>OZ255847.1:0-4800000 GCA_965277855.1 Bryobacteraceae bacterium
TCTTGGCCCGTGAACAACGGGCGCAAGCCTGATTGCGGAGGTACGGACGCCGCGAGAGACGAAGCTCTTAAGAACGTCTTCCGTTCTGGCTCGCAAGATATTGAATGCGGCGGGATCATGGTTATAGGGTTCGTCCTCGGTCGCGAGCTGCCCGTATTTCATTCCCATGGTGCCGAACGGCGCAACGAACGCGCTGCCCTCTTGCAAAGCTTCGCCCATAGCCACGATAGCCTGACGATCAGCGGCGACCCCAGCTTGCATAAAGCGCTTAAAGATGTCTTTTGGCGCTCCGCCCATGAGCACGCGAAGACGTGTCGTCAGCGGCATGTGCGAGAACTGGTGGTAGAAGGCTGTGTGAATGACACCATCTGCGGCAGATGCCCCTTGGCGCAGGATGGCCAGATTCTCAATCGTGCCCATCAGAGTGCGCGCGCCGGCTTCCGTCAGTTTCTTTGCGGAAGAAGTGGATCGAGCAAGGCCAGTCACCTCGTGCCCTGCCGCTAGGAGTTCCTTCACGATCGCAAACCCAATCAGCCCTGTTGCACCCGTTACGAAAACACGCATTTGCATAAACCTCTCTTTGAAAGAACATTGGTTATTAAGCGCGGAGTAGCGGTCTGCCTGCCATGGCCTGGCGGAACATCAACCACACAATCGTTGTGTAGACAGCGGACCCTGCCACAACTCCACCAACCTGAAAGTGTTGGCTCAGACTGGTGTGGCTGATGAGCAAGCCAAGAAGCGGGAACGCCTGAAGCGAGTGCACGCCGAAAAAATGCGCAACCCGCAAATCTCCGAAGGCTTTGCTCCAGTTCACAAACGGCAGCCCGGGAACGCCATCCGGAGCGCCGATCGTATGACCGCCATGGTTCACCATTGGCTGTCCTTCCGCGCTGCCTGCAAGGAACAGGAGCAGTCCAAGACGGACACCCCACGTCACGGCTACCGGCCATTTCAAATGCCCAATGAACGCGAGTGCGAGAAGCGATACTGCGGCCAGCACGAAAACGCCCAATCCCACACCCATCGCTAACCAAATCCTCGAATCGAGCGGTGTGTCTTCGTTCATGTGTGAGCGCAATCCGCGAAAAGATTGGAGGGAGATCAGCAAATTCTCCGCTGAAAGCGAGATCGAAATGGCCGCCGCAATCCAAGTGCGGGCAATGGCATAACGCTCGAAGCCGGTGAGAATAGCGGCAATCGTCACAAAGACAATCAGGATCGATAGGTCGAACTTGAGCGGTTTGATCCAGGGATTGATGCCTAGGATCTTACGCTTGTCGAAGGGCATGGCTACAAGTGCAAAGAGCGCCAGCCCGAGTTGCAGCCATACTCCATACGCCAGAATCGGGTACGCCGTAAGCCACCCTAGTATCGTCGTCAGCATATGTTCCTTTCCTCGCCATTGGTCCATGCACCCGATGGCCAAAACACACCTATGGCTCGCCTTGAAGTGACCAGCCAATTGCAAATGGAGTCCGAACCGGAGCCCTTGATTTCACGAAGTGCCAGCGCAAAGAAGTAGTCCGTCGCGCAGAGTCATATCGCTTCATCCACTGCGCCGAAACTGCGGCGCAGCATCAACTTCAAGAGGAGGTAGAGTGCCAGTCCCGCCGGCCCGAAGAAGAGCGTCAAGAGGAGGCAGGGTGCCACAAGCCATTGAGAGATCCCAACCCGCTTTGCGTCGCGCGCCTGCCATGCTCCGGTAAAAAGATCGAAGGCGGTATAGTGGATCCACCCTGCGAGCAGTGCAAAGGAAGATCGGAACAGGATGCTTACCTGCGAGAGCGAGCCGAAACCGGAACCAGGCGGCGCCTTGTGCGAGACCAACAGCAGAATGTATACGGCTGCGATGAGTAGCGGCGCGACAAAGGTCGCCAAGAGTTGGCTCACACGCCATCGTGGAGCGACGAGCAAGAGTAGCCAGCACGGCAGCGCAACGACTCCACTTAGACTGAACAGCTCGGATAACCGCACTCCGTATAGTGTCTCGGCTCCCATGTTCCCTCCGCTCTCTTTTCCGGTGAACTTCGTTCACTTTATCATGAGACGCTGCGTTGACCAAAAGGATGCACCTATGGCGAAACAACCTAAATCCTTCCACCACGGCGACCTGAAACGGGCGCTGATCGACGCGACGCTCCAGCTGGTGCGTTCTGTCGGGCCACGTGGCTTCACGCTCAATGAGGCGTCTCGCCAGGCCGGCGTCGCCAAAAGCGCACCCTACAAACATTTCAAAGACAAGGATGCCCTGCTGGTGGAAGTTGCCCTGCTCGGCACGCGGCGCATGGAACAGGATCTCAGGTCCGTATCGGGACTAGGAGGAACACCACGTGAGAGGCTGCTTGCGGTCGGTTTGGCATATATTGCCTTCTCCAGGCAGCATCCGGACTTCTTCGCGGTCATGTTTCAGGCCGGTATCGAAAAGAACTCCTACGAAGAGTTGGGAGTGGCTGCCACGTCCGTGTTCAGCATTGCTGACGAACTCGCGAAGGAGATAGAGGATTCCCTCGTGAAGGCAAGGCGATTAGCGCTGGCGGTGTGGACCATGGCTCATGGCTTCGCCATGCTGCTATCTGAGGATGCGTTCGCCCGAACGAAGAACGTGACTTTACTCGAGACAGACGCTCGGCAGATGCTGGCGATGGTTCTGCGATAAGCCTTCGAGCGCCCACTCCGACTCGCATCAAAAGTCAAGTTCCAGAAGCATTGACCCCTTTTGGATCTTTCCACGGAATAAAACTACGTCTTAGACCTGCAGGCCAACGTGCGATAACAGGACGTGAGCTTATCTGAGGGGTTCAAACAGCTCTATCGGCTGAGCAGGAACACTGAGTGTGTTGAACTTCAAAGCGGTTTGTTCGTGCGGTTTTGGGTGCAGCTCTCTCCATAGTTCTAAGAGCAGTGGCGGCATGAGCCGAATCACAACGCGTGTGCGATGAATTTTCGAGTGGCAAGCCGGGCAGAGCGAAATCATCAGCTTTAGAACGGACTTCCCCTGAACGCGATGGTGGACAATGATGGACCGTTTGCCACTGCCAGGGGCTTCGCACACCCGGCAGCGGTACCCGTAACGCTCCAGCACCTTCTCACGCAGCCCGCCGAAATACTCCTCATCCTGCCGCCTGAGCGTGTAGCAGACAGCACACATCCCATGCGCGAGAATCTTCGCCCTCCCGTTGACTAGATGCCATCGGCAGAAGCGCCATACATGCCGGGAAGCGGCAAACCCATCGCGCGTATGTAAGTACCGAGTTGAGCGCGGTGGTGGATGATCTGGTTCATGCCATTAGAGCGATAGGCGGTGTAGCGCTCGCCGGAGAACAGGGTGAGTGGACCGCGAAAAATTCTCCATTGCTGATGGAAAGTCTCGTCAGAGGTCTGCTTCAGCGCTTTGAGGGCTTTGTCGGCGCTTTCTTCAAATTGCGCGAGCAACTGCTCCTTGCTCTCCATCGTGTAGGGCTTCCAGGCAACGGCCATGTCGAAGTCGGAGCTGGTGAGTACGAGCGCGATTATGCGAAAAAGGTCGGTGGTGTGGCCCGCGAGTCGACCGAGGGGCATGGATTTCCCGTAAGGCTGGAAATCGATCTCGCCATCGGGCAGCGCCTCAAAAAGGCGGCGGGTTTTGCCAATCTCGGTCTCGAGTTCGGGAAGGAGCAGGTCGCGAAGGAGAGTGCTTCCTGACATAAGTTCGTCCTTTCTAGGTGTTTGAAATCAAGGAGAGATATCTAGGCCACATACGTTGCGAACCAGTCCAGCATCTGTTCCGGGTGATGCTGGAAGTAGGCATAGCCGTCCCAGCGTCTGGTCGTTCCCTCAATCCAGAACAGTTTCTTTTCTTTGAGAGGCATATTTTCAAACATGATTTCCATGTCACTGGGAACCGTCAACACATCGTCGTGCACCTGATAAATGAAAGTCGGGACGCACACACTCTTTGTCCAATCGAGGGAATTGCGAGCATCGAAACCAATACTCGTTTTCAGGATGATACGTTGATCCAAGTCGTCAATGCGGTCTTCCGGTATGCCGGCGAGCCCGAGTTGCTTCTGCACGATCGTCTTCGTGTTGACTGGTTGTGGTGCAACCAGACATCGAACTCCTTGGAAAGCTTCAGGGTGTGTCTTCATTGCGTAAAAAGTGGAGTTCCAGCTGAGGCGGAACAGCTGAATATTCCGATCGTCATTTTCCGTGTGTCTTCGCGGCTGCGCACGTACAATAGCGAGCCGATCACATCACGCGACTCAAAGATGCCACTTGAACCTATGCCGCCATTTGCGTCACTGCTTAGACCTAAATTCCGTAAGTCGTAGGCGATTACGTTGTAGCCGGCATCATTTTGCGAAGCCGTCTGCAATTTGCTCCAGCAGCATCTTATCGATCTGCTCGTCACTCAGTACGGGTGCTTTCTGCTTAACCAAAACTTCTGGCATGATTTCTCTCCTAAAGATTTTTCTTGTCGGATCGGCGTAATCGCCGCTCCTGCGTCTTTGATGCGACAATGTACTCATTGGGTACATTGTCGAACAAGTTTCTGGTTCTCCGGGGCATTCGAGAAGTTCAGACCTGAGCAAATGCCGAGACTGAAAGAGTCTGACAGAGATATGTTCAAACGAACTTCCTGGTGGTCAGCAAGAGGTTCAGGACCGACAAAAGTGTGAACAGAGCAGTTGTCTCACGGAGCGCTCCTGCCCGGGCGAGAGTGCCAGAATGTTCATGTGAAAGGAACTTCAAAGCGGTCGTACCACCATGGAGACCTTCGCTCAGCGCTGCTGAAAGCGGGTGAAAAGGCGCTTCAGGAAAGCGGAGTACAGGCTTTTTCTCTCCGGGACCTGAGTCGTGAGCTGGGTGTGAGCAGTCGCGCACCGGGGCGTCATTTCGCCAGCAAGCAGGCTCTCCTGAACGAAATTGCACTGAATGGCTTTCAGCGACTCGGAAAGCTGCTTGACGAGGCAGTCGTGGATAAAGCTCTTGGGTTTGAAGCTCGAATGACTAGGATGTCTCTCACCTACATTCGATTTGCGACAGAGAACAAGCCGCTGCTTCATCTCATGATGGTAGCGAAACACAACAAGAACGCACCATTGGCTGTACGTGAGGCGAATTACCGGGCGTGGGCTGCCGGAGCAGCGACAGTTCGAGATGGACAGGCGAGCGGTGAAGTGATCGAGGGTGATCCGGCAAAGCTCGCCATGCTCATCTTTGTCGCAACAGAAGGGCTTGTATCGATGTACACGGAAAATCTCTTTGGGACAAGCATAGAGGCGTTTGCGGAAGAGATGGTGAAGCTAACGGTAATTGGATTCCGTCCTCGTGCCTGACCACCAGTTCTACGGCTATATTCGTTTGATACCCCGCTAGCAGCGGACGGATCTCGTCCGCGAAATCCGTACCGGCGCTTGCGGTACCGCTTACAGTCAGCACTGGCATCGGGAGCTTGTTCTTTGCGTTCTCACGGTTGTGCTCTGCATCGATTTTGTGAGCACGGAAGTAAGCGATGCCTACATGCAACGCACCCGGAGCCGCAAGCCGGTCTGCATAACCGTCCAGCACGTCGTCCTCAAGAGCGGCGGTGTTGTAGGTCTGCTGTTGCATAAAATGCCACACACACATCTTCTCGCGACCTGTTATCAATGCTTCGGCAAGTCCGTTCGGTGCTTCAAAGAGCAGTATGTGATACATGCGGGGGTACTTGTTTGCATCGTATAGCTTCTCAAGACCAAGACCTGGAAGCGCTGCCTCCATTCACACCAGGCGCTGGCTTCGGACCCGTAAGCGGAAGCATAGGCATAGCCGACCATCATGCCCGCATCATGGCTGACGAGGTTGATCGGTCCAAGCCCGAGTAGATGAACGAGTTGGTGGATATCTTCGGCTACAGTCCGCTTGTCGTACCCGGTATCTGGTCGATCGGAAGCAACGGAGCCTCGTAGATCCGGCACAATGACGGTGTAGTGCTCTGCAAGTGCGGGCATAACCTTGCGCCAGGCGTTCGATGTCTCGGGAAAGCCATGCAAGAGAACTACCGGTTCTCCAGAGCCAGCCATGCGATAGTACATCCGTATGCCGTTCACTTCGGCTCTGCCGAAGTTCACCGTTGAAGGGACCGGCTGAAGGCTTCTCATAAGCATTTCGTTGCCCATTGAGGTGGACCCTTCATTTGTTTCTGTTGTCTCCTATAAGATTCATAAGGTCAAGATCGGCGAGTGTTCTGGCTTCCCACTGGTCTGGATGCGCGGTGCCGAATCCTCTATGCGCGAGCATTGATGCGCTTCATCCCGACTCTCGCATTCCGTGCCCAGAAGGGCACGAAGCCCCACGCATGAGCACTTTCTCCCGATCACGGGTCCCAGGCGAGAGCCGCACCATAAGGTAAACGTCTGCGGCGCGATATTGAAGTTCGGACCGAATTCCGGCAGGTGTTCGGATCGACGCCGAACAGTCTGCAATCTCCTTTCATCGCCCGTTGAACATAGCGCCCACACATTGCTGGTTCCTCAGCACGACTCTAGAAGGCGCGATCGGGCAGGATTAGGAGCTTGCCGTGTGCCCGCCCGCTGTGGCTCAGTTCAAGCGCCTTGTGCCAATCCTCCATGCTGAAAGTGCGCGCCACGGGCACTGTGAAGCGCCCTTCGGCCGCAAGGTGCGCGAAGTGACCGAGAGCATCGTATCGTAAGCTCACGTTCGGTTCCCGCCCCGTAGTACGGACGCCGAGCCCTTCTTTGTCGAAATCGCTGATGCTCATGACACGTTGGGGATTGCCATCGACGATCTTGATCAGGTCCGGCAGTACGCCTGGCGCCAGAGCGGTGTGCAAGGCCAAATCAGGTGCGCCACCCGCTATGGTGCGCACTCGCTCGACCATTCCGTCGCCGTAGGATGTTACCTTCGCACCGAGGTCACGCAAACGGCTCGCAAAGGTCTCGCCAGCGGTTGCGATCACATGCGCGCCGCGCATTAGCGCAATCTGAACAGCAGCAAACCCCACCATCGTCCCACCGCCGTTTATCAGGATGGTCTGACCGGTAGACAAGCCTAGGAGTTCGAGACTGCGAACCGCAGTCTCAACGGTCATGGGCAATGCAGCCGCTTCAAGCAGGTCTAGGCCCTTGGGAACGGGTTGCCAGACCGCCATGATTGCGAATTCTGACGCTCCGGCGGTGGGATACCCCATGAAATCCGGAACGCCAAAAACAAGGTCGCTTACACGGACATTCGTGACGCCTTCCCCAACAGAATCCACGGTTCCGGACACGTCCAGCCCGATCCCGCGGGGCAAAGCGCCGGGCATGAAGCCCTGGCACAGGACCCAATCCATCGGATTGAGCGCGCACGCGTGGACTCGTACGCGAACCTGCGCGGCTCCCGGATTTGGAACAGGGGCATCCTCTAGGCGCAGTACATCTGCCCATCCTCCATAGCTGTGGAAGCGAATAGCTCGCATGCTTGCGGGCTCTGGCTTGGTCATGATCTTTCTCCTGTAGTTGGCAATAGCACGACTGCGAATGGTGTTTAGGGTTTGCGGTGATGCAGTTCGAGAACTGGTTGAAATCGTCAGTTACTGACTTGCAACGCGCTGTGTCAAAGTTTCTACTCAAGAGATTCGGGCTCGCGTCTCACCGCGAGTTTGATACATTTCCCAAAACTTTTCTGCGACCGTCGAAGGATCAATTGAGTCGGCGGTATCCCATGCTGTGCCCTTGATCGTACCGGCAATCATGACTTGGCCGACATATATGCCATCGCTCTTTAATCGCTGTGCGAGCATACCGACGAGCTTGTTTTTTGCGGCGTTGGCGAGTGCAACGCCCATCAGTTTCATGCCACCGGGGCCGTTCGAGCCAGCGACGATCTCATCCATCTGCGGACTAATCTCGCCCAACGAGCCATTGGTGATGAGAATGGCACCCTCCTTCGTGTTCTTAAGATCGGGGAGCACCGCCTGAACGGCGCTAAGGATGCCGACAATCGCGATGTCGAATATTCCTCGCGCAACGACCGGATCGGCGGTCACTAGATCAGGGACGTCACCGCCGCCAAAGGCATTCCAGTGGACGACGGTGATGGGTCCACACTCCGCATGCACCTTGCCAATGGCCTGGCGAACCGCCGCAGGGTCGCCTGCGTCAGCCGCAAATGCCGCCGCCGCGATCCCTTTGGCCTTGAGTGCCTCAACACGTGAAGCGAGACGTGCCTCGTTTCGCGCAATCAGTGCCACGGAAAAGCCCTCCGTGCCGAACTTCTCCGCAACGCTGGTTGAAATTCCCGGCCCGAATCCCACGATCAAAATGGTCTTTGACATCTTTTCCTCCGATTAGAGTCGTTTGATAGCTGTGTACTGTCTGATAGCAAAGCTCCGCGCCAGGATTGACGTGAGTGTCCTTACCCGAGATAAAACACAAACGGGGACAGTCTCCGAATATTTAGATAAACGGGGATAGTCTCCGGTTGCACGATTTTTGCAAAAGAGATAACGTATGCCGAAAAAACAGTCCTCGATACCTACACTTGCCCGCACGCCACGCGCGGATGCACAGCGCAACCGTAAGCGCATCCTGGAGGTTGCCAGAATCGCATTCACCCGGCACGGAGCGGAGGCTACGCTCGACGACATCGCCCGCCAGTCGGGTATCGGCTCAGGCACGCTTTACCGTCACTTCCCAACGCGCGACGCTCTGATAGAAGCCGTCTACCGCAGCGAAGTCGAAAAATTGACTGCAGCTGGCCAGCGCTTCGCAGCCACGATGCCGCCGCTGGAAGCTCTTCGAGCCTGGATGCTTCTCTTCGTCGACCATGTGGCCAACAAAAGGCTCTTCCTCCCCGCCATGGATACCGTTGCGGGTGGCTCCATGCGCCTCTTCGAAGGCGCGCGCGGCCATATACATGGCGCATTCCTTGCTTTGGTTCAACGCGCGATCGATAGCGGCGATCTTCGTACAGATACCGATCCCGATGATTTCGTCCGTGCCCTCATCGGCATCTTCCACACGATGGCTATGCCGGGCTGGGAGCCGAGCGCCCGCCGTATCGTCGACATCCTCATTGCGGGCTCGCGCCCAACGGACGAGCAGCTTTACACTTCAAACCGCGCTCTGAAGAAAGAGCAGCAGCAGACATAGAAGAAGTGAGCGTGCTTTCGGACGTGGTAGATCCCGGTAATCACATTTGTCGTTGTGGCGTCGACAAGACGCCCATACCATCCTGCATGACGGATTTTCTGCTGAGGCTACATAATCGCCAAACCGCAGAGGATATGCACGATCGCCCCTACGGACGCACCCATGATCATTCCCCGTTCCTTCTTTCCTACTGCAATGAAGATATCTGCTATCTGAATCACTGCAGCAGTAAAGAGTACCCACGCGACAGCTTTGCCCCCAAGCCAGAACGGCACGATTCCGACTGCAAGCCCGAATGGAATGGAGCGCGCTGCATACATCCGCACGTAGAAAAGATCTCCGCGCGAGATAAGACGCGAGCCTGAGAGAGATGCCGGTCGGACAAGAGCAAACAGGGCCCATGTTACGGAAGCCAAAGATGCGACGAGATTCAGAACAAGGAGGGTAGTTTGCGTTCTTGCCACCTTCCTGATGCTTCCCCCGTTCCCAACACCGGCCCCGGGCTTCCCGAGGCGCAAGCCATGGTCGCCAGCTTCCGGGAGGCTCTACGGCAATCCTCGCACAGCAACAAAGAATCTTGGCGGCACGTTTACGTTTTCAGGCTCATCTATCACCGTGCACCGACTCGGCTATGGAGCAATGCAACTGGCCGGGCCAAATGCGTTCGGACCTCCGAAGGACATGGAGGCAGCGCTCGGAGTGCTGCGAGCCGCCGTGGAAGCTCGCGTCGACCACATCGACACCGGCGACGTATACGGTCCTCACATAACGAATCAGATCATCAAAAACGCTCTTCACCCCTATCCACAAAATCTGACGATCGCGACTAAGGTCGGAGCAAGGCGCGGTGAGGACGGTTCCTGGATTCCGGATTTTAGTCCGGCGAGTATCAGGTCCTCCGTGGAGGACAATCTGCGCAACCTGAAGCTTGAGTTCCTTCGTCTCGTTAACCTTCGCGTGGGTGGGTTGATTGCACCGGTCGAAGGCTCGATTGCCGAACCACTGTCAGCACTAGAGTCCATGCAGCGCGAGGGCCTCGTTCGGCACATTGGCTTAAGTAATGTCTCACGTAAGCAATACGACGAAGGGCGAAAGATCGCGAACATCGTTTGCGTTCAGAATCATTACAACGTCGCCCATCGTGAGGACGACTCCTTCATCGACCAGCTTGAAGCCGCAGGCGCGGCCTATGTTCCATTTTTCCCGCTGGGAGGTTTCCCGCCCGTGCAATCTTCAGTATTGGATAGCGCTGCACCTTCGCTTAAGCGAACGCCCTTTGCGGTCGCCTTGGCATGGCTACTACAGCCCGCCTCCAATATCCTGCTGATTCCGGACAAATCATCTGCAGAACACCTGCGCGAAAACATAGAAGCCGCATCACTCGTGCTATCCGAAGATGCGATAGCCGAGCTCAATGATTTCGGGAGGACAACGAATTAGACCAGAAATGCTCCGTGCACGGAGTTCCGTGGTCGTTTGAAAGTAGGCGACCACGGCAAGCGAAATAGGAGCAACGGCGAAACCAAGATCTCGGGATGAAACACTCGCCCGAGGAGCCGTCCGGTTTTCTCACAAAAGTTGGTCGCTTGCGTGCGCGATCCAGGAATGCTGTTCACTATGCGGCTCGCGTTTTTTACTGCAACATGCTGCCATTCAGCAAACAGACCGGAACGGCATGGCAGATGCATACAAGTAAGCGCGATGAATTGGGGCGTGAGTTTCTTGCGGGTAGCCGTTCGCCCTCCGAAAGGGGACGCGCTCATGAAGCCGCAGCTTAGGACCCTATCGAATGAAGGTCATGGTCTACTTCTTGGTGTTTGCCGGAGGCGTGCTCAACAGCCTCCAATCCGGGAGTAATTCACAGCTGAAGAAATTGCTCGGCAAACCCTGGATTTCCGGCGTGGTTCTCTATGGCAACGCATTAGCCGCTTTTCTCTGGGTCGCAACCTTCCTCTATGATCCGCTGCCGACCATTCAAGACTTTAAGAACACACCGTGGTGCGCCTACTTAGGCGGTGCCATGGGCGGCGTTGCCGTGTATGCCATGCTCACGCCAACCGATCAAATCGGGGCTGGGCCTCTAAACGCGATCCTCGTGACGGCCACGATTGTGACAGCCCTGTTGATAGATCACTACGGCTTCATGGGTGTGAAGCAGCACGGGCCTAATATTTGGCGCGGCCTAGGCTGCGATCGGTCGTATGGCATTCATCGCAAAGTTCTGAAGCAGAACTCCTCCACTGTTGTATTGTTGTTCACTTTGAAGACGCTTCTTGTACGCATTGACCTCAGCAGAGTTTCGAGAGTCCCTACATTTGCAAAGGATTTGCGGTGTTGCTTCGCATGTTATCGGATACAGGTATCGATTAGTTTGTCTAGGAACTGTGCGGAATCTATCTCAGCCATCACGCGTCACTGCGGTTCGTGGGAGATGCGAAAGCTGATCAATACCCTCATACTGCGCTGGAAGCTCTCTTTACGCGATGGATGCCCACCGAAGCGCAACGAACCCGCCGGACTGAATCGAACAAGTAATGGCCAGACCGCGCCAGAAGCGGTGATCTCAGCGGTATGAATACGGAGAATAGATGAAGCTCATTTTTCTTCTTGGCTCAGCTATGGCGATCTTCTTGTCGGAGACGCTTATGGCCCAGATTGCTCTACGAATCATCGGCGTACCGAAAGGGTTTCCGCCTTTCACGGCGGAGCCGCCTTCCTGACACAGACCGGAGCGTAGCGAAGCATGTAGAAAGGCCTCACCATCCGACCGCTTGCCGAGGAAACATTCCAAGTCGAAACCGTATTGATTACGAGAGCTAATGACGACCCTCGCCTTCTGAGCGAGTTTGTGAGAACGGCTATGGAAAAAAGCCAAGCTGCGAAAAACGAACTTTGATCAGCAGTCGCTTTCCCTCACGACCTAGGGTGAAACTGGCCGGATTTGTACGTTCAGCGGACCTAAACATGGCTACAGACGAGACACCGGAACACACCGGTTGCTGTAGGCGCACCTTCCTTTTAGCTTCGTCGTATAGCAGTGCCGCAGTCCTCACAAACGTCTACCTCCGTTAGATGTTGCTCTGCACCGCTCTCCAAAAGAGCTCCCAAGCATTCGTGTTAGCGT
This sequence comes from Bryobacteraceae bacterium, assembly GCA_965277855.1. Taxonomy (GTDB): domain Bacteria; phylum Acidobacteriota; class Terriglobia; order Bryobacterales; family Bryobacteraceae; genus Bog-105. The sequence goes on from OZ255847.1 coordinate 12,244, forward strand.
TCATATCATTATCCGCAGAACTTGTTGAACGCCTGGGCCGGCGGCGATTGACAGCGTCGGAGCCTCAGCTAGATAGCGGATTGCGACGATACGGAGGCTCGGATGTGCTCTGTGTGAGGCACGACCCCGATAGCTAAGCCGGGCTCACGCCGCATCTTAAACGGAACTACATCGGAGGCCTACCTCTGCATAGTCTGAAGTATTTCGCTGGTCTGCCTCACCCTCGCGATGCGTGGAAGTATTTTCTCTGTTGCGAACTCATGGAGGCCCGGCGCGACGCTGCCGCATGCATCCGATGCCAGGACGACGCTATAATTGAGATCGAAGGCCGCACGCGCGGTGGCTTCCACGCCCAGGTTGGTGGCGACACCGCAGATTACGACAGTCTTGCAGCCTCTACGCCGAAGCTGCACATCAAGTTCAGTACCGAAGAATGCGCTCATTTGTCGCTTCGTGATGCGGACAGCCGCTGGAATCGCGTCGATTTCGGGAACAAGCGTCGCGAAGTTTGTGGGTAACCCCGCCTTCGGGAGCTCCCAGGGAGAATCAGCGAGCCCTTTGGGTGCGTCCGCATAACCAGGAGCAAAGTCCGTTACAGTCAGGACGATTGGAGAGCCGGTTTGCGCAAAGGCATGGCCCAACAACGCCGCTTGACGGACAATCTGCTCGCGTCCGAACGGCACGGGTTCCGGATCAAGAATGCCCTTTTGCAGGTCGACAATGATGAGAGCCGTTGTTTGTTTTTCTAGGGTCAGCATGGATGCATAGCTCCTGAGTGCCGCATGTCGATAACGATCTTGCCGAACGCCCCGGCTTGCAAATGATCGAGTGCCTCTTGCAGGTCGTCAAAGGCATAATGTCGCTCGACCACGGGCTTCAAGCCGGTTCGATCAACCGCTCGTACAAGATCTTCAAGCGCTCGGCGATGACCGGTGACGATGCCCTGAATAACAGGGGCTTTGAGCAGAATGGGCGTAGTCGGCGCGCTCAGTTCCTTAGCTCCTAGAAGGCCTATCACCGAGATACGCCCACCGGGTGCGACGATTTCAATTGAATGTTTGAAGTTGTCGCCGCCGACAAGCTCAAGTACGTGATCGGCTCCACGACCGTTGGTGATGTCGAGAGTTGTTCCGACTATGTCGCTCGAGCCTCGATGGATACAGTGCGCGGCCCCGAGTGCCTTCGCGCGCTCGAGCTTTTCCTTGCTGGATGAGCTGATGATGACCTCTGCACCTTGCGCCACAGCGATCTGTAAGCCGAAGAGTGCAACGCCACCGGTGCCAGGGATGAACACGGTCTCACCCGCTTTCAGGTGGCCTTGCTCCACGAGCGAAAACCAGGCGGTCAGTCCGGCGACCGGCAGAGTGCTCGCCTGTGCGTCATCCAAGGATGCAGGGGCAGCCGTGAACCATTCTTCTGAAAAGGCTACGTATTCCGATAGCACACCAGGGTAATGACCGCCAAGCGTCCGGTAAGAAGGGTTTCGTGCGGTTCCGCCCGGGCCGCCATCGATCCACTCGGGAAGGAAGTTGGAGATGACACGATCCCCAGCGCGAAAGCGGCTGACGCCGTCGCCGACAGCCTCCACAACGCCGGCCAGATCTGAAGCTGGCACAAAGGGAAAAGCGACCGTCAGGCCCATGCCGTTTTCCAACATCATCAGGTCACGAGCGTTGAGAGAAACAGCCAGCACACGCACAAGCACTTCGCCTGGACTCGGACGCGGTACCGGAACTTTTTCCACTCGAAGGCCGTCGCGCCCATGCTTGTCGATTACCCAACACCTCACTGGGTCTCCTCCATGCCGCCGGTAGCCTGTACTTTTGGCCGGACACTATCCCATACCGCGTTGAAGGCAACCATGTCGAGGAACTCTGTCGCTTTCATCAGACGGTCCTCTCGGAACTCCAAAACAAACACGTAGCTGTTGTGATAAACCTTGCCGTCGAGCGTCGTCCCGTCCGCTTCGGCAACGATAATGACGTCGTTGCCGTCAACCATGATCTTTGAGGGAAAAGGCACGGGTGGTTTGCTGAATCTGCTCATGAACGGAGTAGCGACGTCAGTCACGAATTCCTGCTTGCCCCTGGTGCCGCACTGCGGAGCCGTGCCGGGAATGACGACGGTGCCATCATCGCCCATAAGATCCAAGATTGATCCTTTACCAGCGCTCCACCTGTCGAACGCATCTTCCACGACTTGTCGAATCTTCATATACTAACTTTAACAAGTTCGATAAATCTCGAACTGCTTAGTAAGCGACTACGCAAAGCCAGCTAGGATTGTCAAAGTGAAGTTCGTTACTCATCCTCAGGTCCAGGATCTAGATCTGGCCAAGGTACTTCAGGCGCTCAGCGATCCGTTGCGACTCAGGCTTGTACGCATGCTTGCTGCTGAAGAGGATCTCCCGTGTGCTGCCCTTTGCCTGGGAAGGCCGAGGTCAAGTATGTCGCATCATTTCAAGATCATGATCGATGCGGGCCTGCTTCGTGTGGATGTTGTCGGCAACACTCATCGAAACAATCTGCGGCTCAACGATCTTGAGAGCCGCTTCCCCGGCCTTATGAAGTCCATTCTCCGTGTCGCTGACAAACCACCGAAGGTAAGTAAAGTCATGGGCTCCCGCCGTTGAGGTGCGGCCGTGCAGCCCCCCGCACTGCCCTGATCGCAGCCTTCCTGAACCCGGTCAAGTCAAGATACAGCCAGGTCAATCGCCAACCTTCAATACTCGCTCCAATTGCTCTAGGCAGATCTTAGAAGTCCGATTCGTTACCCACTCTTCCGTCGGTGCCGAATCGCCGACGGGCTGATACCGAGCCGTTCAGACGGCATATGTGCGGTCACCTTCAACGATCTCGTTCAGGCTTAGGACTGAGCTGTAGTCCTTCATCGGGACATCGCCAGCGATCAGCTCGTAAGCCATTCGGCGATCAACGGTCGGATAGCTCAACAAGCTAGTTGTTCTTTAACCGTCCACTCGCGTCAGCGCCGAGCATTTCGGCGCGCGTTAGAGCGAAGGAAAGTATGAACCTGTCCCGGTTGGTTTTTGCGGGGCCAAAGAGCGGCCCGGGCTTCTCGGTCCGATCAGTTGGTTAAGCCAGTCTGTAATCGAAATCCTCAGGACTCCAGTTCTTGTTCCGAAAATCCTACCCCACTGAATACCGGGCATAGGAGCGTGCACGGGACTGCAATAGCGAGGTTTCTACTTTCCAAATATGCTGGCGGATCGAGTGATGGCGACGGGCTTCGCTGCTGGTCAGGCCGACGACACGACCGTGCCAAAACCGTGACAAAACCTGGCCTGTTGAGCCGACTTGGGTTGGAGACGAGCGAAAAGCAGTTCCCCAAGTTGTTGAAAACCCTGAAAGTGGCGCTAAACAGAAAGGAGCTTTGGAACGGGTCGAACTGCGCCCAAGGCAGGTGGTCTATCACACCAGGCGCTCGGGTGAGCTCAAAAGGTCGAGCTCCGACTCCGATCTCCTGCTTAAGAACCGTAGCAAAACCGTAGCTGAACCCCTTGAATTGCAGCGCTTGGAGTTAGTACCGAGCGAAGAGCAGATTCCCCAAATGATTGTATTTACACAGAAACGCTGCAAGTCAGAGGACTTGTTAGATAAAGTGCGTCTGCGTGTGAAGCAGGCGCTCTAACCAACTGAGCTACGCGCCCATCTTGGCGGACCCCTCGATTCTACTATGATCCCGTGCGCTTCTTTGGCTCGCCGGACCTCGTTTGAACTCCGAGCGGCTGCAGTGATGTGACGTTGATCCGAGCCTGTTTGCCGGCTTGGATCATCGCTCCCTTGATGGCGACCTTCTGCCCTTTGTAGATGGAGGGATTAAAGTCCCGTACACCTAGGAGTTCATAGCGTCGAATGCCGGGCGGATTGGTCTTGGCCGACTCTAAGGCCTCGGATGTTGTGCCCTGCATAGTGGATATTGCAGGATCGCTTGCTTTGTTCAGCACCCAGGTTTTTGCAGGATTTTCTTCGAGACAACCATCGACCTCGACGATCTCGACGACGGCCTGGTCTCGCTTTTGCTTCGGCTCCGCCACGTCGAAAGCCTTAGTAAGATCCTGGCTGTCGATGGTGTACTGGATGAACGGAGTGAACATCTCATCCCAGCTCTGATTCATCTGGCGAAAGTGTACTGCTTGTTCCGGATTAGGGTTCTTATCATTTCTTGCTGAGTTGTCGTAGTGGGCCGTGACGATCAGCTTGCTGCCTGCCGGCAGCTTGAGCGGCGTTTCGAGCTCGTAGGCCAACTGCCAGTTGAAGTCGTACTTCGGCACTCTGAGCACAGTCTGTTCCCGTCCATCGGGGTACACGACTGCATACTTGAAATCCTTGCAGCGCACATGTGCGTGAGGCTGAAGCTGGTAGAGCGTCACCGGTTCCGTATACGCTGTCATTCCTATCAGTTCGTAGTTGTCCGCTCTTGGGGGAATTGGAGGAATGGCGAGGGATGTGCCCTCGGCCTTCTCGCCAGAATCATCCGCTAGCAACTCCTTTCCTTGGGCAATGATCGTGTCTACCGCGGCAGGCACTCGGTACAACTGATGTCTAGGCGGTTTCGGTTGAAACCAGAGGGCCATCATCGAGCGATCCGTCTCCGGCTTTCCGGTAGTCGTGTAGTGAATGTTGAAATCGAGGTATAGGTTCTTACCGCCTTTTAGTAATTTCGCTGTTCCGTCCGGATACTTCTCGAAGGTCGAGCCGGGAGTATAGACCCCAAGCATGTCGTACGCCGACGGATCCGACGGACTAGTCACAGCAGGTTGGGTGAGGCTTAGGGCGTTCGAAATACCGAGATGTTGGGCAAACAAAGCAAACGTGTCCAATTGAGCGTGGTTCAGGCGGTCGGCTCGTTGTAACTCGGTAATAGCCATGTGATGCACCACCGCGCGATTGCCGGGATTCACCTGGCTGGCGGCTACCCACCTGTCTTCGGCGAATGGCACTTTGGATAAAAACCGGATGTACGGGACCTCGCCATCAGCGGGGATCTTAAACGAGCCATGCGGAGCTACGATGACGTCCGGCGGCCGGCCTTCCGGGTGCAACCAGCCTTGCGTGGCTGGGTGGGTTAACAGAGGCAGGTCGGAATCGTCTCCTCTTGCAGCACCTGTGTCGACCCAGGCCACTAATGTATCGATGTCCTTCTGACTGAGCCGCGCCTCATTGCGAAACTTCAAACTCGAATTGGGATCGGCCGGCCAGGGAGGCATCTCGCGCAACAGGACCTTCTCCTTAATCGCTTTTGCCCAAGGCCGCGCCGTATCGTAGGCGAGCAATGGCACGGCCGAGGCAATCTCGCCTGCATCGTGACACTTCGCGCAATTCTTGAATAGAATCGGTGCTACTTCTTTGTTAAAGGTGGGGTTGGTTTTAACGCCCACAGCTCCAGCAGCGTAGTGATTCGCCGCAACCAGGGTGATCGCCATTAGAGCTCCGAGCGTTCCTGGCAGCGCAATTCGAAAGATCAATCTCAAATTATTTAGTGATTTCGAAAAACCATAATCTCTCGGATCATGAGTTTACACTTGCAATATGTTGCACACGTTTGCACAATAGTTATAGGAGTACACCATGAACGCCGTTCTGGACCACCAGCCTTTGCAGGAATTGGATGAATGGGACGACTTTGTAGCTGATCGCTATCAGCAGGGCAAGTCGGAAGCGGAATTTCGCAACTACAAACAGGATGCTAATCCGCGGGTGACGGAGTTTTACCGTCAGAACCATCGCTTTCAAACGCTCGACTTCGTGTTGCAGAAAAAGGCCGAGTACTGCGGCTTGCAGCGGGGCCGGAGAAGCATTTGGGAGATGGCGGATTATTTGAACACGCTCGTCGACGACAGCGATCCCGATACCGATTTAACTCAAATCGAGCACCTGCTGCAGACTTCCGAAGCGATCCGCAAGGACGGACATCCGCGCTGGTTTGTGCTGACCGGGCTGGTGCATGATTTGGGCAAGGTGCTGTGCCTCTATGGCGAGCCGCAGTGGGCAGTGGTGGGCGATACCTTCCCCACGGGCTGCGCATACTCGAACGAGATTGTGTTTCCCGAGTTTTTCGCGGACAATCCGGACAGTCAGGTCGAAGAGTATCGAACGAAATATGGCATCTACCAGCCCAATTGCGGCTTGGATAAGGTCCATCTTTCGTGGGGTCACGACGAGTACATCTACACGGTGACGCGCAAATACCTGCCCGAACCAGCACAGTATATGCTTCGTTACCATTCGTTTTACGCGGCCCACCGGCACGATGCGTACGATTATTTAATGACCGACAACGACCGGGAAATGTTCGGCTGGGTGCGGAAATTTAATCCCTACGATCTATACTCGAAAGGCGCCGAGCGGCCGAACCTGAAAGAAATACGGCCTTATTACGACGATCTGGTGGCCGAGTTCTTTCCCGACAAAATCGATTGGTAGGGCGGTGTCAAGTGGTCACCAAGCCAAACGTCAGAAATCGTAAGGGCATCGCCGTCTACTCAGCCGTGGCAACTACACCCCACTCAGGCTCTCGGGCAGACGGCTGAAACTTGCGGCGATGAAGTCCAGATCGTGCAAGGGTCGCACGCGAAACTATGCGCCCCTTTGCTGCAATGGAACTCTATCGCAGTCCCGCCAGCGAGTGCCCAGCTCGAGGTGTCATGCTGCGCGAGAAGACGAAGGAAGCGCGAAAAACGCTTAGCGTCAGCGGGTTCATAAAAGCGGTTGACGTTCATCTCTCAGCCAAACTTTCGTTTGCGCAATGGGGCCTGGATTGCGAAGCAAGCTATTGCTCTGCGGCCACTTTCAAGTAGTTCAACCGGCGTTGATCACTTTCTTTGAGTTTTGAGGACGAGTAAAACAAGGTGAGCAAGAAGCCTTCCATCGACTCATTGGTCTTCACAAGCGTGCGGTTACCAGATAGCCTTTGCATGTCCCGCTGTCATCTTGGCCAGTTCTTCACATCGCTTAGCCAACCCCAAACTTTTTCGGGCGATGCGTTGACGGTGACCTCTAAGGAGGCTTTAACAGGAGCGTTCTCTTGAATTTGCCATTGCGCGCCAACTGGTCGGGGTTGTCGTCTGAAGGACTCATGATGATGATTAGAAGTGCTACGATCGCTAATCGGTTCATCCGCCTTTACCTTCTTTGCTTATTTAGAAGTTAGTACAATTTTGGCTTCAGCTAGGTTCCCACGCGGTCTCGCTCCAACTTCAAGAGAATGCTAAATGTACTTATTTTTGACGTTTGGTCTAGGGACCCCAATAGGCACCGTATGCAGAGATGTTTGGGCTGAATTGATCGCGGAGCGAAGGAGTTTTTCAAGATCGATTGGTAAGGCGGTCGTCAATCGTGCCGCAGAGCCACCATTGGATCCACACGAACGGCGCGGCGTACTGGAACGTATGAGGCGAGCAGCGCAACCGCGATGATGATGGAGCCGCCAAGCAGGAGAGACATCGTATTTTCGGGTTTCAGATCCTGAATAAGCCTCACCATCAGGGATTGAGTTAAAAACACCAGCACGATGCCCGTGACGAGTCCGCCACACACCATTTCCAGCGCGTCTCGCAGCACGAGGCGGCTCACAGCACTCGCGGTCGCTCCGAGCGCCATCCGAATACCGAGTTCGTTTGTCCGGCGCGCCACCGTACAGGCCAGCAACCCATAGAGTCCGATTCCGGCGAGCGCAACGCCCAGCACGCCAAAGAATTGCGACAGGGTGGCGATAAGACGTTCGGGAACAATGTTCGAATCCACCTGGTCAGCGAGCGTTGTGACCCTGGTGACGGGCACGGTCGTCAAATGGTCTCGCATGATCCGGCGCACTGAGGCCGAGAGCGATTCAGGATTGACCGTGGTGCGCAGTTCAAACTGATCCATCAATTGATTTTCCTGGAACATGTTGAAGTACATCGTCGGAAGCGGAGCATCGCGAAGCTCGACCGCTTTGACATCTCCGGCCAATCCCACAATTTCGTAGGGCTGATTGTTGCCGAACCATCCGGGCTTCGAATTCCTATCGATCGCGATGTGTTTGCCAACTGGATTGACGCCAGGGAAATAACGCCGCGCCAGGCTTTGATTGACGATGGCCACACGAGAGCGTCCGATGTCGTGGAACGAGAAATCGCGTCCCGCCAAAAGCGGTATGCCCAGCGTCTCAAAATAGCGGGGGGCCACGAACGTGACGCCCGTCCTCCGCCGGTCCTCACGCCGTTCGACATGACCTTCCGCAAAGATGTAACGACCCGGAGTGCCACAACCCTCGAGCGGAGTACAACCGCTGATGGAAGCCGAGAGCACGCCTGGAAGAGCCTCTAGGCGAGGCAGGAGAGTTCGATAGAAAGGAGCCAGGCGCGCCGGTTGGTAGCCGCCGGAGCGCACAGGCCGCGATTCCGCGCCACCAAACGAAAGAGGAACTTCAGCGGACTTGGGCGCGGATCGCGAGTCCGTTGTGCGCGCGACTTTCTCAAGAGTTGGTTCGAGAGTTACCAGAAGTACGTGGTCGCTGCGAAAGCCAAGATCGAGATATCGCAGTCGCGACAGATGGTCCAAGAAGATAGCGGCAGAGGTCACCAGGAAAATGGATAAAGCCACCTGCACGGTCACCAGGCACTTTCCGAACAAGCGCCAGAATCGGGTATCACCGCCCTTTCCCGTCTGGCGCAAGGCCGATGCCGGATCGAATCGGAAGGCGTACCAGGCCGGCGCCAGACCGAAGAGCAGGCCAGTAAATAATGCGACTCCGATGATGAAGAGCAACAGGTAAGGGTCGGGTTGGACTTTGATCTCGATATGCTCAAAAGCGCGGCCACTTGCCATGATCCGCACCAGCACGCTGGTTACGAGATAGGCAAACAGAATGCTCAACACAGCGCCGGCAAGCGAAAGAAGCAGCGATTCGGTTAGCATCTGCCTCGCTAAATGGCTGCGGCTGGCGCCCAGTCCCACACGCACGGCGATCTCGCGCCGCCGTCCGGCTGAGCGCGCCAGCAGCAGGCTAGCCATGTTGAGGCAGGTCAGCAAAAGGAGCAAGCCTACGACACCCATCAGAAGCACCAGCGGTTTGCCATACTGAGCGCGCACTCGCACCAGGCCGCTGCGCGCCGGTTCCACCTGTATGCTGCTGGCTTCCCAGACGCTTGGACGGCTGCTCCGGGAGGCTCGCTGAGCCAGCACGAGCCGGTATAGTACGGCCATCTCGGCCTGTGCCTGCTCAAGTGTCACACCGGACTTCAAGCGCGCCAGCATGGTGAAATCGCGGTGCTCCTGCGGTGCCCAGATATCGGTGCTTGACCCTACGCGGGGCCCGGTATAACCGCGCGGCGCAACGCCGATGATGGTTTTCGGCTCGTCGCCGACGAAGATCCGTCTACCCAGAATTGCCGGATTTCGATGGAACCGGCTGTTCCAGTAGGACCAACTCACGACCACTACATTTCCAACGCCGCTCGCCGGCACATCTTCGGGACCGAAGAATCGTCCGAGGGCAGGTTTCAGACCGAGCACACGGAAGTAGTTTCCTAGCGCATTTTCCTGGATCAGGGTTTCGGTCTGGGAACCCGCGATGCGGACTGGGGCGAGATTGTCGAAAGACATTCCGGTTATTGCCGAGAAAACATGGTTGTGGTCGCGGAACATTTCGTAGCTTTCCCATTCCCAGTAGGAAGACGAACGGGGCTGGTCGCGATGAATCTCGAGAAACTCGACGAGTTGCTCGGGATGTGTCACGGGGAGGGGGCGCAGGACAATCGTATAGAACAAGCTGAAAATCGCTGTATTCGCACCTATGCCGAGGGCGAGTGAAAGCACGGCCACGGCGGTGAATCCTGGACTGCGTTGCAGCAGCCGCAGAGCATAACGGATATCGTTCCAGAGCATAGAGAAAGAGACGACGCGAAACAACTCGACGCGTTTAGTATACCGCATTCTACATAGAGGCGGTCACAGCTCATGCGTGGGTGGAAAGTTCGTTCTGGCGAAGATCGATTGGTACGGCGTTAGCGAGCACGGTCGCTCGCCCGAGCCGCGTCGGCAAACATTTCCGTGATGAGGATATCGAGCGGGTCCAGTGCATCGTCGAGCGCAGATGCCTCCAGATTCATCACAAAAGCGACCAATGTTGCCAACCTGCGCGATTGCGGCAATCGTTGAATGACCGCTGCCTTCGCGGTACTTGCAAAACGGTCCATGGCCTGCGGCCTTGGGCAACTCAGAGAAGCTCTCAAAGTGAAGCCACCTTCAAACAGGTAGATTGTGTGCGGGTCGGAGATGGTAAGTATTGCCCGCAAAATCAGCTGACGGTACTACTTTGCGGGAGCGGCCGAACTCTCTCTGGTTGAGCCCGCGGGCCGGGTTTCGGGATTGCCTTGAATGAGCTGGTGAAGCAATTGGCGGACGTGGCGGGTGTCGGTTAGGCTGTATCTCGCTTTACTGACTCCGCCTCCAACGTGAATACTCCAGGCGTTTTCGGGGAGGCGCGCGAAGAGGTCTTCATCGGTCAGGTCGTCGCCGATGCCGAGGATAAATCCGTCACTGGCATAGCCAGACAACAACTCGGTGGCGAGCGCCCCTTTGTTGGCCCACATTGGTTTTACTTCGACGATCTTGTGGCCGCGGTAGGCGCGCAGTTCGGTTTCGGCGAGCATGCCTTCGAGCATGGCGACTAATTCCGTTGCGAGCCAATCGCCGAATTCGGCTTCGATGGTACGGAAGTGCCACACGAGCGCGAACTCTTTTTCTTCGACAAAACTGCCGGGCGTGCGGTCGACAAAATGTTGCAGGATGGGTCGCACGGTGTCTTTCCATTCCGTATCGGCGGAGCGGCCTTCCCAGGTTTCGCTGCCGGGTAGACGCCAGCGGGCACCATGTTCCGGCGCGAGACCTAGACGCGGCACTTCCCCGAGCCAATATTCGAGGTCGGCGGCAGTGCGGCCGGAGATTACGACGACACAGTTGGCCTGATCGCTGGTGAGTTGAGTCAGTAAAGTGCGGAGTTCCTGGTCGGGAGCAGCGTCGCGCGGCCGGTTAGCGAAAGGTACGAGCGTGCCGTCGTAGTCAAGCAATAAAAGACGCCTGGCAGCTGTTCGATAGTCTTTTGCCAACTGGTCAAGAGGCAGCAATGGCGGGCTCTCCGGAGCATGCTCGCGACGTAGCTTTACCGCCTCGTCGAGGAGGGCGAGAAAACTGTCACCCCACACGAACACGTCGTTGCGAAGCACGCGCTCGTGAAGCGCAGACATGCGATCGCGCTGCTCCTCTTCGCTCATAGAGAGCGCGCGCACTACTGTGAGGGAGGTTCGTTCCTGATCGAATGGATTGATCAGTAAGGCTTCGGCCATTTCGGCCGCGGCTCCGGCAAAGGAACTCAGGACCAGCACGCCAAGGCCATCGGCGCGGCAGGCTACATATTCCTTGGCGACCAAATTCATTCCGTCCCGTAACGGCGCCACCCACGCTACATCGGCGAACTGATACACGGCGACCAGTTCCGGTTTAGGAATGCCGCGATGAATGTAGACGACCGGCACCCAATCGGGCGTGCCGAACTCGCCATTGATAGAAGAGATCAGCTCATGTACTTCGCCACGCAGTTCCTGATAACTTTCGATATTTTCCCGGGAAGGGACGGCGACTTGAAGAAGCACGACTTTTCCGATAAGGTCGGGGTTGCTGTTCAACAAATGACGAAAGGTTCGGAGACGGTGCGGAAGGCCCTTGGTGTAGTCGAGACGGTCCACCGCGACGATCATCTTTCGGCCGCTATATTGCGCCCGTAATTTAGCAAGGTGCTCGTGAGTTTCCGGCTTATCGAAATAATCGAGAAAATCGTTGGGAGCGATGCCGATCGGCAAGGCTTGGAGCCGCACCTGACGCCCCGGCACTTCGAAGCGATCGACGGTGCTCTCGATGCTGAGAAGACGGCGCAGGGACATCCGAAAATGCTGGAGGTGTACGTGTGTGTGAAAGGCGATGAGATCCGCACCCAACAGTCCGGCCAGCAGTTCCTCGCCGCGGGGCAGGAGGGAGAAGATGTCGGAACCAGGAAACGGTATGTGCAAAAAGAATCCGATGGCCGCGTCCGGCAGGGTTTCACGCAGCATCCCGGGTAGAAGCATCAGATGGTAATCGTGAACCCAGATCCGGTCGCCCGGCCGAAACTCGCGCACGACCGCGGAGCAAAAACGGCGGTTCGCCTCGATGTACGCTTCCCAGCTTTCAGCATCGAATTCCAGCCTGGAGGTAAAACTGTGAAATAAGGGCCAGAGCGCCTGGTTGGCGTAGCCCTCGTAGAATTTTTTCAGGAGGTCCGCGGGTAGGTCGACAGGAATGCACGATTGCTCCTGATTCAGAAGTTTGACGGCTTCGGGCGGCAGTTCCTCATCGGTCCCGGACCAGCCAATCCAGACGCCCCCGGCACGTTTAAGGATCGGGTCCATGGCCGTCGCCAGGCCGCCGGTAGAGCGCTTCGTTTTCCACTCACTGTCATCGTGAACGAGCGCCACGGGCAAGCGGTTTGAGACCACTATTAATCGGGAATTATCCGGCATATCTTTTTATGGACGCGTAAGTGCCTCAGCATTGCACTGATTTTAGAGATGTTTCGCTAATTCGATCAAAACGATTACGGGGATTGCAATGCTTGCGACGACGAGCACGATTGCCAGGATCAGGAACAACCAATCCTGAATGCTCTGGCGGCGCGGCTGCGAGATGTGGTTCTTGAGCAGCTGATAATTACGGCGATTCGCCTTAAAAACGACATCGAACAGGTCGCCGATAAACGGAACGGCGCCGGCGAGAGCTTCGATACCTACATTCACCAGCATGCGCGCAATCGTGACTCGTGGAACTCCAAGCTGGATGGCGCGCATCACGATATAGAAAGAGAACAAGGCGTCTAGCGCATCGCCGATGCCGGGGATCAGTCCGATGATGCCGGCGAGTCCAAATTGAAAGCCTCCGGGTAGCGCAAAGGCGTAATCGAGCCAGCGCGCTAACGCTTCTACGTCGGCAATGCGCGGATCGACGATTTCAGGTGTGAGCGCATCGTCGCGGAAGCGTGGGACAGTGTAAGGGACTATCTTTCCGGCAGTATCTTTCTCATGACTCACGACAAAACGATCGATCAATTGACTCACCTTATACATATCAATAAAGACGCCGAGGCGGGTTTTCACAGTGCAGCCGAAAAGGCGAATAACTCAGAACTGGAGACACTCTTCAGCGGCTATGCTAAGCAACACGCCAAGTTCAGGGCCGAGTTACAGGGAGAAGTGGAGCGTTTAGGCGGCAAGTTCTCCGACTCAGGAACGGTGGGTGGAGCGCTCCAGCGAGGCTTCATGGATTTGAAGGCCGCTCTTTCCGGTCATTCTGCGGGGGCTCTTCTGGCGAGCTGCGAGAGTGGAGAACAGTCCGCTGAAAGCGCCTACATCGACGCGGCCGATGCAAACCCGACCGGGCAAACGCACACGCTCATCGAGAAACACCGGCAGCAGATTCAAGGGTTCCGCACGCGCCTGGCAAGATTGGTAGGCGAGACAAAGGACGGTTTCGATTTTCAGCAGAACGAATGAGATGTTCAAGAGATCGTAGGCTAGAGCCTACCCTACGGGGCGAAAACCAGCGTGATGGCTCCGGCCGCGATGAGGAGACCGCCAGCCAGTTTGCCCAGGGAAAATTTTTCGCCCAGGAATATGGCGGCAAAGATGATTACGAACACCACGCTCAGTTTATCCACGGGCGCTACTTTCGAGGCCTGTCCGAGTTGTAGAGCGCGGAAGTAGCAAAGCCACGAAAGCCCGGTGGCGACGCCGGAAAGAATAAGGAAGGTCCAACCTTTTTGATTGACGGACGCTAGTTCGCCGGACCGATAGGTAAAGCCTACGATAGCCCAAGCGAATACTACAATCACCAGCGTTCGAATGGCGGTCGCCAGATTGGAATCGATTCCGCTGACGCCGATTTTTGCAAGCAGTGCGGTCGCAGCCGCGAAGAGGGCAGAGAGTAGAGACCAGAGAAGCCAGCTCATGCTTTTGGAGAACACGCGCACAACGGGCCCGGGATCAAGCGCGCCGCCCGAAGTACAGGCGAGTTCCTTTGCTGAATGAGGGCGCGCAACCGAGCCCTGTGCGCTTCCAGAATTGCAGTTCTCCGGTCTCCAACCGGCAGGCGGGCTAGCGTCAGGTGGCCGATCTGCCCTTGAACATTCGATAGATAAACAGCAGGAGCATCGCGCCGATTACCGATGCGATAAACCCAGCTGTTGAACCATCCGGGTAGTGCCCGATAGCCCTACCCAGATAGGTAGCGAGAATCGAACCGGCAATGCCGATGATCATGGTGATGAAGATACCGCCGGGATCTTTGCCCGGCATCAAAAATTTAGCGACTGCCCCGATAACCAACCCGATGAGCAGGGTCCACAGAAAGCTCATGTGTCACTCTCCTTTCGCGTGTTGCTGAGCGCAGACATCACTCTATCAACTCCGCAGGTAAAAAAGGGAGTCTTCTCAAATGGCTTTCCAGGCGAGAGCTACCAGCTGCACTTCGATATTGGTCTTTTTAAGACGAATCGTAACGGCTTCGAGCGGCTCGGTTTGCGGATCGAGTTTGGCCTGTTGAGCTGCTACTTCCTGTTCAAACTGGCGTTGCAATTCGGCGAGTTGGGCGTCAATTTGACCGGAGTTTTCGCTGGCCTGTTCCACATCCTGCACCTGCTGCCAGGAGCGGCCGGCTTGACGGACAGCCGTGGCAGCTTTCGAGACGCTCGTCGCGCTGATAGCTTTGCGACCCAGGAAGGCGCTGAGCAGGCCCGTTCCCACGGACATGGCAGTTTGCAGGAAGGCTTGGTTCTTCTGGCTTTTCTGTTGTTCGACGGCGATTTCAGCGCGGCGTTTTCTTTCCGCCAGGGCGGCCAGTTTGGGCGCGTATTTTTGCTTGAGTGTTTCGGCCACGCGATCGCGCTCCTCGCGCGCGGCCTGTTGAAGCCGTATGCGGAAATCGCGCTCCGATTCGCCGGGATGGGAAATCTGGTTGAGGCTCGGGCTTTTGAAGAGGCTGATCTGTTGCGATTGAAAGAGCCAGTTCGCGAAAGATTTGTTCCAGGCAGCGTAGCTTTTTGCTTTGGCCGCTTCGCCGGCCAGGTTTTCAAAGGCAATGCCACTTTCGGCTGTTTTCTCCAGTTCGTTTAGCGATACTTCGGCCACTTGCGCTTTGGTCCAATCGACGGCCGCCGGACCGTCCAGAATGGGTGTGATCCAAACGGCTTCGCGCGTTTCGTTCAGGTTGCGCTTGTCGTCCGAGTAATGAAGTTTGGCCGCGCCGAGCAGATGCGGCTGGTAATTGGTAGCGCCGGTTTTATCGACCGGCAGAAAGTAACACAGGACATCCGGCGGTAAAACGGGAGCGGTGTTGGTCGCGATCGTGTTCTTGACCTCTGATTGGGGAGCATCGCCCGAGCGCGGCCGGTTTTGCATGAGGGTTTTGATTCCATCGCGGGTGATCGGCCCACTGAGATAGGAAAGCGTCCAACGTGTTTTAAAGAGCTGGGGGAGATCTTCGTTCACGTTATTGAGCAGAAACACGCGGCTACCGAGGCCTGCCAGCAGTTTGTCCATGGCTGGCCGGTCGAACGCCGAATGCGCTTCAGTAGCCGCCCCTTCGAGACCTTCCATAACGCGCATTTTGTCGCGTTCGGTTTGCAGTCTGCCGATGAACCAGGTTCCGGCGTTTGAAAGACCTTTGTAATCGAGATCGACTGGATTTTGCGTCGCCAGAACAATGCCGAGGCCGTAGGCGCGGGCTTGTTTGAGTAATGTGAGGAGCGGTTTTTTGGAGGGAGGATTCGCCGTGGGCGGAAAGTAGCCGAAGATCTCGTCCATATAGAGGACGGCGCGCAAGCTGGTGGTGCCGGGTTGCGTGCGGACCCAGCTCAAGACCTGGTTGAGCAGTAGCGAGACAAAGAACATCCGTTCCGAGTCGCTCAAATGGGCAATCGAGAGGATGGAAATGCGCGGCTTACCTTGCGGCGTGTGTAGCAGTGAGGCGATATCGAGAGGTTCGCCGGTGAGCCAGACTTTGAAACCGGGCGAGGCCAGCAGGTTATTAAAAGCCATAGCCAGGGCGAAGCGATCCTTTGCGGGATAGAAGGTTTCGAGATCCATCACGCCGGCTTTCTGGAAAGGCGGCTGCTGAATTTGATTGATGATGGCGGGCAGGTCCAGATCGCGATCCTGCTGCCAGCCGGCTTCAAAGATGTTGGAAAGGAGGACGTGTTCGCGGCTCTGAATGGGATCGGCGTCGATGCCGACCAGGCCCAGAAGGCTGGTGGCGGTAGCGCTGATGCGATCGCGCAGCATTTCTGGATCGTTCAGAATTGCGCCGCCGGGCGCTGCGAATGATTTCAGAATCGATACAGGGATGCCGGCTTCGCTGCCGGGCGTGTAGATGGTGATGTCGGCCGCCTGTTTCAGCAGATTGATGCGTGCGCCGTCCTGGCCGAACGAAGCCAGACCTTTTTCCCACAACCCGGCTTGTTGCGCGGCGAAGTCATCGGCGCTGAGTCCTTTGGTGCGCGCCTCGTTTTCGTTTATCCAGGGACGAAAGTCAGCGGGACGAAGCTCTGGAAAGGTAAGAAGCAGGTTAGCGATGTCGCCTTTCGGATCGATGGCGATCGCGGGAATGCCATCGATGGCGGCCTCTTCGAGTAGACCGATGCAGAGCCCGGTTTTGCCGCTTCCGGTCATGCCGACGCAGACAGCGTGCGTGACTAAGTCCTTCGATTGGTAAAGGAGCGGTTCGTCCGCTTCTTCTTTGGTAGCCATGTCTACGGGCTTGCCGAGATAGAAGACGCCGAGCTTTTCGAAATCCTGCATCTCTAGATTCTAGTGTTTAGGGGCACGAGATGGCGGGCATTGACATAGGCGCGAGCAAGGTAGATGCTTTGTGTGAGGAGTTCGGGTTATGTACTGGGGACGAACGCTCTCTGTTTTGGCGATGGCGTGCGCGGCCGGCGGGGAAATTGGCGCGCAAGCAGTGGTCTCGGCGCATGCCGGGGTGATCAATTTCTTCGAGGGCAGCGCTTTTGTCAACGATCAGCCGGTGGTGTCGCAGGCTGGTACATTCAGCAGCGTTAAAAATGGCGAGACTTTGCGAACGGAGAAGGGACGGGTTGAGGTTCTGCTGACGCCCGGAGTGTTTCTGCGTATCGATGAGAATAGCGCCTTTCGTATGGTGTCGGATTCGCTGACCGATACGCGAGTGGAGTTTTTGCGTGGGGCGGCGATTCTCGATTCGAATGACACGCACGGAAAAATTGCCGTCACGCTGACATACAAGGCGCATGATGTGCGTTTCCCCAAGCCAGGCGTGTATCGCATCGATTCCGATACAGGGGTGCTCGAGACATATACGGGCGAAGCGGAAATTTCGTCAGCGGGACAGACGCCGAAGACAATAGACGAGTCGCACGAGTTTTTCTTTACGATCGACTTGGAGACGAGTAAGTACGGAGACGGTGCGGTGGACGAATTTTCAGAATGGGCGCGCAGCCGGGCCGAAACGATTGCGGCAGATAATCAGGCAGCCGAGCAGAGCACGAAGGACCCGGTAGACCCGGGCAATGTGACGCCGTTCGGGGATCCTTTATCGGTGCCGGGTGCTTCGGCGGCCGTGCCGGGCCTGGGAGGTTACGGTGGAACGTACGGTGGGATTTACAGCGGACCGCTCAGCCCGCCCGTGTTCTTGGGAAACGGCTTCTACGGCGGCGCTTACAATCCGTGGTTTGGATATGGGTTCGGAAATCCGGCTATCGCGATCTACGTGGTGCCGCGTCGATGGTGGCGCGGGCGCGAGCCGGGCGTTGGGGGGACAACTCCGCACCGGCCGGGCTATCCAACCTATCCGGCGCGAAGTAGTTATCCCCGCATGTCCGCATGGTCGCCCACGTCGATACCCGCAAGGAATAGCTTTGTGAGGCCGTCGACTTCGTACGTGCATCCTACGGTCCGACCTATGGCGGCCCCACACATGACAGCGCCGCGCATGGCCGCTCCACGCATGGCCGCTCCACCGGCCATGCATGGACCGGTCGGAATTCATCGTTAAGTTGACGGGGCGAAATAACCGAGACGCCAGCGTGCCTGCAAGTCTGCCAGTCCAGGTGGCGCTTTGACCTTTACTTCAACCTTCCGGTATTTGCCATCGCGCTTGTGGTTGATAGGCGAATAGGCAAGGACGTATTGATTTCGCAGCTCGATCCCGATTCGTGCAGCAATGGCGGGCAGGTCGGCGGCGCTTGAGGCCGAGAACACACGGCCGCCCGTCTGTTCCGACAGTTGGGCCAGGAGCTTAGGGCCGGAGACCTCAGCGGCGCTCAGGGCCAGCATGGGAAAGCGGTCGAAGACACCCATGGCATAGACCTGCACGTCGGCTTCCCGCACCAGCGCCTTGACCTGAGCCGTGGTGTATTTGCTGTTGTTATCACCGCCATCGGAGACAATGAGCAGTGCTTTGCGGGCGTTCCTGGCTTTACGCATTTCGGTGAGTCCAAGCGGGACGGCATCGAGCAGAGCCGTTAAACCTTCCGGTTCTACCGCGGCCAGCTTCTCTTCGATCAGGCTCATATGGCTGGTGAGAGGCTCGATAACTTGGGCGCGGTTGCCGAAGGCTAGCAGGCAGGATTCGTCATGTCGATCCAACGTTTTCAGGAACTGTGTTACTGCCTGGCGGGCGAGCTCGATTTTGTCGCTCATGCTGCCGCTGGTGTCGACGAGGAGACCGGCCGAAATGGGCGCGTCTTCGCCGGCGAACTGAGAGACTTTCTGTTCCACACCATCTTCGAACAACGTGAAATCGGATTTTTCGAGGCCGAGGACGAAGCGGTGTTGTGCGTCGGTGACGGTGACGGGAATGACCACCAGCGTGCTGTCGACGTGGATCTGGGCGGATGCCGCGAAAGAAAGGAAGAGCGCGAGAGCGAGCGCGACGCGCATATTGATATTGTCTCGTAACAATAGCCATTCAGAATGGGGCTACATGCGATATCTGGCGCTGGCTTCGGACTATGACGGCACTTTGGCTCATGAGGGGGTAGTGGATGACGAAACAATTCAGGCGCTTGAACGGTTCCGGCACTCAGGGCGGAAACTGATTCTGGTGACGGGCAGGGAATTAAGTGATCTGGAACGAGCGTTCCCACGATTAGATCTGTTCGATTTTGTGGTGGCGGAGAACGGCGCGCTTCTCTTCAATCCGGTGACGAGGGCTAAACACTGTCTGGGAGAACGGCCGCCGGAGAAATTCATCGAGGAGTTAAAGCGGGGCGGCGTGAACGGCTTGCAAGTGGGAGAAGTGATCGTTGCGACCTGGCATCCGCATGAGACGGCGGTGCTCGAAAGCATTCGCGAGTTGGGCCTGGACCTGCAGGTGATCTTCAACAAAGAGGCAGTGATGGTGCTGCCGACAGGCTTAAACAAAATGACGGGGCTGAGCCGGGCGCTCGATGAAATGCGGCTGTCGCGTCACAACATTGTGGGCGTCGGCGACGCGGAGAATGACCAGGCCTTTATCAGCTGCTGCGAGTGTGCAGTGGCGGTGGAAAACGCAATTCCGGCGCTCAAAGAGAAGGTGGATTGGGTGACTGCGGGGTCTCGCGGACAAGGCGTGACGGAACTGATCGATCGCATTCTGGGAGACGATCTGGAATCGCTAAAGTTTAGTCGACCGCGGCATACAATCCTGCTGGGACGCGCAGGCGACGCGGACGTTTGCGTCGAGGCAAGCGGTAAGAACGTGATGCTTTGCGGGCAGTCGGGCGGAGGGAAGTCGACTTTCGTGGCGGGCTTTATCGAAAGACTGATCGAAAGCGGATATCAGACCTGTTTGATCGATCCGGAGGGAGACTACGAATCGCTCAAGGGCTTCTTTACGGTGGGAGACGAGAATCAGGGCCCGTCGTTCGAGCAGGTGTTTCAGTTGCTGGACAGCCCCGGGTCGAACCTGGTAATTAACCTGGTCGGCGTGAAGATGCAGGACCGGCCAGGATACTTTGCCACATTGCTGGCAAAGCTGCAGGAGAAAATTTTGCACGAAGGACGGCCGCACTGGCTGATTGTGGATGAAGCGCACCATCTGCTGCCCTCGGAGTGGGCTCCGGCATCCGCGGAGGCCGCAGGTAAGACGGCAAGCTTGTTGCTGGTGACAGTGCATCCGGAACACGTCTCCAAAGCCGCGTTGCGTTTAGTGGATGTTGTGACGGTGGTGGGCAAACAGCCGAAAGAGATTCTGGATGAGTTTGCGAAAGCAGTGGGGAGAGATGCGCCTGAGATGCCGGCCGGCGATCTTGCGCCGGGAGCGGCGACGTCCTGGTTTCTGCACTCCAAACGCGTGGTTAGTGGCATGCAAACGGTTCCCGGAAGAGCGGAACGGAAACGGCACCGGCGGAAATATGCGGAGGGCGAACTGGAGGATGAGCGGGTATTTTGGTTCCGCGGCCCGGCAGATAAATTGAATTTACGGGTGCCGAACCTGAACACGTTTCTGCTGATTGCCTCCGGGATCGACGATGGTTCGTGGCTTTATCATTTGCATCGCGGTGATTATTCCAATTGGATCCGGTGTGCGGTCAAAGATCAGGATCTGGCGATCGAGATTGAAGCTGTGGAACGGGATAGATCGTTGTCCTCGGGCGAAAGCCGGAGCCGCATTGCGAAGGCGATGGAGGCCCGTTATACCGCTCCGGCATAAGAGCGTGCAGTGCTTCTCACAGTGGTAAGCTAAACCGCGTGCAGCGCTTGCTGGATGCTCTTCGTGACGATCGGTCGGCGGTGCCGCTGGATGAGGCGGCGCTTGAAATAGCCAGTATTGAATTTCCGGGATTGGATCTGGAGGCGGCGGCATTCCGGCTCGATAACTTAGCGGAACAGATCAATGCGCAACTGACGCAAAATGCGACCGGACTCGAATTTATAAAAGTGACGAATGAGCTGCTATTCGACGTGCTGCAGTTTCGCGGCAATGAAGAAGACTATTACGATCCGCGCAACTGCTGTTTGAATTCCGTGCTGATGCGGCGGCTAGGCATTCCGATTTCGTTATCGGTGGTATACATCGAAGTCGCCCGGCGGCTGGGGCGTCCGGTGGTGGGCGTGGGGCTGCCGGGACATTTCATCGTGGCTTACGAAGATGCGGAATCGCGCTACTGGGTGGACCCGTTCCATGGAGGCCGCCTGCTGTCGTTTGCGGATTGCTGCGCGCTGGCGATGCAGACGGCGGGTGTTGACCTGCGCCTTAATCCGGCCGTGCTGGCGCCGGTATCGAAACGGCAAATTTTGGTGCGTATTCTGAGTAACCTGAAATCGATTTATCTGCGCGGCGAGGCGTTCGATAAGGCGCGGCAGGTGCTCGATCTGCTGATTCAAGCCATGCCGGATTACGCGGAAGAATACCGGCACCGTGGGCTGGTGCATTTACGCCAATTGAATCACCGGGCGGCCAAGTCGGATCTGGAGACGTATCTGCGGCTTGATCCGGATTCGCCGCAGAGCGAAGAAGTCAGGAAGCAATTGGTGCTGATCGAGCGTTGGAAAGCCGGGTTGAACTGACTTCGTGACGCTCGTGCGGTACCGGGTGGTCGCCATGACGGTAACGCTGGCGGCGATTACGTATCTCGACCGGGTCTGCATTGCCATTGTGGCTCCGCAGATGATGCGCGATCTGCGGATGACGCCCATCCAGATGAGCTACATATTTAGTGCGTTCACGCTGGCGTACGCGATCTTCGAGATTCCAACGGCATGGTGGGCGGACCAGGTTGGCTGCCGGCGGGTGTTGACGCGCATTGTGCTGTGGTGGTCGGCATTCACGATGGCGACTGCGGGAGCGTTCAATTACGTCGCTTTGCTGGTGGTGCGTTTCTTATTCGGTGTCGGCGAGGCCGGGGCCTGGCCGAACGCGGCTCGGGTGTTCACGCGCTGGATTCCAATGCGCGAACGTGGACGAGTGCAGGGCATCTTCTTTGCCGGAGCTCATCTCTCCGGTGGGTTGACACCGATCCTGGTGGCTTATCTGGCCGTCCGGCTGCCCTGGAGAGCGATTTTTCTCCTCTTCGGCTGCGTGGGTTTTGCGTGGGCGCTGGTTTGGTCGTGGTGGTTTCGGGACGAGCCTCGGGATCACGCTTCGGTAAGCGCGGCGGAGCGTGATTTGATCGAAAGCACTCGCGGTGCAGCCCAGGAGCATGGCGGGTCCTGGGGAGAAGTGTTCGGTACGCGCAGCCTGGTTCCGCTTTGTCTGCAATACTTCGCAAATACTTATGGTTTTTACTTCTTCATCACGTGGCTGCCGACTTATCTGGCGAAGTCGCGCGGACTAGCCGGCGGGGAACTGGCGCTCTTCGCGGGCCTGCCTCTATTGTTGAGTGTGATTGCGGATGTCACGGGAGGCATGACGACAGATTTTTTGTCACGGCGCTTTGGCATGCGAGTAGGAAGGTGCGGCGTAGGCTCGGTAGCATATTTGGCGGCGGCACTGGCGATGGTTTTCGGAACGCTGGTTAGTGACGGACGGCTGGCTGGATTGTTGATCGCAATCGGAGGAGCGGCTTCCATGTTTACGCTGGCGCCGGCGTGGGCGACAGCGGTTGATCTCGGAGGCAGAAATCCCGCGGTCCTGAGCGCAACCATGAACACAGCCGGGCAAGTAGGGGGCATTCTCAGCCCTATCGTGCTCGCCTATATTGTGGAGCGGTTTGGCAATTGGAGTATGCCGCTGCACATCCTCTCGTGCCTGTATGTGATGGCGGCGATTAGTTGGCTTGTTATTCGGCCAACGAGGGCCGCTGAAACCGCAGGACCTTGACAGCCAGATGAATCGCGCCGGGCTGGCAGGTAGCTGGCGTCAGCCGTCACCAGGACCAGCGAGATAGCAGCAATGATCCTCGCAGATTGTCTCGAGCATGTTCTATTCTTACCTCTGATAATGGATCGATGAAGATTCTCACGCTGAACGCCGGCAGCAATTCGCTGAAGTTCGAGATAGTCGAGGCGGTCGGGCGAGACGCGGAATTCGGGCGCAGTCTGGTTTCGGGGTCGTATGACAATATCGGCAAGGATAATGGCGAGTTTTCGTTGTTCGATGGAAAGCGGCCGAAATACAGCGAGAAGCGGGAGGTCCGCGATCACGGGCACGCGACCGAATTGCTGTTCGGCTGGATCGAAAGCGGGCAGGCGCGTGAGCAGGGGATCGGCCGGGTAGCCGACATCGACAGGATCGGGCACCGGGTGGTTCATGGAGCGGATCGTTTCACCGGGCCGGTGCGTATTTCAGACGCCGTGGTGAAGCAAATCGAAGACCTGGCGGATTTGGCGCCGTTACACAATGAGTCAGCACTAAAAGTGATTGCGGCAGCGCGATCGCGGGTAGGAGACAGGGTGCCGATGGTGGCGGTATTTGATACCGTCTTTCACCAAACGATTCCCGAATATGCGGCGCTCTATCCTTTGCCTCTGGAACTTGCGAAGGAGCATAAAATCCGGCGCTATGGATTTCACGGAATCTCACACCGATACATGATGCTGCGCTATGCCGAGATCACCGGGCGGCCGCTGGCAGAGAGCAAGTTGATCACGATGCATCTGGAGGGCGGCTCTTCTTTGTGCGCCATCGAGAATGGCCGGAGCGTGGATACGTCGATGGGATTTACACCGCTCGAAGGGCTGATGATGGGGACGCGCTGCGGCGATATCGATCCCGCCATTGTGACCTATCTGATGAGGAAACTTGCTATGGATGCAAGCGAAGTAGAGACGTTCTTAAATAAGAATTGCGGTTTGCTGGGCGTTTCGGGGATTTCGGCGGACACGCGCGACCTGCTGCGGTCTCTGGAAAAAGAGCCGGCGGAGTTTGCGATCGAGATGTTTGCTTATCGGGTGCGGAAGTATCTCGGCGCTTACCTGGCGGCTTTGGGTGGAGCGGATGCGATAGTGTTCGGCGGCGGAATCGGCGAGAACACGCCGATGGTGCGTGAGAAGATCACCGACGCATTCGCCTGGTGCGGGATGCCGCTCGATGCTGAGCGTAACAGGGCGATCGTGGACCGGGAAGGTTTGATTTCGGGAGGTGAAGCCGCCATCGAGATGTGGGTGATTCCGACGCAGGAGGGACTTATGATGGCGCGGGAGGTGGCAACGGTTCCGGAGCGAGAAGGATAGCCATCAGAGACTAGCGGCAAAGTCGGGTATGATCGACTAACGAGGATTCTACGGCTTGTCAGAAGCGGCGACGACGCACAACACACCGCAGAGTGGAACTTCGCAGGAGCACGAGTTTGAGGGCCTGATCATTGAATCGGGCTTCTGGGCGCGGAGCTGGTGGCTGCTTCGGCGAGCGGTCATGGCGGCGCAAGAGGACAATTGTTTCAGCATCGCCAAGGGCGCGGCGTACTCGTCGATGCTCTCGCTGTTCCCGATTCTAACCACTTTGACCGCGATTCTGCTGGAAGTGAATGCACAACAGGTCGTGCATATCATTGCGACGTTCGCGCACCAGGTCGTACCGCCCGGGGCAGAGGAACTGGTGCTCTCACGATTGAAAGAACGGGGTGCACGACCGCTTTCAGTACCGGTCGTTTCGTTTGTACTTTCCTTGTGGGCCGGATCGGGCGCCATGATCACTTTGATGGAGGGATTTCAGGCGGCGTATCGCATTCCCTCTGGACGTCCGTTTATCAAACAGCGTTTGATGGCGATATTTTTAGTGATGATTGCGGCCGTCCCTGCAGTGGCAGCGTCTTCCCTGATTTTGTTTGGCAACAAAATCGAGGCAGCGATCGTTCATTCGGTGGGTCTAGAGGAATTGAGCCGACCGGTCGATCTGCTCTGGCGCATCGGACGTTACGTGGTGGCTTTTGCAACAACCACGTTTGTAACCGGCCTGCTCTACTACTTCGGTCCGAATTATCGCCCCGAACCCGAGCGTCTGAAACACATAAAAACTTCACGATTCCGCCGGGTTTGGCCGGGCGCAATCCTGGCGACTTCGCTATGGCTGGTAGCAACGGTCGGCTTTGAATTGTACGTCGGACATGCGCACTACAACGTGTTTTATGGAAGTTTGGGGACAGTAGTTGTATTGCTGATCTGGTTGTACGTGGTATCGTGCATCGCCCTGCTCGGCTGCGAGTTCAACGCTGAGCGAGAACGCGCGGATTCGATCCAAACTATATTCAGATAAACGCTGAGGGGCGGCCCCGTCGCACTCTCTTATACTGAGGGCGTGCCCTTTAAATTAGGAATCGATTACATACCGCGAGGGGACCAGGGCGCCGCGATCGAGCAGTTAACGACCGGCATTCATGACGGTGAAAAGCACCAGGTGCTGCTGGGAGTAACCGGTTCAGGCAAAACATTCACGATGGCGAAGATGATAGAGGCCTGTCAGCGGCCAGCCCTCGTGTTAGCGCATAACAAGACGCTAGCCGCGCAACTTTACCACGAGTTTAAGACATTTTTTCCGACTAACGCTGTTGAGTATTTTGTCAGCTATTACGATTATTATCAGCCCGAAGCGTACATCCCATCGGGTGATATCTACATCGAAAAAGAAGCCACGATCAATGACGAGTTAGACAAACTGCGGCTTTCAGCCACGCGCTCGTTATTCGAGAGGCGGGATTGCGTAATCATTGCGAGCGTCAGCTGCATTTACGGATTGGGTTCGCCGGATGCTTACTACGGCATGCTGTTGATGCTTGAAAAGGGGCAACACATCAGCCGCAAGGAGTTGTTGCAGCGGCTAGTGGAGATTTTGTACGATCGCAACGATCATGACTTCCGGCGCGGAACGTTTCGTGTGCGCGGCGATGTGATCGAACTTTTTCCCACTTACGACGACAATCCTTTTCGGATAGAAATGTGGGGCGATCAGATTGAATCGCTGAGTCAAATCGATGCACTCACCGGGCAGGTGAAACAAACCTATTTGCGGTTGCCTATTTACCCGAAGACTCATTATGTGATGGATGCGCCGACCCGGCAGCAGGCGATGCAGAGTATCGAGAACGAGTTGCAGTGGTGGCACAAAGAGCTGGAAGCAAACGGCAAGCTGATCGAAGCGCAGCGGATCTACCAGCGCACGATGTTTGATTTGGAGATGATCAAGCAAATCGGTTTCTGTCACGGGATCGAGAATTACTCGAGGCACTTTTCAGGGCGGCTGCCGGGCGAAGCGCCGCCTACCCTGCTTGACTATCTGCCAAACGATGCGCTGATGTTTATCGACGAAAGCCATCAGACGATGCCGCAGTTGCAGGGCATGTTTCATGGTGACCGCTCGCGCAAAAACATTCTGGTCGATTATGGCTTTCGCCTGCCAAGCGCGCGGGATAATAGGCCTCTGACATTCGAGGAGTTTGAGAACCGGGTGGATCAGGTGACCTATGTGTCCGCCACACCGGGACCTTATGAGTTGACTAAGTCGGCGGGCGTGGTGGTGGAACAAATTATACGGCCTACTGGCCTGGTAGATCCGGAAATTGAAGTACGGCCGATCAAGGGCCAGGTAGATAATCTGCTACATGAAATCCGGTTGCGAGCGGAGCGTAACGAGCGCGTTCTGGTTACGACCCTTACCAAGCGCATGTCGGAAGATCTGGCAGAGTATTACTCGGAAGTAGGTGTCAAGTGTGCGTATCTTCATTCAGAAGTTAGTACGCTCGACCGGATTAAGATATTGCGTGACCTGCGCCGTGGTATCTACGATGTGCTGATCGGGGTTAACCTCTTGCGGGAGGGGCTGGACTTGCCGGAGGTCTCGCTGGTAGCGATTCTCGATGCCGATAAGGAAGGGTTCCTGCGCTCGGGAGGATCGCTGATCCAGACTATTGGGCGGGCTGCCCGCAATGTGGAAGGCCGGGCCATTTTATACGCAAATGTCATAACCGACAGTATGAGCCGGGCGATGAATGAAACGGATAGACGGCGCGCCATTCAGTGCGCTTATAACGAAGCGAATCACATCACGCCACAGACGATTCTCAAGCCGATCGATATGAGCCTGGTGGCGGTGGCGGAAGGCGATTACGTGACTATCCCGCTTGAGGACGATAGCGATCCTGAGGCTGAATTAACGGGAGAGGAACGAGTTGCTCTGATTTCCGAATTGGAGATAAAGATGCGCGAAGCGGCCAAACGATTTGAATTTGAAAAGGCAGCGCAATTCCGCGATCGCGTGAAGGCCCTGAAAGTGAGCGGGGTTTACGATGAGCCAGCGATCAGTCGGGTTGGTAATTGAGGGAAACGCAACATCGTCGGTCATGTTGCGGCTTCCCAGTATGGCTGAGGAGTTAGGGCCAATCAAAGCAGGAATGCCGCGCTCGGCCCGGCGTTCGTCGAATTTTCTGCGAGCCGGTTACCCGGTGGCAAATTACGAGGATTTGCAGGGCACCTCGATGATTCTGCTGCGGCTGCCGGACGAAGCTTTGCCCCGGGTTGTGGGCGAACTGTGCTCCTCGGAACTCGTCTTCAAGAATCTTTGTTTTGTGCTCTGCGAGAGTTGTCTTTGCTCGACGGAACTGGCGGAGCTAAACCGCCGCGGAGCATGGACCGCTACCGTGATGCCGGTGGAAACTCCACGCAAAACCTGGTTTGTGGTGGAAGGCCAATTGACTGCGGTGCGGCATGTGCGGCGTTTACTGCAAAAAAACGACGCACGGGTTTTCGAATTGCGTCCGGGGACGAAATCGCTTTATTTCGCGGCTCAGTTATTGACAGGGGCGGCTCCCCTTCGTCTGCTGGCCAGCGCCCAGCAGGCGCTGCGCATGTCCGGCATTTCGGGCAATCATCTTTACGATCTGCTTGAAGAGATGGTGGTTGAGATGTTCCGCAATTTCTCCAATGGAGTGCGAGGGAACCGGGCTTGGAGCAAGAACGGATGTTTGTCTGAGACCAGCGAACAATATCTAGAGAATTTGCGCACACATCATCCGGAGATTGCCGGCGTGCTCGACGAGCAAATAGCGCTGGCTGCGAGCGCCGAACCGGCAGCGCCGGAAGTTTCGGAATCGTCCATTTAAAAAAAGGCGAGAGTTAAACCGAGAGCGCTCAAAATTCGTAGTATAGGTCAAGATTGATTGCTGTTCAGACACCAAGTCCATTCAGCCAGCCGGGCTGACGATTTTGTCGAAGGCTTCGGTGGGCTTTTATGGTAGCCATGATCTTTGCTGTGTTCGGAGGGACCTTTTTTTGCGAGCCTGCGGTTAGGACGACCTACGCCGCTGAGTTTTCTAACAAGTGTCTGGCACACTCATGTTAGAGAATGAGCAAGCGTTTTCATTGGAAGTTGAAGCAGCGTGAGATTGTTCTGGGTGACCGCACGCTGCTGATGGGAATACTGAACGTGACGCCGGATTCGTTTTCGGATGGCGGCATCTATGCGGATCCAGATCGTGCTTTTGCGCGCGCCGTCGAATTAGAAGACGAAGGTGCGGACATAATTGACATCGGCGCAGAATCGACGCGTCCAGGATCACAGCGTATTTCGGAAGCCGAGGAACTTCGGCGTCTCGTGCCGGTTCTGAAGCGATTGCGGGGCAAATTGACTGTTCCGATCTCGGTGGATACTTACAAGTCGGGCGTGGCGGAGAAGGCGCTGGAACATGGGGCCGAGATTATCAATGATCCGAGCGGCCTGCTGCTAGACGCGCAGATTCCGAAAGTCGTCAACAAGTATGATGCGGGACTCGTGATCAACCACATGCGCGGTACGCCAGAAACCTGGGCGAGGCTGCCTCCGGTGAAAGCCCTGATGCGGTCGATCGCGAACGATATCGAGGCGGCGATCCATCGTTCTCGCCAGGCTGGTGTGCAGAAACAGCAACTGGTGATTGATCCGGGTCTGGGGTTCGGAAAAAGGCGCGAACAGAATGCGGAGATTATCGCGAATCTCGGGATGCTGCAGAGTTTCGATTTGCCGCTGCTGGTGGGGCCGTCGCGCAAGTCATTTCTACGGCGCGAGGAGACGGAAGGAACCGAGTTCGCCACAGCTGCCGCGGTGACTGCTTGCGTTTTGCACGGAGCGCACATTCTGCGGATTCACGATGTAAAAGCGATGAAGAGCGTGATCGACATTGCGGACGTGATCCGGGAGGCGCGAACTAGTGAGGAAGAGCCCACGCCTGTTCAGGCGCGCTGGCAACGGGGACAGTAGTGGGTGCCGCGCTGGCCGAGCACAATGCGTTTGACTGGTTTACCGCAGGCCGGACAAGGCTCACCGGCGCGGCCGTAGACGGCATGGAGCTGTTGGAACGCTCCAGGCGCACCGCAGGCGTCGACGTGATTGGAGATAGACGAGCCCCGATGTTGGATAGCGAGCCGTAAAATTGCCTGCAGCTGTGCATGAAGTTCGACGACGCGTTTCCGTGAGAGGCGGGAAGCAGCAGTGCGTGGATGAATACGCGCCGCGAATAGCGCCTCATCGGCATAGATATTGCCAATGCCGCTTACGAAGGTCTGGTTGAGCAGCAGCGGTTTAATCGGCCCTTTTCGCTGCTTCAGGCGCGCGAAAAAAGTGGGGAAGTCCAGCAGGAGCGCGTCTGGTCCAGCGCGGCTGAGTAGCGCGGGCATGATCGGATAAAACTCGACTCGTCCAAACTGGCGAATGTCATTGTAAACGAGGAGACCGTTATCGAGTTCGAAAACGGCGCGTGAATATTTACCGGGGACACCATTCCAGAGCAGATTACCGGTCATTCCCAGATGGACATAGAGGAGACCGCGATCGAGATCGATGAGGATCTGTTTGCCGTGACGGCGTAC
This sequence comes from Bryobacteraceae bacterium, assembly GCA_965277855.1. Classification (GTDB taxonomy): domain Bacteria; phylum Acidobacteriota; class Terriglobia; order Bryobacterales; family Bryobacteraceae; genus Bog-105. The sequence goes on from OZ255847.1 coordinate 42,059, forward strand.
GGCCAGGATTCGCGCATTGGTCAGTGCGACCGCTGTGTGCTCGCGATCCGCGCGGGTGACGCGATGGCTGGAAAGCGTAACGGCTTTAATCGTGTGCCCGGTGAGGAAAGGCGCGACGGAGCGTACAACAGTTTCGACTTCAGGCAGTTCGGGCAAGATATTTTCGTGGAGCGGGGAGCGTTCCTTCCAGCATAGCTGCCACCAGCTATTGGGTTAAACTGATAGGAGTTCTGCGCCACCCTAGCTCAGTTGGTAGAGCGGCTGATTCGTAATCAGCAGGTCGCCGGTTCGATCCCGGCGGGTGGCTCCGGATTTCACCGCACAGAAACTAAACAGGAGTAAGTTAAGCCGCAAGGGCGAAAGCACCATTGTGGGCGTCTTGGCGGCGTTAGAGGTCTGGTTCAGTATGACTCGGCGCAAAATCACTAAGTCGGCCGCTCTGAACCTGCTCGCGAAACAACCTTTCTAATACCGATGCTGGTTCGTCGCAGATCCCCGCATGGACGGGCGACATCTGGATCAAAGTACTGCGCGGCGCAACCAGCCAGTGGAATCGCGCGCTCTGCGACAGTCGGGCAATGGATCCGGCAGCGTGATCGCCTGCACAAATCTTCAACACCGCATTCAGGCGTGTCTCTACTTCCTCGACGCTCAACCCCGGTGCAAGCGCCTGTAATTTCCGGTAATCAAGATACACGCGCCCTTGCAGAAATCTTTTCTGCGGGCAAAAGAGAATCACTCCCGCATTGAAGAACTCCTCACGCTCCGTTAACGGCACTATGCGAACCACGGCGTAATCAAAAGCAAGCACAGGCCGCGCGGGGTGCCCTCTGAGGCCGTCACCAGACGAAAGAGGAACTGCAGCGGACTTGGGCGCCGATCCCGAGTCCGTTGTGCGCGCGACTTCTTTAAGAGACTTGCGCATGGGCCTCCATCGCCTCCTCGACGAAGCGCGATCTCGCCAGGCGTTGCCGGAAATAGGCCAAGTATTCTTCCGCGCTCGGCCCTTCCCGTGGCAGCCACTCCAGCGGGACATCTCCGATAATCTGCGCCAAGACCGCTTCACTCAGCCGGGCGCGAAGATCGCTGTCCCGGGCGGCAATCCGGTCCGCCCAGGGGAGCAGAATGTGATCTTTGATCGCCGAAAAGGATCTCCCGGCCATCTGTTCGATACCTTGCCAATTGTGGTGAAAGAACAGGCTCGCGCCATGATCGATAAACTGCAGCTGCTTGTGCCACACCAGCAGGTTGGCATTCTTCGCGGTACGATCGATATTCGTCACCAGCGCGTCGAACCATACTGCCGTCGAGGCAGTTTCGCCATCCGCGCAATCCCCCGCTGCGGCGTCGAACATGGTCGCGCCGGGCAGAAAATCCATGCCGAGATTCAACCCTGTACTAGCCATCAGCAGATCGCGGATCTCGGGATCGGCTTCGTTGCGTCCGATCGCCTGATCGAGCTCCATCAGAACCAGTTCAGGAACCCGCAGCCCCAGTCGTCGCCCGATCTCGCCCGAAATGATCTCCGCCACGAGTGCCAGCGGACCCTGGCCGGCCCCGCGGAATTTCAGAACATACAGCCCGTCGTCATCGCCTTCTACAATCGCCGGCAGCGATCCGCCCTCCCGCAACGGTGTGACGTATCGTGTCACCCGCACCATCCTCAGCATTCTTCCGATTGTATGAATGCGCCGTTTATTGGCTCCGAATAAACCTCTGGTTTCTTGGGAACTTTTGCCCGTTTCTCCCACCATCAAACTGAGGCAAACCTCTACAATAAGAGTGAGCTAAACGACCCAGGTGGGATTTTAAGAGTGGTGAGCCGCAAGAGTTCAGACATCTCGCGCCGTGGATTCCTCGCGTCGAGCGCCGCCGCGGTGTTCAGCGCCCCAACTGCCTCTGCCGCCGTCACCAAGCTGAAACTTCACCAGCTCAAAACGATTCCGTCAGCCAATCTCAAACCGGAAGAGCTGCGCTTCCTTGAGGACTATGAAAAGTGCTGTTTTCGATATTTCTGGGAACAGTGGGACGACCGTACCGGCCTGATTCTGGACCGTGCTCGACTCGACGGTGCTCCCTCCAGCCATGTCGGCAGCATTGCCGCTACCGGCTTTGGCCTCACTGCCCTCTGCATCGGCGTCGAGCACGGCTGGGTACCACGCGAACAGGCCCGTAACCGCGTCCTCACCTGCCTGCGCTTTCTGGGGCGTCACAGCTTCCACGACCACGGTTGGTTTCTCCACTTCATGGATGCCCGCACCGGCCTGCGCCGCATGGATTCCGAAGTGTCCAGCATTGATACCGCTCTGCTGCTGGCCGGCGTGCTCACTGCCCAGGGCTACTTCTCGTCCGATCGCGAAATTCGCCTGCTTGCTAAACAGATTTTCGAGCGCGTCGATTTCGCCTGGATGCTGAACGGCAACCCCACGCTGCTTTCGCACGGCGTCGAGCCTGGTTCCGGCTTCCTCAAATCGCGCTGGGACGCCTACAGCGAAGCCTCGATCCTCTACCTGATGGCCATCGGCGCACCGCGCAATCCCATTCCGGCCGACAGCTGGTACTCCTGGATCCGGCCAGAAGTCCATTTCGACAAATGGAAATTCATCAGTGGCGGTCCGCTCTTCACCCACCAGTTCTCACATGCCTGGGTGAACTTCGATCACCAGATGGATAACAGTGGCACAAATTACTTCCGAAATTCGCAATTCGCCACTTACGCCCATCGCGATTTCTGCATCAGCCTCCAGTCGCGCTACTCCACCTATGGACCGAACATGTGGGGCATAACCGTCTCCGACAGCGCCTCCGGCTATGTCAGCTGGGGTGGGCCGCCCAACATCGGACCTATCGATGGAACGCTAGTCCCCTGCGCCGCCGCTGGCTCCTTGATGTTCACGCCCGACATTTGTTTGCCGGTGCTGCGTGAGATGTATAGCAAGTATGGCGACAAAATTTATGGCCGTTACGGATTTACCGACGCTTTCAATCCCAGCTGGAAAGATCAAAAGCTATGGGTGAATGCCGACGTCGTCGGTATCGACGTCGGCATCTCACTCCTCAGTATCGAAAACCTGCTCACTAAAAACGTCTGGCGCTGGTTTACGCTCAACCACTATACGCAGTCCGCTATGGAACGCATCGGCTTCCGCATTGCAACTCCCGGCATAGGCATTCGGGAATCTAAGAAAGCCTAGCGTTTCCTTTGACCCTTAGCCACCCGCGAGATCTTCTTCTTATTCGATCCGCGCGCCACACCCGCGGCCCGCTTTGCCTTGGGTGCCGCTTTCTTTCGCGCCGCGCGCTTCAACGTCTTGCGTTCGGCTTTGTCTTCTACGTGCTTCGTGTTCATTCGTTCAGTATTATCCCTGCGTATCTTTCCACAATTTTCTTTAACCCGTAACCCGGGAAACTAATAGTCAGTTTCGCATCCTCGCCATCGCCTTCGCGCCGCAAGACCGTCCCGCGTCCATATTTCGGATGCTGAATCACCGATCCTGAGCGTATGCCGCCAGCTGCTTTAGTGCTGGTTACTCTACTGTTCGTCCGGGCACTCGGCCGCGCTGCTGACTGCGGTGCCGGCGTTGTTCTCGCCGGTGGAGCAACTGCTCGGGCCGGCGGCGGAACCACCGGGGCAGGGGCCCGCGCGGGCGGCGGATCTGGCCGTTTCGTCAACCCGGAAGGCGGCGGCATTCCACGTTCAGCGAAAAACTGCGCAATATTCTCGACCGAGTTATAAGTCCGGCCTGTATATAAATTCCGCTTTACCGATTCCCGCACATCATGCTGTTCCGAGTACAGATCCACTTCATCGGTATGCGGCTCACTGTACGGCGAAAGCCGTTCGCGCAAACCTGCTGGAACTTCATTCAGGAATCGTGAAGGCAGGCAAACTTCCGGCTGGCCTCCGCCGAAGCGCCTTCGATAGCGCGCCCAGGTCACGTACAACCGTTTCTCCGCGCGCGTCATTCCAACGTAACAAAGCCGCCGCTCTTCCTCCATGGACGCTTCGCTCAAGAGCGACCGGCTGTGTGGAAAGATGCCTTCTTCGAGCCCGGCCAGAAAGACGTTCGGAAACTCCAGTCCCTTAGCGTTGTGTATCGTTAGCAGCGACACCACCGCTTGCTCATCCAGCGCATCCGAATCGGCAATCAACGCGGCATGGTCCAGGAAATCGGCCGCGCTCTCGCCGCGTTCCGAAGCTTCTATCGCTGCGTTTACCAGTTCCTCGAGGTTGGCCACGCGCGACTCTGCTTCGGGCGAGATGTCGCTCTTCAGCATCGCTTCGTAACCGCTCTTCTCCAGAATCGCCCGTAACGTTTCGTGCACTGGTTTGGTCTCCGCCACCTCGCGCAACTCGCTCATCAACTTCGTGAAGGACTTCAATGCCGCTTCCGCCCGTGCCGGAAACAGCTTCTCTTCGAGCATCCTTGGAATTGCGTTCGAGAGGCTCAAGCCCTGTTCCAGCGCATACTGTTCGAGTTGCTCCACCGTGCCTTTGCCGATGCCACGCGCCGGTGTATTGATAATCCGCAGCAGGCTCACCGAATCGTGGGGACTCAGCAGCGATTTCAAATACGAGAGCAGGTCTTTCACTTCCGCCCGCTGATAAAAGCTGAACCCTCCCACCACCAGGTATTTGCGCCCATAACGCCGCAGTGCCTCTTCAATTTGCCGAGATTGAAAGTTGGTCCGGTACAGCACCGCCACTCGCTCGACCGGGTTCTTCGCCAGCAGTTTTTCGATCGTATCGGCGATGAACAGCGCCTCGTTCTCACCGTCCGGAGCCTCGTAGTAACCGATCTTCGAACCCGCATCCGAGGCGGTCCAGAGCCATTTACCTTTGCGCTCTTTGTTGTTCGCCACCACTGCGCTGGCCGCTTCCAGAATGTTCTTCGTCGAACGATAATTTTGCTCGAGGCGGATTACCACCGCATCCGGATAATCGCGCTCGAAATCCAGAATATTGCGAATGTCCGCGCCGCGCCAGCCATAGATCGACTGGTCCTCATCGCCCACCACGCATACGTTATGCCGGCGTTCTGTTAACAGCCGCATCAGCTCGTATTGGCTGCGGTTCGTGTCCTGATATTCATCGATCATCACGAACTCAAAGCGCCGGTTGTACAGCTCGCGCAGCACCTCGTCGTGTCGCAGCAAGCGCACCGACTCGAGCAGCAGATCGTCGAAGTCGAGCGCATTCGCCTGCAGCAGACGTTCCTGATAGCTCTCGTAAATTTTCGCCAGGCGAGTCAGTTTCGGATCGGTTGCGGCCTTGTACCAGTCCTGCGGCGTCTCCTGATTGCTCTTCGCATGGCTGATGCGCGAAAGCGTTGCCCGATACGCCATGAACTTCTCATCCAGTCCGAGCTGCTTATAAATCGATCGCAGCAAGGACACCTGGTCATCGTCATCGTAAATCGTAAATTGGCGTGTAAAGCCGTTCCGCACTTCCGCCAGCGTTGCTCCGTCTCGTCGCAGCATCCGCACGCAAAACGAATGGAAGGTAGAAACCAGCGGAGTCTTCGAGGTGGTCGTGTCGCTCAACAGGCTGTTTACCCGTTCACGCATCTCCGAGGACGCTTTATTAGTAAAGGTCACCGCGAGCACCGCCGGTCCTGGGATGTGCTCCGCTTCCACCAGGTGTGCGATGCGATGCGTAATTACGCGCGTTTTGCCGCTCCCAGCGCCAGCCAGCAGCAGGAGCGGACCTTCAACGTGTGCAACGGCGTCGCGTTGCTGAGGATTTAAACCTGCAAGAAAGTCCATGGAACAAGAAAGGCGGGGAGTGCTCTCAGAATAACATCGGGCTCTGTTTATGTACTGGTTCTGTTAACGTGCATTCTATCCTGGGAATCTGATGTCCACCAATCCGGCCGTCGAGGTCTTCAAGAGCTGTCTGGTCGTTCTCACAGCCCTCTTCCCGATCGTCGACCCGCTGGGTAACATTCCCATTTTTCTCGGCCTTACCACCGGTTATTCAACCGAGGATCGCGCTCTGTTGTCTCGCAAGATCGCTCTCAACAGTCTTTGGCTTCTGATTGGGTCCATGCTGATCGGCAGCCACATCCTGCGTTTCTTCGGCATCTCCATCCCGGTAGTCCAGATCGGCGGCGGTCTAGTTGTGATGTGGACCGGCTGGACCCTACTGCAGCAGGACGTCGAGCAGGAACAGGCGCACGCGCAGAAAAAAGTCAGCCGCCAAGACATCTCCGACCGGGCTTTCTATCCGCTCACGCTGCCCCTCACAGTCGGCCCTGGTTCGTTGTCAGTGGCGCTTACCTTAGGCGCCAGCCAGGGCATTCATGAAGGAGCTTGGACGCGCCTCGTCGCCGCGATCATTGGACCGGCGTTACTGGTAGTCGCCATCTACTTATGCTATCGATTTGCCGAGCGTCTGGCGCATTTTTTGGGAGCGACCGCAATGAACGTCATCGTTCGCCTGGCCTCTTTCATCCTGCTCTGCATCGGCGTACAGATCTTCACGCACGGCATTCACGATCTGATTGTCCAGTATCCTTTAAGCAACTAGTTCATGCCCCGACGTCTCTTAGTGGTCTTGCTCGTCGGCTGCCTGATGGCGTTTTCCGTCACGGCCAAGAAGCATGAAAAAGATCCCGTTTTCGGCAAGATCAACTCGATCGTGAGTTCTCTCGCGAACATCTCCGGTCTCTCCGCCGAACATGCCGTACCTTATGGCACACTTTCCAAAAGGCAGCTCCGCCACTTCCTCAGTAAGCGGATCAAGAAAACTTTGAGCGCCGACGAGATCCACTCGGATGAGCTGGCCCTCAAAATGTTTGGCCTGGTGCCATCCGATTTCGACCTGAAGAAATCAACCGTTGACCTGCTCACCGAACAGGCCGCCGCCTTCTACGATTACGACGAAAAGAAGCTCTTTATTCTGGCGGGCTCGCCTTTGAACGAGGAGACCACCACGCTCGCCCACGAGCTGGCGCACGCCGTGGCCGACCAGCATTTCAACCTCGGACACTTCATGGACGATACCCCGGAAAATGACGATGAAAATCTGGCCCATACGGCCGTTGTTGAAGGTCAGGCCTCCTGGCTGATGATTGCCTACAACCTGGTCGAGTCCGGCAAGCCCGCTGAGCCTACGCCCGAGATGCTCAAATTGGTGGAAGATTCGGGCGACACTTCGACCAGTGACTATCCCGTTCTGAAAGCTTCGCCGCTCTACATCCAGCAATCGCTTCTGTTCCCCTACTCGGAAGGCACCCGCTTTTTCGACGCCGTCTATCGCCGCATGGGCCGCACGTCTTTTGGGGCGGTTTTTCTGGATGCACCGGTTTCCTCGGCGCAGGTCCTCCACCCCGAGCGCTACTTTGCTCACGAAAAACCGCTCTTGCCGGAGTTACCCAAACTAGATCTCAGCAACTCCGAAACTGGCGGCAAAGACAAGCCGGTCACCGAAGGCACAGTGGGCGAATTCGACCTGCGCATGATGCTCTGGCAGTACGTCGGACGTCCAGAGGCCGACCAGCTCGCGCCTCATCTGCTCGGAGCACAGTTTCGGGTTACAGCCGGTACAAAGAACGCCAGACCGGTTCTCGAATACGTCGCGCGGTGGGATTCAGAACAAAGCGCCGCCCGCTACTTTGCCGATTATAAAAAAATCCTGCGCGGCAAATGGAAACGCTGTGATCTCTCGTCCGATACCGCCGCTGTGTTCGCCGGTACTGGCGATGCGGGCTTTTTCGTCACGCATTTGAAAGGCGACACGTTGACCAGCTACGAAGGACTGGAAGATGCCGCTACCTGGGCCTCCTTCTCACCCATCCCCAAGCGAACGCCTGGGTAAGCTAAGCTAAAGGCTGGAGTTTTTGCTGAACGTGAAGAAGATCCTGGTCCTATTTGCCGGCCTCTCGCTGTTGTGCGGATCGCTGATCGCCGACGATTTAGAAGTGGTGCATAAAGCACCATCCCTTACGTTTACTATTCCTGGTTCCGGCCAGAAAACTCTCGCGGATTATCTTGGAAAAGTTGTCGCGCTGGAGTTTATCTTCACCACCTGTCCCCACTGCCAAGCCGCCTCGCATGTCATGAGTAAGTTCCAGGAACAGTATGCTTCCCGCGGTCTGCAGGTTCTCGACGTAGCAGTGAACCCGAATGCCGATTTGCTGGTAGAGAATTTCTCGAAGGACTATCAGGTAAAATTTCCGGTCGGCTGGACCCCGGATAGCAACATGACAGCCTTCATGGGTTTCCAGCCCGGCCGCTATGTAGTTCCGCAACTGGTGCTGATTGATCGCAAGGGATTCATTCATTACCAGACTCCCTCAACCGAAGATGCGAAGTGGGATGCGATGATGAAAGAAGATTCAATCCGGCAGCGGATCGAGCAATTGCTTGCCGGCAGCGGATCGAACGGCAGTTTGTCGTCCAAGGCTGCTGCCATTCGGCGAGGCCGTTAGTTGTAAGTTTGCGCCCGTAGCTCAGCCTGGATAGAGCGTTTGCCTCCGGAGCAAAAGGTCGTAGGTTCGAATCCTACCGGGCGTACCACCTAACCCCAGACGCATTTTATTATTAGTTGCAAATACAGTGTGTAGGATCGCCGGTCGCAATATCCTTTACCTCCACACATTCGGCTAAATTATAGAAAGGACTCTAGGTGTGAACGTAGCCATAGAAATCCCGGACGATGTTGGGCGCGCGCTCGGTGCTCAAGCAAGTGAGATCTCTCGAGCCGTGTTGCGAGCTGTGGCTGTTGAAGCGTATCGCACCGGAATGATCACACCAGCACAGGTGCAGCATATGCTTGGTCTGCGCTCCCGCTGGGAAACAGAGGCCTTTCTGTATCGCGCCGAGGCCTACCACGATTACACGATAGACGATCTGGAACGGGATCTCACGGTCATTCGTGATGTATCCCGGCAATAAAGCAGGAAATACGGTAGCATTAGCGTTCGCGCTCTCCAAGCATCTCGCGTCTTAAAATTTCATTTATTCTTGACTGGTACCCGGCTCCCTGCGACTTGAGCCATGCTATAACGTCGGCGTCAAGACGGAGCGCGATTGGCTGCTTGATGGGTCGATAGAACTTACCGACGACGGCATTCGCCCATTTGTCCGGTGGCAGGACGGGCATGTCAGAGGTGTCGATCTCCGACTCCGGCATTTTTTTGAGAGCTTCGATTTCCGCTTTAGCTTTCTCGCTGACGTGACCAGTAAACTTTGATTTCATATTCCACTGCCTTTCTCGCCGTGATAATCCACGGTCTTTCAATTTCGTCGATCAAACGGTACACATGCCCGACCGCAATCAACAGGCCCTCGACAAGTCCGATCGTCTGATAGCGCATTTCGCCGTTATCGTCGATGTAGTCCTCGGTAGTGACTGCAAACTGATCATCAAAAATCAACAAGGCGATCTCGAAACTCAGCCTATGGCGGCGCTGGTTGATCTCGTTTTTCCGGTCATCCCAATTTCGCAATATCTACACACTATTGTATAGATAATTCCGTATTGATGAAAAGTTAATCTCAAGTTCAGTTTCGCCGGGCCCTGGAAGCTGCCGCCTCTGGAGCAGTATCTACAAACAAAATCAATTTCAAGCTTTGCTCGCGGCCAGTAAGACCTCTCGCAACCTGCTTGCCACGATCGCATCCTCACCCGGCTCGAGCATCCACACGCCAACCACAATCGTGTTCTCGTCGGAAGGCAGCCCCGCTGATGCGTGCGTGCTCCCGGTAGCAGGATTCAGTTCAATGCTCGGTGTGCCTTGGCGCAGCTGGCTGGCAACATCGATCGGCGCGATCTTAACGCGCCGCTGGTCGTAGCGCAGCAATAAATGCGGTACGTGATTCGCTGCGGGTGGAACAACGATCTTCGCTTCAAGTGTAGGAATGTGTTTCAGTTCACCACTAATCTTTTCAGCGCGACGTCGGTACTCTGCTTGTAATGCCTCCTCCGACTGGCCGAGAAGCCAATCGACAGCGGCCACCATGCCCACGATCTGTTCTTTTGCGACCTTCATGCCCCGCCCTACGCCGTCATCAAACGGGTTGTTCGTAGCCGCTGCTGCCGCAATCAGATCCTTGCGTCCGAGAAGCAGCCCGGCATTCTGCGGGCCGCGAATGCCTTTGCCTCCTGAAAACGTGACCAAGTCAAATCCCATCTGCGTGTAGTTCCAGAGATTCGAGATAGGCGGCACATCCGCCGCCGCATCGTTGAAGCTCGGCACCTTGTGCTCTTTCGCGACACGGATCCAATCTTCCCGGCCGATTGCGCCGCCTTCTGCCGCATCGAAGTAATGCGCCATCACCGTGTGGTCGTTGAAAGCGTTGCCGTATTCGTCAAGCGATTGAACCTCGACAAAGCGGATGCCGCAGTTCTCAATGGCGTGGTCGTATCCGTAGCGATGCGCTTTCTGAATAAGCACTTCGTTCCTGCGCAACTCACTCACCTTCATCGGCACCGCCTGAATGGGTGAGTCGTTCATCACGCCAATACAGGCGGCAGCGCCGAGCGTTAATGCCGAAGAGGCGCCCGCCGTTACTAAAGCGGAATCGCACCGTAACCGTCCCGCCAGGTACTCGCCCGCCTTTGTCTGCAATTCGTGCAAGCGTACCGGATGATTCGCTGCTTTAGACACGGCGGCTCGAACCTCAGGAGGCATAGTAGCGGCAGTTAGCGCAGTGTAAGTCCCGGCTGCGTTAATGATCTTTGTCACCCCAAGTTTGTCGTAATAATCTTCGCCTTCAGCTTCCGCCTTAGCCTGTGAGAGGGTGCCTTCTCCGGCCAAACCGAGCGCCGCAACGAAACCGCCTGCTTGCCTGAATAACTTACGCCTGGTTTCCGATTGGCCCAATGTTCTACCCCTTTTCGGATGCTCTAATCTTTTACTTTATCCGGTTCCGCTACAGGCCAAGGCGGAGACGCTCCTAACCGCATGATGAGCCATAATTGCCTGTCACACAAAAATTGCAAAAAGGACAACAATGAACAAGGCAGCTAAAACGAACAGACGAGGCTTTATTGCAAAAGGAACGGCAACCGCGGCTGCAACTGCGATCGCCTCCACGACGGCCGATGCCCAAACCGCGCTCGCTGGAAGAAAAGTGTGGTGGAAAGATGGTAAAGCGCCTGAGAAGCCACCGCTTTTCAGCGGGGCCGTCTCTTATGGCAACCTGCTCTTTCTATCGGGCGTCGGCGCGCATTTCGAAGGCGATATCAAAGCGCATACCAAACACGTTTTGGACGAAATCCAGAAGAACCTGGAGGCTGCCGGCTCTTCGATGAACAAAGTCCTGAAAGCCCAGGTGTACCTCGCTGACCTCAAAGACTACGCTCAAATGAACGAGGAGTTTCAGGGCCGTTTCGGTCCGGAGCCCCCGGTTCGCACGACAGTGTCAGTAGCTGGTGTTCCCGGCAAGTCACTGGTTGAAATCGACGTCATCGCGTACATTTAGCGCCAATTCTCGCGCGGCCTCGTCGGGCCCTGACGATACACTAACGTCAAGTCCAGACGTCAAGCGAGGAGAATCTATGTATACCGGCCGAAGAGAGTTCCTGGCGTCGGCATTTGCCGGAGCGAGCGTCGCTTTATCTCAATCGGTAAGCAAAGCCGAACCGCTGCGGACCACCGGTATTCCCGGGCCCTATCCGGGTCGCGTGATTGCCGTCGAGCACGCTGGCTGCATCACCCCCGCCGGTTATCAATCCGAACCCGTCCAACAGATGGTCGACCGGGGAATGAAGGAACTCACCGGCGCTCCAACGGGACAGGACGCCTGGCGGTCCCTCTTCAGTAAAGGTGACGTGGTTGGCATAAAGGTGAGTCCGGTCGGCGGTCCCTCTCTGTGTTCAGATGCGTCTGTGTTGCACGCCATCTGCGACGGGCTGAACCAGGCTGGTGTAGCCGACAACCGAATCATTGTCTTCAACCGCTACCGTGAAGAGGCGATGGAATGTGGAATGGACAAATGGCTGCGCCCTGGTATGCGCTTCATCGCCGCGTCACCCGCTTATGACGAATCGCAGTTGGCAATCGACGGGTATGACGAACAGCATTTTATGGAGATGGCGCTGGTTAAACCGGGCGATGACCCTGCGAATCCGCGCTCTCGCCGTTCTTACGTTGCAAAAGTCGTTACTAGCGAAGTAACTAAGATCATAAACTTACCGGTTCTGAAACATCACCAGTCGGCCGGCGTGACCATATCCTTGAAGAACATGTCGCACGGCTTCGTCAATAACGTAAACCGCAGCCATTACTCGCCTACCGCCAACAGCTGCGGCGTGTTCATTCCGACCGTAGTAAGCCTTCCGGTCATTCGCCAGAAAGTTGTACTGCACGTGGTGGATGCTATTCGCGCCTCCTATCATGGCGGCCCCTCGGCCAAGCCGCAGTTTGTCTGGGAGCCGAAAACGCTTTACTTCGGCACCGATCCTGTGGCGCTCGATAAAACCGGATGGAAGACCATCGATGCACAGCGCAAGGCGGTCGGCATGGCGTCCATTGCTACGTCGAAACCTGACGCCGCCAGTCATTTTCTGAACTGCCAGGTGGAACACATCGAATTAGCCGGTGCACTCGGTCTTGGCGAGTTCGACGATAGCAAGATCCATGTGCGAAATGTCCGGCTCGCCTGATGTTTGAGCGAAGCCGTCTCCGAACTTATTTTTGCGCCGTCATCCTAGCCCTGATCGCTTCCCCAGTTTTTTCGCAGACGAAGTACGATCTATTGATCCGAGGCGGCCGGGTGGTTGACGCCAGGAACAATTTGGCCGCGGTACGGGATGTAGCTGTGCGCGATGGAAAGATTGCCGCGGTGGCAGAGCATATCGATCCGTCGCAGGCACTGAAGACAGTGGATGCCATCGGTCTGTACGTTACGCCCGGCCTGGTCGACATTCATGTCCACGTGTACGCCAGTACCGGCGAAAAGAATTCCTATGCGGGTGACGAAGGAGTCTGGCCCGATGGCTTTACTTTTCGCGCAGGCGTGACCACAGTGGCCGATGCCGGCTCATCCGGCTACAAGAATTTCGAAGATTTCAAGGAACATATCATCGATCGTTCGAAAACCCGCGTGCTCGCATTTCTGAACATCGTGGGCGCTGGGATGCGTGGCCCACGTTACGAGAACAATCTGGCCGACATGGATCCCAAACCGGCCGCCGCGATGGCGAAGAAGTATCCAGGGGTGATTATCGGAATCAAGACGGCTCACTATGCAGGACCCGAATGGACTCCCGTGGAACATGCGGTCGAAGCGGGAATGGAAGCGAACATACCCGTGATGGTCGACTTCGGGACGAACTTCCCGCAGCGGCCGATTACCGTGCTGCTTGGGCAAAAGCTTCGAAAGGGCGACATTTATACGCACTGCTACTCGGGATTGCGCGACGAGTTACTGCCCGATGGCAAAGTCAATCCGGGCATGTGGGAGGGCAGGAAGCGAGGGGTGATTTTTGACGTCGGCCATGGCGGTGGAAGTTTTGCGTGGCGCGTGGCGGTCCCGGCAATCGAGCAGAAGTTTCTTCCTGACTCCATCTCAACTGATTTACACATCGGAAGTATGAACGCGGGCATGAAGGACATGCTGAACCTTATGAGTAAGTTTCTGGCTCTAGGTCTGACGCCCGACCAGATCATTGCGCGCTCCACCTGGAATCCGGCACGAGAAATTCATCACGAAGAGCTGGGCAACTTATCTGTCGGCTCGCCGGCGGATATCGCAGTGATCCGTCTCGAAAGAGGAGATTTCGGCTTCACCGATATGTATGGTGCGCGCATGGACGGCAACGAGCGGTTTGTGTGCGAAATGACTGTAAAAGGCGGCAAGATCGTGTACGATCTGAACGGTATCAGCCGTCCGGCCTGGCAATCGCTTCCGAAAAACTACACAGCGGTGGGCGATTCCCGTTGGGATGGTCTCAATCCGGCGAAGAAGCACTGACTTGATGGGGCGCTGCACGACTCGTAACTGAGCCGGCGAGCGTAAGCGACCGGTGGGCTTACCTCAGGGCATTTACTCGATTCCCACGGGGTTCCCCACATCTATTACTTTGATGTCGCGCACCTCAAGAAGCCCTCGGCTCTTGTGATGACTTCTTGATTGCTCTAGTCTGAAAGAAGACAGCTTTCGAAAGCGGGAACACATTGGGTTTAAATTCATTCTGGAATCGCCGTGTTTTTTTGAGTACTCTGACCGCCATTGCGAGCGGTGCGGCCACCACGCGAAAGGCTTCCGCCAAAGCGCAGAGTGAAGGCAGAGTTCCAGTACCCGCCAAGCTCACCGGTTTCGGATCGACGGGTGACATCTATGCCGAATTAGGAGTGACTCCGGTGATCAATGCAGATGCCACCATGACTACTCTTGGCGGCTCGCTGATGTCTCCGGAGGTGGAGACAGTAATGGCGGAAGCGGCACGGCATTTCGTCAGCATTCCCGAATTGCAGATCGCCGCGGGCAATCGCATTGCGCAAATGCTCAAACTTGACGAGAAATACACGGCAGTGGTAACGGGCGGCGCGGCCGCAGCCCTGCAATCCGGTCTGGCGGGCATCCTCACCCGCGATAACGAACAATTCATCCACCAGTTACCGGACCTCACCGGTATGAAATCCGAAGTTATCATTCAGAAAAGTCACCGTTACGCCTTCGATCATCAACTGCGCGCGACCGGCATCAAGTTTGTCGAGATCGAAACCGTGGCCGAACTCGACAAAGCCGTAAATTCCCAGACAGCGATGATGCACTTTGCCAATTGGCTCAATCCTGATGGTCAGATCAAAGTCGATGAATGGGTGAAACTTGCCAGGAAGTACAATCTGCCCTGCTTCAATGATGCCGCGGCCGATGTGCCCCCGGTTTCTCATCTTTGGGATTACGTGAACATGGGATACGATCTCGTCACGTTCAGCGGTGGTAAGGCGATGCGCGGCCCGCAGTGTGCCGGACTCCTGATCGGGCGTAAAGATTTAATTCGCTACGCCAGCCTGAATACCAGCCCTTACGAGGATGTTCTTGGCCGCGCCTCAAAGGTCGGCAAAGAAGAAATAGCCGGCATGGTGAAGGCACTGGAGCTGTTTCTACAGGCGGACCACGACGCGCTCGCCACTGAATGGGCGCATCGTCTCCAGAGCATCTCGAACCATATCGCCGGCATTCCCGGCATTCAAACATCATTTTTCAAACCCGAAATTGCCAACCATTTCCCTACCATGCGAGTTACCTGGGACCGCGAGAAAATTCCGATGAGTGCTAAAGATGTCGGAACTGCCTTGCGAAACGGCACGCCATCCATCTCGGTCGGCATGGGCGAGGAGGGACTGCAAGTAACGTCTTTCCTTTTAAAACCGGGAGAAGAGAAAGTCGTCGGTGAACAACTCGCGGCGCTACTGAAGCAGCACCCCGGGTAGAGCAAGCACAGGCCGCGATGCCGCGCCACCATACGAAAGAGGCACTTCGGCGGACTTGGGCGCGGATCGCGAGTCCGTTGTGCGCGCGAGTTACTTTGAACCAACAACCTGTTAGCGCGCGAGATCGATCACGGCAAACATCGGAAGGTTAGCTATTGTAAATTCGGTGACGCCAGTTTGCGAAGTGTAATCTGAGAGCTGAGCGTTTGGACAATCGTACTGCCACTCTTTGTGTTTTGTATATTCGCCCAGAACCCGCACGCGAACGCCATCTACGCTCGCCTTTTCCGCGCCGTAATTCAGAAGAAACAGCCGCGCACGGGCATCGTTCCCCAGTAATCGACCAATCACAACGTAGCTGCCGTAAATGCGCAGCCGTCGTTTTTCATCGGTGACTTTAGCACGCACTTTTTCAGCCAATAACTTAGGATTGCCCGCATCGGACTTCGGAAAATCAGGCTGCCCGAGAGCCACTTGCAATCCTCGACCCGACTCGATCCGCGGCACGAGTTTAAACAGTAAATTACTTCTTACCAGGAGGTTCATGAATTCGGCCGAGCTGGCTGAACCGTCGTCCGCATATTCGAAATTGAACTCCGGCGGAAGCTCCGAGGGCCCGGCCGCTCGAAGCACGCGGAGCATTCGCCCAAGCGGTTCCAATCCCGCGTCGTCAGTTTGAATAGCAGCGGCCGCTCCAAAGGAATATGCTTCCGCAGCCGCTAAAGCAGCAGACGCACCGGGCGCGTCATACCAGAAACGAGCGTTTGGCGTCCGCAAAATACGCCAGCCATTCGAGTCGACCCACGGTTCTCTAGTGGCCGACGCGTAGCCTAGGCGAAGGTTTACAAAGGGCTTCGACAATTTGGTAAGCGCGGCCGGATCGAGTGCCTCCGCGTGAATACCTGTTCCACTGGTTTGCCAACTGCTTAGCAGATTCGGCGGCACAACTATCGACGTGAAGCCGGCCTTTTTCAGCGTACTGTCAGTTTCAGGACCTCTTGACCAGAACAATACGGGCAGGAGCGCCGTCAAAATCAGCAAAATCAAAGCTCGAGAATCTTTTCCTTGATCCGGCTGCGCTCGAATATGCCCAGTCCCAAGTTTCCGGCGTACTCGACATGCCCCGGCTCTCGAATAAAACTGTTGTACCGCGGATCCAGTTCCGGGCCTCGCCTCACGTGCGCTTCGGAGCGATTAAAGATCGACGGAGCACCTTCCTGCCTGCGCTTGTCTTCGATCATTTCGACCAGCAGGTGGTCCATCGCAACTGGATCGGTACCCACGACGATGCGCTTCGGATAGAACAGAAATTTGTTGCTCTGCAGAAACGGTCCACCATGCCACAAACTACGCAAACCATCCATCACGTTCAGCACAACTTTCGAATGCAGCGCTTCTACCGAAGCAAGCGTGCCAATGAAGGAATAGGTATTGCTGACTTCGTAACGATGGGAGCGAGCCACGTTCGAGAAGCTGCCGTACGCGATATTCTTTAGGCATCCAGTGACGCCGGCGGCACGGTGCTCCTTCATAGTCGGTACGTTGATAATCTTGGTGAATTTCTCGGGGATCATGCGGAAGAGATTGGATCGCGTGTCGTCCTCTCCAAAGAAGTCCACTTCCACGTAAGTGAAGGGATCGTAGCCGAGAATGGAGGAGCGGTGCTCCTCCGCCGCCGTGATCGTCGCACCTCGCGCGACGCATATCTTGTATTTCACGATCGCGAGTTGATTTGCAAAGCGATCGTAGATATAGATGTTCTCGGGTTTCACACCCGCCGAAAACAAGCCGTCGATGATGGCGGAAACCAGTTCGGGGCTGGTATTAATAGCGGGGGCGCCAGAGCAATTTACCTTGATGCCAACAACGTCGCGCGGTGACACAAACTGAGCCCAGGCTTCGCGCTCCTGGCCGGAACCGGTCAGTTCGCACATGCCGCGCACCAGCATCGTGCGGACTGTTCTTGCATCAACCGCATTCGAAGCGATGTCGACTGCGCTGGCTGATTGTACACGTACGGCTTCTCCCGGGAACCTAGGCGTACTCAAAGGTGCGCCCCCAGGTGCATTCCGAGTCACTATCTTATAGGCCGGAACTGGTCTTACGGAAGCCGGAATGCTGCCGAGCAAAGGCGAGGCAGCCGCAAGATGAAGAAAATTTCGTCTGTCCAACATAGCCGCCGCTCCCGAAGGAACACCCATTCGGCGTCACTCTTCGTTCTGCGTCCATGGTATCGAAAATGGTATCGGAAGCCTGTCAATTTCGAGTTTGGGGAAGCCAGTAGCAGGCCGCGCTCGCTTGATCGGGGCAAAGAAACACCCGGAAGTCCGGCGGCTTGTGGCGACTGGTCCAGGCTGATCCCAAAATGAAATACGGCTTCGCCCACAACTCGCTCGCCAGTGTTGCAGGCGCAAGCACCGTTACCGAAGTCATACCTCGCGCCGGGTAGCCTGTCCTCGGATCCATGATGTGGCTGTAAGCCCTGCCGTTCGCCCAAAAAAACTTTTCATAACTGCCTGAAGTGGAGAGCGACATGTTTTTGAGGAACACCGTGTCCACACTTTTTCGTTCGTTGTGCGGATCGACGATGCGAACGATCCAACCGCGCGCTTCGGCCGGCGGAGCGCCTATCCCATAAAGACTACTGCCGCCCCCTGAAACGAACGCCGCTTCGACGCCCTCTTGCCGCAGAATGTTTGCCATCCGATCGACCGCATAACCTTTGCCCACGCCGCCTGGGTCCAACTCCACTCCTGTTCGCCGGAAGCTTACGGTGCGGGCTTTGGGATCGATTACCACATTCTCGTAGCCGACCCGCATTCGCGCCTCACGAATGATTTCCCGGCTGGGCAAGTGTCCCGCATCACGGAAAAATCCCCAAGCCTTCATCAAAGGCCCAACAGTCAAATCGAATGACCCCTCACTTTCTCGGCTCACCTGCATACACTCCCCTAACAGATCGAAAAGTTCCTGGCTGACCGGCACGGGGGTTCGTGCCGCTTGCGCATTCACCCGGCTTAATTCGCTTTCAGGTTTGTAATTGGATAGCAAGGCGTCGATCCGGCTCGCTTCGGCTAGAGCTCGATCTCCCGCCACTTCCAATTTCTTCCTATCAAGGCCATACAAGACTACCGAAAATGTCGTGCCCATCGCGTTCGCCGAACGCTCCACGCGCACCGCCGTTGCAGGGTTGGGAGCAATCGCGGAAGCAAGCACAGGCCGCGATCCTGCGCCAACAGACGAAAGAGGAATTTCGGCGGACTTGGGCGCGGGTCGCGCGTCCATTGTGCTGCGACATTCCACAGAAGGAGGCGCTGAAACTAAGATCGTCAGCAGAAACAGCGTCAGCCAACCATTTTCAAACGCTTGCCTTGATCGTTCCATCCTGACCTATTCTGGAAAGCCAATCTCTTGGTTTGCGGTATTTCGACGATATACTTATTGAGTCAACCGTTCCCAACCGCTAACGAATGTCGCGCACAAACGCCTGGATCTGGGCTGTCATTACCTGGATCGGCGTCATTTTCTTCTCTTCCACATCACTTGCCTCTAAATGGGCTGAAAGCACTTTCCGCTACTTTTCCGATCAGCTGTTCAGCCAACTGCAGAACAGTCCTGATTCATTTGGCATAGTACATTTGCTGGCCGACAAAGGTTTCCACGTCAGCTTATTTTGCATACTGGCCATATTTTTATGGCAAGCTATTAGCCCTTCGTCGAATAAAAACTGGGTAATCCTCTTATGCGGTGCAGTAGTCGGCTCCTGCAGCGAATTCTTACAGCGTTTCTTTCCGGACCGCGACCCCGCCATCCGGGATGTTTTCATCAACATTGGCGGAACTGCTCTCGGCCTTGGCCTCTGCCACATCGTCGCTACGCTTTTCTCCCGTCGGAGTCGGCACTCAAGAGTAGAAACGCGCGCCTAAAGCGCACCGGGCACGGCTGCGCGCCGCCATTCAGCGAAGCAACTCGCCTGTCCTTCGGGCGGGGCGCTTGATCCTGGGCCCGTTGTGCGCGTTCCTCAAGAGAGCGTTCTTTTAGCTTTATGCACGAGACGTAATCCATTCGTCACAATCCCGTAATACTGAGCGTTGCATCCTTGTCCAAGGGAAAAGGTGCGTACGTTTTTCGTCGTCGGCGAGTAGCGGCTAGCCTAGCCTTAACCCATCTTATGAAACACTCAAAAGACGCTGAAACAATCGCGCTCGGCGTTCTTTTTTTATTCCTGATCGTGCCCGCCTTCTTAAGCGGGCAAGTCTCCCGCTGTTCTATCATCGGCACCGTGACCGACTCCCAAGGCAACCGCATACCGGATGCTGGTGTCCGCCTTACCGAGCAATCTACCGGATTAGAAAGGCTGACAGCAACGAGTTCGCAGGGAACTTATTTTCTCAGTGGTCTCCCGGTCGGTGTCTATGCCGCTAGATTCTCTAAGCCAGGATTTGCCGACCTCACTGCCGACCGAATCGAAGCAACGGTAGGGCGAACGCGCACCCTGAATGCAAGCCTGGAAATAGCGAAAGGTGCCCAACAGCAAACAACGGTGATCGAACCGATCGCCCTGCTGGACAAGAGCGACGCCGCGGTCGGTACCGCCATTGAGCGCGCCCAGACGCAGGAACTACCGCTAAATGGAAGGAACTGGGCCAGCCTCACAGCTTTGACTCCAGGAGCAGTCGACCAGGGCCCGAACGATCAACGGACCATTCGTTTCGCGGGACATGGGCTCGACGATAATAACCTGACGCTGGATGGCGTGGATGCCACGGCTATTTACAATCAGGAACAGCGGGAGTACGTGCGGCTCACTATTCCGCTCGAATCTGTCAGCGAATTTCAATCGCAATCTCAGAACTTTAACGCGGATATGGAAGGCGGAACGGCAGGCGGGCAGACTTCTGTCGCCACCCCCGCCGGGACCAATGCATTTCACGGCGATGTATTCGACTTTTTCCGTAACAACGCCCTCGATTCAAGATCTCCGCTCGATACTTCTTCAGCCGACCCATTTCTTCTGAACCAGTTCGGAGGCAATGTGGGCGGTCCCATCGTCCGGGATAAAACATTCTTCTACGCGAATTACGAAGGCCTACGGCAACGCCTCGGACAGCCGCAGATCGGACTTGTGCCGAGCCCTTCTTTCCTCTCCGCCGCACTTACAACCTCGCCTCAACTAAGCCAGATCCTTTCCGCCTACCCGCGTGGGACCTCGCCCACCTCTAAAGCGAACGTCTGGAACTACAACGTGGAAGCGAATCAGGTAGACAACGAAGATTCCGGAATGATTCGTCTCGACCAGCACTTCTCCGATCGGACTACTGCCTTCTTGCGATTCAACACCGACCATGCGGTAGACGCCATTCCGACAGGCGCGCTAAACGCGGTGTCCACGGCCAACACCTGGTTCCGTAACGGAGCTGTGGACCTGCTGCATGTGTTTACGCCGTCGGTCGTGGTTGACGCCAAGTTTGGCTTGAACCAGCAAATCTATCACTCGGCGAATGTCTCGAACAGCCCCTTCAGTACAACAGTTTCGCAATTCAGTCCCATAACAGGTGCGTCGAGCTCCGACGCGGCAGCCAAGACGTTTTCGAACCTGGTCGATTTGTCCTGGGTCACAGGAAAACATGTCTTTAAGTTCGGCTACGAGATTCGCTGGATTCAGATGAATCAAGGTAGTTCGCAGAGCGGGGCGCTCACCTATCTGTCTCCCGCTTTACTGGCGGCTAACCAAGTGGACAGTGCTAGTTACGTTTCAGAGTTGCCCCTCAAACGATTACGCAAGACGCAATACTGGGGCTACCTGCAGGACGAGTACAAAGTCACGAAGGCTTTAACTCTGAATCTTGGTCTTCGTTATAACTTTTTCAACGTATTTCACGAGACCAACAATCGCGCTATTCCATTCGACTTTGCCAGTTGCGGACCGCAGGGATACTGCGCCGCTGGTGGCAGCTTCAGTTTTCCTAGATCTAACGATTTCGATCCCCGGATCGGACTAGCTTGGGCTCTCAAGAACACGGTCCTGCGTGCTGGTGCGGGAATTTATCACACAGATGGGCAAGAGGACGACCAAAACCTGCCTATCTCGAATGACTACACTCGCTATTCGCTCACCTCGGCTGGTTCGCCTGGATTATCGTACCCACTCACTCCGTTCCTGGCTGCTACGCAAGGTGTCGTTTCGCCACGTTTGTTAGACCGCAACCGCAAAGATGCCTATGTCTCTGCCTGGACAGCTTCGATACAGCAAAAACTTTTTGGCGACATCGTTGGAACCGCCACTTACCTTGGCAACAAAGGAACTAACTTATTAACCACGACTTACATTAATGTGTTGAATCCAGCAACCGGTGTACGCCCGTATCCGGCATTCGGGGTCGTTGCATGGCGCGGCAACACTAGTAACAGCACCTTTCACGCCTTGCAGTTCAACGCCCGTCGCTCTTTCCATCGTGGCTGGCTCCTGTCGGCGAATTACATGTGGTCTCACTCTATTAACGACGGCAGCATCGGAGGAGGCGAATCCGATACGGTGCAGAATGTATTCTGCCGGGCCTGCGACAAAGGCAACAGCGATTTCGACGTGCGCCAGGTGTTCAATACCTCCGTCATATATCAATTACCATTCGGAGCCGGCCGGCAGTTCCTCTCCAATCCTGGATTGGCCCGCGCTGTTCTGGGCGGTTGGGAACTCAGCGGCATCGGCACAGCGCGAACCGGCCTCCCAGTTAACATCACAATCAATCGCGCCGGCGCTCAGGTTCCTGGTGGCTACAACGTTGCGAACTCCGAGCGCCCGAATTACAACGATCAAGTCTCAACAACTCCGCCTAATGGGCAGACAGTAAACACTTGGATCAACGCAGCTGCTTTCTCCTTCCCTTCTAGCAATAGTTTTGGCAACCTGGGCCGAAATGCGCTGTCCGGTCCGGGACTGTGGCAGATCGATGCCGCACTGGCCAAACGGGTCGGCATCACGGAGCGTATCGGCCTGCAATTCCGGGCCGAGATCTTTAACGTATTCAATCGTGCTCAGTATGGGCAGCCGAACGCCAATCTTTCCACCCCCGGCAATTTTGGCGTAATTACAACCACGGTGAATGAAGGCGCCACCGGCAGCGGAACACCTCGTCAAATTCAACTGGCTGTGCGTATTCTGTTCTAGCCGTGTTCTACCCCAGTCACGCCCATCCAGCTGACGCCCATTTTCATCCTCGTTCGAAACTAGGAACAGGATGGGGATTGGTCTCGATTTTGGAACGACGAATAGCTCGCTGGCCTTGGCCTCCGGCGACGGCATCATCCAACTGGCGCAATTTGCGACGCTGAACAAAGCCTTTTCGGAATCTTACCGCTCACTGCTCTATCTGCAAAGGATTCGAGAAGCAAGCACAGGCCGCGATGCTGCGCCACCAGACGAAAGACGACCTTCGGCGGACTTGGGCGCGGATCGCGAGTCCGTTGTGCGCGCGACTTCCTCAAAAGGGTCGCGGACAACCATCCGGTCGTGGAGTGGTCCGCAGGGCATCGAGCACTACCTCGAAGCTGACGACGAAAAAGGCCGGCTCATTCAATCTCTCAAATCATTCCTCTCGAGCCGCGGCCTGCAAAGCACCGAAGTGTTCGGAAAACGGATCCAGCTCGAAGACCTCGTTTCGCGCATCTTGCGCGATATCCGCGAACGGGCCGAAGAACAATTCGGAACCGGCATGCGTCACGCCGTGGTGGGTCGGCCCGTGCGGTTTGTCGGCGCCGATACTGACGAAGACGACGACTATGCCGTCCTGCGGCTCACAAACGCACTCCAAAGAGCTGGTTTCGACGAGGTCCGTTTCGAATACGAACCCATTGCGGCGGCTTATTATTACGAAGCACGCCTGGACCATGATGAACTGATCCTGATCGGCGATTTCGGCGGCGGAACCAGCGACTTTTCTCTACTCAATGTTGGTCCCTCTTATCGGAGCAACCAGGGAGCTCCGCGCGCCGTACTCGGCAATGAAGGGCTCGGACTTGCGGGCGACGCCTTCGACGCTAAAATCGTCCGCCATCTCGTTTCCCCGGAGCTCGGCGCACGCACGCAACTGCAATCCGGAGACAAACTCCTACCTGTGCCGAACTGGGTTTACCACAAGCTCGAACGCTGGCATCACCTCTCCCTTCTAAAATCGCAAGAGACCCTGAACATGCTGCAAAGCGTTGCCAAACAAGCTCTCGAACCAGAGAAAATCCAGCGCCTGCTCTATCTCATCCAGCACGATCTCGGCTACCATCTTCATCGCGCCGTACAGCAAGTCAAGCTCGATTTATCGAAGCGCGAAGCGAGCCAGTTCCGATTCGTCGACGGCGATGTCGAGCTTACCGCCGACGTAAGCCGTGCCGAATTCGAAGATTGGATCGCGGAAGAACTTAACTCGATTGCGGCGAGCGTCACTCAACTTCTCGCCAAAACCGGTGCTGCCGCGCAAGACGTCGACCGGGTCTTTCTCACCGGCGGCACTTCGTTTGTCCCGGCCGTGCGCCGTATCTTCGAGCAGAGATTTGGCGCAGAGCGCATTCGCACCGGCGATGAATTTACTTCAGTCGCGCGCGGTCTTGCCCTTCGCTCGCTCGAATGACATTCATCTTTATCGCGCTTGATCCAGCTTCGCACTCCTCAGGTTCGGCAAGAAGCCGGTGAGAACGCCGATGGCGGGCAAAAACGAGCAAACGTGATACACCATATAGATATTCGTCCAATCCGCCACTTTTCCCAAAACCGCGGCGCCAATTCCTCCCATCCCAAACGCGAATCCAAAGAACAGGCCCGAGATCATCCCGACATTACCGGGAACCAGTTCCTGTGCGTAAACCAGAATGGCGGAAAACGCCGAAGCGATTACCAGGCCAATGATCACACTCAAGAAAACCGTCCACGGAAGATTCACGTATGGCAGCAGCAGAGAGAAGGGAAGTACACCCAGAATCGACCACCAGATAACAAGCTTCCGGCCGAAGCGGTCTCCGATTGGTCCTCCAATCAATGTACCGGCCGCTACCGCGCCTAGAAACACGGCCAGGTAAAGCTGCGAATCCTTTACGGGAACGTGAAACTTTGCAATCAGAAAGAAGGTGTAGTAACTCGAAATACTCGCCAGATAGAAATACTTAGAGAAAATAAGTAACACGAGAACAGTGATGGCCCAAATGACCTTGTTTCTCGGCAGAGTCGAACTCTTTGCCGTGCTGGCCGCCCGTGGATTCTTGCGGAGTGGATGAGCCTTGTACCAGCGGCCCACTCCCGTCAGCGTAACGATTCCAGCCAGCGCCGCCGAAGAGAGCCACAGCATGCTCCCCCGACCGTGAGGCAACACCAGGAACGCTGCCAGCAAAGGACCAAGAGCTGAACCCGCATTGCCGCCCACCTGGAAAATCGATTGTGCCAGGCCGTGTTGCCCGCCCGAAGCGAGTCGGGCCACCCGGGACGATTCCGGATGAAACACAGAGGACCCCATGCCTACCAGGGCCGCTGCCAGAAGCAGCGTTCCAAAACTCGGGGCTAGCGCCAGCAGAATGACTCCCCCTAGCGTGAATGTCATGCCAACCGGCAGTGAATAGGGATGCGGTCGCCGGTCCGTATAAAGTCCAACGAACGGCTGCAATAACGATGCGGTCAGCTGATACGTGAGAGTGATGAGCCCGATCTGTCCAAAGTCCAGGTGAAACGAGCTTTTGAGAATCGGGTAAATCGCCGGAATCAGCGACTGCACCATGTCATTGAGCAGGTGACAAAAGCTGATCGCCGCGAGGACGGAAAAAATCGTTTTCTCCCGCAAGCCGTCGTGCTGCGGAATCAGCATTGCGCCTGGATTTGTCTCTGTCGCCACCGTGTCTATTTAGGATAACGGTAAGAAGATTAATGAGCGAAGAAAAGGAGAAACAGAATGCCTCGGACGATCATCTCAAAAGCGAGGCTATACATACATGGCAATCGAAGAATTGAAGAAAAGCACAATGATGTCGCATCTGCTGGCCGCTTTAGATCAAGGTCAGGACATCGGCCACTACGGACGCCTGGTGTTTGTAATGGTCGGGCAGCATTTTCTTTCTCCGGAAGAACTCAAAACCGAGCTCATGAAGGACAAGGATTGCGACGATCAGAAAGCCCAGGCCATCATCAGGCAAGTAGAAGCAAAGAGTTATAGTCCACCCAAGCGCGAACGCATCATCGAGTGGATGAACCAGCAGGATTTCGCCATCTGCGAAAACTCTGAAAATCCCGACTCCTGCAACATCTACAAGGAAATTCAGTTTCCGCCTGAGGTATACGAGAAGATCTCCTCGTATTACGAATCGAAGAACTAAACGCAAGCTTTCCCAACACCAATCAATGTGCCGCTCGTGGCACAGGCGTTTTCGCCTGTCGCCTTAGCTTAGTCCTGCTCTACGCCGGGATGACTGCAAAGATCCCCAACACCTCTGGATTTATTGGAAAGCCCGCCATCCCCGAGGGTGACACTGAGTACGCCATTCATCTCCGCATCGATTCAGCCAAGTTCCGAACGTGATAACCTACACGTTTCTCGCTAGTGGCAGGCTCGTCGACCTGCCGGCGCATTGGAAAGATTCGGAGACTCTATGCAAAAGCTGGGCCGCGCCCTCGCCGCCGTTACGTTGTCTTTCTTTTGTTGTTTTTCGTCACTGGCACAAGACGCTACCGGTAAAGTGACAGGCATCGTCACCGACGAGTCCGGCGCGGTGATTGCTAATGCAGCGGTTACCGTCACCAACATCGCAACGAACGCGACGCAGCAGATTGCAACCAATAAAGATGGTTTTTACCAGGCGCTCCAATTGCCATTGGGTCTCTACCGCGTTACGGTAGTCTCTCCGGGTTTCGAAAGAACGACGATCGATTCGAAGACTACTCTTCAGATCAATCAGACCTTGCGCGTCGACGTGAAACTCCAGGTCGGCAAACAAAGCGACGCGATTACTGTCGAGAGTAACTCGTCACAGGTGGAGACTGAGAACTCTACCATTGGAGCCACGGTTACCGGGCAAGCCATTTTTGAATTGCCCCTCAATGGCCGCAACACTTTAGATCTCCTGAAGACCCAGCCCGGCATTAGTGCCACGAACCCGGATTCCGGTGCTGCTGGCAATTACAGCATCGGGGGTATGCGCACAGATTCCGTCACCTACCTGTTAGACGGAGGCTTGAATAACGATCTACTCTCAAACGGCGTTGTAGCCAATCCTAATCCCGACGCCATTGCTGAATTTCGTGTTCTCGAGAATAATTACGGTGCCGAATACGGCCGCAGCGCCGGTGGCATTGTTAGCGTTGTAACTAAAAGCGGTACCAATCAATTTCACGGAACCGGCTACGACTATCTGCGAAACAACTACTTCGATGCCAACACTTTTTTCAACAATCAGCAGAATATTGCAGTCCCCATCTTAAAGCGCAACCAATTTGGCGGTACCGTCGGCGGCCCGATTGTCAAAAACAAGTTGTTTTTCTTCTTCTCGTACGAGGGGCAACGTCAATCGTCGTTCGACGTGAGTCCAGGGAGGGTAAATACCTTTACGCCAAGTGAAGCCAATGGCGACTTCTCCCAATCGTCCGGCGCTCCGCTGGTGGCCGCTTTCTTGCAGAACAATCCCCAGTTTCAAGCTGATCCCACACTCGCCGCGCAAGGCATCATTGATCCTACCAAGATAGATCCGGTTGCAAAGGCCTATTTTGCCCATGGCCTTATTCCTGTCTCGACGAGCGGCTTTATCTTTCCGCAAGCTAACTCGACTAATAACTTCAACGAATATTTAGGAAAGTTCGATTACAACTTAACCTCTACAGACACAATCAGCGGCACTTTTACCAGTCGCGACAATCCAATTCTGTATCCATTCGGTCCCAGTCCTAACCCCCCCTATAATGCGCCGGGTTTTCCCGTGAGCTATTCGACAACCACGTATTACGGATCAGTGGCCTATAACCACACGTTTACGCCAGCCCTGCTGAATGAGCTACGAATAACTGCGCAGCGGCTGCTCAATAACCAGGCTGTACCCACCACTAAAAATCCGTCAGGCGTTCAGTTAGGGGCCAATGTGCCTTCGGACGATCCCACTGGTCCCCCACAACTTGACTTTTTGGGAAGTGGCCTCGTCACTGGGCCGAGTCACCAGGGGCCAACGGTAGAAGCCGATAACACTTACGGGTTCACTGATAACCTGTCCTGGACCAAAGGTGCCCACAACCTGAAATTTGGCTTCTACTTCTCCCCTTATCAGAACAATACAACCTACGACTACCTCATCAATGGCGAATATTTTTTATACGGAGCCAGCACGAAGGTCGGCTCTGGTTTGGATTTGGCGGACTTTTTGATGGGAAATGTAGATGAATACACGCAGGCCCCGAGAGCTCCTTCCAACATTCGTTCGGATCAGTATGCGGGCTTCGCGCAGGACACCTGGCATCTTTCCAAACGCTTGACTCTCACTTTAGGCTTGCGTTACGAGTACGCGGAGCCTAAGTACGATACGCAGGGTCGGACGTTTAGCTTTATTCCGGGTTTGCAATCCCAACGATTTACGAATGCGCCGCCCGGCTTGGTCTTTCCCGGCGATCCTGGCGCGCCGAACGGCTCGAATTTTCCGAACAAGAAAAACTTCAGTCCACGCTTTGGATTCGCCTATGACGTGTTCGGAGATGCCAAGACAAGCGTGCGCGGCGGGTTTGGCATGTTCTACGACATTCTGAAGGGCGAGGACAATCTGCAATTCAATGGTCAACCGCCGTTCTTCGCATACGCCGATATTCTGACTTCCGCAAATACGGGGACCGGTCCGAGCGGCTTACAGGATCCCTTTGCGTCGGCCGGAGCAGTGAATCCTTTCCCATCCAAACCGCCTACCAAGGATCTAAATTTTCAGAGCGCCGGCTACCTGCCTTTTGGCGGTGGTTCGATCTATTTGGTCGATCCTACTCTAAAGACGCCTTACGTGTATCAGTACAATCTCTCTCTACAACAGCAACTGCCGTCCAACACCATACTTGAGGTCGGCTATCTAGGTTATTCGGCACACGGTTTGACTAGCTTGACCGATGTCAATCCCTATTCTTTGAATGGAACAGATCGTATCTACGGCACAACTAACTACAGCTACCTTTACCAATTTCAAAATATTTCACGCGCGAGTTACAACAGCCTGGAGGTCAATTTGACCAGGCGTTTCTCCAGCAGCGTAGTGGGTAGTAGCTTTTTCACTGTCGCTTACACGCTAGGTCACGAAATCGACAACGTTTCCGGCTTCCGAAACCGAAATTCAGTTGTCCCAGCCTATTCCCACGAGCTGTTCCGATCTTCCGGCGATACCGATGTTCGACACACATTGTCATTATCGGGCGGATGGGATCTGCCTTTCGACAAACTCTGGCAGCGTGGCCCCAAGCTGCTCACGCGCGGCTGGAGTCTCTATCCCATCCTGACTATTCGCAGTGGTTTTCCGCTCGATGTCTATGGTGGTTTAAATACGAATATTAATGATCCCGGGCCGTCCGGTGCGGGCGATGCTGGCCTTGTTCGAGCCGATCTTACAACCGGAACGGTCGCAACGCTCAGTCCCAAAAATGCTCAGGTATTATCAAACCCCAATAACTCCGGGAGCACTAGCTACGGCAACTACTTGTTTAATCCTGCTAGCTTGAGTAATGCCCGTTTGACTAACCTCGACAACAATGGGGGCACCACAAATTTCTTTCCCTATGGAACCTTCCCTCGAAATGGTCTCCGCGGGCCACGTCAGACTAATCTTGACCTATCCATTTCCAAGCATTTCATCATCCGCGAGGGTATGGACTTGGAACTGCGCGGTGATGCCTTCAATGTTTTGAATCATGCTGAATTCCAGAATCCAGACACCACCATCACCGATTCCACCTTCGGACAGGTGTCCACCACCTACGATCCACGCATCCTGCAACTAGCCTTGCACCTGCGCTTCTAATCTGTATTTCCCAGGGCTTTTACTTCAGTAGAAGCCCGTCCTCACCTTCTAAAGCGGCACGTTATACGCGCGGGTTATACTCGATTGACCGCTACTCATGAAGGTATCCGATTTCATCTTTCGCTTCGTCGCCGATCAAGGAGTAAAACACGTTTTTGTGGTAGTTGGCGGCGGCGCAATGCACCTGAACGAAGCGCTTTCGCGGGAGAAGCGAATCGAGTTTATTTGTAATTCCCACGAACAAGCCAGCGCTATTTGTGCCGAAAATTACGCCAAAGCAAATGACAATCTCGGTTGCGCGCTAGTTACTACCGGGCCCGGCGGCACCAACGCGATTACCGGCCTCGCAGGCGCCTGGCTCGATTCGACTCCTGTGCTTTTCATTTCCGGTCAGGTAAAGCGCGCCGACCGTATGTTCCATTCCGATGGTCGCCCACTCGGTGTCCGGCAACTCGGTCCGCAGGAAGTTGACATCATCTCGTTGGTCAAGCCACTGACCAAATATGCGGTCACGGTGCTTGAACCGCAGGACATCCGCTATCACCTGGAAAAAGCTGTTTACCTGGCGCGCACCGGACGTCCCGGTCCCGTCTGGCTCGACATGCCGCTTGATGTGCAATCCGCACCCATCGATGAAGCTTCACTGCGAGTATTCGATCCGAGCGAGTTCCAGCCGGAACGCAGTCACACGGATCTCGAGACCCAAGTAGCCGACGTCATCGAGCATTTCAATCAAGCCGAGCGTCCGCTCCTCATGATTGGCAATGGTGTCCGGCTATCCCGCGCTGTACCCGAATTGCGCGAGGCTATGGCGTTACTTCAAATCCCAACTGCAGCGACGTGGGTCGCGAGTGATCTGGTGTCGAGCGACGATCCGCTGTTCGCAGGCAGACCTGGTTCGCTCGCCGCGCGCGGCGCTAATTTCGCCATCCAGAATTGCGATTTTCTACTGATCCTGGGTGCCCGCATGGATAACCCGCTCACCGGGTTCGCTCCGAAAAATCTCGCACGGGAAGCTTGGAAAGCCATGGTCGACGTGGACGCGGCCGAACTCGGCAAGCTCGATGGATCACTGGCGAGCAGCATTCTTTCCGATGCCGGCGCCTTCCTCCGGGAACTGCTGTCGCAAAAAACTAAAATCAAACCGGCCAAAGATCAAGAGTCCTGGCGCGCTCGTGTGGCCGCTTGGCAGCAGCGTTACCCCCTTATCACCAACGAACATCGCCAGCCGGACAGTCCCGTCAGTATCTTTCATCTCGCTGAAATTCTCAGCCAGGAAGTGTCTCCCGAAGACTGCATCGTTTCAGGTAGCAGCGGCAGTGGGATCGAGATCTTTATCTTCAGCTATCCAACTCGCGCTGGTCAGCGCGTCTATCACACAGCCGGACTGGGCTCGATGGGCTTCGGTCTCCCGGCCAGCATTGCCGTCAGTCTTGCAAAGAATAGGCGTCAAACCATTTGCGTCGACGGCGACGGCGGCTTCCAGTTCAACATCCAGGAACTCGAGACCGTCGCCCGTTTAAATCTCCCCTTGAAGTTTTTCGTTCTCAACAACGATGGCTACGCGTCCATTCGCGCTTCTCAAAAAGCCTGGTTTGGCAACGAGTTCATGGGTGGCGACCGCTCGACTGGACTCAGTGTTCCCGACCTGAGCAAAATCGCTGCCTCTTACGGAATCGCCTCCTGCGTCATCGAGAATCAAAACGATCTTCGCAGTGACATCCGCAAAGTCCTCGCCATGCCCGGCCCGGTCGTGATTGACGTGCGAGTTATCAAGGAAGAGGTACGCGGGCCGCGCCTGCAATCCATGCAACTGCCCGATGGCCGGTTTGTATCCAAACCTCTGGAAGATCTCTGGCCCTATCTTCCGCGTGATGAGTTCCGCGAAAACATGATTATCGAACCTTTGGCTGAATAAGTAGCGTGTCGCAAAAACTCCTTGTAACTGGCGCCTCTGGGTTCATCGGCAAAAATCTGGCTGAAGCATTCAGTAAGTACTTGGTAAGTGTCCCTACTCGCACCGAACTGGATCTCACGAATGAGATTGCTGTCCGGGACTATCTCGCGGCACACAAGTTTGATGTTGTCATTCATGCGGCAACCGGCAGATCCAACCGAAAAGCGACCGCTCCCGATCTCTTTAAGAACAATTGCCGGATGTTCTTTAACTTCGCCCGTAACCAGCATCTCTACGGGCGGCTGCTGCACTTCGGTTCGGGCGCGGAATTCGGAATTCGCGTGCCGCGCATGGCGGAGTCATTCTTCGATACCTACGTCCCGTCCGACGACTACGCTTTCGCCAAATACATCGGCGCCCAGTACACGGAAGCGGCGCGTAGCAACATTTACAACCTGCGCCTCTTCGGCGTATTCGGAAAGTACGAAGCCTGGGACGTTCGCCTGATCTCCAACGCCATCTGCCGCGCCTTGTTCGACCTGCCCATTGTGCTTCGGCAAAACGTTCGCTTCGATTACCTGTATATCGACGATCTCGCCGCGCTGACCGACTGGTTCATCGAACATGATCCAGCCCACAAGACCTATAACGTCTGCCGCGGAGAAACCCACGACATCCTGTCACTCGCCCATTCCGTCGCACGAATCTCCGGCAAGAACATACCCGTTCAGGTAATGAAAGAAGGCTTCGCCCCTGAGTACAGCGGCGACAATCACCGCCTTCTAGCGGAGATGGGCGGCTACCAGTTCGCGTCCATTGACCACCAGATCCAGGAACTATACGGCTGGTACGCAGGGCATCGGGAGGAGATCAATCCCGATGCACTGCGCTTCGACGGCTAAAGCTCAAATAGCGACCAACTGGTCCACCGGCAACTTATGAAACACATCGAGCATGTAACTTAGCATCTCCGATGAGATTCCTGGATAAACGCCCACCCAAAACACTTGGTTCATGATGAAATCTGTGTTCTTCAGCGAACCGATTACCCGATGTTGGATATTGTGGTAAGCGGGCTGCCGCAGCAGATTGCCCGCAAACAGCAGTCGCGTCGCAATCTTCCGATTCTCCAGAAACGAAATAGCCTGGTTACGGTTAAAAGGCGCTTCGGGTCGGACTGCAATTGGAAACCCAAACCAACTCGGCTCGGAGTTCGGTGTAGCTTCCGGCAGGATAAAAAACTCTTCCAAATCTTTCAGGCCTGCCCGCAGCGCATTAAAGTTGGCCCGTCGCTTCTCAATGAACTCTGGCAGTTTCTTCAGCTGCGATACCCCGACCGCCGCTTGCATATCTGTCATCTTGAGGTTATAACCAATATGCGAGTAAGTGTACTTATGATCGTAACCGCAAGGCAGTTCACCGAGTTGCCAGTCGAATCGCTTGCCGCATGTATTCTCTTTTCCAGGCTCGCACCAGCAATCGCGGCCCCAGTCGCGGAATGACTCCACCAGCGTCTTCAGCAGTGGCTTCTCGGTCAGCACGCAGCCGCCTTCACCCATCGTAATGTGGTGAGCGGGATAAAAGCTCACTGTCGCGAGATCGCCAAACGTCCCGACCTTTTGCCCGTTGTAAGTCGCGCCCACTGCATCGCAACAATCCTCTACCAGCCACAAATCATGCTTCTTGACAAACTCGGTGACGGCCCCCAAATTGAATGGGTTCCCGAGTGTGTGTGCAATCACCACTGCCCGCGTACGGTCCGAGCGAGCCTCTTCGAGCATGTTCACGTCAATGTTATAGGTCGGAATATGCTCGTCAACAAACACCGGAATCAATCCGTTTTGGATGATTGGATTGACCGTGGTTGGGAATCCCGCCGCCACCGTAATGACTTCATCTCCCGGCTTCAATCTTCGATCGCCTAACTTTGGCGAAGTCAACGCCGTCACTGCCAGCAGGTCCGCTGACGAACCCGAATTCACCAGCGTCGCCGTACGTACGCCGAACCAGCGCGCGAATTGCTTCTCGAATTGCGCCGCAAAGCGCCCGGTCGTGAGCCAGAAATCGAGTGAAGAGTCCACCAGCGATCGCATGTCTTCCGCATCGAAGACCCGCCCCGATACCGGCACTGCACTCTCGCCCGCTACAAACTTCCGCGGCGCAAACGTCTCAGCATGATATTCGCCGACTAACTCGAGTATCTTCTCTCGTAACTCTTCTTGCGAGCTCATCGCGCTGCTGCTCCTTGCAAAAACTCCGTGTACCAGGCCACCGTCCGCGTCAATCCCTCCTCCAGGCTGAACAATGGATGCCATCCCAGATGCTGCCGCGCCCGTTCGGCGCTCAAGTATTGATGTCTGATTTCGTTCGAAGCCTCATTCCGGATGTCGGGCGTCAGCGACGAATTCATCTTTTCGAGAATCAGCTTTACCAACTCCGTCACGGTGACTTGTATCTCGTTCGAAAAGTTAAAAGCCTGTGCGCGCAGCCGGTTGGCATCTCGCAATAACTGTTCCGCTAACAGCATGTAACAAGCCGCTCCGTCTTCCACGTAAAAATAATCCCGAACAAACTGCCCGTCCGACCGGATCACCGGCCGTTCACCACGAATTACCGAGCGAATGGTGCCCGGGACAATGCGGTTCCAATTGAGATCCCCACCGCCGTAGAAGTTCCCACAGCGCGTGATCGCCACCGGCATACCGTACGTTTTCCCGTAAGCCTGCGTGATCAGATCCGCGCAGGATTTACTCACATCATACGGATGGCGTCCTTCAAGCGGCGTATCTTCCGAGTAAGGCAAGTGTTCCTGATCGCCATACGCCTTATCGGACGAAGCCACCACAATCGCCTTCACCAGCGGCGAGCGCCGGCAAGCCTCTAAAACGTTCCAGGTTCCTTCGACATTGGCCTCGAACGTAGAGATCGGATTGCGATTCGCGATGCCCACAATGGTTTGCGCCGCCAGGTGAAACACGGTATTCACTTCGTATTCGCCTAACGTACGTTCCAGAATGGCGCGGTCACAAATATCGCCTCGCACTACGTTCACCTGCTCCAGAACTTTACTGCGAACAGCTTCACTGCCCGGCACCCAGTCCCGCACCAGACACACCACACTCGCGCCTGCTTCCACCAGGCAGCGCACCAGCCAGCTCCCGACGAGCCCCGTACCGCCCGTGACCAGCGCGGGCCGGTCACGCCAGATCGAGCCGTTCATGCCCACTTCTTCCAGGGTGCTTCGCCCGCTTTCCACAGTTCGTTCAGCGCCTGATACTCGCGATAGGTGTCCATGGCATAGAAGAAACCTTCGTGATGGTAAGCCATCAGTTCCCCCTGCTCCGCTAATCGCTCGAGCGGTTCGCGTTCGAGAATCGTTTCATCGCCGTCCAGATAGTCCAGCACCTTTCGCTCGAAAACAAAAAATCCAGCACTCGCCCACGCATCCGACTTCGGCTTCTCAATGAAGTTCATCACCTGCTTGGCCTGGTTGATATCCAGAATCCCGAAACGCGACACTGGCCGAAAGGTAGTCACCGTAGCCAGCTTCCCGTGACTGTTGTGAAATTCGAGTAACTTCGGAATATCCACGTCGCTGAGCCCGTCCCCATAAGTGACCATGAAGCGCTCTTCGCCCTTCAGGTACTTCGCCACGCGCCGCAGCCGCCCGCCCGTCATCGAATCCGCGCCTGTATCCGCCAGCGTCACCACGAAATCTTGCTCTTCGTGATCGTCCCGGTACTCCACCTTCGCCTTCTTTCCCAGACAAATGCTGAAGTCATTATTCATCGCTTCGTAATTAAGAAAATATTCCTTAATCATGTTGCCGCGATAACCAAGACACAGCACAAAATCTCGAAAGCCATAATGCGCGTAGGACTTCATGATGTGCCACAGAATAGGATGTCCACCGACGTCTACCAAAGGCTTCGGGCGAAACTCGGTCTCCTCGCGCATACGAGTCCCCAGGCCGCCGCACAAGATAACGACCTTCATGAACGACGCTCGCTGGAAATCCTAAAACAGCCTGAAGCGATGGAATAACGGCGTTCAAGCCGGGCATTTGTAATGGGCATGTCAGCCTAAAGAAAGCGAACTGCGCAAACGGCTTCCTCGTGAATTGCTGGAATTCGTGCGCGACCTTTATTTTAAACTGACGCCCATTATCGCAGCTGGGCGCTCCTATCGCCCCAGTACCCATCCAAAGCGAACTCTAAGCCGCCTTCCTGTTGCCCATTGCGGGTTTTCTTTCGCCTAGTGCACGTTTTTTAGTAGTCGCTTTCGTCGCCGTCGTCTTCTTTGTAGCCCGCTTTTTCGTCGCTGTCTTCTTTTTGGCTGCACCCTTCTGCGAACTCGGCTCATTATCCGGTCCACTCAGATGCTGCGCCGCTTGCCGCTTCCCGCCGCTCTTTTCCTGCCACTTATTCAACTGGCGTTTGCGCTTCGCCTTGAATTCCTTTTCAGAAGGACTCGATTTCGAATCGGCCTTCGGGCGGCAACTCCCTTGCGAGTTGGGTTTCTTTCCTGCTACTGGCTCATACCCCGGCCAGCATCTATTTTCCTTTTTCTCAGCCATTGCAACCTCTTCCGGTAAGACACCTCATTCCGTTGCTTAGGTCTAAGAAGCTTCAAAGAACGGAGTTCTCCCGCGTCGAAGGTACCTGGGAAGAATTTTGCGCGCGCAATTTCCAGATACACCACAGCGTCACTAAAATTCCGTAAAGCCCGAGTGACATTTCTATTGCCATTCCCGCAAACGAGTTGACCTGTTGCCAGATAATCGTTAGAAAACAAGTCAACACCTCCGCCGCCAGAGACAATTGAAAATACAACAGCCAAACTGAAGTGTTGTGCGGCAGCTGGATTTTACCTGCATTCGTCAACCGGTGCATCGACCAGAGAAACGCCAGGCTCGCAGTCGCCGAAGCTGCCCACAGTATGACCGCGAAGCTGGCCAGAGCCGTATCCTCACCGCTGTCGTCGCCGGCCGCCACCGACGCGATAATCAGCCCCAGCACCGCCGCCAAAACCAGGCTCGCAATCAGGCGCACCATGGCAATCTTCCGAAGCCGCGCTACCTGTGTCTGGATCTCTTCCCAAACGTCGAATGCCGCTGCCGGAAAAACGAAGGCATACAAGAAGCGGGAGTAGATGAAAAAGCGCTTCATCTCGCTTGACTCGGCGCCCAGCCACAGCGCCACGCCGTCCGACCCTAAGGCCAGAACACACGCCAGCGTGATAAACACATACGTTCGCTGCAACTTGAGTTGCAAAACCCGCAGCAGCAAAAGGGCGTCAACCCCTGCTCCAGCCACTTCCATCCAATGTTCCGCGTCACTCATCATTCGCTTTACCTATTTGAACCTAGTGCCCTGAAAGCCAGCGGGAAAACCACCGAGCGGCCAGTCCCTGCCCAGTACCAAACGCAAGCTCAACCGCATCCAAAAGGCGAAAATCCGCGTCTAAAACTTAGAGGCTCCCAATGATTAAGAAAATCGGATTGGCGGTCGCCGCGTTCGCGCTGTTGAGCATCGCCGCCCCCAGGCCTGCCCAAGCGCAGATCGGCTTCGGTTTCGGAGTAGGCGTCCCTGGTTACGGTTACGGCTATCCTGGCTCTTACGCCTATTCCGATGCCTGCGCACCCTATCCATATGCGTACGCCGGCTGCGGCTATCCATACGGCGGTTTTTACGGTGGATACTGGGGCGGCTACGGATATGGTTACCGCCCCTACTATCGCGGGTACGGCTACGGCTATCGCGGCGGTTACGGATACCGTGGTGGCTATGGCTACCGTGGCGGCTATGGCTACCGTGGCGGCTACGGCTACGGCTCTCGCGGCTATAACTCCGGTTATCGAGGTGCTTACGGTTACCGCGGCGGAAACTACGGCGCCCGCAGTTATGCCGGATCAGGCTTCTCTCGTGGTTATGCGGGACGCTCCAGCGGATTTGCCGGACGAGCAGGAGGTTTCTCCGGTGGTGGCGGCCATTTCGGCGGTGGTGGTAGTCACGGTGGCGGTGGTCACCGCTAAATCGTGCGGCTCAGAGGTCGGCTTTAATTGAATCAGCCGTCAAAACATGATTCAATAAAGTGATCGGCACATAGGAAAGCCCACGCCTCAAGGCAAGCTGACCACAAAGGCTGGTCAGCTGCAGTTTTTGCAGCGCCTAATCCCCGAATAGGAGCTACTTTGGAGCAAGCAGTTCTCGCCTTGGAGGACGGTATAGTCTTCGAGGGCACGAGCTTTGGTGCGCCTGCGCAGCGAACAGGCGAAGTCGTTTTCAACACCGCGATCACCGGCTACCAGGAAATCTTCACCGACCCGTCGTACTGCGGTCAGATCGTTGTCCTCACTAATCCCCAGATCGGAAATTACGGCTCGAACGCCTACGACTCCGAATCCGAGTCCCCGTACATCGAAGGGCTCGTCGTCCGCGAAATTTCGCCTGTCGCCAGCAATTGGCGTTCGGGGAACAAGGCCGAGCATTTCCTCGCCCAGCACGGCATCCCTGTTATCGCGGAAGTTGACACCCGCAAGCTGGTCCGTATTCTGCGCGATCGCGGTGCTTTACGCGGTATTATTGCCGTCGGCCAACACGATCACGACGAGTTGATTCAAAGAGCGCGCCAGTCGCCATCCATGGCGGGGCAGAACCTGGTGTCGCGTGTCTCCACCTCTCAGACCTATGGCTGGACCGAGCCCATCAGTCCCGTCTCCTCTTCTGAAAAAATTGCTTCTCCCGGCGAACCACACTCCCATGTGGTCGCCTACGATTACGGCGTCAAACGTAACATCCTCCGCCATCTCGTCCAGCTTGGCTCGCGCGTTACTGTCGTCCCCGCGGAAACTTCCGCCGAAGATGTTCTCTCTCTCAAACCCGATGGCGTCTTTCTATCAAATGGTCCGGGCGATCCTGAACCTCTCGAACAGCAAGCCCGTCAGGTGAGCAAACTCATCGGCAAAGTTCCTGTATTTGGCATCTGCCTCGGCCACCAGATTCTCGGCCTCGCGCTCGGCGGCAAAACCTACAAACTCAAGTTCGGCCATCACGGCGCCAATCATCCGGTGCTCAATCATCAGACCGGAAAAGTCGAAATTACTTCGCAAAATCACGGTTTCTGCGTCGATCCCGACTCCCTGAAGGACTCGCAAATCGCCGTTACGCACGTCAATCTTAACGATCAAACGCTCGAAGGTTTCCGCCATCGCAGCGAACCAGTGTTCTGCGTCCAGTACCATCCCGAAGCTGCGCCCGGACCGCACGATTCGCATTATCTGTTCAACGAGTTCGCCTCGGCCATGAAGGAGCATCGCAGCTAGCCATGCCCAAGCGAACCGATCTCAAACGCATCCTCATCATCGGCTCCGGTCCCATCGTAATCGGCCAAGCTTGCGAATTCGACTACTCCGGAGTACAAGCCTGCAAAGCTCTTCGCCAAGAGGGCTATGAAGTCATCCTCATCAACTCGAATCCGGCCACCATCATGACC
The DNA here is from genome assembly GCA_965277855.1 of Bryobacteraceae bacterium. GTDB lineage: Bacteria > Acidobacteriota > Terriglobia > Bryobacterales > Bryobacteraceae > Bog-105. The sequence goes on from OZ255847.1 coordinate 80,840, forward strand.
GACCCCGAGTTGGCCGACCGCACATACGTCGAGCCGCTCAACTTTGCCTTCGCCACCGAAGTCATCCGTAAGGAGCGCCCTGATGCCGTTCTCTCGACCGTCGGCGGCCAGACCGCGCTCAATCTCGCTGTAGAGCTCGCCGATCGAGGCGTACTCGAAGAATTCGGCGTTGAGCTGATCGGCGCAGACATCCAGGCCATCAAGAAAGCCGAAGATCGCCTCTTGTTCAAAGACGCTATGCGCAAGATCGGTCTCGATATGACGCAGTCCCAACTCGTCAACAACATCGAAGATGGTCTCGATTTCGCGGAGCGCATGGGCTATCCCATCATCTTGCGCCCCAGTTTCACCATGGGCGGCACCGGCGGTGGCATCGCCTACAACCGCGAAGAGATGGTCGAAATTCTCGCGCGCGGCATCGATCTCTCGCCCGTTCACGAGGTGCTGGTCGAAGAAAGCGTGCTCGGCTGGAAAGAGTTCGAACTCGAAGTCATGCGCGACCGTGCCGGCAATGGCATCATCGTCTGCTCAATTGAAAACTTCGATCCCATGGGCGTCCACACCGGTGACTCCATTACGGTCGCCCCCGCGCAGACGCTGACCGACCGCGAGTACCAGATGATGCGCGACGCCGCTTTACGCTGCTTGAACGAAATTGGCGTCGATACCGGCGGCTCGAACGTCCAGTTCGCTATCAATCCCGAGGACGGCCGCATGGTCATCGTCGAGATGAATCCGCGCGTCTCCCGCAGCTCCGCGCTAGCCTCTAAAGCCACCGGCTTTCCTATCGCCAAAATTGCCGCCAAGCTCGCTGTCGGCTATCGGCTCGATGAAATCCCCAACGACATCACGCGCGCCACACCCGCCTGCTTTGAGCCGACCATCGATTACGTTGTTGTCAAAATCCCGCGCTGGCAGTTCGAAAAATTCCCCGGCGCCGAACCTGTTCTCAACACGCAAATGAAGTCCGTCGGCGAAGTGATGGCCATCGGCCGCACCTTCAAACAGGCTCTCGGCAAGGGGCTTCGCAGCCTGGAAACCGGTAAGTCTTCGAACGCCCAGGCGCTCGATCCCAATCTGATTGCCAAACGCCTCATCACCCCTAATCCCGACCGCCTCGATTACATCCGCTTTGCCTTTGCGCAAAACTATACCGTCGCGCAGGTTCACGAGATGACCAGGATCGACCCCTGGTTCTTGCAGCAGGTCGCTGAAGTCGTGGCCGAAGAACAGGCGCTCGCCGGCCGCGAGCTTCGCTCTATTACCGCCAAAGAATTCCGCCGTCTCAAACGCAACGGCCTGGGCGATCGGCAAATCGCCGACAAGCTCGGTGTCGAGCCCCTGGCCGTCCGCACCGCCCGTAAGCAACTCGGCGTATCCGCTATCTTCAACCGAGTCGATACCTGCGCCGCCGAATTCGAAAGCTTCACGCCCTACATGTACTCGAGCTACGAGTCCGAAGATGAGTCCGCCCCTACCGATCGCAAGAAAATCATGATTCTCGGCAGCGGCCCCAATCGCATAGGGCAGGGAATCGAATTCGATTACTGCTGCTGCCACGCCTCTTTCGCCTTGCAGGATTTCGGCTATGAATCCATCATGGTCAATTGCAATCCCGAGACCGTCTCCACCGATTACGACACCAGCGATCGCCTCTACTTCGAACCGCTCACCCAGGAAGAAGTGCTCAACATCGCCGACATCGAGCGCCCTGACGGCCTGATCGTCCAGTTCGGCGGGCAGACGCCGCTGAATCTCGCCATGCCCCTGAAGCGCTCCGGCCTTCCGATTATTGGCACCGATCCCGCCAACATCGATCTCGCCGAAGATCGCAAACTATTCGGCAAACTCCTCGCCGAACTCGACATCCCGTCGCCGCCCCATGGCTCCGCCACCACCGTCGAGGAAGCTTGCGAAATCGCCCGCAATCTCGGCTTCCCGGTGCTGGTACGACCCAGCTACGTCCTCGGCGGCCGCGCTATGGTCATTGCCTACAGCGAAGACACCGTCCGCCGCTACATGCAGGAGGCTTCTCACTTTTCCGTCAAACGCCCCGTACTCATCGACCGCTTTTTGGAAGACGCCACCGAAGTCGATGTCGATGCGCTCTGCGACGGCGAGAACGTCCTGATAGCCGGCATTATGGAACACATCGAAGAGGCTGGCGTTCACTCCGGGGATAGCTCCTGCGTGCTTCCCTCTATTACTCTCTCCGCCGAAGCCATCGAGACCATCACCAGCTACACCACAAAGCTCGCGCGTGCCCTCAACGTAATTGGTTTGATGAACACTCAGTACGCCTTGCAAGACGGCAAAGTATTTGTGCTTGAAGTAAATCCCCGCGCTTCGCGCACCGCTCCTTTTGTCAGCAAAGCTACCGGTGTGCCGCTGCCTAAAATCGCCGTCGGTCTTATGCTCGGCAAGAAGCTCACTGACTTTACTCACCTTACAAATGGCATCGTAAACGGCGTTCTTCCGGTGCCGAGTTTCTTTGTGAAGAGCCCCGTGTTCCCTTTCGCCAAATTTCCCGGCGTCGACCCGGCTCTCGGCCCCGAGATGCGTTCCACCGGCGAAGTGATGGGTGTCGGTCAGAGTTTCGGCGAAGCCTTCGCCAAAGCTCAACTCGCTGCCGGCTCGCCCCTGCCCGATGAAGGCGCTCTCTTCATCAGCGTCAACGATCGCGACAAACCTGCCGCTGTTGCAGTGGCCCGCAAATTTCGCGAGCTCGGGTTCGAGCTGTTCGCGACTCGCGGAACGGCCGCTACTCTGAAGTCAGCCGGCCTGCCCGTGAAAACTGTTTTCAAGGTCAACGAAGGCCGACCCAACGCCGTCGATCTCCTGAAAGCCGGTAAGCTGAACCTCATCATCTACACCACCACCGGTAGCCACTCTTTCCCGGATGAGCAAACCATTCGCCGCAATTCGGTGACCTACCGCACCCCTTGCATTACCACCATGAGCGGCGCCAAAGCAGCCGCCGAAGCCATTGCGGCCCGTCGCCGCGACCCGGTACGCGTCTGGTGCCTCCAGGAACTTCACGCCGAGAAAGCCCTCGAAGTCAGTCAGGCCTGAGAAGACTCCTGAAAATGTCGTGGCCGCTGATAAACGCTGCTTGGAAATACACCTCTTTTCTGCGTCGATGGGGGGCGGGCCCCCGGCCTGCGTCGGCCTCCCAGGCCGACTTCTTCAGCTTAGGCGAATGTTCATCTGCGGCTAGATTAAGTTTTCGTCAATGCCTTGAGGCTTGAGATCACTCTCTCTAAGGTCGATGCCGAATCGATTTCGGCCGTGTAAATGGAATGAACTCCTGCGCGAAATTGTAGGCCAAGTCTCCACCCAGCGTCAAAACACCTCGCCGCAAACCGTTTCCCGCGCTTGCATTGCTTGCTGGTTGCCACGCATTCACCAGTTGGCCGGCTGCAAACGCGCTCACCACTCTTCCGTAAGCAAACGACGAGTGATCTGAGTCTGTTTTACAAACAAAAACTTGCTTCAACGCATTCAGCATCCGGCCCCCCGCTGGCTTGTCTTCTGAAGGGAAGTAGCGAGGATCCTCGTGCAACACGCTCTCAATGCCAAAAGCCATCGTCTGCCGCGAAAGATTGCCTGCAAAGCCCGACCCATATCGTTTCGCGAATCCTTCCACCCCGCCGCCCCACGAGTAGGGGTTGCCGAAGCCTTGCCCAATCGCCGCCCCCACGCCCGCGCCCAATAACCCGCGTAATCCAAACGTTTGGACCACTCGATAATCGAATTTGTCTCCTACTGTCAGCGGGGACGCTGACATGGTGTTCGGCAACTGCAATACGCCAGATTGACTACTGGGTTGTGTGGCAGCCAATTGCCCAGGCTGCGGCGGTTGACTTCGTAAAACCGCTGGCATCGAAACCAAACTCAAGAGAACTATCAATACCCAAGCCGCCTGATGCTTCATCTCGCGGAAGGTACGCCTCCAATTCTTCATCTGTCTCTCATTAACGCACGTGAGCTTTGAAAGAATAATGCGTTAAAGTTCTGGCTCCTGGAAAAGACGAATGCCGGCCACCCCCATGGCGCCCGCCTGCATGCAAGCCGCCGCGTTTTCCCAGTCCACTCCGCCCAGCGCAAATACCGGCTTCCCCAAGCCGCACGCCGCCTTCAACGCGCTCACTCCCACTGGCGCCCCCTTACCAGGCGACTCGAACACCGGACCGAAAGTGACGAAATCAGCCTGTGCCTTCTCCACCTCTAATAACGTGTGGCACGATCGCGCTATCAATAAACCTGGAAGTGATTCCCGAGGAGCTTCCGCCGGCAGATGCACTCCATCCGCCCCCGTGGCAAGCGCCACATCTGCCCGCGTATTTATCAGAATTTTTGCCGGGATCGGCGCATGAATCGCCAGCTCGCGCACTTCTAGTACCGCTAGCGTAAACTCGAAGAGTTCACGCGCCGAAATATCCTTCTCGCGGATCTGAAGGTAATGCACGCCCAGATGCATCTGATCGCGTATTACCTCCAGCAGCGCACCAAACCCGCCCACCGATTTCCGGTCCGTGATGTAGTAACGTTTCATCGTCCCGTGAAAGTCACCGCTTGTGCGGGCACTTCGAGTGCAACCTGCTGCGGTTTGCCCAGTTGCTCATATTCCGACGCGCGCACTACGATCGTAAAGCCGTGTTCCAGTTGCAGCCGCACACCATTCTGCGTTGCGTAGCTCCCTTCCACTCGAAACATCATCCGATTTCCTGTCTGCCTGTCCGCCACCCTCATCTCGGAGCGCAACAGACAGGCGCTTCCCGTGTCGCCGATTAAATGACCTGGAAAGTAGCGCCCCTCTATCTCCTGATCGAAGATCTGGAGCCGGCTCTTGTTCGCACTCGGATCGAGCCATCGGATCACTGCGGGCGCGATGTTATATATCCCTAGCAACCGTGCAATCTCCACCGTTGCTGGTTTTGTAAATACCGTCTCGCGCGAACCTGTTTGCAGTATCTGCCCCGCTGCCATCACGCATGCCGAATCAGCTAGCTCGAAACATTCATCCACGTCATGGCTTACCAAGAGTATTGGGATACGCAAACGCTCCCGCAAGTTTCGCAGAAGATCGTAAAAGCTGTGCCTGAGCAGCGCGTCGAGCCCGCGCGATGGCTCATCCAGCAGCAGAACCCGCGGATCCGTCACCAGTATTCTCGCTAATGCCGCCCGCTGTTTCTGTCCGCCTGACAGTTGCGCCGGCTTACGCTCGGCCAGTTCTCCCAGATCGAAAATCTGCAGCATCTCCTGGATGCGCTTATGTATATTTCTATGGCTCGCCCGCAAAAAAGGCATGGATGCCGCAAACTGCAGATTCGCTCGCACCGTCATGTGAGGAAACAAGGCATGATCCTGAAAAATGTAACCGCATCGGCGCAGCTGCGGCGCTACATGCACCTTGCTCGCCGCATCGAAGTAGAGCCGATCATCCACCAGAATGCGCCCGTCGTCCGGCCGTAGAAATCCTCCGATTGAATTCAGCAGCAGCGTCTTTCCAGAACCGCTCGGACCTACGATCAGACAGATTCCCTCGCCGGCCCGAAAGTGAACATCAAGCTGAAAGGCTGGCGTATCCTTCACAGCGGCGAGACGCTTCACCACTCGCGCTTCCACGCTGCTCATTCGCCTACCGGTACTCTCCGGCTCGTGTCGTACGCGACGCGTAACTTGCCGGCCACAGCAACGCCAGTGTCACCGCCGAAACCAGCAGCACTAAGATTCGTGCAAACCTGCCATTTCCGGATTCCACAGCGTCGTAGATCGCTACCGACAGCGTCTGCGTCCTCCCCGGGATGTTTCCCGCCACCATAATGGTTACGCCAAAATCTCCCAGCGACCGCGCGAAACTCAGCGTCGCGAGTGAACTCAACCCACGCCGAGCCAATGGTAAAGTCACCCGCCAGAAAGTGCGCCATTCTGAAGCGCCCAAACTGCGCGCCGCCCACTCATAGCGGTAATCCACGCTTTCCAGTACCGCCCGAGCCGCCTTGATGTAAATCGGAGCCGAGTGCATGAACGCCGCCACTACCGCCGCCTGCCAGGTGAAAACCAGCGGCTGCCCAACCACGGATTCATACACTTTCCCCAGCGGCGACGCCCGTCCCAACGTAATCAATAAGTAATACCCGAGCACCGTCGGAGGCAGCACCAGCGGTAGCGTGATTACCGTATCCAGCAGATCTTTCCCGCGAAACGTTTTGTGCGAGAGCAAATATGCGAGCCCGGTGCCTATACTCAACACCAACACCGTCGCCCACGCCGCCACCCGCAAACTTAACCACAGTGGGAACCAGTCAATCGCTGTAGCGTTTTCCATGATTTCCGAACGGAAACCGAAATTATAAGCTGTCCCCGGAAAACGCCTACGCCGCCGTCAGTTGCTGCGGCTTCTCTTCATGCGATTCTTTCCGAACATTTGTGTAAACCACCTTCAGCATCGCAATCACCGGAACCGAGAAGAACATGCCCACCACACCGCCAATTTGGTCGCCCGCCAGCACGCCGAACAACACCAGTAGCGGATGCAGTTCCAGCCCGGATTTCATCAGATACGGGTTCACCACGTAATCCTGGAATACCCGGTACACGCCCCAGAAAATTACAATCCACAACAGACCGCCCGAGCCCGTTACCAGCGACACCACCACGATCACCACCAGCCCCACCGCCGGCCCGATCACCGGTATGAATTCCAAAACAGCTGCCAGACCCGCTAATAGCAACTCGTATTCAACGCCGACTAATCTCAAAAAGACCGAGTACACCACGAACGTAATCAGCGCCAGGATCACCAGCGCCCGAATGTAGTTTCGCAGCACGTTGTGTATTTCCCGGAGTATTTCGCGCAGCAGGTTTCTGTGTTCCTTCTCATCGATCGCGCCAACTAATCCGCGCGTGATCGTCTCCCCGTCTTTGAGAAAGAAAAAGGCCAGGATCGGAGTCAGAATCAGTGGCAGTATTACGCCCACTCCCGACAACAAGCGTGTCCCCGCCTGTTGCAGAAAAGGCATCACGCTCGAAGCCAGACTTGTTGCTTCGCGGCTGGCCGTTGCGATAATCTGCTCCCGCGCCGGCTCCAGCCACTGCGGCAGTGGGATGGTTGCCAGCTTCAGGTTGCCGCTGCTCAACAGCCTCGGTAAACGGCTGACCAGGCTTGAGGCCTGCGATACCAATTCCGGAATCAGGGCGAAGCCAATACCGACCAGCGCCCCTACCAGCAAGACATAAACGATGCCCAGCGCGATGCCTCGCCGCTGTGGCAGAAACCGCTCCACCAGCGCCACGATCGGCGATAACATGTAGGCAAAGAAAATTGCGGCTGCGAACACCAGCAGCGGTTGCCGGATTACGTAAACTGTCATCAGCAAAAGACCAAATAGGAAAATGGTCCAGCTGATTCGCAGCGCTTTCATATCCAGCCCGAACATGACTGTTAGACTACCAGGACTCTACTATTAACAAAAATTACTTTTCCGCCCTGAATTGTCTTCGACCGCGACAATAAAGCTAGATGCCGGATTTCGCTCGCGACCTCCAATCCCTAACCACCCGCTTGCACGCCCTCGAAGAGCAGTTGCGGCAAGGCGGCGGCCCCAGCAAAATTGAAAAGCAGCATCGCGACGGCAAGCTCACCGCCCGCGAACGGATCGCTCATCTAATCGATCCCGGCTCGCTCTTCCTCGAAGTCGGCCTGCTCATCGCCTACGATCGCTACGACGGCCAAGCCCCAGCTGCCGGTGTTGTCACCGGCCTCGCGCGCATTGAAAATCGCCCCGCCGTCATCGTCGCTAATGACGCCACCGTCAAAGCCGGCGCCTGGTGGCCCGAGACCATCACCAAAATTCTGCGCGCCCAGGAAATTGCTATGCGCAACCGCCTGCCCATCGTCTATCTCGTCGATTCCGCCGGCGTCAACCTGCCCCTCCAGGACGGCATCTTTCCCGGTCAATACGGCGCTGCTCGCATCTTCTACTACAACTCGCTTATGCGCCGCCGTTTCCATATCCCGCAAATCGCCGCCGTCATGGGCCCGTGCATCGCTGGCGGCGCCTATCTCCCAGCGCTCAGCGACATCATCATCATGGTCGAAAACGTGAGCTTCATGGGCCTGGGCGGGCCCAATCTCGTGAAAGGCGCCGTCGGCCAAGTGGTCGATTCCGAATCTTTAGGTGGCGCAGTCCTCCACACCACCATCAGCGGTGTCGCACACCATCGTGCCCCCGACGATCGCGCCTGCCTCGCCATGATTCGCCAACAGTTCCGCCAGATGCCGCCGCCCCGCGCGTTGCCCCCGGATTCGGAACACTCTCCGCAACACGATCCAGCGGATCTGTACCAGGTCCTGCCTCCCGACCATCGTCTCCCCTATCGCGTCGAAGATCTTCTCGATCGCATCCTCGACCATGCCGACACCCTCGAATTTCAGCCCGATTACGCTCCCGAATTCCTCTGCCTCACCGCTCGTTTGTGCGGTCGCGCCATCGGTGTTATTGCCAACCGCCGCGGCTTTCTCAAAACCGCATCCGGCCCCCGCATCGGCGGCATCGTCTATCCTGAATCCGCCCGCAAAGTTGCCTACTTTGTCGAAAACGCCCAGCGCCACAATCTGCCCCTCCTCTATCTGCAGGATGTCTCCGGTTTTATGGTCGGCGTCGAAGCGGAAAAGGAAGGCATCATCCGGGCCGGCGCAGAAATGGTGGAGTCCATGGCCTGTGCAACCGTCCCCAAGATCGTCCTCACGATCAATCACGCCAGCGGCGCCGGTTATTACGCCATGGCCGGCCAGGGTTTCGATCCCAATTTCACGTTCAGCTGGCCCACTGCGCGCATCGGCGTCATGGAAGGCGATTCCGCCGTGCAGGCCATCTTCGGACCCGAACTGGACAAACTGAAATCCGCCCGCCAGCCCGTCCCCAAAAACTTGCAGGACAAAATCGATCAGACCCGCGCCGATTACGAGCGCTGGCTCGATTCCTCGTATGCCGCCGCCCGCGGTCACTGCGACGCCATTATCGATCCCCTGCAGACCCGATCCATCCTCGCCTTCGCCTTCGAAGCGGCCTGCACCCAGCCCGCGCCCGAACATCTCCCCGTCCAACTCCTGTCGAATTTAAAATAAAGTCAGACCATGAAAGCCGCCGCCGATGTCCTCATCGAACGCAAGCAACGCCTTCTAACCATCGTTCTCAATCGCGCCGCCAAGCGGAATGCCCTCACCGCGGAGATGTCTCGTACCATCGCCCAAGTCATCGAATCCGCCCAAACCGACAACGATATCGGTTGCATCATCATCTCCGCTAACGGCGCAGTTTTCTGCGCCGGCATGGATCTGGAAGAAGCCGCCATGGTTGATGACAACAGTCTCACCACCGCTCACGAAGCTCTCTTCACTGCCGGCGTCCGCTCTCTCAAGCCCATCGTCATTGCTGTCGAAGGCGCAGCCTTGGGCGGCGGCCTCGGGCTGGTCGCTCAGGGCCACATTGTGTTTGCCTCCGAAAACGCCGTCTTCGGTCTTCCCGAGATTCGCGTTGGCCTCTGGCCCTTCCTCGTTTATCGCTCCGTCAGTGCCGTACTAGGTCCCCGCCGTGCCCTCCAATTCAGTCTCACCGGCGAAAACTTCAACGCGGATCAGGGTTTTCAATATGGCCTGATCCACCGTGTTTGCCACGTCGGCGAAACCGAAAACCGGGCTCGCTCCATGGCGAGCCAGCTCGCCCGAGCCAGCCCCCTAGCCATCTCGGCCGGTCTCCAATACACCCGCGACGCTCTCGGCAAATCCCGGGAAGAAGCCGGTCAAATTGCTGCCGCCCTAAGATCCCGCGTGATGCAGAGCGAGGACTTCAAAGAGGGTCGCCTCGCCTTTAAACAAAAACGCGAACCCCACTGGCCCAGCATGACTCCCGGCTTCTACCAAAGCGAGCCTCATTGAGTTTGCTCCTGCTTCTCCTGCTCGCGGCTCTGCCTACCTTCTATCGCGAGGTACTGCCCATTCTTCAGTCGCATTGCCAGAGCTGTCATCGCCAGGGCGAAATGGCGCCCATGCCGCTCGAAACTTTCCGGCAGGTGAAGCCGTTCGCTCACTCGATTGCTACCGTAACGGCGAAAAGGCTCATGCCGCCCTGGTTTGCCGATCCCTGCTGCGGACACTTTTCAAACGACCCGTCCCTCACCGCCGCCGAGATCGCCACGCTGCGCGATTGGTCCAACGCCCACGCACCAGCGGGCGACCCTCGCACCGCTCCGCGGCCCGTGCACTGGACCAAGGGCTGGAAAATCGAATCGCCCGATCTCACTCTCCGCATGCCCGTCGCAAAACGCCTTCCGGCCAGTGGCGATGTGCCCTATCAATACATCGTCCTTCCCACCCATTTCAAAGAAGACCGCTGGGTCCGCATGTCCGAGATTCGTCCTAGCAACTCCATGGTCGTGCATCACGCCGTCGCCTATATCCGAGATCCGCAATCCAACTGGCTGCGCGGCGCGCCAGTCGGCGCACCCTTCAGCGCTGACGATCTTCCAACCCCCGCCCTTCGTCGCGACGCCATGTTCACCACTAACGACATCCTGCTCGTCTATGCGCCCGGCAGTTCGCCCGATCGCTGGCCCAATGGTTACGCCAAACTCATCCCCGCAGGCTCCGACATCGTCTTGCAGATGCACTACACCACTCACGGTCATCCCACCGAAGACCGCACCAGCATCGCGCTCGTCTTCTCAAGACAGCCCCCTGTGAAGCGAGTCCTCACCTTGCAGCTCACCAACGATCACTTCCTAATCCCGCCCGGCGATCCCGACCATCGCGTCGAAGTCCACGGCACCATCCCCAACGATGCGCTCCTGCTCAGCTTCTTTCCGCATATGCACCTGCGAGGTAAAACCTTCGAATACAACCTCGTTCAGCCCCACGGACGGGTAGAAACCCTGCTCCGCATTCCGCACTATGATTTCTATTGGCAGCTAAGCTATCGCCTGGCGCAGCCCCGACCGCTGAAAGCCGGAACTATTCTGCAAGCCGTCGCTACCTTCGATAATTCGAAAAACAACCCGCACAATCCCGACCCGGACTCCGCCGTCACCTGGGGCGAACAAACCTGGTCAGAAATGATGGTCGGCTTCTTTGATGTCGCTGTCGATCCATCAATCGACAAACAACATTTCTTCCTACGCCACTCTGCTCAAATTGCAAACTGATTGTTTGCAGTTCGTCGAGCGGCCTCCCGGCCTGACATGACGCCATTCCTGGCGGCATCTTCCTTGCCTCAATGCTGGCGTTTCCAGATCCGTGACGCCGTCGTACTCACTCCGCGCCAGCCACTATCCCCCTGCCCGATACTCCTCCACCTCAAACGAATGCCGCACAATCGCCCGCAGCTCTTCCAGCGACTGCACATCCCCAGTCCCCATCGCCTGTGTTAAAGCATTCCCCGCCGCCGTCGCCTCCGCCGGACCGGCAATCACTCGCCGCCCCGTCACATCCGCCGTCAACTGATTCAACAAAATATTCCGCGATCCGCCCCCGACAATGTGAATCACCTCCAGCGTCCGCCCAGTTAACTGTTCGAGCGATTCCAGCACTTGCCTATAACGAACGGCCAAACTGTACAAAATCACCCGCGCAATCGCCCCCGGTTCATTCGGAATCTCCTGCCCCGTCTGCGCCGCATACTCACAGATGCGCTTCGGGTAATCGCCCGGCGTGACAAACAAATCCAAATCCAACACCGTCTCAGTCGCCTTCGTCGCCGTCGCCTCCCCCATTAAATCCGCATACGTCAAATCGAGCCCATGCCGGTTCCACCACCTTCTGCACTCTTGCAACACCCACAATCCCGGAATGTTTTTCAAAAACCGAATCCGGTTCCCGACCCCCACCTCATTCGTATAATTCGCGGCCAGCGAAGCCTCATTAATCAGCGGCTCTTCCAATTCCACGCCCATCAACGACCAGGTCCCCGAGCTGATAAAGCACCACTTCTCATCCCGCACCGAAGGCACCGCCGCCACCGCCGAAGCCGTATCGTGCGAGCCGACAGTAAACACCGGCGTCTCGTGCTGCAACCCGCACTGCTCGCTCAGAAACGGCAGCACCGCCCCGATCTCCGTCCCCGGATCCACCAGTTCCGTTAGAAATCCCGCATGAATCCCCAACCGCCGCAGCATGTCTGTGGCAAAAGCTCTCCGCACCGGATCATAAAACTGCGACGTACTCGCAATCGTCCTCTCCGAAATCGCGGTGCCGGTCAAGAAGTAGTTGAAGAGGTCTGGCATGAACAGCAAATGCGAAGCCAGCTTCAGCAGTTCCGGCGAATCCCGCTGCACCGCATACAACTGATACAGCGAATTGATGTCCATGAACTGAATGCCCGACTGCGCAAACACTTCCGCCTTCGGCACGATTTGAAACACCTGCTCCGGCATGGCGCGATTGCGCGCATCGCGATAGTGCCGCGGATTCTCGAGCAAACATCCATTCGCCCCAATCAGCCCGAAATCCACGCCCCACGTATCCACCCCGATACCATCCAGGTCATCGACCTGCCCCGCCGCCGCCCGAATCCCTTCCGCCATCTCATAAAACAACCGCAGCGAATCCCAATACAATCCCGTCGCCAGCCGCACCGGTGTATTGGCAAACCGGTGCACTTCCGTGAGTTCTACTTTATGATTCGAGAGCTGCGCCAGCATCGCGCGTCCGCTCTCCGCGCCCAGATCCAATGCCAGATATCGCCGATTCATTCCCAGCGAGTATAACGCCGGGCTTGCTCAAGCGAGGGCCTTCTCTCTTCAGAGAAAGTCGGAAGCGTCCGCTACTGGAGCGAAGAAGCGGTAACTTGATAATCGCCTTGTCTGGCCCCCTGCACGAAATCCGGCTCGGTCTTGCGAACAAACATCGGAGCGGACTTCCCTCTATCAGTCCAGTAAACCCCTCCTCTGCTCAAAGATCCGATCGCCGTATCGCTGACTCCATTCCGTTTCAATCGTTCTGCCGTGACTGGGTCAACTTGTATGGGTTCGTGTTGCAACCATAAAAATATTTCGTTTACCAGCGCGGACGGTATTGCACCCAACGAGAGAAACTTTACATCTCGCTCTCGCAGGCGCATCTTCTCTGGACTGCTTGTCACCATGACGGCCGCAATTTCATCCGGAATCTCAGCCTTCTGAAAGGCCAGGAAAACATCACCCATCTGCCGGTCTTCGACGCTTACGAACTTTGACAAATCCGCTACGCTTGCGCCATTCCTTACCGCAAAGGCCCACAACACAGGATCGGAGATGTAAACCTTTCCCGCTAACTGCGCATGATTCGAAGCATGAAATAAAGACCTAACACCATCGACGCTCGCTAGTGTAAGGGGGCGAAAGCTCATTCGAAACAAACGCGATCGGGGATCGCTCAAAGCCAACTTCATAGCACTGGCAAAGTCCATCTCAGAAGCCTTCAGCGTTATGTGTTCCGCAATCAGTTGGATTTGCTCGTCCGATAAACCACTGGCTGGGAGATCGCGCAACGCTGCCCCTGTGATCTCGATCTTCGGATACGATCCCAGAACTTGTTCCCGTATCAGTCTGCTGGCGTTAGTCTGAGCAATCGCAACCGACTCTCTCAACGTGGGCGCTTGAAACACAAAAGTCGACCTGAGAATTCTAATCTGATCGGCCGTAAAGCTCGCTTCCAGCAAGGGTATGAGCCCAGCTGCCTTCACGTCGGCCCCTGGACAAGGTAACGTTGCCCGTAGGAGTCCGGTCGAAATACCAGGTCCATTCCCAACTTCATCGGCTATGGCGGTCACCAACGTATCGGGATCGGCAGATACCAGACACCCCGCACGGGCGGATGACGCCCAGGATGCCAGGAGAAACAATCCGAAACTGGCGCGCTTGCAGGAAATTCTCATAATTAACTCGTCTCGGTAGAGACAACGAGAGGGCAAAATTCTCAAACCACCTGCGTACCAGAACGGCTATGCTGGTCGCATGACCATCACCATCTCGGTCCCCGACCAACTCGCCGAACAAGCCGAACACCAGGGCCTCTCAGTCGAAGCGTTCATCGCCCGTGCGCTCGAAAATCTGGCGGAACAGCCGCTTGTGGAGAACGCCTCGCACAGAAGCGTAGCGGAAGCAGTTGATCATATTCGCGAGTCAAGGAAAGGCATCACCCTCGGAGGGCTCAAGATCAAAGATCTGATCCACGAGGGCCATAAGTACTGATGACGGGTTTCATCCTGGATGCTTCGGTCACCCTGCCTTGGCGATTCGAAGATGAAGCCACGTCCTGGACCGAGTCTCTGCTGGACCGGATTAAGCAAGGAGAATACGTCGCTGTTCCTGCCCACTGGCCGCTCGAAATATCGATTGCGCTTCTGATTGCTCAACGTCGCGCGCGGGTCACCGCTGAACAGATTTACGAGTTCGTCCTGGACCTGGTGCGGCTTCCGGTCCGTATCGAACCTGCACTCTCTCCAGCCGCGTGCCTGTCATTGATAAAACTCGCTCAACAATACCACCTGACCATCTACGATGCCGCGTATCTCGAGCTTGCTCAACGCTCCGGCCTGCCACTCGCTACCCTCGATCAAGGCCTGCAAAAAGCCGCCCGGCTCGCGAACATCTCGCTTCTGGACTCCTTGTTCTAACTGCGGCCGCTTCACTACGCGAATCCTCACCACAATCCACCAAGAAAATCACTTCCAAATAAGCGCAAGCCCTTCAGTCTTATATAGCTTGAATTTGGCATCGCTCCCGATCAGAGGCATATCTTCTACCAGCGATGCTTACCTTGCTAAAGCCGGGCCGCGTCTCCGTATCTCCCAGAAGGTTCCGAACTTTGGAGGGAACGGACTTGATGCCCTCCAGGCTTAAAGCAACGATGACTGGTGTATCAAGCAGTACACGCCGGCTCAGTTGATCTTCCCTTCAAGCCAGTCCTGCAACTCTTCAGCCGATTCAATACCCTTGGCCCAGTTCGGGTCGTGAATGATAATCTTACCCCTACCCGTTCCATACTTCGGGCCGCTGTCGCTCTTTCCGTTGCGGGTGCGAACGAGGTCGACAACCGGTTCGCCTTTTTTGCAAATAGTGACTTCCTCGCCGTCTTGCACGCCTGTACGAGCTCACTAAGCCTGTCCCGCGCGTCACCTAAATTCACCTGCATAGGTCCACGTCTTATGTCATCACATCAGCATGTAGCCAAGTCGGCATAGCCAAGCTCAACGAACTTAGGTCCGACTCGCCAACGCTTCACTTTGCCATCCCGCTCTATGCCGCCTACCTACTCTACTTCTCGTCGCACATAGCAACGCCAAACCACTCACTCGCGGTCGCGACCCTGTTTCTGAGCCGCGCGCGTCAGCAAGCGATGTTTTTAATTTCACGGCGAGCAGTAACTAGCCCCCACCTCCCACCTAAAATCTGCCCGGTGCAGGGACTGGCGAATCTCAGAGGCGTCGCTCTCTCCGCGCTGGTTTATACCTATCCAATGTTCCCTCAAAACCGGAAATGCAAAGCCACCTGCAAAATCCGCGGTCCATTCGTAGTCGAAACCTGCCCGAAGATCGAACTGTTTATGTTCGTGTTCGGATTCGCAAAGTTCGCGTGGTTGAATACGTTGAACGCGTCCAACCGCAGTTCGGCGTCCAATTTCTCCCGAAACACCAATAAGTGCTTGGAAAGCGATACGTCGGTATTGATCGATCCCGGTCCGCGTAGGCCGTTCCGGCCAAAACTGCCATAGGTAAACTGCCCGGCCAATACGGACGCATCCGTCTGCGCCTGCGAATCCAAGGCTAAAGCCCGGCTATTCGAAAACGCCGCCGGGTTGAAAAAGAAGTTCCCCGCATTCCCATTGATTGTCTGTTGCCCGCGCGCATTGTACGTCGCCACCGTCGGCAGCGCCAGGTCCGCTCTCACCGCGCCCGCTTGTCCATCTCCTCCCGGACCAGGATCGGTATTCGTCGTGTTCAAACCCGCCGACACATCCAGCGGAAATCCCGTTCGCCACGTAACAATCGGATAAATGCTCCACCCTTTAGTAAGTAACTTCGGGCCGCTAGTCCAAAGTTCATCGAAAGGCAGCGTCCAACCTCCCGAAAGACTCAACGTGTTCCGCAAATCTGTATCGCCGGACGCATAAAACGCATTGTGATTGTAATAAGGCACGTTCGAATTCCGTTCCCGAAAACCCGACGCATTGTCCAGTTCGTGCGACCATGTGTAAGCAAAGGTAAAAAACACGCTCCCGAACTTCGTCTCGCCCGTCCTCTTCGTCACGCTCGCCTGCAAGGCGTTGTAATTCGCATTCGAGACGTTATCGAACTGATCCAAAAAGCCGAAAACCGAACTGCTCGGGTCGGGATCATAACGCCGCGTATTTGAACCGAGCGGATACGGATTGATATCAACCAGCGAAGTGAGTTTGTGTGCGCTATAGCCCACATACCCCAATTCCAGCACCATCCCTGATGTCAGCTCCTGTTGCAGATTCAAATTGTATTGGAAGACGTAAGGCGTGCGCAGATGCGGATTCACCAGGTAGAGGCCGCCTCCCGTGCTAAGCGGCAGGAACGGCGTGTAATCGACCGTCGAACTCGGCGGCCGCGACGGAAATCCATTCGGCGTCCCGGTGTTATTCGTCCCGAATGGATTCGACTGAAATCCTGGGTTCGCCGCATAGGTCGGGACGCCCCCCGAAGTGCCTTGCGGACTGAAGTAGACCGATGGCTCGTTGTAGAACGGCGGTGCTCCGTTGAACTGTAAGTTGTCCTCACCCTTCAGCACGTCGTAGAACATGCCGAATCCACCACGAATCGCCGTCTTCGCATTGCCGAATACGTCCCAGGCAAAGCCGAATCGCGGCGCCCAGTCGTTCTTGTCGGGGAAATTTGTTCCTTTCGGAGCCCCGGGATCCCCCGAATACAGCAGTCCCTGCGGCGCATTCACAAACCGTGTCGATTGCGCTCCTTGCTCGAATATAAAGGTCTTACCCTGCGTATCGTACTTCGGCTCCGAGTACTCATATCGAATCCCCAGATTCACCGTGAAGTTCTTGGTCAGCTTCCAGTCATCCTGAAAGTACCCGGCATACTGATGAGAGCGGATGTTATTCAGCGCCTTCGCCGCTTGAAAGTAGTTATCTGGTGTGCCGAGTAGGAAGTCCGCTAAGTCGGTTCCCGAGCCAACTGCCGTCGATGGCCCATAGTAGGTAAACGAACCATTGACGTAAAAAGAGTAATTCGTGTTGTTTTGATACGGCGAGAAGTAGAAGCCGCCCTTCAGGTTATGTTTGCCTTTGCTCCACGAGACGTTGTCGTAAAACGCATACACTGTGTTGGCAAACGTGGTCGGGCCGCCCGGATTGAATCCGATATTCAGGCCGGTCGCATTAAAATAAAGGGGCGTCGGACCCGTCGTAAGGTCTGGTGTAATCGCGATCCCCAGCGCTTGCGGACCTGGCAATGTCGTCGTAGGCGCACGGTCGTTCGGCGTCGAACGCACCGCCGTCACTCGAAACTCGTTAAACAGGGCAGGTGTAAAGGTGTGCGTGTAAGTGACGACCCCCGAGTAAGTCTGCGTCAGATTCTGGTCCGTATAACCTGTAACATTAGCGCTCGAAAACGGTCTCGTTACCTGCTCATCGTGCGATGTGAAAGTACCTGAAATCGTATCCCGGCTCGTCGCCATATAATCGATCTTCCCCAGATATTCGTTCGCGTTATCGAGTGCCGAGGCCGTCGGAAATAGAAAGCCCGTCGCCGAAGTCGGAATTAGCCCGTTCTTGAAGTAAGCCTGCGCTACCGGATCGATGCTCCCGGGATTGATAATCGCGTTGCCCGCCAGCACCGGATCGGGCTGATACACCGGATTCGCCAGCAAAAAATTTGCCACATTCGGATCGGGTCCGCCGTTCACCGCCTGCGAAAAGTCACCGTTAGCCTCCGCTGGCGTATACGTCGGAACCTTGCCCGCTGTCACCACCTGCGACTGCTTCTGCCCCTGGTAAGAAAAGAAGAAAAACAACTTGTCTCGCCCGTTGAACACGTGCGGAATCACGATCGGACCTCCAAAAGTCAACCCATATTGGTGCCGTTTCAGAATCGCCCGCGGCTGCCCCGCTTGGTTGAAGAAAAAATCGTTGGCATCGAAGAAGTCATTGCGCGCATAATCGTAAATCGTTCCGTGCAAGCTGTTCGTCCCGCTCTTGCTCACCACGCTGACGATTCCTCCCGCATTGCGCCCATACTCCGCGCCATACGTGCTCTGTATCACACGAAACTCCGCTATCGCATCCGGGTTGGGATTCACCACCACCCCATTCGACAGCAGGTCATTATTCAACCCGCCATCCAGCAGATAAGTGACAGAGTCCGTTCTTCCCCCGCCGATGCTGTAACTTCCGGAAGCGCCGCTGTCCGGGTTGGTCGCTGTCACGCCTGGTTGCGTTGCCAGCAGGTCCAGCGTGTTCCGGCCATTCAGTGGCAGTTCATAGATAGCTTGGCCGGTTACTGTGCCGCCCACCGTCGAGCTCTGCGTCTCCACAGTGTTCGCCTGCGTGTCCACCGTCACCACGTCCGATTGCCGCCCGACCTGCAATTGCAAATCGACTCGTAGCGTCTGGTTAATATCGAGCGCGGCGGGGTTACTCTCCATCTTCGTAAAGCCCGCTACCTGCACCGTAACTGTATAACTCCCGATGGGTAAATGCGGAACTTCGTAAAAACCATTGGAATTAGTCGCAGCCTGCTTCGAAATCTTGGTGCCCGTATTGGTCACCGCGACACTCGCCTGCTGGACCACGGCACCGGTTGGATCGGTAACCACGCCGGCCACTGTTCCGGTTGCATCTTGTCCCGCTACAAAAAACGGAACTCCCAATGCCATCAGAGCTGCCACTGCACAAACACGAAGGGATAACGGCTTCATCGAATACATCTCTCCACCAAAGATTTCGAAACAGTGGCGACGAAGCCATAACTCAGTCCGGCCACAACGTTGTGGCGGATCAAGGTGTTACCTATTCAGCGAGTAATGGAAAGAGTATACCCCACTTTCACGGACTCGTTAGTTGCGCACCGTACTCACAGTTTTTTCTCCCTCGCTCTCCCACTCCCCATACAACGCCGCTACCAGATCATCCAAGGCCCGATCCGGATCGGCCGCCACCAGCACCTCTCGATTAAACGCCGCAAACAAAGGCAGCGCAAACGGCGACGGCCGCGGCAAATCATAAATCTCCAGCGGCTCCCCATATAACTGCCTTGTCACTTCCCAAGCCCGAGGCGCATCGCATTGATCCTGCAATACCTCCCGCACTGCCTCTCGCACCAGCGGATGATCCGGCTCGTGCTCCTGCAGCGTTTTGTATAGCAGACTTCCGTTCCAGGTAGCCGTCCGCGCCGAAACATCCCCGCGCAAAGTGCGCCTCGGCAGCAGCTGCCCAATCTCCGCAATCCGCCGGAAACTGCTCCCCAACGTTTCCGTCGTTGAAAGAATCGCCTGTAAATCCTCCATCCAGTTCAGCGGATTGAACGCTTCATGCAAAATCGATGCATTCACCTCGATCCGCGCATCGAGCGAAAGCAGAAAACTGTGATCGTCAAAATTGGCCACTACGCTCTGCCCCTCACCCACACGCGCTCCCATCACCCACGCCAGTGACCGGTTCACCGCCCGCCCCGCCACCACATGTACCAGCAGCAGCATGTTCCGCCCGTTCACCACGCGTTCCACCAGCACCGGCGAGTCCGTGGGCACCGGCATCGCATTCGAATGCCGCGCAATAAATCCCGCCACACGCGCTGCCACGTTCTCATCCACCGCATGAACTTCGCGCAAATACTCCGCGCACGCCATCGCCCCGCCATCGTTCCAGACTGTTCGCAAATCGCGCCGCAACCGCAGCTCTTCCTCAGCCAGTTGCGCCGTCAACGGCATCTTGTTTCCCATCCAGCGCGGCGTCTTTATCTGCTCCCCTTTCGCCGGTTCCACCACCGCCGTGTTTCCTTGAATGTGTTTCACCCGCACCGGTTTCCCGCCAACCACAAACGCTTCATTGGGTTGCAGCGAAGTGATAAACGTCTCCTCCACCGCACCCAGCTGCCGGTACTTATTCGAAACTACCTTCATCTCGTAATCTGAACTGATCACGCCCACGTTCAAGTAATAATTCCGCGCCGTCTTCTGATCCGCCACGCGAAATCGATCCCCCTCGAGCACGATCTTTCCGTACGTCCCATACGAGCCCAACACTTTCCCTTGGCCGCTTAGGTAACGAATCACATCATCGAAGTCTTCGAGCGGCAACTCAGAATAGGGACCAGCGCCCGTCACCACCGCATAAGCATCCGCCAGCTTCCAATCGCCTTCAATGCTCATCCCGAGCAGCACCTGCGCCAGCACGTCCAGCGGCGCTTCCGGAATCCGCAGCGCATCCAGCCGCCCTTCACGCGATGCCTCCCGCAGTGCCACGCACTCCACCAGATCCGGCAGGCTCAGCGGTATCAGCACTCCCTGCGCCATCCCGTTCACCTGGTGTCCGCTCCGTCCCAATCGCTGCAGCGCCCGGCTCACTCCGCGCGGCGTTCCGATCAGCAGCACTTGATCCACACTCGCGAAATCTACACCCATTTCCAGGCTGCTCGACGCCACCACCGCCCGCCAGTAGCCCGTCTTCAACCCGTCTTCAATCTCCTGCCGCGTCTCCCGGTCCACCGACCCGTGATGCACCGCGATCCTGTCATCCAGCTCCGGCAGCAACACCTTCAACGCCAGCCCCAGCCGCTCTACCCCCGACCGTGTTGTCAAAAAAATCAAACTGCACTGCGCCTTCTGCAACTCATCCGCCACTGTCGCTGCAATACGAAACGGGTTATATCCGGCCGGTGGCAGCCACACGCCCGGAGCCGGTGCCACCACCTCCAGCCTGTGAACTTTTGTGAACGTAGCCTGCGCCACCGCACATGCCCGCGTGCCGCACAACAAGCGCTGAATTGCCGAAACCGGCCACGCCGTCGCCGAAACACCGATCCGCTGCACCGGCCTCCCCACCCGGTGCTCCAGCCGCTCCAAACACAACGCCAGCAGCGACCCACGCTTGTTCTCGGCAAACGAATGGATCTCATCCACCACCACTGTCTGCGGATCGAAACCCGCCTCGCGCCACGTCTTCTGCGACAGCATCGAACTCAAGCTCTCGGGCGTCGTCAAAATCAAATGCGGCCGCAGTCTCTTCTGCCTGCTCCGGTCCGCCAGCGCCGTATCGCCCGTCCTCACTTCCATCCGAATCTGCTGCAAGACCGGCAGCCGCGCGTTTACCGCCTCCAGCGCCGGCGTCAAGTTTCGATAGATGTCGTTATCGAGCGCCTTCAACGGCGACACATAAATCGCCGACACTGCGTTTGCCAGCTTCCCCTCACTGGCCCGGAACGCCAAAGCTGACAGCACTGAAAGAAAGGCAGCCAGTGTCTTGCCGCTGCCCGTCGGCGCCAGAATTAAAGTATTCCGCCCCGCCAAAGTATGCGGCAGCGCCTCTAACTGCACCTCGCTGAACGACGGATACGTCGCCGCAAACCACTCCGCCAGTGCGGTGTGCAAAGCCCCAAAGATGACTTTTGCTTTTTTTCTCCTATCCGTTTTCATCCGCGTTGTTTCTGAAAACACCCCCAATCCCGAATCTGAGCGGGAAGCGTGAGCGCCCCGTTCCCAATGCCTCTCAAGTCTTCACTCAATGGACGCCCGGTACATCTCCTCTACCCGCGCGAGCTCATCACACTCCCCCGGCGTCTTATCCTTGCGCCATCGCAAGATCCGCGGAAACCGCAGTGCATACCCGCTCTTGTGCCGCGCGCTCTTCTGCACCCCGTCAAACGCCACTTCGAGCACCACCGCCGGACGCACCAGCATCGTTGGCCCGAATCGATCCGTCGACGCTGCCCGCAGCACTTTGGTCAACTCCTTCACTTCCGTATCGGTCAATCCCGAATAGGCTTTCCCGACATTCAAAAACGCCTCGCCCGAACGCACTGCAAACGTATAGTCCGAAAAGTAAATCGCCCGCCTCCCGCTCCCTTGTTCGGCGGAAGTCACCACCACATCCAAGGTTCCGTACGGCCGCTTCAGCTTCTGCCACAAACCGCTGCGCTTGCCTGCCTCATACTTGCTTCCAGCGCGCTTCAACAGCAGTCCTTCATTGCCCCGCGCCCGCGCTTCGGCAAATAATCGCTCTATATCCTCCAGACCCCCAACTCGTGCCTGCGGGGCCAACAGCAGCGGCATACCCGAGCCCTCTAGGGTCGCCTCCAAACGCACCCGTCGCTCCTCGAAACCTTCTTCGAGCAACAACGAATCATTCCGCAACAGCAGGTCATACGCCACAAACACTGCCGGTACATCCGCCAGCATCGACGCCTTTACACTCTTTCGCGCAATCCGCTGCTGCAGCACGTTGAAGTTCAACGCCCGCCCGTCGCGCCAAGCCAAAATCTCGCCATCGATCAAGCCGTTCCCGCCCAGCCGCGCGAAAGCCGCCGCGATCTCCGGAAACGCCTGTGTCACCTCCTCCATGCCGCGCGAGTAGATCTCTACATGCCCCGCCTCGAAATGCACCTGTGACCGGATTCCGTCATACTTGTCCTCCACCACCCAGTCACCCGGCTCTGCTAAATCCTCCAGCCGCTCCAATGGCTTCGCCAGCATAAAGTCCATCGGATGAAACAGCCGCGTCGCAATCGCGCCCAGTTCGCCCCGCCGCGCCGCCACCGCCACTTGCGCCAGATCTCCCGCCCGGTTGTTCGCTTCCCGCACCGCGCCCGCCGGAACCTCGCAAGCCAGAGCCACCGCTTCTTCCACCATCCGCCCCATCAATCCGATCCGTAAACCACGCGTGATCACCTTCACGAAATACTTCAGCGTCAATGGCCTGTATCTGCGAAACGCCACCACCAGCAGTTCGCGCTTCCGCGCCGTCGTTCGCGCTCGAAACAACTCCTGGTACACCGCGTCCGCTCCCCGCAAGCTCAACGCTTCACCCGCCGTCTTCTCCTGCAGCAACAGACCGATCGTCTCTCCGGTATCTCCTACATCCGCGTAACAAACGCGCAGCGTCTCCCGATCCCACTCCACCACCTCCGCTAGCGCCGCCCGCAACACGCTCCCGCCCACCGACAATCGCGACTTCTCTTCCGCCCCAAACAAATGAAAATTCGCCGCACCCTCCGCCACCGGACCCGTACTCAAAAACTGCACCGCCAGCGAAAAGTCCTCGTCCCCGAGTTCCCGCAGGTACTCGCCCAAAATGCAAATCTTCTTCAGCTTGCTGCCATGGCTCGCAATCAATTCGCAGACTCGCGCTAACTCGTCCACTATCCTTCCGCCTCAATGTTCGTCCGCTCCCCAGCCCTCTGCGGAGCCGCCGCCGTATATCCTCGCTGCCGCAGCACATGCGCAAACGGCGCCGTGTACCCATGAACCACGTCCACCTGTTTCGCCCCCGTTCGCTCTACCAGCTCCAGCAACTCATAAAAGTCCGCATGGTCGGAGTAGGGAATCAGCTCTTCTGCTCCGCTGCGCGCCCGTGCGTTATCCATTGCCGCCCATCCCGATACATAGGCCAGCCGCACATTCTTACCGCTCGCTTCCAGCGCGCTGCCATGCGTCGGCACTACCACCAGCGCCTTGCCTGCCGTCGCACTCGCCTCATAAGGCTCCCAGCCCGGAAAGCCGTAGCCTTCCTCTTCATACACCGGAATGAACTTTGCAATCGCGCCGTGTACCGCCGTCTTAATCCCTGCCTGGCACAGCACATGCACAATCTCTTGCCCTCGCCCCAGCGGATACCCGATAAAGGCCGGTGTTGCTCCTTCGTCCAGACAGCGCCGCGCAAACCCCGCAATTCTCTCGATCGCCTGCTCCCGTCCCAGCAGCCGGTAAATCGGCAGACCGAACGTCGATTCCACGATTAACCTGTCGCACCGCACTGCTTCGGTAGTTTCCCCACAGAGTGGCGCTCGCAGCTTGATGTCGCCCGTATAGACCAGCCGCTCTCCCCCAAACTCCACCAGCAATTGAGCCGCGCCCAGAATGTGGCTCGCCGGGTAAGCCGTCAACCTCGCGCCATTCCATTCCATGCTTTCCCCAAACCCGAGCGGTAATCTCTCCGGTTCCGTCTGGTCTTCTCCCACCCACAGTCGCATCCGATAGAAACGCAGCGTCACAGGCGTCCCGATCACCCGCCCATGACAACCCCGCGCATGGTCGCTATGTCCGTGCGAGATCCACGTGGCGTCACAAGCCTCCGTGTTGTCCATCCACAGGTCGATCTCCGGCAGGTAAATTCCGCTCTCCCGAAATTCCACTCGCATCCGGACTGACCCTTACGACCCTTTACTTGCGTCCATTGCCGCAAGATGCTCTTCCGGTTTGCCGCCCATCAGATGCGCCTCGAGCAGCAGCAGCAGCGAAAGGAGTAAAACCGCCATCGAACCGACCGCCGGCGCTAACATCACATACCGCATGCCAAACCAGGCGTCCACAAAGCCCAGCAGCCATGGCACGCTCATTGCCCCGGTAATTGCAATCGAAACCCGGCTGTTATAAAACCCCGGCTGATAGGCAAATCGATCGTCCAGTTGCTCGGCCAGCAGCGGATATACCGGCGCAAAGCCGATCGCCACCACTACCGCCCCAAAGGCCGCTCCAACTACCGAATGAGCTAGGCTCAACACAAACGCTCCACAGATTGCTGTCATTACGCTCGCCGCCAGCAACTTGCGATGCCCCAGTCGGAACAGAAGCCTTTGTGTTGCCCACCGCCCCATCATCAGCACGACGAAATACAACGCCAATACACTCATCGCGATCGCCGGATTCGTGCCGTATCGATGCACTAGAAACAACGGCAGCCAGCCCGCCACCGCCCACT
Source organism: Bryobacteraceae bacterium (assembly GCA_965277855.1). Taxonomy (GTDB): domain Bacteria; phylum Acidobacteriota; class Terriglobia; order Bryobacterales; family Bryobacteraceae; genus Bog-105. Next base: position 105,771 of record OZ255847.1, read on the forward strand.
CGTTGCCGCACTGGAAGAAAATCAGCAGACTGAACAGCACGGTCGCAATGCGCTGTAAATCAAGCAGCGGTTGCCGTTCACTCTCGTGCGCCGGATCCGGCACTAACAACCGTTTCTCACCGCGCCCTCTACCCGCGAACAAAAACAGCATCAGCAGCGGAATCAACGCCAGCGCCGCCACCGCAATTTCGGCCGGCCTCAAAAAATACATCCCGCCAATCACAGCCGTCGCAATCAGGCATCCGCACCCGAATACCGTGGCTGCTTCGTTCACCGCCACGGCCGGCGAGCGCCTGAAATAGGCCTCGGTCGCGTAGAGCAGGGAAGTGCCCAGGCATCCGGCGCTCAATCCCAGCAGTGCCAGCGCGCCATACCGCCAGCCCATTGCCATCGGCGGCGCAGCTATCGCCAGTGCCAACAGGCTCACCACCGCCAGCCCGCACGCCACCATCGCCACTGCCTGTACCGACAGCCGGTTCAGCAGCCGTGGAGCGTACTTCGCCGCCACCACGTACCCCGCATTGACCGCCAGAAAGTGCAGTCCAATTATCCGTGGATCTACGTCGATATACTGCCAGTCCACCACCAGCGATCCCAGCAGTCCCAGCAGAACCCCGAGCAGCAGAAAGCCCCCCAGCCAGATCCGCGCTCTATTCATTCGGAAAATTTGACTCTACACTGTCTGTTCTTGACAGCTTCAATTTTTCGGGTTTACAATCGAATCATCACTGAGGAAGGAGGTGGTCCAGTCTAAAATGATTTCTGGTAGTCACTGTAGAATACAATCCACGCGCGAGGTGGCCGACTCTTAAAGTCGCCGTTCGTACGTTCAGGTTTCGTTCAGTGTCGAGGCCGCTGTTCCTGTGGACCGGTCGCCCGCCGCGCGTAACGTTTCTAGAGTCAAGCCCTGCTGGTTCATGTCTATGGCCCGCAGGGCTTTTTCCATGTTAAAATGAGGTTTACCATGAAAGCCGGAATCCATCCCTCCTACGACGAAGTTAAAGTCATCTGCGCCTGCGGATCGCAGTTCGATACTCGCTCCACTCACAAAGGCGATCTGCGTGTCGAAATTTGCTCCAGCTGCCATCCCTTCTTCACCGGACGCCAAAAGTTAATCGACACCGAAGGCCGCGTCGATCGCTTCCAGAAGAAATTCGCGAAAGCGAAAGAGATGCAAGCCCAGAAAAAAGCCGCTACCGAAGCCAAGGCCGCTCGCAAACCAAACTAGCCGTTATTACCGCCTCTCACCCTTCCTCCTCTTCCAAAGTCATCTGTCAGTCTCACCCGGCAGCCCATTTCCCCGCATCGGGAGAATACCAGAATAGTATTTTCCCATCCAGCCCTCGAAGTCATCTAAATTATTGAAAATAAATGACTACAATTATTTTCATTCCCGCGTGAACGCTCTCCCGGGCATTCCTCCTGCCGAAACCAATAATTACCGTTGACTTCTTTTATGGACGGTAATAACTCTCCTACTGCGGCGCCACCAGGCCCTTTCGAATCGCAAACAAAACCAGTTCCGCCGTCCGGTGGATATTCATCTTCTCCATCAAATTCGCTCGATGCACCGAAACCGTATTCACACTCAGCTCCAGCAGTTTGGCAATATCTTTATTCGATTTCCCTTGCGCGATCAACTGTAAAACCTGCTTCTCGCGTCCTGTCAATCGCTTGATTTCGTCGTCCGGCTCGCGAGCCGTGTACTTCAATCCCGACCCGATGAATCGCTTTCCTTCCGCCACCGCCCGGATCGCTCCCACCAGGTCCACATCGATCGCACTTTTCAGCAAATAACCCTTAGCGCCCGCATCGAGCGCGTTGCGCACATAGTTGTCATCGGAATGCATACTCAGCACAAGCACTTCCGTATCTGGCAAATGCTTCACGATCTCCTTCGTCGCCTGCACTCCATCGAGCTCCGGCATCGAGAGATCCATCACCACTACCTTCGGCTTCAGCTCGTACGACATGCGTATCGCCTCCACCCCGTTGGCCGCTTCGCCCACCACCTTCATTCCTTCATCGTCTTCCAGGATGCGGCGGAACCCGCGCCTCACCAAACTGTGGTCGTCTGCCAGTAGAACGCTTATTTCTTCAGTCATTTTTTCCAGAAAAAACCTCTTCCTTGTTGTCCTGTTCTGCTTCGTCCGGGGTCAAATCTTCCTGCTTGATCGGCATCCGTACACGAATTGTTGTGCCCGTCTCAGGCGAAGATGTAAACTCCAGCTTTCCATTCACAAGCTCCGCCCGTTCCCGCATCGCAATAAGCCCTAGACCTAAAACTTCTTTTTTCTTGGCCGTTTTCACTCCGTGCCCGAAATCCTTCACCATCAGTTCCACAGCATCCGCTCGAAAATTCATTGAAACTTCCGCCCGTTTTGTACCCGAATGCTTGGCTGCATTATTCAACGCTTCCTGCACGATGCGGAAACAATGAATTGCCGGCTGTCCGGTGATGCGCACCGCCCTGCCGCTAGTGGTCGCCGTCGTCTCAATGCCGGTCTGCTTCTCGAAAACTTGCACATACCATTCCACCGCCTTCGCCAATCCGTAGTCGTCGATTACCGATGGATGCAGCATCTGCGACAAGCTGCGGATTCTTTCCAGCGTTCCATGCGTAATTTCCCGGACCTCGCTCAACTCTGTTCGCAGCGGCGAATCCGCCGGAATACCCTTCCGTTCCGCCCGCGACAGCATCGCTCCCACCGCCGTTAAAATCTGCCCGAACTCGTCGTGCAACTCGCGCGAGACGGACCGCAGCACTTCTTCCTGCACGCTGATCAACCGTGCCGCCAACACTCTTCGCTGGCTCGACAACGATTCCAGCTGCCAGAAGAATTTCCGGTTCCAATAAATCAGATACAGACTCGTCGCCGCAATCCCCAGCATCGTCACCGCCAGGAAAAAGTAAATGTCCTTCTCGGCGCTTTCATAAATGTCGGAGATCCGTTTATCTGCCTCTTCTTCCGCCGTGTTGTTTCGCTCGAGCAGCGACGAGACCCGCGCCGCCATCTCCGCCTGCTCTTCCGAAAGCGTCGTCGCTACCATCTCCCGCGCTTTCGCCTGTTGGCCGGATTCGGCCGTCTCGAACACCGCGTCCGAACTCTTCCAGAACCGCTGCAGCGTGTTCGACATCCCTTCCTTTTGATCCAGACCGCCAGTCGCCGGGACCAGCCGCGACTCATACCGCAGCGCTCGCGTCAAATCCTGCCGCATCATGTTCAGCTCTTGCTTGTAATGCCGGATTTGCGATTTGTCCAGGTCGTTCGACATGTCCCGCAGCTTCAGCCCGATCGAACTCAAATCGTTCTGTACCCGCAACAGCTGTAGCGTTTCGTGCCGGTTCAAATCGATGATGTTCAACTCGAGCTTGCGCAGACCATGCAATCTGTACAGCGAATAGGAAGAGAGTCCCGTCACTGCCCCGAGCGTGACGAGCAACCCGAGCAGGAATCGGACAGTAGGCGATCTAGTCATTCAGCTTACAAAGAATACTTCCGTGCGGCCCCTTACTCGAAAGCCGCTACAATCGAATGACGATTAAAAGAGCTCAGATGTTGCCGAAACATCTGTATTTAAATTAGCTGCATCTTGAACGTATGCTTCGAATCCTTAGCTGTTTGTTGTTGAGCGCTGCCGTTCTTGCCTTGGCCGCCGCCCAGCAACCCTGGAAATCCACTGATGCCGCCCAGTGGACCTCCCGCGATGTCTCCCGCATTCTCAACGACTCCCCCTGGGCGCAAAGCACCGGCGCAACGTTCGCCCTTGCCCAGGACAACACGCCTCCCCCGTCTCCCACCATCGAATCGCCCCAAGCCGGCATGCCGTCCCCTCACAACGCCTCTACTGACGGCCGCTGGGACGGTGGCGTCGGCCGCGTCAATCGCAACGGGCCTCCTAGTTTAAACGTAACTGTCCGCTGGGAAAGCGCGCTCCCCGTTCGCCTCGCTCTCAAACGCACCGAAATACCCAGCCCCTTCACACCCGAGCAATTGCAGAAGGACTACATCATCACTATCGAGGGTCTCGTCCCGGCCGGCCGCTATGGACCCGCTCAACTCGATGAACGCAGCGGCGATAGTCTCGATGTCACGAACCCTGAGCAAATGCTCGAAGGTGTTCTCCGCTACTCGCGCCTCTACCCGCGCGGCAAACACCCCATCCTCCCCGAAGACGCCAAGCTCGACAACAAAACCGGTGTTCTCCGCATCTTCTTCCCGCGCAAAGATCCCCTTTCGCTCAAAGACAAAGAAGTCGCCTTCGAAACCCGTTTCGGTTCCCTCTCCATCCTCAAACCCTTCCGCCTGAAAGACATGGTCTTCCAAGGCAACCTCGAACTCTAGTTACGGTCCGGCGTAAACGGTGTTGCTGCGTATTTTCTATCTCTCAATCCGCGCAGCGCACTGGACGTTGTACCCGGCGCTTGATGCACGGTGGCAGTAGTATCGCTGCATGGAACCGAGGTCGCTGAAGTCGCTCGGCGCATCGGGAAAGAGCTTAATTAGGCTGTTCTGCGCGGCAGCAACGATGTTCAGCGAAGCGTCCCAAAGCGCCTCATCGACAAGGTACGGGATCGAAGCCCGGTAATGACATGTGCCGAGCAACTCAATGCTGGTCGCGTACTGTAGGCTTCCTTGATTGCGAAACTTGCCCGTGGCGAGTGCCTTTAACCCGATGTCGAGGCAACTTTTGGCGAGATAGTTCAACGGAACGTATAACTCCTGTCCGTCGTCAAGTCCGGTCTGGAGCACCTTCCTCATAAACGCTAAGGCGGCCTCATCGCTGCGCCTATACGCGATTTTCTCAATCCCAGCTCGGAGTGCCTCGTCTTTGGTCTTCCAATACAGGGCGAATATCGAGTCGGTGCTGCCGCGTCGAGCAAGTTCGTCCGCGATCATCCATTGATCTGCAAAGCACGGCTTGAGGCTTGTGAAGCACGAGATAAGAACCTTTGAAGAAAACTTCCGGAGGTCTTGGGCTTCACAGCGCTGCGCCGTTGCCGCGTCGACAAAGAGTGCGGACGCCAAGAAAAGCAACAACCGAAGCATCGAGTTTCCTTCTCCCCTGATCGTATAATTTCTTGACGGTCTTTCGTTCTGAGATGATCAAACGTTTCTCGTTGGTATTGTTGTGCTCTCTTGTCTCCGTTCTCGCGGCGGAGACGAACCCTCCTCCCGACGCTCGCTTCAAAGTAGATCTTCTCGTGGTTGTCGCACATCCCGACGACGAAACCGAAATTGGCGCCTATTTACCCCGCGCCATCTTCGACCAGAAGAAGCGCGTGGCCGTGGTGTTCGGCACTCGCGGGAACGGCGGCGGCAACGCTGAGGGCCAGGAACAAGCGGCCGCTCTCGGCGCTATTCGCGAAATCGAAGCCCGGCAAGCCCTCGCCCATTTCAACGTGTCTAATGTCTGGTTCCTGAACGGGCTCGATACGCCCGGTCAGGACGTTCTCGATTCGCTCGAAACTTGGAATCATGGCGATTCTCTCAATCGGCTGGTGCGGCTCGTTCGCCTCACCCGCCCATCTGTGATTGCTACCTGGTTGCCGGACTGGGTGGCCGGCGAGAACCACGGCGATCATCAGGCCGCCGGCGTTATCGCTACCGAGGCGTTCGACATATCCGGCGACCCGACCGCTTTTCCCGAACAGCTTGCCGCGCCCAGAAATCGCGAAGACATCCTGAACCTAACCGAAGGCCTTCGCCCCTGGCAGCCCGAGAAGCTCTACTACTTCAGCGATACATCGCACGTCGACTTCCTGAAAGGGAAAGGGCCGGCCTACCCGGCGACCGACAAATCTCCGTCGCATCACGAAACATACGCCAGGCTCGCCGCCGAAGAGTGTTCGTATCACCTCACACAAAGCGACACCGGTCAAGCCGCCCGAAATGCCCTGGCCAAAAATGACCTGCACTTCTTCGAACAGCCCGTGCTCTTTATATTCGGCAAGTCCTATGTCAATTCAAACGCCACGGCCGATCTGTTCACCGGTGTCGAGCCTACGGGCATTCCCTATCGACGTCCGCCCGGCTTTGTCGCCCAGCAACCGGCGACCCTCCGAATGGAATTAGGCGGCCCGTGGCATTTCTACCGGCAGTTCTGGCAGGCGCATGGCACGCCCGATCTCGCCCATCTTGTCGGCCCCGAGATCATGGCGAAATATTCGAGTCCCCTCGTCATACCGATTCTTCTGGAGAACCCGGCCGGACAGCCAGTCACCACAACCTTCTCGGTCGCTTTACCCAAGGGCTGGAGTTCCCGGCGGCCGCTTCCGTCCAGCATCTCCGTCCCCGAGCACCAGACCGTCAGCCTCCCTCTCGAAGTAAAAACATCTGCCCCCGAAACCGCTGGCTGGCAGATGATCGATATCGAAGCGAAAGCTGCCGGCAAAGAGTTAGAGCCAATCCACATCCGGGTTCAGCTGAATCCCGGAGCCATGCCCCAGTGACACTCCGCATCCTCTTCTTAGAACTGAAAGTGCAGACCGAACTGCATCTGGCGCATAGGCACTTGAATGTAAGTGATCTGCCCAGCGCCGCTCGAATCAATCTGCGAGCTTGGATTGCCCAAATTCACGTGATTAAACACGTTAAGTGCATCAGCGCGCAGTTCGAGCTTATAGCGTTCGCTTAGCAGCACATTCTTCGACAACGACAGGTCCGATTCCCACAGATTCGGCCCACGTAGCGAATTGCGTCCCGCCGTTCCCTGCCGGAACGGTTGCTGCGGTTCGCTAAACGCCGCGACGTTAAACCATTCATTCGCATTTGGACTGGATACATGCGGATTTCCGATCACATCGGCTCGTACCTGGCTGAAGTCCGGGTCGTTGAGAAGCGGCGCGTTGGCTACTGTCGGGGTGAACGCGAGGCCAGTGCCAAAGGTATGAACTCCGCTCAACCGCCAGCCGCCGAGGATTACATCTGCAATGGCGTTGTTGCCGAGTTTCCAATGACGACCGCGGCCCACCGGAATATCGAGGTTGTGAGTGAACGTGACCGCGTGCTCGCGATCCCACGACGCCGGACCGTAATCGTTTCGTCCATCGTAAATGTTCGAAGGCGACCCACCGCTACCCTCCGACGCGTAATCGAGCGCCTTCGACCAGGTATAAGTCAACATGAAATCGATCCCACGCGAGAATTGCTTCTGAAATCGAGTCTGCAGCGCATTGTAATTGGAGGTGGAACAGTTGCAATATTGGAACAGTCCCTGTTCCAATCCGAACTGGTTATAAAAAGGACGGCGAGGATCCAAGTCGCCTGGCCCGGGAACCGCTTGATTGCGGTTCAGTGATTCGAACAGGTGGCGACCCACGTTCCCCACGTAGGCGGCTTGCAGCGCGATCGTCGGGGTCAACTGCTGCTGGAATGTTAGATTCCAAAACTGAACCGAAGGAATGCGATACGAACTGAGCGGATCTGTGAAGTAGTTGATACCGATCCCGTCCGGCAGCAAATATCGTCCGTTGGACCCGACTGGCGGATTCACCGGCGTCGGCGGACCATTCAGGATACTGAACGGTGCGAAGTAGATGTTGGACTGGTTGATACTTTGCGGATTTACGATGGGCGGATTGTAATCCGCGCCCTGCCCGAAAACCGATCCCAGACCGGCAGGATTGGCGCTGCTCCCGTATCCAGCACGAATGACGGTTTTAGGCGCAGCCTGATAAGCGATGCCGATACGAGGTTGAAAAAGCTTGTTGTATGACTCGACGCCAAGATTGAGAGGAACATTGCCAATGCCCGCCACCAGCACTTCGCCCGTGCTGGGATCGAAGCTGCCAGCGCCCCCAGCCTTGGCGGCTGTTTGGGGCAAATAGTCTTCCCACCGCAAACCGTAGGTCAAGGTCAGCTTCGACGTTACTCGCCACGAATCTTGCACGTAAAAGAATGTGCGAGTCTGGCGAAGGCCGGGATAGTAATTGTAGGCCGTGTAGTAGCGGTTAAACGTAGCGGGCAGACCCAAAAGATAAGAGCCGAGACCTAAGCCGGTAGAAGCGTTTCCTCCTGCGTTGTGATCAATTAGGGAGTCACCGGTCTCTGAAGCGTTGAAGGTAATTTCGCCGGAGCGGTGGCTGTCACTCGGAATGCGCTGCTGCTGTGCGCGGCGGATATCTCCACCAAACTTAATCGTGTGATCCCCTGCAATTTTTGTCCAGTTATTTACCCACTGAAACTGGTTTTCCGTCTCTTTCAGCGGGCAGTTGCATCCGTTCACGCCAAGCGCATAGCCAAAGTTAAACCCGCCGTCTCCGTTGATGTAAAACGCCGGCAGCCCACTGGTTGAAGCCGAGCCGGTATTCAGCCCGGGCAAGCCCGCATCCTGCGCCGGTGTGGTTCCGACATCGTTCGGCTGAACGCGAATCCGATACCGGTAAAAGCCGAACCGCGCGTCAGTCACAAGCGTTGGACCGAACGTATGATCGAAGCCCAGCGCCAGGCTTTGATTCCGGTCAATCGAATCGCCGGAGAAGTTAAACGCGGAAGGTCCGCCCCCGGCATCCCCGAAAGCCGCCGGTGAGTAGTTGTTGAAATCGGCTAGCGTGTAGCGGCCAAAGATGTGGGTGTTTGCCGTGAAATTGTAATCCACTCGTCCGTTGTATTGGTTGATGTCGAACCGCTGCCCGCTCTCGGTGATGAAGTTGTTGAAAAAACTGCTGCCGTTGTTCGGCCCCGGAATCAACCCGAGCAGTTTTTGCATAGGAGCTGCCACAGGAATGATGTTCACCTGTCCGCCCTTCGAGTACACTTGGCGTCCAGACCCATCGGGGTTGCCCGTGTTCGGGTCGAAGACCATGTTGCCGCGCGCGGCTACCGATCCGCCTTCGGTCGTCGGCACCATTACCGGGTTGCTGCAAGGACTGGGGCTGGCCGTACCGTCCGAGCAAATGTAATTTCCGAGTAGTGCGCTCAGATCTCCATTCCGTTCGGCTGCCGTAGGTACAGTCGTCAGAATCGATCCTCCAGTGCGGCGTCGTGTCCCCTGATAGTCGAAGAAGCCGAACAGCTTGTCCTTTAGCACCGGAAATCCGACTGATCCGCCAAACTGATTCCAGCGCAGTGGCGGATTCAACTGCGTGAATGGATTGGTTGCGTTGGTGATGTTGTTCCGCAGAAACTCGAACGCTGACCCATGCCATTGATTAGTGCCCGATTTGGTGGTGGCCTGGATCAGCGCTCCGGAGACGGACCCGAACTCCGCATCGTAGTTGCTGGTAGAAACCTTGAAGTCCTGCAGCGAATCAATGTCGGGATTCACGACCGCAATGCCCAGAATTGCGCTCTGATTTTCCGTCCCGTCGAGTAGAAAACCGTTCGCCGTAAAGAATTGGCCGTTTGCATCTACCTGGATTCCGCCCTGCGGATTTTCACTCGTCGCAATCTGAAAAGTCTGGTTGAGCAAGACCCCCGGGACAATCAGCAGCAAGTTCGTCACGTTCCGATCGAGCACCGGAAGTTGTTGCACCTGCGCACCGGTCAGCGTCGTAGCGACTTCCGCCCGGTCCGTAGTCAATAGCGGCGTAGCATCCGTGATTTCGACAGTGGTCTGTACATTGGCCGGCGAAAGCTTTGCCTCCACGGGAGTGGTCGCGTCAACTTGCACCGTCGCGTTCTCAGTGAAAGCTGCGAATCCAGCGCTCGAGACCTTGACCTGGTAGTGGCCCGCCAGCAAATGAGTCTGCGAAAAATTCCCATCGTTGCTGCTCTTGACGCTGTACACGGCGCCCCGATCAAGGTCCGTAATGGCGATTTCCGCATTCGGAACCGCGGCGCCTGTTGGATCCTGTACCGTTCCTGTGATACTGCCGGAAACCGCTTGGCCGAAGGCAGCCGAAGCGGTGAGTACGCCCAGCGCGAGAATGTACTTGAGATTCTTGAACATAGAAACATCGCCCCTCGGAATAAGAGTTAGTCTATTGAACTGCTCAAGATAGAGTCAAGCAGATAAGTGAAACCCGCCGCGAATTGTAGTGAAATAGATAAACCGGTCACTCACAAAAAGATGAAGATCTCTCAGATCCTGATGTTCGGACTGACGATCGGCGGTATGTCCGCCGCCGACCTCACATTTTCGAAGGACGTTGCTCCTATCTTCTATGCGAAGTGCGTCAGCTGCCACCACCCCGGTGACATCGCGCCGATGTCGCTCCTCACCTTCTCTGTCGCTCGCCCCTGGGCCCGAGCCATTCGCCTGGCAGTGCTCACGAAGAAGATGCCGCCCTGGCATGCCGATCCACACTATGGAAAATTCGAGAATGATCCGAGTTTGAGCCCGCACGAAATCGACGTCATTCGCACCTGGGTCGATCAAGGCGCCCAAGAAGGTAAAGCGGGGGATCTTCCCGCCGCGCCATCGTTCGTGGAGGGCTGGCGAATCGGCAAACCCGACGCGGTTTTCTCGATGCAAAGTGAGTACACCGTCCAGGCGAATGCCTCCGACGACTACCAGAATTTTGCCGGCATAGCGACAAACTTCTCAGAGGATAAGTGGGTAACGGCGGTCGAGTTGCGGCCCGGCAACCGCAAAGTAGTGCACCATGCCCACGTATATATCGTTCCGCCGAAGCCGCCGCGAAGTGGACCCGCGCCTACTCCTTCGCTTTTCGAGCGCTTCACCTATAAAGAAGGCAGCATCCGCCACATTCGTCTCGACGTTCCGGTCGTCAATGATGCGTGCCGGGAACTCGGCGAGGGTGGCCTGCCCGATCAAAAATTTCATGAAGAAGCACAGGAGCTGACGACTTTTGTTCCGGGAAGATCGCCTGAAGTCTACCCGCCTGGTTACGCACGCTTGATTCCGGCCGGCTCTACTATCACCTTTCAGATTCACTATGCAAAGGGCACAGGCAAGGAAGAAAAGGATCGATCCAGCGTTGGATTCGTCTTTGCAAAAGAACCTCCCAGAAAGGTCTTGCGGCGCTTGGACATGGATGCCTATCTGTTTCAGATACCAGCCGACGCACCGAATCACGAGGTAACTTTCTGTTACGACTTTAAAGACAACGCGCGTCTACTCGCGTTTACACCGCATATGCACTTTCGCGGTAAAGACATGAAGTGGGAATTGATGCGCCCGGATGCCACCAAAGAGACCCTCCTGTCGATTCCGCGGTACGACTTTAACTGGCAAATCGAGTACAAACTAAAGGATCCGGTGCCCGCGCCCAAAGGCAGTCGCCTCATTGTCACCGCGCACTTCGATAACTCCGCAAACAATCCAGCTAATCCCGATCCTTCAAAAACAATTCGATGGGGAGAGCCCACTTCCGAAGAGATGGCGGCTTCCTGGGTGCTCTATGACTTGCCCGAAGAGGGCCCGCCGCTTTTTAGGCCACTTCCCCAAGTACATCCCGACGCTCCTGCTGAGACGCCCATACAACAGTGACCCGGCGAAATACGATATTCGTGCTTTCACTAGGTCTGTCTTGCCTCGTGACGGCGCAAGACAACCCCAAAGCTCCTCAGGCTCTCCAGCCCGACGACCGCTACAAAGCGGACGTGTTGCTGGTGGTCGCCCATCCTGACGACGACACCACCATCGGAGGCTACCTAGCACGGCTCGCTGACCAGCAGAAACGCGTAGCGGTTATTTACTGCTCGTCCGGCGGCGGCGGCGGCGATGAGATGGGCAATGAGGCCGGTCGAACATTGGGCCAGATGCGCATCCTCGAATCGCGCAAGGCTCTCGCGTCGCTTGGTATTGAGAACGTGTGGTTCTTAGGCGGCAGCGACACGCCGGGCCAGAATGTTCTTTGGGCACTGGACCATTGGAACCATGGCCGCGCCCTCGACGAAGTGGTTCGGCTTGTCCGGCTAACCCGCCCCGAAGTCATTTTGACGTGGCTTCCCGATACCGTGGCCGGCGAAAACCATTCCGATCATCAGGCCGCCGGTGTCCTCGCCACCGAAGCATTCGATCTCGCCGGCGACCGCACCAAATTCTCTGAGCAGGTCTCACCGGCGCGAGACCGAACCGGCATGATGAATTACACCGAAGGTCTTCAAACCTGGCAGCCACAGAAAATCTACTACTTTACCGATGCGTTCGAGAACTTCATCCCGTACTGGCATGATCCGCGAGTTTTGTCGCCTTTTCGCAAGAATTTTCTGGACGGCGAAGGCCCAAGTTACTCGACCACCGATATCTCGTCGCTAAAACATCAATCGTATGCGAGACTCGCCGCGGAAGAGCTGAGCTTCTATGGCACCCAGGACGCAAAGCTCGGTCAGCGCGCGCTTCAAAACCAAAACTTCAAAGACTTCGAGTTCCCGGTTCGGTTCATCTTCGGCAAGTCTGTGGTTGGCGGAAGCGTCACGGGGGATATTTTTGATGGGACCAGTCCGGATCCCGTTCCCTTTGCACCCGTTGCCGGTTATCGCCCCGCCCGTAGCGAAGGCATAGCGGTTTCCATCGGCGATCCCTGGCTCTTCTACGCGCAATTGTGGAAAGCTCACAATCTTGAGCATCTGGCAAAACTGCTGCCTGTCCCCGAAGTGGGTATGGGTTTCGGTGGCACTCTGCGTATTCCAATAGTTATCGAAAACCAAACGCCCGATTCCGAGGAGATTACTCTGACTCCCGTGCTCCCAGCGGGCTGGGTCGATAAATCGCCCTATCGTCGCTTCGAAGTCGCGCCTCGCCAATCGTACCCGCTGCTGATGCAGATCGTCGCGCCGGAAAGTGGGAAACGGCAATGGCAAGAACTTTCCTGGAACGCCAAGTCCGGCGGCCGCAACGTGGGTAGCATCAACCTGCGCGTTTATCTCGGGAAGGGAAGCGCACTTCCGCAGTAAGCATTCTGGTATATTTAGAATCGCAAATTCAGGTTGCACCCCGTCCGCGGAAAGGGAAGATCCCGCCTGAACCAGTTTTTGAATCCGAGTATTTACTTCTTCTGCCCGTCATAGCGGACACCGGGCCATAGGAGAAGTGATGTCTCGTCAACTACCTGAAAGACCGAATCTCGAATTTCTCAAGAAGCAAGCCAAAGAACTGCAGCGCAGCACGCTACAGAGCAAACTGGCGGACGCTCAATATACCCTGGCCAACGAGTATGGTTTCCCCACTTGGGCGGAGCTGAAGTCGCACGTGGAGGCGCTGGGGCTTGCTCCGGCGCAGAAGCTGAAGAATGCCGTGTGCGACAGCGATGTATCGCGGGTACGCGAGGTCCTTGCGCGCTATCCCGAACTGCGGGCGAAGCTCGACGATCCATTGCCCGACTACGGTTTCGGCCAACACGCTTTATTCGCGGCTGTACAGCGGAGCGACCGAGCAACGATCGATCTTTTACTGAGCAACGGGGCCGACATCCAGAAGCGAACTGAATGGTGGGCCGGCGGATTCGGCGTGCTCGATGATTGCGATCCGAGCTTGATGGAGTTTCTGCTCGAACGCGGCGCAGAGCTGGATGCGCACTCCGCTGCCCGGCTGGGCATCATGCCGAAGCTGCGCGAGTTGGTCGCGGCGAATGCGGATGTCGTGCACGCACGAGGTGGGGACGGACAGACGCCGCTCCACTTTGCCTCCACTGTGGAAGCGGCGAAGTTCCTTCTCGAGAACGGCGCTGACATGAACGCGCGCGATGTGGACCACGAATCGACGCCGCCTCAGTACATGCTGCGGGTGGACCAGAGACGGCACTATCCGAAGGACCGGCAGGATGTGGCCCGCTACCTGGTGTCACTTGGATGCCAGACCGACATCTTGCTGGCGGCCGCGCTCGGCGATGTCGATCTAGTGCGGCAGCACCTGGACCGCGATCCCGCTTGTATCCGCATGAGCGTATCGGACGAATGGTTTCCCAATCAGGATCCGCGCGCCGGCGGCTCGATTTACATCTGGACCCTGGGCGCGCACCGCACCGCTCACTCGGTAGCGCGCGATTTCGGGCACGAGCAGGTTTTTCAACTGCTGCTGGCGCGGACGCCGGACGACCTGAAGCTGGCGCTAGCGTGCGAGCTGGGCGACGAAGCCGTCTTCAATGAATTCTTGTCGAAGCATCCCGATGCGGCAAAAACACTGTCGGACGCCGACCAGCGCAAGCTGCCAAACGCTGCCCAGAACAACAACACAAACGCCGTCCGCCTGATGCTGGAGGCGGGCTGGCCTGTAGATACGCCAGGAGACATGGGAGCGACCGCCCTGCACTGGGCTGGGTTCAACGGCAATGCGCAAATGGCTCGCGATATTTTGCGCTTCCATCCTACCCTCGAACTGAAATCGCGCGAGTATGAGGGAACGCCTTTAGGGTGGGCCATCTACGCCTCCGGAAATGGCTGGCGCCGAGACACCGGAGATTTTATTGGAACCGTCCAGGCGCTGCGCGAGGCAGGGTCGCTCATACCGCCACATGCGGACGAGTTGGAACCGAGCGAAGCGGTGCTGCAGTTGCTCGATAAAGAGCTGTTGCCATGAATGCAAACCATCGGCCCCTCTCCGTCGCTCTCGTCGCTTGCTTGTACATAGTGGGGTATCGCGATGAAAACGTTACCAAGCGATGCAACTCCGGTCGCTCCGCTCGCGGCTCTGAAGCAGCGTATTCTTCGGAGCCATGAGCCACGTCAGTGGCTCTCCAACCGGAAGCACGGAAACCATGAGCGAAGCGATTGGAGTTCTTTACCTCAGTATCAAACGAAATGGTCGCACACCCCACTAGTCGGCGCCATCGGCTTTGCCTATCACTTCACAGAATTCGAGGCGGCGCATCCGTTTGAATCCGGCGTCGTTTGGATTGAACTTCTCCGCCTCCTGGCGATCTTATGTGGCGCATATCTCTTCCTTGGACAAGACTGGGCGCGCTGGCTGGCGCTCGCCTGGATCGCTTTTCATGTCATACTGAGCGCCTTTCACTTATTGCCCGAGTTCGCTATTCACTCTCTGTTCTGCGGCGTAATCGCCTGGTGTCTTTTCCGACCCGCCGTTACGCCATATTTTCGTGTTACGGCGTAGCGGCATCACTGCACCCGCGTCAACACCACCGCCGTACTGTCGAAATCTCCATCAAGCGTAAGCTGCACACCTTGACTCATCAAATATGCCCCGCTCACGTCACTACTCATCTTTTGCAGCTTTCCATCCACCGATTCCAAACGGTACAGAGCCCGCGCATCTAGTCCCTGCAAAGCAATCGATGGCGCTGGCGTCTTATATTGCTGCGAGTGCCGGAACGCGAACAGCACCGCCTGTTTCCCGCCCGCGCCCACATACTCGTTCGCCGTCGTATCACTCGTGCGCGGCGATAGCAGCCGGTATAGCTGTCCGCGCTGTACCGTTTCCCGTATGCTCTTATCCAGCGCAATCATTTTTGTCGCCAGTTGCGTATCCTCTGCCGACCACTTGTTTAAATTCGCTCCAATGCCCAGCGCTCCCTGCATCGCCACCAGGAAACGGAACTGCAACGATACACTCCGCCCGTTCTGGTTCGGTACGTCCGTCACCCAGGCCGACATGTACTTCGCCGCGTAAGCCTGCGAAAATCCTTCCTGAATGCGCAGCCTGTCAAAAGCTTCCGTGTTGTCGGACGTCCAGAATTCGTCCACGTAGCGCATCACTCCTAAGTCCACACGGCCGCCGCCACCCGAGCACGACTCGATCTCTAAATTCGGATGCTTCGCCCGTAGCCTCCCTAAAATGTCGTACAAATTCTCCACGTACTTGACCCAAAGTTCCTGCTGTTCCTGCGGACTTACTTCCGGCCAGCCCGGCTCGGCAAATGTGCGGTTCATGTCCCACTTGAAATAGCGAATGTTGTATTCGCTTGCCAGCTTGTCCAGAAACTGAAACACGTACTCGCGCACATCCTCGCGCGCCAGGTTCAGCACCAGTTGATTGCGCAGTTCACTCCGCGGCCGCCCCGGAAAATTCATCACCCAATCCGGATGCGCCCGATACAGATCGCTATCCGGATTTACCATCTCCGGTTCTACCCATAAACCGAAATCCATGCCCAGCCCGTTCACCGTGCTGATCAGCGGCTTCAGCCCCTGCGGAAATTTTGCCGGATTCACTTCCCAGTCACCCAGCCCCGCATGATCGTTGTTGCGCTTGCCAAACCAGCCGTCGTCGATCACAAACAATTCCACGCCCAGCTTGGCCGCCTTCTCGGCCAGCGTCCTCTGCCCCGCTTCCGTCACGTTGAACCCGGTCGCTTCCCAGGAGTTATACAGCACCGGCCGCACGCGCCCCTTGGCTCCATTCGGCTCGATTGATGTCAGCTCCGTCTCGTGCAGCAGGCGCGATGCTTCGCCAAAACCGCGGTTCGAATAACCGCCATAAAACTCCGGCGTCTTCAGCGTTTCGCCCGGCTTCAACTGGTACGAGAAATCGAACGTGTTCAGCCCGCCTGTTACCCGCACCTGCCGGTATGGCGTCTGCTCCACCGTAATCCGCCAGTTGCCGCTCCACGCCAGCGCACCGAACCACACATCCCCCTGCGTCTCATCCGCATTGTTTCGATCAATCGCAAACCAGGGATTCAGGTTGTGACCCGTGTGACCCGTTCGGCTTTCAAGCACCTTCATGCCTTCTTCGATGGGTTCGCGATTGAGCTGTGTCTCCGCCGCCCAACGCCCGCTCAAATACGACAACCGGTAGCCCTCACCGTGCGGCAGATACCACGTGCCCGATTGCGCACTGTCGATCTGTAGCGCCTGCCCGGTCCCATTGCGGATTTCCGCGTACCTGCTGATAATTCCCGTCGTTCCGTACACCCGGTAATGCAGCGTTGCTTCGATGTCGTCGCGAATATCTTTCAGCGTTATGCGTAGCTCATCGCCTTCGATGTCGTGCTTTACGTAATGCAGCACCAGGTCCCGATCTCCATTCGACCGTCTGATCTTCAATGCCGCTTCGTAATACCGCGTACCGCCCCAGCCCGCATACTCCTCGTTGTCCAACATCGCGCCCGGATCGAACGACGAAATATCCCGCGCATTCATCGCCGGCTGGATGTCCGCTATACGCCACAACGGAGCTCCCCAATATAGGTGCTGCAACTGCCCGTTCGGCGCGACGCCCATCGCATACGAACTCTGCGCGGTTGTGATTAGGAATATCTTGCGCCCTTCGTCAAACTGAATCGTCTGGGCGCACAACGTACCAGAGACAGCTAGGAAAAGAACAAGTTTCAAGAACATTGCGTTCTTCATGCATCTCTTAGCGGGCGCACCAGCCGCCGTCAATCAAAATATCTGTCCCCGTAATGAACACCGCCGCATCCGAACACAAAAATGCCGCCAGCGACCCGATGTCTTCCGGCTTGCCCCATTTCCCCACTGGAATGCTCGCCAGGAATTGTGCGTTCGCTTCCGGGTTCTGCATTACCGGCGTATTCATCTCAGTCCCGAACGGACCTGGACTGATGCCGTTCACCGTAATCCCATCCGCCGCCAGTTCGAGCGCCAGCGCTCGCGTCAACCCCAGCAGCGCCGCCTTGCTGGCCGAGTACGCGCTGCGCTGCGGCAGCGATACGTGGCTCATGATCGACGTCATTTGCAAAATGCGCCCATATCCCGATCCCTTCATGTGCGGCACGAAGGCCCGGCACATCAGGAACGTGCTCGTCAAGTTTGTGTCGATCACGCTTTGCCATTCCTCGAGCGTGAACTCCGTCAGGTTCTTGCGGATATTGATACCCGCGTTGTTGATCAATATCTGCGCTTTGCCTAACTTCTCCCGTACGTCGTTTTCCAGTTGCGCCACGCTTGCTTCTTCGCGTACATCCGCCGTAAACACTTCGGCCGTTCCGCCCTGCGCTGCGAGTTCATTGCGCACACCCATTAACTTCTCGCGATCCCGTGAGACCAGCGCGATCGTTGCGCCTGCCTGGCTCAACGACAAAGCCATGGCTCGCCCCAGCCCTTTACTCGCTCCTGTGATGACGGCGATTTTTCCTGTCAAATTGGTGGTGCTGGTAGCACTAGGCATAGATTTGTATCCATATCCTATCGTGCTGCTTGATCGAGGGTCTTCAGCCTTTACGAACTGTCAGGTAAATCGGATAATGTCCTCGCAGCCCTACAATCGTGTGTCCCAGCCAGTTCTTCGGATTCGCCTTCTGCAGCAAGCCAAGCAATCGTTGCAGCCGCCCCGCCACCGACTTCATTTCGAACTGAAAGGTGTGCGACAGGCGTTCCAGAAACACCTCTTCTCCCATCGACACCAGTTCGAGTGGATGATGTTTTCCGAGTTGCTCGATCGTGCGCCGGCACCAGATCGGACTGATGCGCGTATGCAGCGTTCGGGCAAACGACGGATCGCGGCGGTAGACATGCTGGACGAGCCACGGCAGTATCTTTTCTGAAATAAGCGGCGGCTGAAAGATCAGGTAATGCCCTTCGTAGTACGACAGAAAATTCGGCAGCTCCATGTGAAGCACGCCGCCTCGCCGCAGCACGCGCAGCGATTCGGCCAGCACCCGTTCCGGGTGCGAAGTGTGCTCCAGCACATTCGCCGAGTACACGATGTCGAAGCTCTCGTCCTCGTGTGGAATTGCTTCTCCAGTGGCGTCTTTAATTCGCTCTGGATCGATCCCGTTGGCGGTGAAAACCTGCTTCGAACAAAGAAACCCTTCGTTGAATCCAGCCGATCCCGGCTCGATCCCGAAGCCATCCACCGCGAAATGCTTGATCCATACCGCCAGGTTGGTTCCGAAGCCCGAACCAACTTCCAGCACTTTCTTTTCGCGCAGCGGAGTATATCGCTCTAAAATCCGCGCGCGCTTGAAAGCCTTGGAACTGTCGAGAAAATCGGCTATGTTGGCGTCCGCATCCAGCTTGGCAAGCGGCGCAAAGAACTCTCCCAGCGACTTTCTGGCCGTCTCGACCACTTCCGGCGGAATGCTGATCGCCGCCGCTTCGCTCACCAATCCGCTACTGCTCCATAAAGTAGTAGCAAATCATGTGACATACGATCAGGTGCCCGTCCTCAATCCGTCCCATGTGCGGTTCGCGGACGTGGATCTGCAGTTGCGCCAGTTGGCCCAGCTTTCCGCCATCGCGCCCCGTCAGAGCGATTGTCTTGCAGCCGGCCTGGTTGGCGTATTCCATCGCCCGCACCACGTTCGGCGAATTGCCCGAACCGCTGATGGCCATGAACACATCTCCCGGCTGGGCAAAATTTTTCAATTGTTCGGCGAAAATGCAGTCGTACCCGACATCATTCGAATAAGCAGTGATGGTGGCCATTGAATCGGTCAGCGCCATGATGCGAAAACGCGTTTTCTTCTCGAAACTGGCGCCTTTCACCATATCGGTCACAAAGTGCGACGCCGTTGAGGCGCTGCCGCCATTGCCGCAGACAAAGATATGGCGCTGCTGGTCGCGCGCTGTTTCGATCACGCCGATGGCACGCCCTACGCCCTCCAGATCAATCGTGTCCAGCGCACTAAGCAGTTTCGATTTATAGTTACGCGAAAAGTCGACCAAAGGTGGCGCGGCGAGGGTCTCTGTTGCCATAAAACAACTCTATCTTAAACCGCTAATTCCCTAAAACTGTTTCGTTTGAACAAGTCTCTCAATATGGCCTGAAAGGACCCTGAGTATGCCATAATCGCTAGGTCAGGGAGACGATTCGATGTCACCAGAAATTAACTCATTCACGATCGGCAACAGGAAGCTGGGCGACACCGAGCCCTGCTTTATTATCGCGGAAATCGGGATCAATCATAATGGCGATCTCGACCTGGCAAAACGTCTTATCAGCGTAGCCGTAGCCGCTGGTTGCGATGCTGTCAAATTTCAGAAACGCAATGTCGATGTCGTTTACTCCAGAGAGGAACTCGCCAAACCTCGCGAAAATCCTTTCGGTACAACTAACGGTGATCTAAAACGCGGTCTGGAGTTTGGCCGTGACGAGTACGAGGACATCGACGTCTACTGCAAGGCCGTCAAAATACCCTGGTTTGCCTCCTGCTGGGATGAAGATTCAGTTGACTTTATCAATCGTTTCGATGTGCCCTGTTTCAAGATCGCGTCTGCTTCGCTCACCGACGATGAATTACTGAAGCATACCCGCGCGACCGGCAAACCGATCATTCTTTCCACCGGCATGAGCACCATTGAAGAGATCGATCACGCCGTGGAAGTGTTGGGCCATGACAATCTGCACCTGATGCACACCACCAGCACTTACCCGGCCGCCTATCCGGAATTGAATTTGCGGGTCATCCCCACGCTGAAAGAGCGTTATGGCTTGCCGGTGGGCTACTCCGGCCACGAAACCGGTATTCCTACCAGTGTGGCTGCGGTCGTACTGGGTGCCTCCTCGGTCGAACGCCACATCACGATGGATCGCGCCATGTGGGGTAGCGATCAGGCTGCTTCGCTCGAACCGAACGGCATTACGCGCCTGGTCCGCGATGTCCGCCTGGTTGAGCAGTCGATGGGCGATGGCGTGAAGTGCGTCTTCGAACGCGAGGTCCCCATCATCCAGAAACTCCGCCGTGTCGGTGCTGCGGCTCACGCCACCGCTTCGGCATGAACCATCTGCGAGCCATTGCACTGGATGTAGACGGCGTTCTCACCGATGGCGGCGTTTGGTGGGGACCGGATGGTCAGGAATGGAAGCGCTTTTCTTTTGCGGACATTATGGGCGTTTCGCTCGCTCGCAAAGCAGGCCTTACTATCGCTTTGATCTCGGGGGAAGACAGCCCGCTAGTCGATCGCTTTGCCGCCAAGCTGGGAATTTCGCACGTTGAAAAGAATTGTAAAGATAAGGCCGCTGCCCTAAAACGTTTTGCCGAGGCCGCTCAATTGCAGCTCGAAGAGATTTGCTTCATGGGCGACGATGTCAACGATCTGCCCGCTCTCGAGCTGGCCGGCTTGGCGGCGGCTCCGGCGAACGCCCAACCCGCCATTCTGGAACGCGTTTCCTTTATCTCCAGCAGCAACGGCGGCCACGGAGCCGTGCGCGAACTGATTAATTCCTTGCTTGAGGCAAGAACCACGCCCAGCGAACTCGAACACTCCGTTTCCGCGTAAGGAGGATTGTCTATCTCAAACGATTACTCCGACAACTCGAATTTTATCCACCCCGAGCGTAAGAAAGTCATTAGCATAGTTACGCCTTGCTACAACGAGGAAGAGAACGCCGAAGAAGTGTACAAGCGCGTCCGGGCCGTCATGTCGCAACTCGGCCGCTATCGCTACGAGCACATCTTTATTGACAACGCCTCCAAAGACAACACTGTCCCGATCCTGAAACGGATTGCCGGCGAAGACCACAACGTTAAGGTCATCGTAAACGCACGCAACTTCGGGCACGTCCGCTCACCCTTCCATGCTTTTCTCCAAGCTCAGGGCGACGCCGTCATCGGACTGGTGGCTGACCTCCAGGATCCGCCCGAACTCATTCCCGCCATGGTCGAAAAGTGGGAAGAAGGCTATTCCATGGTGCTCTGCATCAAGAAAACCAGCCGGGAAAACGCACTGATGTTCTGGATTCGAACCCAGTACTACCGCCTGGTCGAAAGATTGTCTTCCATCGAAACGTTTGAGAATTTTACCGGTTTCGGTCTTTATGAACGCCGGGTGGTCGAGGCCGTTCGCTCGTTTGGCGAAGCCAATCCCTACTTTCGCGGCATGATTGCCGAAATCGGGCTGCCTCATTACGAACTCGCTTTCGATCAGCCGCGCCGCATGCGTGGCATCACTAAGAACAATCTTTATACGCTGTACGATTATGCGATGCTGGGCATCACGAATCTCTCGAAAGTGCCGCTCCGCCTTGCTACCTTCATCGGATTTGCTTGTGCCGCACTCTCGATCCTGGCTGGTTTTACTTACCTGTTCTACAAACTGGTTTTCTGGAGCCACTTCTCGGTCGGTACCGCCCCCCTGGTTATCGGCCTGTTCTTTCTCGGCTCCGTGCAGTTGGTCTCAATGGGGATTCTCGGAGAATATGTCGGCGCAATCCACACACAAGTCTTCAAGCGCCCTCATGTCGTCGAGAAGGAGCGCGTCAATTTTGAGTACGCTCCCGGTGAACCGCTAAACCAGAATGTCCAACTGATGAAGTCTCAAACAAACGTATGAATTCTGAAGCAACACAAAAAAAATCTTCTTACCGTTTTCTGTACTGGGCGGCAGCCCTTTTGTTTGCTGCCGTGCTGCTCTACTTTTCTCTCCGCGGCATCAGCTGGGCCGATGTCTGGCAAACCCTCGTTCATGCCAATCTGCTGTTCGTGGCCCTCAATTGCCTGATGGTCACGGTGGCCTTGTTCCTGCGAGCGGTGCGCTGGCGTATTCTGCTCGAAGCCGGTGCTCCGGTAAAACTCTCGACTACCTTCTGGGCCACCTCGGCAGGCTATTTCGGCAATAATTTTCTGCCGGCACGCGCGGGCGAAGTTGTCCGTACGCTCATGATCAGCGCCGCTTCCGGATTAAGCAAAACATTCGTGCTCACCACCGCTTTGTCCGAGCGCATGTGCGACGCCATCGGACTCGTCCTGATCAGTTCCATCGTGCTTTTGACGCTGCCGTTTAAACCCGGCTGGTTCGCTCACGCCGCCACCCCATTCGCCATCATCGGCCTCGGCGGCGTCGCCTCTATCGCCATTCTGCCGAAGCTGCACCGGCAGTGGGAACGGTTGCTGCACTTTTTGCCCCTGCCCGACGGCCTCAAGATCAAGTTGGTAGCCATCCTCGACCAAGTCATGGTCGGCATGCGCAGCTTCCATCACGGGCGCAGGCTTTCCTCTTTCGTTGCTCTCACGGCCGTAGTCTGGTTTTGCGATGCGGCTGGCACCCTGTTTGGCATGCAGGCACTCGGCTTGCACGGCAATCTCGCCATCGCCTTACTCCTGGTCACCGGCCTCGGTCTGGGAAGTGCGCTTCCTTCCACGCCGGGGTATGTCGGCATCTATCAGTTTGTTGCCGTCAGCGTACTCACCCCATTCGGGTTTTCGAAGACCGGCGCAATTGCTTACATCCTGCTTTTCCAAGCCATTCAGTACGTGCTGATCACGTTCTGGGGAGCGCTTGGCATGGCTCGCTCACGCGCGGACCGTGTCAAACTGGATCGTTCCAAACTGGATCGGTCCGAAGAAGAGGCCCTCGAAATTCAAACCGTCTCGCAATCACTGCTCTAAAGGGGGACTGCACGTAAGGTCCAGCCACTGCTGGCTGCTGCGCGCCCAACCGAGAATATGACGCTAGTTATAGAACCATTACATTTGCGTTGCTGTCTCAAATGAAGCTTAGTACCACGACAAAACTTGCCGGCTTAGAGGCTGAACGTAACTTATCTTCGCTAGACTGTATGGGAGGAGTTTAATGACATCTGTTGCCGAAAGACCGAAGCAAGCTGTAATTGTGGGAGCGGGGCCTGCCGGCCTTACCGCTGCCTTTGAATTGCTCTCCCGGACTGATATTCAGCCCATTGTGCTCGAAATGAGCGACTATATCGGAGGTATTTCTAGAACAATCAATTACAAGGGCAATCGCATCGACATTGGTGGTCATCGCTTTTTTTCCAAGTCAGACCGGGTGATGCAGTGGTGGCTCAACGTCATGCCGATGCAATCGACCGGCGGAGCCGACACTAAGATTACCTATCAGCGTCAGAGCACCACCGTACCTGCCCCCAAACGCGCGGCGGATGCGGCTAAAGACGATCACATCATGCTGGTTCGCCAGCGTAAATCGCGCATCTATTTCATGCGCCGTTTTTTCGAATACCCGATCACGCTGAGTACCGATACCATTCGCAAGCTGGGCATCTGGAAAACCCTCAAGATCGGTTTCAGTTACATGCGATCGGTACTGTTCCCGATCCGCAATGAAAAGAACCTGGAGCAGTTCTTCATCAATCGCTTCGGCCGCGAACTGTACCTGACTTTCTTCAAGTCCTACACGGAAAAAGTTTGGGGTATCGCCTGCAAATCCATCAGCGCGGAGTGGGGCGCACAGCGCATCAAGGGCCTCTCCATTTTTAAAACACTCCTGCACATGCTGAAGAAGCTCGGTCCGAAGAAGAAGTCCGATATCGCGCAGAAAGATGTCGAGACTTCGTTGATCGAGCAGTTCCTCTATCCTAAATTCGGTCCTGGCCAGATGTGGGAAGAAGTCGCTCGCCGTGTCAAACACATGGGCGGCGAGATCCTTATGCACTGGTTAGTGGAAGAGATCGAACACGAAGGCGAAGTCATCACCGCTGTGCTGGCCCGGAACAGCGACACCAACGAACTCAAGCGCTTTGAAGGCGATTACTTCTTTTCGACCATGCCCGTCAAGGAACTCATCGCGAAGATGAATCCGCCCGCGCCGGCCGCCGTTCGTGAAATTTCAGATGGCCTGATGTATCGTGACTTCATTACTGTCGGCGTACTTTGTGACCGTATCAAGCTCCGCGAACCTTCGGGTGAGCTGGTCAAAGATAACTGGATTTACATCCAGGAGCCGGACGTGCTGGTCGGACGCTTGCAGATCTTCAATAACTGGAGTCCGGCCATGGTGGCTGATCCTACTAAGGTGTGGATCGGTCTCGAATACTTCTGCAATGAAGGCGACAGCTTGTGGCAGCGGACCGACAGCGAACTCATCGAGTTGGCCAAGAAAGAGCTGTCCGCGATGAATATCCTCGATCCCGAGAACGTGTTCGACGCGACCGTTATTCGAGTTCCCAAAACCTATCCCGCTTACTTCGGTTCCTACGATCGTTTCCCGGAGATTATCTCCTGGGTAGATGACTTTGACAACCTCTTCCTGATCGGCCGGAACGGCATGCACAAATACAACAATCAGGACCATTCGATGCTAACGGCCATGACTGCGGTAGACAACATCACAGCCGACATCCGCAGCCGCGATAATCTGTGGGCTCTAAATACTGAGAAGGATTATCACGAAGAGAAGCTCGAATCGCAGGATGAAAAACCAGAGCCGGTAACGGTTTAATTCGCTTCGTTTCTGTTTCCCCTACTGCCCGTTTGCGCGGCGATCCAACCCGGCGCAAACGGGTATAATTTTGTCCGGATGCAGTATTGCCGGAATACACCATGAGCACTGTCAGCAAACTCCATCCCGTCACTATCGAACAGTACCGGGGATTCCGCAGTCCGCCCGGCTTTCGGGATGAATTAATCCGGGGAGAGATTGTCGTGTCGCCCGATCCAAAGTTTCAGCACCAAGAGGTCGCTTACCGGATTCATCGCTGGCTTGAACGGGTCTTGGTCGGCGCGCCTTTTGTTGCGCGTCAACGAATCAACATGCGGCTGGAATCGAGTCACAGCATGCCCTCACCGGACGTATTTGTGATGGACCGGGAACGGTGGTTCCAAACCGAAGAGTATCCGGTTGGCAGTCCGCAGGTTGTTGTGGAAGTGATTTCACCGTCCAATCGTCACAAAAAGACCGAGCAGAAGGCCGGGTTGTATTTGGAGAACGGCGCCTGGGCCGTTTGGCTTGTTGATCCGAAGCAGAGGCAGATCAAAGTGCTCGAACCTGGTGTGGAGAGAATGTTGAGCGCAGAAGACGACATCCAGCTACCCCGCCCGCTGCCGGACGACAAGCTTCTCGTAGGCCGGTTCTTTGATTTCACAGCAGAGCTGTAAGGCGTAGAATGGCTGACTACTCCCATAATCCGCGCCCGTATTAGCCCTTTCGCAATCCAAATACCATAATTTGCTACTATGTACGAATGCGTGCCAGTTATGGCCGCGTAAGGATCTCCTCCGTCTCTTGGAAGCGAATCGTTATAGCGGCAGGACTTTTCCTTCTGCCGGCTATCGCCACTCTGGAGGAACCGATCCGCTTCTCTCGTATCGCACCGCCATCACTCAAAATAACGCCGGTGCCTGATACACGCATCCTGAGTCTGCAGCGTTTTCTGAACAAGCTGCATTGTCCGGTAGCCACTCTTGCCTCCGACTTTATCCAGGCTGCGGACGAGAATCAGCTTGACTGGAGGCTTCTCCCCAGCATCTCCGTCATTGAGTCGAGCGGCGGCAAGCAGTACCGCAACAACAACGTTTTCGGCTGGAACCAGGGATTGGAAGTCTTTCCATCCATTGAAGCTGGTCTGAAAACGGTCGCCTTCAAACTGGGACGAAGCTCGCTCTATCGCCACCGCGACGTCCTCGGCAAGTTGCGCCTTTACAACCCGGATGAACAGTACCCATGCCGCGTCATGAGCGTGATGAAGCGAATCAGTCCGGTCAAAAAGCTAAACTTGTCAGCCTGTGTACCACCGCACTCGACCGACCTGGATTCCAGCTCCGATTGATTGCAGGAGTAAGGCAGGGCACCCCTCCGCCACGATGCCCTCTTCAACTGTCATCAAAGACGTTCGAACCCCGGGATCGTTGACTCAGGTAGAAAAACTACTTACCTGGCGATGCTGATAGAACGCCGGCCTGGCCCCGAAACCGGTACCGGCGGCGGTTCTTCCACCACCACTTTCTTAGGTTTGGCATCCAGCCGTGCTGCTATTAACTGCGATTTCGCCTTTTCGAACTTAGGCGTGCCGGCCTCTACGCCTTTCGCCAGCACATCCTGCTCGGTGACTTCCTGTGCGGCGGGCAGGTACTTTTGCAGGTAATTCTTAATTCGATCCAGTACCAGTCGCTGCCCGGAGCGGGCCAGCAAAAACAGCAGCACCTCACCAGGCACCTTGTTCAATAAAAAGTAGAGAGCCGACGGACGCGTGATTTTGGCTGTCGCAATTTCCTTCTCGACTTTTGTCGCTTTTGTCTCTAAGCGCGCAGCTGCATCCAGCGATTCTTTTGGAAAGCCAATGGCCTTCACCACGGTCGAGCGCTCGCGCGGCGAGAGCTTTTCTAGGAATAAAAACAGGAATAACGCTTGGAAATTCGCTCCCAGGTCCATCCCAAAGGGCAACGATTGGCGCGCTTTCTGCAGCTTTTGAAATCCCAACAAATTCAACTTCGGTCCGCCGAGCGCGGGCGAGACAGATTGCAGCAGATTTTCTTCTTCAAAAGCCTTTAAAATGTCTCCGGCCAGCGGATCGTTCGCTGCCTGCTGCAGTTCATGTTCCCAGGCCGCTGCCGGAATCTTCGCTTCCAATTGTGCTTCCCGCACATTCTGGTATTGAGACTGGGTTCGTTCCGCGATCGTAAAACCCAGCCGGACCCGCAGCCGCACCATGCGCAGGATACGGGAGGGATCGTCATACAAACCGTAGTTGCTCAGTGCGCGCAGCTCTTTATTACTCAGATCGCCCAGCCCGTTTGCCGGGTCCAGCAGTAAGCCGCGCGAGGCCTTTCCCAGCGATAACGCCACTGCATTAATCGTGAAATCGCGGCACCGCAAATCTTCGTGGATGGTAGCGGGCTGCACCTGCGGTTTGGCTCCCGGTTTCGCGTACTTCTCCTGCCTGGCCATCGAGATGCTGGCACGCACATTTCCCGGAAAGCGCAATTCTACACTCTTCCTCAGTTCGTCCACACTGAGAATTTCCGCCCCTGCTTTATGGGCCAGCGATCGGGCGAATTTAACACTGGCGCCTTCCACCGTGAAATCCAAGTCGCGAATCGGGAACCCGCCCATCATGTCCCGCATCGCGCCACCCGTCAGGAACAGGTTCAGATTGGCTTCTTCGGCGGCGTCCCGGATAGACGCCAGAGCCTTTGTCTGCTCTCCGCTCAGATGACTGTCCAGCATGAACATGTAATCGCTCATACGTTTTTTACGCTCCTATTCCGAACGAACCCCCGCCTTGCTCTGGCCTCGCGGGTGGTGCGTATTCACCACGTGCTGCAGGCGAGATCGCATCACGTGGGTGTAAATCTCGGTCGTTCCGATGTCGGCGTGGCCCAACATCGCCTGGACGCTTCGCAAATCGGCGCCCCCCTCCAGGAGGTGCGTGGCAAAGGTATGCCGCAAAACGTGCGGACTGACCGCCTTCGCTACTCCTGCCTTCTTTCCATATCCGCGCAACAGCTTCCAGAACCCCTGCCGCGTGATTGCCTTGCCTCGCGCGGTTACAAATAACGACGCGCTTGTCTTCCCCTTCAATAACTTCGATCGCTGCCGCCCCGCGTAATCCTGTACTGCCGCCAGCGCGGCGCGCCCGATCGGGATTAGCCGCTGCTTGTTCCCCTTGCCAATCACCCGGATCGTTCCCGCTTCCTCCTCTACGTCGGAAACCCGCAATTGAATCAACTCGCTCACCCGCAACCCCGCACCGTACAACAAATGCAGCATCGCCTGATCGCGCAGCCCGGTTTTCGAGGCTTGCGATGGAGCTTGCAGAATTCCGTCTACCGCCGGTAAATCAAGATATTTGGGAAGCGAAGAGCCAATTTTGGGCGCCGTAAGCAGTTCGGTAGGATCTGTTTCAATCCCGTTTTCTTCTGCCAAAAAGCCAAAAAATCCCCGTAAAGTCGTAATTTTTCGCGCGATCGATCGGTTTGATATTCCTTTTAGCCGCAACTCGTCCACATAAGCCCTAAGCTGGTCTAATGTGACCTCGCCAACACCATGGCCATCGAGGTAACCCCCAAAATGGGTCAGATCTCGCCGGTATGCATCCAGACTGTTGGCTGCTAAACTTTTTTCCGTCCGGCATAGCTGCAGGTAAGAACGCATCCACTCGGCGAACGATTGCTTACCGGCCATTCTGTCAATGATACAATATCGGACAAATTGTTTGAAACAAAGAACTAACGATCTTACCTTTGCCCCCAAGTACTACCAAAAGAGTCGTGCTGTACCGGTGGGAACGTCAGCCTGTGGAGGGGATTATCGACCCTTCCACTTACCTCCTGTCAGACCACCTCGAATGGATCACCCCCGATGGCCGCCTGCAGCTCTGCTCGTTCAGTGAGTGTAAGGCGCTCTGTTTCGCCTCAGAAATCGGAAAATCGGATCTCTTCCTCGAACACAACACTTTCGAGCGCCGTCCTCGCGCCCCGGGATTGTGGGTACGCTTCCTGTTTCGCGACGGGGCTCAGCTCGACGGTGTGCTATCCCACAATTTGCTGGAATGGCCGTCCTCAGGCTTTTTCCTGACTCCACCCCAGGCCCGCGCTGGCCGCCAGCGGGTTTTTGTTCCACGCCAAGCAGTAACTGCCACCGAACTGATGGGCGTCATTGGGGGCGGCAAGCGCCCCACCAGCCAAATAGATGAAAGCACGCGGCCGGGCGACCGTCAGCTCAGTATCTTCGACACCTGATCGTTCTCAAATTCGAACCCATGAGCGATCTCTGGTACTGGCTTCGTTTCCGGCACAAACCACTGCGCCGGCTCAAAGCCAATATATTTCGCAATCCGCAGATCGCCCGCCCCGCTTTCATCTCCGTCGCTGAACGGTATATACGTTTCGAGTAAATCTCCCGGATGGAGCGGCTGCCCTTGCTCCGCCATCCGTTGCCACGCCTCATACGGATTAGCTGCCTCCATCTCTTCGCCTGGCTCGTAATCCTTCGGCTTGACGATCGCCAGTCCGCCGGTATGCGGAGCCCAGCGGAAATTCTCTTTCGCGTTACCCTGAATGCGGTGTACACGATAGTGCGGCATAACCCACTCAGTCTAACGCGCTCCGCTCACGCCTCTCGCGCTGCGCAGTCTGTCACAATTATGGACGGACGCCCGATTCAGGCCGTCCATCGCGATCAGGATAAATGAGGAAATATTGGTGGCTGCTGGTGCTGCCCACGCTGCTTTTAATTTGGTGGGGCGTCAGCCGCGGTGAAACGACAGCAACAATTCACTTCTCGAGCGCCAAACATGCCGATATCGAAAGTGCCGTTCCAACCAACGGAAAAGTGGAGCCGGCCGAGTGGTCTGCCGCCGTGGCAGAGACCTCCGGCGTGGTTCGCAGCGTAAACGTATCTCGCGGCGAATCGGTAAAGGCTGGGCAAACGCTCGTCACTCTCGATCCAAACAGCGCCCGGGCCGATCTGGCGGCTGCCTTGGCGCGCCAGCAGGAAGCTGAAGCGGAAAGTAGCACAGTAACCGAAGGTGGCAAAGCGGCCACCCTCGCCGATTTGAACGGGCGCATCGCTGCCGGCCAGAGCGCTGTCGAAACCACCGAACGCATCTACACCTCCGACAAGCGCTTGCTTTCTCAACAGGCAGTCACGAAACTGCAGGTCGATAACGATAAAGATGCTCTCGATCGTGCCCAGCTCAATCTGACCGCTCTACAGAATCAGAAGCGCAGCACCGTCACGCCAAGCGACCGCACCGTCGCCGGAGCCAAACTCCAGGATGCCCGGCAAGCCGTAGCCCTCGCCCGCCATCATGTCCAGCTGACTGACATCAAATCCCCCGCTGCCGGAACCGTCTATGAATTCGATCTCAAGGTGGGCGCCTATCTCGAACCCGGCATACTGGTCGCCAAGGTTGGCAATCTCGACCAGGTGAAGGTCATTGTTTACGTCGATGAACCGGATCTAGGCAGAGTCGGACTAAACATGCCCGTGACCATCACCTCCGAGTCTCGTCCCGGTCAAAAGTGGCAGGGACACGTCGACAAGCTGCCTACCGAAATCGTGCCTCAAGGTACCCGTGCCGTCGGCGAAGTCAGCACCATCATCGAGAATCCGCAGCACGATTTACTGCCCGGCGTTTCGGTCAACGCCACCATCGTTTCCAAGGTGGTGAAGAATGCCGTGGCCATACCGAAAACGGGTCTTCGCCGCTTAGGCACTGTTGATGGTGTCTTTAAACTGCAGGGCGACACTCTAGCCTGGACGCCAGTCAAAACCGGCATCAGCGATATCAACAACGTCCAGATTGTTTCCGGATTGGAGCTAGGCGACAAAGTCGCTGATCGCGTAGTCGACCCGAGCGATGCCGAGATCAAGAACGGCATGCGCGTAAAAGCTGTATTTAATTAATTCCGGAGCTTCACCAGCGCTTCCGCTTGCGCGTCCGCCAGCACCGCATCCGCCTCTGCCGCTGTAAAATCCTGAGTCTTCACCGAATGGTTCATTGAGCAAAATTTCGGCCCGCACATCGAGCAGAAAGACGCATCTTTGAAGCCCTCTTCCGGCAGCGTCTCGTCGTGATACGCCTGCGCCGTTTGCGGATCTAAACTCAATTCAAACTGTCGCTTCCAGTCAAAACTAAACCGGGCGCGTGAGAGTTCGTCGTCCCGGTCCCGCGCTCCAGGCCGGTGCCGCGCCACATCTGCGGCATGGGCCGCGATCTTGTACGCGATGATCCCCTGCTTCACATCCTCGCGGTTAGGCAGTCCCAGGTGTTCCTTCGGCGTGACGTAGCAGAGCATCGACGCTCCGTGCCAGCCGATCATCGCCGCTCCGATGGCCGACGTGATGTGGTCGTATCCAGGAGCGATATCCGTCACGAGCGGCCCCAACGTGTAGAACGGCGCCTCGTAACAAATCTCCCGCTCTTTCTCTACCTGCAAAGCAATCTGATCGAGAGGAATATGCCCAGGGCCCTCGATCATAACTTGCACGTCATATTCCCAAGCCTTCTTGGTCAGATCGCCCAGTGTCTTCAACTCGGCAAACTGCGCCGCGTCACTCGCATCGGCCAGACACCCGGGCCGCAATCCATCACCAAGCGAAAAACTCACGTCATGCTTTTGGAATACCTTGCAGATCTCGTCAAAGTGCTCGTAAAGAAGATTCTGTTTGTGATTCTTCACCATCCACTCGGCCAAAATCGCACCGCCGCGGCTCACGATACCCGTGATACGGTTCCGCGTCAGCGGAACATACTGCACCAGCACACCGGCGTGAATTGTCATGTAATCCACGCCCTGCTCGGCCTGTTCTTCAATTACTTCGAGCAAAACTTGAATGTTGAGATCTTCCACCCGCCGCACCCGGCTCAATGCCTCATAAATCGGCACCGTTCCAATCGGTACCGGCGAGGCATCAATAATGGCTTTCCGAATCCGGGGAATGTCTCCACCCGTCGACAGATCCATCACTGTGTCGGCGCCGAATTGCACGGCGTATTCGAGTTTGTCGAGCTCGTCCGAGATATTCGAAGTTGTCGAAGAATTCCCGATATTCGCGTTGATCTTGCACTTCGACGCGATCCCGATAGCCATCGGCTCAAGACCCCCATGATGGATATTCGCCGGAATAATCAGCCGCCCTCGCGCCACTTCCTCGCGAATCAGCTCCGCCGAAAGCTTCTCTTTTTCCGCCACATACTGCATCTCACCCGTCACTACGCCTTGCCGGGCGTAATACATCTGGGTGCGGACGGGATCGTTAAGCCGAGGAGCAATCCACTCGTTGCGGTTCATGTCTCGATTATAGGGCTTTGGACAGCCCCTCACTCATCTAGCGCCAGCTTTAACGCCCGCAAGAACGCGCCCAGCGCCGAAAACAAGGCCGGCGCCCAACTCGCGCAAACCATCTCGCTGGCAGGAGGCAACAACAGTACCCACGCTTAGTTTCAGGCAGCTATGCTTGCAGGTAAGCTTAAGGGAGCAAGCCAATGAACGATACACAAATCGTCGCTATCGTCATCATCTTCATCGCCGCCATCGCCTCCGTCATGTTCAACAATATGCGCATCACCGATCTGCGCACCGACCAGGGAAAACGAATGGACGATTTCAGAACGGACCTAGGAGCACGTCTGACCGACACGAACAAACGCTTCGACGACGTCAACCGCCATATCGACGACAAATTCAACTTGATGGACCTGAAAATCGACAGCAAATTTCAGCTCATCAACCAGAAGCTGGACCACATCATCGAGCTGGTCGCGAATCACGAAGACCGCATCAGCAAACTAGAGCAACGACCATAACAATCAGGACGCGCCCGGGCGCTGTTCGTCTCCCCACTCTCCGGTTGGCCATCGCGCAGAAAGGCTGCAAACACCTGCTGGGGCAGCAAGCCCAAGAAGTGGACATTGACCGGATGACGAAGCAATCAGCCCGGAGAGGATGAGGCAGGCGCTACTGCTTACTGCACTGCTTTTTCAACCGCCGCATTCAATGCCGGATCGTTGGGCGCAACCGCCGGCTCGAAACGTTCCAGTATTTTCCCGTCGCGTCCCACCAGGAACTTCGTGAAATTCCATTGGATCTCGCCGCCCGTCGTTGGATTCGCGCTCTTATCTGTCAGGTACTGATACAGCGGTGCTTCGTCTGAGCCCTTCACCGACACCTTCGACATCATGGGAAATGTCACATCATACTTGCTTTTGCAGAACGTCTTGATCTGTGCGTTCGTCCCCGGTTCCTGGCTGCCGAAATTGTTCGCCGGTATTCCAACAATGACGAAGCCCTGATCCTTGTGCTTTTCATACAGCGATTCCAGACCCGCGTACTGCGGCGTATAACCGCACCGGCTGGCCACATTCACCAGCATCACGACTTTCCCCTTCAGACTCAACAGCGGCATCGGCTGCCCGTCAATCGTCTTCAGATTGTAATCGTAGATTGATGCTCCCATCGCCATTCCGCCCGCCAGAAAAACCGATACGGTCGTCAACCAAGCCAATCTCATCGTCAAGCCCTCTCACTGATCAACATACAGTAAGAAAAAGCAAAAGGCAGTCCAGATTCTATCTGGACTGCCTTTCGATCATTACAGAGTGCAAAAGCCTAAGTAACTTTCCAGCCCTTCCGCACGACCGGCTTCAATAACTCGTTCGCCTCTGAGCTGTTGGTGATTTTCATCTTCTCCGCATCCCACTCCAGCCGGCATTTCATCTTGGTCGCAATCGCACCGAGCGCAATCCATTCGGTAAAAGGCGCCGAGACACTGAAGTTTGAACACGCCGGCGCACCGCCTTTGCACGCCCGAATCCAATCACGATAATGGCCCGGCGACCGTGGCAGAAACTCCGGCGGAAACTCATAATCGCGCATCTTCTCCACCGGAAGCAGGCGCGTATTCTCGCCGTACGTACCCGTAGTAATCATGCCCTTCTCACCCATGAACAAGCTGCCGTTCGTGCCCTTGCCAATCAGGCTCATCCACTTGGCGAGCTCTCGATCATGCGGCGTCATGGCCGCTTCTTCCTGCGGATCACGATGATGCTCTCGCTCCGGAGGCATCTCCTTCGGAGTAAAGAACTGGTCCGTAAACACCTCGCCGATAATCTGGCGTTCGCGCGGTTTCTCATCCCCTCGCGCCTTGCCCACCCGGTTTCCCGGCAAATCGCCCAGGATTTGATCTTTCGGAGCATTCGGAAAGTTCGGCTGCTCGTCTCTCATCGCGTCGTACCAGAAGATCTTCACCGGAGGCATCGAACCCCGGGCAGGGAAGTCGAACCGCACCACCGATTTTGCCGGAAAGAATATCTCACTACGCCCTTCCAGACTTACGCATTCCACGGACGTTGGAGCAGTCAAGCGCAGCGCCATGTTCGGAGCACCTAAGATGTGGCAAGCCATATCGCCCAATGCACCCGAGCCAAAATCAAAAAACCCGCGCCAGGTAAATGGCAGGTACGCATCGCTATAAGGCCGGTCCTTCGCGATTCCCAACCACAAATCCCAATCCAGAGTCGAAGGCACCGGCATCGTTGCAGGAGCGGCCACTTCCCCTTGCGGCCACACCGGACGGTTGGTCCAAGCGTGCACCTCCGTCACATTGCCGATCTCGCCCGACCACACCATCTCCGCGCACTGGCGCGTACCCTCGTTCGAGTAGCCCTGGTTCCCCATCTGCGTAGCGACACCGTACTTTTCGGCCGCTTTCATCAACTCCCGGCATTCCCAAACCGTGTGCGCCAGGGGTTTCTGCACGTACACATGCTTACCGAGAGACATGGCATGGATAGCCGCCGTAGCATGCATGTGATCCGGGATTGTCACGATGACCGCATCGAAGTTGTCGCCCTGCTTATCCAGCATCTCCCGGTAATCTTTAAACTTCGGTGCATTCGGGAACCTCTCGTAGGTCCGTGCGGCAGACTTCTCATCCACATCGCACAACGCCACGATGTTCTCCGTTTCGGCACATCCGGCAATATCGCTGCGTGCCTTCCCGCCTGCTCCAATGGAAGCGATATTCAATTTCTCGTTCGGAGACTTGTAGCCCAGCGCCTTCAGCGACTTTTCGCTACCAAAACCCGCTAAAGGCACCGCCCCTGCGAGTAAACTTCCAAAAAAGAAATATCGTCTCGATAGCCCGTCTGACTTCATAATTTACTGCACCCCGCTCCCTTTCGAATGATAGCGCCAGACTTCCCTTGCAGTGTCTCCGTACGCAGAAAAGGCCACGAACGAAAGGTCTCGCCGTGGCCTCTTTCTATCTCGCTGCTACTTACGCTTTCGTGACTCTTGTCTTTCCAACCGTCAATGGTTCGTCCTCTGTGGTCGTCCTCACTGGCTCGTCAGCGTCTGTCGTTAATCCTAGTGTTTTGTTAGCGACAGTGCTGCGACTTGCCGTTTCATCTACAGTGGTTGTTCTCACCGGCTCGGCGGCGTCTGCCGTCAGCCCCAATGTTTTGTTAGTGACCGCACTGCGGCGACCCATCGGTTCATCGGTTTTGGCGTAATCAGCCGATGCCTCACCCGTGGATGACACATCTTCAGCGCCGCTATGCTTCAGCACTTCTTTGGCTTTACTAACCCACTTGCCGTCGTCGCAATGCACCGAGAGCAGAATTCCCCCCGCTTTAATGCGGCCTTCATACCGTTTCGCCTCGTACTCGGGAATCCCCATCCCGACCAGCGCGCCGATGATGCCGCCGACAACGCCGCCCGACCCAACTCCAGCTAAAGCCCCCATAATCGGACCCGCCGCAATGAAAGGCCCAATGCCCGGAATGGCAAGTGCGCCAATCCCTGCCAGCAGCCCTAAAGTGCCGCCAACGACGCCTCCCGTCACCGCTCCAGTGGTCGCGCCCTCCGGTGCTTTTGTAGCCTTCTCGTGGGCAAAGTCTTTGGTGCCTGCATTGTCCTGCATCAGCACCGATATATCTTCTTTGCGGAAGTCCGCGGCGATCAACTGATCGACTCCCGCCTCCGCCATTTCTCGTGATCCGAAAATTCCGTAAACTACACTATTTTTTCCAGCCATAATTGCTCCTTTTTCTTTCTTAGCTGCCCTTAACGCTCAACTCGTTTGTCACATTGCCCGCGCCGGCAAATTTCGTAGCGTGTTCTTCGATCGCCTTCTTTTCGTCCTCCGAATGCACCGCTCCGCGTAGCGTCACCTTGCCTTGCGTGGCGATTACTTTGACATTTTTCCCGTAAGTAGAAAGCGACTTGTCCTTCATCAGATCCCTACGGATCTGCTTCATCAACGCCACGTCCGACGTGGTGTTCTTGGCCTTATCTGACGTCATTGCGCCAGTGTCATTCTTATTAGCGCCGCTGTTGTCTGCCGCCTGTTGAAAACCGCGGGCTGCCGGCAATGAAATACAGCCAGCCAGCAACAAGGCTCCAAGAAGCGTACTTTGCAGTGCTCTTTTCATAGTTTTCCCTCTACCGGGTATGCGTTGTGCAAGATAGTGGCCGTTAGCTTCAAAGTTCCGTTGCGCCCACCTAATCGCTTACCTGTCTTTACTTCGCGCATCTGCCACGCCTCAGCCCAGCCTGCCTGAGTTCGTTCATCCGGGAAGAAATACCAGGCGGTCGACAGTATGAAATGTAATTGCTGCTTGTCATAATTCCGTCATGCGAAAAGTCAAACTCTCTGTCGCTAACAGCCTCGATAACTATCTCGCTCGCGTAGATGGTGGCTACGACTGGATCCGGATGGACCAGGACTACGGCTTTGCAGACTTCTTTGACTCAGTCGATACCGTCTTGATAGGCCGCAAAATGCACGATTTTATGGTGGCCGCCGGCATTCCCGCTTACGAGAACAAAATCAACTATGTCTTTTCCCATACCCGATCCGGCACCGGCGAGGGAGGCGTATCTTTTGTTTCAGAAAATAAAAAAGAATTTGTACATAGGCTCAAACAGGAGTCCGGCCAAGATATCTGGCTGGCTGGCGGTGGCGAACTGATTGGCGCATTTCTGCAGGCCGGATTGGTCGATCAGGTGCTGCTCGCCGTGCAGCCCGTGTTGCTCGGCGAAGGCATCCCGCTCTTCCCCTGCAACTTTCCTCAAGTTAATTTGCGACTCGCTCATTGCCAGCCTTATTCCAGCGGCGTCGTCATGCTGCACTACGACGTTGTTACCTGATCTGACCCTTCAACGAATCGAACCGCTCCAGCGCAAACCCACCCGCCATAGCCGCGGCGTCCCTGTGTTCGGAGAAGGCGTCAGCGCCACCAGATAACTGCGGTCCAGGAGATTTTCTACCGAAGCCACCGCCGACAGCTTCCGTGTCAAATGCTGTTGTGCCGAAAGTTCTAGCGCCGCATATCCGGGCAACTTGAATTGATTCTGATCGTCATCGAACGCCAGGCTGAAGCTCCGTATCCCACCCGAAATCAGCGTGTCTTTCCAGTTGAACGTCAACTGCGCCGTTCCCTGTTGCTTGGGAATCTGCGGAATGCGCTGCCCGCTTCCTAAACGCGCGTCGGCATATAAGTAGCCCGCTTCTGCCTGCCAGCGTTCCCAATGATGATTCACGCTCGTCTCCACGCCACGCGATAGCGCACTCGGAAAGTTCTGCCGCTGCCGCGTAATCATATTCGGCAGCGTTTTCAGAGTTGCGTTGTCAATGAGATTATTCAACTCGTTACGAAACAAGGTCAGCGAAATCTGCGTGTTCTCACGATTCCAATCCAACCCCGCCTCCACGCCCACCAGCCCTTCCGGCACTAAGTTGCTGTTCGCCAGGGTCAATACGTTGCCCACCCGGAAATTGCGATACAGTTCGTTCAAAGTAGGCGCGCGAAAACTGCGGTACGCCGAGGTCCGGAAACGAAAACTCTTTACGCCCACCGCGATCCCACCGTTTGGACTCACAAACGTATCGCCATGCTGGCCCGTAAACTGATGCCGTATGCCCGCATAAAAACGAAACTTGCCGAAGGTAATATCGCCCTGCCCGAACAAGCCGTGCTCCAGCAGCGTTCCGCCGCTCGGCGTCAATATGTGTGTGGCGTACGAATAGTCATAGCTCACACCGTGCGTATCGTCCGTATCCGCTCCGGCAATCGTATTCCAGCGTTTCGCATGATGCTGCCAGTAGAGCGCTCCCCCCGTATCCTGCACCGGAACTCTCTGCCGCGACGCTTGCGTCTCCACATCCCGGTTGGCCGACACGCTCGAATAGGTGCTGTGAAACTGTTCTTCTGTGTGAAACCCGAGAAACGAGATTTGATCGTTGGCCCACGAGTGCGTATAGGTCAAAGCCAGCGTCCCCAACCCCGTCGAGTTATGCGTCAGGTTCGTGCCGTTATGTCTCTCTTCGGCTAGCACATCGAAGTGCAATGACAAGCGATCCTTCACGCCGAGATAATCGATCCGCGCATCGCCTGTCGCAAACCGCACGTTCGCCCTATCGTCCGCGCTCCCCCGCACCGGCTCCGGCGTAATGTAATAGCCATCGGTTGTCAGCGCGCGTGAATGCAGCGAAAGTCCCCACAATCCCCAAAGATTCGTATACCCGGCTGAGGCATCTTCCGTCCCTTCATTGCCGGTGAGAAAATCGGCCGTCAAATGCTGCGGCTGTTCCGCCGGCGAGAAGATCGAGATCGTACCGCCCATTGCCTTGTCGCCGAATATGCTGGTGGACGCTCCCCGGTTGATATCCACTTCGCTGATGCTGTTGGGATCCAGTCTGTCCCAATACACCCAGCCGCCGAACGGATCGTTGATTGGTATGCCGTCCCAAAGCACCAGTGTCCTGCTCGCTCCGGTCGATCCGATGGCGCGCAGTGAAACGCCCTGTGTCGTTGGATTTGCGACCAGGCTCGATGAGCGGCGAAACAGGCTGAACCCCGGCACCTGTCTCAAGCGATCGTCAATCTCGATCCCCGGAATCTGCTTTAACGCCTGACTCCCCACCACCGTGATCGAGGCCGGCACCTCGCTTGCCAGCGTCGAATTTACCGTTACCGTCGTCTTTATTGGCGGAGGGGCCGGCGCCTGCGTGTCATCGCTCGGCTGCGGCGTCTGGGCGCACGCGAAACTCGCGGCGACAAGAAGGATTCCCGAAAAATAGTAGAAGCGCATTTAGGGCAATAGAACCAAAGCAGTGTCGAAGTAGTGCCGAACGGAACGAACCCTTCGCAAGATTCGTATTCTAAAGTTACAGGACGCCCGAAAAAGAAACGATGACCGACTACGCCATCGAGACGAATGGTCTGCAAAAAATCTATCTGTCCCGGTTTCGCGGCCGCCAGATTAACGCCGTTTCGAATCTCTCGCTGAAAGTCCCGAGAGGCACGAAATACGGTCTCCTGGGTCCCAATGGAGCAGGCAAGACAACCTTCGTCAAAATGCTGCTCTCTGCCGTCCGGCCTACTGCCGGCACGGCCGCTCTGTTCGGTCTCGATGCGCGCGATCCGGAAGCGCGCCGCCCTGTCGGTTACCTCCCCGAGAATCACCGCTTTCCCACCTATCTCACCGGTACCGGCATGCTCGACTTCTATTCCGCGCTCTCCGGCCTTGCTTCCTCTGAGCGCACGCGCCGCGTTCCGGAACTTCTCGAACTGGTTGGCCTCAAGGATTGGGGCGATGTCCTCATCAAGAAATACTCTAAAGGCATGCTGCAGCGCCTCGGCCTTGCGCAGGCCCTGATGCACCGCCCGCAACTTCTCATCCTCGACGAACCTACTGACGGCGTCGATCCAGTCGGCCGCCGCGACATCCGCAACATCCTCGATCAGCTCACCGGGTCCGGCGTTACCGTCTTCCTCAACTCCCACCTTTTAAGCGAAGTGGAAACATTCTGCGATTACGTCGCCATCCTGCGTAAAGGCGAAGTGGCGCTCGAAGGCACCATGAGTTCGCTCGTCGCCGGCAGTGGTTACCGCATCGTTGCCTCTGGCGTTTCACCCGCTCTGCAAGCAGCCCTGCGCGCTTCCTCGCACGCCATCACTCCCGTACTGGACGGCGTAGAAATCACCGCCACTACGCGCGAAGAAGCCAACCTCCTCATCGATCGCGTGCGCCGTGAAGGCGGCTTCCTCGAAAGCCTCTCGGCCTCGCATAACACCCTCGAAGAAGTCTTCATCCGCGCCACCAAGGGAGAACGAGCTGCGTGACTCAGGCCCTGAACCGCTCCACTG
Organism: Bryobacteraceae bacterium; assembly: GCA_965277855.1. Taxonomy (GTDB): domain Bacteria; phylum Acidobacteriota; class Terriglobia; order Bryobacterales; family Bryobacteraceae; genus Bog-105. Next base: position 145,833 of record OZ255847.1, read on the forward strand.
GTCCCGTCCTCGTCGCCCTCATCCAGGACACCTTTGCCGAAGCTCGCGCTCGCTGGCTTTTTCGTGGCCTGCTCGGCCTCTCGACACTTCTCATTTGCCTCTTTCTTTTTGCCCTCAACGTCGATCTCGCCCAGGGCGCAATCTCCTTCATGAACGTGTCGTCCACCAGCCGGTCCGTCTTCGACATCCGCAAGTTCGTCAACGTCTCTTATTCCTGGGTCTCGATCTCGCTCTACATCTGGGGCACATTTCTCGCCATCTTCGCTTCGTCAGGCCTCATCCCAAGCGTCCTCGAACCCGGCCGCATCGCTCTTCTTCTCTCGAAGCCGCTCACTCGCACCACGCTCCTGCTCGGTCGTTATCTGGGAAACCTGTTGGTCGTCGCCGTCAACCACGTCTATCTTATCGGCAGCATCTGGCTCATTCTCGGCCTAAAAACGCACATCTGGGAACCACGCTTCCTGCTGGCGATTCCTATCACGCTATTCATCTTTGCCGTGCTGCTCGCCGCCGTCGTCTTCATCGGCGTCGTGTCTGAAAGCGCGGCACTGTCGGTCATGGTGGCGGTGGCGCTGATGTTGATCAGCACCATCCTCGCGCAGCGCGACAACGTTATCCGCATCCTCAGCTCGCAATGGTCGCGCGATCTCTGGCTCGCTTTCTACTGGATTATTCCGAAAGTCTATGATCTCGGCGCTGCCATGAAGCAGATCATTCTTTACGATCGTCAAGTCGACTGGTGGACCCCAGTCTGGACCTCTGCTCTCTTCGGAGCACTCACTCTCTGGGTCTCGATTCAGCTGTTTCGCCGGAAGGATTTCTGATTGCGTATTGCGCTCGTTCTTTTAGTCGTCAGTCTCATCGGCTGCAGCCGGCGCAATCCGGCGGGCATCTCCCTCGACAAGACTTCAACGCCATTCGTCTCTTCCGATACCACCGTGCTAGCCGGTGCCAATCTCGACCAGCTGAAGACCGCTCCGTTTTATCAGGCTCATCAGTCGCTCCTGGCTTTTCCCGCTCTCGATAACAACAGTCAGCGTCTCGGTCTCGACCCGCGACGCGATCTCTCCACCGCCGTTGTCACCTGGAACGGTCACGATTCGCTCGTCATCGTTCGAGGCCGCTTCTCCCGTGCCAAACTGCAGCAGACCCTCACCGCCAATTCCCCCCGCCGCGCCTACAAAGACGTCACTCTCTACGGCTCGTCCGGCAATTCTTTTGCTCTCCCCAGCGACGGACTTGCTCTCGGCGGATCCACCAAAGGCGTCGAGCATGGCGTCGATGCTCACGCATCCGGCTTCTCCGACGACTTGCCCGAGGGACTGCAGCAAGGTCTCTCCTGGCTACCCAAAACTGCTCAGATTTGGGTCGTCAGCCGAGGCACGCTGCCCTTTGCCGATATCCCGACCCGCTCTGACTATGCTTCTCTTCTCTCGAACTTTGTAGGTTACATACAAGCGACAGCCACCGGCCTCACCGTCGATGCCGGGCTGCATTTACGCTCTCGTATTCAATGCGTTTCCGAAGAAGGAGGCAAACGCGTGAACGACGCCCTGCGTGGTGGCATAGGTCTCGGTCGCCTCTCTACCAAAGACAACCAGCTTGAACTCCTTCGCCTATACGACGCCATTCACGTCCGGCAGGACAAGCAAACCGTATACATCGAAGCTGATCTGTCGTCCGCGGAAGCCGACCAGTTGCTGAAGCTTCTTCCAGTTGGCCCTACAGGCGCGATTTCCCGCCCTCGCTGATGTAATTGCGATTCCACTGCGGAATCTCCACCTTCACATCCCCCTTGACCACCGCCTGGCAACCTAACCGCGACCGCAGAGTCAAACCCGCAGCCATCTCCAGTCGATCAAGTTCGTCATCATCCGGCTCCGAAAGGTTCTTGTCCCCGTCCACAACAATCACGTGGCAGGTGGTACACGCACAACTCCCACCGCACGCGTGTTCTAAATCCACGCCCAGGTTCAGCGCTATATCTAGTAACGATTCCGGTTTCCCATGGTCGTCGTAAGGAAGTTTGCCGGATTCGAATTCGACAGTCTTATCTTCCGGCAAAAAAGTAACTTTCGGCACACCTCAATTGTAGCGGCGGCGTCATTATGATCTTTCGTTTCCCCGCAATTATTCCGAATCGCCGCTCCGTGTTTGCAATTACTTACCGAGCCGCGACCGCTGCCGGCCAACGAGCTATCGCTATGTAGATCACCGCTGCAGCCAGCAGCATCCCCCAGGTTCCTGGCTCTGGTACCGGAGTGAGTAAGTAAGCATGATTGTCGTAGCCATCAGCCACGATGTCGCCGCTGCTGTTAATGGCAGTCGCATTTGTGAGCGTAAGATTTAGGGCTGGATCGATCAGGCTGTTGAGGTCCTGCATTTGGCCGTTCAAGTAAGTAAAAGCGTGGACTGAGCCGAACTCGGTGCCGAAGGAAGAAGCGCCGACAATCTCCCCGGCATCATTGATACCCAGGCCAACGCTGATATAGCCACCTAAGGTGCCGAGATCCTGAATATGCCCATTGGCATACACAAAAGCATGGTTCACATTAACGGCGCCGGAACTGTTGTATGAGATCCCCGTCACCTCGCCTGCATTGTTAATTGCGAACGCGATGCTCCCCTGCCCACCCGGAAGGGTGCCAAGATCCTGTTTTGCCCATTGCTATAGAGCACTGCGTGCGTACCGCTGGCGAAGTCGTTGGAACCCGTAATTTGACCGGAATTATTGATGGCGTAGGCGGCAAACGCGCCGAGGTCCTGTAGTTGTCCGTTGGTATACAGAAAAGCGTGTTGAACGTTGGAGGAGGCGGATACGTAAGCGGTTTCTGCGACCTGCCCTTTGTCGTTGATGCCCAGTCCGAGGATGTTGCTGTCAACTGTCGTCCCGAGGTCTCCCATCCGGCCGTTCGTATATAAAAAGCCGTGCAAATCGCCGGAAGATGAAGAATATCTGGATACTCCAGCGATCTGACCGCTATTGTTTACGCTATAGGCTGCGCTGGAGCGTACCCAGCTCCCGCATTTGGCCGTTTGTATATAGAAATGCGTGCCCCTCACCGCTTGCGGTGTAAGACTCTCCTACTACTTGGCCCGAGTTGTTGATGCCGCGTCCGTACGTCAGGCCGCCGAGACTTCCCAGGTCCCTCACGCCATATTGAACCTGCCCCCTGGCGTGAGACAAACAGTTAAGAGACACTTGACCGTTCGATGATAAATGCTTTCTTCAGGAACGGCAATAGATTTAAGCTGAGGGTGCCGGTGAAGCGGAGACGGGCAATGCTGGCGAGCAACCCGTTGAGGAATAGCCGGCCGGAACTCATCGCGAACGATGGGCAGGGCGTGTAATCTTCCGGCGCGTCCTATAGCCTGGCCCGGACCCGACCGCGAAGCGGCACTCCGGCTCAGGTTTACGAGCGGTGACGACACATCGGACCGATAGATTCCGCTATGCCTGAAAAACGCTTTTCGAGGGCCCTCGATTTTTTTCCTCATGCGGTAGCCGCCAGATCAGAGTTAACCAGATTGGCTTCGAACTCCACCGGCGGACGATAGCCCAGAGCCGAGTGCAACCGCTTTTCGTTGTAGACCTGCTCCAGGAAGCGTGCGATAGAGCGCCGCGCTTCGTTCAGATCGCGGTACTCTTGCCGATACACTTCCTCGTACTTCAGCGTTTTCATAAACGATTCGCAGGCTGCGTTGTCATAAGGATTTCCTTTGCGGCTCATGCTGATCCTGACGGCGTGATCTCTGAGCAGATTGGTGTAGTCGTGGGAGGCGTACTGCACGCCTCTGTCGGAATGATGCGTCAGTCCTTCTGACGGTGAGCGGCGGCGGAACGCCATCTGCAGCGCAGCCATCGCGAGATCGTCCTCCAGCGTGCGGTCCAGCGACCAGCCGATGACTCGGCGCGAGTAGGCGTCCAGCACAACGGCCAGATAGACGAACTCCGTCTCCAGCCGAATATAGGTGATGTCGGCGATCCACAACTCATTCAGGCGGGTCGGTTCCATGTCGCCTGCCAGATTCGGGTAAATGGGAAAGCCGTGGCGGGAATCGGTCGTCCCCACAAACTTCTTCCGGCGAAGGCAAAGCAAGTTGTCTTCCCGCATGATGCGTGCCACGCGCTTGTGGTTTACTTTCCATCCGCGCCGTTTTAGTTCGGCGGTGATCCGCGGCCGGCCATAACAGGGGAACTCCAAGGCGATCCGCTGCATCTCGCTCCGCAAATCCAGATCGTCGTCCGGTTGTTGGCGTTCCGGATCGAACCGATACCACCCGGCCCGGCTGACGCGCCCGAGACGGCACATGCGTGTGACCGTCATTGCGGAGCCCTCTTCGATTTGCGTTCGGATGTGTTGATAGGTCGCGGCTTTCCATTCAGTGCCTGCAGCATCCGCTGTTCCTCGATGCGCTGCAAGCACCCCTTCAAAAAATCAAGCTCCAGCGCCTGCTGTCCCACCTTGCGCTCGAGTTGAGCCACTTTCGTCTCATCCCAGCGCCGCTTTCCTTCGCCGGGAAACGCATTGCCCGGACCATGGCGGAACTCCTTTCGCCATCGGTGCAGCAAATTCGGATTGATTTCGAAGGCTCGCGCCACTTCGGCAGCCGTCGAACCCATATCCAGCTGCTGAATCGCAGCCATTTTCATCTCCCTACTGAACTTCCGTCGAGATAAGCCCATGAGTCAAATTCTCCATTCAATGATTTTTGACTCTTAACCGTTTGTCTCAAACTTGGGGGCAAGTCCATATAAAACACTGGCCGTAAGAACTTGAGCGCTTGCCAGGAAAAGAGCCGATAGGATGGAAACTGAAAGCTTCATAACTCCTCTTTCTTTCAGGCAGTAGCCAGTATACAAGTCGCAACCGGCAACTTGAGTTAAGACATTTACGGTTCCTATAAAGCAATCCTGACGAGCGATCGACCACAGATCCTTCGGGCGAACCATCTCTCCAGGTGCGACTTTCCGCCCTCGCTGATGTAGTTCTACTTCCATTGTGGGATCTGCATCTTCATCACGTCCCGCTTGTCGAATAATTGTTATAAAATCCTCAGTACCTATGTTCAGGGAATCTGCTCACACGTGTAAAGGCTTCCAATGGTTAGCTTTAGGCTGTTTCGGCCTGCTCATTTTACTAGTGCCGCTAGCCCAGGCCCAGTTTAGTGGCGGCATTGAAGGGAACGTTATCGATGCCAGCGGCTCGGGTGTCGCAAATGCCTCCGTAACTCTCGTCAATACTGCCACTTCCATCTCACAAAAAACGACTACCGGCGCCGATGGTAATTACCGGTTCGTTAGTCTCGCGCCCGGCAGCTACAAAATATCGGGCAGCGCTTCCGGCTTCCAGACGACCAACGTAACCATTACCCTCACCACCGGCCAGAATCTTAATGTGCCGGTATCTCTGCAGGTCGCTGGAACCTCTACCGCTATCGAAGTAACCGGCACCGCGCCTGTTCTCGATACAGCCGAAACCAGAAATCAAGAAACCATCCAGCAGGATCAACTGAACGCTGTCCCGCTGTCCGGCCGCAACATGATCGGCCTGGTTACTCTCGCTCCGGGTGTTACCGGCAGAGGCCTCGCTGGCAGCGGCGTCCAGGGCGCTGCTGGAGATAACTTCTCCACCGAGCAGTCAGTCGATGCTAGTGCCAACGGCCGCAGCTCCAATGCCAACATGTATGTGGTCGACGGCCTCGATGTTACGAGTAACATCCGCCCGGGCGTCGTGAACCTCAGTCCCAACCCGGATTCGATTCAGGAAGAAACTACCTCGGTTAACACCTTTTCCAGCGAGTATGGCCGCGGCAGCTCTGTGGTCTACACCATGACCACTAAGTCCGGCTCCGATCAGTTCCATGGACTTGCTAGCGATTATTTCACTTATCAGGGTTTCTACGCCGGCAGTGAATTTACTAAGAACTATCTGCCGTTTCACGCCAATAATGTATCGGGAAACATAGGCGGCCCTATCTGGAAGAACAAACAATTCTTCTTTTTCTTCGGAGTCGAACCGCTGCGGTCTTCTGCCGCGGCCGTGAACTCTGTCGTCTACGAAAGTCCGCAATTCCTGTCGTTCGCTCAGCAGAATTTCCCGAACACCTTGGGAACGAGCATTCTCACGAAGTACCAGCCGACAGCCGCTACTACTACCGGCGTTGCACAAACGGCAGCGCAAGCCTTTCAGGGCTGCGGCACGTCAGCCGCTGCTTTTATTCCGTGCAGCCTGCCGGTGCTTGATAACGGCGTGCAAAGCGCCGCTGCCCCGCGTGACGCCATTCAGTACAACGGCCGCGTGGACAAGTACTTCAAGAACGATCGCATCTACGGCGATTTCTTCCTCACTCGCTTGAATACCGGAACCGCCGACATCCGTCCCCAGTTCTCGACCACCAACAGCTTTTACACCAATTCCGTGCAGGCCAACTACACCCATACCTTCACGCCCACCACTCTCAATGAAATCGCCTTCGGTTATTTAACCGTCGATGGCACGAACAACGACACCGGCGACTTTACAGTTCCCACCATCAACGTGACTGGACTAAACTCGCCCGGCACAGCCAATTTTGGACCGGGGAGCGGTTTTTCTCAGGGAGAGTTCATTCAACACAACTATCACTGGCGCGACGTCCTTACGCATATCGGTGGCACTCATACCATCCGCGGTGGCTACGATGGATGGCACGGCGACGATGTAGCTTTATTTGCCCCTGTCCACACAACGCCGACTTACCAATTCAACAGCTTGCTCGACATGGTGCAAGACCGGGTCTACACCGAAGGCAATCTCACTTACAACCCGCTCACCGGTCAGCCGCAACCCGGGCAGTATGGTTATCAGACAACAGTGGGCGGAGTGTTCATTGAAGATACCTGGAAAATCCTGCCGAATCTGACGCTTAACTATGGCGCTCGCTGGGACGATTTCGGGAATCCACATCCCAAGCTTCCCGGCACTGTGCTTGCGAATTTCCATCTGGGTCCAGGAAGCACGTTTGCCGACGAGGTGGCTAACGGCTACATGCAGCAGCAGGGTCACGTGTTGAATGAATCGCTCTGGCAAACCTTCGCGCCGCGCCTCGGCATTGCCTGGGACCCGTCGAAACACGGTGACTGGGTCGTGCGGAGCGGCTTCGGCGTTTATCACGACATGCCAACGCTCGGCAATCTGGAAAACGGTTTGAATGGCAATCCTCCAGGATTTATAACTCCGACCTTCTTTAACGACGGCACAACCGCTGCCCCTATCTTTCAACTCGGCACCAACGCTTCTAAACCGCAGGGATTCGTTTATCCGGCGCTGCCTCCTCGCAGCTTGGATTCGCACGGAGGTCTACCCGGTGTGCAAAGCGGCGGCGGAGCTGTGGATGTAAATCTTACTGTCCCAACTACTCTCAATTACACCGCAACGGTCGAACACAAACTCATCAGTAACTTAGTAGGTAGTGTCGGCTATGCCGGATCTAATTCTTATAACCTGATTACCGGTTACGGCCAAACCGGCAATACCGCCTACGGTCTTAACATCAACGGCTTCGCGGGCGACCTCATTCAGAGCGGCCTAGCTGCGCCCCGGCGTCTGCTCTCCAGTTTCGGCACACTCAATTACCAGACAAACGCCGCCAGGGCTCGTTACAACGCACTGATTGTCAGCACTGACGGCAGACTTTTTAAAGACGCTCTTGTCTTCAATGCCTCGTACACGCACTCTGTTTCCAGAGACGACAGCCAGTATTACCCGTCCTATCCGGGCATCTCGCAATACTACGGTTATTCAAACTGGGACGCACCCGACCGCTTTTCCATGCTCCTGAACTACAAACTTCCCGGTTACCACTCGGGCAATGGCTTTGTGGGACGTGTCGCCAGCGGATGGTCTATCAGCTCGACCATCTCTGTCCAGAACGGCAATCCGTTTAATGTCTACACCAGCGCTCCCTTCGCCGGTGTGAAGAACGCAGCCGGCCAGGTCGTTGGCTATGCGCCGAATAGCGGGGATTACAACGCCGATGGCCTAAATTTCGATTTCCCGAATATCACGAATTACAAACTGCCCAACAGCACATCCGCTTATTTAAGCGGCTTATTCCCGGCGGGCAATACGATCGTCCAACAGCCCACCTTCGGCCAGGAAGGGAACGAGCACTACAATAGTTTCCGCAATCCCGGATTTGCCCAGGTGGATGCAGTTCTCGTGAAAGATACCAAGCTGGCGGAACGCGCGAGTCTGCAGTTGCGTTTTGAATTCTATAACATCCTCAACCATCCCAACTTACAGGGTGTAAATACCGATCTGTCCAACGGCAGCTTCGGCAAATCGACCGCCCAGTACACGCCACGCTATCTCCAACTCGGAGCCCGCATTACCTTCTGAGCCAACTTTTACCGCGCCTCCACTAATCGGTAGCGCCCGGCGGCTTTATCCCTTTCACGCTGGGTGTTCTTAGCCTGCGCTAATTGCTTCATCAGCTCCGGTATATCATTGCTCCTGCCGGCTTTCCGTGAAACCTGTATCAAATGGTAAAGCGCCGTCTGGTCGGCTGGATCGTCTTGTAAGACTCTTCTAAATTGCTCGCTCGCCAGCGATAGCTTGTTGTCCTGCAGATACAAGCTGCCCAATAAATTGCGAGCTGCGGCAAAATCAGGTTTCAGTCTTACAGCCGTAGTTGCCGATGTTAATGCCTCCCGGAACTCGGCCGTTTCTGGCGCCACACCCATCTGCTTCAACGTTTCCGCTTTTACGTAATTCAGCATGGGATCGCGCGGATTATTCTTCAGCCTTGCTCGCGCGAGCTTTAGCGCAGTCTCCAGATTGCTATTCTGTAGCTCGGCGAGACTGGCGGCCGCGCCGCTGATCTCTCCGCGTGGATCCAGACGATCCGCCTGATCGAAATCGCTCTCTGCTTTCCGAAAGTCACCTAGTTGGCCCCAGAGAATGCCTCTCGCCAGATATAACTTAGCCGACCCTGGCAACTGCGTCAATCCCGCATCAATCATGTCAACCCCAACCTGAAACGAGGCGTGGTCGAAACAAAGATCGGTGAAATGCAGATAGTAACTTTCGTTCTTCGGTTGCGCCAGGATCGCTTTGCGCAGCAGTTCGACAGCTCGCGGAGTATTGCCCGATGCTTCGTAGGCTTCAGCAGCCAGGTCCAGCACCTCCGGCCGCGCATCGCCGGCAGATAAGAGCGGTTCCAGGTCATGGATGGCCTCCGCCGCTCTTTTGCGCGACAAATCAGCGGCCGCCAGGTTGTAGCGGGGCCACCACTGATTCGGTTCGAGATCTGCTACCTGGCTCAGTACCGCAGCAGCCTTCTCTGCTTCTCCCTCTCGCAACAGGCACTCGCCATATTGCGTCAGGGCATCCGGCTTTTTCGCGATCGCGTCTGCGCTTTGCTTGTAGTGCGGAATCGCCGCGCCGCAATGGCCTTGTTGGTAGGCAAGGGCTGCCAGCATGGCATGGCTTACCTGGTCATCCGGCTCGAGTTTCACAATGTGTGCGAGTGTCCGTGCGGCCGCTCGCTCGCCGCTTGCATATTCCAGTTGCGCCTCCGCCTTTAAAGCCGGCAGATAGTCGGGTGCCAGCTTAATCGCGGACCGGTAATTGCCCAGCGCTTCCGCTTTGTTCCGCAGTCCTTCGTTCGCCATGCCTTCGAGGGTCCAGACCCGTGGGTCGGAAGCGTTTGTCGTCTGCAACTCTTTGGAAAGCCTCAACGCTTCTTGATACTGCTGCGCCCGCAACGCCGAAATTAATGTCTGCAGGTCTGCGCCATCCGCCACGAGGATTGCGGGCATCGCTACGCACACCACCCACAGTCGCACCACACGCTTCACAACCACAGATCACTCGTACCACATCCCTCAAGGGCCCGGCTGTATCCTCAGAAAGATCGATTCCATGGACAGGCGTACTTTTCTCGAGGCCTTGAGCACCATTTGCTTGTATCTGAACTCACGCGGCAAAGCTTTAGCGGCAGCCAATCAAAACAACTACTCACCCGGTCGGATCGACAACGAATACTCGTTATTCCTGCCTGGTGAACGCGACGCTCTAGCCGCTGCCATCACCATCAGCGATGTCCAGCCCGGCAAATTGACCGCGAAGATAAACTCCGCAGTCAAGCAACTCTCCGTAGGCCAGGAACTGGCAGGCTGGACTTTGAAAGCCGTCACTTCGATGAACGGTTCAGCCACCGCCGTCTTCGAAAAGCACGTCACTCACCTGGGAGCCATCGTCTACGTCACCGAATCCGAAGGCGTTCTGCTCCGCGTTCCGAAGAGTGTTGGCGATCTGGCCCATATCCGGCCGCGCCAGTTGACGAGTAACGGGGTCCACTTCGCGAAACCGCCATACGTCCCTGGTCCCGACCTCCCCGGCAACTACGTTCTCAACTCGAATGAAGACCCGTGCTATGAAAATGTCGCGGGACTCGGCGCCGAGTATATCGGCTACACACTGGTCGGCAATGAAGAAGCCGGTCCGCTTCGTTCCTTGTTTCTCGAACCCGACGGCAGATCGCGCCAGTTGGCCACCGAGCCTGCCGGCCAGAGTGCCTGGGCGCCTGACCTTGTGGGCGCGTTGTTCAATCCATCGCACTTCTTTCCCGGCGAAGATCCGCGCGTCTACGACTACGTTCCCGGCTATAGCAAACGCACCCTGCTCGGCGGATATTTGCCTGCGGCGAATGTAGGCGTCTGGAACCCGCAAACCGGTGCCGGCTATGAACTAATGGTCCTGCTTCCGCCCGGAGTTGATGCCCAGCCGATCGGTTGCATACGCATCCTGCCGCCGCACGCCGGGACCATGATCGAACGCTATTGGAACACCACTCCTGACACCTTCTACAGAACGCTGGCCGGCATCGCCAACTACTGGCAGCATTTTTTCACCGATCATATGGACGTCTCCATTCCCGACGAATGGCTCCTCAATGCGGCGCGCGCCGGCATTGTTTTAAGCCGCTGCAGCTATCGTGGTCTTGAGCCCACATACCAAATCGGCGAAGGCGCTTACACCAAGATTCCGGAACGCAGCCACGCCCTTTTTCCGGTTTCGTTCTACGAATTCATCTGGGCTCACCAGCTTTGGAACCTCACCGCACAGTCCGATCCCTACTTTCAGAACTATCTCGACAAATACGTTCTGCCGGACGGCAACTTCCTCTACAATACGCAGGATCAGGCAGAGGCTCCGCTGTGTATCGGCGTGTACCTGTGGAACTCGGCGCGCGCTTACGACTATACTCACGACCTGCCGGCCCTCATGAAACGTTTGCCGGCTCTACGCCGCACGATCGGCTACCTGCTCGATCGTTACGAATACAGCAAGCGAACTTTCCCACTCGACAATCCGCGCCACGGCTTGATCTGGGGCTCTCCCGAAGCCGACTTGGGTGACCCGCACAACGACTTTCCCAACTCACATCCCTACTACTTTCAAAACGCGGCTTGGGCCTGGCGCGGTTTAAAGCAGCACGCCTTGTGCCTGGAAAGTGCCGCCGCGCACGGCGCTGATCCGGCATTGGCCGCAGAAGCGAAACAGCTGCAGACCATCGGTACGGAAATGCGCACGCTCGTCGAGAAATCTATCCAGCGAACCATCGAGGCCTGCGATCCCCCCATGCGCCAGTCGGGTATCACGCCGTTTACTCCCGACGATCTGCACCACGACCCCAAGCGCCTGTCGAGCTACGAAAACCACCGCTTTATGATGGATTGGTTTCTAGCCGATTGGGGCGACCCAGCGCTCGACCTCGGTCATCTCAAACATCGTGCGCTGGCCGGCGAACAGCTAGTCGGTCTCGGCACCGACGGCGATGTCGCCCGTGTCTCCAACTTTATGGAACACGGAACGCTGTCCGTCAAAATTCGCCAGGACGACTATCGTCCTTTTCTGCTTTCTTTATACGCGCTCTGTTGCTTTGCGGCCGATTCCGGCAATCGTTATGCCCCCGAAGATGCTTACCTGCCCGGCGGCCATCCGCCCCAAGGCAATCCGTACTTCTGGTCCGCCGTCGTGAACAGTGTGCTGCAACCATCTCTCGGTTTGCGCTGGCTTCTCTGTTATGAAGAAAGTGATCACGACATTTGCCACTTGCAGAAAGCTGCGCCCAAGCCATGGTTTAGCAAGGGCCAGACCATTCGCGTGACCAACTGTCCCACGCGTTGGGGCAACATCACCTGGACCACGAAAGCCAATGCCAACGGTGGCTGGACGGTCACCTGCCAGACCGCCCAAACCTTCAACGCCCAGCTCGTCATTCACATCCACACTCCTGATGGCCGCCCGCTTACCCATACCAGCGCGGGAGTCATCGCGGGCGATCGAGTCATCCTGTCCCGCGAGCTCATGATGGAGTCGCAGAACAGAACGATCGAGGTCGATTGAAGCGCCTATCCGCCATACTGAATTTCAGTGTTCCAGCAGATTGAAAACCAGATCATTGCGGCCATTCAGCAGCGTCTTCAGCAGCAATTTAATCTCACCCTCGATGTCTCTCTCGAGCAACCCAAACAAACGTCTTTTGGCGAACTGGCCATTCCCGTCGCCTTTCAATTAGCTCGCCAGCTTAAGCGGCCGCCCCGCCAGATTGCTGAAGAACTCGCCGGCGCGCTCGACGGTCTGCCCGGCATCAGCTCTTTCGAAATAGCCGGCAACGGCTACATCAACATTCGACTCGATCGCGCCGCGTACGCTCTATCGCTGTTCGCGCCTTCGCCCGCCGGTCCAACTCCCGAATACTCCGGCAAAATCATCGTTGAACACACTAACATCAATCCCAACAAAGCCGCGCACATAGGGCATCTCCGCAATGCGGTCCTGGGCGACACCTTCGTCCGCCTCCTCCGCGCCCGTGGCCGCCTCGTCGAAGTGCAAAACTATATCGATAACACTGGCGTCCAGGTTGCCGACGTCGTTGTCGGTTTCCACTATCTCGAAAACCAAACTCCTGCTCAGGTCCAAACGTTAATCGACGATCCGGCCACGCGCTTCGACTATCTCTGCTGGGACCTCTATGCCCGCATCTCCGCCCACTGCAAAGACCATCCCGAAGCTCTCGCCTGGCGCAGCGACACCCTGCACGCCATCGAATCCGGCGCAGGCGAACTCGCGGAACTCGCTCACCTCGTAGCCGATGCCATCGTTCGCCTTCATCTGCAGACCATGTATCGCCTCGACGTTGTCTATCAGCTTCTACCGCGTGAAAGCGAAATTCTCCACCTACACTTTTGGGCGGCCGCTTTTGCACTGCTCAAAGAACGCAATGCTATCTATTTTGAAACTGAGGGCAAGAATCGCGGCTGCTGGGTCATGCCTTCCTCCGCCTTTCGCACCGTCAATGCCGAATCGAGTGACGCTGAAGACGACAGTAAAGTCATTGTCCGCTCCAACGGAACAGTCACTTATGTTGGCAAAGACATCGCCTATCAACTCTGGAAGTTCGGCCTCCTCGGCAAAGATTTCTTCTATCAGCCTTGGTCGACCTACCGAGATGGCCGGGAGGTTTGGGTGACTGCCGATGAGCCCTCGCCTCACTCTAGCGTTCCGTCCTTCGGACACGGTTCCACCGTCTTCAACGTCATCGATTCTCGCCAGTCTTACCTGCAGGATGTCGTCGTAGCAGGTCTGCGCGCCCTCGGTTTCGACAAGCAGGCAGACGCGTCCAAGCACTTCTCCTACGAAATGGTCGCGCTCTCGCCGCGTACTTGCGTCGAGATGGGCATCCCGCTTTCTGACGAAGACAAGAAGCGTCCCTACATCGAAGTCTCCGGACGGAAAGGGCTCGGTGTCAAAGCAGATGACCTCATCGACAAATTAATCGCCACTGCGCTCGCCGAAGTGAACGATCGCCATCTCTCCGCCGATCCCGCTGAACGGCAGCGCATCGCCCAACAAATCGCCATCGGTGCCCTCCGCTACTTCATGCTGAAATTCACGCGCAATTCCGTGATCGCCTTCGACTTTCACGAAGCGCTCAGCTTCGAAGGCGAAACCGGACCTTACGTCCAATACTCCGCTGTTCGCGCCGGCAACATCCTGCGCAAGTATCAGGAACGTTTTGGATCTTTGCCCGATTTTGCGGCGGCTTTACCTGGCGAAGCGCTGGCGCAGTGCTTCGCGGAAGAAGGACTCTGGCAACTTCTTCTGCTTGCTTCGCGAACCGATACCATCCTCGAGCGCGCCATCACATCCGGCGAACCGGCCCACGTCGCCAAGTACGCATTCCAACTGGCGCAAGCTTTCAACAACTTCTATCACGAGCATTCCGTCATCGCCGAATCGGACGAAACTAAGCGCACTGCGCTGCTCTGGCTCACTCATTTCACCCAGCGCCAGCTACTTTCGATACTGACTATCCTCGGCATCACGCAACCCGCCTATATGTAGTTCCTGTAAACAAACGTGTAAATTCCCTAATCTCAAGGTTCTAAACTAAAGATAAATGGCCAGTAAGAACACGTTTGGCGCCGCAGCCACGCTTCGGGTCCACAACCGGGAGTTTCAGATCTTTCGCTTAGATGTTCTCGAGAAAGCTGCTACCAACGTCAAGCTCTCCCGCCTTCCGTACTCGATTAAGATCCTCCTCGAAAATCTACTCCGGTTTGAAGACGAACGCACGGTAAAGGCCGGCGACATAGAGTATGTGGCCGAGTGGGATCCTAAAACCGCCGCCCAGGAGATCCAGTTCCGCCCCGCTCGCACCTTGCTGCAGGATTTCACTGGCGTCCCTTGCGTGGTCGATCTGGCTGCCATGCGCGATGCTCTCAAGAAACTGGGCGTCAATCCCGAACTAGCCAACCCTCTCATCCCCGCCGACCTCGTCATCGATCACTCAGTTCAAGTCGACGATTTCGGCTCCTCCAGCGCTTTTGCGCACAACGCGCTACTCGAGTTTTCCCGCAACCAGGAGCGCTACTCGTTCCTCCGCTGGGGCCAGAAAGCTTTCGGCAATTTCCGCGTTGTTCCTCCCGATACCGGCATCGTTCATCAAGTCAATCTCGAATACCTGGCGAGCGTTGTCTTCACCGCGCAGAAAAACGGCACCACCCAGGCCTATCCCGACACGCTCATGGGTACCGATTCCCACACCACCATGATCAACGGCGTCGGCGTGGTCGGTTGGGGCGTCGGCGGTATCGAGGCGGAAGCCTGTATGCTCGGGCAGCCCATTTCCATGCTGCTTCCGCAGGTGGTTGGTTTTAAATTGAGCGGTCAGCTTCCCGAAGGCGCAACGGCCACCGATCTCGTCCTCACCGTCACTCAGATGCTTCGCAAGCGGGGTGTTGTCGGCAAGTTTGTCGAATTCTACGGCCCCGGCGTGGCTGCTTTATCGCTGGCCGATCGCGCCACCATCAGCAACATGGCGCCCGAATACGGCGCCACCATCGGATTCTTTCCCATCGACGATGTCGCGCTCGATTATCTTCGCCTTACTGGTCGTCCAGCGGAGCATGTCGACTTAGTCGAAGCTTACTGCAAGGAACAAGGTCTGTTTCTTACTGTTGACTCGCCGGATCCCGTTTACTCCGACACGCTTGGGCTTGATCTTTCGAAAGTAACTCCGTCTCTTGCCGGTCCAAAGCGTCCGCAGGATCGTATCGAGCTGCACGACGTCAAAGAGAACTTTCTAGCTTCTCTCACCGGGTCGCAGCGAAGCGCTAAACTGCAGGTGAACGGCCATAAGGAGAAGATCAGCGATGGTGCAGTTGTCATAGCCGCAATCACTAGTTGCACCAACACCTCCAATCCATCTGTCATGGTGGCAGCTGGTCTGCTTGCCAGAAAGGCAGCCGAAAAAGGTCTCCAGCCCAAGTCGTGGGTCAAGACGTCTCTCGCGCCCGGTTCTAAAGTCGTCTTCGACTATCTCACTGACGCCGGCCTGATGCCTTACCTTGAGAAATTCAACTTCCATCTTGTAGGCTATGGCTGCACCACCTGCATCGGCAACAGCGGTCCTCTTCCAGACAACGTGGCAGAGGCTGTAAATGAAGGCAAATTGAACGTGGCGGCGGTGCTTTCAGGCAACCGTAACTTCGAGGGCCGGGTAAATCCGCTCGTCCGCTCCAACTATCTCGCCTCGCCTCCCCTGGTCGTGGCGTATGCAATTGCCGGCCGCATTGATATCGATCTCACCAAAGATCCTCTCGGCAAGGGCGCTGACGGCCACGAGGTCTTCCTCAAAGACATCTGGCCGACGTCTGAAGAAGTAAACACTGTCGTGAAGGCTTCCGCTCGTACCGAATTCTTCCGTAAGGAATACGCCGAGGTCTTCGAAGGCGATGCCAGTTGGAACTCGCTCAAAACGCCCGAAGGCAGCATCTTCGGTTGGAGCGCCGATTCCACTTACATAAAACGGCCTCCCTATTTCGATACCGTTGTCGATCCGGCCACCTTCGTGCGCGATATTACGAACGCCCGTGTGCTCGCGGTGCTTGGCGACTCCGTCACCACCGATCACATTTCGCCCGCCGGATCGATTGCCATCGACAGCCCTGCCGGCAAATACCTCATGAGCCTGGGCGTGAAACCGGGCGACTTTAACAGCTATGGTGCGCGCCGCGGCAATCACGAAGTAATGGTGCGCGGCACCTTCGGTAACATCCGTCTTAGGAATCAAATGGTTCCCGGCGTCGAAGGCAGTTGGACGCGGCATCTGCCTAAAGGCGAGAAGATGTTCATCTACGACGCCTCGGTCCAATATAAGCTCGAACACGTGCCGCTGCTGGTTATTGCCGGCAAGGAATACGGCTCCGGTTCTTCCCGCGACTGGGCCGCGAAAGGGACACTGCTACTTGGTGTGCGCGCGGTGATCGCGGAAAGCTTCGAGCGCATCCATCGCTCCAATCTTGTGCAGATGGGCGTCCTCCCGCTGCAGTTCGCACCCGGTCAAGGCCACGAAACCCTCGGCCTTTCAGGTGAAGAAACATTCGATCTCGTTGGTATTCCAGAGGCGGTCGCAGCCGGTGGCGGTACTGTGCATGTGATCGCCACTTCAGCCAAGGGCAAGCGCACCGAATTTTCTGTCAAGGCTCGCATCGACACTCCGCAAGAGGCGGAATACTACAGGTACGGTGGCATCCTGCCGTATGTCCTGCGGCAGTTGATCACCGCCGATGCTGCTGCTCCTCCGGTGCTGGCATAAATCGCGGTGCGCCGGTCATGAGGCCCCGCCCGCCGCTGCTCGTCTCCGCGGGTATCATCCACCGCGGCGGTCAAGTACTCGTTGGCCAACGCCGTAAAGGGGACCGGCATTCACTGAAGTGGGAGTTTCCCGGCGGCAAAGTCGAGCATGGCGAATCACCACAGGGAGCCCTGATCCGCGAACTTCGTGAAGAACTGAATATCAAGGCTCGCATCGGCAGCGAACTTGCCCGTTACGAGCACGACTACCCCAGCGGCAGCCGTGTGCATCTGCTCTTCTTTGCTGTCCCCGATTTCTCAGGCGAGCCGGCGGCGCTGGTGTTCGAACAGATCTCCTGGGTCGACCTGCTGAACCTTCCCGCGCTCGATTTTCTCGAAGGCGATCTCGACTTCATTAAACGACTTTCGCGCGGTGACTTCTCTCAGCTGCTGCGAGCTTGACCTTGGCTCAAAAATTCAACTTCAAACCCAGCTGGAAGGTTCGGTTTCCGCCGCCCGCTCCCGTGATATAGCCGAACGTCGAGGTTCCCAGCGTTGTTCCAGGATTGCTGAACTGCGGGGTATTTGTGATGCTGAAAGCCTCGCCACGGATCTCCAGCCGGTATCGCTCGCGGAAGCTGATGATCTTGAATAGCGAAGCATCGAGGTTGAAAAAGCCAGGTCCGGAGAGAAAGTTTCTGCCGGTGTTTCCAAATACTCCATTGGCGGTGGGCGCAGCAAAACTTGCCGCGCTGAACCAGGGAGAATTCGCCCCCACGCCATGCAGAATGTCTACCGGCGCAATTTGATTTACAGTCTGCGTGTTTCCAGGAGCGTTTAAGTTATTCGAATTTGGCGTCAGCGTCAGGGGTGTTCCACTCATCACCGTCAGAATTCCGTTGACTCGCCAGTTGCCGAAGACGTTTCCCAGCATGCCGGAACTCAACCATTTCTTCCCGGGTCCAAACGGCAGATCATAGACGTAACTCTGAACAAAGGTATGGGTGCGGTCGAAATCGTTGCGTGCGTAATTGCGGCGTTGATTGATGTAGAAATCCAAGCCGCCGTCATCCCCGCCTTGATATCCCATGCCTTTGCCGTACGTGTATGCGGTGGTAACCATCAAGCCGTTGGAGAACTGCCGGTCTAATTTCACCTGCAAGGAGTTATACATGGTGGAGTAAGGTGCAAACAGCAAAGTAGTGGAAGCGGTGCGTCCGAATTGCGCTTCCGGCAAGCCCGCATTTCCCAACCCTGCTACGGTGGCCGCGTTGAGATTGTATTGCGTCACGCTATCGACTCCGTGATTCGCGACGTAGGAAGCGGTAAGCACAAACTTTGCCGGTAACGCCTGCTGAATAGCTACATTCCACGACTCGACAGAAGGATTTTTAAAATTATTGTTGAGCGTGAAGTACGCCTGGCTTTTCGGTGCCGGCAGAATCCCGCTGGCTGGAATAGCCGGCAGCACTGAGGGTGGAAAACCATTCTGGAAAGTCGCCGGCGTCACTCCATCCGATAACACGGCCGGTCCGTAAGTAGTCACAGCCGGGTTGTATGAGTTATTCGCCCGGACCGGATAGTTGAAGGCGTAGTTATTATCCGGGAATGGTGTGTAGCTGATGCCAAACCCGGCTCGCACGACAGTTGAGTTAGTCAAACGGTATGCCGCTCCAAAGCGAGGTGCGAAATATCCATAGTGTGTAGTCAACCCGGCATTGCTGGGATTACCGCCCACGCCCGCCACCACCAGTGTGTTGTTGGTTGGATTGTAGTTAGAGAAGCCGCCATTGAACTGTGGAACATACGGAGGATAGAATTCCCACCGCACACCGTAATTCAGCGTCAGTTTCGACGAAACGGTCCAGCGGTCCTGCACAAAGCTGAAAAGCTGCCAGCCGCGGATGGCCGGAAAAAAGGTTGCGAGGTCCCGGCCCGCCTGATTTGGTACGTCGAGTAAGAGACTGGCAAGCTGGTTGTAATAGCTGGTGGCCGATTCCGTTGAGCCGGTTTTCAACGCAGTCTGCCCCGTGTCAAACGTATACAGGCCGCGCAGGCTGAACGTCTGGCCCTGCAGCAGGTTGTCCCGAATCCGGCGATAGTCGAGCCCGAACTTGATGGTGTGATTTCCTAGAATCTTCGTCCAGGTATCTGCCAGATCGATATTTGCTTCGGATCGTACCCACGGCATGCTGGCGCTATAGCCAATCAGCGGATTGTTCGAATTGAAGAAAGAACCGCTCGGGAAGGCAATTCCCACGATGCCGCTCGTGCGCTGGTCTAAATTCAAGCCGTTTATTCCTAATGCCGTTGATGAAGGATTGCCGCTGTCGGCCGGCGTCGAGATGTTGTTATAGTACGCCACGCCAACGCGGAATTCATTGATCAGCGTCGGTGAGAAGACCCGATCGTAATTGATGCCGCCGCTGTAAGTTCGTTGTAAGCCAGTGCCTTCAAAGGCGCCTTGTGCTGGACCCCCGGCAAGGCCAAATACCGGTGCCTGAAACACCGACGGTCGGGAGAAGCTCAAACGCGTACTGATCCGATCCTTGTCGGTCGGATTGTAGTCGACCTTCACGTCAAAGGACGTTGTGTCTTTGTGAAAAGGCAGCAGCGCAAAGTAATTATTTACTCCGGTCGGGCTGTTCTGATTCGGCGCAGGCAACAGCGCCAGCAGCTTTGCCGAAATGGGATTGATCATTCCGGCCGGAATTTTATTGTTCGGAAACTGCTGGCGTCCCGACCCGTCGGCATTTCCTGAAAACGGATTGTAGATAGCGGTCTTCGACCCGCTCAGATCGCCTGAGATCTCAGCTTGCGTCGGAATCGTTAAGAGGTTGGTGTTGGCTTCGTGGTCTTTTACTTCCAAGATGTCGCCAAAGTAAAACAGCTTGTTCTTGATGATGGGACCGCCGACATTTCCGCCGAAGTAGTTATAGGCGAGGTGACCGACGGACGGATTGAAAAAGTTCCGCGAGTTCAATTTGCTGTTCTGAAAGAATTCGTACACCGCGCCGTGGATGCTGTTGGTGCCAGATTTCAGCAGCACGTTGGTAACGGCCCCACTGGCGCGCCCGAGTTCGGCATCGAAGTTACTGGTGGATACGTCGACCGTTTGGATCGCCTCGATGGGCGGCACCAGAATTTGCAGGAGCCCGGTTCGCTCGTTGTCATCGATGCCTTCAATTTGATAGTTGTTGCCCATGCGCAGCTGCCCGTTGACTTCCGTCTGCAGGGAACTGGCGGCATTAAAAAATTGCGAATGTTGAAAACTGGCGCGGGTGGTGCCCGGCACCAGGTTCAGCAAGCCTTGAAAATTCCGGTTGGTTCCGGTAGGCAGGTTCGCGGTGGCGGCCGTCGAGATGCTGCTCCCGGTATCGGCGCGGTCTGTTTGCAACGCCGGGGGAGCGGCGGAAACTTCGATCGACTCATTGACGCTTCCCGGCTGTAGTTGCACGTCCACTCGGGTGCTGGTGTTGACGATGACATCGATGTTCTGGCGAACTTCCTTTTTGAAGCCGGCGAGCTCCACGGACACCGAATATGCTCCGGGCGCTACATCGGGGAAAGTGTAGTTGCCGCTAGCATTCGTATCGGAGGTGCGGCTGATCCCGGTTTGAGTTTCGGTAATGGTTACTTTGGCACTGCTGACCACTGCACCGGATGCGTCGCTGACGGTTCCTAAGACAGTTGCGTTCACCGCTTGCGCCTGCAGACTTCCTCGAGACAACAGGGCGCACATCGCCAGCACGCCAACGTAGCGTAAAATCCTCACAAGACCCTCTTTCGGCGGCCGGGCGGGAAAGATCGAAAAGCACGGCCTATTGGCTGAAATTATATAGCAATTATCTGCTAGTAACGGACAATCAGGTTTTCTGCGTACCAATCGCCAGCACAAAGTACTGTGCCGCTTCGTCGCCTACGCTTTTCAACCCGTGCTCTTCCATGGAATGGACATAGATGATGGAACCAGGGCCGGCCACTGTGGTCTTGCCGGAAATGGTAGCCGCCAGCTGCCCCTTTTGTATGAGCATCATCTCTTCGTGAATATGATGGTGCGGGGGATGCGGGCTTTGGCCGGGCGGCATGGTTGTGATATGCAGATCGACGGGAAAGCCTTCGTGGGTTGTCCCGTGGAAAACCTGCCGCGACTCGGCATGAGTTTGCGGATTTGTCTTTACCGGCAGACTCTCAAATGCGTACACCTTGGAGGGCAGCTCGGTCCCTGCTGCCGGCGCTGATCCCGCCAGCAGGAGTGCCCATAATGCGTTCAAGTCACGGCGTGAAATACTCATAAATTTAAGGCTACTATCGGGCTGCCGAACGAACCGGCGGGCTGAAGCCTACCTTACGTGCCTCTTCAGCAAAAAACCAGATTCAGTTCTTACGTTTGGAACGTGCCTTTCCTGCGCCAGGTCTTATTCCTGGTCTGCTTTGTCCTGATTCATACCGCCTTGGTTGCGCAAACCAGCCGGAAGATGACGATCTCCGGGACTGTTCAGGATGCGAGTGGCGGTGTGATCCCAAAAGCCGCCGTTGCGATTCTCTCTCCTGATGGGAAACAGCTTGCCACGACCAAATCGGACTCACAAGGCTCGTTTCATCTCAGTGCATCGATCTCGGACCAGAATACGCTCGAAGTCCGTCACCCGGGCTTCAAGACTTTTATCGCTCATCTGCCGGCCAAAAGCGCGGCGGTGATGCCTATTCACGCCACTCTGGAGATTGCCGACTTTACGCAGCAGGTTGATGTTGGTGTTGATTCAGAAGGCAGCACTGTCTCGACCGATCCTGCCGAAAATAAAGATGCCGCTGCTGTGACCGGCAACGCTCTTGAACATCTGCCGGTCTTCGATCAGGATTACGTGAGCACGCTCTCGAATTTTCTCGACCAGGGCAGCACCGGAACTACAGGCGCCACCATCGTGGTCGACGGTATGGAACAGAAGGACGCAGGCGTGACCGCCTCGGCCGTCGAAAGCGTCAAGATCAACAACGATCCGTACTCGGCCGAATACTCCCGTCCTGGCCGCGGCCGTATCGAAATCACCACCAAGTCTCCTTCTCCCGTCTATCACGGGACGTTCAACTTCATCGAGCGCGATTATCACCTGGATGCGCGGAACGCTTTCGCCTCTGAGCGGCCACCGGAACAGCGCCGCATTTTTGAAGGCGTCCTCACCGGTCCGGTGCCGAAACTCAGCAAGACTTTCTTCCTGTTGTCGGCCGATTATCAGATCGACGACGTGCAGTCGACGCTGTACGCACAACTGCCTGGCGGTCTGCTCCAGGAAAACGTACCAAGTCCGATCCGCGCGATTGACGGAGCGGCTCGCGTCACACACGACATTAACGATCGTCACAACATAACATTACAGCTGACTTACGAAGGGCGTAAACGCGATAACCAGCTGGCCTCACCGGGGCAGACCCTAAGTGCCGCGCAAACGCCCGGCAGCGGCGGCGGCTCGGCGCAAACGCAAGTCCTTGGCGGCTACGTGCTGCCCGAAGCCGGCCAAAGCCTTTCCGGTGTCGAGCGCCACCTTAACTTCACGGACAAACTCGTGTTCAGCGCGTCGCTGCTCAACCAATTTCAGATCGTGTACGAGCACAACCGGGATTCTACCGCCAGCACGACAGAAGCGCCGCAGATCAACGTTCAGAACGCCTTTGTGGCGGGGGGCGCGCAGGCCACCCGGCTCAATACGGAAAATAATGTGGACATTCGCGATGCTCTCACCTGGTCGCACCGCAAGCACACTGTTATCGCGGGCTTCGCCATGCCCAACATGTCGCGGCGCGCGCTCGATGACTACTCGAACCGTCTCGGCACATTCAATTTCAGCAGCCTGCAGGACTATATCGCGAACCAACCCTTTTCGTTTACCCGCCAGCAGGGCCCCACTCATTTCGTTTACTGGCAGCGCGAGATCGGTGGCTTCATTCAGGACCAGATTCGCGTGTCACCGAATCTGCAACTCGGCATTGGCCTGCGCTGGGACTGGCAGAATGAACTGCACGATTACAATAACTTCTCTCCCCGCGCGTCGCTTGCCTATGCTTTCGGCGCGAAACGCAACACGGTGTTCCGCACCGGAGCGGGTTTCTTTTACGACCGTACACGTTCCCAGCCCATCGGCAATCTGGCGCTCTACTCTGGTCCGGCGTTGACCAGCATCCTGCTTCTGAATCCGTCTTATCCCGACCCGTTCGCCGGTGGCGTTTCCCCGGTGGCGCAGCCGCCGAACATCTACCGTTTCAGCCCCGATATTCGGACTCCCTACAGCATCCTGTACAGTGCCGCGCTGGAACACCAGATCTTTAAGAGCGCTACCGTTTCGGCTACTTACCGCGGTTCGGTGGGTGTCTCACTCTTCGAATCACTGAATGTGAACCAGCCGCTGCCACCGTTCTATCTGGTCCGTCCGAACCCCGCTTATGCGACATACCAGCAGATTCAATCCAATGGGCGGCAGGTCCAGCAGGCGCTCGATCTCTCCTTTTCCGGCAAATTGACCCGCTATCTCTCCGGCATAGCGCAATACACTTTGAACCGGACGAATAATAACACGGGCGGCATCAACTACATGCCTCCCAATACCTATGACTTGTCGGGCGAATACGCGCGCGCTGATTTCGATCAGCGAAACCGGCTGAATTTACTTCTCAGTTCGAGCCTTTATAAGTGGGTCGATCTGGGTGTTGGTTTCACGGCCGCATCTGGACTGCCTTATACACTCACTTTAGGCCAGGATATCTATAACTCAGGCTTTGCGACAGCCCGGCCGCCCGGCGTCGCTCGAAATACTTTGCAGGGTCCCGGTTATAGCGAGCTCGACCTGCGCTGGTCGCACGACTTTCTACTTTCCAAGAAGGCGGAGAAAGGACCGATAGCGAGTGTGGCGGTGGATGCTTTCAATCTGCCCAACCGGGTGAACTTCGCCCAGTATGTAGGAAACGAAAGCTCGCCATTCTTCGGCCATGCGGTCGCGGCACTGCCGGCGCGACGGTTGCAGTTTACCGTCCGCTTTAAATTCTGAACCTACTCGATGAATCTGAATAACTCCTGAAGATCTGTCGATTTCACCGTACGAATAGTCCCCGTACTAGAGACACTTAAAGTATTTAATTGTAACGCGCTGTTTACATAGTTGTAATGGCGAATCTGTGATACTACCCTCACCTGAATTCGAGTTAGTCACGCACCGCAACGACTAAATCCATCCGCAAATTGGGTTACTAGGGGTTGTCACATGTATACGCAAGCCTACCGTCATCTTATCGCTTTTATAATTGTTTTTCTCGTTTCGGTCCTCTCTGTTTTCGCTCAGTCCACCAGAGTAACTGTGGGCGGAACCGCTAAAGACAGCGCGGGTTCCGCCCTGCGCGGCGCCCGTGTCGATCTGGTTCCATCCGGCAAACAAGCTACCACTGACGACAAGGGTCAATTTCGTTTCACCGACATCGCGCCGGGCGATTACACCCTCACCGTTTCTTATGTCGGGCTGGCTAATTTCACGCTTCCCGTTAAAGTACAATCCACTCCTGTGCCGGATATTGAAGCAGTGCTGCAAGTGGCGTCGCGGACTGACGAAGTGATCGTCAGGGCCGAGCGTCTGCAGGGTGATGCCGAAGCGATCAATCTGGAACGCACCGCCGACAACATTGTGCAGGTTCTGCCCGCTACCGTGATCAATAGTCTGCCGAACTTCAACATCGCGGACGCTGTGGGCCGTGTGCCTAGCGTGACACTCGAACGGGACGAAGGCGAAGGGAAATACGTGCAGATTCGCGGTACGGAACCTCGCTTGAGCAATGTCACCATCAACGGCGTACACGTCCCGTCTCCGGAAGGAGCGGTCCGCAACATTAAGTTCGACATCATTCCAGCCACCCTCGTCGAACGCATAGAGGTCAGTAAAACGCTCCTGCCCAACCAGGACGCCGATGCGATTGGCGGTTCGGTCAATCTCGTGACCCGAACTCCGACCGAAAAACCCATTTTTGACTTCTCCGCCTCCGGGGGCTACACGCCGATCCAGGACGGCCGCTGGCTCAGCGATTACTCGGCTGTTATCGGGCAGCGTTTCGGCAGCGAGAAGAAATTAGGCATCCTTGCCGGGGGCACCTGGGATCACAATGATCGTGGAATTAACGATCTGGAACCGACCCAGGCGATAGGCACTTTAGGTACCAATAACTTCGCCTACATCAGCAGCGAAGATCAGCGAACCTACCAATACAATCGCACCCGTTATGGCGCCGATGGGACGGTCGACTACAACTTCAAATCTGGCTCAACTCTTTACCTCAAATCTTTTTACTCGAACTTCCTCGATTACGGAAGCGTTTATGTCGACACCCCCAATGCCCTTGACACCAAGGTTGGGACTATTCTGCAGCACAACGGCTCACAAACAATTTTCGACAACACAGGCTCCCAAAATTTCCGGGAATATTCCCGTCGTCCCGACCAAGGCGTTTACAGCGTCGCCTTAGGTGGCAACAAAGACTTTTCTTCCACCGTTCTCGGATATCAAGTCGCGGTTTCGCGGAGCCACAACAGCGGTGGACAAGATTTCGCAACCACCAATTTCAATGGCCCGCAAAACATCCAATTCGCCCTCGACCAAAGTAATCCGCGTCGCCCCAAATTGTCCACGATAGACGGCACCAACGTTCTCGACCCCACCTTGTACAGCATTGCGAACACGATTATCCCCAGCTATAACGCTACGCAACTGAATCTCGAAGCGGAGTTATCGCTCTCGCATAGCTACAGCGTTGCCTCTCATCCAAGCACGTTTGAAACCGGCTTCGAGTTCCGGAACGCCCACAAGATTCAGAACCAAAACGATCAAAACTTTGATGCTAATCCGGGGACTAACTTCGGATTGCCGCAGTTTCTGAGCGGCGCGACAAACCCGACTTACTATGACCGTTCCTTTTCGGTGCTGCCGCTGACAGACTACAGTAAAATCCAGCGTTTCGTGAACGCCAATCTTCAGACCGGCTTCACTCCGAATACCGACACAAACCACATCGTTTCGGATCCGGCCAGCTGGACCACCCTCGAGCATATCTATGCGGGGTACTTTATGGATTCGATCACGCTCGACAAATTCCGGCTGGTGGGCGGCCTCCGCATCGAAGGTACGGATACGAGTTACCGGGCTAACAAAGTCACTTTGAACAATGGCGCATACAGCAGTACGACCCCGGTTTACGGCGGCTCCGGCTATGTTAATTTCGCTCCCAGCTTCCAGGCGCAATACCTGCTGAGACCTAACACCAACATCCGCGCTTCCTATGACCGCGGTATCTCGCGGCCGAACTTCCAGGACATTGTGCCTTCCGCACAGGCCGACCCCAATGCTAGCCCCGCCAGCCTAGTCATCGGTAATCCGAATCTCAAACCGACCAAAGCGAACAACTACGATGTGCTGATTGAGCACTTCTTTCAACCGCTCGGCATTCTCCAAGCAGGCTATTTCTACAAGAGCCTCTACGATCCTATTTACCCGACCGCCACATTTCTGCCGGCGACCGATCCGAACTTCCCGGGTTATCTCGAGCAGCAATCGATCAATGGACCGAGCGCCTGGATATCCGGCTTCGAAGCGTCCTGGCAGCAGCGCCTCTCGGCGCTGCCTTGGATCCTGAACGGCTTCGGAGTGATCGCTAATTACAGTTACGCCGACTCGCGCGTCACGTTTCCGACAGGCTTTGGTTCGAGCACGCCGGGAGGGCAGGGTCGCATCGATCATCCCCGCCTGCAGAGACAGGCTCCTAACACCTGGAATCTCGGCCTGACCTACGACAAAGCGCGGTTCTCCATGCGCTTCGCTGTGAGTCGCAACGACGCCAACGTCTACGCTTACCAGTATCAGCACGATTCCACGGTGACGAACGTGGACCAGGACCCAATTCTTGGCATTAAAGGTCCGCTCGGTGATCAGTACCTCTATGCTCACACCCAGTTCGATGTGCAGGGCAGTTATCGCGTGTATAAACAACTGCAGGCAGTCGTTTCCGGACTGAATTTGAGCAACGAAGTGTTCGGGTTCTACACGGGCGGCGCAATTTATCCGAATCAGCGGGAATACTATAGCCCTACTGTGATCTTTGGAGTGCGGTGGAGTTCCGCTACCGAGGTTAAGTAGGCTGGAAATGGAGTTAGCGAGTTAGCTACTTTGGAAGATCTGGACAAACAAACTCCTTTTCTATGGCTTTTAGGGTAAGTTCTTTCTTTTCGTTACTGCGGATTAGGGTTTGTTTGAGTTGTAAGTTCCGACCACTTACTTTGTTAATGGTCAGGGTGTAAGTGGGCACTCCGTCTTCTACTACTTGCATGACACCCCGGCGCTTTGGATCTTCTGTCCAGGTTGAGATCCGGTAAGTTTCTACGCACGACGTCATTAGAAGCGTGCCGTTTGGCAGAAAGATGTAGAGGCTGCCAGGTGCGCTCGGAGTAGTCGCCTGCCAAATTCTGCCAAACAAGGGCGTCAGCAGATGCGTCGCAAACGCTGCGGCCAGACAGAGCTTAATCATGGCGCAGGGTTTGAGCCGGATCGAGGCGGAGCAGGCGGAGGGCCGGGATGAGGCTGGCCAGGAAGGTGACGAGGAGTAGTAGGACGGCGACTCCGAGCAGGGTGGCTGGATCGGTGGTGGAGATGCCCCAGATCAGTGATTGGAGCAGGCGTGCGGCAAATAGGGAGAGTACGAGGCCGGTAAGGATGCCGGCAAAGGCGAGCGTCAAAGAAGGACGAATGGCGGTCTGGAGAATGTTTGGCAGGCCGGCGCCTAAAGCCAGGCGGATGCTCATTTCGCGAGTGCGTTGCGTGACGGATTGGGCCACCAGACCGTAGACACCCAGGGTAGCTAACAGGAGAGCCAGACCAGCCAGTGTGGAAAAGAGCAAAGCGTGATAGCGCTGGTCGAGGAATGAGGTGCTGCGCAGTTCGTCCATGGTGTGGAAGCTGGAGAAGGGAAGCGTGGGGTCGACCGATTGGAGGGAGTGCTGCATGGCATAGGGCAGGCGGCCCACTGTGCCATGGGTGCGAACGATCCAGTTGGGGGTGAGAAAGGTATTGACCATGGCGAAGGAAGCAGCCGGGAACTGATCTGGGGTGACGTAGACTTCGGCGAAAGCGTCGACCGGACCCATATAGGGTCCCCAGCCATTTTGTTCGGGGACATCGCCGACAATGCCGACGATTTGGAAGGCGGTGTCGCCGACTTTGACTTGCGCGCCGAGAGCCTGCGGGTTGTGATGGAAGTATCGACGCAGGAATGCCTGGTTGACGACGGCTACTGGGGCGGAAGTAGCGATGTCGGAGGGCGCGAGCAAGCGGCCTTGTAGCAGGGGGATCTGCAGGACGTGGAAGAAGCCTGGCGTGACGTAAGTCATGTTGGTGATGGGATCGCGGTGGGAGAGATCTTCCCCGGAGACGGCCTGGACGTACATGTTGAGGGGGCGCTGATAGGGAAGGCTCAAGGCGACGGCGGCGGATTCAACGCCGGGAATGTTCTGGATCCGATCGAGCGAGGCTTGGAAGAGATGAGTTGCGGCGGAAGGCGTGGTGTAGCGGGCGTCCTGCAGGGAAAGTGAAGCGGCGGTGACGTGTTCGCTGTTGAAACCGGGCTTTTGGCCAGCGAGTTTGGTGAAGGTATGAATCAGCAGTCCGGCGGCTACGACGAGTATGACACCAAGGGCGATTTCGGCGAAGACCAGCAATTGACGCCAAGTCTGGCTGGCACGGGACGCGCCGCGACCGGCTTCGTTGAGAGCGGCGCGGAGGTCGATTTTGGTGGCCTGCCAGGCGGGGAGGAGACCGAAGAGCAGGCTGGTAAGCAGGGAGAGCGCGAGCATGATGGACAGGATGCGGAGGTCGAGATGGATGGCGGAAACGCTCGAGAATTCTTTGGGGTTGAGGGCGAGCAACGCCTGCAGCGCGAATTGACCAAGGAGCATACCAAGTGCGCCGCCGAGGAGGGCGAGCAAGGTGGATTCGGCGAGTAATTGAGCGACGATGCGCCGGCGCCCGGCGCCGAGAGCGAGACGGGTGGCGATTTCGCGGGAGCGGAGGGCGGAGCGCGAGAGCAGAATACCGGCGATGTTGACGCAGCCAATGAGGAGTACGAGAGCGACGGCAGCCCAGAGCAGGACGAGTTTAGGGCGGAGATCGGTAGAGAGGCCTTGCTGGAGGGGGATGGCGCGCTGGATGAGCGTGATGCCCGGCGGCAATTTCATTTCATCGATCATGGGTTTGGTGATGGCGGTTAACTGTCCGGTGGCCTGCGCTTCGGTCACGCCGGGCCGGAGGCGGCCGACGATCTCGAAATTCATGCCGCCACCCTCGTTGGATTGCGATGCCTGCAGCGGTGTCCAGAGATCGGCTTCGCCATTGGCGCGAAAATTTTCAGGCATTACGCCGATGACTGTGTAAGGCGCACCGCGGAGTTGGATGGTGCGGCCGAGGATGGCGGGATCGGCTTGGAAGAGGCGATGCCAGAGGGCGTAGCTGAGGATGGTGAGATTGGGTCCGTTGGGAATATCTTCCTGACGGGTGAACTCGCGGCCGGCTAGTGGCGAAGTACCGAGAACATGGAAGAGGCCGGCCCCCATGCGCTGCTGCTGGATGAACTCGGCGTGTCCGGCGGCGACCAGGTTGACACCGTTGTGACCACGGCTGGTGACGGCGGGTTCGAGCAGGGTGGCGTGATCGCGGATGAGTTCCCAGGCGCGGCCGGTTTGACCGGTATTCCTGCTGGTAGCACCGCCTTGACGGGCTTCACGGACGACCATGACGAGGCGATCGGGCTGGTGGAACGGCAAGGGGCGGAAGAAAACGGCGTCGACAACGCTGAAGATGGCGGTATTTGCGCCAATGCAGAGGGCCAGGGTGAGTAGGACGGTGAGGGTGAATCCGGGGCTTTGACGGAGTTGTCGCGCAGCATAGCGGAGATCGTTCCATAAGTTCATGGCATTGTCCTCTCGCGATGGACGAGGAGTCTGGTTCGAATGTTCCGTGCAAGGTTCAGGCGGCAACTTTTGCAAGTTCGCGAATGGCCTGGGCGGCGCTTGCGCCTTCGAGGTAAGACTCGATGTCGGCAATGGAAAATTCGAAGCCATGATCGGCCGGTTCGAAGGGGCGGTGAAGGTTCTTAGCAACTTGATAGAGGGCAGCGGCTGCGGCGATATCCCTTGCTTCCTGCTTGTGGCGTTCCTGCTGGGCTTCGCGGAGGTCGGCTAGATCTTTGTCGCGCTGCCGGCGTAAGCGGGTTTCCTGGAGTTGCAGGTTGCGGAACTGTTTTTCGTAAAAGAGGTAGGTTTCGAGTTCGATCAGGCCGCCCTGGGCGTCGGCTGGTTCGGCGACGAATTTTTCGGCGAACTGGCTGCGGCCGCGGGCGTAGAGAGCGAACTCGAGAGTCGGGATGCGGCGGAGACGCCAGTTTGTGTCGGCGACGGACTGAACAAGCTCGGCTTCGCGGACGCCGACGGGCTGGAACTCGCGGACGAAGCGATCGACGTACTGTTCATAGGCGGCAGCATCGTCGGAGGGCAGCAGGACAGTGCGGCCGGCGGATAGTAGAGCTGTGATCGGAATCTGCCCATCGGCTACGTCCAGGTGCAACTTGTAGCCACTCCAGTATTGCTGATAACCCTTGCTGCTCTTCTTCACGCCCAGGCTGCAGTGACGCGGCAACTCCGCCATCATGTCCAGCACTGTCATGCCGCGTTGCGCCTCGCTGCGGTCGAATCGCGCGCGCTGTGCCCGATCAGCTGTCCTTGCCGGCTCCGACGAATCAAGGCCTCAGGCAGCCGCTGCGGTAATTCGCTGGCGGCAAACTCGGAAGGCTCGCGAAAATGTAGACTCGTGCGGAATCTGCTGCGCTTCCCGCCAGCCGCACAAACTACGGAACTGCCGGTCCGATTGCAAACGTTCGATTACCTGCCGCGTGGTCTCCAAACCGTATACCGCTTTGGCCACAAAGGCCGTCGCCAGCGCATGCCGGTCCTTGGCGCGCCGTCCTCGCCAGCCGCGGCTTTGCGCCAGGCGCCGGCTCAGTTGCACCGTGCTCACGACCGCCACTAACCACTGCGCCGGTGCACGGAGTGGCCCCACTTCTTCCTCGATCCGTAGAAATAAACAACTCTGCAAAATAGAAGAAAACTGCTGTAGTCGCTCGCGTGGGGTACTCTGCATACGAAGGGTGGTTGCTCGTTGTTTTTTGTTTGTCTGGAAACAACAGAGTACAAGGCTTCCTCCCTTCTTTCGAACATTTCTACTTCTTTCTGTTCTTAATTTTGCAAGTGCCTCTTGTCACCGAAACGTTTCACTTGGAAGCGGGTTCTCCGAATGTTACCTGCATCCGAGTGAAATCGACGGTATAGGTATCGAACTGATTGAGAAGCGCCTGCCCAAGATTCCCAAATAGCTTATCGAGCAGCTCAACCCGATCCCCATCGAATAGGGTGACGTTCTTGAATTTGGCAGTTGCCGGCCCGAAGCTCAGTTCCAGTTCCGGCAAGTGAAAAATGGTAACGGTCTTTGTGCCTCCTGCACCACCAAATTGTCCGCGCTCGCTCTTGAGCGAAGCAAATCTTTTGGGAAATCTCTTCAAAAATCGAGCAGTCAGGTCAGCGCCGGAATTGCCGGTGTCAAATTGAAAGATGAGACTGTCGCCACCAAAACTGGCTGAGATAAGCGGAGTCATTTCGTCAACATACAAGCGGGCCCTGCGGGCCGAGGCATCCTCAGAGATGCCGACTTGCATCTCACTGCCACCCACAGTGAATGTCTGCATCGCCGCAAGTACTGGATAGCCGAGGATCCCATGAATTTGGTACGCTCCCTGAGTTCCCAAATTAATATTCAGCTCCTTGTCATTCATGACGAGGACGACGACGTTGTGAATTATGGCGCCACCAAAGATAAGTTCAGGAATGATTGCGGTCGATAGAGGAACCTCTGTTCCCGTTGCGGCACCCAGGGTCTGAGCGTGGTCTTTAGAAACGGTGAGGCCAAGGCGCTCGGCAGTATTCTTCGTGATCGTAGAGATGTTTGCACCAGTGTCCCAAATCCACCAATCGTTGTTCGCTCCGACCTTGACTGGCACATCCAGATCCCCGAGCGGATCTCGTCGAGTGGGCAGCTTAAAGGAGCGTTTACCTGAGATGCTTTGCGGAGCGGCATTGCCGACCAGGGCGAAGGTGTTGTGATTATCCTGAACGGTTCGCTGGTCAGCTTGATCCAAGAAGCCGCCAAAACGCTGCAGCAGTTCCGCATATTGGGCAGTTGCTTCGGAATAGCGGCCGGCCATGAAATAGTCTTGCGCCAACGCATTGAGGGCGGATGCAGCGCGTTTGTCATCCAATTTTGTCTCTTGGTGCAATCCTGTTTCGAGCAAGTCGATCGCGTGCGATGGCTGGTTGAGGCGGTCGGCTAAAATGCCCTCGAAGTACCGTCGATCATTCTTGCTCAAGGTCGCTGACGGAAGTTGTCGTTCGAATTCCGAATAACGCTTCACCTCGATTAGTCGATCAAGGTCTTGGCCCGACACGCCCACGTTGGATGCCGAGTAAACACGGGCATCAGGTTTTGCAGCGTGGTGGAAAGCGAAGGGAAGCTCTTGGGTAAGTCCTGACTTCTTTGTCAGTGCGCCGAGAACGACGCCGAGGCATATACCTACCCAAAAAATCCTGGACAACCGGAGAGCTTTCACAGGCGGCCCGGCGTTCCGCCCCAATCTCCCGGGTCAATGTCGGCAATTGATTGCGAGAAGCACCAGTGATGGCCAGAAAAGTCTTCGGCATTGTATTGACGCTCGCCGTAGGGATAGTCAGTTGGTTCTTGAAGGATATGCACACCGCTGCGGCGAGCGCGTTGGTAATGGGCATTCACGTCCTCAATTCGGACCATCACCGACGTTTTCAGCGAGACTCCGCTCTCGGCTTCGATCAAAATCACTGCGCCATCGCCGACGTTTAGTTGAGCTCGATGGTCTGCCATGCGAATGCGCAGGCTGAACCCGAACGCCTCGCATAAACGGTCAACCGCTTGTCCAATGTCCGGATAGGCAAGTTCTGGAATGACGATGCTTCGAGGGATGGATCGATTCGACAGCATTCCCTGACTCTACGCTACTTTCGGGCAAGCGAGCCGCCCGGCTATGTAGACAAAGACACTCAGGCTAAGCGCATCACCCGCGCTACCGCGCCTGCCAGCTGCTCCCACTTAGAGCGTTCCGCGATCAACTGTTTACGCCCCGCGGCCGTTAGGCGGTAAAAGCGAGCGCGTCGGTTGGTGGAGGAAAGCTCCCACTTGCCGGCGATGGTGCCTAGTTTCTCCAGTCGATGGAGCGATGGGTAGAGGGAACCGTGATCGACCGTCAAAACATCCTCAGAGGATCGCTCGATCGCCTTGGCGATCTCGTAACCGTTCGCTTTGCCGCCTAGCAGAGTCTGCATCACCATCATGTCCAAGGTCCCCTGCAGAAGCCCCGCAGATGATTCCCGTTTTGTCGCCACTCAGATACGGTAACATGTGTGGTAGTTGTTTTATAGGTAGATTACCTACTATGCACCCAAGCACGATGACGCCATCCGAAGATCTAAGCCGGCGTTCGCTCTTCGCGAGTGGACTCAGCATGGTGGCAAGAGCCGGCCGCAAGGCGTCCGGTCCGGTGTACTGGTTCGAGACCGGCGGCTATACGATTCGACTTACGTTTGAGTATCAGGACAATTACAGGAGCAACGGCTTCGGGTTCCGCGAGCGCCAGTCGGATCGCCTGTTTTGCCTTTCGACCGGCGGCCGGGAGAATCAAGATTGTCTCCAAGGGTTTCGACGTTCGCTGGCAATTGCTCACTACCGGCTGAGATGGCGCGGCACAAGCGTTCCTAATCTACTGCTGAGAGAGCTGGTCCGCGAGATCGATAGAAGTGACGCTGTTGCGCCTCGGCCGACGTACGAGCGCTCGATTCCTCTGCAAGGAGGAATTGCGAGCGACATACAAGCGTTCGGCTATGCGGTTGCGCCGGACAACAGCAACGGCGAAGGCGCGCTTTCGCCCGAGGTCTGGTGGCTTGCGCGGCAAGATCTTTTTCTGGGCGACGCGAACAAGCCGTTCCTGGTTGTGCATTGGAAGCACCGGCTTGACGCAATTCGCGTTCTCGACCTGATCCCCGGCGCGGGAACGCGACAGCTATTCGGACGAGAGAGGAGGGCAGGGAAATGATAGGGCGTTGGTGGCAGGCATTGCGGCACAGAATCGAACACTTTCGCAGCGACTCGGATATCGAAGACGAACTCAGCCGTCACTTCGAGATGGAGGTGGAGGAGAGGGTGGCTACTGGCGAGCATCTTTCCGAGGCGCGACGCCATGCTCGCCTGGCGCTCGGCGACACGAAAGTTGTGATCGAACGAGTTCGTGACGGCGAATGGATGACGGCCATCGAAGGCTGGGGCCGGGATATTGCCTTCGGCGTGAGAAATCTGCGCAAAGCTCCGGTGTTTTTCTTTACTGCCGTTATCACGCTGGCCCTGGGGATGGGCGCCAGCGCGGCGGTGTTCAGCTTTCTGTATGGGCTGGTGCTGCGTCCGCTGTCAACGAATCAGCCGGCGCAATTGGTGCAGCTCGGGCTTACGAGTAATGCCGATGCCGGCTATTTCCGTAACAGCTTCGTTACCTTTAGGATGCTCGAAGATCTCAGGAAAGAGCTCACATCGTATGAGGACATTTCGGGCTGGAACGTCTACGACTTGCCGATTGAGAATGGGGACGGTTCGCTGCGCCGCGTGGATGCCGGCCTGGTCACCGGAAATGCCTTCAACGTAGTTCCCATGCGTCCTTACCTAGGGCGTCTGATCGCACCTTTCGATGACGTGCCGAGTGGCGGCTCGCATGGCTGGCCGGTAGTTTTGAGTTATGGCTTCTGGACGGATCGCTTGGGCCGCGATCCCCAGGTGATTGGAAAGCGACTAAAGATTTCAGGAGCTCCGGCTACCGTGGTGGGTGTAACGCCGCCGGAGTTTAACGGCTTGTGGCCCGGACAAGCGCTAAAACTCTATCTCCCGGCGCAATTTGCCACTGTTGTGGTGAGGGACAACGTACTCAACGACCCAAACCACTTGTATTTCATGCTTGCCATCGGCCGATTGAAACGCGGCGTGTCGATCGGGAGCGCAGGCGCAGAGTTGGCTCGCTTGAAAAACCATTTGATGAGCGATTACGTGCCGGTTCGACATCTACACGACCCGATCTTCGAAGGTGTGGATACACGCGTAAGTTCGGTG
The DNA here is from genome assembly GCA_965277855.1 of Bryobacteraceae bacterium. Lineage (GTDB taxonomy): Bacteria > Acidobacteriota > Terriglobia > Bryobacterales > Bryobacteraceae > Bog-105. The sequence goes on from OZ255847.1 coordinate 181,264, forward strand.
CGCTCAGGCGTGCCTAATTACATTACTCGCACTTACACGAAGCCGCTTTACTTACTGCAGGGACTAGCCGGTCTGGTCCTGCTGCTCTGCTGCACGAATGTCGGAGGGTTGATGCTGACGAGGGTTTACTCACGCCAACGGGAGTTTGCAGTGAGAACGGCACTCGGCGCACCCGTTTGGCGCATTGTGCGGCAGTACCTTTCGGAGGCGTTTCTCATTGCAGCCGCCGGAAGCATTCTGGGGGCGATCCTGGCCCGGTACGGTTCGAGTTTTTTCCTGCCCTTCTTCCGAGATCCGATGATGGGAGAGCCGATGCAGGTTGGTCCGAATCGGGCCGTGTTTTTTGCCGCTGCCGGTCTGGCTGTTTTGACGACCTTCTTTTTCGGCCTGCTGCCCGCATGGCGCGCTGGACATGCCGATCCCGGCAAGCTGCTGAAGTCCCGTTCGACGATGGGAGGGAAGCGCAGCATAGCCGGGCGAACGTTTGTCCCGATCCAGGCTGCTATTTCACTGGCTTTGGTAGCCTTGGCTTCGCTGCTTTCGCAGAGCGTGTTGACACTTCGGTCTGAGCAGACAGGGTTTGATACAGACCACGTCACGATCCAGAGTTCGCCGTTTTACCTCCTTAAGACAAATGGCGAAGCGAAGCTGAACCTGTATCAGCGAACGATTGACTGGCTGGACAAGATGCCGGGAGTGCGCTCTGCTTCAGTGGCCTCGAGGACACCCCTAACCGGCGAATCTGTGAATTCGAGCTTTCAAGCGCTAGGCGAAGGAGCGAAGAGCACAGGCATCGTTTCGCTTGCGTTCAACGATGTGGGACCGAGCTACTTTCAGACCATGCGAGTTCGCCTGCTCTCCGGCCGTGACTTTTCGGTGAGAGAACGCAGTTTGAAAGTGTGCATTCTAAATGAGGCGGCCGCGTCACTGCTGTTTAAGAAAGGAAACGCGATCGAGCAGTATGTGCGGGCCTGGGACTCGAAGCAATTTCCGGCGAACACCGCTTGCCGGGTGATCGGGATCGCTTCGGATGCGAAGTTCTCGGATGTGCGACAGGGTCCACCGCCGACGGTTTACTTCCCGGTTTCGCTGGAGCGCTTCGACGCGCACATCGGCTCGCTTGTGTTTCTGATCAACTCTGATAACAAGCGATCCGCGGCAGAAGGATTTCGGCGCGCGCTTGCTGACGTAGCGCCCACTGTGCCGCTGGTGCTATTTGTTACGCTGCGCGAGCAAATGGATGCGGCGCTGGGGAGCCAGGAACTGCTTACGCTACTCAGCAGCTTCTTCGGTTTGGTGTCGCTGCTGTTAAGCGCGCTTGGATTATACGGTTTGCTCTCTTCGAGTGTTGCGCAAAGGACGGCTGAGATCGGGTTGCGTGTTGCGATCGGTGGAGATCGGCGCACGATATTGAATATGATTTTGCGCGAGGCCATGGGCATGCTGGGTTGGGGCGTGTTGGGCGGGGCTGTCGTGCTCTTTGTTTTATCGCGATTTGTGGGAGCAATGCTGCATGGCGTTTCGGCGTTCGATCCAATTACGCTTGGCGCGGTCACGCTTGTGTTGACAGCAACTACCGTGCTGGCCGCTTTGATACCGGCTTGGCGCGCATCGCGAGTGGATCCGATGTTGGCGTTGCGGGCGGAGTAACGGGAAGGCGCTTTCCTCGCGACTAATTGAGGACTGCGGGCTTCAATACTTCTTCGCACCATTGGCGGAAGGTGGTGGGGGTGGTGGATTGCAGCGTGCGTGGCTCGGCGTTGTCGAGGCCTTCGTTCTTGGCCGCCATCATGTTGAGCATGGCTTGCGCCATTCCCTCCGACATCCCGCGGCTGGTGAGTCCGGCCTTCAAATCATCGAGGGGCATCTCTTCAAAGCGCACGGGTTTGCCCAGCACCTCCGACATGATTTGCGCCATGTCGTTGAAGGACAGGTCCGCGGGGCCGAGTATAGAGAGGCTGCCGACTCCGCTCCAGGAACGATCAAGCAGCAGCTTCGATGCGGCGGAGGCAATGTCACGCGTGGCGCAGGTTGGGGCCTTGAGATCGCCAGGGGTGGGCGAGGAGAAGACTCCCTGATTCTTGATCAAATCTACCTGACGCAGGACATTCTCCATGAGCGAGGGACAGGTCAGCGCCCGGTAGCTCACGCCCGTACTAGCGATCAGGTCGTCCATTGCCAACGTGGCCGACACATGTCCGGCATTCTTAGGCCAGCCGCGACCTAGCGCCGAAATGCCAACCACCCGCTCGACGCCCTGGGTCTTGAATGCCTGGCAAGCGGGCCGGGCGAAGTCCACGTAGGCGGCTTCAGCGCTCTCCGCGCGAGGATCCGGGGGAACGAGCCAGAAGACGGTGTGAGCGCCTTTGAAGGCCTGGTTGACGACGTCGATGTCGCCGTGCGATCCCTCAACGACCTCGACGCGCCGGCGCGTTTGCGAGGAGAGGCGGGAGGGTTTGCGCGCGATGACGCGGATCGGCTCTCCGGTGTCTAGAATATTGTCGAGGACCTGCCGGCCGACATTGCCTGTGGGTGTGGTGACGACGATCATGATCTTTGCTCCATAGCTCCAAGTAAACTATACCGTACCGTATACTTGCCGTCAACGGACAAGTTAAGCGACAACAGGGTATGGCAAGACGAGGCGACAGACTTCGCGAACATATCCTATGGATCGCCAAAGATGTGTTCTTGGAACTGGGTTTCGAGCGGGCGTCGATGGATGTGGTCGCTAGTCGCGCGGAAACATCGAAGCGATCCCTGTACGCTCACTTCGAGAGCAAAGAGAAGCTGTTCCTGGCGGTGATCGAGCTGGTGCGGGGACTTTTCCTCAGCAGATTGAGGATGCCCGGCGACTATTCAGAAAAGCCGGCGGAAGCCCTGGTGATGTTTTGCGGCCGGTATCTTGAAATTATGCTTTACGAAGGCTCGATTCAGATGTGTCGCGTGAGCATGGCTGAGACCGAAAGATTTCCCGAGCAGGCGGCGCAATATTTCGACGTTCTGTTCACACAAGTCCACGCACGCCTGAGCGCTTACCTGAAGAGAACGTTTGGACTCTCGTCCCGGAGCAGTGCTGAGGCGGCGCACAGGCTTCTGGGCCAGGTTCTTTACCCGCGATTTCCGCGGGCCCTCTTCGGAATGGACCAGTTGGCTGAGAGCTTCGACCGCGAGCACGTGGCGCCGGACTTTGACCTGAGGCCGATTCACAAAGCAGTCATGGCTCTAATCGAGTCGCTCGTAAAACATTGATGATCCGGCGCGGACGTTCAGGTCCGTTCGCGCATGTGCCGAAACTCAGGATCAATACAAGGCGCTTAATCGAGAAGGTTCGCGAATGCTCGTAACGCTTAACCGGAGACTGACGCGAGGAGGGGAAAAACGAAGAATAGCCGCAGATGAACGGGGATCAACGCAGATAAAACACTTCTTTCCAATCGGCGCTCACCGGCGGCCAACGCGTTTTCAGCACGCTCTAAAGCCGGCGCGACACGGTACCGGACACGGGCGACCTTGATGCAACGAAGAAGTAACGAACTTGCACCCCGTCCGGAACTATCAGCGACTCTGGCAGGTGAAGGCATCCGCACTTCGATAACCCGCGCCTTGTCGCCCTTGCGGATGGGGGCCCGAGGCAGTTCCACCGCCTCCGAGGTGACGTTCGAAATTCAGGCCGAACGGAAACCGTGACGAAAGAACCTTGAACACCCTGTCCAAATCCACACCCAACTGCGGGTCTTTGGCTTTGGCTGGGGCAATCAACTTGGTCAGTCGTGAAAACCCCTACCCAACCAGGTCCGCCGCGCGCTTCGCAAAATACGTCAAAATGAACTCCGCCCCAGCCCGCCGGATGCTGGTCAAAGACTCGAGTATGGTCCGATCCAGATCCAGCCATCCGCGCTCTGACGCCGCCAGTATCATGCTGAATTCCCCGCTCACCTGATACGCTCCCAACGGCACATCGAAGGCCCGCGACGCAGCGTGTATGACGTCGAGATAAGCCATAGCCGGTTTCACCAGAATCATGTCCGCGCCTTCCTCCAAATCGAGTGCGATTTCCCGCAGCGCCTCCCGCCCGTTCGCCGGATCCATCTGGTAGCTGCGTCGATCCCCAAACTGCGGCGTCGATTCCGCCGCCTCCCGAAACGGTCCATAGAATACCGACGCATACTTCGCCGCGTACGACAAAATCGGCATCGTGGTATGACCCGCCTTATCGAGCGCTTCGCGAATCGCCCCCACCCGCCCGTCCATCATGTCGCTCGGCGCGACAATATCCGCTCCCGCCTCGGCATGCGAAACCGCCGTCTTCGCCAGCCAGCCGAGAGTCGCGTCATTGTCTACATCCCCGTCCTTCACAAAGCCGCAATGCCCATGGCTCGTGTATTCGCAGTTGCAGACATCGGTCATCACCAGCAAGCCCGGCACTTCTTTCTTCAGCGCTCGCACCGCCTGCTGCGTAATGCCATCCGAAGCGTAAGCGCCACTCGCCAGGTCGTCTTTCGTCTCCGGGATCCCGAACAAAATCACGCCTCCAAGACCGAGCCGGCGGCACTCCTCGCCCTCCTTTACAAGTTCATCGATCGAAAGCTGCGCATTGCCCGGCATCGAACGAATCTCATTGCGCACACCTTCACCCGGACAGACAAATAACGGCAAAATAAACTGCGGAGGTGTCAGCCTGGTTTCGCGTACCAGGCTGCGAATTTGCTCGGAAGAACGCAGCCGCCGAGGGCGATGCAGAGGGAATGGCATGTCGATTCCAGTGTGTCAAACCCGCCATGCTGCCAGAATATTGCTTGTACATGGAACACGCATCAGCCAGACGATGGCTCGTACGAGGCGCCGTGCAGGGTGTCGGATTTCGATTTTTCGCGCAGCACAAAGCCACCTCGCTCGGCCTCACCGGCTGGGCTCGCAATCTTGACGACGGCACCGTCGAAGTCTATGCAGCCGGTCCCGAAGCGCGTTTGTCCGACCTGGCCGCCGCTCTCCACATCGGTCCCAGAATGGCCGACGTACGTAGTGTCGACGAACAGACTGCCGCAGTCGAAAATGCCTCCGGCTTCTCGATTCGCTGAAACCCGTTTGTGCTGAAGTAGGAATTGGGTTTTCTGCTGTTCCCATGTTGGATCACACCTGCCTCTTTCTCGTTCGCGCTGCCAAAACTAAAAGGAAATCAAGATGGACAAGCTTGCGCAAAATATACAAGAAGCATTCCTCAACACCGCCAGAAAAGACCGGACGTTTCTTACGATCTACTTAATGAGCGGCGTGAAGCTCTCGGGGCGGATCAAAAGCTTCGACAAGTATTCAGTCATTCTGGAATCGAACAACCAGGAGCAGTTGATTTTTAAGCACGCAATCTCAACCGTAGTTGTGTCTAAGCCCATCAATGCGGGTCTGGGATCTGGAGTGGGAAGCTCGTCGACCCCTGGCGCTGCGCCAGCCTCCGACGACGGTACCGAGAGCCAACCATAGTGCCCGCCTACGAAGAACGCACGTTAGTAGTCGGCGTGCATTTAACGAGCCGGCCACCGGCCTCTGCAACAGCACCTGCGCCTGCCGCGCTCGACCCAAAGGAATCGCTCGAAGAATTAGAAACTCTGGCCGAAAGCGCCGGGGCAAAGGTGATCGATCAGATCATTCAGGTACGTCCCGCCCTCGATTCGGCCACACTATTGGGATCCGGCAAGGTCGACGAGATTAAGGACCGTATACATGCCGACAAGATCGACACCGTGGTCTTCGACCATGAATTAACTCCAACGCAATTGCGCAACCTTGAGCGCCGCCTCGACGTGAAGATACTCGATCGAACGCAGCTGATCCTGGATATTTTTGCGCGCCGTGCCCGGACCAGTGAAGGTCAATTGCAAGTCGAACTGGCGCAGCTGAATTACCTGATGCCGCGACTGGCCGGACGCGGCACGCAAATGTCTCGGCTCGGTGGCGGTATTGGAACCAGGGGCCCTGGTGAAACGCAGCTTGAGACCGATCGCCGGCGTATTGCGAAACGCATCGCCAAGCTGCGCGCCGATATCGAACGGGTCCGGGCTACTCGCGGCGTACAGCGCTCGCAACGCCAGGCAGTTCCACTATCAACCGTGAGTTTAGTGGGTTACACCAACGCCGGCAAGTCCACTCTCTTCAACCGGCTCACCGGCGCCGGCGTACTCGCGGACGCCAAAATGTTTGCCACGCTCGATCCCATCGTGCGGCAGATCCGGCTCCCCTCGCAGCGCCGCATCCTGGTCAGCGATACGGTGGGTTTTATCCGCAATCTCCCCACTACGCTGGTAGACGCCTTTCGCGCCACGCTCGAAGAAGTAACCGCCGCCGCGCTATTGCTGCACGTGGTCGATATCACGTCGCCAAACGCCGCCGAGCAAACCGCCCATGTCATGAAAGTGCTGAGTGAGATCGGCGCGGAAACCGCTCCGCAATTGCTTGTGCTGAATAAGAGCGACGGCCTGCCGGAGGCCGACCAGCAGCTTCCGCTGCCCACTTTGACGCATCGGTTGCTGGGCGAAACGGCACGGCAGAACGCGACCGAGGCCGCCTTGATTTCGGCGCAATCCGGCGTTGGCGTCAAGCAGCTGCTCGATAAGATCGACGGGCAGCTCGTGCAGGACCCGGTGTCTCGCCAGACGTTCCATTTGCCCTTGGGCGAAGGCCGCGTGCTGCATCTGCTGCATGAGCGGGCGGCAGTGCTCTCACAGCGCTACTGCAACGATTATTGCGAAGTTGTGGCGGATGTCCCGGAGTCGATTTGCAACAAGCTCTCCGATTTTGTGGCGAGCCCGCTGGACCAGCATGAGCGTGGCTAGGAAAATATCGCTGCTGCTGGCGGCAGCGCTCTTCCTGGTTTCGGGAATCGGGCATTTCCGCATGACAGAAACGTTCATGCGCATCGTGCCGCCCTACTTTCCCGACGCCCGGCTCATGGTTGAAATCAGCGGAGTGGCGGAACTAGCCGGTGCGGTTGGCTTACTGGTCCCGGTCTTGCGGCGCGCGGCCGGCTGGGGGTTAGCAGCGCTGCTGGTAGCCGTCTTCCCGGCGAACCTCTACATGGCTACAGATCATATCCAGATCGGCTCCAAGCCGCTGCCCGATTCGCTACTCTGGGGTCGCCTGGCGCTGCAGCCCGTCTTGATCGCCTGGGTCCTCTGGTGTTCTAAGGCTATGACAAAGCGGGCAAACGGCTAGCCAATTCCGCCCGTCGGATTAATTCATTTGAGGGCTGCGTGCGGTCTAGCAATTTCCCGACCGTCTCTCTCCCCGCAACAGGCAGCTTGGACGCATCGAGAAGACCGAGTTGCACCAGCACCGACGCCTGGTCCCAATAGATGTGCTCATGCGCGAGCTTGCCGTCCCGAAATTGAACGATTACAACCAAAGCGCATTCCACGCGCTTTCCTGTGGGAGGAATGCCGGGCAGCATCCAGTCCATCTCGATAGTATGCGTAAAGCGGAAGATCATCTCGTCCACTAATCGCTCCGTGCCGATGGTTCGAGAGAGCGGTACGATTTCTGTGTCGGACGGCATATTCGGAATGAAGTGTTTCCCATAGAAGTCCCGCAATTGCTCTCGGCCCACACCGCCCGTCAATACTGGCACGTGATTCACATAGGCATCGGGCGTCATGGTGTCCAGAGTAGCGTCTGTATCTCGGGTGGTGAACTCATCCCGAATGTGTTCGTCCCAAAGGTCATTTAAGAATTGCTGCTCGGACGTCATGTCAGCCTCTATCGTCATATTTATCTCTGGCCCTGTGCGGCGGGTTTTTCACTGCTCGGTGGAACAATCCCTTTTAACCGTAAGTAAGTAACCATGTTGCCGTAGTGCTCATCGGTGTGAGCCGTGTTCACGGAGAGAACGGAAAGTTTGGCGAGGTTGAAACTCATCAGTTTCACCATCTGTGCGCCCTGCGTGTCGGTCATGCCGGAATAGACTTTGTCACAGTAGGCTACGGCGTCCTTCAGAGCGGCCACCAGATCCGGCTTAGAGGTTTTGGTTTTCTCGATGGCTTTCATGGGATTCGCTTCCCCCGCGGCGGTCGAGCAAAAGCCGTATTGGGCATCGGAAACATGGCCGACCAGCTGGCCAAAACTGCGAACGTCGGGTGTGGGCTTGAACGAGTAGTTTTCTGCCGGCATCTTTCCGGCGGCAGCGACCACTTCGCCGCTGACCAGCGTATAGAAACCCTTTTCGCTGGCTGAGATTGGATTCGCCGGCGCCACGGACGGCTCTTGTGCGAGCAAGGCGACAGGACAGGCCGTCAAAGCGGCTAGGACGAAACGGAGGCTTTTAGTCATGTGGATCTCCTTGAGAAATGATGGTTCCTTCGAACCCAAGCGTCCCTAGTGAACGCTATTTCGGTCCGAAAAGTTCAAAAAAGGTTTAATCGGGAACGATGCCTTTAAGCTCTGCCGGGCGGCTGTGACTACAGTAGACTAAATGCCGGGGGTTTTACCATGACGAAACTATTGGCTTCGCTGGCGGTCTTGGCGGCAAGCGCAGTTGTACCGGTGTTTGGGCAACAGTTGGATGTTAAGGCTACGGTTGTCGAGCGGCTGAAGAATTCGGAAGAATTTACGTTGAAGGTCGCGGATGCCATGCCGGCGGCGGATTACGGCTATAAGCTCACGCCGGAGCAGAAAAGTTTTGGCTGGCAGATGACTCACCTGGCTCAGGCTATGTCTTATTTCATGTCCGCATTCAGCGGGAGCAAGCCGGATGCTGGTAAGCCCGCCTCGGACAGCAAAGCGGATGTAATTGCGTTTGTAAAGAGTTCGTATGAGAAGACGATCAGCGCGGTGTCAGCGTTAACTCCGGAGCAGATCGCCAAGACATACAAGGGTGAAGAAGGGTCGGCGAACGGGTTGGCGATGCTGATGGCGATGAGCGATCACACGGCGCACCACCGGGCTTGCGCGGAAATGTATTTACGGGCGAAGGGCATCACGCCTCCGAAATACATGGATTAAGATTAGCCTTCGTTCAGCGGATCGGGGAGTTGCTGAGGATCGAGTTTTTCGATCAGGACCGTGGCGATGCGGTTGCGGTCCATCTGGGTGATGGTGTAGCGGCGGCTTTCGTATTCGATTGAGTCTTTCACTTTGGGGATGTAGCCGAACTGGAAGAGAAGGAAGCCGGCTAGCGTTTCGAAACCGGCATCGGCTGGGAGTTCCAGGTTGTAGCGGTTATCGAGATCGCGGATGGTGGTGGAACCTTCCAGCTGCAGAACGTGCTCCTGGTAAGCAGAAGCCGGAGTGACGATGTCGTGCTCGTCGCTGATGTCGCCGAAGACCTGTTGCAGCACATTTTCCATGGTGATGAGGCCGGTAATGGTGCCGAATTCATCGACTACGAGCGCCATGCGGGTATGACTGGTGCGGAACTCGTCGATGAGCTGACTGAGCGGCTTAGTCTCGGGCACGACGAGCGGCTTGCGGACGAAACGCCGAAGCCGGAACGGGCGTGAGGGGCGGCGGCGGTCGTAGGCATGGCGGCGCTCTTCCCAGATACGCATGAGGTCTTTGTAGTGAACGATACCGATGATCTGTTCGGGGCGGCCTTCGTAGACGGGCATGCGGGTGAACTGGTGCTCGGTCATGACTTCGAGCACGGTATCGAGTTCGGCGTCGACGGGTAGCGAGACGATGTTGTGGCGCGGCGTCATGACTTCGCGCGCGTTGTAGTCGGAGAGTTCGATAAGGCGCTGGATGGCATCTTCTTCGAATTGTTGGAGCTGGCCTTCACGGCGAATGGCTTCAATGATGTACTTCAACTCTTCCGCGGTATGGCCGCCATGAAAGCGGGCTCCTGATGAAATGCCGGTAGCGCGAAGGATGAGAGCGGAACTGCGCTCGACGATGAAGACAAACGGTTGGGAGAGGCGATAGAAGAGGAGTAAGGCGGGCGCGACGACGACAGCCAAACGATCGGCTTTTTCGATCGCGAGATTTTTGGGGACAACTTCACCGAGGATGACGTGGCAGTAGCTGATGAGTAGAAAAGCCAAGGCGAAAGCGACGCCATGGATGAGTTGGTGCGGCGCGTGAAGTTGGAGCGGGTCAAGAATCGAGCGAAGAATTTGGTAGAGGGTATCTTCGCCGGCCCAGCCGACGCCCAAGCTGGCCAGGGTAACGCCAATTTGCGTGACTGAGAGGAGACGGCCGGGATTGGCGAGCAGGTTGAGGGCGCTTTGTGCGCCGGGATGGCCGCTGGCGGCGAGTTCACGCAGGCGGGACTGGCGCACGGAGACGAGGGCGACTTCGGCTGCGGCAAAGAAGCCGTTAGTGACGAGAATGAGCAGGAGTACCGTGAGACGGATCGCCATGAGCGGCTAGCAGTGAGGCTCCCCGCGCACCGGGGTGAATGAAAGCGCCAAGTAAAATTGGTCCGTGTCTTCTCGCCTGGTGCGCATTTTCAATATTGGGATTGGGCTGATTTTGTTATTGCTGGCATGGGCGGTGTATTGGTATGCGTACCGGCCGTTGCCGCAGGTGACGGGTGAGATACAGGCTCCGGTGAGCGGCGTGGCGACGGTAAAGCGCGATGCGCGAGGCATACCGCACATCGAGGCGTCGACGTGGCAGGATGCGATCTTTCTGCAGGGGTACGTGACGGCCCAAGACCGATTGTGGCAGATGGACGTGTTGCGGCGTTTCGGGGCGGGCGAGTTAGCGGAGGTATTCGGGACGCAGGCGGTGACGGCGGACGAAGAATCACGCCGGATGCGGATGCGTGCGATTGCCGAGGCGGAAGCGGCCGGATTGCGGCCGCAAGACCGGGCGGTACTGGTGGAGTATGCGCGCGGGGTGAACTACTTTATCAACACGCACCGGGGTGATTACGCACTCGAATTTTCTCTGCCGGGACATGCCTACGACCCGCGGCCGTGGGCGGTGACGGATTCGCTGATGGTGGGATTGGTGATGTTTCGCGATTTGACAGACAGCTGGAAATCGGAGATCGACAAAGGCGCTTTTCTAGTAACGAGTGTGAGCCCAGAAAAGGCGCGGATGCTGTTTCCGGCAAAGCAGGGAGGCAGTGTTAGTCCCGGTTCGAATGCCTGGGCGGTGTCGGGCTCGCATACAGCGGATGGGAAGCCTATGGTGGCGAACGACCCGCATTTATCCTACGGGATTCCGGCGACATGGCACTTGATCCATCTGAAGGCGCCGGGATTGAATGTGACAGGGGCGGCGCTCCCGGGAGTGCCGTGCGTGATCACGGGGCACAACGAGCAAATAGCGTGGGGGGTGACGAATACGGAGGTAGATGCGACGGATTTGTATATCGAGAATCTGAATGAGCAGACCGGGCAATACGTGTTCCAAAACGGGGTGGAGCAGGCGCAGCTGGATCGCGAGGTGATCGGAGTGCGCGGCGAGAAGCCGGTGGAGCTGAACATCTGGGTGACGCGGCATGGGCCGGTGCTAATCGAGCGTGGCGGGCGATCGTTCACGATGCGGTGGACGGCGGCAGCTGGATTTGCGATGCCCTTTTTCGATGTCGACCGTGCGAAGAACTGGGGTGAGTTTCGGGCGGCTCTGCAGGATTTCTGGGGGCCGGGACAGAACTTTGTCTATGCGGACCGGGCGGGGAACATTGGGTATCAAGCAACGGGCAAGATACCGATCCGGCAGGAGTTTGACAGCGATGTTCCGCTAGATGGGACGTCGGGCAAAGCGGAGTGGGCGGGATTCATTCCGTTTGAGCAGATGCCGAGTATTTACAACCCGTCATCGGGCGTGATTGCGACGGCGAACCAGAGTCCGTTCCCGCCGGATTATGCGTACGAGGTGGATGGCGCTTTTGCCGATCCTTACCGGATCCGGCAGATACGGGCGCTGCTGGGCGCGAAGCAGAAGCTTACGGTAAATGACATGCTTGCTGTGCAAAAGGATGTGTATGCAGCGTACGATCACTTCCTGGCGCAACAGGTGGTCGCGGCAGCGGTGCGCAAGGGCAAAACGGATGGAGCGGTGCGGGAAGCGGTAGAGGTGTTGCGGTCATGGAACGGGCAGATGGACAAAGGTGAGGCGGCGCCAATGGTGACGGCGTTGTTGCATGTGCAGTTAGGGCAGGCGCTGGTAAAGGAGTTGCTGCCGCCAGCAGCACGGAAAAGGGCGCCGGCAATTCTGCCGAGACCGGCTGAGATTGAGATGCTTTTGCGCACTCGGCCAACGGGTTGGATAGATAGGGACGATTGGGATGGATGGGTGCTTCAGAATCTGGCGACGGCTTTGCGGGTGGGCCGTGCCAAGCAGGGAAGTCCAGTGGCGAACTGGAAGTGGGGCCAGTTGTTGAGCTGGAAACTGGAGCATCCGGTGGGAAAACAGCTGCCGCTCGTGAATGGCTTTTTCGATATCGGGCCGGTGGCGATGAGCGGATCGGGCACGACGGTGAAGCAGACGACTGCCACGTTAGGACCGTCCGAACGTATGGTGGCGGATGTGGGTGATTGGGATGAGTCGGTGCAGAATTTGACGGTAGGTGAATCGGGGCAAGTGGCTTCGCCACACTACAGAGATGAATGGGATGCGTACTACGTGGGGAGAAGCTTTCCGATGGAGTTTGAGCGAGTGGAGGCGAAAGCCGTGTTGCGGATTAGGCCAATGCGTTAGCGCGCGGGATCGTCAGCTTAGCAATTGCTCCAGGGATTGTGCACCCGAAAGACGTAAGCCGACGTCCGGAAGATCTTGTTCGGAGAGTTGGGCGAGACGTTCGCTGGCCCAGTCCGGCAAGACGCCAAAACGTTTCTCAATCATCCGGCGGAGGAGCAGTCGTTCGCCTTCCTGATGCCCTTGCCGACGTCCTTCCTGAAGTCCTTCCTGACGTGCTTCCTCTTGGCTTTCCCTACGTCCTTCCTGGTGACCCCGCTTATATTCCCGGCCAAGTACTTTGTTGTCCAAAATGTCGTAGAACACCGGCATTTTTCGAGCCTCCTTTTCGACTTCTTCTTCCAGGCCGCGTAAGCCCGCCAACACCAACAGCGCCTGCAGGTAGAAGCCTCGCCGATCCAGATCTTTTTCCAGCGCGACCTTGGCTAAGACCTGCTCTACTGCCCGCCGTTGATTCGAAAAGCGGGTCAGAATGCTTAACACATTATCGCTCGTATCCGGGCTGGCCAGCAAAGGCTGGCTGTCAATTTCCCGAAGATCGATCAAGCGATAGGTAAAGGAGCCGGCGTGCCACTCGAGACGATCGCTCATTTGCATGCTTTCGCGACCGACATACAAGACAATCTGCCGCGGGAACTCATTGTGGAGGCGGTACACCCCCAGACTGTACTCGGCCATGCGAAGCGGCATGGTTGGATCGTTTGTGCTCTGAAATTCGAGCTGCAATAAATTTCCGCTGCTGACCCGTCCCAAGAGGTCTACGCGCTGATTTTGCAGGCGGGGTAACTCGATGGGCAACCAGCTTTCGATAGGCGATCCCGTCAATTGGCTCAGCATTTGTCTGGATTGCTCGAAGAGCAGTTTCAGAACCACGTCGAAGGTCTGCATCGATTCGATTCATTATCCAGGCTTTGGGAATTTGCGCACTAGGCACTGGCCTACCCGGTGTGGCTACGCCACTGACGTTCATACCGAGTAGAGATGTCATGGCGTTGGTTTCTGGAACGAGCGCAGAAGAGTCGGGAGAGCGAACAGGAACTCGAGTTGGAAACGAGACTCGCGGAATGCGGGCGGGCGAAACGAGGGGGCGGCGGAGCGGCGAGCCATGGAAATCGAGCTGGCGCGGATGTCACGGGTGGAGTGAGAAGGTCCAGGTTGTCAAGCGAGCAATTCTTCCAGCGAGGTTGCGTCCAGCAAGCGCAGTCCGAGATCGCTCAAATCCTTTTCGGAGCGGTTAGAAAGATTTTGTTCAGCCCAAGCGGGCAATTCGCCAAATCGTTTTTCGATTTGTCTCCGGAGCAGGGCAAATTCCCCTTCCTGACGATCCTCCTGACGGCCTTCTTCGCGGCCGCGTTTAAACTCGCGGCCAAGTACTTTGTGATCGAGAATGCTATTTAAAACCGGCATTTTTCTTGCCTCTTCCTCTACGTACTCTTCGAGACGCCGCAAGCCCGCCAGGATCAATAGGTGACTGAACGCCTCGTCGCGGACCGGTACGTTCATCGTGGCGATCCGGTTTATGATCTGCCGCACCGCCGCGCTCTCATCCCGCAAGCGTCCCAGGACTGCAATTACATTATCGCCAAACATCAGGGCTTTGAAGGAACTCGTCGCCATCCAAGTCGTGAATATCGAGGATACGGTAGTGGAACGCCAGTCCGGGCCCTGCAATTTCGGTGCTCATTTGGAGTCTCGTGGAACCAACATAGAGCAAGACTTGCCGCGGAAGTCTACCAAACCTTCGATAGATAGCAGGGAATACTCCGCCATGCGGAGTGCCATTGTCGGATCGTTCGTGCTTTGCAACTCCAGGTGGATGAGTTCGCCACCGGCGCACTCGCCGAGCAGGTCCACTCGCGTGTTATGCACTACTTCCGACATCTCTACGTCCAGCCAGCGGCTCACCGGAGTGTCGGTCAGTGCCCGCATTAGTTTCCGGGCCGCTCCCTTTAACAGCAGCTTTAGAACGACGTCGTACTCATGCAGACATGCGTTCATTGTCGACTATCCTCCCGCGATGGCGGCCACGATGAGAAAGGGTTCGGCTCCCGTGGCGATGGCATCTGGCAGGGGCAGGTCAGGGGAATCGTGGGAGACGTCCTGGGAACAAGCGAAGAATCGCACGAAAGCGCGACGCTCGTGTGTGTCGTGATGGCGAATCGTTCCGCAGAGGGCGGGATAGCAAAACTCCAGAGCGTCGAGGATGGAGCGCTGAGTGGCCGGACCGTCTACCGCGAGATCGATTTCGCCATTGATTTTGGCGATGTTTCGCAGGTGCACCGGTAGGAGAACGCGAATCATGGCAAAGTTTGCGCTTCGACTGAGAGTACGGCCGGCAAATCTCGCACGATGGGCGTCCAACTGTCGCCTGCATCGCCCGAGGCGTAGACCTGGCCGCCGGTGGTGCCGAAATAGACGCCGCAAGCGTCCAGCGAATCGACCGACATGGCGTCGCGCAGGACGTTGACGTAGCAGTCTTTTTGCGGCAGGCCTCGGGTGAGCGGTTCCCATTCGTGACCACCGGCGCGGCTGCGATAGACGCGCAAGCTCCCATCGGGCGGATAGTGCTCGGCGTCGCTTTTGATGGGAACGACGAAGATCGTATCCGGTTCATGGGCGTGGACATCAATGGCGAATCCGAAATCGGAAGGCAGGTTGCCGCTGACTTCGTGCCAGGAATCACCGGCATCGTCACTACGCATAACGTCCCAGTGCTTCTGCATGAACAAGGTGTCAGGACGGGAGGGATGGAGGGTGACGTGATGGACACAGTGACCTACCTCCGCGTGCGGATCCGGCAGGAAGGCGGAATTAAGACCCCGATTGATGGGGAGCCAGCTGCCGCCGCCATCATCAGTGCGGAACGTGCCGGCCGCCGAGATCGCGATGAAGATGCGGGCAGGATCGCTAGGATGCAGAAGGATGGTGTGGAGACACATGCCCCCGGCGCCAGGTTGCCAGTGTGGGCCAGTACCATGGCCGCGGAGTCCGGAGAGTTCTCGCCAGGTTTCGCCGCCATCAAGCGAGCTGAATAACGCGGCGTCTTCGACTCCGGCATAGAGCGCATCTGGGTCGGTCAGCGACGGTTCGAGATGCCAGACGCGCTTGAACTCCCAGGGATGAGGCGTGCCGTCATACCACTGGTGGGTGCCGGGGATGCCATCGTAGGCAAACTTGTTGCCGACGGGCGTCCAGGTTTTGCCGCCGTCGTTAGAACGTTGGATAAGTTGCCCGAACCAGCTGCTGGATTGTGACGCGTACAATCGGTCCGGCTCGACAGGCGACCCCTTCAGATGATAGATTTCCCACCCTCCGAAGTGAGGACCACTCACCTCCCAGTTGACGCGTCGGCCGTCGGAGGTTAGCACGAAAGCGCCTTTACGAGTACCCACCAAAACCCTTACTCTGCTCATGTTTGACTCCTTCGAGTTCGTGTAATTTAGCTGGCCTGCTCGCAGTTGATCAATCAGGGAATGCCGAACTGGTCGATCAGCATCCCGAAGCGTGCGGACCAGAAGGTTTTCTGGATGGGCAACTGTACGGTTCCGTTTTCGGCGAGGGCATGGAAGACTCGTTCCGCCTCGGCAGGCGTTTCGATACCGAGCGAGACGTACATGCCGGCAGGGCGCTGGTAGTGTTCAGGAGGAGCATCGGAACCCATAAGAGTCTGATCGCCCACCACGAGGGCGGCATGCATGACTTTGTCACGCCATTCGGGCGAGACCTGATCCGCCATAGGTGAATCGCCGTGAGTCATCAGATACGATATTTTGCCACCGAGACAGGATTCATAGAAATGGAAAGCCGCCTCACATTGTCCGTTGAAGTTGAGGTAGTTGTTTAGTTTCACTGGTCACTCCTTAGTTGTAGCCGCAGATGGATCGAACGAAGAAGCTGAAGATCGACGCCGCGGCGAATTTATTTGCGGGACTAGGCGGGATCGGCCGTAGGCGACGAGGGCGGTGAGCAGGCCTGCGACGAGAGGCATGAGCGCAGTAGCAAAATTGCTGGTAAAGAGCGTGAGCACGGTAGCCCCAATCATGATCAAGACCAGTCCAGCAGCGGCAAGTACCGTCAGGCCGGTGCGAATTTTGAGCAGCCCGGGAAGGATCAAACCGAGCGCGCCGAGAATTTCCGCCACTCCGATGAAGTGCAGGAAGGCGCCGGGGAGAGCCACGTCGCGGGTCATCTCTTCCACTGGCATCACGAATTTCATGATGCCGGCGAACAAAAAAAGAAGTGCGAGGAGTATCTGAACGGTCCAGAGCGCGTAGTGGAGTTTTATCTTATTGTTGGTCATGGGCGTTCTCCATAGGGACGGGCAGATTGGCGAGTTCGACCAGGGGGCGGATTTCGACAGTGCCCCAGCGCGCCGCAGGAATGCGGGAAGCAATCCCGATAGCGTCGTCCAGATTCTTGGCGTCGACGAGGAAGTAACCGCCGAGGTGTTCGCGGACTTCGGCGAACGGTCCATCCGTGACGAGGTGTTTGCCCTCGCGAACGCGGACACTTGTGGCGGTTGAGACAGGCTGGAGCGGGGAAGCGGCGAGAAACTGGCCGTTTTTGTGGAGTTGGTGTGCGAGCTGGGTGGACTCCTGGTAGCACCCCTCCACGTCGATCTGGCTCAAAGCTTCCTCGCTAGCGTAGATCAACAACATGTATTTCATTTTGTGTTCCCTTATTGAATCGAACAATCCGGTTCCGGATCGACATGGCTCATCAAATTTCTACAATCGAGTATGGCCGTCTATGCAAATTCCACTGTGGAAGCAGTGTATCGCTCCGACTGGGGACGGATTGTCGCGGCATTGATTGCGCAAGTGGGGGATTTCGACTTAGCCGAAGAGTCGGCCGCAGAAGCATTCGCAGCGGCGGTCGAGCAATGGGGCGTCGAGGGAGTGCCGGAGTTTCCGCGCGCCTGGATCATCCAGACGGCTCGACATAAAGCGATCGATCGCATCCGCCGGAAAGAACGGTTGGAAAAAAAGCTCGAAACACTCGTGGCCGACGGACTGGTTCGCACAAGCGAAGAACCAGACGTCGATACCGGCGAAATTCCTGATGAGCGTCTGCGCTTGATATTTACCTGCTGCCATCCGGCGCTCGCCTTGGAGGCACAAGTGGCGCTGACACTGCGCACCTTGTGCGGGCTCGATACAGCGGAGATTGGGCGGGCGTTTTTAGTTCCGGAGACGACCATGGCGCAGCGGCTGGTGAGGGCTAAGCGCAAGATTCGAGACGCGGGGATTCCGTATCAGGTGCCGGAAACGAGTGAGCTCCCGGCGCGGCTCGATGCGGTGTTGACGGTGATTTACCTGGTCTTCAATGAAGGCTATGCAGCTACTCGGGGCGATACGTTGGTGCGTGCCGAGCTTTGTGCGGAGGCGATACGGCTGGGGCGTCTGGTAAGAATGCTGCTTGAACCGCAGTCCGCAGGCGAAGCGACTGGACTGCTGGCACTCATGCTTATGCAAGACTCCCGGCGGGAAGCACGCTATGACGAGGGTGGTGACCTGGTGGTTCTCGAAGAACAGGATCGGAGCCGCTGGGACAAACGCCAGATAGCCGAGGCTTTACCGCTACTCGAAGCAGCTCTCCGAGGCGGCCCAGGACCGTTTACGCTGCAGGCGGCGATTGCGGCCCTGCATTGTCAAGCGGCCCGTTTCGAAGAAACAGACTGGGTGCAGATCGAGAGCCTGTACAGTCTTTTAGAGCGCATTCAGCCGTCACCTATTGTGTCGCTGAACCGTGCAGTAGCGGTGGCCATGGTGGACGGTCCGCAGCAGGCGCTGGAGATGATCGACGCACCCGGCACCACGGGCGACTTGGCCAACTATCATCTACTACACGCCGTGCGGGCCGATTTGCTGCGACGGGTAGGTTCGACCGCGGAAGCGATGCAAAGTTATGAGCGCGCACTGGCGCTGGCGACGAATGACAGTGAGCGGCGATTCCTGCGGAAGAGACTAGACGAGCTACAGGGAGTGAACGCTCTCTAAGTGGCGGCTGATCTGCCAAGATTAGCCATCCATCTAAATAACCTTGTGCTCGCTAGTCGAGGAGTGTGTTTCTAACGAGGAAAAAGCGCGGCCACTTCGACTGTGACACCGCGGAAGGTGGCTTGCTCATTCTCCCGAATTTCGCGCACGCCGTCCTGGTCGTAGATTACAACCGTTCTCGGTTTCGGATCGATCCAAACGGCTTCGGCGCCATGCTCCAAATACAGCGAAGCTTTGCGGCCAAGTTGCCGGTTAGATGGCGAGCGTACTTCGATCACCAACTCGGGCGAACCTTCTGGATAAGCATCGCTGTGAATGGCCTTTTCCCAGCGCTCGGTGCGAATGGCGGCCAAGTGCGGCCCCGGAGCGGAATCTGGCGACAGCGTCAAACTAAATCCGCCTCGAATAACAAAGCCGACATTTTCCAACGGAGCTAATGCCGTATGCAAGCGGTGAATAATTTCGGCGTGCGAGGGCTTCGGTTCGGGCGACAAAACAAGTTCTCCTTCGATCAATTCCTCGCGCCGGCCATCGATGCGATCAGGGCGGCTGAGAAACTCTTCAAGAGAAATCGATTGCTGGAGGATGGCGCTCATTTCGATCGGCTGTGCTGGCGCGTTACCGAGTACATTGTGGCAGCCCAGCAAAGACTTCCGGCAAGACCAGGGTAACGGGGCCGGCCGTGAGTTGTTGTTCGACCCGGCGTGGCTCTAGATCGTCGGGGGCGTATTCCCAGGCGCGTTGACGTTCCGGGTCAACAATCCAGCAATGCGGCACGCCCCAGCGGTGGTACTCCTCGCATTTGCCGAAGAGTTTTCCGATTCGATCGGGCGGCGACAGGATCTCGACACAGAGAAATACCGGTTCGTCTGGGCCTGGATAGCGTCCAGCAATCGGCTTTGCTTTGTCTTCTACAGCGATGTCAGGAACGTAGAACTGTTTCTCGCGCAGCCTTGTGGTCAGTTCGGGCAGAGGATTGAACTGCTGGAACCAAAGGGTGCGAATAGCAAACGCTATATTCATCTGAACCAAGCTGTGTTGTTTGATGCCCATTGGCTTAGGAAGCAATTCGCCGTCCAGGTACTCGCAAATGGGCTTTTCGCCACGGTCAACAAAGCGCGAGACATACTCATCAACGGGTAGCCGGGTTTCGGCGGTTGTGGGATGTATGGCTGCCATGGTCGATTGGGTGTTGTGACGTGAGATCAGTTGCTCACCCATCGTTTATATGGTGCGGATGAGAGGGCTTGAACCTCCACGGGATTGCTCCCGCTGGAACCTAAATCCAGTGCGTCTGCCAATTCCGCCACATCCGCACGGGCGGGAAACTTTCTTAGAGTAACATCGCTCAGAGTGCAAAGGGTTGCGGAACGCGGGCGCGCTCAATCCCGCGACCGTCTTGCACGTGTTGCTTAAGAGCTTACCGCCGCAGCGGCGGAGGCGGCGGTCCACTCTTGGAGTTCGGTGGCGATACGCTCGTCGATTCTGGCCTCGGCGAACTCTTTGGCGACGCGAATGGCGTTCATAATTGCTTTGGCGCTGGAGCGGCCATGGCAGATAACGCACAAACCGTTTAAGCCAAGGAGCGGGGCTCCGCCGAATTCGTCGACATCTACGCGCTTCTTGAAGGCTTTGAAGCCGCCCTTGGCCAAGAAGGCGCCGCTCTTAGTGAGCAGATTAGCCGTTAGCGACTCTTTGAGGATCTGGCCAACGACATCTACCAGCCCCTCGCTGACCTTCAGCGCCACATTCCCGACGAAACCGTCACAAACAATGACATCGGCTCGTCCGGTGTAGAGATCGCGACCTTCTACATTGCCGATAAAATCTAAGTCGTGCAGCATTTCCAAGAGAGGACGCGCCTCATTCGTTAAGGTGTTGCCCTTGTGGTTCTCCTCGCCAATAGAGAGCAGTCCCACGCGCGGCTTGTTGTTATGGAAAATGATGCGGGAATAAGCACTGCCCATGACGGCAAACTGGGCCAGCATTTTGGGCGTCGAATCGACATTTGCCCCGGTATCCAGCAGGACGGAGGATTTGCCCGTAATGGTTGGAAAAGCAGTTGCCAGGGCAGGGCGGTCGACCCCGGGAAGCATTCGCTGCACCAGTTTCGCGGCGACCATCACGGCACCGGTATTCCCAGCAGAAACGACGCCTGCTGATATCTGGTCACGCACCAAGCGACACGCCACTCGGATAGAGCTGTCTTTTTTGGCGCGAACGGCCTTTACAGCGCTATCCTCCATCGTGACCTGCTCTTGCGCATGATGGATCTCAATCGGGAGACGATTCCATCCCGTGTGGCGCTGCAATTCGGCCCTGAGAACATCCTCGCGTCCGACCAGGATCACCTTAACGTCGAACTTCTCCGCTGCCTGAAGAGCACCTTCCACTTCCGGCTTCGGAAAGTTGTCGCCTCCCATGGCATCGAGAGCTATGGTCACCATAGTTGCGAAGGCACGTTAGCGATAGAGATCAGGCTTCGACGACTTCAATAACTTCGCGGCCCTTATATTTGCCGCAGTGAGGGCAAGCTCGGTGCGCGCGTATTTTTTCGTGACAGTTAGGGCACTCGGCGAGTTGCGGCACCTGTAGAGCATCGTGAGCGCGACGGGTAGAGGTGCGTCGTTTAGAGTGACGGCGTTTCGGATTCGGCATTGATTCTACTCTCTTCTATAAATTCTTTGACGTTTCGTTTCAGTTATGCGGACCGATCTCGGCGCGCAACAATTTCAATTTGCTCCAGCGATCGTCGGAACTCTCGGGGTGACACCCACAATCATTTTGATTGCGATTCTGTCCGCAAACGGGGCATATTCCTTTGCAATCTTCGTGACAGACCAGCCGCATGGGGATAGCAAGCAGAACCACCTCCCGCAGGACATCGTTCAGCTCTAATCCATTCCCTTCGTAATAGCCGACCTCGATGCCACCTTCATCGATCTCATCTTCGCCGCGAACGGGCGCCTCGGACGAGGGCAGATACACCAGATCAAAACTATTTTCGATGGCGTACGCCGCAGCTTCCACACACCGATCGCAGATCCCTTCCATGGTGACAAGCAGCTTCCCGGTGACACGGATTTCACAAAGTGACGTATTCAGAAGTTGAGCCTTGCCTTCGCTGTGCAGCGATGAGGATTGCTTCACTTTCAAATCAAAATCGATGTCACCGGGGGGAATGTCAACTTTGAAACGGACTTCTCTTGATTCTAATTCCTGGAGGCTAAAGAACACATACACCTCTCAGTTTGCCGACCAGATTACTGGCGGTGCGACAAGCCTTCAGACACACAAGTTAGAAGTATAGCAGGCAGGTACCGCGCTCGAAACAACGAAGGGACACGCTTGTGAAGACTGAGTGGCGTGTCCCGTTCCCGTTAGTTGTTGGGCGGAGGCGGGGCTGATTCGGCGCCAGGCGCAGTGCCGCGGCGTTGCTGCATACGCTCGCGCATTTGCTGCTGCATCTGATCGTACTGTTGCTTCTGAGTATCAGTCAGCACCGCTTTCAATTTGGTTTCGCTGTCATCACGGATGGAACGCATTTTCTCGCGTTTGTCCTTTGGCGCCACAGAGGTATCACTGCGCAAATTCTCCATCTGCTGCTGTTGGTCGGTCAGGATGGGCAGAATCTGCTTCTGTTGATCGTCAGACAGCTTGAGGCGCTTGGCGAGCATTTTTGTTCGCTGCGCCGGATCCATCTGCCGGTGCGCCGGACGGCCGCTATTTTCGGGCGAAGGCGGAGGCGGAGCGCTTTGATCCTGGGGCATGCCGATGGCCATGCCGGCTGCCAGAAATGCGAATACACCGAGGAAGGTAAGTTGTTTCTTCATTTGTTCTCCTCTCCATTACGGAGATGTCGTCTCTACTTAAACAAGACGAAGCCGCGAAATTCCGGTTGAGGGTGTTCCGATTAAAATTCATTCGTGACGAATCCCTGAGAGACTGGAGAGGTGAGCGTGCTGGCGGATCTTACCTGGTACGGTGTCAGCCTAATCGCGATTGCGCTTCTGCTGCTGGGCGTAGAGTTGAAGTTCGGCGGCTACGGCGTGTCGGGGGCGATCGGCTCGATCCTTTTAGGCGTCGGTGCAATCTTGCTGGTGCGTGGTCCACAGGGCGTTCCACCGGCCGTAGCCATCGCGATTTCGCTCGCATTGTGCGTTATCTCGGTGTTTCTTGGCTTTCTTGGATTGCGGGCGCGCAGAGCGAAGCAGTTGACCGGCATCGAGCGCCTAGTTGGGGAACGCGGCGTTACGCGAACCGAAATTCACACGCGCGGTACGGTTTTCGTACGCGGCGAATACTGGCAAGCCGAGAGTTCGATTGCGATCCCGGCGGGCAGAGCGGTTTCGATCGAGGCTGTCCATGGGCTGATACTTTACGTGAGGGAGGCATAACATTCAGATGTTTGCCCAGTTGTTCACTTCAGTGATTGTCCTGGTCGTCATCATTCTGGTTTTTTACTTGATTACGTCGGTGAAGATACTGGCCGAGTATGAGAGAGGCGTAATCTTCCGTTTGGGGCGGGTGCTGCGAGAACCGAAAGGACCGGGAGTGATTCTGGTGTTTGCACCGCTGGACCGCATGGTCCGCATTTCGTTGCGCA
Source organism: Bryobacteraceae bacterium (assembly GCA_965277855.1). Classification (GTDB taxonomy): domain Bacteria; phylum Acidobacteriota; class Terriglobia; order Bryobacterales; family Bryobacteraceae; genus Bog-105. The sequence goes on from OZ255847.1 coordinate 204,505, forward strand.
TTGAAGCGATGGAGGTGCCTCCGCAAGATCTGGTAACTCGTGACAACGTGACAGTGAAGGTAAATGCGGTGATTTACTTCCGCGTAGTGGATCCGACCAAAGCTGTAATTGAAGTCTCGAATTTTTTATTTGCCACGAGCCAGCTGGCGCAAACGACTTTGCGGAGTGTGCTGGGCGAAGTGGAACTGGACGAGTTGCTGAGCCAGCGGGAGCGAGTGAACGTCAGGCTGCAGGCGGTACTTGACGAACACACCGGACCGTGGGGCGTGAAAGTGACCATGGTGGAAGTAAAACAGGTGGACCTGGCCGAGCAGATGATCCGGGCGATTGCGCGGCAGGCCGAAGCGGAGCGCGAGCGGCGCGCCAAGATCATCCATGCCGAGGGTGAATACATGGCGGCCGAGAAATTGAGCATGGCGGCGAAACAGATTCAGACGGAACCGGTTGCTATTCAATTACGGTATCTGCAAACTCTGGTTGAGATTGGCGCAGAGAAAAACAGCACGGTGATCTTTCCAGTACCGATGGATTTGATCAGTTCGCTGACGAAGTATCTGGATCGCGGCTCAGAAAAGCCGAGTGAGCCTCAACCCGTTCGACCTCAACCGAGCGACCGGCCAGCGGACTTGTAGATAGCCGCTATGTAGCGCATGTCGCGCAGCCCTTCTTCTCCATTGCTCTTCGGTTCGTGATTATCGAAGACACAGTCGGCGAAGTAGTCTGCTTCGCGAACGAATTGCGAGGGATCCTGTTCGACTTCCGGCATGTCAACCGGTTCCTGCCCCTTGCTTTCGGCTTTCAAATGGATGCCTTGATAGGAGAAGGCGGGCTCCATGTGCAAAATGCCGAGAGAGCCATGCACGCGATAGAAACCTTCCATCGGCGCTCCATAGGTGGTGTTGCAACTAGCGACGATGCCGGAAGGGAATCGCATGGTCCAGCTGCAGTTTTCCTCGACATCCCGGAAACGTCCATCCTGGTCGATGACGGTACAGAAACCTTCCAGATGGGCGGGTTCTTCGCCGGTCAGATAGCGGCAGGCGTTGAGCGAGTAGATGCCGACGTCCATGAGCGGGCCGCCACCGGCGAGTTTCTTATTGAGTCGCCATTCGCCGGCGCGTTCATTGAAGCCGTTGGCGCTTTCGATGGCCTGTATTTTCCCGAGTTTGCCATCGCGAATCAGCTGGATGGCGCGGAGATTGACGGGCTCATACTGGCAGCGATAGGCAATCATCAGCTTCTTGCCCGCCGCTTTACAGGCATCGATCATGGCCTGGCTGTCTTTCAGGCTGGTGGCCATCGGTTTTTCGCAGAGCACGTGCTTGCGAGCGTTGGCGGCCCGAATGGTGTATTCGGCGTGCATGCTGTTGGGGAGGGCAATATAGACCGCGTCGATCTCGGGATTGTTTGCGATCTCATCAAACTTCTCGTAGCTATAGATATTCTTTGCGGCTACGTTGTACTCGGCGGCGAGCTTGTCGGCCTTCTCGCGATGACCCGTTACAAATGCCGTGACAACGGATTTCTGCGAAGACTTACAGGCCGGCATGAAGTGATCCATGGAGATGCGGCCTAACCCGACGATGCAATAGCGCAGCTTCTTGCCGGCAGTTTGTTCCTGGGGAAGGAAGGACGGGAGGGCAGGGGAGACCAGAGCGCCGGCGGCTAAAGTCTTGGCGAAGGATCTTCGATTGAGCAAAGATGATTGTACGATGTAGCCAAAGTTGGCGTTCCGGGAAAGAATGTCTTGACGATTATCGTTTAGACAAGTAAAGTAAACGCATATGGGAAAGCTAGCCGACGAATTGAAGATGTCGCGCGCCTTTGCCCTGGTTGAGGAGGAGGCCACGCTGGCCATTCTGCACACAGCGGACTTGCTGCAGCAGCGTGCCTCGGCGCTACTCAAGCCGTTTGACGTGACGCCGGCGCAGTACAACGTGTTGCGAATTTTGCATGGATCTCCTAAAGGGTTAGGATGCGGCGCTATCGCGGAAAGGCTGGTAACGAACGACCCGGACGTCACCCGATTGTTAGATCGTATGGAGGCGCGGACCTGGCTGGAGCGTAAGCGCTCCGAGCAAGACCGCCGGGTCGTGATGACCTGTTTAACAGTGCAGGGCCGCCGACTGCTGGAACGCGTTAACCCGGTGATTGCGGAATATAATCGTCAGCAATATCTCGATTGGGATGAGAAACAACTCAGGCAGTTAATCGATCTGCTCGAGAAGGTGCGGAGCGAGCGAAACAGTGAATCTGTGAATGAGGATAAGAAAGGAATAAAGAAATGACCAACCGTTATGAAATTGATCCGGCGCACTCGAATCTCCAATTCAGTGTTCGCCATATGATGATGTCGAACGTAAAGGGTACGTTCACGGGTGTGAGTGGATTTGTCACTTACGATCCGGCAAATCCGGGGACGTCCGGCATTGAGGCGAAGATCGATGTATCAACCGTGAGTACAAACGACGAGAAACGCGATGGGCATTTGAAGTCGCCGGACTTTTTCGATGTGGCGCAGTTTCCGCATATGACATTCCGCAGCACCAAGGTGGACAAGAAAGAAGCGGACCAGATGGTTATCACGGGTGAACTCACATTACATGGGGTCACGAAGCCGGTGACGCTGGAAGTGGAAGAAGTGTCGGACGAAGGGCAGGACCCTTGGGGCAACACGCGGATTGGCGCAGCGGTGAAGGGCAAGATCAAGCGCAGCGAATTCGGGCTGACTTGGAATGCAGCGCTCGAAACGGGTGGCGTGATGGTGGGTGACGATGTGAAACTCGAGTTCGATTTGGAAATGGTGAAGGCGAAGACCGCGGCGGCCTGATTGGGTTTGGTGATCGGTGGAGGCGGTGTCGTTGTGAGCCGAACGTCCGCGACACTGCTTCAGGTACTGTGGGGCTCCGCTGAAGAAGTTGTCTGACTGCGTAGCCGGGCCTGTTCGGAACGGGCAGGTCTACAAACCCGGCAACCAACTTCTGCCTGTAACCTCTTGCTAAAAAAGTCATGAATCTCGGTTCTGGATTGTCTAAGGCAAAGGCACGTTGAGAGCTCAGGAATCTCGGCCTCACTCCAAGAGTGTTCTCCCAGATCTGGGAAGCTAGCGTTCGAGAGTATAGGTCTAAACACCCTGGCGCTTTGGAGGGAAAGAGCTTGGCATTGTTTCAAGCCGCATTCGCAGATCGTGGGCGATCATCCGAAAAACTTAACAGCGCTTCACGTACAATGCCGACATTAGCCGCGCGCTACTCCGTCTTATTCCCCGCGGCTTTGTTAATTATTCGCGAATCGAGGGAATCGGTATCGATTCGGAAATCAGTTTTTATATCATTCGACACAACGTACATACGCTTAACCTCCCTTAAATCCACCGTAGCGGCTGACTCCTTTGTCGCGTCGGTTGCTACGAAGTTCCGCAGGTTGTTCAGATTAGGCTTTTCGTTTCATTGACGATCGGATTTAATCGTCCAGTAACCTGAGCGTGCGCGAACCGTAGCAGCGGGATAGCTTTTGATTTGTATTTGCAGCCGATGGAACGTCGGCCTGGTCTCAACATCGGGCGTAAATGAAATAGAGTAGCGGCTGTGGATGTCGGTCTGTAGTCCCATCAGATCGCTTTCCAGTTTAGATTTGGTTTCGAAAGCAAAGCGTCGTCCGCCGGTTATGCCGGTGAGGCCCGCGACAGTGTTCTGCTTGAACAGGCGGGCGACTTCGACGAAGGGCAGACTGCCACCGGTCGGTTCGTAGTCTTCGGGCCTGGTTGTGAAGGGCGTCAGGTAAGCCGAGTAAGTCAAGCTATAAACCGTCGTTCCTGTGCTTTGAATTTTAGCGATGAGATCGGATAGCTTCCCCCTGCTTCCGCGGTCCCTGCTTTCGCCAATGATGACGATGCTGGCGCGCCTGGCGCCAGGGCGTTGAGCGAGTAGTTGCAAAGCTTCATTCGTGGCATCGATCATTCGACCATCCATGCTGTCCTGTGGCTTCAAATCGCGAAAGGCTTTTGCAATTGCGTCTGCATCCGTCGTGAAATCCTGCACGACCTTGATTTGATCGTCAAAGGTGACAACGGCTGCTTCTCCCTTAGCGCCCACTACCGCCTCGGGAATCATTGCGCCAACCTTGCGGATTTTGGCTAGTGCAGAAAGAGATGTGGCGGTCGTTTGGATTAAGGTGACGAGGGCGATGGGTGCAAGTCCGGAATCCACGGTGTCGACGCGCACCGTTCGACGTCTTTCGTTGTCTAGCAGGACGAAATCAGGAGCATCCAAACCGTCGATAGGGCGGCCGTGACGGTCGGTGACGCTGACCGGAATAGTGACTAGCGGAACCGTAGTGTGGATCGTTGGTGATTGGCCGGATAGGCTGCCGGTGACAAGTGCGACTGCAAGCAGAGATCTCAAGGTGTTGCCGCCAATGTCTATGCAGCGTTTCCTTTCGATTTCTTGAGCGGGGTGAGCAGTTCGAGGACAAGATGCTCATAAAGTTCGCTGCTCTTGGTCTCTTTGAATTTTTCCGCGAAAGTGCGCAGGTTGCCGGAAGAGTAGCATTCCATGACCGCAGGATGCACGTAGTATTTCTTGCAGGTTGCGGGCTTGTTACCCAGCTTCGATGCTACGTCTTTAATTACATCGACCAGCACTGACTTAGTCTGCTGATCGCTATCAATCAGGCATTGGTTGACCAGGAAACTAGCGGCGAGGCAGGTGCCACCCCAGGTCCGAAAGTCTTTAGCGGTAAATTCGCCGCCGCTGATTTCGCGGAGATAGTCGTTGACATCACCCGATTCGACCAGCTGCGGCTTACCTTCGTCGTCGAGATATTCGAATAAGCTGCTTCCCGGGATTTCTTTACATTTTTTGAGAATACGAGCCAGCCTTTTGTCTTCGACGGTAATTTCGTGCTGCTGATGACTTTTGCCTTTGAAGGTAAATTTGAGGGTATCGCCTAAGATTTGGACATGTTTGTTGCGGAGGGTGGTGAGTCCGAAAGAGTTGTTTTCTTCAGCGTACTCTTCGTTGCCGATGCGGATGTAAGTGGTCTCGAGTAACCGGACGACAGCGGCGAGGAGTTTACGCTTCGAGAGTCCCGGTTTGGATAATTCGCGACTGACCGCTCGCCGTATTCTTGGCAGAACCTTACCAAAGGCACGCATGCGGTCGAATTTAATGAGATCTCGCACGTGACGGTATTTTGAGTGATAGCGGTATTGCTTGCGGCCACGGGCATCGCGTCCAACAGCCTGGATGTGACCATTTTCAACAGGACTGATCCAGACGGAAGTCCAGGCCGGCGGAAGCACGAGCGCTTTGATGCGCTGCAGATCGACGCCGTCTTTCAGGGGCTGGCCATCAGGGCGGATGTACACGAAGCCAGAACCCGTTTTGCGCCTCCGGATGCCCTGTCCCTTTGGGATGGCATAGCGGAGGCCAGCCAGGTGGGCTGACTTGACTTCATCGGGCACGGCGGGCGAATTCGTTTTGGCGACTCCCATGTTGCCTATTCGATGCAGTTTGGGAGCGAACGAGTACTTTGATAGTGCAGATGGTCAGATGCGGTCGAGGACGCGGGTGCAAATCGCCATGGTGGCGAAGGTGAAGAACAAGATGTCGTTGTTCCAGAAGACAAATGCCGTAAACAGGCAGAGGAGCGTCAGGTTAGATCGAGGATCGAGGGAGTAGTCGTCAAACATTGATTTAGAAAGGTGGGCGGCCGACGATTCAGAACGATCGCCAGCCGCCAGGTAAACCACGTCGCTTTGGCGCCTTTGGAATTAGGAGTGGCAGCCCGGGGCGTAAACTCTCAAATTTTTGTTTGCGGGGGATGGTTTAGCACGGAAAACGCCTGGTGAATCTTCTGATAGGTCTCATCGAGCGCCTCGGGGATGATGCGGGCGTCGGCGATAGTCGTCATAAAGTTCGCGTCGCCCACCCAACGGGGGAGCATGTGGAGATGAAGGTGCTGTGCGATGCCGGCACCGGCGGCCGTGCCCAGATTCATACCCAGATTGAGGCCGCCGGGCTTATAAATGGTTTCTAAGACCTGCTCGGCCTGGGTAGCCAGCTGCATCATCTCGGACGTGGTTTCGGGCGACATTCCATCGAGCCGGGAGACGTGATCGTAAGGAACGATCATCAAGTGGCCAGTGGTGTACGGGTAGCGGTTGAGGATGACAAAACAGTGTACGGCGCGATGTACGACCAGTGTTTGGGCATCTTCGGCCGGATGCTGGGCGGCCCAACAGAAGACGCAGCGCGAAGGAGCGTCCTTGGCCTTCATGTAGGTGGATCGCCAGGGCGTCCACAAATAATCCATCTATAGTCTGCCGTTAGAAGGAATTCGGGAGTGTGCCGGGGAGCGGTGTTTCCGGTTCGTCCTTGCGGTGACCATTCTTAGCAGAGTGATTCACGAGGTCCCGTAATTCTTTACTGGGCTTGAAGAAAGGGATGCGCTTGGAAGGAACTTCCACGCGGGAACCGGTTTTGGGATTTCTGCCAACACGGGGTTGTCGCTGGCGGGTGCGAAAACTGCCGAAGCCGCGGATTTCGATTTTGTCCCCTTTGTGAAGACTATTCACAATACTGTCAAAAATGGTTTCGACGATTAATTCTGAATCCTTGCGGGTCATCTCCACCACTTTGGAGACCTCGTCGATCAACTCAGCCTTCGTCATAAGTCTTGTTCCTGTAATTGGTCTTCGGATAACTCTGTTTAATGGCGTCCCCGACGGTGGACGTGGCGACGGCTGCCTGGCGGTGATAATCTTCCAGCCGGTGACGCTCCGCATCTTCATAAACTTCGCGCAGACTCAAGCCGATTCGCTTCTGCGCCTCATTCATCTTGATCACCTTAAACTCGAACTCTTCGCCGATGGGCAAGACGGCCGATTCAGCGGCGGCAGTCTTCGGAGAAGGCTGGCGTTCGGGCGATAAGCCGGTTACCTCACTCCGGTGACAGAGGGCTTCGACACCAGGCAGGACTTCGACAAACACTCCAAATGGTGCGGCGCGGCATACCTTTCCTCTCACGGTATCGCCCACCTGGTGGGTGCGGAAGAAAGTTTCCCAATTGTCGGGCTGGAGTTGCTTGACGCCCAGCGAGAGACGGCGGTTCGGCGCATCAATGTGTAACACGACCGCCTGCACTATTTGACCTTTTTTGACGAGTTCGGAAGGATGCTTGACGTGAGCGGTCCAGGACATGTCGGACACATGCACCAGCCCGTCGATGCCCTCTTCGATCTCGACGAAGGCTCCGAAGTCGGCGAGTTTTCTGACACGCCCTTCTACCACCGATCCGACGCTATAACGATCGGCGATGGTGGTCCAAGGATCGGCTTCGAGCTGCTTAATGCCAAGTGAGATACGGCGTTCTTTGGGTTTGACCTCGAGAACCACAGCCTCTACCTGGTCGCCCGCATTCACAATCTTTGAAGGGTGCTTCATGCGGCGGCTCCAAGTCATCTCGGAGATGTGAATGAGACCTTCGAGGCCGGGCTCGAGTTCGACAAACGCGCCGTAATCGGTGACGCTTACGATGCGGCCGATGACGCGGCTTTCGGGCGGGTAGCGCTCTTCGACATTGGCCCAGGGATCGGGGCGCATTTGCTTCAGGCCGAGTGAAATCCGTTCGTGCTCACGATCGAATTTGAGCACTTTGACGGTGATCTCTTCGCCGGCTTTGAGAAACGCCGACGGGTGCGTAACGCTGCCGTAACTCAAATCACTGACGTGGAGAAGGCCGTCGATGCCGCCCAGATCGACAAAGGCGCCATATTCGGTAAGATTTTTGACGACGCCTACGACTTCGGCGCCTTCGTGCAACGTAGACAGGGCCTGTTCTTTGCGGGTCTGTAGATCGCTTTCGAGCAGGACACGACGCGAGACCACAGCATTGCCACGACGCCGGTTTAATTTCAGAATACGAACCTGGATGTCCTGTCCGAGATAAGAATCGAGGTTGTGAATGGGTCGGATTTCTACTTGGGAACTTGGCAGGAAGGCGACGACGCCAATATCAACGGTAAGGCCGCCTTTGATTTTGCCGGTGACGGTTCCAGTAACGGGAGTTTCAGCAGATGCGGCCTGCTCGAGTTGCTCCCAAATCTGGCGTCGATGCGCCTTTTCATAGGAAAGCAGGATGTAGCCGTCTACGGGAGGTCCGGTGCGATCGATCATGACTTCGATCACATCGTCGCGCTTCACTGCCGGCAGACCGTCCACCAATGGGAACTGCGCCGCGGGTACCAGCCCTTCCAGCTTCCGACCAATGTCGACGAGCACCTCTTTATCGGTTACCCGAACGACGTGGCCGTGAAAAGTCTCCCCTTCGCCGGACGCAAACTGGCTGCTGTAATCGTCTAGAAACGCCTGGTAATCCGAATTTTCGGCTGTTCCAGGAGTTTCAACATTGTCGTCAACGGAACCAGCCATGTGCCATTTCACCCTGAATCCGCCTCTGGTGGAATGAGAAAAAATAAAGCCTTTCCACTGGGGCCAAACGCCGGAAAGCATGCTGCCGGCAACAGTCAAATGATTGATACTTCAGTACTTCAGCACTATAGCCGAGGAAGATAGTGATGTCAACTTGCAGACCGAAGGAGCAAAGGTACAACAGGATGTCCGTATTCATATATAATGACTGTGCAGAACGATGGACCCCTGGTCCGGCGTCTGTGCTTCCCCAGGGCGCGCGATTAAACCTAAACCGATTCGGGTTTCCGCAGCGTAACATGGGATGGAAAGAGGATACGCTCATGATTGAAGGTTTACTCCAGCCTCAGCACTTGCTACTTATTTTGGCCGTTGCGCTTTTTGTGTTCGGACCGAAAAAACTGCCGGAGTTGGGACAGGGACTTGGTAAAGGGATCCGATCTTTCAAGGACAGTATGAAGGCCGCGACCGAGGAACCAGCAAAACCGCCCGAGGTTCCTGTGTCCAACCCTCCCAACGAGACCCCTAAATAGGATAGCCGCTTAGATTTTGTTAAGAAGGGCAGCGCCGTTGTAGTGGCGCTGCCCTTTTCACGTTTGCATGCCGAATAATCCGGTGGCTTCGAATTTACACTTCCAGAAAAATTTGCACCAGGTGGCAAGAAATGCTGCCTCAATGGGCTGCGGCAATACAACCCGGTTTTCAAGTTAAGTCTTTCTGTAAGAATAATTTATGGGCCGCGCCTGCTATTCGGGCTGGGGTGGTCTCAAAACTGCCTACTCCGTACGTACATGGTGATACACAATACGCGATGGACGCAAAAGCGTAAGTGGCCGGGAAACCTTCAGCGGCTTGAACCAAAGCAAATAAGAGAAGTGAGTTAGGAGCAGTGGAGCGGAAATGACGACAGAAGATTTCGGCAAAGCATATCAAAAAGGTTTTAACTTGACGGTTCGGTTCCTGGTGTCCCGGGGGCTTTCTTATGATGCAGCGCTCGATACTGCGCAAGCGGCTTGGGCGAAGGGCTGGGAACGTAGAGAACAACTGCGCGACCCTAACCTAGTTCTGACCTGGACGAACAGCATTGCGCTGAACATTCACCGGACCTTTTTGCGACGCGAGCCGCAGACGCAGACCCTACCCGAATTGCAAGCGCCTCCCAGGATGAACGTGGCGGCTATAGACGTGAAGCGGATTCTGAGCGATTGTAAGCCGAACGACCGGGTGGTGCTCGAAGGGCATTACATCGAAGGTTATAAAGTGCAGGAAATCGCCCGCCAACATGGTTGGTCGGAAACGGCCGTTCGCATCCGCCTGTTGCGCGCACGACGGAGCGTAGAGCGAAAATTGAGCCGTCCGAAGCAGGCGAGATTGCGAAACCTGGCGGAGAAGACCAAGAAAGCATTGGCGAACGCGTTGGATATGCCCGGCTACGAGGCGCGAGTAGCTTAGATCAGCGTTTTACAAGAAACCCTTTTTGAAGTGAGTTCGAAGCGCTTCGGAGAGGGTTTTCTTTTTGTGCTGCGGACCATTCCAAGCAGGAGTAGAGATCCGGCAATGACGAAGAAAGCGGACGGTTCGGGCACTGCCGTCACGGCAGCGGCGAAATCGGCTGCGAAAATGGTGTCCGCCCTAGTGGTGGGATGAAAGCTGTCCCAGAATAAGTACTTGTCCGGTTGCTCACATAGAGTGGGAAAGCTACACGCGTCGGTGACATTTGTGAGGCCATATTGCGCAGGATGGACCACAATGTTTCGCAAGATGCCTGCTGCGTCGATGTAGGTTACACCGGCGGGCAGGATCGCCCTCAATTGCGCGTTGAAAGTATTGGATATGGTGGTAAATTGCTGCGGTGTTCCTGAACTGCTACCAAAAGGTGTTAAGCCCAAATCCATAACGCCCGGAACAAGAATATGAGTTGCTCCGGCGGCTTGCAGCGATACTACTATGTTCGCGATATTTTGTGGGCCTTGATCTTGACCGTTTACGAGGATGTCGTTGTGTCCGCCCCACACTACGTACAAAGCGGAAGCTGGGTTGACCGGTGGCTTTGCCAAGTCGGCGTCCACAGACGTTGTCATGCCCGGATATCCCTGGCTGCCCAGGTAGGTCAGGCCGCCACCATCCGATAAATTGCCGATGCCAGTGGTAGCTCCCACCCAAGCATGGTCGATCAGTGGCAGCCCCAGATCGGCGGCCAATTGTTCGACGATTACGGGGCCATTCGATTCCCGGCCTAAGTTGCCATTGTCGGAGTAACTATCGCCATAAGCCACGACCGATGTAATAGGACCTGCAAGAGCTACAGACGTCGCTAACAGGGCCAAAAGAAGCGCTGCGGGAAAACAGGAGATCTTCATAAACTTGCTGGTTATTTTGGCATGATTTTTGTCACGAGCGTGTGACAAATTTCGTTTCGTGAGAGGATCTAAGCCGATTGACAAAACGGTTATACTAGCGTCCATACATCAACTCAGGGGGCGCATGCTTAAGGGTTCATTGTTCGTCGTCTTTCTCACCATCCCATGGCAGTTGTTTGCGCAGGGTGGGGCGACTGGCGCGATTTCGGGAACGATTCAGGACCCCAGTTCCGCAGTGGTGCCCAAAGCCAAAGTGGAGATCTCAGGCGCTGCGGGAACCTTTCGGAGCCTGGAAACGGACGTGGGGGGAAGCTTCACTGCGCCCCTTCTACCGGCGGGTAGTTTTACTCTTGTCATCACCGCGCCGGGCTTTGCGGAAAATCGCTTGTCGTCGATCGAGGTACGGGTGACGGAAACAACCCGCCTTACGGTGACTCTTCAACCGCAATCTCTTGCCACCCAGGTAAACGTACAGGCTCAGATTGCCAATGTGGAAACCACCAATGCCGCGACGGGCCAGTCGATCTCTAGCCAGACGATTAGCACACTTCCGCTTGCCACGCAAAACTTCCAGCAGCTGCTCACGCTTTCCTCAGGCAGTTCGTCGAACTTGAACGCGTCGGCGTCGCTCGGGCGCGGGGATACGCGCATAGATGTGAACGGCCAGCGTGAAGACAATAACAACTACCAGATTGAAGGCATTACGGCGAGCGATTACAACGTCGGCGAATTGACCAACACGCCTTTGCCGAGTCCTGACGTTGTGCAGGAATTCAAGGTCCAGACCAGCCTCTACGACGCTTCGCAAGGCCGCAATGGAGGTGGCAATATCAATGCAGTGCTGAAGAGCGGCACCAACCAGATTCACGGCGACATCTTTGAATTCTTTCGGAATGACGATCTGAACGCGAACGAATTTTTTCTAAAGAGCGAGGGCAACCGGCGTCCGACCGTCAAGCAAAACATCTTTGGAGGGAGTCTCGGCGGACCGGTTCTGCCGCAAGGCAAGTGGGGTTACTTCTTTATCAATTATCAGGGCACGCGCCAGTTGAGCGGCCTGTCTTCGGGGACCATCATCGGTACTTCGATACCTGTTTTGCCGGCGGATCGGTCTGCCGCATCGCTTGCCAACACGTTCTTTCCGGGCGATGCAACGGCGGCGAGCCAAATCGATCCAGTGGCGCTGAAGCTTCTTAACTTAAAAGGCAACCAGTTCGGCGCGGGGCAGGGCGGATATCTGATCCCGAGCGTAGCCGGCACTCCCGGCGATTCCGGTCGTTTCAATTTGAGCCGCGCCGGTCGCTACAATGACGATCAGTTCACTACCAACTACGACAAGGAACTCGGCCCTAAAGACAAGATTTCGGCGCGCTTTTTCTTCTCTAACTTTGAATCGGTGCTCCCCTTTGGCGCGGGGGGATTGCAGGCCTCTTTCGGGGGCAGCATCTCCCCAAGCGATCTCAACTTTCCTTACGATCTTCCGGTCAAGAACCGCTTTCTGAATGTGACTGAAACCCACACCTTTTCACCGGCCTGGGTCAACGAGTTCCGGTTCGGGTTTGTCCACATCAACAACCAGGACCTGAATACGCCGATCGTCACTACCGATCAGCTCGGCATCGATCGCCCCAACAACAATGTCGACAATCTCATTTACAAATTTACGTTTAACAGCTCCGGCTTTCAGATCGGACCCACTCCCGGCGCAAATCAAACGCAGGATCAGAACAATATCATTCTGCTGAACACTACCAGCTGGTCGAACGGCAAACACCTGATTCGTTTTGGAGGCGAGTTTGACCGTGTGATGCTGGACAAAGACTTTCCGCAAGTGTTCAACGGGCAGCTTTTCTTTAGTCCGGGCACGTCGGGCGCAGCTTGCACGCTCGGCTGTTCCGATTTTCAGGAGTTCCTGTTGGGCGCGCCTGCGTTTACGTTTGGCGGCAGCGGTGTTTCCAATCACGAATACCGTATCGCCGACAGCTCACTGTTCGCCCAGGACGATTACAAAGTGACGCCGGATCTCACGGTCAACCTGGGGGTGCGCTGGGAATTGAATGGCGCAGTCACGGACGATCTCTGCCATATCGGCAACGTGATTCCGTCGCTAGCTGTTGCCGGACAGAATCCATTTACATATCCGACCTGCGTCAACAGTTTGAATGTCCCTGGACTTACTGGAACCCGCAACAACACGACCTTGAATAACAATTACGCGTCTAACTGGGGACCTCGGTTTGGTTTCGCTTACAATCTGTTCGGCAAGAGCACCACGGCGATTCGCGGCGGTTACGGCATTTATTATGTGCGGGAAGACGTCGGCGCAGTGGATCAGCTTTCGTTCGTCACGCCATTCCTGCCGATTACCAGCGCAGCGGGTGCGCCCGGCACCATGGCCACTGTGTTTGCCAGCTCCCTTCCGAAAGGCGGTGTCATCGATCCGGCCTTCGTACCGGTGTATTCGCGACTGCAAGGCTTTGTCGACGCCAGCGGTAATCCGACGCACGATACGTCCCAGACACCTGTTTACAGCGGGAACAGCCTGAACTATCTCGGATTGGAAGTGCCCACACATTATGTAAATCCCAGCACGCAGCAGTGGAACTTTGGTGTGCAGCAGAGCTTGGGCAAAGGCTGGGTGCTCGAACTCGGTTACGTGGGCACCAAAGGCACGCATCTGCGCGAAACCCGCGACCTGAATCAAGCGATCGACACGCGTTCGAATCCGCTCACCATCGAGGCTACTGATGGAAGCGCCTACACCATCAATCAAAACACTGTGGCCAATGTGAACGCGCGGGCCCCTTACCCGGGTCTGGGCGTCTCCGGCTTCCAAATCTTCGCCAACGATGCCAATTCCATTTACAATTCTCTGCAGGCCACGCTCTCTCATCGTTTTGCGAACGGGCTGCACATGCAGGCTGCCTACACGTACTCAAAAGCAATCGACGAAACGTCTACCGGCAATACGTCTTTAAACTCGGCGCTCAACAATCAAAATTCTCTGCAGGATTCGCGCGGGTTGGCAGATTTTGACCGTCAGCATCGCTTCATCATCAATTACACGTACACGCTGCCTTTCTTTGCGGGTTCGAAAGGCTTCACGCACTTGCTGCTTGGGGGCTGGTCCATCAGCGGCATTACGACCGTTCAGTCGGGTGCGCCCTTTACGGTTCTCGATTCGGCTGCGGCGTCGGCTTATGGTTTGCTAGGTACCGGAACGCCAACCACTCCTAACGTGAACATGGGCATCAATCCGGTCACCAATGGTTCAGTCGAGAGCCGGCTCAGCAGCTATGTAAACATCAACGCCTTCTCGTCGGCATCGGCTATCGGGTCGGATGGATCTACTGGCTTCGGCAATCTCGGGCGCAACACGTTCCGCGGGCCGTACCAGCAGAACTGGGATTTTTCAGCAGGGAAGTCGTTCGCGATTACCGAACATGAGGCGCTGCGGATTACCGCCGACTTTTTCAATCTTTTCAACCACCCGAACTTTGCCAACCCGGCCTTCCTGGACATCGAAAGCCCGTCCAATTTCGGCCAGATTACCAGCACGGTAGGCACGCCGCGGCTGATTCAGTTTTCGGCCAAGTATTCGTTCTGATGAGCAAAGGCATCCTCGCTCTGGGCCTTCTTGGCTTGTGTTCGTTGTGCTCCGCGCAATCGACCGACACACTGCGTCGCGACTTACGGGCGGAGATCAACCGAATTCGAATTTTCGACAATCACTCTCATCCCGGTTACGCGGACGATCCAGATGTTGATGCCATGGCGTCTCCGCCCGGCAGCTCCGCTCTACGTCTTCGCCCCGACAACCCCGAACTCGTGACAGCCGCTCACGCTCTTTTTCAATACCCCTACGCGGATTTCTCCGCCACTCATGCTCAGTGGCTGATCGACAAAAAATCCCAACTGAAACGCCAGCAAGGCTCCGGCTACTTTGACCATATTCTCGACCAGCTTAATATCCAAACCGTTATCGCTAACCGTGTCTCGATGCCGGACTACCTCGACAAGCGGCGCTTCCTTTGGGCGTTCTTTGTCGATTCTTTCCTGTTTCCTTTCGACAACCGCCAAATTCGCGAGCGAAACGTCGATGAGCAGACTTACATTCCGCTCCAAGAGAAAAAGTTGCGCCGTGAACTCGGTCAGGCAGGTTTATCGTCGCTGCCCGGTTCACTCGAAGAGTACTTGCAGTTTATTTCGCGTATCCTTGCCGAAGACCAGCAGCTTGGCGGCATTGCCATCAAGTTCGAAGCCGCTTACTTCCGCTCGCTTTACTTTTCCGACCCACCCCGGCAGCGAGCGAACGCGGTTTATCTTCGTTATCACAGCGGCGGGGCACCGACTGCTGAAGAATACACAGACTTCCAGGACTTCGTTTTTCGCTATCTGTTGCGCGAAGCCGGTCGTCTTCATTTAGCGGTGCACTTCCATACCTCCGTCGGTATCGGTGACTTCTTCAGCTTGCATGACGGCAATGTTTTGAACCTGGAAAACGTTTTGCGCGACCCGCGTTACGATGCGGTTCGTTTCGTGCTGCTGCATGGCGGATACCCGTATGATCGCCAGGCAATCTGGCTCGCCGCCCGCGAGAACGTTTATATCGATTCGTCTTTCGTTGAGCTGGTTCTGTATCCATCCGAATTCAAGAACGTGTTGAAATACTGGCTCTCCATCTATCCCGACAAAGTGCTCTTCGGCAGCGATGCATTTCCGTTCAATGAAGCCTTGGGCGCCGAAGAATCCTACTGGCTGGCCGTTCACTCCGCGCGTGAGGCGCTGGCCTCCGCATTGGCGGAACTTGTTTCGGAGGGGGCGTTCTCGCGGTCGCAAGCGCTCTCGATCGCCCACGCCTATCTGCACGATAACGCCGCCCGGCTCTACTCTCGCTAGCTCATCAGGGTTTCCCCTGGTCGTATCACCGTCCTGTTAGTTGCACACGTTCTTCGTGTGCGTCACCGGCCAGCGTGGAAAAGTTTGCTGGTACCGAGGACCCTTATTTCCGCTAAGACTATTTCACTAGGTGCCGAAGAGAGGAGAGACTGAACGCAGTTGGGAGCAAGCAACATTGGCTCCCGATATTTTCGGAGGCTTTTATGAAAAAATCTATTCTCTCTTTTCTCATCTTCGGGGCTGTACTGAGCGCAGCGCCTTTGAACGTGACCCTGTTGAACGCAGGCAATGGCGCGACGGATTCGACCGGCCAATTCTATGTCGGTCCCTACACGCTGACCCTGGGTGGCACAGCCACTCCGGCGATGTGCATGAACTTCAACATCGACAACGCGATTGGCGCAGCCTGGAGTGCCAATGTGACATCGGTGAACGGCACTGATTTCAGCAACACTTATCTGGGGAACTCCGGTATCGCTGGTTACAACACCACCAGCGGTGAGGCTTACGCCGAAGAAGCGTATCTCTTCAGCCAGATTGTGAAACCAGGCGCCGACCAGCGGGGCCTCCAGGAAGCGGCCTGGTTCGTGATGGACCCTTCGGATCCTCGATATCTTGGCGACGGTAACGTATTTAGTTATGTCCTCGATGCCGCCAACAGCCTCACCAGCTTCGACGCCAGCGGATACAGCATCATTTCGAACGTGGACGGAGCTGGAAAGCCGGGTACCACGCAGGAGTTTCTCGTGGCGAGCACGCCGGAGCCGGCTTCGTTTGCTTTATTCGGTGGAGGCCTCATCGCGGTAGGGGCAGCACGGATGCTACGTCGCAAGCGAGTCACTCCGGAAACGGCGGCGCTTGCCAGCTGAGCTAAAGGCGCGGCGATGGTAGCGCGGGACCGCAGGGCGTGACGCGCTACTCATCGCTGAGTGACTTCGGTCAGCTGTACGATGGGGTTTCAGAGAAATCCTTCCCGCCTAAGTGGCACTTTCGTAAGTCTTTTGACGAAGATCACTCTTCCGAGAGGTTGATTCAGCCGATAACTCCAGTGTGAGTACTCTAACGGCAGGACCAGGATCGCTGCGCGTGGCTGAAGTGGTGAGCGCTCTCTCGCAAGCGTTGGATCTCGGATCGGGATCGACTCGATGGCATTCGGTTCGTACCTGTATTTTGGGGATGCGCATTGCAGCAGAGCTGAGGCTTAAAGAAGATCTGCAAGCCGAGCTGTATTATGCGCTGCTGCTCAAGGATGCCGGTTGCAGCAGTAACGCGTCGCAGATTTATAACGCGCTGGCATCGGACGACATTGCGGCCAAGCGGGACGTAAAGAAAACCGACTGGACGCGGTTGAGTTGGGAGACGCTGCAATATGCGCTGAAACATGTGGCGCCCGGGAAACCATTTGTGGAGCGTGTGCGGGCGATTCTGCACGTGGCGTCCCAGCAGAAGCAGCATACCCGCGAGGTGACGGCGATACGTTGTGAGCGCGGCGCAACGATGGCTCGGATTATGGGTCTTCCGGAAGGGACGGCAGAGGGCATCGGCGGACTGGACGAACACTGGAATGGCGGCGGGAATCCCGACGGATTGCGCGGGGAGAGCATTCCGATCACCTCTCGTATTATGCTGCTGGCGCAGACACTGGATGTGTTCTACACGAGTGCCGGGCCGGAAGAAGCGTTACAGGTAATCAAGCAGCGGAGCGGGAAGTGGTTCGATCCAAAAGTCGTTCGAGCGGCCTGGTCACTTGCTAAGCGGGCGTGCCTGTGGAGCGGTTTTGACGGGGTTGATCCGCTATCGCTCGCACTCACTTTGGAACCCGGACAGAGGATGCTTTCGGAAGGTGAAGTAAGTTTGGATGCGGTATGCCAGGCGTTCGCGCAAATTGTCGACGCGAAGTCGCCGTTTACTTATAACCACTCAAACGGCGTAGCAAATGCCGCGGTTGCTATTGCGCGCAAGCTTGATCTATCTCCGGCCCGTGTGATTTTCATACGGCACGCGGCTCTACTTCATGATTTGGGCAAGATGGCTGTGTCGAACGCGATTCTGGAAAAGCCCGGAAAACCAGACGACGCTGAATGGCAATCTTTGCGGTCCCATCCGGCTCGTACCTGGGAGATTCTGGACTGTATCAGGGGTTTTGAAGAGCTAACGGAAGTAGCTTCTTCGCATCACGAAAAGTTGAATGGCACGGGTTATCATCGCGGTCTGAGTGCCGAGCAACTGCCGCTCGAGGCGCGAATTCTGGTGGTGTCCGATATCTTTGACGCGCTGTCCGCGAAACGGCCTTACCGCGATGCTCTGCCGCTCGAGAAGGTGTTCGAAATCATGCGCAAAGATGCGCCCCATGCCCTAGATGCCAGTTGTCTAGATGCTCTCGAGCAGTCGGGCATGGGTTGTGATCAGACGTTTGTTGATTTGCAGACCCTGCAAAAAACACTAGCGCAGAAGGACCTGGAATCGCGGACCATTACGAGCATGATCGAGAACGTGGTGTTGAGATAAATCGGCGGTTCTCCGGACTGCACTTTTGGCCCTATTTGGGACTTACTATGGATCGACGACTTTTCATTGCTCTCTTTGGATTAACATTCGTTTCTTGTGCCCACGCGGCAGATGTTTACGGGTCGGCTCCGACGGCTCAAACTATTGCACTAGGCGGGATTTACTTGGGCTCTAGCAGCCCGACAGATGCGCTGGCGTCTAATCCGGCGTTACTCACGTCTGTAGGGCGACCCTATTTTGAAATGACTGGTTTGGGCGTGCTGGCTGGCGGCCAATTCCACAACTCTACGCCTACTATTGGCAGTTTGGAAAGCAATGCCGGCATAGCGGGTTCAGCGGGGTTTGGCATGCAGATTCCGCGAACTCGTTTCAGTATCGGGCTGGGAGTATTTCCGGTCTCCCTGCTGGCAGACCGCTGGAAGTTTGAAGATCCGCGCGGGACGGCGGGCGCATCCTACGGGATCCAATCAAATAAGTCCGCTTTTCTGGCGATACAGTCTTCCGTCGGGCTCGGGTTTCAGGTTTCCCGGCGGCTGTCGGTGGGCGCCGCTTTCGGGGCGGTAGAGAATTTAAACACGCTCGACATGCCCTATATCTTTCAGACCAATCCCACGCTGGCCGGTCTGAAAACGTTGCTGAATCTGCACACGAATGGGGTTGGGTATAACGGAACATTTGGCTTACTAGCTCAACCGCTGCGACGCCTGGAAATCGGGCTGGCGTACAAGACTCAAACGACGGTTCGTTCAACCGGTACAGCGAGCGGAGATGCTTATGCTCAGTTTGCGGCGCTTGGGCTGCCGTATGCTTCCAGCTTTCATTACAAGGCCGAAGTAGATAACGTGTTCCCGCAGTCCGTGTCGGCGAGCCTCGGCTGGCAGGCGCAGCGCCGCCTGCGGACCTATCTGCAGGGAGACTGGCTGAACTGGCACAAAGCATTCGTGCAACTGCCGGTACATCTCACGGGCGGCAACAATGCGCTTCTGAATACGCTTCTGAACTCGACTTCACTTAATGATTCGGTGCCGCTGCACTGGCGGAACGAGTTGACGATCAGAGCGGGTTTTCACTATTCTCTGGCGGAATCCTGGACAGTGCAGGGCGCCTACTCGTATGGCAACAGTCCGGTGCCGTCCAGTACGTTGACACCGTTGACGGCGGCCATCATGACAGGGGCGGTTTCGACCGGCGTGGCTTATCAGAAAAGTCGTTACCGGGTGCAGCTGGCGTACGAGGCAAACTTGCCGGAGACAGCCAGCGTGGGCACGAGCAGCCTGCTAGCGGGTGAATATAGCAATACCCGTACTTCGCTCTGGCTGCAGACGATAGCGCTGACTACCGGTATCCGGTTTTAGCTCTGTTAGCCCGAAGCCACCTCAAACAATAGACTCAACCAATACTCCGCCTCTGAACGGTTGCCCTTCTGGCTCATGGAACGAGCTGACCAAAGCTTACACTTACATTCCCAATGTGGATTTGTTTGGCAACTCGGCTAGTGCTTCTGCATACGCAAAGATTACGGATGACCCGTCTAAGATCACATTTTCGCCAGATAATAGCGATGCCGTTTCCATCAACGCCGCTGACGATGCCGCTCACCAGATCCGAAATGACGGAATTATTATATACACCATCGGTCTAGATGGTAATGGTGGCTTCGACGGTAACCTGCTGGAGCGTGTGGCAAACGATCCTTCTTATCCAAACACCTACGTGCCATCGCAACCTGCCGGGAAGTATTACTATTCGCCTAACGCGGGGCAGCTGGGCGCGGCGTTTAATTCGATCGCGTCGGAGATTTTGCGGATTTCGCAATAGGTCGGAGTAGTTGGGGTGCGGGAATCGCGTGCTACACTCGAACGTGCCGACGCGGATTCTCGGCGTTATTCCCGCCCGATTTGCTTCCTCCCGTTTCCCTGGAAAAGCTCTCGCCCCTCTTGCCGGTAAACCTATGCTCCAGCATGTCTGGGAGCGAGCCTGTTTATCTCGCTACTTAACCGACGTCGTAGTCGCCACAGATGACGAGAGAATAGCCTCGGCCGCGCGGCAGTTCGGCGGACGCGTGCGGATGACCAGCTCTGAGCATCTATCGGGTACCGATCGTCTGGCAGAGGTCGCTTCGGCGGAGAATGCTTCTCTTTACGTAAACATTCAAGGCGATGAGCCGCTGATTGATCCGGAAGCCATCGATGCGGCGATTTTGGCGGTGAGCGGGGACGAGTCGGTGATGATGGGTACGCTGCGGAAGCAGATTTACGATCCGACCGATATCGTCAACACCAATGTGGTCAAGGTCGTAACGAACTTGCTTGAAGACGCGATTTACTTTTCGCGTTGTCCAATTCCCTACGAGCGGGATGGCCGCAGCAAAGTTCCGCTTTATTTCAAACACATCGGTCTTTATGTTTACCGCCGCGATTTTCTGCTGGCGTATCCGGATTTGACGGTGGGTCCGCTGGAAGAGGCAGAGCGGCTGGAGCAGTTGCGCGCCATCGAAAACGGATACCGGATCCGGGTGGTTTTGACCGATTACGAATCGCTCGGGGTGGACACACCGGAGGATTTAGAGCGGGTGAATCAATTGTTCTGTTCGGTAGCGCAAAAATTCGGGATTGATGGGGACTGATGGCTAAATACATCTTCGTGACGGGTGGTGTTGTTTCGTCTTTGGGGAAGGGAATTGCGGCCGCGTCGATCGGCTGTTTGCTGGAGAGCCGCGGGTTGCGCGTCACGCTCCAGAAATTCGATCCCTATCTGAATATTGACCCAGGCACGATGAGTCCGTTCCAGCACGGAGAAGTCTTCGTCACTGATGACGGAGCAGAAACCGATTTAGATCTGGGCCACTATGAGCGTTTCACTCATGCTGCGCTGACGCAATCGAACAACCTGACGTCTGGACGCATTTACGAGAACATCATTGCGAAAGAACGGCGGGGCGATTACCTGGGCAAGACGGTACAGGTGATTCCGCACGTCACGAACGAGATCAAGGCCGCATGCCGGAAGGTTGCGGCGGATGTGGATGTAGCGATCGTTGAAATCGGCGGGACGGTGGGCGATATCGAGTCGCTGCCGTTTATTGAGGCAATCCGGCAGATGCGGCATGAAGAGGGCCGGGATAATACGCTCTTCGTGCATTTGACGCTGGTGCCATGGATTGCGGCAGCGCAGGAATTGAAGACTAAGCCGACGCAGCACAGTGTGAAAGAACTGCGGGCTAACGGTATTCAACCGGATATGCTGCTATGCCGGTCGGAACGGACGCTGCCGGAAGATGTGAAGGAGAAGATCGCACTGTTCTGCGATGTGGATGTAAGCGGCGTAATCACGGCGAAAGATGTGCATTCGGTGTATGAGATACCGCTGGTGTTCGCGGATCAGCGGGTGGATGAAGCGGTGTTGCGCCTGTTGCATTTGCAGGCAGGAAAGCGGAACCTGACGCGTTGGACGGAGATGCTTGACCGCATGAATAATCCGTTGCGCGAGGTGACGATCGGGCTGGTGGGCAAGTATGTGGAGTATGAGGATTCCTACAAGAGTCTGAAGGAATCGCTATTGCATGCCGGGATCGCGCATCAGGCGCGGGTGAATATCGAGTGGATTGAATCGGAGGAGATGGAGTATCCGGCGTGCCGCATTTATCTGGACCGGTTCGATGGAATTCTGGTGCCGGGTGGATTTGGAAAGCGCGGTATTGCCGGGATGCTGCACGCCATCCGCTGTGCGCGGGAGGACAAGATTCCGTATTTCGGAATTTGTCTCGGGATGCAAACGATGGTGATCGAATTTGCGCGTAACGTGTGTGGGCTGGCGGATGCCGATTCGACCGAGTTCAATCCGGCGACGCCACACCGCGTGATCTTTAAATTGCGCGAGTTGAAAGGCGTGGATGAACTCGGCGGAACTATGAGGCTTGGGGCATATCCATGCCTGTTGACGGACGGGAGTTTTGCCGAGCAGGCGTACGATACGAACGACATCAGTGAGCGGCACCGGCATCGCTATGAATTCAATCGTGAATTTGAGGGAACGCTGACGAGCCATGGTCTGCGGTTAACGGGACAGACGCCGGATGGAGTGTACGTCGAGATTTGCGAGTTGCCGGAGCATCCGTGGTTTCTCGGTTGCCAGTTTCATCCGGAGTTCAAGTCGAAGCCGCTTGAGCCGCATCCTCTGTTCAAAGCCTTTTTGGGGGCGGCGCTGATGCATCGGGAACAAAAGAAACACCGTTCGATAGAGAGCAGCGTTGGTGAGGTTCTGCAAGACGCATGAGCGTGGCCGTTCAGGCGGGCGACGTTACTTTTTCGAATGATTTGCCACTGGCGTTGATTGCGGGTCCGTGTGTCATCGAGTCTGAGGATCATGTGCTGCGAATGGCGGAGGCGATCCGGAAGGTGGCGGGCCGCTACGTGTTTAAGGCCTCGTTCGACAAGGCAAACCGCAGTAGTGTTCGTTCGTACCGCGGGCCGGGATTGCGCGAAGGATTGCGTATTCTGGCGGAGGTCGGTCGACGAGGTATACCGGTTCTGACCGATATTCACGAACCGGGACAAGCAGCGGAAGTGGCGGAGATTGTGGATATTTTGCAGATCCCGGCGTTCTTATGCCGTCAGACGGACCTGCTGGTGGAAGCGGGGAAGACGGGACGCGTGGTGAACATCAAGAAGGGCCAGTTTGTTTCTCCGTCAGATTTTTTGCATACGGCCGAGAAAGTGGCCTCGACGGGGAACCAGCGGATCATTCTGACCGAGCGTGGATCGTCGTTTGGATACAACAACTTAGTAGTAGATATGCGGGGCTTACGGATCATGGCGGCTAGCGGATATCCGGTGGTGCTGGACGCGACCCATAGTGTGCAATTGCCGGGAGCGGGGGGCGGCTCCTCGGGTGGACAGCCGGAGTTTATCGAACCGCTGGCGCGGGCGGCGGCTGCGATCGGGATAGCCGGGCTGTTTGTCGAAACGCACGATCGTCCCGAAACTGCCCTTTCGGATGGCGCCAACGCTCTTCCTTTAGAGGAATTATCGGGTTTTTGGTCGCGGGTGCAGCAGATCGACTCGCTGGTGAAACGATTCGATGGTTTCGGCACGCGGGATTCGAAGGAGTTGGAGACAACGTCCCGGGGAATCGCTACGTCTTAATATGGTGAATTAGTATGTTGCCACGTTTACAACAGCGCTGCCGGCGCCAGCGAGGATTCTCGCTGATCGAACTTCTGATCGTGATCGCGATCATTCTGATTATTCTGTCGGTCGCTTTGCCGCAAATGAGTAAGTCGCGGATGCATGCGCAAGAGATGGCTGCGATTGAGGAATTATCAACGATTAACAAAGCTGAAATTCAATACTATTCGCAGTTCAATAACTATGCGACGACATTGAGCCAGCTGGGGCCGCCGGCTTCCAGTGGCGCGCCGGATGGACCGCAGTCCGCCAACCTGATCCCTGGGAGTCTGGCGAGCGGCGTCAGCGGCGGATACAACTTCACAGTAACGCCCTCACCCCAGGGTTATGGAATATCGGCTGTTCCGAAGGCGTTTGGCAGTACGGGACGGCGAACTTTCTTTACCGATCAAAGCGGTGTGACGCGGCAAAATTGGGGTCAGGATCCGGCGACTCCAAACAGTCCAGAACTCAATAGCGGAAAATGACCGTGTTGTGTCACGGTTTCGCAGTGTCGGCCTAGCGGTTTTGTTGGTGGGTGCGGCTGGAACACTGCCGGCCCACGTAGAATCGGGTGCGGCGCTGGCTGATGCGTTGCATCATGTCTCGCTCGACCCGGAAGGCACCTACAAGGTGCGCGATCTGGAGCTAGTGCGCGGCGACGTCAAGATCTATCTGAACGAAGGCGTTATATCGTTTTTAACGCCGGTCGCGGGACGGTACATAGGGGCTTTCTTTACGACCGAAGGCGTCGAGGCGGGTGACGCGGAAATTATTCTGCTGCCGCCACAACGGAGCGAGCGAGCGTCGCTGGCTTCCTACGCGAAAACACCCAATATCGACGAGCATTTCGGAAGCGCGCTGTTCCTTTTTACGGATGAAACCGCGCACGAGTTGCTGGAGGCGATCGAACGGGGCGCCGTACGAAAGGTGCCGGAGCAAGCGGCGGCGCTTGGCGAGCGAATGAACCCAATTGTCCGCGAAGTGGCCGCACAGCTTGAGATTCCGCTGGTGCAGGCCTTACTTGACAACCACCGGGCGGCGGATGGAATCTTCTATGCAATGATTGGCGGCCGCGTCCTGGGTGGGTTCGACGTCACCTATGATCCAACCGACGCAGAGCCGATTTCGGTAGGGCGTATTTCGGAAAAGAACGATCGCCGCTTTCAGCTCTGGACGAATTTTCGGCCGCGGAAGGCAAAGCCGTATGTACCTCCGGAGCCTCGGATTCAACAGTACTGGATAGACGCGTCGATTGCGCCCGACCTGTCGATGAGCGTCTCGGCACGTTTTCGGATGACGGCGTCGGGCGGGGACGGGCGCGTGTTAGCACTGAACTTGTCGCCCCGGCTCAAGGTGCAAGCGGCCACTATCGACGGGACACCGGCAGAGATTTTGCAGCGGCCGTCTGAAAGATTGGCAGAGTTTGGCAGCTCGGAGACGTTTCTGGTCGTAGCGGAGAAGCCTCTCGCCGCTACCGGCGAGCACGAGGTGAGGCTGCAATACCTCGGGTCTACAATCCGGCGCACGCCGAGCGGTGAGTATTTTGTGGACGATCGCAGCAGCTGGTACCCGACGGAAGGCCCGGAGCAGGCAAATTTCGATTTGACGTTTCATTGTGCGGCCGGTCTGCACCTGGTCTCCACAGGCGAACTGGTGGAGGACAAAGTCGACGGCGCTGTCCGGACCATTCACCGCGTCACAGATCTGCCGGTAGCGCTGGCGGGATTCAATTTGGGCGATTACAGTGTGCGAACTGAACAGCACGGGCGATATTTGCTGGAGATCGACTCGCCGAACGTAGCCAATGCAGCGGCGCTGGAGGACCCCGACCTGGCGGCAAAAGCGGAAAAGATTCTGGACGACTATGGAAAACGCTGGATGCCGCTGCCCCGCCGCAGCCTGTCCATTTCACCCATTGCGGGGAGTTTTGGACAAGGCTTTCCGGGATTGATTTATCTGTCGAGCGTTTCGTATATCAAGGAGGAGAATCGGGCGGCGGCGTTGCGCAATGCGCGGTCAGATGCGTTCTTTTCGGAACTGCTATTGCCGCATGAACTGGCGCATCAGTGGTGGGGAAACATCGTCCGACAGGCGGATTACCGGTCGGCCTGGATTACGGAGGCGATGGCGAACGATGCGGCGCTCGAACATATTGAAAGGACGAACGGAGCGGCAGCGCGAGACGAGATTCTGGAGAGCTACCGGCGGGATTTGGAGAAACGGCCGGACGGGCAGCAGACAGTGGAATCCGCGGGGCCGGTCGATTTCGGGCAGCGACTGATCGACACACACGGCCTTAATGCCTGGCACGTGATCCTATACGAAAAGGGTTCCTGGATTCTGCGGATGCTGCGAGAGCGTTTAGGAGATGAGGGGTATCGGCGCATGCAGAACCGTCTCCTCGAAGAGTTTGGGGGGCGGCCGCTGAGTAACGAAGGTTTGCGTCAGGTGGCGAGCAGCTTTGTACCGAAACAGCAGGCCGATCCCACTTTGCGGGACTTTTTCGATACCTGGGTATATGGGAACGGCATTCCGGCTTTAGAACTGCGGCGGAACGGGAAGAGTATGGAAATAGAGCTTTCCGGGGTGGACGATGATTTTGTGGCGGATTTGCCGCTGCGGTGTAAAGGGACGCCTCCGCAATGGGTGCGGCTGGTGAGTGGAAGTAATCGAGTGGATTTGCCGCGCGGGGCTGCTTCGTGCGAACTGCCCTCGAAGGAGGAATATCTATATGTTTCTCCCTAGGCGTGATCGCGGGAGGCGCGGGTAAACGTTTTTCTGGCGGACTCGTTCTAGGAGATGGCTATGATGAGCGCAATGGCGGATCAGCTGGAAAGGGAAGTCCACGTCCGCGCGAATCTAAGCGATTTTGGCAGCTGGATGACGTCCGAGCAGAGGCGGATATTCCTGCTCTGCCGTCGCATGTTGCAAGATGCGGACGAAGCCGATTCAGCGACTCAGGACGTGTTTTTGAAGGCGTACCGGGCGCTCAACGGCCGGGAGGATTCGCCGGAATTCGACAATCTGGGCAAATGGGTGACCCGGATCGCGGTAAACACGTGTCTCGACCGGTTGCGATCGAAATCGTGGAAGATGTGGCAGAAGCGGCCGGCGCCGCAGGATGAAGAACTGATCTTGCAGATGACGCCGGGGCGGTCGCCGGATGCCGAGCGTCAATTGTTTTCAAAAGAAATCCAGCAAAGACTGGAAAAAGCGTTGACGAAACTTTCGGACCGGCAGCGGGCGGTATTTGCGCTGAGGCATTATGACGCGATGCCGATCGACGAAATCGCAGAAGTGCTTAAACTGGATACAGGGACCATTAAGGCGCACCTGTTTCGGGCCTTGAGCAAACTAAGGGAAGAATTGAAGGATTTGTACGTAGCCTAGTAGAGGAAGCGGCGGAGGGAAGTATGAACATCGAGTCCAAACTGTCAGGGCATTGGACAGATGAAGAATTAGTTGCGCATCTTTACGGCGTGGGACCGGAGAACGGACATTTAGACAGCTGCGAGGCATGTGGGGTGCGGCTGGGAGAGATGCAGGCTCGGCGAAGTTCGCTGGAGGCGGTGCAAGCCGACGAGGGTGACGCCTTTTCTCTGGCGGCGCAGCGTCGTGCCATTTATGCCAAGCTGGAGCAAGCGGTGCGATGGTGGTCGTTTGTCGCGGTGCGGCGCTGGGCATCGGCCGGGGTAGCTGCCTTAATGCTGGGAGGAACTGTTCTTTATTATCAGGAACATGAACGGCAGCAGGCGCGCGATGCCATGTTGTCGGATGCACAGCTGGCGCAGGATGTGAGCACGCTGGCGGATAATCCGGAAGGGTTGCCGACGGCTCCCGTGCAGGCGCTTTTTGACGAATGAAGAAGTTTTGCATTATCGCTTTCCTGGCGGCCTCCAGTTCAGTCGCGGGGGCTCAGACTCGGGCTGGCTTCCCCTGGTGGAATAGTCCCATCACCCGAGAAATTGGACTAACTCCGGAGCAGGAAGCAAAGATTCATCAAACAGTGCAGTCATATCGAAACCGGCTGCTGGATGCGCGGAACAATGTGCTGAAGGCGCAGGGTGAGATGGAAGATGTCCTAAACAGCCCCGAAATAGACCACGGCAGGGCGAAAGCGGCGATCGAAACACTTACCTCTTCGCAAGCCGCGTCCAGGAGGACGCTGCTACAGATGAGCGTGCAATTGCGAACTGTACTAACACTCGATCAATGGCGGCAATTAGTGCGGCGGTGGGGCGAGATGCAACGTAAGAGACCGAGCGATACACAAGTGGCACCATAGAGATGAACTATCTTGAGCGAACTAGGCGGTTGCTTCCAGCTGTTCGGTGATTCCTTCCCACTCCGTCATGGCCTTCTCAAGCTCGGTGCGCTTTGCATCCAGAGTTTGAGCGAGACGCACAGCTTCTTCCGCGCCGGCATAGTCGGACAAAGAGAGTTCGCCCCGTTGGATTTCTTCCTCTAACTGCGTGATGCTGGCTTCCAGCAGCTTCGCCTGATCCTCCATCTGTTTGAGTTTTATGGGGTTGATGCGTTTTGGGGCGGCAGCCTGCGAGGGCATGGCGATCGGCTCGGCCGGCGGCACGCCGATGAGAACATCGCTGATGGTAGGCGTTTGTTCGGCGCCACCGGCTTTGCGCCACAGATAGTCGGCGTAATTACCCGGGAAGACGTGCACTGTACCATCTGCTACTTCGAAGACCCGATTAGCTAGCTTCTCGATGAAGTAGCGGTCATGCGAAACAAACATCACCGTCCCGGTGAATTTATCGAGAGATTCGAGCAGGACGTCTTTGGCGCGGATGTCCAGGTGGTTGGTGGGCTCGTCGAGCAGCAGAAAATTGGCGGGGTGAAGAAGCATGCGCGCCAGGGCGTAGCGGTTGCGCTCGCCGCCTGACAGGACGCCGATACGCTTGAAAACGTCGTCGTCGCTGAATAAAAAACAGCCAAGCAGGTTGCGGAGTTCGGTATCGGCCGTGCGTGGCGAGGCGTCGCGGAGATCGTCGACCACCCGGGCATTAGGGTCGAGTTCCTTGTATTGATCCTGCGCGAAGTAATCGAGATCGACATTATGGCCGAGCGTGTAGTCGCCCGAGGAGAGCGGCTCGGTTCCCGAGAGCAACTTGATGAGCGTGGATTTGCCAGCGCCATTAACGCCGACGAGGGCGATGCGATCGCCGCGTTCGATGGTGAAATCAACTTTATCCAGAATCAGCTTCTCGCCGTAGTTCTTACTGACGCCCTTGAATTGGGCAACGACGCGACCGCTGGGCTTTGGTTGCGGAAACGAGAAGTGAATGGTCTTTTCTTCCGGTGGCAGCTCGATGCGCTCGATTTTTTCCAGCTCTTTGATGCGGCTCTGGACTTGCTTTGCCTTGGTGGCCTGGGCTCGGAATCGGTTGATGAAGGCTTCGAGTTGCTGGATTTTGTCCTGCTGGTTCTTGTAAGAGGCTTCCAGCTGAACCAGGCGCTCGGCTTTCTGCTGGCGATACTTTTCGTAGCCACCGGTGTAAAACTGCACTTTCTTATTCCAGATCTCAGTGATTTTTTTAACCGTGACATCGAGAAAGTAACGGTCATGTGAGATCAGGATAAAGGCGTATTCGTAGTTGTTGAGATAGTTTTCAAGCCAGTCACGGGCCTCGATGTCGAGATGGTTGGTGGGCTCGTCGAGCAGGAGCAAATTGGGCTTTTCGAGCAGCAGTTTGGCCAGCGCGATCCGCATTTGCCAGCCGCCGGAAAACTCTTCAGTTTGACGATGCCAGTCTTCTTTGCGAAAGCCTAAACCGGTGAGTACTGCGCCGACCTGGGCTTCGATGGTGTAGCCATCGCGAGCTCGAAATTCGCTATCGGCCCGCTCAAAACGTTCGGCGACCCGGTGATATTCCTCGCTCGTTGGATCGAGATCACTCATGCGGCCGGTGAGGGATTCGAGTTCCAATTCGAGCTCCCTGACGCCCGCGAAAACGCTCAGGCATTCGGCAAAAACTGTTTGGCCGGTGACGCGTAATCCGTCCTGCGGCAGGTAGCCCACGCGCATGCCCTTGGTGGCGGAGAGAGTGCCGTAGTCGAGGGAGTCGAGTCCCGCGATGACCTTGAGAAGCGTGGACTTTCCAGTACCGTTGCCGCCGACGAGGCCGGCCCGTTCTTTGGGCGTAATGAGCCAGTTCAGGCCATCGAACAAAAGCTTGTGACCGAATCGCTTACCGGCTTCGGTGAGTTGGAGCATTGCCTATATTTTCGCCCGAAGCAGTCTTCGGACAAGAGCGCCGCGGTTCAGGCGGCGAGAAAATCGAAGGCGTTGGCGAGATAGTTCTTCAAATCGGGGCGCTTGACCACCGCATCCAGAAAGCCGTGTTCGAGGAGAAATTCGCTGCGCTGGAAGCCTTCAGGAAGTTTCTGGCGGATGGTTTGCTCGATGACGCGAGGGCCGGCAAAGCCGATCAATGCGCCGGGTTCGCCGATATTGAGGTCGCCGAGCATGGCGAAGCTAGCCGTGACGCCGCCCGTAGTGGGATCGGTCAGGACGCTGATATAGGGAAGCGCGGCTTGATCGAGGCGCATCAGCGCAGCCGAGAGCTTGGCGAGTTGCATCAGGCTGATGGCGCCTTCCTGCATGCGCGCGCCGCCGGAAGCCGAGACGATGATGAGCGGTGTTTTCCGATCGAGGCAGCGTTCAATGGCGCGGGTAATTTTTTCGCCCACCACGGCGCCCATGCTGCCGCCGATGAATTTGAGTTCGAGGGCGCAGATTTCAACCTTTCGGCCATTGAGAAGGCCGCTGGCGCAAATGACGGCATCCGGTAACTGCGTCGCCTTTTCCATTTCGCGGAGCCGCTGGCCGTATGGTTTGGAATCGACAAATTGGAGTGGGTCGGAAGAGCGAAGCTGGTCATCGTAAGTGACGTAGTGACCATTGTCGAAGAGCTGTTGCAGGCGATCGCGCGCGCTGATGCGGAAGTGATGCCCGCATTTCGGACAGACATGCTGGTTCTCTTCGACAGCTTTACGCCAGATGATCTGATCGCACGCGTCGCACTTCTGCCAGAGTCCTTCGGATTTTACAGTTTTTTCGCTATCAGGAAGAGGGCCGCCCTCAACAGAAGGCTTCTGCCGGTTGAACCATGCCATGGAAACAGACCCTACGGTATCACGCGTAGGCGGCTCGGGCACCCAGAGGGGGCGGCTAAAGGGCAAGCTTGTTGACACGGATCTTGCGACCAGCACTGAACAGACCTAGCAGCCCGGTACCTATGAGCGCGAGCGTGGAGCATTCGGCGGTAGGAGCGGCCTGCTGATCTTGCGCTAGCTGGCTCTTGGCGAAGAAGAAATCATCGACTATAGGTTGGCCGGGCATGGCAATTGTGATCGAAGAAATGTTGTGCGAGACGGAGACGCCGAAGTAATTGAAAGCGTTCGGGGCGACGGCGGTCTTGAAGGTTTGGCCATCTGAAAAGGTGAGGGTGGCGGGGGACGCGGTGGTCGAACCGAGGGTAACCAGGAATGCGTTCTCTCCACCGGAGGGCAGCGTGATTGTGATGTTGCCCAGACTATCGGAAGGACCAAAAAGCCCTACAATGTTTCGCCCGTTGACTGGCAATATGCCACCATTCAGCTGGTAGGCACCGTTGTCGGGGCCGGTAAAGATAAACGGATAGGCAGTGCCGCTAGATGGAACCAGTGTCTTGCCGGCGGGAGTGCTGTAACTTCCTGAGCTGGCGATGGCCGTGAGATTCAGCTCGATCGCACTGGTGACGTTGGCATTCCAGGCCGAAAATGCCGTGTAGGTAATGGTAGAGGCAGCCGCTTGAAACAGCGGGGCGGCGAGTGCAACCGAGACAAGGGCGAGCGCGGGACGTTTCCAGATTGGCATGGTAGAGCCGATTCTCCAAGGTTCTTGTCGGGCGCATGGCCGCGAAGATAGAGGGCATGTTCAGGGCAGAAATGCCTTTAGGAGGAGGCCCGAAATGAAACAGGAAAGCCGATGATGTCAGGCGAGTAAATTTGCAGCGCGGCCGATGGCTTGTTCGAGAGGAGCGTGAGCAGGTTCGACAGCAGGGCCGTGTCCGGCGAGGATACGCCTCATCTCAAGGGTAAAAAGCCGGCGGGCGCTGGTGAGCGCGGTCGGGTTGTGCCAGGTAGCCCACTTGGGAAAGGGAAAGAACCAGGGAGTGTCAAACGGCAGACGAATGCCGCCAAAGGTGACAAGCGAATCGCCGGCGAACAGGGTGCCATCACGCTCGTCCAGGAACGCGAGATGGCCTGGAGTGTGACCGGGCGTCGAGATCACGCGGAGAGATCCGACTTTGTCGTTTTCATTGACGAGCAGGTCGGGAAGGTTTCGTAGCTTTTTGAAGCTGCCTTTCAGCGGCGTTTGAGGTTCGCCCGGAAGGAGTTCCATCTGGGAGGGTTTAACGCCCTTCGCCGCCTGGACCAGGAGTTGGGAGTCGCGCTGGCCAGCGATTATTCTTGCATCGGGAACAATCTTTTTGAGCGCGTCGACAGAGCCGACGTGATCGACGTGAGCGTGAGTCAGAAGAATGCGGCGAACGGGCTGCCCGAGGTGTCTGGCTGCTTCGGCAATGATCCGCGCAGCGCCCATGGCGGTATCGATCACAGTGAGGCCGTCGTTCTCACGAACCAGATAGCAGTTCATGGAGTTGAAACGGCGGATCTGCAAGCAGTCATCGGAGATTTTGCGAACTGGCAGTAGGAACCCCTTGTCTGCAGGATAGCGAATGCGGGGCGCTTAGAGGTTTCGTTTGACGCCGGTTCGCAGCTTACAAGAAGCTCGGAGCCTCTGCGAGGCAAAGAGTGGAATGAAGCGGGGCGTGATCAATAAGTAGCGCCGCCAGAGACGGGCCGGTTCGATCAACAGGCGGAACAGCCATTCGAGGCCGCGGCGCTGCATCCAGGCCGGGGCCTGGCGCGTCCTGCCGGACAGGAAGTCGAAGGCTGCGCCCACGCCGATCATGGTGACTCCAGGGAAGGATGCGCGGTGAGCGTGCATCCATTTTTCCTGCTTAGGAGTGCTGAGGCCAACGAAGATCAAATCCGGGTTGGCGTGCTGGATCATTTGCTCGACTTGTTCGTTTTCCGGGGCGGTCAGAATACGAAAAGGGGGCGAGTAGATGCCGGCGATCTGGAGGCCGGGGAATTGCCGGCGGAGACGCGTTTGCAGCTTGTCCAAAGTTTCCGGAGTGCTGCCGTAGAGAAAGATGCGCTGCCCTTCCTGTACGGAGTTACGGCAGAGTTCCAGCATCAAGGTTGGTCCGTAGACGCGCGGCTGGCGAGCCGCCCCGAGAGAGCGCAAGGCCCAGACGACGGGCATGCCGTCCGGGGTAGCGATGTCGGCTGTATTGAGGGCGAGGGCTATCTCGGGGTCGTCCTGGGCCAGGATTACGCCATGCACAGATGTGACACAGATGTAATGCGAGGGGGTGGTCGAAGAAATTTTGCGCTGCCCGCACCAATAGGAACAGAGATCTACTACCTGTGCGTAGGTGGTTTCGCTGATGCCAACGCTGATGACATGGTGCTTACGAGGAATCGTGCCTGGCATTAGGGAGTGGCTGATTCACAGGTTAGCTCTTCGGTGAGTAAACGACCAAGAAGCAGCAAAAAGGATTTGTGAGCCGCTAGACTAGGAGATTGGAGCTTGATAGATGAAACTGATCGCTTCTATTCTGGTGCTGGGGCTAACGGCGGTGACCCTGGTGGCTGCGGCCGATACGGGTGCTGGACGAAAGGCTCCGGAGTTGGCATTCACGCTGCCTGGACAAGGTGACAAGCTGCTCAGCCAATACCGCGGCAAAGTGGTTGCCCTGGAATTTATTCTGACGACCTGCCCGCACTGCCAGGCGGCTTCTAAGGTGATGACTGGATATCAGCAGGAGTTTGGACCGCGCGGTTTTCAAGCTCTCGATCTGGCGATAAACGCGCTCGACGAGAATCGCAAACCGGCAGACGCGAGTGTGATGACTGAGACGTTCGCGAATAATTTCCAGGTCGGTTTTCCGGTCGGATTCATCGGCCGTGATCCGATGATGAGCTTCATGGGGTTCAGCATTATGGATCGCATGGTGGTGCCTCAATTGGTGCTGGTTGATCGTAAGGGTGTGATCCGCTATCAGACGCCCCCCGGCGATACAGACGAATACGGCAAGCTCATGAATGAGAACACCATCCGGCAACATATCGAAGAGTTGATAACGGAGCCGGCTACGGCCGCGACGCACCGGGCCATGGCTAGAAAAGGCAGGTAGCTCCGATCTGGCAGAAGTTACAGCTTGAAAGAGCTGGCAAGCTGGGAGGCTTGAAGCCCATTCTGGACAATGCTTCTTCTATTTCTTTATAAAGGCCTCTCTGGTTAGAGGCAGAGTGTCTCCTTTCCTGACTCGGCTGCGGGTCGAGCACTCTCTGCGGACTCAACGTTCTGCGCTTATTTCTCCGTATCACGAACTTCGGACCGGACCACGTTTTGTCCACGGCACAAACTTTCACATCAACCAAATAAAGCGGCAGGGCTTCCACGCGGATAATTTGGTCGGAAAGGTCAGTGAGCAGTCCGGCACTTTTTTTTGGCCACGAGACCCATATAGTTTCGGATGGGACTAGAAGAGGTTTGATCTCGGCTAATTGGCTAGCCAGATCTGTTCGCTTAACTACGAACGGAATGAGCCATCTCGATGCCTTGCACTGGCTGCTGTAAAAGGGTCGGGAAAATGCCATCTTCAGTGATCGCCACCGCCACGCTGTCAGGCATCCCCGCTCTCCACGTTTTCTGGCCCTCTTTGATTCCGAGTTTCTTTGCTAATGAAGTTCCTGAATACCCAGCGGGCATGTCATTATTCTCCAACGCTTGTATTTTGCTCGCCATTCAGTTTGGAGTTCCGCGAGTTACGATCGCGCGCAGGCTGGCGACTCTAGGTCTCTAAGCACTCGCCGGGGCCGCTCCGTTCATTGCGACTTGTTCGCTATCGCTTTTAGGCGACTCGCCGCCATCTCTCGCTGCGGCGGCGTACGCGGTTCGTGTTACAACAGAGCGATATGCGAGCAACTCTGGCAATTGCCCTGTCGATCGCTTTTTCCGCAAGCCCTGCGTTTTCGCAAGACGACAAGTCACTGGAAACTGTAGGCAAGATCAAGCAGGAAGCTTTTGACCATTCGCAGGTCATGGACACGCTCGAGAACCTGACGGATCTGTACGGTCCCCGCTTAACCGCATCTCCTGAATTTCAACAGGCGGCGGACTGGGCGATGGCGCGCATGAAAGAGTATGGCTTGCAAAACGTGCATGGCGAGCCATGGGGACCGTTCGGGCGCAGCTGGTCGCTTGAAGACTACCAGCTTGAGATGACTGCGCCGAGGTACTCAAACCTGGTGGCGGCGCCACTCGCTTGGGGTGAGCCGACCAAAGGAATTAAAGAGGGCGAAGTCGTGTTTGCACCGATCAAAGCGCCGGACAATCGCTATGACATGAAAAAGCAGGAAGCGGCCCTCGCGCAATATGAAAGCGAGTGGAAGGGCAAGCTGCAAGGCAAGATTGTTCTGGTGACGGATATCAAAGCTCCGAAACCTGCCACGAGGCCGCTTTTCCGGCGCTACACGGATGCTGAACTGGCCGAGTTGGCCGAAGCTCCCGAACCGCATGTAAAGCGGAACGTGAAGGTCGAAGATCTGCAGGTCCCGAGCGATTTGGACGAAGCGCGCAGCTACCTGACGAGCTTGCCTGACTCAGTGATCGACAAGCTCTTCGATCGTTTTGACGAGCTACGGAGCAAGCAAGCGAAGTTTTTTCATGATGAAGGCGTTGTTGGAATCATCCGGGCGGATGCGCGAGCGCACAATGGCCTAATTTTCGCGGAAGCGGCCGGTCCGCATAGCGCGAAGGGCGTAATGGCTCCGGCCACGTTTATTGTCCCGGAAGAACAGTATTCCAGAATGGCGCGGTTACTCGAGAAGAAGCAGGCGGTGAAGGCGCGGCTGGCACTGGCTGCCAAGGTTGGAAATCGCGATGTCGACGGACTCAACTTGATTGGCGAAATTCCGGGACAGAAAAAGCCGGACGAGGTGGTGATGATCGGCGCGCACTTCGATTCGTGGCACAGCGGCACTGGCGCGACCGATAACGGAGCAGGTAGCGCCGTAATGGTGGAGGTGATGCGCATTCTAAAAACGCTAAATTTGCCAATGGATCGGACGGTGCGGATTGGGTTGTGGAGCGGAGAGGAACAGGGACTGTATGGTTCCAAGGCGTATGTAAAGGCGCATTTCGGCGATCCCGACACGATGCAGTTGAAGCCGGAGCAAGCCAAGCTCGATGCTTATTTAAATTTGGACAACGGCAGTGGCAAAATACGGGGCGTGTACCTGCAAGGGAACGACGGCGCACGTCCGCTATTTGAGAAGATGATGATGCCGTTTCACGACATGGGCGCACGAACGATCACGCTCAAAAATACCGGCGGCACCGATCACCTTTCCTTCGACGCGGTGGGACTGCCTGGCTTTCAGTTCATTCAGGACCCGCTCGATTACGGAACGGTGACTCATCACTCCGACATGGATACGTATTCGCACGCAGTGCCGGAAGATCTGATGCAGGCGTCGGCGATTATCGCGACGATGGTTTACGACATCGCGAACCGGCCCGAGATGTTTCCACGTAAACCGATGGCAGCGACAGTGAATCCTTAATTGGCTGGCCGCGTGCAGACTTTTGCACTCTCTTCGCGGTTCACGACACGCAACGTCAAAGTATCAACTTCCGGGTACCCCACTAACCAGTCAAATGGAAACGCTAGACCGATTTACACATAATTAAAAGCCAAGTTTAGTTTTTCACTGATGTTTTGCATTACGCCGTGGGCCAACTCTGACAATGTCGAGACCCCATAGAATCCTTCGGTCTCGCAAACAGATTTCGGCAACGCGTGGAGTCAATGTATCGGGCCTAGTAGCGATGCAGAACTTGCTCTTTGGGAGCTGGTAAGTAGAGCTTTCAGCTGCCGCTGCCTGAACACCAGAGGCGAGCGGTGAATTCGTTAAGTGGGGGATTGTTCGGAATGCGCAAGTCCCGCCTTATTTCCCACTCTAGACGTGACAGCAATTTATCGTGCCTCTTAGTGTCCCGGTTAATATTCGACACTCTTATCTCATCCTGAAACTCATGCAACGCATCCAACACGCCCTTTGAGCCAATTAGATGAAGGGTGTTACAGGCGGACGTAAAGCGCTGGTTTCCTTCGGGGCTGGAGTCTGTTCCGACAATACCGCTCAGAGACTGAACGAGTTCCCGATACATTTCAAATTTGTAGCGCTGCCAGTCGGCTTGTCGCTCTTTGCTCTTGGTCAGATAAAAACTAAGCGAAGAAGCGAAAATAGCAGCCGCGGCGGAGATTATTGCTACGACGACCGGCGTATCCATAAAAGTTGTTAGGCGAATTCGAGCCGCTTCAATTTGATGCGATCGCGCCGGACCTGCGCAAGGTCATACTGTGCTTGTTGAACGAGCCAGCCTTCCTCCGTTCCGCCGAAAACTTTGGAAAGACGTACGGCCATTTCGGGGGATATGCCTCGCTTGCCGTTGACCAATTCCGAAATCGTGTTGCGCGTGACGCCGAGAGCTTCGGCGGCGTCCGTAATGGTCAAGCCTAAAGGCTCGATGCACTGGTGCAAAACCACGCCTCCGGGGTGCGGTGGGTTCTTCATGATCATGGGTCGTTCTCCTGTCTAGTGATAATCGAGATAGTCAACGTCCTCGGCATTGCCTCCTGCAAAGCGGAAGATGACCCGCCAGTTGGCGCGAACCGTAACAGCCCAGAAGCCTTTCATCTGGCCGCCGAGCGAATGCAGCCGAAAACCAGGTAAATCCATATGAGCGACGGTGCGAGCTGCGTGAAGCGTCGCCAGAATATCCCGCAGCTTGACCGCATGTTCCGGGGTTTACGCCACTCGGGTCATCCTGCTCAAAGAGCCGCTTCAGTCCCTTGTGGCGGATCGATTCAATCATCCAAAAGTGTAATCCGCCACGTGGCGCATGTCAAGCTTTGATTGTAGCGAGCGGAAGCTATACTTTCTGAAACATCGTGTCTATATCACGCGCAAACCGGAAGTTGGCTGCACAACGGCTCCAGTGCGAGACGTAGATTAGAGTTTGCAAAAGCACCGAAGGTTTACGCAACGCTTGTCGATTTGAGCATTGCAAAAACGTAGTGCACTGATAAAGTCGAGGGGGAGGCCTCTTCTCAACCATGCTCATCGGCTACTCACACGTTTCCGCCAATACTAAGAAGCCCTCCGCTGAACCCAGTCGGCGCTCTTCAACACCGCCGGTCCAACCTCGATGAGACGCGGCAGCAGATTGAACACGTCTGTTGGGCTCCATGTTTTCCCTTCGCGTGTGGTGTAACCGGCCGTATTTAACTGGCGGGCAATATCGGTGATCCGTTTCTCGTGAACGATTTGCTCCAGAATGAGAAGCAGGATGCTGGCTTCCCAGGTATTTTCTTCCAGATTCGGGCTTACTTTTGAGACTTGCAGACCGAACGGCACGGTCGTCTGATCGGGACTTGTAAAGACCGCAGCCGTCTTATCCGGCAGGTTCGCTTCGTCAACGTCACGTTCCCAATCGATTGAAGCAATGCGCCAGCCCGCGGCGGACCGCTGCGAAAAATAATTCAGCGTAACTTCGCCGGTGATCGGATCGTGCGTGCGTTGCTTCATGGTGGGTGAGTCTCTCCGCGCCTTCCGAGAGCAACTGAAATACCAGCAGTCGCGGCCTATCGACCAGCGCGAGACCTTAGCTGTTCTTCGACGTTGGGAATTGATTGTTCGTTTATGGGACCTGACTAGGCAAGGCTAGACTGAAGACGCATGGCGACAAACGCGCTGGTGGAAGAGAAGAGTCCGTATTTGAAGCAGCACGCGCATAATCCGGTGAACTGGCTGCCTTGGGGCGAAGCGGCCTTTGAGAAAGCGCGCGCCGAGGACAAGCCTCTCTTTCTCTCGATAGGTTACTCGACTTGTCACTGGTGCCATGTGATGGCGCATGAATCGTTTGAAGACGACGAAACGGCGGCCATTCTAAATCGTGAATTTGTAGCGGTGAAGGTGGACCGGGAAGAACGTCCCGATGTGGATCGCATTTACATGCTTTTCGTGCAGGCGTCGACGGGTAGCGGGGGATGGCCCATGTCGGTGTGGCTAACGCCCGAACTGGAGCCATTTTTCGGAGGAACCTATTTCCCGCCGGATACGCGCTATGGACGGCCCGGATTTAAACAGGTGCTGGAGCAGTT
The DNA here is from genome assembly GCA_965277855.1 of Bryobacteraceae bacterium. Classification (GTDB taxonomy): domain Bacteria; phylum Acidobacteriota; class Terriglobia; order Bryobacterales; family Bryobacteraceae; genus Bog-105. The sequence continues at coordinate 243,177 of OZ255847.1, forward strand.
GGCACGGGCCTGGAAAACGGAGCGAAGCCGGGTGCTCTCTTCGGGTAAACAAATTGTAGAACAACTGCGCGAGATGAGTGCGCGAGCGCAGGTGACATCGAAGCTGGAAAAGGAGTTGTTCGAAGCGCCGTTTACGCAGTTCCGGCGCATATTCGATAAAACCTGGGGCGGTTTTGGCAGCGCCCCGAAATTTCCACGTCCGGTTGCATTGAAGTACCTGCTGCGGTTTTACGCCTCGGAACGTAATGATGAGGCACTCGAGATAGTCGTGCAGACGTTGCTGCAGATGGCGGCCGGCGGGATGCACGATCAACTGGGCGGCGGTTTCCATCGGTACTCTGTGGATGAGCGGTGGTTTGTGCCGCATTTCGAGAAAATGTTGTACGACCAGGCGCAACTCGCCGAGGTCTATCTGGAGGCCTATCAGATTACGCGCGATGAGCGACTGGCGAACGTGGCGCGCGATATCTTTGCGTATGTTTTGCGTGATCTGCGCGATGAGGCCGGTGGCTTTTATTCGGCGGAAGATGCCGACAGTGCTGATCCCGCAAATCCCGGCCATTCTGGCGAAGGCGCCTTTTACATCTGGACTGCGCAGGAGATCGAGTCGCTGGTCGGTAAGCAGGCGGCAGTGGCTTTTAATCGACATTACGGCGTGGAGCCGAGCGGCAATGTAATGAACGATCCGCAAGGTGAGTTTGGGGGGCGCAATATCCTTTACCAGGCTGCGAGCGAAGCGCATCATGCAGATGAGCTACTTGAAAGCGCAAAGAAGACGTTATTCGAAGCACGTGAGAAGCGTCCCCGTCCGCATTTAGACAACAAGATCTTAACTTCCTGGAATAGCCTGATGATTTCGGCGCTGGCCAAAGGCTCTATCGTTTTGCACGATGCGACGTACAAACAGGCCGCCGGGTCGGCTATGGATTTTCTGCTTACCAGGATGGCGGCCCCGGGACAGGAACAATTGTGGCGGCGACTCTGCGATGGAGAAGCTGCCGTTCCGGGTTTTTTAGACGACTACGCCTTTGTCATACAGGCGCTGCTGGATCTCTTCGAGGCGACCTTTCAGGCGGAGTATCTGGAGCGTGCTCTTACCTTCGCCGGATCTTCACTAGCGCGCTTTGAAGACAAGGAAAACGGCGGATTCTTTAGTACCGCCGGTGAAGCGCCAGACTTACTTCTGCGATTGAAAGAGGATTATGACGGGGCTGAGCCGGCAGGAAATTCGGTAGCAACAGATGTGCTGTTCAGACTGGCGCATCTCACCGGCAATCCGGAATTTGAGCGGCGGGGTCGTCTGTCTTTGCAGGCTTCTGCAGGGCAGTTAAAGTCTCAGCCTACCGCTGCGCCGCAACTTACCGTGGCTCTCGGGCGTTCGCTCAGTGCACCCGTGCAGACCGTCTTTCGATGCAAAACTCTGGAGCCGGAGATTCTGGATCGTGTAAGAGAGGACCAGCAAAAATTCGAGCCGAATGCCGTCACGCTGGCGCTTGACGACGATTCGGCTCAGAGACTATCCAAGATTGCACCCTTCCTGAGTAGTTTGGAACGGCGGGGACGACTGACGATTTACCGCTGCGAGAACTTCACCTGTGAATTACCAGAGGTGGTCGATTAAGCGGTCCGCTTGCGCTTCCAGGCATACGCCGCAAAGATGCCGGCTGCTAGTCCCACCAGAGCGAATGAAGCTGGTTCAGGAACTATCGGAGCTACCCCGTAAGCGTAATTGGGAGTCGAGAGGTTCGCCAGTAGCGTGGCGATGCTGGTTGCCGGATCGAGCGAGTAGGATTGATTTCCGTTGATGATAGACGTTCCGAAAACCGTGCCATGCACATTGGTGAGTGCACCAAAATCGGTGTTCGTCGTGGACCCTATCAAGGTTCCTTGTCCCGTGCTGGTGTTGATCGTGAACAGGTCACTGCCGGAGGCAACATACAAGACATTCGAACCGGTCGAAACTGCAAGAGAATTGCTGCCGACATTAATAAAGGTGGATCCCACCAAGCTCGCCGCGCCGGTTTTGGGATCGATGGTCCAAAGCCCACCGACCGTATCCACCATGTATAGACCCGTATTGGTGGAACCAAAGGCGAAGTAAGAAATGCTGCTGTTATTGCCGATAGCGTGAGTTGAGCCATCGGCGGTGTTAATAGAATACAGGGTCATACCGCCCTCATCAGCGGTGTACAAAGTATTGCCGATCTCACCCAGACCGGCGCCGACGAAGCCGAAGTTCGAGGTTTGAGAATACGATCCGGTATTCAGGTCAAGCTTACCGAAATTCGCCGAACCATCGGTTACCCATGCAACAGCATCTGCAAAGGCACAATTGGATAGGGCTAAGAAGGCGGCGGCTGCAATAAATTTTTTCATATGAATTGAACTACAGACTCCGTGAAGAATTCTACGTACACTAATCTCGCATCATGTACTTACCCGTAACTTTAGCATAAGAGTATAGGATATTCCTGAACCTGCCCCCTGGCGTGAGACAAACAGTTAAGAGACACTTGACCGTTCGATGATAAATGCTTTCTTCAGGAACGGCAATAGATTTAAGCTGAGGGTGCCGGTGAAGCGGAGACGGGCAATGCTGGCGAGCAACCCGTTGAGGAATAGCCGGCCGGAACTCATCGCGAACGATGGGCAGGGCGTGTAATCTTCCGGCGCGTCCTATAGCCTGGCCCGGACCCGACCGCGAAGCGGCACTCCGGCTCAGGTTTACGAGCGGTGACGACACATCGGACCGATAGATTCCGCTATGCCTGAAAAACGCTTTTCGAGGGCCCTCGATTTTTTTCCTCATGCGGTAGCCGCCAGATCAGAGTTAACCAGATTGGCTTCGAACTCCACCGGCGGACGATAGCCCAGAGCCGAGTGCAACCGCTTTTCGTTGTAGACCTGCTCCAGGAAGCGTGCGATAGAGCGCCGCGCTTCGTTCAGATCGCGGTACTCTTGCCGATACACTTCCTCGTACTTCAGCGTTTTCATAAACGATTCGCAGGCTGCGTTGTCATAAGGATTTCCTTTGCGGCTCATGCTGATCCTGACGGCGTGATCTCTGAGCAGATTGGTGTAGTCGTGGGAGGCGTACTGCACGCCTCTGTCGGAATGATGCGTCAGTCCTTCTGACGGTGAGCGGCGGCGGAACGCCATCTGCAGCGCAGCCATCGCGAGATCGTCCTCCAGCGTGCGGTCCAGCGACCAGCCGATGACTCGGCGCGAGTAGGCGTCCAGCACAACGGCCAGATAGACGAACTCCGTCTCCAGCCGAATATAGGTGATGTCGGCGATCCACAACTCATTCAGGCGGGTCGGTTCCATGTCGCCTGCCAGATTCGGGTAAATGGGAAAGCCGTGGCGGGAATCGGTCGTCCCCACAAACTTCTTCCGGCGAAGGCAAAGCAAGTTGTCTTCCCGCATGATGCGTGCCACGCGCTTGTGGTTTACTTTCCATCCGCGCCGTTTTAGTTCGGCGGTGATCCGCGGCCGGCCATAACAGGGGAACTCCAAGGCGATCCGCTGCATCTCGCTCCGCAAATCCAGATCGTCGTCCGGTTGTTGGCGTTCCGGATCGAACCGATACCACCCGGCCCGGCTGACGCGCCCGAGACGGCACATGCGTGTGACCGTCATTGCGGAGCCCTCTTCGATTTGCGTTCGGATGTGTTGATAGGTCGCGGCTTTCCATTCAGTGCCTGCAGCATCCGCTGTTCCTCGATGCGCTGCAAGCACCCCTTCAAAAAATCAAGCTCCAGCGCCTGCTGTCCCACCTTGCGCTCGAGTTGAGCCACTTTCGTCTCATCCCAGCGCCGCTTTCCTTCGCCGGGAAACGCATTGCCCGGACCATGGCGGAACTCCTTTCGCCATCGGTGCAGCAAATTCGGATTGATTTCGAAGGCTCGCGCCACTTCGGCAGCCGTCGAACCCATATCCAGCTGCTGAATCGCAGCCATTTTCATCTCCCTACTGAACTTCCGTCGAGATAAGCCCATGAGTCAAATTCTCCATTCAATGATTTTTGACTCTTAACCGTTTGTCTCAAACTTGGGGGCAAGTCCATTCCTGAGCGAAATGTGGAATACTGGCGAGCTAACGTACTATGTCCAAGGTACCGTCGACCTGCTTAAGTCCAGGGTGTCCGCCAGTGCCTCAAACGTACGATAGAATCCCAGAAACGAACATTGAAGCATTCAAGCTGTTCTAAGCTAGATCAATTGCTTGAATAAGATACGAGGTATTTCGGGTGTGGTCTTAGAAGTGCATCTCAGAGGGTTTGTATGAGCATGGATGTTCCCCGCGGTAAAGAGGTAGCGCGCAAGCGCCTGATCCGGCGTATTGGGCTGATCGTAGTTGCGGTTCTGGCCATCGGCGGCGCCACCATTGCGCTGGGGCGTCTGAAGCCGGCGGCACCGTCGGTCGACATGAGCGGATTGTGGCCGGGGACCGTTCGGCGGGGACCCATGGAGCGGCAGGTGCGAGGTTTAGGCGCGTTGAAACCGGAAGAGATTCATTGGATTGCCGCCGCCCAGGAGAGCCGTGTCATGCAAATTGTGCGCCGGGCGGGCATCGATCGCGTAAAGGCGAACGACGTGATTTTGGTCTTGAATGATCCGGATCTTGAATTAGAAGCGGAGAAGGCGGAATGGCAACTGAAGCAGGAAGAAGCCAATCTGGCGAATTTGAAGGTCACGCTGGAAAGCGATAAGCTCGACCAGCGCGCCAATCTGGCATCGCTCGAATCGCAGTATACGCAGGCGAAGTTGACGGGCGACCGAGACCTGGAATTGACGCGCTTGAATCTGTTAAGCGATTTGTCGTCGAAGCTGTCGGTCGACCAGGCGAACCAGTTTCAGAATCGCGTGGCGTTGCAAAAAGAACGTTTGAAGATCGCCGACGAGTCGATCAAAGCCAAGATCGACGCCCAGGACGTGGTGGTGGAAAGCGCCAAGGCTGCTTACGACTTGAAGCGGAAGCAGGTAGATCAACTCACCATTCGGTCGGGGATAGACGGGGTATTGCAAGAGGTAGACGTGGAAGTCGGACAGCGCGTAGCCGCCGGCACGATTCTGGCAAAGGTGGCGGACCCGACAAAGCTGAAGGCCGTCTTGCAGATCGCGGAGACGCAGATGAAGGATGTGCGTGTTGGCCTGGACGCGACGGTAGACACACGCAACGGCATCATTCCGGGACGGGTCATTCGTATCGATCCGGCGGCGCTTAACGGGACAGTGGGCGTGGATGTGGCCTTGTTAGGCCCGTTACCGCAAGGGGCGCGCGCTGAGCTGAGCGTGGATGGCACGGTCGAAATCGAAAGGCTACCCAACGTAGTGTACGTGGATCGCCCGGTATCCGGAGAACCGGACACGACTATTGGTCTGTTTAAGATCGATCCGGACGGCAAAGGCGCATCGAGGGTGAACGTGAAGCTGGGTCGTGCGTCTGTCAACACGATCGAGGTAAAAGAAGGGCTCAAAGTGGGCGATAGAGTGATTCTGTCTGACATGTCACAGCAGGATCAATATCAGCGAATTCGGCTGAACTGAGCAGTGCGAGCAGACGTATAGGTATTAGTTCAAGAGGGAGCAAAGCACAATGACAGCATCCGATCCATTGATTCACTTGGAGGGCGTGACGAAGGTGTTCGTGACGGACGAAGTGGAGACCCACGCGCTGGCCGGCATCCATATCGACATCAAGCGGGGAGAGTACGTTTCGATTTCCGGGCCATCGGGCTGCGGAAAATCGACTCTACTGGCAATTCTAGGATTGCTCGACTCGCCGAGTTCGGGCACCTACATCCTGAACAGCAAACCGGTACAAAGCCTGAAGCTGTCGGAGCGGGCGCGGATTCGGAACCGGGAGATCGGATTCATCTTTCAGGCGTTCAATCTGATCGGCGACTTGAACGTGTATGAAAACGTAGAGCTGCCGTTGACTTATCGAGGGATGCCTTCGAGTGAGCGGAAGAAGAAGGTGCATGAGGCGCTCGAGCGAGTGGGGATGTCGCACCGCATCAAGCACTATCCCTCGCAGCTTTCGGGCGGTCAGCAGCAGAGAGTGGCGGTGGCGCGGGCGCTGGCAGGCGATCCGTCGATCCTGCTGGCGGATGAGCCGACAGGAAATTTAGACTCACAAAATGGTGAACAGGTGATGGATCTTTTGCGCGAACTGCATCGCGGCGGCGCGACGATTTGCATGGTCACCCACGATCCGCGCTATGCGCGTTATGCCGACCGTTCCATTCATCTGTTCGACGGAAGGGTAGTAGAAGAAAACATGGAGGTTCCCGTCTGATGCGAAGAAACGTTGATTTGGTGGCCATTGCGTTAGTGTTGCTGATAATCGCAATTGCCTCTGAAGTGCGGAGAGCAAGCTCTATAGTTGACACACGCGCGTTACTGGTGGAATTGACCACCCAACACGCCGCGCCATTCTCCTCTGATTTTGACTTGCCCACGCTTTGCGTAACCAGAGACTAGGGAATGACCGGATCGTTTCGTAGGCTAGAAGTAGGCTGCGAAGATCTGACCCGTGATGATAACCCTACGTAATGTCGAAAAGTTTTTTGAACATGGTCCCAGCAAGACGTATGTGCTGCGGCGCATCACAGTTGATATAAAGGAAGGCGAGTTTATATCGATCATGGGGCCTTCCGGAGCGGGGAAGTCGACCCTGCTTCACTTGCTCGGTATGCACGACACAGCCTGGACGGGCGAATACCAGTTTTTCGATCACGCGATTCACCGGCTTAGCAAGAAAGACCGGTCGGAGATCTATAAGAAGTACATCGGATTCGTATTCCAAAGCTATCATCTGCTCGATTCTTTGACGGTCTACGAGAATCTGGACATTCCGCTTTCGTACCGCAATATCAAGAAGTCGGAACGGCAGAGTATTGTGTGCGATGCGCTGGATCGTTTCAACATGGTGGGCAAAAAGGATTTGTATCCGAATCAGTTATCGGGCGGTCAACAGCAGCTGGTGGCGATAGCACGGTCGATGATTGCCAATCCAAAAATAATCCTCGCCGATGAGCCGACCGGCAACCTGCATTCGAGCCAGGGCAAGGAAATCATGGAGCTCTTCAAGCGGCTCAACGAGCAGGGGACCACGATTGTGCAAGTGACGCACAACGAGAAGAACGCCGAATACGGGAACAGGATCATCTACATCGAAGATGGCTGGATCACCCAGAATTAATCCATCGCAGATGCGGATTCTGATCGCGGACGATCAGCCGGATGTACTGGAAGCGCTGCGGCTGCTGCTGAAGCGTGAAGGGTACAAGATCGAATCGGCCGAGTCACCGCAGCAGGCCTTCCAAAGTATCGAGAACAAGGATTACGATCTCGCGATCCTGGACTTGAATTACACCCGCGATACTACGTCGGGACAGGAGGGATTGGACCTGCTGGCGAAGATTCAGGGCGTGGATGCGATGCTGCCGGTGATTGTAATGACGGCCTGGGGGAGTGTTGACCTGGCGGTAGAAGCCATGCGGCGCGGGGCGCGGGACTTCGTGCAGAAGCCATGGGAAAACGAGCGTCTGGCCTCGATTGTGCGCACGCAACTCGAATTAAGCGAAGCAATTCGTCGGGGGCAGCGGCTGGAGGCCGAGAATCAGTTGCTGCGCGGGGACAACCTGCCCACGATGATCGCGGAAGCGCCCTCTATGCGGCCGGTGCTGGACCTGATCTCGCGGGTAGGGCCGTCGGATGCCAACGTGTTGATCACGGGTGAGCCGGGGACGGGCAAAGAAATTGTCGCCAGAACGCTACATGGTATTTCGATTCGCGCGAATAAACCGATGGTGACGGTGAACGCAGGTGGTCTATCGGAAGGCGTTTTCGAAAGCGAGCTGTTCGGCCACGTCAAGGGAGCATTCACGGACGCCAAGATGGACCGGGTAGGGCGCTTCGAACTTGCGGACACTGGAACGCTGCTGTTGGATGAAATCGCGAACGTGCCGATGAACCTGCAGGCGAAATTACTGCGCGTTCTGGAGATCGGCGAGATGGAGCGCGTGGGCTCTTCGAAAACCAAGAGAGTAGACGTCCGCGTAATTTCCGCGACGAACGCGAACCTGCCGGATGAAGTGCAAAACGGGCGCTTCCGGCAGGATCTGTTGTTCCGGCTGAACACCATCGAGATCCATATTCCCGCGCTGCGCGAGCGGCGTGAAGACATTCCGAGCCTGGCCAATTATTTCCTGGGCGTGCATGCCCGGCGCTATCGCAAGAATATTACTGGTTTTGATCTGAACGCGGCTCAAGCGATGCAGGAACATGTGTGGCAGGGGAATGTGCGAGAGCTGAACCACGTGGTGGAACGCGCGGTGCTGATGGCGCAAGGGCATTGCGTGAAAGCGAGCGACCTCGCGCTACGTAGCGGGCCGGTAGCATTACCTCGCTTAGAGGACATGAGCCTGGAAGAAGTAGAAGAGTTTCTGATCAAGAAAGCGCTCGCTCGTTATGGCGGGAATGTGAGCCATGCGGCGAGTGCTTTGGGACTGAGTCGAAGTGCCCTCTACCGGCGGTTACAGCGCTTCGGACTCTGACGGTTACAAAGCGGCCTCAAGCATGAAGGTTGCTGGTTTCGAAGTCAAAATCGGCCATGATGCCCGCGTGTTTCTGCTCGCCATGCTGGCGGGCCTGCCGGGCGTCGGCGCCACGGCCATCTTGCTGGCTACCAACGGCTTTTCAGGACGGGCACAATGGACGCTCGACCTACTCGTAGTCCTGTTCTGGGTCAGCTTCTGTGTAGCGGCTCGCGGACGGGTCACCGGACCGCTGCGTACCCTAGCCAATCTGCTTGAAGCCATGCGCGAAGGCGATTACTCGATCCGGGCGCGGGCGGACGATCCAAGCGAACCTCTGGGCGAGGTGATGCAGCAGGTAAACGCCATGGCGGCCACCCTCCGCGACCAGAGACTTGGCGCGGTAGAGGCGACGGCGTTGCTGCGGAAGGTGATGGAAGAGATCGAGATCGCCGCCTTTGCTTTCGATCCACAGCAATCGCTTCGTTTGGTGAACCGAGCCGGCGAACGATTGCTGGGCCAACCAGCAGAGCGATTATTAGCGAAGAATGCCAGCTCGCTGGGTTTGGCGGAATACCTGGTGGGGGAAACAGAACAGACGATTCAGCGCTCATTTCCCGGCGGCAACGGACGGTGGGGAGTGCGGCGCAGTCAGTTTCGCGAAGGTGGCGTGCCGCACCAACTGCTGGTGATGACCGACCTGACACGACCCCTGCGCGAAGAGGAACTACAAGCGTGGCAGCGGCTGGTGCGGGTACTGGGGCACGAATTGAACAATTCGCTCACACCGATCAAGTCGATTGCGCAGAGTCTCGAGCACATGGTGAAGGCTGACCCGAAACCGGACGACTGGGCAGACGATATGGCGCGTGGCTTGAATGTGATTGCGACGCGCTCGGAATCGCTGAGCCGGTTCATGAGCGCCTACGCGAGACTGGCGAAGTTACCGCCTCCCAAGTTCGGCGCAATCGATGTGAACGCACTGGTGCGACGAGTCATCAGTCTCGAGACGAGGATGGCCGTGTCTTTCGAAGAAAGTCCGCCCCTGGTAATTCAAGGTGATGCGGATCAACTGGAACAGGTCTTGATTAACTTGTTGCGGAACGCAGTCGATGCGGCCCAGGAGACTAGCGGCAAAGTGTTTGTAAGGCAGCAACGGACGTATAACGGAGTGGAAATTACGATTCGCGATGAGGGACCGGGATTAGCGAATACGACCAACTTGTTCGTGCCGTTTTTTACCACCAAGCGCGGTGGTTCGGGAATCGGTTTGGTTTTGAGCAGACAGATCGCCGAGGCGCATAATGGAACGCTAACGTTGCAGAATGTGCCGGACGGTCCGGGCTGCGTCGCAACGCTGGCGATTCCTATTTAGGCAGAGATAGTGCCGCGTAGAAAAGATCGTAAACTAAACGCAGGACCCTGATGATTGAGACGCCCGGTAGTCAATATGTTGAACTCCGAAACGGAGGCTATTACATTTCGGGTTCGGGAGTGTCTCTCGCCAGCGTAATTGAAGCTTTCCGGCAGGGTACTTCACCGGAAATAATACTGCAGGACTTCCCTCAAATTGGTTCGCTTGCGAAGGTATATGGGGCCATTACGTTCATCCTCGAACAGCCAGCGATCATTGAATCCTACTTGGTGGAGCAAGATAGGCTTTGGGACGAGCTTGAGAGGAAACATCCGCTTTCGCCAGAAATGGTGGCCCGTTTTGAGGAAGGACGTAAGCTGTTAAAGCGTCAACCGGCTTGAGACTTCGCTTTCAGGCGGATGCTGATTTCAAGAACTCGGCGGTTATCGCGATCACACGGTCTTGGCCCATCATCGAGGTCCGCTCCGCTCGGGGGATAGTGCCTGACGGGTTGCCAGATCCAGACATGCTGACGCTTGCCGCTGAAAACGGCCGCGTCCTTCTAACTCATGACGTGACTACCATGCCAAGACATCTTGCTTCCTTCATCGAAGAGGGTGATTCGCCGGGCATAATCCTGGTACGACAGAGCCGTTCAGTTGGATCCATTATGCAGGGAGTTTATCTGGCTTGGTCTCAATAGACGACGGACGATCTACGAAATTCATTGCGATGGCTGCCACGGTAACGCTTTATCTCAATGCGTGCAGCCGAGAAGCGCTGCCGCGCTTTCCTGGGAGCTGTCGGCGTGATAGGAACTACGTACCAGCGGACCGGCCTCGACGTGGGCGAAACCCATCTCAAGTCCAGCCTGCTTGTAGTCTGCAAATTCGGTTGGCGGGATGTAGCGCAAGAGTGGAAGATGTTTTTGCGAGGGCCGCAGGTATTGACCTAAAGTGAGAATATCGACGTGATGGTCGTGCAAATCCTGCATCACCGCTAGCACTTCCGATTCAGTTTCCCCCAAGCCCAGCATCAGGCCGGACTTAGTCGGGATGTGAGGCCGGAGTTGCTTAGCGTAGCGCAACATGTCGAGCGAGCGCTCATAACGAGCTCCCAATCGTACTTGGCGATACAGGCGCGGAACCGTCTCCGTGTTGTGATTGAGAACATCGGGATGAGCGTGCATGACGATGTCCATGGCGGCGTGAGATCCCTGAAAATCCGGAACCAGGACCTCGATTTTGCATCCTGGAATCTGGGATCGTATAGCCTCGATCGTGAGCGCGAAAAGTTCTGCGCCGCCATCCTTGCGATCATCGCGGTTCACGCTGGTAATCACGGCGTAACGTAAGCCGAGGGTGGCACACGCTTCGGCAACACGGCGCGGCTCGTCGAAATCGATGGCTAGGGGTGCCCCTTTCTGAACGGCACAGAAACCACAGCGGCGGGTGCAGACATTCCCCAGAATCATGAAGGTGGCCGTACGGCGGTTCCAGCATTCCCCGACGTTCGGGCAGGCCGCACTCTCGCACACGGTATGCAAATTCAGGCGTGAAACTAGGTTCTTTAATTCGCGATAATTCTCGCCGACCGGGGCGGCCGCGCGCAACCACTTCGGGCGCTCCGGCTGATGCAATATATTGACCAACACTCGTTTCAGTGTAGCGACGTGCGCTTCAGATCCAGTTGCCGGGCGGCGCGATTTCGATCCAATAGCCTTCCACCTGGTCGGCATGAAGAGTGATACGTCGAACGTACTTGTGGAGCAGGGCTTCGCTCGAGGCGATCTTGATTTCCTGGCCGTCGTGGCTAGTGAGCAATTCGGTATTAAGAACTTGGCTCTGCAGGCACCCGGTGAGTTGATCCGCGACGGGCTCTGCATCGGCGATGTCGGGGCCGGCTTCGTAGTCGGGTTCGACGACCACACGGCCGATTTGCGAGGAGGTCGGTTTGACTCGCGAGAGAGCTTCTTCGAGGAATGATTCCAGATCGGGATGCATGATTGAAGTGGGTTTCGAAAATTACATGTCGCGGCGGTTTTCGAGAGAGCGCGACATCGTGACTTCATCGGCAAATTCCAGGTCGCTGCCTACCGGAATGCCCATGGCGATGCGGGTCACGCGAGGGCCAAGCGGCTTTAACAAGCGAGACAGATAGACGGCCGTAGCTTCGCCTTCGATGGTTGGATTCGTGGCGAGGATAATTTCCTCGATCTTACCGGTATGCAGGCGATCGACCAAATTCTTAATGCGAAGTTGTTCGGGCCCGATACCGCGCAGCGGCGACAATGCCCCATGCAAAACGTGATAGAGACCGCGGAAGCTATGCGTGGTTTCGATGGGCAAAATATTGTGCGGTTCTTCGACCACACAGATCTGAGCGTGTTCGCGGTGCGGATCGCGGCAGAAAAGACAGAGGTCGCCATCGCTGATGTTATTGCAGGTTGTGCATATCCCCAGCTTGTCTTTCACATCGAGAACAGCTTGCGCCAGGTTAGCGGCGTCTTCGCGCGGGCTGCGGAGCAAGTGAAAGGCTATACGCTGGGCGGACTTCTGGCCGATACCCGGGAGGCGTTTGCACTCCTGGATGAGCCGCGCCAGAGGCTCTGCAAATTCTGCCATCGAGCGGGCCTAGAACAAGCCCGGAGGAAGGCCCAGTCCACCCAGCATGCCGCCCATCTTGCTTTGCGATTCGTCGTCCACTTTGCGGGCGGCATCGTTGAAGGCGGCGAGCACCATGTCCTGGAGCATTTCGACATCACCCGCGACTTCGGGATCGATCTTGACGCCGAGAACATTCTTCTGGCCATTCATTTTTACGCTGACCATGCCGCCGCCGGCGGAACCTTCCACGCGTATGGCAGCAATCTGCTCCTGCATCTTCTCCTGCATCTGCTGCGCTTGCTTCATCATGGCCTGCATGTTGCCGGGCATCTTCATAAATAGCGTTTCCTTATCGAGTAGAGCGCGTGTCTACTCATTCAAATTTCGCACGGTCCGCACCTGAGCGTCGGGGAAAAGTTCCTGAAAGCGTTTGACACCGGGATGGGAGAGAGCGCGATCGCGCAGCTCGGAGTCGTCCGCCGGAGTGTTCTGCGCGGTAGACGGAAGGGCAGCGGAGACGGTGCCGTCGGCTTCCGTCCGCACCTTAACTGGCTTACCAGCGACGTTGGACGCTATCACCTGCAGCTTCGGCTCCTTCAAGGAAAGCAGCAGTATCTTGGGCGCGCGAATGAGCAGCTCAGAGTTTTGCAAAGTGATTTGCGCCTGAGCGATGGCATCGGCGGTGAAGTTCAGACCGGCATCTACGAGGGCCTTTTGCAGATCCTGTTTGAGATCTCCGGTGGAAGGTGTGGACACCGAGAGAATGGGAACTTCAGCTTTTGGCGCAGCGGGCGTCCGGGGAGCGAGTGCCTGGTATGTTTGGCGAGGCTCGGCAATGCGTGGCGGAGCGACCGGAGCTCGGCTATTGGCTTTGGCAGATTGCAGGCCCGGCGTTGCCGGTAGATCGAGACCGGCGATGGCGTCCTCGATCGACCGGAGTCTGCCCGCCTGCACCAGTTTGATCAGGCCGAGTTCGAGATGAAGGCGCGGCTGAAGGGAATACTGAAGATCTTTGTAGAGCGCAAGAGACAGGTTCAAATAGCGCGTGAGATCTTCTTCGCTGAACGAGTTTGCGATGGCCAGAAGAGACTGCTGTTCGGGATCGGATGCCGCAATGAGGCGGGTAGGTTTGCCCTGAATCTTAGCCACCAATAGATTGCGCCAGAAGCGCGACAGTTCCCGCGAGAAATGCTGGAGGCTTTGGCCGTTGCGTTCGAGTTCCTGCACAATTTCGAGCATGCGGCCGCCATCCTGTTGGGTAACGGCTTCGGCGACGCCTTGCAATGACTCAGTGCCAAATAGGCCAAGTAGCGCGCGGATCTCCTCCACGCGGAGAGTTTTGCCACAGCAGGCGATTGCCTGGTCGAGGGCGGAAAGAGAGTCGCGCACGCTCCCTTCACCCGCCTGAGCGACTACCGAGAGCACTTCGTCAGAGGCTTCGATCTGCTCTTCGCCGGCAATAAACCTCATGCGCTCGACAATCTCTGCGAAATCGACGGAGCGAAAGGTAAAGTGCTGGCAACGTGACGAAATGGTGTTCGGAATCTCGTAGGCTTCGGTGGTGCAGAGAATAAAGACAACCCACTCGGGGGGCTCTTCCAGGGTCTTCAAAAGCGCATTGAAAGCTTCTTTGGTGATTTGATGCGCTTCATCGATAATGAAGATCTTATAGCGATCACGAGCGGGGCGATAGCGTACGTTTTCCCGTATTTCCCGCATCTCATTAATGCCTCGATTAGAGGCGGCGTCAATTTCGATGACATCGACGGAGTTTCCGGCGGCGATCTCTACACAGGACGAGCAGACGCCGCACGGAGTGGCGGTGGGTCCCTGAATGCAGTTGAGGCAGCGGGAGAGGATGCGGGCCACACTGGTTTTGCCGGTACCGCGCTGACCGGAAAAGATGTAGCCGTGCGCGATCCGGTTCGCTTCAATGGCGTTGGTTAGTGTCTTTTGAACGTGCTGCTGCCCGATAAGTTCCGCGAAGCTCTGCGGACGATACTTCCTGGCAATGACCTGGTACATGGGGAATGCGAGAAGAAACGGGAAAGATGCTGGTCAATCAGCTGCCAGACTCCGGGTGATCCGCGGCACACAAACTAAACCGCTACCGTTGCTTCCTTCCGGACCTGGCGGGGTTAACGGCCGCCCATTGCACGAAGCCCGAAGCCTGACAATCCATCATGTTAGCATCCGAACTTACTTGCGACCGCTGAGCACGGCTTGCAGCTTTTCACCAAAAAGTGTGTTGGTCTGCGGATGCGGCGGGTTGGCTTTGCGGACAGGAGTGGGAGCTTGTGGCGAAGGCCCCGGAACACGCGTCTCCGAGCTTGGAATGCCTGGAAAGGGCGAAGCAGCGGCAGCGGGTGGCGGGGGTTCCGTGGTTTGAGGTTCCGTAGCTTGCTGAACTGGCGCGACATCCTCCATCTCCGCCTTCGGCGGAATGTCGACAGCGGAACTGCCGGTCTCGGGCGAATCCGCGCTCAGAAAGAGATTTTTGCGAAGCAGCGCACGTTCCAGCGACGCTACCCAGGGCGTAAATTCAGCCGTCGAATGCACATCTCTTTTCAGGACAGTGCGCATCGCGTTCATCTTCGAATCGAGGTTGTCGAGATGATGAAGCAACATCGCTTCCGGGAACAGCGGTACTTTTGGAGACCCAAATTCGAGTTCACCGTGATGACTAATGATTAAGTGCTCGACAAGCGTGCGCAACTTAGCGGGAAACGAGGCGATCTGGTCTATCTTGGCGCCGGCTAAACGTAAGCCAAGAATGATGTGCCCGAGTAACTGGCCTTCCGCGCTATAGCCGAAGCTACGGGCGTAAGTAAGCTCCTGCACTTTGCCGATGTCGTGCAGAATGACGCCAGCGAGCAGAAGATCTAAATCAACTTCCGGATAGTGCGATGCCGTAAGGCGAGCCAGCGTGCAGAGCGACAGGACATGTTCGAGAAGTCCGCTGCGGCAGGCGTGGTGAATCGTTTTAGCGGCAGGTGCGATTTTGTACAGCGCCGTCAGTTCGGCATCGCTGAAGATCAGTCCGAGCAGCGAACGAAGGTGAGTGTTGCCAATGCCGGCGATGATTCCCTGCAGCTCCGAGAACATGTCCTCCGGACTCCTTTCCGCACAGGGGAAATAATCCGAAAATTCAACTTCGTTGTCTTCCAGCCGGCGCAGGCGGTGGATGACGAATTGCGAGCGGTTGTTGTAAAGCTGGGCAAGACCTTTGACTTTGACGAAGTGATCGCGGTCGAAGGTGTCCATCACTTCGGAGACGTTGTCCCACATCTTGGCTTCCAGTTCGCCGGTGCGGTCGGCGAGATGGAGGGATAGGTAAGGTTCACCCGTTTTCTTCTGGCGAACCTCTTTCGAAATAACCAGGAACTGCGCGGTGACTACCTCGTTTGGGACGAGGGAGTCGACGGAAGGTGACTTCATAAATCCGGTTTAACGGGAACTGCTCTTTCCTGTCACGGTGGTCTCGGTTCCCGGAATGGGAATGAGGCCGAACACCCGTTTGTGGCGGGTCTTCTGTTCCACCTCGGCTTTAGTGACGGTTTCCGGCTTCAATTGGGCCACTTCCTGCCATTTGGTGTCTTTGCCGGGGGCGGCTCCGGTGTCAGTGAAGCCCGGCTTGATCTGCAGAAAGGCCTGTTTTCGGAGACCTGTGAGGTACTCGCGAACTTTAGGCTGCATTTTAGGTCCATAAAGCTGAGCCTCGATATCGCCCTTCACATCAGCCAGCGGAGCGAGCCCGGCTTTCGTGTGATCGTCTACCCGAAAAATATCGAAACCGGTGGGGAGCTTGAGGGGCGGTGTAATATAGCCCTTCGGCTTGTCCCAGACTGCCGCCTCTATCTCGGTGCTCATCTCACCTTTCTTATAGCCACCTAACACACCCCCGTCTTTCGAGGTGGCGGCGTCGGAATTATCGCGCGCCAAGTCGGTGAAACGCTCGCCGCGAGATGCTTCGGCCGCAACCTGCTTGGCCTTCTTCTCGCCCGCCAAGATGCCGGCAGCATCTTTACCTTGGGTGGAAACCAGAATCTCGCTCAGGAACACCTTTTCTTCGCGAATGAAGTCGGATTTGTGAGCATCGTAGTAGCTCTGGACTTCCTTGTCGGTCACGTTTATGTGGCGTCCGACTTCCTGACCGATCACTTCGCGGGTAAGCATCTGGTTCTTGGCTTCGCTCAGGAAATCTTCGTAGCTCATTCCGGATTGCGCCCGGACATAGTCGTGAAACTTTTCCGTGTCGACGATGCCGGAGCTGCGCTGTAGGCTGGCGAGGTACTTACTGGCTTCTGAATCGACGTTGATATTCAGTTCCTTGCCTTTTTGAGTGAGAAGAAGCTCATCGATACGATCGCGTAGCACGTCTTTCTCGTGGCTGGTCAACTCCTGCCGAAGTTGAGAGCCGGAAAGGCCTTGGGCTTTAAGCTGGTTGCCTAGTTCCTTACTGAAGCGCTCGACTTCGTCCTGACTGACGATGTCGCCGTTCACCTTCGCGACAATCTGGTCGACGACTTTGGGGGATGATTCGGCGGACTTAGGCGTGTCCGCGGCGAAGCCGAGGGAGGCGATTGCAAGACTGGCAATAAGAGCTGCTTTCATTCTGATTTCTTTCATTATGGCAACACAGTTAGGGATTTGGGAAAGAACAACTGGAGGCGTGCCGTTACGAAATTTCAATCGGCGCCTCAAGCGACGCGGACGAAGGTAGATGGCTGGGCTAGTCATGGCGAACTCCCACTGGTCCTCGGACGTTAAAAGGGGATCCGGTGGTTTCCAGCGATTGGGAATGCTGGCACAAGGTAAAAGCAGGCCAAGTCTGAAATTCGCTGGTTTTGGGGAGCCAGGTAGACCTGTGACAAAAGACCAAAAAAAAATATTTTCATTAGTTTGAACTAGATAGCTCGATCTTCGGCAGACGGGAGTGCGGCTGGTCTCAGTAAGCTCATGGGCGAAGAGTTCGACACCAGGGAGGCGGAACGGCAAGTCGCGGGGAGAATCGGCGACGAGTTGGGCCGGGCTGATCTGTTGCTGCCGCTACCAGGACGGAAAGAGAACATGACAGAAATTGACCGAGAGCATCGTGACTTCAAGCGAAAGCGGCACATGTGGCGCATGTACCGAGACCTCTATGAGGGTGGCGAAGAGTTCAAGCACCGGGCAGCGGAGTACCTGCTGCGCCGGCAAAAGGAACCGTTGGACGTCTATGGTGAGCGACTGCAGCGCGTGTTCTACGAGAACTATGTGGGCTCCATAGTGGACTGGTTTGCATCGACTCTGTTTCGACGACAACCGAGTTTACAGATGGAAGGCGGCCTTGCGTCGGGAAAAACGTTCCTCGCCGAGTTTGCAGAGGATGTGGATCTGCGGGGTACTGGGCTGTCCACATTCTTCCGGCAGTGTTTTGTCGATGCGCTCGTTACCGGGCGCAGTCATATCCTGATCGATTTTCCTCGGAGCCGGGAGCAGCCCCTGAACCGGGCGGAGGAAGATTTAGCAGGCGTCTCACGTGCGTTTTTGGTGGCGTATCAAGCAGAAGAGCTCATCAACTGGAGCCGCAGCGAGCGCGGTGAATACGAATGGGTGGTTTTACGCCACAAGGTGACGCGACAGCCTAGCGTCGATCACGCAGAGACGATTGAAGAGACCTACTGGCGCTACTACGACAGGCAAGAGTTTCGCAGCTATCGCCAGGTAACCGGCGCCGAGAACAAAGCTTCGATCGAACTGGTGGCACAAGGAAAACACGGCCTTTCGAAGCAGAATCGAGTGCCGCTGGTTGACTTACAGGTGAGCGACGGTCTCTGGTTGATGAATAAGGCAGCGCACCTACAGCTCGAGCATTTCAACAAATCGAATGCGCTGGGTTGGGCAATCACAATGGGACTATTTGCGATGCCGGTAATTTATTCAGATCGCGAATGGGACCAGATTGTGGGCGAGAGTTACTTCATCCAACTGGGTCCGACAGACAAGTTTGGATGGACGGAGCCGGACGGGAAGGTTTATCAGATTGCGGCCCAGAATCTGGAGACTCTAAAAGAAGAAATATACCGGGTGTGCTATCTGGCGCAAGCGTCGGGTGAGATGGTTGGCGGACATGCACAATCGGCAGCCAGCAAGCAGATGGACTTTACGATCACTCATGAAATCTTGCGTGCGTATGGATCGACGGTTAAAGACTGCATCAAGAAAATAGCGACGGCGATTAACAATGCCCGGGAGGACGGTGTGGCAATTTCGGTAGCGGGCCTAGACGAAGTTGACCTTGGTGACTTTGGCACCGAATTACAGCAAGCGGCGAGTTTATTGCAGCTAGGGATCGAATCCCCCACGTTACGAGCTCAAATTTATCAGCGCTTAGCACTGAAATACCTAAGTGATGCCCAACAGCCGGTGAAGAGTCAAATAGCGCGCGAGATCGATGCGCAATTCACAAAACAGGAGAACAAGTAAGTGTCAGACACGCCAATAGACGAGCAGCCGGTAACGGCTCCAGACGTAAGGGACATCGTCCGCCAAGCCATTGAAGAGTTTGTAAGAACTGAACAGCGGCAAGCAGAACCGGCTTACAAGGCTGAACTACAAGATGAACGCAAGCGGCGGGAAGGCTTAGAATCCCGATTGAACCAACTGGTGGAGGAAAACCGGAAGGCGCGTGCAACGGCCGAGGAAGCGGACCGCCATTCTCAAATTCGGGGCGAGCTACAACGAGCCGGCATTTCGAAGCTGGACCTAGCTTTTCGAGCGGTAAAGGACGAGATTGTTCGAAGCAGCGAGGGAAGATTGCAGGCGAGAGGTGCAGAGGGTAAATCCCTGCAAGACTACGTAGCTGGTTTTATTCAGGAGAATCCAGAGCTTTTGCCGGCGCGGATTGCTGGTGGTAGCGGCGCGCAAACTCCCTCGCGCAACAGCCAGCAAGCGGACGGATCGGGAATTACGCTCGAGAGTATTAAGCCAGGCATGAGCAAAGAGGACCTCGAGCGGGTGAGACAACACATTTCGAAGTTAGCTTCCCAGGCACTTCGCGGAGCCTAGAAAACTGCGTGGCAAGAGATTTGGGATTGAAGTTTCAGAGATTTAGTTTGGGTGGCCTGGACTTGGAAATTGCTTTGATCCGGGCATAGCGGCGAGTGCCGCAGAGGCCTGCGAGAAGTCTCACGCAGGCATGACGACATTCAGTCATGTCGTGAAAAAAACAACAGGAGAGTTATGTCAAGTATTACATCTGCCAATCTGGCTAATGCGATTGTGAAGTTAGTTGCTGCCGATGCGCTTCCTGCGCTGGTTGGGAACCTTGTCATGGGTAACCTGGTGAACCGTGACTATGAACCCGTGCTGGCGCATAGCGGCGACACCGTCAACGTGCCGATCCCTCCCGTGCTCGTGGCGAACAACATCGCCGAGGGCGGGACGGTAATCACGCAGAATCCAAGCATGAACAACGCGTCGATCGTGCTTAGCACGCATGCCGAAGCGTCGTTTCAAATCCCGGATGTTACCAAGGCGCTAGCCTTTCCCGAGCTGTTGAAGGCTTACATGCAGCCTGCGGTTATTGCCATCGCGGAACGCGTGGAATCGGATCTGCTGAGTCTTTATGGCAGTTTTACCAACAACGCACCAGTCGGCACGGCTGGGACTCCGGTGACTGAAGCGACGATCGATGCTGCCGAAACGGCCTTGTTCAGCGCAAAAGTTCCGGCGAGCTCGCCGAAGTATTTGGTGGTAGATTCCAACGCTTACTCACAGATTCGCCAGATCCCACGATTCAGCGAATACTACTCGTCAGGCGAGGCCGGCCTAAAGGCATTGGTAGAAGGAAATGTCGGAAAAATGAAGGACTTCTTCATTTTCCGATCACAGTTTGTCCCAACAACTGGAAGCAGTTCGACTAATACGCACAACCTGGCGTTCTCCAAAGATGCCATGGGGCTGGTGGTGCGTCGCCTGCCGCAACCGCTGCCTGGTACTGGCGCCATCGCCGAATATGCGGAAATGGGCAATTTTGGTTTGCGTATCGTGATGAGCTATCAGCCGAACACGCTAGCACAGCAATTCACGGTTGACATCCTCTACGGCTGTGGCGTTCTCCGGAACAACTTTGGCGTGCAGGTGAATAGCTAACAGTTTCAGCCGGTCTGGTTGAAGAGACCGGCCTGATTTGATCGAGGGAGTTTCCGGTACGGTAATCGCGCTTCAATGAGCTAAAGCGAGGCGATCCGGCCTGGAAACTCCCTTTTCTATTGGAGAGGAAAGCATGGATCTAAGACATTACTTCGCGAAGATTCGGGAAATTGAGGCAACTTTCACTGAGCCGCATGTATTCGTGGTGAGTCTCGAGACGCAGGATGGCGGGCGTGCGGGTGTGATCACGGAAGTGCCGCGGTTAGTCGCGGCAAAGCTAATCGTAGAGGGCCGGGCTGCTCGGGCGAGTGACGAGGAAACGTCGAGTTTCCTGGCCAAACAACAAATGAGCCGGGACGCGGCGCAGCGGGCCGACGCAGCGAGACGGGTGCAAGTGACGATTGTTTCAGAGGGTGACCGGACCGGTTCACCGCAAGCCGCAAACAGCGGGAATCAACCGGTAAAGAAATAGGGACAACGACATGGCTTTGTTCACTGATAACGTGGTCATAACAATTGATGACCTGGCGGAATTCGAGGCATCCCTGGCGCAGACTGCGGCTGCTCAGGGAATAGACGTTAACACAAAGATCAATCTTGCAACAAGCGGGATCAGTGACAAAGTCATGCTTTGGCTGCTGAATGTCTGGCGATCTGATCCGCAGTGGCAGACACGCCGTGAACTGGGCCTATCAACGGTGGTAGTAACTTCGCCGTTGCAGCGGTGGCTCTGCTTTGAATCGTTGGCGCGTTTTTTTGCGGAAGCGTATAACGCACAACTGAATACGCGGTATCAGGGCAAATGGACCGAATATAAACAAGAAGCGCAGAACGCGGCTGACTTTTACTTCCAGAACGGTATCGGCATTGTGGAGCAGGCTCTACCACAACCGCAGATTCCGTTGATTTCGGTCCAGGCGGGAAATTCGCCGGCGCAGTCAATGCTTGTGCAAACGGCGTGGGTGGATGCAGCGGGCGAAGAGAGTGCGCTGAGTGCGGCCGGAAGCACAGAACTGCCTGCGAATTCGAGCGTTGTGGTGGCAATGGCGGAAGGGGCATTGAATGCTCCGGCGGCCGCTGTGGGTTGGAATGTTTATGCCGGACCAGAATCGCAGGAGTTGACCAGACAAAACGAAGGGGCGTTAGCGATCGGGTCGACATGGCAGCTTCCGGCCTCCGGTTTGCAAGTAGGTGCGGCGCCAATGAATGGTCAAGTGCCAGCTTTTTACGTGTTGCTATCCAGGCAAATCAGGCGAGGTTGAGATGACACCACTGACACTCTTGGCCGCACAGAAGTTACAAAGCAAATTAACGTCCAGCAATGCGCTCGAGCAGCAAATCGAACTGATTGCTGAGGCACTAAATGTGAGCATACCGCCTATTCCGGTGCAGCAAGTGCTGCTCTCATCTGCGCCAGCCGATTTAGGGGACAGGAATCTAGATTTCAGCTACCCGCGAGTTTGTATCTACAGCGCGGGAATAAAAAACTCTCAGTTCGAGAAGTTCCGGTCTTTTTCGGGGCAAGTGGCACTGGTTGCTGAGATTTGGGCGAGCGCCGATTTGGTAGGCCAAGCCGACCAATGGATTCATTTTTACGTGGAAGGCGTTAGCAGCATTTTGAGGATGAATATTGGTGACTGGGGCGATGGAATGTTTTTCGCTGGAGCTTACGAGGTGCAGTTTCAAGCCCCTAAAGCCGGTGGTTTGGGTTTTGTGGAATCCGCAAAACTGACGATGAGCTTGAATGCGAGCTTGAGCTAGGGAGGCGATATGAGCAGCTATATTTCGTCCAATGCAAACCGTTTCTACGCTGGTATAGAAACGAGTTATGGAGAAGCAGCAACAATCAGCACGGCAAATCGCTTTCCGGCGGTGAGACTACATGCTCACCAAAGCGTACAAGCCGGCCGAAGATTGGATAAGACGGGAACGCGAACATTTTTGGGCTACCCGGTTTCGTCGAAGAGGGCGACCACTTTTGAGGTGCAGACCTATTTGACCTCCTGGAGCGGGCTGGGAGCGCCAGGATACGGGCCGCTTTTTCAAAGCGCCTTGGGAGCGTCGCCGGTAGTAAGCGGGAGTTTGGTGGTCGCGGCTGTAGAAGGACCCTTGCAACTGAAGACGACGGCGGCACACGGGCTGTCTTTTGGATCCGCGATCTCATACGCTAATGAGATCCGTTTTGTGGCGAGCATGATCGACGGCCAAACGATCGCAATCAATGCTCCTTTCAAAATGACGCCAGTGGCTGGCAGCATTTTGGCTCAAGCGATGACGTATTCGTTAGCCGATGCGCTTCCTAGCGTGACGCTGTACGATTACTGGGATCCAATCACGACTGTGAGTCGAGTGGTTGTGGGCGGCGCTGTCGATGCCCTCACTGTACTCGTAAATGGCGACTTTCATGAGTTCAGTTTTAGTGGGCCAGCTGCTGATCTGATCGATTCAAGTAGCTTCAATACTGGAGCCGGTGGACTAACGAGTTATCCGGGGGAACCGATGCTTTCGGCTTTCGATTACTCGATTGTGCCCGGGCATTTAGGGGAGGTTTGGTTGGGCGGACCGGCTAATCAGTTTTTCACTATGACGGCAGCTAGCATCGAGGTCAAGAACAGCATTCAAACGAGGAATGAAGAATTTGGGTCATCTTATCCGCGAGCGATTTCACCAGGCCCCCGTCAGGTGGCGTCGAAATTTTCGTTATTTGCCCAAGATGACGCGCAAACGGTAGCGTTGTATAGCGCTGCCAAGCAGCGTACGCCAATATCGGCGATGTTGCAATTAGGCCAGCAGCAAGGCCAATTGATGGGAATTTTCATGCCAAAAGTTGTTCCTGAGATTCCGTTGTTCGATGATGCGGAGCCGCGACTGAAGTGGAGTTTCAACAACAATCTTGCACAAGGCCTGGCCAATGATGAAATCTTTTTTGCCTTCGCATAAACAGACAGACTACGCCAGCGTTGTCTGGTACAAAAGCGAGTCAGTACCTGGGGTTACTTTTGGCGTTCGCCGGCCGTCGCTTGCCCAGAGAATAGACCTCACGGAGCGTGTGCGAGAACTGTCGATCAAGCATGAATTTCTGAAAGCAGGGGACGTGACGGATCAGCTTGAAGCCGCGCTCTCAGAGTTGCTGGTTAGAAAGCTGTACCTCGAATGGGGACTAGCTGAGCTAAAGGGATTGAAAATTAATGGCCAATCCGCCACCCTGTCAACGCTGATAGAAAGCGGACCCGAAGCGCTTACCGAAGAAGTAATGGGCGCTGTCCTCGCCGAGGCAGGATTGACGGATGACGAACGAAAAAACTTCTAATCGCATTCCATTTTCAGTTTTCCACACCAGCCGCGTGGAGATGCGATACCTGTCGGAAAAGCGGTCTGGTTGTAATTCGAAATTGCGCCTGGGTCAGCGACACTAAGCTTGAGAAAAAAGTAGTTTGGGCCCGGGGCCGGGTTGTGTCAACCCAGTGCCCGAAATCTGTGATCTCTCCAAAGAGCCTCTATTTTCTTGACTTATATGAGAGATGGAGAAGTCTTGGCAAGGGGTGCGTGTTGTCGTTGGATGCGAAGAGTGCAGATGCGTTGATGGTATTGGAACAGGAATGGTTAGCGGAACGACACGATGAGTAAAAAACAATTGCCAAGCGTTGCGGGAAGACTATCCCAGGCGAAGGCCGACGGGAAAAACTTGACGCGGCTACTTGCACCTGCTCGCTCAGGGGCAAATGCAGTTTCGAGTTCAAACAAGCTAGCCAAACCTGGAGCGTCCAACGAGGAGAAGCCAGTCTCTTTGAGCGCAACCGGTACGGTGAGGGGCGGATTAAATTTCGGAAAGGCTCCGAAGAGTGCGACGAGCACAAGCGCTACATCGAACAGTTGGAACAAGCTGCTGAAGAGCACCTTATCTGGCGGCGCATCGGGCGTGCTCGGCGGCGGTGTCCTTCAGGCGCTGGGGGGTCTGGGAGGAATTGTCTCGGGTATTGCAGGATTGTTTGGAGGGTCGAAGAAGGCTTTGCAACCGTTGACTGCTTTTCAACTTCCGAGTTCAAAAAACGTTACGAGTGGGATCGGCAGAAAGGCAGGGAGCGCACAGTCCGTTGCGGCCTTCAACGGTGCAACAAAGGCGGCCGCAGCGAACCCGGTATACAGCAACGTCCAAAATTCTTTGAAAACCACCGGGATTAGCGGGACTGGCAGCTCTCAGTATCAGAATCAACAAATTGTGCAAGCTGTTAAGCAAGCCCTTCTTACCTCAAGCTCGCTGAATGACGTAATCGCGGAGATATAAGATGGCAATTTTTCCTGCTCTGAGTACGGGTTCGGTTACCCAATATCCGCTCGAAATCAAAACTGGCCAGGAGAGCCAGCTCATCCGTTTTCTGGACGGATCGGACCAACGCTATAGCGTGCGCGCACTCACATTGAGGCAATGGCGAATACAGCTTACCTTGTTGAATGAAAACGAAACACAGGCGCTGGAGATGTTTTTTGCGGATCAGCTTGGTAGCTACTCGGTTTTCAGCTTCCCTGATCCGTATAGCGGCACCCTGGTTCCGAATTGCCGCTTCGGAGAGGATGCCTTTCAAAGCGATTATGTGGGAGTCGACGACGGCAGCGGAACTGTCTGGATAGTGGAGACCAATGGCTAATCTATTTTTCCCTCAGCTCGCAAGCGGAACACTCGCACAGTACCCGATTCGAAAAACTCGGGTCACCCGCACTGTCAGAAACGAATTGCCGAACGGCGATTTGGTGCTATACGCGGACCCAGGTGCCGACGAAATGGTTTGGGAACTCGGCTACTCAGGGCTAGACCAGGTAGACATAAACGGGTTAGCGAACTTCTTTAACATCTGTAAGGGACGATTCCATGCATTTACCTTTATCGACCCGGCGGAAAATATGCTGGTCGCCAGCGCAGACCTCGGAAGTTCGTTGTGGAGCGTAGGCAGTTCCATTCAGGTTGTGGGGGGCGCTAATGACCCAAACGGTGGGATGGAAGCCTTCACAGTGACAAATAAAGGGCAAGACAGCCAGGGCCTGTCGCAAACATTGAGCGTTCCAGCCGGCTACCAGTATTGTTTCTCGGTATATGTAATGAGCGGTAGTCCGTCAGCGATTACTTTGAGCCGTCAAGGGGCAACCATGCAAGAGACCAGTGTCCAACCGGTGGCCTCACAGTGGGTACGCGTGACTTCAAGCGGTACATTGGCCGATGATGGAGTTGGTTTCACAACAGGAATCGAACTAGCGCCTGGACAGCAGGTCGTGTTATTCGGGCCGCAACTGGAACCGCAAATTGCCCCCTCGCGCTTCCGGCCGACCTTCCAAAGCGGCGGTGTTTATTCACGGGCCCACTGGGGAGTAGACGAACTGCTGATTTCGGCTGACGCCTCAAACGTTTTCTCGACGGTTTTCAGCGTTGAGAGCTCAATTTAAGACGAGGCATCGAGGGTACAAAATGGCGACAATCAATGAAGTTAAGCAATTGGCCGAGGCGGACACGCCGCTCCTGTTCTTTCAGTGCGTTCTACCGTCCGGGGACACAGAATATTGGAGCACTCATTCGATCGTCTTCAATGGCAATCAATACTACGCGCGAGTCTTAAAGCACAATTTGTTTGATTTGCAGCTCTCGGCTGATGACGCGATGGACGGTATTTCTCAACTTTCGATTACCCTAGCGAACGCCGATTCAGCATTGTCCGAACTGAATGCAGCATTGGGTTTTAAGGGATCGGCTTTAACGGTGTTCTTTGCGTTTGCCGACCTATCGAGCGGCACGGTGACGACCGAAAGCACCGTCTTATTTCGTGGAGTAGCTGGGGATCCAGACTTAATCACCGAAGACAGCCTGACACTCACGTTTGCTAATAAGTTGAGCTTACAGCGTATTCCTGTACCCGAGGTACGGGTACAGCGATCTTGTGCCTGGAATTTTCCTGCAAGTCTGCCGCAGAGGGAAGAAGCGAAGGATGGAGGAGACCGCGGTAAATTTTCGCGATTCTTCCGGTGTGGATATTCGGCGGATTTGCCGGGCGGGGTAGGAAACTTAAGTGCGGGACAACCATACACCTCCTGTGACAAGTCTCGGTTGCAATGCACGCAGCGGGGCATGTTCAAGCAGGATGCGCAAGGAAATCAGACCGCGAGGTTCGGAGCTTTTGAATTTGTTCCGTCCGCCATTAACGTGCGAACAGCAGGCGACAAGACCTCGCATGTTTCTCCACTTTTGGACAATTCGGCGAAGTTCAATGATCCGGTTCCATTAATTTACGGAACCGGATGGCTGAAAGCGCCGGTTATCTTCTCTCGCAACGATGGGAACCTCACGCACATGGAGGTTTTACTTGGAGTAGGAGCCATCCAGGGCGTGTTGAAGGTGGTGGTCAACGACATTGAAATACCGATCTATTTGTCTGGCAAGGACATGAGCGCGACCGGATGGTACGCAGCGGTGACGACCGGCACCAGGCAAGGTAGTTTCAATCTAGATTTCGTAGATTCGACGGGCACACCCCTTGGCGACCCTTATGGCAGCCTGGCCGTACTATCGATCATTGTTCCGAATCGTATCAGCACGGGCCAATCGTTACCGAATGTCGAGGTTCTACTTCAAGGGCTCCAAGTTGATACTTACAACCTGGACGGAAGCTTTGCCGGGACGAAGTATTCGAATAACCCGGCCTGGGTAATACTCGACATTCTGGAGCGATGCGGCTGGTCTCAAACGGATCTAAATTTAGCAAGCTTTGCAGCTGCAGCCGACTTCTGTCAGTATTTCATCAGCACCACAGACTTAAATGGGAATCCGGTCAGTGTACCTCGATACGAATGCAATTTGATACTGACGAAGCGACAGAGCGCGGCTTCGGTGATTCGCGGCATTCGAGTCGCTTCAAGCTTGATGTTGCGTTATGGCGTGACGGGTTTTCTCGAATTGCTGCCGGAAGCCACGATCGCGGTCCAGCAGCCGGGATTACCGGACGGCAGCAACAGCACAGAGCCGATTCTGAGTGGCTGGCCGGCCTACGAATTTAGCGATGGTTCCGCTGCTTTTTCCGGAATCGCAAGGAACAGTGACGGAAGCTCTAGCGTGAGGCTTAGCAGCCGGAGCGTTCCAGAGACCTCGAATCGTTTGAGCGTGGAGTTTCAGGACGAATCGAATGAGTACCAGCAAGACAGTCTCTCTCTGACGAATGAAGACGACGTCGCCCTGATCGGTTACGAGGTTGCGAGCCAGTCCACGGCTCTTGGCATTGCGAACTTCAGCCAAGCGACTCGGGTGTTGTTGCAACAATTAGACAAGTCGACGAAAGGAAATCTCTTCGTTCAGTTTGAGACTAGCTTTCGCGCGTTGAAGGTCCGACCGGGAGACATTATCACGATCACTTACTTGAAGGAAGGGTTCATACGCACGCTCTTCCGGGTGACCAAACTCTCGCCAGCGATGAACTTTCAAGCGGTCACGATCCTCGCCCAAATTCACAATGACGACTGGTACAGCGACAGCACGGCTGTACTTATGAATGCCGGGCGGCAGCCCGGCACTGTCACGGGGATACCGAGGCCTTTGATGGGAACCGTCCCGCATAGGAATCTGGCGGGAGATTTTGAGTTCTTCGATTTTGCGGTGACAGAAAAAATAGAAGCGTCCAGCGACGGCTCCGCCACGGATACTTTAACCGTGGAGTTTGCTCAGCCAAGGAAACCGAGCACGAGTATAACGAACGTTCCGATTGTGAGTTTAAGCCCGCAGTACGGAAATGCGGGTGGGTCGTTGCCGGGTGGCAATAATTATTACTACGCCGTGGCTGCGGTAGACGCCTCGGGTGCCGAGGGCCCACTGTCGTTCACGATTCCCGCTCAAACGCCGGCGGGACAGAACACGACCGAGGTGACGATCTCCGGTTTAAGCCTACCCCAGGCAGCAAACTCTTTTAACGTCTATCGCGGGACGACACCACAAGAGCTGTATCGAATTACAAATGTACCGGCAACCATCGCCAGCACTTACACCGATCCAGGGCTGGCAAGTCTAAATTACGGGCCACCGGATGCTAGCTTTGACCATGCAAATTTCTATTATCGCTTTGAAAATGCCGGACCATTTCTGGCTGATGAGTTCTCAGCAAACACGGTCGGCCGGAGTGATATGGGATCGGTTAACGGTGCTTATGCCGGCATGGTAGTGAGGATTATCGAAGGTACTGGCGGGGGCCAGGAGCGACTAATCGCGAATAACTCTGGTACCACGTTGACTGTTACTCCTCAGTGGCTGATCCAACCGGATGTCACCAGCGAGTTTGTTATTGCGGATGGCTCGTGGAAGTTTGCCGCAGTGTCGGCGACAAGTCCCGCAAAGTTTGAAATCGCTTATCAAACGGGAAGGGCCATTCAAATCTCCGGACGATCCGCCAACGTTAACAATCAGGAGTGTGATGCCGATCTTTGTCCATTGACGCGCTGGACACTGGGTGGGGGTAAGCCAGATATCGGGCTGGCCGGTCCACCGGCTTTTACCCTTTCTGCGCCGGGTGCGGGAGCACTTACCCTCTCACAAGTGGGATTCGAAGACTTAACGAACATTTCTTCAGTAACTAGTGGGACTCTGCAGCTATTCGGTTGGAACGAGCTCTTAACGCCCAGTGGATATGTACTTGCAGCAGCTATAGATTCCAGTGCAAGCACTGTCCAGCTGTCCCCGGCGGCAAATCTGACGGTTGGTCAAATTCTTCAGATTGGCAACGAACTCGTGACTATTTTGCAACCTGTTGGGGCGGGTACATATTCGGTGACTCGCGCATCGTTTGGCTCGACGGCAGGTGCGCACAACGCCGGCGATGTTGTCTTTTCCCTTACGCGGGAGACTTTGGTGGTGCCTTTTGCCTCCGGCTTCTTTCTGAATAGGGCATCGCAAAATTATCTGCACACCCTCGATTTGCCTGACCAGCGCATTTGCGCAGCGGAGTTGTACGTCACGAATTCGTTCGGGGATGGTTTAACAAACGCCGCTTGCTATCTGTCGCCAACCCAGTCAGGTTTGAGAACGTTGTCGGGCGGTCAATTCACGTTCCAAGTGAGCGGATTCCCAACCAATGCGCAGAATGCGGCGCCAGCAGTTTTGGTAGCGGCATCGCATGCTGTTCGCGACGTACGTGCTTCTGTCAATCGGCCGCCCGCAGGCTATGATCTGGCAATCGATCTCCTGCAGAATGGATCGCCATATTGCAGCCTGAAGATCGATTCAGGCACCTACACGTCTTCGATAACAGACGGCCTGACCCTGCTGCCGTTAGTGGGGGGAGCGTCTTTAACCATGAACGTGGCGCTCGCATCCGTGCCAAATTTTCAAGGGTCAGCAAATCCTGGCCAGGATCTAACCGTGACGATTCGCCTTTGAAATAAAAGAACAGCACCGCAGTACCGCTACCATGGTCTGTTCATGATCTACGCGGCGGCGGTGGCGTTCGTTGTTCTGGTTCTATGTAGCGTAACGATTTACAAAACGTTCGGAGTAAAGACTAAGACAGATTTTCTAGTCGCTGGCCGAACATTGAGCTGGCCGGTCCTGGTTTTTACTCTCCTTTCTTCTTGGATTGGAGCGGGCAGTCTTCTGGCAGGAGCCGAGAACGCGTACCGGAATGGATTTGTTGCGCTTTGGCAGCCTCTTGGAGGATGGATTGGGCTTTTGCTCATCGCCCTGATTGCCGGTCGAGCACGCGAATTCGCTCAATTCACCATTCCCGACCTGCTGGAAGTCCGGTTTAACGCCGCGGCACGAGTACTTGGCTCGATTGCAATCGTCATTTCTTGTACGATCATTACCAGTTATCAACTGATCGGTGGCGGCGACATCCTACACCTGATCTTTCCTCAGATTGCCCGCACAACTGGCCTATACGTAATCGCAGGGTTCGTGATCTTTTTTACGGCCGCTGCGGGAATGGCCTCGATAGCCTACCTAGACTTGATCATCGGTGCGCTGGTCACGACAACCATGATTGTGGCTGTACCCGTTCTCCTGCATAGCGTAGGTGGATGGAAGGCTGTGACGAGCACCCTCCCGGCTACCCATTTCGAAGTGCTCGGCAACTATACCTTCTCCGGAGCGATTGGACTTGCGCTGCCGACTATGCTTCTACTGATAGGAAATCAGGGAATGTACCAGAAGTTCTTCTCTGCAAAATCGGAGAGCGATGCGCGCAAATCGGTTGTGGGATGGATTGTAGGGACGATCGTGCTTGAAACGCTTCTGGTATCGATGGCCGTGATCGCCAGTGCAAAGATCCACACGGAACAGCCGCGTGAAATCATTCCACTCACGGCTCGTCGGGCTTTGCCAGGACTGCTTGGCGCTATCCTGCTAGGCGGAGTTTTCGCGAAGGTGATCTCGACAGCAAATAATTATCTATTTTCACCAGCCACGAACCTGATCCACGATGTTTACGAACGATTCATCAACCCTGCGGCATCAGAAAAGCGGACTTTGATTTTTTCGCGCCTGATTGTAGTTTTACTCGGTCTTTTTGCCGTTCTGCAAGCAACTCAATTTCAATCGGTGTTGAAAGCATCCCTCTACGCGTACACGGTTTATGGCGCAGCGGTTACGCCGGCCGTTATGGCTGTATTCTTCTGGAAGGGGGCGACACCATCCGGTGCGGTAAGTTCCATTGTCCTGGGGACAACGATCACAATAGGCTGGGAACTCCTGCAACAGTACGGTGCTGCTAACGTGAAGGCGGCTCTTGCACCGATCGACGCGGTATATCCAGCTTTGTCGGCGTCCGTGCTGAGCTTGATAGCAGTCAGCCGTTTCACAAAACAGAAGGCGGTTATTTCTTGTCGCAGCACTCCATACAATCAAATCATCAATGATTGTTGAAGCGATTCAAGAAGCTTTACAGACGAACGGTCTGGATGGGTGGCTTTTCTTCGACCACCATCGCCGCGACCCGCTGGCGTACAGAATTCTACAGATTCCCGATTCCGTTCTTCCAACCCGGCGCTGGTATTACTTCGTTCCGTCCGATGGTTCGCCTCGCAAGCTGGTGCACCGCATTGAGAGTTTTGCCCTTGATTCGTTGCCGGGTGAGAAAAATAGTTATTCGAGTTGGAATGATCAACAAACCAAACTCGTCCGCCTCTTGACCGGAGCTAAGTTAATCGCAATGCAGTATTCTCCCAGCTGCGCGATTCCTTACGTTTCGCTAGTTGACGCAGGTACAGTGGAACTGGTGCGGGCGAGCGGAGTTGAGATCGCGAGCTCAGCAGACATGGTGCAGGAGTTTGAAGCTCGCTGGACCGAAAAGCAGTTCAAGCAGCATGTAGAAGCGGGTCAGCGAGTCGATCAGGCACGCCGCGAGACCTTCAGGTTTCTCGGACAACAGCTTGGCGCTAAGAATCTGGTAACGGAATACGACGTTCAGCAGTTTCTCTTGCAACGGTTCAGAGAATCGAACCTGCTGACTGATCACGGGCCAATCGTAAGCACAAACGAGAACGCGTCCGATCCTCATTACGAACCAACCCGCGACCGAACTTCTGCCATCGAAGTGGGCGATCTTGTTCTGATCGACTTATGGGGAAAACTGGACGAAGCCGAGTCTGTCTACTATGACGTAACTTGGACCGGTTTTTGCGGGGAAGTAGTCCCTGACGAAATCCAGAACGTCTTCCAAATCGTGCGAGAGGCGCGTAAAAGAGCCTCAGAATTTGTGGTGAGGAAGATCGCAGCGGGGGAGTCAATTGCCGGGTTTGAGGTGGATGACGAAGCACGATCGGTCATCAAGGCTCGCGGTTTGGGCGATTTTTTCTTCCATCGAACTGGCCACAGCATTGGTACAGAGGTCCACGGAACGGGCGCCAATATGGACAACCTCGAATCTCACGATGAACGGCGGATTATCCCGCGTACCTGTTTCTCTATCGAACCGGGTGTGTACCTGCCACATTTCGGCATCAGATCCGAAGTGAACGTGTATGTGGGAGAGCGGTTTGCGAAGGTCACGGGCGAAGAGCAGGAAGAACTGGTGCGAATCTAGGCTCTTTGCGATAGATTGGATCAAATATTTTGATTTGCATAGTTGACTCGATCCGGTTTACCTTTTGGTATGGCCACTGCTAGTCGTATGGAGCCTCCTGCATCGCTGGTAGGTCTTTTGCACCGAATCAGCAATATCGTAAGTTCAGACCTTTCTCTCGACGAAATGTTGGGTGAGGTGGTTGGCCTGACCGTCCAGGTCACAGATTGCGACGCCTGCCTTGTGTATCTGATTGAACGTGAAACAAGTGAAATCGTCCTGCGAGCCTCCCAGGTGCCTCATCAAAGCGACTTGGGCAACATCCGGCTGAAAGTCGGTGAAGGTGTTACCGGATGGGTGGTGGAGCACCACTCGGTGGTGGCGCTCTCCTCGAATGCGGCTGCCGATTCGAGATTTAAGAAATTCCAGGCTCTCGTGGAAGATACGTACGAGGCCTTCCTTTCCGTGCCGCTCGTTACTGGTGGTGATGTAATTGGCGTAATTAACGTTCACCATCGGGAATCGCATCCCCACAGCCCGGACGAGATAGCGCTGCTTACTTTCGTCGGAGAGCAGATGGGTGGCGCAATCAGTAAATCATTCTTAGCCGAGGAGAACTTGCGGCTACAGGAAGAAACGGCTGAGATGCGGCGGCAGCTCGAGACACGAAAGATCGTCGAGCGCGCGAAAGGCATTCTGCAACACCGCCACAGTTTGACCGAGGAAGAGTCCTACCTGCGGCTGCGTAACGAGAGTCGCCGGCTGCGTAGACCTATGCGCGAGCTAGCCGAAGCGATTATCCTTTCCGAAGACCTCAGTCGCAAGAGCGAGCGCGTCCAATAGGTTTCTCCAGCTAGAATCGTAGTTGCAGTCCGGTTTCGTACCGTTATTCAAAAATCCCCATCTGCTAACGCTGGCAGGCAATTTCTGGCCGCGCAAAATCGACACGCACGCTTTTCCGGCGATTCGAAGAGAGTACCGGATTGATTCGAAGAACACCGTTGTTGCTCTAGAGCATCAGCCACTATCGACTGCTCGTGGTCAACTTGTCACACTACACGGGCTTGAGGGCTCGGCTGACTCAGGCTACATCGCTAGCTTTTCCCAAGAGGCGCTCAGGCGAGGTTTCGCAATACATCGCTTGAATTTCCGAACCTGCGGCGGGACAGAAAACCTGTGCGAAACGATGTATCATTCCGGGTTGACTGGCGACACACTAAACGTGGTTGAACGTCTGAAAGCCGCGACCGGTGGTCCGATATTCTTGATTGGGTTTTCTCTGGGCGGCAACGTGGCTCTCAAGTTGGCCGGCGAACTCGGCGCAACCAACCTGTTGGCAGGCGTAATAGCGGTTTCGACACCCATCGATCTGGCGAAAGCCGTTCAATCGATCGACCGGCTAAGTAATGTTCTTTATGCTCAACGTTTTCTCGACCGTTTACGTGGGCGGATTCGCAAGAAGAGTCAGACGTCGCCTGACATCTATGATCAAACCGGTTTAGATGACGTAAAGACGATCTGGGAGTTTGACGATCGATTCACGGCCCCGCTCTTCGGATTCGGCACCGCCGCCAATTACTACGCAACGCAGTCTGCGTGTAATTTCTTGCCGGCGATCCGTGTTCCGGCTCTAGTAATCACCTCGAAGGATGACCCCCTGGTTCCTTTTCACAGCTATGACAATGCGGCTTTCCGAACGAACCCGTTACTTAGCCTGGTGGCTACAGAGTATGGTGGGCACTTGGGATACATCTCAAAACGGAAACCGAGATTCTGGCTGGACGGGTTTTCGCTGGATTGGATCGAACAGATCGTTGATGGCCAGAAACCATTGGAAGGGTGTTACGCCTTTCATTGTCCCGCTGGTCCTGGTACGGCAAAAAGAGCCCAGAGGGGGCAGTAAGGCGTAAGCTGAGAAGTTGACTGCCATTTCCAGCGGCCGAGTCTCCGGTTTTCTGCATATTCCAGAACACGCAAATGGCCAAGGACTCGTCTTGACGCACGGTGCCGGAACTAACTCAAACTCTACCTTGCTCCTTACCGTCGCCGACCACTTTGCAGCAATGGGGATTCATGTTCTGCGGTACGATCTGCCGTTTCGGCAGCAGCGCCGCTCCGGACCGCCTTTTGGCAATGGATCAGCCGATCGAGCAGGCCTCTTTGAGGCCGCCACAGAGCTTAGCAAACTGGTGAGCGGTGGAGTGTACTTGGGTGGCCACTCTTATGGCGGGCGGCAAGCAAGTATACTTGCTGTTGAGGCACCAGGGGTGTGTGACGGCCTGCTTTTGCTGTCCTATCCGCTGCATCCTCCCAAACAGCCGGATGCCTTGCGGACGGGCCACTTTGGCCAACTCCGAACGCCCGTCTTGTTTGTGCTAGGTACGAATGATCCGTTTGCCTCCAGCTGTGAACTTCAGACCGCCGTTCAACTCATTCCGGCTCCAGTGGTAATCAGCACGATTGAAAATGGCGGCCACGATTTAAAGAAGGGTAGCTTCGACGTGCAGCATAAGATTGTCTTACCGTTTTGTCAGTTGATGACGGCGAGACAAACCTGAGTGACAGCGATGATTTCTATTGAATCTAAAAGCAACTTACCCGATTGGATGAGTTTATTAGGCAAGACGCTAGATGGCGGCTATGAATTAAAGGAGGTCGTCGAGGCCGAACAAGAGCGCGTCCTGTTCCGGGTCCGGGTGTTGGGCGACTATACGCTTAAGGCTCTGGCCCGATTCTATGTCGCCGACCAGTCAACGGCGGAATCGCAGGCAAGCGTTTGGGCATCGATCCGCTTCTTTGGGCGGAAGACTAACCTGAGTGTGCCGCTTGGCGCTGGGACGCTGAACATTGATGGTTCTACGGTTGCCTACCTGGTCTTTCAAAATCCCGATGAAACGCTGGCAGAGGTGATCGCGAGCCGGGCCTTGCTTCCCGATGAAGCGAGTGAAGTATTGCGATCAGTGGCCGCCGGGTTGGAGAGCCTCCATGCGAATGGGTTCGTGCACGGCAATGTCTCTACTCGCGAGGTATTGGCGGTGGCCGACTCGATACAGCTTTCAACCGAGTGCATCCGGTACGCAAACGCTAGTCCATTGTTGGATCGCAAACGCGCCAGATACCTTGCTCCCGAGAGCGACGCGGAGAATACAATATTCGCTTCTGATGTTTGGTGCCTGGGCGCTACTCTCTTCGAAGCCTTGACGCAGAAGAAATATGAGGCTGGGTTGTTCGAAGAAGCAGCGGCTCTCAAACATCCCATGGGAGCACTCGTGTCGAGTTGTCTGGATCCGGATCCGGAAAAGCGCTGCAAGTTGGCTGACTTGGACCGAATCTCGAAATCGAAGCTCCCTCCTCCTAAGCCGAAGCCGGTTCCTGTCGAGCCGGTGAAAGAACTAAGCACCGCAGCTGCGGCAGGGACTTCCGCGACGGCTGGGAGTTCCGCTGCTGCTGCAACGGTGGAAGTTCCAGAAAAAGTCTTTGTTTTCCCCCAACCCAAACGGCTGGCCGAGGAGTCATCGACTGTTGAAACTTCGATGTCCCCAAAACCACCGCAAGCGCCTGCTGCTGAACCGGTGCTTCGTCCCGCTCGGGTACCCCTTGTTCCCAGACGAGACGTTACGAACAGAGTGCCATTGACTGGTGCTCCTAATCGAAAAAACGAATCCAGTTTACGTGACGAGCCTCCTAGCCCGAGTTCGAGTCGTAAGGGATGGATGTATGCCTTAGCTGCCTTTTGCGTCATCTTCCTGTTCCTGTGGTTCATCCGCGCTCGACCCCGCCAGAATGCGGTGGCTGGGGCCCGCTCCACAACCGGAACAACTGCTGCTTCACCATCGGTTCCCAAGCCTAAAGGCCAGACCGCGTGGCCGACCAAAACGCTCAGCCCTGATAGCAAGACTTCGGCCCCCGCTGCTTCTTCGAAGGTTTCCGATCGGCCCGCCAACATGGCCAGTCTGACGAACAAGCGGCCGCTTTCGGAGGGACAGGCGCGTCCGGTGTGGCGCGTCATCCTCTACACATACGCACGCCAGGAGGATGCTGGGAAGAGGGCGAAGGCCATTAGCGAAAAGCGGCCCGATCTGGGGACGGAAGTCTTCTCCTCCAGCGGAACTGGCGGACCGTTCCTGGTCGTAGCGGGCGGTCAAATGACTAAAGAAGAAGCCGCACACCTGCGGCAACGGGCTGTCCGCGAGGGCATGCCGCACGACAGTTACATACAGAACTTCAGCCGCTGAAATCACCAGAAAAACTTTCAGTTGTACTTAGCTGACTGCCATCTAACCGGCAGACGCTTGTTTAGCTGAGCATGCCGGGAGGGGCGATATGAATCGTTGGTTGATTGCGAGTGCAGGCGTTTTCATGCAGATTGAATTGGGTGCGGTGTATGCTTAGAGCGTTTTTCGGCTGCCGTTAGCCAAGCAGTTCGGGTGGACCATTCCTCAAATCACCCTGACTTTTACCATCGGCATTTTCGTTCTGGGATTTGCTTCGTTCTTAGGGGGGCTCTGGGTCAGCCGGAGCGGACCCCGAGTGGTAGCCGTTACAGGTGGCGTTCTATACGGTTTGGGTACGTTACTAGCCGGGTTCACGCACGGCTTGCCTTGGCTCTACGCCACTTACGGAGTGATCGGGGGGACTGGTTTGGGCTTGTCGTATATCGTTCCTGTGGCCGTCTTGGTAAAGTGGTTTCCCGATCGGCGGGGCTTGATTACGGGCGTTGCCGTGGGCGGCTTTGGTGCGGCGCGCTTCTCACCGCGCCCTTGGCTACCCGCCTTATTAGTTCCATAGGTGTCCTGCACACCTTCATTTATTTAGGCATCTCCTACATGGTCGTTAAGGTAGCCGGGGGCTGGTTTATGCAAAACCGGCAGCCGATTGGCGGCCTGCTGGTTGGCAGCCGAGTGTCGCGCAAACCAAGCAGCGGTCCGCCCGCGATTACACGTTACAAGAGGCTCTGAAGACCTGGCAATGGTGGGTTCTCTGGTTCCTTCTTTTCCTGAATACTTCGGCGGGGATCTCGATCATTTCGCGGGAGTCTCCCATGTTCCAGGAAATCGCGAAGGTGACTGCGGTGGTTGTGGCAGGGATGGTCGGGATAGTCGCTATCGGGAACGCCGCGGGCCGGGTTTTTTGGGCTTGGCTATCGGACCTGATTTCCCGGCGCGCGACATTTGTTATTATGCAAGCGCTTCAGGCTGTCCTGTTCTGGATATTTCCCGATCTGCATTCGGCGGCGATTCTGACTTTTGTTTCGTTCATCATTCTGCTGTGTTACGGCGGTGGGCTCGGAACGATGCCCGCCTTTGCAGCGGATTGTTTCGGCTCGAAGAATGTAGGCGCTATCTACGGCCTCATGCTCACTGCTTGGGGTTTCGCCAGTGTATTCGGTCCTCTCCTGGTTGCTGATCTTCGTTGCTGATCTTCGTCAATCAACAGGCGTGTACCGTGGTGCGATGCACATCATTTCGATGGTGATGCTTGCGTCGATTCTTTGCCCATCGCTGTCCGTCCACAGAGAGTCAGTGACGTGCCGGCAGCCGGAGCTCAGCCGCACCGCAGGGCGGTAGCGTGAATATCACGTTTGAATACCAAGTAAACCCATTCACGTAAAAGTCACGGGTTTTAGGCTATTTCCCAGGTAACAAAACGGGGGCGGGCTACATCCCCTTGCTGTTAGTTCAGTTGTCCGCTCTGGGTGCGAGGCCAGCGGGCAGAGAGCAGGCTTTTCCGGTATACGGAGGCAAGGTATGGACCCAGTCGACGATTCAAATCATTCGGAAACGGTTTTGGCCGATCAGTCCCCTAACTCCGTCGAGACAGTCATCCCCGTTTATGTGGAGGAAGCTGTCATCTCTAAAAAACAGGTTGCTACTGGTCGAGTTAGAGTAGCAACCATCACCAAGCTGCACGAACAAGCAGTCGACGAACTTCTGGAGCACGAACGCGTAGAAGTCGAGCGGAAACCGATCGGCAAGCGAGTGGCTTCCATGCCGAAGGTGCGGGAGGAGGATGGCGTGATCATTATTCCGGTAGTTGAGGAAGAAATTGTTGTCGAACGCCATCTCGTCCTGAAAGAAGAAGTTTACGTTCGCCGGATCCGGGAAACTGAAAAGTTCCAGGAACAGGTTCAACTCCGGCGACAGGAGGCGTCGATTACCCGTCTTCCAGGCGATTCGTCGGTTTCCGGTGGCAGTTTGTCTAGTGATTCCCCAAATCAGGTCCAAAACAAGGAGAAATAAATGGCTTACGAAAAAATAGTTTCTGTATTCGATTCTGAAGAACATGCGAAGGCGGCCTCGAAGGCGCTGGAGACGGAAGGGTTTTCTGCGAGCGATATCAGCATTCTGGGCCAGCAGGCTCTGCGCCACGGTGATGACCCGGACAACACCCCGGGTCGGGAAACGGGCTTTTGGAAGCGGCTGTTCGGCGGCGAAGTGCATGAGCATGAAGCCGAAGTTTTCGGCCGCACAGTGGAAGCAGGAGGATATGTCCTCACTCTCCGCGTTCCAGATTCCGATGTCGATCGCGCCATGAAGGTATTGGACGCGCATCAGCCCATCGATGTGCAGGAAAGAGCCGGCGAATACGGTCTTGATACGAAAACGTCTCCTCTTCCGGCGACGCGCTCGGTGGGGACAGGATTAGCAGCCGGCGTCGCTGGCGCCGCTGCCGGAGCCGGCAATGCCATTCGCAACACCGCTGGATCAGCTGTTGATGCGGTAAAGGGGACAGGGAATCGCGTTGGTGCCGGAGTTGATCGGACGACTGGTCGCCCCGGAGTCACTGGCGATCGCCTGGCAGCAGACCCGGCCCGTATGCCGTCCGCAGGCCTAACTGGCAACCGAGCGGCTGGCGACGAGGAAGTGATTCGGTTAGCCGAAGAACAAATCAATGTAGGTAAGCGCCAAGTGGAGGCGGGTACTACCCGTATCCGCCGGTTCGTTACCGAAAAACCGGTGGAAGCGCAAGTCACCCTGCACGAAGAACACGCCGAGGTCGTGCGCCGGGCCGTAACTGATCCGTCTTTCCTGAACGATGTGGACTGGTCTGATCAAACTATTGAAGTCAGAGAAATGGCCGAAGAGGCGGTTGTGAGCAAAAGCACTCGCTTAGCCGAAGAAGTGGTTGTTCGCAAAGAAGGGACCGATCGCACTGAAACCGTTCACGATAAAGTTCGTCGTCAACAGGTGGAAGTGGAGCACCTGGACAACGCCGCCAAAACGGCCACTAACAAGCCATAACAACAGACAAATCTCTCAGTTCTTACCTACCAAAGCGCCGCGTTCGTGCGGCGCTTTTCCTTTGTGGTGTCTCAAGCCTGTCGAGAGCTGGAGCGAAGCGCACCGTCGTTGGGGAAGGGAATGAACGTAGACTTTTGAGATCCAGATGCCTTGCGATTGCCGCTGCTACCGGGCCATCGTATTCGCTGGAGCTCGTTAAAAAAGCGGAGAAGAGCAAAGGAGGAGATGTTCCTCTCCGCATCACCACCCTGGAGCGAGGGTTCGATTCAAGAAGAGCAGGGAAGCGGCCTTCATTTGATCTTGCATGAGGCCGCTTCTCTTGGATTGATGCTAGGCAGGAGAAGTGCTGGACATCGTGAACGCGCCATTGGCGCCGTCGGGGAAGAAGCCGCCTTTATCGACGCCACCGGCACCATAGGCGAGATAGAGAACCTGTTGCGGTGTTCTGGTTAGTGCAAGACCGTTCGCATCTAGCGAGAAGAATTCAGTTCCTGAAGGGGGTGGAAGCGTGTCCACCGAGTCAAGCTTCGGCGATGGCACGTTTAACCGTGCCACTTGCAACCGAATGTTCGCGACGTGTTGAGATTCTGCCGAAAGGATTTCGGCCGCGTAGCCAATCACTGCGGTCGAAAGCAGCGGGGCAGCCCCGGCGTAAGCCGTGACACCGATGTCTTCGAAGATACGGGCAAGCTTCAGAAAATCACTCTGGTTGGCATAGCCGAACCCGAGCGCATTCAGATTGATCGTCGGTTTGATGATTGCCTTTGAACCGAGCAAGCCGAGTAGCAGAGCCACGTGGGAGCGCTCATCGGCCGCAATCTGCAACGCTACCTGCTGAGTGAAAACGGAACTGTTCGTGAAAGCGACTTTTGCTCCGCCATAGGTGGGACCAGGCGTCTTGCCTACATTGATACCCGACTGCTCCAACGTCTTACCAGTGGTAGCAACTGTATAGAACTCCGCTTCCAGGAACTCGAGGTTCAGGGCGAAATTCAATACCGCAAGGTCGGTAGTTGTCGGGGCAGAAGCGGCTTTCACCTGTTTAGGGTCGACAACAAAGGCCGCTCCAACAGCGGCGCTGGCAAGGCCGAGTTTGCTTACGAAACTGCGGCGGTTAGATGCTGCTGCCGCCACTTCAGGAATGATTGATTTAGTCATATTTCTCCTTGGAAAAAATTAGTTTTAAGTTCTATAAGAATTTGATTAGGAAATCCGCGCTGCTTGCGTTTTTACTCGGCGGAAGCGGTAAGCAGCTATCGCCAACACAGGCAAAATCAGCCAGACTGTGGCCGGTTCCGGCGTGGCGGTGGAAGCGGTGCTGAGATTCAAAGAGTAGTTGCCGGTGCGTTGCACGCAAGGGGCGAGATCAGTCTCCCAGAAAGGACCGCTCGTGCCGCAAGCCGCCGAGGTAAAGTTGCCGTTCCCCGCTTCACTAAAACCATCCGAAAAATTGCCGTTTGGAAAGTTATCGAATTCGGTTAACACTACCTTGTAACTGCCCGCCGCGACTGCCGTATTCAAAAAGGCGTCGTTGCAGAGCCCGGTAGTTCCGTCCTTCATGCGCCCGTTCGTGCAACTGGCATCCCCGCCGTCAACCGCCACGAATGCGCCGGTAGTTGCATTAAACAGCGAAACGACTGGTACGAATCCCCCTGCGGCATAAGAGGTGGTAGCGGCCGTGACAGTGGTCGCCTGCGCCAGATTCCACGTATATTGAAACGACTGGTCGTCCCCGGTAAATGAGCCGGAAAGGGTCGTGGCCGAAGCAGCCGCGCCGCTCAATACCAAACAACCGATCAAATATGTAAACTTACTGCAGATCTTCATCCTATAAATCCTCCTTCAAGTAATTCAAACTTTGTGTGCGCTGTTGTTTCTTTCCACTCG
This sequence comes from Bryobacteraceae bacterium, assembly GCA_965277855.1. GTDB lineage: Bacteria > Acidobacteriota > Terriglobia > Bryobacterales > Bryobacteraceae > Bog-105. The sequence goes on from OZ255847.1 coordinate 284,963, forward strand.
CAATACGTAGATCACTCAGGCACTGGATGAAGAGTATAGGAATTTTCGAGCACTGTGAAAGGGTAAGCGGCAAAAAGAGTACCAAGTACCGGCGCAGAGACATGGGCTTCACACGCAAAATTTTTTGATTGGGTTTTGTCCCAAGTACATCTATGTCAAGAGACATGCAGAAGGATGCGGCGGAAGGAGAGCTCATTGAAAAGCTCCACGCCCGCGACGCAGATGCGATCGCGGTAGCGTACGACCGCTATGGGCATTTGGCGTATTCTCTCTTCGTCCGTGTGACGCGTGATCAAAGCACGGCGGAAGACTTGGTGCAGGAATTATTCCTGCGGGTTTGGAACAAGGCTCGCGACTTCGATCCCAACAAAGGTACTTTGGGGGTCTGGATTCTATCGATCGCGCGCAACATCGCGATTGATCACGTACGGTCCGCGCAGGCTCGTTTCCAAACCAGGCTGCGTTCCATCGATCAAACCGATCAGCTGTCGTTCTCGTATAAGCCAAAGGAACCGGAATCAATCATCGATAGTGCCAGAGCTGTCAGGCAAGCTTTTTCGGAGCTCAACTCGAACCAGAGGAGAGTTCTGGAAATGGCGTACTTTGAAGGCTTTTCGCAATCCGAAATAGCGGCGCAGTTGCAGGAGCCGCTGGGAACAGTGAAGAGCTGGATGCGGTCCGCCATGGGGCGTTTGCGCATAGCCGTTAAGGCAGGTGTGACCGGATGACCCACGAAGAGATGAACGAGCTGTACGAACTCTACGTGCTAGGCACTCTGGAGCCTGACCAGGCAGCAGAGATCAACCAGCACGTGGTCGATTCGTGCGAGTACTGTATGCAGCACATCCAGGATGCATCGTTGTTAGCGTCGGCGCTGTCGGGTTTAGCAGAACCGCAGACTCCTCCCGCGCGGCTGCGGCAGCGCGTCATCGCAACCGTTAAGCCTCCTTCACGGTCAAGAGGTTGGTTCTTCGCGGTGGCCGGCTTGAGCGCAGCTTGTGCGGCGCTGCTCGCCCTGGCGGTTTGGACCTCTAATTCGGTGCAGACATACAGGGGTGAAATTGCGAGCCTTCAAACCGAGCGCGATCAGTTGCGCGAGGCCGTGCAAATCTTAAGCAAGTCCGAAACAAGAACGGTGCAGTTTGGCTTGGCGGATAACCGTCCTCATGGACGGATCTTTGTCAACCGGAACAACGGCGTCGTCTTCGTCGGATCGCAACTGCCGGAACTGGCCAGCAATCGAACGTTCCAATTGTGGCTCATCCCTGCCACGGGAGCTCCGGAGTCCGCCGGGTTATTCCGGCCCAATGCTTTGGGTGATGTGGTGGGTGTCCGTCAGGTTCCGGTTGATACCACGCGCATTCACGCGGTTGCGGTTAGTGTTGAACCGCAAGGTGGATCGCCTGCTCCCACCACAACGCCTATCCTGGTTGTTCCACTCGGGTAGCTAAGAGCAGAGTTTTTACCGTCCATAAAAGGAATCGACGGTAATTAGTGGTTTCGGCAGGAGGGTGGACGGGGCGGCTAGTCACGCGCGAAGGAACATAAATCTACTTCTTACTTTTCAATAGTTTGGAGTGGTTTATGGGAAGGGCTGGAGAGGGCCGCTCCGCTATTCTCCGGATGCCGGGAAATGGGTGGCCGGGTCAGACATGGAAATGATCGTGGAAGAGCAAGAGGGGTGGGCGACGGTATGAATGGGGGTCAGGCGGAGGTCTTCACCTGGCGTGCTTCGGTATCGCCGGCGGGCGCAAGATTCTTCTGTGAGGGTGTCTTGCCATCTTCCGCCAGATGCACCAGCATCTGTTCCTTGCGATAGACCAAGGTGGACGTGTTGTAACTGGCGAGTTCAAAACCGTGACCATGCGTGATCGCGTCAGTAGGACAGGCTTCTACGCAGTATCCGCAGAAGATGCAACGGTTGTAGTCGATGTTGTAGACCTTGGCGTATCGTTCGCCGCCGCTGATGCGGACCTGCTCGGTGTTTTCAGCTGCTTCGATGTAGATACAATCGGCCGGACAGGCGGCTGCGCATAAGAAGCAGGCTACGCACTTCTCGAGTCCATTTTCATCGCGCTGCAGAACGTGTGCGCCGCGAAAGCGCTCCTGAAGTTGAGCCGGACCGTCAGGATAGTCTTCCGTGATTGTGGGCTGCAGCATTTCCTTGAAGGTGATGCTCATGCCCTTGGCAATCGCGGCAGCCGAGCTCAACACTTCGCCAATATTTGCCATCGATACTTTCAGGGTAACGCAGGACCGGTGACCTCTCTTCGGGCTTTGAGAACGGTGGGAAGATAGTGACAAGCGTGCGAGTTCTTTTCCTCCTTCTGCTTGCCGGTAGTCTGCTCTTCGCGGAAACTTTCAAACTGTATTTAAAAGACGGAACCTATCACGTGGTTCGCGAGTACCAGGTGCAGGGCGAACGGATTCACTATTTCAGCACCGAACGCGGCGAGTGGGAGGACATTCCGGTAGATCTGTGCGATTTGCCAAAGACGGTGCGGGAACACCAGGCGGAAGCCGATCGCGTCGCGAATTCCGCGCACGAAGAAGCTGCTGAAGATAAGGCCGAACGCGCCCAGGCACGCGAAATTGCTTCCATTCCGATGGAGCCCGGAGCGTATTACAAATCGGGTGAGAAGATTGAGACCGTAGCTTCGGCCGACTATCAAATCATCACCGATAAGAAGCGGCATGTTCTGCAGATGGTCAGCCCAGTGCCCCTCATCCCGGGAAAGGCAACCGTTGTGATCAAAGGCGCCAGCGCGAAGTTTTCCGTGACGGAAGACCGGCCCTCTTTTCTGTTGCGCCTGGCGAAAGAGGAGCGCTTTGGCATCGTTCGTCTTACTCCCAAAAAGAACATGCGCATCGTCGAGAACATTTCGATTGTGCCGGTGGCGAATCAAGCGCTCGAAGAGCGTAAGCAGATGAATACCTTCGAGCAACAGTTAGGGGATGGACTGTACCGTATCTGGCCCGAAAAGCCACTCACGCCGGGTGAGTATGCGCTGGTCGAGTTCTCGGAAAAAGAAGATGTCAACGATGTGGAACTGCTGGTTTGGGATTTCGCGATTCGCTAGGTCGCTTGGAAGAATGCCGACACGAATGGCGGCATAGCAGGCCCTCGGCCCAATGTCACTTACTTTTCTCCATCGTGTAAAAAGGGAATTTGCGAGGCTTGCGCCAGACGGCGCGGGGATAGGAGCGGCGCTGGGCGCGGCGCGGCAGGGTGCATTGCGCGGCGAAGTCCAGAACTCGTTGGAATTCGCGATGATGCTCTTGCTGGTTGCGGGCAGCGACCAGCTTGGGCCAGGCAGGCAACTCGGACTACATTCAGGACATGCGCAAAACTAAGCTGGCGGGCAGATAGGCCGTGCTGTTGAGCCGCCAGACACATGATGGCTCGCACCAGGTTGTAGGCCGCCACGGCCATAAGCAACTCTTTTTCCATCATGTCTTCGCTTTTGGCCGTTATATGGTGGAGATGCACGGTGCGCTTCAGGGACCGCACATCCGTTTGTCGGGTAAGGGACTGGCGCGGTGCGGAGATGCTTCGCCCGTTTCCAGCCCCTCCCCATAAGAACTGCTCGTGAGGTTTTCCCTCAAGCAGCTCACCCAGCAAGTTTCGTCCAAAGGGTTATGAGTCGCGTTGGCAGACAGCCACTTTCACTTTTCCTCTCCAACACCGGGGAGCGGCTGAATCTTCCAGTCCCAATACAGCCCCAGTACATTGTAGAGATATTCGTTACTCCATCGCCGCCAACCCACGCTCGACTTTCGCCGCCGTTTCCGCCGCGTGAGCAGAGTACGAACCTTCATCTCGGTGTAGTCGCGGACCTCGCTAAAGGCGCGACTGGCATTGCCCACCCGAAAATAGTTGAACCATCCGGCAAGCGTGGCGTTGATCTGCTTCACGATCGCTGGCATCGGGGTGGCACCCCCATGAGCGATGATGTCGCGCACCTTGGCTTTGACTGCCTGGCGAGCCTTCTTCTTCGGAGTCATCAAGACAAAATATCCTTCCCTTTTGCGCTTGCGTATGCGGCGCAGATCAAACCCCAGGAATCCGAAGGCTTCTCCCTTCAGCGTGTCCACCACCTTGGTTTTCTCTAGGTTCAGTTCTACACCGATGAGTGCGAACTGTTCCTGGAGCCGTTGCCGGGCCCGTTCGGCCCAGCCCCGTTTCGTGTGATGGCCGCTAACGGTGATGACGATATCATCGGCGAACCGGTGATAGTTCACCGCCTCGTAATCCCCTTCTTTCCGAGCATGTTGTCGGAGGGCTCCGCCGTCTTGCTTTCGCGCCACGGCGCCTCCCCAGCTACGAGGCCTGAGTCTTTTAGCCTCGGTCGGTCTCTCACCGACTGGACGATGTGTCCTTTTCTGGACACGCCTATGTTCCAGCGGCGGCCGTACAGTTCGACGATTCGATCGGCAGGCCAGTCCAGTGTGGTGAAAAGATACAGCCACTGTTTGGATTTGCCCCGGCCAGCGGTGCTGTTTGCCTCCATCCCAGCGACTGGCCGACCAGCGTACCGCCTGCTCGCCCGGTTGGGAGATCGGTCCCACCAGCTTGTGCGCTCGTACTTTCATGAGCCGCACTACGGCCCCCAGACCTCGCTGCTGGATGGCATGGGCGGTCCAGAACACGCCGAAGTTTCGATCTCCGATCACCACCGCTGGAGCGGGCAGCGCGTCGAGCGCTTGTTCGGCTAACCCCTGCTCACTAACAGCCTGGGGACCGTACATCGGGCCCCAGCAGGGCTCTTCGGCCAAGCCGTTCTCCACGTCATGCAACACCACCACCCGCAACATCGGCCAGTGACTTCGGCCCAACTGATTGTCTGCCGGTGGATACGCTCGCACCAAAGACTCGCTTCTCCTTCACTCGTTTACAGCTGCTCAGGAGCGGCTCCGCTATCCCTTGCCGCAACTCTTGGACGGCACGCGCCAGCGTGCCCCCTGGCTCGAGCCGCTGCACGATCATCAGCCAAAGCACCACTTGTGTGTGGCGTAAATCCCGCGACGCACTCGCAGGCCAGCCTGTTGTTGCCAGTATTCCAATGCGCCCATCGATAGGCTTCGCTGATACAAGTCCAAAACGCTCGCCTGATCGGGGGAAGGCATTCCCAAAACATAACTTATTTATTTTGTTTCGGATACCCTCTTGTTCAAATAAAGTAAGTGACATTGGGCCCTCGGCCTCCCAGGCCGACGTCTTCAGCTTCGGCGAATGCTCGCAACAACGGCGCGGGGCACCAGTCCCGCCCCTAAATCACTCCATCCGCAAAGCCCGCGACGGCTCAATGCGCGACGCCCTTCGCGCCGGAATAAACGCCGCCACCGTCGTCACACTAAGCAACACCGGCAAAATAATAAGATACGCGCGCACATCGATCCCTGCCGTCTGAAACACCGAGTTCAAGCCTCGTTCCATCGCAAAGCCCAGCAAAAGACCAACACCAATCCCGCTTGCCACCAGCAGCAGCGCCTTCCGCAGAACCATTTTCAAAACGGATGTCGCATCGGCGCCTACCGCCATCCGGATGCCAATCTCGCGCGTCCTCCGCTCGGCCGCGTAACTCACCAGTCCATATAACCCGCCCAGCGCTAGCGCCAACCCAATTAACCCCATCACACACACCGTTTCCACGACCATCACCGCAGCACCCATCACCCGCTGCGCGTAAAACTGCTCGATCGTCCTCACGTTAAAAAGCGGCTGTCCTGGATAGCGATTTCGCACCAGTTCGCGCAGCGGTTCCGCCAACGCCGCCGATGGGCCATTCGATGCCAGCAACAGAGTCAGCTCGCTCCGCGCATGTTGCGTCCACGGCAGATAGACAAACTCCGTCGCAGGCTCGCCCATCCATTCATACTTGGCCGTTTTCGCGAGTCCCACAACTTGGAACACAGGACCACTGGCATCATCAATTCGAAATCTTCGACCGAGCGCTTCCTTTCCCGGCCAGTAATGCTTGGCAAACTGCTCGTTCACCACCGCCACTTTCGTTGAACTCGCCGTGTCACTCGCCAGGAACCCGCGTCCTTGCACCAGTTGCACTTCCAGCGTCCTGAAATAGCCATCCCCGGCCACAACCATGTCCACCGGCAGGCTGTCCTTACCCTTCGGCAGTAAATAGCCTTCAGGGATAACGCTCACCCCATCCTGGAAATTCGACATCGGCAAACCGCCCGTCAGTGCCGCCGATTTCACCCCGGGAAGCAATCGTACCCGCCGCATCAGATCTTCGTAAAACCTCTGCGTCTGTGCTTCCGTATAGCGCACCATCTGCGGATCGAAGCTCGCCGTCAGTAGACGCTCCGTCCTGAACCCCGGTCCGCCGCTCCATTTCTTCTCGAACGCGCGTATCATCTGCAGCGCCGACGTCAATAACGCCAGCGACGCGGCCACTTGCAAAACCACCAGCGTATTGCGTCCCCACAACCTGCGCCGTCCCGGCACGTCGATATCGCCTGCCTTCAAGGCCGTCACCAGATTCGTGCGGCTGGCTTGCAACGCTGGTGCCAGTCCGCAAAAAATAGCACTTAGCATTGCGACCGCCAGGCTGAACAGAAACACTCGCTTGTCTAATTCAATAACCAGCCGGATCGGCATGTCCGTCGGAATGTTGAAATTCTGGAAAAACCGAACGCCCCCATAGCCCAACACAATTCCAACCGCCGCGCCCATCGCCGCCATCAAAAGACCTTCAGCCAACAGCAGACGGACCAGGCGCCCCCGCCCCGCTCCAATCGCCAGACGCACCGCAATTTCTCGTGAACGTGCCCGCGCGCGCCCGAGCAGCAGACTCGCTACATTCGCGCACGCAATCAGCAGCACCGCCCCGGCCAGCGCCAGCAGCACCATCAGCAATGTCGCATCCGACGGATCAGACTGCAGCCGCAGCTCCAGCTCAGTGCGCACCGCAATCTTCTGATCCTTGTTACTTTTCGGATATGCACGCCGCAGCTGCTCCGCAATCACGCCCAGTTCCGCCCTGGCCTGCGCCACCGAAACACCCGGCTTCAACCGTCCCTTTACATTTAAATAACGGTTTCCCCGATCCTCCAGCAGATTTTTCCCTGCATTTCCCGCCAGCCGCGGCCCCATCATCAGCGGCAAAAACAGATCCGGCTGAAAATACTGGTCTAGACCATTAAACTTTTCCGGCGCAACACCGATCACCGAAAACTCCACCCCATCGAGCAGCACGCGGCGTCCGATCACCGAACGATCGCCGCCAAATTGCGTGCGCCAAAATCTGTTCCCAAGCACCACCACCGCATTCCGCCCGGCCACCTGGTCTTCTTCCTCGCTAAACGCCCGTCCCACTTCCGGCTGCACGCCCATCACCTGGAACAGGTTGCCGCTCACCAGCAACCCGCCTTTCAGCTGGGGCACCTCGCCTGGCCGCGCCGCAAATCCCAAACTGGTCGGATCGGCAAATGCCGCTAAGCCGGCAAAGCTTTTGTTCTTGTCCCGGTAATTCAGGTAATCGCGATACGAAAGCCGACCAGGAAACCCGCTCGCTGAAGTCGTCGTAAAGCTGCTCACCGTCACCACTTCGCTCGGCCGCATTACCGGCAGCGGCCGCAATAAGAGCGCGTCCGCCAGGCTGAACATCGCGCTGTTCGCTCCAATCCCCAGCCCGAGCGTTAACACCACCAGCGCCGTAAACAGCTTCGTGTGTCCCACCATGCGCAGCGCGTATCTCATATCCGCCGCGAAATCGACCACCCAGTTCACCCGCCGCATATCCCGCATCTCTTCCTTTCGCTGCTCCACACCACCCAGCGCGCGCAACGCCCGATACCGCGCCTCGCGAGCTTCCAATCCTCGCGCACTCTCTTCTTCCTCTTTGCACTCCAAGTGAAAACGCAATTCTTCGTCGAGTTCCTGCTCCATGCCCTTGCGCCGCAACACTGATCGCAGCCGCAACGGCAAAACATAACGCCAGCGTCCCCAATCCATCGCTTACACTTCTTTCAACCGCACCACCCGCGAGATCGCCGACGAAAGCCGGTCCCAGTTCGCCGACTCCGCCTCCAGTTGCCTGCGCCCCGGCCGCGTCAACGAGTAATATTTCGCGCGCCGGTTATTCTCCGTCTGCTTCCACTCCGCTTTGATCCAACCCTCGTGCTCGAGCTTATGCAGCGCCGGATACAACGACCCCTCGGTTACCTGCAGCACCTCGCCCGACACCTGCCGCAACCGGATACTGATCGCCCACCCATGCAGCGGCTCAAGCGCTAGAATTTTCAACAACAGCAAATCCAGCGTCCCCTGCACCAGATCCGAAGGTTTACTCAAAAGCTCTCTCCTTGGTTACCAAGAGCAGCATACACCAACTTCCAAGGTAAGCAATAGCAGAACGACCTCGCAATGAGTGTTATTCTCCGAAGAAGTGACCTCCAGAATAACCATCAAAACTGGGTAAGAGATCCGGTTCAAGCCGGCATTCGCAATCTCCGGATCACAAAAAAATAGCCCCTCACCCGAATCTTTCCAACCTCACCCTGGCAACTAGCCTATAGAAATGTCCGATGCTGAGTTCCACGAAGCCTTCCACAGGCACAAGGACAGCATCTATCGCTTCGCCTACCGCATGACCGGCTCGGATCAGGCAGCGCAAGATATCGTGCAGGAATGCTTCTTGGCGCTCTGGCGGAAACCGGCCTCCTATAATTCGGACCGCGGCGCGCTGCGGACGTTTCTCCTCGGTATGGCGCGCCACTCGATCTTTCGCCAATGGCGCAAGTCGCGGCTGGAAGAACCTCTGGATGACGAACACTTTGCCTGTGGACCGCTCGACGTCATCGGCCAGGAGCGCGACCAGACCGTTGCCAAAGCCGTGCAACTCCTTCCGCCTCTGCAGCGCGAAGCTCTCATACTGGCCGAGTACGAAGAGATGTCACTCCACGAGATCGCCCGAACCGTAGATGCGGAACTGGCCGCTGTAAAATCGCGGCTGCATCGCGCCCGAGAGAATCTGCGCCGCATGCTTGCGCCCCTTCTGAAAGGACAAAACGCCGTATATGGAAATGAACGATGATCCCGAACTGCGAACTTTATTGCGCCAATGGAAAGCGCCTCTAACACCGGAATCACTCGAAGCGCGCGTCCTCCATCAGAGGAGAAAGCGCTCGATCGCCGCGAACCTGCTGCGATCCTCCATCCGGGTGCCGGTTCCCGTGGTGTGCTGCGTCCTCGCGCTCCTCGCAGCATTAGCCTGGCGTTCCTTCGAGCGTCCATCTGTAATCCAGCCGCAGCCGACCCTCACATTCCATGAGCTCAGACCCGTCTCCGAATTACGACCGAAAATCATCAGGAGCCAAAATGTTCGGAAGAACTAGTCTTCTTTTCCTCTGCGCCTTCGCCGGCGTAGCCCAAACTCAGCCTCAGTTCGGGCCGCCCGGCCAGATCGGCCCACAGAAAGGCTTCTTTCGCCTCTCCGCCAACACCGGACCGCGCGTCCACTTCGACGCCCACGTGGAACCGCCCCTAAGCAACCCCGATGAGCTCAAACTCGGCTGGGGCGTCTTTCAAAGCACCGGCGGCAATCGAGAGGTATGGCACCGCTTTGTCATTGACGAGGTTCACAAGAAATATTTCGGATACGATCTGACTCTGACCGCTCTTCCCGGCAAGCCGCTCGCCTTCCCGCCCGCGTTCACCTCCTACCGGGTGGCGTTTTCCCCACTCACCACTCAGCCGGACCAACTTCCCTCAAGCGATCTCACTCCCGCCCCCTTACCCAAATATCCGGAACCGCAAACCATCTCGCTCGGAGACAAAATTTCGCTCGATCTACTCGTCAGCCCCGACGGCAAACGCAAAATCGTCGACTACATCGACATCGCTGCGCCCGGCCCCATCGATCCTCCCCCTGCTACAAACGACGCACTGCCCAAAGACTACACCCTCGACGACGGACCCATCCGCTACGATTTCGCCGGCTACGTAGCCATCAACGGTGAGAAGTTTCAGGGCCCCACCTCCTTCTTGCGCAGCCAAGACGGAGGCGCTACTTTATGGTTCTGCTTTCCAGGCCAACCGGGCCGCTACATCCTGTCGCTCGCCCCGCGAAATGGCCTCACCAGGATCGGTACTGTGCGCGATAACGTAGTGCAGTTTCAATCCGGCGGTCAACGCTACGAAATCCGCATGCAAGATCCAATCGCCGGTCGCGGAGCCTGGAACCTCTACGGCCTCTACGACCCTGCCCACGGCGCACCGGAATCATCGACCCCGACGCCTCCCAGCCTCTCATCAAGTTCCGTGGCCGTCATCGGCGGCACCGTCCGCTTAGAGAACTTGCTGCCGAAGTAACGGTCCATCCATCACCGCAACGCCGCCGCAAAGAACTTCGTCACCTTACTCTCATGGGCCAACCACGAGCAGAGTTCCCGCAAAGCCCAAGGTAAGCAAGACGTGTGGCCTTGACGGCTCGGGCACTCTGCCCGTAACGCCATGAACACACCATGCAGATCCTACGACGGCTTGTCCATCAACTTCTACCTGCTTCGCACTCGCCAGCCTCGTTCTTACCGGACGCTATTCTTAATCGGGTTGCCCGAGTGTGCGTACGGACCCAGTAACTGCTGCTTTGAGAGTTCGTTGGTGAATACAACAAGGTCAGAGAAGACTCGCGCCGAATAGGGCGTTCTCGCCCGGGCGTTTCGCATGATATCCGGCAATCTCTCCCGTACCTGGCTCAGAATGCCCACATCTGTTCAACGGTCGGTCGCCGCTTGGCCCCAATCAAAGCGTTTCTGATCTCGCGAAGCACCCCTTCAGACGTTCCCTCATGAGAGTACACATCGGTACCGCCGAGATCGCTTAGCGACCTTTGCACGCGCTTGTAGCCTGCTTCAAAAATGAATGTGTGACCTGGTGCCTTCTTTACGAGGGAGTTCATTACCGCCAGGCCAGCCTCGAACGGCATACTAAATCTGGGAGTCGCGGGTTCGCGCTTGTCTAACTCCACTCGGGAAAGATCATGAAAAGAGAACTGACATGATTCGATCAGCGCTGCAATCCTTCGTAGCCTCTGCTCGCCGCCTACGATCTCAAGTGTGGTTCGAGGAGTTAACCCGAAAGAGCAAACGCCCACAACATACCCGAGAAACTTGTCCCGAAAATCTTCGTCATACGGATGTTCAGAAAAACCGAGTTCCGCCGCTGCTTGCGGAAGGAAGACGAATGTTCGCTCTCCATCGGCTCGTTGAAATTTTACTGAGGGACTTCAATAACTTCCAGTGTCTTAGCCGCCAAAAGCTTTCAACTGCCGAACGCGCTTAGCAGGGACATTCAACATTCTGCCCACCTCGTCCGTGGAAGGATACTCGCGATTGTCGATGACTGGGTGCTTGCCAGCAACTCGACCGGACGTACCCCGGTTTGATCGATGCCGTTCATCCCCTGCGGCCTGATTTGCTTTCGCCATTCTACTTGTTATCGTACCGCTTCGCGCCAGCTTTCTTACGTCAATCGCCCAAACACAATAAGCAGTAAAACGAAATCAACAAAAATCTTTCTCTACCCGAGTCACCCGACGGTCCCGCCCTATCCATCACCGCAACGCCGCGTCAAAAAACTTCGTCACCTTACTCTCATACTCCGTCTTCGCCGCCGTATGCGCCTGCCCGTGCTCGGCCCCCGGCGTCAGCCACAATTCTTTCGGCTCGCGCGCCGCCGCAAAGTTCCGCTCGCTATTCGCCGCCGGCACCACCAAATCGTCTGCCTCATGAATAATCAGCACCGGTCGCGGACTGATCTTCCCAATCACATCCATCGGCCGCACCCGCGTTACATCAATCCCCGCTCGCAAATCCGCGATCGCCACCGTCACCGGCGCAAACGGAAACGCCGGCAGATGAACAAAATGTTCAAAGCTCGCCGCAATCACCCGCGTCGCATCGCTGAAACCTGAATCGTCCACCACCGCTCGAATGCGCTGGTCTTGCGCCGCGGCTAGAATGGCCGTCGCCCCGCCCATCGAAATGCCCAGCACCCCGACGCCCTTCACATTCAAGTCCCGCCGCCCTGCCAGATACTTCACCAGCGCCAGCATGTCCCGCTGCTCCAGCACCCCCAGCGTCACGTACTTGCCGCCGCTCGTCGCGCGCGCTCGCGGATCGTAAGTCAACACCGCGAATCCCGCCCGGTGCAAAAACTCCGCAATCGAGAGCATCTGGTCCTGCGTATCGCCATAACCGCTCGCCAAAATTATCAGCGACGGCTTCTCACCACGAAACAGCCGTCCCTGCAGCCAAACGTCATCCGCACCCCGAAACCGAATCTCTTCCGGATGCAGATCCGGAAACGTCGCCAGCGTCCATTTATAGCGGTGATAAGCCGGATGCAGCGCCCGCTCCGAACCAATCCAGCCAACCACCCCAAGCATCGCCAGCGACAGTAGAACAACAACCCACAAGCACCAGAAGAAAATTCTTTTCATCACCGGCTCTTGCCGGCGTTCCCTCGCCATCGAGTAATCCCAACCAAACCGATACCCGCCACCAAAAACACCACCAGCAATCCCGCCGAATTCAAAAGCACGCGCCCAAACCCAATCGCACCCACATCCACAAACGGATACGGATACCAGCCGCTGAACGCTCCATGCAGCAGCGTGTAAACCAGGTAAACCGCCGGATAGATCAGCCAGCGCAAAACACTCTTCCATTCCAACCGCGTCGTCGATACGAACACCACCCAATACAACACGTACAGCACCGGCACCACTTCATGCAGCAAAACATCGGCGATCTTCTGCAGTCCCGCCGGGCTCCATAACTCGCGCAGCACCAGCGCATACACTGCCCCCACAACGCCGATATACAAAGCCAAACCCGTCCGCACACCAGCCCGCCCAAAATACCGCCCCAGTCTGCTTTCCGGCGTCCACAAGGAACAACTCAGCCCCAGCGCCACCAGAATGTTCGTAAGAATCGTAAAAAAACTGAAGTAATTCGTAACCGCTCCAGCCGGCGAAATACCCTTCGCCTGCGCACCCGCTATCGCCAACGGAAATTGCAACCCCAGCGCAAACCACCCGCTGATCGCCATCACAGCCATATAGATGCGCATGACTAGAAAGTATAAATTCGCCTCATTCGCCCCCCAACTCCTCGCCCATCTTCCAACGCATCCGAATCCGTTGCATGTTTTCGAAATCTTTCAGCGGATCCCCATCCAGAACCAGAAAACTCGCCTCGAAACCGCTTTGCAGTGCGCCGATGTTGCGATGCGGAAATATCATGCGCGGCGTATCTATGCTCCACATGCGCAGCAACTCCGCATCCGTATATACGCCGAGCTGCCGCAAGTGCCTGATCTCCTTGACAGCGTCTCCTGCCATCCCATCGCTCCCGATCAGCACTTCTACACCCGCCTCTTTCAACACGCGCAAATTCGAGCGCTGCATATCCTGCGCCGCCCCCGGCTGCTCCCCACCGAGCCAGGAGGTAGCCACCACGCCCACGCCCTTTTTCTGCAACAGAGCCGCATCACTCTCCAGAATGCGATGCGAATACTTAATATCGATTCCGCCAAACCCGGGCACATGCATCAGATAATCGACCCCTGCATTCGCCGCATTCCGCAGATCCTCGGCAGATTCAACATGCGCTCCGACCCGCAGACCCAAAGCATGCGCCCGCTTCACCACTTCTCCCGCCATCTCCGGACTCAGACCGTGGTTCTCTCGTGCGGCCCTCTGCTCGTCCAGCCGGTACTCCTCCGAATTCAGCAGATAAATCTTCACAAACTCCGGCCGCGTCTTCAGAAAAACCGGCCACCACCGGTCCAGATCTTCTTTCGTCCGAACGCTGTAATACGCATTCCCATTCACCGTGTCAGCCGTCACTCCGGGCAGTTTTCCCTGCTTCAATAAGTCGCGATAGCTGTCTTCCGGATGGCCACCCGTCACGCTGAACCCGGCGTGCGCGAATACTTCATCTATCGTCGATGGCCCAGCCAGCCGCCGCAACGGATTCGAAAGCAGCGCCACATCATTCGGATTCAACACATAGAAAATCCCACTCGCCAGGTCCGCGCGGTTCGAAACCGCCCACGTCCTCTGCGAGTCCGGCAAGTGATTGTGCGCATCGGCAAACGGCGGCACGACATAGCCCCCGTTTAGCTGCCTCACTTCATCCACCTGCTTCGGTCGGTCCTCTACCAGTAACCCGTTCCTCACATACATCGTGCGCGCGACGAATCTCTGTCCGTCGAACCATTCGCCGCCATTAAATTCAATCACCCGGCGCGGCGCTGCTGTTAGCGCATTCGTATTCCGAAACTGCAGCAGCCAGCTGTAGACCTCCGGTCGCGACCACACGAACTTGCCTATGTCGTGATCTACATTAAGCAATAGGCTCAGGCGCGCCGTGCCCCCGAACTTCTGCAAAGCCTCGATCATGCTGTTCGAGCGTTCAGGCGGAATCACATCGTCCTTTTGCCCGTGAAAGGCCCATACCGCCAACGCGGAAAGCCGCGCCGCCCAGTCTGTCTCGTTCCATCCCGCCAGCGGCATCACCGCCGCGAACCGCTCTGGATGCAGGTACGCCATGTGCCACGCGCCCCATCCGCCCGCACTCACTCCCGTTAAATAGACACGTGAACGATCCGTCCGGTACTCCGCCAGCACCTGATCGAGCACCGCCAAGACCGCATCCGAATCGCACCAGATGTCAATATCCGGCGGTAGCTGCGGAGCCACCACAATAAAGGGAAAGTGCGCCGTCTTCTCGGCCTCATGCGGCACCCCAGCCCTCTCCACCAGCGAAAGGTCACGTCCGCGATCGCCAGTTCCATGCAAGTACAAAATCACCGGCCATTCTTTGCCGCTCGACTCATACTCTTTCGGCACCTCCACGAGATACCGAACTGCCTCCCGCCCATGCCCACCCGGCAAGGTCTTGAACGTCGGCCGCGTCTGCCCGAACAGCGCACCGATTATCGCGAAATAAATGCCAAGCCTCACACCCACATCTTTCAGCCTAGGTGTTTTTTGTGGGGCAGTTCCGCGAACTGCGACGGCCTCGCAGGCCGGCTCTTCTAAATGTCAAGAACCCCTAACGTAAACGACATTGAGTGTCAGCGACTCGACTCGCCGCTTGATGGCCTACACTAACACTTGCGCTCGATAGCAGCACTCGAGCAGCTTTCTAAAAAACGGAGCTCCCATCACCATGATGAAATTCAGCGTTGCCGCCTGTAGCAGTGTTGTGTTGTTATGCGGTCTTCTGCCCGCGCAGCAGCAAACGCAACCGGCAACGGCTTGTCCTGCTGAAGGATTTAGCGGTGGCTTCACTCACGGCTGTCCACAAAAGCAATTTGCTAAGCCGTCGGATATCTCTGCCATGATGGCGGCCCTGCCGGACAAGGCGCCGGCGACGCCCCAGAGCCTTCGCCGCGTCCTCGTATTATGCACGGCCCGAGGTTGGGTACACACTTCGATCCCCTTAGCTGCCAAGATGGTTGAATATCTGGGCGACAAGACGGGTGCCTGGATGACGACCATCACGTACGACCCCGCCACCATCACTGCTCAAAATCTCAAGCAATACGATGCGATCTTTCTGGACAGCACCACCGGCCAGTTCCTGGACGATCCCAATGATCAATCGGCCACCCAGGCGCGCCGCCAGGCACTCCTCGACTTCGTCAAGAATGGCAAGGGTCTGGCTGGTATTCACGCCGCCACCGATTCCTACCACACCAGCCCGCACCCCGCCTCACCTGGCGCACCCGTTGCTGCGCCCACCGGCACCTGGCCCGAATTCAACCAAATGATCGGTGGCTTCTTCAAATTTCACTGGTCCTACCCGACTCTGATTCCCGTCAAAATCGACGATCCCAACAGCCCGCTGACTTCCATGTTCCCGGCGCGCGGCTTTGCGGTAGTCGACGAGACATACACCTTTGCCCAAGACTCATTCAGTCGCAAACGCGTTCACGTCTTGACCAGCATCAATTACCAGAAAATGAGCCCGGACGATAAGGCCAAGGAACCGGCCGCCACACGCCGCACCGACGGCGACTACGCCTTGAGTTACATTCAGCACGTAGGCAACGGCCGCGTATTCTACGAAACCCACGGCCACGACGAAAAAATATATTTCTCACGCCCCTTTGTGGCCCACATGCTGGCCGGCATTCAGTACGCGATCGGCGATCTCAAAGCAGACGATAGCCCCAGCGAGAAATAACCTTTCCAAATTCTTGCGGCCCGCCTGAATTATCTCTCTCACACCGCACTCGACCGGTATGGCACGGCAACTGATTTGCTCAAAGGCACACCTACTACTACACGTCTCGAAACCCCATCGATTCCAATCCTGCGCAACTCCAGATTTGCGGAGAAGTGGGCTGGGAGCGTCAAAGACGGCATCGCGCAAAGGCGTTCAGGCGCATTGTGATCCATGAACGGTGCAGGCACATGAACGACGAGCGCCGGCCGTATCGGTACAAGGTCGACCCGAACACAGGCGACGTCCTGCCGATCATCGTTGTTAAGCATAATCACGGCTCGGATACCATCCGGTACTCGCTCGACGGCTACATGCAACGCCGGGGTGTGAACAGCGTCTGGGCGCGGCTCGCGCAGTAAACCGCTACCGTTGTAAGCCTTCGTGGATGATCTCTTTCAAGATCGTTTGATAGCCCTTCCCCGTCTTCGCGGCAAGGCGTTTCGCCGCATCGAGATCGCCCTGCGGCAAGCGCAACGAGATCGCCGTCAGCCCACCGTTGCGCGCCTCGTCGAGCAGTTCTCGTAACTCGGCCGGAGTCGGTTTGTTTTGCACCCGAAGTATTCCTTCACGGGATGCCTTTTTGAGCGTTTGGACAGAGTAGGCGCGGCCGGCCGGCGTGTGAGACCAGTCGGCTTCTTCGACTTCGCTTTTAAATTTCGGTCTGGTTATAGAGCTGTTCGAAATACTAATTGAGCGCTAGGACGCGCGGCTCGCCGCCTAGCTCGCTTTCGCGGCTAACTCTTCGCGCACGATGCGCCTCAGGGTCTCTTCGATCTTCGGCGCTTTCCCGTCCAGATACTCGCGCAGCGCCGAATTGATGAGGGTCTGGTAACCTACCCCGGTGTCGTCGGCGAGCTCGTAGAAGCGCTGAAGCGTTCCCTCGTCGAGCCTGATCGAAATTTTGACTTTACCCGGTTCGGTCGGCGGCTCCTTCATCAGCGCGCCCACGCGCTTGCCCTTGCTGAAATCGTATTCTGTTTTCATTCGTTGCTGTACTCCTCTCGTTCGCTGGGCGTCGCGGGACGCGCTGAAATAATTCGAATCGCTTCTTGGCGCAAGGTGTAGACCACCACCAGAATCCGGGCTTTCTCGCTCATGCCGATCCGCACGATGCGCTCTTCGGTCGGGTCCGATTCGCAGTCGGTTTAATTCGATCGCGCCCTCGTCCAGAAACACGCTCTCGCCTTCGGGGAACGTCACGCCTTCGTGCTTTTTCCGATTCGCTTTCGCCTTGTCCGGGTCCGGCGTTTCGAAGCGAATCAGCTTATCTCTAGCGTATAGACATTTCGTCCATACGGCAAGTCCGCGCCGCCATAATCTTGAAAAACAGACCCGTTCGACGGAAACGCGGCGCCCGAACGCCTGCGTGCAAACGACAATCCCGGCATCCGCGCCCGGCAAATTAAGGCAAACGAACAGCACCCGCGCTGATTTGCCCCGAGTATCCATCATTACGCCCGACTTGTCGGTTAATTCCGCTGAAGCCGCATCCGGTTATCGCTTCTAAATTGGCATGCAAATCATGTGCTTTTATGAACCTGGGAAATAGCACCAGAGGTTTTTCGGGATCCCGAATCCACCTGAACTTCAGTGTTTGTTCGGAATACTTGAGCGGGAATCGACAGAAGATCATTTGGTACCGTGACGGGAAGTCGAGTGCCACGCCCATCGTACGCGAACGTCTCAGGATCGAAGAATTTCAACGTTCCGTGCTGGTAATCCATCTCGGTCACGAGTTTCGACAAGAACTCGCGACCTAGCATGCCGGCGAGCCCATCCCTGGTAAATGTGTGAGCGATTGCTCAGAAGCTCCCGGTGACAATCGACCCCAAACAATTTTCGAACCCGCAATCAACCACTTACGCCCTTCCCAAACCCCACCCCGTTTACCCCGCTGCTACCTTCCGCGCAGGTAAACACTATGTCTGCACCCGAAACATCAGTTCAGAAACCCACCAAAACCCGCGCCGAAATCAATAGAGAAAACGCTCAGAAGTCGACCGGCCCCAAAACCGAAGAAGGCAAAGCCAAAAGCTCCCAAAACCGCTTCAAACACGGCGTCTATTCCAAACAAGTCGTCGCTCCCGGCGAAGATCCCGCCGAACTCGACGAGCTCCGCGCCAAATTACGCGACGAGCATCAACCCGCCAACACCACCGAAGAAATTCTCGTCGACGAACTCGCCCAGCACTACTGGCGCATGCGCCGCATCCGCTGCCAGGAAGTCGGGCCATGGAGAAAAGGTTCGAAGGACCGCCCGACTACCCCAAAATCGAATTCTTCGCCCGCGCTTTAGCTTCCGCCGAGCGCAGCTTCCACAAAACCCTGACCGCTCTCCTGAGACTCCAAAAGCAGCGTGGCTTCGTTCCTCAAAAACCGATACCGGCTCAAGCCGCCGCCGCTGTCGCCGCCCCCGCTCCTGCCCCGGAAAACGCCATTAAACAGGTCCTCGAATGCCTCTTCCCCCCAGATGCGCCGAACGGAAAGCAAACTGGCTCCGTTCCTCAAATTCTCGCCAATCCAAACATCAAAGCCGCCCGCAAACGACTTACCGCTGAGAAACGCTGCGGCTAAAACGCGTTTCCAATTGCTATACTCATCCCTTCCCAAACCACAGGTGCGTCTATTTGAAACTTCTCTGCGCATTGATCCTCCTAGCTGCCTCGCTTCTGGCCCAAAAATCGACGCACTACGATCTCCGTTTCCCCAACGCCGTTCACCATGAAGCGGAAATCCGCGCCACCTTTACCGGCGTATCCGGCGAGCTCCTAGACATCTATATGAGCCGCTCCTCGCCCGGCCGCTATGCCCTCCACGAGTTCGCCAAGAACGTTTACCACGTCCGCGCCTCCGATGAACAGGGCCGTCCGCTCCCGCTCACCCACCCCGATCCCTACAGCTGGCAGGTCTCCGGCCATCACCCAACCGTCGTATTCGAATACACGCTCTTCGGCAATCGCGTCGACGGCACTTATGCCGCCATTGACCTCACCCACGCCCACCTCAACCCGCCCGCTACCCTCGTCTACGCCCGCAATTTCGAATCCTCCCCCTCCACCCTCTCCTTCGAAGTGCCCGTCAATTCCCAATGGCAAGTCGCCACCGAACTCGCCCCCGCACCCCACAACATGTGGTCCGCGCCCGATCTCGAACAGCTCATGGATTCGCCCGTCGAACTCAGCGCTCACGCCATGCCTGAATGGAAAATCGAAAACGCCACCTTCCGGCTCGCTCTCCATCACCTGGGCGCCGATGCTCAGGCCCAGGCTTTCGCCGAAATGTGCCAAGCTGTCACTCTCGAAGAAGAAGGCGTTTTCGGTTCGTTCCCTAAATACGACACCGGTACTTACACCTTCCTGGTCGACTTACTGCCCTGGGCTTCCGGCGACGGCATGGAACACCGCGACTCCACCGTCATCTCCGGTTCGTCCAATCTCAAGACCGGCTCGGCTCGCGAAATCGGCGCGGTCTCTCACGAATTCTTTCATTCCTGGAACGTGCGCCGCATCCGCCCCAAGTCTCTTGAACCGTTCGATTTCAATCGCGCCGATATGTCCGGCGAGCTCTGGTTCGCCGAAGGCTTCACCAACTACTACGGCATCCTAACCCTCGCTCGCGCCAAACTTTCGTCTCTCGATACCTTCGCCGAACAAATGGGAGAAGCCGTTAACGCCGTCCTCACCGACCCCGGCCGCACCGTCCACAACGTCATCGAAATGAGCCAGCTTGCGCCCTTCGTCGACGCCGCCAAATCGATCGACCCCAACAATTTCACCAATACCTTCATCTCTTACTACACCTACGGCCAGGCCCTCGCGCTCGGCCTCGATCTCACTATCCGCCGGCACTTCCCCGGCAAGTCCCTCGACGACTGGATGCGCACCATGTGGCGCGAACACCCCGATATCGACCGTCCCTATACCCTCGCCGATCTTCAGCACACACTCGGCGAAACGGTCGGTGATCCCGCTTTCGCCGCTGCCGTCTTCGAAACGCACATCTACGGTAAACAGCCGCTCGACTACGCCGCGCTTCTCTCGCCAGCCGGCCTGCTCCTTCGTAAACAGCATCCCGGCAAAGTGTGGCTCGGCGCGAAACAGCTCGAATTCTCCGATAACGCCGTCGAAATCGGCGTCAACACCCTGCGCGACTCGCCGCTCTACAACGCCGGTATCGATTTGGGCGATCGTATCGAGCGCTGGGACAACAAGACCCTCAAGAATTCCAACGACCTCGCCGCGTGGCTCGACAAACACCATCCCGGCGATCATGTTTCCCTCCAGGTATCATCCCGAGGCACAACCAAAACCGTCGATGTTGCCCTAACCGAAGATCCCGCCCTCGAGCTCGTCACCTTCGAAAAGGCCGGACAGCCTCTCACCCCCGCCAGCCAGCAGTTCCGCGATGCTTGGCTTCGTTCCAAAGCTTTGCATCCCTTGCCCCCGATTCCACTCATGCCCTGACCAACTAAAATAACAACGAAACCATCTATGCAACGACGTCGCTTTCTTTTCTCTTCCTTAGCCGCTTCCGCGCTTGCCGCCGCAGCACCCGCCGCCGGTGGCCGCGAATACTACGAACTCCGCCGCTACCATCTCGTCTCCGGACCGCAGCAGAAAATGATGAGCGCCTTTCTGGCCGAAGCCTTCATCCCCGCCATGAATCGCCTCAACATGAATCCGATCGGCGTCTTCGACCTCTATCTCGGTCCCGAAACTCCGGCTGTCTACGTCCTGCTTCCCAGTCCGTCTCTCGATGTGCTCGCTACCGCCGAACTGCATCTCGCCAACGACGACGAATATCAGCGCAAAGGCGAAGCCTTCCTCAAAGCGCCAGCCAAAGAAGCACCTTACGATCGTGTTGAAAGCTCTTTACTGGTGGCCTTCGAGGGCTATCCGAAACTCACCGTGCCGCCCGTCACCGCCCAGCACGGCTCGCGCGTCTTCCAGTTGCGTACCTACGAGAGCCCCAGCAATCACGACCATCGCGTCAAAGTTGAAATGTTCAACAGCGGCGAATTTGCCGCCTTCAAACGCGCCGGTTTCTGGTCGGTCTTCTATGGCGATACCCTCGTCGGCCCGCGCCTGCCCAACCTCACCTACATGATCAGCTTTCCCGATCTCTCCGAGCTCGACGCCAAATGGAAAGCCTTCTCCGCCGACCCCGGCTGGAAAGCCCTTTCGACCTCTCCCAAATACACCTATGAACCCATCGTCTCGAACATCAGCAACCTGATCCTCAAACCCGCGTCCTTCTCGCAGATCTGACCGAAGGAAAGACTTATCCCAGTGAGATGCGCTTTGCTACCAGCGGCGAATGACTTGGGGATAATCTGCGAACGCCAAATCGGCCGAGACCAACGGAAGGTTCTCTACCATCGCTTGCGCCGCAATCAGCCGGTCGAAGGGATCCGTGTGCCCCTTCAGCGTAGGAAGAGCAGACAAAGCTCGAACGTGTTCGAGCGAAATGGGCAGCGGGAAAATTCCCAAGGCTTTCATCTGCCCATCCACGACTAGGTCCGAAGCATAGTTCAGTTTCCCTTTGTGGTGCTTCAGCGACAATTCCCAAACGCTGGCAACGCTCAAATACAGTGTTGCGTCCATGTTCTTCAACAGCGCGCGGGCCGTGCGCGAAAGCCGCTCTGGCTCAATCGCGGACCATAGAAACGCATGCGTGTCGAGCAGCACCGCCTTAATAGTCGCCACTGTAAAATGCTTCGGCTTCCTCGTCGGACATCGGTTTCCACCAGTCGGGGTCAATCTCCTCGATTTGGCCGCGGAACAGCCCGAGCTCTCGAGTCTCTGGAGTCAGCTTCACCAGTTTTACAACCTGGTGCCCGTGACGGCTCAGAATCACTTCTTCTCCTTGCTCTGCACGTTTGACGAGCTCGGAAAGATTATTCTTGGCCTCGTAGATGCTTACTTCCATCTGAATAGTATAGCCAGAATTTCTGGACAGAAAGAGTTGGTGCGGATGAGAGGACTTGAACCTCCACTCGTGTTACCGAACTAGTACCTGAAACTAGCGCGTCTGCCAATTCCGCCACATCCGCAATTGATGGGTGGGAAAACTGATGACCATTGTAATGCATGACCCACCTCCGTTTCATCCACCTTTTTATCTGGATGAGGGGCGGAAAGCTAAAATGAAAACGATGCCCGCAACTAGCACGCCCGTGACCGCCAAGACTGTCGCGAAACCAGCGCCCCTGCGCTCGCCTTGGCTGGTCGTAGCCGCTGCCTGGTTGGTCCCGGGAGCCGGCCATTTCCTGCTTGGCCGCAAGGGTCGCGCCGCTATTATCTTCGGCGCTGTCACCATCGCCTTTCTCATAGGTGCGCTCGCCCGCGGGCCTCTCTTTCAGCCCTCGTCTGCTGGCGACGTCCTTTCGCGCCTCATCCAACTAGCCGGCTTCATCGGCGATCTCGCCACTGGCCTCTTCTACTTCATCGCCGTCGCCCTCGGCTTCTCGCCCCCCGACCAGCCCACTCACACCGCTGACTACGGCTCGAAATTTCTAGTCACCGCCGGACTGCTGAACATCCTCGCGATGGTCGACGCCTACGAAATTGCCACCCGCCAGAAAGACTGAAAGCTAAACATTGTGCCTGCTATTCACTTAGATCATTTCGAGACCGCTTTATTACTCGCGCTTCTGTCGAGCGTCCTCTTAGGCTTGACCGCCAAACGCACCGACCGCGAACGGTTCCAGTACGGCCTCCGCTGCTTTGGCTGGTTTATGCTCGCCCTCTTTGGCATCGGTTGGTTTATGCGTATCCTCCACGGCTAAAGTATGAAGACCTTCTACATCGAAACTTTCGGCTGCCAGATGAATGCGCACGATTCGGAAAAAGTCGTCGGCACCATGCTCGCCACCGGCTACACGCAAGTCTCCCAACCGGCCGAAGCCGAACTGGTTCTCTACAACACCTGCAGCATTCGCGACAAGGCCGAGCAAAAAGTCTTCCACCGCCTCGACACCTTTAAGCGCGAGGCAGGGAAGGGAAAACTATTCGGTGTTCTCGGATGTGTCGCCCAGCAGGAAGGCGAACGCATCTTCGAGCGCGCGCCTCACGTGAGTCTCGTCGCCGGCTCGGCCAGCTACAACAAACTGCCCGAGATGCTCATTCAACTCGAAGCCGGCGAGCGCCGCGTCACCGGTCTCAGTCTCGACACCGACGAAACCTTTGACACGCCACTCACCCGCCGCGATAATCCGCATCGCGCCTACATCACCATCATTGAAGGCTGCGACAAAGCCTGCGCCTACTGCGTCGTACCCTTCACCCGCGGACCCGAGCGCAGCCGCACCAGCGAAAGCGTCCTGCGCGAAGCACGCTCGCTCACTGAGAACGGCTACACCGAAGTTCAGCTGCTCGGACAAAACGTAAACAGTTACCGCGACCCTTCCGCCGCCTGCTTCGACTTCGCCCAGCTTCTGGCCGCCGTCGGCCAGGTCGATGGTATGCGGCGCGTGCGTTTCACCACCTCGCATCCCCGCGATTTCGTCAAGGAAATCATCGATGCCATCGATCAAAATCCGTCCCTTTGCAACCACGTTCATCTGCCCGTGCAGTCCGGCTCGTCCGACGTGTTGTCGCGTATGCATCGTCTCTATTCGCGCGATCAGTACATGCGCCGTATCGAGTGGATGAAGCAAGCCAAACGCGATATCGCTATCACGACCGACATCATCGTCGGCTTTCCCGGCGAGACCGAAGCCGAGTTTGAACAAACCCTCCGTCTGGCCGATGAAGTGGAATACGATTCCATGTTCATCTTCAAATACTCCCGGCGTCCCAATACCCCGGCCCTGCAGTACGAAGACCAGATCCCCGAAGAAGAAAAAACGCGTCGTTTACAGGTCCTGCAGGAACGTCAGCGCGCCATCCAGATTCGCCGCAACGCCAGATACGTCGGTACCACCGAAGAAGTGCACGTCGAAGGTTTTAACGTGGCCACGCGCCAGTGGATCGGCCGCACCATGCAGAATAAGACACTTAACTTCCTTCATACGGCTTTGCCGGCGCCCGACGGTGAAAACACTCTAGTAGGCCGGCACCTGGATGTCCTCGTGACGCGCGCCAGCCCACATAGCCTCGCTGGCGAGACCGTAAATTAGCAAGAGGGAGGAACTGAATTATGGAAGTAGAAATGAAAATCAGAGGTCTCATGATGGACCCGATGACCAACATGCCGATTGTGGTCTTGAAGGATATAGGTGGCGATTCCGTTCTCCCGATCTGGGTTGGAATTTACGAAGCGAATGCCATCGCGCTCGAAATCGAAAAAGTCACCACCCCGCGTCCCATGACCCACGACTTGATCAAGGTCTTGTTGATGGGCCTGGAGACGTCCGTGAAAAAGGTCGTTGTTAGCGAACTGAAAGACGATACGTTCTATGCCTTGATCTGGCTCGAAAAAGAGGGCCAGGTGATGAGCATCGATTCGCGACCCAGCGATGCCTTGGCTTTAGCTCTGCGCCATGACTGCCCGATTTTTGTCGATGATCGCGTACTTCAATCCTCGAAGAACTCGAGCACTGTGTCCGAGAAGGTCAATAACGAAGAACTGCGAAAATGGCTGGAAAATTTGAACGATGAAGATATGGGGCGCTACAAGATGTAGGCCCCATATCTTCTAAACCCTAACGATGGCGACCGTGTCTCACTGGCGCCGCTGTCTGCACGCCCGGGATCATCGGATCGCCGAACGTCAGCATGTACGGGTCCTTGGTAAAGCTGTCGGCGACACCCCCGAAGTCGATCTTCTGCCCGACCTTGATCTTGTCCAGTGCGGAAGCCGGTAATGGCTGAGAAAAGGTCAAGGTGGCATCCGGCTTGGCAGGGTCTTCCACGCCAAGGACGACCTTGGTAGGACGGTCCGGTGGATCGATCGAAATCACTGTTCCGTTAAACGTCTTCGACGGTACCGAGTCACCGGGAATTTCCAAACCCTTTACCGACTTGTCGAAGAAACCTGGGCCTTGGTCGCCAACCAGGTTCTGCTTAATCGCATACCAGACCTTAAAAGGCGGATCGGAGTTGATGCGATCCTGCAATTTCTTAGCTTCCGCATCGGCATTGGCTTGCGCGTTCGTCAGGGTCATGCCGTCCGGCGGAACGGCTTGTGTCTTGGCCTGCGTCATCATCTGGTCTGCGCCGTCGTTCGAACCGTGATAGGCCTGGTATTCCTTGGTGAAATAATCCTGGAGTTGCTTCCGCGTCGCCTCAGGCACGGCTGGGCCAGGTCCGGTATACTGCGCCGCGCGCGCATATTCGAAGAGCGCTTCGGGCATCTTCTTGTCATCCGCTAACGCCTTGGCGTAAACCGCCGAGATATTCCCTTGATCCGGGTTGGCCTGCAGGCTCGCCTTGTACTCGCTTTCCGCGCCCGGTTTGTCGCCTTTACTGTTCGCTACGTAAGCAAGCGCATTGTGCGCCAGCCCTAAGACTTGCGTTTTGGCTTTATCGAAATCCGCCTGCTGCACCGTAGGTGGTTTCTTCGAAGCGTCGAATGCGTCCGGCGCATCCGAGATCACCGCCTGCGCCGCCGTCTGTACTTCTGTTTGCACGTCAGGCGAAGGACTCGCCCCGCCCACCACCGGACCCCATTGTGTGACTACCACGGCCGCCCGGAAGTTCTTCGGATCCTTCTTCAAAATGTCGCTCGCCTTGGTGACCACCATCTGACGGCTCGATGGATCGGTTTGTGCGACCGCTCCCAGCGTAGGAATGAGATACTGGGCGCGCAAGTCCGCGTAATCGCTCTGCGGATACTTGTCTTGCCATTGATTCAGCAGGTCCAAGCGAGCTTTCGGATCCTGCGTTGTGCTGACCTTTGTCGCAAGGTCGTACTCTGCCCGATCTTTCCAGTTCTTAGCGCCGGCCGCAGGCTGCTGACCGGCTGCGGGTTGCTGTCCCGCTGCCGGCTGCTGTCCCGCCGGCGGTGTGGCCGGCTGCTGCGCTGCGGGCTGCTGGGCTTTCGCCAAAGGACTGCCGGCGTACGTCAGCAATGCTACGGCGCCGGTGACTATGATCTTCTGACTCGGTCTCAAAAAGCGTGACTCCACTGTGAATCCCTCGAAAGGAAATTTGACTCTTGTTGCTGGAAGCGAAAACTCTTCACATCTGATTGGACGGAAGGGCCGGCCGCACGTAATGAATATCGCATTTTACGCCAGACAATGGCGCAAAGCCGGAGTATAACGAACTGGTCTGGTACCCGCAACACTTTCTTTTACTGTAGATGCCATTGCTTGTATGGTTGTTCCCTAGCTCACGTACTGGCGGTAGCGATAGGCAGTTTGCATGTTATCATCCACGTTTCCATGCGCTTTGCGGATCTTGCTGTCATTGCCGCGTACCTCCTCTTTATCACCTTGTTCGGAGCGCAATTCAAGGAGAAGCAAGCCACCCTTAAAGACTATTTTCTGGGCGGCCGCGGCGCTCCCTGGTGGGCCATCGCCTTCTCGATCGTCTCCGCTGAGACCAGCACCCTTACCGTGATCGGCACGCCTGCGCTGTCTTTCGCCGGGAATTTCGGCTTCCTGCAACTGATTTTCGGCTACCTGCTCGGGCGCATCGTCATTGCCGTTCTGTTCCTGCCGCAGTATTTCCGCGGAGAGATGTTTACCGCCTACGAATTGATGCAGCGCCGCTTCGGCTCGCGCGTCCGCCGCTTCACCGCCGGCACCTTTCTGCTGTTGCGCGCCCTGGCCGAAGGCGTGCGCGTCTTCGCCATCTCTATCGTCATCTCGATCGTCCTCGGTACCGGCGAAGTCGTCTCCATATTCGTGATCGTCTGCCTGACCTTGTTCTACACCTTTCAAGGCGGCATGACCGCCGTTATCTGGACCGACGTCGTGCAGATGTTTCTGTACGTCGCCGGCGCTATCCTGAGCTTCTTCGTCATTCTCCACCTGATTCCCGGCGGCTGGCCTCACGTTCTGTCGGTAGCCGGCGCGGCGCACAAATTCCAATTATTCGACTTCCGGTTCTCGCTCTCTTCCGCCTTCTTCCATCGCACCTATAGCTTCTGGGCGGGACTGCTGGGCGGCTGTTTTCTCACCACCGCCAGCCACGGTACGGAACAGCTCCTGGTGCAGCGCCTGCTGGCCGCCAAGACGGAGCGCGACAGCCGCCTGGCTTTGTTTTCCAGCTGGATCGTCGTGTTTTTTCAGTTTGCCCTGTTCCTGCTAATCGGTGTTCTGCTCTTTGTCTACTACCAGGACGGCGTTCACAAAGCCCCGGCTATTCCGGAGCGCACCTATCCTGAATTCATCTGGCAACACTTGCCCGTGGGCATCGCGGGACTCGTCATTGCGGCGATCCTGGCGGCGGCCATGTCAAATTTGAGCGCAGCCTTGAACGCCCTGGCGTCGACGACCATCATGGACTTCGTGCGGCAGCTCCGGCCCGGCTACGCCGAAGCGCGTTATCTCAAAATGGCTCGCTGGGCGACGGTCGCCTGGGGCTGCCTCCTGTTTGCTATTGGATTGCTCGCGCGGCATTGGGGCCGCGTGCTCGAGGCTGGGCTCTCCATTGCTTCCGTTCTCTACGGTGCGCTGCTCGGCGTGTTTCTGCTAGGTGTCTTGACCAAAAGGCCAGGCGAGTGGGCAGCCATCGCAGGCATGTGCGCCGGCTTCGCGGCCACTTTTGCTCTGAGCGGCAGCGTAGCCTACACCTGGTACGTTCTCATTGGCTCGACGGTCACCTTCGTCACCGGCTATCTCTTATCGCTGGCCGGTCCTGCGATCTTTCAAAACGGCGTCAGTCCAGCCGCCCATGCCACAACCACTTCCTGCTAGCGGCGTCAAAACGGTGCAACCCACGCTCGATCGCGCGCTAGGCGTGTGGGGCGCTACCTCCATCGTGATCGGCACGGTGATCGGCAGTGGAGTATTTCTTGTCCCGACCGCCATGATTCGCTCGGTGGGTTCGGTGCGCATGCTCTTCGCCGTTTGGATCATCGCCGGCGTGCTGAGTTTATTCGGCGCGCTTACCTATGCCGAACTCGCCGCCGCCATGCCGGAAGCAGGCGGTGAATATGTCTATTTAACCGCGGCCTATGGACCGTTCTGGGGCTTTCTCTACGGCTGGACGCAATTCTGGGTCGCCAAAAGCGGATCCATCGCTACACTCGCGGCCGGCTTTTACACCTATCTGACGGTCTTCTATCCCAGCCTGGGTCTGGCCCTGGTGACGACGCCTTGGCACATCGGCCCGCACGGCACTCTCCTCGAAATTCACTACGGACAGCTGGTAGCCATCGCGCTCATCCTGGCGCTGGGCGGTGTGAACTATCTCGGAGTGCGTGCCGGCGGCGGCGTACAGGTTTTTGTGACCGGCTTGAAACTGGCCTTGCTGGCGGGCGTAGTTGTGGCTGGGGTCTTTTCCGGCAAAGGTGACTGGAGCCATTTCACTGGCCATGTTCCAGCCCTAGCCGGTATTAGCGGCTTTTTTGCCGCCATGGTCAGCGCTCTCTGGGCATACGACGGATGGAACAACGTGAGCATGGTTTCCTCCGAAATTCGCGAACCGCAACGCAACTTGCCGCGCTCCCTGATATTCGGCACGCTGGCCGTGGTCGGGATCTATCTGTCGATCAACTTGGCCTACTTTCATGTATTGACCGCATCTCAGGTAGCGGCCAGCAACCGGGTTGCAGCCGACATGATGGCGTCCGTCGGTGGCCGGCTGGCCGTGACCGGTGTTTCGGTCGCGGTGCTCATCTCCATCTTCGCGGCTTTGAATGGATCGATTCTCTCCGGATCGCGTGTCCCGTTTGCCATGGCCCGCGACGGTCTCTTCTTCCGGGCCGCTGCCACGGTGCATCCCCGGTTCCGCTCTCCGGGGCACGCCATGATGATGCTGTGTGGCTGGTCTTCTGTGGTTGTCCTCAGTGGCTGGTTCGACGATCTCTACAATTTCGTCATCTTTGGATCCTGGATTCTGTACTTAATGACCGCAGTTTCGGTGATTGTGCTGCGCCGGACGCGGCCTAAAATGAGCCGTCCGTACCGGGTCATCGGATACCCAATTGTGCCAGTACTTTTCATCGCTGTGGCCCTTTTACTTCTGTTTAGCACCTTAGGCACGAGGCCGCGTGAATCGTTGATGGGATTGGGAATGATGGGCTTAGGCGTTCCTTTCTATTTCTACTGGAAAATCAAACAAGCTCGCGGCATTTCATAAAAACATCTTTAGTTTTGCGATTGATGAGGAAATCGGATGAAGTACTAGGACTGATAATCGCGGCGTTGTGTCCCTAAGTCTTGAGTTTTGCCGAAAGTAACAATTAGAATTCGTCTAAATCGTCCTGATCACAATTCAGTTAAGCTGAACCAGGAAATTTGTGGTTGGAAGATGAGAATCGCGGGTTGAGACTGAAGGAAGGAACTGCAATTTTGGACGTCGATAAAATGCTGGCGGAGTTGAGGCTCGAGCGAGAGCAGATTGAAGAAGCCATTCTCACCCTGGAGCGTCTGGCGCGCGGGCGGGGAAGACGGCGAGGACGCCCTCCATCCTGGCTGAAGGATGCCACCTCGGCGGCGTCGGCGATGGCAGATGGAGAACACGGCGGGACTGGAACCGCCCTGACCGAACCGAAGAGGCGAGGAAGGCCGCCTAAGGTCAAGCAAGTCGCGCACGTTTCTGAAGTTTGATACCGGCACGCGGGTACTCGCTCAGGGATAGAGCAGGAATGGCTTTCTTCGTTCGGAAAAAGCCGTCGCCTGCTCGAGTGCGCGCGACCAGATTGCCCCCACATCGCTGCCGCTCTTCATTCTCTTGACCAGATCGATATTTCCGATCAGGTAACGGCATTTCTCCAGATCCAGTTTCCCTGGATAAAGCTGTTGGAGCGCCACGATCAGTTCGATACCCAGGCGCGTACTGTCGAAGGCCTCGCGGTCGGTGATGACAAACCGCACTCCTTCAATCTCTTTCCCGGCAAAGTGCGATTCGCTGGGGCGGAAGCGGGTCGGATACACGCGCAGGCCCGGAATAAAGTGCGAGTTCAATACCTGCGCCAGATTGCTGCCGACCATCCAGTCGGCGCCGATCTGTTCAAACGGAGCGTCGGTGCCTCGGCCCACCGAATAATTGGTATCGGCTTCCAGCATGGCTACGCCCGGATAAAGCAATGCCGCATTCAAGCTGCGCATATTGGGAGAGGGATTAACCCAGGTTAAGCCGGTTGAATCGTACCAGTCGCCCCGCTGCCAGTTGGTCATTTTGACCACATGCAGATCCGCATTCCAATGTTGTTCCGTGTTGGCCATGGTGGCCAGTTCGCCGAAGGTCATGCCATGGCGCAGCGGAATGTCGAGGCATCCCACAAAAGATTCGAGCGGCTTGTCGAGAACCGGCCCTTCCACGTGCGTGCCGGTAATTGGATCCGGCCGGTCGAGCACGTAAAAAGGCTTTTTCGCTTGAGCCGACGATTCGAGGGCGTACAGCATGGTGCACGAGTAGGTGTAAAATCGCGCGCCGACATCTGCAATGTCGAAGACCACCGCATCGAGGTCGCGCATCTGCTGGCTGCTAATGCGGCGCTGCCTGGGCTCATAAAGGCTGATGACGGGTAGGCCAGTCTTGCGGTCCCGGCTGCTCTTTACGGCGGCGTCCTGGGTGCCGCTGAGGCCGTGTTCCGGCGAGAACAGCCTGGTGACGTGTACTCCGGCCGCCAACATCAGGTCCACGTTGCGGCTGCCCTGGTGATCGAGCCCGGTGTGATTGGTAATCAGCCCGATGCGCTTGCCCTTTAATTCGGCGAATCCCTGCTGTTCAAGCACGTCGAGCCCTGTCTGCGTCAGGGCATTGCGCGCGATCACGCGATGAACGCCGGCCGAGGTAATGGTTTCGCCATAGCCGGTGAGCGAAACGCTGTTTGGCATCGTCATGCCATAGCGGGCAGCGACCACTGTGGCGATTCGCGACCGGAACGAAGTCAGCGAGTTGCCGTGTTTCGGATGTACCACGTTGGTCAGAACGATGACGAAAGAATTGGTGGTGGGATCCATCCACAGCGAAGTGCCGGTGTAGCCGGTGTGCCCGAAGGATCCGATTGGATACAACTCGCCGCGATTGCTGGAAAAGGGCGAATCGATGTCCCAGCCGAGGCCGCGCAAAATAGGCTGGTCGGCGGGACTGGCGGGTTCGGTAAACTTTTTGACGGTGGCGGGATCGAAGATGCGGACGCCTTTAAACTGGCCCGCGCCCAGTAGCATGGCCGCGTACTTCGCCAGATCGTCGGCGGTAGTGAATAGGCCCGCATCCCCGGCGATGCCACCCATATAGCGAGCCGTAGGATCGTCCACAACGCCACGCATCGGCTGGTGGGTGTCTTCGTCAAGCTCGGTCGGCGCAATGCGGCTGATGAGCGCCGCGGCGGGATGAAAGCCGGTCTCATTCATCTGGAGCGGCCGGTAAATGTGATCGCGTGCAAAGTCGGCGACACTCTGTCCGGAAACTCGTCGAACAATTTCGGCCATCAAGTTGAAATTGATGTCGCTATAGATAAAGCGCGCTCCCGGCAATGCGATCGGCGTCACGGTGAGCGCCTTCTGGATGCCGGTTTCGTAGCCGCTCCAGCGCGGCACCAGCAGCAGATCCGGCGGCAGCCCCGAGAAGTGAGTCATCAACAGGCGGATCGTGATGTCGCTTTTGCCGCCTTGAAACTCGGGCAAATATTTCGTCACCGGGTCGTCGATGCGGATCTTTCCTTCTTCGAACAGTTTCATCACCGACGGCGTGGTGGCAACTACCTTGGTGAGCGAGGCGGCGTCGAAAATCGTGTCAAGCGTCATGGGCTCGCGCGCGGGAATGAGCGCTCGTGAACCATACGCCTTGCGGTAGACGATCTCGCCGTTATGCCCGACGATCAGTACTGCGCCGGGAATGAGATTCGTGCGAACGGCGTCGTTGACGATCTCATCGATCTGGGGGAACTGTTCGGAAGTCTGTCCAAAAGCAAGGTAGCCGGCACACAGAACGCCTATGAAGATGGCGCGCGCGACGCCGCTCACAAGTGATTTCATCGGAAACATCCAGCGTACAAGACAGCCGGTCAGTACTGGGTCCCTTGAAACCTCAAGGCGCTCATGCTTTTTCGTGGCGTGCCGAAAAGAGATGCCAGAGGATCTTGTGTTGAAGCTTGTGGCCGCGTTTCTCCTGCTGTCGTTCCATGCCTGCGTATTCGCTGATCCGCTGCAACCGGCGGCCAGCGTTTACTATGATCAGGCTCAGTTTGAAAGCGCCGCCGCACCTTTGGGACAGCTC
This sequence comes from Bryobacteraceae bacterium, assembly GCA_965277855.1. Taxonomy (GTDB): domain Bacteria; phylum Acidobacteriota; class Terriglobia; order Bryobacterales; family Bryobacteraceae; genus Bog-105. Next base: position 317,506 of record OZ255847.1, read on the forward strand.
TCAATGGATAACTTCGATCAGGGGCAGATTCACCTGTCGGGCGTGTCGGTCAGTTCCGACGTTCCCTACGACGGGCAAGGTGTGGGAGAGGGAAACGGTCATTTGCTTTCTGGAGCTTATGCTGAAACCACCTCCAAGTACTCGGTGACCACCTGGACTTTTCGCGATCCTGTTTATGCTTTCGGCGGCCTCTGGAACCTTGGCCCGGTCAACGCGGGTCTGCAGATCGTTCCATCGGGCGGAGTGTATTTCCTGCCCGATGGCATGACGCCGCGGGCGAGCAGTGACCCGGCAAACTGGTCCGGGTTTTGGGGGTTCGTTTCGGATACACCCATCGACAGCGTTTCGATATCAACCGGTGATGAAGGAATGCCCAACCACTTTGGACAAAGCTATTCGCTGACCAACCTGGAACTAGTAACTCCAACGCCCGAGCCCTCCAGCCTGCTATTGCTGGCGCTCGGGCTCTGTGGGGCGATGGCGATTGCTGCTCGGCGTCAGTGTGGGGCCGGCTGACTCAACTTCTTGAAGTACTCGGCCACGGCCGCCCGATACTTCTCGGATGACGTTTCAGAGGCGCCGCTGCGTGCCCCCTCGGTTTGCTGCTCACCCAGTCTGCGGCTCAATTCCGCTTCGAGACGCTCCAGGCTGGCCACCGTATCTTGCCCGATGGTGGCCTGCAAAACGCCGGGATCGGCATTCAGATCGCGCAGATAGCCGAGTGTGCCGCCCAGATAATTGCCCAGCGCTCGATCCTGGCCGCTGATCTGTCCGCGCAATGCAGACAGCTGCCCGATGGCCTGCTGCAAGTCGCGCCGGTTGAGATTGCCACCGGCGCCGTTGGCCGAGAGCGTACCTTGTGCGCTGCCATTTCCGGTCCCGCCCTGCTGCGGCTGACCACCCGCTGCTGAACCGGGCGTGCTTCCACCCGGCTGGCCGGCTTGCCGACCGTTCCCGGACTGTTTGCCTGATTGGCTCGAAGCCTGGGCGCGCTCCAACTTGTCTCGCAACTGCCGAACCTGATCGAGGGCTTTGGCAGTCGCCTCGGAACCGGCGCCCTTGCCGTCGCCTGGATCGTTGCTCAACGCTTGTGACGCGCCGTGAAGATCGCGGCTCAACTGCTCGACACCGGCAGTCACGTTGTCTTCCATGCCGAGATTCCGGTCGCCATACCCCTCGCGAATCCACTGCGCATTTTTCTGCATTCGCAGCGCGAGTTCTTTGCCTTCGGCTTCCGACAAGGCCCGGCGCAGCTTGTTTGAAGCATCGGGAGAGGTCTGCTGCAAGCCCTGCGCCTGCTGTTGCATGCCGCGCTGCAACTGATCGAGTTGCTGCGCCAGTTTTTCTTTGTCGGCAGCGAGCGCGTTCTCGTCTTCGGTGGCGCGATGGCTGGGCCGTAGGTCCTGCATCCAGTTCCGGCGGCGATACCCATAGCCGAAACGCTGATTGTCAGGATCGTTCATCTCCGGCATCTCGCCGCCCCCACCGTCGCCGCCCAGCATGCTTGAAGCCTCACTGCCGTCGCGGCTACGGAACCCGGAGCGCCCGTACATCTGCTTCATTCGGTTCGCCAGATCGCGCTGTGCGCCAGCGATAGAATCCGCCTGCTGCGTGAGATCACCTAGCGAATTGCCGGCGTTCTTATGGAGCGCGCTACTCAGCTGCCGCTGCGCCTGCGCGAGTTGTCCGGCGGCACGCTGCTGGGCTGCTGGATCGCCATTGGTGACGGCTTTCCGCATTTCGCCCTCGGCCTGAGCCAAGGCATTGGAAGCCTGCCGCATCGCTTCGCGGTTCTGTTGATCCTGTTGACCGGCTTGGCCGCTACTATTCTGCCGTCCGAAGCTTTGTCCAGAAGCACTTTGGCTGCCCGACTGGGGGCTGCCCTGTGCTGAAGCCGATTGCTGCTGCCCCTGAGAAGCGCCCTGCTGCTGCTGACCGCCTTGCGAATTCTTGGCGAGCTGTTCCATTTGCCGGCGAAGTTCCTCGGCCTCGCGCCGCAATTGTTCCTCCTGCCAGCGCTGCTCAGCTGGTTGCTGGCTGCTCTTCTGCTGTGCCAGTTCCTGTTGCCGTCGCGCAAGCATCTGGAGACGTTGGAAGGCATCGTCCAGCGCCTTTTGTTGCTGCGCGGCTGCATCGGCGCCCGGACGCTGACCTGTCTCGTACTGGTTCTTCGCCGTGTCGAGTTCGAGATCGAACATGCGCGCCAGTTCCCGGTCCGCGCCGCCGCTTCCTCCTCCGCCGTTCTGTTGCTGGCCGAAGGCAACCTGAATATCTCGGAAAATTGCTTCGGCCCGGAGCAGCGATTGCAAGGCTTTCTGTTCCGGCACGAGCGCTTCATGCCATTTGCCTGGCGTCAGCTGTCCGACGGCGTTCGTCATGTCGTCGGAAGCGGAGGTCATCAGTTTCGAAAAGTTTTGAAATTCCGCGCTGGCCTGCGAAAGCTCCCGGTTACCCATGCGTTCCGCCAGTGTTTTCGCTTGCGCCCCCAGCTTCGACTCCGTGTCCGAGAGGAAATGCGCCTGCTCCTGCAGCGCGGCTTTCGATTTACTGTCGTCGCGCAATTCGTTGAAGGTAGCAGCAATAATCTGCTTCTGGCGTTCGGATATTTTGTTGTCGGGTCCGCCCCCGCCATTGCCGCCCATCCCTCCGGCCTGTTGCGACTGGCTGAACTTATATTCGAAAGCTTCGGCCTGTGCAAAGATGATGTCGCTGCGCACGGTTTTGTTCGCGTCGCTCGCGGTGGCATACATGCTGACCACGTCGCCCGGTGCGAGCTTGAAGTTCTCGAGATAGAGCGTGGTGTGTCCCTGCTCATCCTTGCCTCCTGCTGAATGGAAGCCCGTAACCCGCTCATCTCCGCCATTAACGGAGTAGTGGAATTCCAGCGCCTTCACGCCAAAATCATCGGAAGCCTCAACGGAAATTGGCACCTCTTCGATCGGGCTGACGCGCGGATCGTGGCCGGGGCGTTCGATACGAACGGTCGGCAGTTCGTCTTTTTTGGCTTCGATGAAATAGTCGTCGCTCAACCGGATGGTTTCTCCGCTATCGACAGCGGCAACGTGATACGATCCATCTTTTTTGACCGGGATCTCCGCGCCTAACCAGTTCCCCTCGCCGCGATCCAGCTTTATTTTCTGGCCGTCGTCAAGGACAAGCAAACCGTGCTCGAGCGGTTTGTCGGTCAGCACGGAAATCTCTGCCCGGCTGCCTTCGACGGCGCGAACATCACCGCCCGACTCGTCGCTCACATCCTTCAACCCCAAGCCTGACGGGAAATGCAGCAAAACACGCACGCGTCTCACGGCAGGCAGATCCTTCACCGATATTTTGAAATGCCTGGATCGCGCCCCGTCCGCTTGTACGTAATACTCGAGCGTGTCGGAAACCGAGGGCAGAAGAAAGTGGTAGTCGTCCCCGGCGGTGCCCGGCTGCATGACGGCTTCTTCCCATTTCTGCGCCACGCCGGAGCGTGCCCGCAAAACGACTTTGCCGGCCGAGAAACCGATCAGCTGCGCTTTAATCAGCTGGTCCGATTTGCGGCGGATCGTTTTGTTGCCCGGTTGCACAGCTAGTTCATACAGCGGCCTCTGACTAGCACGAGCCGAGCCGGTCCAGAGCAGGGAAGCGCCGTAGCCGATATAGCCGGGTCCGGCGGTGATCAACCAGCCGAGCAAGACTGCGGTAATCGCGCCCGCGGCCGCCAGGCCCCAGGTTTTTCGCGCAGAGCCGAGTGCTTCGGGAGGGTGTTCCCGGGCCACGCGCAGGACGTCTTCTGCCACCAGTTCCGTGAATGGATTCGCAGGGTCAGGGCGCTCGGTAGCGGTTAAAAGACGTTCTTGAAAGCCGGGAATCTGCCGCTCGGCAAGGTGCGTGACGCGGCGGCGCGTCAGTTTCAATATCGGTATGGAGAAAGCAAAGGCGACCGCGCAGGCGATGGCGGCCAGCAGCAGGATGCGCAGTGGCAGGACCACATTCCCCGCAAACTGGTAGCGATTTCCGATCCAGGCGAAGATAACCGTCAGCACGAGAGCCAATCCGGCCGTGAGCGCGAAGCCCTGCGAGGCGGCCAGGAGACGAAGCCGCGTTTCCAACTGGCGTATATATCTGTTGACCTGTTCGAGTGCTGTCATTCTGTCTGCCTCTCTCCCTTCAACTGCCGGTCAGCGAAATAGCGGCCGGCAAAAATCGATTCTAATAATGCCGCCAGCAGCGCCACGGTCAGGAAGTAGCGCCAGACGCTCCACGACCGCGTTTGGGTCTGCGACTCCGCTTTAACCGGATGCGCGCCCGTCCCTCCAGTATTGCGCCATAATTCGAGCGTCTCCCGGGAGATTGGTTGCAAGTTCGATTCGCGGCGGTCGGCATGCGCGGCGAGCAGCAGGCGACGGCCATCGGCGCGGGTCACCTCATAAAAACCACTCCGTGCCAGATCGAAACTGGGCGCCTTCGCCGCTTCCGCCAACTCCAACTGGTGCTTCCCGTCCGGCCCGACCACATCAGCCGAGCCTGCTTCATTTTTGCGGCGCAACTCGACGGGAGTACCGACCACCAGGCTGGATGGATTGTCGTCCTGGCCGGCCAGGTAGCGAGCCGTTTGTACGACAAACGGTACGAAGGAGGCGTGCAGCGCGAAGTCGTTGGTCGTGTTGTCGAGCGTTGAGGCGAACACCAGTTTGCGGCCTTCACCCGCGTGTTCTTCAACCAGCAGCGGCGAGCCGTCCGCGAACCTGGCGATCAAGCGTGCATTTGCCTTGGGCGTGAAGGCGGCTGTTTCCGAGAACTGCACGTTTTCGAATTGGCTTGCCCCGTTGAATGCTGGATAGCCCTTATCGACATATCCGGCGGATTGCTTCTGGCGCTGCTCGTTGAATTGTTCTTTCGAAAGGGGAATGGTGCCGGACGAAGCGGTGTTGGGTCCGATCGCAATGAACACCGAACCGCCTTTGATCACGTAGGCGCAAAGCGCGTCTGAAAAGCCCGGCTTAAGCTCTCCTACATCGCTCAAAACGATAAAGGCGAAACGGGAAAAGTCCTGCGGTTCAGCCTGATCGACCGGCTGCGGTTGCACAGTGAGGTTTGAGTGCGACCCGGATTCGAGCGCTGTCTTGTAATAGAGGCTGGCGTTGCCGGTTCGGCTGCGCGCATACAAGAACAGAACCTTACGGGCGTCCTGCCGTTCGAGCGAAAAGGGAAAAGTGTCGTCCTGCGGAAGATCATCAGCTGAGTCGATCTGCACTTGCGCGTGATGAAAACCGTAGGGCACTTGAAAGTCACTGAATTCCGCGGAAGCGTGCCCGTTAGCTGGAACGGCGACGCTCTTGCGCGCGACTTCTTTTCCATCGAGGAGAAGAGTGACCGTTTTTGTCGCTGCCGGGGTGTGCCAACCGGCGACCGTTGCAGTGACGCGCGCGGATGTTGCGCCCTCCACCGCAGAAGGCGAATCCACGTTTTCAATAGCCCAATTCGGCTTTTCGCCGCTCGATGCCTGGTGAAGATGCAAAGTGACATCCGGCCCCACCGCCAGCGTGCGAAAATCGGCCGGCATGGACGTGCGCTGCATGTCGCTGATGAACTCTACGTTCAGATGCATGCCACTCGTTTGTTGGAGGGCGCGCACGGCCCGCGTGAATTCTCCGAAGGAACTCGCCCGGTCGTTCGGCTTAAGGGAGCGGATGGCCGCCTGCGGGCCCGCGCCCGGCGTGCCAATAGGCGTCAGCGATTCTACGTGCGCGTCGACAGCAACGATTTGCGTCAGCGACTGCGCCGGTAAAGCATTCAAGAGCCGTAGAGCTTGCTCTTTGGCACTCTGCATAGTTTTGCCGGAACGCATACTGAAGGAGCGGTCGACGGCAATGACATTCAGCGTGCGCCGGCTGGTCGTCAGCGACTTGCGGTTAACAAAAGGATTGGCAAAAGCAAGCACCAGCAGAAGCAGCAGCGCCAGCCGGAGAGCAAGCAGGATCAGGTAGCGCAGCCGCCGGTGTTTTACCGAGCTTTGTTCCCGACGCTCGAAAAACATCAGTGAACTGAACGGTTGCGGAGTGCGCTTGTACTGGCGCAGCAGGTGCAGCCAGAGGGGCAGCCCTAAAGCGAGCGCACCAAGCAGAAACCAGGGAGAAAGGAAACCCACTTACATCCTCCCCTGACGCACGGAAAAATATTCGCGTAAGGCTGCATCGAGCGGCCGGTCGGTGCGGATGAGGAAATAGTCGAGTCCGGCTGCCTGGGCCCTTTGCTTCAGATCGCGAATATGGTTGGTGATCTTCAAACGATAGTCGCCGCGCGCGTAATCGGGCGAGGTCTCGATGGCGTCGCCGGTTTCCATGTCGACGAGCAGAGCGGCATCGGAGAGAGACGGTTCAAGCTCGCCCGGGTCGAGCACGTGAAACAGAATGACTTCATTGCCACGGAAACGCAGCGGCTGTACTGTTTCGATGATGGCTTCGGGGCGGTCGAAAAAATCGGAGATGAGGACGGTGACTCCGCGCCGTTTCAAGAACATCTGCAGCTCGAAAAGCGGTTTTTGATAATTAGTCCGCTGACCGAGCGCGGCCGTATCGATGCCATGCAAAAGCCGGATCAACTGACCCTGCCGCGACGACGGCGGAATGAAATTGCTCAGCCCTTCATGGAAGACGATGAGCCCGGCGCTATCGCGCTGCAGGTGAGCCAGGTAGACAATGGCCGACGCAAGAAATTTGGCGTACAGGAATTTTGTGACCGTTCCGGAGCCGTAACCCATGCTCGCGCTGACGTCGAGCAGCACGTGAATGGCTGAATTGGTTTCTCCTCGATAGCGCTTGAGATAGGCTCGTTCGGTGCGCGCAAAGACGTTCCAGTCGACGTGCCGCAGATCATCGCCGGGCGTGTAGGCGCGGTACTCGGCGAATTCCTGGCTGAATCCAAAATCGGGCGAGCGATGCAACCCTGCCACAAACCCATCGACCACAGTTTTCGCCACCAGCTGCATGCTCGAAACTTCCGCCAGGACCGCTGGATCGAGAAAGCGATTGATAGGAGCGGCGTTCGGCAAGTTAATCCTTTACGCTCAGTCGCGCGGCGCTTTCTTCCAATCGAGCAGTTGGCGCAAAATTGTGTCGGAGGTGAGACGCTCCGATTCGGCATGGAAATTCAACAGCACGCGATGCCGGAGCACTGGAACCGATAAAGCGCGGATATCGTCGTAAGAAACATGGAAGCGGCCGTGCATCAAGGCCCGGGCTTTGGAAGCCAGAATAATGAATTGAGCGGCGCGCACGCTAGCTCCAAAATTCACGTATTTCTTAATGAAATCGGGCGCTTCACCAGCTGCCGCAGGGCGTGTTGCTCGGACTAGTTCGACGGCGTAACGCGCCACCGAGTCGGTGACTGGAGTCATTCGCACGAGCTGTTGAAAATCGACAATCTCGTCACCGGTGGTCATTACGGTGATTTGTGCGGTCTGCGTGGATGTGGTGAGATCGACCACTTTTAATTCGTCTTCCGTGGTGAGGTAATCGAGAACGGTGTTGAAGAGAAACCGATCCAGTTGCGCTTCGGGTAGCGGATACGTTCCTTCGAGTTCAATCGGGTTTTGCGTGGCCAGCACGATGAACGGAGGATGGATGGTGTATTGATGTCCGCGCACCGTACACGAAAGTTCCTGCATCGCCTCGAGCAAGGCGGATTGCGTTTTCGGCGGCGTGCGGTTTATTTCGTCGGCGAGCAGCACGTTCGAGAAAATCGGTCCGGGAACGAAAGTCCAGGCGCGCTGTCCGGTCGCGCGATCTTCCTCGATGATGTCGGTGCCGGTGATATCGGAGGGCATCAAGTCGGGCGTGAATTGAATGCGGTTGAATTTGAGCCCGAGGATCTGCGCCATGGTCCGTACCAGAAGCGTCTTAGCGGTTCCCGGTAGACCTGTTAACAAGCAGTGCCCACCCACAAACAGTGAAATCAGCAGATGCTCGATCACTTCGTCCTGTCCGACGATCACTTTGTGGACCTCGCGCTGGATCGCCTGCTGCACATCCGAGAAGCGATGGATACGGGATTTCAGCTCCTGCGAGTCGATGTTATTGGAGGTTGCTGGTGTGAGTGTCGACATGTTTACTGGCTTAGTTCAAGTAAGAGGTGCTGGGCCGGTTTGTAGTCCGGCGCTGCTTCCAGCGCGAGCACAACCTGGTCTTTGGCCTCGGGCAGTCGGTGGGCGGCGCGGAGGGCTTGTGCGAGCTGGAAATGCGTTTCTACTACATCGCCCGGCTTCAAAGCGAGCAGGGCTTCGCTTTCCCGAACGGCGGTTTCGGTATCTCCGGCGGAGAGAGAGAGTTTCGTAAGCATACTGTGAATCTCGTCGTTTTCCGGATAAATGAAGTTCAACTTGCTCAAAGTAGTTGCGGCGTCCTTGTTGTGTCCGGAATCGGCTTCCAGATGTGCGAGCTTCATCAGAAGATCTATCTGTGTTCCGCCCTCATCCCGGTACCGCTGTAGCTCGGCCATGGCTGCAGGCAGATCGTGTTTATTGGTGTAAGCCTGCGCGAGAAGTTCGTAGACGCTCCCTGCACCGACATATTCGCGATATTGATCCCGCAACGGCAAGCCCTCCCGGATAGCCTCGTCATTTTTGCCGGCGGAGAGGCTCGCGTGCGCTGTCTTCATGCCGTTTTTCCATTCGTCGAAATGCTTGACGGTCACGCCCGTCTGCGCGTCCAACCACGCGGCGAATTCCTTGTCGAAAGCGGCCGGCGATTCATGCAAATTGTCTGCGATGGCGTCGGCGGTCGATTTTCGGTTGGCGTACGAATGGACGATGCCGAGAATGGCCTCATCACCCCATTTTTGCGCGATGAAATCACAAATTTTGCCGGCTTCGAAATACGAAACCAGAACTTGCGATGGAAATTCGGGCCGCACAAAGCCGCGATCGAGCTGCAGCACCGGCAGCAGTTGTTTTTTCTGCAGTGCGACGACGATCTCGGGCGTTAAGCGGCTGCCCCAATCGGGCGCCACTGTTCCTTCTTCATGCACAGCAAGGCCTTCGGTGAACCAGCGAGGCACGAGGTGATGGGTCTCGGTCAGGATATAAACGTGGCTCATTTCATGCCACATGGTGCTGCCCCAGTTGAATTGCCCAGGCGCGCGTGCGGAGGGACTGTCCATTGTCACTACCAGCCCAAAGGTGACGCCGAGCAAGCCGCCTTGTCCCGGCAGCCCAAGCGTACGCACGGTGAAATCGTCGTGATTCGGATACACTTCGACTCGAGCCGGCCCCGGTAGGACGAACTTGTATTTCTTCTGATAAGTGGCGACAGCGCGCTGCAGTTCCGGTTGCATATAAGGGCGCAGCAATGCCGCTTCCTTCTTATTCAGCTGCAGCTCGGAACCGGCAGTCTTGAAAGTCTGATAATCGCCCAGGGTATCCAGCAGCCGCAGGGAATTCACGGTTTCAGGACTTCGATAATGTGCGGCATAGCAGCGCTGCAATTGCTGCCGGGCTTCTTCCTGCTGGCCCAGTCGCATCAGGTTGACACCTAAATCGGAACGGGCGGCCCAGAGTTCCGGATTCAAGGCGATCGCTTTTCGCGAGAAGGCTATCGCGTCCTCATAACGATAGTTTATTTCGAGAAAATGCGCGCCCGTCGCGTAGGCCTCGCCGTATCTCGGATTGATTTTGAGAATGCGATCCATCCACTCCGATTGCGGTTTATCACTCAACCAGTCGATCGAAGCCAGCACCGCCATGCCGTCGAGCGCCTCGTTCGATATGTTCAAGGCCTGCTGCGCTTCTTCGGTGGCGAGTTTGCGGTTGTTGTCTTCTAACGCGAGATACGCCATCAGCTCATGCGCTTCAGTGAGCTTCGGATCGTGTTTCAAAGCCTCCTGCGCCAGCTCGACGGCGCGCTTATCGTACTGTTGCGCGAATACGCGCGCCAAGCCGACGTAAGCGGGCGCATAATTCGGATCGGTCTCGAGCGCTTCGGTGAACAATTTGGCGGCATCGCTTGGCTGGTAATGCTCAAAGAACAAGCGCCCCCACTCCGATTTGACCTGCGCGGAGCCAGGGTGCGCCTTATAAGCGACGCGGAATTCGGCATTGGCGCTATCGAACTGGCCGAGACCCAGATAGCCTTCGGCGCGCAGGAAGGAATCGCCGCTCCGGGTGAGATTGCTGTAACAGGCAGTGGCTTCCGACTGGCCATGATGGCGCAGCGCGTTACATCGCTCGATCGCGGATTGCCCCTGAATGGCGAGGGCGCCCGCGAGTAGCAGAAATAGGCAGCGCGTCATTTGTCGATCTCCGCTTGCGTGCGCGCCAGGTCGAGCAGCAAGGCTAACAGTTGCTGTTTATATTCGGCTGGTGGCATGCCGGGCTTCTGATATTTCAACCGGTCGATCTTTGCCTCGAGATCTTCTTTTTTCGAGACTAATGCCTGCTTGCCCGGGACCACTTCTTTGGCGGTCTCGCTCTCGGGCCGCACGATGGGGAACCGGGCAGCGAGCAAACCCTGTCCGTTTTCCGCCTTGGGATCGCGCGCGGCAACAACCACTCCGGTATCGGTAAGCGTGGGATGTTCGGTGGCCAGCAGCTTCTCCGATTCGAAGTATGCGGCGGTTTTCTGCGCTGTATAGCGATAGAGTTCGAGCGTAGAAATAGTGCCGTTCTTATCGGTATCGGCAGCTGGATCGTGCATACCTTCGATCCAGTAGTGGGCAAATATCGGGGCGTTCTTTTCCGTGCCCGATTTGGTGGCGGTGATGACGATGCGTCCTTTGCGCGCCAGTGCGGGCACGGAAGCGCCACTGCAACTGGTCATATTTACGATCAACTGGTGGGCGGAGGGAATACGGTTCATCATTGCCGCCAGTTCGCCCGCGGTTAAGTCCGGTCCCGGGAGATTGAATTTGTAATCGGTTCCGTCGAAGGTACCGTGTCCAATCAGAAAAATGGCTACTGAATCTTCCGGCTTGGCCTCGGCTGCGAGGCGCGTGAGTGTCTCTCTTACAGCGACGAGAGTGGCCTTATCGCCCGCCAGGGTTTGCACTTGCGTTCCGGTACCGTTTTTATCGAGTTCGTGACGCAGGTCGGTGGACCATTTTTGAAATTGCGCCTCATACTCGGGAGCGCCGCCTAAGCCGGCCACTGTGACGTAAAACGTGGCAGCGTGCAGCGAAGCGGCTAGGAAGACTACCAGCAGCGCTCTCATACAATGCCCCAGCGACGCCGCAGCAGCCATTCGGACGAGCGCAGCATCAGCAGCAGAAGAAATACCGCGGGCATGTTCCACAAGTCTTTCATCTCGCGCGAAGTAATGCCGGCTTCAGAAAACGAAATCTCGTCCGCCAGGTGATTGGCGTTTTTCGGCGTATAGTAGCGGCCGCCGGTTTCTTCGGAAAGCTTCTCGAGTAGGTCGCGATTCTGCTCCCGATGAAAATTTTCGGCGATACCGTTCTGCCGGTGGAAGGGAAGCACATCGGCTCCCAATTTTTCCGTTCCGCGATTCGCGGTGATCTCGGCGACGTACGATCCTTCCTGGGCCGCGTTCCACTCTGCCATGTAGACACCGGACGACAGCGGATCGGTACGTAGCGGAATCGCCTGGGACGAACCTTCGGGTTGAATGATATGCGCGCTGACCTCGGCGTCTGAGACGGGCAAGTATTTCTTATCGCGCACCTCGGCTCGAATCTGCATCTGGCCGTCATCGGCTAAATCGGCGTTGGGCGTCGAAGCAATGATTTGCGTGGGAGTGGGTCCGGCAGTCCAACGAAGCAACTGCTTCCAGAAAGTTTCCTGGCTCTTGTCCTGCACGGGCTGCTGCATGCGCCAGCGCCAAGTGCCCGCAGTGGCCAGGACAGCGGTGCGTCCGCGTCCGTAGTTTTCCGTGGCGAGTAGCGGCAGACGTTTGCCGCCTGCATCCACGTTTGCCAAAACGAGAGCGCCCGGTTTCGGCGTTCCCGGGTCCTGATAGTTGGCCAGGTAGGGCAGGATCTCCCAGTGCTCGATGCTCTTCTGCGAATCTTCTTCGATGCGGCAGATCGGGCTCTGCTTGCCGGCCTCGGTCAGTTCAGCCGCCACAAAGTTGCGCTGGAAGGTGTTCTTGCGCTTCGGCAAGTTTACGGGAAGGAGTTCTGAAAAGGGTGCGACGTTATAGCCGCCATCGGCCAGCGCCCAGCGGCCGGCCATAAATAACAACCCGCCACCCCGGCGATCGACGAAATCTTTCATCATCTGTTGTTGCGCACCGGTGAAGAAGGCGGATTCCACGCTGCCGATAATCAGCCCCTGGTAGGCAAACAAATCTTCGGGCTTGGTGGGGAAGCCGCTTGCGAGTTCGTCCGGGTTGGCAATCCCTTGCCGGTAGATTTTGTTCTGCGTAGTGCGCAACATTGAAACAACCTGCAGGGCCGGATCGTCATCGGCGGCGCGACGCAGAAATTTGTACTCCCAGCGCGGCTCGCCCTCCACATAAAGGATGCGCCGTTTAGCGTTGTCGACCGAGAGAATGCGCGTCACGCGATTATTCTCCTGGTTGGTCTCGCCAGGAAGTGGATCGATTTTTACATCGACATTTCTCACGCCGGCTTTACCTGCGTTGAACTCGATGGTTTCTACTTGTTCCGGAGTATTGCGCAGAGTGACATCGCGATTGGAAAGAATTGTGCCGCCGGCGTTCAGCACAAGACGTGTGTGCCGGCCGGTGAATCCGTTCTGGCGCAGCGTGACCTGTGCCTGCAGCCGCGAGCCGGGCAAAACCTTCGACGGAATAGAGACCTGGTCGATCTCAACATCGTTCTCGAGTTTCTCTTTTCCGAATCCCACCGTGTTGACAGGCAAACGCCGGCGTTTGAGTTCATTTAGGGTCTCGGCGTCGAGACCGCCCGCATTGTCGGAGCCATCGCTCAACAGCACCACGGAGCCGATCGGTAAGGTGGCCGCTTCTTCAGCTAACTCCTGCAGGCCGCGGCCAATTTGCGTGGAGGGTTGATCGGCATGAAAGTCACTTAACTGCCCGGCACGGTCGAGGCCGGCGCCGAGCTTGTAGAGACGCACTTGAAAGCGGTTCCGCAAATTCTGGAGCAGCTTATTGTTTAACAACTCGGCGACCTGCTGTTCACGCGACGTGACGCCATCTTTTAAAGCCATGCTGCGGCTGTCGTCGACGACGACCGCCACAATGTTTTGCTGGGGTTTCAATGCCGTCACGCTGACGGCCGGCTCCCAGAGTAAAAGCAGCAGCACGGCCAGGGTGGCCCACTGCAATGCTCCAATGACGATGGCGCGGCCGTTTCGCAAGCCGGGTAAAATCGTTCGCCAGCGCCAGAAGATCGCCGTCGCCAGGGCTAATCCCGCGAGCAAAATGCAAAGGTACAGGATCCAATGCGGCCAGGATCCGAGCAGCACGAACGTTCCCTTGGAAAAAACTCCAACCGGGTATTTGAAGAGGAACTCAAACATGCCTTGTTCCAGAGATGATCTAAGCGGCTGCGAAGGAAGAAAAACCCGGGGAAAAGGAGGGCGGGCGCACAGTCGCTCCAGCGCTGCCGAAGAGCGCCACGCCCGGCACGGTCGCGAAAAGAAGACAACGCAGACACATAGGCTTGAGCTGGCTTGGCGTCAGAATAACACGGCGCGGAGGTTACCTCACCTAAGCGACGAAAACCGCGGCTGGCCCGTTACCGGCATTTCATTCCTTCGGCAGAACCCAGGCGTAGAGCGAACTGCCGACTGGCGTTAACAGGTACTGCCGCCCATCGAGTTCGTAGGTGGAAGGACCCGATTGCATATGCGCTCCCAGGTTGACGTGCCACAGCGTTTTGCCGGATTTCGGATCGAGCGCCATTACATTGTCCGAATTGTCGGAGGCAAACAAGAGATTGCCGGCGGTCGAGAGCATGCCCGCGCTGCCTTCACCATCACCGATCTCGTGCTTCCATCGGACCGAGCCGTCGCGGTAGTCGATCCCCTCGAGAACAGAATTCGCCCACAAGTTTCGATCGCGGCCGGCCCAGCCTTCCGGCTTGCCTTCGGCGGTCATGTAGAAAATGCTCCATAAGCGACGCGCACTCACGTAGAACAGACCGGCATCCGGGTCGAAGCTGGGCGCTTGCCAGTTGGTAGCGCCGTCCGATCCGGGCGAAACGAGCGTGCCATCCGGCTTCGGTTCTTTGGCGGAGTTCGGAATCGGCTCGCCGCGTGAATCGATGCCTTTTGCCCAGTTCGTCTTGATGAACGGCGCCGTGACGATGTGTTCGCCGGTGGTCCGATCGAGTAAGAAGAAATAACCGTTGCGGCTCGCCTGCGCCAGCAGTTTGCGATGAACGCCGTGATACTCGTCGTCTAGCAGCACAGGGGTTTGGACCGCGTCCCAGTCATGAGTGTCGTGTGGCGAAGGCTGAAAGTGCCAGTTCAATTTGCCGGTATCGGGGTTGAGCGAAACGATGGAGCAGGTGTACAGGTTCTCGCCTTTGCGGATGTCGCCGTTCAGTACCGGGTTCGGATTGCCGATGCCCCAATAAATTTGATTGAGGTCGGCGTCATAGGTGCCGGTCATCCAGGTCATGCCACCGCCGTGCGTGATAGCGTCGGTACCGTGCGGCCAGGTGTCTGCTCCGGGTTCGCCGAGTCCGGGCTCGGTGTTCCATTTCCATTCCAGCTTGCCGGTTTCGGGATTGACGGAGGCCAGAAATCCGGGAATGTCGGTAACGTCGCCCGAGACACCGACGATGACATGATCTCGAACCACCAGCGGCGCCATGGTCGAGAAGTAGCCGAGCTTCGGATCGGCCAGTTCGATGTCCCAGCGAAGCTTGCCATTCTTGGCATCGAGTGAAACCAGGTGACAGTCGGGCGTCTCGAAATAGAGCCAGTTGCCGTACATGCCGACTCCGCGCTGCCCGATGTGATCGCCCATCGACTGCCGGACGTAATGCCAGATCATTTGGCCGGTGCGCGCGTCGGCCGCCCACACGTTGTCGGGGGTCGTGAAGTACAGGTAGCCGCCAACTTCGAGCGGCATCGATTTGATGCCGACGGCTTGCGGTTGTAATACCCAGGCGAGCGTCAAGTGTTGTACGTTGCTTTGATTAATTTGCGAGAGTTTGCTGAAGCGGCGTCCGCTGTAATCGCCATTGAAGGTAGGCCAATCTTGCGAAAGCGGCTTTGTCAAATCCTGCTGCTTAAGTCCCAGATCAGCCCCAGACGTCGCCGCCGAAAGCAGGCTGATGATTAATACTGCCGGAAGGAGTTTAAGCATCTATTTCAAGGTCTCCAGGTACGCGAACAGATTATGAACATCGGCATCGCTGTACTTTCCCATTAGCTCGCGGTGCGCAGCCAGCGGATCGTGCACTTCAACGCTGACCTCGCTCTTGGGCCACGAGCGATACCAGCCATCCTCCCCGGTGAGAGCGATGTTGAACTCGTCGTCATGCGCGACCTGCCCCTGGTATTTAGTTCCGTTAGAGGCTGTCACGACGGCCGTCTTCTTCACATGCTCTTTGGATGGGTAGACCATCTGCTGCTGCAGATCGATGGGCGAAAATTTAGCGGCGATGCCGGCCAGGTCGCCTGAGGCCGAGTGACAACTCGCGCATCCACCCTCGCCTTGAAAGAACTGTTTGCCGGCTGCCGGGCTGCCCGTCAGGAGTTTGGCCACCGGGTAATCTCCCGGGACATGCGCGCTGTGCAGCGCGGCATACGATTGATGATGTAGAAACGCAACGATGTCCGCGATCTGATTGTCTTTTAACGTGGCGAAACTCGGCATGCCCTTGTCCGGCCGCCCATT
This sequence comes from Bryobacteraceae bacterium, assembly GCA_965277855.1. Taxonomy (GTDB): domain Bacteria; phylum Acidobacteriota; class Terriglobia; order Bryobacterales; family Bryobacteraceae; genus Bog-105. The sequence goes on from OZ255847.1 coordinate 333,276, forward strand.
GCGGATCACTGGACCAAGCGTGTTTCCGTTGTCATCTTTCATGGTCACGGGCGACCGCAAAAGATCGGGAGCGCGTGATCCCGTGCCATCGGGACCATGGCAGAAGCCGCAACTCGATTGAAACAGAGCTTTGCCGCGCCCCACTGCAACCGGATCTTCTATATGCTGTGGATGTTGTGGTGGGGTGGGCTGATGCGCCTGTCCACCATACAATGCTGCGCCATACGAGAAAACAGTAACAAAGCACAACAAGGGGCAGAAGCGCATGAACTCCCAGTATTTCAAATCCAATTCAGAAGGTTGGTCCTGCGATCCTGTACTGGTGGATACCGTTGCTGCTCTTATTGACCACACTCTGCTCAAGCCTGAGGCGACGCAGTCCGACATTCGCAGGATGTGTTTGGAAGCGCGCCAGGCAAAGTTTAAATCCGTCTGCGTCAATCCGTGCTGGGTTTCTTTTGCGAGCCGGGAGCTGGCCGGATCAGGCGTGGCGGTCTGCACGGTAATCGGATTTCCACTCGGCGCAAACAGAACTTCAACCAAGCTGGCGGAGGCAAATGAAGCCCTTTCCCTAGGCGTCACCGAACTCGACGTCGTGCAAAACATCGGCGCATTACGCTCGGGCGACACCCAGCTTGTCGAACGCGAAATTGAGGTACTGGCGGCGCTCGCTCACGGCAGTGGCGCTCTGCTCAAAGTGATTCTTGAGACGTGCCTTTTGAACGACGAAGAGAAGCGGTTGTCTTGCCGAATCGCGGTGCGCGCGCAAGCGGATTTCGTGAAAACATCCACCGGATTTTCCACTGCCGGGGCTACCGCTGCTGATGTCTCTCTGATGCGCGCAGTAGTGACGCCCGGGGTTGGCGTGAAAGCCTCAGGCGGCATTCGGACACTAGCGACGCTGCGCGAAATGGTGACAGCCGGGGCAACGCGTATCGGCAGCAGTTCCGGTTTACAGATTTTGCGAGAATTGGAAAGCGAGCAAGATCCCTCTCCCATGCCAGAGCCAATTCTGAAGGGCGGCCCATCTCCTTACTAATGCCTCCTTCCCAGAAAGAGCACGTACGGTTCCGCGAGCGCGCCGAACTGCTCGACTTCCTGCTCGAAGTGAGCACCATCACAGCCGAGACGCTCGATCTTGACCGACTGCTCGGCAATGTGGCGGAGATCATTAAGGACGTCGTTCCTTACGAGCTTTTCGCCATCCTGCTCTACAACGCAAAGGCCAAGTCGCTGCGCATGCGCTATTCGATCGGCCATCGCGACGAGATTGCCAAAAACCTGAACATCCGTCTGGGCGAGGGGATCACCGGAACCGCGGCCGCCACGCGCCAGCCGATCCTGTTGAACGATGTTCGCAAAGACGCGCGTTACCTCAATGCGCTGGATGCGGTGCGCGCTGAACTGACCGTTCCGATGCAGGTGCGAGGCAAGCTGGTAGGGGTGATCGATCTGCAATCTACGCGACTCAACGCGTTTTCGGAGCAGGATCGCGCTCTTCTCACGTTGATTGCCACGCGAGTGGCCACCGCCATTGACAACGCATGGTTGTATCGTCAGGTGGAACGGCAGAACCGTACGCTGCGCGTGCTTGCTCATCTCTCGCAGGAGTTCAGTTCCATTCTCGAGATTGACGAACTCCTCGGCAAGATCGCATCGACAGTCCATGCATTAATTAACTTCGATGCGTTCAGTGTGTTTCTCGTCGACCGCGAGCGTCACATGCTGCGCTGCCGTTTCAGCCAGCGCTATGACGAACGCACGACTATCGACAATATCGAATTCGGCAAAGGGATTACCGGGCAAGCTGTGGAAACCCGCCAGGTGATTCGTGTTCCCGATGTTACTCTCGATGCGCGCTATATTGCATCGCATCCCGATGTGCGTTCCGAGGTCGCAGTGCCGCTGGTGCTGCACGATCTTGCCATCGGCGTGCTGGATCTGGAAAGCACCCGTCTCAGCTTTTTCACCGACGACCACATTCGCGCTTTGAGCCTGCTCGCTCCTCAGATTGCCACCTCGGTCGAGAACGCCCGGCTCTATGAGGAACTGGTACAGCGCGAACATCGCATGGATCAGGACATGCAAGCGGCGTTTAAGCTGCAATCGGTCCTCATCCCGCGTACGTTCCCGGAAATCATTGGAATCGAAGCCGGCGTGAAAACCCGTCCGGCGCGCGCCATCAGCGGCGACTTATATGATTTTTTCGAACCGACCGATGATTATGCCCTGATCGCATTCGGCGATGTCAGCGGCAAAGGCGCCGCGGCCGCCTTGTACGGGGCGCTGATCTCCGGCCTGCTGCGTACGCTGGTGCGCCGCCGCCGCAGTCCTTCCGAATTGATGAAGACGTTAAACGAAGCGCTTCTGGAACGCAAAGTAGACGCTCAGTACGCTACTCTTTCATTGATTTTGTGGGCTGCACGCACGCGTACTTTTACTTTGGCCAGTGCCGGTACCTTGCCGCCGCTGCTATTCCGTGGGACTGAGATCATCAGCCCGCGCGTGGCCGGCGTGCCGATTGGGTTGCTCGAAAATCAGGAGTACGAGCAGTTTGAAATCGCTGTGCAAACGGGCGATCTGCTCCTGCTCTATTCAGACGGTATGGAAGATCAGCTGGGCAAGGATGCCGATAACCTGAGTGAAGAACAGGTAAGCGCCAGTGATTTGGAATCGTTTGGCCGCAAACGGATTGAACAATCCGTCGCCGCGAATCTGCACAAGTCTCCACAGCAGGTTGTTGACCGTCTGTTTGTTGATAATGACGCATTCCGCGGCGCCACGCTCCTCAACGATGACCAGACAGTGATCGCCCTGCGCGTGCTGTAACAGATTTCGAAAATGACTCATGACGTTTGGCCCTACCGCGAAGGGCATCTTTTTTGCGAAGGTGTTGACCTGGCGCGCGTCGCATCTTCGCATGGAACTCCGGCATATGTTTATTCCAGAAAGGGCATCGTAGAGAACTTTCGGACCTATCGAGACGCACTGGCCGACGTGCCGCATCGTATTTGCTATTCGGTAAAGGCCAACTCGAATCTCGGCGTGCTGGATGTCCTGGCGCGGGAAGGCGCTGCTTTCGATATCGTCTCCGGCGGGGAACTATACCGGGTGCTGGCGGCGGGCGGCGATGCATCGTCTGTTGTGTTTGCAGGAGTTGGCAAAACGTCCGCTGAGATCCGCTTCGCGCTCGAGAAGGGGATTCACAGTTTCAACTGCGAGTCGGACGCGGAGATCGGGCTGGTCTCGCAAGCCGCCATTTCGCTCAACCGCACCGCGTCGATTTCGATCCGGGTAAATCCCGACGTGGATGGCGCTACTCATCCTTATATCTCGACCGGGCTGCGCGAGCACAAGTTTGGAGTAGACATCCACGCGGCGGAAGGTTTGTACCGGCGCGCGGCACAGTTGCCCGGCATTTTGGCCGAAGGCGTGAGCTGCCATATTGGTTCACAAATTCTTTCGGTGGAACCGCTCCTCGAGGCGGCCGATAAAGTTCTGGCGCTGGTCAAGCGTTTGCGCAGCCAGGGCCATCCTATCCGCCACGTGGATCTTGGAGGCGGGCTGGGTGTCCCCTACCGGCCGCAAGAGCATGGACCCACGATCCGGGCCTTTCTTGAAGGATTGAAGACGCGCCTGCGCGGGCTTGACCTGACTCTCCTGCTCGAACCGGGCCGGTCGATTGTGGCCGACGCGGGTGTTTTGCTGACGCGCGTCCTTCTCATCAAGCAAAATGGGGCAAAGAAGTTCGTGATTGTGGATGCCGGCATGAACGATCTGATCCGGCCCGCGCTCTACCAGGCCCATCACGAGATCACGCCTGTACAGGAATCGCTGACTGGCGGCGGGATGACCGCCGATGTAGTGGGACCGGTTTGCGAAACCGGCGACTTCTTCGCGCACGATCGCGAGTTGCCCGACCTGAAACCCGGCGATCTGTTGGCCATTCGTACGACTGGCGCGTATGGCTTCGTTCTTTCCTCGAACTACAACTCGCGTCCGCGCGCCTGCGAGCTGCTGGTCGACGGCGATCAGCTGCATGTAGTCCGTCATCGGGAAACTTATCAGGACCTGATTTTGCGCGAATCGGTCCTCAGCTAACGACCGCTCATCGCGAGATTGTTTCGTTTCGTCCGCCTTTGCATGTTTCTACGCGCCGACTTCGTGCATACTGTTTGAGAACATGCATGCGGCTCAGGCCATCACGGTCGAAGGTTTAACCAAATCGTACGGCGTTGTGGAAGCAGTGCGCGGCATCGATCTCGAAGTGGCTACGGGGGAAGTGTTTGGCCTGCTGGGACCGAACGGCGCGGGGAAAACCACTACCATTGAAATCCTGGAAGGCTTGCGGCCGCGTTCTGGCGGCAAGGTCCAGGTGCTGGGCTTCGATCCGGCGACGGCCAGTCGTGAAATTAAGAATCGCATCGGCGTCTGTCTGCAGGCTACTAACCTTCCGGACAAAATTAAAATTCTCGAAGCGCTTGACCTCTTCGATGCTTTCTATGATCGCCACACCGATCGCCACGCTTTACTGAAACGCCTGCAGCTATGGGACAAGAAGGACGCCTTCTATAAGTCTCTATCGGGTGGGCAAAAGCAGCGAGTGGCACTGGCGCTGGCGCTGCTGAACGAGCCCTCACTACTCTTCCTGGATGAACCGACAACCGGACTCGATCCTCAAGTCCGGCACGAAATCCACAACATCATTCAGGAGTTGAAAGAGAGTGGCAAGACCATTCTGATCACCACGCACTACATTGAAGAGGCCGAACGGCTTTGCGATCGTGTGGCTATTATCGATGGCGGCAAGATCATCGAGCAGGGCACGCCGCGCGAAATACAGGCCCGTGTTCTCGGCCACACGCTCGTCGAAATCGAGGCGAACGAAGCTCTGCCTGCGGAAGACATCCCATCGGCCTTGCGAGACGAGAAATACACTTTGCAGAATGATGGCCGCACGTTTTCCCTGCAAACCGATGCTCCCGCCGCTGCGATTGTCGAACTTGTGAAGTGGATCGACGGGCGCGGGCTAAAACTCGTTGATATACGCCTGAAACGGCCGACACTGGAAGATGTTTTCATCGAACTTACCGGGAAGAGGCTGCGTGAAACATGAAACCCTATCTTGCCCAAATAAAAAGCAATCTGCGCCTGATGGGGCGCGACCGGGCTGTGCTGTTCTTCAGTTTCCTGTTTCCGCTGATCTTCTTTTTTGTTTTCGCGCAATCGTTTCAGGGCGCGGAAAGCGCGGGCGCGATGAGCCAGGTGGTGACTATGGTCGTCATCATTGGCGTGCTGGGCGCAGGATTCTTCGGGGCCGGTATGCGCGCCGTACAGGATCGCGAGACGAACGTTCTGCGCCGCTTCAAAGTGGCCCCGGTGGGAGCTTCGCCCATCATTGTTGCGTCGATGGTATCGGGCCTGGTCGCCTTTCTGCCATTGCTGCTGCTCTTCTTTGTGCTGGCAAACGGCATTTATCACATGCCCTTGCCGCACAACCTGTTTTCGATCTTCGTTTTTGTCTCGATAGCGGTGGTGGCTTTCCGTGCTCTTGGCATGATCATCGCAGGGGTTGTCAATTCGGCCAACGAAGCGAACATACTCATCCAAATTTTCTATCTTCCGATGCTGCTGCTGAGCGGCGCCACATTTCCCATTGCCATGATGCCGGTTTGGGTGCAGTCAATCGCCCAGTTCTTGCCGGCCACTTATCTTTACCAGGGCATGCAGTCGCTCATGATCGGCGGCCAGGGCCTGACGGCCAATCTCGTCTCTGTTCTGGCACTTACCATTACGGCTGCGGCGGCCCTGATTATCGGCACGAAAATATTCCGCTGGGAAAAGGAAGAAAAAATTGCTGGTAGGGCCAAGCTTTGGGTCTTGGCAGTGCTCGCTCCGTTTGTGCTGATGGGCTTGTACCAGGCCCATACGAAGCAAAACATTCTGCAGGCCAAGATTCTCAGCCACGACATTTATCGCCGCCGCTCGATGCTGTTTCAAAATGCCCGGATCTTCGTCGGGAACGGTACAGTGATCGAGCGCGGCGCCGTACTTATTCGCGATGGCAAAATTGCCGAAGTCTTTGGCGCACCACCTCCGAATCCCAAAGCACTTCAGGCCGAGATTGTCGATGCGGCCGGGAAGACGTTGATGCCCGGTTTGATCGACATGCACGTTCATATCGGCGCGCCCGGTGGAGTGTACGCGGACGCTAAAAAATACGCTGATCCGAACGCCGGTAAACGCCGCTTGGCGGCCTATCTCTATAGCGGGGTGACCGCAGTCCGCAGCGTAGGAGACTGGCTGCATGCTTCACTGAAATTACGGGAGGAGGTAAATTCTGGCAGCTACCTGGGGGCCGAATTATTTGCTTTTGGCCCCTTATTCACGGCCAAAGGCGGCCATCCAGAGGAGCTGGTAGAACGATTTCCGGGTGCGATGAAAAACGTCGCCCACGCTGAATTTCTGCGCGAGCCCAAGTCCGCCGCCGAAGCTCGTCAACAGGTGGATGCTCTGAAAAAGGCGGGCGTTGATGGCATCAAAGCTGTCCTGGATGCGGGAGATGCGCGCTGGGGTGTTTTCAATCGACTCGAGACGCCCATTTACGACGCAGTCATTGCGCAAGCCACTCACGACCACCTTCCGTCCGCGACTCACACCGGGAGTGTCGCGGATGTGAAAGACGCCATAGCAGCGGGGACTAGCAGCATTGAGCACGGATCGGTAATCGATCGTATCCCCGCGGCTCTCTTTGCAGAGATGAAGAGCCGGCAGATTGCTTACGATCCTACGCTGAGCATTTTCGAAGCCGCCGCGGCCACCACCGAGGAGCAGTTCACTCTGCTGAATCGACCGTTAGTGCAGCAGGCCGCGCCGGCCGATCTGGTGGAAGACACGCGTCATGCGTTGCAGACCTTGGTCAAGAAACAGGCCACCCCGATCCAGGGCATTCTCGATTGCATGAACGCAAATCTCCAGACTGCCTGGAAGAGCGGCGTGCTTCTCATCACCGGCAGCGATGCCGGCAACATGTTTGTCATTCATGGCCCTACGGTGCAGCATGAACTCGAACTGTGGGTGAAGGCAGGCATCCCACCCGCTGTCGCGCTGCAGGCTGCAACCTTCAATGCGGCCCGGGTTCTGCGTGCGAGCGATCGGTTTGGGCTGATTCAGAAGGGCCGGGAAGCCACTTTCATCCTGGTTGACGGCGACCCGGTGCAGGACATTTCTGCCACCGAGCACATCAACGCCGTCTATTTCAAAGGCGAGTACATAGATCGCCCGACCTTGTTCAATCAAGACAAAGAGTGACTTCCGAACGGACCCTCAAAACTCTTGACCGCGTGCTTTCGAAGGCCGGCGCGGGCTCGCGTACCGAAGCCCGGCGTTGGATCGGCACAGGCCGCGTGCGCGTGAATGGAAAATTGATCCAGACACCGGATCACTGGGTGGATGTGGCCCGCGACAAAGTCACGCTCGATGGTAAGCCGCTCCAACAGGCGAAGCTGCGCTACGTTTTGTTGTACAAGCCGAAAGGGTATCTTTCCACGTATCGCGATCCGGAGGGCCGCCCAACGGTTTACGATCTCGTAGAAGGTCTCGATCAGTTTGTGGGAACGGTTGGCCGTCTCGACCTTGATACCTCGGGTTTGCTGCTGCTCACCAACGATAATGCGCTGGCTGAAGCAATTAGCAATCCCTTAAGGCATCTGCCGAAAACGTATCTCATCAAAACGTCGACTCTGTTGTCCGATGACCAGCTCCAAAAACTGGCGAGCGGTATCGAATTGAGTGATGGCCTCACCCGCCCGGCCGAAGCGAAACGCGTGCGCGATTCGAGCAAGTATACGTTTCTCGAACTCACGATTACCGAAGGCCGGAATCGCCAAGTACGGCGCATGATTGAGGCACTTGATAGTAAAGTGCTGAAGCTGGTGCGTGTGAAACTGGGACCGCTTACTCTCGAAAATCTCTCAATCGGTAAATGGCGCGAGCTGACGGTTCGGGAAGTCGCTGTGCTGCGCAAGCTCACCCACATCAAACGTAAGTCTTGAACTCCATGACGTCGCCATCCTGGACCACGTATTCTTTGCCTTCGGTACGCAGCCTGCCTACTTCGCGCGCTCGGGCAAAAGAACCTGCCTCTACCAGCTCCTGATAGGAGACTGTCTCGGCAGAAATGAAGGCCTTTTCAAAATCAGAGTGAATCACAGCCGCTGCCTGGGGAGCTTTGTCACCCGCGTGAATGGTCCAGGCTCGTGTCTCTTTTTCGCCGGTAGTTAAGTACGTGCGCAATCCCAGCAGGTGGTAGGCCTCACGAATCAGTTGGCTGGCCCCGGTGTCGCGAACTCCCAATTCAGCGAGGTATTCGTCGCGTTCTTCGGGCGAGAGCATTACCAGTTCGGATTCGATCTCGGCCGAGACCACCACAGCGCTGGTATCGTGATGTTCTTTTACATAGCTCCGTACCTGCTGTACGAATTTGTTTTCGTCTGCAGTGGCCAGATCTCCTTCCGCGACATTGCAGGCAAAGAGAGTCGGCTTGGCGGTTAGGAGAAAAAACAGACGCACAGTCTCTTTCTCTTCCGGCGTCAAGTCGAGCGTTACGATCGTTTTGCCCGTGTTCAAATGCGCGTCCAGCTTCTCCAGAAGCGCCAGCTCAGCGATCGCTTTCTTGTCTCCGCTTTTGGCTGCCTTCTGCTGCTTTGCCTTCCTTTTTTCTACGGAATCAAGATCGGCTAAGACCAGCTCGGTATTGATGATCTCGATATCCCGCACCGGATCCACCGTGTCCATGACGTGTTCGATGTTGCTGTCTTCAAAACATCGCACCACCTGAATCAGCGCGTCCACTTCGCGAATATGGCCGAGGAACTGATTACCCAAGCCTTCTCCCTGGCTCGCTCCTTTCACCAGGCCTGCAATATCGACGAACTCGAAGACGGCCGGGACGATTTTTTGCGACTTGCTTAGGTTTGACAGCACCTCCAGCCGTTCATCCGGCACCGTTACGACACCGGTGTTCGGATCGATGGTACAGAAGCGATAATTTGCGGCCATCGCCTTTCGAGTCTGTGTGACCGCGTTAAACAAAGTGCTCTTCCCGACGTTGGGGAGCCCAACAATTCCAGCTCTTAACATTCTTTTTTATCTTCGCGTACCTACTTCTTTTTCATCACGGAAGCAGGCGGCGGAGCGTTGCGGTTCTTCACCCATTGGACGCTTACGTTTTCGGCGGCCTTAGGCGGCAGATCGCGCACGTCAGGCATGAAGATTTGCAGTCCTGCCTGGGGAGTCATGCGGGTGTAACCGTTCACCAGTTGTGCCTGGTAGTTCGCGAGATCGAGATCGAACCAGGCGTCCTTAGAAATGTCAACCATGATGAGATCCACCTGATGCATGGTGAGCTTGCCGAATTCGATAGTGCCACCGCGCAGGCGGAGAAAATTGCGCCATTGTTCCGACTTTTCCAAATCCTCAGTTGCATTTCCATACACTTCTTCGAGGTCTGGATTGGCGATGCGCACGGTAGTAAGTTGTCCGCGAATGTGAGGAGGTGGCAGCAATGTCTCGGTGTCGAAAAGAATGTCGTTGCTGTTAACTGTAATGCCGGTCATTCCCTTCGCCTTGAAGAGATCCGCGAGTTGAATGTGAAAGTCACCCAGCAGAGCCTTGAACGGAATCTTAAGAACATCAATTTTGGTGACATGAAGGCGAATTTTGTTCTCGGGAACAATGGACAGCGTGCCGTCGAGTTCAATCGGTAGCGGGATTACTTTATGCACGGTGCCGGTTAGTTTTACCTGCTCGCCGTCACCCGTGATGTGAATGTTTTTTAGCGGCGAATCTTTTGGCAGGTCCGTGTTGAGGTAGTTGTTAATGTCGCCTATGTTGGCGCGGATAACACCGGTTTTGATATCGAGGAAAAAAGAGTCGGTATCGTCAAAAGATGGATCTTCGTTTTGGTCTGCCCGCGTCATCTGGCCGCGCAGCCAGCGCACGTAAATCCGGAAACTCGGTCCTTTGCGCAACAAAAGATTGTGAGCGAATAAAAGCGTGGGCGCTCGTTCACTCTTTTTTTCCTGCTGGGTATCCACCTGGGCCGCCGGCATAGCCGGGGTTGGGGTATTTGATGCCGGCGGGCTCGGCTTTGCTTTGGAGCGCCAGAAGGCCAACGCCACTACAACTAGAAGAATAGCTGTCACGATTACGATTAATAAGCGAGTGCGCATACAGGAACCATGGTAAAGAAGGGCTCCACAAAGTGGGTGGAGCGGGCCTACTGGCCTGCTATGCCGCCATTCGTGGCGGCATTTTTCCGGCTCAATGTGTTGGCCGCTGATAAACTCAGATAAACGCCGATCGAAAAAATGTTTTATCTGCGTTGATCCGCGTCAATCTGCGGCTAGATTAGGTTTTTCATCAATCTCTAAAGCCTAAACCCTACGACTTTCATAGATTTTTCAGGAATGAACTTCAGACTGTGGCTGTTGGGCGAACGATGAAATCTTGGCTGGTGCGAGTGAGTTTCGCTTTCCTGTTGAGCTGGCAGGCGGGACTCGCGCAGACCTCGCCCACGGTGGATCCGCGCCTCTACGAAGGCCCGCAAGCGCCAAACGGACCGTTCCTCAAGAAGCTGTTCACGAATGTGTTGCGCGATCAGAAAGACATCTGGACCAGTCCGTTTCACATCAACAGTTCGTCTGCGAAATGGTGGATCTTTGCGGGCATCGGAACCGCAGGGTTGCTGGCAGCCGATCATCCCACTTCACAGGCGCTGCCGTTCTCCGGTACCAGCGTCAACTTTGGAACTAATGCCTCGCGTGCCGGGCAGTGGTACAGCGTGTTCCCGGTAGCGGGCGCTTTTTATCTGGGGGGCTGGGTGACACATAACGAAAAGTTGCAGGACACCGGTATCGAAAGCCTGCAGGCGCTGATCGATTCCGATATCGTGGTCAACGTGGTGAAGGTGGTCGCGCGCCGGCAGAGGCCCGGTGACGGAGATCACGGCGGCCATTTCGAGAAAGGCGGCAGCTCGTTCTTTTCCGGTCATGCTGTGCAGGCCTGGTCCATCGCGGCCGTTGTGGCGGACGAATATGGAAATCACAAGTGGGTGCCATTTATCAGCTACGGGTATGCGGCATTGATCGATACGTCGCGAATATTAGCGCAGGAACATTTCACATCCGATGTGTTTGTGGGGAGCGTCGTCGGCTTTTTCATTGGACGCTACGTGGTGCGGACGCAGCAGATTCGCCGGCACGAAGCAAATTCCACCCGGTCGAAACTGTTTACGCCCGCCATCACGCCGGAGTTTACTTCGACTGAGAAGACGATCCGGCTGGCCTGGGCATTGTAGAAACGTCTCCAGACCAGGGCCACTCTGCCAAGCGGCGCGCGCGCCAGAGATAGGCCAAAACGCCGAAGGCGACCAGCGCAATTCCTGTCAGCACATAAACGGCTTCACCGGTTGCCAGAATATACAGCCAGCCCAGCAGCGCAACGATTACGGGAAGCGGATAGAGCGGCATGGAGAAGGGCCGCTTGATGTCTTTGCGATAGCGGCGGATTAGCACAAGAGCCACGCACTGCGCGGCGAACTGCGTCAGGATCTGGACGATAATCATTTCCTTGATCAGCTGCTCCAAGGTAAACAGACACGCTGCCGCGGAAGCGACGCCCAGGAAGACTACGGAAAACGCGGGAAAGTGTTTGGTCTTATGGACGCGAGCAAATGGCGAGAAGAAGCGGCCTTCCGCGGCAGCGGCGAATGGCACGCGTGTGTAGCCGAGCAGCACGCAGAAGACCGATGCAAAAGCTACCCAGAGAATCAGTACAGTCATCAACGAAGCGGCGCGCGTGCCGTACAGGCGTTCCATAAATACCGAGACAATCGCGTCCGAGTGCGCCGCCTGCTGCCAGGGAATCGTTCCGATGATGGACAGACTCATGCCGATATAGAGAATGGCTAGAATACCGATCGAAAGAAGGACGGCGCGCGGAATAGTAGTCCCCGGCCTTTTGATTTCGCCGCCAATCAGGCACACGGTGAAATAGCCGCTGTAATCGTACATGCTGATGAGCGTGGCTGCGCCAAGTCCGGCAAAGAAGGCGCCTGAGAGATGAAAGGCGCCAGGCGGGAAATCGAAGGCGAGTTTCGGCTGGAAGTGCCAGGTGCCTGCCCAGATGATGAGGCCGATCGCGAGCATGAGACCGATCCAGAATACGGTCGAAATTTTGCCGATGGACCGGATGTCGCGATAGAGGATGAAGGTGGATGCGGCGCAGACTCCGATGGCCAGCAGCAAATGTTGCGCGGGACCCATAGCCGGCCAGAGATAGCGCGCGTAGTCTGCGAATCCGACAGCGCCTGAGGCGGCGGTAAGCGGCGCCACGAGCATGACCTGCCAGAGAAATAGAAAGCCCATGAGTCGTCCGAGCGAGGCTGGTCCGAAGCCCTGCTGCAGATATTCATAGGAACCGCCGGTTCCTGGCAAGGCCGCGCCGAGTTCAGACCAGACGAGTCCATCGCAAAGCGCCAGCACAGCGCCGAGTATCCAGCCGATCAGCGCCTGCGGACCGTGCATGGTCGAAAGGATGAGCGGGATGGTGAGGAATGGGCCGACTCCGACCATCTGCAGCATGTTGGCAGTGAGGGCAGGGAACAGGCCCATGCCTCGGTCTAAGCCTGCTGACGGAGGAGTCGACGCCGGAGGGTTGAGCGCAGGCAATTATTCGCTCGAAGCGGCGGACTTCAGCGACCTGATCGCAACTTCCTTGAAATAGACCACATCGTGATCACCGTGGTTCTGCAGTCCAAACCAGCCTTTATCCGGACGGCGACCGCGATTCGGCTCGAAGCTGAGTTTCTTGGGTGGCACCGGATCGCCTTCGGTGTAGTCGGTGACCTTCTGGCCATTCACTTCGACAATCGTGTGGGGTCCGTCGAGAGTGATTTGCATGGTGTTCCATTCGGGGCCCGGCTTGCCTGGTTTAGCTAGCGGTTTGGTTAACGAGTAGAGCGTGCCCGTAACGTGATACTCATCCTCACCGCCGCGTTCGGGATGGTTGTCGATCTGTACTTCGTAGCCCTTATTGACGGGCATCCAGGGCTCTGTAGGCGCTGTTGGGATGCGGACAAAAACGCCTGAATTGTCATTCTCGTCGCGCATGCGGAAAACGACCCGGATCACGCAATCGCCTACGGGTCCGCCCGTCCAGTAGAGCAGCCCCATGCCGCCATGCGTATGGATTTCACCATCGACGACTGTCATACCGCCTGGACCGACGTGCTGCCAGCCAGTGAGATCTTTGCCATTGAAAAGCTGTTTCCAATCGCCGGAGGCTGGTGCTGCTGAGAGCCGGACGGCGCCGCAAAGAGCGAGCGCGCCTATCAGACAGCACGATAAGAGAGACTTACGCATATACGAAGTCTATAGCAGCGTTAGAAAGCGAATTTAAGCTGAATATCCAAACGCCGCTGGTTACTAGCGGTTGATTCAGCGCCATAGCCGCCGGTGATTCCGGTCGATTCCAGAAAGTAGGGTGAGGTGAGTGCGCCGTTGGGGGTATTGAGATTCTCATGGTTCAGAATATTGCGGGCATTAACGCCGAGCGTGAGATTGTAGCGATGCTCGGTGGAGGTGTCGCCGCCGAAACCGCCTCCTCCGCCAAAACCGTGGCCGCCATGGCCTCCGCCACCGCCGCCGGATCGCGCACCGCCCGATGGACCGGAAAATTTCGTAGTGCCGAAGCCCCACGTTTTACTCACGCGCAAATTGAGGCCAAGGAATCCGGGCGCAGTGGCGGCATTCCGCACGATCATATTGGAAGTTCCAGGAGCCGTAACCAGCGGGATCGGGTTTAGGAAGCCAAATGGTGAATTGGTTCCGGAATCGGAGACGATCTCCGGGCGCGCTGTCGGCGTGACGGAACCCTGCTCATACAGGTCGGTACCAGTGGTGACGTTGTACGGAATGCCGCTATGCGCCACGAGGAACGGCGAAAAACGGATACCCCAGCGAGCATTGATGGAACCTCCTAGAAACAGGCTCTGTTCAATGTTCAATGATGAGCGGCCCCAATCGGCGGCAAAGTTGTAAGGATTAGCCGGCAGCGTGCCGAGGCCATCTGTATCGCTGTGCGCGTTGTTATAGGAGTAGCGACTAAACAGAGTGATGCGCTTGCCGATCTGGCTGTTCACGCCCACAATTACCTGGGTCTGTTTAAACGTGCCATCGGACTCGAAGTTATAAATGTCGCCAATATTTCCGTACGGCCGTGGACCGGTAGGACCCCCCGCTCCCGGCGGCAGCTGCCCTGGCACTGGAACCGGCGCATTTATGTCAACCGTTCGCAGCTCATGCGTCCCGCGCGAGTTGACGAAATTCACGTTGAGCCTGGTGTGTGAAAACAACTGACGCTCCACCGATACGGCCGTCTGCATCAGGCGCGGCGCTTTGAGGTTGCTGTCGATCTGATAACGTTGCGCGGCACTGCTGGCCAACCCGGTCAGGCTGCTCAGCGGCAGCTGCGTATCGAAATTGATGTCGTAGGTCGAAGGATTGTTTAGCGTGTAAGCGGTTTGAGCGCCGGCACTTTGGTTATACCGGTAAGCCGTCTCGACATTAGTAATCGAGAAACGATCGTAGAAATAACCCCAGCCACCACGGATCACTGTTTTCGCCTTGCTATTCGGACCACGGGCGTCGGGTGACCAGGCGAAGCCGAATCGCGGCGCCCAGTCGTTCTTGTCGTTGATATTGTTCTGCGATTCCCAACGCAAGCCGAAACTCAGCGTCAGGTTCGGCCTCACTTTCCAGTCGTCCTGAATAAACGGGCCAAAATCAAGTTGATAAAAGCTCAGGTATGGATTGCCGACATTGACCTGGTACTTGGAAGGCCCGTAGCCCAAAGCAGTCACTTGCTGGCTTGACAAGCCGCTTTGCAAGAGCCGGACGGTTGTCAAATACTGGTCGATCGACAAAAGCTGCTGAGTCGCGCCACTTGGCTGCAGCGTTGTCGGATCGAGCACTGGAAACGTTCCGCCCAGGAAGGAATACGAGCCATTGAAATTCTTGGGACTCGAATCGGAAAGATTATCTGCACGTATGCGGAAACCCAGCTTAGTTGTGTGCTCGCCCCAGGTCAGCGATGTGTAGTTCTGGATCTCGTAGCTGTTCTGAATATCGTAAGTGTTAGGAGATCCAGGAGCGCCATAGCCTGCGCCGCCCGCGGTAAACGATTGGCTGACCGAAAGCGAGGGCGCGAGGCTCTGGCTGGTTTCTGAAAGACTCTCGCGATCGTAGGAAAAATGCGTTTCGTTGATCGCCTTCGGGCTCAGCACAGCAGTATCGACTGCCCGAAACGTTTGCTCGACCGTCGAGGAACCATAGCCGGCGCTTTGGTAGTTCAAGTTTCCGTTCGGGGAGGCAATCGTGGTGGCCGGCAGAGCGAAAGCGCCGATGCCGGTGACGATCTTTTCGTTGTCGAGCCAGCCATAACGGAAACTGAGCGTATTATTCGCGCCTAGCTGGTAATCGAAACGCGGGCTGACGGTGGTGCGGCGCTGCGGAGTAGCGAAGTAATTTTGATAAGACGAGTGGCCGAGCAGGTCGGTGTTCGGAATGCTGGCCGTGATGATGCCGTTGTCGTCGATGTTGCGCCGCTCCACGTCGATAAAGAAACTGCCTTTCTTTCCGACCGGGCCGCTCAGGTTGCCGCCGAATAGTTGTGTGCGAAAGGGCGGATTCACCGACAGAAAAGGGTTGCGCGAGTTCCACACGTCGTCGCTGATGTTGTAATAACCCTGCCCGTGAAACTTGTCGGAACCAGGTTTGGTAAAGATCTGGATGCGTCCATAGCCGAGCTTGTCGTATTCCGCTGAAAAGGGATTGGAGTTGATGCGGATTTCGCGAATCGAAGCCTTGGGAGGCAGCCGTCCGCCGGTAAAACCGTCGATGAAAATCTGATTGCCGCCCGGTCCAGCGGATGGTCCTGCGAGCGCGGTTAAATCGGCTTCCAGATCGTCTGGATCATCGGGCAGCGCGTCCAGGTCTTCAGGCTTTAAAACCAGCGCGCTCGCATTATTCGAAGCTTCTGTGCTGATCGTGTTCGTTGTGGAGTCGGTTACCGTGACTTCTTGTTTCTGACTCTGCACGGTCATGGTGATGTTGGCAGTGGCAGATTGGCCGCTGATGGCAGATACTGCGAGAGGCGTTTGTTGCTGTAAGCCGGCGTAAGTGGCCGAGAGACTATAGGCGCCGGCCGGCACGCCGCGGAAATTGAAGCTGCCATCGGCGCCGGTTGTGACGGTCTGGGTCGCGTCGTCACTGTTCGTTAACGTGACTTTTGCGCCGGGGATAATGTAGCCCGTGCCGTCCTTTATTGTGCCGCGCACTAGAGCGTTGCCCGCGGGAATCCTCTTCTGGGACTGCGCGCCGGCTGTCGGAACCTGCGGCGTATCAGTTTGCGCGCCCACTACTTCCGCCAGTAACAGTCCAGCGAGCACTATGCCTACACCGCTCGCTTTTGTCCACCTAAATTGCATTGACCCTCTCTTGCCCTTGTCTAATTACTGAAGTACGGTTACTGCTGAGGTGGAGCGATTTCACCCAAACCCCAGTCGCCGCCCATCGCGTCGCCGCCACGCCTACTAGCGGGCGCGGCTTGCAAAATCGGCTCCACTCCGGCGACAACGTGAGTGGCGATCAACTGATCGCCACCGGTGCTGACACCCGATACGACGACCGCATCTCCGGGCTTCAAGTCAGCCAAAGTGATGGCCGGCAGTCGATCAAGCATTTGAGAAATATCGCCTCCGCGCGGACCATGCGCCCCGGGCATTCCGCCGCTGCTAGCAGGGCTGGCGCTTGCGTTTGTCCCTGGAGGAGTTGCACCTGGGCCAGCGGCCCGTGCTCCGCCGCCCATCCGCCGAGCCAGCCCGGCCGCCATCTCGGGCGGTATCCTACGCACGGTCGAACTCTCGTTGAGGTTCACTTGCAACGGCCTCTTCGAAGCAAGATCTTTGATGGTGAATTGTTTGCTGTCTGCTGCGATTGACACCACCGTGCCGTTTACTGTTCGGAAAGGGGCCGAGTAAATCTTGCGTGCCGTGATGGTTCCATCCGGTCCCGCATCTCCCAGCACCCGCAGCTGATCGCCCACCTGCACCTGCCCGAGCGTCGAGCTCTGCGGGCTGTCCGGTTTGTCGACAGAGTAGCGGCTGAATTCTGTCTGCGGCGATGTTTGCAAAATCACGCTCTGCGGGCCCTCGGGTGTTCGTTCCCGGATAGTAATCTTACCGGTCGCGTCGATTGCGCTCACGCTTCCTGTTTTGCTGTTTTGCCATTCCTGTGCTTGCGCCCGATGTGCTACCTGTAGATCTCGCGCCGACATCAGCACTACGCTGCGAGCGGCTATTTTTGCCGGGTCATCGGGCGCTTTGAAGCCCCGCACATCTACCCGGTCTCCGACTGCGAGTTCGGCGGCGGTGATCCGGCTGGCCGATGTTAAATCTTTCGCGCCAGGCGTCACTTTCAGTAGTGTCTTTGTACCGGCTAGCTCAATGACCTGCTCGCTTCCCGATTTATCATCTTTAACTGTCACTGTCCGGGCGGCGGTATCCATAACGATAATGGTGCCGAGCAGATGTTCGGTCGGCTTCTGGGGTGTCGATGCAGCCTCTTGCGCCGAGGCCAGCGTCATGCCAAGCAAAAGCAGGACGAAAACAGAGTAGAACTTGGTCATGGAACTTTCCTCAGCACATGCTCTTCGCAAAATGCTTATTGACGGAGGCGCAGACTCTGAAAGGAAAGTTACTCGCAGGGAAGAGAACGCGGGGCTAATGGGCTCGTGCGGTAACAATTCGGGCGCAGACGGTGAAGCCTGCGCCCGGCAAAAGTAAATCAGGAGAATGAGAGGTCAGGCAGCGTTTACCAGCAGATCGTCGAGGGCATCTTCGCCCTCTGCCTGCTGACGGTCAGCCTGTTCCTGGCATTGAATACAGTAGGGCGCCCACGGTACGGCGACCAGGCGTTTCGGACTGATTTCTTCTTCACAGTGGAGGCAGGTGCCGAACGAGCCGTCTTCAATACGGCGCAGAGCCGAACGCACGTTACGCAGCAGATTTGATTCGCGGTCCAGATTGCGAATCGCCAGTTCTCGTTCCGAGGCGTGTTGGACCTCGTCCAGCGCATCGGCGCTCTTCTCAATAGTGATCGCGTCACGATTGCGTACTATGTGTTCGAGTTCGTCCTGCTTTTCTAGCAGGATCTTTTTAAATTTACTGACTTCTTCAGACGTCATCTTCATTCTCCTTCTTACTAACTAGCTACTCACTTAAAAAGTAGATTCGAAGCAGCCAAGTCTTCCGTTTAGACGTAAGAGTTCTCTAAAAGGTTCACCAACCGTAGCACAAAATCCCGGCTGCATATCAGCAGCTAGATTCGCAGTACTGCACTGCCGGAAGCAGGTGAGGGATAGCTCACTAGCCAAGTTCGGGAGCTCCACGGACCACTTCCGTTGGCTCTTGAACCAGGGCCCTTCTCTCCCGATAAGCTGGCGCTTTTCGAGTCCTCGAATCATAACACGGCTTTCTAGCAATTCGAGAGCCATTTCAAACTTCCTTGCGCGAGGCGATTTCCAAAACTGCGCCATTTAGCCCACTCATCTGCTCGCCGTCATTGCCTTCTGTTGTGAGTAGGTTCGCGGAAGCTAAAAAAAATCTCACGCGAATCGGAAAGAAAGTAAGGCTCACCCGGTAAAGTCTGGATGGAGCAGCTTAAAGGAAGGGTCGAAACGCGCGTCCGAAATACGGGGACGAGCTACGTAAAAACAACAGCCGTGTTAGTTCACTCGGACGCGGTGCTTTTCTTTCAGCACGAGTTCATCGAAGATGGCCAGCACCTTTTTGCGGTACGTGTACATTTGCCGCAGCGAGTCTCTAAAGTTTTCTTCATATCGCCGGGGATGCAACCACTTATTCAGCAACGGACGGGGGACATCGATGTCGCGGCGCAAATCTTCCGCTGAGTGCCCTCGCAGAAAGAGGCCGTAGAAGATCGCCGCCTCGCGCTGGGGAGCAAGTGGGTCGAAGTCGTCGCGGCCAATCATGCGGTACCGTGCTAATTCCGTATCGTACAACAAAAAGCGGACTCCGAAGAGCCTCCTAAGTCATCAGTCTAACAACGCTGTCAAGTCTCTCAACATTCCGTTCTGGCAGGGAGTTTCGAGGCTTTTTGCAACCTTCAAGGACACCAAGCCTGCCGCCGCTGGTTAAATTGAGGTACGATTTCACCAAAAAGGAATTTGCCTGCCTGGAGATACGTCGAAGAAATCAGGGCAGGGGACAGGAGCGGAATGGCAGTCGAGCGGCAAAGCCCAGATGGAGCAAGACTCAGCGGCAATATCATAGCCGGCGAACTCCTGCGCAATATGGAAGTAGGCCAGTTCGAAATGGCCTACGCGGTCCTACTGCCTTGCTTCTTTACTGTCTATTTGAATCCTGCCGATTACGCCAGGTTGCGCGGCGTGTTCAGTTTGGTGAGTGAAGATGCACGCAAAGCGCTACGCTCGCGGGTGACGGCTTTGAATGCAGCGCGTTCTACGTTAACGAGAAAACGGGCGAGTACGGCGAAGGAGTATAAGATTGCCTGTCGAGAATGGGACATCGAGTTCCTGCCTGATCCCGAAGTGCCACCGGGGGATGTTGAAATCCACTCGGAATTAAGTGAGACTGTGCAGCCTGGCTTCCGCGGGGCGAAAACTACTTTGATCGGCCGGACGCCGTCCGTCACGCAACACCTCGACGAGCGACGCCGCAGCAGCACCGACGATGTGGTTTACGGCGCGCTGCATTATCAGGAGGGCGCGAGCCCGCAAATTTACCTGATCACCCGCAATCAGATTCGCGTCGGGCGCGGTGGCGACGATCAGCCGGTTGATCTCGTGCTAACCGGCAGTGACGAAATCTCGCGGGAGCACCTCGTCATCCGGCGCGATCCGGCAACCGGCGTTTTCACCATTGTCGATGCAAGTACGAACGGCACCTGGGTAAACGGTAAGCGCTTGCGCAAAGGCGCCGAAGATCTGCTGCCTGGACGCGCGCAAATCGTGGTGGGCGAAGTACTGACGCTGGCTTTCGAAACGCGTACATGACAAAAGCAATCGCAGCGCCGTGGCAATGCGGTTCGGCCAGCGACTCCGGGCTGCAGCGCGGTACCAACGAAGATCGCGTGCTGGCAGATCCCGGACGTGGGATTTTTATAGTCGTCGATGGGATGGGCGGCCGCGCGGCCGGGGCAGTCGCGGCAGAAGTGGCGCGCGACACCATCGAACGAAGCCTCAACGAGCCCTGGAGCGATCCGGCCCAGGCGATCCGACGAGCCATCGCGCAGGCTAATAACCAAATCGTCGCCCTCGCCGAAGCTCATCCCGAGTGGCGAGGCATGGCCTGCGTTCTCACCGTGGCAATTGCGCACGAAGACCGTCTCGCGTGGGGACACGTCGGGGATTCTCGCCTTTACTGTCTGACGGGCGGCGTCCTGCGCAAGCTTACGCTTGACCACTCGCCCGTCGGCGAACAGGAGGACAGCGGGGAGCTCGACGAACTCGCCGCCATGCGCCATCCCCGCCGTAATCAGGTGTTTCGCGATGTTGGTTCCGTTCGCCGCACTGCCGCCGATCCAGATTTTGTCGATACCGGCAGTGTCGCCTTCCCCCCATCCGCTTCCTTCCTGTTGTGTACCGATGGTTTGAGCGACGCCCTTACCTCGCAGGAAATCGCGTCGATCCTGGGACGCTTTGACACCGATGCTGAAGCAACAGCCCGTCGACTGGTGAATGCCGCCAACCAGCGCGGCGGCGCCGATAACGTGAGTGTCATCTTCGTGCCGGGTCCTGAGTTTCAGGCGAGTTGCGCGGCAGTACAAACCGCCCAGATTGAGGAACAACATGCCGCCACTCGCGTGCGTCTCCCCAAGCCACGGAACTTCTTCCGAACTAAAAATCTGGTTTGGCTACTTCTCGGAGTGGTGCTGGGACTTTTGCTGGCGTTCGGATGGGAACGTCCGGATGACTTGCGCATAGCTGCCACCTCGGCGCTCAGGATGGTGCCATGATCGTAGAAACCGATCCCGTCGTTAGCCAGCAACGATTCGGCAAATACGAGATCGTGCGCAAGCTTGGCCGTGGTATGGCGGACGTTTATCTCGCCTACGATCCCGAACGCAATCGCCAGGTGGTCCTCAAGATCATCACTCGTTCCAACAGTCAAAGCAACCGGCTCGCTATCGAAGCCGAAGCGCGCGGGTCGCGCTTGCAGCAGGAACTCCATAGAAGAGATCCACGCATTCTGGCCCTTTATGAAGCCGGCGACGAGAGCGGATGCTTCTTTGTGTCGATGGAATTTTTCGCGGGCCGAACGCTGGCTAAGCTCATCGCGACGGAACGTTCGATCGAGGCTACCCGCGCTGCCCGCTATGCCGCCGAGATTTGCGATCAGCTGCGCCTGCTGCACGAGTTTGTTTCCGATGAGAGCGTGAAAACAGCCATTGTCCATGGCGACATCAAGCCATCGAACATTCAGATCGGAGCCGCCGATCAGGTTCGTCTGCTCGATTTCGGCATCGCCAAATGTATTAGTCCGGGACACGATCTCACACAGCATGCTCTGGGAAGCCCGAGCTACTGCTCACCCGAACGGCTACGGGAATCGCGCGTCAGCCTGCACTCGGACCTCTGGGCGGTGGGCGTCACCCTGTATGAAATGCTGGCCGGCACACCGCCCTTTCAAGCGCAAAGCACGCGCAAACTGGAGATGCTGATCCAGTCGCGCAATCCGCCGCTTCCGCTGCCGGAGACCTGCCCGTCTGGGCTAAAAGCAATCGTGTTGAAAGCGCTGGCGCACGATGCTTCGCGACGGTACCCTTCGGCACGCGCCATGGAAGACGATCTGCGCGCCTTTCTCGCTGGAAAACCGGTACAAGCGGAGACTGAAGGTGCCCCGGCGCGTCAGGCCGGCACGACCATCTTTCGATTCCGTTTCAAAAGCGCGCGGACCCAGCCAGCTCGTAAGTTAGATGCGGCACGCCCGAAATTCAGAAAAAACGATCGCGCCAATATGGTCATCGCGCTGCTCGCCGGCGTTTTGGCTGGGCTCCTTTTGTTCATTCCGCTCACCTACTATTTCAGGCTGCGCGCACTGAGCGAGACGCTGACTGCGCGTAAGGACTACGTGCAAGCCGATCCCGCCGTTCTGACTTCCGACTGGCAGTTGTATCAGCTGTTCAAGCACGGTCACTCCTGGTGGAGCAGCTTTCTCTCCCCCGCCGAGCTGGAAGATAACCTTCACTCGAATTTATTTGTCTCCGCCGATAATCTGATCAGCCGCTTCCGGCGCAGCTCGATCCAGGATGTAAAGGAAACCGAGTGGGCGCAGGCTCGCCTCTGTTTGCTGCGTGCTCTGGCGCTCGAGCCAGAAGATGCCAAAGCTCGCGGCGAACTCCGTCTGTGCGATGGCTATTTGAATTTATCGCGTCACCCGCAGCCGAACCGGGTAGCCGCCAGCTTACAGTCGTTTCGGCAGGCCGCGGTTTTCCTGCCACGTTCGCCCGACCCACATCTCGCCATGGCGCGCGCATATATTTATGGATTGCACAACGTGGGCGCGGCGCTGGCTGAATTTCAAATCGCGCAGCAGCTCGGCTACCGCATTGGTCCACGGGAACTCGAGCAGGAAGGCGATGGCTACTTCTTCCGCGGGCATGGCGACCTGCTTCACGCCCAGACCTACTCCGAAGAGCAAGCCAAGTGGTTGCGGTTAGCGCACGCTGATCTGGAGCGTTCGAGGGGAATTTACGAACCGATCAGCGGCTTTGATCGCGTCGATGCCAGCCTGAGCAAAGTGGAAGCCGATCTAGAAGAGACAAGCAAGGTGCAACTGGCCTTATTTCACCCGCCACCGCACATATCCGCCCGCTTCACGATCTTTCTGAAGACGCGCAACTCTCATCATGCGTCGCCGCGCTGGGCAACTCGCAAACATAGTAACGGCTGACTATGGCGGTAACCAGACGGGGAGAAGGCGATCTGGCGTTGCGGTTGGAAATGAGCCAGCGCTTTCAGCCGAACGAGAGACGGATTGAAGCGCGCTGGCTGCTGCTTGCGAGCCTGCTGGCGGCTTGCGGTCTAGCTTTCGTCTTCTTTGCCAAAACACAAGACTTCGCCCATGTCGATGACCGGCTTCGATCGGGCGAGTTGCTGAATGTGAATGCCGCGCCCTCCCCCGATGCTTTGACTGCGGCGCTGGCGAACAGCATTGCTAGCCAGGGGACGCGCGAAGCGGCCGGTGCACAGCTTTATGGATTCCTGCAACAGCACAGGCCATTGCCGAACGTGGGAGCTCTAGCGCGTGTGCCTTGGGTCTCATTGGGAATTCCGCGCGGCGAAGTCTCCCGGCTTAAACCTGTGTTAACGGTACGCACGCCTCGTGAGTTCACTCGTGTTTTCCTCCTTTGGGCCGCGCTGTATCTCGGCGTCTTCTGGGCAGTGCATTTTGCCTGGCGTGCGCGCCGATTCCGCGGCGACCCTTCAATCCTGCCCACGCTACAACTACTGACCGTACTCGGATTGATTCTCATGGTCAGCCTGCGTGACCCCTTACGAGATACGCTCGAATTCCGGAAATTTACCTGGGGCGTGATCGGCGGTTGTCTCCTGCTGCTGCTTCCATTGTTCAAAGCCTTTCAAGCGCGAAACTTTGCGCGCTGGACTTACACTCCTCTTTTCTTCGCGCTATTACTTTTCGGTGCGCTGTTCGTCTTTGGCTCCGGCCCGACGGGTACGGACGCCCGCGTGAATTTGGGGCCGTTCCAACCTGTCGAGCTCATTAAGATCGCGCTGGTGTTTTTTCTGGCCGGCTACTTTGCAAAAAACTGGGAACGCCTGCGCGATTTGCGAGAGAACCGCTTCGTTCCTGGCAGTCTTCGCTCGCTAGATCTACCGCAACTGCAGCATGTTTTACCCGTGATGGTGGCAGTCGCCTGTTCGCTTGTAATGTTTTTCGTTCTCAAAGACATGGGGCCGGCGTTGGTGGTAGGCATGCTTTTTCTGGTCTTGTTTGGTGTCGCGCGCAAGCGGCCCGGCTTAGCGCTCTTTGGCATCGCCATACTCGTAGCCGGCGTTGCCATAGGCAACCATTTCGGAACGCCTCACACCGTTGTTGATCGCGTTTCGATGTGGCTCTCGCCCTGGAACAACGACGTGCGTGGCGGTGATCAGCTGGCGCATTCGCTCTGGGCCTTCGCCACTGGCGGCACATGGGGCTCCGGTCCTGGCTGGGGCGATCCAGGAATCATTCCAGCTGGGCACACCGACCTGGTCCTTCCCGCCATCGCCGAAGAGTGGGGTTTGCCCGGTGTGCTCGCCATCGCTTCGCTGTTCACCTTGCTGGTCGCACGATCGTTCCGTATCGCCGTTCGAGCACGCGATGAGTACAGCGTGTTTCTCTCGGCCGGCCTCGGCATTCTGCTCGCGCTCGAAATGCTCCTGATCTCGGGCGGCGTGCTGGGCGCTATTCCGCTCTCCGGTGTCGTCTCGCCTTTTCTAAGCTCCGGCAACACTGCCATGCTCGCGAATTTCCTGATCTGCGCGATCCTGCTCGGAGTTTCCAACCAAAGCACTCGCAGCGGGACCGAGTTCGCAGATGAGTCCGCACCCGCCGCTCCGCGTTTCGCATCCTTATTCGGTAAACCTCTCCGGATTAGTGCCTGGATTTTCGGGCTCTCTGCCGCCGGTTTGCTTGTGCGGGCGGCTTACCTGGAGATCTTCCAGAGCAGCGAACTCCTGGCCAAAGATGCTCTCGTTTATACGGCTGACGGCGTGAAACGGCCGGAGCATAACCCGCGCCTCAATCTGCTCGCCGCCATGATTACACGCGGAGACATTTACGATCGCAACGGCGTCCTTCTGGCAACGAGCCAGCGCACCAAGCTTGAACAGAATCGCGCCGTTTACGAGAAACTCGGTGTCTCTATCGACCAGGCCGGCTCACCTACCGCCTCGCGTTTCTATCCATTTGGCTCTGCGACCATTCACTTGCTCGGCGACCTCCGAACCGGCGAGCGCTTTCATGCGACCAATGCCTCCCTGATCGAGCACGATTCGAATCGCACGCTGCAGGGCTACCAGGATTACGGCGACCTGGCGGCAGTCGTTCGCTATCGCCACCATCCTCATAATCCTCAACTGCAGGCGTTGCTTCGGCGCAATCGCGATGTTCACAGTTCGCTCGATATTCGATTGCAGTTGAAAGCTGTCGAGATCGTGGGCAATCATCTGAGCAAGCTGCATAAAAAGGGTGCGGCCATCATGCTCGATGCGGCTTCGGGCGATGTCCTCGCGCTGGTGAGTTGGCCTGCGCCATCGAGCGATGAACCGGAGAACGATGAGCTTTTTGATCGTGCACGTTACGGTGAGTATCCGCCGGGCTCTACTTTCAAACTCGTCACGGCCATGGCCGCCCTACGGGTGAATCCGGACGCCGCCAATCAAACCTTTACCTGCAGACGGCTTAGCGATGGCCGCGCCGGAACTGTTATACCCGGTTGGCGTCGCCCGATTCGCGACGATATCGGCGACCGCGTGCACGGCGCATTGCAGATGCGGCAAGCCATCGCGGTCTCCTGCAATGCGTACTTCGCGCAATTGGGTGTCTTTGCCGTTGGCGCCAGGTCGCTGTTCGAAACAGCACAGGCTTTAGGGATAAATGCGGGCAGCGAGAGGCAAGTGAAGGAGATGCTGCCGTTTGCTGCTTATGGACAAGGGCCTATAGTGGCTACACCACTGCAAATGGCGCGCGTAGCGGCCACAATTGCCGAAGACGGTAAGATGCCGCAGGGCCGCTGGGTGACTGACGATAGCGATGGGCGACATGCACCGCCTCAGCAAATTATCTCGCCTGCGGCTGCGACATTCTTGTCTCAGGCCATGCGCGAGGTAGTAACCGGCGGCACAGCCCGGCAAGCCATGTCAGGTTTGGCATTGGAGGTTGCCGGGAAAACCGGCACCGCGCAGCTCGATCACGGTGAACCTCACTCCTGGTTTGCCGGCTTCGCCCCGTACGACGCTCCGGCAGCCAGACGCATCGCGGTGGCGGTGATCGTCGAGCACGGCGGGTACGGCGCCAAATTTGCCGCGCCAATTGCCCGTGACTTACTGGAAGCTGCTACTGGTAAATAGATACTCATGGCTTTATCAAATCTCTTCGAGCGCCTGGGACGAGCCGTCTTCGAATCGCCTTTCGGTGCGAACCAGCTGGCGAAGGAGGCTCCCGAACTGGCCGAAATTCGTTTGCTCGCCATGGATGCGATCAAAGAGAAAAGCTATCGGATAGGCGAGTCGAACGTTTTCGCTTTCGACCTGATCCGCATCCACTTGCTCGGCATCCCCGAGGAGCAGGCTGCTCCGTTTCAAAGCGAATTTCTAGCGAGTTATTTCGCTGACGAGTTGAAGCAGGGATTGACCAGGTCCAGCTACCGATTTCCCTCCCACTTAACCGTCGAATTCACGACCTCACCCAAGCTGCCGGAGGCGGGCGAATCCTGGGTCTCGGTCGAAACCGCGATGGCGCAGCCGAAACCGCCGGCGCCTGTCGACCGTTCTCAAAAGCCTGCCATCTTACAGGTCGCGACCGGATCGGCCAACCAAAGTGAGTTTCGCCTGGATAAATCGCGCACCAATATTGGCCGCGGCAC
The DNA here is from genome assembly GCA_965277855.1 of Bryobacteraceae bacterium. GTDB lineage: Bacteria > Acidobacteriota > Terriglobia > Bryobacterales > Bryobacteraceae > Bog-105. The sequence goes on from OZ255847.1 coordinate 360,029, forward strand.
TGACGTATATCGCGATGCAGGTCCGTCGCGCCGCAACGATCTCGCCTTTATGGGTGACAGTGAAGCGGATCGAACCGTATCGCGCGAACACGCCCATATTGTCCGCGCTGAACGAACCAATCAATACCGTATCTTCAACGACCGGGTCTACCGGGGGGACGAGAACTGCGGCCTTTGGATCGTCCGTGATGGACTCAGCCAACCCGTGCACCACAATCTGCGCGGAACCCGCCTCGAAGACGGAGATGAAATTCATATCGGCCGTGCAGTCGTCTTCTTTCGCCTCGCTCGGGACGGCGATCCCTCCTCCTGACTACTCTTGGCTCTCCAGTTCTCGCAGTCGCCGTAGGATCTGCTCTACGAACCCGCTCGCACAGTAATCCGCCAGCGCACCGCCATGAAAATGTTCGGAGCGAACGAGTGCCGTCAGCAGTTTGCGCAGCGTGAGCACATCGGCTTGCGCGACATCGTCGGATGTCATTTTGCGCCCTTCATTCCAGCGCGCCCAGTCGAAAGGAAACACAAAGCCGCTCTGGTAAACCGCTTGCCCAAACTTATCGACCAGCGGGGGATTGCGCCCGCCGGCTAAATAAATGTCGGCGGCGTCCTGAAAATCGCCCTTTTCGAAAGCGGGAAGAAATTGCAACAGCTGTCCGATGCTGTCGCGCGTATAGGGGGGATAATCGTCCACTACACTTCTGTGTACCATCGTTGGGCGAGCGGTTTATCCTGCTAGTTACAGATATGACGAAGCAGCCCATCGCACAGCACGGTCTTTCGCTCTCACGGCGCGGTCTGTTGCGCAAAATAGGAGCCCTGAGCACGGTTGCCGTTGCAGCTCAATCCAAAGAAGATCACGCGCCGCTTCCCGCGTCCATCGCGGCACTCTCGTCCATGCGCCAGCAAGCCACGCCGATCAGCCTCAGTGAGCGGCAGTCCCGCATCGCGAAAGCGCAGCAACTTTTGGCGGAACATCGGATCGATGCCATGATGCTCGCCGGAGGAACGTCGCTTACCTACTTCACGGGCATGCGCTGGGGCAATAGCGAGCGCCTCTTTGCCGCCGTTATCCCGGCGAAAGGGAAGGCCTTCGTGGTTTGTCCTTCGTTTGAGGAAGAGCGTGCCCGCGAGCAGATTAACACCGGCCCTCTCGAAGCTGCGCAGGTCTTGACCTGGCACGAAGACGAAAGTCCGTATCGCCAGATCGCCGCTGGCCTGCGTTCCCTGGGACAATCCACCGGCACCCTTGGCATCGACGAACACACCCCCTGGGTTTTTAGCGATGAGATTGCCAAAGCATCACCTGGGCTTCACCTGGTCTCAGCGACTCCCGTCACGGCTGGTTGCCGCATGATCAAGAGCCAGCACGAACTCGCCTTGATGCGCACTGCCAATCAGGCGACGCTCAAAGTATATGAAGCCGTCTATCGCGCGCTGGCGCCAGGCATGACGCAAACGGATGCAGCTAATCTCATCACGGCCGCCTACGCGCGTGTTGGGTTTCGCGGCGAGGCAAGTGTCGAAGTGGGCCAATATAGCGCTTTGCCGCACGGCTCGACCACGCCACAGCAGATCCGTGAAAATACCATCGTGATGATCGACGATGGCTGTCTGGTCGAAGGCTATCAATCGGATATCACTCGCACTTTCGTTTTGGGCAAAGCGAGCGATCGCATGAAGCGGGTCTTCGATGTTGTTCATCAGGCGCAGCAGGCGGCCCTCGCTGCCGCTCATCCTGGAGCTGCCTGTCAGACCGTCGATGCCGCCGCCCGCCAGGTCATTACAGACGCCGGCTTCGGTCCCGATTACAAATATTTCAGTCATCGCGTCGGACACGGCATCGGGATGGATGGCCACGAATGGCCTTACCTGGTGCGTGGCAATACGCTCCCGCTGGCACCCAATATGACGTTCAGCGACGAACCGGGCATCTACCTGCCTGGCGAATTCGGCGTGCGGCTTGAGGACGATATGTATCTCACCGCCGACGGCGCTAAATTATTTACTCCGCCCAGCCCTTCTCTCGAACATCCTTTCGGCTGATTCGAAACCGCCTTGCCCAAACTGAATCCAATCTGTCTGGGGAGAAACATGAACCGAAAAGTGCTGGGCGTGATCGTGTCAGGCATCGCTTGCCTGGGTTGGGATTTGTATCAGAGACTGTCGGTCCGGAAAAATCGCGGGCTGGCCAAAGGTAAGCGCTTGCTCATTCTCGGCGGCGGGTTTGCCGGCGTCGAAGCCTGCCGCGAACTCGAACATCTACTGCCGGGCGACGACAATGGCGAGATCGTTCTCGTGAATCGGACTGAATATCTTCTTTTTACGCCCATGCTCACCGAGGCGGTGGGCGCCGACGTCGAACCGCACCACATCATCGTGCCTCTTCACTCTTATACAAGACGAACAAAAGTGATAGTCGGAGATGTGGAAGCTATCGATCTAAAAACCCGCACTGTTACCGTCTGCGTGCCGTCCGAAGAAAAAATATCGGCTGATCATCTCGTGATCGCGCTCGGCGCAACGACCAACTTTCACCACGCTCCGGGCGTGGAGAAAAGTGCGATCCCGATGAAGACCCTGGAAGATGCCTGGCGCGTGAAACAGGGTGCCCTGTCTCTCGTAAAGGCTGCCGCTCGCGAACACGATCCCGCTGAACGCGCCGCCATGTTGACCTTTGTTGTTGCCGGAGGCGGCTATACCGGTGTGGAAACTATGGCCTCGCTCAACGAAATGGTTCGTGACGCCGCGGCCGAGTGCGACAAGTCTCTTGTCTCGCAGATTCGTATGTTGCTCGCTGAACCCGCTGAGCGCCTGATGTCCGAAGTAACCAAGGATCTCGCCGACTATTCCCAGCAGCAGCTCGAAAAAGCGGGCATTGAGGTCAAGCTGAAAACCGGCATCAAGAGCGCCGAGGGCGACATGATTGAGCTTGCCGATGGAGAAAAAATCCGCGCGCGGACTTTCATCTGGACGGCGGGCGTGGAAGCCAATCGGGTCGTCGCTCAACTCGATGCGCCGAAAGGCAAAGGGCAAGCGCTGCAAGTCAGCGGTGACCTCGCGCTTACTCAATTCCAAGGCGTCTGGTCTCTCGGTGATTGCGCCGAAGTGCCGAAACCGGATCACCAGGGCTCTTATGCTCCCATTGCGCAAAACGCTCTTCGGGAGGGTGCGCTCGTCGCGCAAAACATTGTCCGGCAGATGCGCGGTGAACCCTTGAAAGCATTTACTTACACTCCGATCGGTGAACTTGCTCTAGTCGGCCGCCACCGCGGGGTGGCGCGCATTTACAACTTCAACATCTCCGGCTTTATCGCGTACGCCATGTGGCGCTTCGTCTATTTCGCCAAGCTTCCTTCCATGAGCCAGCGCCTGCGCGTTCTTTCCGATTGGGTGCTCGACGCTGTTTTAGGACCCGTTTCCAAATACCACTACATCGCAGCCACGCCTGATGCCGCCAAATTGACGGCGCCCGATGTGAAAACGGCCTCGGCCTGAACCTCACTCGCGCGCCGCGGCTGCGCTTGCTTCAGCCGGAACATCCCATCTACTACACTGCAAGAATGTACTCATCGCGCTCGAAGCGTGAGCTTTTAGCGGCCCTGATTCTCTTCTCTTTTACTTTCTCCGGTTGTTTAGTCAGACGGCGGGTTGTGGTACCGCAGGGTCAGCGCATTCCGAGACCTGCCTTGACCGCCACGAAAGAAGAACTCATTCAGCGCATCCATCTGGTTTCCGACCCCATTCAGTCCTTCACGATGAAAACCGATATGTCGCCCTCGATCGGAATGCTCTACGGCGGTCGTGTTACCGATTACCCCACCATCAGCGGCTTCATTCTTTTTCTCAAACCGAGGAACATTCGCGTAGTCGGACTCGATCCGGTTATTCACTCGACAGCCTTCGACATGGCTTCTACCGGAGAGGAGTTCCGCGTCTCCATCCCGAGCAAGAACACCTTCATCGAGAGCCGCAACGACGCTCCCGCCAACTCCACTAATAAGTTGGAGAATCTGCGCCCCGCGGCTTTCCTCGATGCTCTGCTGATCAACGCGCCCGATCCGCAAAACGACATCACCTTCATGGAAGACGACACCAACGAAACGAAAGCCATTTACATCCTCATGATGATCCGTCACCAGGGCGTCAGGTATTACCCGGTGCGGAACGTCTATTTCGATCGTTACACCTTGCAGATCAACCGCCAGAAAACGTTCGACCGCGATGGCAACATCCTCAGTGAAACCCGCTACTCCGACTGGAACACGCATAACGGTGTCTTGTTCCCGGAATCGATCGATATCCAGCGCCCCAAAGACGGCTATGAGGTGGTTCTGAAAGTCACCGACTTGAAGATGAACGACCCGGCGGTTACCGCGCAGAAATTTGTCTTAAATCCACCGGCCGCAGCGCAAATCAAGCGGCTCCAGTAGCGCCGCCAGCAAAGAGCGAGCGTCCCATCCCTGCAAACTTCCGAGTAGCGTCTTACTTGACACTCGCTGCTCAATCGCATAACGTCTGAGTAATAGTACGTTTGGTGAATGCCGGTTCACACATCCGGCCGAATAAGGGGTTCTAATGTTCTCTCCGTCCATGAAGACACGCGCGCATTTCGCGCGTACTGCACTCGTCGTCCTCCTCATCTCGTTTCTCACGGCTCACTCTCTCGAAGCCCAATACCGCGGCAGCTTTCAAGGCACAATCACGGACGCCACCGGTGCCGTCGTTCCCGGCGCCAAAGTGACGCTCACCAGTGCGGAAACCAACCTCTCGCACGAAGTTACCACCAGCGAGGGCGGCACCTACTCTTTTCCCGCTCTCGCCCCGGGCCGCTATAACTTCAAGGTGGAAAAAACCGGCTTCAATGCCCAGGTCCTAAACGACGTGGTTCTACGCTCCGAACAAGCGCAAGGTCAGGACATTCAACTTGCAGTGGGCCAGCAGACTACCCAGACCGTGACCGTCAGCGCCAGCGGTGGCCAGGCGCTCGATACCGAGAACGCGAACGTGGCTGCTACCTTTTCGAATCAGACAGTGCAGGCGCTGCCTACGTTCGGGCGCGATACATATCAGGTAGCGGCTCTTGCCCCCGGCGCTTTCGGCGATAACGCGCGCGGCGCGAGCGGTTCCAGTTCCCAAAATCTTCCAGGGACGACAGGCCCAGGCGGATCGAGCGGCTCCCAGAGCATTTTCCAAACCGAAAATCAGGTCCAGGTCGTCGCGAACGGGACTCGCAACAGTTCCAATAATTTTCAAGTAGATGGCGTTTCCACCAACAGTTTGGCGTGGGGCGGTGCGGCCGTTATAACTCCCAATAAAGAGTCGGTCAAAGAAGTCACAGTCGAATCCAACTCCTACACCGCCGAAACCGGGCGCAATAGTGGCGCACAGGTACTTCTCGTCTCGCAAAACGGCACCAATCAATTTCACGGCAGCGCTCTGATGAAGTTTGATCGACCTGGGCTAAACGCGTTCCAGCGCTGGAACGGCCCCGATCAAGCTACTCCCCAAAAAGATACCGACCGCTTCAATCAATGGGCCGGCAGCTTAGGCGGACCCATCATCAAAAACCATCTCTTCTTTTTCTTCTCTTACGAAACGTTGCGCAACGCTTCTACTTCCACTTCTCTTGGCTGGTACGAAACGCCTCAATATCTGGCCAGCGCAGCCACGCCCGGCAGCATCGCTTCTAAAATCCTCAGTTATCCCGGAGAGGGCGCTTCTTTTAACGCCGTCATTCCCCGCACCTGTTCCGACGCCGGCTTTGCACCTGGCGCCTGCAATGCTATTTTTCAGAATGGCAAGTACGCAGGTCTCGATATCGGCTCACCGCTGAAACTCGGACTGGGCCAGTTCGATCCCAGTTATTCAAGTTCTGCTGCACCCGGGGTAGGCGGCGGTCTCGACGGTATCCCGGACCTGCAGTTTGTCCAGAGCACCAGCCCGGTTAATTTGGTTTCGCAGCAGTATAACGGCCGCATGGATTATCAGGCCACCGACAAAGACCTTATTGTGTTCAGCACTTACTGGGTCCCAGTTAATAGCTCCTTCTATAACGGTCCTATTCGCGCTGCGAACAACTGGAACAGCACCCGCCTGAATTACAGCGCTGCTGCGGTCTGGAATCACACCTTCGCCGCCAACTGGCTGAATGAGGCGCGCGTGAACGTCACCCGCTGGTATTTCAATGAAGTCCAGAGTAACTCGCAAGAGCCGTTCGGTCTGCCTCAGGCCAACATCGACACTTTAGGAACGTCGTCATTTAATTTCTTCGGCGCTCCCGGTCCCGGAATTTTCTACCAGACTACTTATAACGTGCGCGATACCGTCAGCACCGTGCAAGGCAATCACTCCTTGAAGGCCGGCTTTGATATATACAAAGAGCAAGATAACGATACGCAAGCCGGAAGCGCACGTCCTACTTACACCTTCCACAGTCTCTGGGACTTCGCCAACGATGCGCCCTATCAGGAAGAAGGTAACTTCGATCCCCGTACCGGTGAGCCCTCTTCAGTTACTCATTACATCCGCTCCGCCATTTACGCCGGCTTTATTCAAGACGACTGGAAACCCCGCTCGAATCTCACTCTAAATTTAGGGATCCGTTGGGAATACTTCACGCCAGTTAGCGAGAAATACGGAAACATCAGTAACTTCCTGCTTGGTCCCGGACAAAGTGCCTTAACCGATCTTCATTTGCGCGTCGGCGGCGACCTGTATCAGGCCAGTAAGAATAACTGGAGCCCGCAACTCGGGTTTGCCTGGCGTCCCAATCCCTCGAGCGAGCGCTTTGTTCTGCGTGGTGGTTTCGGTATTGGTTACAACCGTATGCAGGAAGCTATTACACTGAATGGCCGCAGTAATCCGCCGCTAGCCAGTAGCTTTACGTTTGGTACTCCTCAGATTCTTTACCAGGTTCCCAATAATGTCCACCAGTTCAACAACTGGCCGATCAATCCGAACGCCATTCTCCAGTTCAATCCCGCAACTGGCCTGCCGCTCACCGGCTCAGGCCTCGACCTGTACGGCGTTCAGGATCAATTGCCAACACCCTTAACGTATCGATATTCTTTGGGCAGTCAATATGATCTCGGCGGGAACTTTGTCGCGAAAATCGGCTACCAGGGCAGTCTCAGCCGGCACTTAACACGCACGCAAAATTTAAATCTCAATTTCTTTCCCGACGTTAATCCTCAAGTTGCGCACGCTGTGTTCTATTCGAACGACGCTAATTCCAGTTACAATGCTTTGCTCGCTGAAGTAGAGCACCGCTTTTCGCGCGACTTTCAGGTAGACTTCCAGTACCGCTGGAGCCACACCATCGACGATGGTTCGACCGATTTCTTCACCGGTGAGTATCCGTACGGTCAGCAATACTCCAGAGGTTCAGCCGACTTCGATGTCCGCCATAATGTCAAATTGTACGGCGTCTACAATCCGACCATCTTTAAGGGAAATGGCTGGAAGAACAAGATCCTGGGAGGCTGGCAGCTCAGCGGTATTCTCAACTGGCATACCGGATACCCATGGACGCCGGTCTATAACGCCATCCCCGGCGGCAACCTTGTCTATCCGAACAGCCATTACATCGACTTGCGGCCTGCCGGCTCAACAGGCGCCTATGGAAATAGTTCGAGCAACAGCACTTTCCAGCAGTTCAACGGAAATTTCCCAAATGGGGCGCTCAGCTACTTCACGCAGCCGACTTTCCCCCTCAACGCCGCCGGCGTTCCTGATGGCACTCCGCCGCCGCCTGGCGTAGGCCGCAACACTCTGCGCGGCCCCACCTATTTCGATACCGATCTGACATTGCAAAAATCGTTTACTCTTCCGAAGCTGCCGATCTTCGGCGAAAACGCCCGCTTCGAATTTCGCGGCGACCTTTACAACATCTTCAACAAGTTAAATCTCTCACCGCTCGGCACTCTTAGCAATTTCCAAAACGCGCCCCTGGCGAGTCAGGTGATCGGCAGCGGAACCAACTCCAATCCGTCGTTCGGCCAAGCTCAAAGCGCCTTGGCAGGCCGCACTGTGGAATTGCAAATGCGCTTCAGCTTCTGAACCGCTTCGATTGCTGATCTGCTCCGTGTGGACTGGTTAATTAGCCGCACGGAGCCCGGCGATCTCAGGGTCCTTCGTCAATGTTCAGCCGATCGTCACATCGCGAGTGCCCCGGATTTACCGGGCGCGCGATTACCTCGCCGCCTATTTTGACCAACGCTTGCCTTTGCACGATCTAGCCGTCGTTGCCGGTCTCTCGCCCTTTCATTTGCAGCGAGTTTTCGCTAAATGTTCGGCGAAACACCACATGAGTTCGCCACCCGGCTGCGCATCAATCGCGCCTAGGAACTCGTGCCGGCGGACAACCACACCGTAACCGAAATCTGTTGCGCCCTCGGTTACCAGAGTCTTGGCTCATTCAGTGGACGCCCGCATCTTGGAAGTGGATGATTGCCACAGAACCTATGAGGAGTTGGTCGCCAAAGGAGTCGAATTTATTCAACCGCCGATGGAACGCTTCTACGGTCGCGCACCAGATCTGCTATCACCCTTGCGAAATCGACAGGCAAGCTTCGGGGGCTTATTTCTATCCCGGCGCAGGATAGGTGAGATGTCGCCCATAGGTTCTGACTGCAAAAAGCTTAAATGGTGGACGGCATGGGGTTCGAACCCACGACCCCCACGTTGCGAACGTGGTGCTCTCCCAACTGAGCTAGCCGCCCACAATCACTTCGCTGACCCTCAATATAACATTCGCTAGCGCCCCGATGATCCGAAGCCGCCCGTCCCGCGTCTCGATTCACGCAGCTCCTCTTCTTCCCACTCGACCGCCTCATACCGCGCCACAATCATTTGTGCGATGCGATCTCCTGGCTGCACCTGATACGCCTCTTTTCCCAGATTCAACAGAATCACTTTTAACTCGCCACGATATCCGGGATCGATGGTGGCCGGGGCATTCGGCAGCGTAATCGCGTGTTTCAGAGCGAGCCCGCTCCGTGGGCGAATCTGCACTTCATAGCCGCTTGGAATCTCCAGCGCCAGCCCCGTTGCCAGACACTGCGGCACGTGCGGCTCGAGCAGTCCTCCTGCAATGCATCGCAGGTCCATCCCGGCATCCTCCAGCGGACCGTGGGCGTACTCCGGCAAGTGTGCGTCTGGATGCAGCTTCTGAATTCGAATTCGCATGGCCGAATCCGCTATCATAACTGTCCCGTGTCTCCGGGTTCGCGCATGCTAGCATGACGGTTCACCTGCCCGCTATGGTCCTCTCCGACGTCGACATTCGCCGCTACCTGGAATCGGAAAAAATTCGCATCTCTCCCGCCCTTCCTGCCGAACAGTTCGGGAGCTGTTCGGTCGATTTCCGGCTCGGCTCCGAGTTCAGCGTCTTCGAGCATAGCCGCCACGCCTTCATCGACGTGCGCGATAGGAGCGCCATTCAGGACATCATGCGCACCATCCACGTCAAGCCCGGCGAGCCGTTCATTCTGCAGCCTCGCGAGTTCGCGCTTGCCATCACAGAAGAAACTCTCGAACTCGACGACGACGTGCTCGGCCGTCTCGAAGGCCGGTCGAGCCTCGGGCGCATCGGTATCATCGTCCACGGCACCGCTGGCCTTTTCGATCCTGGCTGGCGCGGCAAAGCCACCCTGGAACTCAGCAATCTCGGTATTATGCCCGTCGCCCTCTACCCCGGTATGCGTATTTGCTCGTTCACCTTTGAACAGCTGTCGTCTCCTGTATCCGTTCCTTATTACAAAAAAGTCGGCAACAAATACGCCGGGCAGACCCAGCCCCTGGCAAGCAAGTTAACATCGGAAACGAAGTCGAGTTGAGCTTTTCGAGAAGGAAAACAGCATGACCCCCACCCATGCCGCTGGAACGTTTGAAGTGAAGATTACTCCGCAAGCCGGGGCCGGTGAGCCCGTTGGCAGAATGATCATCGACAAGCAATTCCACGGTGATCTCGAAGCTTCCAGCCAGGGCGAAATGCTGACCGCTATCACCGGCGTCAAGGGTTCAGCGGGGTACGTCGCTATCGAAAAAGTGCGTGGAAAACTCAATGGCCGAGAGGGCGCTTTTTACCTGCAGCATACTGGGACCATGACGCGCAGTTCGCCGCAACTCAGCGTGACTGTTGTTCCGGATTCGGGCACCGGCGAATTGACCGGGCTCGCCGGCCACATGACTATCGAGATCGAGAGCGGAAAGCACTCCTACGGTTTCGACTACACGCTCGCAGAGACGCCGTGACTCCACAGCCCGCTTCCGCCAAACGTGTCCTTACGGTGGCGCCGATGCCGCCCGAAAAAATCGCCTACGCGCTGGCCCGCTACAGCCGTTCACCCGATTCCGTGCGCGATTCACTCGAGTGGGTCCGCACCCACGATTCCACTAAATTTCTCGAAAGCTTTTACTTTCAGTACGGCCACGCCTCTATAGCCGATCTTGGCCATGTCACCATCTGTTTTGAAGGCATCTCGGAACTGGCCGCCACAGAAATTCAGGACGAACAGCTTTGGGATGGCCAGGCCCGCAGTTCCCGCTACCAGGATTTTTCAAAGTCGGGAGTCATCGTTCCGCCTGAATTTACTGCCGATGAGAAAGCGCTCTACAATCGCGCTGCGGAAAATTTGTTGAGCGCCTATCGCCTGGTGCAGGATCAGGCTCTTCAATATCTGCAGGATCAGTTGCCCCGGCCTGACGACATGAAGCCCGATGCCTATCGCCGCAATCTCACCGCGCGCGCCTTCGACGTCGCGCGTTATCTGCTGCCGTTTGGCATTCCTACTGGCGTCGGGCAGGTCACCAGTATTCGCACGCTCGAGAAACAAATGCGTCGCTTCCGTGGCTCTGAATATCAGGAACTGCGCGAGATCGGCGACGAACTCACGCAGGCCTGCGCTGCACCTGCCGCCTGCTTCTGGGAAAACCAAACCGGCGCTGAACCGATCGCGCCTACCCTCGCCCGTCATGCCCAGCCCGATGATTCTCCCCGCCGTCTCCGCGCCGATGTCGCCGAATGGGCCGCTCATCACCTGCCGAAATCCCCCGCGCTCCCAACAACCCCTGTCGATTTGCTGGAACCAACCGACCATTTGGCGGACATCTGCGCCACGCTACTCTATCCGGTCACCCAGCTGTCTTACCGAGAGCTCTATGAAAACGCTCTGGGCTGGTCCGCCGAACAGCGGCGCGAACTGCTCGACTTGGCACTTGGCGCTCACAACAGGCGCGAGGAAATGCCGCGTCATTTCCGCAGCGCGCCCTATATATTCGATTTCGTGATGGATATCGGAGCTTATCGCGATTTTCATCGCCATCGCCGCTGCCAGCAATTTCGCCAGCAATACTCGAACCGGCTCGGTTACGATGTGCCGGACATGGCGGCGGCGTGCGGGGTCGAGAGCACATTTACAACGGCGTTTCAGGAAGCAAGTAAAGTGTTCGGCCAGCTTCCTCAACCAGCCGCGCAATACCTGTTGCCATTCGCGACACGTTCGCGCTTCCTCTTTAAAATGGATTTCGCCGAACTCGAATACATCGCCCGTCTGCGAAGCGGCGTAAAGGGACATTTTTCCTACCGCAAAATCGCCTGGGAAATGAAGCAGGCGATGGACCGCCTCGATCCTTCTCTAGGCCGACTGATAGAAGCGACTCCGCCGTGGATCGAAGATCCCTTGAAGAGATAGACCGAAGATCGTCTGAAGAGATAAGCCTGAAAAAGTGTTGGCCGCCGATAAACGCAGATAAACGCCGATTCAAAATAAATGTCTTATCTGCATTTATCCGCGTTCATCTCCGGCTAGATTGGGTTTTTCATCAATCTCTTAAGCAAGATTCAGTGTCTTACGCATCGTGCCGCGCTCTGCCTGAATCTTTTCCTGCAGCATCATGATCGCGTAAATCAATTGTTCAGGTCGCGGCGGGCATCCTGGTACAAACACATCCACCGGAATCACCTGGTTTACCGGCACCAGCGCATAATTGCTAAACACTCCAGTCGAAGTTGCGCAGGCACCCATCGAAATCACCCATTTCGGCTCGGGCATTTGCTGATAGAGACGCCGTATCACCGGGGCCATTTTGTTGGACACCCGCCCCGCAATAAACATCAGGTCCGACTGTCTCGGCGAGCCACGCATCACCTCCGCGCCAAACCGCGAAATGTCGTAGCGCGACGCCATCATCGACATCATCTCGATCGCGCAGCACGCCAGACCGAAACTCATCGGCCAGATCGAATTCTTGCGCGCCCAGTTCAGTGCATTGTCGAGCGTTGTTGTGACGATGCTTTCTTTGATGAGCGGATCGTCCCCCTCCTGATCAATACGCGCAAATAATTCAGCCGGTTGGCTAATGTCGAATGTTTCAGAGTCGCCCACACCTCAAGTATCCCACTTGGGGCGTGGGCGGCCGCGCTAGAAGTTAAACTTCAACGACAATTGCAACTGCCGTGCCAGATCCGATTTCCCTGTGACTTCGCCAAACTGTGCGGAAGTAGGATTAACGTTTGGTGCAGACCAGTTCGGGTGATTGATAAAGTCAAAGGCCTCTGCGCGGAATTGAATATTCATGCCCTCGCGAAAGCCCAGCGGAAATGTTTTGAATAAACCGACGTTCCAGTCCTGAAAGCCCGGCCCGTACACCGAGTCGCGAACTCCCGGTTGCAAGTTGATTGTCCCCTGCACGGGCTGAGTAGCCGCTGCCGTGAAATACTTCTGGGTTCCTTTCGGTCCGGCAAATTGTCCCACTATATTGGGCGTGCCGCTCAGATTCCAGAATTGCCCTTGATAGTTTGTGCAGCCGAAACTCCCATATTCCCCAATCCCGGCATAATCGTTGTTGGAAGCAATTCCGCAAGGTGTTCCTGTCTGGAATTGAGCCAAAGCATTGATCTCCCACCCGCCCAACAGTTTCCCGACCAGCGACCGTTGATCACGTAAAAACGGCAAGTCATACGTGACCGTGATGGTTGCCGAGTGTCGCGAGTCGTATTCCGCCGGCGCCCAAAGATTACTCGTGTTGTAAGTGTACGGAACAATGTCCCGGTAGTTCGAGGCGTTGTCCCAAGTCTTTGAAAGCGTGTACGAGAAGTTATAGCCCAACCCATTCACCAGGTTCCGAGCGAGGTTCAGTTGAAACGCGTTGTAAGTCGAGTTGACGTTGCTCTGCTCTTCCTGGATCGCCGCGAATCCTTTATAGGGCCGCAGATAGTTTGTATTCACGCCCGGGTTCGCCGTTAGCGCCCCCACGGTCGGCTGGTTGATGTCGTACACCTGCCAGGCATGTAGTCCGCGATGTCCCACATAGGCCGCCGAAAGCACAGTCTTGAAGCCCATCTCGTGCTCCACGGTGAAATTCCAGTTCCACGCCTCTGGTGGTTTCAGGTTCGGATTCAGTGTCGTAATTGTCAAAGGCGCTCCAATCCCGGTCGTCAGCGAAGCTCCGGGATTGTCCACCTTCACGTTGTTCACCGTTACAAACGGCTGGAACGGCGAATTCCCTCCTGGAAAGACGTTGTCGAGCAGCCCCATGCGCGTGAGGAAACGGCCGCCGCCGGCTCGCACCACCGTCTTGTCGTCGTATTGATAAGCAATACCGGCCCGCGGCTGAAACTGGTTCGTTACCGCCTCGTACCACTTCGAAATCGATGGATTGAACAGCGTCGAGCAGTTGGTGCCGGCGCATAAGGTGTTCGTTGGATCGGCCGCTCCGACTCGCCCATTTGCCGAACTCGGAAATTTGCTCAAGCCAGGAATGACCACGCCGTTATAGGCGTCGCCGGTTCCTAAAATCACGTTCCCGGTCGTCGGACTCACGGTAACCGCGTTCGCGGGATTGTAGAGCTTGCCGTCGAAGTAATCGGCATTCCCCCAAAGCGGATAAAACGGGACGTTCGTGGTCTCCCGCACACCGTAAGTGAGCGTCAATCTCGGATTGACCTTCCACGAGTCTTGTGCAAATGCCTCGTACAGATTGCCGCGCCAGATCGTGTACGCGCGCGGTCCGATTTCCGTGTAGCTATCCGCATAACCTAGCGCCAAGTTGGCCAATGCCACGCCCGACGTAGCTCCCAGTCCGGAATCGGTAAACACGAATGAGCCGTTCTGGTTATTGGCGCCCCCTGGCACTGTCGCTACGTTGATCTGGTCATAGTCGTTCTCGCCCGAGCGCAGGAAATAGAACCCGAACTTCATGGTATGGTTTCCCAACACCTTCGTCAAACTATCGGACGCCGTGTACACCGGGCCCGACGAATGCGACGGGTACGGTCCGCCCTGCAACCCATAAAAGTTCGATCCAACGCTCACCGACGGAATCTTGCCGCTGATATCCTTCCCGTTCGGCAGTATGTACGGGTAGTCGATGCCCAGCGTGCTGCGATTAAATCCTGCCAGCGCATTATTCACGGGAATGTAGACATCGTCCACGCTTACCGTGACACGCGCCTCATTTATCGTCGTCGGATTAATGGTCCAGGTCCAAGCCAGCGAGTTGGTCTGATTCGGCCGGTTAAAGAATTTACCCGTTAAGCCCGATCCCTGATCGAATGGCTGGTATTCGCTATACGAAAGATCGGTGCGCCGCCACTCAATGCGGTGCCGGTCTGTGGGCAGAATGTCCCCATTGAGTGTGCCCTTGCGTTGATTGATCGGATGCGCCGCTTGCGCGATCCAGTTATTCGCGCCTTGTTGAAATCCAGGCGTCGGCCCCGGATACGCGTTTAAAATCGCCAGACCGTTTTTGCTGAGTGCCGTCGACGGAATAATGTTGCCGGGGTACGGCGTGCAGCTGGAACTCACTTTCGGGCAGCTCGCAGGATCGTAAATCTGCTTGGGGCTCCCGTAGAACGGATTGCTCCCCAATAATTCACTGAAGTTCCCCTGCCGCATCAGCGTGGTCGGCACCGCTTGTGTCTGCGTGTCGGTGTAGCGGTAGCGCTGCCAATCCTCCGCGACAAAGAAAAAGAATTTGTTGCGCAGTGTCTCCCATTTACCGGGAATCGCCACCGGCCCGCCAATGGCAAAACCAAAATCGTTGTAGCGAAATGGATTCGCGAAATCTGTTGCCGTATTCAAATTGCGTGTCCAGGTGTTGGCATTCATCGCTGAATTCCGGAAATACTCCGAAGCCGAACCATGAAAGGAACTCGAGCCGCCTGTGGTTACAATGCGGATCTGTCCACCTGAAGCACCGCCATACTCGGCCGCGTAGTCGGCCGTCAACACCTGAATCTCCTGGGTGGCATCGTTGTTCGGCACGCCGATGCTAGTGCCGTTGCCCCGCGTCCGCACCGCCGGCGCACCGTCCATCGTGATGGCCGTATCGTTCGAGCGCGCGCCGTTGATCGCATAGCCGCCGTTCGTCAAACTGAAGTTAAAATCGCCCAGCGTCGAGCCGCTACGCACCCCTGGCAGCAGCGAACTCATGTATAGCGGATTCCGCCCGTTTAGCTCCTGCGATTGAATCTGCTGCGATGTCACGTTGTGCTGCACCGCTGCCGATTCGCTCTGCAGCACGGAGGCTGTTGCCGATACCTCGATCGTCTCCGTAGTCGCGCCCAAGGCCAGTTGCCCATCCAGGCTGATCGTCGAGTTGGCATTGAGCCGGTTCTGACTGCTCTCGAATTTCTTAAACCCGGGCGCGGTGGCCGTCATCAGGTACGAGCCTGGCTGCAGATTCGTGATCGCATAATGGCCGCTGGTATCGGTGGCCACTGTATGCTCCTCGTTCGTTCCTTCGTTTTTGATCGTCACCTGGGAGTTCGCAACAATCGCTCCTGTCTGATCGCGAACAAAACCGGTAATTGTACCCACGTCCGATTGCCCAAAGACCAACCCGGCGCACAACACTGCCATCGAGAGTGCGCAATAAAACCAGCGCATACCAACTGAAAACGTTTGCATTTGACCCACCTCGGCTTGGAGTTACTGAGAACAGAGTATATCGAATCTGCCGCCTTGTGAATCAATCTTTGGTTAGAGTTTCGTGAATAGTTCTTTGCCCTCCCTCCACCTACACTCGAAAGAGCATGTCCACGCCCGAAATCCGTTTTCAACCGGCCGTCAATTACGACGACTCCCTGTGGCGCGCCGCCGCCGAAGCGGGGGTCGACAGCAGCTACTACGACATCTTCGGCCACCAGCATCACGCCAGCCGCGAAGCCTTGCAGGCACTGCTCGAAGCCTTAGGCTGGGATACCTCGAACGCAGAGTCACTCGAAGCCGCGCGCCGCCGCCGCTTTTCCGAATCGGTGCAAGCCGGCTTACCCTCCACTGCGGTCGTCAGTGAGCACGATAAGACGATTCCGTTCTCTACCGGAAGCGACAACGAAGGGTCTGTCGGTTACCAGATCGAACTCGAAGGCGGCGGCACACTCAGCGGGACACTCGATCTCGGCCAGCTTCCTCTACTCGAAACCAGAACACTCGATGATCAGCACTGGTCCACCCGACGCCTCACTCTGCCCGCTGAACTGCCGCTCGGCTATCATCTGCTTCGCACCACCATTGATAGCCACACTGCCGGCGAATCGCAGTTAATTGTCTGCCCCGATCGCGCTTACCTCCCGCCTGAGCTCGCCGGCGGCGGACGCACCGCCGGCTTCAATGTCTCCCTCTACGGTTTGCGCTCGCGCCGCAACTGGGGCGCCGGCGATTTCACCGATCTGCGCGCCCTGATCGATTGGGCCCATCACGAAGTCGGCTTCAGCTTCATCGGCCTCAATCCTTTGCACGCTCTCCACAACCGGACGCCGTACAACGCCAGCCCTTATCTGCCGCTGTCGATGTATTACAAGAACCTGCTCTATATCGACATCGAAGCCGTTCCCGAATTCTTGCAGTCGGGCTGCGCGCAACAGCTTTTCCACTCCGCAAAAATCCAGGACCAGATCGCCCGTCTCCGCAATTCGGAGTTCGTCCAGTACGCCGAAGTAGCGCGTCTCAAACGCCGCTTTCTAAAAGTTCTTTATCGCGAATTCCGCCGACCGACCACATCGGATGAACGCCGGCAAGCCTTCGCCGCCTATCGCGAAAAAGAAGGGGACCTGCTCGCGAAATTCGCCCTCTATTCCGCTCTCGATGAACTGCTGCACAAGCAGAACCGCAATCTTTGGACCTGGCGCGATTGGCCCGCCGAGTATCACTCGCCCGAGTCCTCCGCCTCGCAGGCCTTCGCCCGCGACCATCCCCGCTCCATCGATTTTTACCAGTACATCCAATTCGTTCTAGAAGAACAGTTGGCCGCTGCGCAAAAGTACGCCCGCGATGCCGGAATGCCCATCGGTCTTTATCACGATCTCGCGGTCGCCACTGATAACTTCGGATCCGATCTCTGGATTGCCCCCGATCATTACGTCAACGGCGCACGCGTCGGCGCACCACCTGACGATTTCTCACCCGATGGCCAGGATTGGGGCTTTCCCCCACCAAACAAAGAAACTCATCGCGCGCAAGGTTATCGGCTCTTTCGCGAGAGCATTCGCAAAATCGTGTGCCACGGCGGCGCGCTGCGTATCGACCACGTCATGCGCCTCTATCGCCTTTTTTGGGTTCCACCCGGCCTGCCCCCCGCCGCCGGCGCATACGTGCGTGATTACGCCACCGACCTCATGCACGTCCTCGCCCTCGAAAGCGTCCGCAACCACAACATCATCGTCGGCGAAGATCTCGGCACTGTCACCGACGAAATGCGCGAGCTCTTCACCCGCTTCGGCATCCTGAGTTACCGTCTCTTTCCCTTCGAACGGAATTACCAGACCGGCGCATTCAAGCAAAGTTCCACCTATCCGCGCCAGGCTCTGGTCTCCTCCAGCACTCACGACCTGCCTACCCTCGCCGGCTTCTGGCAGCCTGCCCAGACCGAATCGCGCCGCATTGAAAAGCAGCGCATGCTCGACGTTCTGCACATCGAACATCTGCTCCCCGAGAACTATCCGCGCGACGCCTCCCAAATCACCAGCCTGGACGGCGACCTGCACAACGCCATCGTCGCTTTCCTGGCGCAGGTCCCGTCTCTCATCCTGCTCCTCAACCAGGAAGACTTCACCAAAGAAACCGAACAGCAGAATCTGCCCGGCACTACTTCCGAATACCCCAACTGGCAGCGCAAAATGCGAGTAACTGTCGAAGATCTTACCGGCCCTGCATCGAATCCCTACACGCAAATGATCAAGCATCACCTGATGCGTACCGGACGCGCGCTGTCACCTCGTTAAAGCGCTGAGCCACAAACTACGAAACGGCGATTGTGAAATCGGTTTCTACTTCCGCTTTGTGGCTGATCGCACTCTGTTAGGGGATTCGTTTTCAAGCGCTCTGGCCAACAAGACATTAATTACCGCTTGCCTGCTAACGTTTAGCCGGGCCGCGCGCCCGTCGAGTTCCCGCAACATCCCTTCGGTTAAATCGACATTCACCCGGCGAACAGGCTTAACCAGAGTGAACTTGTTGGTGAAGTACGCGGAGACATCTTCGCCGCGAGAGGCCTTCTCGGCAATTACATCGGCAGATAGCCTGGTGCTAGACATTTTCGGCATATGTTTGCTCTTCCTTCTTGTCGACCAGGTATGCCTGATCAAAAATCTCTCGCGCCTCGCTCAGACTGACGCCATGTTTTCGTTTAACGACACCTCATAGGCGCGCTGCCCAGAAGCAGTAAAAGCCCCGCCAGCGCGTAACTTCATTCCCTCAGTTGCAGTAGCCGGCTTAAGCTGCTCAGCGCCAGCGGACGGTCACTCACGAGGGCCTCTCCATGATGCGCCCCGATGAGAGAACCGAAAAATCGGTCGCGCGATTCCAGGCCATACAAATAGTCGCTCATGCCCTGCGGCACCAGCCCTAACTCGGTAGCCGTCCTGGAAAACTGCGACTCATGCAGCAGCATCAATTCCCGCTTCTGCTCATAAACCTCCGAGATATCGACCACCAGCGATGGATGCCGGAAGTTGTGCAGTAAATAGAAAAGAAATGCTGCCGGCTTATGCGGAGCGTGTTCGGTATCGGCTTTGCGCATCGTGCAGTAAAGCGCCGCATTTTTCACCATGAGTCCTGCCGCCGCATGATCCGGGTGCCGGTCCTCCCAATACGGCGCCAGCACCAGTGATGGCCGGTGCTTTCGGATCTCACGCGCGATTCTCATCCGCGTTTGTGGAGTATCTTCTAACCCGCCATCCGGCATCGCCAGATTCTCTCGTTCCGCCGCACCCATAAAAGCAGCCGCTTGCTCAGCCTCAACTTCTCGTTCTACCGGCGTGCCGCGCGAACCCATCTCACCCTTCGTCAAATCGACGATCGCAAACGAAACGCGCTCTCGTTTGAGTAACAGTGCGATCCCTCCTGCGCCCCACTCCACATCGTCGGGGTGCGCTCCGATGAGTAAAACCTCCACTGCCATGGCCTCATCATAACGGTGCTCGCCACGCCCCGGGCATACTGAAAGTTGCATCCAGGAAACAAACTGCTCTGCTTCGTTTTGGCTCTTACGACGAGTGCGTTTGCAGCGTCCCATCCGCCATCCGCCGCGCAGATCAATGCGGAGGCGAGCCGCGCCATCGAACAGGGCCATCTCACGGCAGCCATCGCTCAACTCGAACCCGCCGCGCATCGCTTCCCGAACGACTTAGCCATTCAGTTCAATCTCGGCTTGGCTCTTGTGCGCGCGGGCCGTCTGGAGCGAGCCGTCGCTCCCCTCCAAAAAGCGACCCAGGATCCTGCCTTCGCCCAGCAGGCGCACTTCTTATTAGGAGTCGACTATTTTCAGACCAAACAGCTCCCCAAAGCTATCGCCCAACTGCGCGGCTTGCCCGGAGCGAACTCCGCCGAGCGCAGGCTGTATATGCTCGAAGAAAGCTACCGGTTGACCGGCCAAATGCAAGACGCTGAAGCGACCTTCCATGATCTGATCACTTCCTATCCCGATTCCGCCTGGACCCACTACCTGATGGGGACCGCCTATGAGGATCAGCAACAGCCCGAGAAGGCGCAGGCCGAGTACCGGCAGGCACTTGAAAAAGATGCCACCATGCCCAATGTCAATTTTGCAATTGGGTACGTTTACTATCGCCAAGGTGACTTGGAAAACGCCCGCGTTTGGTTAACCCGGGAAGCCGCCCGCGGATGCCACTCTCTTGCCAACTTCTATCTCGGTGAAATCGCCCGCGCCGATAAAGATTCGTCCAACGCCCAGTCCTTCTATCGAAAATCGCTAACGTGCGATCCCACGAACAGCGATGCCCATCTGCGCCTCGGCATGTTGTTCGAAACAGACAAGCGCTACCCCGAGGCCGTCACTCAATTGCGCGATGCGATACGCCTGAAACCGGACGCTGCGCCCGCCCATTACCATTTAGCGTCCGTCTACCGAGCCATGGATCGCCCGGCTGCCGCCCAGGCCGAGTTTGCCAAGGTCAAACAAATCCAGGCGAACGGAAACAAACAGTGAAAGGGCACGTTCTAGTGCTGTTTCTCGCTTGTAACGCATTGCGCGCCGCCACGTATGTCGGTCCGCAAGCCTGCGCCGCGTGTCATCCGGCTGAAAGCGCGAAGCAGACCGCCACGCATCACGCCCACGCTCTGCGTCGCATCCACGGCAGTGTAGTAGGAGACGTACTTCTACAGCAAGCCCAATCGCCCGACGGCCTCTTGCATTACTCCGCGCAGGGCAAGGATGTGTCTGTCACCGGAACTGCCGGAGCCAGTTCGGCCATAATCGAGTGGGCTTTTGGAGCGGGGGTTCAGGGCAGTACTCCGGTCGGGCACTTTGAAGATCAATACCTGGAGCATCGCTTCTCGTATTACACGCGCGTGAAGAAACTGGCCCCCACATTCGGCCACCCGCGCCGCGCCACTTCGCCGATTGGTGAACTCGGCATGCTGCAGGATGGCCGCACCATTAGCAGTTGCTTCAACTGTCACGCTACCGGTGTACAGCCTGGCGATAACGGGCCCGATCTGAGCACCATGACACCGGGCGTTACCTGCGAACGCTGCCACGGACCCGGCAGTTCTCATGTGGCATCGAGGAAGCGAGAAGACATCGTCAATCCCGGCCGATTCCCCGCCAAAGCGCAAATTGAAATCTGCGGCCAGTGCCACCGCCTGCCCACCCCGGATATGGGCGCTGAACCCGAGATGGAAAATCCCGTGACCGTGCGCTTCGCACCCGTAGGCCTGTTAACCAGCCGTTGTTTTCAGGCGAGCCAGGGCAAGCTTTCCTGCCTGACCTGCCACAATCCACACGAAGACGCCCAACCGCGCGCTTCCATTTCCTACGTCGAAAAGTGTCTCGTCTGTCACGCCGCCGACCACAAACCGGTAAAGCTCTGCCGCCGCCGGCAAAAAGAAAATTGTCTCGGCTGTCACATGCAGCAAGCCTCGTTCGGCCCTTACCTTCGCTTCACCGACCACCGCATCCGCGTCAATCCTCCGGCTTCCTAGAGCTAAGTTGCGGAAGAAAGCGTATGCGGTCCGCCCCCTTCGGACCCGCGATCTGCTAACGGACCGGACCGAGGTATTGATCTAGCCAACCCAGTGTCGCTCCAATAACTTCGTAGAGCGGGACGACATGTCCAGTTTGGTAAACCATGTGCTTCTTTCGATCCTTACTCGTGCCGAGCAGACGAAAGAACGTGTCCTGATCTGTTTCGGGAGCGAACAAGTCGTAGCGGCCATTTAGCATCAAAGTCGGCTGCTTTAGATGAGGGAGAAAATTCACGAGGTTGGTTTCGGGGAGCGATGGCTCAAGGTCTGGCAGTGCGAGCACAAGGACCTTGAAACGTGGGTCAATGGCGCCGATGATGCCGCCCATATGCGCGCCAAGGCTGTAGCCGTAGTAGCTGACTTTATTGCGATCAAGGTCCGAGCGAGTCTCCAGATAGTCGACGGCACGGCACGCGTCTTTCGCCCATGCGATCATCTCGTCCCTGACGGTTGCGCTGATGCCGTCGACTAAGGGCAGCGTTCCACTGCCGCGCTCATAAGTTCCTTGATAGATCGGCACCAGGACGGCGCGCCCGCTTTTGAGAATGGCGGGTACGATGTCATACGCATGGCTGGTGGACAATGAGTACTCTCGGCCCAGGAAAGCGGCTGTACCAGGAAAGATTACGACTGTCTGGAACGGCGGCCTGGAGTGCCTGGGAAGAAACAGATAAGCCACGGCCTGCTCGTTTCCATAGGCAGCAGAGTAAGTAATCCTTTCGGACGTCCAATCGGGTTCACTCTTGCCCCAAGGCACAGTAGAAGGCTGCAAAGGAGCTTTGTCATACGAGTAGAGGCTACGATAGGCACGGAATACGGGGTCGGAGGCAGGTTTTTGGTGACTCGTTGTTTCCTCCTTAAACGGAATCGGATGAAAGGCAGCCGGCGGAATGAGATCGGGCTGAATATATTTTGAGCAGCGAAAGCCGATGTTCGGAGCACGGAGAAAAGGCGATGCGGCGTCGGCCTGAAGAAACATGTAGCTTGGCTCATCGAACGCTCCGCCGAGGACGTAGCGTCCAGGGGCGCCACCGTCATTCCAAACCCATTCCTTGGCGTTGCCCGCCATATCGTAAGTGCCCCAGGGGCCAATGTCTTGTTTCGCGCCGACGGGGAGAAGACTGCCAGTGCCCACGTTGCTGGCGGGCACAGTGTAAGCTGCGGAAAGCGGCCCCGCCGCCTGCGTCCAGTGATAGATGCTAGGCAAGCTTTTGCCCGCAAACTCAGCGTAAGCAGCAGCTTCGTACCAGCTGATACCGGTAACCGGAAAATTGGCCTGCCCGTCCGGAAAGACACCTTGTACCCAGTCCTTCGGGCCAGGCAAGCCTGCCTTATCGCGGAATCTTATTTGGCCTGCTTCCCAGGAGATGGTCTTGCCGTTTTCGACGAAAGCGACTTTCCAATACTGGCGATTTCGATAACCACCCTGGTCTACAAAGCTCTTGAACTGGCGGTTTGTGACCTCGTATTCATCAATCCAAAAGTCGGCAAGAACCAGGGGCGGATGTTCGCCAAACAAAGTAATGTCGAGATTAATAGCAGTTTTGGGTGGTGAGACGCGCACCATGCCTGCCGGAATGCTTTCGGTAGGATCGAGAACGACGTCTCCGCCCACCGGTTCGCCTCTCGGCATGGAAACGGGCGGAGTATGGGTCATTCGCACGACGGTGCCACAACCGGGCTTCTCGAACTTCCAGAGAAAAACGCCTCGAGGTTGACGCAAGTTCTTGAGTGGAGTTGTGCCGACAAACAGCCAGGGCGCATTCGGATTCGCGTAATCGCGGCGTGAGACTTTTGCGCTCGATGGTTTGGAATCGACGGACAAGGGGAAGGAAATTGCGGGCCATAGCTTGGCGAGCATGGCATCGGCAGGAACGAACTTTTCGGCGTTGACGGCAACGGCATAGGCATCTTCCAGACGCCCAAGATCAGTCAGATGGGTTGCCTGGGGGATGGCCACTTCTCGCGCCAGGCGGACATCATGCGAATGCTTTACGAGCCAAGCTGTTCCGGCGGCGACGGCAAGCAGGGTGAGCAACAGGGGAATGAGCACACGCGGTCGTCGAACCTGGCTGACAAGGCTGGTAGCGGTTGAGCTTGTTCTGGAGTCGCGCACAATCGTCAGCTGCCGGGCCAACTCGGCGCCGGAGGCAAACCGGTCTGCCGCATTCTTGCTTAAGCAGCGGGTGAGGATGCGGCGGAGTTCGATGGGCAGATCGCGTTTCAGATTGGCGGTCCGAACCGGGTCGTGGTTCATCACGGCGGACAGAATGGTCGCAACCGATTCGCCCGGGAAGGCTTTGGTTCCGGTTAACATCTCATACAGTACGCAGCCGAATGAGAATACGTCGCTGCTCGGGGCGAGAGGCTTTCTCTGCGCCTGTTCCGGCGACATGTAGGAAAATGTGCCGACAATCGTACCGGCTTGCGTCAAGATCTCTAACGGTTCATTCTCACCAAGGGCCGCGGTCAATTGGGCGATCCCAAAATCGAGGACTTTAATCGATCCGCTTTGATTCACCATGATGTTGGCCGGTTTCAGATCGCGATGTGTGATGCCCTTGGCGTGCGCGGCCGCAAGGGCGTCGGCGATTTGCACGGCGTAACGCATTGCCAAGTCGACAGCCAGCGGTCCAGCTAGCGGCGCGCCCTCGATAAACTCCATCACCAGGTAGTCTGGCCCGACATCATAGAGTTGGCAGATGTGGGGATGGTTCAAGGCGGCAACGGCGCGGGCTTCACGCTGGAAGCGGGCGGCATACTCCGGGTGGAGCGTCTTGATCGCGACACTACGGCTGAGGCGGGTGTCCGTGGCCTGATACACTTCGCCCATGCCGCCCGCGCCGATGCTGTCGACTATCCGATAAGGCCCAAGGACCGCGCCCTTGCTGAGCCGTCTTTTTGCACGGGAAGCAGGCTCGGCCAGATCGACGGCGACCGCCCAAACCGGTTTCGCAAACAGGTTATTCGTCTGGTTGTAACTGAGCAGCGAGTCTACTTCACGCCGCAACTCCGAGTCGACCACGCAGGCGGAAGCAAGAAAGGCCTCACGCTGCTCGGGCGCGTGTTCCAGGGCGGCGTGATAAAGATCCTCAACGCGTTTCCATAGGATGTCATCCATGGGCAGGCTCAGTCATTTCGCGCATGAGCCAGGCTTTGGCGAGACTCCAGTCGCGCAGCACGGTTTGAGTTGAGACGTTTAGAGCAGTGGCAGTTTCTTCTACCGAAAGTCCTGCGAAGAACCTCATTTCGATTACCCGCGCTTTGCGAGCGTCGTGTTTCTCCAACGCCTGGAGTGCATCGTCGAGAGCGATCAACTCGCTGGCGCGGTCCGCCGCCACCGCTATTGCAGAGTCGTTGAGCGAAAAGGCCTTTTCGCCACCGCCGCGCTTGCGATAGCGGCGGGAGCGCGCGTGATCCACCAGGATCCGGCGCATCATTTGCGAAGCCATGGCGAAAAAATGCGAGCGGTCTCGCCACTCCATGCGCCGCAAATCCACCAGCCGGATAAACGCTTCGTTGACTAGCGCAGTAGCTTGGAGTGTATGTCCGGCCCGCTCCTGGCGCATATAAGCGCGGGCGTTTTGGCGCAATTCTTTCCACAAGATCGGCGCCAGCTTCTCCTGGGCGTCGCTGTCGCCACCCGTCCAAGCCCGCAGCAGTCCGGTTACATCCGGAGCAGAGGTGTCGGCCATGGCTTGTCGCATCGATTATAGTCCCGAAAAAGAATTTGCGTTTCGGTTAGAGTTTTTCACCCGGCTTCGCGCCGTGTTGGGTGAGAGAGAAATCAACCAAGCTCTCAAGAAAGAAACCCCAGGAGACCGATTATGAAACGCATTTTGACAAGTATTTTGGTGGCGGCGGGAATCGCTGGTCCTTTTGTAGGTCGCGTTAGCGCGCAGGCTGGTCCCATGATTGCCGATATCCCGTTCACGTTTGTCGCAAATCAAACGACGATGGCCGCCGGACGCTATGAACTAACTCAATCAACTGCTGACGGATCGGCGTTCTTACTGCGGAACGCTAGCGGCGGCGCGATCTTCGTTACGTTAGGAACTCGCACTGAAGGAAACCCCGACCGTCCCAACGTCACGTTCGCTTGCTACCGCCAGGAGTGTGTCCTTGCCAAGATTGCCCCGACGGGCAGTTTGACTGCGCACTCGCTGGCCCTAAACTCCGTCAAAAAGCATCTGCATCAATCGGTGGGCATGGCGGCGATGGTCTCGATAAAGCTCGCGGCGCGCTAGTAATTTCAGACCGAAATCCAGTGAGGAGAATACGCTTCCGCGGGCGATGAACAGCGTCGCCCGCGGTCAGTGACCCGCCCTTGCTACCATCATCTCCGTGTCCAGTACTCCCTCGAACTCCGCGGTGGCTCAACATAGCCTGAAGTCACTCATCCGGGAAGTTCCCGATTTTCCGAAACCGGGCATCCAGTTTTACGACATCACCACACTGCTCAAAGACAAACACGGCTTCCGCGAAACGGTCGACGCGCTTGGCGAACATTACCAGGGCAAACCGGTCGACATCGTGGTGGGTATCGAAGCGCGCGGTTACTTTTTCGCGCCGGCCATGTCCTTGGCTCTCGGCGCAGGCTTCGTTCCGGTTCGCAAACCGAAGAAGCTCCCTCACACCACCCGCAGCGTGGAATACGATCTCGAATATGGCTCCGACCGGCTGGAAGTGCATGCCGACGCGATCGAGCCCGGTCAGAACGTACTCATCATCGACGATGTTCTCGCCACCGGTGGTACCGCTTCGGCTGTCGCCCGACTCGTCCGGCAATTGGAGGGCGAAGTGGTCGGCCTCGGCTTTGTCATTGAACTCGCTTTCCTGAATGGCCGAGACAAGCTGTCCGGGTACGACGTGTTCTCCCTACTCCAGTACTGACCGTGAAGGTGACCGTCCCGTCCCTCGCCAAGCTCAACCTCGACCTGCGCATCCTATCCAAAAGAGCCGATGGCTACCACGACCTCCGTACCATCTTTCAAACGATTAGCCTTTCCGACAAGCTCGTCATTGAGTTCGATTTGCAAAAACGAACCCAAATTGACCTAAGTAGCTCGATTGACATAGCTGACAATCTGGTGGTCCGTGCCGCTAAACTCATCCTCGACGCGCTCAAAGTCAAGGCTTGGGTTCGTTTTTCACTTTCCAAGCAAATTCCCATAGGCGCCGGTCTTGGTGGCGGGTCCAGCAATGCCGCTTCGGTTCTTATCGCTCTTCCGGCGCTGGCCGGGAAAACGGTGCCGTTGCCGGAGCTGGTCCGCATGGCCGAGATGCTGGGCAGCGACGTCCCCTTTTTCCTTTACGGTGGTACCGCCCTGGCCGTGGGACGGGGTAGTGAACTCTACCCCTTGCCCGACCAGCCGGCGCGCTCGGTCCTGGTGGTTTCCACTGGCGTCCATGTCTCTACCTCTACCGCGTACCGTACCCTCGCCCGGGATGTTACGAATGCGTTGACTTCAAAGTCCGAGTCCCCTATCCTGAGAGAGTTTCAGACGATCGCCTGGACTTTGGCCGAGCACGATTTGGAACACTTTCCGCTGAAAAATGACTTTGAAGAAGCTGTGTTTCGGCAGCATCCGGAACTGTCTCGGACCGTGCGCAAATTGAAGCGCCTGGGCGCCAAACCGGCCTTAATGACCGGCAGTGGGTCGGCTGTGTTCGGCGTTTTCGAGGACGAGGAGTCGGCCGCCGCCGCAGCTAATCGTTTTCCGGTAGGGACCGCGATCCCGGTTCGCTTCGTTCCGCGCAATCGCTACCGCCAACTGTGGCATCGCGCCCTGGGCGCTGCAGCGCCGAACTGCTGCTTTGCTTAACGGTCAGAGAGAGACGAGGATGTCTGCCCCCAAACCCGCGCGAGCCTTGTTCACCGACTTCAAAGTATTCAGCGGCACCGCCAACCGTCCCTTGACGGAAGAGATATGCGAGGCGCTCGATTGCCCGATCGGCGCAGCCATGATCAAACGCTTTGCCGACGGCGAAACGCACCTGCAGATCCAGGAAAATGTGCGCGGGGCAGACGTCTTCGTGGTTCAACCCACCTGCACGCCGGTCGACCACCACCTGATGGAGCTGCTGCTCATCATCGACGCTTTGAAGCGGGCGAGCGCTGAGCGCATCACGCCAGTGTTACCCTATTATGGGTATGCAAGGCAGGACCGTAAGGATCGGCCGCGTATGCCAATTTCCGCCAAGCTGGTGGCGAGTTTGATCGAGCGAGCGGGAGCGAGCCGGGTATTGGCGCTCGATCTGCACGCCGCGCAAATTCAAGGGTTTTTTGATATTCCTGTAGACCACCTGTTTTCCGCGCCCGTCATGGTCAATGATTTTGCCAACCGGTTCGAGCGCGGTGAAATGATCGTGGTTTCGCCCGATGCGGGCGGTGTGGAGCGGGCGAGATCGTTCGCCAAGAATCTGAACTCGCCGCTTGCGATTATAGATAAACGCCGTACGGATGCCAATGTTGCCGAGGTGATGAACATCATTGGCGATGTCCGTGGCAGGCACTGTCTGATTGTGGATGATTTGGTCGACACGGCCGGAACGCTCGTCAAGGGTGTCGAGGCACTGCTCAGCCAAGGTGCTAATAGTGTTACGGCCTGCGCTACCCACGCGGTGCTGTCGGGTCCGGCGGTGAAGAGAATTGAGGGGTCTGAGCTGGTAGAGTTAGTGGTTACAAACTCGATTCCGCTGACGGAAGAGGCCGCGAACTGTCCGAAAATTCGGGCCCTTTCGGTCGGCCCGCTGCTGGCAAGGGCGGTTCAATCGATCCATGAAGGTGGATCGGTCAGCACCCTGTTTATCTAGGTTTTTGCAAGTGCCCGGTCGGAAGATCTGAGCGGGCGGATCGTGGCCAGGGTCCGGCAACTTTTTAGGTAGCCGTCCTGGTTTACAGAGAGGTGAAGGATGAGAAAAGATATTACGGTGGCCGCCGAGGCGCGCGAGTCTCGCGGCAAGAATGAAGCACGGCGCTTGCGTGCGAAGGGTTCCATGCCAGCGGTGGTGTACGGCGGCTCCTCTGGAGCGACGGCGGTGGCGGTCAATCCCAAAGAACTGACCCGGATTCTGAACAGCAAAACCGGTCACAACACGATTTTCAATTTAGGCATGAGCGGCGAGACGACTCCCGTCATGGTCATCGACTGGCAGTACGATCCCATCCGCGACTCGCTGCTGCACGTTGATCTTAAGCGCATCGACCTGTCGCAGCGCATCACAGTCAAGGTTCCCGTTCTCACGCAGGGCGATCCCAAAGGCGTCAAGCTGCAGGGCGGTATCCAGGACATCGTCACTCGCGAAATCGAAATCGAGTGCCTGCCCGACGACATTCCTGAACAGTTCATCGTCAATGTTTCCGAATTGTTGATCGGACAGAGTATTCGTGCCGCCGACATCCCTCTCGAAGGCTCCATGAAGTTGTTGAGCGTACCGGATGCTGTGATCACCCATATCATCTCGATCAAGGCGGAAGAAGAACCCGCGGCGGAAGTCGGTGCTGTTCCGGCAGCGGGATCTGAACCGGAAGTCATCAAGAAGGGCAAGAAGGAAGAGGAGGGCGCCGAAGCGCCCAAGAAGAAGTAAGGCGTTTTCCGGTCTGTGGGGGAAAATAGTCCTGACGATACTTTTCGGGAAAAGCCCTTCTGCATTGCGGGCTTGGGCAATCCCGGCAGCCGCTATGAGTCAACTCCTCACAATATCGGTTTTCTGGTGGTTGATGAGCTCGCCCGGCGTCATCAGATCCGGGTAGGCAAAAGCGATGGTGCCGCTTTAACCGGCAGCGGGCAGATCCGGAATCAAAGCGTGGTTCTGGTGAAGCCGCAAAGTTTTATGAATTTGTCAGGCACGGCCATTGGCCCGGTGCTGAGCTACCGTAACCTGACGAACCGCGAGTTAATCGTGGTGTATGACGAACTGGACCTGCCTTGGACCGCGCTGCGGATCAAGAAGAACGGTTCGGCGGCTGGGCACAACGGTGTCAAGTCGATATTGGCTGTATTGAAAACGGATGCTTTCATCCGGGTTCGGGTGGGTATACGCCCGGATCACCCGATCGATGCGGCTGAATATGTTCTCGCTCCCTGGGAGCGGGAATTGCGGAATGACGTGGATGAGGTGCTGTCGTATACCGCGGATGCCGTCGAATCCATCGTTGCTGAAGGCGCCGATAAGGCCATGGCGATTTTTAATCGCCGCGCTCGAGGCATACAAGAAGAGGAAGAATGAGAATTTACGAGGAGCTGTTCATTGTGCGGCCGGATGCCACCGATGAAGAAGTGGATCCGCTGATCGAACAGCTGAAAAACGTGATCACCCAGAAGGGTGGAACACTGGA
This sequence comes from Bryobacteraceae bacterium, assembly GCA_965277855.1. Lineage (GTDB taxonomy): Bacteria > Acidobacteriota > Terriglobia > Bryobacterales > Bryobacteraceae > Bog-105. The sequence continues at coordinate 389,855 of OZ255847.1, forward strand.
GAAAACCGAAAAGTGGGGAGTTCGCAAACTCGCTTACCGGGTCATGAAACATACCGAAGGGCAGTACATCCTGCTGCACTTCAACGCGGGTCCCGAGGTAGTGCGTGAAGTCGAGCGCCGCTTACGCGTCGCCGATCTGGTTTTGAAATTTCTCACGGTACGCACCGACGAGAAGATGAAGCGCATCGAGAAGCGCCGGAAAGCGCGTGAAAAACGAGCCGCGCGGAAACCGGTGACCCCGCCCATGCCGGCCGCGGTCACTTCACCGCTGTTGCCGGGGGATGCCCCTGCGCCCATGCCCGGTGCACCTGGACCGGCAGCCCCGACGCCGCTCGCACCCACTGTTGCGTCACCTGCAGGTCCGGAGCCGCCTGCTACTGAGTAGTCGGAGGGAATGATTATATGCCAGAACAAAGAGGCGGCCGCCCGATTGCGGCCTCACAACGCCCTACCGGCGGCGATAAAGCCATCGCGACAGGTAAGAAACAGTATTTCCGGCGCAAGAAAGTTTGCCGTTTCTGCGTCGATAAGGTCGACGATATCAACTACAAGGACGCCAAGCTGCTTGCCAGCTTCGTTTCCGAACGCGGCAAGATTACTCCAAGACGCATATCTGGTGTTTGCACGCCGCATCAAAAGCGGCTCAGTCAAGCGATCAAACAGGCGCGCAACATTGCTTTGCTAGCTTTCGCCTCGCGCGTCTGAACAGGAGCTTAGATCATCATGGAAGTCATTCTCAGAGAAGATGTAGATAACGTCGGATCGCGCGGCGCAATCGTGAAAGTCGCTAACGGGTACGCGCGGAATTTCCTGCTACCCAAGCGGCTCGCGGTCGCCGCTACCGCCTCCAACAAGAAGATCGTCGAACAGGAACGGGAAGGATATCTGCGCCGTGAGGCGAAGGTGAAGAACGATGCCGAGGACCTGGCCAAACTCATGGCAAACGTCGCCGTCACACTGCGCCGTCGCGTCGGCGAAAATGACCACCTGTTCGGTTCAGTCACCGCGGCCGATATTGCCGATGCGCTCGAAGCTCAAAACTTTCGTATCGAGCGCCGCAAAATTCAGCTTGACGAACCCATTCGCACCGTCGGCGAACACAAGGTGCCGTTGCGCCTTTATCGCGATGTTTCCGTCGACGTCAACGTGATCGTGGAACCGGAATAACTGCTATTGTTCCTCGATCCCGACAAACTGCACGAAGTAAGTCCAGCCGAGATTCTCGATTCCGCCTCGCGCGGCCATCTCGGCCTGGACCATCGTTTCTTACACGCCTTGCTCGACCGGCCGGAAGAGTCGTTGCCGGCCATACGCGCTGCTGCCGAGCGCGATCGCAGCAACGACACGGTCGATCTGGCGCCGGAGCTGTTGTCGATTTTGCGTCACTGGAAAGCTCCCGGCTCCGTGCCGTTCCTTATTTCCTACCTCAAGGAAGATCCGGAAAATGTGCCGGACGAACTCGTCGAGACTCTGGTCGGCCTGGGCAAACAAGCGCTCGAACCCCTGCTTGCTCTTTACGCCGAACTCGAAGAAGAGCAGTCGGGCGAAGTCGCCTTTATCCTGGCGAATCTGAAGGTGCGCGACGAGCGTATCATGCGCATCCTGGTCGACCGCCTCGAATACGATCTCTCCGATACGCTCCTGCTGCTGGGCATCTACGGCGACCCGGTTACCATCCCGGTGCTCGAAGCGGTATCGCGGAATCTTGGCCTGGGTGAAGAGCTTGTCAAGCAGGAGGTCGTCGACATTCTCGAAACGCTGCGCAAAGAACAGCCTTGGCAGCAGGATGAGGCGCCGGAAGAGTTCGACATCTGGTCGCTGTATCCGGAAACCGACGAACTCCCGATGGACCTGCTCGACGAAGACGAACGTGTGGAACTGCTGACCCATCCCGTTGCCGAGGTGCGCGCCGCCGCCGCGCACTCATTCTTCAACACCGACCTCGCGCCCGACCAGCGCAAGCAGATCCTGTCTCTAGCCCAGCACGATGAATCACCGACCGTGCGGGCGCGCTCGTGGGAAGCGCTCATCAATTCCACCGAAGAGATCGCCGTGGTAGACGCTATGCTCGCGGCGCTCCGGTCTCCTGACCTGCCAATTGAAGAGCGCAGCGGCCTGATCGTCGGGCTTGCTCCAGAAGCGGATCGTAACGAAGTACGCGACGCCATCATCGCCACTTATGAACAGCCGGCCGCGCGCGCCAAAGCGCTCGAAGCCATGTGGCGCTCGATGCATCCGGCCTTTCAGAATTACTTCGCCGGGAATCTCGAATCTTCCGACCTCGAAGTCCAGCGCGGCGCAATCTGGGGCGTAGGCTACTACAGCCTGCGCAGTGAACTCGATCACCTTCGCAAGTTTTTTTCGAACGACGAATTGCGCCCGGACGCACTTTTCGCCTATGCGCTCGCCATGCCGGCCGAAGTCTCGCGCGGTCGCATGAAAGGCCTTCTCAGCCGCATCGAGAAAGATGCCAAAGGCCTCTCCGAAATGGAAGAAGAGCTGGTAAAAGCTGCGCTTGATGAACGCCTCATGCTCGCGGGCAAAGAGCCTGTGTTCCGGCAAATGGAAGATTAGTTCTACTCGTGGCGCAGGGCCGCCATCGGATCCAGTTTGGAAGCTCGTCGTGCGGGCAAGTACGCCGCGCTAAACGCCACGATCAATAGCAAGATGGCTGCTAAGGCCAACGTGAGCGGATCTTGCGGAGCAATACCGTAGAGCCGGTTCATAATCAAACGCGAAGCGCCGTAAGCGAGGCCCGCGCCTGCTGCCAGTCCGGCGATCACGAGCCCGCTGGTCTCTCGGAGGATCATCGCGATAACGCGGCGAGGTCGCGCTCCCAGGGCGATGCGGACCGCGATTTCGCCTGTGCGTCGCGCGATTCCATAGGAGAGCACGCCGTACAATCCGACAGCGGCCAGCATCAAGGCAACGCTCCCGAACACGACGGCGAGTTGGGCAGTCGTTCGGTCCTGCGCCGTCAAAGGGGCTATCTGCTCTTCAATTGAATTTGCGGATTCAATGGGTAGCGTAGGGTCCACGCGCCGAAACGCCTGCCGCACGGCGGCCAGTACCGGCGCGGTTCCGGCAGACGTACGGATCAGGAACTTCGGACTAGCGGCAGAGGAAAGATCCTGCTGTTGCGCTATAAAGTAGCGCGGCTCGACCTCGCTGCGCAGAGTCTGGGTACGTGCGTTATGGGCGACACCGATCACTCGATAATGGATTCGCTCGGTGGCTGTGCCGGTTGTCGTAATTTGCATCCCGATAGGATTGCGTCCAGCGAAAAACCGTGCGTCGAAGGCCTGGTTGATCACGCAGACTTTTGGTGCGCCTTCACGGTCGCGATCGAGGATTTCGCGCCCTAGAGCAAGCGGAACGCCCAAAGCCGAAAAGTAGCCAGGCCCGACGCGATCCAGGGCCGATGCGCGATCGCTATCTTTCTTGGGCGCGAAACCTTCTACCTCGATCGACGAGTTAGATTCGCCGCCGCTGAAGACGCCGAGTTCTGAAAAGCTCGCTGCTTGTACTCCGGGGATGCGCTGGATTTCTGCGGGCAGCTCACGAAGCAGCCGGCCGCGGCGTGCATTGTCGTAAGCAGACTCAGGTAAATCGATGCGCAGGAGCAGGAGATGCCGGGCGGGATAGCCGAGGTCCAGATGCTGCAGATTGTAAAAAGTCCGCGTGAATAATCCGGCACCCACCAGGAGCGGCACCGAAAGCGCCAGTTGCAGGCTCACCAGGGAGCGGCCAAAGCGCTGGCGTCCAACACCGCCGATGGAGCTGCGGCTATGTTCCTTCAGGGCGATTCCGGCATCAGCTCTCGTGGCTTGCCATGCCGGGAGAAGGCCAAACAGCAAAGCGGCTGCCAGCGTTCCCGCCAGAGTGAAGACCAGTAGGAGCGGGTCGAGCGTGAAACTCATCCGAAAGTTCTTGTCCGCTTGGACAATCATCCGCACGAGGGCGCTGTGGAGAAGAAAGGCAACGGCGAGACCGGCTGCGCCGCCAAGAGAAGCCAGCAGCAAACTCTCCGTGACCAACTGTCTGATGAGTCGTCCGCGGCTGGCACCTAGCGAGAGCCGTAACGCCATCTCCGGGTTTCGCGCTGCGCCTCGCGCCAGCTGCAGGTTGGCCAGATTCGCGCAAGCGATCAAAAGCAGCAGACCGACCGCTCCCAGCAGCGCGGTGAGCGACGTGGAAAAATCAGCGCGTATTCTCGAAGCGCCACGAGCTCCCGGCTGGATGTTGAGGCGCTGATCGAATAGTTCGCGGCGGCGTTCGGGGGAAGTGACCGAGCCATAGAATGTCTCAAGCCCGCTTTTGAAAATGGCGTTGGCCTCGGCGCCAGCCCGCGCGAGCGACACTCCCGGTTTGAGGCGTCCGAAGACGTGGAGCCACATGATCTTTTCCGGAGGTTTTTCGTGAAGCCAATCAACGCCGGGCACGATGGCGGGCTGCATCCTGAGCGGAATCCAAAGATCAGGCTGCTGTCCGGCGGTTTCACCTATGAAACCGCGCGGCGCGACGCCAATTATGGTTAGGGAAGCTTTGGGCACGATGGAAGGCGAGGAAAACGTCGGGGTGGTCGCGATACCGAGCGTTTTCCCCAACACATCCGTGCTGCCGCCGAAGCGGCGCTGCCAGTAGCTGTAGCTGATGACGGCATGAGGCAGAGCGGCGCGGTCATCATTTGCTGTGAATACGCGGCCGAAGACCGGGCTTACGCCCAGCACTTGAAAATATCCGCCCGAAACCAGACGCTCGTGCGCCTGTTCCCACGCGCCGCCTGGAAAACGAACCTGCCAGTCGGCGAGCCCGCTTTGCGATGCGGTCATTCCCGAGAAGCTTCTGGCCTGGTCTCGTAGTTGTTCGAACTCGGCGTAGCTGAGCCAGTTTCTATTCCCTGTCACGTTGCCGTGCCATCCGCCGGCTTCCCCGGGGTTGGACAAGATCGCCAATTCTTCCGGATGGCGGACTACCGGCAGCGAAGCATGCAACACGCCGTTCCAGAGACTGAAAATCGCGGTGTTGGCGCCGATGCCGAGCGCCAGCGAGAGAATGGCGACAATTGCGAAGCTGGGCTTGGCAGCCATGGTGCGCAGCGCGTAGCGCAGGTCTTGATGAATCACGTGGCAATGCTCCTTCGGTGCGATCGTGAATGTGTCGAAAGCGGCTTGTGCCCATAGCCTGGCTTGTTTAGGCAGACCACCGTTGCGCCGGGCTTCGCCCATTTGCTCAGCGAACATGAGGCGCATCTGGCTGCCGTACTCATCCCGGAACGCGGCCGGATAAAAGCGCAAGAACGCTCCGTAGACGGCTTGGGAGCACATCATTTTGACGCCTTGGGCACCAGGCCGGTCGCGTGCGCTTGTTGCAGAAGTGTATTTAGGCGATTCACTTCGGCTGCCGCCACTTTCTTTCCAAAACGTGTCAGGCGGTAGTAGCGCCGGCGCTCGTCGGTGCTTGCCGGGTCCGGGCTTTCCGCCAATTCTTCGATCAATCCTTGTTCAAGCATGCGCCGGATTGAACTGTAGAGAGTCCCGGCGCTCAACTGCACCTTGCCGCCGGTTCTCGCCGCGACATCCTGCATGATGGAGTAGCCGTGGCGGTCGCGATCGGCGAGCGCAATCAGGATGTGGAAGACGGGAGCCGGGAGCGGCAGGAAGGAATCTGGCTTTGAATCGTGCATACACTCTACCGGCTTCAACTATACCGTAAACGAGTATATTTGTCTACGATGCAGAGTTAACGACCCGGCGTGACCTGTTTGCCGCCGTGAAAAATCATGTCGATCTTTTCCGTGTTCCGAATGTCGTCGGTAGGGTCCGCATTCAGCACCAGCACATCGGCCTGCTTGCCTTTCTCGATTGTGCCGGACTTCGCTTCGATCCCTAGCATCACGGCGTTCACAGCGGTCGCCGAGTGAATCGCCTGTAGGGGAGTCAGGCCCGCGTCGACCAACAACTGCAGTTCGCGATGTTCCGCAAAGCCTTGCAGCCGGTAAGGATTTGCGCCCGAATCCGTTCCGAAGGCCACCAGCGCTCCCGCGTCAGCCAGCTTCTTGACATTCACCATCGCGGTTTTCATCGCCTGCCGGTGCACCGGCGTGGATTTATCGTTTTTGATCTTCGTCTGGTACTCGGGCGAGACGAGTTCTTTCGCCAGTTCTGGACTGAGCGCGTCCTTGAAGAAGGCCGTATCCATCCAGGCCGGATGATCGGCATACCCGTAGAACGATTCTTCCAGCTGCAGCGTGGGAATGTAATAGACCCGTTTGTCTCGAATCGTCTGAATCGTTTGGCTATCCAGTTCGCTGTCTCGAATGCTGTGCGCGATGATATCGACCCCGTCCGCCAGCAGCTGTTTCGCGTCGGACTGATAATACAAATGCGCGGCGATGTGCAGGCCCTGCTTGTGCGTCTCGTCTACCGCGGCCGCGTCCACATCGGGCTTCTGCTTGGGCAGCTTTCCTAAATTATCGTCGATCCAGATCTTAATAAGGTTGGGATGGCGCGCCGCCATTTCATCGACATCTTTGCGCACCTCATCCGGCGTAGCGGGCCGGTAAAGCTGATCGTCGCCTACCTTCACCGGAGGCATGCCATTCGGTGTTCCAATTCCCCGATCCGCCGTGAGAATCGTCGCGCCTCCCAGCTTTCCCTGCGCTTGTTCGCTGCGCAGTTCGTACAGCAGATCTTTATTCATGCCGAGTGAAATCATGGTTGTTACGCCATACCGCTCGTACTGCGCCAGCTGCTGCGCGATGTTGTCGCGCGTGTAATTGGCGGGACTGACCGACGTCCCCTTTACCAGGCCGAGATGGCCGTGGCCATTGATCAATCCAGGCATCACCGTCTTGCCCGTTAGGTTGAGTAGCTTGGCATTCGGCGGGAAGACAATACGCAGCAAAGCCGAACGCACTTCGGTAATCTGTCCGCCGGTGATCGTAATTTGCATGTGATCCCGCGGCGTGCTTCCGGTTCCATCGATCAGCCGTACATCCTGCAGAACAATCGGCTGCGTCGACTCCTGCGCATATCCCATCGTGACTGCCAGTCCGAGTATCGCGAGTAGTTTCACGACACTCATGATGGCAAATTCACTTCGTAGGTGAAATGCAGGATTGGGATGGGGGCGCTTACGCTTCCTGCTCGGAGCCGGGATTTGGTAGCTTATCGAAGCGGTGCTGCGCTTGCCGGACGATCGACTGCTGCCACATTCAGGCGGCTGTGCGAGCGGCTGTAAGAGAAATAGACCACCAGGCCGATCAGCATCCAGGCGAGCGCGGTGAGTTGCGTGCGACGATCCAGCGACACGATCATGCCGCCGCAGATCACCATGCCCAGAATGGGAAACAACGGAACGAACGGCGTGCGAAACGGGCGCTTCGCCTCAGGATTCGAATGACGCATGATCCAGACACCCAGCGACACCACCACAAAAGCGAACAGCGTCCCGATAGACGTGAGATCGCCGGCCAGGGACTCCGGTATGAAAGCCGCAAAGGCAGCTACGAATACAAACAGCACGGCGTTCGATTTGTAAGGCGTGCGGAACTTGGGGTGAATGGTCGAGAACAGCTTCGGCAGCAACCCGTCGTTCGCCATCGAATAAAACACGCGGCTCTGGCCGAGCAGCATCACCAAAATGACCGAGGAGAAGCCGGCGAGAATCGCGACCGTGACCGCCGTAGCCAGCCATCCGAATCCAGGCATGTAGTGTTGGATCGCATAAGCAACCGAGGCTTCCTTTCCGGCGACCGCAAACTCGCGCCAGTTGCAAATGCCGGTCAGCACGTAGCCGAACGAGATATACAGAACCGTGCAAATCGCCAGCGAACCGAGCATGCCGATGGGCATATCGCGCCCGGGATCTTTCGCTTCCTGCGCGGCGGTCGACACCGCATCGAAACCGATAAACGCAAAGAAAACAATCCCGGCACCGCCCAGCACGCCGCCCCAGCCATGCTTGAATAGTCCTTCATGTCCCGGAATGCCCGCAGGAATCGTATACGGCGTGTGATTGGCCGGGTTGATAAAGTGCCAGCCCAGAAAAATCACGGCAATTACAATCGCCAGTTTCACCGTCACGATAACGGTATTCACCATGGCCGACTCCTGCGTGCCCTTGATCAGGATCAAGGATAAGACGAGGAGGATAAGCACGGCCGGCAAGTTGATCATTCCGTGTACCCCGGCAGCTGACGTCTCCATCGGCGAGTGACACCACTCAAACGGAATCCTCCCGCCGAACAGGTTATTGAGGTACTCGCTCCAGCCGATCGATACTGTGGCTGCTCCCAGCGCATACTCGAGCACCAGCGCCCACCCGATAATCCAAGCCACGAATTCACCCATGGTGGCGTATGCATAGGTGTAAGCACTGCCGGCGATGGGAATCATCGAGGCGAACTCGGCGTAGCAGAAACCTGCAAAGGCACAACCCACTGCCGCGATGACGAAGGATGCCGTCACGCCGGGACCGGCCGCTTCGGCGGCTGCCGCCGCTGTCCGCACGAAGATACCCGCGCCGATCAGCGCGCCGATTCCCAGTGCAATCAGGCTAGTCGCAGTCAGAGTCCGCTTTAGGTGCGTCTCCTTCGCTTGTTCGAGCAGCAGGCTGAGCGGCTTCGTCCGGAAAAGGCTCATCAATAATTGGTTAGCCTAGCATAAAGATCGTGTTTCGACGCACTTTTACTCTAATCGCCTCCATCAGCTGTCTCCTCGCCAGCGCAGCTCCGCCCCCTGTTGCTCCGATTCCCGCCAGCCTAAAGTCGGTTCTCGATACCATCTCTGCCGCACAACTCAGGGGCGATCTTTCCTTTCTCGCGTCAGATGCGCTGCAGGGCCGGTTCACGCCATCTCCCGGCTTGGAAGTCGCCGCTGAATTTATCGCTTCCAAGTTCCGTGCCGCCGGACTCGAACCCGGTGGCACTGAGGATTACTTTCAAATCGCCCACATGGTTGAGCGGCGCATGCCCAAGCCCAATGGCGCGCTCACCATCACTTTGCAGACGAACACCAAGCCAATGGCCGTGGTAGCCGGAACGATGGACGGCGTTCAGATACCGGCCGGTTCTTGCATCATTTCCCAAAGCGCAAAAGCCGCGGACATTTCCGGGGCTTCCGTGGTTTTGTTCTCCTCTCCCGATCTCGACAAGCTGAAGAAAATGGATCTCACAGACAAAGCGATTCTGATCGAAGAGCCCGACTTTCATGCCCTGCCGCAGGACAAAGCTATGACCGTTTACGGGCAGATGCGTGCCTTCAATCATGCCGTCGGCGCATCCAAAGCCGCTCTGGAAATTGTCGTCAGACGAGCGAAATCGCGCTCCTCCCCGGCCTCGCGGCTGATCTCGGCCGAAGAAGCGGAACGTGCCATAGTTCCTACGGTCATCGTTACGGGCAGCGAAATTCTCCCGATACTTAAAGATCCGCAACCCGCTTTTGCCGCCGTAAATATTCCGGCGCCGGATGATCGGAAAGTCACCGTCAAGAACGTGATCGGCATCCTGCGCGGCAGCGATCCGCAGCTGAAAAGCACCTGCGTTCTCCTTACAGCGCACTACGATCACATCGGCACTCTCGACACCGCCAAAGGCTTGTCGAGTCCGTCCACCAAGGCCACCGATGACCATATTTACAACGGAGCGAACGACGATGGTAGCGGTACTGTTTCCGTCCTTGAAATCGCCCAGGCACTGGCCCGCCTGAAACTTCACCCGAAGCGTTCGCTCGTCTTCATGACCTTCTTCGGGGAGGAGCGCGGCGACCTCGGGTCTCAATTCTACGGCGAACATCCCGTCTTTCCCCTAGACAAAACCGTTGCCGACGTTAATCTTGAACAGGTCGGCCGAACCGATTCGACGAATGGCAAACAAATCAACACAGCCAGCCTGACCGGTTACGACTACTCCACTGTCACAAAGTTTCTGGAGGAAGCCGGCCGCCAAACCGGCATTAAGGTCTATAAAGATGCAGAGGCGAGCGATGCGTATTTCACCCGCAGCGATAACGATGCACTCGCCGAGCAGGGCGTGCCTGCCCACAGCCTTACCGTCGCCTTCGACTATCCCGACTACCATGGCCTCGGCGATGAGTGGAACAAGATCGATTACCAGAATATGGCCCGCGTGGATCGTATGATTGGCTTAGGACTGCTACACATCGCCAACAGCGCCAGAGCACCTGAGTGGAATGCGGCCAATGCGAAAACGCAGCCATTCCGCGACGCTCAAAAAAAATCGTTGCAGAGTCACTCGATGCCGTAGAACACGTTTCGATCACGGAACCTGCGCGCCCCGGCTTGCGTATCTCATGAGGAATTGCCAATGATGACCTTTCTGCTGTGGTGCCTTCTTTTCTTGCTGTGCTGGCCGCTGGCCCTGGGCGCGCTGGTGCTCTATCCCATCGTCTGGCTGCTTCTGCTGCCCTTCCGCTTTGTGGGCATTGCCGTTGGCGGCGCGCTCGCGCTGGTGTCTGCGATCATTTTTCTGCCGGTGCGCGTCCTGCGCCATGTCTGACCGCTCGATACACTGTTGGTTATATGCCGCTGCCTCCTGGCGATGAGTTCTACCGTATTCAAAAGATTCCGCCCTACGTTTTTGCCGTTATCAACGAATTGCGCGACCAGATGCGCGCCACCGGCATCGACGTAATCGACATGGGCATGGGCAATCCCGACGGCGCAACGCCCGCTGCCGCCGTGGAAACGCTGATCGAGGCCGCGCCTGATCCGCTGAACCATCGCTACTCGGTCTCACGCGGTATCAAGGATCTGCGTCAGGCGATCGTCGACCGCTACCGGCAACAATATGCAGTCACGCTTGATCCGGAGACTGAGGCGATTGTCACGATGGGCGCCAAAGACGCTCTTGCGCATCTGCTTTACGCCATGCTGCGGCCGGGCGATGCGGTGGTTTCAGCCAACCCCGCTTATCCGCTGCATCAATTCGGTGTGGTGCTGGCCGAAGGAGATGCGCAGATGCTTGCCATGCCCGATGCCGCCACCTTCCTCGACAATCTGAAGGAACACTTCCGCACTGTTGCCAACAAGCCCAAAGTCATCCTGATTTCCTTCCCGCACAACCCGACTACTCTTTGCGTCGATCTGAATTTCATGCGCGAGATTATTGCTCTCGCCCGCACCTATGGCTGCTATGTAATTCACGATTTCGCCTACGCCGAATTGGGCTTCGATGGCTACCGGCCGCCCAGCATTCTCGAAGTCGAAGGCGCGAAAGATTACGCCGTAGAAATCTACTCCATGACCAAGAGCTTCAACATGGCGGGTTGGCGAGTTGGTTTCTGCCTGGGAAATCGCCACCTTGTCTCAGCGCTCACCCGTATTAAAAGCTATCTCGACTACGGCATGTTCCAGCCCATTCAACTGGCTGCCGTCACCGCGCTGCTGGAGTGCCAGGATGCTCCGGCAAAGATTCGTAACTTGTATCAGCAACGCCGGGCGTGGCTGGTGGATGGTCTCGAACAAGCCGGCTGGCCGGTCCAACCGCCGCAAGCCACCATGTTTCTCTGGGCGCGCTTGCCGGAGCCATTCCGGGCGATGGGGTCGCTCGAATTCGTCAAGCTTCTGATGCGCGAGGCACACGTGGCTCTTTCGCCCGGCATGGGTTTCGGTCCCATGGGTGAAGGCTTTGTGCGCTTCAGCCTGATCGAAGATGAAGCTCGCACGCGCGAAGCCACCCGGCGTATCGGACGCCTCCTCCAGAACCAAGTACATCTCCCAAGCTCGACGCTGGCCGAAGTAAACGTATAATTCGGAGATGTCGGCGAGCCCACAGGTTCGATCCCCGGACGTTGTGGAGCTGCCGACGTTAACCGCCTCGGATATCGATCCGCTCTTTCAAGAAGAGATCGAACTTTGGGAGAGCCGTTTTCGCTGGGACTTTCGCCCGTCCGCCGAACTGCTTCGCCGCTTTGTTCAGCTTCGCTCTCTGTACGGCTACGCACTGGTAGCGGGCCGGGAAGTGGTTGGTTACGCCTATCACGTCTGCGAAGGCCGGAAGGGGCTGATCGGCGATTTCTTCCTCAAAGAAAGCTATGCCAGTCCCGCCAACGAGATGATGTTGCTGGGCGCAACGGTGCAGGGCATCATGCTGATCTCCGGCATCCGCCGCATCGAGTCGCAGCTGATGCTGCTGCATTCACCCGCCTCGCAGCCGCTGCCGTTTCACAAGCAACTTTCGCGATTTGAGCGCTGCTTCATGGAGATTGGCCGCCCCGCGGTCCTTCGTCTGCAAAGCCAGTCGCCTGAGATCAACGTCTCGTTTGTACCGTGGTCCGAGCGGCTCGCCGAAGAGGTCGCTCACCTGGTGTCGGCGTCCTATCGCGGCCATGTCGATAGTGAAATCAATGACCAGTACCGCACCATACCGGGCGCACGCCACTTCCTCATGAATATCGTGAAGTACCCGGGCTGCGGAACCTTTTCCCCGGAGTGTTCGACAGTCGCTGTGGACGAGCGCAGCGGCCGGGTGTGCGGCGTCTGTCTGGCCAGCATGGTATCGGAACACGCGGGCCACATTACGCAGCTCTGCACCTTGCCCGCTGTACGGAACGCGCGCCTGGGCTATGAACTGCTGCGCCAGTCGCTTGTCAGGATTATCGACTCGGGCCGCACCTCCGTAAGCCTGACCGTCACTTCTTCGAATATCAGCGCCATCCGCCTGTATGAATCAGTGGGCTTTCGCGCGCAATCCAGTTTCCCGGCGCTGGTGTGGGAAGGCTTCTGAACCCGGAAACACGGTAGACTTCTTTCCCCTTGTCCTTCGACAAAAGATAGTGCACAATCTTTTGTAGAGGCATAAAGGGAACACATGTCGGAACAAGGTCTGGATCTGCCACAAGGGACGGTGGATCTTCTAATTCTGCGCACTCTCGCTCTTGGATCTCAGCATGGCTGGGGCATTTCCGAACGCCTTCAACAAACGTCCGGCGACCGGTTGTGTATTCAGCAAGGTTCGTTGTATCCCGCTTTACATCGGCTGGAACGCCGCGGATGGGTTAAGGCGCGCTGGGGAATATCGGACAACAACCGGCGCGCGAAGTATTACGAGCTCACGAAAGCCGGCCATCGCCAGCTTGATTTACAAACGGAGAGTTGGAACCAGCTGGCGGCCGCCATGGCTCAGGTGCTCGGGACGGTCTAAAGAGGGCGCTCCATGCTCCACGATATTGGTTTTCGTATCCGCTCCGTGTTCCAAAGAAATGTTGCGGAAGCGGAGCTGGAAGATGAGCTGCGGTTTCACCTCCAGCAGCAAATCGATAAGTACCGGATGGCGGGACTGACAGAAGCGGACGCTCGACGGGAGGCAATGATGAATTTGGGGGTAGACCGGCTGAAGGAGGAATGCCGTGATGCATGGGGAGTGCGTTTATTCGAAACTCTCGTGCACGATCTTCGGTACGGATGGCGCGTGCTGCGTAAGTCACCGGGATTTACAGTGGCTGCACTACTCACCCTCGCTCTCGGCATTGGTGCAAACACGGCGATATTCTCCGTACTTTATGGCATTTTGCTCCGCCCGCTGCCTTACAAAGATGCCGCGCGCCTGATCGTGCTCAACGAGACGACGCCCAAGGTGGGCTTGGTGAGCGTTTCGTATCCCAACTTCGAAGATTGGCAGACGCAGAACAGAGTTTTTTCCCAGGTGGCGGCGGTGAGCAGCGTGGGATTTAGTCTCTCCGGCATTAACCAGCCGGAAAACGTGAAGGCACAAGCTGTGTCCACAAACTTCCTTTCGATACTGGGCATGCGTCCATTTCTGGGACGAGACTTCGACGCCTCCGAGGAGAAGGCCGGCGCGGCGGCGGTGACGCTGTTGAGCTACCCGCTTTGGCAATCGCATTTTGGCGGCGACCGCAATATTGTTGGGCGAACTATCGCGCTCGATGGACGCAGTTTTAACATCATCGGCGTGCTGCCTCCGGAGTTCCGGTGGACTGAAAAGACCGACTTGCTGGAGCCGATTGGCGTTTGGCTGACGCATAATTCCTCGGCAAACAAGCGTGCCGATCGCGGTGACATGATCGTGCTGGGGCGGTTAGGCTCGCGCATCACCTTTGAGCGGGCGCGAGCGGAAATGGAAGGCATTGCGGGGCGCCTGGCAAAGGCTTATCCGGGCTCTAATGATCAATTCGGAGTAGCCTTACAGCCCCTGCGCGACGTGTTCGTCAGCGACATACGTCCGGCGGTTATCGTCCTTTTTGCTGCGGTTACCTTTGTACTTCTAATCGCTTGCGCGAATGTTGCCAATTTGTTTCTGATGCATAACGCGGGCCGCAACAGGGAAATTGCGTTGCGCATGGCCGTTGGCGCGAGCCGTGGTCGAGTCATTACGCAGATGCTGGCGGAGAGTCTCATTCTGACGTCACTGGGCGGCCTGGCAGGGTTGGCGCTTGCAGTCGCGGTGATCCGCGGGCTGGTAGGACTGATTCCCGAAGGCATGCTGGCGGGCGCGAACGTGGGACTGAACGGACCGGCACTCCTTTTTACCGCGGGCGTGGTGGCTTTGTCTGCATTCGTCTTTGGACTTGTGCCAGCATTGCACTCCACCAAGGCAGATGTGCAATCGGAATTGAAAGATGGGGGTAGGTCAACGAGTGCGGGCGCTGCGCAAAGTCGCTGGCGCGGCATTCTAGCTGTCGCGGAGGTTTCCCTTGCGCTGGTGCTGCTGATTGGGGCGGGACTGATGATGAAGAGTTTCTTTCGCTTGCTCTCGGTGGATGCCGGAATTCGGACCGCGCACGTGCTCACGATGCGCATCGATTTGCGGACTTCTCAATACGACAAAGATGCGTCGATTCTGAATTTTTGGGATAGGTTACTCAGCCGCGCGCGCGAGTTGCCGGGTGTCCAGGCAGCGGCCCTCGGAACAGGAGTTCCGCTGACGAACGACCATGGGCGCGTCGATATCACCATCGATGGCATGGCGCTCCCAAAGCCGGGGAGTTTTCCCCATCCCGACGTTCACCTGATTAGCCCTGCTTACGTCAACGCGCTAGGCGTCCGGCTCATACGGGGCCGAACGTTCACCGACATGGATAACGAGAAGAACCCGCGTGTGGCCATGATTAACTCGCTGCTAGCCAAACAGTTTTTTGCGGGGCGAAATCCGATTGGCAGCCGCTTCTTGCTGGGCAACACGTCGCAAGATTTGCCGCAGTGGCTCACGGTTGTCGGAGTAGTAGGCGAAACCAAAATGTACGGGCTGGCGAATCCCGCTCGTCTCGAAGTATATCTTCCGTTTCATCAGTGGGTCACGGGTTCCATGACGCTGCTGGTGAAGTCGGCCGGAGAACCGGCGCTGCTAACCTCCGAGATCCGAAGCGCCGTTGCCTCGATCGATACGGATCAGCCCGTCTTTGCGATTGCCACGATGGAGCAATACGTTCGCGATTCGGTCTCGACGCGCCGCGTTACCTTCGTCGTCCTCGGCTGCTTCAGCGCGCTGGCGCTGATCTTGGCCGGCATCGGTATTTATGGTGTTATCGCATACTCGGTCGCGCAGCGGACGCAGGAAATCGGGATTCGCATGGCATTGGGCGCTCAGTCTGGAGATGTGCTGCGTGTAGTGCTTGCGCAAGGGGCGAAGATCGCGGTGGTGGGAATCCTCACGGGCCTGACCGCTTCCTTTTGCTTGACCCGATTGATGGCGAATCTTCTTTTCTCCGTTAGCTCCGCTGATCCGGTCACCTTTGCGGCGGTAGCTGTTGCAATACTTCTTATCGCTTTGCTTGCTTCCTACTTGCCTGCCCGCCGAGCGTTGAGCGTCGATCCGATTAACGCATTGCGTTGCGAGTAGTCGAGCAGCGATTCGAGCTAACCGGCACGGGCAGGTTCCCCCGCGATATTTGAAGGAGAAGCCGGAGCCCGGAATCTGTTCTTGCCAGTTCAAACGCCTCGATCACTCGGCGGCAAACCTTGTTCTTTACCGTGCTGAATACAACCGAAGAATGGCTCGATTCTTGGCACGGCCCTGCGCCTCCCTCTCTTTCAAACGCATACTCGCAATTCGCACGAGTTACATGCCTGGGCTGATCGGCCAAGCCGGTCAAAATCAGGAAAACAGGTTCGGTAAGTGGTTTGTGTTCGATTGCTTCATTGCTCACCGCGACATGTTGCATGAGGACATAGTTTTTCGGACGGCTGACACCTGTCATGCGCCTGAGATCGCGCATTTCGTGATGGAAGCCTACTGCACGTAAAGAAAGACAGGATTCGAGGAGATCCCGTTCGCAACCACAACCAGCTCGCTGAGACCCGGCTCCTGGCCGTCTGGAACATCGTAATGAGTGGACACAATAGCAGCCGACGCGACAGCCATGCTGCTGTGATCGTGGGTGCGGCTATAGAAAACATGGCCGGTTTTGAGATTTGTGATGCGCACCAAGGGATAGTTCGTGGCGGCTTGGACGTCGTCTCCGTACGCTGCTCCCTGCGAAACACCGTTCAATCCTATGCCGAAGACTTGATACGAATCACCCGGGCTAAGAAGGAGCGGCGTGAACAGAACGAGCGGTCTTCCATTCGGCTTAGGGCTGGCCGCGGGCGTGAAAATCTCGACGTCATTCGAGAAGTCGGTCAGCAGAATCTGGCCGGTCGGAAGCACCAGCATGTTGCCGTAGTAGGACGAATCGCTCGGTGCGTTGGGCGTGCCGGGGATCTGGGTCAGGTTCTTTCCATCCCATTCGAGGAACGTCGCAGGTGTTTGATAGATGCCTGGGCTAGCCATCATCAGAACCTTGCCATTCGGCTCCAATGCCGCCGGGCCGTCGGCGATGTCGACTCCGTTCGGGAAATCCGGTCCAGCCGTCCATTTCCCGGTAAAAGAATTGTAGATTGCGGTATGCGCTGCGCCGCAGCTGTTCGCCCCGGTGTAAAAGACCGTTCCGTCGGGCCGCAAGACTCCAGGCCCCACTTCAAACGAGGAGACCGTTTGTCCGCCGCAATCCGCCGCCGAATCCCAAAGTTGCAACCTCGTACTGCCAGCGCTCTGCCATCTGCCCGTGCTGGGATTGTAGATCTCCGAGTTCATTCCCGGGGCGTTGTATTGAAAAACGTACGTGTCCACCGTCAGCACCCGCTGATTGGGCAGCAGCGTCCACATTTCCTCGGAGTAAACATCGGACTTGCCTGCCCCGGTTGGAGTCCACGCTAAGGTCTTGGGATCGAGCAGATCGGCCTCCGTGGTGCAGCAATTGGCCTGCATATAAGTCCCATTAGCGAGCACAACGCTCTGGGCATCGCCAATCCTCGCCAACCCTGCAGGCGGCGGCACGGAGGTCCATGTGTTGGCTACCGGGTCGTAGATAGCGCCTAAGTTAGTCTCAACGTCGTGAAAGAAATTGTATTCGCCACCCTCGATGATGACGCGCCCATCAGGCAGTACCGCGGACGAGTGATAGAGCGGGCTGTATCCAGCCGGCAGTGACGCCAATTGCGTCCACGTCCCATTTACGTAATTGCCGGTATCATCCGGCGTCAGCCGCCACCAGTTCTGAGAGCCGCAATCCTGCACCATAACCGTGCCATCGGTAAGCTGAAGCGGGTTGCAGGCGCCGTTAACCAGAAACGTTGGTTGATTCGTCAGTGCCTGCCACGGCGACCCCGTTTGGGCCGCAAGATCTGCTCTGCGGGTCTGGGCGAGGATGGAATGGCCATGCGGTGGCGGGATCGGGGTCAGCGGCGGGAGCTGTTGTGCGCCGGCAACGCTGGGCCAAATCATCCACATGGCCGCCGCAGCTATGAGTATTTTGTGTTTCATGTCGTCGACTCGAATGGGATTCTACACCCAATTGCCTGTGGATGAAAGGCTTTCTTCCGTTTCTTTTATTGGGTAGGAACAAACTCCGCGTCTTTCGCCCGCGCCACCGTCGTCTCCAAAGCCAGTCGGGCCGTCTCCGAATCGAGTGCTGCAATACTTTCGGCCAGAATCATCAGGTTCGCCGATTCCAGCAGCGCCCACGCCAGATACACGCGGCGCTTCTTTCCCAATCAGGACGCGATAGGGGAAACGTATCCGGCCGGCAATCGGTTACCGCTATGGCCCGGGCGAGCTGCCCATGCGCGACATCGTAGGGGTTGTAGAAGACGTGAAACAGAGCGGCCTCGGCGTCGCAGCCGCTGCCGAGGCCTATGCCCCTCTAGCCCAGAGCCCGTTTTCCAAAATGGTTGTCGCCGAAAATACGGCCATGGATCGATCCGCACAGCCTGGTTCAGGCGGCGCGCCGCCAGGTAGCCGCGCTTGATCACGCTGCTGCTCACTGGTTTCGCGGGTTTAGCGTTGCTGCTGGCCTGCCTGGGAGTGTATGGCGTGATCTCTTACTCGGTATTTATGGTCTTATCTCATACTCCGTCGCCCAGCGCACGCGGGAAATCGGAATTCGCATGGCACTCGGCGCTCCATCTGGAGATGTGTTGCGAGTAGTGCTTGCGCAGGGGGCGAAGATCGCGGCGGTGGGAATTCTCACTGGCCTGACCGCTTCCTTTTGCTTGATCCGATTGATGGCGAATCTTCTTTCTCCGTTAGCTCCCCTGATCCGGTCACCTTTGCGGAGGTAGCTGTTGCGATACTTCTTATCGCTTTGCTTGCCTCCTACTTGCCTGCGCGCCGCGCGGTGAGTGTCGATCCGATCAGCGCACTGCGTTGCGAATAGTCGAATAGAGAAAGGAACGTGGGCCGCCTGCCCGACCACTCAAGCGCTTCGAGCAGGTGACTCTATCCATCTGAGACCGCCTGGGCATCCGTCAGGCCAAATTCTGGACCTGCGAGGTCGGCAGTTCTAACCACCACCTGATCTACCCTTTGCGCTGGGGCTTGATGGCTGAACGCGACCAGAAATGGGCGGCCTTCCTCGCCACCCGGAGTGGCTGGAGAAGCCAACGGAGGCAAGCAGCAAGGCGGCTAGCGAGAAAGCGGTTAAGAGCACTGCGCTGAAACGTTCGCGGGCAATGACTAACCAACGGCGCAAGCGGCCGCTGCTGGTGGTGAAACGGGAACCGCCGTTGATGAGGCCCGCAGTGGCGGGTGGAGGTAAGAAGTGATGAGCGAGGGTCCCAGGCCGAAAACGAGGGCGGTCAGAACAGACGGGCGACCGAGAAGAGAAAGACACGCGTGTCGACAGTGATGCGCGCCGACTAAGTGAGCGTTTGGGGAGCGAGTGGGAGCAGGCCGGCTATTGTTCAGCGGACAAACACGGCGCAGAGCAAGCCCCCAGAAATGGCAAGGAGTAGGCTTTCGGTGAGCACCTGGCGAATGATGCGCCAGCGGCTCGCGCCGAGCGAAGCGCGAACGGCCATCTCCTGACGGCGCGAGGCAAACCGTGCGAGAAGGTTGGCGATATTTGCGCAGGCAACGGCCGTAAGCAGGATCGACGTTCCGTTGATCGTTCAATTGATACGAAAAACGAAGCTTCCTGCGCTGTGATCTAATTGAAATCCGTTTTGTGTATACTCTGTGGAACGGAGTTCCCCTAGTGAAACCAACTTATCTCGCTGTTTTCCTTCCACTTTTCCTCGCGGTTTTACCGGCGAGTGCAGTCACGGTCGGCGTAACTGGACCGACTGCCGCCTCCCAACCCGTAGGCACGAGCGTCAACTGGACCGCCAGTAACACGGCCCAGGATGGTAAGACCCTGCAATTTCGCTGGGTCATCGCGCAGAACGGAGTAACAGTGGTTAGCCGCGATTTCGGCTCGATGACCACGATCAGCTACGCCCCCATGCAGGAAGGCGCGTACACAGTTACAGTGACGGCCCGCGATTCTGCAAATCTGGCGGATACCGGCGTAACCTCCGCTACCTATACAGCGACCTCCCTGCTAACCAGTCTCGATACACCCGTTGTAACTGGAACCAGCAACCCTTTGGTTGCCATATACAGTGCTTCTTGCACAGCCGGCACGATGCGCGTGTTCTTTGCGCCGCTCGGCATAGCGGTCACTAACGGTTCAGCTACGCCTTATCAAAACTGTGTCGCAGGACAGAGTGTGAATTTTCAGATCGCCGGCATGACGCCCAACACCACCTACACGATGGCGTACCAGGTCTCTTCCGGTTTCTCTTTTACCAATGGGCCAGTGTCGCAGTTTCGCACCGGCGCACTCCCGACGGGCGTGCAAATCCCAACTATGACCGTGCGGGGAGTCAGTCAAGGCCAACCGGTGATCCTCAACTCTTACCTTGGTCCTCAAACCACCATTCCAGTAGCCTACGACACTTCCGGCAGTGTTATTTGGTACTACCCGGGTGCTAACCAGCTGTTGCGGCCTTTTAATGGCGGCACCATGATGGTGATTCACGGTGAATCACTGCAGGAAATCGATCTTCTAGGTAACATCATTCGTGAAACCAACATCTCGCGGGTAGGCGAAGAGCTGACCGGAGCTCCTTTTAACATCATTAGCTCTGCCATTCCTAACCGGATAGCGGGCTTTAATCATGATGCGATACGGCTGCCCAATGGAAATATCGCGGTGCTGGCGGGAATAGAACAGATTGCTGACCAGGGACAAGGGCCGGTCGACGTGCTGGGCGACGCGATTCTGGTTTTAGATGATAACTTTCAAGTGGTTTGGGCGTGGAGTGGGTTTCAACATCTCAACGTCATGCGCAAAGCAATCTTAGGCGAAACCTGCATCACCAACGGACCTGGTTGTCCGGTGCTGCAATACGGGATGGTGGCGAACGACTGGATGCACGCCAATTCACTGAACTATACCGGTGATAACAACATCATTCTGTCCGTCCGGCACCAGGATTGGGTGTTGAAGATCGATTACGCCAGTGGCGCTGGTGCCGGGGACATTATCTGGACGATGGGAAATCAAGGAAATTTCGCCTTGTTGAGCGGAAACTGGTTCACCCATCAACACAATGTAAGCCTCACTGGAACCGAAATGACCTTGTTTGACAACGCTAATGAAACTCACACCTTGTTCAATGGAAGTCGTGGACTTGCCTTAACTGTCGATGAATCGGCCCTGACCGTTGCCATTTCGACCGAAGCACGCCTGAACCTCTATTCGTACGCCGTCGGTTCTGCGCAGAGGCTTTTAAGTAACAACCTGTATTTCTTGGCAGGAGTTCCGGCACCGGATAGTAGCGAGGCGATTGAATTTTCACCGGGTCCGGGCGAAGCAGCACCAATGGTGTACTTCGATATGAACAGTCAGACCTACCGAAGCTTTAGGATGAGTGATCTGTACACGCCTTAACCAAAGGGCAATGAGCGTTCTAACCTGGAGATAACAATGACGTCAAAATTACTCTTACTTAGCTCTCTTTCCATGCTGTTGCTATTCCATCCGGAACTCGCTTCTTCGGCTACCATCACAACCCTCAATTTCAGCGAATTGCCACCCACCCCGATTCCAGCATCCGGGTTCCATGCATTCGGAATTGATTTCAGCTTCGTCAGAGACAGTCAGGCGTCGTCAAATTTTGTCGGCGGAGCAACGTTTGGCGCACCGTTCGGCGGGATCACAAAGAACTTAATGAGTCCCGTGTTGTTAGGAAGCGTTCCCGGCGTCCTGACGCTTACTTTCGACGCACCTACTTCGCAACTCTCTTTCGATGCCGCGCTTGGAGTAACAACTCAGGACGTGTTTCAGGTTCGGCTTTTCAACGCGGCGGGCTTCTCATTAGGCACGTCGAATAATCTCACGCATCCAGCAGGCTGCCCACCATCTCCCGCGGTCTGCCCCAATGCTTCGGAAGGCTCGTATTCTTACTCGGGCGCTTCGGTGAAAACCGCCGCTCTCGATTTCTCTTCGCAAGTTCCGGGCGCAACACCGGCGCCGTTTGCCCTCGATAACTTGACTTACTCGATTGGTTCTACGTCCACGGTTCCTGAGCCGAATGAAACATTCTTATTGTTGGGTGGCTTCGGGTTGTTAATGACTGTGCTTCGGCGCGGGATGGGAAGACGCGCAAGCTGTTAAGTGAACCCACTGTAAAGGGTTGATCGCCTCACCATTCGCATAGAGCGTCCAATGGAGATGCGGGCCGGTGGAACGGCCCGTTGAACCGACGTAACCGACTACATCGCCCGCCTTTACTTGCTGGCCCTGCTGCGCCTCAAATTTCGACATATGCAGATAGATCGACTGGAGACCCTGTCCGTGATCTATAGCGACCGTACCGCCTCGTAGCGCAAATTCCCCGACTATCTTGACCACGCCAGCGGTGAC
This sequence comes from Bryobacteraceae bacterium, assembly GCA_965277855.1. GTDB lineage: Bacteria > Acidobacteriota > Terriglobia > Bryobacterales > Bryobacteraceae > Bog-105. The sequence continues at coordinate 412,063 of OZ255847.1, forward strand.
GGCATGAATCGGCGAACCGAGCGGCCCGCGTTGATCGAGTCCGGCGTGATACTCGCCGGTGGGCTTTCCATTGTGTAGGCGCATCACGCCGAAAGGCGATGTAATGCAGCCTGGAATGGGTGGTTCCAGCGGCTCCCGCCAGTAACGCCTTGCTGAAACATCCTTGAGAAATGCCGCGAATCTGGCGCGTTCTTCCGGGCTTGAGTGTAGTTCGGAGAGGGCTTTGCTCAGCACCACATTCTGCGTCGCATAATGAGCATTCCTGATCGTGATTTCTTGCGTGTGGATGACGCTGTTCTTTTCATCCAGCCACTCGAGCCGATAGAGCCCCGGTTTCGCCAGAACGTCAACCGGCATCAGGCCCAAAGTTCCGCCGCCGTCCTGCGGGAAAAGCTCGATTGAGTGGTGATTCAGGCGCGCGTTACGAGCCTGCCCGTCGCCGTACACCTTCAGAACTTGCCCTTGCTTCAAAATGTTTGGTTCAACGTGAAATTGCTGAGCAACGAGTGGGGACAGCCAAATTAATGCCACGAAGCAGCGCACTTCAACAGAATACTGGGATGAGGATGTGTAAAATTCTTGAGGCATGAGAAGGCGATCGTTCCTGAGCCTGCTGGCGGCGGCCCCGGGCTTCCTCGAAGCGCAAGCACCCGCTATTTATTCCGTGCTTAGTTTTGGTGCTCGAGGCGATGGAATCGAAAACGATACGCGCGCCATTCAGCGCGCCATCGATGCCTGTGCGTCAGCCGGCGGTGGGCGCGTGCTGCTACCGGCCGGCAAGACCTATCTCAGCGGCACGCTCACTCTGAAATCGAACATCACGTTCGAAATTCAAAACGGCGCGACCTTGAAGGCCAGCGGCAATCGCGATGATTTTCGGGAATTCGGATCGCTGCTCTTTGCCAAAGAAGCCGAAAATGTACAAATTTGCGGCGCCGGCCGGATCGATGGCAATTTTCACGCCTATCTGAAAGACATGCAGGAAGGCGGCTACAAGGTGACCGCTGCGTTTCTCGGACCGTACGATCCGCTCGATAAGCCATCGGAACTCAATCCTCCTGATGGCCGCCCTCGCATGCTTCTATTTGTCGGCTGCCGGAATGTGCGGCTGGAAAACTTTACGATTGTTGACGCTCCTACCTGGACCATTCATCCGATTGGCTGCGACGGTTTGTATGTCGAAGGTATCTCAATTCTTAACGATCTCCGCGTCCCGAACTGCGACGGCATCGACGTGGACCATTGCCGTCGGGTACGAATCGCAAACTGTAACATCCAGGCCGGCGACGACTGTATCATCCTCAAAACATCCCGTAACTTCACAAAGTATGGCCCGTGTGAAGATATCACCGTCACGGGCTGTACGCTTACTTCCAGTTCAGCGGCAATCAAGATCGAGCCGGAAGGTCCGGAGACTATTCGGAATGCGGTCTTCGTTGGATGCGTGATTTCGCATAGTAACCGAGGCATTTGCCTGTTAAATCGTGATGGGGCGCTTGTCGAAAACCTGGTCTTCTCAGATATGGTTATCACAACCGGCTTGCGAGCGGCGATGTGGTGGGGTGCAGGCGAGCCGATTCACTTGTCAAATCTGCCGCGTGACGCCGGAACAAAAACGGGCACGGTTCGCGCGCTCCGCTTTCACAACGTCTTGTGCGACGGCGAGAGTGGGTTGTTTATTCACGGCTGGCAGGATAGCCCGATCAGCGACGTTGCTTTCGACGATGTGCGTGTAAGTATCCGGAAAAGTTCACCGATCAAAGGCGGATTCTATGACCTGCGGCCCGGCACCGCCTACCTGGGCTTGTATCAGCACAAGATTGCCGGTGTGTACTGCCGCTGGGCTTCAGATCTTTCTTTGCGTAACGTGACCGTGCATTGGGGCGCAGACCCGCCGGAGTATTACGGCCCGGCGCTCGAAGCGGAAAACGTAACCGGCCTTCAGTTGGAGAATTTCAGAGGCGTGGGAGCGCATCCCGCTGATGCGAGCCAGTTGGTCAACGGGAAAGCGATGCTCGGCGGCTCACGGTAAAGCGCTTTTCGATATCCGGCAGCAGTGCGCAGCCGTGCCCAGGCTCGGTGGTGATACTTACACAACCGTCCTTCACCGTAGGCACACCGCTGATGACCTATGAGTACCAGCCCCGGTAAAAAGCGCGTACCGACTCCTGAAACAATGCATTCGGCGCGTTGAGCGAAAGATGTGTGGAGGCGGCAAACACAACCGGGCCTGTGCAGTCGTGCGGCGCAATGGGTAACTGCCACGCTTCGGCCATGGCTGCAATCTTGCGGGCTTCCGATACACCGCCGCACCACGCCAGATCCAGCATGATTATCCCGGCCGCCTTCGTTTCCAACAGGTCACGAAAAGCCCAACGGCTGCCCAGCGTTTCTGACGCGCAGACAGGCGCCTGCGACACCGCTGAATAGCGCTCTAGGGTAGCCAAGCTGTCCATCTTGATCGGGTCCTCATGCCAGAAGGTCTCAAACGGCGCGAGTGCGCGAGCGATCTTGATGGCAGGCAAAAGCTTCCACATCGAATGGAACTCCACCATGATCTCCATCTTGCGGCCCACCCGTTCGCGAATCTTGGCGAACGGTTCGAGCGCCTTCTCCAAATCAGCAGGTGAGATGTAATGCCCCTGCGTTTTCTCGGCGGCTGCATCGAAGGGCCAAATTTTCATGGCGGTAAGGCCTTCCGCCAGTAACGATTCGGCCAGCTCGCCGGCTCGCGTCAGAAAATCTTGCAGATCATCGAAGCCGGTGACGGGTGAGCCGCTTGAGGCTTCCCCGACGCCCCAGTTTTGGCTGGATTGTGTCTGTGCTTTCCGCATGTAGCGATCGCCGGCGCAGGTGTTGTAAGTGCGCACGCGATCACGAGTCCAGCCGCCGAGTAACTGCACCAGCGGTTGGCCGGCCGCCTTGCCAAATAGATCCCAGAGCGCAATATCTACCGCCGAATGCGCTCTGGCTTCGACACCGGTAGAGCGAAAACCGAGATAGCCCACCAGATCCCGTGAGATGGCATCGATAGCGAGCGGGTCGCGCCCAATTAGTTGCGGAGCCAGATCGTCATGAATGTACGCCTCTACCGAACTGGCGTTGAAGAACGTTTCGCCCAGTCCACTCAGCCCTTCATCGGTCTCTACCTGCAGCCAGAGAAGCTGGGGAAATTCGGCGATGCGCGTTGTTTTGAGCTGCGTGATCTTCACTTAGGGGATATCATCTCGTACGTGGTATCTGAAGTAAGCTCGCTCGAAGTAAGCTAAGACAGATGTTCAGGAACTTCTTCCCCGTCGTGGCTCTTAGTGTGACGCTTGGCTCACCGCTGGCATTTGGTCAACTCGATCAACTGAGTGCCAATGACAAGGACTTCATTGAGTTTGCCGGTGAATTCGATCTAACCTCGGTTCGGCTGGGAAGTTTGGCCCAGACCAGGGCCACCAGCCCTCAGATAAAAGCGTTGGGCCGCACTCTGGAACAGGAGCACAGCCTGGATTTGAAGAAGCTTACTCTGATCGCCAATAAGACCGGCGGTGTCGCTCCCAACACGCTCGACGACGTGCACCTGACCGCGATCAAGAAGTTGAGCAAGGCCAAAGGCGATGCCTTCGACCACCAGTTCCTGAAGCTGGTGGTGAACGAACATGAGAATGCCTTGGTCTCGGTAAAACGCGAGGCAGATCACGGGGCCTCTCCGGATCTGCAAGCCTATGCGAAAGCTCTGCTGCCGCATCTGGAACATCATTTAAAGCAGGCCCGCAAGCAGGACCTTTCCTCGGAATAGCTGTTCATTCATGGATCGCTTAGCAGCGCATCGAGCTTTTTTCGCCAGCCTGATCACGGCCTCGCTCGGCGAAGAGCAGGAGCGTTTGTGGCAGGCCTTCCAAAAAACCCCGCGCGAGCATTTTGTAGGCAAAGGACCCTGGAAAGTCTTGACGGGCGGCGGCTATATCGAAACACCCAGCGATGACCCGTCACTGATTTATCAGGACATTCTCGTCGCCCTGGCGCCCGGCGGCATCAACAATGGACAGCCAAGTCTCCACGCTCTCTGCCTGGCTGCGCTGAAGATTCGCGAGCGCGATGTTGTCATCCACGTCGGCGCAGGTACCGGCTATTACACCGCCATCCTTTCGCAACTCACTGGCGAGGCCGGCTCTGTCGCTGCCTACGAGATCGATTCCGAACTCGCGCAGCGCGCCGCCTGCAATCTTGCAACCTATCAGAACGTGGCAGTGCATTGCCGGTCAGGATCGGCTGGCCCTTTGCCGCATTGCGACGTTCTTTATGTCAACGCCGGCGCCACCGCGCCACTAGACGTCTGGCTGGATGCACTTCGGCCGGGTGGACGGCTGCTTTTTCCACTGACGCCTACGCACGGCGCCGGAGCCATGCTGTTGATCACCCGTACTGCGCACTCGCGTTTCGAAGCACGCTTCCACACACCTGCTCTATTCATTCCGTGCATCGGCGCGCGCGATGAAGATCTCGCCAAACGCCTCACTGCGGCTTTCAAGCGCGACGATACCTACGAAGTTCGTTCCCTCCGTCGCGGCACGGAGCCGGATGAAAGCTGTTGGTTCTCGGCGGGCGGCTGCTGGTTGTCAACGTCTGAAGAACGTTCAGGCGGTAACTGATTCGGCTGGATGTCTGGTTGTCACTGTTGCGCCGGCACTGGCAATCATCACGCACCCAACCGCTGCCCACTGTTTCGAATTCAGGTGTTCGCCCAGTAGCAACAGGCCGCTCAAGGCTCCGATAGCAGGCTCCAGACTCAACAGAATGCCGAACGTGCGCGCGGGAATCGAGCGCAGCGCAATCATTTCGAGTGAAAACGGAATGGCGCTTGATAGCAGCGCGACGCCCAGCCCGGATAGCAGCAGGTCCGGCGTCAGATGTGTGAGTGAGTGGCTCCCGATAGTGAACGGCACAATCACCACTGTCGCCAGCAGCATACCCGTAGCGACGCCCGGACCAGCTGCCACGAGACGCGACACTCTCGCCCCCACGACGATATAAATCGCCCAGCAAACGGCCGCTGCCAGCGCCCACAAGACCCCGCCCGTATTAACGTTGCGAGACGCTTCCCACGGCGCAATCAGCACGATGCCGGCCATGGCCAGCGTCACCCAGATAAAATCCTGCAACCGCCTCGACCCGAACACCGCGACCGTCAGCGGCCCGATGAATTCCAGAGTGACGGCCAGCCCGAGTGGGATACGTGCCAGCGCCAGGTAAAACGACAGATTCATCAGCGCCAGCACAACGCCATAAGCAATAAGGGCGCGCCACTGCGCTCTTTCAAAAGTAAACAGCCGGGGCCGAAACACCGCGCACAAAACAGCCGCCGACAAACCGATCCGTAAGCTCACCGTTCCCACCGGCCCAAGCGCCGGAAACAAATCCTTGGCCAAAGCGGCTCCGAACTGCACGCTGAGCATACTAAGCAGTACCGCAGGCACAGGAGGGAACCGAAAAGCCATATCTGTCACGATGCAATCGTGGTTTGATAGGATGCTCTCGAATGAATCGTCGAAAAGCATTGAAGTCTGCGGTGGCGGCCGGCGCTGCTGTATTGGGGCGTCCTGCGTTGGCTGCTCCCGACGCGGCGGGAGGGGGGCGTTTGAAGCAGGGCGTGTGTCTCTGGTGTTATGAAAAGTGGTTTACCCTCGACCAGTTATGCCAGGAAGCCGTTCGCATCGGCCTTAAGGGCATTGATCTGGTAACGCCTGAGCAATACGCGACGGTTCAAAAGTATGGCCTGGTGCCTTCCATGACGGCAGCTTCACCACCCAACACTATTCCGATCGGCCTGAATCGACTCGAAAACCACGACAAAGTTTTGGAAAAGCTCAGAAGTGACATCACGCTTGCCTCAGCCGCCAAGGTCACCGATGTCATTACCTTTTCCGGCAATCGCGGTGGCATGCCCGACAACGAGGGGCTGAAAAACTGCGCTATCGGATTGAACAAGATCAAGGGTTTCGCCGAAGAAAAGGGCGTCACAATTCATCTCGAACTTCTCAACAGCAAAGTCAATCACAAAGACTACATGGCAGACCACTCCGCCTGGGGCATTGAGCTGATGAAACAGGTCGATTCGCCGAAGGTGAAATTGCTTTACGACATTTATCACATGCAGATCATGGAAGGCGATCTGATCCGCACCATTCGGGACAATATTCAATTCTTCGGGCATTTCCACACGGGTGGCAATCCCGGACGGCATGAATTGGACGAAACACAAGAAGTGCAATGGCGCGCCGTAGCAACGGCCATCGCCGACACCGGGTTCCAGGGTTTCTTCTCGCACGAATTCATACCCGTCAAGACCCCGCCCATTCACGGCCTGGAGCAGGCCTACCAGCTCTGCAAGGTTTAGCCGCGCGAGCGAGTCGTCCTGCATTCCCTGCGATACCCTGAAAGTAGCGTCAGGCAAACTGTCGCAGCGTAATGCGTTCGAGCGTCCGCCAGCGGTCCGCTCACCTTTCATTCGCTTTCGAATTTAGGAACCAACATGGCTACCACTGTGATCGGCACGCGTGAAGTTCGCCCTGTGCGCTTTTGGGAATCAACCAATGGCCAAAAAGCCATCATGGCTGTCAGCGGCATCATCCTATTCCTGTTCGTGATCTTCCATATGATCGGAAATCTGCAGGTATTCGAGGGTTCGGAACAGTTGAACTTCTACGGTGCGGCTCTCCGGCGTTTCCCCGAAGCGCTGTGGGGAGCGCGGTCCGTTCTTCTGCTGGCCGTGGGGCTGCATATCTGGTCGTCCATCAAACTGGCCGTGCGCAAAACAAATGCCCGTCCTGTCTCGTACGCCAAGCGGCAGAACACGGTCTCCTCTTACGCCTCGCGCACCATGTACTGGAGCGGCCCCATTATTCTGGCCTTCATCATTTATCACCTGCTGCATCTGACTGTTGGCTATTTCCATCCCGGTGGCGGATTCGTGGAAGGCGATGTGTACCACAACCTGGTAACAGGTTTCCGTGTCTGGTATGTCTCGGCCTGGTACATCTTCTCGATGATTCTGCTCGGCCTGCACATTCGTCACGGCGCCTGGAGCATGTTTCAATCTCTCGGCCTGAATCATCCGCGCCACACTCCGCTGTTACGTAAAGCTGCCGCCGCACTCGCGATCGTCATCGTGGCCGGGTATATTTCTATCCCGATCAGCGTTCTCGCGGGGCTGGTCAAATAAATGGAACTGAACGCAAGAATTCCCGACGGTCCGATCGAACAGAAGTGGGACAAAGCACGGTTTGACTTGAAACTCGTCAATCCGGCCAATAAACGCCGTCATTCGTTGATCGTTGTTGGTTCGGGGCTGGCTGGCGGATCGGCCGCCGCAACTCTAGGTGAACTCGGCTATCACGTCAAATGTTTTTGCTTTCAAGACTCGCCGCGTCGCGCGCATTCCATTGCTGCGCAGGGCGGCATCAACGCCGCTAAGAACTACCAGAACGACGGCGACAGCATCTACCGGCTTTTCTACGACACTGTAAAGGGCGGCGATTTCCGAGCCCGCGAAGCAAACGTTTATCGCCTCGCGCAGATCAGCGTTCACATCATCGATCAATGCGTTGCGCAGGGCGTTCCTTTCGCTCGCGAGTACGGTGGCACCCTGACCAATCGTTCCTTTGGCGGGGCTCAGGTATCGCGAACTTTCTATGCACGCGGGCAAACCGGGCAGCAGCTGTTGCTTGGCGCTTACCAGTCGCTCGAACGTCAAATTCAAGCCGGCAGTGTCGAGATGTATCCGCGCACGGAAATGCTCGATCTGATCGTCATCGACGGACGTGCGCGCGGCATTGTGACGCGCAACCTGGTTACCGGCGAAATTCAAACCCATCTCGCCGACGCCGTCATCCTGGGTACAGGCGGCTACGGCAACGTTTTTTATCTGTCGACCAACGCCAAGGGCTCCAATGTCACCGCCTGCTGGCGCGCGCATAAACGCGGCGCCTTGTTCGCCAATCCCTGTTTCACGCAGATCCATCCCACCTGCATTCCGGTCTCTGGCGACTATCAGTCGAAGCTCACGCTCATGAGCGAGTCGCTGCGCAACGATGGCCGTATTTGGGTGCCTGCAAAAGAGGGTGACAAGCGCTCTCCCGATCAGATCCCGGAGTCCGAACGCGATTACTATCTCGAACGCAAATATCCGAGCTTCGGCAATCTCGTACCACGCGATGTCGCGTCCCGCAATGCCAAGTACGTTTGCGATGAAGGTCGCGGCGTGGGCGAAAGCGGACTCGGTGTCTACCTCGATTTCACCGACTCCATCCGACGCTTGGGCCGGAAAACGGTCGAGGAGCGCTACGGCAACCTGTTCGAGATGTATCAACGCATCACCGATGAAGATCCCTACCGCATTCCGATGCGTATCTATCCGGCCATTCACTACACCATGGGTGGACTCTGGGTCGATTACCATCTGATGAGCACGATTCCCGGCTTGTTCGTAGTGGGCGAAGCAAACTTCTCCGATCACGGTGCGAACCGTCTGGGCGCAAGCGCTCTCATGCAAGGTCTTTCCGACGGGTACTTCGTCGTCCCTTACACGGTCGGCGATTACCTCGCTACCAATAAACTCACCGCCGTCAGTGAGAGCGATCCGGAAGTGAAGAACGCTGTCGCCTGCGTGCAGCAGACCATTCAGAAGCTGCTTTCGATCAACGGAAAACGTACGGTCGATTCCTTCCACCGGCAGCTGGGCAAAATTGTCTGGGATTACTGCGGCATGTCACGCACCGCGCAAGGCCTCGAAACCGCCATCGAACAAATCCGTCAGTTGCGGGACGAATTCTGGGAGAACGTGAAGGTCCTCGGAAACTCGGAGGACCTGAATCAGAGTCTGGAAAAAGCGGGTCGCGTGGCAGACTTCTTTGAGCTGGCTGAACTCATGTGCATCGATGCGCGCGAACGCAATGAATCCGCCGGCGGCCACTTTCGCGAAGAGTATCAGACGCCCGACGGCGAAGCCCAGCGTGACGACGACAATTATTCGTATGCCGCGGCCTGGGGCTACCGCGGTTACGGCAACTATCCCGAACTGGTGAAGGAACCGCTCGAATTCGACTACGTTCATCCGAGCCAGAGGAGCTATAAGTAAATGCGAGTCACACTGAGGGTGTGGCGGCAAACCGGCCGCAAATCCTCCGGTAAATTTGTCAATTATCCGATCGACGATGTGAACCCTGATATGTCGATGCTGGAATGTCTCGATGTATTGAACGACCGTTTGACGGAACGAGGCGAAGAACCGATCGCCTTCGAGCACGATTGCCGCGAAGGTATCTGCGGATCGTGCGGCTTTATGATCAATGGCATTGCGCATGGTCCGCTGCCTGCCACTACGGTTTGTCAGTTAACCATGCGCCACTTCAAAGATGGTGACGAACTGATTCTGGAACCTTGGCGCGCTCGTTCCTTTCCTTTGATCAAAGACCTGGTGGTCGACCGTCGCTCATTCGACCGGATCATTTCGTCGGGCGGTTACATCTCGGTTTCGACCGGCAGCGCGCCCGACGGGAATGCGATTCCCGTGGCCAAAGAAGTTTCCGATCGCGCGATGGATGCAGCTGCCTGTATTGGTTGCGGAGCCTGCGTGGCCGCCTGCCCGAATGCTTCGGCAGCCCTGTTCACCGGAGCCAAGATCGCTCACTTGGGCATCCTGCCGCAAGGTAAACCAGAGCAGGATCTGCGCGCCATTCGCATGGTTACTCAAATGAATGCAGAGGGTTTTGGCGGTTGCACCAACATCGGAGAATGTACCGGAGTGTGTCCCAAGGAAATACCTCTGGAAGTAATCGCCGCCATGAACCGTGACTACCTGCGTGGCTCCTGGCGCGAGCGGGACAATCTGGTAACACCCATTCGTCCTTTCACGGAATGGAGCACCGGCTCCAAGCTGCAAAATGATCCAACTAACGGCTAATCCGAAACCGTCATTGTGGGGCGCAGCCTATCCTTCGTGGCCTCTGCTTTGCCGATCACAACTTTCGCCAGTTCCAGAAACAAATCAGCTTGCACATTCGGTTCATCCAGTGTGGCAATCGGTCTCCCGTTGTCCCCCATCTCGCGCGTTCTAGGATCGAGCGGAATCTCCGCCAGTAGTGGAACCTTCATTCGCTCGGCCGTCTTAGCTCCGCCGCCCTTGCCGAACACAAAAAGCTTTTCTCCGTTGTGTTCGAGATAGCTCATATTTTCCACAATACCCAGCACCGGTTCGCGCACCTGCTCGAACATGTTCACCGCTTTGCGGGCATCTTCCATCGCCACATCGGAAGGCGTCGTCACAATCACCGCTCCGGTCAGTGGTGTCGTCTGAATCAGCGTCAATTGCACGTCGCCGGTACCCGGCGGTAAATCGATTACCAGATAATCCAGTTCTCCCCACTCCACATTGCGCAGAAACTGCTGGATCACACTGTTCAGCATCGGGCCGCGCCAGACCAGCGGCTTGTCCCCCGGATTCAGCAGCGCCATCGACATCAGCCGCACACCGTGCGCTTCGAGCGGCTGTATCTTTTGGCCCACGGCATTCGGCGCTTGCTGAATTCCCATCATCAGGGGCACGTTCGGACCATAGACATCCGCATCCAGCAGCCCGACTTTGTGGCCCAGTTTTTTCAAACTGATCGCGAGGTTAACCGCAACCGTACTTTTACCGACTCCGCCTTTCCCCGAACCGACCGCAATAATGTTCTGCACGCCGGGAATTGGCAGTTTCGGTTGCTCACCAGGAGCTTGTGGACCCATACGTTCAAGCTAACACCAGGCCCGCCTGCGCCTTCAAAGCAAAATCCGCAAACTGCTGCCGTACAAATTTGGGGAACGAAGCCACCGCAATCATCGCAGCATTGTCCGTCGAAAGCCCCGCGGCAGGAAAGTAAAATCGCATGTCCGGCGTCGCCTTTGCTGCTGCTCGCAACCCGGCGTTCGAAGCCACTCCCCCCGCCACCAGAATCGATTCTGCGCCGATCTGTTCGGCCGCGCTCATCGCACGCCGCAGCAACTCCTGGATCACCGCATGTTGAAAACTCGCCAGCAGATCCAGCGTGCGCTGCGGAGTAGCCGTTCGCCATTCCGCAAGGCCGGCGTTCTTCATCCCCTTGCGCACTGCAATTTCTTCGGCCACATTGTTCCGCTCGGTCCAGCGCAGGACAGCCGTTTTTAGGCCGCTGAAACTGAAATCAAGCTCGTTGCCTTTCATCCGGGCAAACGTGAACTTTACCGCTTTGGGATTGCCGAAAGCCGCCAGCTGATCGACCAGCGGTCCACCCGGATATCCATAACCCAGTAACTTCGCAACTTTGTCATAAGCTTCTCCTGCGGCGTCGTCACGCGTCTTGCCAAGCAGGTTGTACTTGCCCTGCTCTCTTAGTTCAAACAGATGCGTGTGACCTCCGCTCACCACCAGCGCCAGGGCGGGGAAGTCGAGGTGCGGATGTTCGAGCAAAACGGAATGAATATGCCCTTCCACGTGATTCACCGAGATCAGCGGAATGTCGCGCGCAAAGCAGAGCGCTTTCGCATAGGTCAGTCCCACTAATAGTGAACCCACCAGCCCCGGTCCGGCCGTCACTCCGATAGCTGCCAGGTCGCCAAACGTAACGTTCGCTTGTTCCATAGCGCGCCGCACGACCGGCACGATCGCCCGCATGTGTTCGCGCGAAGCCAGTTCCGGAACCACTCCCCCGTACGGCGCATGAGTTCCCAGTTGCGAAGCGACCACGCTCGAACGAATCACGCGGCCATCTTCGACCACAGCCGCCGCCGTCTCATCGCACGAACTCTCGATTCCTAAAATAAGAGCTTGCAAGTTTCTGACTTTAATTATCAGCTGCCGGAAGAGCTGATCGCGCAACAGCCTCCCGCACGCCGCGGAGATTCCCGCATGCTGGTCATCTCCTGCGAAAAAAATTCCTTCGCCGACGACCAGTTTTGCAATTTTCACAAATACCTGGGTCCCGGAGACTGCCTCGTCATTAACGACACACGTGTCTTCCCGGCGCGCTTACATGGTCGCCGGAATCACGCGTCGGGCGCTGACATCGAGGTCTTTCTGATTCGCCCGCTCGACCCGGAAGAAAAAACATGGAAAGCTCTTACCAAGCCGGCCAAGCGGGCACGAACGGGAGATCGCCTGCTTTTCGCCCAAGAGCTCTCCGCCGAAATCGTCGCCGAAGCAGACTACGGCGAGCGCACCCTTCGCTTCGATTCGCACTCACCTCTTGGAACTCTCCTGGAGCGTCTCGGTGAAACGCCGCTACCACCTTACATTCGCCGCCAACCGGACGAGACCGATCGCGCCCGCTACCAGACCGTCTTTGCCGAAAAGAAAGGTTCGGCCGCCGCTCCTACTGCCGGTCTGCACTTCACGCCGGAGACGCTCGATGCTTGCCGTTCGGCAGGCGCGTCCGTTGCCCGCGTCACGTTACATGTCGGCCTGGGCACCTTCGCTCCGCTGCGCAGCGGCGACGTCTCCAGCATCCAGCTGCACGAAGAAACGTACGAAATCACGGAATCCGAATGCGCCATCATGCGGCAGGCGCAACGGCTGGTTTGTGTCGGTACTACCAGCGTGCGCACCGTTGAGACAGCATTCCTGCGCGGCGGCTTACATGCCCAGCACGGCGAAACGAATTTGTTTATCTATCCCGGCTTTCGATTCCGGGCCACAGGCGCCATGCTGACCAACTTTCACCTGCCCGAGTCGAGCCTGCTGATGTTAGTGTCCGCACTGGCAGGCCGCGAGTTGGTGCTCGCGGCCTATCAACACGCCGTCAAGGAACGCTACCGCTTTTTTTCCTACGGCGATTGCATGCTTATCGTGTAGCGAAGTACTGCCGGTAGGCGCGTACGCCGTCTGCCACGTAATTCTCGAGCGCCGCATGCCCTTCGTCGGCCGCTCTCCGGTCGTGCAGCAGCCGCCGTCCTACACGCGCAATGTCGAGTACATCATCCACGTCCGCCTTCCAATCCTCCGGCGCCCAGTCAATCGCACTCGAGACCACCGATGGAACACCCTCCGCCACGCCGTCTGCCGTCACCATGTTGAACGACTCGGTGTAGCTCGGCTGCAGCAGCAAATGCATGTGCCCCACCGTCTTGCGGAAATTCGGCCAAGACTGCCAGCCGTTCAGTTGCAGCGTAACGCCCGGCAATCCGCTGAGCATCTCTCTGACTGCGCCCAAAACCGTTTCGCCACCGCCCTCGGTGCGTCCGCCCGACAGCCACAACTCGAGCGGCGCCCGCAAGTGACGGGCAATCTCAAGTGCCGCCCCGGCCGCACTCATTAAATTCTTCAGCGGCCGCGTCGCCCCGAACACTCCGACCCGCAGTGTCCCGGCCACCCATGGCAACTGCCGTACCGCGCCACCTTGCAGCCAGTACAGATTCGGCAGATACGCACACGAAGAACCGAATGCCGACTTTACCCAATGGCAAAACCTACGGCTGTTGCCCGCCAAATGCACGTTCGGTGTTCCCAACTCCAGCTCCATCGTCTCCCGCATCAGCTTTACGCCATTGCGATCGGCCTGCAGAAAACCCACGTTCGAATGGCAATTGACCGCAAAACGGGTATTCGGAAAATCCATGGCAAGCGCCTGCAACTCGACAGTTGGAATCCAGGGCGCTGAGATGATGACCTGTTCGGAAGGGCTGGCAATGAGCTTCGCCCGCAGATCGGACGAACTCAAAATCGGCCAGACATCGGTGGCAATTCCTTCGCGGCGAAGGACCTTCGCGGTATTGATAGCGGCCACACCCAAGCCAATGTGGCTGATGTTCCGGTTGGCGGCAAAATTTTTGTAAGCAAGAACTACACTCAAGATTCGGGCCTCCTTGAATCGACAACTAGGCACTGTTGTCGCCCTCAGAATGCGCCGCCCGCCTGTTCGGCCGGTCGCTACCCTAGCCGCGAAGTAGTTCAGGAAAAATGACTTAAATTATTCCGCCGATCCGTCACCGGTCCCTCATCCTCTTTCTCGAGTTGGCAAGAAGGCGAGGAGCGATCTATTGCAGTCGCAGATTCAAAACAGCGCGGTCACTCTTCTCGAATTCGGATATAAGAACGGCATTGGCGCGGATCAGTTCGGCCGCCAGGTACGTCCGGTAGTTCATGCTCTCCAACCGAATTACTTTCGGCGGCGGACCGTGCAGTTCGGCCAGCTCAAAGAAATCCTTATCGCACGTGAGAATGACAAATCCGTTGTTCTTAGCGTATTGCCAGATGACTTCGTCCGGCGTCTCACCCTCAAAACCGAGTGTTTGAAGATGTTCCACAGTTGCGAACAAATCCGCAATCATTGCAACCAGCCGGGGTGAAAGGTTGAAATCGAGAAGAATCCTCAACGGACATTCCGCTCGCGAAGTTCTCGAGCGGCGTAGGACAGGGCTGCCTTTATATCTTCAGGCTGCAGCCATGGATAATCGGCCAGTATTTCGCTCTCCGGAGCTCCAGCGGCCAGCCAACCGAGAATGTCTGCTACGGTGGTTCGCGTTCCGCGAATGATAGGCTGGCCCGAGCGCACCCCAGGTGCGTTTGTGACCCGTTCGGCGTGCGGATCTACTGAAGTCACGCTCATCTCTTGCATTATCGTCTACTTTCCATTCCGCTCCGTAAACGCAACCTCCTCCGCTATACTGTTATTCGCAACCCGCGTGCCAGCGGCCCGCAGTTTGCCCTGAGTGAAGCACGCACCAACCCGGGTCACCCACTAAACCACGTCATGTTCGACAGCCTATCCGACAAACTGCAGCGCGTCTTCAAAAACCTGCGCGGCGAGGGCAAACTTACGGCCGCCAACATGGAGGAGGCCCTCCGTGAGATCCGGGTCGCCTTGCTCGAAGCCGACGTCCATTTCAAAGTTGTCAAGCAGTTCATCGAACAAGTCAAAGAAAAGGCCATGGGTGAAGAGGTTTTGTCCGCGCTCTCACCCGGCCAGCAGGTCGTCAAAATCGTGCGCGACGAGCTAATCAAAATGCTCGGTACGCACCCGGCGCGGCTGCGCTTCGCCAACGAGCCCCCGACCGTGGTCCTGATCGTCGGCTTGCAGGGCTCGGGCAAGACCACCAGCACCGCCAAACTCGCGCGCTTTCTCACTAAAGAAGGCAGCAAACCGCAGCTCGTCAGTGTCGATGTCTACCGCCCCGCCGCCCGCCACCAACTCAGCATTCTGGCGAAGGGCGTCAATACCCCAATCTACGAAGGCACTCCTGAAGAAACGAAGCCACTCGAACTCGCCCGCTCGGCCAGACGCGAAGCCATGCGAGCAGGCCGCGATCTGCTGCTGGTCGACACCGCCGGCCGCCAGCATATCGACGAGCAGCTCATGGGTGAACTTCACGAACTGAAGGAAGCCCTCAACCCCACCGAAATCCTCTTCGTAGCCGACGCCATGACCGGCCAGGACGCTGTCCGTTCCGCCGACGAGTTCCACAAGCGCCTCGGCATCACCGGTGTCATCCTTACCAAAATGGATGGCGATGCACGTGGTGGCGCGGCTTTATCGATTCGCTCGATCACCGGCCAGCCGCTCAAGTTTGTGGGCGTAGGCGAGAAGTCCGATGCCCTCGAAGCCTTCTTCCCCGACCGCGTCGCGTCCCGCATCCTGGGCATGGGCGATGTCCTCTCCCTCATCGACAAGGTGCAGGAAAGCATCGATCAGGAAACCGCCGAAAAAATGCAGGAGAAGCTGCTCGGCGACGATTTCACACTCGAAGATTTCCGCGACCAGATCAAGCAACTCCAAAAGCTAGGTCCACTCGGGAAACTGCTCGACATGATGCCCCAGGTCGGCCCATTGAAAGAGTTGAAAGACGCCAAAATCGACGAAAAGGAAGTTGGCCGGGTCGTCTCTATTATCGATTCGATGACGCCGAAAGAGCGCCGCAATCACATGCTCATCAACGGTTCCCGGCGTCGTCGCATTGCGAAGGGCAGCGGCACTTCCGTGCAGGACGTCAACAATCTGCTAAAACAATATGCTCAGGCGCGTAAAATGATGAAGAGCTTCACCGGTCAGGCGGGCCTTTTAGGAAAGCGTCTATCCAAAATGAAGTTACCGGGTTTGCCGGGATTTTAAGCTTTGCGGCGATCGCACTGGCTGACCTCAGAAGCCATTGCAAGTATCTGTAACAATAGAGAAAAAGAAAAGAGTAAGATGTTAGCAATTCGTCTGGCGCGGTTTGGCGCTAAAAAGAAACCCACCTATCGGGTGGTTGTGATTGATAAAGAACGGGCGCGCAATAGCCGCTCGGTGGAAGTGGTTGGGCACTATAATCCGATCGCAAAACCTGCGGAAATCGTCTTGAACCGCGAGCGGATTGAGTACTGGGTCAAGAATGGCGCTCAGCCATCAGTCACTGTAAACCGCTTGCTCAAAACTGCTCCCGTAGCGGCAGTCAGCGAACCGGCAGCTGCTGTCTAAGTAGCCGCTCTTTCGATCCTCGTCTTTCAGTCCGCTTCTTCAGGCGGCTCATGGTGGAAAATGAACGATAGTAATGGCGTCAAAACGCTGGTAGAGGAGATCGCCAAGGCCTTGGTCGATACTCCAGGCGGCGTCACCGTTAATGAGATTTCGGGCGAACATGCAACAGTTTTCGAACTGCGCGTCGCGGAAGGTGACCTGGGAAAAGTGATCGGCAAACAGGGGCGCACCGCACGCTCCATCCGCACTCTTTTGGGCGCGGTTGGAACCAAGTTGAATCGCCGCTATTCGCTTGAAATTCTCGAATAGTGATTTGGGCTGATGGATCGAGCGAGGGTGGTCATTGCTGAAATTGTTCGCACCCGCGGCGTGCAGGGCGAAGTCGTCGCCCGATCTTTAACCGATATTCCGGGCCGTCTCGAGCAACTGCAAAGCGCCAACGTCGAACTCGTCGACGGCTCCAGTATTCCGGTCAAAATCTCCGCTGCCTGGCCGCACAAAACCGGCTGGATCCTCAAGTTCTCGGGCGTTGACTCCATCGAACAGGCCGAACCTTTTCGCGGAGCCGACCTTTGGGTGCCCTTCGCCAACCGGGGCTCGCTCGACGAAGGCGATTTCTTTCAGTCGGATCTCGTTGGCTGCCAGGTATTCAACACTGCAACCGGCGAATCGGTCGGCATGGTCACCGGATGGCAGCAATATGGCGGGCCGCCGTTGATGGAAGTTCAGTCCGGGAACAGGCAGCGGCTCGTCCCATTTGTTTCTCCGCTGTGCGATGTTGATCTCACAGCCCGCACCATCCGCATGGAATTCGCCGAAGGGTTGCTCGACCTGTGAAGTTCCAGCTGGTCACGATTTTTCCGGACTTTTTCACCGGGCCATTTGCGCATGGGGTGGTCGCCCGCGCCCAGGCGAGCAATTTGCTGGAAATCCAGATCCACGATTTGCGACACTGGACATACGATCGTCATCGGTCAGTCGATGATCGTCCATTTGGCGGCGGCGAAGGAATGCTGCTGAAGCCACAGCCTTTGTTCGAGGCCGTGGAGGCGATCTCTCCTGGAATGGGTGCTGGGTCTCGTGTGGTGCTGCTGTCGGCTGCGGGACGTCCTTTTACGCAGTCTCTGGCGCGCGAATATGCCAGGCTGGATCAGTTGGTGCTGCTGTGCGGACGTTATGAAGGGGTCGATGAGCGCGTGGCGCAACATCTCGCCCACGATGAGATCTCGATTGGTGATTTTGTGCTCAGTGGTGGTGAGTTGGCCGCAGCCATGATAGTGGACGCTGTGAGCCGGCTACTGCCGGGAGTGCTTGGTAATGAGGAATCTTCGCGAAACGAAAGTTTCAGCGGAGATAATGAGTCTGGGTTGGATTGTCCGCAATACACCCGGCCGGCGGAATTCCGCGGCTGGAAAGTGCCCGAGGTGTTGCTGGGTGGGAATCATGAGGAAATCAAGCGCTGGCGGCTGGCCGCTTCGCGGGAAAAAACACTTCGGCTGCGGCCCGATTTAGTCGCCAGCCCCGGCCAAGAAACTAAGGTCTGAACGTTAAGGCCTGTCAGCAAGGAAAGTGAAAAATGCAGAACGCTATTGTTTCGAAATTCGTCAGCAGCCATGTCCGTGCTACTCCGCACCCGGAGTTTCGTCCCGGTGACACCATCCGCGTCCACGTTAGAATCCGCGAAGGGGAGAAGGAACGATTGCAGGCTTTCGAAGGGACCGTCATCGCCCGCAAGAACACCGGCCTCGGTGAGACCATCACCGTTCGCAAGGTGAGCTTTGGACAAGGCGTCGAACGTATTTTCCCCGTGCATGCTCCGGTCGTCGATCACATAGATCTCGTGCGGACCGGTCGCGTCCGCCGCGCCAAACTGTATTATCTCCGCGGACTCAGAGGCAAAGCGGCTCGCCTGCGCGAACGCGCCTAAACTCGATTTTTGGGGGCACGGCTGCGGGCTTACGGGTCGTCCGTAAGCTGCGCGGTTTTCTCATCTGAAAAATAAACTGATCTTGGCCTCCGATGAACCAGCCCGAGCCCCGTCCATCCGTTGTCGTAGCACCTACGAGCGCACTGCCCGCGAACGTGGATTTCTTGCGGTCGCCGGCATCGACGAAGTTGGTCGGGGCTGCCTGTTCGGCCCTGTCGTCGCGGCGGCCGTGATCCTCGATCCCGATCGCCCCATCAAACATCTGCGCGACAGCAAAATCGTTGATGCATCCGAACGCGCTAGGCTGGCCCGCAAAATCAAAGCTGCCTGCCGCTGCTGGGCCGTAGGCGCCGCCGATCCGTACGAAATCGACCAGATCAACATCTATCAGGCTTCCCGTCTCGCCATGCGTCGCGCTGTTGAAGCTCTGTCCCTGGCGCCCGATTATCTGCTCGTTGATGCCATAAAAATCGACCTGCCTGTCGAGCAGCTCCCCTTAATCAACGGAGATGCCCGCTGCCGCGCCATTGCCGCGGCGTCCATCCTCGCCAAAGAACATCGTGACGCCTGCCTCGCACTCTGGCACGCCGTTTTCCCCCAATTCAATCTCGCCTCCAACAAAGGGTATTCCACGCCCGATCACCGCCGTGCCTTGCGCGAAAATGGACCGACGCTCATGCACCGTTACAGTTTTGCGCCCGTGCGCGCCTGCTCCGAGCGCCTTCACTGGACCGGCTACATCTCGGCCCCGCTCGCGCAAAAAGAATTGTTTGCCGGCGCGCACGCATCCGAAATGCAAGAAGTCCTGCTGGCTGGCGCATCCGCATGAACGCACCCTCTCCCATCGCTCCCCCGGAACTCCGGCCTAACCGCTTCGTGCGCTGGCATCGCCGCATCCTCAGCTTCTGCCTCATCATCTTTGCTTTTGAACTCGGGCTCTTCCTGCTCATCTTTCCCTGGCTCTCCGCCTGGGGAATGAGTTGGGTACCGGTTCACTCCCCTCGTCTGGCTCATCTCTGGATGAGTCGCTATTTCCGCGGCGGTCTGAGCGGTCTTGGCCTTCTCAACATCTTTGTAGCTCTGGCCGAAGGCGCCAAACAACTCAAATCCCTGTTCACTAGCAACCAGTCCGTTGCGAGCCCGTCTTCTGGCGCTGATGGCTCGTCGTAAATGTCCCAGCACAGGCGTGCTCTGATAGGAGTGTGGGAGTAGACAATAGGGGTCGATCCCCGGCACATGTCGAACACTGCCGCCCGTGACGTCGAGCTGCTCAGGCTGCATCAACGAGTCGCTGAACTCGAACGGCTTTTGCTCGATGCGCCGACAGGCAGTAACGGCGACGCTAGCGGCTCCACACACTCGGCTTTTCCCGAAACTGAAAGTCAATTACGTTTGGTGGCTGAATCAATCCCTAACTTGGTGTGGAGCTGCCAGCCGGATGGCTATTGCGAATATCTGAGCAGGCAGTGGGCGGAATACACCGGCATCCCGTCAGAAGAACAGCTCGGCAGCAATTGGTTGTCCGTACTACATCCAGACGACCGCGAGCGCACGTATCAAGCATGGATGGCTACCGTCGAATTGCGGGAAGTTTTCGACGTTGAATACCGCATACGGCGCTTTGACGGTGTCTATCGCTGGTTTCGCACCCGTGCCTTGCCGGTACGCGATCAGCGAGGCGTCATCCAGCGCTGGTTCGGTACCTGTACCGACATCGATGAACAACGTCGGCAGGACGACGAGCGTAAACTGCTGCTGGCGAGCGAGCAGCAGTCCAGACGTGTTGCCGAACTCCTCAATCGCGTCGGCCCGCTGCTGGCTGCCGAACTCGATCCGCAGAAGTTGACCCAAAACATCACCGACCTGAGTACGCAGCTGGTTGATGCCGAGTTTGGCGCCTTTTTCTATCGCTTGTCTGGCGACAAAGATCAAGGATTCCCGCTTTATACGCTGTCCGGCGCACCCCGCGAGGCCTTTGCCCACTTTCCTGTCATACGCCCCACCGCCATTTTCGGTCCGACTCTCCTCGAAAAACAAACCGTCCGCATCGCCGATATCCGGCTCGATCCGCGCTTTGGCCAGAATGCCCCGTTCCACGGTCTTCCGGCGGGCCATCTGCCGGTGGTTAGCTATCTGGCAACTCCGGTTGTCTCCCGCTCCGGTGTCGTGCTCGGCGCACTGATGTTCGGACATGGCCTCTCCGGCGCGTTTAGCGAAGCTCACGAGCAGTTAATAGTCGGCATCGCGGCCCAAGCCGCCATCTGTCTCGATAACGCGCGCCTTTTTGCCGAGTCGCAAGAAAATCAGGCCGCCCTCCGCCGCATCAACGACGACCTGCGCCGCGCCAATGAAGATCTCAACCAGTTCGCCTATTCCGCCAGTCACGATCTGCAGGAACCCCTGCGCATGGTGGCCATCTACAACCAGATGCTCCAGCGCCGCTATGCCGCTCAACTCGATACGCAGGCGAACGAATATCTCACCTTCAGCATCGAAGGCGCGCAACGGATGCAAATGCTGGTCCGCGATCTGCTCGCCTACACGCAAGCGGTTGTCGACGACGAGGAATTTCCCCCGCATACTCAAGCTGAGGCTGCTCTCCAGATCGCCTGGTCGAATCTGGCTCGCGCGGTCGAAGAAAGCGGCGCTGTCTTATCTCATGCTTCCTTACCCGCCCTCGGCGTCCAGACAGTGCACATAGTTCAGATTTTCCAAAATCTGATTGGTAATTCCCTGAAATATCGCAGTGCTCAGAAACCCCTCATTCATGTCACAGCGGAACAAGAGGGAACGACGTGGAGGTTTTGCGTTCGTGATAATGGCATCGGGGTTCCTCCCCAATATGCGGAACAGGTATTCGGTATCTTTAAACGCTTGCACGGTCCTGGCAAGTATGCAGGCACCGGCATCGGACTCGCCATCTGTCAAAAAATTGTGCAGCGCTACGGTGGCCGGATTTGGGTCGAATCCGAAGAAGGCAGTGGAGCAAGCTTTTGCTTCACCCTACCCTGGGCCGCCGCTGAAGGAAAATTCTAAGTTGCAGGTAGTCTTAGCCGAGGATAATCCGGGCGATGTTTTCCTGGTGCGCGAAGCCCTTCAAACACACGGCCTCGCCGCGCAACTGACTGTGCAGCAGGATGGCGAACAAATGCTGCGGTTTATTGAGCGCGTAGACTCCGGTCTGGAGTCTTGCCCCGATCTTGTTCTGCTCGATCTTAACCTTCCTAAGCGCAGCGGCGAGTCTCTCTTGAAGCGCATTCGCGAAAGCCCGCTCTGCTCGAAGGTTCCCGTGCTGATCGTCACCTCGTCCGATTCGCCGCGTGATCGCGAAGTCTCTGCCCGGCTCGGAGCGAGCGGCTACTTTCGCAAACCACCCGATTTCGACGAGTTCCTCAAATTAGGAGTTATCGTAAGGCAACTTATCGGGCGCGACATCGTGTAAGCTACTCCCAGCACCGCCCTTATTAATATGACCCCCACTCGACGCGATCTCTGCAAATTAGCCCTTGCCGGCCTACCCCTCTCCGCCGCCTTTGCCCAGGCCAGCCGGTCCAAAGTGGACGGCGTTCAACTTGGTGTTCAATCCTACAGCTTCCGCGATCTCCCCTTCGACCAGGCGCTGCAGGCTATGGTTCAGGATGGGCTGTTCGACTGCGAACTCTTCTCGCCCCACATCGAAGAGGGCGGCACCGATGCCCCACAGGGCGCTCCCCATCCGCCCGGCGGCAAGAGCCTAAGTCACGAAGAGAGGGCTGCAGCCCGCAAGGCCTCTGAAGAGAAGCTGCGCGCCTGGCGTCTCAGCGTGCCTCTCAGCTATTTCGCCGGCGTCCGACAGAAATTTGATAAGGCTGGAGTTAACCTCTACGCCTATAACTTGAGTCTCGGCGAAACTGCCACCGATGCCGAAATCGATCGCGGCTTCGCCATGGCCAAAGCGCTCGGAGTCAAAATTATGACCACCTCGACCACGCTCCCCATGGCCGAACGCATGACGCCCTTCACGGACAAGCATCAAATGCTGGTCGCCTTTCACGGCCATTCCGACGTCAAGGACCCCAAGCAGTTTTCCGCTCCCGACCGCTTTGAAAAAGCGCTCGCTATGTCCCGCTACTACCGGATCAATCTCGACATCGGCCACTTCACCGCGGCCGGTTTCGACCCCGTCGATTACGTCACGAAAATGCACGACAAGATCGTTCTGCTGCATCTCAAAGACCGCAAGAAGAACGATGGTCCCAATACGCCCTGGGGCCAAGGCGACACGCCCATCAAAGAGGTCCTCCTGCTCCTCAAAGAGAAGCGCTACCCGATCCCTGCCTTTATCGAATACGAGTACAAAGGCGCGGGCTCGTCGATCGAAGAGGTAGCTAAGTGCTATGCCTACTGTAAGAGCGTCTTGAACGCATCGGCCTGAAATCGCGCTCTAAACGGAAAAATTCATTGAATTAGAACGTCATTCCCCGGAATCTTTTTTGATTCTGTCTTATACTGGGGCTCATGACAAAGCAGCGCACGACCATGGGCCGGATTTGTGTCCGGTTTCGGGGTGCTTCTTTTGCCAATATCGGCTTTCTTCTTACTTCCCTGCTTCTATTCCCCGCGCTGCGGGCCTCCGGCGATACTGTCACGTTCGCTCAATTTCTCGAAGCAGGCAAGGGCGGCAACGACTTTACCTTTACGAACTCCGGCAAGAGTGCTGTTTTTAAAACTAAGAATCCTCAAACTGGTTCGCCCAGTGTCCCGGTATCATTCGATTTTCTATCCTTCGATCCCGCGGATATGCCCGCCGACTTGCAAGGGCCACAGTCCGCGCAAATGACCCTGAGCGTGTCGACCACCCAGCCCGCCGCTGCCTTCGGCAATTTCTTTGACCAGAATCTCTTTTCGACGGGCACTGGTGGCGTCCCCAACGTCGGGACCATCACTTTTACTCGCAACTCCCCGGATAAAGAACTGCACCAGACAAATTTGCTGACGATTTCTTTTTACGCGCTGGCTGGTGGCCTGGACGGCGTCCGCCGCGGACAAACCTCCACTCTCACGGCCGACAACGGATCGAATGACAATGGCCAGACCGATTTCGTGCAGTTTTCTTCTTCCTATCTCAACTTCGATTCCGGAGCGGACGAGAATCTGGCTCTGTCCTTTACCAGTGCCAATCCCTGCTTCACGCTTTACCAAAACGTGAAACAAGTGAAAGGCGGTTGCACGCAGACGAATTCGAATTTGTTAACCTTGCTGCATTCCTTTACCGCAGCCGGAACAGGAACATTCGCCTCCGACCCGCAGGCTGTCTCCGTCTTCGCCACGCCGGAACCGCAAACCCTCTGGCTTACGCTCTTCGGCCTGCTATCCCTCCTCTGGTGGGGCCTGCGCGCGGCAAACTCTCCGCAACTGTCCCTATCCAAAGAAACTCCCTAAGTCGTCGTCTGCGTACTGGCTATTTGCGATTGACGCCCATTCATCTATTCTGGAGAGGATATGCTTCACCCTGGGATCTTTCGCGAATACGATATTCGCGGTATTGCTGATAAAGAACTGCTCGATGAGGACGTCGAACAACTCGGCCGCGGCCTCGCTACCTATCTCATTCGCCATGCCGGCCGTAAGCTCTGCATCGGTAACGATTGCCGCCTGAGCAGTCCCCGTCTTCATGACGCCCTGCTGAAAGGCTTCCTCGCTGCCGGCGCCCAGGTGCTCGATATTGGCACCGTGCCTACGCCCGTTCTGTATTTCTCAGCCGTGCACTTCCAGGCTGACGGCGCTGTTATGATCACCGGCAGCCATAATCCGCCCGAATATAACGGGTTCAAAAGCGTCTGTGGCCCCGGCACTCTTTATGGCCAGGCCATCCAGGATGTCAAAAAGCTCATTCAGTTAAATGATTTCGAAGCCGGGCAGGGAACCGTCCAGCAGGTCGATGCAGTCACTCCTTACGTCGACGAAGTCACTTCTCAGTTCCACTTTTCGCGCAAAGTCAAAGTCGTGTTCGATGGTGGCAACGGCACTGCCGGACCCGTTCTCGATCGCATGCTCGCCAGATTAAACGTTGACGCGACCAAGCTGTATTTCAAAATGGACGGCACCTTTCCTAACCACCATCCCGATCCCACCGTCCTTGAAAATCTCGCTGATCTCAAGAAGGCCGTGGCAAAAGAGAAAGCCGAACTCGGCATCGCCTTCGATGGCGATACGGATCGCATTGGCGCGGTCGACGAACGCGGCATTGTCATTTATGGCGACATGCTGCTGCTCATCTTCGGCCGCGAAATCCTCTCCCGCAAGCCCGGCGCAACATTTATCGGCGAAGTCAAATGCTCGCAAATCCTCTACGACAAGCTCGCCGAACTGGGCGGCCATCCCATCATGTATAAGACCGGCCACTCGCTCATCAAAGCCAAGATGAAGGAGGAGCACGCTGAACTGGCCGGTGAAATGTCCGGCCACATGTTTTTCGCCGATCGCTACTACGGCTACGACGACGCTCTCTACGCCGCCTGCCGCCTCATCGAGATCGTCGCCAACTCCGGCCAGCCCCTCTCGCACCAGCTCGATGGCATTCCGCAGATGGTTTCCACCCCCGAGTTGCGTGTCGATTGCCCGGACGACGTTAAATTCCAAGTGGTCGAAAAAGTCGCCGAGATCGTGCGTAAGAACCACCAGGTCGTCGACGTTGATGGTGTGCGCGTCCCCTACGAACACGGCTGGGGACTCGTGCGCGCCTCAAATACTCAACCGGTTCTCGTCATGCGCTTCGAGGCCTCTTCCAAAGAACTGCTGAATCAGTATCGCAAAGAGCTCGAAGGTATCGTCGAGCAAGCCAAAGAAGAAGTCACCGCCGCCGCCTAGCCAGATTCACTCTGTGGAATGCGAGGAGCAGTTTGCAACGGGAAAACGTTCAGAATTGGCTTTGAACAATTCCTCATTGATCGCCGGCATCTGCTTGAACTCGGGTGTATCGGTAGGGCCAAAACCGATCATTTCCAATTCCTCGCGCTGAAGGGACGAGAACACCTGGTCGCAAAACTCATCCAAATCAGCACCGTGTCTTGCGCCGGGACCTGCCAGGTTGGTTTGCACCGCGGGCGGGACCAGTTCCGCCACTCGGATCGGAGTTTGCCGCAACGCATGCCGCAAGGTTACCGTGTAGCTATGTAGCGCTGCTTTACAGGCGCTGTAGACGGGGGCGAAGACCTGCGGAATGAATGCTCCTCCCGAGGTCACGTTCACCAGCATGCCCGGTTGCCGGTGCTGCAGCATCAACGGTATGAGGAGATGGTTCAGGTGTATCGGACCCGCAAGCAAAGTGTCGATCTCAACCTGCCGCTCGGGCCAGGATGCCGTGTCGGATGCCAGAGGAATACGGCGCTGCTTGCCGGCATTGTTGATGAGAATGTTGAGGCGGCCAAGTTCTCCTGAATATGCTTTCCCCGGGCCTCGCGATCATTCGCCCGGCCAATGTCGCTGACCAAGATCCGCAATCCCGGCAGCGCTTGTGCGGCGCTCTCCAGTTTCTTCGGATCCCGTCCTGTAACCAGCACGGTGCTACCGGCAGAGATAACGCGCTTACCACTCGCGTCCCGAAGCCAACGTGGCATACGGCTTTGTCCACAAGGCCATCTGCAATTGCAGCGATTTGCACCAGGCGCGATGCATGCTGTCTACTTGTTCTGTGGAATGGCCTTTGGAGGCGAGATACGGTTTTATGGTTTCGTTCATGACGGCTACAAACGCGATAATGTCGCGCAAGGGGACATAGGGCGTGGATTGAACTCCGTCCGTCTGGTTCTTCTTCACGCTGGTGTGTCGCAAAGCTATTTCCTGCTGATAGTTGAGCCAGTCCTGGTCATAGGGCCGCAGACACGTGTCAAGAATCCATTGTTCGAAACGGAGATTGCTTTTCGCCAGATAGTCGGGAATCGGATCTCCTTCGGGCGTCCGCGAGTGCCTGGCGAGATGCGGAATACCCACAATAATTCCGTTGCGCCAATGCTCCACAATCTGCTTCGTCTGGTCTGCCAGCACTTCGCCGGCGAGTTGCAGGTAAAGCTGGTCCTCACTGGCGAATCCGGCGCTCATCTTGAGTTGTTCGAGCTCGGCGAGGGAGACCGGCGAGCGCGCCATTCCGGCCTCCCCGTACGTGTAGCCTTCGATTGCTTCAGCGACTTTCTTCCTCACGCTGCAACAGCTACCTTGTGTACTGATGGCGACGACGAAAACAGCGCGATCAGGCCTTCGGCAATCGTGGGGTGGGTTAAGACGGCGTTGTGTAATGCCGTATAGGGTAGGTCGCCAAGCATTGCGATTTGTACCGAGCTCATGATTTCACCTGCCTCCGCGCCGAAGGCAGTAAAACCGAGGATGCGATCGCTTTCGATATCTATCAGGGCCTTGATAAATCCGCCTGTCTCCGACAGCGTGCGTGTGCGCAGCACGAAGAGCATCGGAATCTTGAACAGCCGGTAGGAGATGCCTTTGGCCATAGCTTCTGTCTCGCTGAGACCGATATGGGCAAATTCCGGATCGGTGAACATGCAGAAGGGCACCTGCCTGCCGGTGGTCACGCGGTCGCCGCCGGCAAGATTATCGCGGATGACGCGGAAATCATCGTAAGCGATGTGGGTAAATTGAGGGCTCCCCGCTACGTCCCCGATGGCCCACACGCCGTTCGCCGTAGTCTGAAGTCGCTCATTGACTTTGATAAATCCGATACCAGTAACTTCCACGCCGGCAATCTCCAGACCGATATCTTCGGTGTTCGGTGTGCGGCCCGTGGCGACCAGTAAATGCGTACCGTGAAGCGTTTGTGGAACGCCATCCTGCTCGATAAGCAGCTCTACTGAGCTGCCCGACTCTCCTGAGATGCTCTTCGCTTTTGCGTTCAGAACGAAGGAAATTCCTTCCTGTTCCAGATGACTGCGAATCCCTTCTGAGACGTCCGTATCTTCGCGCGGGAGCAGGCGAGCGTTGCGATCAACAACGGTGACGCGACTGCCGAAGCGCCGCATCGCTTGCGCCAGTTCTAATCCGACGTATCCGCCGCCAAGCACTAACAGGTGATCGGGGACCCGATCTAACTCGAGCGCCTCAATGTGAGTTAACGGTTTGGAATCTGCGAGGCCGGGAAGCGGATCTAATCGCGCCCGAGTGCCGGTGCCGATAACAACGTTGCTCCCGCGAAGGTGGCGTATTGTTCCGTCAGCAAGCTTGACAGCGATCGTCTTCGGAGCCACGAAACGACCGCTGCCCATAATGAGTTCCGCGCCACTGTTCTTGAAATTATCCAGATGCATGTCAATTAGGCCCGAGACCATCTGACGCTTGCGGTCGCGAACGGCGGACATGTCGACGGTAAACCCATCGCTTCTGATGCCGAACTCTCCGGCCCTGCGGAAGTAGGATGCGATTTTGGCGCTGTGGATGATGTTCTTGCTGGGCAGGCAGGCAATGTTAGGGCAGGAGCCGCCGATGTATTTGCGATCAACTACCGCAACACGCTCACCTTGCTTAGCCAGTGTCCATCCGAGATACTTTGATCCTTCGCCGCTGCCGAGAATGACACAGTCGTACTCTTCGATCGGTTTATTCATTTCAGCTGTGGGATGCATAAAGACTCTTCTGTGCATGTTACGCCAGGAAGAGAGACGCGTGAACGACAAAGAGATTCGCATATTGAAAGAGAGCGCCGGGCCTGAATTAGGCGAGAGGGTGAGCCGGGCGGAACGAGGCATCGATAGGCGGCAATTTGCGCTCAGGTTTGGGTATAGCTATCCAACGCAGCCTGCCTTGTTCCGAACTCATCAGAACTAAGGGAAGGATAGCGACTTAGATGTCAAAGGTTTGGTTGATTACGGGAAGTGGAAGCGGTCTGGACGGGATATCGCGGAAGCAGCACTGGGGCGGGCAATCGAGTGATCGCGACAGCGCGCCGGCCCGAAGAGATGCATGACTTGATTGACAAACACGGCGATCAGGTGCATGCAGCGAGGCAGGACGTAACGAAGGAGGACGAAGCCAGAGCCGCTGTGCAGACCGCTCTAGACGTGTTTGGCCGGCTCGATGTCGTCGTTAATAACGCGGGATACAGCCAGTTCGGGCCGTTCGAGCAGCTTAGCGATGAAGACTTCAAGGGCATCATCGACACTTGTTTCTACGGTGTTGTCTATACGACTCGTGCGGCTCTTCCCATCATGCGCAAGCAACGCAGCGGAGTCATCTTCCAGGTATCTTCGCTCGGAGGACGTATCACACGAGCCGGCAACTCGCCGTATCATTCAGCCAAATGGGCTGTGAGCGGTTTCAGTGAAGCGCTGGCTCAGGAGACTGCGGCGTTTGGTGTCCAAGTGTGCTCGCTTGAACCAGGCGGGATTCGCACGAATTGGGGGAAGCGTGCAGCTTCAAACTTGCCGGCGTTACTGCCCGAATATGAGGAAAGAGTCGGGAAGACACTCAAGATGCTCGATGGCTATTGGGGCAAGGAGAATAGCGATCCGAAGCTGATTGCGGAATTGGTCGTCAAGCTGGCCGATGAAAAGGAACTTCCTCCTCACCTGCCAGTGGGAAGTGACGGGGTGAATTACTTGAAGCGGTCTGACGAGGAACGCGGTAAGCTCGCCGAGAAGTGGCGAGGAACGAGCATATCGGTGGACTTCGGGACTGCCGATCAGCGACGCGAATGAATGTACCCGCTGCCGCACTGCTGTACCTGGCAAGCAAACAAAAAGCGGCCACGCATTGCTGCGCAGCCGCTTCCTGACCGATTCTTCGTTCGCCTTACGGCATCGGGTTGAAAGTCCACTCCTCATTCGTCTGATTGACCCAGGTATACTGCGTCACCTTGGCTCCATCAGCGGTCGAGCGACCATTCACTTGGATACATTGCGAGCTGCTCAGCGCCTGGATGATAAACGCGCCATCCGGTGTTGGCGTCACTTTCCAGGTCTGAAACGATTGCCCCTCATACGGCCACTGCTCAATCGGTGCTGCCCTGGGCGCAGTCGTGCCGCCCATCACCTGTAAAGCTAGCCCGCTGTTCCTTACATTGATCTCGTAGCCGCCCGTCGCCGGCACAAACTGGAACTGTTGATTGGTTGCCGCACTGCCCAGGCAAGTCCACTGCTGGGCGGTGTCTGTCTGCCAGGTTGCCGCCGGACCACCCGTCATGTCCAGGCACTTACCGCTATTCTTCGAAACCACGTTCACCCAGCCCGTCGGAACCGAACTCGTCGAGCTTCCGGCAACCTGCGCTGAATTCGGATCCACCATCAGGCTCGATTCATCCACCGCCTCGAAGTTACCACCTAATACCCATGTCATCTGGTGCATCACACTGTCGTTCCAGCGTGTATCTCCGATTCCCGTTAAATGCCAGGAAGTGCCGTTGTCCGCCAGAATAAGTCCATAAGTCTTCAGCGCCTGCAAGATCACCTGAACCTGCGGTGGGAACGTGCTCATGTCAAAGGACGCTTTCAGGCGGAATCGCTGCCCCATCGGCGGATATTGCAACCCCGTCAAAGAAGAAGCGGAATGCCGCGCCGGCCAGATGTAACCATTCCGCGTATGATCGATCGTCAGTCGCAGCGCGTGGGTAATCTTTCCCGAAGCTACTTCGTCATACCGGACCAGTCCCGGAAAGATCGGCAGCCCGGCTGCGTCCGCCGAGGTCCATCCCGCCGGCCGCAAGGCATTCGAGTTCAACGGAAAGATTGCACCCGATCCCGCGCCCCAATGATTGGTCCAGGATAAATTGAATAACTCGTACAAAACACAATTCGTGTTATCGAACAGAATCGCATGGTGATCGGATCCTGTTTCTATGTTCACATTCGAAGGAATAGGATATGGTCCAGGATCCCCGTTGTAGTAAAAAGTCACCGGCGACTTAGCCTGCGATCCGGGTACAACGTTGTAAGGCATACCGCCGCCGTATCCAAAATCAGGATGTAACTTGTTGTTAGTCGCATTCGCCGACGCTATGTAAGCCGCCGAATTCTTATCTACTGGCAAGTTATCAACGCGTGTATTCCACACGTTATTTGCCGGAAACACATTGCACCCAGCAAAGTTGGGTACCTGTGCGGAAATAGCCGTCGTTGCCGCAAGGGCAAGGAAGGGGAGAAAGAAACGCATTTATTACCTCGGTGCGTTAATAGGATTTTCGGATTCGATAACTAGTGCTTATGCCAGGGCTCCGTTCTCGTTTCAACCTGACCCGTGCTCTCTCCGTTAATCCCTACTCCCCTTTTCTTGCTGGCCTACTGTTCAATCCCGAGTGGCATATGATGTTTGCAAGGTTAGTAACGCAGCTGGTAAGAATCGGGCGACTGTTCGAGCCACTTACTCTGCTATCTAGAAGAAAACATCTATGTACTCTGTTTCAATTAGCCGGATAGGCGCGCTTTGTCGCCGTCTCCCGGTACTTACTCGATTCCTCGCGCTTCTGTCACTTACAAGCGTTGTCCTCTTCGCTCAGGGAACCGGCGCCACACTCAGTGGCAGCGTCACCGATCCAAACGGCGGCCTTCTTCCGCAGGCGCAGCTCACCGTCCAGAACCTCGATACCAGCCTCACGCGGGTCATTGTGAGCAACGACAGCGGCCAATACACCATCTCTCCTCTGCCGCCGGGCCGCTATAGCGTCACCGCCGAAAAGACGGGCTTCAAGAAAGAAGTACGTACCGGCATCGTGCTCACTGTCGGCCAGACTGCCACGCTCAACATCGGCCTCCAGCTCGGCGATGCCAAAGAGGTTGTAAACGTCAGCGCCAGCGCCGAGCTCATCAATGCCACCTCAGCTGAAATCAGCCAAGTGGTAGGCGAGCGCGCCGTCAAAGAACTCCCGCTCAACGGCCGCGATCCGGCCAGCCTGGTTCTGCTGTCTCCCGGTATCAGCAATGTGCTCAACACCGGAGCCGGCGTACAGCAGGGCGAAACCACCTTTCCTTCCGAAACCGGCGCTTCAGCCGGCGGCGGCCGCCAGGGCAGCACCTACTATCTCCTCGATGGCGTGCCCAATCTCGATACCTACCTGCTCCTCGCCGCGCCTTTTCCGAATGCCGACGCTACGCAGGAATTCCGCGTCATCTCGAACAATTTCGACGCCCATTATGGTTTTGCGCCGGGCGCGGTCGTCAGCATCGAAAGTAAATCCGGCTCCAACCAGCTGCACGGCGGCGCCTTCGAGTTCCTCCGCAACGACAAGCTGAATGCCGGCAATTACTTCACTCATCTGGTCGATCCGCTGAAACGGAATCAGTTCGGCGGCTATCTCGGCGGTCCCATTATCAAGGACAAGCTCTTCTTCTTCGGCAATTATCAGGCCACCCGCGAAGCCACTACTGGTTCCACCAACGTCACCTACACGCCCACACTCGCCATGCTCAACGGCGATTTCAGTGCTGTGCCGCAAACTCTCCGCGGACCTTTCCAGACCATCAACGGCAAACCGAATCAAATCAATCCTGCCCTCTTCAGCCCCGCCGCCGTCACGATCGCGAAGACCGCTCTGCCGGTCGGCCAAACAGCTTCCAGCGGCCAGGTCAATTACATCGGAGCGCCCACTCACGACGCCTACAACGAAGGCACCGGCCGCATCGATTGGAACGTCTCGCAAAACCAGCGCCTCTCCTTCCGGAATTTCATCCAGTTCTTCGATCAGCCCGGCGATTCCACTGTCGGCAACATCCTCTCCACTACTCCCGGCAAAATCGGCCGCTACTACAACGAGGACATTAACCACACCTGGACTATCAGTCCGACTACCGTCAACCAGCTCTCCGTTTTCTGGAGCGAAATGTTTGTTTCTAACGGCGGTCCCGTACTCGACAATCAGGGCAACGATTTCTGCCTCTCGCGCTACATCAACGTGCAGGAAAGCGGCTGTTATCTCGAAGGCCTTAACGCCTCCAATGGCTTCAGCACCAACTACACCGAACCTACGAGCGAAATGCGGAAAACCTGGGGGCTCTCCGACGGCTTGTCCAGAACATTTGGCAATCACTCCGTCTCGGTCGGCGTCAATGCCTGGCATCAGTTCGCGCAGGAGACTACCAACTATCCGCTCAATCCGATTGTGTCTTTCAACGGCAACTACACCGGGTTCGGCCTCTCCGATTTCCTGCTCGGCGACGTGGGCGCCTATACACAGGGCGCCGGTGAAATCGCCAGCGTCAGCGGCTGGCAGATCGGCGTCTACGGCCAGGACCAGTGGAAAGTAAAGCCCAACCTCACACTGACACTCGGTCTGCGCTGGGACCCGAACCTTCCCCCAGCTGTTTACGGTGGCCGCGGTTCCGCCTTCCATCCCGGCCAGCAAAGCACACGTTATCCCAACGCCCCGCTCGGCCTAGTCTTCCCCGGCGATGCCGGCGTCACAGACGCGCTCATGCCCACTACTTATAAGTACTTCGAGCCGCGCGTTGGTCTCGCGTATCAGCCCAAATCTCTCCCACATACATCCATTCGGGCCGGCTTCGGTCTCTTCACCGCACCGCTGCCTTACTCGGCTTATAACCACACTGCCGATATTTCGCCGTTCAGCCCAACCTATGTTCTGAACGGGACGCCCGCCAATCCGATCTCCTTTGCCAATCCCTGGGGCAATTTCGCCGGCACCGGCAATGCCAGTCCTTTCCCGCCATTCGCCTCG
The DNA here is from genome assembly GCA_965277855.1 of Bryobacteraceae bacterium. Lineage (GTDB taxonomy): Bacteria > Acidobacteriota > Terriglobia > Bryobacterales > Bryobacteraceae > Bog-105. Next base: position 445,088 of record OZ255847.1, read on the forward strand.
CTCGGCTTCAAGCCGGCCCAGAACTCTACCTTCCAGTTGCCGGCGCAACTTGGCGCGCTCTTCTCGAATGATTTCCGCCTCGGCGTCACCCAAAGCTGGAATTTCTCGATCGATCAACAAATCGGCTCTACCTGGGCGCTTCACGGCGCGTATGTCGGCAGCGAATCCTATCACCAGGCCGTTGTTCTCGACCAGAACCCCGGCTTCAACAGCCAGCGCGTCCTCTATACGAACTTCAGCGGCATTCTGACCGATTCGAGTGTCGGCACCGCCTCCTATAATGCTTTGCAACTCGGAGTCGAAAAGCGCTTCTCCCACGGGCTCCAGTTCCAGTCGAACTATACCTATTCGAAGAGCATCGACACCGCTTCCACCGGCAACATTTCATTTGCCGGCTCGCTCCCCGATCCCACCAATCTCGGGTTCAGCCGCGGACTTTCCGATCTCAACTTTCCCTATATTTGGACCACCAACTTCTCCTATACGACGCCGTCACTCTCCAGCTGGAATCCTCTGCTACGCCATGTGCTGGGCGAGTGGGGTGTCAGCGGCATCTGGAGCCTACAGGCGGGCCGCCCTTTTAGCATTTCCGGCGGTAACGGCAACAACAACTCGGGCGCACTCGAGTACGGCGATCGCGCCGACCTCACTGGCCAACCTATTACCGTTCAGCAGGGCAGTCAGCAGCAATGGCTGAATCAATACTTCAACACGGCCGCCTTCACCGCGAATGCAAACGGCACCTTCGGCAACAGCGGGCGCAACATCCTCCGCGGCCCTCGTTACGATTCGATCGATCTCGCGCTGCTGAAAAACTGGACCGTTCGCGAACGCTTCGGGCTCCAGTTCCGCTGGGAGATGTTCAACGCTCTGAACCACGCGAGTTTCAACACCCCGGTCACCGATCCCACCAGCTCCAACTTCGGCCAGATTACGTCTATTGGAGCGATCGCGCCGAGAGTGATGCAGGGAGCTCTGAAGTTTACTTTCTAAAGTAGGTGGGCGGCTTCTCCGCAGAAAAGACGACAGGCTGAAGCCCAATGCCACTTAGTTAAGGGTGCTCTCGGAAAAATCCAGCGGTATTGTGGGATTTTCTCGGTCACCTCGGGCAGAGCACCACTACGGTGACAGGCGAAAGCGCCTGTTCCACCAGAAATGTAGAAAATCCAGCGGCAGGCTGAAGCCTACCCTACGAGGGTTCAGGCGGCTGCTTTTGTGAGTTCGCGCATGGTTTGGGCGGTGCGTGCGCCTTCGAGATAAGACTCGATGTCTTCGATTGAAAATTCGAAGCCATGGTCGGCCGGGTCGAAGGGTTGGTTGCGACTGCGGGCGACTTGATATATGGTAGCGGCAGTGGCGAGGTCCTGTGCTTCCTGTTTGTTGCGATCCTGCTGGGCTGCGCGGAGGTCGGCTAGATCTTTGTCGCGCTGCCGGCGTAAGCGGGTTTCCTGGAGTTGCAGGTTGCGGAACTGCTTTTCGTAAAAGAGGTACGTTTCGAGTTCGATCAGGCCCGGTTGGGCGTCGGCTGGTTCGGCGGCGAATTTTTCGGCGAACTGGCTGCGGCCGCGGGCATAGAGGGCGAATTCGAGAGTGGGGATGCGGCGGAGACGCCAGTTGGTGTCGGCGATGGACTGAACAAGCTCGGCTTCGCGGACGCCGACGGGCTGGAACTCGCGGACGAAGCGATCGACGTACTGTTCATAGGCGGCAGCATCGTCGGAGGGCAGCAGGACAGTGCGGCCGGTGAGAGCGGTTTTGAGGGCGTTGATAGAGGATTGGGCTTTGCCTTCGGCGGTGCGGGGGCCGGTCGAGAGCGTGGCATTAGCCCGGTTGGCGGCGAGGCGGGCGGGGGAGATTTCTGTAGCTTCTGGTGTGGCGGCTGTTTCAACGACAGCGACTTCACGTTTGCGAGCGAGCTTTTTGGCTTTGCGTTCCTGGGCGCGGCGAATGGAGCGGGCAGTCATGATGAAGCAGGGTAGCAGGCGTCAGGAGGCCGTTACAAAAGATTTTGGTTGCGGGGAGGCGTAAGACTTTTCGAATCAACGACCCAAAATATTTTCCGGGGCTGTGATTCCCCCACGGCGGGTTAAGACAACCGCCGCAACGAGGGATGAAAACTGCGGGGGGCGCGATTCGCGCGATGCTGTTAGAAGCCGTTGGGCTCTTTAAAGCCGGCCTCGGTCTGGTGCTTCGAGCCCGTTTGTGAATCTGGCCGGACGCTGTTTTTTGGCACAACGCAGTGTGGCCTTCCGCCTTCGGGCGGTAGAGCACGAGAAGGAATGTCTGATTTTCTTTGGCGCGTCCACTGCCCGGCGGCGAAAGGAGCGTGTAGGCAGAGAGTATATTCGCGCTATTGTGGCATCGATGTCCACAAGGATTCGGTGACAGGGTGTGTTCTGGTCTATGCCGACGGCGCCGAACCGGCGGTGCGTCAGCGGGAATTTGCGACGCACCAGCAAGCACTCGGGAACTTGCGCTGCTGGTTGCAAGCGCAGAAGGTCACGGCGGTGGCGATGGAATCCACCGGCGTGTACTGGCAGCCGGTGTGGCAGGCGTGGGAGGGAAACTTCGAATTGACGCTCGCCAATCCTGATCAGATTAAGACGATGCCGGGCGCAAGACAGACGCGCGGGACAGTCAATGGATTGCCGAGTTACTAGCGCATGGGTTGATCCGGCCCAGTTTCGTGCCGCCGCGCGAGACTCGCAATTTACGGGATCTGACGCGTTACCGCGTGCAGTTGGTGGAAGAGCACAACCGGATTGATAACCGGATTCACAAAGTGCTGGAGGATGCCTGTATCCAGTTCGATACGGCCACCGATATTCTCGGCGTGAGCGGCCGCAAGATGATACAAGCGATTCTCGACGGCTACCAGCATCCGATGGAGTTGGCCCGAGCGGGTCCGGGGTACGCTGCGCGGTAAGATACCGGAACTGCGGTTGGCCTTAAATGGACGGATTCCCGACCATCACCGGTTTATGCTGCGCGAGTTACTGGATGACCTGCAGACGGTCGAAGCCAAGATGCAGCGCGTCGAGAAAGAGATTGCCGGAAGCGTCGATATACAGCTCGTGGAACGATTGTGCAGCATTGCCGGGGTGGACATCGTCACGGCCTGGACCCTGCTGGCGGAACTCGGCGCCGACAGGGGTGTATTTGAGGGGCCGAAGCAGGCCGCTAGCTGGGCGGGGCTTTGTCCGGGCAATCACGAAAGCGGTGGCAAGCGGCTCAGCAGGGGATACGGAAGGCGATCGTGTCGCTGGCGCAGCGCATTCTCGTCCTTGCCTTCTGCCTGCTGCGCGATGGGACCGCCTACCAGGAATCGGGCGGAGATTACTTCGACCGGTGGCAGCCGGTTCGTACCCGGAACCGGCTCATCCGGCGGCTCCAAAGGCTCGGCGTCCAGGTCACACTTCCGCCTCTCTCCAACCGGCCATTCGTTCCACCGCCCACGCCCACCCTCCGCCAAAAAAGAGGCCGCCCTTGCAAATGCGCGGAAAGGCTAATCCCTTGCATCCACGCTACTTAAAAATAAAAGTTTTCGCAGGACCGACTGCAAAAAGGGAGAGGTTTGCCGCAAGAAGGGACTTACTACTGAGTTGACAAGATAGTCGAAGCCCGATATAGTCGAGATTCGACTATGAAGCTTAGAGGCAATCCTCCCGCGCCGTTATCACCGGCAGCGCTGCAGATCCTGGCTGCGCTTGCGACCGAAGATCTTCACGGCTACGGAATCATTCAGGCGGTGTCTGCAGACTCGCAAGGCAGAATTCGCATTGGCCCCGGTACGTTATACGACAACCTGAAACGGTTTATGGAACAGGGCTGGGTTCGCGATCTGCAGCCCGCATCCGATCAGGAAAGACGTATGTACCGGCTGACCGCTACCGGGAAGGCTGCTCTTTCCTACGAGATTAGCCGTCTCGACGACCTGGTCCGACAAACGAAACGATATTTGCAGGGGATGAAACCGAGGAGCGTGGAGTGAGTGGATCGATTTCAAGAAGGTTATATCAGCGGTTTCTCCGCTTGTACCCGGAACCTTTTCGGCAGGAGTTCGGAGATGAAATGCTGGGCATGTTTGAAGAGTGCAGGGGGACACAAGGTTGCTGCCGTTTGTTTATTGAGGTAGTGTTCTCGGCGGCAAAACAACAGATCCGCTATGTTTCGACTCCTATGCCGAAGAGTGAGTTTCTTTATTCGGAGGTGGTTTTGTCTCCGGATTTGGCCCGGATTTTGGCCATTGCCAGCTTCGGTGCGGCGCTCATTGTAAGTCTGTGGGCAGGGGGCGGCAAACCCAGAGCGACTGCATCCTGGACGATGGTTCGCTCGGAAGTCTTGTTGTTTCCGATATGGGGAGAAGTCTACACTGACGCGCCTGAGCATAAGGGGCGAGGAGAGAGCGTTCTTACTGCACGACGGGCGACATTGGTCGAGGTCGAGCGCGGAAAGTGAGACAGGATGTGCGGACGTTCTGTTTGCTGTTGAGTTTTGTTCACGTCTTTTTTGCCCATACGCCAGCCTCAGCTCATTCAGCCAGCCAGCAGCTCAAGGACTGGCTTGCCGCCTATGATGGACCCGACTGGAATGCTTACCTCGCGTTTGTGCAGAAGAGTTTCGTCACGCCACCCGAGCCGATGCTTCGATATTCGGCGTTTCGCGATATGACGGGAGGATTCGATCTCAAGAAGATCGAAGCTGAGACACCCGTGCAGGTTACCGCGCTAATACAGGAACGGAACACTGATCAAATGGCTCGCATTGTTGTCGAGGTGGAAACGGCAGAACCACATCGCATTCGCAAGTTCCATCCGGAACCGCTTGCTCCTCCGCATTTAAATGAGAAGGAGCTGATTGAGCGTACGCGGCAACTGCTACAGGAAATGACATCGGCCGACAAGTTTGCCGGGGCCGTGCTGGTGGCGAAAAAGGGCCAACCGGTCTTCGCACAAGCGTATGGCTTAGCCGATCGGGAGCATCACCTTCCCAATACCTTGCAGACACGATTCGGTATGGCCTCGATGAATAAAATGTTCACGGCAGTGGCTACGTTACAACTCGTCAAGGCAGGAAAACTCAAGCTCGATGATCCAGTTGGAAAATACTTAACGGACTACCCGAATCGAGAAGTCGCATCGAAGGTAACGATTCGGCAACTATTGAGCCACACCGGCGGCACCGGGGACTTTTTCGGCCCGGAGTTTGACAGGCACCGTCAAGAGTTGCATACGCAGGAAGATTACATCAATCTATTTGGACGCCGGCCACCCCGGTTTGAGCCGGGAAGCCGGTTCGAATATAGCAATTACGGTTTCGTGATCCTCGGTGCGGTGATCGACCGAGTCAGCAGCCAGAATTATTACGACTACGTACGCGATCATGTCTACCGTCCGGCTGGAATGACTTCGACTGCGCTGCCCGAGCCGGGAGAACATCCCGTGCCAGATCTGAGCCTTGGTTACACAAAACGGGGAGGAAACAGCTGGCATACCGACAGAACTGCTCCGCAGTCTCGAGGGACGGCGGCGGGCGGCGGCTACACCACAGCCGGAGATCTGCTGCGCTTTGCGAACGCACTACAGGATCACAAATTGCTGGACGCTCACGACACGGAACAGCTAACAACCGGCGACGTCGCGATGCCGATAGGAGGACATTACGGATACGGCTTCGAAGAGTTCACCTTGAATAGACTGCGGTGTTTCGGACATGGAGGTCTCGGGCCGGGATTGGATGACGATCTGAAGATTTGCCCCTCGGCGGGGTATGCGGTGGTGATATTAGCGAACATGGATCCGCCCGCTGGTCAACGGATCTCGAACTTTATTGTGAACCGGCTTCCCGAGCCGCGAATCGGTGCAGGCAAATAGAGCCTGAGAGATCAACGGTCCGGGAGTAGGTTGGCTCAGCGGTCGCGCGGTTATCGCGACCGCTGATGCAGCAGTTTGGCAAATGCCGTGGCATGATTGCCTTAGGTGCTTCGGCTAACTTTTCTGCGAAGCTCGCTGGAAAATTCGCTGTTCCTGCTCGCGGAGTTTGGGAGCTAATTCATCGCCGAAGTCGGAGGCCTCGAATATCGGGCGGATTTCGATTTCGGAGTCGCCGGGGTGGGGGTTAGGACAGGGACAGCGCTTTACCCAGGCGATTGCTTCGTCCATCGACTTTACCTGCCAGAGCCAGTACCCGGCGACGAGCTCTTTGGTTTCGGTGAAGGGGCCATCGAGCACGGTCCGCTGGTCGCCTGAGAATCGAATACGTACGCCTTTCGATGAGGGATGAAGGCCTTCGGCGGCGAGCAGTAGGCCGGCTTTCGCTAATTCTTCATTGAAGTTGCCCATGTCGGTGAGCAGCTTTTCGGTGGGCATGACGCCGGCTTCGGAGTCTTTGGAAGCTTTAACTAAAACCATTACTTTCATATTTGTTTTCTCCTTGTGTGTTCCTTACTGATTAGTCGAACGGAGAATCGCAAAATCGACAGGCGGGGAATGTCGATTTTGCGATTGCTCAAACGACGTTTCTGTGGAGGGAAGTTCAGCGATGCGAATGGAAAGGAAAACGACAATAACGGAAAAGTTCCAGCCGCGCTGGGTCATGGGACTGGCGCTGACTATTTTCTTCCTGGAAACGGTGACGCCGCGCAGCCGGGCGATCGTGGAGCATGTCCGGGCGATGGACGAGAAGGTATGGAGCACGTGGAATACGGCCGAGCGGAATGTGCTTTGTCTGACGAGCCGGGTCACGGATTGTTACGTGATTATGAGGCTGGTTTGTAAAGAGAGCCGGCGGCAGCAGGGGACATGGTGCAAGGAGAATGTCAAACGTCCCAATGGCATGGGCGCTTACGGCTCGGATTCAATATGGCGCAGGGGGGCAGCGGATCAAGTTGCCGGGTTGGGTCGTTCGAGGACGCTGCTGATGAGTTCTTTGGCATCGGCGAGGCTCTTGGTGATGAGTTGGATATCCATGGCCGGTTTGCCAAGTTGACGGACGCTTTGGCAGTAGACGCCGTGCTGGCCGACGAGCACCAACGCGTCGGTGATGCAGTCGAGGGTGACGGCGAGGCGACCGCGGTCGCGGCCCATCATAAACTCGTACTTCTCGAGATCGTCGCGGCGCTCCTGGTAAACCGACATCAGCCCTCATTCTGACATGCTGCCGGGATTCGCAAATTGCATACACTAGTGGGGTGTCGCAACCATTTCGTTTGCCAGTGAAGTAGAGAACTCCAATCGCTTCGCTCATGGCTCCGATCAAAGAATACGCTGCTTCAGAGCCGCGAGCGGAGCGACCGGAGTTGCATCGCGTGGTAACGTTTTCATCGCGACACTCTACTGGGAGCAGTTTATTCATGCATATACCTTCCTGGCCGCAGGCGGGAGAACGGGAAGCGGAGTTGCTGGGCGAGGTGCTGCGCAGTCCGCAGTGGGGCGGCTTTCATCCGTTTGTCGAGCAGTTCGAGCGTAGCTTTGCGGCCTATCAGCAGGCAGCGTTCGGGATCAGCACATTCAACGGCACGGTGTCCCTGGAACTGGCGCTGACAGTGTTAGGGATCGGCCAAGGCGACGAAGTAATTGTTCCGGCCATTTCATTCGTGTCGACGGCGATGGCGGTGTCGCGCGTGGGAGCAATACCGGTCTTTGTCGATATCGAGCCGGATACCTTCAACATCGATCCAATCCAGGTGAAACAGGCGATTTCCAGCCGCTCAAAGGCGGTTCTGGCGGTGCATTTTGGTGGCGCGCTCTGCGATATTGCGACGCTACAAAAGATCTGCAGCGATCACGATTTGTATTTGCTGGAAGATGCGGCTCATGCGCAGGGGTCGGAATGGAACGGTAAAAGGGCGGGCAGCTTCGGGATCGCGGGCTCGTTTAGTTTTCAGAATGGGAAGGTGCTGACGGCCGGGGAAGGCGGGCTGCTGGTGACGTCGGACGAAGCGTTTGCGGAGAAGGCGCGGTGTCTGGCCAATTGCGGGCGGGTCGCGGGGAAAAATTTCTATGAGCATGACAACCTCGGTACGAATTATCGATTGACGGGGTGGCAGGCGGCGGTTTTACTGGCGCAATTCGAGCGGCTGCCGGAGCAGATTGTGAGACGTTCGAGCAATGCAGCGCTGTTGAAACGGGAGATGGCGGACGTGCCAGAAATTGCGTGGCAGCGGGAGATCCCGGGTACGACGCAGAATTCCTTTTACCTGTTGGTGGGGCGTACACCAGATGCTGCGTTGCGTGACCGGGTTTGCCAAGGACTGAAGGCGGCGGGAGTGCCGTCGACGCCGTTTTATCCACACACTCTTTATCAGAATGAGTTGTACCTGCGAGGCGAGTGCCGGGTGTTACCGTGCCCGGTGGCGGAAGCGTGTGTGCGGGATGCATTCTGGCTGCCGCATCGCGTGTTGTTGGCGGAACCGGATGTGATGGAGGAGATAGCGGACGTGCTGCGAAGAAATGTAGCAGCGCAGACTAGCGCGGGGCACGAGCTGACGTTGCCGCATGCTGGCCGGTGATCTTGAACTGGGTATCGTCTTTATGGACCAAGCCCAGTTTTTCCAGTTCCAGTTCCTGCGTGGCGGGATCGGTCTTCAGCTTTTCGATGCGTTCTTTTTTGGCGTTGATGTCACGCTGCAGATTGGCATTCTGCTCTTCCAGAGTTTCGATCTGGTGACGTTTCTCGGTCCAGGCACTAATGCCCTGAGGGCCGCGCAACATGATGGTCGCGTAAGCGGCTAAGCCGGAAAGTGCAGCTATGGCAGCTAGCGGTCGCAGGTAGTGACGTAGCATGACGAAAAGCTCCTCACATTCTTTTATAGTCTTGTTTGGAACAAACGTCCAGTGCTGAAGTGAAAAAGATGACAGAGGCAATCGTGGTTTTGTGTACGTGCGGCACTGAAGAGGAAGCCATGGCGATGGCAAAAGCGCTGGTAGAGGGCCGTCTGGCGGCATGTGTGAACGTGCTGCCGGCAGTGAAGAGCGTGTATCGCTGGGAAGGCGAGGTGCGAACGGATGCAGAGCAGCTGTTGCTGATCAAGAGCACGGCGGAACGCTTTGAAGCATTGCGGGAGCGGATTGCGGAGATGCACAGCTACGAGAATCCGGAGATCGTTGCGCTGCCGATTGTAGCGGGAGCGACGCCGTATCTGGCCTGGCTGAGCGCGAGCGTTTAGGCTGTAGTAATGCGCATTCTCTGTACGCTGCTGGCCTTGGGCGGTCTGTCGCCGATGTTTGGCCAGCAAACGCCGCTGACGGCTCTGCCGTATACGCCAAGCCTGGAGACGAAGTTCATGGACAAGGGCGTTGACCCGTGCCTGGATTTCTATAAGTATTCGTGCGGCAACTGGAGCAAGCTCAATCCCATTCCGGGCGACCAAGTGTCGTGGGATGTTTACTCCAAAATGGAAGATGACAACGAGCGATTCCTGTGGGGCATTCTGCAGCAGTTATCCCAAACGACCGCCGGGCGGAATGCGAATGAACAGAAGATAGGCGACTACTTTCACGCGTGTACCGATGAAGCGGCGATTGAACGGGCGGGACGGCGGCCGCTGGAGCCGGCGTTACAGAAAATTGCAAACCTGAAAACGGTGGACGAGCTGGCGGCGTACGTAGGCGCGGAGCAGAGTTCAGGGCAGGAGCGCAGGTTGCTGTTTGGATTCGGCTCGGAGCAGGACTACGACAATTCGTCGCAGATGATAGCGGAGGTGGCGGCAGGCGGTTTAGGTTTGCCGGATCGAGACTATTACACAAAAACGGACGCAAAGTCGCAGGAGATCCGGCAGCGCTACGTAGAGCATGTTGGGCGCATGCTGGGCTTGCTTGGCGAATCGACACCCGATGCGCAAGCCGATGCGCGGGTGGTGATGGAAATCGAAACCGCCCTGGCGCAGGCGTCGTTGACGCGGGTGGAGAAGCGCGATCCGTACAACCTGAAGCATAAGCTAACGCGGGACGATCTGCTGCACCTGACGCCCGCGTTTGATTGGGACGATTACTTCAAGATGCTGGGAGCGCCCTCGTTCAGCACGCTGAATGTAACGGAGCCGAAGTTTCTTCAAGCGTTGAGCGTGCAGTTGAGCAGCCGGAAGCTGCCGGCCTGGCGGGCGTATCTGAGATGGCACCTGGTACACGGGCAATCGGGATATCTTTCGTCGCCCTTCGTGCAGGAGAGTTTCGATTTCTACGGGCGTTATCTGTCGGGCGCGAAAGAGATGCCGGCGCGCTGGAAGAAATGCACGCGACTGGTAGATGAGCAACTGGGCGATGCCTTGGGGCAGGTGTTCGTGGCCAAGACGTTTGCGCCGCAGACGAAGACGGATGCCGTTAAGGTGATCGGACAGATCGAGGAGGAGATGGGGCGGGATTTACGGGATCTGAACTGGATGAGCGAACCGACGAAGCAGCAGGCGTTGGAGAAGTTGCGGACGCTGGTGAACAAGGTGGGGTATCCGGAGAAGTGGCGCGATTACAGCACGGTCGAGATTACGCCGGGTGATTTCGCGCTGAACGAGAGGCATGCGGCAGGGTTCGAGGAACATCGCGATCTGGGAAAGATCGGCAAGCCGGTGGACCGGAAGGAATGGGCGATGACCCCGCCTACGGTAAATGCGTATTACGATCCGCAGACGAACGACATTAATTTTCCTGCAGGCGTGCTGCAGCCGCCATTATTTGATCCAAAGAGCGATGCTGCGCCGAATTATGGCAACACCGGGGCGACGATGGGGCACGAATTGACGCACGGCTTCGATGACGAAGGGCGGAAGTTCGACGCTAAGGGAAATCTGCGGGACTGGTGGACAGCGGCGGATGCCAAAGCGTTTGACGAGAGAGTGGCGTGTGTGCGAAATCAATACGCGCAGTACGTCATCGTCGATGACATTCACATCAACAGCAGTCTGACGCTGGGGGAGGATGTGGCGGATCTGGGCGGTACGTTTCTGGCTTATATGGCCTGGCAACACGCGACCGCCGGCCAAGCCTTGAAGCCGATGGACGACTTGACGCCGGATCAGCGGTTTTTTGTGGGGATGGCGCAATGGGCGTGCGGCGAGGAGCGGCCGGAGACGAAGCGCATGCGAGCGATCACCGACCCGCATTCGCCGCTCGAGTACCGGATCAATGGCGTGGTCTCGAATTTAACAGCGTTTGGCGAAGCGTTTGGTTGCAAGGCGGGTCAGCCGATGATGCATGTAAACGCGTGCCGGGTTTGGTAGGAAAAGACATATTGGTCGCAGATGAACACAGATAAGCACAATTGGAGTCGATCCCGCCCTCTGTTATTCGTAGAAGTTGCGGTCCCAGGCGTGGCGTTTGAGGTTGGCAAGGGTGGTGGAATCGAGCATGCCGGAAGTGGCCGCGCGGCAGCTGCTTTCGACTGTCGCGACGCGGCGCATGCCGGGAATGACGGAACTCACTGCTTTGTTCGACAGGCAAAAGCGGAGTGCGATCTCGGCCAAGCTGCCAGGTGTATTTTGAAGGTCGCGCTGCAGGGCGGCGACATGCTCGACAACTTGTTTTTTGCGGTCGTCGCGGAAGTACGATTCGCGGAATTCGCCGGGCTGGAATTGGGTGGCTTCGGTGATTGTGCCGGTAAGGCCGCCTTCATCGAGCGGCACGCGCGCCAGCACGCCGACTTTTTGCTCGACGCACAACGGAAACAGTTTTTCCTCCGGGGTCTGGTCGAAGATGTTGTAAATGACCTGGACCGATTGAAAATAGCCGCTGCGAACGGCTTCCAGGGCCGAGTTGGGGTCGTGCTCGGAAACAGACACGCCGAAGTAGCGGACTTTGCCGCTGGAGCGAAGGGTTTCGATGGCGCGACGCCATTCCTCGTTGCCGATCCAGGCATCGGTCCAGACGTGGAGCTGCTGCAGATAAATCTGCTCGACGCCCAGATTGCGCAGGCTTTGATTAGTTGACTCGATGATGTACTCGGGAGGAAAGACTTCGGCAATGGGGGAGGATGACGTGGCGGGCCAGATTCGATTCTTCGGGGGAATTTTGGTGGCCACAAAAATTTTGCGGAAGTTTTCGCGGACCACCTGGCCTACGAGCCGTTCGCTGTGGCCTTCGCCATAGGCAAGCGCAGTATCGACAAAGTTGATACCGAGTTCGAAGGCGCGAGTGAGGGCCTTGATCGATTCGTCGTCCTGACCGCCGAGCCATTGATTGCCGCCGATACCCCAGGCGCCATAGCCGATTTCACTGAGTTCCGATTCGGATGTTCCGAGCCTTCGGTAATGCATGTTTGGTTTTGGGCCTTTACGTAGAGCAGATAAAAAACGAAGGCCGCCTCGGTCAGGTATACCATGGCGGCCTGAGATGAGATGGATGCGGGTTTATGGATTGTTCACGTTTTCCGCTTGCAGACCTTTGGGGCCGCGCTTCACCTCGAACTCGACTTCGGCGCCTTCTTCGAGTGTGCGGTAACCATTCATCTGGATGGATGAAAAATGAACGAAGACATCATCGCCGTTGGAGCGTTGGATAAAGCCATAACCCTTAGCGGCGTTAAACCACTTGACAACACCTTTTTCTCTCATTTGGCCTCTCTCGTTTCGTGATGCGGTGACTGCGCGATCAGACGGAAAGAGAAGGCGAAGCCCTCCCCGGAAACGTGGGCTCGCATGGGACAACCAACCGGCATCGAAAAATCTGAATGCGAGTTTAGCAAACGTTTGCGTAACAGGGCAAGAAAAAAGTCGAGACGCCGGTTCAGGCGCGAACGCCAGTGGCGGCAGCAGCGGGCGACGCGCGCCCAACAGCCGCTTTCAGGAGTTCGTCGGGCGCAGGAACAGTGAGAAGGCGGCGGGAAAGCCGGATCAATCCGCGGCGTTCCAACTGGTTCAGCGTAGTGGAGGTGGTTTCGCGGGTAGCGCCAATAAGATCGGCGAGTTCGAGCTGCGTAATCGGAATCTGATATTCGCGAGAACCTTCGCTGACAGGCAGCAGGGAAGAGAGCTCGGCAAGGTAGTGCAGAATTCTGTATTCGACATCGTGCAGGCACAGCAACTCTACCTTCTTCGCCAGGGCGAGTTTGCGACTTAGAAGATAAGCAACCAGGGCACGACCCACTTCGAAGTTAGTACTCATTACATCGACCAGCGATTTGCGGGGTAAACGTGTAACTGTGGTGGAGGTGAGGACAACTGCATCGGAGTAATAGTCGCCGGCATCATCGGAGAGCGCTTCCTCGCCGACAAGCTGGCCGGGACCGACAATGGCGAGGATGATCTTGTCTCCGCTCGCGTTAGCACGGGTTAATTTGACCAGTCCCTCGTGGATCAGAAACATGGCATCGGCGGTTTCCGATTGCGCGAATAGCGAAGTACAGCGTTGTAATGAGGTCAGGCGGGTTGATTCAGGAATATGTTGCAACCCCTCCTGAACCGTCGATTCGAGTGAGTTCACGGTATGTGTCCTTTTCGTGTGGCACCTGGCGGATCAGAGTGCGCCCTCAGGGTGCCTGAGCTTAGGTTCGAAATTGCTTCGCCCAACCAGCTCCGGCTTGGAATAATTGCACTAAGGTATCACTTTCAAGAGAGGCTTGCAAATCGGCTAAGGCGCGCGTGTAGTTATCCAGAGCGTACTGAATGGCTTGTTTGTTGGTGGTCAGGATCGACTGCCAAAGATCCGGGGAACTTAGCGCGAGACGAGTCATATCGCGGAGACCTGCGCCGGAGACTTCGGCTAACTGGGAATTCTGCTGGCGCGACAGAGTAAGTGCGAGGGCAGTTGAGAGAATTTGCGGGAGGTGCGACGTAAGAGCAACTGTCTGATCGTGGTCTTCGGGTGACATGTCGATAATTTGTGCGCCCATACGGGTAAGGCACTCGCGAAATTGTTGGGAAAGAGAGGTGTCGGGGGCGCAAGGGGTGAGGACATAGGGGCGTCCGCGAAACAAATCGGCTTCGGCGATTTGTGCGCCGCGCTGTTCTTTGCCAGCCAGGGGATGGCCGCCCAAAAACTCCGCGGAGGTAAGGCATTTAGTCGCTTTGGTGACGATGGCGTGTTTGGTGCTGCCGGCATCGGTGATGAGGGTACCGGGACGCGCTAGTTTCTGAAGTTGATCGAGGGTGGAAAGGATGCGATCGACAGGCTGGGCGAGATAGAGCAAGTCGGCGGTAGCAGCCGCTTGTTCGAGAGTGGCGTCGCTATCGATGGCGCCCACGGCATGGCCGGCGGCAAGAGCGGATGGCGAGCTAACGCCGAGGATGCGACCTGTGAATCCAATAGCGCGAAGGGCTAGGCCAAAAGAGCCTCCGATGAGACCGACACCGACGATGGCGACGGTGTCGATGCTCAAGCGGTCCGTCCCACTGCTTGCGCGATGGCGCGGATTTCGCGCATCATGTCGGCGAACTGGCTGGGACGCAACGTTTGAGCGCCGTCGCTGAGAGCGCGATCGGGATCGGGATGAACTTCGACGAGCAAGCCATCGACTCCGGCCGCAACCGCGGCGCGAGCCATGGGAATGACGTAGTCGCGTTTGCCCGTGCCGTGGGAGGGATCGGCGACGACCGGGAGATGGGTTAAGCGCTTGAGGACCGGGATGGCGGAAATATCCATGGTGTTGCGGGTACTGGTCTCGAAGGTGCGAATGCCGCGTTCGCAGAGGACGACATCGTAGTTGCCGCCGGACATGACGTATTCGGCCGAGAGCAAAAGCTCCTCGATGGTAGCGGCGATGCCACGCTTGAGCAGGATAGGCTTGCGATTTTTGCCCAATTCACGCAGCAGGTTGAAGTTTTGCATGTTGCGCGCGCCGACCTGCAGCAGATCCGAGTATTCGAGCAAGAGCGGGATCTGTACCTGATCCATGACTTCGCTGACAACGAGAAGGCCGTGCCGGTCGGCGGCAGCGCGCATGATTTGGAGGCCCTGCTCGCCCATGCCCTGGAAACTGTAGGGGGAGCTGCGCGGTTTGAATGCGCCTCCGCGGATAACCTGCGCACCCTGCGCGGCGACTATGGCAGCACACGACTCAATCTGTTCTTTACTTTCGACGCTGCACGGGCCAGCCATGGTGACGATAGCGGGGCCGCCGATTTCGACCGAGCCGATTTTGATAATCGTGCCAGCTGGTTTGAAATGCCGGCTGGCGAGTTTATAAGCCGAGACAATGCGATGGCATTCCTTGACGCCTTCGAGCACTTCGAGAACGGCAGGATCGAAGTCATCCTGCGGGCCTACGCCGCCGAGTACGGTGTGGCGAACGCCGGTGGAACGATGGACGGTAAAGCCCATCTCGACCAGCCGGTTGATGACGTTTTCGGTTTGGGCAATCGTGGCCCCTTCTTGCATGACGACTAGCATTTTTAAGGTGTGGGAAGTCCGTTGCCGATGATTTTGCTGCGCTGGATGGTGCGCATCTCATCGATGATGCGCTCGAAGATGCGTTTGACGGCTTCGGGAGAGAGCGGACCGTGATTGTGATGGAGGACGTTGGCGTAGACCTGATCTTCGCGCTTGGGTTCGTAGACTGCCATCTGTAGCGATTGCTTGATACGGCCGATTTCTTCGACGACGACGGTGCGTTCGTTGAGCAGTTCGAGCAGGCGGAGATCGAGCTCATCGATGGAGACGCGGCAACGGGCAAGGTCATCGGGAGAGTAGTGATTCATGAGCGATGAAGTGGACTTGTAAGTTGCGAAGTGAAGGTCTCGAGCCGATGGGCAAGGTCTGGAGCGGCAGAGTGAGTTTCGATCAGTTTAACCAGAGCACTCCCGACGACGACGCCATCAGCGAGAGCGGCGACCTGGCGGACTTGATCGGGCGTACTGACGCCGAAGCCGACGGCGAGCGGAAGCTTGGTCAGGCTGCGTGTGCGGGCAATGAGGGGTTGGACCGAGTCGGAGATGGATTGTTGTTCGCCGGTGACGCCGGTGCGAGAGACGAGATAGACGAAACCGGAGGAGTGTTCGGCGACCAGCCGGAGGCGGCGTTCGCTGCTGGTGGGGGCGGCTAGAAAGACGGTATCAAGGCCCGAATGGCGGAGCTGGCGGACAGGATCGGCGGCTTCTTCGACGGAAAGGTCGGTGAGAAGAACGCCATCGACGCCGGCCGCAGCCGCGTCGTGCGAGAGGCGTTCAAATCCGTAGCGGAGCAGTGGGTTCAAGTAGCTGAAGAGCAGCAGCGGAATGTGAGAGGTGCGGCGAATTTCGCGCACGATGGCCAAGAGGCGCGACAAATTGGTTCCGGCGCGCAGGGCGCGTTCGGAGGCGCGTTGAATAACCGGGCCGTCGGCGATGGGATCGGAAAAGGGAACGCCGAGTTCGACGAGATCTGCGCCGCCGCGTTCGAGCGCAAGGACTAATTCAATGGTGTGATCCGGAGTGGGATCGCCGGCGGTGAGATAGGCGATGAAGGCTTTACGATTCTGGTCGCGGCAGTGGGCGAAGAGGCTGGAGATGCGCGTGGTGGTTTCGACAGTCATGCTTGGACAATCAGGCCGGACGATCCAGGTCGGGCATGTTTTCACGATAGATACTGATGTCTTTATCGCCGCGGCCGGAGACGTTGACGATGTAAACCTGGCCCGGTTCAGAGGGCGCGCGACGAATGGCTTCCGCGATGGCGTGGGACGATTCGAGGGCCGGAATAATGCCTTCGGTGCGCGCCAGGACGCGTGCGGCGTCGAGAGCGGCAGCATCGGTAATGGGCAGGTACTCGCAGCGATTCTGTTCGTGAAGCCAGGCATGTTCGGGGCCGATGGAAGGGTAATCGAGGCCAGCCGAGACGGAGTGCGTGAGCCCGATTTGGCCTTCGTCGTCTTGCAGCAAATAGCTGAAGGTACCGTGCAGGACGCCAGGGGAGCCGCCGCTGAAGCGGGCCGCGTGCTCGCCTAAGTTGGGACCTTTGCCGCCGGCTTCGACACCGACCAGACGAACAGCGGAATCCGCGACGAAAGGGAAGAAGATGCCGATGGCGTTACTACCGCCGCCGACGCAGGCGAGGATCACATCGGGCAGACGGCCGATTTGATGGAGGGCCTGGCGGCGTGTTTCTTCACCGATGACGCGATGGAAATCGCGCACCATCATGGGATACGGGTGCGCGCCGAGAGCGGAGCCGAGCAGGTAATGGGTGTTCGAGACATTGGTCACCCAATCGCGCATAGCTTCGCTGATGGCATCTTTAAGAGTGCGGCTGCCGTTTAAGACACTGACGACCTGTGCGCCCAGCAGGCGCATGCGGAAGACGTTGGGCTGCTGGCGGCGCATGTCTTCTTCGCCCATATAGACGATGCACTCCATGCCGAAGAGCGCGCAGACAGCGGCTGTGGCAACGCCATGCTGGCCGGCGCCGGTTTCCGCGATGATGCGCGTTTTACCCATGCGGCGGGCGAGCAGAATCTGACCGAGACAGTTATTGATTTTATGTGCGCCGGTGTGAAGAAGATCTTCGCGCTTGAGCCAGATCTGCGCGCCGCCCAAGTTGGCGGTGAGACGTTTGGCAAAGTAGAGTGGCGTGGGGCGGCCCGCGTAATTGTGAAGCAAATCGTTTAGCTCGCGGCTAAAGGCGGGATCGTTGCGAGCGGCGAGATAGGCTTGCTCGAGTTCTTCGAGCGGTGACATGAGGACTTCGGGGACGTAGCGTCCACCGTAGGGTCCAAAGTGACCGAGTGCGTCCGGGACAACAGAGGCGTTCATAGGGGAACCTTTTCGGAATGGGCGGCGAGAGCGGCTTCGACGAAGGCGCGGAGTTTGCGCAAATCTTTTTTGCCCGGAGCAGACTCGAGACGGGAACAGGCATCGACACCGGCGGGACGGGCGAGTTCGATGGCATCGGCGACATTCAGAGCATCAAGGCCACCGGCGAGTATAACGGGCTGCCAGAAGCGCGTGGCGAGCCGCCAATCGAAGGTTCGACCGGAACCACCGTGATGTGGAGTGTCGGCATCGAGCAGAATGGCCTCCGCTACGAGCGATTCGGCGGGGTCGGCTTTTGAGGCAGAAAGCGCGCGCCAGGTTCGATGGGCGATGGACGGAACACGACGCCCGTGCAGCTGCACAACGTCGAGCGGCACATGATCGATGGCGCGCTGGAGATCGGCGATGGAGGGTTCGACAAAGACACCCACTTTTAGAACGGTGTCGGGCAAGGAGCGGGCGATTTGGTGGGCGGCTTCGAGCGAAAGGAAACGCGGGCTCTTGGGATAGAAGTTAAGGCCGATAGCATTGACGCCGGCCTGAGCAGCAGCGTGTGCGTCGGCTTCGCTGGTGATGCCACAGACTTTGATGACAAAGGGAAACAGGCTCATGCGGATCCGAGTAGGGACTGCAGGGCATGCGCCGGATTAGAGGATTTCATTAAAGACTCGCCGATAAGGAAGGCATGGAAGCCGGCTTCGGTGAGAGTCTGGATGGCGGCGCTATTGGTGATGCCGCTTTCGCTGACGCGTACGACATTGGCGGGCATGAGGTAGCTGAGGCGGATGGAAGTCTCGATGTCGACTTCGAAGCTTTGGAGGTTGCGGTTGTTGACGCCGATGATGTCTGCGCCGGAGTCGATGGCTTTCTGCAGTTCGTCGCGATCGTGTACTTCGACCAGAGAGGCGAGATGCAAGGTGGCGGCGAGTTCGCGGAACTGCTGGAGTTCGGTCGAGTCGAGCATGGCGGCGATCAGAAGAATGGCGTCAGCCCCATGCGCAGCGGCTTCGAAGATCTGCAGGCGGTCGACGACGAAGTCTTTGCGAAGGACAGGGATGGTGACGGTGGCGCGGGCGGCTTCCAGATCGTGCAGAGAGCCCTGGAAATACTGGCGATCGGTAAGGACGGAGAGGCAAGCTGCGCCGCCTCCTTCATAGGCATGCGCGAGGAAAGCGGGATGGTAGTTCGTGGCGAGTACGCCTTTGCTCGGCGAAGCTTTTTTGAGTTCGGCGATGATGGCAGGCTTGCTGCGCTGCAAGGCCGCGCGAAAATCACGCGGCGGTGTTTTGCGTTCGTGGGCGGTACGTTCGATTTCGGCGGCGTGGGGACGCAGTTCGTCCAGTTCGAGATGCTTGTGCTGGACGATCTCGGTGAGGATACCGGTAGACGTGGGCGAACTCATAACACCGACCGCTTTCAGGAAATTTCATCGTAACAGCCGGTAGGGGCTAGAGCGGCGTTGCCAGGTTAGCTTTGGTTCAGTTGGACTTGGCCGGCGGGTATGGTGAACGTGCGGAGGGTTCCCATGTTTGCGGTTTGGGAGCGTATGTTGTCGACGGCTTTGAAGGTGCAGACGAGCTGGCTGGGAGTGATATCGAGAATGGCGTAGCCATGTGTGGACGAATCCCAGTATTGGATGTGGGGATTATTGAAGCGGATGAGCGGTTCTAAAAGATTGGGCGGCACGCCAAACTGCTTGGCGGGCATGGGGCTGCTCGGGAGGTCGATGGCAGACTCGATATCTTCAGCTAAATTCGCGGAACTAATGGATCCCACCATTAGCTCGATACCCATGGGAGAAGCGAAGATGTTATCGAAATCCGGTTTAAGATAGCCGGCGAGAAAAGTGTGGAGATCGCCGGTTAGGGCGATGAAGTTAGTCACACCAGCGCTTTGGATGGCGTTAAGCATGGCTTCGCGTTCTTTGGGGTAACCATCCCACTGATCGAGATCGATATAGATGAAACCGGCGCCTTTCAGCTGCATGAGCATAACTTCATTAGCCCAGAGTTTCCAAGTTGCGGTGGATGTTGTTACCTGGTTTAGGAACCATTGTTTTTGGGTAGCGCCTAACATGCTGCGATTGGGGTCGCCTAGTTCCGGGCAGCCGAATGAAAAGTAACGCTCGAACACCTGCTTGCTGCCGCAGGGTGGGCCGTCGCGATAGAGGCGTTCGTCGGTAACAATCAGGTCGGCGATTGCGCCGAAGCTGAACTTGCGATAAACCTGCAGGGAGTCCGCCCAGTTGTTAGGATCGCTGGAATTAACATTGAAGACAACATCGGCCAAGCCATATTCGGACCAGGCTTGATTGGCGGCTAAGCGGAGAGCGGGTTGTGGCGTGTCCGGAGTGTTGGGAGCAGTGTTGTCATCGGGATGGAAATCCTGATGGCAATCGTTGGCGAATTCGTGATCGTCCCAAAGCTGGATGTAGGCGAAATTCTCATGGGCAGCCTGCTGATTGGGATCGTTGCGATAGACCTGATACAGGTGACGGTAATCGTTGACATCGACCGGGATAGTGGTGCTGCCGCTCGGAAATGGGGGAACGATGCGGGCCGGGTTGCCCTGAAAATTGCTGGCGATGCTTTCGTAGATATAGTCGCCGAGATGAACAACATAGTCTACTTGCTCTTGCGCTAAGTACTGGAGAGCTGTGTAGAAGCCGTTACCGTAATCCTGGCAGACGACGTAGCCGATTTTAAGTTCGGGCAGGCTGTCGGTAGGCAGCGGAAGCGTTTTAAAGCGTCCGGTGCGACTTGGGATCGTATTGTAGATGAATCGGTAATAGTAAGTGGCGAAAGGTTGTAAGATGCCGGGGGCACTTACAGGAAGTTTCGTGGTGTTATCGGTGGCGCTGCTGAGGGTGGATGTGCCCTGGGCAAGGACAGTAACAAAGCCGGGATCAGCGGCGATTTGCCAAGCGATCTGGTCGCCAACGGTCTGGGAGTTGGGATCGATGCGGGTCCAAAGGACGACGCCGTTAGGAGTGGGATCGCCAGAGGCAACGCTCTGGGGGAAGGTTTGGGCCTGCTGATCCGCAGTATCGCCGGCATTCACGGTGAAGAGAGCAGCGACGTCTGCTGCGTTCAGGCCGGCAGCGGCCGGATCCTGTACGAATGGCACGGGATTTGGATAGGGGTTGGGCGTACCGTGAGCGGTGACCTGGCCGGCTACGATCCAGGCAACAGCACTCGATCCGGTGAGTTTTTCCATAAAGGCGCGGCGGTTCATAGAATGTCCTCCGAGACATTGGATTCGCGCTGGGTTAGAAGTTTGCCGGGCGAGCGACGTTGCGTGAATAATTCGTTAAAACGTCAGGAAATCGTCCAATAAATGGAGTAGCGGTTACTCACCGTCTGGTAAAAAGGCGCGAGTGGAATATTCCTTGGTTGGTCTGTTGTGTGGAAAGTTAAAGCCTTTTCTCCGGGCTTAATCCAGGAGGCGGGACTTTCGGAAACGGCGCGGAAAGCCGGGACTTCGAGCTGGGCATCCTTGAGTTTGGGACCCTCGGGACCGTTCACCTTGCTGGACTCGATATTGTTTTCGCCAAGATTGCCTGCTAGAACGATGGGACCGAACAGGATGGCCTGGGTGGACGGCTCGTCCGGCATGGGGACGAGGTGTAAGTGCATGGGCATGTCGAGTTCGAGCTGGTCGCCGTTGGTCCAGGCGCGATGGATGGTGAGGTAACTGCCAGGACTGGCGAGTGCTTCGACGGGCTTGCCATTTAGCTTTACGGTCAGGTCCGGGCCGGCCCAGGTCGGAATGCGGAGGTGAATCGACAGAGGCGAAGCGGGCGCGCTCGCGATGATGAGTTTCGTTGCCGAGACTTCGGGAAAGCGAGTTTCCTGGCGGAGGGTAAGTGCTTTTTCTTTCCAGGTAAGTTCGGACGCTATGAACAGGTTGACATAAACGCCCGAATCGTCGTGAAAGTAAATGCTGTCGTTTAGCTTGGAGTATTCTTCGACGCCCGTGCCGGTGCAACACCAGAAGGAATGGTCTTCGGTATTGAAGGTGCGCCAAGCGCCAGGCACTATCGAGAGATAGTACTGAGTGTGGCCTGTTTCGGGTTGCACAGTGCCGAGGCGATGGTTTAGCAAAGTGCGTTCGTAGTAATCGAAGTAGCGGGGATCGCCGGTCCACTCATAGAGGGTGCGAGTGAGTTTCAGCATGTTATAGGCGCAGCAACATTCAGTGGTGTCGGAGCCCATCTTCAACTCGGCGGCCAAGTGGCGTGGTTCAACAAGCCAGTGTTCGTTGTTACTGGTCCCGCCGGTAACATAGGCGCGGGCGGAAGTTACTTCGTACCAGAAGAAATCGGCCACGTCGTGAAAGCGCTGATCGCCGGACAGTTCGTAACGGCGGGCAGCGCCGATGACTTGCGGAATATGCGTGTTGACGTGGAGGCCGCGGAGTTCATCGCGACGCAGTGCGAGCGGATTGAAGAAGCGTTTCTTGGTGAAGCGATCACCGATGGTGACGTAATGATCGTCGCCGGTGAGGGTGGCGAGATTATAGAGCGCCTCATTCATTCCTCCATATTCGACCTCAAGGATCTGCTGCATCTGCGCTTCGGGAACGGGGGCGGACCAGGTATCGGTCCAGTGAGCCATGCCCTTGGCGACATCGAGCGCTTGTTGGTTGCCGCAATGGGTGGACATGTCGAGCATGCCGGCGAGAATTTTGTGATAAGTGTAAAACGGCGCCCAGATCTTCTGGTGGGTTTTGAGGCGATCGAGGTAGGAAGAGGGGAAAGCGCTCAGATAGCCACCGCCGAGCTTGGCCTGGCATTCGGCGAGAGCGACGACGACGGCGTCACCTTTGGCTTTCATTTCGGTGCTGCCGGTCGAGGAATACATTAGGGCGCAGGCGGAGAGAAAGTGTCCGGTGAAGTGGCCGCGGACTTCGCAATCGGGCGCTTCCCACCCGCCGTAAGGCTTCGCCGATGAGGGGAGAACGGCATTGACGCGGAAGTTGTGGACCAGGCGGTCTGTATCGAGGCGCTTCAGGTAGGCGAGGTTCAGGTCTTGCGATTCATTGCAGGGTCCTGCGGTGATGCGGACGTTCTGCATGGGGAAGGACTCGATCTTTTTTGGAACGGGATGACGAGTGAAGGAGAGGCTTTGCTGGAAGGGGGCAGTTTCAGGCGGCAGAGCGTCAGGATTGGGCACGCTGGTGTTTGGCGTGACGGCGTTCGGAGCGGTTTGGGGTTGTGCAGCGGCGGCCGCGGCAGTGCCGGCCAGCAGGGTGAGGCCGAGTTCGCGCCGGTTCAGCTTTCGATGTTTCATCCTGGGGCCACGTTATCAAACTGATTTGGCGCGCGCTGGCCATTTGGGGCACATGAGCGCAAAAGCGTCCGACAAGGGCTGGCGGCCTTGTTGAAGGCGAATCATATACGTTCGCGATTTGAAGGTAAACCAGGGCAGGTGTTTAAAGGTGAGCGAGCGAGGGGCGTAATTGCGGGCACTGCCGCGGATGAGACCGACGCCCAGCCCGCTCTCGACCAGCGCTAAGAGGGCGATGGGTTCTGTCACTGTTTGGACGACCTGCGGGGTGAAACCGGCGCGCGCACAGGCGGCAAAGAAGCGGTCCTGGTTCTGCTGGGCGAGCGATTCCGACAACAGAATCCAGCGGATTCCGTCGAGGTCATGTGGGGCAAGGCGGCGCTTATGCACGAGCGGATGTGCGGCGGGGAGGACTAAGACGGAAGGTTCTTCAGAAATGCACGTGACTTCGAGATCGGCGGCGGCCGAGAGTATCGACACGAAGCCAATATCGGCGCGGCCCGAGCGAACGGCGTCAACTTGAAGAGCGGATCTCATGGTTTGCAGATAGACGGTTGCGTTGGGAAACCTGGTTTGGAAACGACGGAACAGATCCGGTAAAACGCCACTCCACATGGCGGCGCTGGTGAAGGCGACCGAGAGGGTACCAAGACGGCCGCGTGAGCGCTGCTCGGCTTCGTTGCGGATTTTCTTGGAGTGTGCAAGCAGGCCCTGCGCCTGGTGCAGCAGCCAGCGTCCAGATTCGGTGAGCCGGATGCGCTGGCGTTCGCGGATGAATAGTTCCAAGTGAAGGTCGTTTTCCAACTGGCGGATCTGCCGGCTGAGCGGGGATTGAGAGATGTGAAGGCGCTCCGCGGCTTTGCCGACATGCTCGAGTTCGGCGACGGCCACGAAGTATTCGAGAAGGCGCAGATCCAACTAGTTCAGATGTCCTTTGTCTTAACTGAAGCATAAATTGTCTTTGACGGCAACAACTCCGAGTGGCGATGATGGCAGCGGGAGGAGATGAAACATGCGAGTTCGCTTCTGTTGGGCGGCGGTCGTCTTGCTGGCTGTGGGAATGCTGGTCTACGCGGAGGAGCGTCCTGTTTTTTCCGCGCAGGGACCGGATGCCGCAGGGTATGGAGCGGCTGAACACTTCCCGGTGGGAACGGCGGCAAACGCGTTCGAAAAGAAGTATATGGTAGGTACGTTCAGCCATTTTGAGACGCTTTACCCGACGCACACGATCCTGCCGGCGACGCAGCCGTGGGAGTTTCACCGTCGAGCGACCGCTCCGGAGATTCGCTACATTCACGCCGGCAGCCACTATCAGCTCACAGACTACCTGGCGCACATGCCGGTTACCGGGCTGCTGATCGCGAAGGATGACCAGATTCTATACGAGGGTTATCAGTACGCACGTACCGACCGGGACAGGTTTACATCACAGTCAATGGCAAAGACGATGGTTGCGATGCTGGCGGGCGTGGCGATGTCGGAACATGCGCTGGGCGCGACGACCGACACAGCAGGGAAGTACGTGCCGGAGTTAAAGGACAGTGCCTGGGGCCAGGTGACAATGCGCGATCTGCTGCACATGTCTTCGGGCGTGACGTGCGATATGCCGCAATCAACCATGGAGACGACCGGTTTGCGGGAGTTGGCACATGACTGCAAGCAGGCTGTTCCGCAGGGAACTCGGTTCCGATACTCGGCGGCGGATTCCGAAGTTTTGGGGTTGATGGTCGGGCGGGCCGTTCGGATGTCTTTAGTGAATTACCTGCAGGAGAAGATCTGGCAAAACATTGGCACGGAGTCGAAGGCGACCTGGACGATTGATGGCTCGGGCGGCGAACTGGCCTATTGCTGTTTCAATGCGACGCTGCGCGATTATGCGCGTTTCGCGAGGCTGCTGGCTTACGACGGCGTCTGGAATGGAAAGCAATTGATTCCGCGGCAGTGGCTGCTGGATGCCACGATCGTGAAAGATTCAGATACTCAGTTGATGCCGGGGAAGCCAGCGCCATTTTTTGGATATGGGTATCAGGTGTGGATCCTGCCCGGTTCGAGACGGATGTTTGCTTTGTTGGGCGCGAATGGTCAACGCATCTTTGTGCGTCCGACATCGAAATTGATCCTGGTGCAAACGGCGGTGATGGAGAAAGATGTGGATCCACCGAAGGACGCTGAAACCATCGGGCTCTGGCTGTCGTTGGTGCATCGATACGGGGCGGAATGACAGCGGGCGTGGCGAGCAGGACCGCGCTGGGAGTGGCGCGACGCCGGGCTTCGCACCAGGTTTTGGATCAACCTGTGGTGTTCGACGATCCGCTGGCGGGGAGGATCGTTGGTGGTGTATACAGTGGGTTTGCTTCTGCCGATGCGAGGATGCCGGCCACGCAGGGTTCGCGATCGCTGCGCGCGTTTGTGGCGGCACGCAGCCGCTACGCGGAGGATGAACTCAAGGCGTTCTTTGCGCGAGGGGTCCGGCAGTATGTCGTGTTGGGCGCGGGGCTCGATACGTTTGCTCATCGAAATCCTTATGCGCCTGCATTGCAGGTTTTCGAGGTAGATCATCCAGACACGCAGGCCTGGAAAAGGGAGAGACTGCGGGCGGCGGAGATCGCGATTCCCGACTCGCTGCGATTTGTACCGGTGAACTTTGAAAAAGAAGATTTGAGGCAGGTGCTTGGGGAAACAGCGGGTTTCGAGCTCTCACTCCCGGCCTTCTTCTCAATGCTGGGAGTGACACCTTACCTGACCAGGGAGGCGCTGCGGGAGACACTGGGATTTATTGCTGCGATGCCGGCAGGTAGCGGCATCGTGTTTGACTATGCGGTTCCGGCCGCATCGCTCAACGTTTTGGAAAAAATCGGTCTACGCATGCTGTCGGCGCGAGTGGCGATGGTTGGTAAAGCGTTTCGATTGTTTCTGGACCCGCAAGAAGTTTCCCGGCTGCTACGCGAATTGGGATTCTCGCGGATGGAAGATCTAGGACAAGAAGAAATTAATGCCCGTTATTTTGCGCGGCGTACGGATGGATTACGCATTGGCGGCGCTATGGGCCGCATCTTGAGCGCGAGTGTCGGGCCCGATCCGGGGATTGTCGAAGTTCCGATAGCTGAGGTCGAGCAGTTCGACAACGTGGAGCACGCGCTGGCCGGTCCCGTGTAAACGCGCGCCGGCGGCTAATTGCAGCATGCAGCCGGGATTTGCGGTAACGATTAGGGTGGCCTTAGTCGAGTTCACGGCTTCCATTTTGTGTTCGAGGATCTGCATGGCCATCTCGTTTTGCGTGACGTTATAGATGCCAGCGCTGCCGCAGCAAGTATCCGGATTGCGCATTTCGCGGAAGGTGAGAGAAGGGATCGCTTTGAGCAACTCGCGTGGCGCCACGCGAATCTGCTGGCCGTGGGCAAGGTGGCAGGAATCCTGATAGGTCGCAATTTCACTGACCGGACCGAGATCGCGATTGAGCCCGATTTCGGCGAGGAATTCGGTGATGTCGCGCATGAGGTGTTTAAAGGCGATGGCTTTATCGCGATAGGCGGAATCGTCGCGCAGTAGGTGATCGTACTCTTTCAAAGTGGACCCGCAGCCGGCGGCGTTGGTAATGACGGCGTCGAAGTTATCGTTCAGGACGGCATTGATGTTGCGGCGGGCGAGCGCCTGGGCGTCGGCTTCGAGTCCCGAGTGCACGTGGAGCGCGCCGCAGCAGGTCTGGGCAGCGGGAACGACAACTTCACAGCCGTTCTTTTGCAGAACGCGAATGGTGGCTTCGTTCAGGCGCGCGAAGGAGACGTTGGCTATGCAGCCACTGAGAAAGGCGACGCGGTGACGCTGTGGACCAATCGCAGGGAAGGTTTTGCCGATTTTGCGATAGAAGAAGGGGATGTCTGCGCCGGGCGAGAGCGCCTCGATGCTGGAGAGGCGGTGGCTCAAGAGCTTTAGAATTCCGGTGGCGCGCACGAGGCGCTGGAGCCCGGTTGCCTGATAAGCAAAGACGGCGGCTCCGGCAGCTTGCAGGGCGATGGGAGAGGGAAGGAGATGATCGAAGATTAGTTTTTTCGTGAAGCGCGCCAGGCGAGTGGGTTGTTCGTGCCGGCGGATTTCGGCGCGTGCCGCTTCGATGATGCGGCCGTAAGGAACGCCCGATGGGCAAGCGGTTTCGCAGCCACGGCAGGCGAGGCAGAGGTCGAGGTGTTCGATGTAAGAAGCGGAAATGGGAGCGCCGTTGGCGACCTCGTTCATCTGGTAGAGGCGGCCGCGGGGCGAATCCATTTCAACGCCGAGTTCGCGGTAGGTGGGGCAGGCGTTCAGGCAGAGTCCGCAGTGGACGCATTTGTCGAGATCGGACTGAGCGGGGCCGTGATGCTGCTCGGGTAACACGGCGAGCGAACTAGATTCTGCCATACAAGCGGCCGCGATTCAGCAGGTAGCCGGGATCGAACATTTCTTTCACTGCTTTCATGATGTCAAAGGCATTGTCATGGTTCGAAGCAGGTTTATTTGAGCTGGGTTGGTTTGAAGTGGGCAAGAGCCAGAGTTTTGAGATAGCGCGAATTGGGGGTGGCGCGAATTCAACCACCAGCGGCCAGCCGTTCTCGGCAGCGCATTTCCAGAAGGGCGGAACACTGTCCCAAGAGCTGAGATAGATGTAGCTGACGCCGGAGAGTGCGCGTGAGATGGAGACGCCGGAGACGAGGCGCAGGAGCTTTTCGAGAGCAGTGAGCGGAGTGGAGACGCGCAGGATCACGCCGCCGGGTTGACGCGCGAGGAAGTCTGGTGTGAATTCGCGGATGTGGGCCCATAGCGATTGTTCATCACTGTGGGAGAGCGCGGTGTGGCCGGGGAGTTCCCTGGCGTAGCGACTGAGAACACGCTCGCTGCCGGCGGCGCGCAGGGCGAGGAGATAACCGGAGAAGCCGAGACGGGCGGCGCCGGCTGGAGAGAGGAGATCTACGGCCACAGGACGAAGCGGGCTGGCCAGCAGAGTGTCCCGTTTTCCGAGGGCGGCCTTCAGATCGGCGAAGGAGAAAAGAAAGGTTCGAAAGAGAGCCGGCAGCGCGTGGAGGCGGAAGTTGACCGAGGTAAGGACGGCGAGCGTGCCGAAGCTGCCTATGAGGAGTTTGCCCATGTCGAGGCCGGCGACATTCTTGACCACCATGCCGCCCGTGCGAACCAGATCGCCATTGAGCATGGCGAACTGCAGGCCGATAACGAGGTCGCGAGCAGTGCCATAGGCTTTGCGAAGCGAACCGCTGGCGTTGGAAGCGATGACGCCGCCGACGGTAGAAGTCGGCCAGAAGGGCGGATCGAGCGCAACCATCTGGCGATTGCGAGCGAGGAGCTCTTGCAGATCGGCCCAGCGGGTACCGGCTTCGACGCTAATGGTGAGATCGTGCGGTTCGTATTGCAGCACCTTATTCAGGCGGGCAGTGGAGACGGTGAGATCGGTTTCCGGGATGGGTCCAGCCATCAGGCGTTTGCTGTTGTTGCCGGTGATCGCAATCGAGCGCGAGCGGGCCGCGGCATCTTTAAGAAGACCGCGCAAGTCTTCCGCCGAAGCGGGCGTGATGGGGGGCATTTCCTTTATTGTGCACAGCGAGTTTGCCGGGCCGGTGCTTGAACTTTGAGGTGTTACTCTGGCGTCAGCTTGCAGGGAAATCGTCTTACCGGACGAAACAAACTATGGACTTTGAATACTCAGCCGAACAGGTTCAGCTTCGGCGATCGATACGCGATTTTGCGGAGAGCGAGATTGCGCCGCACGTTTTGGAGTGGGATGAAGAGCAGACTTTCCCACTGGAGGTGATCAAGAAGGCCGGGCATCTCGGGATACTGGGCGCGATTTTCCCGGAAGAGTTGGGCGGGGCCGGGCTCGGTTATATCGATTACTCGATCATCATTGAGGAGCTGGCGCGGGTGGATCCAAGTGTGGCGCTGATTGTGGCGGCCCACAATTCACTGTGCACAAATCATATTTATCTGGCCGGGAATGAGGAGCAGAAAGCAAAGTACATTCCGAAGCTGGCGACGGGCGAGTGGATCGGCTGCTGGTCGTTGACGGAGCCCGAGGCGGGATCGGACGCCGGCGGCACGCGCTCGACGGCTGCGCTCAGGAACGACGAGTGGGTGCTGAATGGCGGCAAGACGTTTACCACGAATGCGCACTATGCGGATGTTTGCGTAGCGATGGCGGTGACGGATCGAGCGGCCTCGCAGCATGGCATTTCGGCTTTTATTCTCGAGAAGGACTCGCCGGGCTTCCGGGTGGGCAAGAAAGAGAACAAGCTGGGCATGCGTGCCAGCGCGACGGGCGAAGTGGTGTTTACCGATTGCCGGCTGGCGCGTACCCAGCTGCTGGGTCAACCGGGCGAAGGGTTTGTGGATAGCTTGCGGATTCTGGATGGCGGCCGGATATCGATAGCGGCGCTGGCGTTGGGGCTGGCGCAGGGCGCTTATGAGGCGGCGTTGAAATATTCGAAGCAGCGGAAACAATTCGGGCGGCCGATTTCGGAGTTTCAGGCAATTCAACATAAGCTGGCCGATATGGCGACCGAGATCGAAGCGGCGCGGCTGCTGGTGTATTTTGCGGGTGCGCGCAAAGATGCGGGGCGGCGTGTGACACGCGAATCGGCGATGGCGAAGTTGTTTGCCTCCGAGATGGCGGTTCGCGTGGCGGATCACGCCCTGCAGATCCATGGCGGCTATGGATTCATCAAGGATTATGGGGTCGAGAAGTTCTATCGCGATGTGAAGCTGTGCACGATTGGCGAAGGCACGAGCGAGATTCAGCGGCTGGTGATTGCGCGGCAGTTGTTGAAGGAGTGAGCGAAGACGGCAGGCTAAGGAGATTACCGAAAGAGTGTTGGCCGCAGATGAACGCTGATAAACGCCGATGGAAATAAATGTTTTATCTGCGTTGATCCGCGTTCATCTGCGGATAGGTTTAGTTTTGCATCAAGCTCTAAAGCCTACTCCACCGTGGAAATCGGATTGACTTTGGGTGAAATCAGAGTAGACGAGCTTTGCGAACGCGTGAAGAAAGGGGATTTGCGGGCGCTAGCTCGGGCGGCGACTTTGGTGGAGGCTCAGAGCAGCGTTGGACGTGAGTTGATCGGAGCGCTGTTTGCGAAGACGGGACGGGCCAAGATCGTTGGCATCACCGGTCCGCCGGGCGCCGGGAAGAGCACGCTGGTGAATGAGCTGGCGCGCGTGATCCGGTTGCGGGGCGAGACGGTCGGGATTATCGCGGTGGATCCGAGCAGTCCGTTTTCAAGAGGCGCTCTGATGGGTGATCGAATTCGGATGCAGGAACATCATGCCGACCGGGGCGTCTTTATTCGTTCGATGGCGACGCGTGGCAAGCTGGGTGGTTTAGCGCAGGCCACACTGGATCTGACGCTGCTGTTCGATGCGGCGGGGCGCCACTTTGTGTTGATTGAAACAGTGGGAGTGGGGCAAGGCGAAGTGGAGATTGCGCGGCTGGCGGATGTGACGCTGCTGGTGCTGACGCCGGGCATGGGTGATGATGTGCAGGCGGTGAAGGCCGGGATTATGGAAGTGGCCGATGTGTTCGTGATCAACAAAGCGGACAGGCCAGGAGCGAGCGAGCTCGAGAATGAAATTCGCGCGATGCAGAGCCTGGGGGACGAGCGTGCGGCAGCGGCTCCGGTGAAGCGCGTGGTGGCGAACCGCGGCGAAGGCGTGACGGAGTTGCTGGCGGCCACTGAAGCGATTTTAGGTAGGCAGGACAAGCTGGGCAGGCAACGGGAGATTTGGAGTTACCGGCTGAGTGAGATGATTCGAGAGAGAGTGGTGTCGGGGATCGATGCGGACCTGGTGGAGGAACACGCAACGCGCGTGGCTGAGAAGATAGAAGATCCGTATGCGGCCGTAGAGGCCATTCTGGCGGGTGTGCGTGGCCATCGAGATTGATCATTTGGGGATTGCTGTCGAGAGCATGGCGGAGTCGCTGCGCTTTTACTGCGGGGTGCTGGGGATGCAGGTGAGTGCGCGCGAGACGGTCGCGTCGGAACGTGTGCAAGTGGCGATGCTGCCGGTAGGGGATGGATCCCGGATCGAGCTGCTGGAAGCGAGTGACGAGGATTCGACAATCGCGAAGTTTGTTAGGAAACGCGGTCCGGGGCTGCATCACATCGCTTTGCGAGTAGACAATCTGGCGGCGGCGGTTGCCCGTCTGCAAGCAGAGGGCGCAAGGCTGCTGAATGAGCCGCGGGCGGGTGCGGGCGGGCACATGTACGTGTTCGTGCATCCAGCTTCGACAGGCGGCGTGCTGCTCGAGTTGATACAGAGATAGTCGGAAAGGGAACCGGAAATTTGGAGAGGGTAGCGGAAATCGGAGTAATCGGCGGGAGCGGATTTTACACTCTGCTCGGGGCGGAAGGTCTAGAGGAAAAGCGGATCGAGACGCCTTTCGGAGAGCCGTCGGATGCGTATGTGGTCGGCGAGGTGGAAGGCAAGAAAGTGGCTTTTCTGGCGCGGCATGGGCGAGGGCACCGGCTGTCGCCTTCGGAGCTGAATTTCCGGGCGAATATTTACGGCATGAAGATGCTGGGGGTGGAGCGGATTCTTTCACTAAGCGCGGTGGGCTCGATGAAGGAGGAGCATGCGCCGCTCGACTTTGTGATTCCGGACCAGTTTTTTGATCGCACGCGCGGACGGATTTCGACGTTCTTCGGCGATGGAGTGGTGGCGCATATCAGTTTCGCGGATCCGGTGTGCGGGCAGCTGACCGGAACCGTGCATAAGGCGGCGCAAGAGACAGGCATACGGAGCAAGCTGGGTGGCACTTATTTGTGCATGGAAGGCCCGGCTTTCTCGACGCGCGCGGAGTCGAACGTATATCGGAGCTGGGGCATGGATGTGATTGGCATGACCAATCTGCAGGAAGCGAAGCTCGCCCGGGAAGCGGAGATGTGCTATGCGACGGTGGCTATGGTGACCGATTACGACTGCTGGCGCGAGGCGCATGATGCGGTGACGGTGGATCAGATCATTTCGACGCTTAAGCAGAATACGGAGAATGCGCGGAAGCTGGTGCCGCAGGTGATCCGGATGCTGCCCGAAGAGCGGGGCTGCAAATGCGGGAGCGCTCTCAAGCATGCGATTATTACGGATCTAGCGGCGATTACAGCCGAAGCGAAACAAAGGCTGGCATTGATTCTTGGCAAGTATACCGGCGAGTGAATTAGCAACGGAGCTGCTGGAGGCGTGCCTCCGAGACGGGACATGGCCGGCGCGCACGTTGGATGACTTGATTGAACGGGCGCTCGACGAAAAAGATGCGTTCGTGGCGCGAGCGGCAACGCGGGCACTGTTTAGCATCGTAATCGAGCGGCTGGGAGATCTGTTTGAGCCTGCGCTGTGCGACGTGTATGCGCGTCTGTTTTCCTACATCGTTTCGAAAGCGTTGCCGGATTATGATGCGGGTGAAATGCTGCTGCGCTACAACCGGGTGCGGCAGGTGCGGCGTTTTGCGGGCGGTGAGGTGCATAAGGTATTTGTGCTATCGCGGGTGACGCTGGGCGCCGATGTGGCGGTGACCAGCGTGATGCTGGCGGCGGCGAAAGAACGCTTTCCGGACGCGGAAATTTGCTTCGTAGGTCCGGAGAAGAATGCAGAGCTGTTTGCCAATGATGAACGCATCAAGCCGGTTAAGCTGCCCTACGGGCGGTCGAGCCTGCTGCGGGAGCGGCTGCAGGTGGCGGCGGAACTGCTGTCGGCGGTGGACGAGCGGGGCTCGATTGTGATTGACCCGGATTCACGTTTGACGCAGCTAGGCCTGCTGCCGGTGAGCGACGACGACGCCCGGTATTATTTCTTCGAAAGTCGGGCTTTCGGCGGAGAGACCGAGATCTCACTGCCGCTGCTGGCGGCGGAATGGTGCACGGAGGTGTTCGACGTTTCGCTTGCCAAGTCCTATCTCGCGCCACGGGTAGAGGCGAAAATCGCCGAGATTGCGGTGAGTTGGGGTGTGGGCGAGAACGCACAAAAGCGCATGGGTGACGAATTTGAATACCGGGTACTTACAGAGTTATTGCGCGGTGGAGAACCGGTGCTGCTCGATCGTGGCGCAGGGGGCGAAGAGACGGCTTGCGTGGATCGACTAGTGCAGCGCTTGGGGTCGCCCAAACACCTGCATCTGCATGACGGCAGCTACGCCTCTTTTGCCAGTCACATCATGCAGAGCCGTTTGTATGTGGGTTATGACTCGGCCGGGCAGCACGTCGCGGCAGCGGCACACGTTCCTCTGGTTTCGCTGTTCAAGGGATTCGTAAGCGAGCGAATGCTTGCGAGATGGCGTCCCGAGGGTAGGAGTGTTCAGGTCGTGATCGTCAATGAACAAGACGAGGAGAGTGCAGCTGCGCGTATGCTGGCGGCTATTGGGGAGGCGGAGGCGGCGGCGCTGGGATCACCCAGGGATTCGAGCCGGAATTAGCCGTTTTGGCCGGCTGCTGCTGAGGTGTTTTGCCCTTGGGGGCAGGCGCTGGGTTGGTCGGGTTGCCAGTCACTGGTTGCTCTTGCGTTTGGCTATCGGGCAACGGAGCTGGAGGCGGCGCACTGGCGTCCATGTCGTACTTGATGACGACATCGGCGCCGTATTTGTGATAGTTCCGAAATTCAATTTCATTCTTTTGAGTCGCGTGTATCGTGCTCATACGCAGCGTGGCGCGCATGGGCATCACGGCTTGCATGCTGCCAATGCTCTGCAAATCGTAGTCGACCATTTCAACGGCCGTTCGGACGGGAAACGACGAAGGGATATCCACTGCTTCGAACTTGATGCGATCGATCTCACCGGTATTGGCGTCCGCATAGACGGTGCCCTTGTAGGCGGTAATGATGCGCTGATCGTCACCCGGGCTCTCACCGTAATCGATGCTGTAACTAGAGTGGCCGCTGTCGATGAAGTAATTGAAAACCGCCATAACGCGGCCGCGCAGACGTCCCCAATGGTCCCAGCCGAATTCGGCATTACTTTTCGGATCGAAGATGCTGCCCATCATGCCGGCAAATTCGCCGGAGGAGCGTGCGCCACCGCCGCCGATGCCGCCCATCTCGGCGTCTACGATTTTGCCGTTATCGGAATAGACCTTGTACTGCTCGCGGCCTTCGTTATAGCTGACCTTCGCCAGCAGGGTTCCCAGGCTGCGATATGCATCACCCCCGTGCGGGTCGACGTAGCGGCGATCAACGCGCACGCAGATGTAGTTGGGCAGACTTTGCGCATAGCTCATGGCGTATTGCCGCACGGCGTCCAGAATGCGCTGCTGATCGACCGAATTGGGGGGCGGCGCGGCAGGCGCCTGGACGCCTAACTGAGCCGTCGGCGTCTGGCCGCCCTTGGGTGCGTTGACATCGGGCGCAGTGGCCGGTGAATACGTCGCGTTGGGCGAAGCCGTTCTCTTTATGCTGGCGCTTTGATCACGCAGCGTGCGAAGCGCTTCGAGAGTTTTCGGTTCCACACCCTGGGCCACCAGATCGGTGATGGTTTTATCGGTCAGCTTTTCGGACAAAGTAATCTTTTTGAGATAAGCCGCGATCTGCTTGTCGGAATGCTGCTTGAGCGCCAGTTCCGAGCGCAAAAAATCCGCCAGTTGCTGTACGTTCATCTGCATCTGGGCCTGCAGAGCCAGCGCAAATCCAATCATCAGCAGGCCGAGCCGGTACCTCATATTCAATATGATGACGTATTTACAAAGTGTTCGGTTGCCCAGGCAGCTAACTTTGTGGCGATTTACTGCTTCTCCTGCTTCTGCAAGCTGACGGTGATGGTACCGACCGGGAAGCCGATCAGGAGACGGAACTGGACAGGAATACGATCGGCATCGTCACTCAACCAAATAAGGAGACGGCCGCGGCGTTTATAGATCACGTTGTCGAACACGAAGGCTTCGTATCGGATGGCGTTGTAGCTCTTTCCGTTTACGCTGATTTTGTCACGGGACTGGGCTTCGATTCTGGTGGGCGCGGATTTCTTGCCATCGGTAACAGGCAGGACGATCGACTTGCCCGGCTCCAGATTCATGGTGCGCAGTGAGGCGAGCGCGCCTACAATTTCATAGGTGCAGGCGGCGGCATCGAGCTCTTTCTTTACGCTGACGCGGTTGGCGACTACGTCGCGTTCTTCAAAGATGATTTTCCTGCGGGCACTATCGAAATTGAAGCGGCTGATGGAATGCCGTTTGCCTTCTTGAGCATCGAGGACGCCGCTAGAGACGCAAAAGCGGTTTGAGGCGATGACTTTGTAGGAATCGCTGACGCGAAAGAGGCGAGAGACTAAACCGGCGCTTTCGATGTTGACGTTTAGATTCCAGCCTAGCGGGTTTCCACGAAGCAGTTGCACGGTGGCCGTGCCGGCGTTGATGAGACGCCACTCGACCTGGTAGGTCAGTTTTTCGGGAGCGGGGAAGCGGTTGGCGGTGGGCTGTTGT
This sequence comes from Bryobacteraceae bacterium, assembly GCA_965277855.1. Classification (GTDB taxonomy): domain Bacteria; phylum Acidobacteriota; class Terriglobia; order Bryobacterales; family Bryobacteraceae; genus Bog-105. The sequence goes on from OZ255847.1 coordinate 480,469, forward strand.
AAGGGAGTCGCCAAAGCAACGCAGGGAACCAAGGCGCACAGTGGCGCCCGCCGGAGCAGGCGCTTTAGCATCGCCCTGCCGGTGAAGAAAAAGAAGATGGCAGCAATCCCTTCCAAAATAACCGATCTGAAATTTTATACCGGCGGAAGTTTAGAAATCGATGGAGGAAAAGAGTTCCGAAGGTCGCCGGCCGAAAGCATGGCAGATGGAGAGCAGGCTTTCGATGCTGGGAAGGTTGGCGCCGCGCTCGATGGAACTGATCTGGGAAACGCTGAGACGGGTCATGGCGGCGAGATCCTTGAGAGACCAGTCGCGTTCGACGCGCAGCAGCTTGATGCGGTGTCCGAGCCGTTCGCGCAAGCGATCCTGTGCGGTGCGTCCCAGGCTGAAGGTTTCGATGGCGTTACTGAGTATCTGGCGAAGTTGCGCGAGAGAAAACGGTTTAGCGAGATAGTCAAAAACGCGCAGCCGGAAGGTAGCGCGCATGCTCTCGAGCGAAGGATAGCCGGTAACAATGATGATGCAGAGCTCGGGCCAGCGTACGAGCAGCTGTTCGACAACCTGCTCGCCTGTCGACGGGCCCATTTTCATATCGAGTAAGACGATATCTGGTGTGTGCGTTTCGGCGGAGGCGAACAGGTGCTCGGGGTCGGCAAAGGTGTGAACGGTGTAGACGCCTTCGTCGCGAAGCAGATCTTCGATGTAGGTGCGAAAATCGGCGTCGTCATCGAGGACGGCGATCTCGATCAGTCCGGCGGTGGCAATGGCGCCTTCACTCATAATTCAATCCGGCGGCTCCTTTCAGCATTCGGTACAGCGGGTAGAAGCACTTCCAGACATGCGCCGCCTTCGGCACGATTAGCGGCCGAGATAGCGCCGCCGTGCTGCGTAATGATCCCTTCGGCAACGGTGAGGCCCAGTCCGGTGCCGCGCGCGTCGAGCCGGGTAGTAACAAATGCCTCGAAGAGATTCGGCAGAACATGAGCGGGAATGCCGGGCCCATTATCGAGCACGGTGCAGCTGATCCAGTTTTGGCCGGCGCGCTGCACGGGCTTGGATTCCACGTGAATTTCGCCGCCAGGAGCGACGGCGAGGAGGGCATTGCGAATGAGGTTGACGAAAACCTGTACCAGTCGATCCGCATTCCCGAGAACGGTGTCGTTGGGGCGAACGCTGTTCTGAAACGAGACGGCGGAGGCTTTTTCATCGATGGCGACGAGATTCCAGCTTTCGTCGATGAGGCCGTGCAGGGCCACTGCTTCGTTCTCCGGATTGCGCACGCGGGCGAAATCGACCAGGCCTTCGCTAATTTTGCGCAGCCGCTGAGTAACGCGCAACATGCGGTGGAGGCGCTCCAAAGTATGCGCGTCAGTGGTGCTCTCGACCAGCTTTTCGAGCGAACCTTGCAACACGGCCAAGGGCGTGTTGAGCTCGTGGGCGACGCTGGTGCTGAGCAGGCCGAGGCTGACCAGGCGGTCCTGCTCTTCGAGCCTTTGCAGGGCGCTTGCCAAGTCGTCTTCCTGCTGCCGGAGTTGTGCGACCGTGGCGTTACGCGAACGCATAATCTGGCCGATTTCATCACTGCAGATGTACTGCTCGTCGATCATCTCGTGTTCGCGGTCATCGTGCTGGGTGGCCTCGTCGGCTTCCAGCATCAGGCTTAGAGGGTGATAGACGTACTGCGGCATGATAAAGAATTCCATTACCACGATGGTTAGCAGGTAAAGCGTACCCAGAACGATGAACAAGGTCAATTTCGCCTGGTGCAAAGCGGATTCATAAACAACCGGAGAGAGCTGAATCCGGCGATAACGCCCGGCTGCTCGACTAGTGCGGAAGAGCGTGCTGGAACCCTCTACCCAGGTTTCGGCGGGATGCTGGGCCAGGTAGTGCTCGCCGGCGGCCGAAAGAGTTAGTTCTTCGGCAGATCCTTCGCGGAAATGGTAGGAGGCGAGCTGATTCGATTCGCTGGGCGTTTCGATGGGTAACTCCGCCGCGAACATCAGGCTGAGCAGGTGGAGGTCGCGAGCGCGAGAGGCCTCCAGGTGCTCGGAAAACAGCGGAATGACCGACAGATAGACGGACACAGAAAGCACGATGAAGAAAACATTGTGCAGCAAGGCGAGTTTCTTGCGCACCTGCCAGCCGCTGAACATGCGCAGCAACGGATTGGGCGGCTTGGCTGCGCGATAGCTAATGAGACGTGAGCTCTTCTCGGGACTCAAGCTCCTGCTCCTTGTATTGCAATTGATACAGCTTCCAATAAATGCCGCGTTGGGAAAGCAGTTCCTGGTGCGTGCCGATCTCGCGCAGCTTCGTCTTGTGCATTACGACGATGCGATCGGCGCGCTGAATGGTGGAGAGCCGGTGTGCGATGACCAGCGATGTGCGATTGAAGACGAGCCGATCCAGCGCTTCGCGGATGCGCAACTCGGTTTCCGTATCGACGCTCGAAGTGGCTTCATCGAGAATCAAAATCCTCGGGTCGTGAGCGAGCGCGCGGGCAAAACTGATGAGCTGTTTCTGGCCGGTGGAAAATCCATTGCCGCGTTCGCGGACCGGCGTGTCGAAGCGTTCGGGAAGCTCGTCGATAAAATCGAGTAGGTTCACCTGACGCGATGCTTCGAGGACTCCGGCTTCGCTAATGCCGGCGGTCCCCAGACGAATGTTGCTCGCGACGGTGCCGGTGAACAGGTAGGGATCCTGCAGTACGACGCCGAAATGGCTGCGCAAGCCGGCCAGCTCGAAAGCACGAAGATCGATGCCGTTAATTCGAATGGCCCCCCGCTGCACATCGTAGAAGCGAAGCAGCAGACTAATGAGCGTGGTTTTACCGGCGCCGGTATGGCCGACAATCGCGACGGTTTCACCGGGAGCAATGCGAAAGCTCACGTCGCGCAGCACCCAGTCTTCGTTGTTGTAAGCAAACCAGACGCGATCGAACTCGATGTCGACCGCACCCTCGGGGAAGGGCTGCACGGTTCCGGGCGAAACGATGTCGGACGGCGTGTCGAGAAGTTTGAAGATGCGTTCGGAGGCAGCCATGGCTCCCTGCAGGATGTTGTACTTCTCGCTGAGATCCTGGATGGGGCGGAAAAACCGCAGGCCGTACTGCAGGAACGCGACCAGCACGCCGAGAGTCAGGACGCCCTGGCGAATCCGAAAGCCGCCATAAGCGAGCAGCAGCGCCAGAGCCAGCATGCCCAGAAATTCGACGACCGGATAAAACCAGCCGTAAGCCGTGATTGAATCTTTGTAAGCAAGCATGTGATCGCGATTGATGCTCTCAAATTGCTGCTTGCTGCGCTCTTCGCGATTGAAGAGCTGGAGGACCACGATACCGGCCACGTGCTCTTGTAGGTAGGCATTGATGCGCGCGATAGCGACGCGAATTCTGCGATAGCTTTGCGAGGCTGTTTTCCGGAACTGCATGGTGACGAGAACGACGAAGGGCATGACGGCCAGCATGAGGCCCGTCATTCCGGGGCTGAGCCGCAACATGGCCAGAATGACGAACGACAGCATCAGGATGTCGCCGACAATAGTTACCAAACCGGAGGCGAAGAGATCGTTCAGAACATCGACGTCGGTGGTGACACGCGTGACCAGGCGTCCCACCGGATTTTTATCGAAATACGAGACATCGAGCCGCTGCAAGTGAGTCATTAACTCGCGCCGCAGATCGAACATGGCTTTCTGGCCGGTCCATTGCATGAGATAGGTTTGACCGAAATCGAAGAAAAGGCCGAAGATGACAACAGCCAGGTAAAGGATCGAGATTTGTTCCAGGCCGGTCCGGGGATTGGTAGAGAGCCAGCGGTCGAGAAAGGGGAACGTGTGGGCGTGGTTGCTGGGAACCAGATAGCGGTCGATGGCCAGTTTGGTGAGGAGCGGTCCGATAATCTGGAAGAGAGCATCGACCAGCAACAGGACGAGAGAAGCAGCGACTACCAGACGGTACGGCCGCATGTAGCGGAGAAGCCGCCGCATGAGACGCGAGTCGTAAGCCTTGCCGAGCGCTTCTTCTTCCAAATGTGCGTTGCCCTTCCTTTCCAGACTAACGTAGCGTGGCAGGCAGTGAGTTTAAGGATTTACCAATGAATGGCCTTGTATTAGTTGATAAACCGGGTGGTCTCACCAGCCATGATGTGGTGAACCGAATGCGGAGAATCGCGGGAACGAAGCGCGTGGGGCATCTGGGGACGCTCGATCCGATGGCGACGGGTCTGTTGTCGATCGTGGTGGGTACTGCCACGCGTCTGGCGCCGTTTTATGAGAAAGAGACGAAGACCTACCAGGGCACTATTCAGTTCGGGGTCGTTTCGGACACCTACGATGCGGAAGGGCAAATGACAGCTACGGGGGCTGGATTGCCTGCGGAGGGAAAAATTCGCGAGGCGCTGGAGCTGTTTCGCGGGCGATTTCTGCAGAAACCTCCGCCGGTTTCGGCCAAGAAAGTGGGCGGCGTGCCGGCTTACAAGCTGGTGCGGCGAAAGGTCGCGGTGGAGTTGGCGCCAGTCGAGGTCGAGATCAAGCGGCTGGAAGTGCTGGCGATGGACGCAGGGCAATTGGAAGTGGAAGTCACTTGCGCCGCTGGAACGTATATTCGGAGTCTCGCGCATGACTTGGGCGAGCGACTGGGATGCGGAGCGATATTGACCCGGTTGCGGCGCACGCAAGCGGGCAATTTCTTGATTAGCGATGCTCGGACGCTCGAGCAGCTGGCCGATTTATCGCGAGCAGGCAGGCTGCCGGAGGCCGTAATTCCTGCCGGGCAGCTGCTGGCACACTTGCCGGTTGAACGCGTGACCGAAGCAGTGGAAGTGCAGATTCGACAGGGACGGCAATTCCGGGTTTCGCCCTTCGTGGTGCCGCCGGGTTCGCCTATCGTGCGGGTTCTGTCGCGGTCGGGGGAACTGATTGCGATTGGAAAGATGATAGTACCGAATTTGTATCATCCGGGAACAGTCTTTCAGGGGTGATTGGGGAGCGCGGTTGGCCGCCTAGCCCGCTTTGGCTCTGCGAAGGCCTTCGCCGATCTCCTCGCGCACAATGCGCCGCAAGGTCTCTTCGAACTTGGGCGCTTTCCCTTCGAGGTACTCGCGCAACGCGGAATTGATCAGCGTCTGGTAGCCCACGCCACCTTGGTCGGCGAGTTCATAGAAGCGCTGTAACGTGTCGTCATCGATACGTATGGTGATCTTTGCCTTGCCTGACTCGATGGGCGCTTCCGGTATTATCCGGCCGCGCTTCGCGTTCTTGAAGGTGTAAATGTTTTTCATTGTTCGTTGTACTCCTCGCGTTCACTCGGCTCTGCTTCGCGCACAGAAATGAACCGGATTTCCTCGCCCCGGTACGTATAGACCGCAACCAAAACGCGAGCGCGATTGCTCATGCCAATCGCGACCCATCGCTCCTCATTCGGATCGGACTCGTTGTCGGAGGTCTCTAGCGCCGGAGCGTCGTCGAAGATACTCTCGGCTTCGGCGAAGGTCACGCCATGCTTGCCAAGATTTGCTATCGCCTTTCCGGTGTTGGTTCGATCGAAGCGAATCATTCCGTACAAATAAATTGTACGGACATTTCGTACTTACTGCAAGGCGCGTCAAAACACGAGGAAATTAGCCGCCTGACTCCGTCATTCACCGGCCTTTCATACCCACGGGCCCAATGGTGGCGCGGACACCTTGTCCCCCGTGCACGGTGTTCCCGCACTTTCTAAAAACTACTTCTTGTCTCTCGCGAACTGATCCCGGCGGCGTTTGGCCCAGCCTTCCTTTGCCACCTGGAACGCGCGGCCGAGGGCGAGAGAATCGGCGTCGACTTTTTTCGTGATCACCGAGCCGGCTGCGATGTAAGCGCCATTTTCGACTTCGAGAGGCGCTACCAGGGTGGAATTGCTGCCGACGAAAACGCCGTCAGCGATTTGGGTCCGATGCTTCTGCTGGCCATCGTAATTGCAGGTGATGGCGCCGGCGCCGATGTTGACGTTTGCGCCGATAGTGGCGTCCCCGAGATAGGCCAAGTGCTGCGCCTTCGAGCCGACGCCCAGGCTGGTTTTTTTCAGCTCGACAAAGTTGCCGATCCTGGTGTCTTCGCCCGCTTCAGCATTCATGCGCAAGCGAGCGAATGGTCCTACGCACGCTTTAGCCGCGATGCGTGAATCGTCTGCCACGACGTATGGATAGATCGTCACGTCGTCCGCTATATCGCAATCCCGCAGAATAGATCCAACGCCGATGTGACAGCGCTGGCCGATGCGTGTCGCGCCGCGTAATTGCGTGTTGGCCCCGAGGATCGTGTCGGCCCCGACGGTGACGTTCGTGTCGACCGTGACGGTTTCCGGCCGCTCGATGGTGACTCCTGCGAGCATCAGTTCCTCCGCTTTGCGCGCGCGCAGAATGCGGTCTGCAAACGCCAGTTCGACCCGGGTATTGATGCCGAGCAGTTCGGTTTCGTCGGGCACCACGAACGGAGCGACCGCGTGTCCATGATGACGTAAAATTTCGACCATATCGGTCAGGTAGTACTCTTTGGCCGCATTGTCGGCCCTTACTTCCGCGATGTGCTGCCAAAAAGCGGGAGCGGAAAAACAGTAGACGCCCGGATTGATCTCGCGGATCAGCTTCTGCTCCGGGCTCGCTGATTTTTCTTCGACGATGGCCTCCACCATTCCATGTTCGTCGCGGATGATGCGTCCGTAACCAGTGGTGTCCTTCGATTCTGTAGTGATGATTGCGCCCCCGGTGTTCTGGCTGCTCGTTCGCTCGACGAGTGCTCGTAGCGTTTCGGTTTTGAGCAGCGGCCCATCGCCATTGAGAATGAGCAGCCAACCTTCTTTGGACGAGACCTCAGCGTCCGCGCACAGCACGGCGTGGCCAGTGCCTTTCTGCTCGCTTTGAATGGCAAACCGGATCCCTGGCGTCGAGACGCTCTCACGCACCTGTTCAGCCTGATGTCCGATCACCGCGACTATATTTTCCGCGGGCGTCACCTGAAGCGCGGCACGAATCACATTGTTCAGCAGGGTGTCGCCGCCTGCTTTATGAAGCACTTTGGCTTGGCTGGATTTCATGCGTGTTCCGAGCCCAGCGGCCAGGATCACGACTGTGACATTTTGTTTCATTGAACTCGTCTATTGCTCTGCTGGCGCTGTTCCGTCAAAGCCTGCTTCTTGGACTGATAGGCTCTCGACCGGCTGGCAAGATCGATTACGATATGGGCCAACGCCGCGGAATCGTGACGGATTCGTTTGTGGGTCGAGGGAGTCTCGCCGACCAGATCCGCGGTCACGACTTTAACACCTAACTTTGTCAGCTGAGTGAAATCATTCTCGACGGGCATTACATTCACGCGAGCGTAGCGCTTCTGCAATTTATGAGGAATCGGGGCGGTATTCAGCACGATGCAGTCGATGAGCCTAAAGCGGGCATGCGCGTGAATCACGCTGACGTGATGAGAGGCGGCAAAATCGATAGTTTCGCCGGGCTGCCACATCAGATTGCCGAAGTAGACCTTCATCGCCGGAGATTCGTAAATAGCGGCTGAAAGGCCGTTCACCAGTAGATTAGGAATCACACTCGTGTAGAGCGATCCGGGACCTATAGTGATGAGGTCGGCCCGCTGAATTGCTTCGAGTGTTTCCGGCAGAGGTTCGCAGGTTTCAGGCACCAGGCGAACGAGAGCAATGGGGCATTTGCTTTTGCTGATTTTGCTTTCACCGCGTACGATGGTTTCGTCGGACAAAACGGCTTCGAGCACGACATTGGCGGAGGTGGCGGGAAAGATGCGCCCGCGAATAGCAAGGATCTCGGACGAGAGCTTGACGGCCTGCGCGAAATCGCCGGTGATCTGGTGCATCGCGGTAAGAAACAAGTTGCCGAAACTGTGACCCTTGAGTCCGCGACCGCTATCGAAGCGATAGTTGAAGAGATGGCTGAGCAGATGTTCGTCTTCGGAGAGCGCGGTCATGCAGTTGCGGATATCGCCGGGGGGCAGAATGTCGAAATCGCGGCGTAAGCGGCCTGAGCTGCCGCCATCGTCACTGACCGTGACCACCGCAGTAATCTCCAGTTCGGGTTCGCCATCGTTCTTAGGGCGCTGACCGATGCGAGGGGTATGTTTCTTCAGACCAGAGAGCAGCGTAGAGAGACCGGTGCCTCCGCCGATCGAAACGATGCGCAGAGGAGTCTTGTCTCGACCTTTAGTAACCGGCGAGATCCGGGTCAGATTGGACATGGCCTCAGCTGGACCGGGCCGCGCAAAACCGCGTCATTCAGCGACGCTTCTTAGGCTTTTCTTCTTCGTCCTCATATACTGGAACCGAGTCGAGATCCTCGGCCTCGAAGACATGGCCGCAATCCAGGCATCGAACATAGTCGATTCCATCCCGACGGTACAGAAACTCGGTTCGCTCGTGCTGACATCCCTGCATAGCGAAATAACACCTATTCTAGACTGAGAGACCTTTCTGTCAAGTGCATGAGAGCAACGTTTCCTAAAAGTGCAAATGCCGCGGACGCGCGTGGCAGACCAAAACAGCAACACGCTCGCCCTTTGCGCAGCACGCCCCACCCTGCGCCAGTTTTGCACGTGCCGTTCATCACCCTAACGAGAGTATCGGGTCGAAAGCCTGGCAATTCGAGGATTTATTTCAATCAAGCGTGAAAATTCCTGGCCCAATTCAGTTCGAGCCGGGCAGCGGCGACTGGGACGCGTACTTGCCGAAATTGAGGAAAGTGGCTGGCGTGTATGTGCTGACATCGGGTGGCGTACCTTTGCATCTTAGCTGGTCTACAAACCTGGAACGGCGGTTACGACGGCTGCTGCAATCCGCGTCTCCAGCGTTGCATCGGACGACGCGCCGTTTGGGAGAGATGATCGATCGAGTCGAGTGCTGGCCCACTGGGTCGCGGCTCGAATTACAGCTCGTTCTGTACCAAGTGGCAAGGAGGTTATACCCGGACCGGTATCTGAAGTTTCTCAAGCTGCGGCTTCCCTGGTTTTCTGGTCTAGTCGAAAACGATGCGTTTGCGCGGCTGGAATCGACTAACAGATTGCCGGCCAAATGGGATCTGACGTTGGGGCCGTTTGCGTCGCGCGCGGCCGCTCAGCAGTATGAAGCCGAGGCGTTGTCTTTGTTTCAGCTGCGTAGATGCACCGAAGTGCTGACGCCTTTCCCGGAGCACCCCGGCTGTATCTATGGCGAGATGAACCAATGCCTGCGACCCTGCCAGTGTGCCGTTAGCGAGGGCGAATATGCGACGGAAGCAGCGCGAGTGCGCGATTTCTTAAAATCGAACGGACGCGGCATGATTTCGACACTAAGCTCCGCGCGCGAGCGAGCATCCGAAGAGATGGATTTCGAGCAAGCATCGCAGTTACATAAGCGAATTGAGAAAGTAAAAAGCGCTGCGTCGCTGCGCGATCCGGTGATTGGCGATGTCAGGCAATTTAGCGGCCTCGCGCTGACGAAGGCGGTCGAGAAAGGTCACTTTACACTTTGGCCGATGTGGAAGGGGCGCTGGCAGGCGCAGGTGCCGCTCGCTTTTTTGAACAAGGAATCGACTACCAAATCGCTCGACTCCGAGTTGCGCGAGTTGTTATCCCGCGAAGTGAAATTTGAGGAAAGCGGCGGAGACCCGGTGGAGGAAATCGCCATTTTCGCGCGCTGGTATTACTCGTCGTGGCGCGACGGCGAGTGGTTTCCCTTTGCTGATCTTTCTGATCTGAATTATCGTAAACTTGTCCGTGAATTATCTAAGATGGCGCAAGCTTCAATGGCGTGAACTTAGCCGACTGAGAGGCGTTTCCCATGTCCGTCCATGAAGAAATTGAAGAGCATGTCCACCATGCGAGCGAGCCGTTCGACAAAGTTGTCGCCGCCACCATGGCCTTCATCGCGGCCGTGCTGGCGATCGTTTCCGTCGCCGGGCATCATTTCACAACCGAGACAGTGTTGAACCAGCAGCAGGCTTCCGACCAGTGGTCGTTCTACCAGGGCAAAGATACACGGCGCTATCTCGCCCAGACCACTTACGACAGTCTGGTGGGATTGAAGGGCGATCCCGAGGTGGCGAACCGCTATGCCTCCGATGCGCTCAAGTACAAAAGCCAAGGCGACGCTATTCAGGAAAAAGCGCGCGAGTACGAGAAAGAATGCAAGAAGAGCGGCAATATCGCGCGCCGCTTCGATTTCGGCGAAGTGTTTCTGGAAGTCGCGATTGTGTTTTCGTCGCTAGCGATTTTGACGAAGCGGAAGCCTCTTTACATGCTGGGCGTAGGTTCAGCCCTGATCGGAGGCGTGATTGCTGTTACCGCTTACTGGGTTTAGACCTCACTGAACATCGATATGCGCGACGGCGGGATGAGGCCCAACTTGAGACAAGCGCTCCAGATCCTTCTCCGGCAGCGAAAAAGCGAGATGCACATCCGGTCCATTTGCCTGCAATGTCATCTTGTCCAAAGCTGCAGCCAGTATCGCAGCGCGTTGATCTTTCTGCCGCTGCATCTGGAACATGCTCGCTCCCAGACGAACCACATCGGCCAGCGAGGTGGCGTCCTGCGGAGAGCGGGTGACGGAGTCGAGCGAAATATCGACGGTACCGCCGAAGCGGACGCCGCCAGAAGATTGAAGGACGGATTGCAAGGCCTTCTGCGTGGACGATTGATTGTCGCCGGTAAGATTTCCGGCGAACCAGTTTGCGCCGGAGACCGAGACAAACCAAGCATCATTATTCGCGCCGACGGCAGCGATCTGTTTCTGCAGTCCTGGATCGAGAGAGGACGGCGCGGTGCTGTTGTCCAGGATTTGCTCGATAGTGCTCACTTCTCCAAAGAGCGCCACGTCAGCCTGCGGAAAAACCAGGGCAGATGGATGGTGTCCGGCGTTCTTGTTCAAGATGAGGTCCCAGGCGTGATACATGCGTTCTGTCGAGCCCTTGGCCTTAGCAGTCGACTTGATCCGAGAGATATCGAAAACGCCGCGTGCGAGAACTACAAAATTTCCAGGGCCTTTTGCAGTTGTCAAACCGCTCGAGGCAAACATCACCTGCTGCAAATCGCGCCGCGGATCGAATCCAGTCTGCTCGATGAATTGGCTAAAATTTTCATCGTTCTGATCCATGCGGTTCAGGGTGAACTGGCCGAAAGCGGAATTCTGGGCGCGGCCGACATCGATGCCGGCCACAGTTTGAGCAGATGCCGGAACCAGGGCGAGCAGATCGTTATCGACCGACGCGTAGACAGCGACTGAGCCAAGCAGGAATATGGCGGGAAGGAAGCGGTACATAAACCCTCTGCTTTACTCTACGGCTTTTCAGGCGAGAAGTTCCCGCGAGTTCGTAAGTTAGGCTTCAGCCTGCCATCCTCGTCTGTCGGCATTGGCCTACACGTCGAGGCGTTTGTTGGTTCGTGCGCGCTGGGCGGCTTGGGCCAGGAAAGTGGTCGCTGCTCCGAAAAGGATCGACAGGGGAACGGCCAGCGCAAGCGAAAGACGGTCTGGCCCGGCGAACAACCGGTTCACGGCCCAGATCAGGGTGATCGTCGCTAGCAACCCGGCAAATTTATGTGCCGGATACAGTGCTTCGACGCAAAAAAGCAGCGCGGATGATCCGGCTAACAAAACTCCCGAGGTCGATGGAGAGCGCTGAGCCAGCCAGTACAAACTTGCCAGGACAAGTCCCGCGCCGAGGATAGCCGGCAAGTAAAGACCCGGACGCGCCACTTCAAGGTAGACGAGACCCAGTCCGATAAGAAGCAGAGCAAAGCTGCAGTTTGTTGGGGGAATCAAGTCGCGAGATCCGGAATCTCGGAGAGCGTGAACTCGGACACGGGATCGAATTGTTCGGGGTCAGCGGGACGGAGCGGGATTTCGAACCAGAAGGTGGAACCCCGGACTGTCTGATTGTTAAACATGCCAATGCGGCCGCCCATGATTTCGACCAGCTGCTTGCAGATGGTGAGCCCAAGTCCGGTCCCGCCAAAGCGCCGGCGCGTCGTGCCGTCCGCCTGAAAGAATGCCTCGAAAATGCGTTCCTTGACGGCATCCTCGACGCCGATGCCGGAATCGACCACCTCGCAGCGCAACATGCTGCCGTTCTCCACAGGAGTCAGCCGGACTGTAACGCCGCCGCACGGAGTGAACTTGACTGCATTGGCGATCAAATTCATCAGGATCTGCCGGAATCGTACACTGTCGCCAAAAATCCACGGCGGAATAGCGGGGTCGACTTCCGATGTCAGGCTCAGGTCCTTGGCATTGGCGCGCACGCTCAACAGTTTGGTGACACTCTTCAGGCTGTCCTGAATCTCGAAGGGCTCATTTTCGAGCGAGAGCCGGTGGGCTTCGATTTGGGAAAGATCGAGCAGGTCGTTGATGATCGTGAGCAGATCGTTCGAACACTGGCTGACGGCGTTGGCGTATTCGCGCTGGTCGTCGGTGAGTTCGGTCATCTTGAGCAGGTTGACCATGCCCATGATGCCGTTCATTGGAGTGCGCAGCTCATGCGACGTATTGGCCAGGAACTGTTCCTTCACCTGAGTCGCTTGCCGGGCCAGATGCAAGGCGGTACTCAATTCTTCATTTTTGATTTGTAGCTCGCGCGACGATTCGAGCAATCTCTGTTGAGCCTGTTTACGCTCGGTGATGTCTCGGCCGATACCCTGAATCGCAGCGGGATGCCCTCGCCGGTAAATAATGCGGCTACTCATTTCGAGGAAATGCAGTTTGCCGTTCTTGGACAGCACCGGCAATTCGTAATGCTGGGGGGCGCTCCCACCAAGGTGAGCCCTGGTGATATCGCGTGCGATGATACGTGCTTCCGGAGCAATCAAGTCCTCGAAGTTTTTCCCAAGCACCTCGGTACGCGAGTAGCCCGTCAAGTGCTCGGCCGCGCGGTTTACTTCCAGCACTTTGCCCAGCAGGTCGTGGAGGAAAATAACGTCGTTGGCGTTTTCAAACAGCTCGCGAAACCGCTCCTCGCTGGCCCGCAGGGCTTCTTCGGCGTTGTGGCGGGCCGTCTCGTTCTCGATCATGACGATGCGAGTATTGGCGCCCTGCATTTCGAAGACGAAGGAAACCAGGCTGACGACGAGTTCCTGTCCGGTCGACCCCCGATGCGCCACGCGCGCGATCGAATACATGGGTTTACGCAGTTCGTCCGCCAGATTGCGGCGTTCGCCAATAGCGGCCGGGCTGAATAGATCGAGCAGGTTGCGCGCTTTCGCTTCTTCCAGAGTGAAGCCGTACAGTTCCAGGGCTTTGGTGTTGGCGTTGAGAATAGCCAAGTCCGGCACCCCGTAAACCATCGCCGGGACAGGATTCTCGTAGAAAACCCGGGAATGGGTGGCCAGGCGATCTTCCAGCCGTTCTCGCGATTTCTCCAGTTCCGCTACCCGCAGGCGCAGATCGTCCATCGACATTTCGCCGAGGTTTGGACCTCGTCCGAACTGTCCGGGATTTTTTGCAGAATCCGGTGAATTTCGCAAACCGTCCGCCGTCGACACGCCACTTTAATGTAGCAGCGATTCATATAGCTGAAAAAGGGCAAAACAAAGAAGGAATACCCGCAAGTACCGGGATTAATCCTGGAAGGTTCGGCTGCCTTCTAAAACGTTTCTAATCCGCCTTGTTTTAACCACTTATTCACGGGAAGCAAATTGGTCCGCAACATTGATTGCAGACAGTAGTGGCGGGGCCGAAATCCAATGCCTGTTACAGCCAAAAGCAACTTTCAGTTTTTCTGGCAAAACCGCTCCGTTTCCGGCCATTTTCGATCAGGTGTGTCGCTTCACAGTCACACCATGTTCTCCGAAGAGGGCCTCGACATGGTTCCGCGCTACACCGCCAGGGTGCCATACCTTGGCCGTGCCATCCGCCGTCAAGAGGCGGAATACAGCGCGAAAAAGGGGAGAGACTTCGATTTCAATAACGCATTCTGGACGCCGCCGCTCGCGCCCCGGCAGGCATACCGTTTGGAGGAAAAGCGGATTCAGCGGCAGTTTCAGCTGCCTGCTCTGGTTTCGTTGACGGATCATGACGATACGCGCGCAGGAACCCTGTTGCGGGTCCTGAACCGGTTCCGGAAAATTCCGGTATCGACGGAATGGACGATTCCGTACGAATCCACCTTCTTTCACCTGGGCATCCATAATATCCCGGCCGACAAAGTACAGGAAGTGCAGAGAAATCTCGCGCACTTCACAGACAATCCGGCTCCGGGCACCCTGGCGGGCTATTTAGAGATGCTAAATGCCTTTCCCGAAACGCTGATTGTTCTCAATCATCCGCTGTGGGACGAGAAAGGCATTGGGCTGGAGGCACACAAGCAGGTGCTGGCCAATCTGCTGGCGAACCATGGCAAATCATTTCATGCTTTGGAGGTGAATGGCTTGCGTTCCTGGAATGAGAACCGGGATGTGATCGAACTGGGGCGCTCAACGGACTTTCCGGTGGTTTCGGGAGGAGATCGCCATGGGCGTGAGCCGAACGCGATACTGAACCTCTCCGCCGCGACCTCATTCGAAGAATTTGTCGGCGAGGTTCGTCATGGCCGCAAGAGTGACGTCGTGTTCATGCCGCAATATCATGAGCCGCTGCGTTTGCGGGTTTTACACACCATGGTGGACGTCGTCCGTGATTACCCTGAAAACATCGAAGGCCGCCGCCTTTGGAGCGACCGGGTCTTCTATCGCGATCCTGTAACGGGCGACACTACCCCATTGAGCGCGATCTGGCAGGATGGGGGACCGAAAATCGTGCGCCATTTCATCGGCGCAATGCGCCTGGTGCATTGGCCGGGCGTGAAGTCGGCGCTGCGCATGGCGCTCGATGATCGCGCGGCCGTCTGGTCGGACCGTGAGGCGTCTGTCTAATGCCCCATGCCCGGGCGGTTTTCATGCCCGATACTTTCCATGAGGTGAATGGTGTGGCTCACACCAGCCGCCAGTTGGAGGCCTTTGCCCGACGTCAGCAGATACCCTTTTTGAGTATTCATTGCGGCCCGGTAGTGGAGCGGCTGGAGGACGGTGCGGTGACCATTCTTCAGCTCAAAAGAGGGCGGGCCAAACTCGGGCTGGACGCGAATCTGGATTACGATCCGCTGCTGTTTCGCTATGCCCGGCGGCTGCAAGCGGAAATTCAGAAGTTCGGCGCGGAACTGATCCATATTACCGGCCCGGGCGATATGGGGACGCTTGGTTGGTATCTGGCCAAGAAGTTGCGTCTGCCGCTGGTGATCTCCTGGCACACCAGCCTGCACGAATACGCCGGGCGGCGTCTGGAGCGGGTTTTGGGTTTTCTCGGACGGCGGATCAGCCGACGCGCTGGAGTGTGGGCCGAGAGGATGGCGTGGCGCGTTCTGACCTGGTTCTATCGCCAGGCGGCCCTTTCGCTGGCGCCGAACCAGGAACTGGTTGCCATGGTCGGGGAAATGACTGGCCAGCCGACGTTTCTGATGAAGCGCGGTGTCAATACACGTCTCTTTTCGCCGACCCGCCGCAATTCCATGCCTGGTCCGTTCCGCATCGGCTACGTAGGGCGATTGACCGCCGAGAAGAATGTCCGCTTCCTGGCTGAATTGGGGAACGCCTTGCAGGTTCTGGGCCGCAGCAATTTCGAGATCGTCGTGGTCGGCGAGGGCAGGGAAGAAGCCTGGCTTCGCAAGTACGTGCCGCATGCTGTTTTCACCGGCGTGCTGCGAGGAGAACGCCTGGCGGAAGTCTACGCGAATATGGATGTTTTCGTGTTCCCGTCCCGCACCGACACGTTCGGCAACGTGATTCTGGAAGCGCTGGCTTCGGGCGTGCCGGCGGTAGTCACCAATGCGGGTGGACCGAATTTTCTGATCGAATCAGGGGTGACCGGATTCGTCGCCGCTTCGGATTGGGACTTCATCACCGCTGTGAACGAAATCATGACGGACGGCTCGCTGCACCGGCGGATGCGAACCGCTGCTCGCGAGTATGCGCTGGCTCAATCCTGGGATGTAGTTTTTGAGCAGGTGTTCCGGGCTTATGAAAGCTGCCGTCCGGCGCAGGCTGAAGTGGAGCATATTCCTGGGCAGCGCTTAAGAGACCGTCTATTCGCTCTGCTGCGCGACTAGCGCTAAGAATTCAGCAGGCTTAAGAAGCCTTGCACCGGCGTATGTAGCAAGTTCCAACAAATGGTTATCCCCCGTTACGATATAGTCCGATCCTGACGCCTGCGAACATTCAAGAATGAAGTTGTCCTTCGGATCGCGTTCGACCACGTCGAGTTCGAGATGCGGAATCACGCGATCGCCGTTAGCGATGAGCGTCTCGCCGGCTTCCATCAGATCCGTGAGCGGCCAACTGAATTTGTCGCGCAAGATGCGGGTAGATTCCTCAAGTATTGCCGCAGTGAGCTGGCGCCGGAATGCGTCAAGAGCCGCAAGCTCAAGCAGTCGGCCCGGCACTCCGCCAAAATTAAGGGCGCTGACCAACACATTCGAATCGAAGGTGACGCGCAGAGGCTAACGGCTTCGCTCTAAACGGGACGCATGAATGACATCTACAACTTGCTCTTCTGTAATGCCACTGGCCGCCCCGTACCTCAGGCCTTTTGCCATAATAGACTGAACACGAGCAAGACCTTCGGACCGGAGACCTGCCATTACCGCTTCGCCGGCCATCTCGTCCACAGTCTTATGTTCACGAGTCGCCGCCTCTTCCAAAGCAGTAAAGACATCAGCCTCAAGGCGAATATTTTTGGCTTCAGTTGACATGAGTGCCTCTCCTTTACGATACCTTCAACTGATCTGTTGAAGGGTAATCGCTTCAGCCGTTGAACGGCAGACAACTTACTCCTGCCGCAGCGCGCTCATCGGATCAACCCGCGCCGCCCGACGGGCCGGAAGCAATGACCACCGGCGCAGAACGCGGACCGCTAAGCAAGTATCTCGCGGGCGAAGCAACATCTTTTTAACGCGGGATGTTGCTTCGGTGTCCTTCTTCACTTGCTCCAGGTAACCTTTATGATGATCTCTAGAAAAGATGGCGACAATACCAAATCTGGTCCTTCCGATTAGCGAAGACGAGTACCTTCATACGAGCTACAGCCCTGATTGCGATTACGTAGACGGGATCGTTCTGGAGCGTAACTTCGGTCAATTCGATCACGCATTTCTTCAAAGATTTCTGGCCGCACTTTTCTTCAATCATGAGAGAGAGTGGGAAGTCCTAGGCCTTCCCGAGCAGCGCCTTCGTGTCCGGCCTGGAAAATACGGGGTACCCGATCTGATGGCCCTTCCACTTGACTACAATAGGGCGCAGATAGTTTCGATAGCGCCCCTTCTGTGCATAGAGATTCTCTCACCCGACGATCGCATGCCGCGCATCCTGGAACGCTGCTGGGAGTACAACGAACTGGGTGTTCCTGAAACCTGGATTTTCGATCCAGAAACAAAACGCGCCTTTGTCGGCAAGGATTCTACCGTGACCGAAATGCCGGCATGTAGCATACTCCGGTGCGGGAAAATCACGATTTCGCTGATGGAACTGTTTGCACAGAGTTAGCAGACTCGCGAAGAAAGCCACGTAGAAGAACAACTTACTCCTGCCGCAGCGCGCTCATCGGATCGACATGCGCCGCACGACGCGCCGGAAGATAAGTGGCCAGCACTGCAACTACCAGAAGCAACGAAGCCGAGCCCGCGAAGCTCAACAGATCGGTTGCTTTGATTTCATAAAGCATGGCAGCGATCACCTGTGTTGAACCAAATGCTGCGAGCGCACCCAGGGCTATGCCAGTTGTAGCCAACGCAGTGCCGTTCCCTAGTACAAGCCGCGCGATGTCACCCGAGGTTGGGCCGACCGCCATCCTAATACCGATTTCATTGACTCGCGCCGCTACTGAGTAGTGCATCACGCCAAATATGCCGAGTGCTGCGAGTGCCAGCGCTAATCCGGAAAAGACGCTGATAAGCCAGGTTTGAAAACGTCTTTGGAGCTTCTGCTGATCCAACAGCAGGTCCATGGTGGTGATCGACGAGATAACAGCGTTGTGATTGACATTATGAATGACTGTTCGGACTGCATTCGCCAGCGTGGCTGGATCGCGATCGGTGCGAACCACAAGATTGCCGATCTGCTCGCTCGTGCGCTGCGCCTGCACTTCGTAAATCTGCGAGAACGGCGGCTTCTCTAATCCGCCGGAGCGGGTATCCGCCACGACTCCCACAACTGTCAGCCAGTCGTCGTGCTGCCCGCGTGGATCGAAGCCTTTCACACGTTTCCCAATTGGGTTTTCACCCGGCCAGTAGCGGCGGGCGAGCGTCTGGTTCACAATGACTACCTGCGCTGAGGCAGGGCCGTCGTGCTCGTTGAATAAACGGCCGCGAAGCAGCCGGATTCCCATTGCCTGAAAATAATCGCCGGAGATTTGCGTCCACACCAGCGGTTTCCAAGCCGCTTTCGGTTCCGGCGGGTGTCCGTCGATCAAGCGCAAGGCATGATTGCGCGTTTCATCCAGGTAGAACAAATTACCCGCGCCCCCCACTGCCCGCACACCAGGAAGCGCCGAGATGCGTTGCGTCACTTCCCGGTAGAACAGTGGAGTTTGTGCGGCAGGTGTCCCACCCGGAAGGCTCATCTGAACAATCAACGCGCTTTCCGGGCGGAATCCCAGATTGAGGTCGAGCACCGCCAGGAAACTGCGAATCAACAGTCCGGCCCCGGTCAGCAGCACCATCGCCAGCGCGAACTCGGCCGCTACTAAAACGGCTTTTAAGCGACGGTTCTTTCGTGTTTCCGTCACGCTGCGGCCGGAAGCACCGAGAGACTCGTTCAACCCGTCACGTGAGACCCGTGAAGCGGGCGCTAAACCAAGCAACACCCCGAGCGCCACGCTGAGAAGCAAAGCAAACAGCAGCCCACGTCCATTGAGGCTGACCGTGTCCAGCAGTGGCGTATTCGCCGGCGCGAACGCCGTTAGCAACGGCACCATTTCGCTCGCGGCAAGTGCGCCCAGCGCCCCGGCAATTAACGAAAAGGTCAGCGCCTCAGTCAACAACTGGCGGAAAAGTCGTGCTCGTCCGGCGCCTAATGTCGTGCGGATAGCGATTTCACGCTCTCTGCGGGCGGCTCGGGCGAGCAATAGGTTTCCAACGTTCGCCCCCGCGATCAAAAGCAGAAAAGCAACTGCGGCGAAGAGAACGAGCATTGGTTTACGCACATTGCCCGTGAAATGCTCACGCAGCGGAACCACGCGCAGGTCATTGGTATGAAACTCCGGCAAGGCTGTTCTCAAGCCGCCCCACAAGGATGTGACCTCGGCCTGCGCACGAGCGGTCGAAATGCCGGGTTTCAAGCGTCCGAAAACATCCCAGAAAGGCTGTTCCTGCGGACTTACATACTCGGGTCTTTCCAGTCCGGATGCGACAGCACCGGCGTCCAAAGTTGCGTGTCGAGGAAAGGGATCTGGAAATCCGCAGGCATTACGCCGATCACGCGCCACCGTGTATTTCCGATTTCCAGATTCTCGCCCAGAACTTTTGGTGACGAACCGAAGCGTTGCGCCCAGAGCGCCTGGCTGATGACAACGACGCGCTCGGCCCGCGAGTTTTCTTCCTTTGTAAAAGTGCGGCCAAGCAACGGAGCGCGCCCGAACAGAGCAAAAAAATTGGGCGAGACAAAAGCGCCTTGTAACGGCACCGGTTCCGCTCCGCCGGTCAGCGTGACCCGGGACCAACCCGTTCGGTAGGTGACGGCTAAATCCGTAAACGAGCGACTCTCGGCCCGCAGCTTTTGGAAATCGTTATAGGAGACAGAACCGTTAGAAGCAAACGGAGGTCTGATGGAATAGCTGGTTAATGTGACCAGACGTTGTGGGTCATGGTAAGGCAGCGGCCGGAGCAGGATGCCATCCACCAGGCTGAAGATCGAAACGCTGCTGGCGATGCCAAGCGCCAGTATGCCAATCACCAGCGAGAAGAAAGCCGGGGCTTGACGAAAGTTTCTCAAGGCATAGCGCAAGTCAGCGAGTAACGCGTCCATCGAGAACGATTTAGCAATTGTGCTTCCAAGTTAAACCGAACTAACCGCATGGGGAAAGCGGCGTAGCGAGGTTCGAGCGCGGGACTTGTCTGTCCGTAAATGGACACTAGAGGCAGTCAAGCAATCCGTTCGACAACTTCGAATTGTTCAGGCAATTCCATGGGAGATCCCACCTCAGCGAAGGCCAATTCTAGTGTAATGTCCAACAAATAGCTGGACATATAACCGAGACTACCGGATAATGAGACATGCCTCGCTCTGCGGCAGTTGTTACGCTTTCGGAGGATCAACAGAATCAGGTCGAGCAGTGGCTGGCAGCGATGGGCACACCGCAACAGGTCGCGTTGCGATGCCGTATTGTGCTGGCTGTGTCGCGGGGCGCATCCGAAGCAGCAATTGCCTCTGAACTGGGAATTAATCGGAAGACGGTCCGCTTGTGGCGAGAGCGCTTTTCGCAAGCGGGTCTGAAGGGCTTGTGGGAGATTGCTCCCGGGCGCGGACGCAAAGCGACTTATAGTCCGGAGCGGGTCAAGGCCGTTATTGATGCGACCTTGCAATCGAAGCCGAAAGGCGAGACGCACTGGAGTTGCCGCCTCATGGCGGCCAGTCAGGGCATCGGCAAGTCCACCATCAGCAATCTTTGGAAAAGCCATAACATCAAGCCGCATCGCACCAAGACATTCAAGCTGTCACGCGATCCGAAGTTTCTCGAAAAGCTGACCGACGTGGTTGGCCTCTACCTCAACCCCCCGGATCAGGCCATTGTCCTCTGCGTCGATGAAAAGAGCCAGATTCAGGCTCTGAACCGCACTCAGCCCGGCCTGCCCTTGAAGAAGGGCCGTTGCGGAACCATGACGCACGATTACAAGAGGAACGGAACGACTACTCTGTTCGCCGCCCTCGATTTGCTTCAGGGAAAAGTCATCGGAGATTTTCACAAGCGCCACCGGCATCAGGAGTTTCTGAAGTTTCTGCGGCGCATCGATCGCGAATTTGCCGATGGAAGAGCATTACACATCGTCATGGACAACTACGGGACGCATGGCACCGCCGAAGTCAAAACTTGGTTGAGGAAACATCGCCGCTTTGTCATCCACTATGTGCCCACAAGCTGCAGTTGGTTGAACCTGATTGAACGCTGGTTCGCTGAACTCACAAACAAACGCATTCGCCGTGATTCTTTCTTCAGCGTCAACCATCTCATCGCCGCGATCAACCAGTTCCTTGCTGCCTGGAACGAAAATCCGAGGCCGTTCGTTTGGACTGCAACGGTTGATTCCATCGTTGCTAAACTTGCGCGTTGCCGTCAAACCCTCGAACAGATCCAGCCTGGTTGCACCGCTCCGAAACGCCGCAAACGTTTGTCCAGCTAATTCGTGGACACTACACTAGCTCGGTAAACGTGCACACATCGTGAATACCTGAATGCGTTTGCGCAAACGAATTGCACCCCATCCGTTCCCTTGGTAAGCCAACACACGCCAAAACGCGACCGGTCTTCAGCGTGCCTCACAGCCAGACTTGCAATCTCGTCGAAGAGATAATTTCCCGGCGAAAACAGGAGTTGGCTGTCATTGCAATAGGAAAAGACTTCGCCACTTGTTGTGACGCGGAGTTCGTTTTCCATCCCGGGCAAGAGGATGCCGTAGGATCGCACATCGAGAGGCCGCATCTCAAGACCCAGCCTTGTCTCATACAAGATGAGCCTGAAGGAAAGGTTTATTTCTCACACGAGATGAGCCTGGAGGGATTTCTGGTAGGAGCCTGCAAGCTGGGTATTGAACATCAGGATGCAGGATGGAGAGAAGCTGAACCTGGAGCAGATCCGGGAGTTTCTGGAAGCCAGTCAGGATTGGCAGTTCGAGGCGAAGGGCCGGCCTCAGATTTACGCGTGGGTGACAAGCGTTTTGCGGCAGCACCGATACGGACAGCAAGGACGCGCGGAGAAAGGTTTGCTGCGGCGCTACTTGCTGAAGATGAGCGGGATGAGCCGGGCGCAGATGACACGGCTGATTGCGCAATACGGGGCAGAGGGGGAGGTAAAAGTAGGCGCTTACCGGCGGCATCGTTTTGCGAGCCGGTACACGCGGGCCGACGTGGTCTTGCTGGCCAGCGTGGATGAAGCGCATGAAACGCTGAGCGGCCCGGCAACCAGCCAGATTCTGCGGCGAGAGTACCGGGAATATGGCCACATCGGCTATGAGCGCTTGGCCGGGATTTCGTCGGCGCAGATTTATCGTTTACGAAAGAAAGCCACCTATCGGCAGCGGCGTTCGCACTTCACCAAGACACGGCCGGTCCTGGTCACGATCGGAGAGCGGCGCCGACCGGAGCCCGCCGGGCGGCCCGGTTATCTACGCGTGGACACGGTGCATCAGGGCGACCGGGAGGGCGTGAAGGGCGTGTATCACATCAACGCGGTGGATGAGGTGACGCAGTGGCAAGTGATCGGCTGTACACCGGTCATTAGCGAAGCGTGGCTCCTGCCGCTGTTGGAATCGATGCTGGAACAATTCCCCTTTGTCATTCGCGGCTTTCATTCCGACAACGGCAGCGAGTTTGTGAATCACACGGTAGCGAACCTGTTAGGCAAGCTGCTGATCGAACAAACCAAGAGCCGACCCCGGCACAGCAACGACAACGGCTTGGTGGAAGCCAAGAACGGAGCGGTGATTCGCAAACACATGGTTGCGAAGCAATCACGCTTTAGCGCGATGGGCTACGGTCACATTGCTGCACCGCATGCGGAACGCATTCAGCAGTTCTATCAAGAGCATTTCAATTCGTATCTGAACTTCCATCGACCCTGCGCGCAAGTCGAGCTGGAAGTAGATGCCAAGGGCAAACAAAGGCGTCGCTACCGGCTCTATCGAACACCGCTGGAGACATTGCTGGCGTTGCCCCAGCCGAAGCAGTATCTGCGCCGCGGAATGACAGTGAAATCACTCCAGGAAACAGCCCGGCGCATGAGCGACACCGAGGCCGCACGGCGCATGCAACAGGCCAAGCAAAGCTTGTTTGGAGAAATGCAGCGCAGTGCCTGAGGGCAATGGAAATGACGGGCGGATGGAAAGTGGAGGAAAACCAAAAGCAGGTTCCCCAACCCCCTTCCCACCGGCCCTTGGAAATCGCTTTCGCGATTTCCACATTCCCACTGCCCCGAACGCGGTTTACCATTCATCGAAAGGAGAACCCAGAAACCAACGCCCCTACCAACTTCCCTCCAGGCTCATTCTTCGATGAGAAAATGCTGTCGCTTAGCCCAAAGTAGGAATATTGATCTAGTGAGATTTTGCAAGTGCCGGGGAGTGGGCTGGGTCCTCGGGCTAGCTCTTTTGCTTCCGGTGTGGCTGCCCGCGCAAACACCAGATCAGGCGCAGGAACTGCAGGCGCGCGGCGATTGGAAGGGCGCCGAACAGGTTTGGCGGCAAGTGCTTCAGCAGAATGCAGGCGATTATCGGGTCTGGGCCAGCCTGGGCATCGTGCTTTCGAAAGAACTCCGCTACCAAGATGCCGTGGCGGCTTACCGTAAAGCTCTGTCGCTTCACCCAGGCGACAGCCAGACCGAAATGAATCTCGGCATCGCTTATTTCAAGATGGGGCGACTGGCTGAGGCGGTAAAGCCCTTAGAGGCGGCGAAGGCACAGGGAAACAGCACGCAGCTGGATATTCTGCTGGGCATCTCGCTTTACGGCGCCGGTCGTTACCACGACGCAACGCCCTATCTGGAGCGAGCTTCCTTAGCCGAACCTGGAAACGCCGAGTTACAGCGCACGCTGGGCGAAAGCTATCTGCAGAGCGGCCAGTACGACCAGGCCATGTCGGCTTTCAAGAAAGTTCTGATCGAGCATCCCGAATCGGCGCAGGCGCATATGCTGTTGGGCGAGGCCTATGACGCATCGAATCGGGAAGAGGCAGCCATTGCCGAGTTCCGTTCTGCAACGCAGGGCACATACCTGCCGAATGCGTATTTCGGCTTAGGGTATTTGCTTTGGAAGGCGCATCGCTACGACGAGGCGGCGGCGGAATTTCAGAAAGAGATGGACCACGATCCCAGAAATTCGCAGGCGATAGCTTACCTGGGCGATATTGCACTGAAGCGCGGCGACAAGGCAGGAGCAGAGGAACTGCTGCGGAGATCGATTGCTCTGCGCGCGGACAATCACATGGCGCTGGTCAACCTTGGCATCATCGAGACCGACGGAAAGCAGTACCATCTGGCGGAAGAGCATCTGAAACGCGCGGTGAGCCTAAACACCAATGAGGCGAAGGGACATTACCGGCTAGGGCGGCTGTATCAACTCACTGGCCGAAAAGTGGAAGCTGCGCGCGAATTCGCGCGCGTCAAACAGGTGCAGCAGAACGATACCGACGATATGGTCTATAAGGTCGGCGGCGGAAAGATGCAGCCGCAGTAACGGGAGTTTTACGGCTCCCTAGTATGTTGCCCTTACATTATTTGTTATATACTTCACTAGATCTTTCGATTGAGGTGAAGACGGATGCACGCCAGGTTTGCGTTTGTAAGGAATCGTGAGTCAAGATCACGGATACGGCTGGGGATCGGTTTCTGTTCCTTAGCGCTGCTCCTCTGTTTAGGCGGGACAGCGAACGCGCAGGAGACTGCGACGATTTTGGGCAATGTCACAGACCAGTCGGGAGCGATTGTCCCGCAGGCTACCGTGGCTATCACCAATACGGACACCCGCTCGACTCGAACGGTGTCGAGCAATCAATCAGGCAGTTACAACGCGCCCGACCTGCCCATCGGAAGATATTCCGTAAAGGTAACGGCGGCCGGTTTTAAGGCCTACGAGCAGACCTCCGTCACTCTCAACGTAAACGCGACCTTGCGAGTGGACGCGACTCTTCAGGTGGGACAAGCGCAGGAGACCGTTACGGTAGAGGCCAACGCCGTTCAGGTGCAAGTCGACACCAGCGAGCAGAGCAACGTGATCAACGGGACACAGATCACGAAGCTCGATACGAACGGACGCAACCCTGTGCAGCTGGCGACTCTGGTTCCAGGCTCTTCGGGGAATTTACCGGATTTCAATGCGCCCACTGCTCTGGCCAGCAGCGAAAACATCAGTTTCAACGGGCAGCGCTCGCAACATAACGTGTGGCGAATCGATGGTGGAGAAGCGTATGACCGCGGAAGCGGCGGCGGGCTGGAAGTGAATCCGTCGCCCGATGCACTCGCCGAATTCCGCGTTTTGGCGAGCAACTACAGCGCCGAATTCGGGGCGGGTTCCGGGGCGACGATCAACATGGCGCTTAAGAACGGGACGAAGGATTATCATGCCTCAGCGTGGGAATTCAACCGTAACGATTTCTTTGATGCAACCGACTTTTTTGCGAACCGCAATGGCACAGGAAAACCGAAGCTGCGCTATAACGCTTATGGCTTTAATATTGGGGGACCGGTTTATATCCCGAAGATTTACACCAAGCGGGAGAAAACATTTTTCTTCTACAACATGGAGTGGCGCAAACTGATTCAGGGCAGCCAGCTTACGGCGACAGCAATACCGGCAGCGGAGTTCGGCGGAAATTTCAGCGGGCTTACCACGCCGATTAAAGTCCCGACCACGACGAATCCGGCTTTCCTTGCCAAGTTGCCGGCCGGCCTTACACCAGGTAGTGCATTCCCGGGCAACATAATTCCCGCCAGCCTGATCGATCCGAACGCGAATGCGTTTCTCGCTACGGGCGCTCTCCCGAAACCAAACACAGCGGACGGGCGTTTCTCGCAAGCGGCTCCGGTTCCCACGAACCTCAGGGAGGAGATCGTCCGCATCGATCATAACTTTACCGACAAGCTCGCAGTTATGGGCCACCTTGTGTACGACTCCAGCGATCAGTCCTACGCGACAAGCTTGTGGAGCGGCGATACCTATCCAACGATTGGCACTTTGCTGACTGCGCCTTCTTACAGCGCGGTAGTGAACTTGACTTACAGCATCAGCCCAACTGTCGTCAATGAAGTGACGTATAACTTCAACGGGAACAAGCTGCACATAAATCCAACCGGCATTTATCAGCGGCCAAGCGACTTCAATGTGCCGGAATACTTTCCAGCGAACAACCTGAACCGCCTACCCACCATTCAGTTCGGCAATCCTTACAATGTAAATTACGACACTGCTTCCTGGCCGTGGAACAACGTGTATGGCGCCCATGTCTTCGGAGACAATCTCTCCTGGACGAAGGGCAACCATAATCTTGCCTTCGGCGGCTCTTACATTAGAAGTTACAAGCAGCAGGACATTTTCGGAAACACGAATGGGCTGTTCAATTTTGATGGCAGCGCTACTGGAAATTCCTTCGCCGACTTTCTGCTCGGTGATGCTGCCAGCTACCAGGAACTGCAGATTCAAGACGCAGTCAACATTCGGTTCAATCAGTTCGCACTGTACGCGGAAGATAACTGGAGATTGAGCAAGCGTCTGACTTTGAATCTGGGTTTGCGTTGGGAAGGGATTCCGCACGCCTACGATACGAACGGCCGGCTCTCCAATTTTGAGCAGGGACTCTACAACTATGCGAATGCACCCCAATTCAACTCGAACAACAGCCTGAATCCGAATGGACCCGGTTTTGCCACGGTTCCCGGCACCGCTCTTTCCAATGTTCCTTTTTACCTGAATGGCGTTACGCTGGCGGGCAAGAATGGAGCTCCTCAGGGCTTAGTGCAGAATCACTGGAATAACTACGGTCCGCGAGTGGGCTTCGCTTATGACGTGGCCGGCGATCAGAAGACTGTGCTACGAGGCGGGATGGGCATGTTCTATGAGCGCATTCAGGGCAACGACGTTTACAACATGGGGCCGAATCCACCATTTTCGAATAACCCGAAAGCCAGTTTTGTCCAGCTATCGAACCCGAACATCAATTATCAGAGTGGTCAAGTTGCTACTGCTCCGACTTTTCCGTCCGGGTTTACCTCCCTGGCATACAGCGATTACAAAATTCCGGTTGCCATCCAGTACAGTTTTGGCATCCAACGCCAGATTACCCAGGCATCGGTGTTAAATGTTGCCTATGTGGGCTCCAAGGATTATCATCAGCCGGACGTGAGGAACATCAATACGCTCCCGGTCGATAGTCCTCAACGTCTGGCAGTATGTGGCGGCAATTGTGGTTTGAGCACGAACGCTAATCCCGATCAATATCGCATCTTTCCTGGTTTTTCTAACATTTCGGAGACAGAAGCCGCCTCGAATTCCAGTTACAACTCGCTGCAGCTTAGTTACAACTGGCGGAACAACTCCGGGTTGTCGTTACAAGGCGCCTACACCTGGTCACATGAGTTGGACTACACATCCGGAGATACAAATCAACTTTCGAATCCGTTCGACCGAAGCTACGATTACGCCAGCGGCGACCTGGACCGCCGGCATACCGCCGTCTTCAGCTACGTTTACGATCTGCCGTTTTTCGCCCACTCCCAGGGCTTCGTACACGCGGCGTTCGGAGGCTGGGAGCTATCCGGCATCACCATTTTCCAGAGCGGATTGCCGCTGAACCCAACGCTGGGCAAAGACAATCTTGGACTAGGCGGCGGCACCACGAGCCGGCCCAACGCTGTCGGGGCTGTATCGTATCCCCAAAGCGTAGATGCCTGGTTCAGTACCGCTTCTTTTGCCGCACCGGGTAATTTGCAGTTCGGCACCGCGGGACGCAACTCGATTAACGGGCCGGGCCGCGATAACTGGAACGTGGCGCTTTTCAAGTCTTTCCCGATCCCCGGACGAGAGGGCATGCATCTCGAGTTTCGCGGCGAAACATACAACACCTTCAATCACACGCAGTTTAATGGCGTAACCACCACCTTTACGGATTCAAATTTCGGCAAGGTGAATTCAACGTGGGATCCGCGCATTATTCAGCTGGGCGCCAAGTTCGTGTTTTAGTGCGACGCGGGCCCTCGCAGATCGCGGCCCATTTGATGGAGGACGACGGCGGTTGCCTGCCCACTACCATTCGTTTCGAAGGTGATTTGGGCGTCGACCGCCTTCAGAAAAAAGTGGCGCTCACTTTCCGGGAAGATTTCGAGTTTCGGTTGGTTGGTCATCTGGACGAAGAAGTGGCCACCGTTACGGGTGACCGTTAAGGCGAGTCCAGGGGCCATTTGATAGGAGCCGGTGTAACGATCGAAAGTCCCCGGATCGATGGTGATCGCTGTATGAGGCTGGGGAGGCGTTGCCAGGGGCCGTTGTGTATCGAGCAAGTGGAGCGCAATGTCGTCGACTCCGGCAACGGTAAACGCATTCGACAACACAACCACTCCTATGCGCCGCTTCGGATCGAAGCCGACATACGAACGAAAGCCACCGGTGCCTCCGTTGTGCCAGACGATTTCCTGGTGATTGTCTTTCGGCGTGAGGATGTGCCACGCGAGGCCAATCTGAAGTCCTGGGGTGCCGGTAGCATGGCGAACGGTCAACATGCGAGCCATCGCTGGCGCGAGCGGCGTGCTGGTGTAGCCGAGTTCAGCTGAAAGAAAAGTGAGCAGGTCGTTGGCGCTGGAGCGGAGTGCGCCGGCGCCCGCAAGGGCATCTAGATCCCAGTTCGGAACCGATTCTAACTTGTTGTTGTGACCGGCGGCCATTCTCAGTTTGAGGCCCGGAGAAAGGGTGATGCGCGTGCTGTTCATGCCGAGCGGATCGAGAATGCGCGAACGCAGCAAGAGTTCGTAAGGTTTGCCGGCGCGCAGGGTGAGAGCTTGAGCGAGCAGACCTGCGCCAAGGTTCGAGTATTCGTACTGTGAGCCGATATCTCTGGGTAACTGGTAATTGGAAAGGAACTGGTAGAGCTTGTCCGCCGAGTAGTCGGCGTAAGGGTTGTCCGGATTTTTGGGAGACAGGTTGGTGGGCAGACGGGGAAGGCCGGAGGTGTGAGTCGAGAGATCTTCGAGTGTTATGGCACGGCCGCCCCGTTCGGGTACGCTGACGCCTGGCGGCAGAAATTTCGAGACGGGATCGGTCAAGGAGACTTCGCCGCGCTCGACCATGTTGGCGAGTAACAGGGAAGTAAACACTTTGGTCACTGAGCCGATTTCGAAGATGGTGTCGCCGTTTAGGGGCCGTTTGTCGCCCTGATCCAAGACGCCGTACGTGACGATGCGCCTTCCAGCGGGTTCGATTACACCGACGACGATACCGAGGCTTTGGTGTTGGGCATCTATTCTTTCGACGAGTATCTGGTGGATCTCGGAATCGGAGGGAATGGCCGTTTGCGCCATGGCCAGCCAGGGTAAACAGGTGAAGACGGACGCGATGATTGTTCGTTTCGCGTTATTCACTGGATCCTCGCAATTCGTCGATGGTGCGATCGAGTTTTGCGGCGGCAGATGCATTCAACCGCCAGATGGCGAAGTAGAGAACTGCCAGGGCGACGGAGAACAAAATGATGAAACCTGGTTTTGCCGGGCGGGAGGCGGCTGCAGCAGCAATGGAGGCGGCAAAGCCGGGCACGAGCGGGAGCAGGTACCAGCTCCAGACCTGGCGCAGCGCGGCGCGCTGGCGCTCCAGTTCATGGATATAAAAATCGAGCGATGCCCATAATCCGGCATCGGCGGAAAGAGAGCGCGAGGGCGCGCGGCGATGGAGTTGTACGAGGACATAAAACGTTCCGGCAATCAGCAACAGCGGCAGGACAAGTTGCCAGCCGCGGGCTGACCAGAGGCGAGCCGCAAAGAAGAGGATGCCGATGACGCCGGCCGCATATTCGCGGACGTTGCGCCAGTAAATACGCCGTTCAAAGCGAGCAGCGAGCGTTTGCATTTCAGTGAGCGTGATGTTCACTTTTTCAACCTCCTGGTTCTGCCAAATACTTCTGGGATCGTCTGGGTGCATGTCACTTGGCATGGTGAGCCCCCTGATAAAAACCGCGGGCGAGAAGAGTCTTAATGCGATGAACCTTGGTCGCCACGTTCCGTACAGACAGTCCGGTCAATTCGCCAATGGCGGCGGCATCCAGCCCTTCCAGATAAGCCAGAATGAGTTGCCGGTCTCTCGGCTGAAGCTGTTGGACAAGATGAGTGAGGTGGCCGAGCGCGAGCTGGCGGCCGGCATCGGGCGGGACAGGTGTGGCATCGATTTCTTCCAGACTGACCAGCATATTGGGACGTGTCCGTTTCTGCCGGGTGACCCACGAAATGGCTGTGTTATGAGCCACCCGATACAACCAGGTACGCAGGGAACAACGCGCATCGAAACCTTCAAAACTGCGCCAGAGGGCAAGATGGACTTCCTGGGTAAGGTCACGGCGTTTTTCGGGATCGGCTTCATAGGCGCGCGCGAGGCGGGCAAGAGCCGGCCCATATTCTTCGGCGGCGCGTGCGTAAAGACCGTCTGCGAGCTCAAGTGAAGGTAGTCTCTACGGAGGCGATCTTCTTGCAGTAAATAGAGACACAGCGAAAATAAATTACTTTTTCACGGCCTTCATGCTCCTACCGCTCTGATTGAGAATCAGGTATTTCACCTGTCCCGTATCGTCCGCAAAGAACTCGACTTCCGCATCGACCACCGCCAGAAAAAATTTCCGGTCCGACTCTGGATAGACCGGCACTTTGGGCTGATTCATAGCCTGCGTCATGAGCTGATCCTCTTCGAGCGTAAAGGTAAAGCTGAACTGTGGTGACAGTTCATAGGTGCCTACAAAACGGGCGAGCGCTGCGCGGTCCAGGTGGACTTTGGTGCGCACCGCTGGATGGAAGTCGGGCCATTCATACGCTACGGCAATGCTGCTCATCACTTCCGACGCGAGCCGTGAGCCGCCCTCGGCATTGGTCATTACCACAGCACCATCGCCGTCGTGCTCATAAGCGGCAAAGAGGCTCTCATAGCCTTCGTTCACGCCTCCGTGCGAGAAGTATGGCTTGGATGGCGACCCGCCTAGTTCCACGCCCAGTCCCCAATTTCCCTTTCCCGCTGTGAGCATCTGCTCGGTGAGTTTTTGCGAAAGCACATGATTGGCATGACCTGCCAGCGACTGCTGCACTTCGAGGATGTAGTGGGCCAGATCGGAAGGAGTGGTCCACAGGCCGGCCGCCGCCATTTCCGGATAGGTATGCGGACCACCCGGCACGGACTTTCCCTCAGCGGTATAGGGCAGCGCAGCCGCAGCCCGCTCGCCGTCTGGCAGCGGTTGTTCATAGGTGCTGTGAGTCATGCCCATAGGCAGGAGAACGGTATCGCGCAATAACTTGGGGAAGGGTTGCTTCGCTACGTCGAGAACCAGTTGCTGCATCACTGTAAAGCCGCCGCCGGAGTAATTCCATTTGCTTCCGGGCGCGCTTTCCAGACGGATAGGCGGTGTGTTGGCCGGTGCTTCCCCGTTCAACACTTGAACCAATGTCGGAACGGGAGCATTGGCCGCATAACCCGGGAATCCGTGAACAGTGAAACCAGCGGTGTGGGTGAGCAGTTCGCGTAGCGTCACGATAGCTCCAGGCGCGGTCGCGCTAGCCGGAATCTTCCAGGAGGTGAGCGAGGCATTGACATCGGAATCGAGCGACAGCTTGCCCGCCTGCACCAGGCGGAGCGCAGCCAGCGCGGCGAGCGGCTTGCTGATCGAACCAGCCTGGAACAGGGTTTCAGGAGTGACCGGACTGCCGCCCA
This sequence comes from Bryobacteraceae bacterium, assembly GCA_965277855.1. Taxonomy (GTDB): domain Bacteria; phylum Acidobacteriota; class Terriglobia; order Bryobacterales; family Bryobacteraceae; genus Bog-105. The sequence continues at coordinate 512,109 of OZ255847.1, forward strand.
GTTCTCTCACGCCGAAACCCTGCGCCCACTCGATGACACCGTGGTGAACGACGGCGATGCTGACTCCGGGAACATGCAGCTCGGCCATTCGCCTGGAAAGAGATTGACACGCCGGAGGATCGCCCTTGATTTCGACCGGCGGAGGAAGACACGCGACGACCGCTTTGATCTTCGATTGGGTGTCACTCTGGGCGAGCAGCAACGGCCCGCTGAAACAAAGCAGAACGGTGAACGCTAGGAAATTGAACCGCACGAGTGTAGAGCGTATCACCATGGCGAATATGTACAACGTTTCGTACAATCTGAACATGAAAACGGTCACCGCCGCTTATGCCAAAGCCCATCTTGCCGAGTTGCTGGAGCACTTTGGGCGAGGAGGGCGCGTTACGATTTCGCGCTACCACAAGCCGGTGGCCGACTTGGTGCCAGCTGCGCCATCGCAACGGCCGACGCCTAAGTTTGGGACAGGCAAGGGCCGGATCAAAATCATTGATCCGGATTGGGCAAAACCCATGACGGACAAAGAGGTCGAAGACTTTATCTGAGGGCGGCGGTAGGGCCTGATCAAGATCCTCCGCTGGCCTGCTGTTTCCATCGCTCGGCGTTCACGCCCACGATGAGGAGCCACAAGGTGAGCGCTGTTTCCCCGAGAAGGCCGGGCGCCACATTGTAGGGGGACAGATAGTTTGCGAGCCGTGGCGACAAAAAGGTCAGCCATCCCAAACCGCCAAACGCCATCAATAGACCCAGAATGCGCGGCAGAAAGGTCGAGTGAAAAATCAAGTAGCCGATCAGCAGGCAGTAGACTCCGAAAAATATCAAGTTGTTGATATGAGCGGGGGCGAGATGAAAGGCGCTGAGAGCACCGAAGGCATATCCCACGAAGCTGAAGAAGGCCGCGAGCAAAGACAGGCTTCTGTTTATAGGCTTAAACAGGTCGTAGAAGAGTAGCGTAACCACGATGTAGCAAACGGTTGCGACCAGATTGGCGGCGTCGCCATAGGCAACGAGCCCGCGGCCGGCGAAGAAGAAAGACAATATCCCTGTAACTATTGTGAGCAGATAAAAGACACCGGCAGTTCTGGCCTTGACACTCGGCGACGCTTTTGTCATCCCATACACGTTTCAAACCTTTTACGCGGAGTCGATCCCAGGAGTTCAAGTTTTCAGATTTTGTTGATCGCCGCGGGGACGAATCCTATTTCCCGCAGGGCATGCAGGCGTTCCGCGAACCATCCCATTCCACAGGCGAGGCGGCCAGATTCATCCGTGCAAAGCCGCCGTCTCCCGTCGACTGCCATTCTGGCCGGTTCTGCCATGCTTGTGTACCCGCCTTTTTCGCGACAGTACACCATAAAACATAGCCGTTCTGCTTCACGTAATTTCCAGTAATGCGCCGCCAGTCTTCATCACTGAATCCCGGCCCGGCATAATGCTGCCGCAGCACCGATCCGTCACAGATGCGATTCGAGTCTCCGTAGTCGCCGGCCGTTCTCTTGACGGCACTGTTTAACCCGGCGAATCTCTCAGCTGCGATCCGTTCATTGTTGCGTATTCGACGCCTGACAAGCGGCCGAGTTACTGCCAGCGCAACCGGTCCAAAGGCAACAACGCTGAAAAATGCGATCCACACGAAAACTCTTTGTTTTCCGGGCAGCGATACCAGCCGCGCTAGACCGCCAAAAATTAATGAAACGAGGGCTGTTCCGATCGTCATTCCAATCACGATGTAGGGCACCCATGGCCCTGCAATTGGATCACGTGGCGGCCAAATCGCAAAGCCGATGCGTAGCCCACAAGCGCCCCAAGAACAGTCGCAAATGTCAGCAGTCGCAAACGCCTTTCGCCCAGAAGCCCTGCGGAAGTTGTGCCAAGCGCGATGCACAGCAACGGAATCCACCACTCGAAATCAAGATTCGGCTCAACCATCAGCGGCCACCAGCAACACGCCGAGCCTATGGCAAGTAGGAATAGCAGAAGAGTTTTGCTGCGCATGAAAGCAGTGGCTTCGGGCTTACTGGTGAGGAGAGTTGACGATCGCGGCGGCGCTAATTTGCATGAAAGCGTTGAGTTCATCGGCTACGTCGCCGCCACCATTGGTGCGCTGCATCAGAAAGATGCCGGTGATCCCTTTGGCGGGATCGACCCATTCATTCGTGCGGTACGCTCCGCCTTTGAGAAAAGTTCCGATCGAGTTGTAACGGTACATGCCGTAGACGTCGCGCACCACTTCATAGCCGAAGCCGTGACCCACGCCTGGCGACCAACCGGCTTTGAGATCGCCGGTGTGATTTATGGTCATGAGTTCCACGGCGGCGGGAGAGAGGATGCGATGGCCGTCCAATGCACCGCCGAGGCGCATCATTTCGTTAAATCGGAACAGGTCAGCGGCGGTGCTGACGAGTCCGCCCGCCGGCGATGGAATGCCGTTCGCATCTGCGGACCCCCATTCCGCTGGCACGGCTTCCAGGTGATCGTTCTCGTAGGTGTAAAGCGTCGCCAGTCGGTTTTCTTTGTTGGCAGGAACGAAGAAGTCGGTGTCGGGCATGCCGAGCGGGCCGAAGATTCGTTCACGCAGGAATTCGGCGAAGCCTTGTTTGGAAACGATCTCGATAATGCGGCCAAGAATGTCGATGCCGATATTGCTGTAGTTCCACGCCGATCCGGGTTCGAATAAGAGCTGCGTTTTGGTGCCTTGGGAGACGAGTGCGGCCAGAGTCTTAGGCGGATTTTTGGCATCAGGTTCGACGGAGCTCGGTAGGCCCGACGTATGCGTCATCAGATCGGCGATGTTGATGGCGCGCGCGGGCGTCACGGCGGCGCAGTTATAGCCGGCGTGGGTTCCGCAGGGATTCAGTTTCAGGTTCTTGTATTCCGGCAGGAATTTTTCGACCGGATCGATGAGTGAGAGGCGGCCTTCATCGACGAGTATCATGATGCCTGCGCAGGTGATGGGTTTGGTGAGCGAGGCGATGCGAAAGAGAGTGTCTTTACGCATGGGCGTTTTCTTTTCAAGATCCTGGTAGCCTACACTTTCGAAGCTGACGATCTGCCCGTTGTGGGCCAGTAAAGTGACGACCCCCGCGGTTTTGCGTTGGTCGACGAATTCCTGCATGCGTTGCGGGATGGAGGCCAGGGTGACACAGCAGGCAAGCAAAAGAGGAAGCATAATGGATTTTTACCAAACCACGCCTGCAGTTCACGCATTCAACATGCGGTCAGCGTATTTCCTTCCTGTACGCCGCTCTTCTCAGAGGGCCATGATGATTGAAGGCGGTTTCTGAGCGATGTCCATTTTGCCTCATCGAAGATGCCGGTTTCGAGGAAGCTGACTACGTCACGAGATAGGAACCCGATCAGTTCGGATAACGCGGCTCGCTTGACGCCGTCCTTTACGGCCGGCTCGCTGGAAACGAGCGCCCGGAGCAAACCTTCGAGGGCTATGTTTATGTCCTGCCGATCTCGAATCGACGCGTGCTGGTCTATCAGCGTGATTGCCTCGTGTATGATTACCCTCAAGTCGCTCTCGACGGGCGGTGAAGCGTGTGTTGCCAATGGCGCCCGATGGAGACGCGCGCGCTTTCGCACTGGTTGCGATGTTTCAATAATCATCATTGGTGACGAAGCTCTGCTAGACAATGGCATTCGGGCCGTTTGGCTAACGACCGGGATCTTTCTACCAAAATACGATCGAAACTCGGTTCCCTGCGGCATGCCAACGGGCACAACCTTAGTCCTGGGCAGCTCCCCGGGCTCATCGCTCATCCGTTCGACGACCGCCACCAGAGACATCTCGGAACTCGCCAGGCCATAACGTTTGCTCAACTGGATGAGTTGCTGCCGCGCATGAGCATCGGACCGGTCGTAATGCGTCTCAAGATCGGCGATCATTCTCGCCCCGAGGAGCTTCTCTATGAGTCCCTGCATTTCATCGGGCAGTGGCTCGAAAGGCACGACCCTGGAACCGTGCGTCCAGCTGATCACCGCTGCTGGATCTTCGGCATCAATCTCGCCCAGAGAGAAGAAGGGAGTTCCCACAAATACGTTGCCATGCGCCTGGGTGTTTGCCCGCGCGACGCTTACTCCCGCAGCGACGCCGCCACCCATAGCCGCGAACAGATCGTCAGCTGCGCCCTCAATTCGTTCAACGGGCGAAACAAACCGGCAAACACCACCGGTCTGACGAGCCAGCAGTTCCAGAAAACGATCCTGGCTGGCGCTGCCGATACCGAGACAGAAAAGCCGAGTCTCACATTTGTGCGCACGCCGGAGGATCTCGACGGTTTCGGAAACCTGTCCATCGGTCACGACGAAAATTTCGCCACCTGGAGAACCGAGTAGAGAGGTAGCGGCTTCGATACCGCGGGCCAGCTCTGTGCCGCCTTGAGCGTGAATGCCGTGCAGAAAGCTGCAGCCGTCTTCGATGTTGTCGAGCGTGGCAGGAAGCAACGTCTGGTGAAAAGGCTCGGCAGCATTGCCAAAAACGACGACTCCGAACTCGTCGTGTTGCGAAAGTTTTCTCAAGCAATTTTCGAGCGCCTGGCGAGCCTGCTTGATCGGCGACCCTTCCATTGAACCCGAGCGATCCAGCAGGAAGACGGTGCGCCGCGGAGCAGTCTTCTTCTCGCCGAACAGGGTAGACGGCGCAATTACGGCGAAGTGCTTTCGACCATCGCAGCTGCGATCGGACCAGGCACGGCCCGTGCTCGATGGCTGCTTAACGTCCAGAATGAGGTCGCGATCCGGCACGTCACGGTCCGGGCATAGCCTTGCATTCACGCCGCCGTGACCGTCGAAAGCTAGGCGAAGCGCATGGGAAGGCGAGGCGATTTCCTGGACGCCCGGCGAAGGCTCAACGCGCAGGTCGAAGCCGATGCTATGCAGCTCCGAAGCGTCTTCATGAAAGGGCGGCTGAAAAACGCCGCCTGCTACTTGGTCTGGTAAGTCGATGTTTCCCACGCCTCGAAAATCGGACGACACGCGCATGTGCGGGTGATAGGTAGGCGCCATCGTAAAGGGGAACCGTAACCGGAATCCGCTGTCGTTGAGAGATAGACCCGCGATCAGGTCCAGACGCACCGCCACGGTCTCTCCGGGTAGAAGATTGCCGACGGTGAGATTCACCTGGCCATCGACATTTTGTTGCGTAACAGCCGCCAGCGACCCTTGCTCGAGCGCTTCTTCATATCTCTGCTTCGCATCCGCAACAGTCTCCAGGCGACTGGACACGGAGAAGTTCTTCCCTGTGATCTGAAACCCGGTCAGCGAAGCATCGCGCGGGAGCGGAAAGCTGTAGATCACCTCTACCGGCACTTTCTCACTCGACCGAAATACGTGATCAACGGTCAGCTTCGCGCCAAAGGGGAAGATGCGCCCGGACAGAAACAGAGACTGCATCTCCAGCGCCATTACCTTGGCGTTCCAGACATACCGCGGTGCAAAATACGAGGTCATTTCTTCTTCTCCTCTTGGTCTTGCAGCTTTGCCGCTGCTTCGGCCAGCACGCTTCGAATCACTTTGTGACGCCACGGACTAATTTCCCCGCTTACACGCACAACCACGTCCTCTGCCAGTTGGTATTCCAGCCCAACCACCGGATCGGCCAACTCCGGATGTTCAGAGCCCGGACCCAGCGCAAAAGCCACTTGAGCGAGCGTCATACCCTCTGCCTGCAGCTCTTTGATTCGCTGCAAGAGTTCGAGATGATTGTCGCCATATTGAGCGCCACGCCCCGAACGCAACGGACCTGGCAAGAGGCCTTGCGCGATGTAGAACCGAACCGTTCGCGGCGCGATCTCCGCCCGCTCCGACAATTCAGCCAGAGACAGTTGCTTATTCACCACCGATCACAATTCGAAGATAGAACAGAATCGTGACAGTGCCAAGTACTGGCGGTTTTCTCTGAACAGTGTGGCTAGTGGACGGGTATGGCGGATTCGCTAGCTACGGGATTTGTTTCCTCAAGGTTGCCCGCTTGGTCGAAGGTGGGCGTAAAAGGTTCGGACACGACCTTCACATGAGGTGCGAGTTGAGGGATGAGATTTTCACTGACAGCGAGGTCGATCAGTTCAAGGGTGTTGTGGATGTGACAGTAAGTCACTTCGTTCGGGTCAAGTTTTCCGACGGTGGGCCAGATGGCTTCGAGCGCTTCACGGTCCGTAGCGAAGTGAATCGGAGTGCGGATGCAAGCGGGCGTGGAGGCGGTCAGTGAATTGATGTAAGTGGGCCGCCATTGCACTTTTTCAAGAAGGCGATCGTGAATGACGTCAGCCATACCGATACCGATGGCGCTCCCATAGCTGAGCGAACTGAGATCGCGGGCGTAAATGCGATGAACAGAAGGGGTGTCGGAATAAAGATTGCAGGCGCCATTAACGCTACGGTTGATGATTTTGGTATCCATGCCGGCGCCGCTGACGTTCTTTCCGATTTCATCGACGATCAGGATGTCGATCTCATCGGCGGGGAGATTCACCTTCCACGATTTGACCTGGCGGAGCAGGTCTTCTTCCCGGGCAAGCATGGCCGAGCAACCGCCGGACGAAGATACGGCGACCAGTCCAGCCGTTTCGTGGTGGGCACCTTCCAGGATCGCCAGGCCGCCCAAAATTTTGGTAGTCGCAAAGATTTTTTCGCCGACACTGCGAATCATGCGTTCGAGGCCGAAGCGATACCCGTAGTTGTGATAACGCTGCGCGCCTGCGAATTTACCCAGACCGATCGCCATCATTTTGAACAGGCCGCTTTCGATGGCGCCCGAAAAGTCAGTGTGCCATTTGACGCGGCCAACGAGAAAAATGCCGTCAGCTTCGGCGGCGTTGCGGTCCACAAACGTTTCGATGCCCTCGGGCGTCGTCCCTTGCGAGACAACATCCAGCGAGCTCACTACCGGAACGCCCATGGTGGCTTCATGGATGCCGTAGTGCGCGAGCACGTCGGCCTGCCCTTCGGCGGTGGCGGCCCCATGACTGCCCATAGCCGGGAACAGGAAAGGTTGAGCGCCTTGCTCTTTCCAGAAATTCACCACCGCTTTCGTGATGGTCGAAATATTCGAGATACCGCGGCTGCCGACGCCGATCGCGATTCGTCCGCCGGACGGAACGCGCCGGACGAAATCGGATTGCGACAGTTCGTCGTGGATGTGCTGCGGGATATCGGCGATGGCGCGATTGGGAAACGATTGCTGCGCGAGAACGAATCTCGGGAGATTCATGGTTCTAGCATACTGTTTTGCGGGAAGGGAAACAGCCCTAAGGAGTGCTACTGGCCGCGTCGCCAACAGGCACCAAACGCTCAATCCGTCCCGGCTGGTTCAGCACTATATATAAGTAGCCGTCCGGTGCGTTTACTACGTCGCGCACGCGGCCGATCCCCTTCCAGATGATTTCCTGGTGCGTGACGGAGTGGCCGTCAATGACGATCCGCCGCAACTCCTGAGTTGCCAGCGAACCGAGAAAGAGGTTGTTCTTCCATGCCGGGAAACGGTCGCCCGTATAAAAGGTGATCGGGCTGGTGGCCAGCGACGGAACCCAGTAAGTAATCGGCTGATCCATGCCTGCCTGCGAGGTGTGATCGGTAATGGGTGTTCCGTCGTAGTTCATGCCATAAGTAATCACGGGCCAGCCGTAGTTGTGGCCGGGGTGGATAATGTTCAACTCATCGCCGCCGCGCGGGCCATGCTCGGTTTCCCACAAGTCGCCCGTAACAGGACTGAAGACCAGGCCTTGGGCATTGCGATGTCCATAGCTCCAGATACTGGGTATCGCGCCTGCCCGGTGAACGAACGGATTATCCGGTGGAATGCGGCCGTCGTCCATCACGCGGTGTATTTTTCCGTTTGGATGGGAAAGCTCTTGCTCGTCGCCGGGACGGGCGCGATCGCCGACCGAAAAGAATAGATGCCCCTGCTTATCGAACAAGAGACGCGAGCCGAAGCGTGCGCCTCCGGGGCAATAGAGCGCGGGATCTGCCTTGAAAATCTGCTGTTGATCGACGAACGCGCCATCGCGCAGCCGGCCTCGAATCACCGCCGCCATGCCCAGGCCGTCTGGGCTTTTGTCGCCATAGGAAAGATAGATCCAACCATTCCCGGGCTGCGCATAGTTGGGATGGAGCGCCACGTCCAGCAGTCCTCCCTCCCCTCCAAAGACGGCGGGTATGCCATGTACCGGCTCCGGCAGCAAATGGCCGCCCTCGATAATGCGCAGACGCCCCGGCCTCTCGGTCACCAACAACCGGCCGTCCGGCAGGAAAGCGATGGCCCATGGCTCGTCCAGGCCATTCTCGATCACCGATTCAAGCTTGAAGGACACTTTCTCGCTCTGCACGATCGCCCCCGGAGAAGGCGCGGCATATTTGGTATGCGCCACCTCAAAAGCCGCGCTCTTTTCGTGAATATAGATGACCAGCGCGCGAATTTCGGCAGCGTTAAAGTCCTGGCGCATCGCGGGCATGCCTGCTTCGGGATGGCCATCGCGAATACTGCGCGTGAGGCTGGCGTCGTCGCCGCCATAATGCCAAGCGCCATTAATCAGGCTCGGTGCGGAACCGCCCGACATATCGGCCCCGTGACAGCTGGCGCACTTATCTGTGTAAAGCTTGGTAACCTCACGGCCGACACTCGGAGGATTTTTCTGCGCGAAAGAGGAGGCGGGAAGAAGAATGGCGAGAGTGCCGATAGCTAGCCAAACGTTTGACTGGTTCCTGCGCATCGACGATTTTGACGGTGAGCCTGGTTGCATACTAAGTAGTATCGCTGGAACGTAGCGGAGCGTCTTTTGCTCCTTGCGCGTCGGATTGAAGGGAAGCATAAAGAGGTCCGGCTGGCCCGAATCGGCCGTTTGATGTAAGGGAATAACCCGTGCGGCAGTTTGGCTCAGAGTTGGTCGATTCCGTTCATCACGATACTGGATACTGTGGTGATCGCCCATTCGGCAGAGTTAATGGACACCCGCAAACGGATTATTGAGGCCACCGAACGCTTGATTCGAGAAAAAGGCGTCTCCAGGCTCACCACCAGGCAAATTGCACAGGAAGCGGCGATTGCCGAAGGGACTCTCTTTAAACAATTTGGCAGCAAAGACAAGCTGATTCTTGCCGTGATCGCCGAGCGAGCGCCGCAAAACCTCATGGGCGTCCTTCTGGAGCAAGGCCCTCAATTTCTAAAAGCAATTGGCACGGCCGGGGAAAACACCGTGCAACGGAATCTGGAGCGAATCGCCCATTCCGTTATTCAGTTCTACAAGGGCGTCCTGCCAGTTCTCGTTTCGGTGTTTTGCGATTCAGATCTTCTCGGCAGATACCAGGCCGCTGAAAGTGAGCGCGACGGCGGTCCGCAATTTATGTTGAGAGTGATTGCGGGCTATATCCGGGCCGAACAAGATCTCGGACGCATTCATCGGAACGTTCGGGCCGAGATGGTCGCTTCGTTACTGGTTGGACCCTGTTTTCAGTGGGTGTTCGTCCACCAATCGATGGGTAGTCTGCTTATGCCGGAATTATCAGAGCAGGATTTTGTAAAGGAACTGCTGTCAAATCTGTTCTGCGGTTTAACACCTGCATCGTAAACGCGGCATCGCTTCAAAGCAAGCACAGGCCGCCATCCAGCGCCACCAAACGAAAGAGGAACTTCGGCGGACTTGGGCGCAGATAGCGAGTCCGTTGTGCGCGCGACTTCCCTCAAAGACACCGGCAAAACAAATTGCGTCAGTAAGAAACAAGACAGTTTTCTTGAGTAGTCTCCGGATTGCAGAGGCTTCACTCGGCGAACAGAAAACAGCACTCGTCTGCAACTTGTGGTGAGCGCTCACGTCATTACTGGTGTGAGTGCTCACTCTTTAGGATCTCGTCGATTCAGGCTGGGTTCAGGACGGGCACTGGAAACCCAAGAATGCCCAAACTAAAAACAGATTCGATCGCCGATGAAATGCGCCACGCGCTCAGAGGTCACTTATTGGAGCCAAATGACGACAGTTACGAGAGCGCGCGAGCGCTTTTTAATAGCTCGGTCGACACACTTCCCGCGATGATTGCGCAATGCCTCGATGTTGCGGACGTACAAACGGCCGTAAAGATTGCACGCAAGGCCGGGCTTCCGCTCTCGGTCAAAGCTGGTTCCCACGGCTGGCAGGGGCGCGCACTGGTCGAAGGAGGTCTGGTAGTCGATCTCTCTCATATCGCACGCGTCCGGATCAATGAGGACGAAACCACCGCCACTATCGGAGGCGGGGTCCGTGCTGGCGAGCTCATCGCACGAACATCCAAGTTGGGCTTGGCTGCGGTCACAGGAACAGCGAGTGACGTCGGCATGGGCGGCTTGCTTCTAGGAGGCGGTTACGGATTGCTGAATGGACGCTTTGGCCTTGCTACCGATTCCGTTGTCGGCGCAGAGGTAGTGCTCGCGGACGGAAGCTTGGTACGCGCTACCGCCTCCGAGAATTCAGACTTACTTTGGGCGCTAAGGGGCGGAGGCGGCAATTTTGGCGTTGTCACATCTTTCGAAGTCCAGCTGTATCACCTTGACCAAGTGCTTGCCGGGGCATGCGTTTTTCCGCTCGAGCAGGCGGAAAAGGTACTCAAGAACTATCAAACTTTCATGGACGAGTGCCCAGACGAGTTGGGGTTAATGCTGGCTTCTCTAGCGGGCCCCCAGGGTCGAACCGTTTTGGTTTTGATACCGCTCTGGTCTGGATCTGCTGAGGAGGGTAGCGCCATCGCAAGAAGAATCGCCGAACTCGGCACGCCCCTGATGACTGAAATACATTCTCAGAAATATGCCGACACGTTCCGAATGGCTGACTCGCATGTCGTGAAGGGGCAAAGTAGCTTCTGGAGCAGCCGGCTGCTAGCGACATTGGACGATCAGGCGATCGGGACCTTAGTGCAGGCGGCAGAGAATATGCCTTCGCCCGAATCCGCGATTTTCGTGTATGACTTTCACGGGGCCCCCAGTCGCGTGCCACCTGAGGCTACCGCTTTTTCACTTCGCCGGGATCACTTCATGTTGTAGATTGCAGCCAATTGGCAACCTAGTGACACGGAGAGCGGCGACAAGCATCGTCTTTGGGCCACAGACATCTCTGACCGTCTCGCAGCCGGCGCGTTGCCGGGGGGATACATCAATTACTTGCGAAAGGACGAGAGCCAGCGGGTGTACGAATTTTTTCAAAGAAATGTGGTCCAGTTGCTCTCGGTGAAAAGTAAGTACGATCCCACTAATCTCTTTCAATCGGCACCCGGCGCCTTATGGCTTGGGAGCCAGACCTAAAGGAGCATCGATGTCTGAATACGATGTGGCTATACACGGAAGCCCTCGGGCAAAGAGCGGAAGCAACACAGTAGCAAAGGAGGAATTATGATCGAAATCTCAACGCGTGACCGGCAGTTGAACGAAAGCATCATTCGCGGCGAAAGAGTCGAGGCGTTCGAAGAGTTTTACGACGAAGAAGTAAGTATGCAGGAGAATAATGAGGAGCCGACCGTCACGAAAGAGGCGAATCGCAAGCGGGAGCGAGCATTTGCCTCCAGACTAACGCACTGCGAGTTCGAGCTTATCAACAGCATCGTCGGGGGCAACGTGAGTTTTAGCCAATGGAAAATGATACTAACCTTTGATAGTGATCAACAGCGCGTGTGGAACCAGGTTGCCGTTCGTGCATGGAAAAACGGCAAAGTGCTTCATGAGAGATTCTTTTACGAGAATTCGCGTTAGTGGGTACGTCCCCAACGGGCATTGACAGCCGTTGCGCAGCGCCCGCGTGCGATTACCTGTATTTCGAGGCAACTAGCGGCGACGCTATTTCCCTAAATAAGCCTTATCTTCCGTCCAGCTCTTTTCGAGCATCGAGCTGTATTCCCCGGAAGCGTATAGGTCGAAATTGAATTCGCCCGGGTCGGGGCGGTCAAAAATGTAGTCGCGCAGCCGCTGTTCGTAGCATTGGTCCAGATAGCGGTGGTAGCGGCGCAGGAAATCCTTGGACAGAGACTCGGCTAATGGCAGTTCTGCAAACACGCTATGCAGACCGAAGGAACGGCGGAACAGGGCGCGGAAATCGAGCACGCCCCAGCCTTCGAGTTTGATCTGTCCAGCCGGGGGAATGTCATGGATCAGGAAAACGACAAAAGTTTCCGGGCGGATGCGCCGGCTCGCATAAATCTCGGAGGCTTTGGCAGTCTCCACGCACTGCTCGGCCCAGCGGGTGATGTCTTTGCCGATGTAGAACAGCATCCGGAGTTCGGCGTAACGCCCGCTGAGCAGCTGTTTATCGAGTTCCTCGTGTGAGCTTTGGCCGGTCGGCGCGAATCCCTGCAGGGCGAGACTGGCGCGCGAGCTGGCGATCAACAACGACGTCTCGTTGGCGCTCGAAAAAGGATGGAGGATGAGAGGCGGCAGCGGAAACGCCGCGCCCTGAGTGTTTTGGGGTTTCGTGTTGGCTGTCTCAAGCACTGGGAATGACCTGTTTTCTAAATGCACGCCGGACGTTGCTGCCGGGCCGCATTAAGGTTATCGACCGAGTTTGGCAAAATCTTAGCCATTTGACCATCAGTAATTGCCGGCACTTCATTTTCCAAGCTGGGCCGGAGGGATCGAAGCCGGCCGGTTTAACTCCATTTGCAGGAGCGTGTCGAGAGAGGCCCACGGAACAGCGCCCGGGACCGAGCGGCCGTTCAGGAAAAATGTGGGAGTTTGCTGGATATCGAGCGCACGCCCTTCCTTCAAATTCGCCTCTACTTCGGGTGCCGTGGCGTGGGTATCGAGACAGCTGGCTATTTTAGCGGGGTCCAATTTTTGCTCTCTCGCGAAAGTAAGTGTTTTTTCCCGAAGATTGTTCCCATTAATTTCTTCCTGATGGGCAAAGATCCAGTCATGGTACGCCCAAAACGCGCCGACCTGCCCGTCACCCACGCAATGACCGGCTTCGGCTGCAGCCCGCGCCCACGGATGAAGAGAGTCGATCGGGAAATCCTTAAACACGACCTCAACGTCCTTCGGATATTTCTGAGGAACTTTTTCGCGCAGGGTACGGGCGAACTCGCGGCAGTAAGGGCATTGGAAATCGCTGAAGACCACAATCTGGATTTTGGCGTCGGCCGGCCCATACGAAGGTCCATCCGTGGTCAGGTGCTGCAGGGCATCCGCGAACGGACTGGCCTGCAAATCCCAAACCGGGCCGGTCAGCAGATGTTGGCCATCGGCCGTTAGGAAATACGTTTTTTCCTGCTTGGTCGAACCCATGCTGAGATGTGTGGTGATCCGAAAGTAGCCGGCCAGAGGAGTAGGCTGGGGATCGCCGATCTGCATTTTGACGGAAGGCACAAAACCTTCGGCATAGCGGATATAGTTTTCGAGCTTGGCTTTGTCGATCGTGGGAGACGGCGGGGCGGCGATCGAGGTCAGGGAAATTGCGAGCAGCAAAGTGCCGGCCCAGAGGAGTCGCATAGGGTAGTTCCCATGATCGCAGTCTTCTCGAGCATCATGGGGATGGCTTATCTCGCCGAATCTGTTTTTCGCGCGATGATGACGTCCTGAAAAGTCAAATAGTCAGGACGGTGTACCCATCCACCGTGAAACGCGGGCTCTATAATCTCGAAACCACTCTGCGCATGAAGGTCGCGTACGTGCTCTTCGCTGTAGCCGACGGCGTATTCGGGAATCTTCTCATCATGGATCCTGGCCACGTCAGAAAGCTCGAAGTCAAAAGTAAGATTGCTCTTTCCGGCTGTGAGCAGATCTGACGTGTCCTGGTTTAGCAGAAAGAACGTAAGAAAACTGATACCTCCCGGCTTGAGAACACGCGCCGTTTCGCGGATGTAATGAGCGAAGTCGGAGGGAAGTAGATGAGTGAATACGCTGGTTGCAAAGACGAAGTCGAAAGCCTCATCTTCATAGGGAAAAGGTGCGCTTCCTGCTTCTCTCAACGAATCGCGGTTGTAGAGAGAGTTGAACAGCGCCGTATGCACAAAACGAAAATTCGGAAAGTGCGCTGTGATGTTTTCGCGACACCAGGCGATTACCAGGGGATTGATATCAAAGCCGTCATAGCCTGCCTGGGAGTTAAGATAGCGCGTCAGTTGCAGGGCCATTCGACCGACACCGCAGCCAATATCGAGGACATGATGGTGGGGCTTCAGTCCGGCCAGTAAAACAAAATAGTCGCAAAATTCGCGCCCCACTGAGTGAAAATTGCCGCTCCCTATGGCGTCAATTAGTTCCTGTGGCGGCGTAAGGAGGGAAGTCAGAGAGCTGGCGCCCGGCTCGATAATGATGCGCAGTGCCGGCATCTGATCGACCCACAGTTCAAGTTCCAGCGGATAGTTAAGCAAGGAACTGGAGTACGTTAAAGTACAAACAAAACCCCAGGCGTACTCGGGATCGGCATGCAATTCTCGACAAACATCTGGACGTTCTTCCAGTAGAGCAGTGGATTGATCTGCACGGGAACGGAGAGAGAGTGCGCCTCGTTTCACTCCAACGAGCCAGCCGCGCAGACTTATCTGGTTGGTCGAGGGAAAGTTCACCGAATCCAAAAAGTAGGCGCTTACGCTTCCCTTGATTCGTTCGGCTCGAAACTCAGTAGCGGTTGCCGTTTGCTCGATCATGGTTGCCGTTGCTTTCTCGTCTCGCTCAACCATATCTGCCCCAATGCTAACAAGCGATAGGAGCTGAATCGCCAACCTTGGATCACTAGCCGGGGGCCTGCCGTCGCGATTTGCCGCTTCCAGGACCGGTCATCTTTCGTTGTAGTACAGTGTGCTTATGGGAACTACAAACATTAGTTTTCGTACCGCTGAGAGCACTCGCGACGAGCTCGACCAGATCGCCGCCTCTTTAGACCGCGATCGAACTTGGGTCATTAACGACGCACTTGATAGCTACATCGAATTGCGCCGCTGGCAAAAGGCGGAGATCGAGCGAGGCATTGCCGATTCCGATGCCGGGCGCTCCTTCACGTTGGAGCAAGTCCGGGAGCGCCTTACTCAGTTGCATGCAGAAACCAAATCACGCGAGTCAGCTGCTCGCCTCCGGTGACACTGCGCTTCAGTAAAACAGCATCTAATCACCTCAGCGACATCTACCAATTCATTGCGATTGATAGCAACGCAGACTCGGCCGCGCAGGAAATCGAAAAAGTCTTGCGCTCGATTGATCTGCTCACAACACACCCCATGCTTGGGCGCTCGGGACAGATGGCAGGCACTCGCGAGCTGATCTCCGAGCCTTATGTCATCATCTATCGCCTCATCGAAAGCGTGGTGAGCGTCGAGGCCGTCTTTCATGGGAAGCGGCGTTACACAAACTTGCCGAAATAATAAAGGCCCTCCTCTTACGACCGGCTGTCCCGCCCGCGTCTTCGGCGACAGCAGGAAACGAACTGAACCTCCTCATTACAATGAGAGTTGTCTTACCTCCGCCGCTATGTCCCTGCTTTTACTCTTGTTTTAGCCATCACAGCCTTCTACTTATATGGATTGAGCGGCGTAGGCGTGCTCGATCCGGACGAGCCCCGCTATCTCGCTATCGGGCGCGCGATGCTGCGGACCGGCGACTTCGTCACACCGCGTTTGTGGGGTACGCCATGGTTCGAGAAACCGCCGCTGCTCTATTGGATGACCAGCCTGGGCAACGCCCTCTCGCTCGGACCCGAGGAGACGGGTCGCTTGCCGGTAGCGCTCCTGAGCCTCGCGTTCCTGGCTGCGATGTTCGAACTGCTCCGCCGGGAATTCGGTGTGGAAGCGGCCGCCATTTCGTCCGTCCTGCTGGCCACCTCAGCCGGCTGGATCGTTTACAGCAGCTTTGCTTTAACCGACCTGCCGCTCGCGGTATTTTTCTCGCTGGCGGTTTTTTGCGCTTTGCCGAGTTTGCGCTCTGCGGGCGGAAAGTCGCCGGCGCTGCGTTTCGTTCTAATCGGCGTGTGCCTGGGTCTGGCGACGCTGGCGAAAGGGCTGGTCCCGCTGGTGCTCGCCATCCCATTTGCCTGGTTCCTGCGGCGCGCCTGGCGCAAGTGGTGGCTCGCGATATCCGCCGCGGTTGTGGTGGCGCTCCCCTGGTATGCGGCCATGTACGCCCGCCACGGCCTCCCGTTCCTCGAAGAGTTTTTTTGGAAGCATCACGTAGAGCGTCTGTACTCAGCGTCGCTCTTGCATGCCCAGCCTTTCTGGTATTACCTGCCCGTATTTTTGGCCGCGATTTTTCCCTGGACCCCGCTGTTGGTACTGCTCGCCTTTCATCACGAAAACTGGGACGAACGGCGGCGCTTCCTAACCAGCATTTTCCTATTCGGGCTGGTGGCCTTCAGTCTCTCGTTGAACAAATTGCCGGGCTATCTGTTGCCGCTCTTACCGGCCGTGTTCGCAGTGATCGGGACAGCCGTCGACTGGAAACGCCTGGTGCATTCATTTCGCTGGTGGCTGATGCCGTGCGCGCTTCTGATCGGCTTGTTGCCGGTCGTCGCGCGGGCCTTGCCGCAAGCTCTGCAGGCAGGGCGCTTGGCCATCCCTCACACCTTCAATCCGGGCCCGACCACTTTGTTTTACATGGCCTGTCCCGCGGCCGCGGTGCTGCTGGCCCGGCGTACCTGGACCGGCATTCTACTGGTGCTCTGCATGGTAGCCGGCGGATTCTTCCTGAAAATTGTTTCCTATCCAGTCCTCGACCGCATGGTTTCGGCGCGGGGCTTGTTCGGACAGGTCCGCCAGATCCATGGGAGCGTCTGCACGAATTGGCTGAACCGCGATCTGCTCTACGGCTTGGAGTTTTACCGGGACGAACCGTTTCCACAATGCGTGCCCGGGCAGTTTGACTATGGATTGGAATCGCATGGAAGAACCATGCGGGTGGTGCGCAGGGACAAGTAGGAGAAAAACGTGGCATCGCCGCAGCCCTCGCACCGGCCGAATTGTTTGTGCCATGATGGTTCACCACATTTATGCGCTCGTCACGACGGCATTGGTTCTCCACCTGTCTTGCGATGGCAGCCCTGCCTGAGGTTTTAGCCGCCCGGCAACACGCACACGGGATGCTGGGATCCCCAACTGCGCAGCTCAGCACCCTGGATGCCGCGACTGCCGGAGAGATCGAAGCCATCGCGGCACAGATCATTCCATCCACTGGAGGGCCGGGCGCGCGTGAGGCCGGTGTCATCTACTTCATTGTTCAAGCCCTGGCGACATTCGCCGCCGGTGACCACGAGGCATATCGCACCGGCATGGCTCAGCTCCAGCAACGCCGCCAGGAGCTATTCCCGCGTTCGACTACCATCGCGTCGCTGACCGGCCCGCAACAGATTACTCTCATTCGCACCATTGAAAACTCCGGCTTCTTCGAATTACTCCGAACCCACACCGTTCTGGGCTTTTTGGGCGACCCCAGCTACGGCGGTAATCGTGACAAAGTCGGCTGGCATCAGATCGGCTTTGAGGATCGAATGGCCTACCAGCCGCCGTTCGGCTATTACGACACACAGCACACACTCGATGCAAAGGGAGAGGAGTAATGGCAGCCGTGCGCTTCCCAACCACCGCGCCCGTTGACTTCGTCGTCATTGGAGCCGGGGCCGCCGGCGGCGTCGTTGCCAAAGAACTGGCAGTCGCGGGATTCCGAGTCGTGGTGTTGGAGCAAGGACCCTACCTGCGTGAGAAAGACTACTCGCATGACGAGATCAAGTACAGCTTTAACCCCGGCCTGACAAATAACATAAAGCTGCAGCCCGTCACCTATCGCAGGTCGGACTTTGACCATGCCCGGCCGGTGAAGGCCATCGAGTACGGTCGTCAGGTCGGTGGCGGGAGTGTCCATTTCACCGCGAACTACTGGCGCTTCCATGAGAGTGACTTCCGCGAGCGCAGCGCCTTCGGCGAAGTGAGCGGCGCGGATCTTGCCGATTGGCCCATCGCTTACGCCGATCTGGAACCTTACTACACCAAAGCTGAGTATGAACTCGGCATCTCAGGCCTGGCTGGCGCAAACCCCTTCGAGGCCCCCCGTTCCAAGCCCTACCCGCTCCCCCCTATGCCGGTCAAGTCGTCTGGCGTGCTGTTCGATCGAGCCACGAAGAGACTCGGATTGCACCCGTTTCCCGCTCCGGTTGCCATTCTTTCTCAGCCCTATCAAGGACGCTCAGCCTGCGTGAATTGCGGCTTTTGCGAATCCTTCGGCTGTGAGATGCGTGCCAAGTCAAGCACTCTCGTCAGCGTCATTCCCCTGGCAGAAAGGACAGGCCGCTGCGAGATCCGGCCGGACTGCTACGCACGAAAGATTGAAACCAACGATGCCGGCCGCGCCACCGGCGTCATCTACTTCGATCAAAACCGGCGGGAAGTCTTCCAACCCGCCCATGCCATCTTCGTTTGCGCGAACGGCGCGGAGACTCCAAAGTTACTCTTGATGTCGAAGTCCAAGCGCTTCCCTCAGGGGCTGGCCAACTCGAGTGGCTTGGTCGGCAAGTATCTCATGTGGGACAACGGCGCGGACGCTCAGGGCTTGTTCGAACATCCGTTGAATGAGTACAAAGGTATCCAGGTAACTCGGCTCATCCACGATTACTACGCTGCCGATCCCAAACGAGGCTTTTATGGCGGTGGCGGCATCGACGCGCGTTTCGACTTTTACCCAGCTAGCTTCGCATTGCACGGATTGCCCCCCGACGCACCCAGATGGGGCAGCGAGTACAAGAGCCTGTTCGAGACGTACTTCAACCGCACCATGACGCTTCTCTCCCACACCACTTCGCTCGCCCAGGAGAAGAGCACAATCACCCTCGATCCTGACGTGAAAGACGCCTGGGGATTGCCCGCAGTCCGCGTCACCTTCGATTACCATCCCGACGATGTCGCCACCATGAAGTGGATAATGACCAAACAAATCGAGATCCTCGAAGCCGCCGGTGCTCAGAAGACCTGGAGCCAGCCTTTTACCTTAACCGACAACATGCCTAGCCGTCACCTCATGGGCACTTGCCGCATGGGCAACGATCAACGCACTTCCGTTGTCAATGCCTACAGCCGAACGCACGACGTTCCCAACCTGTTCCTGGTGGACGGCAGTAATTTCGTCACCTCAGGCAGACAGCAGCCGACCGCAACCATCCAGGCCCTGGCATATCGCTCGGTGGATTATGCGATCCAAGCCGCCAAACGCGGTGATCTGAGCTAGTATTACCGTTCTGACGAATTTCTTGCTAATCACTCCACGACGCCCTTACCGGTTATACCGACCAACCGACATACTAGCGGCACAGTAATCTAACCCGGCAAGTAATCTAACCCCGCTTGACAGGTTCACGATCCTGGAGCATACTGCCACTGACGCGTTGTTGGAGTCAGACTCTGAACGCGATCCAGCCGGGAGGCAATTAATGCCGGAAGATATCAAACGGTTAGTTGATTCTGTAATTCAGCTTTGGAATACGGGCAGCCCCGAGGTCGCCAGGGAACTATATAGTGACGAAGCCCGGCGATTTGATCCGAATCAGCCGGACCCTGCCCGAGGTTCACAGGAGATTGCCAGTTACGTTGCCGAAGTTCGCAGCGGATACCCCGACTTCGAATTGCAAATCAACGACAAAGTTTTCGAAGACAATCGGTTAGTCACTCATTGGACCTGTACCGGAACACATAAAGGTGACTTCCAAGGTATACCCGCCACCGAGAAGCGAATCAACATCAGCGGGTTAGCTTTGGCGCGGATCGAGCATGGCAAAGTCACTGAGGAGCGCGTGTATTTCGATCGGCTCGCAATGCTGGAACAACTCGGAGTAGCCCCCGAGGTGGGGCAGGCGAAAAAGGCACTCCCAGTTACTTAGCCAAACTTGTGGTGCTGACAGTTGTCTGCGGTGCCGGGACTCTCTTCCGGGCAATTTTCAAAAGCTTTTCTGTTCCCAGATGGGACTGCGCTCTTAGTTACTGCGCAATACCTTTATCGGGTCCACACGCGTCGCGCGGTACACAGGCCATACACAAGCAGCCCCCACCGCGAGAACCAGCGCCATCAGCGAGACCACGAAAGTGACTGGGTCAAACACGCCCGCCTGATAAGTCAGATCCGGCAAGTCCGGCGATTTGACCACGCCGGCCAGCACCGCCGAAAGACACGTTGCGCCTGCCAATCCAATGAGTGTTCCTTGTGCCACGCAACCGAGGCCCTCGCGCAGGATCAGCCAGATCACGTCCAAACGTTGCGCGCCCAGCGCCATGTGAATCCCGATCACTCGCATTCGTTGCGTCACCAGGTACATGACCACACCATATACACCTACCGACGCCAGGACCAAACCCAGTAAGCCGAGCGTGAGCGCGACCGTACCCGGTATGTCCGTCATCAATTTCTGAATCTGAACCGGGCCTTGCTCGAGACTGATCAGGTAGGCATGCGCTGCAAGAGCCGGATTGATCTCGAGCAGAGCGTTTCGCACAGAAGGCAACGCCAACTCCGGCGTATGTCTTGTTCGCATCAGCACCCAGCCACCCGCATCCGAGACAGCTTTGGGGAAATAGAGATAGTAATTGTCTACTTTGGAGAGAAAGGTATTGCGAACCACCTTCGCCACGCCGACGACTCTGTAGAAGGAATGGCCAAATCCGAATCGTGAACGCGTGCCCACCGCGATACGCTGGCCGAGCGGATTCTGATTGGGCCAGTAGAAACGCGCAGCCGCTTCGCTCACGATTACTTCTACGTCGTCTTGTGCCGTCTCGGCTTCCGAAAAAGTTCTACCAGCCAGGATCGGAATGTGCAGCGTGTCAAAGTATCCGCCCGAGACGCGGTTGAACCGGCACCTGAGTTGTTTGTGATCTTCATTTTCAAATTGCGCGGCGCCAGTTCCCAGAAAAGGAGAACGATCGACCAGCGCCAGAGACGTTACTTCAGGCAGCGAACGCGTTCGATCCAAAACGTGTCTGAGAACAGCGGCGCGCTCAGCGGGCGATCCGTCGATCGTCGTCAGATCCATATTCATGACCAGAATTCGATCAAGGCCAAAGCCCGGATCGGCGGATCGAGATTGCCACGCCCCACGGAACAGCAAGCCCGCCGCCGCGAGCAGTATGAAACAAGCCGCTATTTGCGCCGTCAGCAGAATATGCCGTCGGCCCCGTCGCAGACCTTCGCTTTTCAAAGATGAATTGAGATCCGTCCGGATCGATCCCAATGCCGGCCAAATTCCCACGCATGCCGCGGTCAAAGTCGAAAGCCCTAGCGTGTAGGCAAACACCCGCCAGTCGGGCGTGACATCCGGTTGGAATCCCCCGAGTAACTCGTTCGAGATCCGGTCCAGCGCCGCCACCGCGCCCAGCTGAATCCAGTGGCACAGCAATCGCGAAAGCGCCAAGCCGATCACGCCTCCGCCCATGCCAAGCACCAAACTTTCCGCACAGAGTTGCTGCACGATCCGGCTGCGAGGAGCGCCAATCGCCAGACGCACCGCTATCTCCCGTTTGCGCGCCGCATTGCGAGAGAGTGTCAGGTTGACCAGATTCACGCAGCCGATCAGAAGAATCACTCCGACTGCTCCCATCAGGATGAGACTGATCGTGCCCGTTCCCCGGAATCCGCCCATGTTTGTCTGAAAGGCCGTGGCAGCTGTAGCCGCCAGTCCTACGCTCTGCAGTTTCCCGGAGACTTGCTCTATCGTGACGCCGGGCTTGCGACGTGCCAGCACGTGCAAAGTTCTGGCCTCCTGCCCGGCGAGCGGTATCCAAAGGTCCGGCATGTGCGGCGGCAAGTCAGTCCCATAAAAACCTTTGGAAGCGACGCCCACGATCGTGAATCGCACGCCTCTCAAAGTGATCGTCTTGCCCGCAATCGAAGAATCTCCTTTGAGACGCCGCACCCAGAACGGATAACTTACTACCGCCGCTGCTTGTTCGCCATTCTGAAACGCTCGTCCGCGCAGGATCCGCGTGCCTAGAATTTGAAAATAGTCACTGGCGACGAACTGCGTTTTGATTCCCTCCCGGATTCCCGTGGCCGGCGTAAGCGCTCCCAAAAGTGTCTGCGACGGCGAAGTAGCGATTACGTCTGCCGACGCTTTCAGGCCGTTGCGCAAGCCTTCAAACTCTTGGGAAGAGACACTGGCCGGCCGCAGCCCATCGCCCGACCGGCGGACCACGCGCACCAGTTCCTCCGGCTTCTCAACCGGCAACAATCGATACGTGAGCGAATCGTAAAGTGTGAATACCGCGGTATTGAGGCCTATGCCCAAGCCCAAGGTCAATAACGAAACCAGGCTGTAGCTCGGGCTCTTCACCAAAACGCGACACGCATAGCGAAAATCACGCAGCAGGTTCTCCAAAAAAGGAAAAGTCCAAAGCTCCCGCGCTTCCTCCCGGATGCGAGTTGCATTGCCAAAGTGGCGATCACTCCTGCCACGATGAAATTCCATTTCCTCGTCGAGATCGCGTTCGAGATGGAAGCGTCGTCTCAGCTTGAGAAAGTACTTACCCATTTCTTAATAGCCTCCCGGGTGCATCTAGGGAAATCATAGAACAACACCCATAAGCCGTCAAGGGGACTGCGATGGCATTAATGAGAAGTAGCTGGCCTGACCTCGGACGGCAGCCGCAGGTCAAGGTAATCCAAATAGAATGCGACGAGTCGACAAGCGTCATAGTAATCGGCAGAATTTATGGCGCTTACGTTGTCTCGGTAGCTGCGCAAGATCCGCCATTTCTCCTGAGTGACCGAGTGAATAGAAATTACCGGTATGTTCTTCGACAAGAAGGGATGAGTGTCGTCGTCCCCGACTTTGTCGACATTAACGCCTTCAAGCGAAATATGCATTGCGTTCGCGATCTCGATCAATCGCTGCAGTAGCATCGGAGTTGATCTCGTGACCCAGACCTTAGGCGGTGTCAGTCCTAAGCATTCCAAGTTTATGAAGGCTTTGGGCGTCATCTTCGGCCTGGCGCTCAGCTCCTTTACGTATTGAGTCGAGCCTAGTAGTCCGCGCTCTTCGCCGCCGAAGGCCACGAATTCATAGGAATGCTTCGTGGTGTTTGCTTTAAGGGATTGATGTAACGAAGCGAGCATCGAAGCACCACTCCAGTCATCTACGATGCCTTGCCCCTCATCTACGAAATCGTAGTGGCCGCCCACCATAATCGCGGCGGTCGTCTCGCCGCGTAAATCGCAAATCACGTTGGCCGACTTCTTGTCGATCCGCTGTAAAGACACCTCACATCCGACCTCTCTAAACAGGCGCTCCATTAGACTTTGCCGTTCCTTTGCACGAACGTTGCCTTCGCGCAATCGGTCGCCGACCAGATCGGGGTTGACCAGCTTAAGTTTTAACCCTTCTGCTGCCGAGCCGATAGGGCACACGATGAACGCGAGCATCGCAGTCGTTATCAGCAGGAAGCCGAACAATCTTGAATTGCGCTGAGCAGTCATTTTTCCCATCCCGTCTTTACCCCTTGGCGATAGTGGAAGCAGAAACACGCTCTTCTCTGAGGAACTTCCAAGATTCCCAAAACATACTGTGCCTGGATCTCACCACGGCCTCATAATCGCTGCTTTGCGACAATCGGGGCTGAGATGAATCCGACGAAAAAGTTAGGCAATAGCGATCTCGAAATTACGGCTCTGGGTGTGGGCGCATGGGCCATGGGCGGAGGCGGCTGGAAGTTCGCCTGGGGTCACCAGGATGACAAAGATTCGGCAGCGGCCATCGAAGCGGCGATGGAGGCTGGCATGAACTGGGTAGACACGGCGGCCGTCTACGGGCTGGGCCACTCGGAGGAGATTGTCGGACAGGCGCTCAAAAATGTCTCGAATAAACCGTACATCTTTACGAAATGCGAACGGCGCTGGGACAAGGACGGGCAGATCTCGCCGTCTTTAAAAGCGGAGTCGATTCGCCGGGAGTGCGAGGACAGTTTGCGGCGGCTGCAGGTCGATGTGATTGACCTCTACCAGATCCACTGGCCGGAACCCGATGCGGATGTGGAAGAAGGTTGGACTGAGATGGCGCGCCTTAAAGAAGAAGGAAAGGTGCGCTGGATCGGCGTGTCGAATTTCAACGTCGAACACATGAAACGGGCTCAGAAGATTGCGCCCATCACTTCGCTGCAGCCACCCTATTCGCTGCTGGTGCGCAAAGTAGAGTCAGACATCTTGCCGTTTGCGAAAGCGAACAACATCGGCGTAATCGTCTATTCGCCCATGCGGGCCGGCTTGCTCACTGGCAAGATGACCAAAGAACGTGCGACCAATCTGCCGCCGGACGACTGGCGCAGCAGGGATAAAGATTTTCAGGAGCCGAAACTGAGTCAGAATCTGGCGCTAGTGGAGTTGCTGAAGAAGATTGCGGAGGCGCACGGACGCACGCCCGGCGAAGTGGCGCTCGCCTGGACCCTGCATAATCCGGCCGTCACGGCAGCCATCGTAGGACTCCGCGGCGCAGAACAGGCACAAGGTGTAAAGGGCGCTTTAACGTTCCGCCTGAGTGACGCGGAAGTCACCGAGATCGAAGGATTCTTGGAAAAATCTCACCGCAGCGCCTCAGCCTCGTAGGGTAGGCTTCAGCCTGCCATCTTTTCGACTCCACCCGCACGCCGTTGTATAAACCAGTAAACCGGCAAGCCGCACGCCACAATCAACAGCCCGGGCCAAGTAGTCGCGGGACGATACGCGAATAAGCAGATGAGTACTGCCATACCTCCGAGAATATAGATGAGCGGCATCACGGGATAGCCGAACGCGCGATACGGGCGGGGAGCGTCCGGTCGTATCAAACGAAGACGGATGACTGCGGCGATGGTTAAAACGTAGAAGATCAACTCCGCCGAAATAACGTAATCGAGCAGATTGCTGTATAAGTTTCCGTAGGAGTTCGTCGCGGCGTTGAACGTCCGCGGCAGAACCAGCGCCGCCGCCCAAACCCCCTGCAGCACCAGCGAAGTGCCTGGAACCTGCGCGCGATTCAGTTCTCCTGCCTGGGGAATAAAAACCCCATCGCGGGCCATCGAGAAGTAAACGCGCGGTCCGGCCAGAGTCAGAGCGTTAATACACCCGAAAGTGGAGATCATGATGGCGGCCGACATCAGAACCGCGCCCCAGCCGGGAAAGATCGCCTGCAACATGGCAGTTGCCACGCGATCGGAAGCGGCGTGCTGAATGGCGTTGAAGGGTAATACCAGCAGATACGCGACATTCGCGAGCAGATACAGGCCGGTCACGGAAATGGTGCCGAGCGCGAGCGCAGCTGGAAGCGTTCTGGCGGGGTTTTTGACTTCGCCGGCGGCAAAAGTGATGCCATGCCACGCATCCGCCGAGAACAGCGAGCCGGATTGCGAAATGCCGAGCGCGACAAACAATCCGAACCCCGTCAGAGCGTTTAGGGTTGCGGTGATCGGCGTCACATCGCGCGGCGTCCAGAAGCGGGCGTAACTGCCGAAGTTCGCAGCAACTGCTGTGTGATTCCAGAAGAGGAAACCGAGCAGGATGAGCGCCGCCAGCGCGACGATTTTGGCCGACGTAAAAACGTTCTGCAGCAGCTTGGCATAGTGAACGCCGCGCGTGTTGGTCCAGGTGAGTAGTGCGATGACGAGGATAGCGAGCAGCTGACCGGAAGAGAGCGAGACTGCATAGCCCGCGCCCAAATGGATCGGTGATATAAAGTAATGCTCTTCCGAGATGGCGGGAAACAGAACACCGCTAAAGCGCGCGAACGCCACCGCCACAGCGGCTATGGTGCCGGTTTGAATTACCGTAAACAAAGTCCAGCCATAGAGGAAACCGATCAGCGGCGAGAAGGCTTCGCGCAAATAGACATACATCCCGCCGGCTTTGGGAATCATCGCGGCGAGTTCGCCATACGAGAGCGCGGCGGCCACCGTAATAACCGCGGCGAACAGCCACGCGACCAGTAACCACCCCGGGCTCCCTACGTTGCGCGACATGTCGGCGGACACTAGAAAGACACCGGAGCCGATCATCGCGCCCATCACGATCATGGTGGAATCGAATAACCCCAGCTCGCGCACAAATCCCACGTCCTGTTCGGACGATCGCGACAACGTCTTTTCGCCGGGCGTATGCATGGCTGTAACCGTGCAGGTTAACACGGTAACTGGTTTTCCAGATTTCCAGGCGAACGTTTGTGACAGGTCACCAAACGGCCGCAAAACGCTGACGGCAATTGTTAGACTGGAGGCGTTCTGGCGAGATTCGCGCCGATCCACCGGCTGTGCCTTGCTTCGGCGTCTTTGAGGTGATTCTCACAATGGACGGTGCAAAGCTCTACGAAGTAATTTTTGATGGGTAGGAAGTTTTGGTGGGCGTCGGCCGTAGCGCTGTTGCCTATCATTTGCCAGGTTGCGTGGCCATCCGAAAAGTCTTTCACCACAGCCAAATCGGTTTTCGAAGCGTCTTCTTCGACTTCTGCTGGCCACTATCCGGTGCATCTGCGGGCAATTGTTATCATCGATTTCCCCGCGTGGGGTGGAATGGGCGTGGAAGACGCAACCGGTGGCGTGTATGTGGACACGTCCAATCTAAAGCGGAAAATCGCCATACCGCAAGGCAGTATCATCGAGCTCGATGGGGTCACGGAACCCGGTAACTTCGCGTCGATCGTTAAATTAACGAGCTTTACGGTTGTCGGACACGGTCAATTGCCTCCTGCCCCACGAGTCAGCCTGGATCGCGTAGTAAGTGGTGACTACGATTCGCAATGGATCGAAATTGCCGGGACGGTTCGGACCGCCATGGTTGAACGTGGGTTCTTGAGGCTGATTGTCGGTGCGGGTACCTCACAGGTTGAAGTACTTGTTGCGAAAGGCAATCAGTCAGATGGTCAGGCTTTGATCGATTCCGCTGTCCTGGTCCGAGGTGCGGTTGGGTCCATTCTGAACCATCGGGGACAGATGGTTGCCGAACGAGTTTATACTGCGGGACTCGACGGAGTGAGAGTTGTGAGCGCGGCTCGCTCCGACCCTTTTGCAACACCGGTTCGACCCATTGCAGAGCTAATCCGCTATCGTCCAGGATGGAACTCTGCAAGCCGGGTTCATATCAAGGGTGTCGTAACAGCGAGCTGGCCAGGTAATTCGTTGTTCGTAAGCGATGGCACGCAAGGACTCAATATTCTGACACAAAGTACCGAGTTATTCGATCCCGGAACAATAGTCGAAGTTGTTGGATTCCTTGTCGTCAGCAATTACGCCCACGGTTTGGAGGATCCGGTTTTAAAGCGAGTAGGTAGGACCAAGGCTCCGGTACCCCGAGCGATTACTCCCACTCAGGCTCTTTCCGGAACCTTTGATTCCGAGTTGGTCGAAATGAATGGCGTGCTGGCTGACAAACTTACGGCCGCCGGTCAGCATACACTGCTGATCAAGAGCAGTGGAATGACGTTCACAGCGGTTTTGCCGGTAGACGGAAATCAGCATTTCCCAGACGGCTTGCAGAGCGGCGCAACGTTTCGTATTACCGGCATTTGCACGATTCAGGACACATCAGCGGCAAGTCCATTCCGTCTGCCTCGATCATTCCAGATTGTGATGCGATCTCCTGCCGACTTCCAGATGACGAAGCGTGCTTCCTGGTGGACGCCGGAACGAGCCCTCTATGTGCTGGCAGTAATGATGCTTTCTGTTCTTGTCATTGCTGCGATTATGCTTGGCTTACGCCAACGCGTCAAAGCACAAACCAGAGTCATTCAAGGCCAACTCGACCTCATTCAACATCAGTTGGAAGAGGCAACCGTCCTGAAGGAGCAAGCCGAGAGCGCAACTCGTGCGAAGAGCGAGTTCCTGAACAATATCAGTCACGAACTACGCACCCCCATGAACGGCATACTCGGGATGACCGACCTGGTCCTCGACACAAATCTCAATCCTGATCAACGGGACTGCTTGCAAGTAGTTCGTCAATCCGCGGATCTGCTCCTGTCCGTAGTAAACGACATTCTCGACTTTTCTAATATCGAATCCGGAAACGTGGAGCTGGAATCGGAGGTCTTCGATTTAAGGTTATGCGTGGAGGAAACAGCCAAATCGTTTGTCGGGCGCGCCAGTGAGAAGAAACTACGCTTTACTTGGAACATTCCCAGCACCATTGAGACTCAGGTAAAAGGAGATCGAAAAAAGTTTGCCCGCGTTCTCGCTAGTCTCCTGGAAAATGCCATCAAGTTTACTGATCGTGGCGGAGTTACGTTAATCGTGCGAGATGTTTCCTCTGCCCCTGCTTCGAAGGAGTATCTCCAGTTCTCTATTCACGATGACGGCATTGGAATACCTGAGGAGAAACGAGCGATGATCTTCCGTGCTTTTTCACAAATTGACGGCTCTTCAACGCGCATCTTCGGCGGCACTGGACTTGGACTCGCCATCTCTGCTCATTTAGTCCAATTGATGGGTGGAAGAATTTGGATGGAAAGCAAAGTCGGAGTGGGAAGCATATTTCATTTCACGATACCGCGCGCCCGTGTCCCATCGGAGTCACCAATCCGCCTCCCTGTTACTGCTCAAACCGAGTAACATGCTTCCGGGGCCCAAGGCGGTTATTCTTGTTCACCGCCCCCGTAAATTTTGTTGATCCTCTGGATCCAACGACTTACGTTCCTCCGAAATCCTATTTCGTTTACTCCGCTGCTACCTTCCGCGCAGGTAAACACTATGTCTGCCCCGAAGAAATCAACCGAAAAACCCACCAAGACCCGCGCTGAAATAAATAAAGAAAACGCCCAGAAGTCCACCGGTCCCAAAACCGAAGAAGGCAAAGCCAAAAGTTCCCAAAACCGCTTCAAACACGGCGTCTATTCCAAACAAGTCGTCGCCCCCGGCGAAGATCCCGCCGAACTCGACGAGCTCCGCGGCAAATTACGCGACGAGCACCAACCCGCCAACACCACCGAAGAAATTCTCGTCGACGAACTCGCCCAGCACTACTGGCGCATGCGCCGCATCCGCGCTCAGGAAGTCAAAACCTGGATAAAAGGGTTTGAGGGACCGCCCGACTACCCCAAAATCGAATTCTTCGCCCGCGCTTTAGCTTCCGCCGAGCGCAGCTTCCACAAAACGCTCACCGCTCTTCAGAAGCTCCAAAAAGATCGTGGCTTCGTTCCTCAAAAAACAGCCCCAGCCCAACCAGCCGCCGCTGTCGCCACCGCCTCGGCTCCGGAAGACGCCATTAAGCAGGTCCTCGAATCCTCGGATCAGCCGATGAAAAAGCAAAACTCTGGCTCCGTTCCTCAAATTCTCGCCGATCCAAACATCAAAGCCGCCCGCAAACGACTAGCCGCTGAGTAATTGTGGGGCGGGCCCTCGGCCAGCCCCGGAGGGCACCCCTCGCGCCCTGTGCTTGCTTCTGAGATTTGTCTGCTCAAATCGAGCACTCTATAGTGAAAGTGTCTCGCGGCAAAACGGGCCCGGACAAGTTATCCATTGTGCTGCGCCATACTCTTCTTTATTTATCGGAACAAAGCTGGCTCCGGCACTGGATGGAAAACTCCTCGTTGTCGCAAAAGTTTACGTCCCGTTTCGTCGCCGGCCAGACTTTAAAGGAGGGCATACGCGTCCTCCAGGCGCTCTCCGACGAACGGATACAGGGCACCCTCGATTTCCTCGGCGAAAACGTTTCGTCGCTGGACGACGCCGGCCGTTCGAAGAACTCGTATCTCGAAGCGTTGCGCGAAATCGAGCAAGCCCATCTCCCGGCCACGGTTTCGATCAAGCTCACTCAATTCGGGCTGGAACTCTCTGAGGCTGCTTGCCGGGCCAACGTGACTACCCTCGTTGATCGGGCGCGAGACATGGGCAGCAAAGTCGAGTTCGACATGGAATCGACCGCGTACACCGATCGAACGCTGCAGATCGTAACGTCTTTCCAGGAAAGTCACCCGGGACACGTGCGGGCTGTCATTCAGGCGTATTTGTTTCGTAGCGAAGCTGACATCCGCATGTTATCCGAGCGCCGGATTCCCGTTCGTCTATGCAAAGGCGCCTATCGGGAACCCGCCCATCTCGCGTTTGCCCGTAAATCCGACGTCGACGCCAATTACCTCAAGCTGATGAAGCTCCTGTTAACAGAAGGAACGCATCCAGCCGTAGCCAGCCACGACGAAAACATCGTTCGCCAAGCAGTTCACTTCGTCAAAGAGAAATCCATCTCGCCCAGCACATTCGAGTTTCAGATGCTTTATGGAATCCGGCGCGACCTGCAGCGCGAACTCGTTTCCCAGAACTTTGCGCTCCGTCTGTACGTCCCCTATGGTGATGCGTGGTATCCGTACTTTATGCGGCGCCTGGCCGAACGTCCGGCGAACCTTCTGTTCCTGGCAAAGAATCTAACGCGCAGCTAAAGCTTTCACCAGCTACGTAGTGTGGCTCCGCAACCACGTCGGAGCAGAAGGAGTCTAATAAGAGGTATGAAGTACTGGCTCTACCTGCTGGCCAAGCTTCTTGTTGCCGCTGGATTCGTATACAGTCTCCAGTTCGCGTTTACTCATTTCTATCCGCTGCCGCCGCCGCAGCTCGATTACTTTGGAAAGCCGCAACCGCTTTTCCTCGGCGACATGCTCTTTACGTTTTCCATCTTCTTTATCTGGCTCGTGGGTGCCGGTCTGCTCTTCGCTATCATCTGGGATCAGCGCCGCCGTTGCCGCACCTGCCTGCGACGACTGATGATGCCGGTCCGCAGAGGCTCATGGAGCAACATGGTTGTCCTTGGGCGTCCTCAAACGGAATGGATCTGTCGGTTTGGGCATGGCACGCTCAGCATCGAGGAACTGCAGATTACCGGCCGTCAATCGCCCGACTGGCAACCGCACGACGATAACATCTGGAAAGAGTTAGAATCATTCCATCAGGCTCAGAAGTAACCAGTGCCTTCCAAGGCTTCGGACTCTTCGGGCAGAACTCCCAGGCCTCCACGATTGCCCGTACGCATTAAAGTCCCTGGACGAACGAAGGCCGCAAAACGCAAGTCAGGGCGCTTCGACGTTCCACCGCTTCTCCGGCGGATTGCTCTTTATACCTGCCTCACTCTGCTAACCGCTTGCATCGTCGCGGGCGTGTGGGTTTCGTTTGTTTACAGCAAGTATGCGCGGCTCACCGACGGGAAGCTTCTGCAGGGACCTTTTCCAAACTCCTCGCTTCTCTACGCGGCTCCCGAAACTGTTGGAGTAGGCGATCCAGGGACGCCTCTCGCTTTCGCTAATCGTCTGCGTCAAAGCGGCTATGGGGAGGATGCCAAGACTAATCCAACCGGCTGGTATCACCTGCGGACCGATGCGATCGAGATTTTCCCCGGCGAGAGATCCCCGACCTCGTCCGAGCCGGGCGTTCTGAAATTCCAGAATGGCAAGATTTCCTCTGTCATTGCGCTGAGT
Organism: Bryobacteraceae bacterium; assembly: GCA_965277855.1. Taxonomy (GTDB): domain Bacteria; phylum Acidobacteriota; class Terriglobia; order Bryobacterales; family Bryobacteraceae; genus Bog-105. Next base: position 543,434 of record OZ255847.1, read on the forward strand.
GATAACTCTTCTCGAACCGTCTACACGCTCGAACCGCAGCTTCTCAGCAGCCTCTATAACAAAGATCGTGAGAAGCGGCGTATCGTTCGTTTCGACGAAATCCCGCCAGTGCTGATCCACGCTCTGATCTCGATTGAAGACAAGCGCTTCTTCCAGCACTCCGGTTTCGATCCGATGCGCATCCTGAAGGCGGTCTATATCGATCTAAGGTCGGGCAGAAAAGATCAGGGCGCGTCCACTTTGACCCAGCAGCTGGCGAGGATGCTGTGGCTCGATCCGAGCAAAACCTTCACCCGAAAGTTCGACGAACTGCTGATTACCATTCATCTCGAGCACAAACTCACTAAGCAGAAAATCTTCGAGTACTACGCGAACCAGGTGCCGTTGGGACGTCGCGGTTCCTTCGCCATCCGCGGCTTTGGTGAAGCGTCGGATGCCTACTTCGGCAAGGACATCCGGCAGCTCTCGACGGCCGAAGCGGCCACCTTGGCCGGATTGATTCAGGAGCCTAGTTATCGCAACCCCGTACGCTGGCCGGACCGTGCCAGGGTTCGCCGCAACGTTGTCTTGAAGCAGATGCTCGACAACGGCTATCTTTCGGAGGCTCAGTATCAGGCCAGCATCGATACGCCCATGCTGGTCGCGAAACAGGGAGTGTCTTCAGCCGATGCCCCCTATTTCTTAGATTTGGTCAACAGCAAGCTGACAGAAAATTTCGAAGATCGTGATTTCCAGGATTCCGGTTCGAAGATTTACACCACACTCGACCCACAACTACAGCGCGATGCAGCCGATGCCGTGGCCGCCGGCATGCAGGAAATTCAAACTCTGATCGCTAAGCGCCGCAAGCAAGGCGTTGCGCTCGAAGAGCCGCAGGTGGCGCTGATCTGTCTCGACCCGCACACCGGCGAAGTAAAAGCGCTCATCGGAGGCAAGAACTACGGACTGAGCCAGCTCAATCATGTCATCGCGAAACGTCCGTCGGGCAGCATCTTCAAGCCTTTCGTTTACGCCGCGGCGCTCAATACCGGGTTGTGGGACCGTCCTGATCCCATCACTGCTTCGAGCATTTTCCCCGATCAGGCGCAGACGTTCGTCTACGCAGGTGAGGCGTATGAGCCAACCGATTATCACAAAGGCGCGTGGCTGGGCGATGTCACGTTGCGCACGGCGTTTGCGAAGTCGTTGAACGTGCCGGCGGTAGAAGTGGCCCAGCAGACTGGTTATGGAGCGGTGGCTGCACTGGCGCATAAAGCCGGGTTGGCCGACATTCATGCCACGCCGTCGATGGCCCTCGGCGCATACAGCGTCACTCCTTACGAGATGGCCGGCGCCTATACCATGTTCGCCAATAAGGGCGTGCAAGTCGCTCCCGAGATGATCTCTAAGATCGTCGATCAGAAGGGCGCTGAAATCTGGTCGGCCGAACCAAAAACCAAAAAAATCCTGGATCCGCGCGTCGCGTTTCTCACGGTCAATCTCATGCAGGAGGTGCTTCGCACCGGTACCGGCGCCGGCGTCCGCAGTCGTGGGTTTGCGCTTCCCGCGGCGGGCAAAACGGGCACATCCCACGATGCCTGGTTTGCGGGCTTTACCACACGGCTGCTTTGCGTAGTCTGGGTCGGGTTGGACGATTATCAGGACATTAAGCTCGACGGCGCCAAAGCCGCTCTACCGATCTGGACCGATTTCATGAAACGCGCTCACCAGCATCGCGCCTACCGGGACGTCTCGAACTTTGACATTCCGGACGGTCTAGTCAGTGCGCAGGTGGATGCCGATAGCGGGCAACTCGCTACCACTTCCTGCCCGCGCATTATCACAGAGTATTACCTGCTGGGAACGCAACCCACGCAGTTCTGCGCACTGCACTCCGGCGGCGCAACCCAGATTGCCGGCTGGGATGCAATGCCGGCCGCCACGCCTTCCTTTCCGGGTACGTTTAACGGGCAGGATCCGCAAAATGCAACGGCGCAAAGCCGGCAGGCGGCCGATCGGAAAAAGCACGGAATTCTCGACAAACTAAAAAGCATATTTAAGTAGCTTTTTCTCCTTTCCAGTCCATCATAAAAGGTATATAGTAGGGGCTACATAGGGGGATCAGTATGATCAATTCTCCAGTTCGTCTCGCCCAGGGCCTGATCGTGCTCTGGGCTGCCTCACTTGTCTGTGCCGCTCCACAGCAAAAGCCGCTCGACACGAGCGGATTGCGGGCTTCGGCATCCCTTCCGCCGAACGTTGTTCCACACCCGCCCATCACGCCCGAGCTGCGAGGCGATATCTACATGGCTCGCAAAATGTATCGGGAGGCGATCGATGTGTATCGCCAAGGCCCGGCGGACTCGCCTGTGCTGGCCAACAAGATCGGCATCGCCTTCCACCAGATGCTCGCGCTCGATCTGGCGAAGAAGAACTACCAGCGCGCCATGAAGCTCGATCCGAAGTATCCCGAGGCCATCAATAATCTCGGCACCATCTACTACGCTGAAAAGAGCTATCGCCGCTCGATCGGCTATTACAAAAAGGCGCTGCGCTACTCCAGTCCGACAGCCTCTATTTACGCCAATCTGGGCGCCGCTTATTTCGCCCGGAAGAATTATAAACAAGCGTCCGAGTATTATGAAGAGGCGTTGAAGCTGGACCCTGAGGTGTTCGAGCATCATGGCAATTTCGGCACTTTGATGCAGGAGAGAACGGTCGAAGAACGGGCTCTGTTTCATCTCTATCTCGCCAAGATGTATGCCAAATCGGGTTCGGACGAGCGTGCGTTAATCTATTTGCGTAAGGCGTTGGAAGAGGGCGTAAAGGATCGCGGCAAGATTCCGGATATGCCCGAATTCTCCGTCCTGAAAGCGAATGCCGTTTTCAAACAGATCCTGCTCGAGAACGCCAAACCCCTTTAGAGGAAGACCTGGCCGCTGCCTGTCGTAGAGTCGCCGTGCTGGCGGTCCTGCTGTACTGCTATGGTTGCGCTCGCAATCCTTCCGATGGATCCTTGCGGCGCATCGCTCTTCTGCCATCGAACGTTTTGATCGCCGATTCCTCTTCCGACTGGTTGCGCCTGGCGGTTCCTCTGGTGCTTGAACAGGATCTGTCGACGTCATCCGCCGCGGTCGCGGCACTCGCTTCCGATGACTCCGCTGCTTACCAGTTAGGCAGCACCGAACTTCTGCGAACCACCGTCGAGCAGCGCTCAAGACAGCTCACTGTGGATGTCAATCTAATCGATCTCGCCACACAGCAAAATCGCAAGGTCATCTCCAGCCGCGGCCCAGCGGCCCAACTGATTCCGCAACTGAATGCCTTGGCGAAGCAATTCGACAAACAGGCGAGCCCTTTCTCTACCAAAAGCGAACCAGCGCTGCGGGCGCTTGCTAAGGGCCTGTCGACTAGCAATCCCCAACTTAAAAGCCAGGCGCTCAGAGACGCCATCGCCTCCGATCCCTCGTTCGGTCTGGCCTACTTCGTGCTGGCAGAGACTTTGCTCTCAAACAAAGCCGAAGTCCAAACTGTTCTCGACAGTGCAGCAGCGCGCAATAAAGATTTCACGGAACTCGACCGATCCCGTCTAAACCTGCTGCGGAAACAAGTTTCCCATGCGCCGGTCGAAGATCTCGTCGTAGCGGCCAAGGCTCTTGCCACAAACAGTCCGAACAACGTCGAAGCTCTGGCAACACTCGGCTCCAACCTGTTCTTGCTTGGCGATACATCGTCCGCGGAACCTGCTTTCAATCGCGCTTTGCAGGTCAATCCCGCAAACGCGAGTCTCCGCCAACAACTGGCAATTGGCCTGATCGAGACCAAACAGTACGCGAAGGCGGAACAGATCCTGACAAATCTCGCAGCAGCCAATCCGGCCGTACTGCCGGCCTTGTCGGTCTGTGTCCTGCTCGAAGGCGATGGCAAGCGCGCAGATGTGGTGTATGAAAAATTCTTGTCGTCGGTCACCAATCCCGATGCTAAGACGTTCTATCGTGCCACCTGGCTGGCGCTTGAAGACCGGCTCACGGAGGCAATAGCCCAATTACAGAAAGCCTCATTCACAGATCCGCGCGCCCGCGGGCTCGCCAGCCGCCAGGTTTCGATCTGGCAGCAGATGGCTGGACACGCACCATCGCCAGCTGACGGTTCGGCTTACGCCCTGTTCCTGAATCGTTCCTACAAAGAAGCGGCGCAAGCTTGGGCGGCGATCGATAAACAGTCCGGGCACGCCGATCTGCGGGCGCGAGCGATGCTTGCCGGATCTCTAAGCCTAGCCGGCAATGCCGCCGCCGCTCGCCAAGTGCCTGTTCAGCCTTTTGTACCCGATCTGAACGACGCTTATGCCGCTGTTTCTTTTCGCGAATTGCGCCGGCTGCTAAAAGGTCAAACCGGCTGAACGTCGGACTTCGTGTTTGGAGGCGCAATGCGGGTTTGCTTCTTCAGCCAGGGCTTCGGCTGATCTCCGCTATCGCGTTTGAACACGCGGTCGTACATGTGCTTTGTACTGGTAGTCCCCAGCGAAGTGTTATACAGATTCACCAGATCGAGCGCCGCCTTCACGTCGTCCTCGAATTGATGTAAAGCTTTAAGCTGGTCGGCGGAAGCCGGATAGCGTTTGCCCCTGGCCGTTTCGAGAAACATCTGATACCCGCCGTTCAGCAGAATCGCAATCTCGGGACCGATCAGCACGCCCGCTTTTTCGATAGCCGGCTGGTTCTTGCCTTCGTCGCCGATGACCGCTCCCACCCCATGCTTAGTGATCCTGACGCGCCCGTCCGACAAGCCGGCGATCCCAAAGTCCGCCTTGCGAAGAATGTCAACACGTTCAGAAAACGTGGGGATTTTGAGACGTTCGCGGCGAAAGAACATACTTCAGTCTATCTCGCCGCAGGCGCTGTGATCCGTTGACAACATACACAAACGTGTATACGATCATGAATATGGCGCTCGTATTTGATCTTAGTCCGATCAAGGCGGCGCGCAATCTAAAGAATCACGGAATTTCGTTTGACCAGGCGGAGCAGTTTTTCAGCGATCCGAATCAAAATTGTACTTGAAAACTACTTCTGCGAAGAAGACGGCGAGCAGCGATACCAGATAATTGGCTTCGCTCAAGTATCCCTACAACTGATGGTCGTGTATGTCGATCACTCGAACGCCGCGGACGAAGTCATCCGGATCATCTCAGCACGAAAGGCGAATGCTTACGAGCAGGCTCTCTATGAAGACCAATTCGGATAACCTCAAAAGACTAAAGATCAGCGCACGAACCCGCGAACTCTATGAAACGCGTGATAAACGCTTGGACAATATCGATCCGGAAGCACCGGTGCTGCCGCCAGAGATGTGGGCGAACGCGGTGATCGGCAAATACTATCGTCCGTTGAAAACACCCGTCTCGGTCCGAGTTGACAACGATGTGCTCGAATGGCTGAAGTCGAAGGGCGAGGGCCATCTCACACGCATCAACGAGATCTTACGAAAGGAAATGCTAGCCGAAGCAAAGCAACAATAATAATTGCATAAAGGTGCGCGGCAACTCTTGAACCCCTATCCCTTTCTCATGGATCCAAAACTACCCATAGGGGCCATCACCGACGAATTTTCGCCCAAGCTTTCCGAAGCCATCCCAATCATGCGTGAGATCGGCATGACGGGCGCTGAACTGCGCGTCATTGACGGTAAGAACATTCTCGATCTCAGCAACGACGAACTGAAGGCCGCCAAAGATGCTTTGGACGAGGCCGGTCTCAAAGTGATCTCCATCGCATCGCCGCTACTCAAGTGCGTCCTTGAAAGCGGTCCTGCTCTCGACATGCGTTTTCAGCACGACGTGTTCGCATCGAAACACAAGTTGGCCGATCAGCCGCGCTTGACCGAGCGCGCTTTCGAGATCGCGCATTTGTTGGCTGCGCCTATTATCCGAGTCTTCTCTTACTGGCGCACTAGTGAACCCGAACGGTGCCACGAAATGATTGCCAAGGCTCTGACGGGTCTGGCAGCAATTGCCCGCAAGGAGAATCTCGTCATCGGCCTGGAGAACGAGCACGCCTGCAACATCGGCACCGCGGCCGAGACTGCTCGTTTGCTCGAATTAGTCCCCGATAAGGAAGTCGGCATTGTCTGGGATCCCGCCAACGCGCTGGTCGCCGGCGAAAACCCCTTCCCGGAGGGCTATCGTCGCTTGCCTAAAAACCGTATCGTCCACGTCCACGCCAAAGACTGCGTTATACGCAACGGCCAGCCCGAATGGGGACCGCTTGGTACCCGACACATAGCCTGGAAAGAGCAGATCGAGGGATTGCTGGAGGACGGCTACAAGGGCTATTTGAGTTTGGAAACGCACTGGCGCGGACCCGGCGACAACAAGCTCGAAGCGAGCCGGATCTGCGGCTGGAATTTACGCGGATTGACGGCCGGCTGACCGCTCTCCGTCGCCCAATCCGTCACCTAAGTGGTGCCCGGGAACAAGGTAGTTCTTCACATAGTCGGCTACCGCCTCGGGAAGCGACGTAAAAGGCGAATGGAAGCCCGCCGACCGCAACTTATCAACTTTGGCTCGCGTGTAGTACTGATACTTCGGTCGAAGGTAATCCGGCATGTCCACGAACTCGATTTTCGGCTCACGATCGAGAGCACTGAAGATTGAATTTACCAGTGTGCCCCAAGTGTTGGGCTCGCCCGAGCCCAGATTAAAGAGTCCGCCGCCGTTCGCCTGTTCCGCCAGGAAAAGCGTGGCGTCCACCGCGTCCTTTACATACAGGAAGTCGCGGCACTGACCACCGTCCGGATATTCGGGACGGTAACTCTTGAACAATCGCGCCGCGCCGCTCGCTTGAATCTGCCCGTACGCTTTGTGAACTACGCTGCGCATCTCGCCCTTGTGATACTCATTCGGACCAAACACGTTGAAGTACTTCAACCCGGTAATGCGGTCTAGAAAGCCGGCGCGCTGTGCATAGCTGTCAAACAGATGCTTCGAATAGCCATACATGTTTAGTGGTCGGAGCGACACGAGATCGATATCCTCCGGAACTGCTGCGGCAGTCTCTCCGTAAGTAGCCGCTGACGATGCGTATACAAAACGCCGATCGCCCGCGAGCGCAAATGCCGACAGCTGTTTCGTGTACTCGAAGTTATTCCGGATCAGGTAGGATGCATCGGTCTCGGTAGTGGACGAGCACGCTCCCAGGTGAAAGATGGCAGAAATATCATCGAGCGATCCAGGCGAATCCTGCAGACGCCGCGCCAGATCGTCGGCTTCCAGATAGTCGGCGAATTGCAGCGGCACGAGGTTTTTCCATTTCTCGTCCTTGCCGAGATAGTCGCTGACGAGAATATCGGAAATGCCGCGCCGATTCAGTTGCCAGACAAGCGCGCTGCCAATAAAACCTGCGCCGCCGGTGACGAGAATTCTTCCGCGAGAGAGATCGGTCATGTGGGCTGGGTTTTGTTGACGATCAGCATGGGAATGCTCACCTGGTGTCGCACGGAGTTGATAGTAGTTCCAAAAATCAGATCCTTCAAACCACGATGGCCATGCGAAGCCATCACCAGTAGGTCGGCATGCAGGTCGTTCACCGCGAGCGCGATCTCATGAGCCGGGCTCTTGCCATGCTGGACCCTCGTCACCACGTCCACACCGCGCTGGCGCAGGGTTTCAGAAATCTCTGCCAGATACTGCTGACCTTCCGTGACCTCAGCCGTCGAGGCAAGTGCTCCGAACAGTTGGCTCGTTACTCCTTCTTCTATGTGTAACAGAACGAGCCGGGCACCATGCATTTTTGCCAGTGCCAGCGCGTTGCTGATCGCCTCTCCGTCAGAGTCGCTGTGATCGACGGGCACCAGTATATTCGAATAACTGCGCGATGGATAAACAGGGGGCGCGGACCCGGCAATCGTGGTAGGCGAAGCAAAGGTAGTTTCGCGCAGCCAGGGCCACGCGGTCACGATGAAAAGAAGCAGGATGAGCCCCAGTCCAAATATCGCCGCCCCGGTGGCGATCAGGGGCCGATAAACTCCGGTGGCCGAATGCCACCAGTCCCGAACCTGATCGGTAATTAGCCAGATATTCAGCGCAAGAATGAACGCCGCACAGAACCACGCGCTTATTTTGATCCATACCGGATTTGCGAATTCGCCCATCAGCTTGCGGTTGCTGGTAAAGTGTATCAGCGGAATGACGGCAAAAGGGAGCTGTAAGTTGAGTAAAATTTGACTATTGATAATAAGTTTGTAACTCGCTGCGTCACCGGCCAGATACACGGTGAGCGCAGCCGGCGTAATCGCCAGCAGCCGGGTGATTGCGCGCCGCAGCCAGGGTTGAATGCGAAAGTGCAAAAATCCTTCCATCACAATCTGTCCGGCCATTGTTCCGGTCAACGTCGAAGACTGGCCAGAAGCAATCAGGGCGGCGCCAAACAGGATGCTGGCGGCGGTGGTGCCCATTAATGGGGTAAGCAACTGATGAGCCTGGGTCATCTCCGTCACGATAATGCCGTGGGTAAAGAATACAGCGGCGGACATGATCAGTATCGCGGCATTCACAAACAAAGCGCCGTTCAACGCGAAAGTGGAGTCGAGCAGATTGAACCGGCAAGCCGTTCGTTTATCCGCGACGGTCTTGCCGATGCGGCGTGTCTGCACCAGCGCTGAGTGGAGATAGAGATTGTGCGGCATCACCGTCGCGCCGAAGATCGCCACGGCGATGTAAATACTTTGCGAATTAAGATGCGGAATCAGGCCTAAGACAACATCGGGGAAATGCGGTTTGGCAAAGAAGATCTCCAAGGCAAAGCAGCCCGCAATCGTCGCAATCAGCATCAGCACAAAAGCTTCGATCACCCGGATGCCCATCCGGGTAAACCACAGAACAAGCAGCGTATCAGCGGCAGTTACTAAGACGCCGATCAGCAGCGGGATGTGAAAAAGTAAGTTGAGGCCAATCGCCGCCCCCAACACCTCCGCCAGATCACAGGCAATGATGGCCAGTTCGCAGAGTACCCAGAGAATATAAGAGACGGCTTTTGGATATTCGTCCTGGCAGGCCTGCGCCAAGTCACGCCGTGTAACAATGCCGAGGCGCGAGCTGAGTGTTTGTAGCAGCAGCGCCATGACATTCGATACAACCAGAACCCAAAGCAACCGGTAGCCGAACCGCGCGCCCCCTTCGATGTCGGTAGCCCAATTGCCTGGGTCCATGTATCCGACACTGATAAGGTATGCAGGTCCGGCGAAGGCCAGCAGGCGTTTCCAGAACGCTGCATGCGCCGTGACAACGCTCTCGTGTACTTCGGGAAGCGAGTGATCCCGGTGGTCCAGAGAGCTGCTTTGAAGCATAAATCAGTCTTCTTCAGTATGGCAGGGGAGCGGACACCTGCCGCGCCTGACAACGCCGAAATCAGGATCGTCGCCGCAGTCGGTCGCCTTCTCCCAAATCACAAGCCCATCGTAGTCGCCCTCGATGGTCCGAGCGGTGCAGGCAAATCCACCCTTGCCACGATCATCGCTCAGGATCTGGACGCAGCCATCATTCCTTGCGATGACTTTTTCGCTGCTGAAATCCCGCGCGCAGTTTGGGACACCCTTACTCCGACCGCCCGTGCCGCCGCCGCACTCGATTGGCGTCGCCTCCGCACTGAAGCTCTCGACCCTCTGCTCTCCGGTCGTCCCGCGCAATGGCATGCCTTCGATTTCGCCGCCGGCGAACAACCGGACGGAACGTACCTGATGCGCCGCGATTTCGTAGAGCGTAAACCCTGCGCGGTCATCCTGCTTGATGGCGCCTACTCTACCCGCCCCGAACTTGCCGATCTCATCGACCTCTCGGTACTCGTCGACGCCCCGGTAGAGATCCGCCACGCCCGCCTGGCCGCTCGAGAAGACCCGCAATTCCTAACCGCCTGGCACGCCCGCTGGGACGAGGCAGAGGAATTCTACTTTAAGCACCTAAGGCCGCCGTCGTCCTTCGACATTGTCGTGCGCGGCCGCTCGCCTTTCGAGAAATATCTCAGCCGCTGGCGCCTCACCGAGGACGGCCCACCACTGGCCACGCACAGCAGTGATCTCCTACCGGTTTTGCGCAAAGGCATACCCGCCATCTTGAAAATTGCAAAACATCCAGAAGAGCGCCGGGGCAACTCACTGATGACCTGGTGGAATGGCAAAGGAGCGGCACATGTTCTGGCCCATGATCACGAAGTAATTCTGCTGGAACGCGCCACCGGCACTCGTTCGCTCTCCGCTATGGCCGAAAACGGTCTGGACACCGAAGCCAGTCAAATTATTTGCCAGGTAGCCGCCACACTCCATGTCAGAACATCGAAACCGCCGCTCGAACTTGTCCCTCTCTCGCGATGGTTCGCCGACCTTGCGCCGGCCGCCCATCGCTTCCAAGGCATTCTGGTCGAGAGCCTCGCCGCCAGCCAGGAACTCCTCGCTCACCCGCAAGACATAGTGGTTCTCCATGGCGACTTGCACCACGCCAATATCCTGGACGCCGGTCCCCGCGGGTGGCTCGCCGTTGACCCGAAGGGTCTGATCGGAGAGCGTGGGTTCGATTTTGCGAACATCTTCTGTAATCCCAATGCGACCATCGCTACCGCGCCTAACCGCTTCGCCAAACAGGCGAGCGTCGTTGCACAAGCGGCTCATCTCGACCGCCGTAGACTACTCCAGTGGATACTTGCCTACGCCGGGCTCTCCGCCGCCTGGAGTCTGACTTCCGACAGCGAAGATCCTCACCTGGCGCTGTCGATCGCCCATCTCGCCGCCCAGGAACTGGCGAGTTGCTGATAAATTCTGGTATGCGACTTGCTGCCCTCTACGACATTCACGCGAATCTTCCCGCATTGGAGGCGGTGCTTGATAACGTCCGTCATGCAAAAGTCGACCAAATCGTTGTGGGCGGTGATGTGCTTCCCGGCCCGATGCCCTCTGAAACAATCACTTGTTTGCTCGACCTCGACATCCCGTTACAGTTCATCCAGGGCAACGGCGATCGCGAGGTAGTCGCTGCGATGCACGGGGGCGAAACCAAGACCCTCCCGGAACAGGCTCTCGAATCCATCCGCTGGAATGCGCAGCAGCTCTCTCTTGAACACGAGCGCGTGATGGCAAGCTGGCCGCAAACACTGCGCATGACACTGCCCCGATTCGGCGAGGTGCTCTTTTGCCATGCCACTCCGCGCAGTGACACCGAAATCTTCACTCGTCTTACACCGGCAGACCGCCTTGTACCGATCTTTGCAACAGGCCCCGCACGGATTGTGGTCTGCGGTCACACTCATATGCAGTTTGACCGCATGATTGGAAGCACCCGTGTACTGAACGCAGGCAGCGTGGGAATGCCCTTTGGAGAACCAGGCGCTTATTGGCTCCTGTTTGACACTGATATCGAGCTTCGGCCTACGCACTACGATCTGGCCGCAGGCGCCAGCCGCATTCGCGCTACGAAATATCCGCAAGCGGAACGCTTCGCCGCACGCCACATTCTACAGCCGCCTTCAGAGTCCGAAATGCTGGCAGCGTTCTCTAAAGTCGAGATGACGAAGTGACTCTCAACCGGCGATCACCCTTCCCGTAGGGCAACCACTGGATCGACACGCGCCGCGCGCCATGCCGGTACGCCACAAGCGGCCAGCGTTACCGCAACCAGCAGCGTGATAACCCATACGTAAGTCACCGGATCCATACCGCTGATGCCGTAGAGCAGAGACGTGAACAGGCGATGAGTGGCAAATGCACCCATCAACCCGATCGCGATACCGCCGGCGACCAGCCGCATTCCTTGTTTGAGCACCAGCGCCAACACTGCGTTCGAGGTAGAGCCAATCGCCATCCGAATCCCAATCTCGCGCGTGCTCTGGCTGACGATATAGGACATGACACCATACAGCCCGACCGCCGACAGCAGAAGAGCGAGCAATGCGAAGAGTTCTAAAGCGTAGCTCCAGAGCCGCTGCTGCCAAACCGTTTCGTCCACGATCACGTCCATCCTTTTGCTTTGAATGATGGCCAGCGATAAGCTCACTTCATGAATCACTTGCCGGACGGCCTCCGCCAGGCCTTGTGGGGCCGATGCGGTTCGAATGAGAATATTGATCTGCGAGGGAGGATATTGAAACGCGCTCCAATAGACTTCGATGTTGCGCCGGCGTTCCGCGGGATTCCACTTGGTATTGCCTGCTACGCCGATGACCGTGCTCCACGGATTATAAGTGTCGTTGTTGCCCCAGCGAATCTGTTCGCCAATCGGTGACCGGCCCGGAAAGAATGTCTCGGCCGTGTATTGGCTAATGATCGCGACCGGAGGCCGATCCAGTCCATCCACCTCAGTGAAGTCGCGGCCCGCGACTAGCGGAATACCGAGAGCCTTAAAATACCCCGGCATGACATCGGAACTCGCCGCCGGCCCGCGATAGGCGAGGTCGGGAGTAGAGCGTGCCTTGGTAAACAGTTCGGCGCTGTTCCGTTTTTCTGGCTGGTCCAGATAAGGGAGGTCGTCACCGGCGCCCACCGCCACCACTCCCGGCAAGCGCGCCAGCTTTTGACAGACGCGCTGGTATTCCTTGGAATACCCTCTCACTTGTTCTGCTGCTGAGGCATTGGGCAGATAGCGGGTCACGCCCACGACCAGTAGATGATCTGTTTTCACGCCGGTGTTGACCGTCATCAGCTTCTGGAAGGAGCGCAGCATCAAACCGGCCCCAACCAGCAGCAGGAGGCTCAAAGCGACTTCCAGGATCACCAGCCCGCGGCGTATCCGACTGGCCACCGAGCGCCCTGTTGAACTACCCTTACTTCCTTGCTTCAAAACTTCATTGACGTAAGTCCGGGTATGACCAATCAATGGAGCGGGCCCGAACATAAGAGCTGTCGCCGCTGAAACCGCGATGGAGAAGGCCAGAACGCGCCAGTCCAGATGCAGGCTCATCCATCCTGGGAGTTCACTGGGGAGCAGCCCAGCTAAGGCCTGAATAGCAAAGGAGGCAACGGCGATTCCGAGTAAGCTGCCGAGAACGGCGTACACCAAACTTTCTCCTGCCAGTTGCTTGCCGATGTCCCAGGCGTTCGCTCCCAATGCGCCGCGCAGGGCAAATTCCCGTTCCCGCGCCGAAGCTCGCGCGATAAACAGGTTCGCCACATTCACGCAGCCAATCGCCAGCAATAGCAGGACGGAACAGCTTACTAAGATCACATATCCACGCACTCCACCGCTTTCTGCTTCGCGCAATCCAATCACGCGAGCATGAACGCCCGTATTCGTGGCCGGATACTGCCTGGCCAAGCCCGACATCAGACGCTCAAGGTCCAGTTGAGCCTGAGAAGCCGAGTGGCCCGGCTTGAGACGGCCGACCACCGCATTCACCCGTATGTCTCTCAACTTCCACCCGGGATCAGCATTGGCGGAATACATTGCCATCAGCGGAGTCCAGAGTTGCGTGCGGTCGGGATAATCAAATTGAGGCGGCATGACCCCGATGACGGCGTACGATTCGCCCCCGAGGCGGATCACGCGGTTGAGCGCTTCACTGTTGCCCGCAAAGTGTCGCTGCCAAAATCCATAACTGAGGACCACCTTGCGAACGTCCCCATGGAAAACGTTCTCTGAATCGGTAAACGTTCTGCCTAACACTGGTCGGACACCGAGCAAGGCAAACAGGGCAGGGGAGGTCGAAGTGGTTCTTACGACCTGGGCCTCGCCGCTGCCGGTCAGGTTGTTGGTGAAACTGCTGTAGGCCGCAAGGCCAGTGAAACTCGAATTGAGCTTCTGCCAGTCCCAGAAGTCATACACCGAGGCATTGCTGGTCGAGTTAGCCACCTGCGGCTTATAAGTGCGGACCCGGACAAGCTGCTGGGCATTTGGGTAAGGGAACGGCCTCAGGAAAACGGCGTCGAACAGGCTGAAGACGGTTGTCGCAATCCCGATAGTGAGTGCCAGAGTAAGCACGACCACTACAGTAAAACCGGGTTGCCGGGTGAACTGCCGGATAACGTTCATCCACATCCGTTTCATAAATAGCTGGCTCTCCCCCTAAAGCTTTCTCGTGAACTTGCCGATACAACTGACATGTCATATTTGCGGCGACGCAACAGGGCTCCGCAGATCGCGGGAACCGGATCGGGGTTTTGATGAGCGGCGTTGCCGGCGTACTTACTCCTACGGCTCAACCTGCCAGCTTACCCCGCCGGAAAATGGCGCATGCTCTTGCCTGGACCGCCGCCGGAAAATGGGTATCCCAGCTTTTCGCATGGGCCTCCACCCTCATCGTGGTTCGCCTCCTCTCACCCGGCGATTTCGGTCTACTAGGAATGGCCGCCACCTACCTGGGCCTCATCGGACTGCTCAGCGAATTCGGTATCGGTACCGCGATCGTTACTCTTCGCGATCTTACCGACAAACAGATCTCGCAACTGCATACGGCATCGGTAGTCTTTGGCATTATCGGGACCATCGCGTCCGCCAGTGTAGCTATACCTCTGAGCCGGTTTTTCCATGCCCCGCAACTGACCGGACTGGTAGTCCTGATGAGCCTGACTTTCGTGATTACATCGTTCCGCAGCGTCCCTTATGCGCTTCTGCAAAAGGACCATCGCTTCGATACTCTGTCCTGGATGGACGCCGCCCAGGCGCTGGTACAAGCCATCTCGAGTGCGTTGCTGGTTTGGATGGGCCTGCGTTTCTGGGCCATCGCAATCAGCGGGTTGCTAGGAGCCGTCGTCGCGAGCGCTCTCCCTTATACCCGCCGTCCTACGAGCTGGGCACGGCCACAGTTCACCTCCATCTACGAATCCATTGTTTTTAGCTGGCATATTCTCATATCCCGGCTTGCCTGGTATCTCTATTCCAATGCCGATTTCATAGTCGCCGGCCGCGTTCTTGGGCAAGCTGCTCTAGGTTCTTATACAGTTGCCTGGAATTTTGCCAACCTGCCGGGCGAGAAGATCGTCGCCCTGGTCACTTCGGTGACTCCTACCTTTTTTGCTACCGTACGAAACGACAAAGAGGCGGTGCGCAACTATTTTTCTACCCTTACCGAAGTCCTCGCGGTTATCATGTTCCCTATCGTTTCCGGATTTGCTTTGCTGGCGCCCTATTTGGTTCCGCTCGCCTTTGGGCCGCAATGGCGTTCGGCCGTGGTTCCCATGCAGCTGCTGGCGATATACACCTTTCTCCGCTCGGTTGTCGCTCTGCTTCCGCAAATCCTGATCGCTATTGGCGAAACACGCTTTGCGATGTGGAGCTCCCTCTCCATCCTCGCTTTGCTTCCAGGCACCTTTTGGATTGCCAGCCGCTGGGGTATTCTGGGCATCGCCGCGGCTTGGGTAGCCGTTTACCCGCTACTTACTATTCCGCTCTATAAACGCACCTTTAGGATCATTGAGATGTCAGTAAGTCAATATCTGGCTGTTCTGGCCCCATCGCTTGTGAGTACGGTAGTAATGGCCATGGCGGTAGAAGCGGTTCAGATCAGCCTGCCTGTCCACACCGCCGCAATTCTGAGACTCACCGTTGAAGCCGCGACAGGTATATTCGTTTATCCCGCGATCCTGCTTCTGTTTTTCCGGCAGTTCGCTCTTAAGTACTGCCAACTAGCAAAGCGTCTCAAAAGCGCTTGAATTTTTCGATCTAATTCACCGGAGGCACTACAAAGGTACCGCCCGTTACGTCCCGGACTCCAGCGCAGGCGAGCGGCACGGGACTTGGCCCCTTGGCAAAACAGAACTCCGCGGCGTTCAAATAGTTGCCGCGCAGTTGCACGACAATGTCGGCATCGGTCAAATTCCCGTTTAGGCTTTCAAATGCCTGCTTCAGCTCTTTCGGGTGCAGCGTGACCGACGATTTTGGGGCTTGAAATTGCGCGGGAATCTTGACCGAATCGAAAGTCTGGCGGATCAGCGCAAAATAGGCGTCACCGCTCAGACCACTGCACGTTCCGTGCGTCTGCCATTCGTGCTGGATAATTTCTGCCGGCATGATGTCAGCAATCGAAGACGGATGGCTGGGGCCCGGCTGAGTCGTTGCGCAATTCGACGGATAGCTGCCGTTGTTATTCTGCGGCCAAAGTCCATGCACCACAAACCCTTTATGGGCGCTGCATTGCGCCGCGTTTGGTTTGCTGTGGCAGAACTCCGGACTCCACGACATCACAAACAAGTAAAAATCGAAAACACCCGCCTGGCCACCCTGTGCGCGGCTGTGCCGACGGTGCGACGGGAAACACGTCAGCGCAAGCGCCAGCAAGGCGACAAATATACGAACTACACTCATCACTTTCACCATGCACTCGCTAGCAGTTGAATTTTCGATCCGCACCTATTGTACGAACGGGCAAATCCCAAGTGGCAGGCTAAAGTCTACCCCACGGTCAGGTAGAATTCGGATGAGCCGAACTTTTACCGAAGGAACAATTCGCATGAACTCTCAAACCCTCTCTCGCCGTTTCCGCCTGCTTTCCGGGGCCGCCGTGCTTGCCGTGTCACTTGGTGTTGTCCCTGCCTTCACCGACGACGCCATGCCGCAAGCCGGACAGGCTGCGCCTGCCTTTCAGCTGCCGTCGCAAGATGGTTCGCAGGTCAGCCTTAGCGACATGAAAGGCAAGTGGGTCGTCCTGTACTTCTATCCCAAAGACGGCACTCCCGGCTGCACTATCGAGGCGCATAATTTTCAGCGCGACCTTCCCAAGTACGAAGAGCACAATGCCGTCATTGTGGGCGTCAGCGTCGATTCCGCCGACAGCCACAAAGAGTTCTGCGCCAAGCAGAGTTTGACTTTTAAGCTGCTGGCCGATACCGATAAGAAGGTTGTCCAACAATACGGCTCCATGCGCAACATGATGGGAATGAAGATGGCGGCCCGCAACACCTTCCTCATCAATCCCGAAGGACAGATCGTCAAAGTGTGGACGGGCGTTGACCCCAAGACGCATAGTGAAGCGGTCCTCAGCACGCTGATGGAGATGCAAAACAAGAAGTCGTAACAGCTTTAACCCTGGACCGTCCATCGAGTGAAAGGGATGTTCCAGGATGCAAAACGCAAGAGATTGTTCAGTAGTGGCTGTGTTCACGAGTGCCGATGACGCGCGGTCGGCGCAGGCGGAATTGCGGGCAGCGGGCTTCAGAGCTGATCGAATCTATAGCTCGGTCGAAACGACAGTCGCTGCCGCTCCTGCTGCGGCCACTCGACCCGAGGGTCACATCGCCCATTGGCTACGATCACTCTTCGGCAGCGAAGAGCATAGCCATTTTCACGGTTACCAGCGCGCCTTATCCAGCGGACAGTATGTGGTAGGCGTCGATACTTCAGATGCGGATGCGGGGAAGGCTTCAGAGATTTTTGCCCGCTTTTCTCCGATTGACGTACACACCGATGACTTCGGCGCGGCGCATGGCATCAGCACGTCAGATACGGAAAGCGGAGGTTACAAGGGCAGCGAATCGGATATCCTGAACGCCCGCGACGAATTGGCGGCGGTACGGGTATATCCGCGAACCGTTAAGGACGATTTGGCTACGCGGCTGTAGTAGGTTCTGATGTTATGAAGACAAAATTGGCCGCAGATTAACACGGATCAACGCAGATAAACCGGTTATTATTCTGCGTTTAGCTGCCTGGTCCTAGCGAAGTGGCGCTGGCTGTTTTCTCGCCTCGCAGCCAGACATACAACTGACCGTGCGGAGGCGGCGGGTCCGGGAGTGTGACTTGCAGTTCCTGTTTTTGCCCTTGTCCTTGAATGGGCGCGGGGAGCGTAGCGATCGGAAATGGTTCGAGTTGATCCCAGCCCGCTTTCTCGATCATCTCCAGGTTGCGTCCGTTTAAGACATAGGTGCGCTTTCCATCCTGTGCCGTTTGAGGGGTCTTCGCAAACGAGTCGATCTGTGGAAGCCGGACAATGCGCGCTAAAGTGAAGGGCTGCGAATCTCCGCTGTGTGCGTTGTTGATGCTGGCCTGCAGCTCACAGCCAGCGGGAAATTCGCTCGTGTCGACTGAAAGAAAGAGCTGATCCTGCGAAAGCTGTTGCAAGCTGTACTTGGTATTCTGCTGGCCGATGTGCAAGGAAACCGGCGTGCCGCTGTCTTCCGCACAGGCAACCTTTAAGACACTGGTAGCGGGCACGTTACGCACGTCCAGCAGAGCCGTCAGATTGTACCCGGCCGGGAACTCGTCTGCCGGTAGCGTCATGGTCATTCCGCTGGGTAGGGATAAATGGGAACTTGCAATAGCGGGTAGCGGCCCGGTGATCCGCAACGCCTCAGGCAGCATCATCGGCTCATTCCGATCCGCCACATCCGCGTGAATCGCCAGCGCCGTGCCGGGTTTCAAGTCGGACCGTATCTGCACGGTGACGCTCCGATCTTTGCCATTTGGAGCAGCCTGGCCCATGTCGAATGTCACGCCAGGGGCTTCCAGTTTCGAGATCAACTCCAGGCGTTCACCTTTTAGAACGTAGTGCTGCGTGGCTTCTCCCTGGTTCGCCAGGATCGGAAGATTCTCGATCTTGGGAAGATTGGGCAGAATGCTGATCCTCACGGCATGGCTCTTGGCATCCTGCTGTGTGAGTAACAACTCGTATTTGCCCGGATCGAGATCGGCGGTATCAATCTGCAAGTCGGCATGTTGCTGTGGTCCCTCGCGTAATCCTTTGGGCAAGATAAAACGCAAGGGCTGTGCGATGGCAAATTCATCATCCAGCTTCTTGATTTCCGCCTTGGTCAGGAAGTCGAAGTCGGCGTCGGCCAGTGTAACAGGCACTTTGCCGGATTTTGCGAGCAGCCTGTCTTGCGAATCGGGTTCCAGCCGCGCCGAGGTAAAGGTGCTGAGCGGCGCGACGTGTATTGCTCCAGATGCCTCGAATTGAGTCCAGTCCCAATAGGCAGAGAGGTGGTAGTCGCCGGCCGCTATGGGCGCTTTGGTCAAATCCAGTTCGAGTGATTTCTGGTTGCCTAGTTTTAAGACGGCGATGCCAGCCTTCTGTCCTTTTTCATTCTCAAGCGTCCACTTTCGAGCTCGCTGTAAATACTTCCACTGCGCATCCGGCACCTCAACCGGCAGGGGGCTTTTCAGGCTGGCGGGCACGTAGTCCGCCTGGCCGATTTTTAAGGAAGGCGCAGGCGTATTCGGGACCCGTACTGCCCAGATATAAGCAACGCGCGTATGCGGCGGCGCAGGGGTACGCTGGCCGCACAGATTTAAACCGTCTTTTGGTTGGGGCTGCGCCAGGGGCTGCGCGAATGACGAGCGAAACTGCATGCCCGGGAAGGCGATATAGCGCAGATCGAGCAACATCGCTGCGCCGCCGGCCGCCAGCCCGATCGGGCTTCCGAAGAACAGTGTGGCCGCTGCCGTTGCCAGGCTCGCCGTCTGGCCGACCCGCTCCGCCGCGGAACTCGCCAGCGGATTATAGGTGGCCAGCTGCGGATTCATGGCGGCAAACAGGGCCTGCGCTTGCACCGCAGTGGGTTGTGTCTTGTCAATCGAAACTGCCACGCCGTACTGCGAGGCGAAACCTGTCAGCGCTGCATTGACACTGGCGGACGAGCTGCCGGAATTGGAGAGCGCATCCACCAGGGCCTCTGTTTGCGCGGTTTTTTCGGCATAGTCTGCCAGCTGCGCGATCAGCAGATCGTCTTGGGACAGAAATCCTTCTACTTTCTTCCGGCTCAAGCCCTGCGGCCCGTAGACGAGAGCTGCCAGCGCGATGGTCCGGGGAATTTCCCATTGCTGCGGCTTCTCCGCCGCCTTTGGTTCGGTGACCAGCAACGGTGGTTCTTTGGGCTGGTGCTTCGCCGGCACCAAAAGGAGCGCCACCTCGCCCGGCCGTTTCTCGTGCCCGCGCATGATCGGCGAGTAGAGAACCGTGTCGCCTTCCGTTAAGTGGTTGATCGTTTGGAAGGGAAGCATCTCGGCATTGGCCGGACTTTTCACTCGCAAATCTACCGCTCCGATTGGCGCTCCAGCCGGACAGGCGATCGGCGGTGGGGCCTGCGTGGGATCCGCAGCCGGTGAATTATCTTGTGGGGCACTCGGCGCCGCGTTTTGAGCGGCATTTTGAGCAACCAGCAACGCCGTCAATAAAATCAGAGAAAGCGTGCAGCGGCCGAAAAATCTACCCAAGCGAAAAAACCATTTAATACTTAGGATAACGTGCGGACTGCCCCACTGTCCTCTGTTCCCAGGGCTCAGAAAAAACTGGTTTTTTCACTCAAGTACTACTCTGGAGGAGCGATCCCCTGACGCGGACTGAAGTGGAAGTCTGCGACACAAAATAGCCAGATCCCAGTCCATGAGGAGAGAAAAAAGTGCCAACTACTGAAACCCAGACCACCCTCGAAGATCTTTGCATCAACACCATCCGTTTCCTGTCCGCCGACGCCGTGCAGCAGGCCAACTCTGGCCATCCCGGTATGCCGATGGGCGCCGCTGCTATGGCCTACACGCTGTGGACCAAGTTCCTCAAGTTCAACCCGAAAGATCCGCATTGGTTCGATCGGGATCGTTTCGTTCTTTCGGCCGGCCATGGTTCGATGTTGCTCTACAGTCTGCTTTACCTCACCGGTTACGACCTGCCGCTGGACGAGATCAAGCGTTTCCGCCAGTGGGACAGCAAGACGCCTGGTCATCCAGAACGCGGGCGCACGGTCGGCGTGGAAGTATCCACCGGTCCGCTCGGGCAAGGGTTCGGGAACGCCGTCGGGCTGGCCATGGCTGAAGCCTGGTTTGCGGCGCGCTTCAACCGTCCGGGTCATGAAATTGTCGATCACTACACGTACGGTATTTGCGGGGATGGCGATCTGATGGAAGGAATCAGTCAGGAGGCCGCGTCGCTGGCTGGTCATCTGCAGTTGGGCAAACTGATCTTTATGTACGATCAGAACCACATTTCGCTAGCAGGCGGCACCAGCCTTTGTTTCACGGAAGATGTCGGCAAACGTTTTGAAGCGTACGGCTGGCACACGCGCCATGTCGAACGCGGCAACGATACCGAAGACATCACCAAGGCACTCGAAGAAGCGCGCGCCCAAAAGCATCGGCCGTCGCTGATACTGGTGCACACCCATATCGGGTATGGCAGCCCGAAGAAGCAGGACACCTTCGAAGCGCACGGCAATCCGCTGGGCGATGAGGAATTGGAAGCCGCGAAGAAAGCGCTTGGCTGGGCGAGTATGGACAAGTTCTTTCTGCCCGATGACTCAGTCAAGTTCTTCCGCCAGATCGGCGACAAAGGCGCTGCCAAACAGAAAGACTGGCAATCCCGTTTTGACGCTTACAAAAAAGATTTTGCCAAAGAAGCCGCGGAACTGGAGCAGATGCTCAGCGACAAACTTCCGAATAACTGGAAAGCCGATTTGCCGAAATGGAAGCCGGACGACAAGCCGCTGGCTACTCGCGCCGCGGGCGGACAGGTAATGAATGCACTCGCCAAGAACGTTCCCAACCTGCTGGGCGGTTCGGCCGACCTAAATCCATCTACCAACACCGCACTGAAAGGCGAGGGCGATTTCCAGCCGCCCGAGGCTGAAGGTCCGGCGACGCAGGGAGCTGTCGGCGGCGTCTGGGGTTATGCCGGACGCAACATGGCTTTTGGAGTACGAGAACACGCTATGGGCGCGGCTGTGAACGGCATGGCTGCACATGGTGGGCTGCTTCCCTTTAGCGCCACCTTCATGGTGTTCTCCGACTATATGAAGCCAGCCGTCCGTCTCGGTGCGCTCAGTGATCTCAAAGCCTTCTATATCTTTACGCACGATAGCGTGGCGGTCGGCGAAGACGGACCGACGCACGAACCGGTTGAACAACTGGCCGGTTTGCGCGCGATCCCTCAGCTCAATGTCATGCGGCCGGCGGATGCCACTGAAACCTCCGAGTGCTGGGCCGTCGCAATGGAGCACGACGGCCCCAGCCTGTTCGCTCTCACCCGACAGAACCTTCCTCACCTCGACCGCGGCAAGGTCAAGAACGGGGACGTGAGCAAAGGCGCATATATTCTGTCTGAAGCCGAGGGCGGGCAGCCTGAGGTGCTTCTGATCGGCTCCGGCTCTGAGGTCTCGTTATGCACGAAGGCGCAGGAAAAGCTGCAAAAAGACTATGGCATCAAGGCGCGGGTAGTCAGTTTGCCCAGTTGGTATCTTTTCGCGGCGCAAGATCAGGCGTATCGAGACAGCGTAATTCCACCGGCTCTGAAAAAGCGCGTAACGGTGGAAGCGGCCTCCACTTATGGATGGGAGCGTTTTGCCGGCGACGAAGGCATCATGATTGGCATCGACCACTTCGGCGCTTCCGCACCAGGCGGTGAAATCATGAAGCACTTCGGCTTCACGTCCGAGCACGTAACAGCTGCTGCTCTCGAACTCATGGGACGTAAAGAAGAAGCGAAAAAGGAGTACGGGTCGGATACGACTAACGTTGCTCCCACCTCGCCCCAGGAAGGCCACTCGTAAAAGATGGCCTCTCCCCTCAAACGATCGGAACCAGTCGCGGCGACCGTAAAGCGGGTGATACTTGACGAGCTCTCTTTCGCTTCCAAGAAGCTCGTCAAGCACGATGATGCCAAACGAGACAAGGCGATTCACGAAGCTCGCAAGAGCATCAAGAAAATACGGGGCTTGCTGCGCATGGTCCGGCCGCTGCTCGGCAAGACTTACTCCAGGGAAAACGGTCACTTTCGAAAGATGAGCCGGGATCTGGCCGATTTCCGGGACGCGGCGGTGCTGCTGGAAGTATTCGACCAGCTGTGCGCCAGAAACACGGGCGGACATAACGCGGATTCGGCGAAAGCAATTCGCCAGGGCCTGGACCTCGATAAACAAGAGCTCGACGGGCGTCCGGATGCGGCTGAGATCGTGCAGGACGCCGCTGAAAAGCTCGATGCGGCCGGGCAGAGAGTCGAGACCTGGCCGCTGGAGTTGCATCGGATCGAAGATCTCGGCCCGGGTCTAAAGACGACGTATCGCCGGGGACGCCGTGCTTTGAAATCGGCGCAGAAACAGAGTACGCCCAAGGCTTATCACAAGCTGCGAAAGCGCGTGAAAGATCGCTGGCATCAGGCGCGGCTGCTGGCAAACATTCAGGGCGCGGTCGCGCACGACATGGATTCAAATCTGAAACAGCTGGCTACATGGCTGGGCGACGATCACAACTTAGCTGTGCTGCGGGATCGTCTTAAGCGGGACCCGGAGCGGTATGGAGGCGCGAGCGGAGTTGAGCCTTTCCTTGCGATCGTGGTTCGTGAGCAGAAAGACCTGCGCCGGAGCTCGTTGGCGGCCGGGGACAAACTGTTTGGGGAAAAGCCGTCGGTCTACCTTCGCCAGATCACCGCTTCCTGGCAAGCAGCGGCTCCGAAAAAGCCGGCGGCTAAAGCGAGTTCGCGAAAAACCGTAGCGAAGGTAGCGGGCTGATCATCTCTAGTGGCGGCTAAAAGCAGAAGAGATGGCAGCCTAAAGCCTACCCTAGGATATTTTGCACGACTGCCATGAACGACATCGATCTCGTGCTTACCGGCAGTCTGCGTGCTCTTCTTCTCTTTGACGTAGCCGAAGAACTCGATCTCCGGCATTTGCATCAGGTGCTGGGTACCGATCCAAGAAAACGCGAACCCGCTTTCCGGCATCAGACTCCGCAATACGTGCGTTTTGAGAGAACGCCGGTGGATGAAAATATCGGTCAGTGCGCCGACTACGCCGGTAATCCTCTGTTCGGGCGCATTCGCTACTTCGAGTACGGTGTCGCGAGCGTGGATCTGCAGTTGCCGTTCGAGACTTCCTGGAGCGAACTGGTCACTCTCGCAAATAAATGGATTTCGGCCCCGGAACTGGAGCGCCGCGCGCGGCAAGCTCTCGAGGAGCGGCTCAATGCTTTTCAAGGCGGCTTGAAGAAGCCGTACAAGGATTGGATTTGGGAAGATTACTACATCGTGCAACTCGATCCTGTGCGGCAGAGTGACGGCGCTTGCGTTTCAGCCGAGCAACTGGTCCGCCGGTTCCGCACGCAAATTGCGCAGATTGTGCGTGGTGAAGATACCCCATTGGCTGTGGCTGAAGAACAGGAAATTCTGCAGGCCAGTATGTCTTACTATCCGGGCGATCTGCTGGTGGTGGGCTGGGTAGCGGCTTTCGTCTACGATGCGGCCGCATCAGCTGAGCCGACGATCGATCTGCTCGAATATGCCAATACCCAGCTTCTCGAGTTTCGGTATTACGACGAAGTGCTCACCAGCGTACTGGCTGACGTGTATAAGCGGCTGGAGAGACGCCGCGGCATGTGGCGTCGCTGGCGGCTGGCGCGTGAAGCCGAAGACCTGAATACGATTCGACTCGATTATCGCGAGCTGGCGGAGCGGACCGAAAACGCGATCAAGTTTTTGAGCGACATGTTTTACGCCCGCACCTATCGCCTGGCGGCCGCGCGCATTGGTGTGAACGACTACCGGGCGCTGGTAACGGAAAAGCTGGCGACGGCGCGCGAACTCTACGATTCCATGGTCAACGAATTTCACCAGAGCCGGACGTTCCTGCTGGAACTAATGGTGGTGATTATTCTGCTCATCGAAATCGCGATGGTGTTTCGCGGTAAAGCCTGATTATTGCCAGTTATAAGCCGCCAGCCTCCGCCCATCATTTCCGACCAGCAGCAAGGCGGCACGTCCTGCTCCGAGATGCGCGCTAAAGGTCTTGGCACTGCGCTCGTCGCGGAACGAAACGTCTTGCGTGCCTGTCTGCGAGCTCACTACGTACAGCGTTGCGCCGGGAAAGTGCGTGGGGCTGATCAGCACGTCCGGGTTTTGCATCGGCGTCGTGTAGGTTGGTGCGACACCAGCTGTTTTCAAGGCGAACTTGTACACTTCGCCAATCGCCTGCAGATTGTCGTTCAATTCCAGGGGCAGTGCCACCAGAAGAATTGAACCTTTGCCGAGCGGCTTCTGGACGAACGTTTCGCCGGAAGCGAACTCAGCGCGCTGCAGATAATCTGTTTTGCCGCCGCCATAGCTCAACACCGCCTGTCCCTCCGGCCATTTAATCTGATTGCCTGACAAAGAAAGCAGTTCAGGCCGGTAAGCGACGCCCAGGGCCTCACCTCGCGCGGTCGGATGAAAGTGCTCGTCGAGATCGAAGCGCCCTGAGACCAGCAGCGTGGCGCCATTCTGTACGTGTTCCAGGAGCGCGTCCCAGGCATGCTGCGTTAAGATCCAGGGAGATGGCAGGATGATGAGCTTGGGATCACCTAACGACTCGATCTGATCTTCGCCTACCGCGTATGCTTCGCTTCGCGCTACCCCATAGAGGGCTCGCACACTTTTCTGCTGTGCCTCAATCGACAGACGATTGAATACTGAGAGCTGCAGCGATTGGGGCAGCACGATCGTTACCTGGGGCTTCACGATTCCGGTGGCGTATGGCTCGGCTTGTGCGGCAAACGCGCCCATGTCGCGCATCAGGCCTTCCCAGGTCTTCGCCGAGCCATCGCTACGTTCCATGCCGAAATAAATCTCGCGGTCCCAATCCCAAGACAATGCACCGCTCGTCCCGGCGGCAAATCCCGCGGCCCATTTCTGTTCGATCAAGTTGAAGCCTGTCAGCTCGTCGAAATGCCAGCTGCCGTCCGGATAGGTGACGGGCTGGTAGCCGGTCTCGCCCACGATATTGGGAATGCCCGGCACTTTCGACGCCAGTGAATCCCATAGCAGATTTTCATTCTGGCGATAGGTGTGATTGGTGGTGAAGGAAACGCCGGAGTGGCCATAAAACTGGTTCAAGACGCGATTCTCGACACCGCCTTCGTCCTGGCCCACGTCGATCAATTGCCTGCTGCCGGTGCCACGAATGGCTGTCACCATCGTCTTCGCCCACCTGCTAAACGATTCCTGCGCAAACAGATTGTAATCGTAGGCGCGCGCCATTCCTCCCGTTCCATGTTCCAGATCTAAGTTCAGATCGCGGCTATCCGGCAGCGGCACTGAGTCGAAGTTTCCCACTTGCTCCGGCGTCACTGACCAGGCGTCAGCCAGCTTGTCGGGCGAGCCATAATGCGCGCGCAGCCATCCATGCCAGGCGTTCAATTCAGCTGGATCGTTTTGCGGAGTGTTGCCGTGCCAGAGGGCGTGTGGATTCGAAAAGCTGGGTTCGTTTATCAGATCCCAGCTCAGCGAGGGATCGTCTTTGAAGCGATTGACGATCGACAACATATAATTCTGTTCGGCCCGGATGGTCACCGGATCGAGATAAGGATTGGTTCCCGGGAGCGACATCACCGGATTATCAGCGCCGCCGCGCAGGGTGGATTGAGGATCGAAGGCAAAGAACGTGAAGTTAACGGCGATGCCGTGCTGATGGGCGGAAAGCAGATAGGCTTCGACGTTGCGCAGGAATCGCTCGCTGACCGCGCCATCCGCGCCGTCAGCAATCTTCATCTGGCCTCCCCATACGCCGGTGCGCACGAATCGCACATTGTGCTTTTGCATATCGGCGAAATCTCGTTCCCAGACTGCCGCATTGCGGGGACCTGAGAAATCCCAGCCATTCGATTCCGTGCTGAAATAGTTCGTACCGAAGGGAAAGAACGGCTTTCCGGCGCGGGTCAGGAAATCTCCTTTCACACCGAGCGCCGGGATATTCTTCAGGCTGCTCTCGTCCTCCACCCAGAAACCGTTCTCGTAGGCTTCTTCGGCGTGGTCGCCGTGGCGGTAGGTTGCGCGGAGGCGGTAGAAGCCGGCCGGCAGATTATTGGCCAGAAGAATAGTCGAGTCCAGCACCGTGCCCGGGCAGGGAAGCCGTTCCGTCTTAAGAACCCGCTGGCCGGAAAGCAGTTCGAGCTGGATTTCGCCCTTGTCCGGTTCGCGCATCCGCTCACGCAGGCCATTGCGAAAATGCACGATTGCTTGCGGGCTCTCACTTTTTTGAATGGCTGAAAATTGGAGCTGGATCGAGAATGATGCCGAACCCTGCCTGGCATATTCGGCGGCGGTTTTCATGAGGGTGATGCCATCGGGTGAGTCCCAAAAGCCGCTGGCCGGTTCGAAATCGAGAAACACCCAGCGTGCGCCTAGCATTGGACCGGCAGTAACTCCCAGGTGATCGGCGACTACGGCGGGAGACGAGACTTTCTCGCGGTCATTATTCATCATGTAGCCCAGGCCATCCAGACGATGGCTCTCGAGCACGAACACTTTGGCTGGGTGCAACGCGAGCGAAGGGAGAAAATCGTAGCCGTCTTTCCAGGCAAAGTTTTGCGGTGCGCTCGACTGCGGCGCTTCATAGGTGTGTAAGATCGCAAGCACTCGTGTATACGCCTCCTGCGGTTGTTCAGTATGGAAGCTGCCGGCGGCGAAAGTGACCGGACTACGTAGTGGCTGGCCGCCCAAGACGAGTAGGCTGCCGCCTTCCCGCAAGAAAGAATGGAGACGATCCCAAGCTTCTTTGGGGAAGGCCGATCCGTAGGGCAGCACCAGCAGGTCGGAACTGTGCAGCGTGGCCGCATCGGTGAGCTCACGAAGGTTTGCAAAGACAGATTTATCACCCAGCGCCTTCTCGAGCGATGACCGCATCATCTCCGCGCTGTCTACTGTGGGAAAGCCCTTTTGCCAGAAAACCACTGTCTTGGCATTTAACAAAGCCGGCAGGATCAGGAGCCAGACAGAAAGCACCCCTTTATTGGATAAGAACATTTGATCCGAGTTTATATATTGCCCGGCGAGGCCGTACCTTTCTTCCGTGTGGACGCAAATACTTCATTGTTACTGGCGGGCAATAGAATGAGCTGGGTTTGTTAAGAACGGCTAAGTGTCGCACTGCTATGAACTTAACCCTTAGTACGATCCGATTATTCTGTGGCCCGGAAAATGCTTTGAACTTACCCGAGGAGAAGTTAACAACATATGCTCTGGTATACCTGGGTGTTTTTAGTCATTGCCATTCTGGCGGCGGTACTCGGTTTTGGAACACTGGCCGCTATGGCGGGCACTATTGCGAAGATCTGTTTTGTCGTGTTCCTGGTTCTGTTCCTGGTGAGCTTGCTCTCCGGACGGCGGGGCGCGGTCTAACTTCCTTCCAACATAGGGCGCCGTGGAGTTCGCTCCCGGCGCCTTTAACGCGCAAACAGACAGGGCGAAAGATTGACCGTATGCTTGCGCTGATAGTCGTCTATTTTAGCTGTGAAATCCTCCCACATTCGCTTTGAGTCCACGGCGGTAATCCAGGTAATTTCTTTCCCGCTAGAACCCGGAGCAAAGCTTAAGTCCTGAGTCAGTCGAGGACGGGCGATTTGCTTTTGAGTTGTGAGTCCCTGCTCAAAAGCGACTACTATCGTGTCCCAAATGACCCATGGCTTTGAAAAGTCGTCCTTGCGTAATGGCTTTACGCTGCGGTAATACCAAGCTTGATACTCGTCCCATAGCCATCCGCCGATCGATCCACGCTGGCTTATTAGTTGGCGTGCGTGCTCGAAGCTCATGGCGAGGTCGCGATAGCAGACATCAGCAGCGCCGATGGTGACGGGCACGTTGGAGTCAAGAATGACCTGCCAGGCTCGGGGATCGTTTTCAATATTGAATTCTTTGCCACCTTCTGCCAAGCTCTTAAACCCCATCGCAACCACGCTGATGCGATTTGACAGCGACGGATCCTGCAGCAGAGCCGAGGCTACGTCGGTAGCGGCGCCAATGGTCAGAAGTACGAGACGGTGATCGCTCGAAAACTCTCTGGAGGTTTCGATTATGAAATCGACTGCCGCCCCGGTACGTGGTGAGGCATTGTTGGCCAAGGGGAGGCTCGACCCCTCGAACAAAGGGGGATGATTGAGCATCCCCAGCCGATGTTCGACCACATCAAGCAAGACTTCGTAAGTGGCGTGAGCCGAGGGAGCGGGCAGGGTTGGCCCGTGCGCCGAAACGATTCCCCGTACATCGAAACGTGGACTAAGCAGCAGGTAGGTAATCGCCCACTGATCATCAATTTCGTTGCCGACGTCGGTCGACAGAATCACCGGAGTCCTGGTCTGCGCGGCGGCTTCCAGGGCCATCAACAGAACAATTGAAACAGCTCGAAGAGTTTTCATTTTTGTTCGATGTTACTGTATCGCGTAGTGCTTACCGTACATTCGAACAGTCTGGCGATCCTGTTCTGCACAATTACGATGATTGGCTGGGGTTCCTGGGCGAATACGCAGAAGCTGGCCGGGAGCACTCGCTGGCCTTTTGAACTTTATTACTGGGATTACGTGATCGGTATGCTGCTGTTCGCGGTTTTATTCATGTTCACAGCGGGAAGTACCGGAACATCGGGTATGCCGGCCCTTGAAAATATCAAGCTCGCGTCTGGCAACTCGATCCTGATGGCCATGCTGAGCGGACTGCTGTTCAACGTGGCGAATATTCTGCTGGTGGTAGCGATCGATATCGCAGGAATGTCGATCGCTTTTCCGATCGGTATCGGGTTGGCTTTGATAATTGGCACGGCCACGGCTTACCTGCAGCAGCCGAAAGGGAATGGGATCGTTTTGTTTGCGGGCGTAGCGTGCGTGCTGGCCGCCATGATTTTTTCGGCACTGGCTTATCGCAGGCTGCCCCGCTCAAGCCATGGCAGTTGGACACGCGGGCTGTTGTTCGCCATCGTAGCCGGTTGCCTGATGGGCTTCTTCTATCCGCAACTGATCCGGTCTATTTCGCCGGGCTTTAATTCGGGCCCGATCGCGGCCGGCATGTTGACGCCTTACACGGCGCTGTTCTTTTTCGCACTGGGCGTCCTGGCGAGCAACTTCTTCGTAAATTCGATTTTCATGCGCGTGGCGGGACGAACTTACAAAGAATATTTTGCCGGGACTTCACGCCTGCATTCGCTGGGCATTCTCGGTGGGGCGATCTGGACCCTGGCATTTGGTTTGAATATCGTGGCGTCGGGAGTGGCCGGTCCCGCTATTTCGTATGCGCTCGGGCAGGGAGCAACGTTAGTGGCAGCTATCTGGGGCGTGCTGATCTGGAAAGAGTTCCAAAGCGCTCCGAAAGGCACCATGCCGCTGGTCGGTTTCATGTTTGCCGGGTACGTGATTGGGCTTTGCCTGATTGGCTTTGCGAGCTTGCCGGTTTAAGTGATTTGGAAGAAGCGTTCCTGCGCGGATTGCATGAGTTCGATGCGCCGGCGGTAGGTCCGCATGGCCTCTTGATACGAGAAGTTCGGATCAAGCAGCAGTTGGACGCCTTTGAGGAGATCGGGGATTCGAGCAGCGAGCTGATCGGCCATGCAGAGCACGGTTTTGTGGGCTTCGATGCGGGTTTGACACTCCACTTTCATATCGCGCCAGCAGGGATAATGCGAGCAGTCCGGGAGCACGGAATAGAAAGGCACATCGTTGAAGAAGCACTCGGGCCAGCGTACGCCGGAGACGGTCAGCCAGGGCGTGTCAACCGACGGCGCCAGGAACCCGAAGCCGGTAAGCGGGGCGAGGCTCGTGATTCGAGCCTCCGAGCAGCACGCAAAAGTTTGGGCCTGTCTGCAGATTGAGTTGTTGCACCCATGTTCTTGCGCTGTCGGGCACGCGCAGGCGGATGGTCGCGTTTGAGCGGTAAGCGGGTCCGTGTTCAGCACCGACTTCATAGTTGTGACCACGCCAGAGACGAGCGGTGAAGTGCGTTTCGGCCAGATCGTGAAAGGTTCGCAGATCGTCAGCGAACGGGAATGGACTGATCTTGGGGCGATGATCGTTCACGATGTAGTGCCACGTTTTCGGGATATTCTGCAGACAAACGGCGGCAGCGCCAGCGCGTTTCACGTCGGCCAGATCGATGGGCCACGCTTTTGCGATCCAGTCGCACGCTCCTGCCAGTTCTACGGTGGTGCGGCTGTTGAGGAGCACGTGAATTCCAAGGCCGGGATCTTCGACAGCGAAACCTTTGGCGATTTTAAAAGCTTCAACTGCGTGCCCGACTGCCGGATAGTAAACTCAGTTCAGCAGCAAGGCCCGGTTGGCCATTCACTTAATAGCCTTTCTGCCCATCGACGACCTTGATGAACGGCTTGCCGGCTACGAAGCGGGTGAGATTTTCCTTGATGGTGTTGGTCATACGCTCTTCGTCGCGGTCCAACCTGCCCGCGATATGCGGCGTAGTGACGACGTTTTCGAAGCGCCAGAGAGCTAGATCCCATGGAACGACTCGGGATTCCAGACTTGCTTCGCATCGTTGCGGTACAGCATGTTGAGGTTGCGCGACATCATGAGCAGCATGGCCAACGCGTGATCGGCGATCTCCGGCCCCTGGACGATTTTGTTGTTCGTAAGAACTATTATGGCTCTGGCGCAGGTCGTCCGATCCATCGACGGGAAAGAGCACGCGTTCCATGCCGGCACTCATGACGCCGACACATTTGAGATTCTTTCCGGCGCGCACCTGAGCGGAAGTGATGTTACCGATGAAGGCATCCGCGTCCGGCAATTGCTCCATGACGTTTGCATTGGACACCGGTACGATTTTTGCCTGCGACCCTGTCTGCTGCAGTTCTCGCGCGAAATCGGAGTCCTCAAAAACAAGGATTTTCTTCTGCTGAGCTGACAGAACAGACGCGCATACGAGCGGTAAGATCAGTCGCGGTAAACAAGGGTTCATTTTTTGGCCTTGCACCAGAATATTCTGTTTAGCGTACGAAACGTTTCCGCTTCTCTTTTTGGTAGGCATTGGTGCGGTTTTGGCACTTCCCATTGTGCGGGTTTGCTGGCGTTTGGCCGCGATGAGCCGTTGGTACCACGATGGTACTGCCCGGAGATCGACAGCCCACCGTGGCGGCTGAGCACTTTATAATTGACTTGTGCCCAGAAAAATTGTGACCGAGCCGGAGCCCCCACTGCCGAGAGAGACTCGTTCCGTGAAACGCAGCGGCACGATTCGTCAGATAAATCCGGCAGCGGCAGTCAGGCTGGCGAAAGGGGCTACGGTGAAGGACGTTGGCGCAATCATCGGTGCCTTCCCAAATCGTGCAGCAACGATCCGAAGCTTTGACGACGGTTCTTTGGAGTTAGTCCCTTCCCAGGAGCAAGCTTCCAAAGGAAAGCGTTTAGTGAAAGTCGTTTTAGAGCGCCAGCAGCCTTCCATGAACGCGGTGGTCGAGCGTGCCACGGCCGTGATCGGAACACGCGAGAAAGCGCTACGTTGGCTCGGCACTCCTGTTCGCGCTCTAAAATTCGCTACGCCTATCTCCCTGCTCGGCAGCGCGGCCGGCCAGCAAGCGGTGCTGACCGTGCTGGGACGACTTGAGCACGGCGTCTTTTGATTGCGTATCGAATACACAAAAGCAAATATCGCTGGGACGACAGCGAAGGCGCTAGACTGCATGGCGGGCGGTGGAATCCTCCTGGGATCGCTGCGATCTATGCTGCTTCTCACGTTTCGCTAGCCGTCTTAGAAATTCTGGTCCACTACAACGCGGAGGATCCAGACGAGTACTCTGTCACCAAGATTGAGATCCCGCAGCCGGCAGAAATTGTTCAACTGTCGCTTGGATACGTCGCTCAGTTACAAGCGCGTTCCAAACCGGACCCTGAGGCTCTCTTGGACGATGAGGCGAGCTTTCAAGAGTACGGTAAACGCTGGAGTGAAGAATTTCGATCGCTTGTGCTCTCGGTTCCCTCCGCCATACTGCCGGACTGGCCCAATGAGCAGAATTACGTGATAAATCCCGCTCACGCGGATTTCCATCTGCTTAAGTTTCAGCCTGCTAAACCGTTTACGCTGGACCCGCGGCTAATCACTTAATATTACGGCTGGACTACTTTGAACATAGACGCCAGCGTGGAAGGGACATGCTCACTATCCTGATCGGTAGGCCACGCCCCATTGGGAGAGGGCTTGCAAATAGGTCAGCGTCTGCAGAATAGTACAGCGGGTCCGATTTCGGCAGCACTGGATTTCTCACGTCCGTTCATGCTTGATTAGAGACCGCTGGTACCCGAGGCAAGATCACCTGCGAGAAAGGGCAAAAGCCGTTTCTTGGGGTTGAGACATACTGTCGCATGTGGTCTCATACCAGGCGATCCACGTCGGAAATGATGCTAATCGTTTTACTGATGCTGGTTATTACCGCGATCGTGTTATGGCCGATGGCCAAGTGGATCGAACTCCATGTAAGGAACAGTGAGAAGGTGCTGATCGAACATGCGCGCCGGCGCTGATCTGGCCTTAAAAAGGAAGGCCGATGTCTTCCAGGTAGCGGCCCTGCTTTTGTCGGGATCTCTGTTCGTGTTTTCAGCACTCGCTGAAATCTGTGTTATTGCACTTGCCACTCTTCGACGCCGGAGTTGGCGCCGGGATCGAGTTCGACTTCAAGACGCATGGCTTCGGTTTTGACCGGCGCGAACGCAACTTTGTTGTACCGGTCAGGCTCGACGCCGTAGGCGCCGTCCACAGCCACCGGTTTCCATTCGCCGTCCTGCTTGTAGAGCAGCCGCCAGCTTCGCGGCAGTTTCGTCCCCTGATCGCAAAACCAATAGACGGCGGCGGTCGAAACAGTGGCAGGCTCCCTGAAAGCGTACTCGATCCATTGCCGGTCGCCGTTGCCCGGGGCCCAGGCGAAGTAGGAATTCCGATCGGCGGAGGAGGCAGGCGGCTCGCCATCGGCGACGAGGTGCGGCTCGCGAATGCCGTTAGAAGTGACAGTAGGGCCGGAGGCGGTCACTTTGCTTTCGCTCGCCAGCGTAGGAAACGGCGTGGGGTGTGCCTTTGCCTCGGATTCGGCGATCCAGACCTCCATCTGGCCGGGGCCGCGGTTGGCCCAGGCGTAGTAAGGAATGGCGGTCAGGGTTTCGGTGCCGTGTTCGACTGAGCCGTTTTGCGCGCTGCGCAAGGCGATGGCCTGGCCTTCAATCACCTCGACGCCGTGCAGCAGGGCGGGTTCGAAGCGCGCCTTCAGCGGCGTATCGCGCGCGAGCACGAGATTGCGCACGTGCTTATCGCGGCTGTCGGGCCATTCGGCGCAGAACACAATGGGGCCACGCTCAAGGGCAACAAGTCCGCGATCGGATTGCACCTGCTCGTTGGCAACAACGCGTCGCACCGGCATGGGGAGCGAGAGCTCGATACGGTCGCCTTTCTTCCAGCGGCGCGCGATCGTGGCGTAGCCGTTATCAAACGTGAGCGACATCGGTTTGCCATTGACTTTCAGCGTGACCGGAG
Organism: Bryobacteraceae bacterium; assembly: GCA_965277855.1. Taxonomy (GTDB): domain Bacteria; phylum Acidobacteriota; class Terriglobia; order Bryobacterales; family Bryobacteraceae; genus Bog-105. The sequence goes on from OZ255847.1 coordinate 577,564, forward strand.
TGGTGCGGCCCGCGTCGGCGAAGCGATAGAGGTCGCCTGGTACGGCTTCACCGCGCGCCCAGCCGGGCACCCGCAGCTTCAACGCGAACTGGCCGCTCGCCGCGGGATTGACGGTGAGTTTGATATCACCCGACCACGGATAATCGGTCTGCTGCACGAGCGTCACCTTACGGCCACCAGGCAGCGTGAAATCCGCGCTGTTGCTCATGTAGAGATTCACGTAAATGGCCGCGTTTTTCTGCGCGTAGACGTAGCCCGGAACCGAAGGCAGAAAGCGGGTGATGTTGCCCGGGCAGCAGGCTACGCCGAACCAGGGGCTGCGCTGGTGCTGGCCGTTCGATTCGAGCGGGTTCGGATAAAAGTATGTCTTGCCGTCGAGCGCGACGCCGGACAGCAAGCCGTTATACAGCGTGCGCTCGAAGACGTCGACATATTTTGCATCTCCGTGCAGCAGGAAGAGCCGCTGGTCCCAGAAATCGCTGGCCACTGCGGCGCAGGTTTCGTTGTAGGCGGTCATGTTCGGCAGCTGGTAGTTGGCGCCGAAGGCCTCGCCTTGGCCGAGCGCGCCCACACCCCCGGTAATGTAGTATTTCTGGTCAACCATGTTGTTCCAGATGAGGTCGATCGCTTTGAGGTAAGCCGGATCGCCGGTGAGCGCCGCCACATCAGCCATCCCGGAGTACATGTAGCCGGCGCGCACGGCGTGGCCTTCGGCTTCCGTTTGGTCGACGGGCGGCACATCGGCCTGATTGTAGGCCTTGCCGCCGGGGCCGCGACTGTCAAGCAGGAAGCGGGCGAGGGCAAGATACTGCTGGTCCCCGGTTACGCGGTAAAGCTTGACCAATCCCATCTCGACGATCTGGTGGCCGGGATAGATTTTGCGTTTGCCGGGGCCGAAGGTTTTGACAAGCAGATTGGCGTTTTTGAGCGCGACGTCGAGCAGCGTGCGGTCGCCGGTCGCCTGGTAATTCGCGACCGCCGCTTCATAGAGATGGCCGCAGTTGTAGAGTTCGTGACTCGACTGCTCTTCGTTGACCCAACGCGCGTTGCCGGCCCAGGGATGCGGGTGCTGCGGGTCGATGGTGCGCGTGGTATACAGATAACCGTCAGGCTCCTGGGCGGCCTTAATCTTCTGAATCAGGCTGTCGACATAGGCTTTGAGCTTGGGGTCTGGATGGACACTGAGCGCATACGATGCGCCTTCGATGACCTTGTAGAGATCGGTGTCGTCGAAAGGATAGCCGGGGGAGTGTTTGTCGGTCAGGGTCTGGCCTTGCAATACTTCGGCGGCGCGGACAAAGTTTTCAATGCGGCCCGTGCGGTCGCATTGCTCGAAAGCGGTTGGAATGCTGACGGTGCGGTTCGTTTCAATGCGCGGCGCCCAGAACCGGTCGTTCAGGTGAACGGCGGTGAAGGGCACCGGCTGGATGGGGTAGTCTGTCGATGGCTTGGCGGCGAAGCAGAGTGCGGCCAGGGCGAGCGCGATGAGGAGAGTGGGCAATCTCATTTCGGTACGTAGCGGGTTTGAAGATCAGAAGAAGAATTTGGCGCCGATTTGCAGCCAGCGCGGCTGGGCCTGCGAAGTGGACTTCCCGAACGTGCCGCTGTTCAGATTGCTGCTGATGCCGTTCAGGTTCGGGTGATTAAAGATGTTGTAATACTCAAAGCGAAGCTGCAGGCTGAAGCGTTCGGAAAGCTTCGTGGTCTTGAGCAGGCTGGCATCGGTCTCGGCGAAGCCCGGGTTGCGATAAAGGCCCGGCCGTTCGTTGCCTTCCGAGCCGAAGCTGGGCGTGGTGATAATGCCGGGCGCGAACAAGCCGTTCAGATAAGCAGTGCGGCTGGTGGGCAGCTTGTACGTAGAGACATTCGGATAATCGTTGTTGTAGCCGTCGGCGTTGAAGTCGCCGCTGCCGGGCGCGTAGCCGGTGAAGATGCCGGCGGCATTCGAAACCGGTTGAAAAGCGGCGTCCGTGTACACGGTGAACGGATTTCCGTTCTGGGCAGTAGAGGTGCCGCTGATCGCCCAGCCGCCAAGGATGTGACCTACCCAGCCTTTGCCGCCATACGGCGTGGGCAACTCATAATTCCAGACGAGCGAGAAGCGGTCGGGCGCATCCCAGGCCGAATAGCTGTAGTACTGATTGATGTCCGGATAGGTGGGATAGAACTGCGAGTTGTCTTTGGAGACCGAGTGCGTGTACGAGGTGTCGAAATAAAACTTGTCGTGAAACAGGCGGCCTTTGAACTGCGTGAGCAGCGCGTTGTAGTTCGCGTGTGCGCCGTTCGATTGATAATTGATCGCTCCGAAGCTCTTATTGAGGCGGGTAGGCGTGGTGGTGTTGTTCAGGATCAGGTCGTCGGCGAAGCGATTGATGTCGGTGCCATAGGAGGTGTTGCCGACGTTGCCGTAGCCTGTAATGATGTTGTAGGAGTGCGAGCCGGCATAGCCAATACTCGCAATCATGTTGCCGAAGAGCTTGTGCTCGGCATTGGCGGAGTAGTTGAAGGTGGTGGGCGCGGTGAGATCGGGCTGATTCGCTCCGATCGCGATCTGCGCGCCGGGCACGCCGCCACGGGAATCGAGCGGCTGTCCCTGGTAAGCCGGATACGGAAACCCTTCCGGCTTTGCCGCGTTCGTTCCGAGAGCAAAGATCGGTGCTGCGGTCGTGCCATCGGAAAAGAAGGTGGGCACGATGAAGTTCGGCGGATTGCCGTTAATGATGTCGCTCAAGTTACCGAGCGTCGGCATGTCGTGATAAACGCCGGTGCCGCCACGAATGACCCAGCTGCCATCTTTGAAGGGATCCCATGCAATGCCGGCCCGCGGCGCGAACGCCTTGTAGAGACCGGTGCCGAGAATACGATCCTGCACGCTGACGTAGCTGTTCGCTACCTGATCGTTGAAGGTGGAGCCCTGCCCGCGATGGTAGGCGGCCACCACGGTGCCGGGCAGCGAGGCGTAAGGATTGCCAAAGTTATCCCAACGGAGACCGGCCGTGACGGTCACGTTCGGAGCGGCTTTCCAGGTGTCTTCGACGAAAGCGCCGGCAGTGGTGGTGGAGTAGCCATAATTGCCGGCCTGCGGCTGCCCGCTGACGGGATTGTAGGACAGTTGCGTTTCGCTTTTCACGTTGCTGGCGACTAGATCGATGAGGTTATTGAAGTTGAAGACAGGCTGTGTGTGGACCGGCGCAAAGAGAGCCGTGTCGTCGCCATGCCAGCCGTCGTAACCGATGCGCAGCGTGTGATTGCCCGTAATGTGCGTGAGCACGTCGCGCCAGTGATAGCTGTGCTGGATGAAATCGCCTTGCGCGAATCCGGTGCCGAAGCCGCTGATGCCGTTGACATTGACGGTGGGCACGGTGAAATCGCCTGTAAGGTTGTTAACGCCTTCCACTCGCAGAAAGGCGAAAGCGGCTTCATTGAGCGTGGTCGGCGAGAAGGTATGGGTCTCATTGATCTGGACTGATTGGGTGGAAAAAGAGTTGGTCGTATTGAAGGCCGGACGCACGTTGGCCGCGCTGGTGTCGAGGGTGGTGCGGAAATAGTTACCGTAGAGCCGGTCTTTCTTGAAGTACTTGTCGACACGGACGGCGTACTGCATGCCGTTGCGGTAGGTGTTGGCGTTCTGGGTACCGTTATCGGTGACGGGAAGAGAGCAGGGAAGAAAACGCGTGGCGGCCGTGCCGCAGGTGTCCGGGAAAAGCTGGGCGGCGGTTTGATTTACGCCCGTGGTGTTGGCGCCCCCAGGCGTATAGCGGGCGAGCAGTTGCGTGCCGAGCGCGTTCGGATAGGCTGACTGCGCAAAAGAAGTGAACTGCGGCGACTCATAGGTGACCGAGTTGACCACTGCGTTCGAGGAGCGCAGCGGCTCGATGGCGAAGAAGAAGAAAAACTGTTTGTGTGGAATGACAGGGCCGCCGATGGTGCCGGAGACGTTGTGGCTGTGAAAGGGCAGGTAGCTGTGATTAAATTCGGTGCCGGCCCAGAAGTACTGGTTGGTGAAGTAGTCGCTCGCGAGACCGTGAAACTGGTCGGTGCCGGACTTGGTGGTTTCGGTAAAGACAATGGAACTGCCGCGGCCGTATTCGGAGGAGTAGGTATTGACAGCGGTGGTGGATTCCTGAATGGCGTCGGGGTTGGGCGTGAGGTTCAGGACGCCGGGCCGGACGTTGCTTGTGACATCGAGGCCGTCGACCACGAACATGTTGGCATTACTGCTGCGACCGTTGGCGCTGGCGTCTACCTGCTGTTCGGTGGAAAAATTATCGGCCGCCGAGCCAGGGCTGCCGCTGGCTGAAAGACCGCGCCCCGTGACGCCGGGCGCAAGTGTTACCAGATTGATCATGTTGCGGCCGGCCAGCGGCACCGCGGCCAATTCCCTGGGCGCGATAGTCTGCTGGTTGCGGGTTTCCGCAGTGTCGAGAATGGGCGCGGCACTGGTGACATCGACCGAAGTGGTAGCGCCTGCCACGGAAAGGGCCACCGGCACGTTCAGGTTCTGCCCGGTGCTGAGATTGAGTGTCACTGTGGACGCCGTGAAACCGGGGGCGTATGCGGTAATCGTATAAGCGCCGGGAGCGAGACTGACGAAGCGGTAATTGCCGCCCGGGCCGGACTTGGCTTCGTTCGAGACGCCCGTGGCGGTACTGACCAGCTTGAGCGTTGCGTTAGGGACTGCGGAGCCGGAAGGGTCGGTCACGATGCCTTCAATCGCTCCGCTGAACTGGGCCGGAAGGTTCGCGCTTACACTCAGGAACAAAAAAAGGCCAGCCCATTTGCCGACGCGCGGGACTATCAACATGGTCGCGCCACCCCCTGGAGCAATTAAACTCAAATCGAATGCCGATCGGGACAGAAGGATTATACAGGAGGGCAGTACGGCCGGATGTAGGATTTTCCGCGAGGGACTTAGCAAAACTCAGGCAAATCAGTGCGTACTATTCGGCTATTGAACAGCTCGAGCGATTTTGCACTTTTAAAAGACAGATACAGCAGTCTCGCTCCTCAACGATTTTTCTCGACTTTTACCAAGAATCAATGGTCGGACACGACACGGCCGACATTGGAGACGAGCGCTTCCGCGATCTTGGCATCGGTTTCGGACAAACCGACTCCGTTCGAATCGGCGTCCGGCCACTCAATATTATCGTCCGAGGGACTGGATGGCTCTTCATTCTTACGCTGCAGACGCTTGGCCATCTTTTCCTGCTGACGCTCTTTCCGCTCTTGTTCTTTCTGACGTTTCTTGAAAGTTTGCGGGCCTCGACCTGGCATAAACGCTCCTGTTTGTTAACGCTGCTTGCGCGCAGGGCATGAAGGCCGCAGCAACACGCAAGCAGCGGAATTTAAAAACTACTTAAGCTCAGCTAATCAGCTGATCGAAATCAACTTCTAGCGGGGCGGTACTACCAGCGTGATCCGCCGCGGCCACCGCCGCCGCCGCCCCCGCGATTGCCGCCTCGACCACCGCCGCCACCGCCGCGATTGCCACCGTATCCACCCCCGCCGCCACCGGTTGGTTTTGGCCGTGCTTCATTTACGTTCATGGCACGACCGTAAAGTTCAGCTCCATTGAGCTGGGTAATAGCCGTTTGCGCGGCTTCCGCATCTGTCATCTCGACAAAGGCAAAACCGCGTGGTTGACCGGTGTCGCGATCTGTGACGAGATTGACACGTTCCACACTTCCATACGCTTCAAATGCCGCTTGCAGATCGGCCGGCGTGGCTTGATAACTCAAATTTCCCACGAATATGTTGGTCACAGTAAGTTCCTCTTGCTACAAAATTTATCTTTGTCAGACTGCTCTGAAAACCAACTTGAAGGGAAGGAAGAAATAGCCGCCCGAAGGCACTCGGATTGGATTGCAAATGCGGGCAAAGACAACCTTAGGATATCAGGACTTCACCCGAATTGCCAAGCACGCCCATCGCCAAGTGCCCGATTCCGGCAAACAAACCGGCCGAACCACTAAAAATAATTGACAGAAAACCGCCTCTCCAGTTATCTTTGATAAGCACGTAAATTCCTTCCTGTCATTTGAACTCACTCGTACGGCCAATTCCCTTCATGGTTAGCAGGTCTCGATTCCCTCATTTGATTTGTTAGGTTCGTGTAGCAAGAAAGAGAGAAACATGAAAGAAACTGGAACCGTTAAGTGGTTCAATGCAGCCAAAGGATTTGGATTTATCGCCCGCGAGAATGGTGAAGATGTCTTCGTACATTTTTCCGCGATTGAGTCCTCCGGATACAGAAGCTTGGATGAAGGCGCCCGTGTCTCCTTCGTCGTGAAAAATGGCCCCAAAGGCCTGCAGGCTGAACAGGTATCGTTGGCGTAGACAGAACTCCGACATTACAATTCGTTTGAAAATAAAGAGGTTCCGGTGTTTCGGGACCTCTTTCCGCATGCGCTCGCGCCAGATGATACAGTAGCCGGTTCGAGACTGAAAATGAACGCGACCTTTTCGACACGTACTATCCTGTTGCTGGCAGCGCTAGGCGCCTTAGCCAGCGCTGCCGGCCACGATACAGGCAACTGGCCGATAGTGGGCGGGACACGCGGCATGCACTATTCGCCGCTCGATCAAATTAATTGCAAAAACATTAAAACCTTGCAGCGCGCCTGGCAATTCGATTCCAACGATCAATTCGAAGGGTCCGAAATGCAATGCAATCCCCTGGTATTAGACGGCGTTCTGTATGCCACCACGCCCCGACTGCGGGTGGTCGCGCTCGACGCAGCCTCCGGCAAGATGCTTTGGGACTTCGATGCGCATCGCGGAGAGCAGATCACTCGCAAGCTGAGGAACCGCGGCCTCACCTACTGGAGCCACGGAACCGACCAGCGCCTATTCGTCGGAATCGATCAATTTTTGTACGCGCTCAATGCGAAGACGGGACAGCCTGTAGAGGCATTTGGCGACCACGGCCGCATCGATCTGCACGAAGGCCTCGGCAGCGCGTTTCAAGACCTTACCGTGCAAGCTACCAGTCCCGGTGTGGTGTACCAGGATCTGCTGATCCAGGGAAGTCTGGTTGCCGAAGACCTGCCGGCTGCGCCCGGCTACATTCGAGCTTTTGATGTGAGAACCGGTAAGCTGCAGTGGGTGTTTCACACTATCCCGCTCCCCGGCGAGCCAGGCTACGAAACCTGGCCGAAAGACGCTTACCAGCATATTGGAGGAGCCAACTCCTGGGCTGGTCTGACACTGGATGCCAAACGTGGACTGGTGTTCGCTCCCACCGGCTCCGCTGCATTCGATTTTTATGGAGCAAACCGGATCGGCGACAATCTTTATGCCAATTGCCTGCTGGCGCTGGATGCGAAAACCGGCCATCTGGTCTGGCACTTTCAATTGGTCAAACATGACGTTTGGGATCGCGATCTGCCGTCCGCGCCGACGCTCGTAAAGATTAAACAAAAGGGCAAGACCATCGACGCGGTGGCGCAAATCACTAAATATGGCTACCTGTGGCTGTTCGATGAGATGACCGGCAAACCGCTCGTTCATTACCGGACGCTGCAGGTGCCGGCCAGTCCGGCGGACGGAGAGTCGCTCTCGAGGACGCAGATTCTACCCACCGAGCCTGCACCTTATGCGCGTCAGTTGGTCACTCCCGATATCCTGACCAACCGTACGCCGGCTGCGCACGCGGCGGTACTGGCCCAGTTCGACAAATTGCGAAACGGACCGCAGTTCACGCCGCCCAGTTTTGAAGGTACCGTGATCTTTCCGGGATTCGACGGAGGAGGGGAGTGGGGCGGAGCGGCCTGGGATCCGCAAACCGGCTTGTTCTATGTGAATTCGAGCGAGATGGCCTTCATTCTCCGCTTGATTCCGCGGAGTTCCGGGACCAACAAGATGAGCGGTTCGACGCTGTACCGGCAAAACTGTGCGGGTTGCCATCGACCGGATCTCGCGGGCAATCCGCCGGAGTTCCCCTCGCTGCAAAATATCGGATCGAAGCTCACGCGGGACCAGGTGGTTAACATGGTGCAGCATGGCGGCGGCCGCATGCCTGGCTTCGGGCGTCTCGGCTCGGGTGCGGTGAATGCGATCGCCGAATATTTGATGACCGGCAAGGACGTGCCGCTCGATGGCGCGGAACATCAAAAGGTCGTGCAGCAGTCGCCTTTGAAGTACGGCATTGACGGCTATAATCGCTGGCTCGATCCGGACGGCTATCCAGCGGTAGCGCCTCCCTGGGGCACGCTCAATGCGATCGATCTGAATACTAAGAAGTATGTCTGGAAGAAGCCGCTCGGCGAAGTTCCGGCACTCGCGGCGCAGGGAATCCGGGATACCGGGTCGGACAATTATGGCGGCAGCGTTGTGACCGCGGGAGGCCTGCTTTTTATCGGCGCGACTACACACGACCACAAGTTTCGAGCGTTCGACAAAGCAACCGGCGAACTGCTTTGGGAGACCGGGCTGCCGGCGAGTGGCACCGCTACGCCGGCTGTCTATGAGGTCGAGGGACGAGAGTACGTGGTGATTGCCGCGGGCGGCGGTAAGTCGGGCGAACCCAGTGGCGGCAGTTACGTGGCTTTCGCGCTGCCGAAGTAACAGTACAGCGCCACGCATACGATTCACGAAATCGTGATAACCTGATCCGGTATGTCGGAGCTAAGCCGTATCGGTGTTGCGATTGACGCGGATCTGCTGAATCGCTTCGACCAATTTATTGAGCAACAGGGCTACACGAACCGGTCCGAGGCGTTTCGCGATCTGATTCGCGACAAGCTTGTTGGGGTAGCCGTGGAGGCCCCTGACGCGGCGGTCGTGGGAACGGTGACGCTGGTCTATGATCACCACTATCGAATGCTGCCCAACAAGCTCATGGATCTGCAGCACGGCTATCATGACGTGGTCATCGCCACGACTCATGCGCATCTGGGCCACCATACCTGCCTGGAGGTGATCGTGCTCAGCGGACCGGCCAAGCGCGTTCGAAAACTGGCCGATTTGCTGATTGGTACCAAGGGCGTTCGGCACGGGCGGTTGGTCCTGAGTTCGCCGACTACGGTGCTTTCCAAAACAGCTTAGGGACGGGGTAGACGCGATGAGCATCAACCTTCCCTGTCGTAGCACGAATGGGACAGGCGTATGTCTTTTATGCCTGTTGTTGATCGGTTTCCCTGGTCTGTTATCGGGCGAGCAGGCAGTGTACGTCCTTACCGCGCGGGTAACGGACCGGCAATCGCACGTCATAGCCGGAGCACTTGTGACCTTGGAGAAGGGCGACTCAACAAGAACCGACAGCGCTGGAAGGTTTGTGTTGCATGTGGCTGAGGCGGGTAACTATTCGGTGCGAGTTCAGGCCGCTAATTTCGACGAGGTGTTACACCTGGAGGCGCAAAGACAAGAGCAGGTAACAGTCACCGCCGATGTGAAGGATTCCAATGTTCTCTTTCCCGATCCGGCGCAGCGTGTGTATGTGCGGGAAGAGACGCTGGATGCGAATCCTGGGAGGCCCGGCGCGCCAATTTCAGTTCCTGGCCAGCCAATCGAAACCGCTTCTGGCGGTATCAAAGCGCCGCAATATTTTGCACCCGGCGTGGCGGGCGATCATGGCGAGCCGATCGCCGAATACATTCAGGTCGGCACTTATCTGCTCTCGAATAACTTGTCGTCAAATGCGCACGGCAACGGTTATGCCGATCCGAACATTATGGTTCCGGCGATTCTGGACGGCGTGCAGACGGATGGCGGCGCGTTTAACGTGCGCGAGGGCAATCATGCTGAGAACCTGTCGGCCATTTACGAGCTGCGATCGCGGCTGGAGCCTTTCGTCACGATCACCGGTGATTATCGCGATGGAGATGTCGTAGCCGGCTGGAGTCCGGAAGGGCCGGAGACGAAAGCCTGGGTCGCTATCGAAGCGGCGTATGGCAATGGTTTTCTCGACCGGCTGGAACACCGGCAGCAATTCAAGATCAACGGCTACCGGATCTGGAATCTCGGCAACCATGAGGTCACGCTGTTCGGCATTGGCTATTACGGATTCTCCTACGTGCCGGGACTGGTACCGCTCGGAATTCCGAATTTGCGCGATACCATCGACTCGCGGCAGCGCGACCAGACCCATACGGGCGAACTCGCCGTCAACGACAACTGGCATTTCAGCCCGACGCAGAATCTGCAGCTTTCGAGCGCGTTCCGCACTTATAACTTAAGCCTGTATTCCAATTTTGGCGATGGACTCATCCGGCAAAGCGAGTTCCGGACGGTGACGAGTGGGAATGCGACATACATCAAGCGGATTAGCGACTCGATATCGCTGATGGCGGGAGTGGATTATCAGCGGGATGCGCCGCGGCGGCTGGATCTGGACCATTACGATCCGACGCAGCCGCTGGTATACGGACCGTTCTCCAAAGTGACGGCGAATGACGTGACACTGGCGGACTCGGCACCCTACGTGGCGCTAAATGGAACACTTTTTCATCATCTTCGCTATTACGCGGGTTGGAGGCGGGATGAAATCCAGTTCAACAACGTGGATCTGGTAAATGCTAGGAACACGTACAACACGGTCGCCGGATTTAATTCGCCGAAGGCTACGGTGGCGTATTTGCCGGGGGCTCAATCTTTTCTGCCATCGGCCTCGTTCAGCTTTGGCGAGGCTTTTCATTCGAACGATCCGCGCATCGGAACGGGTATGGCGCGCGGCACGCCGATCAGCCGCGAACATGCGTATCAACTGGTTATCAACAAGGTGCTCGGCGGGATCGATTTCCGCGCGACGTTGGGGCATGTGACGACAGAGGCTTCGCTCGCCAAGATCGATCCGGATACGGGATTGCAAACGGATGAAGGACCCGGCAGGAACTTATGGATGACGATAGCCGCACGGCGCTATTTCGGCTGGGGACTGTTGCAGGCCTCGTTTTCCAAAGCCGACGCCCGCGATTTGGACACTGGACTCCCCACGCCCGAAGCGCCGCGAACTATATTCGACATCCTGGGTACGGTGAACCGGTTGCCATTCCGGCTGCAGGCGCGCGCCGAGTTTGAAGAAGTCGGGCAGAAGCCGCTGGGCGACGGGTTGGTCAGTGTGCCGGTAAAAGAGTTTCGCGGGGCGCTGGTTCGGTCATTCTTGAACAACAGAATGGCGCTGGGCATAAACTTCCTGATCGCCAGCGGGTATACCGGACAGACCACGGAGGTGCTGGCTGCCGGTTCACAGGACGTGCCGTTCGAACGGGTGGTAGGCGTGCGGCTTCCTTCCTATGTGAGCCTCTCGTACACCTACCACTTCCGGCCGCATCCGTGATTTTTTACTCGTAACGGAGCGCCTGGACGGGATCGAGCTTGGCCGCTTTGTTGGCTGGCCAGATCCCGAAAAACAGTCCCACGCCCACCGAAACTACGATTCCCGAAATGGCCGCCCAGGCAGGCACTTGAATGGGCAGTGACGTGAAGACCAGTTTGGCTGCACTCGAAATGGCCCAACCGAGCAGCAGTCCGGCGATGCCGCCCATTCCCGTGAGCACCGATGCTTCGAGCAAAAATTGAATCGTGATGTCCTGCCGTCGCGCGCCGATGGCTTTGCGAATCCCGATCTCACGCGTTCGTTCGGTAACGGAAACTAGCATGATGTTCATGACCCCGATGCCGCCCACCAGCAGGCCGATGGAGCTCAACACGATCATCACGAGAAAGGTCATGGCGGTGATCTGTCGAAATTGATCGACCATCTGGGCGGCGGTTGAGATCGCGAAGTTCTCTGGCTTGTTTGGGGGAATGTGGCGCTGGATGCGCAGAATGGTGCGGATCTGATCCATCGCCTCAGGGAGCATCCCGTCAATCGCCGTGACGCTGACCGCCATTTCCTGAGCGTTCGGATACATCTTCTTCATGGAGAAGAAAGGCAGGAACACACGGTTGTCGGAGCTGTCGAAAAAACTGGCGCTGGGGCGATGCATCGTGCCGATCACCTGAAATATCTGCCCGTCGACGTTGATTTCCTTTCCTATCGGATTTTCTTCGCCAAAGAGACCGCGTTTCACATCGGCCCCGATCACGGCGACCGCAGCGTGGTGACGCGCTTCAAAATCGGTGAAGAAGCGGCCGTCTTCCATGTCGATTTGGCCGGTTTGCGCATAGGATTCTTCGACGCCCTGGAGCCGCGTTTGGTAAATCGCATTGCCCTTGTATTTCGTCACGATCGGACCGTGATTGCTGGGCCACAGCATGGCGGAAACGCGGGCGCAGGCGCTGCAATCCTCTTTCAAAGCCTGGATGTTTTCGTAATTGAATTGCTTGCGAGCGCGTTCTTCCGGAGTCAGATCGCTGGTTCGGAACGCCGGCTCTCGGGAGACGATAATTGCATTCGGTCCGAAACTCTTGAAAACATTCGTCACGGCGCCATCGAACCCGGTGAGAATCGAACCTACCGCGATGATCGTTCCTGTACCGATAATGACGCCCAGCATCGTTAGCAGGCTGCGCAGCTTGTGCGCCCGAATTGTATCGAGCGCGAGCATGGTGTTGTTGCGGAAGGCGAGAAAAAGCTGCTTCATTTGTCAGTCCGCGTGCAAGGCGACAATCGGATCCAGTTTTGAAGCTTGGCGCGCCGGATAGATGCCAAAGAACAATCCCACTGCGGCCGACAACCCGACGCCCAGCGCCACCGAGAGGAGTGGCATTTCCATGGGCAGGGGCGTTGTCTGCTTTACGATGACCGTGAGAAGATAGGCGGCTACCACGCCAATGAGTCCACCGATCAACGACAGTACGGCGGATTCGACCAAAAACTGATTCAGGATATCCTGCCGACGCGCCCCCACCGCTTTCCGAATCCCAATTTCATGTGTGCGCTCGGTGACGACGGCCAGCATGATATTCATAATCACGATTCCGCCCACAACAAGAAAAACGGAGACCACTCCGAAGGCCATACCGGCGATCGCGCCCGTGAGATTCGTCCAGGCGTTGGACAACGTATCGGAGCCAAAGATGCTGAAGGTATCGTCCTGGCCCGGGCGGGTGTGCCGGTAAGCACGCAGCAGCATTCTGACTTCGTCTTCCGCCTCGTCCATCTTGTTCGGATCGATCGACTTGCCGAAGATGGCGACATCGTCATTTAACTTGTTGCCATACGTCTTGAAATACGAGTACACCGGGATCATGACGAACTTGTCTTGAGATTGTCCAAAAACGCTGCCTTTGGCCTTGGCCACCCCGACTACTTCGTATGGGACGCCGTCGACTTTGATAGGCTTGCCAATCGGGTCGGTTCCGCTAAAAAATTTTTCGGCAACGTCGGTCCCGATGAAGGCGACTGGAGCGTGACGCCGGACTTCGGATTCCGATATTTCACGTCCCGTACCGGCTTCAATATCGCTGAGAGCCGGAATATTGGCGGTGATGCCCTGCATGTCCACGCCTGTCATGGTGTCGCCCGCATGCCCGACCGTGACGCTTCGGAACGTTTCGAGACCCACATCGCTCAGCAAGCGGGCATTGGCTTTGATGAACTCGTACTCTTCGGGTTTGATCTGCGGATTGCGGCGCTGCATCTCGAGGAACTTCTTGGGATCCCAGTTACCGATGAACACGATGCGCATCACCCGGAAGCCGCTCGAACCCATGTCGGAAAGCTTGGTCGAGATGTATAAGTTCATGCCGTGAACGAAGGACGTGACGGCGATCAGCGTGCTGGTCGCGAGGATGATACCGAGCAGCGTCAGAAAGCTGCGCAACTTGTTTTTGCTCAGTGACTCAATGGCGATACGGGCGGATTCCCAGAACGAAGCGCCGCGCGACAGGCTTGGTCGGTTCATCTTTCTTTGATTATCTACGTGATGGACCGGAAAAGGTTCCTGAATTGCGGAATTTTAAATCAGTTCGGCAGCCGCAAAGAAAAACGGGATTTCCAGGCTGGCGGTTTCCAGGGCGTCGGAACCGTGAACGGAATTTCGCTCGATGTTCTCTGCGAACTTTTTGCGGATCGTACCCTCGGCGGCGTTCGCCGGATTGGTGGCGCCCATCAAGTCGCGCCACTTCGTTATGGCGTTCTCGCGTTCGAGAACCATGACGATGACGGGTCCCTCAGTCATAAAAGTCACAAGTCCGCCGAAGAACGGGCGCTCTTTATGAACCGCGTAGAAGGCCTCCGCCTCCACTTTCGAGATGCGGCGATTCTTGATGGCAACGAGCCGAAAGCCATTCTGTTCCACCAGGGCCAAAATCGAACCCACGTGCCCGTTCTTCACCGCATCGGGCTTGATCATTCCAAAAGTACGTTCCACAGCCATCTAAAAGTTAATCCTTTTCTTTAAGCTTTCCGGGTCAGCGCTTCCTGCATTTTTTCGCCGAGCGAAGCTGGCGTTGGGCAGACGACAATTCCCGCCGCTTCCATGGCCGCGAGCTTGTCTTCGGCCTTGCCGGAGCCGCCCGAAATGATCGCGCCCGCGTGTCCCATTCGACGCCCGGGAGGAGCGGTCTGGCCGGCGATGAAGCCCACCACCGGCTTCTTCACGTTTTCCTTCACATATTCCGCCGCAGTCTCTTCCGCCGTGCCGCCGATTTCGCCGATCATGATGATGGCGTGCGTTTCCGGATCTTCATTGAACAAGCGAATGGAATCTGTGAAGCTGGTTCCGATGATTGGATCGCCGCCGATCCCTATACAGGTGGATTGTCCGATGCCAAGCTTGGTCAGTTGCCCGACTGCTTCGTACGTCAAGGTGCCGGAGCGCGACACGATCCCAACGTGTCCGGGAAGGTGAATGTGAGCGGGCATGATTCCGATCTTGCACTTGCCGGGCGTGATTACACCAGGACAGTTGGGTCCGATTAAGCGGGTCTTTGGCTTCGTTTTTAAATAAGCCCAGACGCGTTCCATATCTTCCAGCGGGATCCCCTCGGTGATGCAAACCACCAGCGGGAGTTCCGCGTCGGCCGCTTCCATAATGGCGTCGGCAGCGAACGGGGGTGGCACAAAAATGACGGAGGCGTTGGCGCCCGTCGCTGTAACGGCTTCTTCCACGCTGTTGAAGACCGGCCTGTCGAGATGCGTCTGGCCACCCTTGCCCGGCGTCGTTCCACCTACTACCTGAGTGCCGTACTGGATGGCCTGCTCGGCGTGGAACGTGCCTTCGCGGCCGGTGAAGCCCTGGAACAGAACCTTGGTATCTTCGTTGATCAGTACACTCATTGCGCGAGCCCCACCACTTTTTCCGCGGCATCTTTCATCCCGTTCGCCACGGTGAAGTTAAAGCCCGAATCGGTCAAAATCTTTTGTCCCAGTTCCACATTCGTTCCCTCCATGCGCACCACGATCGGGATCTTGATCTCCAGTTCGCGTGCCGCGCTCACCACGCCAGTGGCCAGCGTGTCGCAGCGCAGAATGCCGCCAAAAATATTGATGAGGACCGCCTTTACGCTTCGATCGGAAAGCAGGATTCGGAAAGCGTTCTTGATCTGCTCGGCGTTCGCTCCGCCGCCCACATCGAGAAAATTAGCGGGCTGGCCGCCCGCATACTTGATGATGTCCATGGTGGCCATCGCGAGACCCGCGCCGTTTACCATGCAGGCGATGGTGCCGTCGAGCTTGATGTAGTTCAGGCCAAACCGCGAGGCCTCTACTTCGAGTGGATCTTCTTCGTTCAAATCGCGCAGCTCGAGGAGATCTTTGTGGCGGTAAAGGGCGTTATCGTCGATGTTGATTTTGGCATCGAGCGCGTATACTTTGCCGTCCTTTGTCAGAATGAACGGATTGATCTCGGCGAGCGAACCATCGATGGCGAGATAGGCTTTGGAGAGCGCAATCATAGCGGTCGCGGCGGCGTTCGCACTCGTGGCCGGAATGCCCATGCCAAAGGCCATTTTTCGCGCCTGGAAAGGCTGCAGCGGCTGCCCGGCAATGAGCGGCTCGCGCATGATCAGTTCGGGCGTCTTGGCGGCTACCTCTTCGATTTCCATGCCGCCTTCTTTCGAGGCCATGAAGACCGTTTCGCCTAACGCTCGGTCGAGCACCAACCCCAGATAAAGCTCACGCTCAATCGGCAGTGTTTCTTCTATCAACAAACGTTGTACGACGCGGCCCTCTGGACCGGTCTGATGAGTGACGAGCGTCATGCCGATCATCTTCTTAGCGATCTCGGCGGCTTCCGCGGCGTTCTTGGCGATTTTGACGCCGCCGCCTTTGCCGCGGCCTCCGGCGTGAATCTGCGCTTTGACTACGACACTGCCGCCCAGCTTTTTGGCCGCTGCTTCGGCTTCTTCTACCGTGTACGCTACTTCTCCACGCGGCACAGGCACGTCGAATTTCGCAAGGATCGCCTTCGCCTGATACTCATGTATCTTCATATTGATTGCGGCGCTCGTGTGCGTATGCGTTGCTGCACTGCGCGCCAACCGTTAGTGTATCTCGGGGTGTGGTTCTGTCCGCTTACAGGTCAGATTATAAGTTAGTGATCCCGAAAGAGGGCTCGAAAACCTTCTTGCTCAAAATGCCGGTCATTGGTTAAGACCTCGATCAAGCCTTCGCGCCGCATGGTTTGCATGGAAATGCAGTCCGTCAAGCTGTAGCCCTTGTCGGAACGAGCTGCATAGAGGTCGAGACCAGCAAGAAACGATTCCCTACTCTGCGGAATAACGCGGATCACACTGGTAGCCAAAATTCCTTGAACACTTGCCGCCACTTGTTGGCGCATCGGTCCAGGGGAGTTAGCAAAGAAAGTGAGGTACTCTGCCAATACCTCGTCGGTGGTCACCAAAGGCGAAGCAGCCAGTTCTCTTGTCAAGGCCACAGCACGTTCATGCGCGGCGTCGGTAAAATCAGTCAGCGCGATCCAGTAGAAAGTGTCGGCAAAAAGAGGGGTCATGCCTCTGTCTTAGGCCAACCGTGGATGTAATGGTCATGCTGACTTGCTCCATCCTTAGGCATGCTGGACATAATTTCAGGTGGCACGTTGCGCATGTGATTGAGAACGATATCGGCCGCCGCTTGCAGCGGGTGTTCTCCGGCCGACGATTCTTCGCCCGCCAGCTTCGCAAGCCAAGCTTCCAGAGTAAGGCCCGCTGCCGCCGCCTTGGCTTGCAAAGCGGTCGCTTGTTCGTCGGAAAGATTGATGGTCAAAGTCATGAGGAAGCTCCTTGCGTATTTTTCCAGCGTAAAGGAACATGACGGTGAAATGGTACGTCATCGCCCGATGCAAGGTTATATTTGTGTGAATAGCGACAATCTTGGGCGCATGACACAGACGCGACGAGCTTTCTTGCAAACGGCCGGCGTCTCGCTCGCTACGGCCGCTATCACTCAAGCGAGCGGCGCACCGCCTAAGCCCTACGGCGTGACGCCCTCGGCGCGCCAATTGGCGTGGAGCGAACTGGAGTTTTATAATTTCCTCCATTTCACCGTGAACACCTTTACCGACAAGGAATGGGGCTACGGCGACGAAGATCCGTCGATCTTCAATCCCACGGCCTTCAACCCCGATCAGATTGTCGAGACTCTCAAGCAGGCCGGCAGCAAGGGCGTCATTCTTACTTGCAAGCACCACGATGGCTTCTGTCTATGGCCGACCAAAACCACGCAGCACTCGATCAAAGGCAGCCCTTACAAGAATGGCAAAGGCGACATCGTGCGCGAGATCTCCGAGGCGGCTCACGAGCGGGGCTTGAAATTCGGAGTTTATCTCTCGCCTTGGGATCGCAACCAGGCCACTTACGGAACGCCCCAATACATTGAAATTTACCGCCGGCAGATGCGCGAACTCCTCACCGGGTATGGACCGATCTTTGAAATCTGGCACGATGGCGCGAATGGCGGCGATGGTTTCTATGGAGGCGCGCGAGAAAAGCGCACCATCGACAAGCTTCACTACTATCAGTGGCCGCGCACCTGGAGCCTGGAGCGCGAACTACAGCCCGGAGCGTCCATCTTCAGTGACGTCGGGCCGGATGTGCGCTGGGTCGGTAACGAAAATGGCGTCGCGGGCGAGACATGCTGGGCGACCTACACGCCCCACTCGCCGCAGGGCGGTGCTGGTTCACCCGGCGATGTCGTCGCCACCGAATCCACGCAAGGTACTCGCGATGGCAAGCTGTGGATGCCGGCCGAGTGCGATGTCTCTATTCGTCCTGGCTGGTTTTTTCACGCAGCCGAAAACGCCAGAGTCAAAACGCCCGATCAGCTCTTCGATCTGTACTTGAAATCTACCGGCCGCGGCGCGAGTTTTCTGTTGAATGTTCCGCCGGACCGGCGTGGATTGATCTATGAAGGCGATGCTGCGTCGCTTGCCGGCTTTGGCAAAATCATGCGCTCGACTTTCTCTCATAACCTCGCTACGGGCGCCAAGGTCAAAGCCAGCAACTCACGGGACGGGACGAGGCCAGCGAATTTGCTGGACGGCTCGCGATCCACTTACTGGTCGACCGATGACGCCGTGAACACGCCGAATGTGATCTTCGAATTCCAAAAGCCTGTTGAGTTCAATCTGATTCGCCTTCGCGAGTACCTGCCTCTGGGACAACGGGTGGATTCTTTCGCGGTTGAAACATGGCAAAACGGATCCTGGAGTTCCGCCGGAAAAGGCACAAGTATTGGATTGTGCCGGATCCTGGAAACGGCGGCACGCGTGAAAACCACGCGTGTCAGCCTTCGCATCACAGAATCGCCAGTGTGCCCAGCGCTTTCGGAGTTCGGCCTTTATTTGCGAGTGTGAGCCCCGCCTCTCGCTACTTAAATGCGTCGAAGATTTCCGAAAAGGCGTAAGCCGCCTGTGACACACCACTACAGGTCGGCGAAGCCCAGGTCTGCCCAGCGCATCCTCCGTTATCGCGCGCCAGAGATCACACCGCCAAGCGGGTGACGTAACTATTTGCTGCGGCAAAACTCAACACCGTGTTCGCATCAGCCAATTGAAAGATCTCCGTGTTGGTATCGTTTACCCCTACCATCGGCGTGATGCCCACCGTGGCGGTCAAACCCGCCGCCTTGATCTGAGCCTCGCTTGCCGCAGCTGCCTGTGTGGCATCGGCCGCCATCTTCGCCCCGTTTTCCGCACCTGATCCGTAATCCATCGCCATCACGTTCACCACATCCAGCGACAGTCCGTCAGCTTTCGCGCTGGTCAAGATATTTACGCCGGTCGAAACCAGGCCGGTCGGGAGAACAGGCAGCGTGTACGAAATCACCAGGCCAGGATTGGCCGCTTTGAGCGCTTTCCGCGCCTGGTCGGGCCGCGTAATCGATGACTGATCGGACAGCGCCCCGCCTTCGATATCGAAGTCAAGGAGGTTCACTTTATAGCGCGCGATTACGGACTGATACAAAGCCTGCAACGATGCTGCGCTGGTACACGACAGCGCCGATTCGGTGCCGGTAGCGCCGCCGAACGAAATGAGGACGTGGACACCCGCGCTTTCGAGGCTGCTCACGATGGTTTGAATGGATTGTCCGTCTGGAAGCGAATCCGTGGGCAGCGTTCCACCTAGTCCACCCCAGCCTATCGAGCAACCGTTTCCACTCGCCACGAGAAATGCTAACGTCATCGCCTTCAACCCTGCCTGTTGCTGCATGGCCAGTAATTGTTCATCGGGCGTCAGGCTCATGTCCACATAGGGAGCGACCAACCTGGTGCCCGGTTGCACCGGAGGTGGGTTGCTGGGAGGGGGGATTGCCAGGAGGCGGATTCGGACCCCCGTTGGACGCCCCGTCCGATGTCCACGGTTGCCCGCTTCCCGAACCGCCGCTATTGGCCGCTGGACTCTGCCCGCTCGTCCACCAGTTCGCCGTATCGTTTACGTTGCTATAACTGGCCGTCTGGGCACCCGTATACCGGCACTCGACGACCAAGCCGTTAAAGCAGGCCAGCGTTGCAGCCGCACTCGCTGCCGCTAAGCGATCGTCATTCCAAACACAACACGGTGCATCGACATGTTGGTCTCCTTCGAACAACAACGTTTGTATGGTTTGTTCCTCGCAGGACTGCAAGGAAAACAGGCACGCTACGAACGACTTCGCTATCTGCGCGGCCTCCGACTCTACACTAGCAGCTTTATACAGCCGCCAGTTGTCGCCGCCGGCTTGCCAGCAACGCGGAGATCGCCTGGCATTCCTCTGCCATTTCAGCGAACTGCCGCGGATCGAGCGACTGGTAACCATCCGACAGCGCCTTTTCCGGATGCGGATGCATTTCCACAATCAATCCCGACGCGCCTGCGGCAACGGACGCGAGCGCCATCGGCAATACTTTGTCCCGTTTTCCCGTGCCATGACTCGGGTCGACCAGGATTGGTAAATGACTTAAGGTGCGGACTGCGGGCACGACGCTTAAGTCCAGCGTATTGCGCGTATGATCGGCAAACGTCCGCACGCCGCGCTCGCACAGGATGACGTTGTAATTGCCGTCGGCGAGCACGTATTCAGCCGCCATCAAGAATTCTTCGAGCGTGGAGGACATGCCGCGCTTCAACAGAATCGGTTTGCGGGAACGACCGGCACGCCGCAGCAAAGAAAAATTCTGCATGTTGCGCGCGCCGATCTGCACGCAGTCGGCGTACTTCTCAACCAGATCAAATGTCTCGATGTCGATCGCTTCCGTGACAACGCCGAGTCCGGTCTCATCCCGAGCCTCAGCCAGATAACGCAAGCCCTCCTCGCCCAAACCCTGAAAGCTATACGGGGATGTTCGCGGCTTGTAAGCTCCACCCCGCAGCAGTTGTCCGCCCCCCGCTTTCACCGCGCGCGCCGATTCCAGAATCTGTTCGCGGCTTTCTACCGAACAGGGTCCTCCGCAGATCACCAGTTCCGCGCCGCCAACGCGCACCCCGTTTACCTTAACCACCGTATCTTCCGGCTTGGTCTCGCGACTCACCAGCTTGTAGGATTTCGAAACGCGGATCGCTTCCGCCACTCCGGGCAGATCTTCGAACTCGGCCGGATCGACCGGACCGTTATTCCCGGTGATGCCAATCGCCACACGCTGCTCACCCGGAATGATGTGGGGCTGGAAACCAAGCGATTCGATTCGGGCGCAAACTCGCGCAATTTCGGCTTCGCCCGCCTGGGCCTTCATCACAACTAGCACGCGTCTCGGACTCCTTCTTCATAGGGTCCCATAGTTCACAATAATCACTTACACGTACAATGAGTAAATACTTGTGTGTGCTGCTGGGAGGCGGCGTCGGCTCACTCGCGCGGTATCTGGTTGGCAGGGCGATCACGCAGCGGTTTCCAAACGCGAATTTTGCGTGGGGAACTTTCGCCATTAATGTCACCGGGTCGTTTCTGATCGGCTTGTTGATGACGCTGATCGTTGAGCGTTTTCGCCTGCCTGACTATTGGCGGCTAACCGTGGTCATTGGCTTTTTGGGAGGTTACACCACGTTCTCTAGTTTTGAGTACGATGCGTATCTGTCCGCTCGCGGCGGACATGGTTTATACGGGCTTCTGTATCTTGTAAGTAGCGTCGTTGTGGGCTACGCGGCTGTCTGGCTCGGAGCTTCCCTGGTGCCGAGGCCGTAAATGGAAACCCTGGAACGCGCGCCACAATCGCCTGTGGTCGAATTGAATAGCCGAAGCATGTCTCATCTTCCTTTCCGGAATTTTGTTCATCTCACGCAGCAGGAGGCGCACGACCTGATGCACCGCATGCTTTCGGGCGAGATGGACACCGACGGAATCGCCGAGGTGCTCAGCTATCTGCGCCGCAAGGGCGAGACACTTTCGGAGTTGGTCGGCTTTGCCAGCGCTATCCGCGAAATGGGCTCTTTCACACTGCCCGGCGAACTCCAGCAAGAGCCTTTCCTCGACACCTGTGGCACCGGTGGCGATGGGAATGGCACTTTCAACATATCGACCGCGGCCGCTTTCGTGGTGGCGGGCGCCGGTCTGCGCGTCGCAAAACACGGCAACCGCCGAATCTCGAGTCAATGCGGCAGCGCTGATGTACTCGAAGCGCTGGGTGTTCCGATTGAACTTTCGCCCGACGAGATCGGCCGCTGCATCCGTCAGACCGGCATCGGCTTTCTTTACGCACCGCTGCTGCATCCGGCGGTGAAGCACGCGCAAGAAGCTCGTCTGCTGCTCAAAGGACGCACGGTGTTCAATCTGCTGGGCCCTCTTACCAATCCCGTGAAAGCGCCCGTGCAACTGATTGGCGCCTTCTCGGTGCGTGCCGCTGAAATGCTGGCGCACGCCTCGGCGCGTCTGGGGACGGAACGCGCTTTCGTCGTGCATGGGTCCGACGGACTCGACGAGATCACGACTACCGGGTTGACGACTGTTTTCCAGGTGGAAAATGGCCGGGTGCAGAAAGGCCGCTGGCAGCCAGGCGATTTCGGTGTTACTCCCTGTTCTGTGGATGAACTTAAGGGGGGTGACGCGGAGACAAATGCCGCGATCATCAGACGCCTGCTCGATGGCGAGTCCGGTCCTCATCGCGACGTTGTCATTGCCAACACTTCTGCCGCGCTCTTTCTGGCGCAGCGCGCCGTCGATCTTAAAACCGCTGTGACGATGGCCCGCGAATCGATTGATTCCGGCGCAGCCCGCCGCAAACTCGAACAGGTAGTCGAGTTCGGCGCGATGAGCGCCCACGCATGAAGCAAATCGAACTCCAGGCATTCGGGGTTGAAAATCTCGCAATCGTAGAACACGATACGCCTCGGCCGGGGCCCTTTGATGTGCTGGTTCGTATGCGAGCCGCTTCCTTAAACTTTCGCGATTACATGACCGTTTCGGGCACTTACAATCCCAAACAGCGCCGGCCCATGATCCCGCTTTCCGACGGCTCCGGCATCGTGGAAGAAGTTGGTTCTAGTGTCAGCCGCTTTAAGAAGGGTGACCGGGTAGTGACGGCGTTCATGCAGAAGTGGATCGACGGTCCGCCGACCAAGGAAAAGAGCACCTCGGCACTTGGGGGCGCACTCGACGGAGTTTTGCGCGAGTATGTCGTATTCCACGAAGAGGGACTGCTGGCAACGCCAGCTTCGCTGACGGATGAAGAAGCGGCCACGCTGCCCTGCGCCGCTGTGACGGCCTGGCATGGGTTGTTCGAGGGCGCTCCGGCTATACCGGGCCAGAGCGTTTTAGTTCAGGGGACCGGAGGCGTTTCGATCTTTGCCTTGCAGTTCGCGAAGATAGCCGGCCTGCGCACAATCGTTACGTCGAGCAGCGATGGGAAGCTGGCGCGCGCCCGCCAACTGGGCGCGAATGAAACCATCAACTACAAGTCCGATGCCAAATGGGAAGAGACCGCTCGTGCGCTGACCGGCGGCGACGGTGTGGATACGGTAATCGAAGTCGGCGGTAGCGATACCATGCCGCGTTCGTTGCGTGCCGTTCGCACAGCTGGGACGGTAGTGGTGATAGGCGTTCTGAGCGGCGGCGCTCCGACGGTTAGCCCCGCTCCCATATTGATGAACAGCGTCCGTGTGCAGGGAATCTATGTAGGCTCGCGTGCGATGTTCGAACGCATGAACCGGGCCATCGAGTTTCACGGAATCAAGCCCGTTATCGATAGAACGTTTCCGTGGACCGACATCCAAACGGCTCTGGGGTATATGGAAAGCCAGCAACACTTCGGCAAGATTGTGCTGACTTTCTGACTGCGGACCAGCGTTACTACAGCCCCATGCCGCCCGAGACTTCGATCCGTTGCGCATTGACCCAGCGGTTGTCCTCCGAGAGCAGGGCAGCGATCATCGGGCCGATGTCATCTGGAACGCCAGCGCGACCGAGAGCCGTCCTACCAGCGACCATTTTGTTGATCTCCGGATTGTCGCGGACCATTCCGCCGCTAAAATCGGTGGCAATCGCTCCCGGCGCTACCGTATTGACGGCGATCCCGCGCCCCCCGAGTTCCGCGGCCAGATAACGCGTCAGTACCTCGACCGCGCCCTTCATCGACCCATAGACGGAGCTTCCAGGGAACGTCATACGGGTGAGCCCGGTAGATATGTTTACGATCCGGCCACCATCGTTGATGAATGGCAGCAGCTTCTGCGTCAGAAAGAACACACCCTTGAAATGGACGTTGAATGCTTTGTCCAATTCCTCTTCCGTTGTCTGATCGAAGTTTTTGTGGAGGGATGTACCCGCGTTGTTGACAAGGTAGTCGAAACGCTCCGCGCCAAAACCTGCAAGCGTTGAGCGGATGCTCTGCGTAAAGCCGTCGAACGAACCGATATTGCCCGTGTCGAGTTGCAGGGCGATGGCCTTAGCTCCCGTCTCGCTGACGGCGGCTACAACCTTGTCTGCTTCTGCACGATTGGAGTTATAGGTGAAGATCGATGGGATTCCTCGTTGGGCGAGGCTGAGCACAGTGTTACGGCCCAACCCCCGACTTCCACCGGTGACGATTGCAATCTTGCTATTTGGAAAACTAGTTGTTTCTGTTGACATAGCCCGCTCCTTGGGGTTCGTTTCTGTAATTCAGGATAGGTTCACTTCGCTCGGAAGTGAATGCCGAAACTCTCTCATTTCTTGCCTATTCCTGCTCGAATCTACATTTCTCCGAAAGTCATCAGACGGAAGGAACCGAATATGCTGCAAGGCTTAGTGAATGCGGTCAGGCGTTACACCGACGCGCAGGTTGGGGAAAGCCCATTTGTAACAGCGATCGAAGGGCTCATCATCCTCCGATCAAACCATGAGAAGCTTCCGAAACACCTCATCTTCAAGCCCGCCCTGTGCATTACCGTTCAAGGTGCGAAGTGGGCTATCTTTGGAGACCAGCGGTTCGATTACCGGGCGGGACAAGCACTGTTAGTGAGTGTCGAAATGCCTGCCCTTGGCACGGTGTCTGAGGCAAGCCCGAACGAACCTTATCTTGGCGTCATTGTGGAGTTCGATATTGCAGTCATGCGCCAGGTGATGGACGAACTGGACACTCCGCCGGAAGCGAGCAACAAGGTAGGGAGCGGTGTTTTAGTGACTGACTTCAACGGTCCGCTGGAGGACTGCGCGCTGCGGCTGGTGAGTCTGCTCGACACGCCCAAGGCGATCCCGGTGCTCTATCCCGCGATCATGCGTGAGATTTGCTACTGGCTTTTGACTGGACCCCACGGCAGCGACGTTGTGAAAATGACGCTGACGAATAGCCACGCGCAGCGCGTCATCAGCGCCATTCACCTCTTGCGTGATCGCTTCGCTGAGCCGCTCCGAATCGAGGAGTTGGCCTTAGTAGCGCAGATGAGTTCCTCTGCATTCCATCGACAATTCAAGGCGATCACTTCCATGACGCCCCTCCAATATCAGAAGCAACTTCGATTGCTCGAAGCGCGCCGACTGCTGATTTCCGATGAGATCAACGTGGAGACAGCCGCATTTCAGGTGGGCTATGAGAGTCCATCGCAATTCAGCCGGGAGTATTCGCGTATGTTCGCGATGCCTCCCCGGCGTGACGCTGCCTCACTCAAACGAACTGCTGCGTGACTCCCCCTGGTCTGCGTTGATGACAACAAGCCCGCGTGTGAGATCGGTTGCAATCGCTGCGCAAGGTTCCGTAAATTTCAAGCCAGGTCTTGTTTCGTGTTCCCCTTAAGCCGGGCCTGATGTTTGCGCCCCCAAGCACAGCTCTCCTGGAGCACTGGCCCGAGCGTCATTCCGTAGGGTGAAATCGAATAGCAGACATGTGGCGGAAGTCTCTTATTGTCATGCCTCAAAAGGATGCCATCGTCTACCATTTCATGCAAATGTCGGATCAGCATCCGCTCCGTCATCTCCGGTATGCTGCGCCTTAGTTCGCTAGTTCGCAGCGGCCCGGCGAGCAGCCGCCATAAGATCGTGCGTTTCCATCGCCCATCGACGACAGACAGCATCGTGTCGATCGGGCAAGGTGAAACCTCTTTCTTGGACACGGGCATATGCTCACCATTATCGGCATCAAACTGACAAATTAGTCAGTACAAACACCTGCGTCGTTGGCCGCCCGATACGAGTCACTTAGCCCAGGAGTGAATGATGCACCTTCTGGACACAATTACCATAACGGTGACGGGCTTGATGGTAGGCAGTGAACTGGCTATTTCGGCGTTTGTCAATCCCGCCTGCTGGCGCTTGGAGAGCGGTCCGCAAGCGCAAGCGCTATCAATTCTCGCCCGCTCCCTGGGTCAGGTGATGCCCGTTTGGTATGGCTTGTCTCTGGCGCTTCTCGCGCTGGAATCGTTTCTGCACCGCCATCAGGCAGTCTTGATCTTTCTGCTAACGGCGACACTGATTTGGGCGGCCGTCGTCGTGTTTACCATCGGCATGCTTGTGCCCATCAACAACCGCATCGCTTCCTTGAACCCGGCGGCCCCGACACCCGGCTGGAAGCAAGATCACAAAAGGGGGGGACTCCCTTCATCGTGTCCGCGTTTTGCTGCTGGCGCTAGCTCTTTTTGCGCTCACCTATGGCTTGGTCGAATGAGGTGGGCCAGGTAGCTCGGAAGCAACGTTGACTGCAGGGCTGAGATCGGTTGGCGTGAGATTAGTGAGTTTTCGGTAATAAAATAGCCCTTTATGCTCGACGTTAACTCGGTAATGGACGCAAATATTCCGGCTGCGAATCCCCTGGACATTCAACGCTTTTGGTCGTTGCAGTCCAGGCATTCGGGAGATTGCTCTTTCGGCTATTCGGCGGACGCTATCTTGCAAGTTTGCCAGTCGGAGTCGGCCGATCCAATTGTGGTTTGGGCACGCACAGCTCTCATAATTATCACGCATCGGGAAGGCCATCTGAACGAGTGGCTTAACGGCGACGATCTCAGTAAAGCAGTCTTTGAAGCAGCCGCCGTCTTCCCGTTACCGAATGGTTTGCAGGATTTCCAATCCGGGCGAATTCCTCGCAAGCCTGCGGATTCGGAAACTCGACTAATCCTCAAACGGAGCCGAGCTGTCATCGCCCGTATCGGCCGCCAGATTTTCAAACTTCGTGTACCGGTTTAAGAACGCCAGCCTCACCCGTCCCGTTGGACCGTTCCGCTGCTTAGCCAGAATCAGCTCGGCCAAACCTTTCAGGCTCTCTTTATCAGGTCGATACACTTCCTCGCGAAAGATGAAAGCCACCATGTCGGCGTCCTGCTCAATCGATCCCGATTCGCGCAAGTCACTTAACATCGGCCGGTGATCGCCGGGGCGTGTTTCAGGAGCACGACTCAATTGCGACAGCACCAGAAAGGGCACGCGCAATTCTTTGGACATCAATTTAAAGCCGCGAGACAGCGAACTGATTTCCTGTACACGGTTCTCGTAGCGGCCGCGCCCCTGCATCAGCTGCAGATAGTCGATCACAACCAGCCCTAAGTCCTGCTCAGCCTGCAGGCGGCGCAGCTTCGAGTGCACATCCATCAGGTTTGTGCCGGCGGTGTCGTCGAGATAGAGCGGCGATTCCACGATCCGGTACAGCGCATCCTGCAGCGCGTGCCGTTCTTCTCCGCTCAGATAGCCGGCGCGAAATCGCTGTTGATCGACGCGTCCCGTGCCGCAGATCAAGCGCGTGAGCAGCGACTCTTTCGACATCTCGAGAGAGAAAATCGCAACCGCTTTGGGATTGGCCGGGTTCATGGCCACGTGCTGCGCGATGTTCAACGCAAAGGCAGTTTTGCCCATGGCCGGGCGGGCTGCCAGGATAATGAGCTCGCCTTCTCGCAGGCCACCCGTCATCTCGTCGAACTTCAGAAATCCGGTACTGATGCCCTTGATGCGTTTGCTGGCATCCAGAAACGCGTTGATGCCGCCTTCGTATTCCGTAACGATCTGCGCCGGGCTCGATAGCGCGTTCTTCGATTGAACGTCGCCCAGCTTCATGAAAGCGTCTTCTACTGCGCCTAGAATTTCGGTGGCGTTGTCCTCGCTGGCCATGCAGCGGTTGATCGTGTCCTGCGAGACGCTGATGATGCGCCGCAACAGCGCCTTCTCCTTAACAATGACAACGTAGCTTTCGAGATTGTGCAGCTGGGGGAGACCGTCATCCAGTGAGACAAGGTAACTCAGTCCGTCTACCGACTGCAGCTGCCCCTGCTTCATAAGCTCGTTCGCCAGCGTGACGCGGTCGATCTTCTCTCCGCGCTCATGCAGCTCACTCATGCGCAGAAAAATACGCTTATGCTTCTCCAGGCTGAAGTCTTCGGCAGCGATCGTACCGGCTACCTGCAGAAACGCCGTGTCGCTGCTCATGATGGCTCCAAGTACGAAACGTTCCGCGTCCAGATTGTCTGGAAGGGAATGTTCGAGCGTCATGTCGCGTGCTGCCATCAGAGGGGACTCGGATTACGTTACCTGAATGAAACGTGAACCTTCAAGAGGCGAAGATGTCTAATCCACAACCGGGCTCATACTGTGCGACCCGAAAATAAAGTTCTGAACCGCATTTCCACAAGCTTTTCCAAGTACATTTTCGCCTATAAATGTTCTACCATTTTTTCGCGCTTTTCGGAACCGGCGCGCCTGTCCGCTATGTTTTGTAGGAATGCTCATTCTGGCCTCTGCCTCGCCGCGACGCCATGACCTCCTAACCTGGGCCGGGATCGCTCATCTGGTGCGGCCCTCCTCTATCCCCGAACACTGGGAGCCCGGTGAACCACCGCTTCAAGTCGTTCAGCGCCTGTCGCGGGAAAAGGCGCTTTCGGTGGCTTGCGAGCCGGGCGACGTAGTCCTCGGGGCCGACACGATTGTTTGCATCGATGATGAGATATTGGGCAAGCCGCGCGATACCGCAGATGCCGCGCGCATGCTGCGCTTGCTCTCTGGCCGCCAGCACCAAGTGCATACCGGCATCTGTCTCCGTCAGGAAGGTGGCCGTCTCATCAGTGATGTCTCTACAACCCAGGTCTGGTTTGCGAAACTTACAGAACAGGAGATTTCGGAGTACACTCGAAGCGGGGAGCCTGCCGGCAAGGCAGGTGGGTATGCCATTCAGGGACTCGCTTCGAAGTTTGTTATGTCTCTGGAAGGTTCTTACCAAAATGTAGTGGGGTTGCCGGTTTCACTCGTCTATCAAAACTTGAAAGAATTAGGCTTGAAAGAACTTGCTTTATGAAGTCCTGCTTGCTGGCAGCCGGCGCGCTGCTGGTCGCCCTCATAAGCATGCTTGCTCAAAGCCCGGCCACCGTTTCGGATTCGTCCTGGCGAGACGAAGGCGTAATCTTTCTAGACCATTCGCTGAACGCCCGCCTCCACACGGTTCCTGT
This sequence comes from Bryobacteraceae bacterium, assembly GCA_965277855.1. Classification (GTDB taxonomy): domain Bacteria; phylum Acidobacteriota; class Terriglobia; order Bryobacterales; family Bryobacteraceae; genus Bog-105. The sequence continues at coordinate 606,697 of OZ255847.1, forward strand.
TCAGGCGGTTCGCATCGGCGACGGTTTTTGGGCCGCACGCCGTCGCGTGGCTACCGAGCGCAGTTTACCCACGTTGCTAGAGGAACTCGAAGCGCACGGAGTCGTCGATAATTTCCGCCGGCTCGAGGGTCACTCCGACATCCCCCGCAAAGGCCGCCTTTCGACCGATGCCGATCTCTATAAATGGATCGAAGCGGCCGCCTGGGCACTCGCGTCGAACGAAACCAGTCCCGCGCAGAAAACACAACTGCATGGCGACATCGAGTCTCTCATCTCGCACGTCGCCGCTGCGCAGGATTCTACCGGCTATCTGGATACCTGGTTTATGGGGGACAAAGCGCATCTTCGCTTCACCGATCTGCCCCATTCGCACGAGGATTTTTGCCTCGGGCATCTCTTGCAGGCCGGCATCGCTTACTATCGCGCTACCGGAAGCCGGCGCTTGCTCGATATAGGGATCCGTTTCGCCGATTACGTGGTCAACAATTTCGGTACCGCCAAACGCCCCTTCGTAACCGGACATCCGGAACTCGAAATGGCGCTGGTCGAGCTCTATCGCACCACCGGCCAGACCCGCTACCTCGAATTTACCCGCTACCTCTTCAGTGGCGCCGAACGAGACCGCCTCAAGCTGAAGGATGCCGATATCCGCTACATGTTCAGCGGACGGCCTTTTACCTCGCACACCGAGTTTGAAGGCCATGCCGTGCGCGCACTCTATGCAGTTTCCGGGGCCACCGATTACTTCACGGAAACGGGCGATCCTGCCTATAAACGCACTCTCGATTTGCTCTGGACCGATCTCACCGCTCGCAAAATGTATCTCACAGGCGGCGTGGGGTCGCGCGCCGCCGGCGAAAGTTTCGGCGAGGCATATGAATTGCCCAGCGAAACCGCGTATGCCGAGACGTGCGCCTCCATCGCCAACGTCATGTGGAATTTCCGCCTGCTCCAGATGACCGGCGATGCCCGCTATGCCGACCTGCTCGAACGCACCCTCTACAACGGCGTGAACTCGGGCATGTCCCTTGCCGGCAGCCAATACTGCTATCGCAATCCCTTAGCCTCGACTGGAGAAAAACTCAGAAATCCCTGGTACGACGTCACGTGTTGTCCCCCTAACATTGAACGCCTGTTTGAGTCCCTCCCCGGATACCTGTATTCGATTAGCCGAGACGGGCTCTATGTCAACCTCTACCAGACATCCGAATTCAACTGGCATTTGGAGGATGGCACCGGAATTAAGGTGGCTCAAACGACCGATTACCCCTGGTCGGGCAGTATCCGGTTAAAAGTCACGCCGGTGAAACCCTCCGAATTTACAATCAATGTAAGATGGCCCGGTTGGAGTCCTTCGTTCTCTATTCAGGTCAATGGAAAACCGATCGCATTACCGGCCGGAGGGGGATCATTCGTACCGATTTCGAGAACTTGGATGCCGGGAGACACTATCTCGATTGATATGTCCATGCAGGCGGTGCTTACGGCGGCGAATCCGCGGGTGCATGACGATTACGGCCGGGTAGCAGTGCAGCGGGGACCTTTAGTGTACGCTCTCGAACAGATTGATCAGAATGGCGCCGCTTTGGGTGACCTTTTCCTGCGTCCTGGACCGGCGGTCGCAGTCGAACCCAGGAAAGATTTGCTCGGAGGCGTAACAGTCCTAAAGTATCCGGGGCAAGTTGCCGAAAAGTCCATAGGGGAGGAGCCGCTGTATCAGGCGCAAAGCATCAGTCAAAATCGCGCGAAACGGCCAGCCACCCTGACGTTTATTCCGTATTACGCGATCGGCAATCGGGAACCAACTCCTATGGAGGTGTGGATTCCAGTATCCCGTGGCGATACCGCCACGCCAGCCGTAGCGGCGGCGACGGCTGGACGACCTTTGGGAAACAAGTAGCAAGGCACTCGCGAAGAAGCGGGAAAGTTAGTAAAATCAAGGAATTGAAGATAAAAGTGATGTCTCGGCAGGTTTGTTTTGTAGGTTTGACAGCGGTGTTCTTAGGCCTGTCCACAGGGGTTTTTGCTCAAGATACCCCCACTGCACCCCCCTCCGTCCCGCAGGCGCCAGTGCGTCCAACCCCGCCAGGCGGCCCGCAGCCGGATGATTCGCGGAGGACGTCCGGAACGCAGTCTACGACCGGGCCGGGTGCTCCCGTGAATTCGAGCTCGTACAAGATTGGCGCAGCTGACGTGCTGAACATACATGTCTGGAACGAACCCAATTTTTCAGGTCCGGTCATCGTGCATGAGGATGGAATGTTTACCATGCCGCTGGTGGGAGATCTGAAGGCGGGCAGCATGACGCCGGTAGAAGTGGAGAAAGAAGTCACCACCTCGCTGGCAAAGCTCATTCGCCAGCCGCTGGTAACCGTTACGGTGCAGCAGGTGGGTAGCAAGCAATACTATATAGACGGCCAGATTGCCCGGTCCGGTGAATACCCGCTGCTGGTGCCGACTACCGTCTTTGAGGCGATCAGCAAAGCGGGCGGCCCAGCCCCCTTTGCCAATACCCGGAAGATCTACGTCCTCCGCGGGACACAGCGGTTTAAGTTTAACTACAGAGACGTCGTGAAAGGGAAAAATATGGATCAAAATATTCTTCTCAAGCCGGGCGATCACGTCGTACTCCCCTAAGGATTATCAGAAATAAATATGCTTGACAGAGCTTCCGTTCCACGCCGCTCACTCGATATCGAAGATTACATCTCCATGGTCCGGCGGAATTTCCGCTGGCTGCTAGCCCCTCTGTTTGCTGGCCTAGTCATCAGCACCGTAGTGGCCTACCTGTGGAAGGATACCTATGTCTCTCAGGCGCTTATCCGTATCGTGCCGCAGCAGATTTCGCCGGAGGTTGTTCCCGATATCACCGCTCAGGACATCTCCGAACGTATCAGCAGCATGGCTCAGACGATCGAGAGCCATAACACTCTATCCACGATCGTCACGTCCTTTGGCCTTTACCCCAAGGAACTCAAGAGCGCACCGATGGAAGATGTCATAGGCGATATGAAAGCCAACGCCATCAAGATCAAACCGGTGGAAGGAGTCACCAGCATCTCGGGCAAAGATCTGCCAGCCATGCAGGTTTCGTTTAAGTATCACGATCCTGTGACAGCTCAAAAAGTTTGTGCCGATATCGTGTCGCGTTTCATGGACGCTAATACGACTGAACAGCTGCAGGCCCAACAGCAGGCCAACAGTTTCCTCAGTGACCAATTTAAGCAGGCCACGCAGGATTTGGCTACTTCCGATCAGAAACTCGCCGACTTCAGGACGAAGAATGCCGGCCGGTTGCCCGATCAGATGCAGAGTAACCTGGCGCAGATGGGGGCTCTCGAACAGCGCGGCGCCAACGTCACCGACGCGCAGGCTCGAAATGCGGAGCAGCGTATGATGCTGCAGGCGCAACTCGAACAGGCGCAAGACCGTTTAAAGAGCGTCAAGCTGCAAACTCAGGCTCAGAACCAGAAGGTAAACGAGCTGGATCGGGAGATCGACGCCATGGAGAGCAACATCTCGTCCTTAAAGCTTCGTTACACCGATGCCAACCCGGATTTGCAGGCGGCGCAGGATCGTTTAGCGAATTTGAAAAAACAGCGTGAACAAGCTGCCAGTGAAAAGCCGAAGCCCGACGCTAACGCTTCTGAAAACGTGGCGTATTCCCGCGAGCGGCAGGAGGCAGAAGCTTATCTTAAACAGATCCAGGTCGAATTGGACGCCAACAAAATGGATGCGTCCCGGATTCAGAAGCAGAATGCACAGGTCAATTCAGCCCTCTCTGGTTATCAAGGTCGCTTGCAGGGCCTGCCGGCTGATGAAAAAGAACTGGCCGAGCTGATGCGCGATCGCGAATTGATCAAGATGCGCTACGACAAACTGGAACAGCAGCTGCAGCGTTCCGCCTCCTCCATTGAATTGAATCGGCGAAAGCAAGGCCAGACTCTCGAGGTCTTAGACTCTGCTTCACTGCCGACTACGCCAAGCGAGCCCAAGCGCATCGTAATCATCCCGATTGGCGCTGTGGTCGGCCTGGTGATCGGATTTGTTATCGTCGGCATGCGCGAGATGAAGGATACCTCGCTCAAGAGCCTCAAAGATGCCCGGCTTTATACGCAGCTCTCCGTTTTGGGAAGTATTCCCCTGCTTGAGAACGATGTTGTCGTCCAGCGCCGGAAGCAGTTCATGTGGGTCAGCTGGGCAGCAGGCACTGTAGTTGGTTTGGCCATCATGGCCGTTTCCGTACTTCACTATTACATGAGTAAGGCATAAAGAATGAGCCGAGTTCACGACGCACTGCGCAGAGCAGAACAAGAAAAATCGGACGGCGCCGTTCGCCATACCCCCGTTCGTCCGGCTGCACTGCCGGCCGAGCCCGATCAGGGACCGCCGTTGCAGATCGATGGTGAGTTCGCATCGGCGCACGACGCCGCTCCAGTCTATCTTCCGAACGCTGCATCGGAATTAGAGCGCCTTGAAGACTTCATTCGACAGGCGCCCGCTATTCCGTTCGCTCCGGCCGAAGATGCCTTGCTGGTAAATCCCGCCAAACCGAAGGATGCACCCGCGGAAGAGTTCCGCAGCTTGCGCACGCGCCTCAATCACCTGCAGAGTTCGCAGCCGCTGCATACGCTTGTCGTGAGCAGCGCTTCACCCGGAGAAGGGAAGTCCTTCACGGCTACGAATCTGGCGATGTCTCAGGCGCAGCTCTCGGGCAAACGCATCCTGCTAGCTGATTTTGATTTCCGCCGCCCAAGTGTCGATCGCGTTTTCGGCATCAAAGGCAAACCGGGTCTCACCGACTATCTGACCGGCAAAGTCGGTATCCACGAAATCATTCACCGGGTCGCCAACACAAATCTTTTTATAATCACGGCCGGCGAATCAGTCTCGAACCCGCTCGAACTGCTCAACTTGCGGGAATGCAACACCCTGCTCGACGCGCTCCGGGACCATTTTGATTGGGTGATTCTCGACAGCCCGCCGTTGCTCTTCGCGGCCGACGGCAACCTTCTCGCTACTATGGCCGACGGCACGATTCTCGTGGTTCGGATTGGCAGTACGACTTACGATTCAGTCACCCGTGCACTCCAGTCTCTTTGCGAGAATAACGTCCTCGGAATTGTTGTCAACGGTGCTCATCACGCGGAGCTCTATAGTCGTTATTCCTACTATCACGATTACTATTACGGCGGCGATGACAAATCCGGCAAGCCTGCTGAGCCATCTCCCGATATTGAGCCGGTCGGTTCAAGGTAAAATTTAGTTTGGCCTCTTCTGGTGCATCTCTAGTCCGCAGCGATGTACCAGTTGAAAAGCGAGCTGATCTTTGTCTAGCAGCGCGGGAGTTATTCAATGGTTGCTGGAGTGTCAGAAACTGATCTGAAAACCATCTTGGACGCTGCGCGCTGGGCTGCTTCATCCAACAACAAAAAGCCCTGGCGCCGAGTACTGAATAGCTTGACGTAGCTCGGAGCCGAGTGGTTTAACGTGTTGGAGCACGTTCTGATTATTTTCTTCCGGAAGCTGCTCGAATACGGAGCGCGGCGGGCGGCAGTTGGCCATCGCTTCGGGCGTTCTTCAATGCCTTGCCCATCCACGCTAGATCGTCAAGCATGACGTTTAGACTGGCGGCAACTCCAGGATTGGTTGGTTTTCGTTCCTCATCGAAAGCACTCGTAACGAACGGAATCAGTGTCGGCGTCCGGACCGGTACGGCTTCGGTCTCAACCATAATCTGAGTGAGATGTTCGACCGCCCTCGCACCGGCGGTAAATCCCAAGCTGTACCCAACAAAGGCGACTGGCTTCTGGCGGAAGCGGAACGAAAAAAAGACCGAGTCAATGGCATTCTTAAGTACGCCCGGGATGCTGTGGTTATACTCCGGCGTGACGATGATGTAGGCGTCTGCGACCGCGATTTTGTCATTCCAGCACTTGACAAGTGGATCAGAGTACGTTGGATTGGCGAAATTACCGACCGTCGCTATTGTCTCCTGAAAAAAAGGGAGAGGCCAGTCGCGAAGATCGAGGGTCTCAACGTCAAAAGCCCCGTGCGATTGCGTCAAAGGTAAAAACCAGCCGCAAACAGCATCCGAATTTCGCCCATCGCGGGTGCTACCGATGATGACCTGTAGTTTTAGCAAGGTCTGAATCCTCCCATGTACCATTGACGTATCAATATGTTTATATAATCGTGTTGATATGTCAAGCGAGTTGGAAAATCTTGGGCTTATGGTCAAGAAAGTCCAGTGGCGTCACCATCGGACACTGGATGCCGAACTGATGCGCTTGGGGATCAGCCTTGTGCAGTGGAATGCAATGCGCGAAATTGACCGAAACCCCGGCCTGTGTGCACATCGGCTGGCAGAGTTAACGTTCAACTCCGACCAGGCATTTGGGACGCTCACCACTAGATTGGTGCGGTTGGGCTTTGTTGATCGTCAGCCAGGTGCAGGTCGCGCAAACATTCACCGGCTAACTGAAAGCGGTAAGAGCAGGCTTTCGCAAGGCCAGAAGATTATGAAACAGGTATTAACAGCTTCATTTAGTCCGCTCAATGGCAAAGAACGGACTGCACTCGCGCAGATCATGATCAAGTTGCTCAATCACCCTCTTGGCGAAACTTAGCTTGTGCGCTCAGACTCGCGTTCGGCTTGCATCTTCAGGTTGTTCAGCCGGTCACTTGTCCGGTCTTGATCGATGCCCTTGATGCCCCACCTTGCGATTGCGGTGTACCGCATGAAATGGGTGCTACTGCTCCCATTGGGAAACGGCAGGGAGCGTGTTCCAGACGATGCGTCTATTTCACTGGAGCGCTGAGCCGCCACGGGCGCATTCGGGATCATGCTCCCGGCAAGTGAAATACGCTCCAGTTCGCGCGTGTTCATCAAAGGTCCCTTTCGGATCTGCCTCTCCAAGCTTTCAGGCGGTCGACACAGGCTGAGCTGAATCCGCTGCAAGCCGCTGTTCTGGCTACCCGTCCTCTCAATTCAGAAAATCAGTAGCGATATGATTTCTCCTGGCGCACTGCGTCCACGCATTCGTATCGGATTGCGCTAATCAGTCAGGTGGGTTCGGGGCCATTTTGCGAGCGGACGCCTTTCTGAGCGCAATTCTTTGGCGCGTATTTGCATCTTAGGAGAAACATGGCAAACGAGAGTTGTGACATCGGTTTGATTGGCCTCGCGGTGATGGGTCAAAACCTGGTGCTGAATATGAACGACCACGGATACCGCGTGGCCGTCTTCAATCGCACCGTGTCCAAAGTAGATGATTTTCTGAAAGACGAAGCCAAAGGCACCCAGGTCGTCGGCGCACACTCGATCGAAGATCTGATCGGGTCCCTGAAGCGGCCGCGCCGCGTCATGCTCATGGTGAAGGCCGGTGACACCGTCGATCAGATGATCGACCAAATCGTGCCCCATCTCGAAAAAGGCGACATTATCATCGACGGCGGCAATTCCCATTTTCCCGATACCAACCGCCGCACCAAAACTCTAAACGAAAAGGGCATTCTCTTTATCGGCACCGGTGTCTCGGGAGGGGAAGAGGGCGCGCGCAAAGGCCCTTCCATCATGCCCGGCGGCAATAAGGAAGCGTGGCCTCACGTCAAGGATATTTTCCAGAGCATTGCCGCCAAAGTGGAGGATGGCACTCCTTGCTGCGATTGGGTCGGCGAAGATGGCGCCGGCCATTACGTGAAAATGGTCCACAACGGCATTGAATACGGCGACATGCAGCTGATCTGCGAAGCCTACCAACTTTTAAAGGACGGCGCCGGGCTCAGCGCCGAGGAGCTGGCCGCCATTTTTGCCGATTGGAACAAGGGCGAACTCGACAGCTTCCTCATTGAAATCACCGCCGAGATCCTGGCAAAAAAAAGCGACGAAGACAACCAGCCGATGATCGACAAAATCCTCGATACGGCCGGCCAGAAAGGCACCGGCAAATGGACCGCCATCAGCGCCCTTGATTTAGGGATGCCAGTCACCCTTATCGGCGAGGCAGTATTTGCCCGTTGTCTCTCCGCCTTGAAGGACGAACGTGTTGCTGCCTCCAAAGTCCTCACCGGACCCAAACATCGCATCGATACTCAGGATAAAAAGATCTTTATCGAGGACGTACGGCGCGCGCTCTACTGTTCGAAAATGATCTCGTATGCGCAAGGTTACATGCTGCTGCGCGACGCCGGCAAGGAGCAGGGCTGGCACTTGAACATGGGTGGCATTGCGCTGATGTGGCGCGGCGGCTGTATCATTCGAAGCCGCTTCCTGGCCAAAATCAAAGACGCTTACGACAAAAACCCGAAGCTGACCAATCTGCTGATGGACCAGTTCTTCAGTGACGTTTTGAACAACTATCAGGCCGCCTGGCGTCACGCCATCATACACGCCATCGGGTACGGCGTGCCTACCCCCGCATTCTCAACTGCGCTTGCTTTCTATGATGGTTATCGGACGGAGCGTTTGCCCGCCAATTTGCTGCAGGCACAACGGGACTTCTTTGGTGCTCACACCTACGAGCGAGTCGATAAACCGCGCGGCCAATTCTTCCACACCAATTGGACCGGCCGCGGTGGACGGGTCTCCTCAGGTACCTATAACGCGTGAAGCAGCGGGCAGCAATCTGAAACGAAATTGGAGAAGACTGAAATGAGTGATGGTTTGAAAATTAGGCAGGACGGAGCGCTCGATTTCGTATCGATCGGCGCTCTGGTGAATCGTCTGGACCCGGGCATAATTCCGTTCCGCAAGGCGCACGAGTGCCTGATTCATGTGAGCGGCGGCGAATTTAACGTGGCCGCGAATTTGTCCGATTGCTTTGGTTTGAAAACGGGCTTGGCCAGCGCTATGGTGGATTACCCGATCGGCGATCTGATCGCCGAACGGGTGCGCGCTATGGGCGTCACTCCGTTCTATAAACACTTCAAACACAACGGTGTCGATGGACCGAACATGGCGACCGTCTACAGCGACCGCGGCCAGGGCGTGCGCGCCCCGGTGGTTTTCTACAACCGTGCCAACGAAGCTGCGGCAAAGCTCAAACCGGGCGACTTCAATTGGCGTGCCATCTTCGAGGGCGGTGTCCGATGGTTTCATAGCGGCGGTATTTTCGCTGCTCTATCGCCGACCACCTCGGAAGTCATTCTTGAAGGCGTGCAAGCCGCCAAAGCGGCAGGTGCAATCATCTCCTTCGACCTGAACTATCGCGAGAAACTGTGGAACGTCATCGGCGGCGAGAAGAAAGCTGTCGAGGTCATTGATCGCATAGTCAAGAACGTCGACGTTCTGGTCGGCAACGAAGAAGACCTGCAGAAAGGCCTCGGCATTCCTGGCCCCCAGGTCGCCGCTAAATCGAAGCTCGATCCATCAGCCTTCTTCAGCATGATCGACAATGTGCGGAAGAAGCACCCGCAGGTGAAGGTCGTCGCCACCACTCTGCGCGAAGTCCACTCGACCAACCGCCACAGCTGGAGCGCCGTGGCCTGGATCAATGGCAAAACCCACACCGCTCCGACTGCTGAACTCGATGTGTACGATCGCGTAGGTGGCGGCGACGGCTTCGCTGCCGGGCTTTTCTATGGTCTCCTGAGCGGTGAGTCCGACGAGGAAGCCGTCAAGCTAGGCTGGGCCCACGGAGCTTTGCTGACCACCTTCCCCGGCGATACCACTATGGCCACGCTTGATCAGGTCCGCAGCTTCGCCAAAGGCGGCTCCGCACGGATTCAACGTTGACGGCCGAAGGATGCTTCACAGCGGATAGAGCACCAACTCCGGCATAGGAAAGTGTTTGCGGTTGTCCGTTACCAGCTTGAAGCCCTCGGTCAGGCAGACAGCCGCAATCGTTAGATCGGTAAGCGAAAGTGTTTGCCCCTTTCCGGTCCATTCCCGTTTTAAATCTCCGGCGAGCTTGGCTGCCTCCCACTGAATCGGCACGTACTCCAGTTGGCGCAGCAGGGTCTCCGTTTTCCGGGCTTCCGAAGGGCGCAAGCCGGCGTACACTTCCGCTACGTTTATGGCGCAGCATCCGAGCGTGTTGCGTTCCAAGATTAGGCGCTCCATCAGATCGGCCCGCCCACGCCGATCATTCAAAATATCGATCAAGAACGTCGTGTCCAGTAGAATGCTAGCCATCAGTCATCTTTCTGCCCTGGGAAGCGTTTTTCGTTCTCGGCGCGCAGTCGTTCGATAAATGCATCGGAGCCGTCCTGTAGCTCGGGATGGTCTTCTATCTTCCACGAGCCCCTCGCTTCCCGGAGCGCTGATAACAGTTTCAGCCGTTGCACTTCTTGCTGGATGATTCCCGCCAGAAAGGTGCTCCGTTGACCCGGGCCAGCGAGCTGGTCTACCTCCCTCAATAGATCTTCTGGGAGAATGACATGAGCGCGCTTGAGTTGCATCCGAGCCACACTGTCAGTGTGTCTGCATCTGAAAGTAAATGCAAGTTCTCGTGTGTCAATCCGTGGCACACGGTGGCGCGCCATAAAGATATTTTAGAGAGGCTTAACCCGCAAACCCGTAACAGTCGCATCCTGCTCCTTCGCTTTTCCGATGCTATGATTTACATCAGAAAGCCTGTCTTGCATGCGGACGCGCACCCTGTTTCGCGTTAGTTCTGTCAGCGTCCGAAAGCGGCGCTCCGTTCTTCTACGATCCCCTCTTTATTTCGGGTTTAGCTTTCTGATACTTGCTTCGCTTACGCTGGGACAAGTAAAACCACCCGTTCCGCCGGTCTCCGATACACCACAAGCCACCTCTGAGGACTCCGTCTCAGCTCCCGGCCACAAAGAGCGCGACGTTAAACCGGGTCCGTCTGCCAGAAAGTCTGTTGATATTCGCGTTAATCGCACTCTTGTCTTGATCAATGTGACGGTGACCGATCCCTTGAATCGCTTTGTTACAGGCCTCGAGAAACAGCATTTCCGTTTATACGAAGACAAGGTCGAACAAAGTATCTCCGACTTCTCGGCCGAAGACGCCCCCATCTCGATCGGCCTGGTCTTCGACACCAGCGGGAGCATGGGACCCAAGATGCAAAAATCGCGGCAGGCAGCCGCCGAGTTCTTTAAGACCGCCAACCCGTCCGACGAATTTTTCCTGGTGCAGTTCAACGACCGGCCCGAACTGAGCGTCCCTTTCACGACCGATACCGACAAGATCCAAAGCACCCTGACCTTCACCCAATCCAAAGGTCGAACCGCCTTGCTCGATAGCGTCTATCTCGCAATGCACGAAATGAAAAAAGCAAGAAATCCCCGGAAAGCCGTATTGATCATTTCCGACGGCGGTGACAACTCCAGCCGCTACACTGAAACCGAGATCAAGAGCGCCGTCCGCGAAGCCGACGTGCAGATCTTTGCGATCGGCATTTTCGAATCGCTCTCCTCGCGCGGCCGCACTCCTGAGGAAGCTGCCGGTCCCGGTTTGCTCAATGAACTGGCGGATCAGACTGGGGGCCGCGAGTACAGCGTGGAGAATGTGGCTGAACTGCCTGATATCGCCGCCAAAATCGGAGTCGAATTGCGCAACGAATACGTCTTAGGCTACACACCCAAGAATCGGGAGCGCGACGGCAAGTATCGCAAGGTGCAGGTCAAGTTAAACCAGCCCAGAGGGTTGCCGCCGCTCAAGGCATACTTCAGACTGGGATATTATGCGCCTGCCCAATAAACGCGCGACTTTGGCCGTTCTCCTGGTCGCCTTGCTCTTTGCCGCTGTTGCCGCTGCGCAATTTCATTCCGACACGCGCCTGGTCGTTCTTCACGCCAGCGTCACCGATAAGAAGGGCAAGCTGCTCACTAACCTGAATCAGCATGCCTTCAAAGTCTTCGAAAACGGTAAGCCGCAAGAAGTGAAGATTTTCCGGCGCGAGGATGTGCCGGTTTCGCTCGGCATTGTCATCGACGATAGCGGCAGCATGAGCAACAAGCGCAGCCGCGTGGAAGCCGCCTCGCTCGAGATGGTGCGACATTCCAATCCCCAGGATGAAGTCTTCATCGTCAACTTCAATGACGACGCTTTCCTGGACGTTCCCTTCACCAACGACATTCGTAAGCTCGAGCAAGGCCTGGCGCGCATCGACTCGCGCGGCGGCACCGCCATGCGCGACGCCATCAGCAAAGCTCTGGATTACGAGCGTAAGGACGCCAAGAAAGACAAGAAGGTTCTGCTGATTATCACGGATGGCAACGATAATGCCAGCGATATTTCCCTGGAAAAAGTTGTGGCCCGCTCCAACCAGAGTGACGTCCTGCTCTACGCGATCGGGCTCTTCAGCGAGGAGGAAAAGCACGAAGCCGTCAAAGCGCGCCGCGCCCTCCGCGAACTGACCGGATCCACCGGAGGCCTCGCCTTCTACCCGAAAGAAGTGGCCGAAGTGCAGTCCTTAGCCGTCGAAGTGGCACGTGACATCCGCAGCCAATACACCATCGCTTATAGCCCAACTATTCAGGCTCTCGACGGAAGCTACCGGCAAATTAAAGTGACCGTCGATGCCCCTGGCAAACCTGTTGTCCGAACCCGTTCCGGCTATTACGCGACGCCCGATTCGCTGAAGCAGACCAACCCCTGATGCTGCGTTTTCTCTGGATCTCAACACGCGGCTATCGGCTTACACCCTGGCGATCTCCCTACTTACGCTGGCGCATTGAAACCTATTCCGGTCTGCCCGCCGAGTCCATCACCAAACAGCAATTTTTATCTTTCCTCTGGCGAGAACGCTCCTCGCTTTGGCAATATCTGCGGTGGGTTAGCCGCATGTCACACCTTCGTCGTTCGTAGCCTATGGAAACGCACATTTCCAGCGAGTTCAGCTTGGACGATGTTGTTGCCGTTCTCACACGCACTCCCGCTGCACTGAATGCGCTATTGCGCGGCCTGCCCGATAAGTGGGTGCGCTGCAACGAAGGACATGATAGCTGGAGCGCATTCGACATTGTCGGCCACCTGATCTGCGGCGAGCGCAACGATTGGCTGCCACGAATAAGAATCCTGCTGGAGCAAGGTGAGGCGCGTGCGTTTGATCCTTTTGACCGCTTTGCGCAGCTCAGAGAGAGCGAGGGCAAATCGCTCGAGCAATTGCTGGGCGATTTCGCGCAGCTACGCGATGACAACTTAGTCGCGCTGCATGCCATGAATTTACAGCCGGAAGACTTTATTCGCCGGGGAACTCATCCGGCGTTAGGGACGGTGACCCTGTCGCAACTTCTGGCGACTTGGGCCGTTCACGACTTCACGCATCTCCATCAACTATCCCGCGTGATGGCTCACCAGTACCGGGAGGCGGTCGGCCCTTGGAGCGCCTACCTGGGCGTGCTGCAGTGTACCGGGCATAGCGCTCCCTAAGCGCGAGCAAACTGAATTTAGCGATGAGATTGATGACGGTCTTCCGGCGGAGCGTAGTTTTCCGCGATCTCGGAAGCGGTGATCTCGATGCTTGAGTTCGCCCGGATCAGGTCTGCGATGTCATCATTTGTCTTCCCTTGCGAGCGGAGTTTTTCAATCTCATCGCTAATCATGCCCACAAACGCCTGGATCGGAAACATTTCGGGACCAAGACCTGCAGCATTTCGCAGAGCCTTCTGAGCTTGAACAGCTTGCTCAACCGCGTAAGTTTTCACTTTGTTTTCTCCTTCGACATTACTCAGTGGCAATTTCATTCGTACCGCAAAGCTGTTACCGGATCGATCCTGATCGCCCGCCACGATGGAATCAGGCTCGCTAGCATTGAGATAACTACGAGGAGAAGCGTGACCCCGGTGAATGTGATCGCATCCGTGGGGCTGGTCGCAAACAGCAGACTTGAAAGTAATCGCGTCAGTAGAATAGCCCCTGCCAGACCGACAGCGATTCCCACCAAAGCCAGCCCAATCCCCTGTCCTATGATCTGTTTGAGCACGCGGCTCCGCTGTGCTCCCAACGCCATTCGAATGCCGATCTCATTGGTGCGCTGCACGACCGCGTAAGCGATCACCCCATAAATGCCGATCCCGGAAAGCAGTAGGGCCGCACCGGCAAAGCCAGCAATTAAAGCCGTTCGAAAACGGGGTTGCGCAACTGAGGCCGATCTCACAAGATCTAACGTTGCTATGTCACTTAGGGTGGCCTCTGGATCGATCGCCCGAATCTCCCGCTCGATCTGATGTGGCAGTGTTGCGGCAATAAACGACCGGACCACCAGGTTCAGTTTTTCGCTATCGAAAAACTCCGCATAAAGCGGGTAATAGGCGGGCTCCGGCGCGCTATCGAGCCCGGTATACTTTACATCGCCCACCACGCCCACGATCGGCAACCAGGGATTATGGTTATCCGGTCCGCTAGGCGCAATATGGCGGCCGATCGGATTGCTGTTCCCGAAGTAGCGTCGTGCCAGACTTTCGCTGATGATGATAGCCCCGGACCCGTTGACGCCATCGGCTTGAGTGAAGTACCGGCCCCTGCGCAATGGCACAGCGAGGGTCTCGAAATAGCCTGGACTCGCGAGAACAGTGGTGATGGCCGGAAATCCCGCTTCGGTCCACGGTTGTCCCTCGATCTGAAAGGTATCGTAGTCGGCGCGGCGGTCGGGCGGAAGAGAATCCGAGAACGCTGCGGACAACACACCAGGGAGTCTGCGCACCCGCTCTAGGATGCGCACATACCGCGTGCTCTGAAACGGCATTGCCTCGGTGGTGCGCGTGTTCGAACGGCTGGGGGCAACGCCGACCGCTAACACTTGCCGCGGAGCCGATTGAAAACCAGCCTCCATTTTTTCAAGCCTCACGAAGCTTCGGAGCAGTAGTCCGCCCGCCACCAGTAACGTGAATGAGAGCGCCACCTCTGCAATCACGAGAACCTCATGTGTACGTCTCTTACCCAAACTCAGAGCCCCGGTTCGGCCGGCTTGCTTGAGAGCGGCATGCAAATCCGAGTGCGCGTTTCGGAAGGCTGGAGCGAGACCAAAGAGGAGCGCCGTCAAAACCGAGACGAGAAACGTAAAGGCGAGGACCCGAAAATCCAGATGCACGTCTTCGATCCGCGGCAGATTTCCTGGATTCCAGGTGCGTAAAGCCGAAACGGCCAGCGACGCGAGCGCGAGTCCTCCCACACCTGCGCATCCCGCAAGCAGAGAGCTCTCCGTCAATATCTGCCGTACCAGCCTCCCGCGCCCGGCGCCAAGGCTGAGCCGTATCGCCATCTCGCGCTCACGAGCGCTAGCCCGCACCAGCATTAGGTTTGCCACATTGGCGGTGGCAATCAGCAAAACCAAAAACACCGCACCGAACATTACAAGCAACGCGGGTCGGGCCTTTCCGGTTAAGGCATCTTTCAGAGGCAGCAGCGGCATGGTCATCCCCTGATAATTTCCTGGATTGGCCAGCTCGATCTGCTTCCCGATCGCGTTGGTTTCGGCCTGCGCCTGTTGGAAACTAACGCCCGGCTTCAATCGCGCCAGTCCAATGAACGGGAACGGCCCGCGCCGGGTCGGAGGTCGCAGGCGAATGTTTGTCCACAATTCCTGATCAGCTGGAAAGCGAAATGCCTGGGACATCACGCCGATAATTACCGCTTGCGCGCCGCTCAGATTCACTGCGCGCCCAAAGACAGCGGGGTTGGCTTTAAAATGATGACGCCACAGAGACTCGCTTAGCACCACCTCCGGCGTCGCGGTCGGGGAGCTTTCGCCCGCGCGAAACACTCGCCCCAGCATGGGGCCGGCACGCAGCACAGAGAAGAAGTTCTCTGTTACGGCGCAACCCTTTACCTCTATTGGCTCGCCCGCACCGGTGACATCGAAACGCCAGCTTGCATTCGAGAAAATCGCCGGATCTTGAAAAGCACGGTTCCGCGCTTTCCAATCCAGATAGTCGGCAATCGACATCGTCCCATACTCTGTGTTTTGCGGAGAGAAACGCACGTTTACGAGGGCGAGGCGTTTCGCATCCGGGTAGGGAAGCGCACGAAGCAAAACGCCGTCGATCACGCTGAACATCGCCGAGTTCGCCCCAATTCCCAAAGCAAGAGTGAGCACCGTCGCCACGGTAAAGCCTGGGCTTCTGGCGAGTGTCCGAAGGCCATAGCGAAGATCCTGCAGAAGAAGTTCCATTGAGCTCCACCCCCACATTTCGCGGGTCTCTTCCTTCACGGTTGTGGTGTTGCCAAGTACTCGCTGTGCCGCATAGCGAGCTTGCTCCGGCTGTAATCCCGCGTCCGTTAGCTCGGCGGCTTCCAACTCCAGATGCGAACGCAATTCACGCTCCAGGTCTTGCTCGCGCTCTTTTCTCCGCCACCAGCGCATTTCACTTTTCCTCCGCCGGCCACATCACGCGTCCGATTGCGGCAGTCAATTGCTTCCATTTCGACTCTTCCGCCGACAGTTGTTTCCTGCCGGCCGGCGTGAGCCGGTAATATTTGTACTCGCGCTTCAGATCCTTGCCGGCCGGCTCCCACTTAGCCGCAATCCAGCTTTTGCGCTCAAGGCGGTGAAGCGCCGGATAGAGCGAGCCGTGCTCCACCTGCAACACCTGCTCGGTGGTTTGCTGAATGTGTTTTGCAATTTGATGTCCATGGGCTGGGCCGAAGCGCAGGGTGCGCAGGATCAGCATATCGAGCGTGCCTTGTAACAGCTCAATCCGGTCGCGAGATTCTTTGCGCATGAGTGCTGGTAGATAGTCTACCCTAAACGCCATAACTTCGGAAGACCATCTACCCATTTAGTTGGTCGGAGGCCGGGTTCGCAGTCTTTGATGATCCCGGTGAGCCAGTCGGCAATTCGCTTCCACTCCGCTGGCTTTAGGTCGGAATGCCTGGCGCCTGACCGGCTCCACAACGTAGGCTGACTGATCCGGTCGGCCATTTGTCCAATTTTCGATTCGTCCATCTTGGCGCAATGAAAAAATCGATCAGCACTGGGGAGGGTCGAAGTGGTATGCTGCCACCAGTCATTTCGAATTGCTACCGCTGGATCATCATATGAAATTGCAGATCATGTCACTAGGGACCGCGCTGGTATGGTTTGTCGGGAGCTCGATTCCTGCCCTGGCGCAAGCTGGGCCTGGTGCGTCGTCCTTGGTGCTTAGTGCTCCAGATTTTTCCTACTCAGGTGATAAGGGTCCAGGGTTTTGGGACGAGATAAATTCAGCTTGTGCTGGAACACACCAATCGCCAGTCAACATCGACAGCCAGTCGGTGGATGAAGACACAACACTTCAGCCGCTGGACTTGACGCTCGCGGACACTTCGTTCACTTTAGAGAACCCGGCGCCAGGTTATACGGTACAGGCAACAGCGCCGAAACACAATCCGAACATGCTGGTGCATAACGGGACCACGTTCACCCTTCGTCAGTTCCATTTCCATACGCTTTCCGAGCATACCCTCGACGGAAAACATAGCGAAATGGAACTGCACGCCGTCTTCGAAGACGAAAACGCTCACTACGCAGTGATCGGAGTTTTGTACCGCACCGGGAGAGAGAGCCGCCTGCTGCAGAAGCTGATCGACGCCGGCTTGCCGGAGAAAACGACATCACCTAAGACTGAAGTTAAAGGACTGACTCTTGTATTGAAAGGGATAGGAAGTTACTACACATATCGCGGGTCGTTCACGACTCCACCTTGCTCCGAGATTGTTACATGGTTTGTGTTGAAGCGTGAAGCGGAGCTTTCGCCACAGCAGTTCGAAGCGTTTCGAAAAATACTTGGCAACGATTTCCGGCCAACGCAGACTTTAAATGACCGTGAGGTTCGTGCCACAGCGCCGCGATAAGGTCTTAAAACTTAAAACGTTTGGACCGGGTCCGAATGGGGCGACGCCGCCGCAGCAGCCAAAACCAGCGTGAGCAGCACGCAGAGCTTCACCTCCCTGAACGCCTCAACTGCTCGTGGCTTTTGCCCGCAAACCCGCCTCAGCGGATTCCCAGGATGCTCCCGGAAGGAATTGCCAGATATTCTCGGCCGCCAGCTTCGTCTCTTTTTGGGCTAACCGCACCAGTACGCCCGTGTCGCTATCTCCAGCCGCTTCGGTCATGGCACGCAACACCTCGTACAACGCAATGGCCCCGTTAGTTGCCGCGAACGCCTGAACGACGTGCTCCGCCATCGTTGCCTCGCCTGCATGTCCGTTCGGGAAGTGCTTGTGTCTGAACCCGAAGATCTGTTCCACGAAACTTCTCGTCGCAGCTAGGCTTCCGCCGAGCTGTTCCAGGCGCGTGCCGAGAGTGTCCTGGTGGGTCTTGGTCACGGCCGCAAGCTTCCGAAACAGCTTCTGCGCCGCGGTATCGACGCCCTCTCCAGTAAAGCCGTCGAACCGCGCCTGTAAATCTTTCTCAAGCGCAATCGCATCCGTCACGTACCGCCGCACCACCGTCGCACTGGTTTCCGCCATAATCGTCGAAACAGCCCTTCTCCCTCTCACTCTACTCCGTATTCTGAGAGGCTGCTATGGCCTCTGCCAGACGGAACGGCCTAGCTGCTAACAACTAAAAATGCCAAAACAGAAGAGCGGATGAAGAAAACCTTTACCGGCTCAAGCCATGCGCCGGATTGTCTGCCCACGGTTTCGGCTGATACGTCCAGGCGCGGGTCGTATAATCACTCGCCGTTAACAGGATCATTATGAACAGCCACACCAGACCGGCCGCCACGAAAAGTCGTGTCAGCGTCGTCACGTGACGGACGCCCATGAAGATCCAAACCACTAAAGAAGCCTTGGTGACTGCGATCAGCAGCGCCACGACGATGTTCCACTCGCCCACATCCACGTACGACGCCGCGCTCGTAAGAAATGTGAACACGATCAGCGTCGCCCACACCGCGACCAGCGTCGAAACTTTAGGAATCAGTGCCGCATGACCGGCGGCACGATCCTCGCCCATATGACTTGTGCTCATCCGCGATGTCCAATCAAGTAGAGTAAGGGGAACAGGAAAATCCACACGATATCGACGAAGTGCCAGTACAGCCCAATCATCTCCACCGGTGAATAGTAGTCCGCCGTAAATACGCTCCTCTTAGCCTGTATGAACAGGTACGTCAATAAGCCCAAGCCCACGATCATGTGGATGGCGTGCATACCCGTCATACAGAAGTACAGAAAGAACAAGATCTGTGCGTGCTGCTGGTAGTAAGAGGGCTGGTATTGAAAGTCAAAGCCGGGTACCAGATGCTCCACCCATTTGCTGTGATACTCGAAACCCTTGATCACCAGGAACGCAGTGCCGAAGATCATGGTCAGGATTAAGAACCGCATCAGGTCTTTGCGTTTGCTTAACTGGGCCGCACGGACTGCCATCGCCATCGTCAAGCTCGAACAGATCAGCACGGCCGTGTTGGTTCCGCCGAGAAAGACGTCCATGTAGCGGCTGGTGCTGGCGAAGGCATCCGAGTACATGCCGCGATAAATCGCGTACGCCGTAAACATGCCGCCGAAGAACAGGACTTCGGTAATCAGAAACGTCCACATGCCGAGCATGGAGGCGTCCATCTGCTGCTCCGCCGTCGCAAAGTGATGGCGAAGGTGTGTTGCTTCCGCCGAGGGTTCTTGGTGTCCCACCGGCACGAGTGTGTCAGCCAACGATTTCCTCCAGCTCCCCGTAATTGTAAGCTTCTTCCGTTACCACCGGCGTAGTATCAAAGTTAAACGTCGTTGGCGGCGATTGAATCTTCCATTCGAGCCCCGTCGCGTGCCAGGGATTGACGCCCGCCTTCTTGCCGTACTTCAGCGACCAGATGAGATAAACCATCGGAATCAGATAGCCGATTCCCAGAACTGAGGCACCCGCCGTCGACAGTACATTTAACGCCTGAAACTCCGGCGGATACGCATGATAGCGCCGCGGCATGCCCAGGTAGCCCAGGATGAACTGCGGGAAGAAAGTCAGGTTGAAGCCGATGAACACGATCAGCGCGGCGAACTTCGACCACGCCTCCGGATACATGCGGCCCGTTATTTTCGGCCACCAGAAATGGATGCCGCCCAGGAAAGCCATTACCATGCCGCCCACCATCACGTAATGAAAGTGCGCCACCACGAAGTAGGTTCCGTGCGTGGCAACATCCATGCCGAGCGAGGCCAGATACAAGCCCGTCAACCCCCCAATCGTGAACAGTCCGATAAAGCCGAAGGCGTAGAGCATCGGCGTATCGAACGACACCGAGCCTTTATACATGGTCGCCGTCCAATTAAACACCTTGATCGCCGACGGAACCGCCACCACGAAACTCAGGAAGGAGAAGGCGATGCTCGTATACATGCTCTCGCCCGTGACGAACATATGATGGCCCCACACGACGAAGCTCAACACCGCGATCGCCATGCTCGAGAATGCGATGAAGTTATAGCCGAAGATTCGCTTCTGCGAAAAACACGCCACGATTTCGCTGATGACGGCCATGCCCGGCAGAATCATGATGTACACCGCCGGATGCGAGTAGAACCAGAACAGATGCTGGAACAGAATCGGATCGCCGCCAATGTTGGGATCGAAAATCCCCACGTGTGCTATGCGTTCGAATGCTAGTAGCAGCAGTGTAATCGCGAGAACCGGCGTCCCTAGAACCTGAATCAAGCCGGTCGCATAGTTCCCCCAGACAAACAGCGGCAACCGCGACCACGTCATGCCCGGCGCACGCATCTTATGAACGGTGACAATGAAATTTAAGCCAGTCAGGATCGACGAGAAGCCCGCCGTAAAGACACCGAACGCCGCCGCGAGTACATACGAATTGGAATAGGTGCTGCTGTATGGTGCATAGAAGGTCCAGCCCGTATCCACGCCGCCGCGAACCACTGCGTACATCGTCAGAATTGCGCCGATCACATAGATATACCAGCTCAACAGGTTCACCCTGGGAAAGGCCAGATCCTTTGCACCGATCATGATCGGTATCAGAAAATTCGCCAGCGTTGCCGGGATCGATGGCACGAGAAAGAAGAACACCATCACGATGCCATGCATCGAAAACAACCGGTTATAAGTCTCCGGGGCGAAGATGCCCTCCGGTTCGAGCAGATTGATCCGGAAGAGCACCGCCATCGCGCCGCCCACGAAGAACATCAGCGTAATCGAGATCAGGTAAAGAACCGCGATGCGCTTGTGGTCGGTCGTCAATAGCCAGCTTTTCCAGCCGTGCTCCACATTGAGGTAATTGACCTCTTCTGCTTCGGTTTGTGGCGAGCCGTGTAGTTGTGCGATTGTTGCCATTTTTCTTTCCTTACTGCTTAACCTGCGGTGCTCGATTGCTCGACTTCAAGGGCGGTTTTGGACCCTGGGGTGCGCTTACCACCGGCGCCTGCTGGCTGCCTTGTTGCGAGGCCGGAGTTGTAGGTGAGAGCGATTTCACATAAGCGATCAGCTGAATCACGTTCTCCTCCGTCAATTGGCCTTTGAAATTCGGCATGATGTTCGGTTCGAATCCCGCCACAATTTTGGCGTTAGGCTCCAAAATCGATTCGCGCAGATAAGAAGCATCCGCTATCACCGTTCGTCCGTCGGCCAGTTGCACCGGCTTGTTATACAGGCCGCGCAAGTTCGGGCATCGGCCTTGCTGCTCGAGTAGATGGCACGTTGAACAGCCGTTCTGCACAAACAGTTGCTGCCCTTGCAGCGCCAAGTCGCCGCCACCGTTTCCGCCGCTCGCCCAGTTGGCGTATTCCCGCGGCTCCATTGCATCCACCCATCCGATCATTGCCGCGTGCGAGTTACCGCAATACTCAGTGCAGAACAAATGGTAGTGCCCAGCCTTTGTCGCAGTGAACCACAAGCTGTCATAGTGTCCGGGGACCACGTCGTGCCGCACCCGGAAGGCTGGTATAGAAAAACTATGGATCACATCTTCCGAAGCCATGGTCAGCTTTACAGGTTGTCCCACTGGAACATGCAACTCGTTAATTTCGCGCGTCCCGTCGGGATACTGAATCTTCCACATCCATTGCTTGCCGGTGACAAAGACTTCCATCGCATCTTTCGGTGGATTCTGCGCGGAGAAGTAAATCTTGGCTCCCCACCAGAACATCACCAGCATGATCAGAAAGGGCACAATCGACCATGTCAATTCGAGCTTTGTCGAGCCCTCAATTTGGGTGGCTTTTACGCCTGGCCGTTTCTGATACTTCCAGGCGAAAAACACCACGGCGGCGAAGATCACCGCTGTCATGATCACCGAGACCACGGTTAAGAACCAGTAAAGCGAATCAATGCTGCCGGCCTGCGCCGACGCCGCCACTGGAAAGAGCGGCAGGTCCGCTAAAAGAGGATTGTTAACCCACATGCCGCGCCTCTTTCCAAGTCACGGGTTCTTTCTTTTTCTTGTCGTCTCGCATCAGATAAAAAATCAATACAGCCAGCAGCACCACAGTCACCGCGCCCGCCAGCTTCAACACGTTGACAATCGCCAGCGAATACTTCCCCTGCGTCGCATCGTAGTGGAAACAAAACAGCAGCACGTAATCCACCGGAGTAGCAATCTTGTTTGCGGAGGCTGTTACCAGCGCCATGCGTAAATCGGCCGGTGCGTAATCAATTCCGTAAAAGTAACGCGACAGCTTACCATCCGGCGTCGCGACCATGATGCCGCCCGCATGAATGAACTGTTTCGTCGAGCTGTCGTATCGATACCCGAATCCAACGGCTTTCGCCAACTTCGCAATCGACGCCTCGTCCCCGGTCAGAAAATGAAATCCGTCGTCGTAACCGCTCCGGCCGTTGAACTGCGCCTTGTACTTCTCTTTGGTCAATTGAGCTGCGCGCGGCGTATCGTTCGGATCGAAGCTCACCACCACCACGTTGTAATCTTTCCCCGGTTGGAGCGACACGCGGCGCAGGCTCGAGACTGTTTCGTGAAGACTCATTGGACACAAGCTCGGGCAGTTGAAATACACGAGCGAGATCACAACCGGTTTGTCCCCGAAGTACGTTCGCAGCGGAACCAGCTGGTTGTTTTCGTCGTGGAACATCAGATCAATGGGCACGGGCGAGTTTAGCTTCTGCTCGATCGTGACGCCATTGGTAATTTTGGGGCGGGCATACTGCGCTGATAGCAGACTGGCCGATGCCAGCGTTGCCACCGCAGCAATGCTCATGCCCTTACTGCGCATGTTTTTGTATTTCTCCTTGAATAGCCGGCGTGCGGTATTGCGGCGGCATGTCTGCCAGACTGCCCGCGAACGGACGTCCGCCGCCACCCGGTGTCGTCAACCCTGTTGGCGCGTTCGGTTCCACCTTTAAACGCGAAACTACCACGCCCATCGCGTCGGTAATCGGGATATGAAAGTGGCCTTCCGCGTCTTTCCCGGAACTGTTCAACACTTCGTTCTCGTGCGCTCGCATGGCGGGCAGGTCTTCCCAGGGCTGCACCTGCAATTGCGGCGCGGGAGGAACTATGCGCGCCGGCGACAGCGGACTTGGCAATTGCCCTTCCGGGTTCCTCTTCTGGATGTACTTTTGAATGCCGACGGTCATGATAAACACCACCACCAGCGTCAAACCGATTAGAACCAGCGAGCTGACTACCAGCCCTGCTTTAGCGTCGACTTGTTCGTAATTCGTGCCATCATGGCCTAAAACCGGTTCAGAATGCTTCTCGCCTTCCGAATGCACCAACTCGTTCGGCTTGGTGCCCTTCATCGATCCGCTCACGCCAGCACCTCTTCCGGAATCGGGGCGCTTACCCGTGGATCGCGCAACGGCAGCAGCGGCCTTCTTCTTAGCTGGCCCAGGAACACATACAACCAAATTCCGCCCAGGCCGAAGAAGGCGGCGAAATCTGTCCAGTAAATCGCAAACCCGCGGCTGGTATGCGGCAGCAGGAAGCTAGTGCTCGCATTGCGGAACGTCGGTATTACGATCCAGAACACATCAACCGCCCGCGCCACTAACAGCCATACTGCGATCTTAATCAAGCGTTGTGGATCCCTCTTTCTTGCCTGCGAAAGCAACGCCAGGAAGGGAATCAGGAACATCGATAGGGCCGTCGTCAGGCACAGCCACTTCCAGCCGCCGCTTACCCGATCCAAATACCAGACCAATTCCTGCGGTAGATTCGCCGGCCAGACAATGATCAGCTGCGACGCACTTAAATACGTCCAGAAAATGACGAACGCAAACATCATGTTCCCCAGGTCGTGTAACACTTTCGCATTGAGCCGGCCGCCGAAGCGGTCTTCTTTCGAGACCAGAATCATCGTGATCAATGTGAGGGCAAAAGTCTGCACCACATCGCCAATCAAAATCATTGCCCCATAGACAGTGGAAAAGAATTGCGCATCGGTCGACAATATCCAGTCGATGTAGGCGAAGGTCATCACCAAAACGAAGATCAATAAACCAGGCGAACTAAAGGCTCTCATTTTTTCGCGGATGCGTGGATCACCGGTCACATCCTGTCGATCCGACATGCGATTGATCCGCATGCCCCAGAAGAGAAGAATCGCAAAATAAATAAACACTCGCGCTATGAAGAAGGGAATGTTCAGGTAAGGATGTTTGGACCGCAACACATCACTGCTCGCTACGATATCGGCATGAGTCCAGGGATACAAATATTTCAATCCGCAGAGCAGCACCACGACAAACAAAAAGATGAGCGGCAACGTCCGCATCTGGGCTTCGAGGAAGCGCCTCGCCGTCACTCCCCAGATGCCGCCGGCCACGTTGTTCAACAGTAAAATTCCCAGACTCCCAAAAGCAAACCCGCTCCAGTAAATAAACGCAAACAAATACGACTGAAAGAACTCAGCCCGGTTCGCAAAAAACCCAGCGACGCAGAGGAGCAGTCCCAAGCCGCCTACTACGCCCGATATACGTTCGATGCTGGCAGCTTTGGCGCCCAGCCTAATCTCCGGTACGGGGATATTCTCCGCGAGTGCATGACTGCTCACTTCATTCCTCCGGCAGGTCCGCCGGCCGCCATGGCCTTAGCCACTGCGCGCGTCCCGCCTTTCTGATTGCTGTACTCTTGCGCCACTTCCGGCGGCGCGTTCTGGCTCAATTGCAGAGCTCGGATATAAGCCGCGATCCGCCACCGGTCATCCGGCGCTACACGCGAAGCATAGCTGTACATCGCCCCGTATCCGTTCGTCATCACATCGAAAAAATGTCCCACCGGTGCATTCACCAGGCGTGGGTCCAGATAGCTGGGCGGTTGCCGCAGTCCCCGGCTCACCACCATGCCATGCCCGTTCCCTAACCGGCCATGGCACGGCGTGCAATACGCATTAAAGCGTTGCTGACCGCGCTGCACGTCTGCTTTCGTGATTTGAATGGGAAAATAATCGATGTCTTTGCCGCCCGTCTTGCCCATGTACCGGGCTTCATCGATTCGCAGTTGTCCACGCGCCACTGTATCTGCAATGGTAGGCCGCTCTGAGCGCCCGTCTCCGAAGAAGTTGGTGGCGGCCAGTGGCTTGTAGCGTGGCTGATTATGCATGTCCTGCCGGCAGGCTGTCGTACCGAGCAGCGCTCCAGCCAGTCCAAGCATCATCCACTTACGCCGGAACAATGGACACCTCATTTCCTCCCAAACCCTGCAGAAACTCCACTGTATCTTCGGCCCGGAACTTCGGGTCTGTCGACTCGATACAGAGAAAAAATTTATCGACAGACGCCCTCTCAAAAGCCGGCACATTGAAGACCGGATGATAGGGCCTTGGCAATCCATTCATGGCCAGCATACTCACCAGCGCCGTGAGCGCCGAGAAAAGAATCATGCACTCAAAGGTGATCGGGATGTAGGATGGCCAGCTGTTCAGGGGGCGTCCGCCTACATTGTGCGCGTAGGCCACGACCGTAATCCACTCGAGTAAGCCGAACCCGAATATCGCGCCACAGATGCCTCCAATCAGTACACAAAACGCCACTTTGTTCCGTTTGAATCCGATGGCTTCCGCCAAGCCCTCCACCGGCAGCGGTGCATAAGCATCCATTTTCCGGAAGCCGGCTGCGTAAGCTCGCTTGCAGGCTCGTATCAACTCCTCCGGAGTATCGAATTCGGTCATCGCCCCGTAAACATCCGGCAGCGGATTGAGCGTATGACTCATACCGCCTCCTCTATCTCGTGCCGCGCATGCGCCTCATGATGCACCACCTCGCGCACCTCGAATATGGAGATGGAGGGCAAAGCACGGACAAACAGGAAGATCAACAGCATGAAAAATCCCAACGTCCCGGCATACGTGCCCCAGTCCCATTTTGTCGGGATGTAAATGCCCCACGACGATGGCAGGAAATCCCTATGCAGGCTTGTCACCACAATCTCAAACCGCTCCAGCCACATGCCGATATTCACCACGATCGCGATCAGCCAAACCAGGACGATGTTATGGCGCACCTTCTTCGACCACAGGGCCTGCGGAATGATGATGTTGCAGAGAATCAGCAGGGCGTAGGAGAAAGCGTAGGGCCCGGTCACGCGGTTCCAATACATGAAGCTCTCGTACTTATCGCCGCTATACCAGGAAAAAAAAGCTTCCATCGAATAGCCGTACGCCACAATCAGACCCGTGCCGAGCATCAGCTTGGAAGCCGCATCGATGTGGCGCAGCGTAATCAGGTCGCGCATATTGTACCACGCACGCAGCGGAATGATCAGCGTCAGCACCATCGCAAAGCCCGAGTAAATTGCGCCCGCCACAAAATAGGGCGGAAAAATCGTCGTATGCCAACCTGGGAGCACGCTGACCGCGAAGTCGAAGCTGACAATCGTGTGAACCGAAAGCACCAGCGGCGTCGCCAACCCGGCCAACAGTAGATAGGCCTTCTGATACCGATGCCAGTGGATCGCTGAACCGCGCCATCCCAAGGCTAAAGCCCCGTAAATGCGTTTCTGCCACATGTGCGGCGAAGTGTCGCGCATGGTCGCCAGGTCGGGTACCAGCCCGATGTACCAGAACACCAGCGAGACAGTTCCGTATGTCGAGACCGCAAACACATCCCATTCGAGCGGACTGCGCGGCTGCGGCCACAACCACATCGAATTAGGATAGGGAAATAACCAGTACGCCAGCCAGGGCCGCCCCAAGTGCAGAATCGGGAACATACCCGCGCAAGCCACCGCAAACAGCGTCATGGCTTCTGAAAACCGGTTGATGGAAGTTCGCCAATCCTGCTTCAACAGGAACAGCACCGCCGAGATTAGCGTGCCCGCATGCCCTATGCCGATCCACCACACAAAGTTGATAATCGCGAAGCCCCACCCGATCGGAATGTTAACGCCCCAAATGCCGACGCCCTTTGTAAAGAGAACCCACAGGCAAAGCATCAGCAAATTAACGAAGCAAAAGGCAATGAACGCGCCCACCAGCCACTTCTTCGGCGCTTGCTTCCACGGCAGCGTCACTACCCCGGCAATGCTGTCGCTCACCGAGCCGTACGTATGCCCCGGGCTCAAAATGCGGTCGGCGCCCGGATCGGCTATCGTGACGTTATTGTCGAACCTTTGCTCAAACTCTGTTGTTTCCACGCTGACCCCTTAGCGCCTCATTAGAATTTCGAACAAACCCGAGATACTGCGTTCTCGGACGGGTGTTCAAGTCGTCGAGCAGCCCATATTTCCGCTCGAGTGCCTGCGACTTCGCCACCTTACTATCCTTGTCATTCAAATTGCCAAACGTGATGGCCTGTGTTGGACAAACCTGCTGGCAGGCCGTGAGAATCTCACCATCCCGTACGTCGCGTCCCTCTTTATCTGCCGTAATCTTGGCTTCCTGAATGCGCTGCACACAATACGAACACTTCTCCATCACACCGCGACTACGCACGGTGACGTCCGGATTACGCGCCCCATACAGGCTCTCCGTGTTCCAGTCCGAATACAGGTAAAAGTTAAAGCGCCGCACTTTGTACGGACAGTTATTGGAACAATATCGCGTGCCGACACAGCGGTTGTACACCATCTCGTTGATGCCTTCTTCGCTGTGCACGGTCGCCGCTACCGGGCAAACCAGTTCGCACGGGGCATTTTCGCAATGCATACAGGGAACAGGCTGGTTGTAAATTACAGGCTGATCCAGATCGCCGCTATAGTAGCGGTCCACCCGGATCCAGTGCATGTGACGCCCGCGCGCTACCTGGTCCTTGCCAACCACCGCAATATTATTTTCAGCCTGACACGCCACGATGCAGGAGCTGCAACCTGTGCAGACGTTCAGGTCGATCGTCATGCCCCACTTGTAGCCGTCGTAAGGCCACTTGACATCTTTGTAGAGGCTCTCGTCGTGCGGCAGCGGTCTTTCTTCGCGCGTTGGAAAATCCGGGTGCTCTTTGTACTCCGCCAGTTCAGCGGCCCGCACCGGATCGCGCCCCGCCATGGTCTGCGTTTCCTGCACATTCGCCAGCCGGTAGTGTTCGCCTGTTTTTTGCAGAGAGCCACTGGCCGCATACGGCGTCGCCGCATCCTGAATCGCGAAGGCGTTATAGCCGATCTTGTTTCCAACGCGCCCTGAGCCCTCGCGCCCGTACCCGAAATAGACCGTGACCGAGTCTTCCGCATGGCCGGGCAAAATCCAGGCTGGCCCGGTGACGCTCTTGCCGTTCACCGTAACGCGCAGCATGTCGCCAATCGTGACCTTGAGATTGCCGGCATTTTTGGGACTCAGCGAAACCACGTTGTCCCAAGTCATTTTGGTCTGCGGCTTCGGGCACTCCTGCAACCATCCGTTGTTGGAATACGTGCCATCGGCGATCGTGGGATCCGGCCGGAATACTACTTCGAGCCCGGTGACTTCCTGCTCGGTGAGAGCCGGTAGTGCGACTGTCTTGCCATTCACCGGACCGATCGCCGTACCCGCCATCACACCGTCGTGCAGCGTGGTCTGCCACATCCGGTCGAAGTCTCCGGCTTTAGCCTTGTCGTTCCAGTAGCCTTTTACTACTTCATGTGCGTTCGCATCCGGCTTGCCCAGCAGAATCGCCAGCAGTTCGACTCCGCTTTTGCCGCCATACAAAGGCTCAACCAGCGGCTGCTGAATCGTTACGGTGCCATCAAAAGCACGCGCATCGCCCCAGGTCTCTAGGTAATGGGCCGCCGGAATGTGCCAGTGGCTCCAGCGCGATGTCTCGTCAAAGAACTGCCCGAGCCGCACCACCAGA
Organism: Bryobacteraceae bacterium; assembly: GCA_965277855.1. Taxonomy (GTDB): domain Bacteria; phylum Acidobacteriota; class Terriglobia; order Bryobacterales; family Bryobacteraceae; genus Bog-105. Next base: position 635,760 of record OZ255847.1, read on the forward strand.
CGCGCTTTGCGCATGGACGCCAGGAAGTTCATCGAAGCGGGTGCGGTGTATACCGGATTCTGATCGAGAATGAGCAGCGTCTCTACCCGGCCGCCATTCAGATCGGCTGCGAGTTCATCCAGCGAGTGGGTGTTCTCTGCCTCGACGCCTTCGAGCACCTTCACCGTCTGCCCTACATTGCCCAGCGCTTCGTTCAGCGCGTAAGCCGCAAGATGAACACTCTCCGGCTGGAACTCGCCGGGAATCACCACGCACTTGCCCTTATTTGCCTGCAGGTCCTGCGCTACTGCGTTAAGCCAGCCCGGGGCTGCTCCATTGCCCGCCGGAGCTTCTACGCCGCATGCTTTAGCCAACTGATAAGCAATATTTGGTACTGCGCTGCTCTTTACTTCAAAGCGATGATCCGCAATCGAGCCGCTCACTGAAGGCGCGGCTTCGATGGCATACAGGCGCGAAGGCATGCCGCCGTTGTCTACGTTCCGTCCCTTGGCAAATTGCCGGGCGTACATCATGGCCGCCGGGCCGCTGTTCAGGAAATCGCTTTCCAGGCTGACGATCACGGCCGCTTTCGACAAATCGTACGAAACAAATGCGCCCCGTCCGGAAATCTTTTTTGCCGCGCTTGCAATCGCTGGATTCACCAGCGGATCGGAAACGTACCACTTCGCCGAGGGCAACTGATCCGCCAGATTTTTCATCTGGTTCAGAAAAGTAGGCGACGTCATGGGTCCGGTCAGAACCGCTAAACCCTCTCCTTTGCGTATCGCTAGAGCCTGCGCTTCGGTGCTGAAGCGCCCGGTGAAGTCGCCCCAGGTGCTCAGGCGTCCCTCATGCAGCACGGCTTCGGAACGGTCTGGATCATATAAGTTCAGAATCGAAGCTTGTTCAAAAATCGTGGTCGCGCCCAAGCTGGCCGGGTGGTCAGGATTGCCTTCTACCTTGGTGGGCCGGTTCAGATGGCTTTCAGCCAGCAGTCCGCGCGCATAGCCGCCCGTTGTCATGGCGGTCGCGTAGAACAGCGGCACGCCGGGGATCACGTTCTCAGGCTGCCGCACATAGGGCACGATCAATTCTTTCGGCTGTTTCGTACAGGCTGCCGCGCCAGCCATGGCCAGCGAAGCTGCCATGACCTTCAAAAGATTGCGCCGGTCCACGCCCTGTGGAATCTGCCCGGACAGACCGGGAAATTCCTGTTCCACGTATTCTTGCAACTCGTCCGATTCGGCTGCTTCGTCCAAAGTCCGCCAGAATTTCGGACCGCGCCCCTCTGCCAGCTTCAGCCGCAGCGCTTCCAGGTTTGTTTCTTTTTGCTGCCGAAGTTTCTCCTGCTCGCCGGTCTTAAAGAGGGTCTCGAGCGATAGCAGACCGCTCGCCGCCGTTGAGTTGTGCGGATGCTCGTGTCCATGCTCATGCTCGTGGGCATGAGGGTGCGAGTGCGGGTGCTCGTGATTTAGATTTTGAGAAGAGTCTTTCATCGGTGGCAGGTTACGCAGTCAACTAGTGACTTCACGTGATACTCCTTCACAAGCTGCTGCCCAACTTCGGCCTGATTCGTCGGATATTTATAGTCAATGTTGAACACTTCCGAACGCGGTCGGACGTATTTTGCCGGGTTGCGGTGGCATTCCAAACACCAGTTCATATAGAGCGTGTTCACCTTGTACATCAAAGGCATTTGATTCACTTGCCCGTGACAAGTCGAACAACCTACGCCCTTATTCACGTGAATGCTGTGGTTGAAATACACGTAGTCTGGCAGGTCATGTACGCGCGTCCAGGCGATCGAAGTGCCGTTAGCCCAACTGTCCCGGATCGGCTGCGTGATGTGCACGTTGTTCCAGATCTGCGAGTGGCACGACATGCAGGTTTCGGTCGGCGGCAGCCCGGCGTAAGCCGATGTTTCTACGCTGGTATGGCAGTACCGGCAATCGATCCCGTCATCCTTCACGTGGTGCTTGTGGCTGAACATGATCGGCTGCTCGGGCGCCTGACGCACCCCGGTCATCCACGGACCCCGGTCCATTATGTACGCGACTGCCAGCGTTGAGCCCGCGAGCAGAACTACGGCCGCGATGGACACTTTAGCGAGCGTATTCGCACTTGGTCTAAAAAGTTGTGCCATAGGAAGTTCTACTACCGCGGCCGCAGCCGCGCTTACAATCCACCAAGAGGCGAGTATATAACGGCTCTGTCGAGAAAGCTTGCGCTTTCACAATAATTGTTCTTGTCCAGCTGTAAAACGTGCACAATCGCCGGATGCTATGCAGCGGTCGGAGGCGAGGTCAATGGGTGTCGAACAGCAAACAGAATTGCTGCTTGTCAACGCTCAACCATGAGCCACAACTATGAGATTGATTTATCAGGGAAGGAAGAAGGGCTCGTTCAAAAAACGAGCGGGGTATTCCGGGGCAGGTGTTTAGGGCAAAATCACGGTTTGTAAACCAGGCAGTACGAATGGTGCAAGAGTGGACTCGCACGGGATCGGCTGAAACCTCAGCGCTGCGTCCGGCCGTCACCGTGGCTGTCCCTTCTGGCAGCCGGACGCGAGCGCTGCTCCGCTCAACTCAATGTCGCTAGCTTTTCTTACGGCGTCGTGCGACTACGCCAGCTCCTAAGAGACCCAGGCCTAACATTCCTTCCAAACCAGGTTCAGGCGTCACTGTCGACGCCGGATCACCAAAGAAGGCGAAGTGCGAAACCGTGTCCTGCGTGCCTAACCAGCTTTGCGAATAGAAGTTGTAGGTGTCCTGATTGAAGTAGGGAACCAGGTTTTCGCTCACCAGTCCGAACGCGCCGTTTGGATTGAAGCTATAGGTGCCGGTCGATGCGCCGCTGCTCAACCAATTCACGACACTCGGGCTTGACAGTGAATACCAGCCCAACTGATTTTTGCCGGCTGTCACTTCGAGCGCGGCTGATAGTGTCACGCTGCCGGTCGCCGAGAACGTCACGTCATTCGCCGAGCCGGTTTTACTCGTCGCACTCGCCGCCAAGTAACTCGCTCCAGGGTCTAGTGCCGTCCCACCATTGCAGCTGCCGCCGCCGTAAATGCAATAGCCGGCATTGTAGTTCGAGCCGTCGAGCGAACTATTGTTCCAAAACGGCCGTCCATCGGTGCCAAGCGCCGGCTCGGCAAACCACTTTCCCGTCTGCGTCTGTAGTTTTAAGTTACTTCCACTCAGCGAAAATACGACATCGTTATAGTCGTAGTCCAGACCCTTCCAGTCTTCCACCGCGCCAAAGTATGTCCCGGCAAAAAGGGGCGCCGAAAATAGCAGCGCTGCGCCTGTCACTACAAGATTTCTCAGTTTCATATAGCCTCCGAAGCAAGACAGTTTGTCCTGCGCTCCGAACCGCAGAATCTCTGTCATCGATTGCAGAATACGGTCGAATGGCTATTGAGGGAAAGCTCCAGGCGTCTTGGTACGGCTGATGCAAAAAGGCGGTATAAGGGCTTGTTTCAGGCTCAATTCTGGTATCGCCCCGTACTGATTTGCGGGGTAGAGTGCCAGTGGCGTTCTGATCACTTTGCCAGATACTTCTCCCGCAGAATCGCGTAGTGATGCAGCTCGTGTCCCACGGTGGTAAACACAATGCCGCGTACCGATAACCGCCACTGGCTCACCGGCCCGCGCCGCAGCCACGCTTCCGGTGAAAAGCTCTCGTACAGCAGCAGCGTCGCCGCTCGTATAGCCCGCCATTCCACCAGCAAATCAGCCAGTGTTCGTTCATTGGCGTGGCCGCCTGCCACGTAGTCCGCCTGCTCGAAGCCAGGTAGTGGCGTCTCGTCCCCACGCGCCAGGCGCAGCGCCCGGTAGCAGAAAATACGTTCCGTGTCCGCCAGATGTCCCAATATCTCTTTTGCAGTCCACTTGCCCGGTGCATAGCGGAAGTCGCCGGTGCGCGCCTCCCCGATCTCCTCGAACAAGGCGGCCGTTCGTTTCCCTTGTTGCTCTAGTACTGGCATCACGTCGCCCTCCGGCACGAGCGCCACATACGCTTGCGCGATCGGCGATACTTCCTCTGCTTCCGGTCTGCTCCAGTCCTTCATAGGCCCACGGTAGCAGCCGGGTTAGGATTATGCCTGCCTGCTAAATTTTGAGCAGGATGATGACTCGCCGAGCATTTGTCGCTTCTTCCGTCGCTTCTTCCGCCGCCTGGTCCGTGGCCGCTGCCGCGGTCGCCGCCAAGGTCAGACTCGGTATCGATCTGTTTAGCCTGCGCGGCCAGAACTGGTCGCCCATTCAATACCTCGATTACTGCGCCGCACGTCAGGTCGCGGTAGTGCATTTTTCCGAAATCCGGTTTCTGGGCAGCCTCGATCCGCAAAACCTGCGCAGCGTTCGGGAGCACGCCGGGCAGCTCGGCCTAGCCGTCGAAATCGGTATGCGCTCGATCTGCCCCTCGTCCAAAATGTTCGAGAAAGGGCAGGGAACCGCGCCCGAGCAACTCACCCGCATGATCGACGCGGCGCACATTGTCGGTTCGCCTATCGTGCGCGCCGTGCTGGGCAGTGCGGACGACCGCCATCCTGGTCCGATTGAAGCGCACATTGCCGATACTATTCAGGTGCTGCGCAGCGTGCGGTCGAAAGCGCAGGACAACCAGATCAAAATTGCTATCGAAAACCACGCCGGGGATATGCAGGCGCGCGAATTGAAGATGCTGGTGGAAGAAGCGGGCCCGGAGTTCGTTGGCGTCTGCCTCGATTCCGGCAATCCTCTCTGGACCATCGAAGACCCTCATCTCACGCTCGAGACTTTGCATCCCTACGTGCTCACCAGCCATCTGCGCGACAGTGCCGTTTGGACCACACCCGAAGGCGCCGCCGTCACCTGGGTGCAGATGGGCCGGGGCAATGTGGATATTTCGGGGTACGTAAAACGCTTTGCGGAACTCTGTCCGGGGAAGCCGCTCTCGCTTGAATCCATCGTCTTTGGCCCGCGCCGCTTGCCTTATCACGATCCAAAATTTTGGGAGGCCTACCGCAACACCCCGGCCTGGGAATTCGAACGTTTTGCCGAACTTGCCGCGCGCGGCAAGCCCTACCCGGATGAGCCCTGGCAAACTCCGAACGAAGCGCGGCGGGAACGCGACGCCCTCGACGAAAGCCTCGCGTTCACTAAAAAGATTCTGGCGGGGTAGGCTTTTGCAAGACGCGCAGAAGGGGGGGGTTTTTACCGTCCATAAAAGAAGTCGACGGTAGTTACTCGTATGGGCAGGAGGGGTGCGCGGAACGTCGATCACGCGTGAATGGAAATCAACTGTGCCTTTTATTATCAGTAAGTTAGCATGGTTTTGGGGGAGGGCTGGAGAAAACCGTTTGGGTATTCTTCCGATGCCGGGAAGTGGGCGGACGGAGGAGACAGAGAGATGGTTCCGGAGGAGGAGAAGGGATGAAGAACGGTACTAATGGAGATTTTTTGGGGTGTGATGCTGCCCTAATTTATCGCCGCGGAAGCAGTCGGAGTGAATGCGAAGAGTGACGGCGACAAGTCCACCATTTCACCCGAGGGCTGAACCAGGGTCACCAGAACGATCTTTTCCGGCACCCATTCGTTCCAAACTGCTGTTGTTTTGTTCCACCACTGGTTGAGGCTGGAAGGGAATGGCGGAGGCAGCTTGTCCCAGTTGAGCCGCGCACTCGAAAAGAGCCAGAGATGGATCTGGCTATTGCGGTCCGCTGGTCCGTTGCTGATGTTCCCCGTCGCTGCGAAAATCAATGCGGGCTTTTCGGCGGTGGCCGTGTCGATCCACAGCATGCCCCTGTCGGCGCAATCGTGGGGCACGCATCCATTCGCCGTAACGAAGCGGTTCTCATTTACCAAAACACGTCCGGGGACGCCCATGAACTGCTGCGCGAGCTCGGCAACCGGCGTAAACACAGCGTCTTAAGTAATTGCGCATAATCGTCGCAGGGTATCGTTGGGCTTTGTCCATTCGGCGAACTGATCTTCGACGGCGGAAACGACTCCATCGAGGAATCCGAAATAACGATTGTGCAGACGCAACCGGCGCGTGAGTTTCCAGACCCGTTCGATAGGGTTGAGTTCCGGGCTGTAAGGAGGCAGGAAGTCCAAGCGAAATTGTGGAGCCTGTTGATCACGCCAAGGCAGCTGGAGTTTGGAGCGATGATACTGCGCGTTGTCACTGATGGCGAGGACGCGACGTCCGGAAACAGCGCTGGCCTCGCGGAAGATTTTGAGGAACTCCCAGAAGGACTCGCCGTTGAATCGGCCGGTCTCGCGGCGAAACAAAAATTCGCCATCCCGCAAACGGACTGCGGCGAAGTAGCCTACGCTCTTCCGGGTCGGATGATGGTACACGATCGGATCTCTGGTTTCCGGTGGAACCCACATACGGCAACGGGATCCCTGTTGCTGAAAATGCACTTCGTCCAGCGCCCAGAGGTCCACGGCATTGTCCCGCATTAACTTGCGGAGTTTTTTTTATGCGCTTTCTGGCGCGTCGGGTCGGCTCGCGCCAAAACGGGCCGGGGCTTGCGGAGCCGGAACTCGAACTGCCGGAACAAACGCTGGCATTGACGGACCCCCAAGTGGATGCCGTAGGTCTTCGCCAGCCAGGCCGACAGCGTCTTGCCATCCCACAGGTTGACGCGCATCCCCGCGTCGCTCGGCCTCTCTCGCAACACTCGATTGATCTCTTTGATCTGCTTCTCACTCAGCCGGCTGGGGCGTCCGGACCGTTCTCCCTCGGCCAGACCCCCCAATCCCTGCTGCTCGAAACGGTGAACCCAATACTCGACGGAACGCGGTGCATCTCCCAAAAGCCGTGCTACTTCAGGGCAGGTCATACCCTGGGCGACCAGCAAAACGCCATGCAACCGGTGATCGTAGCGCGACTCCTCAGAACGCTGGATCTCTTGCTGCAAACCAAGCACCGACATCGCGTCCGATATCCTCAGTGGTCTCATAATGTCAGCAGACCACGTTTCACTCATGATGCGCAATTACTTATGACGTTGTGTTTAAATCGTCCGTGATCGAACCAAAAGCTCTGGCGCTGGCGCAAGGAAACTTTGAGCAAGGCCGCAAATCGCGGATCCCAGTTCAGTCGGTTTTCCTGTCCTGCCTGATCAGCTGCTTGTGTTTCGGGCGTAGCAGGAACGGCGAAATCTCGAATCCACGAAAGATCGGTAGCCGGCGTTGTCTTCTTCGTTTGAGCGGACGTCCCGACGCAGCCGAGGAGTATCGCCACGGCGACCACGGTCAGTGCAAAGCGCGAGGTGCGATCCATGACTCGATCCTACTGGTCTTTCTTGAACCATACACCCGTCCCGGAGTCGGGGTCTCTCAGAGCAATGGCACTTAGCTTTTGGGACGTGAATATCGCGTTTCTTTTAAGCGGGGTAAAAAGCAGAAAAGATGGCAGGCTCTCCAAAAACCGCGGATGCGTTTTGGTGTCTTCGCCTCACCTCCGGGCAGAGCACCACTACGGTGACAGGCGAAAACGTCTGTTCCACGAGAGGCACACTGGTTGATTTTGGAAAAACTAAGTACCCGTGGTCTCCCAGAACCGGCACGTCGAAGTTTATCTTGGAAGATTTATCAGCGATTGACGGGTGGCCTCACAGTGATTACGGTTCCGGAGAGATGTTGGGCCGCGTCGCTGCATAGAAAGGCAGTCAACGCGACAAGGTCCTCCGGCTCGCCGACCCGGCCGCCCGGGTAATTGGAAGCGACACGCTTCACGTAGTCTTCCCCAACGATCGCGCGCATGCCGGGCGTATCGGTCAGGCCTGGCGCAAGGGCAACGGTTCGGATGCCCTGATCGGCGAGTTCCTGGTGCACCGTGTTGGCGAGAATGTTGATGGCTGCCTTCGATCCGCCGTACGCTGCGCCTCCCGGGTTCGTCTGCACGGCAGCCGCGCTCGAAAGATAGATGATGCGACCGCCGCCGCCGCGGATCATCACCGGCGCGAAGTGCTTAGTGGTCAAAAAGCTGCCGATCAGGTTGGAGCGCAGCACCCTTTCAAACACGGAAAGTTCCATTGCGAGCACCGGGTGGCGGCCGGGCATCCATCCGGCGTTGTTGAGCAAGGCATCGACTCGCCCGTAGGTAGCGTCGACCACCGCAGCGGCCTGGATGACGGCGGTCTCATCGCCCACATCGGCTGCCACCGCCAAGGCGGGCGGAGCATCAGGAAGCTTTTCGATTTCGTCAACTACCAGCTGCGCCTTTTCGCGCTCGCGTGCGAGAACAGCCACCCGAGCACCGTCGCTGGCAAGTCCCAACGCCAGGGTACGACCGATACCTCGCGCCGCGCCGGTTATTACGACGACTTTGCCTGCAATATCTATGTTCACTGTCTTTTGCGCAGCGCCCTAATTCCGCGAGCCCACATTTTCCGTACGGCCGGCCAGCGGCTTTACAATCGGTCCGCCACACACGCCTACGCCCGTATTCATCAGAGCGCTCAACAAATTGAACAGCACCGCATAGACAACCTGTTCGGTCACCAGCTGCCGACCCGGCATGCGGAAACTTCCTGGCAACTCTTTGGCGATCTGCACACGCACCGCATGGATCGACGTTCGCCCAGCACGATCGCGTTGATTTGCCAGTGAGAGAGGGGTTTGCAAAACTGCGCCCGAAGTTCCGTCCACATAAAACTGACAGCGCGAAAACCAGCCCAGGTTTCCGGGATCGGCTGCATCGAACAGCAGTAGCGGGGCCTCCCGGTCAATCGCCGAAAGGTCGAGCGAGAGCACGCGCTGCTGATCGTCGATTTTGAAGACAAAGCCAGTCTGCTTTGCAATACTGCCGATGAACTCCGGGTCCAGTTCGAGCAGCAAATACTTGGTTAAGCCAGCCTCCAGGACTTGCATGTATGAACCCTATTGTAGAGGTAGTTCAGGCTCCGGCTGAAAGGCTGCCGCGCAGTTTTTGGGCATGTTGCCGGTAGATGTCGTGGTCTCGTTCACTGAACTGGATCAGCTTCACTGTATGCAGCGGTCCGGAGTGCTCTTGCAGCCAGTCCGCGATGGTCCGCACCGCGATTTCGGCTGCTTCTTCGATCGGATAGCCATAAACGCCGGTACTGATCGAAGGAAAGCTTATGGTCTTCACATCCCGTTCAGACGCCAGCTTGAGGCAGGTCGAATAACACGCGGCGAGCAGTTCGCTTTCGCCGTTGCGCCCGTCGCGGTAGCGTGGACCGACAGCATGGAACACATATTTAGCCGGCAAGTTTCCAGCGCTCGTTACGACGGCGCTCCCGGTCGGGCAGCCGCCCTGTTCGGCCCGGATTGCGTCAAGCTCTCGCATGAGCTGCGGGCCGCCTGCCCGGTGAATCGCCCCGTCCACTCCGCCGCCGCCGGCTAAGGCCGAGTTGGCCGCATTTACAATCGCGTCGACTTTAATCGCGGTGATGTCTCCCTTCAAAAACTGTAGATGAGACAGCCCGACTTGGATGGAAAAATCGTTCGACATAGCCGTTTTACAGACAGTCTTCGATCGCGGTGAGCAGAATATCTACGTTGCCGTCGGTGGCGAGCGGACCCATCGTGCCGATGCGCAGAATCTTGCCTGCCAGCTGACCCAGTCCACCCGCCACCTCGATGCCATGCCGGCTGAGGAGCCTTTCCCGAAGCTGCGCCTCGTCGCTTCCCGCCGGCGGCACCGCCGTCGTCAAATGCCAGACACGCTCATCGGGATTCTCGACGAAAGGTGTGAAGCCCAGCCGAGTGAGCCCGTTCACCAGCCGCTGACCGGCGCGTTTATGTCGCTGCCACCGCTCCTTCAGACCTTCTTCTTCGATCGCTGCCAGTGATTGATGGAGTGCGTAATAGAGCGGCGGCGAGGGGGTGTGCTGGTAAACGTGCTGCTCGCCAAAATATTTGTCCATCAGCTGCAAGTCGAGATACCAGGTGAAAACCGGTTCTTTTCGTGCAACAATCTGCTCCCAAGCCTTCGGGGCGATGGTGATGGGCGACAAGCCAGCTGGGCAGCTCAAACCTTTTTGCGAACAGCTGAAGGCCACATCGATGCCGACCGAATCGAGTTCAACCGGCATTGCGCCGAGCGATGTCACGCAGTCGGCAAGCACGAGGGCGCCTGCTTTGCGTGCAACCGGCGCAATTGCTCGTCCCGATTGATAGGCGCCGGTCGACGTCTCCGCTTGCACAAACGCAACCACCTGCGGCCGCTCTCGCTCGATTGCCTGTTGTGCTTCGTCCTCGATGAAGACTTCGCCCCAGGGCTTCGCGACCCGCACTACCTGAGCCCGTTGGCGTTCGGCCATGGTAGCGATTCGTTCCGCAAAGACCCCGGCGGTGAAGACGACAACTTTAGCGCCCGGCTCAACCAGGTTCGCTACTGCCGCCTCCATAGCGCCGCTACCACTGGCCGGCGCGAGAAACATTTTTTCATTGGCGGTGCCAAATGCTTCGCGCAAACCAGATTGAATGTCGCCCATCACTTCCAGGAAGTAGGGATCGCGCAATCCTACGACCGGCTGCGCGAGCGCTTCGTAGGCTCGTGGATCCACCATGGAAGGTCCGGGTCCGTAGAGCAGCCGCTTGGGTGGCGCAATTCGCTTGGTCGCCGTTGTAGTCATTTCTTCAAAATATCAGTCTCAGCGTGCTTTGCGGAAAGTCAGGTTGATCCGGCTTGCTCCGTTGAGCGGGTGATCGCCTGCCGCGAGCCTGGCTACGCCGTGGTACGCCAGCCGCAAAGGCCCACCCCAAACGACCACATCACCGCTTGCCAGAGGTATCCGCTGAGAGCGCTCGCTGCGCCTCAAACCGCCAAAGAGAAACACCGCGGGCAAGCCGAGTGATACTGAAACGATGGGCGCATTCTTGTCGATTTCGTCCTTGTCCTGATGCAGCCCCATCTGCGCGCCCGGCGCATAGCGATTGACCAGGCAGGCATCGGGTTGGAAGCCGGCGAATCCCGCTGCAGCCGCTGCGCCGGCGGCTAACTCTGCAAACGACGCGGGTAGCGGCGGCCATGGTTCGCCGCTCAGCGGATCGATCGCTTCGTATCGATAGCCGTTTTCGTCGCTCAGCCATCCCAGACCACCGCAATTGGTCATGGCGACCGACATGCTGCGGCCGCCTTTTACCGACATGTGGCGAAACGGGGCGCGGGCACTCACACTGTGGACGGCGGCCAGCAGTTCGCGTTCCGCTGCCAGTGCGAAGCCGCGCAGCAGCAGCGCGCCTTCGCCGAGTGCCTGCTGTGCCGGTAGCAAAGAGCCTTGCGATCCCATGCCTCACTCTATTCCGTATCGAGATTGGTTTCGGCCCATTCGACTGCTGAAACATCGGGGCCGCGGCGAATCTCGGCCACCAGGCTTTCTACCAGCGTGTTGTCGCGCTTGTCGGATTCAAACAGCGCCTGCACTACTACTTCATGCTCGTCGTCCATCTCTTCACTGCGTAGCTCCTGCAGCAACAGCGGCCGCTCGGCGAGGGCTCGCAGGATCAGTCCCCGCACTTCCTGTTCGCGCACAATGGGACACACGGCGGCGAGCCGGTAGACCACGGCGCGATTTAGAAATGCCAGCGAGCGCCGGTCGATGAAACGCGACAGCGGGCGGAATGCCATGTTGATCGAGAGCAGCAGCAGCGTGACGAATGCGGCATCGAGCATCTCGCCCGCTCCAGCACACGCGCCGACGGCGGCCGAGCACCAGAGCGTGGCCGCGGTGTTGAGACCACGAATATTGGCGCCATCCTTCATGATGGCCCCGGCTCCTAAGAACCCGACGCCCGAGATCACGTACGCGATCACGTTGGTGGTGGAAGGGCCGCCGACGGTTGAACCCAGATCGACGAATGCCGCGGCACCGAAACAGACCAGCGTGTTGGTGCGCATGCCCGCCGCCCGCTGCCGCCATTGACGCTCGGCTCCGATACAGGCACCCAACACGAGCGCGACCAGCAGGTGCGGAAAAGTCGGCTGGTAGAGGAGTGACACACTGTCCGTCCACCAGTGCAGCCAGGGATTGGGCATGGAATGAGGGTGGATCCTTATGGCGTTTGGGGAACTTTCTTGTGTCAATGTAACGTAAAGCTGTTTGATCAGTTCGATTCAGCTGGGAATTGAGTCAGCTCATCAAACGGCGTGTAGAAAGGATTCTCCGCAACCATGGCTACGACTCGCCTACCATCTGCACCCCAGACGAACTCCTTGGAGAATTGGCATAAAGACGGAATTGTCGAAGAGTTGCATCGCCACCGGGCGGAACTCGCCGAACGCTTCGATTACGATCTGGAACGCTTGTACGAGTACTATTCTTCCGTTCCGATCGATGCTCAGATGCGGCGCGCGAATATCAAACCGATCACTCCTAAACCCTAAATAGAAAGGACCGGTGGTTCCAGTCGATCGGCAGAGTGGCTCAGTAGAGCGGTCTAATATAGAGAGAAAACGTAGCAGAGGAGTTGACATTTCGTGCACCGCGATGCGGTGCTCAGATGAGGTACTCGGGCGGCAAAAGATCCCGGGGACTGGAAGGAGGTTCAGAGTGGTTCCGAACCAAGAGGCGGCGACTGAGCCTACTTCTCGCAATCTAAAAGCCCGAACGCACATCCTTGACACGGCACAGCGCATAGTGGGGATCAAGGGCTTTTCGCAAGTAGGTCTTAATGAAATCTTGGCGGCTGCTGGAATTCCTAAAGGGTCCTTTTACTATTACTTCTCTTCAAAAGAGGTGTTTGGAAGGGCGCTGCTGGAACATTATTTTGCAAAGGATTTGTCACAACTTGACGAGTTCTTGTTGGTCGCAGACCGCAGTGCTCGAGATCGTCTCATTGCATACTGGGGCTTCTTCCGAGCGAACCAGGAAAATCAAGACCCGATCGGCAAGTGCCTAGCAGTAAAACTCGGCGCCGAGGTCTCTGATATGTCAGAAGAGATGCGCCTCGCGTTAAAGAGCGGCACCGCAGCAATCATTGCTCGCCTGTCACGTGTCATTAAAGAAGGCAAGTTAGACGGCTCGATTCCAATTGCTGGTAGGCCCGTAGCTGCTGCGAATGCTCTGTACCAACTTTGGATGGGCGCAAGCGTCATGTGGAAGATCTCTCATGACCGCACAGCGTTCAGCAATGCAAATGCGGCGACCGAACGGATCCTTTCCGGTGAAGCCCTTTGAGCACCAGAAGCTGCACACGTCGGCTGAGCGCCTGCGCCTCGATCGGATGAGCGCAACATGGGGTCACCACACCAAACGTCAAAAATCGTACGCTAGTACCAAGTTGCGGAAAAAAGCGTATGCTGACCGCTCCCTGACGGTCACGGCTCTGTAACGGTTCGGACGTGTAGAGGCTTCACGCGGATTTCTGCAAGTAGAGACTAGCGCACCCAAGGATGAGCGCGGCCAACCCGCCAATGGAGAAGTAAAGGACGGATGCTCCGACAGCTCGCGAAGACGCATTGATCCGAAGCGCGGAAGATGCAGCGACCTGTCGCGCCACCTTTCGACGGCATCTCCCGTCCATTTCGGGCAGCCGCTTCTTATGGCCGGGGGGACGCCAGTTGCTGGGCAGCGCTCACAACGGAAGCACGACGACGTTTTCGCTCCGTTGGAGCGTTGCCGTTTGAGCCTGTGACCATGCGCGACAATTGGGGAACGGCAAACCACCATGCAGCCAGGCCGATCAGTAGAAAGACCAGCTTCGCTGGATCGAGATCGTCATTCAGTATGCCGTTCCGTTGTGCTTCGGCGAACATTGCCACCGTGCGCTGGTAGTGAGCGGTACGGGCCGCCTCGTTTACGGCTGGACCATCAGACAAGCCCTCCCAGAGCAAGAGCCGGACGAGATGCGGATTTTCCGCGTGATAGTCGAAGATGCACCCCGTGTATTCACCGATATCGTCCAGACCGGGAGCATTCATTCCCAAGGAAACAGCGAGCTTTTCCAGCTCCTCTATGAGCACAGTCTCGAATAGTTGTCGTTTGTCCCCGAAATAGTTGTAGAGCCGCTCCTTGTTGATCCCCGCGAGAGCTGCGATCCGCGCCATTGTCGTACCGTCCGGACCATGCGCAGTGAACTCTGCACACGCCGCTTGCTGGAGCCGACGGCGTGTTTTCTGCGTATCCCAAGCCATGCCCTCATTGTATTTGCATCTCCAACGCTTCAGTTGGAATCTCATTAGATGTCCAACCAACACGTTGGAATTGAGCTGAAAGATCATCGGCTTTTAGGAGAGTGAACATGCCGGGAAGAGTTGAAAACAAGGTTGCGGTGGTTACAGGTGGAACAAGTGGAATTGGATTGGCCACGGCCAAACTGCTCGCAACGGAGGGGGCCAAGATTTTTGTAACAGGGCGAAGGAGTCAGGAACTCGCATCGGCTATCGAGCAGGTCGGTCATGGCGCCGTGGGTATCCAAGGCGACGTTTCCAAGCTGGAGGACCTCGACCGACTGTTCACAGCGGTGCGAGAGCAAGAAGGGCAACTGGATATCCTATTCGCGAACGCCGGCACGGCTGAACACGCCACCATCGAGCAGATCACTGAGAGTCAGTTCGAAGCCGGGTTCTCCACGAACGTCAAGGGCGTTTTCTTCTGCATGCAGAAGGCGTTGCCACTGATGCCCGATGGAGCAGCCGTTGTCCTGAATGCATCCATGTGGACAATCAAGGGGATACCTGGATTCGGTGTCTTGAGCGCGAGCAAAGCTGCGGTACGGAGCTTCGCGCGGACATGGGCAAACGAACTCAGGGCGCGGCGCATACGCGTAAACGTCGTCAGCCCAGGCCCTGTCCATACTCCTTCTATTGAGAAGGCTACAGGTGGCCGGGAAAACGCGGAGCGACTCTTGTCAGAACTGGCTAAAGACATCCCTCTAGGCCGCGCTGGAAATCCGGACGAGATTGCAAAGGCCGTCTTGTTCCTCGCCTCCGACGATGCAAGCTATGTGAACGGCGCTGAACTCTTCGTCGATGGCGGTATGGTCCAAATCTAGCTACGGTCGCATCGCATATGTATGAAGATTAACGAGCAGGAAGGCACTTAATTTCGGCAACTTGCGAAAACTAGACGGCTGGTCTATACTGATTTCGGGTAGTAGTAGTAGACCGGTCTACTAAAAAAGCGGGCGGGTTTGTGAACTGAGGGGCCACATACATAGCCATCGGTTTTTTAGAGCCAAGGTCAAGCAGAACAAAATCGATCACCACAAGCAAAGGAAGACACAAATGTTTAGAACTCGTCCACGTAAGGCACTTATATCCATCAGCAGCTTTCAGGGCGCTATCTTCCCTGACGGCAGCAAGACAGGTCTGTTTTTCACCGAAGCTCTTCATCCCTTCCAAGTGCTGACGGAAGCGGGATTCGAAGTGGACCTTACGAGTGAGACCGGCACGTACGGCTTAGATCAGGTATCTCTCACGCCGCCGTTCTTAGCAGGGGCCGACAAGGCTGTTTTCGAAAATGCCAATCACCCGTTTGCTGTGAAGCTGAGTTCACAGTTAATCAAAGCTTCAGACCTAAAAAAGGGAGAGTACAGCCTGTTCTTCGCCTCTGCCGGGCACGCCGCTCTTTACGACTACCCGAGTGCTCGAGGGCTTCAGGCAGCAGCGGAAGATGTTTGGAACCACGGTGGCGTTATCGGAGCTGTCTGTCACGGTCCGGTGCTTCTGCCAGGTGTTCTCGATGCGAAGACTGGCAAGTCGATCATCGAGGGGAAGACCGTGACGGGCTTTACGACTGAAGGGGAAATGGTGCTCCAGGTCCTCCAGAAGCTAAAGTCTGACAACGTTCCCACCGTGCTTGAAGCAGTCAGTAAGGTTGGCGCGATGTACAGTTCCCCCATGCAGGCGTTTGATGATTATTCGATCACCTCTGGCCGGATTATTACCGGTACCAATCCTGCGAGCGCGCATAGCGCCGCTGAGAGAACAGTAAGGGCCTACGCGAACCTCGGCTGAGTAGCGACTGGTACGCCAGCCGCTCCCCCGAAAGAACACACGAAGCTCTGCCACTCTGGTTAGATGCCGCCCGGTAGACGATTTCCCAAATCCTGTTCACCCTACTGCTCAATTTGTGGAGGCACCGGAATAAATGTGCATGCCAACGAGCCGGAACCCAAATGCAGGGAATGCAAGGGGACAGGCAAATGTGCTCTCTGCGGCGGTACGGGTATCCTATATCGGCCTCCATCGGATGACTCCTGGATGTGGCTGTTGCCTGATTGGCTACATCGTCGAATTAAAGAGAAGGACTTTGAAGTCTGACTGTGGCCCCTATTGAAAGGGATCGCTTCTCGAAAGCAAGTTGGTGGGCCCTACAGAACTCGAATCTGTGACCTCTACCGTGTCAAGGTAGCGCTCTAACCAACTGAGCTAAGGGCCCGACGGCGATTCAGGTACAACATAACACGTTCGATCGCTCCGATCTCATAAGCGGACAGAAGGAGTGGAGCGCGACATAGAAGTGATTCATTCTGGGTACTAAGGGAGTCGAGCAAATGACGTGAGGTTAGCGCACCGGTCGCTGACGCTCGCGGCTCAGTTACGGGTCGGGCCCAGCGGGCCATGGATAATCTCTGACAAGTTCGACCACGCTGTTCCCACAAACGGACAGATGACCAGGGTAAGTGGTTTGCCATCAACACACGGCGAAGGCCATTGAGGTGCATTCGATCAGCCATGGATCTGAAATTTGCTTTGCGTTCGATTCGGCGGACGCCGGGCTTTGCTTTACTGTCCATCCTCATACTGGCTCTTGGCATCGGCGCCAATACCGCTATTTTTAGTGTTGTGCATGGCGTGGTGTTGCGCCCGCTCGAGTACCGGCATCCGGAACAACTGGTTTCGATCAGCATGACGTGGCCGGGCGGCTTTGAATATGGGCAAGTCTCAGGGCCCGATTTCCTCGATTTTCAAAGTCAAAGTAAGGCCTTTCAGTCTATGGCCGCTTACGACGATGAGCTCGTCAGCGTAGTGGCCAATCAGCGGCCGGAGTTCGCCGGGGTGGCTGTGGTCTCGGCGGGCTTTCTGCGCACCTTGCAGGTAGTGCCGGCGGCGGGCCGGGCTTTCTCGCCAGCCGACTTTCGTCCCGCACCCGTGGTAGCTATGGTGAGCCAGGGATTCTGGCGCCGCCATTTCGGAAGCACTCCTTTTTCGAGTGGACACCTGCTGAAGGTGGCTGGTAAACAGCTTGAAATTATCGGTGTGTTGCCCGGCGGATTCCACTTTCCAGAGGCAGGCCAAACCGATGTCTGGGCGCCAGTATTCAGTACCTTACAAGACGAAAACCGGGGCGCTCACAACTATCACGTCGTGGGTCGACTGAAGCTGGCCGTTTCGGTAAAGCAGGCGCAAGCACAGGTCAGCGCGATCGCCGCCCGTCTGGAGAAAGCGTATCCGGGAACCAACAAAACATCCGGCGCTTATGTCACCAGCTTGACCAACTTCACCGTGCGGCAGGTGAAAACCAGCCTTTACATTCTGCTCGCTGCAGTGGCTCTGGTGCTGCTGATCGCGTGTGCCAACATTGCCAACCTGCTGCTAGCGCGCGGCACCGGACGACTGCGTGAGCTCGCTATCCGTGCTGCCATTGGAGCCAGCCAGGCCCGCATTGTGCGGCAACTCTTTACCGAGACACTGATGCTGGCCGGCGCGGGCGCCATTGCGGGCGGTGTGCTCGCCTGGTTCCTCTTGCCGTTACTGATAGCCGTTGCGCCGAGCTTCGTGCCGCGCTTGAACGAGGTGCGTATTGACTGGACGGTGTTGTTTTTCTGCGCCGGCGCCGGGCTGCTCTCGAGTGTGCTTTTTGGCTTGATTCCAGCCATGCAGGTGAGCAGGGTTGATCCGAATCGCGATTTGCGCGGCGGTGGGTCGCGCGGCGTCGTCGGCAAAGGTACGCGGCGTTTGCGGCATGCCTTCATTACCGTAGAGATCGCACTGTGCATGACCTTGCTTGTTTCCGCCGGTCTCCTGCTACGCAGCTTTGAAGCGATGACTTCCATCGATATGGGATTTCATCCTGCGAATCTGCTGGTAGCTCATGTCAGCGTTCCATCAGGCGATAAGGTGAGTATCGCAAGGAGCGTGTTTATCCCGATGCTGGAGCGTGTGCAAGCCGACCAGCGCGTCCAGGCGGCAGCCATTCTCCGCGGTCTGCCCGGTGATCCCGAAGGGCGTTCGACGGTGGCTTACATCGTGACCGGGCAGACCGAGATGACGGTGAATTCTCCACAAGCAGGCGTCAGCGTAGTATCTGGCTCTTATTTTCAAACGCTCGGCACGCCGCTGCGCGCGGGGCGTACCTTTTCCGACCGCGACAACCCGGAGGCCCCGCTGGTTGTTGTGGTGAACGAGGCTCTGGTCCGCCGATCCTATCCACGACAAAACCCTCTTGGACAAAAAGTGATGAGCGGGTTTGATGACATCCACCCGAAATGGATGACGATTGTGGGTGTTGTAGCCGACGCACGTCTCGATGGCCCTAAGCAGGTTCCGATGCCCGAAATGTACATGCCCTACCGGCAGCATCCTGATCCGGATTCGAACATCGTAGTGAAAACGCGCGGTAACCCATTGGCGATGGCGGAGCCCGTCCGACGCCTGGCGGAATCGCTCGATAGCGAAGCGACCGTCAAGCTCACCACCATGGAGAGCCACATGGCCGATACGGTAGCGACGCCGCGCTTTAGCAGCGCTCTGGTCGCGGTTTTCGCCGGGCTGGCCGTGCTGCTCGCCGCGATTGGCATTTACGCTGTTATTTCGTACTCCGTCACGCAGCGCACGGCTGAAATCGGCTTGCGGATGGCGCTCGGCGCGGACCGCACTAACGTCATTTACATGGTCCTGCGTGAAGCCTTAAGACTCACCGGACTCGGTTTGCTCACTGGCTCTCTTGCCGCCATTGCGGCAGGCCGCTTATTGCAGTCTCAGTTGTTCGAGGTCTCGCCCGCCGATCCATCGCTTTACGCCATCATGCTAGTCGCACTTACAGTGGTGGCGGTGACTGCGGCATGGCTGCCGGCGTGGCGTGCTTCTCGGGTAGAACCGCTGGCCGCTCTTCGCCAGGAGTAGCGGCCTCCGCTCTTGCATGGATTTTCGTGATGTCGGGCGTTAACACCTGTAAACCGCCGCTAGGCGTCATGTGCATATCCCCGGCGACAATTTGCTCCTTATAACGCGCCAGATCGAATTCAAACCAGTCGCCCGGCGATTTATCGATCAGCACCAGGTCCGCATGGTCCATCGTTAAACGGCCAAAGCGAATGGTCCCGCCTTCGAGTTGCATGTAATTGTGCCACCGGCCGCCGGGCCATTTTCCGGCAGTGGGATTGTCTGACCGGTCGTGCCCATACTCTTCGACCAGATCGCCTTCCGGCGTGAAATGCACGGAGGTGACCACGCCCTGTTTACGCGGTGCGGGCAGCAGGTCTTCCGTACGAATGTAAATGGAATCGCCATTCAGCTCAATGGCCTTCGAATTGGCGAGGTGAACCAGGTCGGCCGCATCCACTTTCACGGCGTGCAGCAAACCACCCATCGGAATATGCAGAACTTTGATGCTGCGCACTTGTATGCTGAGCCGGCCATCGTGCGTGGTGCCGATCTGCCCGGTCACCTGAATAGGAAGCGGCACAACTTTATGTAGAACCGCGTTGATCTGTACTTCCTGGCGTCCCCGTGCCGAGATGCGCACTTTCGAAAGCTGCGAGCCTTTCAGCAGAGTCGGTGTCAAAAGAGAGGCCAGCGAGTTTAGCGCCAGTGACGTTTTCCCATCCTCAATTTCCACTTTGAACGACGTCGGATCGTCAAATGAAGGGATCACCCCTTGCCTGGTCGGATACAGGCGCCCGCGCAGCCACTCCGCACGCAATTTTAAACCGGACTTCTCGCGAAAGACGACGTGATGAATTAGAACTTTCGTGTAGGGATTACCCGGGTCGTCGAATCCAGGAGACTCTGTTGGCGTAACCGGGACAGGACGCAGGAGCGCGGCCTTATCCGGGGTGGTCGATTTCCCGCTAAACTCTTCCGACCGCCGGCGCGAGCAGCTAAGCGCCAGTAGAAGTAGCAGAACAACGGTGAGCGCCCGAAGCATGTTCCATGGTAAGTAAATCAGGCTGACGCGCCCCCGGTTGGTAAAAGAAACATTATGAAAATATACTAAGATGACCTTACGTTGAGGCGGGTCGACCGTCTTACAGTTTGAGATAGGGGAGCAACATCATGCGATTTAATTGGGCGTCTTTATTTTTGGCTGCCGCTTTAGTGACGGTTCCGGCCTTCGGACAGAATTCGGAGACTATCAAGCAGGTGCAGCAGTCGCTAAAAGATAAGGGCTTCGATCCGGGGCCGATCGATGGTCACAATGGCCCGGAGACGCGGCGCGCGCTGAAGAAATATCAGGCGAAGCAGAATTTGACAGCCGACGGGCGCATCGGGCCCAAGACGCTGGATGGCCTGGGAGTAAAACAGGCCGAGCCCGCGAAGCAGTTCGAAGCTTCGGGCACGAATATCAAACATTCGTATGGCAAAGGCGGGAAAGAGATTGGGCAGGGCAGCGCGAACATGGCCGACCAAGTGAAGGACGGACATTTGGGCAATGGCGCGGTTGACTTCGGCAAAGGCATCGGCGGCGGTGTTAAGAAGATGGCCGTCGGCACAGGCCATGCTGCCAAGAACGCCGCCAAAGGCGTTGCGAATGCGGTGACGCCGGATAAGAATCACCGGTAACGAGGTCGCGGTTGTGACGCGGGTTCGCAGCGCAAGGGCCGATCGCTGAGTCGGCCCTTGCTGCATTCGGCACGCCTTGGCTCGCAACTTCTCGCCCCAAAACCATTCCCATCACTTTCCTGATCGGCATGCGGTTAAATAGTTAGTCGGGACCCCGACAGAAAGCACTCTTCGTCCTCACTAAGGAAAGCCAGCCGCTTTGACATCCCCGACGATTTCCCCGAAAACCAAGGTAGTTGTCGCCACGACAGTCATGCTGTCGTTCATTTCCTTCTGGCGGGCCTCCGCCATCGTTTTGAGCGATCTCGCGTCGTCCGCGTACTACGCCGGAGGCATCGCCGAAACCGCCATCGGCAAGTCCGCGCCGTGGTTCATTCTGGCGATCATGTTCTTCGGATTCGCCATCCGAGCGATCTACATCGAGAGCTCGAGCATGTTCGTGCGCGGCGGCGTATACAAGGTCGTACACGAAGCGCTGGGCGCGACGCTCGCCAAGTTCTCGGTGTCGGCGTTGATGTTCGACTATGTTCTGACTGGTCCGATTAGCGCCGTCAGCGCGGGCTTGTATCTCGCGGGGCTCATTAATGAGCTGGCGCAAAATGCGCACTCTCCGCTCCGCGTGCCGCCGCCCTTCTTTGCGGGCGGATTCGCTCTTCTGATTACTGCTTATTTCTGGCGGCAGAACATCATCGGCATTCATGAATCGAGTGAAAAAGCACTCAAGATCATGCAGGTCACCACCGTCATGGTGGTCATGCTAATCGGCTGGTGCGGCTTGACGATGGCGATGAAGGGCTTCCAGCCTGTGCCGCTCCCCAGCCATGCCAATTTGCACTACGGGCCCGATGCGCTCGGCTGGCTGAAAGGAACCGTTGCACCGAGCATTACGCTTGTGGCGATTCTGATCGGCTTAGGACATTCGCTGCTCGCTATGAGCGGATTCGAAACCCTGGCCCAGGTGTATCGCGAACTCGAAGCTCCCAAGCTGAAGAACCTCAAAAAAACCGGCATGGTGGTGATCGTCTACAGCCTGCTGTTCACCTCGCTGGTTTCGTTCTTTGCGGTGATGTTGATTCCGGACAATGATCGCGGCAGATATCTAGACAACCTGATCGGCGGCTTATCCAACTACCTGGTCGGTCCGCTTGTACTGAAGTTGCTGTTCCACGCTTTCGTGGTGCTAGTGGGAACGTTGATCCTATCGGGCGCGGTAAATACGGCCATCATCGGCTCGAACGGCGTCTTGAATCGCGTGGCCGAAGACGGCGTATTGCCGGACTGGTTCCGCCAGCCGCACAGAAAACACGGCACCACCTACCGGCTGATCAACCTGGTCGTGGTTTTGCAAGTTGTCGCGATCGTGCTCAGCAAGGGCAATGTAGAAACCCTCGGTGAAGCCTATGCGTTTGGCGTTATCTGGAGCTTTGCCATGAAGGCGCTCTCCGTTTTGGTGCTGCGCTACAAGCGCCCGGAAGCGCGCGACTGGAAGGTGCCACTAAATTTTCGTATTGGAGACACCGAAATTCCGCTCGGCTTGATTCTGATTACCGCGACTTTGTTCCTGCTGGCCATCGTGAACGTTGTCACGAAAAAGACCGCGACCATTTCCGGATCGATTTTCACGGTTGCTTTCTTCACCGCGTTTACCCTCTCCGAGCAGCACAACCGGCGCAAGCGAACGGAGGTCGAGGGGGACGGCGATAAATTCCGTCTCGAAGAGCAGACCGACGGGTGGATCAAGGGCTTACATGTACGTCCGGGGAACGTGCTGGTGGATGCTACCAACCCAAATAGGTTGGATCATCTCCGAATCATACTCGACGAAATTAATCCGGCCAAGCAGGATGTCGTGGTAGCCGCAGTGCATCGTTTAGGACCGATCAGTTCGAGCGAGCACAAACTGAATTTGGAACAGATTTGCGGGGCGCGCGAAATGAACGTGTTTACCCGCGTGGTCGCCATTGCTGAAAAAGCCGGCAAACATGTGGAGCTCCTGACCATACCTGGACGGGATGAGCCATCGGCGCTGATATCAGCGGCTGATCAATTAAAATCGTCGCGCATTGTAATGTCGCTTTCTCCCATGCTTTCGCCCGACGAGCAGGCGCGTTTGATCGGCGAGGCGTGGGAGCAGCTTCCCGTGCCGCGTCCCGCACTGACTCTCGAAATCATCGCCGCCGAAGGCGAATCGCCCCACATCTATTCGCTCGGCCCTCATCAACCGCGCTTGTGGCCCAGTGACATCGATCTCGTGCATCAAATCTGGCAGGAACTGGCCGATCGCCCCGGCATCGGTGGGCGTCTGCATCATCGCGACGTCGTCGGTGTGGCCCTGCGGCGTCTTGAACAACAGCTTCATTCCAAGCAGCACAGCGACGTGGTAACCGATGTCGAAAGTGAAATCACCCGCGAGAAGCCGGATTTGACCTTAGCCGGGCCGCCGGTAGGCAAAATTGAAGAGGATGGGGCGGGACTCGCCTGAATTTCAGCTTCCTATGAAGATCATCTCGTCGAAGGACGTTTTGAAAAATAAGCTGTTCACCGTCACCGAGGAAGTGGCCCACGATCCGGACGGCTTTGAAATCCATCGCAACATTGTGCGCCATCCGGGCTCGGCCGTCATGCTGGCGCTCGATGACGAAAAGCAAATTTTGCTTGTCAGGCAGTTCCGGTTGCCGGCCGAGCAGGAACTTTGGGAGCTGCCTGCCGGGCGCATCGATCCGGGCGAGAACTCACTCGAAGCAGCCCGCCGCGAGTTGCGCGAGGAGACCGGCTATAGCGCCAACAGTTGGAAAAAACTGATTTCCTTCTGGCCCAGTCCGGGCTACGTTGGAGAAAAAATGGATATCTTTCTCGCCAAAGATCTAACGGCGGGGCCGCAGCAACTGATGGGCGACGAGCGGATTCAGCTCCAGTGGTTTGCCGCTTTCGAAGTCGGCAATATGATCCGGCGTGGCGAGATCCACGATGGCAAAACGCTGATCGGCTATTACAGCTGGCGGGACTCGGTCGAGAATTCTTAGCGACTGCGATTTCGCTTCGGGTGGACAGGTGGTCCGGCGCGGACTAGCCGGCTTGAAATACCGGGCGTCTTCTCTGAAACTGGAGGCGAAAGCGAGGGTGCGCCGCGATGCACAGAGGAGCCGCAGCAATCATTTTTTTGGGACCTCCCGGATCAGGTAAAGGGACGCAGAGCGGACGCCTGGCGGCGGCTCTAGGATGGCCGGCCATCTCCACTGGCGAGATGCTGCGGCGGGAAGCCCAGGCAGACACTGCGCTGGGGGAACGCGTGCGGGCGGTACTTGAGGCAGGCCGCCTCTTCAGCGACGAAGAAATGAACTCACTGGTCGCGGAGCGCTTGCGCCGCGAGGATTGCCGTAAAGGATTTATTTTGGACGGCTATCCGCGGACTCTGACTCAGGCGCGTTTCCTGGATGTGTGGCTGGTGCGCTTAGGCGTTCCCAACCTGCAGGTTTTCGATTTCGCCGTCTCGGCCGGAGAACTGATCGAACGGTTGAAGCGGCGGCGGCAGTGTCCTCGTTGCGGCCGTATCTCGAGTGTCGGGAGCGAAGAAACCGGCGCGCCTTCGTTGTGTCCTGTGGATCTTTGCCCACTGATTGCGCGGGCCGATGATCAACCGGCAGCGATTCGGGAACGCTTGCGCATCTACCAGCGCCACGCTGAGCCGCTGGTTTCCCATTACCGCGATCGCAGCTATCATCTGATCGCCGCCGGAAGCTCTGCCGATGCGGTAACTGCTCACCTGCTCGCGTTCCTCGAACCGGCAGAAAAGCCAAGCATCAGAGTAGCTGGTGTTTCCGCTTTTGCTGCCGTGTGAGAATGATCGGGGAAGACCCGTAATGATCAGACGAGTTCTGCAAAGTTTGTTGATTGCATCAGGCGCTCTGATTGTAGTGGCAGGCGCGATGGCGGCATCGAAAGGGCGTCGACCAACACAGACACCAAGTAACCTTACGCCAAGCCAGCGTGACTATTTTCAAATCACGCGCTGTCGCGGCATCAATGCGCGCCCGCAATGGCTGCTGCAAGGTTTCGGGAAATATCAATGCTTCCTGTTCTTCGATACCTGGCGCGAAGCCATGGACCAAGCCACCTTCCGCGTCGAAAGCCTGAGCGCAAAATCTAGTGATCTCGTCCAATTGAGCTGACCGTAAGATTGCCAACCTGGATGGCAAACCTGCACGACCCGGTAGCGCAGTCAATTTCATGAGAGTTTTATCGGTTCTTGCCACGAATATGCCGTGGCATCCCATCATGCATCCACAATTGGCTCCTCTCGGGCCAGTTCCTACTTCCATTGCACCCGTTCGCTGAAGCTCTATTCGCGGAGGGCTGTTTGAGAAACGAGCATCAGTGGCGGCCGACTAAGTTCATGCAGACTAGCCGCGGATTACGAGCGTCTCGCGACGCTGGCATGGTGGCCGTCAGCTCCAGGTTTATTGCAGACATTCTGGCAAGGCAATATGAGCAAGCCATTCGCGAGCACGCTCGCGGCCGGCTCCTCGATCTAGGCTGTGGATACGTCCCGCTGTATGCTGCCTACCGGGAATTCGTGGAGAGTGTTTTCTGCACCGACTGGGAGACTACTTTGCACCCCTGTCCTTATCTCGACTTCACGGCGAACCTTAGCGAGATAATTCCACTGGCGGATTCCTCGTTCGACACCGTTGTGCTGACTGACGTTTTGGAGCACATCCCCGAACCCTCGAAACTCATTGGCGAGATTGCAAGGATTCTTACCCCAGCTGGAAAACTCATCGCCGCAGTGCCTTTCTTCTACGGTCTGCATGAAGAACCGTTTGACTTCTACCGCTACACCGAGCATGCGCTCAGACGCCTCTGTGACTTGAACCATCTCCGGGTACTTCGCCTCGAACCATACGGCGGCATGCCTGACATATTTCTCGATCTAACCTCCAAAGGAATTGCAGAATTGCCGGCCAGTCTGTCTGTTCTCCTGCGGCCTCTTCACACGTTGTCGACTCACGTTTTTTACACTAGCCGGAGCTACCGGCGTTTCTCGAAAGGGACGGCGAGTAGTTTCCCTCTTGGTTATCTTCTGGTGGCTTCCCCCAGTTCCACGGGCCGCCTTGCTTAGACGGGAAAAACTTCAAATCAGTTTTCCCACCGCCAACCGGATTACAATCGAGTGGACCATGCGCTTCGCCTGTCAATCCGGCTGCATCAAGTGTTGCGATGTGCGCGGCTTCGTTTACTTGAGTGAAGACGATCTGCGGCGGGCGGCACGCTTCGTCGGCATGACGCCCGAAGCCTTTGAAGCCCGCTATGCGATTCGTTATCCGAACCTCTTACGACTGCGAAAACCGCTCGACAGCCAGTGCCATTTCCTGACTGCGACTGGCTGCTCGATCCATCCGGCGAAGCCGACACAATGCCGCACCTATCCGTTTTGGCCGGAGCTGGTTGAGAATCGCGCGGCTTGGAAAGAAGAAGCTAAAAGCTGTCCTGGCATTGGCAAAGGCGAGCTCGTCCAGATCGGCACTGCGCTCGAAATTTCGAGTGAAATGAAGCGTGCCTATCCGACCATGTACCCGTAGCGTTCCGATTAATGAGCGGCAGTGCGCACCCGGTCGCGATGCTGGAATGGAATGGTCCACTTCAGCGGCACGGTTTCGGGAAGGTAACATTTCCGGTCATCGCAGGCCTGGTAGCGGAACGATCCATGTAGCGCGAGATTCCCGTGAGTATCGAGCAGCGGTGTGACGTTTTCATCGCTGCCAATGACGATGTCGCGTGTCAGCTGAATGCGTCCGGTATAAACCGGAACAGTTTCATGGATGGCCTCCAGCGTCATCATCTTCGACGCAGGATATTTCACTGGCCCGGTTTTCACTGCGCCAGAATCCGCCTGGATCCAGTCAATCGGGATGTATCCCTTTACTCCCGGCGCATAAACATGGACCCGATCCGGGAGTTCGACTTCTGTCAGCAGTGAAAGATGCTGGCCCATGCGCGCTGTACGGTCGCTCAGGCTGGTGCGGATCGTAGCATGCTTTGCTTCAATTGACGTCGCCGCGGTGTCCGGCCGGAGTCCGAACTGCTTCATCAGAATCACTGCGGCCGTGTCACGCTCATGAATGTCGTCTTCGAAGTACTTCGCTGTTACGGTGCCGCTGGCCGAGAGAACATAGATGCCTGGATTGGGAATGCCAAACTGCGGCTTTTTCTTTTCAACTTTGGTGTTCAGAATGCCAAACGATCTAATTATCTTTGAGTCATGGTCGGAAATGAGGGGAAATGTGATGTGCCGGCGCGCGGCAAACTCTTTCAGAGTCGCCGGAGTGTCATAGCTGATCGCCGCCAGTCCAAGCCCTGCCTGCTGAATCTTGCCGGCATTGTCCTGCAACTCGACCAGTTGCGCTTTGCAGAAGGGTCACCAGTCGGCCGAACGGAAGAAGACCAGCAGGGCACCCTTTTGGCGAATGATGGACTTCAGATCCTGGGTGCGCCCCATTTGATCCACTGCGCGAAAGTCAGGAACCCGAGTTCCCACTGCCGGGCCAGTAGCCACTGTATTGTGCGGGTGTTGTCCGAACATCACTGTCCCCCATCCAGCCAGCGCCAGGAAATACGTAATTCGCTTCATTGATTTCCGTTTGTTCTTTCGTTCATCACTTGCCTGAAGTTACGTACGTTCTAGGGCGGGTTCCCTGAAAGCGGTGAGATAATGCTAAAGCGGAGTGTGAGCCTGAAATGATCGGCGAACAAGAATCGACAACGACGGTTGAAGTGCCGGAACGCATGATGCGAGAGGCCAAACGGATTGCGCAGCAACAGCATTGGACGATTTCCGAAGCCGTCGTCTATCTCGTTAACAGAGGTATCGAAGCCCAATCTGAGACCGAACGAACAATTACTCAGGCGTATCAAGTGTTCATGAATGCACCGCAAGAAAAAAAAGAAGAAGTCGGAAAAGAGTTAATCCAGTCGATTTTCGGACAAACGTTTGAAGTGGGCCCCTGGGCTGAGACAACCAGTCTAGACACTGATTACCATTCGACGAAAAATGATTGTTTGGGTTATGGCCTGCCTTTATAGTGGGCTTGTCGGCGAAGCGGAGACGGGCAACGGTGGCGACCGACCCGTCAAGGAATAGCCGGCCGGAACTCATCGCGAACGATGGGCAGGGCGTGTTGCATCCGGCGCGTCCTATAGCCTGGGCCGGACCCGACCGGAATGCGGGACTCCGGCCCAGGTTTACCAGCGGGAGCGACACATCGGACCGATAGATTCCGCCATGCCTGAAAAACGCTTTTCGAGGGCCCTCGATCTTTTTCATCATGCGGTAGCCGCCAAACCGGAAGTAACCAAACCAGCTTCGAACTCCACCGGCGGCCGATAGCCGAGCGACGAATGCAATCGCTTTTCGTTGTAGATCTGCTCGAGAAAGCGTTCGATGGAGCGCCGCGCTTCGCGCAGATCGCGATATTCTTGCCGGTACACTTCTTCGTACTTCAGCGTTTTCATAAACGACTCACAAGCGGCGTTGT
Source organism: Bryobacteraceae bacterium (assembly GCA_965277855.1). Taxonomy (GTDB): domain Bacteria; phylum Acidobacteriota; class Terriglobia; order Bryobacterales; family Bryobacteraceae; genus Bog-105. The sequence continues at coordinate 663,965 of OZ255847.1, forward strand.
CGTAAGGGTTTCCTTTGCGGCTCATGCTGATGGCAATCGCGTGTTCCCGCAGCAACCCGGTGTAGTCGCGCGAGGCGTACTGCACGCCACGATCGGAGTGATGCACCAAGCCAGGTAGAACCGTTCGCCGGTCGAGCGCCATAGCTAACGCAGCTTGTGCCAGCTCGTCTTCCAGCGTCCGCTCCAGCGCCCAACCAATGACGCGACGCGAACAGGCGTCGAGCACGACCGCCAGATAGACGAACTCGGTCTCCAGCCGGATGTAAGTGATGTCGGCCACCCAGAGCTGGTTGATTTCTGTGACCGTCATCTCGCCGGCCAGATTGGGGTACACGGGCCGTGCATGCGTCGAATCGGTGGTCGCCACCTGAAACTTTCGTCTCCGCAAGCAGAGCAAGTTGTCTTCGCGCATGAGACGGCGGACTCGCTTGTGGTTCACTGTCCACCCGCGCCGCCGCAGTTCCGCTGTCATGCGCCGCCAGCCATACGCCGGCCACTCCAGCGCGACCCGCTGCATCTCATCGCGCCATGCCATAGCGGCATCCGGTTTGGCTTCCGCTTTCTGCCAGCGGTAAAATCCGGTCCGGCTCACGCCCGCCATGCGGCACAGCCGTCCAAGCGGTATCGGGGTTGCCATCGTCACTTCTTTCTCGATGTACGGGCAAGCGAGTTGGGGGAAATCAATGCCTGCAGCCTCCGCTGCTCCTCGACATGCTGCAAGCATCGCTGCAAAAAATCGATCTCCAGTGCCTGACGCCCAATCTTGCGTTCCAAATCGGCGACCGGTGTCGTTACCTCCAGCCGTCGCTGGCCCTCGCCAGGAAAGGCTTTTCCTCCCAGTTCCCTCAGCTCGCGCCGCCAACGATGCAGCACGTTCGGACTTACCTCGCACGCCCGTGCTACCTCCGCCAGGCTGGCACCTAATTCCAGCCGCCTTACGGCGGCCTCCTTGAACTCCTTCGTGAACTTCCTGCGTGACCTCATGACTCTTCTTTCTCCATTCAATGAAAGTTGAGTCTAAACTCCTTGTTTCAGTTTTGGGGCCCACTCCAGTCAGTTGCCTAGGCTCCAGCTTTCTCAGCTTCCGCCAGCAGTTGAGCAACATCTTTTAGATAGTTCCAGGCACAAAATAGCAATGCTAAACCACTCCGTTAAAGACGCGGTCTGGGGGAGGTTCCATAGAACTCCAATCGCTTCGCTCATGGTTTCCGTGCTTCCGGTTGGAGAGCCACTGACGTGGCTCATGGCTCCGAGTGCTGCGTCTTCATTCGATTCAGCGGCTCGAAGGGCCATGGTTGCTCCCTCACGGTCGTGGCTCTGTAAGCTGCTGTAAATACGCGATCCCGTTTCTGAGATGGTTTGGCCGGGGCCTCTACAGCTGCTTAGTTCTTAATCTGCGGTATCCTGAAAATTGCATCCCGCACGGAATCACTACTCTCTTGAAAATTGGATTTGTAAGCCTCGGCTGCCCGAAGAACCTGGTCGATAGCGAAGTCATGATGGGGCAGCTCGCTGCCGACGGTCACACGCTTACCCCGCAACCGGAAGAAGCGGACGTGATTGTTATTAACACGTGCAGCTTCATCGATCCCGCCAAGCAGGAGTCGGTCGACACGATTCTCGAAATGGCCGAATACAAGAAAACCGGCAAAGCCCAGCGCCTTGTCGTCGCCGGTTGTCTGGTTGAACGCTACCGCGAGGACATTCGAAAGAATCTTCCGGAAGTCGACGCGGTGCTCGGCACCAACGAACTGTCGCAAATCACAGCATTATGCGAAGGCTTGACGCCGCATGAAGAGGCACCGGAACCGTATCTCTATCACGACCTGACGCCGCGTGTTTTTACCACAGCCCGGCACTCCGCGTACATCAAGATCGCCGAAGGTTGCGATCATCCTTGCACGTTTTGTGTGATTCCGCAGTTTCGCGGACAGTTCCGCAGCCGCCGTCCGGAAAGCGTTATCAATGAAGCCAAGCGGATGTTTGCAAGCGGCGTGCGTGAGATCAATTTGATCGGCCAGGACACAACCTGTTTCGGCGAAGACCTCGGATTGAAAGATGGCTTGGCGGACCTGCTCAGACGGCTTGCGACCATTCCCACCGATCTGCCGAAATGGATTCGGGTCTTGTATGTCTACCCGAATAAGGTCAATCAGAGATTGCTTGACACGATCGCCGCGCACGAGTCGCTGGTGAAGTACATCGACATGCCTCTGCAGCATGCCAGCGCCGCCACCCTGAAACGCATGAAGCGTGGTGCGCACGGCGATATTTTTCTGAAACTGCTCGGGCGGATTCGCGCGACGATCCCTGCCGTGGCAATTCGGACCAGCATGATCGTAGGTTTCCCGGGCGAGACCGAAGCCGAATTTTCCGAACTCTGCCAGTTTGTGGAGGCGGCGCAGTTCGACCGCTTAGGTGTCTTTTCTTATAGCGACGAGGAGACGAGTGGAAGTTACCAGCTGGCGGATAAAGTAGATGCCAAAACAATCTACCATCGCAAACGGAAACTGATGGCCCTGCAGCGCGGCATCTCTCTGCGGAAAAATAAGCAGCTGATCGGGCGCGAGCTGCCGGTTTTGATAGAAGGTCCTTCCCGCGAGACCGAACTGTTATGGGAAGCGCGCTTGGGAACGCAAGCGCCGGAAATTGATGGCGTTTGTTATATCAATGATTTTGGATCGGAGGAAACAGCGCCTCGTCCGGGCGAGATGCGTCTGCTGCGCGTGACCGAGGCGCACGACTACGATCTGGTGGGAGGACTGGTGGACAACGCAGAGTCCGGCTATGCACACCAAGTGGCTGGCGACGGTACGGTAACGCCGTTTCCCATTCTGCAGGCGAACACGCCCAGGTCGAGCGCTATTCCAGTTAGATAAACCAGTTAGATAAACCAGCTCATTCAGGAGGAGTGAACATGCCAGCGCGGATGCTACTTTGCCCAATCTGCCGGAAGAAAGTTGCTTTTAACGATCCCAATATGCCGTTTTGCAGTGACCGCTGCCGGGTGCAGGACCTGGCGAACTGGGCCAGTGAGAAGTACGTGATCTCGACTCCTCGTACCTCCGACGAATCCGACGATTCGGAACGTCTGGAAGAGCCCGAAAGCCCGAACTTGTGACTCGCGTGGCGGTTACGCCTGCGACGGCTCGTTTAGCTTTAACGATTGGAACGTGGTTCGGCTGCGGGTATTTTCCCTGGGGCCCAGGCACGGCGGGATCGCTGGCGGCCATGCTGATTGCAGCACTGCTGCACTTCCAGAGCGGAGCAGGGCGGGGCACTCTGTTGCTTCTGACGCTATGCCTGCTGCTGCCGGGGATCTGGGCTGCCACCGAAACCGCTCGTTTCGTGAAGAAAAAAGACCCCGGCATCGTAGTCGTCGACGAAGTGCTGGGGCAATGGGTCACACTGGCTGGAGCGACAATTTTAAATTGGAAAGCGCTGCTGGCGGGGTTTCTGCTCTTCCGATTATTCGACATTTGGAAGCCATGGCCGGTGCGGAAATTGGAAAGTTTGCCGGAAGGAACGGGTATCGTAGCAGATGATCTTGCGGCTGGCCTTTATGGCGCGCTTATCTTGTATATAGGTGGGAGCGCAGGATTGTATTAGTTATGCCGAATAAACAACAGGCAGTAGATCTGGCGAAGTTGAAGCCGCGCATCGTGCGGGTGGAACCGTCGGCGGCAATTGTGGGTGGGGAGTTTCATATTCGCGGTGAGCACTTTACCAATGGGGGCAGGCCTTCGGTCTTGATCGGCGAACGAAGCGCGCACCTGGTGATGGCGGGAGAGCGTTACATCATCGCGCGGGTGCCTGAAGGTGCGCTCCTCGGCGAATTGCTGGTGGCCGATGGCGAAGCCAGCAGCGAAAAGGTTGAGACCCACATCGGCATTCAGATTGCCGATAGCCTGCATCCGGTAGCGAATCCGGCGGTCGACCTGGAAGGCAATGTGTATAGCACCTTCAGCGGATCGCGCGGCCAGAAGTCGCCGGTATCGCTGTACAAAGTCGACACAAACTTTAATTCCAAACCGTTCGTGACGGATCTGATGAATCCAACCGGGCTTGCCTTTGATAGCGAAGGCTTGCTCTATGTGTCAAGCCGGTACGACGGCATCATCTACCAGGTCACGCCGGGCGGCAACATGACGGTGTACGTGGAAGGCATGGGCGTCGCCACGGGTCTCGCTTTCGATGCGGAGGAGAACCTGTATGTGGGCGACCGCAGCGGAACTATTTTCAAAATCAGCCGATCGCGGCAGATTTACGTGTTTGCCACACTCGAACCGTCGATTGCGGCGTATCACCTGACGTTTGGACCCGAAGGATATCTGTACGTCACAGGCCCCACGACTTCGAGCTTCGATACCGTACATCGGATCTCCCGAGCGGGCGAGGTTGAGGTGTTCTATCGAGGCTTAGGACGCCCGCAGGGCACAGCCTTCGATGCCCAGGGCAATTTGTATGTGGCAGCCTCGCTGGCTGGGCGGCGCGGCATTATCCAAATCACGCCAGACCGCAAGGCGGAACATTTCCTGTCGGGCCCTGGAATTGTGGGGCTGGCATTTACGCCCTCGCGAGCCATGGTTTTAGCAACACACAACGCGCTATTTCGGGTCGATGCCGGCATTTCCGGCTTGTCGTCAATTGCCTGAGCCGCCCGCTCTCATGCCGAAGAATGCCGAAATCATTGCTATTGGGAGTGAACTGTTAACGCCGCAGCGCGTCGATACCAACTCGCTCACAGTCACCGAACAACTCAATTTCCTTGGCGTGGAAGTAGTGCGCAAACTCGTGATCGGGGACGATCGTGAACGGCTCGCGCAGGCGATACGCTACGCGTTGGAACGGTCCGAAATTGTCATTCTGATTGGCGGCCTGGGTCCCACCGAGGATGATGTGACGCGCGATGCTGCTGCCGCGGCACTTGGCAGGAAACTCGTGCTGTCACTCGAACAGGAATCGATTCTGATTCGCCGCTTTCGCGAGATCAATCGTCCCATGGCGAAGAACAATCTGCGGCAGGCGTACCTGATCGAAGGAGCGGAGGCGCTGCCCAATCCCAATGGCACGGCTCCCGGCCAATATATTTCGACCGACCGCGGAGCACTGGCTTTACTGCCTGGACCACCGCGTGAACTGAAGCCGATGCTCGAACGCGAACTGGTGCCGCGGCTGCGTCCGGTGCTGCCGCCGCAAGTGATTCGTGTTCGCAGTTTTCGCATCACTGGCATCGGCGAATCGGATCTCGATGCGCTTATTGCGCCGGTCTATGCCAAGTACACCAATCCAATGACGACGGTTTTGTCGGCTCCTGGCGATTTGTTTGTTCACCTCCGGGCCAGAGCCAACACAAAGAACGAAGCCGATTCTTTGCTGCGTGAGGTGGGCAATCCCATTGCCGGGTTATTGGGTGAAAAAGTCTATAGCGAGGATGCCGAGGAGTCGCTCGAGATGGTGATCGGACGGCTGCTTCGCAAAAAACACTCGACTGTCGCGACGGCGGAAAGCTGCACCGGCGGCATGGTCTCGGCGCGCCTGACCGAACGCGATGGCAGCTCGGGATTTTTCGTGGGCGGGTATGTGACGTACAGCGACCGGCAGAAACGAGAACTGCTCGGCGTTTCCAGAGAGCTGATCGAAAAACATTCCGCTGTCAGTGAACCCGTAGCGAAGGCCATGGCCGAAGGAGCGCGCAACCTGAGCGGAGCAACCTACGCGCTGGCGACTACCGGCTGGGCTGGGCCCGAAGGCGGTACCGAATTCGATCCAGTAGGAACCGTGTACCTGGCTTTAGCCGGGCCGAACGCAACGCAGGTCATTCGGGTGCGCTACGGAGCAGATCGCTTTCGGGTGCGGGCGCTCGCCACACAGGCGGCGCTCGACTTGCTGCGCCGCAATTTGCTTCACTAGCAGAACACGCGCCAGCGTTAAACCTGCGCGGTCGGACGGACAATGATCTCATTCACATCAACATCGGCAGGTTGCTCGATCGCGAAGGCAATCGCGCGGGCGATCGCATCCGGTTGCAGGGCAAACTTGTCCCTGGACGCAACCAACTGTGCACGGAGCTCCGGGTTTGCCACTGCTTCCACAAAATCGGTCCGAACGAAGCCCGGCGAAATGATGGTTAACACGCAGCTTGTCGCCGGCCTCCTGCCCGCAAGCCTTCGGAGATGGCGCGCACTGCGAACTTTGAGAACACGCGCACAACGGACCGCCAGACGCGGCTAAGTCCGCTGAAGTTCCTCGTTCGTTGGGTGCCGCGCGTGAGCGGCCTGTACTACTAATGTTCAGAATCTTTTCTCGGCATGAGGATTCTCTTCAGGCGGCAACGCCCAGAGCCGTCAGTTGAGAGACTTGAGCGCTGCAGGCGGCAAACAGGGCTGCCAGCATCGTGCGTCCGTTTAGGGTGATCTGATAGCGGTGAGTCTTGGGCACCTTCTGGAGCAGGCCATGTGCGCGCAGCAGGCGGAGTTGGCGGCTGATCCAAGCGCCGCGCCGGCGCCGTTCTTGGGCGGCGATTTCGGCTGACGGAAATAGCAGTTTCTGGAGATCCCTGTTGCGCACTCCTTGCAGTAAGAACTCGCCGCGATGGACGGCCCGCAGAAGCCCATTATCCTTGCCAAACGGCTGGAGGGCACGAACCCATTGACCCTGCCATTGTTTTCTCTGGTTGAGGCACTCCAGCAACTCCTGAACGGTGCTGTTCTCGTCCACTTGCGCCAACGCATCCATGTACCGATCCTTGGCCCGGTCCGACACCTCCGTCAGCCGGTGCAGGTCAGCGATGCCACGACGCATCGGTCGCCAGGCCAGCTTCCCGCCTGGATCGCCTTCTTTGGGCCGGCAGGCCTTCAGGTCGCTCACCTCCAGAGTGGTTGCCTCGAAGCGCAACACGTTGCCGAGCGCGCTGAACGCCTTGTCATAGGCCTTCAATGAATTGTGGTTGATGCGGTGCTTGATGCGCACGCCTTCCGGTCGTTTTTTGCTGTCCATCACGACCTCGGCTTGGAAATTCTGCGGAACCGACCCGTCCAGCCGTACCCGCCGCCCCCAGGTAGCGCATCACATCGGTGCACGAAAGCGCGGTCAGCGAGTACCGCACCATCCGCTCGTAGAGCTTCCGCATCCGATCCTCGTTCCGGAACACTACATCGGTCGCCCATTCGCACTGATAGGTAGACCAGTAATAGGAGGCCTCCCATTTGCCGAGGATCTCTTTGAGCGCCGGATTGATTTGGGCAGCGATCCCGTCCAGTAACTGCGGCCAATGCGCTCTCACCTGCCGATCCATCAACTCCTGAGCCTGGCTGCCAATCCTCTACCCAAAGCAGGCAGTTGTCGTGTTGGGCGTAGCTGCTCTTGCTCCGCTCCAACTGCCGCGCCAGCCACTCCCGGCCGTTCAAACAGATTTGGATCGAGAACGGAAACCAAGTTTGCACCCTGGCGTTCATCCAACCGAATTCCGGATGAAACTGGTAGTGATACAAGTGCATGCATTTTCGATGGCGGCTCTTTAACTCCAGTTGCTTTTCGTGGCGGTTCGGTAGACCTCGAAGCTGGCACAAGGCTCGATGCAGCGCAACACCCCGACTAAGCCGTCCCTGACCCCGTCTTTTTCGGCCAGCCGGCGAGCCACGCTTTCCTTCTCCCTCTTGCTCGACCGCAGGTATTCGATGGGCCGTTTGAGTCGCTTCGCCTCAGCCAGCGAAGCCTCCTCCGAATGCTGGCTCGCTTTCTCGGCGTACTTGCCGAAATCCTTCAGCGGCACGCCATTCAACCGGCATTTGTCCATCCCTTGCGCGTAGGCGATCGAGCGCAGCGAACCCCGAAACACCAGCCGGTCGAACCCGGTCAGCGCTCCCCTGATCTCTTCCGCGTACCTGGCGATAAACTCATTCATGGCGGTCCTCTTTTCGTGCCGATTGCTTCTGGACAAATCAATCCTACGAGATGCCGGGAACGCCTTTACTTTGGTTGCGGCTTTGCCGCGCTAGGCGCTTTGGGGATGGAGTGGAAGGGGGACTATGCTTTACGAACTCGCGCGCCAGAGCAGTCCGAGCTAGCGCGCAGAACTTCGGCGTCTGCCCTTCATCGCAATACCTACAGCGGCAAGCCCACAGCCGAAAAGCAACACCGTGGACGGCTCCGGCGCCGGGGTAATGTTAAAGATGAAGTCGCCGCCGCCCACGATCTGACCGCGATTGTTGATACCGGTCGGAGAAAAATCGAGTGCCGTGAAATTACCGTTGCGAGACAGGAAACCGCTCTGATCACCAGTAATGCCAATAATGTCGCCGGCATCATTGATCCCGGTAGGCTCGCCGGGAAAAGCGAAGCTATAACAGTTAACCAAATCGCTTCCGGCCTGGCAGATAAGGGACCCTCCATCTCTAAAGCCCTCGTGCTCAATGCCGGCCGTAAAATAGCCGACAGCAGCTCCTGAATCGTTAATGCCGGTCGCGTATACATTGGCCGCGTCGTCGGGCGGCGCCGGAATGAAAGAGAAAAAAATCTCCGTGCCGTTGTGGTTCAGGTGTGAAAGTACGGAAAAATCGATGAAGCCCGCCGTCGTATAGACGACTGACCCGGAATTGTTGATCGCAATCCCGGATTGCATCGCGAACCCGGATTGGACCCCGCTAGCTGCTAAATCCGTGAAAACACCGTTAGTTTCCAGGAACGCTTGGAAGTGAAAACTTCCGCCTGACGACATTGTGTTAAATCCGACAATCTGACCAGCATCATTGATACCGACTGCCTGGGTGGCCGAGCTGCCCGGCACATCGAACTGGGTGAAAACTCCTTGGCTATCCAAAAAGCCGTGCACGCCATTGCTGTCGGTGATGGTTCCGACGAGCTGGCCCAAATCGTTTATTCCATTTATGGTGGCCCCGGGTGGCAAATTCACCGACTTGCGAACGCCCGGCGTCGGGGGAAGAGAGTCAGCACGCATTGTCGGAGGTAATCCCCAAAGACCGACAAGAAACGAAATCAATAACGCAGGGCATTTCATCCGGCACCTCATTTCGATGAGCTCTCGATTCTCAGGCAGGCGAGATCACAGCTTCGATGAGCCCTCGCCTCTCGGACAGGCGAAGAGTACATCAAGGATCCGATGTGCGCCGAACGGCAACGGCTCCCTCGGAACATAAACGGCATTGAGCACTATAGCACCTTCTGCCCTGGTTTAGAGGAACTCATCGCGCGTCATGACGCTTGGAGTGTCAGACAGCTTTAGATCGGTGTGCATGGTTTCGATTTGGAGATAGAGTGGAGGAGGAGAGAATGCTCTACGAAATTGCGTCCCCACCCACGCAAGAGAACTCGGTGATTTTGCTGAATCCCCGGGATAATGTGGCCATTGCGCGCGTGCCGCTAGCGCCCGGTCAAGAAGCGATCGCGGGGGCGCGAAAGATTGCGGCGCGGGCGGCGATTCCGGCGGGGCACAAGGTGGCGCTCACGGAGATTGCAGCGGGAGAAAACGTCTATCGCTACGGGCACGTAATCGGGGTAGCAGTGGCGGCCATCCAGGCGGGGGATTACGTGCATACGCACAACCTGGGATTTCAGGAAACGGGCACGCGGATGCCTGCAGCGCGTGAGGAGCGAGCGGGGCGGGCTACGGGCCCGGGCGCAACGTTCCGGGGATACCGGCGCGCCGATGGCCGGGTGCAATTACATCGCGGTGGTGGCGGCCAGCAACTGCGCGGCGCATACGGCGGAACTGATCGCCCAGAGCTTTGAGCGGGAAACATTGCCGGCGGATGTCGACGGCGTGGTGGCGTTCCCGCACGGGGAAGGCTGCGGCCACACGATCGGGCCGGATACGGCGCAGTTGCAACGGACGCTCGAAGGAGTGCTGCATCATCCGAACGTCTCGGCGGCGCTCATTCTGGGATTAGGGTGCGAGGTCAATCAAGTAAGCCACTATCTGGGCGGGGCGGCGGCGACGGATGGCGCTCACCTGCATGGTTTAACCCTGCAGGAGAGTGGCGGTACGGCAAGTACAGTTGAAATAGCCCGGCAACACGTTGGGCGCTTTATCGAAGAGGCGGCCGCGGAGGAGCGGTCAGAAGTATCGGCGGCGGCCATCAACCTGGGACTGAATTGCGGCGGATCGGATTCGTTCTCGGGCATTACGGCGAATCCGGCGCTCGGCTACTGTTGCGATTTGATTGTAGGCGCGGGCGGGACGGTGGTGCTGGCCGAGACGACAGAAATTTTTGGCGCGGAGCATGTGCTGGCGGCTAAGGCGCGCGACGAGGAAGTCGCACCCGTTTTTCTAACAGGCAGGTTAAAAGTAGCATTCCCCGCCTTAAGGCGTCCATCTTAAGGCAGAAGACTTCCGTGCACGGGTCCGCAGTAAGCGTCCGCACGGATTTCTCCTCTGAAAGGTCACACCATGAAAGCTCTTGTTTATCACGGCCCTAAAAAGGTCTCCGTCGACACTGTCTCTGACGCTAAAATTGAAAAGCAAACCGACGTAGTCATCAAGCTCACCACCACAAACATCTGCGGCTCCGACCTGCACATGTATGAAGGCCGAACCGACGTCGCGAAAGGCAAGATACTGGGGCACGAGAACCTAGGCGAGGTAGTAGAAGTCGGCCAAGCTGTTGACACAGTCAAGAAAGGCGACAAGGTTGTACTTCCGTTCAACATCGGTTGCGGGTTCTGCGCAAATTGTGAACGCGGTCTTACCGGTTTCTGTTTGACCTGCGCTGACCAATCCGTGATGCCGGGCATGGCTGGCGCTGCGTACGGTTTCGCGGGAATGGGTCCATACGCGGGTGGCCAAGCGCAGTATTTGCGGGTGCCTTACGCCGATTTCAACTGTCTTCACCTTCCGGAAGATGCTACCGAAAAAGAGAACGATTATGTCATGCTTTCCGACATATTTCCGACGGGCTGGCACTCCACTCGTTTAGCCGATCTCAAACCCGGTGAGTCGATTCTGATCTATGGAGCGGGTCCCGTTGGTCTGATGGCGGCCATGTCGGCACGTATCCAGGGTGCCAGTCAGATTTTCGTCGTCGATGGCGCGGCAGACCGTCTCGCGCTGGCTAAGCAGATCGGCGCTGTCCCGATAGATACCAAGGATGGCGAAATCGGCGATCAGATCCGCGCACATACCAATGGTCTTGGCGCGGATTGCGGTTCGGAGTGCATCGGCTATCAATGCCACAATAACGCCGGCGAGGAAGTGCCGAATCTCGTAATGAACTCGTTGGTAGACGCAGTGAAGGCAACCGGTGTTTTGGGCGTGGTTGGTGTTTTCGTCCCCCTGGATCCGGGTTCTGACGACAAACTGGCGAAAAAGGGCCAAATCGCTTTTGACTTCGGCAAGTTCTGGTTTAAAGGGCAGAAGATGGGTACCGGTCAATGCAACGTGAAGGCATACAATCGCCGGCTTCGCGATTTGATCCATCATGGAAAGGCAAATCCGTCCATGATCATTTCTCATGAGCTGCCGCTGGCAGAGGCGCCAGATGCCTATAAGCACTTCGACAATCGTGAAAAAGGATGGACAAAAGTTATCCTGCATCCGAATGCCCAAGCTGCATAAGCGCCGAAGCTGTGGTTCGCCTCGTTACTCGTGTGGGACGGTCGTCTACCGTCCCCACGATTCATGGTAACCAGAACAGGCGACTTCTTGCACGTGAGAGACGATAGGGGCGACGTCAAGATTCTCTTTGAGCGTCGAGCATCTACCTTAGTCGCGGGTGCGCGACATAAAAGTGATAGGTTGTGGGAACCCAGGGGAATCGAGCAAATAGCGTGAGGTTAGCCCACCGGTCGCTTACGCTCGCGGCTCAGTTACGACCGCCTGTCTTACCGTAAACCGCTGGCGCGAGGGGCGACCATCGAACGCTCTGGTCGCCACGGATCACTTCGCCGCTGTCTATTGGGCCGGATCGAAATCCGTTGATACTGTCAGCCGCTTTCCACTGCGCGAACTCAGCGCGTATAGTGTCGAGTTCCTTCTGAACATCATCAGAGGCATCCGTCCCAAGAAGTAGGTGCGCAGGAGGAGTCGAATCCGCTAAAAGCTCAACGAGAGCTTTGCCGGCCTTTGCGGGATCTCCTGGCTGACGCCCGCTTCTGGCTTTGCGCGCCTCACGGATGGGGTCGGACACCGCATCGTAATACGGGATGCTCCTTGCAGACCGCACCATGGAGCGCCCGGCAAAGTCTGTCCGGAACATCCCCGGTTCCACCGCTGTAAAAAAGATGCCGAGTGGCTTGACTTCCTCGCCGAAGGAAGCGGAGATCCCCTCCAGCGCAAATTTGCTGCCGTGATAGTGCGACAGGCCGGGCATCGTGATGATCCCACCCATCCAGGTAATGTTGATAATGCGTCCTTCGCGACGCTGCCGCATGTAGGGGACACCTCAAGAAACGGAAATTCATGTACGCTAAGCCCTCTAAGCACAATGACGGCGGCCTCTCCTTCAGTGGAATCGGAGCAAAGTTGTTTGTTGCAATGGGGGATTAGCTGTGAGATAACTACGTTATGCGAAGTACGCATGACGTAGTAAAGCCCGTAAAGGGCTCGGGATCAGGGCACTATTCCGATCCGCCCCTGCTTGTGCTTGCCAGTCTCGCAAATGGCTCGAAGCATGGACACGCCATGATCGAAGACATTGCGGGCATGTGCGGAACCCGCCTGGGTCCGGGGACGCTGTATGGGGCGATTGCTCGCTTGGAGCAGCAGGGTTGGATCGAGCCACTCGCAGCCGAGGAGCGTCGCCAGCCGTATCGCATCACGGCAGAGGGACTGCGTGTTCTCCGCGCGAAACTGACCACCTTGCATCAGTTCGCGACGGCTGGACTGAGAAGGCTGGAGCCCTTATGAATCGTTCTCTCGCCCATCTTCTCGTCTGCCTGTATCCGCGTTCTTGGAGGGAGCGGTATGGGACAGAGTTTGAAACGTTTCTCGAAACCGGTGGCGACAGCAGCCTTGGCGCATTAGCAGACATCGTGTGGTCGGCACTCTATGAGCGCATCTTGCCGACGCAAGGAGGCAACATGGATGGACCTAACCGGTCGTTTGGCACCGTCATGAAGCAGCCGAGCGCCTTTCTCCCTTTGGCCATGTCGCTCTCCGCCCTGGCTATGGTGCTTGGCTATGTTGCGAGATACGGCGGCGGCCCTGTGCATGATGAGGGAGCCGTCGGTCACCTCTGGCAGCTACTTATGGCTCTTCAGATGCCGATCATAGCGTTCTTCGCTTTCAAATGGCTGCCGCGGGCTCCAAGACAAGCGCTTTACGTTCTTGCCCAGCATGCCGGAGCTGCGCTCACATCGGTTGCCGCCGTCTTTTTCTTCGGTTTGGGGTAGCGGTCAGATGGCGGTTCCTAAATTCTTGCGTGTGATCTTCAAGGTTATAGCTGGGGTGGCCGTGTTCGCTGTCGTTGGGGTCGCGGTCCTGCTCGGATCGCTGTGGCTGGATCACACCAAGGAGACGACGCTACCTGCGCCTACCGGCACGTTCGCGGTCGGCCGGACGACATTCGTTTGGAGTGACGCCGCGCAATTGGATCCGATGGCACCGCAAGCGGGAACTCATAGAGAACTGGTTGCCTGGGTTTGGTATCCCGCGGCCCCTCGGCGATCCGGCCAGACGGCTGACTACTTACCTCCCCAATGGCGCACAGCGCTTGAGCGTCATGGGGGCGTGCTGATCACGCAGTTTATGAACCGGGATTTGTCGCGGGTTCACACGCACAGTATTCGTGACGTCGACGTCTTCCCTCAGCAGCGCCCCTACCCTGTGGTACTGATGAGAGCGGGACTTGCGAAGCTGACCACGAGCTATACGACCCTTGCTGAAGACCTGGCGAGTCACGGCTATGTAGTGGTGGGATTCGATGCACCCTATCGAACGACGATCGTCGTCCTTCCCGATGGAAGGATGATTGAGAGAGCACCCCAAAACAATCTCGACGCTTTCGGCGGACCACAACAGGAGCAGATCGCTAACAAGCTGGTCCAGGCCTGGAGCGGGGACACGAGCTTCGCAGTGGATCAGCTCGAAAGTCTGAATAGGTCTGATCCCTCGGGCAGATTCCTGGGACGGCTGGAAATGCAACGGGTCGGAGTGTTCGGCCACTCGCTCGGGGGCGCAACAGCCTTGCAGTTCTGCCATGACGATGTGCGATGCAAGGCGGGCATAGACGTAGATGGGGCTCCGCTCGGTAGTGTTGTCGGCGAGGGCGTCATCCAGCCGTTCATGTTTATACTGAGCGATCACAGCGGCGAGCCCGAGGCCGATAGCCGTCCGGTCATTGCGAATATTCGCTCCATTTACGACCGCCTACCCAATGATCGGAGGCTTGAGATTGTGATTCAAGGTGCGAATCATTACAGATTCTCGGACGATGGGGCGCTGTTGCAGGTTCCACTTGTGATCCACGCGCTGCGCACGATAGGCGTTGTGCGCATCGATGGGCGTCGTCAAATCGCTCTGACCACGCACTACGTCGACACTTTCTTCGACGTATATCTGAAAGGGGCACCTGCTTCGGAGCTCAAGAGCCAAGCGAAATATCCGGAGATCGAATACCTGCCATGACCAACGGCAGCTATGAGCGTTCGCAGTCAAGCAGCAGGATTCAGGATCGTGCGGTAAAGGGTGGAGCGAGCAACGCCAAAGGGTGCGGCAATCTCAGCAACCGGCATATCGGCAACCTTCAGCAGGGCGCGGATCGTCCTAATTTCTGTTGGGGAGAGCTTCGATGGGCGACCTTCATTGCGACCGCGAGCGCGGGCAGATTTAAGGCCAGCGACGGTCCTCCCCCGAATCAGATTGCGTTCAAATTCGGCGAGCGCTCAATGGCTGGGCCCAAGTATGCTTAAACCATGGCGCAAGATAAGGCCGGAGTAAGAATCGACAAGTGGCTCTGGGCTGCTCGCTTCTTCAAAACTCGCTCGCTCGCTTCGCGCGCTTGCGAATTGGGTCGGGTTGCCTGTAATGGACAGCCGGCCAAAGCCGCTCGTGAAGTGCGGGTCGGCGATCTTTTGCAGGTGAGGAATGATAGCGGCGAGTTTACTGTCGATGTTCTTGAGTTGAGCGAACTTCGAGGCCCAGCCGCGATTGCTCAAAATCTCTATCTTGAAACCGAAGCCAGTCGCGAGCTACGTCTGAAGTTGGCAGAGGAGCGTCGAACCATGCCATATGGGGAGGGATGCCGCGACGGGCGACCATCAAAACGCGATCGCCGTGAGCTGAACCAACTGCGTGGTCGACTCTGATCACGTCCAGTACAAAACACGAGACTGCGGCAGTTCCTCAGCCAGAGCTTTCGAAAACCACTCTCGCATTTCCGTCATGACAGGCTTGGGATAGATAAATTTCGCAGAGCCGAACTTTGTGATTTTTCTCGAGCGCGCACTTTCATCAAAATTCAACGTCGTCTTGGGATACCAGCCGAGCTGCACCAGCTTCGACTTCGGCGTGAAACGGTGAGTAATCATCTCCACCGATAAGTCGACGCGAGATATTCCCGCCAGAGCCGCTGAGGTACTTGACAGCAATTCCTGATACTGCTGACGCCAATTCTCGACAGGCATGATTGGAGCAATGGTAAGCCCTACTGGATAGCCGGCACAAGCCATTTTGCGCAGCGCTGCCAGGCGCTTCGCGACTGAAGCGGTGCCGCCTTCGAAGTTTCTAGCCACCTCGCGCGCGTTCACTGAGAAACGGACCCGCGTTCTGCCTTTATGTGGTAATCCGAGCAATCGATCCACCCCATCAAACTTGGTAGTCCACCGCAGTTGCACAGCCGCGCGCCACAGGGCAAAGTAACGGATGCATTCAGCGAGCGAGCCGGTGAGATGCTCAATGCCCAGCGGATCGGTATAGCAGGACACCTCGAATGTGGTGCCTTCCTCCTTACGATCCTCGGAGCGGGAAGTCACGGAGCCGGTACCCAGATAAGGCTGGAGGCCGGACAAGATTTCGGGAAGGTTGGCGTAGACACGGGTTACCGGTGGTCCGCTAAGCGAGCCGGCCAGATAGCAGTATTGGCAATGAGCCGGACAACCTTCCGCAATATGAAATTGCCAGTCGGCACTCGGCGGAATCGGTTGCAGCTTGCGGGCACTTTCAGAAGCAACAACTACGGCGAGCGTTGTTTTGGCCCGTATATACTCCTCTTGCGCCGTCCCGCCGCGCAAGCCCGTCAGGCGGTTCGTCTTGAGTTCAACAATTTCACAACCGAGACCTGAGGCGCGCTCCGCGATCGCTCGCCCGTGTTCCCAGTGCAGAGCCTCCGGGCTCACCAGGACCTGTTTCGGCTTCCATAGTCTTACTTCCAATAATGAATTGGATGTTGATCCCCGCGGTTGGTTCCTTTCCTTTGCCGAATACCATTGCACAGGCTTGTGAAGCTGGAAGTTCTCAAGCATCTCGCAGTATGATGCCCCTTGCGACACGCCGCTTTACTCTTCATCCCCGGTCTCCTTCTGCTTGCGCACGGCGACAGCTCGGAGAAATTCCGCAGCACCAACCTTCCCGTCGACCAGCGCGTCAGCGATCTCGTCGGGCGCATGACCCTGGCGGAAAAGGTCTCCCAAATGCAAAACCAGGCGGCAGCCATACCGCGTCTCGGCATCCCCGCCTACAACTGGTGGAACGAAGGCCTTCACGGCGTCGCTCGCTCGGGCTACGCCACAGTCTTCCCGCAAGCCATCGGGCTGGCTGCCACCTGGGACACCGCTCTCATCCACCAGGTCGCAACCGCCATCTCGACCGAAGCTCGCGCTAAATACAATCAGGCCGTTCGCGATCACCTGCACAGCATCTATTTTGGCCTCACCTTCTGGTCTCCCAATATCAACATCTTTCGTGATCCGCGGTGGGGTCGAGGCCAGGAAACGTATGGCGAAGATCCATTCCTGACCGGCCGGCTCGCCATCGCCTTCATCACCGGCTTACAGGGTGATGACCCCCGTTATCTCAAAACCATCGCCACGCCCAAACACTTCGCCGTACACAGCGGGCCTGAATCCGAGCGCCATCGCTTCAACGTAAAACCGTCGCCTGCCGACCTCGCAGACACGTACCTGCCCGCCTTCCGCGCTGCCATCACGGAAGGCCACGCCGATTCCGTCATGTGCGCCTATAACGCTCTCGATGGCGTACCGGCGTGTGGCAGCAGCCAGTTGCTTGAAACGGATCTCCGCCATGACTGGCATTTCCAGGGTTACGTCACCTCCGATTGCGGCGCTGTCTCGGACTTCTACAGCCCAGCCGGCCACCATTACTCGGCCGATCGCGCCCATGCCGCCGCAGCCGCCGTGAAAGCAGGTACCGACACCAGTTGCGGCGACGAATATGGCGCGCTTGTCGACGCCGTGAACAATAAACTGATCGACGAAGCCGCTATCGATACCGCCGTCAAACGCTTATTCACCGCCCGCTTTCGCCTCGGTCAGTTCGACCCACCCGGCCAAAACCCTTACGACAAAATTCCCTTCACGGAAAACAATTCGGCCGAGCATCGAGCGCTTGCCCTCGAAGTCGCTCGCAAATCGATGGTCCTGCTAAAGAATCAGGACGCCCTTCTTCCGCTTGGCCAAGCTGTAAAAACCATCGCCGTGATCGGCCCGAATGCCGCTTCATTGGCGGCTCTCGAAGGCAACTATAACGGCGTCCCGTCCGATCCCGTGCTGCCCATTGACGGCGTCGAAAAGGAGTTCAAGGCCCGCGCCAAAATCCTGTATGCGCAAGCCGCTCCCTATGCCGATGGTGTTCCTCTTCCGGTTCCACGCAGCGCGCTAAAGCCTGCGGAGGCAAATCGAGGTACGGGCTTGCGCGCGCAGTATTACTCCAATTCCTCCTTCCAGGGGAAGCCGGTTCTCACCCGGATCGATCCTCAAATCGATTTCGACTGGAACGCCGCCAGTCCTACCCCGGGCATTCCTGCCAACGACTTCAGCGTCCGCTGGACCGGCACCTTCACCCCGCCGAAACTAGGCGACTACGAATTCAACATCTCTTTCGCCAGCTGCTACCCGTGCTCCGACCGCGAACACTATACCGCCTATCTCGATGGCCGCGCTGTCGCTTCCCTCACCACCGACGAATCCAAGCCGTTCCATAATTCAGCCAATCCACCTTTTCATTTCCACTTCGCCGATACCCAGCCTCACGCCCTTCGTATTGACTACTCGCACCATTCCCCTCTCTTCGGCGCGGGCCTCACCCTGAATTGGCTTCCCCCCAAAGGCAGTCTGCTCCCCGATGCCGTTGCGGCAACCAAACAAGCCGATGTTGTCCTCGCCTTTCTCGGCCTCTCTCCCCAGCTGGAAGGGGAAGAAATGCCGGTCCACGTGGAAGGTTTCGCCGGTGGTGACCGCACGAAAATCGAACTGCCCGACGCCCAGGAAGAATTGCTGCGCACCGTAGGGGCGACCGGCAAACCAGTCATTGTCATTCTGATGAACGGTAGCGCTCTCGCCATCAACTGGGGACAGCAACATGCCGCCGCCGTTCTCGAAGCCTGGTATCCGGGCGAAGCGGGCGGGCAAGCCATCGCCGAAACGCTTAGCGGCCGCAGCAATCCGGGCGGCCGTTTACCCATTACGTTCTATTCCTCCACCGACCAGCTTCCGCCTTTTACCGATTACTCCATGAGGAACCGCACTTACCGCTTCTTTACCGGCGAGCCTCTATATCAATTCGGAGACGGGCTGAGTTATTCCACCTTCGCGTACTCCGCGCTTCGCCTCTCCAAGCAAACCGCCAACGCCGGCGATGCACTCACCGTTGAAGCCGATGTTAAAAACGTCAGCCAGCGTCCCGGCGACGAAGTCGTGCAGCTCTACTTAACTCCGCCACGCGCAGAGGGCACGCCGCTTCGCGAACTCCGCGGCTTTGCCCGCGTTCCCCTTTCGCCCGGCCAAACGCGCCACGTCCGCTTTCCCCTTTCCCCCCGCGATCTCAGCGAAGTCTCCCGGGATGGTTCCCGCAGCGTGCAGCCCGGCTCTTATGGGGTTAAATTCGGTACTCTCTCGGCGCGTTTCACTATCACCGGCTCTAAGACTTTGCCGAACTAGAGTTGCGCGCGCCGGTGAGCAGGTGCCCGATACATCGACACTGCCCGCTGCACTGCCAACAGGATCTGATCCAGCTGAACCTGGTCGTCCGCCTCTATCACTACCTGCGCCATCGGTTTCGCCGGCACGCACCGGATAGCCATCTCCGGTCCCGGCTTCGGTCTCGTCTGCTCTAACGCGGGCGCACACTGCACAGGAGCGATTCGCCGCGCAGCCGTAAAGCGGTGCTCACAAGCTTTGCATTGAAAGGGCCAAAGCCCCATCGACGCTTTCACATCGTCCATAATATTCCGCCGGCGCGACCGGCTGATCTCTTTACTCTTGCAGCGGGGGCAGTTCATAACCAACACCCGTCTCTTCGGCAGAACCGGCAAAAAGCTTTAGCTGCTCGTCTGAAGAAGAACCATGAGAACGATTACCGAAGAAACTATACTCGTCCTTAAATCTTTTCAAGTTGCGCGGGGCATGCCTCAGACAGCTACTTTCCCGATAACGCTATTTCAACGCTATCGGGAGAGTTGTCTGCGTTGAGCTAAAGATAAGACGATGTAAGAAAAACACCAACTCGCCGCTGTTCACTGCTTGGCCGAATCGCTTCAGTGTCTCATTATTCCGTTCTTGACTCATTTGATTCCTTTTTGGCGGCTTCGAGCGGCGTTTGCATCCTGTGTCCTCCAAGAGTTGAAAATCTTTCGGAGGACCTGCGCAAAAAAGAACCGATATAGACGCTGGAAGAGGGCGCCAGCACCGAGTGGCCATGCTGCGCCCTTGGGAGTAAATCTACATTAGTAAGCCGCGAGGCCTGAGGCGCCTGTGTTCGCCGGAAGCCCCCCGCTCACGACGTTTAGTGGACTGAGGGTCGCATTCTCCCCTACACGGAAAGCGGCGACCTGCCCGGCGCCTCTAAGTAGCACGTAGAAGAAACGGCCATCCTCGCTCAGGCGTATGTCCGTTGGCTCGCTGGTGTCCCCTAGAACAGCAGCGGTGCCGTCAATCAATTCGATCACGCCATTGGTTTCAGAACGGAAGCTGGAAATGTTGCCAGTGGCGAAATTCGCTGTGTAGGCGTACCGGTCGTCTTTGGAAAGCAGCACCCAGCAAGAATCCGTCTGGCCGTTGTGCTCCGATCCGGTGATAACCGCGATGTCACCGTTGTTGACATTCACCCTGTACGAAGATACGGCCGCCTGGTGAGGAAAAGGGTTATGAGATTCGGCAACGATCAGTACGCCGTTTTTGCGGAAGGTAGCGGCAAAAGGACGTTGGCCGTAAGAGGCGTTTGGTCGGGCATCGCTTGGCAGCCCATCCCGTCCGACCGTAAAAGTGTCGATCACGAACGGCCCCGGATCCACGCCAACCTGCGCGGCCTTGAGTGTGACCACGAGCAAACGGCCATCAGGGCTGAACTGCACAACGCCCGGGACTGCAATGGGAGAGCTCAAGGGCCGGTTGGAATTTGGCAACGGCGTCAGCGTACCGTTAGTGGCGACTGTGAAGCCGGAGATGTTATTGTCTGCTACCGAACCATGGAGGACATACATGAGGTTGTTATGGAATGTCAGACTCTCCGGTACCACACCTCCCGAAAATATCTTCTGAATAAGAGTTAGCTTGGTTCCGTCCACGGCAAACACGCTGATGTCGTTGCTTCCTGCGTTGCACGCATACAAAAAACGATGGTTATCACGAAGAACGAGACCGCCCTGCGTATCGAAATCGTCCCCTTTTCCGCTACCGCCGGTCGGGACCTGGCCAACCGCTGTCAAAGTCCCATCTGGCGCTCTACTGAAAACGACGATCTGATTGCCGGCCGCAATGTTGGTCATTGCGAAAACCGCGCCAGGTTTCTCGTTCGATTGGCCTTGCTCGTCCAGTGGTTGGCCGTGAGCGTTCCTAGTGAGTCCCATGAATGCGAACACGGCAATGGCGCTTATAGTAAGTTTCGTCACGTTCTTTCTCATCTTTTTGTTCTCCTTAAAATCAGATCTAAAAGCTTCGCTGGACCGAATAAGTTCAAGCGTTTCCCAGAGCTGTGATCCTGGGCTTCAAAGAGAACGACGTAAAGCTTGCCGTGATTCTGCAAAAGACCACAGAGCCGCTCCAAACAGCACGACATCTTTGAGCAAGAACTGCCCGACGGCAGCGGACAACGCTGGAAATCCGCCTAGGCTGGGCTCCCATCCGGGTGTCGAAAACAGGAATGTCAGTGTGACAAAAAACATCACTACCGCCATCCCGCTACCCACCTCGCACGCTCGCACCGAAAGCGGACGCGACGCAATCAGCGCTGCGATCGCAAGTTCAACCAACCCCAGTAGTTTCGAGAATGCAGTGACGCTTAGCAACTGGTACATCCAACTCATCAGGGGGCTGTGAGCCACCAAAGGTTGAATGCCCTTCGCTTCGTACTCGGTAAACTTCATGGCCCCGATCCACGCGATTACGAGGACCAGTCCATACCTCAGAACGGGTCCAGCAATAGTCTGAAAGATATCTCTACCAGCGCTTGAGTTCGGCAGTGATCTAAACGATGTGTCCGTCTCTAATCCGGCTTGTGTTGTCTCTATCATTGGTTTTCTCCGTGGCCTTTTAAAAGGGATATCGGCCACCAACCCAGTCAGAAATCGTTGAGAGCGCGTTAAAGCAATTCGATTGTAGAGGCACTGGCCGACCATCATACGTTCGCGTACAAACGTCACTTCCATTTCTTCGCTTGTACGTTCGATCCGTTTCCTGGGTGTTACGCAACTGCAACGGAAGACGGAACAAGAACTAAAGCGACGTTTGTACACGAACGTTTGCATACCGTGGGTAGACGTAACATGGACCAGCAGAACATCTCCGCTTTCTGCTTTCTTATGACGACTCCACGACTTTCTGACCATCGGGATTGCAGGACACTAACTGGGATCACTTTCGAACAGTTGCCCCGTGATCACGCTATTGGCCATGCGCATAAGTATCGGAAGGGCTCTTTCGTGTGGACTTCCGACACCAGGGATCATCGCCTCTACTTCCTAGAACGAGGACAAATCGTCATAATGACCAGCGACGAGGCTGGTTGTGAAGTTATTGTCAGGGTTATACAACCAGGCGAATCCTTCGGCGAACTTTGTTTCTGCACAGAGCGAGACAGGCCACGACAGAACTGCGCGCAGGCGGTTGTCAATTCCGACATCCTGGAGATTGCCTTCGACGATTTCATGAGCTACCTGCAAAACGATGCCGACGCACTCCGCTCTTTCGCTTTTACGTTCTGCAAACGACTGGCAGACGCCGAGCGCCGAATCGAAGTTCTCTCGCACCGTGGAGCAGAAGCACGGCTGGGGAGATTGTTGTTACAGCTCGTTGAATCGCGAAACTTAGAAGGTTCAAAGCCGGATATCGAAATAAAGCTGCCTGTCGGACATGATGAACTTGCGCGCATGGCGGCCATGACGCGGCCGCACGTAAGCGTAACCATGGGTAAACTACGCGACCGTGGCTTGGTGCACTACGACCGAGGGCATCAACTCACAGTGCAGGTGACTCGTCTCGTAAAGTACCTCAATCAAAGGAAAAGCGATAGCTGAAAAGTGAGACGAAAAGGGCATCGTTTAGCGCTTAAGCTGCCTGCCCTGCATCCGGCAGTTCGTTCCGGTTCCAGAGGTTGGGCTGAAGCAGGTCGCTCGTAAGAAAGCTCGCTGGTCACTCAGGTCTTTGAGAGGGTTGAGTCGAGCGCGCCGCGACGGGCCGTTCGGATTTCGCCCTGACTCTTTCTTTCGTCTCCGACTCTAGCTGGACACACGTAACACGCAGGAGAACCGATCGGTTGAGCCGACGCATATCGACCGCCACTTCTTGGAGTTATGCGTGCTGAGTCAGGTTGCGACCGACCTGAAGGCAAACGATCTTTGCCATTCCGTTGGGCACGAAGCTGGGCGACTATCTCGACGTAAAGCCGTTTCCATCCAGATCGGTACGATGTTGCCGTCCGATATTCTTCGCCGCCTCGCGACCTGCTCCTGCTCTGACTCTAAAGCGGATCCGAATGCGATCTCCCTATTGATTAACTTGTCACGGTAGAAATCTCTTGGCAACTCCATCCGGCTACCGTATTTCAAAACAATGAATATGGCCGTACCTATTCAAATTTGTTTGATATGCCGCTATGCTACTGGTGTTCCGACTCATGAGCGAAGCCAAAAAAACCAAACCAACCCGCAAAACTCACCGTTCCAAAAAACCCACTCGCGGCGGTCCACCGCCTACCGATAACTCCGGACCAATCTCCACCGGCGGTCCCCAATTCGCGCAGCCCATCGCCACGCCTGATCCCACTAAATTCACCGTCATGCACGGTTCGGATGCCGGCGCTTACAAAATTCTCGATAGCGAAGGCAGGCAAAATCCTCGGCCCTTTCCCGTCGTCGCAAAAACTGTTGAACCCGTTCTGCAACTCGCCGACGCAATCGGTCCCAAAGGCCCTTCCGTAGTGAGCGCTATTCAGAAAGCCGGGCAAATCGTCTTCCACACCGTGGGTGATACCGGCAACGTCAAAGGCCCCCGTACCCAGGACGAAGTAGCCGACAAAATGGTCTCCGACTTTGCCGAGCAGGATCCCCGCTCCGTTCCTTCATTCTTCTATCTGCTCGGCGATGTCATTTACAGTTTCGGCGAGTCGAAATATTATTACGACCAGTTCTACGACACGTATCGAAATTACCCCGCGCCCATTTTCGGCATCGCCGGCAATCACGATGGCATGGTCGCTCCGAAAACATCGACGCCGACGCTTGCCGCATATCTGGAAAATTTTTGCGCAGCCGGTCAGCCTCCGCATCGCACTCCTGAATCGGGCGAACTTGTCCGCACCGCCCAGGTGCAGCCCGGCGTTTACTTTACGTTCGAAGCTCCCTTCGTCCGCATTCTCGGCCTTTACAGCAATTGCCTCGAAGACCCGGGCGTGATCTCGGATGAAAACGGCACCTACCCGCACTTATCGAATGTGCAAATGAAATACTTGACTGCCGCACTGCAGCGCGTGGTGAAGGAGAAGTTCGCGGGCGCCGTCCTGATCGCTGTCCACCATCCGCCTTATGTCGCCACCACGTCCGCGGATCTGTCGGCCGGCAAGCATGGCGCGAGTCCTAAAATGCTGAAGGATATCGATGCCGCTTGCACCACCGCCGGATTCTGGCCGCATGCCGTCTTATCAGGTCACGCCCACAACTACCAGCGCTTCACGCGGCGCAAAGACGGCCGCGAGACTCCCTTCATTGTCTCCGGCAATGGCGGCCACGCGGTCAATCGCCTCTCCCGCAAGAACACTCCCACGTTGCGCGCGCCCGCCGTGCAACCAGCACTATCCGATGGCACCGATACTGTCACCTTTGAAAATTACGATGACCTAAATTACGGCTACATGCGCATCATGGTAGACCCTAACCAACTGCGGATCGAATACCACCCGGCGTATGACAGCGGCATCACCAAAACGCCGGATGACTCCGTTACCGTGGAACTCGCGTCGCGATCGCTGGCCCACTTTATCCCGGCTGAATCGGTCGGCTAAACCGGGCCCTTCCCTTCGCCGGCCCTTCCGTTTTCCCCGGTTTTCGCTACCGTGAAGGTAACTTGCGAGGGATACTGGCGCGAGTGATGAATGACATTGTGGGCCACCACGCCTTTCGCTTCGTCGTAGTTATTTCCGCCCGTGTTCAGGTTGCGATCGAAGCGCGGGAAGTTACTCGACGAAATCTCAATCCGCAGGCGATGGCCGGCCGCTAAGTAATCGCTAGTTACCATTGGCTGCAAGGATACTTTGTAGACTTGACCGGTTTCATCCAGACAGGCGGTTTGTCGTAGCCGTCGCGATAGCGCGCCCGCTGGATCGTCTCATCGAGGTTATAAGCCGTGCCGTCCGGTAAAACGTCGATCACTTTCACGGTGAAATCGGTATCTTTCGCGTCAGACGATACATACAAGGTTGGCGTAATAGGCCCGCTGAACTCCATTGCGTCTTTGAGAGGCTCCGAGGTGTAGACGAGGATATCGTTGCGCGCTTCCATGGCGCGCTGGTCGAATGCGCCGCCGGTAACGGCAGTGCCGGTGCAGCAAACATTCCCGCCGTACGAGGGAACCGGATTCATCGGATCGTACACGAAGGCATCCGGTTTGTCCGCGGCAGGCTGCGCAGCGGACAAGGTGCCGTCTCCGTAAAGCGTGTTAGCCTTGCCGCCGCTGCCTAGGAAGAAAGTCATAGGTTGCGCACCGGCGGGGGGCCAGGTATCCGACGTCTGCCATTTATTCAGACCCATCGTGTAATAACGCACGCGTGGCGTTTTTTCGAGGATATGGTTCTCCTCACCCTTGAGGAAATGATCGAACCAGCCGTAAGTCAACGCGTCGTAATCCAGACGAGCATCGCCCATGTTGCGTTCTCCGACTATCGTGTTGTCGGTGGCACGCTTGTAGCCGCAGTGCAGAGTGGGCGCGATCACCGCGTACTGCTCCTTCGCAATATCGGGCTTGGCAGTTTTGCGAACGTAATTGTAGGCGGCCAGGTTGGGTCCGATCGATACGTCGTACCAGGTCATCATCCAGAGCCCCGGCACATTGATGGGCTTGTCGTCGTGCCAGAGACCGCCTTTATACCAGGCCGGATCATTCGGCGTGCGCTCGATCATTGCGCCTCCGGTGGGTACGGGCATATGATCCGCAAAAATGCCATGCGGTCCATCGACTGCCTTTATAATGTCCTGCTCGGGCAGGTGTCGCAGCGCTTTCGACCAATCGACCGGCGGCAGCTGCTGCGCCAGATCAAAAGCTTTGGAAGCGCGGATGAGTTCCGGCTGCGAGGTGTCCGTTGGGAACATGGGACGGATCTGGTTCTGCTCGCCATAAATCCAGGCTATGAAGAGCATCTGCACCGCGCCGCCGCGGAACCAGTTGCCTTGTTCGTAATAGGGAGCAACACGCCCGACGCCTGCGCCGAAACTTTCCGGGATCATGGCCGAGAAAGCCGGATTGCCGAGCGCCGCCACACCCAGCTGCCATTCAGCGGTCGACGAACAGCCGATCGTTCCCACTTTGCCATTGGTCCAGGCTTGCGACGACATCCAGTTCAGCGCATCGTTGCCATCGCTGAGCGGCGCGCCGAGGATGTCGTAGTTGCCTTCGGAAAAGAAGTGCCCGCGTTCGTTCATTTCGACATAGGCATAACCGCGCTTTACCGCCTCGAGCGGCCCGCTCATGTCGCGCGGCAAGCCGTTCTGCACATCCCAGTAATTGAAGTTGTACGGGGTGCGGACAAAGATGATCGGATACTTTTTTGAGGCGTCTTTCGGACGGTAGATATCGGCCGCCATGTGCTTGCCGTCAGCCATCGGGACCATCACCTTGCGATCGATTACCGCAATTGACTCGAGTTCCTTTTCGGCTGCGTTGCGTTTGGCGATTGCGTCCGGTGTCAGCGGTGTACGCTGCTGGGCTTGCCCTAACGAGGCAAGCGCGCAGCAGAGCAGCAGAAGGAGTCGCTTACGGTTGCACATTCGTTATGCCTTCGGCTCCCTGTTTTGGAAAGTGACTTTCATACCACGCGATGCTCCGATCCATCAGATCTATGCTGTGTTTTGTCTCTCGCACGCCGTGTCCTTCCCGAGGATAACGAACCATAACCGTCTCGACGCCTACATCTTTCAGAGCTACAAAATATTGCTCGGCTTCGGCAATCGGCACATCCGGATCGTTTTCACCATGGACCAGCATGGTTGGCGTGTGCACGTTGGCGACGTGCTTCAACGCGGAACGCTCCCAGGCTTCGTCCATCAGGCGGCCTTGATGCAGAAACTGGCCAAACTCCATTTCTTCGTACTGGTTGTAATACGTCATGTAGTTGTAGCTGACCAGATTCGCGATACCGGCAATCGGAATGGCAGCCTTAAATTCGTTGGTTTGGGTGATGAGCCAGTCACTCAGCTGGCCGCCGTAGCTCACTCCTTCTATTCCCATTCGTTCACGGTCGATCCAAAGATAGCGCCGCACGGCGGCATTCACCGCATACAATACATCCTGTCCTTCATTGCCATCCTGATCCGCGAATACCGCGTCGGCGAATTTCTGACCATAGCCGGTTGAGCCGCGATAGTTCACGTGCAGCACGGCCCAGCCTTTGGCCGCATACACTTGGTCCTTGAAGTTGAAGGCGAGTCCGTTTTGACCGTGCGGGCCACCATGTAGAACGAGGATCAAGGGATGTTTACTGGTTGCCGTCAGGCCAACGGGTTTGATGAGAAAAGCTTCGACGTCGAATTTATTGTCGTTGCTGACGAAGGTGAACGCTTCCGGTTCGCCGAGTTGCTTATCGGCCAGGATGGTGGAATTGAGTGAGGTGAGTTGGCGCGTTGCCTCGCCCGTGCGCAGGTAGAGTTCCGGCAAATCTTTAGGCGTTTCGAAAGCATAGGCGATTTCGCCCTGACGGCCAAGCGAATAGTTGCCTACGAGGCCCGTCTGATCGAGCATGGTTTGTGCTTTTCCATCGACCGCCGACACACGCGCCAGTTTTGAATTACCTCGCTCCTGGTAGGTGAAGTAAACGGATGCGCCATCGGGAGACCACTGCACATTGTGTTGCCGGTTGTCGATGATGGATCCGATTTCACGCCGTTCGGAACCATCTGGATTCATCAACCAGACGTGGGTATCTTCCATGGTGGTCTCGCGATCGGTGACTCCCCGCCGTGTTCCAAGAAACGCAATCGTTTTCCCATCGGGCGACCATACCGGGGCGTATTCGCAGCTTTCCGTAGCTGTTATCCGGTGAATGCTGTTATCCGCAACATCGAGCGTGAATAGGTCGTAGTTGAAAAACTCGTCGGAGTTCGGTTCGTGATTCGAAGCAAACAAAATCTGCTTCCCATTCGGAGACCAGTCAATGGAATGTTCGTCAAAGTTGCCCTTAGTGAGTTGCCGCCCTTGTTTGGTAGCCACATCAACGGCAAAAAGATGAAGACGCTTGTTGTCGTTAAAGTGGCTCAAGCCTTCGCTGGCGACCGGTTTGTACAAGTAACGCGTAATTACCATGGGATCACCGCCAGCGACAGCCGTTTCAGGCCCGGCAACGGCGGACACGTAGGCGATGGTCTTACTGTCGGGGGACCAGGTGAAGGTCTCGCCCTGGCCCGGCAAGGGTGAGTTTGAGCCGGCGGTTGTGGCCAGAAACACAACAGCCGAACCATTGGCCCTCGCGACCAGCAAGCCATGTTTATCGCCTTCTGAACCTTGAAACGCCAGCATCTTTCCGTCGGGCGACCAACGGGGCAGGGAACTGGCATCCTTTTCTCCGCCGACGCGGGTCGATTTTTGCGTTGCTACATCCATGATCCAGATCTGCGAATACGGCCGGCCTGGACGATCGTACATGGTCACGCTATAAGCGAGCTGTCTGGCGTCCGGCGAAAACCGAACCTCGTTTACACCGCGTAAGTGGTACAGATCGCCGCTTTGGAGACCCGCCGCGCCGAGCGGCCATCCCGCCATGGCTGCAGACAGAGTAATTGCTACTTTTTTTAGCAGCATCGTGAACGTTATAAATTCTCCCTATTTAGAAACGGTACTGAAAGCCGACCTCAGCCAGAAAGGCGTGCGGAACAATGGAGCCGCTGGTGGAAAGATAGCCGCTCGGTTGGCCAAAATTGCCCGAGCGAATACTCGTCGTGTAGTTGTTGCCGAAGTTGGCTCGATTGGTCATGTTGAACATCTGGCAAAGCACTTCGATCTTGTGCCGCTCCTTGATGGTAAACGCTTTGCTCACGCGCATATCGAATTGGAAGAATCGATTTCCTCGCAGCGCATCGTAGGATAGCGTCTCGAGCGAGTTATCGGCAAGCCCAGCACGCAACTGGGTTGCTGTGTAACTGGCAGTTGCGCGGTAATCGGTAGGTGAGGCGGTAGGAACGATGGCTCTCCAGCTTCCATTGCCGCTTCCGAATCCATAGACATCTATGCCTTCGGTCGGGTTGTACGGACGGCCGGTGGCCCACTGAAGAATAGGCGCGACTTGAATGCCCCAGGGCGCCTGGTACACTCCGCTGAACAAGAAGCGGTGAGGCTCATCATTGGGCGTTGGTCCGAGTGACGACTTGCTGAAGAGATTGCCCGGATCGGGAGCTACATTGCTGAAATTTCCAGGACTGCCATCATAAGCCAGCGCCCGGGACCTAACGTAGTTTGTGTTGACGCTGAATTTATTCGAGAACCGGCGGCGGTATGAGACGTTCAAGGCATCGTATCGTGAACGCCCGATCGACGATTCAACGATGATTTGCGCGAGCGGAGGCAGCCCGGCGGCGGTGAAGTCCGCGGTGTAAGGCCGAATGCCGGTGGTAGTGTCTCGCGGATTGATATTCACGCGCTTCGACTCGCGTAGAGCAAGGCTGTGGATACCCTCGACTTCAATCACATCGTTAGGGGAGAGTTGCCAGGAATAAGCCAGATTCCATTCCTGATTGTAGGGATTGTGATAGCCAGGGTTTAGTAGGCGACCGGTGGAGCCTGCCGGAAGAACACCCGAAGCGGGTAGCGGTACTGCCGGATTTGGATCTACGCCGTAACGAAAATTATTCAGGGTAAGGTTAGTCCCGGGTATCAGGCTGGCTGTTGGATCGGTAGGGCCGGAACTGGTGAGATTGAGTGTTCCGGTGTAGATCGGGTTGTTCTCCTGCTGCTCGGTAAACAGCGGGATGTTCTCGAAAATTTGACCGTAATAGATTCCGTATCCGCCCCGGATGACATGATGACCGCTGCCCGTCAAATCATAAGCGAAGCCAAAACGTGGACTGAAATCCAGGTTGTCATTTTGCGGCTGACCGGTTGCGTAAGGGCTGCCGACTGCACGCAGGTCCTGATAAGTCAAGCTACGACTCTGCGTGTTGCCGCCATTGAGATTGTAGTCTTTGTCCCAGCGTACGCCCAAGCTGAGATTGAGCCGGCTGGTGACTTTGTAGTCATCTTGAAAATACAGTCCAAGCATCTTGCCATCTTTGGTAGCAAAGTAGGGATTGCCGTTGGAACCCGAAAAAGCGCCGATCAATCCCGGTGTGGCAAACCCTTGAGGATAGAGAGCCGGGTTGCCCAGGATGGCGCTCGGATCAGCCAGGAAGGTAGCATTCAAAACCTCGTTGCCGAAGAAGCCGCCCAGCTTGGGTACGTTCACGAAATCCACTCCGAACTGAAAGGTGTGCTTGTCCCGGGTCCAGGAAAGGTCGTCGCGAAACTGCCACTTGGCCTGATACGACTGTTGAGGGACGTTCGGACTGGTGCCAAACGAAGCGCCGCTCGGAAAGAGAACGTAGGGAGCTCTGGTGTTGGAGTCGATCACGTTGTTCCAGTATTGATAGCCGGCGGTAAACGCATTGACTAAGTGCGGCGATAGGACCGAGTTCAGAGTCGCGCTGCTGAGGATCAATTGGTTCGTGGTGAAATTTCCTTCGGTCAGGTCGTTCGTGTTCGTTGATTGATCATTCAGTGAACTATTACTCTGGGCATTGTAAGTGAACGAGAACGCTTCATTCTGGCTGATGGTCCAATCGAGCTTGCCCGTGTAGCGCTGGTCGTTGTAAGGAGTGGGAATAGTTTGGGCCGGTTTCGCACCGAGCGGAGTAGCGAGCGTCAATTCATTGAACGCATCGGCGGTGACTGGTATCTGCTGCTGTTCGCGGAGGCGCTCGATGGCAAAGAAGAGGAATAGCTTGTCTTTTTTGACAGGTCCGCCAATGGATCCGCCGTATTGCTGCCGGCTGTAGGGAGCGGTCGGTTGACCGCTTTGGATCGAGAAGAAATCGTTGGCGTCGAGTGAGGTGTCGCGCTCGAAGAGAAAGAGGGAACCGTGGAAATCGTTGGTCCCCTGTTTGGTGATCAAGTTGATCGCCGCGCCTTCGCTGCGCCCGTTCTTGGCAGAGAACCTTTGCGTGCTGATGTTGAACTCCTCTACCGCTTCGAGCGGCAGCTGCATCACCGGGCCGCCTACCGTGTTGTCTTTGTCGTCGATGCCGTTTACCGTTACGTTGACATTCCGTCCGTTTGAGCCATTGATGCCAAAGACGGCGATGCGGTTTTTGGTGGGATCGTAGGAGTTGACGGGCTTGGCGCCCGGCGCCAGAAAAGCGAGATTGGCGAAATCGCGGCCGTTGAGCGGAAGGTTCTGCACTTCGGTGGGACTGATCGCCAGGCTGACATCCGTTTTAGCGGTATCGAGTAATGGTGCGGCCTCCTGCACGTTCACGATGCTGCTCTGTGTGCCTGGATTCAACGTGGCGTTGAGAACGGTTGAGGTGGCGACTTGCAGCTCAATTTTTTCGTAAACTCCTGTCTCAAAGCCGGCGGCCTTCACGGTGAGTTTGTAGGTGCCGGCAGCCAGGCCCTCAAAGGTGAAAGCGCCGCTTTCGCCGGAAGTCTGCGACCGTGTGAATCCGGTCGCGGGATTGAGGAGAGTCAAATCCGCTTTGGGCAGGATGGCATGCGAGGCATCATAAACCGTTCCTTGCAGCGTGCTGCTGGCTGTAGCTTGACCGAACAATGCTGCCGGTATCGCAGCCATGAAGGTGAGAAGAGTTAGAAAAGAACGCACAGTGAACCCCTTTTCGCGAAGAATGAGTGAAGTCCTTCGAGACGGGGGAAGGATGAAATCGACTAACCCAGTTGCTGGTAGAAGAAATACGTTAGAAGAAGTATAGCCGTTTGGTGCGCAATTGCAAGGTCTGATGGCGAATTACGTCGGAGCTTCTACTGAGAGATCGGGCATCCACAGGGCTAATGTAATCGCAATGGCGAGTGTCGCAAGCACGACATAATCGCCTTGCGCCAAATACATGAAGCCATAGGCGAGCGCTGCGACGACCCACAATCGAGCACGGTACAAGATCAGGATCGGCAAGATGAGAAGTACTGTATACGAGCGCAGCGACGCGGGATACAGGAGCAGTCCAAAGGTCAATAGCAGAGCAAAGCCGGCAGCCCCGCTCCCTTTCCCGTTCGTTATCAGCCGCCAGAGCAACAGGATTCCGGACAGCCCGGCAAGTATTACATAGCCAGGCGGCAATCGGGTCGCCGAATGAGTGATGCGCAGTATCCATGCCAGCAACGATTGGTTATCAATCTCCGTATACATCGACATGGGAAGCGCCTGGAAGGGAATAGCGGCGTAACTGGCGAACACTTTCGGTCCGAAAATAATGAAAGTCGCGATGGTTGCCGCCAGCAGAGTAGCCGTGCTTGCCGCGAGCGATCGCCAGTTGCGTCGCAGCAGCGGGTAAAGCAGAACAACGACGACGAAGGGTTTTACCAGAATAGCTAGTGCGAGCCACACTCCGCCCCAAGGTTCGTTGCGGTGACGAAACGCCAAACTGACAAAGAGTAGAAGCAAAAACACCGTTTGCGCGTCCGCGACATTCCAAAATGTAGCGTGCACCATAAACAGCAGCGCAGTCGTGAACGCGATATTAATCGCGGAAAGCGTCTTGAGAAACGTTAGCGACAAGACGAGGATCGACCCGATGAGGCAGGCGAATTGGATGATGTACCAGACAAGGGCTGCTTTGTGAATGTCCATCCAGCCGAGCGGTATAAACCAGAAGATGGATGGAGGAGGATAGAGGAAAGGCGCAGCGAGCGCGGCTTGCGCAAATCCCAAGCTGGGGTGAAAGGGGGCGGCGAGTTGAGTCGCCAGCGCGGAATCGTAGAAATTTAGACCCCGCGCTGCCATGACTCCGTCGATCCAGAAAATTTGAAAGTCCCAATCCGGTGGGTGGCGCGTATTGCCGGCAGCCATCATAACCACTCGCCAAATCCCCTTGGCGGCAACACAGATAAGTGCGATCGCAAACAAGGCGCGGATGTAGGGCGACAGTTGGCGGTAGCGCGCACGGCCGACCATAAACAGCCAGACGGTCACTGTCATCAAACAGGAAGTGACGATGTTCATAGAGGTGGCAGGGTTAAAGCCTCAGACAATAAAATCAATCTAACCCAAATGAGGCAGGCGGCGAGTACTAAAAGTAAAGCTTCAAAGCAAACTGTATCTCGCGTTGGTCGTTCTGGTTGTCGCGTGTGGAATTGATTTTGCCGAATGAAGTAGAGGTATAGTCGAGCGCGCTGGGAGCGCCCGCCCCGCCGTTCGGTCCCAGGCCGGGCAGCGAGAAGTTGGGCGTGTTGGTCAGGTTGAACACTTCGGAACGGAATTCGAGCGAGATCCGTTCGGTCACGACGAACCGCTTGAAAAGCGAGAAGTCCAGCCGGTGATAACCGGGCCCGTAGTACTGAGTCGGCGAGCCACCTAGCGGCGTGTAATCAGTTTGTCCGATAGCTGTTGCTGCTGGGGGACTCGCGAACGCGGCAGGGTTGAGCCATTGATTAACGTTGTGCGGACCGGCCGTAACGCTTTCACCGGACACGAGCAGCGCATTGCAGCCGAGACCGGAAGTGGTCGTGACTACGCAGGGAATAGTTCCAGGCTGTCCATCTTGCAGCGTGAGAATACCATTGATACTCCAGCCACCCAGCGCCGCATTCAACACGCCGTGAGAGTTTTTGAGCAAAAGTTTTCCGCGGCCTACCGGGAGTTCGTAGGTGCCGCTCAAATGCAGTGACTTTGGCACGTCGAAGTCGCACAGCCCGTAGTCTCCCTGAATGCCAAAACCCGGCAGATTCGCGGCCCGGTACGTGACGGCCGTGGCATTCAGCAGGTCGGAAGCATCTGTGCGGCATTTCGACCACGTGAAATTCGCCAGCATACTTAAGCCGCCGCTGTAACGGCGCTCGTAAGTCGCCTGCAGCGAGTTATAGAAGCTGTTACCGGAAAACGAGGTGTAATTGCCGTAGGAGGCAAAGTCCGGGTAGGGCGAATACAAAAGACTGTTCAAGCCAGGCGGAAGAATCTCAGCCGGCGAGTTCGGATTCTTGTACACTCCCAAATGCCGGACCGTGTTGCCGACGTATCCTAACTGGATCGTCTGGTTTTGCGGCAATGCATATTGCACCGAGAGATTGTAGTTCTGCGTATAGGGTGTTTTGATGCGATAATCCTCACCCTGAACTTGCACGCCTTGCGAGGCGACTGCGCCCGAAGTTAGCGGGATCCCCGATAAGCCGTTCTCGAGAGTGGCAGTGGCGCCGTTCGGAAAAGTGATGGGCTGATCGGGCGTGAGAATGTTATAGGCCAGATTGAAATGGAAGGGGAAATCGCCGAACGTATACTGCGACGAATTCTCGAACCCGCCATAGAAAACGCCATAGCCACCGCGGATGACAAGATTTGGCGCAGCCTGATAGGCGATGCCAACCCGCGGCGAAAAGTTGAGCTTTTGCACCTGCGTGAGACCCGATTGCCCGGAACACGAGATCGTCACTCCATCCGTTTGCGCGGCCGCCAAAAACTGGCTAGAAAGCGGCTCATGACAGCGCCGGTTGGTAATCAGGTAATTGGCTCCGCCGCCAGCCAGCGGCACGAAATTCGATTGTGCGCCGTATAGCTCCACCTGCGGTCCAAAGTACTCCCACCGTAATCCCAGATTCACAGTCAGCTTGGGCGTAAGTTTGTAGTCATCCTGGAAGTAAAGAGCGTTGTAATTCCGCCGCATGTCGGTATTGGCGATGTTAGAGGCACTGACGTAATCTGAACCGCCGACATTATTCGGCGCGCCTGCCACGCTGCCGGCGATAGGTGTTAACAGCAACTGCGCCAAGCCGGTGTTACCGCCGCTGGTCTCGGGCACTTCGGTATAGTTGCCTCCAAAGTCAAATGCGCCGCGCGAAGTAGGCGGCTGCAGAACGGAGAAGCGAAGCTGTTGATATTGGTACCCGGCCTTGATGGAGTGCCGGCCGGCATTCTTGGTCAGCACATCGGTAAACTGCGACACCGTGCTGTATTCAATAGACGGCAGATACTCAGCGCTGCCGAGCGTGTTGAGTCCCGAGATGAAGAAGGCACCCAGTCCGCCGTTCGATGGTACCTGCGGTACGCCTGAAATGCCATACTGCGCAGGAACCCCGAGCATGCCGGCATTCGGTTGAACCCGCGAACTGGCTAGCCGGTTCACCCCAATCCGGGCCTCGTTGACCAGGGTGGGGGAGAAGGTGTGGATTTCGCCTAGCACGCCGTTCCAGGACACTGAGTTTTGATTGCCCGTCGCGAAGCTGCCCCCATCGGCGATTCCAGCGAAAGGACCGGGCGAGAACAGGGGATTGATGACGTGGCTCACGCGAATAAACAGCGTGTCGCTCGAACTAAAGTTTTGATCTCCGCGTACATCGAATTGATCGACATCGTTTGAGAGCTTGCGGTCGCTGGCATAGTTGTTGAATAGTCCGGGACCGTTCGGCGTCGGATAGACATTCAGGAGCTTGACTGCGTTCGGATCAAGACGGCTCACCGGCAGCATATTCCCGGCGAATGGTTCGCGCGCATAGCCAGCAAAAGATCCCGGCGGATTGCCTCCGCAAGGCGCGGTCAAGGCGGTTAACGCATCTTGCACTCCGCAGTTCACGGTTCTGGTTGTCGACGGATCAAACACCTGTCCCAGCGCGGAGGTTCGACCGAGCACGTCGGTGCGAGTGCTGCCTTGGGTGAGTAACTCGGAAAGATTGGTGTAGCCGCTGTTGCGTTCCAAGGCTGTCGGGACGGTGTTGGTACTAGTTACGGCTTGTCGAATGCGCGTACCTTGATAGTCGGCAAAGAAGAACGTTTTGTTCTTGACCACCGGTCCACCGATGGTGAAGCCAAATTGATTTTGGCGGAACTCACCTTTGGGCAATCCACCGGAGTTCTCGAAAAAGTTTGCAGCATCCAACTTGTCATTGCGCAGAAATTCCCAGGCGTTGCCATGAAATTCGTTAGTTCCGGATTTGATCGTGGCATTCAAAACCGCGCCGGCGGAACGCCCCAGTTCCGCGCTGTAATCGCTCGTTTGAATTTTGAACTCTTGAATCGCATCCACCGGTGGCAGCGTGCCGAAAGCCTGGCCGTTCAGAAAGTCCGGGAGCGCGGAATTGTTATCCACCCCGTCGAGTAAATAGTTATTTTGCGAAGGCCGCGAGCCATTTGCCGCGAAACTCCCCGACGCGCCCAGCCCGCGGCTATCCTGTTGCCCTTGTGTTACACCTGCCGACAACTGTGCCAGAAATGTGAAGTTCCGGCCGTTTAATGGCAGGTCATTCACGGTCTTCGTGCCAATCACCTGACCGACGGAGGCGTCCTGCGTCTGCAGAGCGGCCGGCTGATCGGTAACCGAGATGACTTGGTTTGTCTGGCCCGGCGGAAGCTGAAAATCGACTACGACGTGCTGCTGCACATCGACCGAGATATGGGAATGCTCCACTTTTTCGAAATTCTGAAATTCGGCGGATACCGTGTAATGCCCGATGCGAACGGGTGAAAAGTTATACTCTCCGGCCGCTCCACTCTGCACGGATTGTTTCTGTCCCGTGTCATCGTTACGAAGGGTGACAGAAGCATTTTGAATCACGCCCTGGCCCGTGTCCCTGACTGTGCCCTGAATCGATCCGGCGTCAACTTGTGCGGAGCAGGGAAGCGCACAACAAAGGAAGCTGATGAGTAAGAGGTAAGGGTTCCGAGGCAAATCTACTAGATGCCAGGGAAGGTGGCTTGGAGTTTATTCCTGCGGGCAAAAATAGTTTTTTCTAATCGCAAAATTCAAGAAACCGGTCGCTGACGCTCGCGGCTCAGAAACAAGAGCCAGGACTGATTGTTAATGCAGCCATTTCGTTTCCTGACCTTCGCCGGGTTTCATCCAGTCTTTCGTCTTCATGAGCAGCTGCTGTTCCCGCCGTTCCTTCGACACCTGATTTATCTTCAGATTCTCGAAGAAGTGCACCCCGGTTTTTCCAGCCGTCGCGATATCCAGATCGCCATCGCCGTCCAGATCCTCAACAACAAACTGCGTACCAGCCGCTCCAGTACCGTTCTCCGAGATTGCATACCGGGTGAAATGTCCGGATTTAGTATCTATTTTGTAGTAGTAGATCGCCAGCGGATCGTAGGAGCCAGGATCGTTGCCGTTGTGCCCGCGATAGCGTTTGCCTGCGAGCAGTTCCATCTGGCCATCACCGTCCAGATCAACGAGCTTTAACACGTGCACCTGCGAATACGATTCATCAATCGTATGTTTCACCCAATGGCGGGTGTTGCCCGAGCCCCGCTGCTCCATCCAGTACAGACCGTAACTGTGGCCGCGGCCGTAAATCAAATCGAGCTTGCCATCGCCATTCACGTCGTAGCCAATGATCGGGAATCCGGTTTCGCCGAGATCCCATTCGCCGTGCCATTCCCACTTGTCGTTATTAGCGTCGATGTTCCGGAACCAGCCATGCGGACTCAGCACATCGACCTTGCCGTCGCCGTCTATATCCGCCATGCCCACGCCATGTCCGTCCTGATCGTGTCCGCCCAGTTTGTGTACTTTCGGTTCGGCACCCGCGAAGTCGACCCAGATGATGCCTGAGCGGCCATAGTGCGCCAGCGCCAGATCCGGCTTGCCGTCGCCGTTGATGTCGGCCATCCAACCGCCCTCCGTCTCGATGGTGTGCGTGATCAGATGTTTTTGCCACATGACGCCAGGCTTCTTGGGATTCTCATACCAGTACAGGCCGTCGGTCATCCAGCCGGTGGTGACTACATCCGGAGCTCCATCGTGATTTACATCGACCGCCCATTCACCACAGTCGGAAACAAATTCGCCGACTACCTCAACAGTTCGATATTGATGCAGCTTCCATTCGCCGCCTTGCGGACCGGGATTCTCGTGCCAGAAAGCGCCGCTCAAGATATCGGGCCGGCCATCCCCGTTCATATCGATAGTCGTGATGCCTTCGGAGTGATCGCTGCCCAGCTGATGCGCGAAAAAAGTAATCTGCGGTATGCCGAACGGGCCGTTCCCGCGTTCCTTATTTAATTGCGCAAAAGCCGGAAGATTAGTCGCGGCCAGCAAGCACGACAATGCTAAAACGAATCGAAAGTTCATGGTGAGGCTATGCAGAAAGTTTACAGCGGCAGGATTTCTTCACGCACCGGATCGAAATCGATGCGCCGCCGCTGCTCATACGACAGGTTTCCGAGATGCGAAGCCTGCGCCGAACGATGCCCGATCAGAACATCACCATTCGGGCGTTCCCGCGTCTTCAGGCACGCAATGAAATTGTTGACGTGGTCCTGCGTGAGCGAATCGTGGTTGTTGGGAATCACTTCGGCTTGCTGCACTTCGGCGGGCTGCTTGGAGCCCGTCGGATACCACTCGTAACGCGAACGATCAATCCACAAACGACCTTCCGTACCGCACATCTCGATCGCTTCGCCTTTGATGCTCGGCACCAGTGTGGCTTCGAAGGTGGCTGTGAATGGTTTGGGCGCGGCGTATTGGAGCTGCACGTTAATCGTATCGGGAGCAGTGCGGCCATCCTGATAGTGGTAGACGCCGCCGGCCGCAACGGCCGACACCGGCACGTCGCGGTTCATGAACATATGCACCACGTCGATCCAGTGCGTAAATAAATCCGTGACCTGGCCGCCGCCAAAATCCAGATAGGCGCGCCAATTGTAATACTGCTGCGGATCGTAGTCGCGCCATTTCAGCGGCCCCAGAAAGCGCGACCAGTTCAAGTCCGCGGGCAAAGTCTGGAACTCCGCCGGCGCTTTGCGCAGATGCCAGCTATTGCCGTACCACCAGGTACGCGCCAGCGTGACATCGCCAATCTTGCCGGAATCGAAGTATTTTTCCTTGGCTTCCAAATAGTGTTTCGCGGAACGCTGCTGCATTCCCACCTGGCAGACGCGCTTGTTCTCGCGCGCCGCTTTTACAATCAGCGGTCCTTCCTCGATTTTGCGGGTGAGCGGCTTTTCGACGTAGACGTCCTTGCCTGCGTTCAGCGCATCGATGGCAATAGCCGTGTGCCAGTGATCCGGCGTCGCGATCAAGACAACATCCAGATCGTTGCGCTCGAGCAGTTTGCGATGATCGTCGAAGCTCGCCGCGCCGGTCGCTTTTTGCTTCGCGCGGTCGATATGCGCGCCGTATACGTCGCATACCGCCGCGACTTGCACCTCAGGCCGGTTCATGAAGAGGTTCATGTCATGCGTACCGCGATCGCCGACGCCAATCACGCCCATCGTGATCTTGTCGTTAGCGCCTAGCACGCGCGAATACGAAGCGGCTGTCATAGCGACCGCGCCCGCCGATGCCGCACGGGTCGCCTTGCGGAAGAAATCTCTGCGATTATTGTTTTCCATTGGTTCTAAAAATCGATCTGCCCGCTAAACTGCAATTTTCTCATTGCATAACCAGCCGCCAGTCCGGTGATCTGCCCGGCAAAGGGATCGGTCACGTTGGCGTTTGGCAGTCCAAGATTGGTGTGATTGAATGCGTTCGATGCGTCGGTCCGCAAAGTAAAGCGCACTCGCTCGGTGATGGCAAAGGCTTTTGCGAGTGAAATATCCTGATTGATGAAATGCGGACCGTAGAGTGTGTTTACCGGGAACGTGCCGAAGGTGTTTTGCGCGGGCAGCAGGAAAGCGCTGCCTAAACCTCCCACGAACCATTGATTCCGGTTTCCCTGCGCTCCCGCGTACGGGCTGGCCGTCCCCTGATCCGGCCGGTCGTTTGGCCCGACATTCGGTCGCGAATAGCCCGCCGGAAACGACCCGATTGTCGGCGTAAACGGCAAGCCACTGTAGTAAGTCGTGATTCCGCTTAGATTCCATCCGCCCAGCGCATAATCCAGCCAGCGACTGGAATTTGCTCCGAAGCGCCGCCCGCGTCCGAACGGAATCTCGTACGATTGCGACAAAACAAACTGCCGGTGCGCAATGTAGTCTTCATTGCCGAAACCGAGCGGCCGGTCGTAGAGAAAGGTATAGGAATTCTGGTCGCCATAACCGTCTCCCCTCGCCACCTGGTAAGTAAAACTCCCTTGCATCGTGTAACCCGCTAATCCCTGCGCTTTGAAAGTAGTTTGGAATGAGTTATAGCCGTTATTCGCGCAGTTACAGTAATAATTAATGGACTGTGTCCAGCCGAATGGCTTACGCCAGCCATAGTACGGACGCCCATCATTGGTATTGGGATCTCCAGGGAAGAAGAGCCGCGTGTTTGCGTCGAAGGTGGGGCCGCTGGCCAACAAACTGTGGCGTCCCTGATTGCCTACATAGCCTGCCGCCACGGAAATCTTTCGTGAGACTTGCTGCTCGATGGTAGCATTCCAAGCCATCACCAGCGGCAATGTCATTTGGGCCGGCCGCACGCGCGGATTTACGCCGTTAGGCAAAGGGAACTGGCCATTGGCATCGGCTTGAAACGGGGCCGGCTGAGCGGGGCCTTGCGACAGCGTGAATACGCCGGAAAATGCTTGCGGAGCATTCAGCGTTTGATTCGCCAAAACAGGCAGGTTCTGTGTCACGGCATGTCCAAAGGTTGAGCCGAACGTTCCCAGACTGTAAGACCAGCCGGTGCCGCCGCGCAGCACCGTCTTGGGAGTCAACTGATAAGCGACACCGAGCCGCGGGGCAAAATTGTGCCAGTTCATCGTTTGCAAGCCGTCGTTCGGAACCAGCCCCGTACCCATGACATTCACCAGACCGGTATTCAGATCGACCCAGCCGCCGTTGCCGGGGCCGTTCACCGTTTCGGGAAATACCAGCTCCCAGCGTAGCCCGTAATTGATCGTCAACTTGGGTGTCGCGCGCCACGAATCCTGTGCATAGTAGGCCATGCGCTTCTGGCGCTCTTGCGCATTCGTCGTGGTACTCACATAGCGGTTGAACGATGTTGCCTCACCCAGCAGAAATGTGGCCAGCCCGTAGCCTTGCGTGACAGCGCCGTTGTTACCTACGTCGCCCGTGTAGCCAGGAGCGAAGGTAAGTTCACCGGCGCGGTGATTATCACTCGGCACACGTAGATTCAGTGCGTAGCGCACATCCGCCCCGACCTTTACAGTGTGATTGTCAATCGTCTTAGTTAAATTGTCGACAAACTGATACTGCTGCTCGAGCTGTGTTAACGGGCAGTTGCATGAATTTACGTTCAACGCGTAGCCGATGTTAGTGGGACCGTTGTTTTCCTGATCGCCTTGGATATAGAAGGCCGGCATGCCGGACGTGTAGAACTTATCCAGGTTGAGTCCGGGTATGCCCGCTTGTTGTGCCGGATTGGTGCCCACGCCATTAGGAACTGCCGTCACGTGATAGCGCATGTAGCCGAAACGGAATTCGTTGACCAACGTTGGATTCGCGGTACGCGTCCATCCCGCCGCCAGGCTCTGATTCAAAACCGTCGAGTTCCCGGAGTAGCCAATCCCATTGAAGGCCGGACCGCCATATTCGAAGCCGAAAGCGCCCGGCGCCACGTTCGTGAAGCCGGCATAGCTGTAACGTCCGAAGACGGTGTTTCTTTCGTTCAGATAGTAATCCCAGCGCGTGTCCCACTGGTTGGTGTCAAAATTGTCCACGCCGCTGGTGGCGAAATTATTGCGAAAATTGTAGCCGCTGATCTGTTCTACCGTATTGGGCATCGGGATTCCCGCTAGAATGGCCTGCGCCTGTGGACTGATGCGATTCATCGGAATCTTATTATTCGGAAAAAGCGTGCGACCGAGTCCGGTGTTGGGATCGCCGGTCAGCGGATCGAAGATCAGATTGCTCTGCGTGCCATCGCTGTTCTTGATCACGTACCCGCTTAAATCGCCATTGCGCGCCGCCGCTGTGGGCACGCTGGTTTGCACCGACGCGCCCTGCTGCTCGCGCGTTAATTGCGCATCGGCGAAGAAGAAGAGCTTGTCTTTGATCACACGGCCGCCAATGCTCCCACCAAACTGATTCCACCGTACAGGCGGCACTTGCGTATTTTCGGCGGCATTGAACGGATTGCGCCCGAAGGACTGGAAGCCTGGTGTGTTCAGGTACAAATACTCGAAGGCC
Source organism: Bryobacteraceae bacterium (assembly GCA_965277855.1). Lineage (GTDB taxonomy): Bacteria > Acidobacteriota > Terriglobia > Bryobacterales > Bryobacteraceae > Bog-105. The sequence continues at coordinate 705,990 of OZ255847.1, forward strand.
GAACCGTGGAACGCGTTGGAACCGGATTTTGTGGAGTAGCTATTGTGTCCGGAGCTAACGTATCCAAATTCGGTGTCGTAGTCCTGCGCCGCCTGCTTCACCTCGTGAATCGCGCCAATGGGCGGGTTGATCAGAATCTCTCCCAGGATCGGGTCCTGATTGGTCGTGCCATCGAGTTCAAAGCCAGTGCCGCTGAAGGGTTGACCGTTGACTTGAATCATGACGCCGCCCTGTGGATTCTCGGCGCGATTCTGCTGCCAGCCGAATTGCTGCGTCCCAGGACTTAACAATTCGAACGATTGAAGATTCCTGCCGACATTCGGCAGCGATGAAATCTCCTGCGCGGTGAATGTCTGGGCGACATCGGCGCGGTCGGTCTGGAGCAGGGGAGCGGTCGCCGTGACATCAATCTGTTCGCTGACATTGCCGATCTTGAGGCTGGTATCAAAGCGTGCCGCCTGGTCAACTGCAACCGTGATAGTGCTCGAAACGGTTTTGGAAAAACCGGCGGCCTCGATCTCGACTTGATAGTTACCCGGGATGAGCTGGCCTTTGGTGTAGTTGCCAGACTCATTGGTCTCGACGGTCGAAGACGTTCCCTTCTCAGAGTCTTTGATGGTGACTTTGGCATTAGCCACGGGCGCGCCTGACGCATCCGAAACGGTCCCGTATATGCTCCCGAAAACTTGCTGTGCTCTCCCCATTTGCGGCGCCATCAAGAGCAAAGCCGCAAGGCAACCTGCCAGAACCACTCGAAACTGAATCACCGTGAACCCTCCTCGTGGAGCGAAGCTACCGAGCGATGAACGCTTGCTGTCAACTTAAGAGCAAAACACGAGAAAGGTAAAGTGAAATCCCATGTTAAATCGCGATAATCAGGCCGGGAGAAGGGAATTGGACTATCTAATTAGCGGCGTGAACAAGCACCAGTTCATATTGAACCGGTACATCGCCTTGAATTTTGACGCGCACTAAGGCTTCAAAGTTGGGGATGGTTCCGTTTCGTTTCATGTGAAGCTTTGACAAGAGCTCGTTGACGTGCTCCTCCTGCGTCACGAAATCGGCGACGCCCTGCGTTCCAAACTCCGTGATCCCAGCCAAAATCAAGGTTCGCCTCTCGCGATTGAACATTGGCTTCAACATGATCACCCCGAAATCGAAGGTGTAGGGCCTCGTTTCCGGTCCCAGATAGAAAGATTTTTCGCCCGGGCGCGGGTGCAGATTCAGGATGGCGGCCGATCGCGGCGAGTAACCCGCCACTCCTTTCTTAAATTGCAGATCGTCCATCGCGGACAGATTGCGCAGAGGCGTATGTGCCAGCGGGCCTCCGATAAAGATCAAGTTGCTGTCTTTCGCATCATCCCAACTCAGCAGTTGACCGTGTTTCGCACGGGCCGTCTGCCCGAAAGCGGCCAGGGCGCGAGTCACTTCGAAAACGCCCATCACCTCACCGGTGGTCGTGTACGTATCCACTTCGTTCCCGCCACGATCGCCCGCGTCACCGCCGACGGCATGGATGCTCGAATCCAGATCGCCAACTACCCGGAAATTCGAAAAAACCAGGAGCGGAGCTTCGGATTGCGAGACAAACGGATGCCAGAAGGTGGCTAAGGCGGGTGTTCTCGGTGGTTGCAAGCTGGAGTTTGTTCTGGCAAATGACCAGGTCACGACGGCTGTCGCAACCACCAGAAGCAAGGCCGCCAAGCCCAGTTTCCAGAAAGAGGTTCGGGGCGCTTGCGGGGACGCTATGACAGGTGAAATGGATGGTGCGGCCGGTGCTGCTGGCGGCGGTGGAAGCGTTGGAAACCGGGGATGCCAAGACAAGCCATAGCTGCCTTTCGGAATCGCGATAATCAGCTCATCGGAAGCTCCCTCGTCGATGTAATACTCGGCCAATTTCGAACGCAACCGTCCGGTGTGCACCCGCACGACCGAGTCACTCTGCGAATCGAAATTCTCGGAGCGGCCGAACACCGCTCGCGCAATTTCCTTTACTTTGACGGATTCGCTGCGGCCTTCGAGCGAGCAGGCGGTGAGATAGTCGAGCAGCTGCCGCAGAATGCCGGAGGATTTAAAGGTATCGCTCTGGAGAAGCCGGTGGAGCTGTTCGGTGACCTGATCGGAAGGAATGGGCGGCTGTTGCGCTACCTCGTCGGTAGAAGAAACATGCATTTGGGACTTTCCGGGCGCGCCGGCAAAGACGATCCTACTCGGCGCCTGTTGATTATATAGCTGCCATGGGTTGGGGTTTGAGGAGCAAATGGGGGAGAGGACACGAAACGGAATTTTAAGCGCGCTAGAGATGGGCGCGCGGCAAGCTGAAACGCTGTAACTGTAGAAGTTCAGGAGATCTAAATGGAAGTTTGGGTGCTGGGGCGACTGGAAGGCAATTTTTTCGGGTTGAGCAAGTTCGGTCTGGGGACCCCATATAGAAGTGGAGAACTCTATCGCCGTGATATTGCACAGTTCAGCCCCTCTGCTTGCCACTTAGTACTTGAGATAGACTACTTCAGGTGTTGCCGTCCGGAAATCAACAGGTTGGCACATGGGAGGTTTGCGTGAAACGTTTCTTTGGGTGTCTTCTTTTGGTGCTCTCATTGGCCGTATTCCCGGCAGCCGTCAAAGCACAGGACGCATTTACAACGACGCGGGATTACGTTTCCCAGTTCTATCCGCTATGGTTTACTTACTATCAGACTTCGTTTGGCTCCCCCAATCGCTTGGCGGGCCCCAACAAGATCTCTCCCATATACCACTATGTGGTTGCAATCAATAACGATACGATCTACGCGAGTTCGTTTCTTGACTTGTCGATGGAGCCGGTGATCCTGACGATCCCATCGACGCCTGTCAACTACTCGGTGCTCACGCTTGATCGCTACTGCGACATATTCCATTCCGCGCTCCCGGCCAACACATCAGGAACGTACGCGCTCTACGGGCCCGGATTCGACCCGAACAGTCTTCCTACGACCGTTACCCCGGTTCAATTGCCTTTCAACTACATGACGCTTATTTTCCGAGCGGACAAGTTTAAGCTTGTCAACGGTGTTGAACAGGACATGTCTACGGAGGCCGATACCTTCAGGCGGGGAATGTCCACGATGCCGCTGTGCGCCTATCTGGGCCAGAGCTGCCCGGCCGGAGTGCCTGCTGGAGGCCCTACCAGGATCGTGCCAGAAATCGAGTTTGCCTTACCGTTTAAGACGATCGCCGACAACTTGATCGCGCTGGACCCAATCGCCTTCTTGCGGCAGCTCCAGAAGGCGGTAGACTCTGCTGCAACTCCGCCGATGTCGTCAGAGGTGAAAAGTCTATCGGATCACTTCGACGCTCTGTTCGCAAGCAGGAAGGCAGAAAACAGGTCCGAATTTGCGAGGGGCGCGCGGGCAGCGCACGATCCAATTATCGACGAGTACCTCGACTATACGGGCAATACAAACTGGATCACTTACGAGAATATTGGTCATTGGTGCCCTGACCCCAACGATTTTTGCACCAACCCCGACCCAGGGTCCTCCTTAGCCGTTCAACGGTCTTCGATCACAGAGTTCATCCAGTACGCGAACGACCATAAAGCAGCGGCTTATTTCCACGCCTTTAAGGATGGCGACGGTTCGCCGTTGAATGGAGCCGATCGCAATGGCTACGTCCTGACTTTTTCGTCTCAAGAGATTCCTGCGACTAGCCGTTTCTGGTCTCTGACCGCCTACACGCCACACTCGATCGAACTGGTACCCAATTCGGCCAACAAATACCTCGTCGCGAGTTACACCCCAGACCTGCAGAAGAACGACGACGGGTCGATCTCAATTTATCTGGCGAGAAAGCTTCCTTCCGGCGTCCAAGCTGCGAATTGGCTTCCGATTCCGCCGGGGCCTTTCAATGTGATGCTCCGTGATTACGGCCCACTGGGAAGCGTGCTGGATGGTACATACGTACCCCCGGGTATTGAGAAGATTCATTAAGGGGCAGCGCGTGACCACATCAAACGCGCACGACTGAGCGGAACAAGCTGAAAGATGGCCGATAACAAGTATTATGTCAACTATTCAACCCGGTTACCACAACACCCCATCTATCGCCTTCACCGGTTCCGGTATGTTTCCTTCCCCCAGAGCCTGCTTCAAGTTTGTCTCGATCGTGAACGAAAGTGCCGTTAATGGAACATCGTACGGTCGATTCTCAAACGGATCTTCCAAGTTTTTTCCGATCCGGTTCAATACCAACAACGCGAAGCCCACCACCAGGGTGATCAACGGCGTAAACCAACCCGCTTCATCGGCAATCACAAAAGGAAGCATGATGCAGTAGACCTTGATCAAGAGCTCTGGATAAAAGTCGTATTGCCTCGGCAAGGGCGTATTCTTGATGCGCTCGCAAGCACCCAGAATATTCGAGAGGTCAGTTAGCGTCTGATCGATCCGCAGCATATGAAATTCGCTCAGCACCTGTTGATCGACCGCCATGGTTACTTCCTGTCCCATTTCCTGAAGTATCGAGTTCGGAACGTTCTTTGAGGTCTTCAAATCCTCCAGGCTGTTCGCATCGAGAAACGGACTAATCGCATCCCAAGGCGCCTGCCGGCGCAGCGCACAACGCATGGCATGCACAAACGCGATCTGCCGGAAGACAAAGGTCCGGGAGAATTCGCTGGAAGCGGCCTCCAGTATCGGGCTTCCCGCCCGCCTGGGAAACGAGATCGCCTGCCGCGCAATCGACCGTGAACTGTTCACCAGGCCGCCCCACAGCGTTCTTGCCTCCCACCAGCGCGCATAGGCTGAATTCGTGCGAAATCCCAATAAGATGGTCAGCGCCGCGCCCAGCACGCTGACCATCGTGTCAGGGATTTTGATGTAGCTCAGCATGTGATGCTGATGATCCAGCAGGATGCTTACTACCGATAGTAAAAAGAGAACGGACAAAAGTGGCCCGACCTGTTTCAAGATGCGCGGCCAATAGGGATAGTTAGAGACGACCATGGTGACTTAGTAATTGAGGTCCTTACTTTTCTGATTCCTTGACCGAGACGACTCGATCTGCCTTTACGTTTTGTAATGTTTGTGTCACGCCGGAAGGCCAGCGAATTTCCAGCGATTCTATCTCAGGGTCAGATCCGAGCCCGAAGTGAACCGGCCCCAGACTCGACGACGCATATCCCACACTGCTCGTCATGTGATTGAACTGTTTGCCCGATTTCGTGACCACCTGTATGCGCGCCCCAATACCGTCCCGGTTCGACTTCACTCCTTCGAGCGCCACATCGAGCCAGTGAGCGGGCGGATTGCTCCGGTTCATCCAAATCTCGGCCTGCTTGCCGAGAGCCGTTACCACCACATCAACCCGGCCGTCGCCGTCCAGATCGCCGAAAGCACAGCCGCGATGCCGAGCTGGAGGTGCGGCGTCCAGTCCCGCTTCCGTTGTCAGTGCCTGCCACCTGCCGCTGACGCCTGAGTTCCTGAACACTGTGTTTGGTTGGTCGAGACTCACTCCCGGTTGCGGAAGCGACGCCACGTGTCCGCGCGTGACGAACAGGTCTTTCCATCCGTCATTGTCGAAATCGAAGAGCCCGACGCCGAATCCGGCCATGGACAGGCTTTGCTTGCGCATGCCGCTCGCCGCCGTCACGTCTTCGAAATTCCCTTTGCCCGAATTCCGCAGCATCGGGAACGTCTGGTTATTCAGCGCAATATAAGCAAGGTCAGGCAGGCCATCGTTATTGAAATCGCGAAAGTCCAGTCCCATTCCGGAAATAAAATTACCATCTTCCGGCAGCGCCGCCCCAGCGATCATCGCCACCTCCTCGAACCTGCCTCCAGTGTTGTGAAACAACGAATTGTAGTAGCCATCATTGGTGATGAACAAATCGGGACGGCCGTCGCCATCATAATCGGCTACTCCGACGCCCATTCCCTTCCCGGGATGTGAGCGGATGCCCCAGGCCTCGGATACATCCTCAAAATGCCCGCTCCCATGATTTATGAACAACTGATTTGGCAACGGTTTGAAAAATTTTGGATGGCAGTAGTCAGGCTGACCCTGGTAGGAACAAGCTGCTTTGTCGCTGTACTTCCACTGCACATAATTGACGACGAATAAATCCAGCAGTCCGTCATTGTTCACGTCGACCCAGGCAGCCGCCACGGCCCACAACGGGCCATACTGAGCGTCGACATCGTGATCTAAACCGGCCTTCCCGGTCACGTCGCTGAAAGTGCCATCGCCGTTGTTGTGATAGAGCGTGTTGCGATGGACGCCCGCTACAAATAGATCTGGATACCCGTCGTTATCGTAATCCGCGACGGCGGCTCCTACATCGTAGCCGTGACCGGCCAGCCCAGCGGCGTCTGTGACGTCGGTATAACGCCCATTTCCCTCATTGCGAAAGAGGCGGTTCCGGTATTTCGGATTGTCCTTTTGCAAGGTGGCTAGATTGGCGCCGTTCGTGAAGAAAATGTCGGGGCGTCCATCGCGGTTGTAGTCGAACACGGCCACACCACCGGCCATGCTCTCCGGCGGATTGCGCGCAGGTGTTTCATCATTTTCTAACGTAAACGGAACCGGCGAGAGCGCAAAGTGAATCGGACTGGGTGCGTCCTCGGCCGTGAACGCCAGACCAGACAAGCCGAGTAGCAAAGCGGCCCCGGCCAGCAGTAAGCACGACCGAAACGAAAGCATAACGAATAAAGAGTGCCCTGAGAATAGCAAACACAAGTTGAAAGCGATTAATGAAAAACTAAATCTAGCCGCAGATGAACCTCTGATGGCCTTCGGCCACCCTGGGGGATGAAAACGGGTGTTGCGCAGGATGGGGAACGGGGCGCTCACGCTTCCCGCTCAGACTCGGTGTTTCGTCGACAGATGTTCCGTCAGGCATGGTGTTTTCAGAACAACGCGGATCAACACAGATCAAACATTTATTTCAATCGGCGTTTATCAGCGTTTATCCGCGGCCAATAACTTCTTCAGCGGCTTTCTCAACGCCTTTCTTGCTTATTGATTTACTGACTTACTGATTCATCTCGACTGGAAACCGCAGCATCTTCTGTTGTGCCGTAGTCAGCGATTCCCAAACCTTCCGAGGAATCGTGCTTACTTGGCGGCTGTCATCCCAGTACCAGCGGCGCACGTAACGGATGGTTAGCAGCGCTCGTGGCGTATCAGTCAAATTAGGTGTACCTCGATGGATCGCCCACTGATGACGAATCAGCACATTGCCGAGCTGCAACGGCACGCACTCCATTTCCATCTCGCCAGACTCGACGGCGCTGAGCGCTTCCCTCCTCCCCATTCGATGAGTGCCCGGCGCAATCTCGATCGATCCATGTTCCCGCGCAATATCAATCAATCCGAAACTAACCGCCAGCATATAAGTAGGCAATGCGAAGTCCGGCGCTTCAGCAAACAACGGGCGTTGGTAATCCACGTGCGCTTCCTGGTAGATAGAGCCCCTCAGCGGAAGATCGCAACCCCACTGATCTGCCACCATCCTGTCATCCATTACTGCACCTGCAATACGCAGTACTTCGCTATCGAAGAAAAACTCGGGGGCAAAACACGGCGGGGCAAATGGCATCGCCAAGAAATGACGATGTGGCCCGCGGTTTGCCTGTTCACGATATTGGTCCAGATACTCCAATAGAATCGGCCAAAACGCCTCCCGACAGGCGCGGAGGAGCGACCGGTCGAACCGTGCTTTGAGAACACAAAACCCTCTAGCTTGAAGCTCGAGTATTTTGTCATCTATTACCGGCAGAGAAACTTCGATCCCGAAACGGGACAGACCTCACAGGCGAATCCGAGCTTCCTTTCTACGCGGATGCGCTCTACACTTCAGCTATCCGGCTCGATACTTTCTTGTAAATTCGGCCCGGAGTTCAATCTGCTATGTCTTGCCCAAGATGTCATTCTACGGAAATCTGTCAGTCCAGGCGTAAAAAGGTGGGAGATCTCCTCTTGCTCCTGTTTCGTATGAAGCCCTGCCGCTGCCTCGACTGCCGAAAACGATTTTTCGTACCTTCCGATTTGGCCGCCACGCTACATCGCCGCAAAAGCGGCACGCGCAAACGCAGACTCGCCGCCGAGCAGATCCTGGTTCTCGAAGCTGCACCGGTGCTCACCCAATAACCGGTCACTACGCGAACGTCAAGGGATTTGGATTGATCCCGTCGACAGGCATCACCATGATGCCGGGGCCTTTTTCTACTCGTTCTTCGGTCTCGGCAGGCTCATGTCTATTGACAGCCAAAGGCAAACAGGACGGAAACCATTTAGCGCCAGCCGGTTTATGACTGGATAAACTGATTTCCGTCCTGCGGAGTCGTGCAAACCTCACGGGCTTGCTCGACCGAAGCTCGCAATTCGCGGTCCTGACGCGAATGCCAAACCGGCAGTCACCTCCCCCGAGACCACTGCCACCCGACATCCGCGCCGGATCTTTCTCTGTTGTAACGAATCCTTCCGCTGAATGCCAGCGTCGACGACAATGGAATCAGGCTTTTCAACACGTTTTATCTGCTGCCATTTAGCACACTTACGCTCCCGTAGCTGTGCGCAAAGTGTGGATAAAACAAGGATAGGCTACATTGTTTAATTCTTATGAACAGCGCACAGCAGCAGAAAACCAGCGGGAAATCACCCGCCAGCGGCTCTCCCCAGGAAATTCGTTTCACGGAAATGATTCAGTCTGTCGACGACCTCATTGCACCCGAGCCGCTCGACGACTGGATTGCTCCGGGCTTTGTCGACCTTCAGGTCAATGGATTCGCGGGGGTCGACTACAATGACCCCGCAACGTCCTCGCAAGCAATCGCCGAGTCAGTACATGCCATGTTCCAAACCGGCGTCACCCGTTTTTTTGCGACCGTCATCACAGGGTCGGAAGAACGCATCACCGGTTCTCTGCGCAATCTGGCTCGCGCCAAAGAAGAGTTCGAGCGCAGCGGCAGTCCGGCATTTCACGCGCTGGAAGCCTTTCATGTCGAAGGCCCGCACATTTCGCCGGAAGACGGTCCGCGCGGCGCTCATCCGCTTGAACATATCCGGCCGCCTGATATCGAGGAGTTCAAACGCTGGCAAGAGGCTGCCGGTGGTGGGATTCGCCTGGTCACCGTTTCACCCGAATGGGACGGCACACCATCTTATATAGAAGGTCTGGTGCGGGCGGGCGTCGTCGCGAGCGTAGGACATACCAAGGCGAATCACGAGCAAATCCGCCAAGCGGTCGGGGCCGGCGCGACCATGTCCACCCATCTCGGCAATGCCGCTCACCCCGTTCTCCCGAAAACCCAGAATTACATCTGGGATCAGCTTGGCGAAGAAAAATTAGCGGCCTCTTTCATCGTCGATGGCATCCACATTCCTCCGGCGTTCTTCCATGCAGCCGTGCGTGCCAAGGGACTCGAAAAATCGATTCTGGTGACGGACGCCGTCATGCCGGCTCTCTGCCCACCGGGACCCTACCGGCTCGGGCAAGTCGATGTCGAACTTCGGCTGGATGGCAGCGTGGTGATGCGGGGGGGCACCCGGTTGGCCGGTTCTACTCTGCGCATGGATCATGCCATCGCGAATGCTGTCCACTATGGCGGCATCTCCCTGACCGCTGCGCTGGCCATGGCCACCAGCAACCCGGCGCGCGTGGGCCGCATTCCTGGCCGTCAACGGGGCGTCGTTCCCGGCGAAAAAGCTGATTTGGTCCGGTTTACCTGGGATGCAGCCGCCCGCTCCCTCGTTGTGAAGGAAACCATTCTCGCCGGTACCACTGTCTACAACGCGTAAGTCCACGTGCATGCCCTTCGCCCGCGACTCGTTCCGGCGTTCGGGCATCCTAAAAACAGGCATCAAGAATACAACGACTTACAAAGGAAAATTGGACAAAATTATGGCATTCACATTACCGCCTCTTCCCTACCCCGAGGAGGCGCTCGAACCGCACATCGACAAGATGACCATGCAGATTCATCACGACAAGCACCACGGAGCTTACGTCACCAATCTGAATAAAGCCCTGGAACAAGCGCCCGATCTGCAGAGCAAATCAATCGAGCAGCTACTCGCAGGCAACCTGGCCGCAGTCCCCGAGGCCATCAAAACAGCTGTTCGTAACAACGGCGGCGGGCATGCTAACCACTCGTTCTTCTGGCCTCTATTGTCCAAGAGCGGGGGCGGAGCCCCGAAAGGCGAAATCGAGAGCGTCATTACCTCGAATTTCGGCAGTTTTGACTCTTTCAAAGAAAAGTTTAATGCCGCAGCGACTACCCGGTTTGGGTCAGGCTGGGCTTGGTTGGTGAAGGACGGCACTGGCAGGTTCGAGATCACGTCCTCCGCGAATCAGGACAGTCCGCTGATGGAGGGAAAGAAGCCGATTCTAGGACTTGACATATGGGAGCATTCCTACTACTTGAAGTATCAGAATCGGCGTCCCGAGTACATTGCGGCTTGGTGGAACGTCGTGAATTGGGACGAAGCGAATAAGAACCTAAAGTAAAGCATCAACTTTAAGGTTGCGATACTCGCGACTTTAAAGCTTTACCTTCAATCCTAATCCGGCCAGCTGCTTTGCCGTTTCCTCTAACGAGACATGTTGAATCGCTGAGAACCCCAAGGCACTGGCCGCTTCCGAGAACATGGAACGATCGTCGATGTAAATCGCTTCCGTTGCCTCCACCTGGGCTAAATTGAGTGCCAGCCGCCAGATGCTGGGGTCCGGTTTACGCATATGAACGAAGTGAGAAATCACCATGTAATCGGCCAGTTCTCTTAAGCGAAATTTGCCTACTCGATGTTCGGTGATCCCGCCTCCTTCATTACTGATGAGGGCCAGCTTCAAACCGTTCGCTTCCTTAACCCAGCGGAAAAACTCGATGTTTTCGGGCCAGGCTACCGACTGCGCATACGCCAGATCCCGCACTTGTTCGAGAGTGAAGTTACGTTGCTCCGCGAAAAAGACCCGGTCGAGATACTGCTCAAAACTGAGGTATCCCCGCTCATAGCTGTCGAAGAGTAGCCGATGGCGGCTGTCAATTTCGTCGGCGTCGAGTTTGAAATGTTTGCAGACCGCCTCTCGTACACCGTTGTCCCAACCATTCGTGCCGAGCACGCCGCCGATATCGCTATACAGTACTTGATATCGGGTGGCAGCCATACGCCCTCCAGATTCGCATAAGCGACCCTGAGTCTATCTCCGGCTAAACCGGGCCACATCCGTCTTGGTAAAATCGTCGCCTTTAAAAAGGAGCGGCTCACCCCGAATCCGGGAGGCCGCGTAGGCCGCGCAATCGCCCATGTTCAACGCTGCCGGATGCCTTCCTTTCCCAAAACGCCTCCAGGCGGCTTGCGCCTCCCAAACGTGTTCGCGATCAAACGGAATGGTTTCTATCTCCAATTCCTGCAACGCCAGCTGGGTCTTGTCCGCCTGCTCCCGGCTGTGCTTCCCTTCCATGACTATGAGCGTCTCCAGCCAGTTCACGGCGGACATGCAGCGCCGCCTTTCCGACACAATCTGATCCAGAAAATAATCCGCTTCCGGCTCGTTCAGCATGATCGCCAGGATCGCCGACGAATCGATCACCACTAGCGCGGCACTCCAATCTCGTCATATCCGATAATTTCGTCGGGAGTTCGCCGGTCTAGAGTCGGGCCGGCAGACGCCGCCGCCGCTAATTCTTTAACCCGCGCCACCAGTCGGTGCCGGTCCTTGCCCTGGCTGTCCAATTGCGCTAACTTATCCTGCAATGCCTCTTTCACTGCCTGACTCATCGTCTGGTGGCTCAGTCTCGCTAGCTGAGTTGCCAAGGCATGCGTCTCTTCGTCCTTGATGTTTAATACTGGCATGTTGCGATCCTCCTTTCCTCCTTATAACCATACCATCCTCCCTAAGAAACTACAACTATAAGTTGGTCGATACACCACCCCATGACTCGTGTGATCCTAAAAAAGAAGCGTAATGTTCCTGTCAAAGAGTGCAAAGGTCGCCGATGCGCGCCGCGGAACAAAGGCGCAAGGCTGTGGCTCTTCACGTGGCGGGCCTAATCCCGCGTCCGTTTTGCACGTGTTCTTTCGCATATGCCCGTCTCCATCAAAGACATAGCGCGGCTTGCGGGAGTGTCTCACTCCACCGTCTCGCGCGCCCTCCGCAACAGCCCCCTTATTCCCGAAAAGACCGCTATCCGCATCCAGGAGATCGCCGCCCAGCAAGGCTATTCCGCCAGCGCTATCGCCCGCAGCCTGGTGACTAGCAAAAGCGAAGCTATCGGCGTGGTCGTCACCTCCATCGCCGATCCTTTCAATGGTGAAGTGGTGGCCGGAGTCGAGCAAGCGGCCAACCAGGCGGGTTACACCGTGATCCTGGCCAACTCGCAAGCCGATCCCAGCCGCGAAATTGAAGTCGTCCGCAGCTTTCAGGCCCGGCGCGTCGACGGCATTCTGGTCGCTTCTTCGCGCGTGGGCGCTTTGCATACGCCCCTGCTTTCCGAACTGCAGATTCCGATCGTCCTTTTGAACAATCAGCATCCGACTCAGTTTTGCCATTCGGTTCGTTTCGATAATTTCGCCGGGGCTTATCAGGCAGCCAAACACCTCGTGGAACTGGGCCATAAACGCATCGCCTATCTGGGTGACCGCTATGGCTTGCATTCAGATACCGAGCGTTTCGAAGGGTTTTCTCAACGGATGCGCGAAGCCGGTTTACCCGTCGAGCCGGCACTCATCGCGCACGCCGATGGAAAGCCTGAAGGAGCGCGAGCAGCCATCCAGAGCTTGTTAGCTCACCCGCAAGCTCCGACTGCGGTTTTCTGCTACAACGACATGTCTGCTTTGGGGGTACTCCAGGCCGCTGCCATTCAGAAACTTCGGGTACCCGCGGATCTCTCCGTCACCGGCTTTGACGATATTTTCTTTGCGTCCTATTTGACGCCGCCGCTCACCACCGTTCGCCAGCCCATGAAACAGATGGGAAAGTGTGCCATGGATCTGCTGCTGGCCGTCATACGCAAGCAGGATACCGAGCAGTCCGTTTTGATTCAGGGCGAGCTGATCGTCCGCAGCTCAACCGCTCACCCCGCTCGCTAACGCCTTATCAATCGCTCTTCGCCAGAACGAACTTTTCACGCCTCGCTCGAGCGAAATGAGACGCGCCTGGGTATATAGAATCCGACACAAAAGCGCCTCGCATTCTTCTCGCTGCTCACCTGCCACATCGCCCGGAATCATATTGTCAACGGCTTGCGGATGTCCTGGAAATCGTTCCCGCAGTTACCGAAGTCCGATGCCTGAATGCTGAACACTGGAACAAGGTCTCGCGGTTTATCGACGCGTTCTCTTAGGGACCTCAAAAAGACATTTGGATGGCGGCCATCGCTACCCAGCCAAGGCGTGGGCTAAATCTTCCCGTAAATCGCCCACATCTTCCACACCCACCGACAACCGGATCAGCGTGTCCGAAATCCCTGCCATCTCACGTTGTTTCGCCGGCACCGATGCATGAGTCATGATCGCCGGATGTTCAATCAGGCTTTCCACTCCGCCCAAACTCTCCGCCAGAGCAAACACCTGGCAGCGCTCTAGTACCCGCCGCGCATGAGACAGATCGCCTTCCAGAATCACCGTGATCATGCCTCCAAACGCCGACATCTGCTTCTGCGCCAGCGCATGTTGGGGATGCGAGGCCAGTCCGGGATAAATCACTCGCTTCGCCGCGCTATTCCCTTCCAGCCATTCAGCCAGCGCCAGTGCATTCTCACAGTGCCGCGCCATCCGCAAATGCAGCGTCTTTAAACCACGCAAAACAAGAAACGAGTCGAACGGGCTAGCGATCCCTCCGACCGCATTTTGCAGAAATGCCAGCCGTTCTCCTAACTCGGCGGTAGCAGCCACCACCACGCCCCCCACAATGTCCGAATGCCCGTTCAAATACTTCGTGGCCGAATGAACCACCAGGTTGAAGCCAAACTCAATCGGCCGCTGCAGATAAGGACTGGCAAACGTGTTATCCGCCACCGCCAGCAGTTCTCGTTCGTGGGCGATTTGTCCCACAGCCCGCAGGTCCACCAGTTTCAGCAGCGGATTCGATGGCGTCTCGACCCAGATCATCTTCGTATTCGGTCGCACGGCGGCGGCCACCTCAGCAGCGTCGGCCATATCAACGAAACTAAATTCCAGACCGGCCGAGCGTTTGCGCACGCGCTCGAAGAGCCGAAACGTTCCGCCATATAGATCGTCGCTCGCCAGCACATGGTCTCCGCTATCCAGCAGGTCAAGCACCGTCGACATGCCGGCCAGTCCCGAAGCAAAGGCGCACGCACGGCTGCCGCCTTCCAGATCCGCCACACAACGCTCGTACGCGAACCGCGTCGGGTTTTGTGCCCGCGAATATTCGAATCCCTGGTGCACGCCGGGACTTTGCTGCACATAAGTCGACGTCGCGTAGATCGGCGTCATAATAGCGCCCGTTGAAGGATCCGGTTCTTGCCCGGCGTGAATAGCTCGCGTTCCGAATCGGTGTGGCATGTGCTGTTTAGTGGAGCTTCCTTCGAAGATGACTCAAAAGGTCCGAGCGCGTGATTAATCCGAGAAATGCGTCGTCTTCGGTGACCAACGCCACCAATCCTCGATTTAAAATTTCGTAGACAGATGCCACCGGTGCATCCGGCGAAACTGTTTCTAAACGGCTCGTCATTGCAGTACTGACCGGCGACTGAAACCGCTTTGGATCCTCATGCACTGCTAGTAGCAGATCGGATTCATCCAGCACACCCACGCAGCGGCCATTCTCAACCACCGGCACTTGTGAAATATCCGCCACCCTCATCCTTTGCGAAGCGGTGAGCAGCGAGTCATCGGGCATCACCGTGATCACTCCCCCTTCTTCATAACGCCGCGTAATCAATTCGCGCAAATCACCGGTGGCCGGGCGCTCGAGAAAGCCTTGATCGAGCAGCCAATACTCGTTGTACATCTTGGACAAATACTTCGAACCTGTATCACAAACAAATGTCACCACTCGCTTTGTGTTGGTCTGTTCGCGGCAATAGCGCAGCGCCGATGCCAGCAGCGTCCCGGACGACGGGCCTCCAAAAATACCGGTCAACCGCAACAGTTCGCGCGCTGTCCGGAAGCTCTCCGCGTCGCCGATACTGTATGCCTTGTGAACCCGCGAAAAATCGGCGATCACCGGCACGCAGCTTCCGCCGATTCCTTCCACCGCATAGCTGCCGGACGGCGCCTGCCGGCCCGTGCGCACGATCTCCGCCAGCGAGGAACCAGCCGGGTCGGCCAGCACCATCTCTACACCCGGCTGCACCCGCTCAAAGAACCGGCTCAGCCCCATCATCGTGCCGCCGGAACCGACTCCGCACACCACCGCATCTAACGCGTGATCCATTTGGTGCCAGATCTCAGGACCGGTCGTCACTTCGTGCGCCAGCGGATTGGCCTCGTTGCCAAACTGATTGATGTAATATCCGCGAGGGGTCTCCGCGGCGATGCGCGCCGCCATGTCCTGGTAATAAGCCGGATGGCCCGGCGTCACATCGGACCGCGTTAAACGAATGTCTGCTCCTAGGGCGCGCGCATGGGCTATTTTTTCGGACGACATCTTGTCGGGAATCACCAGCACCAACCGGTATCCTTTGATCGCTGCCACCAGCGCCAGCCCAATACCTGTATTGCCTGCCGTCGCCTCCACAATGGTGTCGCCCGGCTGCAGCTTGCCAGCGAGTTCGGCAGCTTCGACCATCGATACCGCCATGCGATCCTTGATCGACCCGCCCGGATTTTGCGACTCTAACTTCAGGAAAAGCTCGCACGGGTCCGTGTCGAAACCAAGCAGCTTCACCAACGGAGTATTGCCGATCAGGCTGAGTGTCGGAGGAGTCATTACCTCTCGCATGATTGATATGGGATAGATCCTTGCGGCGATCCCCTTGATACAGAATCCCTACTGATTCACGCCGCTCGCGAGAAAACCTCCATCCACCGCAATACACTGCCCGGTGATGAAGCTCGCCGCATCGGAGGCCAGCAAAACGGCAACCCCCGTCAGCTCCGGTACATTTCCAAA
Organism: Bryobacteraceae bacterium; assembly: GCA_965277855.1. GTDB lineage: Bacteria > Acidobacteriota > Terriglobia > Bryobacterales > Bryobacteraceae > Bog-105. The sequence continues at coordinate 722,047 of OZ255847.1, forward strand.
GCGTTTCATCGGTGTCCGCAGCAGCAGTTCTCGGCCGCGCTCCGTTCCGTCCAGCAGCCCGGAGTTCAGATCCGTGCGAAACACACCAGGCGCAATGGCATTGACGTTCACGCCCCGCGGCGCCCACTCGACAGCCAGGCTGCGCGTCAATCCCAGCACTGCCGATTTTGATGAAGTGTATGCGGCCACTTCCATCAGCCCGACATATGACGTCAGCGAAGCTATATTGATGACCCGGCCGCGCCCACTCGCCGCGAGCGGTTCGTAAAAACTCTGGCACGCCCGCAGCGTCCCGGTTACATTCACATCGAACAGCGCGTTCCATTCGTCTTCCTTCACCTCTGTAGTGGGCTTGCGAAAAGTCTGTCCCGCCGCATTCACAATAATGTCCACCCGCCCGAACTGCTGCAGAATCGTGTCCCGCAGTGTATCCACCGATTCACGTGAAGAAGCATCTACCGTTTGCCGCAGACTCTTCCGGCCCAGTTTCTCGATCGCCGTAGCCACTTCCTCGATCAGCGGGCGTCTGCGCCCACTCGCGACGACATCCGCGCCTGCCGCCGCCAGCCCCATTGCCAGGCTGCGCCCGATTCCTGACGTGCCTCCCATTACAACCGCTACCCGGCCGGACAAATTAAAAAGTTCGAGTGACATCTGCCCCAATGTACAGGAGTGCTTTTGCTCTTTCACCATTGCCAGAATCGTGAGAATCTAATGTGAGTGAATTAGGAGGCGTCTTCCGGCATGATTTCGAGAATCAGCACAGCACGTTGGGCTTTGGGCCTGGCGTTCGTCTACCAGCTAAGCGCCCAAAATCCCGCCGCCGTCAGCGCCTTCTTCGAAGGTAAGCACGTCGTGGTCAAGCTCGACATGCCGGCCACGCAGCAGGGCGTCGATGTGTACCCGCAGCGGCCGCAAACACTCGACTTGAAGAGTTATTCCAATCGCATTAAGAAGTTCGGCGCATCACTACGCAATGGCGATTCGGTCCTGGTTACCAAAGTCAAAGTCAAGAACGACAACATCGAATTTCAGTTAGGCGGCGGTGGCTATGGAACCGCTTTCGACGACACCGATACTTCTGTTCATTTCACGCCCGCCGATAAGAGCGGCCGTGAAAAAGAACTACAGGATCAATTGAACTCGGAGACCGATCCGGACAGGCGTCGCTCTCTGCAGCGCGAACTCGACGATGCCAGGTCCGATCGCGAGCGGCGGGATCGGCGTGACCGCGCTGCCGCCGAGGATGCGGCCGACTCCAGACGACAGCAAATCGATGTCAGGCGTCAACAAGGAGGATCGCGCTTCAATATTCATTTCGACTCCAAACAAAATGACGCTCCAACCCCGGAAGTGATCATGACGGCTCTGGCGCCCTACGTCACGTTTTCGACCGATTCCGCCGGGCCGGGAGCAACTACGTCATCAATAGACGCGCCCCGTCCTGATCCCGCCGGTCCGCCGCCGCCTTCCCCAGCGCCTGCAGCCACTCCCGCCAGGAGCTTGAAGAAAGGCTTGACCAGAGAACAGGTAGACGCACTATTCGGGCCGCCCACTGAGGCGCACGCCAGCGCTCAGAACGGTTTACAAATGACATCGTGCACGTATCAGACGAAGGATTCCACCGTTCACGCAGAGTTTGTGAACAACGTGCTCGTGCAATATACCTTGGCTTCGCATTAAACGCCTAAGTCAATCAGCTGGAATCAGGCTGGTAGGCTCAAAAGAGGAAATGGCAAGCGCCAACCTGCCGGAGATCGAGCCCTTTGCGGCCCGTAAACCGGCGGAAAAACTCTCTTCATATCCACAACAACTTTGGATCTGGCCGAATCTCTTGAGTCTGGATGCGGTCGCGATCGCATTACTCTGGCAGCAGTTGTTTGCCGACGCCACTCAGACAACGCTAGGACTGTCGGAGCGCCTTGCCCTAGCGTTCCCGGTTTGGATGATCTATGTTTTAGATCGCGCATTCGATGGCGCTCGCAATGAGTTCGCCCCGACGGCGCGGCATCGTTTTTACCAGCACCATCGTCGCTGGGCTTTCGCTGGAGTACTCGTGGCCACATGCACGGAACTGCTTCTTGCAACAACTCTCAGCGAGCCCGTGCTGCTCAGCGGTTCGATGCTGTTGTTCGTCGTGCTGGCCTACTTCCTGACTGTCCACTTGCCGTTCAATGCCCGCCCTCGATTGCCAAAAGAAATGTTCGTGGCAGCCGTCTTTTCGATCGGGACCGCCCTCGTTTCCTTGAGCAGGGCCCGGTTGACGCCGAATCTTGCGCTCGCCATGCTGCTTTTCGCCCTGCTATGCCTGTTGAACTGTTCGACCATCGAATATCGTGAGGCACAGCGCTACCGTCTCCGCGACACACCGCTCACTCACTCGGCAATCTGGCTAGGCCGCAACCTGCAGCCAATCTCCTGGGGTATCTGCCTCATCGCGCTGGCCCTCATGTACCTGCAGCCGTCACACGCCATCTATGGCGGCGTGGCCATGAGCGCCGGGGCACTCATCTGTTTCGATAAGACGCATGTCAACATGACCGCCGATCAGCTCCGTGTAGCGGCCGACCTTCCGCTCGCGATACCGGGTTTGCTCTTGCTGGCGAGGGTGCATGGACTTTGATTCAATCGCCCCGTGGTATCGCTTTTTCGAACATCTCGCCTTCGGCGGCAGGCTGCAAAAGCATCGTCTCTACTTTTTGAACGCCGCTCAATCTGCTCGCCACGCGCTCGTTCTAGGCGACGGCGACGGGCGATTCCTCGAACAACTCGCCCTGAGCTATCCTTCACTTCCCGTCGACGCAATTGATCTCAGCCGGATCATGACGAAGCTCACTCGCCGGCGCCTGAGTGGCAGCAAACACGTGCAACTCATCACCGCCGACGCACGCACCGAACCGTTGCCTCACCGCACCTACGACTTCATCGCCACGCATTTCTTCCTGGACTGCTTTACCAACCGCGAATTAAACGATCTCCTCGAACGCGTGGCCCAACACGCCGCCCCCGAAGCCCGCTGGATCGTGTCTGAATTTCGCCGCCCAGATGCTCTGTTACCGTGCTGGTATGCCGCAGTATGGCTCAAGGCTATGTACTTTTTCTTTCGCCTGACCGCCGGTCTCCAAACACGCACGCTGCCGGACTACCGGCCCATGCTCACCGCACACGGTTTCGTTCTTGCCGCGGAACACTCCAGCAGGGCACAGCTGATTTGTTCCGAGCTCTGGCACCGTCGCGCGAAGATTAGCTGACCGATAAACTGCTCCACAGCGCTCTAACGCGAGAATCAAGAACTGCCAATGTCATTTTTCGATTTTTTATTAGGACGGCCGCTCGCCTCTTCCGAAGAGCGCGCCGAAGAGATAGGCGTCGCCAAAGGCATCCCCATCTTTGGCCTCGACGCTCTCAGTTCCGCTTCGTACGGCCCCGAAGCCGCGCTCACGCTGCTCATTCCACTCGGAGTGGCCGGGCTCGCCCACATTGTGCCCCTGATGCTCAGCATCATCGCGCTGCTCTTGATTGTGTTCTTCTCCTATTGCCAGACGATCGCCGCGTATCCCGGCGGCGGCGGGTCCTATACTGTCTCACGCGAAAATCTTGGCACTTTTGCCGGCCTTCTGGCGGCGTCGGCCTTGATGATCGATTACGTCTTGACCGCTGCCGTCGGGATCTCGGCCGGCATCGGCGCCCTCACCTCCGCCATTCCCTCGCTCCATTCGAAGACTCTCTTGCTTTGCTTGCTGGCGCTCCTCCTCATTACACTTATAAATCTTCGCGGCGTGAGCGAAACAGGCGGAGCTTTCATGGTGCCCACTTATCTGTTCCTTGGCTGCATGTTCACCGCCATCGCCATCGGAGTAGTCAAAACGATAGCCTCCGGCGGACATCCGTCCCCGCTGGTTGCCCCGCCCGCTCCTCCCGCTACCGCCGCGGCAGCCGTCAGCGTATGGCTCTTGCTGAAAGCCTTCTCGAGCGGTTGCACTGCTATGACCGGCATCGAAGCGGTGAGCAACGGAGTGCGCGCCTTCAGCGATCCGGTTGTCAAAACGGCCCGCACCACACTCGCCCTCATCGTTGCCTCTCTTATCGTGATGTTGGGAGGCATCGCTTTCTTAGTCCGAGCCTACAAGCTCGTCGCGAGTGATCCCAACGGAAGTCATTATCAAAGCACCCTCTCGATGCTCCTGCAAGCTGTCACGGGACGCGGTTGGTTTTACTACCTCGCAATCGCCTCCATTCTCCTGGTTCTGATCTTTTCGGCAAACACAGCCTTTGCTGATTTCCCGCGCGTCTGCCGGATGATTGCCGAAGACCGCTTCCTGCCGCTTTCCCTGGCCAATCGAGGGCGGCGTCTGGTCTTCACCGAAGGAATTGTGGTCCTTGCTTTCCTGGCCGCCGGCCTGCTGTTTCTCTTTGACGGCGTCACCGATCGCTTGATCCCTCTCTATGCGGTAGGCGCTTTTTTGGCCTTCACTCTGTCACAAGCGGGCATGGTGGCGCACTGGCGGCGCGAAGGCGGCAAGCGCGCTCGCAGCAGCATGTTTGTAAATGGACTCGGCGCGCTGGCAACCGGCACGACGGTTATCGTGATCGTCGTCGCCAAGTTCGCCGAGGGCGCCTGGATCACGGTCTTACTGATCCCCGCCATTCTCCTGCTCATGTACTGGGTCCGCCGCCATTACGATAAAGTCGGTCGCGAAATCGACGATGCCCCCGCGCTCGAACTTGCTAAACCGGAGGGTCTCATTGCGGTTGTCCCCATGTTGCATTGGAGCCGCATCGGAGAACGTGCCCTTCGTCTCGCGTTAACTATGACCAGAGAACTCAGGGTTCTCCACGTTTCAGCCGGAGACAATACCGATGAGACTCGGCAGAACTTGATCGACTCCATCGAAAAGCCCATGCTCGCGGCAAACTACCCGAAACCGGACATCGTGTTGATCGAGTCTCCTTACCGCTTTGTGGTTACACCGATTGTGGACTACGTTGTCAAAGTGGCCGAAGAAAATCCGCAATGCCGGGTGATAGCTGTGCTGCCCGAATTGGTGGAGCTGCATTGGTACGGCTATTTTCTTCATAACCAGCGTTCGTCCTTGCTAAAAGCCCAATTTCTCATGAAGGGCAACGATCGGATTTCAGTACTAAATGTGCCCTGGTACCTGAAATAAGTCCGTTCCGCTAATACTTTTCGCGGATATTCCGATAAGCACTTCCAGTTGGAACATTCGCGTGAGTAAAAAAATCTATTTGCCGCTCGCCATCTGTGCCTTGGTAGGCGCCGCTCTGCTGACCGCGCGTAGCCAGCGCCTCTCGCGCATCGTTGCGCGGCAAGCACACACTACTGCTAACGGTGCTCATGTCTCTTCCCTCGCCCGCGCCTTGCGACCGAACTATCCTTACTCTGTGATTCCCGGCGGAGCGTACACACCGGCCGAGTTGCGCGCTGCCATAAGTCGCGATCCCCTGCTCCGCCTTCACTTCTCGAATTTCGACCTTTCCAAGCTTCGTCTTCTCAAGCTGACCGAAGACCACTATGCCTTCGTCTCGTTTCGCCGCAATGGCCGCATCTTGTGGACGCGCCGGAAACTTAAAATTCCGCAAGGCGAAATACTGCTGACCGACGGCGTCTATTACGCCAAAACCAGGTGCGGCAACCGCCTCGCGGAACAACCCGCCGCGAGTGAGGAAACGGCGGAACTGGCAGATTCTGTGCTGTCGCCTCCACCACTGGATTATCCTCAGCTAGCGGGAATGCAATTTGTCCAGGGGCCGGTCGAAGAAGCCGCCCAAGATGCCCCCCGCGACGCTCTTACCCCTGCTGGTCCGCTCACTGCGACCCCGCTTGAAACGGCGCTCTCGAGCCCCACACCGCTCTCGAGCAATGGTTTACCTGGAGTTCTACCCGCCGGCGCCCCCGCCGGAGGCGCGCCCGGAGCTTTCCCTCAGGATCTTTTCGCTGCAGGAAGCCCTGGACCGGGCGACGATTGGGGCGGCGGTGTCGCCTCCGCTGCCGGACAACATCCATCACTCCGCAGAGCTGACCTTGTGACGCCCATAGCGCCCATTCCTGAACCATCTGCTATGTTTGTCTGCGCCGCGCTGCTCTGCTGTTTCCTCGTTTGTAGAATTCGGCGCGAGCCCCATTCGGAACTCTGATCAGAGCAGGTGAAAGTCAATCTGCACGGTGATATGCACGCAGACCGCTCGCCCGCCCTTCGAGCCCGGTTGAAATTTCCACTTCTCTAAAGCCTCCATCGCGGTGCGGTCTTCTTCCGCACTCAGACCGCTGACAATCTTCGATTGGCTAGGCTTGCCGTCTACCGTGACAACCGTCGACAGCTTGACGGTGCCTTCGACATAGGCTTCTTTTGAGGATGGTGAGAATTCTGGTTCAACGTAATGGATCAGCTTCGGAGGCTTAACGTCACCGCCCGGTTCGTAAACATGGTCGTCGTCTTTCGCCGCGGCTTCCTGCGAAAGAACTCTCTCAACCGACGCACTTGCCAGGACTAGCGAACGGAGGAAAGCCCTCCTGTCTGCGAGTAGATACACGAAGTCTCCTGAAGCATGCGAGTGACAGAATGACGGTGGGAATTTAGCTCAGGTTTCACCTGCTCTGAACAAACCACTTTACAACACAAAGAACTGCTGCCATACTGCTGCTATGTGTTGGCTCTGTCTTCTCCGGTCCTGGCTAAAGCGGCGGCGCAGACCAACGGATCTAAACCGCGAGTTGAAGGTAGATGCCGCCGACTTCGACAGGCGTCAGCTGCGAGCCCGCTGGTAACGCGGGTATGCCGCCCCTGATCACAACTCTGCCGTCAAGTCGCGCTAGTGGTCGACTTGGTATGTTTCTTCTTTTTCGACTGACTGGTATTCCGCTGCTTGGCGACGTCAGGATTATTCGTTCCTGGCTTGTCGTGCGGCACATCAGCCTCGTGCTGCGAACTACTGGTGGACGATTTCGAGCTCGGCTGGCGCTGTTTGCCCATATCAGGGTTGTTCGTGCCGGGCTGCTGGTGGGGAACATCCTGCGACTGCTGTAACGCCGCGGCCAGAGGCAAGAAGACAAAAACCGAAGCGACCGCAACCGTCGCAAACTTTTTCATGAACGTTGGACCCTTGCAAATACCATTCCGTTACGACACTTCACTTAGCCTCGCGCCCGAAAGTAGCGATAAAAGACCGCACCCACGGCCAATATTGGCACCGCCAGGAACAAACCGAGTGGTCCAAAAAGAAAACTACCTGCCAGCAGCGCGACGAAGACCGGCAGCGGACGCAGACCCAGCGGCTTGCTCAACAAACGCGGCGTGATGAAAAAACCCTCGACTGCCTGTATCAGCAGCCAGGCCGCAAATGCGATCAAAAAATGATTGAGGTTCCACTCGACCCAGCCGATCGTCATCGCAGCCAGAATCAGTGGAATCAGCGAGCCAACGCGCGGGATGAAACTGGCGAAGCCGCCGGCCACCGCAATCAGCGGCCATAAGGGCACGCGCGCGATCGCAAAACCAATCGCGTACAGCACAGCCAGAATAAAAGCGATCAGAAACTGCGATCGCACATAGCGCCCCAGCACGAACACGGACTCGCGAAACGGATTACCCGGCACATTCGCGTTCATGGGCGACTGCCTGTGTCCAGCCAACCCTGACTTTTCAGAACCTGCCGGAAACCTGGGTTGTCTAATGAGACGGCCGGAAAGTAAGCGCCGGTTCGCACCCGCTTCCACCACATACCGCTCTGCGCGTGCTCCGCCGGTGTAGTGAAGTGATACTCGTACAATTCGGCTCGCACGAAATGAGGGGTCCCGTTCGGAAATGGATTGTTGCGCAGCAGCGCCAAGACTTCCCTATCGCCTTCCAACAGCTTCGCCATCAGATTGACGAACCATGGATAGTCCTGATAACTCGACATGGCCGCAAACCACATCAGCCAGTCGAGCCGTAAATGATAAGGAGCGATCTGCGGCGGACGAAACGCTACATCTCCGGGTTTGCCTTTGAACTGATACTCGCGCCAGCTTGTCTGCCCCGTCAGCACGGCGTCCTCCGTCCCTTCCACTACCACCTCATAGCGAATGCGCGTGATGCTGCCGAAAGCCCCGTACGTGCCAACGAGATGATACGAATTGAACGTAGTGTTCATAATCTGGCGCGCGGAAAGCATGTTCACCACCACCGGAACACTCATCAGCGCCACCGCCGCCAGCAAAACGTACAGAGTCCACTGCGCCGCTACCGACGGCGTTTGCAAAGCCGGCTTTGCGATCCGAATGTAAGAGAAGAAGCGATCGTCAAACGTCGAGAACGCCAGAATCAACGTCAACCAGTTCAGCCACGACAGGTTGCCACTCACAATGATGCTCAATTGGAAAACAATCGTGATCACGCCCGCAATCCCGGCAATCGGCTGCGGCAGAAAAAAGAAAAACGGAACCATCAGTTCAGCGAAATGATTGAACAGCACCCCGCCGCGTCCCAGCCAGCGAGGACCCCAATGCAGAAACCAACTCAACCCATTCGGCATGGGCTGCGTCTCATAGAAATAATCGAGGCAGGTCAAATCCCGCCAGCAGGAGTCCCCGCGCAGCTTAATCAATCCCGCTCCGAACAAAATACGGAATAGCAGCCAGCGAAACAGCCACAGGGGAATCATCTGCGGCATCGTTCGAGAACTTCCCAGAAAAATGGCGAAGAAGCACGCTTCGAGCAAGATCGATTCCCAGCCGAAGGCGTAAAAATCCTGACCCACGTTGACGAACGATAGATAGAGCAGATAAATCGCCGCCCACACCGCGACATGCGACCAGTTGGTTTGCGCCGCCAGGCCCGTCAGCGCCGCCACCGAAAGCACGATGCCAACCCAGGCCGCTATCGTGAATGCCCAGTCACCATGCCAGAAATAAAAGAGGCTCGGCGAAGAGCGGAATGGTACCTGCTTTAGAAACAGCGGGACCGGCAGCAGACCATTCGCCCCGAGCAGCGCTTTCCACTGGTTTAGCGCCGCGATGAAAGCGATCAGGCAGATGGTCGCAATCCCACGTTCCAGAAGCAGTCTAGTCAGCCAGGCGTTCCTTGCGTCGAACACAATCGCCTTCAAGATACACCCGTGTTTCCGCTGGAATGCCTTCGTAGTACAGGCGTTAGCCAGCCATCTGATACGACCTCTTCACCTAAGTCATTGCCCCTCGCAGATTCGATTTACAATCAGCAAGATGGTCATTAACAAGATCGTCTCCATCGATGCGTCTGATTTTCGTCTTACAGGCAGCCAGCACGTTCATGATGACCGGCATCATCTGGTTTGTCCAAATCGCCCATTACCCGCTGTTCGCGCTCGCCGGTGAGAATCAGTTCACGCTCTATGCAAAGACCCACGCCACTCGCACCGGATGGATCGTCGCTCCCTTGATGATCCTCGAGCTCCTGACGGCCGCGCTACTCTGCCTGGCCAGATTTCGCCCGGTAGCCGTTTCTGCATCCGGCGCTCTGATTGGTTTCGCTTTGCTGGCGGTAATCTGGGGATCGACCGCCTGGGTACAAGTGCCCCTGCACAATACGCTCGCCAGAGGTCTTCAACAAGATATTGTTCAACGGCTCGTGCGGAGTAATTGGGTTCGCACGATTGCCTGGACTTTGCGAGCCGCCCTTGTACTCTGTTGGATCACGATCTTCTAAACACCTGCGTACCTGCCAGTCGATCTCCTAGCCGCCGCCCCGTTAACAGCAGCAGCAGCGCTTCCCCGCCAAAGATAAAGAACGCGACCACAATTTCGAACGCCAGGCCAATTAGCGGAATCATCCCAAGAAGACCCGGAATGGCGAGCGGAATATTGCGGATAATTCTCTGGGATGTGGTCGAAGTCATTCCGGTTTCGCTACCGACGTAACCACCCATCACGGATTTCCCAAGGCTTGCCCCATTGATATCACGCAGTAGCCAATAACAAGCGTGAATGAATCCGTAAAGCATCCAGCCAATTATCGGTAAGAAATGAAGTAACGCAAGAAAGATCATCGGGATGACGTCGATTAGGTATGCCACGATTCGCCGCCCCCTATCTTCAACAGTGGGCGAATAGCTGACCGGCGGCACGTAGTCCGTTCGCGCAGAAGTAGTCCGGCTTTGTCCAGTTGTTCGCAATCCGGTGCCGCAATTCGGGCAAAAGGTATCCGTCTCAAGCGCCGTTGTCCCGCAATTCGGGCAATGCATACTTTCACTCTCCAATGATTTTGACGAGCACGCGCTTCCGACGCCGGCCGTCGAACTCTCCATAAAATATCTGTTCCCACGGCCCAAAATCGAGACGACCCTGCGTGATCGCCACCACCACTTCCCGGCCCATAATCTGGCGCTTCATATGCGCGTCCGCATTATCTTCACCCGTGCGGTTATGTTGATATTGCGACACCGGTTCGTGCGGGGCCAGCATCTCCAGCCATTTGTCATAATCCTGGTGCAGGCCGCCTTCATCATCGTTGATGAAAACGGAAGCCGTGATGTGCATGGCGTTCACCAATACTAAGCCTTCCTGCACGCCGCTCTCTTTTAAACAGGAATTAATTTGGTCCGTGATGTTAATAAAAGCCCGTCGACTTTTAGTTTCGAACCAAAGCTCTTTACGAAAATTCTTCATCGAGTGAGTGGAAAACTATTCTATACGCCGCGCCTCAGGTGGGTTTCACGGCCGCTTCGGAAATCCTTTTCTCCTGTCCACTGATCATGGAAAGTTTCGACATACCAGCGCTTTAGAGCGTCATGCTTGCGTTTAGTGTTTCATCGTCGTGACAAAGCAGTGGCAGACCCTGACTCCTTCGCAGAGACTCCTTGCCCGAGAAACTTCTGCATGGTTTCAAGTACCCCATTCGGGTCGTTTCGCACAAAATCATCCCAGGTGTCGTCAATGCAGTTCTTCTGGCTGGCAGTTAGCTTCCACGAAAGCGGTGGATCGGCGCAGTTCGTTCCTGACTTCCTGGAGCGGTTTGTCACACGTACCTGCAAACCATGCGGCAGCAGCTTTATCGGTTCAGCGCCCGCTGCGGCGAAACATACCCGCAAGGCCTGCTGGGTGTCGACATGTTTCCCGTAATCTAAACCGCAATACGGAATTGTTACCACTTTGATCTTCGGTCCACTCCCCGACCTTAGACAGTCTTCTATAAATAGATCGAGTTCGTTGCGGTCACGGTGTGTGGGCGAGTTATTCCACATATGTAAGAGCGCCATCAGTGGAGCCGTAAGTTGAAAGCCCCACCCCGCTCTCGAACCATGGGCCAAACCGTCTGGATTGAAGTGACGAATCTGAACCACCAACACTTCCGGCACACTCTTGAGCAAATCAGAATTGTGCCCGTAAGCAGACGCCGTCCACCCAATCAAGGAATCGATGCCCAGGTTGTCGTAATACCCACCGTCGACAAAGTGAAAATCTGGTTTCGACGCGGCCCTGAGATTCGAACGCGCTGCGGGCGCAACGTAAGGAAACGAGGCAGACAGACGCGCTGCCGTATTCACGCGAATATCAAAAGGCTTCCCCACATCCGGAAACAAGTCGTAAAAGTTACCAATGCCGCGTGGATCATCCTTCGCTGGAAATCGAGTCGTCGAAAACACGACGTGCTGACCGCGTTCCAGGATCATCGAATTGAAGATGAGCGCAGGCAGTTGCACGCCTTTTGCCGCCCAGTCGGAAAGATAGGTGTCATCTTCTAAGCTGCTGGCTGATGTACCTGGATTCCGACCAACACATGGTTGCGCGGAATCAGCACCGCTGTTTGTGCCCGACGGCCTGCGGCTCAAACCATTCACCACCGCCCACTTTTGCTCGAGCGCCCATCCCCGGTCTATCGTGACGGGCTTGCGTAACGACGGAAAGATCATCCGCCAGAAATCCGGGCTCGTCAATCCCCAGGCCACTTCATCAATCGCGGACGCTCTCGCGTTCTCCGCCACGCAGTCTTCCCGCACCGTTCCGGCATACGAGGCGGCATAAATCATGGATCCCAACGAACCCCCTGATACCGAACTGATCAACCCGACCGAATCGCGGAAGCTCGCAGACTGATCACTTCCCTTAAACCGCGCATCGAGCTCCTGCAATACCTTGGCCGTCCATGCCGCGGCTTGAATTCCGCCGCCGGGTGTAGCCACTAGAATCAAACGGCGCTGCTTTGGGTCCTTAGTACGTTGATCCAGATATTCCGCAGGAGACAGATAGCGGTGGACATCGAGCGTTTGTAACTTCTTCACAGAATCTGCCGTTTCAACTCGAAAAAAGTGATCCGATTGCGGCACAAAGGCCGTCGACATTGCCAGCAGAATAACGCTCAGGAGCAGTGGGAACCGGTAACGGTCAAAGAAGAAGGCTAGCGCGGACAAAATCCAACAACCCACAATCAGAAACAGCAGCAGATACGCTAGCGCCGGAACAGCGGCTGGCTCGGCACTTATATTTGACTTATTGAAACCGACAATGATGTAAGTGGCCAGTGCGATTGTCGCAAGCGTCAACGCAAATACATGTCCCGATCGTAACTTCAGCCTCTCTCCTTCGGGCGATGTTACTGTTGCCAGATATCCCTGGCTCGCACCTTGCACCAGCTGGAATGGCCTGCGGCTTACCGTGCTCAGAGTCGATTTCAAACCCCGCACCAGTGCCGCCTCGTGCGATTGTGTTTCGGGCCTCGGCCAGCTGTATATTTTGTCGAACCAAGCTTCCAGCCAGCGCAGCCGGTACGCCGGGAACACTAATAACGGTGGAGGATGCTCGGTCACATTCGGATCTGTCATGGCCAGTTGCACGATCTTGGCCAGCAACGTCAAACCAATAGCCAGCGCAAAGGCTGCTATGCCCGCGCTTACGCTCGTCCAGAAGTGATCCAGACCGGTACACCCGACCACCGTCGCGATCAGCACGCAAGCCGCCAGCGTTCCCAACGAGAACGTCAGGCCCGGTCGCTTTTGTTCCACGAAAAAGTGTTTCGAAAACCGGTCGCCGGCCGGCCCCGCTTCGAGGCTGTCACTAAAGCGCAAGGAGCCGTAGTGCAGCGTCAGGTTAATCGCCGTAATCGCCGTGAACGCGAGCAGGAAAGCCGCGAACGACACCGCAAAGACCCCGCCCCAGATCGCGCCCGCGTCATTTTGCTGGTCGAAGAGATTTGCCAGCAAGGAACTGGCGCTGGTAAATTGCGAGATAGGACCGAGTGCCGCCAGCAGCAACAACGTGAGTAGCGGAACGCGCAGGAAGAAGCCCAGCCGCAGGCATCTACCCACCAACAACCAAGTCATTATGTGTAGGGCTGACCTGCTTTATGGTATCCGGTCATTGACGAACGCCAGCGACGGGTCATTGTACGAATTCAATTGCCCCGCGCTCTCCTGGCACATCGACCATCACAGGCTTCGCTGCTATCGTCGCGATCAGCGATCCTTCACTGTGTCCCGCCACAACCAAGGAGCTGAAACGCTTATCGCTCGCCAGTCGACCCGCCCAGCCCTCGGCATCTTTTACAAATCATCGAACCGCAGATCGCCTTTACTCTTACCGGCGCGTCTTACTCTCACCCACGCCACGTTTGTCGTACCGTAACGACGCAATCCCATGCGCTTCGAAGCCTTGCGCCCGTTTCTTCAGCGAATCATTTGCGAATACGCGGCAACCGATTACCGTCGCGATCGTCGGGCCTAGAAACCTCGATATCTCACGCTCACTCCGCCACCTTGTCCTCTACTAGCCGGCCCTCCGCTGCTCGCGCTGGTCTGCCAAAACGCAGCACCCGTTCGCGATCGTTTTCCGCATCCAGGTTTCGGCTACGCGCCTGTAACAGGTCGTGGAGATCAATCATCCCAACCTGTTCCGCATCGAAATACGATCGAACCACCGGCAAGACCGTGTGACCGGTCTCGACCATGCGATGCACCACCGCGCGTAGCGGCTCGTCGGCATACGCCACAGCCGATCCTGTGTCAGGCATCTCGTCCCCGAGCGGCTGCATCACTTCCCGCGCGAACAAAATCTCCAAGGGATCCAGCGCATATTCGCGGCTCAGATGCAGTCCTCGCCGGGCAATCTTTTCGGTCAGTATCGAGCGCTTCAGCACCAGCACCACTACCCCATAAGACAGGAAACAGGCGATCAGCAGCGGCAAAATCATGTTCAAATCGTGCGTCAGTTCCACTGCAAACACGATCCCCGTGAAGGGACACGCCATCGTCCCGGCCAGCGTCGCGCCCATGCTCACCAGCTCCCAAAATCCCGCGCCATAATGCGGCAGGAACAGCGCTTCCAAACCACCCAGCGCCGCGCCTGTCATCAGCAGCGGCGCCACCACCCCACCCGATGTGCCCGATCCCAGCGAAATAATCCAGATGGCCGATTTCACCAGCAGCACGCCCAGAATGAGGTGCAGCGCCACGTTGCCCTTCAGCAGGAAACCAATCACGTCATAGCCCACGCCCAGTGCCGGCGGAAAGATTAGTCCGCCGATACCGACAAAGACGCCGCCGATAGCCGGCCACCACATCCAGTGAATCGGCAGTTTATGGAAGAGATCTTCCGCTGCATAGACGCCCTGTGTCATCAGCACGGAAAGCGCCCCAGCCAGCAGCCCCACCACGATACAGCTCGCAAGTCCCACCACACCGATGGATAACGGATGTGCCGGCGCCGGGAACAGCGGCCCCAATCCGAGAATCGCGCGGCGCGCGGCGCCCGCTGTCACACTGGCCAGCGCGACCGGAATCGCACTCCGCGGTTTCCATTCAAACAGCAGCAGTTCTACGGCCAGCAGCACGGCTGCCAGAGGCGTCGCAAATACGGCCGACATCCCGGCCGCCGCGCCCGCCACCAGCAGCGTTTTCCGCTCGGTGCTCGTCAGATGAAACAACTGCGCGATTAACGAACCAAAGGCGCCGCCGGTCATGATGATTGGCCCTTCCGCGCCAAAAGGTCCACCCGATCCGATCGAGATGGCAGCCGAAACCGGCTTCAAAATCGCCAGTCGCGGAGACACCCGGCTCCCGTTCATCAAGATCGATTCAATCGCCTCCGGTATCCCGTGTCCGCGAATTTTTTCCGACCCGTACCGCGCCATCACACCCACCAGCAACGCGCCCACCACCGGAACTGCCATCGCCCAGAGCCCCAAATGGTTTGCTGCCGGAGAAGAAAGCGCCGTATCGATCCGTCCGTAGTAAAAAATGTTCGTAAAAAAGCCGATCAGTTTCAGCAGCAGCCACGCCACCCCCGACGCAACCAGCCCAATTAAAACGGCCAGCAGCGAGATCGGCAGCAGGCGCACTGTGGCGGTAAAGTCGCCCAGTTCTTCGTGCTGCAGTGATTTTTGCGATTCGGCTTTCTTCACTGCTCCACAATCTCTTTCAATGCTTCAGTCAGCACGGGCGCCTGCTTCTGCAACTCCTGCCAGTGCAGAATCGAAAGCTTTTCGAGCATCTCCTCCCCGGCATCCGTGAGTTCAATCAACGCCTCCCGCCGGTCCTTGTCGTCATGCCGTCTCATCACCAGGCCTCGCGCCGCCATCCGGTTCACCAGCTCCACCGTACTGTGATGCCGCAGGCAGAGCCGGCTCGCGAGCGCCACTATAGTCGGGCGAGTGCCAGGGGCCAATCCTTTTACCGCTAGGAGAAGTTGGTGCTGCTGCGGCTCCAGGCCTTTTTCACGGGCCGCCTCTTCGCTGAAATGCAAAAACTGACGGATGCGAAAACGGAATTCCGCCAGTTGCTGGTACGCGGAGTGCGAAAAACGCGGCTGGCGGGGGACTGAGAATGCTCGCATGATTGTATCGTATCACGATATTTATGTCTTCAGCGAAACTGCCCGCCGTTTAACTCAGTGTGGTGCGGTGGGGAAGGTTGCCGGCCAGGAGCGCCCAGCATATACAGGCGGCGCACACCAATAGGGCGGGCACTCCTTAATCGAAACGTCTTTATCTAAATGTGAAACAACCCTTCAGCATTCCTGTACGCAATCTTCTCTTTGTCTTCCTGGCTGACTGGCAGCGTCTCCAGAAAGCGTCGGGCGCCCGCTAGAGTGAGATACGGATAGTCGACGGAATACAGAATTCGATCCACCCCAACGACCTTTTGAATAAATTCAAAATGAGGCAAATTCATCATGCCGCTGGGTGTAACGTAGACGTGCTGCTTGAACGTTTCCGTAATCGAGCGTGATAGTCCTGTGACTTCCTGCGGGATCGTGTCGTCGAGCCTCTGCAGATAAAACGGAACCATTTCTCCCCAGTGACCGCTGATGACCTGTAGATTTGGGAACTGATCGAATTTCTTCGATAACAGAACCCGAATCAGCTGGACACCGGCTTCGTTGTGCCAGCCCCAGGCGAAAAGCGATAATCTCGCCGTCACCTGCCTGTCAAGGCCGCCATAGTACGGCTGTTGCACCTGCGGTAGCGGATATCCCGGATGCAAATAGATCGGCACTCGCAGTTCGTTGAGTTTAGCGAAAATCGGCTCGAAGCGCGGATCGTCAAAGAACATGTCGCCGGGACGTCCGAGCAACATTGCGCCAGCGAAGCCAAGCTCCTTCACCGCACGTTCCAGTTCTTCGGCTGCAGCCTCCGGGTGCTGCCAGGGCAGAGAGGCAAATCCGCCGAAGCGCGAAGGGTTCGCCCGTACAGCTTCGGCCAGCTTGTCGTTGGTATTCCGGGTGAGTTCAATCTCCTGATCCGCCGGCGTATCCTGCGGTGGATTGCTGCAGGATAGGATCTGCACATCAATACCATGCTTATCCATCTCCGCAATGCGTCCCGCACACGTATCGGCAGCGAGCTTGAGCGTAGTATGGAAATCGATCGCCATGGGACGTTTGTCGTCCGCATCCTCGATCTTGCCTTTGAAGAAAGTGCCGACCTCCTTAAAGTAACCAGCTTCGGACTGCTGTTTCGGCTGACCTGCTTCTGACAAGTCCTGATCAACGATATGTTCCTCGACGCATATGATCTTCATGCTTCTCTCCATTGTTGTTCACCACTGCAGGGGTGCCCATTGCCGTTGCAGCCCAACCAGGATGAATGTTTAAGACCGTGTAGCCTTTCGGCCCAATTTCCGCAAAGATCCCCCGCGACAGCATGTTCTGTGCGGATTTACTTGCGCGATAGAGCTCGAGGCCTCCCTCTACGTCACCGGCGATGCTGGCGCGATGTGACGACATAAAGCAGAGGGTTCCTCTTTCGTTCAATCGGTGCAGGATGCTTCGAGCAAGACGAATCGGGCCGACCGTATTGGTCATGAACGATTCCATGATCTCGCTAACGGTAGCTTGCAAGATGGATTGATGAAGCGGTCCATAAATCCCGGCATTCATGAAGATCACGTCGAAACTCCGTTCTCGCAAAGCGGCCTGGAATGAGGGGATAGCCTCGGCTTGGCCACATCGACGTACTCAACTGCTAGTCTCGGCGGATCGCTTCGTCCGATGTCCAGGAGCGCCTCGACATTATCCGAATTCGTCCGGGGGGGCCGGTAACGCTCCAGCCTCGATCGAAGAACTGCCCGGCCAATCCAAGTCCGAGACCGCGTTCGGCAGCCACAATGAGAATGCTTTTGTGTTTCGGCCATGCATCTCTCCCTAGACCGCCGTGTAGCCGCCATCTGCCATCACGAGCGAACCCGTGATGAAACTCGCGCGGGGTGAGACGAGGTACGCGATCAGGTCCGCAATTTCTTCCGGCTGTCCCACCCTGCCGATCGGGTGCAGGTGACCGAAGCTTGCAAACTTCGCCTTACTGTCAGGGGATCCCAGGAACCCGGTCTCAATTACGCCCGCACCGATGGCATTGCAACGAATCCCTTGGCCGCTATATTCCGCCGCAACTACCCGTGTGAGTTGCGCGACGGCCCCCTTTGCCGAGGAATAGGCAACGGTCTCTTTCAAGGCAACGACGCTTGAGATGGATGCAACGTTAACGATTGCGCCGCCGCCTCCACGCAACATGGTCCGAATAGCTTCCCGAGCGTGCAGGAAATAGCCACGTGCATTAGTCGCCATGATGTCGTCCCATTCCTGCGCACTCGTTTCCAACAAAGGTTTGTTGAGAGACTTGCCCGCATTGTTCACGAGAATGTCCAACCCGCCAAAGTGTTCGACAGCTGCGGCAACTGCTTTTTTCGCGCTCTCCTCCTGTGAAACGTCCGCGCACAGACTAACCACTTTGCCAGACTGTTCCATAGTTTTGACCGAGGCATTGAGGTCTTCCGCCAAGATGCGAACCCCATGTGCTATCAGCAATTCGACGGTTTTTCGCCCAATGTCTCCTGCAGCGCCCGTAACGATCGCCACCTTCCCGGAAAGTCCCAATGTGAGGTCATGTTCCATGCGCTTCCTCCATGGTATTCGGTTGCGCTTGTAAGCTACGGCACGGTTTGGCATCTGGCGTGAAAGCTTTTACTTATTGCTTTTCGGCACCGAATCCCACAAAATGTTCTTAGGCGAACAAATGGCGAATCTCTCTTCCGCACTTCGTTTCACCGAGCACTGGAAACGTGCTATCGAACTTAAACCATCACTTGATGATCTGAAGTTTGCCTCACTTCCTCTTGCTTCTCTCCACACCCTCTTGCCCCATGGCCTCCGGCGCGGCAGCATTGCTGAAATTCACGGCACCCGCTCCTCCGGCCGTACCGCACTCTCCTTCCACATCCTGGCCGAAGCCACCAGCCGGGGTGAGATCTGCGCAGTGGTAGATCTGCACGACAACTTTCATCCTTCTTCCGCCAGTGCCGCCGGAGTGCAATTGGATCGCTTGGTTTGGGTTCGTTGCGGCGGCCATGCTCCCTTTGCCATGCGCTCCATCGACCTTCTGCTGCACGCCGGCGGATTCGGCGTAGTCTCGCTTGACGTGTGTGAAGCCAGCGCCCGGGTGCTAAACAGCATTCCGCTTTCCTACTGGCATCGCTTCCGCCAAACGCTGCAGGACACGCCCACCATACTCCTGATCTGTGCCGCATCATTACAAGCCAAATCGTGCGCCAGCAACAATCTGCAGACCAAAGTGAAAGCATCGCAGTGGTCTGCCGAAAAACCATTTTCTCTCCTGAAAGGCCTCGAAGTTCACGCTACCGCCGGCAAAGTCACCCAAATCCGCCCCCAAACCTTCTTTCTGCCAGCACTCCCCTGAGATGTACGCCTGTTTACATTATGCTCTTTGCAAAGACCCGGATTCTCTTTACGAATTAGCCCTGCAGTTCTCTCCCGCCGTGGAGCAGACTATCCCTGGAACGGTACTTTTCTCCATCACTCCACTCCGCAAGCTCATCGGCTCCCCTCACCAGATTGCTTCCGAAATTTCGCGGGCCGGCTACGAAAGGAAAATGCAGGCCAACCTCGCCATTGCTTCCAATCCAGATGCGGCGATTCTGCTGGCTACGAACTTTGCCGGAGTGACCATGGTCACGCCTGGCGAGGAGCGGCTAAAATTAGGATCGATCCCGTTGACAGCTTTGTTCTTCTCAGCCAATCCCACTAATCAAGCATTGCTTGAGGTTTTAGATCGCTGGGGTCTGAAAACATGTGAGGATTTGGCAGCCCTGCCGGAAAAAGGCTTGGCTGAACGGCTGGGCCCGCAAGGGGTGTATCTGCGCAATCTGGCTTGTGGCCGCATGGATCGGCCGCTCCATATTGCAGGACCGGAAACCAATTACGAAATTAAAGTAGAGCTTGAGCATCGCCTGGAATTACTGGAGCCACTCCTCTTCTTATTAGGCCGAGCCCTGGGCGAACTCTGCCAGCGCCTGCGGTCCCAATCCCGAGCCGCCCGCCTGCTAACCACCCAACTCATCCTGGAAGATCAAGATCCCTATCAATGCGCCCTTGAATTTCCGGTGCCGGTCGATGACAGCCGCATCATGTTAAAACTCCTGCAATTGCACCTGGAAAGCCATCCTCCCCAGGGCGCAGTCCTGGCATTTACAGTGCGCGTCGATCCGGTCGAACCGCGACGCGTGCAGGGTGGCATGTTCTTGCCGCCCACTCCGCCGCCCGACAAACTGCAGCTCACTCTGGCTCGCATTGCCGGTATGGTAGGCAAAGAAAACGTGGGGACCCCGGCTTTGCTCGACACCCATCGCCCCGACGCTTTTACCATGCATCCACTCCCCGATCTGGGCCACAGCACACAACCGGTCGAAACCCGGCCTACTCTGCAATTGGTTGTTCGCTTGTTCCGGCCCGCTCTGCCGGCGCGTGTTCAATTGGTCGAATATGCGCCACGCAACATCGCCGCGCCCGGCGTCAAAGGAACGGTTCTACGCTCAGCCGGACCTTGGAAAACATCGGGAGAATGGTGGACTTCCACCTTTTGGTGCCGCGAAGAATGGGATGTCTCTTTAGACGACGGTGCGCTCTATCGTATCTATCAGGATTCGCAAAGCGGCTCCTGGTATGTTCATGGAGTTTACGACTGACCGGAAGCCCTCTTCGAAAACGAACTCCAATCAGCCGGAAGATAGCGTCATCTGATCTGTTTGTCTCTTGGTGGTGGAACTGGATTCGTGCAGGGCTTTCGACCGGGTGTTCCGTCGAAAGGTGTTAAATTCCTGCCCGTGTATACAAAGAAAAGTGGCCACCAACCAAGAGGCGCCCGCATCTTGGGCGATCCGCGCGAGCTTCACCCAAGACGAGACATCTATCTTGCGCCCGGATGTTAGCTCTTCGCGTCAAAGAAGGCCGGTAGTTCGTTGAACACCCGCCGAGCTTGTTCTTCATATCGACCAGCTGTTTGCGCGCATGCAGCGTCTTAATACATACGAAGCAAAGAGGACCGCCATCACGACAATCGGATCGAGTTTATCCCAAGTACTGCCAGCGCCATTCAGTTGTGAATAGAACGTGAGGAAAAGGGTGATCGTGAGACCAGCATAAACCCACTCAGTCAATCGAGGCACATTGGGAATCAGGAGGCCCACACCACCAAGGATGTGGGTCACACCAATCAGAGGGATGATATAGAGCGGGTATCCGAGCTCCTGATTGACGATCCTGTATTCGTCGAGATCGTGAATTAGATAGAGTCTTCCAAAGTACAACCAGATGAAGGCGAGAAGACCGGTTATTACGATCGCGGCTATTTGAGTTGTTCGACCTTCTGCGGGTTTGTCTATTGTGCGTTCATCTTTCATAATCAATCCTTTTCTTGTTTTTAAATGCTTTGATCGTTCCCAAATAAGTTGGCCCTTGTACGCGAATGAAATCAACGCGCTGCATGGACGGGACGGCCTCCGGGTCGTGCATTAAAAGAGGGTTTTCTGCACCCTTCACCACAAGAGAACAGGTGTTCGCCTCAACCAAGTGTCGGTCGTCAGTTGCTCCACCACAAACTGAGCGACATCGGCGCGTGCAATCTTGCCGCCTTTGACGCCAGCGAGGTCGGTGACGGCCCTGACGCTCCCACGAGCTGGGTCATTAGTAAGCATGGCGGGCCGGGCGACAACCCAATCGAGTGAGCTGGCGCGGATCGCGGCTTCCTGACCGTCCTTGTCCTTGTAAGCATGGCTGAGCAGCAAAGGCAGAAACAGCCGGTCGAACACGAAGCCGCCGTGGCCACGACTGTCCCCGACCCCCAGCGCGCTGATGCAGACCAGACGGCGCACGCCGTTGCGCATCATTGCCGTGACCAGGGCGCGTGTTGCGACGGTTAGCAGGCTGACCTCGCGGAACGGGCTCAAGCCGGTGCCCAACGAACTGACGACGGCATCGCAGCCGTTCAAAGCGCGCATGAGGGCGCCCTCGTCACGAGCATCGCCCTCGATCATGTCTGCTCCTGGGAGATCGGAGGCGCGCGCCTTCGAGCGAACCAGGGCCACGACGGAATGGCCTTTCGCCAGGGCGTCGCGGACGATTAGCCGTCCGGTTCCGCCGGTTGCACCCAAAACAAGAACTTTCATGTTTGCCCTCGATCTTTCCTTTGAGGTTAGGGACTTACGCCTTGACGGCCCCCTGCGCAGCCGCAAACACATCGCGTGCGGATGTCGTACCCGCTACGTGCTCCGTACTCGTGATTCCGAGATCCATCCATCCCGCGTTCACGCTCTCATACATTTCTTCGGCAGGTCCAGTTTGGCCCTTCGGGACGCCGAACTGCTCGAACGCTTCCGCCCACCCCGCGCGCGGCACTGCAAAGGCTTTTACGTCGAGTTTTAGGACTTCACCCAATTGTCCCGCTACTTCATCCGTGCTTACCATCGAACCTAGCTCAATAACGCGATGCCCTGACCACGCCGGCCCGGTCAGAAGCTTTGCTACCTCTGCGCCGATGTCGCTTGTCGCGACCATGGTCGATTTCCGGTTTGTAGGGTTGTAGAAGACCGGTAGTGTTCCGCCTTGGCCGGCCTGTAAGCCGTAAAGAAAGTTTTCGAAAAAGCCGCCTGCGCGCACAAATGCGACCGGAGATGGCAGGCCGCGAAAACCTTGCTCCAAAAGTGATAAGGCCGTGATCATCCCCAGCCCGCTTGTTCTATTCGCGCCCATCGACGAGAGCGCTACCACCCGCGGCGGCACTGCCTGGGTCAGCGCCTCGACATAGTTCGCAATCACGTCCTTTGCTTCTTTGTAATCAGGCGAGGGCGCCCATACAGTCGGCAACATAACAAACGCGCCCTCAACACCTTTGAGCGCCGTCGCTATGGCTGTCGGATCGTTCCAGTCTCCATCCACAAACTCTACGCCTTGGTCTGCCCAATTCGCCGCTTTCTCGCGATTGCGCACAAGTGCTCGTACCTGTTTGCCTTGCTTCAGCAGATGCCGCGCGGTTGCGCCGCCAACGTTTCCAGTGATGCCCATGACTAAATACATACTCGTTTCTCCTTGTTGTTCTAGTAATTTTGCAGCGATACGGTATAGTATCTCTGATACGCTACCGTACCGTATCTCTGTTACACTACGGTAGAGTATTATGCGAAATCGAAAGTCGCAAGCGAATATAAAATCTTTTAACTCAGCCCATGAGGACAAGAGGGTTCAACGGTCGAAAGATGCCATCTTAGCGGTTACCTACAAGTTGCTTTCCGAAGAAGGCATTGGGGGAGTCAGCATCGACGAAGTTTCGCGGCGCTCTGGTGTTTCCAAGACAACGATCTACCGTCATTGGCCATCTCGTTCGGCGTTGTTGATCGACGCTTGTTCGAAGATTGGACCTGCGCCGGTGATCCCAGACACGGGCACCTTAAAAGGCGATGTTACTGCGCTCGCGGCAGGTTTGGCTCAACAGTTAAAATCCGCGCGCTGGGCGGCTGTTCTTCCTTCGATTATCGACGCAGCAGAGCGGGAACCGGAGTTAGCGCAGATTCTCGCTCAGTTGCACGCCGGTCAGATGGCTCCGTATTTTGCAGTTGCCGAGCGAGCTAAGAAGAGCGGCGAGTTAGCCCCCGGCACGAACGTGTCTGAGTTTGTAGCCTCAATCGTCGCGCCCTTCTTCTACCGACGCTGGTTCACGCGGCAACCCCTCGACGATGCATTTGTGAAAAGCGTGGTTCGTAGTCTCTTGACCCAACTGAAGGGAAACTAAGTCAACTCGACGAACCACTTTGCGACGCACTAGTAGCCTGTCGCGACGAGTTCATTAGCAACTAACCGCTCCTGTGAAGACGCGGTGCGGGGGAGGTTCCATAGAACTCCAATCGCTTCGCTCATGGTTTCCGTGCCTCCGGTTGGAGAGCCACTGACGTGGCTCATGGCTCCGGGTGCTGCGTCTTCATTCGATTCAGCGGCTCGAAGTGCCATGGTTACTCCCTGACGGTCGCGGCTCGGTTTGGATTGCTCAAGTCACTAACGTTCTTGCCGCGACAGGCCACTAGTACTTTCCCGCAGCCGTTACGATATCTTCGGTGGTGGCTCGCGCCAAGGATGATAATCGGTGCCGGCGACCAAGGCGCGCAGCGAGGTAGTAATTTACTTGCCGCGCAGATAAGGCAGGTTGAGGACCAGCAGGACCAGGTCGGGCATGAGCGACATGGCGAGCTTAGTGGTCGGGTTCCTGGACGTCCGGGTGATTACGGCTGACTCGAGTACTTGACTATAATTAATCCCTTAGTACTAGAAATCGCTGGCGTATCTGGCCTGAAAGCATTACTGTCATTCCGGGCCGCTCCAGATTGCTGGACGTCCCTTAGTCTCGCCCGGGAGGCGAGCGCACATGAAAAAGCCTCTTGCCTTGTCGATTGCTGTCTGTTTTTTCGCCACTACCTTCGGTTTTGCAGCACGTCCCGCCGATACACCGGAACAATCAGGCGTCACTCCCCCGCCCAAGGTGCTGGTCATCTACAACGAAATTCTCAAACCCGGCCAGACCGGAGCTGCTCATCAGAAGACGGAGAACGCCTTCGTGCAAGCATTTGCCGCCGCGAAATGGCCGCAACACTACCTGGCAATGGATGCCGTCTCCGGTCGGGAGCGAACCATCTTCTTGTCCGGGTACGACTGCCTTGAATCCTGGCAGAAAGACATGCTTGCCACCGACAAAGATGCAACGCTCTCCGCGGCTCTCGATAGCGCCAGAATGGCCGATGGCGCACTGCTCGAATCACACGAAACGAGTGCCTACGCTTACCGTGACGACTTGAGCTTACGCGCGCCTGTAAACGTCTCTCAGATGCGCTTGATGGATATCACCATTTTCCGCGTCAAGCCCGGTCATCATGAAGATTGGGAGGCTCTGGCCAAAATGTACATCAACGCTTACCAGAAGACGCCCACCGCACACTGGGCCACCTTCGAGAAACTGTATGGCGTGGAGAGCGGTAGCCGGTTCATCGTCGTCACGCCCAGAAAGTCGCTGGCAGAGGTCGACCAGGAGATGGCAAACGACAAAGGGTTCGCTTCCGCCATGGGCGCCGATCAGATGAAAAAGTTACAAGAACTAACCGCCGCCGCTATCGAACCACCCGAGTCCAACATCTACTTGATCAACCCCAGGATGAGCTACGCGCCCGAGGGCTGGGCCAAAGCCGAACCCTCTTTCTGGACACCAAAGTAACATCGGAGCGTCTTCCGCAAGATCCTATTTCGCCTTCCGCTCATGCTTCAAACTCGTTTCGTGTTCATGGCGGAACTTCTCGTTTCGCTCAAGTTCCTCATCCCTATGCGTTTCTTGCTCCACAAACAGCGCCGCCGAATGCGCCTGCATCTCGTGAAACTCGCCTTTTGCTACCCTCTGCCAGTCCCCCAAAGTCGGATGGCAGGTATCTAGAATCAGCTTCCAGCTGCACCCTGCCGTGCCGGTAGGCAGGTAGAACTGAATCTGCTCATGGTGCGGATTCAGGCAGAACAGAAACGAATCGTCGCGCACCAATTCGCCATGCCGGTCCATATCGTTTAAGGTACGGCCGCTTAGACGCAGACCGAGACAGCGGATCCACCCCGCATCCCACTCCTCTTCCGTCATCTCCTGCCCGTCCGGCCGGTACCAGCAGATGTCGCGCACTTCCAATCCATCCACCTGCTGGCTCGCCGCTGCGCCTGGACTGATCTTCCGATCCTGAAAAAACTTGCGCCGGTGCAGATTCGGGTGGGCTTTGCGCAAAGCAATCAACTCAGTGGTGAACTCCAGCAAAGCTTTTTTCCGGTCATCCAGATTCCAATCGAGCCAGCTGATTTCGTTGTCCTGCGGATACCCATTGTTATTGCCGCGCTGGGTGCGGCCAATCTCATCTCCGCCACAAATCATCGGCACGCCTTGCGAAAGAAGCAGCGTACTCATAAAATTCCGCTTCTCGCGCTCGCGCAATTCCAGGATCCCGGCATCCTCCGTTGGCCCTTCCGCCCCATGATTCCACGAGTAGTTTTCGTTCGTACCGTCCCGGTTCCCTTCGCAGTTCGCCTCATTGTGCTTTTCGTTGTAGCTCGCCAGGTCGTTCAGCGTAAAGCCATCGTGCGCCACCACAAAATTGATACTGGCCGACGGCCGTCGCCCATCATGCTGATATAAATCGCTGCTGCCGGTCAGACGATAGCCGAGTTCGGCCAGTTGACCGTCATCGCCCTTCCAATACCGCCGCACCACATCCCGATATTTGCCGTTCCATTCGGCCCATAAAGAGGGGAACCGCCCCACCTGGTAGCCGCCCTCGCCCACATCCCATGGTTCCGCAATCAGCTTCACGCGAGATAGCACCGGGTCCTGATTGATCACGTCGAAAAATGCCGAGAGCCGGTCGACATCGTGCAACTCTCTGGCCAGCGCGGCTGCCAGATCGAACCGGAAACCGTCCACATGCATGTCCAGCACCCAGTAGCGCAAACTGTCCATCACCATCTTGAGCACCTGCGGATTACGCATGTTCAGCGTGTTTCCAGTGCCCGTGTAATCCATGTAGTAACGCGGATTGTCCTCCGTCAACCGGTAATACGTCGCGTTATCTATGCCTTTGAAAGTCAACGTCGGACCCATTTGGTTCCCTTCCGCCGTGTGGTTGTAGACCACATCCAGAATCACCTCGATCCCGGCGCGGTGGAACTCGCGCACCATCGCCTTAAACTCGCCGATCTGCTGTCCCTGGTTCCCTAAACTCGAGTAGCGTGCCGCCGGTGCGAAATAGTTAATGGTGTTGTACCCCCAGTAATTCCGCAAACCCTCGTCCAGTAAATGTTTGTCGTCCAGAAACTCGTGTACCGGCATCAGTTCCACCGCTGTAATGCCAAGCTTCTTGAAGTACTCGATCATCGGCTGGCTTACCAACCCGGAATAGGTCCCACGTAAATTTTCGGGTACGTCCGGATTTCGCGCCGTCATGCCCTTTACATGAGCCTCATAGATAATCGACTCATGTAGTGGAATTTCCGGCGAGTGATCGTTCTGCCAGTCGAAGTGCGCCGCCGCCACTACCCCTTTCGGAACGCCTGCTGCGTCGTCCTGTGGGTCGCAACTTAAATCACCCTGCGGATCGCCTACTTTATAGCCGAAAACCGGGTAGTCCCAATTCACCGCTCCGGTGAGTGCCTTGGCATACGGATCAATCACCAGCTTCGCCGGATTGAACCGCATCCCTTTCGCCGGTTCATACGGACCATGCACCCGGTATCCGTATAGTTGCCCAATCGCCAGACCCTGCACATAGCAATGCCAGGTGTAGCCGGTACACTCGTGGACTTCGATCGTTTGATGTTCCGCTGAATCATGCTCGTCAAACAGGCAAAGCTCCACCCGTGTGGCATTCTCCGAATAAAGGGCGAAGTTCACTCCCGTGCCGTCCCAAGTGGCGCCTTGCGGGTAGGGTGATCCGGGCAAAATTTTGGCCGGCATGACGTTAGTACTCCCGCACCCATTGTTACCGATGCGCGTCATCGTCGCGAAACAGGTCTTTTCTTTTATTGCGCTCGGCAATGTTCGATAAAGAAGATGAATTTTTCGAAATGTTTTTGTAGCGGAATCCGGCTCGGAAATGTCCACTCACCAGGACAGAAACGTGGCAACACTTAAGCTATTGGATGACGCCGTTCAGTTTCGAGTCGAAATCGAGGGACGGTTTGCCGGCGACGTTGTCGACGAAGTGCGCAACTACTGGAATTTAATCTTGGGCGAGATCTCCGGACGACGTTTCATCGTCGACATCTCGCAGCTGTGCGGCTACGATAGCCAGGGATTTCTGCTCTTGCAAGCCATGCAGGATCACGGAACTATGATTGCCGCCCGCAATGCCCGCGCGTTGACTTTTCTCACCGAAATTTCTACCCCCGAATCCTTACGCCCGACCCTGGTATACAAAACAGTAACCGAAAAGAAGCCGGCGCAACCAATCTTGCGCAGCCGGGCGGCCGCCTCAGGAGAATAACCCGCCTTCAAGGGAGAAGAAATAGTTGCCGCCGGACGCGGGTATGGGATCCCTCAGGTCTGTTGGGTGCGAGCTCCAATGAGATAGGCTCGCGCGTCTGCTATGGAATGACCTCTCCGGTCCAGCGATTCCGATGAGTCCAAAACGGACACAGAGGACAGGCTTGGCCTTCGGGATAATCGATACCTTCTTCGTGTGGACAGCCCAGAATACGGTCGGCGACAGTGACCGATCTTGCCTCGTGCTTCGCAATGAAAGCCTGGATACTGTTTGCGACGGGCGAAATCGGTGCGGAGGTCCCGATCCCCGGAAAACCACCGATCGAGAGCGATCGGCTCCTCGTCTTGGCCTCTGAGAATCGTCACCGTGACTTTGCTTGCTCGCTGGTCGTCAGGGCCGTAGAAGGCTACAGTCGCCACAGAGTATCCGCGAAAACCTCGGCGTGTCCTTTTTTGAAGAACGGATCGATGCTTGATCTTTGTCGCCATGCTGCCTCTGTCAATCCCCGCTGGACGCATTAACTCGCAGGCGCCCCGCTGATTTGATCGTACCTATTTCTCGACCTTTCCTGTTTATCTTGGCAGCGTGATTCGATCCAGCGGCGATGTATCCGATAGGAAGTCGTCGTAGCCTAAAGCTGTGCCCGCACCGGCCGAACGCCGCAGTCTCGCTTCCCTGCTCCACGATTTCGACCATCATCAATCGCAGATAGCTATAGTCGCCCCTAGCGGAATCCGGCAAACCCCAACTACCTACCGACAGCTTGCTTTGCTTGCTCGCCGCGTGGCCGCTGAATGGGAGCGCCGCGGTATAGAAAAGGGTGACCGCGTCTTATTGTGGGGTGAAAACAGTGCCGAATGGATCGCCGCCTTTTTCGGTTGCATTATGCGCGGCGTTCTCCCGGTTCCTCTCGATCCTGCGGGCAGCGCAGACTTTGCCAAACGCGTCATCGAGGAAGTTTCGCCGCGCCTGGTGCTGGCCGATCGCGCCAAACTTCGCGATCATCCCTTCAACATCCCAGCCATTGTGCTCGAAGATCTGTCGCAAGCCGTTTGCTCCCGCGAAGGAACCGTTCTCGAAAATCCCACGCCCGACGATCCCCTGCAAATCATCTTCACCTCGGGCACCACAGGCGACCCGAAAGGCGTCGTTCATACTCACGGCAACGTGCTCGCCAGCCTCGCGCCCATCGAGCGCGAAATGCAAAATTATCTGAAATACGAACGGCCGTTTCATCCCATTCGCTTCCTTCACACTCTGCCCTTAAGCCACGTTTTCGGTCAATTCATGGGTCTCTGGATTCCGCCTCTGCTGGCCGCCGAAGTCCACTTCCAATCGCGCCTGGTCGCTACCGAACTCGTCGAACAAATCCGCCTCGACCGGATTTCCGTGCTCGCCTCCGTCCCGCGCGTGCTCGATCTGCTGCAGAACTATTTACTGCAGAACGAACCGGATCTGGCGGCTCGAATCGAAGCCGCTCAGCACTGGAGCGTCTGGCAGCGCTGGTGGCATTTCCGTCAGGTGCATCGCCTGTTCGGTCTGAAATTCTGGGCCTTCATCTGCGGCGGCGCATCGCTCTCTCCCGCCGGCGAGCAGTTCTGGAATGCTCTCGGTTTCGCCGTCATCCAAGGCTACGGCATGACCGAAACCACCGCCCTAATAAGCCTCAACCATCCCTTTCATCCGGCGCAAGGCACTATCGGGCAAGTTCTACCCGGCCGCGAAGTGCGTTTGAGCGAGCAGGGCGAAGTGCTCGTTCGTGGCGCGACTATTTCAAACGCGACCTGGCAAAACGGCGCGATGCAGCAGCAAACCGAGGCGTGGCTGCCCACCGGCGACCTCGCCGATTTCGATCCCGCCGGCAATCTCCGCTTTCGAGGCCGCATGAAAGATGTCATCGTTACCTCGTCCGGGCTCAACATTCATCCGCAGGACGTTGAAGCCGCTCTGCTCAACCAACCCGGAGTCAGTGCCGCGACCGTCATCGAAACTACCGGCGCCGCTGGACCCGAACCGCTTGCCGTCCTCGTTCTAACACCTGCGGCTGATCCAGAAACTACCATCGCCGCCGCCAATCGCGCGCTCGCCGATTTTCAGCAGATACGCCGCTGGCTCCTGTGGCCCGAGCCCGACCTGCCCCGTACTTCGACCGGTAAAATCCTGCGCCGCGAAGTCGCCCGCCGTATCGCCAGCGGCGAACTCGATGACAATACCCAAAGCCAGATCACGCCAGGGACACTCGACCTCGACAGTTTGGGTCGCGTGCAACTGCAAGCACAGCTCGAACAGCAGTACGGCGTCGCATTACCCGATCAAGCTCTGCAAGAAGTGAAAACGGGCCAGGATTTGCAATCGCTCATTCGTCACGCCGAGCCCCGAACGCGCCCCTCAAAACGCGAGCAGCACATCTATCCACGCTGGACCTGGCATGCTTCGCAACAGGCGATTCGCACCGTCTTTTTGGAACTGATCGCTATGCCGCTCGTGCGCTTCCTCGCCAAACCCAGAGTGCGCCGCCAGCCACGAGCGCTCCCCAGCCTTCCTCTGCTGATCGTTTGTAATCACATCACCACCTACGACGCGGCTTTCGTCTTATTCGCTTTGCCTAAGCACTTGCGGCATCGCGTGGCAATCGCCATGTCGGGCGAAATGCTGCTTGATCTGCGCCACGGCCGCAACCAAGGCCACTGGTTTCTGAATCTTCTCGCACCCGCCGCCTACTTCTTGATCACCCTGCTTTTCAACGTATTCCCTTTACCGCAGCGCAGCGGCTTTCGCCGCAGCTTCCGCCACGCCGGACGTGCCATGGACTGCGGCTACAGTGTCCTGGTCTTTCCCGAAGGCCGGCGCTCCGACGACGCCACGCCCCAGCCCTTCAAATCAGGGGCCGGCCTGCTGTGGAAAGAATCCAACGCTCCCGCTCTGCCGGTTCATATTTCCGGTCTCGGCGAACTTAAGTCGCAAGGCGGCAACTGGTTCCGTTCCGGAACGATTGAAGTGTCAGTCGGAGACGTCCTGATTGCTAATCCCGAAGAGCCGCCCGACCAACTCACCGACCGTTTGCAAGCAGCCGTGTTCGGCCTAGCCTCGAAGAAAGAGCTCGGTTAAACTCCAAGGGCGCGCGCCAACGCTATCACACCGCGTGTTATACTTTTCATAAATCGTCAGCCGGGGCCCCACGTGCGCGTCTTTAAGACAAAATGGTTTGCCCGGTTCGTTCGGCGGGAAGGTCTCGCGGACGAAAATCTTATTGCTGCGATACAGGAAGTGGAGAAGGGCCTTAACGACGGCGAGCTGGGCGGTGGTCTCATAAAAAAGAGGTTAGCGCGTCCAGGTGCCGGAAAACGCGGTGGCTATAGAGCAATCATTGCCTACGAGACGAAAGCGAGAGCAGTTTTTGTTTATGGATTTGCAAAGAGCGCCGTTGAAAATCTCGACGAACTGGAATTGAAGGAATATCAGAAATTAGCTCAGATCCTGCTTCGCTTCAGTGAGGCAGAGATTACCAAGGCTATCGACTTGGGTGAATTGCGAGAGGTAAATTACGATGCCGAAAAGATACAGAAGTGACGCCCTCGAAGCCCTCCACAAAACAGTTAATGGATTACGTGATGCTGGGTTAATTAGTGCCAAAACGATGCACGATTTCGATACATCGTGCTTGACAAGCGTAAAAGAACTTTCACCAAAGCAAATTGCTGCTGTGAGAAAACGGGCGGGCGTGAGTCAAGCCGTATTTGCAAGCTATCTCAATGTAACGACTGGTTTGATCAGTCAATGGGAGCGAGGTGAGAAGCATCCGCAGGGTCCATCACTGAAACTTCTTGCCCTAGTACAGAAAAAGGGACTGGACGCAATCGCATGAAATTGCCCTAAAGCTTAGGAAGCCATTCCGGGCGTTTTTCGGCGATGCACTTTTCGAGGCGCTCGCTTACTTCCTCATGCGTGAGACGCTCACTACGGTCGGCCGAAGCAACGCCTTCAACTTCGCGGATAAACCATTCGTCATAATTGACAAAACCCTCAATTGCTTCGCGCGCCAGCATTTCGGCATCGCGTCCACGGGCTGCGGCCAGGCGGATCAATTTGGCCTGCAGATCGGAATTTAGATGTACTTCCATAGTGTTTAGCGTAAGGATCGCACATGCCTACAACTCGCTAACTATGTACAGCCACTTCGTTCCGTTAATGACTTCGCGGCGAGGAGATCTGCGGCGACCGCTTCCATCAGGGGCAGAGCGAAATCGAGCAATCCACGAGAGCTTAGGATATATGTCATTGCATTTCCAACCCGGCCGCCGTAATTGCTGGTCCTGGTGAGAAAGCTGTCCACGATCCTGGCGAAAAAGCGATCCGGCCAGTTCGCGTGAACGCCATCGGAAGTATCGAATTCCTCCATCGAGCGCCAAACCCTCAACCCGTTCTCCATGACCGGAACCTCATAACGCGCAATTTTCTTGTCCAGGATGTTGGCGATATGTTCCACGTAGTGCAGGAATGTGACGGCATCGTGGTCGGATCCGAGCAAGACAATCCTGCCGTCTAGCAGCAGGAATCGTTCAAGCGGAGAATCCACTCCAAAGGCATAATTCCACGGCTGCCTTTCCATGAGGTGCTCCGTCTGCTTGCCCCAAAATACGAAACGCGCAACGTGGTGATTCACGCGCGAGCCCGGATAGGTCCTCAGGAATTCGACCAATGTTCCATTGTCACGATCGGATCTTGTAGTGAGGGGATCGAAGACTGGTAACTTCTCACGAATCTCCCGCTCCTGCTCCAGAGTCAAGCTCCCGCGTCCCACGTCGTCGTAATAGCGCGAGCAACTGGCGTACATCATAAGAGTGCCCTCCAGAGTCAGCACCGACTTGAGAGCGAGATGAATAGCATCGGGACCACCGGCAACTTCTCCAACCGCTCGGACCGAAGCGTGCAGCATGACGGTGTCGCCAGCGTTGATGCCCAGCTTGCGAAAGTCATTCGCCAATTCCTCAACCGAGTACATAGCCAGCCGAGCACGCCGCTGCGACGTTGGCTCAAATGATCATACAAATAGTCGCAGGCACCCCGAGTCTATTCACCACCACCCTGCATAATGAAAGTGTTCCGCGAATTACGCACTTCACACGTAATTCGCGCTCATACTCAATTTTCTTAAAGGATTTCTCATGGCTGAAGCCAAACAGAGCCGTATCAGGGAAGGTCTGCCTCATCCGCGCGGCGCCTCCTGGGATGGCAAAGGCACCAACTTCGCTCTCTTCTCCGCCAACGCAACCAAGGTCGAAGTCTGCCTCTTCGATTCCGACGGCAACAAAGAAGTCGAACGCATCACCCTACCCGAATACACCAATCAGATCTGGCACGGCTATCTCCCAGATGTCATGCCGGGAACCATTTACGGCTATCGCGTGCACGGCCCTTATGAACCGGACGCCGGTCACCGCTTCAATCCAAACAAACTCCTGCTCGATCCCTACGCCTTCGCGCACTTTGGCGAACTCGTCTGGAATCCGGCTGTCTTCGGCTACAAACTGGAACTGGGCGACGACACTACCTTCGATGAACGCGATAGCGCGCCGTTCATGCCCAAGTGCACCGTGGTTGATGCAAGTTTCACCTGGAAAGGCGAACTGGTAGGACGTCGACCCATCCGCTGGGACGACACCATCATCTACGAAACGCACGTCAAAGGTTTTACCAAGCTGCATCCGGCCGTACCCGAAAAACTGCGCGGAACCTATGAAGGGCTCGGCACTCCCGAGGTGCTCGATTACATCAAGTCGCTCGGCGTCACCAGCATCGAACTGCTGCCCATCCACACCTTCATCAACGACAGCCACCTGCTCGAAAAAGGTCTGACCAATTACTGGGGCTACAACACCATCGGATTCTTTGCGCCCGATCCGCGTTACGCTGCCAACCGCTCCGATATTCTTCTCGAGTTCAAACAGATGGTCGCCAAGATCCACGACGCCGGCCTCGAAGTCATTCTCGATGTCGTCTATAACCACACCGCCGAAGGCAACGAGAAGGGTCCGACCTTGTCCTTCAAAGGCATCGATAACGCCAATTACTATCGCCTTGTTCCCGATAAACAACGCTTCTACATCAACGACACCGGCACCGGTAACACAGTCAATCTGAGTCATCCGCGCGTGATTCAAATGGTTACAGACAGCCTGCGCTACTGGGTCGAACAAACCAATGTCGATGGTTTCCGTTTCGATCTCGGCACTATCCTCGCTCGTGAGCCGAACGGCTTCGACAACCAGAGTGGATTCCTCAAAGCCGTCAGCCAGGATCCCGTCCTCAGTTCAGTGAAGCTCATTGCCGAGCCTTGGGATTGCGGTCCCGGCGGCTATCAGGTCGGAGGCTTTCCTCCCGGCTGGGCCGAATGGAACGACAAGTTCCGCGACACTGTGCGCGATTTTTGGCGCGGCGAAGCCCCTGCGTCCGCGCTTACGGAACGCATGTGCGCCTCCGTTGGAGTATTCAATCACGGCGGCCGCCGTCCCTGGGCCTGCGTTAACTTCGTCACTGCGCACGATGGCTTCACCGTCAACGATGTGGTGAGCTACAACGAAAAACATAACGACGCCAACGGCGAGGACAACAAGGACGGCAGCTCCGACAATCGTTCCTGGAACTGCGGCGTCGAAGGTCCAACTGACGATCCCGCGATTCGGTCTTTGCGCGGCCGTCAACTCCGCAATATACTCGCCACCCTGCTGCTCTCCCAGGGCACGCCCATGTTGCTCGCCGGCGATGAGTTCGCGCGCACCCAGCAGGGCAACAACAATGCCTATTGCCAGGACGACGAGATCAGCTGGCTCAACTGGGATCTCAAAGAGAAGGGCAAATCTCTCATCGATTTCGTCAGACGCCTCACCAGCCTTCGCCATCAGTACCCGGTGTTGCGCCGCAATTTATTCTTGACCGGCGAAGACAACGAAGAGCTCGGCGTCAAAGATGTCACGTGGATCAACGCCAACGGCAGCGAAATGGAGGATGCGCAATGGGGCGACCACGGCATGCGCTGTTTCGGCATGTTACTCGACGGACGCGCTCAAACCACCGGCATTCGCCAGCGCGGCAAAGAAGCAACACTGCTGATCGTCATCAATGAGTTCGGCGAAAAAGTTAAATTCAAATTACCCGATTCACCCGGCGGCAAGAAATGGTCGATCCTGATCGATACCAACGATCCCGAAGGCAAACACCAGGCGAGAGCCTTCAAAATCGGCCAGCAGTACGAGATCACCCCCCGCTCGCTCCGCATGTTTGTATTGGACAGCCAGTAATTTCAGCGAGTGACATACCGGCCCGCGCAGCTCCTGTTTAACGAGTCGCCGATTGCGCCAGCAACACTACGCCAATCCCGGCCAGCCCCAAGTACACAAACCGAAAAAAGGCGTCTCCCTGCAGGCGATGATTCACCACTCGGCCCAACCAGATCGCCGGTACCAGGACCGGCAGGCACAATAAAAAGTAGTGCGTTACCGCGGGCACCCACAAACCGGTCAGTCAGTATCCAGTCATCCCGATCGGGCTCGCCGGCAGAAAATATCCCTGTAACGTAGCGCGGAAATGCTGTGCGGACCAGCGCCGCATCGCGCCATAGATCACCAGCGGCGGCCCGTTTATTCCATACGCTCCGCCGAATACGCCCGCGACAAATCCGCAGCCGAGAAGCCACGTTCTGCTGTCTTTCTTCAACTCCGGCGGCTTGCCGCCAAACAGCGAATACGTGGCAAAAGCCGTGATAACGACCGCCAGAGCGATTCTTACCGCCTGCTGATGACGGCTTGTCAGCAGCGCCAGCCCCACCGGAATGCCAAACAGCGTCGCTCCTACCAGCCATCCCGTGCTGCGCACATGGATCTTCCGCCAGTCCTGCACAACCACCGCCGCGGCAATGGTAATTGAAACCAGTACTGCCAGCGGGGCGGCCACCGAAAGCGGGATGAAGAGCGCCAGTAGCGGAACAGCAAACAGCGCCTCGCCAAACCCGAAGGCCGATCGAATGAACGTGGCGAGAAAAACCACGGCCAAAACCTCCCGAGCAGCTGCGCTCATTACCGTCTCACCGATCCATTACAGACTATGAGCTTCTCTTCGCCATTCGAACTGTTGCGCAGCATCGGGAATAAGAGGCTATCTTGAGAACAGCCATTAACTCAAGGCCCTAGTAAGCTGTCCCGGTGATTTCGATAGCAGAGCCAGACTCCAATCGCTTCGCTCATGGCTCCGCTTGCGGTAGTCAGAGCCGCGAGCACAGCGACCGGCGTACTAACGATATGACCGGGACAGCTTACTAGATACCGTCTTGAGCATGAGGCTATTGAAAGCCTTTGCGATTGTCGCGCTCTTCACTTGGCTGTTATTGCCTCGTTGTCGGCACGCAGGTTCAAAGTTGAGTGGGCGCAACGTTACTCCCCACAACATCCAACCAACATTTTGAACCTGCCCCCTGGCGTGAGACAAACAGTTAAGAGACACTTGACCGTTCGATGATAAATGCTTTCTTCAGGAACGGCAATAGATTTAAGCTGAGGGTGCCGGTGAAGCGGAGACGGGCAATGCTGGCGAGCAACCCGTTGAGGAATAGCCGGCCGGAACTCATCGCGAACGATGGGCAGGGCGTGTAATCTTCCGGCGCGTCCTATAGCCTGGCCCGGACCCGACCGCGAAGCGGCACTCCGGCTCAGGTTTACGAGCGGTGACGACACATCGGACCGATAGATTCCGCTATGCCTGAAAAACGCTTTTCGAGGGCCCTCGATTTTTTTCCTCATGCGGTAGCCGCCAGATCAGAGTTAACCAGATTGGCTTCGAACTCCACCGGCGGACGATAGCCCAGAGCCGAGTGCAACCGCTTTTCGTTGTAGACCTGCTCCAGGAAGCGTGCGATAGAGCGCCGCGCTTCGTTCAGATCGCGGTACTCTTGCCGATACACTTCCTCGTACTTCAGCGTTTTCATAAACGATTCGCAGGCTGCGTTGTCATAAGGATTTCCTTTGCGGCTCATGCTGATCCTGACGGCGTGATCTCTGAGCAGATTGGTGTAGTCGTGGGAGGCGTACTGCACGCCTCTGTCGGAATGATGCGTCAGTCCTTCTGACGGTGAGCGGCGGCGGAACGCCATCTGCAGCGCAGCCATCGCGAGATCGTCCTCCAGCGTGCGGTCCAGCGACCAGCCGATGACTCGGCGCGAGTAGGCGTCCAGCACAACGGCCAGATAGACGAACTCCGTCTCCAGCCGAATATAGGTGATGTCGGCGATCCACAACTCATTCAGGCGGGTCGGTTCCATGTCGCCTGCCAGATTCGGGTAAATGGGAAAGCCGTGGCGGGAATCGGTCGTCCCCACAAACTTCTTCCGGCGAAGGCAAAGCAAGTTGTCTTCCCGCATGATGCGTGCCACGCGCTTGTGGTTTACTTTCCATCCGCGCCGTTTTAGTTCGGCGGTGATCCGCGGCCGGCCATAACAGGGGAACTCCAAGGCGATCCGCTGCATCTCGCTCCGCAAATCCAGATCGTCGTCCGGTTGTTGGCGTTCCGGATCGAACCGATACCACCCGGCCCGGCTGACGCGCCCGAGACGGCACATGCGTGTGACCGTCATTGCGGAGCCCTCTTCGATTTGCGTTCGGATGTGTTGATAGGTCGCGGCTTTCCATTCAGTGCCTGCAGCATCCGCTGTTCCTCGATGCGCTGCAAGCACCCCTTCAAAAAATCAAGCTCCAGCGCCTGCTGTCCCACCTTGCGCTCGAGTTGAGCCACTTTCGTCTCATCCCAGCGCCGCTTTCCTTCGCCGGGAAACGCATTGCCCGGACCATGGCGGAACTCCTTTCGCCATCGGTGCAGCAAATTCGGATTGATTTCGAAGGCTCGCGCCACTTCGGCAGCCGTCGAACCCATATCCAGCTGCTGAATCGCAGCCATTTTCATCTCCCTACTGAACTTCCGTCGAGATAAGCCCATGAGTCAAATTCTCCATTCAATGATTTTTGACTCTTAACCGTTTGTCTCAAACTTGGGGGCAAGTCCATTTAACCATCTGGTTGACAGTTTCCTAAAACGCGGCTATCATTAAACCAGATGGTTAAATCCGTATCAAAAGCCAAGGCGATGCGATTGGATGGTGTATTCCACGCCTTATCCGACACCACCCGGCGCTCCATTCTGCGGCATGTTGCTACCGGTGAGAAGACCGTCGGACAGATTGCCCGGCCATTCCCCGTTTCACTTGCCGCTGTATCGAAGCATCTGAAGGTGCTTGAGGGTGCGCGCCTGATCCGCCGCGAGAAAAAAGGAAGCTTTCAGATGGTTCGGATAAACGCAGCGCCGATGAAGGAAGCGGAGCAGTGGCTCGCCTATTACCAGAAGTTCTGGAACCAGCAGCTTGACGCCCTTCAGGATCTCCTCGAGCGGGAAGAATCGCATTGAAGGGTTGCCCTTTGTACGGAGTTGATGTCAAATGAGCACTAATTCAACGACCAAGCATACGCCGCTTACCGTAAAGGTCAGCCGCAGATTCCAAACCACTGCCGATCGCGTCTTCGATGCATGGCTCGATCCGCAAAGGGCTCGCCAGTTTCTGTTCACCCGTCCGGGACAAGTCGTCGTCCGGGCCGAGATCGATGCGCAGGTTGGCGGCTCGTTCCTGTTCGTGGCCAGGCGCGATGGCAAGGACATCGAGCATATCGGCAAATACCTGGAAATCGACCGGCCCCGCCGCCTCGTGTTCACCTTGCGTGTGCCGACGGTCTGGGCGAGCGACAACCGCGTCGCTGTCGATATAGTCCCGTTGGAAATCGGATGCGAGCTGACTGTGACCCACGAAGGCGTGCTCGCGCAACACGAGAGCCGCATCGAGTCGGGATGGACCCTTTTCCTCGAAGGTTTGGAAGAAATGGACCGTCTGGAAATCTACGCAACTAAGAACCAGAAGGCATCATGATTAACAACACTGCACCACAACCCCGCGCCGTGACCGATGGCGACACCATCCTCGCCACGGTAGATCTTTTCGCGACGCCCGAGCGCGTCTTCCGGTACGCGCTTAACCGTGCGTCACGACGGCTTCGTTGGTCTGAGGGAGCCTGCTGACGAGCACGCTGCCGGCTGGGAGCGGCTTTCTCAGCTGGCTAGCCGCTTACTTGAACCTTGAATTCCCGAATTGACAAGTCACTCAAAGGAGAAAACTATGGCGACACGCGAAATCTGGCATGAGATTCTCATCAACGCTTCCCCCGACGAGCTTTACCACGCTGTGACCGACGTGAAAAAGCTGGCGCATTGGTGGACCACCGATGCTCGCGGCGAATCCGCCACCGGCAAACGACTGGAGTTTTGGTTTAGCGGCTTTCGCGCCGCGGTTATGGAAGTTACCACGCTTGAGCCCGGCGAGCTAGTGCAATGGCGCGTGATTGACGGAGGCGCGGGCGACTGGATCGGCACCGAAATTGAATTCAGGATTTTCCGCGATCACGAGAAAACGTTTTTACATTTCCGGCATTCGAAATGGCTCGAAGATGCCAAGGCGTTTCCTCACTGCTCGCTGGGTTGGGCCATTTTCCTGTTGAGCCTCAAGGAGTTTGTCGAAACCGGGAAAGGCCGTCCCCATCCCTACGACATGCCCGTCAATCTGTGGAGGCCGCCCGCTGAAATGGCCGTTTCCGGTGCGGCCGCGAACTAAAGCGCACCAGCCATCGCCCCCGCCAAACCACTCACGCTATGCTCCCGCGCCTCCACCGTAACTACCAAACCAAACTTCCGCACCGCCTCCGAGGTCACCGGCCCGATGCTCGCAATTTTGACGCCATTGAGCCTGTCCAAACCCACCAGCGACACTGTATTTTCGACCGCCGAAGGACTCGCAAATGTCACCCAATCCGGCCGCCGCTCTCCAAAGATGAATGCCGCTCTCTCTCTCGCGCCTGATGGAAGCACATTGCGATATGCTTCGACCACCTCCACTTGCGCGCCCCTCTGGGCTAAGGCTGCGGGCAGCACATCCCGAGTCACCGCCGCGCTTGGCAGCAAAATTCTTTTCCCAACCAAATCCTCGCCACCAAATGCCTCTACTAGGGCCTCCGCCACGTAGTCGTCCGGCGTCAGACTCACCGAAAATCCGCTCTTAACAGCCGCCGCACGCGTAGCTCGACCCACCGTTGCAACGCGCGCAGAACAACCCGAACTCAGCTCCGCTGCAAATCTCGACACAGCATTCGCACTCGTAAAGATGATCCAGTCATAGCTGTTACATCGCACCGCCGCGCGGCGCAGGGGTTCACGATCAACAGGCTCCGCAACGGCTATCATCGGCAGCAGCAAAACCTCCGCGCCCAGCTTACGCAAAGGCTGTGCCAATTCTTCTGCCTGGTGAGCCGCGCGCGTAACAACCACTCGCAAACCCGCCAGCACACACATTAGAGATCGCCGGAAAGAATATGAGCGGCGCCCCGCGCCAGCAGGTCCCGAGCCGCCCGTTCGCCCAACTCGTAACCCGCCCCAGGCGGCCCTTCCATCTCAGCGCGCAAATGCCGCGAGCCATCGGCAGCCATCACCACCACACGCAATCGCAACGTGCCGTCTTCGATTTCCGCAAACGCACCCACTGGCAACTGGCATCCTCCGCCCAACGCTGCCAGCGCCGCCCGCTCGCACATCACCGCATCCGCCGTCGCCGCGTGATTCAGCACGCTTGCTACTTCATAAGCCGCATCGCCTGCACGCGTCTGAATACCGAGCGCCCCCTGTCCCGGCGCAGGACACATCTGCTCCACACTGAGGGACTCCGCAATTTCCCCTTCCAAACCTAAACGCCGCAAACCCGCTGCCGCCAGCAGAATCGCATCATACTGCCCTTCCTTCAATTTGCGCAGCCGCGTATCCACGTTTCCGCGCACCGGCTCCACCACCACATCCGGTCGCAGCAGCAGCATTTGGGCCGCCCGCCGTCCGGAACTCGTACCCACGCGCGCACCCGCGCCCAGTTCGCTCAACCTATTACCAACCAGCGCATCACGCGCATCTTCCCGCTCCGGAATCGCCGCAATCGCCAGCCCCTCCGGTATTTCCGTCGGCAAGTCTTTCAAGCTATGCACCGCCAGATCTATCGCACCCGCCAGCAGTGCATCTTCGATTTCTTTGGTAAACAGACCCTTGCCGCCCGCCTGCATCAACGAAGCAGTCTGCAGGTGATCGCCGGTCGTCTTGATAATCTCGATCCGCGTCTCCACACCATTTCGCTCGAGCAACCCTGCCACATACCGCGCCTGCCAGAGCGCCAAATGCGACCCGCGCGACCCGATCGTTAGCGTGCTAGTGACAGCCGTTCCCATCACGAGCGCAGCCGGAAAATCCGCCGGACCGCCGAAACCAGTTCCGCATCTTGCGTTTGTTCCGCTGTTTGCGCGCCTGCCTGCCGCCGCATCTCCGAGATCGGACCGTGAGCAATTTTGTTGACGATCCCTCGGGTCAACGCCTCGAGCGCCT
Source organism: Bryobacteraceae bacterium (assembly GCA_965277855.1). Classification (GTDB taxonomy): domain Bacteria; phylum Acidobacteriota; class Terriglobia; order Bryobacterales; family Bryobacteraceae; genus Bog-105. Next base: position 763,348 of record OZ255847.1, read on the forward strand.
CTTCCTGATCCATCGTCATAACACCCATCTTCGGCCGGTACCGCGTCAGTACATCCCGCCGTATCGTCTCCAATTGCTCCTGCAGACTCACAATCGTCGGAGCCACATCGCGCGCCCGCAATCTCATTTCGAGCCGCGCCACTTCTTCCGTAACGATGCTCTCCGCCTGTTGCGCCACATCCTGCCGCGTGCGCAAGTTGCGATCCGTCAGTCGTTGCAGGTCGTCAATGTCGTACAGAAACGCGTGCTCTAAGCTATTCACTGCGGGATCGATGTTGCGCGGCACCGCAATATCAATCAAAAACATCGGCTGATTCTTACGCGCTTCAATCGCCCGCCGCAAAACCTCCGGCCCCAGCACATACCCCGGCGCAGCCGACGACGTGATCACAATATCCATTTCACCCAGACGCTGCGGGAACGTCTCGTATGGCAGCACCTGTCCGCGGAACAAGGTACTCAATTCACGCGCCCGCTCCGGCGTCCGGTTCGTGATGAAAATCTCTTCCGCTCCCGCGCGCAGAAGATGTCGTGCCGCCCCTTCCGACATCTTCCCCGCCCCGACAATCAACACGCGCTTCTTCTGCAGCGATCCGAAAATTTCCCGCGCCAGCTCGACCGCCGCATAGCTCACCGATACCGCGTTTTGGCCGATCTCCGTCTCGGTGCGAATCCGCTTTGCCACATTGAACGCTCGCGTTAACACCGCGTCCAGCATCGTGCCGATCGTCCCCTGCTCGCGCGCCTGCAGATACGCTTGCTTCAGCTGCCCCAGAATCTGAGGCTCGCCCACGATCATCGAATCCAGACTGGCCGCCACCCGGAACAGATGCCGCATTGCATCCTGCGCCTCATACGTATAGATGTGCGGCCGCAGCGACTCAAAACTCACGCCGCTCCCCGCACGCCCATCCACAATCGTTTCGAAAAGTGCTTCCGCCAGCGCCTGGTCTTCCAGAGCCGCTGTCACCTCGACACGGTTACAGGTCGACAGGATCATCGCTTCCCGCGCCCCGCAACCTTGCAACTGCAGCAAAGCAGCCGGAATCTCGTCCTCGCGCAGCGCCATTTGCTCGCGCAGTTCTACCGGCGCCGTCCGATGATTGATCCCGGCCAGTGCCAGTCTCATTGCGGCCACAAGCTCCTCACACTCATGTGCGTCGCCCAAGTGATAATCGAGCAACACAGGACACTCACCGCCAGCCACGCCATCCGCCGCCCGCGCCACCCGGCGGAAATGCGTAGAAAGATCATCGCCAGATAAAACGCCCAGGTGAACAGGAAGAAAGCGATCCTCGGATCGGTAATCCAATTCGTTCCCCGTTCATTAAACGCCCATATAACGCCCGTCGCTGTTGCCAGCGTGATAAACAGGAATCCCGTATTCATCGACTGCGTTATGATCCGGTCGAGTGTCGCCAGTGGCGGCAGTCGGTTTGCCGATGGCGTCACATCCTTTCGTTTTAATTGCCGTTCCTGCAATAGGTAGTACACCGAAGCGGTCGCCGAAAAAATAAGCGCTGCATAACCGATCAGCACTGTCGACACATGCAGCACCAGCCACACACTGCGCACCTGCGGACTCCACGGCGAGACCGGGAACTCAGTCACCCCGATCAGCGTCATAAAAAATACCAGTGGAAAAATGCACACCCCAAAACTCGCGACGCGGTATCGCCAGTAGGCCAGCAGAAACAGCACCGCCAGCAGAAACGCGCACGTCGAACTCGTCTCGTAGAAGTTGTCGAGCGGCAGACGTCCGGTAGTCACCCACCGTTCCACCAGCGCCACCAACTGAAAAGTGCTGCCTATCCCAAACGCGATCAAAGCCGGTTGAAATAGTCGGGCGCTCTTACGAAATAAATAAATCAGCGCGTACAGCAGCCCACAGGAGTAAAACGCGGCTGCCGTCCGCAGCCAGATGACGCTCATGGCGGGGGCTCTGGAATCTAGTATAAGCGTCACTATTATATGGATGCACGTAACCTTCCGAACGGCAGGCTTTAGCCACCCATCGTGGTGGCCGCCCTGCACCACTCGTTATGCAATAAGAGGATAGGAGTTAAACAAACATTAATGAACAGCTTTCTACAGGGAAAACGCGCCTTGGTCACCGGCGCGTCACAAGGCATCGGCCTTGCCATCGCACAGGCACTTGCCTCGAGCGGCGCAGACGTTGTCCTTTGCGGCCGCACCGCCAAGACACTCGATCACGCCGTCGAAAGCACGAAGAAGATAGCCAACACGAAGATCTCCGGTCACGTCGCCGACGTCAGTAACAGCCGGCAGGTCGCCGAACTCTTTGAATATATCGATAGAGAGTTCAAGGCCCTCGACATCCTTATTAATAATGCTGGCTTCGGCATCTTTCGCGCCACCGCCGAACTGAGTATCGAAGAGTGGGATCGCCTCATCTCCACCAACCTCTCCGGCGCTTTCTACTGCAGCCGCGAAGCGCTCGCCCGCTTCGAACAGCGCGGCGGCGGCTCCATTATCAATATCAGCAGCCTTGCCGGACGCAATCCCTTCGCCGGCGGCGCAGCCTATAACGCCTCCAAATTCGGCCTCAATGGTTTCAGCGAAGCCATGATGCTCGATCACCGTCAGGATAATGTCCGCGTGAGCTACATCATGCCCGGCAGCGTCGCGACCCATTTCGGCGGCGAAGAGGCCAGCAAAAAAGATTGGAAAATCGCCCCTGAGGATATCGCCGAACTCGTACTAGATATCTTACGCATGCCAAAAAGGACATTAATTAGCCGAATTGAAGTGAGACCTTCGCGCCCTCAAAAAGACTAATCAGAAAAGCCCGAGGAGGAAAAGGCTTGACAGCCTCTTCATAAAGCAGCAGCTTCTGTCGATAGGTACTTTAGGAAGCGCCGCGGTGGTTTTGGCACCCGGCTTGCTCACTGTTGGTTGTAGTCCAACAAAAGCTTGTTAGCCGGATAAAAGCCAGCATGGGAGTTGCGGGCACTCGGCTTTGTGAGGAACAGAGAGGATTAATTTTTATGAGCCACCTCCGACGGGTACTGGACCCAACAAAAACGGGGAGAAACGCAGATTCGCTCGAGCGAACACTGCTTAAATTAGTGGTCGGCCAGGACGAAGCGATCGAACAGATCGTGAACATCTACCAGATGCACGTCACCGGTCTTTCCGCGCCGGGTCGCCCGGTCGGCAACTTCTTATTTTTAGGACCAACCGGCTCGGGCAAGACCCGCACCGTCGAAGCCACTGCCGAAGCTCTGCTCAATAATCCTCGCGCTGTTACAAAAATCGATTGTGCCGAGTTCCAGCACAGCCACGAAATCGCTAAACTGATCGGCTCGCCTCCCGGCTACCTCGGCCACCGCGAAACACATCCCCTGCTGAGTCAGGAAGTCATCAACCAGCACCAGACCGACACAGTGAAGCTCAGCTTCATCCTCTTCGACGAAATTGAAAAGGCCAGCGACGCCCTCTGGAACCTGCTGCTCGGCATTCTGGATAAAGCAACCCTGACCCTCGGCGATAATCGCAAGGTCGATTTCTCCAAGGCCATGATCTTCATGACCAGCAATCTCGGCGCATCGGAAATGAGCGCCCTGATTTCGCCGAAACTCGGGTTCCATGCCTGCCTGCCGGCGGCAGAACCCGGACAGAACGCCGAGCAGAACGACAAACTCAACGATAAGCTCTCTCGCAGCGGTCTCGAAGCGGCGCGCCGCAAGTTCACGCCCGAGTTTATGAATCGCATCGATAAGTGCGTTGTCTTCAAGCCTCTAGGCGATTCGGAACTGCGTCGCATTTTGGATCTCGAATTGGGACAGGTGCAGCAGCGCATCCTCGCTTCGCCCTCCGAGAAATCCTTCGTCGTCACCGTCTCCGATTCCGGCAAGGACTTCCTCTTGTCCCAGGGAACGGACGTCAAGTACGGCGCACGTCATCTGAAACGCGCCATCGAACGCCTGCTGGTTCACCCGCTATCGAACCTTATCGCCACCAACCAGGTCTCGACCGGCGATTGGATCAAGGCCGACTTCGACTCCGATCACAACTGTCTCCTCTTCACGACCGAAGAAGAAGGTCTCTCGACGCACACTATGTTCAGCATCATCGGCGACGAGCGCATCCTCCCCGCCGCCATGGCCGCCAGCGGTGGCGGCAGTCTCGCCGCTGTCAAACCGGTCGTGGCTAAGCCCCTTAAGAAGTAAAGCCCCTCATCCTGTACACTCTGCACGCGCGGAATCCGGATACGTTTCCGCGCGCGCCTCGTCTCACGTTCGTTGCCGGATTCCAGCCATGACCACCCTCGCGGCCTCATCATCCGCCAGCAGGAGCCGCTCAATCTCGAATACCCCTTCGATCAGCTCGATGGTTTTTTGACACCCAACGCGTCCTTCTACATAAGAAGCCATTTCAAAATTCCCGCCCTCGACGCTCAAGCCTATCGCCTCGAAATCACCGGCGCAGTCAAGCATCCGCTTTCTCTGAGCCTCTCAGAACTCACCGCCTTTCCTCTGGAGAATCAAACCGCCACCCTCGAATGCGCCGGTAACAGCCGTGTCTTCCTCGTCCCTCAAACCGGCGGCGCTCAATGGAGCCTCGGAGCCGTCGGCACCGCCGAATGGTCCGGTATACCGCTCCACACTTTGCTCGAGCGCGCCGTCCTCGATCCCGCAGCGTGCGAAGTGATCCTCGAAGGCGCCGATCATGGCCCGGCCCCCGCATCTCCCAAACCGCCCGGCAAAATCCCCTACGCCCGCAGCATCAGTCTGCAAAAAGCACTCGCGCCCGAAACCCTCGTCGCCCTGCGTATGAACGCGTGCGATCTTCCGCTTGCCCACGGCTTCCCCGCTCGCGCCCTCGTTCCTGGCCACTTCGGCATGGCATCCGTCAAGTGGCTCACCCGCATTCACGTTGTCACCAGAACCTTCCACGGCTACTGGCAAACCTCCGACTACGCCTTTTGGGAAGCCGGCGATCACGGCCTCCCCGTACGCCGCGCCATCACCGAACTCCAGGTCAAATCGGCCATTGCACGTCCCGCCCTCCACGAAACCGTTTCACGCGGCCAGCCCTATACCATCTATGGCGCCGCCTGGTCCGGTGATGCCGGCGTCACACACATCGAAATCAGCACCGACAAAGGCGAGCACTGGGAATCCGGCGAGTTCCTCGATCCTCCCGTCCGCTTCGCCTGGCGACGATGGCAGTACATTTGGTCCACGCCTCTGCAGCCCGGCCCGCGCACTCTGCTCTCCCGCGCCACCGATTCAAGCGGACACCAGCAGCCCGCAACGCACAACCCCAACCACGCCTCCTACCTCATCCATCACACGCTGCCCATTGAAGTCTTCGTTCGCTAGCGCTGCCCTTTTCTCCGTAGTATCTTCTTAAAAGGAGACCGATCCATGCAGCACCTCCGCTGGCTTTCCTGTCTGCTCTTCGTCGCCGTCGTTGCTACCCCCGCGACAGCGCAAAACAATCTATCCGAACCGGCCGTCCCGTCCGATCCGCTGGAGCTGGTAACAGGCGATGCTCAAGTGGTCAGCACTCCCGAAGCGCGCGCACAAATCCTCCAACTGCTCAATCGCGCCCGTGCGCTCTCGAACGTCCGCTCCGGCGCCTACGATCTAAAAAGCACCATCACGTCTTTTGGTTCCGGATCGAATGAAGGCTCCTGGCAGATGGAAGATACTTCACCCGCCCCAGGCTTCTACCGCTGGACGGTGCAGGGACCTAGTTATTCTGCCACCAACCTCTATAACAACCAGCTGCTCTACAGCAACCACCCCGCCGGCGCGGCGCCGCTGCGCCTCCAGCAAGTTCGTACTGCCATTTTTTTCGCTTTTCTCAATCGAGCTTTCCAGCGCAGCGCTCTCATCCGCACTGCAACTGCCACTTATAACGGCCGCGGCATCACCTGCGCCCTGCTCTCCGGCATGAACCCTCCGGCTTCCGATCGCGGCCGTCTCTGGGAAGAAACCGAATACTGCATTGATCGTGCCTCCGGTCTGCTCCTCACCTATTCCGCCGCGCCCGGTTCCTATGTTCTGTACGACTACTCGAAAACGCTCGCCCTAAACGGGGCCATTGTTCCGGGGAAGATCACCGTCACCGAAGCCGGTACCCCCACCGTCGAAGCGCAACTGCAGAGTCTCACCACTCCTGCGAATGCTACGGTCGCGGCCTTCATCCCACCGGCAGGTGCGACTCCGATTGGCGCGGGTCCCCTCATGGCTGCTCCCTCGCGATTCCCGATCTTCGTAGGCGAAAATCAGGTGACTCCTAACTCCACCATTCAACCAGTCATCGTTCACGGCGTCATGAACCCGGAGGGCCGCATCGTCGAAACCGAAATCGCCCAAACTTCCAACCCGAGCCTCAACCAGCGCGCATTGTTGGTCGTCCAGCAATGGCAAGGCCGGACTACCTCTCCCGGCACAACGCCCCTGCAGCGCGAAGTCTTCGTCAACGTTAAATTCGCCAACTAATCAGGCAATTCAAGCAAAAATCTCCGCGACGCTCAGCTCGCCACCAAACAACGACATTGCAATGTGCTGCCCGTCTTCGTACACCAGCGTGCCGGCCTCCCGGTGCATCACAATTACATTTCTCTTTTTTGGGTCCACTACCCAAAACTCCTGGGCGCCGGTGGAGAGTGCAAAGGGCGCGGATGCAAGTCGCGGCACAAAGTCGCAACAACATGGCTCTTCGCGCGGCGCGCCTGACCCCGCGCCCGTTTTGCACGTGCAGCTTGACAAATAAAGCGTTGCTTTCTCGCGCATCTCCAGCTTCGTATTCGACGGCGACAACACCTCGATCACCATCTCCGGCGACCCATGCAAATTGTCCTCGTCATCCGTCGCGTCCCATCGATTCTGTGAAACGAAGGCGACATCCGCACAGCGCAAATCGTATTCGGCAAGCGCACGGATGCCAACCTCTGATTCGACTACTCCCAGGTGCTCCGCTCTCGGACGCAACAAGCGCACCAAGCGAGACTGCAGCTTGGCATGCTTCATTTTGGGTAGCGACAAATCGACTACCTGGCCCCAATGCAATTCCTGGATGACATCTTCCCGAGCCGGCAATTCGCGATATTGCCGGACGGTCATCATCAGTCCAAACCCCGCACTTTCACGTTTACCTTCCATCCCAACGCCCCAAACAGATCCTTCAACGCGCTCTGCGCATTCGTTTTGGCCTGATCCAGCATGCCCATTTCGAGTGCGGCCTCCCGCACATCGTCAATCGCTTTCATCCTCGCCTTGTGCTCGAGATCCGGATCAGCCGGCACCCACGGCGTCCACCAAGTCACGTGTCTGTCCCATACCTTGGTTTTCTTCTCATCGAGTCCGGCATGCAACACCGCGGGAGCCGGCAGCGTAATTGTCAGCACACCGGTGTCATCGGTAGCCACATCCGCCGTCGACACCTTCTGCAAATCAATGCCACCCTCCACCTCTCCTTCCACCATCAGCAGAATCGATTCCTGCCCCACCGGATCCTTCTGCTCGGTCATGCTGACCACCCGCTCAATCTTGTACTTCACCGTTACCAGTTGATTGAGTTTCTGCACCTGCGTCACCACCGCATCCGGTCCCACGCTCTGCCCCAATCTGCCCTGCAGAAACGAGTACGCCAGCAGCGACGCAAACGCCACCAAAGCCAACACCGCAATCAACTTCCACTTCTGCGCGTTCATCACTCTCCCATTGTCCTAGCGCCCGATCCGCGTCAGCTCCAAAATCTCCACGCTGTGTCCAACCGGAAAACTCACCCGCCAGCCCTCTTCCAAACTCTTGGCCGTCACCTCGCCCAGATCCGTTCCACTGATTTCCGACCGCACTCGATAACGCGCACCGCTCGGTGCGACCAACCGCACCTCCGCCCCTGTGGCATGGCTCTGGTTCGCAAATAAAACCACAATCCCATCCGATTCGCGGCTCAATCGTGCGAAACCATCCCACGCCGCCGCCTGCGGCTGTTGCCAGTTCCCCAAAGGAAAAAACGAGTCCGGCAGCGAAGCCCTCGCGCGCACCCGTTCATACCAGCCCGTCCTTTCCGCATACCAATGCCGGTCCGCCTCGGTCAACTTGCGCAAATCACCGAGGAACAACGGCGCAGAACCAATCGCCGTAGCGAAGTGCTCCTCCATCGAAGGTTTCGCCGCCCGCAAGTTCCCGATCAGCATGGTCTCTACCGGAATCGATGGCGCGCGCTGATACAACAAAGTACGAGCGTGCAGCGGACCTCCCGAATCCGCCTCCCGGTCCTTGACGTTACTCAACCAATCCAGATCGGCACACTCCAGCAGCGCCGGATCGATCAAGTGCTTCTCGCCCCACAACTCGAACGTATAATCCACCAGCACTTCCGGATGGTCCCGATACAGCCGCTCGCCAATATACGCCAGCCCTTCATAGATCCGCGTTAGAGATTCGGCCCAGTCCCGATGCGCGTGATTCGGCGCGTGACAGCCCGGAGCTTCGCCATACGCATTGAACACCGTCGTAAGATCCACCTTGATGTAAGCCGGCCGGTAGCGCGCGATCAAATCTTCTAAACGCTCCAACGCAACATCCCGATAGCTGCTGCCCAGACACATCACGGCGCTGGTACCAGATGCCGTCTGCGTGAATTTCGGATTGCCGTTCTCGTCCCGGCACACCCATTCCGGATGGGCGCGATACTCGTTGGTATTCGTGCTGATCGCAGCCAGTGGAACCCACAACCCGAGTTTGAGTTTGTTCTTCTCTAAGATCGAATGAATGCCGGCAAAGCCGCCCGGGAAGTTTTTCAGATTGATCTCGTTTGAGCCATACTCGGCCTGCCATCCGTCGTCGATGGTAAACACACTGAGTCCCATCTCCTTCGCCACCGGCGCCAGTGCCGCCACTGTCTTCTCATCGATATTTCGCAGGAACGGCTCCCAGGTGTTGTAAATCCACGGCGGACGCTCGTTCGGCTGCCGCCGCATGATGTGGCGCGATGCATAACCCGGAACCGTCCAGTGCGAATCAGCCAGGCCCTTTCCATCGGCGAAGAACACCAGCGAACACTTGGCGCTCTCAAACGTCTCGCCTGGCTGCAGCGTTCGTTTAAACGGAAACAGATCGGTATCGTACATCGTGCGAAAGGCTTCACTCCACCCCTCGCCGATCTCAGTCCGCTTCAAGTAGCCCGGCGCTTCATTCAAAATCGCAAGACCTTCCCGGGTGGCGGAGTTGCGTACGAAAACCGCGGGGTCGGATACCCGACCGGTAAAGTAAAGCTCTCGCGGCGTCGCGCCATAGCCGCCCGTTACCTCCAACTCACCCGGCGCACCAGGCGCTGCCGCCAACGCTTCGAAACTCACATGACTGAGCGACACCGCGCGCCCGCTACGATTCGTAATCCTGATCCACTTGCGAAGCGCCGGCGAATCATCATAGACCGCATAAATTACCGTTACAGCCAGCTCGCCGTCACGCGTACGGCACTGCACGCGCAGGCTCTTCCCTCCCGGAACATCCGCCGATTCCGCCGACGAAAATACCAGTGATTTCCCAGTAACCGCATTCTTATCTACCCGCAAGGTAAGCTCGTCGCCATAACGGTGCTCACCCCGGCTGAACGCGGTAAAGTCACGGCCTGACACTTTATGCACCAGCGCTTCTGTGCGGAGTCCGTCCGCCGCAGAAAACGAAAGTATGCGCTCGACAAACTCGTTGCCGATCGACCAGCGCTGCTTCGGAGTCAACGTCCGAACGTAGGCGGCGCCAAACACCGGGCCGGCGCCCAACAGCAAACCACCTAACAGCAAACCGGCGACAACGACAAAAATCTTCATATTCGAGGCTCTGATAACGTATCAGCTTTGCATGTTCGACGCGCCCCGTTCCGCCACCGCGGAACTTCATCTCCCCTACATCCTGTTGCTGGCAGGCACCGCGGCGCTCGGCGGATTGCTCTTCGGCTTCGACATCGCCATCATCACCGGCGCAGGTCCCTTCCTAACGCAACACTTCGGACTCAGCGATCTCAGCCTCGGACTCGCCTTCAGCTCGTTGTTATTCGGTTGCGTACTCGGTTCCGCTGTCGCCGGACGCATCACCGATCGATTCGGGCGCAGAAAGATTCTCCTGTGGGTCGCCGTGGGCTTCGCCGTCACCTCCATCGCCACCGGCTTGGCAAACAACTTCCCGATCTTTCTCATCGCCCGCTTTCTCGGCGGCATCGCCGTCGGCGGCGCATCCATTTTGTCGCCCATGTACGTCTCAGAGATCTCACCCGCTCCCATCCGCGGACGCCTGGGCGCACTCTACCAGTTCTCCATCATATTGGGCATTTTGTTCTCTTACGCCATCAATTACTCTCTTCGCAATTCCGGACCCGCCAACTGGCGCTGGATGTTCGCAACAGGCGTGCTCCCGGCGGTTCTATTCTGGATTCTGCTGCTGCGAGCCCCCGAGACCCCGCGCTTCCTGGTCAAAGCCGGCCGAACAACGGAAGCTCTGCAGGTGCTCAAAGATGTCGGTGGTCTCACCAGTCCCGAACGGCAGCTAGCTGAAATCAGCGCCAGTCTTTCCGGCAAAAAGAGTGCCTGGCGCGACCTCTTTCAGCCCGGTATCAAGCGCGCCGTAATCGTCAGCTTCATTCTCGCGATCCTGATTCACACTTCGGGAATCAATACCGTCATCGACTACGCTCCCGCTATCTTTCGCGCCGCCGGTTGGAAAATCGATGCCGCACTCTTCTCGACCCTGATCGTAGGCGCGACCAACTTCGTATTCACCGTTCTTTCCTTTTGGATGATCGACCGGTTTGGCCGCAAGCCACTCTATATCGTCGGCTCCTCCGGCATGGCGCTCGCGTTGCTGCTGCTCACTGCCATTTCGGCCAGCGGGCACTTTCAGGGTCCAATCGTGTTGCTTCTCATTCTCTTCTACCTGGCTTGCTTTGCTTCCTGCATCGGGCCGGTCTTCTGGACGCTGCTCCCGGAAATCTTTCCCAATCACATTCGCGGCACGGCAATGATCGTCCCGGTGCTCACTCAGTGGGTCGCCAACGCCATTGTCGTCCTCTTCTTCCCGGTCGCCTTCAACCGCGCCGGTAAAGCAGCAACGTTTTCCTTTCTGGCCGTCATGTCATTCCTGCAAGCCATCTTCGCCTGGCGCTTCCTGCCGGAAACCAAAGGCAAATCACTCGAAGAAATCGAGGCCCACTGGCGTGTTTAGCTGCTATTATGCTTTTGTGCGTACCACGATTGATTTGCCGGACCCGTTGTTTCGCGAGTTGAAGGCGGTGGCGGCCAGAAGAGGCACTTCGCTCAAGAACGTCATACAAAGTGCGGTCGAAGCGGAGCTTCGGAAAGTGGAAAGCAAGGTTCGGCGTAGAATTACATTTCCGCTCCTGCCGTCCGCCGAGCCGGGCACTCTGATGCTCAAGAATGCCGATATCGAAGATCTTCTTGCCTGATGTCAACGTCTGGCTGGCATTGGCGTCACGCCGCCACATTCATTCCCCGACCTGCAGTGCGTGGTTAAATTCTGTCGATGCTCTGTCAGTCGTTTTTTGCCGGGTGTCTCAAATGGGGTTATTGCGTTTGCTGACAACTGCATCGGTAATGGGAAGCGACGTTTTGTCCTCGCGGGACGCTTGGAAAGTATATAAAGCCATTTTGGGCGATGAGCGTGTGTCCTTTGTATCAGAACCATTCGTGCTCGAACCAGCATGGCAGAAGCTGACCACTCAGGATAAGCCAACGCCAAAGGTCTGGACGGATGCATATCTCGCCGCATTTGCGCATACCGGCGGCATGCGTCTGGTGACTCTGGATGGCGCAGTACTCGCTCTGGCGGCAGATGCACTGGTGCTGACTTGAGACGGCTCGAACATGCATCAAGTTCTCGTCTACTCTGATTCCTTAACTTGGGGCATAGTTCCCAATACCCGAAATCGACTGCCTTTCGACGACCGTTGGTCAGGCGTTCTCGAAAATCAGCTGAACACCGCAGGCACACGTTCTACCATCCTTAAAACAACGCCTGGTCCGCCGCTGAGGGAATCACTGCGCTTGTCAATGAAATCAGAAAAGCGGCGGTCGAGCCAGGGATGCCACTGCCACCCATTTGCTCGTCGCCCCACCACAGATTCGCACCCCGCAGGGAAGCATCGCGGCGAAGTTTTCCGGCGCCGGGCAGAGAAGCGTCGGTCTCTCGAACGCTTACCTACAAGTTGCTTCGGATCTCGCCTGCCGTTTCTTTGATGCGGAAACAGTCACAAGTAGCAGTGCCGTTGATGGCGTTCATCTCGACCCGGATCAACATGTGAAACTCGGCCTTGCTTTGACAGAAATGGTGCAATCGATCCTTGCGGGTTGAACCGCTCGGCCCCTTTTCTATTCGACACTTAATTCCCGGCCGCGCGGCTGCCCAATCAACTTTATCGATTTTTCGGGAACGTCTTGCCCCGTCTTATTGCCGTAAGCGGGATGTCATCATCATTGGAAACGGCTCGCCGCCCAACAGCCTTAGAGCGCCTGCAAAAATGGGTTCCGCTCTTTCTCGCGCCCTAATGTCGTCTGCGCTCCATGACCGGGAATCACCACCGCTTCATCGGGCAGGTCTAACAAACGTGTTTTAATCGACCGCAAAATCGCGCGCCCGTCGCCGCCCGGCAAATCCGTCCGCCCAATGCTGTCGCGAAATAACGTGTCCCCCGCGATCAACTTATTTTCGGCCGGTATCCACAGGCACTGGCTCCCCGGAGTATGGCCCGGCGTTTCGAGCACATGAAATTCAGCGCCACCCAACGACAGAACCGTGCCATCCGACGACGCCTCATCAATTTCCGGCCGCTCCGGAGTCTCTACTCTCAGCCATCCCGCCTGCATTTCCAGCATGTCGAGCATCGCCTGATCCCGCTCGTTCATGTAAACCGGCGCTTTCGTGAGTGCTCGCAGCCGCTGTGCTCCTGCCACATGATCGATGTGGGCATGGGTAATCACAATTGCCTTTACCCGCAGTTCATGCTTCTCAAGCACGGCAACGATATCGTCAATATCATCGCCCGGATCGATCACAATCGCTTCCCTCGTCGCTTCGTCGCCAAAAATCGAACAGTTACAACGTAAAATGCCGACCTGCAGAACGACGTGAATCATGAGCTCGTCTTTATGGTAGCTACGAGGTTAGAACAGTCAAGGCTGCGTGCGTGCGAGAAAGCCGCCTGCGCCAGAAAGTCCTCACGGTAGCCTAAACTTTGCCCGGTACTGCTCGGGTAGCCGCGCCGGTTTCATTTCTCGGTTCAGCCACATGTGTTTCGTTGAACCTTCCGCCAGCAATCTCTCCGGCTCCATCGATCGAATGCGATAAGCAAATTCCACCGTCCGACCGGTTGCTTTCGTGACCCTAGTTTCCACGCCAATCTCCTGGTCATACCGCGCCGGGTACAAATAGCGGCAAGCCACTTCAATCACCGACAAGTACAGCCCTTCGCTTTGCTCGAGCTTCTTATATTCAAGATCGAGCGCTCTTACTAATTCCACACGCCCTACCTCCATCCAAACCAGGTAATTGGCGTAATACACGACGCCCATCTGGTCGGTTTCGGCATAGCGCACGCGCAACCGGCTCTCGTGCACGACCGTCGACGCGGAAGACTGTTGCTCCACTTCGCATCTCCTCCCCAGGTGACTATAGCGGGTCCGAAATCGCCTGCTAGCATTTGGACATGCGAGTGAGGGTGCTGTTCTTTGGCGTGCTGAAGGATATTGTCGGCTGTTCCGAAGACTCGCCGGAAATACCCGCCGAATCCACGCTCGCCAGCCTCTTCGACAGCTACGCCGAACGCTTTGCAACCTTGCGTGACAAACGCCCGTCGATCTTATTTGCAAGGAACCAGGAGTTCTCGAAGCCCGGCACGATGTTGCATGAAAACGACGAAGTAGCCTTCCTGCCACCTGTTAGTGGAGGGTCTAATCCGGCTGTCTCCAGCAAACTCAAGCCCGATGCGGGCGGCCATATTTTCGCCCTGATACGTCAAGCCATTGACTCTCATCAGTTAGCGGAGGATCTCAAGCGTCCCGAAGACGGAGCCGTCGTCGTCTTCGAAGGCGTTGTCCGCAACAACTCAAAAGGCCGCGCTACCTCCTATCTCGAGTACGATTGCTATGAGGCCATGGCGCTAGAGCAGATGAAAGACATCGGCCGCCAGATCGTGATTGAATTCTCGATCGGCCAAGTCGGCATCGTACACCGCCTGGGACGTCTCTCCATCGGCGAAGCAAGCGTTGCGATCGTCGCCACTGCACCCCATCGCCGTGCCGCTTTTGAGGCCGCTCTCGCCGGCATCGACCGTCTAAAGCGTGAAGTACCCATCTGGAAGAAGGAAGTTTTCGCAGACGGAGAAGAATGGGTCGAAGGCGAATGGAGTCCGCATCTCGCCGGCCGGCACGACTCCGAATGAGTTCCGGCCATCTTTTCCGCTTCGGTCTTGCTCTGTGTGTTGTCGGTCTGGCGAACGCGCAATTTAAGCCAGCCCATCCCGGGCAGCCGCCTGTGCTTCAGCCCCTTCCCCAGAAGAACTCGGGCGAGTCTCCTACCTTCGCCATCAAAGTAAATCTGGTGCGTGTGCTGGTCACGGTGCGCGATCCTTCCGGCGCGCTCATCGGCAGTTTGACGAAACAAGACTTCGCGGTCGAGGATACCGGCATTCCGCAGGAGATCGCTCTCTTCGAACAAAACACTTCGTACCCGTTATCGGTCGCGGTTCTCATGGATACCAGCGCCAGCGTTCAGAACGACCTGCACTACGAAGAAGAGTCCGTGCTCGGCTTCATCCCGGCGCTGCTTAATGCCGGCAACCCGCAGGATTCTTTCGCGCTGTTTACCTTCAACTGGCGCACCAGCCTCGAAGCCGATTTTTCGCGCAGCAAGAAGCGCGCCGAGCATGTTCTCCGCGGTTTGAAGGGCGACGGCGGCACTTCGCTCTACGACGCCATCTATCTGGCCAGCGATTCGCTCACAGGACGCGAAGGTCGCCACGTGATGGTGGTTGTCACCGATGGCGGAGACACGACCAGTTTCAAACACTATGGAGATGCGCTGGCTGCTGCTCAGCGCTCCGACGTTGTCCTCTATCCCATCGTTGTGATCCCGATCGCCGGCGATGCCGGACGCAATACCGGAGGCGAACATGCCTTAGCCACGCTCGCTTCGTCTACCGGAGGTCGCATCTTCTACCCGCAAGGTTTCGATCGTTTGAACGAAGCGTTTGCGGATATCATCCGCGAACTGCGCACGCAATATCTGCTCGGCTTCTATCCCAAAGGCACACGGGAAGAGCGACGCCTTTTTCATCCAGTAAAAGTGTCCACAAAAAACACGTCGCTACGGGTAACCGCCCGCACCGGTTACTACGAACCGTAACCGACGGGCTGGAGCCAGCGTCGGCCAAAAGCGAGATTACCTAACTAGACGACTACATGAGAAGTAAATCGATGAAGACCAGAACAAAGAGCATGCCGGTATTCAAGACTGAAAGCGACGAGGCGGAATGGTGGGCAAGCGTCGAGGGACGAGACTTCCTGAAGCAAAAGTCTGCTGAGTTGCTGGGCGCAGGAAAAACATGGAAAAGTTCGCCTCTCGTTGCCGGATTAAATAAAGGGAATAGCGTCCAGATCGCACTGCGGTTGCCCGAAGCCGATTTAGCGGAGGCCAAAAGAATCGCCACAAGCAAAGGTATTGGATACCAAACGCTCTTAAAGATGCTGCTACATGAGGGACTCCAGCGAGAAGCCCGAGGACTTTAGCATTGCCTTAGCCCCGCTCGCTTCGTGTCCAGGAGGCCGCATTTTCTACCCGCAAGGCTTCGATCGTTTGAACGAAGCTTTTGCCGATATCATCCGCGAACTCCGCACGCAATATCTGCTCGGCTTCTATCCCAGAGGCACGCGCGAAGAACGACGCCTTCATCCGGTAAGAGTCTCAACCAAAAACGCTTTTCTCCGCGTAACCGCCCGCACCGGCTACTACGAACCGTAACCTAACCGTGCGCCTGCCAACATCACATGCGGGCAAACTATCTCAATTGTTGAATCGGGCTAGCGATTGAGATCGAAATAGATAAGCAGAACCTCAAATGTGCTTTTACTCTATGCCGTATGCGCCTGGCATCGAACTTGCTTTCCTAGCCGGTATTACGGAGGCAAAGCAAACCTCCCGGAGGAAAATACCATGCAAGACAGAAGAGAAGAGACCAGACAAAGAATACCGACCGTTCGAATAGCCCCAGATAACTGCACCGTCGCGAACAATTTGGGACTGCTTGGCGAACTTGCCGGCACGTGGGAAGGCGAAGGATTCAATCTCATCGCACGGCCTGCGTTCGAGCTTGACGCCAACCTGTATCTACAACTGAACCAAACCCGCGAAGTCCTCAAGATCGATCCCATTGGCTCCCCGATCCCCAATCGCGGGTTCGGACAGGACGACATTGAGCTTTCCGGTTTGACGTACCTGCAAAAAATCAGCGATGTCTTCACCGGAGGTGCGCTCCATATCGAACCCGGCATATGGATCACTCAACCCACAACAAAGTATCCTGCCGAAACAGTGCCCCCGGGCGCAAGAATCATAGCCCGGATGGGATCCATTCCCCATGGAAATGCTTTGCTGGCTGAAGGCATAGCGGAGCACTTCTCCGGTCCTCCCACCCTCAAAAACGCTGCTGACGAATACGCTTTCTCCCGCTTTCCCTCATTTAATAGCGTGCCCTTCGCCACCCTCCCCACAGCCCCGCCCGTGATCAACGCGGCCGGATCAGACGACAGCCTGGTGCTTCCTCCCGCCGTCCCATTCGACGAGTACAACGTACTGATCCCGGATGGACCCGGCAATCCGAGAACGCCCTTTCTCACCAATCCAGCCGATCCGCCCCTGCCCACGCATATCCACGGTATCCCGATGCAGGAGGTTATCAACGACCCCATCAAGCTTCTTCAGCAAGTCATCAAAAAGCAAGAGCATCACGGTCACACCTTCGAAGGGACAGTGCTGAACATCGCCACCCAGCGATCTATCGTATTCCGCAAAGTCCAGAACGAGCCCGCTACGGTGACCGTTACCGTGCCCAATGCAGCGGGCGGCATCGAAAACATTCTCTTTCTCGAAGGAGGGGAGCCAACAGGTCCGAAGGGTCCTAACGCGGATTCTGCTCTCGTGTACGCGACGTTTTGGATCGAGAAAGTGATGCACCAGCATCATCCCTCTTTCCTGCAGCTTCAATACGCGCAGATGGTTGTTTTGAACTTTCCCATTTTGAAACCCAAGCCGCCACTGCCTCCGCCAGGAACCCCGCCGGTCGTCTTGGGGTGGCCTCATATATCGGTCGCAACACTTAGAAAAGCTTTCTGTTAAAGCTTGTTCCGTGGGGCGGCTTCGTAAAGCGAAAGCCGCCTTCCCGGCTAAAGAGGATCGCCGATCTGCCGGATGCGAGTTACTCCGCGCTTGAGTAACTGTTTATTCGCATGCACCAAGCTTGACCTAGGTAACGGTGAAGATCCCCATGTGCTGAACTAAAACCATATGAGTGATTTCCTGGAAGCGGCGATTGAAATCGCTAGCGAAGCCGGTCAGATCCTGCTTTCGCATCGCGGCGTGTCGTTCGAATTGAAAGGCGCTTATGATCTCGTGACAGCCGCCGACCGCGCCAGCGAACAGCTGATCGTCAAACGTTTGCGCGAACGCTTTCCCAAACACGGCATAGTGGCCGAAGAAGGCGGACGCGCCGAGATGGACGCCGAACTGCGCTGGTACGTCGACCCACTGGACGGCACCACCAACTTCGCCCACGGCTATCCGATGTGGAACGTCACGCTCGCTCTGGCCCGCCAGGGAGAAGTGATCGCCGGCGTTGTATTCGATCCTCTGAACCGCGAATTGTTCGCCGCCGAACGGGGCGGCGGAGCGCGCCTTAATGGCGCCCCGATGCGCGTCAGCCAGGCTTCTTCGCTGAACGATTCGCTGCTCTCCACCGGTTTCCCCAGCCGTAAGCGGCATCAGAACGTCAACATTCATTTTTACTATCAAGTGGCCATGCTCAGCCATGGCGTCCGGCGCGGCGGTTCGGCCGCCATCGATCTCGCCTACACAGCCTGCGGGCGTCTCGAAGCCTTCTGGGAGTTCGGGCTCAATCCCTGGGACATGGCGGCCGGCACGCTCCTCGTCGAAGAAGCCGGTGGCAGAGTTTCCGGGATGCGCGGTGAGCCGCTCGACGTGAACGGACCTTATGTCCTAGCCGACAACGGACGCATCCACGACGAAGTGCTCGGTCTGTTTGGAGAAATCTTCAACGGGCAGTATCGCTACGACATGCCCGGTCTGCCGGCGCCTGAGTGGGAGATGCAGCATGGCTGAACTCATGACTGAACTGCCTGCCGTTCCGTTAACGCTGGAGGGCTCGTATGCTCTCCATCAGATGTTTCGCATCCGTCGCGCCGCGTGGCGGCAACTAGAAGAGACACGTCGTCATGAGATTCTACAGCCGGCCCTCGAACTGCTAACAGCGATGGAGTCCCGTTCTCCGAACGGCCATCCGAATCAATCCGCTGTCTTCTCACAAATCGGCCACAAGGGCGATCTTTTGCTGCTGCACTTCCGCGACACGCTGGAAGATATTCATCGCGCCGAACTCGCTATCGCGCAATTGGCTCTGTCCGACTTCCTCGAGCCTACTCATTCCTATCTGTCCATGACTGAGCTCGGTCTCTACGAATCGAGCGCCAAGACGTACGCGCAACTGGCCGAGCGCGGCCTGGAAGCTCATTCAACCGAATGGAACGCGGCTGTTTCGGAGGTCATCGCCCGCCAGCAAGCCGCCATGGCTCCGCGCCTGTTCCCGGAGATTCCGTCCGCCAAATATCTGTGCTTCTACCCGATGGATCGGAAACGCGCCGAAGAAAAGAACTGGTACACCGTGCCGATGGCTGATCGGCAGCGCATGATGCACGAACATGGCATGATTGGCCGCCGCTACGCCGATTGCGTCCGTCAGATCATTACAGGCTCTATCGGCTTCGACGATTGGGAATGGGGTGTGGACCTGTTTGCCGACGACCCCTCCGTCTTCAAAAAGCTCATTTATGAGATGCGCTTCGATGAAGTCAGCGCCGTGTATGCGCTATTCGGAACCTTCTACGTAGGACTACGAATACCCGCCGAAGGGCTGTCAAATCTGATGAATTCCGAACTGCCGGCCGGCTGAGTTGAAGACCCCGCGCTGGGCGGTCCAAGCTATTGAGAATGGTACGCTTATTATTCGTAAATGCGTACTGTCGACCTGATTCACCGCAAGCGGGATGGCGAAGAACTGTCCCCCGAGGAGATCCATTTCCTCATAGACGGCTACACCCGTACCGAAATCCCCGATTATCAGTTTTCTGCTTTCCTGATGGCTGTTTACTACTCCGGGATGACAGACCGCGAAGTCAGCGTCTTAACGGAAGCGATGATGAACTCCGGTTCTATTGTCGATCTCTCCTCCATTCCCGGCATCAAGGTCGATAAGCATTCTACCGGTGGTGTGGGCGACAAAACCAGCTTGATCTCGTCGCCGATTGCCGCTGCCGCGGGTGTGGTGGTCCCCATGATTTCGGGCCGCGCCCTGGGTCACACGGGTGGGACACTCGACAAACTCGAATCCATCCCTGGTTTCCGCACGGATTTGTCTCTTGACGAATTTCGCGAACTCCTCTCGCAGCACAAACTTGCTTTTATCGGCCAGAATCCGGAAGTGGTTCCCGCCGACAACAAGATGTACGCCCTGCGCGATGCCACCGCGACGGTAGAATCGATTCCGCTGATCGCGTCTTCGGTCATGTCGAAGAAATTGGCCGTCGGTCTCGATGCGGTTGTGCTCGACGTCAAGGTGGGCTCCGGCGGCCTGGTCAAAAAACAAGTCGAAGCGCGGCGGTTGGCCCAAATGATGGTCGGCATTGGACGCCGCCTAGATAAGCGAGTGCAGGCGCTGATCACCGACATGAGCCAGCCTCTCGGCTACGCCATCGGCAATGCGCTCGAAGTGATGGAGGTATCGCAAACGCTGCAAAATGCCGGCCCCGCGGATCTCACGCGCATCTCGCTTGAACTTGCCGCACGCATGATCTTCCTCGGAAAGATTACCAAGACACTCGAAGAAGCCCGCGAACTCGCGCAGGCTAAACTGCTTGACCTTTCCGGTTTCCAGAAATTCAAAGAGGTGATCGCGGCGCAGGGCGGCAATCCGCAAGTTCTGGATCGCTTCGAACTTTTGCCCAACGCCACCGGCGCCCAGGAAATCACCACCAGCCGCGGCGGTTACGTGAGCGGTATCGATGCCGAGCTGATCGGGCAGGCCTCCGCGATGATCGGCGCGGGTCGTAATACCAAGGAAGACTCCATCGATCCGGCGGTCGGTGTCATTCTCGAAGTTAAAGTGGGCCAGAAAATCGACTCCGGCAGCATTCTCTGCCGCATTTACTACACAACGGATACTCACCTTGAAGATGCGGCCGCGCTGGTTGAGGACGCCTTCAAAATCTCGCAGCAACCGGTAGAAGAGCGCGACCTCATTCTCGAAGTAGTCAGCTAGTCGAGTAAGCAAACATGGCAGGCTAAAGCCTACCCTACGGATGGCTAGATTTAACGGGCTCACCGGCATTATCGCCATCCTCTTCGCCGGGTGGCTCTTCTCCACCAACCGTTCGGCCATCAAACGCCGAGTCATCGTCTGGGGTTGCCTCCTGCAGTTCTTCTTCGCCTTTCTTGTCCTGAAAACCGACTTCGGGAAGCTCTTCTACGGCTTGAGCGTATTCGTGAACGCTCTCCTTAATTACACGACCGCCGGTTCCAGTTTTGTGTTCGGCGACAAGCTGGGCTTGCGTAGCGACCAGTTCGGCGTCATCTTCGCCTTTCAAGTTTTACCCATCGTTATCTTTATCTGTTCGCTGTTCGCTGTCCTTTATTACCTGGGCGTGATGCAAGTCTTCGTCAAAGGCATGGCGATCTTCATGCAACGCTTTATGGGCACAAGCGGGGCAGAATCTACTTGTGTGGCCGCCAGCATTGTGATGGGGCAGACCGAAGCGCCGGTCACCATTCGTCCCTTTCTGGAAACACTGACGGAGTCTGAATTGTTCACCGTGATGACCAGCGGCATGGCCCATGTCTCGGGCGCCGTTATGGCCGCCTATGTCGCCATCGCCGGCGTCTCAATCGCACACCTGCTAACGGCGGTTCTAATGACCGCACCCGCCACACTCATGCTCGCCAAAATGTTTGTCCCTGAAACCGGTTCGCCGCTCACCGCCGGTACGGTGCGAGTCGATATCGAAAAGCCCGGAGTGAACCTGATAGACTCTGCTGCCCGGGGCGCTGGAGACGGCCTCCAGCTGGCTCTCAACATCGCCGGCATGTTGATTGCTTTCCTAGCTCTCATCGCAATGGTGAACGGCGGCCTGGCGTGGCTGCATGGCTACTGGCACTGGGTACCCGCGTCTCTGCAGCAAATCCTGGCGGTCGTCTTTGCGCCGATTGCCTGGGCACTGGGTGTGACCTGGCACGACTGCGCGACTATCGGAAACTTGCTTGGCACGCGCATGATCCTGAATGAATTTGTGGCCTTTGTTGACCTGGGTAAAGTGAAAACCATGATTCAGCCTCGTTCTTTTGTGATTGCCACCTTCGCCTTGTGCGGCTTTGCTAATCTCAGTTCGATTGCGATTCAAATCGGCGGCATCGGCGCGCTGGCGCCGTCGCGTAAATCGGATCTGGCACGCCTCGGCTTGAAAGCTATGTTCGTGGGCACGCTGGCTAATTTCATGTCGGCCTGCATTGCCGGTATCCTGCTGTAACTCGCCGTCCATATACTGAGTCCCATGTTTTTGAACCGCCTTTACCATTCGCCACTGACCGCCCTCGTGCTTCTGGCAGCAGCCGCGATTTGCGCCCAGTCAGCCAATGCGCCGGACATCGGCAACCAAGCTGTTCTAGATCACCTCAACCAAACCATCGCCTGGTATGACCACATCACTGCCGCCCAACCGTCTGGAGGGGTGCCGCAAAATGTTGTGCTGCAGGACAACGTTCGTCAGTCCTCCATGCTGGTCGTGCAGAAAGCCTTTGCATTTGCGCGTGCCCAGGCCTCTTTCCTCTCGACGATTACCGGTGGGGCGGCCATGGCGCAAACGGGTTCGAAAAACGCGCCGGATCTCGAGCAAGTCGCTCAAGCGGCAAGGGTCCGCACAGAGCGCCTGCAAAATCAAATAGCCGATTTGAACAACCAGATCGCGAAGACAAAGAAACGCAAAGTTATAGCCACTCTGACCTCGCAACGCGACGCGCTCAATGCGGAATTGAGCTTTTCCAAACTCACCCAAAGCGATTTGAAAGACATGCTCTCGTTTGCCAGCGGAAATGAAAAGGCGAGTGGACTACTCGGCCAGATCAACCTGCTCGCCAGCTCCGATTCTGTGCCAGCGGCGCTTAGCAATGCGGCACCCGCCACAGGCGCGCCGAAGGCAGCCACACCCGAGGCATTCCATGCCGAAACGGCCGGGATCTTCGGCCTGATCGCCAATACCTTCAGCCTGCTGCGCGGGCAGAGTCAAATCGACAACCTGCTCGCTGAGACCAGCAAATTGCACGACCAGGTAAACACGCTTGTGACGCCACTCCGGGCCAAAGCCAAGAACCTGATGTTGCAGAGCGAAAAACTCGCCACCGCCGCGAGCCAGGAAACCGACGCCGCCAAACTGACAAGCGCACGCGAGCAGATTGTTCACATGTCGGCCCAGTTTAAAGGTTTCACAGGGCCCTTCCTGCCCCTCAGTGAACAAGGCATCGCCATTGAAAGCACACGCGCCGCGCTGCAAGCATGGCGCGCTTCCATCGGCGGACAGCTGCATACCGTGTTTGGCTATCTCGCCTTTCGACTCGGCACGCTACTTGCGATCGTGGCCGTGCTGCTCGTCATTTCCGAGGTCGTTCGCCGGGCGGCCTTTCGCTACGTGCATGACACCCGCCGACGCCGTCAAATCGTACTCATCCGCCGCTTCATTGTCGCCACCATCATCACACTGCTGATTCTCCTGACGTCCGTCAGCAGTCTCGGCTCGTTCGCCACGGTGGCCGGCTTCGTCACAGCCGGCCTGGCGGTGGCACTGCAGAACGTGATCCTTTCGGTGGTGGCTTACTTCTTCCTAATTGGCCGCTATGGAATTCGCACCGGCGACCGGGTAACAGTAACCGGCGTTACCGGACAAGTCATCGAGGTCGGACTGGTTCGCTTTTACATGATGGAGCTGTCGGGTGCAGGCAACGATCTACACTCGACCGGACGAGTCGCCGTATTTTCTAACTCCGTGATCTTTCAACCGGCCGCCCTGATCAAGCAAGCGCCGGGTACTGAGTACACCTGGCATAGCGTATCCGCCACGCTGGCCGACGACACTGGCCTGGAGAACGCCCGCAAGCGCATCGAGGACGCCGTAAACTCCATATACAAAAAGTACCGGGACGTCATCGTGCAACAGCAGGCTACTTTTGAACGAGCCACCAACGTGCAGCTCACTGCATCGGGCCCGATCAGCCGCGCGCGCTTTACCGATTCGGGCGTCGAAATCATCGTTCGCTACCCGGTCGAGATTCAGGCGATGTCGGAGGTGGATGAACAAATCATTCTTGCAGTCCTCCATGAGACGCAAAGCCAGCCGCCTATCAAACTCGCGGCCGGCGGCTTTCCGAAAATTGTAACTGCCAGCTAACCTCGATGCCGGATTCCATCTTCCCCTTATCCGCCGATTTTGTGCGAAGCGCCACGCCACTGCGGCCTCGGGTAGGCATCGTTCTCGGCAGCGGCCTCGGCGGCTTCGCCGATTCACTCGAAAAATCTACGCGCTTACCTTACCGCGAAATCCCCGGCTTTCCGATTTCAACTGCTGTTGGCCATGCCGGCGAACTCGTTGTTTCGAGCGACGTCGCTGTGCTTTCCGGTCGCTTCCACTTGTACGAGGGCTACTCCGCACAACAGGTGGCCGCCGGCATCCATCTGTTCCGTGCGCTCGGCATCAAAACCGTGGTCCTCACCTGCGCTGCCGGAGGGTTGAATCTGGATTTCTCCGAAGGCGCGCTCGTGCTCATCACCGATCACATCAATCTGCAGGGCGCAAACCCTTTGGTTGGCCCTAACGACGATGCGCTCGGCCCACGCTTTCCCGATATGACGGAGGCCTATTCGCTTCGTCTGCGCCGTATCGCCACCGAGACGGCGCGAGCACTCGACATTTCACTTCACGAAGGAGTGTACGCGGCGCTGCTCGGTCCCAGCTACGAAACACCCGCGGAGATTCGCTATCTCAAGACCATTGGCGCCGATCTGGTCGGTATGTCGACCGTCGCCGAAACGATTGCGGCCAATCATGCCGGCATGGAAGTGCTAGGCATCGCCTGCGTGACCAACCTTGCGGCAGGTCTCAGTCCCGGCAAGCTGGTACACAGCGACGTTCTCGCCATCACGCAGCGCGTCTCAGGCACCTTTCTGAAATTACTGACGGCGCTCGTGCCCAAACTTGCCGCGTGAACGTTTACCAAAATGCGGTCGTCCTCTTCGATATCGATGGGACTCTGCTGCGCGGCGCCGGACCCCATCACAAGCTGGCTCTAATGGAAGGCATCCGTCAGGTGACGAATTTGTCCGCCACTTTCGACGGCATCGACACCGCTGGCCAACTGGACCGCGATCTGCTTGTCGCGCTACTCCGAAATGCTGGTCATCCATCTCCAAAGGTGCATCTGCCCGCCTTGATTGAGGCCTGTCAAAATGCTTACCTCGAGCACTGCCCCGCGGATCTATCGTCTTTCGTCTGTCCAGGTGTGCTGGACTTTCTTCAACGGCTTGCGCACGGCGGTGCGCACTTGGGACTCGTGACCGGGAATCTGAGCGTTATTGCGTGGAAAAAAATGGAGCTGGCCGGCCTTCGTTCCTACTTTTCCTTTGGCGCATTTGCGGAAGATGGGCATACGCGCGTCGAACTGGCACGCCTGGCCGTGCAACGCGCAAATTCTAATCCGGCTGCCCGCGTCACGCTGATCGGCGATCATGCTAATGACATCGCGGCCGCCAAAGCGAACGGCTACTCGTCGGTTGCTGTTGCGACCGGCGTTTTGTCGTTCGAAGAACTCTCGGCACACGCGCCCGATTACCTGGTTCACTCGCTGGACGAGTTGTCTGTCGAATGCGTGCTCTAAGTCGGCCTGCGAGGCCGGCGCAGGGTGTGCCCAGCATGGGCAGAATCTAATTGGATGAAAGGAGCCAATCGGAGCCGATGACGGCAACCGTAGCGAAACGCAAGGCGTAGCCGCGAGGTGAAGCTGAAAGAAGCGCGTAGCAAACTCTCGACCGCAGGAACACGAACTGGCAGTGAGGCCGGGTGTGGGCGGCAAGCTGGCACTGCACAGCGAAGCCCGAAGGTCATCAAGACGGATCAGGTAGAGCCAGGCGGCGCGAGGGGACAGATTCTATACCTTACCTTCTTCGCTTTAGCGCAGGGGAGATCTCTTTCGTGAGAACGAGAGAGAAGTCAGCAGAGGCCATAGTAGCGAAGAAGCGGAGTAATGTTCGTGGAGCGAAGGGCCGAAGAACCAAAGAACGGAGCTAGAGAAGAGACTGAAGCCGGTGCAATAAGAGGACTCGAATCGTGGACGTCACAACTGCGGTGGCCAACCTACGAGTGCTGACAAGCAGAAGCGGTGCAGCCGTGGCGAGCCGAGAGCGGAGAGACCAGGCCGAACTTCGCGGATCTTCAGAAAGAGAGCGATGTACGAGACGTTGCTGGAAGAGGTGGTCCGGGACGAGAATCTGGCAGCAGCGCTGGCGTTGGTGAAACGCAATGGGGGCGCGCCAGGGATCGACCATATGTGGACCGCGGTTTCTCTTTCCATCCGAACTTGCGGCGCTGTAGTGGCCCGCTGGGTTCAACCGCCGGATGCGGAAAACCGCACGTCCGGTGGTGTGGGAGGGTGCATGGGCGCAAATCCCATGCACTCCACCCGATTCGAGGGCCCAATGTCACTTACTTTATTTGAACAAGAGGGTATTCGAAACAAAATAAATGAGTTATGTTTTGGGAATGCCTTTCCCCAATCAGGCGAGCGTTTTGGACTTGTATCAGCGAAGCCTAGCGATGGGCGCGTTGGAATACTGGCAACAACAGGCTGGCCTGCGAGTGCGTCGCGGGATCTACGCCGCACAAGTAGTGCTCTGGCTGATGATCGTGCAGCGGCTCGAGCCAGGGGGCACGCTGGCGCGTGCCGTCCAAGAGTTGCGGCAAGGGATAGCGGAGCCGCTACTGAGCAGCTGTAAACGAGTGAAGGAGAAGCGAGTCTCGGGAAATACGGGTGGGTATTGCCGGGCGCGGCAGAAATTGCCGAAGCTATTGTGTAGGCAAATCATGCGGGAAATACTGCTACAGCTGCGGCAACTGCTGGGTGGAACAATCCGGAGCAGCGCCCTGTGTTGGTGCTGGATGGTTCGTCGCTCGATTTGGAGCACTGCCCGGAGTTGGTGCGAGCGTACCCACCGGCCGAAAATCAGTTGGGCCGAAGTCACTGGCCGATGTTGCGGGTGGTGGTGTTGCATGACGTGGAGAACGGCTTGGCCGAAGAGCCCTGCTGGGGCCCGATGTACGGTCCCCAGGCTGTCAGTGAGCAGGAGTTAGCCGAACAAGCGCTGGACGCGCTGCCCGCTCCAGCAGTGGTGATCGGAGATCGAAACTTCGGCGTGTTCTGGACAGCCCATGCCATCCAGCAGCGAGGTCTGGGGGCCGTAGTGCGGCTCATGAAAGTACGAGCGTGCAAGCTGGTGGGACCGATCTCACAACCCGGTGAGCAGGCGGTACGCTGGTCGGCGAGTCGCTGGGATGGAGGCAAACAGCACCGCTTACCTCCCGGCGCGGTAGTGGAAGGACGACTCATTGCGGCTCGTATCGGCCGGGGCAAATCCAAACAGTGGCTGTATCTATTCACCACTCTGGACTGGCCTGCCGGTCGAATCATCGAACTGTACGGCCGGCGCTGGAACATAGGCGTGTCCAGAAAAGGACACATCGTCCAGTCGGTGAGAGACCGACCGAGGCTAAAAGACTCAGGCCTCGTAGCTGGGGAGGCGCCGTGGCGCGAAAGCAAGACGGCGGAGCCCTCCGACAACATGCTCGGAAAGGAGTATGCGCAACGCACCAGGTTGCAACGTGCAGTGAACGTAGAAGTAGCCTCGTTACACGGTTTCCCGGTGGCTGAGACGGTCTATAACGCGCGAAAGCAGCAAGAACTGACCGAAACGAGTCCGAGACGGCAGTTCTCACCGGCGGGGTATCAGCGGCGACATGGTGTGAAGGACGATGTGGAAACTGGAGAAGCCCTCGATGCCCGGCGAAGAAAGCTCGCCGAGGAGATGCCCACTATAACCTCGAATGGGAAGTGTGGGCATAGGCATCAGGGTGGCGGATCGGGCCGCAGTACTGTCGATGGACGTGCAGCAAAACGCGTCCGGAGGGAAGGGCCCGGACCGGTGAGTACTCCGCTGGTCAAGGTGAGGCAGGGGTGAGATGACGAAGGCACCCAGCAGTCTGCAGGAACTGAGGCGGCGGATCTATCGAAAGGCGAAGTCTGACAAGACGCATCGCTTCTGGGGTCTGTTCGTGCATGTCACGAAACTCGAGACCCTCGAAGAGGCCTACCGTATCGCCAAGAGAAACGGCGGTGCTCCGGGCATCGATGGCCAGAATTTTTCTGCCATCGAGTCGGAGGATCGATTTGCGTTTCTCCGGGAAGTGCGGGACGACCTCCTCACAGGCAGGTATAAACCCAGGCCGAACCGCCGGGTAGAGATCCCGAAGGGGAATGGTAAAGTTCGAATACTTCAGATACCTTGTATCCGCGACCGCGTGGTGCAAGGTGCATTAAAGTTGATCCTGGAAGCTGTCTCCGAGGCGGACTTTTGCCCCAACTCTTATGGATTTCGACCCAAGCGGTCACCACATGGCGCGCTGGCGGAAGTCAGACGCAGTGTGCTGCGGCGCATGTCGACGGTCATCGATGTGGATCTGTCGCGCTATTTCGACACGATCCGGCATTCGGTGCTGCTCGACAAAATCGCCAAGCGGATCCAGGACCCACAGGTCCTACACCTTGTAAAGCAGATCATCAAGGTCGGCGGAAAGCTCGGTGTCCCGCAAGGGGGACCGTTCAGCCCGCTGGCGGCGAATATCTATCTGAACGAGGTGGACTGGTTCTTCGATGCGGTTCGTCGTACGACGGCAGAAGGGGATTACGAGGCGGTGAACTATCACCGGTTCGCCGATGATATCGTCATCACCGTTAGCGGCCATCACACGAAACGGGGCTGGGCCGAACGGGCCCGGCAACGGCTCCAGGAACAGTTCGCACTCATCGGTGTAGAACTGAACCTAGAGAAAACCAAGGTGGTGGACACGCTGAAGGGAGAAGCCTTCGGATTCCTGGGGTTTGATCTGCGCCGCATACGCAAGCGCAAAAGGGAAGGATATTTTGTCTTGATGACTCCGAAGAAGAAGGCTCGCCAGGCAGTCAAAGCCAAGGTGCGCGACATCATCGCTCATGGGGGTGCCACCCCGATGCCAGCGATCGTGAAGCAGATCAACGCCACGCTTGCCGGATGGTTCAACTATTTTCGGGTGGGCAATGCCAGTCGCGCCTTTAGCGAGGTCCGCGACTACACCGAGATGAAGGTTCGTACTCTGCTCACGCGGCGGAAACGGCGGCGAAAGTCGAGCGTGGGTTGGCGGCGATGGAGTAACGAATATCTCTACAATGTACTGGGGCTGTATTGGGACTGGAAGATTCAGCCGCTCCCCGGTGTTGGAGAGGAAAAGTGAAAGTGGCTGTCTGCCAACGCGACTCATAACCCTTTGGACGAAACTTGCTGGGTGAGCTGCTTGAGGGAAAACCTCACGAGCAGTTCTTATGGGGAGGGGCTGGAAACGGGCGAAGCATCTCCGCACCGCGCCAGTCCCTTACCCGACAAACGGATGTGCGGTCCCTGAAGCGCACCGTGCATCTCCACCATATAACGGCCAAAAGCGAAGACATGATGGAAAAAGAGTTGCTTATGGCCATGGCGGCCTACAATCTCGTGCGAGCCGTCATGTGTCTGGCGGCTCAACAGCACGGCCTATCTGCCCGCCAGCTTAGTTTTGCGCCTGTCCTGAATGTGGTCCAGGCGGCCTGGCCCAAGCTGGTCGCTGCCCGCAACCAGCAAGAGCATCATCGCGAATTCCAACGCGTTCTGGACTTCGCCGCGCAATGCACCCTGCCGCGCCGCGCCCAGCGCCGCTCCTATCCGCGCGCCGTCTGGCGCAAGCCTCGCAAATTCCCTTTTTACACGATGGAGAAAAGCAAGTGACATTGGGCCTCTTGGGCCGCCACCATACGGAAGAGGAACTTCGGCGGACTTGGGCGCTTGATCCCGGGCCCGTTGTGCGCGAGTTCCTCAAAAGCAAGAGAGCCGGGAGTACCGGCACCGTACGGTAAGGAACTGGTCTGAGGCTCCAGTTTTGCGGTATCTTGCAAAAGCTGTAGCAGCAGAAGAAGACCGCAATGTCAGTGGCGCCCACGAGCCCATTCAAAAGCCTGGTTCCAAGTTCCGTGCCCCGTACAGTGGTTACGGCTTGAGTAGCAGCTCAAGCCGATTCCGATTAGAAGAGTATCGCATTTTGCGCGGCTTGGCTGCTGCTGTCAGCAGAAAGCGAGAGTGCCATTAGCAAGCGTACCCAACGATCGGGTAAACGCAAAGGGATGTGTCTGGAGGATCGACCCGTGCTGGAGCCCGGGGCGGCGGGCATCGACATCGGAGCCCGTGAAATTTACGTGGCGGTCCCTCCCGACCGCGACGCCAATCCGGTGCGCGTTTTCACCACTTTCACCCAGGATCTGGAGCCTTGGCCGACTGGCTCCTGCGCTGCGGCGTCAGCACGGCAGCCATGGAATCTACCGGGGTCTATTGGATTCCGCTGTACGAGATTCTCGAGCGGCGTGGCATCCGGCCCTGCCTGGTGGATGCCCGCCACAGGAAGAATGTGCCCGGACGCCGCACCGATTGGCACGAATGCCAGTGGATTCAATTTCTGCATTCGGTGGGATTGCTGCGCTCGGCCTTTCGTCCGGACGAGGAGGTCTGCGCCGTGCGTACGTTATTGCGCCACCGCAGCGAGTTGGTGGAGAGCGCCGCTCAGCAGGTGCAACACATGCACAAAGCGCTTACCCAGATGAATCTGCAGATTCATCATGTGATCAGCGACCTCACCGGGTTGACGGGCATGGCCATCGTAGACGCTATCCTGCAAGGGGAGCGCGATGCCGCGCGCTTAGCCGAACTCCGGGACAGCCGCATCAAAGCCGAACAGGAAACCATCCGCAAATCGCTGGTGGGCAACTGGCGCGCCGAGCATTTATTCACCCTCAAGCAGTCGTGCGCGCTGTACCGCATCTACCAGCAGCAGATCGGGGAATGCGACCGGGAGATCGAAACCCGCATCCAGCGTTTTACGCCGCGCGTCGATCCGCAGGCCAAACCCTTACCGCCCGATACCAAACGGAATCGCAGCGAGAAGAAAGCGAAAAAACGGGTCGCCGGAAACGGCTTTCGATCTGCGCACCGAAGCCTACCAACTGTTTGGCGTCGACGTGACGCAGATCCCCGGCGTGGAGACCATGGCCCTGCCGCTGTTCAGTGAAGTGGGCCGTGATATGAGCCAGTGGCCGACCGCCGCGCACTTTGCTTCCTGGCTGGCCCTCTGCCCGGACAACGACATCAGCGGCGGACGAGTCCTCTGGAAAGGGATTCGCAAAGTAAAAAATCGCGCCGGCCAAATGTTCCGCTTAGCCGCACATGCGCTGCATCGCAGCGCGACTCCGCTCGGCGACTACCTGCGTCGCATGAAAGCCAAACTCGGCCCCACGGCTGCCACTACCGCGACCGCCCACAAAATCGCGGTGATCTTCTACACGATGCTCAAACAACAGGTGGAATACGATGCTACGCTCTGGGCCGCCAGCGACGCCCAACGCCAGCAAAGAGCCGAAGCCAGGCTCAAGCGTCAAGCCTTCCGCCTTGGCTACCAACTTGTCCCCGCCGCCACCATGGCCTCAGGACCAGTTCCTTAGAAGATCAGGTGAAAATGGAGTGGCTGACGAAAGCTAAACCAGTACCGAGGATTGCGGCGACAACTACATCACTGAGAAAGTGCATGCCCAGCAGGATGCGCGAAACAGCAATGCTGAGGGCGCAAAAGAGCAACGCGGGTAAAAATGCAGGATAGAACTCGGCGAGAGTAATGGAGACTGCGAAGGCCGTGATGGTATGACCGGACGGGAAGGAAAACTGATCGGGCGGCAACAAATTGGCCCAGCAGTGAGGTTCAATTTCACAGGGACGCCGACGGCCCGATAATTTCTTTAGCGACTTAAAGAGGCCAATGCCGACCATCGCGGAGGATCCAGCCGAGGCGATCGCGGTAAGGCGGATGTCACCGCCAAAAAGAAGCACCGCGAGGCCCGTCAGGTACCAGAGCCAGCCGTCTCCAGCGCGCGTGGCGGCGATCGCCCACAAACGAATCCATTTGGGTGCCGGCCACTTGTTGACCTTACGCATCAGCCTGTGATCGCGCGAGGCAATAAACTGAAGCATGTTCTGGTGGGCTGTCATGCATGCGCCCCCTCACATAAGTAGTTTACGAAATTGAGCACAGTTCTCAACGCTCTACTTCCTTTTTAATGGGGCAGCGATTACAATGCCGTGACAACTCGGCAAAACCTCAATGAATGGTCGCGTACAGAGTTTCATGGCTTGCAAAACGGAATTTTCCGGGAGGCAAGTAGGATAAAGAGTTGCAGGTTCAACCGAAAGTCGATTTCATATATTTCGATGCGGGAGGCGGGCACAGAAGCGCAGCGCTCGCCTTGCAATCGGTAGTCGAGTCTCTCGAATATGACTGGGCGGTGCGCCTGGTGAACCTGCAGGACGTGCTGGACCGGTTGGATGTTTTCCGTAAAGTGACCGGGATCCGGCTGGAGGACATTTACAATCTGGCGTTGGCCAAAGGCTGGACGTTAGGCTCAACGTATCTGTTGCCGTGCATGCACGCAATTATTCGCTTGTATCACTCGGCACAGGTGAAGGTGCTCATGCAGTTCTGGATGAAACAAAAGCCGGATCTGGTTGTTTCGCTGGTGCCGAATTTCAACCGCGCACTGTTCCAAAGCCTGCAGAAAACGCGGCCCGGGGTGCCGCTTGTTACGATCCTGACCGATTTCGCGGACTATCCGCCGCATTTCTGGATGGAACGCCAGAAGCAATATCTGGTTTGCGGCACCAAACGCGCCGTGCAGCAAGCGATCCGACTGGACTACCAGGACCAGGAGATATTTCGCACCAGCGGGATGATTCTGCGGCCAGAGTTTTACGATTTACCTACCTTCGACCGCCGGGAAGAACGCATTCGATTGGGTCTCGATCCAGATCTGCCTACCGGGCTTGTGCTGTTTGGCGGGGAAGGTTCGAACATGATGTATTCGATCGCGAAGAGGTTGGGAAATAGCTCGTCGGATCTCCAGCTGATCATGATTTGCGGACGCAATGCATCACTGCGCTCCCGGTTGGAAAAACTGTGCACGAGAAACAAAATTGTGCTGGAAGGATTTACGAAAGAGGTGCCACTTTATATGGCGCTTTCCGATTTCTTCGTTGGCAAACCGGGCCCGGGCAGCATTTCAGAAGCTTTGAAAATGGGCTTGCCGGTGATTGTCGAATCGAATGCGTGGACGTTGCCGCAGGAGCGCTATAACGCGCAGTGGGTGTCGGAACAGAATGTGGGCGTGGTCTTGCGGAATTTTCGGCAAATCGATGGCGCGGTGCAGGATTTGCTGCAGGCGGAAAAACTGGCCAGCATGAAGAGCCGGATCGCAAAAATGGAGAATCGGGCAGTCTTCGAAATTCCTCCGATGCTGGAAGAAATTCTGCAACGGCGTAATAATCCGCAAGCGGTTTACGCGCAGAGCGACGGGCGAGTTTAGCGGCGACGTTTGGCGTAGGCAAAGCACGCCTCAATGTTCTTTTCTTCCAACTGCAGGTGCTGGGTGGCGGTGAGTTGTTCGGGCTCCGGGAGCGGGGTTGCACTTTTGTTTTGGTTGACGAAACGCAAAGTGCGTGCGAGAGGAATCGCTCCGCGTTCGGGAAATGTTGCCCAATACTGGTCCGTCAAACAGGGGACGAGTAACGGATCGCGCGTGATCATCTCGAGCGACAGATGAACATGCGGCTGCTGTTTCGCGAGAGAAGCGAACAGCGATGGCAGGTCGAGTACACCCTCTCCCAATGGCACTTCGGACAAAAGAAATCCCTCGGCGCAGGGTGCGAGGGCTATATCTTTGCAGTGAGTTGCTTTCAGGTATGGGAGCACAGTGTGAAAGGTTTCTGTCACATCATCGAGCAGCGAAAGATTGTTGCCGAAGTCGAGACACGCGCCGAAATACTGGCTTTCAAACGTTTTGAATAAGCCGGTGTACTCATCGAGCGCCCAGTCTTTATGGTTTTCGATCGCCAAGGTGAACTGGTGTTTTTCGAAAACCGGGATAGCCTCGCGTAGCTTGCGCATACTTTCGGCCTTCCAGGCATTCCACTCAGCGAGTGTTCGAAAGGTTTCGTAACGGCGGCCGCCGAGAAGTCCGTCGCGGGCGAGCGTGCAGCCAGCGGCTTTGGCGAGGAGAATTTCTTGTTCGAGTGTTTCAGGAGTAGTGGTACGGATCGAGATCATGCCTTCGAGCCACATGCCGAGTTCATCGGCGCGAGCGCGCAGTTGTCGTGGATCACCGGTGATTTTGGTCTGCACACCAGAAGCCCCGAAGTTGTGGCAGCGTTCGAGAAACTGAAGAGTGTCCTGAGTTGTGGCGTCTCGTCCTGCAGGCACTGGTGGCAGGCTCATCACATCGCTCGAGCCGCCCTGGACACTGCGTTTACCGAGAAGGGCGCCCATAAAAGAGGTGGACGCGATGCCCAGGCTCGCAAGCAGAGAAGAGGATGAAGGCGCTATGGGGTTGCTCCGGCCGCCGCGGTTTCGAGCCAGTTCCGCATCTGGCTGCGGTTGACAAGCCCAGGCTGTTGAAAGACCATTTGCCCGTTCTGGATAACAGCAAAGTTAGGGATACTTTGCACACGGAAGCGGGTAGCTAAATCCGGGTGGCTCTCGGTATCGACCTTTAGGACAAGGGCTTTGCCGGCCATCTCATGGGCGAGCGCCTTTACTTCCGGTGCGGCAGCGCGACAAGGTCCACACCAGGCCGCCCAAAAATCCACCAGCACCGGAACGCGGCTCTCCCGAACGATTTCGTCGAAGCTGGCTGTGTCCACGTCGATCGGTTCGCCGGCCGGTTCAAGCGGGGCTTGGCAGGAGCCGCAGCGTCCGGTATCGGCGAGGTGTTTGGCAGGGACTCGATTCTTCTTACCGCAGGATTTGCACGTCGTTGTCATGCAGGTTCATTATGACAATTCCTCTCTTTGAGATACCCGATAAGTCTTTGGATTTTTTAGCGCGACGGGCTTTCATTGCAGTATTGCCGGCAATCATCTATCTTACTTTCACTTCGAACTCTTCGCCTGAAATGGTGCGGCCCGCTTCGATGTCCGGTAGGCCTGCATCGATCTCCTGTAACTCCCAGTTGTACTGCTCCTCGTAGCTCTCCAGTGATGAACTCATATGTCTTGGATTATCACAATGTGCGCACAGGCAATCGAAAGCTGATTGCTTTTAACCTGGTTGAGTTTCGCGTACTGCCGGTACCTGTCTCTACCGGCAGAGCCGTGACCGCAACGGAGCGGCCACATACGCTTTTTTCCGCAACTTGGTACTAGTACTACTGTGTTATAAAAAGAACAAAATGATGTAAGATTGTTTTGTGGGAAAGAAAGCTTCTGAGCCAGGCCCACAACAGAAGCGCTTTGCGGCATACATGGAGGGCCTGGCAAAAGCCGCGGGGCATGCCGATCGCGAGATTCCGCTGAAGAATTACTGCACGGGATTGTTGTTACCCGGTGAGCGGAAGAGCGTGGAGCCGATGGCTGCACGACTGGCCCCGGATAACATTCAGCGCACGCACCAGAGCCTGCATCATCTGGTGGCGGATGCGCCGTGGAGCGATGAGGAGATGCTGCGGCAAGTGCGGAGTTCGGTTTTGCCGGCCATGCAGGAGCACGGCAAGATCGCTTGCTGGATTGTGGAGGACACAGGCTTTCCCAAGAAAGGCAGTCATTCGGTAGGCGTGGCCCGGCAGTATTGCGGTCCGGTCGGCAAGCAGGATAACTGCCGCGTGGCGGTCAGTCTGTCGGTGGCCACCTGGTCAGCGAGTTTACCGATTGCCTTCCGTTTATATCTGCCGGAATCGTGGACCGAGGATAAGAAGCGGAGGAAGGCAGGCGGCATTCCGGAGGAAATTCAGTTTCAGACCAAGCCACAGATCGCTCTGGCGCAGATCAGGAAGGCTGTCGAGGAAGAGGTCACGCGGGGTGTGATTGTGGCTGATGCCGGTTATGGAGTGGACGGACGGTTTCGGGCCGGCATTACGGAACTGGGACTGGAGTACACGGTGGGTGTGCAGTCTTCCTTAACAGTGTGGGCACCAGGGACGGAACCGCTGCCGCCTGCGCCACGCAAACAGAGGGGACGGCGCCCGAGTTTGCTGCGGCGGGACAAAGACCACCAGCCTGTTTCGGCGAAGCAGTTGGCATCTGATTTACCTGCTAAGGACTGGAAGACAGTGAACTGGCGGAGGGGCACAGAACAGCCATTTCGTTCGCGCTTTGCGGCAGTGCGAGTTCGCCCGGCACACCGCGACTACTGGCAGGCCGAACCGCATGCGGAAGAATGGCTGCTCATCGAATGGCCGAAAGGGGAAGCCGAACCTGCTAAATACTGGCTCTCCACACTGCCCGCCGATACCCAGCCAAAAGACCTGGTTGCGATTGCCAAACAGCGCTGGATCATTGAACGGGACTATGAAGAACTGAAACAAGAACTCGGACTGGGACATTACGAAGGCAGAGGCTGGCGCGGGTTTCATCATCACGCCACACTCAGCATTGCCTCTTACGGCTTTCTAATAGCAGAGCGAAGCCGTTTTTCCCCCTCCGCCCGCGCAGGCAAGCTGGGATTACGCGCCGCGCCAATTCCTACCCACTTTCAACCACGCGGAGCCGCGCGTTCGAGCCGAGCGGCATAACCCAGCTTCCATCGCCACGATTCGCCTCCGCATCGCCCGATCCCTTATTCACCAGCTTCCCTGTTGCCCTCTTTGTTGCGAGTTACTTTTATAACACAGTAGTACTAGGGATGAAAGGGCATGCCGGGATTGCCGCCGTCGGCCGGTTCCGGCGTTTCCAAATTCAGGTTCACCACAATCGGCTCCTGCCCGCTTCGGACCACTACGGCTTCACATGGCTCGTCGGAGCGTGCGTTTATTTCCTGATGCGGCACGTAGGGAGGAACGTAGATGAAGTCGCCGGGTCCGGCTTCGTCGGAGAATTCGAGTTTTTCGCCCCAGCGCATGCGCGCGTGACCTCGAACGACATAAAGTACGGTTTCGAGTTCACCGTGATGATGCGGACCGGTCTTGGCGTTCGGCTCGACGACGACCGTTCCCGCCCACAGCTTCGATGCGCCGGTGCGGGCGTGCGTGATGGCCGCGGCTCTGGTCATGCCGGGCGTTTGCGGTGTGTTCGGATCGAAGGTTCCGGCTCTGACGATCTTGACCCCATGCTCGCGCCAATCCACAGCTTCATTTTGCCTCAGGTGGTAAGGCGCGATTCCGTACACTTGAACATGCGTTTATTTGTGCGATGCGCGGCGTGCCTGTTTGGCGTGGTTGCGAGTTGTTTCATTGGCAACTGCGCAGTCACCAGCGTCAAGGTCTTAGAGAAGGGAGCGGTGGCCGGTAACGCAGGTTACGAGTACGTCGCCGGGAAAGTGCAGTTTGCTGTCGATCCCGATCAGCCGCGCAACGCAAGTATCACGGACCTGAAGCTGGGACCGAAGAATGCTCGGGGGCTGGTGGAATTTTCAGCGGACCTCTTTGTGATGCGGCCGCGCGATCCGAACAA
The DNA here is from genome assembly GCA_965277855.1 of Bryobacteraceae bacterium. Classification (GTDB taxonomy): domain Bacteria; phylum Acidobacteriota; class Terriglobia; order Bryobacterales; family Bryobacteraceae; genus Bog-105. Next base: position 800,533 of record OZ255847.1, read on the forward strand.
AAGCAATCACACCGCCCTAGTGGAAATTTCAAATCGCGGCGGAAAAGGATTACTCTACGAGTTCAACTTCGCTCATGGTCCGTTTGATCCGAGGTCGGCGTCGAGCATAGGCGATGGATTTCTGCTCGAGCATGGATACACGCTGGTGTGGATTGGCTGGGAGTTTGACGTGCCGCCAAAGCCAGGATTGCTGCGCGCCTACCTACCGGTCGCGACGGCGATGGGTAAACCTATTACTGGTTTTGTCCGATCGGAATGGACAGGTGATCAACTAGTGAAGACTATCTCGACTGGAGACAAGGGACAAGTTGGTTATCCGGTGCTCGATCCGAGCGCGAGCGGCAACCGTTTGTTCGCGCGGACCTCGGTCATCGGTAAGCGCACGCTGATACCGCACGCGCAATGGAAGTTCATCGATCCGTCGCATGTGGAATTGCGAGATGGATTCCTACCCGGCATCATCTACGAGGTCATTTACGAAACAAAAAATCCGTCGATTGCGGGTCTCGGCATGGCGGGCATACGGGACTTCGTATCGTACCTGAAACAGGGCGGGATGGACGGCTCCATTCAACACACGATCGCGTTTGGGGTTTCGCAAAGCGGCCGTTTTCTGCGGGAATACCTGTACGACGAGTTCAATGAAGACGAGCAAGGAAACCGTGTTTTTGATGGAGTGTGGGCTCATGTGGCGGGAGCAGGTCGCGGCAGCTTTAATCAGCGTTTCGCGCAGCCTTCGCGCGATGGACACGAGTTTGCGAATGTATTTTACCCGGTGGATGTGCCGCCGTTCGACGAAGAGAGTCTTTTGCAAAAGTCGCATGCCGAGCACGTCGTTCCCAAGTTGTTTCTGACGAATGGCTCTTACGAATACTGGAGCCGGTGCGCTTCACTCATTCATACGACAGCAGATGGCAAAGCCGATGCCGCGCCGTCGGCGAACACGCGAATCTATTTCTTCGCCGGATCGCAGCACACGATTGGAGTGATACCGGAGAAGCCGGTACCGAGCGGGGAACGACACGGCCAGAATGTTTCGAACACCAATGATTATCGCTATAGCTTACGCGCGCTGCTGTTAGCGATGGAAAAGTGGGTTGTGGCTGGCGATGCGCCCCCGCCATCGCATTACCCACGGCTGCAAGCGGGCGAGTTGACCAGCCTGGAGGGACTCAAGTTCCCGCACATTGCGGGTTTGACTGTGCCGAGCCACAAACGCGAAGCGTATCGTTTGAATTCTAAGAGCGAACCTCCGGAAGTCGGAGCGCCTTTCCCGACATTCGTACCGCAGGTGAATGCGGACGGGAATGAAAAAGGCGGGATTCAAATGCCGGAGATCGCAGTCCCGCTGGCCTCGTACACCGGCTGGAATCTGCGCAGCGAATCGATGGGCGCGCCAAGCGAACTGGTGAGCTTCCTGGGATCGTGGATTCCTTTTCCGCGCGCGAAATCGGGAAACACCGATCCAAGACGACCTGTGCAGGATCGCTATCCAAATGAGGCGGTATACCTGCAACGCATCGACGAAGCCGCGCACCAATTAGCAGCTGCCGGCTTAGTTTTGCAGGAAGATCTGCACTCACTGCATAACCGGGCGACACGCGAGTGGGAGTTCTATTCGGCGTCTGTTCAATGAAAGCCGCTCGTCAAGCTTTTACAGCTTGCAGCTTGGAATGATCCCACTTGAGATAACTACGCTTTCGAAACGATTCGACCGACATCTCGCAGATGACAACGCCATAGAGGCCCAGCATGCAATCGCACTTCAGCGGTTCGTTCTTGCGGATCGCATCCTGCAGATTGCGGTGATGCAGTGTGACGTCTTCTGCGCCCGTTTTCTCATACGTGATGGGCTGCATGTCTTTCTCGAAATCTTTTTCGGGCGTGATTGTGAAGCCTGTTTTCGTGAACGCGAGGGTAGCTTTGTGGCCCCGGATCAGATGATCCACTTTCGTGTCGTTGCCCATCGAAGAAATCAATTGCATGGTGGGACCACCCGGATAGTCCGCCAGTACATTGAAGGTGTCGGGAATTTCGGCAATGCTCTCGGTGAAGGCGAATTTGCCGCCGGTGGCGACCACGTAATCGGGAAAGGTCAGATCCAAGGCGCGGATCAAACGAGTCGCCCGGTGAACGAACAGATCGGTAGCAATGCCGCCCGAATAGTCCCAATAACGACGCCAGCGAAAATACCGTTCCGGATCCCACTCGCGCTTGGGTGCTGGGCCCAGCCAGGCTTTCCAATTCAGATTTTCGCCAGGTTTAGCATCGGCATCAATCGGATAGTCGTCGCCGGCCCAGAAATCGCCTTGATAGTCGCGCGAGTAATCGATTTGCGCCAGAACAATTTTGCCCAGCTCACCGGCTTTCACGTGCTGGCTGGCCACGGCGTACGATTCGTCCGACATGCCTTGCACGCCGACCTGCAGCTTGAGACCGGTTGACTTCACTTTCTGGGTGAGCTTCTTTGCCTGCTCGATGCTATGTGTCATGGGCTTTTCGACATAGACATGTTTGCCGGCGTCGAGGGCGTCCATCGCCATCTGGTAGTGCCAGTGTTCAGGTGTGGCGATCAAAACCCAATCCACATCCTGGTTATCGAGCACACGGCGATAGTCATCGAGCGGCCTGGCGCCGGTAAGTTGAGCCGCTTTATTCAAACGGTTTTGGTAAATGTCGCAGACGTTGATGATCTCGAGGTTATCCGTATCGCGCGAAGCCACCAAGCTTTCCATATGATTGGTGGCCATGCCGCCCGCGCCAATGACCGACATGCGAAGACGGTCATTGGCGCCGATGATCTTCGAATAGGCATTCGCGGTGAGCAAAGAGGCGGCGCCGACCGTGCCGACAAACTGGCGGCGGGATAGCGGAGGAGTCATGCAGAAATTGTACGGTAAGGCTACGCAGCAGCTTGTATGGCGACTACCGTGATGTCGTCGGTTTGTTCTCCACGCGCGGCTGCCGATTCTGCTAACGCGGTGGCGAGCGAGTTGGATGGATGGGCGCCTAAGTCGCGAATGGCGTCGAGGTACCAGTTGTCGTCTTCTTGCGGCGTGTCCATACCTGCTTCCGACAATCCATCAGAGAAAAGCACCAGGCGGTCCTGGCCAGTGAAAGGCACGGAGCGTTCTTCAAAAGTGCAGTTCGGAAAGGCTCCCAGCACCATGCCGCTCGGTTCCAGTGTTGCGGTGGTTCCGTCGGAGTGCAGCAGCACAGCAGGCGGGTGGCCGCAGTTGATGTAGCGGATGCGGCTTTTCGCTGCCTCATAAATGCCGAAGAAAAGCGTGGCGAAATGTTCGGGGCGCGTGGCGTCGAAGAACAGACGGTTAACCCGCTCAAGCAGGAGTTCCGGAGTATCGACCAGGTCACGCTGGCTGCGAAAGGTGGCCTGGAGAGTCGCCACCAGCATGGCGGCGCCAAGCCCCTTGCCGCACACATCTCCCAGCAGGAAGGCCGCGTTCGAGTCACCGAAACTGAAAAAGTCATACAGGTCGCCCCCGACTTCGCGCACCGGCAGAAAGGCACAATCAAATTGGAGTCCAGCTGCCGAATAGCTGGGATCCGGCAGCAATTTGCGCTGAATGCTTTGGGCGATGGAGAGCTCGGTGGTTCGCGAAACCGCCAACTTTCTGGTTGCGGCGGAGGCCCGCAGATGTTTGTCGAACATTTCAAGGAGGTGATTAACGTCCCAAGGCTTCGTGATGAAGTCACAGGCGCCGTGCTGCATGGCTTCAACTGCCAGATCGATCGTGCTCCAACCGGTCATGGCGATGATAGGCGTATGCTGATTGATTTCGCGTAAGCGGTCGAGCAGCACGATTCCTTCGCGGCCGGAAGTCGTGTCGCTTGCGTAGTTCATATCGATGACGATCAGATCAGGCGCGTTAACGGATGCGGCGTTCAGTGCTGCTTGCGGAGAATCCGCCATTTGAATCTGATAGCCGGCGCTTTTCAGTAAGAAACGAAAGGCTTCCCTGACATCCGACTGGTCGTCGACCACAAGAACGCTTTTTGTCTCGGTACCCGTTAGTTGCTTGCTGATTTGCATGGCTGCTTTTCTGTTCAGTCTCTACCAGAGAGATGCAACCAGGATGCCAAGTCCGCTTTTTAAAATCTTTGTCTGCTTTCAATGAGTTGACGAACTACGCCAGAAACGGCGCTGTTCGTTTCTGAACAGGGGATTGGCCGAAGCGCGACAAAGCAAGCACATGACGCGATGCCGCGCTACCAAACGAAAGAGGAACTGCTGCGGACGCGGGCCGAGCGCACAGCCGGTTTGGGGCGTCGTGCGCGATTTCACGAGAGGGCGAGTCCGTTGAGCGCGCCAGTTCCCCAAGGATCACTGCGAGGATTTCAGGATTTCGATGGAGCCGTTGCTATTGGTGAGCCGCATTTCGCATTTGCCGGTACCTATGGTGCCACTCAGTCCATCGCTCGACATCGAGCCTGACACTGTGAGGGGGAACTCGGATCGGACGTGCCCGAAGGAGGTTCTGGCAGACACCTGATAACTGGCGTCGGATTCCAGATGCACGCGCAACGCTGAAAACGAAGTATGAATCGCGATCGGTTCACAAGCACCGTGCATACTCCTGGAGGCATCGACTGAACCATTCTGATTTTCGACTTGAATGGGTCCGGAGACCTGATCGAGAGTCACTGACGCGAAGCTAGTAGAAATCGCGGCACCCTTCATTTGCGAGGCTTTCACACTGCCGTTTGCATTTTCGACAGACAACTTTCCGCCGATGTTGTCGGCCTCAACCGTTCCAAAACTGGTCTTTACCTGCGCATTTCCGCCGACTTGCGTGAGCCGGACTGCGCCGTTCCCAGATTCAATATGCACGTCGTGCTGCACGCCGGCGACGTCAACAGCGCCGAATGAGTTCACCAGGGTGAGCGAGCCGCCGACCCTACTGCCTTCGATTTTCGCGTTGTTACCGCGGGCTGTTACCTGCCCTTTAATACCGGCAAAACTGATGTCGCCGAACGAGCTGCGCAGGTTAGCCGAGCCGTCCACGTTAGAGACGTCCACCTTGCCGTTGCTGTCGCCCACCGAAAGATCCCCACGGAAGTTGCGAACCGTGACGCTGCCGAATGAGTTATGAATGAGGCCCGAGCCACCAGAATCGCTCACATCGATGGCGCCGTTGGAATTGGTCACATCCAAACCGTTGGCGACGCGGGCCAGATTCAAACTGGCGAATCGATCCCGCAACGTAAGCGATCCCGCGATGTCGGACACATCGACGGCGCCGTTGCTATTGTCCACAGAAACATTTCCCGCGTTGTGCCTGACTTCGATAGAGGCGAAGGAATTCTGCAGGCGCTGCGTGCCGCGCCCGTCTGCGAAAGCCAGATCTCCGTGCGAGGTGGTAACATCACAATCCGCCTTAATGCCGCTGATGGCGACGCCGCCAAAGGCATTGCGAATACTGAGCGGAGTGTTTTCCGGTACAACCACTTCGTAATGGACCGAAAACGATACATTCTTCCAATGAAAACCAAGCACAGACTGCCCGGCCTCTGGATAGCGCGTGCGGATCGACAATTCAGAAGCGTTCTCCACACGAATCTCGACCTTATCGGCGTAGGCTTTGGCCTGATCGAGATCGGCGGCCGAGACGCGAATTTCGGCCCGAATGCCGACTTCACCTTGGGGGTGCGTGCGCACGACGATGTCGCCAAAATGATGCTCCAGGAGAATACGTTGTCCGTTCCGTAGAGGAATTGTCTTTTCGAATGTCTTAGTAAACTCCTCGCGGGCCAAGGCGTGACTGGCAAGCGCGAGGCTCAGCAGTGCGAGGCTAATTTTTCTGACCATGTTCATGAGAGAGCAACTCCTGCAGAGTCTGCTGCTTTTCGCGATAGAGATCAGCGAGGGCGGTTTGCAGACGAATATTGAAGCGATTGGAGGCCACGTTCGCTCTGGTTTCAGAAATGGCTGAATCGAGCATCAGGAGCTTTTCGCGCGCGTTGATGGCGGCTGGCGATGAGGTCTTCTCTAACTTCGGTTCCGCCAGACGCGACAATTTTTCAATGGAATGCCTGTACGCGGTTTCGCTCTTCTCGACTTCCTGGAGCGCCTGTTCGGTGAGGAAGTCCTTACTTTGATTAGTAGGTTGGGGCTGACTGACTGCGGCTCGCTTCGAAGATACTTTGGGGGAGTAATAACTGATCGAGACCGGCACAAGGACGGCAATCAATGCCCCGCCAGCCGCCATGCTCCAGAGTCTGGGCTGCTTCCACCAGGCGATCCTAAGTTTTGGTTCGGCTACGAGTGCCAAGCGGATATTAGGCCAAACCGATGGGCTCTCCCACTCCTGGTGCAAGTCGCGCGCCACGGATGAAATTTCAGTCCACAACCGGTACTCACGGCGGCACAGGGCGCAATTCTTTAGGTGTTCGCGTGCTTCCGGCATGAGATCGGAGTTGGCCAGCGCCCGTTCGAGATCACCACATTCAAATTTCATCGCGTTGTCTCCGTAAGCAAACGCTTCAGCTGGCACTTGGCTTCGAACAGCCAACTGCGCGAGGTACCCTCCGGCACCTGGAGGATGGCAGCGATTTCGGAGTGCCGCAAACCTTCGGCCTCGAACATCAGGAAGACCAGTCTCTGGCGTTCACCGATCAGATCGAGAGCTCTTTCGAGCGCAATTTTTAGCGGCAGTTTGGGATCCGAAGGGATTTCTGGTTTAGCGGAATCTTCGGCCAGCCGCTGTCGTTTGCGCAGCGCATCGTAACAGCAATTCAGCAGAATGCGGTAAATCCAGGTCGAGATGGATGAGTTGCCTTCGAAGCTATTGAGAGCGCGGTAGACCTTGAGGAAGGCCTCCTGAACGGTGTCTTCGGCATCGGAACGGTTTCCTAAAAGATGAAAGGCGAGGCTCTTCATCCGCGCCGAGTGCACGGTGTATAAAGACTCGAACGCCTTCAGGTCGCCGCGCTTGCACTGCTCCACCAGTTCCGCATCGTTCCGATGTTCTGGCACACTAGCGGCAAAAGGCAGCTGCAAGCCGGTCTCCCAAACCATGTTTCAAGTTCTCGCGACTTAGACGGCGGTGATACGCGAGATGTTGGCCGACACTCAAAAAAAACTTCTTCCACGATCAGGACGATGGTTCGGAGCGAAAAGTTCAACGATAACGGGCGCGGCGCGCTCGATTGTCATGCTCTTTTAACACTCATGGACCAAATTAGGGAGAGGTAAACGCTGTGGCCACGCCTATCGACAGTAAGCAGACCGACTTCTCGGAGATGGATAATGCCGGGATCTCCAAGGAACATTGGAAGATCATGTTCATTTCGGGCATGGGTTTTTTTACCGACGCGTACGATCTCTTTATCATCGGGGTCGTCATGGCGCTGCTGAAGCCCATGTGGCATGTGGGCAAAGTAGAAGAAGGCCTGGTCGAGTCTACAGCTCTACTTGCGTCGGCAATCGGTGCGTTGCTCTTTGGCCGGGTGGCGGACATGCTTGGCCGCAAGCGGATTTACGGCGTCGAGGTGCTGGTGCTCGCCGCGGGCGCAATCGCCTGCGCCTTCTCCCCTAATATTTGGTGGCTGATCGGTTTTCGCTTCATTCTCGGTATTGGCATCGGCGGAGACTATCCTGTTTCGGCCACCATTATGAGCGAGTATGCCGGGAAGGCTCATCGCGGGATGCTTGTCACTCTAGTCTTCGCGATGCAAGCGGCTGGACTGATCGTCGGTCCGCTACTGGCTGCGGCTCTGCTTTCCACTCCTCTCTCGCATGACATCATCTGGCGGATTCTAGTGTCTTTTGGAGCGCTGCCCGCTCTTGCCGTCTATGGTGCACGCCGTCACCTTAAAGAGTCGCCGCGGTTTCTCAAAGCTGCCGGTCATGAAGAGGACGACTCTGGCAAGCTCAAGAAATCCGAACATTTTGACAAGAAAACGCACTCCATCTCTTTCTGGGATGGGTTTCACCGGCTCGTCGACGACAAGATGATCCTTTCCCGTCTAATCGGCGCGAGTGCTGCGTGGTTCCTGATGGACTTTGCCTACTATGGCAACACTGTCTCAAGCCCGCTCGTGCTCTCGGCCCTGGGTAGCGATCACACAATCTTGCAGAAGACACTTACGCAGCTCGGCATCTTCGTTGTCTTCGCAGCGCCAGGCTATGCCGTCGCGGCGCTTACGATGGACAAGCTTGGTCGCAAGACCATTCAGGGCCTGGGCTTTGGCATGATGGCAGTCACCTTTGGCCTGCTCGCCCTCATTCCGAACGTCGAGAAGTTAGTGTATCCCTTTTTAATCATTTACGGCCTCAGTTATTTTTTTACTGAGTTCGGCCCCAATGCCACTACATTCGTCTATCCTTCGGAGATCTTCCCCGTGAAGGTTCGGACTACCGGCCACGGTATTGCGGCGGCTATGGGTAAGGTCGGTGGCTTCATCGGCGTCTTCACCTTTCCGTTCTTCATGCACTGGCATGGCTTACCCGCCGCGGAGGGTGCCGCCGCCACTGTAAGCGCCCTGGGGCTGATCGTCACCGTCTTTTTGCTACCCGAAACTAAGGGTAAAAGCCTGGAGGAGCTTTCGGAAAAGCCATCCACTCCGGTCGAGAAGGTTGCTGCCTAACCCGCGCTGCGTCTGGTTTTTTCGTCGAACTCACGGCGCGCCTTCTCCACATCTACCAGGTTTTCCGCCGCCCAAACCCAAACACCGCAAAAGGCTGCGCTTAGGGTCACGCCGAGCTTGGTGAGTTTGTATTCGACTTTCGGCGGCACGACGGGATGTACGGTCCGCGTAAGCAAACCCTCGCGCTCCATCAGGCGCAAAGTTTGCGTGAGCATTTTTTGGCTGATGCCCTGGACGAGCGTGCCTAATTGAGTAAACCGCAGCTCTCCCTTTTCAAGTAAAACCTCGAGAATCAGCATCGTCCACTTGTCGGCAACGCGGCCAATCAGATCGTTGACCAACGTTTCGATTCGCGGGTCGAGATCTTCGGTCGGAGTGCAGGCGGCATAGGCTTGCGCCAAAGCGATTTGCTCCTCGGTGAAATGTAGATCTTTAATCATCACTTATGCTCTCTTTTTGGTAAGTATTGCACTTTTGAGTGCCTTCTTCCTCTTGGAGAGTGAAACGCCTATACTCGCAAACATGGGAATGACGGTGTTGAGACAAAGGACTATTCTGATCACCGGCGGAACAAGCGGCATCGGCCTTGAGCTGGCGAAGCAACTTCTCCAGCGTGATAACACGGTTATCGTCACCGGTAGGGATCAGGAAAAGCTCAATGCCGCCAAGCGGGCGCTACCGGCCGTCCACACCTTCCAGAGCGATGTTAGCGATCCTGGGGCTATAGCGGCGCTACATAAGAACGTACTTGCGAATTTTCCGGCACTCGACACGCTCATCAACAACGCCGGGATTATGCGCAATCTGAATCTCAATCACGATCGCGACCTGAACGATGTCACGCGCGAAATCGAGATCAATCTAAGCGGGCCGGTGCGGATGGTCCAACAGTTCCTGCCACACCTGAAAACCCGCAAGGGCGCGCTTATGGTCAACATCTCGTCGGGCCTGGCCTTCATCCCTTTCGCCATATCGCCGGTCTATAGCGCCACGAAGGCCGCCATTCACTCATTCACCCAATCGCTGCGCGTGCAGCTCAAAGGCACGAGCGTCACAGTAATTGAACTGGCGCCTCCCGGTGTCGAGACGCCGCTGTTTCGAGGCGAGTTCGCGGAGGAATTGAAAGGGCAAAAGGGAATGGACGTGGAGACGCTCGCAAAGCGAGCCATAGCCGGAATCGAAGCGGGTAAGCTCGAGATCCGTCCTGGCCTCAGTAACGTGTTGAAGGCCATGAGCCGGATCGCTCCCCAACTGATGTTCAAACAGATGGTGAAGATGTCGACGCCTAAGAAGACGGCAGCCACACACTGAGGAGTTGGACTCGCGGCCTTGCCTGTGTTTGCTGGAAATAGCGAAATGCGAAAGCTAGGCTCACCGGACATAATCGCGGGACCGCGGACGACAACCGATTACATATCGTTTAGCGTGCATAAGTTGCGAAACGGCGAATTACTACTATTTCGACTGCGAAGCCATGCCAACGAAGAAAATACCTGCCGAGCAGGAGGTTTATCGAATAAGGTGACTCTTTTAGGCACCGAGTCGGCGATCTGGCGTCGGCTGCTGGTACCGGCAGCGGTAACGCTGGTGGAATTGCATCAGGTATTGCAAACGGCGATGGGATGGGAGGACGAACACTTGCACGAATTCCGCAACGGACGGCTGGTGTTCGAGCGGCCCCAGCCGATGAGCGGGTTTATGGATGAAACTACGGAAGACGAGCGCGCTATAACGCTTGGGAGCGTGCTCGGCAGGGTCGGCGCAAAGTTCGAATACACCTATGATTTCGGTGATAACTGGGAGCAGGGTATCGTCCTCGAGAAGCGGTTGGCGGCTGATCCGAATGTGATGACTCCGGTTTGTACGGGCGGGAAGGAGGCTTGTCCGCCGGAGGATCGCGGAGGCGTCCATGGCTTTTATAATCTTCGCGAAGCGATTCTCGATCCCAACCACAAGGACGATGAGGAAATGCTGGATTGGATTGGCGAGTATGATCCTGACGCGTTCTCGCTCGATGCGGTCAACAGCGGGCTTGCACGCTTGCGGCGTCCTCGGATGAAAGCGGCAAAAAACTAGCAGGGGAAGTTTCGCTCTGAAGATTGCTGCGCGGTAACGGGATTGTGATTCCCACGTGCGAACACTTTCACCCGGTGGACCTGCCAAGACCTTCGGGAATTGCACCCTGCGGGCTGGCATTCGAGGTGCGCGATGGAGAGGCGTGCTCAACTGGAGCAATTTCCGCGTTACTTTCCGAACCTTGCGGCGCACGCCCGCGTTTACGGTCACAGTGCTGCTTTCGCTGGCTTTGGGGATTGGAAGTAATGCGGCCATTTTCAGCGTTGTCAATGCGTTGTTTTTGCATCCGGCGGGAATCAATCACCCGGAGCAGGTGGTCGCGCCGCGCGTAACATACCAGAAACTGCATCTGGACCGCATAGATTTGTCGCTACCCGACTTCCTGGATGTGCAGAAAAGCACCAGCATCTTCTCGGCGGCTGCAGCGTCGAACGTGGCAGGGCTGAACTACACGAGTGGCGATTCTCCGCAGCGATTGCAGGCGGCGCAGGTGACTTGGCAGTGGTTCGATATCTTCCGCGCCAGACCAATGCTCGGGCGTGGCTTCCGCCGGGACGACGACAACCACGGTTCGAACCACGTGGTTGTTTTGGCGTATGACATCTGGCAGCGCCAGTTTGGCGGGAGGCCGGATGTTATCGGCAAGCCGATTGAACTCGACCGGAAACCGTATCGCATTATAGGCGTGATGCCGGCTAATTTCCGCTGGCCGAGCATGGCCGATTTGTGGATGCCGTTCGGATTGCCGCCGGAGTCATTTGCGGAAAATCACCGGTTCGACGAATTCTTTACAGTAGCGGCGCGGCTGGCCCCTGGAGTTGGCTTACCGGCTTGCGAACAGTTCATGAAGGTCCTGACCGCGCATGTGACCGCGGGCAACAAGGAGGTGGGCGCTTATGCCAAGGACTCGCAATGGAGCATGCAGGTCGAGAAATACAGCGAGCTGACTTCCGGAGATCTGAAGCGGCCGCTACTGGTGCTGGCAGCGTCCGTGAGCCTGGTGCTGCTGGTGGCATGTACGAATATCGCTGGATTGATGCTGGTGCGTGCGAGCGCGCGATCGCGGGAATTGGCGGTGCGGAGCGCACTCGGTGCCAGTACTGGAAATCTGCTGGCGCAAGCGATGGCGGAAAGCCTGCTTCTTGCGCTTGGAGGAACACTGCTGGGGCTGCTGAGTTTATCGATTTTATTGAAGAGCATTCTGCTGATCGCGCCCGCTCGCTTTACAGCAGGCCTGGTGATCGAGCCCGATAAGAACGTCCTGCTATTCACGATTCTGGCTGGAGCCTGCGCCTCGATCTTATTCGGATTGTTGCCGGCGTGGCAAGCGGCGAGACTGGGCAGCCAGTACGAGAACTTGAAAGAGGGGGGACGCTCCGATACCGAGGGCGCGCGACGTCAACGGGCGCGCAGCCTGATGGTGATCGGGCAAGTGGCGCTAGCAGTTGTTCTGTTACTGGCGTCGGGAGTGCTGGTCAAGAGTTTGGAATATTTGCGTTCGAAGAATCTCGGCTTCAATCCCAATCAAGTCTTGTCGGGCGCGGTTGAATTGCCGGATGCGGCGTATCACGAAGATGCGCAGCAATCCGCTTTCTTCCGCAATGTTGTGAGTGAGCTGAACTCAGCGCCGGGAGTAATTTCGGCGGCAGCAGCCGAACCTGTGCCGTTTAATGGCGACCATTGGACAGGGAGTTTCGAAATCGAAGGCAGGGTGAGTGGGCCGGGTGATCCAGGTCCACATGGGTATCGCGGCTACATCAGTCCGCGCTACTTCGAGACGCTGCGGATTCCGATCCTTAAAGGACGCGACTTTAACGACTCCGACCGTGCCGGCGCACAGGCGGTTGCCATTGTCGACGAGAATTTAGCTTCCAAATATTGGCCGAATCAAAATCCGCTTGGCCAGCGATTGCGCAACAGCAGCCACTCTCCCTGGGCCACGGTAGTAGGCGTGGTGCGCCACATTCGAGCTTACAGTTTCGATGCGGGCGACGTCAGGGGCATTTACTACTTACCGGTTTATCAACAGCCCGTGGCGTCTATGAACTTTATTGTGAGGACGTCGGGCAAGGCAAACCAAATGGCGGGTGCCATTACGCGGGCGGTCCACAAACAGGACCCGCTGCAATCCGTTTTCGATGTGGCGACTCCGGTGGAACGGATCTCGAAAGCTCTTGGGCCGATGCAATTTGCTGTGGAACTGCTGAGTGTGTTTGCCGGAGTGGCACTGTTATTAGCAGCCATCGGATTGTATGGCATCATCAGCTTCAACGCTACGCGGAGGACGAGAGAAATTGGCATTCGTTCGGCGTTGGGAGCAGGGCGTTGGGAAATTGTTTCGCTCGTTACAGGCCACGGTATGCGATTGACGCTGGGCGGACTTGTCCTGGGTCTCATCGCGGCGTTGATCCCGCTGCGAGCAGTGGGCGCCAGCTTCGAAGGCGCAACACTCGATTGGAGTACGTTGCTGGCGGCGTCGTTGGCGCTTGGCCTGGTCGCGTTGCTGGCAGCCTTTCTGCCGGCCTGGCGAGCAGCCAAATCGGATCCCATTGGTGCGCTGCGGAATGAATAGCGAACTGGAGCCGGGAACGAGGATCGAACTCGTGGCCTCAAGATTACAAATCTAGCGCTCTACCAGCTGAGCTATCCCGGCTCTTCAGCCACATTTTACACCGCGTACAACTGTCACTGGTGGTGGTGATGCGTTTCGCTCTGCGGTTCACTCATCATGCGCAGCATGGCCGGGCCGCCGGTGCGCAGGAAACGAACCACCAGCAAGGCCGCGACGACGAGCATCACAATGTTCAGGATGCTCGTATAGTTCCAGCGGATCGACTCCTCCATGATCTGAGCATTTCTCTGCTGCGGAATAAGATGGAGCAAACCGAAGACAAACTCGACCACGAGCGCCGCCGCTGCCATAGCGGTGTAAAACAGAACAAGGAGAAAGCCGGCGACCTTCCAGCCGTAATATTTGCGATAAATATCGAGGATCGGCAGCACGATCAGATCCGCAAAAAGAAACGCAATGACGCCGCCGAAGCTGACGCCGCCATTCCACAGCACGGCCGCGAGAGGCACGTTGCCGACAGAGCATACAAACGAGAGAATCGCCACGAAGGGGGCAATAAGAGGGCCCCAAAGTTTAGCGAGCAACGGATGGCCTTGCAGGAAAAAGGCTTGCCAGAACTCTTTGGGCACCCAGGCACTGATAGCGCCCGCAATAAGGAGACCGCCCGCGATATCGATCCAGAGCGACGCCCAGTCCATGACGAACAAATGGCTGGTGGCGGTTCTGCCTTTGTCTGAAGTCATCCGCTGCCATATTGACCCTTCATGGACGGACATGTCCATGCCCGCATGACCTTCCATGCGTCCTTGAATTCCTTTGTCGGCTTGTTGCCGGGCAGCATCGACTAACGGTTTGCGCACAAAAGCCTTCAACAGGAACACAAGCAGAATGATCATGAGCGGGCCGCCGACAAATTCAGCCAGTGTGAACTGCCAGCCCAGCAAAACCGCCAGCAAGATACCGAGTTCGAGCACGAGGTTTGTCGAGGCGAACTGGAATGCCATGGCAGCGGTAAAGTTTGCTCCTTTGCGAAACATGGAGCGGGCCAGAGCAACCGCGGCATAAGAACAGGACGAGGAAGCCATGCCGAGTCCGCAAGCGACGGTGATGGTTCGGGGGGAATCGTCGGGCAGGAGACGGCTCATCTCTTCTTTCGAAACAACGGCCTGGACGACCGCCGATAAGAAGAAGCCGAGGATGAGTGCCCACAACAGTTCCCAGCCCATGCTGAGGGTCATTAGAAGCGCATGTTCAATGGCTGTCAGCATGTTTACTGTTCCCGGTTCGGTAAGTTGATATTTGTCGTGTAGCTTCCGTACATTTCGGGCGAACTGAGTCCGGAAGTGAGTCCGTAATTCTGCAAAGCGATGGCATTCATCCAGACACTCTCGAGGGCATTGATGTAGCCGACCTGCAGTTGAAAGAAAGTACGCTGTGAAACGAGGACCTGTGGATAGGCAGCGCCCATCTCCTGATACTTCGCCAGATAGAGCTGATAAGCCCGCTGGGCGCGCGGAATCATTTGCGTCTTATAGCGCTCTGCTTGCGAACGGCCGGCAAGAAATGCCTGCAGCATAGGCTGCGTACTCTGTCGTAAGGATAACTGAATGCGCGTGGCCTCGGCGTTAGCGCGTTCTACTTCGGCCCGAGCCGCGGCAATGTTGCCCTGGTTGCGATTGAAAATTGGAAGCGTGACGCCCGCCGTGGCAAAACCCTGCACGCCCACCGGGCCGGGTATCTGGCCTAGCGGTTCAAAGTTTTGCTGCAGACCGGCTTGAATTTGAACATCCGGCACAGCTTCGCGGCGGGCGCTTTTGAGAGCTGCCTCAGCTTGCACGACGCCTTGCTGCGCGCGTTTCACCGAAGGGCTATCCAGGAGGATTCGGTTAATGATCCCGCCGGCATCCACATCCGGAAAGCGTTCTAGGTCACCGGCGAGAGGGCTTACCGGAAGCTCAGGTTTACCGACGAGTGCCGCCAGATTTATAAAACTCTGGAGGTAAGCACGCTGCGCAGTGGTGTAGTCTACGCTGGCTTGTTCCTCCTCTACTTCGGCCTGCAAAACATCAGGTTGATCGGCCTGGCCGACATTGGCGAGTTGATGCGCGGTTTCGACGGCGTCATTGGCAAGAGAGAGCAGCCGTCTTCGGAGATTAACGATTTCCTGTGCCGCGAGCGCTGAATAAAAGCTCTGGCTAACATTGCTTAACACGCGATAGTGCTGTTCCGAGACCGTGAGTTCATCCTGCCGGCGCTGCTGCTCGAAGATGTTCCGGCGCAAACCCAGCTTGCCGCCCAGAACAAATGTTTGCGACACAAAGCCACCCTGTTCGCCACCCCCATAGGAGCCTCCGCGAATCTGTTCGCCCTGATAGCCGGCCGACGGATTCGGATACAGGCCTGCCTGGCGGGCTTGCGCAGCGGACTGCGCGACAAAGCTCTTAGCCAAACGCAGTGTCGGATTTTGCGACAGTGCAATTTGCTGGAAGGCGTTCAACGACATGGCCGGACGAGCAGCCACATCCTTGAGTAAATTTTCCGGTGGCGTCGTTTGCCCTGCGGCTAAAGCGGAGAGGGAGATAAGCAATGTCAACGTTTTCGGCATGATTTTCCCCCTACAACTTGTGATCGTGATGCATGTCCGACATCGAATCGGGCGAGCCGTTGCGAATTGCCTCCATGACGCGGTCGTATTGGTCAGGCGGCAAGACGCGGACAAAGCTCATCATGCCTTGCATGAATCCGCTCCAACCGGGGCGCAAGCCGGTGTTTTGCGGACGCCGCACCATCTCGTCCATGGCCATCATAGGACCTTCCATATAGGCATCCTGTGGGAATCCAGGCACATGGTTGGCATCTTTGGCCACATCGGACTTCATTTTCGTGCCCTGCATTTGATGGTGCATGCCGGGCATGGAAGACTGCGCTTGTTCTTGCGATTGCGGGCCGTTCGACACCGATTGTTCGTTCGTAGAACCAACGCCCATGCCGCGCCCGAGACTCGGCCCGTAATCGTCTCCCGTGGGCGCGCCGGGCATTCCCTGCAGCATACCCATACCCTGATTCATATCGACGCCCGCGGGCATACCCGCTGAGTTGCGCGACATGGGTCCGGCGTTAGACGACATCTGATTCATCATGTGATGGGGGAGATGACAATGAAGCATCCAGTCCCCGGGATTGTTCGCAATAAACTCGACGTCGCGCGATTGGGCGACCCCGACCAGCACGGTATTGCCGGGTATCCAGGCCGTTTCCGGGATACGGCCGCCTTCCGTCCCGGTGGTTTGAAAGGTATGTCCGTGCAGATGAATAGGATGGTGATCCATGCCCAGATTGATCATGCGAATGCGCACCCGATCGCCAAGCCTCACGATCAGCGGAGTCGTAGCGGGACCCGCTTTCCCGTTGAACACGAGCCAGTTGAACTCCATGTTCATGGTGTTCGGCACGGTATTATTCGGCAGAACGGCGTACTCCTGCAAAAGGATCACGAAGTCTTTGTCGACCGGGAGCGGGTACGGCGTTTTCGGATGCATGATAAACGCGCCGAGCATGCCCATCATTTCCTGCATCGCCATGTGTGAGTGATAAAAATATGTGCCGGCCTGGTGGAGCGTGAATTCGTAAATGAATCGTCCGCCGGGCGGGATAGGATCCTGACTGATGCCGGGGCCGCCGTCCATTGCCATCGGTATTTCAAACCCATGCCAGTGCATCGAGGTGGGTTCAGGCAAACGGTTATCCACGATAATGCGGACGCGGTCGCCTTGCGTGATCTGAATTGTAGGCCCTGGCGAACTGCCGTTGAAGCCCCACAAATCGACGGTCTTATCGGGCGCGATCTGCTGTCTTACCGGCTCCGCGATAAGGTTGAATACTTTCACGCCATTGTCGATTGTGAAGGGCATATCCTTCAGGTCCGGCGTTTGTGTTAACGCGGATTGGCGCGGTGGGCCAGAGTCGCGCTCCGTGTGAACGTGCTGTGAGGAGGCAAGCTTGGCCGCCGAAAAGAAACCGGCGCCCAAACCAAAAGCATTGCGAAAGAAATTACGACGATCCTTCATTCCAATTTTCCTTTAACTGCTCGCGAACGAGCCTGCTGGCACGCCAAAGGGGTGCCTCGAAATTTACTTAGGAAAACGGGGAGGGACTAGATTCGCAAAACAGAAATAGCCGGCGTGCGTGATGACTCGTGCTTCGCGTACGAGCGTTGTTCCGATGCCAGCGAGTAAGCGATCGATATAGATGCAGCCGGTTGAGTCAAGACTGCAACATGTTGAAAAGCTGGCGGCGTGAAGCCAGAGACGCCAGGCTCGGTGCCGGTCTCATTTGACGCGTGATGACTGCATTGCGGAACTGAGTGAGAACCGTGATGATGGCAAGACGGCATCGACTCGCTGGCCGCGGGCTGATTAGCGGAAGTGACGCAGACCGCCAGGCACTCGCTTCCGGCGAACAAGCCGGCTACGAGCAGCAAGGCAAGCAATTGCACAAACCGTATCATCAGGCTAACTAACTCCAGACTAGCGTATGAGTTTCGAAGGCTACTTCCACAGCCAGACGTTTTGTTCGGTCGAGCAATCGACAAACGCCAGCTTTTTTCCGTCAGGGGAAGGAACGCCCCAGGTATTACAAGCCACCTGGCGCAAGAGCTTCGTTTCACCTTTCCTGTCGACGTACTGTAACGACGAAAAACCCTTGGCTCGCATTTCGGCATACCAACCCAATCCGTCGACCGACCAGGACAAGCCCCAAAGCTCTCCCGTTCCCTTCAAGTTGATCTGGTGCTCGGCGCTGCGCCCGGCGTAACTCCAATCAAGCGGAACAATGCGGATGCGCGGCGTCGTCCCTTCATGAATGGGCATGGCAATTTTTGAGGCGTCTGGTGAGATAGCCCAGTCTCCAAAAATCGTCGGGGTCCAGCCGGTTCGGGCTAGTTCGTGTCCTTTGCCGCGCAAGGGATCGAGTGCATAAAAAACCAGGCTGTCATGCCCTTCGTGCTCGCGCAGTACGCAGGCTTTGCCGCCGGCCTGAGGACAGCGAAACTCATCCAGCGGCCGGTCGAGTGGGATTTGCGCAGCAACACCACCGTTGACCGGCAGGCGGCGCAATGAGTCATGCACATTGTCTTCTTTTGAGGTGAGCGAGTACAGGATCCAATGCTGGTCTGGAGTGACTTGCGGCATCACCTCTTCCACATCCGAGCCGGCAAGAAGCTCCGCCGTATGGTGATCGAGCTCCTGGCGATACAAGTGATAATCCCCTGCCCGGTCCGACTCAAATATCACGGCTTTGCTATCGGCCGTCCAGGCGTGCGGGTAATCGTTACGGGTATCGAACGTGAGCCGCTTGGCGTTGTCGAGAGTGGGACCAAACTTCTGCAACTCGGGCTCATGCAAATCTCCGACGAACACGTCAGCCTGGCCCCCCTGCGCGAGGGCCGCAATCGCGCTGCAATCCGCGGCGGCACTCAGATTGAAGGTGTATCGATCATTGAGCGGAGCGCGCCGGCGGGCAGTTTCCAGAAGGGAACCGTTCTGGACATCGATGCGCACCTCCCAGAGACCAACCGAAGCAAGATCATGCGGCGGCAGGGAACGGACGAACCACAGATGTCCGTCCCGCGTGCAAGCTGCCGAGTCGAAGGATAGTCCATCGACGGAGGTAACCACTTTGCCGGATTCCGCATTGAGAACCTCGTAGCGCCAGTCGTAGTTCGTCTCGATGTCCCGACTGGCCACCGCTTTTCGGGGCGGTTCGCTGCTCTTCCTCTGGTAGCCCAGCAGCTTACCGCCGGCCAGCCAAAACAAGCTGAACAGCTTGCTGGTCGGGTTTGCGGTGAGAAGCCGCCTGGCGTTTCCGCCGTTCCCATTTGCGATCCAAATTTGCGAATCATCTTTCGCCATGAAAGCAATGTGGTCGCCGAGCGGCGACGGCACACCATTTCGCGCGTCTCTCCGAATCAACAGCGGCGCGGCGCCCAGCAGTGATCCTGTCCAGAGCTGCCCTTCCCCGGTGTTTCGGTCCGCTCCGGTCAAGAGCAAGCGAAGCTCGTCGGCGAACCACGCGATCCGGTTTACTTCCAGTGATTCCGGAGCTTTCAGCTGATGGGTGACGCCAGTGTTTACTTCACGCAGCCAGACACCATAAGCATCCGCGTACGCCAAAAGCTTGCCATTTGGTGAAATCGCCGCCGCGCTCACCCGGTTATCCGTGTCGTTGCTGGTGATTTGCGTTCCATGTAAAGCACCGGCCGTGCTGGTGCGTCTTTCATGCCAGATCAGCAATAGGGCAAGAAGCAGAACGAGACCTGCGGCGGATGTCGTCCAAAGCCGGCCTCTACTTTTTCGTGGCAGAGCCGTTATTACAGGCAGACCGATAGCGGTTTCCTTTGAAAACTCGCCTTCCAGGGGCTCCCATGGAATTACTGCCAGAGCCGGTTCGAGAGAGGACGACTTCTGCTCTGTTTTAACTTCTTCGACTTGGCCGACAAAACGGTAACCACGACCCACCACCGTCTCGATAAAGCGCGGGTGGGCCGAATCATCGTTCAACGCACCGCGAATCTTCTTAACCGCAGTGTTGATTCCGCCAACTGTGTCGACCAGTTCCGGCTGCGGCCAAAGATGCGCGGCAATCTCTTCGCGCGTCACCAGTCGTCCACGCTGCTGAACCAACAGAATCAGTAAATCCAGCGGTAACCGCGAGAGCGGGATGGGAACGCCCGCCCGGCGAAGTTGGTAGCCATCCAGATCAAGTTCATTCGGGCCAAATCGAACCTGCTTCGAGTCTAGTTGCACGTGAGAGATAGCCCTATTTTTAGCTCCCCGCCCTCATTCCGTCACGTACCAGCAGACCTACGGACTTTGGAATGAGCGAAGTACTTGGTCATACGAAAACCAGATGGCGATCAGATGAGAAGATTCGGAAATGGAAGCGTCTTGTTAGTCCGTGTGGTTCTCCGGCGATAAGTCAGTCAAATTCACTGCCACGGGGCTGACGTGCCAGATCTCGTTGCTATATTCGCGAATCGCCCGGTCGGAAGAGAATGAACCCATGCGCGCCGTGTTTAGGATCGACATGCGTGCCCAGTGATCGCGCTCGCGGTAAACCTGGCCGATGTGGTCCTGGCATTCGATATAGGACTGGTAGTCGGCAAGTAGCATGTAGGGATCGCTTCCCAGCAAATTATCGAGCAGCGGGCGGAACAAATTCTGGTCACCCCGCAAAAAGTGTCCCGACGCAATTGTGTCGAGAGCCTCTCTGAGCTCGGTGTTCGAAAGATAATCCCGGGGTTGATATCCGGCGGATTTCTTCTGCGAGACTTCATCGGCCCTGAGACCAAAAAGAAAGAAGTTTTCCTCTCCAACCGCCTGCCGGATTTCGATGTTTGCTCCATCCAACGTGCCCACTGTCAAAGCACCGTTGAGAGCGAATTTCATGTTCCCGGTGCCGGAAGCTTCTTTGCCGGCCAGCGAGATCTGCTCGGAGAGATCGGCGGCCGGGTAGACATGTTGCCCAAACGTCACGTTGTAATCAGGAAGAAAGACGACGCGCAAACGCCCAGCCACATCCGGGTGGTTATTGACCGTTTCCGCGACCGAGTTAATCAGTTTAATGATTAGTTTTGCCGCGTAATATCCGGGAGCAGCCTTACCGCCAAACAGGAACGTACGCGGAGTGATTTCGACGGAGGGATTTTCCCTGATGCGGTTATAGAGGGTGATGATGTGCAATACGTTCAAGTGTTGGCGCTTGTATTCGTGAATGCGTTTAACCATGACGTCGAACATGGATGAGGGATCCACCAGCGTGCCCGTTTTCTTCTCGATGTAATCGACAAGATCTTTCTTTACTTGATGCTGGGTGTCCTGCCATTCCTTGCGGAACTCAGCGTCGCCCGCATATTCTTCCAGCCGCTTCAGGTCGTCGAGGTGAGCGATCCAGCTATCGCCGATACGGCTCGTGATCAGCTTGCTCAACTTGGGATTGCTAAGAGCCAGCCAGCGGCGGGGAGTGACTCCGTTGGTTTTATTGCTGAATCGTTCCGGGTACATTTCATAGAGGTCATGGAGAACATCTTTCTTGAGTAATTCCGTATGCAAGGCGGCCACGCCATTAACCGCGTGACTCCCGACGACGGCCAGGTGAGCCATCCGAACGTATCTTTCACCGGATTCATCGATGAGCGAAATGCGCCGGAGACGGTCCGTGTCGCCTGAAAACCTCGCCTCCACAGATTCGAGAAAACGGCGGTTGATTTTATAGATGATTTCCAGGTGCCGAGGCAATAATCTCTGGAAAAGCTGCACGGACCATTTCTCAAGTGCCTCCGGCAGGAGCGTGTGATTGGTGTAGCCGAGTGTGTTCTGCGTAATCTGCCAGGCCGACTCCCACGGCAGGTCGTGTTCGTCGACCAGCAGCCGCATCAACTCGGCGACACTGACTGAAGGATGGGTATCGTTCATCTGCACCGCCCATTTCTGATCGAATTGCTCGATACCGCGTCCCTGCCGGAGATGGATCCGGATCATGTCCTGCAGCGAAGCGGAGACGAAGAAATACTGCTGTTCGAGGCGCAGTTCCTTGCCCTTAATATCTTCGTCGTTCGGATAGAGAATCTTCGAAATGTTTTCCGATTGCATCTTCTCGCGAACAGAGCCGACATAGTCGCCCACATTGAAAGCGCCAAAATCGAACGACTCCATCGCCTCCGCCTTCCACAAGCGAAGCGTATTGGCGGTGTTGGTCCGGTAGCCGAGAATGGGCGTGTCAAAAGGCACTGCCTTGATGAGGCGATCCGAGATCCAGCGAACGCGATACTCGCCGGCTTCATCCAGGTAAGGCTCGGTACGGCCGCCAAAGCACACTTTGGCCGCTAGCTCGGGACGCGCGATTTCCCAGGGATTGCCGTATCGCAGCCACTTGTCCGTGCTCTCGACCTGCCAGCCATCGTGGATGAACTGATCGAAGATGCCGTACTCGTAGCGGATGCCATAGCCAATGGCGGGAATTTCGAGTGTCGACAGAGATTCCATGAAGCAGGCGGCCAGCCGTCCCAAGCCGCCGTTGCCCAAGCCCGGCTCTTCCTCCTGGTCGAAGATCGCTTGCGGATCGAGCCCCAGATCCTTCATGGCGGTTCGAGCCTCTTCCTCGATGCCAAGGTTGAGCAAATTGTTAGCGAGGTGCGGTCCCAGCAGATATTCGGCCGAGAAGTAACAGACGACACGAACGTCCTGTTTGAAATAAGTCTGAACGGAATTAGCCCAGCGCTGCAGCAGACGGTCACGCACCGAGGCGGCGATCGCGAGATAAAAGTCTAACTGGCTGGCGATTTCTGGATATCTGCCCTGCTCATAGATCAGGTTGTCCACAAAAGCTCGCTTCAGGGAATCTACACTCAGGCCAGTTCGGGTATGTTCACGTTTCTGGCTGGTTACGAGGGTGCTGGTCTCCATCGGCTTCTCCTGTTTCGTTGTATAAGACTCCGAGGGCAGAGTAAGCGATTCATCTTGCGAAGACAAGGGGGTCGCCTGGAGTTTGCACAACTGTAACCAAAATTTGGAATTCGGTACTGAGTATCTTAGAAATTCACTCGCCCGTTATGTGCCGCTCCTAGAATCTTCTTACTACGAAATTGCACCGCATACTCGTCGGACTCAGCTTAAGCGGCCTGTCCGTTCACGAGGCTTTCCACCAGCAAAGTTCCCTGAATTTTGCCGTATCGTACCGCGGCGAATATGGACGACTGAATCCGAATGGATTCCCGATCGATAGCGACACGGCTATCCCAGCTGAAGCAGATGTGCGCATTAATCAGGACGTGATCCTGGCTGCACCGGCCGCCGGAGTGAACGACGACAACGGAATGCCGGGAGACTCGCGCACCGGGGGCCACCACATCATCAGCATTGCCGAATCGATGGCTCGTGGATTCTCGCCCTTGCTGGTGATCACGCAGGCCAGCGCCCACTCGGCACCTACCTTAGGCAATGAGTACAAAGTGGTCAACTGGATTCGCACCGCCGCCATCCTGGTGCGGATCGATGTGATCGCCAAGGGCTATCTAGCAGTGGACTCTTCCAGTCACTATCGCCTGCCACCACTCCGCGCGCTCGGCGATATCGATCTTCCGGGTCAAGGCCAATCGAATCTATTGATCGAATACCAGATTCACAACCTGTCGGATTCCGACTTCGTCAATTCCATTCCCGCTGTGACCATTTCGCAGGTTGTGCTGCAGACCCTTGCTCCGCTCTTCGGTTACGATTACGCGAACACCGCCATTTACAACGCTAAATACCGGAATGTTGTGCTCTCGTATCTGAGCGCCGAGCGGATCGAGATGCTTTACGGCAAATCCGGCATTCCGGCCGTGTATAACGAACTCAGCAAATTACATCAAGTCGGCATCATCTGACGCCGATCCTTGCGCTCAATGTCATCTTTAACTGTCTTTCCTGGTCGTTGTGGGGCAGTTCCGCGCACTGCGCTGGCCTCGTAGGCAGGCTCTTCAATACGTCGAGGACCATTACGTAAACGACATTGGCCTTGCGCTTCCTCACGCTCGCTGTTCTGATGACGCCGGATAAGCTTAGTTTTGCATGCATGTTCTGGCGATCGATATCGGGGGCACCAAGCTCACCCTGGGCGTTTTTCACGATGGCAAATTAGTGGAGCGATCGAGCTGCGCAACCGATCGTAGTGGCGGTCCGGACTGGATGGTTGCTCGCATCGGCGAGTTGGCAACTCGCTGGGTGAAACGGTACGCGATCACCAGTTGTGGCGTCGGCTTCGGCGGTCCGGTGGACTTCCCTGCCCAGTGCGTGATCACCTCAACGCACGTCGCAGGTTGGACCGGTTTCGATCTGGTCGGCGCGCTTGAGAGGCGGCTCGGTATCCAAGCCGTGATCGACCGGGACACCATGGTGGGCGCGCTTGGCGAAGGCTTTCATGGAGCGGGCGTCGGCCTGCGACCGTTGTTCTATTTGACGATCTCCACAGGCATCGGGGGCGGATTGCTGACCGGGACCGGACCCTACCACGGGGCAAATTCGTGCGCCGGCGAGATCGGTCACCACACCGTACAACCGAACGGCCCGGAGTGTCTATGCGGCGCGTACGGCTGTCTGGAGCGCCTGTGCGCCGGGATCTGGCTGGAACGCGATTACGGTACGCCGGCGAGCGAGTTGCTGAAAGATCCTGTCTTTGTCGCAGAATACGTCAAGCCGCTGGCCCAGGGTTTGAAGTCATGCATCATGCTGATGAATCCCGCCTGCATCGTCATCGGCGGTGGAATCAGCAAGGCGGGAGAAGCGCTATTCGGACCATTGCGCGAGGAGTTAGGACGGCAAATCACATCCTGGTCGCGCGCTACTATCGACGTTCGGCCAGCCGCCTTAGGCGACGACAGCATACTATGGGGTGCGCTGGTGCTAGCAGGGACTGCCGGAAAATTTGGAGCGGGAGACGAGAATCGAACTCGCAACCAACAGCTTGGAAGGCTGTGACTCTACCATTGAGTTACTCCCGCAATCACAGCAGAAACCAACGTTTGCACTAGTTTCTCATATCGCTGATGCGTCAAGCTTCCGGGCGATTGACAGCCTTGTCTTTACACGCAAGGCGATAGGCGCGGCGTTCCGCGGCTTCCGAAAAACGGCGCTGGTCTTCTTTGGTTTCCGGAATCACCGGGGGCAGCACAACGCGATTGCCGGCATTGTCGATGGCTACAAAAGTGAGATAGGCGGAAGACGTGTGCCGCAGAGTAGCGGACTGGAGATTTTCGACCCACACTTTAACGCCTACCTCCATGGACGTGCGAAAAACGCGGTTCACTTGTGACTTCAGACGAACCAATTCGCCGATGCGGATCGGATGCAGGAAGGTCATCTGGTCAATCGAAGCAGTCACGACAGCGCTGCGGGCGTGACGCATCGCCGCCACGGCTCCGCAAAGATCAACCAGATGCATGACGTGTCCGCCGAGCATGTTGCCGAGCGTGTTGGAGTCGTTCGGCAGACAAATTTCGGCATAATCAGAGTGGGTGTCGCTAACTGTTCTTGAGCGATCCTCCAGGCCTTGATCGACGAGCAATGGAGAGCTTTCCATACTGGCTATTATGGCGGAGAACAACGGTATGCACCCCAAAATCCATTCAAGGCCGAAATTGTTCCGCAGAGAAGTGGCGCCTAAAGCTGCGGCTGAAAGATTGAATTTGAGCACGCTCGCAGGGGTTTGAAACGAAAGGAATGATTTCCCGGGAGGACGCACGATAAGTGACGGTGTGCCAATTCGAAGGAGCATAAACAGTCTCTTCCACACACAGTAGCTCGAGAACGTCAGGGGCTGTCGAGATGATGTCGAAGCGAGTCGCTGAGCGCTGGTCATCGGCGGGGAAATGCGGACAAACGCCACGCGCATAGCCATGGTTGCAGCAGCGAAAGCGCAGGTCCACAGGTGCGGCAAAGGGCACCGGTTGCGTGTGGCAGCGGCCATCGTATTCGTCGAGCAGCGGGAGGCGAGCGCCCGGATGCTGTGGGTCTGGTGCGATCGATATCGGCTCAAAATACGGGCACGGCATTTGAGCCCAGTATAGATTCAGGCGTCTTGTTTGCGTTGGCGAGACCACCACCACCACTGGCGCTGCTCAACGGGCAGATCGGGATCTCGGGCCTGCGCGACGGCGCAGCGAAATGTGTCGAGCACGCAGGGATCCTGGCGAACGCCGCTATGCACACACAAGGCTTCGTACAGTTCGTCGCCGGCGCGCTGCGCGAGCTCGGACACAGAATGAACTCCGAGAGCATGCAGATCTTTTTCGATGCTTTTGCCGATACCGGCGAGATCGCGGAGGGAACGGGTTGCGCTAACCATGTTCGAGTTATCTCCTCTCTGACTTTAATACTCGCTTACGCCGCCGCGGCGGTCAAAAGTGAAACCGGTATCGAAGCTGAGCATAAATCTGGCGCGGATCGGCGTAATGGGTGCCACCAAAGGTCGCGCTGTTGTCCAGCAGGAATCTTCGATTCGTTAGGTTCAGCGCGGTCACCGAAACCGTGAAGCGTTCGCGGAAAGTTTTGCCGAGCGACAGATCGAACGTGGTGTGTCCTTCGAGATGTCCGGAATAATCGAGCGAGCCGTCGGTAAATCCGGAACCGTAGTAGAGATTGCCGCCGGCCGTCACTTGATAAGGCAGGGTGAAATTGAAACCGGTATGAAAGGTATGGCGCTGGTCGTGATCGAGCAGAAAGTAACCGTTCGCGGGCGGCGAAAAATCGGTGAGTCCGCCCGAGACCGCGCCCGCTCCCTCAGCATGGGCGTAGGCATAAGCTAAGTAAACTTCGCCGCGCTGAAACAACTGCGGCGAGCGCGCCGCGACTTCCCAGCCGTACAATCGCGCCTGGTCGATCGTGAGTGGAAAAAATACGTTCGAGTTACCGATACTGTTGTGGTCGAAATAATTGTGTGCGCGCTGGTGGTAGTTATTCACGTCGAAGGACCAGCCGCGCAGCGGGATCGTAAGGCCGAACTGGTGCTCCTGGTCGCGCTCGCCGCGCAAAGGGATGAAGCCGAGGCCTTGCCCGACCGCGAAATCGAGCAATGGCCCGCTCACGGTAGAGAGCGGAGGCGCCTGATAATACCGGCCCCAAAAGGCGCGCAGCACCCACTTCAGACGAGGAATGCGGACGGAACCCCCAACCCGTGGATCGGCCGCATTTTCCGAGATCGCTCCACCGAAATGCGTCAGGCGCGCGCCGCCTGTGAGCGTAAGCCAGGAAAGCGGTTTATATTGATCTTCCAGAAAGGCGGATTCGAGCTGCCCGGTTGAGGGGTCTGTTTGGCGGACCGAATTGCCAGATCCATCATTGGCCAACAAGCCTACGAATTCATCATCGTGCTGCCCAAAGCCGTAAATTCCCGCGACCAGGTTGTGACGCTTCGTCACAGCCGAGATGGCCGACTGCACCCCGGCATATTGTGAATCGCGGTGCTGAGTGGTGCTGACGGGCGTGTCGTTGGGATCGCTGTCGTAGTTCGCGCGGTTGAAGTGATAGAACGGCGAAGTCGTCCAAAGAACGTTCGGCGAAATAGTGTGCACCCAGGAGAAATTCACAACTGTGTCGCGTTCGCGCTCCACGTCGCGTATGCCCGCCATTTCGGCGTCGGGATCATTCGGAATTTGATAATCGTCACTGCGCAAAGTGCTCACAAAGCGCAACTGGTTGTTGGGATCGATGTTGTAAATGAGAGTGGCCATTCCGCCCAGTCCCCAAACCCGGTCATGCAACACATCAGAACCGGGAGTCGACAAACCGTAATCGCTGCGGTTGCCGTTCACGCTGCCGAAATAGGCGAATTTTTCCGTGTGGCTGCCGAAGTTGATTTGATCGTTGGTCTGGTTGAACGAGCCGTAGGTGGTGTAGAATTCGCCTTCGTTATTACGTTCGAAACCGGTGCGCGGGACCACGTTGAAGACGCCGTAAGTCCGGTCGCCATAAGCGGACGAATAGCCGCCACGCTCGGCTTCCAGATAGTCGATGTCTTTGGGATCGATCTGCGGGCCGACATTACTCGCGATATTGGTGTTGGGAATCGGCACCCCATCGATGGCCCAGGTCACCTGGTGACCGCCTCGCACGTGCAGTTGGTCGTGGGTCATCCAGGCGCCCGGCACATAGTCGGTGATCATGTTCATGCTGTTGCTCAGATCCGCGCCCGGCGTTTCGCGGATTTCTTTACGGCTCACGATGGTGGACGGCGTCATCGTTTCCGGATTCGCGGCCAGCGATTGATCTTCCACGTTTACCACCTGCGAAGCCTTGCCAATAACTAATTGAAAGTGCAGCACCGGCGCTTCGCGAGACGACACGACCAGCGTCTGAGCGGAAGTCTCGAAGCCGTCATGGGTGACGGTGACCTGGTACTCGCCGACCGGAATGCGTAAACTCTGAAATGATCCGTCCGCTTTTGTCGTGGCCAATTGCTTGAAATCGGAACTGACCGATTTGATGGCGATCTGCGCATCAGGCACAGGACGGTGATCGGGATCGTGCACAACACCTTGAATCGAACTGAACACAACAGCCAGCACCGGGCCTGCACACACGAGCGCAAAAGCCGCGGCCACCAGCGGAAACTGGAAACCTCTCATTGAAACTTGTCCTTTCCAAACGAAATGAACTACTGCGTTTTAGGAAATGACAAAGGAGGGAGGGCCGCGCTTTTGTTTCGAGCGCAAATGGGAAGCTCGATAGCCGGCTTCCACTTGCGGCCGAAGGGTGGGGTGATTCAGGAGGCCGGCAAAGATGGCCTGATGAGTCGCTGGAGCAAAACCGGCGAGGTGGTAGGCCAAAGCAACGCCCGGATATTGAGTGC
This sequence comes from Bryobacteraceae bacterium, assembly GCA_965277855.1. GTDB lineage: Bacteria > Acidobacteriota > Terriglobia > Bryobacterales > Bryobacteraceae > Bog-105. The sequence continues at coordinate 829,169 of OZ255847.1, forward strand.
ATCTGGCATAGATGGCCCCACCGGCATCAGTGGCGTGGCTTTGCATGCAGCGATGTTTGCCGGCTTTGCGGCAACAGGCCGGCAGCGTGCTTTCAGCCGGGTGGATAAGAGCAGGTGGACAGAGCAGCCAGCCGAACACCAGGGCCAAAACGATAGCAAGACAGCGCTGCACTAAAGCATGAGTGTAGCGCGTGGCCCGGTTTACGCGGGGATCATCTTTTTCCACGCATCCTCGTCGCGTCCGATGCTCAGCTGATTGCCGGCGCGTACTAATGGCAACCGTAATAGTTTCGGCTCGCGCTCAATGCGTCCCAGCCACTCCGCTTCGGAGAGTTTGAGATATTGGAGTCCGCCGTCGACGTATGCTTTGCTCGCCGCGTCGAGCAAGCCAGGCAAGCTAAAGCGCTCGACGAATCTGCGAATTTCGGCTGGAGACATTGGCTTCTGTTTCAAATCGACCACGTGAAGGCCGACGCCACGTTCCTTAAAGAAGCGTTCGGCAGCCCGAGTTTCCTGCGAATTCTTCACGCCAAAGATCTGTACATTCACCATGTTCCACGTCTAGTTTTGCTCACTCGCTTCCGATGATTGTCCCGGATTCGTCGAACCGGTTCCCAAGATTGAACATCAACGTGCAGGGAGCAGCCCAATGGTAATGGCGCTCCGTGGCAATACACGTGCCTTGAAATAGGCCAATGTGGAACGACTTTCTCCAGGACCTTGCCTATGCCGGGCGTTCTCTCCGCAAGAACAAGATCTTTTCGACCACGGTGATTCTCACGCTCGCCTGTGGCATTGGAGCGAATACCGCGATCTTCAGCCTGACGAATGCAGTTCTCCTTAAAGCTCTGCCCGTGCGCGATCCCGGCCGGTTGATTCTGTTGACCGACCCCGCGTCGGGCGGCTACTCGCAGGGCGCAAACACGGGCGTGAGAAGGAATCTCTCCTGGAACGAGTTCAAGCTGTTGCACGAGCAGAACAAAGTTTTCTCCGACTTCTTCGCCATCCAGAATTCAAACGACGAGGTGAAATTCACGCTCGACGGCGGTTCCAGCGAAACGGCGCATGCTCGCCTCGCCACACCCAATTACTTCTCCGTACTAGGTGTCAACGCGATCCGCGGCCGGACACTTCTTCCCGACGATGATCGCCCCGGTAATCCGGCTTCAGTCGCAGTGATCAGCGCCTCGTTCTGGAAGAAACAATTTGGCGAGTCACCGGGCGCCCTCGGGCAAAAGCTTCACGTGGGTCATACCGTCCTTACCATCGTCGGGATCATGCAGCCGGGCTTTTTCGGAGAGACCGTGGGCGCTGCCACCGACTTTTGGATGCCCCTGCAGCTGATGCCGCAAATCTATCCCGGATACAACTTTCTCACCGAAAAGGACATGATGTGGCTCACCTCGATGGGTCGCCTGAAGCCGGGCATCACGGGCGCCCAGGCACAAGCCGCCACGAATGTTCTCTTCCAGCAAATTATTCGGGCCGAAGCACCGCTCCACATGTCTAGCGAAGAGACGCGCCACTACCTGGACCAGCGCCTGGAGTTCAAGGACGGCCGCACCGGTGTCTCGCAAATTCGATCCGAATTCTCGAATGCTCTGCTAATTCTCATGATCGCCGTGGGACTGGTGCTGCTGATCGCTTGCGCCAATGTGGCCAACCTGTTGTTAGCTCGAGCCATGGGCCGTCAGAGAGAACTGAGCATTCGCCTGGCGATGGGCGCAGTGGGTGGCCGGTTAATGCGGCAAATGATGACGGAAAGCATTCTCTTCGGGATTCTCGGTGGCTGCGCCGGCCTGCTGCTTTCGCTCTGGGGAACTCGCGCGCTGCTCGTTCTGGTCTCAGGTGACGGCGTTGCCATTCCGCTGGATTTGGACATGGATTGGAAGGTCTTTGGCTTCACGCTGGCGGCCTCCATTCTGACCGGAATGTTATTCGGTGTGGCGCCAGCGTTGCAGTCCCGCCGGGTCGATATTGCGGCAGTCCTGCAACGAACGTCGCGCAGCCTTTCCGAGGGTGGCACGCGCTTCCACCTACGCAAACTTCTGGTGGTCGGGCAGGTGGCTCTTTCCCTGCTCCTGCTGATGGGCGCGGGACTCTTCGTGCGTACGCTGCAAAATTTGACGAAAGCGGACCTGGGCTATCGCCGCGACCATCTGCTCGTCATGGATGTCGATTTTGCCGCCGCCGGCTACAAAGACGCTCGCCTCAATGCCTTGTACAAGAGCTTGGCCGCCAGCCTCCAGTCCATCCCCGGCGTCTCCTCGGTCTCTTATTCCGTGAATGGTCTTTTCTCCGGCGATGAGATGGGCGATCTGATCAGTGTCCAGGGCTTCACTCCAGGAAAACGCCGGCCAAGTGCGCACTTCGATCAGGTCGGCGCGAACTATTTCCACACAGTAGGTATCCCGCTTCTGGCCGGCCGCGATTTTACTCAGGCCGATAATGAACAAACACCGCGCGTCATGATCGTGAATCAAGCATTCGTAAAAGAGTTCATTAAGGATGGTAAAGCTATCGGGCGCTGGGTGCGCGACGAATATCCGGGCGAGCCGCGTAATACTTTTACCATCGTCGGCGTCGCCGCTAACGCGAAGGATCACAGTCTTCGGGACGACGCGCGCTCCCGATTTTATGTTCCGATGCTGAATGGCTTTGTCCCACCTTCGTCCTCAGTCAACGTTGAGATTCGAACCGCTGCTGATCCGGTCCGCATCCAGGCCGCCGTGAAGAAAACGATGCTGCAGATCGATAATGGAATCACAATCAACAGCCTTCACACCGTCGATGAGCAAGTGGACCGAATGCTCAATACAGAAAGAGCAGTCGCGAAGCTCTGCAGTTATTTTGGAATGGCCGCTCTGCTATTAGCCAGCATCGGCATTTACGGAGTGATGGCGTACTCGGTCTCGCGCCGCACAAGTGAAATGGGTTTGCGGATCGCGCTTGGTGCAGAGCGCGGCGGTCTGGTGTGGCTGGTTCTTCGGGAGACGCTTATGCTTGCCGCTATTGGCTTGGCGATTGGCATTCCCGCCTCGCTAGGTGCAACGCACCTGATCAGCAGCAAGCTTTTCGGCGTCGCGCCCTACGACCCGGTGACACTCGGCAGCGCGGTCCTCATCATGGCAGCGGTAGCGGCGCTCGCCGGCTTCCTTCCCGCCATGCGTGCCGCCCGCGTTGATCCGGTGCAAGCCATGCGCTACGAATAACCGCGATCTTTGCTGCGGCCGACCATGATAGAAGTAGAACTCACGAGGAGCGCTTATGAGTTCACAATTGCTTCGGATGCTGGCGGTAACGGCGGTAGGTTTGCTCACGATGAGTTCGCAGGCACAATCGCAGAGCGCTCCGGTAACTGTTCTCTCGCCCGACGGTTTGATTGAGCTGCGCTTTTCGATCACTCCTGGCAGCGGGCAACTGGTTTACGAAGTCGTTTACAAAGGAAAACCGCTGCTTGACAAATCGAATCTCGGCTTCGATCTGGAAGACCAGCCCGCGCTGGGGAGCAGTCTGCAAATAGCGAGCTCGACGCCTTTCAAAATCGGTGAAACGTACAACGTTCCAGCAGGCAAGTCCAATCCGGTACATAACGAGTGCAACGGCGTCTCAGTCGCCTTGCTGGAAACAACACGCTCGGCGCGCAGATTCACGGTCGAGGCAAGAGCCTATAACGATGGCGTTGCATTCCGCTATCTGATCCCGGACGAGCCGCGCACGAAAGACGTACGGATCGTCAATGAGAAGACGCAATTCGTAATCGCGGAGGACGCCACCATGTATCCGCTCATCCTGCGAAACTACCAGAGTTCCTGGGAGGATAACTACCGGACCCTAGCGGTCACCGGTCTGCATCCCGAATCGCTGGTGGGCCTGCCGCTCTTAATGGAGCTGCCGGGCAAGGGATGGCTCGCAATCACGGAAGCTCACCTGGAACACTATGCCGGCATGTATCTAAGACATTCGCGGATTGAAAATTCGAAGATTCTGGAGGCGCAACTGTCTCCACGGCTGGACGAGCCGGGGCTGGCGGTTTCCGCTCAAACGCCGGTCGAAACACCCTGGCGTGTGGTGATGATTGGCGATTCGCCGGGCCGTTTGATTGAATCGAACCTGGTTGAGAACCTGAACCCGCCGTCGGCCATTGCAGACACCTCTTGGATTCAGCCCGGAAAGGCCGCCTGGGATTGGTGGTCCGGTCCCTACGATGAAAATGTCGACTTCAAGGTAGGGAAGAATACGGCGACTGCCAAACACTACATCGATTTCGCAGCGCAAGCCGGCTTTCCGTATTTCCTGCTCGACGGCGGCTGGGCCTCCCATGGGACCGGGCTCAACGATTCCGGCGCGGATATCACGCAGGCGCAGCCCGCTATCGACATGCCGGAATTGCTGCGCTATGCCAAGTCGAAGAACGTGAAGATCTGGCTGTGGTCTCACTGGACGGATATCGAGCGGCAGATGGACGAGGCGTTCCCGCTCTATGAGAAGTGGGGCGTGGCTGGAGTCAAGATCGACTTCATGAACCGCGATGACCAGTGGATGGTGGACTTCTACTATCGGGTCGCGCGCAAGGCGGCTGCACATCACCTGATGATCGATTTCCACGGCGCATACAAACCGGACGGAATGCGCCGCACGTGGCCCAATGTAATCACGCGCGAAGGAGTGCTTGGCCTCGAATACAACAAGTGGAGCACACGGGTTACGCCCGAGCACAATGTGATGCTGGCTTTCACACGCATGCTGGCGGGACCGATGGATTACACGCCGGGCGGTTTCACTAACGTCACCCGGGAGTCTTTTCAGCCGCGCAACATTCATCCCATGGTTATGGGAACGCGCGCGCATCAGACCGCTCTCTTCATTGTTTTCCAGAGCCCCTTCGAGATGGTGTCCGATTCACCGGAAGCTTACAAGGGGCAGAAGGAGTTTGCCTTTTTGCGCACTGTGCCGACGACATGGGATGAGACCCGCGTGCTAAACGCAAAAGTCGGCGACTACATCACGATTGCGCGCCGCAAAGGCAAGGAGTGGTGTGTCGGCAGCATCGCGGGTTCTCATGCCGCGCAACTCGACATACCGTTGGAATTCCTCGGGCCCGGAGACTACACAGCGCAAACGGTTTCGGATGCACCGGAGTCGGACGTGTCTCCCACACATACTGTGATCGGCCAAAAGAATGTAACTCGCTCCGAGACCATTAAGGCCGTTCTGGCACCGGGAGGCGGGCAGGCGATCTGTATCCGTCCGGCAAAGTAATTAGCGTTTTTGCCGTTTCGCTTCCTGGCGGTCGAACACAGGCATCAGTTGCTCCTCAATCCAGGTAAACGCGGCAGCGAGTCCCTCGCTCGCGAACACGCGGCCAATCGCGGCCTCGGTTTCACTGGCTTCGGAGATAACGGATAAAAAGCGATTCGAAACCATGCGTTCAGCTTTAGGGCCGTCGATGGTGTCATCTTCGCGCAAGATCCTGGTGCGGGCGTAGAGACTCAGCACCGCATCGCCAATCCAGGCGTCCTTTAAGACTTGCTCGCGTTCAGCCTTTCGCGCCATGCTTCAATGCGTCGGCGGCTTGCGCGCGATCACGTAGTAGTCACCCTCAATTTTCATTTCTTCCGGCGGCTGCACAATCTCGAACCCAGCTGACTTGAGTTCTTCGACCAGTACCGCTTTGGGAATGCCATGGAAGCCGCCATGACTTTTCGGCATGCCGTCGAGTGCTCCGTATTCGGGCCGGGGCGGGAACTCGATTACGGCCAGCAATCCACCCGGTTTTAAGGCGCGGAAAATGGATGCATCGGTATCTTTCGGATCTGAGAAATGATGATACACGCGCCGCAAGAAAATGTCGTCGCAGCAGTTCGCAGGCAAACCTGTTTCGACTGGCTGAGCCTGCAGCAAGCTGATATTCACGAGATGCCGGCGTTTCACTTCGTTCGCCAGATGTGCGAGTTTTTCAGTGTTAAGTTCGGTCGAGTAGACGCGCCCAGTAGGTCCCACGTCTTCGGCCGCCAGGAATGACATTTGGCCTTCCCCGGCGCCGATCTCCGCTATCACATCTCCCTGCTTCCAATGCATCCGTTCGCTCAGCTTCTGCGTTTCGGCGGCATATTTATCCGTCGCAAACAACGCGAGCGGTACCAGGACGAGCGCGCTGCAAGTAATTCTAATGCGCCCCAGCCGGTGCACCTTTTGCCTTCACTTTCCGCAAACCCCACACCAGCGCTACACAGCAGAAACAGGCGAGCGACATATAACGAAAATCATCCACGTACGACCACAACTGCGACTGCTGCCCCAATTGACGATTGATTTGCTGTATCGCCTGGCTTTGCGCAGTGGAGTGGCTGAAAAAACCTCCAAAGTAATTCGTGTAGTACTGCAGGCGCTGTTGGTACGTCGGCGACGTCGGCGCAAGTGCTTTGACGAGTTCGGTTTGATGAAGCTGCTCGTGCCGCGAGAGAATCGTCTGCACGATGGAGATCCCTACACTGCCGCCGACATTTCTCATCAGGTTATATAAACCGCTGCCATTGCCAACCTGCTCTGGCTTAAGATCGCCCAGCGCCACCACCGACAGCGGAACAAAAACGAGGCCTAACGAAAATCCGCTTACCACGATAGGAACCGTCATCGACCACGGTGAAATCTGCAGCGTAAGCGTGCTCCATATCAAGCTGCACACACCAAATGTGGCAAAGCCGCCAGAGACTAAAATGCGCGTGTCGACCTTCGACACCATTAACCCGACCAGCGGCATGGCCAAAATCGAACCAAGCCCGCGGGGCGCGACCGCCAGTCCCGACCACCACGCCGAATAGTCCATTAACGACTGATAGTAGAGCGGCAGCAGAGTAACGGCCGCGTACACCGACGCACCGAACATGAAGATCAGCAGACAACCCATCGCGAAATTCCGGTTCAGGAAAATCTTCAAATCCACCAGCGGCTTTTCTTTGGTGAGTTGCGTGTAGATAAACAGGCCAAAGCAGACAACCATCGCCATAAACGCATAGCGAATCCACGTCGCCCCGAACCAGTCGTCGATCTGGCCGCGATCGAGAATGATCTGCATGGCGCCCAGCGCAATGGCCAGCAATCCAAATCCAATAGCGTCCAGCTTTCCGGGCTTCGCATTTGTGATGTAAGGCGGATCCTTCACGTATCGCATGATCAGAAAGATCGCCAGAACACCAATGGGAATGTTGATATAAAACGCCCAGCGCCACGAATACTGATCGGTGAGCCAGCCGCCGAGAGTCGGGCCTAACACCGGCGCTACGACCACGCCCAGCCCATACATTCCCATAGCCAATCCGCGCTTTTCCGGTGGAAAACTCTCGGTTAGAATCGCCTGCGATAACGGCTGCAACCCTCCGCCTCCCGCCCCCTGCACCAGCCGTGCAATCAAGATTACGATCAGACTATTGGCGGCGCCGCAGAAGAAAGAGGAAATGGTGAATACGATGATGGATCCGATCAAGTACCGCCGTCGTCCGAAACGCAGCGAGAACCAGCCGCTGGCCGGCAACACCACGGCATTCGACAGCAAATAAAAAGTTAGAACCCAGGTGGCTTCATCATTCGAAGCCGAGATGCTTCCCGCAATATAAGGAATGCAGACCGAAGCAATGGAAGTATCGATCACTTCCATAAAAGCCGGCAAAATGACGGCAAGAGCAATCAGCCAGGGATTCGCGCCCGGCTGCATGTTTTGTTGGGAGACATCGTCCGGCATATTTGATAAAAGATTTCGATCCGATGAATAGAAATTTGTATGGCCGGAAAAGACCCCGACCTGTTACGCTGAACGATTTACCAGCTGGAGCGTAACGTCCATATGATTCGTCTACTCCGTAATTTGCTTCTCCTTACTGCATGTTCTCTGGTGATGTCGGCTGTGTGTCCCTTATTTGCCCAAGCAACGCCCAGTACGGAACAGCGCCTCGCCGCACTCGAAACTGCAACGAAAACCGCCCAACTCTCCGGCGACAACGCCTGGATGCTCACCTCCTCCGCCTTGGTTCTCATGATGACAGGTCCAGGTTTAGCGCTGTTTTATGGCGGTCTTGTGCGCCGCAAAAATGTCCTCGCGACCATGATGCACAGCTTCGCGCTGATGGCCGTGATCACGGTGCTTTGGGCCATTTATGGTTATAGCCTGGCCTTCGCTCCCGGCAACGCATTCATCGGAGATTTCAGCTACCTGTTTCTGCATGGCGTAGGATCCGCGCCCAACGCCGATTACGGCGCGACGGTGCCGCACGAAACCTACATGATTTACCAGTTAATGTTCGCCATCATCACGCCGGCCCTCATTTCCGGAGCTTTTGCGGAGCGCATGAAGTTCAGCGCGATGCTGCTGTTCACCATTCTCTGGTCGACCTTCGTCTATTTCCCGATGGCGCACATGATCTGGGGCAAAGGCGGCCTGCTGAATGCTTTTCTGGGTGGCGCCATTCCCACCTTCGACTTTGCGGGCGGCACGGTGGTGCACATTACCTCAGGCGTCAGCGCGCTGGTGTGCGCGCTCTATCTGGGCAAGCGCGTCGGCTTTCCCCGCGAACCCATGAAGCCGCATAATCTGGTGCTGAGCGTCATCGGCGCTTGCCTTCTCTGGGTAGGCTGGTTCGGTTTCAACGCCGGGAGTGCGGTGAACGCCTCCGGTCTGGCCACCAGCGCTTTTGTAGCTACTCACTTCGGCGCTGCGGCGGCCGCCCTCGGCTGGATGCTGGCGGAATGGCTCCGCCATGGCAAACCAAGCATGCTCGGCGGAATCTCCGGTGCGGTCGCCGGACTCGTCGCCATCACTCCGGCATCCGGTTTCGTCCAACCCTTCCCCGCCCTCCTCATCGGCTTCCTCGCCGGGATGTTCTGCTTCTTCATGGTCACCACCATCAAAAACAAATTCGGCTACGACGACACTCTCGATGCTTTCGGCGTACATGGCGCCGGTGGAACGATCGGCGCTATCCTGACCGGCGTCTTTGCAACGAACCTCATCAATGACGGTCTGAAGGATGCCTCCGGAAAAGCACTTCCCCTCGGTTGGATCGATGGCAATCCGCATCAAGTACTAAATCAAGCAATCGCCGTTCTCATCTCGTGGACTCTGGCCATCGTCGCCACGCTTGTCATATTGAAGATCGTCGATGTCACTGTGGGTGTGCGCGCCTCGGTCGATCAGGAACGCGAAGGACTCGATCTCTCGATGCACGGCGAAGAAGGATACAATCTCGAAGCCTAGAACTTTCGGACACTCCACGATGAAAAAAATCGAAGCCATCATTCAACCGTTCAAACTAGATGAAGTGAAAGAAGCGCTGAAAACGCTCGGCATCGACGGGCTGACGATCACAGAGGTGCGCGGTCATGGCCGTCAGAAAGGCCACAAGGAAGTCTATCGCGGCATGGAGTATGAGGTCGATCTGCTTCCCAAAATCAAAGTGGAGACAGTGGTGCCGGATGCGCGACTGGATGAAGTAACGCGCGCGATTTCCGCGGCCGCCCGCACCGGCAAACTCGGTGACGGGAAAATCTTCATCTTCGATGTACTCGACGCGATTCGTATTCGGAACGACGATACAGGCGAAGCCGCGCTCTAAAGGCAGCCGTTGCCTATACCTGCCTTTCCCCGCACCGCTGCCGTGGACCGGCTTGTTCTGGAAGCCGCGCACACCTTTCTAGAGCCGGCGTTGCCGGTTCCGTTTGCACTCATCGCGGTCGGCGGTTACGGGCGCGCTGAACTATTTCCCTTCTCCGACGTAGACCTCATCCTGCTGCTTCGCGAAGAGCCTTCGCCGGACACTTTCAAAGAGCCGTTGAGCCGCTTCCTGAGCAGCCTCTGGGACTCTTCAATAAAGGCCAGCCATTCCGTGCGAACGGTGGATGAGTGTTGCCGCTTGCAGGAAAATAACCGTCACCTCTCAATCAGCCTGCTCGATTTGCGATTCCTCTATGGCGATACTGGATTGTTCGCTACGCTGAGCGAGCGTCTGCCCCCTTTTTTCCACAAGCATCGAGCGGTGTTGTTGCGCAGCTTGGCCGATCTAACCAGCAGCCGCCATGCCAGATTCGGCCATACCGTGTACCATCTCGAACCCAATATCAAGGACGGTGCGGGCGGCGTCCGCGATTATCATTTCCTGCACTGGGCCAGCTTGCTCGATCCGCAACGCGAGCTGTTCCGTAACGCGCTGGCGGAAACCGAATCCGCTCGCGACTTTTTGTATTCGTTGCGGTTCTTTCTGCATGAGCGCTCCGGCCGCGACAACAACCTGCTGTCGTTCGAGCTGCAGGACGAAGTAGCGGGAGCGCTCGCTCCTGAAGTTTGGATGCGCGACTTCTATCGTCATACACGCTGCTGTTTTCAAGTGGCTTTGCAGGTGACTGACTCTATTAGCCGCCGCGAAACGGGTTTGGTTCGACAATTTCTCGACCGCCGCGACAAATTGTCCACCGCCGATTTCACGGTTTCGCATGACCAGATATTTTTGCGCAACCCGGCCATGACTCTGCAGTCGATTGCCTCAATTTTTGAGCTGTTCGTGTTCGTAGCGCGGCAGGGAATTCCAGTCTCTTGGGACACGCTCCGCCGCTTGCGAGAACGCGCTCGAACACTGCAGCCGAATGTCACGAATTGGACCGTTTGGCGGTCGATCCTGTCACAACCTCACGCCGCTGTCGCGCTGCGCAATATGCATGATGCGGGCGTGCTGGCCGCTGTCCTGCCCGCCTGGCGAACGATCGAAAGCCTGGTAGTCCGCGACTTCTATCATCGCTACACCGTTGACGAGCACACGCTAGTGGCGCTCGAAGCGATTGACGCTCTCTCGGAAACTCAGTCAATTGAGCGGCGGCGATTTCGCGATCTTTCTCTGGAAGAGAACGATCTCGCCACTCTCCGCCTGGCGCTTTTGCTGCATGATATCGGTAAGGGTACCCGTCCAGGCGAACATGTCCACGGCTCCGTCGAAACCGCGACGGCGTTTCTTTTTTCCATCGGCGTCCCGGAAAACGAGCGCAACACGATCGAGTTCTTGATCGCCAATCATCTGTTGCTCTCCGAAGTTATGAACAGTCGTGATCTCGACGATCCCGCGACTGCCCGTTTTCTCAGCGCGCAGATTGGCACTTACGAGAGTCTCCGCGAGCTCACCCTGCTCACCTTTGCCGATATCTCGGCGGTCAATCCGACCGCTTTGACACCCTGGCGTTCGGAACAGTTGTGGGGTGTTTATTCGGTAGCCGCGGCTCAACTCACCCGCGAACTGGCCTCCGAGCGCATTGGCCCCTACGCTACCAGCGCGGCGGCGAACGATTTTCTGGCAGGTTTCCCCACACGTTATCTGCGCATTCATTCCAATGAGGAGATTGAAGAACACTGTCGTCTTGAAGAAGTCCGCCGGGCGAAGGGTGTCGCGCTTGCCCTACAGCGCGAACCGGGAGCCTATTCGATGACCGTGCTGGCATCTGATCATTCCGGTCTTTTCGCCGCTATTTGTGGCGCGCTCGCCAGCTTCGGGATGAACATTGTAAAGGCTGAAGCAGCTTCCAATGCCGCAGGCGTCGCACTGGACGAATTTCGCTTCAGCGACCCGTCACGCACGCTAGAATTAAATCCCGAGGAAGCGGACCGTCTGCGCTCCACAGTCGAACGAGTCATCCAGGGGCAGGTCGAAGTGAGTGACCTCCTGCGACGCCGGCGGCCGGCGCATCGGCCCCTCGGATCCGCGGCAATTCAGCCCTCCGTACGATTCGACGATTCCGCGTCCGATTCCGCCACCTTGCTCCACTTCAGCGGTGAAGATCGGCCGGGTCTACTCTTCGACCTTGCTTCGAGTCTAACGGTCGCCGGCTGCAACATCGACCTGGTCCTGGTCGATACCGAAGGCCGCCGCGCTATTGATGTTTTCTATGTCACCAAGGCCGGAAGTAAGCTCGATGCAGCAACACAAGCCGCGCTGCAAGCCAAACTTACTCCCGGCCTTCGTTCTTGAAATCACTCATATCGCAACGCCACCAGCGGGTCCACTCTCGTAGCCCGTACCGACGGAAGGTAACAAGCTGCCAGTCCCACCAGACCCAAAATCACCACCACTACGAAAAGCGTAGCCGGATCATACGCCGACACTCCCCAGATTTGAGACTTGAGCAGCCGTAACAGAGCGAACGCTGCCAGCAAGCCCACACCAACTCCTACCAGGATGAATCGCATGCCGCCAACCATTACCCAGCGCCTTACATTGGAAGCCGTCGCGCCGAGCGCCATGCGGATCCCGATCTCACGATGTTGCTGTGAAACGGTGTAGGAAACCACGCTATATACGCCCACGCTGACCAGCATCAGGCCAATCGCGGCGAACACCGCGAACATCTGCAATCCAAAGCGCGGCTGGGCATATTCATACTGATCGAGCGACGCTTCCATCGTGTCGGTCTGCTGCGGCAGCAGGCTCTTGTCCATCGACAGCACCTCGCCATCCAGCGCTTTCGTCAACGATGCCGGATTTCCCACCGTTCGAATAAACACCACGAAACCGCCATAGGAAGAAAGCGTGACAGGCGCGTACGCTTCCGGCAGTACCGCCTCCTTTACGCCATGGTTCTTCAGATCCGACGTGACCCCCACAATCTCGAACCAGGGACTTGCCACCGCTTCGGGCGCTCGCTGCAGATCGACCAGTTCAATCTGTTTCCCGATCGGGTCTCCACCCGGAAAGAACTTAGCGGCGAGTGTCTGGTTGATGACCACAACCTTGCGCTTTGCATTGATATCCGCATCGGTAAGATAACGTCCTCGAAGAAGGCGCACGCCAACCGTGCGGAAAAACTGTAGATCGCAGAACCCCATCTGCCCCTTCCACTTCTCCGAATGAGTTTTCCCCGCCACTTCGAAATCGGTATTAATCCCGCCGAAAGGAGGAAAATCCACTGCCGCTGTAACACTCACTACACCGGGCAAACTCTCGAGGCGTTTTGTCAACTCCCGCCCGAAACGCGCTTGCTGATCCGCTGTCTTGTAGCTTCCTTTGTTGAACCAGATCTGGGTTGTCAGTAGCTTCTGCGGATTCATGCCAAGCTCTGCCTTCCGCTCCAGGAAGAAACTCCGCATCATCAGGCCCGCGCCCGTCAGCAGAATCAGCGACAGCGCGACTTCCACCACAATCAGCGCGTTGCGCAACCGGCCTCTCCGAAACCCGCTGTTTCCGCGTCCTCCCGCCTTCAAAGAACCACTCAGGTTGCGTGTGAACGAGCCTAACGCAGGAGCCAGGCCGAAAAGCAAAGCTGTTAAGATCGCGATCGCACTAGTCGCCGCCAGCACACGCCCGTTCAAGCCGATCACCGCTTCGTCCGGAAAAGTGAACTTCGGCAAGGCTGCTACCAGCACCTTCAACCCTCCCCAGGCAAGCACGCATCCAAGTGCAGCACCGGCAAATGCCAGCAGCAGACTCTCTACCAGTAGTTGCCGGATCACTCTAAGACGCCCAGCACCCAGACTGCTTCGAATGGCGAACTCCTTTTCCCGGGCCGTTGCTTTTGCCAGCAGCAAGTTAGCTACGTTAGCGCAGGCGATCAGCAGGAGCAGCCCTACCGCGCCCAACAATAGATACAGCGTTTCCCTGAATTTGCCGACCACCAGATCGGTCAGCGAAATCAGGCGGACATCGAATTTCTTGGGATAGTATTTCGGGTAGACCTTGGCAAGCCGCGTTGCCAGCAGCTTCACATCCGGTTGTGCGCTCGCTAATGTGAGTCCCGGTTTCAGATGCCCCACTAGCAGAAACCAGGGTGCATTCGGATCCACCTCGCCGTGTTCCATCTGAACCGGCTGCCAGATTTCTGCGCCCCAAAGGGCAAACCGTTTCGGCATGATCCCTACCAGCGTGGTCGGTTTGCCGTCGAACGTGAAGTTCTTCCCCAATATCTTCGAATCTCCCGAAAATCTCTTCTGCCAAAGTTTGTAGCTCATCACAAACACTGGCGGTGATCCAGGCTTGGCATCGGCGAAGGTCAGATAGCGCCCGAAGAGGGGATGAATGCCCAGAAACTCAAAAGTATTTCCGGTCACAAGCCCGCGGTTTAGAGACTCCGGCGGACCCGTTCGAGTCCAAAGCGCCCGGTCTTGCGTGCCGCCCATCGAGCCATCGAAAATATGATTTTGTTGTTGATAGTCCAGAAACTCCGGCTGCGAGAACGCTGGCCTCCCGCCCGGTTCGCTCGACGTCGAATCATGAATTTCAATCAGCGTCAGTCTTGAACCGTCCCGGTAAGGGAACGGCTCGAGTAGCACATTGTCGATCACGCTAAAGATCGCGGTTGTCGATCCAATCCCTAACGCCAGGGCAACTACTGCCATCCCGAGCGATCCCCGGTCCTTCAAAAGCGTGCGGAAGCCAAAGCGAACATCCTGCCAGAGCCAATCCATACGCCTTATACGTACTCAGGAGGAAAAAGGGTCGATAAATTTGCGCATTTCACACCGTCGCCGGTGGAGGGCGACAGCTCCGTGTAACCGGATCGAAAGCAGGTCCCCAGTCTCCGGTTACGAACCCGATATAACGACACGGCCGTCAACAACGCCGCGGCGGTGAAGCCTGCATACCCGGGCTCGGGCGTCACGATTGGAAGCACGCTGTCAGTGAATGTTGCGGAGAATGGCGTGTCAATCGGAAGGTTGGTAAACAAACTCGCAACCGTCTGTCCGCCGAATGTTGCCGAGAACGTGCCGCTAAAAACGCTTATCTGCGTGCCCATGTTGATATCCACTATGTACCCCTCAATGGCGAACGATGCAACCGCGCCGTTAGCAGTCTGGTTTAGAACGAAGGGCTGACGGAATGTTTGTTGCCCAGAGCTGCAGATTTGAGCCGCCGCTATCGAACGTCATGAATGCGCTCGGAAGAGTGATCGGCCCGGTGCCTTCGTTCAGGCTCTGGATCATACCGAATTCACCGGTAGTGACGCCTACCGAGCTAAAGACTCCCGCGTTCACCAGTGAGATTTCGAACTTCCGTATCCGGGCGCCGGCGTGTAGGGCGCGCCGTTGGGATACTGTCCGAAATTGATGTAATTGGAACCAATTTGGGCGTCGCCGTTGATACCCAGCAGAATCGTCGCGGCGGAACCCGGAAACGACAGAAGAGCGGCTAAGCCAAAGGCTGGCACCAGGACAAAACGACCTGATCGCACGTGATCTTCTCCTTCCGCGGCATTATGTCAGACATAAGGGTGAGGCCGCAATAGGTTGTCTTCTAGAGCGACCCCAGCCGTCAAATAAAATTTACATGTGGTTCGGCAGACTCACTGGCCGTTGACGGCGCATGCTGAGACCGGAAGGCGTCATGACGCTGATGTTCACGCATAAAGCCAACGGTGCGTGGGACGCCCTCACGAAATCACTGGTCGAAGCCGGATTCGTAATCACAGCATCGTGGCCCATCAACCCGGAAGCGGAAGGCAGCCTGCACATCAAACACAAATCCGCCGCCAAGAGCACCATCTTTCTCGTCTGCAGGGTGCGCGCGAACGAAGCGGGCGAGACAAGACATTGGGAGGACATCGAGCCGGACGTGGCGGCGGCAGTTCGCCGTTCCGTTAGAACGTGCGGTCGAAAATTTCGACCCGTACGCCGTGACTTCCGAAGACGCCCTGATCGGCATCAGTATCTGGATGTTTTGACGAAATGGTTCATTCTCGCCTGGGGCGCTTTCCGCGCGCCGCGGTTTCCAGTGGACGAAGCCATGAAGCTGGCGCGAGTGGTGGGATTCGATCTGGATCTTGAACCTTCAGTTCTGCGGCGTGCTGGTGAACTATGATTTGCCGTGAAATCCCATGAAGGTGGAGCAGCGGATCGGGCGAATCGATCGTATCGGGCAGCTGCATCCGCGCATCCGAATCTGGCATACCAGGATACGGTGGAAGCCGATGTGTATTTCAAGGTGGGCCAACGCATCAATCTGTTTCAGGGAATTGTGGGCAAACAGCAGTTGGAAGATCTGGAGCGCGAGGCCAATGAACCTGGATTCGATATCGACGCTTCCGGCATTGACGGCGAAGACAACCCCAAGCTTCCGGAGCCTGCGGTCGCATTATCTGACATTGATCACCTGTTGTCGGCAAAAGGATTTACTCCCCCCGAGTCAGCATTTTCTCATCGAAGAATGAGCCTGAACGGAAGTTGGTAGGGGCGTTGGTTTCTGGGTTCTCCTTTCGATGAATGGTAAACCGCGTTCGGGGCAGTGGGAATGTGGAAATCGCGAAAGCGATTTCCAAGGGCCGGTGGGAAGGGGGTTGGGAAACCTGCTTTTGTTTTCCTCCACTTTCCATCCGCCCGTCATTTCCATTGCCCTCAGGCACTGCGCTGCATTTCTCCAAACAAGCTTTGCTTGGCCTGTTGCATGCGCCGTGCGGCCTCGGTGTCGCTCATGCGCCGGGCTGTTTCCTGGAGTGATTTCACTGTCATTCCGCGGCGCAGATACTGCTTCGGCTGGGGCAACGCCAGCAATGTCTCCAGCGGTGTTCGATAGAGCCGGTAGCGACGCCTTTGTTTGCCCTTGGCATCTACTTCCAGCTCGACTTGCGCGCAGGGTCGATGGAAGTTCAGATACGAATTGAAATGCTCTTGATAGAACTGCTGAATGCGTTCCGCATGCGGTGCAGCAATGTGACCGTAGCCCATCGCGCTAAAGCGTGATTGCTTCGCAACCATGTGTTTGCGAATCACCGCCCCGTTCTTGGCTTCCACCAAGCCGCTGTCGTTGCTGTGCCGGGGTCGGCTCTTGGTTTGTTCGATCAGCAGCTTGCCTAACAGGTTCGCTACCGTGTGATTCACAAACTCGCTGCCGTTGTCGGAATGAAAGCCGCGAATGACAAAGGGGAATTGTTCCAGCATCGATTCCAACAGCGGCAGGAGCCACGCTTCGCTAATGACCGGTGTACAGCCGATCACTTGCCACTGCGTCACCTCATCCACCGCGTTGATGTGATACACGCCCTTCACGCCCTCCCGGTCGCCCTGATGCACCGTGTCCACGCGTAGATAACCGGGCCGCCCGGCGGGCTCCGGTCGGCGCCGCTCTCCGATCGTGACCAGGACCGGCCGTGTCTTGGTGAAGTGCGAACGCCGCTGCCGATAGGTGGCTTTCTTTCGTAAACGATAAATCTGCGCCGACGAAATCCCGGCCAAGCGCTCATAGCCGATGTGGCCATATTCCCGGTACTCTCGCCGCAGAATCTGGCTGGTTGCCGGGCCGCTCAGCGTTTCATGCGCTTCATCCACGCTGGCCAGCAAGACCACGTCGGCCCGCGTGTACCGGCTCGCAAAACGATGCCGCCGGTAAGCGCCTACTTTTACCTCGCCCTCTGCCCCGTATTGCGCAATCAGCCGTGTCATCTGCGCCCGGCTCATCCCGCTCATCTTCAGCAAGTAGCGCCGCAGCAAACCTTTCTCCGCGCGTCCTTGCTGTCCGTATCGGTGCTGCCGTAAAACGCTTGTCACCCACGCGTAAATCTGAGGCCGGCCCTTCGCCTCGAACTGCCAATCCTGACTGGCTTCCAGAAACTCCCGGATCTGCTCCAGGTTCAGCTTCTCTCCATCCTGCATCCTGATGTTCAATACCCAGCTTGCAGGCTCCTACCAGAAATCCCTCCAGGCTCATCTTGTGTGAGAAATAAACCTTTCCTTCAGGCTCATCTTGTATGAGACAAGACTGCGACTCGCGCGGAGCGCCGATTTCCTCTAAGCTAGAGAGATGCCGCTTCCGGCCAGCAATCGTCCTTCCTTGTTTGGTTCAGACTAATCGGGCCCGTTCGCGCCCGCCCTCCCTGTCTGTTCTGATTTCTAAATTTTCACGAGGTTTTGACTATGTTGACGGAGACCGTTACCACTCCACTTCTGCCCAGTGTTCGCACATCCCTGCCCGGCCCGAGGGCTCTTGCCATCATTCACCGCGATCAAGCCGTGCTCTCCACGTCTTACACGCGCTCCTATCCGCTCGTCATGAAACGCGGCGAAGGCGCGGTGGTCGAAGATGTCGACGGCAATCGCTTTCTCGACTTCGCGGCCGGCATCGCGGTCGTGGCCACCGGCCATTCGCACCCTAACGTCGTCCGAGCCGTGCAGAAGCAGGCCGCCGAATTCCTGCACATGTCGGGCACCGATTTCTATTACGAAACGATGGTGGAGCTGGCCGAGCGCCTAGCCGCTCTCTCGCCCGTGCCGGGCCCGAAGCGCGTCTACTTCGGCAACTCGGGAGCTGAGGCCAACGAAGCCGCCATTAAACTCGCCCGTTTCCATACCGGACGCGACAAATTCATCGCCTGCTTCGGCGCTTTCCATGGACGAACCATGGGCGCTCTGTCGTTAAACGGCAGCAAAGTCATTCAGCGCCGCGGCTTTCATCCGCCGCTGCCCGTTTATCACATTCCCTACCCTAATCCGTATCGCGCCGACGCCCATAAAACACCCGCGGCGCACGCCATGGATTGCGTGCGCGTCCTCGAAGACCAACTCTTCAAAACCGTTTTGCCGCCGGAAGAAGTAGCCGCGATCTTCGTCGAGCCGGTGCAGGGCGAAGGCGGTTACCTGGTTCCTCCGAAAGAGTTTCATCAGGAACTCCGCCGTATTGCCGACAAGTACGGGATTTTGCTTGTTCATGATGAAGTCCAGTGCGGCATGGGGCGCACCGGACGAATGTTTGCCTCTGAGCATTTCGGCGTTCAGCCCGACATCGTCACCACCGCCAAAGGCATTGCCAGCGGCATGCCGCTTTCCGCTACCATCGCGCGCGCCGACATCATGAACTGGCCGCCCGGCGCACACGCCTCCACGTTTGGGGGCAATCCGGTTTCGATCGCGGCCGCCCTCGCCACGCTGGATCTGCTGGAAGAGGGACTGGTCGGCAATGCTGCCACTATTGGTGCCTATATGATGAAACGTTTGCAGACTTGGCCTGCGCGCTTCCGTCACGTCGGGGAAGTTCGCGGTCTGGGCCTGATGATCGGTATCGAACTGGTAGCCGATCAGCACACCAAAGAACGCGCCCCGGAGCTCCGTGACAGCCTGGAATGCATGGCCTTCGAACGCGGCTTGCTGATCCTGGGGGCCGGCGCGAACAGCATTCGCCTGTGCCCGCCGCTTGTCATCAACCACGAACAGGCGGACTTCGCGCTCGATACACTGGAGCAGTGTTTATCAATTATCTGCGCATCTTAGTCCTTCTTCATCAACTTACAAATCGTGTAACTAATCCCTAACTAGGTACACAAGAGGCAGCATAGCAATTACGTTGGGGTATGCGCTATCCCAACCAAATGCCCCTCTTTAAGTTAGGGCTCGATATGCAGGCAGCACAAGACATCCAAAATAGAATCATGAAGGCAAATTACGCCGCCAATACGATCCGCAACTATCGAAGTTCCTGGGGATCGTTCAAGAGCTGGTGCCGCGATGCGGGGGAACAGAACAGCTTGCCTGCCTCGCCGCAAACCTGTATCGATCACGCTTCCTGGTGTATCGCGGAAGGTCTTCGCCTGGAAACCGTACACCTGCGGCTAAAAGCCATCAACCATTACCACCGGGAACACCATCTCGATCTTCCGTTTGACGATTCGGTTCGTCACTTCATGCGCAATGCGCGACGGGCTCTGCAGGAGAAGCCGCAAGGAAAAGCGGCGCTGAGCCCGCCGCAACTGCGGAAAATCTCCGAAAAGCTCCGCAAGCGCTCGGAGCCGGTCGATGTTCGCGATCGCTGCATGATTGTGCTGTGCTTCGCGTGCGGTTGGCGTTGCTCCGAACTCGTGTCGCTCGATCTGACGGACGTCCGTTGGGTACGGGCGGGCATCGTGATGTGGTTGGGAAAATCGAAGACCGATCAAGAGGGTAAGGGACGATCGGTTGGTATTCCACACGGGCGCCGCCTTTCCACATGCCCGCTACAGGCCTTGGACGAATGGCTGGAGCTGCGAGGCAAATGGCAAGGTCCGCTCTTTACGCAGCTCAATCCCTACGGCGGAGTGACGAAACACCGGTTGGGGGCTGACGGTGTCCGCCGTGCGGTGAAACGCGGTTTGGCGACCATTGGGGAGGACCCAGTACCATTCGGCGCTCACAGTCTCCGTGCGGGCATGATTACCGCCTCGATCGAAGCGGGCGCTTCGGAGACGGCCATCATGCAGCGAACGGGTCAGGTGTCCTACGACAATCTTCGGCGCTACGTTCGTCCGGCTCGAGCCTTTCGGTTCAATCCGCTCAAGGGCGTTCTCTAATGCCGGCGCGTCATGCGCCAGATATCGAACACCAGGAGCACTACCGCAATCCAGAAGAACGGCTCGCGGATGGAGTCATGAAAAAATCCCTTCATGGTTTCAATTGTGCGTGCTAGTCTGATCAGAAATTGGCGCACAGACGCTGAAGCGTAGTCATGCCAGGGGGCGTTCGAGCGCCCCTTTTGCTTTGCGCTATCGGATTTCTGCTGTATCGAATTCCAAGTGAAAAGGCTGCATACGAAATGCTAGTCTGAGAACGCAAAGCGGCGTCTCACTATGTCCGCAGCGCCAGTCAACAGTCGTGCACGAGGGAGCGATTTGGAAGGAGTCGCTCCCTTTTCTTTTTGTCTCACGCCCCGCGGATTGGGCTACGCTGTTGGAAGATGGCACGCAAAAGCGATCTTGCCGACTTGGATGAAGTACAGCCGGACGCCGATCCGGTCGATGAGGATGACGATTCGGAGGCCGGTGACGAAGACGAAGACGGGGACGACTGAGTAAACATCAGGGCTTAAGGACAGGAATTCGTAAGTACTTAAATCCAAGAGCAGCGAGATCTCGTAGGTACTGGAAGGTGCCAGTTGAGGAAACGCTGCAAACGCTGCACGATGTCGAGGACCTTCTGAGCAAGGCAATGCACCTGCTCGAATCTCTGTCGGCGGCCGACGTTCCGGGAAATTACGACCTCGCGGCGCGCAATCATCTGGTCAACGCTCTCGGGCAGGTCACTCTCGGAGCCAATGCAAGCCGCACTTCTCTTGACCGGCACTGATCGCTCGGCTGCGGGGACGGCTTCCGGTTAAGCGGCAAGACGAGACGTTGCTGTCAGCCAGCTTGGCACTGTTTGCGGGTTGTACTCCCAGGCTTTCGGTTCCGGGTTGATAGCCGACGCATCCGGGTTCCAGTGCCAGGCCGCCGCGATCGCAGAGAGTAGACGTTCATACACCCAGACTTTCTCGCTGCCGTCTTCTTGCGACCAACGGAGAATCCCCCGTCCGGACTCGAAGGCCACAGAGAGTGTTCCGCCGGCGCAGAGTGGACGGGCAAACAGCCGGCCGAGTTGTTTCGCCTCCAACCGATCCACTCCAGACAGCGAATTCAGATGCCAGATCACGGCATGACGCCAATGCCGCCGGCAGACGCCACACCACATGCTCGAGAAGTCATCAAAACCGCAAGGGGCGGTTTCTCCGCAAACAGGGCAGCGGAAGCTACGCTGTTTTACCTTGGGATCGCCGTAGATGGAGCAGAATTCTTCGGGAGTCAGAGTCACGGTAGCTGGAGGTTTGGGTCGCCCGGAGGGTTAGTGCATCGCTGCACCCGGGCGACCCCGTTCAGGAGAAGCTACTGTATTCGTTGGCTCGTCACTGAGAGTTTCTCACGCGATACGTGGCCGGCGATAGCGTTCGAAGCTCTTCGCCTTGTACGTCTCGACCATCTCGGCGGTCGTTCGCCAGAGTTTCTTGCCGACGCGGAAGGAGTTGATCTCGCCGCTAACCATGAGACGAAGGGCTCCGCGCTCAGACACGCCGAGCAGAGACGCAACCTCTTTGGGACACAGGCAAGGTCTGATTTCGGCGACTTTCATGGCTAGTGTCTAGTGCCGGCGAAGGTGTTTTTCCGCTAAGCAGGAAATCCCTATTCCTGTCTTTATCGGACAGGAGTGTCTTTTTCCGCCAAATACTGGATTTTCGAGACAGCCCCAACACTACGGACATGCACACCCAAATTGCGCTCCTCCGTCGAGGGAGCTGAAACACGTCGGCCTGCAGTGCTCCGCTTTATGGGAGTATTTGCTCACCTTAGCTCACCACTAGGGGCTTTTCAGCCCCGTTCCTAAATGAAAACCATTGCGACTTATGCGGCCGACGGCAGCCGGCTGCGGGACTATCCCTTGTCTTCGATCGAGTATCTTCTCGCCAAAGATGCAATCACGGTGCGGCGCAACGTGCGCGGCGAAATCCGGAAGGCTTTCTTCCGGCCGACGCTGAACACCAGTGCGCTACTCAAGACGGCACATCTCGGCCAGAGCTATTCCTATGAGCAGCTGCTACCGAGCGGACATCATGCCTGGAAGCATCGGGAATTCATTACTCCGGAGCAAGTGCTGGAACTCGAGAACGAGGGCGTCGAGGCGGCAGAGGTCGAACGCTTCATTCAGCAAACCTTTTGCGCGGTGAAGCTGTCGGTCTTGGCGCGGTCGACGAAGTTGCCGGCCAACGTGGTTGCGATCGACGCATTCCCCGAAAAGCGCGCTGCGGTCCGCAAGTTGGGTAGGAAGAAGCTCACCGGCCGGATCGTGCGTCCGATCGAATTCGATTCGCAGAGGCGGGCTGCGTAAATGCACACTCCCGTTATCATCGATTTTCTGCGTTTGTTGCTTTTCGGATGAAAGATTTTAAAACTACTCTCGTCGGCTTGGTCCTGATCGGCGTCGGCGCTTTTCTTTGCATAGAAACCAGGAAAGCGTCGCCTGACGCGATCGCCATCATGACGACCGGCGCCGGCTTTATCGCCGCGGCGGATTCGAAGAAGAGCGCATGAACTATCCGTTGCCGTCGCCATTACCCGAGCCTGAACCCATCGGCCGGCCGGAGCGGGTCGAGTGCATCATTCCGAGCGTGCATTACGCTGATTTCTTGGTCGAGACACTGCCTCACAATCGCATTCTCTTTGACCGGACCATCGTCGTCACCGCTCCCGAAGACCACAAGACTCGCGAGGTCTGCAAATTCCTCAACGTGGAATGCGTGCTGACGGACGAGTATCGTACCCATTGGGGCGAGTTCGTCAAAGGCGCAGGCATCAACGCCGGCATCCGCGCGGCCAACAAAGACGGCTGGCTGGTGCAGCTGGATTCCGACATCCTCTTGCCGCAGGGTTTCCGGCATGCGGTCGATGCAGGTTGCTTTGACCCGGCTTACATCTACGGTGTGGATCGCGTCATGGTGAAGAGCTTCGCCGAGTGGCAGCGATTTTACCGGGATCCGGAAGCGCAGAAACAGGGCGATGCGTTCGTTCATCCGCGCGCCTTTCCGATCGGACACCGCCTCTGCATTCCGGATTGGGTGCCGATCGGCTATTTTCAGATGTGGCACGCCTCGGCCGAGCGTTGGTATCCGACCGAGCACAAAGACGCAGCCCGCGGCGACGTGCAGTTTGCTCTGCAGTGGCCGCGTCGTAAGCGCGCGTTGATCCCCGAGGTGTACGCTTACCATCTGGAATCCGAGAACGCGGTGCAAGGCGCGAACTGGGGCGGCCGGACGACGGTTCCGTTTGGACTGCCAAAGGCAGCATGATTTTTCAAATTCTAAACTGCGACGTGCTGGCCGGGCTCCATTCTCTCGAGGCGGAAAGCGTTCAAACTTGTGTCACGAGTCCTCCCTACTATGGGCTTCGGGATTACGGCGTAGATGGGCAGATCGGGCTGGAACCGACACCAGAAGCCTACGTCTCTCGGCTTGTTGAAGTTTTCCGGGACGTGCGGCGCGTGCTTCGAGCAGACGGAACGCTTTGGCTAAATCTCGGCGACAGCTATAACAGTAGCGGCGAGGTCGGAAGACACGAGGCGCGCTGCAGTCAGAGAGACATCGGGGCCACGAAGAAGTTCTTTGGGACTGATCGTCAATACGCCAAACGCGAAACGGGTCTCAAACCGAAGGATCTTATCGGCATTCCTTGGCGTGTCGCGTTCGCGCTACAGGCCGATGGATGGTATTTACGCTCCGACATCATTTGGCACAAGCGGAATCCGCTGCCGGAGAGTGTGCGCGATCGCCCCACCAAAGCGCACGAGTACCTGTTTTTGCTCGCCAAAAGCGAACGCTACATGTACGACTCAGTGGCGATCAAAGAAGACGGCAAGCTCAAGGTGAGTGGGAACACTCAACATAAGTACGCTGACGGCAAGTCCCTGAATCGCACCAAAGCGAATCTATTGAAGATACGGGCCAAGGTGTACGAGCGGGTAAATAAGCGAACCGTCTGGTCACTCACGAGCCAGCCGTTCAAAGGCGCGCATTTCGCAGTCATGCCTGAAAAGCTGGTTGAGCCGTGCGTCCTGGCGGGCTCCCGACCGGGCGACCTGGTGCTCGATCCGTTCGCCGGATCCGGCACTGTCGGTCTGGTCGCCAATCGCTTTGGACGCAGTTTTGTCGGCTGCGAACTCAACGCCACTTACGCAACCATGGCGAACGAGCGACTCGCGCTCGCTGCCTAGATTGACGATTCGTCGATCACTCCCTCATCCTGTAAGAACAGGATCTGCAACAAGCAGACAAGGGAGAACAGAGACGAATGGCAACTTCGACCAGCAAGACGAAGAAACGGAAAGCAAGCGCGCCTGCCACAAAGAAATCGGCAGCGTCGAGTCGCTCGGCCGGACTCGGCAAAAAGGGCATGAAGAAGAAGTAAATTCTCAGCGGCTGTTTAGCCGGCTGAGAATCGTTTGGCAATTCAGAAGGGCGATCTCCAGAGATGGCGACGCCCTTTTCTCGTTTCAGCCGTGTTGACGCCTACACAAGTAATCGCACTTGCGAACGCCGAGTTGCAGGCGATCGCATGCGAGAAGAACACCGGTTGCCCGCGCGCGCTGACGGTGGCTCAGTGGGCTCTTGAGAGTGGTTGGGGCAAGTATGCTCCCGGCAATAACTGTTTCGGCATCAAGTCGTTCTCCGGTTGTTACGGGGTTCAGAAACTCGCGACTCACGAGTACGTGGCCGGGAAGCCGGAAGAGCAGAATCTCTTCTTTGCGACGTTCCGAACTTTAGAAGAGTGTTTTGAAAAGCACGCCAGCCTGATCACATCTGGCTATCGCTACGCTCCAGCGTTCACCCGGTACAAGCTCTCGCAGAACGTGGAACAGTTCGTGCGCGATATCGCTCCGATCTATGCGCCGGGAAATAGCAAGTACGTTGACTCAGTGCTCGCGATCTTGCATATGACGAACGTAGCGGCCTGGCTAAAGGCGGCCTAATGCCGAAGGGTGTATCCAAGCGCCGGCATCGGCCGATACCGGATTCAGTCTGCTTTGCCTTTATGGATGTCGGAGAGCTGAAGAACTCTCCGGAGAAAGCGGAACGTCTTGCTGCCGGCATCACCGAGCAGCAACTGGCCGCGATTCACCAGCTGCTCGCCAGGCGCAAGCAAGAGTCGGTGAGCCTCCAGTTCTTTATCGAGATCGTTGAGCGGCGAGACCA
Source organism: Bryobacteraceae bacterium (assembly GCA_965277855.1). Taxonomy (GTDB): domain Bacteria; phylum Acidobacteriota; class Terriglobia; order Bryobacterales; family Bryobacteraceae; genus Bog-105. The sequence continues at coordinate 854,638 of OZ255847.1, forward strand.
GTTACTGCGAAACCTACAGCGCGATGGAATACGAGGATTTAGTCAGTGAGGTGGATACTGACGTCTCAATTCCATCTCTTGGTTGGCTCTGTTGATCAAGCGGCCGAAACGTCCGTGCGCGCGGCCTGGCTGCCGGGCCTTGGTGGAGAAGGGATATTGTTCTGTTTGTAAGCCTCACACGGCCGCGATCGCACGGCAGGCTGAACGTTGGCGCGGCAATTCGTCGCAACGCGGTTACGATGCCACCTGGCGGCGATTTCGAGATTGGTTCCTGACGCAACCATCGAACGTCATCTGCGCGGATTGCGGCAAGCGGCCATCTGGCGACGTCCACCATGTAAAGAAGTTGCGGGACCGTCCCGATCTGCGGCTCGAGCCGAGTAATTGCCGCGGGCTCTGCCACGGATGCCACTCCGCAAGGACGCTACGAGGCGAGTAAGTTCGTTTCAACGTTTCTCCGAGAGCATCTCTTCTCGAAGGATCGCGTTGACGCGTGTCAAATAACCGGGACCTTTTGATCGAAGCCAAGCCAGCACATCAGAATCTATTCGCATAGTTAATTGCCTTTTGATTGGGCGAAAGTGCTGGTCGGATTCCCTGATCTCGACTTGAGCTTTTCTTGCCGGCTTCTTCATGCAGCGGCGACCTCAACGACGCCAACCTCCGTTGACGGCTCCGGAACGGACAAACCGTCTTCTCTCATGCCTTGCACGTGAATCTCGACGGCTTCCTGCATGAGAGTTTTGATCTCATCGAGCGTTTCAGCCGCCCCGACACATCCAGGTAGATCCGGTACATACGCGCTGTAGTTGCTACCGGGTACTTTTTCGATGACGATTGCGTATTGCATAAAGCTCTTTCACTCCTTTGGTCGCTCAATCTGAGCTTGCTTGAAGATCGATGACAGTGTTTTCGGATGCACTTCCAAGCTGGGCTTCCCGGCGATGGTGACTTTGCCGGATTTCGAAGGATGCGTGAAATGACGATGGCTTCCCTTTTGAGAAGAGAAAACCCAACCGTCTTCTCGAATGATCCGAATAACCTCGCTAACCTTCATGACTCTATTGTAGCTACAGATCTGTAGCGCCGTCAAGCAGTCTTACTCTCAGTTAATTCCGTAATTACTTAACACCATAATGAAACGCAACACCAAAGCAGAGCGCGAAGCCGAGCAAGCGCTCGCAACGCAGCGCAAGAAGATCGTCGATGAGTTTGGATCTCTCGATAGCGAATTAGCGCCACTCAAAGGCAAATTGCGCCGGCACGAAGAATTAGCCAAGCTGGTTCGTTCCTGGCATGCCGACTCGAAGAAATCGGAGAGCGTTAGCTCGGCCGGTGATCGCTACGAGGTTGTACTCAGTCCCTGCGGCATGCTGACGCGCATACCGTCCATGTGCGACGTGTACGTTGCTCTCGGGCATGACCGCTTCCTAAATCACGCTTCAGTGACGATCAAGGCACTCGAACAAAGCGGCCTAGATTCAGCAGCCATCGCAGCTCTAACCGAGAAGGAACAGGCAGGCTACAGATCGCTGGTGGTTCGGCCGGTCGCTCGCTGATCTGAGTGAGTGTTACGAACATCAGTGCTTAACATCTTGAGTGAACGGCTCAACCTGCGCTTGCAAGTTGTTGATAGTACGGCATCTTTGTCGATTCAACTCTTGAGGGTAGGGGTCGGCAACTTTACTCAGGATGGTCGGCCCAGCGACCGCACCCCAGTGAAATGTTTATTTCCGCAAAATTCACGTTTTACCCAAACCGTGATTTAACGCCGTTTGTCGCCGTTTTAGCCTCGTGCAACTTATGAAATATCTCTTGATCACTCCCTCCCGCTACAGTCTCGGCTTCGACGTACTTGAATTTGCTACCGACCGCGAACTCCTGACGCACATCGAGGCGAATGGGATCCAGAACGCAATGCTCGCTCAAAGGCTTGGCGTCCAGCTCCAGGTTTGTGATTGGCCGGTGCCAACACCGGAAAGCACGGCCACAAACGCCGGATAAGCATGGCTCGACCTCGAACACCAACCGCAATCCAGGAACTAAAAGGCGCTTTCAAAAAGGATCCACAGCGGGCACGGCCGGAAGAACCGAAGCCCAATGGTCCGCTCGGTCCGCCGCCGGCAAGTTTTCGCGAGAGCGATGTTCTTCAAGACATCTGGTTTGAACTCGAAGGCATGGTCGCCGATCGCGTTCTCGCGAAATCGGATCGTTGGCTCGTCGAACTCGCCTGCCGGACGATGCGCGACGTTCGGTCCGGCCAGGCGCTCGCTTCCGAACGCAACCTTTTACTCAGCTGTCTCAGCCGCATGGGATTGACCCCTGCAGATCGATCCAAAATTGCCGTCCCGAAGGAAACAGAAGAACTCGACGAACTCGCTGCTCTTGCCGCAGAAGGTAAAGCCAGCCGAGTTCTCAAGCCCAACTGAACCGCCCTCGGGAGCCTCACAGCACGCAGTAAAGGCTTATCAGTACGCCAATGACGTAGTGACAGGCAGAATTCTGGCCTGTAAATGGGTCAGATTGGCATGCGAACGCCACCTCTCGGACCTGCAGCGCGCCCGATCGAACGACTTTCCCTATCGATTCGATCCCGCCAAAGCCGGCCGCGTATGTCGGTTCCTCGAACAGTTGCCCCACACCAAGGGCGATTGGGCGCTCTCGATTGACGGCCGCGACAATCGAATCCGGCTCGAGCCCTGGCAGTGCTTCATTTACAGCTCTGTTTTTGGATGGGTGCATAAGGAAACGGGCTTACGACGCTTCCGCATCGCCTACATTTGCGTCCCGAGAAAGAACGGAAAATCCATCATCGCCGCCGGCACCGGACTGTACATGTTCGCGAGCGACGGCGAGATGGGCGCAGAGATCTATGCCGGTGCGACGTGTCAGCGCCAGGCCTGGGAAGTTTTCCGGCCTGCCAAGCAGATGGTGGAACGAACGCCTCGCCTTAAAGAAGTGTTCGGTATCCATGTCGGCGCGCGAAACCTGGCCATCCTGGACAACGGCAGCCGTTTTGAGCCCGTGGTTGGAAAACCCGGCGACGGTGCCAGTCCCTCCTGTGCCATCGTGGACGAATACCACGAGCATCGGACCGATGAGCTGGTAGACACAATGCGCACCGGCATGGGTGCGAGAAAGCAGCCGCTGTTGTGGATCATCACGACAGCCGGCTCCAACATCGCGGGCCCTTGCCATGATCTGCAGCGCGAGGTCGAGAAAGTTCTCGATCAGTCCATCACCAGAGAAGAACTCTTTGGCATTGTCTACACGATAGACGAAGCGGAGGACGACTGGACCTCGGAGATTGCACTCCGCAAAGCGAACCCGAATTTCGGCGTCTCGGTTTTTGAAGATTTCCTGCTGACCGAGCAGGCCGCGGCGATCCAAAACAGCCGCAAACAAAACATCTTCAAGACCAAACACCTTAACATCTGGTGCGGGGCCGACGTTGCCTGGATGAACATGCAAAAGTGGCAGGCCTTGAAGGATCCGAGCCTGTCCATTGAGGACTTCCGCGGTGAGCCGGTTTGGATCGGCTGCGATCTGGCCGCCACAGTGGACATCACTGCCGCGGTGCAGGTGTTCAAGCGAGTCATCGACGAGAAAGAACACTATTACGTGTTTGGCCGCTATTATCTGCCGCGTGAGCGCGCCGAGGATCCCGACTATCAGCACTACCAGCAATGGCTACACGACGGCCGACTGATCGGCACCGAAGGCCCGATCGTGGATCTTGAGCTTTTTCGTGAGGATCTGCTGGCGGATGCCGAGCGATTCCAGCTTCAGCAGATCGCTTTCGACCAATGGAACGCTCTGCAGATGCAGGTCGAGATTCAGAAAGCGCTCGGCGAAGACAAAGCCGTCAATGTGCCGATGAAAACGCAATTTTTGAGCTATCCGATGAAACAGCTCGAATCGCTGGTGCTCGACGGTCGCATTCACCACGACGGCAACCCTGTTCTGACCTGGATGATGTCGAACGTGGTCGCGCATACCGACCGAAACGACAACATTTTCCCGAACAAAGAGAACCGGGCGAACAAGATCGACGGAGCGGTAGCGCTCATCATGGCGCTTTCGCGGGCGATCGTTGAAACCGGTCCCGGATTTCAGGAATACAACGGCTTCTAAATGAAACTTTCGAACTAATCGACATGCTCGCCTTCGCAGGCGTCGCACTCCTCGGCTTAGGCCTGTACTCGCTGCGGCCCAGCTTGTCGCTGATCTACGCAGGCCTGCTCTCCCTCTCGCTGGCCCATTTCCTCGCAAAACGCGAGCCGTCCGCTCCTCCGGCCGATCGCGAAACAGAAAGTTAAATCATGTCCCTTTTCGGCAAAATGCTTCGCGGCGGAACGCCGTTCGACAATCCGCAAATCCCGCTTACCGCGGAAAATGTCGGCTATTTTCTCGACCTTTTCGGCGGCGGCCGAGCGGACTCGAACGAACTCGTCACGCCGTTGACGGCCATGCAGACGGCGACCGTGTTTGCCTGCGTGCGCATCCTCTCCGAACAGGTCGGCAACATGCCGCTGCGCACCTTCGAAGTCTCCGCACAAGGCAAGCAGCTGGCCTACGATCACGAACTCTTCGATTTGCTCGAGCTGAGCCCGAATCCGGAGATGTCCGCCATGACCTTCCGGCAGTCTGTCACCGCTCAACAATTGCTCTGGGGCAATGGCTACGTGGAAATTCAGCGCAACGGAGCCGGCAAAGTCTCGGCACTCTGGCCGCGGGGAGCCTGGAACACGAAACCCGTCCGCAAGGGCGGAGAACTGTTCTATGAATCGACCGATACCGGCACTTTGCGTTACATCGCGGCCGAAGACATGCTGCACATCCCTTATGTGTCGCTCGATGGCCTGATCGGTCTTTCTCCGATCGCGCAAGCGCGGCAAACAGTTGGCATGGCTCTCGCCATGGATAAGTTCGGCGCTCGTTTCTTCGGCAATTACGCTATGCCGAAGCTGGCCATCACCACGCCGAACAAGATGCGTCCGGAGGACAAAACACTCGCCCGTCAGGACTGGGAAGCGCTACAGAGCGGATCGAATCAGCATCGGGTCGCCATCCTTGACGGCGGCATGGCGATTGAGAAACTCTCGCTCCCGCCGGAAGACGCCCAGTTTCTGCAGTCCCGGGGCTTCACCAGGCGCGAGATCTGCGCGCTTTATGGCGTTCCTCCCCAGATGGTCGCCGATCTCGAAAAAGCGATCAAAAGCAACGTCGAGCAGCAGGGCATCGAGTTTCTGCAATACACGCTTCGGCCACTGCTCACCCGCTGGATCCAGGAGATCCGCCGCAAGCTGCTGCCGCGCGTTCCGCGATCCACCAAGCGGTTCACCGTCGCCTTCGACGTCCGCGAGCTGCTACGGCCCGACGCTTCCACTCGGCAGGCGTATTACCAGAGCGGCATTCAAAACGGCTACCTCACGCAGAACGAAGTACGCGAATACGAAGACCTCAATCCGTATGAGGGCGAAGTCGGATCCGAGCCCATCGTGCAGCTCAACATGCAGTCGCTCGGCAGCGTGTTAGCCGCCGATCCCGAGCCCAAAACCACCCTCGATACCGAAATCCAAGACCAAGAGCAGGAAGACTAAATGAAGAATTTATCCACGAAACCGGCCCTCCGGAAGCGGGAACACCGCTTTGTCCAGTCCCGCGAGCTGCGCGTAAAGCGCAACGACGCCGGCCAGCCCGTCGTTGAAGGATACGCCGCCGTGTTCAACTCGCTTTCCGAGGACCTCGGCGGCTTCCGCGAGCAGATCCTGCCCGGCGCCTTCGCCAATTCCCTCCAGAGCAACCCGGACGTGCGGGCTCTCTTCAATCACAACGAAGACAACGTGCTCGGCCGCACCAAATCCGGAACGCTCGATCTGAGCGAAGACGAAACGGGGCTGTACTGGCGCTGCACTTTGCCGGACACCGCCACCGCGCGCGATCTAGCCGTCTCGATCGAGCGCGGCGACATCGATCAGTGCAGCTTCGGCTTCTATTGCATCGATGACGACTGGGCCATGATGGACAACATTCCGGTACGCTCCGTCAAAACGGCCGAAGTTTTCGACGTTTCGGCTGTGACTTACCCGGCGTACACGGCCACTTCAGTCGCCATGCGTTCCTTGTGGCGCGACGGCCAGCCGGAATCGATTGAGCAAGGTTTGCGCTCTCTAACCGCTGCTGAGACTTGCGATTGTGAGGCCTGTAAGGGTAACAATTGTGACGGGTGCTCCATTCCGAGCAGTGAAGCTTCGGAATGTGGCTGCAGCGAACTGCGCGATCTCAAGACCCGTCTCCGTCTTGTCGAGAGTTCCCTTTAGGGTACAAACGCCAACAGGTTTGTGAAAATCCCACGCGCTCCTCGTGCGGGATTGGGCCGAGCAGGCGGCGCAACCCTTCTTTCAAGGAGAAGCAAACCACATGAAACGTTCCTTAGAATTACGCCAAGAGCGATCCGCGCTTTACGACGAGGCGCAAAAGCTCGTTCCGGGTTCGGGCCAGAAATGGGGCTCGGAGAATCGCACGAAATTCGACGCGATGATGGCCGACATGGACACCATGAAGGCCGACATTGATCGTTTGGAAAAATCCGAACTGGTGAGCGAAGAGCTCCGGACACCAGTCAACAAAGTAAATGGATCGACCAAAGTCGCCTCCTACACAGACGATGCTTCAGGAGAAGACCCGAAGGCAGTGGAAGCCAGGCAGAAGCGCTACCGAAAAGCGTTCGATGCCTATCTTCGACGTGGGATGAACAGCATCAGCCAGGAAGATCTGAACATCCTGCGCTCGCAAGGGCAATCGGCGGAATACCGCGATCAGGATCCCACAACCGGGCCTGGCGGCGGATTCCTGATTCCGACCGGATTCCAACGCGAGTTAGAGATCGCTCTGAAGCAATACGGCGGCGTTCGGCAGGCAGCACGGACCATCACAACCGCGACTGGAGCCTCGCTTCCCTGGCCAACCACGAATGATACAGGCGTCATGGGCCGGCGTCTAGGCGCAACGGCCGTTGCCAACCCTGCCGTGGCCTCGAACCAGGTGTTCGGACAGGTCAGCTTTCAAGCGTGGACTTACACCAGTGACGTGATTCGCATCCCGAACGAGTTACTCAATGACTCGGCTTTCGACTTACAAGGCGAAGTACGGGACCGGTTCGCGGACCGTATCGGCCGGATCCAGAACAACGAGTTCACTCTCTATTCCGGCGGCAGCGGCCCGACTGGGTTTCTCGGCGCAGCTCATCTCGCGGTGACCGGTGCTACCGGAGAAACTACCAGCTGCACTTACGATGACGTGATCAATTTACAGCACGGCATTGATCCGGCTTACCGGCAGGGCGCGGCGTACATGTTCCACGACCAAACGCTGAATTTTCTACGCCGACTCAAAGACAACTACGGCCGGCCGCTCTTCGGGCCAGGTCTGAACGGCGGCGACCCGGACTCGATCGCGGGCTATCCGTTTGTGATCAACCAGGACATGCCCGTGATGGCGGCCAGCGCTAAATCGATGGCCTTCGGCAACTGGTCGAAATACGTGATCCGAGACGTGGCAAACTCGGCTGTCGTTGTCCGGCTCAACGAGCTGTACGCACTGCAGAATGAGACGGCTTTCGTTTCGTTCCTACGTTCGGACGGCCAGTTACTCGATGCCGGCACGCATCCGATTGCCCTGTATCAGAACTCGGCCACTTAGTTTGGAAACCGGAGCCTGCTGCTCATAGCGGCCGGTGTGAGCATCCCGGTTCACCAGGGGAAAAGGCGCGGATTGACCGTCGACAGGTCTGCGCCCGCTTCTTCTATTACCCATGAAAATTGAAATTTTGAAATCGATCGCCGGCTCCGGCAACTTCGTGAAGGGCTTGGATCGGCAATTTGCTCTGGACCGCGGCATGATTGTCGAAGTCGAGGACTCAATGGCGTTGAAATGGATCGCCTCTGGCATTGCAAAAGCGATCGTGGTCGAGACTGAAACCGCCATGCTCGAAACGCCTCCGGAGACGACCATGCGTCCTCGCGCCAAAGCAAAACCACGAAAGGGAGTTCGTTAATGCCCTTTTCGCTCAAACGCCTCACAGAAACAATTACCGAACCGGTGTCCCTCTCGGACATGAAAGCGCATCTGACGATCGATGCGAGCTTTACGGCCGATGACGATTTACTGAACGCGATGATCTCTTCAGCCCGGCAGGAAGCGGAAGACTACCTTGGTCGCAGCCTGCCTCAGCAGCAGTGGCTTTTCGCGCTGGACGGGTTTCCCTGCTTCCGCCTTCTAGATAGCGCGCCCTCCCGCTCCGACTACGATGCGCTGGGCAACTACACCTTCGCGGGCTTGCGCTCCGCTAACCAGTCGCAAACCATCACACTCCCGCGGCCGCCGTTAGTCAGCATCGATTCCGTTCAGTACGTCGATCTCACGTCTAACACTCTGACCACTCTCGATCCATCTGCTTACCAGGTAGACGAGATCTCAGAACCGGGTCGCATCCTGCCAACGATCGGATCGACCTGGCCGCAAGCTGCGCCGGTCGCCAACGCGGTCCAAATTACCTTCACGGCCGGACTGGCCACGATCCCGCCAAACACGGCCATGGCGATTAAGATGCGCGCGGCCGCTTATTACACGAACCGCGAGGAATTCCTGACCGGCGCACCGCAGCTGGGCGATGGTCTGTTTGAAAGACTGCTCGGCAGCCAGGGTCGCACGAACATCTTTGGCTACGTAGGCCGCTAATGGTAGACCCGCTCCTTCTGCCGGCCGGATCGCTCCGGCATTCGATTCTGATTCAATCCCGCTCAACGCAGCCGGACAGCTTCGGCCAGCCGCTCGATACCTGGAACACCGTGCTGGTCACGCGCGCCTCGATCGCCATCGCTACGCAGCGCGAACTGTATCAGGCCAACCAACTGACTTCGCAAGTAAGTCATACGATCACGCTCCACTGGCCGGGTAGTGCGGTTGTTATCACGCCTGGCATGCAAATTGTCTACGGAACGCACACTTACAAGATTCAAGACTGTGACAACGTGGGCGAGCGCAATCGTGTGCTTCGCCTACTTTGTCTCGAGCTAAATGGAGCCGCCTAGATGATCGAACAAGGAATTACCACTCTCTTGACCGCCGATTCGACGCTTTCAGGCCTGATCGGAACGCGGCTCTTTCCCGTTTTTGTTCCGGAAGATCCCACGTATCCTTGCGTTTCCTACCAAGTTGTCTCCGGATCGTCCGATTACTCAGTCGACGGAACTTATGAAACCTGGAAACGGATCCAGTTCGACGCCTGGGGCAGCGCGTATGCGGATGTGAAAACGATCCAGAAAGCGCTGCATGCGGTGCTCGACGGCTTCAGCGGCACGCTTTCGGATGGAACCACCGTGTTGGGCGCCTTCCGCGGCGTTGAACTCGACGAATTCGAGGTCGACTCCCGCACTTACCGGGCCTTGACCGAGTACAGCTTCCACTTCGTGGAATAAACGGCCGGATTTCCCGGCTGCAAAACACACAACCTAAAGAAAGGGCGGCTCTCCTGTTGGGACGGCCGTTTTGCATCTATGCCTTCTTACACCAAATCTGCCGCCGGCATTGGCCTCGGCACCACTCTCTCGATCGGCACCACGGGAGCCACTCCCGTATTCACACCGGTCGGCGAAATTAAAACCATTTCTCAGTCGGGCCGCCAGGTTTCGACCGAAGACGTCACCAACATGCTGTCGAGCGCGAAGGAATTCATCCCGACGCTCGTCGATTCGGGCACCTGGGATATCAGCGGCAATCGCATTGGCGCGGATGCAGGGCAGATCGAAATGGAAGCCGCTTTTCAGGGTCTGACTCTGGTTCCGTTCAAAATCCAACTACCGAAGACGGGTGCCCAGACCACGGCCGGCGACAGTTTCGCTTTCACCGCCCTGATTCAGGAGCTGGATTACTCGATTGCGGTCGACAAAGCGGTCACTTTCACCGCCAAACTGAAGGTTTCCGGCCTCATCACCGAGACTGCCGGCAGCTAGTCGCCACTAGATTTCTAGCAGCGAGTCTGTCCGATCCTAAACCCGGCGGGCGCCTTTTTTGTCCTAAGGCGCCCGCTATACCCATTTCTAAAGGAAGTTCATGGCTAAGAAAACCATCGCCGGCACTGAGGCCGACCCTACCGTCCGTTTTGCCAAGTTGAAGATCGATGGCGACACCTATTCGCTCGCCTTCGATTTCAATGCCTTGGCCCTTGCCGAATCGATGACCGGTCTCAATCTGATGCAGGCTCTCCGCTCGCTCGACAATCTCAGCGTGTCGCAGACGCGCGGTCTGCTCTATGCGTCGCTGCAGAAAGCTCACTCCAAGATGACTGTCTCCGAAGTCGGCGGTCTTTTGCATTTTCGGACCATTCCTCTGATCACCGATGCGATCAGCGAAGCCATTACTAACTCACTCCCCGAGAGTGAACAAAACCCTCAGCAGCCGGAACCGAGTCCGGCAGACCACTAAGCCAGCAAGATCTGTGGGATCGCTGCTGGTCAATGGCGCGATTTCATCTGCGGCTCTCGGATTCGGAATTCTTCCGCCTCACACCCCGACAGTTTCATCTGCTACTCGCGCGACACCAGGAGCAGACCGAACATCAGGAATACCTGTCGGCCATCATCGCCTCGACCGTAGCGAACTTCTCACTAGGCGCACCCAAGAAGCCACTCAAGCCCAGTGATTTCATGCCTTCTCTTCGAGCCAAGGCTCGGGAAACGAAGCACGATCGAGCGCCGCGGCGGCTGGTAGCCCAGAATGTTCGATGCTTTTTGAAAGCCAAAATCATAAATCAAGGAACTGCCGCCTAAATGGACATACAGATCACCGGTTTAGAGCGGGTGCAGGAACGCCTAAAACGCGCTGGTCCAACTCTTGCTCAGAAGGCCTATGCGAAAGCTTTGCGAGCCGGCGGCGAAGTGCTGCGCAAAGAAGTACAAGGACGCGCGCCTATCAAAACCGAGGAGTTCAAAGGCAGTAACAGCCTTCCGCCAGGCGCGCTGAATGCCGATATCCAAGTCAGAGTGAAGACGACAGATCAAGGCGGAACGGCTTCGATCGGCCCCACGGCGAAAACTGCTTACGTGGCCCGATTCGTGGAATTGGGACACAAGCAAGTGAGCCACGGTAAGAAACGTGGGAGAAAAGTGATCGGGCACGTTCCCGCGCATCCGTTCCTCCGCCCCGCTCTCGACGCAGCCGGCGACGCCGCGATCGCAGCGTTCCAGAACGCGCTCGTTGAGAATCTATCCGTCCTCGAAGATCCGGAATAAAACATGCCGACAGTTGGAAAAATATCGATCAACCTCACGGCCGGAACCGCGCAGTTCAACGCGGACATGGATAAGGCTTCGGCCAAGATCCGCGAATTCGGCAGCCATGGTGTTTCGAGCGTGCAGGCAACCAGCGCCGCTCTACGGACTCTCGAGGGCGGTGTCACCAATAACCTGAGAGCGGCGGAACGGTTCCTGGCAACCACCCTCGGCTTGGGCAACGCGCTGAAAGCCGCTTTCCCGGTGTTCGGTGCTATTGCCTTAGGCGGCGTCGTTTTCGAACTGGTGGGAAAGCTCGGCGAAGCCTACAAGGCCATCGTCAAACTGCAAGAAGCGCCGAAACGGATCGGTCAGGAGTTCCAGGCAATCGTGCAACCGATCCGCGTCGCGAACGATGAACTCGCGGTCGCGAATGATCGTCTCGGAAATGACATCGCGAAGCTGCAGGGAAAGCCGCAAAACGGTCTTAAGCTGGCGCTGGATGAAGCAAGGCTGAGCGCGGACAAACTCGCCGAATCCCTGAACCGAGACCTGCAGGAAGTTCAAAAGTTACTCGAGCAGGAACAGATCGGATCGCTCAAGGGACTCGTTACCGGCAACGCCGCTACCGGTGATCTGACTTCGCAATTCAAGCAGTTCCGGGAAAAGCTCACCGATATCAGCATTGAAACCTCGGATCAGCTCGCCAAAACCAGTGATCAGAAGCAACAAGCGAGCATCTTCGAACAAGCCACTAACCGCCGCAAAGCAGCGATTGAAAGCGAAACAGCTTTTCTAAAGCAGCAGCTTGCTGTATCCGAACAGCTGCAATCTAAGCGCAATAATCCCGCGTCCGGCAAAGTCGTGGGAGTAATCGGCGGTGTAGCCATCCCGTCGAATGGCGCTCCCACGCCTGCCGATCAGTCCGCGCGTATTTCCGAGCTGAAGGGGCAGATCGATTCCCTTCAGCAGCTGCTCGTGAACTTTAATTTGAGCCAGGCGAATGCCAAGCTCACCGGAACCAAGACAAAGCTGGAAGATGCCGCGTCGAACGCCCGGCTTGACCAGCCGGTTCGCGACAAAATCTCTGAACTCAAAGCGCAACTGCAGCAAGCAAAGAGCGAGGCGAGTGCAGCTGGCACCGATCCCTTTACCGAAGCGCTGGCCAAAGGTGCCGGCGAAGCCTCGAAGGCGATCGCGGATCTGAATAACCATTTGGCGGAACGGAAACAGAAAGGGCTCAGCCTCGGAAACATATCGGAAATCACCGCGCTTGAAACCTCGATTGCCCTGACGCAGCTGCAGACAAAGGTCCGAGACGAAGCTGAGAAGAAGCAGCAGGAGATGCAGGCCGGCGCGGATAAAATCGCGTTGGACATTCAAGAGGAAAACGAGAAGCGCGACGAAAATCTGACGATTCTGCGGCAGCAAAGCGACGCTGCCTTAGCGCTCGCCGACGCCGAAAAGAAGGGCGCAGAGGCGGTCTTCCAGGCGCAGCTCAAGATCAAGCTGGCGAGCATCAAGGATCCCTCGATCCGCCTGGCTACACAGATCCGGGACGAAGACGAGCACGCCGCCAAGATTGCCGGCACTGTCGCTCAGATCGATCGCGAAACGGCTGCCACCAAGCGCCTGGCCGACGCTGTACTCGGAGGAGAGAAGGCCAAACGCCAGGCGGAACTCGACAACATTCGCAATAGCGGAGCCTCACCGGACGAGATCGAAGCCAAAATCAAAGCGCAGAAGGCCCAATATCAGCTGCAGGATGCAGTGAAGCTCGATGGATTGCCGGCATCGGCCGGCGTCCAAGCCTATTTCACGGAAATGGTGGACGAAGCGCAGAGCGCGGCGCTGCAGGTCAAGCAGGCGCTCGGCAGTGCCTTCGATGGTTTGAACGACAATCTCTCGCGCATCCTGACCGGCCAAAAAGCGAATTGGGGCAGCTTTCTGCAGGGTCTGGGACAGCAGATCTCGAAAATGGTCCTGCAAACGGCGGAGGCAAATGTAGCCAAACGGCTCGGGAGCGTCTTTGAGAAGCAGGGCTCAGGCGGCGTGTGGGACGAAAAGCCTCCGGCCGGCGTGGGTGGCGTCTTCGGCAAACTTGGCGGAATCTTGGGTGGCGGAGCCAAGCGGGACGGCAGTACCCAGGCCTCTGCTCTCTTCGTTCAGATCGCCGGCGTGGGCTCCAATGCAGGCCAGTTCGGGTTGCCAGGCGGCAAGCCGGGTCTCGGCGGCGATGCGAATCTGAGTAGTGACGACCTCAAGAATTTGGGGGACTTTAATAATTCCGAACTCGGCCAGCTTGCCGGAAACGATAGCGAGGACGGCAACGGCGGAAAGGGATCTGGCGGTATCTTCGGCACACTGTCCGGGATCCTCGGGAAGCTGGGGGGAAGCGATGACGGCGGAGACAGCAGCGACGACGGATCAGGCGGCGCGCTTGGAACGATTGGCGGAATCCTCGGAAAGCTCTTCGGTGGGTTTCGCGCTGATGGCGGCGACGTGGATCCCGGACACGCGTACATGGTCGGCGAACGCGGTCCGGAAATTTGGACACCTCCTTCACGCGGCAACATTATTCCCAACAACAAGCTCGGCGGCGCGGTGTATTACAACATCGATGCGCGCGGCACTGACCCTGTCCTAACCGAACAGCGCACCCGCGCGGCGATCGTCGCTGCTCATCAGTCCGCTGTCGTCACCGCGGCCAAAGTTCAGAGCGAGAGCGCGAAAAGAAAGCCTCACTAAAAAATGTCGACCTATAACGGCTGGAATGTGATCGTCATGCCGACCAGTCCGGCGCCTAAGTCCATCGAGTTCACGCGTCAGAGCGTCGTGGCGATCTCGACCAGTCCCTTTACGGGTCAGCAGCAAGTGCAGGATTGGAACGCCTCCTGGCTGGAAGCATCGATCAACTTGCCTCCCATGAAAAGTGCGGATGCGAGTCAGTGGGTCAATTTCCTTCTGGCACTCAATGGCCAGGCCAACGTATTTCAATTCTCGAATTCTGCACTGGTGGGACTCGTTCCGGCAAACGCCAACGCGTCGGGTTACTGGCGGCTGAAGAACAACGCCCGCAAGTGGTCCATCAGCGGCGAAGGTGTGATCTTCGGCTTTCAATTCGACGTACGCGAAGCGATTTAGCAAAATGATGATTTAATGCCGCGCTCGGACGTCACACCGCAATTCCTCGCAGCCATCCAAAGCCAACAGATCCGGCCGGCGATTTTCGTCGAAGGGAACTTCGTGTCAGGGCCGCTCTACGTGTGGAGCGGCTCCGGCAGCGTCAGCTGGAACGGCCAAACCTGGATGGGCGTCGGCTCGTTCGGTGGGGTCTCCACCATCGAAGAGGGTTCGACAGTCGAAGCCAAGGGCATCACACTCACGCTGAGCGGCATCGATCCAACGCTGCTGACGGATGTCCTCTCCGAATTCCAGGTTGGACTCCCAGTCACCGTGTGGTTGGCTTTGTTCGATCAAACGAACACACTCATTCCCAATCCGGTCACGGCCTTCGCGGGCCGGATGGATCAACCCGCGATTGACGTGGATGGAACGGCAGCGACCATCACGATCAATTGCGAGAACCGACTGCTCGACATGAATACGCCGGTCGATCGAAGATACACGAATGAAGACCAGCAGCTCGACCATCCCGGCGATCGCGGGTTCGAATTCGTCAACTCGATTCAGGAAGTGACAATCTATTGGGGAAGAACACCGAATAGCTTGAACAACCAGTGAAGCTGACCCGCAAACCGGACTGGCAAACGGCTCTCGACTGCTTTCTCGTTGCACACCGCCAGACGCAATTTTTATATGGCCGCATGGACTGCTGCCTGTTCGTCTGTGACGCGATACTCGCCATGACGGGCGTCGACGTCGCCGCGCCCTTCCGCGGTAGGTATGCCTCGCGCAAGCAAGCTATGCGCATAGTCGAAGCGTTCACCGGCAGAGCATCCGTGGCGGCTATCGCCGAATTGATGTGCTCCGATCACGGCATGCCGGAAGTGCCGCTGCGTTCTGCGCAACGCGGCGACGTCGTACTGATCGAACGAAGATGTGACTATTCACTTGGCGTAATCGATCTCACAAGCCGTTTGGCTGTGCCGGCAGAGACAGGTTTCCTACGGATTCCGCTCACGCAAGGATGCCGCGCCTGGCGCGTCTGAGGGCATGGCTAAGTTTGTAGGCGTCGTCATCGGCGGCCTCGAAATCGCACTGGGGGCAGCCCTCCTACTCATCGGCAATCCGCTCGGGTACTTTATCATCGCCGCCGGCGCCGGCCAGCTTATCGGCGGGATCGGCACCCTGCTCAATCAGCCGAAGACCGGGCTTGCGACCGCTAGCCGCAACGCGATCGCACCCTGGAATGTCATTTATGGGCGCGCCAAAGTCGGCGGCACCATTGTCTACATCAACGAATTCGGAGACACCGACAAAAACCTCGATCTGGTGATGGTGCTCGCCTGTCATCCGTGCCAGAGCGTCGACGCGCTGCTCTTCGACAATCAGCGAGTGGTCTTCGATCCAACCACGGGAAGCAGCCGCTCGCCCAACCAGCAGGCGATTAACATCACGAGCATCACTCGCACCAATGACGTCGTGACAGTCGTTCTGTCGCAACCCTTCGCCGATGTTCAGGACGGCGATCTGATCCAGATCCAAAACGTCTCGACCGATCATTCATTAAACGGCCAGTTCTACATCACCCAGCAGAGCGTGACGCAGTTTACCTATATCAGCGGCGGCGCTGCCGTTTCGCTGAGCAACACCGGCCAGGCGAAGACCACCTTTCCCGACTACCGCACGAAAGTACACATGGAGGTCCTGCTCGGCAATCACACCGCGACCTTCCCTGGCATGTTAAACGGCACGCCCTACGACGGCGATCCCAGCAGCCCGGTCAACGTCGACAACAATCCGTGGACCGATCAACATCTGCTCCTCGGTAAGACTGCCGTCTTCCTCCGGCTGCATTACAACGACCAGGTGTTCAGCGGCGGCCTGCCGAATATCAGCTTCCACGTCTCAGGCAAGAACGACATCGCCGATCCACGTAACACCGTCCTCGCAAGGCCGAATGTCCTGCTGAACGGCTGGGGCAACAACGCCCACGTTGGCGCGTACGAAGAGGGAACCGACCTCGCCTTCAATTTCGGCCTGAACAACGATACGACCTATCCTTACGCGAATCCTGGGAACGCCTGCGACGGCGATCTCACGACGTTCGCAGCTGCCATTCAACAGCACACACACACATACGTCGGATGCGTCTGGTCGTTTCCCGCCGGCATCACGAGCCCGACCCTCTCCCTGAATATTCTGTCCGAGATCCCGCTGGGCCAGGGCTACTACGTCAACCTGCGCAGCGCCGGCCTCTGGTATTCGCTCGACGCGGGTTCAACCTGGACGCAGATTTACAACGCGCCTATCCATCCGAAAGGCTGGGATTGTATTGCCCTGCCCTCGAGCCAGGATTCGAGCAAAATCCAGGTGATGGCGTTCACCGACTCGCACGACGACATGGTGCATTACATCTACGATATTCAGCTGGCGCCCAGTCCCACCTCAAGCGGGTACAACACCAACGCCGCCCTCTGCATCGCCGACTACCTCACGAACACGACGTGGGGATTCAAAGCGGTCCTGGGCACCGAAGTCCCGATTCCAGAACTGATCGCCGCAGCGAATCTGTGCGACGAATCCGTGTCGCTGGCCGATGGAGCGACCGAGCCGCGCTACACCTGCAACGGCACCTTTGCCCTCACCGTTCGCCGCGGCGAGGTGCTCCAGAATCTGCTCACCGCCTGCGCGGGACGGCTCACCTATTCGGCCGGCCAATTCGTCATCCATCCCGGCGCCTGGGTGGGCAGCACGCTCAACGTCGGTAGCGGCGACGCCTGGCGCATAGGCGCCCCGCTGATCGTTCCCGCGACGGCCGCTACCTTCGAACTCAACTTCGAAGACCAAATCAACCAGGGCGACCAGAGTTTCGGCAACGGCACTGTGCAGATCGTGTTCGACGGGCACGGCGGCGCCACGATAGCCTTCCTCGGGAACCTGTTACCGACCAGCTACCTCGACGATTTTGGCGTTGGTGGAACGAAGCTGGTGGGTGCCAACGTCGGCCCGGGGCCCGTCGCGATCCCCAACGTGCCGGCCGCCGGCACCGAACTCGTCGTGCAGATCTTTTCTCCGGACGGGACCTTCGTGTCCGGGGCTGCTTCCCACAATCCGGACGGCCTCGCGCACGCGTACCTGCTGGTTGCGCCAGCCGGCTACGCGCCCTACGCTTTTGACTTGCTCCAGTCCGCCTCGGGTCCCTTCCGCTGGAAGTCGAAGGCCTCGATCCGCGATCTCTACAACGGCATCAAAGGGACTTACGTGAGTCCGGCGAATGGCTGGCAGACGAGCGATATGCCGCCGTACGCGCAGGACCAAAAACACGGCTATTCGAATGGACCTTCGCAGTACATGTATGACGCAAATCTGGCAGCCGACGGCGGCGATCGCCGCTGGTTCGAAATCCAGTTGCCCTTCACCATCAGCCCGGCGACCGCGCAGCGGCTCGCGAAGATCGAACTGCTGCGGCGTCGCCAGCAGGGAACCGGAACCTTCGCCTTCAATTTGTCGCTCTATCAAACGACGGCGCTCGACGTGATCACGCTCTCGCTGCCGTATCTCGGCTGGAGCAACAAGCTGGTCGAAATCACGGCGCACCGGCTCACGCTGAACAAACAGCAGTCGGAAGGCAACGACGTCACGCTGCTCGGCTGCGAACTCGACGTGCAAGAGACCGATCCGTCCGTCTACGAATGGAGCGCGTCGGAAGAACTCACGCCGCAAGGGTTCCAGCAATCGTCATTGCCCAACGTCAGCAACCCGGTTGCCCCTGGCAGCGTCACGGCTTCGAGCGGGTCGGCCACCACCATCGTCGGGGCAGATGGTGTAGCGCGCAGCCGGATCCTTGTTACCTGGACGACGCCGGCGGACGGTTACGTCACAAGCGGCGGCCAAATCCAACTGCAGTATCAGCCGGTCGGCGCGACCACCTGGACTGCCCTTCCGAACGTCGACCCGACCGTCACGCAAGCCTACATCGACGGCGTGACCGATGGACAGCAGTATGTGGTCCAGATCCGTTCAGTGAATGCGGCAGGCGTCCCCTCGGCCTGGGTGCCGACTGCGGCTGTCACCGTCAGCGGATCGCCCTCTTCACTCAGCGTGAGTTCGATCGCCCCGGCAGGAGCCACGTCCGGCCAGGTGCTGACCTACAACGGCACGAGCTGGACGCCGTCCACGCCGACGCCTCCGCCCGTCAACCACTTCGCAATTACCTGGGGCATCGGCATCGGCCAGGCTGTCGCAGTCGGCAACGACGTCACGCCGCACTACCTGGTACCGTTCGCCGGCATACCGCAGGAGGTGACGCTGGCCGCCAAAACCGCACCGGCCGGCGCGGACTTGATCGTCGATATCCTACACAACGGCACGAGTCTGTTCAGCGCGCCCGTTCATCTGTCGGCAGGCCAGACGCAGGCCACCAGCACGGCACTCGCCTCGGGAGCGGTTCTGGCCGTGGGCGATTTGCTCACGCTCAACGTTACGCAGGTCGGGTCGACGACGCCCGGTCAGGATGTGACTATTCAGTTGCTGGTGCAACTCAACAACTAAAAGGGAGGAATCGTTTGAGCCTGGAATTCATGGATGGCTTCGATCACTACACAAGCTACACCGCCGACCAAACGAAGTGGGACCCGACGAGCGGCGCTTCCGGCGTCAGTGCGGGGCGGTTCGGCGGAAACTGCATCAACACCACACTGATCCTGACATCTACCCAGCTCTTTAATCAGCCGACGCGCGTTCTCGGTTTTGCCATGAACCTGCAATCCCGCCCGGGCGGCAGCAATCAGACGGGCGGCTATCAATGGATCAGTTTTTTCGACGGCTTCACCGAGCAGGTCCGCTTCGGCATCGATAACGACCTCTCGCTCTGGGTCACACGCGATCCGGCGAACACCAATGTTTCGCTCGGCCATAAGGCAGGTGCGCAATTCTCGCTGCTCAATTGGGTCTATGTCGAGATCAAGCTCACCGTGCACCCGACAGCCGGCGCCTTCGATGTTCACATCAACGGCGCCAGTATCTTCTCGGCTTCGAACATCAATACGCAGGCAAGCGGAAACGCCTACTCGAACGGGCTCAGCATCAATCAGGCGACCAGTGCCAGCATCGACGACCTCTATTTGCTCAACAGTCTCGGTAGCGCAAATAACAGCTTTCTCGGCGACTGCCAGATCCTCACCTCGCTTCCGTCTTCCGACGGATCGAACACCGGACTCACGCCAAAGAGCGGTACGACGCACTACACGCAGGTGAACGAAACCGACCCGGACGGAGACACCACGTACAACGCCTCAAGCGCGGTGGGCGCCACCGACACCTATCATTTCGCGACGATCTCGCCGGGAGCAGGTGCGGCGATCGCAGGCATCCAGACGGTGCTCGACGCCCGCAAAGATTCGACCGGCACCCGCGCCATTGCCGGAGCCACTAAGTCTGGAAGCTCGACGACCGCTGGCACAAACCAGCCGCTGAACGCGGGCTATCTCATGTACCGGCAAATTCAGGAGACCGATCCCAATACGAGTGCCGCCTGGACCGCATCGGGCGTCAACGCCGCCGAGTTCGGCGCGCGCATCGCGTAGGAGACCCGTATGCCCGAACAATTTGCCAATCATCCCGGCACCGTCCTGAGCGCGGCGATCACGTCGACCACGCGGCCCGTCACCTTCTCGGTCGCCTCCGTTGCCAATCTGCCGACGCAGGGCAATTTCCGGGTGCTCATCGATGCCGAGATTTTCCTCATCACGAACATCAGCGGTACGACCCTCACCGGTTCGAACGCCGAAGGAACCACGGCGGCTACGCATGCCAGCGGCGCGAACGTCCTGCATATTCTGACGGCCGGCGCTTTGGTGCAAGCGGAAGCGGATGCAATTAACAGCCTTCTGACAGGCGGCGGTGTGTTTTCGGGGACCGTCACGTTCGGCGGATCCGTTTACTTCGGGACCAATCAATTCTGGTTACAAAATACCGGCACTGCGTTCTACTTCAACGCTTATTTCGGCGGAGGCTGGAACCAGACTGCGAATATCTCGGCCACGAACGGGCTATGGACGTTTCAACAGGCAGTCACTTTCAGCAACTCTTCTTTAGTCACCTTCGGAACGGGCTGGACCTCCTACACTCCAACAATCACCCCAAGCGGCTCGATGACGGTCTCGGGCATTACATACGCCGAGACCGTGTACTACCGAATCGGCGCTGTTTGCTACTTCCATATCGTCATCACCCTCACGCTGGGAGGCACGATGTCCAATCAAGTGGCCTTTTCACTGCCCTTCACGCATACGGGCGCTGGCTACGTGGTCTGCGCTGCTTTCATTGGCGGCAATGTGGCTTTCGCTCAGATTATCCCCAACGGCGCGTCCGTGCAGGTCTATCCGAATGGTCTTGGGAATTATGGCGCCGGCGCTGCCTACTTCAGCGTTTCCGGCTTCTTCCGCTGCGCATAACTTATGGCTTCCACCAGAGCACAACAAGCACAACTACTCGGCAACCCGACCTTCATCCAGCAAGTCGAAGGCAGCCTGCTCGCCGCAGCAGCGCAAATCTTGAACGAGGCGGCGTCGACCGCTAATCATGCGAACCGGCTGCTATGGGCGAACGCCATCTACACAAGCCCACAAACGCAGACGCAATTCTTCCTGCCGGGCATGCTGACCAACGCGACCATCGCAGGCGAAGCCGGGAACGCGGCCGGGGCATCGGGAACGCCCTGCGCGGATTCGGATGTCGATTACGTCGTGGCCAGCCTGTTCAACATCTACGCCAATCAATTCGCTGCACAGCAGAACATCGGCGCCGCGCTCAAGATGGGCTCGTAGCCTCGTGTGACCTCGAAACTCGGCCAGCCCGATAGCCAACTCGCGAGTGAGCAGCTCGGCCAGCCGACACCCCCGGCGCAGCCGGGAACCGGTCCTCTTTCCTCTTCCGCACTCGGGCAGACCAACAACAGCCGGCTCGGGTCGCTGCGCCTCGGGCAAAGCGCCAGCGCGACGGCGATCCCGTTGCCGGAGTCGGACACCGCCCGGTTGCACCTGGTCGAGCGGGCGACCAAAGCCTCCGTCTCGACCTCCAAGGGCCGCCTCACCCAGGCCGCCGTCGAGGTGCTCACAGGCCCTGGATCGCCGCGAGCACGGCTCACTCAGTCTGCCGTCGAGGTCCTGACCGGCCCGGGATCCCCGAACGCTCGCCTGTCGCAGGCTGCGGTGGAAGTGCTGATCCGGCGCACCGTCAAGTCGCCGGCCGATACTGCCAATCTCCACTTAGGCGAGAACGCCTCGCTTTTGATCGTGGGCGGCGCGGTAGTGCCGTTCAGCGCCGCCGACACGGCCCGCATCCACCTGGTCGAAACGGCAGTGGGCGGGGTGGCCGCCAATGCTCGGCTGACGCAAGCAGCGGTGGAAGTGCTGGCTGGTCCTGGCTCGCCGTATGCGCGCCTGTCGCAAGCAGCCGTCGAGGTGCTCGCCGGCCCGGGATCGCCGAAGGCACGGCTCTCGCAGGCCGCACTAGAAGTGCTGGTACGGCGGCTTCACATTTCGGCCGGAGGCAATTACGTTTCGGGCGCTTTCCCGAGCGGCGTCGGAAACTTTGTGTATTGAACATGGCTGAAGAAAACCAAACCAGAGCCGTCGCCCGGTTCCGCCTCGAGAAGCGGGACGACAACGGCAATATCGTAGAGATTTTAGAGGCGGGCGAGGACCTGCCGTTTATCCGTCGCACGCTCGCCGACGGCACGATCGAGGAGCTTCCATTAGATTTATGGCCATCACGAATGCAGGCGCAATCCTAGCGGCGGCCGCCGTAGCCGGCGCAACCTACACCCCTTTCAATAACGCGAATGCCGCCCTGGGCGTCGGCGACTCGACCACTGCGTTCGCTGCCACGCAGACCGATCTGCAGGCCTCGACCAACAAATATCGCCAGGCGGTCGACGCCGGATATCCGACCATTGCGAGCAACGTGCTGACCTACCAAATGACAGTCGCCGCGGCGAATGCGAATTTCAACTGGCAGGAGGTCGCACTGTTCAACTCACCGACCCTCGGCTCGGGCACGATGTTCAACCGCTTCTTGAGCGCCATCGGCACGAAGCCGAACACGCAGACCTGGCAGCTGACTGTGACACTGACGGTGCAGGCAGCATAAAAACAAGCCACAATTCAGGGATGTCGTTCTTTGGACGTATCTTCGAAACGCTCGAGCATGATTCAAAGCCGCTGCTGTCAGCCGCGGCTCACTGGGCCGAGTCGGAAGGAATCGTTATCGTGCAGCTTGTCGAGGCCGAGGTGAAGTCCCTGGCTACGCCGGAGCTTGTTGCACTCTTCAACAGCTTTGTCGGAAAAGAAATCGGAATCCTCTTGCCGGCCGGCGCAAGCCTCGGGTTTGAGGCGATCGATTTACTAATCACTGCCATCGCACGCTCGCGAGCTCAGCAGAAATCTGGGACCACTCTACGAACCTCGATCCTGAATGCCGGAATCGAGCAGGCGGTCTTGCTCTTGAAGGGTCAAACCGGCGACACGTCCGTAGCGCCAGCCGCCGCGGCGGCTCCCATGGAAGCGCAACCGGCAGTGCCAGCGAAGTAATTTTTCTGCTACTCCTCTAAACCAACTCTTACTCTTTCTCGAAAGGAACCGGCTGCTTCGCGCCATCGTGCGCGGGCAGCCCTTTTTTTGCCCATGTCTCAACCAATGGATGATCACGACCTCCTTGTACGACTCGACGCCAAACTAGATGTACTCTCCGCTTCCTTCGGAGAAATGAAAAGCTCCGTCAGTGGGAAGGCGGATGCGCAGCGAGTCGATAAACTCGAAATCCGCCAGGAAGCTACCGAGCGAAAAATGTACATGATTGTCGGCGGCCTCGCAGCGCTGGAGTTCGCCCTAAAGTGGTGGACGGCGAAGTAGGCCCGTCCACACGCAGGTTTAGTACTTATGGTATTAACATGTTAACACCTTAATGATGTATTCTTTGACTGAGAGGTATTGATCGTGACGCAATTCTTGGTTTTTGTCGTTCTTCTTGCCACCTGCAGCGTATCCGGGGTGTTCGCCATCGATTGGCTTTTTGCTCGTTCCGACGCAAAGCGATTCGCCCGCTTGACCGCGGAATCTTTGCGGGCAATGGGACGTTCGGGGAACTAAATGAAACCCGAGCAGGAGAAGGTGCTTGCGCTCTTGAAGCGAGAGCGCGACAAGCTGAGCCTGCAAGTGGCGAAACTGACCGTAGCAGGCCGCTCCATCCCGAACGATGGCACGCGCGCGGCTCTTCGGCTTTCGCAGCGTCATCGGGAACGCCTCAACGCCGCCGAGCGCCTGGAACGGGAGTTCACTATTGCGCTCGATCTGATCCGCACCCGGTACGCGTCGCTCGAAAACGCCACCAGGCGAAGAGGCCGCTCATGATTCTTACAGTGGCCAGTCTGAAGGGCGGACAGGGCAAGTCGACCACGGCCGTTCACCTGGCGGAGTATCTTTCCCATCGAGGCGAGACGCTCCTGATCGACGGGGATCCTAACCGCAGCGTCTCAAGATGGGCCGAGCCCGGCAAGCTGCCGTTTCACGTGATCGGTTCTGCACAAGCCGCCATGGCCGCTCACAAATATCGCCACATCGTGATCGATACAAAGGCGCGTCCGGAAACCGAGGACGTCCGGGACCTGGCGCAAGGCTGTCACCTGCTGGTCCTTCCGTGCACGCCCGACACGCTTTCGCTCGATACGCTGCGCCCCTTGATCAGCATGCTTGATAGCTTCCAGGTTTCCTCTTATCGAGTTCTCTTAACGATCGTTCCGCCGGCTCCGATCCGCGAAGGCGAGCTGGCACGCGAGGCGCTGGTGCAAGCCGGCATTCCGCTGTTTCGGGCTCAGATTCCGAGAACGATCAAATTTCAGCGTTCGGTAGCAGAGGGCATTACCGTGCCAAGCGACGAATATCAGGCGGTCGGGCGGGAGATCGAGCGCTTGTTCCCCGGCCTGAAGTGTTAACATGTTGGAACCTTACGATTCTATGCCCACGAAATCGAAGACGAAGGCCGGGAACTTCAAAGCCATCCTAGCCAAAAGTGGACAGGCGCCGGCGTTGCCCGCCGCGGATCCAGCCACTGCCCGGCGCATGAAAGCCGGCTATATTCAGGTCGGCGCCAACATCCCGAAGACCTTGAAGCGGGAAGTCTTCAAGCAGCTGCAGGACGAAGACGGACTCAATTTCTCGACGTTGGTCGAGCAGCTGTTATCCGATTGGTTAACGCGGAGAAAGTGAGTATTTGAGTATGCCGGCACAAACAGCTCTCTGGTGCGGTTGCGGCCGCGCGCAAATCTTCGCGCAGGGGCGCTGCCCCAGCTGCTATTTCAGCCTGAGGTATAGCCAGCGCTACTTCGGAGGCCTACGCGATCGCGTGTTGCTCCGTGACGGCTCGGTCTGCTGCGGTTGCGGTGAGTTGAACGCGCGCAAAATCATCGTTCACCATCGCCGGCCAGGGATCCACCAGATGCGATTCCTCATCTCGCTCTGCCGCGGCTGTCACGTGCGCATCCATCGCACCTGGCGGCCGAAATACGGATTTCCGGATCCTTTGCGAGCCTTATGGCGTGAGCAATACCCGAGACTGGCCGAGCAGCTGGATCTACAGCTAGCTCTTACCGGCGAAGTGTCCTCGCCGCAATTAGCACAGATTCGTTTGTTCGACGCGGCGTAAATCGACAGAGCTCGATGAGCTTGAGCAGTATGACCAACGCCGAAACGACGTAGATAAACGCAGCATACTCTCCAGGCACGCGCTGCTTCCAGAGAACGAAATCACAGGCGACCCAACAAGCGACAGTGGCGATTCTGATGCTTTTCATGATGCCGAGCGTCGCTTGACTCGACTGTCTTGTTTAATTACGCCCTTTATGACGTCTTGCATCTGCTGACTCACTTTGGGATCGCTCGGGTCTCCTTCCACTACGGCTGATGCCACGCGCTTCAAGTTTGCCGGTAGAATCCTCCCTTCCGGAACCAGAACCACAATCGGTTTGTCGAACAGGATCGCAGCGCCTAGTTCCAGGCAGAGCTTCGGGTCCGGATCCGCGGCAATGATCAACGATAAGGCGGACCCTTTCAGCTTCGGAAACATGTCGGCTTTGGCATGCGCCAGATACGCCTTCATCTCGGGCTCTTCGAAAGGATCGCTCATATTACTGGCTGTGTAGCCGGTGCTTGGTGAATCGCCAGTGAGACCTGAGCTGCTTTCAATTGCTGCATGAACTCAGGGAGACGTTCTGCCGGAAGTACCTCGCGTACGACTTTCGCGATCATTTTCGCGGCTTGTTCTCGCGCCTCCTCATCAGCTTGATCGAATTGGATTTCGAAGGAAAACCTCATCGTTGCCTTCTTGGCTTTCGTGATCTTCGCACTGACCTGGATATCGCGCTTCTTCATTACTTGACGATAACCCGCTTATTGCGGATCGAAGGCCTGCCGCCGCGGCGAATCGAAAAGGGTTTGCTGATCGGCTTTCGATCGTCGCACTGCTCCTGCGCGCACGTACCAGATCTTCTCGCTCCCGACCAGTTGCACTTCGAGCACCGTGTCATCGCTAAAGCGAACGGCACGGCCGTGATCGGATTCGAACCAGGCGAGCGCCTGCCGGCAGGCTCCGAAAACGGTCTGGGCATCAGTAACGTGGCCGGCGATCAAACGACGGTCGACACGATCGCGGACGTACACTGTGCAGGTCATGGCTTTCGATGATTCTGGCTTGCCAATTGGGTGAGTTCCCGCACGAAGAACGCGTTCACCCTCAGGTCTCCCACAATCGCATCGATCGCCAATGGTATGCCGCTATCGAGTATCACGTCTAGCCATTCGTGCAAATCAGCGCGCGTTGGAGCGCTAGCTCGTCTTTTCTTCGTTACTCGCGCTGGCTGGCTTCTGACGTTCTCGATAAAATCTTTTACCAACAGTTCAATCGCATCAGCCTGGCTCGTGCCTTTGCGCTGAATCTCGCGACCGAATTGCTGCCATAACTCGGGATCGATTGCGATGCTCGTCTTCTTTCGAGTTTTCTTTTCGCGCTTAGTCTGCGAATTTATCATCGCGTGTAATACTGCACCGTCACGAAATCGCCCAGGCTGGGCGGCCGGTTGAACGTCACCGTGCGCACCGCAAACGTGTAGTCGTTCGTCGGGCCTTCGCGCTGTAGAAGCCCGTTCAAGAAGACTTCGAGCCGCATGTTGTTCACCGGCGCATACGACAAACGGAAGGCAACCGTCTTGCCATCGGGCACTCCCATGGCATTGCCCTCGTTTTCGCGCCAGAAGCCGGGTTCGACGGCAACGGCTGCTTGGGGCGCGAGGACGGCGCAGGCGAAGAGTGCGCGGCGAGTTATGGCCATCAATACCAATCCTCTCGTTTTCCGTCGCAATTACAATTACGGCAAGGCAACGGTGGGTCGCCGTGAATACACTCATCCTGGCCGTAACAGAGATCATCGATGCAGCGCACAATCCAACCCCGACCGCCACATTCGTAGCAACCCCTGAAATCCTCGAATTCGGGCCCTTCCTCGAAATCGAATTGTTCTCGTTCGCTCACGGCTTCGCCTCCGGAGCATCTGCTAGAGCGGTACGCGCTTTCTCGCCACCATCCAGAACAACTTTAAAATTCCGAATACCCTCAAGTGCAAGCGGGTAATGCGGGCGTTCTGCGTAGAACGCCAGCGCGTCCCGCAGTGTCTTCTCGCGCGCGGCCAGGATCGCGAACGGATCGGCGAGCTCGCGTAAAATCTCCAGCGCTTCGGACTTGTAACTTCCAGCCAGGACAAATTCAGCCAAGTTTTCGAGGCTACGTTTTGCCTTGTCCAGCGACGCCCCCATTTCGTCTCGCTGTTTTGTGAGCACAATCTTTGCGCCGATCAGCTCGCAGATTCGAAGGTTCGCCAGCCGATACGACTCCTGCGCTTCGGCCAGATCCGCGAGAATTCCGTGAGTTGTGTCCATGTCAGGCTACCTCCGCTTTCGGTAAGAATTTCGCCAGCCGTTTGCGCGCGATCGGGTAGCGTCTGGCCACGAAGTAGGCGCCTTCATCCGGAGCGTAGCCTCTTTCGCGCAGAATCAACGCATATAAGCTCGCTCGCCCGAGGAGGACCTCTTCCCTCCGGTTCGGTGTTTTGGGTTTACCTGGCTCGTCCTGGGCGTCAAAAACATCGTCTTCAGAAAGCATGGGACTGCCTCGCTCGCGAGAACCGGGCTGAGCTGAGTTCAAAACCGTTGCCCTGCTGCTCGTGCAGCCACTCGATCACCTGCTCGACCGGTATGTCCTGCTCGGCCGCGATCGCCACCAGCGACTCGGCCACTTCACCGGGCTGCTGTTCGTCGGGCCATAGCTCGATGATGTGGGTTCGGATCCAATCGACGGACGCATTTCTCACGCTCTGCATTCCTCGACTCTTTCTGCGGCGGTACTTCTTCAGGCGCAGCCGACGCGCGCGCTTTCCATTCCGTTAGTTCGGCAGACAGAACAGCGATCACTTCGCAGTTGCGTTCTGTCCGCGGGATAAAGAGCAGTGGGCCCGACTCATAGGTGAGCGCGTCGCGCCAGTCGACACGGATCCCGTCGGGCATTTTTCGGGTCATCAAACCGCACCAGGCGGCATGACCTCCGCGGCCGGCCAGCGCGGAAGTGAGTTTCTCGACAGCTTCAGCGGCGCGCTCGGACATGGTGGGGATCCGCTTCATCGCCGCAGATGCCTTTCGACAAATGCAATTGTGTCGTTAAGCCGCTCGGTCAGCCATTGGTCGCCATGGTCACGCGCGACATCGAGCAGCCAATCGTCCGCATCACAGCGCAGCACAATTTCCTGCGCGACGGCACTGCTCTTGTTGTAGTAGGCGATCGAGAGACAGGCGAAAACGCCCTCTGCAAAACTACGATCAATTTGTTTTCGCGCGTTCTGCTTCATCGCCGGTAAGCTCCGTTGAGGATCGTCTCGGGCTTGAGCAGAGAATCCGTGGCGTAGTGAGGCGGCCGGTATCCCAGGTGCCAGAGAGCGCCGGTAGTCTCGTTCAGCAGCATCAGGAGTTCGTGGCGCAGTTCCGGATCGCTGGTTTCTCCTACCAGCCTCCGGAGGCGCGCACGTTGGATCTTCAGAATCGCGATCGCTTTTTTCACTAGGAGCCCTCAAGTTTTCAAATAGAACAGCCGATCAGATCAGCATGAGAAAGATCCTTTTTTCTGCTCTCGTTTTTTGCGCTAGCCTTACCGTCGTACGCCCAGCGCACGCACAAATCACAACCATCTACATCGCACCAAGCGGTGGCTTTGAAGCGAACATCGCCGCAGCGTTCCGTAAAAAGGACGTGCCGGCATCTATCGTTACCCGTGAAGAGGACGCCCGGTACATCCTTCGGCCGAGCGCCGTCGAAATACATAAAGAATCCGGTGTCTCCAAGCTGGCACGATGCGCATTCGCCTATTGCGTCGGTATTGAAGACAGCGGAGAGGTTTCGGTCGAACTGATCGATCGAGAGAACTCCCGCATCGTTTGGGCTTACGAAGTCGCCAAACAACGCGCTGTTCGGAATCACCAGTCGATGGCGGAAGCAATCGCCAAACACTTGCGAAAAGAATTTTTTGACTTCCGCATGTAGCCCGCCGCTCGCCCTTTCGATTGTCCTCGTTAATCCTGAATGCCACTGCTCAGAATCACCTTCGGTTTTAGAATTGTGAGTTGCCGGGTCGCTCCCGGTATCTACTGCGGGTCCCGGGCGGAAGCCTATTCCTTTCGCCCTCCTGCAGCCTGAATAGGAGGCTTTTGAGTGGGAGCTAAGAAAATTAGAAAACGCGTGGTGGGAAAAACGGCCCCGGCTCCTTTTCTCCGGGCCAAGCCGATTGAAGACGGAGAAGATTTCAACGTCTACGTCGAAGAAATAGACAACACATTCATCTTCAAGGACCCGCACGTGGTCGCTGACTTCGAGGCGACTGGTCTGAGGCTTAGTCGTTTTCCGAATACCGATACCGAAGCTGTTTTTCTGTGGTGGGTTTCTAAGAAATCCCCTCAGCGAGAAGATCTCGCCCAAGATTTTGCCTTTCAATTTGCGGATGGAATACGAGACCGGGAAATTGGATCTACTTTGGCTAAACTCGCACACCTGGGACACCTTAGGGTTATGGCAATCCAGAATGATGCCGGAGTAATCATTCAAATGACTCCGGGTTCGCAAGAGATCAACTAGCTCCGGTCCCTGAGTGCTTGCACGCCAGCTTCTGCTGCAACAAATTGCTCTGGTGCTTGTCATCGCATCTTCTTTGCCATGGCAATCTCGATGGCCTGCCAGCGTAATTCTTCGGCTGTGGGGAGCGGATCCGGTTCCTCCGGTTCCTTCGGGCTCGCGGTAGCCGCAAGCCGGCTGACCTCGCCCTTTACAATTCCTACGATCCAACCCCACGTTTTTTGCCGAGCCTCGTTCGGGTGCCGGGCCAGATGCCGGCATTTTTCCTCAAGGACGTCGAGAACTGCCTTTACTTGATGGGACGGAAGGCGCTCCAGATGGGAGCGGAGATTGCGAACGGTAAACAAGTCGATACTCTTGCCTCCCAGCTCTTCCAGATGGGAACGTGCGACGACCTCAACAACCACCTCTTCAAGTTCGTTTTCGGGGGCATCAGAGCTAGCTAACTCTGTAACCTCTGATAACTCTGAACTTAATAAGGAGGAAGTTTTCTGTACTGAACCGTTTTTTCCCTGTACAGAATGCCCGTTTGAATTCTGTACGGAATTCTTGGGCGTCTCGTCGGTAGATATATGTACTGAAAAATCAGGTACGGCTAAAAGAGATAGCTGGACGGTTTGCTGACGCTGGGTGCGACGTCTGCCACGACGTTCCTCCGGAGGCTTGTAACCGATCGCCACATAGAACTTATTCTCTATTTCTTCGCCCTTAAGACGGGCGGCCGCAATCGCGTCCGCTTCGATCTTTTGCCGGTACTTGACGAGCTGCGAATAGTCGCGAGCCCACCTGCGGGAGTCCTTTTTTGGAAATTGTTGAAAATAAAGGCGTAAACCCACAGGCACGTTTTCTGTACGGAAAACGTCGTCCTCTTCTTCAGAGGTACTCTCCGGGCCGCTGTCTTCGCCTTGTGTTTGCCCTATGTACGGGTCCTCGTCTTCGTCTTTTGTTCGCAAAGGGGGCGGGACATCGCCGCGTAGGAAAATTTGCCCTTTTTCATTTCTCCAAAGGCGTTGTTGTTGTTCAAGCTCCGTTAATAGTGAACTGGTGTTAGCAAGCGACCAGCCGAAGTCGGCGGCAAGGTGCTTGGCAGTCAGATAGCCTCGCTCATCGCGAGCATTCGGCGACCGCCGATGCCCTTTGCCTGGGCGGATGGTCTTTGACCAGAGCCATGCCATCGCGCGGCTCTTAGGCGACTCGCTCACATCTAGAAACCAAGTATGTTGGCTGGGTGGCATTGGATCGAACCCCTCCTTTGAGCCCATCGCCTTCATGAGTTCGGCGTGGTTTAGGTTGGTGCTCATGAGCGGCCTACTTTCGCGGCCACGCGCGCGACGGCCTGCGGTAAACGAGTAACTGGTCTGAAACGGGGTGTAAGTCCTAGCAGTACTGACTGAGTCACGAAATAGCTCCATTGTTAGTGCGCGGGGTTGTAGTCACCCCTTGCGGTTGGGCCGTGGCTCAGGCAGAATAAAAAAGACACATATCCTGTCCGCTCCAAGGCGGGGTATTTGGTCGGCAGTCGCTTTTAACTTTGGACGGTCTGGAGCGGCTCCGAAATCACTGCAACGCGCCTTAACAGGGCGCGTAACGGGCTTTGCAGGCACTGTTCTAGTTACCGAGAGCCAACTCGATACACTGGAGCAGTGTCTGCAGGCGTTGGAACCATAACTTCACTCGAAACGCCGGCAGCCGTGAAGCCCGCAAACCGCCCGCTTCCGGTGCTCGATGTCGGCTGCGGCATCAACAAATATCCCGGCTCGATCGGCATCGATCGGAACGTACACACACGCGCCGACGTGATCGCCGATCTCGATCAATACCCGTTTCCGTTCGCCGACGATGCGTTCCGCGAAGTACGCGCTATTCACGTTATCGAACACGTTTCTGATGTCATCCGCACCATGGAGGAGTTCTACCGGCTGCTGACCCACGGCGGCACCGCCGTCATCGTCACTCCGCATTACACCGACTTCAGTTCTTTCTGCGACCCTACGCACCGTTGGCACCTGAATAGCTTCTCCTTTCGCTACTTTGGCGACGATCACGGCGGCTACAGCTATTACTCCGCCGCCAGATTTCGCGAGATTTCTGTTCACGTCCGGCTACTTGCACTGTGGAGATATCTGGGCTTCGAATTCCTGGTCAACCGGTCTCGCCGGTTCCGCCGTTTTTGGGAGTTCTATCTCTGCTATATCGTGCGCGGAAAGGTGATCGAATGGCATCTGGCAGCACAGAAGACCGGGGCGGCTGGGCTGCCGAATCCCGGCAGTTTCTCTGGAAGTTGAGCGACGTCGCCCGCCAGTTTCGCGAACAGAAGCAGCTTACGGCGGAGGCCGCCCTCGGGCGAAAGGGCGAGGATCTGGCGCACCGTTATCTGCGCAGCATCGGCTACACAGTGGTCGCGCGTAATTACCGGCCCGGCACGGATTCTGAGATCGATATTGTGGCCCGCGACCAGGGCGTGCTGGTTTTTGTCGAAGTAAAATCTCGCCGCACCGCCGACTTCGGCAGTCCCGACCGCGCCGTCGACCCCGAAAAGCAGCGCCATATCCTGCGAGCCGCTCGCAGTTTCGTCACCCGCGCCAATGAATCCTGGAATAATGTGCGCTTCGACGTAGTAGCGATCGTGTTCTCTGAACCACCCGCCATCACGCACCACCGCGATGTGTTCTTCGAAGGCCGCGCGCTCGCCAATTAAACCAGCAAGCTAACGCTGGCTCAAACCGCCATCCACGGCCAACACCTGTCCTGTAATAAAATCCGGAGCTGTCAGGAAAAAATGCACGGCTTCCGCTACCTCTTGCGCACTTCCCGAGCGCCGCATCGGCGTCGCGTCGATCATCGATTGGACTCGTTGATCGACATCATCGAACGAAATTACGCCCGGCGCGACCGAGTTAACCGTGATTCGCGGAGCGAGCGCTTTCGCCAGCGCTTTGGTCAACATGATCACACCGGCTTTCGAAGCGCAGTAGTGCACATGATCGGCCCACGGGCGAATGCCGCCCAGCGAGCTTATATTTACAATGCGTCCGCCGCTCTGCTGCATCTGCCGGCCCGCTTCCTGGCAACAGAAAAACGTGGCTTTCAAATTCACGTCGTGTATGAAGTCCCAATCTTCTTCTGTGATCGTCAGGGGGTCGAGACGGGTAAAGCGCGCCGCATTATTCACCAGGCCATCGAGCGGACCGAACTGCTCCTGCACTTCGCCGAACAGCCGCCGTATCTCAGGAACTTTCGACAGATCGGCCTGGAAAACAGGCGCGTTGTTACATTCACGCGCTACCGATTCCGCGTCGGCGCGCGAATAGTTGTGATGAATCGCCACCGCGAAACCGCTCTCGGACAAGTGGATTGCAGTGGCCCGGCCAATGCGCTTCGCAGCCCCAGTGATAAGAACGCGTTTCAAGCGGCGACGGCGGCGAATTCCTGGATTGCGGTCCTGGTGGCTGCCAGGTTGGCCGGCGTCAAAGCCGTTGAAAGAAACGCCGCCTCAAACTGCGATGGTGGAAAGTAAACGCCGCGTTCGAGCAGGTGATGAAAGAACCGTCCGAATGCTGCAGTGTCCGATCGCTTGGCGTCCTCGTAATTCTTAACCGGCCCGTCCTGGAAAAAAAACGTGAGCATCGAGCCTACACGGTTCACACAAGTTCCCGGCGGCGAAGCCGAAGCGAGTTCAGCGCCCGCCGCCTCCAGCGTTTCATAAGTCTCAGGATGTTGCTCGATATGGCTCAACATGGCGATTCCCGCGGTCACTGCCAGCGGATTACCGGATAGCGTGCCCGCCTGGTAAATCGGCCCGGATGGAGCGATCTTACTCATGATGTCGCGCCGCCCGCCATACGCCGCCAATGGTAGCCCGCCGCCGATGATCTTGCCCAGCGTTGTCAGGTCCGGTTGCACATTGAAGAGCTTTTGCGCCCCGCCGCGGCTAAGTCGGAAGCCTGTCATTACTTCGTCGAAGATCAGCAGCGCCCCATACTGTTCGGTAACCCGGCGTAGTCCTTGGAGAAATCCCGGCTCCGGCGGAACGCATCCCATATTGCCCGCCACCGGCTCGACAATCACACAGGCGATATTGTCGCCCTGCTTTCGAAAGGCATCTTCCACTGCATCGAGATCGTTAAACGGCAGCGCAATCGTGGTGTCTGAAAAAGCGCGCGGGACCCCTGCCGTATCGGGCAAGCTCAGCGTGGCCATGCCCGACCCCGCCTTCACCAGCAAAGAATCTACATGCCCGTGATAACAGCCTTCGAACTTCACCGTCAGATCGCGTCCGGTAAATCCGCGCGCCAGCCGCAATGCGCTCATGCAGGCTTCCGTCCCCGAGTTGACCAAGCGCACCATTTCGACCGACGGCACCGCATCGATAATCAGCTCGGCCAGTTCTACTTCGCGTCCGGTTGGGGCGCCAAAACTGGTGCCAAGTTCCAGCACCGCTCCCAGAGCTTGAATCACCGAAGGCGGCCTGTGGCCAAACAGGTGTGGCCCCCAGGAGCCGATGTAGTCGATGTATTCGTTTCCGTCGACGTCGTACAGATAAGGGCCGTCCCCACGCGCCATGAACAACGGAGTTCCGCCTACGCCGCGGAAAGCCCGTACCGGAGAGTTCACGCCGCCCGGAATACTCTGCTGGGCCCGCGCAAACAAATGCTCGGACTGAACTACATTCATACCCGTGTTTCGCCGAGAATCAGCTTGCGGAACAGAAAACTCATCAGAATTTCGTGCAGCGTGGTGTTGACGTTGCGCAAGAGCCGGTTCTTCAGCTCGAGATACGGCTGCGTCCCGGCAAACAGATCCTGCATAATCTCGCAGAACTTGGGACTGCGCTTCATAAAATCGATCATGCGGCTGGGAACCGCCCCGAAACAAATCGCGCCACAGAAGAGGCGCTTCGCCAAGCCCGCGCCATAGGTCAGATCCAGACCGAAATCGCCGCGGATCAGTTGCCGGTACATCTCCTCTGCTCGCTCGGGGCCGCTTTCGCTCAAGAGAACCTGACTAGCCAGATCACCGGACCGGACAGCATAGTAAAGGCCTTCGCCCGTAATTGGATCGACCAGACCGCCGGCGTCTCCGACCGCGATCCAGCCATCGCCCGCCAACCGGTTATTGCGCCAGCCGCGCGACTCCAAAGCGGGCAGCATGTGACCGTAAAACTTGGCATCTTTGCGCGTGATGCCTTTTTCTTCCATATAACGTTCGAGCCGGCCCCGCAGACATTGCGCCGATTCACTCTTGCCGCAAATGCCAACCGATAAATGGCCCGCCCGCGGAAATACCCAGATGTAACCTTCCAGGTTTGGCAGGAATTGAATGTCGATGTGAACCTGCTCGGCGGGAACCCAATAGCCGAGCGCGTACATGGTGTCTTGCGCGGTATACTGCGTTCCTACATCACGCAGGGGATTTCGTGCGCCGGTCGCGATGACGCAATAGTTCGCGTCAATGCTGCCGGAGCGGGTTCGAACGGTCCAACCGGACGAACAGCGATCCAGTCCCAGCACGCGTTCTTGCGCAATTTCCGCACCGGCGGCTTCCGCGCGTTGCAACAGCATCCCGTTCAAGTCCATGCGCGAATAAATCAGCAGCGGGCGCGTTAACTCCATCTTGAAGGCGCCCGACTTCGGGGCGGCTATATAGGTATCGGAAACGTAGCGTTTCGGAGTATCGTTCTCGATCAGATACGGATACTGTGAATAAGCCTTATACGTGATGCCGCCGCCGCAGGGTTTCTCCCACGCCAGTTTCTCGTCGATAATAACGGTTTTCAGGCCCGCACGCGCGAGCCTTTCGGCAGCAGTGGCGCCAGCGGGTCCGCCGCCTAGAATGGCAACTTTCTTCATTGAGCCTGCCCGTGCGGGTTTGCCGGAGCGGCAGAATCGACCGGCGGATGACCTGCCGGCAACGATCCCGGCGCGGTATCGCCATGGCCGTCGGTATGCCCAGACAACCCATGACCCTGCGAATCGCCGACTTTCACCACTACCCACTTCCCATCACGTTCTTCCAGGGTGTACTTCATTGTCATGCCACCGTTTACGTTTGGATCACCCTTAGGATGAAATGCCACGGTGGCATAGGCCAAATTTTTGTCGAAGCTCACATCAGTCGTCGTGACGTCCAGCGTCTTCAAATCGAGCCCAGCGCTTTTCTGTAAGCGCGTCAGGATCGCTTCCTGTACTTTGTCCTTATTTTGGAGGCCATTGCGGCAACTTGTAAGTAGGACGAACGATAAAAATAGGGCGGCCGCCGGTCGCAACACCCCCCGAGTATAACGGATTCGCGTGTTACGACCCAGCGGCCGTGATCTCGCTCCGGTTGCAAACATAGTCATCCAGACCGCTTAAACGTCCGCCAAGACACAACGGCCTGGAGACTTTAACCTTCTTACCGGAGCACGGCCGCCGGCTGCTATGCCGGCGACTCTTACATTGTAAGGGCTCCCGAAACAAAATCAAGGAGCCAGAGTTTGCCTTGCGATGCCGCCTTCGCAAACGATGTTCTCGACCGCCTCTCGAGACTCACCCGCGCCCAATGGAAAGTCTTCCGCCGGATGGCCGATCCGGGCGACGATCCTCTCTCTGTCCGAAACCTAGCCCGCCAGTTGCACTTGAGCCCCTGGACCGTCCAGGTGGCGATTCGCCGCTTCGATGATCTCGATCTTGTTCGGGTAGATCCGGGGAGCCGCACAGCCGCTAGCCGCTACCGCGTCCTGGTGGAGGTGCACCCGGTACTAGGAAGTGTGCCAATTCCCGAAGAGCCGCCCCCGGTACGTGTGCCAATTCCCCCACCAGTACGTGTGCCAGTTTCCGAAGAGACGCCCCCGGTACGTGTGCCAATTTCCAGCAAAACCCCCATAGTACGTGTGCCAATTCCCCAAGGTGTGCCAGTTTTCGAATCAACGGAATCAGCAACTTGCGATGGCCCTTCGCGTGCTTTTCACTCACTACACTCACTCACTAATACAGGAAAGAAGGAGTCAGTGAGTGAGTGCAGTGCGTCGTCGTCGCAAACCGTGGCCATCTCCGAAATGGTCGAGCGTGAGCTGCGCCAGTTCAAATTCCGACCGGGCGATCCGTTACGGCAAAAGTACGATTCCCTGCCGCAACGCTTAAATCTGCCGCCTGAGGCGGTCATGCGTTTGCTGCACCGGAAAATCAAGGCCAAAGGCGGACCCGGCTGGTTCACGAGTCTAGGAGGCCTGTTACGAATCTGCGAACCGGAACTGGAAGCGGCCGCCGCCTTGGATGCCGGTGAGACTCCGCGCAAACCGCCCGCCGTCGAAGAGGTCCGTCCGAATGCGGCCGAGGACGCAACTTGCGATGGCCCTTCGCGTGCTTTTCACTCACTACACTCACTCACTAATACAGGAAAGAAGGAGTCAGTGAGTGAGTGCAGTGCGTCGTCGTCGCAAACCGTGGCCATCTCCGAAATGGTCGAGCGTGAGCTGCGCCAGTTCAAATTCCGACCGGGCGATCCGTTACGGCAAAAGTACGATTCCCTGCCGCAACGCTTAAATCTGCCGCCTGAGGCGGTCATGCGTTTGCTGCACCGGAAAATCAAGGCCAAAGGCGGACCCGGCTGGTTCACGAGTCTAGGAGGCCTGTTACGAATCTGCGAACCGGAACTGGAAGCGGCCGCCGCCTTGGATGCCGGTGAGACTCCGCGCAAACCGCCCGCCGTCGAAGAGGTCCGTCCGAATGCGGCCGAGGACGCCGAGACCCTGGGCCGCCTTTTAGACTTCCTGCCGAACCACGAGCACGCCGGCGACTGGCAAAACGACTACTTCCGGCTGACCGGCCATTACCACCACGCCGTAGCGGCATCCGGAGGCGCGCGATGAGCTTTCGAACGAACTTCGGTCCATTTCTCGCCGAGCAGTGGAAACGCGACTTTCCCGAACAGGTTAGATCGCTAGGACGCGCCACGCTCGAATCCTTGGCGGATCGAGAAGCCGATCTGGCGGCGAAGGACTTATGCGTCTGCCTGGAGAAGGGTGTGCGGTTCGAAGAAGCGGCGTATTTTGCGTGCAATCTGCGAACGCCGTTCACCGGGAGCGAACGATGACGGAGCGCGAACGCGAGTTGCTCGAACACTACACGAAGCCCGAGACGCAAAAGGCGCTCGACACGATCGAAACCGCGAACGCGCGCCCCCTGCTGCGTCAACTCGGCAGCAATGAACAGTCGCCGGAGGCGCCGAAGAAGCGAACCCGAAAGGTGAAGCCATGATCTTCCCCGACACCCGCGACGCGGCGCGCGACTGGGTCGCGAAAGCGCTCGACGAAGAGGGAGCCATCAAACGAGCCCCGTTCGTCACAGAGGCCGACGTCGCTCACATCTGCCAGATGCGGGCGGACGCGTTGATCGCGATTGCCGGCGATTACGAGGTCACGATCGAAGAGCTGATCGGCTGGATTCGGTTCCCCGCCCCGGACAAACGCTGGTCGACGCGCGAGTTTCTGCGCTGGGCGCAAAAGCTCGTCGATCTGCGGCGCGAGCTGGAGCGCTTACAGGAACGCGAGGCGGCCGAGCAGCGCAAAATTTGTCAGCAGTGCTGGTCGCACGTCGCACAGCGCGTCGGGCCGAGGTGGATCTGTACGAATTGTGGGGAGGTGGAGTGAGATGAGCGAAGAGAAGATCGCAGAATTAACACGGCAGCGCGACGAGCTGGCGGCTGCGCTCGAGAAGGCGCGTCAGACTCTGGTTGGTGTGGTGCGCTACGGTCGCGACGTAGAATTTATCAATCGCACTCTTCGGGAAACAGCTTGCCCCGATCCCGCCGGGATACTGGCCGCGCGCGAGAAGCCGCTGCGGGAGGCGTTGCTGTTCGTGAAGCAATGGTTTCTGAATCTAGAAGACGGCACGAGGCCCGAAGATCCGCTCAGGGCTATACGAAGCAGGGTTCACGCGCCAGTCCATGCAACGATTGACGAAGCCCTAGCAGCCGTGCCGCTCGATCCCGAGTAGTATTCCCCGGCGTCTGTTACAAGCCGCACCTTCGTACCGCCGGGCATGGGAGACGAGCGAACGGCGGCGGAGAGCCGCCGCAAAGACGAGCTGCGCCAGCTGGCGCGGGAAGGAGTCGAAGTCATCGAGATCAGCCGCTGGCATTACCGCGTGGCGGGCTGCCTGCACATCTGGCCGGCGGCCGGACGCTGGCTGCAGGATCAGACGAAACAGCAGGGCACGCTGCGCGGGCGCTCGATCCGCGAGCTGTTCGAAACGGCTGTTCGCCGGTGCGCTTAGTACCTGTGATGCTTTGCGCGAGAGTGCGGAGCGGGCTATCATGTCAGCGCGGGACCGCCCAGAGTGCGGTGATCTGCTGACATTATGAGCCAACTAACCGTGTTACCGGATGGATGGATGGACCGCGATGAGGTCATGAAGACACTCGGAAAATCGCAATCGACGCTGGAGCGCCTCGTGATGGCGGGCGAGATCAAAACGAAGTTGAAACCCGTTCCGCACCGCAAGCCGATGCGCCTCTACAGCAGCGAGGATGTGGAACGGCTGACGCAAGAAGCGGCGCGCAAAGAAGCCCGTGTCGCGCTTCGTCCGCGCTCGACCCCTCCGTCGGTCGCCCAGCTTCCGGCTCCCTCCCAAAACGGAACGAAACCGGCGGTAGATCCGAGCGAGAAGCTCTGGCTGACGGTCGAAGAAGCCGAGTACTGCGGGCTGCCGCAAGGCTTCCTGCTGCGCCTGGCGCGCAACGGGGACCTCCACGCCGTGAAGACGCCGCAGTGGCGCATTCAGCGGGCGAGCCTCGAAGAGTTCTCCCGGAAAGGCTCACGTTGACCCAGGAACAGATCATCGAACGGGATTTGCCTGTGGTGAATGAACTGCTGCCGACTTGTCACGCGATGGGCGCGTACTGTCTGGGAATGGTGACGGCTTTGCTGTGGAACGAAGGATTGGAAACGCCGCGCAGCTTTCTGAAACGAGCGTCCGAATGCAATTCGGTCGAAGAAGCGGCCGAGGCGTATCTGGACTTGAAAGCGGTGCTGGCGAGGGGAGGGAAGTGGCGGCCGTGAGTGGCCGGCAATGGGGCGGAGATGCCGTGACGCTTGCCGGGCGCCTGATCGGCATTCTCGATCGCGTGGCGGTCGAGAAACGGCCGTGTAAGTTATGCGGCGTCGACCTCTACGCGCTGCCGGTGCGGGACAAGCCGCAGCCGGTCTGGTACTCGAAGAATGGCGTCGCCCATCAGATCGACTGCGCGAAGCTACTCGCCGGGCAAACGTCGCTGTTCGACAAGCGGCCGACACCCGAATGATCCAATGCCGGAGTGGGCGATTGGAAAGGTTTTCTACAGGCGATGGTGACGGACGGGTTTTTCTGGATCGGGCTCGTGGTGCTCGTGCTGTGTTTCCGCCACTCGTGCGGCTAAAGCGCGGTCGCCAGTTCGCGCCGCTTCGACTCTTCGAGGATGCGCCGGATGCGTCCAGCCTCTTCGTCGGAAAGCGGTTTGCGCACGAACCCGAGCCGGGTGTGGGCGAGCGCCGCGAGGATCGCGATGTCGCCGTCGGGCTGGACTTCGAGCCATTCCTTCGTGAAAGCGCGCCTCCGCTCGACAGCGGCCCGGCGCTTCTGGAATTTGGTCATTGCTTCAGATGGTGACGAGATGCTACGATTTTAACAAAATGGTTATCAGAACCCGCTTCTGATAACGGATCTTATGTAAACTTTTTAAAATGGCTACTTCTGCCGCGTCCGCGGCCTTCCCGGATAACTGGATCGATCATTCTCAGTACGGCCAGGCGCTGCTCTTCCCCCAGCTTCTGACGCCCGACACCCCGCGCATCCTGGTCGACATCGGGGCGCACGATGGGCTCTCCGGATCGACCTCGCGCAACTTGTTAGAGCAAGGCTGGCGCGGCGTGCTGGTCGAACCGGTGCCGTCGGTCTTCGTACAGCTCGCTTTGAACAGCGTTCCGTTCGGCCCGTTCGTGTCGCTGGTTAACGCCGCCTGCAGCGGCGAAGACGGCAGCGCGACCCTGACGCTCGGGAAGGGCGGCCCGCTCAGCTCGATGGGCAGTCTGTCGAGCGATCCGCAGATTACGCAGAATCTCGTGAGTGAGTCGATTCGCGTCCCGACCGTTTCTCTCCGTACCGTGCTCGAGGGTCAGGGCGTGCCGGACGATTTCGGCATCCTGATGGTCGACGCCGAAGGACTCGACTTCACGATCCTCGATCAGCTGAGAGAGCTTCCCCACCGGCCGCGCATTATCGTGACGGAAGAGTTCTTCCCGACCGACTTCCAAAAGTACGAGCTGCTGCGCAAGCTCGGCTATAACTTCCTCGGGATCTTTGGACCCGATTCGTTCTGGATGCGCCGGAGCCTGAACGTCGATACCAGTTCGCTGCGCTTGCCGATTCATCGGCTGCCGGACAACTGGCAGCCCACTGGCAATCGCGTCGAGGGCTTCGCCCACTGCGACCGATTTCTCACGCCCATGATTCTCGGCTGGGCGTTTCAGACGGTCGATCAACCCCCGCCGCTCTGGGTGGCAGTCGAGCTGAAACGTGTTCGCTTCCCTGCCCGCTATTTCTTCCGGGCCCATCGCTATCTGCGCGACGACTTGGATCGGCACTTCGGATCGTCGGTGCTCGGCTACGCCGGGCTGCGCTGCTTTATCGACGTACTGCCGTCCGACTACGAGATCCGCATCTT
Source organism: Bryobacteraceae bacterium (assembly GCA_965277855.1). Lineage (GTDB taxonomy): Bacteria > Acidobacteriota > Terriglobia > Bryobacterales > Bryobacteraceae > Bog-105. Next base: position 895,936 of record OZ255847.1, read on the forward strand.
TCAGCAAAACGTGAATCACTCCACTTACAGTGTGAACGACGCGGGCGTACTCACGATCCCGGGCACGATTATCGATTAGTGACGGCGACTGGCGAGTTCGCGGATGATCTCGCCCTGCAGATCGATCGAGTGCCGGAGTTCGTTGATGTCTTCTTTAGTCGCCATCTTGTCGATCGCCCGGCGGACTTCGTTGTCGCGCCGCACGTAGTCGTCTTTCCCCACCGAGTTTTTGATGTTCTGTGTCAGGTCCGCAATTTGCGACGAGGTCGTTTTCACCTGTTCGGCGAGCGACGCCTGACGGGCATAGAGCGAAAACATCGAAGCGACGCCTGTGCCGACTAGCGAGACCAGCAGCCCGATGATGGCGACCCCGACTGAATTGGCCAGGTTGAAGCGCTCGGGCTGGACAATCGTGCGGGTTGTCGTTCGGATTGGGGTGACGGATGCTCGTTTAGCCATGGGGAAGTTTCACTCACGAGTAAGTGTTCCGGCCGAGGGCAGTCTCGGGGAAGAAAAATACTCGCTTCTCTTCATTTCGTCTTTGCCGCAATGACGGTGACAAAATCAGGGGAGCATGAGTTTGATCAGTTGGTTTGAAGGTGTCGAACACGAGGCGAAGCCGTTGTTAACGGCCGCCGCGAAATGGGCCGAGTCCGAAGGCCTGTCGATTGTCCGCGAAGTCGAAGCCGAACTGAAAGGCAAGCTGCCGGGCGAGCTGGTTTTGTTGTTCAATCAATTCGTCGCCCCGGCGCTGGGCTTCACCATGCCGGGCGCTTCCACTCTGACGGCAGTAGGCCTGGATCTGCTGTCGACGGCGCTCGCCCGCGTTAAAGCGGCGGAAGTGTCGGGCGGTTCGCTGCGCGTCAGCGTGTTGAACGCCGGGATCGAGCAAGCGATTCTGCTCGCCAAGGGACAGACGGGCGATACCTCGACCGCGCCGGTCCCGGTTGCGAAACCGGCGGCGATGTCGTCAAGCATTTCGGCAGACGCCGTGCTGACGGCGCGATGACGGAATCCTAAGAAGCCGGGGCTTCGGGGAGCGTGGAGCGAGTGCCGGCGACAACGGCTCGGAGTTCGTCACGATAGGACACCCAGGTAGCCGGCACCGGCACGCCGCGCTCGTAGCAAAGCAGCACTTCGACATCGCTCTCGCGGAGCAGCAAACGCGCCTGATGCGCGAGCGAAGCCTGCTGCTCTTCGGGCGAGGCGACCCGGGCGCGGGCCACCGGGAACCCGTTCTCATCGGCTTCGATCACGAGGCCCTTGGTCTGGGCGTCGAGCAGCGCGTGATGCTCATCTTCCGAGATCTCGACCGCATCGGCCGGTAGATTCGTGTGGATCTCGGAATCGAAAAAGCCGTGCGCGGACAGCGCGTAATATCTTGCCATGTGAAGTCTCTCCTTAGTAGCCGATCGCGATCCAGTAATACTGCGCCGACGAGTTGCCGCCGTTGTAAACGTTGAATTGACCGTTCGCATAAACGTAGGCGTTGAAGGGATTACCGCCGGTGGCTTGCGTGCGCGCGGTGTTGTTGGCGTAAGTGGCGTTGAGTATGAGATAGCTGTTCGGGAACTGAATTGGGAAGAGGGTCGTCACGGTCCCGCCCGCCGCGACGCCGGCGGTGAGGCCCCATTGCAGAATCAAACCGGTCGGCAGCTTCTGATAGCCCTGTGCGCCCCCCGACGCGTTGAACGACGAAGCGAAGCCGCTCATCAGTGCGATCGCGCCGAGCGGGATGTTATCGACCTGGGCGAGCAACGAGCCGTTCCACCCAATGTAAATTTTGTTGCTGGCCATCCCCGAGCCGCCGTTCTGCTGGACGGGCGTGAAGTAGAGCATCGGCTGGAACGTCGCGTTCGCGTAGCTTTCGGCCGCACTGGTCGCGGCGCTGGCGGCGGTCTGCACGAACGCCGTCGTCGCTAAGTGCGTATCGTTCGTCCCGGCGGCCATGGTGGGCGCGGTCGGGGTGCCTCCGAACCCGGTGCCCGCTCCCGAGCCGTCGATCGTGACGGCCCCGGTCCCGACGTTGATCGTCAGCGGCCGCAGCGAGTTGAAGGTGCCGAAGGGCGAGCCGGACGGTGTCAGCAGCAAATAGAAGTTGTTTCCATCGTTGCGCAGGATCACGCCGTAGTTCCCGAGCGTCATGCGAACTTGGCCGCCGTTCGCGGGATCGAGTCCTTCGAGCGTGACCGAATTGAAGTCGGGATTGTAGCCGACGCCGCCCGCGCCGAGCGCCTGAGCGACGAAGGCCGTGTTTGCGATCTTCGCGGAGCTGTCGCCGGCAGCCGGTGTCACGGCGGAAGTCGCGTTGCCCGTCAGCGCCGGAGCGGCCAGCGTGGCGTAGGGCGACATATCGGCCTGGGTCATGATGCTCGCGAGCACCGCCGCCAGATTGGTCAAGCTGGCGTCCGAGAGCGTGTACCCTTTGTTCGCCAGCGCCTGGGCCAGCGCGGCGACGAAGGTCGAAAGCTGGAAGTACAGCTTGTTGGCGGTGGCCGACGGAAAGATCGACGGGTTGGCGGCCCCGCCCGAGCGCATGGCATCGGACGAGTATTGCGAATCGGTCTCCTGATTGACCGCGTTCGGATTCCATTGCAGAAAGTTGGATGAGCCAGGCATGAATTAACTCCAGTGGCCGGTATTGAAGCCGGCGATATAAGCGTTCGACACGTCGAAGCCGAAGATGGGCAGCGTCGAGAACGAGTAGTTGTAGAGCACGCCCTCGGGGCGCGGCACGATGTAGCCGTTCGTGATCAAGTCTTGCAGGATCGAGGTGAACGCGCCCGACAGAATAATCGTGGCGGTCATGTTCTGGGCGTCTTCGATCGCGATCCGGCCGCCCGGGAACAATTGTTGCCAGGCCGTCTGCAGCCCGTCGATCGTCCCGTTCCAGCGATTCTGCACGAGCCGGGCCTGCAGCAGCAACCGATAGGTCGGGTCGTCGAGCACCGGCGACACGCCGTTCGACGGTTGAAAGCCGACCGTGCGCGACTGCCCGATCAGCTGCCCGATCACATTCAATTGCGCACCCGTCGCGGTCGCGAGATCGAAGCCCGGCTGAAACGATGCCAGACACGCCGACGCATCGACCGCTGGGCCGAGCGCGGCTGAGAGCCAGGCGAGCAGATTCGGCGACGACTGGTATTCGCTCGTGAGCAGCCCCACGTAATAGGAAAGCGGTTGCGAGATCAGAGGCTGCGGCATGTTAGACCAGCGTGAGCACGACGTTCGCCGTGAGGCCCTGCGCGACCTGGTTGAAGCTGATCGTCACATCCGACGTGCCGGTGGGCGAAGCGGAGGTGCCAAGCGTCAGCGCCCGGATCGAGAACATGGGCGCATCGGGATTCGGCCGAACACTCAAGGCCGCGCCATACAACTCCGAGAGCACCACGTTCTGCCCGATCTGCAGCGAGTTCAAGTAATTCACGATGGCTGTTTGGATGGCCGTTTGCGTGGCGGTCGTAAAGCCCGCGAGCGCGTGGACGCTCAGCGACACATAAAGCGGCACATAGGTCGGCCGCGAGAACGCGATCGCCATCGTCGCGCCGGTGAAGCCGTCCGTCACCGTGACCGAAGTCGTGCCGTTCGTGAAGCAGCCGATCCCGCGATTGTTGTAGATCGCCTGCGCGATGGCCGCATTCACGCCGCCTTCGACAATGCAGGTGATCGAGTGCGCCGGGTTGCCGTAGCTGTCGGTCGAGCCGGTCGGGTTTTCGAGAATGTTGTAGCGGGTGACGCCTGCGAGCGCCGCGATCGCTGCTTGCGTGCCGGCGAGCAGGGTATGAGACGGCAGCGCGACCGACAGCGCCTGGCGGCCTCGGAGCTGTGCATCTGATTCAACCGGCAGTCCGGTCACGGCCGCGGAGGCATTGGTGACGCCGGTCCAGCCGGCAGCGGGTGTGGCTATCAGCGAGATCTGGCCGGGTTGCGCGGTGACGCTACCGGCCGTCTCGCACGTCGCGGTCACGACGACTGTGCCGCCTGCGCCGATCGAGACGAGCGCCGGCAGATCCCACAGATACCCGTTCACGTCTTTCGCGATCGCGTTCGTCAGAACGGCGTTGGGCGTTCCGGAGACCGTGAGAGCGGCGGTCGAGAACGAAGCCGCTTTGCGGGCGATGCCGGACAGCTTGACGATCGAGTCGAGATCGCTGCCGACCGCGGTCACGGGCGAGCGGGCATTGTAGGCGAGCTGCACGGCCTGCATGAGATCGGAGATCTTCAGCGAAAAAGCCGAGATCCACTGATAGTCGGCCGAGTCCGTCCCGAGGTACACGTTCTGGCCGTAGATGGCCTGATACTGGCCGAGCAGATCGTTCAGGATGTCGGAGTAACTCGGGATCGTGAGACCCTGCGAACCGAGTGAAGGAGGAGCGTAAGCCATGGTGGTTTCTTTAAGACGGGAGAGCGGCCCGGCTGCCGGGTTGGTTCGTGACGGTCAAGCTGCCGAACTGCGTTTGCACCTGGCACGAAAATTGAAACGCGCGGGTCGAGCTGTTGACGCTGGTCGCGACGTTCGACACACCCGTCACGAAGGGCGTCCCGAGAATGCGCTGGGTGAGCAGCAGCGTGACGGTCTCGGGATTCCGGCCGACGCCGGAGACGCCGAGCATCGACTGAAACAGCGGTGTGCCGGCGTTCAGATTTTCCCACCACTCGCCCTGCAGGAATTTGAGGCGGGTCTGAATCGCCTGCGCCACGGCGTCGAGGTCGGAGACGAAGTTCGATTGTCCCCCGCCCTGCAGCGGGTCGCCGTTCTGGTCGAGCTTGCGATACGTGATGGTGGCCATGATTTCTGCAGAAATGCGCGATGACGAAATGAATTTAAAGCACCGGCCCGGACGAGCTGCCGCCCGACTGCACGCCTGTGTGTTTATGGGTCAGCCAGTCTTTCCCTTCGATCGAGGTGTGGCCGCCGCCCGAGATATTGACCTGGGTGGATCCCGTTACGTTGACGGTCGCGCCTTGCACGGTCGCCGTGCCGCTGGCATTCACCTGCACGGTGGGAGCCGTGACCGTGACCTGGGAACCGGCTACGTCGACGACGACCGTGCCGGCGTCGTTGCGGAGCTGGGCCGAAGCGGTCGAGTAATTCGCAAGCACGCGTTTCTGGTTCCACGGTCCTAAGAGCGCGAAGCCGTCGGCGAGCGAATGCCGGCGCTGCTCGATTTGGTTCTGCTGACCACCCGACTGCCACCAGGCGTCGATGCACGAATCGGCGAACACGATGAGGCACTCGTCGCCGGCCGCGACGGGAACCGTCAGCGAGAAGCCGCCCGCGCGCGGAATGACGATCGGCACGTCGACCAGCAGCGGCAGGCTCTTGATCGTCAGCACGCCCGAGATACGCACAATCTCGGTGATGTTGGGCGCGGCCGTGATGGTCTGCTTGGTCGCGTTGAACGACACGACGGTCGCGGGCAGCGCCACGCGCAGGCCCTTTCCGAACGCCGTGAGGGCGTGCGTCCATTGCGCCATCGGCGTTTCAAGACGTTCGGCGATGGAGGTGCCGTAGTTGGCGGGAGGCGTACTCATTGACTTCAATTCATTCCTGAAGAAATAGTGTGCTGACGAGATGCGGCAATTAGCGCGCGGGTACGCCGTAGAGCTTCGACCATTCGCGCGTGACGCCCGTGATCTCCGAATACCAGTCGTTGCCCCGCGAGTCGCCCAGGTAGCGGATGGCGGCGACCACGAAGATTCCGTCTTTGTCGAGCAGAATCGGTTTCTGGCCGGGATAGAGCGGCAGCTTGCGCAACAGCGCCTGGTCGATTTTGACAAGCGAGGCGAGCTGCAGATCGGTGTCGAGGAGTGTGCGAAAGGCAATGCCCTGCTCGGTCTGTTGCGGCGTGCCGATGAGGGTGTATTTGATCAAGCCTTCGTGGCCGATGTCGGTTTGCGCGTTCTTCCCGATCGGCGGCGCGTAGATCACATCCGGGACGGTTCCCTGCGGAGCCAGAGAGCGGATGTTGATGCCCTTCCAGCTCATCCAGTAATCGAGCTGGTTGCCGGTGGCGGCGTCGCAAAAGTATTTGGTGGCTGGGCCGGCATACACAATGCCGCGCGGAAACGTCGTCTGTTCGAGCACCGGGTCGACATACTCGATCGAGATGTTCCCTGCTTTGGCTACCTGGCGCACGCCCTCGCCGAGCGTGAGCGGCTTGCTGGCGTTGGCATTGATACTGACCGACACGGCCCCGTTTTCGTCTTCGAAGAGCCCAATCATGCAATGTAGCGTGAGCTTATAGTCGGTGTCGCCCTCACGCTCCCAGGTGGGTTGAAACACCCGGCCCTGAAAGAGCAGCCCAACGCCGGGCTGTTGATAGCCCGCTTCGAGCGTCACGAGATCGCCGCGCTGAATGACTTGCTGGGTGGAAGCGGACGGGTTGTAGATCGCGATGTCGGCGAACCAGTAACTTTGGTTGGCGACCTGCTCGATGGCAAACGTGATGCGCAGGGCTTCCGGGTCCCAGCTGCTGTTCGACACGATCCACGTTTCGCCCGTCGCTTGCGGAAAGACGGTGAGCTTCCAGGCACGCCCGAAATAGGAAGGAGCACTCATACCAGTGGTGTATCGTCCCAGAGCAGAACAAAGTCGCTGCCGAGCGAAGTCGCGTCAGGCGAGTCGTCGGACGTGCCGCTCGCGTTGATCACGAACGCGCTGCCGATGGCGAGATACGCATACTGGCCGAGAATGTTCGCGGCCGGGTAGGCGCCCGCGACGAGCGGAATGGAATCGAGCAAGAGATTGCCCGCGCGGTCGTTGATCGTCAACACCCAGTAACCCGCCATCTCGGAGTACGCGACGGCGAGCTGCAGGGTCACGATATGCGCATCGATCGAGAGCGAGACCGTAAACGTTTGGCCGGGGTCGCTGGTGAGAGGAACAATTTGGCTAGGCAAGGACGTTTCCAATGCTCGAGAGATTCCCGCTCGACCAGTTCCCTGCCCCCGGCACGGTCGGAAACGCCGGTATGGGCGAAGCGCTGGACGTGAGATTGTGCTGCGCGGTGAGGGCTGCCGGCACGGGCGTCGTTTGCTGCGTTCCGGCGGGCGTGGCGTCGGTGGCTTGCGGACGTGCCGAAACGCCGCCCGCCGTATCGTCGGAAGCCAACGTCGGCCGAAGCACGCTCGCAACCGCAGTAGCGTCGGCCAGAAAGACTTCGCTCAACACGACCGTTGCCCGCAGCCCATGCCGCGTTTGATGCGTGTCGGCCGAGGTGACCGCCTCGATCAGCATATTTTTGTAAGTGGCCAACCGCGTAGTCAGTGTTACGAGCAGCCGCGACTGCATCAGGTTCACGAGCGTTTGATACGCCGAGATGCTCTTCGAGGCGGTCGATCCCCACTCGTTGCGCGAGTAGCTGTCCATGGCATCGCTCATCCCGATTTCGAGTTCGACGCGAGACGGCAGCAGATAGGCGTGATCGGTGATCGAAATGGCAGCCGAGCCGGCACTCGTCTGAATGGGATGCTCGGTGCGTCGCAGTTCCCGGCTGTGCTCGACTTTAAAAACGGCGTCGAAGACATAGACGATGGACGGGGAAGGTTGCGTTTTTCCAAGCGGCACTTGGCCCGGTATTGTGATCGCGGTCAGGGCGCTCCCGGTCCATTCGCGGGGGCGATAGGGTCCCGGGCTCGACAGAGTGCCGGCTTCGGCGGCAGCGATCATCGGCCCGACGAGGGCGGTCAACGCGTTCAGTGCAAAAAAAGTTCCCATGTTTGTTTATCCGCCCACGTAGGCCAACTGCGCGACATTGCGCTGGGTCTGCCGGCGCATCGCCTCGACGACGCCCTTCGTCGTCCGCTGCTGAATCTCTTCAGGCGAAGCGTTCGGCTGCATGATGTGTACCGCGATATCACCCACCGTGACGCTCATGCCCTGCTTCGACTCGACGCCACGCACGTAATTGAGGACCTCGGGCGGCAGCGCCTGGTGGCGCGCGATCGCTTTGTCGAGATTGCCCGACCCCCAGTAGTAGGCGGCCACCGCTTTCTCTTCCGAGCCCCGGTACTTCCGCATGAGATCGGCGAGCATCCGCACGCCGCCATCGATGTTTTGATTGGTGTCGTTGCGATCGACACCGTACTGTTGCGCCGTCCCCTTGAGGAGCTGGAAGATGCCCCGCGCGGACGAGCCGGGGTTGGCGACGACCTGGCCCGATTTGTCGAACTGGCGCATCCCGCTCTCTTGCCGGGCCACCGCTTTCGCCAGCTGCGGGTCGAGCCCGACCGTCTTGGCTTTCTGATCGATCAGATCCGCGATAGGACCTGACGGCTGAGCGGCAGCAGGCACACCGGGAGCGCCCGGTAAACCCGGAGCGCCCGGGAAACCCGGAGCACCTGGCAGACCGGGATCCCCAGGCAGACCCGGAGCGCCCGGCTGGCCGGCGCTTTTCGCGGTCTCGCGATTCGGCGTTTCGAAGTCGAGGAACGGCTTCACATCCGGGTTGGCTTTCGCTACTTCGTCCTGTTCTTCTTTGGACGTATTCCGTGCGATCGCTACGCCGGCCATCGAGAACGCGATATCGGTTCCGCCGAGCGCGGCTTGGTGTAAACCTTCAACGGCCAGATGTCCGGGCTTTTTCAGGCCCTCCAGCGCGAGTTTCTTGGCTGTGGCGAAGTCGCCGTGGAGGAGCGCGTTGACGGCCTGGATTTCCGTGCCGAGGCCCTTAAACACTTCGATGACGGCCCCGACCTCATCGACCGCAAAGGTAGCGAAATGAACGACGGCCTCTTCGGCCAGCACGATCGTGTGAATGCAGAGCGCGAGGAATCGCATGACCTTCTGAATAGCGTTCGCGATCTTGTCGAAAGTGACTTCCGTACCTTCGAGCGTGTCGTCGCCCGAAAGGACCCCGATCAGATTGAGAAATAGCCCGGCCAGATCCTTCAGACCGGCTCCGACGGCTTCGAGGATCGTCCACGTTTCTTTGAGTATGGGAACTAGATTGGAGGCGAGCTGGTCCGAGATTTCGGGCAGGTGCGCCTTAAACCACGTCACGAACCCATCGAGCTTTTGCTGCACCTCGCCGATGCTCGTCCCGAAGGCCTCGAACAGCTTCGAGGCGAACGCCATCCCGAGATATTCGAGCCCGACCTGCAGGCGTGAAAACTCGGCGCGCAGGTCTCGCACGGCCCGCATGTTTTTCTCGAAATTGACGCCGAGCGAGCGCGTGTAGTCTTTCTGATCTTCGGTGAGCGTGATGAAGCGGGAGTGCAGCTCGGGGTCCCAGGCAATTTCTTCCATGGAAGCCCCGAGCGCCTTGAGGCTGATCTGCAGCGACCGCGCCTTCTCTTGGGTCATGAACATGCGCAACCCGAAGAGGCGGTACTGCTGATCCGCCATGGCGACGTGATCGACCAGACCGACCGCCGCCGAACCGATGCCGACGAAAGCGCCGGTGATGGCGCTCTGCCATTTCAGGACGTCTTTGATGACGCCCGTCGTGCGCATCTCGACCGTCCCGGCCACGTCTTTCAGCGCGCCTTCGAATTTGCGCAGCTGTGGCTGATTGACCGCAAACCCGAGGTCGACGAGATACGACTTTAAAACTTCAATGTCCATGGTGGGTTAAGCGTGGTGGGAGGCGTTCTTGGCTTCGTAGTAAGCGTGCGTGCGGCGTTCGTTCTCGGCCTTCACGTCGAGCAGCTCGTGCACGTCGAGCAAGTCTTCGAACGAATAGGTCCCGTCGAACAGCTCGCAGTGCCGCCAGAGGCCCGCGAGCACGGGCCGCCAGGCGTAGGCGTCTAAGTGGGGGAAACCGGCGAGTTCTGGCCCAGACCCGGAAGAAGATCCAGAATCAGACTCAACCCGCCGCCTTCGAAAAAAGGCGTGAGATTGAACAGCAGCGCTTCGATCGTCAGCTTCATGACGACGATCAGGTCGTATTCGATTTCCTTTACCGCGAAGGTATTCGGCAGCAGGAAGATCGGCATCGGCACGTTGCCGTTTTCGTAGCGGCGGCACACGGCGAGCGCGTGGCCCTGGATCGAGGCAAACTCCTCTTCGCCGAGCATCGCCCGCGAGGAGGCGAGCTGCGCGCCCGCCTCTTTCACGAGCGCCCGTTCGATCACGGCGGGCAGCATCTTGGTCAGCACTTGCGCCAAGATCCAGCTGCCGTCCCGGGCTTTGAAGCGTCCGATCTGGTAGCGGATGCCCGCGATCTCGATGTCTTTGGTGTCAGGCGTCATCGTTCGTTACTCGTTGATGATGGAAGCGGCCGGCAGCGTCCAGGTGATCTTCTGCCCCTGCATCTGGTACACCTTGTCGGGCACTTTGCCCGGCGAGACGCCGGTCGCGGTGTGGACCGACCCATCGACCAGGTTGCGGATCGAAATCACCGCGCCCGCCCACAAGCCCACGTCCCCGAGATCGGCGGCCGTCTTGCAGGCGTTGAACCAGTTCAGCAGGAAGTTATGCAGATCGCTCGTCTGCTGCACTTCGATCGAGATCGTGCCGTTGTCGCCCGGTATGTAGCTCACCATGACCGAGCCGTCGGAGGCGACATCCTGGACCGTGCGGTCCTGCGTCATCGCGATGGTGATCTGGCCGAGGCCGACGTGGCCCCCGCCTAAGATGTAGCTGCCCACCAGCGGATGCACGAAGGCGCCGGTGAGGTCTTTAAAAGAGTAAGTTGTCATTTCGTCAAGCCTCTATTTCTGCAGTGATTGTTTGGGGAAATTAGCCGCGCTCGACGTACACGCCGATCGTGAGCGAGTGCAGGGAACCCGCTTCGATGTAGGACACGTAGATCGGCATCGCTTTGCGGGCTGCGCGATCACCAGCCGACTGCACCGAGAACGACTGCGCCTGCGAGAGATAACCCTTCGGTAGCGCATTGCCGGGAGCCAGGCCAAGCACCGTCTGGCCGGTCCAGGTGCCGGGCGCGATGTAACCGCGCGTGACGGCGCGATCGAGCGCTCCGTTCGTGGCGTTGATGAGCTGCGATTCGCCGGCGTTCGTGTGCGGAATCGACGGCTGGCTGATGAGCAGGTTCGCGACGCTGTACTGCAGGTCGCTCACGAGCATGTCGAGCCCGAGGATTTCATCGAGGTACTGGCCGTTCGGCACGACGCCCTGTTCGAGCCAGGAGTAGGCGTTGGCATAGCTGAGGTACAGATTGCCGTTGGCGGTTTCAATCGTCGAGACCTGCGTGGCTGTCAGCGGCTCCGGGGTGATGCCGGTGAGGACTTTGAACTTCATGGTGAAGTTCGAGTTCGCGAGGCCGGAGTTCAAGCCCATCGCGACGCCCAGCGCCGCTGCGCCCGCGTAAATGTTGTTCGGAGCCGTGCCGGTTTGCGTCGTCGCGTAGACGCCGAAGCAGCGCGTGTACTGGCCTGCCTGCAGCGTCAGGCAGCAGTTGCCCGCGGTGCCGGCGAGCACGGCCGCGTCGGATGTGGTGTAGAAATAGCAGCTGTTCGGGGTGACGCTCTGAATCCAGGTCGCGATCGCTTCGTGATCGGAGGTTGCGGCATCGGTCACAAAGCAGCCCCACCAGGCGGCCGAAGCAGCGCGGCAGGCCTGCAGCGCGGTCAGCGCGGTTTCAGAACTCGCGACGTTCTGGCAGCCGACCCAGAGAATCTGCGGTGTCGGGGTTTGCGCGAAGTAGAGCTGGGCGGCCACGAATTCCGGATTGGCCGTCGTGAACCCGTCGGCGGTCATGCCTGCGAGATTGAAATACTGGCGCAGGCGCTGGCTGGTCGGAATGATGGTCGAAGGGCCGACAATGAGGCCCTGATTGAACGTCGGAGAGGCCGCGGCAACGGGCGATATCGAAACCGAAACGTTGCACACGACGCTTAACGGAAGCGTGTTGGTTGGCATGAGTGAGAGTTCCTTTGGAAGTAAGCGCCGTGGCGCGGATTAAGACTGCGAAGTCGTGACGTCGGCCGCCAGGCCGCGCACGTTGTAGAGAAGAACTTCGGCGCTGGCAATCGTCGTGTCGACGATCGAGGCCGTGACGAGTTCGTTGTAGCGGGCGCTCAGATCGGTGCGTTTCCACCATTGGCCGCTGAAGAGTTCGGGGGCGTAGCGCGGCCGCGCGACATCGACCAGATACAAATTCGACGGCACGAGCGCATCGTGTACCCAGTCGAGAACGAGCGCGTCGTTGGTGAGCCGGGCGTGATCGAAACTCGCCGGACCGTAGAAGCTCCAGGACACCCGCCAGACGCGCGTGTACGTATAGGTCGAGAGAACACTCGTCGCGTTATTCGGCGAGAGCGCCAGGTCGCGAATCTGCGAGTAGTCGGACTCTTCTTCCCTCGCCGCGAGGAACGCGATGTCGTCGCCGATGGCCCATCCCGGCTGCCCGGCGGTCGGCCAGTCGAGCCGCACGGCGGCGTACGCCGGATCGGTGTCGCTGGTTGGATTAAAGCCGAGAATCTGAGCCGTCAATTGTTGGTAAATTCCCAACAAGCTATCGGGCGTGAGCGCGCTCGAAACGAGCGTTTGACCGTTGGGGAATGGCATGATGAGAACCGATGAAGAAGCTGCGGTACGATCGCAAACTTTGCTTCGAGGTAGAAAAGGTGCTGATCGCTTCGCATCCGAAGGCCGATTACATTCACGTGAGCTGGAACGGTAAGGAGGGCTTGGTCGCCGACGTGGAAGAGGACGGAAGCCAGATCGACGTGAGCGCTGAAATGGTCAGCTACGTGAACAGCAAGTTGCTGGCGGCCGATTAGTTCCCCGCCGTGCGCACGCCGATGGCTTTGAAGTAGCCGTTCGGCGAACGGTCCCAGACTTTCGCGAGCCGATAGACGTCGCCCTGGTACGTGATCGTGTCGCTCACGCCGGCTTGCGCTCCCGCGCGAGTCGCATAGAGCGGCTGCGTCGCATAGAACGTCAGCGTGCCGGTCACACGGTCGCCTTCGGGGACTTGCTGCAGATCGTTGCCGCTGGCCGTGTTCGCGACGCCCGTGAGCAGCAGCGTGCGCGGCGTCGACTGCCAGCCGCCTTTTGCGAACACGCCGGTCGAGCGGGTGACGGTGAACTGGGTCGCGAAGTCGGGATCGCTCAGGATGTCGGAAACGTCGATCATGGCTTATAGAGTGGGAGAGGCGTTCGCGTCGGGGAGCTGGACGTCATACCCAGCCAAGATCCGGCGCGGGCGTTTTCGGTTAGACTGCCGGCATGAGCATCGAGCGATTCGTCCGCTGGTACCTCCGCCTGTATCGGGAGTTCCCGCACGTGCGGGAACGGCCGCGTGGGCTCAGTTCTGCGAAAGGATGTACTGCCGCGCGGGCCCGTTTGCGTAGCGATAAAACAGGACGATGAAAAACGGCCGGTACGTCAGGTTTGCGAGCAGCATGGTTAGTCCTCTACCAGAAAGGTGATCGAACGCCGCATCTGCGCGGTATCGATGAGCGGCCGGTCGGATCCCTTGCGCTTGATCGTCGCGGGCGAGTTCGGAGCCCAGCCGTTGCGATCGTCGGTAAACCAGCGTTTCGCGGCGTTCGACCCGAGCATCCCCGCTTGGTTCAAATGCTGGTTCGTCGCGTTCGGCTGTTGGTCAAGGGCCGCGCGGGCTGCTGCGCCGAGCTGCTTCGTGATAAGCGCCTGGTTGTCGGGCGCTTCAATCGCGGGCTCGATGATGGGCCGCGCCGGAATGCCCGCGAGCGGCGAGCCGTGGGTGTGCAGATAGACCAGCTGGGCGTTCGTGACTTCCCCGCTCTGGCGCTGGCCGTGATCTTCCGGCACGCCGACCAGCACGCGCTTTTGGGCGATGGTTTTGAGCGACGCCCGCATCTTATCAAGCGAGTCCGTCGACGATACGTTGATGTTCGGCTTCATGGCTACTGGAGCTTCAGCGAATAGAAGTTCGCGTTCGAGCCGATCCAGAACACGCCCGCGCTGGTCGAGGTAATGGCGTTGCCGCCGAAGTCGTTGTAGTAGAGGTCGGTGTAGGTCGCGCCCCCGTCCACGCTCGCCCCGAAGTGCAGGCTGGTCGGATAGCCGCCGACGTAGATCTTGCAATCGAAAATCGACTGGGTGTTGAGTATGGGACTCGCCACTTTGTTGTATGTGCCGAGACTGCCCGAGCCGGAGAAGCTTTGCCAACCGGCAGTCAGCGTGTTGTTCTGCATGAAAATCGTGTAGAGCTTCGAGTTCGCGCTGTCGTACAGATAGATCCCGGCGATGCCCGCGGTACCGCAGCACGCTTGCGTAATGCCGGGCGTGAAGACGCCTTCAATGCTGGTTGTAAAGCCGGTCTTGCCGAGATAGTAGGAGCCCGAATCGGAGAGCACCTGCAAGTTTCCGTTTGCACCCGTGACGAGTGTCGGGCCGCTCGTGCCACCAGCCGCGAGATAGGTCATCCCAGACCAGGTGGGCCGCGTAGCGAGCTGGCCGTTTTCCGCGATGTAGTAATTGGTGCCGTCGAAGAGATACGGCGGTTTCGCCGTTAGCCCCCCGCCGCCCGAGGATGGACAGCCCGTGGTGGTTGCCTTGCTATTAGCGTCCGTGCAGAGCGAAGAGCTGGCCGCGAGCGTGGCCGTCGCATCGAGCACACGATGCGTGGCCGAGCCGTCGTTGAAAGCGATAGATTTCAGATCGCTGCGAAACCAAAGATCGCCCGAAACGGGGCTCGTGGGATCGGCTGTGACGGGTGCGAGGTTGGCCCCCGCGAGGCTGGCGCTGGCCGTGAAGGTTTGCTTGAATCCAGCGCTGTATGTCGTCGCTTTATTCGAAAGCACGCAAGCCGCGCCAGCATCCAAAATCCTGCCGAGCGTGGCGCTGGGTGCAAAGCTCAAGCAATCACCACCCGCTTGGGTGGTGGCGTTCAGATACAGGCCGACGCTCGTCGCGCCGGCAGCTCCCCAGACGAACGTGCTGTTCGAGGAATTGAAGCCGGCCAGGCCGTTCGTCGTGGGCGCATAGCCCGCCGCGATCGGCAGCTTCAGCGTGGCGGCCGAAAAATCCTGCAGGCCCGCCGTGTACGTGTTGGCCGTCGACGTCGAGACGTTGCCGCCGCCCGAAGCGGGGCAGCTGGTCGTCGTCGCGTTGCCCGCGCTGTCGGTGCACAGCAGCGAGCTGTTGGCGAGCGACGTGATAGCCGAGACGCTGCGGTGCGTCGTTGAGCCGTCATAGAAGCTGGGCGATTTGAGATCGTTGCGATACCAGAGGTCGCCCGCCGCCAGGCTCGACGGGTCGGCGGTCAGAGAGCCGAGATTCACGCCCGCCGTGAGCGAACCGCCCGGAAACGTCTGTTTCACATTCGCGCCCCAGGTGCGCGACGAATACGGAAACGTCGAATCGAGCAAGGCGACCGTGCCGGCGGACGAGGTGAAATAGAGCGAATTGTTGTAGGCGGCCAGATCGCCAATGGCCGGAGAACTCGGCAACGACGTACCGGCGACGTTGAGGCCGGCGGTGGTCGAGCTCGCCGTGAACGTTTGTTTGTTGCCTGCGCTGAAGGTGTTCGCCTGGTCGGTAAAGACCGTCGTCGCGAGCAGCCGCGTCTTCGCGAGCGTCCCCTGCCAGCCCAGCGTGAAGGTCGTACCGGACACGGAGCCCGTGACGTTGGTGTCGTTATTGACGGTGGTCAGTCCCCCGCCCGCTGGGCCTTGCGGGCCGGTGGCTCCCGTGGGCCCCTGTGCGCCCGTGGCTCCTGTTGCTCCCGGTGTTCCCTGTGGACCGACCAGCGACGTGCCGGACGGCCAGCTGCTCGTCTTCGGGCCGTAATAGTAGTTCGCCGCCGTGTCGATGTAAAAATTGCCGGCCACCCCGAGACCGCTAGAGGGCGCTCCCGTGCCGTACAGAATCGTGTTGCCGTTCGTGCCGTTCGTGCCGTTCGTCCCGGCCGGACCCTGCGAGCCCGTCGCGCCCGTCGTTCCGGGAAGGCCCTGCGCCCCGGTGGATCCGGTTGGCCCGGCTGGCCCTTGCGGGCCCGTGGCTCCGGTGGATCCCGTTGCGCCCTGTGCGCCGAGCAGAGACGCGAGCCACTGTGTTTGCGTGCCCACGAAGCCCCCGGCGACGGCCGCCTGATAGGCCGATTGACCGGTTGTCCCGGTCGCGCCTGTCGGGCCTGCTGGCCCCGTCGCTCCTGTCGATCCAGTCGGGCCAGCAGCGCCGGTCGCACCGGTTAGCCCTTGTGCGCCGGCAGCACCCGGATTGCCTTGCGGTCCCTGCGGCCCGGTCGCTCCCGTGGGCCCAGCTGCGCCTGCCGGTCCTGCTGGTCCCGTAGCCCCGGTCAGTCCGGTCGGCCCGGCCGGAATCAGGAAATCGAAGATGGCGTTTGTGGTGTTGCCGCTGTTGGTGACTCGCGCCTGCGTGCCGGCCGCGCCCGTTGTCGTCGTGCCTGCGTTCACACTGACGGTGTTGCCCGTCAGCGCGATGCCGTCCGGCAAGTTGACCGGGAAATTGTCGAAATTGCACTGCCCCGACGCGCACCAGGCCGGAGCCATTTGCACGCAGCTGTACACAGCCGGCGGATCGGAGGGCGGCGCACCGAGAACGACCTGCCGGCGGGCGTTGGTCGCCCAGGCGCGATAGCAGATGTTCTGCGGCTGCGTCTGCGTCGTGTCGGCCAGCTGAATCGTGAACGCGCCCGCTGTGACCGGGGCGCTGACGGTCGCCTGCGTCGCCTGGCCCTGGCCCGCGATCCGGAAGTCGGTCGGCGTGCCGGCGCTCGTTGTCGGCGAGAAATAGATCGTGCCGGTAAGCGGAGCGCCGGTCGAGTCGGTTGTATGGCTGGCCGAGACCGTGACCATTTGCGCGGACGCGCACGCGGCGGCCACAAGCAGCGCCGCTGCCAAGGAAAGCTGTTTCATGTTTTGAGGGGGGAAGCGAGGAAAGAGTTTAGTAGCTGTAGCTGTAGCTGCAGCCGCCGAGCTGCATCCCGCCCGCGCCCATCAGGCGGGCGAGCGAGCGAAAGCGGATGCCGTAGTTGGTCTGGTTCCAGAAACCGCCGTCGGCCATCGTGACGGACGAAACGTCGTAGCTGGCGCTCACGTCGCCGACGGCTTTCGACGTTTGCGGGCCAGTCACTTTGCCGGGCTCGGTGTTCTTCGAAGCCGCCGCTTGATCGCGCGTGGCCAGGACGATGAAATGCGCCGCGCACAGCTCCGTGCCGATCTGGGCGAGATTTCCCCAGCGATCGTCGTTCACGAGATTCGAGGCGACCGTGAGCCAGGTCGAGAGCACGGCGTCCGGGTAGGCGTCGGAATCGGCGAATTCGGGCAGATCGGTTTGCAGCTGTGCGGGCGAGAGTGTCATTTGGTTTTGCTGGGCGGTGGGACGGGAATTTTGGGCGGTGTCGGCGTAGGCGGCGGATCGATTTTCGGAAACGCCTCGGTAGGCGCGACGGCCTGCGTGGAGTGCGCCTGCACGTACCAGTGCGAAGCGGTGTCGTCGTCGACTTCGTGCCGACCCGGTAAGAACTCGCGGGTAGTGCCGTCCTGTTGGGTCAGCACGAAGCGTTTATCGACTTGAATGGTCTGCATGGAGACCAGCGTAAACAAAGGGGACAACTCGGAAGAGGTCGGAGGGCGATGTCTTCCGAGTAGCTTGGCCCCGCGGGCTTAGATGCCGTCGGCGTAACCGGCGGTCTCGGGATACACGAACTCGACGACGCCCAGCCGGCCGAAGTACGTGGTCAGCTGATAGATCGAGCGATATTCGAGCGGCGTGCGCTGCAGCGGCACGAGCGGATAGCGCACCCGGCTTTGATCGTTGGTGTAGGCGATCATGCGGTCGGCCGAAGACACACCGGCCTGGCGCAGCCACTTCAGCGGCTGGATGTTTAACGGGCGGCCGTTGATCGAGTTCGAGAGCGAATTGTCTTTCAAGAACTGCAGAACGCTGATGTTGCCGGCCGAAGATACTTTAGCCGAGACGAGCAGCGCGAATTGAGCGGGCGGCAAGCGCAGCTCGCTCGGGCAGATGGCATAGCCGGAAGCTTGCCAGACGGCCTGAATGAGCGTGTTCACGTCGGCCAGAATTTGGTTCGGGCCCACGTTGCCGGTCGCATCGTCGGACAGCTTCTGCGCCCAGG
The DNA here is from genome assembly GCA_965277855.1 of Bryobacteraceae bacterium. GTDB lineage: Bacteria > Acidobacteriota > Terriglobia > Bryobacterales > Bryobacteraceae > Bog-105. The sequence continues at coordinate 913,935 of OZ255847.1, forward strand.
TGGTGTGCGACTGCGCGTTCGCGACGACGTTCGAAGCCGAAACCCTTGCGGAATTGATGAGGCCGGTCACGCCGACGGTGGTGTCGCCGGTGTAGACCATCTCGTCGATGTCCATCTGGTGCTTCAGCTTGATCGCCTGGAATTTCTGCTGATCGACCGGGCGGCCGAGCTTTTGGGCGCTCTCTAGTTCGGGGATCGAGTAGCCGAGTTCCATGCCCCAGAGGTATAAGCTCTGGGCGGTCTTGCCGATGTCGAGCGACACGCCCGAAATGGCGTTCGAGTCTTTGCCGATGAAGTTCTTACCGTTCGGGTTGATGCCGCCGGCGGCTGCAAAGGTCGAGTTGGTGAAGCTCGAAGTTTCGTCCGCGATGGTCACGTCTTCGCGCAATTGGATGTCACGGCTCCAGGTCACACTGACCAGGGGCTCGTGCATGGTGGGATCGAGCCGTTCCAGCTCGCCGATGAGAAACGCGCCCGATGAATCGATCGTGCGCCGGTCGTAAGTAGTAAATGGCATGGTTTGAAGTTCTCCGGTGATGAATTCTTCTAAGCGCGGGCCTAGATGTTGAAGCCGATCTCGACGTTGCCGCTCGCATCGGCCGGGCCGGTGAAGTAAGCATTCGCCATGACGAACGTGTTCGATCCATCGGCCGCGGCTTCGATGCCGCCGATGATGGTGTTGCCGCCGTTAGCGACCGTGCGCACGTACACAGCGCCGTTCTTGGCGGCTGCGGTTGCGCCGTTCAGCTGCACGGTCATGTAGCCGCGCTTCAGCACGTTGCAGATGCCCGAAACCGGCGGCGTCGACGTGCCGAGCGGGTCGGTGTTGCTGTTCGTCGGATAGGGCCGCACGTACAGGCCGTACACGTTCGCGGCCGCATCGCCCGCCATGATCTTGCGGGTGTTTTTGGACGTAGCGTCGATCGCCACGGGGACGCCGTAGACGGTCGGGAAATTGGTGGTGTCCAGCATTTGTGCTTCGACCGTCGCGGTGCTCATGCGATTGATCGAGCCGGGGATACCGGCGGGCATCCGATAGAGGAATGCGTTGCTCATGGTTTTTGTCTCCTAATTAGTTGCGGGCCCAGAACTGGGAATTCCGCCGGTTCATCTCTGAAATTGTGGAAGGGATCGACGACGCTGTTTTGCCGCTGTCGAAGGTGAGTTTCGTGTGCACGTTGTTCTCGCGCCGGACGATCTCACTCGCGCCGACGAACGTGCTGTGCAGCGCGTCGCAGGTCAGCTTCGCCAGATCGCGGCCACTGACGAGAGGCGACACGGCATCGCGCGTCTTGGGGTTCTCGAACGCAGCGTTGAGCGCCTTGCGTTTCAACTGGCACAGGCTGTCGACGAACTTCTGCGGATCGGAAGCGGCCGCATCAGTTGTCGGCAGCGCCATGCCGGGCGACAGAATTTCGACGCGGGCGAACACGTCCTGGGCTTCCGTCACGAGAGCCGCGGAGTCGCGGGCCTTGTCGCCCGACTTCTCTTTCTCTTCCTTCTCGCGCTTCTCTTTTTCCTCGGCGGTCTCGGCTTCATCGTCTTTCGAGGACTTGTCTTTGGCCTTGTCTTTTTCGAGTTTGTCGATGCGCTCGCTCATCTCATCGAAGGCCTTCGAGAACGCGTCGGAGGTTTTCTTGTCCTCTTCAGCCTTCTCGCGCTTCTCTTTCTCTTCGGCGGTTTCGGTTGCTTCGTCCGCCGCCGTGCCGTCTTCGAGAGCCTTTTCTAATTCCGCTTCGTCGCGCGCCTTAAACGCCGCGCGAAGACGGTCCATCCATTTGGTTTTTGTCATTGAGTCTCCAATTGCGCAGCGGGTTCCGCAGCGACCTTTTTCGACCAGCGCGACGTGGTTGCCGATGATATTCCGCTGCCGGCCGCGTCCTGGTTCTATCTGTTCGTACACGGCGTCATAGCCGCACGAAACTTCTCTGAGCCCGTCGCGTACTTGCTGGATGGCTTTGGCATCCGTGATGAGCAGATCGGCGACGAGTAAATCATCTTCGATATTTGCGCCGCGCCGCACGTTCTGCACGACGCCTTTGGCGAGGCTCGCCCAGTTACTCGGCGATACGTCCTGGCTGGGGTGATCGAGCGTGACCGGCTTCGCTTCGAACGACGCGATCGTGTGCTCGTGAAATACGTCTTCGGGCAGGCGCTCGACCCGGATCAGTCCGTCGCGCGCATCGAGCGGGATTTCGCCGGCCGCATAGAGCTGGGTGCCGAGCCGGGCGATCGGCACGTTGTGGCAGACCAGAAAGCCCTCGGGGGTCAGCTCCTGATTGGCACTGAGACTGGACGTCGTATAGAAGCGCATGGCGGTGTGAGATTGTGTTGTCGATGGACTGGATGACAGCGTTGGTTTCCGGTGCGGCGAGCCTCGCAGCAGGCTTCGCGGGAGCGTATTGGGGGCCGTGGTTAAAAACCCGGGCCGAGTACGGTGATCGAGAGACGATCCTAAAAACCAAAGGCGCGACGGCTTTCGAGCAAGAGCAGGGGAAGTTGGACGCGACCGTCAGTAACCTCGACAAACTTGTGCAGCAGCTCTCCGCCTCTACGCAAGCGGTCGAGAAGATCAAAGCCGATATCGGCGGCGATTTGTGGCTACGGCAGACTATTTGGACACAGCAGCGGGAGTGTTATTTCAACCTGCTCGATAGAGCATCGCGCCTCCAGAGCGCATTAAACAAGATCAGCCGGATCCATGAAATGTCTCCGGCCGAGCTACTAGAGCAGCTAGCAGAAACAAACGCCGCCCCCGATGAACTGGATGCGGCGTTTGCAGCACTGAGGAACGAGTTTTCTCGCTCCAGGATCTTTGTTGGCAAGTTGGGACAAGCTGCGATGGAGATTTTTGAGCATGCAGTCACCGATCTCCCAGACAAAAGTGGCTGGAATGACATGCTCGTGGCAGTTATGGGATTCACAACGCAGGTTACTCTTGCTGCTCGCCAAGAGCTGGGTGTGAGTCCCCTGCCGTTTACGCCGCCTCCGGCACGCGAATCCAGCGCTCGAACTGAGCGCGGTTGACGTACTCGATGCGCCCGTTCGCATACACCTTGTGCGGCCAGCGCACTTCATCTAAATCGATCAGCGGCAGCGCCAGGCACCGGCAGTACGGCACCGTTCCCGGCGCATAGCGGCCGAAGCTGCTCGGTTCGCCCACCAGCTGCTCGGGCGACGGCGGATCCGTCCAGGCAACCAGTACCCGGTCCATCTTGTTATGCGACGGCCGCACGCGCTGATCTTCGCTGGTCACCCATTCGTACCAGTCGAGGCCGAGCCGCTCGGCTCGCGCCCGCGTGAGCGCAGTCTCGGCCCTTCCGACAGAGGTTCGCGCCAGCATCTTCGCCTGGCTGCGCGCCAGCTGCGGAAGCTTCTGTTCTAAAACCTTTACAGTCGAACTCGCCCGCTGTCCGCGGCGTTGCTCGCGTGCGATGAACGCTTGCGCCCGTCTCTCGAGTGTGACCGGCAGGCGCCTCAGCAGCTGCACGTTGGCGTGCAAGAGTTCGTCGACGCGTGTTCCCAACGCGCCGCCCATTTCGGAGCGGAGCGCTTGGTAGATCTTTCGGCCATGCAGCGACTCGCGGGCCGCCGCGCGCCACGTTTTCGCGTTTGTGACGTCCACACGGCGGAGCATCCGTCCGGTGAGCAGCTGGGCCGCTCGGGTGACGAGTTCGGTGGCGGGATCGGCGAACTCAACCGCCGGCTCGCCCGCTTCCAGCCCGACCGACCAGGGAAAGAAGGTCTCGAGAAAACCGTCGATGTCTCGCTCGAACTGGCGTACGTCGCGTTCGATAGGCTGACGTACGTCCGGGTTCATACTTAAGGTTTATGCGATGGATCCAACCATTTTCCGCGTCAAGAAGCTGACGCCCGCCGCTGCGCGGGTTTGGCGGAAAGCGTCCTGCGGGATCTCGTCCGACTGTCCCTTCATGCCGACCCACATGGTCCATTACTGGTTTCGTTCGTCGAACGGGCAACACAGCTATCGGCGCAATTCGTTCTATCTGGCGTGCAACGAGCACGCGCTCGAAGTGGCGGCCGAACACAAGCTAGAGATCGAAGAAGGCGTGCTGTCGTAAAGGGTCGTCCGCCTCATCGGACAAATATGTCCGACGCGAAGATTGCAACTAAGTCTAGTTGCAGGGCGGTTAAGCGTCAAGCCGCTTCTTTGGGCGACGTGTCGTTTTCGTCGTCGGCTTCCCCGGGTTTACCGAACGGATCAGCTGGCCCGAACTCGCCGCCTGCGTCCACGTCGTCCGGGGCCGCCTCGATCGCTTCGTCGGCGATGTTCGAGTAAATTCCCGTGACACGCGAAGACTGCCGAAGCTCCTTCATAGCCGTCTGCCGCCCGATGATGCCGCTCGACACCGCGCTGGTGATGGCGCTGGTCACGTTGGTTGCGATGCCGGCCTTCTCGACGTCCGAAAGCTGCCACAGCGGCCGGAACGTAAAGTCCGTTCCGTCGGGCGCGGGCTTCCCAAACTTCGATCGATATGAAACCTGAATCATGCGATCGATGCCCGAACGCAAACGACGCTCCTGCTCCTGCTCGATCCCGTCGTAGTACGTGCGGATGTCGCTCTCGCCGGTCGAATTCATGCCGGCCGGCGACTGGCCGAAGAGCCGCGTCAGCGGGATGTTCAGCGCGCCCGATAGCTGCTGGGCAAACTGCAACAGCACCACATCCAAGCCGCCGAACGAGTAGCTGTGCGCCTCGAATTCGTCCTTGGTGTCCATGAGGGTCATGCCCTCGTTGGTCTGCGTCTGCCGGATAAAGTCAATCTGTTTGATGAGGCCTTCGAGACCGGGGCCGCCCATCGCGATGATGCTGCGAAGATCCTCGACCTTGTAGGTCCGTAGATGCGCTTTGTAGACGAGCTGGGCCGCGCCCTGCGTGGTCGAGTCGAACGCGAGCAGGCGATCGTAGAGGCGTTCGAGCACCGACTGGCCCCACAGCATCTCGGCGACCCGCTGGAAAAACGGCAGGTCCTGACCCACCATCCGCAGCACGCGGCTGTAATGAATCCTGGTTTGAGGCAAGCCCAGCGAAGGTCCGCCCGCCGCTGAGCCGCCCGTCAGTTCGTAAAAGCGCGGTAAGCCCATGTCGGGGCCGAGCTCGGTCACCAAGTCTTGCAGCGACGGCTGCACCATCCAGCGGTCGAACACGAGCAGGCCTTTGAACTGGTCGCGCCCGACAGTCTCGATACGCAGCGGCGTCGCGAAGTCCTGGCCGTCGATCAACAGCACGGCGATCGCGCCACCGTAGAGCCGCGACCATTTGATGGTATCGGCGATCGCGTCCCAGAGCTTGAGTTTCTTCCAGAACGCCATCAGCTCGTCGATCTCGCCCGGGTCCATCTCCGAGACGATTTCGATTCCGCGCTTCGTCATGTCCTCGGCAATCGAATCGACCGCCTTGCCGCAAATCCACGAGGAGCGGTACATCGACTCGACGCGCAAACGGTTGCGGCTTAGATAGTCGATCGAGTACGAGCCGCCGTCCGACACGTTGCCGGTGCCGTAGCCGATGCGTGCTTCGAAGTTCTGGAAGGAATCGTTCGTCGTTTGCACGCGGGCGTTCGGCCGGAGCGCTTTCGTCGATTGTTTCGGCGAAGGCCGGGGCTGTTTTTTCATGATTTTAACTTGCGTTGGGAGTGCAGAATGTATATACTAAAGTAGTGGATATCGAGTGGGACGCGAACAACATCGGGCACATCGCCCGGCATGGCGTCACACCCGAAGAAGTGGAGCAGGTTCTTTCGGGCTTCACGATCGTAAACGAATCGAAGAAGGTCCCCGGCCGCTCAGAAGCCTACGGGCGTTCGCTCAGCGGACGTTACCTCGTGGTCGTTTACGAGCGGACGGAAGCTTTGGTACGACCTGTAACCGCCTATCCGATGAACCGATCGAAAAGGAGTCAGTATGCCCCGCAACTCGCAGCAAAAAACCTTTAAGAGCAAAGACGAAGAGGCCGCTTGGTGGGCGAGCCCCGAAGGCCGCAAAACGGTCGAGGACGAGATGGACGAAGGAATCCGTAACGGAACAGCGAAAGTCTATCCGCAGGGGATCGGCGTGAAGCCGACCGACCCGGCCGTCTTAGCGGAACTCGTCGCCCGCGTAAACGCGAAGAAAACACAAGCCGTTTCGATTCGCCTGACGGCCGCCGATATCGAAGCGGCGAAGCGGCTCGCGGAAAAGGCCGGCATCGGCTATCAAACCTTGCTCAAAGAAATGATTACTGACGGATTGCGCCGCGCGAGTTAGGCGGCGAGCCGCGCCCAGACGCTGTTCACGCCCCGGCGCTGAATGTAGCCGTCGAGCGAATACCGGATGGCGTCCCAACCATGATTATTTTTGTCTACGATGATCGGCAGCACGTCGCCCGTCTTCGGATCGACCTTGTACCGGTATAGCCGGCGCTCGTCGTTCATGCGCTTGCAGCGCTCGTGAATCACAATCCGCTTGAACGCCTTTAGGTGCGCGATGCCGTCTTCCACGCTCCCCGGCCACTTGTCGGCCGCCGAGATGTTGAAGCCGGCGCGCCGCACGAACGAAATAGACTCGGGGCGTGAACTGTCCGCTTTGATCGGCCATTTCCGGGAGCCCGGTACGCTGTCGAACAGCTGCGCCGTCTCGTCGAGCTCGACGCCATGTCCGAACGCTTCGTAATCGACGAACAGGCATTCGTCTTTAACGAACGATCGGATGAGCGTTGTCGGGTCCGCCGAGAAGCCCCAGTCGGCCCCGAAGAAGAAGCGCGCATCGAGCGGCGTCTCGAACGCTTCGACCGCCGTGCGCTTGCCGAAGATCACCGCATCGGTGAGCGTCTTTGCGTTGCCGCCCCAAATGTGGTCGTACGCTTCGAGATCGGTCTCGCGCAGGTACCGGCGCTCTTTGTCGAGCGTCTCCGGGAACCACGGATTGTCTTCCCAGCCGACCTTCTGGACCCAGGTGCCAGGTGGCGGCTTCACCACAAAGCGCTGATAGGTCGGGTCGTTTTCCTCGTGCGGGTTAAAGCTAATCCAAATCTCGCTCGACTCTTTCCGAACGGTCGGGATCAGAATTTCCCATGAATCGTCGGAGACGCTCTGCGCCTCTTCCACCCAGCAGATGTCGATGCCCTCGGTCGACTTGATTTCCTGAATCGACTTGCGCAGGCCCTTGAAGAGAAATTCGGAGCCGGTCGAGCTCGTGATCGCCTTCTGCGTGATGACGAACCGACTCTGCAGGCCGAGGCTCCAGATTTGATCGGTTAGGAGCCGGTGGACCGAGTCCGCAATCGACGACTGAAACTCGCGGGCGCAGAGGATGCGCAGCTTGCGTTCGGCTGCCAGCAGCACGAGCACCCGAGCGATCGTCCACGATTTCGCTCCGCCGCGGCCGCCGAGCAGTACCTTGTAGCGTGAAGGCAGGAACAGGCCCTGAAAGGGCGCGGGCAGTTCAACATTCGCTTCCCCCTTCGTCCGCTTCGCACTGTGATGCTTTGCGCGTGACGAAGTTGACATGAATCTTGGTGGGCGCGCCGCTGCCAGCGATAGCGCCTGAGTGGTCGATCTTGTCCTGCTGGCCTAAGCGCTGTTTGCCGAGCCAGATCAGCATCGTGCGATCACCCGCCAGCGCCATCTCGAGTTGCTTCCGGCGCAGCGAGATGTTGGCCCGGGCGACACCGCGTTCCATGACGTCGCGGAAGTCCTGCTTTCGCCGGCGCAGTTCGATGGTTCGTTCCGTGACGCCGAGGTGGGCGGCGATTTCCTTGTTCGTGCAGCCGAGCTCGCTCAGCGATTCAAGCTTGGACAGGTTGAGTTCCAGGGACGGGCGTCCGCGGCCGCGCTTCTCCTCGCGTTCTTCTTTCATTGCGTGCCCTATGCGGCGGCTTGCGCCAGTTCCTTAGGGGAAAGCTGCTCGAAGCGTTCGGTATGCGTGCGCAGCCACGAGCGGTACGACGCCATTGCCAAGGGCTCGGAGGCGGTCCACCCGAGGGGCAGCCCCATCAAGCTCTCCACAAAGTGCGGGTTCAATTTCCGGGTACTCTCCGAGAACGGCCCGCCAAGCGTCGAGGTCATCGGGGCCAGGCGGAAAGAGGAGATCGCTTCGCAGAGCGGGCGCGCGTTGGGTTTCGCAATGTTCCCCGTGACACTCGATTTGTGATCGTTCGACCGCGGTGTCGGCCACTGGGTTACCGCCGCCGGGTTGGCGCATGGCGTCGGCCACGCCCGTGCGACTTCCTGCAGATCCGGGCCGCCCGAACCACGGGCCGTTCGCGTCGCTTTTGAGTCCGGGCCGCCGGTACACGTTCTTGGCGTAGGCCAGCAGCGGGCTTGCTGATCGAGACCCGGCTCGTCTTTGCGGTCGCCGCCGCGCGATCGAAACGAATCCGTCGCCGGCGTCTGCCAGTGCGTAACTTGCTTGTGAAATTCCCCCCCACCGCCGTCCCCGTTGTTCGTCAGGCCGTGAGGCGTCTTCCACATGCGGGCCTCCCCGCTTAACGAATCCGTCGAACCGGGATGATTCCCGCAGCTCTCCGCATCCTCCGCTCTCGCGGTGGGCCAGCGCGAACAATCGCTCGCGGCGGTGAGGCGCGCCGACTTCCTCCGCTGTAAAGAGTCCCGCCGCAACGCGATAACCCATCGCCCGTAGCTCGCGGGCGACTTCGCGAAATCCCAATCGTAGATGCCCGCCGACGTTTTCGAGGAAGCACCACTCGGGTTCGACTTCTCGGACAATCCGCGCGACTTCCGGCCACAGATGACGAGGGTCGGCTTTGCCGCGGCGCTTGCCGGCGACGCTGAACGGCTGGCACGGGTAGCCCGCAGTGACCAGATCCACTGCTCCACGCCACGGGCGGCCGTCAAAGGTGCGAAGGTCCGACCAAATAGGAGCCGGGTCCAGGGAGCCGTCTTCAAAGCGCGCCGCCAGGAGGGCCGCGACAGTAGCTTCCCTTTCCACGAAACAGACGGTTCGAGTTGCTGGGTCAGCGATTCGCAGCCCAAGATCGAGCCCACCGTATCCGGCGCAGAGAGAGAGGACGTTGGTAGATGCAGCCACATTCAAAATGCTTGTTACTGTCCTTACTTTTTCGAGAGGATGCCGCTTGTAAGCACCACGAGCCTGAGTGATGAATGAATCACCGGCGAACAAGCGGCCGGTAGAAAACGGAGAACTAACGAAATGAAAACTTTTACCCTAACGCCCGATTGCAACATCACCGCGTACGCGAGCCGCAAAACCGCGGTGGCCAGCGGCCACGCTTCTTTCAGCAGCGCGGATGAGCTCGACACCGTCCTGCTCAGCCTCAGCATCAAGCTGGTTGATCTTTGGAATAGCCTGCCCGGCCTAACGCCGGTCAAGAAGTTCACGGATCGCAAAACGGGCATCGCCCGGGTCTGGAAGCAGCTGCAAAGTCTCGAAGCTACGCCCGATGAGTCCGAGGGGACCGAACAAACCGCCGACGTTGCGCCAGAAAAGGCCCACACGCCGCGCGACGGTTCGAAGCAGGCCCAGGTAGTAGCCCTGATGAAACGGCCCGCAGGGGCGACGCTCGACGAAATCATGCAAGCGACCGACTGGCAGCGCCACACGGTGCGCGGGTTCATCGCCGGGGCCGCCAAGGTGAAGCTCGGGTTGCACATCGAAAGCTTCAAGACGGACGAAGGCCAGCGGGCATACCGGGTGGTCGCGTAAGCGACCACGTCTCTGCCCCCGGAGAAACTTCAATGAGACACACCAAAGTACGGCCGTACCCGCAAGCGGGCGACGAGGTGATCTTCACCGGCCACAGCCCGTATGGCCCGAACCGCCGTGGCTCGAAGGCCACGATTCTGTCCTGCCACCAGCACGAAGTGCGGATCCAGTTCGCGGACGGCTTTACTCGGCTCGTCCACTGCTCGCAGGTAGCCGACCCGCAACCGAGCCTGCCGCTTTAAGCGGCGACGTCGGCCAGCCCCGCGCGTTCGTCGAACGGCGAGCCGTCCGCATGGATCGCTTGCTTTCCAGTGAACGCCTGCCACCGCTTGACGATGACGTCGACGTACTTCGGATCGAGTTCGAGTAAACGAGCGCGCCGCGCCGTCTTCTCGCAGGCGATCAGCGTCGAGCCCGAACCACCGAACAGGTCCAGCACAATGCCGCCCTGCTCGCTGCTGTTCGAGATCGGATATTCAATGAGATCGCAGGGCTTCATCGTCGGGTGCTCCCCGTTCCGGCTCGGACGGTCGAACTTCCAGACCGTGGTCTGCTTGCGGTCGGTGTACCAACGATGGCTCGCCGTCGGCTTCCAGCCGTACAACACGGGCTCGTGCTGCCAGTGATAGTCCTGGCGGCCCATTACCATGCTTTGCTTTACCCAAACGCAGCACTGCGCCAATTTCCAACCGGCATCGACCATCGCCTGGCGGAAGTTCGCACCTTCCAAATCGGCGTGGAAGACGTAAATCCCGGCCCCGTCGCCGGCGACAGCGAACAGGTTGGTATACACGGCCAGCAGGAACTGATAGAAGCTCTCGCCCGACATGCTGTCGTTCTGGATCGTGAGAGCGTCCTTCGTCTTGCCCGTGTACGCGACGTTGTACGGCGGGTCGGTCACCACCAGGTCGGCGGCCGCGCCGTCCATGAGGCGCTCGACGTCCGAGAGGACGGTCGAGTCGCCACAGAGTACCCGGTGGTTGCCGAGGATCCATAGATCGCCGGTACCCGATACCGGTACGGCCGGCGGCGCAGGAGCGTCGTCGGGATCGGTCAGGCCATCCTTCGTGCTCTCTAGAAGCGCGGCCAAGCCTGCAATTTCGTTATCGTCGAACGCAGTGAGCGACAGGTCGAAGCCATCCAGCTTTAACGCCTCCAGCTCCAGCCCGAGTAAATTCTTGTCCCACTCGGCTTCCTCGTTCGTGCGGTTGTCGGCCAGCCGGTACGCTTTGATTTTCGTCGGCGTCAGATCGCCGGCGACCAAGACAGGCCCTTCAGTCCAGCCGAGCTGCAGCGCCGCTTCGCGCCGGGTGTGCCCAACGACGAGCACGCCCTCGGCATCGACGACCATCGGCTGCTTCCAGCCGAATTCCTTCAGCGAGGCAGCGACCTTGTCGATGGCCTTCGTGTTTTTGCGCGGGTTGCTCGCGTACGGGATGACCCGATCGAGCGGCCAGATTTCTACGTTCATCCGTTTTGAGGGAGTTTGCCGAAATAATTCAGGCGGCCTCGGCGAGAGCCTTTTGTACGCTGCTCGCGTACCAGGTCGCGCCCGTCGCCGTCTTAATTCCGAGTTCGTTCAGCTTCTGCGCGACGGCTCTTTGGCTCAAGCCTTGCTGCCGATAGCCCGCGACAATGCTGCGGACCTCCGCTGCTGCCGGCGCTTTTTTCCGGGCCGCTGTCGCTTTCCCGATCGATTCTTGCCAGCGCGGATTTCCGAGCCGCGTGCCGCGGGCGCGCACCTGTTCGAGCGCCGCTTTGGTTCGAGCCGAGATCATTTCGCGCTCGTGCTCGGCGATCGCCGCCAGGATGTGGATGGTCAACCGGTTGGCATGCGGCATGTCGCAGGCCACGAAGTCGGCCGCCGACTCCATCAGCCCTGAGATGAAGTGGACGTTGCGGGCCAGCCGGTCGAGCTTCGCGATGATCAGCGTTGCCTGGCTACGCTTCGCCTGGTCGATGGCTTTCGCAAGCTGGGGCCGGTTGGTGTGCCGCTTGCCGCTTTCGATTTCCGTATATTCCGCCGCCAGCTCGGCTCCCTGCCCCGCCTGCTGCAGATAGCGCGAGACAGCCGCGCGCTGCGCGTCCAATCCCAGGCCGCTTTCGCCCTGGCGGGTGGTCGAAACCCGGTAGTAAGCCACGAATTGTCGGCCACTTGTCGGCTGTTTGGCCGACGTTGGGCGTGACCTGGCCATGCTGATTTACGAAACGTTCATTTCGGTCGAGGTCAGGCTGCTTCAGGCGCCTGCACGCTGCTGACGGTAGGCTGCCGTTCCACAAACCAGGCCATCTCGACGGCCCGGCGTTTCACCAGACCGGCGCGGATTTGCCCGTCCGACGTATTCCACTTGGGGAACTCGAGTGCGGCGGCGTAGAAATGACCTTCGTTCAGTTTCTGGCGCAACGTGGAGGTCAGGAATGCCCGCACGCCGACGTTATATACGAAGCTGACCAACGCGTCGAATTGTCCCTGCGTCAGATCTACGCGCACGTTGTCGTTGACGACCGGCTCGTAGTCGTGCGCCAGGCGCTCGCGCAGCCGCGCCTCGGCTTCCGCTTCGGAGAAGGTTTCGCCGAGCGTAACGTTGGTGTCGCCATAGCCGCCCGTGATCACGTTGAGGCGGTCGGCCGCTAGGTGTTTTGCCACCGGCGTGAAGCCTTCGAGCGCTTTAATCGCGTCGACCAGGCGGTCGGAGGATTTCAGGTTGAGGCTCATTGCTTGTTGCCGATCTTTACGCCGAGCACGTTGATTTCTGAGTCACCCGGCAGAGCCGCTATCTTTTCCGCCGTCCTACTCAAGCCATAGCCCGAAATGGCCACGCCGAAGAGCGTCAGCAGATCGGCCGGCAGCGCGAACGGCTCGACGTGCGAGCCGAAGATCCGGGCGACCGGAATGAGGATGTAATCGACCGCGAGCACCGCCATGATGAGGTACTGAAACGACGGTCGGGCGCGTTCGCTGAAGCGGTCGGGCGTTGTGGGTTTCGGATCCATAAGAACGAAAAAGGCGTGTCCCTCGGAGGAGGACACGCCTTTAGTGGGCGATGAAGGATATGCGAACGAATTGGATCCGGTCTGCCTGAGAAGTGGGGCTGTCGGCCGAATTCTCTCGGGTGACCCGGCATTTCGTCATCACCGCAATGCGTGCGGGGTTGTATGACTCAATGCAGTACGTTTAAGCAGCGAGGCGCTCGTCGGTATCGTTCGACACCGCGCGCCGAAAGCCCCGGCCGGTCGAGATGCTCACGACTTTCGCCGAAGCGGCCGGTGGATCGGGTTCGGGCTCGCTCACCTCGACTTGGCTCGTATTGACTTCGATCGCGGCGGGCTCGGCCGTAGCCGTATCCTTCACGAGAGTCAGGCAGCTCAGAGGAACCGCCCGGAAAATCATTTGTAAACGTCGTTCCATGTCTTCGTCGTCACCTGGCAGTAAAAGGCGAGAAAAGCTCCAAGCCTTGCGTCCGCTATCTTCCAGCGACTGCTGGAAACTGTACGCCTGGCCCATGTGGGCCGTTTTGCGAAGCGGCTCTTTCCCCTCGACCGCCTTCGAATTCTGCGGCAAGGGCAGAAACTGCGCCGAGGTAATCCGGCCGGTCCGCTTGTTCCGTTTGACGACGACTCCCGGAGGCTCCAAAGCTAAGATGCGCTCGATGGCGTCGAGCGAATAATTGCGTAAGCGCCGGCCACTCGAGGAGTAGGCCGGAACGCCACTGGACACACTTCGGGTGCGGATCTGGGAGCGAGCGTTCATAGTAAAGCGCTGCAGGCGGATAGGTACAGCAGGACCCGGCACTCCGTTGATGCTGTGGGTCAGAATACTCGTGATTTAGGCGTGGGCATTGTCGACTCAGATTTCGCCTAGTGACGCCGACCCCGCCGAGTTTTTATTCTTGCGAGGAGCCGGCTTCCGTTTTTTCGGAGCGGGCGCGGGAGCCGGCGGTTCCTCGTCTTCCTTTGGTTTTACCGGGTGCCACTTGCGGGCGGCCACCGCTTTCTTTGCACGCTCGGAGCGCTCCGCGGCCGACACACCCTCCCAGCATTTGACGCCGCCGACCTTGCCGCCAATCGCTCCCTGTTTTTGAAAAAAATCGAGTGTAAACGTCCGCTTCTTCGCCATAGTCCGCCACCCGGGTATCAGAACCCGGAAAGGTTAGTCTATCAGAACCCCATACCGATCCCAGGCACGAGTGAAGGACTAACCCGTAACGGAGCGTAATGTGTCTCAGCGCCGTTGCTATCGGAAGCCCGTCCCCATTAACGTGGGACCAACTTCCATGAATTCTCAACCGCAAACGAAGCGAGTCGGCCGCGAGCGAACGCGCGAAGGTCCGCCGCTCGGCCGCTATGCCGTGATGCTGCCGGCATACGGCGAAAACCGCTCCGAAGCGTATGTGATTGTCGACCGGGAAACACGAGGCGTGCTCGCGATGGTCTACCTCGGCGGGGAAGGGAATCTGGTGCGGAGGATGCTGCGGGCCAAGAGCCAGGCCGATGCGATGTGCAGAGCGCTCAACCGCATGAGCTGTCCGGGCGAGAGACCGCAATGAAGGAACTCACTCTAGAACGGCCGCGTGCGCTGGCCGAGCGGGCAGGGCTCGAAAACGACCAACCGATCCGAACCCTGCCGCACTCGCCAGCCGTACTTTATCCGCTCGCTCCCGAGGCGGCGGTCATCGTGCGGGCCGCCGGCGCAATGACCGATTCCGCAAAACCCGTCAATTCCGAGACGGTGTTCGCGATGCCCAGATACGACTGCATCTCCGACCAGAGCTGCTGCTCCCCGGCCCGGCTCGCGGCACACGACAGTGCGGAGACGATGTACGGCGCAGTCGAGCGCACGTACTCAACGAGGTTCGTGTCATTGGTGGCCGAAACACCCTTCAACGTCGAGGTGTCCAGCACGCTCGCGATCTGTGGGTTCGCCTTACCGTTAATGGTCTTGCCGATAGTTGCTGCCATGCGGTCAGTGTACGCCGATTTGGGTCGGAGTACCTAGTACCAATCGGGCTGACAGATGGCCACGATCCGCTTTGTATCAGGACCCCCTTTTGATAAAATGAATGTAGGCAGAGAAAGCCCCCAAGCACGAAAACGGGGGCCTGCCCGGAGGAATCAGAACATGACAAGAACCATCAGCCCCGCCGAAATGCACCAGCTGCCCCTCGCCCGGCCCGCGATCGTTCGCTATGCCCGCTACGCGCGGCAGCTGGCGCAGCTTGCCGCTGACCTGCTGCTCGCCCGGCGGGGTGCCTAATGCCTTGCCAAACTTGCGCGCGCCCGCTGCGCCTGGTCGAGAAAGTGAAATTTCACTGCCTGGATTGTTTTAACGGGGAGCTCTGCGAGTCGCACGCCTTCGAATGCGCTCTCTGCGGCGAGTACCGCTGCCGGCATCACATCGTTGAAACACTCACGGCCGACGAGCGCAGCACTCACCTTTGTTTCACCTGCCACGAACGAGGCAGCCGCACAAACCCAAGGGCGGCTGCTCGTCGGAAAAAGAAAGGAAGCACCACCCCATGTCCATCAGACAGTTGTGCGGAGCCGCCCTCCGCATTCAGAATAGCCACAGCACCCAGCCCGGAAAGGAAGTGAATTGAAACTATGCAACGCGAAAAGATTAAGCCCATCGTGGACGTCCCGCTTCTGCTGCAGATGGAGACCGTCTCCGGGCAGGAAGCATCGAGCGTCTACAACGGCGTGGAGTACCGCTACAACGTCGTCCATGAAAATCGGCCGTCCGTGATCTATCTGCCGGCGGAAGGCCGCGACGCGATCGTACGCGCACAACCCGTGCCCGGCGACTACGTTGAACTGCTCAAGCAGAAGCGCGGAGCCCACATCGTATTTCAGGCCCAGGTGTTGGGCGATGCCTACGAGCAAGGGTATGCGGAGGACACGCCGCAACGACACGCTCATTGGGAAAACGAACCGCAGCCCACGATGCCGCCGCGGCCGACACGCTTGAACGGCGTGGCCAACGGCGTAACGCGCAACGGAGGCGTCTCCCAGGGTGGGGTCCGGCTCATGGCCCCGGCACCGGCTCGGGCCGCACTGCCGCCGCCCCCTGGCCCGCAAAGGGCGCAACAGCAACACCAGGCTGCCGGCCAGGCGCAGCCGCCACGGCCCGACGACTTAAGCGTCTCGCCGATCGCCCAGCAGGTCGCCGGCTGCCTCCGGGTCGCACTCGATGCTTGGGAAGAGATCCGGAAGTACGCCCGGGAACGCTACGGCGTCGAGATTCAGTACACGACCGAAGACATCCGGGCAACCGGCACGAGCGTTTTCATTCAACGATCGTCGGGCGGTGGCCGATGAGCCCCGCGGAGATGAACGCGCCGGGCGCGGCACGACTCTCAAGAGTCTATGCGCAGAACCGCCGTCGCCACCAAACCGAAGAAGAGGGGGGGCGTTAAGATGCCGATTAAGAACCCCGCTCTCTACGCTGTCGTGCCCCCGCCTACCCGGCAGGCTCCGGTCGGCCCGAAGAAAAAGGTCGTCGAGATGCGCGCCGAGCAGGTCAAGAAGCAACGCGCGGAGACCGGCCTCAAGCACGCCGTCGAGCGGTCGAACGCCGTCCTCACCCGACTCGAAGAACGAGCGGCCGCTTTCAGCAAGCAGATCGCTCTGCTACAGAAGCGGAAGGCCTGCGCCCTGGCTCGCGTCGAGCGGCTCGAAGAAGACATCCTAAACCGGATGTCGGCCGCCAGCCTGACGCTGGTGGATGGCTGGAAAGTCAGCTTCAAGGCCTCGCTGTGCCCGGCCTCGGTCGAGATCACGAACGAGCAGCTGATCCCGCGCGAGTACATGCGGGAAAGGACCATCGAGAATCCCGACAAAGTTCTCATCAATCGCACGCTCACGCTCGGCTTTGTCATTACCGACCCGGCTCAGGTCCCGCCGGAATTTCTCGGAGGCGCATCGCTAAACGAGAAAGCGATTAAAGCAGCACTCGAGTCCGACCTCACCATACCGGGCGTCGAACCGATCCCGTCGATACCCGGCGTCAAGCTGGTGCAGCGCGTCAGCCTGCAGCGCAAGTGAGGCCGAATGACAAATCCGATCGAGGTGAAGTTGCTGCTAACGGACGCCGAGGCGTTGGCCCTGGCGCAATTTGTGAAGCGCGCCCACTCCAACACCTGGGGCGAGCTGGCCGTCGATGACCAGGAGGCCGCCTTGATGAAAGACGGCCTGGCCAGCCTGCAGAAAGCTCTGCGAGAGGCCGGCTACGCGCCCCGGTAGCGCGACATCAAAACTGCCCTAGACCGACGCCGGACGACGAACCGGGACAGCTACGGACGAGCTCCGCGCGTAATTTCTGTTGAACGGCCGCGGCGGCGCGAGTACAATCGGAAACGTCTAGATGAAAGGAGAGCGCGATGCCGCTCACTCATTCGTACGTTTCCATCTCCGAACAAATGAAGAACGTGAGGTTCCTCCTCAGTGTCTCGGAGCAGCCACTTGTTGCCACCACCATCGATCAGTTAGCGGAAGAGCGCCGCCGCGGGCTTTCCGCCGGGAGCGCTTTCAACCAGATCCATGGCGAGATGCAGGGCGCTGTCGCCCGTACGGGACTAAAGAAAGCTGCCGAGCGGGTGCTACCCTCGCTGAGCGCAGATTTTACGATTGCTGACCTCAGCAGTCGCATGGCTGAAACCGGGTACAAGTTTCGGGCGAAGAACATTCGTGATGCCCTCGGTCACCTGGTCAAACGGCTTTCGAAAGAAGGAAGGATCAAGCTCGTAAAGCGAGGGGCGGGGGTTAACCCCAGCATCTACCGGGTGCTTCTCGCCGCCAAATAACAGAACAAAAGAGCCGGGCCAGCGTTGGGCGAACCAAGCTTGTCTAGAGAAAGGGAGCACTCACTCGCCGCCCGGCTCTCACCCGAAAGTATAGTCGCGCCGTCCTCGATTGGGCAACGCCTACTCGATGTAGTACCCGTGTGCCACGCGTGAAAACGATTGCACGACGGGCCCGCTTTCGGGTACGCTGCTAACAAAGGGACCGAGAGTTCAATCCATCAGAAGCACGGCGCGCCGGTTTTTCGAAGCCATCCGGCCGCCGTGCTTCATGCGTTTTAACTCACCCTGTTCGGCTTCGCTCGCGCTCGCACATCGGCTGTGACCGGCGAGGAAAAACCGAGATCTTCATGCTTGCGCCCGATCCCAGCCATGCTCAGGGCGAGGACATGCAACCGGTAACGCTGCCGCCCTTCCCTCTGAAACCAGTCGACGAAGAGCAACACCGTGTCTTCGCTCGCCGGTAGCGCGGCTCTTCTTTGCGTGCGACACCACGTGTCGAAAAAGCGCCAGCCCAGCTCGTACACTTTCCGGGCGCTGGCCGTCGATTCCTGCATTGTTCTTCCTCTCTGTGGATTGTGCCCCGAAACCAGTAAGCTGGAAGAGGCCGTGATCTGGATGCACAACCGTAAACGGTCAGGGACGGCGCGGCCGCGCCGTCTTTCACAGTACCTGCGCCAGCGGGTTGAACTCAAAGACTCGCGCCGGCCGGATATACTGCTGTAACACTTCGCTCGATTTATGGCCGGTCCTGGCCTTAATAGCCGCTTCACACGCCCCGTGACGAGCTGCCTCTGTCACCATCCCGGCTCGCAGACTGTGCGCGCCAAACCGGCTCGGATCTTCGCCGATTAGCCGGGTCCCGCGTTTGATCGCCAGGTGCAGGGTTTCGCCCCGCGCGTGCAGCGGCTTCCGGGTGATGCGATGCCCCGGCGTCAGGCGCGTAAACAACGGACCTTCCCAGCTGCCCCGTAATTCGATCCAGCGCTGCAAGGCGCGCACCGGACAGGTCGCCAGCCGTTTGCCCGGCTGGATGCCGACCAGCCGGCTTTCCGCTTCTTGGTCTGTCTTCGACGAGAGCTGAAAGAGGGTCATGCCCTCGGGTTCGAAGCTAACGTCGGCGAACTGCAACGCGACCACTTCGGAGCGTCGCCAGCCGGCCGAGAAGCCGACGAGGATCATGGCGCGGTTGCGCACGTCGAGTGCTTCGCTGGTCGATAGCTTTCCGACCAGGCGAGTCAGCATGTCGTAGGACAGCGCCGCTTTGCCGCCGGGCGCTTCCTTGAGTTCGCGGCGGGCGTTGGCAAGCAGCCCGCGGACGCTCTTGTCGACCGGCGAAGAGAGTCCCGCTTCCCGATGGTAGTGACCGATTGCGTTCAGCCGCACTTCGACTGTCGCCAGCCGCAAGCCCTGGTTGATACACCAGACCACAAAATCACTCACGTTGGACGGAGTGGTCGGGAGTACCTCCCGGCCGGCCTCGTTACAAAAGTATTCGAAGGCCTTCCAGCCGCTAGCATACGCGCGCTTGGTGCAAACCGCCTTTTTGGCTCCCATGATTCTCTTTTTCGTTTCCCTCAGCAGACCGAAATTGATCGAGCCGAGATTGAATAACCAACCCTGTTCTGAATGCACATCCAGACGTTAGCAGTTATACTCTCACCATGTCCAGATTTCTTGAGTGATCGGTTAGAAGACGAATCCAGGCGGGAGGCAATTCGCAACAGCCCCCGAGTATAACGGATTTCGCTTCAGAGACCTCCGACAGCGCCCGTAAGCGGACATCCAGCTCCGGCGTGCGATTATCGAGTCAAGACACACTGTCCGCCTGTTACTTCTACTGATGGAAACGACGGAATCACTCAGCAAAGTTGGCGGCCTGCTCGAAAGTGACCGTCGCTACAAATACCTCGACACGTTCATCACCTTGTTTGTCACGGTCCTGCTCGTCTCGAACATCATTGCGCCCAAGTTTTTCGCGCTCGGGCCGCTGCGCGTCTCTTCCGCCCAGATGCTCTTTCCTCTGACCTACATTTTTGGCGACATCTTTACGGAAGTCTACGGCTATAGCGCCTCGCGCCGCGCCATTTGGTATGGCTTCTTCGCTTCCTTTATCCTGGTCGCGCTGAGTTATCTGGCAGTCATCGTGCCGCCTGCTCCCGAGTTTAAAGACCAGCATGCATTCGAAGTCGTGTTTAAGCCGGTGGGCCGGATCGTAGCCGCCAGCCTGCTCGCCTACTGGTGCGGCGAGTTCGCCAACTCCTTTACGTTAGCCAAATTGAAGCTGTTCACCAAGGGTCGCCATCTGTGGACTCGCACCATTGGATCTACCGTGGTCGGCCAAGCGGTGGACACCACGGTCGTCATGTTCGCCGCTTTTTACGGTACCCGGTCGATCGGCATTATTCTGCAGCTGATCGTGTCCGGCTATCTGATCAAAGTTGTCTATGAGACGCTGATGACACCTGTCACTTACGCGATTGTCAACTATCTGAAACGCGCGGAAGGGGTCGATCACTTCGACTACCAGACCAATTTCAACCCCTTCGCCACCCGGCAGCGCAGCGTGGGCTAGGCTTAGTCTCGGGTACGAGTGCCTAAGCTATTCATGGGGTCGGCGGCGGCGGGGTTGGCTTGCCAGTAGGCTGGCGGTGTGAGCACCTCTCGTTTGTGCAAACGATCCGCATTCAATCAAGCGGCCGGATCCAGCGGGCTAGCTATAGCTAGAGGCAGCCACCACTGAAATAACCTTCGCAAGGTTCTTATTTAATCGAACCTCGGGAGTACCGGTTGTAACGTTTTTGACGATAAGCGACGCGTTGCGATTGCCGGGTTCGACCAGAACACATATCCCGGGCAACAATCCCAATCGCTCCAGCTCACGCAAAGCTGCCGCATCTCTATCCGAAACGCTGCTGATGACGGCAGGTACGCCGCACGCCCACGAGGATAGAGGCACCTCTTCCCGGATCTTGGTTGTTCCGTTGCGTTCGGGGATGCAATGCCCGTGTGGGTCGGTATCGGGATCGCCCAGTTTGGCGGCAATTCGGTCTTCCAGGCGTTCGGAAATGAAATGCTCCAGCCGTTCGGCTTCTTCGTGAACTTCGTCCCACGGATAGTTTAGAAAATCATGAAGAAATCGTTCCAGCAGTCTGTGATGACGAACAACTTCGAGCGCGCGATGCTTGCCTGCCATTGTCAGGAGCACGCCGTGATGTTTGGCGTAGTTAACGAAAGAAGGCTTCTGGGCAGCCAGCTTTTGAAGCATGCCGGTTACCGACGCCGCACGCACGCCAAGACGCTCCGCCAGAGCGTTGCTTGTCACCCGGTTCTCTTCCGGTCCGCTTAGATCGAAGATCGCCTTTAGGTAATCGTCCACCGATTCCGTATTGGTCGAACCTTTGTTTTCAGCCTTCACTAAATCTCAGCATATGCCGCCGTGACGCTCGTCCGCAATGTCTGGCGAGCGGTTCGCTTGTCAGCAAAGAGAGCCCGCTGACCGATTTTAACTTGACAAACTGCCCCGAACCATCCACGCTTACATTTAGTCATGCCTAAATACGGCGATACGAAATATCTGTGCACTGTGAGAGTAGCCGCAGCCCTTCTCTGCACTCTTCTCGCGGTTTGTACGCCCGCCTGCGGCCAGGGAGAAACCACCGCCGCAGTTGTAGGCTCAGTATACGATCCAACCGGCGCGCCGATTCCCGGCGCCCAGGTGAGCATTATCAGCGCGGACACTGGACTCAACAGGTCCGTGAAGACGGACGATGCTGGGCGATTCAACTTTCCCCAGCTCAAGCCGGGTCCGTATTCAGTCAAAGTCGAGGCAGACCACTTCGAAACGCAAAAAACTCATTCTGTATTTGCCGGACTGGGTCAGAAGCAAACCGTCGACTTGACTTTGAAAATTGCCGCTTCAAACCAGCGAATTACGGTTACCGATCAATCGCAGGTGATCAATCCCGATAATCCAAATACATCGACGACTCTGAATGCACGTTCGCTCGAAGACCTTCCGAATCCTGGCGGAGACATGACCTACCCCTTGCAGTTTGCCGCTGGTGCGCTGATCAATACCGCAGGGAGCGGCAATGATTTTGTGGGCGGCACGAACGGTTATGGCAATGTGCAGTTCAACGGTCTTCCCGCCCTTTCGAGCGGCTACATTGTAGACGGCTTAGAAACAAACGATCCACTGACCAACCTGAACAGCGGGCTCTCAACGAATCTGGTTCTTGGCTTGAATTCGATCGCCGAGGTGACAGTTAACACATTATCCTATTCGGTCGATCAAGGGCGCTATGGCGCTTCCCAGGCCAACTACGTGACAAAATCCGGCACGAATCAGTTTCATGGGAACTTATATGAGCTTTGGAATGGATCGCGACTCAATGCTGCGAATTTCTTCACTAACGCAACGTCGGGCAACCATAAGCCGCGCTCGACGGTGAACCATTTCGGAGCCAGTCTGGGCGGTCCAATCTTACGCGATAAGTTGTTTTTCTTTTTTGATAGCGAGTGGGTGCGAATCGCGCTTCCTATCGTGTCGGCGACCACCGTGCCGACGCAGGCCTTCCAGAATTACGTTTTGCAGCAGCTTCCACGCGGCGGGGCGGATACGGTAAGCGGGTCCGTTTATCAGCCGGCTCCTCAACTCGTGCCGTTTTATCAGAAACTCTTTTCGCTCTACGGCAACACCGCCGGCACGCCGCTGGCAATTCTCGGATGCCCTTTCAACAGCGATGGCCGCACAGTGGGAGGCAATGCGCCCAATGGGAACGGCTGCGCAAACCGGCAGAGCATTTCGCATTCAAGCGATGACCACGAGCAGGTGCAAACGGGCCGTATCGACTACAACATCAACGAGAAAAATACCGCCTGGTTCCGCTTTCAGGCAGATACCGGTCTCCAGGCCGCCTACACGGACCCGATTAACCCGTTATTCAATGCCCTTTCTCCTCAACCTCTCTACTCATTTGCCGCTGGCCACACGCACATCTTTTCGCAGAACCTGGTGAACTACTTCAACCCCGCTTTTTCCTGGTACGAGAGTCTGTTTGGACCCGCCGATTTTGCGAAGACGCTCGACGCATTCCCTATTGTGTTGCAAGGCAGCGGTGCGAATGCACCATTCACGACCCTTGGCGGACTGGATAATACCTGGGTGCAGGGCAGACGAGCTGCCCGGTTTTTCATCAACGACAATCTTGCCTGGACCATCGGGGCGCACGAGTTTCGATTTGGAACCAACACCAGAATCCTTCGCCTGAATGACTACGACTTCGGTGAAGGCGCTGTCCCCCTGGTGAACTACACAACGCTGCCGCAATTCATCTATGGAGTTGCCTCTACAGCGTCAAGAACTTTTCCGCTGGCGAATTCTCAACCCTATAATTTCCTGAACCTTGATGTTTACGCGCAGGACACCTGGAAGGTCACGAGAACGCTCACCTGGACCTTCGGCCTGCGCGACACCTACAATTCGAATCCGCTGAATCCGCACGACGCGGTCGCACGCCTGAACGGCTCCTTTGATGCAATTAGTCACGACATCAACCAGCCGCTCAATCAAGCGATCCGCACCAATCTGGGAAGCATCTTCGCTTCGACGCCCCTGGCGCTGATGCAGCCTAGAACCGCAATCGCTTGGCAACTGACACCGAAAACGGTGTTGCGAACGGGCTTCGGTTTGTTCAGCGATATTCTACCTGGAAGCGTGGTTGACCTGGTGGGCATTAACCCGCCGTACTCGAAGACCTTTCAAGGCGGCCTGCTCGGAACAGTAGGCGGGGTGGCCATTGCACCGGGTGTTCCGAATAGCAGCGTGGATGCGACTACTGCAGCTAACCAAGCCTTTACTTCCGGCTTCGCCGAAGGTCAGCTCTCCTGTGCGTCGCCGCTCTCACATCCAAATAGCTGCCTGCAACGGGTCGCAATCGCTGCGGTTCCCGATGGCAAACTCCGTGCCCCCTATTTCATGCAGTGGAGCTTCACTCTGGAACACCAGATTGGCTCGACCGTGAATCTGCGGGCGCGGTATGTAGGCACCCGAGCGGTCAATCAGCCCTACTTGACACAAGTGAACGGTTATCAAACGGTCTGCCAAGGTTGTTTTGCGCCTTTTCCCTATGGCCAGCCCCGCGATCCTAGATTCGGGGCGGTAACGCAACTCAACACCGGGGCGAATAGTCATTACAACGGTCTGCAGTTAACGGCCGAAAAGCGGCTCGGTCATGGGCTCCAGATACAGGCAAACTACACCTGGAGCCATTGCCTCGATACGGTCTCGAACGGTGGTTTCCTCTCGTTCTCCTCGGCGGGAATTCTCTCGCCGTTACCCGGAGAGCTGCGACGCCAGTACGGCTCTTGCGACTACGATGTCCGCCACAATTTCACGGCGCAATATGTCTATCAATTGCCAATTAAGGTGAGGAGCCGGATGCTCGGGTACGCGCTGAACGGGTGGCAGGTCTCCGGGACCGTGTTCCGGCACAGCGGACTTCCTTTCTCCGTGCTCAGCTCGCCCTACACCGCCAATGGAAACGGTATTGTGCAGGGGAGCGGTCCTCAATACGCCAGCGTTGTCCCCGGCGTGCCGCTTTACCAGCACCACCCCATCCCCGGAGTGACCCAGCCCGGAGGGATTCAGTGGCTGAACCCGGATGCTTTTACCTCCGCCGTCGATCCAAGTACCGGAGCCTGTGTAGGCGGTGATACGCCGCAGAACTGCCAGTTCGGCAATCTCGGACGGAACGCACTGCGCGGTCCCGACTTCACCTGGAGCGATTTTTACCTGACAAAGTCGTTCACTCTGAGCGAACACGTGAAACTCCGTCTAGATGCGCAGGCTTTCAACGTTTTTAACCATCCGAACTTTGCGCTTCCATCGGTCGTCTATGCCGGTATTCCGGGGAATCGTGCCACGCAGACCGGCTTCGGGGCGCTGACTTCCACCACATCGCCACCGACCGGACTGCTGGGTGTTGGTCTAGGCGGAGATAGTTCGCCGCGGATGATCGCTTTTCAGGCGCGCTTAGAATTCTAGATCTGCCCTGCAGTTCCAGCTTAATTTACGTCCGCTGGCGAACGCAACAGCTTCACCGGTAAATTCAATTTGTGGCCGTTACGATACAAGCTCAGCATGATCGTATCGCCGACGCGTTTCTGCGAGATCACGCGGATCAACGCATCTTCGCGTTCCACTCGTTTGCCGTCTACCGCCATGATCAAATCTCCGCCGACGCCGAGTTCGACGTTCCCAATGTCGACTAACTGACGCGCTCCGCGCACCCCCGCCGCCTCTTCCGACGAGCCCCGGGACACTGTTTGAACCAGCAATCCCCCAGCCGCCGGAAGCTGCAACGCCTGCGCCAGATCGCCTGCGATGTACTCGGTCGTCACGCCCGGCTTCGGCCGTTCTGTCACGCGCCCGGCCTGATAGTCGCTCAACAGTGCTTTGGCGCGATTGATCGGCATGGCAAAACCGATGCCGATGTTGGTCTGCCCCAGAATCGCCGTGTTGATGCCGATCACGGACCCGCTCGAATCGAGTAACGGGCCGCCGCTATTGCCGCCGTTGATCGCCGCGTCGGTCTGTATCATTCCTTCGAGCCGCTGCTGGCTTTCACTGTTGATGGCCCGTCCAATGGAACTGACAACACCCACCGTCAAGGTGCCTTCCAGGCCGAAAGGATCGCCGATGGCGAGCACCTTCTGGCCGACTTGCAACTGGTCGGAGTCGCCTAGTCGCAGAGAGGACGATTTTTTCTTGGGATTGATCTTAATCAGGGCAAGATCGTCAGAGCGGTCCGTATCGAGCGGCTCGGCATAATACTGGGTTTGATCGGGCAAGGTCACTTGTATACGGCTGCTTCCGGAAATCACGTGGAAGTTGGTCAGAATGAAGCCCGCATCATTAATCAAAAATCCGGAGCCGAGACTTTGGGAGGCAACCGGCCCATAGAAAAAGTCCCGCCGAACAGTCGTGCTTGTTATGTAGACAGTCGCCTGGCGAGCATTCTTGTAAACGTCGATGTTGTTCTGCTCTTCGGCCGAAATGCCCGCGCCGTGTACGGGCAGCGCCTCCGACCATTTCAGGCCCGCGCGAAACAGCGGAGCAACCAGTTCATGCGCGTTCCAATGTGCCCGCGAAGTCAGCCACAAAAGACCAAACGTAACCAGGAACGAGAAAACGACGACGCGCGCTCTCATGCGATTGGCCCCGACAGGGCTCGCAACTCAGCAAAGACGCGCCTGACATCTCCCGAGGTTTGCTCCTTGGAACCGGACGTGTCGATCACAAAACTCGCAAAATGTTTTTTTTCATCGAATGACATTTGTTTGGCTAGACGGGCTTCGACCTGTTCGCGCGTTAGATGGTCGCGCCGCATGCCGCGCTCAATCTGCAGTTCCTCGCTGCACCCGGTCAAAATCAGGCGGTCGTACGATCGGTAGCGCCCTGTTTCTATCAGAATAGCGGCTTCCACCACAACGATCCCGTGGGGGTCGGACGCGGCAATTTGCGCTAACATCTGCGTCTCCAATCGAAAGACAGCCGGGTGGACGATAGCAGTTAATTTTTCGAGCAACTCAGCCGAGGGAAAGACCCGCTCGCCCAAGCGTTTCCGATTGATCGAACGATCTGCATCAAGGATTGCCGGGCCAAACGTGTCTACTACCGCCTGGTACGCTTCTCCAGCCGGCTCGAGCACACGATGACCTAGCTCATCGGCGTAAATCAGATGACAGCCGAGGTGTTCGAGTTCTCGCGCGACAAAGGACTTTCCCGTGGCATAGCCGCCGGTGAGTCCGACTTTAAGCACTCTGGCTGCGCGAATGAAGCCAGATGCTGCCATCGGCCAGACCGACCGTGTTCGACATCAACATGGCGATAGTGAGAGGTCCGACTCCGCCAGGGACAGGCGTGTAAGCGGAGGATATTTCCTGCATGGCAAGCGGGTCCACGTCTCCGACCAGCGTACTGCCGGTTCGCGCGAACGCCGCCATACGCGCAGAATCATAAGAAAAAAGACGCTCGACATCCGCTTTTGCGGTCAGCCGGTTGATGCCTACATCGACGACTACGGCGCCCGGCTTGATATGCTCGCGGCCCAGCGCGGCCGGCTTGCCGAGTGCGGCAATCAGAATATCCGCTCGCCGGCATTCCTCCGCCAGATTTTTGGTGCGCGAGTGGCAAATCGTCACCGTCGCGTTCTGGTGCAGCAGCAGCAGCGCCATGGGTTTTCCGACGATGTCGCTGCGCCCGACGACGACCGCGTGCTTGCCCTGAATCGGAATTTGATAGCGCCGCAGCATTTCCATAATGCCGGCCGGTGTGCAGGCGCGGGGGCCCGGCTTGTTCTGCACCAGCAGACCGAGGCTGTGTGTGCCGAACCCATCCACATCGCGCCCCGCGTCGACTACCGACTCGAGAATTCGCTCGGCATCGATTTGTTTGGGCAGGGGCATCTGAACGAGAATGGCGTGTACGCTGGCATCGGTCTTGAGCGGTTCGAGCAGCGCCAGTAATTCCTCGGTGGATATGTCGCCCGGCGGCGTAAACTCGACACTGCGGATTCCGAGATCCTCGGACGCCTTAATTTTATTGCGAACGTAGATCTGCGAGGCGGGGTTATCGCCCACCAGAACTACCGCTAAACCGGGAGGGTTTCCTTTGGCCCGCAGCGCCTCGATACGCGGGCGCAGTTCTTCCTGGATCTCCTGGCTAATTCTTTTCCCATCAAGGACAAGCCCTTTTAAAGAACCAGTCATGCAACCAGAGGATAACAAAATAAAGCGATTTACTCGAATCGAAGGGCGTCGATCGGATCGACTCGCGAGGCCTTCCAGGCTGGAATAAAACCTGCCGCCATTGAGACAGCTAAAAGCAGTAAGCCTGCCAAGGCCATGGTCAGTGGATCTTCCGGCGAAAGGCCGTAAAGAAAATTGGTAAGCAGGCGCATGGTGAGGGCGGATAGGGCGACTCCGAACAGCGCTCCCATTGCAACCAACACCAGCGTTTCTCGCAACACGAGCCAGAGCATTCCGGAGCGATTCGAACCGAGTGCGAGACGGATGCCAATTTCGCCTGTTCTGCGTTGAACGGTGTAGGACATGACTCCATAGAGGCCCAGGCACGCTAAACCCAGAGCCAGTAAACCGAACGCGATGGTCAGTCTGGCGATGAGGCGCGGCTGCGTAAGATTTAGATCTACCTGCTCGGAAAGCGTAGTGATGGCGATAATCGGGAGTCTGTGGTCCACCTCTAGCACGGTTCGGCGAACTTGAGCGATTAATTTCCCTGGATCGGCAGCGGCTCGAATGTCAATACTGTCGATGTTTCCCGCATTCTGCGCCATCGGAAAGTAAATCACGGGCGGCGCAACGGATTTGACGTCGTTCACACGCGCATCGGAGACAACGCCGACAATCTCGAAGCTTTGCGGGTCATCTACGTCATAAGCGAAACGCCTGCCAACCGCGTCGGCATTTTTGAAAGACCGGCGGGCAAAGGTTTCATTGACGAGTACGACATTCGGGGACTTTACCTTATCCTGCGTTTCCAAAGTTCGGCCCCGCCGCAGACGCAAACCAATCGTCTTAAAATAATCCAGCGAAACGTCGTTCACCTGCGCATTCACGCGCTTCGTCTTGCTGTCTTTTTCATCGACCAGGATCACATCGCTCGAGTCGAAGCAACCGGAAACCAGGGCGCAGCTGGCCACACTTGCTGAACGGACGCCCGGAATCGCGTCGATACGGTCAATCAGGCGCTGGTACAGCGGCAGGAACTCCTCCGGTTGATAGTTGACCAGGTGAGTATCGAGATGCACGTTGACCAGGTGATCCCGATCGAAGCCGGGGTCAAGTTGGCCGTAATTAAGCAGGGTTCGCAAGAACATTCCGGCTCCTACGAGCAGAACCAGGGACAGCGCCACCTGGCACATGACCAGGTTTTTTCGCAGAGACCAGCGGCCGCCGCGCTCCGACCCGTGTACGCCGCGCGCGTTCGATTTCAGGGCGCCCGCGGGATCGATGCGCGTGCTGTGCCACGCCGGAGCGAGGCCGAATAAAACTCCCGTGACAACCGCCAGCAAGAGGCTGAATAGCAAAACCCGCGCGTCTGGAACGAGATTCAACGGTATGGGCACGGCGGTCGACGACGCCCATTTCGGCAGTGTTTGGCAACACCAGAAAGCGACCCCGATTCCGCATAAGCCGCCTCCGAAAGAAAGCAGCAGGGATTCGATCAGCATCTGGCGAAGCAGTCGAGACCGGCCAGCCCCAATCGCCAGTTGCACGGCTATGACACGTTCTCGAGCGACCGCCCTGGCCAGCAAGAGATTGGCAATGTTGGCACAAGCGATCAGCAGAACCATGGCGGCCATTCCCATGAGCAATAGGAGCGGCTGTTGAAACTCCTGCCGGAGCGTGGCGAACCCTTGTTGCCCAGGCTCCAGAGTCAAGTAACTCCGGCGAATGGAAAGTTGCTGCTGCGGGTCGCGTTCTTGATGAGCCCGCAGTTCGCGGTCCTGCCGGTATACTTCGCTCATCATGGCAGTCAGTCGGGGAAGCGCATCGGCATCTTTCACCCGCGCGACAACCTGCAGCCACTTAATCGTGTCCTGTGGCATCCAGGGCTTCAATGGATCGGCATGTAGCGAGTCGCTGTAATGGCTCTGATATTTGACGTCGGACTGCATGGTCAGCGGGATCCAGAAATCCGGCTCTGTGCCTGGATAGACCCCGAAGAATCCCTGCGCTGCGACGCCCACGATAGTGAACGGAACACTATTCACGCTCAACTTGCGGCCAATGACATTCGGGTCGCTCGCGAAGTGACTCCGCCAGTAAGCGTAGCCGAGCACGGCCACTGGACTGGCGCTTAGCTTCGCGTCATCTTCGGGAACAAGCAGCCGTCCCAAGACCGCGTAGGTTTCGAATGCCTGGAAATAGCCGCCCGAAACCAGCTGTCCCGTCACTCTTTCAGGAGCTTGATTCCCAGTGCTCGCGTAGAAAGAAACAGGCCAGCTCATCGCAGCCATGAGCACGTCGTTCGGCAGTTGTTGCTGCAGCGTAAGCGCCCGATGAACCCCTCTGGCGCAGGAAGGGTTGCAGGACTGATCCTGAATGCGTGAGAGGAGACCTACCGCGAAGCTGGAGCCCAGAGAGGCGGCAGGAGTTCTTCAAGCCGTGTAATAGGATGTTCGGCGATGCGGCCGAGCACGTCCTGGAACCAGACAAACGGATCGATTTTAGCGAGTTCGCAGGAAGAGAGAAAGCTGCGCAGCACGGCCGCGGTTCTGCCGCCGTTGTCGCTCCCGAAGAAAGTCCAGTTGTTCCGACCCACAGCGAAACTCCGCAGAGAACGTTCCGTCGCGTTGTTGTCGATAGACAAATCGCCGTCGGAACAGTAGCGAGTCAACGCCGTCCAATTCTTCAGCGTGTAAGCGACCGCCTGTCCCGCATCGCTCTTCGGCAGCACCTGTTCGCGGATCGTCAGCAGATACTCGTGCAGCCGGTCGAGCGTCGGACGCGCATCCAGTTCCCTTGCCATGCGCAGCTTCTCTCCGCTCCATCGATTCAGGCGCGCCGTTTTCTCCACTTCGTAGAGATGCGCGATCATGGCCAGCACTCCGCCCATGCGCGCCTGGTCGTTAGCCAGGGCATTGTGAAAATGACGGCGCGCGTGTGCCCAACAGCCTACTTCCACCATTCCCCGCGAGGGGTCGATAAAGAAGCTGTCGTACACAACAAAAGCGTCGGCCTGCAGATGTCCGCGATAATTTTTCAGAAACGCTTCCGGTCCGGCCCGTTCGCGAGTCGGCGTGTAGTCGTAAATCACCGCCGGGTGATCGCGATCTCCCACATAGGGCCAGATACGTCCCGTGCGCGTGTGCGGCAAGTTCCGGTCCAACACCTTCACCGGCGTGTCGTCGGTTCCCACCACCTTCGACGCCAACACGAACTCCTTCAGCTTCCGGTAAAGCGGATCGAGCAGACCGGCGCATTGCCGCATCCAGCCGCACATCGTCTGCTCGCTCAACTCGACGCCGGAGCGCCGGAAGATCTTCGCCTGCCGGTGCAAAGGCAAGTGATCCTCGTACTTGGACACGATGACCTGCGTCAGCAGACTTGCGCCCGCCGTGGCCTTCTCGATCGGCTGGGACGGTTTGCCCGCCGTCTTCACCGTGCATTCGCAAGAGTACTTCTTGCAGACGTCTTCGATCACGATCATCTGCGCGGGAATGTACTCATAGCGCTCGCTGGTTTCTTCGCCGAACTCGCGCAGGTCCCGATCGCAGACCTCGCAATGTTTTTCCGCCTCGTCCAGATCGTGAACGATGCGCTCGCGCTTGAGATGCGCGGGCAATACGCGGCGACCGCGCGGGTTGGGCGCGGAGCCTTTCGAAACCGGCGGATTTTCATCGTCGGGCCCGTTTCCGCCTTCATCGGTCTTCGACAGAGCCTCGACATTCACACCCTGCGCTTTCAGTTCGGCTTCGAACAACGCCAGTTGCTCGTCGGTGATCTGTTCGCTTCGCCGGCCGCTCTTTGCAGCGAGTAACTGCCGCAGCAGGTTCTCTGTTTTGATCCGTCGCGCTTCGGAAGCGTCCAGTTGCGCAATGAGATCGAGCACCATCCGCTGCAAAACTTCCGCGCTAGCTGGCAGTTGTTCGCGGTCGATCGGCACTCGAAAACATTATCGCCTGAAATGTTCTTGAGCGCTACGCAACAATGGCCAGGATTCGACGCTTATGCGGCTTCGCCAATCTTCGGACAATAACGCTTTCTTCGCTTTGCACGGCTTAGATCGATACCGGAAAGCAGCGAGCCCAGTTCGGCGACCGTGATCTCGCGCCGCTTCTCGGCGGACTCGCCGAACGGCATGGCGTAGGTTCCTTCTTCCAGCCGTTTCGCCCACACCGCGAATCCGTCGCGATCCCAATAGAGTATTTTGATGCGGTCGCGACGCCGGTTCGCGAAGACGAACAGATGTCCGGCGAACGCGTCCAGCTCCATCGATTGACTGACCAGGGCGTGCAGCCCGTCGAAGCTCTTGCGCATGTCGCAGGCCGAGGCGCACAGATACACCCGCACGCTGGCCGGCAGGTGCATCATATGCGTTCCCGCAACACGCTCAACAACGTGCGCAGGGTCGCGGCATCCGCGCCCGGCAAGACGCGCAAGCGGTCGCCGGTGGACAGTAACAGTTCGATAGGCGCACCGTCCCTCGCGCCCGGCCCACTGGCGTCCACCAAGGCGAACCGCACTGGATCGCTCGCCTTCAGACGTTTCCGCCAACTGTAAAAAGACGGCTCGCTAACCCCGTGTTCCCGGCAAAATACATTTACAGCCTTGCCGCTGCGCTCTTGTCGCCCAATCAAATCAACCCACTTCTGTCTTCTGGAAAGCACCTCGGAATCTCTCATGCTTTCCACTATCAAGCCACGGTCTCTTATACGCTAGAGGGGTTCGTGGGGTGCTTACGCTGCAGCCGCTGGAATAATGGACAGGAGAGGCGACTCTTTTCCGCCGTCCTGCCGCTCTGTCTGAGCAGAAATAGCTGTTCCGGCGAGGGCACCGGCAATGACTTGAGCAACACCGCGTTTAACAACGTGAACATGCCCGTGTTTGCTCCGATGCCCAAAGCCAGCGTGGCGAGCGCTACCAGCGTAAAGCCAGGGGTTTTGCTCAACCGCCGCAACGCATATCTCACGTCCGCCAGTACAAACTCGAGCGTTGACCAACCCCACGTCTCACGGCTGCGTTCCTCGAGCGCCGTGACGTTGCCGAATTCGCGGCGCGCGGTTCGCTCGGCCTCTTTACGAGTAAGGCCTCGCTCCATAAGCGCCTCCACCTTCTCCTCGATATGACTCTGCATCTCCTCGGCGAGATCGCTCTTCATGCGCCCTCCAGCCAACAGTTGCGTAAACCAGTTCATGGCGTCCTCTTAGGAGTCGGCGGGCGAAAGCACCAGCGAAATGCCTTTGAGCATGCTCTCAAAGCGCGACACTTCTTTCTCCAGATGCTTCACCCCTGCGGGAGTGATTTTGTACACTCTCACACGGCGGTTGGTGAGGGAGGTTTTCCACTCCGCTTTGACCAAGCTGGCTTTAAGGAGTCTTTGCAGCGCCGGATAGAGAGATCCTTCTTCCACCTGCAGTAATTCGTTGGATCGCTCTTTGATGTATTCCACCATCGCGTATCCGTGCATGGGGTAACGCCGTAGCGACTGGAGTACCATCATCTCGAGCGCTCCGGGAAATAGATCGCGCCGTTCGTGTTTGCCTGAGAAACTCATAGGCTATTTGAGTCTAGGCCTAGAGTAAACTAGTCTTGCAAATCAGTCAAGTCTTGTTTTCGGACAGCCGGTCCCATATTCCGAACTTCCGACGCTACTTTCTGGCGTAATCGCCTCGCCTTGACCGCCTTAACGCAGAACAGTGTCAACCGGAGCGGCTATGCCACGGTGCTTAGAGAAACACCAAACCCGATTTGGGGCGTCCCAGCGCGGGGCGGCAAGAAACTGGTAATCACTGACCAGTCCGCCAGCAGTAATGTTTGGATAGGCTACGCCTCGCTGCCCTAATCAGGATGCTGGCAGCGGCTTTTCTACTCACGGCTGCTTCCGGTAAATCAGCGTCTCCGTCGTCTCGTTGTTAGCTGCGTCGCGGTCCATCTCCTCGAAACTTTGCCCGTCCGCGGAAAGCGTGATCGTATCGATTTCAATCGGCTTGCCCTTGCTGAAAAACGTGACTTCTATCGTCCGTTCACCAGGCGATCTGAGCGATACACTATCGAAATTTCCTTTGGCGGGATACTGTTTCCTGTCGGGCTTTACGGTATAACTCTCTCCCATCATCCCCGAATACGAGAGAGCGCCGTCAGGCGTAACTCGAAAAGTGAACGTATCGGGCGGGTCGAGGCGAATCGATATCGGCTTCCACGTCCCAACGAGTCCTTTTTCTCGGTAGACGTACGTTCATATACCGTTGTCCAGGTGATCTTCTTGCCGTCATCCGTTTTGTGAGTTGTGGCATGCGTCAATGTTTTCCCTCATCGTGCCATCGGGATTCTGCTCGTATTTGCGAATGCCGCTGGGAGATCTGTGCTCCTCTTTCCATGTGCCGCCAAACGCGCTCAGGTCCGCGCTCGGTGGACTGTGTGCCGTAACGTTCAGGGTTGCAACAAAAGCAATAATTAACGCCCGAACTTCACGCTCCGGCCTAATCATTCATAGCGTGCTCCTTTGCTGCCAGTCGTGCTCCGAGTTACGACTAGCGCCTAGGGTCTCCCGCAACGATAGAAAGCTGCTTTTGCTGCGCAATCCACTGCTCCATTCGCTCGGTCAGCACATTGAGCGGCAGGGCGCCTGCTCCGAGCACTTCATCGTGAAATAACCGGATATCGAACCTTGCACCCAAACTGGCCTTGGCCCTCTCGCGCAATTTCAAAATAGTCAGTTGTCCAACCTTGTAACTGAGCGCCTGGGCAGGCCAGGCGATATACCGGTCAGTTTCGCTCTGCACCAATGATTCGGGAGTGCTGGAATGTTGGTGGAAAAAATCGACAACCTGCTGACGTGTCCACTTCTTGTCATGCAGGCCCGTGTCAACCACCAGTCGGGTCGCGCGGAGCATTTCCTCTTCCAGCCGTCCATAGTCGCTGTAAGGGTCCTGGTAGAAGCCAATGTCCTTACCCAATTGCTCGGAGTACAGCGCCCAGCCTTCCGCGAAAGCGCTGTAGTTCCCTTCTCGCCGAAATTGCGGAAGCCCGGTCAGTTCCTGTGCGAGAGCTATTTGTAAATGGTGGCCGGGAACGCCTTCGTGGTAGGCGGTCGATTCGATACCAGGCGTAATTTGTTTGTTAAACGCATAAGTGTTCACTTCAACGCGCCCGGGACGCGACCCATCCGCCGCACCCATCACATACTGGGTGGTCGATTCCTTCGCCCGGAAATCCTCGATGGCCGCCACCGTCACCTTGGCGCTAGGTAAATGCGTGAACAGGCTTGGCAGCTTCGTGTACATCTGGTCGATGTAGCCGCGGTACAGGTCGAGCATTTCCTCGGCGGAATGGGGGTGGAGTTTTGGATTGCTGTTGATCGAAGCTTGGAGGGCTTTTACATCCGTGAAGCCCAACTTAGTCGCTATCGTCGCTTCAGCCGCTTCAATGTCCTCTACTTGCTTCAGACCGAGCTGGTGAATTTCGCCGGGCGTCATATCCGATGTGGTCGAAGTCTTCACGTCGTATGCGTAATGCGCCGCACCGTCAGGTAAAGACCAGATGCCAACGTCGATCCTGCCTTTGGGCGCGTATTCATCACGCACAAACGCTTCGAACCGGCGATAAGCGGGAATCATTTCCTGCTGAATCGCGCTCTCCGTATCCTGGCGGATTGCCTCCCGGTCCGCGCCTGCAATCGAGTCTGGAAAATGCTGCAGCGGCTGCGCGAATGGGCTATCTTTGAGCGGCGTGTCCGCCACCCGCCTGGCTTGCTCCGCCACTTTTGCCAGTAAGTACTTCGGCGGCATTAAGTGATCGGCCATTCCAGCGCGCATCATCGCGATCGTCTGATCGAAAGCGGCGGGCCATTTATGCAGACGGCCGATATAGTCGCGGTAATCCTTCACACTCTGAAACGGGAGCAGCACCGGCAGCTGCGGAGTATCGATGTGTATTCCGTTCATCTGATTGACCGGCATTTCCCAGTCTTTGAAACGCTCGCCATCCAGAGTCTCCTCCAGATTGCGTATCATCAGCCGCTTGCTGAGCACCTCTTGCTCGGGGAAGCCGTCGGTATTGACCGCTTGGAACTTCGCTAAAAAACGCCGCGTTTCCTGCAAATCGCGATTTACCGCGTCGAGCGAAGCGTCTTTCACCTGATCGTTATAACGCTTGTCTCCCAAAAGTGAGGCGAACTCTGGATTAGTCCGAAGGTTATACTCCCACTGCTCGTCGAGCGCATCGTTCAGAGCCTTGCGGCGCGCTGCCAGATTCGCTGACGATGCGCTTTGGCCTTGATTCAAGGGAGACATCGCAAGCAGGAGGAAGAGAATGCTGAGGGATCTCATTTGGGTTAACGCCTCCTAAAAGAAAAAATGTGCGAATGGAAACCGGCGCCCTTTTGCGTTAGACGAACAGTGAAAACATCGTTGACCGTTCGATGATAAATGCTTTTCTTAGGAACGGCAATCCTTTTGAGCTGAGAGAGCAAAGTGCGCGCTTGGTCCGCCACCATGCCGGCGTCATCTATTCTGCCTCGGCCGAAAGCGTCTGTGCTTTACGTGCTGCGCGACCTGTTCGCCAAGCTTGGAGCCATCGTCTAGGGACTTTCCAGAGTAGGGCCGGCTGGAATTGTCCTTTGCGCGCGCGGATAAAGTTCGGATAAAATCCTGATCACCGTATGACAGCCCAGGTGAACACCGCCGCCGCGCTTCGCCGGCGCTCGAAAGCCAGCTGATAAGCATAACGCAGCTAAACTTGCAAGATTAACTGGCAAGACACACCGGCATCATGGTCTCTCCAACGCCTGGCCCTGCTGGAATTTCTATCGGAATCAGGACGACGGCCCGGCAGGCGGTGTGCGTACCAGCATGCCGATGGCGCCGTCATCACTCTTGGCGGCGACGTAGAAGAACGAGCGGCCATCCGGAGCTACCGAAAAGATGCGGTCACCATCGGGGGAATTTACACCGAGGCGATGCAACAGTCGGCTCTCGCCGGTGGCCGGATTAAAGGTGCGCACCGAACGCAAGCCCGTGATGCTGTCCGCCGGGAGGTAAACGAGGCCATCCGGCGAGACGTCCCAATCGCCCCATTGTCCGCCGCCCAGCTCACTCAGAAAGACCCTTGCTTCAGCCGCTTGGCGGCCAGCGTCGTCAGCAGTTGCTAGCGGCAGGCGAACCATCCCGCCGAGCGGTTGTCCGCGATGCACGTAGACAAAGCGGCCGTCCCAGGATTCTACTGCCCGCATGCCACCGCCATGCGTAATCGGAACCGGCTCGCCGCCGCCTAAGGCCTGCTTATAGATTTCCCAGCGCCCGGAGTAGTTGGATGCGAAATACAGCGAGCGGCCGTCACGCGACCAGCTCGGCAGGATTTCGTTGGAACTCCATTGGGTGAAGCGCCGGACATTCCCCGCGCCGTCCGCGCCTGTCAGACAGATGTCGCTGTGCGCCAGCGAGCGGCACTCGAAGGCAATTTGTTTCCCGTCCGGGGACCAGGCAGGACTGTTGACCATCGGGCCATTGAAATGGGTGAGGCGTCGGCTGTTCTGGCCAGTCGGATCGCTCGTCCAGAACTCGAAGGCCAACGTTCGGTCGCTGCGAAACAGAAGCCGGCGTCCGTCGGGTGAGAGCTGAGGATTTGAATTGCCGCTCTCGTTCGAGATCAGCAGCGAATTGCCGGCGTCGTTCAGCCCCCAGATGTTGGTGATGTTCCGGTAGGACGTATAGGCGATACGGTCCCCCTGAGGTGCGATGCTTGGAAAGGCCAGGACCGAGGAGCCGTCGGTCAATTGCTTCGTTTCCCCACTGCCGGCGGCCATCTGCCAAAGCTTGACCACGCCATCGCCACGCCGCGAAGCCGCCACAAAGCTCTGGCCGTCCGGTCGCCAGCAGAATCCCATGATGTCGCGATTGTCGAAGGTCATGCGCCGTACGGGACCGCCCGTAATACCGGTGACATAAACATCACCGCCCATCTCGCCATCGTTGCGCAGGAATGCCACTTGGCTTCCGTCCGGCGAAACCTGCGGTTCCAGATCGCCCACAATACCCGCCGGCGGCTGCGTGACCCGGCGCAGCTCGTGCGTCTGCAAATCGATCGACACCACTCCGCACGCCTGCCCCATGCCGAAACTCTCACTGGTAAACAGGGTGCGTCCGTCGGGACTCCAACTGATTCGTGGAATGATGCACAGCCATGGATAGCTGCCTTCCAGTTCCATCACCGTCGTCTCGCGGCGGGTGGCGAGCGTCATCAAATTGAGTTCTTTCCGGCCGTTTCCTGCGAGCCGGATGAAGGCGATCTGTTTGCCGTCCGGCGACCAGGCGGGCCGGTTGTCCTCCGCCGCATTGGTGGTCAGACGTGTCGGCGCATCGGCCGTGAGGTCCTGTATATAGATGTCGGCATTGTCGTTTTGCGGACCGGACCAGACGAAAGCGAGCTTTTGCCCGTCCGGCGAAAAAGCGGAAAAGGTTTCGACGCCACCGAGCCTGGAAAACGGCTGGGCGCTCCAGCGGACGGCCGGGTGTCGGGCGTTGATAAACGTAAAGGCCGCCGTGGCGAGAAGGCAAAAGCTGAGAAAACCGATGGAAAATTTAGCCAGCGTGCGAGCCATCGGCCACCTTGCGGGCAGAATCGCGGACTGTGCGGCATCGGGTGCTACGGCGACCTCCGATAGCTCGCCGGCAGGCGTCGGGAACTCGAACTGTGCAACGTAAGAGCCTTTCGGAATCCGGATGATCACCGGGTCGGCCACCCCTGCGCCCGCAAAATACTCTTCCAGCGCGCCCCGCAAACGCCGCGCCTCCGTGCGCACGATCGGATTCGCTTTCGGATCGTAACTGGGATCCCGGCCGTAAACCTCCACGCCGATCACGCTTTCCTTCAAACGCGCGAGATCCCCGCTAAGCGTGTGGCCGACTACGAACCGCAGAAACGCAGCAATCCGCTTCTTGTTCAAGAAGCTCGGATGTGCGATCAGCCGGTCGAGCTGATCGCGAACGAGTTGAACTTGCCGGCTTTCCATAGCGCTTGCGCAGCGCGGGTCTCGATGTCCTTCGCGAAGAATGATAGCTCACTAGGTCAGCTTGCGGGAAGAACCAGCCGTACCACGCCTAAAACCGCCAAACAACCTCTGGCTTACCCCTGGCTTACCCCCTGGCACGGCTACATACCTTCCCAACAGCAGGCCGAACACCGTAACGATGAAGAGGCCGCGGACGCGGAATGTCGCGGCTAAAGAAGACAGGTGGGCGGAGATTATGAACAGTTCGAAGAGTAACGTTCGAAAGGTGCGCGCCGGTTGGACGCACCGGCTAAGCAGGTGGTGTTGCCTGGCGATTCTCGTGGGAGGCGGCGCGCGTTACGTCACAGCGCAAAACTTTAACCCAGCCGACATCCTGAACGGCCAGCGCTACATGAAGCAGACCCAGGATGTCTCCTTCATCAGCGTCTACAACACCGATTACGACTTCATCAACGTGGACGTCATCACCTACTTCACGTCCAATTCCCAGTTCAACAGCTCTACGCCCAGTGTGCAGCAGACGATCACCAGCACCGACAACGTCTCGAATTCGAACCAGCTTCCCACGCAAAGCGCTGTAGGAGTGGCCAGCGGGCGCATGTTCAATACCGCCAACGATCAGTTTGTGGTGCTTAACCCCAGCCTGGATCTCAGCCATAATCCCGAGAACGACTGGATGTTCCACTATTATGATCCGCCCGCTCCAGACGCCAATCCGCCGCACGGCAGTTCGCTGCAGCTCGTGCGCACCGGCAACGACTACCGGGTGCCGTTCGTTGGGGGCACCTCCAGCGCCTGGGTGGTCATGGGTGATTTCCGCGGCGACGGACTCAAGGAAGCATTCGGCGTTTTTGCGAATTTCAGCGGCAATGGCATCCAAACCGGCATGCAGGTCCTGGGCGCGCAGCTCAATGGCAACAACCCGCTCTCCACCGACCAGGTGATGGTAGGGCCGCTGTCCTTCAGTTCGGCGTCTGCCAACCAGCCGCAAAACTTCATCTCGTTCAACCAGAACAGCGTCGTCGTGGGTGACTTCAACGGCGATGGCCGCGATGAAGTCGCCATTATCATGAACGATCTCCAAACGATCAACTTCTATTCGGTCGACCCCAACAGCTACGCCATCTACCCCATGTCGCCCGCCTCCTTCCACTTGTCGCTGCCGGTTTACCGCACCAAGCTGGTTTCAGGCCGCTTTGTCAATGCCAACCGGGTCGACCTCGTAGCCCTCGGCTCGGATGCGGCGTCGGACAATCTCTTGCGGTTCGAATACATCAAAACGCAATCGAACATCGGCACGTTTAATCCGCAGCAGGAAAATCCGCAGAATGTGCCCACCCAGCCCTACGATACCGGCGCTCAAAACACCTACTTCGCGCAGGCGCTACCGCTGATTGCGCCCGGCTCGCAACCCACCACTTTCGGCCCGGAACAACTGGTGATGGCCAGCCAGTATCGTTCCGGCCAAACCAATTTCTGGGTCGGCGATTTCTTTGTCAACAAGTATGCGTTCACCCAGATCGGCTACACCGATCTCGGCAGCTCCGGCTGCACCCTCGGCATGCAGGCCGGAAATTTCGATCACCAGACAACCGCCGGCGGCTACAACCCAGGCGAGCAGATCGCGTTTCTGTACAACAAGCACGGCTGCACCTCCGGCTCGCCCAGTCTTTTCCTCTTCAGCCTTACCGTTCCCCAAGACCTCCAACCGGTGTACCAGGCGACTAACTGGCTGAATAACAGCAAATCCAACATCACCGTGTCCCCCTCCGGCAACACCAATGCCTACGCCTATCCGGTATCTTTCGCGCTCGACGTGGCCGATGTCCAGGGTCGTTCCCAGCTGTTGGGCGCGCCGTTGATCGTCACCATTCCCAAGCAGACGCAGCCCGATGTGGTGCTCGGGATGCCGCCCATGCAAGTGGATTACATCCTGCCGCCAAATCCTTCCGTCGTCTGCCAGCCGAACACCGGAAGCGGCACGACCACGCCGTGCGTCGCGAACATCAGTTATGAGCCCACGCCGGCTAACACCACCGAGAAGCCCTTCACCACCGCCTTCAGCCTGACTTCCGGCACCAGCCAGAAGACCTACAGCAAAGCGACCACCAGCTGGGGCCTCTCGGTCAAGACAAGCGCCGGCGCGAAGATCAAGTTCAACGATCTGGAAGAAAACGCGAGCCTGAACCTCAAGGACACCGCTGCGTCCCTTTATCAATCCACCGTCGCCAACACCAACAGCCGTTTGAGCAGCACCAGTAACTCGGTTGCCACGTCCACCACCACCGACGACGAGCTGTTCTTTACCGAGCGGGATTTGACCGTCTACTACTATCCAATTCTCGGCTTTGCAGACCCGAATTCAGATAATGCGCCGATCTACCTGGAGTTTTCGGTGCCGTCGAATGCGCAGACAAACGTAGTGGCTGGAGCCACCCAGGATTGGTATCAACCGGTACAGGAGCCCGGGAATGTCCTCTCCTATCCCTGGAACACCGCGCAGTTGCAAAGCGGCTTCAGCAACACCCTGCTTCCCGTATCGCAAACCCAGAACATCACATGCGCCCTGCCGGGACCAAACGGAGCGGGCTTTACGGCGACTTGGGCCACCAGCAGCGGCAACTCGCAATCGCTCGGCACGGTCAGTTCGTTCTCTAACGATCTTTCGGTCAGTGGATCCGAGGGCGCCGGCGTGAGCGGAGTTGATTCCGCCGACATCACGTTCGGCATCGATATTAACGCCAGCACTTCATTGAGCAGTTTGAACGTCGAGACCGCCACCGTCGACCAGTCGACCGGTGTCACGCTGACCGTTCCCGCGCTCAACAATTTCGACGGCGATTCCTATTACCTGGCCAATTTCATCCTGGGCGAGGGCAATCCGGCGGGCACAATCAACTGGCAGCCTCTCACGCCGGTGATTAAAAACGGGACGGGTCAGCCGGTCGCTACCGACCAGACCACGCACGGCCCGCTTTTCGTAAATTACATAGCCGACGCAGTGCCGCAAATCGGCACGGGCTCGTGCGGCAGTACCAGCGGGCAAAGCCAGTGGCAGGCCATGTACCAGTTGCCCGATATCGGCTTCAATCATCCGCAGCGCTGGGCCTGGCAGCCCAACGGCCCCAACATGGGCGTCGCTTTCAACGCCGCCAATCCCGGCAATCCGGTCAGCTCGCACTTCTACCACATGAAAGGACTGTTCGTCACCAGCCCCAACAACGTGGGCAGCGGCCCCACCCTCACTACCGCTACCATCGGTGACCAGCTGGCCCTGACCGCGCGGGTCTATAACTTCAGCTTGAAAGATACCGACGATCCGTCGCTCGCACAGCCTGCGGCAACAGTCTATGTAGATTTCTACGGGCAGTCGTATAGCAACGGGAACGTTACCGGCTACGCGTTCGAGATCGGGCAAGCCAAACTGACACAGCCGATTCCCGGATACAAGTCCACGCGCCACCAGGGGCCCAACTGGGTGATGGCGAGTGTTCCGTGGAACACCTTGGGTTGGAATTCCGGCCCGATGGTTTTCTGGGCAGTGACCTGGATGGAAGACGCCAATGGAAACCGGGTGCAGGAGATTACCGGTCATGGTCTGCAGCAGATACCGGCGGAGCGATTGAACTCGATTGCTCAAGTGCCCATCGAACCCTACAGCAACAATGTCGGAATATACGGCGTTCACACCCAATTCCAGTTATTGCCTGCGTCTGCGCCGGGCGCGACGCCCAGCGCCGCTGCGACGCTTACGGGTCCCGCTGCGCCGCTCACGGGTCCCGCCGCGACGACGCTCGCCGGCGCCGCTCCGGCACGGCTCACAGCGGTGCGCGATGTGAAGGTGTCGGTCGAGAGGCAGGCCACTTTGGATAGCGATGTCGACGTGCTGGCGCGATTGGAAGCGCCCGAGTCGCCGGTCGACAGCCTGTCACTTTCCTACTTCGACGGCGACCCGCGTCACGGCGGCAAGCTCTTCGATCACCAGATCATCCATCACATCGATGCCAATGGCGCCTACGTTCACCGGGCTTCGCTGCAAGTGATGAGTTGCGGGGTGCATCAGATCTTTGCCGAGGCGTTTAGCGCTTCAAATCCCGGAGTGATCAGCCCGAGCGCAACCGTCGACGTAACACTCGATCCCGTCACCGCCATTGAAGGCATGTCCACCTTCCTGCGACAAACTCAACTCCAGAGCGCATTGTCCAAAGTGCTCCAGCACAACCTCGATTTCGCAGAACGCTTGTTTCAAGAAGGTGAAACGGAGCGCGGAACCGAATCGCTCCGCGTCTTCGCCCAGCTGGCGCGGGCGTTTGCGGGCAGAAGCGAACCACGGGCCAAGAAGCAACTCGAGCAATTAGCCACGCAGGCGGCCACTATCGATGGCTGCCAGGCGTCTCGCACCCTCGATGGCTCCCGGTAGAAGGCGCGAACTGCAGGCCGCAGTGCTCAGCGAACGGTGCGGCGGCCATCCGGTTTGTGACATCCGCTACCTACGGTAGCTTGGCAACAGTAACCAGACCCCGTCAAGACCAGGGATCGATTCGGATAAAGTCCTGATCACGGTATGCCGCGATTCCGCAGCGCCAGACGAAAGAGGAACTTCAGCGGACTTGGGCGCGGATCGCGAGTCCGTTGTGCTACCCGTTATTCGAGAGCGATGCCAATTTGCATAATCTTCGGCAAGATGCCCGCTTCATCAAGTTCATGGCGACGCTAAGGCATCAGTGGTTGAGCTACCGAATGATGTTCTGAGTCCCGCCCCCGGACCTTTGTTAGGTCAATCTGCCAAGTGCCGGATGCGACGATGGAAACCATGCCTGATTCTTTCCGGCTGGACGGAAAAACAGCCCTTGTGACCGGCGGCGCCAGCGGTATCGGCCGGCAGATTTCCTTGAAATTCTCGGAAGCTGGCGCGCGCGTGCTTCTGGTAGACGTGGATCGCGAACGCTGCGAAGCGTGTGCCCGGGAAATCCCCAACGCGGAAGCGCATGCCTGCGACATCACGGATGCGACAGCTCTCCACAAGCTGATGTCGGCTATCCCGGCTTTGGACATCCTGGTCAATTGCGCCGGCATCGGCCTGGTCGGCAGCATCGAAGAAACCGAAGAGGCCGATTTTCAAAAGCTCTTCCGGGTGAATGTCGAAGGAACGTATCTGGCGACAAAGGCCGCGCTTCCCCTGCTACTGGCCTCCCACGGTTCCATCCTGAATATCGGCTCGGTGGCCGGCATGGTGGGGGTGAAACGGCGTTTCGCCTACTGTGCCACCAAAGGCGCGGTACACGCCATTACCCGCCAGTTGGCGGTGGAGTACCCGACCCAGCTGCGAGTCAACTGCATCGCGCCCGGTACCGTCGATACGCCTTTTGTCGAATCTTATCTAGAAAAGTACCATCGGCATGAGAAAGATAAGGTCCGTTCTGAACTCAATCAGAGACAACCCATGGGAAGACTGGCGCAGCCGCAGGAAATTGCCGATTTGGCGCTGTATATCAGCTCTCCCGCTGCTGCCTTCATGACCGGATCTGTGGTGACTATCGACGGTGGCTGGACGGCGGCCTAGTACCTCTTTAAAAAACTTAACTCATGGAAAATGTTTTAGTTGACGGCGGAACGCGAACTACATAGGATAATGGTAATCATAATTGCATTCAGTCTCGCGAAAAGTGTTCGCGAGTGAGAATGGCTTCGTTTCTTCGTTTCTGATGGGACTTTTACTTATCTCTGGAGAGGACAGCGGCTTGGCGCCGCGTCTTGGTCGCAAGCCGTTAGGCTTCCGCGCATGCTCCATCCTGGCTTCGTTCCTATTTTTTTGCGCCTTCGCTTCGCCGGCGCTGGCCTATACCGCCTCCGCGCAAGCAACTCCCACTAAGAAGCACCACTTGCGAAGGCATCGGGTTGTAGCCGCGAGCACGGTTTCCCGCACCCGCACGCGGGCTGGCATGATTCACACCAACGTGATTCACACCAACGTGATTCACACCAACGTGATTCACACCAACACGATGTCGACGTTGCGCGCCGCTTCGCTTCGTCACGGCCACCGCTTTCGTGGCCATCGCGTCTTCTTTAATCCCTGGAGCGAACCGACCTACGCCGATTCCACTGTTGGCGACAGCGTAGACGGCGAAGATCTGGTCGTTCGTAAAGCCGCCGTAGATGCGCTCGGTCCATATAACGGAGCTGTTGTCGTTGCCGATCCTCAATCCGGCCGCCTGTTAAGCATTGTCAATCAGAAACTGGCGTTCAAAGGCGCCTACCAGCCCTGCTCGACGGTAAAGATGGTTGTATCGCTGGCGTCGCTGAAAGAACAGATCGTCGATCCGGATTCGAACGTTCGCATTTCCCGCCGGACTTCTATGGACATGACCCGAGCCTTGGCTATGTCGAACAACCTTTACTTTGCCCGCCTGGGCCAGGAACTCGGTTTTGACCGGGTTGAGCGCTA
This sequence comes from Bryobacteraceae bacterium, assembly GCA_965277855.1. Lineage (GTDB taxonomy): Bacteria > Acidobacteriota > Terriglobia > Bryobacterales > Bryobacteraceae > Bog-105. Next base: position 958,624 of record OZ255847.1, read on the forward strand.
TGGCAGACTTTTCGGGCTGGGTGAAAAAGCGGGTTTGGATATTGCCGGTGAGGAGCCGGGCTATCTAGCCAGCGAAGCGCCGGGTACCGGCGTCGGCATGATGACCAGCTTCGGCGATGGCATCCGCCTCACTCCCCTCGAATTGACCAGTATTGTGACGTCGATCGCAAATGGCGGAACCATGTATTACCTGCAATACCCCAAGACGCAGGATGAGGTGCAGAAATTCGTCCCCCGGATTAAGCGCGAACTGGAAATCTCCAGCTTGATACCGTCCGTGAAAGCTGGCATGATGGGCGCTGTCGAGTACGGCACCGCCCGCCGCGCCAATTACAGCAACATGGACGAAACAATCGTCGGCAAGACAGGCACATGCACCGATACCGCGCAGCCCGGCGTTCACCTGGGCTGGTTCGGGTCGTTCAACGAAATCGGCAACAAAAAGCTGGTGGTGGTGATTCTATTGACCGGCGGACGCGGCGTTAGCGGACCGATTGCCTCCGGGATCGCCGGGAATGTCTACCATAACCTGGCTCTTCAAAACTATTTCAACGCCGGCCAGCAGTCTGCCATTCCAACCGCGCTTGTGTCACTGCATGACGGTGCAGCGCAGTAGTCGGTTCACGCTGTTTCAAATCTATCCGCAGGCTTGTTGAGTGCTGCTTCCGACAACCTATTTCTCTTCCCTTCTCCTCCTGGTCCTTGCTCTGATTTGTTTTAGCGTCTGGCCGGACCTCTTCCGCCGCTCCGAGACGCGCTGGCGCTTCGAGCTGTTTTCACTCGATTTTGCCTTCGGCGCCGCGTCATTCGCTCTGCTGGCGGCTTACACACTAGGGACATTCGGCCCGGAAATGTCCTTCAGCGACCGTATGCTGGTGGCTGGCCGCACCTCCAGTGTTTACCTGATCGGGGCAGGAATGGTGTTCATGCTGGGGAACATGCTTCTGCTGGCGGGTATCCGACTGGTCGGCATGGCGCTGGCTTTTCTGATTGCCGCGGGAACTGCCGCCCTACTGTTTTCCCTTCTTCACGTTCGCTCGGCTGAGCCGGCATTCTTGGATACTTGCGTGGTTCTCTTTTTCTTGTCACTGGCGGGCGGCGCGCTGGCTACCTATCGGTCTTTCAATGCGGCACACCGTAGCCGCGCCACCAAGGGGCTGATACTGGCGGCGCTCTCCGGTTTGGCCTTGGGCGGCTGCCAGCCTGTTGTTCGAAATGCCGCCGACCGCGAGTTCGGCCCGGGCCCCTACGCGATCGCACTGATGTTCTCAGTCGGCCTATTAGTAGGCACTCCGGTTTTCAACTTCTTTTTCATGAACATCAAGATTGTCGGTAGCCCGATTGGTTTTGGACACTATTTTCAGGGCAGCAAGCAGGCGCACCTGCCTGGTGTGGTGAGCGGCGCTATCTTTGCTCTGGGTTTACTTGGTCTACTTTTACCGTTAAGCGCGCCGGACGAAGCAATTCCCGGTTTCCTAGCGTTTGTGCTTACCCTAGCCGGATCGGCCCTCATTTGCGTGACTCTCGGCATCGTGAAGTGGAAAGAACCAGCCGCTCGGCAGAAAGCTAAACCCTGGTTCTTTGCCGCTATCGGTTGTTTCTGCGTCGCTTTGGCCTTCCTTTATTTCTCGATTGCCCGTTTTCTTCCAAATCCGTAGACTTATTTGCGAGTAATTGCTGATGGGTCTCGATTGGATTTCAAGTGTCTGCGGTGCCAATCAACTGCAGCCAACCTGCTTAACTCTAGGCGGAATCATCATCGCCGCAGCTTGTCTTTTGGCCTGCCCGGTTGCGATCGCCTGCACAGCAATCTTCAGGCGAAAGATCCCGCTTACCCTGAAGGTGAGCGGATTGTCCCTCGCTCTCGCCTTCCTGATTTGTGATTTACCTACCTCTGTGGCGGCGTTCATTTGGGGTCAAGAGGGAAAACTCGGTATTGCCGCTCTCCTGCTACTTTGCGGCTTAATCGCTTTTCCTTTTTTGCTGCTCGGAGTCCTTTATTTCCTTGCCTGGGTTTGTCAAGCCACATACTCTCTCAGCAAGAGTCATCGCAGCCACGAACTGAAGCTGTTCACTGCTGAGCGGCCCGGCATCGATTAAGGAATCAGGCGCCGGCGGTTCATAGGCGACAATAAGGAAAATGTCGTTGCGCGAACACATTAGCGCGATCAAACGGGAGGATCCCGCCGCCAAAAGCAGCCTGGAAATCCTGCTGTGCTATCCCGGACTTCATGCAGTGATGTTTCACCGTGCCTCACGCTGGTTCTACCGCCGGCGCTGGTATGTAACGGCTCGCTTTATCTCCCAATTCGCGCGCTTCCTCACCGGCATCGAGATTCATCCCGGCGCGCGCATCGGCGAACGGCTTTTCATCGATCATGGTCTGGGGGTAGTCATTGGCGAAACAGCGGAAATCGGCGATGATGTGCTTCTTTACCAGGGAGTGACATTGGGCGGAACCGGCAACCAATGCGGCAAGCGTCATCCGACTGTCGGAGACCGTGTCGTAGTTGGTACCGGCGCCTCCGTACTCGGTAACATCAAACTCGGAAACGATGTTAAAGTAGGCGCCGGTTCGGTCGTGGTGCATTCGGTGCCGGATGGCGCGACTGTCGTCGGGATTCCCGGGCGCGTGGTACGCGCTCGCGGTGATGCCATCGGCCCTCTCGAACATGGCCGCGTGGCCGAGAGCGGCGACTCCGAACCTGCCGACCTCGAGCAGCTCAACGATCGCATCCACGAACTCGAAGCTCTGCTGCGGTTACTTCTAGACGATCGCGTTGGACAAACGCGCGGTTGAGTTTAGAAAAGGCCGCCACGCAAATCTGCATAGCGGCCCAAGTTACGCGATCTTGACTTTCAAATCTACTTAGCCAAACGGCGTCGGTAGATCAATACCGCCCCGAATCCAGCGGCCAGCATAAAAATTCCCAAAGTCGCCGGTTCCGGAGTGGCTGTCGTGTTTGCGACAAAGTCCAAGCCGTGCAATCCCACGCCATTCACCAGCGGAGTGACCACACCCGTACTCGGATCCACACTGCCAAAACTGCTACCAACGTTTACAAACAACGAACCGGGCGTCAGCCCTGTTGCCGAGACAGCATAAACCAGGTTACTCGTGGTATCTGTCATGTAAAAGGTTCCGGAGGTCGACGTTGCATAAATACTATCGTCCGGATTTCCAATCTTTGCGCCGTTGGCGCCGCTCAAAGTGATCGACCGGACTGATTGGTTCGTCTGTCCCGGATTCGTGATGAAATTCAATGCTCCATCCGCCTCGCCGCTTAAAACCAATCCACCGGTAGGAGTGGATTTGAGCGAATCTGCATCGGTCGCCGCAATTCCCGCTCCGGTCACGACACCAGTCTGTGTAATCGGGGAACTTGGCGTAGAACTATTCAACTTCACCACCACCGGATCGCTCGTGGTAGCTGGGTTGGTTTCGCTCATGTAAACACTATTTCCGATAAAAGCCACGTCATCGAAGCCGCGCGTACTGGATGAAGCCGTGTACGGAGCGCCATAGGTGAACGTGCTCACCGCCTTAGTCGAAGGATTGATAATGCTCAGCTGCGAGATCGCATCCTGATTCTGTAAGGCCCACACCATGCCCGTATTCGGATTTACTTTCAATCCGTCTACCGATCCCGCCAGCGACCACGTATTCTGGACCGTGCCGGACGGAGTGTACTGGACAATGGTGCTCTTGCCACTGTAATCGGTCGAACTCGCCCCATTGCCGTATTCGATCCACAACGATCCGTTGCCAAACGAGACCGAGTCCGGCTCTGTTGCCGAAACGGCGCTTCCATTCGCAATGACGTTTGTCGTAAACGATGCTGCGCTCGCTGGCATGTTGCTCATCGACATTGCTGCCAGCGCGAGCGCGCACGCTCCGAGCCGCGACTTAATCCGGCCTTCGCTTGAATGCTTCATGACTTCCTCCCCAATGTGGGCCCGTTGCGGTGCTCTGGCATCTTTCCGGGCTCATCAAAGAATTAACCGTTGGGGATTACAGCCTGATGAAGGAGTTTGCTTTTCTACGAAAACTCCTGAGCCTAACAGATGAGTTAAAATCGTTCATCCAGGAAGCCCACCCGTAAAACCACTAGACGGCCCCAAACAGGCGTGCTACTCTCAGTTGCATTTCCAATGCGGCTCCGCCGATGAGAATCCGCTTTCATCCCTGTCTGCTTCTTGTCTTCCTGCTCATGCGAGCAGAGGCCGCCCACATCGCCAGCGTCGCTCCATCTAGCTCGCCTTTGCACCTACAGGTTCGTTTACAAACACACCTGACCAGTTACTCATCGCAGCCAGGCATGCTTTTTGATTGTGTCGTCATCGCACCCCTCGAATGGAACAATCGCGTCCTGATTCCTTCCGGCAGCATTGTTCGCGGCAGAGTAATAAAAGCCATCTCGGTCCGCTTCGGCATTGTTCACGAACGGGCTCAGCTGCGGCTGCAGTTCTTCGAATATCGCACGCCGGCCGGTCTTACCTTCCCGCTCAACGCCCGTCTTTCCGCTATCGATAATGCCCGCGAGGATGTCGCGTCTAACGGGACGATCAAAGGTGTCCTGGCCGCGGAAAATCCGGACGAACTTCTTGGCGGCTTTTGGAACAAACCCTCCATGAATATGTTCTACAAGCCGCTCGAAGGCGCGACCGGTATCTATTCCGAACTCCTCGAAAAGAGTCCCCTGGGCCCGGTCGGACCCGCCATCTTGCTCGGCGTTCGCTGCTTTGTGCTGCGTTTCCCTGAACCGGAAATTCATCTCCCACCCGGCGCAGACCTTGAACTCTCGGTGGATCGTTCGGCTTCCATCTTCGACGAACAGCCCTCCACGCCGCCGCTTGAACCGCCCGCCTCGCTAGCTCACTGGCTCCCCTTGCAGCCCTCGGTTGTCGAAAAACCACACGGACACAAAGTAGTCGACATTATCAATCTGGCCTTTCTCGGCTCACGCGAACAGCTACTTCAAGCCTTCTCCACGTCCGGCTGGTATGCCGCCGATCCGACCACCTTCAAATCGTTCGGCAAACTGTATCTCGCCTTCAACGACAAACGAAAGTACAACACGGCGCCCGTTTCAAAGCTTCTGTATCGCGGTCACCCTCCGGACTTCGTGTTCCAAAAATCCTTCGATAACGTTCTCAAACGACACCATGTCCGCATTTGGCGGGCCGGAGCAATCGATGGACGAACCGTCTGGCTGGGCGCGGCCATTCACGACACGGGAGCGAAATTTGGCGGCAAGTGCCTGCTCTTCAATCATCAAACCGACAAGAATATCGACTCTGAGCGTTCCAAAATCAACGTCGATCTTACTTTTGCCGGATGCTCTCAACCCGCTTCCTACATCCCCTGGTTAGCCGCCGACTTCAATGAAAATCATGTCGCCCAGACCGATGGCCGGCTGGCTGTGCTCGATCTCAAGACGTGTTCGTCGCCCGGATCGGTTGCGAGCTTGGACGAGCCCGCTCCCCCTTACAACCGGGTTGTCCGCCTCGCTCGTCGAGTGATTCTCGAAGGCCGAAGCTACGTTTATCGCGACAACGCCTATTACCGTGCCTACCAGCTGATTCGCCTGGTCATCGAAAATCACGTCCGCGCTCACAGCATTGTCCAATAACCATTTACCGATACTGGGACACTGAAACATGCGTAAACGAATTCTGGAAAACGATCCCGCTACTGGCGGCAGACAGACGGACGAAAAGTGGCTCGACCTCGACCGTCTGGCAGCCGTAGAAGTTACCTCGGAAGACCCTGCCTTCCCAATCGAAAATGTGTTTCTTGAGAATCAAAATGGCGGTTGGCGCGCCTCGCAACCCGGGGTGCAGCAGATCAGGATCGTGTTTGACGAACCGACGCCCGTCCGTCATATCCAGTTGCGTTTCGAGGAAAGTAAACGCGAACGCACCCAGGAGTTCACCCTCCGTTATTCGCCCGCTCCCAACGAACCAGTGATAGAAGTTGTCCGGCAGCAGTGGAGCTTCAGCCCCGGCGGCTCCACCACTGAAATCGAAAACTACTCTGTGAATCTGCCTGCGGTCTCCTCACTCGAACTTAGTATCAGACCGGATTCCGCTCAATCCGATGCCATTGCTTCGCTGTCGTCATGCCGGTTAGCGTGAACCGATAAATCCGAAAACAGCTCAGGTGTTAAAAGAGCCGATTAGCTGTCTGCAATGCTCGAGCTTTCAGTGACACAGCGCCCGCACTGTGCTCAAGTTCGCCCATTTTCTCGGAGCAGAAAACGTCCACCAAACAGTGGAGCGCTGCTACACCTGTGGGATAGAGTCAGTCATGGATTTACCTCCAAGATGATCGACCCCATTCCTTTGCTGCTGGCATATTCCCGATGCGCAGCCTGAACATCTTGCAGCTTGAAAGTGGCCTTTACCGGAACAGATAGCTTTCCGGCTTTGAGCCAGTTGAAGAGCAGTTCCAGATCCGGCGCGAAGTCTTTCGATGTGCGGCTCAGACCGAAGAAGGTCGTTCGCTTCCCAGACCAGAAAAGCAGATTCCTTGCGAACAGCTTGAGGACCACGGGAAGCACCGGACGCGACGGAGTCTTGGTGAAGGCCGGAAGATTCGTACCATAGCCGACCAAGACTCCTCCTTTTTTGAGAATTGAATAAGACTCATCAAAGCTTTCGAAGCCGAGCGGATCGAAAACGGCATCGACTCCGCCCAGTTGCTTCAGCGCGCTGATCCAGTTCTTATTCGAATAGTCGAACGGAATAGCTCCCATTTGTTTCAGTTGTTCGTGTTTCCGTGTTGAGGCGGTCCCGAAGACCTCGGCCCCCTGAATCTTGCCGAGGGCCAGCAGAGCTTGGCCGACTGCGCCACTAAGCCCGTGGACAAAGATCCTCTGCCCGGATTTGACGTGTGCGGCATGATGCAGCATCTGGTAAGCGGTCACCCAGTCCAGGACCAGCGCCACAGCTAATTTTGGATCTGTTCCTTCAGGAACCCGTATGAGAAATCGCTCAGGAAGATTGACCAGCTCTGCCTGCCCTTCGTATTTAGATAAGCAAGCGACGCGATCGCCCGGCTGAAATTTGGAGCAGCCCTTGCCGTTGAGGCGCACCTTGCCCACAACGCTATAGCCGGGTGTGAGCGGCGCCTTCTTTTGAAAGGGGTATTTGCCACGGCGCATGTTGACGTCGGAACCTGAGACGACGGAGTATTCGACAGCAATCTGAACTTCTCCGGCAGCTGGATCTGCGATATCACTTTCAACGATCGCAAGTTTGCTCTCGTCGCCAAATTCGGTAATCAGGACCTTCTTGATCTTCGGCATCACTCAGTATGTGACGATCTTACATTTAGGATGGACTGCGACTCTAGAGCTATGAAGGTTTCCCGGCTCTGCGTTGCGCTTGCTCTGTGTGCGAGTTCTTTTGGGCAGAATCTTTCCTTCGGTTCGCGCGAAGCTCGTCCGGTGCCCGAATGGATGAACAGGTTGTCGATTTACGAAGTCTGGCTGAATGCCTTCAGCAAGGAAGGCACGTTGCGTGGCGCGATCGCTGGCCTGAAAAGGGTGTCGGACCTGGGTGTCTCGGTCTTGTACCTGGGACCGATTGCCAAACGGTCCGGGACTCCGCACGCATCACCGTATAACATCGCGGATTACAGTGCGATCGATCCGCAATACGGCGACGATCAGGATTTACACGACTTTGTTACGGCAGCGCACAAGCTGAATTTGAAGGTGATGCTGGACATCGTGTACTATCACACGGCTCCGGATGGCGTACTAATGCAAAATCCAGACTGGCTGATCCACACCAACGATGGCAGGATTGCGCGCGGCTTTTGGCCCCAGCCTCTTCCTGACTACCGGAATCCGCAGGTACGGAAGTATTTGATCGAGAGTCTGGTTCACTGGGTTCGCGATTTCAAGGTGGACGGATTTCGATGCGATGTCGGAGCGGGCGTGCCTGTTTCGTTCTGGGAAGAAGCGAGGAAGTCGCTCGATCAGGTGAATCGCGAGGTGATTCTTCTTTCTGAATCGGACCGACCGGACGACCAGTTACAAGCCTTTGACATAAATTACAACTTTGCAGGATATTTGACGCTTCGTTCGGTGATCCGCGATGGCCAGCCTGCCATTAAGATTCGAGAGAAGTGGGAGGAGACCAGGAATGCTTTTCCGCACGGTTCGAGGCTGCTGCGCTTCAGTGACAATCATGACTGGCGGCGCGCCGTTGTCCAGTTCGGTGACAAAGGCGCTCTCGCCGCGTCCATTCTGAACTTCACGTTAGATGGCATTCCATTTCTCTATAACGGGCAGGAGATCGCCGATTGCGAGCCTACCCACTGGCTTACAAACCTGCCGATCCAGTGGCCACAACGCGGCGACCGCAACGACAGCGAAGCCGGTCCGGATACGCTCGGGAAATACCAGCGCCTGGTTGCGATGCGTAACAAATATGCGGCGCTAACATCGGGAGACTTGCTGTGGATTAACAACAGCGAACCAAATAGAGTTCTAAGTTTTCTGCGGAAGAAGAGCGAGGAAGAGATTCTGGTGATTCTGAATCTCTCTAACCGCGACACGAAAGTAACGATTGACCTTCCGGTGATGGAGTATTCGTCGATTGACAATTTAATGAGCGAAGGCAAAACGTATTTTCCGTTGTATTCGGGTCGTGTTTCGGCCGAACTGACCGCCTACCAGGCGATTGTGGGAAAACGCATTCCGCTGGCGGCGTTGAAACCAACTCAGTAAAACGCGCGCGCGAATTTATTTGCGGTACACATAAATGCATGAGCGCTACGGTCAGTTTTCAAATGGAAGAGCAGCGACGCGAACGTCTCGACCAGATCGCCAGTGAGCTCGGCCGCGACCGAAACTGGGTGATCAACAAGGCGATTGACGACTACCTGGAGCAGTACGAATGGGAACGGGCAAAGATCAAACGCGGCGTAGCAAATTTTGCAGCCGGTCGCAGTTCTTCCGCCGAGGAATTCAAGGCCAAGCTGGAGAAAAAGATGCGCTCGACATCGATCTGGGCTAGTTCAGATCATTGCTTGATAAGCGGTCGGAGGCTTTACGTCTGAGAACCGCGGAGTCGGGGATTATCGCTGCGATTTAGCAGTTAGATCAGGATGCTCTTTCAGCAACGTTTCCGGCAGTGCGAAAGCAAACAGCACGCCGTGGGAGGCTATCAAGACGTACTGGCGTCCATCCAATATATAAGTTATAGGAGGGCCTTCGGCCGAGCCGCCACCGTAGCTATGCCACAGGGTGACACCCGTTTCAGCATCGAGGGCGAGCATGTTGCCATGGACGTCTGCCGAGAAAACGAGGCCGCCTGCGGTGCTCAGCACTCCTGACCAATCCCAACCTGGTCCGAGATCGTGTTTCCAACGGCTCTGCCCTGTCTGGTAGTCGATGGCGCGCAGATAGCAGTGCGACCAGGCAGTGAGATCGCGCCCGGCGAAGCCTTCCGGTTTACCAGTCGAGAAAGCATAGTAAAGGCTGTAGGAATCGTGCGTGTCTACGTAAAGCAGTCCGGTGTCGGGATCGAGACTGGGAGACATCCAGTTCGTCGCACCGATCGCATCAGGCTCAACCAGAGTGCCGGCCGGACTGGGATCCTTGTCTTTTTTGCGAATAGGACGGCCGCGCGCGTCGACTCCGGAACTCCAATTGATTTCTTCGTAAGGTGCCGAAAGCAGAGGCTGGCCGCTGGTGCGATCGAGTACGAACAGGTAGCCGTTGCGAGAGGCTTGCAGCAGGAGTTTGCGCTGCTGCCCATGAAATTTACCGTCGAAGACGATAGGCGTTTGCACGGCATCCCAATCGTGCACGTCGTGCGGCGAGGGTTGGAAATACCAGGCCAACTTGCCGGTATCCGGGTTGAGCGCAACGATGGAACAAGTGTAGAGATTGTCACCAGGCCGCACTGAGCCGTCCAAGACTGGATTGGGATTGGCGGTACCCCAATAGAGAAGGTTCAACTCCGGGTCATAAGTACCCGTGACCCACGTCATCCCGCCACCATGGCGAATCGCATCGCTGTTTAGCGGCCACGTTTCCGAACCGGGCGCGCCAGGCTTGGGCAGAGAGTCCCAGCGCCATTGCAGCTTGCCGGTTTCGGGATCGAAAGAATCGATGAAGCCATGCAGGTCATTAAAATCGCCGGAGACCCCGACCAGCACATGATTACGAATGATGAGGGGCGCCATGGTGGCCCAGTAGCCGAGTTTCACATCGGCAAGTTCGACGTTCCATTGCACTTCGCCGGTGCGCGCATCAAGGCAGAGTAAATGGGCATCCGGCGTTTCGAAATAGAGGCGGCCCTGATACATGCCCAAGCCGCGCTGGCCAATGTGCAGCCCTTCGTTATTGTGGTAATGATAGTGCCAGTTCTGGCGTCCCGATCGCGCATCGACGGCCCAGACGTCATCCGGTTCCGTGAAAAACAGCGTTCCATTCACCAGCAGCGGTGTCGATTTGAGCCCGGGTCCGGTGTTGACATCGGTTTGAAAAGCCCATGCCATGCTCAACATCCCGACATTGTCTTTGTTGATCTGGTGCAACGGACTGAAGCGCTTGCCTGAGTAATCGCCGTTAAACGTCGGCCAGCTATCGGGTGACGGATGAAGGATGGCCTCCGGCGCGAGGTTCTGACCCAGCCCGCCAATCGTCCAAAACAGAAGAGCAAGGAGCGCCTTAATCATTTGAGCGTTTCAAGATACGCGAAAAGATCGTGGATATTCCGATCGCTGTAAGTCTTCAAGAGTTTGGCGTGGTCAGCGAGCGGATCGTGAACTTCGACTTGCGCGGCACTGCGTTTCCAGGTGTGAATCCAACCGTTTTTATCGCGCAAAGAGATCAGGAACTCGTCCGCATAAACCTGCTCTCCAGTGAACTTCTGACCTGATGAATCTGTCACTACAACGCTCGGATTCACGCCGGACGGATAAACAATTCGTGTTTGCAAATCGAAGGGTTTGTATTTGGAAGATAAATGAGCGAAGTCACCCGTGGGCGAATGACAGGACTTACAGTTTCCCTGCCCGTTGAAGAAACGCTTACCCACTTCGGCGCTGCCGACGAGCAGTTTTTCCAGCGGATACTCGGACGGAATCCGCCGGGCTACATTAGCAGCGATCTGAGCCTGGGCGTGGAGAAAGCCGGCAATGTTGCTGATCTCCGTATCGGAAAGCTGGAAAGCAGGCATGCCCTTTTCAGGCCGGCCATTGTGAACGACTGGACCGATGAGATTGCCATTCACGTCGTGGCTGACAAGCGAGGAGCGAATGAGATCCGGGCCGTTCGCGCCGCGGCCGTCGCGGCCATGGCAAAATCCGCAGGTCTGCTGAAACTGCGCCTTACCGGCCGATGCGCTTGCCGGGACAGTGGGGATTGACGGAGCACTGTCGGGATCCTGCGCGAAGAGAAGCAGAGGAGCGACGAGCAGGAGGATGAAGCGCATCTTGAACAGCGAAATTAGTGGGATGCCGTCACTTCCGTGTTGTTCAAGCTGCGTGCGCTTTGATCTTTTTCCTGGTCGAGCCAGGCGCTGTTGTCCGCCTCGCTGAAGCGTCGCATGCCGGCATCGAGGATGGCCGAATCGGGAACTTTTTCGAGCGGCGTGTAGCGGGGATGGTGGGCTTCTTTGTAGGGATCGTTCCTCGCCGCGTTGTAACAGCAGATCATCGCCCAGCGTGGATTTTCCGAGCGATTCTGGTCGGAGCGATGCAGCAAGTTCGCATGAAAGAATAAGACATCGCCAGGCTCCATTTCCACATGGACGAGCTCCAAGCGTTTTTGCGCCTCGTGGACGCGCTCGAGGTCGGCGCCGGCCTGGTCCCCGGTCAGAACATGATCGATTCGGCCTAGCAGGTGAGATCCCTTAAGCACCTGCATGCAGCCATTCTCGCGAGTAGCGGGGTCGACTGCGATGAACGCGCTGGTGAGCAGTGGGAACAGCACGCCGTTTTGATACCAGTACCCATAATCCTGATGCCACGCCCACGCGCCCCCAACCTTGGCATCCTTCATGATCATCTTGGAGTGATAGTGGTACACCTCGCCTTCGAGCAGCATCTCGGCAGAGTTGACGATCGATTCGCAGCGGGCGAACATCCCGTAAATCGTCTCGCCGGGATGATTCCAAAGCGACAGCCTGACGGTTCCGCCTTCGCCATCGCCTTTTCCGAACGAGTGCTGATCGAGCTGGCGATCTTCCTTCGAGGCACGGCGCAGAAGATCAACCTCCCTGCTATCGAACATGTGTCGCGCGACAACGAATCCATTGCGTTCGTATTCGCTGAAAACTTCTTTCCCAAGCGGACCGGCTGACATGGCTGACTCTCCTTTTTCTTAAGAACGAATAGCTAGCACATTCATGATGCTGCTGCTTTGCTGATAGGCTTCGCGAACCCAATCGACGATCCTGGCTGGCTCCGGCGAATATTCAAGTTCAATACTCACGCCGCCATTAAACCCGGCCTCGGCCAGTGACTTTAAGTATGGAGCAAATTCAACGACGCCGCGCCCGGGCGGCAAATCGCCGTGCTTCACTCCGTCGCAATCCGAGAGATGAACGTGAGCAATACGTCCACGCAGCTGGGCGATCCCCGCGGCCGGATCTTTCGCCAATGCCAGGTGCGAGATATCGATATTGGCTTTTACCCGCGGCTCACCCACTTCGTTCAGGAAACGGTCCATCTTGTCGATGCGATTGATGATTGACAGGGGAAATGGCTCCAGTTCAAGGGCGATGTCCAAGCCGAGGCGTTCGGCGTGCTGGCCAAGTTCACGAATCCCTTCGACGGCCCAATTCCATTGATCGGCGGCCGAGATGACTTCCTGGTTCCAAATGTATTCGCCTGCCACCAATAATAAATTCTTTCCCCGCAGGTCGTAGCACAAATCGAGATACCGCTTAGCGCGATCGATATGAAAGCGGCGGACCGGGGCATTGAAATCCGCGATACCCAGGGCGCAACAAACAGTGGAAAACACAGGCAGGTCGCAGGCGGCACAGGTTTCACGGACGACTCGCAGTTCCTGTGGAGTTGCTTCAAGAGGGTCGATGAAAATATCGATGAAATCGAAGCCGATCTCTTTGGTAAATTGAATGCCGCGGGCGGTATCGACGGGCGTACCCAGCCAGGCTGAGCTGATAAGACCGAGCTTCATGAAGGTACTTCGTGAGGAATACTATCACAGGCTACCATTGACATCATGAAATTTTAGTGCAAAGTTCATATCAAGAGTGTCAGTGGATTTCAACCTCAATCATTTGGCGTCCAAGCCCAGGCGCACGGATTTCGGAATCGGCGCGGTGGGCGCGGGCTTTATCATGCGCGACGTGCAGTTGAAGGCTTACGCGGATGCGGGATTCAAGGTAGTTGGGATCACCTCGAGAACGCCCGAAATTGCCCGCGAAGTCGCCGATTTGCGCGCCGTTCCCACGGTCTATGACACGCTTTCCGAAATGTTGCTGGACCCGGAAATAGCGATTCTGGATATTGCCGTACCGCCGCATCTGCAATTGGAGATCGTGCGTCAGGCGGTGGAGGAAGGCCGGCATCTAAAAGGAATTCTGGCGCAAAAACCGCTGGCTGTGAACTATCGGGATGCCTCCGAGATTGTAGAGATTTGCCGGAGGCGGAACCTGCCCCTTGCGGTAAACCAGAACATGCGCTATGACCAGTCGATCCGGGCCTTGAAGACTATCCTGCAGCGAGGCTATTTAGGGACACCGGTTCTGGCAACCATTGAAATGCGCGCGGTTCCGCACTGGCAGGCCTGGCTGCGTGATTATCATCGCCTCACTTTGCTAAACGTCAGCGTGCACCACATCGATAGCTTTCGTTATCTGTTTGGCGAGCCGGAATCGATTTTTGTAAGCGCGCGCAAGGATCCGCGGACTCGCTTCGCGCACGACGACGGAATTTGCCTGTACGTACTCGAATACGCGGACGGCCTGCGTGCCAGCGCCTGGGATGATGTCTGGACCGGACCCCGCAGCGCGCAGGACGATCTGAAGCCTTACATCAAATGGCGCGTGGAAGGAACCGAAGGATTAGCCGAGGGAACGATCGGATGGCCGGAATACCCGAACCATACGCCGAGCACGCTTACGTTCACGACGACAGCGCAGCCGAATGTCTGGTTCACACCGCGCTGGAGCGAGGTGTGGTTCCCGGATGCGTTTCAGGGGCCGATGGCCGAATTGATGGAGGCGATTGCCACCAACGCTGAACCGGAAACGAGCGGGGCCGATAACTTACAAACTATGGCGATTCTCGAGGCGGGCTATCGATCGATCCGCGAACGCCGCTCGATCGACATTTCCGAAATCGCGCAGGTTGAGCCAGTCAGCGCGATGCAACTTTAGAGATGCCGCGCCGACCATCTTCGCCGACGATGAAAGACATCGCGAGACACGCCAAAGTATCCATCGGCACGGTTTCGCGGGTACTGAACCGGCATGACGACGTCGACGATGGCCTGCGGGAGCGTGTGGAAGCGGTGGCGCGCAAAGTGGGTTACCGCCTGAGCGCGCGAACTCGCAGCGTAGTGCATACCCGGTCGCGGATTATCGGGTTGATCTTATTGAACGATTTTGGTTTGAGTTCGGCGCATTCGTTGTTGCTACTGGGCGTGGAAGAATACTGTTCGAACGCCGGCTACAATCTGTTGTTCGCCCGGCATCAATGTCCGCCGGACGCTTCTCCCGCCAGCCTGGAGATTCCAAACGTGGTGCAAACGCCGGGTCTGGCGGACTGTATTATTTTTGCCGGCACCATCCACGAGAACATTTTGAAGGCGTTTGAAAATCACGGTCTCCGCTATGTCCTGCTGACCAATCATTTCATGGAAACAGGTGGCAAAGCACTGGCGCGCAACCTGGTGCAATACGACGATTGCGGCGGCTGCTATCAAGCGACGCAGTATCTGGCGCAATTGGGACACGAGCATATCTGGTATGTCGGGGATGCCTCGCGCACCTGGCACAAGCAACGCTTCAAGGGGTATGCGCAGGCCATGGCAGAACTGAGTCTCGAGCCACATGCTCACACAATTTCACTATCGGATGACGAGTTCGAGAGTGGGCAGATGGCAGTCTCCTATATTTTGGAACAGGGATGGCCGATGACGGCTATCTTGACAGCCTCAGACGGGCTGGCGGTAGGCGCGCGCGAAGGACTGCGGCAGCACCGTCTTGAAGTGCCGAAAGATGTAAGCCTGATTGGCTTCGAACATGAACTGGGACGAGCCCGCGCTTCGAACCTGACCAGCGTGTCGGTCGAGATGGCAGAGGTCGGACGGCAACTTGCGAAGGCTGCGATTGCTCAGATTGAGAAGGGCGAGCGGGACACACGCGGCGTTATGGTCGCGACGCATCTGATGAAGCGCAGCACCTGCCGCCCGCTGCGCAAAGAGGAACACATGATGCTGTAAGCATCGCGCGAAAGCTCTTATGACTGCGCAATCCAAGTGGTGGCTTGTCCCCTTCGCATTTTTCGTCTGCAGCCTTGCTCTGAGCGCGGCCGGTGTTACCTATCACGGCGGATCCGGCGCCGGGCGCGGCAAGCATATAGTTTTAGTCGCGGGCGACGATGCCGAATATCATTCGGAACAAGCGCTTCCTGCTCTCGCGAAAATCCTGGCCGTGCATCACGGGTTCACCTGCACGGTGCTGTTCTCGATTAATCCGGAAGACGGAACCATCGATCCCCGCGCCAAGCGGAACATCCCCGGCTTGGACGCACTGAAAACCGCCGATCTTCTGATCCTGTTTATACGCTGGCGAGATCTGCCGGATGATCAGATGAAGGAGTTCGTCGATTACGTCGAATCGGGCCGCCCGGTTCTCGCCCTGCGCACAGGCACTCATCCGTTCGAATTGCACGCTAGCCGGACGTATGAGAAATGGTCGTGGGACAGCAAAGTGCCGGGATGGGAAGGTGGTTTTGGGCGCAAAGTGCTCGGCGAAACCTGGGTGGCGCATCATGGCGACCATGGGCACCAAAGCACTCGCGGCTGGTTCGCGCCCGGAGCGAAAAAGAGTCCGATCCTGCGCGGGATCAACGATGGCGAGATCTGGGGTCCCACCGACACGTACGAAGTACGTCTACCAATGCAGGCAACCTGCCAACCGCTGCTGCTGGGGCAAGTGCTTTCCTGGCTCAGTCCGGAAGGTTCGCCGGTAGCCGGGAAGAACGATCCCATGATGCCCATCGCTTGGACGAATACCTTCACAACAGAACGCGGCCAAAAGGCGAGGGCCTTCACGTCGACCATTGGGGCGGCGGATGATATCGAAAACCAGGCGCTGCGGCGGATGATTGTCAATGCGGTTTATTGGACGCTTGGTATGGAGGGCGTCATTCCGCAGAAAGCGAATGTGGCCTTTGTCGGCAAGTACGATCCACACTCCTTCCTGAACGAAATCTATACGGCCGGCGTCAAGCCCTCTGATCTGGCTTTGACGACAGCGCCTTAATGAGACTACTGCCGCAGGTTTGTATCGTGGCAGTGCTGCTGGGGCCGTTCACGCAAACGCGGGCTGCAGAGGACGACGCGGTACCACGAGCCATTGCGGCATTGCAGGCGGGCGATCTCTCTTCCGCCGAGAATATTCTGCGAACGCGGCTGCAGAGCCAACCTCACGATGACGAAGCGCTGGCAGTTCTGGGCCCGGTTCTCGATCAGGAGAAGAAATACGCCGAAGCGGATGACGTGTATCGCCGTGCGCTAGCGGCAGCTGCGCCCGAACCGGCTCTGCTGAACAACTACGGCAATCATTTGCTGGCTACGGGCAAGCGGACTGAAGCCCGGAAGACGTTTTTGCGAGTAGTTGGCATGGATGCCGGGAACACCAACGCCCTAGTGCAACTGGCGCGTCTCGGGCTGGAGCAGAAGGCGCCGGCCGAGGCTCTCGGTTATCTCGATCGACTTCCTGCCGCGTTGCGGGACCGTGCCGACCTCGCCATCCTGCGCATGCAAGCCGATTTTGCTCTGCACCGCGAGGCCGAGGGTAATGCCATTCTTGCGCACCTCTCAGCAAACACACGAAACAATGCCGCGGAAAGCTTCGCGCTGGGCCAAGCTCTGGCATCGGTGGGCCGCTACAAAGAAGCGGAGCCGTTGTTCTCTCGCACCCTCGAAGCCGAACCCGGCAATTTCGAGGCTTTGTATTTTCTTGGATTGGCGGCGTCCCACGCGGGTCACAATGAGCGAGCGAAAAGTCTCCTGCAGCAGGCGCTCGACCGGCAGCCGGAAAACGTGGACGTGCTTTATGATCTGGCGGCGGTGAATATCGCGTTGAATCAAAAAGATGACGCGCTGGCATTACTGGCGAGGGCTTCCCATTTAGCACCGCAGCGCACCGATCTGCTCGAAACACTGGCGCTTACCTCGGCCGGACTCGGCTATTTTGCCGATGCGGCTCGCGTCTGGAGCGAATATCTCAAGATCTTGCCGGATGACGACACGGCGCGCCGCGAGAAGGCCTTCGTCGAAAGCGCTATCGGACAGGACATGCAGAGCGGACTGGCCGAATTAAGTGCGTACGCCCGGAAGCATCCCACCGATGCGACCGGACACTACGAACTTGGTACGGCCGAGACGCCGACGCAGCCGGGGCAAGGGCTCAGCGAATTGAACCGGGCGATGTCTTTGAAGCCGGATTTGGTAGGAGCGCACATCGCTCGCGGTCTGCTGCTTTACCGGCAAGGCAAGCCCGAGCAGGCGCTGCCGGACTTTGAGTTTGCAGCCGGACGCGAGCCCAAAAACGGAATTATCCTAGATCGACTAGGAGAGGCCTACCTGTCTCTGGACCGTGCGGCCGATGCGCTCCCGGTATTGCGCAGGGCGGCTGATCTGACGCCCGCTAATTCCACCGTGCTGCTGCATTTAGGCCGCGCTCTGTCCAAGCTGGGCCACACCGGGGAAGCACAGGCGGTCTTTGCACGCTGCCGTCAACTGGGGCCTGACAGATCCGAATCCCCGCATCCTACCGGGTTGGTCGATTTTCTCGGTCTTTCTCCGGACGAGCAGCAAGCGAGATATCGCGCCGGGGTTGAACATACTGTGCGCGCTAATCCCGCCAATGCCGATGCGCAGGTGAAATACCTGGGTATTTTGCTCGACCAGGGGAAGGTCGAAGACGCAAAGACGGTAGCGCAAACTTTAGCCGGTTTGCATCCGGAGGGACCTCTATTGGCTGAGGCAATGGCGGCGCTTCGCAAGGCCGGCCAATACCAGACCTCCAAGCAACTCTTCGAACAAAGTGGCATGCAGGGCGAGACGGCATCGCCAGAGGTGGGGCTCGAATTGGCGCTGGCAGACGCTCATGTGAAGAATTTGCAGGCTGGTTTGGAGGACCTGGACCGGATACCGGCTTCGAAGCGGAGCGGCGATTATTATCTGGCGCGCGCACAGATGCTGGAGGGGCTTGGCAGGTGGCAAGAGGCCGAAACCACCGTGAAAGAAGCCGTGACTGCGAATCCCGCGCACCCGGAACTGTATCGTGCGGCATCGCTTCTCCTGATCGAGGACAAACGGCTGGCAGCTGCTCTAAAGCTGCTTGACGAAGGTCTGCGAAAGGCTCCGAATGACCCCGAGCTTTTGCTGATGAAGGCTCTCACGCTCGATATGTCCGGCAATCGAGCCGGTTCCGATGCGGCATTCAAACGTATCGAAACACTTTGTCCAGAGTGGTACAAGGTGTGGCTGGCCCAGGCGCTGGTTTTCCAATCGCGACAGGATTATGAGCGATCCCGGTCGATGGAACAAGCCGCGATGGCGCTGGGCGCACCTGAGAATGTTGCCGATGTTGGCAGGAGCACGAAATCCGGCGGCGACGTTCTGCTGGCAGGAATGCGTGTTCTTTTCCATTAAAAATCCGCGCCCGAGTGGATTTGATGAAAAGTTCTTGAACGTTTCATCAAGGTCTGATATCTTGTCCAGCAGTAGCTTTCAGGTTGGTAGTTCCTCAGGAGTCACACGTGGGTTTCCTTAGCAATCGAAATAACGCTTTTCGCCGGCGACATTCGTCTCCAGGCGCCCTGTTCGCGTTTGGTTTACTCATCGGCATCGGTCAAGTTGCTATGGGTCAGAGTTTTACCTCATCCATTACGGGCAGCGTAACGGACCCGACCGGGGCCGTCGTTAAGAGCGCCGGAGTCGAGCTCGAGAACATGGGCACCAGCGATGTTCGCTCCTTCACGACAAAGGAGGACGGATCGTATCAGTTCAGCAACCTAAATCCGGGAACGTATCAGATAACGGTCACTACGCCCGGCTTCAAAACTTTCGTCAAGAGCAACTTAGTTCTCCAAGCTCAAGTCGCGAGCACGGTTAACGTGTCGCTCCAGGTGGGCGACACCCAGCAGAAGATCGAAGTAACTGACTCGGCCGTCCTGGTAGATACCCAAACCGCCAACAACTCCGTGACGATGGATAGCCATCTGATCGAGGCGCTACCGAACAGCACGCGTAATCCGCTGAACTTCGTCTTTGCAGTGGCCGGTACGACTGAGGCTCCGGGCGGTCAGACGCAGCGAAGCGGTACGCTCGATCAGTTGTCGAGTAACTTTGGGTTGAATGGCGGCCGAACCGGCGAAGCGTCCATTCTGATCGACGGCGCGCCCTCGCAGGCGGTTGACTGGGGCGGTCTTGTGGTCTCACCTTTGCAGGATTCTGTCCAGGAGCAGCAGATTGTGCAGAACACCTATGATGCGCAGTACGACAGGTCGGGAGGCGGCATCGTCACACTGATTACCAAGGGCGGCACAAACTCGTTCCACGGCGAGGTGTACGACTACCTCCAGAACTCCGCTCTGAACGCAAATAGCTGGACCAATAATCGCAATGGCGCGCCGAAGGGACAGTTTAAGCAGAATCAGTTTGGCGGCAATATCGGCGGTCCCATCCTCAAACGCGAAAATCTATTCTTCTTCGCCGGTTATGAGGGATTGCGCCAGCCCAACACGCAAAACTCCGGGCTTCAAACGGTACCTACCCAGGCTGAGCGCGCCGGAAACTTTGCCGGGGCCCTGAATGCGGATGGTTCACCGAATCTTATCTACAATCCGTTTTCGACAACTGCTCTTGACACCACTGGGAATAACTTTACCCGTACTCAATTTTCGGGCAATCAGGTTCCTACGAACCTGATCAATCCGGTTGGCCAGAAGATCGTAAACCTCTATCCGCTGCCGAATCGGCCGGGCCAGGGGCCAAACAATCTCTTTAACTACTACGCGCAAGGCGCAGGCAACACACTAAACGACAAGCTGGATTCGCGCGTCGATTGGGACCAGAGTGCGATTCACCGTGTCTTCCTGCGCTGGTCCGATCGCTTCCGTCAGGACCAGTTCGTTCCTTGTTACTTCTGTAACGGCGCAGATACCGGCAATAACCAGGTAAACACCGGGTTTCAAGTGGTTTTGAACGACACAATTACTCCGAGTCCCAGTTGGGTAATCGACACTTATGGAAGTTATAGCCGGTGGAAAGAAGAGCATACGGCGCAAGGTTATGGCGTTGCCAGTGCTTCCACCATCGGTTTGTCTCCGTCGCTATTCCAGGCCCCGCTGCTGCCTACTGTTTATCCGGATAACGGCTTCGACTCACTCGGTAACGGCAGCTACCAGCGCTACGTGCGGTATTCCGATACAGCCCTGGTAAACGTGACGAAACAGTTCTCGAAGCACACCTTGAAGTTTGGCTTCAACTTCGACGTGCAGCAGATCAACAGCATCAGCGAAGCGGCGGGCTCATTCAACTTCAGCAGCGCGCAGACATCTTGCGACCCGGACCCGAATGGCGGCCCGTGTACGGCTTTGAACTTTTCGTCCGTTGCCAGCGGAAACCCGATCGCCTCCATGTTGCTTGGTACGGCCAGCGGGGGCGGCCAGTCGATCAATATCGATCCTGCGATGTCGTTGCACACCTACGGCACGTATATTCAGGACCAGTGGCGGGTGAATCAACGCCTGACCGTCAATGTCGGCCTGCGATATGAAAACCAGCGGCCGGCGACCGAACGCTACAACCGGCTCGAATTCTTCGATCCTACCGCCGCAAATCCTATTAGTTCGCAAGTTGGATTTCCGGTTCAAGGGCAGTTCGAATACGCGGGCACCAACGGCAACGGGCGTTATGCCTGGGCGCCCGATAACGTGAATTTTGCGCCACGAGCCGGCATTGCCTATAAAATAACGGATCGTCTGGTGGCGCGTATCGGCGCAGGCATCTTCTTCCTGCCGGCTTCTGCGATGATCAGCTACGATAATCCGGGGCAATTTTACGGATTCAGTTCCACAACATCTTATTTGGCCACCACCAACAATGGTTACACGCCTTTAAATCTGGTCGATAATCCTTTTCCTAACGGAATTTCACAGCCGCAGGGCAGTTCACAGGGAGGTTTGACACTGGTCGGAAATGGTTTGGACCAGATCTGGCCGAAGGGCTCCCATCCTACGCCGTACAGCGAGAACTGGAGCTTCGATCTGCAATACCAGCTCAGCTCGCATTCGGTGTTCGAGATTGGCTATACGGGCAATCGCGGGCGAAAGCTGCTGTATGGTAATCCCAATCTAGATGCCGACCAGCTACAAGGAAAATACCTCACACTAGGACCACAGCTGGATAGCCAGGTAGCGAACCCGTTTTACAACGTCGCTGATCCGTCGACCTATTTAGGCAGTCAGCCGACGATTGCTTATAACGAACTGCTGCGTCCCTATCCTCAATACACAAACCTGCAATGGACGCGTTCCCTGCCAGGCGCTAGATCGTCGTTCAATGCTCTGGACGTGAAATACAACCATTCATTCAGTTCTGGCCTTAGCCTGCTGGTAACGTATGCCTGGTCGAAAGCGCTTGATAACGGCCCCGAAGATTTCCTGGGCTGGGCGACGGGCAATCAGTGGCGCGACGCCTACAACACTTTGCTCGATTACAACATCAGCACGCACGACGTACCACAGAGCTTTGCGACTGCAGTAGTCTACGAACTGCCGTACGGAAAAGGAAAGAAGTGGGGTGGCGACGCTCCGGCGATCGTCAAGGGGGTGCTAGGGAACTGGCAAGTATCCTCAACGATCCGGCTGGCAAGCGGCCTTCCACTCTATGGCCTGCAGGAAAGCCCGAGCAATCAATTGAACAACTATGGTTATCCGGGCCCGCAGTTACCGAACATACTTGGCACGAATGTGGTGCCGGCAAACCAGAGCGCGGATAACTGGGTAAGTGCCGCGCCCTACTCCGCGCCGGCCTCCATTTACCAGCTCGGGAATGCCCCCCAGCGCATGACGCAATTGCGCGAACGCGCCGCTCGAAACGTCGATATAGGTGTTGCTAAAAATCTGGGTACGGAACGGTATCAGGCGTGGCTGCGCGCTGAATTTCTCAATGCCTTTAACTACGCGCAATATAACAACGTGTGCCTGGATCTTTCACAATCGAGTTGCTCGCCGTTCGGCACTGCATATGGTACAGAAAACTTGCCGCGCACGATTCAGCTCAGTTTGAAGCTCACATTCTGATGCGTCGCCCAAACCGGTTGGCCGCTGGGCTCGCGCCTCTTAAGCAGCGTATGTTTTTATCGGAGCCATGAGCCACGTCAGTGGCTCTTCAACCGGAAGCACGGAAACCATGAGCGAAGCGATTGGAGTTCTTACGGAACCTCTACCGGACCGCGTCTTCACAGGAGCAGGTACTTTCGATAATCCTTCCAACAAGCTTCTAACCCCGTTTCGCCTTTCTCTATGCGCTTAGTTCTTGTGTTACTCGGTTTCGTGCACCTTGTTTGTCTGCAAACGCGCGCAGCCGAAGTGGCCGCCATCGCGGATTACACGAATTACAACGTGGGCGACGTAATACGAATCCGGCTCCAGCCGGCGAAGCGGGCGGCCACGGTGAGCATACGCTACGCCGGTCAAGACAAACCTGCAGTAAATCACATTCGGGTAAATGGATCAGAGTACACCGCGGTATGGAAGATACCCGACTCCGCCATCACGGGCCGTTACGATCTGGATCTGACGACAGACGCCGGTAAGATCATCGAGAAGGCCACGTCTTTCGCCATCCACCGGCAACTGGCAAAGGTGCAGTCCGTCGAGCTGGATAAGACGTTTTATACTTCGGGCGATACTGTCAATCCGGTGATTACGGTTCGCAACGTGTCGGACCGTACCATCGATCATTTGCAAGTAGAATTCGAGCCTTACACTTACCCATGGATTGCGCCGTCACCCGATGACCCGCCGATGTGGAAACACATTGTGGACAAGTCACTCTCCCTCGCGCCTGGGGCAACCAAAGAGTTTAGAGTGAAGCAGGCGGCCGTGGTGCAGGCAGATAAGGAACCGGTCGCCATTTACTACTCGGTGGTGATTCGGGACAGCCGCCAGCCGGATCGCATTTACGATCTGGCGTTTGCCCCACCCGCCTTCACGATTCCGGTAAACACCCCTCTACCCAAGCAATATCCGTTTTTGTACCTTTACTGGCACCTGACGGATGTGCCGAAATCGCAAGCTTATCGGAACTTTTATCCGCCTGAATTTGTTTCCGATGTGATCCGCTTCGATACCAGCCACACGATCTTTCCAACCGACACAGAGCCGGCGATTACCTTCTCAGTAAAGCCGCACGAGTCTCAGGACGGCGCTCATATCCGCACGCGTCTGCTCAACGCTGCCGGCCATGAGTTAGAGAGCCATACACTTTCTGGCGCGGTAGAAGGGACCCATATGGTAAGTCTGCGAGCGCGGGAACCGGGCGGTTACCTGCTTCAGGTGTTACTCGAAACTGCGAGCGGCGTAGTGATCGCCCGGAACCAATTGGAACTTGCCGTAAACAAACTGGCGAAATCCATACTGGTCTTCTGTGCTCACCAGGACGACGACACCGCGCACCCCGGTCTGATTCGCGCGGCAGTCGAAAATCACATTCCGATTCACTTCGTTTATCTGACCAGCGGCGACGCAGGAGGCTGCGATCGGTTCTACATGCACTCCTGCGATGCAGCGCGCGCCATGGACTTCGGCGAAGTACGGATGGAAGAAGCACGAGCGTCATTAGGTCACTTAGGCGTCCCTCGTGAGAACATCTTCTTTCTCGGTCTTCCCGATGGCGGGATGGAGCAGATCTGGAAAGATTACCATACGGTAAGCCATCCATACTTATCCGTGCTTTTGGCAAGCGAGCATTCACCATTTCGGGAAGCTGCTATTCCAAATCTGGCTTATGCGCGCGAGCCGGTGATCGCGGCGGTGAAGCAGTTTATTCAGCGGTTCAATCCGGATTTAATCGTTACCGGGCACCCTGACGAGCGCCATGTCGACCATCGAACGAACAACTGGATAGTAGTCAAAGCCATGCAGGAACTGCTGAGTCAGGGTTTACTTTCTCGTGACACCAGGCTGTTAGTAGATCAGGTATACGGAGCTCAACCCGGCAAACACGCTCCCTATCATTACAAGAAACAATCCTTCTTTATCTCGGGAGAAGTAGCTAAATTAGGGCAGGAAGCCACTTGGTATTACGAGTCGCAGGACGGCAATCACGAGCAGGCCAACATAGCAGACTTCACCAAGCTAGCCAGAGAAGAACCTTATCCCCACTTTGAAATTCTGGACTGGCCAGATCATGCGGGATGGAACGAGCCTGAGAATCGAAGTTCGCAAGAATAAATTCATGAAGATCTCTTTCAAACGATTGAAGGCCCGGGCGTACCTTCGTTCTTTCGTGCTGGCGGGGGGCAGTTGCTCGATCGCGGTCGCTAGCTGGCTGACGTTCGGCGGCAATCCGCAGCGCAATGGCTGGGCGCAAAACGAAACATCGATTTCGGCCGACACAGTCAAAGGCATGCAGCTGCTTTGGAAAGTAAAGCTGGACAACGCGCCCAAGGAACTGAATTCCCTGACAACGCCGGTGGTGATTAATCCGGTTTACACCAACAAAGGCGCTGAGACATATGTCGTAGTCGGCGGCAGTTCCGATAACCTTTACGTAATCGACGCGGATACCGGCACCGTTGCCTGGAAGAAGCACTTCGAAAACAATGCCCCTCAGCCGGGTGGTAACTCAGGTACCGGCTCCTATTTTTGTCCTAATGCGTTGAATGACACCCCGCTTATCATGCAGGGTAAAGAAGGAGTAACAGTCTATGTAATTTCCATAGATGGTAAGTTACACGCGCTGAACATGGTGAACGGCGAAGATCGATTTCCGCCGAAGCAGTTTGTTCCTGCTTATTCAAAGAACTGGAGTCTGAACAACAACGGCACCGACATTTACACGACTACTTCGCAAGGCTGCGCACAGGCCAAATCAGGCGTATGGGGTATGGATCTGAGCAGCCCTGACAAGCCAGTAATTTCGTTTCAATCAAATACGTACGGGGGCGGGATATGGGGACGAGGCGGAGCGTCAGTAGGCTCTGACGGAACAGTCTACGCTGAAACCGGTGATGGTCCCTTCGATCCGGCGACTGGGAAATATGGCGACACTTTACTGGCACTCTCGCCCCACGATTTAAAGCTGACTAACTATTACACGCCCGCAAACGCGAGTTATCTGACCCGTAAAGATCTGGACATGGGCAACATGACACCTGTAGTTTTCCCGTTCAAAGGACGAGATCTGGTAGTCGGGTCCGGCAAGGAGGGCGCGCTCTTCTTAACTGATGCAAAATTTCCGGGAGGAGAAACGCATCGCAAACCACTGTTTCAAAGCCCGCTATATGCCAATGAAGCCGCCGATATTGCCGGACGCGGCTTTTGGGGTGGGTTTGCCACCTGGGAAGACACAAAAGGCGTTCGCTGGCTCTACGCTCCGGCTTGGGGGCCGCCCAGCGCACAGGCGCAGGCTTTTGGAAGTGGGAATGGACCCGCGCCCGATGGCAGCATCATGGCTTTCAAGGTGGAAGAGAAAGACGGAAAACCAGTTCTGACACCTGCCTGGATGTCCCATAACATGGCTGTTCCCGAGCCTCCCGTCATTGCGAATGGAGTGGTCTTCTCGATCTCGAGCGGGGAGTTTATTCGCCAGGTGAAGGAGAACGGCCAGTTGTATTCCGCTCAAGAGCGGATCGCGCAAACAACCGGCAACGCAACACTATACGCGTTTGACGCTCAGACCGGAAAAGAACTATTCTCGAGCGGCAAGACCATGTCGTCGTTCACCCATTTCGGCGCTGTCGCCGTGAGCGATGGACGCGTGTTTGTCACGACCTATGATGGAACTGTGTATGCGTTTGGGTTTAAAGGTGAATAGCGCCATCCTGCTGCTTTTCCTGATGGCGGCGGGGCAAGTTCATGTCACGGCGCAATCGACAAGCGCTGCCCCAACCGCGCAGGCACCCCGGCCTCCAGGACAAAACCCGAATGGCATGCACATTTTTCTCTGGGCGGGCCTGAAATCCCATTTGACGGGGCAGCATGACTACCCGCAGTTCCTGGCCGACTGGAGCAAGCTTCTCACCGAACGTGGGGCCGTGGTCGATGGTGCCTTGCATCCCCCCAGCAGCGCCGACCTCGCACACACGGATGTGCTCGTGATTTACAAAGGCGACGCGGGATATATTATCGATAACGACAAAGCTGTCATTGAAGCGTTCGTGAAGCGTGGCGGCGGCCTGGTTAATTTTCACGATTCTTTGTGCGGTCCGGACCCGGCTTACCTGGCGACCCTTTTCGGCGGTGCAAAAAAGCACGGAGAGGTGAACTACACCCTGGACGCCCCGATTCACTACGCAGTTGTGGACAAGTCAGATCCCATCATGAAGGACATGTCCGACATTACGATTTTTGATGAGGCTTTCTTCAACATGACTTGGGCAAAAGCAAGTACAGGCCGCGATGCCGCGCCACCAAACGAAAGAGGAACTTCGGCGGACGTGGGAGTGGATCGCGAGTCCGTTGTGCGCGCGAGTTCCCCAAAGGATCCTGCCATCCATGTGCTGGCCACCGCCATCATCCCGCCCACACATAGTGCGGGCGACCACAAGGGTGAAGTGGTGCCGCAGATCTGGACCTATGAACACACCCTTCCGGGCGGCGAGCCTGCACGGGCATTTGTTTGGATGCAGGGCCATACGTACGCCAATTTCGCCAATTATCAAATTCAGCGAATGATTCTCCGCGGCATTGCCTGGGCCGGGAAGAAACCGGTCGATGAGCTCGTGGATTACGTAGCCCCACCCCGGCCAGCGCACGCCATAACCGCTGCCACAACGCGGTAATGGACGCGAATCAAAAGCTCCCAGTAACTGAAACTTGACCATACGCCCCGAGATCAGGAACCGTAGGGGCGCGCCGCAGCCGGTAACCCATATCGTATTGAACATCGATGGAGCGCGAAAGCGAATAGCGTGCGAGAAAACCGACGCTGGCGAGGTCAACCGTATTTGCCGCGTTGGGAATGGCGCGAACTTGCCGCAGGTCCGCGTAATCGAAAAACACCCCGAACTGGGTCTTGCCTCCAAACTCCGAACCACGATGAAGCGGATGCGACGGGTCAAATGCGGGCAGGCGCAGCTCCTGGCTAAACATTTCGCCCTTGCTGCCAAGCGCGGTATCGGTGTAATATCCGCGAACGCTGCCTACACCACCACCGCCCACCTGCTCGCTATATGGCAAATTGCTGCTGCTGGTCTGCAGGGTGAATCGGCTGACAGCGCTGAAACCTCTCGGCAGCGGCGTCGTGCGAGTCACCAGAAAGCGGTTATAGAGATAGTCGGCCCGTGCGCCCGGAACCAGGGTCGAAAGAGCGGCGCTCGTGTTGTTGGCGGTCAAGCGTCCGGGACTGAATACGAACGTGTTCTGGATGGCGGTCTGGCCGA
Organism: Bryobacteraceae bacterium; assembly: GCA_965277855.1. GTDB lineage: Bacteria > Acidobacteriota > Terriglobia > Bryobacterales > Bryobacteraceae > Bog-105. The sequence continues at coordinate 986,470 of OZ255847.1, forward strand.
GGTGATCGGCGAGATTTGCTTCGTAGACTAACGGAAACTGGTCCACCGCGGCCTCTGTGCCGAATACCTGAAAGCCGGCAAATTCAAGATTATTATCTGTAGTTTTGAAATCGTAGCCGATCTGCAGGTCCTGAGTAAGGCGGTGAACGCGCGGCAGCGGGCGAACATAGCGCACACTGGCCTGCCCCGAGTGGCCCTTATCGTTAAAGATGTCAGCGACCAGCGGCTGCTGCACACCATACGAGCCAAAGATCAGCAGCTGATCGCCCCACCGGAGTGGAATGGTGTCCGAGATCGAATGGGATGTGGATCGCCCGCTGAAAGTACGGGTGAACTGATAAGAAAGGATCTGCCCGGTGCCGAATGCGTTGCCCCAGTTCACACCAGAGTTAAACTCATTCACACCCAGGCTGCGCACCCCTAGATTGTCGTACCCGCTATAGAAGCGAAGCGGCAATCGATCTTTTGCGTTAAGCGTCACATCTGTTTCGCCGGTCTGTGCGCCCGGATGAAACACGGCGTCAACGTTCAGGAACGGGTTTCGATTGAGCCGGTCGAGGTCGGTCTGCAGATCATCCAGCCGCAGGGTCTGTCCGGGTTGCAGTCCACTGGTTTGCCTGATGAGTGTCGGCGAAAAATAGCGCGCGCCGGCAATTTGCACGCGGTTCAGTTTGTACTGCGTGACCACCACCTGAATCACGCCGCTCGAAATATTTTGCGGGGGGACCGAGACATCAACAAACGGGCGCTGATGTGCCCGCAGCCAGGTCGTCGTCTCGGCATCGATCCGGTCCAATTGAGCGAGCGTTACAGGTTGACCAATGAAATCGCCCAGTTGAGCGAGGAAGCGATGATCGTTCAGCTCGGGAATCTGGGAAACGTCGATGCCGGACGGCCCAACTGTAGAAACCGCGAGGCCGGCTGCACTCATCCGTTCCGGGCCAGCGATGAACACGAGCCCTTTCAATGCCGGAAGCAAGCGAGTCTGTGAATTGCTCGCAGGCAGTACGGCCGAGGGAGTCACCACTGCCGATGCTCCTGTTCTTGCAGGTAGGTTAGGTGCGACGCGCGGAAAATCTTGCGCCGAAACCAACACTGTAGCCGCCAACGCCAGCAGGCCGGAACGTACCATCATTTGTTTCATCAATGTCCGGCCCCCGTGGAAACAGCAGCCGGCCGAGGTGGCGGCAGCACGAGATGCCACGATTTTTCTTTCCCGCCCTGCAGGAGGATTTGTTCGGTAGTGTTGATAATAGGAGCGCCGCCGGTCGAGGCTTCAGTGGTAGACACGATGCTGGGCAGCGAGCCGAAGCCATTGTTCTGCCACGTCGAAAGCGTCGACGGAGCCGGATACGGAATATAAGTTCGCGGTACAGCCGCCCCGAACGCCGCTTGAGCGGTGGTTGTCGCGATCTGCGTCGCGGATGCCATGTTGCGGATTGTCATGTTCGAGATGATTGCGTCGGCCAGGGTTGGCGCGTTAGTGAGAATGGCCGGGGTAAGCGCGCCCCCGCCCATCGCGGAGACAGGAAGGACATAATTCGCGAGCAAAGTTCCGGCATACGGATTGAAATTCTGAGCAGCGAGTAGAGCCGTTACCGTACGGGATCCGGCTTGTGCTGCGTCGTAAACGCCAAGTGTCTGCGTGACGGTTGCGCCTTGACCGGCGATAAATCCCTTAAGGGTAAAGTTCCCGGCCATCAGGTTGGCTGTGAGCGTTCCGTTGCTCATACGAGTGGGATCGCCGACGATGACAGCAGTGAGCAGACGGCGTTCAATAGTGCCCGGACCCGTGGCCGAAACCGGAAGAAGATAGTTGCCGAGGCTGGTACCCGAGATGGCGGTGAAATCGCCGACTCGCAGCGTTGCCGCCACCATTCGAGATCCGGCATTCGCCGAATCGTAGAGTCCTGCCGATTGAGTAATTGTGGCGTCCTGCCCGGCAACAAAGCCGTTGAGTGTATAGTCACCCGATCCGAGAAGAGCGCTTGTGTTGCCGTCGTACGTTTTGCCGGGCATCCCCGTTATCGAGGCGGTCAGGAGCTTTGGGTTAATTAGTCCCGTTCCGGAAGCAGATATCGGCAGGACATAGTTCGAGGCAATGGCGCCCCCGTTGAGAACGAAATCATTGGCCGAGAGCGCAGCCGTGACACCATGCTGGCCGGCATTAGCGCTTGCGTAGGAACCAGCCGTCTGGGTGATACTCGCGTTCTGTCCTGGCGCAAAGCCCGATAGCACGAAATTGCCGGCGGCCAACACTGCCGAGGTGGCACCGTCGTAGATCTTCGAGACATCGACGATGCTCGCCGTGAGCGCTTTAGGATCGATCGTTCCAACACCAGTAGCATTGCTTGGCAGAATGTAATTGCCGAGGTTCGTTCCAGTGGCCGCCGAGAAATTATTCGTGCCCAGCGCCGCGGTAACACTATGCGATCCGGCGTTGGCGTTGTCGAATGCGCCTGCCGTCTGCGTAACGTTCGCGCCCTGTCCGGCGATGAAGCCCGCGAGCGTGTAATCGCCAGGTACAAGAGTCGCGAGATTCGTCCCGTCGTAGGCTTTCGTGGGATTGCCGGTAACGGTTGCCGCCAGTGCCTTCGGATCTATTGTCCCCGCACCTGTAGCGGTGGCGGGTAAAGCGTAATTCGCGAGATTGGTGCCAGTTGTCGCCGCGAAGTCAGTGCCGCTCAACGAAGCGCTGACGGTGCGCGATCCGGCATTGGCAGTGTCGTAATTCCCTGCCGTTTGAGTAACAAGCGCGCCCTGTCCATTCACAAAGCCGCTGAGCGCGTAGTCGGCCGAAGCAAGCGTTGCAGCGGTGGTTCCATCATAGGTCCGCGTGGGATTGCTCGTAATCGCGGCCGACAGTGCTTTTGGACTGATTGTGCCTGCGCCGGAGGCAGATGCTGGCAGAACGTAGTTCGAGAGGCTAGTTCCAGAATTTGCGGCAAAGTCGCTCGGACTGAGCGACGCAGTTACTGTGCGGACACCCGCATCGGCCGAGTCGTAAATTCCTGCCGTTTGTGTAACACTCGAGCCCTGGCCTGCTACGAAGCCGCTCACCGTATAATCGCCGGGCATCAGGGTCGCCGCGGCCGTTCCATCGTACGCCCGAGTCGGATTGCCGCTGATCGCCGCCGTCAGGATTTTGGGATTGATTTCGCCCACGCCGGTCGCGGCGGTAGGCAGGGCGTAATTGGAAAGATTCGTGCCGCCATTCGATGAAAAGTCATTCAAACCAAGAGTGGCCGTCACGCTGCGAGCGCCCGCATTCGAAGAGTCATACGTTCCGGCTGACTGGGTGACAGTTGCGCCTTGGCCCGCGAGAAAGCCGGTCAGCGTGTAGTCGCCTGGTGCGAGCGTGGCGGCGACAGTGCCGTCATAGATTCTGCTCGGGCTTCCGCTAATGGCAGCGTTGAGCGCCTTCTGATTGATCGTGCCCGCGCCTGAGGCCGTGGTTGGCAAGATATAGTTGGCGAGATTAGTTCCACTGTTGTTGAAGATGTCGCCAGAACTCAGAGCAGCCGTAACGGTGCGTGATCCGGCATCGGGTGCGTCATAGGTTCCTACCGACTGACTCACGGTTGCACCCTGCCCCGCGACAAAGCCGCTCAAAGTGTAGTCGCTTGAGGTGAGATTCGCGGAGGTTGTAGCGTCGTAAGTGCGAGTCGGGTTGCCCGTGATCGCGGCGGCAAGCGTTTTCTGATTGATGACGCCCGCGCCTGCAGCTGAAGTGGGCAGCAGGTAATTTGCCAGGTTCGTTCCGCCGGTCGAAGAGAAGTCACCAGTGCCCAGCGAAGCCGTTACGGTGCGCGCCCCAGCATCGGCCGCATCGTACGCCCCTGCGCTCTGCGTAACAGTTGCGCCCTGTCCAGTGACAAAGCCGCTAAGCGTGTAATCGCCCGAAATAAGAGCCGCATTCGTCGTGCCGTCGTATGTCCGGCTGGGATTGCCCGTAATCGCCGCAGCTAGAGCTTTCTGATTGATCGTCCCGACGCCCGAGGCGCTCACCGGCAACATATAGTTGGCCAAATTAGTTCCGCCGGTGGGAGAAAAGTCACCCGCTCCGAGCGAGGCCGTTACAGTCCGCGCGCCGGCATCGGCTGAGTCGTAACTTCCGGCCGTTTGAGTCACACTTGCATTCTGGCCGGTGACAAAGCCGCTGAGCGTGTAATCACTCGCAGCGAGCGTAGCTGCATTGTTGCCGTTATAAATCCGGGTCGGGTCGCCGGTGATGGCCGCCGTCAAAGTTTTCTGATTGATCGTCCCCGCGCCGGTAGCTGTGATTGGCAGGACGTAATTCGCCAGGTTCGTTGCGCCAGTCGCGGAAAAGTCCCCAGTGCCGAGCGATGCAGTTACGGTGCGCGCACCGGCATCGGCTGAGTCGTAAATTCCTGATGTTTGGTTGACAGTTGCCCCCTGACCGGCGACAAAACCGTTAAGAGTGTAGTCACTCGCAGCCAGCGTGGCTGCGCTTGTTCCGTTATAAATACGGGTCGGGTCGCCGGTGATGGCCGCCGTCAAAGTTTTCTGATTGATGGTTCCCGCGCCGGTAGCAGACGTTGGCAGAAGGTAATTCGCCAGGTTTGTTGGGCCAGTCGCGGAAAAGTCCCCATTGCCCAGCGAGGCAGTCACCGTGCGCGCACCGGCATCGGCGGTGTCGTACGTCCCAACGGTCTGAGTCACTGTTGCGCCTTGTCCGGCGATGAAGCCGCCCAGCGTAAAGTTGCCCGCCGCGAGGCTGGCAGCTGTCGTAGCGTTATAAGTTTTCGTTGGATTGCCAAGTATCGCCGCGCTCAATGCTTTCTGGTTGATCGTTCCAGTGCCGGAGGCCGTGGTTGGCAAAACGTAATTGGAGAGCAGCGTGCCCGAGCCGGCGGTAAAGTTTGGCGAGGTCAAACCGGCAGTCACCGTACGGGTTCCGGCATCAGCCGAATCGTAAAGACCAACGGTTTGGCCAACTGTTGCGCTTTGTCCGCCGACGAAACCGCTCAGCGCGTAATTGGAAGCATTCAAGGTTGCGCCGGTCAAGCCGTTATAGGTCCGTGTCGGATTTCCGATGATCGCCGCTGTAAGAGGCGCTGGCGTGATCCTTGCGGAAAATCCAGTGGGTTGGCTGAGCAGATAGTTGCCTGCATCAGTGCCTGAAACACTATAGGCGCTCCCGGCCGTCACCGCCCAGCTTCCTGCATTAGCAGAGGCAAATGTTCCGGCATTGGGCGAAGAGAGATTTACCGTATCCGAGCCAAGCACGCCCACCAGGGCAGCGCCGCTGTTGTCGATCGCCGCCGCAGTCGTTCCGTCATAGACTTTGTTCACGGCCAGAGCGCCCGAGACGCTCAGCGGAGCTTTGGTGATAGTGCCGATCAGATCGTTGCTCACGCTGGAAGCAATCGAGTAGTTCGCGGCGCGAGCACCGGTGAGCGACAGGCCGGTTAGGCTGACACCAATTCCCGTCCCTACATTCTTCGTCGAGTAGGTTCCTGTCAGCCCGCTGGTATTCAGCGACACCACATCCGCTCCGACGATTCCGCTCAGCGTATAGCTGACACCGGCCCCCACAGCGGCATCCGTGGCATCGTAGGTTTTGGTCACCGAAGCCAAATTGAGCATGGCCTGGGCGATGTTGGCGGAAAGACCGGTTGGCTGCGCCAGCGTATAGTTCGACGCCTTTGTGCCTCCGATAGTAAAGGCAGAGGCGGTCACCGGGATGGCGGTTCCGAAGTTGGGCGAGGCGAAAGTTCCGAGAGCGCCGGCGCTGTTCAGCGTGACCAGGCTGGAGTCGGCCGCGAAGACGCCGGACAGCGCTGCAGAGGAGGTGTTGAGCACATCCGTGACATTGCCGTTATAGATCTTGTCGGTCGCAAGGACCCCGGTGATGGATAGGGGCGCAGCGTTGATCTTGCCGCCGCCCGAAGCCGACACCGGCAGGATGTAATTCGTCAGGAGCGTACCGGAGCCCTGCGTGAAATCGCCCGCTGCCAGACTGGTCGAAACGGTGGGCGTCCCGGCATTCGCGCTCGAATAAGTTCCGCTCGTCTTGGTCACGGTCGCGCTTTCGCCAGGGACAAAGCCAGTGAGATTGAAATTAGCCGGAGTAAGACTGGCGCTGGTCAGGGTGTCGTACGTCTTAGTCGGCGTACCAATAATGGCGGCGCTCAGTGACTTGGGGTTGATTAGCCCGATAGGTTGATTCGAGACGGTAGAGCCGATGGAATAGTTCGCCGCATCTGTGCCGGTGAGAGCAAGGCCGGACAAGCTGACCAAAAGGTTCGTACCAACGTTGACAGAGCCATAACCGCCCGATAAGCCGCCGGTCGCTACCTGCACGTTGTCCGAAGCCAACACGCCGGCAAGCCCGTAGGCTGCACTCCCGGGAGGCAATGTTGTGCCGCCATCGTAGATCTTAGTCACGGAACTAAGACTGATCCCGGTGAACGGCGTAATATTGGCCGAAAGCCCCGTCGGCTGCGTAAAGTTGTAATTGCCGAAATCAGTTCCGGAAGCGGTGTAGCCGGTGGCCGTCACTGGCTTACCGGTGCCAACATTCTTGTTATTGAATGTGGCGGAGGCGGCGGTGGTGTTCAGCGTGACGTCATCGCCCGCGAAAAGAAGACCTCCGAATGTGGCCGAGCTATTGTCCAGGCCCGCGTGCGTAGTGGCGTCATACACCTTGTTGTCCGCCACGACACCCACCACCGTAAGCGGCGCTTTGGTGATGGTGCCGATATTCGCGTTCGTCAGGCTGGACGCAATCGTGTAATCTGCCGCCTGCGCTCCAGTAAGGGCGAGGCCGCTCAGGCTGACGCTCTTATTCGTATTCACGTTCTTGTCGGCATAGCTCCCGCTAATTCCGCTGGCATTGACCGAGACGGCATCCGGGCCGAACACGCCTCCCAACGTGTAAGCGCTGCTGGCAGTCGGCAGATCCATCAGGCTGTCATAGGCCCTTGTCACGTTTGTCAGATTGAGAGTGGCCCGCGTGATATCGGCCGAAAGCCCCGTTGGCTGCGCCAGTGAGTAGTCGGCTGATTGTCCGCCCGAAATGGTAAAGCCCGACGCCGTGACGCCAATCCCGGTACCGGCATCCTTCGAGGCGAAGACCCCCGTCGCGCCGGCTGTATTTAAATTCACAGCATCGGAGCCAAACAGTCCCATAACGCCGGCCGTAGAAACATTCAACGTGTCCGCCACACCGCCGTTATAGCTGCGGTTCGTGCCGGCCACGCTCACCACCTGCAGCGGTGCTTTGTTGATAGTGCCGGTACCGGTCGCCGAAACAGGTAGCACGTAATTATTGAGATTAGTCGCGCCACCGGCCGCGAAGTCGCCTCCTCCGAGCGTCGCGCTCACCGAACGCGTGCCGGCATCGGCTACGTTATAGAGCCCCGCCGTTTGAGTCACGGTCGCGCTTTGGCCCGCTATAAATCCGTTCAGCGTGTAATTGCTCGATGCAAGCGTCGCCGTGGTAGTCGAATCGTAGGTCTTAATAGGATTGTTGATGATGGCCGCAGTCAGCGGCGCTTGGGTGATCGTACCCATCCCGGAGCCGGACGTGGGCAGAATATAGTTCGAAAGATTGGTGCCTGAATTGGCGACGAAATCGGACGACGCCAGAGTCGACGCGATCGGCTGCAGCCCAGCATCGGGCGACTGATAGCTCGCTTCGGCGGACTGCGGAACACTCGCGCCCTGCCCTGCAACAAAGCCCACCAGATTGTAATTGGCAGCCCGCAGCGTGGTCGAAGCCGAACCGTCGTACACCTTGGTCGGATTGCCGATAATCTGCGCAAAGAGCAGTGCTGGATCGATGTTCGCCGTCAACCCCCCTGGCTGGCTGAGAGCGTAATTCGAGGCCTGCGCGCCATTCAGCGAAAAACCGCCGGCCGACACCGCCAGATTGTTCCCCACATTGACCGAGGAGAAAGCCGCAGTGACAGCGCTCGCATCCAACCCGACTTGGCCGTTATCCGGCGCAAGCACACCAGCCAGGGCGGCAGACCCGGAATTCAGCGTCGCGGCAGTCGTGTTGTCATAGTTTTTGTTCTGTGCGTTCACGCCGGTAATCGTCAAAGGAGCACGGAAGATGTTGGCCGCCAGACCTGTCGGTTGAAACAGCTGATAGTTCGCCGCATCCGAGCCCGAGATACTAAACCCCGAAGCACTCACCGGAACACCATTGCTAGCGTTAGGTGAGGCGAAAACACCGCTTGCCCCGCTTGAGGACAGCGCAACATTGTCTGCGCCGACTACGCCAAACAGGTTCGCGCCGCCCGTGGCCAGCGTTGCCGCCGTGGTCGTGTCGTAAGTCTTATTCTGAGCCGCGACACCCAGAATCGAAAGCGGCGCTTGCGTAATCTGTCCGGCGCCGCTCGCGCTGGTGGGCAGCACGTAATTAGACAGCAGAGTCCCAGACCCGGCGCTAATGTCGGTAGCAGCAATGTTCGACGTGATGGTCCGTGCACCGGCTTGCCGCGCATCGTAAGCCGCCTGAACCGCGTCGCTGATGTTGATGCTTTCGCCCGGCGCAAGTCCCGCGATGCTGAAGTTCGGGTTCGTCAACGTAGCGCGCGTCGTGCCGTTATAAACCTTCGTCGGCGTCCCCACGATCGATGCGCTCAACACCGCCGGATTGATGGTGCCTGAACCATAGGCCGCCGTCGGCAACGTGTAGTTCGAAAAATCGGTACCGGAGTTGGGGTTGAAATCCCCGGGAGCGAGACTGGCGGTTACCGGCTGCACGCCTACGTTTTTGCTGGCATACTGGCCGACTGTTTGCGTAACAGTGGCGCCATCCCCGCTCATGAATCCGCTGAGCACAAAATTGGCAGGGTTCAACGTGGCGACCGTCGTGCCATCGTAGGACTTCGTCACTCCCGTAATCGCCGCATAAATGCTACCGGCAAGCGGCGCCGGAACAATGGTGCCAAAACCCGTCACGACTGTCGGAAAAGCGTAGTTGGAAAGAATCGTCCCCGACCCGGCTGTGAAATCGCCCGTCCCGAGTGTCGTGCTGACGCTGCGTGAGCCCGCGTTCGGCGAATCGTAGACGCCGCTGGTCTGAGTCACCGTAGCGCTCTGTCCGGACAGAAAACCGTTGAGCAGATAATTCGAAGAATTCAGCAATGCCGCGACCGTGCCGTCGTACGTTTTTGTCGGATTGCCGTTGATCGATATCGTAATCGGCGCTGGATCGATGACGCCCGTACCGGTCACCGAAATAGGCAGCAGGTAGTTCGACAGCTTAGTGCCCGAGCCCGCCGTATAGTCCGACACCGCCAGCGTAGCGGTCACGCTTTGGGTTCCGGCGTTCGGCGTGGCATACGCGACGTGCGCGGCCTGACCAACCGCTCCGCTTTGGCCGCTGACAAAGCCACTCAAGCTAAAGCCGGACGAATTTACAATCGCACCAGCATCCCCGTTATAGACCTTCGTGGGCGTAGAAACGATGGCGAGCGAAAGAGGCTTAGCAGTGATATCGGCAAAGAGGCCGCCCGGTTGAGCGACCCGGTAATTCGATGAGGCCGCCCCCGAGATGATGAATCCCGAAGTAGAAACAGGGATCGCAGTTCCCACGTCCGAGCCGGAAAAGCTTCCGGTTGCTCCACTGGTCCCGAGGCTGACAACATCGCCCGAAAGGACGCCGTTGAGCGTGACACTCGAAGTATTCAATGTAGCGACGGTGGTTGCGTCGTACACCTTGTTCACTGCGGAAACTCCGCTTACCGAAAGCGACGCCGGGCTGATGCTCGCAGTGAGGCCAGCCGGTTGAACCAGCGCGTAATCCGCGGCCTTCGAGCCGCTCAAGGTGAAGCCCGAAGCAGTCACCGGCAGATTCGAACCAGCATTCGCTGCGGAGAAAGTTCCGGCCGCCGAGCCACTGACCAGACTGACGTTATCGGAATTGATGATGCCGTAAAGCGCGGCCGAACCCGTGTTCAGCGTGTCGGCGGCCGTGCGGTCGTAGACCTTGTCGGTCGCCAGCACTCCTGTAATCAGCAGCGGCGCTTGATTGATCTGACCAGGACCCGTGGCGCTCGCCGGCAACACATAATTCGAGAGACTCGTGCCGCCGTTGGCAACAAAATTGGTAGGGCTGAAGGCGGCAGAGATCGTGCGCGCCCCCGCCTCCGCCGAATCGTAGGCCACCGAGCTCGGCTGATTGACTGTAGCTCCTTCGCCTGCCGCAAAGCCGCTTAATTGATAATTGCTCGCGCTAAGCGTCGCCGTTGTGGTGGCGTTGTACGTCTTCGTCGGGTCGCCGACGATCGAAGCAGTAAGCGTCGCCGGATCGATCAGGCCGATGTTGGCGCTCACCGAAGGCGCTGTGCCGCCGTAACCATAAACCGGAACGCCATTGTGAGTAACGGCCACGCTGGAAGCGGTGACCGCGATTCCGCTGCCGGCATTCTTACTGGCATAACTCCCGCTCACAGCCGCCGCATCGCTGTTGATCAAGCCGCTCACGGTCGCATTGGCATTATTGAAAATGGCGCTTGTCGTTCCGTCGTAGGTCTTTTCTACCGTCCCGGAAACTGCCACCGACACATTCGGCGTAGCGCTGTAAAGCAGACCGTTTCCGCTCGCGGCCGGCGTTGTCGCGGTGGTCGCGGCATACTGCAGGAAATCGGGTGCCAGGCCGTTGGTCAAGTCCATACTCGGGTCGGACGAATACACCAGCCAACGCCCGCTGCCCGCTGCAAGCGCGTTTGCTCCAGAGTTATTGATAAAGCGTCCGGCGGTTTGCAGCGTCACGCCCGTCGCGCCCGAGACGGTCACTCCCGAACCCAAAGTGAGATCGCCTCCCAGAGCCTTCATGAGCACAGTCGCGGCTGTGACGTTAGCGTTCACCGAGACGCCCACACCCGCCACTCCGGTAAACCCGCCCGCGCCAGCAACTGCAGCGTTGATATTGAGGTTGTGATAAGCCGACAGATTCAGTGCGCCGGCGCCGGTCCAGGAAATAGGTGCAGCGACGTTGATATCGCCCGCACCCGCGGTCTGCACGCCACTACCGGAAACGGTTGTCGCCGTTGTTTGCTCACTGACATCGCTACCTGCGTTCAGAGCGGAAATGATGGTCGCAGCAGCGGAAGTATCGATCGTCAAGTCCGTCGGATCGACCCGCCACAAGCCTCCTTTGCCCGCGCTGATATTTGCCTTGCCGATCGAAACAGCGTGTCCTGAGGTCTCAACCAGTCCGCCCCCTGCAGGACCCCCGGCCAGAATCGAAGCGCCGTCAGCAATTGTTGTCCATGCCGCCAGATCCGTTCCGCCGGGCTGGGAAACGCCCACCAGCACGCTACCGCCGGACGAACCAGCAGCCGAGATCCGCGCCGAATTGCCAACCGTGACAGCAGCCCCGTTTGCCACAATCCGGCCGCCTGATCCATCCACATTACGAGCTGAAATGCTGCCGTCTGCCACGACCTTTCCACTCGGTGCGGAGAGCCAGACCTCGCCGTTAATTGTTTTCGTGCCGGTCGCCGATATCAGTCCCGTACGATTGCCCGCCAGCGTATAGATGTCTCCGCCTCCCGCCTTCAAAGCCGCCGCTGCCGCCTCAATGCGCCCGCTCTGAGTCAGCGTCCCCGCGTCTTTCGTATCGGGCGAAACATAAACCCCGCTCGGGCCTCCGACGGTGGTCAGGAGCACGCTATCGCCGGTGGCAAGCGTCGCCGTTCCGTTGGGTGCTTGAATCGAACCGGAGTTTTCGACCGATCGGCCGATCAGAATCACGTCGCCATTGCGAGCAAGTATCGATCCCTGGTTCACTACGCCGCCCAACGAACTTCCCGAGGCCGTCAGCGCGTCTCCGGCCATGAACGTATTCGTCGCGATATTCCGCGTGGATGCGACAAAGCTGCCATCCGTCAGAACGCAGCCTTTTGCGCCAATCACCAGACCATTCGAATTGATCAGATAGAGTGACCCGGTGGCCTTCAGCAGACCGTCAATGCGAGAGAGATCGCTGCCGGTCACACGGCTGAGAGTCGCGCCCGACCCATTATTGAGGAACACCCTGCCGCCCGCACCAATGGAAAAACTGCTCCAGTCGATCACGCCGCGCGCGCTGCTCTGGGTGATGCTTAAGCTGCCGCTTGAAGCCGCGCCAATCGCTCCCAGGCCCGCGACGAAATTGCCACCATGCGGCAGCACCGGCCCCGACTGCGCCCGCACTTGAAACGGAAAACTTGCGAGCAGCGCCCACACTCCAACCGTAAACAGACTGCCACCGCAAAGTCTCAACCGTCGAAAAGATTTGGCCAACCCTCGCTTGGCTGTCAGACTCAAAGGATAAAAGTGCACTGGGCTTCCCGATGGCTCCTTAGACTTTCGACGACACGGCTCCAACCCCCATTTGACGAGGGTGAGAATGTCAACAGAATGGTTCTGGAAGAGGGCCAGTTATCTCAGGAAATGATTTGCCCGTCGTAACTTCCCAAAGGCATCATGCTTGAATCAAAGATGGCTGACGGCACCATCTACCGAAAGTGAATAGCGTGAGACAGAGATGAGGCGATATTTCGAATTTACCGGGGAGCTTGGACTCTTCGCTTGGCTGGCGGCACGTCGGGCGTTTCTGCCTCCTTTGGAACTCATGATGATCTGGCGTCAGATGGAGGAAGTGGGTTGGAAATCGCTGCCGCTGGTGCTCTCGTCCGGCTTTGCCGTCGGCTTAGTTCTTACGTTTCACACGCGCAGTTCTTTGATTCGTTTTGGAGCGGAGGCCATGATTCCGACCGTGCAATCCCTCTCGTTCTTCAACGAAATTGGACCGCTCGTCGCCGGCCTCTTAGTTGCGGGACGAGTAGGGGCGGGCATCGGCGCTGAACTGGCAAATATGCGAGTGACGGAGCAGATTGACGCTATCGAGGCCTTTTCGATCGATTCGTTCAAGCTGCTGGTGATTCCCCGTATCATTGCCTGCATGCTGGCGCTTCCGCTCCTGACCGTCTTCATGGATGTGGCGGGGCTCGCTGGAGGCTATATCGTCGAACGAGGCATTTCGCATCTCTCGTTTCAGCTTTACCTCTATCGCGCTTTCAGTGAGGTCGGCTGGGCAACGTTTGTGCCGCCCACTCTGAAAACAGCCGTGTTCGGGTTTATCATCGGCCTGGTGTCGTCCTATTTCGGCTACACAACAAATGAAGGCTCCAGCGGCGTTGGACGCGCTTCCACCAATAGCGTAGTCGTGTCGTCGCTGCTCATTATCCTGGCTGACGTGATTTTGGTGAAGTCGATTTTCTTTCTTTTTCCGGACACCGCCGTATGAGCGATGAGTCCGCCCCAGCTGTTTCGTTCAAAGACGTAGACAAAAAATTCGGCGACCGCACGGTCTTGCAAAACGTTTCTTTCGAGATAGCAACCGGCGAGGCCCTCTGCATCTTAGGACGCAGCGGGACCGGCAAAAGTGTAACGCTCAAGCTGATGATCGGCCTGCTTAAGCCAGATCAGGGCATCATCTGCATCCGGGATCAGAACATTGTCGAGATGGACGAAGACGGGCTCTCCACGGTACGCCGGCAAATGGGATTTCTCTTCCAGAGCGCCGCTCTCTTTGATTCCTTTTCTTTGAACGACAATCTCGCTGTGCCGCTGCAACGCTTCAAGACAAAGTCAAAGGAGGAAATCGACCACATAGTGCAGCAGAGGCTCGACGAGGTGGGTCTGGGAAACGATCGGTATAAGATGCCCGTTGAGCTATCGGGCGGCATGCGCAAACGCGCCGGACTGGCACGCGCGCTGGTGCTGGAGCCTTGCATCTTACTGGTGGATGAACCGAGCAGCGGGCTCGACCGGATGACCGCCGGGGAAATCGATGACCTTTTGTTAAGCGTCAAAGAAAAGAACAAAACCACGATGGTGATTGTCACGCACGACATACATGGGGCCCGTCGCGTGGGCGACCGTATGGCGGTATTAGACAAGGGCACTCTAGTCGCTATCGGCAAGCCGGAAGAGCTAGAACAGAATGAAAACGAATTAGTCAAAGCGTTAGTTTCCGAGGCAAATTAAGATGCACTTTCGATCGTGGGCGATTGGGTTATTTATTATTGTCGGATTTGGTTTCTTTACGGCCATTCTCTTCCTGATTGGAAATCGCCAGCAAGCCTTTAGCAAACATCTGGACCTCTATACCGAGTTCTCGAACTTAGGAGGGCTGGCAAACGGGGCCAAGGTGCGCGTATCCGGGCTCGATTCGGGCAAACTGAAGAAGATCGAAATCCCCAACGGTCCTTCCGCCAGATTTAGAATCGAGTTGGAACTGGACGACAAGGTCCACAGCATGATCCGCAAAGATTCGGTGGTGTCGATAGAAACCGAAGGCGTAGTGGGCGACAAGTTCATCTCGATCAAGAAAGGCACCGATCGGGCGGAGGAAGCAGCGGCCGGATCTACCTTGCCAAGCAAAGAGCCGTTCGATTTGGGAGAGCTGATGGAGCGTGGTTCAAATATGCTGAACGACGTTCACGGGACCGTGAAAGACATCAATGGGCGCGTGGACGTCGCGCTCGACTCCATCAACAAGACCGTGAATCACGCGGATGGCATGATTGTCGGTTTGCAGCCCAATATTCGCAAGATTGCCAGCGATGGCAGCCAAATCACCGGTAAGATCGACACGCTCGTGACAGACCTGAATGCCGGAAAAGGAACTGCCGGTTTGTTACTCAAAGACAACGAAACTAAGCAGCAGCTGCAAACCACCATGGCAAACGTACAGCAAACTTCGGCCAACATAGACCAGGCTTCGCTGCACGCCAACCAGGTCATCGACGATTTTCAGAAGCGCGCGCTGATCGCCAAGACAGACGCCACGATCACCAACGTGCAGTCCATGTCGGAGGAACTGGACACCACCTTGAAAGACGCATTGGCGAAGGACAATATCGGCGAAAACGGGGCGGCCAATCTGCGCGCCACGCTCTCTAATTTAAATCGCAGCACAGCCAATCTGGCGGAAGACACCGAGGCGCTCAAACACAATTTCTTTTTGCGCGGCTTCTTTAAAAAACGCGGTTTTTACAATCTCGATCAGGTGACACCCGCTGAATATCTGGAGGCCTGCGACCGGCACAAGAACATGGGCCAGCGCAAATGGCTCGCCGCCTCCGAACTCTTTGCCAGCAATAAAGACGGCCAGGAAGAACTATCCGACACGGGAAGAAGCGATATCGACAGCCAGCTTGCGCCCCTGCTCAATTCACTGCCCGGCCAATTGATCGTAATCGAAGGCTACTCGACCGACGGCTCACCCGATCAGCAATTCGTCGAATCAAGGCGTCGAGCCGATCTCGTCCGGCGCTACCTCGAAGCACATTACCATTTAAGGCACAACGACGTCGGCATTGTAGCGCTACGCAATAAACCACCCGAGAGCGCTGGGCGAGACAGCTGGGACGGCGCAGCCATAATGGTATTAAGCGCCAACAAGAAGTAATTCAACCGCCATTTATTTCCTTGCGGCCTGCATTGCTCGGCTGACGCGCGACGATTTAAACTCATCGTTTAACTGTGCTCCGAGTCCTTCCCGCCGTCCCCCGTAGCTTCTTCGCCCTGGCGAGTCTCACCAAAAATCCGTTTTTTCAATGAATCTCATAAAGAGCATCGCGACAATGAAAGCACCAAGACCGCCTACGCCGACCGCTAATAGCCCAGTCTCCGTGGCGACTAAACCGGCTGGGCGTGGCCCTACAGTACCTCGAAAGATGGAGCCGGACAGCCCAGCTCCAATGAACGCAAAAGGCACAAAACCAGCCGCCGCTGAAGCCCCCCGCAATGCGACAATCCGCCGACAACGCCAGACTAGTCGAAGCACAGCGTAAACCGCGAATGAAGCCACGCCATCTGCAAACAGGAGGAGTACGGGTATTAGCACCGGCAATCCTCCGAACACAATCCTAAGCTATTTTCTTGTATTACTGTGCCGGTGGACACGCGTGGTTGCCGGCAGGATCTTGCGCCCAGAAGTTGGCCCAAGCCGGCAGACGATCAACGCGCTTCATGAGAACCCCATCCCGCGTCGAATCAATTTGAGCGCTCTCGACCGGTATCAATCCCCGGTATCAACACCCGAACCATTTTCAACCCTCGTTGGTACCGGGATCCGCATGTGCCATCTCACGGACCCCGCTCGCCGGCACTGGTTACAGAATGCCCTGTTGCGCAGCTTGATATACAGTCGGAACCGTAGGCTGGAAGCCGAGGCTGCGAAGCCGTGATCCATCCATGCGGCCCATCCACGGATCGGTCAAGGGCTCCGTTGACGGCTCGATGGGAGAGCCAACTAGGCTGGCGATCTCGTAAGCGGTAGTAGGCGCATCGTCGACAATGTTGACGATACGCCCATCCATTGCCCCACTCAGAGCAAGTTCGACCGCGCGTGCCACGTCTCGTTGGTGACCGAGGCTGAACGTCCTCGCCGGGTGCCACTTGAACCTCGCGACCAACGCCGGTAGCGCCGCCAGATGTCCGTCCCCATCGCCATAGACAAAGGGAAGACGGAGAATGCTCCAGTTGAGTCCGCTGTTGCGAAGCTCGTTCTCCGCGGCGATCTTGCTTGCGGGATACGCGAGCTTAGGATTGGTCGCGTCATCTTCGCGGCCGGGATGGGATGCGTCCGCATCGTAGACCAGCCCGGTGCTTGCCATCACCAAGCGAACTTCTGGAGCGTGTGCTTTCGCAGTGGCGATCAGGTTTTTCGTGCCATCGAGATTAGCCAGCCAAATGTCATCCTCATTTTGAGTCCGAAAAACCGCGGCAAGGTGAATGATCGCCGAAACACCCTCGACGGCTTGCTTCAACGAATCCGCTTCGAGAAGATCGCCTTCCACGGGTGTAGCTCCGGCCGGAACTTCCTTGCCTGGTCGTACGAGCGCACGGCAGTCCACGCCGGCATCGACGAACCGCCGCAAAAGCCGCGAGCCCACGAGCCCCGTGCCGCCAGTAACTAAGATTGTCATGCTTGATTTCCTCCTGAAATGTGTTCGTTGAGTCGTTGCGTTGCGGCCTGCAGCACACGACGAGCTATCGCCAACTCCGCGGGGTCGGCGCCGTCGAATGCGACTGCCAGAATGAGGTCTGTCGGATCGGGCAACTTTTTCCAAAGCTTTGTGCCCAAGCGGGTTATGCGAAGCATCCGTTGACGCTGATCCTCGGAGTCGGGCGTTTGCTCGACAAGACCCTTGCGCACCAGTGTCGTCACGATACCGCTCAGCGTGGCCCGCTCGATCCGGAGCAGGCGCACCAGATCGCGCTGCATCGTCGGTCCTTCGTTCGTCAACTGATGCAGCACATACCACTGCGTGGATCCAAGGCCGTAGGGACGCAAAACGGAGTCCATCACCGCCCGGGCCGCGAAGTATAACCGCTTCGCCCATGCTCCGACCGAATCCTGTTTCAGGTTCTCTCGCTCGCCTGCCATCGTCCTCCATATCGCTAGCTACCTTACCATTATTGCAAGGTAGCTAGCGATTTGTCGAGCTAGCGCTGTACCATGTTCGATCGCAGGGCAAGATTGATCCTCATAAATCCGTATATCAAGACAATGGGAGCCTTCCGCTATCCGTTCGCAGCGGCCTGCGTGGCGAAGAGTTTCGTTGCGGATTTACTGTCACTTTCAGCAGGATCTCGCCGCTTTTGCGAGCGCGGCGTACATGGTTCCACCGAAGCGTGACCTCCGGGTGCTGATCTGTGTCACAGAGTGCACCCCAGCCGCATGAAACAAGTCGCGAAGCTTTTGGAAGCTCACTGGAAAAGGCCGCCATGTGCTACTTTGCCCCTGCTCGTACTCCACAATCAAGAATCGCTCGCTTACCTCTCGCAGCCGCTTGAGCAGATTCTCCTGCTCCGGAATGAAGTGCAGAACGTTTGCCATCAAGATGCCGTCCGCGGATGGTAGCTGCAGACTGTCATCATTCAGATCGCCACGAATTTTGCGGATGGTCACTCCATGGCATTCGTCAGGGATTCTCCCCAAGGCTGGCTGGTTCCGGTCAACGGCGTAGATGGTGCTACCGGAAGTGAGCAGGCTGGCGAGAGTCAGCGTGAACAGTCCCTCGCCACATCCGAGATCGCACCAGACTTGTGGCTGCGTCCACTCAATGCGCGGTGTTCGAAGGAGCGCGGCTGCTTCTTGGATGGTCATGTCTCGCCTGCCGGCGCGTGAGCCATTAGTTTAGCGATCACTCGCCCTAAACGTCCCAGCGTGCGGCCAAAGCCGAGCCGAAACATCCCCGAAGACCAAAACTGCTGGGATGGTCGATTCGCACTATATGCAAAGATACCGAGGCCCCGGAACGACCCGGAGCCTCGCATTCAGCCCGCCATAATAGTCCAACGGAAATCGTCAGTACTTCATATTCCTCAGATCCTCGATCAACCCCGGCCCCCGCCGAATCAATTCGCCCGCGAAGCAAAACGATGCTCAGGAACCGGCCTCGCTGGGCGAAAAGCGCCCAGGTGACTGATACGTACTTCTCCTTCGAAATCCGCCAGGATTCGCGTCGTGATGGCGCGCAGTAAGGCGGGATCGGCTACCGCCCGCAGGTTCAGCGCAAGTTCATGCTCGCAAGCGGCCGCCGCCAACAGATCACCTTCCGGCACCGGTTCGTCTCCATTGGTCGAAATGCTCGCCTTGATCCAACCGGACGTGGTCCGGTCGAAAATCTTGAGATGGGCAATTGGGATTCCTTGAGCGGTCAGTTGCTCTTCCATCTGATCGAGCAGCGGGCCAACAATCAAAGCCGGTGAAGCCGGTGAAGCGAGATGCATTGTGGCGTGCAGATTGAGCCAGCCGAGCGACGCCTCGGCGGCCGCGTAGTCGCTGTAATCCACGTCTAGAAGGTGTGCGCCCACGACACGAGAGGTATCAAGTACTTCCGAGAGCCACGCGTCAACCCCCAGTCCCGTTCGCCCACTCAAGTGGAAATCAACGGGAAAAGGCAATGGCTGCGTGTCGGGATGAAGATCCTGTTTGCTGAGGCATATCAGGTCAGCCTCAGCAATCTGGTGGCGGAACAGAAACTCAATGTCGGGATGCATTTCCCCGCGATCACACTGCGCGAGAGCGGCCGGATCCAGCAGCACCGAGAGCGGAGCAAGACGATAGGCGTCGCGGTGAAAAGCTCTTAGCGGTTGCAGAATAGTCGCGGAAAGATCCACGCAGCTGCCAACCGGCTCGGCGAAAATGACCTGCGGCCGAAAATCGGCGAGCTGCGCGGCAGCGTCGATCAGATCGGAAAAACGGCAGCAGAAGCAGCCGCCGGCCACCTCGCGCGTGGCAAAATCCCGGGCAAGCGAAAGCCGCGTATCCACCAGACCGGCATCTTGATCGTTCATGATGACCGCTACTCGCTGCCCTCGATCGCGCAGCGAAGCCGCTGCTTTGAGAATCAAAGTTGTTTTCCCGGCGGCCAGAAAGCCGCCGACAAAGGCGAGGAGAGGCGGTTGGTTTTCGGACATTCACACGTATTCTAGGATGACAACAAGACGCATGGGGCGAAAGAGAGAGTCAGGCCGGAGAGATTTCTTGAAGTCCGTCGCACTGGCGGGCGCCGCGGTTTTGCCGGCTGACGGTCAGAGCAAACAGTTACCGGAAGCTGCCAAGAGCACGGCTGCGACAAGCGAAGTGAATTATCCGCGCATCTTCCGCGGACCGGCCCTCGCTATGTTGTCGTTCCCGCTCGGCGGGATCGGCGCGGGTAGCGTCGGACTCGGTGGACGTGGACAACTGCGAGATTGGGAGATCCGCAACCGGGCCGACAAAGGAAATTCGCTGGCTTACGCGTTCCCGAGTATTCGTGTGGAAGTACCAGGCAAAAAGCCGGCCACTCATGTGCTGGAATCGCGCCTCGAAACACCCTACGAGGGAGAGGACGGATTGGGTGCGAACAACGTGCCGGGCCTCTCGCGGCTTCAGGGTGCCACCTTCACCGGTGAGTTTCCCAAAGCACACATCGATTTTCACGATGACCGGTTCCCGTTGCAGATCGCCCTGGACGCGGCCACGCCCTTCATTCCGCTCGACGCAGACGCCTCGGGTCTGCCGGTCGCGGCGCTGCATTACCGGATACGCAACACGGGAACGAAGCCGGCTGTCGTGAGCATTGCTTATTCGCTGGAGAATCCGGTGCAGCCATTCAAAGCGGTGAACACCGGAGATGTCGCCCATCGCAAGACAGATGAACGAATCAGCGAATGGCGGCACACGGGTGTCCTGCAAGGCCTCGCGATGAGCAATCCTTCTCTCGCCAAAGAAGACACGGCCAATGGCACATTTGCCCTAGCTGTCTTGGATAGTGGTAAAGGTAAGATCACTGGTCTGAAGGGATGGCCTGCGGGGCGCTGGTGGAACAGTCCTCTTCTCTTCTGGGACGATTTTTCGAGCGATGGCGACTTAGGGCCGGAGCCGAACAAGCCGAACGCCGTGGGCGCGCTGTGTTTAAAACAAGAGGTCGCGCCGGGGGCCACGGCGGATTATTCGTTCCTGCTGGCCTGGCATTTTCCCAATCGCACACCCGAGCGTTGCGGCTGGGTTGCACCCAAAGGTCACGAACACACCATCATCGGCAACTGGTACGCGACAAAGTTCCCGGATGCGTGGGCTGCTGCCGAATACGCGGCGAAGCATCTAGCTAATCTGGAAGCGCGCACCACCGCCTTTGTAACGGCAGTACGCGAATCGACGCTGCCTGCGCCTGTGAAGGAAGCGGCCATGTCGAATCTCTCAACGCTTGTGACCACGACGTGCTTTCGTACCGCCGATGGGGAATTTCACGCCTTCGAAGGAGTGAACGACAAAATAGGCTGCTGCTTCGGGAACTGCACCCATGTCTGGAATTATGAGACTGCTACCGCCAGCCTGTTTCCCACACTCTCCCGGTCTTTGCGGCGGAGCGCCTTCGGCTATTCCATGGATGAGCGGGGAGCGATGTACTTTAGGCAATTGCTGCCCGACGGCCTGGAGCGTTTCGGCTTTGCGGCGGCTGACGGTCAGATGGGACAGATCATCAAGGTCTACCTCGACTGGCAGCTGAGCGGCGATCCCGAGTTTCTGAAACAGTTTTGGCCCAAGGTGAAGCGCGCGCTTGAATTTGCTTGGATTGCCGGTGGTTGGGATGCCAACCGGGACGGCGTGCTCGAAGGCGTGCAGCACAACACTTACGACGTAGAGTTTTACGGACCGAATCCGTTGTGCGGCATTTATTATCTCGGTGCGTTGCGGGCAGCCGAAGAGATGGCGCGGGCGGCAGGCGATACCAACAGCAGCGCCCAGTACCGCCGTGTCTTCGAGTCCGGCCGCCGCTGGCTCGATGCCCATCTCTTCAACGGCGAATATTACATCCAGCAGATCGAAGGCCGGCCGGCCGCTTCCATTGCCGCGGGTCTGCGCAGCGGCATGGGAGCTGATAATCCGGAGCAGCCGCAGTTTCAGCTCGGAGATGGCTGCCTCATCGATCAACTCCTAGGCCAGTATCTGGCAGACCTTTGCGGACTGGGCAACTTGGTCGACCCGTCGCACATTCAAAAAACCCTTGACGCCATTTACCGCTACAATCACAAGCCTCACCTCTACGACCACGACACCGTGCAGCGCACGTTTGCCTTAAACGACGAAGCGGCCATGGTGGTCTGTGACTATGGCAAAGGACAGAGGCCGAAGATTCCTTTCCCGTATTATGCAGAGGTTATGACCGGGTTTGAGCACGCTACCGCCTGCCTGATGCTGTTCCGCGACAGGGTCGATCGCGGCGTCGAGTGCATCAATGACATTCGCAAAAGATACGACGGTGTGCGGCGCAACCCATGGGATGAAGCAGAGTGCGGGCACCACTATGCGCGCGCTATGGCTTCCTGGTCCGGCATACTGGCATTGAGCGGATTCGAATATCGCGGCGTCGACCGTTACGTGATCGCCGCGCCCCGCATCGAGCATCCGCATTTCCGCTCCTTCTGGTCGGCGGGTACGGGCTGGGGTGAGTTTTCGCTCACCGGACCCGGTGAAGGGAGAAGACTTTCCATCGCTGTGACAGAAGGATTTTTGCGGGTGCGGCAAGTGGAAACGGCCCTGATGAAATCGAGTGTGCAATTCGGCGGGCAGAGCATAGCCCACACCGCCCGTAAACAAGCGAACCGGCTGCTTTTCTCCTTCGAAAAAGAATTGCGGATCGAGCCCGGCCGGGAGTTAACGCTGGGAGCGTGAACACGAAAATGCGACAGATCTTACTATCACTGGCAATCGCCTTCATAATCTTACCCGTGAGCGGAATTGCGGCGAGTCCCGCGCCGGATTGGAAGCAGACACTGCGAGAACGCCTTCCTCTCTACGGCCACCGCAATTGGATTGTCATCGCCGATTCCGCCTATCCGGCGCAAACCAGCAGCGGCATCGAAACCGTCGTTTCAAATGCCGGTCAGATCGAAGTTTTGAAACAAGTCCTCGCAGATATCGCCGCTTCGAAACATGTCAGGCCAATCGTTTACCTGGACCGCGAATTGCAATTTCTCGACGACAAAGCCGCACCTGGAGTCGCCGCCTATCGTCAGCAATTGAATCCGCTGCTCGGTAAACAGGACCAGCAACGTCTCCCGCACGAACAAATCATCACGAAGCTCAACCAAGTGAGCCGCGACTTTCGTGTTTTGATCATAAAAACCAACATGACCATCCCCTACACCTCCGTTTTTCTGGAACTCAGAGCCGCCTATTGGAGCGATGCGAACGAAAGCAAACTGCGCACTGGCATGAAGGCTAGGTAAGCTGGAGATGTCAATGCACTTGAACATTAACGATGCCCGCGAAAACTTCATCGAGCTGGTGCAGTCGGTTCTCGACGGGAACGAGGTAACGATTTGCCAAGAGGGCAAGCCTCTGGTTCATCTGGTTCGCATGCCATCTCAAAAACGAACCGATCCCCATCAAGGTTCCGGATTCGAAACCTCGACCGAGCTCGAACCCTGGCTCAACGAAAAAACTTATCTGCGTTGATCCGTGTTGTTCTGAAAACACCCGGTAACAATGTGACGAGAAGGACAGCTTTGTGGGGCGGGCTCTCGGCCTGCATCGGCCTCTCAGGCCGACTTCTTCCTCTTGGGCAAGTGCTGGGAGCGTCGGCCTCCGGGAAGGCATTTTCATCCCCAGGACGGCCTAAAGGCCATCAGACGTTCATCTGAAAACACCATGCCTGACGGTCAAACTCTGTCAACGAAACACCGAATCTGAGCGGGAAGCGTAAGCGCCCCGTCCCCCATCCCTCTCAAATCCGTTTTCACCCGCGGCTGACCTAGTTTTTCATCCTGCCATCTTTATCAAGTAACAATCTAACGCTCACTGCACAGTAGGATTGCCCTCCTGATACTCATGCGGCGCTGGCTGAGGCACCACGCCAGGCACAATATCGTACTCAGGCTTGTTAATCCCTTTCAAATACTTATCAAACCAGCCAACAATATGTTCGAGTCGCTCAACACGATGCCACGGCTGTCCCGAGCGCGACAACTCATGCGACTCGCCGGGGAATCGCACCATCACCGTTGGTTGCTTCATATATTTCAGCGCCCGGAACAACTGTTCTCCGCCGCTAGTCGGTGGAGTCCGGTAATCTGCGTCCCCTAGGATGAACATCATCGGAGTCTGAATCTTCTTCACGTAGGTGATGGCAGAGCGGCTCGAAAAATCGCCCGGCACGTCGAAGGGCGCACCCTTAAACCAGGTCGGTTGAAACAGTAAAAAGTCGTCGGTGTACCACCAGGAGGTCCAGTCCGAAATGTCGCGCTGCGAGACCGCCGCTTTGAAGCGTCTGGTTCGCGTCACCGTCCAGTCAGTCAACACGCCGCCCCCGCTGCCTCCTGTAACACCAAGACGCTCTGGATCGCCATAGCCTCGTTTCACCACTTCATCCACCGCAGCCATCAAATCCCGGTAATCGTCGCCCGGATATTTGTGCTGAATGATGTTTCCAAACTCCTGCCCGTAGGTCGTCGAACCGCGCGGATTCGGATACACCACTACGTACCCTTGCGCCGCCATCCACTGAAACTCATGATCGAATACCCAGCCGTAAGCCGAGTGCGGACCACCATGAATGTTCAGGATCACGGGATATTTCTTGGCGGCGTCAAAATCGGGCGGCTTCTGCACCCACACCTGAATCCGGCGGCCATCGAAACTCTTGATCCAGATCTCTTCCGGCTGCGTCAATTCGAGTTGCGAAAAGAGCTTCTGATTGATGTCCGTCACCTGATGTTGCGCGCCATCGACCGTCATCGTATAAAGATCACCCACGCTGACCGGCGTAGAGATCAGCCCCGCGAAGTGCGCGCGATCCCTTGATTGCGCGACCAGCTGCACGGCTTGCTTCCCACGCGATATTTCCTTTACGGCCCCGCTCTTTATATCCACGGCGACTAGATTCGCCGATCCTTCTTTACCGCTGAGATCGTATACCGTCTCACCATTCGCGGACCACAAAGGCGCCTGTGCGCCCGGCGCACGCGGAGCCCGGTTGTCGCCGCCAACACCATCGCCCATGTCGTAGTCGTACTTAATCGTCAAATTCCTGGGCCTCGCCCCTGGCGTTAGTGCAACGGTCCATAGATCTGGCTGTGAATACGAAAGCTCGCCGTCCTTCGCCGATCCATGCACCGCGGCCGCCTTGCCATCGGGACTCACCGCAAGCTCGCTCGCCCGAAACGGAAACTGAAGCACTCGCTCTGGCGTGCCTCCCTGGACACGAATCCGATCCAGTTCATTTTGCGGCAGCTCGTAGTACGGCTCGTCTTTCTTGTTAGTAAGGAAATAAACGTCACTGCTGTCAGGCGACCAGGCTGCGTCTCCTTCACTGAACCGTCCGTGCGTGAGCTGCACCGGCGGAACCGGCATCGCTCCCGGCGCTGGTACATCGATCACCCAGAGATGCGCGGGATGTTTGAAGTCGATATATCCTTCCCCATTCATGCGGTACATCGCATGCGCGATCACCCTAACATCGCTCTCGTGTTCCGCATGCTTCGCGGTGTCCTCCGGAGCGGTACTGCTGGTGAACAACAAGTGCTTGCCGTCCGGAGAAAACAAGGGATTGCCCGCGCCACGACCAAGCGATGTCAAAACGTGCGGCTCGCCACCGGCGAAAGAAAGCATATAGAGTTGCGCGGGTGCCGGCTTACCCTCTCTTTCAATGGCCCTCGTGAAGGCCAGTGCTCCTCCGTCCGGGCTCCAGCGCGGCGCGGCGTCAAAAGGCCCGTTCGTCAACTGTACCGGTTGGCTTCGTTCTCTTAAATTCGCCATCCATAACGAGCTCTCATACCCATCCCGCTTCGGATTGACCGTTACCTTTACAAACGCCAGACGGTCGCCATTGGGCGACAATTGCGGGTCGCCGATCCATTGAAAGTCAAATAGATCTTTCTCGGTAATGTGTCGTTTCGGCGCTTCCGCGCTGGCACAGAAAGCAAGCGTCCAACAGGTAGCTAACCAAAATACAATGCGGCGATGCATGTTCCACCCCTTTTCGATATTCGGTTACTGTAGCATCCATCTCAGTCGCAAAGACAGCCTCCTGCAAAACGATCAGGACACTGGTAATCCTGTTGCCGTTCTTCACGTTTGAGTAAAGGTGAAGGGTAGCGAGGAAAAGGGACCTTAACCCACTAAAAGAAGGGATCATTATGGTGCGACGACTAGGGAACTTACTGTTAACAAGCGTTTTATTGGCGGGCATGACCTCGTTTGCCGGAGTTTTCGTTTCGGTGAATATTGCTCCGCCGGCTTTGCCGGTGTATGTGCAGCCGGCCTGTCCGGGCGATGGCTATTTATGGACACCGGGATATTGGGCTTACGGAGCCGCCGGTTATTACTGGGTGCCGGGAGTTTGGGTGACGCCACCGCGGCCCGGAGTATTGTGGACCCCAGGTTATTGGGGCTTTGCTGGCGGCGCATATGGCTGGCACGCTGGTTACTGGGGGCCGCACGTGGGCTTCTATGGCGGCGTAAATTACGGGTTTGGATTTAGCGGCGTCGGATTCACCGGCGGTCTCTGGGCCGGCAACGTGTTCCGCTACAACACCGCGGTCACGAATGTAAATAGAACGGTAGTTCGCAACGTATACGTGAACCGTACCGTCGTCAACAATGTCACGGTAAATCGCACAAGCTTCAATGGTCCAGGCGGAGTCAACGCACAACCGACGATGCAGGAGCGCGCGGCCATGTCGCAGCAACATTTTCAGCCAACCGCGAATCAACTTTCGCACCAGCAGGCAGCAGCAGTCGATCGAAACCAGCTGGCCTCGATCAACCACGGCCGGCCGGCGACACCAGCCATGGGCACTGTAAATGATCGTCGTTATGATCAGCAGCAGCGCATTGGGCAGGGTGTGCGCAGCGGCCAGTTAACGCCAGGAGAAACGGCACGCGCCGAGAACCGGCAGCAGAACATCAACCATCAGGTCGCGGCCGAGCGCCACGCCAATGGCGGACGTCTCACGCCCCAGGAACGGCAGAATGTAAATCAGCGGCAGAACAATGCCAGCCGCCAGATTGCCCGCGAGAAACACAACGGCGAAAAAGCGCCGCGCTAGTAAATCGTCGCAAGGGAGGGGCAGGCTATTTAGAAAATGCTTGAAAAAGTGCTAAAAGACCATGCCTGACGGTCAAAACCTGTCAACGAAACACCGTATCTGAGCGGGAAGCGTGAGCGCCCCGTTCCCTAATCCTGCGCAACATCCGCATTCATCTGTGTTCTTCTGAAAACACCATGCCTGACGGTTAAAACCTGTCAACGAAACACCGAATCTGAGCGGGAAGCGTGATCGCCCCGTCCCTCATCCTGCGCAACATCCGCATTCATCTGTGTTGTTCTGAAAACACCATGCCTGACGGTCAAAACCTGTCAACGAAACACCGAATCTGAGCGGGAAGCGTGAGCGCCCCGTCCCTCATCCTGCGCAACATCCGCATTCATCTGTGTTCTTCTAAAAACACCATGCCTGACGGTTAAAACCTGTCAACGAAACACCGTATCTGAGCGGGAAGCGTGAGCGCCCCGTCCCTCATCCTGCGCAACTTTAACGGACCCGGCGTCAAACGTCCCCGCGCGGACACCTAGAGTTCATGCATCTGTGCCGCCTCACTGGAGCAGTCCCCTATCTCGCCGCCAACACGGCTTCCGGTTCGCCTCAAGAATTTCACCATTGGATCGCTTACGGCAACGCGCCCGCCGGAACTGTCACCCTCGCTGACGAACGCCTCGCCAAACGGCGACCTCGATCCCTGCAACGTCCTATACTGAGGCGTCGGCAATGAAGTCTGGCGCTGCGGCCTGATGACACCATGCAACGCTCTACCGCCTCTTTACCAGTCAGTTCCCTCCTTATCGCCGGCCCTTCCTGGTCGCATGTGGTGCGAGCAGCTGCAACCTCGCTCAGATGGTTACGCTCCGCGACACCGTCCATACCGACATGCATTTCGATACCTTCAATCGACACGCCGATAAAATCGCCATGCGGTTTCTCGCGCATGACGATCGCCGTTCCTAAGCAATCCATCGCCGCTCTCGAGCTGCAACTTGCCTGAGAATGGCCGGAAACGATCATGAAAATCTACGCGCTACGCATCCTGGTTGGCCTCAGTCTGTGGCTCCATCCGGTCCCTTCGCAACCGCCTGAAAAAATCGCTCCCAAGCCGCTCTATCGCGATCCTGTTTACGACGGCGCGGCCGATCCGACGCTCGTTTGGGACCGCGCCAATCACCGCTGGCTGATGTTCTACACCGATCGCCGCGCCAACGTGCCCCATCTGCCCGGCGTCTCCTGGGTGCACGGCACGCACATCGGAATCGCCGCCAGCACCGACCGTGGAACCACTTGGAAATACATCGGCACGGCGGATATCGACTACGGCAAGCCCGACTACACGCAATGGGCGCCTGAAATCATCGAGCATGACGGCCTCTACCACATGTACCTGTCTATCGTGCCGGGCACATTCTCAGACTGGAATCACCCTCGCTTCATCATTCACCTAACCAGTAAAGATCTGCAAAAGTGGCGCTACCGTTCCACCCTCGATCTCGCGTCCGATCGCGTCATCGACCCCTGCGTCATCCAACTTCCCGACAAGACCTGGCGCATGTGGTACAAAAACGAGCGCGCCCAAGATGGCTCCATCTACTACGCCGATAGTTCAGATTTGAATCACTGGACCAGCAAAGGCGTTGCCCTCCCCGGATCCCGCGGCGAAGGTCCAAAAGCCTTTCACTGGAAGAACGCATACTGGCTCGTCATTGACGCTTGGCGCGGTCTCGCCGTCTATCGTTCAGACGACTGCCTGCACTGGACGCCGCAACAACAGCGCTTAGTGGAACAGCCCGGAACCGCTCCCACAGACCGTACCAAAGGCGACCATCCGGACGTGGTCGTAAGCCAAAACCGCGCCTACCTCTTCTACTTCACCCATCAGCAGGGCATCGACGCCGAAAACAAACCTCCGGACTGGTGGCGTCACACCGTCATCCAAGTCGCCGAACTCGAAGTCAGCAACGGCATTCTCACCTGCGACCGCAATAAACCCGTGCGCGTCAATCTGGCCAGATAACCGAGCCTGCCATGCACCCCATTATTACCGTCGCTCATCTCTTTTGCTCCCCCAAAATCATTTCTCTGTCTCACCCGCCAGCCCATTTCCCCCGCATCGGGAGAATACCCGAACGGCTCTCTCCATCCCTCCCCGAGAAACACGCTAAATCATTGACAAAAAAAGCCTAACTTAATTATCATTCCGTCGTGATCGTGCACAGCGCACCCCCCTCCTGCCCAAACCAGTAATTCCCGCCGACTCCTTTTATGGACGGTAAAAACTATCTCGCCTGCAGCAGCGCGCGGACATGAGTCTCGGTCGCGAGCGCCAGGCCTTCCAGGTTATATCCGCCCTCGAGCACAGAAATCAGGCGGTGATTTGCGTGCTTCGCCGCCAGTTCGCCAACCATCTCGGTCAACACGCGGAAGTCATCGTCCGTGAGCAGGAACTGGCCCAGCAGATCTCCCACTCGCGAATCGAATCCAGCCGATATCAGGATCAAGTCGGGATGGAAAGCGTCGGCCGCGGGCAAGAGCTGTTCGCGAAACGCCTCGAAAATTTTCGTGGAACCGGATCCGGCCGGCAATGGAACGTTAACGGTCTTCCCTGCCCCTTTTCCTGCGCCAGTTTCCGACCGCGCACCGGTACCCGGATACCAGGGCGACTGATGCGTGCTGAAGAATAAAATGCTACCGTCTTCGTAAAAAATGTCCTGTGTACCGTTGCCGTGGTGAACATCCCAATCGACAATCAGCACTCGTTCCGCCGCATAGTGCTGCTGGGCGTACCGAGCCGCCACCGCAACCGTATTAAAGAGACAGAACCCCATGCCGGTAGCAGCGCTGGCATGATGCCCCGGAGGACGTACCGCGCAGAAGGCATTCCGCACCAGTCCCGAGAAAACGGCATCGACAGCCGAAAGACCGCAACCAGCCGCAAGACGAGCCGCTTCTTCGGAATGACAGTTGATCGGCGTATCGCCGGTGCTCAATTGTCCACGGCCCTGACTGACTTCCCTGCGTACGAGCTCGATGTACTCGCGCTCGTGAACCAGCGCTAACTCGTCATCACTGGCACGACGCGTCGTTAGAGGCGTAAGTCGATCAATGAGGCCGGTCGATTTGAGCTGATTGTGAACGGCAAGAAAGCGGGCAGGCTGTTCGGGATGGCCAGGACCGCCATCGTGCTGCACTACTTTTGGATCGGCAGCCAAGCCAGTGTTGGACATCGGGTGTGTAGGCGATCAGTAACTGCTGGCTTTGATGCGCACAAGCTGTTCTTCGGGAACAGGTTCGACGATGCGCGTCTGCTCGCCGCGGAAGAAGTCGAAATACGAAATCTGATGCACGCAGGAGATCGTGCAGAGCGGCGCGCAGGACTTTTGCGTGACGTACTCGCGGCGGATATCGTCTACGGTGTATTTGGCCAGAGGCTTAGCCGGGAACCCGCGCTGCTGCGAGCAGTAATGCACTAAACCGTCCTCGCAGATGTAGAGATAACGCGCCCCGGCTCGGCAGCGCCAGTCGCTTGGTTCACCGTTGGCGATGTTTTCCTGAAAGTAATTAATCCGCGAAAAATGCCTCTTCTCGAACTTCTTCATTTCGAGAAAAACTTCCCGCTCCCGCTTGGCCAGTGGACGAAGCTGGCCATCGCCGTCGTGGATGATTCCGACCGTAGAGGTGAACCCAAGTTCCATCGCGCGGCGGCCGACCACCAAAGCATCTTCCGGATTGCGAATTCCGCCGCCCAACACGGAGTTGATATTCACATGAAAGTCAGCATATTCCGCCAGCACCTGAAGCTTCTTATCCAGAACCTTAAGGCTCTTCTTCGAGACATCATCCGGCTGCACGTTGTCGATGCTGATTTGCAGGTAATCCAGACCGGCGTCATTCAGCCGCTGAACGCGCTCTGCCGTGAGTAAATAACCGTTCGTGATCAAGCCGGAAAGCGTCGCATGTTTGCGTATGCCGGCAATGATTTCGTCGAGTTCGGGATGCAGCAGAGGCTCGCCGCCGCTCAACGTGACTACACCGGTCTTAAGCGCCCCAAGCTGTTCGATCCGTTCAAGCATGGTCGCAAGCGGAACCGGCTTTGAGAAATTGTCGTACTCATTGCAGTAAGTACACGCGAGATTGCAGCGCCGAATAGGAATGATATGCGCCATGATCGGGTGATCGGTCGAGACCGCTCCCCGGAGGAGCAATTTGGCTTCGCGCAAGCGCCGGTCAAAAGTACGGCTGCGCCGTTCAGTGTGCGGCTGTTCTAACATCAACGAGACTACTTTATTTAAACATAGTAGACCCGTTCGGGTGGACTGAAAGTATTTAGAAGGTGGTTTTAAGTGGTTTAAAGAGCATGGTTTAGGGCTGGATGGTAGCGCTCAGTCACTTTACCTTAAGGCTAAACTCGCTCACTCCGGTATTCCGTTCCGAACCCGTTGCCGTGATGCGGACGCGGTAGGTGCCGGCGGTCCTGGGTGTCCCGTCCAGATAGATCCCGTCGACGCTGGCAAGTGCGGTGCAATTTTCTAAACCCGGCTTGTGGCAAGGATAACTTTCGAACACCATGCCAGGCGGCACATCCCCCGATGTACGAAACGTAAATCGAGCCGGCACCCCTGTACTCGACATGCTTTCAGCTTGAAAAAGAATCGACGCATATCTACCCTTCGCAAGAATGAGCGAATCGAGGGTGCGAATCGTGATGTGCGATGCGGCATGCGATCCAGCGCCTGATAACAAAAGCGCCCCCAGGGTCGCCCATCGTGCCCGCATATGTATCAGTCTCCAAAAAAAGTGCGCCGGCACGGAACCGGCGCACGCTTCTCACTTATTGACAGTTGCCGCTAGTCGCCGGGCCGCAAGCTGCGGAAAGCAGACTTAGAAACCGCGAATCCAGATTCGATGCACCCAGGTACATCAACGCTGTATTGATCGGTCCATAGGAAGTAACCGCAACCAGATAGTTGTTTCCTAAAAGCCCGGCCGGCGCTCCAGCCGGATTGATGCCGAAGTCCTGGATCCAGGGACCACCGCTCGCTCCTCCCTTCATTGCCGAGCCATAGATATCCGTGTTGTTGCCGCCGTACTCGAATGTCTGAGCAAACGTCTCCTGCATCTTGGCGCAGCTATCGAGATTGCACGGGTAGCCGAGAATGGTCAAGTTGTTGTTGCCGAGTTGATTGGTGTAGTAGCCGAGCCAGCCGGTTACATAGCCGAGTTTCGTTCGTTGGTCGTTGGCGATCAGCATGCCGACGTCCTGTTGATTTGGAACCGATCCATCCGAGAAATACCAGGTGTTGGTAATCCATTCCTGGCTCGGAGTCCAGACGCCATAAGGAGCAGTTCCATTGTTATATGCCGGGACGAACAGGAAATTCGAGTAGAAGTAACGCGTGAAAGGGTTCGTGCTGGGGTGCGTGACGCAGTGGCCCGCCGTGACTATGATGCGCGGGCGAAGCACCGAAGCAGAGCAAATAAAGTTGCCTCCGGTCCGTGGGTCATGGAAGTAAAGTGCGCCAGCCGTGCGGTAGGGATACGCGACCGTAGTCGAGTCTGGAAAAACACGGCTGGTTGTGAAGCGCGCGCCGAAAGTGCTGCTGGCTTCCGGTGTCGCCGACAGATCTTCGTTCACGTTCGCTTCCACACGCGATTCCGCGAGATCAGAAGCGGATACCAGCGTTTTCTGCAAGCTGGCGCCGGCACGAACCGATGGTAAACCACCACTTCCTTTCACCGAAACTCCCGCAAATGTGGCCGCCGTGTCGGACACCAACGGCCTGCCATCGGCCGCCACGCGTAGGTTCGGTTCGATTGATTTAGCGCTCAGCAGTCGCGCGGCCGTCCAGAATTGTTCGACCGCCGCGCTCTGCGTCGCTACTTCGGTGTGTACCGTGTGGACCGCGGTCGAGATATCCGGCGTGGCTTGCAGAGAGGGTGTTTGCGCGGCTAGCGACAACGCGGTCACGGCTATCCCTAGCGCTGCCATTCCGCAACGGGAGAAGAGGCTCCGAGTTCTCACTCCCATTTGTACTGCAACGTCCGCACTGGTAAGGGCTTGGATGCCTCGCGGCATCCGGACAATTTCTGTCTGTGATTGATTCAACATTTACATCCTCCATATGGCTAGTGCGCCACATGCCTGCCTGACAAAGCAGTCAAGGGGCCAGCGCTACACGGCTCGCTGGAGCCGGCCTCACTCTGAGGCCCGCACGGAGGCTGAATCACCAATGTTTTTATCTATCTATCAGCATGGCTGTTCACCTCGGGGCAACCGGCTGTGATGAAGAATGAACTTACGGGATTATCTGTTCAGATACGACAATCAGCACAAACAATTCGTAAGTAGACTCCGGCTTACTGCGGGAGCAGCGCGGTGGGCGCGAGTGCTGTGAAGTGGATCACGAATGATCGCATCGCGCGCTCGGCATGGCTCATACCGAAGCTGTTGGCTTCGTCCAGTGCGCGGCGATTCGA
The DNA here is from genome assembly GCA_965277855.1 of Bryobacteraceae bacterium. Classification (GTDB taxonomy): domain Bacteria; phylum Acidobacteriota; class Terriglobia; order Bryobacterales; family Bryobacteraceae; genus Bog-105. The sequence continues at coordinate 1,019,524 of OZ255847.1, forward strand.
CCAGCCATCGTGCTGGATTCGGTAACATGCCACAACTGTTCCCGTCCGATCTTTTCCCCGGCGGCAATGTATGAACACAGGCGCGGGATTCTGGTCGATCAAAAGCGCCAGCGCGGTGCGAACCTCTTCGGCGGTGGGCGCAGAGAACGGCCGCATCGGTATGTTCACGTATTTCAGACCAAGGTGCTGAACCTGCGCGCGTTCCCGTTCCGTCGCCACCCCGATTTCGCGCAAATCGATCACCAGCTTGACGTGCATTGCCGCCAGATCTTCCAGCGCCGCTTCCGACGGCTGCGCTCCCCGGTAAATAGTTGCGTTGACCTCACCGAAATTGCGTACGTGCGCAGGCTGCAGATCGCCGCCAAAAGCGATCGCAACCGTCAAGCAGAAAAATGTATTAATGCGGAGGATTCTGCTGCGGCTTAGGCGTCGACGGCGGTTGCTGCTGGCCATTGGCTGCTCCTCCCACGTCGCCGTACTTGATCGTGCTTTCTGTCTTGAACTCGAATTTCTTGTACTGGTCGTATTTGATTACTTCTTTAATGCGTTGCGAAGGGCCGTCTTTGAAATTCAACGTATCGTCCGCGTACGTATACGTCGGGAACCAGAACTTGCCATCGACCTGCTGGCGATACGTCTCGAATTTTGGAAACTGCTGATCTTCCCCACGTCGCAGATACCCGGTGGCGCGCCCGTACGTCTTCACAATCTGCAAATCCTGGTCGTCTACCCAGATTTGGCCATCGAAGTAACGTTTCCGATCCTTGGTGAGGTTCTTGGGCTTCACCGAGAACACGTAACAGGGAATTTCGTCCACCTGCTCGCGGCCCACATAGTTCACGTCGTACTCACCTCTGTCGCTGTTCGTCATCACAAACGGCATCACGTGGCGCAAGTCCTCTTCGTCTTCGTGCGTCATCACGATGTTTTGCAGCGACGTCACCGGGGCATGTGTGACGTGCGACGTCCGGCGATTGCGGTCGTCAAAGCTTACTTCTTCCACCATCTCGTAGCTGCCGCCGGGAGGATCGGTTTCTTCGAGCTTGGTTGTCTGCCGGTATGTGTAACTTTCCCGCGCCGCGGCGAAATCGGTTTCTTTCTGCGTGAACTGTTTGATGATGTTTTGAATCTGATCGGGCGTGGGAGCAGGCTTTGTGTCGACCGCGAATGCAAAGCCGGCGCAGGTTACTATCGCGAACAGACAAATGGACAGGCGAAGCAAAGGTTTTACCACCACCTTCATTCTGACGCACTTGCCCCTCCGGCGAGTTACCGCTACTTCGGATCGAGCAACGATTTGGCGATCGTCGCGCGCTGCATGTTGCTCGTGCCCTCGTAAATACGGCCAATTTTCGCGTCACGGTAGAGCTTCTCGACCGGATAATCTTTGGTAAACCCAACGCCGCCCAAAACCTCGATCGCCTTAGACGCAACCTCCTCCGCGATGACGGACGCAAAGTATTTGGCGATGGCTGCCTGCTGGACAAAAGGCTGCTGAGCATCGCGCAGCCGGGCGGCGTTATACACCAGCAAGCGCGCCGCTTCGATCTGCACGGCCATTTCCGCCAGATCGAACTGAACCCCTTGAAAGTCGCCGATCCGCTGCCCGAATTGTTTGCGTTCGCGAGCATGTTTCAGCGCATGTTCGAGCGCCCCTTCTGCAAGTCCAAGCATCTGCGCCGCAATGCCAATGCGGCCCTCATTTAAAGTTTCAATGGCGATCTTGTAGCCTTTGCCTGGATCGCCTAGGATCTGAGCCTCCGTAACCGTGACATCCTCCATAATGAGCTCGCAGGTGGACGAGGCTCGGATGCCCAGCTTGTCTTCTTTCTTGCCGATAGTGAAGCCTGGCGCGTCGCGTTCCACCAGGAAACAAGTAATGCCACGATACCCAGCCGACGCATCGATGGTCGCGAATACTAGAAAAATGCCCGCTTCGGCGGCATTAGTGATCCACAGCTTACGACCGGAGACGCGGTACCCGTTTGCATCTTTTACGGCCCGCGTAGTCAGCGCAAAAGCGTCAGAGCCGGAAGCGGGCTCAGAAAGGGCGTACGCACCGATCATATCGGTGGCCAGGCGCGCCAGATAGCGGCGTTTTTGCTCAGCCGTACCCCAGTGTGCGAAGGCATTATTGACCAGCGTGTTCTGTACGTCGACGATGACCGCGGCCGCGGGATCGACTTTGGCGATTTCTTCGATGGCCAGAATGGATTGAAAAAAGCTGCCGCCTTGCCCGCCGTATTCTTCTTCGATATCGACGCCCATGAGCCCGAGAGCAAACAGTTCGCGAAGCAGTTCGGGACGGAATTTCGCCTCTTCATCCATGGCGCGGACGTGCGGCGTCAGACGCTCCCGAGCAAACTGCCGCACGGAGCTTTGGAAAAGGAGCTCTTCTTCGCTGAGCACGGTGAGCGGAGCGGGAGGAGCAACGGCTAGCGCTTGAGCCATACCGCGCTTATCATAGCGCCGACATGTTCAGGGCGATATCAGAAAATGCGGCGAGCCGTGGGGCGGACCCTCGGTCTGCGGCGGCCTCGCAGGCCGCCTGGCGCTCGACCAAGAATATTTCTCCGGGTGCGAAGCCAGACCAGCGACGACAGGGTTGTTTTCGATATAGCGCTGAATGCGCCCGAATTCATCGTTGTTACGAACTGTTCGATCGTAGCTCTCATCCTGCCAAAATGGCCGACCGGTTCTATTGAGGAGCAGGTTGGCGCGTTTCGCAGTGACTGACTTAAGCGAACCAAGAAGTTTGGATGCGCTTATGCGAGGCGTTAGGAGCAAGTGGAGATGATTAGGCATAATCACCCACGAATGCAATTCGTAATGCGCGATTTCGGCTCCATACAAAAGCGAAGCGAGAACCAAGTCGGCGATAGCTGGGTGCCTTAGAAAAGTAGGGCCGCACCGGGCCTGATCAAGTAATCGATCCATCGTCAGAAAAGCCTTCCCGGATGTTAGGCTATAGGCCGGGAAGGGCCGCCATTCCGGAAGGCTATCGCGCAAACGAAAGGTCACAAAAAGAGCTGCACCATCAACTTCAAGATGAGGCAGTCGTCGCCTTCTCAACACAATAAACGAAGTGCAGTAACCAGATCCAGATTCTCGCCTTCAGGCATCAGACGGCTGATTAGTTTCCCGAATTCGAAGAACCCCGCTTCCGAGGCGGCCTTGGAGGCCGCCGCAGCTCAAGGAGCCGCCCCACAAACTTAAAATTTGGCGCGTCAGTGTACGTTCCGAGGCAGCCATGATGTACTTCGGGGCCTGAACCCGCCGAAAAACTAGTCGCCCAACGCAAGTGCCTTAAGCTGAAAGTTCGACATGAGACTGCAAAACTTCTGGCTGGCGACTCTTGCGTTTGCCGCATTGTGGATATCTCCGGCAACCGCCCAGAGCCCGGAGCCAGGCGTTGTCACACGTGCCACCTTAGATAACGGCTTGCACGTGGTAATCATTCGTGATCCGCTGGCGCCCGTTGCCACGATTGAAGAAAACTACAAGGTCGGCGGCAACGAAACACCGGCCGGCTTTCCCGGTATGGCGCATGCCCAGGAGCACATGGCTTTCCGGGGCTGCGCCGGGCTGACCGCGGATCAGATCGCTGCCGTCTATGCCCAACTCGGCGGCTATCAGAATGCCGATACCCAGCAAAACATTACGCAGTATTTTGTTACCGTGCCTTCCGCCGATCTAGATGTCGCCCTGCACATCGATGCCGCTTGCATGGCGGATATGCAGGACTCCGACAAGGAGTGGCAGCAGGAACGCGGCGCGATTGAACAGGAAGTCTCGCGCGATCTGTCGAATCCGACCTACAAATTCATCACGCGCCTGAATCACGACCTCTTTCGCGGGACGCCGTACGAGTTCGATGCCCTCGGCACACAGAGTTCGTTCGATAAAACCACCGGCGTTATGCTGCGCGAGTTCTACCAGAAATGGTACGCGCCCAATAACGCCATTCTCATCATCACTGGCGATGTGGACCCGGCGGCCACGCTGGAAAAAGTAAAGAAATACTACGGCTCGATTGCGCAACATGCCGTACCGGAACGGCCGGCGGTCAATCTGCAAGCGGTCGAAGCAGATTCGTTCACCCTCGACAGCAACTTGCCGTACATGTTGACTTTCATCGCCTATCGATTTCCCGGGTTCAGCAGTCCGGATTACGCGGCTTGCCAGGTCTTAAGCGATGTACTGTCGAGCCAGCGCGGCGAACTGTATGGCTTGGTGCCGCAGGGCAAGGCGTTGGGCACTTCGTTCGCCATGCTCGAAACCTATGCCAAAGCCAGTGCGGCCTACGCCGGCGCGGCCCTGCCGGCGGGTGCAGATGCGGCCGCCACCATCGCTGAGATGAAGAAGATCCTGACCACCTACGCTACCAACGGCGTGCCACCCGATCTTGTCGAGGCGGCCAAGAAGGGCGAACTCGCCAGCGCGGAATTCGGGCGTAATTCCATTTCCAATCTGGCGGCGTTGTGGTCACAAGCTCTGGCGGACGAGGGACGGCAGTCGCCCGATGAAGATGTTGCGGCTATTAAACGCGTGACCGTGGACGATGTGAATCGTGTAGCGAAGAAGTACCTGCTTGGGCCGAACGCCATCACCGGTACGTTGAAGCCGCAGTCTTCCGGCGAAGCGGTGGCCTCAAAAGGCTTCGGCGGAACCGAGCAGACCACGTCCGCGCCTACCAAACCAGTCGCCTTGCCGGATTGGGCAGAGGGTTCGGTGAAGTCACTGCGAGTGCCCCAGGCAACCACCCATCCAGTGGATATGAAGCTCGCCAACGGCATTCGCCTGATCGTCCAAACAGAGAAAACGAGCAAAACGGTGACCTTGCTCGGCTCGATTAAAACCCAAGTGCAAATGCAAACGCCGCCCGGCAAAGATGGCGTCTCCGATGTGCTCGAAGGTCTTTTCTCCTACGGCACAAAAACGCTCGACCGCCTGCAGTTTCAAAAAGCTCTGGACGATATCGCAGCCTCGGAATCGGCCGGATCGAATTTCAGCCTGAAGGTGTTGAAGCCGGATTTCGCGCGCGGCGTCGAGTTGCTGGCCGACAACGAACTGCATCCGGCTCTGCCCAAAGAAGCATTCGAAATCGTGAAACAGCAGACTGCGCAGGAGAGCGCGGGCGAACTGGAGAGTCCTGGCTACCGCACGGAACGCGCACTCACGCTGCGGCTGCTGCCCGCCAAAGATCCACTCTTGCGCGAAACCACGCCCAAGACCATCGGAACCGTAGCCTATGACGACCTCGAGCACTACTATGCGAAAACGTTCCGGCCCGACCTTACGACCATCGCCGTGATCGGCGATATCACTCCCGAAGAAGCTCGCAGCGCCATCGAGAAATGCTTTGGAACCTGGCAGGTTGAAGGCGCGAAGCCCGATGTGACATTACCCGCCATACCGGGCAACAAGCCCAGTTACGCGACTGTGCCGGACGCCAGCAGCGTGCAGGACCAGGTGCAATTGGCGCAAGCGCTCGAGATGAACCGCTTCAGTCCTGATTACTATGCGCTGCGCCTGGGGAACCACGTTCTGGGCGGCGGCTTTTATGCCACGCGCCTGTATCGCGATTTGCGGCAGAAGGCTGGTTACGTCTACAACATCGACAATTCGTTAGCCGCCGCGGAAACACGCGCCACTTACTCGATCGATTTCGGCTGCGATCCGAAGAACGTTTCGAAAGCACGCGTGATGGTCGATCAGGAGTTGCGCGAGATGGGCAAGTCAAACGTATCGCCCGGAGAACTGCAACAAGCCAAGGCGCTCATCCTGCGCCAGATTCCCTTAGCTGAATCGAGCGAAGATGCGGTCGTCGGCGGCTTTATTGCGCGGGCGCGTATCGGTCTACCGCTGGACGAGCCCTATCATGCGGCCGAGAAATATTTCACGATGAGCGCGGATGAGGTGCGGGCGGCGTTTGCTAAGTGGATCAGGCCGCAAGACTTTGTTCAGGTGGTGCGCGGCCCGATCCCGCAGTAGCGCACAGAGGGACTTATGTTCGAGCGGTATACGGAAAAAGCACGGCGCATCATTTTCTTTGCTCGTTATGAGGCGAGCCAGTTCGGTTCGCCTTACATCGAGGTAGAACACTTGCTGCTGGGCTTGACGCGTGAAGATAAGGGCCTGATGGAAACCGTGTTGCCCGGGCTTGCCATGCAGACGAAATTACGAGACGACGTGCGCGCATCGATCCCACAACGGGAACAATTCAATACCAGCGTGGATCTCCCGCTCTCGCACGTAGCGAAGCGGGTACTAGCGTATGGAGCGGAAGAGGCGGAGCGGTTGGGTCACAAGCATATCGGGACGGATCACCTGCTGCTTGGCCTGATGCGGGAACCGTCCGGGCTCGACGAGATTTTTCTGCGGTATGGCTTAAACCTGGATCAGCTACGCCGCAAATTCGCCGAAAAAACATCTTTTCGGCCATCGCTTGTAGCAGGATCAGCGAATGCATTGAGTGCCGTGCAGGCACAGTTTGGCGAACTTACGGCAAGACTGACCCAGGAAGTAGAACCCGCTCTCGTGTATCTTCCACGGAAACCCGAATGAACATTCGCCAGTTAGGAACACTGCTGCGGGCGCGCCAGGTTTCCTGTGTCGAGTTGGTCAATCAGGCAGTTTCCGCGGCCAGAAAGCTCGATCATCTGCGCGCCTTTATTACAGTGACCGAGTCGGAAGCGCGGGCAACGGCGGCGGTTCTGGATCAGGAGTTGCACAACGGAATCGATCGAGGTCCCCTGCACGGCATTCCCATCGTCCTGAAGGATCTCTTTTATACAGAAGGGATCCGAACCACCGCGGGTTCTCGCATTTTTGAAAACTTCGTGCCGGAGCACGACGCCCGCGTTGTGACAGGATTGCGAGCGGCGGGCGCGATCAGTATCGGAAAGACCAATCTGCACGAGATGGCGTTCGGGATTACTTCGCGCAATCCGCATTTCGGCCACGTCCTGAACCCGTTAGACACCACGCGTTTAGCGGGCGGTTCCAGCGGCGGTACTGCGACGGCCATTGCCTCCGGTATGGTCTCCATGGGTTTGGGCACCGACACTGGCGGCTCGATTCGCATCCCCGCTTCCTACTGCGGCATAGTCGGGTTGAAACCAACTTATGGCCTCGTAAGCCGGCATGGAGTGTTGCCCCTGGCGTTCAGTCTCGATCACGTGGGACCGCTCGGTTCCTGCGTCGAAGATTGCGCGCTCGGCATAAACGGCATGGTCGAAGGCGATTACAACCTCCCTGCCCGCGCCAATTTAGAAGGCGTTCGCGTCGGAGTTCCTGCGAACTTCTTCTTCGATTGCCTCGACGAACACGTAGCCGCTGCCGTGCGGCACAGCGCCTCCGAGATGGAGCGCGCCGGCGCTCAAGTCAACGAAATCCGCGTACCCGATTTCAACGAAATCAATCTCACCTCGCACATCGTCATTCTTTCGGAATTCGCAGCCCTCCACTCGGAACGGCACAAGCCCCGCGAGTTCGGCGACGATGTCTGGGAACTGCTGCAGCTAGGCCGGCGCATCGCCGCCCACGAATACGTAAATGCGCAGCGCCTGCGGACACTCTTCCGGCGAGACATGGACGCGCTCTGGCGGCAGATCGATGTGCTTGTCATGGCCACCACGCCCATAGTCGCCCCCCCGGCGGATCAAGAGATGGTCCAGGTAGGCGGCCAGGAAGAGAATGTGCGCATGGCATCTACCCGCCTTGTCCGAGGCTTCAACCTGCTCGGGGAACCGGCCCTCTCCATGCCTTGCGGACGTAGCCCGGACGGCTTGCCCATCGGTCTGCAGCTTGTCAGTGCGCCCTTTCACGATGCCGAATTGCTGCAAATTGCCAAAACACTGGAACAGCGCCTAGGCACGTTCCAGCGGGAGGCCTGACAATTCCAGCGCCCGCCAACCGCCATCGAGCGAAATGATGTTGGTGTAACCCATCTTTTGCAAATTATCCGCCGCCAGCGCGGACCGATATCCGCCCCCACAGTAAAGAACGAGTTTCGTGTCTTTCTCAGGAAAGGTGGTTTCGATATCGCGCTCGATGATGCCCCGGCTCAGATGCACGGCACCGGCCACGTGGGCCGCCTGCCACTCATTGTCTTCGCGCACATCCACCAGTTGCCCGGCCTCGTTCGTGTGGCGAAGTCGCTTGTACTCCTCGATGTCGATCTGACGAACACGTTGACGAGCAGCTTCAGCCAGCGCGAGAAAGCCAGGACTGTGGTGTTTAACGGCAGTACTCATGTCTCTTCTACTTTAAGCGCGTTCCCAGATCGAATATTTCTGCGACTTCGCGTGCATAAGCAGCCAAATCGAAATCCCGCTTTCCAAGCAATTTACCGGTGGCCGCATCAATCACGCCGCGCAAAGCAATCGCCATGTCCCGCGGCGGAAACTTGCGAAATTCGCCGTTTTGCTGGCCCTCCACAAAGATCTGAGCGGTCGCCTCCAGCATAGGTTCATCGGAATTCAGATCGAAGAGCATTTTGCCGTCGGCTGTGCGCGCGCTCATCAGTATGCTGACCACCGCCACCAGATGCTGGCGGTAGAGACCCATAAAGTCCAGATTGGATTCGATATAGGCGCGCAGTTTGCCGCGCGCGGTCGCTTGCGCTTGAACGCGCGGCGCCATCATGTTTGCGCCCAGCGTGTAAACTTCCTTCACCACCTCCCGCACCAATTCTTCTTTGCCTGCGAAGTGATAGGAGATCACACCTTTGCTGACACCAGCCCGTTGCGCAATCTGCGCCAGCGAGGCATTCGGATAAACAATTTCCGCGATCGTCTCAATCGCGCAGCGGATGATTTGAGAACGGCGGCCGGCTTCTATAAAGGATCGTCCCTCAGTCGGAACAGCGCTCTCGGCGGATGACATGTCTCCTCTGTAGGATGACAAACGCCGGGCTTCTGTCGGCAATTATCCGGGACCAAACGCCAGCAGAACGTTCCCTCCTTTGCCGCCGTACTGCGAATAGCCTGAACTGACAAACACCATGCCCTCCGCAATCACCGGCCCGGCCACGTCGACCGACCCGCCTGCCGCCGGCACGTGGTTTACCGTATCGAAGGAACGCTCCGTGTCGAAATCCCACGTTACATGTCCATCGGTCGCCGAATAAGCCCGCACGTGACCATCGAGTGATCCCGAAAACACGACTCCAGGCATCGCGGAAACAGGCGCAGATTGCGCTGGGCTGCAAGGCTGCCGGTCCCCGCAGTCGGGTGCCGGCGCTTTCCAGACCAATTGGCCCGAATCCGCTCGATAAGCCGCCAGCCCACCCCCGGCCTTGGAATCGATCATCAGCTTTGCGGGACCGCCACTCTGTTTGAAAGCAATGTCTGAGAGCGCCACAAAAAGAGTCTCTCCGTCCGTCACCAATCCCCACTCGATACCGCCAAGCGCCCCACCGCGCCCGGCCCGTTGCTGCCAGAGCAGCTTGCCTTGCGCGTCCGGGTCGATCGCATAAATCATGCCTGATTTCTGTCCCAGCAAGAGTGCACGCCTCCCGGACGGAAGTGAGACCAGCATGGGCGGCGCGCCAAAATCGAAGTCCGGACCGCAGGCGCCCTCGCCGGGCTTGCCGCACGCCAGATTGAAAACGTCTGGGCGCGTAAATTGCCGCGACCACAGAATTTGCCGCTCGCCATATTCAGCGCCAGCACGGCGTCACTCGTTTCGCTCGGCGGATCGGAGTAGTTATCTCCTGTGGTCACGTAAACGATCCCCTTCTTCGCATCGATTGTCGGTGAAGACCAGATCGCCGCGCCGGAAGGTCCCAGGACGTCTCGTCCGTCTTTAGTCTTGGCATGCGCGGTGGGCGTTTCCGCGATCGTATGCGTTCGCCACAGCGACTTGCCGGTTGCCGCGTCGAGCGAACTCAAACTGCCGCGGAAGGTGCAGCACGGATAATTGGGCGCAATCACCGACACTTCTTAATAAGACGCTAACGAAACATACAGGCGGCCCTCAAAGTACGTCGGAGCGCCTGTGATGAAGGCCGCCGGGTGATCGGCGATTTTGCTCTGCCAGAGATCTTTGCCGGATCGAAGATCGAGCGCATGCACCACACCCGTGACATCGCCAAAGAACAGCGCTTCTTCGTTACCAACGCGCCCTATCACCAGGCCCGAACGCACATTTTTTACCTTGCTCGACCAGAACGCGCAGCCTGTTTTCACATCGAGAGCAGAAACCGTGCCGTCATCTGTTCCCAAATAACTGCGGCCTTCATGGACTACAGGTTGCGACCGCATGAACTTCACTCCGCTTGCGCCATACGCCCACTTCAATTTGAGATGCTCCACCGCTCCAGGTGGAAGGGCGCCTTCTTTCTGGTAGCGCCAGTTCTCCGGAGTCACGCCCCAGCTCGTCCAGCCCGGTGTTTTCTGTTTCGCCAGGGGAGCATCGCCCGGACAGGTGTTTACCGTGGTCGATTGCTGGACAGGAGCTCCCAACCAGTCGCTGACGTCTTTAATCTGCTGGCTCGACAGTCCTGCACCCTGCTGCCGCATCACGCCCGAGGTCAGGGCAGCCGAAATCCTGGCCGCACTCAGTTGACGTAACGTGCTTTGGCGCGGAACGCGGGACGCCCCGGCCGCTTCATGACAAACGGCGCAATGAGCCACATAGACCGCTGCTCCCGGAGGCGCTGTCGCGGCCGCAATATCAGTCGGCAGCACAAAGAGGACGAACAGCAGGAACAATTGCCCGGCTGGAATATAATCTGACCACATGGTCAGGTTATAGAATGCTTGGCTAGCGCTCTGTCAAGTGTCCGTTTAGATTTTCAAAGCCTAGTGCGACAGCGCTGCGTTGAGAGACCCTTGCCGGTATCCCTCCAGATCGAGCGTGACGTAGAGGAAGCCTAACTGCTTGAAAATGCGCGTAAACGCCTGCGCCATCTCGGCCGTGAGCGCCAGCGGAAGCTCGTCTTTGGCAATTTCGAGCCGGACCAGGTCACCGTGGTAGCGCACGCGAAACTGCCGGAACCCGAGAGCCCGAATGGCTTCTTCGCCCTCTTCGATGGTGCGGATGGTCTCGACCGTAACCGGAGTTCCATAGGGCACGCGCGAACTGAGGCAAGCCGCTGCTGGGCGGTCCCAGGACGTCAGGCCGGCCAGTCGCGAGAGATCCCGAATCTCCGCCTTTGAAAGCTGGGCAGTAACCAGTGGCGCTTCCACTTGGTGCAGTTTGGCGGCATGCTGGCCGGGCCGGTAGTCACCCAGATCGTCCGCATTCACGCCATACACAACATGGTCGAAACCTGCTTCCGCGGCGTATACGTCGAGCCGGTTAAACAGTTCGTCCTTGCAATGAAAACAACGATTCTTATCGTTCTTGACGTAATCGGGATTCTCAAACTCACGAGTTTCGATGTACTCGTGACGAAAGCCATTCTGTGCCGCAAACTCCTCCGCAAACCGTTTGTGGGAGGCCGGTATAGACGCGGAATCGGCGGTAATCGCCACGGCATCCGAGCCAAGAACCTGGTGCGCCGCCCAGGCGAGATAAGCAGAATCCGCGCCACCCGAATACGCCACAATCACGCGCCGCAACTCGCGCAGACGCTCAAAGAGAAACTGCTGCTTTTCTTCCAGATTCGCGGACTGGTAACTCTTCTCAATGCCCTGAATGGACACTAGGGCGGCCATGCTTCGAGTATAGACCTCGTGCAAGCCGCCTTCGTTTTACTTATTGCAATGGCAATTCGCCGTTAACCGCCGTAGGGTCTTCCGCCGGTTCAGGAATGCAGGAAGCGGCGGCCACTTGATCGCCCTCTTCCATGCGCACCAAACGCACGCCTTGGGTCGAACGCCCCGCTTGCCTGATTTCCCCCGATTCGAGACGGATGATCTTTCCGTCCTTGGTGATAATCATCAGGTCGGTGACTTCGCGAACCGAAAGGACCGCCACCACTTTGCCAACCTTCGGCGTCGTTTTCATGTTGATCACGCCTTTTCGTCCCCGGCCCGTCAAACGGTAATCCTTGGACGGTGTGCGCTTGCCGAAACCATTCTCTGAGATCGAAAGCATCAGCCCGTCCTCGTCGATTACTTCGAGCGCGATCAGCGTATCGCCCTCTTCCAAGTCCATGGCTCGCACCCCGCGTGCCTGGCGTCCCATGGCGCGCACCTCGTCCTCGTTAAACCGAATTGCCATGCCTTCCCGAGATCCAAGGAAGATGAACTTGTCGCCCGTAGTAATCGCCGCGCCCAGCAACTCATCCCCTTCATCGAGCGCCAAAGCGATAATGCCGCGCGCTAGCGGATTGTCGAATTCGGTGAGCTCGCATTTCTTGATCACACCCTGGCGGGTCACCATCACGATGAACTGGCCGGCCGTGAATTCCTTTACAGAGAGAAACGCCTTGACGTTTTCATCGGGCTGCAGATTGATCAAGCCCGAAACGTGTTTGCCTTTTCCCGTGGTCCCCGCATCCGGAATCTCGTAAATCTTGAGCCAGTAAACCCGGCCCTTGTTCGTAAAGATGAGCAGGTAGGAGTGGGTGGAAGCGATCACCAGATGCTCCACTACGTCCTCGGAACGCGTCCCCATCCCGATTCGACCCTTGCCGCCGCGCAACTGGCGGCTATAGGTATCGACCGACGTCCGTTTCAGATAACCGCCGCGCGACACCGTCACTGCGACATCTTCCATCTGCACCAGATCTTCGAGCCGGATCTCACCCGTGTCCTCGATGATTTGCGTGCGGCGATCATCGCCGAAATCTTTCTGGACTTCCTTAAGCTCCTTTATGATGACCGAACGCACCACTTTTTCGGAGCCCAGAATCTCCAGATACTCGCCGATCATGCGCTGAATTTCCGCCAGCTCGTCGAGAATCTTCTGCTGCTCCATGCCGGTGAGGCGCTGCAGCTGCAGTTCGATAATCGCCTGCGACTGAATTTCGGTAAAGGCAAAAGTTGAAACTAAGCCTTCCCGTGCTTCTCTAGGCGTCTTGGCCGCCCGAATCAGCGCAATCACCGCGTCCAGATTGTCGAGCGCCTTCTGGAAGCCGAGCAGAATATGCTCGCGAGCCCGCGCCTTTCGCAACAGGTAATCGGTGCGCCGCCGGACGACATCGATGCGGTGCTCGATGAAGCGCTTCATCATGTCGATCAAGCCCAGCTCGCGCGGCTGGCCGTTCACGATCGACAACATGATTACGCCGAAGTTCACCTGCATCTGCGTTTGCTTGTACAGGTTGTTTAGCACCACTTCGGTCTGCTCGCCGCGCTTGAGCTCGAAAACGATGCGCATGCCGTCCCGATCGCTCTCGTCTCGCGCGTCCGAGATGCCTTCAAGTTTCTTCTCGCCCACCAGCGCTGCGACGTGTTCCAGCAGCCGGGCCTTGTTCACCTGGAAAGGAATCTCGGTCACGATGATCGATTCCCGGTCCTTGCCCAGCTTCTCGGTAGTCGCCTTGGCTCGCAGCTTGATACTGCCGCGCCCGCGAGTGAAGTAGTCGTAAATGCCCGAGCGGCCGAGAATAAATCCGCCTGTCGGAAAATCCGGACCGGGCACCATTTCTAAAATCGTCGCAAACGGTGTCTTCGGGTCTTCAATCAACGCGATGGTGGCGTTGATGATCTCTTTCAGATTATGCGGCGGAATATTCGTCGCCATGCCGACCGCAATGCCCGACGAACCATTGATAAGCAGGTTCGGAACGCGAGTCGGCAGCACCACCGGCTCGTGCTCGCTGTCGTCGTAATTCGGGCGGAAATCAACCGTCTCTTTATCGATATCCTCGAGCAGCATGCTCGCGATTTTCGAAAGACGCGCCTCGGTGTACCGCATCGCCGCCGGTGGATCGCCATCCACCGATCCAAAATTTCCCTGGCCATCGATCAACGGATAGCGAAGCGAAAACGGCTGCGCCATGCGCACCAGTGAGTCATACACCGGCGCGTCACCATGTGGATGGTACTTACCAAGAACTTCGCCCACGATTTTGGCGCATTTGCGTGTTGGCCGATTAAAGGTCAGGCCCATCTCGTGCAGCCCGAATAGAATGCGGCGATGCACCGGCTTGAGCCCGTCCTCGACGCTCGGCAACGCCCGTCCCACGATCACGCTCATCGCGTAATCGAGGTACGAGCGCTTCATCTCGTCTTCGATATTGATCGGAATCAGGTTCTTCGAATCGCCGGTCGGTGGAAACAGCCCGCCGCCGTCGTTCGGTGGATCTTGGTCAGCCAAATATTACTCCTGCCAGCGTGGGAACTCACACGCAAGCTACTGATGCGCGGCTAGTTACTCCAATTTGTCGCTGTAGTACCATTTTAGCAGTTTGCCCCCGCTAAAGGCATCCTGCGCACGGCAGAAATGCCGGCTAAAAACCGGCTTTCAACCAACCGTGCATCGCCCCGAGTTGCATTTCCATGAAAATGCTCTAAGCTGAGTATCTTAATCTAAGAAGTTCAACGTTGTGCAAGGGCGTCAGTACCGTGGCGTCCAGTAATCGTATTTGTAGAGCTCCGTCTGCTCTCATTCCCTAATTCCAGGAGGTTTGTATGCTCAGACGCAGCTTAACTGCTATCCAATTTGCCTTTCTTTTTTCCGCTCTCGCGCTAGGCCAGTCGTTTCGTGGCGGTGTTGCCGGGACCATAATTGATCAAAGCGGCGCAGCCGTCGCTAATGCTTCCGTCAAACTGGTCGGCACCGACACCGGACTCACCCGCACTGTGCCTACCGGCGGCGGTGGCGAGTTTACCTTTCAGGATCTTCCGCTGGGTAAGTATTCCATCACGGTCACCCAGCCCGGTTTTCAAACCCAGCAGATCAAAGACATCAACGTCGAGGCAGGCAAAATCTTCAACCTGCAAGCCACCCTTTCCGTTTCCACCCAGGCCACGGCCGTCGAGGTGTCCGCCAGTACGGTGGCAATCGAAACTTCTTCCTCCGCGCTAACCAGCGTCATTCCCACCAAGACGCTTCTCGACGTGCCGCTCAACGGCCGCGACTTCACGCAGCTTTTAAAACTGAACCCGGGCGTGAATGCCGCGGGCTCGGTCAATGGCAATCGCACTAACGCCATCAACTGGCAGATCGACGGTGCAGACAACAACGACCAATGGCACAACAGCGCCGCGGTTAATCAGGGCGGCGTTTCAGGTATCGCCGGTACGCTTCTGCCGATCGATGCCATCGACGAATTCTCGCTGCAAACCAGCGGCAACGCCGAGCAGGGGCGCAACAGCGGCGGCACCCTTAACCTTGTCATCAAATCGGGCACCAACGATTTTCACGGGTCTCTTTATTACTTCAACCGCAACGAGTTTCTAGCAGCAAGCAACTGGTTCACTCCTCCGGGCACACCAACTCAAAAATTGCGCAATAACCAGGAAGGTGGCTCGCTCGGCGGCCCCATCTGGAAGAATCATACATTCTTCTTTATGACCTACGAACAGCAGAACTTCCTGGCCGGCAACACCGCCCAGGGAACCACTCCCAGTGCCGCCTGGGTGGCCCAGGGCGAGCAAGTGCTGGCGCGTAACGGCGTGCAGGTGAATCCGGTTTCGCTCAACCTGATCAACACTCTCTGGCCGGCCAATTCGCTCACCGGACCGGCGACCACCAACAACTTCTTTTCCTCGGCCAACAATATTTCCGACAGCTATAACGGCATTATCAAGCTCGATCACATCTTCAACGAGAGAAACAACATTGCGTTCCGCTACTTCGGGGGAACCGGATCACAGACCGAGGCCGTCGGCTCGGCCGTCCCCTACTACTACCAGGTGGCGCCCAGCCGCATGCATAATTTTTCGCTGGTCTACAACGAAGTCATATCGCCGAAATTCGTGGCGCAAACCGTAGTAGGCGTAAATTACTTCAAGCAGGTCTTCAACGACGCCAACGCGGGTTTCGATATCCCGGCGCTCGGTTTGAATACCGGGGTCACCAACCCGAGTCTGTTCGGCGCCCCGGACATCAAGATCACCGGTTTCGACGAGATCGGCCTAACACCACCGCTTGGACGAATCGACACCACCGGCCATATGGACGAGACTTTTACCTACACCGCCGGTTCGCACCAATTCCGTTTTGGCGCGGAGTATCGGCGCTCACGCCTCGATGTTTTCTATGAACGCAATAAGCGAGGCGTTTTTAACTTTGACGGATCGCAAGGCCCGTTAGGCGGCGATGATTCCTGGGGCACCGGCAATCCTTCGCTCAATTCCCTCGCTGATTTTCTTTCCGGCCGCCTTGACGCCAACAAAGCCACCATTACCTACGGCGATTTACAGCGCAACTACTACCTAAACGGCGTCAGCAGCTTTTTCCAGGATACCTGGAAAGTGCGCCCGAATCTCACTTTGAACTACGGTGTCAACTGGGTGTTTCAAAGCCCCATTTCCGATCCCACCGTGCGCATTTCCACCTTCATCCCTGCGGACGGCGGCATCACCAATGTAAGCAAAATCAATACCCTCTGGCCGCGAGACTGGAAGAACTTCGCGCCCCGTTTCGGTTTCGCGTATACGCCTGGCTTTACTAACAAACTGGTCATCCGTGGCGGTTACGGAATTTACTACCAGGTGCCGAACGTAAACTACTTCGGCGACAACAAGCCCTCCAACAATGGAGCTACCGGCATCTTGGCGAATCCCGAAGGTTCCTCCCCGGTCTACACATTGGCCAACACAAATCCTTTCCAGATCGCGAGCGGAGTGCCCATTTTCGGCAGTGCAGCTTCTCCTCAAGGGCCTTTTGGCGCCTTCTCCGTCAGCCAGCACTTCATTACTGGATATAGCCAGAATACGAACGTGAATCTGCAGTATCAGGTGAACAACAACTCGGTATTCGAACTGGGCTATACTGGCTCGCTAAGCCGCCATCTGCCCGTAACGCTCGATATTAACCAGATTCCACTCGGCGCAAACTCCCAGGCAGCGCGCCCGTATAATGCTCAGTTCCCCAATCTGGCTGCAATCAACGAAATCCAATCTGTTGGCAACGGCTACTACAACGGACTGATTGCTTCCTACCGAACGTCTGCCTGGCACAACTTCACTACTAAACTTAATTACACCTATGGCCACGCTCGAGATGATCTCTCCTCCACTCGCGGTCTGATCCCGCAAGACAGCAACAATCTGCGAGGTGACTGGGGTAACTCCGATTTCGACATTCGTCACTCTTTCGCCGGATTCATCAGCTATGCGGCGCCAGAGCCAACACACTTCAAGAGACTGCTAGGCGGCTGGCAGTTCAACTCGCTGCTGACTTTCTACTCCGGTGTACCGTTTACCGTTTTAACCGGTTCCGACACCAGCCTTACGCAAGAGAATAACGATCGCGCTGAGGTATTGAGCAATCCCTTTTCCGGGGTCTCTCCTGATGTCAAAGGCTCGACTGCCTACTGGTTCAACCCCGCCGCTTTCGGCAATCCCGCACTCGGCTCGTATTCTAACCAGACCCGCAACGAGTTCGCCGGCCCCCCGACCTATCAGGTCGATTTCTCGGTGTTCAAGAACAACCGAATCACCGAGCGCGTGAATCTTCAGTTGCGGGTAGAAGTCTTCAACATCTTCAACACGCGTGACCTCTCACCGCCCAGCAATAGCGTAAGCGGAAGCACCCTGGGCCAGATCAGTTCCACGCTCGACGTCTATAACGGCGCGCCGGGCATCGGCACAGGCGCCTCCCGCAATGTGCAACTCGCGGCCAAAATTATCTTTTGAAAAACGCCCCGGCAAAACAGAACATCAACTGGCCCCAAGTAATGGCACCTTTATGTGGCGAGCGGCAGCGGCCAAGGCGGAATCGAGCGTAGCGAGAGGGATGTTCTCCCGCTGCGCCAGTTCCAGGTAGGAAGCGTCGTATATCGATAGCTTATTGTCGCGAGCCAACTGTAAGACTTCGGCTTCTTTCGGCGACTGGTCCAAGGTGATTTCCATCCGATCTAAATAGCGGAGAAAACCATTGCTGGCCGCCGGCGTGATCCGCTTGCGTCTTTCGTTCATTACCAGGCTGTTCCGCACTTCGTACCACCACAGACCTGGCACCCGAGCCGAATCTTTTTCCAACCGCGCCAGCGCAGCGCGCGCCTTAGCTTCCGACTCGTCCGCGAATGCCCAGCAAATTGTGACCGAAGCATCGAGAACGAACGGCATCAAAACCGCCGTCCTTCATCCCGCGACGACAATATCTCTTCTACTGTGATCTTTCCATTCCTCTTACCCAGTTCCCTGATGCCCTCGATGGCTTGCCTTATTTCTTCCTGCCTTCGGTCAGCCTCAGGAACCAGGCGAGCAATGGCGTGCCCGTGCCTAGTGATAATGATCGTCTCCCCACGCTCCACACGGTCTAAGAGTTGAGGCAGGTGAGTTTTCGCCTCGGAAGCCTGTATTTCAGATATCATTATTTCAACCAGTCTACTCGACCAGCCTATCATTGAAAGCCATTCCCGTTCCGCTACACTGGTACTGCTTCCTGAAATGCTATCCATCGTCATCCCCATTCATAATGAGGAGCCCGCGATCCTGCCTCTTTATGATCGCTTGACTACCGTGCTCGAAAGGCTGCGCCGTTCTTACGAAATTATTTTCGTTGACGATGCTTCTACCGATCGCAGCTTCGACCTGCTGGCGAACCTGGTGGAAACCGACGGGCACTTGCGCGTTCTTCGCCTGCGCCGCAACTTCGGACAAACCGCCGCCCTAGCCGCCGGCTTCGATGAAGCACAGGGTGACATCGTAGTCTCGCTCGATGGCGACTTGCAGCACGATCCCGAAGACATTCCGCTGCTGCTCGAGAAGATCGACGAGGGTTTCGATATCGCCAGCGGCTGGCGCAAAGATCGCGTGGATAACGCCGTTACCCGCAAAATTCCATCGCGCATCGCGAACTGGATGATGAAGCGCGCCTCCGGTGTCGAGCTCCACGACTTCGGCACCACTTTCAAAGCGTATCGCGCGGAAGTGCTGAAAGACATCAATCTCTACGGCGAGTTGCATCGCTTCATCCCCGCGCTCGCCAGCTTTTACGGCGCACGCATCGCCGAAGTGCCCATCAAGAATATCGAGCGTCCGAATGGCGCGTCGCATTACGGCCTTAGCCGCACCTTCCGCGTCTTTTTCGACATCCTCACCATCAAGTTCCTGCTTCGCTATCTCACTCGCCCCATGCACTTTTTCGGCAAGTGGGGCTTGGCTGGCATCGGCGTCGGAAGCGCGATACTGCTCTGGATGCTTTTCGAAAAAGTAGCTGGTCACGACATCATTGCCGAGCACGGCCCGCTCCTCGTCGCCGCGGCCCTGCTCTGGCTATCCGGCCTCATGGCCTTCAGCACGGGCCTGATCGGCGAGGTATTGATGCGCACCTACTTCGAGAGCCAGGGCCGCCGCATTTACGCCATCCGCGAAGTGCGCAGCCGGCGCGAACATGTGACCGATGGCGCTCGCTGATCAATTCGATTCCATCATCTTCGACTACGGCGGCGTACTGGTCCATCATCAGTCCGACGCAGACCAGGCACGCATGGCTCAGGTCCTCGACATGCCGGGCGAACAGTTCACAGAACTCTACTGGGCCAACCGCCTCGACTACGACAAAGGCGTTGTCACGGCTGCTGAATACTGGCTTGACATCGGCCGCCACGCGAAGACCAAAATCGATCCAGCAAAGATCGATGAACTGACCGACATCGATACCGAAAGCTGGATGCGCTTCGACGAAGTGATGTGGAGTTGGATCTCCGACTTGCGCAAAACGGGGAAGTCACTCGCCATTCTGTCCAACATGCCCAGCGATCTAGGCGAAGCGCTAAAGACCTCCCCCGATCGTCTGACACACTTCGATCAGGTGACCCTCTCGTATGAAGTGCACTCGATCAAGCCCGAGCCGTTGATCTACGAACATTGCCTGGAAGGTCTCGGGACGACGCCCGAACGCACGCTGTTCCTTGACGATCGCATCGAAAACATTCAAGGCGCAGAACTGCTGGGCATTCACGCCATGCAGTTTCTTGATCGCGACCACGCGCTGTTGCAACTCCGCTAAGCAGGCACCGCTTCCGCTTCCAATTCCGCCGATCCCTGGCTCCAGTAGCTTTCAAACAGCCCTGCCATCGCTTCTGAGAATCCCTCGTGCTCAAACACGACCGAAGTCCACGAAGGGCGCGTTAACACCGGATCGAGCAACGCCACCAGCCCGCGTTTCCCGTCGAAGAGCGCCAGCTTCAACGGCAGCCGGTTCAAAAAACGAATTTCAACGCCCGCCTGACGGAACTCATTCAGCCGGACGCGGTACTCCGCCTGAATCTGTCCCGCCTCAATCAGCAACCGCGCCCGCACTCCCCGCCGCGCCGCGTCTTTCACTAACATTTCGTCGAGCGGATCGACCGCAAATGGCGGCCGAACGAATTCCACGTAATGCCCGCAGACCGTCGTCAACATGCGGCGATAATGAATCGCGGTTTGTGTCGGATCGTTTACCAGGCTGAGAAAATCGAGGGTGCCGTGGCCATCCTGCCCTTCGAGAAAAGCCGAGCGCAGGTCCTCAATCAAACCGCTCGCCAGCCGCGCCTGCTCCGTGAGCTCGTTCTGCAGAACCCGGCTCCGTCGCGCCAGGAAACTCGGGATCGCCATGCTCGGATCCACCGCCGAAAAGAGTTTTGTCTTCTCCTGAATCACTTGTGCGAAGCCCTTCTCGACCAGACTGTCGAGCACTTCGTAGATCTTCTGCCGCGGCACGTGGGCCCGCGTGGCCAGTTCCAAAGCCTTAAACCTCGGATGCCCCATCAACACCAGATAAGAGCGTGCTTCGTACGCGTTCAAACCCACTTGCTGCAGCTTGCGCCAGCTCATCTGGTAATCGGCCGTTGTACCGTCCAGGCTCTTCATTGAATCGAGAACATATCACATTGCACGCCGCAAGCGGACAGGCACGGCAAAATCGTCCTCTCGAAAATACGCTGCTAGACTTGGGACTGAAAACGAACCGCGAGTGCCAAACATGCCTCACTCCGACTTACCAAATACGCTCGGAGCACTGCGCTCCAGCCGATTCTTCGACGGGCTGCAGCCCGATCGAACGCTAAAAGAAGAGCTTAGAACAAACCTGCTCTGCAAACTCGATCGCTCGGAAACCCTGTTTCCCGGCGTCATGGGTTACGAAGACACCGTTGTCCCGCAGGTAGTAAACGCGATCTTGTCGCGTCACCATTTCATACTACTTGGCTTGCGCGGCCAAGCCAAAACTAGGCTGGCACGCATGCTCACGCGCCTGCTCGATCCGCAGATGCCTTACATTGCGGAATGCGAAATCCGGGACCATCCGCTGCGCCCGATCTGCCGGCAATGCCGCGATAAGGTAGCGCAGTTCGGCGACGATACTCCGATTGCCTGGATGGCCGCGGAAGATCGCTACGTCGAGAAACTGGCCACTCCCGATGTCACCATTGCCGATATGATCGGCGACATCGATCCCATCAAAGCCGCCCGCACCGGCCAAGCCATTGGCAGCGACCTCACCATTCATTACGGTCTGGTGCCGCGCGCCAATCGCGGCTTGTTTGTCATTAACGAACTGCCCGATCTCGCGGGGAAGGTGCAAGTCGGTTTGTTCAACATCATGCAAGAAGGTGATGTCCAGATTAAGGGCTATCCAGTACGCCTGCCGCTCGACGTCATGCTGGTGTTTACCGCGAACCCGGAAGATTACACGGCGCGCGGCAAAATCATCACACCGCTCAAAGATCGCATCGGCAGCGAAATTCGCACGCACTATCCGCTCACTGTTGAACAAGGCATCGCTATTACCCGACAGGAAGCCTGGACGCGTCGCCGTTCGCCCGTAGCGGTTGAGGTTCCTCCCTACATCCATGAAGTGGTCGAACAGATCGCCTTTCTGGCGCGCGATGACAAGCGCATTGATAAACGCTCGGGCGTCTCCCAACGTCTGCCGATCACCGTTCTCGAGAACGCCGTCTCAAACGCCGAACGCCGGGCCTTGAAGGCCAAAGACAATGAAGCCGTGCCCCGCATCCTCGATTTGTACGCCGCGCTTCCCTCCATCACCGGAAAACTCGAACTCGAATACGAAGGCGAGCTCAAGGGCGGCGACGCAGTGGGTCGCGAACTGATCCGCAATGCGGTGGGTAAGGTGTTTAGCAGCTATCTCGATGGCGCCAATCTCAAGCCAGTCACTCAATGGTTCGAAATGGGTGGCTCTCTCAAGCTCGACGAAGATGTTTCCGCCGCCGAAATGGTCGCCGAACTGGGGCGTATTCAGGATCTTTTGGCCTCGACCAAAAAGCTCGGTCTCGGAGAAAACGAAAGCGATTCGGTTCGCGCCTCGGCGGCCGAATTCATTCTCGAGGGTCTGTACGCCCATAAGCGCATCAGCCGTAATGAGGACCTGGCTTTCGTAGCCGGTGAGCGCGGTAACCGCGAAGAACGAAACCGTGAAGAACGGGAAGAACGCGGCGGCCGGGGCTTCGATCAGCGCCGTGGCGGGCCCGGCGGTGGTGGCCGCAGGAATCTCAATTAAGTAAGCCAGGGTATCGGCCATGCGACGGATCTCTTACAGCAAGTTTTCAGAAGAGGATCTCGGCATCGAGATGGACGATCTCCTCAAAGCATTGTCCGATCTCTTCCTGCAAAGCGGTTATCAAAACCCGTACATGCAGTTCGCCGAGTTTGATGAGCATACCTTGGAAAACCTCAAGGAAGCAATTCAGCGTGCGCTCGAAAGCGGCGAACTCTTCAGCCCGGAACAGATGGAGCAGATGCGCGAGCGCCTCCAGCAGATGTCCGCCCAGCAGCGGGACCAGCTTGTCGAGCGCCTGATCGATAAGCTCGAGCAGGGCGGCTTCGTCAACACGCAAAGCGAGGCCCCCGAAGATCCATCCGCCCCTGGTTCGCAAGGTGGCCCTGAGGGGCAGATGCAATTCGAAGTTACCGACAAAGCCATCGACTTCCTAGGCTTCAAAACGCTCAAAGACTTATTGGGATCGTTAGGCAAGTCCAGCTTCGGAGCTCACGACACGCGCGATCTCGCAACTGGGGTCGACGCCAGCGGCGGTTCTAAAACCTACGAGTTTGGCGATACGCTCAATCTGGATATCAGCGCCACTCTTTTCTCCGCCATCGGCCGCGAAGGACTCGGTACTCCGCTCAACCTCGAATACTCCGACCTGCAGGTCCATCAGTCCGAGTATCAGAGTTCGTGCGCCACTGTGCTGATGCTCGATTGCAGCCACAGCATGATTCTGTATGGCGAAGATCGCTTTACCCCGGCGAAAAAGGTTGCCCTCGCTCTCTCGCATCTCATCAAAACGCAATACCCGGGCGATTCGTTGCGTTGCGTGCTGTTTCACGACACGGCGGAAGAGATGCGCATCTCAGATTTAGCGCGCGTGCAGGTCGGCCCTTATTACACCAACACACGCGATGGTCTCATCCTTGCTCAACGTCTTCTCACCCAGGAAAAGAAAGACATGAAGCAGATCATCATGATCACCGATGGCAAACCGTCCGCGCTCACTCTCGAAGACGGGCGCATTTACAAGAACGCCTTCGGCCTCGATCCGTTGGTGATCAGCCAAACTCTGGAAGAAGTCGCCCGCTGCAAGAAGCGCGGGATCTTAATCAATACGTTCATGCTCGCCAGCGACTTTGGGCTAGTCCAGTTCGTGCAGAAGGTCACCCAAATGTGCCGCGGCAAAGCCTACTTCACGACTCCGTACACGCTCGGCAACTACCTGTTGATGGATTACATGAATCGCAAGACCCGCACAATTCACTAGAATTTAGAGCCGCAAGTAAACCTTCGTACCGCAGTTACGTTTGAACTGCAACGATGTTTTGGTACTCTCAGGGTTTCTTGTAACGTTTACTAGAAAAACCTGGAACGTGCAGCGGCTGAATTTGATCCAAAGTATTTGATATGCGTGAAAATCCAGGCACGACGCCTGTTCAGCCGGTTGAGGCTTCTGGAAACAAATCAAAGAGAGCGAGCAGCCTTGCCCGCACCTCCTTATTCCGCTATTACATTCACGATGGAATTTCGACATGCCGCCTGCAGTTGATCGGCGAACTAACCGAAGCGGATATATTCGACCTGAACGGCTGCTGGCGTACCGTAAAGACCACTCTGAACAACCGGCAACTGCTACTTGACCTTCACGGACTGCGCACTGTCGATGAAGCAGGGAAGCAATGGTTGGCGTGCGTAGCTCAAGATGGCGGAATCTGCTCGCCGGAACAATTTCTCCGCGACCTGGTTGCTGGGAAACATACGGGCGCAGCCATTCTGCCGCCTTCGCCTGCTAAAACCGGTTTACTGAGCCGCATCGTTGGGATCCTACGCGGCGTAGGCGTGGAAGCCGTCAAATAAGCTCTAGACCAGCACTGTAAACGCCGATTCTGTTCGCTGCACCGGTCGATAAGAAGTATCGCGCTCGACTGGTTCCCGGCCTGCTTCTCGAATCAACCGCAGCAGGTCCTGACGGCGTAGATGCTGGCTGGTAGTAGCACCGGCGTCGTGGTAAATCTTCTCCTCCACTACTGTCCCATCCACGTCGTTCGCCCCAAAACGCTGTGCAATCTGCGCCACTCCGGGCGTCATCATGATCCAGTACGCTTTGATGTGCGGAATGTTGTCGAGCATCAGGCGCGAGATCGCAATCTGTCTCAAATCATTGAAGCCGGTCGTAGTCGGCAGGTGAGCTAAGGCTGTATTCTGCGGGTGAAATGCTAATGGGATGAAAGTCACGAAACCGTTGGTCTCATCCTGCAATTCACGCAATTTCACTAAATGATCGGATAAGTCTTCTGGCGTCTCGAGGTGTCCATAGAGCATAGTGCAGTTACTCTTGAGCCCGATTTGATGCGCGATTCGAGCCGTTTCAAGCCATTCTGCGCCATCGATTTTGTGATCACAAATAATGCGACGCACACGTTCTGAAAAAACTTCCGCGCCTCCACCCGGCATAGAGTCAATCCCGGCAGCCTTCAAACGCTCCAGCGTTTCGCGAATCGAAATCTTCGCGCGTTTCGACAGATACGCCACTTCTACCATCGTGAACGCTTTTAGATGCACCCCTGGATAGCGCTCTTTCAATCCAGCAATCATCTGGCAAAACCAGTCAAGCCCGAGTTCCGGATGCAGTCCCCCAACGATGTGGAACTCCGTTACGGCCTCTGCATAACCCTTACCCGCCACTTCCCAAACCTGCTCGAGAGACATCGTGTAAGCCGTGGGGTCCTTGGCTTTCTTCCCAAAGGCGCACAAACGACAACTCGCCACGCACACATCGGTCGGATTGATATGCCGATTGACATTGAAGTAGGTCGTGTCACCGTGCAAGCGCTCGCGCACCAAGTTCGCCATATATCCCAGCGCCAGAATGTCCGAACTGCGAAACATCGTCACGCCGTCCGCATAACTAAGCCGTGCTCCCGCCTCCACCTTCTCGAAAATCGGTCGGAGCTTGCGATCCTCGATGGCCAGCGGTGCGGTCAAGTTTACAGTAGAAGTCATTTCTTGTAATTCCTTAATTCACCAACCCTAATGCAACAGCAATGCCCGGCGGCCTACTAGAATATCGGCCGCCCAAAACACAAAGAACAGAAGGCTGACATAGCCGTTCACCGTAAAGAACGCCGCGTTGACTCGCGAGAGATCATGCGGTTTCACCAATCCATGCTCATAGACAAGCAGCGCAATGACCGCCGTTACACCCAGCACACTCAACGCGCCCAGATGGAACACAAATACCAGCGCGGCTAGCGATGCAATCATAGCGAAATGCAGCAGTTTTGCGACGCGTAAGGCGCCCCGAATTCCAATACGCCGCGGGATGCTGCATAACCCTTCGGCGCAGTCGAATTCGAAATCCTGGCAGGCATAAATCACGTCGAACCCGGCCGTCCAGAACATCACTGCCGCTGTCAGCCACAATATCCGCGGGTCGAGCGTGCCGCGCATGGCGATCCAGGCTGCTGCCGGGGCCATTCCAAGACAGAATCCCAATATCAAGTGCGAGAACAACGTGAAGCGTTTTGCGAACGAATAGAAAAATAGAATCGCCAGCACCACGGGAGACAAAACGAAACACCAGAGGCCTAACTCGCGCGCCGCCCACATGAACACCAGGCTGCAGACGGCCGTGAAACCCCAGGCAAAACGCGCCGACAATAATCCAGCCGGCAAATGTCGCTGTGCGGTACGCCGGTTCCGCCCATCGATATTGGCATCGAGCAGCCGATTGAAGGCCATCGCCGCCGAGCGCGCGGCGACCATCGCCACCACAATCCACAAGAACCGCCAGCCCAGGCCGGCCACCTGAAACCCGCTGTCGCGCCACGCAAGTAACGCGCCAGTCAACGCAAACGGCAGCGCAAACACAGAGTGCTCGAACTTGATCATGTCGAGCGTCAGCCACAAGCGTGTGAGGAATCGGGTCATTCAGGGTGGGACAGCTACTATTTTAGGGGATGCTGTCATCCGCGTTACCGGTGCAGTTTCCCTCGACCCCCATGGACGTTCAGCAACTACAGCAACTCCTCGCGCAAGTAAAGAGCGGTGAAACCTCGATCGAATCGGCCCTAAGCGACTTACGCGACCTCCCCTTTGAAGATCTCGGCTACGCAAAAGTAGATCATCATCGAGCGGTACGGCACGGTATGCCGGAAGTGGTCTTAGGCAAAGGCAAAACACCGGAGCAGGTCGCCGGCATCGCCGTCGCGTTACTCGCCAAATCGCCTAATCTGCTCATCACCCGTGCCAGCAGCGACATGGCCGCGCGACTTTCCACAATTGCTGCCGACAGCCAGTTCTTCCCTGCCTCCGGCGTGATCCGTGTCTGGCGCGATCGCACCATTTCCGGCAAAGGAAAAATCGCGGTCGTCTGCGCCGGCACCAGCGACATCCCCGTCCTGGAAGAGGCGCAGCTTACTGCGGAGATCATGGGCAACGAAGTCGAGATCATCCAGGACGTAGGTGTCGCCGGCATCCATCGCCTGCTATTTCAGCGCGAGCGTCTGGCTGCCGCGCGTGTCGTGATCGTCTGTGCCGGGATGGAGGGCGCGCTACCCAGCGTAGTCGGCGGACTCGTTGGCTGCCCCGTCATCGCTGTTCCCACTAGCGTCGGTTATGGGGCAAGCTTCGGCGGTCTGGCGGCTTTATTGGGTATGCTTAACAGCTGCGCGAGCAATGTGACCGTTGTCAACATCGACAACGGCTTCGGCGCAGGCTACGTGGCCAGCTTGATTAACCGCCTGTAGTGTTCGTAGGGTAGGCTTTAGCCTGCCGTTTTTGCTTACGGTTGATTCCCAATCGTAAACGCCTGACTCACCGTATACTGCTTCCCATCGGCCCCCGCCGCCCGAACCTCCAGCGTGTGATTGCCGTTCGCGAATACTTCCGTGTTCAGCAGGTAGTTCCAACCCACGTCTGGGCAGCCCGCCGCATTACTGAAATGCGTACAGACGTCCGCGCGGCTCCCGCCGTATGCTGCCGTGCCATTGAGTTCGCCGTCCACCAGCACATCCACGCTCACCACCGTCGCACCGCTCGTGTCCAATGCCCAACCTCCCAGCGCCGCCATTCCTGACAGCGTTTGCGCTGCGCTCGGAACATCAATGCTTGCACGCAGCGGATCCGTCGAGCTATTCGCCACCGTAAAGCTTGATGTAAACGTCGAACTCTCCCCGCCCGTAGTCGTTCCCGTCACGGCCAGCGTGTGCGTTCCGTCGCTTAACAGAGTCGTATCCAGGAAGAAATTCCAACCGACATTCGGACATCCGATCGCCGATGCAAAGATCGAGCAGACGTCCGCCCGCGCACCGCCATAGAACGCCGTTCCCAGCGGCAATCCGTCGACCGCGACGCTTACCTTACCGATCGCCGCCTCCTGATCGATCGCCCAGCCGCCAATACCGACCGACCCGCTTAGCGGTCCCGTCTGCGCATTCGGATTATCGATTGACAGCTTCATCGGATTCGCCGTAGTCCAGTTCGCCACTGTAAACGTGGACGAAAGTGTGCCAACTAATTGGCCCGCCATACCGGTCGCGGTCATCGTGTGCACTCCGTCCGCCAGCTGCGTTGTATCCACGGCAAAATTCCAGCCGGCATTCGGGCAGTTCGCCCCGGCATATACCGTACACACATCCGGTCGCGCTCCACCATAAGTCGCCGTACCGGCAGGCACTCCGTCAATCGCGATCATGACGTTCGACACATGTCCGCTGCTTACCGCCCAGCCGCCAAAGTGCGCCATCCCAATCACAATGTCGTTTTCCGCTCTCGGCAGATCGATGCCCAGCAGCACCGCGGGCGCATTCGTCGCATTCGAAATCTCGAAAGCCCGAGTGGCTGTCGCATATTGGCCCGTACTCGTCAATGCTCTCAAGCCGAGAATGTGATGCCCGTTGGGCAGCCGCGTCGAATCAAATACAAAATTCCACCCCACGTTGGGACAACTCGGAGCCGTCGGGTACGCTGTGCAAACATCCGGACGATCTCCCCCATACGACGCGTTGCCGTAGGCAATGCCGTCGATCGTCACCGCCATACTGCTAATCGGGGTCGCCGTTGTAACTGCCCATCCGCCGAACGCCACGATCCCGCTGAAGGCGCCATCCTGGACGCCAGGCCGGTCGACAGAAATCGTAATCACGTTCGATGGATTATTAGCTACCGTGAAGCTGGACGTGGTTGTCGAGTGCTGCCCGCCTGTCGTTAACGGCGTGATCGCCAGCGTGTGCGGACCATCGGAAAGCCGCGTAGTGTCAAGAGTCAGATTCCAACCGACGTTTGGACAACCCGGATATCCAGTATAGGTTCCACACACGTCGTTGCGCGCGCCGCCGTACTGCGTCAAACCATACGAGATGCCGTCCACCGTCACCGCTACTTGCGAAATCGTAGACAGACTGTCGATCGCCCAACCGCCGAAGTGAACGGTCCCGCTGAATGCTGCACTGCTGCTGTTGGGCACATCGATGCTGGTCAGCATCGGATTGCTGGACGTCCAATTCGCCACATTGAATGTCGATGACGTCGTCTGTGTCTGGCCTGCGGCCGTCTGGGCCATGGCCTCTACCGTATGCGTTCCATTCGCCAGCAGCGTCGTGTCGAGAGAAAAATTCCAGCCTACGTCAGGACAATTGCTGCTGGTAAAGTTGGCGCAAACGTCCGTTCGCGCTGCGCCATAAGTGGCCGTTCCATAAGGCACAGAATCAACCATGATATTCACCGCACTGATGGCGCTCTTATTTGCTAGCGCCCAGCCGTTGAACCCAGTGGTACCAATCACCGTTCCGTTCTGCGTGGCCGGCGTATCAATCCCAAGATTGATCTGCGACGTAGGCACCGTGCTCGAACTGCTGCCGCCATTCCAGCCGAAAACCAGGTTCGCAACATTCACCGACCCCAGGCCGGTCGCCAGATCATAACCCGTCGTCGCTACATACTCCGCGGTGCTTGTGCCGTATCCAAGCTGGCCGGGTACAGCGTTGTTTCCAGCGGTCACGTCATGAAAGATGCAAGTCGATGCCGGCAACGAAGCGGTATCGGATGCGTTGCAGTAGGCCAGCGTCTCGCCCGCCGCCAGCGGGTACAACTTGTAATTGGCTTGCCCTTGCCGCGCACCGGTGTATTGCACAATCAGCGCCATCACGCCCGCAAAAGAAGGCGTTGCCGCGGACGTCCCGCTGATTCCGGAAAAATAGCCGCCGCCGCGCCGTTGCGTGCATCCTCCGTCCAGACACAACAGGTAGAAATCGTGGATCGCCGAGGTCATCGCAACATCCGGCAAATCCCGCTTCCCGTCCTGCGGGATGCCGGCCACGCCCTTCTGCCACGATGGCTTTGCAAAAAGCGTACTCACACCCCCTGAACCCGCATAGATACTCGCGTTGGCAGCGCCGCAGGCCACCGCCACACAGCTCTCGTTCCATACGTTTTCTGGAATGTAAGTCAGCGCCGATACGCCGTTCGCTCCATTCGATGATCCCCAGTACGCCCCATAATTCCCGTTCTCGTTAAACTGTGTACCGCCCACCGCCACATTGAACGGCGTGGCCGCCAGCACGTTAACCGATATCGCTCCCGTCGCCAGTGTTTCCGACCCCGGGTCGTCACACCCTTCCGCGCCCGAGTCGCCTGCCGCCACCGTGTAGGTGATCCCTTCGGCCGCGGCCTGCGACGCCAGCGACGAGTAAAACTGCGCTTCGGCCAGCGTGTAATTCGCTTCGCAGTCGCCGTAGCTTTCCGTCATTACATCCGCCAGATTGTTGTCGACAATGTATTCTTCGGACAGATCCACGCCATCCGACGCGTTGGTCGAGGCCGACACCACCAGCTTCACCGTGGCGGAAGGCGCGACCGCTCCTGACCAGGACGTGTCCAGCACCGCTTCGTCGTCATCCCCGCTCACTTTGCCCGGATCCACGCCGTTCACAATCACTTGCGGTGTATTCGCTGCCAGTCCGAACGCATTGCGAAAATCTACGATATCCTGCAACGTGATATTGCTCCGCGAAACCACTGCGATCGTCGTGCCAGCACCGTTAATGCCGCTCTGATACACCGGGTTGCTGTTATAGATGGTGGCAAAATCACCCGGCGCCAAGGCATACTCGCTACCGCCCGCGCTAAATTGCGGACCGCTGCTCGTCACCTTCGCTACTTGCGCCTGCATCCTGGCTATCTGCGGCGCTTTCCGGAACGTATGCAGCGTGGAAATACCTGCCACCACCGGCGTCAAAGCTGCTGGAATCCGCGGATCGCTCGCATTCGCCCAGTGCGCCACCCCGCGCACGGTGTAGCGATGCATCTCCGTGTGGAAAGCACTTTGCAGCTGGCCGGCATTGCCCGAGAACTCGATCAGCGTCTTCGAGTTCGCCACTCGCGTGACTTGAAAGCCGTACGACGCCAGCCATGCGCTTACCTTCGCAATGTCCGCATCGCCCACGCCGAAGCTCTCTCCGAACTGTTGCGGCGTAAGCCACTTATGATACTGCGGCAAAGCCGGATTATGCACATTCTCGAGAAACGCAGCCAGCGCCTGCTGCCGCTCAGCACTCGGCGTCAACACCAGTTGCATATGCTCCAGCGCTAAGTCGGCCGGTGCTGCCCCGCTCTCGAACTCGCTCCTGGCCAGAGGGTGCGTGTTTCTCGCCAACCGCTGCAGTTGATTCTCGTCAATCTGTTGCGTGATTCTGACACGCGCTGCCTGCGCCAGAACGGGCGACGGAAGCGAAACCAGCAGCATCGCTGCCGACAAAGATAAAATCAAATGCTTGATCATGCCAAAGCGAGTGCTGCGAGAGACGAGCCAGACAAAGCTAAAGTTTCTCAAGAATTGTAGAAGGCGTACTACTTCAACCCGTCAGCCGGTCCAGCCGCTTGGCTGCGGCGTCTAAAGTTTCCCGCTTCTTGGCGAAGCAGAACCGGATCAGCCGCGCTCCATCCCGCGGGTCGGCAAAAAATGACGAGCCTGGCACCGCCGCCACGCCTGTCACCTCCACTAAATGTTTACAAAAGGCCACGTCGTTCGCAAACGGAAATGCGCCCGTATCGCACAGCACATAGTACGCCCCTTTCGGTACGAAACAACGAAACCCCGCCTTCCGCAAAATCGCCAGCAACCGGTCTCGCTTCCCCTGATAATTCCGCCGCAACTCCGCAAAGTACTCGTCCGGCGAACGCAGCGCCGTTACGCCCGCCTGCTGCAGCGGACTCGGAGCGCCCACCGTGAGAAAATCATGCACCTTGCGAATGGCCGCAGTCGCTTCCGGCGATGCGATGACCCAACCGACTCGCCAGCCCG
Organism: Bryobacteraceae bacterium; assembly: GCA_965277855.1. GTDB lineage: Bacteria > Acidobacteriota > Terriglobia > Bryobacterales > Bryobacteraceae > Bog-105. Next base: position 1,051,331 of record OZ255847.1, read on the forward strand.
TCACCGAAAACGTCTTGCTCAAACTATTGATCAACACGCAGCGCGCTCGCGCACCCGGCAGCGTTATCGCCGGCGTGTGCCGCGCGTCATCGAAGACGATATGTTCGTAAATCTCGTCTGTAATCAGAAAGCAGTCGAACTCGTCACAGAGCCCTGCAATGAAGGTCATCTCTTCCGTCGAGAAAACCTTGCCGGTCGGATTATTGGGCGTGTTCACAATGACCGCGCGAGTTCGACCAGTAAAGGCTGCGCGCAGCTCATCCCGATCGAAAGTCCAATCCGGCGCGCGCAAAGAAACGTAACGGCAAACCGCCCCGCTCAACTGCGAATCCGGCCAGTAATTTTCGTAAAACGGCTCAAACACCACCACTTCGTCACCTGGATTCAGCAACGCCAACAAAGCCGCAATCATTCCCTCCGTCGAACCGCAACAAACTGTAATCTCGCGCTCGGGATCGATCTCCAATTGGTAAAAGCGCCGGTAGTAATCGCTGATTGCCGTGCGCAGCGGCTTTGAGCCCCAGGTGATCGCGTACTGATTGATATCGCGCGCGATCGCATCCTGCGCGGCCGCTTTGATCTCGCGCGACGCCGCAAAATCCGGAAAGCCCTGCGCCAGGTTCACCGCGCCGTGCTCGACCGCCAACCGCGTCATCTCTCGAATCACAGACTCCTTGAAACCCGCGATCCGTTCGCTACCAATCCGCATGCCAAGAATTGTAGCGAGCGGCAGCTTGGAGGGCACACCCTCGGTGCGCGTTGGACTCTCAGTCTTTTCGCAGCTTCCACAAAGCTGCCAGCGCGACGCCCACCGCAAACAACGGAATGCCGGCCGGTTCCGGAGTAGGCAGCGCAACGGGCGCCAGGCGAAAGGCATAGAGTCCGAAGATTACAGCTTGCGGAATGATCCCGCCGGCAAACGGGGATCCGTTACGTGGGTCGATCAAAAGACCCGCGAAGTCAGGATAATAACCATAACGGTCGTTCGTCGTAGGCACGTACACGCCAGAGAAAAATTGCCCTGGAGCTAATTCGATCGAAGAGTCCGCGAAGACTTGACCCGGCGAAGACGGAAGCGGCAGGGAAAAAATCGTCCTATGCGCTTCCGGAAACGAATCGCCAAGCACTAGCCGTTCTCCGTCCGCGAGCGGCGCCGTGACGTATTCGATCGATGTAAAAGGTACGAATCCTGCCGGAAACGCGATAGAGGCAGCCTGGGTACCCAGCGCAGTGCCAAACAACAGAGAAAGAAACAGAAATTTGTTCACAAAATTTCCTTTCAGCCTTTATAAACCAACTCGCCTCAAGCCGTCTTCGGCACTACCCGCTTGCGCTTTGGCTTCAGCTTCGTCTTCGGTGCGGGCTTCGCGTGATACACCGGCACGTCAGGTACAGTGCCTGCATATAAATGCCGATACACATCCGCATTCCGCAGCACGATCTGAATGTACCCGCGAGTCTCATGAAACGGGACTGCCTCGATAAACTCCGCCTGTTCGCGAAACGGGCCCCAGCTGCTCCAGAGCTTCGCCCGGCTCGGTCCGGCATTATAGGAAGCTAAAACTAACTCGGTCTGCCCACCAAAGCTATTCATCAGGTTGCGGAAATAAAAGGTCCCTAGCTGCACATTGCGATCCGCCGTTAACAACTGCTCCGCATTCATGCGGCGCACGCCAAAATGCCGCGCCAGTTCGCGGCCATTAGCCGGGAGCACCTGCATCAATCCATACGCGTTGGAATGGGAAATCACCCGCGCATTGAACTCGGATTCCTGCCGGATCAGCGCGGCCACCAGAAAGCGATCCAGGCTCTCGTCGCGGCTGTACCGATCGATCGAACTCCGGAAGGGTAGCGGAAACGCCAGCTGCCAAAACGCCGCTGGGGCCTGGTCTAGCGGCATATATAAATAGTTCGGCACATAGGCCTTGATGTATCGAAGCGCCTGGTCCGGCGCATCCCGTTTGGCCGCCATCTTCGCCAATTGATAGGCGTAGACATTTTGCTGTTCGCCATCGTTGCGCGCGCCAAACTTCAACTCGCCTTCCGCCAGATTGGTCAAGCCCGTCACCTGCAGCAGTCCCGCCCGAGTAATTCGCTTCTGCGCGGTTGCTCCCGGTTCGAAACTCGGAAACTCCGGGCGCGGCGGCCACGCGATCGCTTGCAGAAATTGTTTCGTCGCCGGGTCGGCCGATGTCCCTTCAATCTCCGTATTCTTCAGCCGGTCGCGCGCAATGACCGCGAAATAGGTATTGGGAAACTCCGCGACCAGTTGCTTATAACAGGCCTTGGCGACGCCCAGTTCGTTCTTGCGCTCTTCATAACGACCCAGAAAATAAAGCGCATTATTCGCGTCCGCCGACTCCGGATACTCTTCGATGTGCTTACGCAGAAGGTCGTAGGTATCGCTCGCGTCCGTGCGATAACTCTCGTACGCCACCCGCCACTGGCACCACGCCGCTCGCGCGTCCTCCGGAAACGTAGCCGCACACGCCCGATAGAGCGGCAAATAGGTATTTACATCGTTGTCTACCCTGGCCTGGTCCGCGACTAGAATGAGCGCGTCCAGTCGCCAGGGAGACTTCGGGTGCTGCTGCTCCAGATGAGTAAGAAATTCCTTCACGTCCGCATGATGATCCTGCTTCCGCACGCAGCGAATCAGATAGCTTAGCCGTTCCGCATCCGCCTCGCTCTCATCGACTTTCAGCGCTGTCAGATATTGGAATGCGCCATCGGTGTTGCCGCTGAGGTAATCCACCTCGCCTAATCGCACACGCGCCAGATCTCGCTGCACTCCACCCAATTGCGGAATAGCCGCCGCGTATTCGATCCGCGCATCCTGCGGACGTTTCGCGTCGATCAGCTTCTTGGCTCTTCCCAGCATTGCGTTCGGCATGGGCGGTGGATACGCCTCCCCCAAGTGGGTCTTCACGTCCACCAGCGCAGTCGCCGCATCCGCCGCTTCCTTGGCCACCGGATAGTCGTAATACACCCGCTGATAGAATTCCGCGGCGTTCAGAAAATCTTCGGTGGCCGCGAAACTCCGCGCCAGCAGTAAATCGGCTTGCGGCTGCGGAATGCGATCGTAATACTTCTTTACCAGTTGCAGGGCCTGTTTTGGATTCCCATCATCGAGCAGCGCCCGCACCGCCAAAGCGGCCGCCGGCCCGACTAGCGGCGACAACGGCACCTGATTGAACACGCGGGTCGCCGCTTTGCTCACGTCACTATAGTTCTTCAGCCCATACTCAGCCTGTTCCCGAATGTACTGCGCGTAGTCGTCCAACACCGGCGCTTTACCCGACGCCGCAGAGGCATAATCGGCCGCCGCTTGCAGGTTGTTCTGTTCCAGCTGATGCTGCGCCAATGCGATCAAGCCTGCCGCGCCCACAACTTTCGGACCAGGTGGCTTGGCCGCTGCCCGCTTCTTTACGTGCTTCTGAGTGGATGCGGCTACCGAAGTGAATCCGAGCACCGGTACGGCCGTCAACGCGACCGCTAAGCAAACGATTTTCGTCCTAAACCAGTTGTCCCGGATAATCCACTCCCAGCTTGTCTTCATTGGCCTGCGCCGCCGTCTGCACCAACTCGAGGTGCAAGTAATCTACCATCGACGGAATGGTCATAAACTGTTTTCGAAACGTCTCGCGAGCCTTGTCGATCTCGACCCGGAACAACATGTAAAAGTTGTTCTGTTCGCGTCCGGCGCGCGCTGCTTCCGGCCGGGCGAGTTGCATTTGCGCCACCATCACCCGCGAAAAACGCTGCGCTTTGCTATGCAGGCTGCGCTGGGTGGCATCGAGATCGGCCCAGGCAGGCAGCACTCGCTGCACCTCACTTACCTTAGACGTTTCCGCTGTTGCTTTGTCGTCGAAACTCGACGTTTTCGCCATCAACCCGATCTGCGCATGCAAATTTCGGTTGGCTTGCCGCTCCAAAACAATTGCTGCCATCCCCGTGATTAATTCCAGTGCACTCCCGTTGAACTCTCTTGAAGAACTCGCGCGCACAACGGACTCGCGATCCGCGCCCAAGTCCGCTGAAGTTCCTCTTTCATTTGGTGGCGCGGCATCGCGGCCTGTGCTTGCTTTAACCTCTATGGCAAAGACGATCGCTACTAATCGCCCGCCATTCGACAACGGAAACAAATGTGCACACGGCGAAGGCTGTTCCTTTTTGAGGTTCTCGCCGACTTCACCTGCGGTACAGAGCGTCACCACGGGCTCGCGCGATTCGACCGCCGCCGCGAACGCGCCGGCTTTACTCACCGCAAACTCCAGCTTCTCCGGGGCATTCAAATTGCGTTGCGCTCGCAGCCGCGCTGTTCCGTTCTGATACGCAAAAATGCCAAAGGTGCTCGCGTGCTGCGCCACGCCGTCGCTCAGCGCTCCCAACCATTGGTCTTCACTTTCGTAGTGGCGCAGGCGGCGAAAAATCTGATTCAAATCGTTCGTGAGCTGACGGCGCGCTGCCGAACCTGCTTCTGAGCAAGCCGTTTCTAAAGCGGCCCGCATTGTTTCCCAACTGCCTTCCAGGACTTGCATTTTAGAAGAAGTGTAGCCCGCTCTGTAGAGACAACCCGCGTACCGGTGACTGCCGGTCCGGTTGCAGTGCCCCCGACGATTTCTCACCGGTCAGCGAACTCACGACATGGATCTGTCTGCCTTCACGTGCCAGATCGATCAGCAAGGTTCCATCACTTTGCGTCGCTCCCTGCCCGAGCCACTCGTCACCTTCCTGCATTGCTTGTAAGTCCGTGAGCCGCAGGTCTGGCCAGCCGCCGGCAAAAGTGAATCGGAACCGTCCCGCGATGTTCTCGAATGTATCGTTCGGCGCAAGCGTCAGCCCTTCGCCCTCAAAGGAACCATCCGCCTGCAAATTGCGCAGTAAATACTTGCCCGCTCCGGTGCTCGCGAATTCGCCAGCGGCGTTCAAAGATCCCCCTCCCCAGGGGTAACCGGTAGCGCTCGCCGAGAAGTGCCACTCCGGTGTAGACGAAGCCAGATTCACTGTGCCGTGGCCGCTCACCTGCCCTTGCGGGAGCTTCAGTGAGACATTGGTCCATTCGAGATGCGCGCCCTGCCATAAAAAGTGCGAAGCGAGCGACCCGACCGGTTGCCCATCAGCCAGCAAATGTCCCACCTCCAGATCGCCCTCCAGATTCCGCGCATTCATCCACGTGGGAACGGTTCGCCGGAGCATGCGTAAGCGCGCCCAGAGGCTCTCCCCGCGCTCGGGAGACAGCGCAGTTTCGAGCTCCGCCAGATCAGCCACCGGAAACTCGATACGCGCCCGTTCGGTATGTTTCGCCAGCAGGTTATATCGATAGCTCGCTCGCACAGTGCGCGGCCCCAATTTTGCAGCCAGATGATCCACTTCGAAACTGTTCTGATGGAAGGTCAAATGAGCCTGGGCATCGCGCAGCGGCAGAATGAGTCCGGGCACATGCATGGAGGCACCGCTGACTTCAAATTGGCCGGACCACGGCGTCGCAGGAACCTCATCGGTGGCGAGCGCATCCGCTGCCTTCTGCCGGTAGCTCAACTGTCCACTTAAACGGCCATCGCTCATGGCGGAAAAAGCAGCTAAGCCCCCGAACCACGAATTAGCGAGCGGCTTTAATTCGTTCAATGGAAAATCTGCTGTCTTCAACGAAGCATCGGCACGCTGGTCGGAGAAGAAATAATTGCCGCTCATCTGAATGTCACGGCCGCCCGCATCTACCCGCGTCGGATCAAAATGAACGTGATCTCCCGCTACCATGACGTTCACCTTTTCGCTGCGTAGCGTGGGCGCGCCCGGCAAAGCCGCCTCCGCTTTACCGATTACAAAACCTCCCGCTAATCCGCTATCGAGGGAGTATCCGATCGCGCCGTTCACCACGCCGCGCAGATCGGCATTATTCGGCAACACCACACCCATGCGGGTAGCCAGCGGCAGCAAATCCGCCAGCGGGGCATCGTGCAACTCGGCCACAATCGACGCTCCGGCATGCGCTAGAAAATCGTTCACCCTTACATGCATCGTCACGGGCGTAGGCTGTCCTCCGGCCGCGGGCGCAGTCCGCCAATCTAAACGATGATGGATTAGGTCCAGATCTCCCCCATAACGCACACTCCACTCTTCCCCGCTCGACGGCAGCAGATCCCAGCGATGCACATCCTCCAGCTTCAGATCGCCTGCTACCTTCAGCCCACTCGCCGGCCCCGCCATGCGCAATCGGGCGCTGATGGTGCCATGCACTCCGATATCATGTCCCTCTACCAGCGTCGTCAATTCACTCAAATTACTCGGATCGAGATTCATTTCCGCTTCAATCCGATTGGCTGCGACCGGCGAGGAATTCAGGAACCAGTCCACGCTGCCTCTTACATGCCCAAAGCCCATTCCCGCACGGTCTGTGCGCGCCGGCGACCCGGAAAATTGTATGTACACTTTCCCGGATCGCTCAGGATAAATCGAAAGATCCGATTCGGAAATGTAGAGGGTGGCCTTACGGGAACCAACCTTAAAATTGACCCGGCCATTGGCCACTTCGAACGATGGGAAGAAATTCAGTGGCGCGTGGCGCGGCGCTGTCAAGCGCTGCACGAGTTGCACGACATTCCAGGTTCCATTCGCGCTTTTCACCAGATTCAGTGTTGGATCCACCAGTCGCAAGCTCGCAAACCGCAACTTCCCCGCTAACAACTTGTCGAGCCGCAGACGCGCTTCCAGTGTCGGCACATAAGCGAATGGCTCGATTCCATAGCGCGCATCCTCACCGATCGTTACGTTCCGCAGCGAAAAGCCCGGCCCGGAAAACACACTGAAATACGCCTCTTCGAATGCGACTTTCCGTCCCAGCGACTCCTCGATCGCGCCTTGAATCGGCATGCCGAAACGGGCCGCGTTGATCCACGGAGCGATTAAACCGGCTGCCAGAAAGACCATCGCAGCCAGCAGCAAAACGCGCCCCGCGCGCCCGAATCGCTTCTTTGCCGAAATGTTTTTCGTCTCTAAAATAGCCTATCCTCTGTAGCGTAGCCTGAAAATCTAACAGTAACTTCAGTTGTAATCCGGCGCATTTAACTCGACGAGCGCATTTCTAGCCGCACTCAGCTTTTGTTCCACCTCGGTCAGATGCGCACTCCCCTGACGCGCGGAATCGGTATGGTGCAATGCACTTTCGACATCGATCAGCGCCTGGATCGCGTGCTGAATTTTCTCTCTTTGTTCGGCAGTCATACCCCATGCTATCCTTCCCCGGTGAAAAGTCGCCAACTAGCTCAGCTTGCATTTATCTTCGATGTGGATGGGGTTCTAGTTCACTCCATGCCGCTTCACACGCTGGCCTGGGAAGAGTATCTCGAGACCCTCGGCATTCGCATCGATGACCTGGAGCGCCGGATGCACGGCAAACGCAACGCGGAACTCGTCGACGACCTGATCGGCGTCGGCCTGCCCGAAAACGAGGTATTTGATCACGGCGCCCGTAAAGAACAATTATGGCGTGAAATGTTACTGCGCGGGGGCATCGACAAATATCGCGTACCCGGCCTTATCGAATTTCTGGACAAGTACCCGGCGATCCCAAAGGCCGTCGCCTCGAACGCCGAACCGAAAAACATCGATTTTGTTCTCGATCATTACCAGCTGCGTTCCTATTTTCCGATCGCGGTCAGCGGCATGGACGTGGAACGCCCAAAACCGTACCCCGACATCTATCTGGAAGCTGCCCGCCGTCTGGGCGTCGAGCCGCGAAACACCATCGTCTTTGAAGATTCACCCACCGGACTCGCCGCCGGAGTGGCCGCCGGGATGCGCGTGATCGGTATTGAAACCACCTCGACCGATCTCCCCGGCGCAGTTCTCCAGGTCAAAGACTTCACCGACCCTAAACTCGAAACCTGGCTGAATAGTCAGACCACCACCGAAACTTCAACTGAGTATCCCAGCATAGATGTCGGCAAGTTGTAACTGAGACCCTAACATCGAAATAGTCTCCGACCCCACGTGCGGTGTAATCGTCCAACCGCTGTCATACCTTTCGAAGTGTTCAACTGACGTAGCCCATTGTGAAATCAGAAGGATGTGCTTGATGGAGGGCACCGCGCGGTAGAACTCACTCGTTGGACCCCGGTCATAGGTGTGGGTGGAGGAAGAGAGAACCTCAACAACGAGCGTTGGGTTCAGGATGACATCGTTCTGATCGTTCCAAAATATGGGTTCGCCACAAAGCAGCATGGCATCGGGGTATAGTCCTCGATTCCAGGTCTCCACGTACAGCTTCAGCTTGCTATCGTAAACCCGGCACGTTGGGAAGAGAAGGTCGAGCAAGACCACCATCCTTGCCGATAAGCGAGAATGCACCTCCGTGCCACCGGACATGGCGAAAATCTCGCCGGCGTGAAATTCGTGGGCTGTGTCTGACAGGCGCTCAAAATCGAGATATTCGGCGAATGTGTAATTCACTGTGTGGGTTTTTGCAGCGGCTGGCCCAGAGCGACGGGCTTCCCGAAGTGAGGCGTTCCATCCGGATTCCAGGTAAAGCGCTGGATGCGCGGCGAACGGAAATTGCCGCAGCCTTCATGCGGTTGCGGATTGGCATGATAGATGATCCAATTCTCCCTGCCATCCGGAGACTGGAAAAACCCGTTATGGCCCGGGCCGAAAGCGCCTGCTTGTGGATCCGTTCTCAGGAACGGATGATTGATCTTCGTCCAACTTTTCGCAGCGAGCAGATTCGCGCCAAGATCGGCCCGCAGGACACCGAGCGCGTAAAAGTCCGTCCAGCAGCCGGATGCTGAAAAGACGATGAACAGTTTCCCTTCGTGCAGGAGCGCTTCCGGGCCTTCATTCACGTTTACGTGACGGCCGGGTAAGTCGCCGTGCTTTTCCCAAGGGTACTTTGGTTTCGAAATCATCGTGCGCGGCGAATCGATCGTCCAGGGATTGCTCATATGAGCGATGAAAAGATCCTGCTCCCCATCGTGCGCGCCCTTCCAGCCCGACCACACCAGGTAATGCTCCCCGCTGAGTTCGAAGGTAGTCGCATCGATAGCCCACCGGTTGCTCACATCGTTGATCTGGCCTTTGAACGTCCACGTGCCTTCAATAGGATCGTCGTTGTCGTTCTCGACGACATAGATCCGGTGAGAAGCGTTGTCACCGGCATCGGCAGCGAAATAGATGTACCACTTGTTGCCCCAGCGATGAAGTTCAGGCGCCCATAGCTGCTTCGACCACGGGCGCCCCGGCTCGGGTGTCCAAACGGCCTTCTTTTCCGCGTGCTCGAGATCCGTAATGTCAGCCGTCTTCCGAAGGGTTAGATTCACGCTGGACGAATTCGAGTAATAGTAGAAGCCTTTCCACCAAACCACCCAGGGGTCGGGTCCAGTGTGCAGCAATGCGTTGGTAAACGTGTCTCCGTGGGAAGCGGGGCCCGCAGGTATGCCTTGGTTTGCACCGTCTGACGAGCCCAACATCGTCGCGGCGGAGACAGCCAGAAGCAAAAAATACTTCATCGATCTGAGACTCATACTCACGGTTTGATGAGCGTTTGAGTCAAGCCGTTGCCGGCATTGGCGCATCTCAATCGAAGAAATGGCGATCCTCGTCCGAAAGATGCGGCTTAGCTGCCGGGATATTAAACGTGACACCCAGACCCGGACGATCCCATACATCGATAAAGCCTTTGTTCATGACCGGGTCCGGCAGTCCATCGATAATCTGATACCACCAGTCAGGCTGGCCCAAAGGATACTCGAAAGCAATGTAGTTTTGCGGCAGAGCCGCCGCTACCTGAACATGCGCGGCCAGCCCGATCAGCCCATCGAAAATCCCATGCGGCGCGATTTGGATATCGTGCAGATCCGCGTATTCCGCGATCCACTTCATCTCCGCCAATCCGCCGACATCTTCAGGATCGGGGCCAACGATGTTAACAGCCTGTTTTTCGATCAGGTCCTTGAAATTCTCACGCAGGTAGATCTGTTCCCCGGTGTGAATCGCGATAGACGTGCTTTGCGTGACTTCACGAAAAACGTCGGCATTCGGGTAAGACGTGTAATCGCCCGTGATCAGATCTTCGAGCCACGTGATGTGCAGCGGTTCCATCTCTCGAGCAAAAGTAACCGCATCCTTCACAGCCCAACCCGGTCCACAGTCGAGCGCCAGGCCGATCTCATCGCCCAGCACTTTCTTCATCGCCTGTACGCAGGCGACAACGTGTTCGAGGCCGCGCTCGGTCATCAGACCGCGATCCATGTGCGATGCGCCGGTCCGCGGTTCGTCGTACCACCCGTTTTTCATCGCGTGCATCATGGCCGGGTTGTGAAAGCCCACCGCCTGCTTGATCAACGTGAAGCCCTCTTTTGCCTCTTTCATCTTGGCCATGTTCTCCGCGTAGTCTTGTGGAGTCTGGCCAGTCATCGGGAAACGCACGCCCCCGTTGTAAGCCCTCACTCGGTCCCGGATTTTCCCGCCCAGCAGTTTGTAAACAGGCACTCCGGCGACTTGCCCGGCGATGTCCCACAGAGCGATCTCGATAGCACTGACCGCCGCGCCCCAAGGCTTGAACGCACCGAGCCGGCGGATCTTCAGCATCACGCGCTCAACATTCGTAGGGTCTTCACCAAGAAGGTAGTCCTTGTAAAAAAGCACCATCGGTTTGAGATAAGGTTTGTAGGACTCGGCTTCACCGTATCCGGAAACCCCCTGATCCGTGACGATTCGAATAACTGGACTCTTGCCGATAATGGCGCACCGCAGATCTGTAATCTTGATAGATACGTGTGCCCTTTGCTGAGCGCCGAACGATGTGGCGGCGACCATCCCCGAGAGCGATCCAAGAACTTCCCTTCGCGTCCATTCAGCCATAGCTTCTCAGAAGTAAAACTTTAACGCTAATTGACACTGTCGGGCTTGGACGGCCGTGTAGTTAATCACGCCAAAGTTCGGATCGCCAACCAGCGTGTTCGGCGTACCGAATACCGGGTGGTTGAAGGCATTCTGCGCTTCCAGCCGCAATTCCAGCCGCAAAGCTTCGTGCCGCGCGGAGAGTCCGAATTCCTTCAAGATCGACAAGTCACTCGAAAAGAAAAATGGACTGCGCACGCTTCCCACCGTTCGCGGCGCATTACCCAACGTGTACGCAGCAGGCTGTTGGAAGACACTCGGATCGGCAAAGTAGTTATTGATCCAATTAGCATCGCTCCCACCGGTGCGCGTCGGCGTTCCCGTAAGATTGGGCCGCTGCGGTCCGTAAGTCCATATCGGATTTCCGCCGTTCGAAACCGTGAACTGAAGCGGGAAGCCGTTATGAATAGTCCAGACCCCGGCGGTTTTCCATCCGCCCAAAACCAGGTCCAGCGCCCGCGGCATGTTACTCAGGAAAGCTCTTCCGCGCCCGACCGGCAAATCATAGGTGTAATTAAATTTGAATTGCTGCGGGATGTCGAAGGTCGAAAGGCTGCGTTCGGCCGATGGGTTATTGGGATCTTGCAGCGCGAAACCCGAATTAGGACCATAACTCCCCAGAAACGCCACGTTGGTGTCGTAAATCGACGAATCGTCAATTGATTTCGACCACGTGTAGTTCGCCAGCAGCTGCAAGCCGTTGGAGTACCGCTTTTCCACGCTGATCTGCAAAGCATGATAGGTGGAATCGGCAGACGGCGGCTCATCTGTCGTCACGCTGGTGAACTGCGGGTACGGCAACAGCAGTTGGTAAGCCTGCACGGTTGAACTCGAAAGAACGCTGTTGGCATAGTAAGAGCCGGTAAGAGCCGGCGCCAGGGGATTCGACACATAGTTACCCAAGTTTCCAATCTGATCCGGCGTCATGTTTTCAACCTGCGGCCCCAAGACATTGAAATTGTTCGCGCCCGCGAAATACAGATGCGTTCCCTTCTTCCCAACGTATTCCAAGTCGAGCACCATGCTCGATCCCAGTTCCTGCTGAATACCAAAACTCCAGCTTTGTTCATACGGAGTCCTGCCCGCCACGGCCGTCCGCAGCGGGCCGATCGCGCCATACCCCACGTCATTCAGTAATCCGAGCGAACTGCCCGGCGGCGCAATCAGCCCGTTCGGATATGGATTGCTCAAGTGCAGATAAGGCGTTGCGCCGTCGTTGTTATACGTTGTCACCACGCCCGTCGACTGATTGAATCCCTGCGATCCATAACTCAACAGGCCATTGGCGCCGGAGCGCGTCTGGTCGTAGTAAATGCCGTAACCACCGCGGATCACTGTATTCTTTCCCGCCAGGTACGAGAAGCCGATACGCGGCTGAATGTCCTTCCAGTCGGTAACCCAGTTCGTGCGAATGTTCGCGGAATTGAACATCTCGCCGCCTACCAGCGCGCGGCTCACAGTCTGCTGGCTGATCGGATCTGTATACGAAAGACTGCCGCCGTTCACCGGACTTGCCACATTCGGGTCGAACCAGTTCATGCGATTGTTGCGTTCCGTCCTGGGCAGCGAGACGTCGTAGCGAAGACCCAGATTCAAAGTCAGTTTGGGGATGACCTTCCAGTTATCCTGAACAAATCCGGCGTATTGGAAGTTCTCGGTCGCGGGACTGAACTGAATTTCGTAAGTGCCGCTTCCCCCGCCTGCTAACTGGCCCATCAGGAAGCTAGCCATCGCATCCCCGCCGCACTGCGTGATGTCGTTAATCGGGCACTGTGAACTGCCCAGGCTGCTGAAATTAAAGAGTCCGTTTGGTGCATTGGTCTGAAGGTAGTTCTGCTGGTGCAATCGCCCTTCGAAACCAAACTTCAGCTCATGTTTCCCGAGGATTTTTGTCAGCAGCTCACTGAGCTGGCCCGTGTCCTGCCCTTGCCGATAGTTCCCATAAGGATCTTGCCCGATACTGGTGTAACCAGCGGAAAAGTAGTTGCCGATAAACACGGACGGCACCCCAAGAATCCCATTCGAATTCAAATACGATGGGAACCCGAGCGTCCCTAGCGGATCCGGATTCAGGCTCTTGTTGTAAGCATCGATGTTCGTCGCGCCTCGCGTGAATCCAAGCGTACTGGTCAACACCAGCGTGGGACTGAAGCTGTGTGTATCGTTGATCGCGAACAAATGTGCCGAACCATGATTAGGCCCGCTGCCGCACGGGTCGGAAAAATTCTTGAAGCAGTCGTAAGGATTCGTGCTGTTCCAGCCTTGCGAGTATTTCACCGTGAGCAGGTTCTTTTCGCTGAAGCGGTGGTCGATCCGGATATCGAATTGGTTATTGGAGGTGGCGGTCGCTCCTGATCCGATCCAGTTGTCGTAAATACTGCCTCCTGCGATATTCGGCATCGGAAACAGGTTCATCAACTTCTGCGCCACCGGATCGATGAGATTCCCCGGCGCGGAGCCCAACTGGTACGGCGTACCCGCCAGGTTGGGATTTCCCGGACTCGTGTAGCTCGCCAGGTTATTGAATGGAATAAACGCGCTGCGGTACGCGCCGGCAGGCCCATTGGCCGGGGTTTGAAATGTGCCTGAATACGGGTCGTAGAGCTGCCCCGCTATGACGCTGCAGTTTCCCGTGGCATCGAACGTGCCGCCGTTCGCCCCGCACAATTCGCCAAAGTCGCCGCTCCGTTCGGCCACACTCGGCACACCGGCCTGATAAGTCCCCAGATTCGACGAGCGCGTCCCATCCCAATCGAAAAAGAAAAACGTTTTGTTCTTGATGATTGGGCCGCCGATGGTGCCGCCGTAATTGTTTCGATGGACCGGCGCAATCGGCACCCCATTCGCATTGTTAAACCAGTTGTTCGCATCGGTGATCGTATTTCTGAGGAAATCGTATCCGCTCCCGTGGAAGGAATTGCCTCCCGAGCGCGTCACCATATTCACCACCGAAGCCCCGGAAAATCCATACTCGGCGCTGAAGTTCGTCTGCTGCACCTTGAACTCTTCTACCGCCTCGGCCGACGGTGTGTAGGTTACTTGCGTGATGCCGCCGTTTGGCTCAAAGTTGGTAATCGATGCGCCATCCATCAGGATGTCCGCGCTCGCTCCGCGGCTGCCGTTCGAGACGAAATTCGTTCCCGTGTCACTCACCGAATTCTGGTCGCTCATGTTGTTGATCCCCGGCCCGAGTGAGACAAAGTCGAGAACGTTACGGTCCACCAGCGGCAGATCGTTGATCAACCGGCGATTGACCACCTGCCCGGTGACCGCATCCTCAGTTGCCAGGGCACGCCCTTCCGACTGGACGTCAACAGCCTGCCGTGCAGTGGCAACCTTCAAGCTCAGATTTGCGGTGGCGTTCTCGCTGACATTGACTGTGATATGAGTGCGTTCAGTCTTCTCAAAGCCCTGCATCTCTGCCGACGCGGTATATGTCCCGGGCGGGATGGCCGTGAACAGATACCGTCCACTCTTATCGGAAGTGGCGGTGAACTGATACCCCTTCCGCTGGTCGGCCAGCGTGACGCGGACCCCCGGCACCACTGCGTGGGAAGGGTCAGTGATCTCGCCGCTTACGGTGCCGAAATAACCTTGGCCATACAGCAGCACCGGCGTCGCCAGTAGCATCGCAAACAGCACCCCGCAAGATAGCCCGCGGGCGGAACCGCTTCCGCGGCTGAAAGCAACTTCATTCATGACTTTCTCCTTTTCAGAAGCTGCGCAGGTTACAGATATGTAAACAGTTCAAACTAATGTATCCAGTCACGTCTGTCAAGGAAAAAACGGCGAGAGTTTCCGTCACTCCCAGCGCAAATCAACCATCGGATCCACGCGCATGGCGCGCCGGGCAGGCAACAGCGCCGCTACGAAAGCGATCGACAGAAAAAGTGCGCTTACTCCGCCGAAAGAAATCGGGTCCAGCACGCCGAGCCCAAAGAGAAGGCTTCGCAAAACAGGAGCAATCGCTGCCGCGGCGAGAAGGCCGGCCAGCAAACCAAACAGTACGGGCCGGGTGCTTTGGCGAAGAATCAGCAGAAGAACATCCTTCCGGCGCGCTCCCAGAGCCATTCGAATTCCCACCTCGCGCGTCCGTCTTACCACCGCGTAGCTCACCATTCCATAAATGCCGATACAAGCGAGCGAGAGCCCAAGCATGCCTATGATCGACGCAAAGATCGCCGACAGACGCGAGACCAGAAACGACGGTGCGCCGGTCAGCAAATCATCGAGCACCGCCGCATACACCACCAGATTGGGATCGACCGCATGCACCTGCCTGCCGATTTCGTTTAACGACGTTTTGGCATCACCGTTGATTCGCGCAAGCAGAGATTCCTCATCCCTGTGGTCGAACTGCATTGGAAGATAGACCATGCTCGCATCGGCGCCCCCCAGCAGACCTGCGCGAATATCCCCGGCTATACCGACCACCCGATAGGAATGAAGCTGAGGAATGCTTTCCCCTTTTTCGTGGAACTGAGCCGATGCGTCGAGCTGAATGTTGCGACCCAGCGGATCCTGTCCCGGCCAAAGTTGACGTGCGGCCGATTCGCTCAAAACGACTTCGTCAGGAGACGGGGAAAAGCGTGATCCGGTAAACGTCCGCCCCAGCCCGAGTGGAATGCCCAGCGTCGCAAAGTAGTTCCCCTGAACCGCGCTATAGAAGATAGTCCGGGATGAGCTGTTAGGTGTCGCTTTGACGCCGTTCAAAGAGATCGCCGCGATTCTGAGTCCGCCGCCCATCGGTGGTCTCCCAGCCGAAACAGACGTAATTCTTTGGGTCTGACGGAGCCGCGCGTGAAGCTGTTCCATCTCGCTCTGCTGCTTTTGCGGGGTGTAACCAAAACCGGCGGGAAAATGGATGTCAAGCGTGATGACCCGCTTCGCGTCGTAACCGGGATCAAGCGCGAGAAACCTGGCAGATCCACGGATCAGCAGACTGGCGGCGATGAGCAGGAAAAAACAGACACACACCTGAATAGCAATCAGCGCGTCTCGCAGGCGCGTGTTCCCCAGGCTAAACCCGACGCGTCCACCCTCATCTTTCAAGGCCGACATTTCGAATGCCGGCGCCAGCCCGAAGAGAATGCCGGCCACTAACGAAATGGAAAACAGATAGACAAAAACATGAGTATCCGGTTCAACGTGCAGCGCCGGCGCACCCCATTCCATGGGCAATGCCGCTGCAATCTCGACCATAAGAATCCGCAAAACAGCCCAGGTGGCAAATAACGAAACCAGACCTGCCATCAGGCCGATCAAGGCGCTCTCCGTCAATAGCTGGCGAATGAGGCGGAATCGGCCCGCGCCCAGCGATAAGCGCACACTAATCTCACTTTGACGAGCAGTCGCCCGTGCTAACTGCAAACTGGCAACGTTGGCGCATGCAATCAGCAGCACCAGTCCCACCGCAAACAGGA
The DNA here is from genome assembly GCA_965277855.1 of Bryobacteraceae bacterium. GTDB lineage: Bacteria > Acidobacteriota > Terriglobia > Bryobacterales > Bryobacteraceae > Bog-105. The sequence continues at coordinate 1,067,650 of OZ255847.1, forward strand.
TGAGTCGAAAGCCCGCTAGCAAAATCGGCGCGTCGCTATCCTGGGCTACTGCAAACAGCGAGCCGGGAAAAACATGGATTGCGACCGACCGGCTGCCAGGCGAACCGGGCAGGTGCAAGCTCCGCAGGTGATCGGCCAGAACATTCATGTCCGCTTGCGCAGCGCTTAGCTTTACACCGCGCGCCAACCGCACATACAGTGCGCAGCAAGCATCTTCCCGGTCGTGCAATATGTCGGAACCGGGATGCACCAGTCGATTGAGACTGAGCGGGACCCAAAAATCGGGAACGTTCTGGTTCGTTCCGGCGAAATCCTGTGGCGTAATGCCTGTTACCCTAAAAGCGGCTCCGTTCAACTTGACTGTCTTGCCTACTATCGCCGGGTTGCGATCAAAACGACGTCGCCAGTAGTTCTCGCTAATCAGAACGGCGGGGTGCAGATTCAGCTCGCGGGCATCTTGCGGTCGAAAAATCCGGCCTCGTATCGCGCCCCGGCCAAGCACTGAAAAATAGTTTCCCGAGACGATCGCCGCGTCGACAAATTCCGCACCGCCCGTCATCAGGCTCGGGAAATGAAAGCCAAAAATCTGAGCCAGCCCCCCGCCTCGCGCGCTGCCGGCCGTGGGCGAGCCTTCCGCTCCCGTGAGGGCGAGTCGATCTCCGCTCGTCGCGATCAATCCGGAGAACACGTGGTTATGGTCGCGGAAAGCCTCAAAGTCGGGATAGCTGAATCCGCGCGCGTAGCGATCCTGCGGATTGCTTCGATAGATGTTTACCAGCTCGCGCGGATCTTTCGCGTCAAGCGGCTGTAAAACGACCGCCTTGTACGCCGTAAACACCGCGCTATTCACCCCAATGCCGGCCGACAGTGCCAACACCGCAACTACCGTAAACCCTGGAAACCTGCCCAGCATTCTGGCGGCAAACCGAACATCCTGAAAAACACTTTCACAAAACGTCAAAATGTCGATCTCTCGCGTGCGCTCCTTGATCGATGTCGCATTGCCAAAGCGGCGCTTCGCATCGAGCAGCGATTCCTCCGGTCTCATCCCCTCCTGCGCGTTTGCCTCCTGTCGCATCGCGAGATGAAACGCTAGCTCCTCGTCCAGTTCCGCCGACAGCTTCTCTCGCCGAAAGAGCGCGCGGGCTCTTTTTAGCAATCCCATTGAGCGAGTCCTTTCACGTCCCAGCCCGCGAAAAATTCAGAACCCTGGCGACAGCATCGGTTAAGGTCAGCCAGCTCTGCTCCTCGCGAGCCAATTGCTTCCTGCCGGCAGCCGTGAGCCGGTAATAACGCGCCCGCCGATTGTTCTCTGACAATCCCCACTCGGCCCCAATCCAACCTTCCTGCTCCATGCGGTGAAGAGCCGGATAAAGCGACCCTTCTTCCACCCGCAGAACCTGATCGGAAATCTGCTGAATGTGCAGGGTAATGCCCCAACCGTGCATCGCCCCCTGCTGCAATGTTTTCAGGACAAGCAAAGCCAGTGTGCCCTGCAGAATGTCGTTTTTGCCCTTAGCCATCGCAGCGCGCCGCTCCTATAGATAGCTGTATCACAACAATTCAGTCTTGCCCATGAATTTTTATGTTTCACGATGTTCCAGGGCGGAATCTTACCTTTCGTGTCAACTATTCGCGGGAGGATTTTGTTGCTGACCTTGCTAGCCCTGGCAGTTCACGCTCAGGAGCCCTCAATCGAATACGTCAAACCCTCGCAAGCCAATCCAAACGTCCACCAGTTCGATACCCCGAATGTCGTCATCACGCGAAGTGGCGATCGGGCGACATCCCTGGCTCCGCTGGCGATCTTTCTTCCCGGAACGGGAGGACGTCCCCAAAATGTGCTTCCGCTTCTCAACGTCATCGCGCAACAGGGATACACCGTCATCGGACTAAGCTATGACGTCGAACCTTCCCTTAGTAAGGTTTGTCCGCGCAATCCGAATCCGCGGTGTTCCGGCAATTTTCGGCAGGTTCGGACCTTCGGAGACGGAGAGGGTCCAGTGCAGAATCCTCCCGCGGAGTCGATCACGGCGCGCTTGACCGACCTGATCCGTTATTTGGACCGCACCCATCCCGGCAAGGGATGGAATGCTTATTTGGGCCCTGACGGTGGACCGGCTTGGGATCGCATTCTAGTGTCCGGCCTATCGCAGGGGGCGGGCATGGCTGCTTACATCGCCAAGCGTTACCCGGTGTATCGGGTTGTGCTGTTCTCAAGCCCCTGGGACACCACAGGGCGCGACCTCCGTCCAGCACCATGGCTGTCCAAACCATCGGCAACTCCGCCCGACCGCTGGTGGGCCGAACGGCATCGCCGGGAGAAGACCACGAAGCTGATCGCTCACGCCTACGAGGCGCTACGTATTCCTTCGGACCACATCCTGCTGTTTGACGGTGATTTGGCAAGCGGCAAATCGCAATCCACCGAGAGTGCGAATCCTTATCATGGCTCGACCGTGAAGAATCCGGAGTACACCGAGAAGTGGAGACAGCTCTACGGACGAGCGCTCTAGCAATCACCGCCTTGCTTGGCTTCGTCATGAAATAAAGGAGGCCCAGTTCATCTGCGGGAACTGGAGCGCAACCCACCTGTGGAGCAGCACGGTTGATGTGTGCGCCTCGGCCGAGCCGGGCGACCTTCACATTAAGAATATGCAAGTGTAACAGGGGAGTGAACGCCGCGGCCAGCGGCTGAAATCGCGCCGGGGATTCCGCTGCATTTAATGATTGCCTTGCAGTAAACCCGCCACCGAAAGGTCCTCGTCGATGCGTGGCCAATGAATCCCGATACCACGACCGAGCAGTTCGTACTCGGAGCGATCTTCCGCGCTGGCGCCATACAATCGCGGAAACCAGACCAGCGGAACGGAAATCACGCGGCCGTCCGATAGCTCCACTGTCAGGCTCGATTCATCGGTTTTGACGCGTACCGCCAAGGGTTCAGGGCGCTCAACGATCAGGCGAGAAGTGCTCATTCCAGGCCTCCAAAAATAAACTCTTGTTTTCCAGCACAATTTGCCCGAGATAGTTGAGTGTCGGCGCGTCGAAGCCGTCGCTACGGGCCAGCGTTACAGGTTCCAACCAGAACTTTGCATACCCGTCCTGCTTCGTGACGTGGATGTGTTGCAGCTCTCTTCCTTCATTGCTGAAGAAAGAGAACCGAAATCCTTCCACGCGCAGAACCGTCGGCACATTTTCACTATGTCAGACTTCTACACGTGGCACTCCCTTGACCTGCTAAATGCTCACTTCCAAATCTGGGTAGCCACCACTTCCGGCAACGCCGGCGCTTCTCCTACTACTTCCACATGCAACACAAACTCGAGATTATTCGTCTCCCAATCCTTCGGGAGCCGCCGCAAAATCGGATTCAAGAGATCCGGATCGGCCAGAATCCGCCCCGCCTCTTCAGTCCCATACACGTTGATCCCCGCGCCGATCATCATCATGCCGCCGGTTGCCGAATGAGGCAACCGGCAGATCAGTAGGTAATCTTCGGTGGATCGTCCATTATCCATCTTGGAAGCCAGCGACCACACCTGGCCGCTGGTCCGATCCACAATGCCCGGCTTCCCATCGCGGAAAGCGAACTGGTAGCGCATGCCCTTGGTAATCTCGGCCGTCCACCGGTTTGTGAAAGCGCCGATCAGAATGGGTGTGGCGTCTCGCAAATCATTAAACTCGACTTTGCTGGCCAGGCGATATTTCGGATACCGGGAAGATTGCGCGAGGAGCGTGGTCACGCGCAGCGCCGCGACCGCATCGCCGAAACCGACGTATTGATCGAGTACCGGCACAAAATCAGAGCCGGTCAGCAACTGCGGCGGAACATCGAGCGCCCGCTGCACCGGCAGGCGCGCATCGCCATTCCGCTCCCTGTCCAGGCGGCTCGCGCGGGAAGAGGGGTGATACACAATCGGATGCGGCAGCACAATGATAACCGGCGTGGTGGCGTTGAGCACCGGCGCCCAGAACACGTGAAACAGGCTTGCCCGCCGTTCGTAAGAGCGCACCGCCAGGGCCGCGATGACGGCAAGAAGCAAGGCCGCTGCGGCCGCCAAAAACCAGCGTCCGCGACCACGGGCCGGCACATCGACCACAGGCGGTAACTGTTCGATAACCGGCGCTATAACCGCACCGGCAGCCGCCGTTTCGCTCCCTCCCTCTTGATAATGAAACGCCGGCACATACGAACCCGACGGAAGATCGATGCGAATCGGATCGTGCGCTCCGTCGGTCACATAGTATTGCGCCAGCCGTTTGCGCACTTCGCGGGCACCTACCCGGACAATGCTGTCATCGCTCCCGTCCAGGCTCGCCTCGCGCCCGAAAACCTCCATCGCGAGCGTACGCTCCTTGAGAGTGCCGGCCGCTCCTTCCAGCGATTTTGTCGCTACATAGCGCAAGAAATCCTGGCACCGCTTGCTGCCCCGGAACACCGGGCTGGCCAGTATCAGCTCCAGTTCGCGGCGTACTTCACTGGCTTCAGGAACACGCTCTAAGAGCTGCACCGATCCCAACTTCCTCCCCGTTTCTGCTGACTGAATAAATGCACTTCTAGCTTACGACTTTTCAAGTAGCTGAGGAGAAAGGAATTAAACGGGTGTATCACCGGGGTGTTTCACAGTGTTCTCCGTTGTCAGATCGGCAGCAGAGCTATTAAATAGTGCTAAATCGCGGCGAAAGTCCGGCTGCCTGCCTGGACCCGTTTTTCAGCCGCCCCAAAGAGGTTAGTCATGAGAAGTAAAACGAAGTTTGCCCTGCTGCTCGTCTTCGCCTGTTCGATGAGCGTCTTTGCCCAGACGCCCACCGGCACGCTCCAAGGAACCGTCTTCGATCCATCCGGCGCGCCGGTCGCGAACGCCGCCGTCAAGATTACCAACGACGCCACTACCGAGGCGAAAACGCTGCAGACCGATGCCGGCGGACGTTATGTCCAGCCTCTGCTTAATCCGGGAACCTACACGGTCGAAGTGGCGGCCACCGGGTTCGCGCCGGCCAAACAGGAGCACATCCGGCTGGATGTGTCACAAATTTATGCCGCCGATTTCAAATTGACTGTCGGCACCGTCACCTCGACTGTTCAGGTGGAAGCAACCACGCCGCCGCTCGATTCGAGCAATGCCACTCTCGGCCAGGTGATCGACACCCGCACCGTCGTCGATCTGCCGCTCAATGGCCGTAATCCGTTCGCCTTAGCCGAGCTCGTTCCCGGCGTCAACAACGTCGGCGGCGGCTCCACGCCGCACATCGGCGGCTCGCGCAACTCGGTTAACGAGGAGCAGATAGACGGCGTCACCAACATCCTGCCCGAAAATAACGTGGGCAACACCTCCGCCGCTTACACCCCGATCGTCGATTCAGTGAACGAGTTCAGCGTTCAGACGAATGCACTCTCCGCCGAATACGGACGGTTCGGCGGCGGCGTGATCAACGTCGTCACAAAGTCGGGTACCAACGACTGGCACGGCGGCGCTTTCACTTTTGCCCGCAACGGCGTGTTGAACTCGAATGACTTTTTCGCCAACCGCAGCGGCCAGCCCAAGCCCGACATGCACCGCTATCAATACGGCGGAACCTTGGGCGGACCCATCCTCATTCCGAAGGTTTACGACGGGCGCAACAAGACCTTCTTCTTCTTTGGATTCGAAGAAACAAAAGAAGCCGATAACGCGGTCGAAACCGACACCGTCCCTACGCTCGCTCAACGCAGCGGAGATTTTTCGGCAGCCGGTAATCCGACTGTCTACGACCCCACCACGGCCCATACCGATGTCAGCGGCAACCTGGTGCGCAATGCCTTTGCCAATAACCGTCTGCCCCAAAACGAGCTCAGCGCGGTCGGTCAGAAGGTCATCAGCTTCTTTCCTATGCCCAACACCGGCGGCCCCAATGCGCTTACCAACAACTACGTCATTTCGGGCGTTAGCACCAACAACGATGATCACTGGGACAGTCGCTTCGACCATAACTTCTCCGACAAATGGCACATGTTCCTGCGCGTCTCGCACGACTGGAACAGTTCCGCGCCGCTCAACGATTACGGGAGCGCCGCCTCAACCGGCTACGGTGGACCGCAGGCGGGTGGCGCCTGGAGCGCGTCCATGGATCACACCATCAGCTTCACTCCCACGCTCATCGGCGACTTCCGTTATGGCATCAGCCGCTCCTATGTAAACCGCACGCCGTTTGGCGCAGGCTTCGATCCTTCGACCCTGGGGTTGCCCGCTTCGCTCACTAATGTCGCTTCGCAGCTGGGCCTTGCTTTCCCGCGCTTCGACATTCAAAACACGGCGGGTCTTGGCAGCAACGGTTATGTGTATTTAATCGAAAACCCTCTGGCGCACGACGTCACCGCCAGCCTCACCAAAGTGCATGGCGGCCAGACCATCAAGTTCGGCGCGGAATACCGCAAGCTGTTCATCAACTTCACCCAGTTCGGCCAGCCCGACGGACAGTTCGGCATCAGCCAGCAGTGGACGCAGCAGAACCTGCTCTCCTCCAATGGCACCGGCTCTTCCTACGCGACCCTGCTGCTCGGGCTCGACGATAATGCCCAGCAGACCTATGACGCGTCAGCAGCTTCTTCCAGCACCTACAACGCGTACTATTTGCAGGACGATTGGAAAGTCACGCGCACCTTCACGCTGAACCTGGGCCTTCGCTATGAAGTCGAGCTCCCTCGGACGGAACGTTACAATCGCCTGTCCTATTGGGATCCCAGCAAGCCTTCGCTGCTACAGGGCCAAGTGCCTGCCAATGCTTGTCTGGCGTGCGGCGATCTAAGGGGCCAGATGCTGTTCGTTAATCAACCGGGCAGCAGCATTTACGGTCGTTCGCAGGGGCCCATTCAGTGGAAGGATTGGGGACCGCGTGTCGGTCTCGCCTGGAGCGTCACTCCTAAGACTGTCATTCGTTCCGGCTTCGGCATTTCGTATCTGCCTTCGGCTCTGCAGGCGGCCGGCAGTTCTGGCGGCGCGGGCACGCAGGGCTTCAGCACCACCACTTACGTGAACGGCACCAACGACAGCTATCGCACCATGAACAACAGCCTGCAGAATCCGTTTCCTTCGGGTTTCATTCTGCCGCAGGGTGCGGCCGGCGGACCCAACACGCAGTTGGGCAATGGCATCGATCAATCGTTCTTCAGTTCCTATCGCAATCCGTATTCGATGCAGTGGAATTTCAATGTGCAGCGCGAACTGCCCGGCGGCTTCACGGCCGAAGTGGCCTATCTGGGCAACCGCGGACTCTTCCTGGTTGACGGCGATCCCGGCCAGCCCTTCGATCAGGTCAATCCGGTTTATGCCTCGCTCGGGAACTCACTGCTCGACAAAGTGCCGAATCCCTTCTACGGGCTCATCACCGGTTCCGCGCAGAGCGGATTGAACTCGCCCACCATCCAGCGCTACCAACTGCTCGAGCCGTATCCGCAGTATGGCCAGGTTTACAGCTTCCGGAAGCCAACGGCTTCTTCGACGTATCACGGATTCACCACGCGCATCGATAAGCGCTATTCGAATGGACTGAGCCTGCTGTTGTCCTTCACCGCCTCGAAATCGATGGACGATTCTGCCGCCGCGGTCACGTACCTCGGCCCGGCCAGTTCCACGCGCGCCGACCAGTACAATCGCCGCCTCGAATGGTCCGTCTCTCCGCAGGACATCTCGCGGGCTCTCGTCAGCAGCTTCACCTATGAGCTGCCTTTCGGCAAAGGAAAAGCCTTCGCGAACAGCACTCCGCGCATAGCCAACGCTCTGATCGCCGGCTGGCAGTTTAACGGCATCATCACCTGGCAGACCGGCACTCCGATCGTGCTCGGGGCCGCTTCCTACACGACCGGCCTCAACACTCTCGGTGAACGGCCCGACAATAACGGGCACACCGCCAAGATCGCCAATGCCAACATCGATAACTGGTTCAACACGTCGGTCTTCAGCACACCGGCCGCTTTCACCATCGGAAGCGCCGGCCGTACCCTACCCGACGTGCGCAACCCCGGCATTACCAACGCCGATCTCTCTTTGTTCAAGAACAACTACTTCGGCCACAGCGAACGCTTCAATCTGCAGATACGGGTCGAGGCTTTCGATGCGATGAATCATCCGCTGTTTAACAGCCCCGACACCAACATCAACGACAGCAACTTCGGCAAAATCACATCCACAACGGGAACCGCCCAGCGCCAGATTCAACTCGCCTTGAAGTTCGTCTTCTAAAACGGTGTATGGAGACTTAAATCAATCCGGTAAGCCGTTTCCGCAAACGCCTTACCGGCCAGTTCGATTGACTGCTCCTTCAAGACGCGGCCGCCCGTGGCCTCATAAAATTTCCTCGCTGGATTGGCGTTGAGCACCCAAACCGCCACTACACTGAATCCAATCGCTGCCAGTTCCTTCAGTAGCAACGTCCCTAGTTTCTGTCGCTGCGCTTCCCGCAAAAGGTAAATCGCGTACAGTTCTTCGTCACAACCAAGCTCACCGGTCCGTTCCTTCCCAGCGCAAGCAAAGCCCACAACTCTGGAAGAGGCTTCATCAATCGCGACGATGGTTGTCGAATTGGAATCTGAAGCAGCAAGCGTACTCGTCCAAAACTGCTCCCTCTGCTCGACCGAAAGCTGATCGAGATACTCGTCCGGCAGGATGCCCCGATAGGTGGTCTTCCAACTCTCGACGTGTACCTGTGCAATCGAAGGCGCATCAGCTGCGGCCGCGCGTCTCACACTGAAATTACTCACGCTCGATTTACCATAGGCATCATGCCACGCGGCCTGCGTAAAGGTCTCACCAACTACGGCGATCCGGAGTTCTCGCTCTTTCTCCGGAATGCTTTTATCAAGGCCATGGGCTATTCGGACGACGCCCTGGACCGCCCCATTGTCGGCATCACCAATACGTACAGCGACTACAATCCGTGCCACGGCAACGTGCCCGATCTGATCGAAGCGGCAAAGCGCGGAGTGCTGCTGGCCGGCGCTCTGCCCATGGTTTTTCCTACGATGTCGCTGCATGAAAGTTTCGCTTACCCGACGGCGATGTATCTGCGCAACCTGATGGCGATGGAAGCCGAAGAGTTGATCCGCGCGCAGCCGATGGACTCCGTGATCCTGATTGGCGGCTGTGACAAAACGCTGCCCGCGCAACTTATGGCTGCCACGAGCGCGAACGTTCCCGCCATCGTGCTGCCCGTCGGACCAATGGTGGTCGGACATCATCAAGGCGAGATACTGGGCGCGTGTACCGATTGCCGCCGTCTGTGGGCAAAGTTCCGGGCCGGCGACATCGATGCCACCGAAATCAATCGCGTGAACGCACGCCTCGCTCCCTCTGTCGGCACCTGCATGGTCATGGGGACGGCGAGCACGATGGCCTGCATTACCGAGGCTCTCGGGATGTCGCTTCCCCTGAGCGCCGCCGTTCCGGCTATCCATGCCGAGCGCCGGCGTTTGGCTGAGGCGACAGGAAAACGCGCGGCCGAAATGGCCGTTGCGGGCCATCCGTTGCCTAGCGACATCATCAACTCAAAAAGCATTCGCAATGCGTTGGTAGTCCTCGAAGCCATCGGCGGATCTACCAATGCCTTGATTCATCTCTGCGCTATCGCGCGGCGTGCCGGGTGTCCCATTGACCTGGACGAGTTCGACCGCTATGGGCGCAATGTGCCTGTACTCGTGAATCTGAAGCCTTCGGGCGAGCATTACATGGAGCACCTGCATCAGGCAGGTGGCCTGCCGCGGGTTCTGCAGGAGATCGCCGATCTTTTATGCCTCGACGCTTTGACGGTCACGGGTCTTACCTTAGCTGACTATTTGACGAAGGCCGAAGAAGTACCCGGCCAGGATGTCATCCGTCCTCGCGCCTCTCCTTTGAGCGCGGAAGGTTCGCTGGCAGTCCTGCGCGGCAATCTCGCGCCTCATGGCGCAGTCATCAAGCAATCCGCTGCCTCTTCGGATTTGATGCAGCACACCGGCACCGCCGTTGTGTTCGACTCGATTGAAGACATGGTGCAAGGCATCGACGCGTTTGATCTCGCTGTCACTCCGGAAAGCGTTCTGGTGCTGCGTAACGCCGGCCCCAAAGGCGCACCGGGCATGCCCGAAGCCGGCTACATCCCGATCCCGAAAAAACTGGCGCGTCAGGGCGTGAAAGACATGGTGCGCATCTCGGACGCGCGTATGAGCGGGACCGCTTTCGGGACGGTTGTGTTGCACATTGCACCCGAAGCAGCGGTCGGCGGACCGCTTGCCTTAGTGCGTTCCGGCGATTCGATCCGGCTCGATGTCGCGCAGCGGCGTTTGGATTTGCTGGTTGACGATGAGGAAATGCAAGCGCGCGCCGCTGCGTCGGGCGTTGTTATGCATCGGGATTGGGACGCGTCACGCGGGTACGCCCGGCTGTTTCTGGAAAGTGTTTTGCAAGCCGATGAGGGCTGCGATTTCGATTTCCTGGGATCGTAATTACCGTCCATAAAAGGAGTCGGCGGTAATTACCAGTTTTGGCAGGAGGGGTAAGCGCGGCGGCGGGTCACGGGCGATGGCAAATAAAATTACGCTTTTATTTGCCATAACTTAGAGGATTTTATGGGAGGGCTGGAGAGGACGGTTCGGGTATTCTCCCGATGCCGGGAAGTGGGCGGGGCAGGTGAGACAGCGAGATGGTTAGGGAGGAGCAAATAGGGTGAGCGACGGTAATAATGGGGCTGATGCATAGCGGCCTGTACTTCGTTCTGATCACCGGCGGGGCGATCGCGCTCTTGCTGGTGCTGATTTTGTGGGCGCGGCTGCATGCCTTTCTGGCGTTGTTCATCGTCAGCATGGGGCTGGGACTGGCGGCCGGCATGCCCGCGGCCAAGGTGCTCAAATCGATGCAGGCGGGCGTGGGAGATGCGCTCAGCTTTATCGCTGTGGTCGTTGGCCTCGGCGCAATTATCGGACGATTTCTGCAGTACTCCGGCGGGGGCCGCGTGCTGGCAGACTGGCTGCTCCAGAAAACCGGCCGTAAACATGCCGCGTGGGCCGTGCTGATGGCCGCTTTCCTGGTCGGACTGCCGGTGTTTTTCGAAGTCGGTTTCATCATTCTCGCGCCGCTCGCCTGGAATCTCGCCCGCGAATCGAAACGCTCGCTGCTGTTATTCGGCATGCCCATTGCCGCCGCGTTGACCATCACTCATGCACTGGTGCCACCACATCCCGCGCCCGCCGTGGCCGCACAGTTAATGGGCGCCGACATCGGTCAAACGATCCTCTACGGCTCGCTGCTCTCGATTCCCCTGATGATCGTCAGCGGCATCTTTTACGGCGGCTGGATCGCGAAAAGAATCTCGCCGCCGATCCCCGAAGTTGCCGGGGCCTCCGATGCAAAATCGTCGCATGACAGTGTGCCACCTTCCCTTCTGCTGACCGTGTCACTGCTGGTGCTGCCGGTGGTTCTGATACTAATCGCAACGGTGGCCGGGATCGAGCATTTCCCGGGGCTTACCACGTTTCAGTTTTTGGGCCATCCCTTCACCGCCCTGCTGCTCAGCGCGCTAGCGGCTCTGTATTTCCTAGGCCGGCGGCGCGGTCTCGATGGCGACCGTATGACCAGCCTGGTAACTGAATCGCTGGCCCCATTAGCTTCGCTGCTGCTCATCATCGGAGGGGGCGGCGCGCTGAAGCAGGTCATTGTAGATTCCGGCATAGGGCCTTACCTTGGCGGACTGCTGGCCGCTTCCCCGCTCTCGCCGCTACTGGTGTGCTTTCTGACTTCCGCGGGACTACGCGCCGCCCAGGGTTCGGCCACGGTCGCAATCGTAACGGCCGCCGGTATCCTCGCGCCTTTGATGAAACAAGTACACGGCTACACGCCGGAGATATTGGTGCTTGCGGTCTGCTGCGGCGGGACCATGATTTCGCACGTCAACGACGCCGGCTTCTGGCTCGTCAAAGAGTACCTGGGCATGACAGTTGGTGAGACGCTGCGCAGCTGGAGCGTCATGAAGATTGTGATGGGAGTGTGCGGAATTATCATCGTGCTGCTCTGCCATGCGATGTTTCATTAAGCGCTCCCGGTGGCTTGTCGTTAAGTCCCTCGGGCCGGCTTTGTAAGTCAGGCGGCGGCGGTTTTGAACCCGGTCGTTGCCTCCACAGCACGGGCCAGCACGGCCGGATCAGATACACCCTGCCTATCCAGACGCGGGGTGTAAGGGGCCTCCAATCTGGCAGCCTCGTCGTCCGTCAAGGTAATCGAGAGCGCCGCGACCGCGTCGTCGATGTGTCTGGACTTGAGCGCTCCTACGATCGGGGCGGCAACAACGGGCTTGCGACGTAACCAGGCCAATCCGATCTGCGCCTGGTTAACGTTACGTTCCTTCGCAATTTGACCAATCACTTCAACGATTTTCTTATCGCTTTCCGCGGTTACCGCATCGAGCTGGGCGGTGTAGGCCGCCTCGGATTCAGAGCGGGCGGTCGTTTCCCCCCAATGACGGGCAATGCGGCCGCGCGACAGTGGACTATAGACGATGGTTTGCACGCCTTCGTCGGCGCAGAGCGGCAGCATCTCGCGTTCTTCTTCGCGCGCGAGTAGATTGTAGGTGTCCTGCATCGACACGAAGCGCGCCCAGCCGTTCGCGTTCTGCAGGTGAATCGCCTTGCTGAACTCCCACGCCATCATGGAGGAAGCACCGAGATAGCGCACTTTGCCCATTTTCACCAGGTCGTGGAGCGCCTCCAGCGTCTCTTCCCAAGGAGTCAGCTGGTCGCGGCGATGGATCTGGTAGAGATCGACATAATCGCTGCCAAGCCGCTTCAGGCTATGGTCGATCTCCGTCATGATCGCCTTCCGTGATAACCCGAGAGCATTGGGGCCATTACGCGTGGACGGAGCTACCTTGGTAGCGATGACTACACCGTCGCGATTAGTGAAATCTTTTAGCGCCCTGCCCAGGATCTCCTCGCTATTTCCATTCGAATACATGTTGGCGGTGTCGAAGAAGTTGATCCCGGCTTCGATCGCGTGACGGATCAGCGAGCGGCTGGATTCCTCATCGAGCGACCAGGCTGGATAGCCGCGGGAAGGATCACCGAAGCCCATGCAGCCGATACAAATGGGCGAGACGTCGAGACCTGTGTGACCGAGTTTTTTATATTGCATGTTACCTCCCAATCGGGATACAAAGTGGATAGTTCTCCGGTTACTACCGTTAGTCTAGCGGAGAGCTCTCCGCTTAGTCAAGAGGGGCCATGACTGACGACGAGAATTTGCGCGCAGATGCGCGGGCAAACAGGAATCGCATTCTGGATGTGGCGCGCGATGCGCTGACCACTGATCCGGCGGCGTCTCTCAACTCCATCGCCAAAGCGGCTGGAGTCGGCGCAGGCACTCTGTATCGTCACTTTCCGAACCGTGAGTCTTTGATACTGGGCGTCTATCGGAAGGAGATTGATGCGCTGGTAGCGCTTGCTCCGAAGCTGCTTACGCAGCACCCGCCGCTCAAAGCCTTCCGTACCTGGTGCGATCGGCTCGCTCAATTCGGAAGGATGAAGTACGGCGTGGCTGACATAGTCCATGCAGCGACATCGGATCAGGACCTTCAAGAAACCTACTGGCCGATGCTGGGTGCGGTCCGCCAGCTCATCAATGCCTGCGAAGTGTCAGGCGATATCCGCCCCGGGACCGATCCCGAGGATTTCCTGGTGCTGGTAGGACTGTTATGGCGAATCCCTCCAAACTCAGCCGGACAAGCGCGTGTGAAGAGACTTCTGGCGCTTGCCTTCCGTGGCTTGCAGGCCGGGGACGAGTAGACCCCTTGAACCGTTTGATTAGGTTTGGACCCGTTGGCGTCGTACTGCTCGTCGCAGAGTAGCAATACCATCCCACTCCCCAACGGTCGTGGCTCTGCAATCTGCTGCCAGCGAGGGTTTTCTTGAATTTTGAGACGGGTAGTAACTAACCGCTCCCGAGTCGCGGGAATCGAGCGCAGCCGCGACCTTTGCATGAAGCAACACGTGCAAGACGGTCGCAGGAAGCGAGCGCCCCGCGCAAAGAACTAACGAATGGCTCCGTTGTTTCGCGGCGGCGCATCCGCAACCTTTGCATGAAGCAACACGTGCAAGACGGTCGCGGGATCGAGCGCCCCGCGCAAAGAGCTAACGAATGGCTCCGTTGTTTCGCGGCGGCGCATCCGCAACCTTTGCATGAAGCAACACGTGCAAGACGGTCGCGGGATCGAGCGCCCCGCCGCGCAAAGAGCTAACGAATGGCTCCGTTGTTTCGCGGCGGCGCATCCGCAACCTTTGCATGAAGCAACACGTGCAAGACGGTCGCGGGATCGAGCGCCCCGCGCAAAGAGCTAACGAATGGCTCCGTTGTTTCGCGGCGGCGCATCCGCAACCTTTGCACGTTTAGCGAACCAGACAGGGGCGCTTTGGATCGAATGTCCAATCGGGGAGTAGACATTGCATCGCGATGGCGTCGTCACGGCCGCCTGACCCGGTTTTTAAATATAGATCGTGCGCCCTTTCCAGTTCTGCCCAATCCAACTCAACCCCTAAACCGGGCTGCTCCGGAACCCGGATCTTTCCCCCTACAATCTGCAGCGGTTCTTTCGTCAGACGCTGCCCATCCTGCCAGATCCAGTGCGTGTCGATCGCCATGATGCGTCCGGGCGCAGCCGCCGCTACCTGCGTCATCATGGCGAGCGAAATGTCGAAGTGATTGTTCGAATGCGAGCCCCAGGTGAGTCCCCAGGCTGCGCACAGTTCCGCCACGCGCACTGCCCCGTGCATGGTCCAGAAATGAGGATCGGCGAGCGGTATGTCGACCGCCTGCAGTTGCATCGCATGAGCCAGTTCGCGCCAATCTGTCGCGATCATGTTGGTCGCTACGGGAACACCTGTGGCGCGGCGAAATTCAGCCAGAATTTCACGCCCTGAGTAGCCGTTCTCAGCGCCGCACGGATCTTCGGCGTAGGCTAATACGTTGCTCTTGCCGGCACAGAGCGTCACCGCTTCCTGGAGCGACCAAGCGCCATTCGGATCTAAGGTGATCCGGGCTTGCGGGAAGCGTTGTTTTAAGGCTGTGACCGCTTCCATCTCCTGCTGGCCTGAAAACACGCCGCCTTTAAGTTTGAAGTCGCGAAATCCATAGCGGCTTTCGGCCGCTTCAGCCAGCCGCACGACGGCCTCCGCAGTCAGGGCCTCCTCATGCCGCAATCGCATCCAGTTTTCGATCGCTGCTGGTTCACTCGCATAGGAAAGAGCGGTTTTATTCCGGTCTCCAACAAAAAACAAATAACCCAAAACATCGACTTCCGAGCGCTGCTGGCCGTCTCCTAATAACGCCGCTACGGGCACGCCGAGATGCTGTCCCAGCAGATCGAGCAGCGCCGCTTCGAGCGCCGTGACGGCATGAATGGTGGTGCGCGCATCGAACGTCTGCGAGCCGCGGCCGCCCGCATCTCGCTCTCGAAACCGTTTGCGGATTGCTTGCAAAATATTGCGATATTCGCCCAACGCTTGTTCGACCACAAATGGCTTCGCATCCTCCAGCGTTTGCCGGATGAGCTCGCCGCCCGGTACTTCGCCCACACCGGTATGCCCGGCGGTATCAGTGAGGATCACGATATTGCGCGTGAAGAACGGCCCATGCGCTCCGCTCAGATTGAGCAGCATACTGTCGCGCCCCGCCGCAGGCGTCACCCGCATCTCCACGATCTTTGGGGCGTCTGAACTCATCGCTTCTGTGTTAGCACGCGCAGGATAAAATTCTTACCCGCCAAGTCGCGAACACAGAGCTTGCACAAGTTTTGTGAGTGAGCTTGACTGTAACGAAGCAAAAATGGCAGGCTAAAGCCTACCCCACGGAGGTCTCATGGGCCTTGGATAGAATTCGGCAGTGACTCCGCTGTATGTCCGTGTTCACGAGGCTGACAATGTTGGGATCATTGTGGCGCCCGAAGGCGCGGAGGCGGGGCTGCGCGAAAGAATTCCGCAGGCGCATAAAGTGTCGCTGCGCCCCATCGATGCGGGCGAGCCTGTGCTTCGCTACGGGCAGGTGATTGGCCATGCGAACCGTCCTCTGGCAGCAGCCTCATGGGTGCGGGAGGAAATGATCGATTTGCCGGCCGCTCCCGTGCTGGATCAGCTTCCGCTCGCCACAGCCGTTCCCAAGCCGCTGCCGGCACTCTCGCAATTCAGCTTCGAAGGCTATGTAAACAACGACGGCAGCGTGGGCACCAGAAATATTCTGGGCATTACGACAACCGTGCAATGCGTCGCTCCTACGGTCGACGCGGCGGTGCGGCGCATCAAAGCAGAACTGCTGCCACGCTTTCCGAACGTCGATGACGTGGTCGCGATCACGCATGGCTACGGCTGCGGTATTGCCATCGATGCGCCGGGCGCGCGGATTCCCATCGAGACGCTGAGGCACATCAGCGTTCATGCCAATATCGCCGGGCAGCCTTTGATCGTGAGCCTCGGCTGTGAAAAGCTGCAACCGCAAAGGCTGTTCCGTTCGGACCTGCCGCTTTTGAGCGACCTGAATATCATCCGGCTGCAGGACGAACACGGTTTTGGCGAAAGCATGGCCGCCATTCTGCGGGCTGCCGAAAAAAAGCTCACCAGGTTGAATGAACGACGCCGCCAGAGCTGTCCTGCCTCGGCGCTGAACGTCGGGCTGCAGTGCGGCGGCAGCGATGCTTTCTCAGGCGTCACCTGTAACCCGGCAGTCGGCTTTGCGGCCGATCTGTTAGTCAGAACGGGCGCGACGGTTCTCTTCTCGGAAGTCACGGAGGTGCGTGATGCCATTCACCTGCTCACTCCGCGCGTTATAAACGAAGACGTGGGCCGTTCGTTGCTGCGAGAAATGCGCTGGTACGATGACTACCTGGCGAATGGGCGCGCGGATCGCAGCGCCAATCCCACGCCGGGAAACAAACGCGGCGGACTGGCTAATATCGTCGAGAAGGCGCTGGGCTCGATTGTCAAAGCCGGCACGACGGCCATCACCGCAGTCGCCACGCACGGCGCGAAGGTGACGCAAAAAGGTCTGGTATTCGCCGCCACGCCCGCGAGCGATTTCATTTGCGGCACGCAGCAGCTCGCGTCCATGAACCTGCACGTATTCACCACGGGCGAAGGCAGCCCTTATGGCTTGTCTCTGGTTCCGGTGGTAAAGGTATCGTCACGCACGGCTCTCGCCGAGAAGTGGCATGATCTGATCGATATCGATGCCGGACGCATTGCCACCGGCCAGGCATCCACAGAGGAGGTCGGCTGGGAAATCTTCCACTTCATTCTTGATGTCGCGAGCGGACGCAAGCGCACCTGGGCCGAGCACTGGGGTCTGGGCAATGCTTTGATACCGTTTAATCCCGGGCCCGTTACCTGAAGATTATCTCGACAACCATGAATCGAAGAAAGTTTGCGAAAGCGGCGACTGCTTCACTCACCCTGGCTGGGCTACCATTGCGTGCCGTTAACGAAGTTGCAGCCGGACGGATGAAACTCGGCACACAGCATGGATCGACCGACGAAATTCTACGCACCATCGCAGCGCTCGGAGTCACGCATATCTGCAGCGCGCTGCCATCGGCAAAGTTCGACCAGAACTGGTCAGTAGAAGGCCTCACCCGCCTGCGCGAACGGGTGGAATCGTTCGGCATCCATCTCGAAGCAGTGCCGCTGCCGCTGAGTTCGAGCTACATCACCAAATCCGAAAACCCCGCCATCATGCTGGCAAAGAGCCCCGAGCGCGATGCTGCAATCGACAACATCTGCCACATGATCGAGAACTGCGCCCGCGCCGGCATCAGCATGGTGAAATACAACATGACAATCCTAGGCGTGGTGCGCACTGAACGTACGCCCGGCCGTGGCAAAGCCAGTTACAGCAAATTTCGTTACGCGGAGACAAAGCAGGAGCCTCCGCTGACGGAAGCCGGGCCGGTCTCGAGCGAGATGATGTGGGAACGCATCACGTATTTTCTACAGCGTGTAGTTCCAGTGGCCGAGCAGAACAAGGTTCGCCTAGCCTGTCACCCGCACGATCCCGCAATGCCGGAACCACAAGGCTTTCGCGGAGTGCACCGGGTACTTGGCAGCGTCGATGGGCTGAAGCGTTTTATTCAGATCAATGACAGCCCGTATCACGGCCTGAATTTCTGCCAGGGCACCGTTTCAGAGATGCTGGCCGATCCTTCTACCCAGATCTTCGATGTGATTCGCTACTTCGGCACGCGCAGGAAAATCTTCAACGTGCATTTTCGCAATATCCAGGGCCGCTTTCTGGATTTTCAGGAGACCTTTCCAGACTGCGGCGACGTTGACATGGTGAAAGCGATTAAAGTCTACAAAGAGGTAGGCTACGACGGCATGCTGATGCCGGACCACGTTCCTGTAATTGAGGGCGACGAAGGCGGACGGCAGGCCTTTGCTTTTTCGTTCGGCTATATTCGCGGACTGATGCAATCGGCAGGCGTTTAAGCTGACACTTCTTCTCGTCGCAAGATATAGCGATGGCAGATCACTCCCTCACGGTCGTGGCTCTGAAACGAGCAGCGAGCAAGCGGTTTTTGAAGTAACTAGCGCACGCCGCCGGACGCAATCAGTATTTCGCCGGTCAGCCAACCCGAGTCTGGCGACGCCAGGAATACCGCGATTGGCGCAATATCTTTGGGTTGTCCAATGCGTCCGAGCGGCGTCTGCTTTACCGCATTTTTGTGAAAATCCGAGCCCATGAAACCGGCCGTTCCTTCGGTTTCGATCATGCCAGGATTGATGGAGTTGACTCGAATCTTTTTCGGCCCCAGTTCCACGGCAAGTACGTGCGTTACGGCGTCGACAGCGCCCTTGGTCGCCGCATAGACTGTCGCGGTGGGTGAAGCGATTTCACTGACCACCGAGCCAATATTGATCACGTTTCCGCCTTCCGGCCCGAAGTGCTTTACGGCTTCCTGTGTCGCCAGGATAAGGCCCAGCACATTGACGTTGAACTGCTTATGGAAACTCTCCTCGGTAATGACTTCGAGCGGAGCAAATTCAAAAACGCCTGCATTATTCACCAGCACATCCAGCCTGCCGAACGCCTTCCTGGTTTCCGCAAAAATACGGGAGACATCGGCGGCTTTGGACGTGTCGCCTTGCACTGCAATGGCCTTACCGCCCTTTTTTTCAATCTCGGAGACGACGCGATCGGCGCCTTCCTTGCTCGAAGCGTAGTTCACGACAACGGCCGCGCCAGCTTCGGCGAGCCCTTTCGCGATCCCTGCGCCGATACCCTTCGATGCGCCTGTTACCACGGCCACTTGGCCCGTTAGCTGACTCATGATTCCTGATTCCTCTCGTCGGTTTCCGAATTGGTATTTCGACAACTATCTAAACGATGAGGAACGCAGGCAAACGATTCAGCCAACCCTGTCATCCCGGCGGCCCTTGGGAACTTTACCTCTCCCGCTGTCGTATGATGCTGCGAGGCATTCGACTTTGAACATTTTGACAGGCACTACTATCCCGGCCCTGCTACTGCTGTTCGTTTCCGCCGCACAAGCTGACGATTGGACGAAGCAGTGGTCCGTTTCCGATAAGCCGGAACTGTATGTCCGAACCGGCGATGTATCGATCACCATCGAGGGCGGCGCGGGACACGAGATCTCGGCGACTCTCAAAACGCGCGGGATGTCCATCGGTTCAGGCGGCCTCAAAGTCATTGAGCACCAGGACGGTAATCGCGTGGAACTCGAAATTCGGGACCATGAATCCCATTTCTCGTTCGGTGAACACTCGGCGGACTTGCATATCCGGGTTCCACGTGAAATTGCCGCCGACGTGCAAACCGGCGATGGTTCAATTCGGCTCGACAGCCTTTCCGGCAATCTACGCATCAACACCGGCGACGGCAGCATTCAGGGCAGCGATCTCAGGGGTGGATTGAACGCTACCAGCGGCGATGGCAGTATGCACCTGGCAGGCCGCTTCAGCGGGCTTCGCCTGAAGACGCAGGACGGCTCAGTCGATGTGAGGGCGGAAGATGGGTCGAGTGTGTCCGACGACTGGCGCGTCGAGACCGGCGACGGGAGTGTACACGTTTCGATCCCTAGCAAGCTGGCGGCTAACCTGCGCATTCATACGGGGGACGGAGGAATTCACTGCGATTTGCCCGTTACACTCGACCACGAAAAGGGCGAACACGATTTGGCAGGTAAGCTGAACGGCGGCGGTTCCTACCTGGATATTCATACCGGCGACGGCTCGGTTAGTATCGGGAGCAATTAGATTAGTGGCCTGCGGTCACCCCAGGGCAGAGCGCCACTACGGTGACAGGCGAAAGCGCGGACGTGCGCAATTGAAGACCTCGATACCTCCCTCGATCCCCGAGTCGCGATCCGGAGAAACCGACACCCAGCGGAATGCTCTGCCGGGTTACCGGAACGTCCACTGGACCCAACAGCCCGGGTAGCGACGGCTGTAAGGAGTGACGGACGGCTTCGCTACATCTTCGACCTGATGCTCGCGCAAGGTGGAGGCGATCTGACGGAATAGGGTCACTCTCCGCACTTGAGACGGGTGGATTTTGTAAGCAGGTGTGGTGAATTTAAGAAGTGGCTGAGCGATTGGTTAACGAAGCCATCCGCCCTCAACATCACAAGACCGTGAAGCTGTGCCCAGGCTAGTACGGCGTCCCGTTCCACAGTTTCGGGGGGCGAGATTTCTGCCATGGTGCGCCGCAAGCGGTCAAACGCCGTATCCGCGGCCGTCGCCAACGGGCTGCCGGGTCTGGCCTCGGGAACCAATCGCGAGGCGAACATCAGCCGATATAGTTCCACATTGGCTTCTCCGTACTTCAAGTAGGCCAGAGCCATCCTATGGAGCGCCTCTTGTGGAGTACGCCCGGCCCCCGCCGCGGCAAGAACTTTGTCAAATTCCTGAAATCCCTCTTCCGCGACACTCTCCAAGAGTGCATTCCTGTCGGCGAAATGCCGATACGGTGCGGGCTGACTGACGCCGGCGAGTCGGGCCAGGGAGCTTAGGGATACGGTAGATGCACCGCTGCGGGCGATCTGTTCGCGAGCAATGCGCAGCAGATCGCGACGCAGATCGCCGTGATGATAATGTCTGCTTTTCCTGGACCGCTGATTTGTCCGCTTGGCCATGATGTGGTTATTTTTCCGTTTTCTAAGGATCACGATAACATGTGATGGACTATTACATGTTATGTTATGAGTAATAACATCTTCACCTTCCAAAGGATCAACCATGCACATCCCTAAGGGCCGTTACGCAGCACAAATAAAGGGCGATTTTGTCGTCTTTCTGATTGGAATGCGGATCAACCGCCTGTTGCATCCCCATAAATGGCTGCCGATCGCCTTTGCCATGCCTCGCATGCTCAAGGAACTGGCGAAGCAGCCGGAGCTGGGGATGCTGCACGCCCAGAGCTTCGTCAGCGGGAGAACCGTTTTAGTGGTTCAGTACTGGCGCAGCTTCGACCAGCTGCATGCCTATGCGCACGCCAAGAATCTCGAACACCTGCCCGCCTGGGCTGCGTTCAACCGCAAGGTGGGCGGCAATGGATCGGTCGGTATCTTTCACGAGAGCTATCTAGTGAAAGCAGGGCAGTACGAATGCCTTTCCGTCAACATGCCGAGGCACGGGTTGGCAAAAGCAGGCGAGATGGTACCTGCAACCGGCCAAATGCGTGACGCACGATCTCGTTTGCAAAGTTTGCAGTAGAAACGCGCCGCAAACCCTGAGTATCAGGCTGAGACAGATATGAGCTGACCGGCATGAGCGGTTTCCTCCGCGATTTTTGAAGGAGAAGCGGAAGAGCGGCCACGGCTGTATTGCCGCGGCGAGCAGCCCATGACCCGCTTGAAGGCTGTACTGAAGGCGGCTTCGGATTCGTAGCCCAGCGACAGTGAAATAACGGAAATGGGATCGCTGGAATTTACCAGCTTGTCCCCGGCCAGCAGCATTCGCCAGCGCGTCAGATATTCCATGGGTGACGCGCCAACCGTCTCTCTAAATTTCAGGGCAAAAGCGGAGCGCGACATGCCGGCGCGCTCGGCCAGCTTCTGTATAGTCCAGCCATGCGCCGGATCGTCGTGCATGGAGTTGATCGCGGCGCTCATCTGTTTATCTGCGAGGGCGAAGAGCCAGCCGACGCCACCGCTCAAGCCTTCCGCCAGATGCAGCCGCAGGGCCTGAACCAGCATCATGTGGGCGAGGTCTTGCGCGACCAGAAAGCCGCCCGGCTGCGGTTCACGCAGTTCCTGGGTCATCCGCTCCAGGGACCAGCGAAGCGCCGCCTTATCTGATTCTTTCCGTAGATGCACGATGGGCGGCAGCACCCCCAGCAAGATGTCGGCCTGATTACGGGTCAGGGTAAAGTGCCCGCCGACAAGAAAGAAGTCCCCGCCGCTATTCCACGAGACGATGCCACCGGCCCGTTTGGTCGAGTAAATCGTGCTCACGTCGATAGGTGTCAACGTGAGGTCGCTGGCAGCGCGAAAACGCCGTCCGCTCGGCAGCAGGAAGCAGTCACCCTCCTTTACCCGTACCGGGTCGGGAACGCCCTCGACTGACAGCCAGCACTCGCCAGAAACCACCGCAAAGCACTTGATGCCGTCATGCTGGGGATATTCGATTGACCATTCTCCACCGGCATCGAAGCCACCGGAATTATAGCTGCGTGGTTTCAGCAGCGACAGCACATCTGAGAGCGGATCCATGAGCTATATCCTTTTTGAATCTCCGGCACGCTAAAACACGCGGCCTCATCGCTTTGAATCTTCGGCACGCTGAAAAGCGCGGCCTCATCACTTTGAATCTTCGGCACGCTGAAAAGCGCGGCCTCATCGCTTTGAATCTTCGGCACGCTGAAAAGCGCGGCCTCATCGCTTTGAATCTTCGGCACGCTAAAAGGCGCGGCCTCATCGCTTTGAATCTTCGGCACGCTAAAAGGCGCGGCCTCATCGCTTTGAATCTTCGGCACGCTGAGAGGCGCGGCCTCATTCTGGACGATCGCGAAAGTTATCTGGACTCTCCAGTATAGATTGTACTTTCACAACCTCCTATCTTGAGAATAACAGGGCTGCGAATGCGGTCCCCCTTTCTGAAATCAGGTCATGAAGGGAACTAAAGGAGAAATCGCAATGCGTGTTTTCGTCACCGGGGCTACAGGATTTGTCGGTTCCGCGGTTGTTCAGGAGCTATTGCAAGCGGGCCATCAGGTGGTTGGATTGGCTCGCTCAGATTCGGCAGCCAAGTCGCTCATCGCTGCCGGCGCCGCATTACAACGGGGAGATCTTGAGGATTTTGAGAGCTTGCGGAGTGGAGTTGCTTCGGCTGATGGCGTGATTCACACCGCTTTCATCCATGACTTCTCGAGGTTCAAGGAAGTCTGCGACATAGAGAGTCATGCGATTGAGGCTATCGGCTCCGCTCTCGCAGGTTCGAACCGACCCTTGCTCATCACCTCTGGAACTGCACTCGTGACGCCGGGGCGCCTCGCGACCGAAGAAGATGTGTCGGTTTTCACGCCCGACGATTTTCCCCGGGTCGCTACAGAGCAAGCTGCACTTGCATTAGCAGAACGGGGCGTGCGGGTATCGCTGGTACGCCTTTCGCCATCGGTACACGGCGAAGGCGATCACGGCTTCGTTCCGACTCTCATTCAGATCGCGCGCGACAAGGGCGTTTCTGCGTATGTGGGCGATGGCGCTAACCGGTGGACCGCCGTGCACCGGCTCGATGCCGCTCACCTCTACCGACTTGTGCTGGAGAAGGGTTCCGCCGGCGCCCGGTATCACGCGGTCGATGAACAAGGAATCGCACTCCGCGATATCGCCGAGGTCATTGGAAGATGCCTGAACATCCCGGTAGTTTCCAAATCACCTGAGGAGGCGGCCGATCATTTTGGCTGGTTTACACAATTCGCCGGACTCGATTGCCCGGCCTCGAGCAAGCTAACGCAGGAACGCCTCGGTTGGCGTCCGGTGCAGCCGTCTCTCCTGACGGATCTCGGACAAGGGAGCTATTTCAAAGCATGAGAATACCGTATACCTGCGTCGTCCTTGCCGGGCGACGTGCTGAAACAAACGAAGAAACACCTGCCTTTCGGGCAGAAATTAAAAAAAGGAGTCTTACATGAAGCTTGAGAACAGAACGATTCTGATAACCGGGGGAACCAGCGGCATGGGCCTTGAGCTGGCAAAGCAGCTTCTGGAGCGCCGCAACGTTGTCATCATAAGCGGCAGAAATCAGGAAAAGCTTGACAGCGCAAAACGGGAACTTCGCGGTGTACACACTTTTAAGAGCGACGTTGGCGATCCCGCCGCAATAGCTGCGCTGTACGACAACGTACTCAGGCAGTTTCCGGAGCTCGACACTCTGATTAACAATGCCGGGATCATGCGTGTGCAGAAGTTCAACCAAGACGAAGGTTTGGATGACATCACGCGCGAAATCGAGATTTGCTATAGCGGGCCGGTCCGGATGATCAAGCAGTTTCTGCCCCATTTTTTGAGGAACACGCGCACAACGGTCCCGGGGTCAAGCGCCCCGCCCGAAGAACAGGCGAGTTCCATTGCTGATTGGCGGCGCGCATCCGTGCCCTGTGCGCTCAAGACCCGCCAGGGCGCGCTACTCGTCAATGTTTCGTCGGGAGCCGCCCTCATTCCTTTTCCCATATCTCCGGTATATAGCGGGGCGAAGGCCGCCCTTCACTCCTTCACTGAATCCTTGCGCGTGCAGCTGAAACACACCAGTGTGAGGGTGGTCGAGCTGATCCCGCCGGGTGTCGAAACGCCGCTATTCAGGAACGAGGAGTTCGAAAGAGAGATGAAGGTGCCGAAAGGCATGGACGTGACGGTGTTCGCCAAGAAAGCCATCGCCGGCATCGAAGCGGGCAAGCAGGAAGTGCGACCAGGTCTTGCCAACGTGCTGAAGATCGTGAGCCGGATCGCTCCGGGGTTCGCGCTTAAGCAGATGGGGAAGATGACCCCGGCCTTCGGGCCCAAGTCCTCAACTACAGCAGCGAAGTCCGCAACGGCAGGAGCGTTAGGAAGATGACCGGAACAGCGATGTCGCTCGACGGAAAGCGCGTAGTTGTCATTGGGGGTGCGACGGGCATTGGCTTTGCCATTGCCGAACTCGCTGCCGAGCTGGGCGCCACGATTGCCATTGGTTCGAGTAAGAAGACGAACGTCAGTGCGGCCGTCGAGCGTCTGCAAGGTGCGACGGGTCGTACTGTCGATCTGCGCGACGAGGCCAGCGTGACCGGCTTCTTCGGAGAGGTAGGCGCGTTCGATCACCTGGCGATAACGGCAGGTGACTGGGGCGGACCGATGTTCGTTTCCATCCAGGACCTCGACATGACACAAGCGCAAGAGCTCTTCACGGTACGCTTCTGGGGCGTACTCGCCGCGGTCAAACACGGCTGCCAAACAATCGCCCAGGACGGCTCGATCACGCTGACGAGCGGCATGATCGGGCATCGACCGAGAAAAGGCACGCCCGTGGCGGCCGCTGTTGGCGGAGCGGTGGAACACCTGACCGGCGGCCTGGCAATGGATCTCGCGCCGGTGCGGGTCAACGCCGTGTGTCCGGGCTACGTCCTCACCGACCAACTGAAGCGGATGCCGGAGGCAATGCTGCAGTCGGTGGTGGCGCCCCTGCCGGTGCCCCGCGCCGCGACGCCGGCGGAGGCTGCGAAGGCTTATGTTTACCTGATGCTCAACAGCTATGCGACGGGACAAATCCTGCCCGTTGACGGCGGCGGTTTGCTGGTCTGACAGAAATCTGGCCGCGGATTATCGGCCGGTAAGCTAAAACGGCAGGCTGAAGCCTACCCTACGAAACGCGGGTGGGGAGCGTAACAACCGAGCCCCAAAACTCGTAACACACCCGCATAAATCTTAGAAATTCGCCTAGATCGCCCGGCTTGCGAATGAAACAGCTGGCATGCAACTCGTAAGCCTCGCGCACTTCGTTCGGATTTGCCGAACCGGAAACTATCACTACCGGAGTCACAGCCCAGGCCGGATTTTCTTTGATCTCGGTCAAGACCTCCATGCCCGAGGACTTCGGCAGATGTAAGTCCAGGAAGATGACGTCCGGATGCGCCGGGTCGTCAAATTTCTCGAGCGTTCGAAGATACTGCAGAGCCTCGTCTCCATCGCTCATCGAAGTAAGGGATTCGTGCATCCCGGCCTCTTTCAGCGCTTCCCGGGTGAGGTAGGCCGCAGCAGGGTCGTTTTCGATCAGCAAAATCGATAAATTCTGCTGATCGTTGCTTCCATTCATACCGCTGTTTAGCTTACCTCACTAGCGCCTTCGCCAGGCGCAGTGGGAGTTCCATCTCGAACAAGTCGTCGAGCAGGACGGGCAAAGCAATACACCAGTTCGGATTCTGATGATCCATCGTAGCCGGAATATTCGGGCGTTCTTCCACCAGCAGCGCGTCGTCCAGGCAAGCCGTCACAATGCGGGCCGGGGTCTCGGCGAGCACGTCATACGCTTTCGCTACCACCTCCGGCAGCGGCGTGGCTTCGTCCAATCCGGCCAACACCTGCAGCCGTGAGCGCATTTCGGCTGTGCTTTGCTCATTCGGATTCAGTTGGAGCTCGCGTTGCTTTGCCATGTCCGATCCGGTCCAGAGACCCGCTACTGTTGGCAGGTCATGCGTGGTAATGGCTGCCAGTGCGTCTTTTGGATACTGGCTGGGTTCGTCTTTCTCGAACCAGAGCAGACGATACGAAAGAATGTTATGGCGCGCCAGCTTTTCGCGCGCCTCGTCCTCTACCGTCCCGAGGTCTTCGCCCACTACATAGGCTCTGGCCCGTTGGCTTTCCAGCGCCACGATGGCGAGCATCTCGTCGGCGTTGTAACGGACATAGGCGCCATCGGCGGCAGACATGCCTTGTGGAATCCAGAACAGGCGGAACAATCCCATGACGTGGTCGATGCGCAATCCACCGCCGTTGCGGAAGGCGGCCCGGATGGTTTGAATGAACGGCTCATAGCCCGCGGCCCGGAGCTTGTGCGGCACAAACGGCGGCAGCCCCCAGTTCTGGCCCTGGGTGTTGAACTCATCGGGTGGCGCGCCGACGCTCGCGCCGGTGGCCAGGACGTCCTGCCAGGCCCACGCGTCAGCTCCATCGGGATCCACGCCGATCGGCAGATCCTGCATCAACGCGAGGTGTTTGGAACTGCGCGCCAGTTGTTCATCGAGAGTCCACTGCAGCCACTTATGAAAATCGATCCGGTTCCGGTGGGTTTGCGCAAAAGTGTTCACCCCTGCCGGGTGCCGGTAGGCTTGCGGCCAGGATTGCCAACCGCTCTGGTGTTCTTCGGCCAGCGCGCAAAACGTGGCAAAGCGCTCCAGGTCAGCGCCTTGTTCCGCACAGAACGCCGCAAATGCTTCACTTCCGCTAAAACGCTTCCAGAGGAGACCCAACGCGGCTATTTTCAAGTCGAAGATTCGATCCCGGTCGATCAGTCTGTGCGCGTTCAATCGCTGACCGGCTTTGGCCGCCAAGTCGATAGCGTCACGGTCCGATGCTTGCGCCCCGGACACCCATTCCACGTGTATCCACAGCGGGTTGAAGAACCGCCTGGACGTTGGAAAATACGGGCTGGCTTGCTGGGGAACAACCGGTGTGGCGGCACTCAACGGGTTCACCAGCAGCATCCCTGCCCCGAGTTTCGAGGCCGACCACTCCGCCAGTTTTTGCAGATCGGCAAAGTCGCCGATGCCCCAGCTAGCACGCGAACGCGCCGCGTATAATTGAACCGCCCAACCCCAGGTCCTCAGCTCGGCCGGAAGGTAGCACTGACCCGGACTGACGATGAGCTTTACTGGATCACTCTCTTCTTCAAAGAGCACCTGATGATAGCCGGAGGGCAAGCCGGCGGGAATACTTTCCAGGGCTTCCATGGTTTCACCGTTCTCCAGCCGGATGACCGCCGGCGCCGATAGCTTTCGCCGTTCGCCCTCCTGCATGACGATGAGCGTTCCTGTTCCTTCGGGAGCATCCCCGACGTCCATCGCTTCCAATACCGCCTGGATTGCTTTCGGGCTGGTCTCGTGCCAGGCCCCTAACGCGTCTTCGTACCCGGAATCGATTCCCCAGGCGTTCGTGCGGCTGCGACGTCCCGTTTTTCTTAATGCAGGCATCCAGCCTCCCGCTGACGGCCGGTTATGTCTCGGATATGACTGAGAGCTTTTGCCGGTTCCGGGAACATTTCATTTTTACGCGCTCGGTTCATTCTGAGAGTCTTCAGTCGAAACAAGGATAGCGTAGCCAGGAAAAGGATTAAGGCATGGAAAAACAGCAACATACCGTTACAAGAAGCGCATCCGTAGAGGAGTTTTTTGAGAGTGGCACGTCAATTGCTGATCTGGCCTCTGGACTAAAGGAGCAAGACCTGGGCGTGAACTTCTCATCCGTACATCCCATCGATACGTTGCTGGTGCAACAACTGGAAAACATTCTCAACGGCGAAAAAGCTTTGCGTGCGCGCTATTCGGCGCTCGACTCCACCGCGAATACCTCCGAAATACGCAATGCGTTTTCGAGGGAGCTATCCGACTTACAAAATCGGGCAGACCGCCTCTATCGGCTGATGAATGCGATGGACTATTACGGCCCGTTCGAACCCAAGGAAGTTTTGCTGCACGCACCGGCGACGGCGTAAGTTTGCCAATCTGTAGGCTGGACGACGGATCGCGGCTTTAAGAACTTCAAACTCAGTTATTTTTTACAGCCATACTGAATCTTTACCAAAAGAATTGCAGTATTGCTCTGTACGAGGTAAAACAGGCTATGCCGCATGCCCGAAGTTCCTGCCGAGGCAGGACCCTCAATCTCCTCCGCTGCGAACTTGAGGATCTGTATGCCCAACGCTCGGCGGTAGATGCCGCGATACGGGCACTGCAAGGCATTCGCAGTGCTTCCCTCACTCTGGCCGAACCGGCCAAACCGAACCGCGATAGCTTGGACTTTCGGCAGAAGCCTTGTAACCTAACAAATTGCCGGGTCGCCTAGATACGCGAAGGCCCTAATTTCGGTCCGGCAGACCTTGCCGGATGCTTGTTGAGCCAGAACTGATCGAGAGGGCGCGTGCCGCTGACCCACAGGCGTTCAACGAGATCGTTCAGGCATACCGAAAGCGGATCCTGGGCACGATTTCGCGTCTGATTGGGCGTCCCGAGGACGTCGAAGATGTGGCGCAGGAGGTTTTTGTACGGCTGTATTATTCGCTCGACCAGCTTCGCACGCCGGAGGTCTTCGAGCCGTGGTTGTACCGCTTGACGGTAAATGCGGCATACGATTACCTGCGACGTCGCAAACGCCGGGCCGAGTCGCGAATGGCCGATCTGAGCGAACAGCAAGTGATGATGGCGGATTCCGTGGCGGGCGGACGCCAGCAGGAAAACGAACGCGAGAAAAGTCGCGTGCGGGAGTTTATGCAGGCTCTGTTCCGGCACGTTTCCGAAGAGGACCAACTCTTGCTGACTCTCAAGGAAGTCGAGGGGCTTTCGTTGAAAGAACTAGAACAAATCTATAATGTCAATGAAAACGCTTTGAAGGTCCGCCTCTTTCGGGCGCGGCAGAGAGTTCTGAAAGCGTATAAGATGGCGACAGACGAAGGCAAGCTATAGGGGCAAGTGGGGTGAGCATGAATTCAGAAATTCCAAATACGATCGACGATAGCGGACTGGATCGATTGTTCCAACGCTACCGGGGTGCCTGTCCGGAACCGGAGGCGTCGACCGGCTTCATGCCTTCTTTGTGGCAGAAAATCGAGGCGCGCCAGAGTTTCTGGGCTGTTTTCCAGCGGTTTGGGAAAACCATTACGACTGCCTCGGCGGCCGTTTGCCTGCTGCTGCTTGTGCTCAACCTGATTTCTTCGCCCGCGGCCTATAATCCTGCTGCTACCTATGCGGATGCGTTGATGGCGGAGCACACGGCTGAGAAAACGTATTACGCCGAAGCGATTCGGAATACTTTGCCCGGCAGCGAGGAAGCCGCTTCACAAACGGCGCATTAGCTTTTCGGCTGGTCTATTTCTATGAAGCGCAATCAGGGTGCAGCGATACTGTTCGCCGTGCTGCTTTTCAGCTGTGGAGTGGTGTCAGGAGTTCTAGGCCAGCGCTATTTCGCCGCCACCGTGGTAAATGCTAAAGGCGCGGAAGACTTTCGCCACCAATACGTGTCCGAGATGCGGTCGAAGCTGGGTCTGACTCACGAACAGGCCATGCAACTGGAGGTCATTCTCGATGACACCAAGGCGCAGTACAAGGCGGTGCGCGATCGCTCGCGGCCCGACATGCTCAAAATCAAAAACGAGCAGATCAGCCGGGTGAAAGCGATCCTGACTCCGCAGCAGGTTCCCGGGTACGAACGGCTGATTGCGGAGCGGGAAAACCGTTACAAAAATCAGGAAGAACACGATCGCAAAGAAGAGTTGAAACGCGAAGCAGACCACCGGGCGCAAGCCGCGCATTAATAAAGCTGACGTCGAGAGGATCGGGAACGGGGCGCTTATGCTTCCCGCTCGGATTCGGTGTTTGGATGTTACTTTGGTTCCAATAGCGAACCCATTGAATGGCTTACCTGCGTTGTAGCGTTGCCGGTTGTGCAACCACTCTCGACCTGCACGACCGGGCGCTCGCCTGCCCGAGCTGCGGCAACCTGCTCGAAGTTGTCGTTGAACCCGCCGCGTTCGAACCTGCCCAGCTGAAACGGGTCTGGCTGGAACGGCGGACATCCCACGAAGAGCGCGACGCGAGCGGTGTTTGGCGATTTCGTGAATTTTTGCCGGATGCATATGCGTCGTCCGGCATCGTCAGCCTGGCGGAAGGCAACACGCCGGTTATACGCGGCCAGCGAACGGCTAGCTGGGCCGGCGTGGAGCGGCTCTGGTTCAAACATCTCGGTTGGAACCCGACGGGATCGTTTAAAGATCTCGGCATGACGGCCGGCATGACGGAAGCAAAATTCGTGGGTGCAAAAGTGGTGGCGTGCGCTTCCACCGGCAACACGGCCGCTTCCCTGGCTGCCTATGCGGCGCGCGCTGGTGTCACTGGCCGTGTCTATTTGCCGGCCGGGCAGGCTTCGAATAACAAATTGGCGCAAGCGCTCGATTTCGGCGCCGAGGTCGTGCAAATCGACGGCAGCTTCGACGATGCACTCAACCAGTTGCTGGCCTCGAGCGATCCCGATTTATATTTCTTGAATTCCATCAATCCGTTCCGGGTAGAAGGACAGAAGACCGCCATGTTCGAATTGCTCGAACAGCTCGCGTGGCAGGTGCCCGATTACCTGTTTGTGCCCGGCGGCAATTTGGGCAACTCGTCGGCGTTCGGCAAAGCCTTCGAGGAGCTCCGACAATTTGGATTCATCGACCGGCTGCCGCGCATGGTGATCGTGCAGGCGGAAGGAGCTAATCCACTCAGCCGCATGTGGTCTACGCGCGAACCGCATTTGACGCCTCTAAGCCATCCCGATACTGTCGCGACGGCTATTCGCATCGGCAATCCGCGATCCTGGAAAAAAGCGCTGCATGGCGTCGAATTGACCGGCGGCTTCGTGATGGATGTGACCGACGAAGAGATCGGCGCAGCGAAAACGCTGGTCGGGCACGATGGCATCGGCTGCGAACCGGCTTCGGCCACCACGCTCGCCGGTATCCGCAAGCTGACTGAGTCGGGCCAACTCGATCGCGAGGCGTCGATTGTGGCGATCCTCACCGGCCATGTCTTGAAAGACACCGACTACATCATCAAGGCGCAGGAGAAACGCGCTATGAAAGATGCGCTTTCCATTGCGTGACCGCTTCACGGTTGAGGTACCCGGTTCGATAGCAAATCTGGGTCCGGGCTTCGATACGCTGGCCGTCGCGGTGCAACTCTATTTACGTCTCGATGTGACCGTGCTTCCTGGAGAGAATGAGTTGCATTTCTGCTTCCACGATTGCGCGGTGGACGGCGATAACTATATCGAACGTGCCTTCCTGTTTCTAGCTAATCAGCGCACGCTTCCACATCCTTCCCTAGCTGTCGATGTACGAACCGAAATTCCGATGAAAGGCGGACTGGGCAGCAGTGCGGCGGCGACGGTTGCGGGATTACGCCTGTATGAAGCGATTGCCGGACCGCTGCCGATTCAGGGCTTGTTGAATGCCGCCTGCGCGCTCGAAGGGCACCCGGATAACGTGGCTGCATCGCTTCTGGGCGGATTGACGGTGAGCTGCCAGATGCCGGATCGATCGGCGTTCGCGGTGCGACTGGCGTGGCCGGAGTCACTGGTGCTTATTGTGGTGACGCCTCAATTTTCACTGGCAACGTCCGCTTCCCGGCGTGTCTTGCCGGAACAGGTTTCGCGCGAAGATGCAGTGTTCAACTTGCAGCGTGTCGCGCTTTTTCTACAGGCTATTCAGAGCGGCAATTATTCGCTGTTGCGCGAAGCGGTGCAGGACCGCCTGCACCAGCCGTTTCGTAAAGAACTCGTACCGGGCTTGCAGGATCTGCTAGCGCTCGAACATCCAGACTTGCTCGGTGTATGCCTCAGCGGCGCCGGCCCTTCGATCGTGGCTTTAGCCGAACACAATGTGGATGGCGTGGAAAACGCCTTGCGAGACTGTTTCACAGCACAGAATCTGCCGTTTGTGGTGCGGCAGCTGCGGATACACCAGCCCGATGTTACTTAGATTAGATGCCAACGACGACCCAGACAGTCTCGACTCCCACTCTTCACATTTGCTACGAGCAGACCGGTCCTGATGCTGGCGAGCCGATTGTTCTTCTTCACGGATTCCCATACGACGTTCGCCAGTACGATGATGTTCGCGACCTCATCGCCCGTGAGGACCGCCGCCTCATTGTGCCTTATTTGCGCGGCTTCCAGCCGACCCGCTATCGTTATCCCGATACCTTTCGCTCCGGCCAGCAAGCCGCTCTGGGAAAAGATGTCCTGGATCTTATCGACGCTCTGAAAATCGACAGCGCCATACTCGTGGGCTACGATTGGGGCGGTCGCGGGGCCTGCGTGGCAGCGGCGCTATGGCCCGAACGCGTGCGCGCTCTAGTCTCGGTCGCCGGCTACGCGATCCAGGACATCGCCAAGTCCGCGGCCACTCCGCAAACGGCAGAGCAAGAGCATCAGCTTTGGTATCAATGGTATTTCCAGACAGAACGTGGGCGCAGCGGCCTCGATCAAAATCGGAACGAATTATGCAAATTGCTGTGGAGCATGTGGTCACCTACCTGGGAATTCGAGGAAGCGTACTTTCTGGAGACCGCCAGATCCTTCGATCATCCTGATTTCGTTCCCACGGTGATTCAGTCCTACCGGCACCGTTATGGGAATGCTCCTGGAGATCCATCTCTCGAAAAATTGGAAGCGCAGCTTGCGGGTCAGCCAAAGATCGCGGCTCCCACAATTGTCCTGCACGGAGAGCTTGATCGCGTGCAACCCCCTTCCGGTTCGGAAGGGCATGCATCGCACTTTACCGGATTCTACGAGCGCCGGATTCTCGAGCAAGTGGGGCATTGCCCTCCCAAAGAAGCGCCGGAGCAGGTAAGCCGGGCGATATTGGACATTCTTGCTGTGTCGGCTAAATTCTGACAGGACTTAGGGCGTAGTTCCTGTTTACAGCCCGGAGGTAATTCTCGCTTCGCCGTTTGAAATTTCCAAAACTTCTAAGAACGATAAGTATGGAACCGGCGTCGACCGGGCAATCCGCGTTTCTGGAATTGTCGTCGTCCATCCAAACACTTTCTTGCTCTCGTCAAGAGTTGTTCTTCGTCGCTCTCAAACTACTGTCTCCTCCTTTCGCTATGGCAACACCCGAAATGCGGGGTTGGCCGGCGGCAGCTTTGCATCTGGCTTGGAAATCAGCCCACCGATTTTCAGAGAAGACTTGAAAATCTTCCCTACCGGAATAATTCCTCCGAGTTTATGCTTTGCCACAGCGGCTAAACCCATCGACGCAATGCACCCGCACGACTCGCAATCCGGATTGCCGCCGAACTGACACGGTGTGATTTTCGTCTTCAGGTCGGCCGAAATTGTTTGTGTGGTCAACGCAAATACGCACTCCTCGGGACTGTGAGGCGGCGCTGCTAGTTGACGAATCAGCCCCTCCGGCATGTCGAGCTTAGGAAAGCTTTTCCGCAGCAGCAATAGTTCATCGATGATCTCGCCGCGTTCGGTGGTCGTCAGAATTTCAGGAAGATGATCACCCTTCTGCGGTGTAAAAAGGCTAAACCATACTTTATTCACTTCGGGCCTGGGCGTCCAGAACTGAAGAAAATCCCGCAGGTAGCCGGGCCGCTTTACCAGTTGCCCGGTGATCGTCGAGTGAATGGTTAACCGTTGTCCTTCGACGTTCTTAAGAATGCGTTCATACGTTGCCGGTTTGCGCCGTCTGTCGTGTTCCGGCTGCAATCCATCGATCGAGACGACAACATTCAAATGAGGCAGGGTGGACCAGGAGGGTGGAAGGGCGCGGAAGGCGCTAGTGACAATCTGGACGTGAATGCCGCGGGCCAGAAGGACCGGCACTAACGTCTCCACCTCCCGATAGCGCACAAGCGGATCTCCGCCCACCAGGGAAAGATGCAGCGGCTGCAGCCGATCGACGACTTCAAGAACTCCCTCTATCAATTCTTGTCCTTTGTAGTCATTCAGTTCGCGCAGCGTCACGCCTCCTCCAAGATGGGCATCCTCATAGGCGTAGCATCCTGGACATCGAAGCGGGCATTCCCGCGTTATTTCTATGGAAAGGGAAGGACGTTGACCTTTTAAGATCTTTCCCCAAGCTTTTATGATTTCTGAAGTCTGCACGGCTCACTCTTCCTCTTTGGTTATTGCCAGCAGTCGAGCAGGATGCTGCGTCTCTCACTTATGCCATAACAGCGCTATGCCGGCTAGACAGACACCGAAATGTCCGCCATGGCGAGCAATTCAACCGCAGTCAAGGCAAGTAGCGCACGCAGACACGCTCGACAAGTTTGATTACTAGAGGCTACGCTGCCGGGGGAGAGGGATCGGCAGCCTGATGGAAGGAACGCCTGACGCAGGGTGGGGACAAGACAAGGACCGCATCGGAGACATACTCCGTGCACTCTTCAGCTTGCGGCAGCGCTTCCCAAGCAGCATGCACCGCGTTGGCGAGTTCCAAGGGGGTGTGATGCGCGACGAAAACGACGCTGGAACCCGGTCCTGCATTCAGCAACTCCGGGCAATCCGGAACGTTATCCAGATTGGCCGAGAGAAGGAAGATCGCCGCCAGCAGCGCGACTAACTTCGAGTATTGGAGGACGTAATTCAAAACGATTTCTCTTCATCTTAACCTTGTCCCTATGCGGGCCTGAGCTGTGTCTACTTGGCCGGCCGGCAACTCGATTGCAGTTTAGTCTCCAACGACGATATAGTCACTGCTCCCTTGGCATCCCACCAGGTGTATTGCTGCGCGACATAGCGGGCGCCTGATCCGGATAGCACGTTGACGAAGATCAGACTCTTTCCCGAGATAGGCACAACTGCCAGGCTGTTGCCGCCACCATTGATATATTCGACCTTAAACGAACCGGACGGAAGGCCCAGCTGTGCGGCGCTTGCGTCGCAAGTATAAGAGACGGTTTTGCGGGACATCGATTCGTTACCCGTAAGTGGGATTGTCAAGTCCGCGGCGACTGCCTGGATTGCAATGAGTCCAAATACCCACAACCGAGATTTCGTCATTCTAAGATTCCTGTGCATGTTTTCCGGCGCCAGATGAACGAGAGCAGCAAGCTCCCGCCAAAACAGAGTAGCGCAAAGCTACCCGGCTCAGGTGTAGCGGTCCCGGGTGTGACCGAGAGGCTCGCTCCAATAACACTCGAGGCAGACAGCGGATTGCCTTGCGAGTCCCCGAGCGTGTTGACGGAAAGCGACAACGCCGTGATACCGGGCTGCAATCCGCGCAAGCTGATCTCGGCCAGCGTGAATGCGCCTTGTTGCCGGCTGTCCAACACGCTCGGGCTGTCGAGGCTTACCTGTATGAGATGAAGATCACCCGGAGATGGTTGGTTCGCTTGCGCGATGGACCCCGCTCCGAAAATGTTCAGCTGATCGAAAGGCGCGGAAGAACTCCCGAACAGCGTGTTCGAGACCGAAACGAGAGCCGGATCGAACTTTAGATCGAAATCGAAGGTTGAGAGCGAGGGGGCGCTCATCGCCCCCAAACCGCTGATCGTCAAGTCTACCTGGGTTGTTTCGCCGACGCCAACGCTTGGCTGCATTGGGTTGACCGTGAAGGTAATGCCGGCTGCTTGCGCCGGTGTTACCGCGAGGGCGGCAGCTAAAAGGGTCTGCAAGATACCAGTCTGAAGTTTCATTATTTTCCGTCTCCACAGGCTTTAGCTCCGCAGATGAGAACTAACTTGCGAACGTCCAGCACAGTGATAAAGCCATCCCCGTTCAGATCGCAAGCCGGTCCACAGGAGCTCCGCGAGACGCTCTTGCCCAGGTTTCGCAGCATGTCATTCAGGTCGGCGCGATTCACCTGGCCGTCGCCATTCACATCGCCAGTGCGGAACACATCGACTTGCAAGCTCGAAACGTTGTTCCCGATCTTGGCGTCGTTTCCGCTCTCCAGCAGCTTGGCATAGAGCTGATGAGTTCCCGTGGTGGTGGGCGTCCAATCGAACCAGATATGGGTGCCCTTGCCGCCGTTATTGCCGGGGTGAACCAGCTGGCTGGCGATGGCCGGTGCGCCTGCCGCGGGATTGCCGTCGAAAAGCAGCAGGTTCGCTCCCTGCGGGTGAGTCGCTGAGCTGAAGACGCCGACGCGGATCCGCACAGGACGGTTCTGGTAAGCGGCCACATTGCTGTCTGTCAGCTTGTCCGTGTGTAAGTCAATGGCGCGTAGCGAGTGTTTATTCAGATAATCGTCGAATTTCTCGCCTGGCGCTCCTTGCAAGCTGGTAGCTTGAACGTCGAATTGACGATAGCCCTCGTCATTCTCACCTGGATTGATAAGAGTAACTGTTCCACCTCCCGAATAGGCACCCCCAATATCGGTGCTTCCATCCAATGTGAAATTCGTATCGTCCACGTAAGTCACCTGGAAGATTTGATTGTTGTCACTTGGTAGTTGCAGCCCGGTTTCTCCGATTGTCACGTAGTCTCCGGTGTGGATGCCATGCGGACTGGTTGTAGTGACTTTGATCGGCGTGGCATTGGTCATGTTCTGAATGCTTTGCGGCGTTCCGTCGGACCCATAAAGTTGCTGGGCGTTTTCAGGAATCAGAACCACGTAAATGCGGTATTCGTTGGTGCCGTTATCCGGACCAGAACCCTTGGTATCCCAATTGATGAAGACGGGATTGTTGTTACAACCGGTCATTCCGGGATCGTCCGTGCCCGAGAGACAGGTAAACTGCAGTGCGTCCAGGTGACTTATTGAAGTTTGGCCGATCACCGTGCGGGCGGAAGCCGGACAGAGTTTCCCGCCGGCCAGTCCGGCGTTAATGGGCGCGTCGCAAATTTCGTTGTCGTTGCCACTATCGTACGCGATCTTCTGAAACTGGACAGTGATGTTGTCTGCACCTACGGCAGTGCTTTCGTTGTAAACGCGAGCTTCGATCCTCACCTGGTCGCCGTCAACGGCGGCCGCGTTCAGGAAGTCGTAATCGTTGGTATCTGGATTGATGGTTGCCCTGCGAAAAAACAATCCTCGCATCTTTTTTCGGGCAGATCCGGGGTTCAGCGTCCAGCCATTCTGAACATTATTCGACGAATAGGTAGGCGAGAAACGCTGAGGCAAATTCAAGGCCGGATCGGGATAAGCGCCGTACTTCGAAGACCAATACTCGGATCCCGCAGGGTTCAATCCGCTGCTGCCCGGATTAGGCACGACGAAGCTCATTTTGAATGTGCCATCTTGCGTCATGTAGGTGATCGGATCGAACACATAGGTTTGACTGGAATCCGAGGATCCCTTGGTCAGGGTGATGGTCGTTTGGGTGGTAGTCGTGTTGTCGCTGGTGGTTGCTTTTCCCCAGCTATTGCTGTTGTGAAATTCGAGCTCTCCCGAGACACGCGCTTCACCACTGACGCCTCCGACTTCAGCGGAAGTGCTGGCCGAAGCCTTCACGTCCAAACTTTCGGCCAGTGTATGACTATAATCGACGGAGTTTCCGCTTCCACCAGCCGTGCTCAGATCCAGCTTCTCAGTGCCACTCGTTCCGTCGAAAGCCCATTGGGTTATGGGAACTAAGGGCGCGGTAACAGAATTGCCGTTCGAATCAGTGTAGGATCCCAAATCGGGCGGATTGCCTCCACTCGAGTTGAACATTTGCGGATAAGTCAGAATGTTTCCATTCTCATGAACCGGCTGATACCAATCAAAGTCCAAACCGCCACCGTAATAAGGTATTGTTGGGCCGGGTAACATGATGTCGTAAAAATTGTTGCTATTGGGATCTGTTTGCGTAATCCCATAAATGCGATACCGCCAGACATCTATGGTTTGAAGACGGCCGGAAAGGTAATCATCGTGATCGGTTGTTGAGCCGATGGTGAAAGTCCTGGAGCCATACTGCGAGTTGTAACTATCTTTATTCTTGTTATAGTCGTAACTACCCTTGGCGGTCACGTCGACCGATGCCTGGTCGTTCGTTTTTGCAATAAAGGCATCCTCGCTCACGCCGACGGTCGCTCCTGCTGAAATCTCGGCCGATCCGCCGATAGTCCAGTTCGAATGGTCGGTGCTCTTGGTTGAGGATGTAGTGCCGGCTGCGTAAGTGAAGCCGACATTATTGCTGTCGTAATTGGTAACGGTGTAGACTTCCGTGCCGTCCCAGAACGAGTGCTTGGGTGGCTCCTCTAGAATATAGTCGGTTGAAATAGCATTCTCGATTGTGATGTGAGCGGGAGCTCCGAGATACACAGATTTACCGTCCCAGTCGGTCGCGACCAGAGGGAACCGTCCGATTGAATTGGTCGGCCCAGTGGCAAAGGAACGCAAGTCGGCAAAAGAAAGGCCGCCGGAGTTCACCGCAATCGTGCGGATCCAGTACACTCCCTGGCTGGTGCCGTTAGACGTCCAGGCGCTCACGGCGAGGGAAGCGGTTGGACTGTTGATATTGGCATTGCCGGTAAAGCCTCCGGCCACTAGTGAGAACTGCTGAGTGGGAATACCGGGCCAGTCTGGGGTGGTTTGAGCCTACACGGTCGCGCCGATTGGCGTTACGGAGGCGAGATCGCTGACGGAGTAGGCTTGAATGTCGATCGCCTGGTTACTTACGTCGTTCCAACCGATGGCAATCTGCTTCTGCCCGAACGGGGTTGCAGGAGGGTTGAACAAAAACTGGCCGGCAGCGAGCTGAATGTGGAGCAGGGGCATGGTCTTATCGCCGGTTTGGGCAGAGACGTCCGGCTGGCGAAACTTGCCCGCAATGGCGGGATTCAGATTTTTATCAAATTGAACAATACAGAACGCAGGAGTGGCTTTACCTGTGTATTCCCCCGTGGCGTCGTCGTAGGCAAAACCGGCGAATGCATAGCCGATCGCCAGTTCGTCGATGCCATCATTGTTGAAGTCGCCAGCTTGCAGCGAAACCGTGGCAAGCGCGAGAGGACCATCGGGACCGCCATAGCTAATCGCCGGCGGGGTCAAGTTAAGCAAAGGGGCAGCGCCGCCTTGGATGGTGCCGCCCCCATTGCCGTCGCTTACATAGCGGTACGAACGGACTGAGTAGGTGTGGTAATTAAGCGGATAAACCACGGCGAATTCATTGTTACCGTCGCCGTCGAAATCGCCGACGGCCACACTGATCGGAATGTCGGACGCGGCTAACGTGACGTCGTCGTAGGCCAATCCAGGTGCATCGATCGAGCTGACGCTGATCTTTGGATTACTCGCCGACCAGTTTGTGTAGTTCAAGACGGCAATCCTGACCGTGTTGTTCCCCGTGGCGTAGGCGGCAACTACTTCATCGTGGTAGTTATGTTGCGAGTCTGCCGTCTTATCCAGGTCTCCGGCCGCAACCGCAATGATGTCGGTATTGAGAGATCTGTCCTGCAGGCCCGGAAGATTCACCGGGCCAGCAGGTTGGGTACCGAAGACCTGAATTCCCAACATGGACGTTCCGGAAACTCGCTGGGCCATCACGACGGAGGAGTGGCTGGGGTCAGTCACTCTGCCGGAGGCCGCAACAATCGGATCGGATGAATTGCTAAGTGTCTGAAGGTAAGTCGCGTTCAGAAGGCTGAGTTTTGTGTCGCCATCGGTTCGGTAGAGGCGAGTAGTATTCCCTCCGTCCGGAGAAAACGAAAACAGTTCATCATCCGGAAACAAAGTCAGATGACCGGTACTGCCGATCGGGTCGGTGGATCCGGGCTGAGGACCGCTCTGGGCGGCCAACATCCCGGCCAGTAGTGCGGCGTGTATCGCCAATCCAAAGGCACGCTTTCGGTGCTTTCTCATCTTCGAAACTTTCATGAAGGCTCCTTGTTTCACCCGGTTGTTCTATCTGGAACGGCTTAGTCGAGATTCATTCTCCACAAGAGCGCCAATGACGGCAATGGGCGTCGAATGCTGTTTCCTGCTTTTCTATGCGCATTCAAACCTTTGAAAAATCAGGCATTTAGAAACGCATGGGCAGAGATGTCCGCCGCCCGACGTTCGCTTTGTAGCTATAATGCTCTTGCCATACTGCCGCTGAGATCTGTTCGTATGAACAAACCGCAATCGTCCGGGCATCCGTTTCGCTTCGGCCCGTACGAATTTCGTCCTGAGAGGGGCGAGTTGCGGAAGTCGGGAGTCTCGCTAAAACTCCAGCCCCAGCCGGCGCGGCTTCTCGAGCTGCTGGTCCGGAGGGCCGGAGAAATCGTTACCCGGGAGGAGATCCAGGACGCCGTCTGGAGCGATGACATTCAGGTTGACTTCGAGTTAGGAGTCAACCGGTGTATCCGGCAGGTTCGGGCGGTATTGCTGGATGACCCGGAAAAGCCGACTTACGTCAGGACCATCCCCCGCCACGGCTACACCTTCATAGCCAGAGTCGAGACGGTCGCCCGGGATGTCGAACCCTTAGGGCTGCCGGCGGTTGATCAGCCGAGCCTGCCGGTCGTGGCGCCCACGCCACCGGAAGCGGCACTTAACGAAAGAGGAACTTCAGCGGACTTGGCCGCGCCCGCGTTGATCGTACGCCGCCGTTTCCTAATTGCGATTGCGCTCGGTTTGACCCTGGTCACAGTGCTCGTGGCTGTTGTCTTCCGGACGCGAAGGTCGCCGGTCGTTTACGATCCCATTCCCCTGACGACCTATCAGGGACGCCAGAATTCGCCGTCGTTCTCTCCGGATGGGCGGTCGGTCGTTTACGCCTGGAGCGAGAGCAGTAAACAGCACTTCCGGATCTTAACCGAAAAGATCGGTTCCTCAAAACCAGTGGCAATAACTTCGCCGGACTCGAACTCTTACGATCCGGTCTGGTCACCCTCGGATGAGTTCATTGCTTTTCTGCGTGACAAGGACGACCAGAGTGGCGAACTCTGGCTATACTCTTTCGCGGATAAGCGGGAATGGAAGCTGCGCGATCTGGAGAGAATTTACCGGCCGGAGGAACGGCAACTTAGCTGGACGGTCGATAGCAAAGGCCTGATCGTTCCTCTGGACACGTCCAGTTCGCGCTCGGGCGGCCTCTATTACATTCCTATTCACCCCGGCCGTGACGTGCAGTTGACATCGTCGCTGCCTGGTCAGGGCGATACCAGTTCGGCTGTCTCTCCCGACGGGCGCTTACTGGTCTTTACGCGTTTCTTCAGCAGCGGAGTAAGTCATCTCTGCAGGCTGCGACTTTCGGGCGATCATCGTCCGGAGGGTGATGAATCGTGCGGGTTGTGGGCCGGCTTTGACAATGTTTCGACGGCCGACCCATCCTTTGTAGGCACCGATCTTCTTTTCATCTCGAACCGCTCCGGAAGCAATCGCGTCTGGCGCTCTCCCGGCGCAACACAAACGCCGCAACTGGTAGCGCTACCGAGCGGTGCTCTCTCCGATCTCACCTTTTCTCAAGAAGGCCACCGACTTGCCTATACGGTGAATCGCAGCGATTCAAACGTTTGGAGAATCGACGCCGCCGGTGTTTTAACCGGTCATGGCGAGCAACCGGAGGAGGTAATTGCGTCCACTCAAATGGATCAGCGTGCGCAAGTTTCGCCGGATCGCGGAAGACTTGCGTACGAATCGAACCGCTCGGGCCTGACTGAGATCTGGACCTACGATCTAAAGAGTCACAATACGTTGCAGATTACTCATCTCGACCACCTCGGAACGGGCTCACCGTCGTGGTCACCGGATGGTAAAGAGATTGCTTTCGATGCCCGAGTCGAGGGCCGGGCAAACATCTATCGGGTCTCCGCCGGGGGTGGGCCGCCGAGCCGCTTGACGCACAATGTGGGAAGCAATATTCTGCCGGCATGGTCCGCTGACGGGCAATCGATTTACTTTTGCTCGAACCGTTCCGGAACGCCACAAATCTGGCGCATGCCGGCTCACGGCGGCGCGGCTGTACAAATCACCAGCGACGGCGCGGCGGCCGCCGCTCTTTCTCCCGACGGCGAATTTATGTACTACACGAAAAATTTTGGGCGTCCTTCGCTGTGGCGTCTGCGGCTCAAGAGCGGAGGAAACGAGAAATTGGCGGACGTCGCTGAACCTCGCGCTTTCGCCATCGCTCCGGGTGGGGTCTGGTATCTCAAGCGGGCCGAAACAGGCGCCTTGCAGCTTGCATATCTCGACATGGAGACTCGCAAAACGAGGAACTTGTACACTTTCACGCGACAAGTGATTTCCCCACTCTCTTTCGATGGCCGCTGCTTTCTTTACTTTTCTCAGTTCGATCAGATGGCCAGCAATATCATGCTGGTGGAGGATGTGCGCTGAGCGCCAGGGCGATCCGACTTGCTCATGAGAAATATCGGCAGGTGATGTTAGTCCAGGATTTCCGGCACTAGTGAATAGGCGGCCGCCAGCTTGCCTAACTCACACTCGTGATGCACTGCCCGCACCGCCCGCTCGAGTTGATCCAGTCGCACCACGATCCCAATGGTCAATTCACTCGACCCTTGCGCGATCGCAATGATATTGACCTCTTCGCGCGAAATCGCCGTGAACACTCGCCCTGCCAATCCTGGAGTTCCGCGCATCCCTTCTCCCACCACCGCCAGCAGCCCGACATTCTCATCCACTTCCAGCGGCTTCAGGTAGCCGTGCGAGAGCTCGAGGGATAAGTTCAATTCGAGCGCTTCTAGCGCAGTGTTCAGGTCGTGCTTACGAATCAGAAAACAAAAACTCTGCCGGTAGCTCGAACTGGTGAAGACGAGGATCTCTACATTGGCAAGAGCAAGCGCGTCGAGGGCCCGGGCCATGAGCCGCGTACCGCTCAAAACCGCATTGGCCGGTTCCATCGAAATTAGCGCGACGTTCGACATCGACGTCACCGCGCGCGCCCCTTTCGGCTCGTCAAAGTGCGAGACGATCTTGGTGCCCGGCTTATGCGGCGCGAAGCTGTTCTTGCTCCAGACCGGGATGTGCTTCTCGACCAGCGGCGCTAGCGTGCGCGGATGCAAAACCTTCGCGCCATTGTAGGCAAGCTCCGCGGCTTCCGCATAGGTCAGTTCATCAAGCACACCCGCATCTGCCACCAGGCGCGGGTCCGCCGTCATAATGCCATCGACATCTGTCCAGATCCAGAGTTCGCGCGCATCGAGCGCCGCCGCCAGGATCGAAGCCGAGAAGTCGGAACCGCCTCGCCCCAGCGTTGTGGGACGGCCGTCTTTTGTCGCTCCGTTGAAACCCGTGACGATAGGAATGATGCCATTAGCTGTCAATGGCAAAAGGCGTGCGCCGCATCTTTCGCGCGTCGCCTCCATCAGCGGA
Source organism: Bryobacteraceae bacterium (assembly GCA_965277855.1). Taxonomy (GTDB): domain Bacteria; phylum Acidobacteriota; class Terriglobia; order Bryobacterales; family Bryobacteraceae; genus Bog-105. The sequence continues at coordinate 1,111,571 of OZ255847.1, forward strand.
GAGGCATTGCCGAACACCGCGTCAGTCACGATTACATCCCCACCGTTGATCGCTTCCGCCGCACGCCCCTGTGACTGCAAGTAGGACGCCAGCAACTCCGACGACAGCCGCTCACCCACTGCGATCGCTTCATCTACCGACCGCGGCGGCCGTTCGCCCAACATCAGTACGCCGTTCGCAATGCGCTCGAACTCCGCGACCACGCTTTGGATTGCGCCGACTGCCTTCTCGCCGCCCGCTCCAGGAAAAAGCTCCGCTGCTGCTTCCAAGTGACGAGCCCGCAACTTTTCGATATCCTCTCGGACTGCCTCTCGATCTCCCAATTCCGCGCGGCGCAGTGTTTCGAGCAGCAGGTCCGTCACTTTCGACATCGCCGAAACAACCACCACTACTGCGGCGTCTTTCACCTGACCGATGAGGCCCGCAGCCACTTTCATGCGTTCAGCGCTGCCCATGCTGGTGCCGCCAAACTTCATGACTAAAACCTGACTCACTACTTCGCCCCTATTTGCAATTTTCCTGATTAGCCTGTTGATTTGGCCCGCCAGAATGTGTAATTATTCATTCTAGTGAATAAAAATACACCGGAGGGATTTTGATGGCCTCTTCTCTCTATCAGCCAGCATCCCACGCCCGTCCTGCGGGTCTGCGCCACGACCTCGATCTTTCAACCGAAGAGTTGAACGGTGTTTTGGAATTAGCCGGGCAGATGAAGCAGTCGCGTGCGCGCTTCGCGTCGGCGCTGAAGGGCCGCTATGTCAGCTTGCTTTTCGAAAAGCCATCGCTGCGCACGCGTATGACATTCGAACTGGCGATCAAACAGCTGGGCGGCGATTGTGTCACGCAAATCGGCATGATCGGCGATCGCGAACCGCTGAAAGATGTGGCGCGTAATCTGGCGCGCTGGGTCGATGCCATCGTCGCGCGCACGTTTTCCCAGCAAACCATCGACGAGCTGGCCCGCTGGTCCGGTCTGCCCGTCGTCAACGGACTCAGCGATCTTTACCACCCGTGCCAGGCGCTAGCCGATATGCTGACGCTCAAGGAACATTTCGGCCGGCTGCGCGGCCTGAAGCTGGCTTATGTCGGCGATGGCAACAACGTGGCGCATTCGCTCTTGCTTTGTGGCGCGCGTCTGGGAATGCATTGCTCGGTGGCAACGCCGCCGGGATTTGAACCGCAGGCGAGCATCGTGGCACAGGCAAAAGAACTGGCATTGCTTAACGGTGCATCCATCGAAATCACCAACGATACGGCGAAGGGGCTCGAAGGGGCGCACGCTGTTTATACAGACGTGTGGGCCAGCATGGGTCAAGAATCGGAAGCGCAGGATCGCGGGAAGATCTTCGGCCCTTACCAGGTGAACCGGGCATTACTGGCGCAGGCACGTCCCGATGTTTTGTTCATGCATTGCCTGCCTGCCAAGCGCGGACTGGAAGTGACCGATGAGGTCATGGAGTCTCCGCAGTGTGTAGCTTTCGATCAGGCTGAGAATCGCCTGCACGCCCAAAAAGCGCTTTTATTGACGCTGCTGCAGTAGCAACGCGTCCATTCAAAACACGTTAGGTAAGGAATCGTAAACACGGCCGCGGGCCGGAGGAAAATCATGCCTGGAATTCAAGCCAAGAAAGTCGCGCTCGCCTATTCGGGCGGACTGGACACATCCATCATCATTCCCTGGTTGAAAGAACACTACGGCTGCGAAGTGGTCGCTGTGTGCGGCGATATCGGCCAGGGCGGAGAAGAGTTGGACGGTCTTCGCGAGAAGGCTCTCAAAACCGGCGCATCCGACGTACACGTCGAAGATATGCGCGAAGAGTTTGTCAGCGATTATCTCTGGAAGTTGGTTCGTTCCGGTGCAGTTTACGAGCACAAGTATTTATTGGGCACGTCGATTGCCCGTCCCTTGCTCGCCAAACGACAGGCGGAGGTCGCGCTCAAGACGGGCTGCGATGCCTTGGCCCATGGCTGCACCGGCAAAGGCAACGATCAGGTGCGTTTCGAGCTGACGTACAAGGCGATTGCTCCACACCTGCCCGTGATTGCACCCTGGCGCGAATGGGACATCGTTTCGCGCGAAGACGCCATTGAATACGCGAAAAAGCACAACGTGCCGATCGCGCAGTCGACTACTAAGATCTACAGCCGCGATCGCAATATCTGGCACATTTCGCACGAAGGCGGCGAACTGGAAGACCCGGCCAATGCCGCTCCCGAGCACATCTGGATGCTGTCGAAGAGCCCGGCTGACGCGCCCAACAAGCCGTCCGAAGTTACGATCGGCTTTCAATCAGGCATTCCGGTTTCGCTCAACGGCCAGCACCAATTGAGCGCCGTCGCGCTGCTCGAAGAGCTGAATAAGATTGGCGGCGAACATGGCATCGGCCGCATTGATCTGGTCGAGAATCGCTTCGTCGGCATGAAATCTCGAGGTTGTTACGAAACGCCAGGCGGCGCCATTCTGCTGGCTGCGGTGCGCGAACTCGAAGCCCTGACGCTCGATCGCACGACACTGCATTACAAGCAGAAAGTGGCGCTCGACTACGCCGAGATGGTCTACAACGGCCTCTGGTTTACACCGCTGCGTGAGTCTCTCGACGCCTTCTTCGCGAAACTCGCCGAGCCAGTTACGGGCGAAGTGACCATGCGGCTTTACAAAGGCAATCTGGAGCCGGTCAGCCGCAAGAGCAAAAATTCACTCTACAATCTCGATATCGCGAGCTTTACGATGGGCGCAAGCTACGACCAGAAAGATGCTCTCGGCTTCATCAACATCGTCGGTCTGCCCATCAAGGTTCAGGCCGCTCTGAGGAAGTAACGCATGAAACTCTGGGGTGGCAGATTCGAGACTGGACCCTCGCAAGTCTTCGAACAATTCTCAGGCTCGTTGCATTTCGACCAGAAGCTGGTGCAGGCGGACGTGAAAGGCTCGCAAGCTTTTGCGCGTGCTCTCGAACGGCAGGGGATTCTTACTCCCGAAGAGACCGCCGGGCTGATCACTGCTTTCGCCGACATCGGAGAAGACGCGCAATCCCCCGATTACTTCCACGGCGCGAGTGACGAAGATGTACATACTTTTGTCATCCGCAAAGTGGGCGAAAAAGTCGGTGCGCTTGCCGGCAAAATCCACACCGGGCGCAGCCGCAACGAGCAGGTTTCGCTCGACCTGCGGCTGCATCTGCGCGCGTCTGCCGAAACCATTCTCACGGAACTGATCGGACTGATGAATGTCCTGTTAACGCTTGCTGAAAAATATCCGGAAGCAGTTGTTCCGGGCTACACGCATCTGCGCCGGGCGCAGGCGGTCCTGTGGCCGCATTACCTGCTCGCCTATTTCGAAATGCTGGCGCGCGATTTTGAGCGCATGAAGCAGGCCCACGCCCGCATTAACGTGATGCCGCTCGGTTCGGGTGCTTTGGCGGGAAGCGGATTCGCTTTCGATCGCGAGGCGATCGCGGAAGATCTCGAGTTCGCTTCCATCACATTCAACAGCATGGACGTTGCCGGCGATCGCGATTTCGCGCTCGATTTTGTGTATGCCTGCAGCTTGATCATGCTGCATCTCAGCCGCCTGGCAGAAGACTGGATTCTATATTCGAGCGAGGAGTTTAATTGGATCATTCTGGGTGACGGCGTCACCAGCGGCTCCAGCCTCATGCCGCAGAAAAAAAATCCCGATTCGCTCGAACTGATCCGGGGCAAATCCGGCCGCGTGTTTGGCGATTTAACAGCTCTCTTCATCACGATGAAGGGTCTTCCCATGACCTACAATCGCGACCTGCAGGAAGACAAAGAGCCGCTCTTCGATGCGTATTACCAGACACTCGGAGCGATCCAAATGGCGCAAGTGGTGGCCGAGTCCGTCGTATTGAACTCGTCGGTTCCGGCCAAGGCTGCCGATGAGAGCTGGGTGGTCGCCACCGATCTGGCCGAAGAATTAGCGCGGCGCGGCGTGTCGTTTCATGATGCGCATCAGATCGTCGGACGCCTGGTGCTAGTAAGCGTCACGGAAGGCAAGAAGCCGTCGGACTGGACGGGGGAATCGCTGGCTGCGTTTGCGCCGGAATTCGACTCATCCATGGCCAAACTGCTGACGCCAGCCGAGGGGATGAAAACCCGCGAACTGCCCGGCGGCACGGGACCCATGACGGTGGCCCGTGCTCTCGCCCTCGCAAAAAAACGTTTGAGCGTCATGCAAGGCTTGCTCGAAACATGAACAAGAGCTTTCGCCAGGGTCAAATCCTCAAGATCATCCGCGGTAAAGAAATTTACACGCAGGACGAACTGGCGCGAGAACTGAGCCTGAGCAATATCCAGACCACGCAAGTCACGCTCTCGCGCGACATGCGCGAACTGGGGCTGGTAAAAACTGGCGATGGATACCAGCAATTCTCCGGTGAACGAGCCGGTCCGGACCTGGCAGATGTGGCAAACGAGTACCTGCTCGATATCCGCTTAGCGCAAAACTTGCTCGTGCTGAAGACTTCGCCCGGGAACGCCAACACACTGGCCGTGGCGCTCGATCGGGAAGAGTTGGAGCAGGTAGTCGGAACCATCGCCGGCGACGACACCATTCTTGTCGTCACTCCGGATGGCGTAACGGCCGATCAACTACGGCTGAAATTGCTCGAGATGCTTTCTTCCTGAAGCTTGTATCTATTCGTGTGGGCAAACCGTATGGGGCAAACCAACACTCCCTCTGTTCCGATACACTGGACGCTTCGGAGGGAGTGCTATGTCCGCTGACCAATTTGACCGCCGCGATTTTCTGAAACGAACCGGAACACTCGGTGCGGGTGTCGCCGCCGCTTCTAAAGCTTTCGCCGCGAAGCCCATCAACAAGATGAATCCGTCACGCGTCATCGGCGCCAACGACCGTATTAACGTGGCGATCGTCGGTTGCGGTGGCCGCGGCACGTACGACGCGAGTGCGTTTACAAAGTACGGCGATGCTAACAAAAACGCCTGCCAGGTGTTGGCCGTTTGCGACGTTTACGAAAAGCGCAAGCGCGAGCTTGCGGAACGACATAAAGCCAAACCGTTTAACGATTATCGTGAGATTCTGGCCCTCTCCGAAGTGGATGCCGTAGTGGTTGCCACGCCCGATCACTGGCACGCACGAGTCGCCCTGGACGCGATGGACCAAGGCAAAGATGTCTATCTCGAAAAGCCGATGTGCCACACGATCGAGGAAGCGAAGAAGTTAGTCGCCACCACGCGCGAAACCAAACGCGTTCTACAGGTCGGCTCCCAAACGACTTCCGCCGATCAATGGTGGAAAGCCAAGAAGGCCATCGCGGACGGCATGATCGGCAAAATGATCATGAGCCAGGGTTCATACCATCGCAATTCGATAGAAGGCGAATGGAACTGGCCGATTGATGCCGGCGCCGGACCGGATGCCTCCGGCGACAATCATATCGACTGGACTATGTGGCTTGGACCTGCGCCCAAGCGTCCGTTCGACGCCGACCGCTTTTTCCGCTTCCGCAAATACTGGGACTACTCGGGCGGCATCGCCACTGACCTCTTCTTCCACGTCGTCGCCCCGCTCAATATTTGCTGGGACAAGCCGCAATTCCCATCCAAAGTCAGCGCTTCCGGAGGCATCTACATCTTCAAAGACGAACGCGAAGTTCCCGACACGTTCCACATCATTGCCGAATACCCGGAGGGTCATTCTCTCGTGTTGAGTTCGTCGATGGCCAATTCGCAGCACATCCCCGGCTTGATCCGAGGACATGAGGGCACCCTCATCATGGTCGAACACGGCAAATTCGAAGGATCCACTCCCGACATCACGATTCGTCCTGAGAAGGTGCGGCTTCCGGAAGATCCTGCCCATCCGGACGTCCCTCGCCGCGGCACGTTTCCCGGCTACAAATTCGGCGGCGACGAGATCAAAATTCCGGTCGATCAGTTCGACATGATGCAGGCGCACGTCGGCAATTTCCTGCAATGTATGCGCACCCGTGAGAAGCCTCACTTGGACGTTGAGACCGCTGCCCATGCGCAGGTACTTATCAGCATGGCGGTCGACTCCTATCGAGATGGCCACGTCAAATATTGGGATGAGGAGAAATGGAAGGCGGTCGACAAGCCTGTTAAGGCTTGACGACGTTCCCAAGCGACAAGCCTGTTAAGGCTTGATGGGCTGCCAGAGTTCTATTTTATTGTTATTTGGGTCGGTAAGCCAGCGGAGGTTTCCGTATTTCATCGCGTTTGACTCTTCATTCACCCGCAGGCTGGCCCTCCGGAGTTCGGCGAGCCTAACATTCAGATCATCGACGATTTAGTTCACCATAAAAAGCGCATTTAAATTGCTCATCAATCGAAGATATCGCGGAATGCTATCTCCAGATTGGTGCCGTCGACCTTGATCGCGTCCCCGCCGGCGCGCTCCATGCGGCCCGGTCGATAAACCCAGATCGCCTTCTCTTCGGGATCAATCAGCCATACCACCGGTATGCCAAAATCCAAATACTCCTGAATGCGTTCATTCACTCGCGGCACTCTGTCCTCGGGCGAAAGAATCTCGACACAGAGCAGCGGCGGCTTGGTAATAATTTGCTCGTCAGGCTTACCCCTCGTGACGAGTACATCCGGAACACGGAACCGGTGACTGCTGGTTTGCATTCTGGTTTCGGGGAGCGCTGCGATGCCTGTCTCCTGAAAACGGCTCAGGAAATAAGAAACGATCCTGCCCTGCACCCAGCTATGATCGACTTCGCCCAAATTCCGCTCCTCCACAACGCCATCCAGGTAATCGCAATCAGGCCGATACACCGTTTTCAGATACTCTTCTACCGAAACTTGAGTCGCCAGCGCCATATGCAATTATTATCGCTACTCGAAGATCTCGACAAACGGAACTTCGATCGAAGTGCCGTCCAATTTGATCGATGGACCGGGTGCCTGCACCATGCCGCTCGATCGATAGATCCAGATCGTTTTGTCTTCGGGATCAATCAGCCAGACGACCGGCACGCCAAAATCCAGATACTCCTGTATTCGCACATTGACACGTGAAATTCGGTCCTCCGGCGAAAGAATTTCCACGCATAGCAGCGGCGCTTTAGTCAGAATCTGTTCGCTGGGCCTGCCGCTTACAACCGTCACATCGGGGACGCGGAACCGCGTTGGCGTAATCTGGAATCGCCATTCCGGGAGCGGCAGGATCTCGCGCGATTGGCGCATAATAGAACCGATTAGCCGCGCCTGCACCAAGCTATGATCTAGTTGGCCCAAATTCCGTTCCTCCACGACTCCATCCACATAATCGCGGTCAGGCCGATACACCGTTTTCAGATACTCTTCCACTGAAACTTGAGTCGCCACAGCCATGAGATTATTATCGCGCTTATAAAGGCTGATTCAAACGAATCCCCAACTCCTTCAACTGGCGCTCCGGCACACTCGAAGGCGCTTCACACATCAGGTCCGTGCCCTTAGCCGTTTTCGGAAATGGAATCACGTCACGAATGGACGTTTCGCCGGCCAGAATCATCACCAACCGGTCGAGCCCCAGCGCAATGCCGCCATGAGGAGGCGCGCCATACTCGAGGGCTTCGAGCAAAAATCCGAATCGCCGCTTGGCCTCGTCCTCACTGAAACCCAGCGCTGCGAAAACTTGGGTTTGCACGTCCCGGCGATGGATACGAATCGAGCCCGAGCCCAATTCCACACCATTCAGAACCAGGTCATACGATTTCGCCCGGCAATGCGCCGGATCGTCCATCAGTAACTGCAAATCTTCGTCATGCACGGAAGTAAACGGGTGATGAGCCGCGTTCCAGCGCTTATCAACTTCATCCCACTCGAACATCGGAAAATCGACTACCCACAAGAACTTGAATACTTGCGGATCGAGCAGCTTATGGCGATCGTTATACTTTTGCCCGATGTGCAAGCGCAATTGGCCCGCTGCCAGCAATACCGTCTGGTCCGGCAAGGCGCCCTTTGGTTCACCCGCCCAGGAAGCCAGCATGATCAAATCGTTTTCAGCCGGCTGAATTCGTTCCCGCAGCTTGCTGACGGCATCGGCGTGGTCGCGTTCCAATCGCTTTATATCATCGAACACGCGCAGTCCGCGCTCTTGTCCGGCTGCTTTGATGTCGTCCCGCTCTTTGCGGCTGAGTGGGCCCACGCCAGGAATATGAATCGCCACGAGAGGCAAGCCTTCAGTCGTCAATTCTGCCTGCGCAAACAAATCCTCTACCCGGTGAAAGGGTGGCAGCCGAAGATCTGGTTTATCGCTCCCATATCCGCTCATGGCCTCGGCGTAGGTGATGCGCGGAATATGCTTTTCTACGGCGGCTCCCGCGGCCTCGCATACGCTCCAGATCAGCGGCTCGATGACGTCGTAAATTTGCTCCTGCTGCGGGAAGGACATCTCCAGATCTATCTGAGTAAATTCAGGCTGCCGGTCAGCGCGCAAATCTTCGTCGCGGAAACAGCGCACGATCTGGAAATATCGCTCATAACCGCTGACCATCAACAGTTGTTTGAAAATCTGCGGAGACTGTGGCAGCGCATAAAAATTCCCTGGCTGCACGCGGCTGGGCACCAGGTAATCGCGAGCGCCTTCCGGTGTCGAGCGCGTCATGAAAGGCGTCTCGATCTCCAGAAAGTTTTGGGCATAGAGCGCCTGGCGCACGGCAAACGCGATTTTGGACCGCATGATGATGTTGCGTTGCATATGCGGCCGCCGCAGATCGATATAGCGATACTTCAGCCGCACGTCTTCTTTCACATCGACGTTGTCTTCGATCGGAAACGGCGGCGTGCGCGATTCATTCAAGATCCAAAGCTTGGAAACAGCCAGCTCAACTTCACCGGTGGCGATATTCGGATTCACCGTCTCCGCACTGCGCAGGGACACTGTGCCTTCTACCGCAATCACATATTCGAGACTGAGCTCCTGGGCACGCTGATGCGCCGCCGCATCCTTGCTTTCGTCAAACACCAGCTGCGTAATGCCATAACGGTCGCGCAGGTGGATAAAAATCAGGCCACCCAGGTCGCGCCTCCGGTGTACCCAGCCCATCAGCAAAGCATTCGTGCTGGCATCGTTGGCTCGCAATTCTCCGCACGAATGAGTCCGGCGAAGATCGCCCAGAAAATCCAGTGTCACCATGATTTTTTCGAAAGGCGATCGAGCAACGCTTGTCTCGAAAGCGTCTGCTGCTCGCCTGCCGCCATATCCTTCAGAGCATACGACTGCGTCACGATTTCGTTCTCTCCCACTATCAGGGTGTAGCGCGCGGCCAGTTTATTGGCGATTTCGAGCAAGCGCTTCAGCTTGCGCTCCGTTCCCACTTCGACGGAAATGTCGAGCTTACGAATCTCGGCGGCCAGCACGCCGCAATGCCGTAAAGCCGCTTCCCCTAGCGGAGCGATGTAAAGGTCCAGAACTGCCGGAGCGACATGCTGACCTTCTTCGGCAGCCATCACCAAGCGGTCTTCCCCGATCGAAAAACCAATTCCGGGCGCCGCTACTTTCGAACCGAGTATTTCGGCGAGCCCATCGTACCGGCCGCCTCCCAGAATGGCGTTCTGCGCGCCGAGCGCGCCGTGGGTGATTTCGAAAGTTGTGCGCGCGTAATAGTCCAAACCGCGCACCAGCCGCGGCCGCACGGTGTAGCGAATCTGGCGGTCGTCCAGGAATTCGCGGACCTGGCGGAAGTGGTTCCGGTCCGGTTCATCCAGGTAATCGAGAATGGACGGCAGCGCGTCGATGATCGGCTGATCCTCCGGGACTTTACAATCGAGCACCCGGAGCGGATTGGTCTGGGCGCGGCGCTGGCAGTCCGAGCACATGCGCGACGCGACTTCGCGCAGACTTTCACGCAGTGCGTCCTCGAAGCGCGCACGCGAAGCTTTCGACCCGACCGAATTGATCAGTAGCTCGTAACCGGTGATTCCCACTTCTTCGAGTATGGCCAGCACCAATTCGATTACTTCCGCATCGATAGCCGGCGAATCCGACCCGATCGCTTCTGCACCGATCTGATAGAACTGCCGGTAGCGCCCCTTTTGCGGCCTTTCCCGCCGGAACATCGGACCAATGTAGTAGAGCTTCTGCAGCCCTGTTTGCTGGTCGAGGCGATGCTCAATATAAGAGCGCAGAACGGAGGCCGTATTCTCTGGCCGCAATGTCAACGAACTGCCGTCGCGATCTTCAAATGTATACATCTCTTTGCTGACGATGTCGGTCTCTTCGCCCACGCCGCGTGCAAACAGCGCTGTCTCTTCCACAATCGGCGTTCGTATTTCGTGATAATTGAACCGCGCGAAAATCCGGCGCGACGCCGCCTCTACCTGGTTCCACACGCTGCTTGAAGGAGGCAGGATGTCCCGCATCCCCTTCACAGCGTTTATCGCGTTCAACTTTGCTCTTCCTTATAAATAGCCGTAATCTTGACGTAGTTGTCGCAGTTTTTGCGGAACCGCACCTGTTCCTCCGCCGTCACTTCACGTTTCACCTTGGCGGGCGTCCCCATTACCAGCATGCCCGGCGGCACGTCCATATTCTCGGGGACCAGCGCCCCGGCCGCGACTATTGCTCCGCGTCCCACCTTTGCTCCGTTTAGCACAATCGCGCCGATGCCGATCAATGAATCATCTTCTATGACGCAACCGTGTAGTACGACGCTGTGACCGACCGTCACGCGGTTGCCGATCAGGCACGGAAACACCATGTGATCGACATGCACCACGCAGTTGTCCTGAATGCTCGTCTCATCGCCGATGCGGATATAATTCACATCGCCGCGAATGGCTACGTGAAACCACACGCTTGATCGTTCGCCGATCACAACGTCGCCCAGCACTTGCGCACTCGGGTCGATATAAGCGGAGACGGCGATACGAGGGCTCACGCCGCGATAGGGTCGGATCATGATGAGTAGTGGCACACAGCGGCCCGGCGTTTTCAGGCAGTATGTCTAGCTATCCTAGCAAGTTGCCGGGCATTTTTACTCGCGCGCTGTGTCCGGGAACTGTGCCCGAAATGCTTCTTGAATAGCCGGTTCGCTCCGTGCCCCCACGACCTCCGCTATCTTGCCGCGAAGTTCTTGCTGCCCCTTGTGCATCGCAAGCGCATCGAGCGCCATCAGCGCGTCGCGTTGTCTTGCCGAACGGATCAAGTCAAACAAAAAATCGAGTCCGGCCTGCTGGCGGGAAGCACTGAGAGCTCGCAGGATGGCATCGCGCACTTCCGGCGCTTTCGCGTTCTCCCATGTGGAGATGAGAAGCGCAACCGCTCCTGGCAAGTGGGATGCGCCCAGGGAGAGCGCCGCTTCTTCGGGAACACCTTCGTGCGCGGCAGCCAGGAAGCCGCCCACGAATTCCACCGCCTCCTCACCTTCCAGCTGCAGCAGCGAATCGAACACCTGGCCGGTGACATCAAGATACTCATCCCCCAAATTAGCCTTGAGGCGCAGCAGCAAAGCCGCTTCCTCTCCGTCCAGTTGTTCGAGCGCACGAACAGCGTCGAGCCGCACATTCCGCGCATCGGCAAGCGACCGAACCATGTGCCGGAGAATTTCACGGCGCGGGAGATCGGTGGTCTGCACCAACGCCAGCGTGCATATGCCGCGCAGCGTTGTTGCTGTATCTTCTCGACCGCCCCACACCGCTTCGAGTTGCACGTGCCGAGCGCCACGCAGGAACAGAACCGATTCGGTCGCGCCCAGCTCAACCATAGCCCTTGCCAGCGCGTTCTTGGCCCAACATTGCGGATCAGTTTCGACGGCCTTTTCGAAGAACCGTTCGAAAGCCACGCTTAAATCCGCTTGCAATGCGTTCAATCGCATTTCAGCGGTCACCGACGCGGCCTTCGCGACCACCAGGTTCACGCGATCCCGCAGCGCACGCTTTAGTGCGGCTTGCGCTTCAGAGGTAACACCGCCCGCGCGCACCTGCGTCAGCACTTCCAATTGTTCTTCTATTTTTCGGTTTGGCATTCGTCGGAAAACGCTTCAGACTTTGTTGTAACCGACCGGTTACCACGCAGGCCAGAGTTCGCTGTAAGTTTTGACAGTCAACTTTTGTTGTGAGTCACTCGTTGTGCTGTAGGGAATGACGAGACTCGCAGCTTACGGACTTCTATTATTGACCGGAACTTGGCTGGCGCAAGCCCAAACACCTCCTATCGCGCGCACCCGAGTAAATCCTTTCAAACATGTGGTAGTGATCGTCCAGGAGAATCGCACGCCGGACAATCTGTTTCAGGGCCTGTGCTCTCCGCCTTAGGGAACATCGGTCTCCTGCGGCACTACGCCCGTCCCCGGACAATACGATATCCAAACAACCAATTGGACAAATAAGAACTCACCGAATGGCGTTACTCAGCCGGGCTTGGTTTATCTCGCGAACACCTATGACTTGAGCCACGCGCATTCGGCCTTTACCGCCATGTGCGATGTGGATCCCGCCACGGGCAACTGCAAAATGGATGGTGCGGGCGACATCAGATGTAGTGGAAAGTGCCTACCTCAACCGCAATTCCGCTATGTGAGTAACTCGGTAGGCCAGTTGAATCCTTATCTCGATCTCGCAACACAGTACGGCTGGGCTAACTATATGTTCCAGACTAACCAGGGTCCAAGTTATCCGGCACACCAATTTATATTCGGGGGAACGTCGGCGCCAAGTTCTGCTGACGATGCAGCCGGGATTTTTGCCTCTGAAAACCTTTCGAATACCGGGATCGGCGGCTTGACAGCGGTGGCCGGCTGCGTCGCTCCGGCAGGAACGGCCGTGCAGTTGATTGGACCGGACGGAGTGGAAGATCCCACTCAGAAAATTTATCCCTGCTTTGAGCACCCGACTTTGCCGGATGTACTTCCGCCGGCGGTGACGTGGCGATATTATGCGCCCAGTGCAGGATCCATCTGGACCGCGCCGGATTCCATTCAGCACATCTGCCAGTCAACTGGCCCCGGCGGTGAGTGTGTGGGTCAAGCCTGGACCAATAACCTCGACCTCAAGCCAGCTGATGTGTTGCAAGACATCGGCTCGTGCAATCTACGCTCATTGAGCTGGGTGATTCCGACCGGAGTGTTTTCGGATCACGCTCACGCCAACCGCGGCGAAGGGCCTTCCTGGGTGGCCGCTATTGTGAACGCAATCGGTAATAGCTCCAGCTGCGACGGCGGCGCGGGTTACTGGAATGACACAGCCATCCTGATTACCTGGGATGATTGGGGCGGCTGGTATGACCACGAACCGCCCACTACACTCAGTTATCCACAAGGTGGTTATCAGTACGGTTTTCGGGTGCCGCTGGTAGTCGTTTCGGCTTATATGCCAACCCACTATATCGACAATGGCCGGTACGATTTCGGCAGCATTCTGCGCTTCATCGAAAATGATTTCGGAATTCAAGAAGGTATCCTGAACTTCGCCGACGCGCGGTCGCAGACCGATCTCTTCGGCTTCTTCGATTTCACGTTGCCGCCGCGCCCGTACAAAACTGTAAACGCGCGGCTGCCGGCTAGCTTTTTTCTGAACGACAAACGGGCCGCGACCGAGCCGGACGACCAGTAACCAGTAGCAAGAGTAGCTTGCCAGTAAACTTCAGACTTAAAGGAGCAGAAAGACACACAGTCTTTCTTTTAAAATTCGATGAATACGAAACGTCTCTTCTTAGGGGCCTGCGCGCTAGCAGGCCTCAGCTTACCTTCTTACTCTTCAGTAATCTTCGACAACGCCGATCTCCCGCTCTACACGACCAGTCGAATCTCATCGATAGAGGGAGTGGCTGCTTACCTCCAGACTGGGGCATCGAACGTGTCGATCAGGCAGATTGCGATTAACGTACAGCCTCTGGAAGCCGGTCAGCTGAAGTTCGTCATCTTCAGCGATACTGCGCCTCCGGGAAGTAACTCCGGGACATTCTTTTGAGTAACACCGTTAATGTGAATCAGTCCAATTCGCTTTCCTATCTTTCATCGAGTCCATTCTCATTTACGCTGCTGGCCGATCACTACTATGACATCGGAGCGGTGTTCAGCGGAACAGCGATTAATTACACATATGATTTCACTTCGGATTCGGAAAACGGAATCACTTCTATCGTGAGCGCTCAAAACGTAGATAACTTCGCTAATCCGATTCAGTTGGACACGGAGGCGTCTCAGATATCAGCATCCGGCTGTACTCGCCATCCTTAGCGACCCCCGAACCAACAAACGCCACACTCGGAGTTCTTGGCTTGGGATTCGTAGTTTTGGCCGTCTTCCGGCGTAAACGAACCGCGCAGCCGCCGCTAGAATAACAAGCATGCGCTTCGCCGCTCTGTGCTGCTCCTGTTTACTCGCTCTGAATGTCGGCGCGGCGCCTGCGAAATCACCCTTCACCTTCGAAGCCATGATGCGGCTGCAGCGCATCGACGATCCTCAGCTCTCGCCAGACGGCAGGACGGTTGCCTTTACAGTCCAAAGCATCGATCTTCCGAACAACACCAAACCGACCCAGATCTACACTGTGCCGCTCGAAGGGGGCGCACCGCAGCTAGTCACTCACACGGGCGGATCGAACACCCGCCCGCGCTGGACACCCGATTCAAAACGCCTCTTATTCGTCTCCGATCGCAGCAACGGCTCGCAGGTCTGGTCGATGAACGCTGACGGTTCCGATGTCAAAGCCGTCACAAACCTGCCCACTGAAGCCGAAGGCGTGACACTCTCAGCCGACGGGCGCTTGATTCTTTTCACCAGCAACGTCTATCCCGAATGCACCGGGACTAATTACGACAGCACCTGTAACAAACGCAAACTCGATGCCGAAGCAGCCGGGAAGATGAAAGCGCGCGTTTATGATGCGCTGCTTTACCGGCATTGGACGCACTATGAAGGCGCTCGGCGTCAGCACCTGTTGATCCAATCCGCCGACGGCTCAGGCATGCCGCGCGATCTGACACCAGGCGCATTGAACGTACCGCCCTTTGCCCTCGGCGGCCCGGAAGCCTACGCTTTCTCGTCCGACAGCACACAGGTCACATATGTTTCGAACAGCGACCCGGATCGCTCCACCAGCACAAATTCCGATCTATTCACTGTGTCCGCCGCGGGAGGCGAAGCCAAGCGCATCACCAACAATCCCGGCGCCGATGAAGGCCCGGTCTATTCGCCCGATGGAAAATATCTCGCCTATCGTACGCAAATCAAAGCCGGCTACGAAAGCGATCAATGGCGTCTCGCCGTTATGAACTTGCAAAGCGGAACGATGTCGACGCTAGGCGAATCGCTCGATCGCTGGGTGGAGGAGTACACCTTCTCGCCCGATTCCGCCAATATTTTTTTCACCACCGACGATCACGGCACCAGCCCGTTATTAATGATGCCTGTTACCGGAGGGCCGGTGCGAACCATCGCACAAGGGCCGGCATCAGTGAGTTCGGTCCATTTCTCCCGCGACAACAAAACCATGATCTATCTCGATCAAAGCGGCTCCCATCCGCCGGAGATCAATAAAGCACTGTCCAAAGGCGGCGCGGCCGTTCCGCTCACCCATCTCAACGATGCCGTAACAAGCGAATATCAGCTCACGCCGCTCGAACGAATTGCCGTCGAGAGCGGAACCGACGGAACCAAAGTGGAGAGCTTCATAGTCAAGCCGCACGGCTTCAATGCCGCTACTCGCTATCCGGTTCTGTTCGCCCTTCATGGCGGTCCCGAAGGGGACTGGGGCGAGCAATGGAGTTATCGCTGGAACGCGCAGGTCTTCGCGGGCGCTGGTTACGTCGTGGTTCTGCCAAATCCGCATGGCTCGATCGGGTACGGGCAAGCCTTCACTGACGCGGTAAATGGAGACTGGGGAGGCCGTGCTTACGACGACGTTATGGCCACGGTCGAATATATAAGCAAGCTTCCCTATGTCGACCAAAACAAGTTGGTAGCGGCAGGTGGTTCGTACGGCGGCTATCTGATCGATTGGATTCTCGGCCATACCGACCGTTTTCGTGCGCTTGTGTCGCACGCCGGCGTCTACGATTTGCGCAGCGAAGCTGGAACCACCGAGGAGCTTTGGTTTCCTAAGTGGGAATTTCAAGGCTTTCCGTGGGAGAACCCGGAGCTTTACGATAAATGGTCGCCAAGCAATTTTGCGAAAGATTTCAAAACGCCAACACTCGTGACCCACGGCGAACTCGACTATCGTGTTCCGATCGGGCAGGGGCAACAACTATTTACTGCTTTACAAGAGATGAAAGTTCCCTCGAAGCTCGTTCAGTTTCCGGACGAAGGCCATTGGATATTGAAACCGCAGAATAGCCAGTTCTGGTATCGAACGGTAATCGATTGGCTCGACAGTTACACACGCACCCCGGGCGGCAGTTCCACATCTCTGCGGTAAAACTACTGGCCGCGCAGGCTGTGGCGCACTAACTCAGTAGTTACACCAAAAATGCTGTGCGTCACCAGTTCGCTCAGCTGCTCGCGCGCTGGCTGAGCGGTTGGCGGAGCAGACAACTTGAATAGCGGCACTACCGATTCGTGAGTCAGAGCCAATAAAACCAGCCCGAATCCCGCTCCATAACCAACTCGCACCAGAGGATAATTTTCCGCGAGCAGCCCATATACTCCACCGGCGAGAGCGCCGAAAACGTAGTGTATCGCTTGCATCGACGCCGTCTTTTGGGTTTCATCTAAGGAATGACCGGCCACTCGCTCGGCGAGTACCACCGGTGGCGGCGTCTGGCCTTGCGTGCGAGGCGGATAAATCGCCTCACCGAGCGCCTTGGTCGCCGATCCAGCTAGTCCGCCAACGGCTCCGGCTAGAAAACCGCGCCGCAGGCAAGTTGCAGTGCTTTGCAGGAACGCCATATGTATACTGATGCGCCCAGCAAAAAAGCAGCGCTTCCTTTTTCCGCAATGCCGGTAGTCAAGAATAGGAATTCGCACTTCGACGAACCTCATGACGCAAACCGCCATACGCCGGAGACCCGCAGTCGGACTGATTAGTGCACGCTTGTTTGCCTTCCTGGCCGTTCTTGGGCCGGGTTTCATCACGGCTAACGTCGACAACGATCCCGGCGGCATTCTTACGTATTCCAACGCCGGCGCGCAATACGGGTACACGCTTCTCTGGACGCTGATTCCGACCACCATCGCGCTCATTGTTGTTCAGGAAATGGCTGCGCGGATGGGCGCTATCACCGGCAAAGGACTTTCTGATCTTATTCGTGAAGAGTTCGGCCTGCGCGCCACCTTCTTCACCATGCTGGTGCTCGGTTGTGCGGATTTCGGCAACATCGTGGCCGAGTTCGCCGGTCTTGCTTCCGGCATGGGCATCTTTGGAGTTACCAAGTATCTGGCTGTACCCGCCGGCGCGGTTCTTGTCTGGACGCTCATTGTCCGCGGACGTTATAAGCCGGTGGAACGCATCCTGATCGTAGCGTCGCTGATCTACTTCGCGTACCCAATCTCCGCTTTTCTCGCCAAACCGAACTGGCACCTGGCGCTCGAAAACACCTTCTGGCCGGCTGCTGGTTTCAGTTTCAACCCGGGTTACCTGGCAGTCATTGTTGGCTTGATCGGCACCACCATCACACCCTGGATGCAGTTCTATCTGCAAGCCGCGGTAGTCGAGCGCGGCGTCGATGCCCGGCATTACGGCCTGTGCCGTCTCGATGTGATCATCGGCTGCATCGTCACCGATGTAATTGCGTTTTTTATCGTGGTCGCTTGCGCGGCTACGATATACAGTCCCAACCGGCCCGAGCTGACTGACGTCGCGCAAGCCGCGCTAGCACTGAAACCGTTCGCCGGTCAGTTCGCCGCCATCCTGTTCGCGATCGGACTCATTAACGCCTCCCTGCTCTCCGCGGCCATCCTGCCCCTGGCCACTTCCTATAACATCTGCGAAGGTCTCGGTTTCGAGTCGGGCATCGATAAACGTTTTTCGGAAGCGCCGATCTTCTACTGGCTTTATACGCTGCTGATCGGCGGCGGGGCGCTGTGCGTTCTTCTTATCCGCAATAGCTTTTTACTCAAGTTCATTCTCTACTCGCAGATGGCCAATGGCGTTCTCTTGCCGTTCGTGCTGGTCTACATGCTGCTCTTGATAAATCGTCCGCGTTTGATGGGCAACTTCAAAAACAAACCCTGGCAAAACGTGATTGCCTGGACCACCGCGCTATCCATGATTCTGCTCGCGATCGTGTGGCTCTATAACGGGCTGGCGGGTTGAGGCAAAAGCAGAAAAGATGGCAGACTAAAGCCTACCCAACGTTGTTTTCGCCGATTTTACGCTTAGCCGTACTATCGCAACCTTTTTATCGTGAAGTCTATTTAACTATCCGAACGGCTCTGGCTGCGCTTCGGAATGATACGATCAGGCTAGCCGAGCGCCATGAGCACCTGCACGCTTCCGCCTAGCATCACGCCGGAAACCTCCTCCCACCGCCTGGAACTGCCTTTTGAGCCGCTGCCCCAGTTCCGCCAGAACACCCTCGAAGAGACGCCGGAGCGCGCCGCCAATCAGGGCAAGCGCATCGGCATCTTTATCGTTGCGTACAATGCGCTCACCACGCTTAGCAATGTCCTGAAACGGATTACGCCCGAAGTTTGGAAGAATGTCGAGCAGGTGGTGGTTTTCGACGATGCCAGCCCCGACGCCACCTACGAGCTAGCCGTCGGCATTCAAGCCATGACGAACTTGCCGAAGCTGCGCGTGCTGAAGCACACGCAGAATCTCGGTTATGGCGGAAATCAGAAGGCCGGCTACCGCTACTTTATAGAACAGGGTTTCGACATTGTTGTCCTGCTGCATGGCGATGGTCAATACGCCCCTGAACTGCTGTCCCACATGTACGCGCCGCTGGTGCGAGGCGAAGCGGATGCCGTGTTCGGCTCGCGCATGATGAAGGATTTCGGCGGTCCACTCAAGGGCGGCATGCCGCTCTATAAATACGCCGGCAACCGGGTTCTCACTGCTTTTGAAAACCGGGCGCTCGGGCTCAATCTTACCGAGTTTCATAGCGGCTATCGCGCCTATAACCTTCACGCTCTCCGGCGCATTCATCTCGACCAGTTGACGGACGATTTTCACTTCGATACCGAAATTATTATCAAGCTCCATCATCAAAACTTTCGCATCAAGGAAGTGCCGATCCCGACGTTTTACGGTGACGAGATCTGCCGCGTGAATGGCATGAAGTACGCGAAGGCGATAGTTCGCGCGGTTCATCGCTACAAGCAGACATCGCGAGCGGTAAAGAGCTATCCGGAATATGCGGAGTACTTCTTCCCGTATGCGATAAAACGCAGCAGGTACTCGACGCACGATTACGCTTCGCGTTTAGTCGGCACCGGACAGCGGGTGCTCGACATAGGCTGCGGGGACGGGTTATTCGGAGCCGAACTGAGTCGAGCCGGTAACGCTGTAACAGGAGTGGACAGCACGGCCAACGTGCCTTGTGACGCTGGTTACCAAAACGTTGTCGATGCCGATCTGGAACGCGGACTGGGAACGCTGTCACGCGTCGCAGGAGATCAGTTCGACAGAATCCTGCTGCTCGACCGGCTGGAGCATTTGCGCAATCCCGGTCCGCTGCTCGAAGACTGCCGCCGCCTGCTAGATGCGCATGGCAAACTCGTGGTCTCGGTTCCGAACGCAGTGAACTTCACGGTGCGTCTGATGGTTCTGCTCGGCATCTTCCGCTACGCCGACCGAGGCATTCTCGACTGGTCGCACCTGCGCTTCTTCACGCGTCAGACGGTGAAATCACTTATTGAAAAGCATGGGTTCAAAGTGACAGCAGCTCATTTCACTGTGGTGCCTCTCGAGCGCGTAGTGCCCATGGCGCCAAGCAATGTGGTCCTGCGAGCCGCCAACCGCATATTGCGGATAGCGACATCTCTGCTGCCCGGCCTCATGGCTTATGAGATTGTTCTCGTCGCCGAACGTTAAACACTACTACTCGGCATCCATCACACAACGAAAGCCCAGTGTAGCGGCCCGATCATAACTCTCCGCCATGAGCAGGAGCTTGCCGTGCTGGTCATTTCGGTATGCCTGCGGAAAATACCATTTCGAGCCCTGCGGTTGGTAATAGCTGCCGCCGCGCAAAACCGCCGCACGGGTGTGCTCGTCTTGGTACTCGTCGGTCCATTGCCAGACATTGCCCACAAGATCCATCACACCCGCCGCACTCACTCCCGCCGGATGCGCATCGACATCGTCCGGTCCGCGCATCGTGCGCGTCGTATCAGGGGTGGGTACAGCTGACGCCAGCCATTCATTACCCCACGGATACACGTGACCTTCTTCTCCTTGCGCCGCCAGCTGCCACTCCCATTCATGCGGCAGACGCTTGCCTGCCCATTTCGCGAATGCCCTGGCATCTTCGAGTGAGACCCACGTCACAGGTTTTTTATCCCAGCCTGCCGGAAACTCGCCGTTCTTCCAATCCCGCAGAAAATTTCCGGCGTCGCGTGGTCTGTAATGCGTGGCGTCCACAAATCTCTTGAACTCCGCATTCGTCACCGGATATTTGTCGATGTAGAACGTCGTAGTCTGCAGGCGGTGGCGATGGTAGCGCCGGGGCGAATCTTCCCATGGGTACTGCACGTCGACGCCGATATCGTTCGACCCCTCGATCTCTATGCCTTCTACTTTGAATTCGAAACTGGCCGCCGGGATCTTGATCATCCCAGCGGGCGCCTTTGTCGGCACGGCGGTTTTTGGAATGTCGATCAGCTTCTGCGATAGCGTTTTCCATTCGCTGGAAAAGTGTGAAAGAGGCTCAGCGGTCATGTCCCGCATTTCCGCCATCAGCTTCGATATTTGTTTTGGAGGCTCGTGCTTAGAAAAAAACATTGCTCCGAAGCCATGCGCCTCAATGGAAAATGGCACCCTCTCGCCGCTTGGTTTGACCTCCAACCCGTGATACAAGTCGAAATACCGCAAACCATTCTCCGCCGCTATTGATGCGTCTTTCACGTCATATTCATTGCGATTGACCACCGTCCAGGCACTCTCTTGCCCGATTTTCCAGCGGCTTGCATAAACTCCCGTAGCTTCGACCGACGCCAGCGGTTCCCAATCATCGCTTACCAGAAACGGGGCCACCGCGCGCTCAATCGTCGCCACCCGGCGTGTCGCTTCTGCATCCCGCGGAGTAATTCCGTTCCAGATCCCCCAGACATTCTCCCAGCTTTCCCATCCCACACCGTTAAAGAACGCAAATTGCAGATCGTCCGTTTTGCTGCGCTTCCAGCGGTCGGAGATATTCACCATGTGGCGATGCTCCAGCCATTTGAACCGATCGACGGTTGGCGCCGGAGTGAACGTATACTGGCCCCAGGTCATCACATTCCAGGCCAAAGCTTCATCCGATGGGCTGACTTCCGGCTGAAATACCAGTGGATGACCAACTTTTTCCGCCGCTACCGAGAAGGCTAGGGGAACACCCTCCTGCGTATCGCCGTTGACTCCGTCCGCGCCTATTTTTTTCATCATTTCGGCGATCGCTTGCGTC
The DNA here is from genome assembly GCA_965277855.1 of Bryobacteraceae bacterium. Lineage (GTDB taxonomy): Bacteria > Acidobacteriota > Terriglobia > Bryobacterales > Bryobacteraceae > Bog-105. The sequence continues at coordinate 1,133,058 of OZ255847.1, forward strand.
CACGGCATGCCAGGATCGCGCGTGCCCTGATCCCACATCATCATCGGGAACAGCACGCGCACGCCGCGCCGGTGGAAGTCCGACACCATGGCGCGAACACCCTCCACACCACCCGGCATCGCCCGAATCATGTCGTGCTGATTGCGATTATCGATACCCATGTTCGGATAGGTCGGCCAGATCAGGACGGCATCGATGCCGCCGTAGCGCGTTTTCAGATCATCGAGATATCGGTCTACCGTGTATTTGCCCGACGCGGGATCGTAAAAATAGCGATCCTGCACCATCATCTGCGGCTGCATAAAGCTGGACCGTGTCCAGGCGAACGCCGGGTCGCTGTAACGCTTCCCGTCGTATCCGATGCGTATCAGATGTTCCGCACGCCAATGCTTAATGTCGTCCAGCCATTTCGCATGCTCGTCCGCATGACACGGCTCGGTGCTGCAAACCGGAGCCGGCATTTGCTGCCCTTTCGGCGGGAAGTGTGTGTCTTGCGCCTGGGACAACACTCCAGGCATCGTTAATAGCCAAACGGCGAAAAGGCGCTTCACGAACTGCTATTGTACGTGGCGCCTGCGGCAACTTATTTTGCTGGAGTTACTGAGCCGGACTGGCGGCATGCACAGGCTCGGGAGGCTTGGCAAGGCCTAGCTTTTCCACCTGCCCGGTATCGATGCGTTTCGAGCGTCGGACCGGCTCCAGTTTCTGTGTAGTTCCCGTTTCAAGCGCGCGTGCTATCGCCTCCACCACACGCACATCGAGCAAGCCCTCTTCGCCATCCGGTTCAGGATCTTCGCCCTGCAAAATGCAATTCGAAAAATACTTCATTTCGCCGCCAAAGTGATCGGTGTTCTTGAAGTTCTGGTGGCTCTTCTCTTCGCCCACCGTAAGGTCATATTCGAGTGCCTGCCTATAGATGAAACCGGGCGACACTACCACCGAGCCCTGCGTTCCAACCACCGTATACCTATCTATCCCATCGCCTACATACGAAACCACAAACTGCGCGAGCCGATTCTCGGGAAACCGCAAAGTCACCGCCACGGTGTCATCGAAATCAGCACCCAACCCCGCTTCGGGGTGACGGCTTCCGATCGCGCTCACTTCGATCGGCTCCGTTTCAAAGATATTGCGCACCGCATTGATCGGATACGGCCCCATGTCAAACACCGGCCCAGCCTGGATGCCGCTCGTGGCTCGGTGATTCTCCGGCTTCACGTTTTGGGCAAACACTGAGCTGAAAAACTGAATCTGCCCGAGCTTGCCCGCGCGCACCAGTTCCAACACGGATAGGGTGGCAGGCTCGAAGTGCAGGCGATAGGCAATCATCAGCTTGGCGGTCGATTGCTTCTGCGCTTCCAGTATTTCGTTGCATTTGGCCACGCTGATTTCCATCGGCTTTTCGAGAAGCACGTGCACCCCCGCTTTCAGGGCCGGCACGGCAAACTCGGCGTGACGCCAATTCGGAGTTGCCAGATAGATGGCATCAATTGTGCCGTAACTCAGCAGGTTGTCAAACTGCGCATAGTCATAGATCGCCGATACTTTGTAGCGCTCGGCGAGCGACTTCGCCTTGGCCGCATCGCCCGTTACCAGCGCCGTTATCTCGGAGTTACCTGTATGCGCTACGCCCGGCATCATGGCTTCCTGCGCGATGTCACCCAGTCCGACAATCGCGTATCGTACTTTCTTATTGGGTCCGAAGCCGAGCGCTTCCCGTATGTTCATCGATTCTCCTGCTCGTCAGATGCAGTCAGCAAGCTTCGGTTGCGGACCGAGGAGAAGACGCGGACTAGGAAGGGGCCGGGTAGTTAGCCTGTGGACCCGTTCCTGCGGGCGACGCTAACAGTAACGGCTCCTGTGGCATCACAATCCAGCAAGCCAGATAGAACAAGATGCCCAGCCCCGGCGGCCAAATCGCCAAAACCAGAGTCAGAATTCGCACCAGGGTTACGTCCATGCCGAGGTAACGCGCGAAACCAGAGCACACACCGGCTATCTTCCGGTCCTCGCGCGATCTCTTCAAAGCACGCAGCGGTTGACCGCTTGGGGAGACGAACTGCTCTTTAGCGGTTGTCGTGCCGCATTGCGGGCAGTAACGGAATGCATCCGACACTTCAATGCCACAGGAACTGCAATACATTTGAAACGCTCCGTTTGATGAAACGCAAATTTGCGCCGAAAAGTTTCTTTTATTGAGCGGTCAGGCCGACGCGGGAAGCATCGGCCTGCACCTGGTCCATCGTCAAAAACGGCAATTGTACCTGTGCATGACCATTCTCCTGCACATCCAGTGACGTTCCTTCGCGCTGCATTGAACGCAGAAACTCCGGATTTTGCCAGATGGTCGTCCAGTGCTCAATCGCAAATGCCGAGTAGTGGCCGGGCGGAACGCTCTTCACGGCGAATGTGCCCCCGGTCGCCAAGCTTGCCATCAGCACTCCCGACCCGTCGACCGGAATCGTCTCGGGAACCAGCAGCACCGTGCCTGTCACGCCCTGCGAAGCGCCACTCGACGAAAGAGAACCGTCCACTTCGGCCGCACCCCCGCGCAGAGTGATCTGCAACTCTCCACCACCGCCTTGCGAAAGATCCATGCCGTTCGTCATCACGTCCTGCCGGTTGAGGGTTACGGACTGCACATACATCCCGGGCGGCACACCCAGCAAGCGCACCATGTACGCCCCGGGCTCCAGGTTTTGCAAACCGAAGGCTCCGCTCGCGTCGACTGGAACGGGGCCTAAAGCGCTCGGACCCGGCTGCCCATCCGCCGATGTCAACATCACACGAAACGCCTGCGCTTGCCCAGTACTGCCGGCCGGCGCATTTATTTGAGTCACCTGTCCGGTGAGATTGATGGGAGGCATAAGGGCCAAGGACAGTTCATTTACATCAGCGGCATTCACATCTACATCCTGCCTGCCCAAAACTCGCGACCGCGCTCCTCTCCAGTTCGGATTCTGGCCGCCCGCATAGCTGCCCAGCAGCCACAGAGTGTAACTGCCCGAGGGAACTTTATCGATCGTGAACGAGCCGTCGGCCTGCGCCGGAACAGTGCGCCCCAAGCCGCTATGCTGAGATGTGCCGCGCGGGGTCAGGCTTAACATCGGGGCTTGCTGCAGAGCGTTTGCCTGCAAGCCTTCCACCTTCCCGCGAATGTGAAATGTCTCCGCTCTCTGCAGCTGAATCTCGAGATCCGGTGTGCTCGCTCCGGGCGCAACTTCAATCAAACTCGCGCTTTCGATAGCGGTAGCTTTCGGATAATAGGTCCTTATAAAGTTCAGTTCGATGCCTTCGGAGTTCTTGATTGGAGCCGGCGGCTTTGCTGTCTTTTCCTCAGATCTCTTCATTCTTCGCCGGCTGGGCTCGGCCGGCGCTCCGGCCGCCAGGTAGTACTTGCCGGGCGTTACATGTTGTATGAAAAACTCCCCCCGCAGATTCGACGAGCTGTTCTGCACACGCCGCAGCTGCAGAGTTCCGCGCTGATAGAACGCACTGAACAGCTCCACGTTGATTCCTGCCAGCGGCCGCCCGTTACCCGTCACAACCTTTCCGCTCATCGTGCCCAGTGGATTCATCTGTATGGTGATACTCGTTAGCTGCTGCCCCTCGTTCACCGTCAGCGTCTCCGAGCGATTGAATGACATCAGGTAGTTTGCATGATTCGCCAGCAAAACATAGGTCCCCGGCGCAATGTGATCGAAATGGAAACTTCCGTCGTCAAGCGAGGTGATAAAAGTAAGTTGACTTCCACCCGGAGGGCCGCCGGAACGCGGGAACAAATGGACCGAAGCGCCGGCGATGCCATCGCCCGAAATGGCGTCGGTAATTCGTCCCGTCACAGATCCTGGTTGCCGCGTATCGGTAGTGCCTGGTTGTTGGGCATTCTGCGCAGCAAGCAGCATTGGGGTAAGCAACAGAAGTGTGAGGCATCGAAACATACCTGTCACTTTCACTCTACGAAGTTATTGCGAGGTGTGGTTGACGGCGGTGAAACTCTGGGAGTTGGGCTGGCGCGAGAATGCGGCGAACAGAGGGCGAGCCGCCGCATCGAAGTGAGTCATGGGGCGCAACCCGAGAATTAATTCCATGGTCCGCAACACTCCGGCCTGCGTGTACATGCTCGCGTCCGTCGTGCCGCGACGCGTGTACGGCGATCCTACCCAGGCATCTGTGCGCTTGCCGTTCGCCGTATTCGGCGCGGCGTTCACCACAAATATCGCGGTCGAGTTCCAAACTCTCGAATGAGAAACCGCATCCGTCAGTAGCCCAATCGCTGCGTCGTTGTCGCCCGGATTCTGGTCATTACTTAGCCGTACGATCGACAACTGCGGTACCTGGCCGTTCGCGTCGAACTGCTTCCATTCCCGCACGAATTCCCGTGCACGATCTGTGTCTCGATACGCCGAATCCGTTCCACGAAACGCCATGTCGGTGAGGGGCGCGAGCGAAGGATCGTTTGTCGATTTCACCTGCGGCGATCCCATTCCGCCAGTCGGTGAAACATTTGTTACCCATTCGCCGTAGTTCCGAACAGTGATCCCGGCTTGCAGCGCATTACTCCAGAGATAACCCGCCGGCGGGCTATTCGCGAGTTCTCCACCTTCGAAGTCGCGAATCTTGCTGCGGCCGGCCTCAAAACTCGGCGTCAGTTTCACTGTGTAATCTGGTGCAATGGCGGCTGTGAGCCAGTTTTGTCCTTCAATTACCGAACCGGCATTGCTAAAGAAATTTGTATACCGAATAAATTGTTGAGCCAGCGCCTCCAGGTTTGGCCCTGCCTGGGCCGCTCCGCGCAGAACGTAGATTACGTGCTGAATGGGCGACGCATGCTCTTGCAGTTTCGAGAAAAATCCTTCCTGCTCATCCCGCACCGGCCCATAAATCAAATCGTCGCGATAGGGCGAATTCGCGATTGCCGTCTGTGTCCACTCCTCCAGGTGATCGAGGCCAGAGGATGGCACTAGCTGCACCGGGCGCAACTGCACGGATCCGCCGGCTGTGAGCCCATCTCCTTTGGCGTTGACCACCGCAAGTTCATCGTCTTTGAAAACGGTGACGGCCACCGGATACCAACCCGTAGGAATAAAGCCGAAAAGACGAGGATGCGTTGTTGAGATATCAGCGACCGCCACCGCGTTCGCGTCGGAACACGTTACGTACAGGCGCGATCCCCGGACATCGGTCGCCAGCCCAGAGGGCGTCATGCCGAGCGGATGCAGGGGCGTCATCGAAACATTCACCGGTTCGGCCATCTTCAACTGTCCATCGGACAGCACGCCGAGCGTCGCCACGCTGTTGGTGTTGGCGGTGGCGACAAATACTTGCCCCGCGAAACTGGGGCTGCCATCATTTCCAGACACCGCCTTGTTGAGCCACAACATGTCGGTCGGGTGGGGCCCGACGCGAAACTTTGTAACTAAGATTCCAGTGCCCGATTCGTGCTCGTACACCGCACCTTCCGCCCAGCTTGTAATCAATAGATGAGCGCCGTCGGGCGAAACCACAATCCGGTAAGGTCTGCGTCCGGTCTTCCAGTGATCCACCATCTTGCCGCTCTGTAAATTGATTTGTGCGATGTTGTCGCCATAGAGATCGGCTGCATAGAGCACGCGTCCATCGGGTGACAACGCGACATCTCCAATAAACGGCGCACCCGGCAGCTTCGAATCCGGCACATTGAACTCTCGTGTTTTTGTCAGTTTGCCATCCGGGGCGAGCGCCAGTTCGAAGACTTTTCCGCTGCTGCCCCCACCGACGTAGGCCAGGTCGCCTTGCGGAGACAGCGCCAGTCCGAGCCAGGCATCCGCCAGTCGAGTGCGGGCTAACTCCCGTTTTGCCGCCACGTCGATCACGCTGATACTCGGCGGATGCGCACCGCCATTCAATACCAGCAGATACTTGCCATCGTGTGAAACGGCCGCTCGCATGGGCAGCGTATCTACCGTAATCTGGTCGCCTGCCGGTTTGATCTTCCAACCGCTACTCAGAAGCACGCTGCCATCCGGCAACGGCCCAGGCTTGTCTTGCGCAAATAGTAGAGCCGTGCCAACCAGCAGCCCACACAAAATGGAACGTGTCATTCGGTGAACCGGTGCGCAATCGGGAATCGACGCCCCACGCCGAATGCCTTGGGCGTTATGCGCAAGCCGGGCGCCATCTGCTGGCGCTTGTATTCGTTGCGGTCCACCTTGCGTACAATATCCCGCACCAGCTCTTCGGGCGCACCCGTATCTGCGGCAATCTCCAAAACCGATTTATACTCCTCGATGTACTCTTGCAGAATCGCATCCAGCACCGGGTACTCCGGCAGACTGTCCGTGTCCTTCTGATCGGGACGGAGTTCGGCCGACGGCGGTTTCGTGATTGTGTTCTGCGGAATAGGCGCAGGCAGTCCTCTCTCGGCAAATCTCCTGTTAGCAATCGACGCCAGCCGGTACACCATCGTCTTCGGCACGTCGCTGATTACCGCCAGGCCGCCACACATGTCCCCATAGAGCGTGCAGTAGCCCACCGCAATCTCGCTCTTGTTGCCGGTGGTCAGCACAAGCGACCCGAACTTATTCGAAAGCGCCATTAGCGTCAAGCCGCGCAACCGCGATTGCAGATTCTCCTCGGTCGTATCCGGCGCGGAATCTTTGAAGAGATTGCTCAGGGTCCCGAGCATCGCCTCATAGCCCGCCTCGATCGATTCCACCTCGAACCGAATGCCCAGGTTGCTCGCCAGCTCCCGCGCGTCGGTCAGGCTGTGTTCCGACGAATGTGGTCCCGGCATGCCCACGCCCATTACGTTGTCTTTCCCAACTGCTTCGACCGCCAAGGCTGCCACCAGCGCCGAATCAATTCCGCCGCTCAGCCCGATCAGCACACTCCGAAATCCGCACTTGCGAATGTAGTCACGTGTTCCCAGCACCAGCGCATCGTAGGCCGCTTCATCGGCACGCAAATCGGTCGGCCGCATATCGCCCGTGCCCTGTTCGCTGTCAAAAAGGACCAGGTCTTCCTCGAACGACTTCGCCAGCGTCACCAGCTTGCCTTCCGCCGTCATGGCGAAACTCGATCCGTCGAAGACTAATTGATCGTTCCCGCCCACCATGTGGACGTAAATCGCCGGCAGATCAAAGCGTTCCGTCAACGACCGAAAAATCTCCTGCCGTTGTGTGCGTTTTCCGATATTCCAGGGCGAGGCATTGATCGAAAGAATGATTTCCGCCCCTTTACTCACCAGTTCCTCAATCGGATCACGCGAGTAACGCTGTCGCTCCCAATACTGCTTGTCGTTCCAGGCGTCTTCGCAGATCACCAGCGCCACCCGGTGGCCGCGTATGGTGCAGATGTCCTGTTGCGACGCCGGTTGAAAGTAGCGCACTTCGTCGAACACATCGTAGTTTGGCAGCAGCATCTTCGATTGGCGGAAACAAATCATTCCGCGATCGATCACGGCCACTGAATTCTGGGCGCGAATGACGCCTTCGCTGGTGCAACCCACGTAGCCGACCACTAAGGCAATGTCGAGATCAGCCGATTCCCGCGCCACGCAGTCGAGCGCTCGAGCCGTGCGTTGCAGGAGCGATTCCTTCTCCACCAGGTCGCGCGGCGGATAACCCGTTAGCGCCAGTTCGGGAAACGCCACCAATCCCGCGCCCGCGTCTTCAGCCCGACGTGCAAAATCGAGAATCTTGGCTGCGTTCGCCTCCAGATCTCCCACGGTGTTGTTGATCTGCGCCAGCGCTATCCGCATCGGAAATTTTATTGTAGCGGCGTAGTCTTCACCCAGCCGCGCTCAAACACCCGCAGCCCGCAGCACCTGTTCCGCCACCCCCGCATCCGAAGCTACTAGAAACGGCTGCTTGCGCCCTTGCCAGACTGGCGAGCGGCGACTCACATCCCAGACCGTCATCCCGGCTTCCTCGGCAATCACCTGCGGCGGAATCAAATCGAGGTCTTCACCCGCGCCAAAGTTCGCATATACGTGCTGCCCTCCGAAAATCGTCAGTAAGGCATTCGCACCTGCGCCACCCACACCGGTCGTCACGCTCACTAACCCGCTCTCGAGAACTCTGAGCGCGCGCGCCCGCTCCTCACTCGTCATCTTGGTCGAAATCGGAATCGAACAAACCCAGCTTTTCGTTCGCGGCTGATCCGGCTTAAGCAGACGCCGCGGCGCAGCTCTTACGAACGCTTCGCCTGAAAATTCAGTCCTCTCCCAAAACGCGCCCTCTCCCCGAACGGCGTAAGTCAAGCGGCCGATGCACTTGTCGGATTCACTGAGCGGCAGATACACTTCCGGCTGGAACACTACCCCAACCAGCGGAATGCCCTCGCGCACATAGTGAGCCATCACTGAATAGAACGTTCCGCCGCAGGCGAAGTGATTCGTCCCATCTAACGGATCCGCTCCCACCCAATGCGAAGACGGATCGCCCGTCGCCCCAGACTCCTCCAGACGAAAGGCAATCGATGAGTCCAGACGCCGCAGATCGGATGCAAAAACTGCCAACATCGCCTCATCCGACCGCCGGTCCGCCACCGTCACCAGCTCCTTTGCATCCTTGTAAGAAGCGTGAATATTGCCTTCTGATCTTGCGCGAAGCACCTCTACCGCTCCCCGCGTCACGGCGTCGATAAGTACTTCTAAGATCCCATTCAGCATGGACTCCCAGTATGCGCCTGCCTCAGGGCACGATCGCGATCGGGGATCGCCAGAATGCGGCTTTTTGCTGTGCTGGGTCGAGTACGGTGAGCTGGCAATCGTACCTGCCGGGCGACAGTCTTGCCAGATTGAACTCCAGTTCGACGGGGATGGCTCGTACCGTGTTGTTTAGCGCTGCGGTTGATTTCACGGGCGATGTTTCGAAGATCTTATGCTGGCCGTTGTAGAGGGTCAGAAAGGCGACAAGGGGTTGGAGCGTTTGGACCCCTTGCTCATAGGCCTGCAAATAAACCCATACCGGGCGGCTCTTGCTGAATACACGAGTGACGCTGGGAACGAGCTTGACTCCGCCGTTGATCAGTGGATTGGCATTCTCACCTTTGATTTTCTTAGCCGCAACGTTGTAGAGCGCTTGGTCAATTTTCACGCGCTGGCCGCTCAGAATCACTGAGCTGAGGGGAACCTGCTTCTGCTCTTTATTCAAATTTGGAATGACGAAGCTCGCCTGATAGGTCCCGATGCGTCCGGTCTCGTCATCGCGGGCGAGGAACTTGATGGTGTACTTGCCGGGCAGGAGCGTGAAGCCGGTGTCGTACTCGATGGGGCGTTTGGCCAATTGCGCGGCGGTGGCGTCACTGAGCTTGATGTTGATCTTGTCGCGGACGTTCGTTCTTGTGATGCCGTAGCGGTCTTTGATTTCGCCGACGAAATCGATGAGGGTGTGTTCGGCTCCTCGGCGCTTGGCGAGGGCGAGTTCGCGGCCGGGAATCTTGACGATGATCGGGACGAAATACTCGGCGCGGTTCAATTGGAAGTAGTCGATTTCCATGGCGATGGTGAGTTCGGTGATCGGGTCCGGCAGCATTAATGCGTCTTCCAATTGACGTTCGCGGTCGTCGGCGGTAAAGCGGCTGAACTCTTTGTCGGCGTAGTAGCCCTGGCGGTAATCGACTTTAGCGGAGAGGTCGCGGTTCAGCGTGACCTTCACGCGGCGAAAGCGGCCGTCGCGGTTGGCTTGGGTGGTGTAGTAGCCGATGATGTAGTAGCTCGACATCGCGTGCTGCGCGTTGACGACGCCTTTGGTCAGATCGTTGTAGTCGAGCAGAGCTTTGCCTCCGGTGTCGCTGCCAAGTGCGTACAAGGTGTCTTGCGAGAGCTCCAGATTCATGGTGGTGGCCTGGGCCGAAGCGCCGGAGTACATGTCGGAACCACCCGGTGATCCTTTGGTGGCGTCGCCCATGGGCGGTTCTGCGACCAGGCCGCGCGCGTCGATAGGCCAGAAGGAAACGCCGGCTCGTATGGCGGCATTGACAGTGGCGTGCAGTTGCGCCTGGTTGTTCATGCCGTTCAGACGGAGGCCGCTGGCGAAGTAGATCAGTGATTTCTTTTCGTGGAGTTGACCGAGCATGGCGGCGGCGGTCTGGAGAGCGGCAAGTTGACGATCGGTGTTGAAAATGTTGAACTCGCCGTCGTCCTGCCCGAAGGCGAACCCGGCGTCGGGGGTGCCGGCATCATTGCCGCTTTCGGTAAACCCCTGACCTGCGCCCAGCATCTCTCCGGTAAGCATGGTTTGCAGCACGCTGAGCAGGCGATCGCGATTGCCGGTGAAGTCTTGTAGAACGTCTACTGCGCCGCCGCCATAGCGCATGATGCCGATCAGATCGGCGCTGGTCATTTGAGAGCGCACGAATTTCTGCGCGGCCTGCAGAGCGCGGCGTTGATCCGCGATGGGCATGGCGGTCAGGTCGAAGTAGAAGGCGAGGAGGCGATGGTCGCGATATTGATTGACTCCGGGAAGTTCGGGCATGATACGGGTGGGCGTGAGCCGGCTGTAGAGTTGGACGTGCTCGGGGCCGGGGGGCGTCGCCGCTTTTGGCTTTTCCTCGAGCTTCTGCTCTTCGAAAAAACGGATCTGTTGCGGCACGCTGTTTTCAGTGATCGTGAAGTCTTTGGCAGTGAGACCAGCGATGGGGTTGCCGGATTTATCGGTGACGCTGACGGTCTCGATCACCAGTTGCGTGGTGGCGGTAAAGGTTGGCTGCTGGGGTTGGAGGAGCAAGGCGAAGGAGAGGAACAAAGCGATGAACCGCATATTAGAACCTCAATCGCAGGATGGTCTGCAGGCTGCGCATAGGATTGGCGCTCGCGGGCAGTCCGAATTGCGCATTGTTGATGACGGTGATCCAGCTGGTATAGGTGACGTGGTTGAGGGCGTTGGTGGCATCGAACCGCAGATCGAGGTTTAAGCGATCGCGGAGGCGGAAGGTGCGCCCCATGGTGGCGTTGAGGGTGAGTTGGCCTGGGCCGCTGATGATGTTGCGTCCGGCATTTCCCCATTGGCCGGGGGTGGGCGCCGAGAAGGCAGCGGGATTTAGCGCAAAGCCGGAGGGCGCTGCATAGAGTGGAGCGCCGGTGTAGTCGGGGCGGATACTTCCGGTGACGCCCGTACCGGGGGCGGCTGCGAGGTAGACGGGATTGAGAGGCAGTCCGGTGCCGGCGGTGAGCAAAGTGGCGAAGGTCCATTCCTTCAGAAGAGCGCCTCTCCAGCCGCTCAACAGCGCGCCACCTCGCACGCCCAGACCGCTGGTGTACTGGAGTTGGAGCGAGAGGAGATGACGCTGGTCGAAGGTGGAGCGCCCTCGCTCGGCACGCAAATTCAGCCAGTTTTGCGCGACAGCCGGAGTTTCCGCTGCGGCGGTAGCGGTGGGAGCCATGAAGTTTGCCTGGCTGCTTGACGAGGGAGGAGGCGGATTCTGCGCGGTGGGATTAGAAGTTGTCGATGACGCTGTAAGGGGACCCTGGCCGCCTAGGGAAGATACGTCGTCGAGGGATTTGGAATAGGTGTATTGGGCGGTTGCGGTGAAGCCGTTATGAAGCCTGCGACGGAGCTGAATCTGGGCGGCTTGGCGGGTCGAGTTGCCGTTGGAGGTCAGGTAGGTGTAGCCGGCTGAGCAAGCGGGACACGGATTCACAGCGCCGATCGGGAAGGAGTTGGGAAGAAATTCCTGTAGACCACGCGTGCCTTTAATGCCGGAGTAGGTGGCAAGAAGCACCAGAGATCCGGGGAGGTCGCGTTGCAGGGAGACTTGCCAGTTTTGGGCGTAGCCGACTCGGAAATTGGGGTCGATGCCGAAAGTATTGGGAACAGACGCCGGCGAAGCGTTGAAGCCGCTGGCCAAGGTAAGCGGGTTGGAGGGGCTGTTCTGGACGCTGAGAGCTTTCGAGAGCGGCGACTGCTGGGCTAGTTGGACCGCGATCGATTGATAGACGGACGTATTGTCGTAGACGCCGTAGCCGGCGCGGATGACGAGTGACGATGCGGAGAGCGCGCGCCAGGCCATGCCAACGCGCGGTTCCCAGCCGGATCTGTCCGGGCGCATCAACGAACTGGGCAAACGTTGTCCGGTGAGAGAACCAGTTGGATTGGCTGCTAGAACCGGAGCGGCTTGAGCAAAACCGGAAGTAACGTCGAGATTGACCAGCCGATTATAGAGTTCCGTGATGGGCGCGCCGTATTCCCAGCGCAGGCCGGCGTTCAGCGTGAAGGACGCGTTCACTCGCCAATCGTCATTGGCATAGCCATCGTAGGCGGGTTCGCGAAAATATTTGTCGGCGTTACCGAAGGCGATAGAACTGGTGTCGGGAATGCCGAGCAGGAAGCCCCCGAAATCGGAACCGGTGGCCGCGCCGGTGAAGGTGAAGGTGCCGCGGGGGTTCTGCTGGGTGAGGTAGTTGAACTGCTGCCGGCGGTAGTCGACGCCGAGGTCCACGGTATGCGAGCGGTGGTTCCATTCTAGAGAGAGCGACTCGCCGTTGGTCTGGTTGTGATTTGAGGCGGGAAGACCGTCGGTAAGGGATTGAATGCCGCTCGAGAAGACCAGCGTGGGAGGGCCCCAGTTCACGGGCGATTGATTGTTCCCTTCAATGCCGGCAGCGCCGGAAATATTAGTGCGGTTCGCGAAGTAGGGTGTGGCTTTCGTGGAGAGGCGGCTGAACTGATAGCCAACGTGCAGGAAGAGACCGGGGCTGAGGCGGTGTGTCCAGTTGACGCGTGCATTGAGGCCCAGGATGTCGCTGGAATCGGAGTAGCCGAGCACGTTGGGAGTGTCGGTTCGGGTGCTTTCGAAAGCGAACCTGCCGGAGAACTGATTCTTGCCGTTTATGGTCTTGTCGAAACGGGATTGTAAGGCGTCCTGGTGGGTCGCGCTGACGGACGGCACTTGATAGTTGTAGCGTGAGCTGCCGCTAAAATTCGGCAATGGGTAAAGAGTGAGTAAGGCTTGCGCCTGGGGACTGATGCGGCTGGGTGGAATGATCTGGGAGGGCGATAAGATGCCGCTGCGCTGCGCGGCGTCGGGCACGAGCGTGGTTTGAGTGACGGCGTTTCGGTCGCGGGTGATCTGGTAACCGACGAAGAAGTTCGGGCCGTTTCGAATCAAGTGAGGAATGCGAATGGGACCGCCCAGAGTGATGAGGCCGGTAAGGTCGTTGTAGAAAGGCTTTGGGGTGTGTTGGCCTGTAAGAGAGAACGGCGAGGCATCGAAAGTGGAATTGTCGATAATCATGCCGATGCCGCCGGTATAGAGCGCGGGCGTGCGGCGGCGGTTATTGTTGCCGAAGGCGGCGTCTTGTGAAAATCGCGAGGCGGCGCCGTTATTCACGCTGCCGTTGATGAGCAGGCCTTCGGAGGCATCCTGCGCGAGTTCGGGTTCAGGAGGCGGAATGTCCGGGGGCTCGGGGGTTTCCGTTTCGGCCGCCTTGGCCTGGCTCATCGTTTGATCGGCAGAGAGCATGGTGAGATGCCAGTTGCCTACAGGCGTGGTGGGTGTGATGGCGACGCTCTGCTGCGTGCTTGCGAAGCCTGTCATCTTTACTTCGATAGTCCAGATGCCGTCAGGTAGATCGGGGAAAGAGTAAACGCCGTGATCGTCAGTGGTGGCTGTGATTTTCGAGTTGTCTCTGGTCACTGTAATGGAAGCGCCGGGAACAGGGAGGCCGTTGAGGAGCACTTGGCCGTGATACTCGGAAGCTGAAGCAGTGAGGCAGAGGAGGGCGGCCAAGATTCGCAAAGGCGGCAGGCTAAAGCCTACCCTACGGCGGCTCATTGGTTAGTTTTCGGAGGGCTTCTCTATGTGATCGATAGCAAGAACGTCAACGGAAGCCTTGGTTGTATCCAACTTCAGGCCGAGTTGATCCTGCACGGCGGTAAACAGGTTGGGCGGTGCATCGGCGGCGTTACTTGGAGGCGGTACCTTAATGCCCATGCCGCCGAACTGGGATTCATCGGGGGTCCACTTCAACAGAAAATCGTACCGGCCCGGAAGCGCGGTTTGATTAACGACAGGACGGTCGAGCACCGCGCTTTGCATCAGGCCGGCGAAATCAGCCATGGTGGCATTGGTAACGGTAAGCACGCCGAGCCCACGAAAGAACAGGCCGGGCAATCCATTAGGGTCCCCTTGGCTTTTGGTCATCTTCGAGCCGCTCTTCGCGAGCACGAGGGCATAGACCGGGAGTTCCTTCTGTTCATGATGGAATTGCAGTTTGACGCGTTCGGGAAGCAGTTTCTGCACCATGGATTTTAGCTGTTTGTCGCTGGGAGCGCCCTCAATGTCGGGTTGTACTTCGAGGTCGTATTTCTCCGAGCTGAGCCAGGGCGGACCGCCTATTATCTGCCGCTGCTGAACTCCATAGGCAAAGGTGAGGATGTCGAGCAGGGAGGTGTTTATAGTTTTGAAACGATGGCCGTCGAAGATAAAACCTTTGCCCGGTTGATCGGGTTTGCTGGGCTTGATGGTGGCGACTTCGGCGACCGGGTTCGCGTCAGGGGACATCGGTTTCGGGCGCGCCGGGGCTTCGGGGATGGCCCACTCGGTGCCCGGTGCGGCTCGCTGGAGGACCAGGGGCAGAGGATGATCGCCCTGCGTCCACGTTCCGGTGATGGTTTTGCCATCGGAACTGAGTTTGCCTTCGTAGCTGCCGTCGATGGCCAGGATGGCGTACTTCACTGTGGATCCTTGCAGGGTGAAGGAACTGGTTGGTATAGCGCCTGCACCTTGATCGATGCTGTACAGTTCGCCTTTCCAGGCGCCGTTGGCCTTGGAAATCTTCAATACGGTGCGCAGATCTTTTTGGGCGTGCAGCGTGCCTTGCCAGGTGCCGGAGATGTCCGGCGCGGTGTTTTCTTGAGCGTGCACCTGCACGACATGCAGTAAGCCGAATGAAAGTGGAGCGGCGACAGCGAATAGCGCAGCGAGGGCGAGTAAAAGCTTTCGGCCGAGATCGAGTGGCCGGGCGACCTGCTGCGTCACGATGCGCAGAATTCGCTTTTTGAGATCCGATCCGGTAACGCCGGACACGCAAGGCAAGGGCGATTCCAGATAGAGCTTGCAGACGTTCAGAATGCCTTCGGCATAGGTTTCGGCTTCGTTGCCGGATTGGACCACGGCTTCGTCGCAGGCGCGTTCGCGTTCGTCCACCAGACGTTTTCCGATCCACCAGACGAGCGGGTGAAACCAGAAGATGGCTTCGACCGCCATATGCAAGGAAGCGGTCAAGTTGTCGCGGCGGCGAACGTGCGTTAACTCATGCGAGACGACGGCGCTGAACTGCGGCATTGTGAGGCGGTCTTGAATACCGTCCGGGACGACCAACACCGGTTGCGTTATACCGAATACACCGGGTTCGAGCAGCGATTTGGAAGAGAGTATTTGGATATTCTCGAACGCGCCGATACCGGTTGACTGGCGAATCGCCGCGCGAACGCGCCGCCATTTGAGGTACCAGGAGGTCAGGACAGCTAACATCCCACAGAGCCACAGGGCGCCGACTGTGGCTTCCAGAGCGCGTAAATCCCCTTGAGTTGCCTCAGCAGCAGCAAAGGCCCAGTCGATTGTTGTGCTGCTGGAAGAGGTCTTAAAGGTCGTCCGTGAGAACGGCTCCGTGATCTGTCCCAAAACGGCTGGGACCGCTGGCCGTTGAGCGGATTCCGGAACGACCGGATGAAGATAACTGCCTAGCGTGATCAGCAGTGAGATCGGAACGACAAACTTTAAGGAAGCCGTCATCCAGAGCCAGTAGCGAATGCGTGCAGGATTCCTGCGCAAAGCCCATGCGAGCAGACCGATTGCAGCGGCTGTTACCGTTGACTGCCATAAGTGATTTGCCAACGCCGAAATGATGTGAACGGGGATCATCGCGACCTGTCCTCCTTTGAAACTTTGCGCAGCGCTTTTTCCGCTTCTTTGATGTCTTCGAGAGTGAGTTTGCCGGATTCGACCAGATGAGCCATGACGGGCTGCGTTCGGCCGCCGAACAAACTCAATAAATCATTGATCAGCGTCCGTTGCGCCGCGTTTTGGGAAAGGACGGCTTCGAAGATGTGCGCGTTGCTGATCTTTTTGACGCGCCTTACGGCTTTTTTGTCTTCCAGACGGTAGACAGTGGTTTGAACGGTCGTGTAGGAAGGACGATCCGCCTCGGGGAAGGCTTCCTGGATCTCCCTGATCGCAACGGGCCCTCGATCCCAGAGCGTCTGCATAATCTGGAGTTCGAGCTTGGTCAGCTTGCGGGTTGACATCGGACGTTTACTATATCCGTTTGCAATCCTACTACAGCCATGTGTTCCTTACAAGAGATTTTTGGTAGGTTCAAGAGACACGACAGGAGAGCGACATAGATTTGACTTAGCTAATAGCTCTAGCTAAGATTATGCTGTGATAGAAGCCAACATGCTCGAAGCAAAAACCAAGCTCTCTCAACTGGTGGAAGCCGCCGAGCGGGGAGAGCAGGTCTTTCTCAAAAGGAACGGTGTGCTCATAGCCCAGATTGTGCCAGTCGTCAAAGGCAAGTTTCCTTTCGGATTTCTAAAAGGCGAAGCGGGGAGTATCCCGGACTCTCTTCTGTTCAACAGCTCCGAGGAAGAATTCACTGACTTTACGCAGCTATGATGCCCGGATACTCGCTCCTGCTGGACACGCATGTCCTCATATGGATGGCGACAGCCCCGGAGCGATTACCTGGTTCGCTGCTGAAGGCCATCGAAAAGGTAGAGACTCGCCTCGTAAGCCACGTCACTGCTTGGGAAGTTCAGATCAAACACGAAAAGCACGGAGCCCGATTTAACTTCTCGTTGGATCTTCTGGAGCGGACCATGAAGGCTTTTTCGTGCACGGAATTGCCGATCGACTACAAAGATATTCGCGGGCTCGATCAGGTGCGCTTCCTCCACCCTGACCCGTTCGACCGTCTGCTTATGTCGCAGGCGACCCTGCGCTCCGTCTATTTGGCCACGCTCGATCAGAACATCATCAATACATTCGAAATGGATAGGGCGTTCTACATCTTTACGGACCGCGCGCGGGAAGAGTAATCAGCATTCTTAACGTGCTCAACCCTCCCGTAAAGCCACCAGCGGATCCACTCGCGTCGCTCCTCTGGCCGGCAGGTAACACGCCAACCACGTCACCGCGAGGAGAAGCAGCATGGCCGCAGCTAAACTCACCGGGTCACTCGCGCTCACGCCGTAGAGCAGGCGCGAAAGCCCGCGTGCAATCACTAGCGACAGTGCCAGGCCTAGAACAAGCCCCGCTCCCACCAGTCCCAGCCCTTGCTTCAGGATCATTCCGAGAACGCTCATTTGTCCAGCGCCGAGTGCCATGCGCAATCCGATTTCGCGGCTGCGCCGTCTTACCGAGTACGACATAATGCCATACAGGCCAATGCTCGCGAGGGCGAGCGCCAACAATCCGAAAATGCTCAAAAGCTGCACGCCCATTTTGGCAAATCCAAGGGATTGCTTGACAACAGAGCCGCCGGTCCGCACTTCGCTGATTACCACATCCGACGCCGTTGTATGCAAGATGCGTTCCACCGGCGCGAGCATGCTCTGCGCATCGCCTTGCGTTCTGACGTACAACGTCATCGCGGCATTGAAATTCTGCCGCAGCGGGATATAAACACAAGGCTGCTTAGGCTCTGCGATGGTCTGGTAATTGGCCGTTTTGGCTTCGCCCACAATTTGCCGGTAGAAGCTTTCTCCAGGAGCCCGGATGCGCTTTCCGAGCGCATCGCCATCCGGCCAATAGCGATGCGCGAGTGTCTCATTGACCACGGCCACGGCCACGGCCGCAGCTTGCTCGCCATCGTTCTCGCGAAATCCGCGACCCTTGGTAATGGGCACGCCAGCCGTAGCGAAGTAATCGAAATCAACCGTGTTGAGAATCGTCGTAATCGCATCCGATGCCCGCCGCTTCTCCTTCCCTTCAATTTCGAGACCGCTCATGGCCGCGCCCCAGAGCGGAAGGTTAGAGGACCACGAGACCGAAGCCACGCCCGGCAAGCTTTCGACCCGGGCCCGCACCTGTCTATAGAACTCCTTCGTCTTCGCTTCGCTGTAACCCGCCTGCCCTGGAGCCGTGATGAAAAGCGCTAGTCTCTTCGTCTCGAATCCCGGATCGATTTGATAGGCGTGTTGCATGCTGCGCAGGAACAGGGCGGCTGTCACGAGCGCCAGAAAAGAGAACGCCACCTGCCCTACCAGAAGAACATTGCTGAAGCTGATGGCGCGCCGGTTACGGCCCGACGTGCGCGCCTCCTCTTTGAGCGCCACAATTACTTCGGCCCGAGACGCGCGGATCGCCGGCCCAATGCCAAACACAATTCCCGACACAAATGAAATGAGCAGCGCATAGAGCAACACGGTAGTATCCAGTTTTGCCTCCATCAGGTTCGCCACCTTATCCGCCGGCCGGAACGTCCATATTGCCTGAGCCGCCAGATAACCGATGCCCACACCCGCCGCGCCGCTCAACAAGCCGAGCAGGACACTCTCCGTCAACAACTGACGCATCAGCCGCACTCTGCTCGCTCCCATCGCCAGCCGCACTGCGATTTCCTGCCGCCTCGCCTCCGAACGCGCCAGCAGAAGGTTCGCCACATTCGAACAGGCAATTAGCAGAATGAGCCCCACAATCACCAGCAGCACTGAACTCGCCATGACGATGCGTCCGCGGCTTATGGTGCCTCCAGTGTCGCCGAAAAGAACATCGCTGACCGGCTCCACCGTCATGCTGTGCCCTTCGTTGCTCTTCGGATATTCACGCTCGAGGGACGCGGCAATACTCGTCACGTTTGCTTGCGCGCGGTCACGCTCGACGCCTGCTTTCAGACGCCCAACTCCATGGAAGGCCGCTAGCCCGCGATCTTCCAGCGCATGCCGCACTTCCGGCGAACCCACTCGCCCAATCATGGTCGCGGGAATCCAGAGATCGGGTCCGAACACCGCATTCAGACCGATGAATCCTTTTGGCGCCACACCGACAATGGTGAACTCGACATCGTTCAGCCGCAGCACTTTGCCGAGAATGTCGGGCGCGCCGCCGAAATGCATCTGCCAGGTCCCATAATTGATCACCGCCACCGGAGCCGAACCGGGTGTTGTGTCTTCCTGCGCCAAAAAGAATCGGCCTTTAGCGGGATGGATACCGAGCGTCTCAAAATATTGATTCGTGACCATCTCGGTAAACAGGCGCTCGGCTCCGCTCTGCTTCCTCCACGTCACCGTCGACACATACGTGTATCCCGCGAGGCGGCTGAACACGCTGTTTTGCGCCTGCAGGTCTTGCAGATTCTGATAGGAAAGCGGCAGCAGCCGGGTTTCGGCGTGCGCGTCTCTGGCGCCCATGGAAGAGACCGCCTGCAGCCGCGATAGCTGCTTGACGGGAATCGGATTCAGAATCAAGGTGTTGATGACGGTGAACACCGTGGTGTTCGCTCCCGTGCCCAGTGCCAGCGTTAAGACAACAAAAAAGGTGAAGCCGGGATTCTTGGCAAGCATCCGAGCGGCATACCGCACATCTCGCCACATGTCGGCCCATAAATGTCGCGCACTTGAGTCGCCTGGCGGCACCGGATCGTAGCGCGGGAGTCGATCCTTCGTCAGAATCGCCTCGCCAAACGAGCCACTTTCTGAAAGCTCTGCCAAGGCAGCCTGGCAAGCCTCCTCTTCTGTCGAGCCGCCGGCGCGGTGCTCCTGGTAACGGTCCTCCAGGTGCTGGCTCAGCTCCTCCACAATCGCCTCTTCCCGCCCGGGTTCCAGGCGCAGTCCTGCCAGGCGCCGTCGTATCTCTTCTGTCCATTCAGGCATGTTCAATCCCCGTAATTCTGCTGATCGCAGAAACGAATTCTCTCCAGCTTTTCCGCTGTGAGGCTAAAACCTTTTTGCCTTCCGGCGTCAGCCGGTAGTAGCGCCTCCGCCTCTGCTGCGCCTTTTCCACCCACTTGCCTTCAATCCACTTGCGTTCTTCCAGCCGGTAGAGCAGCGGATAGAGTGAGGTCACGTGAAACTTCAAAGCGCCATCGGAGCGCGCCTCGATGAGCTTCGAAATGTCATAACCGTGCCGCGGCTGTGCTTCGAGCAACGACAAAATCAGCAGCTCGGCGCTGCCTTTCTTCCATTCGCGATCCGCAGCTTCGTGTTTCATATATGTGGTATTTCCATATATACGATTCCCTTAGTCATACGTCAACGGCATTCTGCTTGTTCCCTGGCAAATCGCCCAGCTTCTTTATGAATTCGGCGTTAAACTGAATACAGAGGCGTTTATGCGTACCCGCAGCCGAATCGTTCAAACCTTCGCGATCTTGGGAATCTCAGGAACATTGCTGATGGCCCAACATGCCGGCGGTGGCGGGCACGCAGGTGGCGTTAGCGCGGGCGGCGGGCACGCGGCCGGATTCGGTGGCGGCACTCATTCGGCCGGCATCGGAACACACTCTGCCGGCATTGGGCCATCGGCCATCCAGCCCTATCATTCCCCACTAAGCATCGCTGGATCGGCGAATAGTTTTACCCGCGCCACACCCGCCTACCCAGGCGTTTATGGGAATCGCTATATAGGAAACGCATATTCCTATGGACGTGGCCGAAATGCCGGACAATACCGCCCAGGACCCTGGCGCGCTAATTCACGGTACGGCCGCTACGGATACGTGCCTTACTACGGCCTGTACGCTCCCTACTTTTCGTACCTCGGGACGCCCTATTACGGCGATTACAACTCCTTCGACAACTCGAACGACACCGGCGGCTACGGCCCTCCTCCGGATGACCCGAATTTCGATCCGAATGGCCCGGCTCTGCCGCCCAATGATAACGGGCTGGGTAATCAGATGGCGCAGCTTAACGATCAGTTGAACGACCTGCGCGGTCGTCTTGATCAATCTCAGCAACCACCGACGCCGTATCGCGCGTCTAGCCCCGAACCAGCCGCCCCGGTCCCGCCTGTCAGCGTCGTGTTGAACAGCGGCAAGATCCTCCAGATCCAGAGTTACGCAGTTGTCGGCGACACTTTCTGGGACTTCTCCAGTCAGCCCGCCCGCAAGATTCCGCTTTCCAGCATCGATGTACCTGCTTCAACAAAAGCCAGTGAAGCCAGTGGTGCCGAGTTTCCGCAAATCAAAGCCGGACGCTGATCTTTAGTGCTTCTACTTCAAGCCAAAGCCTCTTCCACTTTGTCCCCTTCGCCCGGGGCCAGAAATAGGTTCTCTTCGAGGCCATGCTGGCGGGTGTAGAGATCGTAATAGCGGCCGCGAGCAGCGAAAAGGCGCGAGTGATTTCCGCGTTCGACGATCCGTCCTGCCTCCACCACCAGAATCTGATCCGCTCGCCGGATAGTGGAAAGTCGATGGGCTATGACGAACGTCGTTCTGCCCTGCATCAAATGCGAAAGCCCAGCCTGAATCAAGGCTTCCGATTCCGAGTCGAGGCTCGATGTCGCTTCGTCGAGAATCAGGATACGCGGGTCTGCCAGGATGGCCCGCGCAATCGAAACTCGCTGCTTCTGTCCGCCGCTCAGCTTTACTCCGCGTTCTCCCACAATCGTTCCGTAGCCTTCCGCGAAATGCTCCGCAAATTCATCCACTCGCGCGATCCGGCAGGCTTCGAGTATCTCTTCTTCCGTCGCTCCCGGGCGCGCGAATGCTACGTTCTCCCGGATCGTTCCATCAAACAGAAACGACTCCTGCAACACCAATCCGAGTTGCAGACGGTAGCTTGCCAGCGCCACCATCGCGAGATCGAATCCGTCCACCAGCACCTTGCCTTCTTGGGGTGAATGGAATGCCGTGATCAGACCGATGATGGTCGATTTCCCGGAGCCTGACGAACCCACCAATGCCGTTACCGAGCCGGGCTGTGCGTCGAAGGAAATATCATGCAGCACGGGCTTTCCTTCTTCATAGGCAAATGAGACATGGTCGAATGCAACCTGGCCATCGATCACCGGCAGCACACGGGAACGCCGCGGATCTTCGTCCTCGGGCCGCTCGCGCAGAATCTCTCTCGTGCGCTCCAGTCCGGCCAGAGCTTCGGAGATTTGCGTGCCGATATTTACGATCTGCACCACCGGCGCAATCATGAATGCCAGCAGGGATGTGTACATCACAAAGTCGCCGATGTCCATGCGGTGAGCCGCAATCTGGCGCGACCCCAAATACATGATGAGCGCGCCCACCAGTCCCATCAGCACGGTGGACGCCAGCGTCATCAACGAGAGCGTGCTCAACGACTGCACGACATTGTCCAGCAGGCGTTGTGCGCCACGCGCGAACACGCGCGCTTCGCGCTCTTCCGCGTGGTAGCCCTTAATTACCCGCACTCCACCGAGGGTTTCAGTCAGCCGGCCCGTCACCTCGGCGGTGATCTTGCTCCGTTCCCGAAAGATCGGGCGCACTGTTTTGAATGCCCGCTGCAGCACCGCTCCAAACGTCAGCAGGATCACCAGCACGAACGAAGTCATCATGGCGCTCGTACGGAACAGCACCGCCGTTGCGATTACCGCGGTGAGTAAACCGCCGACGAGTTCCACCAGTCCAGTCCCGATCAGGTTACGAACGCCTTCCACGTCGCTCATGATGCGCGATACCAGTGTGCCCGTCTTGTTTCCATCGTAAAAACTGACCGGCAATCTTCCGATATGCTCCTGGATCCGGACGCGCATCTCATAAATAAGCCGCTGCCCCGATTTGGACAGCACCTGCGTGAGTGAATACGAGGTCACGCCCTGTATGACCGTTGCTAAAATCACCGCCAGTACGATCGGGGTCAGCATGTTCATCTGCCCCTTGCGCATCACGTTGTCAATCAGGAATTTTGTGCTGATCGGCAGCGCCAGGCCGCACACGCGATTGACAACCATCAGAGCCGCGCCCAGGAGTAACAGCCCTCGCCGGGGTTTCATCAGCGCCCAGATTTCAGGCAGTAACGTCTTCAACCGTTCGGAAGTGGTCTGCTTTTGCATCTAACAAACGATGGTAATCGAAATTCTGGCACTGGCCTTCCAGTTGGTCGCGCAGTCCAGCAATCGAGGTCTTCAGCCTGCCTGGTCACCGGATCATCAAGTCTTGGCCACCCCCGATGTGTCCCGGCGTTTCGTTACGCCGGAGGGCGCCGGCTGTCACCTGCTGCTGAATCAACATCGCGTATATCCGCCCAGAAAACGCAAATGGTTCGCAGGTTACGACGGCGTTCACACATTCCTCTCCGAGCTTTCCTGGTCGCCGGACAGCCAGCGCGTGGCCTTTGTCGAAAAGATATACGATTGGGAGTACACCGATCCCTTCAATTACGATTTCGCGGGCACGCTTAAGAAACAAGAGTTTTACCTGGTGCTCGTCTCGAAAGACGGAAGAACTGCCGGTTACGCGCTGCCGCCGAATCCGGATTCCGCAACTCTGCACTGGCTGACCGCTGACCAACTCGCCCTCGGCAAGCATACCTGCGATCTCGAAACAAATCCCCCGCAGTCTATTCCCTAAGAGTTCGGCCTCATTCGACCAGGCTGTAGTGAAAGGCAAAACGGCCGATTTGAATCATTGATTTCTCGGCGGGAGGGTAGAGATGGAAGGATTCGATTCGGCCGATGGTGCTGTTGCGAAGAGCATCGACGGAGCCCAGCGGTTTGCCTGTCTGTGCTTCGTAAAAGAGGACGCGGAGAGAATCTCCCTCATGTCGCCAGCCGAATACGTAGCTGCCGGATTTTAGAAGCATGGCGCCGATCTTGATGGGTGACTGGACAAGCAGGAAATGCGAATACTTGCCGTCAGCCGAGTAACCCGCCGTTATGAGAACGACGCCGACAATGAATTTGCCTTTGCCATTGGTGATGCCAGAAGCTGTGCGGAATTCCGTTTCGATACGCTCGTTGCCTACCGGAGCGCGAGCGGGAACGATTTCTTTCAGCTCGGTTTCGCTGGCAGGCCGCCAGAGCGAATGTCCAGGCTGGCTCAAAAGCAGCGCACAAAGCAAAGCGACGATCATGCTTTTTCGGGCAGGTGAACGATGCCGCGCTGCAGAGCAGTAGTGGCGGCCTGCGTGCGATCGGCTACGCCCAGCTTTCCGAGGATGTTGTTGATGTGCGTTTTGACTGTGGCTTCAGTGATGGAAAGTTCGACACCAATCTCCCGATTGCTGCGGCCTGCCACGATGCACTTAAGTACATCCAGCTCGCGACTGGTAAGGCTCGGGCCGCCCATTCGCTCGGCGAGACGCTGCGCCACGGCAGCCGGAATGCGCTGCTTACCGGCATGCACTGTGCGAATGGCATCGATTAATTCTTCTCCAAACATGTCCTTGAGCAAATAACCTTTGGCGCCGGCCTGCAATGCACGGAAGATGTCTTCATCGCCATCGAAGGTTGTCAAAACGATGATGCGCGCGCCGGGCGAATGCTGGCGAATTTCGGTGATCGCCTCCACACCGCCTTTCTTAGGCATGCGCAGATCCATGATGGTGACATCGGGTTTATGCTGCCGGAACAACGTGACAGCCTGCTCGCCATCCGCGCCTTCAGCCACAACGGATATTTCGGGTACGGTTTTCAATAAAGCGATGAGACCTTGACGGACTACATGATGATCCTCCACCACCAGAACACGAATCGGTTCCATTAAGTTAAGGGCGCCTCTACAATCACTTTTGTTCCTTTACCTTTCACGCTGTCCACCTGGATGGTAGCTTTGATCTGCTCGGCGCGTTCCCGCATCCCTTCCAGGCCGAAATGCCCGTTTGAGCTGCCCGAATCCGGGCTGGCCGTAAAACCACATCCATCGTCGGCGACTACCAGGCGTAATTTGCGAGCCCCAAACGCCAGTTCGACATGAATATGCTTCGAGTCCGCATGCCGGACGGCGTTGGTAATTGCTTCCTGGCCAATGCGTAAAAGTTCATCTTCCACGGGGGCGCTGAGCGGCCGGTTTGCGCCGCGCACATCTAGTTCGAATTTAACAGGATGTGAGCCGATGGCCTGCGCAGCAGCTTTCGATATACGGGAAGCGAGATCGGCATTCTCCGGCCCTTGAGAACGAAGTTGCCAGATCGAGCGGCGCGCTTCGGAAATGCTGTCACGTACCTGGATGCGAGCCTGGTCGAGATGTTCGCGAGCGCCCTCAGTGGAAGAGGCAAGCAGGCGAGAGACGATTTCAAGTTGTACCGATACTCCGACGAAACCTTGTGCCAGAGTGTCATGGATCTCGCGAGCGATGCGGCTTCGCTCACCGAGCACGGCGTCAAATCGGGCTTGCACACCCGCCACTCGCGCACGATAGATCAAATAGCCGCAGAGCACGAGTGCAAGTGCGGCCAATAAGTAAAACCAGATCGTCTGGTAGAAGTGGGGCTCCAGGCGAAAGGAGAGAGCCGCGCCCGAGGCACTCCAAAATCCGTCGTTGTTGCGGGCGAGTACACGAAAGCTGTACGTGCCAGGCGGGATATTCGTATAGACGGCAGTGCGCTCCGAACCGGCGTCGACCCATTCTTTGTCGAAGCCTTCCAGCTTGTAACGATAGATCACTTTCTCGGGCGCCGCAAAGCTGAGTCCGGCGTAGGTGAAGGCAATGCGAGAATGCCCGGGATGGATGGTCTGCACCTGCGATGGAACGAAGTTCCGATTGTCGACAGCGATGGATTCAAGCACCACGGGCGGCAAAACGTGGTTCAAGCGGGCGGCATCGGGATAGAGAGCCGCCAGCCCCTTTACCGTCGCAAACCAGATGGTCCCATCGTGAGCTTTCCAGACTTCGGGATGACCGCCGGCACTGCACTCGTTGACGTTAAGACCGTCGCTCGTACCGTACCAGACAACAGTCGCAGTATCGCTAGTGGCCTGAGCTACCCGCTCGAGTGCCTGCCGATTGACGCGCACGATGCCGCGGTTCGAAGAGATCCAAAGTTCGCCATTCGCATCTTCGGCAATACCGTAGATCGCATCGGGCAGGCCTAGTTGTTTGGGTAAGGCAAAAAATCGATTGCCGTGACGGACATTCAAGCCGCCATCCTGCGTACCGATCCAGAGATTGCCCGCCGCATCCTCGTACAGCGCTGTGACGATGTTGCTCGAAAGACCATCGCGGATCGTGTAATTAACAAATTTGCCTCTGTCGTATCGAGTGAGGCCGCCGAGCGTTCCAACCCAGAGTGACTGCGTATGATCGCGCAGCACCGCACCGGCCAGATCGCTGCCCAGGCCATCGAGATGCGTGTAGGTGGTGAAGCGGTTGCCGGAAATTTCATGCGAAAGCCCGCGGCGTGTACCAATCCAAAGCGAACCGTCAATGTCTCGATAGACCGATCGGATAAAGTCATCGGCCAACCCGTCGGCTGAGGTGATGATCGAGATGCCCCGGGGAGTTATGCGATTGAGGCCATCGGGCGTGCCGGCCAGTAGGTTTCGATCACGGTCCTCGTTGAGCGACAGGACGACATCACTGGAGAGGCCATTGGTCGAGTTAAGACTCTCAAATCGGCCCTCTTTCAACTGGCTCAGTCCCTGGCTGGTTCCAACTGCGAGCGTACGATTCGACGATTCGAATACCGAGCGAATGACATCGCCCGCCAGACCGTCCCGGGAAGTGTAGGTGACGAATTTCGGATTGCGCAGAACCGTCAGGCCATTCGACTCGGTACCCACCCACAAATCGCGCTCAGCGTCTTCAGCCAAGGCAATTACCGTGCTTCCAGGAAGAGCGCGGCTAAAGCGCATGCCCGGCGGCGTGCCCTCGAGCCGAGCCAGACCGAGATCGTCACCCACCCAGATGGCGCCTTCCCAATCTTCGAATAAAGCGAGTACATGCCTGGAACTCAGAGGGAGGGAGTTCCGTGAGCCGGCAAGGAAAAGGCCTGCGTCGCTTCCAATCCACAGGCGGGACGACCGGTCGAGTAACAGAGCGTTGACATTCGTTGAGGGAAGACCATCCGCGACATCGCTGAAGCGACCGTTGTGGAACTTCCGCAGCCCATTCTGGGTGCCCAGCCAAAGAGTGCCGTCACCTGCCATAGCGAGCGCTCCAGTGAATTTCGCCGCAGTGTCTTCGGGCGTGTATTTGCGGACCTGAGCGGCGCGCTTGGCACTGCTCACGCCGAGTAGTTCAGTGGGCGTCAAGGCCCAGATCACTCCGTCGCGATCCATCCCGAGCGCCAGCAGATTACCGTCTTCGGCAATGATTTCGAAGCGATTGCCGGCGAACTTATATAGACCTGAGGCAGTTGCAACCCAGAGCGCTCCCGCGCGGTCTTCGAGCAAACTCTGGATGTTGTTGCTTTTGAGCTCGGGCGTGTTGCGCGTATCGAAGACTTCGAAATGAAAACCATCGAAGCGCACCAAGCCGCCCTCGGTGGCAAGCCAAAGGTAGCCGTTGCGGCCCTGCAAGACGCTATGGACTGTGTTCTGCGGAAGTCCACTGCCGGTTTGCCAGGTCTGGTAGGTGAATTGGTTAAGGGTGCGCGCTTTGGTTAGAGCGTTGAGCGGCGCGCATGAAATTATCAGCAGGAAAACCAGATTGAAGCGTAGAGCGCTGGGCAAGATTCGCTTTGCGGCATGTAAGTTGCAGCTCAATCTCGCATCCACACTTAGTTTGATTGTAAGTTCAACCACAGGGCGCAGGACATACATCCGGCCGATTGATAGTCTTCTTACAACTATGGACCGAATGTTTTTGAAAGACGTCGAAGCGCACCAGGGCGACGACAACTACACACGCGCGATCGAAATGATGAAGCAGGCCGGACCGGAGTATCCTCAGATCCTCCACATGTTTTCGTTCAAGATCAAGGCCACCGCGCACCTGGAGCGTTTTACGCAGGAGATCATGCGAGAAGGGGCGCCGCTCTCGCCCGGGATACGCGAGTTGATCGCGGCATATACGTCGCACTTGAATGCCTGTCCGTTTTGAACGAAGTCGCATGCCGCGGTCGCGGCGGAATTGCTGGGCAGCACGGACCTGGTGTCTGGAGTTCTGGCAGATCCCGAGACGTCGGGGCTCACACAAGCCGAAAAGAAGCTCTTCCAGTTTGTGCGCAAGGTCAACTGTAACTCCGTAGCGATACAGCCCGAAGATATCGAAGCCTTGCACGCGGTGGGCTACTCAGACGAGGCGGTGTACTATGCGCTGACGGTCTGTTCGTTATTCAATTTTTACAACCGTTGGATCGATGCGAGCGGGGTCCACGCCATGAGCGACGAGGCGCACCGGCAGGGAGCGAAACGCTCTGCTAAATTCGGCTACGCGCGGAGTTCGCCCGCTTAAAGCGTCCTGGAACGCGGGATGCAGTGGAACTGAAAAAAAAGAGTGCCTTTAACCCTGGCTTGCCATCTCAATCTACGGGAGGGCGAGAGCGTCTTGGCGAGGCACGTTATCATTGTTGGGGCTGGTCCAGGCGGTTTGACGGCAGCGGCGCTATTAGCGAGCGCCGGGGTGCGCGTTACGGTCCTCGAACGGCTTGCCCACCTCGGCGGTCGAACATCTAATTTCGTCGCAAACGGCTTTCGCTTCGATCACGGACCCACCTTTTTTCATTACCCGCAAGTCCTTGACAGCATCCTGGGCAGCATCGGCTACAACTTATGGCGCGAATTGCAGCTGGTACAGCTCGATCCGCAATACCGCCTGGTCTACGGATCGGGCGGCGAGATCCTGGCGACGCCCAATGTGAAACGGATGGAAGCGGCGGTAGCGGCGTTGAATGGACACGATGCGACCCAGCTGCGGCGCTTCTTGCAAGACAATCGAATCAAATTAGAAAAATTTAAACCGTTTCTCGAGACCTCTTTCGACAGCTGGCGTGACACCGTGAAGCCGGCCCTCCTGACCATGCTTCCGATTCTCAAGCCATGGCGTTCGCTCGATTCCGAGCTGAGCCGATACTTTCACGATCCGCGCGTTCGCTTAGCTTTCTCATTTCAGTCGAAGTATTTGGGCATGTCGCCGTTTGAGTGTCCGAGCTTGTTTACCATTCTGGCGTTTCTGGAATACGAGTACGGCGTGTATCATCCGATCGGCGGTTGCGGTTCGGTGACCACTGCCTTGGGCCGCATTTGCCAGCAGCTAGGCGTTGACATCCACCTGAATGAACCAGCGGAAGAAATTCTGCTGGAGGGCCGGAAAACCACTGGCATACGTACTAAAGCAGGCGAATACAAAGCAGATGCCGTGGTGGTGAATGCAGACTTTGCACGCGCCATGTCGCGTTTGGTGCCAAACGAGATACGCAGACGCTGGAAGGATCACAAGCTGGACAAGAAGCATATGTCTTGCTCGGCGTTCATGCTGTATCTGGGCTTACGCGGGACTTATGACCGCGTCCCGCACCACACCATTTACGTATCGAAGGACTATATGGGAAATATGGAAGACATCGGCCATCGCCATGTGCTGTCCGACGATCCTTCTTATTATGTGCAGAACGCTTGTGTAACAGATCCGAGCCTGGCGCCCCGGGGTAAGAGCACGCTGTACGTACTGGTGCCGGTGACACATCAGAGCAAGAAAGTAGATTGGGAGCAGGAAAAACTGCGATACCGGGAATTAATTCTAAACAAACTTCCTGACATTGGAATTTCTGATATTCGGTCGCGTATCGAATACGAACGCATCATCACGCCCGCGAACTGGGATGCCGATTTCGAATTGCACAAAGGCGCAGTCTTCGGACTGGCGCACAATTGGTCGCAGATGTTGCACTTGCGTCCGCGGAACCGTTTCGACGAACTGGATGGTGTCTACCTGGTAGGAGGCAGCACCCATCCCGGCAGTGGCTTGCCGGTGATTTTTGAATCGGCGCGCATTAGTTCCCGCCTGCTTTTGAACGATATGGGCATGCAAGTGCCTTGGGACGGTCCGCAGGTAAAGGCTCTAGTGGCCGGTGTCGCATAAGGGAAGGACAGCAACGTTGCATTCGAGTCAGACGGTTGGGGTGATTGGTTCGGGCTTGGGAGGCTTGAGCGCAGC
Organism: Bryobacteraceae bacterium; assembly: GCA_965277855.1. GTDB lineage: Bacteria > Acidobacteriota > Terriglobia > Bryobacterales > Bryobacteraceae > Bog-105. The sequence continues at coordinate 1,162,993 of OZ255847.1, forward strand.
CTGCGTGCTTGCCGCCCGCGGATACCAAGTCACAGTGTTTGAAAAGAACGACTGGATCGGCGGAAAAGCTGCCGTTTTAAAACAGGATGGTTATCGGTTCGATATGGGTCCGACCATCCTGATTTATCCGTCAGTACTTCGCAAAGTCTTTTCGGAAGCAGGACGGAAGCTTTCCGATTACCTGGACCTGAGACCGCTCGAACCACAGTGGCGTTGCTTTTTTGAAGACAAGTCTCAGCTGGATTTGTACGGCGATAAAGCGGCGATGCGAACCGAGTTGCAGAAGTATTCGCCGGAAACGGTGGCCGGCTACGAGCGTTTCGTGTCCACTTCGGAAGAACTGCACGGCATCTCGAACCGTTTTTTCTTCTGGAAGTCTGTTGGGAGCATGCGCGATACTTTCCAGACCGGCTCAGCGCTCAACCTAACTCTGCTGCGTGATGTCAGCCGCATGAAGCTAGGGCAGACAGTGTCAGGTGCGATCCGGAAAGAAATTAAGGATTCGCGGGTGGCTCAAATGCTGGACCACATGGTTCAATATGTGGGTTCGTCGCCGGAGAGGACCCCTGCGATTTTGTGCGCGATCGCCCATATGCAGGGAAGCGAAGGCGTCTGGTATCCGATGGGCGGAACACGCGCGATTCCAGAGGCGTTGAAAAAGCTGGCCGGCGAGTTGGGAGTGAAATTCAGGCCAAATTCACAGGTCACGCATATCGCAAGTGAGCGTGATCAGGTGACGGGAATCGAAACCTCGGACGGCGAAACTTTTGCTGTCGGCGCGGTGGTGGCCAATTCGGATTCCGTGCGAACGTATCGCGAATTGCTGGGCGGTAAATTCGCGCAGGATTTTAACAAGCGCCGTTCCTATGAGCCGGCCTGTTCGGGCGTGGTGATGTACCTGGGCTTGAACCGTCGGTACGAGCAGTTGGAACATCACAACTTTGTGTTCTCGCGCAGTTCCGAGGAGGAGTTTCACGCCATTTACGATAAGGGTGAAGTGGCCCCCGATCCTACCTGCTATCTGTGTGCACCATCGCGAACGGAGTCTGGCGTAGCACCGGCCGGAGGCGAGGCACTTTATGTTCTCGTTCACACGCCGTATCTGCGGCCCGGCCAGAACTGGAAGGAAATCTACCCACGGTACCGGAAAGTCATCTTCGACAAACTGAAACGAACGGCGGGCATCGAAGATTTAGAATCGGCCATTCAGACGGAGCGATTTCTGACTCCGCAGGATATTCACGAGCGTTACGGCGTGCTGAATGGCGCCATTTATGGCATCACCAGCCATGGGCGCTTCCAAGGCGGGTTTAAGCCGGCCAATCATGATCCAGGTGTGCGCGGACTTTATTTAGCAGGCGGCGCCGCACACCCCGGTCCGGGGATGCCGATGGTTCTGATGTCGGGTTGGATTGCGGCTGATAAGCTCGATCAGGATCACGTGGTCGAACCAGTGCACGCACACGCCGCGGCGGTATGACAACGCGCCGGCCTACACAGCCTCCGCCTATTGCACAAAAGCAACTGCGCCTGTTCCAGGCGTATCTCTCGTTTTACTTCAAGCACAACTTTCATAGCTTGCTGGCGTTGCAATTGGCCGATCTGTCGGCGCTGGAACAATGGCCGTTGCTGGTTTGCATGAATCATCCCTCGTGGTGGGATCCGATTCTTGCGCTCTATGTGAGTGGCCATTTCTTTCCGAAACGCGCCCACTACGGGCCGATTGAGCAGGGCGGCGTTTCGAAATATAAGTTCTTTGAACGGCTCGGTTTCTTTCCGATAGATAAAAAAAGCCGTTCCGGGGCGGTTCGTTTTCTCGAGATCGGTGAGGCTGTATTGAGTTCGCCAAAGTTTGCGTTGTGGGTAAATCCGCAGGGTTACTTCACAGATGTGCGCCAGCGTCCTGTGACGATCGAGCCCGGAGTCGGCCATCTGGCTCATAGAATGGGCAAATTTGCCATGCTGCCGGTCACGTTTGAATACACTTTCTGGAACGAGCGCTATCCGGAAGCGTTTGTCTGCCTTGGAACTCCTATGCTGGTTGAGAACGGGCGAGAGCGGAAGCCCGCAGAGTGGAATCAGCTTTTTTCAGGCGCGCTCGAAAGCACGCAGGATTGCCTTGCCGAGCGGGTGAAACGCCAGGACGCCACTTTATTCCAGCAGCTGCTGACAGGGGCCTCCGGAGTGGGCGGGATGTATGATCTTTGGCGAGCATTCAAATCGCGGCTGCAGGGAAAACCCTGGCAGCCGGAACATGGAAGTCGCTGAACGTGTCCACACTTGACCTCGCCTGGTTCGTGTTAATTCTGGCCGGAATCCCCGCCTTGCTATTCCTATGGAATCTGCTGCTTTATCGGTTGCCGCCAATGCCCGCGTTGCTCGCACCCGTGTCGATTTTGATCCCGGCACGCAACGAAGAGGCTTCTATCGAAGCGTGCGTACGGGCTGCTCTGGCGAGTGAACAAGTGGACCTTGAAGTGATTGTCTTAGACGATCACAGCGCCGATCACACCGCGCGAATCGTCAAACGCATCGCAAGAGCAGATAAGAGACTGCGTCTTGCCACCGCTCCGCCACTTCCAGCTGGTTGGTGCGGGAAGCAATTCGCGTGCTTTACCCTGGCGCAGCTCGCAAACAAAAGAACGTTTTGTTTCATCGACGCCGACGTCAGGCTCGAACCGCTCGGAGTCGCAAGAATGATAGCTGCCCTCGATCACCGCAAAGCTGGGTTGATCAGCGGATTCCCACGGCAGATTACCGTAACTCCGCTCGAACAATTGTTGCTCCCGCTCATGCATTTCCTTCTGCTGGGCTTCCTTCCAGTCATCGGGATGCGCAAGCACATTGCGCCCGCTTTCGGCGCAGGCTGCGGTCAGATATTCGTGGCCGACCGTGAAGCGTACATGAAATCCGGCGGCCACAGCGCAATCAGAAATTCGCGCCACGATGGCGTGACTTTGCCACGGGCTTTTCGACGCGCCGGCATCATGACGGATTTGTGCGATGCCACGCCGGTAGCTAGTTGCCGCATGTATCAGAATGCACACGAAGTGTTTTTCGGATTATTGAAGAATGCGACGGAAGGCCTAGCGTCGCCAGGCAGGATCGTGCCTTTTTCGTTGGTTCTCCTGACAGGTCAGGTCTTACCGCTACTGCTTTGCATCTTTGCCTGGTGGGGCACGCACTCAACGGAATTGCGGCTGATAGCCAGCTTCGCGCTCGCCGCTTCGTATCTACCGAGGGTTATTGCGGCTCTTCAATTCCGCCAGCCTTTCGTGGCAAGCTTGTTCCATCCGCTGGCGATTCTGCTGCTTCTGGGTATTCAATGGTACGCGCTCGTCCGCTCGTTGTTTCATGTGCCCGCTACCTGGAAGGGTCGCAGTTACTCTACAACCTAACCATGGCGCATGCGCTTTCCATCGGTGACATGGCTCCCGACTTTGAACTTGCAACTGCTGAAGGTGAGGTCGTGCATTTGTATGAATCGCTACAGTACTCTTCGGTAGTCTTGTTCTTCTACCTCAAATCGTTCACGCCTTTGTGCATGGCGGAGGCGTGCTCGTTTCGCGACAATGTGGACGAATTCGAGAGCTTGCAGGCAACAGTTTTCGGAATCAGTCCAGACGGGCCGATGGTTACGAAACGTTTCGCGGGTTATTACCGGCTTCCGTTTCCGCTGTTGCTTGATGTAGGCGGCGACGTGCGCAGACTCTTTGGCGTACCGAAGACGCTGGGATTCCTGCCAGGCCGGTCTACTTATGTGATCGGGCAAGATCGAAAAGTTTTGAACGTGCTTCATGCGGATTTCCAAGGGGCACGGCATGTAAGCGAGAGCCTGCGATCTCTTCGAGGGCCACAATGAGAATTGTTGCGGGTCTGTTCGCCTTGGCTTCCGTTGTCTTTGGGGCATCGAGCGTGCTGCCGCCCGAGTTCAGACAGGCCCGACGGCTTTATTTTCAAGGTGCGGACGGCGACAAGAAGGCGTACGACGAGTCGGACAAACTTTTCTCGGATTTGTATCAACAGCACGGGAATGTGCCGCAGATCGAGGTCTACTACGGCAGCTTGCGGTTGCTTGAAGCGGAGCACACTTGGGCGCTCTGGAGAAAGAACTCGCTCTCAAAAGAAGGCATCCAGCTGATGGACGCGGCGGTTGGGGCCGCTCCGGGAGACCTGGAGGTGCGTTTCGTGCGCGCCTCAACGACCTACCGACTCCCGGGCTTCTTTCATCGGAAAGAACAGTCGCAAAAGGATTTCGAGTACCTGGCAAAGCGCGCTTCCGAGTCTGCGCGAAATGGCGCGCTCGAACCGCGTTTAGCATCGGCGAGCCTCTATTATCACGGCGAGTTTTTGAAGGATTCGGGCCAAACAACGGCCGCGGCTACCGCTTGGGAAAGAGCCATTGCGCTCGCTCCCCAAAGCCGTGCCGCGCGAGAGTCGCGTGAGGCACTAGAGAAGACTGCCGGCAGCGGAAGCTAAGAGACCTTGCGGACTTCCTGTTTGGTCAATTCGAACCCTGTGATCGCTTTGGCAAGTTTGCTTAAGCCGAGCGATTCGCGGAGTTCGGATTCGATGGTGTCGCGCAGGTCTTTCCGATCGATGAGCGTCTGGCGGGCGTTTTCGCGGCCCTGCCCAATGCGCTCGCCCTTGTAGCTATACCAGGAGCCGCTCTTTTCCAGCACCTTTTGTTCCGCGCCCAAGTCGAGCAAATCGCCTTCCTTAGAGATGCCAATCCCGTACAGGATGTCAACTTCGGCTTCGCGGAAGGGCGGCGCGATTTTGTTCTTGACGATCTTAATCTTTGTGCGATTTCCGACCACTGTCTCGCCATCTTTAGTCGCGGTCATGCGACGCACCTCGGTGCGAACCGAGGCGAAAAATTTCAAAGCACGGCCGCCGGTGGTCGTTTCGGGGTTCCCGAACATGACACCAATCTTTTCGCGCACCTGGTTGATAAAGATCAGGCAGGTATTGGCTTTCGAAACAGACGCGGTCAGTTTGCGCAGCGCCTGAGACATCATGCGGGCGTGCAGCCCCATGTGGTTATCGCCCATTTCGCCTTCGATTTCGGCTTTCGGCGTGAGAGCGGCGACCGAGTCGATCACGATCACATCGAAAGCTTGCGAATTCACCAGCGCTTGGGTAATCTCGAGCGCCTGTTCGCCGTAGTCGGGCTGCGAAATAATCAGATTTTCCGTGTCTACGCCGAGTTTTGCGGCGTAGGTTGGATCGAGGGCGTGTTCGGCGTCAATAAACGCTGCCGCACCGCCGATCTTTTGCGCTTCGGCAATCACGTGCAGCGCGAGTGTGGTTTTTCCCGAGGATTCAGGGCCAAAGATCTCGATCACCCGGCCGCGCGGAAAACCGCCCGCCCCGAGCGCGTTGTCGACAGCCACCGAGCCAGTGGTAATCACCTCAACCGGCAGCGTGGAGCGGGAGCCCAGCATGAGCACCTGGCCCTTGCCAAACTGCTTGTCCATTTGCGCGAGGGTAGCGAGAATCTGTTGACGGCGTTGATCCATATGCAACCAAGAAGTACCCTCAGCCGCCCGTTCCTCTCATTCCTGCCGTAGAGCCTGAACGGGATCGATGCGGGTGGCGTGCCAGGCGGGGATCAGACAGGCGCAGGTAGCGACCAGGAGGATGAATAGCGGGACGGCTGCAAACGTGACGGGATCGGTCGCACTAACGCCAAACAGCCAGTTGCTGACCAGGCGCGTGAGAGCGAAAGCGGCTGCAAGCCCGAGAACCAGGCCGGTTGAGACAAGACGCAGACCTTGAGAGAGGATGAGCGTCAAGACCTGCGTGCGCGACGAACCGACGGCCATGCGGACACCGATTTCGGCGGTTCGTTGTTTGACCGCGTAAGACATCAGTCCGTACAGTCCGACCAGAGCGAGCGCAACGGCCAGCGCGGCGAAACTGGAGAGCAGCGTGGTCTGAAAACGGCGGCGGGCATTGCTTTCGTCGATGCGTTCGCGCATCGTGTGGACGTCGTCGGGAGTTAGTGCGGGATCGAGAGAACGAAGAACCTGGCGGACTTGATTCATCATCTGAGACGGGGGTATGGAGGACGCGATGGCATAGTTGCTGAGATCCTCGTAGGGAGCGAAAATCTGGGGCTGGCCCGGTTGCTCTAGCCTTTCGTGACGAACGTCGCCAACGACCCCGACTACGGTTGACCACGGTGTCCCGGACATGTCTCCAATTCCGGTACGGACTTGCTGCCCAAGCGGGTCGCGTCCATGAAAATAAGTGAGAACGAATTTTTCGTTGACGAGAGCCACCGGGGGTTTTGCAGTGATGTCGTGAGCGTTGAAGTTCCGGCCTCGCAGCACGGGAATACCGAGAGCGGCCAAATAACCAGGGGAGAGGAAGCGATTCTCGATCATCTCTTTCGAGGCGCCAAAGCCGCGAACTTCAAGGGTGCTCACGGTTTCGGCATGGTTGAGCGGTGTTTCGTTAGAACCGCCCACGGCGCGTACACCCGGCAGTTGTTGCAACTTCTCCAGAAACTTCTTGTAGAACGAAACTCGTTGCTCAGGTCTGAGGTAGCGATTGTCCAAGTGTAATCGGAAGGTCAACGTAGACGGTGAAAAGCCTGGATTAACGGCATTTAGGCTTAGATAGCTCCTGACCAGGAGTCCGGCTCCCGCAAGCAGAACGACGGAGAGTGCCACTTCAACGATAATCAGCGTATGCCGCCAGCGCTTAGACGAACCGATCGCTCCCCGGCTGCCGCCCTGTTTCATCAACTGATTCACGTCAACACCCGAAACTGAAAGAGTGGGCGCGAGTCCGCTGAGGAGCCCGGTTCCGATAGAGAGCGCGACCGCCACGAGAAGAACCCGGGTGTCAACCGAAGCGGAATCAAAGCGCGGAATGTCTCCAGGATTGAGCTCAACCAGAAGATGAACGGTGGCATAAGCAATAGCAATCCCGAGCGCACCGCTCGCACAACTGAGCAGAAGCGATTCGGTCAGCAATTGGCGGATGATGCGGGAACGTTCTGCGCCGAGCGCCGTGCGGATTCCCATCTCGTGAGCTCGCGAGGCGATGCGGGCCAACAGCAAATTGGCTACGTTGCTGATGGCGATCAGTAGTACGATGGCGACCGCGCCCAGCAGCAGCCACAGCATTTTTTCGACTGGACCGATAACGGTTGCGATCACCGGCTTTACAAACGCCGTCCAGCCTCTCCACATTTCCGGATAGAGCTTGTCGAGGCGTGATTCGATGGCTTTCAGCTCGGCTTGAGCGGATGCGGGAGAGATTCCGTTTCGCAGTCTTCCAATAGCAGCATCATCGCCATTTGGCTGGGAGCGGTCGGTTTTAGTATGCGCGCTGTAAGCAAGCGGCAGCCAAATGTCGGTGCGCTCAAGTCCCGAGTGAGAGTAGGGAATGTCACCGACAAAAGGATATCCAAATCCCTTCGGCATTATGCCGATGACTGTGTACTTATCACGGTTCAGCTGGATTTGCTTACCGAGCGTGTGTTCGTCCGAGTTGAGATGGGAGCGCCAAAAGGCATCACTAACGACAGCCACGTGCTCGTGCCCGGGCTGATCATCCGCCGCTCCGATACTGCGGCCCATCTCGGGAACGACATCCAAGGTTTTAAAGAAAGCGCCCGTCACGAACGCCGCGCCAATTCGGTTCGCAATTCCATCCCGCACGATGTTGATCGATGTTGACTTCAACGTAGTCATAGACGAAAACGAATGACTCAAACGCTGCCAGTCATAAAAGTCCGCGGTATTCGGCGCCATCTCCTGAGGGACCTTGGAACCGGCGCTCCAACGTGTGTTCGGCGACCATAAATAGACGAGCTGCTCGGGATGGCCATATGGCAGCGATCGCAGCAAAACCGCGTTCACCAGGCTGAAGATCGAAGTTGTCGCTGCGATCCCAAGAGCAATTACCAGCAGCGCAACAGCCGTGAACGCAGGAGCAGCAGCCAGCATCCGCGCCCCATACCGTAAATCCGACACCAGAATATGCCAGTGCTCTCTTGGCGCGGCGACAGCGATGTCGGCGACGGTTTCAAACCACAGCCGCACATGTGGCTCAGACTGCAACCGGTCGCTAAACAACTGCTCCATCTCGCTCCCGTACTCATGGCGGAACTCGGCCGGATACGAGTAGAGCAGGACACGATAGAGCTTAGCCGCGCTTTGTGACCAGTCCATGCGCCCTCGCTTGTTCAATCAGCTCCGTCATGCGGGCCGCTTCCGCCATGGCCGCTTTGCGCCCGAGCGGAGTCAAATGGTAATACCTGCGGCGTTCGTCGTCTGCGGCGGGGCGCTGGCTTTCGCGAAGCTCCACGATTAAGCCTTGCTCGAGGAGGCGCTTGATTGAGCCGTACAGCGTACCGGCACTCAGGCCAAGTTTGCCGCTGGTACGTTCGGCGACATCTTGCATAATGCCGTAACCATGCTGGTCGCGGTCGGCCAGAGCGACCAGAATATGAAACACCTGGGGACTTAACGGATCCATATCCGTTACTATATCGCAGCGCTATACAGTTTGGTGCGATATAGCTCGCAATTCATCGAGCGAGAGCTTGCCCGTGTAGATCGACATGCCAATCGCGCAATGTATATTCATGGCGCTAAGTTCCTTGACATCATCCAGAGTAGTAATCCCGCCTGCTGCAATCAACTCGTGTTGAGTCGCCTCGCGCAGGCTTCTGAACCAATCGAGGTCTGTTCCCTGCATCATTCCTTCTTTGTCGACATAGGTGCAGAGAAAGCCGGAACAGTAAGGCTCGAACTCGCGCAGAACGTCACGTGCGGTCCAGGTGGTCTCCTCCTGCCAGCCATGAACAACGATGTGGCCGTGTTTACTATCGAGCGCAATAGTTATATTTTCAGCGCCGATTTTGTCCGATAGTTCTTGCAGAAATGCGTGATCAGGGCCACCGGCAGCGAAAGCCGCCGTTCCGACGATGATGCGGTAGGCGCCTTGCCTTCTCAATTCCTGCGCCCGTCCGAGGGTACGCACGCCTCCGCCGGCGCGAATTTTGGCGCGCGATGCAAGTTCTTCCACCAGCGCATCGTTGGAACCTTTGTCCATAGCAGCGTCGAGATCGATCACCTGAATCTGGTCGAAGCCGTGAAACTGGGTCAGCATTTCCTCGGTGGTTCGCTCGAGAATCTTCTCGCGGCCTTGCACCAGCTGGACCACTTTACCGCCCATCAAATCAATACAGGGGATGATCATGTTAAAGGTCTTACCGGCACTCCGGCATCGAGCAGCGCCTGCTTTAAGTCGCTGACCTGATACTTGCCATAGTGAAACACCGAAGCGGCGAGCGCAGCGTCGGCATGGCCCTCCGTCAGGACCTCGACGAAATCACGCGGCGTGCCTGCGCCTCCGGAAGCAATTATGGGAATGCTGGTCGCAGCGGAAACGGCGCGGACTAGAGAACAATCGAATCCCGTTTGCACACCGTCGGTATCCATCGAAGTCAATAAAATTTCGCCCGCGCCCAGCGACTCGCCCTGCTGCGCCCATGTGACAGCATCGATACCCTCATCCTGCCGCCCTCCGCTGGTGTACACGTTCCACTTCCCTGCCCCGGAGCGCCGGGCGTCAATCGCAAGAACAACCGCTTGCGCACCGAATTCCAGACTCAGCTCGCGGATCAATTCAGGACGGCGCACCGCGGCAGTGTTAATGCTGACTTTATCGGCCCCGGCCAGGATGATCTTGCGCGCATCCGCCACGCTGCGCAAACCACCGCCCACAGTGAGCGGAATGAACACGCGCCGTGCCGTACGCGCCACCAGATCCACCATGATGTCGCGCGCGTCGCTCGATGCGGTAATGTCGAGGAACACCAGTTCGTCCGCACCCTGCAGGTTGTAGCGCTCGGCCAGCTCCACCGGATCGCCGGCGTCACGCAACTCGACGAAGTTAACGCCTTTTACAACGCGGCCGCCAGTCACGTCCAGACAGGGAATGATACGTTTGGCCAGCATTTATAGCTCGACAAAATTCCGCAGCACGTGCAACCCGCTCGCTCCGGACTTTTCCGGATGGAACTGAACCGCATACAAATTATCCTGTTCAACAACCGCCGTGTACGGATGAGAATAAGTACAAGTGGCGACCGTCGAGGGTATGAGCGGCGCATAAAAACTGTGCGCGAAGTAAGTAAATGTATCGCCGGAAAGGCCGCGCAGAAGTTTCGACGGCTTGCTGGTTTCGAGCGAGTTCCAGCCCATGTGCGGCACGCGCAGTGAACCACGGAAACGCTTGATTTCGCCCGGCAAGACGGCCAGACCGCGAGCGCCAGGCGATTCTTCGCTTGCTTCAAACAGGCATTGCAAGCCCACGCAGATGCCGAGAAACGGAATACCCGAACGAATCTTTTCCACCAGCACCTCGCGGATGGCGAGATCATCGAGCGCCTGCATCATTTGGCCGAAATGGCCTACGCCAGGCAGGATAACTTTTGTCGCCCTCTCGATTTTTGCGCGTTCGTCTGTGACCTCATACTCGGCGCCTATTTCTTCGAGCGTGTTCCGCACCGAACGAATATTTCCCGCGCCGTAGTCAACGATGGTCGTCACAGCAGCCCTTTCGTCGAAGGCAACTGGTCCTTCAGGCGTTCATCGGTGGAACAGGCATAGCGCATAGCCCGCGCGAAGCCTTTGAAAATGGCTTCGATTTTGTGGTGATTCGAACGGCCGTAGAAAATCTTGGCGTGTATATTCGCCCCAAGGTGGTTGGCCAAACCTGAGAAGAAATCCTCCAACAGCTCTGTTTGCAGATCCCCCACATGGACCACATCCACCTGCTGGTCGTAGACGAGTGCAGGACGTCCACCCAGATCGACCGCCACTACAGCCAGCGACTCGTCCATCGGCTGCACAAAGTACCCGGCGCGATTAATGCCAAGCCGGGCGCCCAACGCTTTTGAAAACAGATCGCCCAGGACGATGCCGGTGTCCTCCACGGTGTGGTGCTGGTCGACGTCCAGGTCGCCCTTGGCATCCAACCAAAGATCGAAAGCTCCGTGCTTTGAGAAAAGCTCAAGCATGTGATCGAGAAAGCGGATCCCGGTAGCAATCTGATATTGCCCTGTGCCGTCGATCACAAGACGTCCGGTAATCTGCGTCTCTTTCGTGTTGCGCTCGGTTTGTGCTTCTCTCATCGCACGCCTACTCGTGACTGCGCCTGTTCGACGAGCGCCTCGAGTTCGTTAATATCGGCAATCACCGTAAACGCTCCATCGCGATAGAGAGTTTCAGTGATGTCGGCGTGCCGGGGATTCACAGTCACCGAAACACCGATAAACGGGACCGTGGCATCTCGCGCACTTCGTGCATCGTCGACGGTATCGCCGAGATACCAGAGTTGCTTGCCGGGATGATGCTGCTTAATCAGTTCGAGACCATCCGGCGCAGGTTTGGGATTAGCCACCGAATCGTCTGTCACGAGCGGGTTAAAACGCACAGCCGGCGCATAACGCTGCAGCGTGGCTTCGGCTTCAAACTTCGCGCGGCCTGTAAAGATGGCCAAGATAACACGTTGTTGCAGACGCTCGAAAAAGTCTTGCGACGGCATCCACTTCTCACGCTGAATCAGGCCTTGGCCGTTCTCGCCGAGGAAAATATGATTGAAGTAATCGACCACATCGGCGTAATCGACTTTGACGCCGCGATCAGAAATCAGGCGGTGAGACAGCAGCCAGTCGTTGTTCCAACCTCCGGCGTTCTTAAAATCCTGAATCAGGTCGTGCGAGACATGATCTCCCGTGAAGTGCTGAACCACCTCCCGAATAGCTTCGCGATACGACTCGCCTACTTCGACGAGGACACCATCCATGTCGAAGACAATCACGTCAGGCGGCTTTACCACAGCTTCTCCAGTTCGTCCAGAAAACGCTGGATCTGATCGCGCGTGCCTACAGTAACGCGCACCGCACCGGGAATTTCGTAGCTGCGGTCGCGGATCAGCACTCCGCGGTCACGCAGTGCGTCGCGTATCTCGACGGCTCGATCGCCTGCCTCAAAGAGAACGAAGTTGGCCATGCTTTTGATGTATGGAATCTTCAGACGTTCCAGCCCTACATACAACAGTTCCTTCGCCGTAAGCACTTCGAGTACGTATTCCTCTACGAATGCCTGGTCCTGCACAGCGATGCGCGCCGACATCGCGGCCAGCGCATTCACGCTGTACGGCGACTGAGCCTTTTTCAAATGCGCCATGTTCTCCGCACTCGAAAACAACACGCCGCAACGCATCGCCGCCATGCCATAGGTCTTTGAAAAGGTGCGGCTCACGAACAAATTCGAATGCTCCGCAATCATCGGGAGTGCAGTCACACCGCTGAACTCGTAATAAGCCTCGTCAATAAGTACCGCGGCATCTGGAGCTTTGGCAAGAATTTGACGGATGCCCGCCAGATTCGTGCCGGTTCCGGTGGGATTGTTAGGGTTGCCTAGCAGTATCGCTCGTGTCTCGGGCGTAATGCGACCCAGCAACTCCTCCAGCGGAAATTCAAGCGCCAGCGCGCGATACTCAACCTCATCCACCAGCGCACCGGCCAGCTGACTGTAGAAGCGGTACATCGCATACGATGGCTTCATTACAATCACCTGGTCGCCGCTATTGATGTACGTGTTGATCAGCAATTGAATGGCTTCATCAGTCCCGTTCGTAAGGGTAAGCTCATCCGGGCCCACATCGAAATGCAGCGAGAGATCTTCCAGCGCGTGATCGTATTCGGGATAGACACTGAGATCGGCCCCGGAGAGATACCGTTTAATGAAATCGAGCACATGCGGCGGCGCGCCGACGGTATTCTCGTTGAAATCGAGGCGCAGCTTATTGCGGCGTCCACCGGTGGGCGGATGATAAGGCGCCATGCGAAGAACCGCTTCTCGCGGATTAACGGGCAGATCGCACCTCCACCGCGCGCGCATGCGCTTCCAGGCCTTCCGCTCTCGCCAGCGTGGTAATCGCCGGCGCGAGTTCTTTTAAAGCTCCGGGTGACAATTGCTGAATCGCGATCACTTTCACAAAGTCAGCCGCCGAAAGACCTCCGCGCAGGCGAGCCGCGCCGCCGGTAGGCAAAACATGACTGGGGCCAGCCGCATAATCGCCAGCCGACTCGGGAGACATTGCACCGAGAAAAACTGTTCCCGCATTCTTGATCTTTGGCAACAAGCTCGGATCGTGAAGACTGAGGTGTTCTGGGGCAATCGCGTTCGATAACGCAATGGCATCCTCCATCGTGGGAAGCACTGCGATGAAACTGCTGTCATCGATCGAGCTCCGCGCCACAACCGACGTCGGCAGCGTGCGAATCTGTCGTTCCAGTTCGGCCGAAACGGCAACGGCGAGCGATTGCGAGGTCGTCAATAGAACTGCGCTGGCAGTCACGTCGTGTTCCGCCTGCGCCAGCATATCGGCGGCAATCAGACGAGGATCGCCTTCGGCGGCCAGAATAAGAATCTCGGTCGGACCGGCAACAAAATCGATTCCGACATCGCCGGATACCATTTTCTTCGCGGCAGCAACATAAGCATTCCCCGGACCCACAATCCTGTCAACCGCTCGAATCGTTCCAGTGCCATACGCCATCGCTGCAATGGCCTGTGCCCCACCCACCCGGTACACTTCGCTGATACAAAGCAGATGAGCACAGCCCAAAATCTCGGGCGATGGCTTAGGAGATGTGACGCAAACCCGCGGCACGCCCGCCGTCTGAGCCAGCACGGCCGTCATCAGAAGAGTCGAAGGCAGCGGATAACGCCCGGACGGAACATAGCAGCCGACTGCGTCAATCGGGCGAACAATCCAGCCCAGTTCGCGTCCGGGCGAAAATTCCGTGAGTCGCTCACGCGGCATTTGGGCCTCCGCGAACTCGCGAATATTGGCAATAGCAATAAGTGCGGCCTGTCGCATGGCGGGCGTGAGCGCGTCCGCCGCTCCAGCAAGCTCCTCAGCCGATACGCGCAGCGATTGTTCGCCCAGACCATCGAACTCGCGGGCGTAGTAGAGCAGCGCGCCGTCCCGCTCCGCGCGCACCGCCTGGATGATTTTGCGAACCACTGACTCCTCACTACCCAGACCATTCGACCGCATCGCCAAAATGCGCTTTGCTTCAATCCCGTCTACGATTCTGATCATGCTTACATTACGATCTTGTTCAACGGATATTCCACAATGCCTTGCGCCCCGGCTTCCTTTAGACGAGGAATCATCGTGCGCACCATCGTCTCTTCGAGAATCGTGTTCACCGCCACCCATGCTTCGTCACTCAGCTGCGATATCGTTGGATTCTTCAACGCTGGCAGAACATTCAGGACGTGAGCCAGTTCGTCGCGCCGTACGTTCATCATGAGCCCAACTTTGCCGAGAGCATTGATCGCCCCTTCGAGAAGCAGCTTGATGTCGTCGAGTTTGCGACGTTTCCAGGCATCTTTCCAGGCGTCGACATTGGCGATCAGCTGTGTGTTCGATTCGAGTACCGTTTCGATAATTCGCAGCTTGTTGGCGCGGAGCGACGATCCGGTCTCCGTCACTTCCACAATGGCATCCGCTAGTTCAGGCGGCTTGACTTCAGTAGCGCCCCAGCTGAACTCGACGCGAGCATGTACGTTGTTGCGCGCCAGGTATCGCTCGGTGATGTTAACAAGTTCAGTAGCGATGATTTTTCCCTCGAGATCCTGCACCCTTCGAAACGGCGATGCGTCGGGAGCGGCCAGCACCCAGCGCACTTTTCCAAAACTCTGCTTGGCATAGATCAGGTCCGCCACAGTTTCCACGTTAGCTTCGTTTTCTTGCACCCAGTCGAGACCTGTTAAACCTGCATCGAGCACTCCGTCGTCCACGTAGCGAGCCATCTCCTGCGCGCGGATCAGCATGCATTCAATTTCAGGATCGTCAATCGAGGGGAAGTAACTCCGCGAACTCGTGGCGATGTTGAAGCCCGCGCGACGGAACAAATCGATAGTTGCGGATTCCAGACTCCCTTTCGGGATTCCCAGTTTCAGCTTCAACGTTTGACCCCATAAACGGAGTCGGAATCGTAGACTTTCTCGTCCGTTTCCATCCACTTGTTTCCAGCAAGCGTGCGATAGAAACAGCTTTCAAATCCGTTGTGACAAACGCCAGGACCTACAACCTCGGCAAGAACCAGCAAAGCATCGGCATCGCAATCCGTATGAATGGACTTGAGCTTCAGAAAGTGACCGGACGTTTCGCCCTTTGTCCAAAGTTGTTGCCGGGAGCGGCTGAAAAAGGTGACGTTGCCGGTGGCCAGAGATTTCTCGAACGCGCCGCGGTTCATGTAGCCAACCATGAGGACGCGCCGCGTGGTCGAATCCTGGACCACGGCGGGTATCAGTCCGTTTTGCTTATCGAAATTAAGTAGTTCGCTGTTGAGTAGTTCGCTCAAAATACGCCTCAAAAAGATAAAGCCCGCCAGGAGAAGGCGGGCCTTTGCGAAGAAGTTTATTGGAACGCAAAGCTCGCCGTCAGCCCATCGAAGAATGATGATGGTGGCGATGAGCAGATACGTACATCAAGCTGCAGTATAGCAAGGGGTCGTGGTTGTCGATACACTGGTCGCTACGAAGTCCGGGCAGTTGAAGTACTAGCAACCAAGGAGGAAATGGCGCGTGCCTTTCGAGAAGAGAGTAACCCTGGCGGGCAGTGAGAGAAACCTCATCAGCGGTGCTGAGCAGGTAGGCCCGGTACCGGCCAGAGAGCCGATGCAGGTGTCGGTCATCCTGAGGAGAAAGGGCGGCCAGACAGCCCATGAACAGGGTGCGGAGCCCAGGCGGGTCACCTATCACGATTTCGCCAACGACTTTGGGGCGGACCCTAAAGACGTTGAGCAGGTCGAGGCTTTCGCCCATCACGCCGGCCTCACGGTAGTGGACAGCAGCCTGGCGAAGCGGCGCATCATTCTCGCCGGCAGTGCCGGGCAGATGACGAAAGCGTTTGGGGCCAAGCTGGAGCAATTCCAACTCTCTGGCAATGGATCCATGTACCGGCTTCGACAGGGCCCGTTGACCATTCCCGAGGAACTGGCCGGCGCCGTCTTAGCAGTGCTCGGCCTGGACAACAGGCCGGTGGCGAAGTCTCATATTCGAATCCCCAGGGCCGTGACGGCGGCTTTCACACCGCCGCAAGTAGCAACGCTCTATGGCTATCCAACTGGTGTCACGGGCGCAGGACAAACAGTCGCCATCATCGAACTCGGCGGCGGATATTCGACCACAGACTTGAGCACCTACTTTCAACAGCTCGGAGTCACCGAGCCATCCATTACAGCCGTGTCGGTGGATGGCGGCCAGAATTCGCCCGGGTCGCAGGCCGATGGCGAAGTGATGCTTGATATCGAAGTCGTGGGCGCTATCTCGCCGGGCGCAAAGATCGCAGTCTACTTCTCGCCGAATTCCGATCAGGGTTTTATCGATGCCGTTACCGACGCTGTACACGATACCACTCGTAAGCCTTCCGTGATCTCGATCAGCTGGGGCGGTCCGGAGGAATCGTGGACGCAACAGTCACAAACGGCTATGAACGCCGCCTTGCAGGACGCTGCGACTTTAGGTGTCACGGTCACAGTGGCTGCCGGGGACAATGGCTCGACAGACGGGCAATCCGATGGAAAACTACACGTCGACTTTCCTGCCTCTAGTCCCTATGCTCTGGCCTGTGGCGGCACAAAGTTGAGCGGCAGCGGTTCGAAGATCACCTCGGAGACAGTCTGGAATGAAGCGGCGAGCGGTAATGGCGCGACCGGCGGGGGAGTTAGCTCGGTGTTCGCCATTCCGACTTATCAATCATCAGCTAACGTACCGGTCCAGCCGCAAACCAATTTCGCAGGCCGCGGCGTACCCGATGTCTCTGGCGACGCCGATCCGACTACTGGCTATCAAATTTTGGTAGATGGCCAAAACCAGGTGGTGGGAGGCACGAGCGCAGTCGCGCCTCTCTGGGCTGCGCTGGTGGCACTGCTGAATCAGCAACTGGGAGCGACAGTCGGCTTTCTGAATCCGAAATTGTATCCGCTGAAGGAGTCTGCCTTTCGAGACATTACCAGCGGGAACAACGACGACGGCGGGCTTGGACAATACAGCGCCAGAACTGGTTGGGACCCTTGTACCGGTCTAGGAAGTCCGAACGGAACAGCTTTGCTACAAGCTCTCACGTCGAGCACCGCTACTTCTTCCGGCGGCAAACGCTAGGTCACTAGATGAGCGACGAGCGTGTACCGATCCCAGGCAGTGCACCGGAACATGGAACCGAAACGGCTCCTATTTCGACACTGCCGCCCGGCCAGTTGATTACCGTCACGATCGTGTTGCGGCGGCCTCCGGCTGCGCCGGATTTCGGCGAAACTTTATTGTCAGGCGAATCGATATCGCGCGATGACGCAAGCCGGTTCATGGACGCCGATCCAGCTGATGTCGATGCCGTCAGAAACTTCGCAGGCGCTTATGATTTGAGCGTGTCGGATGTGAATCCAGCTTCGCGCACTGTGAAAGTGACCGGGACAAAGACGTCTTTGGAATCGGCCTTTGGAATAAGACTGGGATCGGTTGGCGGTGCGCGGACTTATAGCGGGCCGTTGACTGTCCCGGCCGCACTCGCCGGAAAAATTGTGGCCGTGCTCGGACTCGACAACCGGGCCATAGCACGCTCGGCAAATCAGTAGAGCGGCGTCTCGCCCGGCGGCCGCGTCTTCCAACGGCGGTGGATCCACATCCACTGATCCGGATACTTGCGGACAATTTCTTCGATCACTGCATGAACCCGCTGGGTGTCCGCCTGCTCGTCACCGCTCATCTCGACCGGCGGATAAAAGTGCAGGACATAGCGGCCGGACTTTTGATCCCAGACCGCGAAGCCCGGGATCACGATGGCCTTGGAATGGTGGGCAAGTTTAACGAAACCGCTGTTGGCACACGCTTGTCGCCCGAAAAAATCGATGAACACGCCTTCCGACTCCGCGGTATTCTGATCGATCAAAATGCCCACTGCCTCGTTCTGGCGAAGGGCCCGCAAAACAGCTCGAGCACCGTCCCACTTATAGATGAGGTGGTTGCCCGAAAGCGTGCGGCGCAACTCTACAAGGTTGTCTATGCGGGGATTGTCAAGCGGGCGAACCATCACGTTCATTGGCTCCGTCAGAAAGGCGTGAGCGAACGCGCTCAGTTCCCAGTTCCCGACATGTGCCGTTGCTACAAGTACTCCACAACCCTTTCGTTTTGCCTCTAGATAATGCTCCAGCCCCTCATATCGGATCCACTCACCTACGTTGGACCGGTTGAGATCGGGAAAACGGGCTAGCGCCAGAAGCAGGCGGGCTACCGTGCGGAAAACGCCGTCAATCAAGTCTTCGCGGGCAGTTTCAGAAAGGGCCGGATAGGCAAACGACAGATTGATGTGAGCAATTTGGCGCAGTTTGGGAACGGCTAAATCGAGGATCCGCGCCGTACCGTTTGCCACACTGCGCGCGACCCGTAAAGGCAACCGGCGTAGCAGAAATACCAGGACGGCCGCTAACGCAAATTCAGCCTGAATGGCCAATGCCGATTTAGATTCCGCCAATTTTGAAGTTTAACTTCCGCCCGAATCAATCCAGCCGCCGCCGAGCACCAGGTCATCGTCGTAAAAAACCGCCGCCTGTCCTGGCGTTATGGCGCGTTGCGACGCATCAAACACCACTGATACGCGGCCAGCATTACCCGTGGGCAGAAGGGTTGCAGGGGCGGCGGCGTGCCTGTTCCGGATCTTCACTTGCGCGCGACGCGCTTCTTTGATCGGTGCGATCGACACCCAATTGACTTCCCTAGCCGTAAGCTCGGTGCGATTGAGTTCGGTATCGCTGCCGACAATCACGCGTTGGCTTGCGGGCTCGGTGGCAATCACATATAGAGGCTCAGCGGCAGCGACGCGCAGACCCTTGCGCTGACCTACCGTGAAATGATGCGTACCCGAATGCCGCCCGACTACGCGCCCGGCATGATCCACAATCTCGCCTTCCGTCACCTGTGGATCGATACCCTGCTCGCGCAAATAAGCGTCCATGAAAGCAGCATAGTCGCCATTCGGCACGAAGCAAATTTCCTGGCTGTCATTCTTTTCGGCAACCGGCAGATTGAGTTCTCTGGCCAGCTCGCGCACCTTAGACTTCACCATGCCGCCCAGCGGAAAAAGAGTGCGCGCCAGTTGCTCTTGCGTCAGACCGAATAGAAAATAAGTTTGGTCTTTGGAGTGGTCCGCGCCCATCTGCATCTGGTAACGGCCACTTTCTTCGTCGAACGCGATCTGAGCGTAGTGACCGGTAGCAATTTTCTCTGCTCCCACGCTGTCGGCCATCTCCAGGAACTGGTCGAATTTGATGAAGTTATTGCACAGCGTGCAGGGAATGGGTGTCCTCCCCGCCAGATAGTCTTCTACAAATGGCTTTACTACGTGCTCTTCAAAACGCTCTTCGAAGTTGACCACGTAATACGGAATGTTAAACATCGATGCGACAAAGCGCGCATCGTACACGTCATCGAGCGAACAGCAACGGCCGGTCGAGCCACCCTCCGGCACCAGATCCGGCAATCGCCGCTGGTTCCAAAGTTGCATCGTGAGACCGATCACCGCTTCACCGTTTCGATGCAGCAATCCCGCAACAACCGAGCTATCTACGCCGCCCGACATGGCCACCGCTATCGGTGTCTTAGCGGACGGCAAGCTCAGGTCTCCTGGCATGGCTCTTGCGAAGGCGCTTTACAGCTGCAACAACAGTTTCACCCAGCAGATCAACTTCTTCCACCGTATTAAAACGCCCGAAGGAAAAGCGCACGCTAGATCGTGCTTGGGCCACGCTACGGCCCATGGCAAGCAGTACGTGCGAGGGCTCAATCGAGCCGCTGGCACACGCCGAGCCTGTAGAAACCGCCATGCCGGCGGTATCGAGCGCGATCAGCAATGCTTCTCCGGAGACGCCATGGAACAGGATGTTGCTCGTGTTGGGCAAACGCTCCGCACGTCCGGAGTTTACTTCGATATCTGCAAGCGCAGTCATATGCGATTCGAAGCGGTCTCGCAAAACCTTCACATCATGTGGACGAGCGAGTTCCGCCGCACGGGCGAATGCGACCGCGCCCGGCACGTTCTCCGTACCGGCTCGGCGTTCGCGCTCGTGACGGCCGCCGAATTGAATGCCGCTAAGCGGGGTGTTCTTGCGCGCAAACAGCGCGCCCACACCCTTCGGGCCATGGATCTTATGTGCGCTTAGGGAATACAGGTCGACAGGCCAATTGGCCGCATCGAAGTCTATTTTTCCAAAGCCCTGCACTCCGTCCGAATGAAAAAAGATCGATTGTCCGGCCAGTCGTCGTTCCGCCACCAGCGTCCCGATCTCGGAGATAAGCTGGATAGCTCCCGTTTCATTATTGGCGTGCATCACGGAGACAAGCACCGTGTCCGGACGGATCTGGCTGGCGATCTCGCTAGGGTTAACGACGCCGTCGGAGTTTACCCGCACACGCGTCACATCCACGCCCGCCTTTTCCAGGTAACGGACTGGTTCGAGTACGGCCGCGTGCTCAATCACAGAAGTCACAATGTGCTTGCGCAGAGCAGAACCGCTTTGCAGCAGACCCAGAATCGCCAGATTGTTTGATTCCGTGCCGCCGCTGGTAAAGACCAACTCCGCCGGCGAAGCGCGCATGATTCCAGCTATCGTACGCCGCGCGCTTTCCAGGTGTTGTCGCGCGATTTGACCAGGACGATGCATACTCGACGCATTGCCCGGAACGTCACGCAAAGCGCCTACGAGCGCCTCGAGGACCTCGGGCGCAAGCGGCGTACTCGCGTTGTGATCGAAATAGAGCAAGGAAGTAAAACGGCGGAGAAATGCTGCTTTCATTACAATTTTAGCAGCGTATGCCGGCGTCCATCATTACACTCACAACCGATTTCGGCGTTGCCGACCACTATGTGGGTGTGATGAAGGCCGTCATGCTAAGCCGTTGTCCTCAGGCACAGCTCGTCGACGTTTCGCACGGCATCCCGAGCTTTTCTATCCTGGCTGGCGCCTACACGATTGATCAGGCAGCGCGCTATTTCCCTCGCGGCACAGTCCATTTGGTCGTGATAGATCCCGGGGTTGGTACTGAACGCAAGCCGCTGCTGGTGGAAGCGATGCATCAGGTTTTCATCGCGCCCGATAACGGAGTTTTGTCGTTTATCTACCTGCGAGACCATCGCGCCCGCATCCGCGAAATCACCAACCGCGATTTGTGCCTTCCGAATCCCTCCTCTACCTTTCACGGACGAGACATCTTTGCACCCGCAGCCGCCACCATCGCAGCCGGTAAAGTCTGGCCCGAAGATGCGGGCCCGCTCGTCACTCGACCCGTGCGCCTGTCGAACCTCGAACCCCAGCAATGCTCAGACAAGGCTTGGGACGGCACTGTGCTTAGCGTCGACCGTTTTGGGAACGTAATCACGAATTTCGCGACAACACGCTTTGCCCCTCTGCTGAACAAAGGCTTCTCGATCGCGGCGGGTAACGCTGCAATTGACACGTTTCGCCTCACCTTCGCTGCAGCACCCAATGATCTGTGTTTTGTCTACGGGGGCAGTGCAGGTTACCTCGAACTTGGCATTAATCAACAGGACGCAGCCCGTCATCTGGGAGTCGAAGCCGGTTGCGCGCTTCGTCTTTATCTTCCTGACTGACGTTACAATTACAGGAAGCCTTAGTCCTTAGCAGGTTGTTGCGATGACCGTCACAGAACCCATTACCCAAACACGCGCCGCCGAGTTTCGCCGGAAATTAGAGTCAAAAATAGTTGTCGCGGACGGCGCCATGGGCACGATGCTCTACGCCAAGGGCATTTTCATCAATCGCTGCTTCGACGAACTCAATCTTTCCGCCCCCCAACTGGTCAAGGAGATCCATCAGGAGTACGTGCGCTCCGGCGCGGAAGTGCTCGAGACGAATACCTTCGGCGGTAATCGCGTTCGCCTGAAGGCTTTCGGATTTGCCGAGAAACTGCAGCCCATCAACGAAGCCGGTGTAAAGCTGGCGCGTGAAGCCGCAGGGGACAAAGCGTTCGTGGCCGGGGCGATCGGCCCGCTCGGTACTCAGATTGAGCCGCTTGGTCCCATGTCCTTTGCCGAGGCGCGCGGCGTATTTCGTGAACAGGCCGAAGCTTTAGTAAACGCGGGCGTGGATCTCATCGTGCTCGAGACGTTTTACGATCTGCACGAACTGCGCGAAGCCATCTTTGCGGCGCGCGAAGCTGCCGGTCCCGAACTGGTGATCGTCGCTCAGGTCAACGTCATGGACGATGGCACGTTGCGCGACGGCGCGAGCACTGAAACCTTCACCAAGAGCCTGGATGAGTGGCCGGTCGATGTGTTTGGCGTAAATTGCTCCGCTGGTCCGAAAGTTGTGCTCGAGACAATCGAGAAAATGCTGGCGCTGACCAGCAAACCATTAAGCGCCATGCCGAACGCCGGTCTGCCAGCCATGGTGGAAGGCCGCAACATTTATCTTTGCTCGCCGGAGTACATGGCGCAATATGCGCGTCGCTTTCTGCAGGCCGGCGTGCGCATGATCGGCGGGTGCTGCGGAACCACGCCCGAGCACATCAAACAAATCCTGGGCGAGGTTCGTTCGCTACAGCCCCTGCAGCCGAATAAAGATCGCAGTGTTGCCGTCGAAGAAGCAGACAAGCCACAGGGGAAGCGCCTGGCCAAAGTTCCGGTTGCGGAGAAGTCCGAACTCGGCGCCAAATTAGCGGCAGGAAAGTTCGTCGCTTTTGTAGAGATATTGCCGCCGCGTGGCGTCGATGCGTCGAAGGAAATCGCCGGCGCAAGCTTGTGCAAAGAACATGGCATTGACTGCATCAACGTACCCGACGGTCCACGCGCCAGCGCCCGTCTAAGTGCTCAAGTAACCTGCCAGCTGATTCAACGCCATGCCGGGATTGAAGCCGTGTTGCATTTCTGCTGCCGCGATAGAAACATCCTCAGTATTCAATCGGAGCTGCTTGGAGCGCACGCTACCGGCGTCCGCAATCTCATCTGCATTACCGGCGATCCGCCGCGCATGGGCACCTATCCCGACGCTAGCGCCGTCTTCGATGTCGACTCCATCGGGCTCACCAACGTCGTCAACAATCTAAACCACGGTCTCGATATTGGCGGTAATCCGACTGGCTCGCAAACCGCCCTCCTGATCGGTGTAGGCGCAAACCCGGGCGCACTCAACATGGACGAAGAACTGCGCCGTTTTGCCTGGAAAGTCGAAGCCGGCGCGGAATACGTCGTCACACAGCCTGTTTTCGATCTCGATCTGCTCGAACAATTCCTGCGCAATACCGAACAATACAAGCTGCCGATCATCGCCGGCATTTGGCCCCTTACCAGTTACCGCAACGCCGAGTTCATGGTCAACGAATTACGTGTACCCGTTCCGAAAGAGTATATGGATCGTATGAGACACGCCGACAGCGCGGAAAAGGCGCGCAGCGAGGGCGTGGCGATCGCGCAGGAAATGACAGCGCGGGTGCGCCGGCTGGTCCAGGGCGCTCAGCTCAGCGCTCCTTTCGGACGCTACGAAATGGCCGTTCAGGTTGCTCAGGCACTCGGCGAACGGTAAACTGACGAGATGTTTCGCTGCCGGATCCGCCGGCTGCGCCAGCTCTTACTCCTCCAGTGGCCACTGACTTAATAGAAATCAACTCCCATGATCCGATTGCAACCGCCGTCGAGCGTGCCGCGCGCGCCATTGAACGCGGTGGGCTGGTGGGCGTCCCGACCGACGCGCTGTATGTCGTCGTGGCAGATCCCTTTAACCTGCACGCCGTCGGCAAGGTCTTCGCTACTAAGGGACGTGAGACCGTCCGCTCCCTTCCGCTCGCCGTGTCGGACGTCATGATGGCGGAGGATCTGGCCAAAGAACTGAATACCCGCTTTTACATACTGGCCCACCACTTCTGGCCGGGGCCGTTGACCATGATTGTTCCGGCTGCCGCCAAGGTCCCATTAAAAGTCACCGGCAACACCGGCCGCCTCGCCATGCGCCAGGCGAAAGCCCCGGTGCTCGAAGCCATCATCGACAAAGTGGGCCATGCGCTCATTGCCACCAGCGCCAATCTCTCGGGCGAGCCGACTCACAGTAGCGGGATCGACTTGTTTGCCGCCATGGACGGCCGTCTGGACCTTGTGCTCGATGGGGGCATATGCTCCGGCCCCGGATCTACCACTGTGGATATCACGGAACCGTACTGGCGCGTCATCAAAGAAGGCGCCATCACCGAAAAGCAGATCGCCGAACGTCTCCAGACGCAATAACCGGCCATTTTCTTTGCTATCTTTGAGGGGAAGCGTTCCCTGCGAGAGCGTCTGTCCTGGCTTCCTAAAAATTGATCCGATAGTCAATGTCATGGAGTCCTACTCGGATTAAGTGCCCGTGTGCAAGCTCCGGCATTCTGTGCCATGGAGAAGCCTGAAGGTGCTCGGCGGATTCCCCCCTTTGTTCTTCTAGGGGTCAATGACGGAGGTTGAGGCAGAAACTCTCGCAGGGGGCACTTCCCCTCCACTTCTTCTGTTTTCATGAACATCCTTTTTATCGGCGACATCTTCGCCTCGGGCGGGCGTGCGATTGTCGCTGAGTGGCTGCCACGGTTGATGAGCGAATATAAGGTCGACCTGGCGATTGCCAACGCTGAAAACAGTGCGGGCGGTTTCGGCATCACACCCTCGATTACAGAAGATTTGCTATCGCTGGGACTCGATGTCCTCACTGGCGGCAACCATAGTTTCGACAAACGCGAGATTTACGATTACATCGGCCATCAGCCACGTCTCTTGCGTCCGGCTAATTATCCGCCCGGACCTCCGGGAGAAGGCGTTTACCTGGGCAAAGCGCGTAACGGTTCCCCCTATGCCGTGATCAATCTGCAAGGCCGTGCTCAGATGAACAATATCGACTGCCCGTTTCGCAAGGTAGACGAGATTTTGCTTGCCATGGATGAATCGATCAAAGTCCGCTTCGTCGATTTCCACGCAGAGTTGACGAGCGAGAAGGTTGCCATGGGCTGGCATCTGAACGGGCGCGTGACGGCCATGGTAGGAACGCATACCCACGTGCCAACCGCCGATACGCGTATTTTGTCGGGCGGAACCGCCTATCAAACGGACGCGGGTATGACCGGACCCTACGACTCAGTAATCGGCATCGACAAAGACATGATTCTACGGCGTTTCCTCACCGGTATGATGGGACGCATGGAAGCGGCGCGCGGCGGCCTCGAACTGCATGGCGTCGTCATTGAAGCCGATGATGCCACGGGTAAAGCCACAGCCATCGAGCGCATTACAAAGCATGGCTAAGTGCTGCAGTACCGCGCTGCTACTCGCCTTCTGTCTCTGCTCGACCAACGCTCTGGTTGAGCCGCCTGTCTCCATTCGTGTCAACGCTTCGGTGAAAGCCGGCGCCTTCAACCCCGTCTGGAACTATTTCGGCTACGACGAACCGAACTACACCTACGCGAAGAACGGCCGCAAACTGATCGATGAGCTGGCGCATCTCGGTCGTTCTCCAGTCCACATTCGTACCCATTTCCTGTTGACCACAGGCGACGGCTCCGCGCAATTTAAGTTCGGCTCCACCAATGCCTATACCGAAGATGCGTCCGGGAAACCAGTCTACGACTGGAGCACTGTCGACAAAATCATCGATACGTTTGTGGAAGCGGGCGCTACGCCGTTAATCGAAATCGGGTTCATGCCGAAGGCGCTCTCGTCCCATCCTGAACCCTATCAGTTGCCCTGGAAGCCAGGGGATAAATTCGACCAATATTATCTCGGCTGGTCCTATCCGCCGAATGACTACAGTAAGTGGCATGAACTGGTCTACCAGTGGGTCAAACATACCGCGACAAAATACGGTGCGGCTAAAGTGGCATCTTGGGATTGGGAAGTTTGGAACGAGCCGAATATCGGCTATTGGCATGGCACGGCAGAAGAGTATGACAAGCTGTACGATTTCACCGCGGACGCTTTCAAACATGCACTGCCGCAGGGCAAGATCGGCGGCCCTGCTTCCACCGGTCCTGCAAACGAAAAGGCTGCTCAGTTTCTACGACAGTTTCTGGAACACTGTTCGTCAGGCAAAAACTTCGCCACCGGCAAAACAGGCGCTCCGCTCGACTTCATCACTTTCCATGCCAAAGGGCATCCCAAAGTTGTTGACGACCAGGTCGAAATGGGTCTGTCGCAGGAGTTGAAGGACGTTTCGAACGGCTTTGCTATAGTGCATGCCGCAACCAAATTTCGCAATCTTCCAGTGATTCTCACGGAAGCCGATCCGGAGGGATGCGCCGCTTGCTCGGCCAGCGTCTACCCGCCTAACGCTTACCGCAACGGCACGCTTTATCCGGCTTATACGGCCGCTGCGCTGAAAAGTATTTCGCAGTTAGCGCAACGCGACCACGTGAACCTCGAAGGCATGTTGACGTGGGCTTTTGAATTCGAAAACCAGCCCTGGTTCGCCGGCTTTCGCACCCTTGCTACTAATGGAATCGACAAACCGGTGCTGAATCTTTTCCGTATGACCGGGCTGATGGAGCAGCAACTAGTCCAAACAAGAAGCAGCGGAGCAGTGGATCTCACGATGCTGCTCGCACAGGGCGCTTCGGAACATCCTGCGGTCGATGCGGTCGCCACTGCGTCGGATCACGGATTATCTGTCTTGGTCTGGAATTATCAGGACAAGAATGTGGCCGGACGGCCCGCCGAAATCCGCCTGGACATTACGAAGCTTGCTCCGCTGAATAAGCGCGTTCTGCTGCGGCATTACCGTATCGATGAGAACCATAGCAATGCCTATACAAAGTGGAAATCGATAGGCTCGCCACAAAAGCCGGACGGCGACGAATACGCCGAACTCGAACAGTCGGGCCAACTCGAATTGCTCGATTCGCCGCGCTGGATTAACACTCAGGACGGCAGCGTGAAGGTCGACTTTGCATTGCCCCTCGAGAGCCTTTCACTTATCCAATTGAGTTGGTAAGCTCCGGCTCGCTTATAGCTTTATCGAAACCAACGCCTTCCCAGCGCGACACCACCGCTGTCGCCACGCAGTTGCCTAACAAGTTCACCGAAGTCCTGCACATATCCATCAGGGCGTCCACGCCGAGAATCAACGTTATGCCTTCGAGCGGCAGCTGAAACGTGCCGAGCGTTCCCGCCAGAATCACCAGGCCGGCACGCGGTACCGCCGCTACGCCCTTGCTCGTTAGCATGAGCGTGAGCATCATGGTGATCTGTGTTCCAAGAGGCATATGTACACCTGCCGCTTGCGCGACGAAGACGGATGCCAGCGATAGATACAGTGTCGACCCGTCCAGATTGAAACTGTAACCGGTAGGCAGCACAAAACCCACAATGTGTTTCGGGATGCCGAACAGCGTCATGTTTTCCAGGGCCAGCGGCAACGCTGCTTCACTCGAGGCGGTTGAAAAGGCGATCAGGAATGGCTGCCGAACCGCGCGTATAAACGGCGCAAGTGGAACCCGGGCGAGCGTTAGCGCCGATCCCAACACCAGCACCACAAACAATACCTGCGCGAAGTATAAAGTGCCTACCAGCTTCCCCAAGCCAAACAAAACGCCCAATCCTTTGGACCCCACTGTGACCGCGATCGCCGCACCTACGCCGAGCGGCGCCAGGTACATCACGTACTTCGTATAGCGAAACATGACTTCGGCCACTGCGGACGCAAATGTCACCACCGGTTCCGCTTTCGCGCCGATCGCCGAACAGGCCGCGCCGAACAAGAAGAAGAACACCACCATCTGCAGCACGTCGTTTTGTGTGAGCGACTCAAACACGTTGGACGGAACCGCGTGTTCGAGAATCTGGCTCAGCGGTACGGGTTTGGCCAGAGCCGGCACTATGCCATGTTCGGCCGCCAGCGAAATCCCGGCCCCGGGCTGAAAGACATTCACCACAAGCAAGCCGATCGTCAAAGCCAGCGTAGTGGCGATTTCGAAATAGACAAACGCCTTCACTGCGATACGACCCATCGTCTTCAACTCGCCTGCCGACGCAATGCCCGAGATCAAAGTGCCGAAAAGCAGCGGCCCGACAATCGATTTAATGAGCCGCAAAAAGATGTTGCTGAGCGGCGTCAGACTTCGGGCAAAAGCCGGAAAGAACGCGCCCACGAGCACGCCTGCCACCAGCGCAATGAAGATCCAGGATGTGAGTGAGACCCGCTTCAGCAGGCGCATCGGATGATCAACGTTCTCCCCATTTCAGCTTTTCGCGCAGCACGTCGAAGAACAGCATCTTCGGCGGACGGATCAGCTGGATCGTCTTCGGAGACGAACGGCAGACAACCAGGTCACCCTTGGAAAGAGGTTCGCCTACTTGCCCATCGATCGTCAAGTAGGTTCCGTATTCACCATGCACCAGAATCTGAATCACGCTCGTGTCGGGCACAATCACCGGACGATTTGTGAGCATGTGCGGACAGATCGGCGTAATGCAGAAAGCGCTCACGGAGGGAAAGATTACCGGGCCGCCCGCCGACAAAGAATAGGCCGTCGAACCGGTTGGCGTAGCAATGATCAAGCCGTCCGCCTTATAAGCCGCGACGAAATGATTGTCCACATGGGTATCCAGATCGATCATTCGGGCAAGATCGGTTTTTGTGATCACCACGTCGTTTAGCGCCGAGTAAGACCCTACGGTCTTACCATCCCGCCGCACTTCGCAATCCACCATGCGGCGGCAGCCGATGCGATGCTCGCCCAGCAGCGCGCGCTCCAGCTCGGCATACAGATCTTCCACTCGAATGGCGGTCAAAAATCCCAGGTGACCCAGGTTCACCGCGAAGAGCGGAATGTTCCTCCCCGCGACCACGCGCGCCGCCGACAGCAGCGTTCCATCGCCGCCCAGAACGATTACCAAATCCGTATCGTCGGGCGTCTCCTCGCGCGAAAAGTATTCGTCGATCCCGGCATATTCCGCCGTATGGTGGTCGCACCGGTAAGCGATCTGGCGTTCGTCCAGCCACCGAATCAAGCCGCACACAATATCCGCCGCGTGCGCCATCTTGGGCTTTGAAATGATGCCGACCTTGTTGATCTGTGGCATTTGTCTGGTTTGAGCGCTAATGAATAGAGTAAACTGCGCGGGCGTGAAGAAGAAACTCGCGGTTGCCTTCAGCGCCCCGGATCGGGCTTTCCACCAATGCCGTCGCAAAGCCACGCGCCGCAAGAGCTTCGGTCACTTTGTCACAAGCGCCTTGTTGCAGGATCGGATCGCGCACAATGCCCCCCTTCCCCACTGCGTCGCGTCCTACTTCGAACTGCGGTTTTACCAGAATGATCCAGTCGCCACCAGACGCCAGTATGGGCACGAGTGCAGGAATCAGCAGCGTGACAGAAATGAAACTCACATCGCAGGTAATCACCTCTGCCTGTTCCCCGATGGCGTCCATCGTCAAATAACGTGCATTGCAGTGCTCGTGCAGGATCACGCGCGCGTCAGTACGAAGCTTCCAATCGATCTGCCCCGCGCCCGTATCGACAGCATGTACTCGGCGTGCGCCGTGCTGCAAGAGGCAGTCCACGAAACCGCCAGTGGACGTACCGATGTCCAGAGCCACGCGATTCCGCACGTCAATCGCAAAGTGCGCGAGCGCCGCCGCGAGTTTCACACCTCCGCGGCTGACGTACGGCAGCGGTTGCTCAACATCCAGTTGATTCGCGACACTGACCAGCCTGCCGGGTTTATCGGAACGCTGTCCATCGACGGTAACCTTTCCAGCCAGAATCAGCGCCTGAGCCTTTTGGCGGCTGTCCACCAGCTGCCGCTCCACCAGTGCTAGATCCAGGCGGAGTTTTGCGGGCGTCTCCACTCAGACTTTGCGCTGCACGATAAAGTCTGCGATCTGTCGCAAACGGTCAGCACGGCCGTCAAAACGGTTCAATGCAGTATGCGCGGCTAAGCGCTCCTGCTCGGCCATCTGGCGTGACTGCTCCAATCCATAAACAGCTGGAAATGTGATCTTTTGCTGCTGCTCGTCCTTGCCCGCGGTTTTCCCTAGCGACTCCGATGACTCTTCCACATCCAGCACGTCATCGATAATCTGGAAGGCCAGTCCAATGTGTTCTCCGTAGGCCGAGAGCGCGGCCAGTTCCTGCTTGCGTGCTCCCGCGTAGATGGCTCCCATGCGAACGCTGGCCCTGAGGAGCGCGCCCGTTTTTGCCCGGTGAATCGAATCGAGCAGTGCGGCCGTCGGCTCTTTTCTTTCGCCTTCGATATCGTTCACCTGGCCGCCGATCATGCCGCCCACGGTGCCCGCCGCGCGCGAAAGTTCTTCCACCAGCCGGATCTTACGATCCGCGGCAATCGCCGGCAACCGGCTCAGCACCTCAAACGACAACGTCAACAGCGCGTCCCCGGCCAGAATCGCCATCGCATCGCCGAAGACCTTATGACATGTGGGCCTGCCCCGCCGCAGATCATCATTATCGAGGGCCGGCAGGTCATCATGAATCAGCGAGTAGGTATGTACCAGTTCGAGAGTCGAGGCCGCATCTTCGACGCCGTTTAACTCTTCCCCTACCGCGTACGCAGCGGCGATCGCCAAAATCGGACGAATCCGTTTTCCGCCCGCAAACAAGCTGTACCGCATGGCCCGATGGATCGACGAAGGATCCACCGTTTCATCCGGCACCCATTCGCTAAGAACCCGGTCGACGACCTGCACCTGGTCCGCCAGAAAGTCGCGCAAAGAAGTTTGTCCGGCTTCCGTCATTTGGCAGCAGGCTTATCCGGATCGAAGGGAACAGCCACCATCTCCGTACCGCGCTTAAGCAGAATTTCTACCCGAGTTTCAGCCGTTTCCAGCTGGCGCTTACAATCCGCACTCAAACGCATCCCGCTTTCGAATAGCTGAAGACTTTGTTCGAGAGGCAGATCTCCCTTTTCCAGTTCCTTGACGATCCGCTCGAGCTCTTGCAGACCCGCTTCAAAGTTCAGTGAGGAGGTAGTTTCCTCGGGCATCGCCCTATTGTAACGAGGTCGAAAAAGAGGTCCGGCGGCCGCGGCGGCAGCAGGCTGACGCCTACCCCACCGAGGTTCAGGCGGCGGCTTTTGTGAGTTCGCGCATGGTTTGGGCGGTGCGAGCGCCTTCGATATAGGACTCGATGTCGTCGATTGAAAATTCAAAGCCATGGTCGGCCGGGTCGAAGGGTTGGTTGCGACTGCGGGCGACTTGATACATGGTAGCGGCAGTGGCGAGGTCCTGTGCTTCCTGCTTGTTGCGTTCCTGCTGGGCTTCGCGGAGGTCGGCGAGATCTTTGTCGCGCTGACGGCGTAAGCGGGTTTCCTGGAGTTGCAGGTTGCGGAACTGTTTTTCGTAAAAGAGGTACGTTTCGAGTTCGATCAGGCCCGGTTGAGCGTCGGCTGGTTCGGCGGCGAATTTCTCGGCGAATTGGGTGCGGCCGCGGGCGTAGAGGGCGAATTCGAGAGTGGGGATGCGGCGGAGACGCCAATTTGTGTCGGCGATCGACTGAACAAGCTCGGATTCGCCGACGCCGACGGGCTGGAACTCGCGGACGAAGCGGTCGACGTACTGTTCGTAAGCGGCGGCATCGTCGGAGGGCAGCAGGACGGTGCGGCCGGTGAGAGCAGTTTTCAGAGCGTTGATGGAGGATTGGGCTTTGCCTTCGGCGGTGCGGGGGCCAGTGGAGAGAGTGGCGTTGGCGCGATTGGCGGCTAGACGGGCGGGGGAGATTTCGGTGGGCTCGGGTTCAGCGGGGGCTGTTTCGACGACAGCGAGTTCGTTGGACTGTTTGCGGGCGAGCTTTTTGGCTTTGCGTTCCTGGGCGCGGCGAATGGAGCGGGCAGTCATGATCAAGGAGGGTAGCAGGCGTTTTGAAGACTCAACAAGAATGTTTTTTGTTTGGAGGCGTAAGGCTCTTGGAATCAGCGCGGAAAATATTTGCGAGGTTTGTCACCGGCAGAGATGGCAGGTTAAAAGTCTCCGCTAGTTAAGTTGATCCAACCGAGCAAGCCAGCTCGCCGCTCCGTTTATATAAGCTTGGTCGAAAATCCCAGCGCGCAGGTTTGGAGGAATAGCGCGGACCGCGTGCGCCGGATTGGACTTCAGGGTTTGGCCGTTTACCAGCCAGTCGAACAGCATGCGCAGGGCAGTCAAATGTTGTTCGGCGGTGGGCTTCGAGGCGCTTGTCTCCCACTGTTCGACATACGCCGCCACGTGAATCGGTTCCACCTCGCGCAGGCCGCCGATTCCAGTCCCCAGGCGGTGAACGAACGGGCCGCTGTCAGCTAGGGTGCGCGGGTATTTCTATTGCGGATAGGGACGGTGAAGAATTCGGCGAAGCGCTTCCCCGCGCGCTCGTCCGTGAGAAAGAGAGCAAGCCTCCCGGACCAGGAGCAGCGCGAGGCTCATGGGGAAAAATCGAGAAGAGTCGCGCCGGCGACGCGCGCCGCCGTTTGGAGATCGCCATCGAGGGTGGCGAGCGGCAGCGCCTCGCGCAGCGCCAGCTCCAGGTAGGCCGCATCGTACGCGCTGAGACGGTAGGCACGCGTAAGCGGAAGAATCTGTTGACACAGTCAAGTCGCGGGCCGGTGTTCCACCGCGACCGGGAGCAGCCGCAGCCACTCCAAGAATTCCGATTGCTCGGCGGCTTGGATGCGGCCCTCGCGCTCCGCCGTCGTGAGCACACTGGCGACCTCAAAAGGCCAGATGGCCGGAGCAAGCGCCGACATTTCGTTCAGCCGTGCCAGCACGTGATCGGTAAACGATGTGGCTTCGTCCTCAAACACCCAACTGAGGGTCATCGAAGCGTCCAGCACAAAGGCCGGGTTCACCGCTTATGATCCTGGTGAAGCCAGGACCGCAGCCCTGCCGAACGATCGCGGTTCAAGGTTAAGCGATGCGTTCGACGAAAGGCAAGCAGACCGTCCACGGGCCGCCGACCGCCCTCGGTGGAAGCAGTCATACCGTTCTGAGCGGCTTGTTCGGCGAGTTGTTCGACGTAGGCTTCCACTGAGAGCCCCTGACCGGCGGCCTGGCGGGCGAGCTGATCGGGGACCGAGACAGTGATGGTCATGGGACCAGGATAGCCCGGAATCATCGCAAGTTACATCCTTTATGTTGAGCTAAACGAAGACCCGGATTTAATAGCTTGTGCTTCTATCTATGCGAGGCGTATAAATAGATAGAAGCTAAAGCTATGGCCGATTCCTCCTCGAAATCCGATCTCCCGCAAGGTACGCTGGATCTCCTCATCTTGAAAATTGTCGCCGTGCAGCCGGTGCATGGCTACGCCATCGCGCAGCGGCTGCAGCAAATCTCGGGCGAAGTCGTCCAGGTGCCGGGCGGTTCCCTGTACCCGGCCCTGCATCGACTGGAGAACCGGGGCTTCGTCAAATCCGACTGGAAGGAAACGGAAACCAGACGCGACGCCAAGTTCTATCGCCTCACAAATAAAGGGCGGGTGCATTTGGAGTCACAGGCGGCGAGCTGGCGGCGATTGGCCGGAGCGGTTGGTCTGATTCTCAATTTGGCGGAGGAGGGTGGGCGATGACGTGGTGGTCACGTTTTTGGCGGCGCAGGAGATTGGAAGAAGACTTGAGGCGCGAACTTCAGTTTCATGTCGCGGAGAGAATTGCGGCGCTTAAGGCGAGTGGGTTGTGCGAAGACGAGGCGCGCCGGCAAGTGCGCCAGGAGTTCGGCGGCGTTGAACAGGTGAAAGAAGACTGCCGCGATGAGCGCGGTCACTGGCTCGAAGATTTCGGAAAGGATCTGAATTACGTTAGCCGCACCTTGCGCCGCAGTCCCGGTTTTCTCGCTGTTTCGGTGCTCTCTTTGGCGCTCGGCGTCGGTGCGAACACCGCTATCTTTAGCCTGATCAACGCGCTGATGTTGCGCTCTTTGCCTGTGAAGGACCCACAGCAACTGGTTCAGATCACACGTGTCGAAGCTGACGGCAAGCCATCGGTTGTCTCCTATCCCCTTTATTTGTTTTTGCGTGACAATCTCAAATCTATTTCCGGGGCGGCTGCGGAGATGGAATCAAAGTCAGTAATTGTTATCAACGGCGAGGAAGATGTAGTCAGCGCAGCACTGGTTTCTGCAAATGAATATTCCGTCTTAGGGGTCAGGCCACTCGTTGGAAGGCTGTTCACCCCGTCTAACGACGCGATTGCTCCGGCGGCGACAAGCGCTGTCATCAGCTACCGTTATTGGCAACGTCGTTTCGGGTTAAACCCGGATGTCATTGGCAAATCTTTCACTGTCGAAGGCCATAAAAACGTCTTCACGATTATCGGAGTAACTCCCGCGGAGTACCACGGCGCCGTTGTCGGGAATGATCCCGACATCGCGTTACCAATCGCAACGATGTTGAGTGCGGAAAATCGGAACGAACCGACTAACAACGTGCTGGACATGATAGGCCGCTTAGCTCCCGGCGCCACGCGCCCTCAGGCAAACGCTGAGTTACAGGTGCTTTGGAAAGCTTTTAAACAGCGCGTAGCCGCAACTCTTCCTGAAAGGGATCGTCCCGAAATATTGCAACAGCGCGCAGCCGTTCTAAATGGACGAAGCGGCTTCGATCCGCTTCGCGACCGTTATTCGCGGGCGCTCCTTGTCCTCATGGGCATCGTCTCTCTTGTCTTATTGCTTGCCTGCGCGAACCTATCGGGCCTGTTGCTGGCGCGGGCAATTTCTCGCGAGCGCGAGATCTCGATCCGCCTTGCGATCGGCGCCACTCGGAGTAGGCTGATTCGTCAGTTCTTGACTGAAAGCTGCGTATTGGCCGCACTCGGCGGAGGTGCTGGCTTGCTGTTAGCGCGCTGGTTCAGTAGCATCCTTATAAACACGATGGCAAATGGCGAGGTCGTTACGATTTCCAGCGCGCTGGATTGGCGCGCACTTGTCTTCACCGCCGCAATCTCTCTGCTAGCTTGTGTTCTGGCAGGAGTTGCACCTGGTCTGCATGGCGTTCGGAGCCGCCTGAATTCGGGACTGCGCTCGTCGACGAGCGGCGGCCATCAGCGGCTCGGCAAAGCGCTCGTGATCGCTCAGCTCTCGATCTCAATGGTGTTGGTCACGGGTGCAGCGTTGTTCGCGGCAACTCTGGTTAAACTCTACAGTGTCAATCGCGGTCTGCATACGGACGGCATTCTAACGTTCACTCTCCGAACCGACGGCAAGTGCCCAACGCAGCGCTGTAGTGCGGCTGCGCGCTTTTTAGTTGATCGGCTAAATCAAGTCCCTGGGGTTGTCTTTGCAAGTGCCGTCGATGTTCTCCCGATCAGCGGCAGTTTGTGGGTACGCGATATCGAGGTAGAAGGCTACACCTTTCGCCCAGGTGAGGATGAGACGGCGGCCTTCAATGCGATTGCGCCGAAGTACTTTTCGACCGTCGAAACGCCACTTCTGGCAGGCCGTGACTTCGGAAAGCAAAACACAAGCGAATCCGGAAAAGTCGCTATAGTCAACGAAAGCTTTGCCCGCTACTTCTTTGGCACGGCTTCGCCGCTGGGCAGGAGAGTGACAAATCGAGGCGTGAGCTACGAGATTATTGGACTGGTTGCAGATGCAAAATACAGCAATCTTAAGCAACCGGCGCTGAAGACTATATACATCCCTTGGACACAGCGAACCGGTGAAGAACCTACCGATTTCAATTTCCTGGCACGTGTCAATAAAGGCAATCCAATGCGCCTGTCCGGGACAATTGAACTACTCGTGCGTCAGTCGGACCCGGCTTTGCGCGTCAACACTGCCGCGGCTTGGTCAACAGTGGTCGACCAAACTATTGTTACGGAGCGAATGATGGCTGGGCTCGGCGGCTTCTTCGGACTGCTTGGGCTGATTATCGGTTGTATTGGCATCTTCGGTGTTACAGCGTTCCGGGTGTCGCGTCGTGTCACTGAAATCGGGGTACGTATGGCACTCGGGGCTACCCGGCTCGGCATCTTGAAAATGGTGCTTCGTGAGAGCATGGCCATGCTGGTTGCCGGATGCGCAATCGGCGCATTCGCCGCGCTCGGTATGGCACGTCTCGCACGGGGGTTGTTGTTCGAGATCAGCCCGGCTGACCCGCGAGTGTTTGGGATGGCGGCGATGGTGCTTTTGTTTTCGGGTCTGCTGGCAGGATGGCTGCCTGCAAGACGCGCATCGCGAGTCGATCCGATGGTCGCATTGCGTCACGAATAACCTTTCGAATTTGTTCAAGCGGCAACCGTTTCTTATAGGTTGCGAGAACGACGGATGCTGTTGAAAACTCTTTGTGCGGGAAGATCAAACTTGATTTAGGACTGCTACCGTTTTGAGGTACGCCTTCTAAGGCCATTTATAAACCACTTTCTGGATTGCCGATCCCAGGCGAAATGTCCGGTGTCCGCCAACGTTGATCCCTCGGAGGAAAACAATCAGAGAGCCATACTGCACGGTGAACGCGCCGAAGAGTAAAGGGAGCTCTGGCCCCTGGCCCGTCATCAGACAGCCGAAATACTCTAATTCAGCAGACTAACAGGTCCGGCCGTCGACCTACTCATGTCGCAGCACGGTCGAGGGCTCTACAATTGAGGCTCTTCGTGCCGGGATGATGCTGGCAATAAGCGCCACAGCAAGCAGGGTCAGGGCCGATATCACGAACGTTTTTGGATCAGTAGCAGTGACACCATATAGATAGCCGCCGATGAACCGGGTAAGGCCCACAGCTCCGAGTATTCCAAGCAACGCGCCCACGAGCGCTGGTCTGATAGCCCCGCCCAAGGTTGAGCACAAAATGCGAGCGGGAGTGGCTCCTAAGGCCAGCCGGATTCCTGCATCCCTGAGTGACTGCTGAACCACGTACGAAAGAGTTCCGTAAATACCGATTGCACCGAGAACCAACGCGAGCGCAGCAAAGATCGATAGGATGGCAGTTGAGAGCCGGTTCTGCCATACGGATTCATCCATCACCTGAACCATCGGCGCCACCTTGGAAATAGGAAGTGCAGGATCCGTATCGATGACTGCTTGCCGGACCGCTCTGACTAGCTTGACCGGGTCGGCAGTGGCTCGGACCACCATGGTCGCCACAAATGTCGGGCCGATGTAGCGCTGGTAATCATAATAGAGAGCAGGACGCGCGGCCTCCCTGAGGCTGGCGTGCCGGATATCTCCGACCACCCCAACGATGATTTGCCAAGGATTCTTTCCACCAGCCTGCCGGACTCGTTTTCCGATTGATGATTCACCCGGCCAGTAACGGCGTGCGAAGGCTTGGTCCACGATAACGGACTGAGGGTTGTTCCTACTTCCATCGTGATCGTTAAAAAGCCTGCCTTCGAGCAAGCGTATTCTCATTGCACGAAAGTAGCCGGCGCTCACCGCGTACGTGAGCAGCTCAACAGGGCTTCGTTCAGTGCGGCCTTCGATGGAAATTTGCGTAGTCATCTCTGCCCCGCTCAGCGGGAGCACATTTACGAAACCCACGGACCGCACGCCAGGTATCAGGTTGATCCGCTGAATCAGATCTGCATACAGCTGCTTCTGCCGAGCTTCCTCCTTGAATCGTTGGCCCATCGTCGGAACCTCGACCGTGAGAACCTGCTCCGGTTCGAAACCTCGATCATCCGTGAGAAGCCGCTTAAGACTTGAAATCATCAGTCCTGCGCAGACTGTTAAAACCAGTGCAAGAGCCACTTCCATGGCAGTCAAGGATCGGAGGAGTCTTCGCCCTCCTCGACCTAGCGTTGCTGATCGGCCGCCTTCGTGTAGCACGTCATTGAGCTCCGATTTAGTAGCAGACAGGGCGGGAACGAATCCCAGCGCGACTGCCAAGACGGCGGTTAGAGCAAGCGCAAAGGCGAAAATGCTAAAGTTCAGGTGCACATTTTCTAGGCTGGCGAGCGGCATGTCGGGTGGTATCAGCCTCAGCAACAATGGAACTCCTGCCATAGCAATCGCCACACCAGTAATCCCTCCGAGTAGAGCGATAACGAGGCTCTCGACGAGTGAGTGCGCGGCGATTTCAGCGCTCGACGCGCCGAGCGCACGCCGGATTGCGATTTCGTGGCGCCGCCCGACGGTCCTTGCTAGCAGAAGTGCGGCAACATTGGCCGCCGCACTCAGCAGAACGAACATCGAAGCGCCCAAAAGCGCCAGCAGCGCTGGCCGGCTTTCCTGAGAAATGTACTCTCGAAAAGAATTTGCATAAATTTTGCGGCCTTGCACCTCGCGAGGCCACTGAACGCGCATGCGCTGGCTGATACCCTGAAGAGCCGCGGATGCCTGTTGAAGAGAAACACCAGGTTTTAGCAACCCGCAGACATAGAGGTTTCGGTTGGTGCGATCGGTTCGGTCTGCTTGGTCTGGGCGTAATGGTAGAAAGATGTCGGACCGCCTATAGCCGGGTAGAATGAACCCTTTCGGCATAACGCCGATGATCGTGTAAGGCTGATCGTCAATCAATACAGTGTGTCCGAGGACTGCCGTATTTCCTGCAAAACGGCTCAGCCATTCTCGGTGACTCAGAAGCGCCGTTCGCGGCGCCGAGAGCATATAGTCTCCCGCCTGTAGGCTGCGCCCCAGCATGGGCGTTGTGCCTAACAACCCGAGAAGATGATCGGAAACGGCAACACTCCAGATTTGATCTGTCGCGCCGACGTCCGTCAGCGTGGAGAAGCTATCACGCCACGCCGCCAGCACCGAGAAACTCGTGGACTGGGAGGTCAGATCAAAATAGTCGGCGGGTGCGACGCGCGACCAGCTATCGTTAGGTTCGCGTTCCAAGATGGCAACTAGTCGATTAGCTTGGGGCAGCGGATAAGGATGCAGCACAAGCGAGCTGACGACCGTAAACAATGCTGTGTTGGCTCCGATCCCAAGCGCC
Source organism: Bryobacteraceae bacterium (assembly GCA_965277855.1). Lineage (GTDB taxonomy): Bacteria > Acidobacteriota > Terriglobia > Bryobacterales > Bryobacteraceae > Bog-105. The sequence continues at coordinate 1,201,917 of OZ255847.1, forward strand.
AAGGCAATGACGGCTGAAAGTGAGAGCCCCGGATTGCGGCATAGGGAACGAATGATAACTTTAACGCGCAGCATACGATCCGATTTTACGTCTAGAGATTTCGACCGGGAGGACCGCACAAGGCGATCATTTATCGTGCTGTTCGGGAGCACCTGATGCGGATGGAAAAGCTGGTTTCGTTGTGGCGGGACACGAAAGAGTTTTCTGAGATGACTCCCAATGCCAAGTGCAGAGCAGAGTTTTTCAACAGCATCGAAGGTTTATCCAATGCACTTCCTAATCCGAATCGCGCCTCACTCTTTGCGCAGAGCCACGCTTCGATCGAGAGCTGCCGAGTATCAGACACTCAGCCAAAGTCGGGGAGCTCGACAATTCCAAAATCCGGCGCAGCGCCTTTCATGCACGCCACTTTTTCGGGCGAGGGTGATAAAGCACCTTTCCTGCAATTGCTACGCGCCCACATTTGGCGACAGACTCGTCGAAGCCACTTGGAACAAAAAGGATTGCGTAACGCCGGCGATTACCGCTTGCACTTCACCTTCGCCGCTCTTGTTCTCGAAAGGCAGAATGCATTATTCGTGTCGTGTCCAGTCGACAGACACTTCATCAAGACGCCTGAGAATAGATACTCGATTTCAGATTGGGCTTTTGCTATACCTTTTCTCTAGAGACTAGTCGAAGACGGCGGGATCGAGGGTAGAGAAAAATTCGTGGTGCAGAGCGGAAACAGCTTGGGTCAACTCGGCATCGGCTAATACAAAGCCTAAATTCAGGAGAGAAGCGCCTTGGGAAATCATGCGGATATTGGTGTGACGCAGCACTTCGAAAGCGCGGGCGGCGATGCCGGGCGTATGACGAATATTTTCCCCAACCAGGCAGATGAGGGCCTGCTGATCCTCCACGGCAACATCGGCGAAGATGCGAAGTTCATCGCAGATTGCCTGCAGGTGATCGGAACTGTCGAGCGTGAGTGAAACGCTTACTTCCGACGTGGAGACCATATCGACACTGGTGGCGTAGCGATCAAATATTTCAAAGATGCGATGCAGAAAGCCATGCGCCATCAGCATACGTGTGGAGCGGATGTTGACTACGGTGACGCTGCGCTTGCACGAGATGGATTTCACTGGATTGCGGCAGGGCGCAGCTTGTGCGGTGATGCGAGTGCCTTCGATATCGGGACGCAGGGAGTTGAGGATGACTACCGGAATATTCTTTTCGACCGCGGGAACGACTGTTGCGGGATGCAGGACTTTCGCGCCAAAGTAGGCCATTTCGGCGGCCTCGGCGAAGGAGAGGCTCTTCACACGATAACCGCCGGGTATGATGCGCGGATCGGCGGTGAGCATGCCGTCGACATCGGTCCAGATCTGAATTTCTTCGGCGGATACGCCGGCACCGACGATGGAAGCTGAAAAATCGGAGCCGCCGCGGCCCAGCGTGGTTGTCTGTCCATCGAGGGTAGAGCCTAGAAAACCGCCCATGACGACAACGGAGGTTTCGGCGAGCGGTATAACTCGATCGGCAAGAGCGGCGAACGTTTCCTCAAAGAGCGGGCGCGCTTCGGTGAAGTGATTGTCGGTGAGAATGATGCGGCGCGAATCGACGTGCTGGGTCGGAATAGCGGCTGCTCGAAAGGCAAAGCTGACGACGAGACTTGAAAGGCGTTCGCCCACGCTCGCGATGGTGTCCATGGAGCGCGGCGAGAGTTCGCCCACCACCGACAAACCTTTGACGAGTTCTTCCAACCACTCGAAGTGAGTTCGGATGTAGCGTTCGAGTTCGGCTGCGGCCAGACCGGCCAAGGGCAAACCGTGGGTGAGATGGTTTTGGCGAAGCTCTTCCACCAGTGAAAGAGCTTGTTCGCGGCGGCCGGCCGCCGCATGGCGCGCGATCTCGAGCAGCTTGTTGGTGGTGCGGCCCATCGCCGAAACAACGACGATCGGATGGCGGTGCTCGAAACGGCGTACGATCCCGGTTACTCGCTCGATAGCTTCGTGCGATTCGACGGAACTGCCGCCGAACTTCATGACGATCATGCAAGGGTTACCCGAGCCAGCCTTCTGAGACCATCAGTTCGGCATTGAGCACAGCGGCTCCGGCAGCGCCCCGAATGGTGTTGTGTCCACAGGCGATGAACTTCAAATGGAATACCGGACACGGGCGCAGGCGGCCCACATAAACCGCCATGCCGGCTTCTCGTACCGCATCGCGGCGGGGTTGCGGGCGGTCCTGCTGTGGCAGGTAGATTACGGGTTGGGCCGGAGCGCTCGGCAGATTTCTTTCCTGCGGCAGTCCGCGAAACGAGTGGATAGCAGACAGCGCCTCTTCGATGGACGGTCGGGACGAAAGTTCCACCGAGGCGGCAACGGTGTGACCATCGATTACCGGCACGCGATTGCAGTGCGCGCTCATACGGGCCGCTAGAGGAGTGGTGACTTCGCCGAGAATTTTCTGCGTTTCCTGCTCCATCTTTTCTTCTTCCGAACCGATGAAGGGAATTACGTTCGCGAGAATATCCATCGAGGGAACGCCCGGATAGCCTGCGCCCGAAACTGCTTGCATCGTAGCAGCCAAAATGCGCTCGATACCAAATGATTTCAGAGGCGCCAGCGCGAGCGTCAGCGTGATAGTGGAACAGTTCGGATTGGTAACGATCGCTCCACTCCAGCCGCGCTCGACCCGCTGCTTCTTGATCAGGGAAAGATGCTCCGGGTTGATTTCAGGAACAATCAGCGGCACATCGGGCTCCATGCGATGATTGCGCGAATTAGAGACCACAGTGTGGCCGGCCTGGGCAAACGCTCGCTCGATATCGGTTGCCACCGATGCGTCCATCGCGGAGAACACGAGTTGCGGGGCGTTACCAGGCTTCGCATCGGACACAGTGAGGCTGGCGGCGCTTGCGGGCATGTCGCCGTCCAAACGCCAGGATGTAGCATCAGTGAGTTTTTTGCCGGCGGATCGTTCGCTCCCGCCCAGCCAGTTGAGCTTGAACCAGGGATGGCCTTGCAGGAACCGGATGAAATGCTGGCCGACCATACCAGTTCCGCCCAGGATGCCAACTTCGATCATTTTCATAGCGACGGTGGTCTAGCGCCCGAGCCGTTCAATCAATTGTTTGTAAAGATCGACGGCTTCGAGAAGCTGATTTTTTGGAATACGTTCTTCGGAGGTATGCGCCACATGGATGCTGCCGGGGCCAACCAGAAACGGCTCACCCCAGACACCGTTGAAAGCGGGGATGTCGGTGGTGAAGGCTACAACAGTGGTCGCGAGGCCATCAAGCGAGCCGAGACGGACAGCGGGGATGAACAAGACTTCTTCGGCGCGCGTGTCTGGGGCGGCTGCGCGTTCGATGTGGCGTCGCAGTTCCGCGGCATCGTCGACGACGCGGATGAGTAGTTCGGCGCGCGCCGAATCGGGGATCACATTCGGGGCGCGACCGCCCTCAATGCGACCGATATTCAAAGTGCTCGGACCCAGCAGTTCGTCGGAAGGCAAGGCCACGCCGCGAATACGGGCGAGTGATTCGAGCAGCTTTTCAATCGCCGATTCGCCGAGCTCGGGATAGGCCGAGTGAGCCATGCGCCCTTGCGCAATAAGTTCATAGCGCAAAGCGCCTTTCGAGCCTAGCGCCAGTTTATTTTCCGTAGGCTCGCCATTGATCAGAAACTTGCTACCGCGCGGCGTTTTGGCGGCGGCGTGCGCACCGGCACTGTTGCGCTCTTCGCCCACGACAAGTAGCAATCCAAAGTTGCGCTTGCCCGCGATGAGCAACTGCTCGACGGCAGTGATCATGGCGGCAGTAATGCCCTTGGTATCGCACGCGCCCCGGCCCCAGATATGAGTGGCATCTTCACGGGCCGGAATGAAGGGTGGGACAGTGTCCATGTGCGTGGAAAGCGTTACCGTCGGATCGCCGAAACTAACAAAAATATTGTCGCGATCAGGCTCCACCGGCAGGCGTTCCGCATGACCGTCGAAACGTTTTACGAGATCGGCCAGGTAATCCCAAAGAAAGTTCGAAACGGCCAGCTCATTCGGCGTAATCGATTCGATATCGATGAGCTTTTGAGTAAGTTCGAAGGGATGCATAACTCGGGCGGGAACGCGTCGCCGGGCAGAGACTTGGCTTTGAAGGCCAGCATAGCAGAGGGTTGCGGAATCAGGCCGCGAGGTTCACGGCTGTCCTGAGAGCAGGTCGATCAACAAATCAATCCCTTCAGCCACGCTGCCATGTCCTTTTTCCTTGCGCATCCGGCTGCCGGCATTAGGTCAATCAGGCCATGGACGGAAGCTTAGATAAGGCCGGTGAGAGGCACGCATGACATCGGCGGGAGCGCGCCTGATTCCTGGCATTCCCGCACGATACCTGCAAGATCCGGCCTACGAGGCCGGCGCAGTTCGCGGAACTGCCCCACGAGAGCCAGGAAAGATGGGCACAGCAAGGAATTTGGGGGCGTCAAGCTGGATGAGACATGCATCTACGTGTCAAGGAGAAAGATGGCGAACCGCTATTACCAGGGACCGCGATCGGATCATTTCGACGGCGAACGCTTCTTCCATCCAGGCCTGCCCTCTTCCGACAAGAGCCTGCTCCAATTGCTGCGTTGGCGCATGCTGGGCAGGAGGGCGGAGTGGCCCAAGACACTGCCGGCCCGCGCCCGATTGCGTCCAGCGGAGCATGTGGACGGCGTACAAATATATGCGATCGGTCACGCTTCTCTGCTGCTGCAGATTAACGGCAGCAACATTCTTGTCGATCCGGTGTGGGCCGAGCGAGCCAGCCCCTTCCGACGCCTCGGACCGCTCCGGCGAAATCCGCCGGCAATCGACTTTGACGATCTCCCGCCTATCCATAGCGTCCTAGTGACACACAACCACTACGACCACCTGGACGTGCCTGCGATCAAACGACTGTGGGAAGCTCACCGTCCGCTGATTCTGAGCCCTTTGGGAAACGACAGTATCATTCGAACCGCTGCTCCTCAGGTGGCGGTGAAGACGGGCGATTGGTGGGATAGCTTCTCGCTATCGCACGGCATACGCGCTACGATCGTTCCCGCTTACCACTGGTCAGCTCGCCGGATGGGCGATCGGCGTATGGCTCTCTGGGGCGGGTTCGTGCTTGAAACGCCGGCAGGTCCGATTTACTGCGCCGGGGACACTGCTTACCGAGATGGGAAGATCTTTCGTGAAGTTCGTGAGCGCTTCGGGCGCCCGGCAGTTGCCATCCTGCCGATTGGTGCTTATGCGCCACGATGGTTCATGCGGACCCAGCATGTCGATCCAGAGGAGGCCATGCAGATTGCCCTGGACTGCGGAGCGCGCCAGGTGCTGGGCATTCATTGGGGCACGTTCCCTCTGACCGACGAGCCGTACCAGGAGCCACAAGAACGGCTCGACGCCGCGGCTCGTACAGCATCTCTCGCCGGCGCCAGCAGTGTTGCCCTTTCGGCGGGCGACACCTGGGAACTTCAGATGTAACGAATGAGCTGAGACTATTCGTTCTGTTTCGGGGTGAGTGGGAAAATGAGCGGAGCACATGCCGGACACCGAAAGATTCAGCGAACAGTTTCGCGAACAATTCCGGGATCTTCTCAGGTGGCGGCGAGATGTTCGACGATTTAAGGCAGAGCCTCTGCCCGCAGGCCTGCTCGAAGAAATTCTCAGACTGACCAGCTTCGCGCCCTCAGTTGGGCTGAGTGAGGGGTGGCGTTATGTGTTGATCAGTCGTCCCGAGATGCGCGCCGAAATACGCGCGGATTTCGAGAAAGCAAACGCTCGGGCGCTTACCGGCTATTCCGGCGAGCAGGCGGCCCTGTATGCGCGCCTGAAGTTATGCGGTCTTGATTCCGCTCCGGTGCATTTGGCGGCGTTCGCGGACCGTGCTACGACGCAGGGCTCAGGTCTCGGATGCCACACGATGCCCGAGATGCTCGACTACTCGGTGGTTGCCGCAGTAACGACCTTGTGGCTGGCCGCTCGCGCATATGGGGTCGGTATGGGCTGGGTATCCATTCTGAATCCGGAGCGGGTGAGCGCGATTCTTGCCGTACCGGCCGAATGGCATCTGGTGGCATATCTTTGTATCGGCTACCCCGAGCGGGAATCGCCGGCCCCTGAATTAGAAGAAGCGGGCTGGGAAAAACGCCGCAAGGAAGTCTCTCTTGTTGAGCGTTGATCTCTGCGGAGGACACTGTTGATTTGAAGTCTCCAGTAGAAGTCACCCGCGCGAGCGCTTTGCATTCAGTAGATGCCCGGACTCTGCTGAACGAATACTATCGTGAAGTTGGAGTCACACAGAGGGACTCGCCGGAGAGCATCCATCAATTCCTTACCAATCCGGATTCAGGTTTGTGGATAGCATATGTGGGGGACGTGCCTGCGGGCTGCGTGGTGTTGCGCCCGTTGCCGGGCGTCCTCTCCGCCGGAGAATGCAAGCGCCTTTACGTGCGCGCTCAATTTCGGCGGCAGGGTATCGCGGAGGCCTTGCTGGGAGCCATAGAGGACTATGGCAGAAAGCTCTCCTTTTCCTGGATATACCTGGATAGCAAGGACGATCTTGCCGCGGCAATTGCCCTCTACCGGCAGAGAGGTTATGAGCCGTGCGAACGATACAACGACAATGCTGACGCCTCGGTATTCCTGAGAAAAGCGCTCGTCCTCAGTAAGCGGTCCTAGTGGCTTGTCCCGATGAGTTCGTTGGCATAATTAATTGCTCCCTCGCGATCGCGGCTCGGTTGGATTGCTCCATTGACTAAGACGGTTTCAACGTTGCGATCAAGCGCCAGTTCTCCAGGGCGGCTTTTCGATGCGGGTCCGCATCGCGCTTGTATTCGTCGCTCTCCACAACAACGCGGAATGCTGCAAAGTTGGGGTACTCGACGAGGACCAAATCGTCCCATGATTCATCGGCGGGGCCGACGAGGGTCGCAAGCGCAGCGCCAATAAATATCGGCCGGATATTCTTTGTGCTCTCCGAACGAGCCGCGATTTCATTGAACGCCCCAGCGTAGCGCTGGTAGTAAGCTTCCCGTCCGGAGCAAGGCCCGAATTCAGTGCGATCGCCGTAATCAGCGTGCTCCCTATAGCGGACCAGGTTAAGCATGACGATGGGCGTGTTTTCGGGGATCAGCCCAGCGCCAGCCGAGATATTTTGTGCTTCTAATTCGGTCGTTTTCATCAGTTGCTTTTCTTTTGGATTTCTTGTATTTCATAAGCGGACGAAGCGCGAGTTCACTTCGAGCCGCCACTTGCCCAGTGCTGCTCGAGGGCTTGTGCGACTTCGGCCGGCCTTTCGAGGAGGAACCAGTGTCCAGTGTCAAACTTCAGAATGCGGCGTGCTTTAGTGTCACGCCCCAGGTAGTCTGCAAATGCGACCGGACAAGCTTCGTCCGAAACTCCCCAGAGGACCAGGCCAGGGGAGGTGATGCGCGCGAGTCCGGGTTCCCATTCGCTGCCGACAGTCACTGCGGATCGGTATAGGCGGAGGATGCAGTCCTTCATGGTGGCATCGATATGAGCCGGCACTTCTCTGGCAAGGTCCTCGGGAACGCCAAGCTGCTCCAGTCGCCGGCTGAACTGCTTAGGATCGAGCTTCGCCATCCACTCCTCACCGGCGCCGGGGGTCTGAAAGATCTTTGCGAGCTCATGCCACTCGTAATCCTTGCTGACCGGCCCAGCGCCCGCCGCCCAGGTCCGAACGAGATCAGGCCGGAGAGACGCGACGCGAACGGTCAGGATGCATCCCCAGTCATGACCGACAAGGTCGACGGGTTCGGACTGCTGTTCCAACTGGCGGATGATCCAGTCGACGTATTCCTCCTTGGTAGCGGTGAAGCCGGCAGGAACGGGGCTGTCAAAACCGGGCAGGGCGAGCGCGACGACATCACTCCGAGATAGCTGCTGGAGCACTCGATTCCAAACACGATACGTGTCCGGAACGCCATGTATAAAGATCGCGGGCATTACGTTTTTCCTTTCTGTTTTTCGCAAACACCGAGTTTGTGTTTGAGCAGCTTATCGTAAAGGTATTCTTGATTTGGCAGGAGAAGCTCCTTGGCTGACGAAATATCATAGTGACACTTTATAGTTACGTTGTCAATAATTACTTTGTGATGAACTGTATGTTTATGTCTCACGGTGACGGCCCGTGGCCCTGAAGCAGACGGCGGCTGACGCGACCCTCCGGCGAGACCAGATCATCAAGGCCGGAACGGACGTGTTTCTGCGGTATGGCCATGCGCGCACCACCATGGGCGATGTCGCCGAAGAGGCGGGCATCTCGCGGCCGGCGCTCTATTTGATATTCCCACGCAAGGAAGATATCTTCGCCGCGGTTATCGAGCGCCTGATTGAGGACAAACTGCAGGAGTGGCGGGAAACGTTGCCGCGCTTCCGCAGTCTGGATCGGAAGCTGCACTTCTGCTGCGAGCAATGGGCCGGGGAGGGATACGACTTGACCAAAGCACATCCAGACGCGCGGGATGTGTTCAATCTGGCATTTGTTCCGGTCAAGCAGATGTACTCAAATCTGGAAGCGTTTCTGGCCGAACTTCTGCGAGATGCCGTAGCCGCTTCAAAGCTGAAGACGACACCGGCCGAACTGGCGCGCGTTCTGATTTTTGCTATGCGCGGATTCAGAGACATTGCAGAAGATGGAGCACACATGCGGCGCTTGATTGCATTGCAGGTGGAGGTTGTCCTGGCGTCGTTGAAGGCCAAATAAATCTCCGGGCCGGTCACAGGTGGTCAATTTCTTACAATCCGGCGCAGCCTAATCCGTAGCAGAATCAGAAATATGTCTGCTACCAAAGCGATCCCCGACGGTTATCACAGCCTGCAACCGTATGTGATGTTCCAAGGCTGTGCGGCCGCGATCGATTTTTATGTCAAGGCGTTCGACGCCAGAGAAAAAATGCGCATGACCAACGAGGAAGGTTTAATCAAACATGCCGAAATCGAGATCGGCGACTCGGTGATGATGATGGCGGATGAAGCGCCTGCGATGGAGGCCTTTGGCCCTGGGCATTTCGGCGGTTCGCCTGTCTCAATGATGCTTTACATGGAAGACTGCGATGCCGTGTACCGGCGAGCGCTAGAGGCGGGAGGGGAAAGTATTCGGGCGCCGTCGGATCAAGATTACGGAGACCGGATGGCGGGTGTAAGAGATCCGTTTGGCTATAAGTGGTGGATCGCCACTCACATCAAATGACAGCCGATCAATTCCGAACTCTGGCGCTGGCGTTGCCTGAAGCGACCGAAGGGTCGCACATGGACCATCCGGATTTTCGGGTGGCCGGGAAAATCTTCGCGACCTTGTCTTACCCGGACGAGGGTTGGGGGATGGTGAAGCTTTCGCCGGAACAGCAGCACGAAGCGATGCAACTCCATCCGGGATTGTTCGAGCCGGCAAAAGGCGCCTGGGGCCGTCAGGGGAGCACGCTGGTGCATCTGGCGGCCGCTGATGCCGGCACGGTCGGGGAAGCGCTAAAAATGGCCTGGACAGAATGCGGAAAGAAGAAAGCGCGCGCTAGAAAACGTGGCAGGTGAGGATTGCAGGTCCTATTCTGAACTGCGAACGACGACGCCGTGCAGAGGATTAACCTTCCGACTTCGACGTGCGCGATTTCGACCTCTCGCCGACGGCTATGAAGTTGTTCTCGAGGAGCGCTCGGATGTAGACGGATCGCGGTCATCGAGGGGCAGATCACTAGTGCGGTGACAGGCGAAAACGCCTGTTCTACGAGAGACCAGGAGCGTTTTTTGGATTCCAGTCCTTTTACTATGGGAAATGACGTACGCTTATGGCCCAACAGCTTACTCTGATCGGCTACGGCAAGATGAACCGCCTCATCGACCAGCTATCGCCGGAGTACGGTTTCGAAGTCGTCCAACGCCTGACCACCGGCAACCATCAGGAGTCATTAAAGACCTCTGACGCGGCCATCGAGTTTACCCATCCCGCCAGCGCTCCGGCCAACATCAGGCGGCTCGCCGAAGCAAAGATTCCAGCGGTCTGCGGCACGACCGGTTGGTTCGAAACCCTGCCGCAAGTTTCCGCTTTCGTCAATGAACAACAAAGCGCGCTCGTCTGGAGCCCTAATTTTTCGGTGGGTGTAGCAGTCTTTCGCCGTCTGGCGGGTTTAGCGGCCGAGTTACTGAAGAACGAATCCGAATACGGCGCGTGGGCTTGGGAAATTCATCATGACACCAAGAAAGACGCGCCTTCCGGTACGCTTAAGCAGCTTGTCGAGGCGATGCGCAAGAACGGCTATCAGCGCCCAATCGATAGCAGTTCCAGCCGGGCCGGGAAGCATCCCGGCACCCATGAAATTGGCTTTGATTCTGCTGCCGACACGATCACGCTGCGTCACGCCGCCCGCAGCCGCGAAGGATTTGCCCGTGGCGCTCTCAGGTCCGCTCGCTGGCTTCTTGGTCGTAAGGGCGTTTATACGTTTGACGACGTCCTGGGCTTTTAAGCAAACAGAGCGAGAATTCTCTAATCCGGCAACTCGATCTGAAAAATTGCCGCCGTCTTGATTGACCCTGCGAGTGGATGAGGCAGGCGGAGAGTATCGCTGGCGATTGATGATTCGTCATTGCCTCGAAAAACCTTGATCAGATGTTTCTTCGGATCGATAATCCATGTTTCCACGACTTCCCGCTCACGATAAAGATCGATCTTTTTACTCAACTTCCGATTGGCAGGAGAGACCACTTCGACAACCAGGATCGGCGGTGCAGATAGGAATTGATCCGTCTCACATGCCTTCTTCCATTGTTCTTTCGTGACGACGAGCACGTCGGGTGCGGGCATGCTGTTGGCACTTGAAAAACGCAAATTTGTGTTTGTCTGTGCGGTGTAGTCCTGGGCTTTGAGCGCCTGCGTAAGTAGCGTTAATAGATTCTTGACGACTTGTTGATGGAGTGGCTTCGGTTGCGGCGACATGACGATTCGGCCATAAATGAGTTGATCGCGGAGGCCGGGGAAGCCCTCGAATTCCTCGTACTGCTCGACCGTGATCGGCGGCGCTTTTGAGGCATTTGGCATAGCCACGATGCTATCTTAGAATGCTAAATCGCGGTTGTCGCCACGTCGATACGGGATGTTTGCATTTATTTTCGATCGTCATGACGGCGGCGAGCTTGCTGAATGAAATCGGATAACTTGACGGCTTGTTGGGGAGCTCCGAATTCCGACTCAAACCAGGCGTTGGGGGGGGTATCAGGAGCGCGGAGCTGAAAGAAGTCGAGCATGGCTTCGTCGAACTCAGGCCCTTCGGAAGACGTGTAGACGCAGCGATACGGCACTCCACTTTTTTTAAGGATTTTTTCTACGGGCGAGACGCGGGGAATGTAGGCGAGAATAGGACGCCCGATCTGTAGATATTCGTAGAGTTTGCCGGGCACCTGCAGGCTGGCGGTCTCCCATTGAAGCAGCAGCAAGCCGCGGGCGGTTTGCATGATGTGATGCGCGGCCTGCTGCGGTACGCGATCGGTTTCGATTTTAATCCAACCTTCCCGTTCGGCTTGCGCGAGGAAATCGGGGTCGGGCAGTGAGCCATCGACTACCGGGCCTGCGAGGTGAACCTGAAAACTATTGGGGTCCAGACGGCCCGCATCGATCAGACGCCGGAGCGAATGCAAGAGGGGAGTAGCGCTACGGCCGCCATAGAGTTCACCGACGTGCGCGTAGACGCGCCGGTTCAAGTTTGTCACCGGCAGAGGAAGCAAGCGCTGCTCGGGGTCGAATCCATTCCAGAGTAATTCGACACGGTTGGCAATATCGGGGTAGACCGTTTTAAAGTATTCCTGCGCAGCATCGGTGTTGGCAATGATTACGTCCGCGGATCGCATGAGGATGCGCTCGAGTTTCCGATAGAGATCTTTGGTGAAGCGGTTGATGCGGCTGTAAATCGGGTTATGCGCGAGGGGGTCGCGGAAGTCGGCTACCCACGGCAGATTGCGCTGGCGGGAAAGCCAGTATCCGGCCAAAAGCACGCCCACCGGGGGAAAGGTGGAGAAGACGGTAACGCGTGCCTCAGGATGCTGGTCGATGAAGCGGGAGGCGGCTCGATAGGCATAGACGGACCACTGTGTGCCGACCACACCGGGAAGCAGAAACTTGCGAATGGCGCGCTCGACCTGCCAGCCGACGCCACTGCGAGCACTCGTGACGAAGGGGTCGTGAACCTGCTCACCCTGGATGCCGGGCAACTGCGAGATGTCAGCGGCCGTGATGACATGGCAGCGATAACCCAGGCGGGAAAGATATTTGTAAAAACGAAAAGGCCGGAGGGCTCCGATGACGTTTTCTGGGGGGAAATGGTAGGCAAAGAAAACAATAAGGTCTTCGGACATTTAGCTTGCAAGAGCCACCGGGCGCGGCGCGTAGAAACGCTGGATTGCTGCGAGACTGCGCTCGCCGGCTTTACCGTCCCAGAAAGGCGGAACGGAACCGGACTTGGGTGAATTTTTCAAGGCATGCCAGCACTTCAGAATCGATTCTGTGCTCGTGCCCACTAGCGTGTTGGTTCCGTACTCGATTGTAGCGGGTCGTTCCGTGTTCTCGCGCAGGGTCAGGCAGGTTACTCCGAGAACCGTAGACTCCTCCTGAATGCCGCCGGAGTCGGTGAGGATCACGGCAGCCTTCGCCTGCAGGTGAAGGAAGTCGAAGTAGCTGAGCGGATCGAGAAAATGGATGCGAGCGGTACATTGGGTCGCCATAGCTTCGAGACGGGCGCGGGTACGAGGGTGGACGGGCCAGTAGAGCGGCAGGTCTTGAGAGATCACGTTGAGCGCTGCAAAGATTTGTTGAAGCCGGGCGGGTTCGTCGACATTGGCTGGCCGGTGCAGGGTAATCAAGCCGTAGCAATTGCCGGCGATTTCAAGGCGCAGATGAATGTCGGATTTTAGAGCATCGTCCCGGTGCCGGAGCAAGGAATCGACCATGAGATTGCCCACGAAGGAAATCTGCCTTTCGTGCTTTCCTTCGGTCAACAGATTCTGACGGCCGCTCTCTTCGGTGACCAGCAGGAGGTCAGAAAGGGCATCGGTGACTACGCGATTGATTTCTTCGGGCATGGTGCGATCGAAGCTGCGCAGGCCCGCTTCGGCGTGAATGACGGGTATCTGCAATTTGGAAGCGACGAGTGCGCCGGCAACAGTCGAGTTAACGTCCCCGACCACGATGACGCCGTCAACGTCTTCCTCGATCAACACCGGTTCGAGCCGGCGCATGACCTCGGCGGTCTGCTGGGCATGGCTGCTGGAGCCAACTTGCAGATGGTGCTGCGGAGGAGGGATCTGCAGATCGCGTAAGAAGCTGCCCGACATGCTGTCGTCGTAATGCTGGCCGGTATGAATCAGGATGGTTTCGAAATCCGGGTCCTGCGCGATGGCGGCCATCAATGGCGCGACCTTCATAAAATTCGGGCGGGCCCCGGCTAACATGGCGAGACGTATGCTCACTGGATTTTCCTCTTCTTCTGAACTTCTTCCTGGTAGATACGGCTCATGCGATCGAGCGCCAATTTCATGCTAAGGTCGTGAGCTGCAAACGCCGCCGCTTGACGAGCTAGCTGGAGACGCAATTCCTTGTCTCCCGCGACCAAGGCAAGTTTTTGGGAGAGTTCCGCGACGTTGCCGCTTTCAAATAAAAGTCCACGCTGTCCATCCTCGATGAGCTCGGGCGTTCCGCCGACGCGCGACCCGACGGGACAGCAGCCGCAAGCCATGGCCTCCAGGATGGAGTTCGAGAAAGCTTCGGACGAAGAGCAGGAAACGAAGATGTCCATGGCGCGCAAGTAAGGGGCGACGGCTTCGACAGCGGGCTGAAAGACGCAGTCTTGTGCGATGCCCAGGGCTTGTGCTTTTGCCTGGAGCTTGGGGAGCTCAGGTCCACCTCCGACGATTAGCAGTTTCGTACCCGGGTGGGAGCGGCACACGGGTGCGAAGGCTTCGACCAGCATGTCCATGCGCTTTTCGGGACGCAACACGCAGACCGAGCCAATCACGAGCGTGGCAGTAGAAACCGGTTCGGGCTTCGGGCCGGGAGCGGGAAAGAATTCGGTGGTGTCGACGCCGTTGTAAGAAAGGATGGTGCGCTCGGGCGGCAGATGATAATCGTTGACCATGTGTCGCCGCATGGCTTCGCAATTGACTACGACGGCGTCGACAAAGCGATCGCTAAAGACGACCTGCTTGCGGGTTCTGGGGTCGAAGAGATCGCGATGGCCGAGTGTGCTGGAGAAAACGACGGGCGTACGCAGCAGGCGGGCGAGGGGAGCGGCAAAGGCGGCGGTGGCGTCAAAAGCGTGCACTACCTGGATGCGATGTGCGCCCAGATAGCGGGCGAACTGCCAAGCAGAGCCAAGGATGCGCGGTGAGGCGAAGCTCGAGATTTCGAGATCGAGGATGGGTACGCTGGCGCGAGACACTTCGTCGTAGCGCAGACCACCACCCTGGTAGACGGCTACGTGCGGGGTAATGCGAGCGCGGTCCAAACCGACCGCCAGTTTGGTGACGTCGCGTTCAATGCCGCCCCAATCGAGCTTGCGCACGAAGAGCAGGACGGGGACAGGCAATTGATTGCCGTTCGATGCGGAGACGCTCATGAGGCTGCCGAAACTCCGACCTGCCTGGAAGCGCGGGCAGCAATTACCGCCTGATAGTTCGCGAGCACGCGCTGGTTGTAAAGAGTCGGGTTGAAGTGGTCGCGCACGCGTACGAACGCTGCTTCGGCGATGCGAGCGGCGCGGCGTCTGTCCTGAAGCAAGGCCGCGATAGCGTTCGCCAGCGGCTCAGGCGAGGCCGGGGGCGCCAGCAGAGCTGACTCGTCGTGTGTGACCGCTTCCGGTATGCCGCCTACGTTGGTGGTAACTACCGGCACGTGCGCGGCCATGCTTTCGAGCAAAACCATGGGCGAACCTTCCGAGAGCGAAGGCAGGACAAAGAGGTCAGCTATTTGGAAGAGCTGCCGCACGTCGCCCTGGTGGCCGATCAACTGGACGAAATTTTCGACCCCGGCGGCCTTGATTTGAGCGGCCAGTTTCGCTTCGAGCAGGCCGCTTCCGGCGATCAGAATTTTGCAAGCGGGGGCATTCCGGGTCTGCTTCAGGCGCGCTGCCGCGTCGATCAGAAAACGATGCCCTTTTTCGGGAGACAAGCGGCCAATGCTTAAGACGAGCGCTTCATCCGCAGACATGCCAAAACGGGCGCGCCCCGCGCGGACCTCGGCTTCATCGCGCTCGATGAAATCGGTCGCGATGCCGTTAGGTATGACCGATATCTTTTGGCGCGGAATACCGCGTTGCCGAAGTTGATTAGCGAACGCTTCGCAGACTGTGACGACACGGTCACAAGCTCGCAGAGAGAAGCGATCCAGCTGGTTGTAAAGCCGCATTTTAAGATTTTCGGCGGTGTAACCGTGGTGGAACGCGATCCATCCGAAGTCGCGCGGTCGCAAGAGAGAGATCAAAAAGTGAGATTTGACGCTATTTGTCTGAACGATATCGGGCTGGTATTGCGCGCATAATCGTCTTAATTGCGCAATGGCGTTGCGGTCGAAGCGGCCTGCTTCGGGCACGGCTTCAAGCGGAATGCCTGCTTGGGCGGCAGCAGCGATGAAGGGGTTTTGCGGCGGCGCACCGGCTGCTGAGGCGGTGGCGCGGACGAAGGTGACGAGCGTTAAGTCTACTGAATCACGGCAATCGCGCGCAAAATTCAGGAGGATTTTGGCGGGCGCAGTGACGACCTGGGCCTCGACAAGCGCCAGTATTTTGAGCTTACGGGAGTTCAAAACGGGCGGTACATGCCTATGAAAAAAGGCGTTTCGGTGTTCGGCCTGGCATCAAATCCGCGATTGATCAGCGGTTGGTAAGAAGTCGGCATCCGGGGTCGCCATCTGGCTGCCGCGAGGAAATCAGCTGCCGCTACACTAGTGTACTGTAACCCCTTAATCCTCTCTTTTTCAGATAAATGGCAACTACTGAGACGCCAAATCCCGAACGCACTCTGACCCAGCGAGCCGTTGCCGGAACTGCCTGGTCGAGCCTTTCGACAGCCGGACGGCAGATTCTTTCCATCGCGTCGGTATCAACCGTGGCCAGGTTGCTGGGACCGAGCGCTTACGGCGTGATGGGGATGGCCAACCTGTTCATGTTGTTCATCCTGAACTTCCGCGACCTGGGTACCGGTTCCGCGATTGTGCAGCGTCCGGCTGTCACCGATCGGCTGCTCTCCAGCTTGTTCTGGTTGAATTTCTTTCTGGGACTCACGCTCGCGTTGCTGCTTTGCGCCGCGAGTCCTCTGGCGGCGCGTTTCTTTAATACGCCGGAGTTGGTACCGATCCTGTGCACTCTTTCGATCTCATTCTGGTTCATGTCTTGCGGCATCGTGCATAGCTCGCTCATCATCCGGGAGATGCGCTTCCGCGCCTTGGCATCCGCTGACCTGAGCGCCGGCTTATTTGCTTACCTGGTAGCGCTCACGTTCGCTTATAAGGGATTTGGCGTCTGGAGCTTAGTGTTTGCCAACATCACAACTTCCCTGGTCGCCACCACCGGCTATTGGATCGGTTCGAAATGGCGGCCGCGCTTGGTATTCGATTGGGGAGAAGTCCGCTCGATCGCGCATTACAGTTTGAATCTCTCGGGATTCGGATTAGTCAATTTCTTTTCGCGTAATGCGGATAATATAATCGTTGGCAAACTTTTGGGGAAGGCCCCTTTGGGAGATTACGGAATGGCGTACAACTTGATGCTGACGCCAATTCAAAATATCAGTTCGGTAATTGCTCAGGCTACTTTCCCCGCGTTTGCCAGAATTCAGAACGATAACGAGCGATTTCGCCAGGCTTATACCCGGAGTTGTATGCTGATTGCGCTGATCAGTTTCCCCGTGATGGCCGGCTTGGGCGTGATTGCAGATCCCTTGATCCGAACCGTGCTGGGTGTGAAGTGGATCGGCGCCATCCGCATTTTTCAGGTGTTAGCGCCGGTGGGGCTGGTGCAATCGGTGCAGACTACGGTATCGGCGATCTACCAATCGAAAGCGCGCACCGACTTGATGTTTCGTCTTGGCATCATTTTCGGTTGCATCCTGGTTGTTGCGTTCCTGCTGGGGATTCATTTCGGAATTTTTGGAGTGGCTGTCGCTTACTGCATAACCTATCTGGGAGTGACGATGATTCCGGGATTTATCGTTCCATTTCGGCTCATCGAGCTAAAGCTAACCGATTTTGCCCGGGCTCTGCTGCCGCAGATTCTGATCACCGGTCTAATGGCGTTGGTTTGCTGGCTCTGGTTGCGGCTGCTGCCGGTGCTCGGGATACAGATTCCCTGGATTTTATTGACGTCGACAGTTATCCTGGGGGCCGCCGTGTATGTGCTGGCTATGATTACGCTGTGGCCGCGCGTGATGCAGCATTTGGAGGCGGCGCTGGGAGGCGCTGACCGGCCAGTGATCGCGCAGATTTTGGCTAAGACCAAGATCATCCGTTTAGGCGGACGCGGGGTCCGGTCCGCGTAACGCGAGTATGTGGATCCCTCCTACATAACATTCGCGGAAGCGTAAAATCAAGAGATGCCTGACGTCCTCGATTTGCTCGAAGAACCCGGCCAAGTTGTGGTCATCACTCCCGGTGGCGGACCACTGGATCGGGACGCCCGCTTTGAACTTGCTTGTGAGGTTTATCCAGACGCTAAAGTCGAAATGGATGAGCAAGGAAACATAATTGTGACTCCCGGAAACAGCGAAGATAGTTCTTATCGGAGTGGTGAGGCTTTCTTTCAGCTTGTGGTCTGGACGAAGAAAGATGGGACGGGACGAGCTTTCGATGCTACGGCAAACTTCAATCTGCCGAGTGGAGCCAAACGCCAGCCGGATGCGGCCTGGGTCCATCGAGATGTTCTGTGGAAGGAGGGGAAAGCCACCCGGACCGCCACTAAGACACGTCACGTTCCGAAGTTTTTGATCGAAGTGACGTCACCTTCGGATTCTCTGAAGGAGCAAAAAGAGAAATGCGTGAAGTGGATCGAGGGCGGTGTCGCTGAAGCCGTTCTTCTTCACCCTAAAACCAGAACCGCTTACGTCTTCCTCCCCGGTCATGATGTGATCGAACTGATCGAGGCAATTGAAGTCCCCTCTTCCGTATTATCGGGATTTGTGATTGACTGTAAGCCAATTTGGGAAGACTTATAAGCTACGGTCTCGCGATCAGTAAGGGGCTTAAATGTTTGCGTCGCGCAGGGTAGGCGCTCAAAGTCACTTACTTAGATGGTCTCGAAGGATTGAAGAGCCGGCCTACGAGGCCGGCGCAGTTCGCGAAACTGCCCCACAAGGACCAGTAGAGCCAGTAAAGATGGGCGGGGACCAAGGCGAAACTCGGCTAGGGCGTACCCGCCAGCGCGCCCAGATAGTCGATTTCCAAGCCGGCCACTGAAGCGCCTCCTTTGTGTCCAAGAAAGTCGATGGTGAGGATTTTGTCCGTGACCTTAGTTTCGAACTTTTTGTCGACAGCTGTGCGGGGCCCGTAGACCGTGTCGAAGTCAAAATTCTGTAGAACCTTTTCGCCGTTCAGCACGACGTCAAAATTGTAGTGGCCTGGCTCTTTGTAGGTGTAATCCGCAAACTTGAGTGTGACCGCATAGCGCCCGTTCGGTAATTCAAATTTGTACGCAAAATTTTCATTGTTATACCGGTAGCGCGACGATTGATAGAGCGTTTGCATGTCGGGCGAAGCACGCGCGATGGGGTTCTTTGTCCCTTGGCCCTGACTGGGCATGCTGAATCCGGTATCAGCCGACCACACATTTCCCTGTGCATCTTTGAATCCGCCGGTTGCGCCCGAATCGATGCGGATGGTGTCCGGTTTCGCTCTGAGAGTGAGAGTGGCTGAGGCGGTTTCGGTTGCCACATCTTTGCTTTTGGCAGTAACGCTGACGGTGGCATCGGCTGCGAGGTTAGCGGGCGCTGTATAGACTCCATCGGGCGTAATGACGCCCAGGTTTGGCTGGAGAGTCCACGCCACGTTCGTGTATTTCACACCGTTTAGGCTGGGCGTGAATTGGCGGCTGAGACTCCGGACAAGCGTTCCATCTCCCGGAGTTACGCTGAGTTTGCCGAACTTGAACATCATCTGAGCGGTAGCGGTTTTCGAGGGATCGCTGGTGCTGGCGGCTTGTAAGACGATCGGTTGATCGCTGGCGGGGGGCGCGGTCGGAGCTGTGTAAATTCCATCCGGTGTAATAGCGCCTGGTCCTTTAACAACAGACCATTTTGCCTGCTCGCCCATAAACCAACCGACGGTCTTGAACTGAATTTTCTGGCCGATTGTCAGCGACTCGACTTTGCTCGGAGCGATGCTCAGGTGCGGCGCGGAATCGTCTTTTGCAATCGAAAATGCGCTAAGGATGGGGCTAGGCATGTGGTCTCCGTGGCTAACGCGGCGAAGGGCGAAATACAGGGACCGATCGCTCACTACAGCCGGAATCGATTCAACCACCGGGGTCAAACAGGCGTTGCCGATGCCCGCACCCATATCGAAGTTAGGGACGACGAGTTTGCCTTGAGTTTCCAGATGAAAGGGAATGCGCCAGTTGGCTGGAAAGGTGGTTTTGCACTGCGGTTGGGCGAACATCAGTGTGATCCTGTAGCGGCCGTTGGGGACGAGAAAGCTGTAGACCATATCGCCCGAGGAATAGCGGCTCGTGTAGAAGAGCTGTATGTCTTTTGTTTTGGGCCAGGGTTCGCCGTACCAGTCGTCGTTAATGACGCCCCAGGAGACTTCGCCCGCCTGTCCGCGCCACCACATGTTGCCGTCCGAATCCGGGCCGTAGTCTGGCGCTGATTTATTCGGAGCGCCCGGGGCACGAGTGGCATTTCCCACGTTGACGCGAATCGTGCCTTTCGGCATCACGGTTACACCAACTCTGGCAAAAGCTTTCGGATCGGCCACGCTGGCGGCAGTCAAAAAAGTGGTTGTGGGACGTTCGACGTCGGGTGCGGTAAAGCGGCCGTCTGCCGTCAACGTTCCGAGCGCTGGTTCCATGCTCCATTTCAAGTGTTTTTCACTGCTGCCGTTGACCCATGCCTTGAGTTGCGTCGTGACTCCAGCCTGAATCCAGACATCCGGATTCGGCACCCCCACCGTGACCGCCTGCAATGTAATTGGAACGGTCGCCAATTCCGATTTATTGTCTGCGCTGGTGGCAATCGCGATCGCGTAGCCATCGGGAGCTACGTATGGGCTGCTCTTGATGGCGCCGCTGTCAGGAGATTGGATGAGCGAACTCTCGTCTACCACTTCGAACTGATTCGACTTCGGACCTTTCTGAAAAACTTCGCCTAAGGCGCCTTCCACCACCGGGTCTTCCGTTAGGTCAGTGTAGGCGCTGACATCCCAGTTGCCGCCGCCGTCGGCCAGGATCAGGCCATACTCTTTGAGCTGGGTCAGGAGCACCTGGGCGATGGGACTGAATTTGGAAGTGTCGAAACTGGCCTTCAGGCGGAAACGCGTTCCGTAGGGAATTTTGCCCCAGGCGCCGGCGTTGGTGCGCGCGGGCCAGACAAAGTGCGGCGCAATGATGTTGTTCTTGAGCGTGACTCGCAAGGCGTGCTGAATCGCGCCCATGCGGATTTCTTCGAGACCGAGTGTCAAAGGCGTCAGCAGCATGCTCGCGGCATCCACTGAGCCGCTCGGCAGAGTCGCGCTCACGCTGTTGTAATGGAACCCGCTCTGCGCCGTGCAGGTGGCGCACGCTTTGTTGTCGCCCTTATTGTAAGAGTTGTAGATTTCAGAGACTTCACACGTCTGGCGGTCGATTGCGACTTCGTGCCGGTCCATTTCGGAATGCGGATCACTGAACACCCCGCCTTCCCGTTTCAGGGCCGGCCACTGGGTCATCTGAAAGGGTCCATCGTTCTGCGGTGTGTACATGAAGTGCATCAGTTTCGTCGGAGTCGATTGATCGATGATGTTGATGCCCCAGCCGGGATAGTAGGCGACAGGACTTGGTGGAATGAGCCCCATGAAGGCAGCGGAATTCGGATCGACGGGCAGCTTATCCACTTTTACGTTGAAGATGTGATTGTTGCCGAGAATCTGGCAGCCGCCGAGGACATTCTTGGCAGCGATGACGGCAGGAGCATGGTAGGTTCCATTGGGATCGATACTGCCAGCACTCCCCGGAGCTAGCGACCAGGTCACGGATCTGTTGGCTTTCAGCTGGATGGCGCCCCCCGCGGGCACTGGCGACACAGCTTTAGGTGTGATACTCACGGCGGCAGGCAGGACGGTTGCGCAGAGTGTGCAGACTGTCAGGAGTGACCTGAGAAGCAAGCACAGGCCGCGATCCGGCGCCACCAGACGAAAGAGGAACTTCAGCGGACTTGGGCGCGGGTCGCGAGTCCGTTGTGCTGCGAAGTTCCTTAGAAGCAAGCACAGGCCGCGATCCGGCGCCACCAGACGAAAGAGGAACTTCAGCGGACTTGGGCGCGGGTCGCGAGTCCGTTGTGCGCGCGAGTTCCTCAAAAGTAAGAAAGGTGAAGATTGCATATCTGGGTGGCAGTTGGAATTGCAAATAGATTGCTAGCGGGAGTGCTCTGGGGGTGTAGAGCCCGAAACATCGGTGACACGTCGGTCCGGGAACACGGGTGAAGTGTAGTTCGCTCACCCTCTTCTAGCCTACTCGCAGGGGAAGCGGGGTCGCAGAACCGGAGGGGCGACACTGCTTCGAGGCTAACGCTTAGTCCGAGAGGCCACTCTGCGAGAACGCGGTATGAACTAAGCGGATCGTGCGACGGACGCTGCGAGTGTGGGGCCGATCAGCTACCGTTAAGCTCGTTAGAGGGATGGAGTTGACGGTCCTGTATAGGCCTGTGGGTCAGAGAGAGTTCGCGTTGATAGAAGCCACCGGCTTCAGCGAGTTTCCGCCGCGTCTTCCAGAACAGCCGATTTTTTATCCGGTGTTGAATGAGGAGTATGCAACGCAGATTGCCCGTGATTGGAACACGAAGGACGTCGCATCGGAATATAATGGATACGTCTTACGATTTCAGGTTGCCAGCGATTTTCTGAAGGCTTATACGGTGAAGACCGTTGGCAGTTCCGGTCACCGTAAGTATTGGATTCCGGCTGAGGATCTCGTAGAGTTCAACAGGTTTATCCGAGGATCGATCGAAGTGATTGCCCGGTTTAAAGGTCAAGAGACCAGGAGTCGATAGTGCGAGGGGCACAAGGATGATTTATCTCAGAAGGTTGTGCTGGAAGAACTCCAGCGACGTAATTAGTCCGAGCGAGCGGAAAGATTTATCTTTACGCGGCCCAGCGGCGTTTTCCGTCGACCTCTGGTGGAAGAACCTCGCTTTATAATCGGCCCATGTTGGTGCTACGAACTGTTCCGGTGGCACTTGCCGTGACTACGCTGCTGGCAGCACAGCAGACAATCTCGTTTCCCACTCAGGACAATGGCCGAGTTTGCGCGGATGTATATGGCGGCGGCGAGCGAGCTGTTGTCCTTGCTCACGGTGGCAGATTTACTAAGGAGAGCTGGCGGGGACAGGCAAAGCTGCTCGCATCAAAAGGATTTGAAGTTCTGGCCATTGATTTTCGTGGATTCGGGTGCTCGACCGGTCCCGGCGAAAAGGATTTCGACACTGCCCCATTCGAAAACGATGTCCTCGCCGCGGTTCACTATTTGAGGGCGCACGGAATCAAAACAGTGTCGGTGATTGGAGGCAGTTTCGGTGGCGCAGCTGCTGGGGATGCCTCCATCAAGTCCGCGCGGGGTGAAATTGACCGGGTCGTGCTCCTGGGCGCAGCGCCGAATCTCCCGGCAGAGAAGCTAACATCGCGGGCATTGTTCATCGTCGCGCGCGATGACGCTAACAGCGCCGGACTCCGGCTCCCAGGGATTCGTTCGCAATACCAAAAGGCGCCACAACCCAAGGAATTAATCATCTTGGATGGTTCTGCCCATGCCCAGTTTATCTTTCAAACGGATCAAGGCGATCGAGTCATGCAGGAGATACTTCGCTTCCTGTCTAATCCTTAATCCGCGCGCAAGCTGCGTCCTCGTGTCCGCCGCCCGTCCAAAGCCTCACGGTTGCGAGTGCGGTTTTTTTAGCAGATCGCCGACGACCAGGTTTCCGCATGGTACGAAACCCGCTTTCTGTAGTGTCCTTCTGCTCGCCAGGTTCCCGATATTGCAGCGTGCTGCGGGAACGCTGCCTCCGGCCCGGCAAGCTTTTTTCAACTCCTGAACCAGGTAAGCTCCGAGCCCCCTGCCCCGAAACGATTCCGCGATTTTCATGTAAATATCGCCATAAGGGCGATTGTAGTGATAGAGAACGCCTCCCGCTCCCGCAATCCTACCGTTAAACGTCGCAATCCAACCTGCCGTATCATCCAGATTTAACGATCTCAACAGCTCCGCCTCTTCGGGCTCGGTTGACCGAAAACAAAAGTTATCCGGCTCCAACCGTGTCTCGAACTGGTCCTCGAACAGAATTGCCTCTGCATGAACACTGTGACCGAAAGTATGCAGCATGACGGGCAGGAATGGCGAATTGGTCTGCGTTTCAATCATGCTGGCATCGCAATTTGCGAGCAACGCCGCGAACAGATCAAACATGCGCTGGCGGTGGCTTCCTTTCACGTAAAACTCGTAAATAGCGTGCGAGGGCGTCCAAGGACCTGCGATCGCCACGGACCCGTATCCAGCCACGGTTCCGTTCATTTCCAAAAGATATTCTATGGTCCAGCCAGACCGAGCATGAATCGAATCATGAACAATCTGGCAGTGCATCTCTTCCCGGTAGCATTCCCGGAGCGATGCTATTTCGTTCGGCTCGCAGACTCGAACTGAAATCGGCATTTGCCATATCTTGGCACTTTCGGAATGAACTAACGGACCCTTGGACCCGATCCCCTTCAGAGTACTTATTACCGGACCACAGTGCATTCTTAGGGCTTAACCGCGCGGGCTTCTTTCACGGCGGAAAGAGATTTTGAAAATTCCGTACACCTTCTTCCTAGAACGGTGGGAGCGTGTTCAAGATGTTCGTGGCGAAATCTGCATTTAGCCGGCAGTCATTCACTCACAGCATGGCCAGACAAAGGGCCCGAACTGCAGTCACAAAGGCGCGCATTTTTCTTTCATTCCTCTCGGCTCCCATCAAACGTTTGCAAATGAACGATTTGCAATCCAGTATTGCCCGGACGTTCGAAAACAGGGCGGCCCGGGCGGTTCAGGCGATCCAGACGCCGTGTTCCGCTTGGCGTTGAAAGGATTACAAAGCCTTGCAGTTTTTCCAAAATCGAATCGCGAAGCTGAAGCCCAGCGCTCGCCGAAGCCTCTTCTCCCGGACCGCTATTTGCCCTTCGTTAATGAGCGTCGTGCTTTTCGGAGGCGTCTTCTGTCAGGCGCAGACGACCAGTATCAATCTCGCGACTCAAGGGCGGAATGCCGACTTCTCCACGTTTCCCTTTACACGCCCCGTTTCGGTGGGTACGACCCTGCCGTCTACTTGCCAAGTAGGGCAGCTCTTCTTCAATACCACCGCAGCTCCGGGTTCCAACCTGTACGGGTGTACCGCGGCCAATAACTGGACCACTTTGTCCAGCAGCAATGCGCCCGCTCCTCAGATCACGCTGAATCCCACCAGCCTGAGCTTCGGCACCCAGACGACCTTAACCACCAGTGCCGCTCAAACGATCAGCGTGCAAAATACCGGAACCTCCTTTTTGTCTTTGGCCGGTATTACGATGAGTGGACCAAACGCTTCTGACTTTCTACTTTCGAATACTTGCGGCAGCACGGTCCCTTCCGGAGCGACCTGCACAATTACCGTTTCTTTCAAGCCTTCGGTGGTGGCAGCCGAATCGGCATCTATCGTGATCAGCGGTAATGAAGCCGGTTCGCCGGTGCTGGCCGGCGTCACCGGAACCGGCGCTGTTGCGATCACGAGCGGCGGTCTGGTGATCACGCCGTCCGCCACTTCGGCTGGAGAAAATGGCGTTGTCACTTTCACTGCGAATCGTCCGGTGAACTGGGCCCTGGTGAATGGGAGTTCGGGTTCACTCATTTCGAGTTCCAGTACGGCGGCCACGTACTCGGCCCCGGCTTCGATCGGCGTACAGGGGAATATTGGAAGCTGCCAAGCCACGCCGAGCGACTCGGTTTTCAACACGCGGATCGATAATCTGCCGCTCGAATCGCACTCCGCCACCTGGACGGTTAACATGGGCTCACTTGGCGTTGGATTTCTGCCGAGCTGGGGCACTAACATCGCCGACAATACGACCCCGGTTCAGAATCTGACGTTCTATTACACCAATCTCTACAACGGCCCGTTTGTCGTGCCGCAATGGCCCAACCTGAAACGGGAAGGCGGCGTATTCGTAACCCGCTTGAATAATACGGACCACCACATCCTTACGGTGCGCCGGGATAATTGTCAATTTTATGAAATTTACAACAACTTCTTCGGCGTGGAAGCCTGCCAGAACGGAGTAGCGGCCTGTACCGCCACCAGCGGCCTCACTTACAGCTGGAACAGCTATGCTCTTCCCTACAATGGCGCAACCGATGCGGCGGGCATGCCCCTGTCACCTCTGACGCTCCACCTGGACGAAATCAAAGCGGGCGTGGTGAACCATGCCATGCGGTTTACGGTGGCGGGGGGCTACATCCATTCGATGCGGTACTGGCCAGCCAACAGCGGTAACGGGTGCGCCGGCTGCACGAATAGTCCGCCCTACGGCGCACGGTTTCGATTGAAGGCCAGCTACGACATCAGCAAGTTCAGCCCTTCGGCGCAAGTGGTTCTGACGGCTTTGAAGCAATATGGCATGTTCCTGGCAGACGCGGGTACCGGGCCGACGCTTACGGTGAGCACCGATGTGCAGGAAGATCCGCCGACCATGGGCGCTTTGGGCCAGATCAGCGGCGCCGGAATTGGTATGTCCAACTTTGAAGCGGTCGATGAATCGAGCTTCATCGTGAGCAATAACTCGCTCCAGGTAAACCCGACCAATCCGTACCAGCAGCCGAAATCGTTCGCGGTTGTCACAGCGACCGATCAATCGAATTCGACGTATCAGGTAAACTTTCCGGTTGCTCTGCAAGGAGTGATCGTCGGTTTGCCATCGCCGACCATGTACATACTTGGTGGAATGTCAGGTTATCAGCTGACTTCCTGGGTGAATGGAGCAAGCAATCAGAACGTTACCTGGACTCTCACTTCCGGCGTAGGAACCGTCACCGCCGGTGGGTTGTACACACCGCCTGCTTCAGCCACTACCACCAACCATGCAGTGCTGACGGCCACCAGTGTTGCCGACCCGGCTGCCACCGCGAGCCTCTATGTCACGATCCTTCCGAATGGAACGAATCCAACCGGGAGCATTCGGATCGACGCCGGTAATCCCAATGGTACGACCGATGGATCTGGTAACGTCTGGCTGGGAGATCAGGGCTTTGAAACGGGCACCTACATTCAGAAATTGGGCGATTACCCGAACTGGCCGTCGCTCAACTCGAGTACAGAGCGATATGTCTATCAAAGCAATGGCTACACCTACGGCGACGACTTGATGTATAACTTCGTCGTGCCGAACGGCAACTACAAAGTTCGCCTGATGCTCGCCCAACCTTATAACGGCTGCAACCCTTGCGTGACCTACAATCCGAACTGGCGCGCGCCAATTCACATCGAAGCCAATGGCCAGATCGTCCAGCATAACTTCGATCTCGGACTCCCGGTCGGCTACGCTTACGCAACTCCGGTGGACGTGTACATCCCGGCACAGGTGACAAATAACCAGTTGACCGTGGCTCTGCGCGCCGTTCTTCCGGACGTACCGACCACTTCTTCACCCTCGCCGATTCTTGGCGGCATGGTGATTACACCCGACACTACTCCGGCCCATCTTGCGATTGATTCGCAACAGCAAACAAGTGTGAAAGCCGGGAATTCGCTACAGATGTACGCTGCGGGCTGGTACATGAGCAACGCTGTCACCTGGTCGATCACAGGGCCGGGATCGATCAGCCAGACCGGGCTCTATACAGCGCCCGCGACGGCTACATCCAGCGCCCAAACCGTGACCGTCACCATTAGCAGTTCCGCCAATCCAACGATCCAGGCAACAACCACCTTGACCGTTCCGGCCAGCGGTTCCTAACCCTGCCACAATAGTGATCAGAGATGAGGAGTTCCTTCACCCGAACTCCTCATTTCGTTCTGATCTTGCACGCCTTTTCGCCAGGAATGTTCCAAAAATCCGCATGAGCGCTGCTGTCGTGATCTTTCTGGCAAGCAGCGCTTTTCTGCTTTATGTCTTAGCTGGTTATCCGGCTTTGCTGGCGGTGTTGGCAAAACGATTCACGCGGCCTATCCACAAAGAATTCCTTCCGCTTCGCATCTCCATCGTCGTGCCGGTCCGCAATGGAGGCCGCTGGGTTGAGCCAAAGATTCGTTCTCTGCTCGACTCGGATTATCCTGCCGAACTGTTGGACATCCTGATCGTCTCGGACGGATCGACCGACGATACTGACGCCATTGTGGAATCGTTCGGTGACACACGCGTGAAACTACTGTCGCTTCCTGCGGGCGGCAAAGCAACCGCTGTGAATCGCGGGCTCGAACAAGCCTCTTCCGAGGTCGTTGTCTTGACGGATGTTCGCCAGCCTTTTGATCCGGCGGCTTTGCGCAAACTGGTGGCGTGTTTCGCGGACCCTACGGTGGGAGTGGTGACGGGCGAACTCGTCATCCGGGAAGGAAACACGCGCGAGGAGTACAACACGGGCTTGTATTGGAAATACGAGAAGTGGATTCGCAAGAACCTGAACCGGATAGACGCGATGTTGGGCGCCACGGGTTCTATCTACGCCATCCGCAGATCCGCTGTCGCGCCCATACCCGCCGATATCCTGCTGGACGATGTCTACCTGCCGTTCGCCGCGGTCTGGAAAGGTTTTCGCATCTATTTTGAAGATGAGGCGAAAGCCTACGACCTGCCCACTTCGTTGCAATCAGAGTTCAAGCGAAAGGTGCGCACGCAGGCCGGGGTTTATCAGATCATCCGCTACTTCCCTGCCCTGCTGTGGCCTGGAAATCGCCGGTTCATTCACTTTTTTTCGCACAAGTTTGGGCGGCTGCTGTTGCCTTTCGCGCTCATTCTGATTTTTCTGAGCAGCTTCGGATTGCCTCCGCTTTGGCGTGGTCTAGCTTTGGCGAGCCAGTTCGTTTTTTATGTCGCAGCATTGGCCGATCCCGTGGTGCCGGAGCGAACGACCGTCAAGCGCTTGTCGGCGGTGATTCGCGCCTTCACCGTATTGGTGGCCGCAGCGTTCTGCAGCCTGACCATCTTTGTCATGCCGGCGCAGCGATTGTGGAAGGAAACGAAAGTGACCTCCGCGCGCGAGACCACCGGTAGCCACTAAAAACAGAAGCCCGTCCTGGAATTCCAGGGCGGGCTCAATCGTTTTATCGAACGCAAGCGCTATTCCATTTCGCGAGGACGTTTCTTGCGATTGCGTTTTCGGGCGAGAGCTTCTTTGGTACGCCGCTTTTCACCCGGCTTGAGGTAAAAAGAATGCCGCTTGATTTCTTTTACGATATCTTCCTGCTGCACTTTGCGCTTAAATCGCCGCAACGCGCTTTCCAGCGTCTCGCCATCTTGCAGATGGACTTCTGCCAACTAGAATTCACCACCTTCCGAAAAGACCGTGATTTGCTCGACGGTCAAGCTTTTAGTGTAACTCGGGTAGCTTACTGGTGTGACGGTCCTGCAGTAAGCTCTGCCTGTTAGAGTGAAAGTTCGCAAAAGTGCGAGGGCGGTATGAGCCGGCTAAGGGCCCATCGATTCGCCCATTTCTAATCCCCTTCAGAACAGGATACGCAGACACACTCAGCATGGAAATCGTCAAGGTACTTGGTAGAGAGATTCTCGATTCGCGCGGCAATCCCACGGTAGAAGCAGATGTTTACCTGGCCGACGGCACGATCGGACGGGCCGCTGTACCGTCGGGCGCATCGACCGGCGAACATGAAGCCGTCGAACTGCGAGATAACGTTAAAACCCGTTACTTGGGCAAGGGAACGCAACAGGCGGCGGGCAATGTGACCAAACTAATCAGCCCCGCTCTCGCCGGCATGGATGCGGCGGACCAGACCGGAGTCGATGCAAAAATGCTCGCTCTCGACGGAACCCCGAACAAGAGCAAACTGGGCGCTAATGCGATTCTGGCGGTCTCGATGGCTGTCGCGCGCGCTTCGGCCGAATCGGAAATGACGCCGCTCTACCGATATCTGGGCGGCGTTGGCGCGCGTGTTCTGCCGGTCCCCATGATGAACGTGATTAACGGCGGCGCACATGCCGACAACTCCGTCGATCCGCAGGAATTCATGATTGTGCCGGTAGGGGCGGAGAGATTTTCCGAAGCTCTGCGCATGGGCACGGAAACGTTCCACACTTTGAAAACAGTTCTCAAGAAACGCGGCTACTCGACGGCAGTGGGCGATGAAGGCGGTTTCGCGCCCAGTCTGAAATCGAACGAAGAAGCGCTTGACGTTCTCACCGAAGCCATCCAAAAGGCCGGCTATACACCAGGTGAACAAATTTCGATTGCGCTTGATCCAGCTGCCAGCGAGTTCTACGACAAAGACAAAAAGAAATACATTTTTAAGAAGTCCGATAAAAGCGAGAAGACCTCCGATCAGATGGTCGAGTTCTGGCTTGGCTGGGTCAAACAATATCCGATCATCTCTATCGAGGACGGCATGGCCGAAGACGATTGGGACGGTTGGAAGAACTTAACCGATGCGCTGAAAGACAAGATTCAGCTGGTAGGCGACGACCTGTTTGTCACCAATACCGAACGGCTGCAACAAGGCATCGATAAGGGCGTGGCTAATTCGATCCTGGTGAAGGTGAATCAGATCGGATCGCTGACCGAAACTCTGGAAGCGATGCGCCTGGCCAAGGCGGCTCACTATACGACAGTGATGTCTCACCGGTCGGGCGAAACCGAAGACGCCTTTATTGCGGACCTGGCGGTCGGCACCAATGCCGGCCAGATCAAGACCGGTTCCGCCAGCCGTACCGATCGGATCGCCAAATACAATCAACTGCTGCGCATCGAAGAAGAACTTGGAGCGGGCGCGATCTATCCCGGGAAGAAAGCGTTTCAGCACCAATAAGCAGGCATGGCAAAAAAAACACCGCTGGTTCTTACGATACTTGACGGGTGGGGTTACTCTGCCGCGACTGAAGGAAACGCCATTGCACTCGCGCGGAAACCGACCTACGATTCTTTGCTCACGACGTATCCGAACACGCTGGTCCACACGTCGGGTCCATTTGTCGGCTTGCCCGAAGGCCAGATGGGCAACAGCGAAGTCGGGCACATGAACATGGGCGCGGGCCGTGTGATTTACATGGATGTCACGCGCCTCGATCTGGCAATCAGCTCCGGCGAGTTCTTTCGCAATCCTGTCCTCGTGAACGCGATGAAGAAGGCGGAACGGCGCCGTCTCCACTTGCTTGGATTATGCAGCGATGGCGGCGTGCATGCGCAGCTTACGCATCTGTATGCCTTGCTAGAGATGGCGAAACAGCATGGGCTCAACGAGGTATTTGTTCATTGCTTTATGGACGGGCGCGATACCTCGCCCGAAAGCGGCGCCGGCTATATCGAGCAATTGGAACACAAGCTCACGGAAATCGGCGTCGGCAAAATTGCCTCTGTTTCAGGCCGCTACTACGCGATGGATCGCGACAAGCGTTGGGAGCGTGTCGACCGGGCGTTTGGCGCAATGGTGCTTGGTAACGGCCATAGGTGCGAGTCGGCTCTGCAGGCGGTGAGGCGCTCCTATGAAGCTGGCATCACCGACGAGTTCATAGAGCCGGTGACGATCGTAGATGCAAACAATCAGCCCATAGGTTTGGTGCGCGAGGACGACAGCCTCATCATGTACAACTACCGGGCCGACCGTGCACGTGAAATCACGATGGCCTTTACCGACCTGTCGCTCGCACAGCCATCGCGTTCTCAGGTCCCCGCCAACCTTACGTATACGATGATGACGCAGTACGACAAGAGCTTTGGTTTGCCTTTCGTGCTGCCGCCGGAACACCCCGACAATATTCTCGCCGAAGTGATGCAGCAGGCAAGTCTGAAGGATCTGCGCGTGGCGGAGACCGAAAAGTACGCACACGTCACTTACTTCTTCAATGGTGGCAACGAAAAGCCGTACCAGGGCGAAGAGCGGGAACTCGTGGCGTCGCCAAGAGTGGCAACCTACGATTTACAGCCGGAAATGAGCGCGGCCGGCATCACCGAAAAAGTGGTGAAAGCGATCGAACAGGGCGGTTTCGATCTCATCGTCATGAACTACGCCAATGCTGACATGGTTGGACACTCGGGCAAGATTGAGCCGACTATCCGCGCGTGCGAAACGGTAGACGCGGGCTTGGGCGAGATCCACAAAGCGCTCAAGCGTGCCGGCGGTTCCTGGCTCATTACGGCCGATCACGGGAATGCCGAAATGATGATCGATCCCGCGACCAGGGGACCGCACACGTATCACACCACTAATCCAGTACCTTTTATTTTCATCGGGAACGGTGACGTTCAATTGCGGGAAGGTGGCGCGCTCAAAGACATTGCACCCACCGTTCTTGGCTTACTCGGTCTCAATCAGCCGGCGCAGATGAAAGGCCAGAGCCTGCTCGTCCTTCCCGACGCTTGACGGAGCCGGTCAGTTAGAGAACCAACTTGCTGAAACCGGTCTGGAAACGTCTTGCTCAAGTCAGAGTCCTATAAGCACAATGGAAAATCAGAAAGATCACGATAAGCCGGAAAACCTGGTCGAGAGTCCGCATCAGGCGGAAAAAGAGGCGCGAAGTTTAGAAGACATGGTCGATTCCGATCAATCACTCGAAGGCTACTTTGTCATGAATAATGTGCGGGACGGCGAGGAAGTGGAAGCAGAGAAGCTTAAGAAAGAGCAGGATGCGAAGAAGGCTGCGACTCAGAAGAGTTGAGGAGTTTGCGGATCGTCGTCCTAGCTCAGGCAGCTAAAGAGAGACTGGCCGCATGAGGTTCTAATGCTGCCGTAATTTCATCAAGAGCCAGTTCGGTTGTGAAATGGAAGGTGCTGCCCCAACCCAGTTCACTTTCAACCCATAGACGCCCATTCATCATGGCTGCCAGGCGTCCGCCGAGAGCTAGTCCAACACCGGTTCCGCCAAATTTCCGAGTCGAAGAGCCATCCCCCTGGTGGAAGGCTTCAAAGATCGTTTCCTGTTTATCCGGCGAGATGCCGATCCCCGTATCCTTGACGGCAAAGTGAAGCTGGGCGGTTTGGGCTCTAACCTGCCGGCTATCCACCGATACGGCTATCGACCCATGCGGAGTAAATTTTACTGCGTTGTCAAGGAGGTTCAGGAGGACCTGAAGCAGGCGGACAGGATCGCCGAGGAATCTGTCCGGAACACTGCTTCCGACGGCGAGATTTAGACTAAGGCCCTTCTCTCTCGCTCTCAAAGTGACCGAGTCAATAGACTCATGCAGCAGTTCGCGGAGCGGGAAGGGCGTCGTAGCCAGGGAGAGATTACCGGCTTCGATTTGCGAGAAATCCAAAATGTTGTTGACGATGCCCAGCAGGGAATCCGCGGAGGTTTTGACAATCTCCAGATACTCTCTTTGATCCGCCTGCAAGTCGGTCCCTAGCGCAATTCCGGTCATGCCAAGAATGCCGTTCAGGGGCGTACGAATCTCATGGCTCATGTTGGCCAGAAATTCACTTTTCGCGCGGCTGCCTGCTTCGGCGGCATCCTTGGCCTGATTCAGTTCCCTCGTTCGCTCCTGTACTCGAAGCTCCAGCTCGTCGCGGGATTGTCTAAGCTGACGCTCACTCTCGGTCAGGGCAGCAGTGCGCTGGTTTACCAGTTGAATGAGTCGTTGCTGTTGTCTCGTCAGGTGTCGTACCCGGATACGGTAGGCGGCGACGCAGAGGCTCACCGAAGCAAGTAGCGAAAACAAAAAGAAGGTCTTCGTCTGATAGAGATGCGGACTGAGCGTAAGCGCCAGTGTGGCTGGTGAAGTGCTCCACACGCCATTCCGCCCAGCTTGCACCCGAAATTTATAGTTTCCGTGGGGAATATTCGTGTAAAACGCGATGCGGCGGGTTCCTGCCTCGATCCAATCCTTGTCGAATCCTTCGAGCATGTAGCGGAACTGAAGCTTTTCCGGATCGATGGAAGTAGGGGCGGTGAATTGAAATTCGAGGCTGCCTTTGCCGGGCGGCGCGGCGATGAATTCGCTGATAGTGGCGTGCCGGTTGTCAATCAGCACCTGCTCGAGGAGCGCGCTGGGGCCGCTGCGTAGATCGACCGAGCGCGGATCGACAACAGAAAATCCTTTCACGGTAGGAAACCAGAGCTTTCCATCGATTGATCGAAGGGCCGCCGGTTGAAAGCCGCCGTTGCATTCGGCGCTTTTCATGCCATCCGCAATTCCGTAGGCAATCGAGCGAATGCTAGTTAACGTGCCGTCTGCAAAAGCATTTAGCTGGCTTTTGGCCACGCGGAAAACGCCTTTGTTCGAGGTCATCCAGAGATTGCCGAGGTGGTCGTCGAGAGTGGCGAAAATATTATCGTCGTAGAGCCCGTCAGACGAGCGATACGCTATAAATCGCCCCTGTGAGAAACGCAGTAATCCGCTGCCGCTAGTGCCCAGCCATAAAGCGCCATTCGGTTCGCCCTGAATCGACCAGATGAGTGAGTTGCCCGTAGCCTGCGAAGGGTGAAAAGAGAGGAAACGACCTGCCGCGAAACGAGTCAGCGCTCCGTCGCCCGTGCCAATCCACATCTGATGAGTGGCATCTTCGAAGATCGAAACGACGTTGTCGTTCGATAGACCGTCCTGGAGCCGGTACGTCTTCACGCTTTCACCTGTCAAGTGGCTCAAGCCACTCCTGGTACCGACCCAGAGATCGCCCAAGTGGTCGATGTAAGTGCAGAGAACGAAGGTCGCCGGGATCTGGCTCACCACGGTGATCTTTCCATCTTTCAGCCTGGCGAGGCCGCGACGCGTGCCGATCCAAAGCGTTCCTGAGCGATCCTGCGCGATTGAGAAGACCAGGTTATCGGGCAGACCCTGCTTGATCGAGTAAGTTGTAACGCGCCCGTCTTTCAGGTTCATCAAGCCCTGGTCGGAACCGATCCACACACCGCCAGAATGGTCCTGAAACAGAGGCAGAATCATGTCGCTCGCTAATCCCTGCGCTTTGGCTACTGTAGTGAAAGCTGCGGGTTTGAAGGAATTTAGTCCCCCGCCTCCGGTCCCGAACCACAGATTACCTTCTTTATCGTCGAAGACCGTCCACACCTCCTTGGCAGGCAATCCGTCTTTTTCAGCGAAGGAGTCAATCCGTCCGTTCGCCAGCCGGTTTAGCCCGTTGTCGGTACCGATCCAGAGAGTGCCCGCAACATCTCGCGTAATCGAGAAGACAGTGTTGCTGCTCAGACCACGGCTTACATTGAAGCGCTGCATGCCGGAAGGACTGAAATGGAACAGACCGTCGCTGGTCCCGATCCAGAGGGAACCGTCATCATCTGCGTGGAGTGAGCGAACGAAGGCGCCTGCGAAGGTCTTGCCGGCAGGATAGCTGGATAGTTTTCCCTCGTGTAGATAGCTCAAGCCAGAGTGAGTTCCTATCCAAAGGTCGCCGGCGCGGTTTCCAGCAATCGAAGCGACGGCATCATCGGCTAAGCCGTTCGAACGTCTAAACACGCGAGACACCCTGTCGTGAGATTTGGCCAGTTTAGCCAAACCCCCGCCCTCAGTGCCGACCCAGATGCAACCCTGCGGATCTTCGTAGAGCGCTCTTACCTGGTCCGACGGTAGTCCGTTCTTAGTCGTGAACCACTGAAATTTTCCTTGGTGAAGGCGCGCGATGCCACCGCCAAATGTGCCCAGCCACAGGTCGCGATTGTGATCGACCAGCAACGCCAGAACCATGTTGTTCTTGAATCCAGCTGTTTTCTTGTCGAAGACGGTAAAACGGACCCCGTCAAAGCGAACCAGGCCTTCTTCGGTGCCAAGCCAGAGATACCCGTCGGGGGTCTGCGCGAGGGACAACACGGAATTTTGAGGAAGCCCTTGTGCCGTTTGCCAGGACCGGTGGATGTATTGCGAGAGCGCACGGTCGGGGTCAAGACTGGCGCAGGCGGGCCGGGCCAGAAGAAGCGTTAGAAAGAGGACGAAACTCGTTGCGATCCGATCGGGAGTAAGCCTCCACCGAGTCGGGGGCATGGGTGTTTCTCCTGGGGCCAGCCTTGTCATCTTAGGATTCTGATCGGCCAAAGAGTGGGAAAAAAATAGGGCGATCGAGAGAATTTGGTGATTTTAGCGAGCAGAAGCCGGCAAGGGTGAGCTACCAGATATATTTCTTGGCGTCAGCCCGTCGCTGGTAACTGTCGAGCACGTGCACGACGCGAACTCGCTTCAGTTTTGCCGGGGATAGTTGTCCCAGGGGGATATAGATAATTTTCCGATTGGCGCGGGCGGCAATTTGACGAAACAGGGAGCGGGGTGGTCTGGCGGCAATGTAGGCGACATGCTGCTCGACCGAATAATCGATGCCGGCCATCAGCAGGCGCTCGGCTTTGGTTTCTGCCTGATCGTAGTCGGGATCACTCCAAATGTCGAAAAGACGGCGGGGCGGAAGGGTCATCAACAAACCCCCATACTCGGCGCGGCCGACCCCGGGCCCAACCAGATGATCGAATGGTTCTGTGGAATAGAACGCCATATCGGATTCGTTCTGGTGTTCTCCGAGCCAGGTGGTTAAGTAGCGATAGCGATCGTTGCGGTCTTCGTCGAAAATCACAATCAGAGCGCCGACGTTGGCGGCCGAGCGGCCGTTGTCACGCACGTACAGCTTGCCTTGATGCCAGTTGCGGATTGTCTCGCGAAGATCAATGCCGTCGCGAGAAGAAGCGGTAAAGGGCTCGACCCGGGTGGTTTCTTCGCTAAGTATGGTTTTTGCGTGCTGCTTCAGAAACCGGCCATAGCTTTCGATAATAAGGTCCTCGGGCGGATAGGAGCAGATGGAGGCGCTATCGGTCTGCTGGGCCCATTCACCTTTGAAGGTTTCACGCTTGCGGCGCTTGATGCCGGCCGGCCGGAGGCGCTGTTTCATACGAGGCAAACGACGCCGGATACGCAACCGGCGGGTGTTGAGCCAGACTTCATCGCCCGAGATATTGAGCGTTTCCAGCGGTGGATCATCAGTCTGCTGCACGCTATAGCGGTTGGCCATCTCCCAAACTTCATAGGCGAAATTATCATCGATCACCGAGCGGGCGGCTAAGGCGAGATCGTAGGCGCCGGGCAGCAGGTCGCGATCGAGCAGGGCTAAATTCCTGGCGAAGCGAGCAAGAGTAATGCGTTGCCAGGTCTGGAGCTGGTCGCCGGTATTGACGTTATACTCACTTTCGGCCTCGCGCAGAAGACTCAGTTGCCATTGGGGACGGCTCACGGAAGCTGCCGCCAGATCGGTGTCCCGCAGGCCGTCATATCGTTGCTGATAATAAGGAGGCTCCGAGGTCACTTCCGCCAGGCAATCGGGATGAAGATTGAAGAGTTTTGCCGAGGAAAACAGTCGCACCGGCCCCGGCGCAGGCTCTTCCTGTGGCTGATCCATGGCGTCGAGTAGAGGATCGAGCGAACCGAGTGACACGACGACGCAGGTGGCGGCGAAGGGATCAGCGCCTTGCAGTTTCCAGGCCATGGCCGCGGCATGAATCTCGATTTCAGAGGTTCTCTGGGGCAGGCGGAGGCGGTAACTCTCGACATAGCGGTCGACCCCAATCAGTTCCACCGAGTAGGAAGAGGGATAGACAAAAGGCAGCACGGACCGACCCTCGACAGGCGGCTCGAGAAATAAGATGACGGCGTCCAGTTCGCGGGCGGTTCGTAATGCTTCGACAAACGGATCTCCTGGCTCAACCGGAATATAGACAGGGGGTTCGTCCTCGTCGTAGCTGCTCTTGGGGGCCAGCAAGATGACGGACATCGCAGGCATACGCTCAATAGCCATCCGGTACTGCTCGGCGAGTGAAGCAGAAAGTTCGATCGCGATCACGCTCGGGCGGAGCTTGAGAAGCGAGCGGCGCACGTGCAGGGCAAACTCAAGCCGGCCTGGGACTACGGGCAGGTAGGTAAGATTCCCGCGCCGAATCAGAGGACCGCTATCGATGGCAGCTGGCATTGCGTTGACTCTCTAACGCAAGGAATACCGCAGTGCTTCGTCGCCCAGCACGGCGAGAATCGATTCCCTGAGAAACGAAGCGGGGCTGTGCTGGTTGCCAGCTTTCAGCTTAAGCGCGTAGCGGGCAATGTTGACCCCGTCGCGGACCGTATAGTTCTCGTCGGCGGCGTGTGCCTGCTGCAGGAAGTCGGTTACATACTGAAGGACGTCGTCGGGAGAGAAGGGCACGTTCTCGCGCAGAATGGCGAGTTCTTCCTCGCGCTCCGGGAAGTCGATTAAGATTTGCGGCTGCAGCCGGGAATGGATGTATTCGGGAAGGTCGAAGGTGGAGGAGTCTTCGTTCATGGTCGCGACCAGGCGGAAGTCGGGGTGGGCTTTGATTTTGAGACCGGCGACGATGGATTCGATGTAGCGGCGGTTATCGAGCAGAGGCGCCAGACTGGCCCAGCTTTTCTCGCTCATGCGGTTACCTTCGTCGAGGATGGCCACACCACCGCGAATCATGGCCGTTACCAGCGGGGAAGCGACATACTTCAGCGTCGATGCGCCTTCGATCACCGGAGTGATGAGCAGATCTTCCGGCCGGGTATCGACGGTGGCCTGCAGAATATAGACCTCGCGGCCGAGCCGCTTGCCGGCCGCAAATGCCATCGTAGTCTTGCCCACGCCCGGTTTCCCCAGGAGGCGCGGATTCATCGGGATATCCCGGTCGTGAATCACCATCCAGGCGGCCATCAGCTGCCGCAGTGCTTCTTCCTGGCCGATCCAGGAGACGTTCAGCTCATCCGGGTGAGCAAGGTGGAGTTCAATTCCCTCCGTAAGAACCTTCATTGCGTAATTAGTGCGCTCCTCTTTTACCAGGACCGAGACGGTTTTCCAGAGAAAGGCCGCCGGGATTGGTTACATTCTCATCGTAGAATGAGAGTTCTTTGAGTGATGAATCACAGACTGATGCGTCTCGTCTACGCGTGTGAGTTTTTGCTGGCACTCGTCGCCATCTTCACGGCCTGGTCCGAGATTGGCGGACAGGCGGCGTTAGACCTGATGCATTGGGGATGGAAACTGGGATTGAGTTTCGCGCTGGCAGCGGCTTTTGTAGCTTACACGGCGGCACTGGTTACGGAGCAGTCGTTATGGAATTTACGCTCAGCTCGCTGGATAACGGCGATGGTTGTTTTGCTTCTGGCGATGGGCGCTGTGACCTATTTTTACGCCTTGCAGGTGGATAACGGTGACTCGGATGACTCAACTCCTTCCTCGGCTCACCACGCTGTGACCACTTCTTTCGAAGCCGTGGCTGGGCAGGGAGTTCTCAGATTCGCATGAACACTTCAGAGCCCGCTGCCGGGTATGCATATTGGGTGTCGCCCGACAGGTCTGCGAAAGTGGTGTACTCGCTGGCTGCCCTGCAGGAAATTGACACGCTGGTCAATGATGGCTACCGGCGCATTCCGCACGGCGGTGTAGAAACCGGCGGCATTCTTTTTGGCACGCGGCAGGCTCGCCTGGCACAGATTGAAGCCTTCCGGCCGATTGAGTGCCAGCATGCTTATGGCCCCTCGTTTGTGCTTTCCGAGAGCGATTTGTCTGCCTTGCGGGAACAGCTGACGACGGCAGCCAACGATCCAGCCTTGGACGGGTTGCGGCCGATTGGCTGGTTTCTCGGGCATACGCGTTCTTCGTTGCAGATACAGCAGCGTGAACTCGTGTGGTTTAACGAATTCTTTCCTGAACCGGGCAGCCTGACTCTGCTGGTAAAACCGGAGCGCTTCCAACCGACTCAGTTTGGATTTCTGCTGCGCCGGCCAGACGGTTATCTGGAACAGGATGCCACTCAGAGCGCGGTGATTCTGCCGTTGTCGGGCGCAAACAGCTACACGCCTGAGAGGGCTTCGCCTTCCATCGCGGCGCCGAAAGCCGAGCGCGAAATGGCTAGAACGCCCGAGCCGGCGGCGTCTCCCGTGGGTGGAGTAACTCGTGTGAGAAATACCCGGCAAATGGATGAGACCCAGGTCGCACCGCCGCCAGTCTCGCCCTTTGAAGCCGCTTTAGAAAAAACGCGGGCTGCCTCCGCACAGGTCGCAGCGAAGCCTCCGGAAGCGCCGACGCCCAGGCCGACGCCCAAAATCGAATTGCCGGACCGTAGGGTTTATGCGGTCGAACGTCCGCGCAGCTTTGCGGGGTTGAGTTTGAAATCTGCGGCGGTCTTGTTACTGGCGGCGATTCTGGGATGCCTGGCTGGTTACTGGGCCTACCTGCAACTGCCTTCGCCTGCCATTCCGGTCAGCGTGCGCGAACGTAGTGGTCAGCTTTCAGTGGAATGGCCGGCCAGTCAGACCGAGAGTGTGGAATACGCAGCGATCCAGGTCGATAATGGTGCCTGGATGCCGCTAACACCGGAACAGAAAACGGCGGGTCGCGCGTTAGTGATTGCGCCGCCGGGCGATGTGAAGATCGACATCATGGCAAAACACTGGCTGCGCGATTCGCGGGGCATTGTGCGCTATATAAGGACGGCTCAGCCGGTTCGGTAAAAGCAAGCACTTCACGACGGTCCGGGTGGTATCTTTGACGCCATTGGCTCGCTTTTGGATGATGTCGGCCATCTTGGCGGTTTTCAGCTCGGGCGCCGGCTTCAGCGCGCCGGAGAACATGACGCCTTTCCTGTTGGCAGTTCACGATGATCCAGTGCCTTTCACCGGCTCGGACGGATGCATACACCTGGTGTACGAACTCTGGATCACAAATTTCTCCAGTGCTGACATTCTCGTCGAGAAAGTCGACATTCTCGGCGACGGCGTTCTCCTTGAAAGCCTGGATAGGGCTGCTATCGCTCAACGTCTTCAGCCTGCCGGTGGGCGCGAAGCCGTAGGAACGCTCGCCAGGAGTATGCAGGCCTTGTTGTTTATTCACGTTGTACTTAAACCCGGCTCCAGAGTACCGGCGGCGCTTTCGCATCGAGTGACCGCGCACGTTAGCGCGGCCCCGCCTGGTCAACAGACCATGGGCGAGAGCGGTGGTGACACGGTGCTCAGTAAGCGAGAGGTCGCCCATATTGGTCCGCCCTTGCAGGGGAACCGTTTTCTCTCGGCAGACTCCTGTTGTGACGCGACTCGCCATACGCGAGCCGCCCTGGCCGTCAACGGCCGTGTCTGGGTGGCTCAGCGCTTCGCCGTCGACTGGGAGCAACTCGATGCACAGGGCCGCATCTATTCAGGCCCCCGTGAAACGCTTCAGAGTTATACGATTTTCGGCGCTCCGGTCCTCGCCGTGGCAAGCGCCATCGTTGTGTCGGTGACCGATGGTCTTTCCGAGCAAACGCCGGGTAAATTTCCCGATCAGATTGCGCTCGATGCAGCCGACGGAAACTCGGTCATGCTCGATTTGGGACAGAGCCGCTATGCGATTTATGCTCACCTCCAGCCCGGCAGCGTTCGCGTTCACCGTGGCGAGCGGGTCAAACAAGGCCAAGTGATCGGGCTTGTCGGAAACTCAGGCAATTCGGTAGCCCCTCACCTTCATTTCCAGGTCAACGACGGGCCGTCATCGTTCGCCTCCAACGGGCTGCCCTATGAGATTGATCGCTTTCAGGTCTCCGGAAAAGCCCCTGGTACAAAAGCTTTCGATCAAGCCGAAGCACACGGCACTGCGCTGCCGTTTACAGCGTTCAACCCAGTGCGAGAGGTTCAAGGTTCCTTGCCTCTCGATCAGCTGATCCTCTCGTTCGATCTCTTAGACCGCTGAAGAATCGAGAAGGTCAGCGCGTTCGCGTCTACTCATATCGAAGCGAGATAGACGGATCTACGTTACTCGCCCGGCGGGCGGGCAAGTAGCAGGCCAATAAACTAACGAGTAACATCGAGGCTGCTGCTGAGAAGTATATGAGCGGGTCCGCCGTGCTCACTCCGTACACCAGAGCCGCCAGCGTGTGACGCAAAGCAAGAGAGCCCGCCATGCCCAGAGCGGCGCCCGCCACGGCAAGCTTCATGCCGTTGCCAAGAACCAACCACAGCACCTGCCGCCGCTGCGCCCCCAGCGCCATTCTGATGCCGATCTCACGGCTGCGTTGCGCTACCGACCAAGCCATGACTCCGTAAATTCCAGCCAGCGCGAGTAGCAGCGCCAGCCCCGCAAACGTCGTCAGCAGGCCCATCGTCCAACGCCGCTTGCGAGCAGATTCGTTCACGATCTGATCCATGGATCGCATTTCCGAAATTGCCAGTTCCGGATCGAGCGCGTGCAAACTCCGGTCCACGACGCCCGCCAGCGCGAGCGGATCACCGGTCGCCTTCACGATCACATATTGTGCCGCCAGACCCGGATAATAAATGTCCATGGTCGGTTCGGAATCGAGTCCAAATTGCTTCACATCGGCCACGACTCCGATGATTCTTGACCAGGTTGGTGGCGCATCCCACGGGCCAGTGACGAACTTCAATCCGATGGGATTTTTCCCGGGCCAAAAACGCCGCGCCATCGCTTCGTTAATCATCACCACCGGCTGTTTCAGATCCCGGTCTGTGAACGTGTGTCCTGCGCGCAGCGCCACTCGCATCACGCGAAAATAGTCCGGGCTCATTGTGCGGATTTGGGCTGCCGGTAATGCATCGGGTTGGATCAGATGATTTCCCGGAATATTGAAACGCGATGCGTTCGCTCGATTGGCAATCAAAGGAAGAGCATTCGTAACCGCCACGCCCTGCACCCCGGGCAGGGCTGTCAGCTTTTCCTGCATGCGGTGGAACAAAGCCTCGGGATTTCGAGACTGCGGGGTCAGCACCCGCAAGGTTAGTATGCCTTTCGGATCGAATCCTGGATTGACGTGCAGAAGCCCGTTGAAACTCTTTGCCAAAATCGCCGCGCCGATCACCAGCATGATCGTCAAGGCGAACTCAAAGACCACCAGCGTCGACCGCGTCGTGATTCCACTGCTCGTTGCGGAGGCAGACTTAATCACGGTTTGTGCATCCGTTCTAAGTGTTTGTAGCGCGGGCGCCAGCCCAAACAACACACCGGCCAGTAAGGTTGTAGCGATTAGAAAAAGCACGACCATTAGATCGGGGTGCACCGCCCGTGTGTGCAGCGTGAGCAGCAGTGCGACCTTGGCGAACAGAAGACCGAATCCGCCACCGAGCAGAGCCAGTACCACGCTTTCCGTTAGCAACTGCTGCACGATACGACGGCCGCTTGCTCCCAAGGCAGTCCGCACCGCCATCTCTTTTGTTCGGGCTGACGCTCGTGACAGCAGCAGACTCGCAATATTTGTGCAGGCAATCAGCAGGAGTATGGACGCCGCTCCCAGCAGCATCAGCAAAGCAGGACGGATGTCGCCCGTTAAATCGTCTTGCAGCTTGCTGACGCGAATACCCCAGCCGGAACTGGTTTTAGGATGTTCTTTTGCCAGTCGCTGGGAGATTGCCAGCATTCGCCCTGCGGCTTGCTGTTGATCCACGCCCGGGAGCAGCCGCGCTAGAAAACCGAGCGCATGTCGAACCGGGTTGGTGAGCTCGTCGGCCATTAAGGGTCCTGGTGGCAACCAGAGATCGGCCCAATCAGGAAATTGCCCTGCCGCCGGCATCACTCCCACTACCGTGAATTGTCCCTGGTTCAGGTGAACGGTTTTGCCTATCACGCCCGCATCTGCTTTGAAACGGCTGTGCCAGAGTCGGTTACTGAGAAGCATCGAATGCGGATCTTCCTTGGCGAAAAAACCGCGGCCCAGCAGCGGTTTGACGCCAAGCATTGGGAACAAATTGGTCGAGATAAAGTTCGCGTGTACTGCGATCGGTTCCGAGCCGGCTACGGCCAGATTCCCATCCTGCGGCACAGATCGATACCAGGCGGTTTCTTCAAAACAACCGCATTGTGTTTCCCAGGCCTGCAGTTCCAGGGGCGAGATGCCGAGGGTCGAAAATTGCGGCAGGTACGTATCCCAAACCGCCAGCAGACGCGCTGGGTCGCGGAACGGCAGCGGCTTTAAGAGCACTGCGTGCACAATACTGAACACCGCCGTGTTCGCCCCAATGCCTAACGCCAACACAAAAACCACGAGCATGGAAAAGCCGGCATTCTTCCGAATCAGCCGGAGGGCGTATC
The DNA here is from genome assembly GCA_965277855.1 of Bryobacteraceae bacterium. GTDB lineage: Bacteria > Acidobacteriota > Terriglobia > Bryobacterales > Bryobacteraceae > Bog-105. The sequence continues at coordinate 1,245,309 of OZ255847.1, forward strand.
GGAGGTCCTGAACAAAATCGCTCAGCCATCTCACCCCTCGGGCGTCGCGGCATTCTTCCCGTATCTGCTCGCTTCCACCGAACGCCCGGCGCGAGATGCGATCTGCTTCCCCGAGCGTTATTCCGGCTCGTCTCTGTTTCTCCGTTTCGCAGTCCAAGTGAAAGCGCAGTTCCTCTTCCATTTCGGCTTCGATCCTGCGCCGTCGGAACACTGCACGCAGCCGGTAAAGTAGATCGCTAAACATTGCCCTTTTGCTCTTAAACCCTGTCCAATACGTAACCCACTGCGGTTGCTAACCTGCGCCAGGACCCCCTCATGTCTCTTGCACATGCAATCCTCTTCCCTTTCACTTCTACAAGAACATTGTAACCTCGTTGTCGAAGCGATAGGGCAGATCTGTCTAGCTTAACTGCCGGGAATTATGCTTAAGAGACGATCATGCCAACCGTAGCCTCCCCACATCTCGCTGGCCGTCCGCGCCAGGCCTTCATTCTCGGTTGGGGTTTTTCGCAGTTGGGTGGCGTTAACGAGGTCGTCCGCAATCTCGTCCACGAATACTCCGAAAGCGGCCCGCTTGCCCCTCTAGTCATCGAGCCTGTCATTACTGCGTCCGGCGCTGACTCTCTTGTCCGCCAGCTCTCGCTTCCTGCGCCTTTCCACGCTCGTCGACCATGGCGCGCTCTGGCCGCCTTCTGCTATCGCCTGCCTGCGTTACTCCGCAAGCTGCGCGCGCTCTGCGTTTCTGAGAACATCCGAGTGCTTAATCCTCACTTCATCGGCCTGGAATATTTTCCGCTTATGCTCTTTCGCCGGTTCGGCGGCTTCCACGGCCCCCTGCTGCTCTCGTTCCATGGTTCTGACATTCGCAACATGATACGGACGCGGGGCTTTGAGCGCTTCCTGTCACGCCTGCTCCTGCGGGGTGCAGATCTGCTCATTCCCTGCTCTGAAGGCTTGGCCGAAGAAATTACCTTGTTCGTTCCCGAATGTGCCGGACGCATTGTCTCGATCCCGAACGGCATCGATATCGACCGCTTCCTCGCGAAAGCCGACCCCTCGTTCTCCCTTCCCGAGCCCTTCGCGCAGCGCCGGAAGATCGTCAATATTGGAGCGTTTGAATACAAAAAAGGGCACGACACGCTGCTGCGCGCTTTTGCTCAGGTACACCGCGTTCACCCCGATGTCTGCCTGATAATCGCCGGCCAGCCACGCGAAAAATTGGCCGAAACTCAGCAACTCATACTGGACCTGGGTCTCGCCTCCGAGGTACTGCTGCTGCAGAACATTTCCCACAACGTGATTTCTGCCCTGCTGCAATGGCCTAGTCTGTTTGCCTTGTCCTCACGCTGGGAAAAAGGCGTCTGCGGCGAGGGCTTTGCCATGGCATTGCTTGAGGCCGCCGCCGCGCGACGACCCGTCGTTTCCACTCATTCCTGCGGCGTAACGGAACTTATTGAACACGGCGTATCCGGCTTGATCGTGCCCACCGAGGATCCGGACCGCCTCGCCGTCGCTCTCTGCCGCCTGCTTGACAATCCAGCGGAAGCCGATCGCCTCGCCGCCAACCTGCACCGCGTCGTTCGCCAGGACTTCACCTGGAAAGCGGCCCATGCCCGCTATCTTCAGCTGACCGAAGCCAAGCGGCCACCCCGCACGCCCGTTGCATTTTTTATCGAAACCCTGCGAGATTTATTCGGCCGCCCCCGCACCAAAAGTTATACCCGATCAGCGTCGTATTAAGTGTAGGGACATAAGCGACGCCTTTACCGCGGAGAGACCAACAACCTCCATCCGGTCTCTCCCCTCCTTTTTTACTTTTCTCCCTCGCCCGATACGCGCACCGTCACCACCACAAACATGGCAGAAGTGCCGTTGTCGATATTTGATTTACCTACAACTACTTTCTGCCCTTCCCGCAAATCGAGACTAGTCTTGAATCGGGCATTCTCTCTCCCCCCCATACCGGAAAAGTCAGCCGTAAACTGAAAATTATCAAGATGGACCACGCGCTGAGACGAATCAACAGTCGGTCGAAAACTCAGGAGATAAATCGCCGGGGTGGGGCTTTTCGCTCCTTTTCGGAGGGTTCCTTGCGTGCTCGCCTCCTCTCCCCCTCGCGAGCGCACCAGCATAGTCGCCACAACTTCGTAGTTGGTGTAAGGATAGACGGCCTGTAACTGCTTGATCACGGGGGCCATTATAGGCGGCACAACATTAGTGCCGAGAGCATTATCCGAGGCCGTGATCACGTACACCGTCGTCTCAACGTCCCGCTGCTGAACCCCTGAGTCCGGTTGATCCATCTCTTGAATTAGCTTGTCCGCCTGCTCCAGCTTCTCCGCAGTACCTTGAACCAGCAGAACCCGCATCGAGTTATCTGGACGCACATAGAAGCTTGGACTCAGCACATCCGCCACATGACTGGCTTGCGCATAATGCAGCCGGTACAGCTTTGTCGCTGGCTTCTCCTCTCGCGCCGGCAGGTTCTGCCCAGCCATTAACAGCGGCCAGAATCCCAAAAACCCGACCGCCAGCTTCCTACTCATTAACATTCGTTCTCTCCTCCGTCTGCAAAACAATCACCACATTCGGATCCGCCGTAGTCATATGAATCTCCGTTGGTCGACCCGGCGCGCTCACCAGCGAAACAAGTCTCAAACCCGCCTCTGGAAGTCGCCGTGGCCGACGCTGCAAGTTCCGAACGACCAGCGTGCGCGAGGGTAAAGGCTGCGCCGCAATCACGGGCTCGCTCGCCAGCACCGCTGCCACCGCCGGAACGACCTGCTTCACAGGCCAGTTCAGCCACACCAGCGCTGCGGCCGCCAAACCCACCGGAACCGGTACCCATTTCCACCAGCCCCAGACCTTTGTTTGTTGGGGAAGCCTCTCCAGAACTGCCGTCCGCACCTCCGCCAAATCCTCGTCCAACAAATCGTCGCCAACGCCGGAAGTGAGCCCGCGAAACTCTTCCACGATCCCCGCGCAGGCTTCACATCCCGCCACATGCGGCGCAATCTCACTGCCCGCTACTTCCCCACCCGCATACAACGCCAGCTCTTCTTCCGCCGGATGTGTCCTCATCTCCGCTCCTTCCGACTTGCTATTACAAATTTGCGTATCTTTACTCGCCCGGTCGAAATCTGCGACCGCACCGTCGCCTCCGACGATTCCAATATCACCGCTACCTCTGCCGTTGTGCAGCCTTCCAAATCCCGCAGCACAATCGCCGCCTGCTCTTTAGGCGCGAGTGTCTTCAACGCCGACCGGAGCAACGTTTTCTCCTGCGTAGCCGCCAGTGTCGCCTTCGGATCCAGCCGTTCATCCGCAAGCTCCACGGCCACCGGCTCACTCTTTCTTTTCCGTAGCGCATCCAGGCACAAGTTCACCGTCATGCGATACAGCCACGGCGTCAGCTCCTGCTCGTCCTGAAACCTGCCCAGCGATCGATACAGCCGCAGAAACACTTCCTGCGCCGCGTCTTTTGCATCCTCCCGGTTCCACAGCATGCGCTGCGCCGTCCGCAACACCAGCCGCTCATGGTGCCGCAGAATTCGTTCAAACGCCGCCGCGTCGCCCGCCTTCGCTTCCGACACCCAGCGGCGCAGCATGCTCTCTTCAGCCATGTAGCGGTCAGGCCACGACACGGGTATCCGAACCGGCATCGATTCTGCCATTCTTTCGTTAGCGCTCGACCTTTCCATCTCCTATACGCAGCAATCCCGCCAAGTGTGTAGAAAAGCCATGTAGAAAATTAGAAGCAGTGTATCTCGCGCCGCTCTTCCGTTCCTTCCGCCCGCTTCAAAATCCGCTCGGCTTCGGCGTGGCCGATTTCGTTCTACTCGCCGTGGCCCTGCTGCTCGCGGCAGTACTCGTCTTGCGCGCCGCCCTGCTCCCGTTTCTCGCCAAACTTCAGAACCACACGCCCATCGCTTTGGCCTGCTTGTCCGGCCTCGCCGTCGCCCTTCGCCTCGCGCTGCTTCCCAACGCCCCCGCGCCCATTCCGAGTGGCGCCGACGATTTCAGCTATCTCCTGCTCGCCGACACTCTCCGTCACCTCCGCTTCTCAAATCCGCCTCACCCGTTCCACCAGTTCTTCGAAGCCGTCTTCATCCTGCAACAACCCACTTACAGCTCCATCTACCCCCTCGGTCAGGGCATCCTCCTCGCCTTCGGCCGCATCGTCTTCCAGACCTACTGGGCCGGGGTTCTCCTCTCGCTGGCTGCCTTCTGCGCACTTGTTTACTGGATGCTTCGCGGCTGGACTTCGCCTCGTTGGGCATTCCTCGGCGGCCTGCTCGCCATTGCTCAAGTCGGCCCGCTCAGCGCCTGGACCAACTCCTATTGGGGCGGCTACCTCTCGGCCTGTGCCGGTTGCCTCGTCTTTGGCGCACTGCCCCGCCTCCGTTCGTCTACCTCGCTGCGCCCCGCGTTGCTTCTAGGCATCGGCCTCGCTCTACAGCTTCTGACGCGCCCCTTCGAGTGCCTGTTTGTAGTTCTTTCCGTGGTAGCTTTTTGCCTGTTCTTTCGTACTAAGCTCGCCGCGACATCGATCGCCGTTGTTGCGCTGGCGCTGCTGCCCGCCGTCGCCCTCACTCTGCTGCAAAATCGCAGCGTTACCGGCCGCTGGCTCACGCTTCCCTACCTGCTGAGCCGTTACCAATACGGCGTGCCCACCACCTTCACTTTCCAACCGAATCCCCTCCCGCACCGCCCGCTTACTCAGGAGCAAGATCTCGACTATCGCGCGCAAGCCGCCATTCACGGCCCTGCTACCGACACCGTTTCCGCCTATCTGGGCCGCCTCGTCTTTCGCCTTCGTTTTGTTCGCTTCTTCCTGCTGCCTCCGCTTTATCTCGCCGCCCTCTTCTTTCTGCCCTCTGTCCGGCATCGCTCGGGCATCTGGCTTGTCGCAACACTGGTTCTCTTTTTCGCCGGAACCAACTTCTATCCCTACTTCTTTCCTCACTACATTGCCGCCGCCACCTGCCTCTTTTTGCTCGTCGCGGTGAAGGGCCTCGATAGCCTCTCGCAAATCCGCATCAACGGTTTCGCCTGGGGCCGCCTATCCGCCCAGCTGCTCGTCGCACTCGCCGGCGCTCACTTCCTCTTCTGGTACCTGCTCCATCTCTCGGGCAATGAACAGCTGCAATCCGCCGCAGCCTACGAAACCTGGGATTACCTCAACGGTGGTGATCCCGAAGGCCGCATCGCCGTCGCCCACACACTGGCTCAGACGCAAAATCGCCAGCTGGTCTTCGTGCGCTACGCCCCTCGCCACCGCTTTTCCGAATGGATTGCAAATGCCGCCGATATCGACGTCGCTCCCGTCGTCTGGGCGCTCGATCTAGGCTCGTCGGAGAATGAAAAGTTGATCCACCACTTCCCTGCCCGCCGAACCTGGCTGCTCGAGCCCGACGCGCGGCCGCCTAAACTAACGCCCTACGCCGAGCCGGTTCCTTGACGCTTTCGATCCTCGCGCCCGCAAGTTTTCAAGCGCATGACCTCACTAACCTCCTGGAGACTACCGGCCTCGAAACCGAGTGGATTGTTTTCCAAACCAACCCTTTCGCCGCTCTCGAAAAAGCCCGCGGACTATTCTCGATTCTGATCGACGCCCAGGAAGTTCTGCGACCCACGGAATACCTCGCGCTCTTCGACCCTCTGTTCAGTGGCGCGGCCGATGTCGTGCTGGCCAATCCTCCCTGTCAAACGCTAAGCTTCCGGACCACGCTCATCCAAAGCATGCCCCTTCACGCCGGCCCATCTGAGCTTCCGCGCGAGATCTTGAGCAAAGCCGCCCGCCGCCACGCCCGTATTCATTCCGCCAACACCGGGTCGTTCCCGCGCGTGACCCTCACCGATCGCTCCTTGCTGCCGCTCGATCTCTACCGCGATCCCGGCGTTGCCATGCTCGGCGAACTATCGCGCGCCCGCAAGTTCACCCGCTGGATGGCCGATACCATCGCGCCATACGTCCGCGGAAATGTCCTCGAAATCGGCGCAGGAATTGGCAACCTCACCGAACTGCTTGCCCCGCTCGCCTCTAATTACACAGCCACCGATACGCCCGGCGAACACCTTTTCGAACTCCGCCGCCGACTGGCTTCCTACCCCAATTTGCGAGTCGAAATCTGCGATGCGGCTGAGCCCGACGACTATCGCTCCTTCACCGGTCGCTTCGATTCCGTCGTCTGTCTGAATGTGCTCGAACACATCTCCGATGACCGCAGCGCTCTCCAAAACATCTACTCGGCCCTTCGCGCCGGGGGCCGCGCAATCGTATTGGTCCCGCAAGGCGCAGCCGCTTTCGGCAGTCTCGACGAAGTCCTCCACCATCAGCGCCGCTACTCCGAATCCGAACTGCACGAAAAAATGAGCAGCGCCGGATTCATAGTAGAAGACATCCTTTATTTCAACCGCATCACCTATCCAGGTTGGATTCTGAACTCGCGCATTCTTCGCCGCCGCTCGCTAAGCCCTGTTCAACTCCAACTTTTCAACTTGCTCGTACCGCTTTGGCGTCGCATCGATCCCCTCCTGCCGTGGCCTTCCACCTCGCTCATCGCAGTCGGCGTAAAGGACGAACATGCCCGCTAGCGCGTGGGGCTTCGGTCCCGCCGATTGGATCGAATTTGTCTTGGCCATCCTGCTGCTCCTGTCCACATTTTTGTGGATGCCTGCACTGCGTGATGCCATCCGCCGGTTTGCCGGGCGCTCATCACTCGTGATGATTGTCCTCTTCTTCACCCCCATCGCCCTGCGCCTGCTTCTCTTGCCCCACCATCCGGTACCCACCCCCAACGTCTACGACGAATTCAGTCACCTGCTCGTCGCCGATACCCTGCTGCATTTCCGCTTCGCCAATCCGCCGCACCCGATGCATCGCTTCTTTGAAACATTCTTCGTTCTGCAGCAGCCCACATACAGTTCCATCTATCCCATCGGCCAAGGTTTGCTTCTTGCAGTCGGCCGGCTCGTCTCCGGAATTCCGTGGACCGGCGTTCTCCTCTCCACTGGCGCACTTTGCGCACTCATTTATTGGATGCTCAGCGCCTATGTGTCTCCCGTGTGGGCCCTCCTCGGAGGCATGCTGGCCATTTGCCAGTTCGGTCCTTTAAATCTGTGGATGAACTGCTACTGGGGTGGCGCGCTTCCCGCTGCAGCCGGCTGCCTCGTCTTCGGAGCCCTGCCTCGCCTCACACTAAATCGCAAACGCGACCCAATTCTTTTCGGCACCGGCTTCGCGCTTCATCTGCTGACCCGTCCCTTTGAAACCGTCATCCTCGCCCTCTGTATCCTGCTCTTCTTCCTCTTCTTTGCACGCCAGCCCAACAGGCGTTTACTGCTCGCGCTCGTCCCGGTATCGATCGCCCTGCTCGTAACAGTCTTTCAGAACTACCAGGTCACCGGTCACTGGACCGAGTTGCCCGAACAGCTCAGCCAGTTCCAATACGGCGTGCCTACTTCCCTTACCATTCAAGCCCCAGCATTTCCCCACATCGCGTTAACCAGGGAACAGGCCCTCGATTACAAGGCGCAAACCCTCATGCACGGCCCAGGGCGCGATAGCTGGCCGAAATTCTTGTCCCGTCTCCAATACCGCATCCGCGACTATCGTTTCTTCTTCTTGCCACCGCTTTATCTCGCGCTTATAGCGTTTTTCTTCACGCTCCGGCGCAGGCTTCATTTATGGGTAACGCTCTGCCTTTGTCTCTTTGCTTTGGGAACCAATCTGTTTCCCTATTTGCTCGCGCATTACCTGGCGGCCGTGACTTGCCTCTTTCTGCTCATCAGCGTCGCAGGACTCGAAACCATCGCTACGCTTCAGATCCGGCGCATTCCGGTCGGTACCCAGATCGCGCAGGTCATCGTGTTGCTCTGCGTGGCCCAATTTTGTTTCTGGTACAGCTTGCACTTGCTGGAGGGTTTCTCGATCAATCTGAGCCCGTTGCAATATGAAACCTGGGACACCATCAATCACACCAATCCGGAGCGGCGCCGCGCCGTATCGAAGCAGATCGATGAGACCAAAGGGCGGCTCCTCATCTTCGTGCGCTACTCGCCGCACCACATATTTCAAGAAGAATGGGTGTGGAACCGCGCCGATATCGACGGCTCGCGTGTTGTCCTGGCGCGCGATCTCGGCCCCACAGAAGACGAACAACTAATTCGCTACTATCCCGGCCGCCAAGTGCTTCTTCTCGAGCCCGATACGCTGGCTCCGCACCTCACGCCTTACCTGCCATGACTGGTCCCCTCGCCGAAATTCTCTTTCGCCTCAAGCATGGGCCCGTCCGAACCCTGCGCTGGATCACAACCCGCCTCACCAATGCCGCCGAAGACCGGCGGTTCGGAATCGAAACCTCCACGCAGCGCAGCACGACCGACTTAGGCTTTGATTCCCCTGACTACGTTCATTACCAACCAGCCGCCTATCGCGATTTGCGCGAAATCTTCCATCTCCTGCCTATTCAACCGCACGACGTCTTTCTCGACCTCGGCTGCGGTATGGGACGAGCCGTCTGCCTTGCAGCCATTCATCCCGTTAAATCCGTTTTAGGGATAGAAATTTCACCTGAGCTCTGCGCGATCGCACGCCGCAATCTGGAACGTATCGCCCCAAAAATCCAATCCCGCCAAACAGCCATTATTCAGTCCGATGCCGCTGCTTTCGAAATCCCGCGAGAAACTTCCGTCATCTTTCTCTTCAATCCCTTCAGTGGTTCCGTGCTCCAGCAAGTCTTGGAAAATCTTCGAGACTCGCTCGAAAAAAATCCACGCCAACTGCGACTCCTCTTCTGCGGGACCCTCTCTACACGTGAGTTTGCCGCAGCAGCAAAAAACCACGCCTGGCTAACGCTATCGTCAAAACACGTCTTGTCGACCGGATTCGTCGCTCTACTCTATGTACACTCTTCACCTCACCTGCGTGACCTCCGAGATTGACGAAATTTCCGCTCAACTGTGGGAGTCCGGCACAGTAGGCGTTCAAGAGCTCGATCTGGTCAACGATTCCGTATCGTTGATCGCCAGCTTCGAAACGAACCAACAACGCGAAACATTACTCGATCAGTTCCGCGCATTCAGCCCGGAGTGGCGGCACGAGCCTGACACCAACTGGATGCTTGAAACGCAAAATGCGTGGCCTGGACGCGCCGTAGGACACTCGCTCTTTCTCGCTCCGCCCTGGTGTCGCGTACCCACGCCGCAAGGCCGTCACCGCGTCATTCACAATCCCGGACTCGCCTGCGGCACCGGCGAGCACCCCTGCACTCGTCTCGCGCTCCAAGCTCTCGAGCAAACCATCTCCACCGGTTGCAGTGTCGCCGACATCGGCACCGGTTCTGGCCTCTTAGCCATCGCCGCGCTGCGTCTCGGAGCAGCCACCATAATCGCTTTCGACACCGACCAGCAAGCCTTACCAGCCGCCCGCGAGAATTTCCTGTTGAATAATTTGCAGCCAAATCTATTCGCAGGCTCAACCGATGCACTTGCGCACACATCGCTCGATCTAGCCGTCGCCAACATCAACGCCTCGGTTCTGTTGAGCCTGGCCGACGATCTATTCCGCATCCTGCGACCCGGTGGTCAACTGATCCTCACCGGCTTTCCTAAATCCGAATCCCGCCAAGTCGCAAAAATCTTTCCGCCGCACAGCATCCTTGAAGAAGACAGCTGGACGTGCTTTATTTCAACCTGCCCTTGACTGTTTTTTTCTCGGCCTTCGCGCCGCCGCCTAGCCGTTCCAGCGCGATCTCTAAACGCTGGCCGCCCTGCAGCACCGGCGCGAACACATCGCCTAATCTGCTAAACCGTTCCGGGCTGTTATCGATACGAAAATCATGCGGCCGAATTCCCGGCTTCACTTCTTTCCATTCAAGCGGGGTCGCTACGGGCGCACCTTCATACGCCCGCACCACATAAGGGGCAGAAATTGTCTTGCCTGTGCCAATCTGCAGATAGTCAAAGTAAACGCGCTTCTTCGTCCGCTTCTGCACGCTGCGCGGCGTGGTAAACAAGTTCGGCTCGCGATCCTGCGCCAAGTGCGCCACAATCTCGGCAAAGCTCCGCACCTGTTCATACGTGTACACCGGATCGAGCGGCACGTAAATATGCATCCCGTCGCCTCCGGTCGTTTTCGGATAGCCTTTGAGATCTAACCCAGTCAGTATCTCGCGCACCAGCAGCGCCGCCTCGACGATTTGATCGAAAGATGTTTCTACCGGATCAAGATCGAGCAGCATCCAGTCGGGATGATCGAGGTTCCCCACCCGGCTCATCCAGGGATTGTGATCGATGCAGCCCAGGTTCACCAGATACAGCAAGCTCGCGCGATTGTTCGCCACAGGATACTTGTTTAACTTCGTACCTCCGTGCTCGGAAATCGGTTCGCAGTGCAGCCAGTCGGGGAAATGCGTGCTGGCGTTTTTCTGAAAAAAGTAATCGTCTTCAATGCCGTTCGGATAACGCTTCAACGAGAGCGGCCGGTCCTTCAAATGCGGCAGCAGCCAGCTCGACACCTTGTCATAAAAACCGAGAAGATCGCGCTTCTTCCAGCCGTCTTTCGGAAAAAACACTTTGCTCAGGTTGGTGAACTTGAGCGAGTGTCCATCGATCTCGACCGTAGCTTCTTTCGCTCGCAGGTCAAGCGAAGAATCTTCTGCCTTCTCGGCCGGTGGTTCGACCGCCTCCTCGCGCACCACTTCCCCGGGCGCTTTGTCCTCCCGCAATCCCACAAACACCGGAGCGCGCAAGATGTGGTCCGGTGTCCACTCCAGGAATCGCACCTGGCACACCACCTCTGGCTTCACCCAGCTAACGCCCTTAATCTTGGGTTTCGGGTCGAGCGGGCTGGTCTTCGTCACGAGCGGCTGCAGACGTTCGTAAATTGTCCGCATCAACTTGTTATCGAAACCTGTCCCCACCTGTCCGGCATGGCGCAGCTTACCTTCCACCTGCACGCCCAGCACTAGCGCCCCAAAATATTCGCGCTCCCCTTCGGTAAATCCGGCGATTACGAATTCCTGTTCGCTCACCACCTTGATCTTCTGCCAGCGGCTCGATCGCGAAGCTTCATAAGTACTGCGTCGATCCTTCGCGAGAATCCCCTCCAAACCCATCTGGCCCGCCGCTTCAAAGATCTGCTCGCCGCCCGCATCGAAACTTTCCGAAAGCCGGATATGCTCGCTCGGTTTCAGAATTGCGTGGAGAAGCTTCTTGCGATCTTCCAACGCCACGCCCCGCACATCGTAGCCATCGGCATACAAGATGTCGAACACGAACAGCGTGGCCGGAGCAGTCGCAGCCAGGCGCGGCACTGCGCTTTGATTCGCGGCAATACGCGGTTGTATGTTGTGGAATCGCGCCCGCCCCTGTTCATCCAGCACGCAAATCTCGCCATCGAGCAAGGCGGTCTTCAGATTCAATTGCTTTGGTAATTCTTTAAATTCCGGATACTGCTGCTCGCAGCGGTTCCCGCGTCGGGACGTCATCGTCACCTTGCCGTCCTGGATCTCACACAGCGCGCGTACGCCGTCCCATTTGATTTCGTAGAGCCACTGCCCGCCCACCGGCGGTTTCGTCACAGCGGTTGCCAGCATCGGCGAGACATCGTGCGGCATCGGAGCTTTTTTCGCACCGGTCAGCGCGCTCACTTGTGGAGAAGCGCCTTCTTCGGCAATCTGCTCCTGGGTTCGTTTCGTCAAAACGCTCCAGGCAAATTGATCGATATCGTAACCGGTCGCTGCGTGCTCATCTTTCTTTTTAATGAGCAGCCATTCATTTCCCTTCGCCGCCCGTTTCATCTGCACGATGGCAAACGAACCGTTCAGCTTCGTGCCATGCAGCTCGAATTTGAAATCACCGCGCTCCAGCTGGCCCTGTGCGCCGGGTTCGCCGATCACTTCATAGGTGCCCTTGTCCCACAACATCACGCTGCCGCCGCCGTAGTTGCCCTCCGGAATATTGCCCTCGAACGTGCCGTAATCGAGCGGGTGATCTTCCACTTTCATCGCCAGTGCTTTGCGAGCCGGATCAAGGCTCGGCCCTTTCGGAACCGCCCAGCTCACCAGTACTCCGCCTACTTCCAGCCGGAAATCGTAATGCAGGCGGGTCGCATCGTGCCGCTGCACGCAGAAGAATCCGCCACGATCCTGCCCCGCACTGCCCTCCGCTTCTACCGCCTCCGGCGCAGGTTCCGGAGTAGCCTCAAAGTTGCGTTTGCGAACATATTCCTTCAAGCCCATTTGCTTGCGGTTATTATGCCAAGTCTCGGGCTGCAAGCTGCTACCCTGAAGACGCTCGCGCAGATAAGATGGACTTCGCTGAACACCTGAAGAGTCAGCTCGATATCGTCGATGTTGTTCGCCAATATGTCTCGCTGAAGCGCCAGGGCTCCGGACAGACATGGACAGGCCTGTGCCCGTTTCACGCGGATAAGAATCCGTCCTTAAACGTCCACGGCGACCATCAATTCTATAAGTGCTTCAGCTGCGATAACGGCGGCGATGTTTTCTCATTTGTACAGCAAATCGAGAGCTTGACGTTTCCAGAAACCCTCCGGACACTAGCGGAACTTTACGGCGTCGCGATGCCCGAACGACGCGCGGGCGATGCCGAAGCCGAGCGTGTCGCAGCGCTCCTCGAAATTCACGAAACCGCTGCCCAGATCTTTCAAGACAATTTACGAGCATCTGCTGGTGCTGAAACACGTCAGTACCTTGCTTCCAGGAATGTTAACGCGGAAGCAATAAGCGAGTTTCGCCTTGGGCTCGCCGATGCCTCTGGGCAGCAATTGGTGCAAAGGCTAAAGAAATTTGGCGAAGCTGTTTTACTTGATTCGGGATTGATTGCCAAGGCGCAGGACGGCGTTAGGCTCTATGATCGCTTTCGCCATCGATTGATGTTCCCGATCCACAGTGATTCCGGCAAACTGATTGCATTCGGCGGACGGGCGCTGCGCCCCGACGACAAAGTTAAATATTTGAATTCGCCCGAAACGAGGCTTTATAAGAAATCTTCGGTCCTTTACAACATGCATCGCGCCAAAATCTCGGCGCGCAAGCAGTCTCGCTTGATTCTTGTGGAAGGCTACATGGACGCAATCGGAGTCTATTCGAGCGGCGTTCAGGAAGTCGTAGCGCTTTGCGGAACGGCTTTGAGTGCGGCTCAAATTGGCATGATGAAACGGCAAACCTCGCATATGACGGCGCGTGGGCATGTTGCACTAAATCTCGACTCGGATGCGGCCGGCGCAAACTCCACGGGAAAACACATCACGCCGCTATTGACGGCAGGTTTACGAGTTAAGGTTCTGGAAATCCCTGGCCAACTGGATCCGGATGAGTACATTCAGCAGAAAGGCTCCGAAGAGTACAGCAATTTGTTAGAGCAGGCCCCGTCGTATTTCCACTGGTTGACCGATCATACGCGCCGTACTCTTAATCCGCGAACGGCGGAAGAAAAGTATGACGCTTTCAAGCTCATCCTGCCGACGATAGAACTGGTTCAGGAATGGATCGAGCGGGCTGTCATCGCAAACGAAGTAGGACAACAGTTAGGTATCGACCGCGACCTCGTTCGCCAGTACATCAGGCCAAAGAACACCACTCAAATTCAACAAAGGCCCACAGACGCTTCATCGGCGGTTCCCCCGAATGAAAAACTCCTTCTTGCCTGTATGCTGGCCAGCGTTGACGCTCGCGCCATCATTCGCCACTTCCTTTCAGGGTTCGAAGCGCACAACGTTCTGGAGTTTAGGTCATTGTTCGACGCGGTTTTGGAGGCGGAAACACCCGAATCGCCGTTCTCTCTGCTGGCAGCGATGACTAGGCTGGACAACCGTTTACAACGAATTCTTTCTGAGATCACTTTTGCGAATTCGGGAGTTCCAAAAGAGTCCGCGTCGGATCAGGCTCTCGATTGTTTAAAGCAACTCGAAATGAAGTCTGTATTTTTGCGCGAAGAAGAATTGAAAAATCAAGTGCGAAAACTCGAATCTGATGGGAGATTGCAAGAGGCTTTGCATTTGATGAATGAATTGGATGGTCTCAAACGGGCATCCGGCACTCGATGAATCGTTGTAATATGGGGAGTCAAGGAATCAAACAGGGGTGCCTTGGCGGAAACACAAGCAGATCTCAAACGGCTTTCTTGATGCAAGCGGAATTGTCGCGTGGCAGATGGGCAAAGGCAGTTGATGCAAGACAGCAATAATAAGGGATTCGCGCTGTACGATGACCTCGGTGGCTCGGTGCGCGATGACCTGGCGAACGGAAACGATCTCAACGATCTCTTCTCCGATCTGGATAGCGCGCCTGTCGAACTGCTCGACGACGCTAAAGGATTCGACAAGAAGGAGGAAGAGATGGAGGGTCTCACAGACCTCGATCTCACTCCTGGGGCTCTCGACAAGAGCAACGACTCGGTTCGGGTTTATCTCCGCGAAATGGGCATGGTTCCCTTACTCACGCGCGAAGGTGAAATCGAACTGGCTCGGCGGATTGAACGTGGCGATGGCGCCGTGCGTAAAGCCTTGTCCCGCTCGCGTCTCGTAATCCAGACTGTTCTCGGCGTTAAAGGGGCGATCGAGCGAGGCTCCTATCCGGTCATGGAAGTCCTCCAGGCTCCCGATCCGCACGGTCTGGAAGACGATGAGCAGGATACGAAACTCAAATTGCAATCTGTCTTCCGCGAAGCCACTGACGAAATCGAAAGACTGTTCATCAAAGCTCAACAGACGGAAAGTAAACTGGTTGCCACTTCGCGAACGCTGAAGGCTAAGCAGCATCGCCGCCTCCGTTTCGAGTACGCCCGCCTGATTGTCCAGATCTCCCGAAATATCCGCGCACTTCCGTTTACTTCGCGCTTTCAACGTTCTCTCGGGAGAGCGCTGAAGAACGTCGTCGAACAGATGCGCCCTCTCGAGCAGGAGATGACCCGAATTCAGCGAAAGCTCGAGCAACCTGCTGCCGCCGAGTCAGCCAGCGCTCCGATGCTGCGCAAAGAGATCAAAGCCTTATCGTCACAATTGGAACATCTGGAAAGCCGCTCGGGCAGTTCCGCCGTTGAACTGCGTCGCACCCTTCAAATCGTCGACCGGGGCGAGATAGAGTCCGATCTTGCGAAGAAGCGCTTAATTGAGGCGAACCTGCGTCTTGTGGTCTCTGTCGCAAAGCGCTATACCAATCGCGGCATGCAGTTTCTCGACCTCATTCAGGAAGGCAACATCGGCCTGATGCGCGCCGTCGATAAATTCGATTACAAGCGCGGCTACAAATTTTCCACCTATGCCACCTGGTGGGTTCGTCAGGCCGTCACACGCGCCATCGCGGACCAGGCAAGAACGATTCGCATCCCCGTCCACATGATCGAGACGATCAATAAATTGGTGCGCTTGCAGCGATCCATGCTGCAGGAACTGGGCCGCGAAGCGACTACCGAAGAGCTCGCCTCCCGCCTGGAACTGTCGCCCAGCAAAGTGCGCCGTGTTTTGCGGATTGCGCAGGAGCCGATTTCCCTGCAGACTCCGGTGGGCGAGGAAGAAGAATCTAACCTGGGCGATTTTCTCGTCGATAGCAGAATGGTTTCTCCGTCAGACGCCGTCATCAATTTGAACCTGAGCGAGCAAACCGCGGAAGTTTTGAAAACGCTCAGCCCCCGCGAAGAGAAGATCGTCAAAATGCGTTTCGGTTTGCAGGATGGCAGTGAACACACGTTAGAAGAGGTTGGTCAGAACTTCGCCGTCACCCGCGAGCGAATTCGGCAGATCGAAGCCAAGGCCCTCCGCAAGCTCCGCCATCCCAGCCGTAGTCATCGCCTGCGTAACTTCCTCGACAACGGCTCGCCCAATTAGTCTACGTGCGGCCGCACCGTCTGAATCGTGTCTGGCCCTAGCAGCTTTCGTAAACTTTCCTGCCGGTAATTGAAGATCCCCAGCAACTGTTTGCGCACCATCAGCGCATGCGCTATGCCGCCTAATGGTCCCAGCGGCAACGCATACTCAACATGATCGCCGACTTTGGTTCCGTCGGTTGCCGGCTCGAAGGTGTGCCGGTGCCTCCAGAGTGCATACGGCCCTTTGGCCTGATCATCCACAAAGAAGAAAGGCGGTTCGTATTCCAGGATTACGGTCTTCCAATGCATTGGCACTCCAAGCCAGCGAATCCGGTAATCGATTTCAGCACCCTTTCTCATTTCGACGCGGCGCGGCGAAATCACTTCAAATCCGAGCGACGGCGGCGTGATCTTTGCCAGGTTATACGGATCTTCAAAGACGGCGAACGTATCCTGCAAAGACGATTTTGCCAGCATTTCACAGCGCAAATGGTAAGTGTGCATCGGATCGTTCTTCTAAGATGTCTGAATCGATCCCTACGGCGCAGAACCTCGATCCCGTCCAACCAATCCCTGTCGTCTGCGCTATCTTGGTGCTTTCTCATGGCCGACACGGAAATTGCTGTCCCCACGCCCGTCCATCCGGTAACTCCTCCACGCAAAGTCCCCAAACCGAAAACCGCCGCCCAGCGCAAAGAACGCCTGCAGCAGATCTTTGCTGAATTCGACCAGCTGTTTCCTTCCGCCACCTGCGCTTTGCACCACAAAAACGCGTGGGAACTCCTGGTTGCGACTATCTTGTCGGCGCAATGCACGGATGAACGCGTGAACAAAGTCACCCCAGCTCTGTTCAGCAAGTATCCGACGATCCAGGACTTCGCCAGCGCATCGCAGGACGAGCTCGCGCAGGATATTCGCTCGACCGGCTTCTTCAATAACAAGGCCCGCTCGGTCATTGGCGCAGCCCGCAAGATTCTGGCCGATTTCAAAGGCGAAGTACCGCGCACCATGCAGGAGCTTCTGCAAGTGCCGGGCGCAGCCAGAAAGACCGCCAACGTAGTTCTCGGAACCGCCTATCAAATCGCGTCTGGAATGGTCGTCGACACACACGTCCAACGCATCGCCAATCGTCTCGACTTAACAAAACAAACCGATCCGGTCAAGATCGAACAGGATCTCATCAAAATTATTCCCGAAGATCGCTGGGTTCTGTTTGCGCATCAGATCATTCATTTCGGACGGCAGATTTGTATCGCCCGAAAGCCGAGATGCGCGTCGTGCCCGCTCGACCCGTTGTGTTACGCCAAAGATAAGACCTTGGCATGAGCCGTTATTACCTCGGCGTGGACGGAGGTCAGTCGAGCACCATCGCGCTGGTGGCAAATGAACGCGGCGAAATCGTTGGTGTGGGCCGCAGCGGCCCTTGCAATCATGTCAGCGGCTCGGAAGCTCGTGCCAGGTTTCTATCGGTCCTGAGCACTTGTCTATCGGAGGCGCTTGGCACTCTGCATTTCGCACCAGCCTCTCCACACTTCGTGGCAGCCTGTCTCGGGTTTAGCGGTGGCGCGGCAGATAAAACCGCCTACGCGCGGGAGTTGATCAAAACCGATCACTTGAAAGTCACGCACGACGCAGAAATCGCTTTGTCCGGCGCAACCGAAGGCGAGCCGGGAATCATCGTCATCGCCGGCACCGGCTCGATTGCTTACGGCCGCAACGCTGCTCGCGAAAGTGCCCGTGCCGGCGGCTGGGGCTACATCTTCGGCGATGAAGGTGGTGCTTTCGATATCGTTCGGCGCGCCCTGCGCGCTTCTCTCAAACTCGAAGAGGGCTGGGGTCCGGCCACCAGTCTGCATGGATTACTTTTGGCTGCCACTGGCGCTGCTAGTGCGAACCAACTCTTGCATGGCTTCTACGCTAACCGGGATCGTAAACCGATAACCGAACTCGCTCCGCTTGTTACCGGCGCTGCCGACGAGGGTGACGCGGTCGCTCAGGACATTGTTCGCAAAGCCGCTGCGGCGCTGGGTGAATACGCAGCCGCAGTCCACAAAAAACTCTTCGCAGAAAAGGTTCCGATCCCGGTGGCGCACATAGGAGGCGTTTTTCGCAGTGCTTTCCTACGCACGTCATTTTCGCGCTCCATCCGCGAGACGTTGGGCTGCGAGACTTCCTTTCCCTGTCTCAGTCCTGCTGCCGGAGCCTTGCTCGAAGCGCTCCGCCTGGACGGCAATCAATCGCGATTGTCAGGATTGCCGTCTGAAACCAAAACATGATGATCGCCTGGCTGCGTGACACCGTTAACCGAACCACCGTTGCTCGCTCGCTGGAAAGCCAGAAACGGATGCGCGATTGAGCTATCCGCCGGGTCGACGCTTACGTTGAACTCTTCCTGGAATGGAACCGCGAATCCGATGCCCAACTTGTAAGACGCTTCCAGTATTCGCATTAACAACTCCGTCTGGGTTTTCAAATACACGTTGAAGTCAGACGTCAATACATACGCAAAAATCTCCAGGTCGAGCGACTGATCGTTGATCTTGGTAAACCGCAGCGGCACCCCCGACGCATCCACCATTTCGTGATCTTCCAGAATCTGCGTGATCGCCGCAATCATCTGGCTTACCTGCTCCGGCCGCGTATCGCATCTCAGTTGGATCTTCGGGTGAAACCACATCCGGTCTCGCTTCGAGAAGTTCTCGAGCGTCATCGTCGAGAACTGCGAATTCGGAACCGTAACCAGCGTTCGATCCAGCGTGCGAATGCGTGTGGAGCGAAGCCCAATATCTTCAATCGTGCCGACCTGTCCGCCGAATTGGCAGAAATCGCCCACCAGCACGGGCCGGTCACTAATCAGCGATACTCCACCAAATAGATTCTCAATGGTCTTCTGTGCGGCCAAAGCCACCGCCACACCGCCGACTCCGACGCCCGCCAGTATGGCGCTTGTGTTATATCCCCACTGTTCAAGAACGAAGAAGATCGCGAAACAGAAGAGTAAGATCTTCGCGAAGCGCACGATCAGCGGAAAGATCGAATAGGTCAAGGCCCGCTCGTGCGGATCTAGACGCGAGATGTAAGTGTCCGAGCCCACATCCACCAACCGCATCAGCAGCGACGCCGCACCCAAAGCAAAAAGCAGTATTAGCAGCTTCGACAGTTCGTCACGCACCAGGGCACTCGGTGGAATAAAGACCATGCAGGCGCGAAACACAATCACCGAAAGAACCAGGCGCAAAGGCTCAATGAAGGCTTCCAATCGTTGCGTGTGAAAAGACTTCGCGTAACGCTTGGTGAGCGGCGTAAGAATGGCAATGAAGATTCTCGAGAGCCATCTCGATATCGCTGACAGAATCAGCGCAAGTAATACCAGCGCGAGCCAGATCCAAAGCGCTGTACCCGCCAGCGTAGTGGTCACCAGAACGCCCGGCAGATGCTTCTCGATTCCACTCTGTTGATTGAAATTGCTTAACTCCGGAATCTGCGACACGCTTGACGAAGAGACCAGCCAGATCGCTCCTGCCGTAGCATCGGTCACACGTTCCAGATGCAGCGTGACCGATTCGCCATTCACATCAAACCTCGTCAAATCTTCCCGCGACGCGGCTAGGCCGTCGGATCTGTTTCCCTCGGCCGCATCGCTCAACTTGCTCACCTCAAAGCGCGGATTGCGATCGAGCGATTTGCACAACTGTTCCGCGAGTTGCGGCCCCTCGATGCCCCGCTCCGCTGCATCCATTCCCTTCAGATCCAGGAACTGCGTCGCTTTCGCCAGATTGCCGTCATGACACGCAGTAAGAAAACCGTACATCGCGCTTCTTGGCGTGCCGCGCCCTAACGCATCTGTCGTTGCACTGGCGGCAGCTACTACCGCCTTGGCTTTGTTGCCAGAGAAGATCGATCCGATAGATTGGGGCGCCGCATTTCCAGCGAGTGTCAATAGTAAACAACCCGTTGCCGCCAGTGCCTGCAGTGATCTCATAACTCTATTAACCCAGACTCGCTTCGTTGCCGCTGCATTTCAGCCGGCGGCTTGAGTCACAAAACCCCTCGCTTCCCGTCAGTGCTCGCTAACTTACATCTTTTTTGCAACTTAAGAGGAAGTGTTAAAGTTTTACACGACTCCCCTGCCCCACGCCTGCAGCTAGTTTCTTGGGCGGGAGCTATATCATGTCCTCTCGTCTAATCCTCGCCGGGAGCGAGAGCCAGCATCCGAAACATTCGGTCCCCGCTGGCTCAACCCTACCCGCCGAACCAATTCAAATCACTCTGGTTCTCCGCCGCGTGCGCGAGATTCCGTCCATTGAAACACTAGCCAATCGTTTGACTCACGACGAGTTTGCCGCCGCCCATGGAGCACTGCCAGACGACCTGGAAGCGGTAGAGAAGTTTGCACGTGATCAGAACCTGAAGGTCACCCGGGTGGATCGCCCGGCACGCCTGGTCAGCCTGGAAGGATCGCTATCGCACTTGGCGCAGCTCTTCGGTGCGGATTTGCGTCTTTCCGAACTGAACGCTGCCGTGCTACGCACTCGTCAGGGACTTCTGCATGTGCCGGCCGAGTTGGCCAACCGGGTGGTTGCCATTCTTGGCTTCGATAACAGGCCCGTCGCTTCCACTACTCACAAAAGAGACGCCCTGTCGCTCAAGACCAAAGCATTCACTCCGCTTGAAGTTGCCAAACTCTACAACTTCCCGGCCAGCCAGGGAGCGGGCCAGACGATCGCCCTCATTGAGCTCGGCGGCGGCTTTCAATCGACGGATCTTCAAAACTACTGGAAGCAGTTAGAACTGCCGGAAGTTTCGGTCGAAGCCATCGCCGTAGACAATGTATCCAACGCACCTACGGGTGATTCCAACGGCGCGGACGGCGAAGTGGTTCTCGATATCGAAGTAGCCGGAGCAGTCGCCCCGGGAGCAAACATCGCTGTCTATTTCGCGCCTAACACGGATGCCGGCTTCCTCAACGCCATAAACGCCGCCATTCACGACACGAAGCGCAAGCCTTCGGTGATTTCTATCAGTTGGGGATCAGCCGAAAACGAGTGGTCGCCTCAAACTATAAACGCCTTCAACGCCGCTTTCCACGATGCCGCTCTGCTCGGTATTTCCGTCTGCGCCGCTGCCGGCGACAACGGTTCGTCCGACGGCGAGTCTGCCGGATCCAATCACGTTGATTTCCCCGCGTCGAGCCCCTGGGTGCTCGCGTGCGGCGGGACCAGGCTGATCGGCAGCAATGGTCAAATTCAAAAAGAGACTGTCTGGAACGACGGAACGTCTGGTGGGTCCACCGGAGGCGGCGTAAGCACGCACTTCACCAAACCTGCCTACCAGGCAAACGTAAACGTTCCCAAACCTGGCAAGAACAAAACCGGTCGCGGAGTACCCGATGTCGCCGGAGTGGCTGATCCTGAAACAGGCTTCATCGTTCTGGTCGACGGCCAACCGGGAGTAGTCGGCGGCACCAGCGCCGTTGCGCCGCTTTGGGCCGGCTTAATCGCGCTCTGCAACGAACAGGTCGGCAAGAACCTAGGCTGGTTGCATCCTACGCTCTATGGCACGGTCGCTCAGCACAAAGTCCTGCACGACATTACCACCGGAACCAATGGTTCCTATCACGCCTCCACTGGCTGGGATTGCTGCACAGGTCTCGGCACTCCAAACGGCGTCGCGCTTCTCGACATCCTGAAGAAAAGTTGAACTAATAGTGAGGCGAAGACCACTAAATCTTCGCCTCACTCAACTCCTCCAAAATTTCTTCGCACGCTTTTCGCGGATCGGCCGCTCGCGTCACTTGGCGGCCAATTACCAAGTGGTCCGCACCATTCTCCATAGCTTCTGCCGGAGTCGCCACTCGCTTCTGATCGCCTTTCGCCGCGCCCGCGGAACGCACCCCCGGTATGACAAGCTTTAGGGCTTTACCGCCGATTGATCGCACTCGCACCACTTCCAGCGGCGAACATACTACGCCATCCATCCCGCTCTCGACCGCATTTTTGACCCGCAACTCGACCAGGTCGGCAATCGCAACTTGATATCCCAGATCGGCCAGATCCTGTTGATCGAAGCTGGTCAGGACCGTTACCGCCAGCAGCTTTGTGAAGGTGCCGTTCCTACCATCCACCGCCGCCTTCATCACGGTCTTACTGCCATGCACGGTGAGGAATTCGACAAGACCGCTCCGGCAAATTTGCCGAGTCGCGCGTTTTACCGTTTCGCCAATGTCGTACAGCTTTAGATCAAGAAAGATCTTTTTGCCCAGCGCACGGATCTCCGCCGCCAGCGGCATACCGCCCACTGCATACAGTTCCATGCCGACCTTGTAGAAATCGGCCGCTGGACCGATATCGCGCACCAGTGCCAACGCCTGCTCGGCGTCGTCCAAGTCAAGAGCGATGATCAATGGGTTCGAATTTTCACTCAAGCATTCACCTCGATTGGCTTCGTTCCTCGTTTTTTGACCCGTCCGATCACATACGCATCGCTGTAACGCTGTAGCAGCTTTGACGTCTCCTCGCGAGGCAGCGAGATCAGTAAGCCGCCCGACGTTTGAGGATCGTACAGCAATTCCTGCACTTCGGAGGGAATGTCCGGCGACATTTCGACGCAACTCTCTACAAAGTCGCGATTGTGATGCAAGCCACCCGAATAGGTCTCAGCCTGCGAATATTCGAGCGCCCCGGGAAGAAAGCGCACCGCACTCGCTGCCATCGCCAGCGTCACATCGCTCGCCAAGGCCATCTCGCGCGCATGTCCCAGCAATCCGAAACCCGTCACATCCGTGCAGGCGTGTACACTGCACGCCGTCATCGCTTCGCAAGCAGCGCGGTTCAACATGAGCATCTGTTTAATCGAACTCGCCACGTGCTCCTCAGACGCAACACCCTGCTTCAAAGCCGTCGAAATCACGCCCGTCCCAATCTTCTTCGTGAAAACCAGATCGTCACCCGGCTGCGCGCCCGCATTCGTCAGAATCTTTTCGGGATCGATTAATCCAGTCACCGCGTAGCCAAACTTGATCTCATCCTCGGAAATGCTATGCCCCCCAAGAATCACGCAATCCGCTTCGTGAATCTTATCTGCGCCGCCGCGCAAAATTGCCTCCAGATCCTCGATGTTTCCCTTGCCTGGGAACACCACCAGCGACAAAGCCGTCACCGGCCTGCCACCCATCGCATAAACATCACTCAACGCGTTGGCGGCCGCGATGCCTCCAAACGTGTAGGGATCATCCACAATTGGCGTGAAGAAGTCCACCGTCTGCACCATGGCAAGAGGCGTTCCGGCAGCCTGCGTCAGGTTATAGACACCGGCGTCATCCGCCGTATCGTACCCAACGAGCACGTTCTCATTCGTCTTCCGTGGAACGTTGCGTAACGCCTGGTCGAGAATTTTGGGGCTGAGCTTGGAAGCGCACCCACCAGCTTTTACATTCGCTGTCAGCCTGGTTGCCATGCACCTTCATTTTAATGATCGGCATCTTAGTGACCAGCTTTAGCCGGCAACCCGTTCTGCGGAAGTTTCGTACTCCCACTCGCGCCAGCTATCGAGCAGCGGGAAATACAAACCCAGCCAGATCGGGCCTGCCGAGAATTGCGCGACCAAAGCGGCGTAACTATCCATCTGCGCCTGGTACCGGCGTTGTTCTTCCTGCAAAAAGCGCTCGATTCCAGCGCCTTCGTGATCGCTGGTTTTGAAATCGATAATCCACAACCGGCCATCCTCGTCGCGAAACATTCTGTCGATCGTTCCGCTAATCATGCGATCGTCAACAGTACCGCCCAATGGCCATTCCACGCGGGTTTCAGCATGCGCCGACAGTATCCACCGGCCACGCTCACTCAGGTAAGTGTTCCGCACGGCTCGCATCACTCGTTCCGCCGCCACCGGCACGTCCGTGTTCTTTACACCCAACCGCAAAAGCTCCGATTCAACGAGCGGCAGGTTCGTTTCGATGGCATCGGCGTTCCCTCCGCTCCCGGCAGCACGCTTCAGCAGCTCATGCACTACCGTCCCGGCATGCCGCGCCGTATCGCTCACCCACTCATAACTCACTTTGCGGGCAGAGGCTGTCATCTCGCGGAACGGCGGATTCCACTTTACCGAGCGAGCATACTTTGGCGCTTCCCAGTGCGCGGGCAACCGCCGCAGAACCGTTCGGCGCGCTGCGGCCTCCACTGCGAATAAGCTTTGCTGTTCCGGGCTGCGCCGGAGCGCCGCACTGAAATCAACCCCTACTCTGTCCCAGACCAATCGCAAAAAACTTCCGGAAGGCTTTTGCACATCCGAGCCGTCTTTTTTCGACCGGGCATTCCCAATCAGGTACAGTTCGTTCTTAGCGCGCGTACAAGCAACGTAGAACAGCCGTTTCAATTCCTGCTCTTCTTTTTCCTTCCGCACTTCATTGATCGATTCGTACTCCGCCGTCTTCTCGCCTTTGCGCGGCTGCGCGGCTACCGACCAGGTGACACTGCCATCCTCTTCCACTTCGTCATTCCACAGCAGCAATTCACGTTCGATCGATTTTGAACGCCCGCCTAGCTGGGGCAAAATCACGGTATCGAATTCCAGGCCCTTGGCCTTATGAATCGTCATCACCTGCACGAACTTTTCGCCCGTCGCAGGTTTTGCGAAAAGCAGCTCCAGCCGGGACGAAAGCGCGGTGGAATCACGAATGATCCCGCCTTCATCCAGCGTCTCGATCAATTCCAGATAGGTCTCGATATCTTCTCGCTGATGCGGCTCCTGCAGAATCGCCGCGCCGCCCAGCAACAGCCAGGCATCTTCTACCAGCTTTCGTAGCGGCAACCGGCCCGCTTGCTCAGCCGCGGCCAGCAGAATCTCTCCCGCCCGCACTGCCCGCCTGCGCCCTTCTACAGACATCGCTGCGATCCGTTCTGGATCGGATAACAGCTCAGGAATCGACCGCTCTCGTTCGCCCTCCGCGAACGCTGCTAGATCGTTCAACTCGAGCCCCGACCAGGGTGCCCGTAAACAGGCCAGCCACGCCACTCGATCCCCAGTATGCAAAATTGCCCGCGTCAGGGCGATGATGTCATCTACGTGCTGCTGCTCCGACAATTTGTCGATTTCGATCGCTTCATAGGCAATCCCCGCATCGCGCAGGGCAGGCAAAATCTTCACGAGATGATTCCGGCTGCGCACCAGCAAAGCCACGCTGCCGCGCTCTCTCGCCGCTTTCGCCAGGCCACTTACAAGATTTGCTTCCGCCGCGCCGTTATCATCCACCAGCGCCGTCAATTCTGGAACAGCGCCCTGAGCATCTCGTCCGGCTTGCGACGGCCGGAACTGCACTCCGCCTCCAGCATCCTCCGCCATAACGGGTGCAAAGTGTTCCTGAACCCACCCGAGAATCTGCGGCGTGCAGCGAAAATTTGTTTGCAACGCTATCCGCTCCAAACGTACCGATTCCAGGCCTCCCTCATGCCAGCTGCGCAGGAACAGCGAAACCTCCGCCCCGCGAAATCGATAGATACTCTGCATCGGATCGCCCACCAGGAACAACGTGTGGCCATCGCCATCCGACCACTGCGCCGTCAACGCATTCAATAAACGATATTGAGAGAGCGACGTGTCCTGAAACTCATCGACCAGCAAATGCTGTATCCGAAAATCCAATCCATACAACAGGTCGCTCGGCTGCTCGGGCGATCCCAGAACT
The DNA here is from genome assembly GCA_965277855.1 of Bryobacteraceae bacterium. Taxonomy (GTDB): domain Bacteria; phylum Acidobacteriota; class Terriglobia; order Bryobacterales; family Bryobacteraceae; genus Bog-105. Next base: position 1,270,825 of record OZ255847.1, read on the forward strand.
TGAATAGCTGCTTCCGTAATCGCGTTGAAATCGACTGCGCCTTTGTCTTCAAACACCCGTAATAGAGCGGCTTCGGAGTGCGTCAGCAACGCGCAGAAGTCTTCCACTTCGGGCTCACACTCACCTTTCGGACTCTGCCACTGATCCCGCTGCGCCAGCATAGCGGCAATCTGTTGCTCCAGGCTGGCAAAATCGCTGTCGAAGTAAACTCCCAGCCTGGCCAGCAGTTCCATATCTTCTGCTGTCCCTTCGGCCAGGTCCCGGATGGTATCTCGAGCAGCCATCCGGTATAACTCCGTCGCGTCTTCCACCACGCTCGCCACACCGCCAAATCCGGAAACGATGGGCATCTGCCTCGTCAGCAAGGCACAGAGCGAATCGATTGTCTGTACTTGCAATTGCGACGAGTCGAGCAACAGATTCCAGCCATATCGCTGGTCTTGCCGCAGAACCGCCGTGGCAAACTCGCGTGTTCGCTGCTCATAAGGGGAAGTCTTGGTTGCTGCTTCGCCCGCGGCATCTGTCAGAGCTTCTACTACGCGCTGTTTCAATTCAGCTGCGGCTTTGCGGGTAAACGTCACCGCCACTACGCTTTCAGGCCGTTCCACCAGACTCAGCAGCCTTAAGAACCGTTGCACCAGCAGACCGGTCTTTCCCGATCCGGCCGGCGCTTGCACGATAAACGATCGCGCCGGATCGAGCGCTTCGTCGCGCTCCGCTTGATCGACGATCATTCGTCATCCTCCGCAGGCGGCTGCTCATGAATCCGACACAACGGCTTCTGGCTACAGAAGTCGCACGCATAAGGGCGCGGGTCTACGGCTGCGTATCCTGCCTTGAACTGTGACGCCAGCTGATGAACGTTCGCTTTGCCTTGCAACAAAAACGTGTCCCAGTCTTTCTTCACCAGGTTGCCTTGTCCGGCCACGTGCCGCTGCTGGGAGATGCCCTTCAGCCGCAAATCTCGCGGCTTCACTTGTGCAAAGAACAAACCGGCCACATCCTCGTCGAGCGACGCAGCATAGACCAGCAACTGTGGCTCTTCCGGCCGCTGTCCCTCCAACTTCAGCGCCGTCTGAATGCCGCTCTTATAATCGATCAGCAGCAGCTGTCCATTCGCCAGACGATCAATGCGGTCCAGCCGTAGACGAAGCCGCAGCCCAGCCAAATCGAAGTATCTTTCCTCCTCGACTGTCTCGACCGTAAACCTTTGTTGTCGTTTCTTCTCCACTTCCAGCCAGTCGAGCACGACTTCTTTCAAACGTTCTACCTCGACCGCTGCTACGATCTGGCTGAATGGGCTTCCACCATGCGACTCGACCGCTTTTCGAGCACCTTCTTCCACCAGGTTGTTCAAGTACAGGGGAGAGGCAGCGAGTAGCTTATCGTGCGTCTTGAGCCGCTGCCAGACGAATTCCAGCAATTCGTGAAGATGACCGCCGCGCTCTCGGCTATCCAGACCCAGGCATCCTTCTTCGGGCGCCTTCGACTGCAAACGGTATTCGGCGAAAGCGCGAAAAGGGCAGAGCGATTGCGCTTTGATAATACTCGTTCCGCCTCTCGCCGTTGTATCCGCCACAAAGGCCGGGCCCTGGCTATCGTCCGAGACTTCAAGAACGGTTGGCTTGAATGTCTGCCAGGTCGATTTACCTTTCCAGATCTCCTGGTGAGATTCTTCTTGCGACACGAATTTCGCCATCAGCGGAGAAAGACGGCCGGACCACGTGACAAATACTTCCGGAGATACTGCGAGCAGCGACCTCGTCAAACGCTCTTGCTCAGAACGCGCATCGGGTCCGTGCTCCCGCCAGAGTTTCGGAGGCAGGAAAGGCGAACGGTATTCTTTCGCAGGCCAGCTTTCCTCATCCATTCCGATCACAATGCCGGCGTCAAACCGGATCCCGGTAGATTCGCGCGCCTCCAGAATTTGCACGGGAGCCCAAGGTGCTGCCCGCTCCTGGCTACCCGCAAGCAAGCGGCTCAGTTCGTTAACCGCCGTGTCGAAGGAAATCGGGTCAGCTACCAGCGACAACGAACTCAGCTGTGACATGGCCGTCTTCCACGACTCGATCGCATCCTGTTCGTCGAGACGCAACTGCACCTCGCCGGGCCATTCGAGAGTCTGGAGCAGATCACCAATGAACTCGCTCCATCCGCTGTACGTGTCGCTTCTCCCGGCAACCGGAAGGCGGCGGCGAACAGACCGCAAGATTTTCTGTAGCTTGGGGCAGCGCGCCGACACAGTGTCCAGATCGTTCAGAGTCACGTCGAGTTCACGCCGGTTGCGCAGTGCCAGATCTGCTTGCGCTCTTTGATTTCGCTCTTGTTCCGCTCCCCCGATCCAGCGCGAACGGAGGATCGCCGTTGCGTCAGCCGTCAGTATGCGGGGATTGGCCAGACGGAGTAGCAATAGCGCACCGGCCACAATCGGCGTGGTTGCCAGCGAGTCAACGCCGTTTAGCTGAAACGCCATGTCCCGGTATAAAGGCGAACGCATCCGAGAATCGAGCAGCGACTGGCACGCGCCCGGATAGAAGACTCGCCGGAACACGCGCTCCACCGACTTCGCGTGCTCTCTCAAATTAGGAACAAAAATTCCTATCGAAGCCGCCCGGGCCAATTCCATGTGGGACCTGGCATAGCGAGCCGCAAAGTCCAATTGCTCGTCAAAATCGCCATAGCATCTACCCCGCGCGATGCCAACCTTCGTGACATCCAGCGAGTGTTCCGAAGCACCACTGTTCAACTTCGCCAACACACTTTTCAGGACCGGCAGCGGCCGTCCCACGGTTAGAAAAACGTTGTGATCGGGAGCGACTTTTCGCTTGTCCAGCCACTCGGGCAGTTGTTGCCAGATCTCCGCGCGCGTCAGCCATCCATTCGCCCGGCAGATCGCGCGAAATTTTGTAAGCCAGCCGCGAAATTGGGAAGCATCTCCGCGCTCGCCCCAATGCGCGCCATTCGCCGGCATCTCCCATTCCACCAGCGTGCGCGCAGCCCGGGTGGCCATCGCCGCAATCGCGTCGGGATTGAAAAGCTCGCCGCGGTCCTCGTGAACGATCCGCTTCCACAGGACATGTTCCTGCGCGGGCGAAAGCAACGCTGGCGTTCCGGCCAAGCTATAGCGAGCCTCCTGCCAGCACCTCGTAAGCCACCCGCCTGAGGTAAGCAGATCAGGCCGCTGCCAGCTGTTCTGGCCTTTTCTTAAACGATCTTCGATAAAGGTCTGCTGCCCGACCGCTGCCAGCAAACGAGAGGGAGTAATAACGGTGCTCCCCTTCTCAAACCAGGAAAACAATCCCGAACAAGCCAGATGCATGAGGAGGGTATAACGCTATTATCGCGAAGACGCTCTCCGTAAAATTCAAGACTAAGAACGGACACTAGCGACAATAAAAAACGAATGGCTGAATCTCGAATTACTCCCCGAAATCAGGACTTCGCTGCCTGGTATCAGGATGTGGTGCTACAAGGCGACATGGCGGAGCCCGCGGAAATCGTAAAAGGCTGCATGGTGATCAAGCCCAACGGCTATGCCGTTTGGGAAAAGCTCCAGCGCGAACTGGATGACCGGTTCAAGGAGACCGGGCACCAGAACGTCTACTTTCCGCTATTGATTCCCAAAAGCTTCCTGGAAAAAGAGGCCGAACATGTCGAGGGCTTTTCGCCGGAACTCGCCGTCGTGACCATCGCTGGAGGCAAGGAACTCGAAGAGCCGTATGTCATTCGCCCCACTTCGGAAACCATCATCGGTCATTTCTTCGCACGCTGGATTCAAAGCTGGCGCGACCTGCCCATGCTGCTCAATCAGTGGGCCAACGTCGTCCGTTGGGAGCTTCGCACACGCATGTTCCTGCGCACCTCCGAATTCCTCTGGCAGGAGGGCCACACCGCCCATGCGTCCCACCGGGAAGCCCAAGAGGAAGTTTTACGCATTCTGGATATCTATGAATCGGTCGCACAGGACATCATGGCCATGCCCGTTATCAAAGGGGCAAAGACCAGCAGCGAAAAATTTGCCGGAGCTCTGCGCAGTTATTCCATCGAAGCCATGATGCAGAACGGTCTGGCTCTCCAAGCCGGCACCAGCCACGACCTGGGCCAGAACTTCGGCCGCGCCTTCAACGTGAAATTTCAGACCAGCGAAGGCACCCTCGACTATGTTTGGCAAACCAGCTGGGGCGTGAGTACCCGCTTAATCGGCGGCCTCATCATGACTCACTCCGACGATAAAGGACTGGTGATCCCGCCGAATCTGGCGCCGCAGAAAGCTGTCCTGGTCCCTATCTATCGCAAGGACGAAGAACGCGGACCTGTACTCGAAGCAGCGCGCCGGATCGCCAACGATCTCAAGATCAAACTAGACGACCGTGAAGGCCAAACGCCTGGTTCCAAGTTTTTCCATTGGGAGCGCCGGGGCGTACCCGTCGTCATGGAATTAGGTCCACGCGACCTTGCATCCGGCAACATCGTCGTAAAGCGCCGCGACACGGGAGCAAAAGAAATCGTTTCGCAAGCCCAGGTCGGGACGACTTTGGACTCAACCCTGCAGGAGATGCAAACGTCCCTTTACCAAACCGCCAGCAAACGTCTTCACGACAATTGCGTGCTGGCCAATTCGATAGAAGAGGTGGAAGAAATCTTGCGCGATGTCACCGCGGAGAAGGGCGGTGGCAAATTCGTACTAGCTCACTTAAAGGATGACCCGCGTTGCGACGCCAGACTGAAAGAGTTCAAAGCCACCATTCGCTGCATCCCGCTCGTCGATCAATGGGGAGGTGGCGGCCCCTGCGTAGTAACTGGTGAGCCGGTCGCTCAGCGCGTAGTTGTCGCGAAAGCTTACTGAATCAAACCGCGGATTCCAGGGTCGTCGGTTCCGCTTTTTCCCGGTCGCGCTTCTCCTGATCCTTCAGGCAAAATGGCGTCCAGGGAACCGCCTCCAGCCGCTTCTGTTCAATCGGCTCTCCACAGTCTACGCAAATGCCATATTCGCCCGTTTCGATTCGCTGGAGAGCCGCGTCTACCGCCTCCAGCATCTCTGCAGCGACGTTGCTGCCGCCAAAAGCGAGTGCCTTGGCCTCCGACGACACGACTGTATCGATCGGATCCTCTACTTCCGCCGTGCGCGATTCGCGCGCATCCTCGTCAAATCTCGCTATCTCATTCGTCAAGTCCTGCCGCTTAGCGAGCAGGACTTGCTTGAAGTGTTCTGTGTCAACGGCCATAAACAGGTATTCTTTCTCTGGACACCCGCTTCGACCAGATGGTTGCGCTGAGATTTCGCGCTATGCTGTCTTCAAAGACCTGCCGAAGCCGACGCGGTGCGCGGTTGATCGGCAAGTTCGTCATCTTCGATGTGCGCGAAACGCTGCGTATTGTGCAGGTAGTAATACACACACAACAGAGTCAGCATAAAGATCGCCAGAACCACCATCCCGATGGCAAATCGTTCCAGCTGGCGGATCGGCGCGGCAGCCTGATGCTCGTCCTGACTAACCGTCACGACCCACGCCAGGTTGGGAAAATGCTGTTTCAGGCCCGTTCCGGCGTAACCGACAATCGACTGCCCGCGCGCTACATCGGCCATCACCCAGCCTGCTTTTGTGCCCTGATTGGCGCCCAGAGCATCCCGTACATAATCAAACTCCGGCGATTTTACACGCGCAAACACATCGGCATTTGGCCCGCTGACAATGTTGCCGTCATCGTTGATCAGAGCCGCGCGCGCTCCTCCGCCAATCTGCTGCTGCCGGAAAGGCGCCAGCACATCAGAGATGTTAACGGCCGCGTTTAACACTCCGATGGTTTGCCCAGACGGGTCAGTAACCGGTATGCCAACGTTGACATAGTACGACTTGGTGATTTCGTCATCGATGATCTCGCTGACCTTAGTCGCGCCCTGGCCGTTGTTGTAAACGGATTGCCAGTTGGCATCCTGCGCATACGAAAGCTGTGACGGACGCTGCGAAGAAGCAACCACGTTCCCGTTTGCATTGGTCACGATGATCGAAAGGAACCGTGGATCGAGTGCTTTATGCTGCCGCAGGATCTGCGACGCAGCCGAATCAGGTGACTTTTCTTGCGCCGTAGCCGAAGCCGCATTCACCACGGCGGGATTGCTGGCCAGAATGCCTACATCCGTGAGGCGCTCACGCATAAATTGCGTGACCTGGTTTGCAAACAGTTGGGCCATCGACTGATAATTCGAGCCAACGGCGTTATCCAGTGATTTATCGCTGCGCTGAGTAAATACCAGACCGATGATGCTCAGCGGCACGATGATGAGAATCAACGCAAGCAGTAGCTTGGTGAGTGAGACACGCACTTCTAGGCGGTCCATTGACATGGCAGACCTCCAGTTAGGTCTTTCGAATACGTGCCATGCCCCGGGTCGCGGCCTGACGTCTATTCGCCCAGTCGTGCTCGGCCTACATGGCCGTTCCCGCTTAAATCATACTCCAATTGGAGTAGCGTGGCACAACCTATTATGTCGCCGAACTCACCACAAAGCTGTTCCCATCCGGATCCTTCAAGATGGCGAACTTACCCCACGGCTGCTCCTGCGGCGGACTGCTGAACTCCACCCCACGAGATTTAAGCTCTTCGTACGTTGCCTCCAGATCATCACAGGCTAGCGATGTATTCACAAAAGTGCCGATACGATTCTCCTGTCCTTCGGGTGTAAACAAAACTACGCCCGTTTCCGCGCCAGGAATCGCGAGCTCAATCCAGCGCTGCGGACCCATAGGCTGATCCGTCTTCAACGTAAAGCCAAGTTTTTCTGTATAAAAACGCAGTGCGCGCTCCTGATCGCTTACGCAAACGCCGAGAAACTTCACCTGTTTAATCATGATGATTGTCTTAGCACAAATAAGGCGGCAGCTCAAAGATAAGCGTTCTTGCGATCCTTAACGCCGAGGATGCGGCGCCCGTCGCCAGCAGGTGAGAAGAAGATGAGAGCGATAATTGAGAGTAGAAGCCGTGCCCATTAAAGTACGAGAGATCATCCGGGCCATCGAATCGGATGGCTGGCGGCAGGTCGCTCAAGCAGGGAGCCATCGGCAATTCAAACATCCGGTGAAGCGGGGGCGGGTCACCGTTCCCGGCAAACCGAGCGAAGCATCTGGAACCAAGCACAGATTGAGAGGACGAACAAATGAGCGAATACACAGTAATCATTGAGAGCGGGCCCAATAATTTCAGCGTCTGGGTGCCCGATCTTCCCGGCTGTGTTTCGACCGGAGATACGGTCGAAGAAGCGGAAGCCAATATCCGTGAAGCGATCGAGCTTCACCTAGAGGGTATGCGAGAGGATGGCGACCCGATCCCGCAACCGTCGAGCCGGGCGGCGCTCGTCAAAGTCGCCTAGCTAGCCGACTCAGGAATATGTAAGTAACAAAAGCACCCCCCCTCCAGCGCCGCTCGCGACCTAAGCCGGAACATCAACAGCAGAATTGAAAAAGGCGGCCCATAAAGGACCGCCTTCTCTTTCTAAATTGCTAGGTAGAGCGTTAGACTTCTTCGGGAGTGCTGAGAACCTCTTCGGCTCCAAGATCCTCTGAAAGCCCACCAGTGTAGATACCGGGCGTGTCGTCCGAGTAATCTCCGAGGCCATCCGCGAACGATACTTCCTGTTCGGGCGCTGCCTCTTCCTCCACCACGTCTTCGCCGGCAATCTTCAGGCGTCGATAGAATTCCATGCCGGTTCCGGCAGGAATCAAACGGCCCATGATGACGTTCTCCTTCAGACCGCGCAAGTAATCCACCTTGCCGTTAATAGCGGCTTCGGTAAGCACACGCGTTGTCTCCTGGAAGCTGGCGGCCGAGATGAACGAGTCGGTCGAAAGCGATGCCTTCGTGATACCGAGCAGAATGGGCTTACCCGTCGCCGGGCGTCCTTCGGCCTCGATAACACGCGTATTCTCTTCGCGGAACCGGAAGCGATCTACCACTTCTTCCGGCAGAAACTCGGTGTCGCCAATTTCTTCAATCCGCACCCAGCGCATCATCTGGCGCGAGATAACTTCCAGATGCTTATCGTTGATGTTGACGCCCTGCAGACGGTAGACTTCCTGGATTTCGTTCACCAGGTACTTTTGCAGTTCCTTTTCGCCGAGCACGGCCAGAATGTCGTGAGGATTGCGAGGACCATCCATCAAAGGATCGCCCGAACGAACCCGCTCGCCTTCCTGTACGTTTATGTGAACACCGCGTGGCAGCGAGTATTCCTTCTGCACGCCGTCATCTCCAGTGATATACAGCTTGCGCATACCCTTCGAGACTTCGCCGTACCGCACCACGCCGTTAATTTCAGCGATGATGGCCGTTTCGCGCGGCTTACGAGCTTCGAACAATTCGACCACGCGTGGCAAACCACCCGTGATGTCTTTGGTCTTAGTCGTAGCACGCGGAATTTTCGCGATTACGTCACCCGCATGCAACTCCTCACCCTCTGAAACCATGAGGTGGGCATGAGTTGGCATGAGATAGCGCTTTTCTTCCGATCGGCTGCCACCGCCGGGCCGCACAATGATGGTTGGGAAACGGCGTTCGTCCACCGAATCCGTCACCACCACCTGCATGTTGCCGGTGATTTCGTCGACCTGTTCCTGGGTCGTGACACCGTCGATCAGATCCTTGAAGTGGATCGCGCCGGTGACTTCCGTCAGGATGGAGAAGGTGTACGGATCCCATTCCAGCAGGATCTGATTCGCCTTCACCGGAGCGTTGTCTTCGACGTTGATCTTTGCGCCGTACACAACCGGATAGCGTTCGCGCTCACGATTCTTGTCGTCAACGATTATAAGAATACCGTTGCGATTCATCGCGATCAGTTCGCCCTTGTTGTTGCGAACCGTATTAACGTTGCTGAAACGGACGAACCCGTTGCTCTTCGCGTCTTGAGTCGATTGTTCGCTGACCCTAGTCGCCGCTCCACCGATGTGAAACGTGCGCATGGTGAGCTGCGTGCCGGGCTCGCCGATGGATTGCGCCGAGATGATACCGACGGCTTCGCCGCGTTCCACCATGCGTCCGGTAGCCAGATTACGGCCATAACAAAGTTGACAAACACCGCGCTTCGATTCGCAGGTGAGCACCGAGCGAATCTTCACGCGCTCGATACCGGCACCCTGAATAGCGCTGGCCAACTCCTCGGTGATCTCCTGGTTGACGCCGACGATCACATTGTTCTCGTAATCGCGCTGATCCTCGAGTACCACGCGGCCCACAATGCGGTCGCGCAGCGGTTCGATGATTTCGCCCGATTCGATGATCGGTTCCACGTAAATACCGTCAGTGGTTCCGCAATCGTCTTCGGTAATGATGACATCTTGCGCCACGTCGCAAAGGCGACGCGTCAGGTAACCCGAGTCCGCCGTTTTCAAAGCCGTATCGGCCAATCCTTTACGCGCACCGTGAGTCGAGATGAAGTACTGCAACACATCCAGACCTTCACGGAAGTTTGCCGTAATCGGCTGCTCGATGATTTCGCCCGAGGGTTTGGCCATCAAACCGCGCATACCGGACAGCTGACGAATCTGCTGTTTCGATCCGCGCGCACCGGAGTCGGCCATGATGTAAATCGGGTTCAGAATACGGCCTGTGCGGTCGTCTTCTTCCAGATTCTTGAACAGCTTGTCGGAAATCGCTTCGGTAACCTTCGACCAGATTTCGATGATCTTGTTGTACCGTTCGGATTGCGTGATGGCGCCTTCCTGGTACTGCTGCTGCACTTCGATCACCTGCTTTTCAGCGTCGCGCACCAGGCCGGCCTTCTCTTCCGGCACAACCATGTCGTCGATACCAATCGAAATCCCGGCGCGGGTGGCATAGAGGAAGCCAAGCTTCTTGACTTCATCGAGCATCTGCACAGTGGTTTGCAGACCGAACTTCAGGTAGCAATACTGAACCAGTTGCCCGTCGCCCTTCTTCTTGAGAAGGCCGTTGATAAACGGCATCTCCTTCGGAAGCACGTCGTTCAGAATCACGCGACCGACCGTCGTGTCCATGTACTGCTTGTTGAACTCGATCGGCTCCGTGTACATGATGTTCTGGTTATCGAACGCCTTGTTCAAGTCGATCACCTTGCCGGTATACCGCAGCTTGATGGCCGTGAGCGTTTCCACTTCTTCCATCTCGAGTGCGATGAGCACGTCTTCCATGGAGGCGAAGGTACGACCCGAACCCTTCGAGTTCGGGCGCATTTTGGTCAGGTAATAGAGACCGAGCACCATGTCCTGCGTCGGAATCGCGATGGGTGCGCCATGCGCCGGCGACAGAATATTGTTCGAAGCGAGCATCAGCGTGGACGCTTCGATCTGCGCTTCGGGCGACAGCGGAATGTGCACTGCCATTTGGTCGCCATCGAAGTCCGCGTTGAACGCAGTACAGGTCAGCGGATGGAGCTTGATCGCTTTTCCTTCGACCAGTGTCGGTTCAAACGCCTGAATGCCGAGGCGGTGCAGCGTGGGCGCGCGATTCAACAGAATGGGGTGATCCTTGATGACTTCTTCGAGGATGTCCCAAACTACCGGGTCCTGCTGCTCGACCAGTTCCTTGGCTTGCTTGATGGTGGTGCAGTGGCCGCGCTGTTCCAGACGATGGTAGATGAACGGCTTGAACAGTTCGAGCGCCATCTTCTTTGGCAGACCGCACTGGTGCAGTTTAAGTTCAGGGCCAACCACGATCACCGAACGGCCCGAGTAGTCGACGCGCTTGCCGAGCAGGTTCTGGCGGAAACGGCCCTGCTTGCCCTTGAGAGTGTCGGAGAGCGATTTGAGCGGACGATTGTTTGCCCCGCGCAACACGCGGCCGCGACGGCCATTGTCGAACAGCGCATCCACCGCTTCCTGCAGCATGCGCTTTTCGTTGCGCACAATCACGTCGGGAGCATGCAGCTCCATCAACTTCTTGAGACGGTTATTGCGGTTAATAACGCGACGGTAGAGATCGTTCAGATCGGAGGTAGCGAAACGCCCACCATCGAGCGGCACTAGCGGACGAAGTTCCGGCGGAATCACCGGGATCACGTCGAGAATCATCCATTCCGGCTTGTTGCCGGACTTACGGAAACTCTCGACTACGCGCAAACGTTTTGCAAACTTCAGCTTCTTCTGCGCTGAAGTTTCGGTTTTCATCTTCTCGCGAATTTCCTGCGAGAGAGATTCCACGTCGATCTTGCGCAGCAGCTCCTTGACGCCTTCGGCGCCCATCATGGCAACGAATTTGCCCGGGAATTCCTGATCCAGCTGCCGCTTCCGCTCGTCGCTGATCACTTCGCCCATGTTCAGCCCGGTGGCTTCGCCTGGATCGATGATGACGAATGCTTCGTAATAGAGAACGCGCTCGAGTTCACGCAGCGTAATGTCGAGCAGGTATCCAATGCGGCTCGGCAGACCCTTGAAAAACCAGACATGGGAGGACGAGCTAGCCAGCTCGATGTGCCCGAGGCGTTCCCGGCGCACGCGAGACAACGTTACTTCTACGCCGCACTTGTCGCAGATGACTCCGCGGTGCTTCATGCGTTTGTACTTGCCACACAAACATTCCCAGTCCGCCACCGGACCGAAGATGCGCGCGCAGAACAGTCCATCGCGCTCAGGTTTGAACGTGCGGTAATTGATGGTCTCCGGCTTGGTCACTTCGCCGTGTGACCAGCTCCGGATTTTTTCCGGAGAAGCCAGGCTGATTCGGATCGAATCGAAGTCGGCAATGAGATTGGCTCTGTCGTACGGAGAGGAACGATACATGAATTGTCCTTAGAAATCTCAAACTAGCGTCCCTACTGCAATTTGCCTCCGGAGCGTGGGACACCAATCTCCGCTCCGGAACCAGTTTCGTTGTCTTAATCCGCGGCGTGCGCCAAGTCCTGCATCTCGCGCGGCTTCTTCATCAGCTCGACATCGAGGCACAGGCTCTGCAGCTCGCGGATCAGCACATTAAAGGATTCAGGTACGCCGGGCTCGGCCGCAGCCTCGCCTTTCACAATCGCTTCGTAGATCTTGGCGCGACCGTACACATCGTCCGATTTCGCCGTCAGCAGTTCCTGCAGAATGTAAGCGGCGCCGTACGCCTCGAGCGCCCAAACTTCCATTTCGCCGAAGCGCTGTCCACCAAATTGCGCCTTGCCACCCAGCGGCTGCTGTGTGATCAAGGAGTACGGTCCAATGGAGCGCGCGTGGATCTTGTCGTCAACCAGGTGGCTCAACTTCAGCATGTAGATGTAGCCCACCGTCACCGGTTGTTCGAACTGAGCGCCAGTGAGACCGTCGTGCAGCTCGATCTTGCCGGAGCTGGGAAGACCTGCTTCGGCCAGACGCGCTTTGATGTCCGATTCCGCCGCGCCGTCAAAAACCGGCGTAGCGAAATGCAAACCCAGTTTCTCAGCCGCCCAACCTAAGTGTGTCTCCAGGATCTGACCTACGTTCATACGTGAAGGAACGCCCAGCGGATTGAGCACAATCTCAACCGGAGTGCCATCGGGCATGTACGGCATGTCCTCTTCCGGAACAATCCGCGCGATCACACCCTTGTTGCCGTGACGACCGGCCATTTTGTCGCCCACCGAGAGCTTGCGCTTCATGGCGATATAGCACTTGACCAGCTTGATGACGCCTGGAGGCAGTTCGTCACCCTTGCGGAGTTTCGCGATCTTCTCTTCGGTGATCTTCTCGAGCACCGCGATCTGACGCGACGTCATTTCTTCGATCTCGTCGATCTGCTCGTTCAGGCGAACATCTTTGGTATTCAAACGCATGCGCTTCAGGTCGCGCGCGCGTAGCTTCTCGAGCAGGTCGCGATTGAGCGGCATGTCTTTCGAGAGCAGCTTCTTATTGGTCTTTTCGTCGTGCAGATCGGCCAGCAGTTCCTTGCCTCTCAGCAATTCTTCCAGCCGCTTGGCGCGCTCGTCGCTGAGAATGCGTTTCTCATCTTCGAGGTTGCGGTGCAAACGCTCTTCCTGCTGCTGCAGGATCAGCTTCGACCGCTCATCGAGTTCCGCACCCTTGCGCGAAAACACTTTGCAATCGACGATCGTGCCCTCGATACCCGGCGGACAGTACAGCGACGCATCTTTCACATCGCCGGCCTTTTCACCGAAGATCGCCCGTAGCAGTTTCTCTTCCGGCGTCAGCTGCGTTTCGCCCTTCGGCGTCACCTTGCCCACCAGAATGTCGCCTGGCTTGACAGTTGCGCCGATACGGATGATGCCGCTCTCGTCCAGATTGCGGAGGAAGGACTCGGCGATATTTGGAATATCGCGCGTGATTTCCTCCGGACCGAGCTTGGTGTCGCGTGCCTCGATCTCGAATTCTTCAATATGAATAGAGGTGTAGTAGTCGTCCTTGACGAGCTTCTCGCTGACGACGATGGCGTCTTCGAAGTTATAGCCGCGCCATGGCATGAAGGCGACGAGCACGTTCCGTCCGAGCGCCAGTTCGCCCGCTTCGGTGCACGGGCCGTCCGCCAGCACATCGCCTTTACGAACCTTCTGGCCCTGGTAGACGATCGGCTTCTGGCTGATGCAGGTGTTCTGGTTCGACCGTTTGAACTTGGTCAGCTGGTAAATGTCTGCGCCCACTTCGCGCGACATCTGGCCTTCATGCGAAGCGCCGCCTTCCACGCGCACGATGATCCGTTCGCTATCGACCGAATCGACCACGCCGGCACGTTTACAGATGACAACTGCACCAGAATCGCGCGCCGTCACCCGCTCCATACCGGTTCCAACATAAGGAGCTTCGGCACGCAACAGCGGTACCGCTTGCCGTTGCATGTTCGAACCCATCAAAGCGCGGTTGGCGTCGTCGTTTTCGAGGAACGGAATCAAACTGGCCGCCACCGACACGAGCTGTTTCGGACTTACGTCCATGTACTCAATCTCGTCGCGATGTTTCAGGACGAAGTTACCGGCCTGGCGAGCATTCACCAGATCGTCTACGATCCGGCCCTTCTCGTCGATCGCCACATTCGCCTGCGCAATGATGTACTTGTCTTCTTCCCAGGCTGAGAGGTAATCCGAATAGGCTTCGAATTCGGCGAGTTGTTTCTTGCCGTCGATGGCATGATTCGCCGCGGTGATCTCATCAAGCGACAACACCTGACCGACTTTAAAGTCAGCATCACCGGGATTGAGGATCTTCACTTCTTCCACTAAGGCGCCATCGCGCACACGCCGGTACGGACTTTCAATAAAGCCGTACTCATTGATGCGCGCAAAGCACGAGAGCGACGAAATCAGACCGATATTCGGGCCTTCCGGCGTTTCAATCGGACAGATACGGCCGTAGTGGGTAGGGTGCACGTCGCGCACTTCAAAGCCCGCGCGTTCGCGGGAGAGACCACCCGGTCCAAGCGCCGAGAGACGCCGTTTGTGCGTAATCTCAGAGAGCGGATTGGTTTGATCCATGAACTGAGACAGCTGGCTCGATCCGAAGAATTCGCGAATCGCCGCCATCACAGGTTTGGCGTTGACCAGGTCGTGTGGCATGGCGGTCGACATTTCCTGGTAGACCGACATCTTTTCCTTAATCGCCCGTTCCATGCGAACCAGGCCGATGCGGAATTGGTTCTCGAGCAGTTCGCCCACCGCGCGGACACGGCGATTGCCGAGGTGATCGATATCGTCCACCACGCCAATACCGCGGCGCAATTTCAAGAGGTAAAGGATGGTGTCGTTGAAGTCTTTGTGATCGAGCGTTCGCTTGTCGAGCGGCGTGGCGTCCGCGCGGTCGTACAGCTTGATGTTGAACTTCATCCGTCCAACACGCGAGAAGTCGTACTTGCGCGGATCGAAGAACATGCCCTGAAACAACTGGGTCGCGGTGTCGAGCGTCGGCGGATCGCCGGGGCGCAGCTTACGGTAGATTTCGAGCAGCGCGTCGTTCTGGCTCTTCACTGCGTCTTTACGCAGGGTGGCCGAAATCACGTTGCCCGCTTCGTCACGGTCCGGGAAGAAGATTTCGAAACGTTCGATGCCCGCCTCGCCCAGCTTGCCGATAGCGGCCGTCGTCAACTCGTGGTTCGCTTCGATCAGCACCTCGCCGGTCGACATGTCGATCACATCGCTCGCCACATAAGCGCCTTCGAGATCGTTCGAAGCCACTTCCACTTGCTCGAGCTTGGATTTCTGCAGTTCGCGGAAAACCGAGTTGGTAATCTTGCGCCCTTGCGGCACCACCTGCTCGCCCGCGGCGTTGTTGATCGCGTGCGATAGCTTCATCCCGATCAGGCTTTCGTTCACGCCCCACAGGAGTTTGCTGTCTTTAAGCGAGATAGTCGAAAGCTTGTAGAACGCGCGAATGATTTCGGAATCTGTCTTCAGGCCGAGCGCCCGCAGGAACACTGTGCCGTAAAACTTGCGCTTGCGGTCGATACGAACGTAAAGCAGATTTTTGTTGTCGTACTCGAACTCGACCCAGCTGCCGCGATACGGAATAATTTTTCCGAGGAAATAGCCTTGCGCCTGAACGCGTTCAAAGAAGACGCCCGGTGAGCGGTGCAACTGCGACACGATCACGCGCTCGGTACCGTTGATGATGAAGGTACCGTTTTCGGTCATCAGCGGAATTTCGCCGAAGAAGACTTCCTGCTCTTTGATATCGCGAACAGTCTTGTTGCCGGTTTCGGGATCTTTGTCGTAAACGGTGAGGCGAATGGTCACTTTGAGCGGGGCCGCGTACGTCATGCCGCGTTCTTCGCATTCGGGCACATCGTATTTGAGCTGGAGGGCCACGGGATCGCCGCAACGATTACAGAAAGTGACGATGTTCTTGTTGAAGGTTCCGCACTTGTGGCACAGCACATCGCCCGCATGGAACGGGTCGGTACGAATTTCCGCGCCGCAGTTCGGATTGCGGCAGATGGTCCGCAGGTGATGCAGGCCCTTCAGGTTGCCACACTTGCATTCCCAGTTGCCGATTGAATAATCGACAAACTCGAGCTGGCTCAAGCCGCGAAAATCAGAAATGGGGAACACGGAGCTAAATACACTTTGCAGACCGGCATCTTCCCGCTCCTTGGGAAGCAGATCCATTTGCAAAAAGCGCTCGTAAGATCGCTTCTGCACCTCAATGAGATTCGGGATGGGGATCGAAGTCTTGATCTTCGAAAAATCGACTCTCTCCCGGAGAGAACCATTTAAAACGTTAGGCATCTACGCTTGTCCTTTTAGGAAACCAATGACTTGAGTGACGACATTTCAGCAGCACGCTGCACACGGCCGGAACTGATGGTGGCCAGGGATTACAAACCCGGCAGACCTGCCGCGGATTCGAAACCGGAAACGCGGCAATGTGAAAAAGAGTGAGAAAGAACCCCGCTGGATGAACCAATGTTCTTGAAGAAGTTCCTGTGACAGATGTTGAACGGACTTGAGTATCTAGGCAATGAGGGAACAAACCTACCAGGCAAAACAAAATCGGGCATGGCAAAGTCCCCGCTAGCCAACTGAGGCCGCGGGGAAATTCTAGAGTACTAAATTCTTGAACTGAATGCTGGACCGTCCCGGCTCGACGACATCATCATAGTAACACAAAAACAACCGAGCGCATCTACGGAGACGCGACCGGCGGCAAACAACTCACCAAACAAGGCGTCCGGAACCGCCGAGCGCCTAGAGCTTTTAAACTACTTAACCTCGACGGTCGCGCCCGCATCGACGAATTTCTTCTTGATCGTCTCTGCTTCTTCCTTATTAATGCCTTCCTTGATCGGCTTGGGTGCACCATCCACCAGGTCCTTCGCTTCCTTCAATCCGAGGCTGGTTACTTCGCGCACGGCTTTAATAACATTGATCTTGTTAGCGCCCGCCGCCGTGAGCACCACGGTGAATTCGGTCTTTTCCTCGGCCGGTGCTGCCGCTGCCGCCGCGCCGCCCGCCGGAGCCGCTACCGAAACCGATGCCGCTGCCGCCGATACGCCCAGTTTCTCTTCGAGCATTTTGACCAGCTGCGAAGCTTCGAGCAACGTCAGGCCCTGAATCTGTTCTGCAATTACGTTAATGTCCGCCATTTTCTCTCTACTTTCTCTCTTGTTTCAGTCACAGGCCAGCACAGCCCGGTTTATTGTTGGAACTTGTTTTCCTTGGCCGCCTGATCCAGCACGATAGCCAAATTGCGGCCGACGCCGTTGATCGACGTGACCAGGCGTGTAGCTGCAGCATTAATCAGAAAGAGCAGCTTCGCGTAAATCTCTTCCTTCGGCGGCATGGCGGCCAGATCGCCAATGCCCTTGAGATCGATCACGCGGCCTTCGACCATCCCGGCCTTGAAGTTAAACGCGGGATTCGTCTTCGAGTACGCGGTAAGCGCTTTCGCCAGCGCCACCGGATCTTTCGCCGTATACGCCAGCGAGGTCATGCCCTTCAGGTCGCCCAGCAGGTCGCTGGTGTCCGTACCTTCACTCGCCTTGGCTGCCAGATTATTTTTAATAACTTTATAGCCGCCGCCCGCCTGTCGCACCGTCTTACGCAGTTCGAAATCCTGGCTGACCGTCATCTTCTCGTAGCTGGTGACGAAGATGTTTTTGTTTTCGGCGATCGCCTTCTTAAGATCTTCCAGATCTTTCTTCTTATCGTCTTTGTTTTTCATCTCGCCTTATACAATCGCCTTGGCGTTAAACGCCGTCACATCGAGCGGTACACCCGGGCTCATGGTCGAACAGAGCGTTGCGCTCTTGACGTATTTTCCTTTGGCCGCCGATGGCTTGGCCCGAATCACCGCTTGAATGAGACTGTTGGTGTTCTCGAGCAGCTTGCCGTTTTCGAAGCTGACTTTTCCCACGGGCGCGTGAATCACGCCGGTCTTGTCCACGCGAAATTCCACCTTACCGGCTTTAATTTCCTGGATCGCGTTTCTCACATCGGTAGTAACGGTGCCAGTCTTCGGGTTCGGCATCAGGCCGCGCGGCCCGAGCACTTTACCGAGCCGACCTACCGAGCGCATCATGTCCGGGGTTGAGATCACGGCGTCATAATCGATCCAGTTTTCACTCTGGATACGCGTCACCATTTCTTCGCCACCGGCAAAATCCGCGCCCGCTTCCTGCGCTTCGCGAATCTTGTCACCTGAGGCGATCACGAGCACGCGCTTGGATTTGCCCAAACCATTCGGCAGCACCACCGTACCGCGCACCATTTGATCGGCATGCTTCGGGTCCACACCGAGGCGCATATGCACCTCGACCGTCTCGTCAAACTTCGTGAACTTGATTTTCTGAACGAGAGTAACGGCTTCGGCTAGCTGGTACAGTTTTGCTTCTACCTGCTTGGCCGCGGCTTCGTACTTCTTCCCGGGCTTTTGACTCATAAAAGGATTGGTCCAAACGGCTCCGATGGCGATACACACACCCTTGCCTCCCAAAATTGGCTGGAAACCTTCGATCAGAATACCACAAGGGTTAGCGAATGGCCGAAAAAGAGAGCGGGGCCAGGATGACGTTGTTGATATTGGCCACGATCTGAGGATCCGTGAGCTCGGGCTGCGTGCTAAGCTTTTTCCACTCCGGATCGCTGATAAAGCTTTTCCAGAGGCGGTCGCGCGCGGCGAGATCATCGTACGACAACATGTACATCAAGTTGGGCTGCCTGGGGCCCACAATCGTCTCGCCGAAAAACACGGGGCGGAAACCAAGGCGCTCGAAGATGCCCGCTTCTCCGTGATTAAACATCCCCACTTTGCGGGTCAGAGTCGAAAACGATTGCGACTCATACGTGCGAAGTTCAAAGGTGCGCGGTGGTTTGTCGCCGGATTCAAGAATCGTCGGCTGCGGCATCACGTCGAAACTGCGCAGCAGGCTGCTTTCGACGCGCACGAAGGGTAGGCCCGGGCCGGAGTTGAGCTGTTCGAGCGATTGGCTGTGTTCCGTGTCTGCGCTCAACTTCGTCACGCTCCCCTGCATCGCAGCCAGCGAAGCGTGCTGCGTCAGCGTAACGTAGCAGGGACTATCGGGACCGATGACGATCGAGAAGGCACCGCACAGTTTAGCGCCCGAGCGGGACAGGGCCGGCGCGAGCCCGTGCTCCAGATATTCAGAAACGCGCGCGCCCTGCTTTTCAGGCGTGTTATGGAGACGCCAGAACTTTATTTCGAGCCAGGTGTTAGGGGGTTCGGAGTGGCCTTCTTGACCCATAAGAGTAGAGGCGGTGAGCGCAGCTAGGACCTGTCGGCGATGCATGCTCACGACTGTACAACTTCGACTGTAGAGAACGAAGATGGCAGGCTAAAGCCTACCCTACGCGCATGGCATGAATCAAAGCTTCCATGTGATCGAGGTACCGCTCGAATGCTTTGCGCCCCTCGGCCGTGAGACGATACTCGGTTCTCGGCATGCGTCCTTCGAAACTCTTGGTGCATTCGACATACTGCACCTCTTCCAGACGCCGCGCGTGAACGCTCAGATTGCCATCCGTGGTCTGCAGCAATTTCTTCAGCTCATTGAAGGTAAGCGATTCGTTGACCGCGAGTGCGCTGACAATGCCGAGCCGCATGCGTTCGTGAATAATGCGGTCTAGGTGCGGAAGAGATTTTTCAAAAGCAAGCACAGGCTGCGATGCCGCGCCATCAGACGAAAGAGGAACATCAGCGGACTTAGGCGCGGATCGCGAGTCCGTTGTGCGCGCGAGTTCCCGCGCCAGTTCCCCCGCGAGTTCCTTGGATGAGCCCGCTTTGGGCTCGGCGGCCGGTCCGGTGTCGCTGCGCGCCATGGCCGGTCTAGCCACCGTGCCTCCGCGCGATCACCACGCCGAACACAATATGTAAAAGACCAAAACCGAAAATGAGGAACCAGTTTCCCCAGGCCAGAGGAGAGGCAAGCGAGGCTGCTCCCACCAGCATGAAACAAAGTCCCATGACGGGCACAATGCGGACGGAGAAAGCTCCGCCCGTAACCACGGCGGCGCCATAAAGCAGAAGCCAGAGGCCTGGCAAAATGATGAGTTGATCCAGGCGGTACAAGACTACTGTCAGAACCGCGCCCGCAATCAGCGGCGGCACGAAGCTCAACAGCGCGCGCCGGGCCGCCTTAGTATGGAGCGAAAGATCGAGGCGTTTCGATTTCAGACGCACCGCCAGAAAGGCCAGCAGCGAGGCGACGGCAGATTCAGCCAGCCAGATCAAAAAGGCGCGGTGAGTAGGAAGCCCGGCGGCCAGGACGCCCGCCCCCAGCGCGGACAATCCGATCAGAACGCCGCCCCAGCCGGGCACTGCGGTAAAAGAGGCGGCGCGCTCCATTGTGTCGCGTATGAAACGCAAATTATCGGCAGCTCGCCGGTCGATCGGGACGGGCTCCTTCAGCACGCGAGCACGCTGCGCGAAAGCCATAGGTCGAGTATAGCCGAAAGGAAGTGCTTTGCCGGATAAAGAGCCGGGCCTGCCGCGCTGAACCGTTTGCGTACCGATAGTACGATTTGGGAGCCAATCCGCGTCAGGAATGAGGAGAGATTATGCGACTCGAAGGCAAAGTAGCTATCGTAACGGGTTCGGCTACCGGTATTGGGCAAGGCATCGCGAAACGGTTTGCCCAAGAAGGGGCCGCGATTGTAGTCGATTATGTCGGCAACGCGAACACCCCGCAGGAAACCGTAAGCGCGATTCAGTCGGCAGGTGGCCAGGTGATAGCCGTTGCAGCCGACATCACCGACGAGAAGCAGGTCCAGAACCTCTTCGAGAAGGCCATCGAGAGCTTTCGCGCGGTCGACATCGTCGTCAACAATGCGGGTGTTGAAAAGAAATTTGCCTTCGTCGACTACCCGATTGCGGAGGCGCGCAAGATCATTGAGGTAAATTTGATCGGCCCTTTTCTCGTCTCCCAGGCGGCGGCCCGGCAGATGATCAAGCAAGGCAAGGGCGGACGGATCATTAACATCTCCTCCGTCCATGAAGATGTCGCCATGCCTACCAACGCGGCGTACTGCGCGTCCAAAGGCGGCATTCGAATGCTCACCCGGACCATCGCAGTTGAGTTGGCGCCCCACAAGATCACCGTAAACAACATTGGGCCCGGCGCGATTTACACTCCCATCGATGCGGACATCGAGGCTAACCCGGAGTTGGAAAAGGCTTTGATGGCGGAGATTCCGCTGAATCGTTGGGGAAAACCGGAAGAGGTGGCTGGACTGGCCGTTTATCTGGCTTCGGACGAAGCTGGTTATGTGACGGGGGCGAGTTACTTCATCGACGGCGGAATGATGCGGCAGTCAGGTAGTTATTGATTGGAAGGCTGGCATACAGGGCCAGCCGCCACTAGACTTGCTTCGAAATTGTTACTTAGAGGCGAGCGTCAAGGTGCGCTGCGACAGATGGACGGGCACAGCCCGCGTTCCCTCCCCTTCGACCGAGACGCCCGTGAGATACTCGCGGCTTTCATTATTTGTAAAGTGAAGCCCGGAGGTTTCGCCGTACTTAGTCGCTTCAAAAGGCGTGGAGAGGACTGCGGCGGCTTTGCCCCGGCCCTGTACCGTGATAATTCCGGTCTCGGTTTGGCTCACGCTGTATTCGCCCGGCGTGAACTGCTGACCGGCGACGACAAACGCGAACGGCACTGTAACCTTGAGGTAGTGGCTGTTCTCGGCGCCAAAAGCTGCCCCCGCGGAGGCGAGGACACCGAGAATGGTAAATGTTTTAAACAGTTTCATAAGAGTTGTTCTCCTTCAAAATAAAATCAAGTTCGTGAAGGCGCGAACTGGGCACCGGGTGTGATGGAAGGGTCAAAAGCAAGACACTCCCGCCGTGATGAAAAGGTCGCACAGCGACTGATGCTTGCTGCTTAGAAAGGTTGGACGGTCGGCGCGGCCGTCAATAAATGGCACTCTAGGTGAAAAGACCACCCGAGTACAGGCTCAACAGAGAGGTGGGATAGAGACAAGCGACCTGCCTGCCTGAACTCTGATTCTTATCTTAGTCGAATTTTTCTTGTTTCTCAATAGTCGGAGAGCATTAGTATGAATCGGTATCCTCCGGCCGGACTAAGGTGGACGCCGCGCCGACCCTCGATTCCGCAACCGAAGGACCTTTACTTGCATCTCAATACCAAGGTTTCAGGGTTAAACTGGGTTTCTTTCCAGGGTTGTGTCTCTGAAAGGAGTTACTTCGTCGTATGTTCCGCTCTTTCTTCGCTGCCGTACTC
Organism: Bryobacteraceae bacterium; assembly: GCA_965277855.1. Lineage (GTDB taxonomy): Bacteria > Acidobacteriota > Terriglobia > Bryobacterales > Bryobacteraceae > Bog-105. Next base: position 1,292,947 of record OZ255847.1, read on the forward strand.
CTCACAGTTTCGTCGATCCAGCTGTTAACTGCTCAGGATCTGTCCCAAGCCGAAGAACTCTTTCAGCGCACGAATTACGAGAACTCGGTGTCGCTGCTTGACAAGCACAGTAACGATCCGGCCATCAATTTTTTACTCGGCCGCAATTACCTGATGATGGGCGAGTTTAAAAAGGCCTCTGAATCGCTCGAAAGGGCCACGGCTGCTAAGGCAGACAGCGAATACTATGACTGGCTGGGGCGCGCTTACGGTCGCCGCGCCGAGGTCGCGAACCCACTCAGTGCTGCGCTGTTGGCCCCGAAGGCGCGGCAAGCATTTGAAAAAGCGGTCGAACTCGATTCGTCTAACCGAGACGCTCTGGACGACCTTTTCGACTACTACCTCGAAGCGCCTGGCTTTCTCGGTGGCGGCTTCGAAAAAGCGGCCGGCGTTGCCCAGCGAATCAGTGTGTTAGACCCGGGTGAGGGCTTTTACGACAGCTTCAAGCTCGACCAGAAGCAAAAATCCTTCACGACTGCCGAGCGGCACTTACGCCAAGCCGTGGCGGCTGCTCCTCAGAGCGTTCACCATATCGTGGCTCTTGCCAAATTCCTGGCCAACCAGGGACGTATCGCGGAAAGCGACGCTATGTTTGCTAAAGCAGAGCAAGTTTCCCCTAACAATCCTCGCGTGTGGTTCGCTCAAGCTGACGTATTAGTCAAACAGAGGCGCAATCTGGACGAAGCGAAGGTCCTGCTTACGAAGTACATGCACTCCTCGATTACCGCCGATGATCCACCCCGCGAAGAAGCGGCCCGCCTCTTAAAACAAGCCGGCGGAGCCTGAGCCGTAGCCCGGGGGGCCTCGCCAGGAACAGGCAAAGATGGCAGGCTAAAGCCTACCCTACTATGAATTTCTCTGAAGCCATCGCTTTTAGCTTCCAAGCCCTCAACGCCAACAAGCTGCGCACCTTCCTCACAGCACTTGGCATCATCATCGGCAATGCGTCCGTCATTCTGGTAGTCACCATCTCTCTTGCCAGCACGAAACTCATTCTAAATTTAATTGAAGGTGTGGGTTCGAATCTGGTCTATGCCAGCGCCGAAGTCACCGGGCAGAACGTAGCCAAAGTGCAGGGTGACTACGTTAAATTGAGCGACGTACAGGCCGTCCGCGAGGCCCTTGGCAACAGTATCGTTGCTGCTACGGGCGTTATGCAGACTCACGATCAGATTGTCGTCAACGGCAAAGTGCGCGAAGTCGCTATCAACGGAGTGGATGACAACTACGCTAGCGTCCGCAACTTGGTCTCTCTGGCCGGACGGCCGTTTGACACGAGTGACATCACGCTGCGGGAACACGTCGCCATGCTTACTGAAAAGTTGGCCACGCGCATCTTCGGCAGCCAGGACGCTGCCATTGGCCAAACCGTTAAGCTGAGCCAGCTGCAGTTTACAATAGTGGGCACCTTTCGCGAGAAAACAAGCACCTTCGGCACCGGCGAGATCACTGACGAAACCATTCTCATTCCGATCAGCGTCATGAAGTACTTCGTCGAGTACGAGCGCATCGACCCGCTTTACATCCAGGTACGCAACGCCAGCGATGTGGCCGCTGTTCGACAGCGGGTTGCGCAAATTCTCGAATCACGGCACCGGCCCGGCGCCAAATACAGCGTGCAGGATCTCACCGCACTTCTCGACGCCGCTAAACAAATTGCGCACGTCCTTACGATCGTGCTCATCATCGAGTCCGCCATTGCTCTACTCATCTCCGGCATCGGCATCATGAATATCATGCTTGTCACGGTGACTGAACGGACCCGGGAAATCGGCTTGCGGATGGCTGTGGGGGCCTCTCGCAGAGAAGTGCTCCTCCAGTTCCTCGTGGAAGCCATTCTCATTAGTCTGATCGGCGGAGTGCTCGGCATCTGTATCGGTCTCGCACTCCCACTGAGCGTCGGTCTCTTCACGAATCGCGTGCACGTCCCCGTCTCGCCTATTTCTGTTATCGTCGCTTTTGCCGTCTCGTTCAGCGTAGGCGTCGGTTTCGGACTTCTACCGGCCCGCCGCGCCTCGCAGCTCAGCCCTACCGAAGCTCTTCGTTACGAATAAAAGGAAATCACCCTCCGGTGAGTTGAATCCTAGAAGGGAAAGGTCTTGAAGCCTTGCTTCAATAAGGAGAAAATAATAAATGGACTACAAAGACAGTCTCACTACTGAACCGCGCCCAGGCGCGCGCGTAGAACACCGCGAGGGGCCAGTCGCCCGCAGCATTGAGCAGCAAACCGCCAAGCTTCCTTCCGACATGTGGCTGTGGGCTGCATTCGCGTCAATTGGCACGTCACTCTTCTTTCAGATGACTGGCGACGAAAAGAAGGCAAACTTCGTGGGCCATTGGGCTCCTACCTTCTTGGCCCTGGGAATTTATAATAAGCTGGTCAAACTGCACGGCTCCGAAGGCATCTAGCTGTGGGTCGAGTTACCAACCTGAGGGCCGATCGTGTGTCGGCCCATATGCCCCTTCACTAAAGCTGCTTCCCCTGCAAACAAGACGGCTACGTAAAACAAATCCGCTAAGACCGTCCTTCCGAAGAACGGCAATGCCGCGAAGAAGCAGTCCGTAAAGCCGAGCCAGGTATGGGCATAGCCGGCTAACCCAAACCACCACTCGAACAAGTTAGTTACTACAAAGAACTGCACGCTCCCGACTAACGCCACTACCGCTATCCGGTACGGGCTCGAACTGCCCCGTAAAAAAGTTCTTCCCAAAACCACATAAATCAATAACGACAAATAGATAACCGGTGTCGCCTTTGAGAATGCCGGATAACCGGCCATATGACTAAGCAGCGGATCGGTTATCAACATAGCGAGTAACGGAACGACATAGGCCTGCCAACCGGGGAGCCTCGCTCCCCCGAAGATCCCCATGCCGCTAATCGGGGCGAAGTTCGGAGGGTGCGGAACCAGACGAAGCAGTGCAGCGAGCACCGTGAGAGCCAGCGCCGCGGGCTGAAGCGTTGATTTCTGCTTTTCCATAGCACTCACCAGGCCGAAGGCGGATCGCTCGCCGGGAAACTGTCTTCCACAGTGATGTCATGCGCCTTGTCTATCTCCCGCTTTCGCGTCGATGGTCTAGAAAGAAGCGCGTACCCTACCAGTGGCAGCGAAACGCCCAGCAAAAAGTACACGAACTTCAAGCCTCTTGTGGAAGTATCGTTCATCGTATTCACCTCAATCTTGGGACGCCCGCGATCTATCTTTTGATCCATCCTGCCTCGTGCTTTTGATCCATCCTGCCTCGTGCTCGATCCACGCCCTATCTTACGCTGTGATCGCTCCAGTTCCCTTTGGCGTCCGAAACAGGGCCGAAACGTTTTACATGCGGAACAAAACATCTCACAATGAAAGTAGCGTATGGCTTCCACTGTCTGGCGTGGCTACATCTCCTTCGGGCTGATCTCGATTCCGGTTCGCCTCTTCCGCGCCGCCCGCGCCGAGCGGATCAACTTACGGAAGCTCTACAAAAGCCCCGCCCCTTCACAATCCGAGGCGGCAGACCCTGACGAAGATCGGGCGTCGGCCGCTCAGCCGGTTCTCGAACCCATACGCCAGGTTGCAACGCGCCAGGACTCTTCCCAAGCCCTCCCTGCCCCCGCCGTCGTCAAAGGTTACGAATACGAAAAAGATCGATTCGTTACTCTTGAGCCCGAAGAGCTTAAGAGCGCTGCCGCCAAAACTTCTACTGCCATGGAAATTTCGGAGTTTGTGCAGCTGGCTGAAATCGATCCCGTCTATTTCGAAACGTCTTATTACGTCACTCCCGAAGAAGCCGGCGAAAAGGCGTATGCGCTGCTCTATTCCTCCCTGCAGCGCACTCAGCTCGTCGCGATCGCGCAGTTCGCCATGCATAATCGCGAACATGCGGTGGTCCTTCGGCCCGGCCATTCCGGGCTCCTCGCGCACACCATGTTCTTTGCCTCGGAAGTGCGCGCCGACGAAGAATTTCATACCGACACCCACGATCTCTCAAAGAAAGAGCTCGACCTGGCCCAAACCTTAATTCGCTCGCTCGAAGCGCCCTTTCAGCCCGAGAAGTATCACGATACCTATCGTGAGAAATTGCAGGCGCTCATCGACCGCAAACTCGAAGGCAAACCACTCCCCGCTGCCCCTGCCACTCCTCGTAAAGCCGAAGTAGTAGACATCGCGGACGCCCTCCGGCAAAGTCTTGCGAATCTGAAAAAGCCGCCCGCCGCCGCTACCGCCAACACGCGCAAGCGCACTTCAGCCGCCAAGAAATCCGCTCGCGCCTAAATACGGTCGGACAACGCCACACAGCGGTAGGCGCTCGATGCGATTGTGGAAGACTGTATCCGTCAAGTTTTCGGGAACTCACGTTTACGTGTTCCAGCAAGAACTCCGCGTTATCTTGGATCAAGTTACATATGGACCGTAGCGAAAAGCTTTTGACTGGCTTGAACGTGAGAGAGATGGTCGGAGTGGAAATCGGACCTCTGGCAAGTCCGTTTGTCCGAAAGGAAGAGGGCGAGATTATTTACGTCGATTACACCGATGGTGAGACTCTCCGCAAGAAGTACAAGGACGATCCGAATGTCGACACAACAAAAATTGTCGAGCCCGATGCGATCTGGGGCACTCTGACACTCCAGCAGGCGATCGGCGAAGAACGGAGAGTGGATTACATCGTCGCTTCGCACGTTATTGAGCATGTTCCTGATCTATTAACTTGGCTCGAAGAATTGCGATCCGTTTTAAGAGAGAATGGTCAACTCAGATTGATTGTTCCTGATCGGCGATTCACGTTCGATTATCTTCGGAGAGAATCACAACTGCCGGAAGTTCTGTACTGTCATCTGATTCGCGCCCGCGTTCCTCAAGCTTTTTTCATCCTCGACTTTTTTATCAACTTTGTGCAAATCGACAAGATGGAAATATGGAATGGGACCCTCAACCCGGCCGAATTGAAAAGACACATTGCATTTGAAGCGGCGTACGATGCGGCCCGTGAAGCGGTCGAACGGGGGAGCTATCGGGATGTGCATTGCTGGGTCTTTACACCGCGCTCTTTCGCAGAACTCTTTGCTCAGTTGGCTGAGTACGGCTTTATTGAATTCGCCTGTGAGCAGTTTTACGACACGGAATACGGTCAGCACGATTTTTTCCTGGTGCTTCAGCCGTCTACTGATAAAGGTTACATAGTAGATAGCTGGCATCGGATGGCCGTAGCTGCAACGGTAGAACCACCAAGATTAATTCAACCTGGGCCGCTCGCGTTATAGCGCCACCTCGAGCCGTACTCCGATTGCAAACAGTCACGCGGGCCTCTTCGGCTTGCAGGTGGCGTTTGTTGTTGGAGGCGCGGGGGCGGGATCGAACCGCCGAATAAAGGGTTTGCCCCCCTAGCTAGCGCATCTCTGGAGTAGGTCAGCTGTTTGTTATCTTTGCGGCTCTGGTGCGATAGTTTGTCCAATTTTGCGCAACAGGACCGAGGAGGAGAGACGGCGCAAATGAGAACGATAGCCGTGAACTCAAGTGGCTTACGGGACCAACTCCAGGGCGGGTGGTATATAGCTCTCGGGCAACACCGTAGCGCACCCTTGCGTGCACGGTAGGATCGACGGCGGCTCGTTTCCGGGCGTCGGGTAATACATGCGAAGCGTTAACTGGAACGCCGTGCTCACCGGTGTGCCGGGGTAGAGCGGGCTGTAGTACGCTGTGGACGGCGTTGGAATCCAGTTCGACGGGGGCGCTTCGTCAGGCAGCGTTGGACCGAACCACAGGGTGAGTGACCCGTCGGCGTTCCTGGCCAATTGATCGGCGGCGAGTTGTGACGATCCGAGCTGAGTGACCGGCTTGACCATTCCATAGTTGAGCGTGCCGGCGCCGGATGGTGACAGCAGCTTGACGATAGGGCCGGGTTTGCCGTTTGTGCTCTGGGGCTCCTGGATCGGGACATTGCCGGTCGAAAGTCTCTGGAGCCACTTCGCGGAGATCTGGAAAGTGTATGCCGTGTCGTTAGAGTTCGGTGTGGGTGTGCCTGCCACGTAGTAGACCTGGTTGGGCTTCAAGCCATAAGCGGCGGCGTTCGCGCCGAACAGGATGGGCGTGCTCGCCACGAGCGTTCCCCAGTTCGGAGCCTTCACCGTCATGGAATTAGTCGCGGTATCCACCGAGAGCACGGTCGTATCCGCCGTCGAGTAGCTGGTGTTCAGCACACTGGTTTGGGCAATGAACGGCGCGGCAGCTTGTGTTGGATCGGTGGCGTAGACGTGAATTGACCAGAAGCCTTTCGGGTTACCCATGCTGTCGCTGACCATAGGCGGGTAGATTCCTACGGCCGGTAGTGTCGGATTGGAGAATGCCGGCGGCATGAACGTGAGCTTGTAGGTATGATTTCCATCAAGTGCCGTAGGGTTGCCGGTCAAGGTCGGATAAATCGCGTCGAGCCCGATGTTGGCTACCCCGCCCTCTACGACGATCAGAGAGCGATAAAGGTATCCCTTTAGATCGCTCGGATATGTCCCGACGGGGTCGTTCACGATCCCCCAGTAGTTGGTGCTGGGGCTCGTGGCGGCTTTGGCAATGAATTGCTGCAGAATGTCCTGCCCGAGCTTATAGCCGGCCTGCAAGGCTTCCTTCTGCAACGTTCCCCAGTCGGCCGGAATACGAAACCCCTTCTCGGTAAGACCGATCGGCGCGAACGAATCGAAGATGTGCTTCTGACCGGAAGAAGGAGCGACATAGATAGTCTTAGCCCCGTACTGTGGAACAACCCAGGTGGGGAGATCGCTCAAAGGCGTGCCGGATAAGCCGATGAAGCGGTTGGGTATCGGGTTGGTCGCCACGGCATTGCCAACTTGTGCGAAAAAGTCGACGGCCTTTTCCGGCGTGCTCTGGTAGGGAGCAGCTTCGCTAATCTGCTCCGGAGTCGGAGGCCCCAGAACGTAGCTTGCCGGGTAGACCGGCGCATTACCGTGCGCTTCGAACTCCTCCAGCGTGTTCAACGCAAATTCCTCCTCGACGTTGCCGACGACATTCGGCACCGACGTCGGATCCGAAGCCTCGATTAACGTGTTGGTGAGAACACGAATGAGGAACCAGTTGATTTGGGTGTCGGACGCCATCACCGGGTATTCGTACCCATGAATCTTCGCGGTCTTCTTGTTGGCATACCGGGATTTGGGCCCAACGAGAAGATAGGACGTCGTGGCATCGGAAGGAGTCGTTCGCGTCCCGATGCTTCCCATGGTATTGACGTAAGCATCCATGTAGGCCACGACGTAGTACTGATTTTTTGAGGGCGGCACCGTGAGGACCAGTTCGGGATTCTTGTCGAAGTTCACAAATCCGCTGACGTAAACAACTGATGCGTCCCCCGCATTGGTCGCTTCGTTATTCCAGGCGGCGGGAACGGACCCGTACTTGAAGGCGTTAAACGGTGCGCCGACTATCGTGTTGTATGTCGAGAATCGCTCGATGAACTCTGGACCGAGACCCCACACATAAGCTTTAGCTGCGAGAGCCGTAATGATCGCAGGATTGCTGGTAGACGCATCTTCGCGAGAGTTGGACATGTCGGGACCGGTGAGGCTTTGGCTACCGGCAATAACCGAGGCCGCCAGCGCGATGACTGGTGCCATCGTGCGCATAATAGTTCTCTTCAATTGCATGTGTAATCTTTCTTTTCAAATGATGGTTAATTTTTTCCGCTTAGTAAGCCCATTGAGCAATGAAGCTCAGCGTGTCAGGTTACGGTCACCGAAGTAAAGAACTCCAATCGCTACGCTCATGGCTCCGATGAGTACGCTGCTTCAGACCGGAGTTGCATCCGTGGTAACGTTTTCAACGCGACACTCGCTTTAGAATTCCCCGCCCATCCCGAGCAGCGATCGCAGGCCGCCTTTCATCCACACGCCGGGTTGCTGAAGTTGTACGAACTCCCGGAACGCCAGGTGTGCAACTTTTGACAACTCCTGTTGCGCGCCCAATGCTCCCGGCAACTTCTGCTGCAATTCGTTCGCCAGAAGGTTGTTGAGAAGCTCCCGTTTCATGGCGCGGGCGCGCGGGTCGTCACTCCGGTTCTCCAATTCGAGCTGTCCTTTCGTGGTCGAATAGTCGTAGAACTCCAGCTCGATCGACGGATTTATAATCTGTGCGCTTAACGGATGCCACTTTGCATAAAGTCCCAGCTTCGTGTCCTCTGTCCGCAAACCGAGTACATGTGTAGGGGCCTTGTTGAAATTGAAGTAGCCCGGGATGACCTCATCGGTAGCGAACAGGACGTACGGGCGACCCGGGGCGCTGGCACACTTCAACATGGAGATCATGTCGTGGCGGTCGCCGTAGATCGCGGCAAGGTTGCCGGTCATCCAATCGCGGGTGCCACGATTCCCGATGCTGACCAGGAGGGTCGACAGGTCGATGCTGGAGGTAAGTCCTGTCCGGATGTGATCGATATCTCCTGTGAAACGGCCACTGGGATCGACCACGATCAAAGGGATGTGCCATGCCTCCTCATAGGCTGTTCCCATTTTGCCCTGGGGGAAACCATGCGCGCCGGAATATTCCCCATGATCCGAAGCGAACACAATGACGGTATTGTCTAAAACGTCTTGCGGTATCGCATCGATAACTCTCTCGATCTGTTCATCGACGATTCCCATCACCTGGGCATAGCTATCGAGCCCGCGCTGCCAGTAGCTGAAGGGGAATTTGCCGAGAGCAAGGTTCACGGCAGGCCGCGGAATGGGATATCTCTCGACGGATGGTGTGGTCTGAGACGAATCATAGGTAATACCGCCCCAAATGAGTTGATGGAATTCCTGGAAGAACGTTTGCGTCTTCAGATTTTTGGCCTTGATCGAATCGGCATCTTCCCAGTTGGGGGGTACCGTCGGGAAATTTTGGGGTGGCGGCGACTTCAGTATGTTGGCATTCCAATCGACCTTCGGCCCGTAGTAAGTTTGGCCGTCAACGTCGGCATAGTAGTACGCCGGCTTTAAGCCTTCCGGATTCACTGTTGAGTCGAGCAGGAAATTATCATAGTTCACCCATTCCGTTCCTGCAGGGAAGAATTCTCTATCGTGCGGATTGACGAAACCGACCGTCAGACACCAGGGCTTGCCGCCGGCGCCGTTATTGTTGAGCCACTCGATCGCATTGTTCGCAGTGAATTCATCGTTATGATAGCCGCGGCTCTCATCGCCGTAAGTTCCTTGCAAGTTGTCGCCTGTCGGGTCATAGAAACTCTTGTAGTAAGAGAACCCGTAGTTGTCCAGAGCATTGCTGTTGGCGGAAGGGACGGAAACATGCCACTTGCCGACATAGGGTGTCTGGTAACCGGCGGCTTGCAGGAGTCTGCCGTAGGTGGGAAAGTTAGGATTGAGAACCGGCTGCCTCTGCGTCGGTGGATAATCGCCCGGACCGCAACCATTTGCGTTGCAAGGCGTGGAAGTTATTGTCGCCACCAACCAGTTTTGCTGGGAATACAGGCCCGTAATCAAAGTACCGCGTGACGGCGTACAGGCGTTCGCCGCCGCGTAGTGACTGCCGAATTTTACTCCCTTGGTCCAGAGCTTTTGGTACAGCTTCGGCATGAATTTGTTCAGAAAGCCTGCTGCATCGTTGACACCCTCGGGAAAGCCGCTTTCTTTGGTTGGATAACGGAGTTCGTCAACCAGAATGAACAGAATATTTGGCTTGGGCCCGGTAACCGGGTCCGAGCTGGCGCTGCTCTGTCCGCCCTTGAGGTGCAGTCCGCTGAAGATTCCACCGCTGAAGGCGGCCGTGGATGTGAGAAAGTCTCTACGTTTCATATTTTTGACCTCTTTTGGTCTTCTATTGGTGTAAGCAACAAAATCCGTTGAAATCTGCCACTGTTCGTCAAAAATATGTAAAGCCGGCGCTTTTTGGTAGAGTATGGAGCGGTTTTCCCCTGACCTTTTCATGCAACCAGAGCGCTGGAAACGGATTGAACAGCTGTACCACAGCGTGCTCGCGTCGCCGCTGACGCAGCGTGCCGCGGTATTGGACGAACTGTGTTCGGACGATCAGGACATGCGGCGTGAGGTGGAATCGCTGCTCGACGCGAGAGAGCAGGCCGACAGTTTTCTTTCACCGGCGGATTTACAGGATCAGATTGCGAATCTCGTTTCTGAACCGAACCTCGTGGGACGCACGCTCGGTCATTATGAAATTCGTTCAGCGATCGGCGCCGGCGCCATGGGAGAAGTCTATCTGGCCCGCGACACGAGACTCGACCGGCAGGTCGCGTTGAAAGTTCTGCCTTTGCGTTTCGCGCGAGATCGTGAGCGGGTGTCCCGATTCCAACGCGAAGCCAAAGCAGCTTCCGCTTTGAACCACCCGAACATCGTCACTATCTATGATGTCGGGCAGGACGAGGAGAGGTGGTTCATCGCGGCGGAGCTGGTAGACGGCGTCAGCCTGCGGAAATACCTGAGCACGCGCAAGCTGTCTTTTAAAGACCTGCTGGACATTGCCGTTCAGTGCGCGGCGGCCCTTCAGGCGGCGCACCAGTCGGGCGTTGTGCATCGCGACATTAAACCGGAAAACATCATGGTCCGGCCGGATGGTGGAGTCAAGGTGGTGGATTTCGGCCTCGCCAGTATCAGCGAAAACAGCCAGGGACCGGCCGTGCAGATCAGCGCGAGCGGCAGCATCCTAGGCACTCCGCGCTACATGTCGCCGGAACAGGCGCGCGGGCAGAAACTGGATGCCCGAACCGATATCTTCAGCCTCGGTGCGGTGATCTATGAAATGGCGACGAACCAGCCGGCCTTCCCCGGCGCAAATGCGGCTGAGGTGTTTACGGCGTTACTGGGTGAAACCGACCCCGTGGCCCGTGGTACGCCTTTTGGTAAGCCGTTCGACCATATGCTTCGCAAAGCGCTGGCGAGAAACATCGAGGCGCGCTATCAAACAGCAGAGAAACTGGCCCATGATCTAAGAAGCATTGCTGCGACAAGCTTGGCTCCCGGCGTTGGGATCTTTGCAACGGGTGCAAGGAAGCGTTACGCTGCGATAGGTGTGGTGGCCCTGTTAGCCGTCACTGCCGTCGTGATGCTCTGGATGCGCCACAGCCGCCCCCGGCATCTCCTAACGGAGCAGGACACGATCCTGATTACCGACTTCCGGAATCAGACTGGCGATCCCGTCTTCGAGCCGACCTTAAAAGAAGGCCTGGCAGTGCAGTTGGAACAGAGCCCGTTCCTAACCATACTTTCCGATGCGCGGGTGCGGGCCACCCTGCTGCTGATGAAACGGCAGCCGGGTGAATCCATTACGCCTGAGATCGGCCGTGAGATCTGTCTACGCCAGGGGCTGCGGGCCATGATTACCGGATCGATTGCGCCGCTCGGAAGTCATTATGTCCTGGCGTTGGAGGCAATTGAAAGCCACAGCTCCACAACCTTGGCGCGTGTGCAAACCGAGGCGCAAAGCAAAGAGAACGTTTTAAAAGCGCTTTCAAAAGCGGCAACTCAATTGCGCGAGAAGCTGGGCGAATCGCTCGGCTCCGTTCAGAAGTATGATGCCCTGCTGGAGCGCACTACTTCCTCCCTGGAGGCGTTGCAGGCGTATTCGCTGGCATACCAGGAACGGCGGCAAGGCAGAACGCGCGACGCGATCCGGCTCTTGCTGAAGGCGGTAGAACTGGATCCGGGATTTGCGTACGCTTACTCGGACTTAGCTGTGTTGTACCGTAACGCAAAGCACACCGCGGCCGCTGCCCGGTATGCTTCCAAAGCTTACGCGCTGTACGATCGTGTCAGCGAACGGGAAAGGCTGCGCATCGCTTCGCTTTATTACCAGTACGTCACCGGGGAAATCGACAAGAATATCGAGACCCTGAAACTATATCGGCAAATCTATCCCCGCGATCCCCTTCCGTATAACAACTTGAGTACCAGTTATGCGGCACTGGGACAGTATGAACGAGCCTTTGAAGAAAGCCGGATGGCAATGCGTCTCGATTCCGAGGCGGCTTCGCGCTTTTCCACCCAGGCCAGCTACCTGATGCATCTGAACCGGTTTGGAGAAGCCAAAGAGGTTTGCGAAAGGGCGATACGGGAAAAACGGGATGGTTCGTCTGTCCACAACGAGTTGTATCGTATTGCCTTCATCGCTGGTGACACGTCCGCGATGGAGCAGCAACTGGCTTGGGCTGCCGTCAATGCGGAGGAATATGCCGGGTTTCACTGGCGAGCCGACGCTGCCGTCTACCGTGGCGAATGGCGCTCATCGAGCGAGTATATGCGTCGTGCTGTGGACATCGCTGAAAAGAAAGGCGACTCCGAAATAGCGGCCCTTTATACCTCGGAATTCGCCTCACGCGCGGCCGTGCTTGGAAAGTGTGGCGAAGCGCGTTCCGCCGTGCGGAAGACGCTCTCGATGGAGGTGAATCAACAATCGCTGATGCTGGCCGGGTTGGCTCTGGAACTCTGTGGTGAGTCGGGAGAGTTGCAGTCGCTTACACTGGCCCGGCAGTATCCAAAGAATCAGATTGTCTTATTTGTCCGGTTGCCAATTCTGCGAGCAGCGGCGGATCTGCGGCGAAGGAACGCCGCGTCCGTCATCGAAACGCTAAAGCCCGTCGAGGACTACGAAGCAGCCGCTGAGTTCTGGCCGCAATATCTCCGGGGTCAGGCTTACCTGCAGCAGGGAAAAGGGGCCGAGAGCGCAAGAGAATTCAGTAAGATTCTGGACCATCGGGGGCAAGGGCCTGCATCGGTGTTGTATCCGCTGGCGGATTTAGGAGCAGCGCGCGCTGCGATGCTGTCCGGTGACGCCGTCAAAGGCCGCCGATTTTATCAGGCATTTTCTACGGAATGGAAAGGCGCGGATGCCGATCTGACACCGCTTGTCGCGGCAGGAAAAGAACTTAACAGGCTACCATAATCCTACATGCCGCCGCCTGAGCCCATACCGCCTGAGCTTGGTGAAGTAACACAATTACTCAAGGCCTGGCACAGCGGCGACGTAGGTGCGCTGGACCAATTGGCGCAGGTGGTAGAGGCGGAACTGCACGCGCTGGCAAATCGTTATCTGAGCAGGGAGTCGGCCGACCACACGCTGCAACCCACGGCTCTGGTCAACGAAGCATACATGCGCCTCCTGGGTTGGAATAACGTCGACTGGCAGAGTCGAACGCATTTCTATGCGGTAGCGGCAAAAGTAATGCGGCGCGTGCTGGTCAACTATGCAGTTGCTCACGACAGGCAGAAGCGCGGCGGCGGGGCCGTTCTCGTTTCGCTCACCGAAGCCGGGACGGCGGCAGACCGCAGCGCCGAAGTCATCGCTCTGGATGAAGCACTGAATTCGCTGGCCAAGTTTGATGATCGGAAGAGCCGCGTAGTGGAGTTGCGGTTTTTTGGCGGTCTTGACACTGAAGAGATAGCGCAAGTTATGGGCATCTCCTCGCGCACGGTGCATCGCGAATGGGATCTGGCGCGTGCATGGTTGTTTCGCGAACTTCATGGACAAACATAAAAAGGCCTCAGCGCGGCACTGAATAGTCGGTTCAGGGCACATCTGTCTCGTATCCCTGAAACTGTTCGCTACGCGCCCTGACTGCCGGTCTGCTGTCGTCAGTCTCGACGCTATGAGCGCGTCGCGACCGATCTCGACAAGCTCATGTGTGATTTACCGGGGATTTAATCGCAAGTCGCGTAAGATCAAAGGAATGGACGCTGGACTGACCACTACGATCGTCTCGACGGGAGGAGCCGTCATCGTCGGCGTGTTCGGGATGTTCTTCACCGCCAACCAGCTAGGACGGCGCATTGACGACTTGCGAGCGGACACCAATTCTCGGATGAAGGAACTGGGCGACGATCTGAAGGATCTCCGCAACGAGTTCACCAGTTTCAAGGACATGGTTAACGGCAAATTTGCTGCTTTAGATCTTGACATCGCCAAGTTCATGGACAAGCGCCCGTAAAAATCGCTTTGAGTGAATATTGGAGGCGCGGGGCGGGATCGAACCGCCGAATAAAGGTTTTGCAGACCTCTGCCTTACCGCAAAAACACCAGTAAAACAGCTACTTTTGACCGTTAGCGTGACGCTTTTCGTGACACCGAAGGGGCAAAAGCTCACTTCATAACAGCTCGTAGATTTGCCTTCGGTAAAATCGCCTCGTATCGTCTCATGGCGTCTCTCTGGTGCTCGGCCGTGGGATGCACGTATTTCTGGACCTGACGCAGACTGGAGTGCCCCAGGATGGCGGCCAGCGAAGGTAAGTCTGTTTTGGCATCCACTGCGAGGCGTGTCGCGAATGTGTGTCGCAGATCGTAAAGAACGAAGGAAACGCTGGCGTCTTGGCATACGGAATCGTGAGTCGTGTGCAGTTGACGAATGTGATCGCCCGGGTTCCGCGGACTTGGAAATAACCACGGCCCAGGCGCCCGCATACGACGCTCGATTATCTCAATTGACTCACCGCACAGATTTAGAAGTCGGCGCGCGGCGCGCGTTTTACCACCTTCGATTTGAATCTGACCCGTCGAACGAAGATAGCTTGTGTGTTTGAGGGCCATCACTTCCTCCGGCCGGGCTCCCTGCAGCAGGATGAACTTGGCGACATCGTAGAGGTTGCCGCGCGCGACCTCGAAGTAGGCGACCTCCTCTTCGGCAGTGAGGATGTGCATGCGTACTGCATCTTCGCCGCTCGGTCGTTTGATCTTGTCGTCACCTAGAAGCGGGTTCGATCCGCGAGTTCGCCAGCCGGCTTTGATGGCGTACTTGAAAAACAACGAAAGAGCGTTCAGGTCGTTTCGCAGCGTCACATCCTTGATATGGTGCTCCGCGCTGCGCCAAGTCTTGTAGCGCTCAATTTCAATGGCGGGGATATTAGCTACGTCCGAATCTCCAAAGTAAAGCTTCAGAGAAGCGAACGATCCAATGATGCGTTTAGCGGTACTCGGTTTCTTTCGGTACTCCGTGCTTTTGCACCAAGCGAGGAACTCTACCGCAGCCTCTGAAAACGGGATCCGCTCGACGCGTTCGACCTTCTTCCCATTGGCTTCTTCCAGGCGTTTAGAGGCTTCGATGCTCTTCGCGGCGTTCAGATTTTGTCTTGTGGCCTCCAAGCCGGTGGTCCCGCGGAAGGTCTCGCCCCGAAGCTTGAACCGATAGTGCCATCGTCCGTCTCGCTTTACCACGCTCACGCGATTGTTCCTCCTCTAACATCCAGCTTTCAAGCTCCGCCATTCGGTAGAACGGTCTGCGCCCAATAATAACGAATCCCGGACCCTTCCCGAGTTGCCGCCATTTGGCTAAGGTACTGGGTTTCAGGTGACGGAAGAGGGGGAGCTCCAACACCTGCTCGGCGCTAAGATAATCCTTCATAGCTGCTGTTTCCATTTGTTTCCTACTTCCTTCACCGCGTGTAATACTGCACCGTCACAAAATCGCCCACGCTGGGTGGCCGGTTGAACGTCACAATCTGCCCGGCAAACGTGTAATCGTTCGTAGGCCCCTCACGCTGCAGCAACCCATTCAAGAACACCTCGAGGCGCATGTTGTTCACCGGTGCATACGATAAACGGAAAGCCGTCGTCTTGCCGTTGGGCACGCCCATGGCATTGCCTTCGTTTTCGCGCCAGAACCCGGGCTCGACGGCAACGGCGGCTTGCGGCGCGAGGAAAGCGCAGGCGAACAGAGCGCGCCGCGTCACGGCTTCGCCTCCGGCGTCTCAACAACGATCACGGCTTTGTCTTTTAGGATCGGCTCATCGAGTGGATGCAAGCGTTGCCAGGCTTGCGCCGCCGTCATGAGCTCAAATTCATCACCAAACTTTTCCCTGGCCAAACGGATCTCTTGCTGCCAGTTGTCGCCGTTGATCGAGCGTCCATCAAGATAGGCACTGAATTCTTGGAGCTGCTCTCGCACGATCGGGTCAGCGTAACGGAACGCTCGCGGAAGCTGGTGCGTGTAGAGGTTTTCGTCGAGGAACTCGTTGTACAGCTGATATAAACGCTCGATCGGAACGCAGAGGCGTCCAGTGATTAGCGTGATGGCATCGGCGCAATCGATCTTCACGGCTTCGCCTCCGGCGCGCCGGCTAGGGCTTCCTCTGCAAGTTCTTCGGCTTCAGCTAATCCGCAGGTGCAGGATTCGCCATCGTCAAGGCTCTCGCATATGTTTCTGTGCCCAGCCAATGTTCGATGGGACTGGAGTAGCTTCGTCAGTGCGTCCCGCAGCGGCTTCTCGCGCGCGGCCAGGATCGCGGCCGGATCGGCGAGTTGGGCTAATGTGTCTTTTGCTAACCAAGCAGAAATCGGTCCGCCACATTCACCATCCCGAGCCATTGCCGTGACATACACTCGCGCTACGTCCAACGCAGCGGCCAGCTCGTCGTGCTGCTTGGTAAGAACAATCTTCGCGCCGATGAGCTCGCAGATTCGAAGGTTCGCCAAGCGATACGACTCCTGCGCTTCGGCCAGCTCGCGCCGCAACTCTTCTTCGGGATAAACCTTCGGCTCTTTCGGCTTGAACTCTTTGCACCAAGCAGTTGGGTGTTCACTTTCCGCTTCGTAGCAGTACACACACTTAATCATGGTTGGCTTTCCTCCGTTCCGACTGGTGCGAGTTGTTTCTGCCAGGGCTCCAGCGGAGGCTTTGGGCCGTAGCGGCGGTTGAAGTCGTCGTGCTGGTCCTGCGTGCGTAAGCCATCAGGCTTGCTGCCTGTCAGGAATCGAACGACGAGCCAGAGCGCCTCATCGGCGCCTAATTTATCCTCGTAGCGATCTCTGCAACGCACCGTGTATCCGAAAGTTTTGTCGGGGCTAATGATGAGAGCTTCGTGCATCGCGCCTGCCTTCCGAAGAAACTCGTCAGGGCCGCCCGCCTCTGTAACGATTTCCGTTACGCTTTTAAGTTTTATTTCGCCGCCCATCCATCGCCTCCCGTCTTGTTGCAGCCACTTCCGCCCGCAACCGTCGTATCTCGCCCAGCAGCGCGGGCACGGCATTGCGCGCGGCCACAAACAATTGCATCTCGGGCGTCGGATAGCCTCGCAGCGACCACTTCTCGGTAGCCATCGACACCAGACCGAGGCAGACCGAACGATCCGGTTGCGCCGTGCGGTGCACGTGCCAATGGCGCGTGGAACCGATCTCGAAATCACACGCCCATTCCCAATCGCCCTTCTCAGTCTGCGATTGCAGCGACTCCAACTCCGCAATCATCCCGCTCAGTTTTTCAGGCACCCGATTCCTTTCCTCTGGCTTCGTCAATGGCCTCCCGGAGCGAAGCAGCCCTGGGCAGTTGACTGCCGCGGCGGATAACTTCGATGCAAACGCTGTACGCCGAATCAGCCCGTTGCTCAATCCAATCCAGACGCTGCGAATCCTCGCGCAAGAATGCCACTGCCTCGCGCAACACCGGTAGGCCCACCGCGTGATCGTGGCCTGCCAGGAAGAGATCGACGACTGTTGCGTGGTCGTCGGCGCTAAACTTACGCTGCTGCATGCGCGGCACGCTCCTCCAAACGAGTCCATCCGTGCTGAATGGCAAGCTTTACTAAGGCAACATCGTTTGTGACGCCCAGTTTGCGCATAAACTGCATTTTGTAACTGGCGACTGTTTTGGGGCTGATGGCCATACGTGTTGCCACATCGGATGATCGGAGACCCTCGATCAGGAGTGTCAGCACCTGCCATTCCTGCGGTGACAAGCCGGCTGCATTCTGCGTCGCAGGCGCGCACGTCGCTGTTTGCTGTGTCGGCAGAGGCTTCGGTTCGGCAGTTGTCTTCGGACGGATCGGCCTCGATTTGGCAATCACTTGCGGTTGCTCCAAGTGCTTTACTTGCTCCTGAACGCGTTTGGTAATCGGTCGATAGTCACCCTTCCAAACGGCTTTGCCCTGCGTTAGGAGATCCACGAACCAGGCTCTGTTCAGCTTGCCGAGGTCATACTCGTTCGGATGTTCGACGGCGAATCGATACACGGCGGCGTGCTTGATGAACCATTCGTCACGGCCGGTTGCATGGTGATCGCTGCGGCGTTCCCCGCCGAGCCAGCCTTTTTCGATCCAACGCGCAATGACATGCGAGTCGATGCCGAAAAGCCCGCCGAGTTGCTTCGCCGAGTATCCGTCTACGCATGAGAGCAGATCCAGGTCTCTTCGTTTTTGCACAATCGCGCCGACCGTGCGACGGAACCCCGCTGCTTGCATGCGGAGTTGGATGCGACGTGGATGCAGGTGCACCCATTTGTCGAGCAGTAGGAGCTCATCATTGCTCCAGGGCAATTCCTTCGTACGGCACAGGCCGAGAAACGCAGCTCGGGATTTTATCAGCCCCGCAGGCCACCCCAGACGCTGCACAGCGACACGCACCGATTTCACGCGATACATGCTGGCATCCTGATACACCGCGCGAATCACGGCATCCGTCTCGGCGGTATGCACATACTTCCGCCTCATGCTTCCTTACCTGCCCGCAGGCTAAGATGGCCCCTCTCTCGTTCTTCCCAGGCGACACCTGCCGCCTTCATCAGCGCTTGCATCATGCGCGTGAAATCACACGCCTGGCGTTTCGTTTCGTTGCGATAGCCACGCTTGCGCCACTCCCAGAACGTGATGCGATGGCGCAGGCGAACTTTACGCAAGAGTCGCTCCAGCCGCTCTGCTGCTTCGCGAATCTCCTGCTCGCGCCGCACGCTGTCTGGCATTTCATCCGGCCGCACTACGGCGTGCCAGTCGCCCACTTCGCAATAATCAGCCCGATCAATCGGGCGCCGGCGATAGCTCATGGCGACGTTTTTGGCGATGCCCTGAAAAAACCCGAGCGCCGCGTCTCGGTGCTTCAGGGTGTCGCGGCTCTTCCAGAGCGCCAGCAGGGACTCCTGCATCACGTCTTCCCACTCGTCGGCAAAGCGGTGATTCACGTAATTCTGCAGCACGCGATAGCCGCGTCCGCCAGCGACCAGGCGTTCGACGAACTCGTTATCGATGATCGCTCCGTCGCTCACTGGAGCCTCTTCACTTTGCCTGCGGCTAGCTGCAGAAACTGCCGTGCCTCGTCGCTCAACGCCTGGCCGGAGGTTAGCTGCTCGTGGCGTTCGTAGTGCTTCGCTTCCTGGTCTTCGGCGCGATAGCCGGGCAAGGTCGACCAGTGATCGATTCGATCCGCTGGCGTCCAACGCGTGCACAGAATGCCGCGGAGTTCGGCCGGCCCAGGCCATTTCTCGCAGTGGTTCACCGCCTCTGCGACCAACCAGCGCAACGCCGTGCGATGAGGGCACAGTTTGCGCAGCAGCGTCATCACGGCCCCGCGCGATTCGCCGGGAAAGAACGGCAGCATGGCCAGTTCGTCGACGGCGTCAACCAGATCCTGTTCGGTGAACAAGTCCTGCATTTTCTTGCTTTTCCTCCATTTCTCGATGCAACCTGCGCCGAAAATCCGCCACACCCTGCTCGCGCTTGCTTGTCGGCCCAGCGCGCGCCAACGCCGTGCTCTCCGACGGTCGCGGTTTCGGCCGCAAAGGCCGATCCCAGCGTGTTTCGCGCAGGTACGTCCCGAGCGTCGGCACCCACGCCGGATCGGCGTATTCGCCCGATTCGACGCGTTTCGCAATGCCGCTGATCGCTGCCTGCTTCTGCTCGGCGGGCATTTGCTGCCACGTTCGCTCATGCAGTGTGTCGAGTTCGACCGGGCTGGCTCGCAGGCCTGCGGCGGCGCTCGTCTCGACGAGTTGTTCCCACTCCGGGTCGGGCGAAAGGGAGGGGGTAGGGGGAGAGTTTTCTTCTACCGAAGTAGAAGTTGAAGATGAAGATGAAGAAGGGGCGTCACGCGAGCGTTTTTTTGGCGTCACGGAATGCGTCACAGAAGCGTCACTTTTTTCAGTCTCCGCAGAGGCCTTCTCGGCGCTTCTCGTGCGATAGCGATCTTGTCTGTTTTGATGGAGTTGCGAGGAATGAAACTCGCGCATCATGCGCCGGTTTACCAAGGTGATTTTTTGGTTCCTGACGGTTACAGTGGCCGTCTTCGTGCCTTTCAACTCCTCGATCGCTTTGCAAATTTCTTGCACGGTTGTGCGCGCAATTTGCGCGAGTTGTGCGACCGTTCCGGCGAGCCTTCCGGTGCGTCCGTTTTCATGCATGGCGCAGATGATGTCGATCCAAATTCCGCGCGTCGCAGCGCTGCATTTTGCCAGTGCCGGATCCTTCAACCAGTCCCCGGTGTACATCTGAAACGCTGGATGCTTCAACCCGTCGCGACCCTTCCCGCAGCGCCGCTGCTCTCTCGTTCTTGAAACTGGATTGCCTTCTGTCCGGGTATGCAATCGTCGGTGTGCACCCAACCAAAGGCGCGCTCGTAGGCTTCTATGAATTCGCGTAGTTCGTTGACCCTCCACACAGTCGCACCACGTAGCCGTTCTTTGTCATGCCAAGCGATCTGATGTGGATCCGGCTTGCGGCCTGGCCGCTTCAACTCAAGCCAAAGCGCGAGACAGCGACCCTCGGGTAGGTAGCGCAGCGCGAGTAAATCTGCCATACCGACTTCGCCGACCTGGACCCAACGACCGTTGCCGCCGGGGAATTTGGTGACGTTATTGCGCACGATGCGCCAGCCGCGGTACTCGAGGAAGGAACGCACCTGGTCGGAGACTTGCTTCTCGAGAAGCTTCGCCGGCGAGGGTGCCTTCACTGGACACCTCCCGGCACGGCAGCTTTGAGCGTTTTATAGTGGCCCTGCAGTTGAACGAACGTGTCATGCGATCCGCCGGAGTCGGGATGAAGCTGGCGAGCGGCCAGGCGATAAGCGGCCTCCGGATCGTTTTGCACAGAGTCGAATGACACGCCGGCATGTTTTGCCAGGAACTCTACCGCAGCATTCTGCGGATTCACAGGCAAGGCCGCCGCAAGACGTCGGAAGCCTTGGTACTGTTCATGTCCGCGCGTCACGCCGTATCGATCCACGGCGCGGAGCGCCTGCAGCGAAAGCGCGATAGCGCGCAGATTGTCTTCCCAACCGTCGAAGCGGTCGCAAGGGTAGCTGTAGCTTTCCCGGTTAACTTGGAAATTGAGAACGACGCCGGGCTGCGAAGGACGAGCGGAACTGCGTGGCCAGCCGTCGTTGCGGATCTGTTCGCGTTTGAAAAATGCCTGAATCAAAATATCTTTCGCGCTGAGGTGATTGAGTTCGCTTTCGAGCAAATCAAGTGTTTTGGCGTACGAAGCGCGGAAGGGAGCGCGGCGGCGCTGGTACGAAGCCGTCTGTTTCCCAGGCCATCCTTCGAGAGGGCGAAAAATCGCGTTAAGCACCAGAGACCCCCAGTATTTTTGCAAGCGCCTCGCGCAACGTGTCGCCGCCCACCTCTCCGGCGAACAAGATCCCAGCTTCTTGATCGAACCAGAACTCGAAAATCGCTTCGTCGCCGCGGAGGAATGCTTCGAACCGGTCGAGCAATTCGGCATCGCTAGGCATGCTCACCACCGATCCGCAGCACACGCCGCACTTCGGCGCAGTCCCAAAAGAAGAAAGCCAGGCCTTCGCAATTCAGGTTTAGGTTTCGGCGCAACACGGCTTTCTGCGCGAGTGTCAGATCCGCCGGGATTTGTTCGCGCGTGACGATTAAGCTCGTGCGCATTGGCACTTCTTCGGGTCCCGCCTCAAGCTTGAGTTGCTGCGGCATGGCCATTTCCTTTCTTAAAGCGCGCAGCCTGCGGGCAATTCACAAAATGATTTACGCCGTCTATGGTGTACGGCGCGAGCTTGCCGTTACGATGCTGTATGAAGAAGAGCAGAGCGTTACACGCTCGACACTGGCGTGTTTCAACAGCAGTCAACTCCAGCAGACTGCGGAGGCGATCTTCGGCGTTGGGCGAGTTCATGCGGCGTCCCTCTTCCACCACATCGCTTGAAGCGGCGGCAGCAGCTCCATCCAGAACTTCACTGCCGCGAAGTAAATCTCCTCGTGCATTTCGCGGTAGAAATGGCAGCGCCCTTCCCCGTCGACAGCTTTCAGCGCGTATAGCCGTGGTCCGGGCTTTGCCCGCTCGACAGGCCAGCCATAGATGCGATCAGCGCCATTGCTCCGGGCCGATTCGAGAGCGCGTTTGGTGCCGTTCATCGCAGCACACCGGTAAGCAATCCACTCAGCGCGACTACCGCCAGCGTCAACAAGATGCTGACGATCCAAAAATTGCGTTTGTAGCGATGATTGTCACGTTGAAGGTGACGGTTCGCCGCATGAAGCGTCTGGTTCTCGAAGCGTACCGACTCAAGTCGCTCCACTGCATTGAACTTCTGCGAAGATTTCCACTCAGCGCGAGGAGCGAGTGGCGGGAATCCGGGCCGCGTTGCCTGCATGAGGCACTCTCTTTCCAAATTGAATTTTGCTTACCTTACTTGCGCCACAACGGGTGCAGATTTGAACGTCCCGGCCGGCAACGCGACGGGGCCATCCAAAACGATGACGGCAGAACATTTACTGCACGGCTTGGCTGCGTCTGTTGGGCCGAGCAGCGCGTCGCATTTCGCCCATCGTGGTTTGAATCGGCTGCTGTCCCGGTACACTGATTTCGACCTTCGTCTCCTCTTCCGCTTCGAGCTCAGTCTGCAGAGGCGTGATTTTTAGCACCGACTCGCCCGAACCGACCGCTAAGACGTAGCCGAGGACTTGGTACGGATCGCCGTGATAATTGAGCCTCGCTTTCAGGCGCAACACGCCTTCCGCCTGGCGTTCGACGACGTAATTGTCCGACGAGTCGCCATCCAGTTCGAAGGATTGTTTCAGTGCCGGATCCGCCTCGAAAAGAGCCCGAAACGCCGCACAGCCGGTCGACAACTCGAGCTTGGAAAATCCTTCTTTGGGAGTACCGTTGCTCGTGAACACGAGCGTTTTGGCGCCTAGCGCATCGGCCAGGTCTTCATTGAGGGTGCCAGTGAACAGGATGCGGCTCGAAACGAGGCCGTCCTTGATTTTGTGGCTCACTGCGGTAATCACCGCATCCCAGACTTCAATTGGTTCAGCAAACATCACGTACTCATGAAAATCGATCCGCGTTCCCGACATACCCCGCGGAGGTTGCGGGGCACGAGAAACGACCGGCTTAGTGGGCCGCTCGGAAACGCGGGTCGGCGTTCACGCGCCGCTTTTGTCTATGCCCCCCCTTTCTTGTATTGGTCCTTCTCTTGAGCGTTGCGCCAGAATTGAAAGTTGCGATCCAGACGTGAATCCTGGGCGTCCGTTAGTTTTTGCTCGTAACCCGGCTCAAAGTGCTCCGCAATAGGTTGTGGCCCGAATCCCGTAAGCACTTCCTTGTCGCAAACCGGACAAGCGTAGAGATCGGCCATGAAGAGTTGGTACGAGCCGAAGGTGGCCATACTCTCCACCGGCACTCCCTGATTCTTCGGCCGCATTTGAACCTCACAGACCGGACAGATTAAGAGGGGCATGCGACATCGACCTCCGTTGAGACGGCATCGGCGTTTTGCGAGACGACCGAGCTTGGCGAATAGACGATGCGACCGCGAAACCGGCTCTTGATGTGCTGCGCGAAATGAGCGCCCACACTTTGTGCGGTGATCAGCGCCTGGTGCTGCTCCGGCGCAACGCCCTTGTACTCGTACACGCGCCCCGGCATGCGCGCGTCCTTCGCATTAAATTCCACATGAAGAATGCGCGCCGCCGAGTCGTAGCCGACGCTGCGCACGTTCCCCGAACGTACAGGTTGGCGTTCCATTACTTGTCCTCCTTTTCGTCTTCTGCCATGAGCTCCGCTTCGACCAGCGCGTGAGCTTCCGCCAACTGCACCAGCGCAATCGCGAGGCGTTTGGGATCGCGATCCGATTTGTTCAGGTTTTCGACCGCGGCCGATGCCAGGTCGATGGCGCGATCAATCATCAGTTAGCGCCGCCCACGGCGAGCAACACCAGTCTGCAGGCCTGTCGGAGATAGCGGAAGAACATCGGCTTCCGCGCGGGAATCTGGTGCAGATCAGCACAGGAGATTGGGCGCATCACTTCACCACCAAGCTGTAGCCACCGATGGTCAGATCAGCGCCAGGTACTTCCACGCCCGCGTCAATCGCTTGTTTCACGGCAGTTTTCGAAATTGTTTTACTGGCCCGCTCATTGGCGCGCTGCATCTCGAACCACAGCGGATCATTATCGTCATCGCGCATCTCGTCGCACAGCAGCGTCCAGGTGTCCGCTGGCAGCGTTACGGTCACTTTTTTGTAATCGTCCGGCACGGCCTCGGCATCCGAGATCTCGACCGAGCCTGGCGTGGGGCGCAGGCTGAACGTAATCGTCTTGCCTTCGAGCTTTTTCGTCTTGCCTTTGCTGTCGCGTCCGAGCGAGGTGATCACGGCGTGCACGTACTTGCGCATGCGCTCCTCGGCCGCGGCAAAGGATTTGCGGCGCGCCTGCAGCCGGTCCATCTCGTCCTCGCAGTTCTGCTGCTGCATCTGGCAATGGCGGATGAACTGACCGACGCGATCGCGCTTTTCGATCGAAGCCTCGAGCGCCGAGGAGAGCTCCAGGCGGAACTCTGCCTCCTGTTCGTCGGTTACAAAAGCTTCAGTGTCGAAGAGCGATTCGAGATTCTGTTCAAGATCGAATAAAGACGGGGCGTACGGAATCAGGGCGGTACTCATGCTGCCTCACTGGAAAAGGAGAGTTGATCGTCTACTGCGGATTGTTGCTCTTGCGCAACGGATTCGACGGCCTTGTACATGGCCAGCACGCATTGCCGCGCGCTCTTCACAGATCTGAAGTTCTGCCAGCTATCGACCCCATGCAGGCCCAGGATGTGGAGGTAAGTTTCAACGCCCACCACGTCGCCCTGCAGGCGCACAAACGTGTCGTGAAAGCCGCCAAATACGCGCGCAAACCCTGCCGCCTTGTCGCTGGAGCTGCCGGTTGACATGGCTTTGTACATCTCCTGCACGATGCCGGGCAATTCTTCAGCGGGCGGCGGCGGTGCTGTATTCGCCGGTCCTGGAGAGGGATTATTGGTTGATGTCGGGGCCGGTGCTGCCAATTTGCGATCACGCACATAGTCAGCAGCAGCTTGGGTACCGACCGGATGGCCACCCGTATCGATTGGCGGTTCTATGCGGCTCGCGAGCGTATCGAGTTCACTTTCATCGAGTAGACCGAGCCCGCAAATGCTCAGAGTGACCCGCCGCTTCGCTTTCGTTTCGGCCTTCATAATGGCGTTTGCGCGATCGTTGGGAGATAGCGGCTGAAATTGGCCGTTACCCTGGAAATAGGGTTTTCCACTCTGCGCCCTCTTCCATTCGCCCAACTCTTTGACTAGCGGCACAGCCCCGACGCTTTCGTCTTCGCGTCCATTTGGCATCTTGGCTTGGGCTTTAACGGTATAAACGCCATCAACTAAGTCACGGTCGACGATCTTTACGCTGACGTCGTGCACCTTGCGAAGCTGGTCCGTGCAGTCGCGTTTGGCGTAAAGCACCAGCTTGTCGTCCAGTTGTAGATAGTCAAAAGGCTTTGTGAGCGGATTGAGCTTGAGCGACTCGCAGGTGGCTTGGTAGTAGTGCAAGCGTTCCGTCGACGTGAGGTGAGAAAGATCCCCTCCCAACACAACTCGCTCCACAATGGCCGCGCCGTCGTTCTCTTGCAGCTTGGCTATGTCTTTGCCCGATTCAATCATGCCGTCACCTCCAGCAAGCTGGCGTTCTTCAGCTGAACGATCGCATGCAGAACGCTCGGCTGGCCACTCCAGGTCACAATGTCCCAACCGGAGCGCAACGCGTACAGTGCGACGTTGCGCAAGTACAAGCAGGCCTGCCCGGAATTCTTCGGGCGAGACTCCTCCCAGGCGCGTTCCTCGCAGCAGCGATAGCCTTCCCGCTGGTGCGAAGCACTGGCCATGCGCAGCGGGCGGACCATAATGCCGCCCTCCTCGACTGCGTGAATTGAATCTTCTTGTCTGTGTAACCTTTCCATTCATTCCTCCAAAAATCTAAGCCGATACATTCATTTGTTGCCGTTGCGCTCGCGATGCAACCAACGCGATACGGCATCGCGGAGAATCGCTTGCTGCGTGGTTCGCCGTTGAAAAGCAATGACACGCAGTTCTTCGCAGAGTTCGTCAGGCAAGCGAACCAGAACGCGCTTGAGAGCCGCCTCGGGCGCGACACCCTTTCGTGCTACAGTCTGTTGCAATGCCATATTGGTGCCTTGTTGTCAGTGTCTCCAAATGTTGTCATGTTGTCAAGTGGTATGGGCAACTTTCTACTAGACTACAGGATTTTTGTGATTGCGGAAGATAAAAACCGCAGCCGCGGCGGAATTCGGGTGGATTCCGACGTAATGGATTTGCTTTTCGATGAACAGGTTCGTTTGCGAAAGCTGGAGGGAAGAAAGCCCTCTTATTCGGAAATCCTGCGCCGGATGTGGGCCGTCTACGCAAACCACGTAGAACTTCCAAGTACTCCCGCAATCGAATCCGGTAACAGTACGAACACCTCAGTTTCTCCACAGGAAATCAACAACTTAGTTAAAAAATTACAATCAAAAGGTGCAGTACCAAGTACTAAGGTCGATTCCTTTCGTACCTTGATGAGCATGGTTCAGGAGCTCAGTCCTTCGTCCCCACAGGGAAACAAGGCAGCAGTAATGGAACGTTTCGCTGCAGAGCTCGCGGAAGCCATGTCCGAAGAACACGATGGGAACTTTAAAGAAATTGCCCCCGGGACCGTCGGTCCGGAGGTCCGCTCAACGAATGAGGGAGTTGGCGATGCTACTCGCCGAACTCGAAAAGATTGGTCAGATGTGGACAACGACGGCGGATCGAGTAAAGAAAAAACACGCCGCCGTGCTTAAAGAATTGGAAAACGAGATCGTGGACACGTCACCGCCAAAACGCATGGCCGTCGTTATTGAATTCCCAAGCGACCGAAAAAAATCGGCCTGACTGATGAGTACTTCTGGCAGAACAACGGGCGCCTCCGGTCCTCGGGTGGAACGGTGCCTGCGCGAGTTGGGCGATTTGTATCAGGAATGGGGTTCACATTTACGAGATAGCGCTGAATTACTGACCAAGATCAGAGTAAAGGGCCAGACTTTGCGGAGAGCGCTGGGAGGCGCTACTGTGCCGGAGTTCGCTCTCATGCAGAACGATTTCCTCTTTCGACCTGGGCGTCAGCCTCCTCGCAAGAAAGGTCCGTTTGAACTCAAGCAAACGGCAGATCAAAACTAACTGGCAACACGACGACTTTAAGGTGGGCCTACCGCTCAATAGCAGTTTTGCTGCTGAGCGATGCCCGCTTTGGCACTTTCGTAATCTAAACCTGATATGCCGACGTGCACGGTGTACGTTCGTGACTACCGCGATGGTCATCTAGTTGCTGGCCACGTCACGGCCGCTGATACAGTCTTTGAGGCGTGCCGCACAGCGCTAGCCTGGTGGGAGTCTCCGCACGGACGTCCGTTGTATTTTGGTGACGACACTATTCTCGAAGTGCATCGACTGGGGCGCGAGAAGGGCTGGATTGTACGGGGCGGGGACGGTGCGGAAAATTCCCCCGGTGATGAAGGAGAGCTGGGGCGGGTGAGCATGGACGTTCCGCGGTGGCGAGCAACCTATCACCTTGACCGCTATGTTCAGGAGTTCGCATGGCGACTAAATGAAGGCAATGTTCAGCGACATTCCCTGGAACGATTGGCGTCCTTCATTTCGGCTATTGTCGGTAAACGACTTACCTATAAGGAGTTGATTGCATGATCGTTATCAATATGTCAGAAGAATTGAAACGTGTCGTAAGCGAGCTAGAGTCCGATCCCGAATCGGCGGCAAGATTTTACGCGGTATACGGCGACCCTGGAGATTTGGGCTGTAGTTGCCGTTGCCACTCGGGTGGGGATTGTGAGCAGTACCCGTCGTGTTGTTCCGTTGGTTCGCTTATAGGAGCGGAGAAATGAATATTCGGTGTTTGGTTGGAAAGCACGAATGCGTGTCCTGTTCCGACAAGTCTGGATTTTGGGGAGAGTGTATCCATTACCATAAACGTTTTGGGTTTATCTCGCGACAGCAGATGGGACGGATCATTGATAAACAAATAGCCGAGAGGCTGATCGAACTAAACCAGCCGGAAAGCACAAATAGGAGTTGACGGCATGAAATACGATTCACTTGACGACGGGCGCGAGCGCCTGGACGATCTTGCCCAGACGGAAGAAGCGATGCTCGCAAATCAGGCGCAAGAGGAACAACGCATCCGCGAGCACCAGTGCGGTCCATACCACGACTGGCAGGAGTTTATCGACCCGAGAAGTGGCGGTTTCATACGTTGCTCTAAATGCTATGCGGAGCGGGACTGTGAAGACCCAGATGGAGATTTGTAATGAAACAGATCCCGCCCGAACTTGACGCGATTGCAAAAACGGTACTTAGCTACAAACCGCCCGAGAAAGAGACGGCTACAAAGCAGCGTGAAAAAAGGAAGCGCAAGCGCGGCAAAAAGAAGTAGCTGTACTCACGTATATAATTCCCTAAAGAAGCGGTGCGGAATGACGCGGCACTGCTGAAGTGCCTTGGCGTTGTCCAGGCGAACCTGGCGAATGCGGAAGACTTCGCGCTGCATAACCACTTCCTGCAGACTCTACAGGCGATCCCGAGAGAGGGCATGAATCGGTTTCAGTCGGGCAATCTGGACAAGATGATCGTGGAAGAGGAGCGCCGGATCAAAGAGATGTTCGAGTCTTAGCAGCCGTGGCCGCGACGCGCCTGTGTTTTTGTGACCTGCAGGCCGCAGCGTGGACAGGTTACGAACTGCGGCTTCGGTCCGCTTCCCGGTCGGGCGCCCCCTAACGGCGAAGTTCGCCGGGCGGCGTTGCGCCGGCCCGCTTCCGACAGCAGTAGATCATCGGGAATAGTCGCCAGGTCCCAGGAGGGCTTCCACTCCGCCATATTCAAAATACCTGAACCGGTGTTAGAGTAAGAAAGAAGGCGGCGGGGGCTAGCCGCCGCCTCTCTACTGCTACTCTCGGTGTTTCCACCGTAGTCTCAGTACGATGGTCCCAAACAGCGAGACCACTTTCAGGAAGAAGTGCATGTACACCACCTCCTACGGCAAGTAGGAATTGAAAGGCCGGAGTCGTAACCTCCGGCCGATCACTTGGCCGCCCATGGCGCAGCCTTGTAATCGCCAGCACTATCCTTTCAATGGTTGCCATACTCTAATTATATTCAACCTGATTGAATAAAGCAAGCGCTTTTAATCGGCACGGTATCTGAGAAATGAACGCCCGTTCTGCTACTTACCAGGTAAGCCGAATCTGTTTGTCCTGAGTTACCCTCCTAAAGCAAAAGAGGAGATGGGCCGCCGTTGTTTAGCGACCATCTCCTTTTCTGTCTTCAGACTCAGTGCTTGGTCAGCAGGTAAAACTTTTCCTGATCTTCGACCTGCTGCTGCAGAGCACCTTTTTCGATTTTCTGCTGCACGAGTTCGCGTTGCAATTGGTTGAGATCGGTCTCGAGCTTCTGAATGCGGCTGTCGTCCCGTTTGCTGCGGTCCTGGGTGCGGTCCTGCTGCATGTAGAACTGAAAGATAAACTGCGCAACCACGAAAGCGGCGGGCAACAGCTTTAGGCTCCAATCGAGAATCGACTTGGTGAGGTCGAGATTGAGAACAATCCCTTTAGGCGCTCCCATGCTCGAACCACTTCCAGGGAGGGAGGCGCCTGAACCAATGCCGGCGGCCGCGCTCCCGGGACGGCTCTGCGGGCTTGGCGGCGGGTGCGGCAGCGGTATGTGCGACGGGCGTGGCGGGCGTCTGCACGACAACCGGCGCAGGCGCTTTCGGCACTTCGACGTTCACGACCGGTTTCGGGGTATCGGCGACGGCTTCAACCAGCTGTGAGGTGGCGGCTGACTGTTTGACGGCTTCGCGCGCGATCGTGGTGGTGGCCGTCGCCGTCTTGGCTCCGGTGTCGGTTGACTCCTTCACCTGAGCGCGCATTTTGACCAGGGCATCGGCCAGGATCGTATTCGTGACGCCGGCCGTTTCCGCTTGCGTGTCCATTTTCCACAGCAGCGCATCGATGCGCGTGAGAATTCCCTTGCGTAGATCGGTGAGCTCGGCCAGCTCCTCGCCGCGTTCGCGCCGCATAGCGTGAATGTCGAAGCTCACGTTTACGGCCGTGAAGGTCACGACGATCAGGCAAATGGTCAGGACGAACTGCGAGGTCTGCCGCAGGTGACGCTTGAATTCCGCGGGCGTGATGCGCACGGCGTCCGGGCGCGGACCGTCGGGAGGACGAGACATGGTGAACAAGTTCGTTTTAGGCCGAAGCCGTGATCGTCGGAAGGCCAGCCGGCACATTGGAGGCGGCCGGATGAACTTTCCGAATGTCGGCGAGCAGAAGCTTCAAATCGGCGATCGTTTGTTTGTCAAGTGGAAGGCTGGTCCCTTTCGCGGCGGTGGCCTCATCGAGGCTGTCGACGAGGGCGAGTGCATCGCCCAACAGTCCCTCGCCAGCGCGTTCGATCGTGGTCTCGATCGGTAGCAGCGCCGGGTC
Source organism: Bryobacteraceae bacterium (assembly GCA_965277855.1). Classification (GTDB taxonomy): domain Bacteria; phylum Acidobacteriota; class Terriglobia; order Bryobacterales; family Bryobacteraceae; genus Bog-105. Next base: position 1,323,471 of record OZ255847.1, read on the forward strand.
GATGGCAGCAGTGGCGACGTTTACGACGGCCTCTGCTTGTGCCTGGTGCGCTACGAGGAATGTCAGGCCGACTTTGACATCGTGGACGCAAATCGCGAAAAAATGGCCGATTGAAGTGATTTTGAAAGACATAGGTCAGGGTTCCTTGGGAGTGGAGTTACTCACGGTGATGGTGTCGGCTTGATTGACGACTTGCGGGCTGATGTTGTCCTGGCTGGTTTTGCGGACCTGCAGCAGGGTCCACAGGCTGCCGAGTGCGCCCGCCATGACCTCTTTGCCGTAGTCGAGGCCTTTCAGGTACAGGCAGATGCCGGCCGCAAAGATCAGCAGTCCGCAGAGGATGTGACCCGAGGGCGAGTCCAGGTCCCATTTCGATGTTTGCATTCGAATTGTTTGCCGTTACTGCATCAATCCCACAAACGTGAAATTGATCGTGGCCGGAGAGGCGTCGTTTTCCGCGCCGTACGCGAGTCGGGTTATTGTGCCGCCAGGAAAGTACGAAGCGATGGTGAACGTGGTCGCGTTGTAGGGCACGCAGTTATCGGCATCGGTGCAGATCCCAATGCTGAGGTTCGTGCCATCGTTGATGAGCTGGATGTACTGGATTGCAGCAAAGCCAGCGAAGTAGACGGTCGTCCCTAAATTGCTCACGTACCCACCGGTCATGTTGATCTCTCGAATGTCACAGCCGACGATGTTGCTCGAATAAGAGGCAGAACTCACACCGCAATTCAAGCCGCGATAGCCGGTAGTACCGTCTGAAAATCCGAAAAAGAGCTGACGATGATTCGCGGTATCGCTAAACGCCGGCATCTTCACGGCAAGCGTCACCGTGTACGGTGCGGTCGGAGCAGTCCAGTAGCGTAGAGCGTAATTACCGGAACCGGCAGGCGGCAACGTCCAGAGTTCGTATCCTTTTGTCGAGCTGATCGTCGGGCCAGTCGTCCCCCCGGTGGTCAATCCAACGGCAGCGGCAGGCGTAATCGCACGATGGTTGTAATAGTAAGTCCAAGTGTTCGTCGCCGTGCAGATGGCCGGGTCGAAATTGCCAGTCGTGAACATGTAGGTCGTCCCGGTGGTGCACGTCGCAGGCAGCGCCGAATAAGTGCCGTAGAGCTGCACGCTGCTGCCGCCGGCGCTGGTCGGCACACGCTGCACCGCCGAGCCATCGTAATAACTGAGGTTTTTGAGATCGCTGCGAAACCAGACATCGCCCGCGGCCTTCGTCGACGGATCGGCCGTGACGCTGCCCAGATTAGCCCCGGCATTCGTCGCATTGGCGGTGAAGGTTTGCTTGAAACCCGCCCCGAACGTGTTGGCCTGGTCGGTAAAGACAGTCGTCGCGAGCAGCCGCGTTTTGGCGAGCGTCGATTGCCAGCCCAGCGTCAGCACCCCGCTGTTCACGTTGCCAGTGACGTTGGTGTCGTTCGTAACACTGAGCACGCCAGCCGAGCCTTGCGCACCGGTGGCGCCAGTCGGTCCGGTCGCGCCCGTTGGACCCGTGGCTCCGGCTGTGCCTTGTACTCCCGTCGCGCCCTGAGCGCCTGTAGCTCCTGTCGGACCTTGTGGCCCGATCAGCGACGTGCCTGCAGGCCAGGCGGATGTCTTCGGGCCGTAGTAATAATTCGCCGCCGTGTCGATGTAGAAATTGCCGCTGACACCTGTGCCACTCGCCGGTGCGCCGCTGCCGTACAGGATGGTGTTGCCGTTCGTGCCAGCTGGTCCCTGCGAGCCAGTGGCCCCGGTGGTGCCTGGAGTGCCCTGCGCTCCGGTGTTTCCCGTCGCACCCGCTGGCCCTTGCGGGCCCGTCGCGCCAGTAGCGCCCTGCGGAATGCCAAAGTTAAACACCCCGGCGCTCGAGCTGCCCGTATTTTGCACCGTGGGTGTCGCTCCAGCAGCGAGCGAGCTCACCGTACCGATGGCGATACTGGCGGCCGTACCCGCCGGTCCGGTATTGCCTTGCGCGCCAGTAGCCCCAGTCGCTCCCGTTGTACCCGCCGATCCGGTGGATCCGGTGGGCCCTGCCGGGCCCGTCGCACCGGTAGCGCCTGGCGCACCCTGTGGAATGCCGAAATTGAAGATGGCGGCCAAACTGGTCCCGGCATTTTGCACCGTCGGATTGGTCCCATAAGCGAGGGGCGTTACCGTGCCCACAGCAATCGTCGCCGCAACTCCGTCCGCCCCCGCTGCTCCGGTTGCGCCAGTGGCTCCAGTACCGCCCTGTAAGCCTTGCGCACCAGTTGAGCCCGTAGCCCCCGGCAATCCCTGCGGTCCTTGCGATCCGGTCGCACCGGTTGGACCCGCGGGACCGGTCGGGCCGGCTGGCCCTGTGCCGCTCGTCTGCGGCAAGGCAGCCACCAACGCTTGCGCGTAGGTTTCGGCCGCGGATAGGGCTTGCGCCGCCGCGCCTGCCAGATCATAGTTGCTGGTCGCCTGCGCGCTGCCCGCCGGCAGGTTGACCGGATAGTTGTCAAAGTTGCACTGGCCGCTCGCGCACCAAGCCGGCGCCATCTGCACGCAGCTGGTACCGGAAGCCTGGCCGGGCACGGCCGACCCTAAGACAACTTGCTTACGGGCATTCGTCGCCCAAACGCGGTAGCAGATGTTGACCGGCTGCGTCTGCGTCGTGTCGGCGAGCTGGAGGCTAAACGCACCATTCGTCACAGTGGCTGAAACAGTTTGCTGCGTTGCCTGGCCCTGGCCCGGAATGCGAAAGCTGACAGATGAGCCGTCATTCGTAGTCGGCGCGAAAAAGATCGTGCCGTTGATCGGATTGCCAGCTGAATCGGTGGTGTGCGCCGCCGTGACCGTGGCCATCTGCGCCGACGCGCCGAGACCGAACGCGCACAGCAGAGCTGCCGCGGAAAGTGCTTTAAACATTTTGCAGGGGAGATTCGAGGAGGAGGGCAAGCCGCTGGGCCCGGCTGGTGGATTGCGCGCCCAGTTTGGATTCCAGCAGGGACTTCGCAGCTTGCCTATAGTTTCGTTGGTTCAGAGCAGCCAACATCTCATGAAATTGCAGTAAACCGGATACGCCGACGTTGAACGCCACATTGCAGAGCGCACGTTGCCGAGCGTCGTCGAGCTGGCTGAACCAGGGCAACCGCTGCGTGATCTCTGCGTAAACCGCCTCGATGTCATTCGAGAGCAATGCCTCAGCTTCGTCGCGCGAAATGCCATGCACGTCGAGCGCGCGCCCGATCCCGATTGTCGGATGGCCTTTGAGCGTGTAGCCCGGGCGAATCGGTTGCCCGTTCGCATCGTCGTAGACGTACAGCCGCAGGCCTTCGTCGCGTAGAAGGTCAGCAATTAAGGCTGTCTGATTCACGGATTCCAATCCCATTCGGAAGTGCGCCAGGCAAAAATGATATGAATAGCTGATTAAAGATGACGGCCAGTGAGCGCAGAGAAAGACTTTTATCTGGGATCAACGTAAAAGATTCGTTGGGTCTCGAGATCGGAGCGCTTTGTTGGCCATTCATTTTGAAGAATGAAAGCGAAGTTATTTATGTCGACTACACTGATGCCGATACTCTTCGTAAGAAATACCAAGGCGATCCGGGTGTCGATTTAGCAAAGATCGTTGAGCCGGATGCGATTTGGGGGGCTAATTCCTTGCAGCAGGCAATCGGCGAGGATAGGAAAGTCGATTACATCGTCGCATCGCATGTCATCGAGCACGTGCCAGACTTGATCACTTGGCTTCAGGAACTCAAGTCTGTGCTCAAAGAGGCTGGACAGGTCAGGCTAATTGTTCCAGATCGCCGTTTTACTTTTGATTTTCTACGCACAGAAACTCGTTTGTCTGATGTTCTACACTGCTACCTGCTGCGCGCTCGCGTGCCGCAGCCTTTCTTGCTTTTTGATTTTTACCTCAATTTCGCGGAAATCAACTGTTTTGAGGCTTGGGATGGGCAAGTCAAGTCGGAGAATATTCGCCGGCACAATACTTTCGAACGATGTCTTGCGGCGGTAAAGGATGCCGTCGAACACGGCACTTACCAAGATGTTCACTGCTGGGTATTCACTCCGCATTCCTTCGCTTTGCTGTTGCAGCAACTCGCTGAAGTCGGTCTCGTCGACTTTGCCTGCGAACGTTTTTTCGATACGGAACGAAACCAGCTGGAGTTTTTCGTTTGGCTACAGGCGTCATCGGACCGGGCCTACGTCATTGAGAGTTGGCGTCGCATGGCTGAGACGGTGCAGGTCGAGGCCGTGAATTGCTGACCAAGTCTCTCATCACCATTGCAAACCGGCAATTGTGTTCCCATCCGCCGCAGCATTGACTTGCGTGGTTAGATTCATGAGTTTCATTTGCTGTGATACCCGGAATGCGATCCAGTCGCTATGCACCTGCTGCACCTGTCTGGCAGTGTGCGGCGAAAGCGCCCAAGTGTTCGCGGACGCCGACTGGCACCAGAGCAGCGTCGTCCAGCTAGAGGCCAGATCGGGGACCATTGACGCATTCATGGCATCGGCTAGGTTGCGCTGATCCGTCGGACCGCTCGGATAGGTATACGAAGAGCCGACCGCGGACGAAGTGAAGCCGGATTCGATCGTGGCACGGCATGCCTCACGCAGCCGGTTGATCTGCGCAAGCTGTATCTCCGCAACAGTTAATAGCGATGATGGATCGACGGCTACGGGATTCCCGCTGCCATCTCCGACAATTGCCTTTCCATTTGCTTGGTCCTCAAGTAGCGTCCAATATGCATCGGCGCTGATTGTCACAGCGTCGGACGGCACTTCCGAATTCGCATGGACATCGGAGTCGTAGAAACCGCGGGTTGATTTTGAGTATTGGATTTGCATATGTGAAGTGAAAACTACTTGCCGATCGCGATCCAAGTGTAAGCGCTTTTCGAAATGAAGTCAGTGCCTGGCGCTTGGGTGTAGGAGAATCCCGTTACCGAGCGCGCTGTTGCTGAGAACCACGAGGTGGTGTTGGTGCCGATCACTACATCAGGTGCAAGAGCAATACTATAGACTGCCGTCGTGAACGCAACGGGGAAAGAAAGAACAACCGAAACGCCTGGCCCCATCGATGATCCTAATACCGAGCCCCATTGGATCAGTAAGCCGTTCGGCAGCTTCTGATATCCGTTGCCCGCAAGTGAACTGGGGAACTGACCAAAGTTGAGAGCGTGCCCCGACGCGATGGCCGCGCCCACGGGCAAGGCCCCGCCAGCGCATTCAAGCAGGATCCAAGCACCTACTCCGCTATTTGCAGCAGTTGAATACATTAGTGTCGCTATCGATCCGGCGACGAGTTCTCCCCCTTGCAGCGCCACGCCTCCTAAACCGAAAATCGGCTTGGCTGCTAGGGCGTCCGGAGCATACGTCGAAGCGCCCGTATTTGCGTGGCCGATAGTGACGTTCTGCGTTAGTCCATTGACCAAAGCGGTCAGCGCCGGGGTGTTGGCAGCAGCATAGGTGTTCGGCGCACCGGTATCCGTTAAGATTACGAACTGCTTGACTGCGCTGCGAATTGCCGAAAACAAGTTCGCTTCGAGCGTAGCCGTCGTGCCGTCGTCGATCGCCGGTTGACCGCTCGCATCCACGATGAACTGCGCCACCACTGCAGCTACGATGCTCGCCTGTCGCCAGACTTTGTTGAGTTGCACCGAAGGTGCAATACCGCTGGCAAATCCATTCGCAAGAGCCGAGAGAGCGGTGTATTGGGCCTGCGTGAGCACGTTTGCGCCAGTGCCCGCGGCAAAAGGAAGAAAATCGTTTTCAAGAGGCATAGAAATCCTTAGTGGGGGGTGCCCCAGGCTCCCACGTCAAAGCCCGAGACGTAGCCGTTCTCGACGTCGAACCCGAAGAGCGGGGTCGAAGTGCTACTCGTCACAAATGTCGAACTGAGGAGGACACCTTCCGGTCGGATCGCCACCGAGCCGGTCGCGAGCAACGCGAGGAACAACGCCGACGGGATCTGTCCGGAGACCCCGAGTGTAATCGACATGTTGCCGTTGTCTTGCACGAAAGCATAGGTTGACGTTCCCGCAAAGATCTGACTCAGTATTGCTGCCGAAACCCCGAGCGTGCCGTCCCAGTGGTTTGCGCCAATTTTGGCCCGGAGAAGAAGGCGATAGGTTCCATCGTCCAGCGACGCCAGGCCGGCTGTCGGATCGTACGGACCCTGCCAGTTGCCCTGATCAAATCCAACGCCCGCCGTGTCGAGCGAAAAGTACACGCCTGAAACCGGCACACTGAGCTGACGTGAAACACCGACCCAGAGGCCGACGGCGTCAAGCTGCGCGCCGACCGCTGCATCAAGATCGTAGAGGCCCGGAATCGTTGCCAGCAGATTTTGTAAATTCGCAAAGCACTGCGCGACAACGCCGACCATGGCGACGAACTTCGGCGCGTCGGCATGTTGGGAGGTAATGAGCGCGGTATAGTCGCTTGCTTGCGCCATGGGCTTTAGGTCACGGTAATCACAACCGAGGCCACGTTCGATGTCGCAACTTGATTAAATGCAATTGCCACATCAGAAGCCGAGCCGTTCAGCGTGAGCGATGTGATTTCGTATGTGAGGCCGTCCGCCGAACCGCTGAGATTCGCTGGCACGTAGACGCGCGAGAGCATCACTTTCTGGCCGATGCCGAGCCCGTTGAGGTAATTCGCGACGGCGTTCTCGATCTCGATCCCGATGTTGGTTGTATAGCCGCTGAGCGCTTTGATTGTGATCGCGACGGTGATCGCAACATCAGTTGGTCGGAAGAAGTTGATCACGTGCGAAATGCCGTACGGGTCGGTGACCGTGACCGAAGTGGTTCCGTACGTGCCGGCGCCTGGCGTTTTCTTTGCCGCAATAGCATTGGCAATCGCGGTCTGATCTCCGCCTTCGACCACCAGCGCGATCGAGTGCGACGGCAGCCCATTCGTGTCTGTCGTCGCCGTATCGTTTTCATACACGGCGTAGCGCGTCACACCTGGGATGGCGGCGACTGCGCCGACGATGCCCCCGATGACGGTCAGGGAGGGAATGGCGGTGGAGAGCGTTTGCCGCGCCCGCAATGCCGCATCTGTTTCAACCGGAGCGCCGGTGGTGGCGGCTGCCGGATTCGTGACGTTCTGCCAGCCAAGTGTCGGCGTGGCAATGCCGGTTAGTGTTCCGGCGAGCGCTGCGATCGCGCCTATAGTCTGGCAGGTTGCCGTGACGCTGATCGAGCCGCCGGGGGGAATGACGACGCTTGCGGGCAAATTCCATTTGTAGCCGGCGGTATCCTGCACGACGCCATTCGAAATGATGGTGCCGGCCTGGCCGGTGATCAGCACAGTCGCGCTCGAATTGCTCGCCACATTGCGGGCAATGCCGTTGATCTTGACAACGCTCGAGAGATTGGCGCCCTGTGCTGTCGCGGGCGAAAATGCGTTGTAAACTGCAATCGCCGCCGCGTTCGCATCATTGATGGCGTTGGCGATAATGGCCAGGAACTGGCCGTCCTGCGAATCCGAACCCAGATAAACGTTGCTGCCATAAATCGCCTGATACTGGGCCTGCAGGTAGGCGAGCACGTCCGCATAGGTTGGGGCCGTGATCCCAGTCGGGCTGACCGTCGGTGCGGTAGTCGTGATCAGGGGCATCAAATGGTGGTCTGGAGCGTCGCCGCTCCGTAGATCGTGTCCAGTGCGACGGTGATCGCCAGACTGCGCGTCTGCGGATTCAACGTGCTGGAGTAGCTCGTGATCTGTTGGACGTCGGAGACTTCGAGGATGCGCGCCTTAATCACCGCGTCATAGCTCTTCTGCGTGTATTTCCCAAGCACCTGTGTGCGCCAAGGCGTTCCGTCGGTCGTATCTAAAAACCATTCGCCCGTAAGCAGCAACAGCTTTGTCTGAACCGCTTGCGCCACGGCCGCGGCATTGTCGATATAGAAATCGCTGCCCGTTCCGAGCGTGTAGTCGCCGTTCGCGTCGAGTTTGCGGTATTTCATTGCGGAACCGCCGTGATGCCCGCGCCGGTTGAGACGCCGCCATGCTTGTGATTTTTAAGGCTGATCGGACCCGTCGTGACGTCCGCCTGCGAGCTGATCGTCTGTTGCGCCGCTAACGTCTGCGAAACAGTGACCGCGCCGTGAATCGCCACCGTGGGAGCCGTGATGTTCATGCCGCCTGGCGCGACGATGTTCACGATCTGACCGGACGGATTCAGCTCGACATAGGTCGATCCGTCGTTACTGCGGAGTTGAACGGCGTTGGTGCTGAGCGCTTTGATAGCCGTCGCTTGCGAGAAGGGTCCCACGATCGCGAAGCCGTCGCTTAAATCGTGTACGCGCGGTTCGAGCGGTGGCTGCACAGCGCCCATCTGCCACCAGGCATCGATCGCGCGCGAAGCGAAAATCACCAAACACTCATCACCGCCCTCTACCGGGAAAGTTAACGTGCAATTGCCGCCGCGGGGAAAGACAACAGGCACGTCGACTAACAGCGGAAGATTGACGAATTGCGGCGTATAGGTAGCGGTATCCGGATCCAGCGTTGACACAACGCCCTGGATGGCCGGCTGCACTACCACTGTGAGGGCCTGGGCGTTAAACGATTGAATGATGCCGGGTAGCGCGGTCCAGATGTTCGCGCGGAAGCCATCCCAGGCGGCGCGGATCGCCTCCTGTGGATCCGAGAACCGTTCTCTACTGTCCATTGATCACCGCATTGATGAATGGTGGTGACGAAACCGCAATGCCGGATCCAGACGGGTCGAGCGCTGCGCAGATCGCTTCCGTGTACCAGGCGTTGCCGCGGGTATCGCCGAGGTGGCGCAGGCTGTAGACCTTGTACATCCCATCCCGGTCCAGGTCCGGCAGCCGCGAGACATCGAGACCGATCTGCCGGTTGAACTGGGTGCTGGCAATCGAAGCATTGTCGATCTGCAGAATGCGTCCGGTCTTGATGTTCGGATTGAGGAGAGCGCGCACGTTCACGCCATCGATGGTTTGCTCGGGCACACCAATCAGGCCAGTGGCGGAACTCAGCACCACAGCTTCACCCGGAATGTAGCCGGACTTTGAAACGAAATTTATACGACCCTGTTCGAGGTTCCATTCGACGCCGTTGGCCTCGCTGAATGTCCGCAGATGATCGCGCGTCATGCCGTACAGCACCTTGCCGCGGGGAGCCTGCGTTTGCGCCAGGTCGGGCGAATTGCCGAGCGAAATCCCATTCATGGTCCCGATCAGTGTGTTCTGCACGTCGGCCGGTTGCCAGCCGGCTGCCAAGCTGGTAGCAACGGTTGAATTGTTGTACGCCTCGTCGCCATCGGCTGCCAGGATGTCGAGATACGAATCAATGGCACTTTCACGCCCTCTGCGCAATTGACAAATCGAGCCGTCGAAGATCAGACCAAATGGCCCATTCTCGTACCCTGCGCTGACCTGCACGCGAGTGTACTCGTCTTGGATGCTTTGTGCCGTCTCGTCGGACAAGTTGTAAATGCGCGCCTCGAGTGTGCGGGGTGTTTGCCGGGTGCTGGACGTTATGGTAAACCGAATTTGCAGCTGCGACAGATCGAGCGCATTGCCTGCGTCGTCGCCAACGACCAGCGAGAACTGGCGGATCCAGAGAGTCTGCTGATCGGGGACTGGGTTGAACGCGACTGCACCCGCAGTAAAAGTGCCCATGCGTTAGGAGGTGACGAAGTACAGGTGCGACGTTGTGCCCAGATTTGTGTACGTCGGTACGGTTGTCGGCGAACCGTCCGTTTGTACCCGCAGCTGACCGCCAATTCCCAGGTATGCGTATTGCGCCAGCAGGTCGACGCCAGTCACCAAAGGGATGCCGCTGACGATTTCGTTTTGCGCGGTGTCTGCGATGTCCAGGAACCAGCCAGCCGCCGCGTTGCGCCATTGCAGCGTCAGGCGGTACGGTTTGCCGGCCAGCGTGATGGAGAAGCTCTGCGCCTGGCCTGATAGCGGGATTTCGTAAATGCTTATTGGCCACCGCCGAAAATCTGGCTCAAAATGCTCTGGTTGACTGGCTGCGGCTGCTTCGTACCCTGGTCGGCCGGGGCCGCTGTCTGCTCGGGCATCGCTTGATTCGCGAGCGGCGGTAGCGTAGTCACCCGCGTCTGAACGATAATGACCTGCTGAAACCGAGCTTCCATCATCAGGGCGTTCTCCGACTGCTGATCGGTCGTCACGGCGAGCGAGCGCAGCATCATGTTTGAGTAACTGCGTTTACCGGTCACCACGTCGAACGGCTCGAGCGCTTCCTGCAGATCGAGCAGCTGATTGTAGATGTCCTCGATGTAGCCGCGGCCGGTGATGTCGGTGATGCGGCGCGCCACGTCGCCCAGCACGCCTGAATTCAAGCCGATGGGCCGGCTGGGCGAGAAACCGACTCGCATGACGAGTTCCGACGGCCGTTTGAACGCATGATCGGAGATCGCTGCGCCTTGCTCAACGGGGTGATTGGTGATTTCCAGTTCATCGAGGTGATTCTCTTCGATCACTACATCGGGGAAAATGCCTGCAATCGAGCGGTTCTGCCGGAGCAGCAGGGTGTCGAGCACTCCGGACGCCGCGCCTAACGCCAAACCTGGTACGAGGCTGCCCATAAGTTAGTAGGCCAGCGCCCTCGTATTGCGAATCAGCAACTGATTGACGTTCGACTGGGCCTCGCTCACCAGCTGCGCGGTGCGCTTTGGATCGCTGGCGCCGTTGACCGTCACGTTGGTGGTCTGGCTGATCGTCGGGCCCTGCTTGGAGTTATCGATCGTCTGATTGCTGACAGGGCCAAGCATCTCGCGGCTGTAGGGATTGGGAGCTTGCGCCGCCTCGGTAGCGGTGGCCGCGTTGGCGAGCGTGTCCGGCGCCTGAGCATTTCCGAGCATGCGGTTGATGTAATCCCGCATTCGTGCTTCAACCTCTCGATCAGGATTAGCCGGTTCCTGGACATTCCCGAGAATGCGCGTAATGTATTCCTGTGTTTCCTGCGGCGCCTTATCGAGCCCGTACTTGTCGAGGTTTCCCTCACCCCAGTTGTAGGCAGCAAGCGCTTTCTTGACGTTGCCATGATAGTACTGAAGCAGATGGCTGATCTTGCGCGCGAAGGCGTCGGCCGATTGGGCCAAGTCATACGGATTCTGTAATCCGTATTCGTGGGCGGTCTGCGGCATAAATTGGAACGGTCCCATGGCGCCTTTCGGCGAGTCGAGCTTTGTCCCACGCGCGGACTCGGCCGCATAATCGGCGTCAATCAGGCCAGCTGGCAGGCGGTATTGGCCCTCCAGTCCACTGAATAGCTTCTTCGTGTTCTCGGGTGTATCGCGCGCCTCCGGATGCGCGCCCCCCGCACCGGAGCTGCTGCCAGCCGGCTGCTTGCCCAGGAAGTATTGCCAAGCCTCCCCATACTTGCGGCCGGCCAGCGAATGGACCATGCCGGCCGCGCTACTCAGCAGATTCTTGGCATTCTTAGGGTCGGCGACGCCCAGATCCATTTTGAGATCCACCTTGGCAACGTCGCGTAAGTGTTTGAGGAGGACAATCAGGTCCTTGATGGCTTCTTTCGCTTGCCGGATGCCAGGCTCCCACTGCCCCCAATCGATAAGGGACTTGCCACCCTCTTTCCATGTTTTGTAGTCGTCGTAAAGCAGTAGGATCGCCGCGCCGAGTGCCGTAATGATGCCAATCGGGGACAAGAGAAACGCCGAATTCAGAACACGCCAAGCCAGCACAATGCCGCCGATCGTCTCGATGAGCGTCTTGCTGGACGCATCGAGTTTGTCCCACCAGCCGATGATGTCGCCAACGATCGCCAGCGCGCGGCCGCCGAGTTGCCCCACCATCCCGATGATCGCTACAATCCCCTTGATCACGTTCGTGAGCACTTTGCTGATCCAGGGTAGGTTTTGAATCAGGTTGGTCCGTAGCTTTTGCGAAAACGTGGACAGCGCCGGCAGCGCCGCCGAAGCCACCTTCAGAGCAACGACTTCGATGGTGGCTCGCACGCCCCGCAGCTGGTTCATGAACTCATGCGAGGCTTTCGCAGCTCCCTGCGAATCTAGCCCGACCGTGCGCAACAAATCTTTGTACTCGTCGCCGAACCCGCCGAGGCCCTGGCGCAAGGCCATCAGTGTTTTTTCGTCGATGCCCAGCAGCTGCCCGTAGGCGTTCGCGCGATAGTACGGCATCTGCGCCAGGCGCTTGCCCACATCCTGCAGGATGTCGCTGGTATCGCGGAGTTCGCCGTTTGCCTGTTGCGTTTGAATGCCCAGGCTGTGCAGCAGGCCTTCGCCGCCCGGATTGGTGCGCATGAACCGCGCCAAGTTCTCGAGCGACGCCTGCGCGGCCTCGGAGGTCGATCCCATCTGTCGCGCGGCGAAACCGAGCGACTGGATATTCGCGACCGAAGCTTTGGTCCGCATCGACGCGAAATACAGCGATTCCAGACCCTCGGCAATGTTGGCGACGAAGTGCACCACCTTCTCGCCCACTTCTTCCAGGGCCTTCGCGAATTCCTGCACCTTGACGGTTTGCAGGGCGATCGTGTTCGCGAACTTCCGCTGTCCGCTTTCGTCGATCTTCCAACCGAGCGAGACCAGGAATTCTTTAATGACGTCAGCGTTTGAAGCCATTACGTTGCGCGCTCGGCGAGATGCCGATTTTCTGCGACCACATCCAAGGCGTCATTCATGAGAGCAATATCGGCAAGATCGATCGTGCCGTCTTTTAAGCTTTCGTACCGGCACATGCCCTTGATCACTGGCCGAAGCAGCCAGTCTTCCCCGCCGGGAAGCGACGCCCATTTTATGACACGGCTGCCGGGCTGCTCGCCTGCGCCTGTGCGAGGAGCCCTTGCATAAAAGGGCCGAGATTATCGGCAATGACCTTCACGACCATCTGCGTCATGACAGGCAGATCGATGTCGTCGAACATCAGCGACTTCGCCGACGTGTTCCAGATCGACGCCCAGGCTTGAGCCTGCAGCCGGGAAACGACTCTCAGGCAGGATGCGAACACATATTCGCAGTCCGCATCGGGCATCTCGGCCAAAGCTTGCGCCAACGGGCTGAATGCGTCGGCCAGCGCGTCCAGGTCAGGCGGCGGCTGATGATCCTCTGTCGATGGCTCGTCGCCATTGGCAGCGCCACGGCGGCTGGCGATCTGCGCAAACACAGGCAACATCTTTGGCAGAAGGGGCGCGATCTTACGCGACAGATGCAGCTGCTCGAAAGCGGACAACTTACCCGCCCGGTATTTTTGGCCGCTGAGTTCGAACTCGATCATCAGTACGTGCCGAGAACCGTGTCGATCAGGCCGGCGTTAAATTCCCACTCATTGATTCCGCCCTCTTTGGCATAGTGCAGGTCGGGCTTTTTGCGGAAGGCGACCGCGCGGCACGAAGTCACATCGCCGCTGGCCGTCTGCGTCACTGTAATGACGTTCTGGCCCCACAGCGAACTCGAGAGTGTCTGCCCGTCATAGAGCGCCTGCAGCTTGGCATTCTGCGGGCTGGTTTTGAGGAGACGCACGGTGACGGTACCTGACTTATTGACGATCAGATTGTGCATCGGCGTCCCGTCGGCGCCAATCGTGAGCACGTCGCGCTCCGCCGTCATCGTAATGTCGATGCCTTCTTCAGCCGCGCCGGAGCCGTTGCCGAAAGAAAAGGAACCGCCTGGCCCGGTGATCGAGGCCTGGACATCTAAAAAGGAATAGGCTGCCATGAGTTTGCTTGTCTCCTGCTATTGATTGACGTTCACGATGACGTTGGCGGTGTGGATAGCCCCGCCCAGTTTGAGAGCGCACTGAATGGGCGGGGAAGTGCGGGCCGCCCGGGCGGCCGAGGTCTGTGTCGAGATCGGGGGCGCGTACGTGTAATAGCCCTTCGTTAAAGTCTGCCCCGAGCTGATGACGCCGAAAGCCGGTCCGGTCCAAACGCCAGGCGCTGCCAAACCGTCGTTTACCGCCTGCGCCAGGCAGCTTTCAACCGTAGTTACGATTTGATTCACGCCCGCATCCGTTTGCGGCACCTTGGTCGTTGACGTATAGAGCAGATTGAACACGGCAGTTTGGATGTTGTTCTGCACATAATCGCAGCCGACAATCGTATCGATGTACTGGCCGCTTGCGCACACGCCCCATTGAATGATGGCCGTCGAATTGTTGTACGCGGCAAAAACATTGCAGTTCTTCGCTTTCAGCGCCGACGTCGCCGTTTCGGTGAGTTGTTCCGCCGATACGCCGGGCTCCGCCTTGTACATCAGCGTGATGGTCGAATTGTTGGCTGTGAAGTCGACTGTGGCCTGGCGCGCGAAGAGTGAAGCCGCCGCATAGGGGCTCGATGTCGAATACTGCACCAGCGTGTGGTTGTAACCGAGCGCCTGCAGTTGGCTGGCGATGTCGGTGGCCAGCGCTGGGTTGAGCGTGGCCGAATCCTGCGTGGTGACAGCAAGTAGACGCTGCGGGCTGGTGCCCTCGATATAGCCGGCAACGGCCACGATGTCGGAAGCCGCCGGCGTCGGGTAGGCGATGGCCAGTCCATACCAGGCGCCCGAAGCCACTGTCAGTGCCTGCACCGCGGCCAGCATCGATTCGGCCACAATACCCGCTACCGATGTGCCGCCGTTCGCCGCCTGCAAGCCGAGCAGAGCAGATACATCGGTGCCTGCGCCCGTTGTGGCAAACGCGACAGATGAGGTCGCACCGGTCGTCGCGCTCACAATATCGAATCGGCTATAAACCGCGTTCCAGGTCACCGTGGCCGAGGCGGCGAGCGCCGTTTGAATCACCGAGGCCACGCCATTCAGATTGGTTTGGGATGCGAAGTTCAGGCCTGTCAGATTCTTCGCGGTTCCGTCAACCAAAATATTCATGCCGCCCGTAGTGATTGCGGTGAAATTGCTGATTGTCTGCTGCGAGGGCGTCAGTGTAGCGCCGTGCAACACGCCCGAAGAGGCGCTCTGTGCCCAGCGGCCGACAAACAGGGTCGAGGGTTGCGGCGACTGCGCGAAGAACAAACTGGCGGCCAGATACTCCGGCGCGCTGGTGCCAAAGTCGGTCGCAACGGCGGCGAGAGTCGAGTACTGGCGAATGCGCTGCGCCGTGTCGATGACGGGCGAGGCTCCGAGCAGCAGCAGAGAGCCAAAATTGCGGACCGCCGTGGCGGTGGGCGATAGCACCACCTGGACAGAAATCAGGTCATTTACGCTTAGACCGGGCATAACAGTTTCTCCGAAGAAAGGAATTTAGTTGTCGGTAACGGTGATCGTCTCAGTCAGCAACGGGTCGACTGCATCGAGCCGGATGGTGGCTGAGACGAGATTGAGAATCGAGTACGTCCGGACCACTTGCCGGCGCAGCGTGATCAGGAAATCGAATCGCCGGATCCACTGATTGTTGAAGAATTCAGGCACCGAGCGGATGGGGGCCGCACCCACGAATGCCATATTGACGGCCTTCAACATGTCGTTGTTTTGCGTCAGCCAAAAACCATCGCGTGCCTGCGAAGCGTATTGCTGTCCGGTAATGCCGTAAAAGCTAAGTAGCACTTCAATCTCCACGTGACGATAGAGCGTGTCGGTTTGGGCGACCGGATCATGAACCACGGCTGGATTGTCGTCGGGGGTGATGCTCTGAATTTGGATTGAAACCCAGTTCGTGGCCGGCTCGGGCTGTTGCGGCACGTTTACCTGCCAGCTGGGTCGCACCATACTGCCCGGCAATCCGGTCAGACCGACGACCATCCTCTGTACGATCGCCTCCAGGTTGGCGTCCTCAGCCGGCGCCCCGCCGGTGGGGACAAGATAGCCGCTGGTGGAACTATCCGGCATCAACCACCTGAAAGCGCCAGAACCTCACAACGCGCCGACACAAAGCCAGCGCCCCAGGTCGAGTAGTCATCCACGTCCGTTACCGTGTATTGCCGCGTCTGCCAAGTCACGATATCGGCGCTCCTGCCAGGACCGCCGTCATCGAGCACGAAAGTGGTGTGAATGCGAATCGTGCCTTTGATGATCGAACCGCCGGCCAGACGTTCGAGAATGTCGCCCGGTTCGCGGGTGACGACGCCCGAAAACGGAATGGCAGTCGTCGTGTTGAGCGCAAGCCCGTCGTCTCCCACGGTCTGCACCTGGCGCGTGCAGACGAGCGACGCGTCGAGGAACTCGGGGGAGTTCAGGACCTCGCTTACATCGAGAGTCGGCATGAGCTTAGGAGTTCCAGTACCCGCAGTTAAGGCGCAAGTGGCGTAAAATCAGAAACATGGATGCGGCACTGACTACTACGATCGTCTCGACGGGAGGAGCCGTCATCGTCGGCGTGTTCGGCATGTTCTTTACGGCCAACCAATTGGGACGGCGTATTGACGATTTGCGAGCGGACACCAATAACCGGATGAAAGAACTGCGCGAGGATTTGAAGGAACTGCGCGAGGATTTGAAGGATCTCCGCAACGAATTCACCAGCTTCAAGGACATGGTTAACGGCAAATTTGCCGCTTTAGATCTGGAAATCGCGAAGCTCATGGACAGACGCCCGTAGCCTCATTTGTTTCGAATCACGTACGTTATAGCGTTTCTGAGCTGACCTGTGTCCACCAGCGGCTTTGTGCCCGTTCGCCCGCGCCTTCGGCGCGCAGCCAGCGTGCTCGAAGCGAGCGCCTCAAACGGTCCTGTATTGATCTTGGCTCGCGCGGCATTTTGCCCGATGAGGCCGGAAGCCTGCAGCGCAGCCTCGGTTTGCGTGACATCTCCGCGTAGCGCAGCGGCCGCTCCTTTGCCCAATCGTGCGGCGATCTGCTCTTGCGCATCCTTTACGCCAGGAACCAAGAACGGGCGAGCAGGAATGCCGTTGACAGGGGAACCATTCTCTTGGATATAGCCGATCACGGCATTGCTGAGAGGCTGCTTGGGCGACTGGTCGTTTCGCTCCGGTGCGCTATCCGGGATGCCGACGAGTACGTCCTTCTGTGCGAGCTGATTGACGGCCTTCAGCACGGACGCAACGTTGTCTTTGGTGATTTTGACGCCCATACTGTGGACCGACGTAACCTGCTTGACGGTCAGCCTACGTGCTTACTGTTGTGGGGTGACTCCACGGGCTCGAAGACCTTCATCTTCCTTAATCTTCTTAGCGTCGGGATTTGCTTGGACTGCGTATCCGATCTCTTTGCGAATCAATTCCAATTGGGTCACGATCTTTCCTAGCGTCTTATTGAATTCACCTAGCTGAGCCGTGAGGTTTTGAATGTCTCTGCTTTCCATGCTGGGGATCATATCGCTTCCCAATTACGAACCGCGTCAAAGCTGTATCGGCCCCGCACCAAACATGCGCGCCAGCTGCAGAAACCGGATGCCGTACGTCGTCATATTCCAGAATCCGCCATCGGTCAGGGTGACGGCAGTGGTGTCATTGGTGACGCTGACGCGATCCACGGCCTTAGAGGTAACGGGCCCGCTCACCTGGCCCGGGCTGCCGCCGCCGTTTCCGACGTCCTGATTACGCGTAGCGATCAGAACCTGATGCGCCGTGGCGAGTTCGACGGCCATATCCGTCAGATCAACCCAGCGGTCCTCCTGCACCAGCGACAGAGAGATATTCAGCCAAAAGGTGATGCTGGCATCAGAGTAGGCATCAGGATCCGAGAACTCGGGGAAGTCGATTCGGAACTGCGCCACCGTCACCAAACTTATATCTTCCCAGCAGCGCTGGCCAGTTCGGCAAGGCTGTCAGGGTCCAGCGTTTTCGGCTCGGGGGCCGGTACTGTCGGTACTTGCGCTTGAGGTGGGGCGGATAGCGCAATCGAGGCATTGGCCCACATGACAGTCTGCGCCACGCAGGTGAGTGCCAGGGATTTCTCGCGCGACTCGGGACAAAGATCGTTGATGAGCAACGCAAGCTCCTTTGCTTTCGAGCGAAGCGTCACGTACTTTTCAGGCTGCCCAGGTGAGGGCGCCTGATAGGTGAACAAGCGTTCAATCTGATCTGGCGTCATTACAGGCCTTTCTTTGACTTGCTTCCCTTGTCATCCCCACCCAATTCTTCGGAACTGGGCATCACGTTTCCGCCAAGGTCGCCAGCAACCGTCCGCGATTTGCCACCCACGAAGCGCTCATTGACTCCCGTGTCATTGGGCTGATCTGTAACGGGCGTTTCCGACGTGAGGCCGACACCGCTGCTGTCGCCTTCGTGCGGATGCTTTACGTCGGGCAGCTGGTCACCCTGCTTGGTGTGCGCCTTTGTGAACCAGTGATCGGCCACGTCATGATCGACTTCATAGGCGCCAGGCTGAAAATGCTTCTGCTTGCCATCGTCCAGCGTCACGGTAAAAGGGTGTACGACTTCAATCTTTTCCATCTCTTTGGATTCCTTTCTGATGTTTTGTTCTTCGGTTGTCAACTTGGCGGGCGGTTTAGATCCCGTCTACGTAGCCGATCGTTTCCGGGTAGACGATTTCGACCTGACCCAGGCGTCCGAAGTACGTGGTGATCTGATAAATGGACCGGTTCTCGAGCGGTGTGCGTTGCAGAGGAACGAGCGGGAAGCGCACCCGGTTGTAATCCTTCGTGTAAACCAGCATGCGGTCTGTGCCGCCAGCGCCAGCGCCCACCAGCCACTTCAGCGGCTGAATGTTCAGTGCACGGCCAGCCACTGCATTGGTGATGGTGTTATCCCTCAGATAGCCGAGCACGCTCATGTTGCCCGCGTTCGACACAATGGTCGAAGCCAGATAGCTGTATTGCAGCGGCGGCAGGCGCAATTCGGTGGGCATGACGGCGAAGCCCGACGCATTGTAAGCAGCATAAAGCGCGGCGTTGAGGTCACCCAGAATGGCACCGGGAGTTTTGTCCCTCCAAAGCGTGGACGAATTATTGCCCGTGGGACTGCTGGAACCCGCCGTACCTGCATTGGTGGGCGCGACCAGCGTGCTGTTGACCAAGCCTGTGACGCCCAGCGTTGAGTCGCCGATATAGACTTGTTCGTCGATGTCCATCTGGTGCTTCAGCTTGATGACGTCATATTTCTGCAAGTCAATGGGCCGGCCCACCTGCACAGAACTTTCCAGCTCTGGGATGGTGTACGAAAGCGCCATCGCCCATAGGTGCAGGCGGTTAGCCACCTTGCCCATGTCGACGCCTGCTTCGGGAATGGCGTTGGTGTCTTTGCCGATCCAGGCTTTGCCAGCCGGGATAATGCCACCTGGCGCGGCGAAAGTGCTGTTGGTGTAGCTGCTGAATTCATCACCCATGGTGACGTCAGCACGCAGGTCGATATCGCGCGCCCAAGTGTAATTGACTAGGGGTTCATGGATGGTCTGGTCCAGCCGTTCCAATTCGCCAATCAGGAATGCGCCTGTAGAGTCAATCGTGCGGCGGTCAAAAGTAAGCATGCCCATGTTGTTTCTCTTTCTCCTTAAGTTGGTTTGCCGCCTCAGATATTGAAGGCGATCTCCACGTTGCCCTGGGCGTCCGCTGGACCCATAAAGTGAGCGTTGGTTAACTGGACCGTGTTGGTAGAATCAGCGGCCGCTTCTACGCCACCGATGGGTTTGCCCGCGCTGGCCGTGGCAATGCGCACAAACACGGCGCCATTTTTCTTGGCGGCCGTAGTGGCGCCCAGACTGGCCATGATGTACCCGCGCGTTAATACGTTGCAGACACCCGCCGTCGGGGGCACGGCCGTGCCAATCGGTTCATTGATCTGGTTGCCGTTGGTCGGGTAAGGGCGCACCAGGAAGCCGTAGATGTTGGCTGCGACATCGCCGGCGCCAAACGGGCGGGCTTGCAGAGCGGTTGCATCGATGGCGATCGGGACACCGTAAGTCAGTGGCGGATTCGTGGTCATTACGATCTGCGGTTCCACGGTGGCGATTTCCGTGCGTGTCAGCATGCCCGGAATTCCAGCGGGCATGCGGTAAAGAAAAGCTGGCATGTTTTGTTCTCCTTGAGTTGAAGTAGGAAGCTGGATGAGGAAAGTCGCAGTCGTTATCTCGCGGTGCGGGCGTCCCAGAATTCCTTGTTCTTTTTGTTGATCTCGGCAATGGTGCCGTACTGATCTTTCGTCCGCTGCACCGAATCTCGGTTCATCACCACGTGATAGTTGTTTTCCCGCTTGGCGATTTCCGATGCCGCCGTGAACACCGTGCTGACCGCATCGCAAGTCATTGCTTTGAAGTCCGGCTCTTTGCCGCCGACCAGGGCCAGCACCGCCGTGCGCCCGTTCGCGGTATCGGTGTATTTCGTCAGCGCCTGACGCCGTAAAGCGCAAAGGCTGTCACGCACCGCCGTTGGCTTTGCTGCTGAGTCGAAAGTAGGAACACGGATGCCCGGCGACAAAATTTCCGCGCGTGCCAACACATCCTGCATAGCGTCCCGCGTGGGCATCTTGTCTTCCGACTTCTTACGCTTTTTCTCGTCCTCTTTTTCGTCGTCCTCGGTCTCGCCGGCCGCTTTTTTGCGCTTGCGTTCGGCTTCTTCCTCCTCTTCCTCTTCTTCCTTTTTGCGCTTGCGCTTCTTCTCTTCTTCGTCGTCCGGATCGTCGGCGTCCCGCGCTTTGATGCGCTTTTCCATATCGGTGAAGCGCGTGTTGATCTTGCTCTCAAACGCGGTGAAGAGGCCTGAAATAGCATTCAGGGTAAGTGCCCCATCCGCAGTAGCAGCTGGAGCTGCCGTGTCGGGCATATCCTTCAGCAAAGTTTCCAGGCTGACTGCATCATTGGCGTGGAAGATGTTGCGTACCTTGTCGTTCCACGTTGGCTGTTTGTCATTCGGCATAGTGTCCTTGTCTCCTATGGCGCAGCGTTCCCCGCAGCGCCCTTTTTCCACCAGGGCAACGTGGTTGCCGATGATGTTTCGCTGCCGACCGCGGCCGGCTTCGATTTGTTCGTATTCGGCGTCGTAACCGCAGCTGACCTGGCGCAGGCCGGCGCGCACTGATTTGATGGCTGTTTCGTCAGTGATCAGCAGGTCGGATAGCAGCAGTCCATCGCTGCTGCCTTCCCCGCGGCGGACATGCTGCACGATGCCCTTGGCTAATTCGGTCCAATTCCTGGGATTGACGTCCGATCCAGGGTGATCGAGCGTGATGGGCTTGCCCTGGAAGCTGGCAATAGTGTCTTCATGGAACACTGCATCGGGCTCGCGGGAGATGCGGATTAAGCCGTCGAGGCCCGCCTTTACGGGGATCTCGCCAGCGGCATACAGCATCTCGCCAGTGCGCCCGATGGCCACGTCTTTGCAGAGCAGGAAGCCTTCAGGCGTGAGGTGCTGATTTGGGCTCAGCTGGTCGGTGGTATAAAAACGCATGGTTATGCCCGAACTATCGAATGACGATCTGCTGCGTGGAATTCAAGAGGAGATGTTGCTGCTGCGGCAGGAGGAGGTTGGCGTTCGTCTTGAAATCTCGCCCGAAATGGCATTTGCCGCCTGTGCCATGTTGCAGCTCGCGCTTCGACATCCCGAAGCCGCTGCGGGCCCCAGCGCTGCTCTCGTGCGTGACGTCATTCAAATCATTGCGAAAAAGTTTGCGCCTTTTCCGGCAATCTACGAAGCCATTCGGAGAGGCGATTTGCGCGAGTACGATTACGTCATGCCTCCGGAATGATCGGTTCGCAGTAGCACCGGCAATTCGGCAGCGCGCCTGCATGACCAGTGAGCTTGTCGAGCGTTGGCGGATCGTCCCAAAGCACGAACTTGCCATTCATCTTGCGGTGCGATTGCCGCACGTCCGAATCGCCCGACGTACGCCACACATAGCCGTCTGAACCGATATGCTCGGCGCGCGCCTGCGTCAACGCCGTAGCAGCCCGCGATGTCTCCGTGCGGGCAATCGTGTTGGCCCGCGCTTTCGTCACCTCGCCCGTCCGCAGGATCTCGCCCACCAGCTCGGAGGCGCGCCGACTGTCGTTCAGGCGCTCGATCGTCAAATTCTGGATCCGCTGCGCCGCCTCGAGCGGCAAGCTCTTGATCAGGCCCACTTGCTGCGCCAGCAGGTTCCGCATCGTCAAGCCAGTGGGCGCGCGTTCGATTTCGCGCCGCAGGCTCGCCGACATCTCCTGGCTGAGTGACATCCACAGCTGGTGGTCTTTTTGGTTGACTTCGTTCAGCATTCGCTCTGCCGTCGCTTGCGCCCAAGGCTCGAGAGCCAGTGCGTACTTTTCCAAAACCGATCGCAACCGGGGCACAACAGATTGATCGGTGATATCAAATCCTCGGACTAGCGTCAAAACCTGATCAGCGACCTTGCGCAGCGAAATGGCATAACGGCGTTCCGGCCCAGCGATCTTGGGCTTATTCTTCGTCGGCCGGGTCGGCATCGTCGGCCTGGTCCTCTTCTTCGTCGCCAGCTTCTGGATCTTCTAAACCTTCCGCCCCAGGCGGTGGTTCGTCCTCGGCCTCTTTGATCTCTTCCTCGCTGATGTTGGACCAGATGCCGGTGGCATGCGCGCTGTTCTTCAGTTCCCGCAGCGCCGTTTCTCTGCGCACGATGCCGTTGCTTTCCGCCTGTGTGACCGCAGTCGTGATGGTGCTGGCGATGTTGGCTTTCTGCTCGTCCGACATCACCCAAAGCGGATGGAAGCTGAAGTTGCTGCCTACCGGTAAGTCTTCACCGTACAAAGAACGCCACGTGATGTGCAGCAAGTTACTCAGTGGGGAACGCAGGCGGCGCTCCTGCTGCTGCAGGATGCCGTCGTAATAGTTCCGCATGTCGCTTTCGCCAGTGGAATTCAGACCGGCCGGCGATTGCCCGAAGAGGCGTGTCAAGGGAATCTGCAAGGCGCCTGAGAGCTGTTGCGAAAACTGCATCAGCACCGTATCGAGGCCGCTGAAGGCATAAGTGTGCGCTTCGAACTTGTCCTTCGCGTCCATCAATGTCATGCCCTCGTTCGATTGCATCAGCCGGGTAAAGTCAATCTGCGCGACCAGGCCCGCCCGCGCCGCACCGCCCGCCGCAATGATTTCACGTAGCCCATCCACCGAATACGTTCGGAGGTGCGCTTTATAGACCAGCTGTGCAGCACCCTGCGTGGTGCTGTCGAATGCCAGCAGCCTATCCCAGAGGCGTTCCAGCACCGATTGTCCCCAGAGGTTTTCACTGAAGCGCTGGTAATACGGTAGGTCGACGCCATCGATGCGGATCACGCGAGAGTAGTGGATCCGCTGATTGCCCAGCACGTGGTTCGTGTCGGCAATCACGTCATAATACATGGGCTTACCAAGATCGGGGCCGTAATCCCGCACCGGCCAATTTTGCGCAGGCAGGGCCGTCCAGCGATCCAGCGGATAGATGCCCTTGAAACCGCCCCGGCCGACAGTTTCCCAGCGAAGAGGAGTATCGAAGCGCTGCCCATCCACCAGAATGACGCCTACCGCACCGCCGTACAGCCTGCCCCATTTAATGGTGTCGCAGATCTGATCCCATAGGTGCATGTCGCGCCAGGCCGAGTGCAGGCCTTCGACCTGTGCAGGATCGGCGGACGTAATGATCTCAATGCCACGCTTGGTGCAGTCTTCGGCCACCGCATCGACAGCGACTCCACAGATCCAGGAACTTCGATACGCTCCGTCCATCAGCGCGCGTTGGCGAGAAACGAAATCGGGTGCGTAGCGGGCGCCGGCACTCTGGTTTGTGGCGGGCTGGCCAATGCCGACGGCGGCGGCAAAGTTCTGGTAGCTATCCCCCACAAAGCTCTTATTCGAGGTGATGGGAATAGCGGCCATGGCCGCCTGTTTCCTTTGGATGCGTGCTTTACTCATCAGCTGGCCAGTTGTGCCCACACACCGAGGCCTCCGCGGCGCTGGATGTACTGGTCGAGCGAATACCGCACGGCGTCAAAGCCATGGTTCCACTTGTCCACAATCACCGGCAGTACCTGATTCGTGATCTTGTCGACCTTGTACGAATACAGGCGGCGCTCTTCCTGAATGTGCTTGCAGCGCTCGTGAATGACAATGCGCTTGAACCCTTTCAGGTGAGCAATGCCATCTTCAACGGATCCTGGCCATTTTTCCGCCGGCTCGATGTTGAATCCCTGCCGGCGCATGAAACTGATCGTCTCGGGCCTGGCCGCATCGGCTTTGATCGGCCAGCTGCGCGCCGTTGGGATCGAATCGAAGAGCTGCGGCGTTTCGTCAATCTCGATACCGTGCCCGAAAGCTTCGGCGTCGATGAACAGGCATTCGTCCTGGATAAACGAGCGCACAAGCGTAGTCGGATCGTTGGCGAAGCCCCAGTCGGCGCCGTGAAAGAAACGAGCCCCGTCGGGCGTCTCGAAGGCTTCGATTGCGACGCGCTTGCCGAAGATCACAGCCTCGCTGATGGTGCGGCAGTGGCCGCCCCAAACATGCGCGTACGCTTCCGGGTCGATCGAAAGCATGTAGCGCCGTTCGGCGTCTAGCGTTGCGGGAAACCACGGATTGTCCTGCCAGCCCACTTCCTGCACGATCGAATCCGGCGGCGGAGTCTTTACAAAACGCTGATAGGTCGGGTCCGACGCTTCCACCGGGTTGAAGCTGATCCAAATCTCGCTGCCTTGCTTGCGGATGGTCGGTATCAGAATGTCCCAGGAGTGCGCGCTGACGCTTTGCGCTTCCTCCACCCAGCAGATGTCCACGCCTTCAGTCGATTTGATCTCCTGAATGGACATGCGCAAACCCTTAAACAGAAATTCCGAACCGCAGGAGCTGCGGATCGACGCCTTCTGAATCTCGAAATGCCGTTCCAGCCCGAGCTGGTAAACCTGGTCGGCGAGGAGACGATGCACCGAGTCCGCGATGCTTGTCTGTAGTTCGCGGGCACAGAGCACGCGAATCGGACTGGCGGCAGCCTGCAGCAACAAGGCCCGGGCGATGGCCCAAGACTTCGCGCCGCCTCGGCCACCGAAGTACACCTTGTAGCGAGCGGGACGGAAGAGCCCTTCGAACTTCGCGGGCAGCTGAATGTCAGTCGCGGTCGTCACTGCCGGTCGAAGTTACAAAGCTGACGTTGAGCACCGGCGGCGCCAGCGTGGTTCCGTTGGGCCCGGAATGCTCAATTGCCGAAAGCTTGGGGTGCATATAAGGGGCGGCGTCTTTCGCAATGGAAGCGGCTGCATCCCACTTCTCGTTCGAGACGTGCTGGCGCATCGCTTGGAGCATCACTTCGAGCGGCGTGAGCCCGTCGCGTACTGCCGCATCGGCAACTTCTCGCGTCTTCTTGTTTGCCGAGCCCGCCTTACGGCCGGCGCCCGATCGATTTCCGCCTCTTGCCATCTTTGATTAAGTTTGATTGGAATCAAAGTTTTTCAAAGAATTTAGTCGAAAAAGTGGGGCCCGGATCGCCGAGCCCCGAGTTGGAGAGTTGGATTTGACTACGATTGGGGAACTGGAGTAACTGGCGGAGGCGCAGTTGTTCCATCGGCCGGCGTTGTCGCGGGTGTGGCTGGCGGCACGAGAGACGCCAGTACCTGATTCTGTTGCTTAAGGGCGGCCACCGAGGCTTCCAGGCCGGACAAATCGAGGTTCGCTCCGCCGCCTTGCGATTGGAGAGTCGCGAGTTGCTGTTCGAGGTTCAGGATTTCGGCAGCCTGGGCTTGCGCGTAGGACTGCACGGAAGAAATAGCCGCTTGGTCGTCTGAAACAGCCTGCTTCAGATCGGCCAGGTCGGAGGTCAATTGAGTCACGTCTGCCATAAGTTGTTCATGCTCCTTAAGTAGTTGGTTTAAACTGCGTTTCGAAAAGAAACAAAGCATTACCGCAAGCCCCAACACCACTCAATTGACGGTGGTAAAGTAGCGGCCGCGGTTGTGCGGTAGCACGGCTGCCAAACGGGCGCTGGCGTCAGCGGACGGATTGCACGTACGCGCCGCCGCGTGCCGGACCATTCATAGCGATCGCTCCGGATGAGAAGCATGGCTTCTCGAGCCTCGACTTTACGCCGTGTGCTGCCGAGCAACCAGACAGCGGGATGCTCGGGCGAGGCGAGAATCGACTTCAGTTGTTCTTGGTTTGGTGACAAGTTGGAATGGGGCAGAAAGGGGTCGCTGGGATAGCTGCGCTTAGAGCGTCATCCACCTATTTCCCTTGGGGTGCGGGGGCGTGCACAGAGTGCCACACCTGTCAGCTGCATTATAAACAATTTTCTGGATAATGTTTCGGGAAACCTAAAAAGACGCTGCGTCGGGAGAGGCGCCTTCTTTCGATTCTTGGGCGAAGAGGGTGTCACGTTTTCAAAACGTGACACCCTGCGTGACACCCAACCGGGCTGTTTGGGGCGTTTCTAGCTCAAAACGCTCCGGTAAGGTCCGGCGGCATCCGCGCTTAAGTCTTTAATTTTGAGGAGTTTATTGGAGGCGCGGGGCGGGATCGAACCGCCGAATAAAGGTTTTGCAGACCTCTGCCTTACCACTTGGCTACCGCGCCGAACTCGTTCTCTCGCAACATACCATATCCCGCGAGCCCCGCGTTAACCTCTAGATATCTCACCGGATAGCCAGACGTCGCACACACGAACCGAGGCGCTATTCCTGCGTTTACTCGGGCTCATTTATCTCATCGCCTTCGCCTCGTTGTGGCCGCAAATACTGGGCCTGGTCGGTTCGCGAGGTATCGTACCCGCCGTGCATCTGATTGACGCCATGCGAGCACAAATGGGCGCACGCGCCTACTTCTACGCGCCCAGCCTGTCGTGGCTGTTTCCTGGCGACCATGCTCTCCTCGCGTTTTGCGCACTGGGCTGCGTCGCGGGTATTGCGCTGGCTGCCGGCGTGCTGCAACGCGCTTCGGCAGTGCTCTGCTTCGTTCTCTATCTATCGCTGAGTTCGGTCGGACAACCCTTTACCTCCTTCCAATGGGATTCCCTGCTACTCGAAGCAGGGTTCCTCGCCATTTTCCTGGGAGCGCCCTGGCTGCACTGGGCTTACCGGCTCCTGCTGTTTCGACTGATGTTCGAATCAGGCTGGGTGAAGCTCGCCTCTCACGATCCAAACTGGCGTAACCTGCATGCACTACGCTTTCACTTCATGACCCAGCCGCTACCAAATCCGGTAGCGTATTACTTCCACTGGGCGCCGACGGGATTGCTTGACTCTCTCACCGCAGCCGCACTGGCGATCGAGCTTCTAGCGCCCTTCCTTCTGTTTGGTCCGCGCCTCGTGCGCTGGCTCGGCGTCGCCCTGCTGATGAGTCTGCAAGCCATGATCCTGCTAACCGGAAACTATGGTTTCTTCAATCTTTTAAGCTTGGCGTTGTGTTTATGGGCGTTAGACGATGTCACGTTCGCCCCGCTCGATAGACTGCTGCGATGGAGTTACCCCAAGTGGCCTCGTTGGGGTCGACCCGAAAAGTGGCGATGGGCCGGCAACTCTATCGTCGCCGCAATCGGCGTGCTCGGGCTCGCCCAATTGGCTGCGCAGATGACGCCGCGTTCAGCGCAGCTACTGACCAGCCTCGTCGAAGCCGTGCAGCCGTTCGAGATCGTGAATAGCTACGGATTGTTCGCGGTGATGACAACCACTCGCCCTGAGATTGTCATCGAGGGCTCGGACGACAGGCTCACATGGCGTGAGTATCAGTTCTTTTATAAGCCCGGAAACACGCACCGCGGTCTCTCTTGGGTGGCGCCCTATCAGCCGCGACTCGACTGGCAAATGTGGTTCGCTGCGCTCGGCGACTACCAGAACAACACCTGGGTGAGTGGCTTAATGTACCGCCTTCTCACGGGAGAGCCGGCCGTCACCAAGCTGCTCGAGCCGTCACCCTTTCAAAGGCCTCCCCGCTATATGCGGGCTCTTCTTTACGAGTACAATTTCACCGACCCGGCTGAACGCAAAAAAACCGGAGCCGTATGGCGCAGGGAATTAAAAGGCGTTTGGTTTGGTCCCGTCTCGTTAACCGGAAGTTGAGCAAGGCATGAGGTATGATGCCGATACAATTTTTCACATGCCAGAATTTACACCCCGTAGAGGTTTTCTTTCTTCGTTGCGTTCGCTGGGTGGAGTCGCGGTAGGAGCGGCAGCCGGCAATGCTCAAGGCATTGCGCAGACCACGCCGCGGCCGGTCACCGCCAACCTCCTGCCGGCATATGCCCGTCTGCCCCAACACCAAACACGCAAACAGTCGAGCTTCGATCGTACCGGTGGCAATCACGATGCGTGGCCCATTGCGCCCGGCCAGAGCTTCGAGATCTTTCAGGCCGAGGGTCCAGGCATCATCACACATATCTGGTTCACGATTGCCGCCAAGAGCCGCCAGCATCTGAAAGAACTTGTCCTGCGCATCTTCTGGGAGGGCAATGCGAGACCGAGCGTAGAAGTCCCGGTCGGCGACTTCTTCGGCCTGAACTTGGGCGAGTACTTCCTGTATGAATCGGCCTTTATGAACTGCTCGTCGGTCAAGGCATTGAACTGCTATTTCGCGATGCCCTTCCGCCGCTCAGCCCGCATGTCGGTCACCAACGAAAGCAAGCAGGCCGTCGATTCCTTCTATTCAAACATCGACTATCAGCTGGTCAAAGCACTCCCCCCGGACGCGCTGTATTTTCACGCGCAGTACCGCCAGGCTACTCCTAACAAAGCCATCGAGGGAACCGACAAGAATCTCGATGGGCAAAATAACTACGTCTTTTTCGAGACGCGCGGACGCGGGCAGGCGATGGGCGTCACCATGGGCGTTGTGCAGAACCACGATAACTGGTTCGGTGAAGGCGACGACATGATCTTCATCGACGACGACTCGAAGCCCGCCATCACAGGCACCGGAACCGAGGATTATTTCAACGGAGCGTGGGATTTTGGCGTCACCAATCCATTCGCCAACCTGTACAACGGAGCGCCATTTATTGGCGTAGGCGAACGGGCCGGCGGCCGCTACTGTCTATATCGCTGGCATGCCGACAACCCGATTGCTTTCGAAAAATCGCTGAAATTTACCATCGAGCATGGCCACGCGAACGATCGAGCGGATTGTTTTTATACAGTCGGCTACTGGTATCAAAGCGAGCCCTACACGGATTTCCCCACACTCCCCCCGGCTGAGGAGCGGCATCCGGCGTTAAAACTGTCATAGCCGAAACTGGTAAGGAGAAAACCATGAACTCTGATCAGGCAATCGATCCCGCCCTCGACAAACTGCTCGCGGGCGTCCGTCAATTTCAACGTGAAGTGTACGCGAAAAATAGCGAACGGTATCAGCAGGCCGTGCGCCAGCCTCAAAAACCGCACACTTTGTTTATCACCTGCGCCGATTCGCGCATCGCTCCGGAGGCGCTCACGCAAGCGCAGCCGGGCGATATCTTCGTGACCCGCAATATCGGCAACCTGGTTCCCGCCTATGGCGAAATGGTCGGCGGCGTTTCGGCGGTTATCGAGTACGCTGTCGAAGCGCTCGGCGTCAGCCAGATCGTAATCTGCGGGCATACCGATTGTGGCGCCATGAAGGGCTTGCTGCACCGCGACAAGCTAACCAACATGCCCACCGTCAACCACTGGCTGCGGAATGCCGAAGCTGCCCTAAGCGTAGTCAAAGCCCGCGATTCTTTCGCAGATGAAAATAGCAAGCTGCTCGAACTCGCCGAGGAAAATGTTTTGCTGCAGCTGAATCACCTGCGCACCCATCCGTCGGTCGCCGGCAAAATGGCCCAGGGAAAGCTTTCCACTTACGGCTGGGTCTACGACATCGGGCATGGAGATATTTACATACACCAGGGCAGCGCCAATAAATTTCTGAAGCTCGAGGCCAGCTAATGGAATTCCGGCGTCTTGGCTATTCCGGTTTCAAAGTGCCCGTGCTGAGCCTCGGCACAGGAACTTTCGGAGGAAAAGGCGAGTTTTTCCAAGCCTGGGCAGCACCGATGTACCAGAAGCCACCCGCCTGGTAGACATATGCTTAGAAGCCGGGCTCAACATGTTCGACACCGCGGATGTCTACTCGCAAGGAGCTTCCGAAGAGATCCTCGGGAAAGCCATCGCCGGACGCCGCAAAGACGTCATAGTTGCGACGAAAGCCTCTTTCCCGATGGGTCCCGGTCCTAACGACCGCGGCAATTCGCGCCACCACCTGATTGAGGCCTGCGAAGCGAGCCTCCGCCGTCTGGGGACCGATTACATCGACATTTATCAGATGCATGGTTACGACGCGCTGTCGCCTGCCGAAGAAACGCTGAGCACGTTCGACACTCTGATACGTAGCGGGAAAGTCCGTTACGTCGGCTGCTCGAACTATTCCGGCTGGCACTTGATGAAGTCACTGGCAACTTCTGACCGCTATGGCTGGCCGCGCTATGTGGCGCATCAGGCGTATTACTCGCTGATCGGGCGAGATTACGAATGGGAACTGATGCCACTAGCTCTCGAAGAGAAGGTCGGCACGATCGTCTGGAGTCCGCTCGGCTGGGGCCGCTTGACCGGAAAAATTCGCCGAGGCCAACCTAGACCTGAAACGAGCCGCTTACCCAAAACAGCCGACTCCGGGCCACCCGTGAGCGACGAGCACGTTTACAAAGTCGTGGACGCTCTTGACGAAGTTGCTAAGGAAACGGGCAAAACGGTGCCGCAGATTGCTTTGAACTGGTTGCTGCAACGTCCCACCATTTCGTCGGTGATTATCGGCGCGAGGAATGAAGAGCAGTTGCGTCAGAATCTCGGCGCGGTAGGTTGGAATCTTACGCCGGAACAGGTTGCGAGACTCGATGCGGCGAGCGCCGTGACACTGGCTTATCCGTACTGGCACCAGCGGCAGACCTTCGGAAGCGACAGAAATCCCAGCGCAGTCTGACTTACCCGGTGATCTTCATATTCACCGGATCCCAGCAAATGATCGACTGGTCGAAGTAGCTCTTATTGCAGGCAAGACAAGGCGCGGCGGCACGAAAGCCAAACGTAGCGTCCTCACGGATGGCGTTTGTGCCCCGCATGGCGCCGAAGAAATTCCTGACGTGTTCCAGATGTTCGTCGTACCCGGCAGCCACGCGGAACGAGATGGGCGCAGGCGATTGTTCCTGCTGCTCGGCCGGCGAATATTTTTCGTTGTATCGCTTTTTCAACTCCGACTGCATGGTCCTGGTATACGTATCGAGCGAATCCCAGCCACCGATGCCCGGCGCTTTGGACATACGATGGCGCGCTATGGTGAAACCGTCGTCACCCATTTCGAGCACGCCTTCGCTGCCGATATATTGCGTGGTGGAGCGTTCGCCCTGACCGCTCACAAAATCAACCCGTAACGTTAGCTGGAAGGCGGGATGTTCCGGCGTATCGGGATAGTCGAGAATCGCCGTCATTAGATCGGGCACATTACGCCCATCTTTCCAATACGTCAGAGCCCCGGAGGCAAATATGCGTTTGGGACCTTTCGATCCGGTGATGGTGTGGATGCCGGAAATCAGATGGACAAAGAGATCGCCGGCGACACCCGTGCCGAACTCGCGATAGTTGCGCCACCAGAAAAATTTCTTGTTGTCATACGGCATGGAAGGACCGTTCGCGATATAGCGAGCCCAATCGACCGTCGCGGGTCCGGCATCGAGCGGCATGGTGTATTCCCACGCGCCCAGAGCGCTTTGCCGGTCGTAAGTGGCAGAGATGCAGTTCAGCTTCCCGATGGCGCCGGCGCGATATTGTTCGCCGGCTTTCAGGTAGGCGATGCTGCTGACTCGCTGGCTGCCGACCTGCATGAGCGCTCCCGTCTGTTGCTGCGTATGAACAACACCCAGGCCTTCGCCGATATCGCGCACCATGGGCTTCTCGCAGTAAACCGCTTTGCCTTTCCGCATCGCTTCGGTCGCAATCGGCGAGTGCCAGCGATCGCAGACAGCGATAATGACGGCATCAATATCGGAGCGATCTAGAATGGCGCGGTAATCCTTGGTGGTCGCGAGATCCTTGCCGTATTTCTCCTTTGCGGCTTCCAGGCGGCCTGTGTAAAGATCGCAGACGGCTACCAGTTCCACTCCCGGTATCTGAAGAGCCGAGGCGCAATCTTTATTGCCCATGATGCCCAGACCGATCCCGGCCACTCGGATTTTGTCGTTTGGACTGAACTTCTTGTGCTCACGCGCCTCAAGCGACTGCACGATCGGGACAGCGGCGGTTGTGGCGGCGGCACGCTTCAGGAAATTGCGGCGGGACGTTTCGAGCGGCATTTTTTGACCTCGGGTGTTTCATTCATAGTAATAAAGCGACAGCGTATCTTGGAGAATATGCTTTCCCCGCGCTTCATGAGCGGAATGTTCTTCGTTTTGTGGCTGCCGATACTCCACGGCCAGATGACGCCCAAGAACGAGCCCGCGGCCATGGGGAGCGATTATCAGCCGCTGCTTTGGCGAGATGCCGATGCGCAATTCGCACTGGACGCCGAGCGCGCCGGCGTCTGCCAGGTAGCGGCGGATCAGCTTGTCGGCAGCCGCTCGGCCGATACCGAATTGCAGGAACTGGCCGCACACTCGATTGGACTACACGACAGGATGAACCGGCAATTGAAGTCGATGGCCAAGACTGTAGGGTTCAAACTCGGATCGAAGAAGCATCCGCCTGAGTGTCCCGATCGGGCAAGGTTAGCTGGGCTGACCGGCGAGCAATTTGACAGGTCCTATCTCAGTGTTCTGGCTAACACAAACGACAGTGAACGAGCGAACTTCACAGCCGAGGTAAAAGCGCCGCTGAACTCTGCGAATTACGGTCTAAAGAAATTCGCCGCCCATAATCTGGCGTTGTTCAGCGAACAGCAAAAAAAGATCAGGGAACTCGAAAAGCGCTACGAGCCGGCCAAACCGTAAGCAACGCATTCAGGGATTAGCGATGAAGCGGGGGGACTGCGCCTCGTCGGCAAATTGCCAGGCGGAGAGATAGGCGAGCCGCAGGATCTTCGTCATCTTGACGTAGTCGATCTTATCGGCGGTGTCTGTGACGTGATGGTAATCGGGATGGAATCCTGTAAACCACCAGAAAGCCGGCACGTTATGCAGGACAAATGGAAACTGATCGCTGCGAAAGAAGACGTTGAGCGCTGATTCGTGATCGAACCGGTAATCGAGCGTCAGGCCGATGGCGCGGTTCTCGGATTGTACGATCCGGTTGTAATCGGGGCTGTACGTTGCGCCAATAAGATTGAGCCGGTTAGTCGTATCGGCGGGAATGTCTATCAGGCCTTTGGTCTGATCGCTGGGCGTTTCGTCGCGGCCAATCATATCGAAGTTAATCATGGCTCGCGTAGTAGCGAGCGGTCTCAGCGGATGAGCTGCCAGATAAAACGAACCTAGCAGACCGCGCTCTTCCGCCGCAAAGACGACGAACATTAGGGAGCGCTTCGGCCGCGTCGGATTCGCCGCGAAAGCATGAGCAAGTTCCACCACGCCCACCGTACCCGAACCGTTATCATCCGCTCCGTGCCAGATCTGGTCCAGGCTCATGCCGTCATGGTCGTGATGGGCGCTAATCAGAATGGTTTCGCTTTTAAGAGCCGGGTCGGAGCCTGGCAGCAGCCCCACCACGTTGTAAGAGTTTGCTTCTCGCGTGGAACTATTCCGGAAGTGAATCGTGACCTCGGTGTCGGGAAGCGCGCGCGATTGCGGCTGCAGGTTGCGATCAATGGCGCTTTGTAGCGCGGACGGAGCAGCACTCGAAGTGGCAAATAAATCGCGCGCAACAGCATCCGAGACGGTGGCCGCCGGAATGCGCAACTCGTCACCTGCCAAAGCCTGAGAGAGAAGTGGAACAGCGCGAGTAGTCGTGCCCCCTATCCGTGCCACTCGCTCCTGGTTGGAAGGATGTCTGCGGTTAGGTTCAGCGACCAATAACACACCAACCGCACCGTGGCTTTGCGCATTGAGCACCTTCACGCGGCTGGTGGCATAACGGGTATTACCGGTGCCGTTGAAGATCGAGTGTGGATCGTTCTCCTGCGGCTCGTGATCGAAAAGCAAGACGATCTTGTTGTGAACATCGACGCCGGCGTAGTCGTCGTAATGAAGCTCAGGAGCCGTGATACCGAAGCCCGCGAACACGACGGCGGCCGACACATCGACATCTCGCGGGAAAGATCCGTACGCGTCAGGAAAGCTCCACCGCCTGTCCCCGCCCTGGCGAGTGAGCGAAACAAAACTGCGTGCCCGATCCGGGCGAAATTCGATGAGCGGAACAGGCTGCAGGTAATTGGCCTGACCAAGCGTTTCCAGACCTGCCTTGGCGAACTCGGAAGCAACCCACGCTGCGGCCGCTTCATCTCCAGGCTGCAAGGACAGGCGACCAGCCAGGGCGTCCGAAGATATAAATGTAAGGTTAGCCTTCAAATCGGCTTCGGTAATCGCTTTGAAACCCGCGGCTAAGCTCGAAGGAACAACTGGCTCTTGTGCGGAAACGCTTGCAGCCAAAATGAGTACCAGAAGATCGCGAGCAATTTGGCCTAACATCTTTTGAATTTAGCTTATGATCGACTCATGTTGAGTCCGGGCGAACGAGACGAGCTCATCGCTCAGGCAAGAGCCGCAGCCGCAATGGCCTATGCGCCGTACTCGCATTTTCGGGTCGGAGCAGTCGTCGTGGGACAACGTGGCAGCTATGCTGGCGCAAATATCGAAAATGCCAGCTACGGTTTGTCGCTGTGCGCCGAACGAGCCGCGCTGACGGTGGCACTCGCTGCAGGGGAACGGGTATTTCGTGCTTTGGCGGTAGCTTGCATCGATGCCATGCCAGGCGGTCCCCCCGGTTCTCTTATGCCGTGCGGCGCGTGCCGGCAATGGATCAGTGAACTGGCGCCCGACGCCGCAATTGTCGTAGCCCAGCTCGACTCCCAATTCTCTATCCAGGAATTATTGCCCTCTGCGTTCCGCCTGTGAACGATAGAACAGCTCGCCGATTGTCCACTAATTCTTGAATTGCAGAACCGAAATTTTGCCATCCGTCTGAAGATGGTCGCCGGTTGCATTCGAGATGTCTTTCGGGATGTTGGTTCGATCCACTAGCGATACGCCCTCAATGTGCCCGGTATAGAGCAGATCGTTCGTGACTTTTGTTCTTTCGTTGTCGATATTGGGATCGATGCCATGGGTAATCGATCGGCTGGTTTGCGAGAAATAAATCTTGATGTCGTGAGTAGCGGCAGCTACAAACACCGGTTTGCCGGCAAAAGTTTGAGGCATCTGCCAGAGGCGTATGTGATGGCGTGAGGCGAATGTATTATTCTGCTTCTCGAAGGTGAAATCCGGCGTTTTGCCACCCAGAGTCAGAACCGACATAGGCGCCTCGTCGTAACCGCGATTTTCGATAATGGCCTGCGCAGTATGGTACGTGGAGGCGCGCCCCTGAGGATCGGAAGCAAACCAGCCGGCTTCCTTGAAAGCTTGCTGCACCTGTTCTTTGGTGCCGATGAACATGAGATTCGTCATGTCGGAGGGACTGGGCGGCTTCAACGCAACTGTCCGAAAGGGCTCCTGGGCAACCAGTGTTTTCAGCTCGCCATCGGGCGTCATGGCTGCAGGCAGCCGGGCGTCGGTTGAAGGAGTCCACTCCAACGGTTGCGTTAGTTTTACCGTAAACTCCACGCCCGGTTTGTAGTCGATCGTCGGATTTGCTTTCTTGACGATGGCGCCTTTGATGCCGGATAACAATTGACCGAGTTGTTCGTTCTTCTCCAGCACCTTGTTGACTCCATCATCGGCGAGAGCAGTGAAGGTTTGAGAAGCGGTGATACCGGTGATCAGGCCGGAAGAGTCGACCGCCTCACGGGCGTTATCGATGCCGACCAGCGAGCAGGAGAGCGCTTTTGATTGCCCTGCTTTGTCGTGAATTTTGGTGAATTGGAGACGTAAAGTGGCCGGCTCCTCTTTGTTGCCATCGGCAGCCGGTTTATCGGCTTTAGCATCGGCCGTCACACCCTCGAGCTGGGTGCCAAACGCAATCACAGGTGCCCCATTTACCAGCACCGGCGCAATGACGACGGCAGAAACCGGTTGACCGGCAGCCTTATCGCTCGTTACCTCAGTGGTGAGCCGGAGGTCGAGAATAGTTCCGGCGGGTAAAGTAACCGCAAACATGGATGGAACACCAAAGCAGAGTGCGGCAATAAGCGAAAGGCTTGATGGTTTGAATGGCATTGCGAGAATCCCCGGAAATAATAGGCTGCCGGTGCAGTGAGACACAGAGCGGCCTTTGCCGAGTATTTTCGCAAACGCGTACGAAGCGGAATAGCGAACGAGTTTAGTAGAATGCTACATAGCTATGCGAGCTCTACGTTTTTTGTCGAGTGTTTTGCTCTTAGCCGGCACTTGCGAAGGGCAAGTCACCCTCGCTACCTCGCAATACGACAATGCGCGAACCGGCGCCAATCTGAGTGAGACGTTATTAAACACCCGCAACGTGAATGTCAAGCAGTTCGGCAAGCTGTTTACGCTGCCGGTGGATGGAGATGTGTATGCCCAACCGCTCTATGTTCCCGGTCTGGAGATTCCCGGAAAGGGTCTCCACAATGTGTTGTTCGTGGCCACGGAGCACGACAGCGTGTATGCCTTCGACGCAGCAGAGCATCCCAGAGCCCCTCTTTGGACAACGCACTTCGCAGACGAGACCAGGCGAGTAACGCCGGTGCCGGTGGAGACGCTGGGCTGCCCGTTTATTAGTCCCGAGATTGGCATCACAGCGACGCCGGTGATCGATAGCAGGACAAAAACCATGTATGTGTTGGCAAGGACCAGGGAAGGTGAACCTGGAAAGGCTCAGTTTTGGCAGCGGCTCCACGCGTTGAACTTGACGACCGGAAAAGAGAAGCCTGGAAGTCCGATAGTTATAAAGGCAGCCGTCGAATCAAGGAGCGGCGGCCTTTTAGGATGGGGGCGAAGCACGGTGGAGTTTCTGGCCTTGCACGAAAACCCTCGAGCGGCGTTGCTGCTCTCGCGAGGGAGGGTTTATGTAAGCTGGGCTTCTTCCTGTGATGAACAGCCGTATCACGGCTGGGTCATGGCATACGATGCACATACTTTGCAGCAACTGGCAGTTTGAACACGTCGCCCGAAACGATGGAGAGCGGCATCTGGCAGAGCGATACAGGACCGGCGGCGGACGAGGATGGGAACGTGTACTTGGCGACAGGCAATGGGGTATTCGACGCTGCGGCTGGCGGACGCGATTACGGAGACAGTCTGCTACGGCTTCGAATAGATGCGACTGGGCTGCATGTACATGATTACTTCACCCCATTCGACCAGGCTCAGTTGTCAAGAACAGATGCTGATTTGGGATCGGGCGGTCCGATGTTGATTCCGCCGGAAGCGGCAGAAGGAGCGAAGCTGGCAGTGGTGGGTGGGAAAGGCGGCGTGATCTACCTGCTGAACCGCGACAACATGGGCAAGTTCGACGAAAAGGACGACCGAAAAGCGCTTCAGAAAATCGACCTGGGAAAGCCCATTAAATCGGCGCCCGCTTACTGGAATGGGCGCGTTTATTATGCGGCGGGCGACGATTTTGTGAGAGAGTTTGCCGTAAGAAAGCGCCAACTGCAGCAAGTCTCCGCTTCAGTTCAGGACCTCAGAGAGCCAGGCGCCACGCCGACAATTTCCGCCAATGGCAAGACGGACGGAATCCTTTGGTTAATTGAGACGAAGGTCTGGAACGGGCCGGATCGGCCAGCCACGTTACACGCCTATAATGCGATCAATGTATCACGCGAGTTGTATTCGAGCGACCAGGCTGGCGTAGCGCGCCGTTTCAATATCCCCGCAGTAGCCAATGGACGGGTGTACATCGGTGTTGAGCGAGAAGTGGATGTATACGGACTCCTGAGCGAGCCGCAAAACGGTTCGCCCAACAGTCAGTAATTTAGTTTAGTGATGGTCGTGGCCCCGATGATCATCGCCGCGATGATCATCGCCATGCCACTCGTGGTGTTCGACCCGCGGGCCCTCTACCCGGTGATAGGGCTCTGCGTACGGATGAACGTAGACGGCGCGGTTAGACCAGGTGCGATTCCAGGGACGATGGTCGACCAGGATCGTATGTTCCCGCCAGCCGAATCCTGCCCCGCCCCAACCCCACGGAGCAAAGGAAGCACCGATCGTAATCCCGCCGCCGAAGCGGATCGCGCCTCCCACAAAGAAGCCGGGACGAGGGCGGGCAAAAACGACCACCGGATTGTAATACGGTACGTAGTAATAACCGGGATTGATGGGCACGATCTGGATGGCCCCCGGACCGGCTACATCCACTCGAACATATTGATTATTCTGCAGGTAGCCATACTCATAAGCTTCCTGCCGCCGGCGTTGCGCCGCATCCATCACCTGATCTCGTTGCGCGAGAACGGCGTTTCCGAGCGCCTGCGTCCAGGCTGGATAGCGGGCCATGTAGTCCAGCACACTCGGAAACGGCAACAAAGCCATCACGCTCGGATCGAAATTTAGATTGTCGGCTCGGATGGCTTGCGCCAAAGCGTCGCCTTTGAGGTACTGATGCGCATTGGACCACCCTGCGGCATCCGGTATCTGATTTCCCACGGTAGAAGCGGTCAGGACTTGCGCCAGGAGCCCATCGGGATAAAGAGCGATCGGCGCTACAAGCTGATCGAGTTGCTGGGGTGCCAGCGCCGGGGGAGCAGGAGATTGCGCAGGCGGATATTGGCCCTGCTGGGGAGGATACGAATTTGGCGGAGGGTATTGTCCCTGCTGTGTCGGAGCAGGATAGGGCTGCGGAGCTTGCGTCTGCGGATACTGGGAAGGTGAGGGATACTGTCCCTGCGGCGGGTATTGCGGCGGCGGCGCCTGCTGCTGCGGATCTTGCGGCTGAGGTGCTTGCGCCGGTGGATACTGCTGCTGATTCGGATCCTGCGCCCAAACGGGGCTGGCCAACAGGAAAGCGCAGAGTGCTGCCGCCCCTGTGAATTGCAGACGCCAATTGCTCGATATCATTTGAACTGCCTCCCGGCGGTCGTTCTGTAGACTGCCAATACTATGGACGTTTTCTGGCAGAGCGAAGATACGCAGCCATCACGGGACTCAACATTAAGACTCCATTAAGGCTAGCCCGCTTGTTCTCGAGGATTCCTCCGACCGAGGAGTTGTGCAGAACTGGTCCTCCGCTGTTCGTGGTAGATCTAGATTGGAAGTTGTATGCGAGTTATCTTTGAGTTTATCGTCATCATTGCAGTCGTGCTGATCGCGCGGGCGGTGCTGACGAGTGTCTTGGCCGGGATCGCGCGGGCGTCTTCACAATCTTTTGCGCAACCAGGCAACAAGCAGGCGCCGCCGCAGAATGTCACCGGCGAACTGCACAAAGACCCGGTGTGCGGAACTTACGTAGCTGGAGGCTCGGCTTTGAAACGGCAAGTCGGCAGCCAGACGTTCTACTATTGCTCCGAGAGTTGCCGCGAGAAGCATGCGCTGGTGGCGCGCTGACCAACGCCGTGCGAACTAGCCCAGCCACTGAGGATGCTGTGCCGTTCCGTCGTAAACTTGACTGGTTTTAAACAGCTCGTAACGACCGAGCTGAGCGGCCTCGCGGGTCTTGGATACGAGCGCAGTCAGTTGCCCCGGAGAAAGTGGCTGAAACGTGCGAGCCGCTTCAAAAGCCTGGTCCAGAATCTTCATACTGTCGCAACCGGTGATAACCACCGATGTAGGAAGGTTAAGAGCATAGTGCAGGCATTCGATCGGAGTGACGGTCTTGCTCTCGAGAATATGTCCGCCGCCCATCGGTTTCATGCCGAGGACAGCGGTGCCCTGGTCGACGAGTTTGCTGACAACATTGTTGGCGAAGCTGCGGAAATGGTAGTCCATCAAGTTAAGTGGCATTTGGCACGAATCGAAGTGGAAGCCGTGCGCCTGTGCCATTTCGAGCATACGTTCGTGGACGAGTGGGTCTTTGTGTCCGGTGAAACCGATAAAGCGCACCTTCCCCGCCTGTTTGGCCGCCTCCACTGCTTCGCGAGCCCCGCCTGCGGCAAAGAAGCGATCGGGATCTTCCAGCCGGATATTCTCGTGGAACTGAATGAGATCGATATGGTCGGTTTGCAGGCGGCGCAGCGATTCCTCAATTTGCGCAGTGGCGGCCTGCTTGGTACGGCCGTCGAACTTCGTCATCAGAAATGCTTTTTGCCGGTAGCCGTCGCGTAAAGCTTTGCCCATGCGAACTTCGGAAACGCCGTCGGCATAATCCCAGCAGTTATCGAGGAACGTGATGCCGCGATCGAGCGCGGACCGCACAATGTGAATCCCTTCCGCTTCGTCCTTAGGAACAGAGATGTGAAAACCGCCCAAACCGATGGCGGAAACCCGTTGCCCGGTCGTGCCTAACTGTCGGTAGATCATCCCGTTCGAGTCCGCCTTGCCGGAAGTTTGAGCGTTCGCCACAGCCGTAAGACCTGCTCCGGCAATTACATTGAGAGCTTGTCGCCTGTCCATAGCTATAAGACTAGACTCATTGGGCGACTGATACAACGGAAGTGATGAACTGGATTGCAACAGGCGCGTTCCTGATGGCGGCAGCGGTCGGTTTAGGAGCGTTCGGCGCACACGGTTTACGCGACCGGCTGGATGCGTATTCGATGTCAGTCTATGAAAAAGCCGTGTTTTACCACTTTGTACACGCGCTCGGAATCCTACTGGTCGCGCTCCTTGCACGCACCAGCGCAATCAGTCTGGCGGGTCAAACGCGAGTAGGCTGGCTGCTGCTGGCGGGCACCTTGATTTTCTCGGGAAGTCTTTACGCGCTAGCCATTTCGGGCGTTCGTATGCTCGGCGCCATCACGCCCATCGGCGGTTTAGCGTTTATCGCAGGCTGGCTGCTGCTCGCTTACGAAGCTGTCCGTGCCCGGCGTTCTTGAGTCGAAAGGCTGATTAGGGTCCGGCTGCCCAGTTCATAGGGAAGATCGTACCGGAAGATGATTTCGGCGCAGAGCGAGTCGGTTTGGATATCGGCAATTTCCGAAAGTACATCGGGGCCTTTGTAAAGCAGCAGACGAGACCCTTTCAACAAGGCCTTGCGGAAAAGCGGTACCAGGCGATGCAGGGGAGCCACGGCCCGGGCGGTGATGATCTCCTGGCGCTGCGATTGAGCGAGAGTTTCGGCTCGTTCGGAGGACACCTCGACGTTAGACAAGGCCAGCGATTCAACGGCTGCGTCTACAAAGCGAGCCTTCTTGCCGGTAGACTCCGAAAGAACGAAGCGAACTTCCGGCAGCACGATGGAGAGTGGGACGCCAGGGAAGCCCGCACCGGTGCCAGCGTCGAGGACGCGCCTCGCATTCTGGAAAAAGGTCCAGGGCAGAACCGAATCGAGCACGTGTTTGATGGCTGCTTCCCTGGGGTTGGAGAGGCGAGTAAGATTCATATACTCATTGGCGGCGGAGATCAGCCGAAGGTGCTCGGCGGATTTTTCGATCAAACGGCTACGATGGGGAACGTCTGGGGGTAGAACGGAATCTAGCTCTTCCTCAAAGGACCCCATGGTTTCATCTTGGCATCGCCCCTACAAACTTGATCTGGCGAATATTGATTTCCGCATATTAGTGGGTATCTGATCGTTCCGTTTTGTGCACTGCAACGTCTGGCGGTGCGGACTAGCGGAAAGCGCGTATAGTGATCAGACGCTGTTTTCGGACGGATGCCTCCAGGGAGCGCGATAGGTCCGGGTGAGTAGCCGGTTCGCTTCCTCATCCCCGGTCACCTGCTGCTGTTGGGAATCCCACTGCAAGGTTCGGCCGAGTTTCATAGAGTTGTTGGCAAGGATGCACGAAGCCGTCGAGATGTGCCCTTCCTCGATGGTCGAAACCGGCTTAGTCCGCGTGTCGATGGCATGTAGGAAGTTCTTCATGTGATAGCGCACCGCAGGCGCCACATGCGTCTCCAAATCTTTTTCAGTTTTGTCCTCGGGATATTGCGCGAATTCATAAGTCACGTCTTTGTGAACAGGTTGGCCGCCGCCCTGCGGGATGAAGTCGTAACTATAAACACTGACTTTGAGCGTGCCTTTATCGCCGTAGAAAGTAGCGCCCCATGGATATTTGGGATCGGCCGCTTCGCCCCACGAACGGTGCTGCCAGACCACGCGCAGGTCGTTGAAATCGAAAGTTGCGGTTTGCGTATCGGAAATGTTGGCCTTGCTCGCTTTATCAACGAGAATGCCGCCGGTAGACGCGATACGAGTGGGCCATCCGAGATCGAGCATGAAGCGCGTCATGTCCAACATATGAACCGCCATGTCGCCGACAATGCCGTTACCATATTGCATAAAGGCACGCCACTTGCGCGGATGGATCAGCGCGTTGTAGGGCTGCATGGGCGCGGGACCGGTCCACATTTCGTAGTCAAAATACGGCGGCGGAGAAATGTCGGGCGGGTTCTCGGTAGCGCGCATATGGTAGTAGCAATAGATCTCGACCAGCGCGATTTTGCCCAGCTTGCCTTCCCGGATGAAACGATCGCGTGCCTCGACAATGTGCGGTGTACTGCGGCGCTGGAGGCCGACCTGAACGACGCGATTGTATTTGTGAGCCGCCTCCACCATGGCGCGCCCTTCCGACACGTCGGCGCTGATAGGCTTTTGCACCCACACGTCAAGGCCGGACTTCACTGCTTCGATCATGATGAGCGCGTGCCAGTGATCGGGAGGCGCAATCAGCACGAGGTCGAGATCTTTGGCGGCTAGCATCTGGCGGAAGTCACCGTAGGTGCGCGGTTGCTTGTGGGAACGCTGCCGGCCGGCGACAATGCCGGCGGCTTCGCTGAGCATGTGCTGGTCAGGGTCGCACA
This sequence comes from Bryobacteraceae bacterium, assembly GCA_965277855.1. Taxonomy (GTDB): domain Bacteria; phylum Acidobacteriota; class Terriglobia; order Bryobacterales; family Bryobacteraceae; genus Bog-105. The sequence goes on from OZ255847.1 coordinate 1,366,121, forward strand.
GCGAGACTACTTCGACTGGAGCAACCTGTATGAGGCGCAGCAGATCGGATTTGCCGTACCAGCCGCAACCAATCAATCCGACACGGCGCGGCTTCTCGTCCGTTTGCCCATGGGCCTGTCCGAGGGCGAGACCTGCGGCGGCAGTCGATTGAAGAAATTCTCGTCGATTCACCATTTCATTTCACCTCATACAGCATGGAAGAGTGCGGAGCGAGGGTGATCTTGAGACGGTCAGCCTTCTCGAGATCTTTTCGCGCCCAGAGATCGCGTATCTGAAAAGCAGTTCCGCTCAACCCGAGGCTTTGCAGAGGATAGTCGATCGTCTGCTTTGTGTTCGCAAGATTGAAAAGTGCCACCCAGGCGTCGCGTCCGTTTGCCTGCTTTGAAATCCAGACAGCCTTCTTCGCGTCGTTCACCGCGGCCTGAGCGCCTATCGAATGTTGATCGACGGCCAGCACTTCCGGATTCATCAAAAGCGATTTTGTCCAGTCATCCATTTTGGTCAGATTGCCGCCCACGAATAAGGGAGAGCGAAAGATGCACCAGGCCGTGATCAGAGTTCGCTGCTCGTCGCGTGTCAGGTTCGTCTCGCGAGGCTCTCCCAGGCCCGGCCGCGGCCCCAGAAAGCCGATAGGCAGCATATCGGCATCGGGCCAGTGTCCACCGCCCGTGAAAGTCGCCCAGGACGCGGCTACTGGAAATTGCTCGACGAGTCCTTGCGAAAAATCAATCTTCTTGTCATGGGCCCAGTGATCCCAGACATCGTTCGAAATACGCCACATCTGCGCGAATTTTCGGAAGTCGGCCGCCTGTTCAAGCGGCGCAGGACCCGGGGAGAGACTCAGCACGATTGGCCGCGCGGTCTTTTGCAGCGCCTGGCTGATCATTTCGATCTCATCTCCCTTGTAGGGATGTGAGGCGATGCAATCGACTTTTACCAAGTCAACACCCCAGTCCGCGTAGAGTTGGGCGACGGAGTCATAATACGCCTGTCCAGCCGGCGTCGCCCGAACGCCATAGTTATCCGCGTTCCAGGGGCAGGTATCGGATTTGTCGACGGCGTCGCTGGCTTGGAAGGAGGAGTGCGCGAAGGTGACGTCGCGTTCCACCGCCTGCTTGGGAATACCACGAATGATATGGATGCCGAACTTTAGACCGAGCGAATGAACATAATCGGCGAGCGGTTTGAATCCGGCATCACGAACGGCGGAAGGAAAACGATTGGTGGCCGGAAAATAGCGGCCGTCTTTGCTCATCGTGAACTGAAACGTGCCAGGTTTACCTTCGGGATTTTTGAGGTACCAGCCTTCGTCGACCACTACGTATTGCCAGCCGAAGCGTTTCAGGTTAGCGGCCAGCCATTGCGCATTCTCCTTAAACTCAGCTTCAGTAACCGAGAGGCCGAACGAATCCCAACTATTCCAGCCCATGGGAGGATTGGGAGCGATTTGGGAGTCGAGGTGGGGGGCGGCAGCGAGCAGCAGGAGGAGACTACAGTAGATGCGTAAGGGCATTGGAAACAACATACAACGAGGCTTTCACGAATTTACCGGCCGCGACGCTTGGCTTCCCAGCTCAGATGTCTCCGCGTCTGCCTTACTGACTACCAGTTTCCTGCGATTCCGGTAAATCAGCAGGCCCACTGAATTGCTCACCACCACCGTTCCAACGATCTTCGCCGCATAGCTGGCATTGCTGGATACATTGATGATCGGGTGTACGGCAATCACCACCGCAATCAGCGTCGCCAGGAGTCCCGCCCCCGCTACCACCTTGCTCCACGTCGGCAACGTACTTCGGAACTGGGCAAACCCGAATATCGGCAAAGCAAATAACGCCAAATAACTTAGCCCGTAATGAACGGTTGATGCGTTCTGAAGCAGTTGCATCGTCTCCTGCTCCCGGACCCCCACCATGCTCATCACGAGCATCGCCACCACCAGCGCCGTCACAAAGACAATGGAGTTGACCGGTGTCTTCCAACGCGGATGCAAAGCAGTAAACCATCCCGGAAGTAAATGGTCCCAGCCAGCCGTCATTGGCAGGCGCGTAAGCCCGGTAAAAATCAAGCTCGCGCTCGCCACTGCGCGTGCAATGCCGAGAAAAATTCCAAACCGCGCTATAGCTTCTCCCGAAGTCGTCCCTCCGAGCGCCAGTCGAAAGGTCTGCGGAATCGGACCAATCAGATTGATCGGTCTATCGCCTACGAACGCCAGGACTGAACTCGTGCCCAGAATGAACATCAGGGCAATGATGGGAGCCGAGATAAAGACCGACCGGCCCACAGTTCTTCCCGGGTCATGGCATTCGCCTGCCAGTATCGCGACGTATTCGAACCCGCTCAAGCCGCCTACTGTCATTTGCCCGAAAATTGCCAGGCTGAACAGGCTCATCTGCGGAGCTTGCAACGGAAAAGGCTCGTAGTGGGCTGGATGCCCTTGCAGCAACACCACTAGGGGTAGCGCGAGGAGGATCAGGTAAGCAGTGCAAATCATCACGCTGCCCGCATTGTGCAAGTACTTGGCGATCCCCAGGCCCCGCACCGCCACCGCCGCGATCAGTGCTGTCACGACGACAATCAGCATGCCCGAAACACGCCGGCTAGCTGGAATCCAAGCAGCCCCTTCGCCCACAAAATAAGCGATGTCCGTCGGAATCACATACAGAATTGTCGGCACGCAGATCACTGCGTATACCCATAAGTTCCAGGCCGTCATAAAGCCCAGCAGATCTCCGAAGCCTGATTTCGCCCATTGATACAAACCACCTTCGAGAGGTTGTCTCTTGTTGAGGACAATGACGGTAGCAGCCAGCGGAAAGTAGAACAGCACCATCGCCGCCAGCCAAAACACTACGTGCGCTCGCCCTAATTTTGCGGCGACACCCACCCAGGCCGATCCGACCACGCACAAAATTTGAGCCAGGACCAGATCGGATAACCCGAGCTCTCGCCGCAGATGCGGTTGGGGTTCATTCGATGTCGTCATCGCCAACTCCTCCGCCTGAGGTTCGCTTTAACTATTAACGTGAATTCGAGAAATCAGCCGTGATCGACAAGCGCATCCGCCCGCGGCGAAAGTTCTCTATTTGCTGGCGTCGCCGCAGTAGAGTCCTTCGCGATCGAATCCGAACCATTTCTCCGTTGGATCATAAATGGCTCGAACAACTGGCCCACGAGCCCTGGGGCTAGTTTCTGATCGATCCCGTAGCGCGTTGGCCGCTTGTCACCCGGCAAATACAACGTCCCAAAAATTTTGTCCACCCAAGGCAACATCGGTGCAAAGTTCTTATTCACGTAAGTGGGACCGTCGTTCGTATGATGCCAGTGATGAAACGCAGGCGTAGCTACCAGAAACTCCAGCGGGCCAAAGCGCCACCGTACGTTGGCATGTACAAAGAAACCCCAGGTTGTACCTAAAAGAAGAACCAGCACTGGAATGAGACTTACGCTGCCTCGCAACGGTGCCGCCAAGCCCAGAACATAAAGGGGCACCAATCCGCAGAGACGCGTAAACACCATGTCTACCGGGTGAGCGCGCGTGTTTACCAGAAAGTCGAGATCCTCGGCACTGTGATGAATCGCGTGGAAACGCCACAGCCAGGGAATTTCGTGGCTCAAACGGTGACCCCAATAAAATCCCACATCACCGATCACCAGGGCCGCTGAAATACGAAGCCATGCCGGCCAAGCCGCTATAGAACTGGTGAAGCCGCTAGGAATCAAACGGTGAACGCCCCAAGCCACAAATGCGAGCGGCACGCTAAGTAATAAGCTTGGAACCAGACTGCTGAGGAAGTAATAACCAACATCCGTTAAGATCGCTTTGCGAAAAATCTTCTTAGGATGAAGAGCGAACAATCGTTCGAGCGGAGCGAAAATTACGGTAAGGAGCGCCAGCCAAACGCACAGTCGGAATATCTGCACGGCGTAGCCGGGAAGATGTTGCTGTAGAGACCGGAGCGCTTCCATAAGTTCAAATTTACTACTGCCTGAAATAAAAAACGCGAGGTCCAGCAGATTTTATTCTGCCCGGCCTCGCGTTCTATTGACTTGAGTTATGCTTTCTCAGCGCGCATCGCCCGCTTGCGACGCAGGTAAGCAAATCCGCCAAAACCGGCCAGCGTACAGAATAACAATCCTAAACTCGCCGGTTCCGGAGTGACCGACGAAACAGACACTCCATCGAGCAGCGAGAAAGGAGGCACGCCGTTCGGTGTCCCGATCGCCAGGAACGACAGCACTTCGCTCGAACTTGTCGGTACGAAACTGAAAGTCGTCTGCCTCCAGCCCGTGAAACCATGGCTCACGTTGCTGAGCACCGGAGTGAACTGGCTCGAACTCCCTAAACTGACCCTGAACTGTTCCGTTGTCGGACCCGTAAAGCCGGACTGCTGAGCGCCCGCCCAGAAGAAGGAAACCTTCGTCGATAACCCTGGAGTTAGACCGGTGAGGCTCTGTGTAATTGCTCCAGAATATCTGGACGCGCCATCTGCTGCAATATAGTTGCCGCCATCTGGACTGGTTGCCGGTAGACCATTATTGGAACCATTGCCCGGACCCCAAAGGCCTAATTTGCCGGATTCTCCCGTTGCACCTGTAGTGTCGGCGGTACCCGGTGTAAATACAAAGTTATAACCACTGGTGGTCCATCCAGTTACCTGCTGCGCTGGATAGCGACTGCCAAACTCGGAAGCCACACCGGGAGAAGATAACTGCTCAAAGCTCCCGTTTGTCACGAGGCTCGCAGCTTGCAGCGACGTAGCGAGGACAGCTAATCCGACAGCTGTGAAACTCGCACCCGCAATACGACGGCCCAAGGACCGCTCTAGAAAGTTCGAATTCATGTTTATCACCGTTCGAATAAATTTTTGCCTACTTAATGACTTTCGGACTAGGCTCTAGCGATGGTATGCAATTACCCTTGTTGAGTCAATGCTAATAGCCGGCTGAATCGCCCGCAGGAGCATTATTTTTGGCTCTGTAACTTCAAATATTGTGAGCCATAGGAAAAACTACTAGTTTTCTGGCCTGCTCGGTTATCTTAACTACTTTCTTTTCGGCGCTTTTCCACAGTAAACAATTACGCTTACTTAAAAATCGACGAACTTCAGCCGCGCGCTTACTCCTGATGCAACGCCACCAGTGGATCCACTCGCGAAGCTTTGTACGCCGGAACAAAACAAGCCACCAGCCCAACCATTCCCAAGAGCGAGGTCACTGCTCCCAATATCAGCGGATCAGCCGGCGAAACGCCAAACAGCAAGCTCTGCAGGAACCGAGTCAACGCAAACGCGGCCGCCACCCCAATCGCCAACCCGATCGCCGTCAAACGCATTCCTTCGCCCACAACCAACCGCAGCAAATCGGCCCGTTGCGCCCCAAGTGCGCTTCGTATTCCCAGCTCGCGCGTTCGCTGCGCCACTGAATACGAAACCACTCCGTACAATCCGACTGATCCCAGCAACAGCGCCAGCCCGGCAAATACCGTTAAGAGTGTCACCATGAATCGCTGCCGTGCGAGCGACTCGCTCAACACTTCTGTCAATGCCTTTGCCTCCCCCAGCGGCAGATCACCCGCCACCGTCAACGCCTCGCGCCGGACGCGTTCCGCCATTGCCATCGGATCCCCCGTGGTCCGCACCATCCAGCTGGCCGGCGTCAGCGCGGATTGGCCCTTCAGCAATGCCGGCGGGATCTGCGCCATCGGTTCGAAGAATTGCGGCGGAGATGGCCGCTCCAAGCCCGTATCATGAGTGTCCCCGACAACCCCTACGATCGTCCGCGGTCTGTCCGCAAACACCGGCCCCAAGATCCGCGCCACCGTCACCTGCTGCCCCAGCGGGTTCTGCTTTGAAAAATATTTCCGCGCCAGCGCTTCGTTGATCACCATCACCAGCTCCGAATCGGTTGTATCCCGCTCCGTAAACTCTCGCCCTTCCTTAACCGGTATCCGCAGCGTTCGAAAGTAATCTTGCGCAACGAACCGGTATCTCTCATCCGGCATGTTCTCGAGCGTCGTGGGCCGCCCCGCAATTTCGAATGGCAAGTCGCTCCATGCCGTCATCGGAAGCATATTGGCCGACGTCACCGATTCCACTCCCGGCAGCGTCATCAGCCGCGCTGAAAGCCGTCTGATTAGCACACCTAGTTGTCTGGGGCTTTCGTAGTTCGCGCTCAAAGACACCTGCATCGTCAAAACATTCTTCGCCTCAAATCCCGGTCTCACTGCCTGCAAATTTCCCAGCGTCCTCACCAGCAGGCTTGCCCCGATCAGCAGCAGCAGCGTGATCGCAATCTCGGCCACCACCAGCCCTTGCCGCACTCGCTGCGAAGCCGCATTCGTCGTGGTCCTCGTTCCCGACTCCCGCAGCGGATTCGCAATCCCCAACCGCGCGCTCTGCACCGCCGGAAACAAGCCGAACAACAGCCCTGTTACCACAGCCACCAGCAGCGCAAAAGCCAGCACCTTCCAATCGATCGTCGATTCCGCCAGTTGCGGGATCGCTTTCGGCGTCAAGCGCAGCAATAACGGCAAGCACAGACTCGCCAGCAGCGTCCCCGTTGCCGCTCCCACCAGAGCCAGCAACAGACTCTCCGTCAAGAGCTGCCCGATAATTTGTCTGCTGCTCGCGCCCACCGCTACCCGCACCGCCATCTCACGCTCTCGCCCCGCAGACCGTGCCAGCAGCAGATTTGCCACGTTCGCGCAAGCAATCAGCAGCACAAACCCCACCGCCGCCAGCAGAATCCACAGCGGCTGCTTGGCGTCGCCCACCAGAAAGTCGCGAAACTTCCAGACCGCGACAGATTCCGTCTTGTTCATGTAGTCTGAGCCATACGCCTGGCGGAATCGCTCACCCACCACCCGCATGTCAGCCTGCGCCATCGCCAGATTCACACCCGGCTTCAGGCGCGCAATCACCGGGTAATCGTTCGCCCGGTCCTTCGGATCCATCGCCAGTTGCAACGGCACCCAGAGCTCAGCGTGCTGCGGCGTGTCAAATCCGCGCGGCATCACTCCGATCACCTGGTAGCTGTCGTTGCTGATCGCCAGCGTCTTGCCGATTGCACTCGCCTGTCCGCCGAATATTCTCTCCCACAGCGCATAGCTTAAGACCGCGAACTTCCCTGCCCCACGTTTGTCTTCCGTGGCCGTGAACATCCGCCCCAGCATCGGTTCCACTCCGAGTACCCGAAAATAATCCGCGCTGACCGCCAACCCGGCCAAGCGCTGCGCTTCGCCTCGCCCCACCAGGTTTAATCCGATCGGCAAAAACGAATGCGCCGCCATCGCTTCAAAGGAATGGTTCTCCCGCTGCCAGAAAGCAAACTTCGTCGTCGTGGTCGACTGCACATTCCCGTCCGGATACGCTCGCAATATCTCCACCATCCGCTCCGGATGCGGATAACTCAACGGCCGCAACAACACTGCATCGATCACCGAAAAAAGCGCCGTATTCGCACCGATTCCCAGTGCCAGCGCCGCCACCGCGGTTACGCTGAGCAACGGGCTCTTGCCCAACATCTTCACCGCGAATTTCAAGTTCTGCCAGATCATCTTTCCTCTTTCCGGATTGTTCGGATTCGCGACAAGCCGTCCCGTTTTCGCGCTGCTCGTTCCTCTTCCAATACCCTCACGAGCGCATCGGCCCCTGCAAATAGGAACTTCTCGCTTCTCCATACTGCAACGCGCTCGCCAATCGCGCTTCGCTATCCTGAACACGGTGCCACGCCTCCGCCACCAATCGTTTTTGTGCACTTTGGCTTTGCTCGCCTGCGCCGCTCCGATGCCCGCGCACGACATCATCACCACCAATCTCACCTTCACGCGCGACATCTCCCGCATCTTCGCCCGTCACTGTCTTGCCTGCCACAACACCGGCTCTTCCATCCCGCTTACCAGCTATGAAGAAGCGCGCCCCTGGGCCGTGTCCATCAAGGAACAGGTCCTCTCGCGCACCATGCCTCCCTGGGGAGCCGTCAAAGGTTTTGGTGATCTCTCTCCCGATCACTCGCTCAGCCAGGAAGAGATCATCATAATCGCGGCCTGGGTCATCGGGGGCGCGCCCCAAGGCGATCCCAAGCTTCTCCCCAAGCCCGCCGCTCACCAACCAATAGCGCCTCCAGCGCCCCAATTAAAAGACGCGATCGTCATCGAAACTCACGCCGAGCTCAGCCATCGCCTCGAAGCCGCGGGTATCCGTCCCATCGCCGATACACTCGTTCCCTCAGCCCGCCTGACCGCCCGGTTGCCCGATGGCAAAATCCAACCACTCGTCTGGCTCTATCGTTTTGACCCCAAACTCGACAAGGCATTCACTTTCACCCAACCTCTCGATCTCCCCATCGGCACTGTTATTGAATCGTCAACACCGCTCCGCTTTGCGCTCGAAACTACGGCTGCGACTAGCCTCGCCTCAAACCGCTAGCGCAACTCCACCTTTTGACCTACACTCGCTTCCATCTTTACGAAATTCGGGACCATGCTTTACAATCCCCAGGAATGATGCGCACGCACAATTGCGGAGACCGAACAGACTTGCCGGCGGCCAATCTTTGAAAGTATTGCGTCCGCTGGTATTCGTTGCGGCCTTGCTTGTCATTTGGCAAATTGCCATCAGCAGGACCCCGGGTCATCTGCTGCCAGGCCCGTTCGAGGTCGCCGGCGCTATCGGCGAACTGCTGCGCAACGGGTTGCTCCTGAAGTACATGGTGGCCTCCCTCTTTCGGGTCACCTGGGGCTTTGTCTTAGCTGCAGTTCTGGCGATACCCTTGGGCCTTACTATCGGCTGGTACAAGCGGGCCACCATGGCCTTTAACCCGCTGCTACAGATCCTGCGTCCCATCTCGCCACTGGCCTGGATCCCGATTGCGATTCTCTGGTTCGGCGTCGGCGATTCAGCCGCCATTTTCCTGATTTTCGTCGGCTGCTTTTTCCCCATACTCCTGACCTCTATGAACGCGGTCAGAAGCGTCCCGGAAGTTTATATTCATGCGGGCCGCAATTTCGGGCTGAACGCCTCGAGCCTTGTCTACCGGGTTCTGTATCCGGCGGTGAGTCCGCAATTGCTCATCGGTTTGCGCATCACTTTGGGCGTCGCGTGGCTGGTCGTGGTGGCGGCCGAAATGATCGCCGTCAATTCTGGATTGGGCTTCCTGATTGTTGACGCGCGGAATGCCGGCAACCGTTACGATCTGGTGGTCGCGGGTATGGTGCTGATCGGGATCATTGGACTGCTGCTCGACCTCGCTATGCGATCCATCGAAAGAGTAAAGTCGCTGCGCTGGGCTTACTCGGAGGGTTAACAGCGTGCCTGCCATGGAAACGTTCGAAAAGCAGAAGGCAGTCGAAACAAAGTTGCGCGTCGAGCATATCACCATCACATTCGAGCGGGACGGCCAAAGCACGCCGGTACTCGACGACATCAATCTGGACGTCACCGAAGGAGAGTTCTTGTGTCTGTTAGGACCCTCGGGCTGTGGAAAATCGACGCTCTTGAATGCGCTCGCCGGATTTTTGTTGCCGACACGCGGCGAAGTTCGGATAGATGGCGAAATGGTGAGCGGCCCGGATCCTCGCCGGATTTTCGTCTTTCAGGAACGCGGCGTCTTTCCCTGGCTCACGGTCGAGGGCAACATCGCATTCGGGCTTTTCAAATTGACAAATCCCGAACGCGCGGCCCGCGTCGCGCACTACGTGAAGATGGTCGGACTGCAGGGCTTTGAAAAATCCTACCCGCAGGAGCTCTCGGGCGGCATGAAACAAAGGCTCGAAGTCGCGCGCGCGCTGGCCGTGAATCCGGACATGCTGTTTCTCGACGAGCCATTCGGCGCACTCGATTCCATTACCCGCCTGACCATGCGCACCGAATTGCTCCGCATCTGGGAAGCCGAACGAAAAACGATTATTTTCGTTACCCACGACATCGACGAGGCCGTGCAATTGGCCGATCGGGTGGCAGTGCTAAGCGCCCGGCCCGCCAAAGTACAGCAGATCGTTAAGATCGATATCTCTCATCCGCGCGATATCAACTCGCCGCGTTATCTGGAACTCCGAACGGGCATTTTTGAACAGATTGGCCTGGCGCACAAAGTATGAAGACGCGGACCGAGCCAAAGAAGTGGGAGAGTTCTTTCTGGCCGATTGTCGTGTTTGTTCTGTTCGTTGCCGTGTGGCACTACGCTGTGATTTGGACGGCAACCAAGGTGTTTCCCTCGCCACTTGAAGTGGGAAAAGGCTTGGCCGAGTTACTGCGAAAAAGCATTCTCTGGAATTACATAGGCGATTCGCTGCGCCGGGTAGCGGCGGGCTTTGGCCTGGCAGCCCTATCTGGAATTCCGCTCGGTCTAACGCTCGGCTGGTATGCGAGCGCGAATCAGGTGGTGAATCCGGTTCTGCAACTGCTACGGCCGATCAGCCCGATTGCCTGGATCCCTGTGGCGATTATTTTTTTAGGGGTGGGCGATCGTGCGGCTACATTCCTGATCTTCCTGGGTGCTTTTTTTCCCATCGTAGTGACCTGCACAAACGCGGTGTCGAACGTGCCGCCGATGTTCCGACGGGCCGGGCACAACTTTGGTCTCAGCGCGCCGGCGCTCATCGCCAGAGTGGTTCTGCCAGCCGCTTTTCCGCAGATCCTGGTGGGTTTACGTTTGGCGCTCGGTATCGCGTGGCTGGTGGTAGTGGCGGCCGAAATGATTGCTGTCGATTCGGGTTTAGGTTACCTGGTAATCGATTCTCGTAATGCGGGAAAGCGCTATGACCTGGTTGTAGGAGCGATGTTGCTCATCGGCGTTACCGGCTTGGCGCTAGACTCCGCCTTCCGGCAATTGGAACGCATCAAATCAGTTCGATGGGGATTTCGCAATGAGTTATAAAAGCAAATTCCTGTTGGCGGCAGTTGGATGGCTTCTTCTGATCTCTGGACTGCACGCTTACATGAATGTCGATTGGGCGGCCGTGCTCAACGATTATCGTCCGGTGTCGCAGCGCAAGATCACCGTGGCTTATCTACCGGCGACCTGCCAGCTGACCTGTCCGGTAACTGATTACATTTCAAAATTCTCGAAAGGCGGCGAGGTGTTTCTGCCGCGCATGTTCCAGGGCTTCCCGGAAATGAAAGAGGCGCTGATTTCGAACAAAGTACAAGCGGCCTTCATTGTGGCGCCTATGGCCATCGCCCTTAAAGCCCAAGGCGTGCCAATTAAGGTGGTGTACCTGGGACACCGTTACGGCAGCGCAGTCGTCGTGCAAAAGAACGGCCCGATCAAGACTTTCGGCGATATACGGGGCCACACGATAGCGATTCCATCGCGCTTTTCCGACGAGCGATTAATGCTTTTTCGCGCCATGAAAGTCTGGGGTATCAAGCCCGGCGAAATCAAAATGGTGGAAATGGCCCCGCCGGATGTTTCGGGGGCTCTGGCCGCACGGGCGATCGATGGCTTTTCCATGGGCGAGCCGTTTCCTTCGCAAGCGGAATTAGCCGGCTACGGCCGCGTCCTGTTTCAAGCGCGCCAGTATTGGCCCGATTACATGTCCTGTATTTTAATCGTGCGGCAGGACTTGATCGATACCCGTCCGGATGTCGTGCAGGTCCTGGTGGATGGGATCGCACGTTCCGGCCTGTGGCTCGATAAAAGCAAGCCAAACCGTGAAGATGCCTCTGACTTTGTAGGCCGCTTTTACTACAATCAGAAACCAGCGCTGCTGCGATGGGCTTTAACCAAACCGATGGACCGCGTGATGTACAGTCCGCTCGCTCCACGCAAGGCCGATTTCGACCTGGTGCGCGACATGATGATCGAGACCGGCGTACTGAACAAACGGATCGCTTTTGAGGAATATACCGACACCAGGTTTTCGGATCGGGCGAGTATTCAGACCGCCTGGAAGTATGGCGCCGGGATGGCGGTTGCTCGCTAACGAGAAGCGTCTTATTGTTCTTCCAATGCTTCTGAACGCAATACATGGCTATCAGAATTGCCCCGCTCACAATCGCTCGCGGTCTGCCGCCTCTTTTCGCTCGTCAATCCCTGCGCATAGGTTCGATACAACTTTTCGAAAACCATGTGCCAGCTGTTAGCGTTGGCAAACGCTCGCGCAGCAGAACCCATATCTAGGCGTAGAGACTGATTGTGCATCAGACGTCGCAAGCTCGCTGTGAAGTCACGGGAAAGAAAACCGGAAACGCCATCCTCGATGCCGACACGTTCGCCTGTTTCCGGCGCAAGAATGACGGGAACGCCGGAGGCCATGGCTTCCAATATCACTAAACCGAAAGTGTCGGTGCGGGAGGGAAAAACAAAAGCGTCCATGCGGCTGTAAGCGGCGGCCAGCTCTTTGCCCCGCAGTACGCCTGGAATTTCCGCGCTCTGCAGATGCTTGCGCAGCCATTTCTGCTGCCCGCCCTCGCCTACGATCAGGAATTTGAAATTGTGTTCGCCCGCTGCCGTCAGTCTCCGCTCCAGTTCAACCAGGAAACGAACATTTTTCTCGGTGGTCAAACGCCCGACGTAGCCGATACGGAAGGGGTGGTGACCGTTGCCGGACCGCGGCGTCGGAGTGTATCCTGCGAGGTCAACGCCGTGCGCCATCAAAAAGGCCGGCCGGCCCGTTTTTGCGTGCAGCAGATCAACCAGAGGCTTGTTAGGAGCGAGTATGAAGCGGGCGGTTCGATAGAAACGCAGCAAGCCCCGTAGACTCTGTCGTTCGAGCGTGGAAGAGGCACTATTTCGCACCTTTTGCGGCGTCAGATTAAGAAATCGCTCCAGACGTCGGGCCAGGTATTCATGCAGGTTGGTGTGCCACGAAGCCACTAATGGAACACGCAACACGTGGGCCGCCCAGAGCCCCAGAAAACCCAGGTCACCGGGACCCGTAATATGCACCAGATCGGGCTTAAATGCGAGCAGCCGGTTTATGACAAACTGCCTATGCCGCATTAGCAAGGGATCGCAATACAGGCTTTTGTCGATACGAAACGAGGCGACGCCCCGCTTCAATTCAAGCGTTTCAAGAGAACCATCGCGCGTCAGAATAGTCTGTTCTCCACCACGCGCAACCAGGAACGGAAGTTCGCGAGACTGGGCAAATTCGGCGAGTTGCCGGCTAAGGGTTGCTACTCCGTTAGCTTCATGAAAGGTGTCGGTAAAGAGGGCAACGCGCAATGGGGAATTCAGAGATGTCTGCAACGGTGGATTCTACTAAGACGTGTTTGTTGCTACAGCGTTTCAGCTTTCCGAGCGCGAAACACGCAGCTAGCGCCCCCGATTTAAGGTCGGTGAGAGATCGGATATACCGGATCGCATTGGACGATCTTCAGCGCCGTCCGACTAATCCAAGTTCGACCGAACCAACGAAACACAGCCAGCATCATCCCACCTCAATCCGTTAAAACTTTATTTAAAAAAAGAGTACATGAATTACTACCTAATGTAAAGACGTTGCAGGTCGCGTGGCAACGCATTGCGCAACAATCCGCCACGCTCCCTGTAACTCATCGCCGCTTAATATCAGGCGCGGCGGCCGCACCCGCTGGCTGCCCATTCCCACCTGCTCCTGAACAAACTTGATGAGTTGTACGAATTTGGGTACCGTGTCCATCCGCAGTAGCGGCAGAAACCACTTATATAAATCGAATGCTTTTTCTTTCTCGCCTTGTCGCGCGAGTTCAAAGAGCTTGACGGATTCTTCGGGAAAGGCATTGACCAAGCCGGCAATCCAACCGTCGGCGCCGGCCGCGACCGCCTCCACGATCTCGTCATCGACGCCGCAGAAAACCTTCAGGCGCTTGCCCGGCAAAGCCCGCAACGCAGTCACCCGTCGCACATCGGCACTCGATTCTTTAATCGCATGCAAATTGCCATGAGTTTCGAGCAACTCGCCAACGTGCTCGGGCAAAAAATCAGTAACATACGCAATCGGATTGTTGTAGAGCATGCACGAAAGCGGAGTGGCCGAAATCACCTCACCGACATGAGCTTTCATTTCGCGCCAGTCGCCTACATAGACGTAGGGCGGCAGGACCATCAAGCCGTGGCATCCGGCAGCAGTCGCGGATTGGGCCAGCGAGATCGCCTCAGCCGTAGAGAGCGCGGAAACACCCGCGATCACGAAGGCACGATCGCCAACCGCTTCTAGGCATGTTTCGAGAACCCGGTTCTTTTCGGCGCTGTTTAAGGTAGCGCCCTCGCCCAGCGAGCCAAGCGCCACAACGCCCTGGCAGCCGCTGTCAATCAGCCACCGGCAGTGCTGCGCGAGGGAGTCATAATCGATCGATAGGTCTTCGTGAAACGGAGTGGTGATGGCAGGGAAAACGCCCTGCCAGTCTATAGCTTTCATGGAAACGTTGTACTCTCCTCAGCTTCATACTCTGAGGCGGCCAGTGTACCAACGCGAGCGGCAACCACCGGCGGGCGGATGGATTCGGTTGGCCAACCCAGCAGGAATTGAGAGGCAGGCCCGCAAATGCGGCCTTGGCAAGGACCCATGCCGAAGCGGGTCTGCAGCTTAGCCGCGCGGAACGACGGATAGGATCGTATCTGCTCAAGACGAACGTCCTCACAGCGGCAGACAAAAGTATCGGCTCTTGCAAGACCGCGCAATGCCGGCCGCAAAGAGAATGCCTGCCCGAGATAGCGCCCGAACGAACGTTCGATGCGCAGCTTGCGCCGGAGTCGCAACGCCTCTTGCTGTTGCCCTGTGGCCGCGTAGCCGGCGATCTCTCCCTCGGCAATTGAGAGCTCCACTCCGCCTATACCAGTGCATTCACCGGCGCAAAAGACTCCCGGCACGGATGTCTCCTGCAGCTCGTTGATTGCCACTGCGCTATGGTTCAGCCGGCAGCCCAAAAGTGAGGCCAGTTCCGTATTCGGATGAAGGCCGTAACCGATGCCGGCGTAGTCGCAAGGCTCAGTCCAGCTGCGATTGCCTTGACGTAATTGCACCGACGCGACAATGCCACTGCCACGGGCGCCCGTGATCCAGCAGCCGAAGTGATAGGGAACACTTCGCAAGCTCCAGCCGAGAGCGACTGCTTGCCCAATCTTGGCCGGATGTCTTACCAGATGCCAGGCAAAACGCGCGATGCTTCCAAAGGACGCCTGTTCGGCGATTAGAACAATATGCGCGCCCATCTTGCGCAGATGCGACGCTACCGCGAGCAGTAACGGTCCGCTGCCGCCGATGACGATGCGCTTTCCGCGTACCGGCAGACCGGACTTGACGAGTTTCTGTAGTCCGCCTACACCCAGGATGCCCGGGAGAGTCCATCCAGGAAAAGGGAGAAACAGTTCGCGTGCGCCCGTGGCAAGAATGAGCTTTCGATAGCGCATTTCGATGGCTCGCTCTTCCGTTTCGATCAGCAAGGTACGCGCCGTGGAGTCGGCGGATACCACCTGCGCTGCCGGAATCTTTTTGACGCCCGCGGCTGCGAAGCGTTTGAACCAGCGATTCGTTTCGGAACTGCGCCAGATTTGGCCGCCGGGGGTCGGATTGTCGTCGATTACGGCAACGCTTGCGCCGGAAGACGCGGCACGAACCGCAGCCGCCATTCCGGCCGGTCCTGCACCGACAATCGCAATATCAGTCGCGAGGGAATCGGAGAATGATCGATTCATCCTGTTCGGATCCGCATGGCCGGGCGGACGAGGATCTGGCAAGCGCGGCGATGCGGGCGCCCATCGATGGTGACCCGGCACTCGAAGCAGACGCCCATGCCACAGAGTGCCGCACGCGGTTCGCCCGAGACGGAGACCCGAAAGGCCGATTCATCCAATAAAAATAGCGCGGCCGCGACACTGATGCCGGCCGGCACGCTGCATGGTTTGCCATTTACTTCGAGGCCCACGGATTCGTCAGGCATGGACCGCGAAAGCCCTCGCAGGTTGGTAGGGGTGACGCGGAATCTGCGAGTCGCGGCACAGAATTTCGTCTGCCAGAAGTCTGGCAGTGGCGAGAGAGGTCGATATACCCAAGCCCTCGTGACCGGCGGCGAGATAGACGCGGCCGAAGCCGGGACAGAGACCGATCAGCGGAAGTTTATCGGGCGTGGAGGCGCGCAAACCAGTCCAGCCGCGGATGGCCGACAGGTCCGCGAGACCCGGCATGTAGGAAATGGCGCGGCGCAGCATTTTCTGCAGCATCCCGGATTCAATGCCGGGCGCCTCCACTCCGTACTGGCGGGAAGATCCGATGAGGATCTGACCGGTTACTCTGGGCTGCGCATTGAAAGCGATCGAATCCGTTGTGGTCGAGTGAGCGCTCTTCAGGTAGCCGAGTTCGATGAGTTGATGGCGGAGAAATCCAGGGTAGCGATCGGTAATCAGCAGATGGCCTTTACGGGGCTGCATATCGATCCCGGGAACGAGCCGGCAAGTGGCCGTGCCTGCTGCGAGCACGATGACATCAGCTGCGAGGAAACGGCCGTCCTGCAGCGTTACACCCCCATCGTTGGCGCATTGCACTGACTGATTCAAGTAGACGACGCCACCGCCGGACAGAACCTGTTCAGCGAGAAAGCGCGCCGCGCACGGCGGATAACAAACGGCGTCGGACGGCAGCAGCAAGGCTCCAGCGAGACCATGTCGCAATTGAGGCTCAGCCGCCGCTAACTGTTGAGAGTCGAGCCGTTCGACGTGCAGCCCGCGCGCGGTATAGAACTGAAATTTACGCTCGACTTCCTGCATTTCTTCCTCGTCGGCGGCTATCCATAGAGAGCCACACGGGAGGTACTCGGCATCGGGCGGGAGTTCATCCGCCAGCTCGCGCCAAAGATCTTGCGAAAAGCGTGTCAGTGCGAACTGCGCTTCGGAGTCATCCATTACGGCGAGATGGCCCATGCCGGCGGCCGTAGCGCCGCCACCGACGTGGTCGTTTCGCTCGAGAATCGCCACGCGTAGACCGGCCACGGCCAGCTCGCGCGCGCAGGCTGCACCAACGATTCCTCCGCCCACTACCGCCGCATCGAACGTCTCACCCCGCACAGTATTCACAGTGTAAGCTAGGGCGTGTCGACGGCGAAAAGGATACAGGTAGTCGATTCTCACACCGGCGGGGAGCCCACGCGCACGGTTCTTTCCGGCGGTCCACAGCTTACTAAGGCACCCCTCGGGGAGATGCTTGAGGCCTTTCGCACGACGTTCGACCACTTCCGCTCTGCCATCGTAAATGAGCCGCGCGGCTCGGATGCCATGGTGGGAGCCTTGCTCTGTGAACCGGTCGATCGTTCGTGCGCAACCGGCGTGATCTTCTTTAACAACGTTGGCTATCTCGGCATGTGCGGGCACGGGACTATTGGGGTGGTTACGACCCTGTTTCATCTCGGCCGCATTCGCCCCGGAATGCATCGCATAGAAACGCCGGTGGGCGTGGTATCCACTTGCTTGCATAAGACTGGCGCAGTCACCGTTACCAACGTTCCGAGCTATCGAAGTTTAAGCGACGTCCGAGTGGAAGTGGAAGGATACGGAGTGGTTAGCGGCGACGTCGCCTGGGGCGGCAACTGGTTTTTTCTGACAGGCGATTGTCCGGTGGCGTTGACACTGCAAAATGTAGAAGCGCTCGGCAATTACTGCTGGAGTGTCCGACTGGCTCTAAAACAAAATCAAGTCGCTGGATCAGCTGGCGAAGAAGTCGATCACATCGAAGTTTATGGGCCGCCCACACTGCCCTCAGCAGATAGCAAGAACTTTGTCCTCTGTCCCGGCAGAAGTTACGACCGTTCTCCGTGCGGCACAGGAACCAGCGCGAAGGTAGCATGTTTGCACGCCTCGGGCAAGCTTAAGCCCGGCGAAATATGGCGGCAGCAAAGCATCACAGACAGTTTGTTCGAAGCTTCGATTTCGTTACGCGATGGCGCCGTCGTTCCGCATATTACAGGTTCCGCTTATGTGAATGCGGAAAGCTACCTGATCGTCGATGATCAGGATCCACTGCGGTGGGGTATTCGCCGGTAGCCTTATTTACCCTTGTCGTCCTTGGTGGCAACGAGTAGATCATTGTCAATGGTAAAGCTGCCCGGCACTTGTCGTGCCTGCATCTCGGCCATGGCGAGGTCACCGGAAGTATCGACAACGCCTACCAGCCGGATGTTGCCATTTTTGACGATGATGTGGATAGCGTGCCAGCCGATAGGCGGGTCGTTGGTGATGCCCATGGTGGCGCGAACCGATGAGATGTAGCGGCTTCCCGCGCCACGATTGCTCGTGTAGCGGCTCAACCAGGCATTGCGATAAATCGCGCGATACGTCAGGGCGCGTATCCGGTCATCGTTGGGCGAGACCGGCAACACTTCGATTTCGTTGATCACTTCCTTAACGCCTTCGATCCGCTTGGTGACATTTTCCGCGCTCGACTTCAAGATGGGCCGCGATGCTTCGCCTCGCAAAATTACTGTATTGGTTCCCTTGATGGCAAAGTGGAGATGATCGAACACGCCGTATTGTGGCAGCGTCACAATTTCTTTGTAGACTGCCGCCGCAATCCGCTGTACCTGATTGGCGCTATCAGAACTCGTCTGATCGCTCGCCGCACTCTTGGTTGACTGGCTGAGTAGAGGTGAACCACACAGCGCCAAAGCTGTCGCACCGATGCCGAAAATCTTCCTGCTAGTCCATGTAAATGCAAACGTAAATGCAAACGTCTTCATAGTGCTTGATTCTATCTAGTTTTATTTCATCGGTACCTTAAGTCTTGCATGCTCAAACCGGGTACCGCATAATCGAAGGACGTCTTTAATAAAAGGGAAAGGTATTTCGATGCTTTTGGGGCAGGATATTTGTAAGAACTCTTACGTCGATAAGTGGGCTTCTTTGAGGCGGTTTGCAGCGGCGAGTTTATTGCTGGCGGCATTTTCGATATCAATATTGGCAGATCAAGTCACACTGAAAAATGGTGACACCGTGACTGGACAGATTATTAAAAAGGACGGTGCAAATCTAACGGTTAAGACCGATCTGATGGGCGAGGTTACTATCCCCTGGAACGCTGTGACCAGCGTGAAATCGGATAACCCGCTCTTCGTCAAGCTGCCATCCGGCCAGCAGGTAAACGGCAAGGTCAGCACGGAAGGTCAGAATCTGGCCGTCGCTACGCCTTCCACAACGGCTACTGCGCCCATAGGCCAGGTGACGACCATTCGCAACCCGGCCGAAGAACAAAAGTATGAAAAGTTTTTGAATCCGGGGTTGCTCGATCTGTGGGCAGGCTATGTCGATTTGGGGTTCTCGCTCGCCCGCGGCAACGCCCGGACGGATACGCTAACCACCGCTTTCAATGCGGACCGCAAGACCAACAACGACGACACTCTGCTTTTCTTGAATCAGATTTACTCGACGGCCACTATACGCGGAGTGAATGGCGCGACGGCGAACGCGGTACGAGGCGGTGTTTCGTATGACCACAACATTAGTCCCAAGTGGTTCTACAACATTTCCAACACAGACGAATACGATACGTTTCAGAGTCTCGATTTTCGCTTCGTATTGGGCGGTGGGCTTGGATATCATGCCATCAAGAACGAGCGAACGACGCTCGACTTGATCGCCGGACTGGATTACAATCGCGAATCCTATTCCACTGGATTGCAGCGTAACTTACTCGAGTTCAATGCTGGTGATGATTACAGCCATAAAGTTACCGGCATCACTTCACTAACCGAGTCCCTGCGTTTTTACATAGCTCCGAGTAATGGCCAGTATCGTGTGGCCTTCGATGCGGGCGCTGCTACTACCATTCACAAATGGCTCAGTTGGCAGGTAAGTGTAAGTGATCGCTTCCAAAGCGCGCCGGTATTCGGCCGTCAGCGGAACGACATCCTACTGACCACCGGGCTGCGAGCTGTTTTCGCTCGCTGAGCACACCTCTTGAGTACACAAGGGCGTCCGTTGCTGCCGGGTTAGCATCGGGCGCCTCCGCTATCATGGTCCTCGTTTATGGGTTCCATACCGCAAGACCAACAAATCTCATTGGTAGACCGCCTCACCAAAGCCTGCGGCGGCGGCTATTCGCCCGAGGTACGCAGGCGCTATTTCATAACCGGGCCGCAATGGGCGCCGGCATACGAGGGTCAGGCAGTATTCCACGCGCCCGTGAGACCGCCGATCACGTTTGAAAGGGTAATTGAAGAATACAGCAAGATCGGCGTGGGTTACTGGTGTACACACGATACCGACGTCATTCCCACAGACGATCTATTCACGCCAAAACAAGACGAGATTGTCTCGCGCATTAAAGGGAGTCTCTCCAAACACGGCTTGCAATGTTCGATGGTAACCACCGAGACGTTCCATCACGCGGTCTGGGCGGCGGGACCGGCTGCCGAATCACCAGACGTGCGAGCCTACGCCGAGCGGCGTCTCGAGAATACCGTCGGGATCGGACACGAGCTTGGAGCGCAATTCTGCGTATATTGGCCTGGCTCGCTCGGCTACTACATACAAGGTGTCGTCGATGAAATGCAGACGCTGCGCTGGTATGCCGAGGGAATCAATGCCGCCTGCGAAGCGGACATCAAGATTGCCAAGAACTACCAACGTCCAACGCTGAAGCATTGCATGGAAGCGAAGCCATTCGAGCCGCAAGCTGAAATCCTGCTACCGACCTCGGATGCGATGCTGGCTTTCATCTCTTCCGGCTTATTAAAGTATCCCGACATGGTGGGGCTGAATCCCGAATATCTGCACGAACTCATGTGGGGCGGTGCGCCGCGTGCGGCGCTGGCGCGTGCATTGCTCTGTGGCAAACTTTTCCACTTCGACATCAACGATGGCTACCGGCTCAAGCACGATGTCGATATAGCGGTCGGTCTGGTGAACCCGCTCGACTGGCTGAACATACTTGTGCTTTTCCGATCGCACGACTATAACGGACCTTTCAATCTCGACTACAAGCCGCCCCGCACAACCAGCCAGCACGGTGTATTTTCACTGAGCCTGCCGACGCAAATCGACCGCTTCATCACGCTTTGGGAAATGGCCGGCGAGGTGATTTCCGA
The DNA here is from genome assembly GCA_965277855.1 of Bryobacteraceae bacterium. GTDB lineage: Bacteria > Acidobacteriota > Terriglobia > Bryobacterales > Bryobacteraceae > Bog-105. The sequence continues at coordinate 1,387,118 of OZ255847.1, forward strand.
TCCGATTATCAAAGAAGCCACCGATGCGCTGAAGTCAGGAGGCGCGGGCGCTGATCCGAAAGACGTCGCCTCGGTTGTCGTTGCCAACAAAGAATTGCTCTCGCTGCACGAATTAATCGGGCATCGTTTATTCCAGATTTTGGTAGGAGCAAATCGCGGTCGCACTTACCATTTGTAAACTGCGGAGCGCCGCTCCGACCTTGCGTGATCTATGATGCTAAGCCAATGAGCGATAGAACCATCGGAATCATCAGTTTGATAGTTGGAATTTTGGCGCTTCTCCTAGCCGTGTGGATAGGGTACCGGGAAGACTTAAAAAACCGCTTTCGCACGTGGGACAGGGCGACCCTCAAAAAACTGATCGACGAAATGAAGGTTCCTGAGTATATCGAAAATCATCGATATTTGCGGGATCGGGATGCTCTGATCGGCCTTACGATTCTTGCCGCCCTTTCGCTCCTGGAATCCCTTACCTTCACTGCGATGTATCCCGTCAGACGAGTCGAAATTCTTCGACCCTTGGTGGTGCTTCAATTATTCGGCGGCTACATAGCGTTACTCTGTTTTCTCAGCGCCGCCAGCCAGAACCGTCGTGCCACCAGCCGATATGTCCAGAGACGACTAGAACGATTGAATGCGGCTTTCAAAAAATATTTCGATCCGAACGAGACTGCCATGACCACCAACTCCGCACGGACGCAGCCAAGATAGAACGCGACGACCGCCGCGGGTTAGTAGGCGCTTGCGTCGTTCAGTTGCTCTATCGCGCTTTGATCCAGTTTCAAATTCGCGGCATTAACAAGTTTTTGTAGTTGCTCAAGAGACGTGGCGCTGGCAATCGGCGCAGTGATGCTCGGACGCGCCATAAGCCAGGCCAGCGAGACTTCGGCCGGTGTGGAACTATGCAGCTGGGCCACCTCGTCCAGGGCCTTGAGAATCTTAAACCCGCGGTCATTTAGGTATTTCTTGACCGTGCGTGCCCGCGGTTTACTGCCCAGGTCGGCCTCGGATCTGTATTTTCCGGTCAAGAAGCCAGAGGCCAGTGAAGAATAGGGAATGACGCCCACGTCTTGCTTTTTGGCAACCGCCTCCAGTTCCGTTTCATAATGCTCGCGGCTGTATAAGTTGTATTCGGGCTGCAAGCTTTCATAGCGGGGCCAGCCGTGCTCACCGCTGGTTTCTAATGCTTCTTCGAGCCTCGGGCCGGAGTAGTTCGAGGCGCCAATCACTCGCACTTTTCCTTGTTGAATCAAAGCCGCATAAGCTTCCAGCGTCTCGTCGAGCGGAGTATCCGGATCGTCCCTGTGCGACTGATAGAGGTCGATGGTGTGAGTCTGCAGTCGCTCAAGCGAATCCTCGACCGCCCGCATAATATAGGGCTTCGCCAAGCCTTTTTTGTCGGGCGCGAGTTCCATGCCGACCTTCGAGGCAAGGACCACTTGGTTCCGTTTGCCGCTTTGCCGAAACCACTTGCCAATCACGGTTTCCGATTCTCCGCCCTGATGTCCCGGCACCCATTTCGAATAGACATCTGCGGTATCGATGAAATTGCCGCCCGCATCGACAAACGCGTCGAACAGGCGGAAGGAAGTGGCTTCGTCGGCCGTCCAACCAAAAACATTTCCGCCCAGACAGAGCGGAGAAACTTCTAAAACGGAGTGTCCAAGTTTTCTTTTTTCCATGCGTGCTTCCTATTGGATGCCTCCAGGGGCGGACTTTGGACCATTAGGAGGCTTGTTATTCGACGGGCGTCCAGTCGGGTTCATCGCCGGCGCCCACTGGCTTCTCCGGTCTAAAAGCTATTCCCGCAGGAATCCAGGCGCAGAATTGCTTGCCTTCCGATAAGCAAGAATCGGGATGAGCCATGATTTTCGCAGTCATTTCGCTGACGTCGGAGAGCCCGGGCGCTCCGATGACGGCCATGTTGTGATCTGCGCTGCTGAGCCGCTGCAAATAGACGAGACGAACGTGCCGCGCGGAGCGAGGGAGATCGAAAAGCAGGATCGAAGGGCGGCTTTCCGCGATGAGGACCCCGTTCTTGTTTGCCTGCGCCCTGGCGAAACCGATGCGTACGCCGCTGCCGTGCCTGGTGACTGCGTAGTACTGCGTTTCATAGCCGATGAAATCGGCTTTGGCTCGCAGCGTAATCACGTGGTCACTGCTGTTTGCTGATCCTGGGTAAAACCCTTCTTCGATCATGGACCCCAACCGGCCCGACCTGGTAAGAGGCACGATGGCTCGCAGCCGCCAGCCGGCCTCGATATCGATATAACCTGGCCCGGGTTGGTTAATCGCCGCCGCCACTGGCGCCTTTGTGCTGCGCTGTGTGCAACCTGACGTCAAAATTAATAAGGTCGCGCAAACAGCGATCCGCATACCGTTTTCCAGACGCCGTTTGCTGATGCCTGGTTGCGAACATTCGCTATAACTGAGAACTGAAACATGAATAAACGACTGCCCCGAAGTGTGTTTACGGTTTTGATCGGTCTGGCGAGTACGGGCCTGTGGGCGCAGACGCCAACCCTGCCGACCCGTCACCGGCAAGCGACGCCGCAGAAGGTTGTGGAAGAGCACATGGCCGCTTTCAGCAGTTGCGATTGGCCCCGCTTGATGGCGCAGTTTCCGGACAATGTGGAGTTTTTCGGGCCGAACGGTCAACTGGTGAGGGGAAGGAAGGCGCTCGGCAATATGTTTGCTCAAGTGGTGAAACCGCCGGCGCAGGGGGGCACTTGCGGGCTCAAGGTGACGCCCGAACACATTTTCGTAGTGGGCGAAACGGTGAATGTGCAGTGGAAAGCGGAGGCGTCTTTCCTCCGCGAGCCCTATCGGGGCGCTGACGCATATGAGACCGACGACGGCCTGATGGCGGCCCAAGTTACTACGTTTGATGCAGGGGCATTAAAGATGAAGGCGGCGGCCCGGAAATCAAAATAGCCCCGGTGATTGAATAGGCCGCGTATTTACCCGAGAGTATTGTCCGGTTTCACTTACCTCTTAAGGGAAAACCCCGGACAGATTCTCAGGAGCAAATCAGCCAATGAAACCTTCCTTTCTGCTTGCAATCGGCCTGTTGGCGGCAGCTTCAATGACCGTGACGGCCAATACTATTTCCTATCCCAATGCGGGCGTTGTGCCGGCCAGTGCGACGTTTCGGGCCGAGGCGACGGGCGACGTGACGGCCTATTTTTACGGCAGCACGGCGACGTTTACCGAAGAGGTGGGATTAGCGGTGAACGGCGTGCGGCAAAACGACTGGGCGCTGCCGAATCACGGTTCTCTATTTGGCGATTCGTTCAATTTCGGGGCGGTACATGCGGGCGATGTGCTGACCTTTTTGCTGCATGTGGATGACACCGGCAACACGTTTTCTTCCGAACCGGGCTCGAATCCGGATGGCATCAATCACGAATACGTCAGGCCTTTCGCCGGCGAAGCACGAGCCAACCAAGTGATTCCGGCGGGCGTTTTTGTGGGTTTCGAAGACGAGTTGATGGCGTTTTCGGACTTGAACTATAACGACGAAGATGTCGTGTTTGAAGATGTGGCCGCACAGGTGACTCCGGAGCCGATGCCCTTCTGGCTACTCGGGGTGGGGTTGACGGCGTGCGTGGGGTCGGCGGCACACAAGCGCGGAAAGTAGCCCCAAAACGGCCCTGGGAACAACGTAGGATAGGCTTACGTATTTGTAAGCGCTGTCCTATGAAAACAAAATTATCAACTGTCTGCCTGGTGGTCGCGGGCGCTGTACTGAGTTGGACCGGGTGTGAGGTGGATACCACCCCGGCCGGACCTACACGAGAGACTTCGGTTCACCTGGAGCGCGGGAGTGCCGAGCGGGCCAAAGTGGATCTGAACATGGCGGCGGGCGAGCTCAACGTGCGGGGCGGCGCGGAGAAGCTGCTGGATGGCAACTTCGAATTCAACGTGCCGGCATGGGAGCCGCAAGTGCATTCGTCGAATAACGGAACACATACCGACATCGAGATCAGCCAGCCGAACAATGCGCACCTGGGAGGTAACCGGCACTACACCTGGGATTTACAGCTGAACAACGATGTACTGCTGGACCTCGGCATTCATTGCGGCGCCGGGCAGGCCAAGCTGAATCTGGGTGAACTGGATCTGCGTCAGGTAGAAGTCCATATGGGCGCCGGGCAAGTCGATCTGGACCTGCGCGGCAAGCCGACGCGTGACTACGACGTCGAGATTTCAGGCGGCGTCGGACAGGCGAACATTCATCTGCCGGAAGACGTGGGCATCTGGGCGGAAGCGCACGGCGGCATCGGCAGCATCACCGTGACAGGACTCGACAAGAAGGGCGACCACTGGGAGAACAGTCTGTACGACAAAGCCAAAGTAAACGTACATGTGAAGGTGGACGGCGGCATCGGCGAAATTCGGATCATCGGCTGAGCCGACTTCTAGTGCGGAACGACCTGAATGCCGTTCACGGGGGCGCGTTTGTAGCCATCTGGCGAGGTGCCGGGGATGGCGTTGAGCGTAAAGCCGGTGGCGTTAATAGTAAATTTGACATAGTTGCCGGCGGAGTTATTGGCCTGGGTGAAGGCACCGGAGAAAACCACGCCCGCCGGGTACGTGGTGCCAGTGGAAGCAGTGGTTACACCAGGTCCGCTAATCGTGAAGGTCGCCGTGCGCGTAATGGCGCCGTTGTCTCCGTCGGTGTAGACATAAACGTCATAACCGGTCGGACTCGGCTGAAGATTGGATACCGTGACGACGGTGGAGTTGCCAGAGCCGTTGTCCAGGTAACCTTCCATCATGCGTACGTTGCCCGGGCTGTCGGTAACCGGCAGGATCCAGGTGCTGTCGGCTTTCCAGGTGACGCTCGCGCCGCTGCTTGCGCCTGTTTCGTCGACCAGCGAGAGCGGCGAGGAACTGCCCGCCCCGCCGGCTTCGTTCCAATGCGTTTTGCTAACCACGCCGGCCGACTCGCTGGCCGCCATGGGCGTCCCGTTTCCTACAAAGTTGATGCTGACCGCGGCCGTCCGGGTGCCCGAACTGGTGACTACTAACTGGGTGCTCGCGGTGTGCGTCAGCGAGCCGCTGACGCCGCTAATAGTGAGCTGGTACGTGCCGCTCGGAGTGGCATTGCTCGTGAGCACCTGCAGCGTCGAATTCCCGCTGCCGCTGATCGAAGCCGGATTGAAGTTCGCCGTTGTGCCGGCGGGCAGCCCGGCCACGCTCAGCGCGACCGTACTATTAAAGCCGTTGGACGGTGTTATACCCACCGTATAGCTGGCCACTGCGCCGGGCGTCACCGTCTGCGTGCCGTTTACGCTGAGCGCATAATCGGGCGGAGCGTTGCCGGTCGAAGGCACAATTTGCATCCCGTTGACAGGTGCGCGTTTGTAGCCATCTGGCGAGGTGCCGGGAATGGCGTTGAGGGTAAAGCCGGTGGCGCTGATGGTGAATTTGACATAGTTGCCGACCGAGCTATTCGCCTGAGTAAAGGCACCGGAGAAAACCACGCCCGCCGGGTACGTGACGCCGGTAGAAGCGGTGGTCACCCCGGGCCCGCTGATCGTGAAGGTCGCCGTGCGCGTGATCGCGCCATTGTCTCCGTCAGTGTAGACATAAACGTCATAACCGGTCGGGCTGGGCGGAAGATTGGCCACCGTGACGGTGGTGGAGTTGCCGGAGCCGTTGTCCAGGTAACCTTCCATCATGCGTACGTTGCCCGGGCTGTCGGTGACCGGCAGGATCCAGGTGCCGTCGGCTTTCCAGGTGACACTCGCGCCGTTGCTTGCGCCAGTTTCGTCGACCAGCGAGAGCGGCGAGGAACTGCCGGCGCCCGTGGCTTCGTTCCAATGCGTTTTGCTAACCACGCCGGCCGATTCGGTGGCCGCCATAGGAGTTCCGTTTCCGACAAAGTCGATGCTAACCGCAGCCGCCTGGGACCCGCCCGCACTGCTGACCACCAACTGGCTGGTCACGCTATGTGTCAGCGAGCCGCTGACGCCGGTGATGGTGAGCTTATACGTACCGCTCGGCGTGGCATTGCTCGTGAGCACCTGCAGCGTCGCATTTCCACTGCCGCTGATGGAAGCCGGATTGAAGTTCGCCGTTGTGCCGGCCGGCAGCCCGGCCACGCTCAGCGCCACCGTACTGTTGAAGCCGTTAGCCGGGGTCAGACCCACGGTATAGCTGGCCACTGCGCCCGGCGACACTGTCTGCGTGCCGTTTACGCTGAGCGAATAATCGGGCGGGGCGTTACCGCCAGAGGGCACAATCTGAATGCCGTTCACGGGCGCGCGTTTGTAGCCATCCGAGGAGGTACCGGGGATGGCGTTGAGCGTAAAGCCAGTGGCGTTGATGCTGAATTTGACGTAGTTGCCGGCCGAGTTATTGGCCTGAGTGAAGGCACCGGAGAAAACCACGCCCGCCGCGTAAGTGACGCCGGTGGAAGCGGTGGTCACACCGGATCCGCTGATCGTGAAGGTCGCCGTGCGGGTGATAGCGCCATTGTCTCCGTCGGTGTAGACATAAACGTCATAGCCGGTCGGGCTGGGCGGAAGATTGGCCACCGTGACGGTGGTGGAGTTGCCGGAGCCGTTGTCCAGATAGCCCTTCATCATGCGCGCGTTGCCCGGCGTGTCGGCGACCGGCAGAATATAGGTGCTATCGGCCTGCCAGGTGACGCTCGCGCCGTTGCTCGCGCCCGTTTCATCGACCAGCGAGAGCGGCGAGGAACTGCCGGCGCCCATGGCTTCGTTCCAATGCGTTTTGCTAACCACGCCGGCCGATTCGCTGGCCGCCATGGGCGTCCCGTTTCCGACAAAGTCGATGCTAACCGCAGCCCCCTGGGACCCGCCCGCACTGCTGACCACCAACTGGCTGGTCACGCTGTGTGTCAGCGAGCCGCTGACGCCGGTGATGGTGAGCTTATACGTACCGCTCGGCGTGGAACTGCTCGTGAGCACCTGCAGCGTCGCATTCCCACTGCCGCTGATCGAAGCCGGATTGAAGTTCGCCGTTGTGCCGGCCGGCAGCCCGGCCACGCTCAACGCCACCGTACTGTTAAAGCCGTTAGCCGGTGTGACCCCCACCGTATAGCTGGCCGCTGCGCCCGGCGTTACCGTCTGCGTGCTGTTTACGTTGAGCCCAAAATCAGGCACCGGTCCGCTGAGAAGGCCGTAAACACGCAGTCCGCTACTGGAGGTGGCCGCATACACCCGACCGTTGACGACAATCGGAGGCACGTACTTTACGAGCGTACCCAGCCGATCGCGTGACGGAACCATCTCGGTATCCCACAGTTCCTGCAAAGTAGATGCGTTGTAAGCGCGCAAGATACCCGCCGCCAGGCCGTGGTCATCGTCCTGGCTAGTGGCATTCATAGCCCAAACGAGGCCGGTTCCGTCTATGTTGCCGTTAGCTGAAATAGAGAGAACCCCGCCAGGTGCGCCCGGCGACTTGATCGATCCCGTAGCGAAAGGACTCAAAGAAGGATTCGAGGTGTTGAGGATAAAAGAGCGCAAAACATCTTTGTCGGCTTGCACATAGACCAGTGGCCCTTGCGGGCTGTCCCAATACACGACACCGCCTTTCATTTCTCCGCCATTCACGGATAGTTGTTGCAGCGGTCCCGAGTCGGTGGGTGTCTCGTGGCCGAGATTCCCGGTGTTGAAGAGATACAGAATGCTCTCCTTGGCGCTCGCTACCAGCAGATTAGTGTTAGGAATCAGTAGCGGTCCCGTCGATCCGAGATCCAGGTCATTGGCATCCAGGTAAGCCTGGTCCGAGGGAGTAAACCAGTCAAGCAGTGATATCCCGCTGGTGCTCACGCTGAATTTCGCCACACTGTCTGACAACTCATTCACGCCGTCCCAATCGCCGTTCCCAGTTTCGAAATAAACGTTGCCCGCAGGGTCAATCGCGGGGGCCCGGCCGGCCTGCCAGATGCCGCCCTGACGTCCATTGGGTGTGGAACAAAACACGGCTACCTGTTGCAAGGTAGTGGCGTTATACCCCATGATCCAGCCGTGGTAAGGCTGAAGATCCTCGTGAGAGCCCCAGGCGATCAGGACGACGCCATTCGCGAGTGCGACCGCGACGCGCTGATTCTGCATTTTGGGATCGAAATTCAGAATCCCGTTAACAGCATCGGAAGCCGAGCTTTTCACACTGGCTTGAATGATGACGGGGCTGCCACTCTTATCCAGACCAGTCGTAATATCAATCGCATGCAGGCGTTGCACGTAGGATTGATTTTCTTTCGTGCGAACTACCACGTACATAGTGTTCGTCGAAAGATTAATGACCGGTGTACCCTCAATCCCGACGTTACCGACAATGTTCAGGCTATTCGAGCCGACCAGATCCGTGATGGGAATAGCGGTTACACCCGCGCTCGAGTTGGTGAAATCCCGGGTCCAGAGCGCCGCACTATTGCTGTTCGCATCAAACGCGTATAGTTTGTCGTTCATCGTCCCGAAAAAGACTACGTTATGCGTGCCCTTTCCCGGAATATTCAATGCGCTGACGTAAAGTGGCTGCGTGTAGATCGCACCATCCGCGGGGTATGTATAGAGCAGTCCGAATTCACCGGAGTTCACGTTCGAAGTAGTCAGCGACGTCTCGCCCAAAGTGGCCCCAGTGCGCAGAGTGTCGTAGCGGTGAGTCAGCACATTGGACTGCCCGCGAACGCCGGTTGCCAGGACGACCATGGAAAATACGAATCGAAGTAACTGTTGGCTGCTGAATTTATCTATCACGTGAACTCGATCTGAATCTAGGCTCAAGGACACGCCATCCAAGGTGGTCGACGCGTTCCCCATCCTCTATTCATATCGGCTGACGGGCGTTGAGCGTAAGGACTATTGCTGCGTGAAAGTACTCACGAATTTTTGCTCTGGTTTTTTGCCTGATCCGCAGAGAAGTAGTACGGAGTAGTCTGGATAGCTGCCAGCAGAACAGCAAAATAACTGAGAAGAAGAGTTCTCGTTCCCACAGTAATCATATGTTTGATCGCTTGTTGGATCACTCTCTCACGGTGAGCGTCGTCGTCCCTTGTTTCAACGAGGAAGAGGGCATCGCCGAGTGCCACAAGCGGCTGACGCAAGTGTTAAAAGGCACGCGCGAACCCTACGAGATCGTTTACGTAAACGATGGGTCGCGGGATGCCACGCTCAAACTGCTGCACGGCTTGCACGACGCGGACCCGAACGTGACGGTGGTGGAGCTATCCAGAAATTTTGGACATCAGACCGCGGTTACGGCTGGCCTGGAAGTAGCCGGAGGAAGAGCCGTCGTCATCATCGATGCCGATCTACAAGATCCGCCTGAAGTGATCCTTGAAATGCTGGCGAAGTGGCAGGAAGGCTATGAGGTGGTCTACGGAGTGCGCGGTTCCCGGGAAGGCGAATCGAGCTTTAAGCTGTGGACAGCGAAAGCGTTTTACCGTTTTATCAATGCTTTATCCGATATAGAGATTCCTCTCGATACAGGTGATTTTCGGCTGCTGGATCGCAAAGCTCTGGACGCCATGTTGCAAATGCCGGAACGTCATCGCTTGCTCCGCGGGATGAGTAGCTGGGTCGGATTCCGGCAGTATGGCTTGCGCTATGACCGGGCGGCGCGATTTGCGGGCACGACGAAATATCCCTTACGCAAGATGCTGAGTCTGGCGCTGGACGGCATTGTTTCGTTCTCTACTATTCCGCTGCGCATTCTGCTACTGGCCGGGTTCGGGGCAGCCGCACTGGCGTTTTTGGGCATTCTCTACAGCTTGTCGGTACGACTCCTGACCAACAACTGGGTATCCGGCTGGACAACGCTGCTGGTGGCGGTACTGCTGATGGGCGGTCTGCAAATGATCGGTCTCGGAATTGCCGGGGAATACATCGGCCGCATCTATGACGAGGTCAAGCAACGCCCTCTCTACTTGACGCGATCGATACGAAGCCGTCGCGGCGAGGTTCGACCCGCGGTACCGAGCAAACTCACTTCCTTGGGAGCCTGACGGAAACTATGCCTACGTTGCAAGAAAGACCTGTCGACTCGGCGGTCCAGGATTCGCCGGCGCACCCGGTTTCGGTTTGGCGTCGGCTCGACATTTGGATAGGGTTCGGAGCGTTGATTCTCCTGGGCTTGCTGGGACTGGCGATTTGGTCGCCGGCCCGGCAACCGCTCGAGCACTTTCTGATTTCACTGCTGGGTCTCGATGCGAATTTCAGGGAAGGCCTGATTCATCCCACCACGCGCGATTTGCAGGTTGCACTGCGGCGCGACGAGTTTCTGGCAGCAGCGCTGGTGGTGCTATCGACCCTCTTTTATTTCACACGCAGGATAGCCGCGCCCCTCGTTTTATCGGCGCGTGCCTTCGACCTGGCAATCTGGTTCGCCTGCACCGTGTCCGTATTTGTGGCCCTGATGAGTTATGGGCACGAGGGTGATTTTTCTCCGGTGACCGTGTTGATGCAGCGCCCGCAAGAGTATCCGATCACGGGCAACCGCCTACTGATGGTCTGGTTGGCGGATGGACTGAAATGGCTGGCGCCGCCTCTTTCCTATTTGCGGTGTTACTTCCTGTCGCAGTTAATTGCCACTGGCGCGGCAATGTACCTGATGGGGCAATGGTGCGTGATGTTCTTCGGATCGCGTTACCGGGCTTTCGGCCAGGTGCTGCTGGCCGCGATGCTGATTCCGACGATCATTTATTACACGTTTTATGACATCGCCATGGTGTTCTTTTACACCCTTTGCCTGATGCTGCTTTACCGCAAGCGGTATGTACTCTTCGCCATGGCTCTAGCCGTGGGCACTATGAATCACGAAAATACGCTGCTGCTGGTGCTCGTCGCGGCAGGGGTGCTTTATGGCAACGCGCCACTCCGGACGTTTCTACTAGTGCCCGCGGGCAGCTTTCTCAGCTGGCTGGCGGTGCGGGCGGCGATGCAGCATTTTATGCCGATTCACGGCCACTTCGAGATGCATATCTGGACCAATCTTCTGGACTTGGCGGGACCTTCGCAATGGTTCCTGAAATCGGCGGCAATCCTGGTGTTCTGGTGGTGGGCCGCCGCAGTGGGGATGCGCCACGCCGACCCATTTCTCCGCCGCGCCGCCGTGCTGTTGCCCGCGTTGATCGTGGTGACATTTATCGTCGGGAAATTCATCGAGGCGCGCCAGTGGGACGCGTTTCTGCCCGTAGGAATAGCATTACTGCTCTCGAAAGTGGCGCTGGGAGTGCAGCAGGACGCGACTATCATTCCCAGCGAAGAGCGCTTAGCGGGTCCGTACGCGAGGCGCGCCGCGCAGGAATCAAGCTCGCAAAAAGAATAGCAGCCAGTAACAGCAGCGCGGCCCCTGCGTACGATCGAAAATCCTCTGGCGTGACCTTGTAGAGCAGGCTGGACAGGTAACGAGCCGCTGCATAGCTGAGCGCCAGGCCGGGCAGCAGCCCGGCAGCCGCCAGAAGCAAGCCGCGGCGCATCACCTCGGCAGCAATCGTTGACGGCTTCGCGCCAAGCGCCAGTTTCACCCCGAACTCGCGTGTCCGCCGCATCACTGCATAGTTAATTACACCGTAAACGCCCGTCACGGCCAGAAAGAAGGCCAGCAGCGAAAAGGATCCAATCACAATCAGCTCGATGCGCCTCGGTTCCATTGTCATCGAGATCCGCCGTTCCATCGTCACAATGTTGAAAACCGGCATGGTCTGATCGACCGCCCGGAACTGGTTGCGAATCGCCGGAGCCAATGCCTCCAGTGGCTGCCCCGATCGGATCGCCAGGCCCAGCGCAGTGCCCGAAACTTGAGCAAACGGCACAAAAATCTGCGGCTCCGGGTCCGCATCCTGCCCGCGATGCCGCACGTCCGCCACAATGCCCACAATCTCGGTCCAGGGCGCGCCATCGGCTCCCCAGCGGAAGCGCCGCCCAATGGGATCGGCATTCGGAAAGAAGTGCTGCGCGAAGTCGTGATTCACAATCGCCACCATTGTCGATCCACGGCGGTCCTGCCGTTCTATGCCGCGCCCCGCCAGCACCGGCGACTCGATCGTACGCAAGTAATCGGGCGTGATTGCCACAATATTGACCATCGGCCTCGCTCCCGGTGGTGGCGCAGGTCTTCCCTCAAACACCACCGCGCCTCCCAGCGAGTACCCGCCCAGTGGCAGCGCATTGGTCAAACCGACCGACTCCACTCCCGGTATCTGGCGGATTCGCTCCACGATCTCCTCTCCTAAGGCAACGGTCTTTTCATCGGTCGTGTAACGATGCGCATCGACGCGGAATGTCGCAATCACCAGATTCGCCGGCTGCATGCCCAGCGGATTGCTCAGAATGTGCGCGGCACTCTTTAACAGCAGTCCGGCGGAGAGAAGCAGAATCAGCGCAAAGGCAACCTGCGCCGCCACCAGCATCGTTCGCGCCCGGTCGCTCCATGATCCGCCGGCAATCGATTTCGCGCCGGATTTTATCGCTGCATTCGGATTCAGAGTCGAAACCGCCAGCGCCGGTCCGAGCCCGCAGAGAAACGCCGAACCGACTGTCAGCGCCAGTGAAGCCAACAACACCACAGGATCTATCGACAAATCTTTCGGCGCAGCCAGGTGTAGCGCGTTGAGCGTGCGCACCGCCGGTACAGCCGCATAGGCGCCCGCCACGCCCAGAAGTGCCCCCGCGCTCGCCAGCAGCAAATTCTCAGTCAGCAGCAACTGCACCAGTCGCTTACGGTCACCCCCTAGCGCCAGCCGTATCGCAAACTCGCCTGCTCTGGCAAACGCTCTCGCCAATTGCAAAGCCGCCAGGTTGCTGCACGTCAGCAGAAGCAGCAAACAGACTGCGCCCGTGAGAACCAAGAGCGCCGGACGCAGATCACCCACCAGCCTCTGCTGCAATGGCATTGTCTGTAGCACGCGGTTGTGAAACGCCCGCCGGTAAAGCGTAGGAATTTCCGTGCTGTGCCGCTGGTTGATCGCTTTCAATTCGCGTTCCGCTTGCGCTATCGTAGTCCCGTTCCGCAGCCGTCCCATCACGCGCAGCAGCGCCATCCTGGGCGTGTTCCATTGCGCCGGACCGGAGAATCCACCAGGCAGATACACGTCCGGTTGGCCCTGGTCCGGAAAGCGAAAGTCCGGCGATAGCACCCCGGTCACCGTATAGCCGAGGCTGTTCAGCACAATCGTACGGCCCAGAATATTTCTGTCTGCCGCAAATTGCGATCGCCACAGTGCGTCCGAGAGAATCGCCGCGCGTTCCGGGTTCGGCCCATCCTCTGCTGTGCTGAAGGCGCGCCCCAGGGCGGGCGTCACGCCCAGCGTTTGAAAAAATCCGGCGTTCACCGTTGCGCCCGCCAGGTGTTGCGCCTGGCGAGTCCCGGTGAGCGTGAGTTGTTCATCGTTAAATGCGCCGAGTTCGGAAAGCGTGTGGCTGTCTTGCCGCCAGTTGGCAAATTCCGGTGGCAAGACCACGCCGCCAGGCATGCGCGCCGAAACCTGGTTGATGGATAGAAGCTGTGCCGGCTGACGGTACGGCAGCGGGCGCAGCAGAATCGACTGCACCACGCTGAACATCAGCGCATTCGCACCAATCCCCACCGCTAGTGAAGATATGCCGATAAACGTGAACATCGGGTTCCCGCGCAGGGCCCGCAGTGAATAGTTCAGGTCCTGCATCGCCCTGTCCCAAATCGCCGTTCGCCTCTGGTCGCGACACTCTTCGGCAGCCTTTGCCACTCCGCCCATCGCACGACGCGCCGCCAACGCCGCGTCCGCCGCGTTCAGTCCTTGCCCGCGAAATTCGGCGCTCAGTTCATCGAAATGCAGCTGTAATTCTTTTTCCAGCTCCCGCTCCACGGTTCGCCTTCGAAAGAGCGAACGCATACGAAGCACGACCATCGAAAAATAGCGGCTCATAAACCATCTCCTTTCACGAATACCGGAGCACCAGCCCGATGGCATGCGAGAGGCGTTCCCATTGCGCCAGTTCCTTCTGCAATTGCTTCTTGCCGGCACGGGTCAGTGCGTAAAACTTGGCGTCACGGCCCGTCTCGTTCACCCGCCATTCCGATTCAATCCAACCCTGCTGCTCCAGTCGGTGCAGCGCCGGATACAATGATCCCTGCGAAACCTGCAGCACCTCTTCGCTGATCTGCTCGATTCGCTTCGCAATGGCCCAACCGTGCCGCGGCTCCTGCGAAATCGTTCTTAGTATCAGCAGATCCAAAGTGCCCTGGATCATATCGGCCGGTTTGCTCACGCGTTGCCTCGGTTATCTACAATAACACCTCGGTTATCGACAATCAAGGCACGTTTTCGGTTCGCCGATGCTCCGCCGCACATCCACCAGCTTCTTAGAGTAAGTACACGATCTTGCTATCTTCTCCGCGCAAGAGAGAGTACACTGGCCCTAGTCCAGGTTGGTTCTCCGTAATTTTCGAATGAAAGCAGACCCATTATGTCTAGCCATCGACGGAGCGTCGACTTCAGCTCCTGTCTGATTAGTTCCTTTTTAATTTTTATTTCTTGGACCAGCGCCGCCGCTAGTACCGCGCAGTGGAAGGGCGGCGCCTTTAACTGGAGTACTGCAAGCGGTTGGATGCCGGCGGTTGTGCCGGGCCAAGGAGGGGCCGTTGCGCCGGAAAATGTCACGATTGGCACGAGCTCGGACGATGTCACTTTCGATGTAGACGCTACCATAAACTCTCTTAAGCTCGGAGCCACGTCCGGGTTGTCCACATTAGAGTCGCCAACGTTTGGATCTCCGGCTTTGATGGTTTTGCACAATATGGCGATCTCTTCGAACGGCAGCTTTGGTCCGCCGTATCAGCCTGGTTCTAGCGGCTTCACGTCCCCACTGACAGTGGGAGGCAATCTGAACAATGGCGGCAATTTCTCCAGCTCGAATAACACCCTGATCAAGGGAACTTTCGTGAATACCGGAACGGCTGATCTGATTACACCGGAAACCGGGCCGCGGAACCTGTTTTCGGTAGGGGGCACGTTAACCAACCAGGGAAGCTTGAACTTCGCTGAGTACAGCTACAGCGCCCCGCAACCTTCGGGACCGGCGGTCACGCTTGGCCGGCTGAATAATACAGGCAGCCTTTTGATCGCTCCTGGAACTCCCGTGGTGCTCACTTCACAGCCGAACGGCATTACCGATCTGGGCGGAACGGCATGGAACATCTATAGCGATATCAAGAACGGCTCGCAAAGTGCGTTCGCTCATCTGACCAACGCTGACAGCAACGTTGTACTGGGAACTTCGATCACGACCGCGCCCCTGGGAGGAACGCTCAATATCGGAGGGATGTTTGAGCTTTCGGACGCCGATCTGAATGTTCTGGGTAACGTTACGGCCACTTCAAATCTCATCCTTGGTGAGTACCATGCAGGCGCGGGCTCGCTGGAAGTGGCTGGTACGTTCACCAATAATGGGTCGCTGAGTACCCAAGCCTTTGGCAGCGGTTTCAGCGCAAACAAGTTCATAAACTATGGCGATGTCGGACTTGCTGCCGGGGGCGGCTCGGTGCGGGAACTGGACAACTTCGGCACATTTGTCTCGTCCGGATCGTTTCAGGTGGGAACGGGTCCCGCGACGGGTTCCGGCTATAGTCAGACACACAACGGGATTTTAAAAGACGTTTACGACGCTGGTTTTTTCTATACCGGATCCGCTTCGCTCGATGGCACGCTGGAGCTTGTGGGGATAGAAGGGTCCAATCCGAACATCGGAGACACTTTTCTTCTCATAGCTGCGCCCAACGGACTTACTGGCGCGTTCTCGACGGTGGAGGGATCGGTGATCGACGGCGGTCTCGAAAAGCTCGTGCTGAATTACGACTATGCGGCAGGCAACGTGTACCTGAATGTAGAGGCGAACGTGACGCCGGAACCGGGCACGGCGGCTCTTGCTGTGGTATCGCTTTTCGGACTGGCTTTATGGTGGCGGTTTCGCCGTCAGAGCCGCGAGCGTAGCGACCCGTGAACTAAACAAATGACCCGTACATCTTACTAGGTCAGAGCTTGATCGAGCTGCTGCCAAAGAGCAGGTAGGGGGATCGACTGTCCGTTGCCGAGTTCGACAGTTGAGATTCTTTCCAGATTCCCGGTTGTCGCACTCCATTGCCAGGCGACCCTCGCCTCCGGATCGAAGACGAAAATCTGGCCGATACCGATCCGCTGATATTGCCGGCACTTTTCGAAGACCAGGGCCATGGCATCGTCAGGGGACAGGATTTCCGCGACAATGTCCACGGGCGCGGTGGGATAAGACTGCCGGATGGGCGAGAGCCACGCAATCACGTCGGGCTTCGGCTGCCAGTTTGCATCGATCCGCAGTTCAATCTCTGAACCGGAACGGTACCCAGCCGCAGCCAGCAATGCGCCGAGAATCCGCTGCAAGAGTCCGTGAGGAATCGTGGGCACCGACTTCTGGATCGCCTCTCCAAACCAATACTCGTAGTAAGGTTTTTCGTTGGCATAGCGGGTGCGGAACTCCTCCAACGTGAGGGACTGCGTCGCAATAGCCATGAAGCTAGTTTAGCTGTTATTTCAGAACGAAACCTTTAGCGATACCTGCAGGATTCTGGGGAAATTCTGCTGTGTTGGGCCGACGGTGCCGTAGCCGGTGTAACTGCCGTTCGCCTGCTGGACGGGCGGTCCGTCGTTAGGGTTGGTATCCGGTCCGCCGAAGAGAACGCTGTTGGTGATGTTGAAGGCATCGGCACGGAGTTTGGCATGCACGTGCTCTCGAATGTCGAAATCTTTTTGCAGGGACAAATCGAGGTTTGGAATGCTTGGAATACGCAGCGTGGCGATGCGGTCTGGAAGAACATGCAAGCCATATTGCGGAATAGTCGAGTAGCAGCCGAGCGAGTTGCCGCTGCTGTAGTCGTTATAGATGTAGTTGTTCAGGCTTGGGCCTCCGTCGGGTGTGTAGCTGTGGTTGCAGTTGTAGTAATAGCCGGTGTTTAAGCCGACCGGAGTGCCGGTTTGAACCGAAAGTACAGGGCTGATGCTCCAACCGCTCACCAATGCGCTGACCAGTCGGTTGGGACTTGGCAGTAGGGCGCGCCCTTTGCCGACGGGGAGGTCCCAATTGGCGGTGAGCGAGAAGACGTGAGTGCGATCGGTACCTGCAATTTCGCGATAGGTATTCTTGTCCTGATAGGGATAGTAGTTCTGGTAGCTGGTGGCGTTCATGGTCTTGGAATAGGTGTAGGCCAAGCGGAAAGAGATGCCATGATCGAGGCGTTTTTCCAATTTCACTTCCAGACCCTTGTAGTCATTTGTACCCAGCGGATTGGTGTAGTCGCCGACCGCGCCGGAGTATTGAGAAAGAGGAAGCAGTAGTTGCAACGCATTCACAGTGGGATGAGACCCGAGGCTGCTCGTCGAGGGAACGCTGCTGATGTTGTAGTAAGGATTGGGAACCTGCTGATTGAACAAGTTGGGATTCGCGATACCAGCCTGCAGCTCCTGCAGCGAGAGCGAACTGTTGAAGCTGGTGGTAACACGAAGGCGGTTTGTGAAGTTGCCGGCAAAGCGGGCGTCGAGGACCATGTGCCAGGGCAACTCGCGCTGAAAGCCGAGCGAGACAATTTGCGAGCGTGGAATGCGGCGCTGCGGGAAGTCGACCGAGATGCCGTTCCCGACATTGGTGAGCAGACCAAGGCTATTGCCGGGAGGGGCCTGTGCGCCGTTCGGGAAAGGATTACCGCTCGCGAAGTAATTAGTAGGTGTTGCGTTGCTATTCAGCGAAGCTATGTAGCTGGTGTTTTGGGTAAAGCCGTCGGTCGTGCCACCTTCCAGGCCGACCGCGTACATGAGGCCCCAGCCACCTCGAATGACGGTCTTGTGATCCAGCTGATAGGCAAACCCAAAGCGGGGTTGAATGTTAGTGAAATCGGTATTGTAGGCGTCCCGCGGCTGTCCCTTGGCGCCGGCAAACAATACGCCGCCGTAGACAGTGGAGAGTGAAGCAGGGTTGATACCTGCGAGGTTCAGGGCGCCGGCGTCGGCCGCGAGGTTGGCCTGGTAACCGGGATCGTTCGTGATGGGATTGACACAGACGAGGCACAATCCACGATTCAATCCGTTATAGCGTTCGCGTACACCGACCTGGACGTCGTAGCGCAGGCCGATAGTGATGGTAAGGCGGTGGGTGAGATGCCAGTCGTCCTGGCCGTAAAGCGCCCAGGCGGGATAGCCGGCGAAGAGAGTGCGATTGTAGTCAACGCCGCCGCCGGAGGGGTCGCCCAGCAGCATGTCGGCCACATCGAAACCGTCGTTGACGCCGGAGAGTTGATTGCGAAGCTGCGGGTTGTATTGCGTGTTTATGCTGCCGAAAGAGAAATCGCCGTTGGGAGAGCCGACCGTGCGAGGGTTCGCATATTGAAGTTCCTGGATCTCGCCGCCCCAATGAATGGTGTGCTTACCCACCGTCTTGGTGAAATCGCTGTCAAAGCTCATCACGTTGTAGTACTGCGTGTTGAGCTGGTTGCCGACTACTTGCGGGTAGTACTGGCTGGTCGTGAACTGAGGCAAGAGGGGACGAATGGCGGTGGGAACGGAGGGCATGGTCAGGCCGAGAGTCGAGGGGCTGACGGAAGTAGTTAGATCTCCATTCGGCGACTCCTCGATGTAGCGCACGAAAGAACCTTTGAAGTCGCCCACCAGGGTAGGCGAGAAGGTGTAAGTCATGTCTTCGCTGGCGACCAAAGCTTGCCGAAGCTGGTTGATGTTGCCGTTCTCGGCAGGAGGCGGGAAACCGTTGCTGTTGCGAAATTCCGTACCGTGCTGGTAGGCGAACAAGCTGTACCAGCGCATTTTGTCGCTCGTGTTGTAGTCGACACGCGCCAGAGGCTGATCGTATTTGTAATGATCGGGCAAATTGGCGATGAAGTTATTTTGTGTGCCGGTTACGGAGGTATTCGGCAGCGGATAGAGATTAAGTACCGCTGCTCCGACGGGGCTGATGCGGCTCGCTGGAATGGTGTTATTCGGGAACTGCGTGCGCCCGAATGACGAGCCCGGGCAGTTCGAGAGAGTGCCGCCGGGCACGGTGCAGAAGGTGGTGGTGGGATCGAAGATTTGGAAGCCGGTCTGAGTGAAATCGACACCTTGACCGGGCTGCGGACGCAGATAGGCAGGCGGGACGCTTTCGAGAGTCGAGAAGGGAATGGTCTCGCGATATCCCTCGTAGGAGCCGAAGAAGAAGATTTTGTCTTTCTTGACAGCGCCTCCGAAAGTGCCGCCGAATTGATTCTGATGCAGATTCTGGCGGGGCTGGCCATTAAGGTTGTTTTGATAGACGTTGGCGTTCAAAGCTCCATTTTCGAGATAATCGTAGACTTCGCCATGAAACGCGTTAGAGCCCTGTTTGACGACCATATTGACGCTGCCGCCGCCGCTGCGTCCGAAGCGGGCATCGTAGGTGGTGGTTAAGAGATTGACTTCCTGGAGCGCATCCACGTTTGGAGCGATGGTCCAGGTGCCGCGCGTGCCATTATTCTGCACGGTGATGTTGGTTCCGTTGATATAAAACTGTTGATAGCCGGCCACGCCGCCGCCGAGCGTGTAAGCATTCGAAGTGTCCCAGCCGCGGGTACCTGAGTAGCCGCCTGCGCCGAATTGTGTTTGCGTGAACTGAGAACCGGGAGTGGTGCCGAGCAGGGTGTAAATCTGGCGGCCGTTGAGCGGCAGGTTTTGAATTTCGCGCTCGTTTAAAACGGTTCCGCCGGAACCAGTTTCCGTTTCGAGCAGCGGGGGCGCCGCGCTGACGGTAATCGTCTCCGACGTCGCGCCGATCTGCATAGTGAAGTTCAACCCGGTGGTTTCGCTTCCGCGGAGCGTCACGTGCTCCTGTTTGCGCGTATTGAACCCGGTTGCCATCGCTGTTACGGTGTATTCGCCCGGCAGGACATACGGAATGTAGTAGCTGCCAGCCTTGGTGCTGACGGCCCGGTAAGTCTGCTGAGAATCACTTCTCACGGCCTCGATTGTGGCGTTCGCGATGGACGCCCCGCTCGAATCGGTGATCTGACCGCTTAACGTGGATCGAAACTCCTGGCCCGCTAACAAAAATGCAGCGGTCAAGGAGAGAAGAAGAACAGACAAGGTTCGGAGTGATGATTTCGACACAGACATGACTAACCCTTTTTGGACTAACCTCGTGGCGGAGTATTACCGACACAGCGTTGTTTGGAAATGTAACTGCTTTCCGGGATGGGGAGTACGGGAATTCACGGTGAAATGTTGCTGAAGCTCCGGGTCTTGCGTTTTATTTGGTTGTTCCGCGGGTTTGGCCAGCAAAGAATGCAGAAGCTTTAACGGTCAAAGCAGGTGATACCATCGGTTTGTTTTGGTACGAGTCGGGCAAGAAGAACTGGTGGAACGGGTGGCGGGAAGTAGCGCCTTCGCCAAGTCGCCACGCTTGCGGGAATTTTTGGCATATGTGGCCGAATGTACCTTAGAAGAGCGTCCGCTGGACGCGCGGGAACAGGTCATTGCGGAGCGGGTGTTTGGACGATCGTCGTCCAATTTTCAAAGCGGCCAGGACAGCATTGTACGGGCTGAAGCACGCAATCTGCGGAAGCGTCTCGACCTGTATTTTGCGGACGAAGGGCAAAGCGAGCCCGTAATTGTGAAGATGCCCAAAGGCGGGTATTTATTAGCTTTTGAGCGACGCCCGATGCTGTTGGAAGCAGTAACAGTGGCGCTCCCGGCCGCGGAACCAGCCCCCATAATACTTCCGGCCCGGCGTCGCCGCCAGATTCACTGGTGGATGGTGGCGGCGGTTTGCGCGCTGCTCGGGGTGTTGACTTTTGCCGCGTACCAGGCACACCGGAAGAGTGTGCGCGGAACACTTCCCTTCTCCGCTCTTTTCAGTCCAGGCGACGATACGTTAATTGTGACCAGCGATACCGGGTTGCTGCAGATTTCAACCGTCGCGCACCGCCGGATCACGCTCGATGAGTACATGGCGCGCAGTTATCCCAGCGTGGCGAATATCGAACCACCGGATTTGATACGTAACTGGAACTTATACGAGTTCACCGACAGCAGAGAGATGGCGATTGCAGGACTTATCATCAGGAATCATCCGCAGTTTGCATCGCGCATCTTTTTGCGATCAGGACATGAAGTGCAGTTACAAGAGTTCAAGGACCACAATGCGATCTTGGTGGGCAGTCCGATCAGTAACCCTTGGGCGCAGTTGTATGAGGACCGGTTGAATTTTCGCTGCGAACTGCAGGAGAGCGGTCGGATCGTCTTTCGGAATGCGAGGCCAAAGCAAGGCGAGTTGGAATGGTATCCCAGCACCGACGACATTAACCACGGCTATACCTATGCGCGGATCGTGTTTGTGCCCAAAGCGGAAGGCGAGGGGGCGGCTTTACTGATCGCAGGGACGACGGCGCAATCGACGCAGGCCGCCGGTGAGTTTGTCGTGGACAGCGGGCGAATGGAACGGATGCTGCATGAAGTTGGCATTGATCCCTCCGGCTCTCCGCAGAGATTTGAAGTCTTGTTGCGCTCGAGCAATTTTGTCGGTGGAGCGATTCTCCCGGAAGTGGTAGCCTGGCGACCGTAGGATAGGCTTCAGCCTGTCACCTTAAACCCTACCCCGAGCGATCAGGTCATCACCGGTTTGGCTTTCTTGACGTGCGGACTGACCTCGCCCAACCATTCCGGGTGTTGGGCGGTGCTGTCAAAAATCGCGCTGGTTTTAAATAGTTCCCAGCGACCATCCGCCGCCTGAGGCGCGGTGCGGGCGAGCACTGCCGCCATCTGTTCTTTTGAAACCTGATGGTAAGTTTGCGCGGCTTTGATTGCCTGGTCTAAGATCTCGGGTTTATCGATTCCGGTAATTTGAACGGATACCGGTTGGCTTAGCGAGTAATGCAGGCATTCCATAGCCGTGACGACTTCGCTCTTCAAAATAATGGTGTCGCCCAGGCTCTTCATACCGAGCGCGCCGATATTGCGTTTGACCAGTTCCGGCAGCACCAACTGACCGAAGCTGCGGTAGTGAGCATCCATCACGTTAACCGGCATCTGCACGGTATCGAAAACAAAGTGATGGCGGTCGGCGACCTGCAACATGTAGAGATGAATGTGCGGGTCCTTGTGTCCGGTAAACCCGATGTAGCGGACCTTCCCTGCTTTCTTGGCAGCCAAAGCCGCTTCCGCCGCGCCGCCCTCCGCGAAGATACGATCGGGATCTTCGAAGCGGATGATTTCGTGGAACTGGATCAAGTCGACGTGATCGGTCTGCAGGCGTTGCAAAGACTCATCGAGTTGCTTATTGAATTCCTCGGTGGTGCGGCCGTCGTTCTTGGTCATCATGAAAACGTGACTGCGTAGATTGCCGTCCTTGACGGCTTTCCCAACGCGTTTTTCGCTTTCGCCTTTGTTGTAATCCCACGAGTTGTCCAAAAAGTTGATGCCGCGATCGACGCCGGAGTGCACGAGGCGAATGGCGTCGGCTTCAGCGACTTCTTTTTTGCCGAGGTGAAAGCCACCCATGCCGATGCAGGAGACTTTCTCGCCGGTGTGTCCCAGCGTGCGATAGGGAATGGTGCCGGAGGGCGAATCGGCGGCGGGCAAAGGGGTAGCGGATATGGCAGCGGCACCCATGGCCAGCAGGATCTCTCGTCGATTTAGATTCGTTTGAGCACACATACTGGTTAGACGCAAATCCAGACAAGGAACGCTTATAACTTTAATTTTCAGTTAAGGCTGTTACAGCGCATGGCAGACCGCCTCGGTAACCTCGCGAGTCGTCGCATGGCCTCCAAGGTCTGGGGATCGGGTGTTGCCGGAGGCAGTGACATGCTCTATGGCGCGCATCAGGCGGCCGGCGGCGGCATTTTCGCCAAGATGCTGCAGCATCAAAACGGCCGTCCAGAAACTGCCGATCGGATTGGCGATGCCCTTTCCCATGATGTCGAACGCCGACCCGTGGATAGGCTCAAACATGGAAGGAAAGCGGCGTTCGGGATTCAGGTTTGCGGTGGGTGCAATACCCAGGCTCCCCGCAAGAGCAGCTGCGAGGTCGCTCAGAATGTCGGCGTGCAGGTTGGTCGCAACGGTCACGTCTAGAGTGCCGGGTTTCAAGACCATGCGCGTGGTGACGGCATCGACCAGCATCTTGTCGGTCGTAATGTCAGGATAGTCGCGGGCGACCTGCGCGGCAATCTCATCCCAAAGGACCAGCCCGAAGCGCTGGGCGTTTGATTTGGTCACGATCGTCAACAGGTGACGCGGGCGCTCGCGGGCCAGCTCGAAGGCAAAGCGCATGATGCGCTCGATGCCGGCGCGTGTAAATAAAGCGGTCTCGGTAGCTACCTCCTGGGGTAAGCCGCGGTGTGACCGTCCGCCATGGCCGGCGTACTCACCTTCGCTGTTTTCCCGGACGATCACCCAGTCGAGATCTTTTGCGGTAGCGTGGCGGAGCGGACTCTCGATGCCGGGGAGCAGGCGGATGGGCCGTACATTCGCGTATTGATCGAAGCCCTGACAGAGGAAGAGACGTAGACCCCATAACGTAATGTGGTCGGGGATGTCGGGATCGCCTACCGCGCCGAAATAGATCGCGTCGAAATTCGTTAGCGTGTCCAGGGCGTTCTCCGGCAGCATTCGGCCGTGCGCACGGTAGTAATCGGAGCCCCACGGAAATGTTTCGAAGAGCAGTTCAAAGCCGCCGTCGAGATTCTGGAGTGCCTGGAGGACGCTGAGTCCTGCCGGAATTACTTCTTTGCCGATACCGTCGCCGGGGATGACTGCGATTTTGTGTTGACGCATGAAGACAGCCGTACTATCTCACGTGTTGCTGATACAATTCCGAGCCATGTGCAGATTCGCAATCGCTTTCCTGATGAGCAGTGCGCTATTGCCGGGCGCAGCGGTAAACCGGAACGACGTGGAATTTAGCCGCCCTGAGGGCAAGCCATTGTTGCTCGACCTGCATGTGCCGGATGGACCGGGACCGTTTCCCACTGCCATCCTGGTGCATGGCGGCGGTTTCGATGGGGGCAACAGAAGCACAAATGTGCGACCACTGTTCAACGTACTCTCGAACGCAGGATTTGCCTGGTTCAGCATAGATTACCGCCTGGCGCCTGCGGCTCACTTTCCGCAGGCCATGGAAGATTTGAACAATGCGATTCGCTGGGTGAAAGCTCATGCCGCGGAATATCACGTGGATAATTCGAAGCTGGCCCTGATTGGTGAATCAGCGGGAGCGTTTCTGGTGAACTACGCCGGCACCCACGAGACGGCCGATACGAAAGTGGCGGCGGTGGTGGATTTTTATGGGCCGGTCGATTACGGCAAGCTGGCTGAGTTACGGCGGGATCATCCCGAGCGCTTCAATATGGCAGTGGCGAACCGGCATGCAGCGAATGGAGGCGGCATTCACTTCTTTGGAGCGGAGCGGCTGGACGAAACGGGGCTGGCTCAATTGCGGAAGGTTGCGCCAATAGCAGCCGTACATCACGGCATGCCGCCGTTTCTATGTATCCACGGCACGAAAGACGACCAGGTGGACTTCGCGCAATCGACTTCGATGTGTGAGGCAATGCGCAAAGTGGATGCCGGCTGCGAGTTGATCACGGTGGAGGGCGGCGGCCATGGCATGAGTACTTGGCGGGGCGAGCAGATGCAGCATTGGAAGCCTGAGATGGTGGCCTGGTTGCGGAAGACGCTCTCGTGGGGCAGGCTCAAGCCCAATGTCACTTAGATGAGGGACTTCAAAATTAAGAACAGAAAGAGTAGAAATGTTTGAAAGAAAAGGGAGGAAGCCTTGTACTCTGTTGTTTCCAGACAAACAAAAAACAAGGAGCAACCACCCTTCGTATGCAGAGTACCCCACGCGAGCGACTACAGCAGTTTTCTTATATTTTGCAGAGCGAGCCTTTGCCGAGTTTGCCGCCAGCGAATTACCGCAGCGGCTGCATGAGGCCTTGACTCGTCAGAGCCGGCAAGGACAGCCGATCGGGCACATCGCGCGCGATTCGACCGCCATTGAAGCGCGTGAGCGCTATCCGGAAAACCCGCCCCCCAAAGTCGCGCGCCAGAAATACAAACGCGGACCCAAGCCGAAGCGCAGTACGCCGCGATCGCAGCGTAGTCGCAGCGAGGCGCAACGCGGCAGGGCAGTGCTGGACATGCTGGCGGAGTTGCCGCGTCACTGCAGCCTGCGCGTGCAGAAGAGCAGCAAGGGTTATCAGCAATACTGGCGTGGCTTTAAGTTGCACCTGGACGTAGCCGATGGGCAGATTCCGATCACAGCTCTACTGACCGGCGCCTGGCTACACGATTCGCAAGTAGCCATCCCGGGGAGGACGCTCTCTTCCGAACGCGTGACGCATCTGTACGAGTTGATGGATAAAGCCTACGACGCGCACGCCATTCGGGCGCACAGCGAGGCGCTCGGCCATCGTGGGCTGACCGAACTGCCACAACGCCACCGCAGGGTGAGTGTAAAAGTGCCGTTGTCAAGCCCTTCTTGCGGCAAACCTCTCCCTTTTTGCAAGTCGTTCACAAACAAAGAAAATATTTTTGCCACTTGATTCCAAAAGTTTTAACGTCTTTCCGCAACCAAAATCCTTTGTAACGGCCTCGCCACGCCTGCTACCCTGCTTCATCATGACTGCCCGCTCCATTCGCCGCGCCCAGGAACGCAAAGCCAAAAAGCTCGCCCGCAAACAGTCCAACGAACTCGCTGTCGTCGCCACAGCCTCCGCCGATATTGAAACCGCTATCGCACCGGAAACTGAGGAAATCTCCCCCGGCCGCCTTGCCGCCAATCGCGCCAACGCCATTCTCTCGACCGGTCCCCGCACTGCCGAAGGCAAAGCCCATTCCTCCATCAACGCCCTCAAAACCGCCCTCACCGGCCGTACTGTCCTGCTTCCCTCCGACGATGCCGAAGCTTACCAGCAGCACGTTGAGCGCTACTTCGACGAATTTGAGCCCATCGGCGTCCGCGAATCCGAGCTGGTTCAGTCCATCGCCGATGCCAACTGGCGTCTCCGCCGCATCCCCACCCTCGAATTCGCTCTCTATGCCCGCGGTCGCACTCAATTCGCTGAAAAATTCGCTGCCGAACCCGCCGAAGCCCAGGCGGGCCTGATCGGACTCGAAACGTACCTCTTTTACGAAAAGCAGTTCCGCAACCTGTCTCTTCAGGAGACCCGCTTACGCCGCCAGCGCGACAAAGATCTCGCCGACCTCCGCCAAGCCCAGCAGGAACGCAACAAGCAGGAAGCACGGGACCTCGCCACAGCCGCTGCCCTCTATCAAGTCGCCCAAAGCCGCCACCGTCGCTTCGACCCGGCCGACCATGGCTTCGAATTTTCCATCGCCGACATCGAGTCCTATCTCGAAGGCGCAAGCGCAGCCCAAGCCATACGTGAACTCGAAAAAGCCGCCTGAACCTGCCGCCTTACTGAATCCCGCATAATATAGCGGAATCAAACGAATAAAGAAGCCTGCTTCCAGAAGGCTGTGATCAGCCTCGGTCGGCGACGCATGCGCTTTAGAGAGCGGCGGGCTCCTTCACTCAGGTCCCAGAGGTTTTTAGCACAGACATTCGGCAGGTCATGGTGCTTGCAATGTGCCCAGATGTACTCGACTGGATTCAGTTCCGGGGCGTAGGGCGGTAAGTACTCGATTTCCAAACGGCCGTGCTGATCGCGGATAAACTGCTGCGTGACGTTACTACGGTGAGCCGGAAGCCGGTCCCAAATCAGCAGAATGTCGCCTTCGATATAGCGCAGCAAGTGTTTCAGAAACTCGATGATCTGGGCGGACTTGATGGCTTCTTCGAAGATCTGAAAGTAGAAGTTCCAGACGGTGACACCGGCGATGACGGACAGCGTCTTCCAGTTGAAATGAAACTGCAGGACGGGTGTTTGCCCGCGAGGCGCCCAGGTGCGCCGCCGAGGAGGCCGCTGGCTCAGACCGCTTTCGTCGATGAAGACGATCGTCCGGCCCTCGTTCTGGGCTTTTTTTTAATCTCTGGCCACCGCTTGTTCTTCCATTCGTCAATGAGACTTTCGTTGCGCTCCAAGGCGCGGCCCACGGGCTGTTGCACACTCCAATTCAACTGCCGTAGAATACGCCAAACGTGTCCTGGGTGGTAATTCACCTCGAAGTTCTTTTCGATCAAGTGGGCCACTCGTGGACACGTCCACAAGGGCGTTTCATAACCCAGGCGCTCGGGACCTTGTAGCAACAACTCCGTCAAACGGGCCTTGTCGGCTTCACTTAAACAAGGCAATCGTCCCGCTCGGCCCGCCTGTCGCAAAGCTCCCTCGCCCGCTTCCTGATATTCCTTCCGCCATCTACTGACGGTCTGGTTGCTCACCTTCAGCCGACGGCCAATCTCGCTGTTGTTCAAGTTCTTGTCGAAGAGCTTCACCGCTTGAAAACGGCGCTTCTCAAGAGCCACAAAATCGCGTCTCACACCGCGCGGATTGCCCATGCACGATTGGACGCTCGCGCCCTCAATTAGTTCCGCTATATTATGCGAGACTCAGTAAGTTGTCGAAGGCCGCAGGCGGTCGAGAATCAGGAACAGTGGAAGCGCAACGACGCTGTTCAGCGCGCCATGGACGAAAACCTGTTGCGGGTCAAAGGGAATAATTTGGCCGAGTAGGGCGCGGCGCATGATCCAGTAGAAAAATTCGTGAAAGAAGAAGAAAAAGAAGCAGAGGATAAGACGGATGACCGAGCTCTCGACGTTGAAACGCAGGCTGACGGAAGCGGCGAAATAACCGACGAGCGTTTTGGTGATGCCATACATTCCAATGGGAATGTTGGCAGGCGACAGCGAATCTTCGGCCAGCCCGACAAAGGCGCCGAAAAAGAGTGAGGCGATAGGGCTGCGGCGCATCAGGCCGAAATAGACGGTGAGCAGGAGCGGCAATTCCAGCCACTCGGTGTGAGGAACAAGGCGCGGCAGATAAAACTTGCCGATAATGGCGACAAGTGTAATGGCGGCAAGCGCGACAACCTGGAAACGATTGAACCAGCTGTCCTGCTGATGTAGCGGTGGCGCTAATAACTGATCGCTGGTTTCATTCATCTGGTTTCGTTCATTGCGGCGCTGGCGGCGTCGTTGACGGAGGCGCGGTCTTATGGCGCGGAGCGCCGAGCGGCAAAGGCGGCCCCGCAACGGTGGGTGGCGAGGTTGCGGGCGGTTTAACTTCCGGTGTTGCCGGCTTGGGAGTTATCACGGTTTTAGCGGTGGTCCGGGAACCCAGAATTGCTGGCGGGGCGGCTGGAGTTACAGCCGCAGGAGTCGGTTTGGGATTGAAATTCGGGATAGGCGACCCCACTGCCCCATAGACGTGACCTTGCTCCTTGCCGAGCGCCGCATATTTGTCCAGAACTTTATCGGCAGCGGTTTGCGGTTTGGAAGCCAAAGGTGCTTCCTTGCCGCCTTCCGGGGGCGGCGGAGGCATCATGTGCGCACTGACATCCTGCTCGACAGGCGGGGTCGCCGGGATGGCTTGATGAATACCTTGCAGAATGACCAGCACTTCCTCGGCGCCCCCGGGCGCGCCGCTCAAATTCACTTTGACCTCTTTCATAGCCTGACCGGCCTGGACGGCAGTGACTTTGCCGACGGGGAACCCTTTGGGAAAGATGCGGTCTTCGCCGGAGGTGTAGAACCATTCGCCGGTATCGACCTTATCTTCGTTCTGAATCTGCTCGACGACGCATTTGCCGGTTCCGCAATTCAGCACGCCGTGGATGTGCCCTTTCTGCGATTCGACGCCGACTTTAAAGGTGGGATCGGTGATAAGCAGAACCTGAGAGACGAGTGGGTAGACGGCTACGACTTTGCCCACAATGCCGTCGGGCGTAACCACGGCCATGCCGCTTTCGAGGCCGCTGGTTGCGCCGCGGTCAATAAAGACAGCCTTGGCGGTCGCGACCGTACTGTTGCCGATCACCCGGGCGGCGATCGTCTTCGACGGTGTTTGCGATTCGAAGTGAGCGAGTGCTTGCGCCCGCTCGGCGGTCGAGAGCTGATTGCGATAGTAAATGTTCTCCATCTGCAGCCGGTCGTTGACGCCTTTCAGCTTGCGATTCTGTTCGCGGACATCGAGCAGGATGAAGTAATCCTCGAGAAAGCCGATGGTGTTGTGGCGAATGGCTTCCACCACTCCGGCCATAGGGGTGACAGCCGTGACAGCCCAGACGCGGATGAGGCGCTCGTCCCGATTGGTCTTAACCTGGTAGGCCAAATAAAGTAGTTGCGCTACCACGACAATGAGCAAGACGGTGAGGTTTCGGAACCGGCTCAATAGTGCTTCCATAACGTCCTGTTTCTACTGTAAGGGGCTGGTGAAATGGCTGCCAGTGCTTCTTCTAAAAGAAGAGGTTACTCGATCGCGATGCGGCGGAGGAGTTTGAAATCGGTCAGCATCTTGCCGGTGCCGAGGACGACCGAGGCAAGGGGATCTTCGGCGATCGAAACGGGTAGTCCGGTCTCTTCGCGGATGCGGCGATCGAGGTTCTTAATCATAGCGCCGCCGCCGGTGAGTACGATGCCGCGATCGCTGATGTCCGCGCTCAGTTCGGGCGGTGTGCGTTCGAGCGCCACACGGATTGCATTGAGGATGGTCGCCACACATTCGGACAGTGCTTCGCGAATTTCGCTGTCTTCGATGGTGACCGTTTTGGGGACGCCTTCAATGAGATTACGGCCCTTGATCTCCATGGTCAGCGGCTTGTCGAGCGGATAAGCCGAGCCAATGGTGATCTTGATTTGTTCGGCGGTGCGCTCGCCGATAAGGAGGTTGTACTTGCGCTTGAGATAGCTCATGATGGCGTCGTCCATTTCGTTGCCCGCGACGCGCACGGAACGGGAATAGACGATGCCGGATAAGGAGATGACAGCGACGTCCGTCGTGCCGCCACCGATATCGACCACCATGTTGCCGGATGGTTCGGTGATGGGAAGGCCGGCGCCAATAGCCGCCACCATGGCCTGTTCCACCAGATGCACTTCGCTCGCTTTCGCGCGATAGGCCGATTCGCTGACGGCGCGTTTTTCAACCTGCGTGATTTCGCTGGGAACGCCGATCACAATGCGCGGATGAACCAGCATCTTGCGGCCATGCGCCTTCTGGATGAAGTAGTTCAGCATGCGCTCGGTGACTTTGAAATCGGCGATCACGCCATCTTTCATCGGGCGGATGGCGACAATGTTGCCGGGCGTGCGGCCCACCATCTCTTTCGCTTCCTTACCGACGGCCTCGATTTCGCCGTTGTTTTTATTTATTGCGACGATAGATGGTTCGTTGACGACGATGCCTTTGCCTTTGGCAAAGACAAGCGTGTTGGCGGTTCCCAAGTCGATGGCGAGGTCGGAAGAAATCAGGCTGAAGACGGACCGGAAGTTCATTGAATAGCAACTACTGAGGGGAGAACAAAACCGAGGGTAACATAGGGGATTAGTTTTACCGGATCAAATCCCGAATGATTTGTTTGGAGCGGGCGGCATTTTGTTTAGAGTAACGCGGCGGCAATGGTGGCAGGCCAGCGGGCTTATGATCGCAAGTGCCTGCGGGCGGCGACACGGCGCCGGGTATGCGGGCTATGCGCTGGTCGCTACTGCTGGCGAGACGAGCGTATCGGTGGTGGATCTGGCGGAATTCCGGCTGCTGAAACAGGTGCCGCTAGGAGGTGCGCCGAAAGCGATTGCGGTGGCCGGGCCGGCCAAGGCGAGCTATGTTTTGACGCCTGAAACGGGGAGCGTGCATGCGCTCGACGCGACTTTCAATCGCGCGCGCAGTTGGAAGTACGCCGATGAATTGTCGGGCTTTGCACTTGCGCCGGATGGCAAAAGCTTACTGATTCTGGCGCGAGGCTTGCGGGAGTTGATCGAAGCGGATGCGGAGACGCTGCGGGTGAAACGGCGCTGGAAACTGGCGATGAAGCCGGTTTCGCTCGACGTGGCGCGCGATGGATCGAAGGTGGCTATTTCATCAGGCGTCCGCGGCACGGTCGAACTGCTGGACCTGCAGACCGGAGCGCATAGCAGAAAGGAATTTGGCTGTGTGTTGGGCGAGGTGCGTTTCCGGTGGGACGGCAAGCTGCTGCTGGTGGCGAATCAACAGGAGCAGACGATCACTGTTTTGGAGGTGCCTGGATTGGCGACGGTAGTGGAACTGCCGGTCGCAATGATGCCGGAGAATTTGTGCTTTGACTTCTATGGCGGCCAGTTGTTTGTCTCGGGACGCGGCATGGATGCGCTGGCGGTGATCTTCCCCTACCGGACTTTAGAAGTGGAGCAGACCGTGCTGGCGGGGCGTGCGCCCGGGGCGATGGCCTGTTCGGAGAATCCGGAATACTTGTTTGTGGCGAGCGCGGGCGGATCAGACGTGTGCATCTTGAGTGTGGACAGCCGCAAGGTAATCGGGATTGTGGAGGTGGGGCAGGAGCCAACCTATCTGGCGGTGACGCCCGACAGCCAGTACGTGCTGGTGCTGAACGAGAAGTCGGGAGATATGGCGGTCATACACGCCGGAACCATTCCGGTGAAACTGGGAAACGCGGCAAAGATGCGGGGCAAGGTGACCGCATCGCTGTTCACGATGCTGCCGGTGGGGAGCAGGCCGCTGCAGGTGGCGATTGTGGGGAAAGCGGGGTAGATTCTAGTGGGAAAAGACGCTGCTGTAGAAACGCTTTCGATCGAGGGCCGCGAGGTTCGTGTCACGCATCCCGATAAGCTCTATTTCTCAAAACAGACGAAGCTCTCGAAAGTCGAACTGGTTCGCTATTATTTGTCGATCGCGAGCGGCGCTCTGGCGGGTATCCGGGATCGACCGCTGGTTTTAAAGCGCTTCGTAAACGGCGCAGAAGAGGAAGCGTTCTACCAGAAGCGTGCGCCCACCGAGCGGCCGGAGTGGGTGCGAACAGTTACCCTCACTTTCCCGTCGGGTCGCACGGCGGAAGAGCTCGTGGTCGATGATGCGGCCGGATTAGCGTGGGTGGTCAATCTCGGCTGTATCGAGCTTCATCCACACGCCGTCTGTTCGAGCGATCTGGAGCATCCGAATGAACTGCGGGTCGATCTCGATCCAGGTCCCGGGGTAAGTTGGGACGACGTCTGCACGGTCGCGCTCGAAGTGAGATCTTTTCTCGAGGAGATGGGACTGCGCGGCTGGCCCAAAACGAGCGGCTCACGCGGCATGCATGTGAATGTACGGATTGAGCCGCGCTGGACCTTCAACGAAGTACGCCGGGCCGCGCTTACGCTGTCGCGCGCGGTGGAGAGGCGAGCGCCTAAGCTGGCCAGCTCGAAATGGTGGAAAGAGGAGCGTCACGGCGTGTTCCTCGATTACAACCAGAACGCGAAGGACCGGACAACCTGCTCTGCTTACTCCGTGCGCCCGGTACCGGACGCTCGCGTGTCGACTCCGCTGGACTGGGACGAGGTGCACGGCAGCGATCCAGCCGCTTTTACGGTGCTGACTGTTCCGAAGCGCTTCGCCGAACGCGGGGATCCGCATAGCGCAATGGACCGCGCGGCAGGTTCGCTCGAGAAGCTTCTGGAACTGGCGTCGAAGGACGAAGCGGCAGGCCTGGGTGATGCGCCTTGGCCACCGCACTTTCGCAAGATGGAGGGCGAAGGAAAACGCGTTGCGCCCTCGCGCGCTAAGTCTTCCGCCAGGCAGCCACGAACGAAGATGCCGCTGTTGGTGGTGGCGAACTCACCGGATAAAAGCGCTGCCCTGGCCGGCTTGGAACAATGGAAGAGCAGGCACGCCGAGGTGAACAGCCATCTGGCGGTGGATGACGTGCTGGTAGATTCCATGCGGGGACGTTCGTCGACCTGGACTCGGATTCGAGTGAATCTGCGGAACGTGCCTGCGGGGTTGCGTCCACCGCAAGAAACCCCGGACCCGGACGACGATCCGACGCGTGACTGGCGCACTATGCAGGCCAGCAAACGGGCTGCTAAAAAGGGCGGTTAGCTTCCAATGCGAAAGATTTCCAGCAATTCCTGTGCTGGAACCACTTCGAGCTGCTGGTAGGTGCAATCCCTCGGTTTCTTATCCAGCCGCCAACGGCGGAATTGTGCCGTATGACGGAAGCGGCTGCCCTGCATGTGGTCATAAGCCACTTCGACGACCAGCTTGGGGCGCAGCGGCTCCCACGAGAGATCCTTGCCTTGACTCCAGCGGCTTTGACCACCCGGCAGGCGCTGCCCGGTTTCCGGAGCTGACGCACCGTGCTCGGCCCATTGTTTCCAGGGATGATCGATGAGGGCGTTCTTACGATAGGGCGCTAAGAATCCGGCCAGTTCGAGACGCTTTTCCGTCGAGAAACTGGCGCACACGCCGACATGCTGGAGCGCGCCGGAATCATCGTAAAGACCGAGCAGCAGCGAACCGATAGCGCCATCACCTTTTTTGTGCCAGCGAAAGCCTGCGACCACGCAGTCGCAATCGCGCTCATGTTTGACTTTGAACATCACCCGTTTGTTGGGCTCATAGGTACCCGCCGGCGTCTTCGCCATGACACCGTCTAAGCCGGCGCCCTCAAAGCGCCGGAACCAATCGGATGCAAGATTCGAATCGGACGTGGCCGGCGTGAGATGGATGGGTGGCGCGGCAGAGGCGAGCAGTGATTCGAGAATTTGACGCCGCGATTGGAAAGAATGGCCGCGCAGGTCGCGCTCGCCTTCGCACAGCACATCGAAGAACACGACCGACGCCGGGCTCTGCTGCGACAGAAGGCGAACACGCGAGGCCGCCGGGTGAAGGCGGAGCTGCAGCTCCTCGAAATCCAGCCCCTTGTTTTTTACGATGACGATTTCGCCATCGAGCACGCAGCGCACCGGCAAGACTGAACGCAGTGGCTCCAGCAGGTCGGGGAAGTAGCGGTTCAACGGTTTTTCATCGCGGCTCTGGATGAACATTTCATCTCCGTCGCGGAACACCAACGCGCGAAACCCGTCCCATTTGGGCTCAAAAATCCAAGCGCCTTCGGATGGCAAATCCTCAACACGCTTAGCGAGCATCGGTAAAACCGGCGGATTCACAGGCAGATTCACCAAGTCATGTTATCCCGCTTGTTGCCACTCGTTAAGATTTAGGTCGTGGTTTCGCCCAGTCGCATTTTTCTGCTTTCTCCGGCAAAGGCCGGTGGCAAGCGATATTCGATGCTGTTGCGCGAGCAGGCCGGCTTCGATCTGGCCTTGCGGGTGCGGCAGGATGCCGCCACCATCGGCGAGGTTTACACCTTTACCAGTGGCTTGTATTTCCGTGGAAAGATAGCTTACGCGGAAGCGTTTCGTGCCGGCCTTCCCGGATTTCCCTCGACGCTTATCATTGTGCCCGGCG
Source organism: Bryobacteraceae bacterium (assembly GCA_965277855.1). GTDB lineage: Bacteria > Acidobacteriota > Terriglobia > Bryobacterales > Bryobacteraceae > Bog-105. The sequence continues at coordinate 1,421,462 of OZ255847.1, forward strand.
TTGGGCTGCTTCCTCCCGAGACAGTTGTCGACGCCGGACAACTCCGCGCCATTGCTGAGATCCCGGTCGACGAAGATAATCCGATCTATCGGGACGCGCTGCTGCAGGCGGCGAGACTGCTCGACCAATATGCGGGCCCGGCTTGCTGCTATGTGCTGCTCGGCAGTGTGGCGAGCGGTAAGTACACGGGCCCGCTGCTCGAAGTTTTTGGCGAACGTCTTCTTTTTCCGGGTGATTTCGTCGGGCGAGGCGATATGAGCCGGGGTGGACTCATGTTGCGTTGCGCGCGCTCGGGCGTCGAACTGTCTTACATCCCAGTGCAGGGTGCCGTGCGGCGCGGCGTGCGTCCGCCTAAATTGGAACGATGGCGGAAGCCGTAATCTTCACTGGTCTGCCAGGGTCAGGGAAGACGTCGTACTTCAGAGACCATTTTGCTGCCACGCATGCGCATGTCAGCCGGGACATCTTAGAAACACTCGGACGAGAGACGGCATTGATCCGTGAGTGCTTGCAGTCGGGCCGCTCATTCGTCGTGGACAATACCAACTCGACCCGGGCTGCGCGCGAGCCTCTGATTAGACAGGCCAAGCAAGCGGGCTTTCGCGTTCTTTGTTACTTCTTTGACACGCCTGTTCGAACAGCGATCGGACGCAACAATCACCGGAAGGATAAGAAGCCGGTTCCTGTTCCTGCCATACTGCGAACGGCCAAGCGCCTGGAGCGACCGTCGCTCGAAGAAGGAATCGATGAAATCCGCACTGTCCCGGCGGAGCTGTGACGCTTATTTCTTCACGAAACGAATACCCCGGATGCGGCCGCCGCCGAGCAATACCGCAATAACGTGACCGTCCTTATCGCGTATGAAATTCACGTCGGCCATGAACCACTCATCGCTGCTGAAGGAATCCCTCGCTTTGGGCGTCAGTGGGATGACACCGTGCTGCGCCTGGGTAGCGATGAGTTTCCCATTGCTGATGGAAAACGTGTACTGAGTCTCGAGTTCTTCGCTCCAATAAACGCCGGTATATGCCCTGAGATCGGCGGAGGGCTTTGGCGAATCGGTTGTCCGCACGCCTTCGTTGACAGCCCCAGGCTGCGTTATTTTTACTTTCATGCCGCCGTTCGGAGTGGGCGTGAAGGCGATGTCGGCGGCGAGCGGTTCGAGGTAGAAGCTTGACTGGCTGACGGCCTTCATCTCGAGCGGAGGCTGGATGGGGCCAGCCGCGAGCAGCTTTCCTCCATCGACCACGACCACCAGGGTCTGGCCGATTTGCGGCAGCGGGTAGCTGCCTGCGAATGTTTTGAGGATACTGGGATCGACGGTGATAAAGGTGCGCTTGACCGCGGGTGGCTCCGGCGTCATCTTGGAACCGATATATACGGCCGCCACCTTGTTGGCCGCCTCGACAGGGTTGAAGCTGCCCAGGTTACTGAGGACGGCCACTCCCCACTGCTGGTCCGGATACCAGCAGACATAACTGCGGTAGCCGGCGTCGCCACCGGAATGGGAGATGGCGCGGAGACCACGGAATTTGCTAATGGACAGGCCCAGCGCGTAGTCGATTGTTTTCCCGTTAGAAAGAACAGCCTGTTCCGTCAGACGCGCGATGGCGGCCTTACCTCCGATAATTGGCTCGCGAAAGTTATCGAGCCATTTCGTCAGGTCGGTGGCGGTGGTGAACAGACTGGTTGCGCCCACGTTTGCGTAATTCAGCGGCGCAGCTTCATAGGCGCCTGGTGTGCCTGAATACGAGTAGGCACGGTTCTTCACCAGCTGGTGAAGGTCCTGATGAAAGTGTGTGTGAGTCATCTGCAGCGGTTTGAAAATACGTTCGGCGCAGAATTGGGGGAAGGGTTTGCCCGATACCCGAGCCACGATTTCGGCCGCAAGAGTGTAGCCGCCATTGGAATAGAGATGTTCGGTGCCGGGCACAAAGTTGAGTTCCTTTTGACGGAACAGCATGCGGAGGATCTGGTCCTGACTAATGACGTCTTCCAGGCTCCAGCCTGCCAGGGCCAGCGTTTGCCATTGGTCGCGCACGCCGCTGGTATGCTGCAGCAAATTACGAATCTTGATGGGATGGCCATAATCGGGCAGCTCCGGAAGGTACTTGTGAACGTCGTCATCGATGGAGAGTTTGTGATCCTGCTCCAAAAGCACCAGGGCCATAGCGGTGAATTGTTTCGACACAGAGGCGACGTGGAAGATCGTATCCGGTTTGATGGGGATGTCGTACTCAAGATTTGCGAGACCGTACCCTTTCTCTAGGATCAGACGGCCTTCCAGGATGACAGAGACAGACGCACCGGGACCAGAGGTGTTGTTCCACGATTGAAAGATGGCGTCGACCTGCTGCGCGCGATCGGCTTGGCCGAAGAGCAGGACCGGCAGAAAAAAAGATACGAGTGCAAATCGGATGGCTGCGGCAGTCAGATTTCCCATCTCTAGATGATAAGTAGTGGACAGCTTTTCTCTAGTAAGCTCCATGGGTGATTTCGGAGAACAATTTCGAGAAGTAATTCCGCGCGGACGCCTGCTGCGGATTGGGCTGCTGTTTTTAGGTAGCGGATTGATCGTGATACTGGCTGTCATTCTGCTGGGAGAGAGTTTGGAGGACACCGGCCCGTTAATCAGTATTCTTGTTGGCGCGGCTGCTGTCTCCGGCGGTGTCCTCTGTTGTGGGGCAGCGCTGATTGTACGGTTCGTCAGGCGAAGAACTCGCTAGGCCGCCGCCATAAAGCAACTCACGTGCGCCCCGCCAAGCTCAACGTTTATAACCAAACTTTTGCAGCAGGGCGACACGCGCAGTCACGTGTGATTCGGTTTCAAGGCCGCGCGGCGAACTGCCATCGATCACACCGAGAATGCCGCGCCCCTGCTCCGTTTGCGCCACAATCACTTCGACCGGGTTGGCCGTCGCGCAAAAGATGCTGACGACTTCGGGGACCGCCTGAATTCGTCCGAGCACGTTGATGGGAAAGCCGTTGCGCAGGGCGACCACAAACACGTGTCCGGCGCCGATGGCGGTCGCGTTCTCCGCGGCGTTAGTTTTGAGTGCTTCGTCGTTACCATCCACGCGCGTCAAACAATCGCCTGAAGCCTCGTTGAATGCCACCCCAAATTGCATGTGCGAAGAGGTATTCACGATCGCTTCGTAGATGTCTTCGACCGTTTTGATGAAATGGCTCTGGCCGACAATCAGGTTGCCGTTCTCGGGAACGACCAGCGGTACCGCTTTGAGCTCCATGCCAGCCAGGATAGCTGCTCTTATAATTGCCAGTAGTGCCGGATCATCCCGCCAGGGCCGCTAAACCGAGACCAGAGCGCCAAGGAGCGGTGAACCCGGGCACTCTCCTCGATCACATACGCAAGCTGCCGCACGCCCGCGCTACTTATAAGCAGCTGGTGCGCGAGCTCAAGCTGCAAGGTGAGAACCGGGACGCGCTCGAAGACGCGCTGGATAAACTCACCGAAAAGGGGACGCTAGTTGAGCTGCGCTCGGGACACTTCATTGCGACGGGCGCGAACTCGGAATATCTGGCCGGGCGGCTCTCGATTCACCGGGATGGCTTCGGATTTCTGGTGCCGGATCATCCGGCGCCCGAAGGATTGCGCGGCGATGTGTTTCTGCCGCCGGCGCAGGCAGCCAAGGGCATGCATGGCGATCGCGCGCTGGTTCACGTGACGCGTTTTGGCGGCGAGGGCCGGGCGGAAGGCGAGATCATCCGCATTCTGCGGCGGGCGCATATGACGGTGGTGGGAGAGTTCCGGGTGCGCCGGCGGGGCAACTTCGTGGCGCCTTCGGACGACCGGCTGCAGCAGTGGATCACGATTCCGGAAGGCCTGGAAAAACCGGGGCGCGATGCGTCGGTCGACCGGGTGGGCGGGGTGCCGCCGCGACCGATAGCGACCGCCGAAGATCTGGACGGCATGATCGTCAACGTCGAGATTCTCGAGTTTCCCGAGAACGGCGACGGGGCAGTCGGACGCGTTACGGAGGTGCTGGGCTATCCGGACGACTTCGGGGTCGATGTGGAAATTATCATTCGCAAGCACCACCTGCCCCACGAGTTTCCGGAAGCGGTGATCGAGCAGGCGCGGCAGATTTCACATGAACTGGATCCGGCTGAACTCGAACGGCGCCGCGATTTTCGCGGGTTGGAGATTGTGACGATCGATGGGGAAACGGCGCGCGATTTCGACGATGCGGTTTGGTTAGAACATCTGCCCAACGGGCATTACAATCTGCAGGTGCATATCGCCGACGTCAGCCATTACGTGCGACCCGGCTCGCCGATCGACTTCGAGGCGCAGATGCGCGGGACCAGCGTATATTTTCCGGACCGGGCAGTGCCGATGCTGCCGATCGAGCTTTCGACCGACATCTGTTCGCTGCGCCCGCAGGAAGACCGGCTGGTGCTGTCGGCGCTGCTCGAAATCGACGGGCAGGGCGACATTGTTTCACAGGAGTTTACACGAGGCGTGATTCGCAGCGTGGAGCGAATGACCTACACGAACGTGTTTCGGGTGCTCGAAGGAGACCCGGCGATGCGTGAACGCTACAGCGGCCTGGCCGACCGGTTCGAGCTAATGCGTGAACTGGCGCTGATACTGAACCGGAAGCGTACGCGGCGCGGCTCGATCGATTTCGATCTGCCGGAAACGAACATCGAGCTGGATTTGTCGGGCCAGATGATTGGCGTCACGCGCGGCGAGCGGAACATCGCGCACCGGCTGATTGAAGAGTTCATGCTGGCGGCCAATGAAGCGGTGGCCGGGCATCTCGAAGCCGCAGTGATTCCATCGCTCTATCGCATTCACGAGCCGCCGGATGGGAAGCGCCTGATGGACTTTGAAGAGATCGCGGCGCATTTCGGGTATTCGCTCGGGATCGGCGCGATTCCGGTAAAGAAGTATGCAGTGGCGGACCGGCGACCGCAGCGCAAGGGCGCGGGGCGCACGCCGCGGCGGGAGATCGTGATCCCACAGGAGGTCGCTATTTCGTCGCGCAATTATCAGCGGCTGGTGGCGAAGATCGCGGGCAAGCCGGAAGAGCGCATTTTGAGTTATCTGATGCTGCGCTCGCTGAAACAGGCGCGCTACAGCAACCGCAATGAAGGGCACTTCGCGCTGGCGGCGGCGGCTTATACGCACTTTACGTCGCCCATCCGGCGCTATCCGGACCTGGTGGTGCACCGGATTCTGGCGCAGTACTTTGACACGCAAGAGGCGCTGCTCGACGATGCGCGACTGCGTGAGATCGGCGAGGATACTTCGTTTACGGAGCGGCGGGCGGCCGATGCCGAGCGGGAGCTAATCGAGTGGAAGAAGGTGAAGTTCATGGAAGAGCGCGTGGGTGAAGAGTTCGACGCGCTGATTATCAGCACGACCAAGCACGGCTTCTTCGTGGAGTTGACGGAGCTGTTTGTGGAGGGGCTGGTGCCGATCGATACACTGGGCCAAGACTTCTTTCGGTATCACGAGAACGGGCGTCAGATTATCGGGGAGCGAACGCGTAAGACGTATGCGATTGGGGACCGGGTGCGGGTGTGGCTGGACCGGGCGGACACGGTGGAAAAGAAGCTGCAGTTTGCGCTGGTGGAGAAGCAGGAGCGGAGCGGCAAGCGGGCGAAGAGGAAGCGGGAGTGAGCGAGCTAGAGTCGATCTCCTAAAGTAGATCTCCTAGAGTAGATCCAGGCAACACTTGGCATCCGGGGCTGCCAGCGGTGAAACTTCCTCATCGAAGCGGTAGGCCATAACGCTCGTGTAGCGGCCCTCTTTCGGACTGCGGTGAACGATGAGCTGCTTTTGTTGAATGTCAACCACCCAGTACTCAATAATCCCCGCGCGAGCGTAAAGAGCGCCCTTAACTCTCAAATCAAAGCGCAGTGTTGAATCGGCAATCTCCACCACCAGGAGCAGATCGGAGGGCAGGGGAGTCGAAGTGTACTCGCGAATAGATTTCCCGGTAACCAGCAGGTCTGGTTCGGGCTCGTTGTGAGCCATGTCTTGTGCCGCCACCTCGGTCGGGGATTCCAAAAGCACCCGCTCGACACCAAAGACAGTTCGCAGCCACTCACCGAGCAAGGTTTGCCAGAGAATATGCGGGTGCTTCTTCCCCATGTGGTTGATCAGATCCCCGTTAATCAGTTCCAGCCGGTCGGCGTTCGGGAACCCGAGGTCCAGGAGAGCATGGGCCTCTTCCCGCGTCCACACCTTGCGTGGGATCTCGACCTCAGCTTCGAGTGGAGTGGCAACCGTCTGCATGTGAATCATTTTACCCGCGCTGCATTTTACCCGCACAGGCGAAACGCAGCATCTTGCGGGAGCGGGTATTATTCGAGGACGGTGACGAATTCGGCGATGACCTGGTATTTCTCTTCGTCGGGATCGAGATCCCAGGAGGGGTAGGCGGGGTTGAGGCTTTCAAGGCGGATGCGGTTCTGCACGAAGCCGTCTTCGACTTCCTGTTTGAAGCTCTGGTAGCGTTTCACGGTGTACTGGTTGTCGTCGGCGAGTTCGGAGTTGCGCACCAGCACGAGCCGTCCCTGGCGGGAACCGACCACGTTGCGGCGGAAGACGCACAGGCTGCCATCCGGGATGCGCGGTTCCATCGAGTGCCCCTGGATGCGGGCGACGAACATGTCGGGGTCGAGTTTGAGGCCGTCGGGGATTTCGACCCACTCGTCGGCCGTGACATCGTCGGGGTTGGTCAAAAAGGGTCCGGCGGCAACGGCTAGCGAGAAGCGGGGCAGATGGGTGCGAAACTCGAGGACCTGGGCGGGCACATGCTCGCGGTAGAGTTCGCCGAGCGTGCGATCGGAGCCGCGGATGGTAACCGCCTCGCGTTCGGAGACACGAACGGCAAGCGAGGCGTCCTGTTCGAGACGGTCGAGCACGGCGGCCGCGCCGATTTCGTCGGCCTGGGCCTGCAGGTCTTGGCCGAGTTCGGCCAGCACTTCGATGTCTTCTTCGTCACCGATGGCCTGCCAGTCGCGCCGCAGCCGGATATAGAGTTTGTTGTCCGCCGGGTCGAGCAGCATCACGCCGATGGTGTTTTCCCCGCGGCCCGGCAGGTCGCACACCAGCAGGAGGAACTGACCTTCTTTCGGTGCGTAGTCGCTGAAGCGCAGGAGACGGGCGGGCATGGGGTGATCCCAGATTCAGCTTATCGCTTTGGGAGAAGGAGAGCTATACGCCTGTTTATGGGAAGTGGGTACGACAATTGCTACGGCGTGGCGGTAGCGGCGTAGTAGCCTTTGCGGGCGCGCACTTTCACGCCGGGGAGATCGACAACAACCTTGGTATTGCGATACGACTTTTCCGACGGGTTGTCGGAGACGTAGCGCAGGATATATTGCATGGTCACTTCGCCCGAAATATCGGCGACGGCGTGGTACATCTTGTTGTCGACGGCCGACCGGTAAGCGCCGGTGCCGACCGTAAGGGCATAGTTGCCGTCGTCGGAGGGATGGGAAAGATAACCATCGGTGTCTTTATAGACGTCGCCGAGGGGATAGACCACGCGGCCGCCGGTTTCGGTAGCGAGGCGAACCAGATTCGCGGTGCTTTCGTTGGTAAAGCCGAAGGCCTCGGTGCTGATGGCGTAAACGGTCACCAGGTTGCGCTGCGCCAGTTCGATCACTTCGTTGAGCGAATGCTTGCTGGCGTTGTCGTGGCCGTCGCCGACGATTATGATAATGCGGCGCGGCTCGATGGGTTCGCCTTTGACCAGACGGCGGCTGGTGCAGGACAGGTAGACCGCATCGTACAAAGCCGAACCGCCGCCCGGTTTAAGCTTGCGGATCTTGTCGACCATCGGCTCGGGGTCGTCGGTGGTGTTGACGGCCACTTCGGCGTCTTGGGCGTAATCGATCAGGTAGCCGGAATAGCGTTTGTCGCCGGTGAGCAGGGTTTGAATGAGCTCGATGGTGGCGTCCTGAAAATTCTTCCAGTGAATGCGGCTGGCGCTGCTCATATCGAGCAGGAAGCCGAGGACGACGGGCTGGCTGCGTTCGCGGGTGAAGTAACGGATGTTCTGCGCTTTGTTGTCCTCAAGGATGGAGAAGTCTTTTTTGTCGAGATCCGACACGAAGCGGCCTTTGGCGTCGGTGACGGTGACGGGAACAATGACTTCGTTCACGGCGACGTGGATCGAGGATTCGTCGGATTTCGGTGTATCTGTTTTGGGCGGATTCGGCTTAGCCATGTCGACCGGCGCGGAACTGGAAGAAGACGCCGGGTTTTGCCGGGCTTTAGCAGCGGGACGTCCGCACAGAAACACACCGAGGGTGGCCGCAAGCAGGGCCGGCTTAGAAAACTGCATGAAGAGGATAGCCTAGGTTGAATTATATCGACAGTGCCCCAGGTTTGCGTTACGCGCTGCGCGTCAGGCAGTACGCGTTGCGCAGGATTCGATCAGCGGGTGGCGGGCGAGGGGACGTTAGGTGCGAGTACCGCTTCGATGCCGGCGGTGGCGTCGATGGAGGGGAGGCCCTCGATGGTTTGCACGGAGAAAGTGCCGGGAGGGACGGCGGTGGTTTTGCGCAGGGCCGAGCCGCCGGACGGATCGATCGAGAAGACGTTGACTTGCACCGGGGCTTCGACGGGATCGAGCGCGGTCGAGGCGCGTTCCAGACGCACGAAGGCTTCGTGCGCGTCGTCGAGATAGCTGCCGAAGGAAAGCTGCAATCCGGTAAAAACCAGATAGCGGGCGTTGACGAGGGTGACACGCTGCTCTTTCAACAAGACGACTGACCCTTCGCGGGCCGGTTCGGAAATTTGGCCGGTGGCTTCGCAGGTAGCTTCGTCGGTTTGCGGATCGCGCACGGCCTGGACGAGGTTGAGCTCGGCATGGGGGAAGGTATTTGCGAGTTGCGCTCTGATTTGCGCGTAGTTGTCGAAGCGGGGCGTGAAGCAGGTTAACTGCAGGAGGCGGTCGGGCGAGACGGCGGCCTTCTCGAGGGAGGCTCTCAATTGGGCGAGAGCGGCCGGCAACGATGCGCCGTTCTGGCCGGCGAAGAAGGCCAGGCCGGCGGGATTAGCGGGGTGGTGGGTATCAACGATGGCTTCAATGACCACTTTGGCCGATTCGTCGCCGAGCGCCCCCACTTGCAGGACAGTGAGAACAGGCAACGGGAGTTTGTGTTCGCCAAAGACCTGCGTGACTTCCGCCTGGACGCGGCGGGCATCGCCCGCGCCGGCGACGAAAGCGCGCAATTTGATGATGGTTTCGCCTCGCGTATCGCGAATTAACTCGGCCAGGCTCTGCCGGATCTGGAGGGCGAGGCCGCCTTTTTTGAGCAGGGGAGACAGGTGGAAGTCGAGATTGCCGGTTTCGGCGCGCAGGGCCATGGGCGGTTGCGCGGGTAGGGGGAGAACTTGGTCCTTTTTTTGCTTCTGGGAGTGGAAACCGCGGGCGAAAGCGAGCGTTGCCAGGGCAGTTGCGAGCAGCAACAGGACGCCACACCGGTTGTTTTTTCCGACCAGGCCGTCCGCTGAGAGGCACGTCACATTCTATAGACTAGCTTGCTGAGATGAAACCACACAGCACAACTTGTCGGCGCAAAGTGATAATGTCCTAATCGTGCCAAGTAGAAATGTCCTATTGACAGAGGCACGCTGGGGAGTTGGAAACGGACCAACTCCTGATGACACAAAAAGAGCGCGACCGGCTGGTTGCGCTGAAGAAAGCCAAGAAGGGCCTGATCACGCAACAGCAGGCAGCGAGCGAGATTGGGGTGAGCGAGCGACAAGTGCGGCAGCTTCGAAGAGTGCGGCGACAAGGCTGTCGTGCACGCGGGGCGAGGGCGACGATCCAACCGCAAGCTAGCCGGCGAGCTAGAGAAGAAAGCCATCGAGATTCTGAGTCAGGACGTGTACCGAGGCTTCGGTCCGACGTTGGCGTGCGAGTATCTGGAGCAGAGGCACGACATCGCGGTGAGCCGCGAAACAGTGCGTGGCTGGATGATGGCCAGCGAGCTGTGGCGGGCGAAGCGGAAGCGCGTAGAGAAAGTGCACACTTGGCGGCCGCGACGCAGCCGTTTGGGGGAACTGGTGCAGTGGGACACCAGCGAACACGATTGGCTGGAGGGCCGTGGCCCGAAGCTGTACTTGATCAGCATGATCGACGATGCGACCAGCCGCTTGCTGGCGCACTTTGTAACCCACGACTCGACCGAAGAGAACATGCGGTTACTGGAGAGCTATCTGAACCAGAACGGAAGGCCGCTGAGCTTCTATACCGACAAGGCCACTTTGTTCGTCAACCTGCCGAAAACCAGGCGCGGCGAGGTGGTCGGCAAGGATCGTCAGGAGCTGCCGCCCACTCAGATTGGGCGCGCCTTGAAAGAACTGGATATCGAGTGGATTGGCGCGCACTCGCCGCAAGCGAAAGGACGCGTCGAGCGTGGATTTGGCACAGCGCAAGATCGCTTAGTGAAGGGCTTGCGAGTAGCCAAGGCCAAGACGCTCGTCCAGGCCAATGCGTACCTGGAAAGCGAGTTCTTGCCGTGGTGGAATCAGACGATCAGCGTCGTGCCGGCGGTGGCCGACAATGCGCATCGGCGGTTGGGCCCAGAGCATTCGCTTCCGGCCAGTCTCAGCCATGTCGAAACCAGGCAGGTCGCCAACGACTACACACTCCGTTTCGAAAACAAGCTCTATCAGGTTCGGCGCACAGATATCCGAGCGGGTTTGCGCGGCGGCACGGTGCACGTGGAAAAACGCCTCGATGGCACGCTGGCGATACGATTCCGGGATCGTTATCTAGCGGTAAGCGAATGTTTACCTCGCCCCAGGGTGGTTCCGGTCAAAGCCAAGCCGCGTCCTCGCAAAGTGGCGCCGCGCAAAAGCGAATGGATGAAGAATTTTCGCTTGGGCAAGAACGATACCCGCAAAACCTCCCTCAGGTAGGCTGGGCAAAACCAGCCCAGCCGTCTTCGCGTTCACTTTATGCAAGGCCTCCGCTCCGAAGTTTCACCAGAATAAATCCGCTTCCAAAAGCCAAACCCTCGGCTGAACCCTCGCTGGATTGCCTAAACCGAGGGCTTGCTGCCGTTTACTCCGGAGCCAACTCCATCGCATCGACCTTGCCTCTTCTCAACAGGCGCGACCCCGCCGAGAATCAATCTCACTTTAACCTGGAACTCTCCGCTGCCGCTTCCAAACAGGACATTTCTACTTGGCGGAAAACAGGACATTTCTATTTTGCGTTGACACCACACGGCACAACTTACCCAGAGGCTTTCTGGGATCGTTCGCGGTCACTGCGAGGCGGAGTACCACCACGGTGACAGGCGAAAACGCCTGTTCCACTTTAAGAATTGGCTGGTGCGTGTCAGGCCAAATTGGATAGGATGAAGGGGTGGATATCCGGTCGCAGGTGACGTTGGACGCGAGCTCCGACATACCTTTGTACCGGCAACTGGCGGACAGCATTGGTCGGGCGATTCGGGCGGGCGTGTATCGGGAAGGTGCCCGATTGCCGGCCACACGGGAATTGGCTGGTCAACTTGGACTGAATCGGACCACAGTGTCGGCGGCCTATGCGGCGCTCGAAGAGGCCGGGTTGCTCGAGGGCCAAGTGGGGCGGGGCAGCTTCGTCGCGAAAGCAGTCCGGGCCCCCTTGGCCGCCGCGCCCATTGACTGGGACGTACTGCTGGGTGGCAGCCCCGCGCTGTCCGGGGCGCAGGCGGAGCCGCTGATCAACTTTGCCACCTCACGGCCGGCGGCCGAGGCATTTCCGCTGGAACCATTTCGCCGGCTGGCGCGCGCGGTGATCGAAGGACCGGAGGCGGCCGACATACTGCAGCTCGGCTCGCCGTATGGCTACCGGCCGTTGCGGCGCTACCTGTTGCAGCAGGGCGAAGCGGCGGGCTGGGTTCGGCCCGGTGACGATCTGATCGTGACGAACGGCTGCCAGCAGGCGCTCGACCTGTTGGCCCGTGTGCTGGTGCGTGACGGAACGCCGGTGCTGGTGGAAGATCCGGTTTACCATGGTCTGCTGCGGGTGTTTGAAAGGGCCGGTGCGCAGTTACTGCCGGTACCGGTGGGGGAAGCGGGCATTGACATACCAGCGCTCGAAGCGGCTATCGCGCAGTATCGTCCGCGGGTTTTGCTGGTCACGCCGGAGTTTCAAAATCCGACCGGCGCGACGCTTGGGCTGGAACAACGGGCCGCCATCGTGCAACTGGCGCAGCGCCACGGGTTGGCGGTGATTGAGAGCGAAATTTACCGGCGGCTGCGTTACGTGGGGCAGCCGTTGCCCTCGTTGAAGCAGTTGGACACGAGCGGCCATGTAATTTCGATCGGGAGCTACTCGAAGGTGGCGTTCCCGGGGCTGCGAGTCGGCTGGGTGGCGGCGCCGCACGCGGTGGTGGCGCGGCTGGCGGAAGCCAAACAGATCAGCGATCTGCATTCCGATCAACTGTCGCAGGCGGTTTTACTACGGTTCGCCGAATCGGGAGAACTGCAACGTCATCTGGAACAAACGAAACACGACGGGGCTGCGCGTTTGCGTACGGCGCTGGCCAGCTGTGAGCGCTATCTGCCGCCAAGTGCGCGGTTTACGCGGCCGGAGGGAGGGATGAGCCTGTGGATCGAGTTCCCTGCCCCGTTGCTGGCAGAAGATTTGCTCGAAGCGGCAGCGGAGGACGGGGTGCGGTTTCTGCCGGGGCCTTATTTTTCGGCGCGAGGAGAGCACCGGCGGAGCCTGCGCCTCAGTTTTGGTGGACTGACGCCACAGCAGATTGCGGAGGGGGTAGCGATTCTGGGCCGGGCGGCAGCGGGATTGCTTGGGGCCCATCACACGCGCGCGCCGCTCGAGCCGGTGGCGGCGGTGGTTTAGGCAACTGGTTTAGGCAATTGGTGTAGCAGGTCGGATTTAAGAAGAGGAGAATGCACATGAATTTCGGAAATGACGGCTTTCGCTTAAAAGTCGGGCTGGCTGAAATGCTCAAGGGCGGCGTCATTATGGACGTCGTTAACGCGCAACAGGCAAAGATTGCCGAACTGGCCGGCGCTAGCGCGGTGATGGCGCTGGAACGGGTGCCAAGCGACATCCGCAAAGACGGAGGCGTCGCTCGCATGTCGCAGATCAAGGTGATCCGCGACATTATGGAAACGGTTTCGATTCCAGTGATGGCGAAGGTACGCATTGGACACTTTACGGAAGCGCGCATTCTGGAAGCGCTGGGAGTCGACTATATCGACGAAAGCGAAGTGCTGACTCCGGCGGATGAAGAGCACCATGTCGACAAACACGACTATACGATTCCTTTTGTTTGCGGGGCGCGCAACCTGGGCGAAGCGCTACGACGGATCGCGGAAGGCGCGGCCATGATCCGCACCAAGGGGGAGGCCGGTTCGGGCAACATCGTCGAAGCGGTACGCCATATCCGCACCATCGTTAAAGAGATGAAGCAGCTGACGGTGCTCGGCAAGGAAGAGCTGTTTCATGAAGCGAAGAACCTGCAGGCGCCGCTCGAACTCGTCTCGTACGTGGCTGCGGAAGGCAAGCTGCCCGTGCCGAATTTTTCGGCGGGCGGCATTGCTACCCCGGCCGACGCCGCGCTAGTGATGCAGCTGGGCGCCGAAGCGGTGTTCGTCGGCTCAGGCATTTTCAAATCGTCCGACCCGGAAGCGCGCGCCAAGGCGATCGTGAAAGCGGCGACGTATTATCGCGATCCAGTGAAGCTGCTCGAAGCGAGCGAAGAACTAGGCGAGGCGATGCCGGGGCTGGACATTTCGAAGCTGCCTGAGGGCGAGCTGATGCAAACACGTGGCTGGTAAGCCGCACATCGGGATTCTGGCGCTGCAGGGGGATTTCGCGGCGCACCGGCGCGCCGTCGAAGCGGCAGGTGCCTGTGCGTCCGAAGTCCGGACTGCCGCGGATCTGGATTCTGTAGACGGCCTGATCCTGCCGGGCGGTGAGAGCACGACCATGCTCAAACTCCTCGATCTGGAGCAGCTGTTCGAACCGCTGCGCCGTTTCGGCGCCGAGAAGCCGATTTTCGGAACCTGCGCTGGGGCGATTCTTTTGGCACGCGAAGTGCTTCATCCGCAACAGCGGTCTCTCGAGTTAATGGACATTACGGTGGAACGAAACGGGTATGGCCGGCAGATCGACAGCCGGATTGGGGAAATCGAGCTGGACGGGCGGTCACAGGAAGCGGTTTTCATCCGCGCGCCTATTATCCGAAGAGCGGGTCCGCGCACGAAAGTGCTCGCCAGCTATGCCGGTTGCCCGGTGCTGGTGGAGCAGGGACGCCACCTGGCGGCGACCTTTCACCCTGAATTGACGGCGGGATCGCCCATTCACGGCTACTTTCTAGGGAAGATTGCGGCCTCGATAGAGAAACCTACCCCGTCCGCTACACTTGAGGTTACGTGAAGCACGTTTTATTCTTGTGCATCGGGAATTCGTGCCGGAGTCCGATGGCGGAGGGATTTGCTCGCACCTACGGGTCCGATGTAATTGAGCCGGTCAGCGCCGGTCTTTCGCCTGCCGCTTACATTCAGCCGCTTACCAGGAAGGTGATGGAAGCGAAAAACATCCGTATCGATGACCAGCATGCCAAGGACCTGGGACAGATTGACCTGCCTTCGCTCGATCTGATCGTGAACATGAGCGGGCGTACTTTGCCCCCGGGTATCCCGATCGAGGTGCGGACCTGGAAAGTGGAAGATCCGATTGGACAGGATGAGGCTACGTATGTGGAGGTTTGCAACCAGATTGAAAACCTGGTGATGGGCCTGATCCTCGATCTGCGGCGGGGCACCCGGCCGATTAAACGGCCGCCTTCGCTACGCACGATGCTAAACCGCTCGAGTCGCGCGGCGCGCTGACGCGCATCGATGACGGGCTAAAGCCTATCCTACGACCATAACGCAAAAAGGCGGCATCGACTTGCGCCGTATACCGCCCTAAATTCAGCTCACAGCATATTGAGCCGCCACTCAAGAAGTTACTTGGTGGTGGTGGTGCTGCTCATCGTGTCGCTGCTGGAGCCCTTCTTGTGGTGCTTCTTCATCTTCTTGGTGCTCTTCATGCTGCCATCGGTGCTGGTGCTGCTGGTCGAGGTATTCTGAGCGAACATCACAGCTCCACCGGACAGCATCGAGAGGCCGAGAACCGCAATCATAATTTTCTTCATGGTAGATATCTCCTAGTTGACAACTTGTGATAGCACTTTGTGCTTCCACTGGCTATATTCGCAGAATTCAGGTGAAAGAGTCCTGAAGTCTACATTAAACTAGCCTAATGTCCGGGAGCGGGGTAGTCCCTGTTTGTAATGGGGGCTATGGCCGCAGTCACAGGCGGCAGATCAGGAGTTCGCGCTCATAAATCATCTCCGGTGGCAGATGGTCGTGCAGGTTGATAAACAGCTCTTCGTGGCCGATCACTTCTCTGCGCCAGGCGTTGCGGTCGACTTTTTGGAGTTCCTGGAATCGTTCTTTCGGGAAGGCGAGGCCGTCCCAGTGGATGTCTTCGTAGCGGGGGACCCAACCGATGGGTGTCTCCTGGCCGGCGGCGCGACTGTGGGCGCGGTCGACGATCCACTTCAAAACGCGCATGTTCTGGCTGAAGCCAGGCCAGAGAAACTGGCCACTAGCATCTTTGCGGAACCAGTTGACGTGAAAAATCTTGGGAGTGGAGGCGAGTTCGCGGGTCATTTTGAGCCAGTGCCGGAAATAGTCGCCCATGTGATAGCCGCAGAAGGGGAGCATGGCCATGGGATCGCGGCGCACTTGGCCGACTGCGCCGGCGGCGGCGGCAGTGGTTTCGGAACCCATGGTGGCGCCCACGTAGACGCCGGCGCTCCAGTTAAACGCCTGAAAGACCAGGGGAATGGTTTGCGCGCGGCGTCCGCCGAAGATGAAGGCGCTGATGGGGACGCCCTGGGGATCAGTCCAGGCCGGATCGATGCAGGGGCACTGGGCGGCGGGTGCGGTGAAGCGAGCGTTGGGATGAGCGGCTTTGCGCCCGGTTTCTTGGCCGATCTGCGGGGTCCAGGGCTGACCCTGCCAATCTTCACATTGCGGAGGGGGCGAGTCGGTCAGACCTTCCCACCAGACGCCGCCATCGGGAGTCAGGGCAACGTTGGTGAAGATCGTGTTGCGTGAGAGCGCGGCGATGGCGTTGGGGTTCGTCTTGGGCGAAGTGCCGGGGGCGACGCCGAAGAAGCCGGCTTCGGGATTGATGGCGCGCAGATGGCCGGTTTCGTCGGGGCGGATCCAGGCGATGTCGTCGCCGACGGTCCAGATTTTGTAGCCTTCGAAGCCGTCGGGCGGGATCATCATGGCGAAGTTGGTTTTCCCGCAGGCACTGGGGAATGCGGCCGCTACATAGGTTTTCTCGCCCTGCGGATTTTCGACGCCGAGGATAAGCATGTGCTCGGCCATCCAGCCTTCGTCGCGGGCGATGTTGGAGGCGATGCGGAGCGCGAAACATTTTTTGCCGAGCAAAGCGTTGCCGCCATAGCCGGAACCGTAAGACCAGATTTCGCGCGATTCGGGAAAATGCACAATGTACTTATCGGGATTGCAGGGCCAGGGGACATCGCGCGCACCGGGCGACAAGGGCGCGCCCACGCTGTGCATGCAGGGCACGACGCGCTGGACGTCTTTATCGATTTCCTGAAAAACCGGCAAGCCGATGCGCGCCATGATGCGCATGTTGGCGACGACGTACGGGGAATCGGTGAGCTCGACGCCGATGCGCGCCATGGGGGAATCAAGCGGTCCCATGCTGAAGGGCAGGACATACATGGTGCGGCCGCGCATTGCGCCGCGAAACAGGCTTTTCAAGCGCCGCCGCATGACGTAGGGATCGACCCAGTTATTGGTGGGGCCGGCGGTGTCTTTGGAGAGTGAGCAGATAAAGGTGCGGTCTTCGACTCGCGCCACATCGCCCGCATCCGAGCGGGCCAGGTAACAGCCGGGCCACAGATCGTTGTTCAACTGGCGCAGGGTGCCGCTCTCGACCATACCGGCGCAGAGCGCGTCGTACTCCTGTTGGGAACCGTCGACCCAGTGGATGGCGGCCGGTTTCGTCAGGTCGGCCATCTTTTCGACCCAGCGCAGCAGGTGTTTGTTGGTACTCAACGGAACGGCGGACAGGGGCAGGGTGGAAGATCTCATGGCAGTGTCTCGGGCTTCTGACATTATCATCAACCAGGAGTTGCGGTTGAGTCACACGGCCATGGCCGGCAGGAAATAAAAGTGGCCAGTAACCGAGCCGAAGCCGGGTTCCTGGCCGCTGCGCTTACCGAGGAATTATTGTCCGGCTATCTGTTCCCGAACAAACGAGTCTTGCGCGCCAGCAGTGCCACTAGCAGCAATCCCCCGCCCAGCAACATGTTCGTTCCCGGTTCCGGCGTTCCTCCGCCGATAATCGGTACCCCAATCGAAGACGGAGATCCTTCGAGCGAAAAGAAGGTGGAGGCACCCGCTGCCAGACCCGTGATGTTCACTGTGCCCGTTGTGCCGCCAGAGTTGATACTGGAAAACGTATTGATGGGCCCTTCGTAGCCTGTCGGGGCACTCGAGCAATAGGCAGCGCTTGTGAAGGTGCAGATACCGTCGCCGTCAAAGCCAAATAAACCTCCGCCGTTGCCCGATCCGCTCAACGTGAAGGAACCTGTATAAGCCGCCCCCGACGCATTTACCAGTCCTATCAGTGCATCGTCCGAGCCGTCGTACGGCGCTGCGCCGGCTACTAGCGCTCCAGTAATCTTTCCGCCGCTGCCGACCGTCAATATAAATCCGCAGTCCGTGTTGGTATTCGTGGTGGTGGGGCAGACCGATGCCGCGGATGCCAATGATCCGAAACCAACGGTGGAAGTAAAAGCAATGGCGAGTGTGAGTAGTCGCTTAGTTAACATGTCGCGTATATCCTCCTATTTGGACGGCTTATTCAGCCAGCTTGATCGTAGCGGGCTGAATGCGGAATAAACAAGAGAACTCCGACGTCGCAAATACTAGGGAAGTACTAGTCCTTTCCAACTTAGTCCCAGCAGCCGGTGCTATCCTAAGTGCTCGAATGACGAAAGTCCAGCTCACGATTCCGCTCTCCCGTCCCCTGACCGAGCCGGACTTCAAAAGCATTTCCCACGTTCACTCCGTGTACGGCATTCTGGCCGCTCGGCTTCTCCCCGCCGGCAACGCTCTCTTCGTGGAATATGATGCTTCCCGCCTTTCCCCCAAAGAAGTGCGCGGCACGCTGGCCGAAAACGGCATTCCGATAACATAGTCGTCATCCCAGCCGACACCCCACGTTCGTACCTGCCCTTGCGCCGCATTGACTGGCGCATCGTCATTGGTGTTTTCGTCCTCAACACCATTTGCCTCTTCTTCTATCGGCAGCTCGATTTCGTCGCCTACGGAATACACCGCCCTGCCTTACTCACCTTTCTCGAGGAGGGTGTCGGAGGGCTGGCCGGTTTCGTCATTTTTCCGCTGGCTTATCTACTCTGCACCCGCTTCCCGCTGGTCTCGCCCGCGTGGCCGCGCAACCTGCTCGCTCAGCTTGCCGGGCTTTGCCTGATCTCTGTCGTACACACGACCCTGATCGCTCTGTTCCGCGCCGTCCTGTTTCCGCTCTTCGGGTTCGGTACCGAAAGTTATGGCTCGCTGCCTGTCCGCTATCCGATGGAGTTCGCACATCTTTTCATTTATTACTGGCTCGGTGTCTGTCTGATTTACTTTTTCCACGAAATCCGTTTCGCCCGGGAACGCGAACTCCGACAGGCCCATCTCGAAACGAGTCTGGCCGAGGCTCAGCTGCAAAACCTCCGCCTGCAGCTAGAACCGCACTTCCTGTTCAATGCGCTGAATGCCATCTCGGCCGCTATCTACGAAGATCCGCGTGTTGCCGACGAAATGATCGGACGTCTCAGTGAACTTCTCCGCCATCTCCTCACACGCGAGCCCGCCCAGCAGGTCTCCCTCACCCAGGAAATCGAAACCCTGCAGCTTTACCTGCGGGTGATGCAGGCGCGCTTCGAGCATCGCCTCAAAGTGACTATCGATGTCGACGACGAAGTGCGCCACGCCCTGGTCCCGCAACTGCTCCTGCAGCCGCTCGTCGAGAACGCCATTCGCCACGGCATGGATCCCGTTACTTTCGAGGTTGATATTGCCATCGCGGCCCGGCGCACTGGCGAAACCGTCTCTCTGGCGGTAAGCGATCATGGTCCCGGCCTCGATCCCGTCACGCCTTTGCGCGAAGGTCTCGGCCTGCGCAATACCCGCGAGCGGCTCGAACGCCTCTACCACCAGCAGCAGAACCTCTCGATTCGGAATGCCACGGTGGGCGCGATAGTCGAGTTACAATTTCCATTTCGGAAGTAAGATCTCATTCGCAGCGCATGGTGGTAGCAGGATCCACCCGCGCCGCCCGCCGCGCCGGAACAACACTCGCTAAGAGCGCCGCCCCGATCAGACATGACACGGCGGCCGCAAACGAAAGCGCATCGAGCGAGCGGATGCCAAACAACAGCTTCGACATAGCTAGCGACAGTATCATTCCGCCTGCCGCGCCGAGTGCCACGCCGGCCAGCGTCAGGCCCATTCCTTCGCGCAAAATCAAACGGATCAGTCGCCCTGGAGGCGCGCCCAACGCGAGCCGGATACCAATTTCCTGCCTGCGCTGCACCACCGCCTGCGACAACACACTGTACAAACCAACCGCCGCCATGCCCATCGCGAGCGCCGCAAATACGCTGAGCAATACCATGCTGAATTGCCGCTCCCCGAGCGAGCGCACCACCACTGTTTCCATATCTGCGGCCGCGAACACCGGCAGGCTGCCATCGACCGACCAGACGATTTTCCGCGCATCTCTCAATAGCGATTCGACATGACGGCTCGATCGAATCACGAAAACGGCGCTGCTGGTTGCGCCGCTCGTTACCTGAAACACGGAGTTGTAGATCATCGGCCTGGGGCTGGCATCAAGCGCACTAACCTTTACATCGCGCGCGATACCCGTAATCGTCAAATGGCGGCCATACCACGTCACGCGCTTGCCGATAGCGTCTCCGCGGGGCCAGAATTGGCGCGCCATCGTTTCATTGATCACTGACGCTACGGGAGCATTCGGCGTGTCTTGTTCACCAAAAGTGCGGCCCGCCACCAGGGGAATCCGCATGGCTTGAAAATAGGCGGCGTCCACCAGCGCATTGTCCGCCCAGTGATACTCATTGGGATCGCGCCCCTCGACCACGAATCCGATCTCGCGCTCATCGGCCAGCGGCAGATGGGTGGTCAGCGCTGCGACTGTTACGCCAGGCATCGCTCGCAGCCGACCGAGAATCTCACGCTCGGCCTGACGTCGCTGCTCGTCCTTCGCGTAACGCTCGCGATTGAACGAGGTTCGGATGAGCGCGACGCCTTGCGGATCGAAGCCGGGCGGCACTGCGAGCAATCGTTCAAAACTGCGAATCAGGAGCGCTGCGCCGATCAATAAGATCACCGCCAGCGCCGCCTCTGCTATCACCAGCGCTCGCCGGATACGGTTCGCACCGCGCGAGCTCGAAACACTTCGCCCGCTCTCTTTTAAGCCGCTGCTCACATGGCCCACCGCCAGCTGAATGGCCGGCGCAACGCCGCACGCGATGCCCGTCAAAATCGAAAGCAGCAGCGTGAAGGCCAGCACCTTCGTATTCAAATGAAGGCCTTCCAGCGCCACCAACTGTGGCGGACTGAACTTGGGCGTCAGCAGCACAATCGCTTGCGCCAAACCGCATCCGAACACCGCGCCGCACAGGCTAAGTACGATGCTCTCGGTTAAAAGTTGCTGCGTCAGACGGCGGCCGCTCGCGCCGAGGGCGCTGCGTACCGCGATCTCGCGCTGTCTGATGCCTCCTTTCGCCAGCAACAAGTTGGCTACGTTCGCGCACGCGATCAGCAGCACCAGCAACACCGCGATGGCCAGAACGATGAGCGCGGGCCGCTCCCGGGCGGCCTCCGTTGCGCCCAATTGCTCCACGCGAGCGCGGGTCTTCACATTACCGGTATATACATCAGGGTGTTCGCGCGTAAACTCCGCTGTTACCCGGCTCATATCCTGCTGCGCCTGTTCTACCGTTACACCGACTTTCAGTCGCGCAATCACGCTGACGTCATAACTGCCGGCGCGATCCCGCACCTCCTCCGGCGAAAACTGCATCGGCATCCAGGCCGCCGGCGGCGATTCCAAACTTGTTCGCTGACTTGGGAATTCAAACCCGCGCGGCATGACGCCGATCACCGTATACGAACGCTCATCCAGCCGTATCGTCCGCCCCAGCACACTGGCTTCTCCTCCGAAATGGGTCTGCCAGAATCCGTAGCTCAACACCGCTACGCGCCGCGCGCCGTACACATCCTCCGGCTGACTGAAGGCACGCCCCAGAACCGGCCGCACGCCCAGGGTGACGAATAGATCGCCAGTGGCGCGCACGGCGGTAATCCGCTCCGGTGGCCCGCTACCTGTCAGATCGTAATCCCATTCTTCGAAACCGGTCATCGACTGGCAGCTGCGATTGCGGTTCTTGTAATCGAGAAATTCAGCCACCGATGCCCCCAACGAAACCTCGCCGAGTTCAGGCAGGCTCTGGTGCAGAGCAATCAAACGGCTCGCCTTCGGGTAAGGCGCACCGCTGAACAGTACCGCATCGAGCAAAGTGAACATCGAGGTAGAAACCGCGATGCCGAGTCCGAGTGTGACGATCGCGATCATGGCAAAGCCGGGATTCTTTCGGAAAATGCGGAGCGCGAAACGCACATCCTCCCGAACCTGCTCCAGCCAATTTGCTCCCCACTGCTGTCGCGCCGCATCCCGGATCAATCCGGCATTGCCCATCTCGCGCCGCGCCGCATATTTCGCCTCCTCGGAAGCTGCTCCCCGTGCCGTATAGTCGCTTTCCGCCATCCGCAAGTGACTGTCGATTTCTTCCTGCAAATCACGTTCGCGATGCCGGCGGGAAAACCAGTTGCTCCAAAACACGTTCACCCCTCGTTCTTAACCGGATTCAACACGCCTGCCATTGCCCCGACCAGTTGCGCCCAGCGATTGCGCTCCGCCAGCAGGTGCTTCCTGCCCGCCGCAGTGAGTTGATAGTATTTCGCCTTCTGGCCCGCTTCCGTCTGCTTCCATTCCACCTTCACCCATTTTTGCCGCGCCAACCGGTGCAGCGCCGGATAGAGCGATCCCGTCTCCACCTGCAATAGCTCGCCTGAATTCGCGCGAATGGCATTCCCGATCCCATAGCCGTGCTGCGGGCCCCACTGCAAGGTCTGCAAAATAAGCAGATCGAGCGTGCCCTGCAGCAGCTCGATCCGGTTCTGATATTTCTCGCGGGGGCGCATATGTAGCCAGTCTACCTCCTAAGGACGTAGTGTGTCTACTATGTCGTTGCAAGATCTTTGCGCAAGACTCCGGGCATAATGAAAGATCCATGTGTATCAACCGCCGTTTCTCCATCGCCGCCCTAGCCTTGTGCGGAGTCTTTGCTGTTCCGCTGATTTCGGCGCCCTTGCGCGTGGGCATCGTGGGACTGGCGCACGGCCACGTTTCGGGCTTCTTGAACGGTGGCGCTCTGGTACCCGCCGGTGGCGCCATGCACCGCACCGACGTGGAATTGGTCGGCGTGACGGATCCCGATCGCCGTCTCTTCGACAAGTACACGGCCAATGAGCACTGGTCCCCCAATCTTTATTTCGCCACCCTCGACGAAATGATTACCCGCGCTCACCCGCAGGCAGTGCTCTTATTCACCAGCACTTTCGGCCACACGCAAGTCGTGGAAGAATGCGCTCGCCGCCATGTTCACGTATTGATGGAGAAACCGATGGCCGCTAGTTATCATGACGCGCTCGCCATGCAGAAGGCCGCCGATGCCGGTCATATCCACGTGCTCGTCGATTACGAAACTACCTGGTACTCGAGCAACAAGGCCGCTCACGATCTGCTCGAGCAGGGCGCACTCGGCGACGTCCGCAAAGTCGTGGTTCACGATGGTCATAAAGGTCCTAAGCTCATTCATGTGCAGCCTGAATTTTTCGCCTGGCTGACGGATCCCAAACTGAACGGCGCAGGCGCTCTGTATGATTTCGGCTGCTACGGCGCTGATCTTATGACCTGGCTGATGAAGGGCGAATTGCCAAAATCTGTAACTGCGGTGACTCAGCAGTTACAGCCCGACATCTATCCCAGAGTTGACGACGAGGCAAATGTGATTCTCGCCTATCCTTCGGCAGTCGCGATCCTGCAAGGTTCCTGGAACTGGCCGTTCGATCGGAAAGACATGGAGGTCTACGGACGTACCGGCACCGCCAAAACCATTCTGCGCGATCGAATCGAGGTGCGAAAACAGGGCGAGCACGCCCCCCAAACCAGCGCCGCTCCTCCACTCAGTTCGCCGGACGATGATCCGCTGCATTACCTCGCGGCCGTAATCAACGGTAGTGTCCCGGAACAGGGTAGTCTTTCGTCCTTGCAGACAAATGTTGCGGTCAGCGAGATTCTGGATGCGGCCCGCCGCTCCGCTTCGTCCGGAAAGACCATCACACTTCCGCTGCATGATTGACGGCAAGCGCGTTTGCCTGATCATTCCCTGCTACAACGAAGCCAAACGGCTCAACACCCCCGCCTTTCGCGAGTATCTGGGAACTGAAAAAGACAAACGGTTTATCTTCGTAGACGACGGAAGTCGTGACAACACGCTGCAGGTTCTGGAGCAGCTTGCAGTGCGATTGGAAGACTCGACCGTCATCTTGCGAGGCGGGCGCAACCGCGGCAAAGCAGAGGCGGTCCGCCTCGGCATCCTCCACGCCCTCGATCACTTCCATCCCCAGTACATCGGCTTCTGGGACGCCGATCTCGCCACACCGCTCGACACCGTCAACCGCTTGGTCCACATACTCGACCAGCGGCCCGAAATCGAAATGATCTTTGGCGCACGCATCCAGTTGCTGGGGCACCAGGTGAATCGCAGCGCCATCCGGCACTACCTGGGCCGCACTTTTGCCACCGTTGTTTCCACGATTCTGCGGCTGGCCATTTACGATACGCAGTGCGGGGCCAAAATATTTCGCGTCGCGCCCGAGACACGCGCTATCTTCGCCCAACCATTTCTCTCCAAGTGGGTTTTCGACGTCGAAATCCTGGCTCGCTATCAGCGCCTCTTTCGGTCGGAACAACGAACTCTCCCGAATGCGATTTACGAATATCCGCTCGAGGCCTGGACCGATGTGGCCGGTTCCAAGGTGCATCCCGGCGATTTCTTCAAGGCCTTCTTTGACGTCTTTCGTATCTGGAGGAAATATCTCTAAAGGCGTAATCAAACGCGCCAGTAATCAGGACGCCAGATCCGAATGGCTTCCTTGATCTGCTTTGACTGGAGCTTCTCCTTCAGTGCGCGTTCCGCCAGTTGCACCACTTCTTCGTTGCAAGCAAAACGCAATGCAATTAGTTGTGACTCGGTCAAATCTAGAGCGCCCTTGTATTGCCCTGCCGCAGCCAGCTCCCGCAGACGCAGCCGCTCTTCCAGGCGAATGACCCGGTCCTGTACCTTTAAGGCGTAAGTGCGCGCCTTCCAACCTACGAGGCCCACTAGCAGGGCGATCAGCACGACGATCCCGGTATCGGCCCCCGGAGAACGCACCAATCGCACGATGCTCCAGATCAGCAAGACAAAAGTCGCCGGAACGAACACGAAGTGAAACGCCGGATCGAGACGGGCATGGTTGGCGTAGGATTGAGTGGTGTTTTCAGGCATCACCCGATGTTAGCCGGTTTTGACTTATACGTTTGGCAATTGACTGGTATCCCAGCCGCCGCCCAGCGCCTTAATCAATTGCACGCTGGCGCCCATACGCCGCCGCACCAGGTCGACATCCGTTCGCTCATTGCTCAACGCGATACCCTGCGCGGTAATCACTTCCAGGTAAGTCACCAAACCGCCTTTGTAACGGTTGAGCGAGAGCTGTAAAGAACTCTCCGCCGAAACGGTCGCTTCGTGCTGTTTCGCCGATTCCTGCTCGAGAATACGCAGCGATGACAGGTTATCCTCTACTTCCTGAAAGGCCGTCAGCGAAGTCTGCCGGTAGTTGGCCACATTCGCATCGTAGGCCGCTTCGCTTCCCAGCAAGACTGCGCGTCGCCGTCCCGCATCATAAAGGGTTTGAGAAAGCTGGGGGCCTGCCGCCCAAAACCGGCTGGGCCATAGAAACCAGTTCACGATACTGCCCGCTTGAAATCCCCCTGTGGCACTAATCACCAGGTCCGGGTAATAAGCCGCACGCGCAATCCCGATCTGTTCATTGGCCGCCGCCAGCCGCCGTTCAGCCGATGCTATATCCGGGCGTCGCTCCAGCAACTCCGACGGCAAACCTGTTGGTATCGCCGGAGGCACTTGTGTCAGCGGCTCGAGCGGCAGATGAAATCCCTCAGGAACCCTTCCCACCAGCACTGCTACGGCATGTTCATATTGCGCGCGCGCCACAGCCAGATCGATGTCTTGGGCTTGTGTCTGCTGCAGCTGCGTCTGCGCCTGCTGCACTTCCACCTTCGATGCTACGCCGCCCGTGTAGCGGTTTTGCGTCAACTGCAACGCGCGCTGATACGCCACCACCGTGTCATCCAGCAACCGCTTTTGCGAATCGAGGCTGCGCGTCTCGAAGTAATCGACCGCCACCTCTGTTTCCAGTTCGAGTTTCACGTTCGCCAAGTCGCCGGCCGACGCCTGAGTCAGCTCCCGCGCGCTCGTCACACTGCGCCGTATTCTGCCCCATAGATCCGGTTCCCAGGTCGCGCTGGCTGCCAGCGAAAACAATCCATAGCTCGCGCCCTGCAGACCCGTTGGATTGTTATCCGAAATCCTGTTACGTGAAAGGCTGGGTCCGGCAGTCACCGTCGGATATAAGTTAGAACGATTAAACTGAATCTGCGCGCGCGACTGGCGGAAGTTTGCCTCCGCAATTTTCAGCGTTTGATTCGCCGGCCCCACCTGCTGTTCCAGCGAGTTTAAATCGGTATCCCCGAAAATCTCCCACCATGCGCCCCGCTTGATCGCGTCACTGGGTTTCGCCGTCTTCCAACCTGGCGATTCTTGAAAACTTGCGGGCGGCTCCTCGCCATAGGCTGGGGCCGACGCTACTTGCGGCTTCGTATACTTCGGGCCCACCATGCAGCTCGACAGCAAAAGGCTGAACGCCAGCGCCGCGAACCCGACTCTCCGACTCATTTCTTTCTTTGTCCTCAAACCTATTCCGTTTTGCCGTCAGCCTTGCTGACGCGCACACGTTGACCCTGTGTGATCGAATCGCTCGGATTCACGATCACCTGGTCACTCCTACTTACGCCCGACAGGATCTCCACTCGATCGCCGAAATCGTGCCCCAGTGTGATGGGCGTTAAAACCACGTGGCCACTCTGTAACTTCGCCACCTGCAAGCCCTGGGCCCGGAAGAGCAGCGCATTCGATGGAACCGTAACGGCTTCCACTTTCGATGGCAGCTTCAAATGCACCGAAACATAAGAACCCGGCAGCAACTGCCCCTTCGGATTGGCCACATCAACTTCCACCAGCAGCGTGCGTGAACTAACGTCGATCGCTTCGGCATTGCGCACCATTGTTCCGTGGAATTTCTGCCCTGGAAATTCATTCAGAGTCAGATACGCCGTCACTCCCGGCACCGCGGCACGTGAATAAATCTCAGGCACGTTTACAAACACGCGCAGGGTTGTCTGGGAGGCCAGGTGAAATAATTCCTTGCCCGCGGTATTGGTATCGGCATCCACCAACGCTCCCACGTCCACGTTGCGCACCGTGATCACACCGTTGAAGGGCGCGTACACCTTTTCGTACTGCACCAACTGTTCGAGTCGCGCCACGTTGGCCTTCTCCGCTGTTACGGTGGCGTTCTTGGCTTCCGAATCCTGCACGGCATTGTCGACATCCTGCTTCGCCACGGAATCCGTTTTGAACAGGTTGCTATAGCGTTCAGCCGTGATCTTCGAGAGCTTCAAATTTGCATTTGAAACCGACAAATTCGCCCTCGCCTGCGACAACTGCTGATCGATCTCCGGAGCTTCGATTTCGGCTAACAACTGCCCGCGCTTTACATGCGCCCCGATATCGACGTGCCAAACGCGCAGATAACCGCTCGCGCGCGCCCAGATAGGAGTATCCGTAAAGGCTTGCATGTTGCCCGGCAGCACTACTTCGTCTTCCTCGCCCGTTACCTGCGGCGTTACCACCGCTACCGTCGGCACAGCATCGGCTAGTGTCGCTCGCTCGAGCGTGGTGTTTGCCTTGGCGCGCGCGGCGATCCCTGTGTAGACCGCATAGCCAACCACCAGAGCCGCCACCACGAGCACGATAAACAAGCCTCGCAGCACATTCTTGGGCGGTTTCGGCGGCGTGTTCACAGCACCCTCATCGTGTCCCGGTATTACTTCTCGTGGTTCCTCGACTAACATCTCACTTTTCCCCTCTTAAGCAGCACGTGCAAGACGGTCGCGGTATCAAGCGCGCCGCGCAAAGTGCTAATGAGTTGCTCGCTTGTTCCGCAGCGCGCATCCGCGACCTTTGCACTCTTACAGATGCCTCTCTTACACAGGCGCGGGCTCCTTCGATCGGGCCTTGCCTTGCGCCGCGTCGCCCGGCTTCTTGCGCCCATGCAACAAGCTGAAAACCGATGGCACAAAGAACAAAGTGGCCACTGTGGCCAAGAGCAAACCGCCGATTACCGCGCGTCCCAACGGGGCATTCTGTTCTCCGCCTTCGCCCAGGCCCAGCGCCATCGGCACCATACCGATGATCATCGCCAGAGCTGTCATCAATACCGGCCGGAAACGCGTGGAACCGGCTTCAAGCGCTGCTTCGATCGAACTGCCATGTTTCGCGAGTTCATCTTTAGCAAAGCTGACTACCAGAATGCTGTTGGCCGTTGCCACGCCCATACACATAATTGCGCCCATCAAAGCCGGCACGCTGATCGTCGTATGCGTCACGAAGAGAAACAGGACAATTCCGGCTAACGCCGCCGGTAGCGCGGTAATGATGATAAACGGATCCAGCCACGATTGGAAGTTGACCACAATCAGCAGATAAACCAGCACAATCGCACCGATCAGACCGCCGAGCAAGCCGACGAACGACTCGTGCATGGTCTGCACCTGCCCGCGCAGAATCACTTCTGTGCCGCGCGGTAGGAATTTCTGGTTTTGCGCCAGAACCTTGTTGATGCCCGCTCCGACCGATCCCAAATCCGTGTCTTGTACCGAGCCATAGATATCGACCGTTCGGCGGATGTTGTAGTGAGTGACTACGCCCAGCTCATTGGCTCGTTGAATGTCGGCCACGTCGCTCAGAATTTCAGGCTGCTTTTGCCCTGGTCCGCTGATCGGAATGTTACGTAAGTCCTGCAGGCTCTGAATCGCGTATTGCGGCGTTTGCGTGACTAAGTTGTAACTCACGCCGTTAACCGGATTCAGCCAGAACGTAGGTTGGGTTTGAAAACTGCCGCTCAACGAAGTGAGAAAGTTGCGCGCCAGGTCGACTTGGGTAAATCCACTCTGCGCCGACTTCGTCCGGTCCACCTGGATGTGCAATTTTGGCTCGTCAAAAACCTGGTGTACATGCAAATCCACCGCTCCCGGAATGCGGATTAACTGCGGCAAAATACGGTTGGCATACGCGCGGCTGGCTTGCACGTTGTTCCCGGCGATCTGCAAGTCGATCGGCGCCGGAAGCCCAAAGTTCAAGATTTGCGTCACGATGTCGGCCGGCAGAAAGTAAAATGTGGTGCCGGGGAACTCACGGGGCAAATCTCTCCGGAGCGCTCGCACGTAGTCGGCCGTGGGATGGTGCTTTTTCTCGTTTAAGCTAACCAGGATGTCGCCATCGGCCGTGCCCACCTGCCCGGAATTGCTGTAAGAGAGATTGATCTGGCTATACGGTAAACCGATGTTATCGATAATCGTTTCCATCTCATCTTTGGGAATCGCCCGGCGGATGGCATTGTCCACCTGGTCCGAAAGGCGCGCCGCCTCTTCAATGCGGGTGCCCGTCTTCGCCCGCACGTGCAGCTTAAATTGGCCAGTATCGCTGGTCGGAAAGAAGTCCTGGCCGAGAAACGGCAGCAACAGCATTACTGCCACACAAGTCAGAAGAAACACCGGGACAAAAATGAAGCGCCGGTACACAAATGTGGTCAGTATCGCTTGATAATTGGCACGGATTCTCTCGAACATTCGTTCGAATGCCCGTTGGAACATCACCAGCGGATTGCGCGTTCTAGTTCCGTGCTGCTTGGCGCGGAGCAGGTACATCGCTAACGTCGGCACCAGGGTGCGAGACAGGATATACGAAGCGAGCATGGCGAATACCACGGCTTCGGCCAGCGGCACAAACAGATATCTTGCAACGCCGCTTAAAAAGAACATCGGCAGAAACACGATGCAGATACACAGCGTTGAGACCAGCGCCGGCACTGAGATCTGAGCCGCTCCCTGCAGAATCGCCTCATGCAGTTCGTGCCCTTCTTCCAGGAAGCGTTCGATGTTTTCAATCGTTACTGTTGCATCATCCACCAGAATTCCGACGGCGAGCGCGAGTCCGCCGAGAGTCATGATGTTGATGGTTTCCTTCAGCGCGCTTAAGACGAGGATCGAGGACAGAATCGAAAGCGGAATCGAGATGGCGATGATCAGCGTGCTTCGCCAGCTGCCCAGAAACAACAGGATCATCAAGCCCGTCAGGCACGCCGCGATAATCGCCTCGCGCACGACTCCGTCAATCGAGGCGCGCACAAAAATCGATTGGTCTGCCAGCGGCTTGATCTGCAAGGCCGGCGGCAGCGTCGCCGCCACCTTCGGCAGCAATTTCTTGATCCCTGTCACTACGTCGAGTGTCGAGGCGCTGCCCGCCTTTAATACGCTGACCAGCACTCCGCGTTGACCATCTCGCCGGATGATGTTCGTCTGGGGCCCAAATCCGTTTCTCACGTTCGCAATGTCGCGCACGTAGATGGTCGAATTACCTACCACTTTCACCGGAAAGTCGTTGATCTCCTCGATCTTCTTAGGACTGTAATTCATATCGACGTCGTACTCGAACTGGCCGACCTTTGCGGTCCCGGACGGTAAAAGCAAGTTCTGATTAGCCACCGCCGTCACCACGTCAAACGGCGAGAGCCCCTTCGCCTGCAAGGCCGCCGGATTCAGATCGATCATCACCTGCCGCTGCTTGCCGCCATAGGGATAGGGCACCACCGCCCCGGGCACCGTGACCAGCTGCGTGCGCAAGAAATTCAGCGCAATATCATTCAGATCCTGCTCTTGCAAACCCTTTCCTGAGAGCGCCAGCTGAAGAATCGGCACGCTCGATGCGCTGTAACTCAGAATGATCGGTGGATTGATGTTAGGCGGCATCTGCTTCAAGATCGTCTGCGACACCGCAGTGGTTTGCGCGATACCGGTCGTCACATCGGCATACGGCTGCAGGTAGATCTTGACAACGTTCGTACCGTTCAAGGTGGTCGACTCGATATGCTCGATGTCGTTTACGGTGGTGGTCAAAACGCGTTCATAGACGGAAGTGATGCGCCCTTCAAACTCTTCGGGATTCAACCCGGTAAACGTCCAGATGGCCGAGATGACTGGAATGTTGATACTCGGAAAGATATCCGTGGGCGTCCGCAAAATCACAATCGGGCTAGCCAGCAAAATCAGGAGGGCAAGCACGATAAACGTGTAAGGTCGCGAAAGGGCTACTCGTACAATCCACATTCACAAGTCTTGATGTAATTACGATACCTGAAAGTTTCGAAAATCTGCAACTTTCGCCCGGTCTGCGCGTCATTCAAAGCGCGGAACTCTGTAGACCGATTTCGCCAGTTTTGTAAATGCCTACACTCACCAAAGAAATTGTCGAAGACGCTGCACAGCGGGGCCGCGGACGGCCGCGCGATGAAGAGGCTCGCACCCGGATTCTCGCAGCCGCCATGCAGGTCCTCGAGAACACGTGTTTCAATAACGCCACGGTGGATGCTATAGCCGAACGCGCCGGCGCCAGTAAGGCCACCATCTACCGGTGGTGGCCGAACAAAGCCGCCGTCTTCATTGAAGCTCTGCGCGAAGCGACTGCCGTAGAGTTGCCTTTCCCCGACTCCGGCGACCTGCGCGTCGATGTCCATCAGCAATTGCAAAATTTCGTCAAACTACTTACTGGCCGTCGAGGCCGAACATTCAAGGCCTTCATTGCCGCCGCGCAGAGTGATCCCGACGTGGCCGAGGCCTTCCGCGAACTCTGGATTAAGCCGCGCCGCGCGGTGACAAAAGTAGTTCTCGAACGCCATCGCGAAGCCGGACGCCTCTCCGCAGAAATTGATCTGGAAGTAGCGCTCGACCTGCTCTACGGACCGTTCTATTTCCGGCTAATGTCGGGGCACGGAACATTGACGGCGGCTTACGCCGACAAAGTCGCCGAACACGCCCTCCAAATCCTCGCCGCCTAAAAGGGCGAAAAATCCTCCATTTCACCAATCGGCTGCCCCGGCGGAGGTTCCAAGGGCAAAGGCATGGCGAACTGCTTCGGATCCCGCTCAAACCGGGCGATCCACTCCATAGCCACGGAATCTCCACCCTGAGCCTTGATAGATGACACCGCACCCATCGCCTCGGCACGCACTTCAGTCGACGCCGCCGGATTCATGCTTAGCGCACATAGATGGTTGAGCACCACCAGGCGAACCGTCTCAGCCACATTCTGCTCCAGACCGGCTGCCGGCTTCGCTTTCCAACTTGCCTGAATCAGAGCCGTCGCGACCTCAGGGAAAGACGGGTTCTCGCGATTCCGAGCATGATACTCGTCCAGCCTCGCCGCTCGCTGCGGATTCAAAATCAAACCCACCGTCAGGTTGGCCGCCGCTTCCGCTCCGGCTATAGGATCGAACGTCACACCGGTCCGGTTCGGAAAATTCTCCCGGGTCCGCTGGTAAGCCGGAGGTCGTGGCGGAATCAAATCCAAGATCCGTTCCGGCACCGTGAGCGTTTCCGGTTCGATGGTCTTGAGCAATGCCTGTAAAGCCTGCTGCTGTTCCGCCGCCGGCACGATGCTTGTGACGGGCTGGCCATCGCCGCGCAAGGCATAGCTATACTCGTTGCCGCCCAGCACCTTAGCGGTCGCCTCGGTTTGAAACCGGTGCAAGAAATAGAGGGGCACTAGCACTTCGTCCAGCGTTGCCATGGGAGCTCCAACCGGGATATTGTTCACGCCAAACTTATCTAACGCCACCGCACGAACTTTCAAAAGACGGTTCAACTCCTGGGTTGCATTTGTACCTGTATCCCATAGATGCGACTGGGGATGTGCTCCGCCCATGGGCCGGCTGTCTGCGTCCGTGATAAACGTGAGGCCACCCTTGGCCGCGTCTGTCACGATCTTGTTCAGCACTGCTCGTTCATCGGTGCCCGGTTTAAATTGCGAGTAGCCCCAACGTATTGATGTTTTGTCCCAGACGCCGATCCCGACGGCATACGCCTGCGACAGATCGAGCGAACCATCGCCACGCAACTCGACTCGCGGCCCTGGATAATCCATCACCGATGCCCGGCCTTGTGTGCTGGCGATGAAGTTATGTTCCAAACCGAGCGTGTGCCCGACCTCATGGGCCGCCAGTTGTCGCAGCCGCGCATAGACGGCATCCGTCAATGGCTTCGTTTTTTCAGCGCCGGGAGAATACGGCGCCATCAATCCCTGGAAGATCAAGAAATCCTGGCGCGCCCGCAGCGATCCGAGGGTGACAATGCCTTTTATAATCTCTCCCGTCCTCGGGTCCACCAGCGAGTTGCCATACGACCAGCCGCGCGTCGAACGATGGACCCACTGGATTACGTTGTAGCGTATATCCATCGGATCAATTTCCGGCGGCAAGACCTTGACCTGAAACGCATTACGGAAACCGGCAGCCTCGAAAGCCTGATTCCACCAGCTCGCTCCTTCCTGCAATGCCGACCGGATCGGCTCTGGCGCACCGGAGTCAACGTAATACACAATCGGCTGCACGGGATCGCTGACCGCCGCAGCCGGGTCCCGCTTCTCTAACCGGTGGCGTGCAATATATCGCTTCATCACTGGCTGCTCGACAGGCGCGGAAAAATCCATGAAGTCCACCGAAAAGAATCCCGTTCGAGGGTCCTGCAGTCTGGGCTGGTAACCCGGTTCCGGGAGCGCCACAAACGCCTGGTGCTCGCGTACTGTGACCGCATCCGGCGTCGGCGTGACGTCCTTCAAAAAGCGGCCTTCGCCCTGGCCCGCTAAGGTAACCGTAGTCTCGACTTCCGTGTTCCTCGGAAACCCTTTGGTTAAAGTCATCTCAAAAGCCGACCGGCTCGGATCGAAATGAAAAGTCCCCTGCTTCTGGCGGGTCAAATCCTCGGCCACGCCTTCGGCATCGCGCAGGAAGAAGCTGGTCGCGTCCACCAAGACTCGCGGTCCCTCTTCGGCGGCCACTTCGAAGCCCCACAACACAGAGCGCGCAAAGGAGTCGGTTTCGGCCCGTCTTTCCGCCGCCTCCGAGCTACTCGCCCGAAATCCATAATTCGACTGCACGAGCAACACCCGCGGCCCCGAGCGCTCGAAGGTCACTACCTTCGGCTCTCCCATGCGCCCGCGGTCCAGCCCCAGATCATTCGAACCCACCCCGGCCGACAGCGCCGTCACATAGAGAAATTCCTGGTTGAAACGCCCGATCTCCATCCACATCTTGCCCGTGCGCTCGTCCCAGTAGAGCGGTTGGAAACCGTCGATCTTTCGCGCCGACCTGGTTAGATCGGCGAACCGGTTTTCAGCAGGCTTGGCTGGCTGTCCTGCCACCGGCAAAACGTATAGCAAACAGAATGGAAGCAGCAGAAATCTCTTCATTGGTCTGTCATTGTCGCAGGTAGCTTTGAGAACTTTGTAGAGCTGCGCCCATTACGGATACACTAGGTACATACCGCCACTTAGAATTTCAGAGCACGTGAGTGCAGACGAGGCCGTTATTCGCGAAATACTGATCGCTGAAGATAATCCCGCCGACGTTCGTCTGATCCGCGAAGCACTCCGCCCGCTCGATCCGCCTGTCAATATTCATGTCTCCCGGGACGGCGAAGAGGCCATGCACTTCCTCAGCCGAACCGGCGGTTTCAGCGACGCTCCACGCCCATCGTTGATCTTTCTGGACTACCATCTCCCGAAGATCGATCCGCGTTCCATTCTTCGCTTCATTAAGGAAAGCCGCGATCTGCATAAGGTGACGGTGATTGTCCTCACGACGTCCAACACTGAGGCACTCATCCGCGAAGCCTACGGGCTGGGCGCGAACTGCTATCTCTCGAAACCATCCGACTTAGACGACTTCTTCCACACCATCCGTGCCGCCGCGGAGTTCTGGCTGAATTATCCGCAAGAAGCCGGCGCGGCTAACGGCTGAGAGCGGTCGCACTGAAGCGAAAATAGCAGAAAGCCTACCCTACGAGGAATCGCATCGCCCCGAAACTTACGACGCTATCGGCATCGATTTGCCACTGGTGGTAGTTCAACAACTCGCCCCGCACCTTCGGCATCACCTTCAAGAACGTGTAGAAAGGCGCCGATCCGCACCACTTCAGATCATCCTGTCCATCCTGCACGAGCGACCAATACTGCTGACGGTCACTGGCAATGATCTGCTCAATCCGCTGCCGGTCGCGGTGCTCGATGGCCAGCATTTCTCCGATGTTTGCTTTCGCCCGCAAGGGATCGCCATAGCGCCTTCCCATGTGCGCCATATCGACACCGAGCACCCAGAACAAGCGCTTCCCTTCCCGCGCATTGATATTGGCCAACGCCTCAAAAAACCGGGCTACATCCGGGTTCTCCTCCGGCAGACCGCCTTCATAGATGCTCTTGACAAACGGCCCGCACAAAATCGGCAGAATCTTCACCGAAGGCCCATAAAGATGTTGCAAAAAGACAACCTGGAACTCGATGGAGTGTTCCACGGCATGGCAATAATCTTCCATCCGCACCGCGCCATTGGCCGCGCCGGCAAGTTCATCCACCAAGCCCACTACGTTGCGAGCCTCGCCAAACGGGGTCACAAATGACTTACGCGTTAATCCAAATCGATCCGGCGCGCCATAGTGCGACGTTCCTAAGATGACGAAGGTCAGATCGTGAGCCTCTTCGACACCCGGCAAAGATTGATAGGCCGCGCGATAGGTACTCCAACCCGCCTCCGGACTAGCGTGAGGAGCGGCCACCGCCACTGTCTCGCCATCGCCTTCCGGCCGCCCCACACGCGACAGCAGTAACTCCGCCAGCAGTGATCGGTTTTCGGGATAGGCAGCGCCCGCGAAATTCGCCACTCGAACCGGCTCCGCGGCAAACGTGCGCTCGCGCTCGCCCTTCAATTCCTTATAGCGATCGTTCTCCAGGAATCCCGCCTCATCCAGCGAGTCATGCAGGTGCTTCTCGATCTCCGCCGTTTGAATCTCGCCGGTGATCCGCACCAGTTCCGCCCGCAGATCAATCGCCGATTGTTTTCCATCGAAACACTCGAGCGCCGCCACGAGGGGTGGGGGCACCAGCAGCGTGGCATCGGAGTAATGGTAAGGATCGCGAATGTACAGGCCCGGCTTCTTCGGGTCGGGCGAGGGCATGAAATCCAGATTGAACCGCAATCGCGGAAGGGCGTCGGACACGCCCTATTTTACGAGGCGCGTAATGTGGCTATTGGACGGCCACGCTGCGCAGGTTTTCTAAAAATGCAAACGGCACGCGGACATTTCCCTGAAACCCGGTACCTAGATCGATATCGGGCTTGATGCTGCCGTGAAAATCCGATCCACCGGTGGGCATCAGGTCCAGTTCGTCCGCTAGCTGCCGGTAGTAGGCTTGCAATTCCGGCGGATGCTCGGAATGGTAGATCTCTATACCGACCAATCCCGCGGCCCGGTACTCGATCAGTAGCTCGCGTTCTTCTGCGCGCGGCAGGCCGAGACGAATCGGATGCGCAACGCTCGGAATACCACCCGCGTCACGTACTATCTGAATCACCTCGGGCGTGGTCTTGCTCTGCCTCTGCACGAAAGTGGGCGCTTGCTCACCCAAATACCTGGCAAAAGCCTCTTCCGAATTCTCCGCGTATCCTTTGTCCACCAAGACCCGCGCAAAATGCGGCCGCCCGGCTAGCGATTTCCCGCGCGCTTCCACTTCTTCCAGCGTTACGTCTAAGCCTTGCGCCTGTAGCTTACCCGCGAGCCGTGCATTCCGGTCACGCCGCTCCAGCCGCTCGCTTTCGAGCCACTTCGTGAACACTGCCGGCGGTTCGTCCGTCAAGAAATACGCCAGCAGATGCACCGCCCGGCGGCTCAGTTCCGTCCTGCGGCTCATCTTCGTGTTCAGCTCAATGCCGCACACCAACTCCAGCTTGGCCATCCGGGCAAACTCACGAGCCTTCAGATAGCCGTTGAAAGTATCGTGATCGGTAATCCCGAGCGCACGCAAGCCGTTCTGCCGCGCCAGCGCCACCAGTTCGGCTGGACTTAAGCTGCCATCTGATTCGTTGGTATGGGAATGCAGGTCAATATACTCCGTGGACACTATCGTTTCTTCAACTCCCCGTAAGTCTCGAAGTAGAATGTCTGCCCACAGGTATGCGCCACCAACACCCCCGTGCCCATCGCCTTTAGTTTGGTGTGATTCTCGAAAAATATCGCGCCATCCGTGCTATCGCCTGCCCTTAATTTGGTCGGCACAAACGCCAGCGCCGAGGCTTGCACGGCCGCCTTCACACCCCGGTTCACAAACTGCGCCATGGCGGCTTCCCGTCTCTTCTCATAGCCATTCGTCGACCGGAAATTTGACAGCCCATAGATACTGTTTTCGTACAGCAGCTGTAGCTTGATCACGTCGTCGCGATCCGCATGCTGCAGCAGTTCGGCCACTACCTGATCCGCCGACACCGAACCGTTCGCGGTGCCATCCTGCCGCACAAACGAAAAGTCGCTCGGCCGTACAGTCCACGAAATTAGCGACCCGTTTGTAACCGTGATTTGCACAATATTGAATTCTTTGAGCCGGGAAGGGAGCTGCGCAAACATCACCGTGATGCCCTCTTTGGTGAGCGCATCGTATTCAAGCCCTCGCGATTCAAAAGTTATAGGCGTGCTCCCGTTTTGATTTGAGCTGGCTGGTTTCGCATCTTGTTTGTTCGCGTTTTCTCCAGGCCCGACGCTTTGCACGGGGTCACCTGCGCCCGGGCCGACCTTTCCCGGCTGGCTTTGGGCGGGAGGTGGGGTGGGCGTCTGCCCGGGAGTGAGGGTTTGCGAGGTTCCAATCGCGGCCGTAAACAGCGCACTCAGCGCGATGGCCCGCACGCATATGCTCAATCTGCGTGCCTGGATAGAGAACATCTGAAAAAGACCCTGCTTCATGATAAACGCTTCAATCTAAAGGTCGGTTACCGCCAACGCTATTCTCAGACGTGGCTCTCAGCTAATTTCGCCGTCAGGCACCAGCGCAAGATGCCCCGCGGTTCCGCCCCAAATGCCTCGACATCCACTCGCAGCAGCGCACCCTTCTTAAACTCCATCTGCATATTGGAATTTCCGAGCAGGTAACCGGCCAGATGCGCAAAGAGCGGATTGTGCCCCGTTAACAACAGCGATCCTTCATCGCGATGCACCCGGATTTCTTCCCAAACCTGCTCGGCGCTTGAGCCCGGCGCCAGTACCCGCGTCTGCAGAATTTCTCCTGAGTACCCGAGCATGCGCTTGGCGATTTCCGCCGTTTGTACGGCGCGTTTCAACGGACTGGTCAACATCAATGTCGGCTTGACGCCCGCTTTAGCGGCTGTTTGCAGTACCTGCCGCAATTTCTTGCGGCCCTCGGCGGTCAATGCCCGGTCACCATCGGGCAGGCCCGCGTTCCCGTCTTCCGCTATCCCATGACGTAGTAAATGGACCTGCATTGCGTTTGTTTCGCTTTGTGGTTTCGCCTTTCATTCTGTCATACTAAAGCGCGTTATGCTTCCCAATCCGGAGACTCAGGACCGTATCCTGCTTTGGGTCGCAATTGCGGCTGCCGCGCTCATACAAGTCTCCATTGCCGCCAGCCAGACTCTGCTGGGAGTCGGTCTGGTTCTGCTTTTGATCTTCCACCAGAAACTCCCTTTTCCGCGCATTTGGATACCACTCGCTGCCCTCTTTCTCTGGACCGCTCTGGCGGATGTCATCTCGCCCGACCCCTGGCTCGGCCGAGCGCAGATCAAGAAATTTTTCGTGTTCTTCTTTATCCCGCTCATATATGCCGTTTTCTCCCGGCAGTTTTCGAAGATTTTCTATCTAGTTGCTGCCTGGGCCGGCGCGGCTACGGCATCTGCTCTGCTAGCCATCTTTCAGTTCATCCGCACCGCGCAGGTCGCTTACATCTCCTATGTCGGCAAACGCATCACCGGGTTTGAAAGTCACTGGATGACTTTTGGCGGTTTGCAACTCACCGTTTTACTGATATTGCTGGCACAGCTTTTCTTCTCCAACCGCAGGCTGCCTGGGTGGGCTTACTTAAGCGTGGCCGTTCTTTCGACCGCCATCCTGTTGGGCGGCACTCGCAGCATCTGGTTAGCGGCGATTCCCTCGGTGCTTTATCTGGTGTGGCACTGGCAACCACGTATGATCTTTGCGCTGCCGGTTCTTGCCGCGGTGGCGTTTTTCGCCGCTCCGCACAACGTCCGGGAGCGCATCCTCTCCATCACTCATCCCAACGAAAACATCGACTCCAATAGTTTTCGTGTTGTCACGCGCGCGACCGGTCTTCGCATGATCGAAGCCCATCCCTGGTTTGGCCTCGGCCCCGAAGAGATCTCCCGCAACTTTGACGCTTATGTCCCGAACGGTGTCCCCCGGCCGCTGCCCACCGGCTACTACGGCCATCTTCATAACATCTATCTGCAATACGCCGCCGAACGCGGCATTCCGGGACTCCTCTGCGTTCTGTGGTTCATCGCGCTGGCCGCCCACGACTTTATTTACGCCCTCATCAAGAGCGCAAACGTTCGATCCCAGCAGCGATTTATTTTCCACGCAGCCATCGCTGTGATCATCGCGATTCTCGTCGGCGGCATCTTCGAATACAACCTGGGCGACAGCGAAGTCCTGATGATGTTCGTCACGATTTTGAGTCTTGGATACGCCGCCCGCGATAACATGCCGTCTTCTGACGAGCGGAAGAACCTGGCAGTTGCTCCGGGACAGGTAGGAAACAAACATTCGCAGCCAGCGACTCTTTGCTTATGAAATTGTATGAGTGGCGTTCTCGCGGTTGCTTTTGTTAGCCTCAATCCATACGGATTATTATGCGGATCACCGTCGAGATTCCCGATCATCTCGCTGCTCAGGTCCAGGCGCGCGGTATGAGCCTGGAAACCTACGTCCAGGGATTGATCGCCGAGCAGAGCGCCCCCCGGCAGTTTGAAGCTGTCCCAGTGAATAGTATTGCCAATTTGGAGAAGTTCTTTGAGGAGATGGCGGCACACTCGGACAAAATTCCTCAACTTTCCGAGGAAGCCGTCACCCGCGAGAGCTTTTATCAGGACCTTAATTGAGAGCGCTCCGGTATGCCGTGGATACCAATGTGCTCTTGGGGCTCTCTCATCGCGACAACCCACACAGTAACGTGATCGCCACGGCGATGCGCCGGTTGGTCGCGCGCGACGTGGAGCTTTGTTTTACGCCGCAGAATTTGGGCGAGTTCTGGAATGTCAGCACGCGCCCATTGGAGCGAAACGGTTTTAGCCTATCGATTCAAGAGACCGACGCGCATGTTCAGTCGATCGAGCGTACGATGACGATCCTGCCCGAAGATGAACGTGTCTACCGGACTTGGCGTCGTCTGCTTCTTTCCTGGGATGCTCGTGGCGTTCAGGTGCACGATGCCCATCTCGCGGCTGTGCTGGAAGTGCATGGCGTGATGCATCTTCTTACATTCAATGGAGCAGACTTCAAACGCTCTTCCAAGCTCATTCCTGTACACCCACAAGAGGTGCAAAAGTAGGCCGTCGGAAGAGTCCGTCACCGAAGGCTCCGAACAACATCCCTTCAATCAGGGCCCTATTTAGGGCGATAACTATTTTGACTCATCAGAGTGGGGTGTCTTATGATTGGGCATTCACTGGAGGTGAGCAAGTTGGCTACTCATTGAAGTGGGCCCCTGGGCTGAGACAACCAGTCTAGACACTGATTACCATTCGACGAAAAATGATTGTTTGGGTTACGGCCTGCCTTTATAGTGGGCTTGTCGGCGAAGCGGAGACGGGCAACGGTGGCGACCGACCCGTCAAGGAATAGCCGGCCGGAACTCATCGCGAACGATGGGCAGGGCGTGTTGCATCCGGCGCGTCCTATAGCCTGGGCCGGACCCGACCGGAATGCGGGACTCCGGCCCAGGTTTACCAGCGGGAGCGACACATCGGACCGATAGATTCCGCCATGCCTGAAAAACGCTTTTCGAGGGCCCTCGATCTTTTTCATCATGCGGTAGCCGCCAAACCGGAAGTAACCAAACCAGCTTCGAACTCCACCGGCGGCCGATAGCCGAGCGACGAATGCAATCGCTTTTCGTTGTAGATCTGCTCGAGAAAGCGTTCGATGGAGCGCCGCGCTTCGCGCAGATCGCGATATTCTTGCCGGTACACTTCTTCGTACTTCAGCGTTTTCATAAACGACTCACAAGCGGCGTTGTCGTAAGGGTTTCCTTTGCGGCTCATGCTGATGGCAATCGCGTGTTCCCGCAGCAACCCGGTGTAGTCGCGCGAGGCGTACTGCACGCCACGATCGGAGTGATGCACCAAGCCAGGTAGAACCGTTCGCCGGTCGAGCGCCATAGCTAACGCAGCTTGTGCCAGCTCGTCTTCCAGCGTCCGCTCCAGCGCCCAACCAATGACGCGACGCGAACAGGCGTCGAGCACGACCGCCAGATAGACGAACTCGGTCTCCAGCCGGATGTAAGTGATGTCGGCCACCCAGAGCTGGTTGATTTCTGTGACCGTCATCTCGCCGGCCAGATTGGGGTACACGGGCCGTGCATGCGTCGAATCGGTGGTCGCCACCTGAAACTTTCGTCTCCGCAAGCAGAGCAAGTTGTCTTCGCGCATGAGACGGCGGACTCGCTTGTGGTTCACTGTCCACCCGCGCCGCCGCAGTTCCGCTGTCATGCGCCGCCAGCCATACGCCGGCCACTCCAGCGCGACCCGCTGCATCTCATCGCGCCATGCCATAGCGGCATCCGGTTTGGCTTCCGCTTTCTGCCAGCGGTAAAATCCGGTCCGGCTCACGCCCGCCATGCGGCACAGCCGTCCAAGCGGTATCGGGGTTGCCATCGTCACTTCTTTCTCGATGTACGGGCAAGCGAGTTGGGGGAAATCAATGCCTGCAGCCTCCGCTGCTCCTCGACATGCTGCAAGCATCGCTGCAAAAAATCGATCTCCAGTGCCTGACGCCCAATCTTGCGTTCCAAATCGGCGACCGGTGTCGTTACCTCCAGCCGTCGCTGGCCCTCGCCAGGAAAGGCTTTTCCTCCCAGTTCCCTCAGCTCGCGCCGCCAACGATGCAGCACGTTCGGACTTACCTCGCACGCCCGTGCTACCTCCGCCAGGCTGGCACCTAATTCCAGCCGCCTTACGGCGGCCTCCTTGAACTCCTTCGTGAACTTCCTGCGTGACCT
The DNA here is from genome assembly GCA_965277855.1 of Bryobacteraceae bacterium. Lineage (GTDB taxonomy): Bacteria > Acidobacteriota > Terriglobia > Bryobacterales > Bryobacteraceae > Bog-105. The sequence continues at coordinate 1,463,201 of OZ255847.1, forward strand.
CATGACTCTTCTTTCTCCATTCAATGAAAGTTGAGTCTAAACTCCTTGTTTCAGTTTTGGGGCCCACTCCAGTTGTTGACTTGCTCCCGTATTGCCTCGCCTGCTGCGGAGTAGTACGCCGCACCCTGGTATGGCAGAAGTGTTCCACCGTACACGGTGATGTTATGCGCGTGGGCGCGAGTGATGATCTGTTCGTAGGCCGCGACGATGTCTTTGGCGGACGGCGGAAACAGGTTTGTGCGCTTCGGCCCCCAGCCGCCGCCTATGTCGTTGATGCCTTCGAGGACGATAAGATAACTGACATTCGACTGCGAGAAGATATCCCGATCCAGCCGCGCCAAAGCATCGGGACCAACGCCGTTCTTAAGCAGTCGGTTACCTCCGATGCCGAGATCAAGGACCGAAGGCGCATTGAAGCTCTCGGAGTCCACAAGTCTGTTGGCTAGAACGTTGGGCCAGCGTGCATTCGCGTTACCCGTGCTTCGGAAACCGTCCGTAATGCTATTGCCAAGACAGGCTATGGCGTTCGTTGACGGTGTTGGCTGGATCTCGACGGTTCGCAGAAAGGGGTAAGTCCTGATCTCCCTCGCTGCTGGCAGGGCGGCCGCGGTTACCTCGTTTCCTTGCGTGACGTAATTAGTCTGGATCGCAAGGTGATGCACGGAGAGGACGGGAAGGTCCTGTGCTGGCAAATAGAACGAAACACACAGGGTCGACAATGCCGTAACCTTGAAGGAAACAGGGTCCGAAACAAGACGCTCGCCTGCCGGAATGATAGCTTCCGCTATCCCCGAGAACGTAAGCGCATGATCCTCCGCGGTAAAGATCCGGCTCTGACCCTTTGAGGGCGCGATGTGCGCTGAAGCGATGGTTAGTGGGGTGGTGCCAAACTCGTTGGAAAACACGACGCGAACCAGTTCCGCACCCTGCGAGATGTGGACTATTTCGCGGTAGGTTATGTCGCCGACAGGTTCGGTCGCCGTGACTGGCGCTGCATCCGGGGCTGTCGCCCAAGTGCCCACCCAGCGATTGGATGGGGATTCACCGGGCGCTGGCGGCGCTCCGGCACCTAAGCCAAAAATTAAAACACATAGAGAAGCTAACAACTGTTCCCGTATCTTCACTTGCTCTCCAAAGAAAATTAACTGACAAAGTGAGTGACGCTCTGGCCAGAGTCAGGCATGAGCGACTCGGTGCCTGACCACAACCAAAAACACGCCGGTGCCGAGCAGAAGAAAGGTAGTAGGCTCGGGCGTTGACGCCGTTGGCATGATAGTGAGTTCGTAGCTCTCAAGATCACTTAGGGCGAACGCACCGGTGTCAAAGGTGGGGCGGTTGTTTGCGCCACTGTAAAGCTGATTGCCGAAACCGTCCACGTCAGCTTTTGAAGCGCTCTCAAGCAGCAACCCACCACCGAGTGCCTGACTGAAGAATGTGAGCTGAACATTCGCGACGGTACCGCTTCCGTTTACAGAGACATCGTCGATCCTGAATCCGTAGGAGCCCGACGCAGAAATCGCAGGTGATGAAGGAAGGCTGAACGTGTCAACGACACCAAACCCGCTCAACACGAAGGAGTCTGCCCGGCAAGCGAAACTGCCAAAAAAGAAACAGCTAAACAGAAGCAGGCTACGTAGTTGCACGGCCAATCCTCTTTGGGTTGGCCGGTCTGCACTCAGTCTGGGTCTCCCATCTACAGCTGAGCTGCGAGTGACTAGGCGTAATTCTTGCATTTTTACCCCGAGTTCTAGTACTACTGTGTTATAAAAGTAACTCGCAACAAAGAGGGCAACAGGGAAGCTGGTGAATAAGGGATCGGGCGATGCGGAGGCGAATCGTGGCGATGGAAGCTGGGTTATGCCGCTCGGCTCGAACGCGCGGCTCCGCGTGGTTGAAAGTGGGTAGGAATTGGCGCGGCGCGTAATCCCAGCTTGCCTGCGCGGGCGGAGGGGGAAAAACGGCTTCGCTCTGCTATTAGAAAGCCGTAAGAGGCAATGCTGAGTGTGGCGTGATGATGAAACCCGCGCCAGCCTCTGCCTTCGTAATGTCCCAGTCCGAGTTCTTGTTTCAGTTCTTCATAGTCCCGTTCAATGATCCAGCGCTGTTTGGCAATCGCAACCAGGTCTTTTGGCTGGGTATCGGCGGGCAGTGTGGAGAGCCAGTATTTAGCAGGTTCGGCTTCCCCTTTCGGCCATTCGATGAGCAGCCATTCTTCCGCATGCGGTTCGGCCTGCCAGTAGTCGCGGTGTGCCGGGCGAACTCGCACTGCCGCAAAGCGCGAACGAAATGGCTGTTCTGTGCCCCTCCGCCAGTTCACTGTCTTCCAGTCCTTAGCAGGTAAATCAGATGCCAACTGCTTCGCCGAAACAGGCTGGTGGTCTTTGTCCCGCCGCAGCAAACTCGGGCGCCGTCCCCTCTGTTTGCGTGGCGCAGGCGGCAGCGGTTCCGTCCCTGGTGCCCACACTGTTAAGGAAGACTGCACACCCACCGTGTACTCCAGTCCCAGTTCCGTAATGCCGGCCCGAAACCGTCCGTCCACTCCATAACCGGCATCAGCCACAATCACACCCCGCGTGACCTCTTCCTCGACAGCCTTCCTGATCTGCGCCAGAGCGATCTGTGGCTTGGTCTGAAACTGAATTTCCTCCGGAATGCCGCCTGCCTTCCTCCGCTTCTTATCCTCGGTCCACGATTCCGGCAGATATAAACGGAAGGCAATCGGTAAACTCGCTGACCAGGTGGCCACCGACAGACTGACCGCCACGCGGCAGTTATCCTGCTTGCCGACCGGACCGCAATACTGCCGGGCCACGCCTACCGAATGACTGCCTTTCTTGGGAAAGCCTGTGTCCTCCACAATCCAGCAAGCGATCTTGCCGTGCTCCTGCATGGCCGGCAAAACCGAACTCCGCACTTGCCGCAGCATCTCCTCATCGCTCCACGGCGCATCCGCCACCAGATGATGCAGGCTCTGGTGCGTGCGCTGAATGTTATCCGGGGCCAGTCGTGCAGCCATCGGCTCCACGCTCTTCCGCTCACCGGGTAACAACAATCCCGTGCAGTAATTCTTCAGCGGAATCTCGCGATCGGCATGCCCCGCGGCTTTTGCCAGGCCCTCCATGTATGCCGCAAAGCGCTTCTGTTGTGGGCCTGGCTCAGAAGCTTTCTTTCCCACAAAACAATCTTACATCATTTTGTTCTTTTTATAACACAGTAGTACTAGTCCGCCTTGGCTGAAGACCCTGATGAACGCGTTTGCCGACGGTTTGAACGATTACCTGTCACACCACCCCGAAGTCAAACCGAAAGTCATCAACCGCTTCGAACCCTGGATGGCGCTGAGTTTCACCCGAGGGCAGCATCGGTGGCGACATCGAACGAATCGATCTCACGCAGCTGGCCGCTGTCTATGGAAAAAGCAACCAGGTTCCCTCTTCGAACATAGGAGTTTGAAAAGCCTCCGGCAACTAACGCGTTTACTCGGATACCTTTTCGCGCATACTCCAGCGCCGCCGACTTCGTCAATGCCAGCACGCCCGCTTTCGCAGCTGCATAAAGTGACGCCTGCGGTACGCCGCCGAGCCCACTGACCGAGGACGTGTTCACCACAGCACCCCCCGACGGCTGCTGAGCCAACATTTGGCGAATCTCTTCTTTCATGCACAGCCAGAAGCTTTTCAGATTGAGAGCGATTGATCTGTCGAACTGTTCCTCGCTGAAGTCAGCCGTCAATGCGAATGGTTCTTCTATCGATGCAGCGTTGTTGAAAGCGCAGTCCAATCTCCCGTACTGCTCCACGGTTCTTTCGATCAGCGCCCGCACCTGGTCGCTGCGGGACACGTCGGTACAAACAAATGTCGCGGTTCCCCCGGCGGCTTCGATCTCGCGCACTACTTGATTTCCCCGTTCAACTCCCCGTGCCGGGATCACGTGAGCGCCCGCTCGCGCAAACGCCAATGCCGTTGCCCGCCCAATGCCGGAGCTTCCAGCTGTCACTAGAGCCACCTTGCCGCGCAGTTGTTCCATTTCGTGCCTCCTTTACCAGCAAAAACCAGCTCGTGCCTCCATATATACTCTCCCTGGTGAGCACGCAGACGCTTAGACGAACGGCTGCTCTACTGGAAGTGCTCGGAGTCTATCTTACCGGCGTTCTCCTTGAAAATCAGATCGAGCACTTACTACTGCATTGGCGCTTGATCTCCGCCGCGAATCCGTTCGACCTGTTAACGGTGCACACGACGAACGCCGAGTTGCTGGTAGCGTCGCGCCAGCTAGTCCTGGCCCTCATTTTGCAATACGGCTCCTATTTCATGCTCATCATCCCGATCAACTGGTGGTATCGGAGGCGAGGACGCACGGCCTATGGCCTGACCAGGGCGGGGCGTCCATGGAAATCGCTGATCCTGGCTGCGCTCGCAACCGCCGTGTTGTCGCAGTGGCCTGTGCTGCTTCACACCCTGGTTGACGCTATTCATCCTTTGGGTGCTATGGCGCCCTGGCGGCAGGCATTCTTCGACATGTCGTGGCGGAGATGGCAGTTCTGGCTGTTTGCTGCAATCCTGAGCTATGCGCTCGTTCCGATATTCGAGGAACTCCTCTTCCGCGGATATTATCAACGCCGGCTAGCTGAGGATTGGGGAGATGGACCGGCAATCATTGGAACCGCCTGCTTTTTTACTTTCGCGCACAGCCAGTATCTGATCGCGAACGCGTACAATGCCACCATGATCGCGAGCCTGCTTTGTTTCGCGATCGGGTTGGGAGTGGTGTTTGCCTGGACGCGCTCACTGATTCCATCGATGATCGCTCACGCCATTATCAATATTCCAATGACGCCGCTTTGGCAAGGCGTACTGCTGGTAGTGTTCGTTTTCGGCGCTTTCTTCGCGTGGCGCGGAGGGGTGAAAGCCGTCAAGCAGGTCTTCACAAATGCCAGCGTGTTGGCCTGCGTGGTGCTGGCAGTGGCGCTGACACTCTACGTCATTGAGGCGCACCGAATCAGCGCAATGAAACAAATCGCGATCGGAATGTTGGTGGTCGCACTAGGGCTTGAGGCTGTCGATCGCAGGGCAAACAAAAGCGGGCCGCCTTACCTGCTCAAACAGGGATGATCTTTCCAGGTGAATCGCAAGGGCCAGTCGGCGCACTTGCTAATGCCGATCCGCGGCGTCACATTTACCTCAAATTCGGGTTTCGTGCGCCACACTCGAATCACCAGGTCGCCTTCATCCAGCCTTTGCCCGTACTGCGCCCGCGTAATCGCCAGCGCCTCTGTCAGTTTTCCCGGCCCGTTCGTCAAGCCGCAGGGCCGTCTCGCCCAGCTGCGCCGCCGCTGCATCTGCCCGAATCCCGTCAGCGGTTCCAGCGCTCGAATCAGCACGCATCCCGGTTCGCCTTCCCGTTCAGCGACGACATTCAAACACTCATGCAGACCGTAGATGAAGTACACATAAGCCCGTCCAGGCGGCCCAAAAAGCACTTTGGTACGCTCCGTCCTGCCGCGTGACGCATGCGCCGCCAAATCATCCAGCCCCAAGTACGCTTCCGTCTCCACAATCGAGCCAGCCGTGTCGCCGTGGACCAACACGCAGCCGAGCAGCGCGCGCGCCAGCGACGCCGCGGATTGTTCGAAAAACGTCAACCGCAGCGACGTGGTCGCCTCGCGCAATTGATCCGGCGTGTACGTATCGACAGCACTTGAAACTGTTTTGGATTTGCTACTGGCGGGCAAGTTACGCTAGAACATTAACACGGGCGTTATGCGTCTCTTCACAGCTATCGATCTATCGTCCGAGGTATTGCTCCGGCTGGAGCGCCTGGTTGCCGCGCTCCGTCCTGAAGCGCTGATCAAATGGAGTCCGCTCGATAACTTGCACATCACTACCAAGTTCATCGGCGAGTGGCCGTCTGAACGTCTCGATGAGCTTTGCGAATCGCTGGCCAGCCTTGCGCCGCGAACTCCTTTCAACGTCAACATCCAAAATCTGGGCTGGTTTCCAGACGAGCGTTCACCGCGCGTGCTATGGGCCGGGGTCTCGGGAGACGGCGCACTCGAAACGCTGGCCCGCGAGACCGAAGAGTGCCTTCTCTCGCTTGGTATTCCCCGCAACGCACGCGCCTTTTCGCCGCATCTCACCCTTGCCAGGATCAAGAATCCGGTTCCACTGCGCCAGCTCCGCCGGAAGATCGAAGAGTTTCGTCCTACTCTGATCGGAACGTTTGAGATCTCCCAGTTTTCTCTGTTTCGCAGCGACCCCGGTTCAAACGCCAGCCTCTACCGCAGGCTCCGCGATTACAAATTCGAGGCTGCCCTGGCCGCAACCGGCACGCCACAGTGACGCATCCTGGCTTTCTCACGCTGGCCGCTCTCACTCTGCTTGCCTATTTAATTGGCGGCTTGCCATTTGGCTACTGGTTCGTCCGCCTGCGCCTCGGCAAAGACATTCGCACTATGGGCAGCGGCAACATCGGCGCAACTAACGTTCATCGCACCGCCGGTGGTAAAGCGGGCCTGATCGTCCTGCTCCTCGACATTCTCAAAGGCGTTCTTGCCGTCTTCGTCGCCGCTGCCGTTACCAACGCCGATCCTCTCGCACTCGCGCTCGCTGCGGCAGCCGTCGTTCTTGGTCATTGCTATCCCGTCTTCCTCCACTTCAAAGGCGGTAAAGCGGTCGCCTGCTTCATCGGTGCCTTCGGTTTCCTCTCGCCGCTCAGCCTGCTTCTTACCGCAGTCGCCTTCTTCCTGACGATCGCCGCCAAGCGCTTCGTTTCGCTCGCCTCTATCGTGGGCGCTCTCGTGTTTCCCGTTCTTTTCTGGTGGATCGCCCGGCCGTCGCCTCCTCTGCTCTACTCGTCGATTTTCGCCTCCCTCCTCATCCTGTACCGGCACCGCGCCAACATCCTGAGACTACGAGCCGGGACCGAGCACGTTTTTTCCTTTCGCGGGAAAGCCGCTTGACGCGCAAGGCATCGAACCGGCTCGCTGTGATTGGAGCGGGCAGTTGGGGGACCGCCCTGGCGATCTCGCTGGCTTCTCGTTTTTCCGAAGTTCAGCTGTGGGCTCGCAGCGAAATCCAGGCTATGAGCCTGGCCCGGCAACGCGAAAATCAGCGTTATCTCGCCGGCTTTCGCTTCCCGGAAAAGCTGGCCGTCACCAGCCAGCTCGCGCAGGCCTTCGACGGAGCAGGCATCGTCCTGTTGGCCGTTCCCTCCGCGCATTTCCGACACACGGTCGAGTCGCTACGCCCGCATCTTGCGCCGGGCAGCTGCGTGGTGTCGGCCACCAAAGGCATCGAAGAAGATTCGCTCTGCCGCATGTCGCAAGTCATCGCAGAGGTTCTTGGAAATACACCAGCCGCCGTGCTCTCCGGGCCGACCTTTGCCCGTGAAATTGCGGCCGGCGAGCCCGCCGCTGTCGTGATCGCGGCCCATGATCCAGCGCTCGCGACTTACATCCAGCAAGCTTTTTCCACGTCGGAACTGCGCTTCTACACAAGCAGCGATGTCACCGGCGTGGAAATTGGTGGGGCTCTCAAGAACGTGATTGCCATCGCTTCGGGCCTTTGCCGCGGACTGGGACTCGGCAGCAATAGCGTGGCCGCACTGATCACGCGCGGTCTCGCGGAAATTACCCGCTTGGCGTCCACTCTCGGCGCCCATCCCCGCACACTCAGCGGACTGACCGGGCTGGGCGACTTAGTTCTAACCGCCACCGGCGACCTGTCGCGCAACCGCTTCGTTGGCCTGCAACTCGGCCAGGGCCGTGCCCTCTCCGAAATTCTCGCCGGCATGACTATGGTTGCCGAAGGCGTGGGCACCTGCCGCGCCGCCTGGCAGCTGGGACAGAAATTTGCGGTCGACCTTCCCATCGTCAACAAAATGTATGAAATCCTCTACGCCGCCAAAGATCCGCGCCACGCCATCCGCGAACTGATGGACCGCCCCCTTACGAACGAATAAACGAAACCGCGCCAGCATTGCGCACATCGATCCTGCCGAATGAAATTTGTCCTGCTCCTAGCCATTTCCGTCCTGCAGGCACAAGACACTACCATCCGCACAAAAGTTCCCCTAGTTGTTGTGCCCACCAGCGTTACCGACCGCCAGAACCACCCAATTGAAAGCCTAGGTGAAGGCGATTTCCTTTTGCTGGACAACGGACGTCCACGCCCGGTCCGGGTCGATCTAAGCGACAGCGATTCCGCTCCTATCGCGCTCGTCCTGGCGATTCAATCCAGCGGTTTTTCTGAACCGGCCATCAAGAAATTGCGAAAAACCGCCGCTGTCATCTCACAAGCCGTGCTGGGGCGAATGGCGAGGCGGCTGTCCTGTCGTTCGACGAAGCCGTGACCCTGAAACAGGATTTCACCCGCGATCAAGACCGGATCGACAGCGCCGTCCAGCAGTTCAAAACATCCGCCAACTCAGGAGGCGCTCGCCAGATCGATGCGATCGACCAAGCCATCGGTCTGCTCACCCATCGAGGCGGCCCACGCCGCTCCTGCATTCTGCTGGTCGGCGAAGCGCGCGACCGCGGAAGCCAGCGCAAACTACCGGGTGTTCTCAGCCAACTCCAGCGCTCCTCCATTACCATTTACGCCCTCACGTACTCGCCTTACTGGACCGCCTTCACGACTCGGGCGAAAGACTACACCCCGCCTCCCATGGACGAATCGGCCGGCGTGCGCGATTCCGTTTCTATTCCGGCCATCCTGCTGGAACTAGCCCACAACGCCGGCAAGAACACGGCCAACGCCTTCGCTTTGGCAACCGGCGGACGCCGTCTGAGTTTTGAAACCAGAGCCGGTCTCGAAACCGATCTGCTGCATATCGGCAACGATCTTCACAGCCGCTATCTGCTCTCCTTCACCCCCGATCAGAACCCGCCCGCCAGCTTCCACAAGCTCGAAATACGGGTTCGGACTCATCCCGATACTGAAGTCAACGCCCGCCCGGGCTACTGGTCTAGCGTTTCCCGATAAGTCGTACCTCATTTGAGGTCGCAATTTGCGATTTCAACTAACGTTGCAGGGGAGCCAAAAGTTGAGTGCTGGCTCCGACAAGTTCCTGGAGCCTAGTTTGAGATCACAAATTGTGATTGCAAATGCACATACGTCAGCTCGGGCCAATGCGGTTACCGGGCTCGTCGGTTCGGCTGCCTGCTGGCGTCTGAGGCGCCAATCTGGTACCTCAAAAAAACTGGCGTTCTGCAAGACGTTGCTCAGGCCGAGCGAAGGAACAGTCGAAACGCCGGGAAACCACATAAATCGTTCAAAAATCAAGCAAATCGAAACCCGAAACCCGGTTCCTGCGTCCGAGCCGTTGACGCTGAATCGAAACACACTTAGACTTAAGTACGTAGCCCCTCAGCCTACAAAGGTGGTTTTTTCCTTATGAAGTCTTCCTCTGCCTTCCTGCGATTCTCGGTTGGCATCTCGGCGGCCGCCATGATTGCGGCCGTGCTCGTAGCCCAGGACAGCAATTCCTCCAGCAGCAGTTCCTCTGAGACAACCGTCTCCAAGCCGCTCACCAAGAAGCAGATTGCCCGCAAACAGAAAGAGCTCGAGAAGGAACTCCAGGGTCCCTGGAAGAAGTGGATGAATGAGGATGTCGTCTACATCATCACCGACGAGGAAAAGCGCGCCTTTAAACAACTGAAGACCGATGAGGAACGCCAGCAGTTTGTCGAGCAGTTCTGGCTGCGGCGCGATCCCACCCCGGACACGGAAGAAAACGAGTACAAGGAAGAGCATTACCGCCGGATCGCCTACGCTAACGATCATTACGCTTCCGGCATTCCAGGCTGGAAAACGGATCGCGGGCGGATTTACATTGCTTACGGACCGGCTGACGAAATCGATCCCCATCCCTCCGGCGGCAGCTACGAGCGGCCGATTGAAGAAGGTGGCGGCGAAACGTCCACCTATCCGTTCGAAGATTGGCGGTACCGCTACATCGATGGCGTCGGCACCAACGTCATCATCGAGTTTGTCGACACCACCATGTCGGGCGAATACAAAATCAGTTTGAATCCGGAAGAGAAAGACGCCCTTCTCTACGTTCCGGGCGCTGGCTTGACCATGTCCGAACAGATGGGCACGGCCGACAAAACGCAGCGTTTTCAGCGCACAGACGGCACCCACCTCGGAACCGGCGGCCAGCCGCTGCCCGAGAGCATGAATGAGTTTACCCGCCTCGAACAATACGCCAATTTGATGAAAGCGCCTTCCATCAAATTCAAGGATCTCGACGCGGTTGTGAAATCGAACATCCGGTACAACACGCTGCCTATGCAGGTGCGTGTCGACTACATCCGCATCACCGATGCCACGGTGTATGCCAACGTCTCTATCCAGTTCAAAAACGCTGACCTGAACTTCGCGACCAAAGATAAAATCTCGAAAGCTACCGTCAACATCTACGGCCGCCTCACCACCCTCACGCGCCGCTCGGTCAACTGGTTTGAAGACACCGTCAACGCCGACGTTCCTTCCGAGATGCTGCAGCAGTATCAGAACGGCTCGCAGATCTACTCCAAGCGCATTCCACTGGCGCCAGGAACCTACCGCCTCAACGTAGTGGCGAAAGACATCGTCGGTAATACCGTAAATAATTACGAAACCGCTGTTGTCGTGCCCCATTATGACGAAGAACAGCTTGGCTCGAGCAGTGTAATTCTGGCTGATGAGCTGGAGCGCGTGCCCACCAACAGCATCGGCAGCGGCCAGTTCGTTATCCGCAGTTCCAAAGTGCGTCCCCGCATCAACGACACATTCAAACAGGGTGAGACGATGGGCATCTACACCGAGTTCTATAACTTCGGCATGGACACAAAGACGAAGAAGCCGGATGGCACCATTACTTTCGACGTGGTCGATTCTGCTAATAAGACCGTGCTGAGCCAGACCGAGCAGTTGGGTACCATTCAGAACGCTTCGTCGTTCCTGGTGACAGTGGAAAAGAAGCTGCCGCTGAAGAGTCTTACGCCCGGCAAATATACGCTCAAGATGAAGGTCACCGACAAACTGAAAAACCAGACGCTCGCTCCGACGGCGCAGTTTACGGTAACATCGTAGGTTAGGTGAGCCGTAGGCGCGAAAGGGAAAGTTTACGCCGTTTCTCGCGAGCAGACAATTCGCTTCTCTCTTACTCCTGGCAGGTACGCTCGTCGCCGCTAGTTCTGCCCGCCCAGCGACCGATCTCTCTCTGCCAGTTACGGGCGATCTCCTTGGTACGGTAGTCGACGCCGCCGGTATCCCGCAGATGGGTGCCTCGGTCGAAATTTTAAATAAGTACCGCCGCTTCGTCGCACGCGCCGTGACTAACGCACAAGGTCGCTTTGCCGTAGCCGGTCTCTCCGCCGACCTTTACTCGGTGCAGGTTTCGTTAGCGAGCTTCCTGCCAGCCGCTCGCGACCACATCGAGGTCAAACCCGGCGCTAACAGCGTCCTTGAGATCCACTTGGCCACGCTGCTCAGCAACATCGAGGTGAACTACCGGGTACCCAACAGCGCCATGTCGGACGACTGGAAATGGGTACTGCGCGCCTCGCCCGCTACCCGGCCCGTCAATCGCCTCATTCCTGTCGATTTTCCGAATGAGGCTGAGGCCAAGGTAAGGCCCCGAATCTTTACTGGGACACATGCCATGGTTTCCGTCTCCGGGGGCGACGGAGGTTTGATTGATTCCACCGATTCCGCTCTGGAGCTGGGAACCTCGTTCGCCCTCTCCACGAACATCCTAGGTAAAAATCAAGTGCAACTCGCCGGTACTATGGGCCAGACCAACGACTTTGGTCCCGCTGCCCTGGCGTTGTGCGCGATTTACAGCCGGACGTCGGATTCACCCTTCGCCGGTTCGCCTGAGATCACGGTCACGATGGCGCAGATCGGCGGCCTGAGTTCGCAGCTGTCCAATAACAATCCGGGGACGGCCAATCTGAACCCAGGCGGCATTCCGGTGCTCCGTGCGATGTCGCTGAGCATGTACCAGACCGCCGACCCGCTGGATAACGTACATATCGAGTACGGTATGACCGGCGAGGCCATCGAGTACGTCCAGCATACGAACCGCATTAGTCCGTTCGCCCGCACCACTGTCGACCTCGGTACGGTGGGCCAATTCATTGCCGCTTACAGCGACGGGGGCCGTCCCGATGAACTCACCGCTCATCAGCAGTCGCAAGGCCAGGCACTCGATACCCCAGTCGACGATCTCACGGCGCCCCTGCAGAACCTCTCTCGTCTTCCCCAGGTTTCCGACCGTAACGGGCGTCTCGAGTTGCAGCGCACGCAAAATTACGAAATCGGCTTTCGCAAGTCGGCCGGTTCGCGTACTTACGCTGTGAGTGGATTTTCTGAGCACGTTTCGAATGGCCGCCTGAATGTTGCTGGCGACGAATCGGCGCTTCCCGCCGGCGATCTTTTTTCTGACGGCATTTCGACCACGGCGGCTTACAACATCGGACGGTACGATCGCCTCGGCTATCTAGCCTCCGTCAACCAGCAGGTCAACGGCTCGTTCGATGTAGCTCTTGCCTATGGTCGCTTGGGCGGGTTTGCGGCGAACGGCAACTCCCCGTCTTCGGCCAGCTCGAGTTCTCCCAATGCGTTCTTAAACGAGGGGCTGCACAATCTTGCCAGCATGAGCGTCAAGGCGGTGCTTCCGCACGTAGGCACTCACTTTGTCGCTGACTATGGCTGGGTCGACCCGCACGCCATACTTCCGCATCATGCGTTTACCACACAGGATGTGTTTGCTACACCTGGCTTCAATATCCTTATCCGGCAGCCTTTGCCTTCCTTTGGTCTTCCTGGTCACCTGGAACTGACTGCAGATCTTCGCAACCTTCTGGCGGAAGGGTATACCCCGCTCGCGACGTCGAATGGCCAGCAATTACTGGTGGTCGAAGCCCCACGGGCCATTCGAGGCGGAGTAAAGTTCACCTTCTAAACCGTGCGATTTCTGATCTTCGTTTCGTTACTTGCACTACCGGCGTTCAGTCAACCAGTCCGCGTTCTTCTCTTCATCCGCAGCGACTGCCCTATCTCCAAACGCTACGCGCCGGAACTAACCCGTATCGCCCGAGAATTCGAATCGCGCGGCGTTCGTTTCGAACTTGTCTTTCCAGACCCGGCTGAGACCCAGCAAAGCATGAATGACGCAGTCTCTGAATACCATTTTCCCGGGACCCCCGTTTTAGATCCCAAACACGCTCTGGTACGGCAAGCTCATGCGGAAACGGCTCCAGAGGCGGCGGTCTTCTCCGCGTCAGGTCAGCTGGCCTACCACGGCCGGATAGACGACCGGTATGTCGACATCGGCAAGTCCAGACCTGAGGCTCAGGTCCACGATCTCGAAGACGCCATCACGGCGGTACTCGCCGGCCAGCCTGTGCGTCAGCCCGTCACCAAAGCTGTGGGCTGTTCGCTAGCCGACGTCGAGTAATTCCAGCCCCCGGTGGAACAGGCCTTCGCCCTGCCGGGACTCACCTCGGCAGTCGCTCAAAACTGCATCTGCCGCGCATCCTGACTGCCTCTCCTGTTCTCGTGGGCCAGTTCCGCAAACTGTGCCAGCCTCCTAGGGCGGCTCTTCCATGCGTCGAGACCACTTACTGAATCCCGCATAATATAGCGGAATCAAACGAATAAAGAAGCCTGCTTCCAGAAGGCTGTGATCAGCCTCGGTCGGCGACGCATGCGCTTTAGAGAGCGGCGGGCTCCTTCACTCAGGTCCCAGAGGTTTTTAGCACAGACATTCGGCAGGTCATGGTGCTTGCAATGTGCCCAGATGTACTCGACTGGATTCAGTTCCGGGGCGTAGGGCGGTAAGTACTCGATTTCCAAACGGCCGTGCTGATCGCGGATAAACTGCTGCGTGACGTTACTACGGTGAGCCGGAAGCCGGTCCCAAATCAGCAGAATGTCGCCTTCGATATAGCGCAGCAAGTGTTTCAGAAACTCGATGATCTGGGCGGACTTGATGGCTTCTTCGAAGATCTGAAAGTAGAAGTTCCAGACGGTGACACCGGCGATGACGGACAGCGTCTTCCAGTTGAAATGAAACTGCAGGACGGGTGTTTGCCCGCGAGGCGCCCAGGTGCGCCGCCGAGGAGGCCGCTGGCTCAGACCGCTTTCGTCGATGAAGACGATCGTCCGGCCCTCGTTCTGGGCTTTTTTTTAATCTCTGGCCACCGCTTGTTCTTCCATTCGTCAATGAGACTTTCGTTGCGCTCCAAGGCGCGGCCCACGGGCTGTTGCACACTCCAATTCAACTGCCGTAGAATACGCCAAACGTGTCCTGGGTGGTAATTCACCTCGAAGTTCTTTTCGATCAAGTGGGCCACTCGTGGACACGTCCACAAGGGCGTTTCATAACCCAGGCGCTCGGGACCTTGTAGCAACAACTCCGTCAAACGGGCCTTGTCGGCTTCACTTAAACAAGGCAATCGTCCCGCTCGGCCCGCCTGTCGCAAAGCTCCCTCGCCCGCTTCCTGATATTCCTTCCGCCATCTACTGACGGTCTGGTTGCTCACCTTCAGCCGACGGCCAATCTCGCTGTTGTTCAAGTTCTTGTCGAAGAGCTTCACCGCTTGAAAACGGCGCTTCTCAAGAGCCACAAAATCGCGTCTCACACCGCGCGGATTGCCCATGCACGATTGGACGCTCGCGCCCTCAATTAGTTCCGCTATATTATGCGAGACTCAGTAAGTAAGTGACATTAGGCCTTTTCGCCCGTCACAGTACCGCTGCTCGGCCCGGAGTGAGCCTGCCATCTTCTCTGCTCCTCGCCCGGCAGACTCTTGTGGAACGGACGCTTTCGCCTGTCACCTTGTTGCTGATTTGCCCCGAGTGACCGCAAAGTTTTCAAAACACCTCCGGATTTTTCGAGTCCTTGCGCGCGAGTTCCTTAGAAAAAAGCTCTCATCGGAGCGCATGGCCGCCATACGCTCCTCAGAAATAGGCATTAGTAACGATAGTGTTCGGGCTTGTAAGGACCTTCCGGCGCAACGCCCAGATACTCCGCCTGCTTCGGTGAAAGGGTAGTGAGCTTGACACCGATTTTTTCAAGATGCAAGCGGGCTACCTCTTCGTCGAGTTTCTTGGGAAGCGTATAGACGCCGATCTTGTAGCTGTCCTTGTTCTTCCAGAGATCGAGTTGCGCCAGCGTCTGGTTAGCGAAGCTGTTGCTCATCACGAAACTCGGGTGGCCGGTGGCGCAACCGAGGTTCACCAGGCGGCCCTCGGCCAGCATGAAGATGCTGTGTCCGTCGGCAAAATTGTACTGGTCGACTTGCGGTTTGATGTTGATGCGCTTCACGTCTTTGGCTTCGTTCAGTCGATCGACTTGAATTTCGTTATCGAAGTGACCGATGTTGCAGACAATGGCCTGATCCTTCATGTACTGCATGTGTTCGAAGGTAATGATGTCGAGATTGCCCGTGCAAGTGACGTAAATATCGCCGCGCCCGAGAGTGTCTTCGATGGTAGTCACTTCGAAGCCTTCCATGGCGGCCTGCAGCGCATTGATAGGATCGATTTCGGTGACGATCACGCGAGCGCCCATGCCGCGCAGTGAGTGGGCCGAGCCCTTGCCGACATCGCCGTAACCACAGATGACAGCCACTTTGCCCGCGACCATCACATCGGTAGCGCGCTTGATGCCGTCAGCCAGTGATTCGCGGCAGCCATAAAGATTGTCGAACTTCGATTTCGTCACCGAATCGTTGACGTTGATCGCCGGAACCAGCAGTATGCCCTGCTCCTGCATTTTGTAAAGGCGATGGACGCCGGTGGTGGTCTCTTCCGAAACCCCGCGCCATTCTTTGGCCATCTTGTGCCAGCGCTGCGGATCCTCGCCGTGCACCTTTTTCAGTAGATCCTTGATGACTTTTTCTTCCTGGTTAGAGGAAGGCGTGTTGACCCATCCGTCGCCGTCTTCGAGTTCGTAGCCCTTGTGGATCAGCAGCGTGACATCTCCGCCGTCATCGACAACGAGTTGCGGTCCCTGCCCGTTCGCATGGCTGAGAGCCTGATAAGTACACCACCAATACTCCTCGAGCGATTCGCCTTTCCAGGCAAACACCGGAACACCGGCTGCGGCAATAGCGGCAGCAGCGTGATCCTGCGTCGAGAAGATGTTGCAACTGGCCCAGCGCACGTCGGCGCCGAGATCGATCAGCGTCTCGATCAACACGGCCGTTTGAATCGTCATGTGCAGGGAGCCAGTAATGCGAACGCCCGCAAGTGACTTCTCAGGAACGTATTTCTGGCGGATGGACATCAGACCGGGCATCTCATGCTCGGCGATACCGATTTCTTTGCGGCCCCAATCGGCCAATTTCAGATCGGCTACTTTGTATTCGGTAGCGGTTTTATTTAGCGTTGCAGTACCCATGCATCAACCTCGCCTTGGATTATATCAAGAAATCTTGATATGTTGATGGATTATGGCGAATCCGTTCCGAGCACTGCGCCTTTTGGGAGATCCGGCCCGCGTGCGATTGCTCTTACTGTTGGCGCGGGAGGAACTCTCCGTTGCGGAGTTGCAGGAAATTTTAGCCAAAGGACAGAGCCAGATCTCAACGCACCTCGCACAATTAAAACAGGCAGGGCTGGTGGAAGACCGGCGCACGGGGAAGAACATTTTTTATCGCCTGAAGCCGGCGCTGGTCGGCGAAGAAGTAATGCGGGAGCAGTTGCTGGCGTTCCTGCGTCTGGCCGCGGAGCAGACGGAGGAGGCGGCGAGCGATAGCAAGGCTCTCGAACTCGTGCTCAGTAAACGCACGGATAGGATGCGAAGCTACTTCGATGCGCTGGCGGGAAAGTTTGGGCGAGAGTATCTGCCGGGCCGATCATGGCAGGGGCTGGCAGAGATTCTGTTGCGCCTCATGCCGGCATTGGTGATTGCCGATTTAGGAGCCGGTGAAGGGACCTTTTCGCAATTGCTGGCCAGACGGGCATCGCGCGTGATTGCGGTGGATAACTCGGAGAAGATGGTCGAGTTCGGGACCAAACAGGCTTCAGCGAACGGGTTCCAAAATCTCGAATACCGGCTAGGCGATCTGGAAGCGGTGCCGATCGAATCGGAGCAAGTAGACGTGGCGTTTTTTAGCCAGTCGCTTCACCATGCGCAACATCCGAAGGCGGCGCTCAAAGAGGCCTGGCGCATCTTGAAGCCGGGCGGCCGGATCGCGATTCTCGATCTGCTGCGACACCAGTTCGAAGAGGCGCGCGAAATGTATGCCGACGTGTGGCTCGGTTTTACCGAAGTCGAACTGCGGGAGCAACTGGCAGAGGCGGGGTTCATCGAATTGCAAACAGCTGTGGTTCACCGGGAATCGGAACCCCCTCACTTTGAGACTGTCTGCGCCATCGGGGAGAAGGCCTCGCAGGTCAATAGCGGAGGCCGGACGCATAGCAGGGTCGCAAATGCGCGCTTGGAATAATCCTGTACCGCAATTGGACCGGAGCCCACGTCCTAATCTATGATCGGGTTATGGAGCGCGATCAGTTCTTTGACGACGAATTCAAAGCGGCGATTATTCGAGCAGGCGCTCGGGCCAGAATAGAAACTCTTCAGGCAGGCGTTCCAGTGTTTTACCGAGATACCGGTCGAAACCTGGATCTAATGGAGCATCCGAATGGTCGCAAGTTTGAGATTCGCTTTCTCGATATGGCTCTTGGCGGCGAAAACTACGAGATATTAAGAGAACTGGACGAAACAGCGTCCTGAACGGGTGCCAATGGCTTCAGGGCAGATCGTTTTGCTCCCTTTCGAAACGCTGTTTTATGACGCTGTGAGTAACGGCAAATACGCGATCCACAGGGGCCGTAAAACTCTCGGACTCGGCTGAATCATTCGTCTTATATCGTCGCATCAACTTATGGCCAGGCTGGATTTTCTTTGTCTCGCTGATTCGGCTTCCTTATATCCAGTATTGCAAAACGGATGTGTTAGTTGAGCGTTGTCTGGAGTAGACAGGCCACCGTCGGCACTCCTTTTTATATGGTCAATGGTTATGGCTTGCGTTGGAACCACACCACCACAAATTGGACAACGCTGTGCCAGCTTCAGAAGTTCTTTCATTACTACTGAATCCCGCATAATATAGCGGAATCAAACGAATAAAGAAGCCTGCTTCCAGAAGGCTGTGATCAGCCTCGGTCGGCGACGCATGCGCTTTAGAGAGCGGCGGGCTCCTTCACTCAGGTCCCAGAGGTTTTTAGCACAGACATTCGGCAGGTCATGGTGCTTGCAATGTGCCCAGATGTACTCGACTGGATTCAGTTCCGGGGCGTAGGGCGGTAAGTACTCGATTTCCAAACGGCCGTGCTGATCGCGGATAAACTGCTGCGTGACGTTACTACGGTGAGCCGGAAGCCGGTCCCAAATCAGCAGAATGTCGCCTTCGATATAGCGCAGCAAGTGTTTCAGAAACTCGATGATCTGGGCGGACTTGATGGCTTCTTCGAAGATCTGAAAGTAGAAGTTCCAGACGGTGACACCGGCGATGACGGACAGCGTCTTCCAGTTGAAATGAAACTGCAGGACGGGTGTTTGCCCGCGAGGCGCCCAGGTGCGCCGCCGAGGAGGCCGCTGGCTCAGACCGCTTTCGTCGATGAAGACGATCGTCCGGCCCTCGTTCTGGGCTTTTTTTTAATCTCTGGCCACCGCTTGTTCTTCCATTCGTCAATGAGACTTTCGTTGCGCTCCAAGGCGCGGCCCACGGGCTGTTGCACACTCCAATTCAACTGCCGTAGAATACGCCAAACGTGTCCTGGGTGGTAATTCACCTCGAAGTTCTTTTCGATCAAGTGGGCCACTCGTGGACACGTCCACAAGGGCGTTTCATAACCCAGGCGCTCGGGACCTTGTAGCAACAACTCCGTCAAACGGGCCTTGTCGGCTTCACTTAAACAAGGCAATCGTCCCGCTCGGCCCGCCTGTCGCAAAGCTCCCTCGCCCGCTTCCTGATATTCCTTCCGCCATCTACTGACGGTCTGGTTGCTCACCTTCAGCCGACGGCCAATCTCGCTGTTGTTCAAGTTCTTGTCGAAGAGCTTCACCGCTTGAAAACGGCGCTTCTCAAGAGCCACAAAATCGCGTCTCACACCGCGCGGATTGCCCATGCACGATTGGACGCTCGCGCCCTCAATTAGTTCCGCTATATTATGCGAGACTCAGTAGGCCAGATTTAACCTGCATGGAAAACTTAGTCGGTGCTACACCCTCGTATGCGGACTCGGCAGGCTGAAGGTAAGCGTATGCTGGCTGCTGCTGCAACTTTATTATCACCTCATCAACAGCCAATCCGTTCGACAAGAAATCGAGAATGCTTTGATAAAATTCCAGTAAGTGTTTCGTTCCAGAATCTTTTGTGCCGAACTTGCGTATTACCTGATTCAGCAGCGAGCGATTACTCATTAGAAAGGTCTCGAACCCTTTGCCACACGTGATAAAGAGCGGTAATTGGCGCGCTCGCTCCCATTCGACAATCAGGGAAGCCATTGTCAAAAACAAGATTGGCTGTTGCTTGCCCGTCCAACTATAGAAGTAAACGGCGGGATGAAGACCAAGCGACGAAGCGTGATTGCTTAGTAGCAACTGCATCACACGACGACAACGGGTCAGGTATTCAATAGTGCGAACGCCATGTTCATCATCCTCTGGAGAAGTCGCACCAACGGAAAGCCCCACGAAATCGTAAACCATACGCAAGGCTGGCGCTGAGTAGACCGTGCCGCCAGCCGGGAGGTCCAGCGTTTTAATTGGATACTGCAAGGGCGGCTCGAAGATCATCTTGTGCAGCTCGGTTGCTAACTCCTCAATTTGCTGTTGCTGTTTCGCTTCGAATGAAAACCAATATTTGTGTCCGGTGCCGCGCCGGATTATTGCGCGCGCGGCGATGGTGGTTGGCTTTCTTCGACTCTTGAGTAGCTCCAACTCTTGGGGAGTAATAATTGCTGCCTGTTGATTGATACGTATAAAGGAATCTTCAGCTTTATTTGCATTGCCGCGCACCCATTGAAGTTCTAGAGAAAGACTCCCGAACTTCTTGCGCGTGCAACAATGTCTGGTCCGTACTGTGCTGGATTGGCGATGGCGTCTCGATGGTTCTTATATGAACCGAATTCGGTCTCTACAAGCTCACGAGTGCGCTTCGCAACGGCAAGTTGATCATCAGGAATTGTGTGATTGAAGAATTCCCGTGATCGCGGTCCATCACCGTAGTCATTCTGGACCCACGCAATCAGTGCGCTAAGTCGGTGGGAGCCATCTATTACAAACAGTAACTCTTTATTCTGCCAAAGAATCACAGCGGGTATGAGTTGATCGTCAATGAAAGTCCTGATCAGCCCGACAACCCTTTTCGGGTCCCATTCCGCAGTTTCTCGCTGGAAATCGGGCTTTCTCAATGCCCCGTAAAAGAAGGCATCACTCTCAAGATCATTTATCTGTACAGATGGTTTGCGCGGTGCTTGCTCCCCATCTCCCATGACTTCAAAATCTTCTCTCGGTATAAGCGCATCAAGGTTGACAACTGGAGTGGGCCCCAAAACTGAAACAAGGAGTTTAGACTCAACTTTCATTGAATGGAGAAAGAAGAGTCATGAGGTCACGCAGGAAGTTCACGAAGGAGTTCAAGGAGGCCGCCGTAAGGCGGCTGGAATTAGGTGCCAGCCTGGCGGAGGTAGCACGGGCGTGCGAGGTAAGTCCGAACGTGCTGCATCGTTGGCGGCGCGAGCTGAGGGAACTGGGAGGAAAAGCCTTTCCTGGCGAGGGCCAGCGACGGCTGGAGGTAACGACACCGGTCGCCGATTTGGAACGCAAGATTGGGCGTCAGGCACTGGAGATCGATTTTTTGCAGCGATGCTTGCAGCATGTCGAGGAGCAGCGGAGGCTGCAGGCATTGATTTCCCCCAACTCGCTTGCCCGTACATCGAGAAAGAAGTGACGATGGCAACCCCGATACCGCTTGGACGGCTGTGCCGCATGGCGGGCGTGAGCCGGACCGGATTTTACCGCTGGCAGAAAGCGGAAGCCAAACCGGATGCCGCTATGGCATGGCGCGATGAGATGCAGCGGGTCGCGCTGGAGTGGCCGGCGTATGGCTGGCGGCGCATGACAGCGGAACTGCGGCGGCGCGGGTGGACAGTGAACCACAAGCGAGTCCGCCGTCTCATGCGCGAAGACAACTTGCTCTGCTTGCGGAGACGAAAGTTTCAGGTGGCGACCACCGATTCGACGCATGCACGGCCCGTGTACCCCAATCTGGCCGGCGAGATGACGGTCACAGAAATCAACCAGCTCTGGGTGGCCGACATCACTTACATCCGGCTGGAGACCGAGTTCGTCTATCTGGCGGTCGTGCTCGACGCCTGTTCGCGTCGCGTCATTGGTTGGGCGCTGGAGCGGACGCTGGAAGACGAGCTGGCACAAGCTGCGTTAGCTATGGCGCTCGACCGGCGAACGGTTCTACCTGGCTTGGTGCATCACTCCGATCGTGGCGTGCAGTACGCCTCGCGCGACTACACCGGGTTGCTGCGGGAACACGCGATTGCCATCAGCATGAGCCGCAAAGGAAACCCTTACGACAACGCCGCTTGTGAGTCGTTTATGAAAACGCTGAAGTACGAAGAAGTGTACCGGCAAGAATATCGCGATCTGCGCGAAGCGCGGCGCTCCATCGAACGCTTTCTCGAGCAGATCTACAACGAAAAGCGATTGCATTCGTCGCTCGGCTATCGGCCGCCGGTGGAGTTCGAAGCTGGTTTGGTTACTTCCGGTTTGGCGGCTACCGCATGATGAAAAAGATCGAGGGCCCTCGAAAAGCGTTTTTCAGGCATGGCGGAATCTATCGGTCCGATGTGTCGCTCCCGCTGGTAAACCTGGGCCGGAGTCCCGCATTCCGGTCGGGTCCGGCCCAGGCTATAGGACGCGCCGGATGCAACACGCCCTGCCCATCGTTCGCGATGAGTTCCGGCCGGCTATTCCTTGACGGGTCGGTCGCCACCGTTGCCCGTCTCCGCTTCGCCGACAAGCCCACTATAAAGGCAGGCCGTAACCCAAACAATCATTTTTCGTCGAATGGTAATCAGTGTCTAGACTGGTTGTCTCAGCCCAGGGGCCCACTTCAATAGGTCACGATTTGGTCCTCGCAAACGAGAGCGGTTTTGTCAGGAAGCGCTTCGGCGTGCTTCGCTAAGACCTCTGTTGGTGTTTGTGGCAATTCGGGATTCCTCTTTGCGTACGATGCAGAATGATTTCGTTTCTATTCGCGTTAAATCCCTTTCTCGTTCGCAGCTGGCTCATTCGGTCTGATTTCTGTCCTTCTTTGAGGTTGTTGGCCCAGCTTGGTGTAGCGTCTACTTAGCGTGGGTCAAACGAGAGAAACAATGAAAAGTGGACTTGCCCTCCATTTTGAGGCAAACGATCAGGCTGTCGGAGATAGATTAAACATTTAGCATTGACAATGTTCAATTGCTGCTTACACTGATAGGCAGAATCAGTAAGCAATTCCGCACCTGCTCTTTGAATCAACCCTTTCTGCTGGCGCCGAGCTTGCACGATTGGCTGCCGGAGCATCATCTGGCGCGGTTTGTGGCAGAGGTGGTTCAGCACCTCGACTTGAGTGAGATCTATGAGTGCTATGAGCGCAAGGATGGACGCGGGCTGGCGGCCTATCATCCGGAGATGCTGACGCGGCTATTGCTTTACGGCTACGCGATCGGGGAGTCTAGTTCGCGGCGCATTGAGCAGGCCACATACGACAACGTGGCATTTCGCTACCTGGCGGCTGATCAGCATCCTGATCACGACACGATCGCGAGTTTTCGGCAGCAGCATTTGGAGAGCCTGGGGCGGTTGTTTGTGCAGGCGCTGCAGTTGTGTCAAAAGGCGGGACTGGTGAAGTTGGGGCATGTGGCGATCGACGGCACGAAATTGCAAGCCAACGCGAGCGGGCACAAATCGATGAGCTACGGAAAATTGAGCGAGCAGGAGCAGTATTGGAAACAACAAGTCGAAGAAATGCTTCGGCGGGCATGTGAGATGGATGAAGCAGAAGGACGAGGCGGGCCGCAGCGATGCGATGGGCTACCGGCGGAACTGGCTCAGGCGCAGAGCCGGCTAAAGCGGCTCGAACAAGCCAAATGCGAACTGGAACAAGAATCACAGCAACGGCTGGAAGAGGCACAGCAGGAGTGGTCCAGCCGTGGAAAACGCGGACGGCCACGCTAGGGAGAAGAGCCGTTGCTTCACACAAAGGAATGCCACAAAGAAAGGAAACGATATTACCGGGCGCTGCGTAATGCGGGCTGCCCCTCGCGCGCTCAGAATCTCACTGACCTCGATTCACGGCAGATGCACGACAACGGGCGAGGCTGTATTGTGCAGGGCTACAATGCGCAACTGGCGGTGGATGCGGAAACGCAGGTGATCGTAGCGGCGGAAGTGACGCAGGACGTATTAGATCGCGGTCAGCTCGCAGCGATGATGGAAAGCGCCGAGCGCAATGCCGGGCAACGGCCCGCAGTGGTTACCGCCGATGCCGGCTACTGGGACACCGAAATAGTACAAAAAGCGATCCACAGTGGCGCGCGGGTGCTTGTTCCTCCTGATGGATCTGCAGCGCTGAGAACCGGTCAACCGCGACAGATGGTCAACAATCCACTGGCGCAACAGATGCGTGCTGAGCTGGCCAGGGAGACCGGCCGCGGTCTGTACCGGATACGTCAAGTCATCGTCGAACCGGTGATCGGCCACATCAAAGACACGCGCGGCTTCCGGCGCTTTGCATTGCGCGGCCTGAGTCGCGTCCGTGCCGAGTGGCGGATCATCTGCACTACCCACAATCTGCTGGAGCTCTTCCGGTATCGGTGGCGGCAAGTGACCGCATGAGAGCGGATCGCGCAAGCGAGTTTTCTTGCTTTACGACCTATTGGCCCGTCATAACATTGCTTTTAGAACGCTTCATAAACGACCTTTAACCTACGTGCACGTCCCCGACTCAAACTGCCGATACACGCCCCGCTCAGTGCGCTCGGGAAAGACATGTTTCTCCGACAGCCTGACCGTTTGTCTCAAAATGGGGGGCAAGTCCATCGCGTCTTTATTCTCCGCAAGACCCGCCATTAGGGCTTGCGCTTTTCGCCTCTCCGCTTCAACAGGATCGATGGTCGTATCAATCAATTCGCCCGTTAGGAACCGCTTGTCGGGTGACAGGTACATGGTAATTTCCCAAGTTTTGATCGAGTTTTTACCTTGGAACGTCAACTCGCGGTAACAGGAGCCGTTGACTCCTTTCTCGCGCGACAGCTTGAGATCCGTCTTGTCTTCTATCTTGTATTCCTTTCGGACGTACTGAACCAGCGTGGATTGCTCCACCGGCGCGAGCACAGGGCATTCGTACCCGGCGGCTGTCGAGCAAAGCAGCGCAAAAACACCTAACAACTCCTTGTATCTAGTCATGAGCAGTGCCTCCGGCATTCAATTGTGCTTCTACTGAAAGAAAGACGTCATAGCAGACATCATGGCCATTTCCCACATCGTCCCAGATACGGGCTTTGTAGCGGAAGCGAGGATGTCCGCTTTTCCGTTGAAAGTTAGCGACTGTCGACTTCATAGACTACGCGCTTGCAGTTTTTCTAGCAACCGGTTTTTGCGAAACTGCGTTGGCCATTGCGGATAACAGCAACGGGATCTGACGATAGCCAATGACCTTTCGAAATTGCTGCTCGGCAACGAGCAAGCCGGAGCCCCACCCAGCGTTCGATTTGATCGCCTTCTCGCCAGCGTTTTACATTGCGGCAGACGGTCTCGACGATTGAGAATGCCGACTCGATGACATTGGTACAGGACAAGGTACGACGAAGTTGATCCGGCACCCGCAGCTGATGGACGGTGAGCGTTTCTGCCAGACCTTCTTCCAAGCTGCGAGCGGCACTCGGATTCAGGTGCATCAGCTCGTGATGCAGGCGCTCCAACGCCCGCTTAACATCGGCATAATCGGCCATGGCATAGGCGCTTTGCAATTTTCTTCTGACATCGGCCTTATGCTCTTCGGCAAGTGATCTACGACGTTGCGTTTCTTGTGAACCTGGCAGCGTTGGAAAGGGAGTGCCGTCGATCAATACTGCGCACAGCCGTAGTTCGCCGAGCGGGCGCTCCATCAACTGCCTCACCTTTTCACGGCTCGCCTCGATGAAGTTCTCGCTCACCGCCGACTTTTCGATTCCGTAGGCGTTGCTGAACTCTTTCACCACCGCCCCATAGTTTCGAGTCGAGAGCCCGCGCATCACCCTGTCCCAAACTCCTTGCTGCAAAGGCCCGCTGCACTGAAACAACTCATAACTTCCTAGTAGTTGTTCGCGCTTATCTTTGGTTCGCAGCCGCGTTTTCTGAATCGGCACTTTCTGCCCATCGATCACGCAGTAGCCATTTTCCCGACCCCAGCGATGGGCGCGCCGCCCCTCGTGCTGCTGGTGTCGTTCGCCGGCCAAGTGGCGCACCTCCTCCTCCATCACCAGGCTCACCTGAATCAGATGTTCAACCCGCCAGGCATGCCGCCCTATGGCGATCCGCGTTCACCCGACATTATCGTGGCGCCGAACGTGGGTGTTATCTATACCGGAAGCACCGCGAAATTGTCTGAACACGGCGGGTTCGCGCACGACGATACCAACGTGATTATGCTCGTGGCGAATCCAAAGATTTTGCCGCGAACGATTACCAGCTCGGTAACGACCAGCCAGGTTGCTCCGACGATTCTCAAGTCGCTTGGCCTGGAACCGAGCGATTTAGATGCTGTCCGGCAGGAAGGCACGACGGTTCTTCCCGGCAGTAATTTTAAGTGGAATAACTGATCGCGGTAAGGATCGGCGCGGGTGTGTGTTTCGTCGTTGGGAACGCGCACCCGCTTTTTTGTGGCTTTGGCGGATACGATGGAGTGATGAATTCTGCTAGTGCAGGTTGCATTGTTGTGATGCTTTCACTAACATTCGTCCCGCTTGCAGGAGCACAGCATATGAACGCGCCAAACGCCCCGTGCCAGAACGTTGCTTCCAACGCGAACGAAACGCAATGCTTCATAACTGCATCGGAAGCTGCCAACAACAAGCTCAATCACCTTTACACGCGAATCAGCAAAATCCTGGGAGCAGCGGAACGGGACCAACTAATTACTGCCGAGCGTCTCTGGATCAAGTACCGTGATGTCAATTGCATTGCCGAACGGAGTTTGTACGGCGACCGCTCTGCCGCACCAACGGTATATGCCGCCTGCATTGCAGCACACACGGAGGCTCGCATCGCCGAACTGACAACCATGTATGGTTGGCGTCTTGGAAAGTAGCTCCACACGCTGAACCGCCGTTAGAAGTTTACACGTTTCCCGACAGAACAGATCGGGACTGATAGTTGCGTACGGTGGCCGATACCCCCAAGTTAGAAAGCATCTGTAACCCGCTTCTCACTGACTGCACGAACGTTTCGTTCGACGGCAGCTTCTCGCCGAATATCGATTTGATGGCGAGCATTGGGCGGGGATCGGTGGTGGATCGTTTTGCCATCTCGGTGAGTTCGGCACGGCGCGCATCGATGATATTCAGCGGCTGGCCGCGCTCGTCAACGCCGCGGCCGAGATAAAAAATCCAGCTGGCGACGACCAGGCTTAACAGATCGGTCGGGCCATGCTGTTCGAGCAATTCAACGATCGAGGGAAGAAGCCATTTGGGCATCTTCGCGGAGCCTTCGGAAGCAATCCTGGTCACCTGATCGTTAATGGTGGGGTTCGAGAAGCGTTCCATCAAAGAGCTTTTGTATTCGGTTACGGATATGCCGGGGATCTGCGGAACCACTGGCGTCACTTCTGCCATAAAGGCTGCGAGGAAAGAGCGGAAGAGCGGGTCGAGCATGATCTCGTGCACATAGGTGAAGCCATGCAGTGCGCCGAGGTAAGCCATGGCAAGATGGCTACCGTTCAAGAGACGCATTTTCATAGTCTCGTAAGGAGCAACATCCGAGATTAGCTGCGCACCGGCCTTCTCCCACTCCGGCCGGCCGTTGCAAAAATTGTCTTCAATCACCCACTGACGAAAGGGCTCGGTGACTACCGGCCAGGCGTCATCCAGACCAAACTTGACTGACAAGGATGCGATGTCTGCGGCGGTGGTTGCCGGCGTAATGCGATCGACCATGCTGTTAGGAAACACGACTTGATCGGCGATCCATTGCTGAAGCGGGGGGTTGCCGAGACCGGTAAAGGCAAGCAGAACTCTACTTACGACGTGGCCGTTCCCCTGGAGATTGTCGCAGGACATGACAGTAAAGGGCGGCGAACCGCGCTTACGACGGCGGTCTAATGCTTCTGCGATGAAGCCCAACGAGGTTACCGGTTCGGCCGGATGCTGCAGATCATGCTGGATATCAGGATGTCCGGCGAGGAATTCACCAGTACCCTCATCGATGAAATAACCACCCTCGGTAATCGTTAGCGAGACGATGCGGGTCTCCACCGCAGCCATTTTTTCGATGGCCGCTTCACGATTCTCCGGAGCATAAATGTAATCGACGAGCGAGCCGATCACGCGGGCGGTTTGGTCGTTCGCGCTGCGCTCCAGGACGGTGTAAAGGAAGTCCTGACTCTGCAGCGCATCGCGCATGCGGTCGTCACGGGGCAACACACCGATGCCGCACTCACCCCATCGCGCCGTACCCTGCAGGGCCAGCAAATCATCCAGGTAGACTGCCTGATGCGCCCGGTGAAATCCACCGACTCCCATATGCACGGTGTGTTGCCGCAGCTTGCTGCGATCGTAAGCAGGAGTTCTTACTTCGCTCCCGAGCTTCATTAAGTTGGCGCTGCTGAGCCGGATACTAGAACGGTTGGAGGTCATGGTCTGTCTCTCATTGCATTACCGTTTTGATCGAACAGATGGAGAAATCTCGGATCCATTTTGAGTTGGACCTGCTGATCGGGAAGAACGCCAGTCTCTTCATAGATCTTTACCGTAAGAAGCTCACCAGATTCCAATTTGAGGTGGAGATAACTCTCACTGCCGAGATGCTCGACGGCCTGCACGAGCGCGGGGATGCCATCAGTAACAAGCGTGATGTGCTCCGGCCGAACGCCGACGGTCACTTTGTCCCCCATGGCGGCTTTTACGGAGTTCGTCATCACATCGAGCGTCGCGGCATTGCCTAAGCCGACTGCCACTCCAGCTGGACTAACCTGCGAGACGTAAGCTTCGAGAAAATTCATCCGGGGAGATCCAATGAACCCTGCCACAAACAGATTACGAGGATAGCGATAGAGGTCCATGGGAGTACCGACTTGCTCGACAACACCGGCGTGCAGGACGACGATGCGGTCTGCCATAGTCATAGCTTCCACCTGATCGTGCGTGACATAGATCATGGTGGCGCGCAATTGCCGGTGAAGCTTGGTCAATTCGAGACGCATCCGGACCCGCAACGCAGCGTCGAGATTCGATAACGGTTCATCGAAGAGGAAGACCTTTGGATCGCGGACGATCGCGCGTCCGATAGCAACCCGCTGCCGCTGCCCTCCCGACAATGCTCTCGGCTTACGATCGAGAAACGTTTCGAGATTGAGGATGCGTGCGGCCTCCAATACTTTCTTCTCGCGCTCCGCCTTGGGTATGCCGGCGAGCTTCAGACTGAAGGACATGTTCTCGGCCACGTTCATGTGCGGGTACAACGCATAACTCTGAAAGACAATCGCGAGCCCGCGCTTGGCTGGAGCAATATCATTCACTTTTCGGCCGTC
The DNA here is from genome assembly GCA_965277855.1 of Bryobacteraceae bacterium. GTDB lineage: Bacteria > Acidobacteriota > Terriglobia > Bryobacterales > Bryobacteraceae > Bog-105. Next base: position 1,491,990 of record OZ255847.1, read on the forward strand.
GATCAACAGATCGCCTGAGGTGATTTCTTCGAGTCCGGCTATGAGTCGCAGAAGAGTAGATTTGCCGCAGCCGGAAGGGCCAACGAAGACGGTCAACTCCTGATCGTGAATCGTCAGATCGATTCCTTTGATGACCTCGGAGCTGTCATAGCTTTTGCGTATCTGTTTCATTTCCACAGTTGCCATTTCGTGCTCCTGTCTTACTTGACCGCGCCGAAGGTAAGGCCGCGAACCAGTTGCTTTTGGCTCAGCCATCCGAGAATCAAAATAGGTGCGATGGCCATGCTGGAAGCAGCCGAAAGCTTCGCATAGAAGAGCCCTTCAGGGCTGGAAAAAGACGCGATGAAAGCCGTGAGCGGAGCTGCTTTCGCGGCCGTCAGAGTCAAGCTCCAGAAGGCCTCGTTCCAGGAAAGAATAATGGCGAGCAGACTGGTTGAGACGATACCAGGCATAGACAACGGCAGAAGCAGGTTATAGAGCTCCCGGACCGGTCCTGCGCCGTCCATGCGCGCGGCTTCCAGAACTTCACGGGGCACTTCTTTGAAAAACGTGTAGAGCATCCAAATGACGATCGGGAGATTGAGCAGAGCATCGACAGCGAGCAGGCCTGTCCTGGTGTCGAGCAGTCCAATGTCGCGGAAGATGAGATATACCGGAACGAGAACTCCGACAGAGGGCATCATTTTGGTGGAAAGCATCCACAGCAGAATCTCTTTCGTGCGCCTGGTAGGAAAGAAGGCCATCGCGTAAGCCGCGGGAACGGCAAGGGCCAGCGCAAGCAGCGTCGACCCGAAGGATACGGCGATACTGTTCCACGCGAAATGAAAGTAACTGGCTCGCTCCTGCACTGCCGTATAGTTTTCCAGCGTCGGCTGAAAAAAGAAGTGAGGGATGCGTGAGATGGCCGCTGTTTCTGTCTTGAAGCTGGTCAGAACCATCCAGAATACCGGGAACGCGAGCAGCAGCGCGACCGACCAACCGAGAACCGTGAGGGCCCATTTCTGCCGAAGCTTTTTCGAATGCATTGTCTATTCCGGTTAGGTGTCCAGGTCTTAGGTTTCCAGGTTTTAACTTTCCAGGTTACGTGCGAACGAGCGCATCAGAAACAATGCCAGAATATTGGCCAGAACAATAGCGACCAGACCGGCGACAGATGCGCCGCCGATGTCATATTCCATCAGGGCGTAGCGATAGATCAGAAAAGATAAATTGGTTGACGCAAAGCCGGGGCCGCCCGAGGTGGTGACGTAGATCTCGGCAAAGATGCCGAGAAAAAAGATCGACTCGATCATGATGGTGGCCGCAATGGCGCGTCCCAGGTGCGGCCAGATGATATAGCGAAACATGGCGACCGGGCCGGCGCCGTCCATGCGGGCGGCTTCTTTGCGTTCTGGATCGAGCGACTGCACGGCAGTGAGTAAAGTGAGCACCGCGAATGGAAGCCATTGCCAGGACACGATGATGATGATGGAGGTGAGCGGCGCAACGCCGAACCAGTCGATCGGCTTAAGACCGGCCGATCGCATGAGAAAGGCAATAAAGCCGTTATCCGGATGCATCATCATGTTCTTCCAGAGCAGCGCGCTGACGGTGGGCATGATGAAAAACGGCGCCAGCACAAGGACCCTGGCAACGCCCCGGCCGAAAAACTCCTGGTCGAAAAGCACCGCCAGCAGCGTGCCCATCGCAATGGTAATCACCAGCACGGAGCCTACGAGAAGAATCGTGTTCCAGATCGACAAAGCAAGGCTGGGATCGCTCAGCAGATAACGGTAGTTGCCGAAACCATCGAAGCCCGTTCGATCGGGCGTCATTATGTTGTAACGCCGAAAGGAGAACCAGAGCGTCATGACAAGCGGGATGACAGACCAGATAAACAGCGCCGCGATGGCCGGTGTTTTGAGCGATAGTTGCGCGAGATTGTCTCGCCGGCTCCTCGATCTGCTGCGAGTTGAAGGCGCGTGATCGTGGATGAGCTGGTCGTCTGCCATGAGGTTGTTTGTCGCCGGCTACTGAGGTATTCCGGTACGCTTCTGGACTCGCTCGGTGGCCGCCTGCGCCTTGCGGAGAGCTTCGTCAACTGAGAGATCGCCCACCAGTGCGGCTGCGATGAGTTGGCCCACCTGGTTGCCGATTGTCGGAAACGACGGGATGACCACGCATTGGATGCCGGTATAGGGTACAGGTTGCTTCGTGGGATGCAGCGGGTCGGCAGCCAGTATTGACTTGTAGGTGAGCTCCGCGAACGGGGCGGCAGCAAGATACTGGGGTTGCTGATAAGTCGATTGCCGCGTCCCAGGAGGAACGGCCGCCCAGCCGTTCGTACGGGCAACGAGCCGGATGTAATCTTTCGAAGTCGCCCACTCGATGAATTTCAAGGCATCGGCGGCGTGTTTGGAAGACGAGGGCACCGCCAGTCCCCAAAACCAGAGCCATTGAGCGCCGCGCTGAGTTACGGCAATGGGTGCGGAAGCGAAGCCCACTGTCTCTGCAACGTTGGATTGCTTTGGATCGGATAGTGTTCCGGCCGCCACGGTGGCGTCGATCCACATGCCGCAGCGGCCGTTCTCAAACAGCGTGAGCGATTCATTGAAGCCATTGGAACTGCTGCCCGGAGGACCATACCGCTGCAGGAGGCTCACGTAAAAAGCAACCGCGTCGTGCCACTCCCGAGAGTCAAGCTGAGGTTTCCAAGCAAGATTGAACCAGCGGCCGCCAAAGGTGTTGACGACCGTCGAGATGTAGGCCATGTTTTCGCCCCAGCCTGGCTTGCCTCGCAAACAAACGCCGTAGATGTCCTTGGCCGGATTGTTGAGAGCTTTCGCAAAGCGCGCTATATTTTCGTAGGTTGGCTGCGCGGGCATGCTCAAGCCTGCCTCTCGGAACAGATCTTTGCGGTAGTAGGTCAGCGAACTTTCCGCGTAGAAGGGTAGAGCATAAAGCCTGTTCCCGTAGGATGCTCCATCGCGAATCGGCTTCAGGAGATCGTTCAGGTCATAACTCGGTGAGAGCTTGTCCTCGAGCGGTAAGAGCCATCCACGGCGTCCCCAAATCGGCGCTTCGAGCGGACCGATTGTAACGATATCGTACTGGCCGCCATGCGTTGCCGCATCCGTGGTTGTTTTCTCACGCAGGATTTTCTCTTCGAGAACCACCCAGTCCAAGTGGATGTCCGGATGCTGCCGTTCAAACTCTTTCGAGAGCCGCTGCATCACGATCATGTCGCCGTTATTCACGGTGGCGATGGTGAGGTTTGTCTGCGCCACGATCCGGGTGGACAGCAGCGAGAGGAATACGAGAGTTCCGAAATGGATCAGCCGCATTTTCTTTTCACCTGCTTTGATGGGCAACGCAGAACAATCTATCCAATCTACCTGTTGCGATTTCTAACCTATGATGGAATGCCTGCATGGATCGACGGTCTTTTCTTGCTGGCTCTATTGCGGGCTTCGCCGGGTCGCCCCCGAATGCTTCAGACCAACCTGACGCTACGCAAGCCGCCGGCGCACGATTGCGCAGCATCCGGCGTCCGCTCGCCATCACCATGTGGGATTTTTCGTGGCTGGAGCGGCGCTGGCCGGGAGCGGGTTATGAGAACTGGGATTTCGCGCTCGATGAACTTGTCCTCCGTGGCTATGATGCCATTCGCATTGACGCTTATCCGCACCTAGTAGCTGCGAGTTCAAACGCAACCTGGGAGCTAATACCATGCTGGAGTACGCAAGACTGGGGAAGTCCTGCCAAGAACCGGGTGCAGGTGCAGCCCGCGCTCAATCAGTTCATCCGTAAATGCGCCGACCGCAAGTTGCGCGTGGGTCTGTCGACCTGGTTTCGACATGATCCTGCCGAAACACTGATGCGTATTCGCAACCCGGAAGATCACGGGCGAATTTGGAAGGTGACGCTCGACTCGATCGCGCAAGATGGTTTGCTTCCACACATCCTGTACGTTGATCTGTGCAATGAGTGGCCGCTTGACGTGTGGGCGCCCTTCCTTCCAAAGGGGTTCAAGCGAACGTCCGCCGAAAATGCCGGTTGGATGAAGCAGGCGATTCAGGTTGTGCGCAGCGCCTATCCGGATCTCGACTACACCTTCTCGCAGACAAGCGAGTTCGATGAATGGAAGCAGCAGGATGTGAGCAGTCTCGATTTCATGGAGCCGCACATCTGGATGGCGCAAGGACCCGGCTACTACGACGAAGTAGGCTACCATTACGAACGCTTCGATCCTATCGGCTACGAGAACCTAGTGAACAACGCCAAACGTGTTTACATGCAAAAGCGTGATTACTGGGACAGCAAAATGAAAGAGCGTATCGAGATGTGTGCGGAATGGTCACGCGCCGCTAGCAAACCACTGATCACCACGGAATGCTGGAGCCTGGTCGACTATAAAGACTGGCCGTTACTGGAATGGGATTGGCTCAAAGGTCTGTGTGAGCTCGGTCTCCGCACTGCGGCAGCAACCGGACGCTGGGTTGCGATTGCCACCAGTAATTTCACCGGACCGCAGTTTGCGGGCATGTGGCGTGATGTGGATTGGCATCGCAGGATGACGGAGATTATTCACTCAGCTGCGGTGAAGACTGCGTAATGAATCTGGAAGCAGGAGACAAATGACGCTTTGAGAATACTGTAGAGCGGGCCGTGCAGGAACCCGGCTAAGTCCGTTTAACGCCTCGACCGACTTTGAATCCTGGAGGAGAAAAAGGCATTTGGTCGCAACCGGACCTCCTGACGAAAGAAGCGAATCTGCATTACTTGTTGGGGAACAAGTCTTCGAGGCGCTCTGTGTTTAACAAACGACCGCAACCTCCTCGACTTCGGAGGCGGACAAGCTGGCAAGGCGAGGCTCTAGCCGATTCGGAACGGAACCGAAGCGCTTTTCCAGTTGGCGTCGGAGAATTTCCGGGCGGCCCTCTTGTATTACTCCGTTAAGTATTGACAAGCACGTTCGAGGGGCGTATGTTTGGGCATGACCGATGCCCAGCTGGAGCGTTGTCGGAAGCGGTTGGAGCAGTTCCTGGTGGATCTCTTAGAATCGGTAGGGCGCAGCGAGCGGCGGCGCTGGGGATCGGTGTACGTTCGCGGCCTGCTGTTGGATGGAGAGCGCAAATCCATCGAGCCGATGGCCAAGCGGTTGCCTGACGGCAACGAGCAAGCGCTGCAGCAATTCGTTGGGCAGAGCCCATGGGAGTGGGCGCCGGTTTGGGAGCGGTTGGCGCGGCGCATGGTGCGCGAGTTAGAGCCGGATGCGATCTGGGTAATTGACGATACAGGGTTTCCCAAACAAGGTGAGCATTCGGTGGGAGTGGAGCGTCAGTACTCTGGGACCTTAGGCAAGACGGCGAATTGCCAAGTTGCAGTGAGCCTGCATGAAGTGTGCACGGAAGGAGCAGCGGTGTTGAATTGGCGGCTCTATTTACCGGAGAGTTGGGCCGAGGATAAGCAGCATCGCACAGAGGCCGGCATTCCCGAGGAGGTGAAATTTCAAAAGAAGTGGGAACTGGCTTTTGACATGATCGACCAGGTACGCGGGTGGAGTCTGGCGGACCGGATTGTGGTGGCGGACGCGGGTTACGGAGATGTAACCAGGTTTCGAGAAGGACTGGAAAAGCGCAAGTTATGCTATGCCGTCGGCGTGCAATCGACAACAGGTGTTTGGATAGAGCCGCCACAACCGCGCAAGTTGAAACCAAAACAGACGGGCCGCCCACCCAGTGCATTGCACTACGGGAAACAGCGGCCCGTTTCGGTGAGGGAAGCCGCTCAACAAGCCGCGGGTTGGAAGAGAATTCGTTGGCGGGAAGGCAGCAAAGGCTGGTCGGAGTCGCGCTTTTGGGCCGGGCGCGTGCAACCTTCTCATGGATTTCATGAAGGCCGTGAACCCGGCAAAGAAATCTGGCTGCTGGTTGAGTGGCCCCACAAAAACGCAGAACCGACGAAGTACTTCTTCTGCGATTTGCCCGCCGATTACAGTCTCCGGCGATTAGTTCAGGTTGCCAAAGCGCGCTGGAAAATCGAACAGGATTACCAACAACTGAAAGAGGAACTTGGACTCGATCATTATGAAGGCCGCAGTTGGATCGGATGGCATCACCATGTAACTCTGGTCATGCTTGCACATAGCTTCCTCACGCTGGAAACCCTGCGCAGTAAAAAAAACTTCTGGCTGGACCCTGCCGAGGACGCGTCGTGAAATTCAGAAACTGCTCTGCACTTGGACCGGTTGCTGCTGCTACTGCGGCCAGGTCCGGGCTCCTTAGGCCTACTTAACGGAGTAATACTTGTAGCCCTTGGACAATCGCCGGTCCGAGGCACCGGGCCTACACTCCGGGGCGAATCCCGAGTATCGACCTGCATTGCTTTTCTCCGCAAGACGACGACAGTGAAGCTGGAACGAGAGGCGAGGATTGTTAGAGATCGGTTTTCTGTCCATGCCGCTAACCCGGGCACTTGAACACGATGATTGCTCTGGCGCGTCAGCTGAAATCCCGGGACATGAAGTCATTCTTCTTGGAATGCTAGACACGAAGCATACTGTTCAGACGGCAGAGTTGAAGTTCATATCGCTCTGCGAAGCAGAGCACCCACTCGGCGGGGTTCACGCACAGTGGGCTCCGGCGCGCTGGCTTTCAGCGTTTGTACTCCAGCAGATCGCGCAGATAGATTCGGCGGTACGAGCCATCGGAAATGGCAGTGACGACTCGAGTGACTGAGCGTATTTCGAGGCTTTCTCCGAAACCAGACAAGTGGAAGACATTGATGAGGTGTAGTGCCGTGCGAAATGTGGGTCCGGAGTGGGTTTTCGCAAATACCTCGTGTAGTCGCGAGCGAAGCATAATCCGGCGTCCAATCGATCGCTTTCCCAGTTCGTCACTAGCCGTTACCCATGGACTAATCTGCAGCACGGCTTTCAGTCTCCGGGTTGTGTACTTCGGAACGCCGCGCGTTGAATTATCGTCAACATGACCTGTTTCTCAGTCAGGACGCGTTTCAGGGAGCCTTCAACCCCGCTCTATGGTGCGTCACGGCTTCTATGAGACTACTGACGTATTCGGCCGATATCCGCAGTTGAAGATGCAGCGCTTATCAGTCGTGTGGTAAAGCTTTGCGCAGCGCGGAGGAATACCCTTCCGAACTCGCAGGAACAACCCGGCGGCGCTTAACATGCCCAAAGTTGGCGCAAGGAAGTAGATCCAGAGTGACTGCCAGTAGCTCGCGTGGAACGCCGAGCCAAATGTTCGCGCCGGGTTCATGCTCATGCCGGAGAGCGGCGCCTCGAAGGTTATGTACGTTGCCACCAACGCGCCGGCAAAATAGGGAGTAAATCGAGCAATTCTTTCGCAATTCGTCGTATACAAAACGGTTGTCATGGAGATGAAAGATATCGTGAGTTCGGCGATAAAAGCAGCAAGGGTGCCATACACGCCGGGGGCGGTCACCGCGTAGCGTACGGCGGCATTCGCCGGCGCACCTCGAAGCAAGCAATTGGCGAGCGCGACACCGCCAATCGATCCGAGGAACTGTGCAGCGGCGTAAAACGCAGCGTCCCACGGCTGCACTTTCCCTAGACGATAGAAGGTGAAGGTCACTGCCGGATTGAAGTGAGCTCCGGACTGCCTGCCCCATGGGGACATGACAATGGCAATCGCGGCCAATCCCATCACCGTGCCGGTAAGCATCCGGCGTAAGATGCCGACATTGATGATATGCCTGATTGGCGATGCCGGATGCTGGAACAGGGTCGTCACTGCACAGGCAACGAACATGTAGGAAGCAAGCTCGGCCGCCTCCATCAGGTACTCGGGCCAGTGAAAGCGCACGCTCCCGACCGCGCTTAACGAGATCGAGCGAGCTGGTAAGCAAGAGAGCTGCTCGTTCACTTTGTGGGATGGTGCTGCTCTTCTTCCCAAGCTCGCATCTGGGCCAACAAAGCGGAATATATCGCTTTGAGCCTGGTAATCGGAAAGGGTCCTGAACCGCCCAGCTCGGCTACGTGGCTGAGAACCTGTTGTTCCCGATCGGGCGCTGTAATAGGGAGACCGGCCGCCGATTTGACATTTCCAATCTTCTCGACAACTGCTGCCCTTTTGTTGATGAGCTCGACAATCTGCCGGTCAATGCCGTCGATTTGTTGTCTGCTCTCTGCAAGTTGCTCCTTGACAGAAGCTTGCTGGGCCAATGCAAGACAGCCGGTCGCAGGAACCATTGACAAAACGAAGAGGAGTCTAAGCAATTTCTGTCTCGCTGATTGTGCGTGGATGATGGGCGACGATTGTTCAATCACAAATGAAATCCTATTGCGCTACTGACTGTGTTCTCTTTTGACCGAACAGCCGCAATCGCGTAAGAACAACTTGCGCCACCGCACGTTCCACGGCGGGCAAGAGCTTGTAAGGAACGACTTCATGCGGATTTTGGGCCAGGGCCTCTTCTAAGCTATGGCGCCACGCAACCCGAAGTTCGGTGTTGATATGCACGATGTTGATTCCCGCTGCAATGGCGTTCTGAAGATCGCTGTCCTCCGTGCCGGACCCGCCGTGCAAGGTGAGAAAGCACTGGACAGCGCTTTTGATCTCGCGGATTCGCGTCAGGTCTAGCCGCTTCTTCGCACCCCCTTGCAACATCGTCTGCAGCATGCCGTGCATGTTTCCCACTGCGGGGGCCAGGATGTCGACCCCGGTGCTTTCGACAAAATGCTTTGCTTGCTCCGGCGTCGTAAGAGCCTTTGGATGGTCTGGCGCCCGCTCGTGAATTTCAGAGCCGGCTCCAATGTCTCCGATTTCGCCTTCCACCAGGATGTCAGGGTTGATTGATTTCAACGCTTCGATTGCCTGCTTTGTCCGACTGATGTTTTCCTCAAATGGTAGGGCCGACAAATCGAACACGATTGCGTCGAAACCAGCTCTGGCCGCGGCCATTGCGCTGTCGAGCGAATGCGTGTGATCGGCATTGAGAAAAATAGGAAACCCATGTTCTTCTCTCAGGCTTTTCACCAGAGCCGCAATCTGGGCCGTACCCAAGAAGGAACGCTCACCTTCCGATGCTCCCACGATTACCGGAGCCTTCACCTCCTGGGCCGCCGCGACTACCGCTTTTAAGAAAACTGCATCAGCAATGTTGAAGTGGCCTAGTCCCACGCCGATATTTTGCGCATCTTCTAACACATCTCGTAATTGGTTCATGATCTCTCGGTTCTCAGGTCTCAAAGCTTCCATCTCGACCGGCACGAGCCGGACCTTCCGGCCACAGATACGCAAACAGAATGCAGCAGATCAGAGCGAAGCCCCATAACGGCAGCTTTACAGAGACGAACGTCGCAAGCACGAACATTCCCAGGGTGGTGCATGACCGGGCTCGCGTCATCTGTCGCATTCGCACCGGAACCGTCTGTTGCGCTTCGGCTTGTGCCAGCACCTCCCTGGCGAACGCAAGATAAGCGAGGTTCACCATTACGAAGACTCCGGCGTAGAGCGATACCGGTGCTGCGGCGAAATGCGTGTCCGCGACCCAGGATGTGGAAAACGGCACGAGCGAGACCAGAAATAGATGTGCGAAGTTCCACCAGATCAATTGCGGTGTGGCGCATTCGGCAAATCTCAATAAATGATGATGGTTCGCCCAGACGATGGCGATGAACAAATAGCTGACACCATAGCTCAGCGCCGTCAGCCAGAGCGGCAGCAGCGCTGACAATGACGGCTCACCGGGCGGCTTAAAGTCCAGCACCATGATCGTGATGATCACCGCAAACACGCCGTCCGAAAACGCTCCCAGCCTTTCCGGTGTTGGTTTTTGAGAACGCATATGCTCTCTTCGGCCAATGTCAACGCCCGATCGGAAGAGCCATCGCGCGGCCGGTGTTCGACTCGTCAGCTGGCCGGGCGGACACGATTCGCATGGCGTCCTGTTTCAGCAGATAAAAAGAGACAGCGAGCAGAACGACATCCTTCATCAGGAACGCGACATTACCGCCCATCGCGGGGAATCCGCCGGCCGACGGAGCCCAGCCGTCCGGCATAAACGGAATGATCGTCACCGTCGCAATAAACGTCGCTACCGAACCTAGTGCCCCGAGCACTCCCAGCTTCTTGTTCCAGAAGCCCGCCAACAGCAGGGCGCCAAACACCCATTCCGAGACGCCCAGCAAATACGCGGACACTTTCATTCCGAAAACCGGGTACATCCAGAAGATGAGGGGACCATGCGTAAAGAATGGAATCAGCCCTTGCGCCTCGTAATCGAACCACTTCTGATAGCCGAAGAAGAAGTAGATGATCACCATGGAGGCGCGCAGGAGATGGTAGTCGAGGTCTCGCTTTAGCAAACCAGCCCGCGTTAGGGCTCTAAGAAGAATGTTCATTTCGTTCACGCGATAATTTCGCCTCGGACACGTTCCGCGGTCCGCGGTCTGGCATGCTCTGACAACGATGGCTCAGACGAAAACAGCGAAATAAGCCCTTCGACAAAAGTCGGGTGGCACCAGATGGTTTCTCGGAGCGCGGTATAAGGCATTCCCGCCATCATGGCTGTCTGTACTGATCCCAGAATCTCCCCGCCGTCAGAAGCAAAGGCTGTGAATCCAAGAATGCGGTCGCTGTTTACGTCTACTAGCGCCTTCATAAATCCGCGTGTCTCAGCGAGAGTGTGGGCGCGCAGCACGTTTTCCATAGGGATTTTGAAGAGGCGATATGCGATTCCTTGCGCCTTCGCTTGTTTCTCGCTCAGGCCAATGTGCGCCAGTTCCGGATCTGTGAACAGAGTGTAGGGGATCTGCCTCCCCGTTGTGACGCGGTTGCCGCCTGTGAGATTATCCCGGACCACGCGGAAGTCGTCGACACTCACGTGTGTGAACTGCGGGCTACCGGCAACTTCGCCAATGGCCCAAACGCCGCGTGCGGTCGTCTCCAGCCGTTCGGTCACCTTAATATATCCACGCTCGTTGACTTCAACCCCGGCTAGTTCCAGGCCGATGTTCTCTGTGTTCGGTGTGCGGCCGGCAGCAACAAGCAGGTGCGTACCCGTAAGCGTCATCTCTTTTCCCGCTCGTTCGACAACCAGGGAGACTGACTCGCTTGACGTGCCGGCAACTCGAATGATGCGCGCGCCTAAGACAGTGTCGATTCTCTCGTCTTTGAAAAGACTTGCAAGAGCTTCTGTGACGTCATCATCTTCACTGTGCAACAGGCGGTCATTTCGATCGACGACCGTGACCTTGCTGCCGAATCGCCGCATGGCCTGCGGCAACTCGATACCGACGTACCCGCCTCCCAACACAATCAGGTGTTGCGGGAGCCGGTCCAATTCGAGCGCCTCGATGTGTGTTAGAGGGCGAGCCTCCACGATCCCGGGAATCTGGCCCAACACAGGCCGCGTACCGGTACTAACGATGACATTGGCTCCGCGAAGGAGGCGAGTGGCTCCGCCAGCGAGTACAACTTCCAGCGTTCGCGTCCCGACGAAGCGGCCGGTCCCAAAAATGAATTCTGCTCCGGTCTTGGTGAAGTTATCGCGATAAACGTCGTTAAGGTGCGACACCATCGCGCGTTTCCGGCCCCGCACTGCGGCCATGTCCACGCGAGAGCCGCCAATGCCTGTTCCAAACTCTGCAATGCGACGCACGTACGACGCCACCTTCGCGCTGTGCACAATGTTCTTACTCGGCAGACATGCAATATTGGGGCACGATCCTCCTATGTATTTGCGCTCGATTACCGCGACACGCCGTCCTTGACCGGCGAATGTCCACGCGGCAAGCGTCGATCCCGTTCCGTCGCCGAGAATGACCAGATCATACTCTTCTAAGGAACTCGCGCACGACAGACTCGCCGGTAGCGGCCAAGTCCGCTGAGTACCTCTCTCGCTTGGTGCTTCGTCCGGCGGCTTGTGCGCATCCAGAGCGGAAGCCTGTTGCTTCACGTGATTCGAAAAATTTTCTTCAGCCTGTTTCATGCGCTTCTACCTTCTGCAGCTTTGTCGTTTCCGTGAATTGATGCAACTCACTACATGCCCTTGATCTCGCCGCCATCGATGCGGAGCGAAGTCCCTGTCATCCACTTCGCTGCCGGTGAAACCAGGAACGCGAGCAGGTCGGCGATCTCCTCCGGCTGCCCATAGCGGCTGATTTTTGCCTGATCCGGAAATGCATTGATCGCCTCTTCCACGGTCATGTTGTGGGCCGGCGCCCACTTGTCGAGGAAGGAGCGTCGGCGTCCGGTCATCACCGCCCCGGGCATGACGCTATTCACCTGCACGCTGTCTTCGATGCCCTGTTCGGCGAAGGCTCTGGCAAGGGCCAGAATGGCGGCATTGATGGTTGCCACGGCCGCGAAAGCCGGATTCGGGTGAAGCGCCGCGTTGCCCGACATGAACACCACCGATCCCCGTGATTCCTTCAGGGCATCCCAAGCTCGCATTGTCAGGCGACGCGCGGCATGGAGCTTGAGCTCCGCGCCCGCTTGCCACTGCTCGTCTGTCATCTCAAATAGATCGATCTGGGGCACGGCTCCCGCAATGTTCAGCAGCGCATCGAGCCGCCCGAATCGATGAAGCACGGCGCCCACCAGCGTGTTTACTGCGTCCGGTTTACTCAAATCCAGATCGCAGACAAGTGATTCCGCGCCAGTGCGTTCTACTTCAGCAGCGGCTTCCGTGAGGAGATCTCGATTTCGGGCCGCGAGAACCACCGCTGAAAAGTCTCGGGCGAGACGGATAGCGGTGGCGCGGCCGATGCCTTGACTCGCTCCGGTGACAATGGCAACAGACTTGTCCATCATGCGCTCGCTTCCGAATGATTTTGGGCCGCTTTTGCTGCGGTCAGGATCATGTCCACCACGGCTTCGGGAGCTGTTAACAGAGGCGTGTGGTCCACCGGCAAAGATTGAATCTGAGCGCGCATGCGCTCTGCCATGAAGCGCTGTGTTTTCGGGTTGATCATGCGATCTTCCTCGGCGATCAGAAACCACGAAGGCTTGCTGTGCCAGGCGGGCTCGGGCGCTGGTTCCTGGATGCAACGGACAGAGATCGGCCGCTGTACTGCCCGGGCGAGGGCAATCTGATCTGCCGTTGCATGCTGCGCAAAAGCATTGGCGAATCCTGCGTCGGGCATCCAGATCCAGCCATCCCGATCGGGCGCCAGTTCAGGTGCCAACGGGTGGTTCTGGTCGGATAGAACAATTGAGCGACCGTCTCCCCCTGCGCTGGAGCAAGCGCGGCAATATACACCAGCCCTCGCACGCGTTCCTCCGTCGCCGTGGCAATCACCGCACCGGCATAAGCGTGCCCGGCCACAATCACCGGGCCTTCCGTTCGGGAAAGAGTGCGCCGCAGCGCTGCGCCATCGTCGCTCAATGAGCTAAGCGGGAGAGGAACCGCGGCCACCCGCAGCCCTAAGTTTGTGAGAGGCCCAATCACCTCGCTCCAACTAGATCCATCGGCCCAAGCGCCATGGACCAGAACAACCGTCATATCTTGGAGGGACAGCATCGGCCTGATTCCTTGTGAATGCGTTGTTAAGTTCGCGGGCATCACTTGAGCCTTAACGGAGGAATTGCTTCATACGTTCTGCAATGAAGTCCGCCGAGTCCTCCAACGCAAAATGCCCCGTATCGATGAGGTGCAATTCCGCCTGCGGAAGATCCCTCTGATACGCTTTTGCACCTTCCACCGTGAAGAATGGGTCGTTCATGCCCCAGACAATCAGCATTCGCGGTTGCTTCGTGCGAAAGTACTCGTGCCACTGCTCGTACAGGCCCACGTTGGATTGGTAGTCGTAGAGAAGATCGAGCTGAATCGCATCGTTCCCGGGCCGGTCGAGAAAGAACTGGTCGACGGTGTAGGCATCGGGACTGATCAGGGTTGCATCTTTTACACCGTGCGTATATTGAAAGATCGTCGTCTCCTTCGTAAGCAGGCTTTGAACCGGTCCCTCGGTGGCGGCTGTTCGGTTTTTCCAGAACGGCTTCATGGGATTGAACGCCGCGCCAATACCTTCCGCGTAGGCATTGCCGTTTTGCACCACGATTCCCTCAATCGCGTCAGGATGCTTCGACGCAATGCGATACCCCACCGGAGCGCCGTAATCCTGCACATAGATACTGAATCGTTTCAAGCCCAGTACGTCAAAAAGCAGCTTTTCTACGTGTTCCGCCAAGTTGTCGAAGCTGTATTTGAATTGCTTTGCGTCCAGCGCGTCGCTATACCCGAATCCAACGTAATCGGGCGCGATCACGTGAAACCTTTCCGCAAGCTTCGGAATCAGCTCGCGAAACATGTGTGACGAGCTCGGAAATCCATGCAGGAGCACGATCGTCGAAGACTTGCCACTCCCGGCCTCGCGATAAAAGAGCTTCTGCCCGCCCACAGTTGCGTAATGATAAGTCGTCATTGCTTCGACACTGCATTGGGCAACTGCAATGCCAAACAGCAACGAGTCTAATACGCTGACGGGAATGGCGCTAAAGTCGCGTGCGCTCGCAAGATAGCCGGGGCGCGCTTTTTACCCCCGCGCCATGCATCTGACGAACCCGCGTCGGACATCCGACTCTGACGGAGGTCCGTCGCAGCTACCGTCGCAGGACGTGCACTTCGGTCAGGCACGTGCGAAATGCGCCTTCCAGTCACTAAATCACTTATGCTCGCGTGCGAGCTCGAATTCGCTCGGAGGCCGCAAACAGTCTCGTGGACCTCTGCGTGCCAACGAAGAGGCTCTCACCGGATCTTCCGCTAGCCCGGTTACCGAAAACCGGTCGATGTACTGCCCGAGTGCGCCCGCAAGCAGGTCGGTTGTGATGTTATCGAGCCAAATGCTCTGACCCGAGCCGTAAAGTTGCTGTGCTGAACTGTTTTTCGGAAGTGTAGTCACAACTCGACTCTGACTCTGCCGATTTGAAGTTCGCCACCGGGGATCCGAGAGTCAAAACTCCGTCAATTTCTGCAGGTCCAGATGCGGTTGGGCCTGCGGAAATATGCAGTGGCTGGACCGTGCATTTAGGGAGTACCAACAATGCGAGCGAAGAAGAGAATGGAACTAACACACGATGCACTCTCCCGCAGCCACTGGCAAGATTAGTTTAAGAGAATCAACTTCCCGGATACGGGCACTCGGATTCGTGTTACTCCGCTATGGCTTGGTGATGGTAATAGCGTGGATTGCAGCGATGAAGGCTACCGAATACGAAGCGAAAGGCATTCAACCCCTCATCGCGCACAGTCCACTGCTCAGTTAAGGTTATCAGATATGGTCGGTGCGGCAGTTCACCATGATCATCGGAGCTACCGAGCTCATCATCGCAGTGCTAATTGCAATGCGTCATTGGTCCGCAAAGGCATCCGCGATCGGCAGCGCAGGCGCGGTGCTGATGTTTCTCACGACGCTCTCGATGTTGTTCTCTACCCCTGGCTGGGAACCGACTCTGGGAGGTTTCCCGGCTCTTTCGGGGGATGTCGGAGAGTTTCTGATAAAGGACATCGTTTTGCTTGGAGCGGCCCTCTGGTCGCTATCGGAAGCGTTAGAGGGTCTTGAAGCAGGACCCCACCACCCTTAAAACACCAATTGAAATAGAAGGGCACCATGCAATTCAGCTAACGAAGGAAGTTTTGAAGATTCAAAGTGGCGATGTGGTCCCAGACAATTTTGGAACGAAAGCGACTGTAGAAATTGGGACTGAGCTACAGGTGCTGCTCGCAGACGTTTTCGCCCTTTACCTGAAAACCAAGAATTTTCATTGGAACATCAGCAGACCGCATTTCCGCGATTATCACCTGATGCTTGATGAGCAGGGCGATCAACTCTTCGCCATGACAGACGATATTGCGGAGCGCGCTCGGAAACTGGGAGCGCGCACCATCCGCTCTATCGGCGATATTGCGCGATCTCAGCGTCTCAAAGATAACGACCAACAACAGGTACCTTCAAGGGCGATGCTGCGGGAATTGCTTGACGATAATCGGCGGCTGAATGAGTTTATGCGGTCCACTCATGCTGTTTGCGAGGAGCATGGCGAAGTTGCGACCGCCAGCCTTCTGGAGAATTGGATCGACGAGACGGATCGCCGCGCCTGGTTTCTGTCTGAGAGTGTCAGCAGCGAATAGGAGGCATTAAATGCATTTTAAAGATAAGGTAGCGATCGTTACCGGTGGCAGCTCCGGTATTGGCAAAGAGACCGCAAAGCGTTTACTCGCGCATGGCGCCTCGGTTGTTATTGGCGGAAAAGACGAGGCCAAACTTCGGTCGGCAGCCGCAGATCTTGCTGCCCCCGAGCGCATCGGGATTCTGGCGGGAGACATCGCGGACCCGGCAACTGGGACCGCCCTTGTGGAGAGCGCCGAGCGGCAATTTGGCGGCCTCGATATTCTCGTAAGTAACGCCGGCATTTTCAAGCCGACGCCGTTCCTCGAAGTGACCGAGGAAGAGTACGACCGATTTCTGGACGTGGTCTTGAAAGGCAAATTCTTCGTCGCGCAAGCGGCTGCGAAAGCAATGAAAAAACGCGGCGGCGGCGCGATTGTGCACACTGGTTCCATGTGGGCGCTTCAGGCTATCGGGGCCACGCCGTCGAGTGCTTATTCGGCGGCCAACGCGGGAGTTCACGCGCTGGTGCATAACTTAGCGATCGAGTTGGCTCAATACCGCATTAGAATCAATGCCGTTGCTCCGGCCGTTGTCGAGACGCCCATTTACTCCACCTTCCTGAGCAAGGATGAGGTGTCCAAGGTATTACCCGGTTTTAGCGCATTCCATCCATTAGGCCGAATTGGGCAGCCAGCGGACGTTGCCGAAGCGATTCTATTCTTAGCTTCAGAACAGAGCTCCTGGATCACGGGAACGATACTGCCAGTCGACGGCGGCATCATGGCCGGGCGAAACTAGAATCAGACTTATGGGACAGCACTACAACAAAAATCCAGAGGCCCTTTCCAATCTTTCTCCCGAGCAATACAGAGTCACGCAGCATGACGGGACGGAGCGGCCATTCGACAACGCCTATTGGGACAACAAGGAACCTGGTATTTATGTCGACGTCGTATCGGGGGAGCCGCTGTTTGCTTCCATTCACAAATTCGAGAGTGGTTCTGGCTGGCCGAGCTTCACCAAGGCGATCGAACCTGAAAACGTTGCAGAAAATCACGATCGAAGGCACGGGATGAGTCGAACCGAAGTGCGTTCTACTCACGGGGATAGTCATTTGGGCCATATCTTCCCTGACGGACCACGTGAAGAGGGCGGCTTGCGTTACTGCATCAATTCCGCCGCTCTGCGCTTCATTCATCTCGATGAGCTCGACAGTGAAGGTTATGGAAGCTATCGTAAATTATTTGAGACGGAAGGACAAAAGTAAGATATGGCGGAATCAACAGAACGAGCGATACTTGCCGGCGGCTGTTTCTGGGGCATGCAGGACTTGCTGCGCCGGTATCCCGGGGTAATCTCGACTCTTGTCGGCTACACGGGAGGAGAGGTAACGAACGCAACGTACCGGAATCACAAAGGTCATGCCGAAGCTATCGAAATTATCTTCGACCCTGAAAAACTGAGCTACCGAAAGCTTCTGGAATTTTTCTTCCAGATTCATGATCCGACCACGCTGAACCGCCAAGGTAACGATGTTGGAAGCAGCTATCGGTCTGCCATCTTCTACACGACCACCGAGCAGAAATCGATTGCGGACGACACCATAGCTGATGTGAATGCGTCGGGTCTTTGGCCGGGGAAAGTGGTCGCGGAGGTGGCTGCGGCCGGCCCCTTCTGGGAAGCTGAGCCGGAGCACCAGGACTACCTCGAACGGTACCCGAACGGTTACACCTGCCATTTCATTCGCCCGGAATGGAAACTTCCGCACCGGGCGGAGGCACGCCGAGCCAGCTAAGAAGCATGCGGGGGTAATTCAAATCTCAATTAGCCTGGTTCGTGCCCACAAAAAATGCAGCGCGTGTGCTCATCGTGATAGAGTTTGGCGCACGCGCGCATTGGTGCATGCATGAGCCGCTGACGGACTTCCACCGCCAGAAGCATTCCAGCAACTGGCCCGACGAAGTAGGCCCATGCTCCTTGCCAAAGCCAGCCCGGAAGAGCTGACGAAAATGTACGCGCCGGGTTCATACTCTTGCCGGAAAGTGGAGCTTCAAACGATAGAAAGAGTGCGACGAGACAGCCGGTGAAGATTCCTCCATACTTGCCAAGCGTCATTCGGTTCGTAACCGCGAGGATAGTGAACATCATCAGAAAGGACATCACGAACTCAGCCGCTAACGCCCACCAGACTCCTTTAGCACCCGGCTTTGTAACCACAAAGCTCACCGGCGGCAGACGAAACAAATCCCCCAGTAGCAACGACGTAAAGAGTACGCCGCTAACGCCTCCGGCAAATTGTGCGATTGCATAAAAGAGCGCGTCGGTCGTCGAAACTTTTCCGAGGCGCCGATAGGTAAATGTAATCGCTGAGTTCGCGTGTGCCCCCGATCGGCGTCACCAAGGCGAGTAGACCAGAGCGGTCGAGGTCGCTCCCATGGCGCCGCCGTACAAAGCGCGAGACAAGAGCGGCGACCCAATCCAGTTACAGAGAGGAGACAATGGTGACCGGAGCAACACGGCGAAAATGCCGGCCGCCATCATGTAGAGGCCGAGCAGCGCGGCCTCTATCGCGTATTCAGGCCAGTGTTCACGCAGCGCGCGAACAATTTTCGGCTTCGCCGGGGTACGATCTTGCGCCCTCATACGACCCGCGCCCTTTCAATGCCTGAGGAAGAAAGTTTCGACTCCTGATTGATATCCCGCTGGAGGAAATAGTTGAGAGCCGTACGCAGAGTCGCGATGGCCGCTAGTGGCTTGTCGCGATGAGTTCGTTAGCATAGCAACCGCTCCCTCGCGCGGTCGCGGCTCGGTTTGCGTTGCTCAAGTCACTAACGTTTTTGCTGCGACAGGCCACTAGTAGGGAGTTTGGAAGTACCGGGAGTGGCTCGGTGAAAGTCACGTCAATGTGCGGGATTCGGCATATCGCGCCGGCTCCACTCGCAAATTCTTGCGCTCATATTCAAAATCTTGCTCAAAAAGTGCGGTCAATGATCCGCCGCCTGAGAAGTTCGCTTTCAATGGGTTATACCCGAACTTAAGTTGAGGCAGAAAGGGATGAGGAAAGCATGCACAAACAATCCAAGAGCAGGAAGCTGATGGCTGCCAAGCACCGAGGAAATAACAAATGATGAGCAAAGGTGTTCTGGCAATCGCGGCCGTGGGCGTAGTTATATCGGCAGTCGCGGGGAAGGCTTGGGATGATGACGATCCCGATCGAATAGAGCCTGCCAGTTTGCGTCAATACATCGATCAGGCAGTCGGTGGTATTCAAAAGCTGAAAGTTCCAGCAACGGATGCTGAAATTCCCATACCGCGACAGCCGGATGGGACGGTAAGCCCTCGCTATCAGACAACAGAAGCGAAACGCTACCTTGGCAAAATGCTCTTTCACGACCCGGTGCGGACGGCGCGCATCAACATCAACCAGGGTCAGCCTGTGGACCTCCCCCCGGGAACCGCATTCGGCGGAACGTTAAAAGCTTCTGATCCGAACATTCAGGAAGTTGTCGAAGCCACGATCCAGACCGGATCGTGCGCCAGTTGCCATATCGGCGAAGCGGGAGGCAAGGCTGGTCAGGTGCTCAACTTCAACGTCGGCGGCGAGGGCCGCGGATATACCGACAAGTACGGCAACTTTTTCCCGCGCCGGCGCCCCCAGTCAATCCTCGATAAGGTGCGAAGCACGCCCATTTTCGCCGGCGACGTGCTGGTCGACGCCCTTCCGACGCTAAGTGATGTCGACTTAATCAAGGGAAAGACGGTGGTCTCCACTCCATCCAACTTCTACCACCAGCCGCCCCCACAGGCCCTGCTCGCAACGGGCAGGCTCGACGAGTTGGACAGCGTAGGGCGCCAGTCGCCCTCCCTGGTCGGTTCTGCGTTCAACAACCGCCTTCTGCTGGGAGGCTTCGCGGGCGAGCCGCAGTCCGCACCGGGTTCACTCAATCCGTTCAGCGACCCGGCTCAAGAGAACTTGACGCTTCTGCTTCTCGATGCTCATCGCATGCTTAACTTTGAATCGGCGGAGCTCCTGAAAATCCCGGCTTTCGTGGAACTCTTCAGGGACGCCTTCCCGGAAGAGGCCGCTCAGGCTGACTCCAAGAATGACATGACAATCCTGATCAACGACCAGACCGTGTTCCGGGCCACGGCCACTTTTTTGCGCACTGCGGTGACGCGAAACACGCAATTCGATTATTTCCTGGCGGGGGATGATCGCGCCCTGACGCAAAGGCAACTTCGAGGCGCCAAGCTGTTCTTTACTCCAGCCGCGGGTGGCGCAGGTGGCGCGGGTTGTTTCACGTGTCATAGCGGTCCGATGCTGAACAAGCAACCTGACGATCCGGATGTCGCCGGCGTCGGTGCATACGTTGAGGAGAATTTTATAAACGTCGGCATCGGCGATCACCCGGTCCAAGCGCTGAACGCAGTGGCAAGAGGCCATCTCGACCCCAACAAACTTGGCACGGACGGCTTCCCGTATCATGCCGAGGACGTTGGGCGGCAAGAGATCACGCAAAACACCGGCGACGCGTTCAAGTTCCGGTCTTTGACGATGCGTCAGCTGAAAGATGCGCGGACTTTCTTCCACAACGGCTCGTTCACCAAAGTCCGCGACGTGGTCGAGTACTTCAATGCCGGTGTCCCACAGGACCCCACTGCCGGAGCAGCGCCCACCCTGTCGCCCCGCTTCACAAGTCCTCGCGGGCAAGGCTTCGGGGGCGGTCTGGGCCTTTCCAAGCGGCAAGTCGGCGATATCACCGACTTCCTTGAGAATGCCTTGTACGATCCTGCCTTTGCGCACTACGATCCGAATTCCACTACTTCCAGCTTCCAGCCGAACGAACGCGACCTTACTTACTCGAAGTACCGTCCCGACCTCGCCGCTTTGGGAGCAAAGGACGGTTTCATGCTAAGCGGTAAGGCAATCGATGGCAATGACCCTTTGACGCGTCGCGATGAGGGCCTTGAGTTCCTGGACGTGACGAGCAAAATCTCTACTCAGCTCAGTAAGTACCTGTCAGGCGATGAGGAAGTAGTTACCTGCCGGATCATCAACATCAGTTCCTCAATCATCGATACACATCTGCTTATCGTCGTGAACGGGCTTCAACCCGGAGTCCGCATGGATAACTCGAGCGGCACTACTTCGGGTGGCGAACCCTATCTTCGCGTCTTTCTGCCGGATGGAGTGCTGAATCCCCGCCAGACGATCAGGCGAGAATTGATCTTCGAACGGAAGCCGCACGGCCCTGCGCTGAACTACACCTTGACCTTCCTCTCCGGCCAGGGCAAACCGTAAGCCTGTCAGTGAAGTTGGGACGGCCACTGGTCGTCCCAGCCAGAGACTTACAAACAATAGGGACAGCGGGACGCCGGTTGTCCTATCCTGCTTACCAGACTAAAACAACGACCGGAACTTACGTGGTGTAACACCCACGTATCTTCGAAACAGTGACGCGAAATGACTACGGTTCGCAAATCCTCCGGCGTTGATCACTTCTTCGTCACTGCATCCCCGAGCCAGCATCTCTTTCGCTCTCTCTATTCGCCGCTTCACTACAAAGCGATGTGGGCTTTCGCCAGTGCTGTTGTGAAACAGTCGCGAGAAGTGGAATCGACTCATATTGGCTTCACGGGCTAAGTCCTGCAGCCCAAGAGGCGTGCCGAGCCGCGTTTCAATCAATTCACAGACTCTCTTCAAAACCGGACCAGGCAGGCAGTTTTCCCTGGCGCGACTATGCGGCGGCAGCTCACCAAACTGTTCAGCCAAGTACACCGCGAGTGCGGACGCGAGATGCTCTCCGTAGAGCGGCCCTATTGGCGTGCCGGCGGCAGTGTCGGCGAGAAGCAGCCGGCAAATACTCTCGACATTAAGATCGCGAAACGCTCGCTGAGGGGTAACTTCCACCGGCCGGACTTCACGGGCGTCAGCGTTCACCTCCGCCACGAGCTGCGGCAAGATTGACACCAGAAGCAAGTCGTACGTGCTGTGCCAGGCGACACTTCGAAACTCGCCATGCGCTGCCAGACATAAGTCGCCCTTGTTCAATGTGGCTCCTTGCCAGCTGCCGTGCACCAGCCACTCGACCGAGACCGGGCCCGACAAGGTGCAGCAAATCTGAAATCCGTCGATTACCCCGTTCGACTCTGACGGTCCATACAAATGATGCCGCTCCAACCGCACGCCCCCCCACTTATTAGCCGCGCTAGAGATCAGCGGTTCTTGGGCTACACGCGGCAGCAGATGTCCGCCACGCCACATCAGGATCCTTTCATCTATTTCCGGCATCTCACTTCGCCCTCTCGATCAAGCACTGAGCAGTCATCGGATCGATCTCCTGGCCCATAACGGCTTCGACCAGTAAGGGTGCGAGCTTTGCTTTTTGCTCGGCAGTAAATGCATTCACAGGTGTGGTCACGCGAATGAAGGGCATATTCGTTTTTAGATTCCTTTCCTAATGACAATCCTGTTGCAGATCAGCACGACAGGCCCCGTCGAAGACACGAGTGTGAAGGCTGTTGTTATCGCCAGTACGTCAACGTCACTCGTTCGACCTGTAGAACAATACAGGCGTTCTCCTACTCAATAGGATGTCGAGAACGAACCAAAGACTGGAGGAGAGTAGGAGAAGACGCACTGCGGGAATCGCGCATAAGCGGCGTCGAAAACATGATCACAACAAACACCATTTACGACATTGGGATCGCGAGCCAAATTGGTAAATACAGCGATGGCACGCAGGTGACGAGCCCCCACCGGCTATTGTTTGTTTCGGGGACCCCTGGGCTCACCGCAGATGGGAACTTACCGGACACATTCGAAGAGCAAGCTGACCAGGCCTGGAGAAATGTATTGGCGCTGCTAGACAAGGCGGGTATGGGACCGGAACATTTAATCAAGGTCTCGCAATATTTGGTTCGGTCGGAAGATATCCTCCGATACGCGCCGATCCGCACAAAATGGCTCGGAGATAACCGCCCAGCATCCATGCTGGCGGTGGTTCCCGGTCTGGCGCGGCCAGATTTTCTGGTCGAGATTGAGGCCTACGCTGCAGCTTGAACGCTGCAGAGAAATCGTGAGCACGGGAGCATACTCCTCCGATCGCGTCGCTGACGTCTGCGATAGCACGATGAGAGCCGCGAGCGAAGCGGCCTAAACTTCCGGCAGTGTAACGATTTCACCGCAAAAGCGCAGTCGGTGCACCGTTTGATGTGGATGCGGCAGTCGTGTCCCGTAACTGCACGGCTGCCTCCGCTATTAAAGCTGGTATCTCAGATTCTTGGACGCCGAGGATGTTTGCACAACGTTTAATCGAGTAACCAAGCAGAAGCCGAATGACGAAGCAAAATCGTGGGAGGTTGGCGAGCTGTACAACCGGCCACAAAGCGCGCTGAAGTAAAGGATAAACAGGACCGGCTTCTCCGTTGGGAGGAGCTGGACGACATGCTGCGACACTCAACTTGACGATAGCCTCCTCCCAGATTTGAAGATCATCAGGCTGAGGCTGTCTCGAAAGATCAAAGTCGTTTACGCCTGCTACGAGGGCGGCCTCCGCCTCCTTTGGGTCTGCGGTTATCAGCAGCGCAGTCTGGAACACTGCTCTGCTGTTCTGCGAAACAAAGCTCTTCCATTCGTGTTCGAAGCATTCTTGATCTAGTTCGACATTCATTTCAATGTTCCCGCTTTCGTTTGCTCCCCTTACCAGTGTTGGTTACTCTGACCGTGACTGCCATGCCCGATCCGGTAGTCTAAATACTGATGTTTTGCTTAGGGACCGAGAGCGCCGATCTCCAGGCCCGGCAAGACCAACCGCCATCGTGAGCCCGGAGCGAAGATGCCAGAGGAGCGCAAAGCGTACAAACAAGGCGATCAATCCTCTGAGAAACGTCCAGAGGGCGAGCTGATTAAACTCATCTGCGCCGGGGAACGTGAGCTGTTTCAAACCCTCATTCAGCCTTATCAGCGTTCGGCCTTTGCCGTCGCTTATTCGTTGCTTAACAATTCTGCCGACGCGGAAGAAGTTGTGCAAGAGGCGTTCATCGAGGCCTTTCGTAACCTGGCAGCATTTCGCGCGGAAGCAAAATTTAGCACATGGCTGATTCAGATCACTATGAACCTTGCACGTCGGCGATTGCGTGCTGCAAAAACCGCTTTACATCATCCCAAGGACGAACCTCTACAGCGTGAAGCCGACGACTACATTCCGAGAGATCTTGCTGATTGGCGCGAGATTCCGAGCGAAGCGCTCGCGCGCAAGGAATTGCGGCAAGCGATTCAGAGGACAATCCAACAGCTACCATCAATTTACCGGGAAGTTTTGGTCCTACGGGATGTACAGCATTTGAGCACTCAGGATGCGGCTGAGGTGTTGAGAATTTCAGAGGATTTGGTCAAGACAAGACTACGTGAAGTGGGCCCCTGGGCTGAGACAACCAGTCTAGACACTGATTACCATTCAACGAAAAATGATTGTTTGGGTTACGGCCTGCCTTTATAGTGGGCTTGTCGGCGAAGCGGAGACGGGCAACGGTGGCGACCGACCCGTCAAGGAATAGCCGGCCGGAACTCATCGCGAACGATGGGCAGGGCGTGTTGCATCCGGCGCGTCCTATAGCCTGGGCCGGACCCGACCGGAATGCGGGACTCCGGCCCAGGTTTACCAGCGGGAGCGACACATCGGACCGATAGATTCCGCCATGCCTGAAAAACGCTTTTCGAGGGCCCTCGATCTTTTTCATCATGCGGTAGCCGCCAAACCGGAAGTAACCAAACCAGCTTCGAACTCCACCGGCGGCCGATAGCCGAGCGACGAATGCAATCGCTTTTCGTTGTAGATCTGCTCGAGAAAGCGTTCGATGGAGCGCCGCGCTTCGCGCAGATCGCGATATTCTTGCCGGTACACTTCTTCGTACTTCAGCGTTTTCATAAACGACTCACAAGCGGCGTTGTCGTAAGGGTTTCCTTTGCGGCTCATGCTGATGGCAATCGCGTGTTCCCGCAGCAACCCGGTGTAGTCGCGCGAGGCGTACTGCACGCCACGATCGGAGTGATGCACCAAGCCAGGTAGAACCGTTCGCCGGTCGA
Source organism: Bryobacteraceae bacterium (assembly GCA_965277855.1). Classification (GTDB taxonomy): domain Bacteria; phylum Acidobacteriota; class Terriglobia; order Bryobacterales; family Bryobacteraceae; genus Bog-105. Next base: position 1,517,153 of record OZ255847.1, read on the forward strand.
GCGCCATAGCTAACGCAGCTTGTGCCAGCTCGTCTTCCAGCGTCCGCTCCAGCGCCCAACCAATGACGCGACGCGAACAGGCGTCGAGCACGACCGCCAGATAGACGAACTCGGTCTCCAGCCGGATGTAAGTGATGTCGGCCACCCAGAGCTGGTTGATTTCTGTGACCGTCATCTCGCCGGCCAGATTGGGGTACACGGGCCGTGCATGCGTCGAATCGGTGGTCGCCACCTGAAACTTTCGTCTCCGCAAGCAGAGCAAGTTGTCTTCGCGCATGAGACGGCGGACTCGCTTGTGGTTCACTGTCCACCCGCGCCGCCGCAGTTCCGCTGTCATGCGCCGCCAGCCATACGCCGGCCACTCCAGCGCGACCCGCTGCATCTCATCGCGCCATGCCATAGCGGCATCCGGTTTGGCTTCCGCTTTCTGCCAGCGGTAAAATCCGGTCCGGCTCACGCCCGCCATGCGGCACAGCCGTCCAAGCGGTATCGGGGTTGCCATCGTCACTTCTTTCTCGATGTACGGGCAAGCGAGTTGGGGGAAATCAATGCCTGCAGCCTCCGCTGCTCCTCGACATGCTGCAAGCATCGCTGCAAAAAATCGATCTCCAGTGCCTGACGCCCAATCTTGCGTTCCAAATCGGCGACCGGTGTCGTTACCTCCAGCCGTCGCTGGCCCTCGCCAGGAAAGGCTTTTCCTCCCAGTTCCCTCAGCTCGCGCCGCCAACGATGCAGCACGTTCGGACTTACCTCGCACGCCCGTGCTACCTCCGCCAGGCTGGCACCTAATTCCAGCCGCCTTACGGCGGCCTCCTTGAACTCCTTCGTGAACTTCCTGCGTGACCTCATGACTCTTCTTTCTCCATTCAATGAAAGTTGAGTCTAAACTCCTTGTTTCAGTTTTGGGGCCCACTCCAACGGAGGGCGAGATTGCAGATGCGCGAAGCACTAGCACCGGGTTACGATGGAAGCTGGACGGCCGAATCAGGAGAGTATAGGAGTGTTCGGCCCTGGTAACTTGTTTATAGGCTAGCAACTTTTCCATGGAAAGCACAGTTGTTATCGAAATCAGTTGTGCCGAGGTTTGGCAGGAAATTTCCACCTACATGGATGGAAATGTCGAACCGGAACTGAAAAGTCGTATCGAAGCCCATCTGCCCAAGTGCAAACATTGTACGGCTGTTCTGGACGGCACCAGAAACACGGTTCGCTTATTGGCTGACGGCGAGTGGCTTCCTCTTCCAGATGGTTTCAGCGAACGTCTTGTTCGCCGCCTCTCATTCGAGTTCTGCCAGAACCAGCTGTAAGGTGCGGTCTGATTCAGCTCCTACCTTCGACCCTCTTCTAGGAGCTCCGGCGGTTGATCGGTATTGTCAAGTCGCAAAACAATTCGCCACGCCAAATCTGTTTCCCGTTGCCAAAGTTCGACGTAGCGCGTGCGAATTGTTACCGGTGGACCTCCCGCTTTGGGGTGTTGCGTGAGCTGATGCCATCCGTGCTCGACCGCGATATCACCAGAAATCCTGATGTCGATGATCGTCGGCATCAAGTCAATTTCGTGTTCGCGAAATAACTTCTCCAACTGGATGCGTAGCGCGGCTTTGGCGGGAAGGTTCCAAAAACTCGCTTGTCCATCTTGCATGTCAGTGAACGAGTCGGAAAATAGAGATAGAATCGCGTCTACGTCAGCATCCCGGTACGCTTCGCGAAGTCTTGTTTTAGCCAAGTTGATGGCGTAACGATCGCCCAAGCCAGCTCTCCTTGGTCTGTCGGATCCCTAACTTCGTCCAACTGTTCTAGCCGCAGGTTCATACCTGCAGAAAAATTTAGCAGTCCTTGTCACCTCTAGCACGTTCGTTGACTCCTAGCGGATGAAAGATGTTCTGCGACTGACACGCCGGCGGCAGAGATCGCAGCCTGTCGGCAACGCGACAACTGATAATTCACAAACCAGGTCCGACAAGAGGGTTTTATGTTTATGACGAGAGAAGTGTGTGAAAGGCGAGGAGGCTCAACAGATTTTGCCATGATGTTGTCCAATCAAATTCGAATCCTAGTAGTTGAAGATCATCCGGTTTTCCGGGAAGGGTTGACAATGGTCATAGCTTCCCAAACGGATATGTCTATCGTCGCGCAAGCTACGACGTCGGCAGAAGCCATTACTGCGTTCCGAGTCCACCAGCCCGACATCACCCTTATGGATCAGAGGCTTCCCGGGCCGACAGGAACGGACGCACTCGTAACGATTCGAGGCGAGTTTCCGGCCGCTCGCATTGTCATGTTGACGACGTCTAATGGCGATCTGATAATACACCAGGCACTTCGCGCCGGCGCCGCCGGTTATGTATTGAAAAGCGCGTCGAAGAGCGAGCTTCTTAAGACAATCCGGTCTGTACACAGCGGTCAGAAGTACATCTCGCCAGATGTCGCGGGCCGACTGGCGGAGTACCTGAGTGCGGACGAACTGACTCCCCGCGAGCTGGAGGTGCTCAGATTGATGAGGGATGGACATCGGAACAGACAAATCGCATATCGACTGTTGATCGCTGAGACCACCGTCAACTTTCACATTAAGAACTTAGTTGACAAGCTCCGAGCCAACGACCGGACACATGCGGTAGCCATCGCGATTCGAAGGGGCCTCCTCGAGGCTTGAGTGAACAGTGGCTTATTTTTTCGGCGGACGGGGAACGGGCGTCACACCGGCCTGTTCCGCCGCCGTATAGGGTTTGCCAAAGTATGGAAATTCGGCGCGGGTGCGTTCCGGGTCTGGTTTGACCCCGTCAGCCAAGCCCCTGTTTGCTGACAGAGTTAGCATCACATCCATCACATCGTCTGTCAGAGCGCGTCCGTTAAAGCCCGCCTGGTCGAAGGCTGCCTTGCTGCCGATTTCGTACGGTAACACTGTAGGACACAGGCGAGTCAGCACTTGCTTGCGGTATTCGGAGGGGTTCTGGACAGAGCCAGCATAAGTCGCCATCTTCTCAACGAAATCTCCGATGTGCCCGGAGAACTTTGTAGTGTCGTCAGATGGAAGAGAGGCGTTGAAATCCTCTTTGATTTTCTGGTTTTCCGGATCGTTCAGAAAAAGATGTGTCATTAGTGGCAACCCCCATCGTGAGACCTGCATCTCGGGAGCGTGCCCGAAGAGTGACACCGTTGCCCAGGCTCGGACCGTTCCTTGTCCGATCAGAGCGGTCGGCACTTCGAGAACGATGGCAGTCACATTTCGCCTGGCGAAGTAGTTCCCCCGGTTCAGAAATGCGTTCGGGTTGAAGCTCTGATCTTTATAAAACGACTGGAGAAATGTATGTAGGGCAACGGCATCACCGGCAAATAGCTCGGGGGCAGCGCCCGCGTATGCTCGGATTTCGCCTTTCGTGGTAACGGATCCGGTTTCGCCCTCAATGAGAAGTTCGCCGCCCATTCCGCCTATCGCTTCCCGCATCGATCTGCGCACTTGGAAGTTTTGAACGTGCACATGCTCGTTCATATCGAGATGCCGGGGCTCTTGAAACCGGAATTTGAATACCACTTCTTCGCTTGCATCGTTGTTGAGATCGAAGCGGAAGGCGTAGAGCCCTTCGATGTGAAGCGCGTCTGAGGCTGACAGACCAAGGTCTGGGTTCACGGTCATTGCCATAACCGTGTTACCCGGCGTTCCCTCGAACAGATAAAAGTCGCACAGGTTCAGACTCGGATCTTCCTTCGCCAATTTAGTGTCGAAATGGTGTGACATCGCGGATTTGTCCTGTCTATGCGATTGATTCAAAGCGCTGGCGAGCCGACGTGGACACCAGATAAGGAAATGTTTTTTGGAACTGCCGGCGGCGCGCAGCCAAGCTAGGAGATGCTGAAAGACCCTCTAGAATTGTCGCAACGATCATGTCGGAATCATCATTAGGATGCCTGCCATTCTGAGTCGCAAACGTAAAACCTGGCGGCAGTTTCGGGTCGTACTTCAACACGTCTGGGAGCAGAATGGAAGCGATGCGGTAGCCGTACTCTTCGGGAGCACTGACCTGCCCTGCGACGCGAGCTTTGATGGCAATTCGGTCTGCCAAGTTGGGCAACAATAGTTCTTGGTCACGTTCCGGCGAAGTGGAGTGATAACGTGCGGCTAAGTCTTTGTTCTCGCCGACGATATTCGCGAGAAACGGTGATCCGACTCGCTGCCGACAATCATTGGGGTCAAGACGTTCAGCCCACACCTCAAGGGCAGGTCCTGCAAGGAGCTCGTTCGGCACTTCGATCACCGCGGCTTCGATGTCAGGGCTGCCCGGGGTTGCCCAGGAGCGAACCCGGCCGGCATAAATGCGGCAGCCGTTCTCGTATCGCTCACTAAGATGGTGATCTGGGCTAAGACCTATCTTGAACGTGTTGGCGCCCGTGTGAATCTTCACGCAAGAAGTTTCGACAGTTGTAAAGCCGAGTCTCGGAGATTGAGCCGGCCACGTTGTCGCAATCACGGTTGTCTCGCCGCAGCCGGGAAAGACATAAAGCTCAGCCGAATTCTTCTCCCCAACTGTCTGTGTCTTACCATCCGTAGGCTCAGCCCAAAGACTTTCGCTCAATAAGTTTCCAATTAAACAGGCGCTTCCGCTCAGAGCCCTTCGTCGCGTGATGCCGATGCCATTCCCTCTCGCCATAGCTATCACCAGTTTTCCTGACGGCTTCTGATTTGGCACCCCTGAACAGCCGAGTCATCGGCCTGTATTTTTGTTCAGGTCGATCCAGCAATGTAGCAATTATTGGCGAATCGCGGGAGCAAAGTCTTGAATAGCTAATGCGATGGCGTCCACATGGGTCTCCAACGCAAAGTGACCCGCATCGAGGAGCGTAACGAGTGCGCCAGGAACATCTCTGCGGAATGCTTCCGCACCGGGTGGTATGAAAAATGGGTCGCGATTGCCCCAGATCGCCAAGGTTGGAGGCTTGTTCCGGCGAAGGAACGATTGGAACTCCGGATACATGGCAACATTCGAGGCATAATCCAGCTTGAGATCGAGTTGAATCTCGCGGCTCCAAGCAAGTACGCCTGCTTCACTCCTTCGAATGTCAAGCGGTCACGAATACCCTCGCGCCGTTTCGCCGTTGGCTCCCTCCAGTACTCCCGGACTGGCTTCCACATCTCTTCGCCTAAGCCTTCCTCGTAGACATTTCCATTCTGCGAAATGATTCCTGTGATCCGTTCGGGCCGCATGAGGGCGTGACGAAAGCCGATCGGTGCGCCGTAGTCGAAGACATACATGGCATAGCGCTTGAGCCCAAGCGCGTCGACGAATGCGCCTAAAGTATTTGCCATCTGCGCAAACGAGTACCGGTAAGACGCGTCGGCGTGTACCGTTGTAAATCCGAACGCAGGAAAATCGGGAGCGATCAAGCGAAACTTATCTGCAAGTCTCAGCATTAAATCGCGAAAATAGTGCGACGAATTCGGGAACCCGTGGAGCAGAAGCAGGACAGGCGCGTTCGGTGGGTCAGCTTCCCTATAGAACACCTCCACTTTGTCGACAAGAATAGATCGGCATGCGACGCTAAAGACCGACTTCGCTGGTTGCCCAGCCGGTTCCGCGTTGAAACCGGCTGCGCAGATTCCGACGGCTGGCTTGACTCCGCGAGAAAGCGAGGCGCGACGCGAGATGTGCTGTGAGATTTCGGGCAGTTTATTCACTGCAGATTACCGGGAAGCAGTCCAATGTGGCTTTTCGAAAAGAAACGTAGTCTGTTTCTGCTGCTCCCTTTTCGTGACAGGAGGAACATTGTTCGCGCGGTCGCGGACTAGCGGATAGCTGATACTTTCTGCCAGCCGGCAGAAAGCTGAAATAGCCCCAGCTGCCCGTCGCCCTAGGATCATGCCCATCCCCGCGTAGTGGTCTTCAAATATCCCTCTTCCGAAAACAGTCGAACAAACAAAATTTGTCGCGCTGCAATTCGTGCCGTTTTCAATGAGACTATATTCCTTAATAAGCTGTGTGCCATCGGGCCACTTACCGGTCTTTTCGAACACTTCATAAGCCGACGGCTCGACATATGCGTCCATTACTTGCGGCGTCGTGATCTTGGAGCCATCCAGGACGCTGAATCCGTCCGCCTTGATCCGGGTTCCCACATGTTCCCAGCGCCTGTATCCCACGGGCAATCGGACGTTCCCGACCTGTTCAAAAACTGCTCTGTGGATCCGAGCTTGACTGACGGGTGCTGTCGAATCTGATTCGAGCCGCATCGCACATCCTGCCGCTACAAATGCAGCTAAACACAACGTCATAAGTAATTGCGCATCATGAGTGAAACGTGGTCTGCTGACATTATGAGACCACTGAGGATATCGGACGCGATGTCGGTGCTTGGTTTGCAGCAAGAGATCCAGCGTTCTGAGGAGTCGCGCTACGATCACCGGTTGCATGGCGTTTTGCTGGTCGCCCAGGGTATGACCTGCCCTGAAGTAGCACGGCTTTTGGGAGATGCACCGCGTTCCGTCGAGTATTGGGTTCACCGTTTCGAGCAGCAGGGATTGGGGGGTCTGGCCGAGGGAGAACGGTCCGGACGCCCCAGCCGGCTGAGTGAGAAGCAGATCAAAGAGATCAATCGAGTGTTGCGAGAGAGGCCGAGCGACGCGGGGATGCGCGTCAACCTGTGGGATGGCAAGACGCTGTCGGCCTGGCTGGCGAAGACCTACGGCATCCACTTGGGGGTCCGTCAATGCCAGCGTTTGTTCCGGCAGTTCGAGTTCCGGCTCCGCAAGCCCCGGCCCGTTTTGGCGCGAGCCGACCCGACGCGCCACAAAGCGCATAAAAAAAACTCCGCAAGTTAATGCGGGACAATGCCGTGGACCTCTGGGCGCTGGACGAAGTGCATTTTCAGCAACAGGGATCCCGTTGCCGTATGTGGGTTCCACCGGAAACCAGAGATCCGATCGTGTACCATCATCCGACCCGGAAGAGCGTAGGCTACTTCGCCGCAGTCCGTTTGCGGGATGGCGAATTTTTGTTTCGCCGCGAGACCGGCCGATTCAACGGCGAGTCCTTCTGGGAGTTCCTCAAAATCTTCCGCGAGGCCAGCGCTGTTTCCGGACGTCGCGTCCTCGCCATCAGTGACAACGCGCAGTATCATCGCTCCAAACTCCATCTGCCTTGGCGTGATCAACAGGCTCCACAATTTCGCTTGGACTTCCTGCCTCCTTACAGCCCGGAACTCAACCCTATCGAACGGGTCTGGAAACTCACGCGCCGGTTGCGTCTGCACAATCGTTATTTCGGATTCCTCGATGGAGTCGTTTCCGCCGTCGAAGATCAGTTCGCCGAATGGACAAAGCCCAACGATGCCCTGCGACGATTATGCGCAATTACTTAAGACGCTGTGTTTAGTACCACTGCCGCGAACCCGCTGCTGAGACCCGATTTCCGAATTGATACAAAGGCAGCGTTCAAGCGCAAGAAAGTCTTACAGCATGCCATTACTATCCGATCATCACGAATCTGTCGCTTCCGCTCAACCTGCTAAACACTAGGAAACCGCCCGTCGTTTCCTTTAGTTGCCGCGATCCCGTATTGACATCGACCCAAAAACCGTGTGCGGACGACGCGACAGGCTTGTTCAAACCAGGGATGCTGTTGAAAAACTCTTCTGCGACGACCCGACCAGTTCTGAAGGGGATCATAAAATGTCCACCCTCGGCCGGGCAATCGCTTATAGTGCGTCTAAGCGTGTCATTTTTCCAATCAAGGCGCGCACATCGAGATGAACGGTGTTGTTCAATAGCATCCCTAGTTTTTGCATGGCTGACCGGCTTCTACCAACTTGAAACTCGAATCGATCGCTGGGCGCTTGGCTTTAACTCTCGGCACTTCGTAGTCTCATGTCATTTAACATTTCACCTGCTTCACTACAGCCGCTTGGAAAAGCAGCCAGCGCGCTATAGCGGGTGCGCTGTCGATTGCAAACTCGCTAGGTACTGATGGACGAACGCAATCGCCATCGATCCCTCTCCCACGCCGCTCGATCCACGCCTGATCGAGTCATGCCGCACGTCTCCGGCACAGAAGAATCCCGGAAAGATTTGCGTGCTACTTGATCTCCTCTGAAAAAGCGCACAAGCTGGCCGCCACCGGGCCGCGCGCGTCGCAGACCTGATTGTCAACTTGGGGGTCGCTCGCATCTCGCGCCGAAAAACTCGATCTTCTCTTCGCCATCCGCAACAACACGCACGTTCATCGGTCCGGGCACTCTCGGTCTATCGCGAGGCCGGCCGTCGCGCCGGTCATTCTCGCGATCGACTCTCGGTCGGCCTCCACTCGATTGGTTTCCTCGCCGACAGCACTCGGCGGCTTGCCGCGAGTCACCTTCCAAATGGGCGTCTCGACTCTCCCGCACCAAAAGATGCGGCGCGCCATCGAGATACCGGCTCCCGCGTTGCGCCCCTGGTGCGCAGAGCATTAGCTCCTACAGCCGCACACGCCTGATCGCTCGTCTGGCGCCCCGCTAACCAACATCACTGACCCACCGGGTTCTTGCAAGCAGAAATGAACGGCCGCCTCACAGCCGTGTTCAAGGCCTGATGCGCATTCGTTGGACCGCCGAGACAAGCGAGCAATTTTTCGTTGCGGAACCAGCATGGTCGAGGATTGTCATTCTACGATTACTTAAACGCTGACTGGTGTATCTTCTTTATTGGCGATCTCGACGCTGGTTGCCTCGAGTCGCCAGGAGGCACCATGAAGAACATCCTTTTCTCCGCACTCGTCCTCGCCGCTCTTTGCCTGGCCCAGTCGCCTGAAAATTCTCATCCAGCTACCTCGAACGTGATGGGTGCCCAGTACCCCCGAATTACTCCTGATCTGCGCGCCGAGTTTCGCCTGCACGCCCCCGACGCACAAAAAGTTGAAGTCAACGTAGGCGGCGCCAAGTACCCGATGACTAAAGGCCAAGACGGCTTCTGGACGGTCACCAGTGCTCCACTCGTTCCCGGCTTCCATTACTACGCCCTTTCGGTCGATGGAGTTTCGCTAAACGACCCGGGCAGCGAAACCTACTTCGGCGTCGGTCGCGAGTACAGCGGCATCGAAATACCCGAAAAAGGCGTCGACTTTTACTACCCGAAAGATGTCCCTCACGGGGACGTGCGCGAGCATTGGTATTACTCGAAGATCACGGGTTCCTGGCGACGCTGTTACGTGTATACGCCACCGGGCTACGATAGCTCGCCCAAGCTCCGCTACCCGGTCCTCTATCTGCAACACGGCGCGGGCGAAGATGAGCGCGGCTGGATCGCCCAGGGCCACGCCAATTTCATCCTCGATAATCTGTTGGCCCAACAAAAAGCCAAGCCCATGATTATCGTCATGGACCACGGCTATGCCTTCAAACCCGGCGAGCCTGTCCTGCAGCCCTTCGCCACGCCTGCTCCGGCAACCTCTCCGCTCACAGGCGGCAGCGCCACGCCGCAACCTTCCACTACCAACCGCCCGCCTGCCGGTGTGTTCGCCACCGCCACGTTCGAGCAGGTGGTCATTGATGAAATCGTTCCTATGATCGATGCCACATACCGCACCATCCCCGACCGCGACCATCGCGCCATGGCCGGCCTTTCGATGGGCGGCATGCAAACCTTTCAGATCACCATGAAACACCTCGACAAATTCGCCTATATCGGCGGCTTCAGCGGCGCCGGCGGTGGTTTCAGCGGCACACCCTTCGACGCCAAAACCGCCTACAACGGCGTACTCGCCGATTCCGCCGCCTTCAACAAGAAGGTGAAACTCGTCTGGCTCGGAGTCGGGACGGCCGAGCCGGAGCGCATGTCGAAAAGTATTCACGGCTTTCATGAGGCGCTCGAACAGGCAGGCATCAAACATGTCTTCTATGAATCGCCGGGGACCGCCCATGAATGGCAAACCTGGCGCAGAGATTTGAACGACTTCGCCCCACGCCTTTTCCAGTGACTAATTCCTAGACAACTCAAATGGCAAAACACATCCTGCATCGCTCGGCCGTAATTCTCTTCACTGCGACTCTGCTGGCAACGCCCATCCTACCGGCTGCGCTGCTAGCGCCCACTCCGCCCATGGGGTGGAACAGCTGGGACTCATTCGGCACCGGTGTCACCGAAGCCGAGGTCAAACAAAACGCCGATTACATGGCTAGCCACCTGAAGAAACACGGCTGGCAGTATATCGTCGTTGACATTCAATGGTCCGAACCCGATCCGAAATCGCACGGCTATCGTCCCGGCGCAAATCTGACCATGGATCCGTACGGCCGCCTGATCCCCGCTGTGAATCGGTTTCCTTCTTCCGCCAACGGTCAGGGCTTCAAACCGCTCGCCGATTACATACACAGCAAAGGCCTTAAGATGGGGATTCACATCATGCGCGGCATCCCTCGTCGCGCCGTCGATGCCAACCTGCCCATTTATCACAGCCACTTGAAGGCTGCCGATGTCGCCAATAAACAATCCCTCTGCCCCTGGAACACTGACATGTACGGTGTCGACACGTCCAAAGGCGGTCAGGATTACTACAACTCCATCCTCGAACTCTATGCCTCCTGGGGCCTCGATTTCATCAAGGCCGACGACATGTTCGGGTTCCGTCCCGCTTCCGATCACAGCACCGAGATCGCGGCCGTGAGCAACGCCATCCAGAAGACCGGCCGGCCCATCGTGCTCAGCCTTTCACCCGGCACGCGCGACATCGCTAAGGCCGATTTCATCGAAAAATACGCGCAGATGTGGCGCATCTCCGGCGATTTCTGGGATCGCTGGGTCGATCTGAAGAATCAGTTCGCGCGGCTCAACATGTGGAACCCGACCGTGCGCCAAGGTCACTGGCCCGACGCCGACATGCTGCCTCTCGGACACATCGGCATCCGCGCCGAGCGTGGCGATCCACGCATGTCACTCCTCACACACGACGAGCAGCGCATGTTGATTACCCTCTGGTCCGTCGCACGTTCCCCGTTGATGTTCGGGGGCAACCTGCCCGATAACGACGCCTTCACCTTATCGCTCCTCGATAACGACGAAGTGCTTTCTGTAAACCAGAAAGCAAGTTCCAGCAAACAACTCTTCGCCCGCGGCAATCAGGTCGCCTGGGTTGCCGAGATGCCCGGCGAGCGCGCAAAATACCTCGCAGTCTTCAATATCGGCGACGGCGCCGAAGAACAGGTCGCCGTAAAATGGACCGATCTCGGTTTACTCTCAAAATGCACTGTCCGCGATCTCTGGACCAGCACCGATATGGGAAAGATAAACGACGGCCGCGCTTTTTCGCTTAAGCCACACGCCGCCGGTTTCTACAAAATCACTCCTCAGTAACACCGGCTTCTACGGGACAATCCGAGACACCATACTTTACTTTCACTAAAGTGACGCTGCCATTCGACCGATAGAGAGTAAGGTGAAGCCAGAAAATTAGCAAGATGAGGTTAGCCGGAATACATACGTGGCTCCAGCGCTTTGCTGCGCCTTTTGTTCTCAGCTTAACGGCCCTCCTCCTGACTCTTTGTCCATCAACGTTGCTAGCGCAAACTCCCTCCGCCAACCTTCCAACCATAACCACCGCTCGCGCCGCCCACCAGCTGACATTAGCTGAAGCCAAACGCGCTTACCCGGTTGTGTTGCACGCCACCGTCACCTACTACGACGCCCATATCGACCCGCGGAGAGCCATCCTTTTCGTCGCCGATTCCACCGGCAGCGTCTTCATCGCTCTCTCCGCGCCCACTAAAATCCCCTTAAAAGCCGGCCAGCTCGTTGAAGTAATAGGAGTAAGCGCCACCGGCGACTTCGCCCCGATTGTGGATCATGGCGTAGCGCGATTAATTGGCGAGTCGCACTTACCTTCGACGGTGCCCTTCGTGAATATGAGTCGATTGCGCACGGGGGCAGACGACGGTCAATGGGTGGAAATTGAAGGTGTCGTTCGGTCGGTTGAGAAATCGGGATCGAATATCGGTCTCGAAGTGGCTTTGGCCGACGGTCTCACCAACGCCATGACAATTGCAGAACCAGGCGCAGACTACGAAAGCCTGGTTGACGCCAAAATCAGGCTTCGCGGAAATGCTGCTCCGCTGTTCAATCATCACGGCCAGATCACGGGAGCCCACCTGCTTTTTCCAAACCTCAGCACCCTGCGGGTGGAAGAGCCGGCGCCGCTCAGGCCGTTTTCTTCTCCAATCATCTTGATCGGCAATCTGCTGCGCTTTACTCCCACCATCGCGCTTAGCCATCGAGCTCACATTCGCGGAACGGTGACGTTGCTTTGGCCCGGCAGATTGATCTGTCTGCAGGACGGCGAACATGGATTGTGCGCTCAAACTGCCCAAACTACAAGTCTGGCCTTGGGAGATGTTGCCGACGTGATCGGGTTTCCAATGGTCGGCGAATTCTCGCCGACCCTGGCCCATGCCACGTTTCAGGCCACAGGAATGCGCTCGTCGATCCCTGCCTTAAGCTCCACTGCGCACCAGGCTCTTAACGATGATCACGACGCACGGTTGATGGAACTGCAAGGGGAGCTCATCGGGCAGGATAAAACGGCTGCTAATCCCACCATCGTCCTGTCCTCCGGTCACCATATCTTTGCGGCCACGCTGCCGAGCTCCCGCGAATTACCGCCGTTGCGCCCAGCAAGCATGTTGCGCATTACAGGCATTTGCTCTCTGCAAGCCGATCCCGACAACATCATCGCCCGGCAAAACTTCGCTAAACCCAAGACTTTTCGCATCCTGTTACGTTCCGCCAAAGACATTGTCGTTACTCACAACCCCTCCTGGTGGACGGCTTCACACACACTCTACGTGCTAGCCGCGGCTTTGGCGGTGACGCTTGCGGTGCTCTGTTGGGTGGCTATCCTCATCCGGCGAATCAAAGCGTTGAAAGAAGCCGCCGAAGATGCCAGTCGAGCCAAGAGCGAGTTTGTCGCCAACATGAGTCACGAGATCCGCACTCCCATGAATGGTGTCCTCGGCATGACTGAGTTAGCGCTCGATACCGACCTCACTATGGAACAGCGCGAACTCCTCGAAACCGCGAAAAGCTCCGCCGACGCCCTGCTTGTGGTGGTAAACGATATCCTCGATTTCTCGAAAATTGAGGCGGGCAAACTTGAGCTCGACCCAATGCCCTTCTCTCTTCGCGATGGCATAGCCAAGCTGATAAAACCCCTTGCCTTCCGCGCTGAAGCAAGAGATCTCGAATTAATCTGCAACATCAGGCCAGAAATTCCCGAAGAGTTCTTAGTCGATTCTCATCGACTGAGCCAGGTCATCATCAACCTTATTGGTAATGCGGTTAAATTCACTGCTCAAGGTCACATTGAACTTCGCGTGGAACTCGATTCGAAGACCGACGATTGCGCCTGCTTGCATTTTTCCGTGCGGGATACCGGCATCGGCATCCCTCCGGAACGTCAAAAAGCGATCTTCGACTCGTTTTCACAAGCCGATACTTCCACCACCCGGAACTTCGGCGGTACCGGACTCGGATTGACTATTTCCGCGCGCCTTGTCGAGATGATGGGCGGCAAGATCTGGGTTGAGAGTCAAGTGGGCCACGGCAGCTGCTTCCACTTCACTGTGCAAGCGCCAATCCTTACCTCGACCCTCGCGAACAAGCCGGCCAAGTTGATCGAACTGGCCGGTATCCCGGTGCTCATCGTCGATGACAACCCGGTGAACCTCAAAATAGTATCCGAGATGGTGGAAGCAATCGGCATGCGCCCGGTCTTAGCTGCCGGCGCAAGTCTGGCATTAGACGAACTGGAAAAATCGGCTCGCACCAATACGCCCTTTGGATTGATCCTGCTCGATTGCCATATGCCTGGGATGGACGGCTTCCAACTCGCCGCCGAGATCAAACGACGCCAGGAATTCTCCAATCCCGTCATCCTGATGCTCACTTCGACAGGCCAAAGCGGCGACGCCGCACGATGTCGCGAGCTCGGCGTTTCTGCTTACCTCACGAAACCTTTTGAACGGGTGCAACTCGTCGATGCGATTGCACGGGCCATGGGGGACGAAATGCCTCACAGGCAGATCGCCACCAAAATTGTTCCCGTTAAGCAGTCGCTTCCTGATCAATACAGCCTTCGGATACTGCTCGCCGAAGACAACCTGGTGAACCAGAAAGTCGCTGTGCGGCTGCTCGAAAAACAGGGGCATCAAGTTCAAGTCGCGGCCACGGGTTATGAAGTTCTTGCTGCTTTAGAGCGACCAGACTTCGACCTTGTCTTGATGGACGTGCAAATGCCCCAAATGGACGGCATTGACGCTTGCATCGCGATCCGCGCTCGAGAGAGTTCAAGCGGCCAGCACATTCCCATCATTGCCCTCACCGCGCACGCCATGTCTGGCGACCGCGAACGTTGTTTGGCTGCCGGCATGGATGGCTATGCCAGCAAACCGATTCGCATGGCCGAACTGACCGGAGAGATCGAGCGATTATGTGTCCTTTCTATCGCTTCGCCAATGGCCTCTCTGTAGGCTCATTTATAGTCAATGACCCGGTAGGTAATAGCGCTTCTGCGCGGTTCCGAATCCGCTGCATCGGAAGGAATCCTTTTCACCATAGCCTTGATCCAGTTGCCCCGCGCATCGTAACTGTACGCCGTCACCGGTAAGCCATTGGTCCAGCCGAAAGAAACATCTGTCCCATCTACCCGCACCTCAATCTTCTTTGGGTGCAGGTCCGACGAATTGGCCTGGTAGACCCATTCTTCGGTATGGTGTCCATGCTTGTCATACTTGTACCGGCTGAGCCGGACCAAATGATCGGGAGGTTGTATCATCTGCTCTTCGACGATGAGCCCTTTCTCGTCGTATCGAAAAATACTTTTGCCCGGAAACACTCCGCAATCGTCACAAAGCCCGTATTCATTTCCCAACCCGGGCGTGAGCTCCTTGTCAGTGATCGTTTCCCTCGAACTCAAACGCCCCTTCTGATCATAAGTAGATAGGTAACGCGCGGATCCTTCCGGCGAGTGAACGATCTCTTCAATCACTTTCCCCTGATCGCTATAACGATACGCAGTCTTCCAAGCACGTCCGTTGCTCTTACCAGTGCCCTCTTCGGAAAGGACGTGATGGCTGGCGTCGTACTGACGCATCGTTATGTTTTCCAACTGTCCGTTGGAGTCATACGACGTCTCTTTGATGGCGTCGCCGTGATCGTCGAATTCGAAAACCGTGCGGCCGTTCAATTCTCCATCGGGGTCAAAGGACCTTGTCTCAACAGCACGCCCCTTCGTATCGAACGTAACCAGAGAACGATTTGGCCGCTTCGGATCGTCCTTCAAATCGAATATGTCGGTCTCGATTTGGTGACCCTGCGCATCGTAAATGGACACGAATCGCTCGATGCGCTGGCCATACTCAATCTCGTCCGCATATTGCCAAGACTCCGAAGTCCGGCCTTTCGCATCGAAAATGCACCGCGCCGATAGTTTGCGAACACTCTCGCGCCCACTCGCATCGACGTCGCTAGTATAGATTTGGATCGACCTGACATGCCCCTCAAACGAACAGTCGTTCTGATTGCTGGCCAAGCCTTTATAAGCGCCCGAAGCCAACGTGATCGTTTCACCCCGGAACAGGCAAGGCCAAACGAGACCGATAACAAATACCATCAGGTCTGGACTTCCAGGCACACGCCTCAATCCATTCATGACGGGATTCTATCGCCTTAAAGGAAGGACCACCATATCCCCCCAGCGCTACAGTAAAAGCTGACCCCGATCGCCGACCCTCCCCACTCCCATGCGACCCGCCATCCTCACCATCGACGACGACCGCGACGTCCTCCAATCCATCGAACGCGACCTCCGCCAGCGCTACCGCGAAAAATACCGCATCCTCAAAGCCGAGTCGGGCAAAAGTGCACTCGAAGTTCTCCATCGAATTCTTCAGCGTGACGAGTCCGTTGCTCTTCTACTGGTCGATCACCGAATGCCCGAAATGAATGGCATTCAGACCCTCACCGAGGCCATGAAGCTCTTCCCCGACGCCAAACGCGTTCTGCTGACCGCCTACGCCGATACCGAAGCCGCCATCAAAGCGATCAATGAAGTTCAGCTGAATCACTATCTCCTCAAACCCTGGCACCCTCCGGAAGAAAACCTCTATCCGGTTCTCGACGATCTGCTCGAAGACTGGTTCGCTAGCTACCGGCCGCCCTTCGAAGGCGTTCGTGTTCTCGGCACGCGCTGGTCCGCGAAATCTTATGAAATGCGCGACTTCCTGGCGCGCAATCAAGTCCCCTATCAGTGGCTCGACGCCGACGCCGCTGACCGCATTCCCGAAGTCCGCCACCTGCTCGACACCTTCGAAGGCCACGCCCTGCGCCTGCCCGCTGTTGTCTTCCCCGATGGTGACCCGCTCGAACAACCCGCCCTGAATGAAGTCGCTTCCCGTCTCGGTTTGCGCACCCGCGCTGGTCTCGATTTCTACGACGTCATGATCATCGGAGGTGGTCCCGCCGGGCTCGCCGCCTCCGTCTATGGCGCATCCGAAGGTCTCAAAACGGTTATGATCGAACGCGAAGCACCCGGTGGTCAGGCGGGCTTAAGCTCGCGCATCGAAAATTACCTCGGCTTTCCTTCCGGTCTCTCCGGTTCCATCTTCGCCCGCCGGGCTGTCGATCAGGCCAAACGTTTTGGTGTGGAAATCGTTTCGCCGCAAGAGGCCGAATCCCTCCGCATCGAAGGTCCCTACCGCTATGTGCGTCTCAGCGATGGCACCGAACTCTCCTGTCACGCGCTGATCCTTGCTATGGGTGTGCAGTGGCGCAAACTCGCTATCCCTGGCGAAGAAAAGCTGCAGGGCGCGGGCGTCTACTACGGCGCTGCCTCCACCGAAGCTATTTCCTGCGCAGGCGAAGACGTCTATCTCATCGGTGGCGCAAATTCCGCCGGCCAAGCCGCCATGTTCTTTGCCAAAATCGCCCGCCGCGTCATCATGATCGTCCGCGGCGCATCTCTCGCTGCCACCATGTCGCAATACCTCATCACGCAAATCGAGCAGACCGAAAACATTCATCTCGAATTCAACAGCCGCGTCGTCGAAGTCCACGGAGAAGATCATCTGGAATCCATCTCCATCCAGTGCGATGCCAGCCGCGAAACCCGCCAGGTCCCCGCCGCTTCCCTCTTCATCTTTATCGGCGCTGAACCTCGCACCGCCTGGCTCGATGGCACCGTTGATCGCGACGAGCGCGGCTTTGTCCTCACCGGCCGCGATCTCCTCCGGGATGGAAAGATGCCCAAAACCTGGACCCTCGACCGTGAACCAGGCCTCCTCGAAACGAATGTCCCCGGCGTCTTTGCCGTCGGCGACGTCCGCCACGGTTCCATCAAACGCGTGGCTTCAGGCGTCGGCGAGGGCTCCATCGCCATCCAGTTCGTCCATCAGTATCTGAGCAAGATCTAAGTCCATGGCTGACAGCGCACTTGTCCGGCTTGAGCATGCCCCTGCCCCCTCCATAGACGAACTGCTTACCGTCGAAATTTTCGCGGACCTGCCGCCTGACGGACTGAACTTTTTGGCCGCTCACATGACCGTCATCGATCTCGAGGCTGGCGAGGCGGCCCTCCATGCCGGCGACGCAGCCGACCATATGTTCGTTCTCCTCGCCGGCGAACTCCGCGGTGAATTGCCCGATGGCCGCGTCTTCACCTCCCGTATGGGCCAGGTCACCGGCCTTCTGCCCTTTTCGCGCATGTCGACCTATTCCGTCGACGTGCGCGCTACCATGCCCAGTCGGGTCGCGGCCATGCACAAGCAGCACTTCCCCGCCATGCTCGAGTACCTGCCGCAACTCCAGGGGCGGCTGGTCGGCGTTCTGGCTGATCGCATTCGCGAAACAGTCGCCGCCGAGCAGCAGCGCTCCAAACTCATCTCGCTCGGCAAATTGTCTGCCGGTCTCGCCCATGAGCTCAATAATCCAGCCTCCGCCGCCCGCCGCGCCGCCGACAATCTGCGCCGTTCCCTGGTTTCCGTGCGGGCCTCCTCCCTCAAGCTCGAACGCGACGGCCTTCCGCTCGAAAGCCGCGTCTTTCTTTCCCAATTCGAGGCCGAATGGGCCGGGCAAACCGGTCCCCAAACTCCCCTCGACACCCTCGATCGCAGCGATCGCGAAGAAGAACTGTCCGCTTGGCTCGAAGAACATCGCGTCCAGGCTGTCTGGGATCTCGCTTCCCCCTTAGTCGACGTCGGCTGTACCCGCGACACCCTGGAAGACGTCGCCCGCCACGTCCCTCCCCAATTCCTCAACGACGTCCTGATCCGCCTCACCGCCGCCTTTACCATCTCCCGCCTGGCCGATGAAATTGAAAGCGCCACCGGACGCATTTCCGAACTGGTCCGCGCCGTCAAAGAGTATTCCTACATGGATCAAATGCCACAGCAGCAAGACATCGACATCCATCAAGGCCTCGAAAATACTCTGCTCCTGTTGCGCTATAAACTAAAACACGGCATCGACATTGTCCGCGATTACGATCGTTCGCTGCCCCACATCTCAGCGCGCGGCGGTGAACTGAATCAGGTCTGGACAAATCTCATCGTTAACGCTATCGACGCCATGCAGGGCTCCGGCAAACTCACCATTCGCACCCTGCGCGACGACCACCATTTGCGCGTCGAAGTCATCGACAACGGCCCCGGGATTTCGCCGGACGTGAAGGAACACATCTTCGAACCCTTTTTCACCACCAAACCCTCCGGCGAAGGCACCGGTCTCGGGCTCGATATCGTGCGCCGCATCGTCCGCGATCACGGCGGCGAAATCGCTGTCGAATCACAACCCGGCGCAACCAGCTTCGCTGTCCTCTTGCCCTTACCATCCGCCTCTTCTAAATAAGCCTTTTCCGCAGGCGGATCAACTTGGTATAGACTTCGTAGAGTTCAAGCCAAATGCCACGAGTCAAAGCCAAACTTTTTATGGGCGGTGGAAGTCAGGCCGTTCGCTTACCTTCACAATTTCGCTTCAGTGGTGATGCGGTTTATATCCGGCGTGATGCGTCCACGGGCGAGGTGATTCTCTCCTCCAGACCGGACTCATGGGATGATTTTCTGGCGCTTTTCAATGATCCTGATCCCGAAGCAGAAGATTTTTCGAAGGATCGGAATGATCCACCTCCTGAGAAACGAGATTCGTTTTGACTCGGAATAACAACCTGTTTCTCTGCGTTACAACTACCCTTCATTGCATCACTTCGATTCACGACCAGCGGCTTGCGAAACAGCTAGCAGTGCCACCAAAATCTCGACTCCATGCATTACAGCTAGATCGTGCTACAAGGGTGCTGGCAAAAAAATAATGTTGAGGCGAACACCAGCATTCATTGCCATCCTATCCTCAGTGATGGCCCTGCAATCGCAGACAGTTTCGCCCAAAGACTCCTTTCGCTGGGGAGCAGCCTCGGCCGCTTATCAAGTCGAAGGTGAGTCCTCCGCCGATAACAAAGGACGTTCGATTTGGGATGTTTACCTGGATGACGATCATCTGGCCGGGCCCGGAATATCGGGCAAGGTCGCCATTAATTTTTACAACCGCGATCAATACCTCAAGGACATCGCGCTCTTCAAAAAGATGGGTCTGACGAGTTACCGGTTCTCCATCTCGTGGCCCCGGATCATGCCCGACGGTCTCGGTCCCGTGAATCCTGCTGCGGTAGCGCATTATCGCCAGTTCATTACGGACCTCAAGTCCGCCGGCATCCAGCCGATGCTGACCCTCTATCACTGGGACATGCCCGCATCGCTCGCCGCTGCGGGCGGCTGGGAAAATCGCGCCTCAATCGATTGGTTCAAGCGCTATGCCGAAGTTGTATTCGCCAACTTTGCCGACCAGGTCGATCTCTTCGTGCTGGTCAATGAACCCTCTGTCGAGCGAGCTATCAAGACAACGGCGGAGGAAAAGCTCGCGGGCGGAAAAGGACAATTACTCATCCTGCCGGACGAAGCGCACCTCGCCGTCTCGCTCAAAACATTTAACCACATCCTGCTCGCTTCAACTGCCGCCAAGGAAAGCTTCGATTCAAAAGGATACAAGGCGCGGCTTGGCCTGGCCCTGCCGCTTTTCCCTGCCCTCACGGCCGAACATCCCTCCCCAGCTGATCTCGCCGCCGCCAAAATTGGTGATGGAGTGCTCAATCGCTGGTTCCTCGATGCAATATACAAAGGAACCTACCCGGCGGACATTCTGGCGCTCGCCGAAGCGCACGAACTTGAGATCGATGTCAGACCCGGCGACGCCACCCGGATTCACGCAGCTCACTTCGACTATCTCGGCATCAACTACTATGCGCCGCTATTCTTTCGGCGTCCCAAGCAACCGCAAAGCGGCTACGCAGCGGAAACGTTCCGGCCGGAGGGTGTCGATACGGCGTTTAACGGCCCAGTCCGGCCTGACCAGTTCACAGCTTTACTGAACCGGATTCGAGTCGACTACGACAATCCGACCGTCTTTATCACCGAGAATGGCGCGGGATTCCCGGGTGAGGATAAGCTCGTCAACGGCGCAGTCCGCGACGTACGCCGGTGCCGCTATATCGTGGAGCACGTGGCCGCCATGCACCAGGCCATGGCTGCCGGAGCCGACGTGCGTGGATATCATGTGTGGTCCAGCCACGACAATCTGGAGTGGTTTAGCGGCTATGCGAGTAGGTTCGGGCTCATCTACGTAGACTTCGATACGCAACAACGAACACCGAAATTGAGCGCGGAAATCTACTCTCGGATAACTAGGGGAGAAAACGTTACATCCGCTGTCTGCGGCAATTAAACAGCCCCGTCAATAGCGCTGCGCGTCGTCTGCAGGCACATTGCCTACAAGCTGACTTGGCACCCCGTTCACTGTTGCGCCTTGCATGCTCAAAATTCGGCGACAGATTTGCGTTGAACTCCGCCGGGAAATTCAGAATCGGCTTGGAAACCGCGTCCAGCGAAGCGATCTGCTCAGCCGTCAGTTGCAAGTCCAGAGCCTTCAAATTTGTTTCCAGGTGATCGATCGTTCTTGCGCCGATGATCGTCGATGCCACGCCGGCACGGCTGTGCAACCACGCCAACGCCACTGTCGCCACACCGGCATCAAGCTGCGACGCGACCTTCTGAAGCTCGTCGATGATGTCGTAGTCCTTCTCCGTCAGTTCGCCGACGAATGTCCCTCTGAAGCCCTGCATCTTCTGTCGGTTTTCGCGTGTGTACTTTCCCGACAGGGCGCCCATTTTCAGAGGACTCCAGGGCAGCACTCCCAGACCGAGCTCTTGAGCCATAGGAACGAGTTCCCCTTCCACCGTGCGTTGCATTAGCGAGTACTCGGTCTGCAGCGCGATAAGGGGAGCCCACCCTCTAAAATGCGCAATCACCTGTGCCTGCGCGACCTTCCATGCTGGTGAATCGGAAAATCCGAGATAACGAACTTTGCCCGCTCGAACAAGGTCATCCAAAGCGCTCATTGTCTCTTCCACAGGTGTAAATCGATCCCAGTTGTGCAGGTAGTAAAGGTCGATGTAATCAGTCTGTAAACGGCGCAGCGATTCCTCGCACTGCGCCACAATCGACTTCCGGCTCGCGCCTCCTCCGTTCGGATCGCCCGCAAACAGGTTGCAGAAAAACTTGGTCGCAATCACTACCCGGTCTCTCCGGCCCTTCCTCTGTGCGAAGAAGTCACCAATGATCTTCTCGGAGTGTCCTTTCGTGTAAATGTTGGCCGTGTCGATGAAGTTGCCTCCACCTTCCAGGTACCGCGACAGAATCGCTTCTGACTCTTGAATGCTCGAGCCCCACCCCATGTCGTCGCCGAACGTCATAGCGCCCAGACAAAAAGGACTAACCCGCAGTCCAGAGTGGCCCAGTGTGAGATAGGAACTTAGCGCCATGCTTTTCTCCTGTTTCACAATTCATCTTTTGCTTGCATGTTGCTTAGATTATTTCCCTCGGTCATCTGCGCCATCCATTATTAGGATGTTGACCATGTGGCCGCTACTCTTCAAGCCGCCAGCCAGATTCCTCACCGGCGAACAAAAGTAGAACACCCTTGCCTCATTCCGCATCCGATAAGCTAGATTTTGGAGATTCGCGCCAAGCTTCGCGTCCTCGCTGACGCCGCCAAATACGACGCCTCCTGCGCCAGCAGCGGTTCCCGCCGCGCGCGGGTCGAAGGCGGCCTCGGCAACACTAACGGAGTGGGCATTTGCCATAGCTATACCCCGGATGGGCGTTGCGTTTCCCTCTTGAAACTTCTTCTCACCAATTACTGCGTGTACGATTGCAGCTATTGCGTGAACCGCATTTCAAGCGATACTCCGCGCGCGCGCTTCACGCCCGAAGAGGTCGTGTTCCTGACCATTGAGTTCTACAAGCGGAACTACATCGAAGGCCTGTTCCTTAGCTCCGGCGTCATCCAAAGCCCGGACTACACTATGGAACAGCTCGTCCGCGTCGCCAAACTTCTGCGCACCGAACAGCTGTTCGGCGGTTACATTCACCTGAAAGCGGTCCCCGGCGCGTCGCAAGAATTAATGCTCGAAGCGGGCCAGTGGGCTGACCGCCTCAGCGCCAATGTCGAACTCGCCCGCGATAACGATCTGACCCAGCTCGCCCCCGCCAAGTCGCACCGCGAAATCGAATCCACCATGCAGCAAATTGCCGGCGGCATTCTCGAAGCTAAGGACTCGACCTTGCAATCGAAGCGGATTAAGCGTTTCGCACCAGCCGGACAAAGCACTCAATTTATAGTTGGGGCAACGGCGTCGCCCGACGCCGAGATGCTTACGAAGTCGGCGGCTCTTTACAAGCAATTTCATTTGCGCCGCGCCTACTACTCCGCCTTCAGCCCGATTCCGCACGCCGATCCCACGCTGCCGTTGTTCAAAATTCCGCTCATCCGCGAGCATCGTTTATACCAAGCCGACTGGCTCCTCCGTTTCTACGGCTTTTCGCCCGACGAACTCACCACCCAAGCCGATCCCAACCTCGCTCTCGATAAAGACCCCAAACTCGCGTGGGCTCTGCGTCATCGCGAGTTTTTCCCCGTCGACGTCAATAAAGCCGGTAAGAACGCCCTGCTGCGCGTCCCCGGCTTCGGTGTTCGCAACGTGAAGCGAATCTTGAAAATCCGACGGTATCGTTCGCTCACCCTCCCTGATCTCGCCAAACTGAAAATTTCTGTCAAGAAAGCACGATTCTTCATTGTCGCGGCCGGCTATAACCCAGCAGCTATGCAGATCGATACACAGCAGCTCCCGCAGCGTTTCGATCTGCCCGAACAACTCGGTCTGTTTGAAGCCGCTTCTACGGCCCGCTCGGGCGAGATCTGAATGATCGTCTCGGCAGACAGCTTCGAAAGCTGGCGCGCGCTCGCGCGCCAGCTGCTTTTCTCCAACCAGCCGCCCGAACAAATCCTCTGGACCGGCCACGCTCCTTCTCTTTTCGAAGAATCTCCGCTGCCGGCCGCCGGCAATCAACCGAAAGTCCCGAAAGACTTTCTCGAATTAGCCGAACTTATTGCTTTACATCGCGACGAAGCGAAATGGGCGCTGCTCTACCGCATTCTCTACCGCATCACTCACGGGGAGCGCCATCTTTTAAAAATCGATGTCGACGACGATGTCCGGCAACTTCGCCTGATGGAAAAAGCTCTGCGCCGCGACATGCACAAAATGACTGCTTTCGTGCGCTTCCGCAAAGTGCCCGCTGCCGATCCCGAACAATTCGTTGCCTGGCATCAGCCCGATCACTACATTGTAAAAGCCATGGCGTCTTGGTTCGCTGCACGTTTCGGCAGTATGCGGTGGTCCATTCTGACGCCCGACGCGAGCGTTCACTGGGATCTCACTGACCTCACCTTCGGCCCCGGCGTTCCTCGTTCCGCCGCCCCCACCGAAGACAATCTCGAAGATCTCTGGAAGGACTACTACGCCTCGATTTTCAATCCCGCCCGCGTCAAAATCAAAGCGATGAAAACCGAAATGCCGGTGCGTCACTGGGCGACTCTGCCCGAAGCCCAAATCATTCCTGAACTTCTCGCCTCCGCCGATACCCGAGTTACCCAAATGGCTATCGATCAAAAACCATCCGCCACACCCTGGATTCCCGCCACCCGCGATTTGCAAGTCCTCCGCGCCGCTGCGCCCGCCTGCCACGGTTGCGAACTCTTCGAACACGCCACACAAGTCGTCTTCGGCCAGGGGCCGCCTGACGCCAGGGTCGTCATGGTCGGTGAACAACCCGGCGACGAAGAAGACGTGAAGGGCCAACCGTTTGTTGGCCCGGCCGGACGCCTCCTCAACAAAGCCATGGATGAAGCCGGACTCGACCGCCAGACCATTTACGTCACCAACGCTGTCAAGCATTTCAAATTTATCGAGCGGGGAAAACGCCGCATCCACGCCAAGCCAACCGGGATTGAAATCTCTGCCTGCAAACCGTGGCTTGAAGCCGAACTTTCAGCCATCGAACCGCAGCTCCTGGTGTGCCTGGGCGCCACGGCAGCTCAAGCGCTAATGGGTCGCGACTTCCGCATCACCACCGACCGCGGCAAATTCTTTCCCCATCGCTGGGCCAAAGAACTTGTCGCTACGATTCATCCTTCCGCCATCCTTCGCGCGCCGCCCGAACGCTACGAAGAGGAATACGGTCTGCTCGTTCGCGACCTCCAACTCATTGCCGGCCGAGTTGCTTAGTTACTCTTTCCAATCGGCAGTTTGCGAACACTAAACAGCCTGAACGGAATACCGCCACACAACCAGCAGCAAGTTCCATCTCGACGAGCTAGGTGGGAGGAAAATCATTTGCGACAGCAACCCCCATCAAACGGCAGAGGACTGGCTTGCGGCATGGAGTTCGGCGTTTCCCCTATGGTCGAATCCAGGCGTCAAATGGTCGAGCGTGGCAGCTTATTCGGGAGAACAATACTTCGTCGGTCAATTCGACGGTACGCGATTCAGGAATGACGCCGCCCCGGATAAAATTCACTCGCTTGATTACGGTCGAGATTCCTACTGCGCCCTGACCTTCAACGATGAACCGCGACCAGAGGCTCCGCGGATGATGGGCTGGATGGATAACTGGCAATATGCGGCAGCCGTTCCGACGACTCCCTGGCGCGGCTCTATGACGATAGCGAGGTCGCTGAACTTGGCGAAAATAGATGGCTCGCTGGCGCTGATACAACATCCCGTCGAAGAACTTCGTTTATTGCGCGGAGATGCACCCCAGTATGAGCACGAACGAGGCGGACCTGAACCGCAAGTTGGCTCGCTGGCCCCCCCGCAGTTAAACTTTCGAACTGCAAACAACAATCCGGCTCGGCGAGGCAAAACAGATTACTTGGAAGCTGCTGCAAGGAGACAATGAAGAAACACTTATCGGCTACGATGCCGCGAGCAGTGAATTGTTCGTTTGACCGCTCTCATTGCGCAGGTGCACACTTTAGTGATGCTTTTCCGTCCAAGACTGTGGCTCACTTACGGCTTGGCAGTGAGCCTCTGCGGTTACACATCTTCGTCGATCGTTCGTCCGTTGAGCTTTTCGCTCAGAACGGCGAGATCGCGATGACAAACCTGGTGTTCCCCAACCGAACAGCACCGGCATTTCGCTGACTACATCGGGTGGTCGACTGGATCACGTGCAACTCAACATCTGGAACTACACTCTATCTGGAAATAAGCTGCGGAATGACAGCAACGACGCGAGCGCAATCACAAGAACTAGCCGATCTTCTTCTTACGTCTGTAAGGTTTGTCGAGATAACCGGCCGCTTCTCTGGCGGCTTCCGAGCGGGGAGCCGTCGACATGGTCATCCGGTAGGCTTCTGCGGCATGCGGGCGATCGTCTAACAAGTCGTAGACTTGTCCGAGCCGCAGCCAGGCCATCACCGCGGTCGACAGATCGAGCTCATCGGGACGGCGGGTAGCCTGTTTTAAATCGGCGAGCGACTGATCGAGGTCGCCATACCAGAAATAGAGATTGCCCCGGGCATACTGAACGCGCTCGAGCGGCAACTTCGCGTAACCGGGCTTGCCCTGCCGGAGCGCGCTCTCGATATCGGCCAGTACAGCCAGGGCAGCCGGTTTATCCCCCAGATCGCTGTACATCTGGACCTGTTCGAAACGAAAGAGATAGTTTCGCGGGAAGGTGTTCGAAAGTTTTTTCAGAAGAGGGATCGCGTCTTTGGGACGGCGATCCCGCCGGTAGATCGCGGCCAGCAGGATGGCCGCATCGTAGCGGTTCCCGGCTTGCGATTGCGCCACCATCTGCAACTGCTTCACGCCGTCTTCGCGATCGGCATGAAAGCCATTTAAAGCACCGACAAAGCGAAGATAACCGGGCAGGCAGCTGACCGTATATTCGCTGATGCCGCGGATCAGATGGGCGGCGATGAAGCCGGGATCGATTTCAAGAATGCGATCGTCGGCCTTGCGAGCGGCGACTGCTTCATGCAGCGACTGCGACCATGATTTCTCCACCAGGAAACTAAAGTTGGAGCGTAAACCGTGCGCCACCACAATCGCGTAGAGCGCCTGGACGTCGTTGGAATTCAGCTTGAGCCGCGCTTCGCTTAAAGCGAGCGCTTTGCCGGTCGCGTCGAGAAAACGAGTTTTATCCTCGGCGCTGACCTCCATCTTGGGGCGACGCAGAAACGAGTTGCTGCCGGTGACGAGTTGACTTTCAAGCGAGCCGTCCCGATACATCTCGCGATAGAGAATCGCCTGGGCCACGTTGTTGTAGACGGCAGGGTCCTGCGGGCGCGCAGTCGCCTCTCTTTCAAAGACCGCCAGCGCCTGGTCGTACTCGTTGTTGTAAAAGTGAACGAAGCCGGGATCGTGCAGCGGGTCGAGCTCTGGGGAGGGCGCGGCGGCCGTCCAATGCGCAAAAATCAGGGCGAAACAGAAAAGGCGGAAGAGTCGAGTTCGCATTTTTGTGTCTCCCTTCCCATGCTGCGGTCCAGATTCAGCAGCGCTTCGCAAGCTGCCTGCACAATTAACTCGTCTGAATGGCGCTGCAAACTCTCCAGTAACGGGCGCAATTCCGGGCGTTGTGAGTTGCCAATGGCATGGGCCACGTTGCGCAGAAATCCGCGATACTTTGTCCGCCAGACCGGCGAATGGCGGAACAGCGCTCGAAACTCTTCCTCGGCGAGCGCCGCTAAATGCTCGAACGAAGGAGCGAAATGGGCCGGCGTAAACGCTATTTCGCTCGTCACCGGCGCGCGACGATTCCAAGGACACACATCCTGACAAATATCGCACCCGAATATATGATTCGACATCCCGGCCGCTAATTCGGTGTCGATCGGGCCGCGGTTTTCGATCGTGAGATAGGAAATACAGCGTCGGGCGTCTAGCGTCCACCCGCCGTTCTCCTCCGGCACGAGAGCCGTGGTCGGACAAGCATCGATACAGCGCGTGCAAGTGCCGCAGCGATCGCTAACCGGTTCGTCGTCCGGCTCTAAAGCAATGGACAAGAGCACTTCCCCCAGAAAGAACCAGGAACCGCTGGCCTGATTGATCAGGCAGGTGTTCTTGCCGATCCAACCGAGTCCGGCCGCTTGTGCGTACGAACGCTCTAGCAAAGGCGCGGTATCGACGCAGATGCGCGATTCGAAAGGCTCGCCGTGCTCTCGGGCAATTCCTTCGACCAGCCGCTCCAATTGTTGCCGCAAAACAGTGTGATAATCCTCGCCCCAGGCATAACGCGAGATCCATCCATGAACCGCTGCATCGCTGTTTACGGTGTGCGCTGCGCCGGTGTTATACAGTTTGCCCACGCAAACCATGCTTTGGGCAGAAGGGAGCAGATTGCGGGGGTCGCTGCGTAAGTCACCGCGCCGGTCGGTCAGATAAGTCATCTCGCCCGCCCGGCCTTTAGCGCGCCACCCCGCAAAGCGTTCGAAGTCTTCTGTCGGAGTTGCTCGTGTGACACCCACGAGTTCGAATCCGCACGCTGAGGCGAGTTGTTTGACGGCGGCTGTTGAAATGCTCAAAGTCGGTTTCTGCTACTCTCTCCTTTTATTTTGACGACTCCTCTCCTCGAATTTCAAAATGTCTACGTACAGCGCGGCGATTTGCTAGCGCTAAACGGTTTAAATTTGCAAGTGGCCAGCGGCGAACACGTCGCGATTCTGGGGCCGAACGGGAGCGGTAAATCGACGCTGATCAAGACCATTACGCGCGAGTGCTACCCGTTGCTCCGCCCCGACACGACCATGCGGATTCTCGGGCACGAAAGCTGGAATATTTTCGATTTGCGCACTCATCTCGGGATCGTCAGCAACGACTTGATGGCGCAATGCACGCGTGAAATTACCGGCATCGAGCTGGTGCTTTCCGGGTTTTTCGGTTCGATCGGTATCTGGCCGAATCACCTGGTAAAACCGGAAAGGATGGTGGCTGCCCGAGCTGCCATGGAGCGGCTCGAAGCGGTACATCTGGCGGATCGCTGGCTGGACGAATTGTCCTCCGGCGAAGCGAGACGCCTGTTAATAGCGCGAGCTCTCATCCACGATCCGGCCACGCTGCTGCTCGATGAACCGACCACCAGCTTGGATCTGCCGACGCTGCGCGAGGTGCGCAGTCATTTGCGTGGACTTGCCGCCGGCGGGGTGGGACTGGTGCTGGTGACGCACCACCTTGATGACATCATTCCCGAAATCGACCGGGTGGTCCTGCTGCGGGACGGGGTCGTACAAGTCGATGGCCGGAAAGAAGACGTTCTCACCTCCGAGAAGCTTTCAGCGGCCTTTCGGGCCCCGCTCGAAGTGTTCGAACGCGATGGCTTTTACCACGCGTGGTAGCCGCCGCAAGGCTGTTAACCTGCTGAATCGCAAGAAGTTGCAGCTAAAATACGAGTCTATTCGACGCCCCATATTTGCCATACAACCTCGATTCGGCGCAGTTCGCTTTCATCTTCTGGGCAAGCGCGGACTTGCCTCCTATACTTGAGGCAAGTCAAGGCGTATAGTCCGTCTCGGCTTATGGGAGACTATCGAATCGTACGGTTCACAGATCATGCATAAACCAGTCAAGTACTTCGAAAAGGTTGTCACAGTCGGCGCGAACGCAGCTTGGCAGGTGTTCGACCGGCTTAACCAGATCAATCAAAACGAGTCGTTCACTCCGAAATGGTCGGACAAGCCGCTGCTGAAAAGCCATCAGAAGATGAAGCCGCCCCTTGGCTGGCCACGTGAGACCGATTCGCTTTGCCCGAAGTGTATTCCGGAGATCCGGCAGCGAATTGTCGATGGCGAAGTAGATTACAAGATTCTCCTCAACGAACCGGTAGGTGAGATCAAGGCCCGAATCATCGAGCGCGACGGTCAGATCCTGATGGTGAAGGAATGCCCGACGCACGGGGTATTCGAGGACCTGATGTCGATCGATCCCGAGTTCAGCAAGCATCTGGAAGATGTTTTTCCAGGCCGTGACATTCGAGCGCACAGCGACGAAAAGCTGCACGATCATGGCACGAGCACCATCACCCATGGCCGCGGCTCGGTCCTCACGATCGATTTAACAAACCGCTGCAACATGATGTGCGATCCGTGCTTTATGGATGCCAACCAGGTCGGCTTCGTGCATGAGCTGAGCTGGGAAGACATTCAGACGCTGCTCGACAACGCCATATCGATCAAACCAAGACGTCAGATGTCGGTGCAGTTTTCGGGCGGCGAGCCCACGCTTTCCCCTTACTTCCTTGATGCGGTTCGTTATGCGCGCAAAGTCGGTTACAACAGCGTCCAGGCGGCAACCAACGGTATCGAATTTGCTAAGCGTCCGGAATTTTGTAAAGAAGCCGCCGAGGCGGGCCTGCGCTATGCCTATCTGCAATTCGATGGTATCGGCAATGCGGCCAATTCGCACCGTGCGGTCGGCAACCTGTTTGACGTGAAGTTGCGGGCCATTGAGAATCTGTGGACCAACGGTGTGGATATCGTGCCGGTGATTACGATCATCAACGGCATCAATAACGAGCAGGTCGGCCGAGTGGTGCAGTTCGCACTCGACAATCCGAAGAAGATTCCGTTTCTATCCTTCCAACCGGTCTCCTTCACTGGCCGGGATGAAGCCGTAACCACCGATCGCCGCCAAGCACAGCGTTACACGCTCTCGCACCTGGCGCACGATGTGAAAACGCAGACCGGTATCGGCGAACCGGTTCGAGACTGGTTCCCAATCAGCTTCATGAGCACCTTCTCTGATTTCGCCGACCTGGTACACGGGCCGAATGCGGATTGGGGACAGCTCAGTTGCGGTTGCCATCCCAACTGCGGGATCGGCATGGCTGTGATGTGCGACAAGGAAACCAAAGAGCACGTTCCGGTGACGGCATTCCTGCATGCGGATCAGCTGGCCAAGGATATCGCCCGCATCAACGACGGCGCACGTGGCCGCAAGGCATCGGTGCTGGGCGTGACGCTGGCGCTGCTGCGCAACTACGATCCGTTTCAATCGCCAACTCACTTCAAGCTGAGCGATCTGGTGGCCAAGTTCGATAAATGTTTCGGCATGTCGGGCAGGGATCACGGCAAGGTATACGGCAAGGTAACCGGCGATCGCACTAAAGCTGACATCGACAAGCGCCGGGCAGACCGTTGGAACTTCCTCTTCATCGCCGGCATGTGGTTCCAGGATCTCTTTAACTACGATTTCCGCCGGACCGAGCAGTGCATCATTCCCTACGCGACGCAGGAAGGCGAAATTTCCTTCTGCGCCTACAACACCGGCGTGGGTTGGAGAAACATCATCGAGAAGATGCACATGACTTCGACGCTGACCAAGTGGTACGAAGAAAAAGGCCGGCACGAAATCTTCGCCGGCAATAAGGCTGTACCGCTCACAAACAAAGAACACAACTTGGTGTTGGTCGATGAGCACGTGAAAGCAGAGCGCCAGCATGATCTTGATGACAAGGGCATTGCCAAAACGGCCCGTGAAGAAAAAACTCGCGCCCGCGATGAAGCCCTGAAACAGAAGATCGAAAACGACAAGATGGCGCGGCTCTATCGCGAGCACGTTCTTGGAGAAAAGAAAGTCGAAGGCTTTGTGCCGCTGGATGGGCTGCTGGCAAGTGCCGTGAAACCGGCGCCGGCTGTAACGGTTGAAAAGCCGGAAGAAGTTGGAGCGATGGGCGACTAACTTTCGTCTCGAGGTTCGTGCAAAAAAGGCCGCCGATCATCAGTCCGGCGGCCTTTTTTGCATCTTAACTTGTCGGCAAGCAACCCGATGCCTAGAGTAGGCCGTCTTTCAATAGTGCGTTTAAGTTGAGAATGGCTTACCGCAGAACATTGATTGTTTGGGCGGCGCTGGCAGCGTATGTATCGGCGCAAGACACCAGCTTAAGAACTACGGTTCCGCTGGTCCAGGTACCTGTCAGTGTTACCGACAAAGCAGGTCACTTCGTATACGGTCTCACCCCGAACGATTTCATAATGTTCGACGAGGGTCGCGCTGTGCCGGCACGCGTCGATGATCCGGATGCGGTGAGTGCGCCGCTGGCGATTGTGGTTGCAATCCAAGTGACGGACATTTCAGATTCTGCCCTCGTCAAGATCAAGAAAGTTTCTTCGATGATTGGTCAGACTGTAGTTGGAGCCAACGGCTTGGCTGCGGTGATCACGTATTCGGATCAGGTTTCTGTCTTGCAACAACTCACGGCCGACAATGATGCACTTTCGAACTCTTTTACGCAGTTAAAGTCCGTCCCAACCCGGAGTGGACATATGCTCGATGCAGTCTCCAAGGCGATCGAAATTTTGCGGAGCCGCCCATCGGGTGCACGATCGGCTATCGTGATCCTCGGCGAGAGTAAGGATCGAGGAAGTAAGACGACGCTAACCAGTATCCTTCCCGATCTTCAGAGGTCCGGATTAACCGTGTACTGCATTGAGTATTCTGCGTTCCTAACGCCTATGACAACGAAGGCCAGCGACTATACGCCTCCCGAAGGAGGCCGCGGATGGATTCTGGATGGCATCACGGAAACAGCGCATGCGATGAAGCAAGATACCGGCAAGATCCTTACCGGTAGCACGGGGGGCCGTACGCTCAAGTTTGAAACGAAATCGAAATTGGAAAATGACTTGATTCGTCTCGGCACTGACATTCATAGCCGTTACATGCTCTCGTTCACGGCCGCCAAGTCAGGAGAAAGCTTCCATCACATCGTCGTTGAGGTGAGGAATCGCCCTGATCTGACCATTCGCGCTCGGTCAGGATATTGGCCGATCACGCAATAAATATTAGGATGGTTTTGCAGCAATCGAATGCCTGTACAAGTGAAAATAAAAACGGCCCGCGCTCTCCTCGTCGGACAGCACGGGCCGCGGTTTACCTGCCTATCAGGCAAGATCGAATTTCTGGTGATGGAGCGTGGGATCACCGGTCACCAGAACCGGCCGTCCTAAGATCTCCTCCACTTCCTCCAGGTATTGATTGCTGCTGGCTTTGAGCACTTTTGCGACTTCAGGATGGACGCGTAAAACCACATCCTTGCCTTCGATCGCTTTGGCGAGCTTCTGCGATTCGACCAGAATCTCGCTGATGACGGTTTGCACACTCTTTACATAGCCGGCGCCCTCGCAGTACGGGCAGGGCGAACAGAGCGTGCGCTCCAGGCTTTGTTTAACCCGCTTGCGGGTGATCGCCACCAGGCCGAAGTCGTTGAACTGCAGAATTTTGTAAGGCGCCTTATCGGTGCGCATGGCTTCTTCCAGCGTCTGCATCACCTTCTGACGGTTCTTCCGTTCGTCCATGTCGATGAAGTCGACGACGATGATCCCGCCGAGGTCTCGCAAGCGGATCTGGCGGACGATTTCTTTCACAGCTTCGGTGTTCGTCTTGACGATCGTGTCTTCGAGGCGATTCGATTTCCCGACGTACTTGCCGGTGTTGATGTCGATAGCAACCAATGCCTCGGTCTGATTGATGACGATGTAGCCGCCGGACTTTAGCCAGACCTTCGGCCGGAGCGCTTTCTCGAGCTCCTGCGTGATGTTAAACGCATCGAATATCGGAGCCGAGCGGGTGTACATCTTGACGCGGCTGACAAGGCTCGGCTGGAAGCGCTGCATGAACGTCAGCACGTTCTCATACAGATCCTCGTTATCGACCCAGATGGCTTTGAAGTCTTCCGTCACCTGATCGCGGAGAATGCGCTGCACTACATCAAGGTCATAGTGGAGCAGAGCGGGAGCCGGCTTCTTCTCGGCTTTCTGGCGAATGTCGAGCCAGAGGCTATAGAGGAAGTTCATGTCCGCCGCGATTTCCTCTTCTGGAATGCCTTCGCCGGCGGTACGGACAATGAAGCCTCCGGTCGTTCCGACTCGATGAGCCTGCAGGATACGTTTCAGCCGCTGGCGCTCCTCGTCGCTGGCCACTTTGCGCGAGACGCCCAGGTGATTCACGCTGGGCATGAACACAACGAAGCGGCCCGGGAGCGCGATATGCGAAGTGATCCGAGCGCCTTTTTGGCCGAGCGGTTCTTTGGCGATCTGAACGATGATTTCCTGGCCTGGTTTGAGCAGATCCGCAATCGAGGGATAAACGCGATCGGGACGTTCCGCAGGCACACGCTCTTCGCTGCGTTCGCGTCCGGCTTCAACGCGCGCTTCGGGGGCAACAGCGGCGCCGGCGGCGGTGATCAGTGCGGGCGCTTCGATTGGACGGACCTCGGTGCCGGATTCAATCCGCGGATGTCCGGAGCGATTGCCCCCACGGCGGCGCCGCATGCGGCGCGAGGCCCGATGCATAACCTGGCCGCCTGGTTCGCGAACTGTGGCAGTCTGAACCGGGCCGCCCGCGATGTCTGCCGGTTCGGCATTTTCTTCTTCCGCGCTTTTGATTGCGGACTGGGTCTCTTCTGCTTGCTCCTGGTTGGCCTGGTCGTCGTCGGCTAGGTCGTAGTTGGCCGGGTCGTAATTGGCTTCGTCCTCCGGCAAACCTTCGCGGATGGCCAAAACTTCAAATTCGTCGAGAGGAGCAGGCGTGGGAAGCGGAAACGGGAAATCGCTTGGTTCGTGTTCGAGAGGAGGACCGGGATCCGAAAGCACTACGGTAGCAATCGATTCGAAGTCGGGAGGTGCTGCTTCGGCCGGTGGGTCGGGAGCGGGCTGGTCGCCTTCCACGCCAGCGATTTTTTCTTCTTCGTCAGCGATGGAGAGATCGTCGTCGTGATGTGCGAGGATCCGGTCTGTGAGGGCGATTTCTTCGGCTTCGTCCTCGATCTCGTCTGGCGGAATCTCCTCAAATCCTGGCTCATCGGAGGCCAGAAAAGGTTCTTCGGATAGATAAGGCGCGTGGTCTTCCGCGTCAGCAGCTGCCAACTCCGGCGTAGGTTCAGGTGGGCGGTTACGGTATTTGGCGAGCGATTCGCCCGGTAGGAGAAGAACGTCGGAAGAGGATGAGGAGACGTTTGTCCGGCTTGGCAGTACAGGTGGTTCGGGAGAAGTTTCTGTTGCGCCGCCGCCCGGTTGCGCGTATTTGTTATCGGGAAAGCCGCGCTGGCGAGGACGCCGCCGGCGCGACCGGCCGCCGCGCCGGTCATTTTGGAGCCCCCCGCTCTGAAAACCACCGCCTTGAGAACCACCGGCGCTGGGCCGCGGCTCGACCGCACCAGTTTCACCACGGTCGAATGGGGCGGTCATCGCTTCGTCCGTAACCGGTTCGCCGATCTGCTCCATCTCTAATGCTTCGCGGCGGATGTCGGTCACGCCAAACGCCGGCAATTCAGGTTCATTGCTGCTTTGCTGCAGGCTGCTTTGCTGCAGAATCGGGCGTTCGAAATCGCGACGTTCTGCATCGCGACGCACCAATTTCGGGGCCTCCGGTCCACGCTGGTCCGGTGTCCCGCCACGGTTGCCATTGCGTTCCCGGCGCTCCGGGCGAACCGGCTTTTCCTCTACTACCTTGTCAATGTCATCCTGTTCCTCTTCTTCAAAGAAGTCGGAGACATACAGAAATGTGTCTCGTTCCAGGCCCAGATCGACAAAGGCCGACTGCATGCCCGGGAGTACCCGGGTCACCCTGCCTTTATGAATGCTGCCTGCTAGCGAATATTCATTCGCCCGTTGAAAGTACACCTCGACAAGTTGATCATCCTCGAGGACTGCTACCTTCGTCTCGTGGCGATTGGAGCCAATCACCAGTTCCTTACTCATTGATCACCGCCTCATTCGGGCTGACGGCGGAACTAACAAGAAATCCAGAATTGCAATGCGCGAAACGATCTGCATGAGACCGTTCGCAAATCCGTTGCGGCTCGCCGGTGGAGACTTACTCAAATACACCCGCGCTGTAAACTCGTTTCACATCCTCTTAGTCGTTACTAGAGCTAACTTCGCCTGCAATCCGAAAATCTTTATTCCTCAGCCCGACCTTTTCTTATAGAGTCGAGCCGGCTTATACAAGCCGACTTAGTTTACAAACCTACGTAGCCTGACGCTGTTTACCAAGCCCAACATCAGGAAAATGGACCAGGTATTAGATCCGCCGGAGCTCATCAGCGGAAGCGGGATACCAGTAATCGGCATACGCCCGACTACCATTCCCACGTTGACTAACACGTGAAATAACAATAGTGCGGCCACTCCCATGCAGACGTACAGTCCTGCCCGGTCGGTAGCCGTTTGCGCATTCTGCACCACCTGCATGATGAGCAGAAAATACAGAACAAGCGCGATGACAATACCTACAAACCCGTGCTCTTCAGCGAAAGAAGAAAAGATGAAATCCGTATGCGGAACCGGGAGAAAGCCCAAGTGTGTTTGCGAGCTGTCTTTAGCCCCTCTGCCCCACATGCCGCCGTTGCCTACAGCAATTTTTGACTGGATCACCTGAAAGCCGGTTCCTTTCGGATCCCGGTCAGGGTAAATAAAGCTGACCAGTCTATCCTTTTGATACGGCTTAAGAAAATGATACCCAATCGGAAGTGTGACAATGAGGACGCCGGCAATAATGAGGACATACTTCCAGCGCAAACCGGCCATCAGAATGCCGCAAACCAGTATCGGAATGTAAGTTAGCGACGTCCCCAAATCAGGCTCCTTCATGACGAGGAGCATAGGAAGGGCAATCAGGCCGGCCATTTTGGCCAGGTCCCTCCACTCGAGCACTTCGCCTTTGAGATCGGTCAGGTATTTGGCGACGAGCAGCACCAGCACGATCTTGACGAACTCGGAGGTCTGGAGCGTAAAGCCACCGACTTTGATCCAGCGGGTAGAGCCGAACACCTTGTTACCGGCGAAGGCAGTGGCGAGCAGCAGGACCACCGAGCCGGCGTAGAGGTAGAAAATGCGCCCCAGCAAGGCGTGGTAATCAATAGTGGCCGCCACGTACATCATGACAAAACCAGTGGCAACCCACACGATCTGTTTCCACCAGGCGTCCTGCCACTTAGTGGACACAGTGGCGCTATAAATCTGGATGACTCCCAGCCCGCATATCGCGAGCGTGACAATAATGAGCGGCCAATCCAAATCGCGAATGGAACGGAATCGAATCACTTCTCAGCTCTCGTAGGGTAGGCTTCAGCCTGCCATCTTTTCTCTCGCCCCACTAGTGAACCAATCCCGCAGAGGTGAGTATTGCAGGCAAAGGATTGGCCAGCAGCGCATCCGAGTGCAACGGACGCAGCGCAGCGTCTTCGAAGGCGGCGTTCTTTTCGCGCGCTTTCTTGTCGAAATAGGCTTTCAGCACATCGCGCACGATCGGCACGGCGTTGTAACTTTCCTCGCCATTTTCAAACAGTGCGACAACGGCGATCTCCGGTTTATCAGCAGGTGCGAAGCCGACGAACCAGGCGTTATTGGCGAGGGAGCTGCGCATCTTGGCGCCTTTCGTCTTCTCGCTGGCCGCCAACTGGGCGGTGCCGGTTTTGCCGGCTACTTTCACATCGGGCAGATAGGCGGCGCGACCGGTGCCGCCCTCATTGACGACAGCAAACATGCCGGAGATCACATCTTTCAAGTTGTCGGGGTTGAAGTTGCCCTGCCGTAGCAGGACGGGTGCCTGATCGCGCACAAGATGCGGTTTGTACCACTTGCCTCCCACTCCCAGACCGCCGAGCGCAGCGACAATCTGCAGGGGCGACACGGTTACCGCGCCTTGGCCGATGGCGACAGAAATCGTTTCCCCGGCGTACCATTTCTGGCGCGATAGACGCATCTTCCACTTGGTGGACGGCATGGTGCCTTGTGATTCATTCGGCAGATCGATCCCGGTGCGGTGGCCGACGCCGGCGAGCTCGGCATAGTGGGCAATGCGATCAATGCCCAGGCGGTTGCCGACGTTATAGAAGTAGACATCGCAGGATTGGGCGATGGCGCGATGCAGCGAGATAGTGCCGTGCCCCCCGCGCTGATGGCAAGCGAAATAGTGTCCGTAGAAACTTGCGCCGCCGGGACAATGGAACTCCGTTTGATCGTCAATCACTCCGGATTCGAGACCGGCGATCGCCATAAGCGGCTTGAAGGTAGAGCCTGGCGCCAGTTGCGCCTGAATCGCCCGGTTCAGCAGCGGTTTATGTGGATCGTTCGCGATCTCGTTCCAGTCGTTGTGGCTGATGCGGCCCGTGAACTTATTGGCGTCGTAGGTAGGGCGGCTCACCATGGCGAGAATTTCCCCGTTCCGCGGATCGAGCGCTACTACCGCCCCGCGATTGTTTTGCAGCGACAGCTCAGCTACCGCTTCAAGGTCGAGATCTAACGTCGTCCGCAAATCCTTACCGGCGACTGCTTCCTGGGCATCCTGCAACTGCCGTTCGCGGCCCATGTTGTCGACCAGCACGCGCTGCTGGCCGTCCACCCCGCGCAGAGTAGAGTCGTGCTCGCGCTCCAAGCCGTCTTTGCCGATCACGTCGCCCTGATGGTAGTCCATGAACTGAGGCGCATCGAGTTCGGACTCGCTGATTTCACCGACGTAGCCAGTAACGTGCGCCGCGAATCCGTCCTGTGGATATTGCCGACGCCAGGCTCGGAAAACCTGCATTTCAGGGTACGTATTCAGGTCCTGGTGCGATTCCACCCAGGCCATTTCGTCCCGCGACAGTTGATCCTTGATAATGATCTGCGGTCGCGTGGACATATGGCGAATTTTCTTCGTGAGTTCGGGATAGTCGATCTGCAAGGCTTCGGCGATAGCGGGCAGATGTTCGGGCTTGATGAGGTCGCGATTGAGCAGCAGTGAATAAGACGCTTTATTATCCACGATCACCCGACCGTCCCGGTCGAGGATCTTGCCGCGCGCAGCCAGAATCGGCGTGCTCTTGATGCGATTCCGCGCGGCCGCCTCGCTATAAACGTCGGGGTTTTGGACCTGCAAGCGCCAGAACCCCGAAACCAGAAACACAAAAACGGCGACTGTTAAATACTGAAAGATCGCAATCTTTCCCGAAGCTCGTTTAGGATCTTCGCTGAGGAGTCGCTCATGACCGAGCTTCTCCTCGCGCTCACGTTCGCTTTCGACTAATGCCACTGATAGTTCCGGACGGGGTGCAAGTTCGTTACTTCTTCATTGTATCGAGGTCGCCCGTCTCCTGTGCCGGAGCGTGCCATAAGAGGTTAATGTGCTGAAAACACCCCGTAGTCCAAGGAGAGCTTTGTGGGGCGGGCTCTCGGCCGGCTCTCGGCCTGCGTCGGCCTCGCAGGCCGACTTCAACACCACGCAGCATTGCTCCTACAAATCGCGATAAAACGAACAGCACGACGGCGCCGCCCAACACGCCCCAACCGAGCATGCCCATCGCGTCGCGCAGGATCATAATCAAAGTCGTGCGCCAATCGCAACAAGGCAACTCGATCTCAGCCGCCCAGCTGCTCGATGAGCTTTAAGCGCCCCACTCCCTCATCCCGTCACGCGCTTTACAATCTCGCCAAGCCCAATCACTTCGCCATTCACACTTCCCCGCGCTAAGCCAGGCCCGCTCGCAAACGCCTCTCGCTGACCCTTGAACCACGCTACGAAACCGGCGTTTTCCGCCCCGGCCAAGCGCTGCTGGTTGATCCACGTGTAATACGCGCCCATGTCGGCGTCGATCAGCGAACCTGCTAAATCTGGCACTGGCGCGTGCTGCGTTCCGGCCAGCAATTCCTTCATCGACTGCTCTTTTTGCCTTGGCGCATAGCGCAGGAACAGCGTCACCGGCTGCGCCCGCCGCAACGCCTCGCGCGCCGACCACTGCACGAACGTCGTGCTGAACAACTGCGTCCCCGATCCCTCCGTCAATAAACTCACCTGAAAACGATTGAGCACTGCCGCCGTGCCCTCGTCCTTAAGCCCCAACTCTCCCGGCGTCATTTGCGCCAGCATAGTTCGCAATACTTCCGGGCCGCCGCCGCCCGGCTGCATCACGCGCCGCATCTTGTTTACCAGCTCGTCTCGCACTCCACGGAGCGAACTGTACGCCACCGAAGTCACGGCCGGATCCGTCTCGAGCTCCGCGTCCCCATCGATGTACCAATGTCCAAACGAGCGCGGATACGCCTTCGCCCGCGCCGTGGCCATGGACAATAAGATCTCTCCTCCGTCCGGTTTTACGTTCGTGAAGTACACGCCATGCGGCTTCAATTTACGAAACAACGGATAGCGGTTCCCTTTCACACCGATACCAAACTGCACCAACGTGAGTCGCGCTACTGGAAGCGTTTCAACCGGCATCGCTGCATGCAGCGCATGAATATATTCAATCGACGCCTTCCGAAAGCCGTCCATCTGATGCGTGCTCCACAAGTACGCCGTCAGCTTCTCGGAAAACTGCGCAGGCTCGCTCACCCACTCCACGCGCTCCAGTTCCGGTGTGAGCCGTATCGAAGAAAACCCCGACATCTCGACCCGCAAGTGAGCCTCATCCATCGCGCCCAGATAGTGCATCTGGTCGTCGATCTCACGCCGCTCCGCCGGAAATTTCCAGTCGTACGCCAGCATCTCCCGCAGCAGCAGCGGCAGGAACGCCAGCGGCAATTTCCGCAGTAGTTCAATGTGTTGCGTTGCGACTTTTCGCGCTTCCGGCGGATACTTGCCGAACGATTGCGGCGTGAGCTGATTTGGTGTAATGTGACCGGGCGTCATCGCAGCACATCACCTAAAGCTTTGCCGCGCGCAAACTCCGGCGAAAAGCCCAGCACCGAACCAAGTGTTGGCACCAGATCAATCGATTCCATCGGCGTATCCACCACGCGATTCTGCCGGATGCCCGGACCCATCGCCATCATCCACGTCGTTCGCGACAATTGATCGCCCGTCCGATGATGCTGGAAGCCGTTACCGCCCGCTTCAAAGTCGGAATCGCGCCCGAAATCCGGCAGGATAAACATCGTTGTCTTCCCCGCGTACTCCGGCTCGCTCTCGATCGCTTTCCAGATCTCGGCGCACAGTCGATCCGAGCGCTGGATCGCATCGACATAAAGCGAATAGGCGCCCGAATGCGCAATGTCGATATCGTGCAAAGTAATCCAAAGAAGACTCGGCGCAAGTTGCCGCATCAACTGCTTCGCGATGTAGACCGACAGCTCATCCGGACTCGACAAACTGCTCGCATGACCCGCAAAATCCGCCACCGAAACCTTCAGCATCTCCGCCATCTGATGCAGCTCGATCTCGCTGCCCTTCAACTCCGGGGCGTACATCGGGGTCTCGTAGTTGTCCCGCAACAGATGATCGAACAGATCGCTCTTCGCCGATGGACTCAACGCCGACGCCAGCAGCCGCTTCGGCAAAATCACGCCCGCGCCTAAACCCTGCCCGTACTGCCGATGATCGCTTTCGCCTATGCGATTGAAGCCATTGCTCGGCGCAACCACCCAGGCATCCGTCGGAGGCCGCTTCAATTCCTTCCGGAAATACTCGAAAACAGTCGGATTCTCCGGCGCAACTGCCGCGAAATTATTGAATGTCTCATAGACGCCCGTCGCGAGACTCGCCGTGGCGACGTAATGCCCCAGAATCCCGCGATTCAGTACCTGCGTAAAAATAGTCGATTGCGGAATCAACTCATGCAGCAGATGCGGAATGTTCTCCTGCCCTTCCGGCATGAAGGTTTCCTCGTCGCGCGCGCCGCCGCCAAACGTCACAACGACCGCTTTCTTGCTGCGTGGCAATCCCCAGCTCAGTTTTGGTGCAAACCCGAACAACGCTGTCCCGGCGGTCGCGCCCGTCACCGCGCGCAAGAACTCGCGCCGGCTGGTAGAGATCTGCCGCGAAGTAGTTTGGAAATCCCGGATCATCACCTGCGTCCCATTCTTTCACGGTTCTCGAATCTGCAGAATGCGATCCGCCGCCTGATCCC
Organism: Bryobacteraceae bacterium; assembly: GCA_965277855.1. GTDB lineage: Bacteria > Acidobacteriota > Terriglobia > Bryobacterales > Bryobacteraceae > Bog-105. Next base: position 1,558,427 of record OZ255847.1, read on the forward strand.
GTAGCACCTGCGACCGACCGCTTGGCCACGCAATCTCCAACCGCTCGATCCGCGGCGCCTCACCCAACCCGAAATGCAAGCGCAAATCGTTCTGCGACAAATAACTGCCGCCGCTGCGCACTTCCCCATACTGCGTATGCCCCGCCGCCTTTAACTTCACCCGCGCCCCAATCGCACTCCGGTTCGATTTGCTGCCCGTCAACTGCATCAGAATCCAGTGCCCGGGCGGCCGCATTCTCTGTTTCAAAAGCGACGGCGTCTCGTCCTGATTGTTGATTGCAATCTCAATAGCGCCATCATTATCCATATCCCCGAAAGCCGCGCCGCGCGACGAATGCTTTTCCATTACACCGGCGCCCGCCTGCTCCGAGATGTCTTGAAAACTACCCTGCTGCCGGTTCCGATACAAGATCGCCCGGTCCCGATAATGAATGTCGATCCCCAGCCGGTCCACCTCCGGAAAGGCATGCCCGTTCACCAGAAATAAATCCTTCCAGCCATCGTTATCAAAATCGAAAAAGCCGGTGCCCCAGCCCACGAAACGCGTGTTCTTGCCTAGGCCCGCATCCAGCGTCACATCGTCAAAATTGCCCTTGCCCCGATTGCGATACAAAGTCTCAAACTCATCCGAAAAATTCGTACGAAAAATCCCGATATGCCCGTCGCCCGCAAAATCCGCTGCGTCCACGCCCATGCCCGACATCGATTTCCCGTCTCCATCAAACGCCACGCCACGCAGCAAAGCTTCTTCGGCAAACTTGCCGTTTCCCTGATTCATATAAAGCAGCGACGGCGTCTGATCGCACGCCACATATATATCCGTCAGCCCATCCTCATTGAAATCGCCCGTCAACACACTCAACCCGTAATGCCCCACTGGAGCCGCTACGCCCGATGCTTCCGACACATCCGCAAAAGTCCCGTTGCCCTCATTCCGGTACAGAATGTTGCGATCGAACGGTAAGCCACGTGGTCCGCACGCGACCGGAATGCCTCGATAAAAGCAATACGGATTTGCCCCCGGTTTCGGAGTCGTCGCAGGATCGAACTTCAGGTAATTTGCCACAAAGAGATCCAGTCGCCCGTCTCCATCCACATCCACAAACGCGCAGCCGGTGTTGTAGCGCACCCGATCCTGCTGTAAGTGCGCTGCCGGTGTCACATCCTCGAACGCTGCACCCCCGCGATTGCGATACAGCCGGTTAGCGCCCCAATACGTCACAAACAAATCAGTAAATCCGTCATTGTCGTAGTCGCCCGCACACACGCCCTGCGCCCAACCCGAGGAGCGCAAGCCAAGCCGCTCCGTCACGTCACGAAATCGGTCATGCCCCTCGTTGTGATACATGCGGTTCGTGCCGCCTTCGCCGGACAAAACGAACAAATCGAGCAGCCCGTCGTTGTCGTAATCGATGAACGCAATCCCGCTGCCGGTGGTTTCGACAATCGTTTGCTTCGACACCGTGCCGCCGTTCGGAAACACGTCGGTCAAGCCCGCGGGCTTCGCAATATTCTCGAAATTGACTCGATAGGGCTCGCCTGCCAGCACAACAAGTGACGCCAGCACAAGCCCGCTGCACAACCCCTTCACTGGGCCGGAGGCTTCTCGCCCAGCTTCTTCAAAAAATCCGAAAACTCGCCTTCAGGCGGCTTCTGCAGTTTGTCCAGAATCGCTTTCTCATCCTTCGCTTTGTCCATCTGGCCCGCATCCCGGTATGCCGTCATCAAAGTATAATGCGCCGTCTCATTCTGCGGCTGCAACTGCACCACGCCTTTCAACAATCCGATCGCATCCTCGTACCGCTTCTGGCGCACATACAATTTCGCGAGCGCAATCGAAGCCTGTCCAAAGGACGGCGTCAGCTGCAGCGCCCGTTTGAAGTTCGCTTCAGCGTCCGCGCTGTTGCCCTTTACCATGGCAATCTGGCCCAGCTGAAACTCGCACGCGCTATCTTCCGGGCTAATTTTCAATTCCGCCCGAAACTCCGTTGCCGCCCGGTCGAGCGATTGCGGATCGTGCCCCTGCAGCAGCATCGCGCGCCCTAACCGGTAATGCAGATCCGCCGCTCGCGGATTCAAATCGATAGCCTTCTGATACTCCGCCGCTGCCTCCTGATAGCGGTTCTGCACTTCAAAAATCTCCGCCGACAACTCATGCACCCGGTACGAAGCCGGCGCGCGCTGAAACATCTGCAAAGTCGCATCGTTAAAGCCCTTCATATGCAACTTGGCCGCCGTGTAAATCACATCCGCATCACCGGGAAACTGCCGTGACAGACTGCCGAGCAGCCGGTACGCACCGGCATCATCACCCGACGCGCTGTAACACTTCACCGCCGCAATCCCCGTCAAGCGACCCTCAGCCCGAATGAGCACCGGCAAAGCGCTCTTGCAATCGCCGGAGGCCGCCTGAGCCAGTGCATAAAAGGACCGTCCATTCTCATCCGTAGCATCTTTCAACTCGCGCAAAGCAACCGAATATCGGCCGTCCCTAAAAGCCTGAATACCCGCCGCCGTATCGCCGGCAGCTAACAGCGCACCGCAAAGAGAAACACATATTAGCCGCTGATAAACGCGGATCAACGTAGATAAGCAAAATGGTTTTAATCCGCGTTCATCGGCGTTCATCCGCGGCCAAACTTCTCTCTAATGCCCCGCATCATCCAGCATCAAATCCGAAGTCCCCAGATGCTGATGCAGCTTCCCTTCATACGCACGAAAGCTCAACAGCGGCGGCGCTCCCGGCGCAACCATCGGGCCGGCTCCTACACGCTCATCCGGACTCTCCGCCACATGCACCACCCGCCCGGCCATGTCCTCGAATCCCGCCTCCGCCGACAAAAGCAGCACCAATGCGATCAATTTAACGCCCATTCAATTCCTGTAACGCATGCAGCGCCACCGCATCATTCGGCTTGCGATCAAGCAATTGCTGCATCACCTGCCGCGCCTGCTCCATACGCCCCAATCCCGTGTAAGCGCGCCCCAGATTCAGGTAAAGTATATCCTGATCCGGCGCAACCCGAACGCCATACTGGAAAGCTGCAATCGCGTCCTCCACCTTCCCCTGTTGCATGTACAGCGCACCGAGATCGTTGACCGCATCCCAATAATCCGGGCGCGCAACAATAGCCTGTTTGAAACGTTCGCTCGCTTCGTCCGCGCGCCCCTGCTTCGCCAGGCACAGGCCCAATCCATACAACGCCTCTGCCGATCCACCATCCACCGCCAGCGCACTCCGAAAGCTTTCCTCGGCCGCCGCGAACTGCTGTTGATCGAGACGAATTTGCCCCACTAGCACCAGCACCCGCGCATTGGTCGGCGTGCGTCGCACTACTTCTTCTAAATAAGGGAGCGCCTGCACCGGAAATCCAGCCCACAAAAATGCCGCGCCAAACTTGAAGAAATCGCGCTTCGGCCGCGCCACATACTCACCCGGAAACGGCAGCGCCAGCCTCGCCTGCTCACCCGAACGCGCTAAATCCGCATGGAGTTGCGCAGCCGCCGGCACACCGCCGTACACCTTCACCGCCTGCCCGTCTTCATTCAGCAAAAATGCCAGCGGCGTTCGCAAATCCGTTCGCCAGTCAAACAGGTATCGCCGGAAAATCGCGTACTGTTCGCGCCGCATCGCCGGCTCCTTCACAAAATCGATTACCTTCGCGTCCATGCTCGCAAGCGATGGACTCTTCTGACCATCCAACAGCACCAGCAATCCCGGACCCTTTTGGTTCTCCGGCAACGGCAGCGGCTCCGCCAGCCAGGTGTCTTGTAAACTCAGTCCGTTCTCACCCGTCACCGGCCGCGATGCCAACTCATGCCTCGGCCGAAACTCCTCCTGCCGGCACTCCGAACTGCCTTCCTTGACAAAGTAAGTCCGCCCCGCCTGCCAGTCATTGAAAATCTGCGACGCCCCAGATGGCCAGGTAATCTCCACCTTCTTCACCGCCCGCGCTTCGCCCAAACCGAAAATCATCCGCTTGCTGTGCTGCGATAAAAATCCCGATCCCGCCTCCAGCCATTTCGTCTGCCCATTCACTCGCACTCGCGCCCCGATCGCATCCCGGTTCGACGCTGTGCCCTCCAGCTGCAAAGCAATCGCCTGGTGCCTCGCTGCGCAGTTGTTCTGAAACACACGCACCTGCGGACCCAGCCTGCTCTTGAGCAGCAGATCCGGCCGCCCGTCGCCATCGAAATCCGTCACCGCAAACGCCCGCCCATCCTCCGCCACATCGAGTCCGCTCACACCCGAAAAGTCGAAGTACCGGCTCCCGCGCCGCACATGCAGCACATTCGGCTCGTGCCCGCTCCAGCTATAGTCTTCCCGCACGAACTGGTTGATCGCATTCCAACCATTCTGATACGCATGCGACGGCCGCGCATCCCCCGGCGACTTCGCCACCACCTGCCGCCAGAAAAAACTCATCAGGTCCGCTTGCGAGGTGTTCGTCAGCATCCCGCATGTGACGAAAATCTCCGCCTGCCCGTCGTTATCGAAGTCATGCCCGCCCGACGCCCAGGCCCATCGCCCAAACCCAGCCTCTTCCTCCACCGTCGTATCGTCAAACCCGCCATCCCCGCGATTCCGGTACAACGAATTCCCCCGCGTATGCCGCCGGTACGCTTCCACCGGAACCAGCTTCGCCTCCTGCGCTACACGCTGCCCCGCGTCCGACCACATGTTCGCCACGTACAAGTCCGCCCGGCCATCGCCGTCGTAATCGAACCAGCTGGCGCTCATCCCCGGGCCGATATCTTCTACGGCGAACTCCTTGGCCCGGTCGCGAAACTTGCCTCCGCTGTTCACGTAGAAGTTCTTCCGGCCGAAATCGTTCGCCACGTACAAGTCCGGCCAGCCATCGCCATTAAAATCACACCAGGCCGGAGCAAAGCTGAACCGGTTATTGTGCTCGTTCATCCCGGTTTCCGCTGTGCAGTCCTCAAAACTGCCGGTACCATCGCTGTTCAAGCGGTTGCGAAATAGAAAATTCGGCGGACCGTTCTGCGCGTCATAGTACGGCGCAGCATACGTGTACTGCGCCTCGCTTTGAAAATACACGTAGCAGCAGAGATACAGATCGAGCCGCCCGTCGCGATCGAAATCCGCCGCCGCCATTCCGGTGAATCCGCCCCTCGGCTGCTTCGCAAATCGAAACGCATCCGGCTTCAAAGCAAAACTCGTTCCCTCATTTAAGAGCAGCACCGGACCACCGCTCCGCAACACGACTAAATCCTGCCGGCCGGTATTTCGCAGATCGAGAAAGAGCGCGGCCGACGTATCGTCCAGCAACCCGACTTTCCAATTTTCCGTAATATCGGAGAGCTGGCCCTGCGGCCCGAATTTATACAAGCGATTCGGCAAGCCGCCCGGCTGGCACACATACACTTCGTCCACACCATCGCCGTCGATATCGCCCACGGCAATTCCGTTGCTTCCATAGATATCTATGCCAGTTGCCGGATCGAGCCGCGCGCGCCAGTACGGTACGCCGCGCACCAACTGCTCTTGGAACGATGTTGTCGAAGCAAACACCGTCGCCGTCACATCGCGGAAGAATGGCTCGCGCGCGCTCGCCACTTCCTCCAACATGGGCGTGAACTCGGTCAGCCGGCCGTTGCTCCAACGCTGCTTCCAATGCCCCACGCGATATGCCGCTTCGCTCGCCACCTCATAGCGGACCACGTCATCGGGCAACGGATAGACCTCGAAACGCCGGATCGTCCCCAACGACTGACGCCAGGCCTTCCATCCCGCGCTGATGTCCAGATCCGCCGGATTGTAAACCGCAACATGCACGTCCGCGGCCCGCGCCTCGTACCGCACGGGATGCGGCGAGAACCCTGTACATCCAGCCGCCACCGGCAACTCGCCCGTCTCCATCGCGACGCGCAAAGCCGCGCGCACCTCCATCGCGATCTTTTCCTGCGGAAACTCATCGAAGCCCGGCGCAATAAACTTCTGCAACGCCAGATACGGCGCAACCTGCGGCGTCTCCTCAGAAGCCTCCAACCACTCCGCTCCAGGCACCGCCGCAAACACCACCGCCGCCGCTCGCAGCCAGTCCCGCCGTGTCACTGCTTGGCCGAACCCTCAGTGATCTTCAAAGTCTGGTCCGACGCTACCGGCCCCACCGTTTCTCGTAACCCGCTAGGCCAACGCACTTCAACCTTGCTCACCTCAGCCGCCTCGCCCAACCCAAAATGCAGCGTCATCGAATTCTGCGAGTAGTAACTCCCGCCGCTCATCACCTCGTCGATCTGCTTTCTGCCGGCCACCGTAATGGTCACGCGCGCCCCAATCGCGCTCCGGTTCGATTTTGTACCCGTCAACATCACATTCAAATAATGCCCGCACGGACCGCTGTTCTTCAGCAGACTCGGCCGTGCATTCATGTTTACCAGCACGATCTCCGGCCGGCCGTCGCCATCCACATCACCCACCGCCAGCCCGCGCGCGGATCGCGGCGTCGCAAATGCCGGACCGCTCTCAGCCCCTACATCTTTAAACTTCCCCCCGCCCTGATTGGCAAACAAAACCGTCGGCTGCAGATAGGTATCGCCCAGTTGCTTGCCTTCGACTTCCGGGTACACATGCCCGTTCGCAATCACCAGGTCGCGCAGACCGTCATCGTTTACATCCACAAACGCCACGCCCCAACCGAGCAGCTGCCGGCTCGCCAAACCCGCCTCGCGCGAGACATCGGTAAAAAACTTCCCGTCATCATTGTGATAGAGCGACGTCAAATCTCCCGAAAAATTCGTCTTCGCAATATCAAGCAAACCATCTCCGTCATAATCCGCCACCGCAACGCCCATCCCCGCCTGCAGTTCGCCATCGAAGTTCAGCGCCACGCCCGCCTCCGCGCCGCGCTCTTCAAACGTGCCGTTATGCATGTTATGGAACAGCAAACTGCGCGTCATGTCGCACGCCACATACAAATCCGGCCATCCATCGTTATCGAAATCCGCCGCCACCACACCGAGCGAATAGCGGCCGCCCGGCTTCAAAATGCCCGCCGCCTCGGAAACGTCGGTAAACGTGCCGTCGCGGTTATTGTGGTAAAGCACGTTACGCCCTAGCGGCAACCCGCGCGGCCCGCACATCACCGGTATTTCCTTCCACACGCAAAAATCGCCCTTCCCCGGCCGCGGCGTCTTCTCCAAATCCAGATCCACATAATTCGACACGAAGAAATCCAGATATCCATCCCGGTCATAATCGGTAAACGCGCATCCCGACCCGTACCGGTTCCCCGTCACCGGCAGCTTCGCCTTCTCCGTGACATCCTCGAATGTGCCATCGCCGCGATTGCGATACAGGACGTTATGCCCATAATAGGTAACCAACAAATCCGGCCGCCCATCGTTGTCGTAATCGCCTACGCATGTCCCCTGCGCCCAGCCTTCCCGCGTAAACCCGGCTTTCAGTCCGACGTTCTTGAAGCGGCCGCTCCCCTCGTTGTGATACAGCTGCGGCGTACTCTTGCCACCGCCGGCAGCGCCCAGCCGCGTGCCATTCGCAATAAAAATGTCGTTTCGGCCATCGCCGTCATAATCGAAAATAGCTGCGCCGTTCCCGGTGGTCTCGAGAATGAAATCTTTGCGCGCGAGGCCGCCGTACGTATTCGTCTCGGTCAATCCCGCCGAAACGGCCACATCAGAAAAATTCGCCACGAACGGCGGCATGGCCAGCGCTCCCGCCGCCAGCACAGCCACACAGGCGTTTAGAGCCGCGCGCCACATCAGCTAGAATTCTATCCCGCTCGCAACGTCCATACAGAACCGCGACCGCATCGCCTCCGCATTACGACCGCACCGTTTCCACCCAAACTGTAAGGGAGTAGCCATGGCCCGATAGGCCGCGGAATCACATGAAAGTCACACTCGCCATTTTGAATCTCGCCCCTAACCGCAAAATGCCAGTGTGCCTCTCGTGGAACAGGCGCTCTCGCCTGTCACCGTAGCGCTGCTCTGCCCCGGGGTGACCGCGAAGATCTTAAAACACCTCTGGATTTCACAACCGTGACTTTCAACGGAGTGGGTTGGCATTGCTATCTTGCGGGCGAGAAGCAGTTAGTTTGAACTTGCTTGGGTTCATTAGGTCAACTTCATGAGCTCAAAAGGCGCAGCAGGGCCGTCCCGGTATTGCAAAACAGCATCATCACCGGCCAGGCCGCCCCGGTAGTGGTGCATCCAATACCAACCCACTCCTAAAGCCAGCGCGAGCCATGCAAACTTGACAGGCGTCAGCAGCATCCACCTTTCGAGTGCGCCGAGGTTTGGCACGAAGAGCAACACGGCAAACATGGTGGCCAGAATCTTCAACAGCATAGTTCTGACGTCGACGTCGGTGCTACAGGTAAAAGGAACTTTGCGAAAGCGCAGCAACAGTAAGTCCACGAAGAAGACGGTAAACGCCACGGTTGCGCTGGTAGCTTCGAAGGCCAGGCGCCAGCCGGCGTGGCTTGCCATCCACGGAAGGACCAGCAGAAGCTGCCAGGGCAGCGTCGCCCATAGAAGAAGACGTTTTGCCACCGATCGCGGCACCGGTTGGGCTGCGTTGGCGGAGGTCTGGAAAACCCAATTGGCCGAAGGCACGGCGGCCATGTCGAATACGAATCGCAATCCGCTTACCGTGAAGAATGCGACTAGCAGCGGGATCGAGAGAATCTGCGCATTAGGAACCCGCCCGGTCGTCGCGACGCCATCGAGAGCGGTTTGTGTCACGATGACCAGTCCCACACCCAAATAAGCGCCGAAAAACATCAGGTGCTGTTCACTCCGCAGTAGCGCTTTCACCGCGAAAACGCTGGCCGCGCGTTCGAACGGCGAACGAAATAACGGACGCAGCAAACTCTCCGGCAATCGCACCTGGAAGAACGGACGGCTGCTGCCCATGCTGTCGAAGGTCTCGGGCAAGCGCATGAAGATGCGCCGGTAGCAGAGCGCGTAGGCGAGCCCAGCCACGGTGATCGTAACGACCAGGGCAACCAGTGCCTGCCGGCCCAAGGCCACCATGCCCGGCTTGGCAATTCCCATAATGGTCTCGTAAATGCCCAGAAACCAGTAGGAGGGCACCCAGCGCATGAATGCTGTCGCCTGGCCTGGAAGATGTCCGGCAAATAATTGCACGAAAATGTCCGAGTAAAACTCGGTGAGAAGGCCTACTACCAGGGACACGCGCACCAGAACCGATACGATGCGCGAAATACGCTGCGGCACGATCAGCAACAAAATTCCGACCAGGGCAAACACGGCGAAGAAGCTAAATAAGCTTGCTGAAAAAACCGTTATGGCATGCGCCACACCCACATGCAGCAAGACCCCGAAGCGGTCGTAGCTCAACATGACGAACAAGGGAAACAACATCGCCGAAATGACGTTTAAATCTAGCGCAAAGATGACCGCGAGGCCCGTCAGAGCGACCAGATTCGCTAGAAAGATATTGCGAATGGGAATGGGCAATATAGCGAGATTCGAAAAGTCGCGACGGTCGGGGAACAGGCGATTCCAGCGCGCCACCATCACGAGTCCGGTAATTGTCATGGACAGCACGATGAAGAAATATTCGTCCGAAGGGGACCTGCCTATGGCGTCGATGTATTCACCGCGTATAAACTGCAGGAGCGTCGAATATTTCCCCATTAGAAAGATCGAGGCAAAGGCTCCGGGTGATGCCAGTATGGCTAGAATCGCTCCGAGACCCAGACCCATCCCGCCGCCATCCTGCTCCGCCTCGCTGGCAAACAAGCGGCGCACAAAGTGCACCACCAGGACCCCGAACGGCGATTGCCTGACACGCGCCGAGTTCACCGGCTCACCAACGCATCTACTATTGCCTCGGCTGATTGCGTGGCGTCTACCTCTTGAACCAGGTTCGAAAACGCAGCCTCCAACGAAGGCATCTCCTGAAACTTCTTCAGGTCGTCGACCGACCCATAAGCTACTTGCTTGCCTCGCTGGAGAATGATGACGTGGGAACAGACTTTCTCTACGACTTCGAGAACGTGCGAGCAGTAGAAGATTGTTTTCCCTTCCCGGCTCAATGCCGACACCAGTTTGCGAAAGATCAACGCTGAGGTGACATCGAGGCCGGATAACGGCTCGTCGAAGATTATCAGGTCCGGGTTGTGCAGCAAGGCGGCAATCAGGAGGATGCGCTGGCGCATGCCTTTCGAATAGGTGGCGATTGCGGTGTGCCGGTGGGGGCGCATGGCAAACAGTTCCAGCAACACTTCCGCGCGACGTTCGGCGGCCGTCTCCTCCAGTCCGCGTAGGCGGCTCACCAGTTGCAAATACTCGAACCCCGAGAGAAACGGATACAGATTCGCCTCTTCGGGCACGTATCCCACCACCCGCTTATACGCGGCGAGGTCGTCGCGTATATCGCTCCCCTGAAAAAACACGTGCCCTCGCGTGGGTTCGAGCAATCCGGTAATGATCTTCACGGTCGTGCTTTTTCCCGAGCCATTCGGCCCAAGATATCCGAGCACCCCTCCGGGACGGATGGTAAAACTAACGTTGTCGACCGCGGGAATGGAGCTATAGCATTTCGTCAACTGGCGGACTTCAAGCATCGTAAGAATAGAATACTACATAGCGAGCAATCTTTGCTTTGTTAGCGGTCGCTCGCGCCGACAGCCAAGGCGTTTTTCCGAATAGGTTCGCGCTGCTCCGATAAAAAACCGAGGAGACCTTTTGATGCAAGCTGCCAGGTCGCCCGATTCCATCGCGCCTGCATCAAACCAGCAGCCGAATGATCATTGGATCGAAGGAGAACGTGGCCGAGTTCGTGGGCGATGGCATGTCCCAGGACAATGTCCAGAGCGGTGTTTTCGTTCAGCGCGACTCCCTTGACGCGGTCATAGAAGATGGATGCGTGCGCCCCGGAGCGCGCAAAGGGCAGAGAGAAACCGAGCGCGCCCGGGTAGATCAGGCGGGGTGTACCGGTTGTGATACTCAGAACGAGATAGGATCGCGGATCGGAGCCCTGGGCGGCAGGGCTGCTCATATCGATTCCCAAATCCTGTGATGGTTCGATGTGCGACTGCCAGGTAATACGCATTCCAATGGGTTTGAAAAGTCTTTCTGCTTCAAGTAGGGCGGTGTGAAGCGTCGAGCCAGGTACATGGGCGCGATTGTCTACCCGAATGAGAATCGTTGGCGCGGCAGCAACCGGCGGAGAAAGCAGCATTGTGACCAGCCATGAGGCTGCGAACGAGCGGTTCATGAGGTACCCTCCTTGGGGCCACGAACAGGCTCGTCTAGGTCAGTGCGGGTCTCGATGGCGCGGGGCTCATTTGCCGCTGTACTCCTGATGTCGGTCCAAACCGTTGAACAGGTTCACTTAAAGCGGAGATGTGTTCCGCGATTTTGCGGCAACTTACAGGCCGGGCGGGTGGGAGGGATCGCTCCACTTTCCAAAGACATCAGAAACGGGGTTATGATTCAGACTCAGGACAACAGCCTTGGCGGGTATCGATCAGGAACGGCCGGCTTCTCAATTCGGGGTCTTCGAACTGGATCGCCAGTCGGGAGAACTGCGTAAGGAAGGCATCAGAGTTAAGCTGCAGGAGCAGCCGCTGCAGGTGCTTTCGCTGCTGCTGGAGCACTCCGGGCAAGTCGTCACACGCGAGGATTTGCGGAAACGCCTATGGCCTGATGACACCTACGTCGACTATGACAACGCGATTAACAGCGCGGTACGGAAGCTGCGGGATGCGCTAGGCGACAACGCCGAAAATCCGCGATTTATAGAAACGCTCGCGCGGCGCGGATACCGGTTTATCGCTCCGGTAAAAGACTGGGAACCGAAGGGTACGGTATCACTTTCTTCGATCGCGGCAGCCGTTCCGCCGGCCAATAGCCGCAACCGCCGTTGGATGATAATCGCGGCGCTCCCACTGGCGCTGGGTCTTGGTTTTGGAGTTCGATACTGGCTGACGAGTCGGAACGACACTCCGATTGAGACTACGGCAGCGCCGGTGCCGTTTACCAGCTACCCAGGTTTCCAGCAGTTTCCGACATTTTCGCCGGAGGGCTCCAGAGTTGCTTTTGCTTGGGACGAGCCGGGGAAGCGGCCGTCCAACATCTATGTAAAGCTGATCGGGTCGTCGGAACCTGTGCGGCTGACAAGCGGTGTTGACGGCGACATCGCGCCGGCTTGGTCACCCGATGGCCGCTCCATCGCATTCCTGCGGGCGCGTGGACCGCTACAGAGCGCGCTTATGCTGGTGCCGGCAGTGGGCGGCAAGGAACGGGAACTGGTGCGCCTGCAATTGGATTCGACGCAAACTCTGGGGCACTGGGGCTGGACCGCGCCTACCCCTTATCTCGCGTGGTCACCGGATAGCAAATGGCTGCTGGCACTGGATCAGAGCGGTCCACATACGCCCGCTCAAATTGTGCGCATTTCCGCGGAAACGGGAGAGAAGACGATTTTGTTGTCGTCGCTGGGGCCAAAAGCGTTTGATCGAGGGATGGCGGTTGGTGCCGGTGACGGGGGTATAGCCGTGTCACCGGACGGCCAAAAACTCGCGTTCACCCATACCATCGACGCCCCAAATTTCGTGATTTATCTACTCGGGTTATCAGCGCAGATGCTGCCGGTGGGGAGTCCCGTGCGCCTGAGATTCGACATTAATCAAATCGGGGGACTGGCTTGGGATCGAGACGGTCGCAGTCTGGTGGTTACCTCCAATCGTCGTGGGACGCCAGAGCTCTGGAGACTTCCGATCGGCTCTTCCGGCAAGCCTGTCCGACTGAGCGTGGGCGGCGACGATCCGTCGGATGTCGCCCTGAGCGCCACTGGACGGCACTTGGTCTACTCGCACTGGACCGATGACTGGAACATCTGGCGGGTTGGCTTGGGCAGCAGCGCGCGTTCCCGCCCGGCGACACCCTTGATCGCTTCAACCAGAAACGACACGCGGGCGGCTTATTCGCCTGACGGCACACGGATCGCGTTCGAATCCGGCCGATCCGGAAACGAGGAGATTTGGACATCAAATGCAGACGGCTCCCAAACCACGCAAATTACCTCGTTCGGGAACTCCTGGGCGGGCAGTCCCGCTTGGTCTCCGGACGGCCAGTGGCTGGCCTTCGACGGCAACGCAGCCGGAAACTGGGACGTCTATGTCATCTCATCGAGCGGCGGAAAGCCCAATCGCCTCACCACGAATGCAGCCTTGCAGATCAGGCCCAACTGGTCTCATGACGGGAAATGGATCTACTACTGCAGTTCGCAGAGCGGCGGCCCTCAAATCTGGAAAAAGCCGCCCGGTGGTGGCCAGGAAATTCAAATTACGAAGAACGGCGGCTGCGAAGCGATAGAATCCGCAGACGGCAAAGCCCTTTACTACCTTAAAGACGACACGACTCTGTGGAAGGTGCCATCCGCGGGCGGAGAGGAAACCCAAATCTCTGTCTTTCGCTACGGTTATGGTGTCCAGTTCACGCTCGTAAAAAACGGAATTTACTTCCTGGACTCATTCCAGGCGACCACTCTTAAATTTATCGATTTTCGAACTAATTCGGTCAGGATCGCTGCGAGGCTGCCAGGCCCTGTTGCGTCTGGACTGAGCGTCTCCCCCGATGAACAGTGGCTGCTGTACGGGAAGGTCGATGAAGCGGGAAGCCAGCTGATGCTGGTCGAGAATTTTCACTAGCGTCAGAAGGTCAGGCCTACCAGAAACTGCGCTTGATTCTGGTTCGCCGCTAGTCCCGAACCGACCGCGGCAAAGTTGTAGTTTTGGCTGCCCCAGTGGGTGTAGCGGAACTCGGGCTCTACATGCAGGATCAGCGCATGAAAGTCGAGGCCCGCTCCTACAAGAATTCCCGCGGCAGATTGGTTCGGAGTAACGGCTGTGATGTTGCTCACGTGGTTAAAGATCGGTCCGATATCCGCAAAGGGATGGATGAGGGGAATGCCTCGAAAGTGATACTTGAGCAGGATGGGGAAATCCCACTCGCTCACGCCATTGCCGCTGAACGAATAGTGCCGGTAGAGGGCGTCTACCTCCACTCCCAGATGGAAGGGCAGCCGCAGCTCCGCCTTCGGTCCGATGATGAAGCGATTCGTGTTCGCCGTCAAATCGCCGCTGCCCCCGTGCACCGATACATCGTTTAGCGGCACTCCGCCCTCCACACCCGCCGATAAGAATTTTGCGGAGGCTGCAGCTGAAAAAACTCCTAATGCAATCGCCGTAGCACTTATGAATTGAAACATTCTCATGAGCTTATGTACGTATCGACGATTCGATTAGTTGCCATTCACGGATCGCTACCATGAACACATGACTCGCATTGAAGGCCACGCCAAGGTCACTGGAGCTGCTCGTTACACAGCTGATCTGGGCCCTTCCATTTTGGGTACAGAGCGCCTGTTGCATGCGGCCATTGTGACCAGCACTTCCGCTGCCGGCTTCATTGCAAATATGGATGCGACGGCTGCTGAAGCTGCACCCGGAGTTCATTCGGTGCTCACTCATCAAAACGCGCCGCGACTTAAGAAGGTTAAGACACTCGTCGGCAGCGAGCTCGACTTTTTTCTGCCACTGCAGGACAATCGCCTCCGTTACTACGGGCAACCGGTGGCGCTGGTAATTGGCGATACGCTGCTGCATGCCAAGCATGCCGCCTCGCTTGTTCAGGTGACGTATGCAAGCACGACGCCCACGCTTGCCTTCGACGATGCGCGGGCAACCGATGTAAAGAAGGTTGCGGCCGGTGATCCCGCAAAAGTTGTTCGGGGAAAGCCCGACGAAGCCTTCAAGCAGGCCGCCGTTCAACTGGATCTCTCGTATACGACCGCGTCTGCTCACCACAATGCGATGGAGCCCGGCGCGAGCATCGCGTCCTGGGACGAACAGGGCCGCCTGACCGTCTGGATCGCCACTCAATTTGTCTTCGGGGACGCGATGACGCTTGGGGAAGCCTTCGATCTTGGTCCGTTTGAAGGCAAGCCTCGGCTGGCAGCGCAACTCGCCGCAGGCATCAATCTCAACAGCAAAGTCCGCGTGATTGCTCCGCTGATCGGAGGCGCTTTCGGCAGTAAAGCGAGCGGTGGGGGCTTGCTGCTCGCCGCCATGGCGGCGAAATTTTGTCAAGCGCCTGTCAAGATCGTTCTCACTCGCGAGCAGACCTATGCGCTCATGCCTTACCGCTCGGCGATCCATCAGCGAGTGCGTCTCGGCGCCGATCGCGAGGGCCGTCTCTCCGTGACACTGCACGATGCCATCATTCAGAACTCCCACTGCGCTGCTTTCGTCGAGCCGGCGGGTGAAATCACTCCTCACCTTTACGCTTCGCCGCACTTACAGACTACGCATAAGATCGTGCGGCTTGACGTGAACTCGCCAGGCTGGATGCGCGCCCCGGGCCCAGCGCCCGGTCTCTTCGCACTCGAATGCGCGATGGATGAGCTGGCCGAGCGCGTCAGGCTGGATCCTGTCGAACTGCGACTGCGCAACTACGCGCACGTCGATCCAGCTACTGGCCACAAATGGTCGAGCAAATCGCTCAAGCAGTGTTATCGCGCCGCGGCGCAGCGCATCGGCTGGACAGCTCGCAACCCGACGCCGTGTTCGATGCAGGAAGACGGGCAACTGATCGGGTACGGCATGGCCTCTGCCATGTACCGGACACTGCAATTCCCAGCGGTAGCGCGCCTTACCCTTTTGCCGGATGGCAGTCTACAGGTCGAAAGCGCGGCTCATGAGATAGGACAGGGTGCTCTTACCGCCTTTACGAAGATCGCCGCCGAATCGGTTGGGGTTTGCCCACAACAAGTTAACTTTCAGTATGGCGACACACGGCTACCGTTTGCCTTCATCACCGCCGGGTCGTCTACTACGCTCAGCGTGGGCTCGGCTATTAAAGAAGCGGGCGACAGGCTGCGCCGCGACCTGATCCTGCGCGCCATTACGGACCCGTCTTCCCCGCTCTACGGCTTTCGCTCTCGCGAAGTGGAAATTGAAGGAGGACGCCTGTTCGTCCGCTCGGAACCGCTGGCTCGCGAATTGCTTCAAACATTGCTGGCGCGTCACTCGAAGCGTAAGTTCCGCGCAAAGGCGATCACGGGCCGTCTGTTTGGCAAAAGCCGCTATGGGCGGGCGGCGTTTGGCGCGCAGTTTGCCAAAGTCGCCGTCGATTCAGATACGGGCCGGGTGCGCGTCCGCGAGATGGTGGGAGCGTTCGCCGGCGGCCGCATCATCAATCAAACCACTGCGCGGAGCCAGCTGCTCGGCGGCATGGTTTGGGGCATCGGCCATGCTCTGTTCGAAGAAACAAAAATTGACCAACACACGGGCAGCTGGGTCAACTCCAATCTTGCCGAAGCCCTGGTGCCGACGAATTCCGATGTGCCGGCCATCGACGCGATACTCATTGAAGAAGACGACAGCAGGGGGAGCGCACTCGGTGCGAAAGGTCTTGGGGAGATTGGCATAGTCGGAGTAGCAGCGGCAATCGCCAACGCGGTTTACCATGCAACCGGCCACCGAGTCCGTGAACTTCCCATAAAGCTCGTTCCGCGCTAAGATGCAGTCTTACCAAACCATGAGAATCCTGGCTGCCTTTCTCGCCGTTGCATCCCTGGCCGCTGCGGCAGATCCGCAGTTCGCGTCGTCTCCCGAGCAGGGGCGCTCGATGGTGGTTACGAAATACGGCATCGTATCAGCCCCACAATTTTTGGCGTCCGACGCCGGCGCGAAAGTGCTCGAAGCAGGCGGCAATGCAGTGGATGCGGCCATTGCGGCGAATGCCGTCATGGGTGTCACGCAGCCTTATGTAAATGGCATGGGCGGCGATCTTTTTGTGCTTTATTACGAAGCAAAAACGCACAAGCTGTATGGCCTGAATTCGAGCGGTTGGGCACCGAAGGCGCTGACGATTGACTATCTGAAAGCGCACAACATCGACAAGCTCGATCCGCGCGGCGTGCATACTATCACCGTGCCCGGCTGTGTCGCCGGCTGGGATGCGCTGCGTGCCCGCTTCGGCAGCATGCCCTTCAGCAAGTTATTAAGCCCCGCTATTTTTTATGCCGGCAATGGCTTTCCGCTGGCCGAAAAGAATGCCCGCTACTGGGTCGGCAAGGCATTCCTCAATCAACCCGGCTACCAAGAAACCTATCTACCCGGCGGCGTTCGTCCCGGGGTGGGTGATACGTTTAAGAATCCGGCGCTTGCGCATTCGCTGAGCGAAGTCGCTGCGCACGGCCGCGATGATTTTTACAATGGCCCGCTCACCAAAACGATGGTCGATTTTCTGAAGGCGCAGGGCGGCACGCACACGCTCGAAGACTTTCGCGATTTTCAACCCGAGTGGGTGGATCCGATCTCGACGACCTATCACGGCTGGTCGATCTATGAGCTGCCTCCAAATGGCCAGGGGATCGCGGCGCTCTCGATGCTGAACATCATGGAAAAGTTCCCCATGAAATCCTATGGTCAGGACTCGGCCAATGCGCTGCATGTGATGATCGAAGCCAAGAAACTGGCCTACGCAGACATGGTTCACTACGTGGGCGACCCGCGTTTCACGCCGATTCCGGTCAAGCAGATGCTTTCGAAAGAGCTCGCCGCGCAACGGGCCAAGCTCATTCATATGGACCATGCCGCCTGCCAGGTGGTGCCCTCGGATCTTAGCGAGAAGCTGAATGCTCGTGGACACGAAACCATCTACATGTCGACCATCGACAAAGAAGGCGATATCGTTTCTTTGATCCAAAGCAATTACGGCGGATACGGCACTGGGATGGTCGCGCCAGGAGCTGGTTTCAGCTTTCAAAATCGCGGTGCGGGTTTTGAGCTCGAGCCGGGCAAACCCAATTCGATCGCCGGACACAAACGTCCGCTGCACACGATTATTCCGGCCTTCATGCAAAAAGACGACGTGCATCTCGGCTTCGGCATTATGGGCGGTTGGAACCAGGCGCAGGCTCACGCGCAATTTGTGGCTAACGTGGTGGATTACGGAATGAACATTCAGGCTGCACTGGAATCGGCCCGCTTCACCAAAGCGACTTTCGAAGGTTGTGATGTACAAATTGAATCGCGCATTCCGGCAGCGGTGCGCGAGGATCTCACGAAACGCGGGCATGTGCTGGAAATTCTCGAACCGTTCTCGTATACCGTCGGGCAGGGCGAAGCGGTGCTGCATGACGATCGCCGCGGCGTCAATTTCGCCGGTTCCGATCCGCGCTGCGACGGTGAAGCAATTCCGCAAAGCCCCACCTTATTCGCGAAATAAGTGAACCTCGGCGCGGGCACGAGCGTATTTGTAGAGAGCCCGCACACATGCACAATCTTTTCGGTGACATTCGTTACTCATTACGCCAGTTTCGGCTTTCGCCCGTTTTCACGGTGACGGCGATTTTGACTCTGGCGCTCGGCATCGGCGGCACTACGGCTATCTTCTCGCTCATACACGCGGTAATGCTGCGCTCTCTGCCGGTAGCCGATCCGGCGGGTCTCTACCGCATTGGAGAGGGCAATGATTGCTGCGTGGAAGGCGGTCCGCAAGATAAGTGGGGGATGTATTCGTATCCGTTCTATCGGCGGCTCAAACAAGAGACGCCCGAATTCAGCGAACTCGCCGCTTTCCAAGCCGGTGATTGGCAGTACAGCGTCCGCCGGGCGCAAATCGATCACGTAGCCAAATCGCTGCATGGCGAATGGGTAAGCGGCAACTACTTCTCGACTCTTGGCGTCCGTTCGTTTGCCGGCCGTCTCTTCAAAGCTTCCGATGATCGAGCATCCGCCGCGCCTGTCGCCGTTCTGAGTTCGCGTGTTTGGCATCAATTGTACGGGAGCGATCCGGCGATTGTCGGGTCGACGTTGATTGTGCAAGACCGCCCGTTCACCATTGTTGGGATCGCGCCGCCCGGGTTTTTTGGCGAGACGCTACGTAGCGACCCGCCCGATCTCTGGCTCCCTCTGGAACAGGAACCGCTAGTCGCCGGACAAAATTCGCTGCTACGCCAGCCGATCTCCGCCTGGTTGCGCGTCATCGGACGCCTGCAGCCCGGCGCAACGGTCAACGGCTTGTCCGCGCGTCTGACCGGCATACTACGTGGATGGTTGCTCAACGACAGCGGCTACCCGGCGGCGTGGCTGCCCGAGATTAAGCGGCTGCTGCCGAAACAGAACATCACGGTAATCCCGGCGGGGGCGGGCGTGGCCGCCATGAAAGAGGACTATGGGCGCAGCCTGCAGATTCTGCTTACGGTGTGCGGTCTGGTCCTGCTGATCGCCTGCGCCAACAGCGCCAATCTGCTGCTCGCGCGCTCAATGGCGCGGCGTGGCGAAACCTCGGTCCGTCTCGCGATCGGGGCTTCGCAAACGCGCATCATCAGCCAGTCACTCACCGAAAGCGTGCTGCTGGCGATCGCCGGCGGCATAGCAGGCCTGTTTGTCGCCTACGCCGCCAGCCGCTTGATTCTGACTCTGGCGTTCCACGGCGTCAATTATCTGCCCATCAGCAGCCGCCCGTCACTGCCCGTTCTCAGCTTCGCGTTTGCACTGTCGCTCCTCACGGGCGTTATTTTCGGGTCTGCTCCCGCCTGGTTTGCTACCCGCACCAATCCGGTCGAAGCGCTACGCGGCGCCAATCGCAGCACCAAAGACAGTTCTTCGTTCTCGCGCAATGCGCTGCTCATTTTGCAAGCCACGCTATCGGTTGTGCTCATCGCGGGGGCCAGCATGCTCACTCGCAGCCTGAACAATCTGGAAAACGAAAAGCTCGGCTTTGAGACTAAGGACCGGGTCACCGTCAACCTGAATTCCCCACCACCTACCTACACGCAAGACCATCTCGATGCGCTGTATCGCGATCTCGAAGAACGGCTGCGGCATGTACCCGGCGTCGAGCGCGCCAGTCTCGCGCTTTACACCCCTTTCTCGGACAATTGGGGCGAAATCATTTTTGTCGAGGGTCACCCCACGCCCAAGATGAGCGAAGAATCGGTTGCTTCCTGGGATCGCGTCAGCCTCGACTATTTCGATACTCTCGGCCAGCCCTTACTTCGGGGCCGCGCCTTCAACGCTTCTGACAAAGGCGCGAGTGCACCGGTCGCCATTGTCAATCAGGCGTTTGTGAAACGTTTTCTGCCGAAGGAAGATCCGCTCAGCAGACGCTTCGGCATCGATGTGCCCGAAAACGCTACCACGTTTCGGATCGTCGGCGTGATTAGGGACGCAAAGTATCACGACCCGAAAAGACCCGCACGACCCATGTTTTTCGTGCCCCTCGCCCAGCATCACGATTACGCCAATGACATGATCCAGAAGGGTGAGTTGCGTTCGCATTTCATCGAAAACGCCCTGCTCCAAACGCGAGCCGATCCCGGCACGCTCGAACCCCTTCTCAAGAAAGTTTTCAGTGACGCCGACCCTAACCTCACCATAACCGGCGTTCGGACCATGCAGCAGCAAGTGGATTTCGACTTCGATCAGCAGCGCGCCGTGGCCGGGCTGGCGGGGTTGTTCGGTCTGGTAGCGTTGATTCTGGCCGCGATCGGCTTGTATGGCGTAACGGCTTATTCGGTAGCGCAACGTACGAGTGAAATCGGCGTGCGGATGGCGCTCGGCGCAACCCGCGGGAACGTGATTCAGCTGATCCTGCAAGGCGCGTTCCGCAAGGTGGCGTTCGGACTGCTGCTAGGTATTCCGCTTTCGATCGGCGCGGGACGGCTGATCGCAGCGCAGCTTTACGGGGTTGCGAGCTGGGACCCGATTGCTTTGTTGATCGCGGTGGCATCGCTCGCGGTGTGTGCGTTCCTGGCGGCGATCATACCGGCCAACCGGGCGGCCTCACTTAATCCTATGCGAGCGTTGCGAACGGAGTAACAGCGGCCGACCGAGGAATTCGTATCGTGCATTGCAAGCTGGGCGCTACATTGTTCCTGGTGAGCTCTCTGTTGTTGTGCGCCGGCAATGACTGGTTGATTGTGCCTGGGAAACGCGTCGGGCCGATTACTCGTTCGACCACAAGGGCCGATCTCGTCCGTCTGTTCGGAGCGGCGAACGTCATCGATGGCGATGTCACAATTCGGCGATGAGGATTCGCGCCAGGGCGCAATCCTTTATCCGCGTAATCCAGCCGACTCGTTCAGCATTCTATGGACGGACAGTAAGCCAAGCAAGTAAGTTGACGTAATCGTTTCTGCAATCCGCAACTATCCGAGTCCGCGGGTTCAAACACTTGCCACTGGCACACCCGGGAACACATCAGTCTCGGAACGCCTCTGAAGACGCTTGAAAACCAAAACGGGCGGCCTTTCACCTTTTGGGTTTCGCCTGAGTACGAAGGTACCGTCATGGGTTGGAACGGTGGCGCATTAAGTTTCTTGGATCGTCCGTGCGGTAGGCTTGCATTGCGCGTGAATCTTTTTCCGGCCAAACCCAAAGCGATGCCGTCGTCTCGGGCGACAAGATATTGTCCTTCGCTAAACTGGAAAGTCAATTTCCAATGCTGCTACACGTTTGCTGCGTTGAACTGTCGCGCCTAAACCCGGAGGGTAGTTGAATTTTTGACTCGTCGACAGCTGACGTGAGGTCAATTGATTTTAGTTCCTTGAGTGAGTCGACCATCACTCCGTTAGGGTTCTGGGTGTGTGACTCTGCCTTAACCAGGATGTCATCTGCAACGTCAAACCACATCTCTCCCTTGCCATTCGAGACATGTGCTGGCCAACCTGTAACCGTAAGTCCGGCCATCGTCGTGACGCCGAGGGTCGGCCAGTTCTTATGAAGCTGGAAATGCTCTCGAGGAGTATGAGGCAGACTCGACCCAATCGCGAGTTTCCGATTGTAGTCCAAGTCGATGATATCGCCGCAGGCCAGCCAAATTCTTCCCGATACGGTAGTTCCACCCACTTGCCGAAAACGCGCTGTAGATCCGTCGCTTGTGCGATATTCAACGAATTCTTTACGGGTTTGGTTGACGACGCCGTTTGAATCGCGCACAGTAGCTGTTTCTTCGTAGTGCGCAGTATAAGGAACCCAAGGCTCAGCTGCGCCGAGAAGCGCAGGAGCCACAACCAGGGAAAAAAGACAAGTGATCCGCTTCATCTTCATACCTCACGCCCTTTCACACCCACAGATTGTGCAGATATACAGTCCGTCCTCGCACTCGTTGTACAACGTATATGCCGCTTGATATGACTTGCTTGGGCAGGAATTGTTCTGACAATCACCGTAGTCGATGATCCTGCATGGCTGAGCACCACCACAATTGTCCTGGCCACTGACCTTGCCGCTCTGGAAACCGGCAAGAATGAAAAGCGCAATCGACCCTGAGAGTATTCGCATTTACAACCTCCGAAAGCGAGTTTACACCTGAATGACAAACGCCCTAGAGTCTAAAGTTAGATCGATTTGCAATTAGTTTCCTTTTTTAAGATTTCGATCTGGCCCGCATTCCGTCGGCCAATGGCGCAGACGTTCTATTCCGCCGAGCGCGACAAATCGCCCGACGCTTACGCCTCGCTCCGCTTTCAGGCCGCCAAGGATCTGGTCGGCGAAATGTTTCGAAGAAGCCTCCGCCTCGGGCGATGACCATGATAGAAACTAAAGAAGCATGATCAGCTTACTTAAAAGCGCACAGGCCGCCGACGCGCCTTCGGGGCCCAGCCCCATACGAAACAGGAATTCAGCGGACTTGGCCGCGTCCGGAGAGTCCGCTGTGCGCGTGTTCTTTAAATTTGCGGTCATTCTGCTGGCAGCTTCTGTTTCGATGTTTGCCCAGCACGGGGACGACCATCCAGGTGGCGGTGACCATCATGGTGGTAACAGTGGACACGTTGGCGGCGGTTACGTTCCCAGTCATGGTCCCGAACCTTATCACGGCGCACCACCCAATCACGACGATCATCCGAACTTCCAGGACTCTCACGGCCACCCGGACGCCCCTCATGTCCACGACGATGGACACTGGGTCGGACACGACGAAGGACGCGACGATGCTCGTTTTCACTTCGATCACCCTTGGGAACATGGCCACTTCGAGGGTGGCTTTGGACGGTCACACGTATGGCATCTGGCCGGTGGCGGACCGAGCCGGTTCTGGTTCAACAATTTCTACTGGAGCGTGGCTCCCTTCGATATCGGCTACGTGGGCGGCTGGAATTGGGGCGGCGATCAGATCGTGATTTATGACGACCCGGATCACCCGGGTTGGTATCTGGCCTACAATCCGCGCCTCGGCACGTATGTTCACGTCCAGTATCTCGGGTGAGTTACCAGGAATCGCGATTTGCAATCGTGACGCGATAGTAGGGTTTGTCTTTTTCGGACGGATCCATTTTGAAGTCCTCTGAGGTTTTGGCGGGATCGTAGCCGCGCCAGAGCCAGGTGAGCGATTCAGGTAGGTCAATCGCTGCCTGCGCGGAGTCATGCGTCGCGAAACCGAACCGAAAGTGATAATCGTACTCGCGCATCTTGAGCGAGTTGGCCAGTTGTATGTTCTGCAGAGGCCATGAGCCGTGGTTGTTTTCGAGATCGTCGGTGCCGTCGCTCATCCAGATGCGAATGTTCCGTTTGGGTTGCTTGCGAACCATGTAAGGAAAGAGATTGCCGCCGTCGAGTTTTTCTTCCGGGTGCCACTGGATGGAGGTGTAGCTGCCGATGGTCGAATGAACACGCGCGAACTTATCGGGGTTGAACCAGGCGGAATTCAAGGAACAGATACCGCCCGAAGATTCTCCGGCTATGCCACGGCTATAGCCATCGGGGCGCAGCTTGTATGATTTCTCTACTTCGGGCAGCACCTCTTCGAGAAGGAAGCGGTTGTAATGATCGCTGACCGTGTCGTATTCGATCGATCGCATGGGTTTGCCGTCGGGAGCAAAACCGGGTGCAATGAGCACATGCACCATCGGGGGGAATAAGCTTCTGGGCAATCAGATTTTCGGTGACGGTGAAGAGGCGAAGCTTGGAGAGATCGCCCGCGATGAGTCCCTGGCCATCCTGCCAGATCATCAGCGGCGCGGGCACTTGCGGGTCCACGCCGGGCGAGGCATAGAACCAGTAATCGGCTTTCATGCCGTCGTAAATCTTGCTCGCAATCGTATGCTTCTCGCTTAGCTTGCCTTGGGGTACGCCGGGCTTCGGATACGAATCGGGGTTGTAGCCGGCCACGTCGGAGCGAGTGCCGAGTGGTTTGCCGTCCGCATAGAACTGGTAGGCATGCGTAACGCCCACCCGCATTTTGACCAGGCGCATCCACAAGTTCGATCCGCCAACCTGAGCCATCGGCAAGGCGGGCTGCATGTCGATCGAGAGGGTTGCAGGGGAGGCGGACGGCGTAACGAACAAATAGTCCGCTCCCCAGACAGCGGTGCCGCCTTTGGCGGTCAAGATTTTTGTGATCTGCTCGGCCAGTCCGGGTGCAGACGGCCCCTGGCGTGCGGATTCGATCAGTTGAGCGAGCGGATGGGTCTGCGCGAATGCAAACGGAGAAGCCAGCGCACACCCGAGGGTGAGGCTGAGAAGTCTGATTGGCACGAGCGAATTATGTCAGGTCGCTAAGATAGCCAAGACGATTCTGGCTGTCGCCGAAATGATCGGTCGGAACGCCGGAGGCATCGAGAATGCTCAGGTAGAGATTCGATACCGGCTCGTTTTGCGAGTAGCGTATGTGGCGGCCGGTCTTGAAATTCCGGGAGCCCCCGGCAAGGAGCACGGGCAGGTCGTCGTGGTTGTGTCTGTTGCCGTCGCTGATGCCGCTGCCGTACGTCACCATGGTGCTGTCGAGCAGGGAACCGGTACCATCCTGGGTCTTCTTGAGCTTATTCAGGAAGTAACCGAACTGGTCCATGTGGTGCTGGTTGATGGCGGCGACTTTGTCCATCAGGGCGGGATCGTTGCGGTGGTGGGACAGCCCGTGGTGGCCTTCGGGCACCCCGATTTCGCGGTAGGAACGATTGCTGCCTTCACGCGCCAGCATGAAAGTGGAAATGCGAGTGGTATCGGTCTGCAGCGCGATGGCCAGCAGGTCAAACATGAGACGAGCGTGATCTTTGAAGTCGATGGGAATGCCATCGGGCTTGTCGAGAGTTGGAACGGCAACGGTGTTGGTAGCGATCTGCTGCTCCATCATTTCCACCTGACGTTCGACTTCGCGGACGGCGGTCAGATATTCGTCCAGTTTGCGTTTGTCGGTCTTGCCCAAGCCGCCTTGCAAGCGCCGGGTGTCGTCGGCCACCAGATCGAGGATGCTCTGCTGGTAGCGAGCGGAGCGGGCGCGCGCAGTGGGATCGCCGGCATTGTCGTCGTTGCCGAACAGGCGTTCAAAGACGGCACGGGGATTTACTTCGGGCGGATTGGGTGCGGTCGGACTGCGCCAGGAGATGCTGTTGACATAAGCGCAGCTGTAACCCGAATCGCAATTGCCGGCCAAATGGCCATCTTCGCAGCCGAGTTCGAGCGAGGCAAGACGGGTGGCGGAGCCGATTTTCTGCGCGGCGAGCTGGTCTACGGATATGCCGACCGAGATGTCGGATCCGGCGGTTTTCTTGGGATGCACGCCGGTTAAGAAGCTGGCGGATGCGCGGGCGTGATCGCCGGGGCCGTCACCGAGCGCCTCGCCGCCGTGATCCATCAGGCCGCTCAGCACGAGAACATCATCCTGCACAGGTGCGAGCGAACCGAGAATTTTGGGCAGCGCAAAGGCGCGCCCTTCGGCGGCCGGCGTCCAGTTGCGCATGTCGATGCCATTCGGGACATAGACGAACACCATGCGCGAGGGCGACAGTTTTCGAGTTACCTCAGCGGCCGCTGTCAAAGCCGGAATCATCGAGTCGAGAACGGGCAGCGCCATGGCCGCGCCCACTCCGCGCAACATGGTGCGCCGGGAAACATGCTTACGAGTTAAGATCAATTTCCACCACCTGCTGATTTCGTTACTGGAGCTTTTGTCATTTCGCCTCCTCCTTCGTCGCCTCTACCCATTTGAAATGGGGCACTGCTAACGATTCCCGAAATCAAAGCCGAGAACCGGTAATCACTCGCCGCGAGCCTGGTGGTGATTTGTTTTACTGCCCGTCTATCGTATCCTTCGAGTCCACGGCCGAGAGCGTAAATCATCAGCTTCTCGGTCAGACATTCAGCAAAGGCATCGCGATTGCCCACCAGAAGTGTTTTCAGCTGCTCGCTGCCCGCAAACGATTTACCATTCGGGAGCACGCCGCTCGAATCGATCACCTGCCCGGCATCGTGTGTGCGCCACTGCCCGATAGCGTTGTAATTTTCCAGCGCGAAACCGAGCGGGTCCATTTTGGTGTGGCAGGAGGCGCACATTGGGTTTGCGCGGTGCTTTTCCATTTGCTGGCGCATGGTTCCTGCCAGCGGACCGCCCTTCGCATCGATCGAACCGACGCCAGGCGGCGGGGGAGGCGGCGGCGTGTTTAAAACGTTTTCGAGAACCCATTTGCCACGCAGCACGGGAGACGTACGAGTGGGATAAGAGGTCACAGTGAGGACACTGGCCTGCGTTAAAACCCCGCTGCGTTCCGTGCCATCGAGACTCACCCGACGGAACTGGTCGCCCATCACACCAGGGATGCCGTAGAACTTCGCCAGCCGCTCGTTTAAAAAGGTGTATTTGCCATCGAGAAAATCGATGATGCTACTGTCGTTGCGCACGATCGACTGTACGAACATCTCCGATTCCCTATACATGGCTTTGCGCAGCTGGGCGTTGAAGGCCGGGAACTCGTCGGGATCGGGATGGATGCTGTCGAGATTGCGCAACTCGAGCCACTGGCCGGCGAAGTTGTCGATCAAGGCGTCGGACTTGGGATCCTGCAACATGCGCTTCACCTGCGCGTTGAGAACGGCCGGGTCATGTAGATGGCGCTCGCTGGCGGCCTGGAAGAGCGGCGCGTCGGGCATGCTGCTCCAGAGGAAATAGGAGAGGCGCGAGGCCAGTTCGTAATCATTCACCGGATGAACGGCAGCGGCATGGTCGGGCCGTGGATCGCGTTCGATGCGGAAGAGAAAATTCGGGGAGACCAGAATGGCTTCGATCCCAATCCGTATGGATTGATCGAAGGTCATGCCGTCGCGCTGGGCGGAAGCGACGAGCTTGACGATGCGGTCGATCTCGGACGGGGCGACGGGACGACGCCAGGCGAGCGTGGCGAGATGGTTGAGATCCGGGCGGATGCAGCGTGCGGTGTGGTGTCCGGCAGGGTGGCCGCAGATGAAGATGCGCCGGTAACTTTCCGGCACAGGCGGCTTAAGCGCATTGTAAGGTCCAACTACGTCGAAGGTGTCGATGAAGGTGGGCGGGTTGGAAACGGCACGCTGGCGGGCGATCTCCTTCACGTCTTCGGGATGCTTCGCAATGGCTTTCTGATAGTTGGCCTCTTCCTTTTGCTTCATGTAGGCGGCCGTCGCGACTTCCTCGGCTGAGGGAGTGCGCGACTCCATAGTGGCTTGCAGCAGGTGTTCACCAGAGGAAACATGCATTTTCACTTCGTAGGAACGAGGCGCTTCTTTTTCGATCAGGACATCGCTGACTTTGATTTCTTTGCCGTCGAGCAAAAAATGAAGACGAAACGCTTCTTTGCGACCGCTTACTGCGACCTTCAAATCGTAATCGCCTTCGGCCGGCAACTCGAATTGATTTTCGAGAGCCATGCCGTCGTCGTTCGGACTGTGTTCCGGGGAGTAGCGCATGCGGGTGGGTTTCGGCAGCGCGTCGGACGGAATGGCGCGATTGGCAATTTTCGACGCCGCGTTCAGGTACTTTTCCATGAGCACGGGTGAAACGGAGAGGACGTCGCCAATATTGTCGAAGCCATAGCCGGAATCGTCGGCCGGAAAATCGGTAGACGCTTTGAGACGGACAGCGAGAAGGTCGCGGATTGTATTGTCGTACTCGACCCGGTTGAGGCGGTGGGCAGTCAGGTGACCGGGGTCGGGCGGCGTGTTCCGGTCGGCTTCGGCAAACTGCTGGTCGATCCAATCGGTGACCGCGGAAATGGCTTCGGGCTTGGGACGCGGCATCCCTTTGGGCGGCATCTCACCGGCGCGAATCCGGCGGACTACTTTTTCCCAAACATCTCGATCGTGGAGCAAAGAGGCGGTGTCGTGATATCCGGTCAGGGCCAAGCCAGCGGTTTTCAGCTTCTCGTTGTGACAACCGGCGCAATTCTGCGCGACAAACGGCGCTACCACCTGGTCGAAAGACGGTGAAGCGGGAGCAGGAGACACTGGCGTCTGGCCGAGACATAGCGCTCCTGCGTTGAGGCAAATGAAAGCAATTCTGATGGAAGGCTTGAAAGACGGCACGTGGCTCTTCAGCTGAGAGTGAGGCGCGAAAACCTTAGTGGATGTTACAGGTCTCGCTCCATTCATACCGTCTATCAGATCACATTTCGAAAGGTTTGTGGGAGGGCTGAGACGACCCGATTTGAGGTCTTCAAGAGATAGGGTCGGGAGGTACAGACGAAACCGAGTCGACGAAGACAACCGAAGATCGTACTATACGTCCTAGAACCCGAATTCAGGTTCTTTTTGACGCATGAATATTAACTCTCTTTCTCGCACCTCCCTTCTGTTCTTGGCCGTGTTTGCCTACGGGCAATCTCCCACCCCGACTCTGACGGTCGATGCCGCTGCTAACCGGCACGTGATTAACCCCGATATTTACGGGATCGTCAACTACGGCCTGGACCCGGCGTTCGCCCAGGAGATCCGGTTGCCCAACACTCGCTGGGGTGGAGACGGAACGACGCGCTACAACTGGCAGGTCGATAGCTCGAATGCGGGCTTTGACTGGTATTTCATGAGCGGCAGCGGGACGAGCAACCCGACTCCGAGCGCAGGACCCGACGCCATGATCAAAAGCTTTCAGCCGGCGGGCACTCACCCGCTGATCACGATCCCGATCATTCCGTATATCAACAAGTCCGCCGCCTGGGGCTGCAGCTTCCCGGTTTCGGTGTACGGGGCGCAGCAGTCTGTCAACCCGTACGTACATCCGAATGGGGACAACTGCGGCAACAGCATAGCGGCGAATGGCACGCAGCTGATTGACAACAACATTTACGCGAACCACATCAACAACAGCCCGCAATTCCAGCAGAACTGGATCAGTCATTTCCTGCTGGATTTCGGGACGGCGGCCAAGGGCGGGGTGACGTATTATCAACTCGACAATGAACCCGGCGGCTGGGGCAACACGCATCGCGATGTGCTGCCGAATGGCGCCAACTACGACACGATCTTCAGTTTGGGCAGTGAATATGCGGCCATGGTGAAGGCGACGGACCAGACGGCGCTGGTAATGGGTCCGTCAGACTTCACGCTGGGCGGCTGGATCGGCAATTCGGCTGACATGCAGGAACACGGCGGCCTGTATGCCGGGCAATGGTATTTGCAACAGATGCAGGCTTATCAGACGCAGCACAATGCGCGCATCCTCGATTATTTCGACGAGCATGTGTATGGGGGAAGCACCACGGACAACAATTATGAACTGCAATCGACACGCTCGCTGTGGGATCCGACGTACAATTCGGGCACCTGGATCGAACAGTATTATTTTGGCAACATGCAATTGATTCCGCGTTTCAAAGGCTGGATCAATCAGTATTACCCGGGGACGAAGCTGGCCTTTTCCGAGTACAGCTGGGGTGGCCACACCACGCTGGTAGGCGCACTGGCGGAAGCGGATATCTTAGGCATCTTCGGCCGGGAACAGGTCGATTTCGCGGACATGTGGGATGCGCCGAAAGCAACCGATCCGACGGCGTACTCTTTCCGGCTGTATCGGAACTATGACGGGGCAGGAAATATGTTCGGGGATACCGGCGTAACCGCCCAGAGTACGGATCAGACGCAGCTGGCGATTTACGGAGCGCAGCGCAGCTTGGATGGCGCGCTGACACTGGTAGTTGTGAATAAAACTGCGAGTGAACTGACCACCAGCTTGAGCGTGGCCAATTTCAGCGCCGCTGCGAGCGCGCAGCTCTTTACCTATTCGGCTGCCAATCTACAGGCGATCGTGGCCGGACCGAATGCGGCGGTTGTCAACTCGTCTTTGACCGCCTCGTTTCCGGCGCAATCGGCCAGCATCATTGTCATTCCGCAATCCAAAGGTCCACTCGCCCGGAGCGGTTGGAAAGCGTCAGCGAGTTCGAGCGCGAGCCGCTGGCAAATACCAGCGGCGACGCTCGATGGCAACTTGCAGACCCGCTGGTCTACGGGGCATCGCCAGAACGGCGGCGAATGGTTCCAAGTAGATATCGGCGGCGCGCAATCGTTCAGCGGCATCATCCTGAACGCGGGCACTTCTACCAATGATTATCCGCGCCAGTTTCAGGTATACGTCTCAAACGACGGTAATACATGGGGGAACCCGGTCGCTGCAGGCACCGGGACGAGCGCGCTCATCACAGCGAGTTTTCCGCCGCAAACAGCGCGCTATATCAAAGTCGTGCAGACCGGTAAGTCGAGCAACTGGTGGTCGATGGCGGAGTTCAATGTGAATCCGTAGGGCCTCGGCACATGGATCAACACGGGGATCAGCCGGCCGCGTAAGCTGGTTTAGATTTGCCGGAGGCTCGGGGGCGGCGCGGACCGCTCGACTGACCCTTCCACTTTGGTTTGCCGGAACGGCTGTCAGAGCGTTCCCGGTTGTGATGGGGATGAGCCTGCGAGACGATTGGTTCGCTACGGTGGCGCTCGGCGCGAACTGCCGCTTCGCGTTCAGAACGCTCGGCGATCTCACGCAGGATGGCGGGAGAGACTTCGCACCGCTCAAGCCGCACTTTGCATTCCCGTTCGATACGGCGAATTTCGCCGCGCTCATTGCGCGAGATAAACGTAGAGGCGGAGCCGCGTTGTCCGGCACGGCCGGTGCGTCCTACGCGATGAACAAAGTCGTCCGGAGCCTGCGGGAGGTCGAAATTCACCACATGCGCGACGCTATCGACATGGATTCCTCGGGCGGCTACGTCGGTTGCAACTAAGACACGATAACGGCCTTCCCGAAAGCCGGCGAGCGCCTGATTGCGCTGGTTCTGGGTACGGTCGCCATGCATGGCCACCGAGCGTACGCCAAAGGTGGAGAGCTTTTTGGCCAGTCGATCCGTTGCATGTTTAGTGCGCGCGAAGACCAGGAAGGAGCCTTCTTCCTGGCCCAGCATGTGCTGAAGCAGGTGAATCTTCATGTCGTTTTCCACTTCGTACACGTGCAGATCGACCTGTTCCGGCGTCTTGGTGATGGAACCCTGGACGGCAATACGCACGGGGTTAATCGAGTGGCGCTGAATCAGCCGTTCGACGGTGCGCTCCATGGTGGCGGAGAAGAAGAGCGACTGACGGGTCTTGGGAAGCGCTGAAAGGATCTTTTCGATGGCGGGCAAAAAGCCCATATCGAGCATGCGATCCGCTTCGTCGAGTACGACGATGGAGGCCGTGCTGAGATCGACGAGCCGGCGGCCGAGAAAGTCTTCCAGACGGCCGGGGGTGGCGATAACCACCTGAGCGCCGCGTCGCAGAGCATGGAGCTGAGTCTGTTCGCTGAGACCGCCAACGACGACGGCCGCGCGCAAATTGGTGCCGGGCGCCACTTTACCGAAGGCTTCGGCAATCTGAAGAGCGAGTTCGCGAGTGGGCGCCAGGATCAGCGCCTGTACGGCCGAGCGACCCTTCGGCAAACTAGCCGCGGCGTTCGCGTTCATCAGCCTTTCGAGGATCGGTAGCAGAAACGCCAGCGTCTTGCCGGTACCGGTTTGCGCGGTGGCAACTACATCTGAGCCGGTGAGCCCCGGCGGAATAGATTGGGCCTGCACCGGCGTCGGCTGCACAAACAAGTTGCGCGCGAGGTTCTGATGCAGACAGGGATTGAGTGTAAGTTCTGTGAAAGTGTTCATAAAGGACAACGTGCCTAAAACTGGCCTGACGTCCTTTATGTAGCAAGCCTATGGTTTGAACCAGACTTACGAACTGAACCGGGTAGATCCGCGAAACGTGGAAGTGACACCACGAAGGCAAAGGACGGATGGGGCAGGAGACATTCGTAGGATAGCACAGCTCCAGCTTCACAGGAAAGCTTGACAGTGGTTGCACAATGCGACTACATTCGATCTATGGACATGAATGTACGGGAGGCAAAGCCCCGTCTTGCCGAACTAATCAAACGTGCTTTGAATGGCGAAGAGATTGTCATTACAACGCAGGGAGTTGGAGATGTACGGCTAACGCCGGTGACGTCGTCAGAGAAATTTTTGCGTGGATATGGAAAATTCAAGGACGTTGTGGCGCGGCTTCCTGCGGATTGGGATAGCCAGGAAGCGAATGAGAAGGCGGATGCCGAAGTTTACGCGATGTTCGAGGACCTGGAATGAAAGCTGCCGGCTTTTTTCGAAGCGCGAATCCGATATATGGACAAAGCTCGGGAGTGCTTCTGGATACCTGCGCCTTGATTCACGGAATGGCGGGAACGCTTCCTAATAGAGCAAAGGCCGCAATCAAGAATGCCGAGGAGCGGTACGTGAGCGTGATCGCCCCGTTAGAAATTCAGTTGAAAAGATCATTGGCGAAAGAGCTCAGTCCCCAGCTGATAACTATGGCGATTCACGAAATGGCTTTGCATGTCCAGCCAATTCACTTGGCGCACATTTGGAGATTGGGTACGTTGCCCCACTTCTCCGATCATCGCGATCCATTCGATCGCTTGTTGATCGCACAAGCGTATTCGCATAATCTGGCGGTGGTGACTAATGACAGGCAGTTCTTGCGGTACCCAGACCTGGATGTCATTTGGAATTGATGGCTGCTGCTGATTCACCTGTCCTGCTGCAGGATGTACTGCGACGCACTTTTGGTTTTGCCGATTTCCGGCCGGGGCAGGAGCAGGCTTGCCGGGCGCTTTCAGAAGGCCAGGATGCGCTGGTAGTGATGCCCACCGGCTCGGGCAAATCGCTGTGCTACCAGCTGCCGGCGCTGCTACTCGGCGGGACGGCATTGGTGGTGAGTCCGCTGATCGCGTTGATGGAAGACCAAGTGGCCAAGCTGAATGCCGCGGGCCTCCGGGCGGATCGGATTCACTCAGGGCGGACACGGGAATCGTCGCGTGCGGCGGCCCTGGCCTATCGGGACGGCGGACTACAGTTTCTCTTTATTGCGCCGGAACGACTTTCGGTCCCTGGATTTCCCGAGTTCCTGGCCAAACGGAAGCCGTGCTTGATTGCTGTCGATGAAGCGCATTGCATTTCGCAGTGGGGTCACGATTTCCGGCCGGATTATCGAATGCTGCAGCGCTATTTCCCGCTGCTGCGGCCGTCGCCAATTATTGCGCTGACGGCGACCGCCACACCGGTGGTACAAAACGATATCGTCACGCAGCTCGGGCTGCACAGTCCGCTGCGCTCGATCCAGGGCTTCCGGCGCAAAAACATCGCGATCGAGATTGTCGAGGTGCCTCTCTCAGCGCGGTCCGAGGCGGTGCTGGAAGTCTTGCACGAGCCGGGGCGACGTCCTGCCATCGTGTATGTGCCGACCCGCGCTGAAAGTGACAAGTTAGCGAGCGATCTGGGAACGCATTTCCGGGCCGAGCCGTATCACGCCGGACTGACCTCGACACGACGGCAGAGTGTGCAGGAGCGGTTTCTAGCGGGCAAAGTGGACGTCACCGTCGCGACTATCGCCTTTGGTATGGGCATCGACAAGCCGGACGTACGCACGGTAATTCACACGGCGCTGCCGGGCAGTACGGAGGCTTACTACCAGGAGATCGGGCGCGCCGGGCGGGATGGAGCACCGAGCCGGGCCATTCTGATGCATGCCTACGCCGACCGGAGAAGGCATGATTTTTTCTTCAATCGAGATTATCCAGAAACGGACGTGCTCGAGAAGATTTTCGGTCTGCTGTGCGAAAAACGCATGACCAAAGATTCGCTGTACCGGGCGTCGCGCCTCGAAGAGGCGGTGTTCGATACGGCGCTCGATAAGCTCTGGGTACACGGCGGTGCGTTGATCGATCCGGAAGAGAATGTGGCGCGCGGGCAGGCCAAATGGCGCGATTCGTATCACAGCCAGATCGAGCACCGGAACGTACAACTGGAACTGATGCTGCGCTACGCGGCTCTGGATGGCTGCCGGATGGCGGCGCTGGTCCGTTACTTTGGCGACCGCAGCGACACGCAAGCCTGGTGCGGATTGTGCGATTTTTGCGCGGCGGAACAGTGCGTGGTGCAGCGCTTCCGCGAAGCAAACAGAACCGAAGAACAATTAGCGCGACGCGTTCTGGGAGAGTTGGCGAACGGCCTGGGGCGCTCGACCGGCAAACTGTATTCCGAAACTGCTGGAATTCAGTTGGACCGTGACGGGTTTGAAGAATTACTGGCTGGGATGGGGCGCGCCGGACTGATCGCGCTGCAGTCGGCAGTGTTCGAAAAGGATGGTAAACAGATACCTTATCGAACAGCGCGACTAACCAGCGAAGGTGAGGCACTTACCGGCGACGAACCGTTGCATCTGCAAATCAGGGAAAAGCAGTCCAAAACCGAGTCGCGCAAAAGGTCCAGAACTTCACGGGAGTCCCGTCCGGCGAGAAGCCGGAACAGAGTGCCCGACAGCGCGAGCGAACCATTGATGCAAGCCTTGCGCGAATGGCGCTTAAAAGAAGCAAAGAGCAAAGGATTGCCGGCGTTTCGCATCGCGAGCGATGCAATGCTGCGAAACATCGTCGACGACTTGCCGGAAACCGAAGAGGACTTGCTCACGGTACCCGGGATTGGGCCTTCGTTTATCAAGCGGTATGGAGAAGACGTTCTTGGAATCGTAAGCGGCGGCCGAGAACTCTCTTGAGCCCACTCAATGCACTTCGAGCGACATGTTTACCACGTCAAACATGAAGCGCTCGGGCGGCAGTGATGACACCGGATTCGGCGTCATGGTCAGCCAGGTCTGGTAGGCCGTTTGCGCGACGGACTTATTCAGATAAAAGAGAAACTGATCGGAGCAACAGCGAATAGGCGGCATCTGGCGAAAAGCGAGGCGTAAACCTACCGCTTTTTCGAGCTGAACCCCTTTGGTCTTGACGGCTTTATCGGCGAGCAAGGTGACGAAGCTGCTGCGTCCGGCGTGAGGCCACAGATCGCTGCGCAAGAGGTTGCGAAGCTCCAGGCGTGCGCCGAAGGTGATTTCGCACTGGCGAATCCACTCGATCACCGCGTCGCCCCAGTGCCAGTGGCTCAGCAGACCAAGGTACTGATCGACCAGATTGATGGCCAGATCCATCTTGCGCCGTTCCAGATTTTCCTCGGTAGCGACGACATCGCCCAAAATAGGCGGAATCATCTCTTCCTGCTCGATAATGTCCGCGGCGATGCCGACCATCTTGTCGACGCGCTTCACGTCGGGCACGGTCTTGACTAGCAGCGGCGGCAACTCGTGCGTCTTTGCGCCGGGTACTTCCACGAACTTGCGATCACCAACAATGTCCATAAGCAGCCTCCGCTGTTTTCCTTATCGACAAACCAGGTCGACTTCACCTATTTAAATTTGCCCTGTCAGCACCTGAACATACGAATTTCGGGTACTGCAGGATGTCCCACACTGACTAAGAACAGTGTAACGACAAATTGTACAAAAATGTTTCGGCATGATGGTAGTCGTTTGAGCTATGGTTTTCTCTCGCTAAACCAGATCCCCCGTACCTACGCTAAACCCTTCGTAAAAACTGGAGCAATTTGAGACCCATCTTGTCCCGCGATTCGCTAAAAAGCCGCCCGTTATCCTGGGCCTATATGCGTTTCCCGGGCCTTCTTCGATCGGCCCTCCTTCTAACTACGTGTTTGTTTGCCGGGAAAGCGGCTTCCCTTCCCGCCTGCTCTAGCGGGGCGCGCTCGTTCCTGCCTTGCGAGCTAACTTTCGCTTTGCAAGCAAGCGATAAGCAGAGCTCCCCTTACCAGAACGACCTTTTGCGCGTGGAATTTCGCTCGCCCACCCATAAGACCTACCTGATCCAAGCGTTTGCCGACGGAGCTTTAAAAGTCCGATTCAGCCCAACCGAGGCCGGGACCTGGACCTATCACGTCCTCAGCGACATTCCTCGATACAACGACAAGGAAGACACCTTTTCGGTGGCGGACAGCGGTCTGCCTGGGATGGTGCTGGTAGCCAATCTCCGGCACTGGCGCACGACGAGTAAGCAGCCTCATCTCTGGCTGGGAGTGACCGCGCCTTGGCTGCAACTGAGTTCGAGCGAGTTTGACTCCTGGCTCGATGCCCGGAAGCACGACGGGTTTACTCACATTGGAGGAACGCTGCTGACACAATCCAAAGCGGGTAAGCCCTTTGACGCCCAGGGGCAGCCGGTGAGCGCCTACTTTGCTGCTTTGGACGACCGGTTGCTCGACGCGGCGCAGCGAGGCTTTACGCTCGACCTGGTGCTGGCCGACAGTTCTTTCGGGGCGGGCGGGTTTTTCGCCAACTTCGACCAGCATGAAGCTGTGGTGCGCTACCTGGTGGCGCGCTACGGCGGCTTGAATGTGACTTGGCAGGGCGTTGAGCGTTTTGAGGACACGCCGGACTCGCGAGCGCTGCTGAAAGACTTAGGCTCTTACCTGGCGAAATACGATGGCTTGGCTCACCCGCGTTCGACCGATGCCCGGACCTCCACTTTTCCACTGATTAACGATGGCTGGCTGAACTACGGCATCGAAGCCTCGCCCGATCCGCAGCTGGGTGCGGTCGAGCATCAGTTCACGGAACTGCCCGAAGTTCACATCGTTCATGCCACAGAGCCCGAGGCCTTCCGCCATGAACTCTGGAATGCGACTACGAACGGGGAATATCCCACTGTGAGCTACCAGAGCCTGCAGAATCCGGCCAACGTCAAAGCGGTTCAGACCTGGGCGCGCATTGTGTCCGGCACGCGCTATTGGGAGTTTGAACCATTTTTCGATGTGGCCGGCGCACGTTCCGTAGGGTTGACCGAAGTCGAGTATCTGGCCTACGCGCAAAATCCGGGAATCGTCGAGATGACGTTACTGAAACACAAATACAATCCGCTCTGGATTAATCCGGCTAGCGGGGAAGAGTTGTATTTGAAAGACTACCGGGGCGAGGTATTCAGCCGGGCGACGCCAGACAATGCGCACGACTGGATTCTGCAGGTGCCACGTGATGGAGAGAAGGCTTCGCGGCTAAAGTACTACTACTTCGAATCGGAGGACCCGCCGGTGCAGGAGGTGGAAACCGACGCGGCGAAGACGCCCTTCGAGCTCACGGGTCCGCCGGGCGATTCGATCAGCGCGAATATCCCGCCGCCTTTTGGCATAAAAATCACGAAGGCCAACCGCGCCAGCCGCCGCATGCAGTATGCCTGGTGGGGTGAAGTGGTGGCGGGTGGCGAGGGTTCACGGCTGTTGGGACTGGGAGCTTCCGGGACATTCAGGATTCCCAAAGAGCTGTTGAAAGATCCTAACGGCGTGATGAACGTGAGGGTGCTGGCGCTGAACGCCAATGGGAAGGCCTATGAAGTGGACCGTGTTTACCGGCTGACGCAGTGAAGACTAAGTGACGATTTTCGCGCTGGATACTAGTTCGGAATGGGGCAGCATGGCTCTGCGGCGGAACGGCAAATTGATCCGCGAAGTGCCCTTGCAAGGACCCGATGGACACGCCGACAGGATATTCGAAGCCATCAAGCGGTTTAAAGAAGACTTGTCGCTGGACCTTGAAACGGTAGATTGTTTTGCGGCGGCTGCCGGACCGGGATCGTTCACCGGCGTCCGGGTGGGGGTGACGGCTGTGAAAGGATTGGCCGAAGCGTTCGGGAAACGGGCTTTAGGCGTCTCGAACCTGCGCGCGCTGGGTTCGTTCGGCCGGACCGCCGCGGCCCGGCGCGCGGTCATCCTAGATGCGCGTCGTTCGCAAGTCTATGCGGCCGTGTATGACCGCGATTTGCAGCTGGTTTCACAGGAGATCGTGCACAGCCTGCCGGCGTGGTTGCATGGTTTGGATCGCGCGGCGCAATACGAATTCTTGTCTCCGCTGAATCTTGATTTATCGGGTACGCCATTCGCCGCAATGCCGGTCACGGAAGTGCCGCGAGAGCTCGCCGGGGCAGTAGCGTGGTGCGCGGAGTTGGATGGACGCCGGGGAAAGTGGCTGGATCCGTCTGAGGTTGACGCCAATTATGTCCGCCGCTCAGACGCCGAACTATTCTGGCAGGACAGCCGTTAACCAGCCCGCCCGAATAGCAAACGCGCCTGGTTGGCGCAGAACCAGCTAAGGAATCCGTTTGCGACTACCAGGGCGGTGAAGGCATAGGCAACTCCTTGCCGGGGGTCAGCCGGAAAATCACGCTTATAGATGCGGTAGGCGGTACCGGCGCCTACAAATAAAAACGCCCATTCGTGCAGCAGGAACGCCAGCGCTACGCAAACCGCCAGCAGGGCCAGGCGGTGCTGCCGGCCAAGCGCATACATAGCCGAACCGCCATCGAAGATGGAAACTGGAATCAGGTTAATCAGGTTCAGCCAGCCGGCAAACTGCGCCACTGCCAGCCAGACCGCATGATGAGTACTGAGAAAAATTGCATAAGCAATTAAGCCGGACAGGAAACCGAAGAACGGGCCCGCCAGTGAAATCTGCGCCCGCACGCCCACATCGACATTGGCGCCATTCCATTTCACATAGGCGCCGAGGCCGGGCAAAAACATGGGCAGTTCCGCCTTAAAGCCAAACAAACGCACGACAACGTAGTGACCCATCTCGTGCATCAACACAGATCCGCCCAGGCCGATCGCAAACGGCCAGCCGAAAAGCGCCCAATAGAAGCCGACAAACGCAAGGATGCTGAAGAGAAATTTGCCCTTGGCGAGCAGAACAAGCGCGACGGTTTTGAACTTGGCAATGGCTGCAATCAGAACCCCGAGCGGACCCAACCTCTTCTTCCAATCTATTTTAGGTTTGGGCGAGAGCCGTGCGTTAATGCGCTGGATCTCCCGCTCTACGCCAGACCGTTCCGCAGCGTCAATCGGCAAAAGATTCAGGACCTGGACCCATTGCTCGCGGGCGGCCGCAAGCTGTCCGATGGCGGCAAGCTGACGTGCTTGACTGGCAAGCTGCTCGATTTGGGCGGTCACTCTGTCTCAGTGTACCGGGGCCCAAACGGGCGGCTACTCGAGATCGGATCCCGCTTCGAATTCAGGCAAATCGTCCGCCGACTGAGTAGCCAGGAAAATAGCGGCAATCGACTCGAGCCCTTCCTGGTCGTCTTCATCGAAACGGTTCAAGCTGGCGCTGTCGATATCGAGTACACCGATAACGTTGCCCCAGTTGACCAGCGGAACCACGATTTCAGATCGCGAGGCGCGGTCGCAGACAATATGGCCGGCAAACTGATCGACGTCGGGCACGACCAGAGTCTCGCCTTTCGCGGCGGCCGTTCCGCAGACTCCTTGGCCGAACGGAAGGCGGGCGCAGGCCGGTTTGCCTTGAAACGGTCCGAGCACTAGTTCGTCGTTTTCCAGGAGGTAGAAGCCCACCCAACTGACGTCGGGCATAAGCTGGAACAACAACGCGGAAGTATTAGCCGCATTGGCGGTGAAGTTTCTTTCATCGCCTAACAGTTGGTCCAACTGGTCGCAAATCTGCCGGTAGAAGACCGTCTTAGTGCCCACCGACTCGGCACGCGTGGAAGATTGCATTTTGACCGTTAGTGTATCTCGGTTGCGGACCTTCTCAAAATACCGGTTAACGAAGACGGTGAGAGATCCGGCTTTTCAAGCACTTAGATCGGAGTTGGGCTCTGGGAAATGCTGGATTATCGAGCTCGCAAAAGTTGGCCGGAACTAGGCGCAAGCGACATCGCCGCCGGAGGACTGTTGCGCCGCAAATATGCAGACTCCGCACTCAAGGCATTCCGCCCATCTGCATCGGATCTACATTGATTCGCTCAAAAAAACCGCATAGCGTGCCTGGTTCGACTCAAGCGAATGATCCAACTCCCCTCGCAGTGACCTAACCCCGATGCAACGCCCCGGTCCTCACCGGTTGTTCAAAGTACGGCAGGTTCTGCAGTTCGGAAAAATTCTCCTCGTAAGTCCCACAGCTCTTTCTGCATTCCACTTGCACTCGTGTTTTGTCACCCTGAAAGCAGCTCCAGAAAGAGGCCGCGCCGCAACGGGGGCAGGCATGATGGCCGTTATATCTGGGATTTGCCGGACAAATAGATGCGTTCATGCTTTCCTTATCGGTCAAATCCGGCGAAACGTGAAGCCGGCGAAAAAATTTAGGAGAAAATATCCGACTCGCCAGACTCGATAACTAGCATCCTGTCCCGAAAGGAATCCCGGCAATGAGCCAATACTGTAATTTGAGCCCGACGGACCAATTGAAAGTCGACCGAAAGCTCGCCGAACTCCAGACCAATACCGGCCAGTCCTGGCACTGCGAGATCACCCAGTTGCCGAAAGGACATAAGCGAACTCTTCTGTTAGAGGTTAGTGTGAATGGCCGCATCGCCAGACCCATCGCATTGAAAGAGGATGACACGAACCCGGCGGAAAGCATTTGCGGCGAACTCGAAAAACTCTCCGCAATACAGCAGCCCGACCGGACGCCGATCACACACTAGGAGGCTATTCGTGGACGCGCATGACAACCAGAGTCATGTCGTCGTGCTGCGGAGCACCTGCGACGAATGCATCGGCCGCGGCCGTAATCTGTTCAATGACCGCTTTAGCCGGTCCCCGCACATTTGCCGCGCCGCGCTGATCAGGGACTCCTCACCCCACTCGTCGTCCATCCCATTCATCGCTTCGCTGATGCCATCGGTGTAGGCGATCAACAGGTCACCCGGTTCGAGCGTTACTTGCCCCTGGGTCCAGGAACAATTCTGCAGCAAGCCGACGACCGACCCGCCTTCATACAGGCGAAGCACGTCCCCATCTGTATTACCGGCCCGGATGACCATCGGTGGGTTGTGTCCCGCGTTCACATAAGTCAGCACCCGGGATGACGAATCGAATACCGCGAAGAAGAACGTCGCATAACGGCTATGCGCGGACCTTTCGTACACCAGGCGGTTGAGGTTCGCTATTACGGACGTAAGATCGGTAGTTTTGTCAATTGTCTGGCCGCGGAGAAAAGCGCGCAAGCTAGCCATAAGTAAAGCTGCCGGAATGCCTTTGCCGGAAACGTCTCCCACCGCGATGCCTAACTCCGTCGCCGACAACGGGAGGAAATCGTAGTAATCGCCGCCAACCCCTAACGCGGCCCGGCACGCACCCGCGTAATCCAATCCCGGAACCGGCGGATACTCCTGCGGGAACAGCCGCTCCTGCACCTCCCGTCCGAGTTCGAGCTCTCGATTTTGTTTCTCGCGCGCGGCAACTTCAGTCCGGATGGCTTCGGTGAGCCTGCCATTCTCGAGTGCGAGTCCAGTCTGTGCGGCAACGGAATCAAGCAACCGGATGTCGGTCCTGGAAAATGGCTCCTCCGACTGTTTAGGACCCAAACTCATAATGCCCAGCATCTTCTCGTTGAGCGACAACGGGAGCAGCAGTTCGGGTCTCAGTTCCTCGAGCGCCGCCCGGTCCTCATCATCGGTGAGTTGCACCCACGAGTTCGCGTCGTCGAATTCAACCAGGGCATGCTGCGCCTTTTTGAGCCGCCTTACAGTCAGGCTCTGATCCGGGAACGAGCGCGTGGGAGCCACTTCATAACCAACCGCGTAAGCGGGGCGAAACGCGCCGTCTCCGTTCAAAAGAATGGCGGTCCGCGGCACGTGCAGCGCCCGGCCGATGCGGCTCGCCACCGTCTCGAGCAGCGGTCCGGTTTCCACCATCGTGCGCACATCGGCCGCAAGATCGCCGAGAATGGCATCTGCTTCGTAAGCTTCGCGGAAAAATTTCCGGTCTATCCTCCGCGCAGGCGGAGCGCGAACCCGCGCATACCGGCGAGCAATACGAATCCGAGTGAAATGAACCCGACGCGCTGCAGCAGGCTCATGCTGGCCGTCATCGTCGCAGCCGTGACGATGATGGCAATACTGATGGCAATCTGCAGCGCTCCAATGCTTCTGGTTGCCAACAAATACTGGAGCCCCTGCCGCACCACGACGCGGACATCCATGGCACGATGAACCACGATCACATAGGCCATCGTCAGCGGGAAGATGAGCAGGGCGGCCATCAGAAAAATGACCCAGCCAGGGGAGGTCCTTCCTTGCACCACGGAAACAATGGTGTAAATTACCAGCGGCAAAAAACTGGCGGCGGCTCCGGCATCGAGCAACAACAGACGGCGGCGAGCGTCACGATTGACGGCTGTCGCCGTCTTATAGATAAGCGCTCCAAAGAAAATCGCGGCCGCAAGTACTCTAAGAACGCGGAAGGGAATCGTCAAGGGTTCCAGAACGGTCCAGAAAACACCGCGATGGTGCAGCAGGAGGGCGTCTGCTATTCCAAACGGGATCGCCAAAGCGAGCAGAGGCCCGACGACGAGCCATTTTATCCAGGGAAAACGGCGGTCAAGAGCGAGGCGTTCCGGAAAAACAATGGCGAACAAAGGCAGTGCAACGGGCGCCAGATTGAAAAGCGTCATGCTGAAGGCGGTGAGAGCCGGTTGCAGCGCATCCTCATGACCGAGGATGGTGCGTGAGTCCGAAATGTAATTTGCCAGGCTGAGCATCACAAACAGCAACAGCCATGCGGCGACATCTCCGACCCGTACGGCTGCTACCCAGAAACCGAGCGCAACGCAGAAAATAGGCAGCGCAATACGTAGCAGGATGATGAATGGATAGGCAGGAGAAGTGGCTTTGAAACCTAAATAGGCGAACGGCTTCGTCGGGATCGAAAGGTTCTTTTCCATAGCGCCCGCGGTCGTTGCGCGCTGAATCTGCATGGGCAGGCGATCGCCTGTGCGTGCCCGCTTGAGTACGGCGTAAAAGTCGGCAAAACCTTCCATCGGCTGTCCCCCAATGCGGAGCAGCGTGTCGCCGTTTTGCAGGCCGGCGGCGTAGGCGGCCGGCTCGATATCCGTCACGCGAAACGTGACCTCATCCAGATCGAACAGGCTCGCCACGTACTCTTCGCCATGCAGGAGTTCGTCGACGCGGTCGCGCGTGTCGCGAAACAATTGCGTCATCGAGACAAGAAACAGCACCGCGAGAGTCACGCTGGCCAGCCTGTGAGTCCGGAAGGGGAACCGCGCGGCCGCCATGGTCATGATTCTACTTGTTGCCTGCCAGCCAGATGTTTCCGGTCGCTCGCCCAAATTAAAGACGAGCTTATCTTTCGCCACCTCAAGCTCCAGGAAACTGGTGCTGATATTCATCATCGACAGACGGGCTGAATGAAAATGCACAACGCTGAAAGGCTCACCGTAAGGATGTTTCGTGTCTGGCGTAACATGCTGAGCCCACAAGCAACGATATCCGTCTCGATGAGAAATGAAGTAGATTAGGTTTCCATCGGATGACCAGCGAGGTTTGTCGCACCAGCCGCCGGCGTCGGCTATGGGTATCCACTGCGATTCAGTCCCGGCGATCCCGTTGTGCATGGGTGTGATGAACAGTCGTGACGTGGAATTGTTCACTTCTTGCCCGAAGGCCAGCCATTTGCCATCGGGAGAGAATCTAGCCTGGTACAGCGGCCATTTCGCGCTCGCGAGCACGGTGGCTTTTTTCCCGGTCGTTCGATCAAACGACCCGATTCCCCAGATAGGTTGCAGATCGTTATAAACCAATGTTTGGTTATCAGCTGACCAGTCCCACACGCATCCACATTTCTCGCACTGCGACTCTGGAACGCCCGGCCGCGTTCGTCGAACAATCGTCACTCCTGGTTGACTCCAGTAGGCGATCATCGCGCCATCCCGGCTGATCTCCGGATGTTCTTCTTGCTCATCCGTTCTGCTCAGACGGCTCTCCTGACCGCTGCTTAAGTCCTTCAACCAGACATGCGCCTTGCCGGACCGTGTAGAGGTGAAGACCAGGTATCTGCCATCGCCGGTTATGGAACCAAACTGCTCCAGAGACACCTTGTCGGTCAATCGCTTCGGCGCTTCACTCTGGCGTTTGCCCTCGTTTGCATCGAGCGCCAGACTCCACAAGTTCGAGCTCCTGGCAAGACCGGCAAAGACCACTCTTTGACCCGGCAAAGCTTGTGGGTGATCCTCGAATCCCTGGCCGGATGTGAGCTGACGCGGAGATCCTTGTACATGCCAGGACCGTCGCGATAAGTGCATGCTCCAAGTGTTGACGGCATCACCTAATGCGGCTGAGAAGATCAGATCGTCTCCCATCCACTGCACCACTAGCGGTGGATAGGCGCTCCCTTGATATACGACCGGAAAGCCCTGATCTCGCAAGAGTCGAAACGCTCCTGTTTGGACGCGGCTACGGCCGTCACGCGTGAACACCCACCAATCGAACTTGTCGAAAATGTACGCGCGAGCTCCCAGGACGAGTAGATGTTGTCCATCCGGAGACCAGATAGGGTAGCCCAGCTTCAGGTCCGTGTTGAGGCGTTGCGGCAAGCCGCCGGAAGAGGCGATCACGAAGACTTCACCGCCATTCAATGTGTCGGAAGTCAGATTCCCCACCCAATAGGCGATCCATTTTCCGTCTGGAGAAAAGCTGGGATCGCGGC
Source organism: Bryobacteraceae bacterium (assembly GCA_965277855.1). Lineage (GTDB taxonomy): Bacteria > Acidobacteriota > Terriglobia > Bryobacterales > Bryobacteraceae > Bog-105. The sequence continues at coordinate 1,603,056 of OZ255847.1, forward strand.
CGTCCTTCGCTATCAATCGCGCTTCGCCGCCTAACGACGGCATAAGGTAGATTCCGCCTCCATCGCGTTCCGATCGGAACACAAGCTGGGTGCCGTCCGGAGAGAACGAAGGTTGGTAATCATCCGCGTCCGTGTTGGTCAACCGAATCGTACTGCCGCCGCTAAGCTGTTGCAGCCAGATGCTGAGATGCTCGCTCCCATCTCGGTCGGAGGCGTAAGCCAGCAGACTGCAATCCCGCGAAATGGCTGGGTCCCTGGTAAGACCGTCATCGGAAGTAATTCGCCGCATGGCGGTGTACGGTTCCCTTGCACGGTGGCTCATGCCTTGAATAAATAGGATTGCGATCATGAGAACCGTAAAAACGGCCAGACCGCCTGCTACCAGCAGAGTGATTCTGCGAGACCACCTATGGCGATTGGCCGGCGCGGTCCTCGCGATTACAACGGGATCTTCTGCTGCGCGGTCCGGAGACGTACTGGTAACCGGATCCATTCCTTCCACTGGCGCTACGAACCGGTAACCACGCCGCGCCACGGTTTCAACAAACCGTAAATTCTCCGCCGAGTCTCCCAGCGACTGCCTTAGCTTGGCGATCGCCGCATTCAGGCTGCGCTCGAATTCGACGAACGTGTCTTCTGGCCAGAGCGTCGCACAAAGAGTCTCGCGGGTGACTACCTCGCCCCGGCTGTCCAGCAACAGACAAAGAATCCGATACGGCTGGTCTTGCAGTTTGATCAGAATGCCGCGCTTGCGCAGTTCGGCAGACCCCGATCGAGCTCGAAGGCGCCGAAACGACATCTCGCGGGCGCGCTGGCCGGCTGTCCCACAGTGACGTGAGTGTAGCACCGAAAAATCGTTTTCTGAAAGACAGGTTTTCAGAAATCACATCTTCGAACAAACCTATAGCCGGCAGCAACTTAGCCGGTAATGTTCATTTCTTGTCCGGACGTTCTCCAGACGCTGGAGGCATTCGCCGGCTTTGCCTACCTTGACCGTGCCACGGGAGATGGCCCGGGATGTTTACGACCAAGATCGGAAATCTTTTGACCGCTGCCCTCACATGCACCTGCTGCTGCGTGCCGCTCGCTTCACAAACTGCAACGGCCCACCGAAACTCCTTCTCAGCGAACCCGCAGGCGCAGATTCGTGTCTTCAACCTGGCTCGTGTTCCGAAACGTGATTTGTCACACGCAGAGGCCGAAGTCGCCAGGATCTTCGCTGAGGCAGATATGAATGTCGGCTGGGTCGAGGGCGCGCCGAATGACACGGCATCCTTGCGTATGGATTTTACGGGTAACAACTTGTCGCCGGCAGGTTGCCCGGCCGCCCGCCCTCCGCGCGAGTTGCGGGTGCTTCTGCTGCCGCGCGCTCCGCACGGGGTCAACCCAGGAACGCTTGCCTTTTCGCTACCGTGTGCCGCATTCGGTATCGATTCGACTGTCTTCATAGACCGCTGTGAAAACGTAACGCATCACTTGCGCGCGTCGTTCAATAAGGTCCTGGCCTACACCATAGCCCACGAACTCGGACATGTACTGTTACGCTCAAGCGAACACTCGCGGACGGGGCTCATGCGCGCCAAATGGGACCCGGATACCTGGCTCCGAGCAACTGTCGAAGGCATTCCCATCGATCCGGAACTGGCCCGGCGCATGCGCACGGAACTCCTGAGATTCGCGTCATCGAAAACGGTTCTGGCGAGCCGTTGAGTGCTTGTGCGGAGCTCTGACGGTGGGCGATCCGCCGCATAATACGGTGCCAAATGCAGAGGCCCGCGAAAGAGAGCAGCTAAGATTACAGCACGTAACGTTCTGGTTTTAGGGAATGCCAAACGCAAGCAAGATTCATTGCAACCATACGATGCACGAGGTCTTGCGCCTCGTCGTATTCGGTGCATTGCTAGCAGGTATTTTACTTTCTCAGGTAGACAAAGGTCATCCAGCCGGAGCAGTTAACGATATTGTCAAATCTCGCTTGCCGGACGCGATGCGCCGCCTCAAGCAGGGCGACTTCTTCCGGGGCGATGCCGGCATAATTGCTGAAGCAGGGGCGGTGCAGGCCATTCCCGACCTCAAGAAACAGTTTGAGGCCACTCAGGATGAAGTCGACAAGATCACGATCGCGAGCGCTCTGGTGAGGCTCGGGGACAAAAACCCGGCTTACTGGACCTTCTTAGTGCAACAAGCGTCCGATGCAGTCAATAGCGATGCTCCAGCCCTGCAACCGTTTGACGCTAAAGGGAAGGCTCTGCCAGGGGAGTCAGCAGACTACATCGCCTGGACCAAAGCGCATAACCTCACATCCGAAGCGGCCGGAAATATCAGTCTGCTGAACCTGGCCCGAGTGACTTGGCTGGGCGAAACGCGGGATCGCAGAGCCATTGTCTTATTGCAGCAGGCGCTGTTTTCCCCTGACTACATGATCCAAACTGCGGCGGCGCGCGGTTTGGCAGAGATCGGAGACAAAGCTTCCATACCGCTGATCATCCAGGCGTGCCGGCAAGCGCCGGCCGAAGTAGCGATTGTGATAGCAGGTCCCCTATTAGATTTCAACGATGCGGCGGCCCAAAGTGCGGCCGAAGAGCTCCGGTCCTCCCAGGTCGCGAAGTAGAAAGTTCCGCCAGGAGTATCCATGCTCGCGTACTCACCTTCATGCCATCGGCACATGGTTTAGATGCAGCGTAGCCGCGGCCAGATAGTCACTCGGTCTCAATCCCGAAAACGCCCGGAAATCATGAATGAAGTGCGCTTGGTCGTAATACCCGCACTCCAAAGCAATCTGCGTCCATTCGATCTCGCGCTTTCCATGTACCGCCCGCAACACGCTCTGAAAGCGGCGGACCCGCTGGAACACTTTCGGCGTTAGCCCGACTTGCCGGTGAAAGAGCTCGATGAAGCGCCGCGAACTCAGATCCACCTGCACCGAGATTGCCGCAACACGGTTCACATCCATCGAACGGTCGAATTGCCGCAACGCAAATCCCACGCCTGGATGGAGCTCGGGCGGTCTCATCAACGCCGCTAACAAACACTCCTCCAGCACGCGAAACAGCGCACACACGGTCGGAGCGGCCAGCAGCCTTTCCCGGATCTCCGCCGCGCGGTGCGGCCACAGATCCGCCAAATCCGCCGATTCCCCCTCCATCTCACTCATCGGCACACGAAAAAACGGATACGCCCCGCCCGGATGAAATTGCACGCCCACCACGCGCTCCTGCTGATCCGCATCGATCACGAAACAATCCGATCGCGCACCCGAAAGCGCGGCCAGCCCGTAAGAACGGAATCGACTGACATCCTGCGCCTCATAAATCCGCAGCGGTTCCTCGCGCAGATTGAAAATGATCGACGGCTCGCCATTCGGCAGCAGCCGCTCCAGCCTATGGTTTGACGGTTCGCCTTCCCAATACCAGAGGCACGATACTAAGCCTGAAAGCGGTGGTTGCGGAATGTATCGGCGATGCATCATCCTAACGCCCGCTGATAGGATAACGATTTCTTCACGCGATGAAAATCATACTTGGTTTACTGGCCCTCTGCTGTGCTCTTTCCGCTTCCGCCGCCGCTCCCGAACATTGGATCGTCACCTGGGGCGCCAGTCCTTCGCCGCAGGAAACCGACCCCGCCAAAATCGCCAAAGCCAAGCTCTCTTTTCACAATCAGACGATCCGCGAAATCGTCCATACCAGCGCGGGCGGCGACCTGCTGCGCGTTCGCCTGTCAAACGTCTTCGGCAAAGACGCCGTTCACATCGGCGCAGCGCATCTGGCCCTCCGCGCAAAGGAATCCGCCATCGCGCCAGGCTCCGATCAAGTCCTCACTTTCAGTGGACGTCCCACCATCACCATCCCGCCCAACGCCATTGTGGTCAGCGATCCCGTAAAGCTTCGGGTCGCGCCCCGCAGTGACCTGGCCGTCTCGCTATTTGTCCCCGAAGAAACCATGGGTGCAGGCATTCACTACTCCGCCGAGCAAACCTCGTATTTAGCCTCCGGAGACCAGACCGCCTCCGCTTCCCTGCCCGGCTCAGACACCGTTGCCTCCTGGGTCTTCCTCGCCGACGTCGATGTGCTCGAGAACGGCAACTCTGCCACGCTGGCGGCCTTCGGCGATTCCATCACCGACGGCGCACGCTCCACTCAGGACGCCAATAACCGCTGGCCTGACATTCTGGCCGGGCGCTTACTCGACCGGAAAAACGGTCCCAACATCGGAGTCCTCAACGCAGGCATCGGCGGCAATCGAGTGCTGCACGACGCGCAAGGCAACATCGCTTTTGGCGTGAGTGCCCTCGCGCGCTTCGATCGCGATGTTCTTTCCCAGCCCGGCATCCGCTATGTCATCGTGCTCGAAGGGATCAACGATCTCGGCCATCCTGGCACGTCCGCTCCCGCCTCCGAAACCGTGACTGCGGAAGACATCGAAGCGGGCCTGCAGCAGCTCGCCGAGCGCGCTCACGAACATGGCATCCGGGTTTACGGAGCCACTCTGACGCCGTTCGAGGGCACTGTTTTTCCCGGCTACTTCAGTCCCGAAAAAGAAATCAAGCGCAAGGCCATCAACAACTGGATCCGCACCACCAAAGTCTTCGATGGCGTGGTTGATTTCGATAGAACCATCCGCGATCCACAGCATCCCGACCGCGTACTTCCCGCTTTTGACGGCGGCGATCATCTCCATCCTGGCGACGCCGGCTATACCGCCATGGGCCGGCAAATCGACCTTCGCTTATTCCAGTAGGGTAGGCTTCAGCCCAATGTCGTTTACTTAAGAACATCAGGTACGAGAAGTCCTGGAAGGACGACTCCAAGCAGCGCGGGGGTAGGATCTGGGTTTGGTTCGATAGGGGAGGATGTAATCGGTAGCGATTGAGATGATGCGGTCCCAGCAGGTCTGCCATTGTCGTGGGGTGCGCGCAGCGTTGAGGTCGGGCAGAAAGGTTTCGACGAGCGTGTAGACGTTGGTAAAACTGACGCGGCGCGGCGCCACCTGAGCCTTTTCGGCGGCCAGACAGATGACGGCGCGCACCAGATTGTAAGCGGCCAGAGCGAGGAAAAGCTCCTTTCCCAAGAGGTCGGCCGAACGGATCGAAAGTTGTTGCAGGCGAACGGTTTGCTTAATGGAGCGCAAATCGGTTTCCACGTTCCAGCGCCGGCGATAAAGGGCGCTGAGAGCCTCGGGCGGCAGATCGAGCGTCGTGAAGAAGTAAAGGAATGCCTCTTTGGACGAAGGATCCGCCGCTAGGCAAACGAGCCGCCCGGAGACGCTGGCCTGCTCCGGAACGGGACCGCCGCAGCGATCCAAGCGGGTGGGCCGCCAACAGACAGTTTGTTCCGAGGGAGCGGTCAGCGGGGCACCGGCCAACGCTTCGGCGCGTAAGCGAGTCAAGCGCACCAAGGCGGGACGACGGTGTTGCGCGGCGGCCCAGGCTACCGCAAATACGCCAAAATTCCTGTCGCCCAGCACCACCGCCTGCTCCGGCAAATGCGGAATCGCTTCTAAAGCCAATTGTTGCTCGCTGACGGCTTCCGGGCCCTGATAAGGACCCCAATGGGGACGCAGCGCCAAGCCGGTTTGTACATCTTGCAACACCACCAGCCTTAGCATCGGCCAATGCGAGACGCCGTGCTGATTGCGTGAGGGCGGATAGGCGCTCACCAGATCGGGAGTATGCGGCAGCGTGAGGGTCGTTCCATCCAGCACGAAAATCGGGCGGTCCGGCAAGACCGGATTGCGCGGCAACCAGCCGCGCAGTTGTTCGACAATGCGGTCAAAGACTTCGATAGCCACCAGTGTGGGCAGCTTTTGCCGCGCCCGGCAATAGGCACCCGCGCGCGCCGAAATCCTCTGGAGTTCCCGCTGACCCTCCCGCTGGCTTTGCAGCAGTTGCTGAACGGCTTGGGTGAGGGTGCCTTTGGGCAGCAGACGTTGTAGGATCATCAGCCGGACCACGGTACCCAGTGTGTAGATCCTTTGACGGGAAAAGGCGGCCCCTGCCGGGCGCAACGCGCTCCACAACCGACGATCGCCACTCAAACGTTCAAACAAATCTAAAACCAAACGGGGATGGGGAAGGCTCATCCCGAACATTTTCCTATCTTATTGTTCTTAAGTAAACGACATTGGGCTTCAGCCTGCCATCTTCTACACCAAGTTCTCAATCTCGTGACTATATATCCATACCGGAGCGCAGAATTACAGGAGGAACCTCGCCCGATGCCGTCCTGGAAAGGTCGACAACGACCCCGAAAAGCAGGTGCGCCACCGCCGCGCTCACGTGCGACCGCATGTGTTTCCGCAGTGGATCCGACAGGCCCCATAAGCCAATCGCCGCTTCATCGAGCACCAGCCACAACGCCAGTCCGAACGCCGTCCCCGAACCGGCGGCCATCTGCGGCCAGCGGTCCGTCGCCACTGCATAGCTCGCGCCCGCTGCCGCGCCGACGCTGTAATGCAACATCAGCGCTATCTTCTCGGCCTCGGATCTCCCAGGCGTGTCGCCGTACAGCAGCTGAGAAAATTTGTTCACCGAAGCCACATCGGACTCTTCATCGAATCCGAAGATGCCATCTTTGGACTCCGGATACAGCGCTTCCCACACCACACGAAATTCGTGCATCACCAGCGCGCCGGCCAATCCCGCCAGCGCTCCGCAAAACAGGCGCTTGATCATTGCTTACTGAAACCTCCCATCGCGCATATGAACGGTTCGGTCGGCAAACGCCGCCGCTTCCGGATTGTGCGTGATCATCAGAATCGTCTGCCCGATGCTCTTGTTGAGCTTGCGCAGCACATCGAGTACCGCATCCGAATTCACCGTGTCCAGATTGCCCGTCGGCTCATCCGCCAGCAGAATTGCCGGCTGATTCACCAGCGCCCGCGCAATCGCCACGCGCTGCTGTTCGCCGCCCGATAAAGCCCGCGGCCGGTGATCCAAACGGTTCTGAATCCCCAGTTGTTTGAGAATCTCTTCGAACCCCACTGGACGTTTCACCACACCAGCCAGAGACTGCGCAATAGCAATGTTGTCCTTCGCGGTAAGCGTCGGCAGCAGGTTGTATTTCTGAAAAACAAAACCGATCTTCTTCTGCCGCATCTCGGTCCGTTCCGATTCGCTCATGCGTCGCAGTTCCCGGCCATCGATCCAGACCTCACCATCGGTCGGCGGCGCCAGTCCGCCGAGAATATGAAACAGCGTCGACTTGCCCGATCCAGAGGGCCCCACCACCGCAAGGAACTCCCCGCGCCCCACATCTAGATCCACGCCACGGAGCGCCTGCACCGGCACTTCTCCCGAGTTGTACGTTTTCTGCAGCCCGCGTATGCGAATAATCGGATCGCCGCTATTCATAAGACAGCGCCTCGATCGCATCCTGCCGCGCGGCTTTCCATCCCGGGTAAATCGCTCCGAGCAGCGCGCCCGCAATAGCTATCAACGCCGCCCACGGCCACCAGTCCGGCACACTCACAATGCTGAGCGATGCCGGCCGCAACGCCGTCACTAACGATTTCGCGGCGAAGGAAAGCAGGATGCCAATGACACATCCAAGCAGCGCCATCACCAGCGCTTCCCGCACCAGAATGTCTATGATCGTATGCGGCTTGGCCCCTAGCGCCTTTAGTATTCCAATTTCTCTGGTGCGCTCGATAACCGCCGTATACATCGATAAAAACACCACCAGAAATCCCACCAGCAAAGCCAGCAAGGTAATCACACGGATAAAAACTCGCAGCTCCGGCAGGTTGTTAATGCTGAATTGCGAAAGAAACGCCTGCATCGAAATCGCTTTTAAATCGCCCTTCAGCAAACGATCCAACGCCGCCACTTCCTGATCTGCCAACGCCGGATTATCGAGCTTCACGAAAATTTCCGTGATGCGCGGCGGATTGGCATTGGAAGTCGCCTCCTGCAGACTCTTCAACTGCACGATCAAACGGCCGAGTACCGCATTTTGCATGATCCCGCAAACCGTCCAATCGCGATTCAACAGTTTCTGCTTTTGCCCAACCTGAATGTGGTTTTGTTCCGCGTAATATTCGTCGACGAGCACATCGTCCGCGTTTTGCGGAAGCCGCCCAGCCAGTAATCGCAGCCCGCCGCTCATCTTCTCAAGCTCAGCAATGTTTACGCCGCTCATCGTGGTGATTAGCGCCACGTTCTGCGAGATTACTCCCAGCGCTTGCACCACATGCGGCTGCTTCGCGACAAACGGCACAAAGCTTTCGAGCACTTGCCCCGATGAAAATGAAATCGTCGCGCCGCCATTATCCGGCTTCATGACGATGTCGGCGCCGGTTCCCTTCTGCCGCCGCGCCGATTCCTGCAGTAATCCGCGGCTCAATCCAATTAATGTCAAAATCGACATCACCTGAACCCCGATCACCAGCGCCGACAACAAGGTCCGCACCCAGCGATGCCGCAGATTTTCCCAAACTAATTTATTGATCATCCTGAAATATCTGCTACGGCTGTCCGGCAAGAAACTGCTTGACAACGGTCACAATCTGCTGGTGATCCCTTTCCACTTTCTCATTGAGCGCGCGCATGGTTTTGTCATCGATCCGGTTCGCTAGTAGGTTCAGCACCTGGCCTACTTCCGGCTTTTGCTCAAGCAAACTCTCTCTCGCCACAAAGCAGGCATTGTATGGCGGAAAGGCACTCTTATCATCGCGCAGCATCATTAATGTTGGATCGTTCAGTTGCGCATCGGTCGAGTTCCCGGCGGCCATATCCACCCGCTTCTGCCCGAGCGCCTGATAAAGCAGTCCCAGGTCCATGCTCTTCGCCGTCCCTTGCCAGGGCAGTCCGTACACTTTGTTCAAGCGAACCAGACCATCCGGCCGCGTGAGAAATTCATAGCCGATACCCAACCGCCAGGCGCGCACCTTCGCCGCCGACAGATTGCCTGAAGACAGCGCCTTTCCGTCCTCCCGCCGCACCACCATGGCGAACGTGTCGTTAAATCCAATTGGCGGTAACCAGACCAGATGGAAGCGCCGCCGGTAATCATCCTTGACGATCTGGAAAGCCAGTGCGGGGTCCGCTGGGATCTTCGTTTTTAGTATCACGCCCGCCGCTGTCCCGGTGTACTCCGGGTAAATATCAATGTCACCCTTGGTGATGGCAAGATGTGTCAATAATGTTCCTCCCAGATTCAGGCGGCGGACCACGTGAGTATGCAGCTTGCGTTCAATCTGCTGCGCGGCGATCTCTCCCAAAATGATTTGCTCAGTAAAATTTTTTGAGCCAACCACGATGTCCCCGCTTCGCCCGCAGCCCGCCAAAAGCGCACAGGCCGCGAGCCACGGCGCCATACGAAAAAGGAACTCGCGCTTTCGGGCGCCGTGGGCGCGGTCCGTTGTGCGCGTGTTACGTGGAAGCGCACAGGCGAGAGCCACACATGCCAGCTTCACCGCGCAATTCTCCGCTCCAGCGCCGACATGCCCCAATCGGCCAGCAACGCCAAACCCGCCGCCGGAATCGCCCCCGCCAGAATTTCAAGTGTATTGACGGAGGCCACCCCGCGAAAAATCAACTCGCCCAACCCCCCACCACCAATGACCGCCGCAATCACCGCCGTCCCAATATTCGTCACCAACGCGATGCGAATTCCGGCGAGAATCGTCGGCGCGGCCAGCGGCAGTTCCACCCAGCGCAGCAACTGCCGGTCCGTCATCCCCATAGCAATAGCGGCCTCGCGCACCGGCGGATCCACGTTGCTAATTCCGACTATGGTGTTGCGCAGAATCGGCAACAGCGAATACAGCACGAGGCACAAAATCGCCGTGTGACGCCCAATCCCCCCAATCAAAGGCACCGGCAGCAGAAATCCGAACAGCGCCAGGCTCGGAATCGTTTGCAGAATGCTCGCGACCGTCACTGATACTTTCCGTAAGAACGGCCGTCGTGTGCCCGCTACCCCCAAACTAACCCCGATCAGTACCGCGATACCGCACGAAATCACCACGATCATGATGTGCTCGCCGGTAAGCGACACAACGTCTGCTAATAAAGTCTGAAGAACGGTTTGATCCACGCGATTTACTTACGGCTTCTCGATCTTTTCCTGCGTGTTTACCGAGAAGAGGTGGCATTGATCCAACTCTTCTTTAAAGCGAAACCGGGCGTGCAGAAATAAAGCCGCGCGCGCGTCGCCGCTGCCGTCCACCTTTTTCGTAATCCAGACCCCGTCCGGTTCTCTCTGCTGTGTCACATGCAGCCAGAAGCCTTTGTGCAGATTAGCCAGCAGCCCGGCCCCGATTTTGACGTCGCGCATGGTTTCGAAACGCAGCTCAACCGGAGTTCCGGTTTCTTCATCGATGACGATCTTACCTGTCAATGCTTCGGCAAAGCGCTCTTCGAGACTCTTGGCATGAAACGTAGGATCGCCCGACATGTCATAAAACAACATGCTGCGGCCATAGCGGGTATCCCGTCGTCCATTAGTTAACTGCAGCGCCCGCAAAAACATGTCGGCCTGCTTTTCGCCTTTCGCTTGAGCCTTGTCCGCTTCGGCCTTGTTGCTGTACTTCTTCACATCCTTGTCGACCCGGTCCTGCTCTTTCTTTGCGTCGGAAGCACCGAGCGGCTTGCCGTCGCGCTCGAGTGTGTGTTCGATCTGAATGCGATTGACAAAAAACTGCTCCTTTTTGGCGGACTTGTGTTTCTTTATCGAGCCATCGGAGTTCAACTCATCGCTCTGCTCATGCACGATGCAGGAGTAATTCTCGAGAGCATCTTCCGATATCCGCATGCTTTTGAGCATTCGCTGTTTGGTCTGGCGCGGGTCGGGCAACGGCTTGGCCAGTGTATCGGACCAGGCAGAAGCGGCGGCGCAGCATACCAGCAAAGTCGCGGGCATGAGCCGATTCAATGCGGCCTGATTCAATGCGGCCTCACTTCAGGCGGCAGCGTGTCGCGAAACGCTCGGGCCACCGGCGTATCGATCTCCCAAAATTCTTCAGGCGTCACCAGTGCTTCCAGCTTTCCGCCTCCCAGGACAGCGATGCGTGTGCCGATCGACAAAGCCTCCAGTAAATCGTGCGTCACGAATACCGCGGCCACGTTGTACTGCTTGCGCAGGCGGGTAAACTGCTGCTGCATATCATGCCGCGTCACCGGATCGAGCGCCCCGAACGGCTCATCGAACAGCAGCAGAGTGGGTTCCGCTGCCAGCGCGCGCGCCACGGCCACCCGCTGCCTTTGTCCGCCGGAGAGTTGCGCGGGACGGCGGCCGGCAATATCGGACGCGCCTAACCCCACCTGAGCCAGCAGCTCGTCCGCCCGGGCACGCTGCCGATCCTCGGTCCATCCCAGCAGTTGCGGCACCAGCAGCACGTTCCGCCGGACCGTCCAGTGCGGCAAAAGGCCGAATTCCTGAATCACGTATCCAATTTGCCGCCGCAACTGAATCGGATCCAGTTGGCTGACATCCTTTCCTTCGATCGCAACCGTTCCGCCAGTCGGGTCCAGCATCCGATTGATCAGGCGCAGCGCTGTCGTTTTCCCTGATCCGCTGCTCCCCAGCAACACCAGCACCTCCCCCCGCTCGATCTCAAAGGAGAGATCGTCCAGGATTTTGCGGCCGTTCACGGCGTAGCTGACCTGCTCAAAACGTAGGTGCGGCAGAATTAACCCTCTGTCCTTTCATTATCTGCATGGGATACTAGAAAGACGCTGAGTGTCCCGCCTGACACGTCCCCAAACCATCGAATCTTTTGCAGCAATTTGGAAAACGGATTGCTATTTATTCTCCCGTCACCCCACTACAATCGAGAATTCTCACTAGCTCGCAATGCCGTATCAAATCCAACCCCTTCAAGAATTTTTAGTTCATCCGGCCCTGCCTTCCGCTCTCAACCGGCTTTCTGAGATCGCCTACAACCTGGTGTGGAGCTGGGATCATACAATCCGCAGCGTCTTCCGACGCCTCGATCCAGTGCTCTGGAAAGAGTGCAACCACAATCCGATTGCCCTGCTGGGACGAATCCCTCAGGAGAAGCTCGACCGTGCGGCCACCGATCCGCGCTTCTTGCTGCTGTACCGGCGCGCTTGCGAACGGCACGACAGCTACCTGCATACCAGTACACCGACAGAAACAACGCCGCGGATCGCTTACTTCTCGATGGAGTACGGCTTGCTCGATTGCATGCAGATCTATTCGGGCGGCCTGGGTTTACTTTCGGGCGACCACCTGAAGGCGGCGAGCGACAACGATTTTGCGCTCACCGGTGTCGGTTTGCTCTATCAGCGGGGCTATCTCCAGCAACATTTGAATCCGGACGGCTGGCAGCAAGAACGCACACCGCTTAACGACTTTTATACGTTGCCGGTTCGCCCGTGCGAAGACGCCAAAGGCGGCGAAGTCCTGGTAACCGTCACTCTGCCAACCGGCGAACTCCACCTGAAGGTCTGGCACATCGATGTCGGCCGGGTGAAGCTCTATCTGCTCGACAGCAATATTCCGTTGAACACCATGCCGGAACATCGTGAGATTACCGACCAGTTATATGGCGGCGATATCTTCAAACGCATCCGGCAGGAAATCGTGCTCGGCATCGGCGGCCTGCGGGCTTTAAAGGCGCTCGGGATTCAGCCCACCGTGTACCACATGAACGAAGGCCATGCCGCGTTCCTGGCGATTGAGCGCGTGCGGGTTTTGATGCGCGAAGAGAAGCTCAGCTTCGAGCAAGCGCTCGAGGCGACTCGCGTCAGCAACGTGTTTACGACTCACACCTCTGTGCCGGCCGGTATCGACCTGTTCGACTCCACGCTGGTCTACGATTACTTCCACAGTTACTGCGAGCAGGCCGGCTTTCCTTTTGAAAAGATGCTGGCGCTGGGACGCAAGAATCTGGCCGATCCGACCGAGCGCTTCTCGATGGCCGTGCTGGCGCTGAAGACGTCGGCGTTTCGCAATGCCGTCAGCGTATTGCACCGTTACGTCTCCCAGGACATGTTCCAGGATCTGTGGCCTCGCTTGCCGGTCAACGAAGTGCCTATTACTTCAGTGACCAACGGCGTGCATTCTCCGACCTGGATCAACGGCGACCTGGCTTCCATTTACGACCAGTACCTGCAGCCGGAATGGCGCGAACGCCTCGAAGACAACAAAATGTGGGAACTGGTGCAGGAAATTCCGGGCCAGGAAATCTGGGAAATGCACCGCAAACGAAAGCGGCGCATGGTCGCGTTTGTGCGGGAGCGAGCTTCCGGCTCGGCGATGCAGCGCAAATCATCGGCTACCGAAGTGCGGCGACTCCAGGAGATCCTCGATCCGGATGTCTTCACCATCGGCTTCGCCCGTCGTTTCGCAACTTACAAACGAGCCACGCTGCTGTTCCGCGATGTGGCCCGGTTAAAACGAATTCTGAACAACACCGACATGCCCGTGCAGATTGTAATCGCCGGCAAAGCGCACCCCAAAGATCACCCGGGCAAAGCGCTGATCCGCGAGATTTACAATCTGTCGCGCGATCCTGACTTTTCGAAACGCCTCATTTTCGTCGAAGACTACGGAATTCAGGTCGCTCGCGAAATGGTGCAAGGTGTCGATCTCTGGCTGAATAATCCGCGCCGCGGCGAAGAAGCCTGCGGCACCAGCGGGATGAAAGCCTCAATGAACGGCGTGCTGAATTTTAGCGTGCTCGATGGCTGGTTCGACGAAGCTTTCGAAGCCTCGGGAGGCTGGGCCATCGGTGACCGCGCGCCCTATTCGGAAGACCAGGACGACATTCACGCGAGCGCCATTTACTCGACCCTCGAAAACGAGATCCTACCGCTGTACTACGAAAACCGCGGTTCCGATCAGGAGATTCCGGCGGAGTGGGTGCGCCGCATGAAGACCTCGATCGCCAACATCACTCCGTGGTTCAGTTGCGGTCGGATGGTGGGTGATTACATGGCGGATTTGTATCAACCGGCGCACAAATTGTGGCGCACTATTTCCGACAAGGATTTCGCGGCGGCCCGCCAGAAAACGGTGTGGGATTCGCGCATGGGCGCTACCTGGGACAAGATTCGCTTTGTCGAACACGGCGACGGACCGGGCGACCAGGTGATGAGCGGATCGGCTATACCTTTGAAGGCGACGGTAGATCTGGCAGGTCTATCGCCCGCTGAAATACGGGTCGAGGCTGTGATCGGGCAAGTCGGCGTGAACGGGCAGTTACAGAGCACTTATACGGTGGCGTTGGAACCGGTAGAAGAGAAGGGATCTTCGATTGTATTTGCCAATCAATTTACCGTACAGCAGACCGGTCGATTCGGTTATTCGATCCGGGTAAGTCCGAACCACTTTGATAATCCCCTGACGCGGCCTTGCAACGCTTTGCTACGGTGGATTTCGGATTAAAGATGTTATTTGGTACCAGGAGCCCGCTAATATCTGGTAAAAGCTTCTGGTACTGTTCTTTTCTAAATTCTTGAGGAGACGACACAAACTGCTGGCGCTTCCAGCAAATACGTGGTACATACAGATCAGGTAACGACGGAAAGTCAAATCATCCTCCGATTTTGCTATCCGTCTGCTTTCACCGAATCAAGCACCAAACGAATTACTTTCTCAGCTTTGATTGCAAATCGATGTAGGTTCGAATACGAGATGCGTACAGCAACTCTCAGTGCGTGACTTGCGTATAAATCGGACTTTTTGAAGGAGCCGATCCACAAATATGGACGGAGAACGTAAGTATAGGCAACACGGCTATCAGGACGCGGACCGTGCGTCCTCGCCTCAACGCCAGGACCGGGGACGGCCGCAAGGCCCGAAACAACCCTTTGATGTTACAGGCCCCAAGCTTCCCCGGCTTGTTCAGAACGTAGTGGCCTCGCGCTGCTTCAATTGCGCAGTGGCATTACCTGCCGGAACGGATTTCAAGGGCAACTGCCCAAAGTGCGGAGCCGCTCTGCATTGCTGCAAGCAGTGTATAAATTTCGATTCCTCTACCCGCTTTCAGTGTTTGAAGCCTATTCCTGTGCGGATCGCAGTGAAGGACCAGGCGAACACCTGCGACCTCTTTGCCACGCGCGTTACCGTGGCCCGCGATGGACTCGCGCCCGTTCCACCGCCCAGGACTAGCCAACCAGGGATGATGCAAGGGCCACGAAGTATTACCGATGCCCGGGCTGCCTTCGATAACTTGTTTAAAAAGTAATTTAGTCTTGGCTTCGTTTTTGTTTCCTCCTCGGTAATGGCCGCTCCCAAAATTAAGAAGAAGTCTCTCTCGACCACCAAAGCCTCTCCCGTACCAAAGCAAGGCGCTCTGCCCTGCCTGATCATCATCGCCCTGATTTTGGTTGTCATAGGGCTGCTGCTGTATTTCTCGTTACGCGGAGCCGGCTGAGAAGCTTAAAAACGTCTTATCTGCGTCCATCCGTGTTCATCTGCGGCCAAATCTGGTTTTTCGCCAATCTCTAAAATCTTCCCTGCGAAAGGCCCACTGCTAAGCTGGCGAAGACATGAGGAGCGACGGAAGAGCCGCCAATCAGCTTCGGCCCACCAGCATTAAGCCCGATTATTTAGTAACAGCCGAAGGTTCGGTCCTGATCGAGGCGGGCAACACGCGTGTTTTGTGCGCGGCCTCGGTCGAAGATAGCGTGCCGGGGTTCCTGCGGGGTACCGGCAAAGGCTGGATCACGGCCGAATATTCGATGTTGCCGCGCGCCACCGTCACGCGCACCCCTCGTGAGATCAGCAAAGGGCGGCAATCGGGGCGAACTCACGAGATTCAGCGTTTGATCGGGCGCTCGCTACGTTCGGTAGTCGATCTGGCGACCCTCGGCGAACGCAGTATTATCGTCGATTGCGATGTTCTGCAGGCCGACGGTGGAACCCGCACGGCTGCCATCACCGGCGCCTATGTGGCGCTGGCTATCGCGATCGGCACACTGGTGAAGTTTAAGGTGCTGGCTGCCTCGCCGATACTCGATTCGGTAGCTGCCACCAGCGTAGGCATGGTAGGTGGCGTGGCGCTGCTCGATCTCGCGTACGAAGAAGATTCGCGCGCCGATGTCGACATGAACGTGGTTCTGACGGGCGCCGGCAAATTTGTAGAGCTGCAGGCCACCGCCGAACACCAGCCGTTCGAGGATGCGGATCTGGAACAGATGGTAGATCTGGCGCGGCTTGGTATTGAGGAGCTCCGTACTCTCCAGCAACACGTCTTGTCAGGGCGGCTGTGAACAAAACTCTCTACGCCTGCTCGACCAATGCGGGTAAGCTGCGCGAGTTTGCACACGCGTGCAGCGAGTGGGGAAGCGCCGGCTGGAACGTCCAGACACTCCCGGGATTGCAGGAGATACACGCACCCGAAGAAAACGGTGAGACCTTTGAAGAGAATGCCGTTCTCAAAGCCATTTACTATTCAAATGCAACGCCAGAGTTCGTATTTGCCGACGACTCGGGACTCGCAGTAACTTCGTTACATGGCGCGCCCGGCGTGCGTTCGGCCCGCTTTGCCGGTCCGGCAGCGACGGACTCCGCCAACAATCAACGCCTGCTGGACCTGTTGTCCGCATTTGAGGATCGTTCGGCACAATTTGTCTGCGTAATCGCTTTGGCGCACCAGGGCCAAATTGTGGAAACTTTTCGAGCTGCGGTGGAAGGCGAGATTCTGCACCAGGCCTCAAGCGGCGAGAACGGTTTTGGTTACGACCCGCTCTTCTTTTATCCGCCCTACGGACGTTCGTTTGCCGATGTGAGCCCGGAGGAAAAATTGCAGGTCAGTCATCGCGGTAAGGCGCTTCGCCAGTTGTTTGCGTACCTGCACCTGCCAAATATCCAGACTTAAACAGGCGGCAATCCGCTAAAATACGAATGGTGCATCCGTATTTACTTCACAATCGCGAGATCAGGAAGGTGCAGGATGCAGTGCTCTCTCCGGGTCAGGTGGGCTTTCTCAACGGCTGGGGCGTATTCAGCACCTTGCGAGTAAAGCAAGGTGTGCTCTTTGCCTTCGAGCGTCACTATGCGCGCCTGGAGCGCGACGCACGCCTGATGCGCGTGCCGTTCATGCTGTCGCCGGCCGAACTGCAGCAATCGCTCCATTCACTGGTAGAAGCCAATAGCGCTTTCGACGCCGTCTTGCGTGTAGCGATCGTGCGAAACAAAGGCGGCCTGTTCGAAGCGGCCCATTTCGGCGACTATGACTTGATTGCGTTTACTGCCGAACTCACCCGCTGGCCCGAAACTGTCGATCTGTCTTATGTACCCAATGCCCGCTATGGCGCTTCCCCCTTTTCCGGCGCGAAGGTTACATCCTGGGCGCAGAATCTGACCTGGTACGAGCAGGCCCGCGAGAACGGATTCGACGAAGTGGTGCTGCTGAACGAGTATGGCCAGATCAGCGAATGCACCTCGGCCAACATCTTCTGCATACAAGGGAAGAACGTGTATACGCCGCCCGTCGGCACCTCGGGCTGCTTGCCTGGTGTGACACGGGCTATCTTGCTCGAAGAACTTCAGTTCGAGGATTTGTCTGTGCAGGAAAGGGAGCTGAGTCCATCCGAACTGGAGGATAGCGACTGCCTGTTTATCACCTCAACGACCAGAGATCTGCTGCCGGTTCGAACGGTCGACGGGTATGTGTTGCAGCAGAAAAGGGACGTATTCAACATCCTGAAAAATTCACTCGCGGAATTCCAAAATAACTACGTCGCTGAGACGGCACTCCAAAATTCACTAGTTAATTCATGAAGCAAACTTACAGAGCCACGACCGTCAGGGAGTGGTTTGATATCCCTATTTTGCGACGAGAAATAGTCAATTCATGAAGCATCCAGAGTTTACCTGCGGCGCGTGTGGCAGCGCAAATCTCCGGCGATCACACAGCGATTCATTGATGGATTTGCCGAAGATGGCACTCGGAATTTACCCGTTTCGCTGCCTCGATTGCCGGGAGCGCGGATGGATCAACATCTGGCTGTTTTCCAAAGGTCAAACTGCCGTGTGCCCGCGTTGTCTGGGCCTGGAGGTGACTCCCGCGCCAACAGAAGGCATGCGGCTAAAACTAATCGAGAGGGCGAAAATAACAGCCGGAGCGCGCGCCTACCGTTGTGCCACCTGCAACCGGCGTTTCCTGAGCTTCAAACGAGCAGAACGCAACGTCGCCGCAAAAGAAGAAAAACGGGAGCAGAATCCGGCCTCGGCGGTCTCGGTCGCCAGCGCCGGCAAGTGAAGTTTTCTAACGCGTGAGGCCGGACGCAGTGGCGATTCGCTGCTGCGACAGCACCAGAAGACAGCCCACCTGTTCGCCGATGGTAGTTAGCATTTCCATGTCGTCGCCAGAGTGTACTCGCGATTCCCGGTTTTGGACGTTAATGACCCCCACAACGCGACCCTGGGAAATGATCGGAACCGACAGAAATGCCTCAAAGGTATCCTGCGGCAGATCCTTGAAAAACTTAAATCGCGGATCGCTATAGGCCTCTCTGGAAATTGCCAGTAGACGGCGTTCGCGGGCTACCCAACCGGTAAGACCTTCGCTGAGCCGCAAGCGAACCGCTCCCAGGCTGCGATGGTTGGAATCGCTGGTGGCGTACAGCACGAGTTCCTCGTCTTCAACAAGGTAAATGAGGCACGAGTCGCAGCGCAGGAAATCGCGGATCAGCGTGACGATCTCATCCAGCACGTCGTCGAGTTCAATATCGCGCGTCATGAGCCGGCTGACACGCTGAAACAGGCGGAGCTGTTGTTCCACGCGTTCGAGCCGAGCTTCCATTTCCCGTGCTTTCACTATCGTTTAGTATCCCAGATCGACAGCAAGCACAGGCCGCGATTCCGCGCCACCAAACGAAAGAGGAACTTCGGCGGACTTGGGCCGAGCGCACAGCCGGTTTGGGGCGTCGGGCGCGATTCACGAGATCGCGAGTCCGTTGTGCGCGCGAGTTCCTCAAAAGGGTTCGGTTCTGAATGTACTCGTACTCGAAAACCGCTGTGGCGCGGGGTGCGCGGAGTAGTACCATGTAGGCAGCTAATTCGAGGAGAGACCTTTTTAGATGTGGAGTAAACGGAAAGAAGACGAGCTACCGCAGAAGCCGGAACAGAGGTCGCCCACAGCGCCAGTATCGTCCACGCCCCAAGTGGAACCACAGAGAAGAGAAACCAACACTATGTCATCGGCATCCCGCAGTTTTGAACCTGAATCCACTGTTCGCGGCGGTTCCGCCGCCCTTGGTAAGAACGTGACCGTAAAGGGACAGATTTTCGCCCGCGAAGATCTGACCATTGACGGAGAGGTAGAAGGCACCGTCGAGTGCCATGAGCATCGATTGACGATCGGCCCGAACGCGCGAGTTCAGGCTGGTCTGAAAGCTCGGGAGATCATCATCCAGGGTTCGATCCATGGAAATGTGGATGCGACCGATAAGATCGATATCAAGAAAGAAGCCAAGTTAGTCGGCGATATCAAGACCAGCCGCATTGTGATTGAGGATGGAGCGTATTTCAAGGGCAGTATTGATATCTCCAAGCCCAATCCGAATGCCGCCAAAGGAACGCCGGCGGTATCATCCGCGCCCATTGTCCAGCAAACAGGTGTCCAGCCAACAGCGCCTCAGAGTGAAAAGCCGGCGGTTACTCCGGTGACACAAACCGCGACCAGCAGCGCCGGGGGCTCCGGCCGTTAAGTCTTTTACGAATGCTTGCCCCCGAGGGGCTTTAGCCTGCCATCTTTGCTGTTTCTATGAGATTTAGTTCAGCAAGAGGCGCGTCTGCCAGATCTCCGAAAAGCAACGTGGGTGCGGTGGCCCGGCATAGCAGCGGATTCGAGCAATTTTGCTCGATGATGAAGCAGTCTGAGAATCTTTCCATTCTCGATATGTCGGGCGCCAGCCAGGCGAATGTCAGCTTCGTGACGAGCTACGGCCATAAGATCTCGTCGGATGACACCGTCGGAACGATGCAGCACTGCTTTGGGACCGATTTCTATACCAATCAGCAGGCAGCAAGCAACGCCCATCGATTCCTGGAGCAAACCTTTACCTTTCCCGAGCAGAGCTTCGATGGCGCGCTCGTCTGGGACACACTGCAGTTCTTGATTTCGCCGTTGCTCGACGACACCATCGATAAACTGCTGCGCGTGATGCGCCCGGGAGCGTACATCCTGGGCTTTTTCAATGCGGACGAGAAGACAAACCAAGTCCCGGTTTACAACTACCGCATCCAGGATGCGAGAACCTTGATTCAGTCGCCCCGCGGGAGTCTGCAGCGCTGCCAGTACTTCAATAATCGGACACTTGAAAAGATCTTCGCCAAATCGTCATCGCTCAAATTCTTTTTGACCCGCGGCGCACAACGCGAAGTCATCATCAGGCGATAGCCGTTCCAAAAACACCAAATCCCGAATCCGAGCCGGAAGCGTAAGCGCCCCGATCCCAATCACGCGGCCCATCAGATACTGCTCCCTCTACAATGGAGACTTAACGCGCGGGGCATTCGCGAATCAGTCGGCTTCTACGCCGGCGTACAAAGGGATTCCGGCTCATCGTTCGCGTTTGGGGAGTTCTCTTTTTGGCATTCGAAGATCATATTTTGCGGCAGCGCCAGGAGCGCATCGTCGAGCTCCGGCAACTCGGTTTCGAGCCGTACGGCCAAGCCTTTGAATTCACGCATACTTTAGGCCAGATCTGGGCAGAATACGAAGGAAAAAACCCGGAGGAACTGGCATCTCCCGTAACGGTTCGCGTCGCAGGCAGGGTCCAGAGTTTGCGGGCCATGGGCAAAAATGCGGCGTTCCTGCACGTGCTGCAGAATGGCCGGAAACTGCAAATCTACGTGCGCAGAGATGCGGTAGACGAAAAGAGTTTCCGGCTGTTCGAACTATTGGACGTCGGAGACATCATCGGTGTGCGCGGGTACTTGTTCCGGACGAAAACAGGCGAACTGTCGGTGCACGCCGAGGAGCTTTTCTTTCTTTCAAAGATTCTGCTGGCGCTGCCCGAGAAGTGGCATGGGCTCGAAGATGTAGAGACGAGATACCGACAGCGCTATCTGGATTTGATCGCGAATCCAAACCTGCGCGACATTTTCGTGACACGGGCGCGGATCATCGCTTCGCTGCGTCGCCAGCTAAATGAGCGTGGATATATCGAAGTTGAAACGCCCATGATGCAGCCGCTCTATGGCGGAGCGGCGGCGCGGCCTTTCGTCACTCACCACAACACTCTCGATATCGATCTTTATCTACGCATCGCGCCTGAACTCTATCTCAAGCGGCTGGTGGTGGGCGGATTCGAACGTGTGTTCGAAATCAATCGAAACTTCCGCAATGAGGGGGTTTCCACGCTGCACAATCCTGAATTTACGATGCTCGAGTTCTATCAGGCGTACACCGACTATCGCGGCCTGATGACGATCTCAAAAGAGCTGCTGCGTCAGGTGGCCATTGATGCCACGGGGTCGGACCAGGTGCTGTATAACGAGCGTACTCTTGATTTCGGAAACATACGCCAATTTTCCATGCGGGAAGCCGTGACAAACTTGTGGCCCGAAAATGCCGGAACGAAGCCAACTCTGGCACAGGTCAGCGATGGCGAATGGCTGCGGCAGCACTCCAGCGAACCATCGGCCGGGCCGGCGCTAGTGGAACTATTCGAGCGGCACATCGAGGACCAGCTGTTTGAGCCGACCATCATTTACGATTTCCCGGTTGAAGTATCGCCGCTGTCAAAGCAAAAGCCGGACGACCCGGCCTTTGCCGAGCGTTTCGAAATCTACGCGGCCGGCATGGAAATTGCCAATGCCTTCACCGAGCTGAACGATCCGCAGGAGCAGCGACGCCGCTTTGAACAGCAACTTGATCGCCGCACACAAGGCGATGGCGAAGCACACATGATGGATGAGGATTACATTCGCGCGCTCTGCTACGCCATGCCGCCGGCCGGAGGCGAAGGCGTGGGAATTGACCGCCTGGTGATGCTGCTGACGAATTCGAAATCGATCCGCGATGTCATCCTGTTTCCGCAGCTGCGACCCGAAGGCGAGATTGGTTTGCTCGACCGTCTCCGTGCGATCGCGACGTTCGAGCCTCCGGGCGAGATTGTCACTTAGGCATGTACCGGTTTGAGTGGACGGTTGCTTTCCGCTATCTGCGCGCCAAACGCAAACAAACCGTCATTTCCATTATTACTGTCATATCGATCCTGGGTGTGGCAGCCGGAGTGGCGTCGTTGTTGATCGCGCTGGCTATCAATAATGGCTTTGCCTCCACCTTGCAATCGACTTTGCTCAGCGCGACCGCGCACGTGAGTATTCAGGAACGTCAGCCTACCTTCGGCATTGAGAACTGGCGGCAGTTGATTCCAAAGCTGCGGCAGCTGCCGCACGTGCAGGTGGTAACCCCAAGCCTGTATGCGCCGGTTGCGCTGCGCGGGCCGCTGGTGAGCATCAGCGCCATTATCAAAGGAGTCCCGCTGGGCGTCGGGATGCCCGTACCCGACATGCTTCGCCATTTGAAGGCAGGTTCCCTCGCCAGCTTCGACGAACCTCAAACGGCCCGCAGCAGTATTGTTCTGGGCTCCCGGGTGGCCGAACAAGCCGGCGTGAGGCTTGGCAGCCAGATCACCGTCATCGGAAACGAGTTGACTCCCTTCAGCATTGCTCCCACACTTTTCCATTTCCGTGTCGCAGGCATTTTCGAAACCGGCTTGTATGACCTCGATTCCAGCTGGGCATTTACGTCGCTCGCGACTACGCAGCGCGTGCTGGATCTGCCGGACATAGTAAATGCGATCGAGCTGCGCCTGGACGATGTCTACCAGGCTTCTCAGGTCGCGCAAGCGGCCGCTCCGATTATCGGTCCCAAGCTGGTGGCTCAAACCTGGATGTCGCAGAATCGCTCTCTGCTCAATGCTCTGAAGCTCGAAAAAATCGTTAGTCTGGTCACGGTGAGCTTGATCGAGATCGTAGCGGCACTGAACATCCTGGTGGTGCTGGTGATGCTGGTCATGGAGAAACACCGCGACGTCGCGATACTCATGGCCATGGGAGCGCGGCGAGAACAGATCCGCCGTATTTTCCTGTTTCAGGGCCTGATTATCGGCAGTCTGGGATCGCTCATCGGAGTGATTGCCGGATTCTCGATTACTGCCTTGTTTAATCACTATCGCTGGCTGCGACTGGATGAACAGATTTACTCGATCAGTTATGTGCCGTTTCTGAGCCGCTGGACAGATGCGATTTGGGTGGCAGCTCTGGCTCTTCTGACCAGCCTGATCGCGACGCTGCATCCGTCGTACAGCGCATCGCGCATCGCGCCGGCCGAAGCGCTTCGCTACGAGTAGCTCATGCCGGGCGAAAGTTCATCGTTTCAGAAATACCAGTGGATTGTCATCGCGATTGCCTGCTCGATCTTTCTCGGCTGCATCCTGAGTCCGCCCTCTTTAATGGACGACGTGGATGCGGTGCAGGCCAACATCGCGCGCAGCATGCTCACGAGCGGCGACTGGGTGACCGCCCATCTGGATGGCGTGAAATATTTCGAGAAGCCGCCCTTGAAATACTGGATGATCGCGGCCTGCTTTAAAGTGTTCGGAGTACATGACTATGTCGCGCGCCTGCCGCTCGCCTTGATCGATGTGCTGCTGTGCTGGCTGGTCTTCCGCATCGGGGTCTGGGCCTTCGGCGGACGGGCCGGCTTCTACGCGGGGCTGTGCATCTCTTCGTGTATCGGTCTGTTCCTGTTCACCCGCATCCTGATTTCGGATTCGCAAATCACCTTTACCATTACGCTTTCGCTCTGGGGCTTTCTGCGGGCGCTCGACAGCGCAGAGCGACGGCCGAAACTCTGGGGCTTGATTTTTTGGGCCAATGCGGCGCTGGCAATTTTGTTAAAAGGCCTGATAGGAGCGGTCTTCCCGTTCGGCATTGGCTTGGTGTTTCTGGTTTTGACGCGACAATTGTTTTCCCGCGAAACATGGCGGCGGCTCACTCCCGGTGGGGGAGTGCTGCTGTTTCTCTTGCTGGCCGCTCCCTGGCACATTCTCGCCACTCTGAGAAATCCTCCTTATTTTCGATTTGATTTGCAAAGCGGGCCAGGGCAGTATCGAGGTTTCTTTTGGGCCTACTTCTTCAATGAACACATTCTGCGCTTTTTGAACCGCCGCTATCCGCACGATTACGACACCGTGCCGCGCCTCTGGTTCTGGCTGCTGAATCTCGTCTGGCTCTTCCCCGGCAGCGTCTATCTCCCGGCCGCCTTCCGCCAGCCATTCCGGGGCTCCGATCGCGCCAGTCAAGTACGTCTGCTGGCGCTCTGCTGGATCGGATTTGTGATGTGTTTTTTCACGTTGTCGTCTACGCAGGAATATTATTCGATGCCCATCTATCCGGCCGTCGCGCTGCTGCTGGGAAGTGGCATCGTGGCCCTGGAACTGACAGGCAGCAAATGGCTGCAACGCGGCCACCTGGCTCTCGGACTGGTCTGCGGGCTGGCGCTCGCCGCCATGCTGGTGATTCTGGTTCGCGTCTGGACACTGCCGTCGCCCGGCGACATAGCCAATGCCCTGCACTCACAGACGACCTCTGAATACACCCTCTCACTCGGTCATATGGGCGATCTTAGGTTGAACTCATTCGCTTATCTGCGCGGACCATTGATCCTAGCCTGCATCGCCATGTGTTTAGGTCTAGCGGGATTGAGTATCCTCAAGCAGTCACAGCGCCTGCTCGCGATAGCCGTCATGATGGTGGTTTTCTTTCACGCAGCGCGCTGGGCGATGGTGGCTTTCGATCCCTATCTGTCCTCACGGCCGCTGGCCGAAGCGTTGCAGCAAGCGCCGCCTGGCTCGTTGATCGTTTCCGATCAATACTACTCGTTCTCGTCGGTCCTGTTTTATGCCGATCGGAACGCTTACCTGCTCAACGGTCGCATTCAAAACCTGGAGTACGGTTCGAACGCACCCGGCGCTCCGGCCGTCTTCATCGATAACGCCGCTCTCGCTCGCCTGTGGCGGCAACCGCAGCGCTGTTATCTGCTGGCCGAGCACGAGTTTGTACCACAGATTGAGCAAGTGGTCGGTGCGGATCACATTCACGTGGTCAAAGAAAGCGGCGGCAAATACCTGCTGGCCAATGCCCTGCCTTGATAGGTGGAGCGGGCCTCTTGGCCCAATGTCACTTACTTTATTTGAACAAGAGGGTATCCGAAACAAAATAAATGAGTTATGTTTTGGGAATGCCTTCCCCCAATCAGGCGAGCGTTTTGGACTTGTATCAGCGAAGCCTAGCGATGGGCGCATTGGAATACTGGCAACAACAGGCTGGCCTGCGAGTGCGTCGCGGGATTTACGCCACACAAGTGGTGCTTTGGCTGATGATCGTGCAGCGGCTCGAGCCAGGGGGCACGCTGGCGCGTGCCGTCCAAGAGTTGCGGCAAGGGATAGCGGAGCCGCTACTGAGCAGCTGTAAACGAGTGAAGGAGAAGCGAGTCTTTGGTGCGAGCGTATCCACCGGCAGACAATCAGTTTGGCCGAAGTCACTGGCCGATGTTGCGGGTGGTGGTGTTGCATGACGTGGAGAACGGCTTGGCCGAAGAGCCCTGCTGGGGCCCGATGTACGGTCCCCAGGCTGTTAGTGAGCAGGGGTTAGCCGAACAAGCGCTCGACGCGCTGCCCGCTCCAGCGGTGGTGATCGGAGATCGAAACTTCGGCGTGTTCTGGACAGCCCATGCCATCCAGCAGCGAGGTCTGGGGGCCGTGGTGCGGCTCACGAAAGTACGAGCGCACAAGCTGGTGGGACCGATCTCACAACCCGGTGAGCAGGCGGTACGCTGGTCGGCCAGTCGCTGGGATGGAGGCAAACAGCACCGCTTACCTCCCGGCGCGGTAGTGGAAGGACGACTCATTGCGGCTCGTATCGGCCGGGGCAAATCCAAACAGTGGCTGTATCTTTTCACCACTCTGGACTGGCCTGCCGGTCGAATCATCGAACTGTACGGCCGCCGCTGGAACATAGAAACCGATTTGCGGTCCCTGAAGCGCACCGTGCATCTCCACCAGATAACGGCCAAAAGCGAAGACATGATGGAAAAAGAGTTGCTTATGGCCATGGCGGCCTACAATCTCGTGCGCGCTGTCATGTGTCTGGCGGCTCAACAGCACGGCCTATCTGCCCGCCAGCTCAGTTTTGCGCCTGTCCTGAATGTGGTCCAGGCGGCCTGGCCCAAGCTGGTCGCCGCCCCTAACCACCAAGAGCATCACCGCGGATTTCAACGCGTTCTGGACTTCGCCGCGCAATGCACCCTGCCGCGCCCAGCGCCGCTCCTATCCCCGCGCCCTCTGGCGCAAGCCTCGCAAATTCCCTTTTTACACGATGGAGAAAAGTAAGTGACATTGGGCCGAGGGCCTGCCCCACAAAGCTCTCCTGGGACTCACTCGTCGGGACTTTGCGGCCTGAGGTTCAGTGAGTTCGAGACAGGTAGAAAGTGATGGCGAATCCGTCGTAGGCCCGGCAGGGGGTGTTCATTGTGCAGCGTCCGGTAGTTTGATAGATCTGCACGATGGTTCCCTGCTTCTGGTAACAACGCTTCACGTTGGGTATCTCGCCCCGGTTCGGACCTACGTTCATTGTTGACCAACGTCGCTCGCGCAAGTAAGCGACCACCTTGCGGTCCAATCGCTGAATCTGCTGCGTAGCACTTCGGTCGTCGATGTTGGAACCGAGGTCATGCTGCATCCGGATTGGTTCGTAACGATCCATATTCGCGATGTTGCAAACCTGATCCGGCGTGTTGTTCTGTCGCGGTTCCGACACCTGCCAGGTGGTCAGCGCGCGCAGATTCCTGAAGTCCTGCGGGACTTTATCGAGGGTCGCAGGCAGGCTTATCGGGCTCAATATAGATAGATAGGCTAAACACATCCAGCGGAAAGTCGAGGCCATTATCAGGCGCGGGCTTGCGGGACAGCTTCTTCCCAGCGTCCCTGGGCTTTCAAGATGAGTTCGATGACTTCACGGGCTGCGCCGTGGCCGGCGAGACGCCGGGTGGTGTAGTGGCAGGCGGCTTTCAATTCGGGAGCGCCGTCGGCGACGCACACGCCGAGTCCGGCGCGTTGGGCGAGCGGGATGTCGGGTAGATCGTCACCCAGGTAGGCTACTTCTTCGGGTGTGACGCGGGCCTTTTCGAGGCATTCTTCGAAAGCCTGCGTTTTTTTCGCCTGGCCTAAGTAGACGAAGGTGACTTTGAGTTCTTTGGCACGCTGGGCAACGGCGGGAGAGCGGCGGCCGGTGATGAAGCCGGTCTGAATGCCCATGGTGTGAGCGAGCGAGAGACCCTGGCCGTCTTGTGCGTTGAAGATCTTCATTTCAGTAACAACAGCGGGAGCGGAATCATCGGCGGAGAGCGTAGATATGAGACAAACGCCGCCATCGGTGAGGGTGCCATCGACATCCATCAGGAAGAGCTTGATTTTGCGGGCGCGGGCGAGGACATCGGGCGAGGCGATGGTAGCGAGCGAGACATCGGACATGAGCTCATGTTAGCCTGGCCGATGGTAAGTTACTGGGTGAGGATATTGTGAGCACGATACAACTGAGCCAGGATATAGAAGTGGAGCCAGCGCAGATTGCGACGGCCCAGCTCGAGCGCCGTGGAGCGAAGATCAGTTCAAAGGTAGTGAGTGTGGCGTCGGGAGATTTTCAGGATTTGCGGGTGCCGGAAGACTCGCTGATCGTGCGCCTGCAGGACGGGGCGGAGTTTGTGATACGAGGGGAAGCGGCGGCGCAGCAGGCTTACGATCAGCTGAAGCAGGTGAAGGAACGCGAGAAGCTCGGGTTTGTGCTGGGAGTGACGGAAAGTAGTTAGTACAGATCAGCTCTCTCAAGTCAGGGCGCGTTTCACGGCCTGGCGATAAGGCAGCGGCGGCCGAGGCAGAATCGCGCGGATCGGCAGTGGATCGCCATTCAGGTCGGTGACAGAGCCATCTAAAACGCCTTTGATCGAACCTTTCGGCAACTTGCCGGCGCGTTCGATGAGGGGTGCGAGGGCCCGCAGGAGCGACCGCGGGACATCCAGTTTAAGGGGATGACGCCGGCCCAGGATCTCTGCCGTCACGTCAATCATTTGATTATTTGTCAGCAGGTCATCACAACCCACGTCGTAACACTGACCAAACGTACGCGGGTCGTTGAATACGCCCACGAGGTAGTACACGAGGTCGTCGACGGCGATGTTCCGCATCTTTTGACTGCCGCTGCCGAATAAGTTCATGCTTACTGGCTTTTTGGCCTGGCTCACCATCATGTCGAAACCGCGTCCGCCCACCCCAACTATCTGGCCTGGCCGGATGACGGTCACATCGAGGCCGCTATGCAGCAAGAACTGTTCGGTCTTCCATCGCTCGCGTACCCAGGTGTTCGAGGCATCAGGCGCGATCCCCAGAGAGGTAACGTAGATCAGCCTTTTCACCCCACACTCCTGGCAAGCCTTTACGATGTTCTGCAATCCATTCATCTCTATTTCCATAAAGCCCTGACCCGCCGTATTGGCATGCTGAGGTGAAAGCGTATGTACTGAGATGTAGGCCGCCTGGACGGATTCGACGGCCTGCTGCATCGAGGCGAGATCTGAAATGTCACCCTGGACGATCTGGCAGCCACTCTTTGCCAAATCTTGTACTCGAGACGGGTTACGAGCCAAACAGCGGACTGCGTATCCGTCTGCGAGTATCGCTTGGGCGATTTTCCTTCCGAGAAAGCCGGACGCTCCGATGACCAGTATGTTTTTCATAGGCTACAGAAAGGCGGCGGACGAGTCCCGCCGCGGCAGGCGCGAGTGCCCGCGCTACTTTACGTATTTGGATAACGGGTCATTCGCGAAGATGGTTTGGAGGTTGGCCGGCGGGATGTTCGTCCCGAGATATCCGTTCATCACACGGATGAATTCGTTAGCGATGACGCCGTAGCCGGTATTGGTGGGGTGGATGCCGTCGAGCGAGAAGAGGCCGCCGAAGAAGCCGGTAGTGAGCGTAGTCTGGCTGTCGATGGGGTAGCCGTGCTGGTGGATGTTGTCGACGAGGCGATGAATGTCGACCACGGTACCGCCATGGGCAAATGTATCGGCCGCAATGATCAGGTTGTAGAAATTGACGGTGGCGCTCACTTTGGCGGCATCGGAGGCGGTCAGCACGCAGGGCAAAGCGGGAACGCCTAAGTCGGGCAATGGGGCCGGGCACGAGGCAGGGAGCGGGCCGGGCATTTGGCCAGTGAGGATTTTGTCGATCGAGGGCTGAGAGCCGGAGCGGACGAAATCATTGGGGCCGATTCCTAGCATGGACGTGACGGTGCCTATCGGCAGTCCGGCTTGTTTGGCGACATCGGCGGTTGACGTGAAGAAGGCGATTTCGGTGACATCGGGCACGGTGGCTGTGATGAGTTTAGCGCCGGTTTTACTGAGGATGTCGAGCTCCTGATTGTAATCGATGGCGAACTGGTCGAGTGGCGTTAGCGCGCTCAGCTGGCCGACGAGGGCCGGCACCAAGGCATCGTTGTTGCCGAGCCAATCGATCAGAATGTTAGGCCGCAGAGAGGTGGCGAGTTCCATTTCGGTGGGCGCTTTGCCTTGCAGCAAGGAAGGAAATCCGAGAACGACAGTAGCCCATAGGGTTTCGGGGTTGGTGGAGGTTGGATCCGGGCGCAGGGTGAGAGCGGAAGGAACGGTGAGGCCGGGGACGGCAATGTTGGTCGGCTGGATACCTGGGTTGTCGCGCGGGGCGGGCACGGATCCGGGGGCGGGGAGGATGACGGTGGGCGGTCCAACGCTGACCAGTTGCAAGACGTTAGGGATGCCGGGAAACGGAACGAGCGGCAAGGTGAGCGGCCAGCCGGCTTGTTTGGCGATGACGGCGGCATAGCCGTTGGACACCTGGGAATCGAGCAGAGAAAAGTTTTGGACACCGGCGGAGAGAGAGTCGCCCACGACGACGAAGCGGGAAAAGCCGGGGGCGTTTTGGCCTGAGTTTTGGGGCTCTGCCTGGAGCAGTGCAGATGAGCACGTAACGGACAGTAATATAAGCGCAGTTTTCATATGGTCCTCCGAAGATTGATAAAGCAGACTTATTTGAGTTAGTACTTTTAGGAATTACCCTGGAGCGTACGTAACTCGATACTAGGCGGAGATGGGTTCAGATTCAAGACATTCTCTACCAGAATTTTCTGAGTGTACTTCGATGGCCAACCTTTCGATGCAGGCCGTCTAACGAAACTGCTCGGCTTTCAACCAGTCCGCCAAGTGGTCGGGCCAAGTGCGGAGTACTGGGTCCTTTTGGGCCAGACCTACGCCGTGGCGGCCTTTGAGATAGATATGCATCTCGGCTGGGACACCGGCTTTTCGCAGTGCTAAATAAAATTGAACGCTGTTCTCAACGGGAACGACCTGGTCTTCAGTGGTGTGAAAAAGAAAGGTGGGAGGAGTACGATTGGAGACCTGGCTTTCGTTAGAGAGTGATCGGACCAGTACCGGATCGGGCTTTTCGCCGAGCAAGGCGTGGAGGGAACCGAGGTGGACGTAAGGCTCTTCGAGCGTGATGACAGGGTAGGCAAGGATGAGGAAATCGGGACGGGAGCTTTGGCGATCGATGGGGTCTGGGGTGTGGGTATCACCGTTATCGAAATGGGTGCCGGCCGCGGCGGCGAGATGACCGCCGGCGGAGAACCCCCAGACGCCGAGGCGGTTTGGTTCGATGCCGAATTCGGAGGCATGAGCGCGGACGTACCGGATGGCGCGCTGGGCGTCCCATAGTTCGACAGGGTAGTGGTATTTGGGTCCGAGACGGTACTTTAGGACACAGGCGGCCATGCCGTGGGCGTTGAGCCATTCGGCAACGTGAGTACCTTCATAATCGAACGCTAGATGCAGGTAGCCGCCGCCGGGAAGAACGATGACAGCGGACTTACTTGGGTTCTGGCCGGGCGTCTTGTAGATGGTGAGTGTGGGAATGTCTTCGGGAGCGGAGCCTTGTGCACCAGGGGCGGCGTTGGTCCAGAGGGGAATGACGGGGTGGTCGGGGGTTTGGGATTGGAGGAGCAGGGGGAGGAAGAAGGCGAGACAGCAGAGCTTCACGGTTTTAAATCCCTAATTCCTGTTTGCAGGCGGCGAACTGGGCGGCGGCGAATTCGAGTTCCTCGGGTTTGTGGGCGGCGGAGATTTGCACGCGGATGCGGGCTTTGCCCTGGGGGACGACCGGGAAGGAGAAGCCGATCACGTAGACGCCGCGTTTGAGAAGAGCGTCGGCCATGCGGGTGGCGAGGGCAGCATCGCCGAACATGACGGGCACGATGGGATGTTCGCCGGGCAGAAGATCGAAGCCGAGGGTGGACATGCGGTCGCGAAAGAGTTGCGTGTTTTGAAAGAGGCGTTCACGCAATTCGGTAGAAGCGGTGAGTAGTTCGAGGACTTGGAGCGAAGCGGCAGCAATGGGCGGGGCGAGGGTGTTTGAGAAGAGATAAGGGCGGGAGCGCTGGCGCAGCAGCTCGATGATTTCTTTGCGGGCGCTGGTATAGCCGCCGCTTGCGCCGCCGAGCGCTTTGCCGAGAGTGCCGGTGATGATATCGACGCGATCAGAGACGCCGAAGTGTTCGGGCGTGCCGCGGCCGTGCTGGCCCATGAACCCGACGGCGTGCGAATCGTCGACCATGACCATGGCTTGATACTTATCGGCAAGGTCGCAGATGGCGGGCAGGTTGGCGATGTAGCCGTCCATGGAGAAGACGCCATCGGTGGCAATGAGGCGGTGGCGAGCGTTGCCGGCTTCTTTGAGTTTGGCTTCGAGGTCAGCCATGTCGCCGTTCTTGTAACGGAAGCGGGCAGCTTTCGAGAGGCGAATGCCATCGATGATGCTGGCGTGATTCAACTCGTCGGAGATGATGGCGTCTTCAGCTTCCATGAGGGTTTCGAAGAGGCCGCCGTTGGCGTCGAAGCAGGAACTGTAGAGGATGGTGTCTTCGGTGCCGAGAAACTGGCTAATGGCGGCTTCGAGGCGTTTGTGAATGGTTTGCGTGCCGCAGATGAAACGGACGCTGGCGAGGCCGTAACCCCACTCGTCGAGGGCGTGACGGGCGGCTTCCAGGACAGCAGGATGATTGGCGAGTCCGAGGTAATTATTGGCGCAGAGGATGAGGACTTCGCGGCCGTTGACGTTGACTTCGGGGCCTTGCGGCGTTTCGATGGTGCGCTCTTTTTTGAAGAGGCCGGCTTTTTCGATGCCGCTGATTTTTTCGCGGAGGACGGGTTCGACGTTGGCGTACATAAGTGGTGTGTGGGGCTCGTTAGCAGTCTTTGACGTTTACGGCGAGGCCGGCGAGCGCGGTTTCTTTGTAGCGCGACTGCATGTCGAGGCCAGTTTGATACATGGTTTGAATGACCTGATCTAACGATACTTTATGGTCGCCGGAACCTTGCATGGCCATGCGGCAGGCGTTGATGGCTTTGACTGCGCCGATGGCGTTGCGCTCGATGCAAGGGATCTGGACGAGGCCGCCGATGGGGTCGCAGGTAAGGCCGAGGTGATGCTCCATGCCGATTTCGGCAGCGTGTTCGACTTGTTCGTGAGTGCCGTCGAGAGCGCCGACGAGGCCGGCAGCGGCCATGGAGCAGGCCACGCCGACTTCACCCTGACAGCCAACTTCAGCCCCGGAGATGGAAGCGTTTTCTTTATAAAGAATGCCGATAGCGCCGGCGGTTAAGAGATAGCGGAGCAGCCCTTCGTCGGAAGCGCCGGGAACGAACTGGCGATAGTAGCGGCCGACGGCTGGGACGAGTCCGGCTGCGCCGTTGGTGGGAGCGGTGACGACACGTCCGCCTGCGGCATTCTCTTCGTTGACGGCCATGGCAAAGACGTTGACCTGATCCATGGCGCGGAAGGGATCGGCGAGATTCGCGGCGGCAAGTTTTTGATAGAGGCGCGGGGCGCGACGCCGGACGTTCAAGCCACCGGGCAGAATGCCTTCGGTGTGGAGACCGCGTTCGATGCTCGAGTCCATGACGGCCCAGATGTTTGCCAGACGGCGGCGCACTTCGGCTTCGCCGAGGAGGTCGCTTTCATTTTCGAGGATGAGTTGCCAGATGGGAAGATGTTTGGCTTGGGCGTGGCCGAGGAGTTCGACGGCGTTCGAAAAAGAATGGGGCACGCCGAGCAGATTGTCGGGGCCGCTGGGTGCGGGTTCGCCTTCGTGACTGATGAAGCCGCCGCCGATGGAATAGAAAACGTCGGTGCGAAGTAAGTGGCCGTTTTCGTCGAAGGCGGAGAAACGCATGCCGTTGGGATGGCCGGGGAGGACGAGTTCGTGGTGGAAGAGGAGATCGGTGGTTTCGTCGAAGGGCAGTTCTTGGCGACCTAGCGGACAGAGGGTTTTTTGGTGGCGGATTTTGTTGAGTAGATCATCGATGGAAGCGGGTTCGACGGTATCAGGCTTTTCGCCGGAAAGGCCGAGGAGCACGGCGCGGTCGGTGTTATGGCCGATGCCGGTGAGGGCGAGCGAGCCGTAGAGTTCAATGAGAACTCGATGGACGTTGGCGAGGAGAGAGTGCGATGCAAGGAGGGAGGCGAACTGGAAGGCAGCGCGCATGGGACCTATGGTGTGGGAACTGGAAGGACCGATGCCGATTTTGAAGAGATCGAAGACGCTGGTTTTCATTGGGGCGCACAGCTTGGACTCGCGCTCGCCGATGGCCCGTAGGATAGCCCGATGCGAAGGAACGAAATGCCGTTCACTAGGACGTGTTACCGGTTCTGCTCAACGGGGTGGAAAGTTCCGGCACGGGCGTCTGCCTTCATCTCCTCGAGCAGTGCGATCCCGGGGGCGCCCGGGGAGAAATCACGCTCGATTTCGCCTTCCCATTCGGCGTGATTCCGCTCCGATAGCCAGGCAGCAAGCGCCGCCTGCTGTTCCTCAGGGAGATCTTCTCTAGCATGTTGGATTTCAATGAAGTCCAC
Organism: Bryobacteraceae bacterium; assembly: GCA_965277855.1. Lineage (GTDB taxonomy): Bacteria > Acidobacteriota > Terriglobia > Bryobacterales > Bryobacteraceae > Bog-105. The sequence goes on from OZ255847.1 coordinate 1,636,981, forward strand.
AAGTGCAATGTTACCTCTCACGCGCGTTCTTATCGCAGGCTTTCGCGACCGCTGCAAAAAAGGCGGTGTCGTCGATAACCGTGACGCCGGTTGGTTTCGGGCGCGCGTTGAGCACTACAATGACGAGTTTTTGTTCAGGGTTGATGTAGAGGTGTTGGCCAAAGATGCCCATCGCTTGAAATGCACTCCGATGGACGGGATCATTTGGCGGCAGCGGCCACCACAGATAGCCGTAATTCACAGGCTTGCCGGCGATCACTTTCGGGCTGCCCGCTTGTTGAAACCAGTTCTCGGGCACGATGCGTTGGCCATTGATGACGCCGTCCTGCTGGACAAAGAGACCGAAACGTCCGTAATCGCGCAAGGTGGCCGCGAGACCGGTGCCCGCGAGCCCCATGCCGTTCGACGACTCGATCCACCAGGTTGCGTCCTGCTCCATCCCGACGCGGGACCAGATCTTTTGCGAGAGGTAGCCGGCTAGGGAGCGGTGCGTTGCGCCTTCGAGCAGTGCGCCAACTACATAAGTCTCGCCAGTACTGTAATTCCACACGGAACCCGGCGTCGCCGCTCGATTGAGCGCACTCATGTACCGCATCGTCGTTCCCGGCTGGAGCAGAAGCTGCAGATCGAGAATCTTCCGGGCGTCGGAATGCGGGTCGGTGTAGGTCTCGTCCCACTTCACGCCGGATGCCATTTGCAGGATGTTGCGAATAGTTACGCCGTCGTAGGCGCCTCCTTTGAAGGCTGGGACGTAGTTGGTGAGCGGATCATCCAGGCTCGCGATCAGGCCGTCTTTCAGGGCCGCTCCCACCAAAGTGGACGCAATGGATTTAGCCATGGAGAAAGAGGCCCAACGGGTCGCGGGACCCGCGCCCAGTTCGTAGTCTTCCAAGGCGATTTTGCCGTTCTTTAGAACGAGCAATCCGGCAACGCGATTCAGGGCCAGGTAGTCGAAGAGATCATACTGTTTGCCGTTCGCTTCGAAGTGGAGGTTTTGTAGGGGTGCGCTTGAGCGGGGCAATGGCCGCACAGGACCGCCGCGACGGACGATACGTACCGGGAATAGAGAATCGCTGTGCTCGAAAGTGGCAACTTCGACGCCGGGTCGCATTGCGCCGTCGCACATTTGCCGAAGATCGGCTGGGGTTTGCGCAGCGACAATGCCGGCGATAGGAATAGTAAAGAGCGCTAGAAGGAGTTTGGAGGGGCGCACTCTCTCTTTTTTACACGCAGAGACGGGACAGTTGACGAGCATCGGAGAAAGCTGTCATACTTCCATCGATAGACGATGGGTGCGCGATCGAGTTCTTGCGAGCTGCCGCCGGGCACGCTTGATCTGCTCGTTTTGCGGAGCCTGGTGGCGGGCCCGATGCATGTTTATGGGATCGCGCTGCGTCTGAAACAAGCTAGCGGTCGAACGCGAAAACTTTTCTCAGATGATCGGAGCGATACAGAAAGTTCTTGCGATGGAGTAGGCAGCTATGTATTTTCGTTTTGTCCGTAGTTTTCGAAAACTCGCGAGATACTTGCGTCGCGCGCAGTTCGAGCGGGAACTGGCCGAAGAGATGGAGACGCATCGCTCCTTGCTCGGAGATGGTGTGCGAATGGGAAACGTGACGCTGGCAAAAGAGGAGAGCAGGGAGATGTGGGGCTGCCAGGGCATCGACAGAATTTCGCAGGATTTGCGTTATGCCTGGCGGGGCTTTCTGCGGAGTCCTGCTTTTACGGTGACAGCAGTGATTTCGCTGGCACTCGGGATCGGCGCCAACAGCGCTATTTTTACGGCGGTCTCGGCGATCTTCTTGAAGCCTCTGGCGGTGCATGATCCGGCCGCGCTTGTCACATTTTCCGCGACCGATGCGCGGGGCCGAATCACGAGTTCATTTCCGGCAAGCTTCGGCCGGCTGCTCCGATCGTCGAATGTTTTTGCCGATGTGATCGGCGTGTCGAGCGATGGATTGAGTTTCGAGGCCGGGGATCGCGCCGAACGGATCATGGGCGAGGTGGTGACCCCGAATTTCTTTCCAGCGCTGGGTGTTTCGACGGTTCTCGGAGAGGGATTCAGCCGCGACGTACGCGATGGGAAGTGGGCGGCCGAGGCGGTGTTGTCCTACGGCTTCTGGAAGAGCCGCTTTGGCGGCGATCCGAGCATCATTGGACGGGTGATCCGGCTGAATACGTATCCGTTTGTCGTAGTTGGCGTGTCGGCTGCCAATTTCCATGACTTGCACCAGGGAGAAGATCCCGAGTTGCGCATTGCGCTGCTTCCGCCGGGACGCAAGTTGGAACAACTGAATATTCTGGACCCGGAGCAGGATTTAGATTTTATGGCGCGGCTGAGGCCAGGCGTGAGTCGTGCTCAAGCGCAGGCGGCGGCAAGCGCGCAGCTACACGAGTGGATGCGTTCGAATTCGCGGGGACGGCGTGTGGAGTACCGGCAGTTGCGACTCTTTCCGGGTGATCGGGGCTGGCCGGAGTTGGCGGGTGAGTTCAGGACGCCGCTCACAGTTTTGTTCCTGCTGGTATTTCTGGTCCTGCTAATTGCCTGCGCGAATGTGGCGAACATGTCGCTGGCGCGAGCGGGCGCGCGGCGGAGGGAGATCGCTGTACGTAGCTCATTGGGAGCGGGGCGTGGGCGACTGATCCAGCAGACCATCACGGAGAGTCTGCTGCTTGCAAGCTTCGCCGGCTTGGCGGGATGGCAGGTGTCTCGGCTGGTCTCTCAATTCCTGCTTCATTTTTTACCGCAGGGCCACATGCGCTTAGTGCTCGATCTCAACCCCGGCGCGGATGCGCTGGTATTCACTGTGGTGATTTCAATGGCGGCGGCTTTGTTCTTCGGCGCGATTGTGGCGTACCAGAGTACGCGGGGAAATTTGGTAACGGGTCTCAAGTCCGATGCGGGCGGGTCGCTGGGGGAAGCGGAGCCGTACATGCTCAAAAAATTTCTGGTGGCCGGGCAGATTGCCTTTTCGTTAGCGCTGCTGATCGTGGCGGGATTGTTTATCCGCACGGTGTTCAATTTGCGGCCCCACAGAGACTTTGCCGATCCGGGGCGGGTGCTGGTTTTCACGATGAAGCCGCAAGAAGAAATTTACTCGCCTGAGCGGATCCGTTCTCTTACGGCGGAACTGATCAGGCGCGTGTCGGCGCTGCCTGGAATTGAAGCGGTGTCGCTGGCGGAGAACGGTCCGTTTGCGAGCCGGCAGGACACGGCTGCGCTGCAGTTGCCAGGTGGCGACGTGGTAGAAGCTTCCGATGATTCCGTGTGGCCGGGCTTCTTTCATACGCTTCGGCTGCCGCTGCTGGCAGGCCGCGACTTCACGTCTGCCGATAAACCCGGATCGCCAAAAGTGATGGTGATCAATCAAAGCCTGAACACAGCATTATTTGGACGGCAGAATGCGTTGGGCCGGATGGTCGAGATGCCTTCGCCGCATGGCTCGCAATTCTTTCAGGTGATCGGAGTGGTGGGCGACTCTCACTATTACGATCCGCGGAGGGAAGGGCCAGCTGCGTTCTTTGCGTTTCAGAACGACCCGCCTTACATGCCCACTCTGCACGTGCGCGTAGCAAGCGCGAATGCGGCGGCGTACATACCTGCGATACGGCGCGAGTTCGACACTCTGGATAAAGGCTTTCCTGTTTTCAATGTAAGAACTATGGAAGATCGAATCGAAGACGCGCTATCGCGCGAGCGCATGATTGGGGATTTGTCGGCGATTTTTGGAGTGCTGGCGCTGGGTTTGGCGGGAGTGGGACTGTATGGCGTGTTTACTTACTGGGTGACACAACGCACGCGCGAGATCGGCTTGCGGATGGCGCTTGGTTCGCAGATGGGAGGCGTACTTTGGATGGTGATTCGCGAGGCATTGTGGCTTGTGGCGATCGGTGTGGGCAGCGGGTCGGTTGTGGCGGTAGGCGGGGCTCGTCTGATTTCCAGTCAACTTTACGGCGTTGCACCGGGCGATCCAGCGACTTTGCTGGCGGCGGCGGGTGCGATGTTAATTATCGCGTCACTGGCGGTGGCGTTTCCGGCCTGGCGAGCTTCGCGCATCGATCCTGTGATTGCCCTGCGGCAGGAGTGAAGATCAAAGTTCGTAGTGTGGCGCACCGAATTGCGGGGGCTTAGGCATGCGCGCCGGGCCAGGTAAGGATGACTTTGCCGGATTGGCCGGAGCGCATGGCGTCGAAACCTTGTTCGAAGTCGCGGTAGTCGAGGCGATGGGTGATGACGGGATCGAGGTTGAGGCCGGATTCGAGCATGACGGTCATTTTGTACCAGGTTTCGTACATTTCGCGGCCATAGATGCCCTTGATGGTGAGCATATTGAAGATGACGTCGCGCCAGTTGATAGCCATCTGCCCATCGGGGATGCCGAGCATGGCGATTTTGGCGCCGTGACTCATGTTGGCGATCAGCTGGCGGAAGGCAGAGGGATTGCCGGACATTTCGAGACCGACATCGAAACCTTCCTGCATGCCGAGTTTTTTTTGCACGTCTTCGAGCGGTGTCTCGCGAGGATCGACGGCGAGAGTTGCGCCGAGCCGGCGGGCGATTTCGAGGCGCGTGGGATTCAAATCGGTGACCACAATGAAGCGCGCGCCGGCGTGTTTGACGACCGGAATCGCCATGAGACCGATGGGTCCTGCCCCGGTGATGAGTACATCTTCACCAAGGACGGGAAAGGAAAGAGCGGTATGGACGGCGTTGCCGAAGGGATCGAAGATGGCGGCGATATCGCGGTTCATGTTGTCTTTGTGACGCCAGATGTTGGTCATGGGGAGAGCGATGAGCTCGGCGAAAGCTCCGGGACGATTAACGCCGACGCCTTGCGTATGAGCGCAGAGATGGCGGCGGCCGGCAAGGCAGTTACGACAGCGTCCGCACACCACGTGGCCTTCGCCGCTGACCAGTTCGCCGGGATGAAAATCGCTGACGTTCGATCCGATGGTGACGATTTCGCCAACGAATTCATGGCCGATGGGCATGGGAACGGGGATGGTCGATTGGGCCCAGTCGTCCCATTCGTAGATGTGTAAATCGGTCCCGCAGATGCCGGTGTGACTGACGCGGATGAGTACATCGTTGATGCCGATGGAGGGTTCGGGCACATCTTCCAGCCAGAGGCCAGGTTCACGCTTGCTTTTGACGAGTGCCTTCACGGGCGAACGCGCCAGTCATAGTAAATGATCATTTATTTTTATGGTACGGAGTCGGCGAAAAATTCCGGATGGCAGGCTAAAGCCTACCCTACGAGTGTGCCCGGGTGTCACCGTTTCCTATAATTGCAGCGTCTATCTAAAACTATGAAAGCTATCACGATCGTCCCTGGCAAAGCGAATTCGGCGTCGGTGCGGGAGGTGGCGGAACCGCCCACGAGCGACGGATCGATTTTAGTGCGGGCGCTGGAGTTGGGGATTTGCGGTACCGACTATGAACTGATCTCGGCAGAGTATGGATTTTCGGCGCCGGGTTATGACTATTTGATTTTGGGACATGAATCGCTGGGACTGGTGGAGGAAGCGCCGGCCGGCAGTGGTTTTGCAAAAGGCGATCTGGTGGTGGGGATTGTGCGGCGGCCGGATCCGGTGCCGTGCGTGGCCTGCGCGGCGGGCGAATTCGACATGTGCCGCAACGGGCAATACACAGAGCGCGGGATTAAAGAGCGCAACGGCTTCGGATCGGAGCGATGGCGAATTGAGCCGGATTTTGCGGTGAAGCTGGATGCGAGTCTACGGGATGTGGGCGTGCTGATGGAGCCGGCGACGATTCTGGCGAAAGCCTGGGATCACATCACGCGGATTGGCGAGCGCGCTAAGTGGAAGCCGAAGACGCTGCTGGTAACAGGAGCGGGCACGATCGGGTTAATGGCGGCGATGATGGGTAAACAGCGCGGCATGGAAGTACATGTGCTCGACCGGGTGGAACAAGGTCTTAAGCCGGACCTGGTGCGCGATTTAGGCGGGACGTATCATACGGGACCGGTCAACGAGGTCGGGTTTGCGCCGGACGTGATGATTGAGTGCACGGGCGTAGCAGCTCTGGTCGCAGCGGCGATGGCGCACATGGGCAATGATGGCATTCTGTGTTTGACGGGGGTTTCGTCGAGTCACCAGGATCAAACAATTGATCTCGGGACAATCAACCGGAACATGGTGCTCGAGAATGCGGTGATCTTCGGCACGGTGAACGCCAACAAGCGGCACTATGAGCTGGCCGAGCAGGCGCTTTTGCAGGCAGACCGCAAGTGGCTGTCGAGACTGATTTCGCGACGGGTGCATATTGGGAAGTTTGCCGATGCCTTGGAGCGGCAGCAGGACGACATCAAAGTCGTGATTGATTTTGAAGCCAAGTAGATGGCACAGCGGATCGAAGATTACGCGCTGATCGGCAATAATACGACGGCGGCGCTGGTAGGACGCAACGGATCGATCGACTGGCTAAGCTTTCCGCGATTCGACTCGGAGGCTTGTTTTGCGGCACTGCTGGGTTCGCGTTATAACGGGCGCTGGATTATAGCGCCGACTGCGGACGAGACGCAGGTGAAGCGACGATACCGAGACGGCACGCTGGTGCTGGAGACAGAGTTCACGACGCCCGAAGGGACGGTGGTGGTGATCGACTGCATGGACCGGCGCGGGCATAACCAAGACGTGATTCGGCTGGTGCGGGGCGTGCGCGGGAGCGTGGCCATGTACATGGAACTCGTGCTGCGGTTCGATTACGGGCAAGTGGTGCCATGGGTGCGGCGGCTGAAAGATGGACGGGTGCAAGCGATTGCGGGACCGGACCGGGTGACGCTGGCAACCACCGCGCCACTTTGCGGCGAAGACCTGATGACCCTCTCCGACTTTCGCGTGGAAGCGGGACAAGAGGTGCCGTTCACATTGACGTGGTCTAACTCGTTTACACATGAACCTCCGCAGGTGGACGCGGGGACTGTGATCGAGAACGTGACGGAAGGGTGGAAGCAGTGGTCGGGTAAACAGAGCGAGGATGGTCCTTACGTAGAGCCGCTACTTCGCTCGCTGATTACGCTGAAGGCGTTAACGCACCACGCGACGGGCGGCATTGTAGCGGCCCCGACGACTTCCCTGCCCGAAGAGATAGGCGGCGAGAGGAACTGGGATTACCGATATTGCTGGTTGCGCGACTCGACGTTCACGCTGCTGACGTTGCTCGGATCGGGCTTTACGGATGAGGCGAAGGAATGGCGGGACTGGCTGATGCGGGCGGTGGCTGGAGATCCGAAGCATTTGCAGATTATGTACGGATTGAGCGGGGAGCGCCGGCTCACGGAGTTTGATTTGCCAGAGCTGCCCGGCTATGAAGCGTCTTCGCCGGTGCGTATCGGCAATGCGGCGTCGGAGCAACTGCAACTGGATGTGTATGGCGAGGTGATGTCGTCGCTGTACATCTCGCGCAAGGTGGGGTTGCCGTTGTCGCATGAGAACTGGGGTTTACAAAAGGCGTTGATGGCTCACCTGGAAAGGATCTGGTCGGGCCCGGACGACGGCATCTGGGAGATACGCGGACCTCGGAGACATTTCGTGTTTTCGAAGGTAATGGCGTGGGTAGCGTTCGACCGGGCTATAAAAACCGTGGAGGAGTTTGGTGAAAAAGGTCCGGTGGACCGGTGGCGCAAAGTGCGCGCGGAGATCAAAGCAGAGATTCTGCTGCTCGGCTACAGCCAATCCCGGCAGGCTTTCGTGCAGTATTACGGAAGCACGGAAATGGATGCGAGCTTGCTCCTTATGCCAATTAGCGGTTTTCTGCCGGCGGACGACGAGCGCATCAAAGGTACGGTGGCTGCAATCGAGAAAGATCTGATGCAGGACGGCTTGGTCGCGCGCTACAACACGCACAGCAAGGTGGACGGACTGAGCGGGACTGAGGGCGCGTTTCTGGCATGCAGTTTCTGGATGGTGGACAATTACGTACTGCAAGGGAGGCTAGACGAGGCGAAGGCGCTGTTCGAGAAATTGCTCGCGTTGCGGAACGATGTCGGATTGTTATCAGAAGAATATGACGTGAAAGAGCAACGGCAACTCGGAAATTTTCCGCAAGCATTTTCGCATTTGTCGCTGGTGCATGCGGCACAATCGCTCTCAGACGCGCTGGCGGGGCGACCGCCGCGCCATTGATATTAATTAAGCGCGCTCGAGATAGCTACCGTCCGAGGTACTGACTCGTATCTTCTCGCCTTCGTTGATGAAAGGTGGAACCTGCACGACCAGGCCGGTCTCGAATTTAGCGGGTTTGGTGACGTTAGAAACGGTTGCGCCCTTCAGTCCGGGCTCGGTCTCGAGTACGGTCATTTCCACGCTGGGCGGGAGTTCCACGCTGATGGGCCGGCCTTCGTAGAACTCGATATTCACTTTCAGATTTGGGATCAGGTAGAGCACTCCATCGCCCAGGGTGTCTTTGGTGAGATGCATCTGCTCGAAGGTTTCGGTATTCATGAAGTGAAACGATTCGCCGTCGTCGTAGAGGTATTCCATCTCCTGCTCATCGAGCGAGACTCGCTCTACTTTGTCTTCCGAAGAGAAGCGGTGTTCGATCATAGAACCGGAGCGCAGATTGCGCATTTTTGCTTGCACGAAGCCGCGCAGGTTGCCAGGCGTCCGATGAACCATGCTGAATACCGAATGCAGTTCGTTGTTGAACTTGACGACCATCCCGGGACGCAATTGAGTGGATGCAATCATGAAAATTAAAGTCCAGTCTAACAAGGAGATGACAGGCTGAAGCCTACCCTACGAGTTGTTAATGCTTGTTTTGTGAGGTCACACACACTTTGCCGGCGGTGTCGTTAGGCACTGGCCACATACCTCCGGGGTCGGCTTGTTCGGTGGTCCGCTGTTTGTTGCGCTCGAAAGTGACGGGCGCTTTGGGCTTTAAACTCGAGACGATTACGGATTGATTATTGATGCGCGCCGAAACGTTAAGGCACGGGCTCGCGATGGCAAGCAACTTTAGTGTGCCGAACTGGCGAGCCTGCACGGGCGAAGTTTCGCAATTGATTTGCTGAGTTCCAACGGGTGAGATAGCCATCCAGCAGGACTTCGCGTCCCAGTTGTCGCGCGCGAACAAAATGCCCGCCGGATCGTAGGTCCATGGGTCCATATTCTGGTAAGCGATGCCGGGCAAATACGGGTCGGCCCAAAGAAATTCGTAGGCTACGCCGGGTCCGTCGCGCAGCGTTTGACTATCCTCCATGGCCCAGCCCTGTAAAAATTGTGAGTTCTCCAAGTTGGGATCGATTGAGACCAGCGCCAGGGCCGCAATGTGAGCCATCCAGTCGGGATGTTCGACCTGATCGGGTTTTAAACTGAGCAGGAATTCCTTGGGAAGGTGCGAGAAAAATTGGGGTTCGTCGTTGCGGAGGTCGTTGCGGGTGCTGCTACGGGCGGCCAGTAGAAATTCGCACATTTCGTAGAGGGTCTTCGGGGCTAAGAGCCTGGTGTTGTGAACGTCCTGGCGAAAGGCCGGCCAGCCTGCGCGAATGGATGGCTGGGGATCCTGATCAGTTGCAATCGCGCGAAAAACGTTGTTCCTGACGCCAGCGGTACGATTCGCGGCGGCAGGTATCTGGCAGGAGGGTTGTGCTAACAATTTTCGCTGATCCGGCGGAATGGCTTCGCCCATCCAATCGAGGACCAGCGCTGCCTGACGGCGTTGACACTTGTGCGCCAAAGCCCAAGCGATCGCTTCCTTGCCGCGTTGCTCATCGTGCGCCACGACAGAGTAGAGGGCCAATTCAAAGCCGCGTTCGGGAGAATCGGACACGGTCTGCACGCGCAGCTCGAAATTCTGCCAGCGCACGGTCTGGCGTTCGCGGTCGCGCTGCAGGCGGCGCAAGAGTTTCGGAGTCAACAGCAGGCTGGGAATGTGGGGCGTTTCCTGCGCTTGCGCTGCTACGGAAGCAACCAGGCAGGCGAGGGAAAGGCGGACAAGTAGTTTCACTAGACGCTCGTATTCACTTGTACCTCATGCCTCTGCTACGCTGTTAGTTTCACCGGCGGCCCGCCGCTCCGGCTGCGGCGAGAAGTCAACGACCCATGCCGGTCCGGGTAAGTGAAACCTACGTTCTGCGCACCTATCCTTTTCGTGAATCCGATCTCATCGTCAGCTTCTTTACTCGTGACCTTGGGAAGCTGCGTGGCGTGGCCTATCGGGCACGCAAACCGAAGAACACTTTCGGCTCCGGCCTGGAACGATTGTCGCTTGTAAAGTTGTCTTACTCGCAAAAGGAAAACCGGGAACTGGCGTCGCTGAACGGCTGCGAACTGGTGCAGTCGCAATTCGATCTCATCACGGACTTCGATGCGAGCGTGGCGCTCGATTACCTGGCAGAAGTCAGTGATCATTTGTTGCCTCCGAACGAACCGAATGAGCGCTACTTCCGGCTGCTTGCCACCGTGCTCGACTTCATGCACGAGCGCGCCGCGGGCGCCATTTGGACGGCGATCGCTTATTTTACGCTCTGGGCCACAAGGCTTTCAGGGTTCCTTCCGGAGCTCGACGGAGACCATCGCCTCTCTTCGTCGACGCGTGAACTAGCGGCCGAGATGCTCTCTACTCCGATCAGTGCTTTGTCGCCGCGCAGTTGGAATAAAGATACTGCTCTCGACCTGCGGCGGCTGCTAGTAGGCCAGATTGAACAGCACGTGGAGCGACGCTTCCACACGCCAGCCATACTCGAGGCGCTCTGAGGCGATGGCCATGGATTCTTTTCAAGACACGATCTTCAAGCTGAAGCACTACTGGGCCGATCGAGGCGCGATCATTCAGGAACCTTACGATCTGGAAGTTGGGGCGGGGACGATGGCTCCTGAGACGTATCTACGTGTGCTCGGCCCTAAGCCGTATCGAGTGGCGTATGTGCAGCCGAGCCGACGTCCGGCGGATGGACGCTACGGCGAGAATCCCAATCGTCTTTACAAGCACCAGCAGTTACAGGTGATCTTGAAGCCAACACCGGCAGACGTTATCGAGCAGTACCTGGGGAGCCTGGCGGCAATTGGTGTCGACCTGCGGAAACACGACATCAAGTTCGAGGAGGATAACTGGGAAGCGCCGACGCTGGGGGCCTGGGGCATTGGCTGGCAGGTGATGCTCGACGGTTTGGAGATCACGCAGTTTACTTATTTTCAGCAGTGCGGCGGCATGGAGCTGACCGTGGTGCCAGCCGAAATTACGTATGGTCTGGAGCGCATCGTCGCGTTTCTACAGAATGTGGAGAGTGTTTACGAAATTGAGTGGACGCCCGGCTTCAAGTACTCCGATGTGCGCCTGGCAGATGAGGAACAGTTTTCCGTTTATAACTTTGAATTAGCGGATGTGGCGGCGCTCTGGCAGGAGTTCGAAATTCACGAACGCGAGGCGGAACGTTTATTGCAGTTGTTCGCGCGGCAGGAGGATAAGCGGCGTTTCCCTGTGCTGGCTGCCTACGAACAGGTGCTGAAGTGTTCGAACCTGTTCAACCTACTGGATGCGCGCGGGGCAATTAGTGTGACCGAGCGGGTGGGTATTATTGCACGGGTGCGAAAGCTGGCGGTGAGCGCGGCACACGCCTGGGTGGAACAACAAGGCATTGGAATGAATGGCGCGGAGGTTGTTCGGTAGATGGCCGATTTTCTGCTGGAAATCGGGGCCGAGGAGATTCCGGACTGGATGATCGAACCGGCGCTATTGGACCTGCGCGGCAAGTTTCAAGCGACTTTCTCTGCGTTCGGAGCTTCGTCTCTTGACACGGATGCTACTCCACGTCGCCTGGTGCTGCGGGCAAATGGGTTGGAGGAGCAAGCGGCGGACGCGCAAAGTCTAATTCCTGGTCCGTATGTCTCGGCCGGTCCGAAGGCGGCTGAGGGATTCGCCCGCAAGTACTCGGTTTCGCTGGACGACCTCGCGAAAGCGCAGGATGCCAAAGGGGAGCGCTATGTTTTCCGGCAAGTGGTTCAGGGTCAGAATCTGGGGACAGCACTGGCGGAGAAACTGCCGGGTATTGTCGCGGGAATTCCGTTTCCAAAAGCGATGACTTGGCCCGGCAGCGAAGGGGTACGTTTTATACGGCCGATTCGCTGGATTCTGGCATTGCTAAATGATGCGGTGGTCGAGTTTTCGCTGGCCGGTTTGCAGTCAGGCCGCACAACGCGGGGTCATCGTGTACTGGGTTCGCGGGAGCCGATCGCCGTTACCCTAGACAGCTATGAAAGGAAACTTGGCAGCAATGGAGTGATTCTTCGGGCCGAGGCGCGCAAGCATCGGATTCAGTCGGAATTGCCGTCCCAAGTCCAACAGGACGAGGAACTACTGACGACGCTGGTGTATCTGACCGAGTTTCCCTCGGTGGTGCGCGGCAGCTTTGATCCGGCTTATCTCGCGCTGCCAAGGGAAATTCTCTCGACCGTGATGCGTCATCACCAGCGCTACTTTTCGGTGGTGAAAGAGGATGGTTCACTGCTGCCCGAATTCGTCGCGGTGACCAATACGGATGGGGATCCCGACGGTTTGATCCGGCAAGGCAATGAGCGGGTTTTGCGTGCGCGTTTCAACGATGCGCGCTTTTTCTGGAAAGCCGATCAGCGAAAAAAGCTGGTGGACCGCGTGCCCGAACTGGGGAAGATCACGTTCCAGGCGAAGCTGGGGAGCTATCACGACAAGACGACGCGCGTGGTCAAGCTTGCTTCCGAGCTGGCTGCCGATCTGAAGGGTGATTCGGATGTTGTGTCTCGCGCAGCGCTGCTGCTGAAGTGCGATCTGACCACCGACATGGTGAAGGAATTCACGGAGCTTCAGGGAGTGGTGGGGGGGCTTTATGCCAGAGCCCAAGGCGAGAGCGAAGCGGTGTCGCGCGCGATCTACGATCATTACAAGCCGGTTAGCATGGAGGACTCGATTCCCGGCACGGTGGAAGGCCAGGTGGTTGCGCTCGCGGATAAACTGGACACGGTGCGGGAGTGCTTTCGGATCGGCTTGATTCCCACCGGTTCCAAAGATCCATTTGCCTTACGGCGTGCAGCACAAGGTATCGTTCGCATTTTGTTTGAAGCACGGCTTCCGCTCGAACTGTTGAATGTGGTGGAAGATGTCGCCGAGTTGCCCGGCTTTTTTCGAGAACGCATCAGCTTTTATCTACGTGAGTCGCGCGGCTATGCCTATGACGAAGTAAATGCCGCGATCGCGGCCGGCGTGACCACCCTCGCCGATCTGGCGGACCGGGTAGCTGCGATTCACACGATTCGGCCCACGGAAGATTTCGAGCCGGTGGCAGCGAGTTTCAAGCGTATTCAGAATATTTTGAAGCAGGCGCAAATAGAAGACGTCCCGCAGGTGAAGCCCGAACTGCTAACCGACGGAGCCGAGAAAGATCTTTTCGATTCATTCGTTGCGAGCCGGAATAAGGCCGAATCAACGAAGGACTACGGGGTGAAACTGGAGTTGATGGCTTCGCTGAGGCCGCAAGTGGATCGCTTCTTCGATAAAATTCTGGTGAACGATCCAGATCCTGCGATTCGAGGAAATCGGCTGGCTTTGCTACACGGCCTGTTGACGCAATTTTCCAACATTGCTGATTTTTCCGAAATCGTGACACAGGGCGGCTTGTAACCAGCCCGCAAGATTTTAAAGACGCTATCCGAAATTAGGAGAAAAGACCGGAAATGAACAAATACGTTTACTCGTTTGGTGGAGGCACGGCCGACGGCGATGGCAAGATGCGCGACGTCCTTGGCGGCAAGGGCTCGGGTTTGGCGGAGATGAGCAAGGCCGGTGTGCCGGTACCTCCCGGCTTCACCATTTCAACGGAAGTTTGCAATTTGTTTTTCGAGAACGGCAACAAGGTTCCGAAAGATGTGGACACGCAGATTCATGACGCTTTGCAAAAACTCGAAGGCGAAATGGGCAAGAAGCTCGGCGGCGTTGATGATCCGCTGCTGTTGAGCGTTCGCTCGGGCGCGAAGTTCTCCATGCCTGGCATGATGAACACCATTCTGAATCTCGGTTTGAACGACAAGACTACTGAAGGATTGGCGAAGAAGACGGAGAATGCGCGTTTTGCGTACGACTGCTACCGGCGATTCATCCAGATGTTCGGTGAAGTGGCGCTGCATATCGACATGGAGAAGTTCGATCATATCTTCGACGCGCGCAAGGCGAAAATCAAAGCCAAACTTGACACCGATTTGAGCGCCGAAGATTTGAAGTTCATCATCGGGGAATACAAAAAGCTGGTGAAGAAAGAGACCGGCAAGGATTTTCCGCAGGATGCGCTGCAGCAATTAATGATGTCGCGTGACGCGGTGTTTCATTCCTGGAATACGCCGAAGGCGATCTACTACCGGCGCATGGAAAAGATCCCCGATTCGATTGGTACTGCGGCCAATGTGCAGGCGATGGTGTTCGGCAACATGGGTGACAACTCCGGCACCGGTGTGGGATTTACGCGCAATCCCTCGACAGGCGAAAGCGTGTTTTATGGCGAATTTCTGGTTAATGCACAGGGAGAAGATGTGGTGGCCGGTATCCGCACGCCACAGCCGATTGCGGAACTCGAGCAGGTGATGCCGGAGGCTTACAATCAGCTGCGCGAGATCACGAGCAGTCTGGAGAAGCATTACCGCGACGTGCAGGATTTCGAGTTCACTATTGAAGAAGGCAAGCTGTACATGCTGCAGACGCGCAATGGTAAGCGGACCGGACCGGCGGCTGTGCGAGTGGCGGTCGACATGGTGCAAGAAGGCGTGATTTCGAAGAAAGAAGCGGTCCAGCGAGTCGGCCCGAATCAGCTCGATCAGTTGCTGCATCCGGTGCTCGATCCGGCGATGCGGAAAGGGCTGGTAAAGATCGCATCGGGTCTGCCGGCTTCGCCCGGCGCGGCGGTGGGGCGGGCTGCGTTCTCGTCAGAAGACGCGGTCGAGCTGGCTGCATCCGGTCCGGTGATTCTGGTTCGCAAAGAAACCACTCCCGACGATATTCACGGCATGGATGTCTCAAAAGGAATTCTTACCGCAGTGGGCGGGCTCACCAGCCACGCCGCAGTAGTAGCTCGTGGCATGGGCCGTCCGTGCGTTGTCGGCGCAGCTACTGTATCGGTCGATTCGGCTCGCAAACAGGCCACGATTGTGTCGGATGGCAAGAAGCAGACTTTGAAAGAAGGCGATTGGATCTCGCTCGATGGAACGCTCGGGGAGGTGTATCTCGGGCAGTGTAAAACAAATGAGCCCGATCCGAAGTCGCACTATTTTGCGACGTTCATGGAGTGGGCGGACGAATTTCGCGGCAGCTTTGGCGTGCGGGCGAACGCGGATATTCCACGGGATGCGAAACAGGCGCGATTGTTTGGCGCGGAAGGCATCGGCCTCTGCCGTACCGAACACATGTTCTTTGCAGAAGACCGTATCGAACATGTGCAGGCGATGATTCTGGCGCGCGATGTAACGACGCGCAAGAAAGCGCTGCAGAAACTGCTTCCGATGCAGCGCAAAGATTTCGCGGGCCTATTCGAGGCGATGGATGGATTTCCGGTGGTGATCCGCACACTCGATCCGCCGCTGCATGAATTTCTCCCAAAGCGCGAAACTCTGATGGTGGATGTTGCGCGACTGCCACATGCCAACTCGAAGGAAAAGCGCGAAATGGCGGCTACGTATAAAGTGTCGGTCGGGGAGTTAAAGAAGCATTTACCCGAACTTCTACATCGTGTGGAAGAACTGCATGAATTCAATCCGATGCTAGGGCATCGGGGCTGCCGGCTCGGCATCACGTATCCTGAAGTGACCGAAATGCAGGCTCGCGCCATTTTCGAAGCGGCCGTTGCAGTGGCTAAGAAGGGCAAGAAGGTGATTCCGGAAGTCATGATCCCGCTGGTTGGGAACGTGAAGGAGCTGGAGCATCAAAAAACCATAGTAGTGCGGGTGGCCGAAGAGGTACTTAACGCCGCCGGCATGAAGGATCTGAAATACTACGTTGGCACCATGATCGAGATTCCGCGGGCTGCGTTAACGGCTGACGAAGTAGCGCGCGAAGCGGAATTTTTCAGCTTCGGCACGAACGATCTGACTCAGACGACGATGGGGCTCTCGCGCGACGACTATACGAAATTTTCCAAGCAATACGAGGATTTGCGAATCTTCAAGGCCGATCCGTTCGCTGTGCTTGACCAGGATGGTGTGGGGAAAATCATCGAAACGGCGGTAAAGCTCGGACGCAAAACACGGCCCGATCTCGAAGTTGGCATTTGTGGCGAGCATGGCGGGGAGCCAAGCTCGGTTGAGTTCTGTTATCGCGTGGGGATGAACTACGTTTCATGTTCGCCTTACCGCGTGCCAATCGCTCGTCTGGCGGCCGCGCAGGCGGCGATTTCCGAGCAGGGCAACACCGAGATGCAGCGGACAGCTTAATCGATAACGTATGCTGGGGCATAGCATGGCTGTGCCCCAAGCTGCCGAGATTCAGACTCTCGAAGAAATCTGCGTTCTTGTAACAGCATCGCTGTTTCTGAAGAAACCGTTTACAGCGATTTACCATAACTACCGCCGATCCCTTTGCCCGCATGTACTCGGACGTAACAAAGAGGGCGGCTTGCACTTACTCTGTTATCAATATGCGGGCGGCAGTTCCACTGGATTAAAAGGGCGTGGATCGTCGGATAACTGGCGCTGTATTGCTGTTCCGAAGCTGCGTTCGGTACGCCTTCTCGAAGAGCGATGGCAGGCGGCGGAGAATCATGTTCGTCCGCAGACTTGCATTGCCGAAGTGTTGTTCGATGCGGAGATACCGGGGCGGGCTTTGTCGAGCAGTATTTTTCAATGAGCCATTTGCAATCGCTGGTTTGTTATGACTGATTTCTTATGAGTCGTTCGGCGGTTGAGTTACTCGGCCTGCTGGGTCTGCCGGCTCCCATCAGCGAGTTAGCCAGCAAGGAATGGGATGCCGTTATTGTGGGTGCGGGGCACAATGGATTAACTTGCGCGGCGTATCTGGCGCGCGCGGGTAAACGGGTGCTCGTGCTGGAAAGCCGGGAGCGAATTGGCGGGGCCTGCACCATCGAAGAGCCGTGGCCCGATGTGAGAATGTCGCCTTGCGCTTATCTCGCCGGATTGCTTCATCCGCTGGTGGTCGAGGAACTCGATCTCGAGCGGCGCGGTTTTCATTGGACTCCGGCCGTCAACGGTTTGTTCGTTCCGTTCGAAGATGGGTCGAGTATTCAGCTTTACGATGACGATGCGCAGTGCGAAGCGGAGATCGAGCGCTTTGCGCCACGCGATATAAGCGGCTGGCGAGCGATGTCGGACGTGATCCGGCGGACTCGCGATGCGATCCGCCCGGGCGATGAGCGAGACATGTGGTTGGGCGATGCGCCTTCGCGGGAACAGATGGAGGAGCGTATCGGCAAAGATGTGGAGGCGTGTTCCCTGCTCTTCGATTGGTCGATGATCGAATTCGTCGAACGCTATCTGAGTGATGAGCGACTGCAGATCGCCTATCTTGGCCAGGGCGTTATCGGGACCAATGCGAGTCCGTTCGATGCCGGAACAGCCTCTATTCGCTTTCATCATTCGTCGGGACGTCTCGGTGGTCTGCCGGGCGCGTGGGGGTACGTGCGCGGCGGTATGGGCATGGTCTCGTTTTTTCTGGCCGATGCTGCGCAAGAAGCGGGCGCAGTGATTGCATCGGGTGTGGCGGTGCATGAAATCATTCCGGGCGAAGGGGTGCTGCTCGTCAGCGGAGAAAAAATTGGCGCGTGCACAGTGATCTCGAATGCCGATCCGCGTACAACGCTTCGATTGCTAAATCAGCACGTGGACGAAGCGTGGCGTCGGCGTGTCGAAGGCATTCCGATGGAAGGCTGCACGTTGAAGCTCAACGTCTGGCTGCGCGAGTTGCCGAATTTCCGGGCGCGTCCCGGGACGTGCGAGCCGCACCATTTCGGCCAGGCAAATACGCCGCTTTCTAAAGAGGAATGGAAGAACGGCTATGCCGCGGCACGAGCGGGGCGGCTTCCGGAACGGCTCTGGACCGAGCTGTACTTTCAAAGCGTGCATGATGCCACCGTTGCGCCGCGCGGAACACATACGATGAGCGTCTTCTCGCAATATGTGCCTTACAGTTTTGCAGAAGGCGATTGGGATGGGCAGCGGGAGTCCGCTAAGGATCTGGCGCTCGCTTCGATCGCGCGTCTCTGCAGTAATTTGCCTGAGGCGGTGATTGATGCCGAAGTTCTCGGGCCGCCCGATATCGAGAAGAAAGTTGGGCTTACCGGCGGTCATATTTTCCAAGGCGAATGCCTCCCTTCGAACATGTGGCGCCATCGTCTTCCAGCGAAAACTCCGATGCCCGGCGTTTATTTGTGCGGTGCCGGGACGCATCCGGGTGGGAGTGTGATCGCCGTAAACGGGCGGAATGCTGCTATGCGCGTGCTCGCGGACGGATGAGCCGGCGTTTCTTTCTTAATCGCTGATTGATGATGAACAAGATGATCAGCAGCGGCACTACGGCAAAGAAGGGCCAATACGACTCTAGAGGCGAAGCGGGCGGTAAGACTACGAGTTGGCCCGCTATCTCGGCGCTGCCTGCTTTGGATTGCGCATCTGCTGCTAATTTCCAAGTACCTGCCGAGGGCAGATTCACTTGCGCTGCGTACAACAGCTTGTTCGTCGCTTTGGCGTGAGTGGCCGGGGCGAACACTTCCGAGATGCCACTTGAGGTTGAGTGCGTCAGGCGTAATTTCACGTCAGCGTCGGTCACGGAGGATTGATCCTGCGTCCTCTGGACCATTACGCTTAAATCGACTGCGCCCACGCGCACCGTTTCCGGCGAGCAAAAGACGCTGATGGTGACTGGGCCGGCTTGCTGGCGCAAGATGAGCTTGCCTCCGTCGGCCCAAAGCGGACAGGTGATCAACAGCCCCAACAGCCACAAGCGCGGAATAGTACTCATCTTCAATGCATCATGCCACGCATCTGCATGGGTTGAAACAGAATCCATGCGCCCGCGCAGTAGAGTGCGACAGCCAGTGTGGCCCAGGGAGTCACCAATTGAATAGAAGACTTCAGGGTCTTGCCGGCTTGCTGTGCGATGCGCCAGCTTACGTAGAGAGTGAGCAGCAGTCCTGCGTTCAACAAAAGGATTTGAGCCGCTGTGAGCCAATCCGGTACTGCCGGCATGCCAAGTTGCACCGGCACGTTCAAAAGTCTTTGCTGTACGAGTGGCCATAGTTCACTCCAGCCGGTGGCGAAATGAAATAGCAAGTGAGCAGCCCACATGGCGAAGCCGAGGGGCACTAAGGTAAAGGTCAACCGACGTGTGAGATCGTTTGCCGGTTCAGCGCTTTCGCCAAGGTAGCGGTTAAGCCGGTTGCAAAGCGAGATCGCCAGACCAGGCGCGAGCACTAGGGTTGCAAACATGAAGGCGGCTACTACGAATGGCATCGCGTGAGCACCGAGACGTGCGTGCCATCCGTGTTCCCACATCATTACGGGCGTTACCATGGAGGCTGCATTGGCAAATGCGCCCGACACGAAGACTAATGCTAGGGCTGCGAAATCGGTTCGCTTGGACAATCTGCCGATAGAGGAACGATAAGAATTATCGAGCAGCGTCTTCGCCGGAAGCACAGGCAGCAGCGCGACGTTGTCGTGCGGGCAGGCCTTCACGCAGTCGAGGCAAAATGTGCAATCGAGGCTACTTTCTTTCTTCGGCTGGAATAGGTACAGCTCGCAGCCGCGTGCCTGTTCGTTACCACGGATGCAATCGTGGGTGCGGCAGCTCTGGCAAGTGGCGGCGCTCTTGACTTTGACCTCGCGAGGGGAAACCAGAGAACTGACGAAGTGGAACTGGCCGATGGGGCATACATACTTGCAAAAGCTTGCGCCGCGAAACATGCCATCGATGAGGAGTGCCGCCGCGAAGTAGCCAACGATAATGGAGGCGGTGGTGAAAGGCCGGTCCCATAAGCCAAAGACTTCGTAGCAGGTGAAGTAGAGCACCAGCAAAACGGCGGGGAGCCACTTGTTCCTGAGCTGTCTAGGCCAACGCAGTTTGGCGGGGAGGATTTTGCGTCCGAAATCCCGCACGAGCATGAATGGGCACGAGAAACAGAACAGGTTGCCTACTACCAGGAGGGCGAATACCGAGAGCGCACGCCAGTGGATCCAGGGGAGAACACCGGCGAAATTCAAGGGCGCTACTGGGGTCCCGAACCAGCCGTCCGCGACTACTAAGATTGCCACCAGCAGCATGGTGATTTGCGCTGGACGCCTCCAGAAAAGGGGGCTCCGCCATTGTGTTGTACGCGCAGCCTGTTGTTTTAGAGGTTTGCGGAGTGGAGTTCGCCGCGGCGCTGTTTCCGCGCGCGAGAAAAGCCGGATGACGATGACGAAAGCCGGCACCAGATACACGATGGAACCGGGTACCCACATGATCAGGCCCGCAACGGTTTGGTCGTCGAGCGCCGTGAAGCTGCTGGCGCGAACCAAGCCGTAACTCGGATAGAGCAGCCGGCCGGAGAAAACGAAGAAGGCTGACAGTGCGGTGTTGACGAGATCGCCGGCCAGCAGGTAAGGAATCTTGGCCCAGAGTTGGAGTCGCGGTTTAGCCGGCCCTGGTTGAATGACGGGCCACCAGAAGAGAATTCCGGTCCAAAAGAAGCTGGCATGCTGCACGCCGTGCCAGCCGGGTGACCGCAATGCCAGTTCGTAACAGACAGGAACATGCCAGAGAATCGTGCTAATCGCGAACGCGGTCCAGGCAACAAGAGGTGAGACGAGCCACCCTCCGAGACTCTTCAACAAGGGCCACGTCAGGAATGGGGCCAGGCCTTCTTTCAGGAATTGTTTCGGCAGTCCGCGCAAGAGCGGCAAGAGAGGATTGCCTAAGAGAATCAGGGGCGGCGCAATCATCATGAGCAGCAAGTGCTGGGTCATGTGCGCGGAAAGAAACAGACTATCGAAGGCGTCGAGCGGCGATTCGGTGGCGAGAAAGACGGTCAGCAGTCCGGCTAGGAAGAAGCAGAGTTGCGGAATGTCCTGCTCACCGCTGGAAAAGCGGCGTCCGCGACGCCATCCCCGGGTGTAAAGGTAGGCAATGGTAAACAACAGAGCAATCGAGGACGGGTTCAGCGTCCACGATGCCAGGGCTTCATTTACCAGCGGATCCACTACGGCTTAGCCGGGCTAAGAGGACTGCCGATCACGGCAATATTACGCGGCAGTTTATTCTGCGGTGGCGCCGAGTTCCGCACGGGAGGTACGTGTTTCGGTGTGAGTGTGGCGAGGAACGATACTAGCGCCTCGACTTCCGCCGGACTTAGTTTCTTGCCGTAAGCCGGCATGTTGCCGCCGCCTTGAATTACCTGCCGTACCATCTGGTCTTTGGTTAATCGAGTTGCCACGGCATCTAAGGCCGGCCCACGTTGACCACCTTCGCCGCCCAGCGCGTGGCAATTCCGGCATTGCTTGTTTTGGAATACAAGCGCGCCGTGCATCTCGAGCGGCGTTCGCTGATGCACGTACTGGACCGGGACCGCATCGTTGCTCCAGGCCTCCATTTTGGGTGACCATGGCGAAGTGTCACCCATATAAGTCAACACACCGATCACAAGCATGATGAAGATCACGGAAAGGACCGCCACGGGTCTGCGGCTAGCGCTTTTCTCGCCGGTTCCCGCAATAAAGGGAAGAATAAACAGACCGCCTATCGCGATGGCGGGCGCGACGAACAAGATCAGCACTTCCATCCAATCGGGCAGGAGCGCCAGGGCCGCGAAGATTGAAAGGAAGTAAAAATCCGGTCGCGGATTGGTATCGACCAGCGTGGGATTGGCGATGCCAGTCGGTCCTTTAGGTCCGAAGAAGAAGGCGGCAGCGAGTATGCCGACAATCACCAGCGCGGAAAAGATCAAATCCTTACCAATGGCATCAGGCGCGAAAGGGACACCCTCTTTTCGGATGATATCGGCGTATTCGGCGTCGTAGGTTGCCTTGCGCACCGGGTGTCCAGGCTTGGGATACTCATTGATTCCTTTTGTCAGTACAAGACGCAGATGCATACTGACCACGGCGATGATCAACCCGGGAATGATGAAGACGTGAAGGCTAAAAAAGCGCGAGAGCGTCTCGCCGGCTATGATGGGCCCGGCTAAAAGTACGTGGACGAGTTGGCCACCTATCAGCGGAACGCGCCCGGTGATCGAAGCGCCAATCGTAAGGCCCCAGTAAGCATCCTGATCGAAGCGCATGATCTGGCCGGTGAATGCCATACCCAGTGTGGAAAGTAAAAGAAGTACGCCGGTGACCCAGGTAAGCTCACGCGGATATTTGTATGCACCGAAGAGGAAAACCTGGATCATGTGCAGCGTCATAATGAACACCATGAAGTTGGAACCCCACTGGTGGACGGCACGCAAATACCAGCCCCAGAACTGCGCGTGATTTAAGTATTCGAGACTCGAAAACGCCTGGCTGGTTGACGGCACATAGACAAACGCGAGGCATGCCCCGGTGATGATCTGGATGATGAAACACAGCAGAGTCGCACTGCCGAAGACGTAGAACCAGCTGCCGGCGCTGGCCGGAACTTCGTGGCCTGCAGTCGAAGAGTATAGAGCAGTTAGGTGTAGCCGGTCGTCAAGCCAGACAGCGGCTTCTCGCAGTGTCTTCATTTTGTTTACCCAAGATAGCTAGACAGGGTTTGAAAGGGTGGGCATCTCGCCGCCTTTGACCCACAACTGACCCTTCTCGACTTTATAGTCGTACTGGAATAAACCTTGCGGAGGCGGTCCAGCGGCGCGCGAGCCGTCCTCGTAATATGCGCCGCCATGGCACGGGCATAAAAAGAGGCCGGACTCCTGGAACCATCGCACCGGGCATCCAAGATGCGTGCAGTTAATCGCGAATACCTGAAATTGATTGCCGGCTAAGCGCCTCACCCAGCAAGGAATATCCGCAGTCTGGCCATCCCAGGGACGTGTGAAAGGATTGCGATACGTGGCGATGCGCGTGGCTTTTTCGGGAAAGTTTTCGATCGCGCCAAGTGAGATCCAGGCACGCGGATCTTTCTTTTCGACGAAGCTGGAAAAGACGAAGCCCACTAGCGGTATGGTTAACAGCAGGCCCGCCGCCACATTGAGCCCGACACCTCCGATAAACAACCAGTTTCGCCGGGTCGGATCGGTAGTGCTCTCCTTGGACTGTTCCACTTCCCGGTCTGTTGCGGTTTGCGTCACTCCACTCATTTGATTCCTTGCTGGCTACTGCCGCGTGTTTTGTTTCCTTCGCCTGTTTTCTTTTGCGGACTGCCCGGGCCGTTCCCGCTCCCCTCGTTGCCTTTAGTGATGGGGCCGTTGCCGCCTGAGCCTGTATCGATGGAATGCGAGCCGCTGCCTTCCATCGTTTCGGCGCTTTGTGCCCGCGAAGCAGAGGCGGGACGCTTCGAGACCAGGAACGCGACGAGGTCGGTGACATCCTGGTTAGTCAACGCCTTGCCTGCTTTCAGATTTCGATAGTCGGGCATGCCCATATCTGGCCTGCCCACCATGATCGAGGTTCGGAGCATTTGATTGCTCACCAGAGAAAGGTAGGCAGGATCGGTAACCAAGCCCACCCGGGCTCCCGGACCATGGCACATGTAGCAGTTCCGCGTGAACAATTTGCGACCGGCAGCAGCATCGCCTTTGTCGTCGCCCACGCTGTAAGCCGGCGGGTCCGGCAAGCTGACCGGTTTCGCCCACTTTTGATAGATGCCGTTCACCAGGACATCGATCTGTTGGAGGGAGAGCGGACCACCATCACTCTTGGCCCAAGCGGGCATGGCGGTACCGGCTCTTCCATGAATCAGGATCTGCCGCAGGTTTTCGCGCGGCAGAATCGCCAGGTACAAACTGTCGTTAAGGATCCGCCCCGGCCCGTTCTTACCATCGACGCCATGACAGCCGGTACAGTTTTGCGAATAGAGCGTCTTGAAATCCATGGGCTGCGCCTGCGGATCCTCGGTAAGGCGCGGTTTGCCGGGAGGGTCGCAGGCGGATAGCAACAAAAAAGCCGCGCTCATAGCAATAACGAGTGCACGACGCCAGATCACTTCGGGCCAAATCACTTCTCGTCCTCGCGCGGAGGTATCATGCCCGGAGCATGGAGAAACGCTCGTTCGGCAATCGGCCACGACTGCATGGTGCTGATGCTGGTGCTGCGCGCAATAAAGAATCCGCCCACTAATCCAAATCCGAGTTGCGCGACCACGAACCAGGGCCAACTGATGCGGTCGTTTAGAGCCGGATTCAGAATGTTGAGAGTGGTAGCGACGAGGCCGCTCCAGAAAAGCGGCATTAAAATTCCGGCCCAAAACACCGCGTATTTGGGAAACATCGGCAGCATCACGGCGTACACAACGCCCACCAGGCAGGAGATGACGATGTGCCCCAGCAACGCGGCCACAAACGCCACGCCATTAAAGGCGCGCAACTGTTCGAGCGAAGCATCGCCCAGATGCGGGATGACAACGCCCGCCAGCAGGTTGACGGGATACCAGATGCTGTGCTGCGCAATCAACCCGTAGAGTGCTGCCAAAGCCGCCATGGCCGCGCCACCCGCGAGACCACCCCACAAGCCTGCAGAATAAGGATGAACTGTTTCTGGAATGCGGACGCGGTGTCCGGCTTCGCCCAACTCCAGACGCACCACCGAGCGGGATTCGATCATTACGGGCGCGGGTCGCAGTTCCGGATTGATGGGCACCTCTTCGTGCTCCTCATGCGGGATCACATTTTTCCACCAGCCAAACACTCCGCGAGCCGCGATGATCACTCCGATCGCGCTGACGACCCATTGCGTGACGAGTCCGGCGAACAGCAGAGTTAACCCAAAGGCAAAGACGATCGGCCAAAAGGTCGGTGCAGGCAAGACGATCGATGTGTGTTCAGTCTGCTCGGAAGCTTCGCCGTGATGTGTTTCGTAAGACATGCCTTTTCCTTATCTGCCGATGATGTACACCACTGTGAACACTACTACCCACACAGCGTCGACGAAGTGCCAGTACCAGGAAAGGAATTTCACGCGCCGCTCTTGCGTTTGAATCGGGAATCCGCGCAGTGTGGCGAGCAACACCAGCGTGAGAAAACATAATCCGACGATGACGTGACTTGCATGCAGGCCAACGAGAGCGTAATATGTTGTGCCAAACAGATTGGTCTGCATGGTGAGATGGTCTTCGACGATCAGCTTCTTCCATTCGAGTCCTGTCGAGACGAGAAACTCCAGGCCGAGTGCGATCGTCAGCGCCCACCAGAGTTTAAAGCGTCCTAGCTGGCTATGTTTGAGCGCATGCTCGGCGAGAACGACCGTCAGACTGCTCGAGAGCAAACAGATGGAGGCCAGGATTGGGATCTCGAGAACGTCCCTTGGATAAGGGCCTGTCAGACTCTTTCCGATGTACACCAGATAGGCGACTACGAAGATGGTGAAGAGCGATGTTTCAGTGAGAATAAGAAAGAGAATGCCGACGGTTCCGCGATCAGGAAGCTTCCACTCGCGCTCCATGGTGAGCGCGTCTAAAGGCAGAGTTTCTTGTTGAGCCGCCATGTTACTCGTACTTCCAATCCGGATCCTGTGGGTGTTTCAGATCCCAAAGTGGCCGGCTGCTGCGCACCACCGGCAGTTTTTCGAAGTTGTACTCGGGCGGCGGAGAACTGGTGGCCCATTCGAGGGTCCAGCCATCCCACGGATCGTCGCCCGCCGGTTCGCCATGGCGCGCCGAGTGGATCATGTTCCACGCGAAGAACAAGGTAGCGGCAGCCTGGAAGATAACGCCCGCTGAGGACACCATATTCCAGAATTCCCACCCGCGTCCTGGGGCGTAGGTGTAAATGCGACGCGGCATGCCGAGAATGCCAAGGAAGTGCATCGGCAGGAACGTCATGTTGAAACCGAACGTCCAGAGCCAGAAGTGCCACTTGCCTTGCCGCTCGTTATACATCTTGCCGATAGCTTTAGGGAACCAGTAATAGATGCCCGCAAAGATGCCCATCACCAGCCCGCCGGCAAGAGTGTAGTGAAAGTGTCCCACCACAAAGTATGAGTCGGTTAATTGCCAGTCAAATGGCGCAACGGACAGCATGATGCCTGTCAATCCGGCTACCAGGAATTGCAGGAGAAACCCGCAACAGAAAAGCATAGGCGTATCGAGTCTTAATTTGCCGCCATACATGGTGGCCGTCCAATTGAAAAGCTTGATGCCGGTTGGCACCGCAATGAGCATGGTGGACGCGGTAAAGAAGGTATTGGACCAGGAAGTCATGCCGACCGCGAACATGTGATGCGCCCAAACGCCGAGACTGATAAAGCCGATCGCCACGACCGCGCCTACCATCGCGGGCCGCCCGAATAGAGGCTTGCGGGAGAAAACCGGAATGATTTCGCTCAGGATGGCGAAGGCCGGAAAGATCAGGATGTAGACTTCCGGATGCCCGAAGATCCAAAAGAAATGCTGCCAGAGCACGGCCGAGCCGCCGGCCTGGGTATCAAAGAAGTTTGCGCCTAGAAACCGGTCGTAGAGGAGCATGATTTGCGCGGCGGTGAGCGGGGGCAGCGCGATCAGAATCAACCACGCGTCCACGACCATTACCCAGACAAACATGGGCATCTTGCTCAGCGTCATTCCCGGACAGCGCATCGAAGCCACTGTGGCAATCACGTTAATGGCGGACGCGATACTTCCCAAGCCGGAGACTAGGATACCCAGAATCCAGTAATCGGTGGCGGCCCCGCGCGAGAAGGCTCTGCCGGTCAGCGGCGAGTAGGCGAACCAGCCCACATCCGGCGCGGAGCCTGCGCCGCCCAAACCACCGCCGCCAATGTAGCTGAAGTAGAGCAGCAGCCCGCCGAAAACAAAAATCCATAAGCCAAAGGCGTTCAGACGCGGGAAGGCCATATCCCGCGCACCGATCATCAGCGGAATTAAATAATTCGAAAAACCCGCGACTAACGGCATGCCCACCAGAAACACCATAGTGGTTCCGTGCATGGTGAAGAGACGGTTGTAGGTGGCCGGGTCGATCAGGTGATTGTCCGCGAACATCAATTGCGCGCGGATCGCCACCGCCATCAAACCCGCTACCACGAAGAACAGCAGCGCCGATGCGATGTACATCAATCCGAGCCGCTTGTGATCGACCGTCGCGACCCATTTGTAGAAGACTTCGGAGAACGAAAATTCTTTTTCCTTTTCAACTTTCGGATGCAGGACCGGGTAATCTATCGATGCCATAAATGCTTCCGCCTAATTCAGGGACTGCAGGTAGGAGACTACCTGATTCAATTCCGGGTCTGTCAATTTCATGCTGGGCATCTGTGCGCCTGGCTTGATCGTCTGCGGGTCGTCGATCCAGGCACGTAAATGTTCTGTGGTGTTGGTGAGTACGCCGGCACCGATCGTCTGGCGACTCATCAGGTGAGTGAGATCCGGTCCAAACTTGCCCTGCGCGGCGGTCCCTTGCACGGCATGACAGTTGATACAGGAGAGCGATTCAAACGTCTGTCGGCCTTGGCTGACTTGCGCCGCTTCCGAGGCTTGCGACTGGCTCCGCTGTTCGGCCGCGGCCCATCTTTCAAACTCCTCTTTCGGCTGGGCGATGACGCGCAGCAACATGTTGGCGTGCTGTGTTCCGCAATATTCGGCGCAGTTGCCCAGGTAGATGCCGGGTTGCTGTGGATCGATCCACATGTAGTTAATGCGATTGGGAATCACGTCTGTTTTCCCGGATAACTGCGGCACCCAAAAGCTGTGAATTACGTCAAGGCTCTCCAGTTGAAGATAAGTTGCATTTTCGCGGTTGGCAAGCGCTACGGGCACGTGAATTTCGTTGGCAGTGACGATATGGTAATCGGGGTACTCCACCTGCCACCACCATTGGTGTCCGATGACGCGCACCTTTAGGGCGTTCTTCGGGGGACTCTGATTTTGCACTTGTGCGATCACGCGTGCCGTGACACCGGCTAAGACAAACACGATCAGAATTGGAATGACTGTCCACGCCACTTCGATCTGGTTGCTTCCATACACCTGGGCTGGCTCTTGCTGCGAATGGTCGTCATGCTTGCGCCGGAATTTCAAAATCGTGTAGGCGATCAAGCCGCCTACCACCAAGAAAATGGTCGCCGTGATACCGAAAGTTAAATAGGCGATGTTTCGTTCAGCCGTTGCGGGGGATGCCATCGGCTTGAAGATATTCGCGATGCGATGCTCCGGCAGTCCCGGGGTTTGCGCTTGCAGGAGAAGCACAATCAAAGCGTTCACAACCATCTGATGTCCCATTCCGCCGATTAGCTTTCTATGTTCAATGTAATACTTCTTGTCTGACAGAAATTCTCAAGCTTTAGTTGTCGTGTGTACAGGCAAAGTTCCCCGCCTCGTTGATACTCCCCGAACCTTTGTAATGCGCGCTCTGTGGATACGGGCACAAGGGTCGCGTCATTTTGACTCCTGCTGCCGGATTCTTGTCGTCTATCAGCTTAGTAGCGACGATCGCGTCGGGCGCCTGGCCGTGCTCTACCCATTGCTCGAGCGCAGTGAAGACGTTTTGCCCCGCATCGTGACTATGCGAAATCTGCAGTTGACCGAAGATGTACGGCCCCGGACCACCCGCGCAGTGCTGCATTCCAGGAACCATATAGAGACGGACAAACTGATGCGCCGCGTTCTGTCCCATCGCGGAGACGACACTCTGGTAGTAGGAAATCGTATTCTGGGGCGCTATGGCCGGATCGATCCAGCCGTGGTAGAGAATCAATTTGCCGCCGCGCGCGGCAAAACGGCTCAGATTCGGGTCGGTCGAGTTTAGCACCGAGCCCAGCTTTTGATCGGCCGCTTTCATGGCCTGCTCTACGTCGGCGGTTCGAAAATTCCAACCAGCATCTTCGTAGACCATGTTTTGAAAAAAGCCGGTTGCATATTTCATACCCGATGATTGCTCGAATGCCGGTCCGGTCACCCAGTCTTTCCAGCCATTCTCGCCCGCCTCACTGCTTGGCATAATGCCAGGGAAGAATTGTTTTCCATTCGGGTAGACGCCGCCGGCGTAGATCTTTTTCAGCGTTTGGAGCTGTGGGGCGGTCAGGCAGTCCATTGCTTCTCCAGCTGACTGGCAAGATAGACTTTCGGGGTTGAAGTGGCAGCGGGTGGGATCAGTCAAGATGCCATCGCGCACGTGGTCGTTGGCGTCACACGCCTTCAACACGGCATCTGTGATCAGCGGCAATTTATCGGGCGGGATGAAATTTGCGGGGCTGGCCGTGCCTACTTGCACCGATTGAAGTCCGGCGGCGAGCATATGTGTCCAGTTGTTGGCAGGAGCACCGGCAAGGATCCCATCATAATCCTGCGGATAGCGCTGCGCCTCCATCAGGGCCTCGCGACCGCCATCGGAACAGGAATCGAAGTAGGCCCGCTGAGTGGAAGCTCCGTAGAATGCCTTGGCGATGATCTTGGCAGTTTCCGTCATCTCATGGACGGCGCGGTAGCCGAAGTCGATAACCTTTTCGGGGTGTCCTAAAGCCCAGCTCGAATCGGTGGCCTCACCGGTGTGTCCGGCATCGGTAGCCACGCCTGCGTACCCGGCGAGCACCGCTCCCGCAAGGCCGCGAAAATCGAGCGCGCCGGCGTAACCCCCGTTGCCTAAGCCGCGCAACTTATAATTCCATTTCAGGGTCGGCAGCCAGACTTCAATCTGGATGTCGGAATCGCTGCTTGGCGTGGCTTCGATCTGTACCCGGCAAAATTCCGGCAGCTTTTTGTAGAGCTTCAATTCCGGTGCGTCCGGTTTTAAGTCAGCCGGCCTGAACGTTCCGGGAGCCTGGGTCTTCGCCGACATGACGCGCGCTTTGGCCAGTGACAACGTTTTCAGCGTTTCGCACGGAGTTGCTGCCCGTAGCGATGCTGCGCCCGATGCGGCCGCCCAAACGCCGAACAATAACAGTCGACGCCTAACTGACATTCCAGGAACTATAACAGTTTTTGGTTGTTTTGCGATGAATAACTTTCGATCTGGCAACTATGGATGCGGAGTTGGGCGAAAGTTGCCTGCCAAAACGCTTTTACGCTGCGCGGGCGGCAAATGTTCAATGGCGTAGCGTAACGTTGTACGCGGCACGGACTGATAGTGCTCTCGCAAAAATGCGAGTAGGCTTGGGCGCGACACTCGCCCTGCTTCTCGAAGCGCCCAGCCAACTGCCTTGTGAATCAAGTCATGTTGGTCCGACAACAGGATGGCCGCAATGCCAAACACGTCTTCAATCTCCTGCTGTTTGGTAAAGGTCAACGTGGAAACAATCGCAATCCGCCGCTCCCAGACATTGTCGGATTTCGCAAGACGATACAAGAGATCGCGCGGACGTGTCTTCAGAAAGTGACCCACAATGTAGGGAGCAGAAGTATCGACGAGATCCCAGTTGTTAAAGCGTTGCGCGTGGGTCAGATAGAAGTCGAAGATTTCTTGCGCCTCGCCGTCACCGGCCCGTTCGTATTGCGCCACCAAAATTTCGGCCGCGGTGAAACGATACTCGTGGACGGGAGAGTGCAGCAGACGTGCGATGTCTTTGCGCGAGAGGTGCAGATAGCAGTGCGCCACCTTTCGCTGCAACGGAACGCGCACCCCGAGAAATTGATCGCCCTCGCCGTACTGCCCTTTGCCGGTTTTGAAGAACCAGGCGGAACTTTTCGCGCGTTCCGGTTCGCCCAAAGCAGCCAAGTCGAGTTCCAGGTCCTTGCGTGTTTTTCTCATGTTTGCCCTTCCCTGATACTCTGACTGATTGCCATGAAGTTGTTTGCAGACCGAGTTGCCGTAATCACGGGAGGCGCCAGCGGGATTGGCCGCGCATTGGCCGAACGTTTTGCCGCGGCCGGCATGCGCATTGTGCTGGCTGACGTGGAGGAGCCAGTGTTACACGAGGCTGCACGGGCTATGCAGGAGACGGGGGCGGTTGTGCTGCCGCTAGTGGTAGACGTATCGGATGCGGCGGCCGTTGAAGCGCTTGCGGAGGAAGCTTACTCGAAATTCGGCGTGGTGCATCTGCTTTGCAATAATGCCGGGGTGGCAGGCGGCGGTGCGCCCGTCTGGGAACAATCACTCGCCACGTGGGATTGGGTTCTCAAAGTAAATCTGTGGGGCGTTATTCATGGTGTGCATACCTTCGTACCGCGCATGCTGGCGGCTGGAGAAGAAGGTCACGTCGTTAACACGGCCTCGGCGGCCGGACTTAGAACCGGACCGCTTCTTGCCCCCTATCACGCTTCCAAACACGCGGTGGTCGCTTTGTCCGAATCGCTGCACTTCGATCTGCAACTCGCCAAGGCACAGGTAAGTGCCTCGGTTTTGTGCCCGGCTTTTGTAAAGACACATCTGGCAGACAGCACACGCAACCAGCCGCCAACGGTTGACGCGGGCCGCTATCCCGAAGCTATGCGGAACAAGGTCACGACCGGCATGCTGCCGGAGACCATTGCTGAGCGGGTCTTTGCAGCGGTACGTGACGAGCAGTTCTGGATTCTAACCCACGATGACTTCGATGATATGATCCGGGCGCGGTTCGAAGGGATGCTGCGGCGCGAAAATCCGACGCCTCACGTGTTTAGTTAAGGTTATTTAGTTAAGAGCGAATACGCGCTTTGGGAGGAGGTGCGAGCTGGTTATTTGGTCTCGGCGAATAGCTCTTTCCACGATTCATCGAGCGAAATCCAGCGCTCGACTTCTTCGTCCCAGCTTGGCGCCAGATGCGGCACATGCAACATGCCATGGCCTTCGGAACACAGTAACTCGGTGCCGGACCAGTTCAACAAGAGACATCCCGGGCACCCAACACGCACCGGGAAACAAAGCAGCCGCAGACAGACGCGGCAGCGCGCCCGTTGATCGGCCACGGCCCAGAACAGCACGCCCATGGTGCCGAGCGTGTAGAGCCACAGCAGGAACGGGCCGGCCGCCGGATCGTGCGAACCGTATAAGATAGCCGAACTGGAGCGGCTCCATTCAAGCGCCGCCACAAACACCAGCAGAAACGCAAGCGATACCTTGCTGACGAAGAACGCAACGCGAGGAACCATTGCGCGACGGTCGGCGGCGTTCAGCAGCGTGCGTAATTTTCGCAGGGGCGCGCGGGAGACCGCCAATACGAGCAGCCCCGATGCCAGCGCCGAAATCGCAAACACGCCCAGAGGAATCCAGGCAGCCTGCTTTACGAACGAGTACCGGAGCTCAGAGCGAAAGAAGTCATAGCAGGCTGTTTCGGCGATATGGACCAGTTCGCTATCGAGCTCTTTTTCGGTGATGCCGGGCCGGATGCGCGCCACCACCATGGCCTGTGCGTCGGGCACATACGGCTGCACCAGATAGATGGCGGCCTGCCTGGATAGGAAGTGGAATGAAGGCGGCAAAACAGCGGCGACTGTATGCCAGTCGTGTCCCATTTGGATCTTCGAACCGACCGCGCGCGGATTGGCGTGGAATAAAGTACGCCATAAGGAGTTGGTTAAGACTACGCCGCTACGCTCCGGGAATTGGCCGAACAAAGGTACAGCGTTCAGCGTGCGGAACAAAGCCGCGTTGGTTCTCACAACCAATGGCTGGCTCACTTGGCCGCGTCCGGTTCGCACTGCCTGATGACTCACTACAAATGGGGCGATGCTTTCGAGCTTCTTGCTGCGACTCGCCCAAGCGGGAATGACATCGGGCGGTAATCCTTCGTCCGCGCCCCCGACACTCGGGTGGAACCAGATATAAACCAGCCGAGCTGAACCTGCATCCGTTCCGGTGACGAGAATGTTGCGCGTGGCGGGCAGCCCCAACGTGCAAGCCAACAGCAAGACGAGCGCGCCTGCTAATCCACCCAGGCAGGTCCACGGGGAACGCAGCACCTCCCGCATTCGACTCCGCACGACATCCTGCCCGGTCAAATGCCAGAAGGCGTCCGGCAGCGCGCCGAGGCAGCGGCGAATCAGCAGCAGGGCCTCTTCTTTGGTCCAACTCTGGGCGTGGAGCAGAAATTGCCAGCGATGCCAGATTTCGGCTTCCCATTCGTTTTTCCAGTCGAGGCGCTGTGGCGCGGGAACCAGCCAGGCAGCGCATTGGATTAGCGCCCCGCAAATCACGAGCGCAATTGGACGCCGTGGTTCCATCTGATTCTTCTCGTGCCTAGCGGCGCGGCTTTGCCACCAGCCGGCTGAGCAACGGATACCGTTTTTGCGCCTGCTCCAGAACCTCGGAACCGCTGCGCGTGATCTTGTAATACTTGCGGGCCGGCCGCTGCTCGGCTAAGGCCTTCTTCTCCGCTTCCCACTGCGACCCAATCAATCCGTCTGCTTCCATGCGCCGCAACGCCGGATACACCGTTCCACTGGGAAGCCCGGTTGCATCCATGATGTCGAATCCATAGTTACTTCCTTGCTCTACGGTCTGCAGGATCAGAGCGGCGGTGTGCGATAACTTCGTTGATTCGCTCATACTATATAGCATTCTACTTCATTTCGAGAAACGCCAACAGATCTGAATTGATGGTGTCCGCGTGGGTAGTGGGCATGCCGTGCGGGAAGTCCTTGTAGGTTTTCAGGGTTCCGTTTTTCAGCAGCTTTGCGGACAGCGGGCCGGAGGCAACATAGGGAACAATCTGGTCGTCCTCGCTGTGCATCACCAACAGCGGAATCGTGATTTTCTTGA
Organism: Bryobacteraceae bacterium; assembly: GCA_965277855.1. Lineage (GTDB taxonomy): Bacteria > Acidobacteriota > Terriglobia > Bryobacterales > Bryobacteraceae > Bog-105. The sequence goes on from OZ255847.1 coordinate 1,670,685, forward strand.
GGTCTTCCGTGAAGTCGGTCTGAGAAAAGGCCACGATGCCGTCATAATGCGCCTTGGCGCCCCCCATCATCCCCTGCCGCCACCAATTTTGGATGATTGCCTCCGAGGCTTTCGCACCCGGCCGGTTGAATCCGTAAAAGGGCCCGGCCGGCAGGTCGCGATAGAACTGCGAGCGATTCGCGGCGAGTTGAGCCTGCAGATCATCGAACACTTCTTTGCTAAGCCCGAGCGGATTGGCCGATGTCTTCAGCATGAGCGGAGGCACGGCGCTGATCAGCGCTGCCTTAGTCACGCGGTCTTCGCCATGCCGGCTCAGATAGCGCGTCACCTCTCCGCCGCCGGTGGAATGGCCGACATGGATCGCGTTTTTCAGGTCGAGATGCGACGTGAGAACCGCCAGGTCATCGGCGTAATCATCCATGTTGTGGCCTTCCGACGTCTGGGTGGATCGGCCATGGCCACGGCGGTCATGGGCGATCACACGGTAACCATGACGCAAAAAGAACAACAACTGCGCGTCCCAATCGTCGGCGGACAGCGGCCAGCCATGGCTAAACACAATGGGAGTACCCGAACCCCAGTCCTTGTAAAAGATCTCTGTGCCGTCTTTCGTAGTGACTGTGGGCATGTGGACTCCTTCACAGTGAATAGCGTCCCCTATTAAAGCACAGGTTACCGGCGTTCCGAAGGTTCATCTAAGCGGCCAAGTCCGGCTGTCCGCGTAAGTCTCAATCCGTGCCGGCAATCATCACGCCAAAGGGAGCAATGGCGAACTTCGCCGAGCGAGGGGGACTGCTTTGCGGGCTAGCCAGCAGCACGCTCGAGAGATCAGGCCATTCGCCGGGCATTCCGGTGATGGTCACTTGCTGCTCGTTTGGACTGGTATTCAGGACAATTAGGGCAATGCTTTTCTCCCCCGCCTTGCGGCCAAATGCGAAGACATGCGGATTGCCGGATTCGAGCGGAATATAGCTGCCGTCGCGGAACGCAGGGCGGTCATGTCGCAGCGCGAGCAGCTTGGAATACCACGCGTAAATAGAGTCGGGGTCGGACTGTTCGGTTTTTACGTTATAGTGCTGAGCGCTTGACTCGACGGGCAGCCAGGGCGAACCCTTGCTAAAGCCCGCGTTATGCGCGAGGTCCCACTGCATGGGTGTTCGTTCTCCATCGCGATCATCGGCGCGCGGCCGCTTCGGACCGGTCGGCACGTTTTTCAATTGTGCTGCCGCCATGTTTCCCATGCCGATTTCTTCACCGTAATACACGAGGACGCAGCCGCGCTGGGTGAGTGTCAGTGCCGCCGTCAGTTTAGCGATCTGGTCGTTATGTTCTCCATCGCCGAAGACGCTCCACTGCCGCTGGTGATCGTGGCTGCTCAAGAAGAAGACGGGTGTCTGGCCGCCGAGTTGGAGTTGCGCCGCATCCACCTGCTTTTTGAAAAGCCGCGCGTCGAGCGTGTGCATCCCGCCGAAAAGGAAGTCCATCGGCAGCTGGATCTCGTCGTGGTTCTTTCCATAGACTCTGGCGAGGTCTTGAATCGTGGCGGTGGACGATTCGCCGAGGAGCACACGGTCGCCCGAGTAGCCATTCAAGATCTTTCGCATCTCGCGCAAAACTTCGTGGTTTTCCGGGCGGCCTGAATTATAGGGCTGCAATGCCGCCGGGCCGCCGGGCGCGGGAGGATGCGGATCTTCGGGAAACGCGGGATCTTCGAATAAATAGGGAGTGGCATCCAGCCGGAAACCGCTGGCGCCGTGATCGAGCCAGAAGCGCACCACATCGTACATTGCTTTGCGCAGCTGGGGATTATTCCAGTTCACGTCTGGCTGCTGTGGCAGGAAAACGTGGTAATACCATTGCTTCGTCGAAGGGTCCCAAGTCCAGGTGTAACCGCCAAAGATCGATGTCCAGTGAGTAGGCGGCTGCGCCGCGCCTCCGCCACTTCGCCACACATACCAGTCGCGCTTTGGATTGGTGCGAGAGGATCGCGACTCTTTAAACCAGGGGTGCTGATCGGAGGTGTGATTCAGCACAAAGTCGACGAGTATCCGTATGCCGTGCTTGTTGGCTTCCGATACCAGCCTGTCCCAATCCGCGAGCGTTCCGTATTCGGGAGCCACGCTCACGTAATCGGAAATGTCGTAGCCGAAATCGAGATTGGGTGAAGGAAAAAACGGTGTGATCCAAATCGCGTCGATTCCCAACTGCTTCAGGTAATCCAGGCGGGAGGTGATGCCATTCAGGTCACCGATGCCATCACCGTTGGAATCCTGAAAGCTGCGCGGGTAGATCTCGTAAATGACGGCGTGGTCATACCAACGGTTAGCCTGCTCTTGTGCGGGAGAAACGCGCCCGGCAGTGAGTAATGCGATCAGGAAAAGAGCCGCCTTCATGTGACACATCCTACTGCACAGGCTTACGCTCAAGTTGTGACCACGAGTGCCACTCGGATCTTTTTAGGACCGCGCACAACGGACCGCGCCCACGGCCCCAGAAGCGCGAGTTACTTCCTCCTATGGCGCCGTGGCTCGCTGCCTGTGCGCTTCCAGGGCATGGGCATCTGCTTTGAGCTGCGTGAGTACGATGTGGACACCGACGATCTCTCCGCCGAAACGGTGGCCCGCAAAATCGGGCGACGCATCCTTTCGCGGATCCTTTTCATGCAGCAAAAGCAAAGTTTAATCGGCATTAAAGGGTCCCCGAAATACTGGAAATGCCATTTAAAACTACATGCTAAAGTCAGGTTAGTCGGAGATGACCAAGGTAGTTAGAAAGTTACAGACCGCTTACGAAATCGGGGTCGGTGAGGATTCGTTTACTTCGACGGACGATCACGTGTATCGCGCCATGTATTCGTATCTGCGGAAGGATCTGGGACTGGCCGAGCCTGTGGCGCAGGAGCGTGCGACTTCAGAAGTCACCGGCAAGCTCGTCAAGGGATTCTGCGATCAGTGCGAAGAGCTCGGTCTGACATTTGACGACAAGCTGGTGCTCGATCTCGGCTCCGGATTAGGCGGGTTATCGGCGGAAGTGGCCAGGCGCGGAGCGACGGTGGTCTCGATTGAACCTGGTGCCGCGTGGCGAAGTGTCGCAGCCGAGCGACTGGCAAAAGCCGGCAACGGCGTTGTGCTCGGAGGCGTTGGGGAAGCGTTACCGGTTGCGTCGAATTCGATCGACTTGATTGTAAGTCTGCAGGTGCTGGAGCATGTACAGTCTCCGCGGCGGGTGATTGAAGAGGCCTACCGCGTGCTTAAACCGGGCGGCCATTTCTTCTTTGCTTACGAAAATTATTTGTCTTTCTACGAACCGCATTACAGGGTGCGCTGGCTGCCCCTGTTGCCTAAACCGGTGGGCGCAGCCTATCTCCGGCGTCTCGGGCGCGATCCGCAGTTCCTGCTGGAAGCGGTGACCTACACGACTTTTCCGGCTGTGAGAAGACATCTTTTCGCGACCGGCTTTAAGTGTACGCGTATCGATAACTTCCGGTCGGGTTTACGATCGCCGGCCAAGACCAGTGCGAAATGGAAGCTGATGAAGGCGATCTCCTCGGTTCACGAAGGACTGGCGGTCCAATTAATGGCGGGCAAAGACTATTTACAACGTACTTGCAAGACCGCTATTCATGAATTAGTGCGCAAACCCAGCTGAATGGCGGTGTCAAGAGCTCCACGCAGCGGCCTACTCGAACTTGGCCAGCACTGCCGTCAAGTCGTCCTCCTGCAGGCCTCCTGATACTTTCGTGAACAAGTCGTCCACAAAATGCCGTGGCGCAAGGTTCTTACCCGCTCGCAAAAACTCGATGAGCCTTCCCTGACCAAACTGCTCGCCGTCAGCAACTGTAGCTTCCACAATACCGTCCGTGTACAGCAGTAACTTATCTCCGCACCCGAAAGGAACCGACACACTCGTGTAAGTCGCCTGAGGAAATGGACCGATGAAGAGACCGTTCTCTTCCAGCTTGACTAACTCGCCATTCTCCCGGAGTAGCAGAGCAGGTGGATGGCCCGCACCCGCGTAAGTCACCGTTCGCAGCGACAGATCAATTGCCGCGCAACCGGCTGTGACATACTGGCCTACCAAGACATCGCGCAGCATGACGTTGAATCCGGCGAGTACCCGGGCCGGATCTTTCGCCTGCTCTCGTTGCGCCAGAAAACACATCTTCAGCATGGAAGCCACTAAAGCCGCAGGAACTCCGTGCCCCGATACATCGGCCACCAAAATCGTGAGCGACTGTTCGCCACTCTCGATGAAATCATAGAAATCACCCGCCACGGAAGTCATCGGCTCATAGCGGCTCGCGAGTGAAAGATTGTGTAACTCCGGTAAAGCCCGCGGCAGAATCGACATCTGGATCCGTCTCGCAGTAGCCAGTTCCTGTTCCACTTCCGTCAGCTTGGTTTCTCTCTTCACCACCCGCCGTAAGGCTGCATAGATCAAACCAGATAACAGAGCAAGAAAGCCAAAAGGTTCTATCTGAAATCCCTTTGGTCTTACACCAAGGTTATTCAGTAAAACCATCACCCCAAAAACGATTAGCGGCACTCTAAGGCTCGTTCCGACTGCATGCGAACGTTTCTGCAGAAAGCTATTTAGTAACACCAGCAACGTGCCGCCGATAATAAGGCTGTTGTTGATCTGCTCAGTCCGATGTCCCTGATGAGCGAAGAGCGTCAGCGGAATTGCCAGTACGGCAAAGCCGGCCTCGATCCAGAGCCAGATAGAAAGGGAATGTTTCCAACCGGATCCGAGTAACTCTCGCGCGAAACACGCGTACGGAATGGCAATCAGGTAGGTTAGGAAACTCCGCACCATCCTGAACGCGTCTTGGTTTGCTCCGAATGCCAAACGAACCAGATCATTGTCAAACAGCAAACGCGCCGCATACGCGATTGCCAGCACGCCGAGCCAAACCAGCAGCCGGTCTCGCGATCGCAGCCTGGAAAGAACGATTGAGACGATACCTACAACCATAACGATGCTGGCAACGGCGACAAACGGCAGCCCCATGCGTAAGCCGTACTGTAAGTCTTGCGCTGAAATGGAGACATCTGGCGTCATTGGGTTAAGACCATTCTAGAGACGGCCGCATGCGGAGTCTGCCAATTAACGCCAGTCTTGTCCAATCCAAAGCTGCTTTACTTTTTGTTAGAACGTAAAGCGATGAAGGCGTCCATTCTTTCGGCGAAAAACCAGATCGTGATTCCACGTGAAGCAAGCGCAGCCGTCGGAATCAAAGCGGGTGACGAACTGCTGGGCTTATCTTGATGGCGAGCAACACAAGATCGTCCGGCCAGACTTCATCTCTTTTCGCCACGCTGGATGATGGGAAGGCGGTCGCGGAGATCGTTGACCCGCATGGCCTCTATTTGGCTGATGCGCCTGCCCAAGGTGCCAAGGTCGAGCGCTATACGCGGAAGCACATGCAAAGGCTTACCGGCGAATTGAATCCGTTGCCGAGGTCAAAGGCAAGCAGCGCGTTTTGGACTTAACGCGAGAAGACGTGTGCAAGGCCATGGCGAGCGCAAAAGATGCGGCGAGCTTATTCGTTGGTCAGTTTTTGCCAGTGATTCCGAATAAGCAGACGCGATGGAGGTCCGTTGAGCGGCCTCGGCATCATTCAGTTACGACAGGCTGCCAAAGCTCGACACGATTCCCTTCCGGATCGGTGATCCAGCCAAACTTTCCGAAGTCATAGCTCTCGCGTTTTGGATCGACGGTGACGCCTTCGTCTATCAGACGGTCCAGCACACCGTCCAGGTCGTCCACCTGGAGATTGATCATTGTTTTCTGTGCCGGAGGGAAGTATGCATTGTCTTGTTTGAAAACGGAGAAGACGATTTGGGGGTATTGCGTTGGGGCAGGAAACGCGAATGATCCGTCGGACTTCACCAGACCGAGATGCCGTTCGTACCATTGATACAGAGCTTTTGGATCATCAGCTCGCAGAAATATACCGCCAAAGCCAGTGATTGAAGCCATGCTGCCTCCTATGAGAACCGTTTGTCCATACGAGCTATGTGTTTGGGGTTGGAAGACGGAAGGCGGGGCTTACGCCCCGGCCTCTTGATTATATGTAGTCGTAGCTGCGGGAGCGGCGGTGAGTTCGACCGAGGTTTTGCGGCGTAGGATGGCAGCGGAGATGAGAGTAATGATAAGGCCGACGGGCAGGGGCTCCATCAAGCTGTAGGCCATGTTGACGAAGGGGTTCTGATAAGAGCTGCTGAGAGTGCTGGATGGCGGCGACCTGCGCGGCGGTGGCAGCGGGGTCAAGTCCGGAGGACTGGACCTTGTGAATCTGCGCGGAGAAGTAGCTGTCCAGGAAGTTGAAGTAGAGGATCTCCCACATGGCGACGTAGCAAACGGTGGTGATGAGGGTGATCAGGATGCCGCAGGCGAAGGCGCGACCAAAGGAGATTTGGCCGGCGAGGGTGTTGTCGCGGTAGCTGCGGATGCCGAAGTAGATTAGCAGGAACGACGCCACCATGATGGTGTAGCCGAGAGCCATGCTGTGGCCGGAGCCGATCTTGTTGGCGAGGAGAAGCGAGCCGCCCATCAGGACGGAGATGATGAGGCCGGAGATGAGTCCGAAGGTGAGGACGGTTTTCTTCATGTGAGGCTCCTGGTGCGCGTGAGGATGGAGTCAGGATGCGGTGTAACAGGGCCGGATGTCGTCATCCTTTCGGGTGATTTTACGAAAATGGAGCGGAAATCGTGCTTTCGGGTGACGCGGTCACGGCAGGAGGCCTAGTTCTTTGGCGCGCTGGACGGCCTGGGTGTGGCGGGCGGCTCCGAGCTTGTCGAAGGCGCGGGCACAATGTGTCTTAACGGTGTTTTCGGAAACGAAAAGTTGCGTGGCGATCTCGCGATTGCTGAAGCCGCGGGCGATCAGGGTGAGGGTTTCGAGTTCGCGTGCCGTGATGCCGAGGGTCTGCTGCTGGACCGTATTGGGAGCGAAGGATTCGAGGGCGGGGGCTTCGGCGGGGACAAGCACTTCCCTCACCACAATCGTTTCGCGGACGGTTTCGCGACTGCGCGTGATGCGGAGGCCGAGCCAAATGCCGAAGGTCGCGAAGAGAATGGCGACAAGCGCACTGTAGAGCTCGACGGAGTGCTCGATGATAATGAAGCGATATTCGGTGTATTGGAGGGTGGCGATGAGGAGCCCGCCGACGAGACCGAAGATGAGGACGTGGCGCTTCATGATGGCGTTGTAAAGAAGTATATATACATAGCTTACCCACCTGGAGAATCACAGTGCGAGCGTCATCCACAACGCCATCGGCTCATGCCGCTAAACGCACATCCGGGCTGGTAACCGCTAGCGACGAATTGCAGGATGGACAGCGACTTAGCAGGACTAATCCGACAGGCTTTCCTCAATCTCTTCGATCGCGCAATCGGAAGCGAACTCGTGGGGCTAAGACAGTGCAGGGAAGACTTGCGCAAGGCACTTCGTGAGTCGGAGCGCCCTGTGCATGATCGCGTTTTCGTCCCAGGTCTGAGCTGCAGCGATGTCCTTGTTCATCTTGATTTCACTTTTCGAATAGTACAGCGCGCATTTGTTCGCAAAGCCCTTGTTTTGCGCTTGCCGGTTCAACTTCTCGCCTAGGATGGTCATATTGCCGACGTGCCAGATTAGAGGTTCGAGCGCTAAAGCGTTTGGCCACTCGTTGGGCTTGGCATTCTGCGGGAAGATATGCTCTAAATTTGCTCTGTCCATTCCGATCTCCTTAGTCGACGATTGGACACTGTTTGCGATTTGGACCATGATCCATTGGGCCTCACCCCGCTCCAGAGTTAGGTCAGCATAGGCTGTTTCGATCACTTTATCCAGTACGCTAAGCTCGCGGAGTTTGGCTTTCGCTCCGGACAGAATCTGAGCGCTATTTCGGCCTGCATCGGTCAGCTGTCGGATCGTCCGAGCCGCCTCATACATGCGTGATTCCACGTCGAGAGGATTCTGATTGGTCACTACCGCATACCGGATGTGCGTCCCCACGATAGCCTTCAGCAGCTTTTCAAAGTCTTGAGGCGACAGGAAACGATATCCGGAGAGCAGGAGAGGCGGAGCGCTGGAAATCTGGAGGTACTTCACAATTCCCTCCAGATTACTTATCCCGTGTCGTGTAGGAAGAGGTACGTTTATGTCCAACAACGCGACGTAATCCGCGCACTCGTCCGCACACTGCTCGGCGAAAGTCGCGCTGTCGAGCTTTGCTTCATCCAGCTCGCGCCTTATCGCGGCGTACAATCCTTCGTTCTTGAGATCGCCGAAGCGGCTTACCCACAGGTGCCTTAGAAAACGTGAAACATCGCGCTTCCCAAGCTCGCGTAGCATTGCATTCCAGTGCGTGCGTACAAGCTTCCTTGAACTCGCGGTGCCGGCGCGCCGCATCAGGAGATTCAAGACTAAATCTGGAACGGAAAGCCGAAGTCCCCGGTCATTCAGCGTTTCAAATATGGTGTAGGCGTCATCCTCGTTTTGTACGACTATTCCGATGATCGTCAGTCCCTTCGTGAGTGCATCGCGCAAGGCCTTGAGGTAATGAATCGCATCTTCCAAAGACTTGGCCTGAACACCAGACTCGAGTCGTTCAGAGAACTGGGTGTAGGCCGATTGGATTAAACCGTGTGAGCGGAGCCGGCTGACCGGAACCGCTGGCGGGTCACTCTTAATAGCTTTTGCGAAGAAAGGCTCGTCAAGTTCTCCGAGGGTCAGAGAATGTGTGACGGGATCGGTATCTTTCTCAATTAGCTCACGTTGAATGTCACGAGCGAGATCTGCTCCTTTTGAGGCTTTCCCCTTGTCTAGGCGGCGGCCCAAATCGCGCATCGCAGCCAGGGCGATTGTTGCGGTGGCCATACGCTGCTGACCGTCTAGCAATAGCAGACTGTCTTCCCGTTCGATAACGACCACAGAACCCAGAAAGTATGACGCGGTGCTTGGTGACTTCGCATATTCTCTGGCAAAGCGGCTCAGATCGTCCCAAAAGGTTACTACTTGCGCTTTTTCCCAACTGTACGAGCGCTGGAATGCTGGGAGTACAATTTTCCTTCGTTCGTATCGACCGAGCAGGGATCCTACCGAGTACTTCTCGGTGTCGAAGGGTTTTGACAAGTCCCCAATATACAACCGGGTGCCAAAACATGCACGTCGCCTGCAGTTGGTACTCGCGATTCAGAAAAAACAGGACGATTCCTGCTCGTCGACTGTGTTCAGAATCGCTCGCGTCCGGCTCACATCATGCCAGCTTTACGCAGTTCGTCGTTAAATCTGCTCACCGCTTTTCATTATCTTCAGTAGCCTTCACGAGCACCATCACACGCATTGTCTGGCAACATCTCGAGGGCGGTCCTAAACGGATCACGAGCTTCGCAATTCATCGCCTACTTGAGACGGATCACCGGGCGCTAGGTCCATGATCTGCGGCTCATCGTAAATTGCATAAAGTAGTCCCGAAAAACACCCTTCACACCTGGATGTGTCGTGGGCTTGTCGGAGATCTGGAAGGGACTTCGGTTCGACCCTGTGTCACCCCCTATACGAGGGTGCCCTGGCTTGTGCTTTGTAAGTGGCATTGTCGTAAAGGTCCCTGTGTCGGACTCGCGGATCTTCGGGGTGAACTTCGCCGGATCGCCGAAAATCGTGCCCAGGTGAAGAGTCCCGAAGTAGACGTCAAACGCGCTATTCGTATTGCGAAGCAAGCCGACTTCTTGCCGGCGTAATACCTTTGTGAGGAAGTCTTCCTTGCTCTTCCACGGATTGCTCCGTCGGGTCAACTGCCCGAGGCTGCAGAGCACTCCATGTCGGATGTTTCACTCGAAGCGCGAGGAGTTGATCACGCTTTAGGTCGAATCCACACTAAGCTCTCTCTCCGATTCGGACTGTTGCCCATTTGGTCAGGCCATACAAAAGCCTACCCACGAGAGTAATCTTCGGGGAGGCGGAGTAGAAGGAAGGCTAAAAGCCTACCCTACGAGGCCGGCTAATCTTCGGGGAGGCGGCCGGAGAGATAGAGGCGTTGGGGGTCGGTATGCTGGCCGCCGGTTTGGGCGCGGACGACGTGCACGGCAATCGGCTGGCCCGCTTTGATGCTGGCTTGCATCTTGATGACCTCGTCGGGAGAGGACATCGCCTGGCGGTTGATGGAGAGGATGGTATCGCCTTGCGCCATGCCGATATCGTCGGCAAAAGAGCCCGGATCGACCGAGACGACTTTGACGCCGCTGCGATCGGCGATTTGCAGATCTTTGCGCTCCTTCTCGGTCAACCGCATGATCGTGATACCGAACTTAACGGGCGTCAAAGATTTGGTGACGACGGGCGGCGCAGCAGACTCCGGTCGATCGGCTGCCATTTGCGGATCATCGGCCCAAATCACGGACCGATCTACCACGCCTACTTGCACATCCAGACGTTTGCCGTTCCGGTCGAGGGTTAACTCCACGTTTGAGCCGATGGGCATGTCGGCTACTTTAGTGACCAGTTCCTCGCCATTCTTGACCGGGACTTTATTCATGGCGATGATGATGTCGTCTGGTTTGACACCAGCCTTGCCGGCGGGACCGTCTGGTTTCACGCTATCGACAATGACACCGTGATCGAGACCGAAGGCTTGTAAGGTATCGGACTGGCTGCCGTTAGGCGTCCATTTGATGCCGAACGAGCCGCGGACCACCCGGCCTGAACGAATGATGTCGTTGTACACCTTCACGGCCTGGTTCGACGGGAGGGCAAAGCCGATTCCCTCGTAGGAGCCGCTGCGGGTGGCAATCATAGTGTTCACCCCGATGACTTCGCCGCGCGTATTCAAAAGCGGTCCACCGCTGTTACCGGGATTAATCGCCGCATCGGTTTGCAGGAAATTCTGGAATTGTTTGGCGCCCGGCAGATCGCGGCTGGTTCTTTGCGCGCTGATGATGCCGGCCGTGACGGTGGCCTGCAGGCCGAATGGCGAGCCGATGGCGATCACCCAATCTCCGACCTGCACGCTGTCCGAGTTGCCGATTTCGACTGGTGTCAGCGTCTCGCGCGGCTGAATTTTGAGAATCGCCACGTCCGTCTCATTGTCATAGCCGACTAAACGCCCGTGATATTCGTAATCTCCGCCCGCCAGCTTGACCTTGATGCGGTCGGCATTCTCGACGACGTGAAAATTGGTGAGGATGTAGCCCTTTTTGTCAACGATGAAGCCGGTGCCGGAACCTTCCGTGCGGAAAGAGCGCGGTTCGCTGTTGCCGAAAAAGCGCTTGAACATGTCGGAAGGGTCGTGACCCTTGGGCGCCGGGGTTGCATCGTCGCCACCGTTGTCTTCCTCGGTATCGTCGTGATGTTTAGCGCCCTGCTTGCCGGGTTTTGGCAGGTAATCGGATTCGATGTAGACAACCGACGGCTCAACGCGCTTGGTGAGTTTGGTGAATTCGTTGGCGATCGGTACGGCTTGCGGAATGCTGAGCGGCGTGGCGTCGGCAGCGGCGGGTGGCGGCCCATTCTGATGATCGGCCTTTACGCCGGTGTTGATCACGGTGCCGATCACGATTCCCGTAACCAGCGTGAATAGCAGGAGGACGAAGCTGAGTACTTTAGGCTGCTTCACGAGTTGTAAAAACCGCATTCCCTGGACCTTTTCGTCAGCTGACACTCTCAGTATAGAGAAAATTGTCGTTCTTTCTTCTCCGATGTCAGGTTCTAGCACCGGGTTTCAATTCAACGGCGAGGATGCCGGTAAGAATGAGGGCTCCTCCGGCGAGGGCGGCCCAGGTGAGACGTTCCCGGCCGACTGAGACAGCGGTGGCGAGGGCGAAGACAGGTTCGAGGGCAAAAATAAGGGCGGTGCGGGTGGCTGTGGTGTGCTGCTGGCCCCAGGTTTGGAGGGCGAAGGCGATGGCGGTGGCGAAGACGGCGGTGAGCAGGATGGCAAAGAGCAGGCTGGGACGCCAGCGGGCGGTGGGTGGCTCGATGGCCAGGGAAATAGTAGATAAAAGTGCGGCGCAAGCGATTTGGCCGAGGGCGACGGCCTGGAACATTTCGCGCTGGGAGTAGTAGCCGACAAGAAGGAGATGAAAAGCGAAGACGACGGCACAACCGACCGTGAGCAGGTCTCCATAATTGATGCGAAAAGGGCCGCCACGCGCGGCGGGTAAGGTGAGGAGGAGCATGCCGGCCGAGGCCACGAGGATGCCGCCGAATTCCCGCGGGTTCGGCCAGCGGCGATAGATGGCGGCACTGATGAGCGGCACCAGGACGATGTACAAGCCGGTAAGGAAGCCGGAATTTCCGGCAGTGGTGTATTTGAGGCCGACGGTTTGGAGCACGTAGCCGAGCCAGAGGAAGAGACCGGCGACTGCGCCGCCGCGCAAACCCATCCAGACTGCTCGTTTTGTGGCCTGGGAAAAGGGACGCCAGAAAATCAGCAGCAGGCAGAGCGAGGCGAGGGAGAAGCGGAGGGCGAGAAAGTAAAGGGTCGAGATGTCGTTGAGGGCGCTTTTGACCACGACAAAGGTGGTACCCCAGACCAGGGCAACCAACGCCAAGGCCAGGTCAGCGTGCCAGCGAGGAGGGCGATTGTCACTTTCAGACTTTGTTGGCATAGAACGTTTCGGCGTGATCTAAAATCCCTGGAGCGATGCTTTCCGATGGAGGCCTCTGCAGCGCTAGGGAAGGTTTGGACCCGGTGACTTGACCCGAGTTACCGCTCTCCGCCTCTTTCGTCCTGAACGGCGGGCCGGCTCAGGCTCTCGTAGATCGGGCGCGAGCCAAGGAGCGTAGGAACTACCATTGCGCCGAAGCATGCCCACAACATGGGCATGAGTTGGGTGAAGCCGGCGGTTAGCTCGATCACAAGAATGATTCCGGTAACGGGAGCTCTTACTACAGCGGTAAAGAACGCGGCCATGGCGACAACGGCGAAGGTCGTCGGAGTTACCACAACGTGGGGGAACGCCAAGCCGCAGAGTGCCGAGAACAGCAATCCGATTTGTGCTCCTAGAACGAGCATGGGCGCAAATAGACCGCCTGGAGTTCCAGCCGCATAAGACAAAGGGCCCAGAACAAAGCGCAAAGCAAAGATTAAAGGAAGCAGCGTGATACTTTCTCCTGACGACAACAAGCGCCGCGTGATGTTATCGCCGCCTCCGACCAGACCTGGAGCGAACCAAGCGACGGTTCCGACCACTGCCCCAATCGCTGCGGCGCGGAGTTCGATCGGCCAGTTGATTCGGTCGGCCACTGAGATACCTGCGAGGATGGCCCAGTTATAGCCCATCCCCAGTAGTCCCGCGAGAGCACCTAGTACTAGGAAGAGAAGGCCGCTTCCAAGACCGGTATACGGCAGAGGCGGGACTTGGAAATCCGGGCTGCGGCCGAGAAATAAGCGTGCTACCGCAATGGCACAGCAGGAGGAACCGAGCGCGGCAATGGCAACGCGAGTGTCGAAGCGGCGGATGAGTTCCTCCAATACGAAAACGGACCCGGCGATAGGAGCATTGAAGGCGGTGGCGATGCCGGCGCCGCCGCACGAGGCTAACAGCGCCGTGCAATCCGCTTCAGAGAGCTGGAATCTTTTGCCGACGAAGGCGCCGATATCGGCTCCCATTTGCACGCTAGGGCCTTCGCGGCCAAGCACGAAACCGCCGCCGATGGCCAGTAATCCGCCAACGAATTTCACCAGAATGAGGCTGACAGGCGCCGGGGGTAATTCACCTTTGGCGACGGCTTCGACGTGGGGAATGCCGCTCCCGGCGGCGTAAGGCGAGAAGCGTCTGACCAACCAGGCAGCCGCGAAAGCAGCCGCTGCCACAGTTCCCACGGTCAGCAGAAAACCTGGCAACGGCCGCGCATGGGCGCGCGCGATGAGATCGCCGCGGAGAAGGTCGGCGCTCTTGAGTAACAGGCGAAACAACGTTACTAAGAGGCCGGTGAGCGTGCCGGTTAAGCAGGCGACCAACGCTAAAGGCAGGACGGAGGCGGAGTTCTTTCTCCAAGGGAGCATTCCTGCGACTGATCGAAGTGGGTTTGGTACCCGAGTATTAGCGCGTGGCGGAATTTTGATCCTCGCTGGCAGGCGAATTGGTACTGCAAAGGCCGGACACTCTCCATTTCGGCCATCCTGAATCAGCATACGGCAGCGAGTTTGTTGCGGTAGTTGCGGGCATTCACTCTTCCGGCTTATGAGCCAGCTCGGAGCATGGCGCTGCAACTCGGTCAGAGAATCGAATGAGTTGGTTTCACGCCGTCCGGGAAGCGCGCACACACGTCATGGAGGCAGCTACCCTTGGCGGAGCGCGACCATTGGGTCAATAGCACTCGCCTTGCGTGCCGGCACGTAACAAGCGAGGAACGCAGCAAGCAACAAGATGGCTGCCCCGGCAATAATCGAACCCCAATCGAGGGGACCTATTCCGTAGAGCGTGCTTTGCATGGCGCGGGTTGTGAAATATGCTCCGACAATGCCCAATGCCAATCCTGTGCCGGCCATGGCTAATCCTTGTTTGAGAACGCGAAGCAGTACAGCATTGGCAGTCGCTCCCAACGCCATACGCAGTCCGATTTCCGATGTGCTCTGGGCGACTGTGAACGCCAGCACGCCGTAAATTCCCACCGCGGCTAAGATCAGGGCAATCGCAGCCAGAGAACCATAGAGTGCGATCCCAAAACGATCACCAATAAAGCGGTCGTGAGCAATCTGCTGCATCGTTTTCACATTTGCCAAAGGTAAATTCGGATCTAGCGAGTGTACGGCCGCAGTAATAGCGCTCGTTATGCGCTCCGGGTCGATGGCCGTGCGTACCGCCAACGTAGCCTGTGGCCAGGGATTCTGAGCGAACGGCACGCAGATCTCGGGATGATCAGGTTCCCCGAGAGGGCCACCGTTCTGTATGTCGTGAAATACTCCTACGATCTGCCACTCTAATGGTGGCCCGGCGGAAGATCCGGGGTGAAGTTGCTCCAGAGTGATGCGCTCTGAAAGTGGATCGGTACCGTCCAAGAACTTTCCCGCAAACGCCTCGTTGCGATATTGGAGGCAAGGGCACAAAGGTTTGCGCTGATCTGCCGCTCTAGATTGTTCATTTCAGGCGCCGGGCAGGTTTCGGGTCAATCTATCATTGATCATGGATCCGCGGCCATTCTGGGAAACTGCTTTTGAGGATGTCGACGCGCCGAGCCCCTTTGGACCCCCAAGCCAGGAACTCGTAGAGTTATTACCTTTGCTTCCAAAGAACGGTTCCGTTCTCGATCTAGGTTGTGGTGACGGCCGGAACACTCTATTTTTCGCTCGTCATGGTTGCAAGGTTAAGGCGGTAGATATTTCCCCTGCGGCAATCTCAAAACTCTCAATTCTCGCCGAGCGAGAGCACCTTGCTGTGAATGCCTGCGTCTCTGATCTGAGGGATTATCACATTTATGATCTATACGATCTGATCATTGCGCACGGATGCTTGCACCTTTTGGATCGGTCTCAATGGGCTCGCCTTCTCGCCGAGGCTAAGCATCATACTCGAACTTTTGGCTACCACGTCGTCGTTGTTTTCACGGATACACTTCCGCCTCCGGAAGACCTTAGTTTTTGGATGAAGGGATTGTTCAAACAAGGTGAGTTGTTTGAGCTGTACTCCGACTGGAGCGCCTTAGTAAAGATTTCCTATGTGCTGGATGACGAGCACCCAGGTGGAGTTAGACATCGACACGCAATCGACAAGCTCGTCGTGCAGTTCTCGGGCTGACATACCGCACTTGCTACACAGGCTCAGAGAGCGGATCAAGGCAGGGTCGCAAGTGACAGGCCGGCTCATCCATGTAACGTGGTGTCGGCCGTATGGTCGGAATGAATCGCGGCGAGCAGGAGCAGGATGCGGCGGAGGCCGAGTTCGCGGCCATCGGGCTGGTACCATTCGCCGGGCGTGTGAGCGCCGCCGCCCTGGCCGCCTGCGCCGATCGAGATGGCGGGCAGGCCCATGGAGAGAGGGACGTTGGCGTCGGTAGAGGCGCAGCCGATGCGGGAGCGAATGTTGAGATAGGCGTCGACGGAACGGATGGCTTGCAGGAGGGGAGAGTTGTCGGGCAGTTTGCCGCCGGGGCGAGCGCCGAGTTCCTTGATTTTGGCGGTCAGGCGGGCGTGGCGGGAGGCTTTATTTTCGCGCTCCAGGCTGCGTTCGACGGCGGTGGTGGCGAGCGAGGCGAGTTCGTCGAGGATGGCGGGATCTTCGGAACGGAGGTCGAGTTTGGCGCGGGCGCTGGAGGGAATGGCGTTGATGCTGGCGCCGCCTTCGATCACTCCGAAGTTATAGGAGCAGCGGATTTTTCGCTCGCTGGAAAGGCGGAGCTGGGCGGCTTGCACGAAGTGGCTGACGAGATCGCCGGCGGCGTGGACGGGATTGGGGATACCGTTATCGTTCCAGCTATGGCCGCCGGGACCATGGAAACTGATGTCGAGACGGCGGCTGGCGAGCGCTTGCGCGGTGATGTGATCGATGGACGGGCCGTCGAGCACGATGAAGGCGGCGACATTGGCTAATTCGAGAGTCTGGCGGCAGAGATAGCGCATGCCGTTGAGGTTGCCTTCGCCTTCTTCACCGACATTGGCGACGAGCAGAAGGGAGGCGGCGATCGGGTGCAGGTCGGGGTTGGCGGCGAGCAAGCGGGCGATGGCGAGCAGGGCGGAGAGGCCGGAGCCGTTATCGGAGACGCCGGGGCCGACTAGTCGTCCATCGGGAGCAAAGTAGACTTCTTCCGGGCGTTGCGGGGCGAAGACAGTATCGAGGTGAGCCGAGACGACGAGGGTGGGGGAGGTTTCGCGGGCGGCAAAGCCGGCGAGCACGTTGCCGGCGCGGTCAAGACGGGCGTTCCAGCCGAGCGCGGCGAGCTGCCGGCGGAACCACTCGGCGCGGGATTGCTCAAAGAAGGTGGGCGCTGGAATGCGGCATAACTGCAGGTGCAATTCGTTGAGCCAGGCGCGTTCGCGGGTGAACCAGCGCTGCGCATCGAAGAGGGCGGGAAGCTCGGCCAATTGCGCGATGCCCCGATAAGTAGGGGTCGGCTGAGCGATTTCATGGGGTAGCGGTTTGGGTTCTGAAGCCAAGAGAGGTCCCGAACCTGTAGTTTACTTGGAGAGAGCGAAAGTGCGTCATTATGAGTGAAGGAGCGGTTCACCGGATGACGATTGAAGAGTATCTGGATTACCAGGCGCCCGAGGGCATGGATGATGAATTGATACAAGGAGTGGTTGTTTTGTCGCCTTCTGCTTTCCCGGATCATGCTGACATCTATGAACAGCTATGTGAACTGCTGAGAGAACGGCTGCGGGGAAGTGGCTTCGTTGTCAGGCAGGGCACGAGCATGCGCTTGGAAAAAAGCAAGAGCATGCCACGGCCCGATGTGTTCGTGATGGACGCTTTGCGGTGGAAATCGGCGAAAGCGACGAAAAGCTATCCGGTGGGCAGTCCGCAGCTGGCGATTGAAGTGTCTCGCCTTCGAACGCGACGAAAGAATTTCGGCTAAAACCTGCCTTGTACCTGGCGGGTGGGGCGAGCGCTGTTTGGGTGGTGATGCCAGAATCGCGGACGATCGAAGTTCACGATCGAGAGGGTTTACGGATTTTCGGGGCGGGTGAAAAAATTGCGCTGCCGACGCCTTTGCCGGCCGGAACGATCCCGGTCGAGGACGTGTTCGCAAATTGAGGCTATACTGAAGCTTCAGCCTTTGCACATATGAAGACCTACGTCAAGTTCGGGACTTTGATGGCCCTGATAATCGGCTCGCTGGTGTGGCTGGCGGTGGGCGGCGTGAAGGACACGAAGGCATATTACAAGACGATTCCTGAACTCGCGCAGATGAACTCGGTGGCTAAACTGCATCGCGTGATGGTGGCCGGGGACGTACAGCCGGGTTCGATTGTGAAGAGCGGGATGGCGGTATCGTTCGTGTTGCATCAGGGCGCTCAGACGCTGAATGTGAAGTATATGGGGACCGATCCGTTGCCCGACACTTTCAAGGACAATGCGCAGGCGATTGCCGACGGGCGTCTCGGATCGGACGGGGTGTTCGAGGCGAATAAAATTCAAGCCAAGTGCGCTTCGAAGTATGCGGCAAAACCGAGCCAGCGCGGGTTATCGCATGAAGCGGCAACTCCCTCTTCAAAAATCAGTTGGTTGCATTTCGACATCCAAAGCAATAAGCGCGCTTGAACAGCGGGCTCTTTCGTAAAAACTCATGGAGAATATCGGCGCTCTTTCGATCTTGATTGCCTTTTGCCTGGCGATCTTTTCCGTTGTGGCTGCGGTGGTGGGCAAGTATGCGCGGCGTCCTTTTCTGGTGGTCAGCGCGGAACGCGGTGTGTACGCGATATGGCTGCTGTTGACGCTGGCGTCCGCGGTGCTGGTGATTTCGCTGATCAATGGGGACTATCGACTCGCCTATGTGGCGGCACATAGCAACAAAGCGATGTCGCCCATCTATAAATTCACGGCCTGGTGGGGCGGGCAGGAAGGCTCGCTGCTGTTCTGGAGCTGGATTCTCTCGTCGTACTCGGCGGTAGTGGTCTGGACGAACCGGCGTAAGTTTCGCGACATGATGCCGATCGTGGTGGCGATTCTGATGGCTACGCTGGCGTTTTTCGTCGGCATGATTTCATTCGTCGCGAGCCCGTTCCAGGTGTTGATGGCGGGAAGGGGCGTGATC
The DNA here is from genome assembly GCA_965277855.1 of Bryobacteraceae bacterium. GTDB lineage: Bacteria > Acidobacteriota > Terriglobia > Bryobacterales > Bryobacteraceae > Bog-105. The sequence continues at coordinate 1,689,364 of OZ255847.1, forward strand.
GATGTAGGTGATGGTAACGGATTGAGTCCGCTGTTGCAATGGTGGACGATGGCGATTCATCCGCCGATGCTGTATCTCGGGTATGTGGGATTTACGGTGCCGTTTGCCTTCGCCATGGCCTCGCTGATAACGAAACAGCCGGGTGAGGGATGGATACATACGACGCGGCGCTGGGCGCTGGTGGCGTGGCTATTCCAGAGCACCGGCGTGATGCTCGGGATGGGCTGGGCGTATACAGTTTTGGGGTGGGGCGGTTACTGGGGGTGGGACCCGGTGGAGAACGCGGCCTTAATGCCTTGGATCGCGGGTACGGCGTTTCTGCATTCGGTGATGATGCAGGAAAAAAAGGGCATGATGAAGGTCTGGAACATGGTGCTTGTTTCGGCCACGTTCCTGTTGAGTATTCTGGGCACGACGTTAACGCGCACGGGACTGGTTGCCTCGGTGCATGCCTTTGCGCAGTCGCCGGTGAAGCCGTACTTTACGACTTTTGTGTTGAGCGCTACGGCGCTGGTGGCGATCGCGATCGTCAAGAACCTGCCGTATCTCAAGAGCGAAGTGAAGCTGGAAAGCGTGGTTTCGCGCGAATCGAGTTTCCTGTTCAATAATCTGATCCTGCTGGCGAGCTGCTTTGCGGTGCTGTGGGGCACGCTGTTTCCGGTGTTGATGGAAGCGCTGACTGGTGAGAAGGAAACGATTGATGCTCCCTATTACACGCGCGTTAATGTGCCGATCGGGTTGTTCCTGCTGTTTTTGACGGGTGTGGGGCCGCTGATTGCGTGGCGCAAAAGTTCGGTAAGCAGTTTAATGCGAGCGTTTCGGATGCCGGCCGCAGTGGGCGTGCTGGTGGCAATCTTCCTGGCTGTTGAAGGGATGCGCGAGATTGCTCCGCTGATTTCGTTCGGGCTGTGCGCGTTCGTGGCGGCGACCATTCTGAGTGAATTCTGGAAGGGCTCGCGGGCTATTCAGCTGAAAGATCGTGTGGCGTTACCGCGGGCTGCTTTTGAGTTGACGTGGCGTAACACGAGGCGATACGGCGGGTATCTGGTGCACATGGGGATCGTGCTGATTTTCATCGGATTCACAGGCCGGGCCTTCGATATCCATCAAACGCGCAGCCTGGGTTTAAACCAGGAGATGCGTTTTGGGCATTACGACCTCAGATTGCTCAACGTGAACAATGGCGAGACACCGAACTACGAGTTCAGTCATGCGGCCATCGATGTATCGCAAGACGGCAAAGTAATCGATCAACTCAACCCGGAGATCCGGCTGTACAAATCAAGCCAGGAGCAAGCTTCCAACGTGGGCATCCGGCGGCGGTTGAACGAAGATTTGTACGTCAATTTTTCGGGTATTTCGCCGGATAACACGAAAGCAATTTTCCAGATGTATGTGTTCCCGCTGGTGTCGTGGATCTGGATTGGCTACCTGGTGGTGCTGGGCGGGACGATTATTTGCCTGATTCCAGGGAAGGTGCGTTTGCAGTATGCGCGCACGGAAGTTGTAGGTTACGCGAGTGCGCCTCAAACAGTTGAATCAGTTCAGTCCTAAGCTTTTCGTCGCTTTCTTTATCGTGCTGGCGGCGGTGTTTGCGCAGGATTCGACATCCTATCTGACAGCGGATGTGCAGCGCGTGGGCGGCCGCCTGGCTTGTCGCTGTGGCGGGTGCCGGAACACCGTTGGTGATTGTCCGATGCTGCGCTGCAGCTCGGCAGATCCGCTGCGGCATCGCATCTTTGAATCGAAGCAGAAGGGCATGACGGACGACGCCATTGTGAACGCTGTTGTGCGGGAAGAAGGGATTGTCGCCCTCGCGTCTCCGCCCTCGAATGGTTTGGGGCCGATCATTACCTGGGTGATGCCGGGACTGGTGCTGGTGCTTGGGTTTTTTGTGTACACGGCCTTCGTGCGCAGAAACCGGAAGACGCCTGTTCCGATCAGCGCCACGGATGAAGCATTGATTGAACGGTATCGCGGGCAAATGGATCGGGAGTTGGACGACGAGCCGGGGCCTAGCAAAACAAGATGATTACGGTGGCGGCAGTCGCCATCGTTTTGGCGGCCCTCTATTTCACGCTGGGCATTCGTGAGAAAGATCTTCCAGAGGCTATTCCGGTGTCGCCGGTACAGCATCTGGAAGATCGCAAGCAGGCGATTTACGACAATCTGCGCGACTTGCAGTTTGAGTACCGACTAGGCAAGTTATCGGACGACGACTACAAGCAGAACAAATTGGCCCTGCAGCGGGAACTAGCGGTGGTGCTGGCCGAAATGGACGAGACGAGCAAGCGGTTGGGTCTGGTGATGGGGCGCGCACAGGCTGCGGATCCGAAGAAGAAAGCGAAAAGTACGGTATGTCCGCATTGCGGCGCGAAGTTCGCGGATGCACTCAAATTCTGCGGCCAGTGCGGGAAGGCGATGGCATGAACCGTTTGTTTTATGTGAGCGCTCTGCTGGGTCTTTCCACTCAGGTGCTGTTCGGCGCGATGGATGGCACGGTGGTGAACCGGACAACAGGCAAACCGGAAACAGGTGTTACCGTGACGCTGGTGAAGCCGGGACAGAACGGGATGCAGACCATTGGCACGACAACGACGGACGCTGCCGGCCATTTTGTTTTCGAGAAGGATCAGCCGGGAGGCGGGCCGCAGCTTTTGCAAGCCGACTATAAGGGCGTGCACTACAACAAGCTGATGACGCCGAATATCCCTACGTCGGGTGTGCAACTCGAAGTTTACGAGGCGACCAAATCGCCGGCGGTGGCCAACATTGCCCAACGCATGCTGCTGATTGAGCCTTCTACGAGCCAGATTGCGGTGAGTGAAACGGTGGTGGTCGACAACAAAAGCAGCACCACGTACAACAACGACACGCTGGGAGGGTTGCGGTTTTTTTTGCCGCCGGCGGCGAACGGGCAGTCGCGGGTGAATGTGCAGGGTCCGCAAGGGATGCCGCTGCCGCGCGCGGCCGAGAAGACTACCGAAGCAAACGTGTATCAGGTGAATTTTCCTGTGAAGCCCGGCCAGACACAGTTCGAAGTGAGTTACAACTTGCCGGCGGGATCGCCATTCACGTTTCGCGGACGGGTGGAAGGTGTGAAGGGCATGCCATCGGGTCCGCTGCGTTTGATTGCGCCGCCGGGTGTGACGCTGGCGGGAAGCGATTTGCAGAAAGTGGGCACGGAGCCGAAAACGCAGGCCACAATTTACACGGTCACCGCGGCCAAGGACTTTTCGGCGGATATTACCGGGACGGGTTCTTTGCGGCAGGCTTCCGATCAGGCTGTGGACACGTCGGATGAGCCGCCAGTGACGCAAGGTCTCCCGCGCGTCTATCAGCATCTGTACTGGTTGGTCGGGTTGGTGTTTTCCATTCTGGCGGTGGGACTGGTGTTGCTCTACCTTGCGTCGCCGACTCGTTTGCCTTCCAGTAAGTGAATGGGCGAAGGACGGGGAGCTAGCCGCCAAGTCGAGCTGGAGCATGTCTGGAAGTTCTATGGCGACTATGCAGCGCTGCGTGACTACACTTTGTCTGTGGATGAAGGTTCCTGCTGTGCGCTGTTAGGAAGAAACGGTGCAGGAAAGACGACCCTGCTGCGGATCTTAGCCGGGTTGTCGCCTTTTCAACGGGGCCGGATCGCGCTGTTTGGAGAATCGCCGCGGAGTGAAGGCGCGAGGCGGCAAATTGGGTTTCTGGGACATGGAATTGGCGTTTACGAAGACCTGTCCGCTCATGAGAATTTGAAATTTTTTGCGCGGGTTGCGGAGCTGCCGGCTGCTTCGACGGCGGCGGACCGGTGGCTCGAACGTGTGGGCTTGCAGCGAGTGGCAGGGATGCCGGTGCGGCAGTTCTCACGCGGCATGCGGCAGCGACTGGCGCTCGCTCGTACCTTCTTGCACGCGCCCAAACTGCTGTTGCTAGACGAACCATTCACTTCGCTTGACGATCGGGCAATTGCCATGTTAAGCGAGTTGCTGACCGCAGCGCGGCGGGGCGGAGCTACTATTCTGCTCTCGACACACCAGTTGCGGGAGGCGCTGGCGATTGCGTCGCATGTGGCGCTGGTGGAGAACGGACGTTTGCGCTACTCGGGCGAGCGCACGCAGGCTATGCTGGACGATCCCGCACTGCTTTACCGGATGCACACGGAGCTAGGAGTCGATTGATTAGGCAGGCGCTGCTGATTGCAGGCAAGGACCTGGCTGTCGAATGGCGGACGAAGGAGTCGTTGAATGCGGCGGCGGCGTTTGCGATTGCGATTCTGCTGTTGCTGAGTTTTTCATTCGATGTGGGGGCGGAAGAAACGCGCGCTTCATCCGGTGGATTGCTTTGGATTGTGTTCGCGTTTGCGGGTGCGTTGGTGTTTACGCGCGGATTCGCGCGCGAGTTGCCGAACGATTGCCTGGATGCACTTCTATCGTCGCCTTTGTCCGCGGCCAGTCTGCTGATTGGAAAAGCGATGGCCAATTTCGTGACTTTGCTGGCGGTCGAGTTCATTTCGCTGCTGGTATTCGGGATTTTCTATAACATGCGCTGGTGGCTGCATCCGTGGGCACTGGCGGCGGCGTTTGGGTTGGCGACCTGGGGCGTGGCGACATTGGGCGCGGTGTTCGGCGCGCTGACGGTGAATTTGCGTTTGCGCGAATTGATGCTGCCGGTTATTATCTATCCGTTGCTGATTCCTTTGTTAATAGCCGCCATCGAATTAACAAACGGGCTGTTCCTGAGTGACTCACTCGATGCCTCCCTATTACTCTGGGGAAGGGTTCTGCTTGTGTTCGACATCGTGTACACCGCGCTCGCCGTGCTGCTGGCCGACACGATCCTGGTGAATTGAGCCAGAATAGTAGAAACGTTTATGCGAGAAAAAATCGTTATTGCCTTGGTTGCCGTGGCCGGTTTGCTGCTGGCCTACAACTTGTACCAGATCTTCCTCGTGTTGCCGGACGACGCCATGCAGGGACCTATCTATCGCATCCTGTACTTCCACGTTCCGGCTGCTTTTGTCGGAATGATTGGGTATTTTGCTGCGCTCACGCTGAGCGCGTTGTATCTGGCGTCCGGAAACTTTCGCTATGACTCGTTAGCGGCCTCGGTGGTAGAGGTGGCGATTGTATTCTCGATCGCCAACATCGTTACGGGCAGCATTTGGGCGCGCGTTATCTGGGGCATCTGGTGGACCTGGGATGCGCGTTTAACGTCGGCGTTGGTCTGCGTGTTGATCTTCGCCGGATACCTGATGATGCGACGGGCGATCGACGAGCCGACGCAGCGGGCGCGCCTCTCGGCCGCACTGTGTGTCTTTGGCTGTGTGGATGTCGTAATCGTTTATAAATCGATCGACTGGTTTCGCACGCAGCATCCGGCGCCGGTATTGAGTATGCGTACGGGTGGCGGCAACATTGATCCGGCCATGGAGCATATGCTTTTCCAGAACATCATACCGCTGCTGCTGATCGCGGTGGCACTTGTACTAATTCGCAGCAGGCAGGAGTCGATGGCGCGCGAGATCGATTCGCTACGCCGTCTGGCTCACGCTGTTTAAGAGAGGATTTATGGACGCTCGTAATTTCACTTTCATGTTTTATGGGTTTCTGGCCTGCTGGCTGATTGTACTTGCCTATGTGGTGAGCCTGGCGCGGCGGAACTCGAGGCTCAAGAAAGAATTGGAAAACGTAAAGAACTTAGTCTCAAGCAGCCAGCCGGATTCGGCCTTGCCCATAGAGGATCGGGTCCGTTAAGGTAAGACGAAATACCTGATGCGCGGATTTTTCCAGAGCCTCGTTCTTGCCGTGGTGTTGGTGACTACTCCGCTGCGAGCGGAGAAACGTCCGCTCACGCAGGACGATTTCGATGGATGGCGGCATATCCAGAATCAGACGCTTTCGAACGACGGGCATTATCTGGCGTATGGGCTGTTCCCGCAGCAGGGCGATGGCGAACTGGTGGTGCGTGATTTGAAAACAGGCCAGGAGATGCGTGAACCGATCGGGGAGCTGCCACCGCCTCCGCCGCCCGACTATTCGGCTCCGCAAAGGGAAGAAGCGCCGCCGCCACCGCCGGGCGTGGCGTTGAAGTTTACGCCGGACAGCCGGTTTGTGGTGTGCTCGGCGTTCCCGGCCCGGGCCGCAGTTGAGCAGGCGAAACGCGAGAGACGGAAAGCGGAAGACATGCCGAAGGGCGATGTGGTGATCATCACCTTGGCCAATCGAGCGGTGTATCGAGAAAAGGGTGTGCGGGATTTTCAACTTCCTTCCGAGGCAGGAGATTTCATGGCGTACCTGCAAGTGGCGGACAAGCCAGGCCATGTCGAGACTCAACCCAGGCAACAGCCAAACGAAGGCGCACATCGGCCAGCCACACCGCCGGTGCCACGTCCCAGGAGACTCGAAGCGGGTGATCTGGTGCTTCGGAATCTGACGACGGGCGGCGAACGGCGGTTTACTCAGGTATCAGAGTATCTGTTCACTAAAGACGGGAAGACGCTAGTGTATGCGGTTTCAGGCGATGGCGAAACAAGCGGGGTGTTTGCGATTACACCCGGGAGCTCGGCGACGCCGGTTGCACTGGTGTCGGGCGTGGGGGCTTATAACAAGCTGGCGTGGGACGAAGATCAGACGCGGCTTGCCTTCCTGAGTAATCACGACGAGCGAGCAGCCGCGGCAGCCAGCGGGAATGCTCAACCGAAGCCCGGTTCGAAGAGACCCGACTACAATCTGTACACCTGGGACCGCCAGTCGGCCGAGGCTGAGGAAGTGGTGTCGAGCGCTACGCGGGATTTTCCGCCGGGGTGGGCGGTTTCGAATCGGGCGTCCGTGACGATTTCGAAAGGCGGCGAAGGAATTTTTTTTGGCATTGCGCCGCAGCGCCATTTTAGGGCGTTCGATAGGAACGTTCCGGACGATGAACGTGTTGCAGTGGACTTGTGGTCGTGGAAAGACGATTTTATTCAGCCGATGCAGAAGATCCGGGCAGCTAGCGAAGAGTACCGGTCGTATCGGGCCGTGTATGAGGTGGCGGAACGTCGCTTTGTGCAGCTGTCGGACCAGACCATGAACGATGTGCTGCCCAGTGATGACGGGCGCTACGCCATCGGCAGCGACGACCGGGCCTACCGCCGGATGGAAGACTATGACGGCAACTACACAGACTCTTATGTAGTGGATACCGCTACTGGTCAGCGGCGGCTCATCGTGAAGAAGCATGTCAACCGCCTGACCTGGTCGCCTACTTCGAAATACGCGATCTACTTTAATGGCAAGGATTGGATCTCAGTCTCGACTGCCGATGCGCACTCGATTAATTTGACCGGTAAGCTGCCGGTGTCGTTTGCCAATGAGCAGAACGATACGCCGGGGTTTGCCGATTCTTATCGCCTGGCTGGTTGGGCGCGTGATGGGCAATCGGTGCTGCTGTATGACCGGTACGATATCTGGCGGTGTGCGGCCGACGGGTCTTCGGCGGTGGATATTACGCAAGGGGCCGGTCGAAGAAACCATCTGCAGTTCCGCATCGTGCGGCTCGAGTATGAAGATCCGGCTTCGCGTTGGATCGATCCGGCGAAGCCGCTGCTGTTGCGCGCGGAAAACGATCAGACGCGCGGGACGGGTTTCTTTACGACCACGCTCAAGGCTGAAACAGAACCGAAGAGGCTGATCTTTGCGAGTAAAAATTTTGCGCCTCCGATCAAGGCGCGGGACGCGGATGTGTATCTGACGGCGGCTTCTACGTTTAACGAATATCCAAACTTGCTGGTGACCGATGCTTCTTTCCGGGAACTGCGCCGTGTGACTGACGCCGATCCGCAGATGGCGGGATTGCTGTGGGGCTCGGCAGAGCTGGTTCACTACAACAACCTGGATGGAGTGCCGTTGGAATCGATTCTGTACAAGCCTGCAAACTTCGATGCGACGAAGAAATACCCGCTTGTGGTTTATATCTATGAGCGGCTGACGCAGAACGTGAATAACTTCATTGAGCCGCGGCCGTATAACTCGATCAGTCCGAGCTATTACGCGAGTAACGGGTATCTGGTGCTTGAGCCGGACATTGCGTACCGTGTCGGGTATCCCGGACAGAGCGCGTTGAACTGTGTGCTGCCGGCAGTGCAGGCGGTGGTGAACCAAGGCTTTGTGAATGAGTCGGCGATTGGAATTCAGGGGCACAGTTGGGGCGGCTATCAGATTGCGTACATGATCACGCGGACCAACCGTTTTAAAGCGGCAGCGGCGGGAGCGCCGGTGGCGGACATGATTAGTGCCTATGACAGTATTCGCTGGGGACCGGGGATTCCGCGGCAGTTTCAATATGAGCGGACGCAGAGCCGCATTGGGGGAAGTGTGTGGGAGTATCCGTTACGGTACATCGAGAATTCGCCCATTTTTTCGGCCGACCGGGTAAGGACGCCGCTGCTGATGATTCACAATGACGCGGACGATGCGGTGCCCTGGTATCAGGGGATCGAGTATTATCTGGCGCTGCGGCGGTTGAACAAAGAGGTGTATTTGTTCAGCTATAACGGGGAGCCGCATAATTTGCGGAGGCGGGTGAATCAGAAGGATTATTTTCTTCGGTTGCAGCAGTTTTTTGATTACTACCTGAAGAGTGCTCCGGAACCGGAGTGGATGATGCATGGCATTCCGTATCTGGAGAAGCCGGGTGTGGCGTTGTCGGCGGATGAGCCTTAGGTTGAACTTGCTAGACAGAATAGGAAAAGAAGTTTAGGCCGCAGATGAACGCCGATAGGAACTAAATAAGTTGATAAGCATGAATGAGAGGTATGCAGTGGTAATTGAAAAAGGCGAAACCAGCTATGGGGCCTATGTGCCGGACTTGCCGGGGTGCGTCGCTGTGGCGGCAAGCAGGCAGGACGTTGAACGATTGATTGCAGAAGCCATCGGGTTGCACATCGAAGCTCTGCTACAGCAAGGCAATCCGGTTCCCCATCCTAGTTCGGCGGTTGAGTACATTGTGCCTGCTTCTGTAGCTTGAGACCCACCTCCGCCAACCCTGAGTCACGGGTGTGTTAACCTGATGAAGAATAAAATCGAGATTAAGGTAAAGACGAGGAGTATCGTTTTCTAGCATGGCCCTGGCGGTTGAAGAGAAGTCACAGGTAATCGATAAGTATCGAGTTCATAAGTCGGACTCGGGTTCGCCAGAGGTACAGGTCGCGCTTCTGAGTACTCGCATTCTCCAGCTCACTGAGCATTTTAAAACGCATCAGAAAGATCATCACTCGCGGCGCGGTTTGCTGACGATGGTATCGAGGCGTCGCAAGCTGCTTAAGTATCTGAAGGATCGCAGTCCGGAACGCTACAAGACTCTAATTCAGAGTCTCGGCATCCGCCGCTAGTAGTCGATCCCGAGCAGGCGCGTGATAGACGCGCAACGCTACTTTGGTAAGTAGTTTCCCCCGCTTTCGCTCTAAGTCCACACTTAATCCCGAAGTTGATTCGCATGTCCTTTCATAGAAGGAAGGTCATGCAACGCATCGGGAAAAAATAAATGTCGCATACAGTTGAAATTGACCTGAACGGGTCGAAGATCTTACTCGAGACGGGTAAGATCGCTAAGCAGGCGGACGGCGCGGTAGTGGTCCGTTCGGGAGACTCCGTTGTTTTAGTTACGGCGTGTTCCGCCGGGAAGCCCAAGCCGGGCGCATCGTTCTTTCCGCTCACGGTGGATTACCGTGAGTACACGTACGCCGCGGGCAAGTTTCCCGGCGGATTCATTAAGCGAGAAGGACGCCTCTCTGAGAAGGAGGTTTTGACCAGCCGCCTGATCGACCGTCCGATACGGCCGCTCTTTCCGGAAGGATACAGCCACGAAACGCAGATCATCGCGATGGTTCTTTCGGCTGACCCGGAGTTCGATCCGAGCGTGCTCGCGATCGTGGGCGCCGGAGCTGCGCTGGCGATTTCGGATATTCCGTTTGAGCACGTGCTAGCAGGTGTGCGTGTTGGTATGGCAAACGGTGCGTATGTCGCCAACGCCACTTACGAGAAAACCAAAGATTCGAAGCTGAATATTGTAGTCGCGGGAACCGCGAGCGGAATCGTGATGGTCGAAGCCGGATCGCATGAAGCGTCGGAGAACGAAGTTGTCGGCGCGATTGAGTTCGGTCATGACTGCTGCAAGAAGATCACGGCAGGTGTTCGCGACATGGTGAAAGCGGTCGGTAAGCCGAAGCGACTGTTTACTTCGCCGGCGCTTAACCAGCCGGTCTTCGACAAGATATCGAGCTCATTGCGTGCCGAGTTGAGCGACGCGATGAATACGGAAAAGTATCCGAAAATCGAGAGCTACAACCGCATCGATCAGGCGAAGGCTAAGGCAGCAACGCTGTTTACCGAGGAAGCCGATGTGGCGGACGCCGGCAAGACTTTCGATCATTTGAAAGAGCGTATCTTCCGCGATGAGATGCTGAAGGACCGCCGCCGTCCCGATGGCCGCGCTTTCGACCAAATTCGGAAAATTACCTGCGAGGTGGGTGTTTTGCCGCGGACGCATGGCTCGGCGATTTTCACTCGGGGCGAAACGCAGGCGCTGGTCACGACGACGCTGGGCACCAAGGATGATGAGCAGCGGATTGAGATGTTTGATCTCACCGAGACTTCGAAGCGCTTCATGCTTCACTACAACTTCCCTCCATTTAGTGTGGGCGAGGTTGGATTTATGCGTGGACCGGGACGGCGTGAGATCGGCCACGGCGCGCTGGCGGAACGGGCACTGAGTCCGATGATCCCGGATGAAAAGGCGTTTCCTTACACGGTGCGCTTGGTGAGCGACATTCTGGAATCGAATGGTTCGAGCTCGATGGCCAGCGTCTGTGGCGGCACACTGTCGCTGATGGATGCGGGCGTGGCGTTGATCAAACCGGTGGCGGGGATTGCCATGGGTCTGGTGCTCGAAGGCGAAGATTACGCGATTTTGACAGACATTGCGGGCGCTGAAGACCATTACGGCGACATGGATTTTAAGGTGGCGGGAACGCGCGAGGGCATTACGGCGCTCCAGATGGACATCAAAGTTCCTAACGTGACCACCAAGATCATGGCGGAGGCTTTGGAGCAGGCGCGCAAGGGCCGGCTGCATATTCTGGAAACGATGGTAGCGGCCATCGATAAACCTCGTGCCGAGCTATCGCAATATGCGCCGCGTATCTATACGACCAAGATCCCGACGGACAAAATTCGTGAATTGATCGGGCCGGGCGGTAAGGTGATCAAGGGCATCATCGATCAAACCGGCGTGAAAATCGACGTCTCGGACGACGGCACGGTGAATATCTTTGCCTCCAGCGGTACGGCAGCAAACCGCGCGTTGCAAATGGTGAGCGATATCGCGGCGGTGGCGGAAGTGAACAAGACGTATCTGGGCAAAGTGGTTCGGATTGCCGACTTCGGGGCCTTTGTCGAGATCTTCCCGGGAACCGATGGCTTGCTGCATATCAGCGAGATTTCGGAGAGCCGGATTAAGAACGTGCGGGACGAGCTCAACGAGGGCGATCAGATCCTGGTGAAGGTGCTGGCGCTGGAAGGCAACAAGATCAAGCTCAGCCGCAAGGCGATCCTGAAGGAGCAGCGGGAAAAGCTGAAGGTTGGGGCCGAGTCAAACAACTGAGTTGGCTGGGATTTTTACCGATACCGGGGGAGTTTCGCCTCTCCCGCTATTTTTTTGGTACTAAGATATTTCTTTTCGTTAATAAATCGCCTTGCCTCTCATCCATAAAGTGGAGCGAATGGCATGATCGATCCCAAGCTAAATGAACTAACAGACAAAACGAAGGGTGGCGCGAAGGGGTTGGCTGAGGCCGATCCAGTGGCCGCAAGCGAAGCTGCGCGGGCGAGCAAGCCGCGGGCGGGCTTAAGTATCAATGACACGGTGGCGGCAGATGCCAATCTGTCGGTCGGATCGCGGGGCGTAGACGTTTCAGGTACCCGGTCAGGAGCGGGGGCCGGGGCCGGCGGTACGCACCTAAGCCCGGCAGAAGCGGGTGAATCACCTTCCGTCCAGATGCAGCCCGGGCCGAGCGGGTCTGGCACTACTCCGTTGGCGGATGGCGCTATAAAGCAAGCAAGTACGATGAGCGACTCATCTTCTCGCGCTGGCGAGATGGACGCATTGGATTATGACGAAGTGGCCAATCATGCTTACAACATGTGGCATGATCGCGGCCGTCCGCACGGCTCGGCAGAAGAAGACTGGCACCGGGCCGAGCGGGAACTTCGAGAGAGGCGAGCGAAACAGCGGAGTTCAGCTGCTTCGGCTTGAGAAGAAATAGAGAGATAACGGGTGTGCTTTGTCCACGGCACACCCTCATCCAAACTCGCTTGCTGACGCGCGGCTCGGAAAAAGCCACGACCGAATGATTTTGAGCTCCTTTGCTGAATGGCGGCGGCCCGTTCTCCCTGTGGGTTTCTAAGAACCTTGCGCACAAGGGGTCACGACGCGCACACAGGTCTGCCGAAGTCTCTCTTAGTCCGATTGCGCGGGATCCCTCAGCGAATGGCGGAATAGCAGGTGAGGACGCCTAGTGTCACTTCCGTAAGTCTCAAGTATTGAGGAGCCCGGGCTACGAGGACGGAGCAGTTTGCGGAACTGCCCCACTAAGAATCAGCAAGGTTAATAAGATTGGCTTCGCGCGCGTCTCGGCCTCGGTGGGGGAGATGCACTTTTGAGCGACTGTCGAAATGAGTCCCGCAAGCATCGGTGACCTGGGATTATGACTGGTTCTTGCTCTATCTATTCACTCAGGATCACGATATCTACTCGGCGGTTACGGCTTCTACCTTCCTCTGTCTCGTTCGATTCTCGGCTGCCGGTATCAGCGTAACCAACAATGGCCATGCGCTCGCGCACAACTCCAAATTGCGAATTGAGGAGTTCCAGCATGGAAATGCTGCGCGCCGCGGACAACTCCCAGTTACTGCGAAAGCGCGCCGTCTGAATCGGAAGCGAGTCTGTGTGCCCTTCCAGACGGAGCGGGTTCGGCAGATTATTCAAGACTGCAGCTACCTTGCCGATGGTGGGTATTGCGGAACCGTTAATGGTGCTCTCGCCGCTAGGGAAAAAGGCAGCAGAATCCAAACTCACCACTAATCCGCGCTGTTCTAACCTGAGGTCGACGCTCCCGTTTCGCAGTTCCTCGGCGAGACTGGTTTTTAGGATTTCTAGCGAATCGCCTAAATTGGAATGGACTGGTGGGGGTGGGGGCACGACCGGTGGAGCGGCTTGAGGAAGTGTAGTGGGAACTCGTGGCTGTGCTGGTTGCTTGGGCAGAGGGGCCGGTTTGCCGCCATCAAAGGCTCGAGCCATCGAGCGCGAAAGTAGTTTGGCGTGATTCTGGTCGGTTTGGCTGGCCGCAAAGAGAACGACGAACAGGGCAAAGAGTAGCGTGATGAAATCTGCGTAAGAAACAAACCATCGATCGCTGCTGGGCAACGGGTATCGCTTGACGGTGGATCTCATCCCGCCAGACCGCGCGCTGCCTTACTCTGGACCGGCGGGATGGAACGCCGCGTCTTAGCAGTAATGGACGTATTTCGAGTCTGGTGGAAGGCTTCGAGTTTGCTCTCGATTAAGAAGGGGTGGAGCCCTTCGAGCATGGCCAAAACTCCTTCCAGCACCAGTTCCTTGTGTTGTATGAGAGCGGCGCTACGGGCTCGCAACTTGCTGGCAGCCGGCAGGAGAAACAGATTGGAAATCGACACACCGTAAATCGTGGCAACAAACGCCACGGCGATGCCATGGCCCACGGCTTCCATGTCGCCGAGATGCTTCATCACCTGAATCAATCCGAGCACCGCGCCAATGATTCCGATGGTAGGCGCATAACCGCCGGCACATTCAAACACTCTGGCTTCCGCATCGGAGTGATTCTCAGCGCCCTGAATTTCCAATTGCATAATTTCGCGGACTGTCTTGCTGTCCGCGCCATCCACCGCGAGTGTGAGCGCTTTCCGCAGGAATGGGTCAGATAGCAGTTTCAGCTGCGATTCGAGCGATACGATCCCGCTCCGGCGTGCTTTCGTAGCCAGCGACAGGAGTTGTGTAATGGCGACGTCGAGCGACACAGGCGGATGCCAAAAGATACTTCGAAATTGTTTGCTCGCGGCGAGGACCAGCGGCAAAGGGGTGGTGATCAGCACGGCGCCGGCTGTTCCACCGAGAACGATCAGTGCCGCCGTGAGTTGCAGGATGTCACTGAGCTTGCCGCCTTCGAGCAGCAAGCCGCCCGCCACGCAGGATGCGCCGACGAGCAACCCTGCAATGCTCGAGACGTCGAGGTCCCTTATGTGGAATTTCACGGCCGGTGGAGAGTGCTACGGCCTACGGAGGAATGTCGAAGAGAAATCATGAGCGTTACGCGGACTGCCTTTCCGAAGGGTTTACAGATAGTGTCCGCATCGGCCGCGTTTATTCTCAGGATCTGATGCGCGCAGACCCTAATTCTTAGGCAGGTGGATTTCAAATTTTGTGCCGCGCATCCGCTCGCTCCATACGTTGACCCGGCCGCCATGCTCGTCGACGATCTTCGCGACTAACGCCAGGCCCAAGCCCACGCCTTTCGGCTTAGTCGTAAAGAATGGATTGAAAATGTTTTCTAAATGCTCCGGCAAAATGCCTTCGCCGTGATCCATAATCAGGATCGTGACCTCGTGCGAATTCGCGTGCGTCCGCATCTCCACGTCTTTCCCCGCGGCGCTCGCCTGGATGCCGTTCTGCAAAAGATTCGAGAGCGCCAGCCGCAATAAGTCGCGGTCGAAACGGAATCGAAGCGGGTCCGCGCTCCTCACCACCACCGTCACTCCCGCCGCCCTGGCGAGTTCCGCCTGCTCCCAGACCACCTGCTGCAACACATCGCTCAAGTCAGCTTCCGCCGGATGTATCTCGAGCGGCCTGGCAAAATCCAGAAAACTCGATACCAGCCCGTTCATCCGGTCCACTTCACTGCGGATGAAGCCGGCCATCTCATCCATCAGCTCCGGTTTGCCTTTAGCGGACGGCTTGCTTAACATCTCCGCCGAAGCGCGGATCGTGCCAAGTGGATTGCGCAGCTCATGAGCCAGACCAGCCGTTAGTTGTCCTAGCGCCGCCAAGCGCTCGCTTCGCCGCAAGGACGCCTGCACTTCCTGCAGATCGGCATTCGCTTTGGCCAGATCAACGACTGCCGCCTGGGTACGCTGCATCTCTTCTCTCTTCGCTCGGGCCTGCTGGTAGACGAGGAAGCCGACGATGGCATAAAATGCCGCACGCAGGCTCATCACGCTGATGTAGTCGGGTGGGAGCTCGGCGCGGGTTGCTGCGCTGATGAATACCGGCAGCAGAAACGAGAAATAGCCGCCGCAGGCAATCGCCGTGACCAGAATCACTCCGGGCAACTCGAACAGCGTTGCGGCCGATACTACTGGAATCAGAAACACCGAATAGTAGAAGCTTTGAATGCCGTGCGTCCAGCCCACCAGCAGATAGCTGAGCACCAGTTTCAAAGCAATCGCCGCAACCTGTCCCCGCTGGGAAGAGAAGAGTGTCCAGCGCGGTTCGACGATCTGGAAGGCAGCAATGATGATCACCAGAATGGTGTAGTTGTAATTCGTTTCCGGGATCGTCTCGATCAACACCGCCACGAATAACAACCAGGCAAAATCCTGCGCCTGGAATCGCCATAGGCGCGGCCACACGCGGGGCTCGCGTTTCACTACTTGCAGTGCCTTAGTTGTATTCGTCATTTCTTTATTCACAGCGGCCCATTTCATCTTCTTCCCAACAACAAGTGCTATGCCAGAATAAGGGGATTCCCGCCGTCATGAGTAACCAAGAGTTTGATCCTTCTCTTCCCATTGAAGAAACCTCTTCCGCGGAGGAGACGAGCTTTGGCGACATCCTTTCCAGTTTCGAGTCACAACATCCTGACGCGGCCAGTGGCCAAACCGTTATCGGCGCCATCGTATCGGTCAGCGCTGCCGGGATTTACGTCGACATCGGCAGGAAAACCGAGGGCGTACTGGCGCTTGCCAAGTGGCTCGAGACGCAGGAAGGCGATCCGCAGCCCGGGTCCCAGATCACGGTCAACATCGGGCCGCGCAATGAAGAGGGATATTACGAGCTGTCCACGCTCAAAGTCGAGCGCCCGAAAGACTGGAGCGCTTTGCAGACTGCGTTTGCCGAAAAACAGAATATCGCGGGTGTGGTCGCCGAGCTGGTCAAGGGCGGCTTTCGGGTAGACATTGGAGTGCGTGCTTTCATGCCCGCCTCGCGCAGCGGCGTTCGTGAGATGAGCGAAATGGGGAATCTCGTCGGCCAGGAGATCCAGTGCCGCATCACCAAGCTCGACGTCGATAAAGAAGATGTGGTGGTCGACCGGCGCGTGGTGCTGGAAGAAGAGCAATCGAAGCGCCGCCAGCAGGCCTTCTCCGAACTGGCTGAAGGGTCGGTGGTGCGTGGCCGTGTGCGCAGCATTATGGACTTCGGGGCTTTCGTCGATCTAGGTGGCGTGGACGGTCTGCTGCACGTGACCGACATGGCTTTCCACCGCACCACGAAAGCCGGCGATGTGGTTAAAGCGGGCGACGAACTCGAGGTGAAAATCCTTAAAATCGATCCTGCCACCAGGAAAGTTTCGCTTGGTCTCAAACAGCTGCAGGAAGATCCCTGGAGCCTGGCCGCGCGTACCTTCCATGTCGGCGACCGGGTGGCGGGGAATGTCTCGCGTCTGGCCGACTTCGGTGCTTTCGTCGAGCTCCTGCCCGGGGTAGACGGTTTGATCCATATCTCCGAACTCTCGTGGGATAAGCGGGTGCGGAAGCCCGGTGATCTCCTCAAGGTGGGGGAGCGGGTGGAAGCCGTCATTCTCCAGGTCAATCCAGCCGAACGGCGCATCGGTCTTGGTTACAAGCAGGCGCTCGGCGACCCGTGGGATAAAGTAAGCGAAAAATATCCGGTCGGGTCGAATGTGGAAGGGCCAGTGTCGAATCTGACTCAGTTTGGCGCATTTATCGAGTTAGGCGACGGCATCGAAGGGATGATCCATATCTCGGATATCACAAACGAGAAGCGGCTCGATCATCCAAAAGACAAACTGGCCAAAAATCAGACGGTGCGAGCGGTGGTTCTGGAGGTGGATCGGGAAAAGCGGCGTCTGCGGCTTGGTATGAAGCAGCTTGAGCCGACGACGGTCGATCATTACATCTCGGAACACCAGGCGGGCGAGACGGTTAGCGGGCGTTTAGTCGAAATCCGCGGCGACCGCGCCCGGGTTGAGCTGGGCGAAGGAGTGATTGCTAATTGCCGCTGGAAACAGGCCGAAGAAACTCCGAAGATCGCTGCTAAGTCTGCCGCTTCCGATGTCAGCTCTTTGAGCGCCATGCTCGCCCAGCGCTGGAAACAAGGCACGGGCGAAGTCGAAAATACGAAGCCAAGCGCCCGCCCCGGTGAGGTTCGCTCCTTCCGCATCGCCAGCCTGGATGCGTCTAAACGCTTGATAGAGCTTGAGTTAGCGAGTTAGGCGGAGGGCAGGCTTGAGTCCAGTGGCAGTTAGGTTTCGGGACGTGAACATCGCGTCGTCGCGGTCACTCCGGGGCAGAGCACCACTACGGTGACAGGTGAAAACGCCTGTTCCTCAAGACCAAATCGACTGATGTACGTCCATTAATGCGGTGGATATCCGAGCCGAAGCAATTGGAACTCTAGCCGTGGGCGCCGCGACGGAGCGAACCGACGAGCGATCTCTGATCCGTGCCGCGCAGCGCGGCGATGCAGCCGCGTTCGAGCAACTCGTCCGGTCGTACGATTCGAACGTTCTGCGGATGGCTAATAACCTCCTCCACTCGGAAGAGGACGCACGAGACATTTATCAGGAAGCCTTTCTGCGGGTGTATCGCAAACTGCCGGATTTTCGTTTCGATTGCGCGTTCTCCACCTGGCTGTACCGGATCGTGGCCAACCTCTGCCTGGATCAACTGCGTAAGCGCAAAGTCCGCAAAGAAGAATCTGCCGCCATCGAAACAGCCTCGGGCGAAGTGGACCGTCTACAATTCATTGCTGAGCAGCGGGCCGATGTCGACCCGCAGCGCCAATTGATGAGTGCGGAGGTCAAGAGCCGGATTCAGGAAGTTCTGGGATCCATTACGCCGCGCGAACGGCTGGTATTTGAGATGCGCCATTACCAGGGAATGCGTTTGCGGGCGATCGGCGAGTCTCTCGGTATCACGGAGGAGGCGGCCAAAAATTGTCTGTTCCGCGCTACCCAGAAGATGCGCGCCGCCTTAGGTGATTTTGTATGACTTGCCACGTTGTCCAACTCCAGCTTTCGCTGTACCTCTACGGCGAACTCGATTTTGCTGCCGAAGAGGCCGTCGAGGAGCATCTGGCTTCGTGTGCGTTTTGCCAGCAGGCATTCAGCCGCGAGAAGACCTGGCACGCTGCTGCGACCTCCGAGTACCGGGATGTGCCGCTGGATCTTTTGTCGCAGTGCCGGCAGGATCTGCGCAAGGTGCTGGCGAATGGACCCGAGCTCCGGCGAGCTGTCAACCCGTGGTCGAGCTGGTTCGGCGCATTCAAGATCGCCCCTCACCGCTGGTCGTATCAACTGGCTGTGGGTTCGTTCCTCGTTTTTCTGGGTTTCTCCGGTTCACGGCTGCTCGATCGTACCGGTTTGACAGGCGTCGATGGCAGCCAGTCCGGGCGTGCGGCTTTTGATCAGGCGGGTCTGCTCGGCCAGCCCACCTCCCGCATACGAGATATTCAATCGAATGGCTCCGGGCGAGTGCGCATTCTTATGGATCAGGTGAACCATCGAGAAGTGGTTGGGAGCGCCGATGATGCCAACATCCGGCAGCTGCTGCTGGTTGCCGTGCAGGATCCGTCGGACCCGGGCATTCGGGTGGACTCGGTCGAGATGTTGAGCCAGCAGACAGGCGCCGATGTGCGCGATGCGCTTTTGAAGCGGGTTGAGCATGATCCGAACGCGGCGGTTCGCTTGAAGGCACTGGAATCTGTGCGCAGCTTTTCCGCTGACCCGGCTACCCGCGCCGTGCTCCGCAACGTGTTAGAGCGCGACTCCGACCCGGCCGTTCGCTCGGAGGCGATCGACGTTCTCGCCCCGGCCAATCAGCGGCTCCAACTCACTCCAGAACTGGCGGCTACGTTAGAAACTCTGTCACGTTCCGAACATGATGATTATGTTCGTGGACGCTGTCTCGAACTGCTGAACTCGATCCATTCTGCCGTCGATGTTTATTAAGTCCAGTGCCTGGGCCCAAAGGCGCCTGTTCTTAGCCGGTCTCCTGTGGCTTGCGGGAACGCTGTTCGGCCAATCGGCTTCGAACTATTTGCCGGGCGGTCATCTGGGGGTGGGGCTAACCGACATCGATTCCGATCGCGCCAGCGCCCTGAAACTGGGTGAGCCACGCGGCGTCGAAGTACGCAGTGTCCAGCCGGATAGTCCGGCTGACCAGGCCGGCATCGCTCCGGGTGATGTGCTCTTGAGTTACAACAGTGAAGAAATTCTAAGCGCGCCCCAACTCGGACGCCTGGTGCTTGAAACCCCACCCGGCAGAAAAGTCAAAGTCCAATACTGGCGGCAGGGCAAAACGAAATCGGTAATCGTGCTCCTAACATCTACTGAGACCCGCACGCCCGAGCCTCCCACGTCTTTCACCAGCCTGCAGATGGGCAGCGTTCCGGTGATCCCTCGCATGCTGATGCTGTGGGAGGATGTGGCTCTCGGCATTGAATGCGAACCTCTGGATTCGCAACTGGCCCAATTCTTCGGCGTGCGCAGTGGAATCTTGATCCGGCGTACCGAAAAAGGCTTTGCTGCCGACCGGGCCGGGATCCGCGCCGGCGATGTCATGACCGATATCGACGACCGGCCTCTGGCTGCGCCTCGCGATTTAATCTCTTATCTCCGTACCGAACACCAGCCGGGAAAAGCGATCGTGATCGCCATTACCCGCGATCACAAACCTCATTCGTACAGCGTTAACCTTAACGAGTAGCGGGAAAATCGCAGGGCTGGTGGGGAGGCGACCGGAGGCTGAAGGGATTAGCAGATTTTGAGTTTTTGGATCTGGCAAGCCTAACGGTTTGCGCGTTAGACGTCAACTTGAACGCGGTGCCGCAGATCGGCCAATCGAGGCCGACTTTACAGAACTTATCTCGACGAGTCAGAATGAATGGCGACTCGGCGCGGTGTTCAACGGGAGGTAGACCGTGCTTTTTTTGGACGCTTGCGGTTTGCCTTTTTAACCTGCGTTGGCTCCAAGCTGGAAGAGGAGAGATCGCGCACCTCGTGGAAGGCCCGGAGGAGATGGTCTCCCGGATCGCTCGGATCGTCATCGAACCATTTCGCGACGGCATGGCTGAGTGTAGCCATGCCGATCTGTGCAGCCAGATTTGCCTCACGATAAGGAACGCCGCGCTCCTGAAGCGTCGAAGCCAATGCCGTGATCACCGATCTGGTTTTAGCCATCGCGCGTTCCTGTAGTGCGGGGCTACCGGCGATCACGCGTTGACGGGGCTCAGAGAATTGGCGGTTTTCAACAAACATCTGCTCCACTGATCGAAAGGCGAAGAACAAGGTATTCCAGATGTCGAGTGCTGGAGGGGCGAGACGCACTGCACTCGTCAAGGCATGGCTAAATTCAGCATCGCCGTCGAATAATACCTCCCGCTTATCCGGAAAATGACGGAAGAAGGTGCGTTCTGTGACGCCTGCCTTCGCGGCGATTTCGGCGGCTGTGGTCTGCTCGTACCCACAATCCCGGTATAGCTGCAACGCGGCCAGCTGGAGACGCCGACGTACTTCCTTCCCATTTCTTGGCATGGATCAGATACCCTATTGTCAGTGACTGACGATACGTGATAAGATTTAGTCAGTCACT
Organism: Bryobacteraceae bacterium; assembly: GCA_965277855.1. GTDB lineage: Bacteria > Acidobacteriota > Terriglobia > Bryobacterales > Bryobacteraceae > Bog-105. The sequence continues at coordinate 1,710,255 of OZ255847.1, forward strand.
GACGGTTCCCATTACTCCAGTCACTGACTGATTTTAGCGATGGCCCCCATTTGGTGCTCGTTAAACCCCATCGCGCCACAACAAACACGAACGAACGGAGAAGACATGAGCAATCCTGAACCCACAACAATGAAAGCCCTTCGCCTGCAAAGCTATGGCGAGCCAATGGACGTGCTTCATCTAGAGCAAACCGCGATTCCCTGCCCCGGTCCGGGTCAGGTGCGTGTGCGGGTCCATGCATGCGCACTGAACCCAGCCGACTGGGCTGTGTGCCGGGGCTTCTTACCCGTTGCTCCCCCGCGCGGTATTGGATTCGATGTCTCCGGCATTATTGATTCCCTCGGCGAGGGCGTAACAAACGTCAGAATTGGGGACCTCGTCTTTGGTGTCCCCGACTACATGGGCCAACCCACGGCCGGTGCTGCGGACTACGCCATCATGAAAATCTTTGTGCCGGTTCCGAAGGGTTTGAAGCTCACCGAGGCGGCCGCGCTGCCGATGGCGGTCGAGACGGCGACGCGTAGTATCGACCTCCTCGGGTTGAGCGCAGGACAAACTATTCTCGTCAACGGTGGCGGAACAATGACGGGATTCGCTGCCGTGCAAATCGCATTGCTGCGTGGCGCGCACGTGATCGCAACCACAGGCGAGACGTTCGCCGGGCGGTTGCGCGGACTTGGTGCGAAGGTGACGCCCTACGGCGATGGAATGGTTGCAAGGGTCCGCGAAATCGCCGGTGGAGCGCCCGATTTCGCTCTGCACACCGCCCAAGTGAAGGGCGTGCTGCCCGATCTCGTCAAGATCGTGGACGGTGATCCCCGCCGTGTGATGAGTTTTTCCGATTTTGACGAAGATGGGATCGGCGTCCGCACCACGGGGAGGGAGCAGGACGGCGTTCATCGCTATGATGCGCTTGGTCCATGTGCACAGCTTGCTGCCGAAGGACGCTTCTCCATTCCCGTGGCGCGCACATTCGGCCTGGAAGACTGGCGCGAGGCGGCTGAGATGAGTATGAGCAAGAGGGCTCATGGCAAGCTCTTGCTCCTGCCTGGTCACTCAACCGACGCAAACGTCTAGAAGGCAGAGGTAAAGGGCGGCTTTCGCAATTGCGAGAGCCAACTGTCTGTATCCGGGCGAATGGTTAGTAACGACAAACGCCGTTCACGTCTGGAACCCATTTGGATATACCCGTCGGCATCTCGTAAAGTTCATCTGAGTCCGTGAAAGAGCAAGCAATGCTGACGGATGCTCACGTCAGTGATTATTTTATTCGGCCTGCCCGACATAAGCATTTAGCGGTCGGCTTGGTATGCGGCTAAAGCGGCCAGGAGCTTTGAATGGCGGACCGCAGGCGCGACATCGCGTGACCCTTGCATTGCGGGATGCGTGCGACTTGATCATTCTGGAAATTTCCCGCGGGGTCATGCCTTCGTAGAGATAAAGGCTGATAACAGTAGCTTCGAAATCGGTGATTATGATCCTGACATGCGCCGAGAGTAGAAGTCCGGAACCGGCCATATCGTTTTCGAGCTTGCAGACGGGGAGTGTGCCGGACGTGCCCCGCATGATGATGCTGTGGGAAAACGTGGCTCTCGGCATTGACTGCGAACCTCTGGATTCACAACTGGCTCAGTTCTTCGGCGTGCGCAGCGGAATCTTGATCCGCCGCACGGAAAAGGGTTTTTGCCGCAGATCGGGCCTGGCTGCGCGCCGGCGATGCCATGACGAATATCGACGACCGGCGGCTGGCTGCGCATCGCTTTGTACGTCCATCAAGAAGGCGTGGTTGCGGCCTGCATTGCTTGCAGAGCGAACGCCTGAAAGGTGTCTCGCAACTCGACAGGATGGTGCACAACAATACGCCGCCTGGTGCTGAGGAGCGTGGCGGTGAAGACGTCCAGGTTGTCGCGGCCGCATCGCAAGCGCGTGCCATGATCTTGCTCCTTCATGGACACACGCCAAAGGGCGAAGGAGCGCCGCGCCTCTTTGATCGGCAGATCGATCCAGAGGTCGATCTGGTAGTCGGATTGTAAGAACGGTAGACGATCCGCCAGGTATCGGCGCGCGTCGAAGCTCTCCGGCCTCTGAAACGTTGCTGTGGCGAGTTGGAGTTGTGTAACACGATCCAACCGGAACGTTCGCGTCGCCTGGCGGTCAAGGCAATGGCCAATCAGGTACCAACGATCATCTGTGTGCAGGGCCGCATACGGCTCAACCTCCCGCTGTGAGGTCGTGTTGTGGTGAGACAAGTACGCGAAACGCACCCTGTGGCTGGTGCGAATGGCGGATGCTGTGGTGATGAGGCTCGCCGCCGGCGCAGGTACCATCCACGAGCTCGGCTCGAATGCTACAAATTCTTCCACGGTCCGGAGGCTTTCGCGTAAGGCCACAGGCAGCACCCTTCCAAGTTTGGAGAGGGCGCCCTCCGTTGCGGGGGCGAAAGCCTCAAGGCCGATCTGACGCAGCGCGCGCAAGCCCAATGAGAGTGCAAATGCTTCTTCATTGGTAAACATCAGTGGCGGTAGTCGGGCGCCTGGACGCAGCAGATAGGACCCTCCCACCCCGGGTGAAGCCTCCACGGGAATGTTCAGCTCTCGCAGCGGACGATATAACGCTGCACCGTGCGCAGGTCCACCTCTAAACGTTCTGCCAGTTCCGCTCCTGTAACACGATTCCGCGCCTGGAGGATCTCCAGGGTGGTGAGGACGCGCATGATTGGATCTCGCATCTTTCAACAATCTACGACATGTTCTGTCGGGAATAGGTTGTAGCCTTCTCTTGTACCCAACCTGGGACCGGAGAAAACAATGAGCGTAAATATCGTTCCACACCTCAACTTTCGCGGCGAAGCCCGTATGGCCCTCGAGTTCTATCAGAGCGTTTTTGGCGGCAATTTGGTCATTGTTACTTACGAGGATCTTGGAAATGTTCAGGAGCCTGGAGACGCGAAGCTGGTGATGTGGGGACAGGTTGCTGCGAACAGTGGCTTCAAAGTCATGGCGTTCGATGCGAGCGCGAGACTGCCGTTCGAGAAGGGCCAGAACGCCTTCTACGTCGCCGCGCGCTTCGATACCAACGAGGAAGCGAAAACCTGTTGGGAAAAGCTGACAAGCGGCGCAAGCATCCGGCATGAACTTGGGCCCGCACCTTGGGCGCCGATGTATGGCATGTTGCAGGACAAGTTCGGAGTTGTCTGGGTGCTGGATGTGGTCTCTGAGGACAACGCTTCCTAGATAAGCCAGAGCAAGAGCGGGTGTAGAACTGCTACATCCGCCTGGTCTGGGGTCAAAGCGGCCAGGAAGTTTGGATGGCGGTTCGCAGGCGCGACATCGCCTGCCCCTTCAATTGCGAGATGCGTGATTCGTGGAGGTTGACCATTCTGGAAATTTCCCGCAGGGTCATGCCTTCGTAGAAATAAAGGCTGACCACAGTCGCTTCCAAACGGGGAATTCTCTCAATAGCCTCGTTCAACAGACGCCCGAGTTCGGCGCGCTCGAAGATCTCCGACGGCCATCCTTCCTCGCCTGCCGAAACAAGGGTGGCGAACAACTTACCCTCGTCATTACATCGTGGCGTCTCTAAGCTCGCCACCGTTAAGCCCTGGCTGGCCGCCAGCCAATCTTGATATTCGTCGAGAGCAACTCCTAGGCGCTGCGCGACTTCTTCGTCGCGGGGCGGCCGTCCTAACTGCTGTTCCAATTCGAATACTGTCGTTTCAATCTGGCGTGCCCGGCGGCGGTGTTGACGAGGCGCCCAATCGAGCATGCGCAAACTGTCGAGAATGGCGCCGCGGATTTTGTACTCCGCGTATGTTTTCAGTTTCACTGCCAGATGACTTTCATAGCGGTCAATGGCTGCGATCAAACCAATCACCCCGGCCGAAATCAGATCGTCCAAAGCGACCGACGGCGGTAATCCCTTGTGAATGCGGCGCGCAATCAGCTTTACCTGAGGCATATGCTCCAGGATCAAATCCTCTCGCGACTGTGTGACCGGCCGCGCCTGCGGCTCTTCTGCCCGGCAAGCAACCATAAAGACCTCGCTTTCGCCGTTGCCTCAGTGGCAGCGGCACCTAGCCAGTCCTTCGGCATTTCTTCGCCAAAACTTAAGGGCAGAAGTAAACTAAAATCTCAGGCAGGAGAGACCGATATGTTTTTAGGCGAAAGGAGTATCGGTGAAGATAAGCGATAGTTACCCGTATATGAGCCAGATCAGTTCTCGGGCAGCCGTCCCCGCTCCGGCGCGGGAGGCAGTGAAGGCGAGCACCAGCCGGCCCGAAAGCGATTCGGTGGGCGGTGTGGCCGCCAGTGCGGCGCAAGCGCGGCAATCACGCGTTGCCGAGTTACGACAGCGTGTGCAAAGCGGCAGTTATCAGCCTGACGCCCAGCAGGTCAGCCACAGCATGGTCGACCAGCATTTAAACAAGCTGTAACGCGATCCGGTTTTGTAAAACTTTCAGCCGCTCGCACGGCAACGCATCTCACGTTTGCTTCGTCATACAATGGCAAATCGTGACACACGGAAGGATGCCGACCCCGTTGTGGCTGACGAGACTCGCGCTGCCGGGTCTCATATTCCTGTTTTTTCTAGCCGCGCATTCTCTTGATTCCGCCAATGCGCCAAGCGCCGGCGTTCGGGTCAGCGGTACTATTGCCGCTCTCCGTTCCGTGACAGTGCAGGTTCCTTCGATTGCCGGCCAAGGCGGAAACCTGACTCTCGCCAAGCTGATCGCGAATGGCACAGCGGTACATGCCGGTGACCTGCTGGCCGAATTCGACCGCACCGATCAATTGAAGCTGGCCCGCGAAGCCGCTGCCAAGTTTGACGACTTCACGCATCAAGTGGAGCAGAAACGGGCCGAGCAGCACAGCAATGCCGAGAAGCGAAGCTCCGAACTGCTGCAAGCCGAAGCGGATCTGCAAAAGGCAGCGATCGAAATCCGCAAAGGACCCGTGTTGAGCGAGATTGACCAGCAGAAAAACAAGGTCGAGCTCGATAATGCCGAGTTGCACGTCGCGAGTCTGCACAAATCCGACCACTTTCACGAAATGGCCGAAGCGGCTGAGCTCCGCATTCTCGAATTGCAGCGCGATCGCCAGAAATTCGTGGTGGCGCGGCAGCAGAGCAACGCGGACAAACTTGCTCTGCGCGCGCCGATCTCCGGCATGATCGCCTTGCAGAATGTTTACCGCAACAATTCCATGGGCCACGCGCAGGAAGGCGATCAGCTCTGGCCGGGAAGTCCGCTGATGCGGCTGTTCGATCCGAGCGTGATGGAACTCGAAGTTCTGGTCGACGAACCGGATGGCCGGGTGCTGGTGCCGGGAGCAAAAGCGATTGTCCATCTGGACGCTTACCCGGGACTTACGTTCAGCGCTCACTTCGATGCCGCCAGCCCGGTCGCGTCCGCTTCGCTGGGCAGTTCGGTGAAATCGTTCGCGGCGCGTTTTGTGCTCGACCAGACGGATCCGCATCTGCTGCCGGATCTCTCCGCGTCGCTGGATATAGAGGCTCCGAAGAAGTGATGCGGAAAGTCCTGTTTCGTTCTGTATTGGTCCTGCTCTTGATCGCCGGCTCGGTTTGGGGAGTGCGCCAGTGGCGTCGTTCCGCTACGCCCCTTGATTTACCGACCGCCGCTGCCCGGCAGGGTGACTTTCTGGTGCTGGTTCGCGCGCGCGGGGAGCTCACCGCACGCCGCTCGGTTCAACTCAGCGCGCCGCTCGACGTGCCGGATCTTCAAATCGTCTTTCTCGCTCCGCCGGGTTCGGCAGTGAAGGAGGGACAAGTGGTGATCCGCTTCGATCCGAGCAAGTCGCAGCAGGATTTGAAGGAGAAAAGGGCTGCGCTCGCGCAGGCGCAAGCGACTCTGGATCAAGCGGTGGCACAGGCGCGTATCACGGGCGACCAGGATCAACTAGATTTATCGACCGCCACGTACGCTCGCGAGAAAGCCCAGCTTGAAGCGTCGAAAAAAGCGATTGTGAGCTCGATGGAGGGACAGAAGAGCGCCATCGATCTAGGCCTCGCCGGAGAAAAGGTAAAGCTGCAGCAGGCTACGCAATCGCTTCACCAGAAATCGGATGAAGCCAAGGTTGCTTCGCTCAAACGCCTGCGCGATGCGGCACAAGCTGAAGTCAAATTGATCCAATTTCGCCTCACGCTGATGGACATGAAGAGTCCGCTCAACGGCGTGATTAATTATCAGGCCAATCGTGCGCAAAATTGGATGAACGCGCAGCCTTTCAAAGTGGGCGATCACGCGGTTGGAGGCACGGTTCTGGCCGAGATTCCGGATCTGTCCACTCTCGAGATGGAAAGCAAGGTAGAGGAAGTGGACCGCGGCCGGATCGCGCCAGGCGATGCGGTGCGGGTGCACGTGGATGCGTTTCCCGAACGCGTGGTCGCGGCTAAGCTGGCGTCCATCTCGCTGCTGACCGAGCAGAGCTTTAACGAGTGGCCGCCGACACGGAGCTTTCGCGCGTATGCCGCGCTGGAACATCCAGACCCCGCCATGCGCCCCGGCATGAACGCGGGTGCTGATGTGATTGAAGAGAAACTTGCGAACGCGATCAGCATTCCGGCCAAAGCACTCTTTACGGTGAGAGGCAAACCCGCCGTTTATATTCAGAAGGACGGGCAGTACGTGGCGCAGGAAGTAAAGGTACGCGCGCGCAACCCTGACGAAGTGGCCATCGAGGGCATCGCGGCGGGGACAGCCGTCGCGTTAGCCGAACCCGCGGCAGGCAAAACGTGAGCCAGACCATCACTCCGCTGCCGGTTGTCGAGCCGCAGCCTGCCCCACCAAGTGGACGGCCCCCACACCGACCCATTTGGCTGCGCAAACTGGCTGTTGCCAGCGTGGTCCTAATAGCGCTGGGCTTTGCGGCGTTCTACCTTGTGCGTGGTTATCGCGTGCTGCGCAGCCAGACCACCGCTGCGACGGTTCCCATCGTGCAGGTGGCGCAAGGCGATCTCAACCTGACGATTAATGCGCGCGGCGAGCTTCGCGGCCAGAATCCCGAAGTGCTCACGGCACCGATGATCGGCGGCACTGAGCTGCACATCACGACGCTCGCGAAGGCTGGAACGCCTGTCAAAAAAGGAAGTATTGTCGTGCAGTTCGATACGACCGAGCAGGAGTACAAATTGAAAGAGGCCGAGGCCGATCTGGCGGAGGCTCAACAGCACATATTGCAAGCGCAGGCACAACAGGATGCGCAAGCGGAGGAAGATCGCTATGCGCTGCAGAAAGCGCATACAGACGTGACGCTGGCGGAACTGGATGTACGCAAAGATCCGCTACTCGCTCCCATTGCGGTACGGCAAAATGAACTGGCCGTTGCCGGCGCGCGCGATCATCTGGCCCAGCTGGAGAAGAATCTGGCGAACCGTCTGGCCACCGATACCGCCGCGACCGCCATCCAGCAAGCGGGGCGTGCCAAAGCGGAAGCACAAGCCGCCACGGCACGGCAGAACATCGAAGCGATGACGCTGCGCGCGCAGCGCGATGGCTACGTTTCGGTGGACCAGAATGCGAACGGCGAATTCTTTTTCTACGGGATGACGCTGCCCCTTTTCCAGACCGGCGACGCGGTGCGCCCTGGCATGGCGGTAGCCGAAATTCCCGACCTCAAAAATTGGGAAATCGAAGCCAATATCGGCGAGCTGGATCGCGGCCATATAGCGGTGGGCGACACGGTGGCGGTGGAGATTATCGCGGTGCCCACGGAGAGCTTTACCGGTCGCGTGAAAGAAGTGGGCGGGACGTCGGGGCCGCCCTGGAATCGCCGATTCACGTGCAAGCTGGCGCTTGAGCGGACTTCCTCGGAACTCCGTCCCGGCATGAGCGCGCAACTCACTATCACGACCGATCGTTTGCGCAACGTGTTGTGGCTGCCCGCACAGGCGCTCTTCGAAGAAAACGGCCGCTCATTCGTCTATCTGCGTACCGGACGCACCTTCGCGCCGAAAGACGTCAAGCTGGTGCGGCGGAACGAAACGCGCGTGGTAATTGCAGGGCTGAAAAAAGGGGAGACGGTCGCGTTAGCCAATCCGCTCGAGGTGAGCAAGAAGCCCGCAGGCAAAGCCGGAGCGCCAGCCGGTCTTCCGCGGTAATTTACGGCATGATTTTTGCGCGCTACCCATCCGATATCGCTTTGGCCGCGAAGAACCTGTGGGACCAGAAGACCCGCACGGTATTGACCGCGCTCGGGATTATCTTTGGAGTCGGCGCGGTGATTGGCATGCTGGCGATTGGGGCGGGCGCACGCGAAGAATCTCTGCGTTTTATCGAACAACTCGGTGTACGTAATCTGCTGATCGAATCGAAGCCGGCCGCGAGTGAACAGGAACTGCAGCAGCGCCGCCGTTCGTCGCCCGGACTCACGGAGCGCGACGTACGGATACTCGAAAGCAACGTGGATACGCTCGATCTGATTTCGGCGCGCAAGAGTATGCACCCCATGCGCGTCTTTCCCAAACCGCCGCAGGATTTGCCGGAACTTTACGGCGTCAAACCGTCCTATGCCGAAATTCACAACTGGAAATTTGCGGAAGGACACGCTTTCGACAATGTTGACGACCAGGGCAGCCTCGCCGTCGCGGTGTTGGGCGAGAGCGCTAAAGTTGCGCTGCTCGGTTATGGGCCTGGGCTGGGCAAGTTCGTCAAGATCAACGATACGTGGCTGCGGGTGGTGGGCGTGCTCAAGCCGCAGGTGAGTTCCGGAAGCGGCGCGCAGGCGCAGGACCCCAATCAAGTGATCTATATTCCGCTAAACACGTTTCAATACCGGTTCTTCGATGCAGGCGGTAATTTCAAAGACGAATTGGACGGGGTCGACATTCGCCTGAAGCCGCATGCGGACAGCGTGATCTCAGCTCGCGTTGTCGGCGCGATTCTCAATTCCACGCACCACAACACGTCGGACTTCTCTATTACAATTCCCGCCGAGCTCCTGGCGGAGCAGCAGCGCTCGCAGGCCATTTTCACGTACGTGATGGTAGCGATTGCCGCTATCAGCCTGCTGGTTGGCGGCATTGGCATCATGAACATTGTTCTCGCTACGGTGCTGGAACGCACTCGCGAGATTGGCATCCGCCGCGCCACAGGCGCTCGCCGCAACGATATTGTGCGGCAGTTTCTGATCGAATCCGTGTTGATCTCGATGGGCGGCGGTCTGGTGGGTATTGCCTTTGGCTATTTTCTCGCCTGGCTGATCGCTGTTACGGCTGAATGGAAAACGATTGTTTCCCCCGCATCTCTTTTCATTGCCTTCGGAGTTTCCGTCACCGTTGGCATTGTTTTCGGTATCTACCCGGCGCGAAAGGCGTCGCGGGTAGATCCCATCGAGGCTCTCCGCTATGAATAGTCGCTTTGCGGCTGCACTTTTATTACTTCTTACATTCTTTCTGCATAAAGCCACCGCCGCCGATCCTTTCACGAATTATGTAGAGTGGCGCTATCATCCGCCGTCGATGCGGATCAAGAATATCGAAGGCCTGCCGCAGCGGATTGTGGATGGAAAACTGCACTTGCATCTGCGCGACTTTCTCGAGCTCGCATTGAAGAACTCGACAGATATTCAGCTGACTCGCCTAGATGTCTACACGTCGGCCAATAACATCGTCGCCAATCAAGCTCCCTTCGATCCAGTGCTTCAGTTGGGCTTTAATACCCTGCGCAGCGTGTCGCCTTTATCGTTCCTCACGTTGGGAGGCACGGGGTCATCCGGAGGTGGCGGTGGTGTCATCACGAATCCAACGACGCCGGGCCAGACGGGGGCCGGGAATTCCGGTGGACTCGGCAGTGCCGGTAACCAGGTGATTCTGCCGCAAACCATCAGCAGCCTGTCGCAAAATTCCAATGCCACGTTCACTCAACTGCTGCCCACCGGGCAAAACATTCAGGCGCAATTCTCGACCAATCGCAGTTCCGGTGATGGCTATCTCTATCCCGCGCTTTTCGGATCTCTGAACGTCACGTTGACCCAGCACCTGCTGCAGAATCGCACCAATCTCCAGGCCAAGGGACCGATTCAAGTGGCGCGCACGGAGCTGCTCATCACTTCGGAACGAAGTCAGGCGACGATTGCCGATTCGATTGCGCTGGCGGCACGTCAGTACTGGGCGGCGATTCAATTGCGTGACAACATTCGCGTCCAGGAGCAGAATGTGAATCTGGCGCGCAAGTCGTACGATCACGACAAGCAGGCGCTTGATCTGGGCGCGCTGGCGCGGCTGGATATCTATCAATCGGAAACGCAGGTGGCCGAGCGCAATCGCGATCTCATCTCAGCCCGCTATCAATATAAGGCGTCGCTCGATACGTTGCGGCGTTTTATCGGCGCGGATCTGTCGCCGGCGCTCCGAGAGACCGAAATCGTGCTGGAAGATGACCCTTCGGCGCTGCCGCCGAAGACAGAGATCCTGCCGTTTGAGCAGGCGCTGGCCAAAGCCGAGCAGGCGCGTCCGGAGAATCTGGCGGCCCGTCAACAGACAGCGGTCGACACGCTGAACGCGCGTATCTCGCATGACAGTTTGCTGCCCCAGTTGGATCTGTCGGTGCAAGGCGGCGGGACCGGCCCCGGATTTAATCAAGTGGCCGCGGCCGCGGCCAATCCCTATCCAGGACTTAGCGGCACGCTCGGCCAGGTGCTCGCGTTTAACTATCCCAGCTACGGCTTTGGTCTTCAATTAAATTTTCCCTTTCGCAACAGCACGGCGCGCGCCGGCTTGTCGAATGCTTTGGTGAGCCGCGCCCGCGATCAGTATTCGCAGCGCCAGACCGAACAGCAGATTATTTTTGATGTGCACCAGGCGTTGAATTCGATTGACCTGGCGGCCGCTTCGATCGAAGCCGGCGGCCACGCGCGCGATCTGGCGCAGAAGAACGTCGCGGCGGAGCAACAGAAATATCAATTGGGCACGATCACTGCTTTTGAAGTGCTGGATTCGCAGACGCGGCTGGCGAGTTCAGAGAGTGCGCTGCTGGCCGCGTACGTCACTTATCAGCAGGCTTTTATTGATTACCAGCGGGCTACCTGGAGTCTGTTGGATGGGTTGGGAATTGTGGTCGAAACACCGACGGCGCATTGATCGAGGTTGCTATTCCTGGCGCAACGCTTTGACGGGGTCGATCATGCTGGCGCGGCGGGCTGGAACGAAGCTGGCGAACAGCGCAGCTAACACTAGAACCGGAATCATGATCGCGAAAGTTGTTCCAGTAGCGGGCTGCATTCCTTCAATAAGATGCTGCAATGCCCGTCCTGCCGCCAGGGCGGCGACGATGCCTACGCTGACGCCGGCCATAGTCATTTTCAGGCCCTGCCATAACACCAGCCGCATAATGTCGTGAACGCTTGCTCCCACCGCCATGCGCACGCCGATTTCGGATGTTCGCTGTCCAGTCAGGTAGGCCAGCACTCCGTAAACACCGACGCTCGCAAGCAACAGCGCTAATCCGGCGAATATGCCGAATAAACGCGAGAGGAAACGCTGGCGGGCGAGGGAGGCACCTACAAGCTGATCCATGGTGCGGACTTCGTAAAGGCTCTGATCGCCAGACGCACCGCGTAGTTGCTCTTGTAATTCCTTAACAGTGTTCAGAGGCGAGCTGCGCGTTCGAATGGTGATTGACATGACCGATGAAAAAAAGTGCAAGAGCCGGACGGGCACTTGGGCGAATGGGTAGTACATTTGGTCGCGTACACGCGACTGATCGTCGCCTGCCAACCCCCAGTGGCGCACATGGCCCACGACACCGACGATCTCGATGGGAGCCGCGCCCATGGCCGTAACCCAGATATGTTGGCCAACAACGTTCTTTCGACCGAAAGTATGCCGGGCGAGATTTTCGTCAATGACTACTACCGGCTGACTGCCCTCCCGATCTTGTTCATTCAAGAAGCGGCCTTCGAGCAGCGGGATGCCCATGACCTTGAGATAGTCGGGGCTTACGGTGGAGCCGAGTGCGAAGGGCTCCTGGTTAGGAGGGAGCGGATTGGCGGTGGTCCGATAGGGCATGACATTTTCCCCTTCGCGCATGGGGATGATGTCTGCCAGGGCGACGAATTCCACGCCGGGAACACGCCGAGCACGATCCACTACGTCGCGCCAGGCTGACCTGATCTGGGATGGATCGGCGAGCGCCTTGGGGGAAAGTGCAAACCGGGCGGTCAGCACGTTGCGCGCATTGAAGCCGGGCTTTAGAGAAGATAGCGTTAACAGAGTGTGGCCGAGCATTCCCGCGCAGACCAGCAACACAAAAGCAAGCGCGATTTCAGAGATGACGAATGGACTGTGCAGACGGCGCGAGTTTCCGGCAATACTCCGGCCGCCCGAGCGCAGCGCCTCTTCGAGCCGGTGCATGGGAACGCGCAAGGCCGGAGTGAGCCCGAAAAGGAGACCGACTAAAAGCGAGATGCCGATTCCAAAACAGAGTACGCGCCAATCGATGTGAATCTCTTCCGAGCGCGGCAAGTCACCGGGCCAGAGCGCCACAAATGGATGCACGCTGAGCGCTGCCGCGGCCATGCCCAACAGACCGCCGCAAAGCCCCAGGACGGCGCTCTCCGTGATGCACTGGCGCACCAGGCGGCCGCGGCTTGCGCCCAGAGCCGCACGCATCGCAAGTTCCCGTTCGCGAGAAATGGCGCGAGTTAGAAATAAACTCGCGATGTTCACGCAGGCAATCAACAGGACCAGTCCAATCGCGGCCAGCAGCAGCCAAAGCGTGCCACGTACATCGCTTACCAACTGCTGCAAAAGTGGATGGATGCGCATGCTGAGGCCGGCGTTCGATTTGGGATATTCTGCGGCCAGACGGCGGTTGATGAGCGTGAGTTCGACTTGCGCCTGGTTCAGAGTAACGCCGGGCGCGAGACGCCCTATGACCTGATTGAAACGCGCTTCGCGATTCTGCATGCGCGGGTCAGTGCTTTGGCCGAGTGGTGTGTAGACATCCGCTTCTCCCGACAGTTGAAAAGCCGGCGGCGCTACGCCGACCACCTCGTACGTCTTACCGTCGAAGATGAGCTCCTTTCCGACGGCAGCCCGATCGGATGCGAATCGGCGTTGCCATAGGCTGTAGCTAATAACGGCAACAGGCGATGCGCCCGGTCGATCTTCATTGGGCTGGAAACCGCGCCCGCGTGAGGGGATGACGCCCAGAACAGGAAAGAGTTCTGCCGAAATCTGGCGGCTGTCCACGTGCTCGGGATTGCCTGGAGCGCTGACAGTGCCGCTGCTGTATGCCCAGCCCGCGACTCTAACGGAGCGGATCTCGTGATGGAGGTCCACGAAGTCGGGATATGAGAAGCCCCAGAATCCTCCAAAATCTTTGGTATATCCGTGCAGGGTTACCAACCGGTCTGGCTCCGGGAAAGGAAGAGGCCGGAGCAGGACGCTGTTGATCACCGCAAACATGACGGTTGTCGCGCCGATTCCGAGGGCCAGGATCAGCAGAGTGATCGCGACGAAACCGGGTTTTTGACGGAAGGTGCGGAGTGTATAGCTGGTGTCCTGAAGCAATTCCTCGGCCCAGCGAGTGCCGCGAGCATCCCGGCATTCTTCCTTCACTTGCTCCGGACCACCGAGGGCCATCCTGGCTTCACGCCGCGCCTTTGCGGGAGAGTGACCGCGGGTGATCAGGTCACTTTCACGTTGGTCCAAATGGAAGCGCAGTTCTTTTTCGAGCTGCTCTTCCATGCGCGTTCGACGCTTTAGACGGGACCACCAGCTCATGAAGAACCTCCCTACATACCGAGAATGAGGCCGACGCCTTCGATCAGTCGTTGCCAACTGGCGGCTTCCGTTGCAAGTTGCTTCCGGCCTTTTCGTGTCAACCGATAGAACTTTGCTTCACGCCCGGTCTCGGTCGTTTTCCAGGCGGCAGCCAGGAAGCCGCGGTATTCAAGCCGGTGCAGTGCAGGGTACAGCGAACCCTCTGGAACTTGGACTACGCCACGCGACACCTGTTCGAGCCGTTGAGCGATGGCGTATCCGTGGATAGGGTCAACAGCGACGGCTTTCAGGATTAAAAGATCCAGAGTGCCTTGAGGGAGATCGGATTTTGGCTCCGCCATGAATACCTCTAGCTTCTATGGATATTTTATGCGCTGATGCATAGAAGTGCAAGGGTTGATGTACGCTCGTCTAGAACATAATGTTCGGTTCGCTTTTAAGCAGGTATCGCGGTATCTTACCTATATGGCTGCGGGGAAGGTCTCCTTTACTCTGGATTCAGGAAGGATTCAACGGCTCAAGAGCGCGGCTGCTCGATCAGGGCGTCTCAGCGAGCGAGAGAGAATAGCTATGCTGAGGACCTTTGACGAAGTCGTTCCAGGGATCGCAGCTCGCGAAACGGCAGCAGTGGACCAGGGACTCGAGGATGTGCGGCGGGCCAGGCGCGGATGGCTTCAGAGACGCGTTTAGCTACTTTAGATAGCGCGCTGCCCAATTGCTACTTGCAGTTTTTTGATTACTGAGTCGCGAAAGTATTGCAGGAAGAAATCTGGCCGCTTTCTAAGCCGCGTTTGAACCAGCCAGTTCGCTGTGCCGAAGAACCGTGTGTGAAGCTCTCCGGGCTGACCCGGCCGCGCGCCATTCTCTGGATGCGGTCGTCACCGACTGCCGCCGCGCCGCCCAGCGCCGATTGCACATCGCTTTCGTTAATCATGTTGCGCTGCGCCGTCGAGTGGGCCCACACGCCCGCAAAGCAATCGGCCTGCAGTTCGAGCCGCACCGATAGCGGATTCTGCGCTCCGGGATTGGCCTGCTGCAGCCGCCGCACTTTGGGTTCGATGCCCAGGATTTTTTGGACGTGGTGCCCGATCTCATGCGCAATTACATACGCCTGCGCAAACTCGCCGGGCGCTCCAAACCGGGTCTTTAACTCGTCGAAGAATCCGAGATCCAGGTATACTTTTTCATCCTCCGGGCAATAGAAGGGCCCGATCGCGTCCTTCGCTAAGCCACAGCCGGAAGGATAAGCGTTGCGGAAAAGAAGCAGCTTGGCGTGGCGGTAGGCGCGATGGCCCTCGTCGGGCAAAATGCGGTCCCAGTTTTTCTGCACGTCGTTGAGAACGAACTTCACAAACTCGACTTCGGGCTGCTCTCTAGCATCGCGCTGGCGGTCGGGCACGGCGCGCACTGCGGTTTGCTGCGAAGGCCCTGCGCCGGAGAAAAGAGTGAAGAGATTCTTCTGGAAAATCAGGCTGAGAATGCCGACAATGATGACGCCGCCGATGCCGAGGCCTCCGACTCCGAAGCCACCCCCACCACCGCCGAAGCCGCCGCCGCCGCTTTGGTCTCGCCGGTCTTCAATGTCGCGATCAGATCCGCCCGGGGTCCATTCCATGTCAATCAGTTTGGCAGATTATTTAAAGATCACGAACACGACGGGCCCGGGGTCATGCGCCCCGCCCGAAGGACAAGCGAGTTTCTTGCTGCGTGGCGGCGCGCAGCCATGCCCTGTGCGCTTTTGAAACAACTTCTGTACAATGGCGGATTGCAGGAGTGACGGCTAACGCACATTCCTCCCATGCAGCACGCCATGCTGCTGAGACCATTGATTGGAGGAATTTGTGGCGACGATTCTCGCAGACATTATCGACCGATTTCAGACCGAGCTTCTTAGTGACTGGCTCACTTTACAGGCAAAAAACGTCAGGTCTGAACGGCATCGCATACCCGAAGCACAAGTGCGCGCTACTTCGCAGGAATTTCTGAGCGCCCTGCGGGACGCTCTGGCGACCAAAGGGAGCACGAACATAAACGTAGCCGAATGGGCCCCGGTACGAGAACTTCTAGGTGAGCTTTCGCGGCAACGGGCGGCAGAAGGATTTTCTCCCACCGATACTGCTCGCTTTGTCTTCTCGTTCAAGCAGGCGCTGGTGATTCGCATCCAGGCTGAGTTTAAGAACGATACAACGTCTCTTGTTGCAGGGGTTCTTGAAGCGACTGAACTGCTCGATCAGCTGGGGCTCTACACCACCGAGATCCATCAAAAGAATCGCGAGACTGTGATTGATCGCCAGCAGCAGGAGATGATGGAGCTGTCGACGCCCGTGGTAGAGCTGTGGCACGGGATACTGGCTTTACCTCTGATCGGTACGCTAGACAGCCAGCGTACGCAGGTCGTGATGGAAAACCTGCTCCAAGCAATTGTGACATCGAATAGCGATCTGGCGATTATCGACATAACGGGCGTGCCCACGGTCGATACGCTGGTCGCCCAGCACCTCTTGAAAACGGTAGCGGCGGCTCGCCTGATGGGCGCCGATTGCATCATCAGCGGCATTCGACCGCAGATTGCGCAGACGATTGTTCATCTTGGCGTGGACCTGGGAAAAGTGCAAACGAAAGCGACGCTGGCCGGGGCCTTTCAGCTCGCTCTAAAACAGAAGAAGCTCTCTATCGTTAAGCTGTAGCTGTTCACATGGAACGCATTCCAATTCTGAGCCTGGAGAACTTCCTGCTGGTAAGTATTCAGGTCGACATGCATGATCAATTAGCGCTCTCGCTGCAAGGCGACTTGGCAGCCGCTATTGTCCGGCAGAAAGCGCGTGGCGTTCTGATTGATATATCGGCGCTCGACGTGGTGGATTCCTTTGTGGGCCGCATGCTGGCAACGATCGCGAGCGTATCACGTGTGCTGGATGCGGAAACGGTGGTGGTGGGCATGCAGCCGTCCGTCGCCATCACGCTGGTGGAACTGGGGCTGTCGCTTTCGGGGATACGCACCGCTCTCAATATAGATCGAGGAATGCAAGTGCTCCGGCTCTCTTCGCGAGACATAGAGGAAACCGGCGATGCTGACCGAGAAGAGGATTGAAGTGCCGCTCCGTCAACAAGAGGATGTGGTTTCGGTCCGGCAGCAAGTGCGTTCTTTCGCGCTGGAGGTGGGCTTTAGTTTGATCGAGCAGACGAAAGTGGTAACGGCGGCGAGCGAACTGGCGCGAAACACGGTCGTTCACGGAGGCGGGGGCCATGCCGCAGTCGAGATCGTCGAGGAGCGCGGACGTCGAGGATTGAGGCTCGACTTTATGGATTCCGGTCCGGGTATTCCGGATACGGCGGAGGCGTTGCGAGACGGATTTACGACTGGCTCCGGCTTAGGACTTGGATTGGGCGGAGCCAAACGCCTCTCGAGTGAGTTTTCTATCGAATCCCAGCCCGGTGTGGGCACTCGCGTCACGATCGTCCGGTGGAAAGGCTGATGGCTTGTCGAGCACCATCTTCCCGATCGATGGAGTGACGCGGGTTGCGGAAGTGCGTCGTCACGTGGCAACTGTCGCGCTGCGGGAAGGCCTGGATGACAATGCAGTTTCGCACCTGGCCATCATGGCCACCGAACTCTCGACAAATCTCGTGAAGCACGCAGTACAAGGTGAGATCCACATCTCTGCGCTTCATAAGCCTGAGCAGCGAGGGGTTGAACTCCTATCCATTGATCGCGGGCCCGGCATGAGCAATCTGGAGTCGTGCCTGGCGGATGGATATTCGAGCGCCGGAACTCCGGGAACGGGTTTGGGAGCGGTTGTACGACTCTCGACCACTTTCGACGCCCACTCAGAAGTAGGGCGGGGATCGGTTTTTGTGGCGCGTTTAAAGGCTCGGCCGCAGAGAGCCGACTTCGTACCTTCCATCGTGTTGGGAGTTGTATCTCGCGCCGTGGCAAACGAAACGGTATCGGGCGATGCCTGGAGCGTGCGGCCGACGCCAGACGGCGTGCTGCTGTTTTTAGCGGACGGCTTGGGCCACGGACAGCTCGCGGCCGACGCCTCCGGTAAAGCCGTGGCCACCTTTTCTGAAAGCGTTGACACGGCTCCGATCGTGATCCTTGAGCACGTCCATGCTGCTTTAAAAGGAACGCGAGGCGCAGCCATCGCGGTAGCCCATGTCGATTATGCGCAGGGCATATGTCATTTTGGCGGGATCGGCAACGTTGCAGGTCGAGTAATCAGTCCGGAGGTGACATCGCATATGGTGTCTCACGTGGGAACGGCGGGTTATGAAGCACGGCGCTTTCAGGAATTTACCTATCCGCTGCCCTCGTCGGCGGCTGTCATCCTGCATTCCGATGGACTGACCTCGAGCTGGCGGTTGGATGGTTACAGCGGTCTCTTGAGCCGTGATCCGGCAGTAATTGCGGGGGTGCTTTACCGCGACGCCACTCGCGGGCGAGACGACGTTTGTGTGATGGTGGCTAAGCGTCGGAACGCCTTATGAATCATCAAGAGCGTGAATATCTGCCGGTTTCCATATTGTCGATGAAACTCGCTGGGGAACAGGATATTGTGAACGCTCGCCAGCGAGCGCGAGAGATGGCGAGTCTCTTGGGATTCGCCGGCCTCGATCAGGTTCGCATCGCGACAGCGGTATCGGAAATCGCCCGGAACGTTCATCAATATGCGAAAGAAGGGACTCTCGACTTTTCGATCGATTTAAACTCGCATCCGCAGGTCCTGTGGATGTCGGTGAGCGATAGCGGACCGGGTGTGTCGAACCTGCGAGCCGTTTTAAACGGTAAATATGAGTCACAGACCGGCATGGGCGTCGGCATCTCCGGCACACGACGCCTGATGGATTGTTTTCAGCTGGAATCGGAAGCGGGCAAGAGGACAACTGTTCGCTTTGCCAAACGCATTCCGGCGAGCGCGCCGAGGATCGGACGATCCGATATCGGAACGATGAGCCATCAACTTGCGAAGCAGGCAAACTCCGACGCCTTGGTCGAATTACAGCGTCAAAATCGAGACTTGTTGCAGACGTTAGAGACGCTGCGGCTGCGAGAGATGGAATTGGAGAAGCGGGAGCAGGAGCTCTCCAGTTTGAATATTGAGCTGGCGGAAACGAATCGCGGTGTAGTCGCTCTTTATGGCGAACTGGACGAGAAGGCGGCGGCGCTGCGTGTAGCCGACGATATGAAGTCGCGTTTCCTATGGCATGTCAGCCACGAGTTTCGGACGCCTCTCAATGCGATAGAGGCTCTCGGCCGCCTCTTGCTTGAGCGTGCCGATGGACCGCTACTTACCGAACAGGAGAAGCAAGTTACTTACATTCGCCAGGCGGCGGCCGAATTAACCGAGATGGTCAACGATTTGCTCGATCTCGCGAAAGTGCAATCCGGAAAAGTGGAACTTCGGAGGTTGCGCTTATCTGTGAGCGAACTGCTTGGCGGAGTGCGTGGGTTGATACGTCCGCTGGCTACGAATGAAGCCACGAAGCTGGTTTTCGAGGAGCCCGAGCAGCCGCTGTGGATCATCAGCGACGAAAGTAAGATCAGTCAGATAGTAAGAAACCTGATTTCAAATGCATTGAAGTTCACGCAGATCGGTTCGGTAACTGTGTCTGCGCATTTGACAGATAACGGCACAGCGGTGGCGTTTGCCGTAAAGGATACGGGGATTGGGATTGCGCCTGAAGACTTGGACCGCATCTTCCAGGAGTTCGAACAGGTAGAGAATCCAGTGCAAAGAAATGTAAAGGGAACCGGGTTAGGCCTAAGCCTTTCGCGCAAGCTGGCAACGCTTCTGAGTGGCAGACTGGAAGTCGGCAGTGTGCCTGGTGCGGGCTCCTGCTTCACCTTGACGGTTCCGATTGATGCATCGCGAGGCGCGGCATCGGAGCGGCCGGAGGGGGCGGAAATTTGCGGTCCCAACGGCGACCATGCTGGAACGATTTTGTTGATTGATGATGATCACGCATCCAGGTATATCGCGCGGCAGCTGCTTGCAGGCACCCGACATCGAATCATAGAAGCTGAAAACGGCATTGAGGGTTCAGAGCGGGCCCGATTTGAGAAACCCGTTTTGATTTTTCTCGATTTATCTATGCCCGACCGCAGCGGATTCGAAATTCTCGAAGAGTTCAAGTCAAATCCGGCCACCGCTGACATTCCGGTGGTGATTTACTCGTCCAAAAAGCTTTCGGCAACCGACCACGCGACTTTGGCAAATCGCGTTTTGGCGATACTGCCCAAGGGGGGCGCAGACCGCAAGGAAGCTTTTCTTGCAATCAGGCAGGCGATCAACGAACCGGGGCTCTTTGCCGCGGAACCCGAGTTTTTAAAGGGAGACGGGTGATATGGACTCACAGGAAAAGCCCACCACGATTATCAATGTCGACGATAGCGAAGTAGCCCGATATGCCAGGACGCGTGTCCTGACGCGAGCCGGCTTTCGAGTCTACGAAGCCGGCACGGCGAAAGAAGCGTTCGAGCTGATTGCGGCTCACCGACCCGATCTGGTGACTCTGGACGTTCATCTTCCCGATTTGAACGGCAAGGATGTTTGTCGCAAGCTGAAAGGGGCGGCGGACAGTGCTTCGATTATTGTTCTGCAGATCTCTGCAACCGCTACTACGGCGCCGAGTGCAACCTCAGCACTGAACAACGGCGCCGATGCTTATTTAACCGAGCCGACCGATCCCGAGGTATTGGTGGCCACTATTCGCGCATTACTGCGGCTCCGTAGAGCGGAACGAGAGCTGGCCGAAGCGAACGCGGGCCTGGCTCGACTGAATCAGGAATTGCAGCGCTCCAATGAAGATTTGCAGCAGTTTGCGTTCATGGCGAGCCACGATTTGCAAGAGCCTCTCCGCATGGTGAATACCTTTAGCCAATTGTTGGTGAAACGTTTTGGCCACCTTACCGACCCGGTAATCGGTGAATACGCTGCATTCATCGATCAGGGTGTGAAGCGAATGGAAATGTTAATTCATAACGTTCTTTCCTACTCGCGCGCGGTTCACTCGGATGGTGACGATGTGAAGGTAGCGAACCTTGGAAACAGCTTCCGGCGGGCCATTGAGTCTTTGGACGCAGCTATCGAGGAGAGCCGCGCGATCATTACCTGTGACAATCTGCCGACCGTCGCCGGGGAAGAGGAACAGCTTGCGCAAGTTTTCCAAAATTTACTTTCCAATGCTCTGAAGTACAGGAATGGCGCTGAGTCGGTTCGAGTGCATGTTGGAGTACGTGAGGGCGAATCGGAGTGGATCATATCTGTGCGTGACAACGGAATTGGTTTCGATCAACAATATGCCGATGGCATTTTTGGTCTCTTTAAACGTTTACACAGGAACGACTATCCCGGAACCGGGCTTGGACTGGCCATTTGCAAGCGCATTATCGAGCGCTATGGAGGACGTGTCTGGGCGGAAAGCAAGGTAGGAAGCGGCGCGACGTTTTATTTTGCTCTGCCGAGCTGATGAGTTAGTAAGTCGCTACCTTTAAGAGAGGTAGTTTGGAAAGCTCCCGACCACAAGGTTGCAAATCCGAGTTATGCGCTCGCTGCCATGCCATCCTTAAGCATGGCCTCTTATCCGCTCCCCAAGATCAGTCAGGCGGAATACCTGGAGCGAGAACGATCGGCCACGTTTAGAAGTGAATACATATTCGGCCAGATGTATGCCATGGCCGGGGCTTCTCTCAAGCATAACCGTGTTAACCGAAATGTACTCGCGAGTTTTACTTCGACTTTGGTGGGCGGTGAGGCTGTGTCCAGCGATCAGCGTGTGTATTCTCCCAAGGATCACTTTTTTGCATACCCCGACACTCTGGTTTATTGCGGCGAACCAAAACTGATGCCAGACCAGTTTAAAGATACCTTGATGAATTCCTGACTCATCGTCGAGATTCTCTCCGACTCCACTCGCGACTATGATCTAGGTCTGAAATTTGAAATGTACAAAGACATTCTGAACCTGCCCCCTGGCGTGAGACAAACAGTTAAGAGACACTTGACCGTTCGATGATAAATGCTTTCTTCAGGAACGGCAATAGATTTAAGCTGAGGGTGCCGGTGAAGCGGAGACGGGCAATGCTGGCGAGCAACCCGTTGAGGAATAGCCGGCCGGAACTCATCGCGAACGATGGGCAGGGCGTGTAATCTTCCGGCGCGTCCTATAGCCTGGCCCGGACCCGACCGCGAAGCGGCACTCCGGCTCAGGTTTACGAGCGGTGACGACACATCGGACCGATAGATTCCGCTATGCCTGAAAAACGCTTTTCGAGGGCCCTCGATTTTTTTCCTCATGCGGTAGCCGCCAGATCAGAGTTAACCAGATTGGCTTCGAACTCCACCGGCGGACGATAGCCCAGAGCCGAGTGCAACCGCTTTTCGTTGTAGACCTGCTCCAGGAAGCGTGCGATAGAGCGCCGCGCTTCGTTCAGATCGCGGTACTCTTGCCGATACACTTCCTCGTACTTCAGCGTTTTCATAAACGATTCGCAGGCTGCGTTGTCATAAGGATTTCCTTTGCGGCTCATGCTGATCCTGACGGCGTGATCTCTGAGCAGATTGGTGTAGTCGTGGGAGGCGTACTGCACGCCTCTGTCGGAATGATGCGTCAGTCCTTCTGACGGTGAGCGGCGGCGGAACGCCATCTGCAGCGCAGCCATCGCGAGATCGTCCTCCAGCGTGCGGTCCAGCGACCAGCCGATGACTCGGCGCGAGTAGGCGTCCAGCACAACGGCCAGATAGACGAACTCCGTCTCCAGCCGAATATAGGTGATGTCGGCGATCCACAACTCATTCAGGCGGGTCGGTTCCATGTCGCCTGCCAGATTCGGGTAAATGGGAAAGCCGTGGCGGGAATCGGTCGTCCCCACAAACTTCTTCCGGCGAAGGCAAAGCAAGTTGTCTTCCCGCATGATGCGTGCCACGCGCTTGTGGTTTACTTTCCATCCGCGCCGTTTTAGTTCGGCGGTGATCCGCGGCCGGCCATAACAGGGGAACTCCAAGGCGATCCGCTGCATCTCGCTCCGCAAATCCAGATCGTCGTCCGGTTGTTGGCGTTCCGGATCGAACCGATACCACCCGGCCCGGCTGACGCGCCCGAGACGGCACATGCGTGTGACCGTCATTGCGGAGCCCTCTTCGATTTGCGTTCGGATGTGTTGATAGGTCGCGGCTTTCCATTCAGTGCCTGCAGCATCCGCTGTTCCTCGATGCGCTGCAAGCACCCCTTCAAAAAATCAAGCTCCAGCGCCTGCTGTCCCACCTTGCGCTCGAGTTGAGCCACTTTCGTCTCATCCCAGCGCCGCTTTCCTTCGCCGGGAAACGCATTGCCCGGACCATGGCGGAACTCCTTTCGCCATCGGTGCAGCAAATTCGGATTGATTTCGAAGGCTCGCGCCACTTCGGCAGCCGTCGAACCCATATCCAGCTGCTGAATCGCAGCCATTTTCATCTCCCTACTGAACTTCCGTCGAGATAAGCCCATGAGTCAAATTCTCCATTCAATGATTTTTGACTCTTAACCGTTTGTCTCAAACTTGGGGGCAAGTCCATTCCGTCTTTGAAGGATTACCTCGCTATCGAGCCGTATCTGGTTTGTGTTCATCACTTCCAATTAGAGGAGTATGGTCGCTGGAAACACAGCGAGCTTCATTCTTTGGAGAGCGTGATGAACTTCTCCGGCTCGACCGGAGGAAATTGAGATCAATACGATTGATCCTCCCCAGAGTGAAAGATAGGAGTCGCGCAGGTTGGGAAGACTCCTTCTCGCCAGATCTAGCTGGAGGCGCGGCTCTAGCGGTCAAATATTGCTGCTTCAAACATTGCCGCGTTTCATTTCGCCGGCCAGATAGTCGGTGGCGCGCCAGGTGAGAGCAAGAATCGTGAGCGTGGGATTTTTTTCCGAGGCAGTCGTGAAAGCGGAGCCATCGACTACAAACACATTTTTGACATCGTGCATTTGGCAGAAGCCGTTCAGTGCGGAGCGTTTCGGGTCAGTTCCCATACGGCAGGTGCCATGCTCGTGGATAGCGCTGCCGTTCGGCTCCAGGTGACCTCGTTCAAAAGGAACAATTTCGGCTTTGGCGGCATGCAGAATTTCGAGCGCCGTGTTGTACATGTCATTCGCCATAAGACGCTCGTTCTCGCCGGTTGAGTAGGCAATGCGCGATACCGGGACTCCGTATTTGTCGAGCGGAGAGCCGTTCACCGTAATGCGATTTTCTCTTTTCGGAATCGTTTCGCCGAACGGATGGAGAGCCAGCAGGGCCGGATAGCGCTGCTTCACGGCTCGCTTGAAATCCAAGCCGAACCCGGGAATGCTTTTGGCATAAGAGAGATCCGTTTGCGCGCCGGTGTACCAGAACTGGCAGCCAAAACCCCGGATGTAATCGCGCTTGCGGCCGTCGCGATGATTAAAGCGGGGCATGTACATGTGCGCTCCGCCAATTCCGTCGTCGTTATAGATTTTGCCGCCCATCAACTCCGGAGCGAAGGCGCGCATGGTGAACACAATTTGTTCGGAGAGATAGCGCTCGATGACATCGGATGAGTTGCCGATGCCGTTCGGAAAGCGGGGCGAAGTAGAATTCAGAAGAATTCGCGTAGAATCCACGCACGAGGCGGCAACGATTACGCGCTTGCCGGGAATGCGATGCTCCTCCCGGGTATAACGATCGAAGTACTGCACGCCGTTGGCAAGGCCTTGCTCATCGACGAAGATACGGGCGACAACAGCATCGTTGATGACATTGAGGCGTCCGGTTTTAAGGGCAGGTTCGATGAGATAGTCGGAGGCATTGAAGAAAGCGCCCACGTCGCAGCCTGTGCCGCAGGCGCCGCAATAGTGGCATTTGGTGTGGCCATTATGATCGCGCGTGAGCACGGCGCGGCGAATGGGGACAATGCCGATTCCCAGGCTGTTGGCGGCCTTCTTCATGATGTGTTCGCCACAGCGGAGCGGCGGTGGAGGCAGAAAGTAGCGGCTGCCCGGTAACGAATCCTGGTCGTCATCTCCGCCGCATACGCCGATCAACTGATCCACATGATCGTAATAAGGAGCGATGTCCTTATAGCGAATCGGCCAGGGGATCTCCCAACCGTCACGTTCGGGCCCGGTGAAATCGAGATCCGAGTAACGCAAACTCACGCGACCCCAGATGTTTGTTTTGCCGCCGCGTCCCCATACCCGCGTAAGGGAAAAGTTCTGACCGAGAGGAGTGATGTAAGGCTGCTCAGTGGCATCAAGAACGATCGGCGCGGGCTTCTGGCCGGCATCAAGGCGCTGCTTGCCATTCCCAAGGCTTCACGTGCGTCCAGAACTCGCTACGGCTGAACTTGCGGCCGGCGTCGAGCATGGTCACGTTTACGCCTTGGCGCGTTAGGTTCCAGGCCGCCATGCCACCAGCCGCCCCGGTACCGATGATGAGAACGTCGTGGAGCTCGGGAGTCGCCTGAATTTGCATGACTAGCTGTGGTGCTCGGGATGATCGCAGCCGGGGAAGTCCGCCAGGTAGGTGTTGCCGTGCCAGCCGAGCTCGGTTTTCAGGCCAATCTCCGTTTTGTAATAGGCATCGATAGTCATACTTTTGACCAAGGCGAAGAATTTACCGAGCGAGGAGTTTGTCTCCACACTTAACGGGGTCAGCAGAACCACCTGCTGCTCTGCTGTGAGAGAAGTGAACTCTTTTCCGAAGCTATCATTGGCGAGCGCATTCAGATCGGCGATGCCGGCCCGGTAAGAGAGCTCGAGTGACGGGTCAGCAACGATTGCCTTATCGATCAGAAGTGCGACCCCAGCGTCCTTTGCGCCGCCGGTATCCGAACGGGGAATGATGCACTCGCTCAAGGCTTCCACTGTCTGAAACTCGCGCGGCTGGAAGAACGATGGTTTGGATGGAACGCGGACCTGGATCGATGGACCGGAGTGAAGGTGCCCGGGCTGGTCAGTGACCTCTTTGGTTTCCTGGGCGTGGGTAATCTTCGGTATGGACGCTGACGCAACAGCGAGAATTCGGAGGGCGTCTCTGCGGCTGTTCATGCGCGAGTTAGAAACAGCATACTCTCCGTGATGATGCGCGTTAGCCGGAAGGTGTTCCGGGATGAGCGGGTCGCGCGTGGTTCGAATCGCGGGCCGCATAATACGCTTCTTCCGCGACTTGTACTGGGCGTTAGGGCTCAATTATGCGGAGAGAGTGGGATTCGGAACCCTATCCTGCAAGATTCAGTCACTTAAAGAAATGCTGTTGCCACCATCACCGAGATGGCCGTAATTGCCATCGTCATCGCCCGGGATTGGGCGCCATGCAACGTCTGATACACTTTCCGTGTTTTGGAAAGCGTTCAAGCCCACATAGAAGATCTGGAAACGAAGATAGAAGATGACCGATCTGGGGCTAAGAAGTTACGGCAATGGGGTCGCATTATCAGGTGGCCCGCTCCAATTTTGGCGCTGATCGTTGGAGTGTTTTCTGCCTTCGCGGTCTTGCTGGTGAGTGCCGAAAAGGATCCGATGCTGGGGGGCCCGAGGTTGACTCGATTGGAAAACGTCATTGTGGAACCGCATCCTATAATTTGGGGCTTGCTGTATATGATTGGCCTCCGACTCTCCCTATCGATCCACGCGGCGGTCATTTGGGATTCGGCATTTGGCTCGGCGGATGGGGAGTAGTATGTGGAGGATTGATCTAACTCGGGAAGCGAGCTCTGGAGAAAGCCGACAAATTGGAGGCCCGAGCTGAAAAGTATGATGACATTCTTACAGCCAACAAGCCCACTTGGCTTAGCCTAGATACCATCGTCAAGATACAAGGATTGCAGGCAGGAAGCGGAAACACCATTCACATCATCCAGCAGATCAATAAAATGATCAATCAGCCGGATGTGGATAAGAATTGGTGGGTGCTTCCAGCGGGTATTATCTTGCTGGGCGTGATTTCTACGGTGATCGCCGCCGCTATTACTAAGATGCTCGGGCTGGCGTGAAGGCGTGCGCTGCGTGGTTCCTGGAATACAGCTAGCATAGAAGGAAGGGCAGCATCCCGGCGCGAAACAAGAAATCGATCAGGAAGTCCAGGACGTACTGGAGGAGCGCCTCAAAACGCGCGACCGCGATGAGCGGAACGGTGAAGACTGGACGCCCGAGCTGAAACACCGGCGTCTCGAACAACTCAAAAACCCTGCTCCCCTTTGAAAAGGGTTCGCTTCACGAGTCTGGCGTTACAGGACGTCGACAAAGCTGCGCGCTTTTACGAGGGCCGCAAGGAAGGTCTTGGCGCAGACTTCTACGAACGGATTGACGACGCTGTTAGCAGGGCTTGGGGGAACCCGGAGGCTATCGCAAAGTGTTTCGGGAGTTGAGACGCTGCACTTTTCGGAAATTTAGCGACTACGCCTTGTGGTTCGAAGTGATGCCTGATCGGTCGATTGTCGTCGCGTGTCTCTCGATCCGTCGTTCTCCAGAACTTGTCAAACGGCGCGGCGCAAACATTCTGCGGTTTCCTGATCCGAGCTGAAAGCCGGGCCCTTGGTCCAGCGAAGATGGTAAGCATCTTTAAAGATAGGCGTCCGCTCGCGAAATCCCGAACTGCCCGAAAAGTTCGGCCTAGTCTTCAAGCTGCTGTTTATTTTGGCGGAGAGAGTGGGATTCGGAATCTGGAAGGCGCCTACGACTGCCGTAAGTTACAGATTACTCATTGCTGCTGATGCCAAGTTTGCCACCGATGCCGTGGATCATTGCCCGGTATTGCCCGCTAGATCAGACATTATGACCTCTTCTCTGACGACGTGGCACGGCGAAAGATAGTCGGCGAGCCAGCGTGTCGAAACAACTTTGGTTCCGATCCAGGAAGGCGGAAAGTGCTTGAGATTTCCGGTAACGAGATACTCGGCCAGTCCGGCCTGGGCACATTCCAGAAACATATTGTCGTCTGGATCGGAGCACACCTGGACAGGTTGCTTAGGTCGAACCCACAAGGCTGCTTCGCGGATAGCTTGAAGCGTATCGGCAATGACGTCCGGGTTGCGCCGAAACCGGGGACGACTTATGACCTCTTCGTACTCGGCATAGATGCTGGTGGTGATGCAAAGCCGAAGGGAGACATTCAACGCCAGGAGCAACAGCTGGGCGGATGGACCAAGGGGTTGAAGCAACGCCGAAACAAAGACGTTCGTATCAAGAACGACGCGAATCATTAATCCGGCTATAGCCGGGTTTGGTGGCGGCCCTTGCGGGCTGACGAGATTTCCGCTTCAATTTCTTCCGTCGAAAGCCGATCGAGGCCGACCTCTTTGGAGCTTTCCCACGACTTTTGAAGCCACTCCGGCACGATGTCATGCTCCAGCAGCTTCAGGGCATACTGTTCGGTGGAAAGCCCCTTCGCAAGCGCTTTTGCCGCCAAGGCTGCTTTCTGCTCGTCTGGAAGCTCTATAGTCAACGAAGTCATCTTTCTTCCCTATGCTAGCGCGGAGGACAGTCCACGTGGAAGCTGGGCGCAATGCGAAACTGATGTTCCGGCAACGCCGAGATCTAAATAGGTGCTTTATTATCAGTAACTTGGCGGAGAGAGTGGGATTCGAACCCACGTTAGAGTTTCCCCTAAACACGCTTTCCAAGCGTGCGCCTTCAACCACTCGGCCATCTCTCCTCAGGACACAATTGCTGGTAGGAGCGGGTTTCGGAACAAACTCAGTTTAACATTCGAAGTTACTTGGTCCACCGTGTCGGGAGGCGCTTGCGTGATAGGTCGATCAAGCACACCGGGAGGGCGACGCCTAAACTGGAATAAGCATGTTTACCGGTTGTGGCACCGCGCTTGTAACACCTTTTCGGACGGACGGCGAACTTGACGAACCCACGCTGCGTTCGCTGGTTCGGCGGCAGATTGATGCTGGGATCGACTTTCTTTGCCCTTGCGGCACAACCGGCGAAAGCCCCACACTGAGCCACGAAGAACACGTGCGCGTCGTGGCTATTACGGTCGAAGAAGCCAAAGGACGCGTGCCGGTCCTGGCGGGGGCAGGCGGGTACAACACTCGCTTGGTTATCGAGCTCGCCGCCGAACTGAAAGCAGTTGGCGTCTCGGGCCTGCTCTCCGTGACGCCGTACTACAACAAGCCAACCCAGGAAGGTCTCTATCAGCACTACCGCGCGATCGCGGAATCCACTGACCTCCCTATCGTTGTATATAGCGTGCAGAGCCGCACGTCCGTTAATGTAGAGCCAGCGACGATCGTCCGGCTGGCCGAGATTCCGAATATCGTAGGCGTGAAAGAAGCTTCGGGCAGCATTGCCCAGATGGCTAGTATCACCACGCGCGTGCCCGAAACGTTTCTGGTTCTCTCGGGCGACGATGCGGTGACAATTCCGCTGATCGCGCTCGGAGGAAGCGGCGTCATCTCGGTAGTAAGCAACGAAATTCCGGGTGAATTCGCGAGGCTCGCGCGCGCTGCGTTGAACGGCGATTTCTCGACGGCCCGTCAGATTCAGCGCCGGTTCCAACCACTGCTGGAAGTGAACTTCGTGGAAACCAGCCCGGGTCCGGTGAAGTTTGCGATGTCGCGCATGGGGCTGCTTGAGCCGGTTTGGCGCTTGCCGCTGGTGGCCCCGCTGAAAGCTTCGCAGGAGAAGATCGAAGCAGTACTCGAAAGTGTCGGGCTGCTCGCCGGAGTGCGGGCTTGACGGAACCGGAGCTTCAAGCGTTCCTCAAACAACTGAACGAAGGCAGCATTCGCGCAGCCGAACCTGATGCTTCGCAGCTCTCTGGTTGGAAGGTAAACACTGCGGTGAAGGAAGGCATTCTGGCCGGCTTTCGCCTAGGCAAAATCGTTGCGATGCCTGACGCGGGCAGCCCCCAGTTCTTCGACAAGTCGACCTATCCGCTGCGCAGGATTACGGTGGACGAGCGAGTTCGCGTCGTGCCCGGCGGCTCCAGCATCCGAGACGGCTGTTATGTCGCACCGGGTGTGACCTGTATGCCGCCGATGTATATCAACGTGGGAGCTTATGTGGATGCCGGCACGATGATCGATTCGCACGCGCTCGTTGGAAGCTGCGCCCAGATTGGCAAGAACTGCCACATCTCCGCCGCTTCGCAGATTGGCGGTGTTCTGGAACCGGTCGGAGCGCTGCCGGTCATTATCGAAGACGAAGTTCTGGTCGGGGGCAATTGCGGAGTGTATGAAGGCACCGTTGTCAAGCGGCGCGCCGTGCTCGGGAGCGGCACTATCCTGAACAAATCGACTCCAGTTTACGATCTGGTCAATAACACAGTTCACCGCGCCACGGACGAAACGCCGCTCATCATCCCGGAAGAGGCAGTGGTGGTGGCAGGGTCGCGCCAGGTGCAGTCGGGTATTGGCAAAGATTGGGGCATTTCGCTTTACACGCCAGTGATTGTGAAGTACCGCGATTCCCGCACCGAAACAAAGATCCAGCTGGAAGACTTACTGCGTTAGGCCGGCTGAATTCCAATCGTCCGGCCGGGTAATTCGCCCGTCCCCGAAAGGCGCATTCAATTCTTTGATCTGCAGATCGACGCTTTGGCCCTGCACGACCGCCAGAGTGTGACCGAAAAACCAGCCGTCTTCATATTGTTTAGAAGCGCGAAGATGGCCGCCGGAACTCGCCATTGACAAGTAGCGAATGCTTTCGAGATCGAAGCTCAACATCTCGTGAACGTGCCCCGCGATCACGAACTGCACTCCATACTTTTTGCACAATTGATGCAAAGGAAAGTGCGGATCGCCCAGCATCACCGGTAGGATCCAGGAAGGCCGGTGCGAGATGATGAACTTCAGCGGCTGCGTGCGATGCAGTTCCAGATCGAGCCTCAGAAAATCCATTTCTCCGGCCGGCAACGTGTCGCTTCGGCTGTTATCCAGCACCACGAAGTGGGCCTGCTCGTAATCGAAGCTGTAATGCACCGGCCGTTTCGTATATTTCTCGTACGCGGCCGCTGAGACGATTGACCAG
Source organism: Bryobacteraceae bacterium (assembly GCA_965277855.1). Lineage (GTDB taxonomy): Bacteria > Acidobacteriota > Terriglobia > Bryobacterales > Bryobacteraceae > Bog-105. The sequence continues at coordinate 1,740,966 of OZ255847.1, forward strand.
ACATCATGATTGCCCGGCGTAAAGAAGATTTTCAGAGCCTTATAGGGAGCAAGAATCTGCCAAGTCTGCCGCCACTCGGCATCGACCGTGTTTTCGTTTCCGCCCTGGATCGTATCGCCCACCGTCAGCACGAAGTCGGGCTGTTCAGCAGCCGCCTCGCGCCAGCATTCTTCATAAACACCAGGAATAGTTTCGCCGGTCCGGTCGCCAATGATGGCGAAGCGGAAGGCATCGGACTTTGTCTCCGCCGCCACCAGAGCGCCAATCGCAAGCGCGGCCAGCAGCAACCAGCCCTCAACGAATTTGACTGTTTTCATTAAGGAACCGGCAGCGGGTCGTTGCTGACCACGTCGTCTTTCGGTTTGGGGGGTTCAGGATTGCCAATTTCGGCAAAGATGTTCGCTAAGTAGGTTTGAGTTTCGAGCGGATATTGCGACGGGTCGAGCTGGTCCGCTCGCAGTGCGCCGGCGTTATAAGCCACTAGGGCCAGCCGTAAGTCGCCGTTGTATTTCTTGATTAACTCTTGCAGGAAGGCGGCACCTGCCTGGACGTTTTGTGAAGGTTCGAAGGGATCCGCGACGCGAAACTTCGTAGCGGTCGCCGGCATCAGCTGCATCAAGCCTTGCGCCCCTTTGACGGAAACGGCGCATGGCTTAAATCCCGATTCCTGCCGCATCACGGCGCGGACCAGATTCGGCTCCAGTGAGTGCTTTTTGGCAGCGGAGGCGATCAGCGATTCGGCTTCATCGCGCTCGAGCGCCGGACAGTCGATATCGGGGACAAGGGTAGGAGGCAGCAGGAATTCGAAATCCGAATTGGTGGCTTCGACCTTCACTCCCAGCTGCTTGCGCAGCGAATCGCGCTGCTTGCGGAGCGATTCCCGTTGCAAATCCAGGCCGCTTAGTTTGGGGTTCTTGGTATCGGTGGGACCGCCCAACAGAACAGCGCATCCGAACACGAGGACGAGGGAGCAGTATTTCACGAGATCTTGGAAGATAGTCAGGCCAGGTAGGCCAAGATCTCAGGGCTGATTTACGCCGCCGGGGCCTGGAACGATTCTTCCATCTCTTTAAAAGACGGGCGAACAGCGGCCGGAATCGAGCGCCGGCAAAATTCGACTGCCAGGATCGGCGCCGCGCCCCGGAAAAAGGCGATTAGGCCGCTTCGCAGCGAGTGATAATACTGCGATTCCGAATCGTTCGATTTGGAAATACTCGCCGCCAGGGGAGACAGGAAGCCGTAGCACATCAGAATGCCCAGGAAGGTTCCGACCAGCGCCGCCGCTACTTTCTTACCGATCTCTTCCGGTGGGCCACCGAGGGCGCTCATGGTGATGACCACGCCCAACACCGCGGCGACAATACCCAGGCCGGGCAGCGCATCCGCTACAGACGAGAGCGCATTCACCGGAACGCTGACCTCTTTATGATGGACTTCCAGGTCTAATTCGATCATCTGGTCGAGATCGTAATGGGAAACCGTTCCGCTCATGCCGGTTCGCACCGTATCGCAAATGAAGTGCAGGACATGGTGATCTTTCAGCACCTCCGGAAAATTCTTAAACAGCTCGCTGTTCTCCGGCTCCTCGATATCGGGTTCGAGCGCCGAGACGCCGCCCTTGCGGCCCTTCTTGAAAATGTCGTTCAGCATTTTCAAGGTACTCAGATAGCGCTTCTTGCTGTATTTGTCCGACGACATAACGCCCAACAAAGCCTTGAAGATCTTAATGATGACGGGGAGCGGATTGGCAATCAGGAGAGTACCAATCGCCGCGCCTCCGATAATAATGAGCTCGGAAGGCTGGATTAACACCTTCAGATTCCCGTGTTCCATCATGTAGCCGCCCAGGATGGCGCCAATTACCGCGAGAATGCCAACGATCGAAATCATGTCTCAGTTCTATCCTCGAAAGTTCTATCGGCAGCCGCCGAGCTGCTCTTTAGGGTTGGGCGAAAGATTTTTGCGATTTGCTAAAAAGCTCCTGCATTCAGCCGATAAGAAGTTGGAGGTAGTGCTTGAGCTTCACAGATCCATACGGGGCATACGTCGAAGGGACCCTGACCAGCGGCGGCCCGTTACAGCTGGTTATTGCCCTGTACGAAAAGGCCATTGAGTCGATTGAGCAGGCGAAACTGTTTCTGGAGTCGGGCGACATTCTGGCGCGGTCGAAGGCTATCAATAAGGCGCTGGCTGTCTTGACCGAACTATTGGTCTCACTCGACCACGAAAAAGGCGGCGAGATCAGCGCGAACCTGCAGCGGCTTTACAGTTACGTGCAGTGCCGGTTGATAGACGCTCATACTCTACAAAAGAAAGAACCGCTGATCGAAGCCGAACGCCTTCTGAAAACCATGTTAGAAGGTTGGCACGGGGCAGCGGAGAAGCTCACGGCCGAGTCGAAGATGTCGGATGCGAAGCACGAACACGAGGAAACTCCCCGGGAAGAGCCGGCAGAGACGGCCTACGGATTCTTTGCCGAAGAGGTTAACGAGTATGCCTGCGCCGGTGTTTCCGCGATGTTCTGAGAAGCAAGCACAGGCCGCGAGGCCGAAAGAGGAACTTCGGCGGACTTGGGCGCGGGTCGCGAGTCCGTTGTGCGCGCGATATTCTGAGATGTGACGCGCGAAAGCGAACGTTCAATCTCTTTAGATAGCCCCAGACCGCCGTTCTGCGAAAGTGCATTGGCCAGTTGAGATTCGGCCATCCCCATAGCGGAATCGTCACCGGTACTGCCACCGCTTCCCAGCCAACCCTCGGAACCTTCTTCGCGAGCTGATTTGAGCATTTCGCCGACGAGCAGAGATTCAAATTGCTGAGCGGCTTTGTGGATCTTGGTGGATTTATCATCGCCGGCGGCAGCATCGGACGGCGTGGCCGGAAAGGCGAGTGTGTTCAGGGAGAGAGACATAAAGGCTTAGATCACTTCCAGTTGCGCATCGAGCGCGCCGGCCGCCCGCAAGCTTTCGAGAATCGCGATCACGTCGCGCGTGGTGGAGCCGATGGCTGCCAGCGACTTCACAAGCTCTTCGACGGTAGCGCCTTCTTTGAGCAGCACATTCCGTGATTTTTCATCCCTGGCGCCTACGGTCACATCGGGCGCGACCGATCCGTTAGCCGAAGAGAAAGGCCCGGTCGGCACGGCCAGCAAATGGGTTTGGATTTGAACAGTTAAATTGCCATGCATGATGGCCACTGGGGCGATCCGCACTTCGTTACCGAGTATCACGGTGCCGGTTCGTTCATTGATAACGACCTTGGCCATGCGGTCCGGTTCGACACTGAGACGCTCCAGTTCCGCGATGAATTCGATCGGTCGGTTGGCGAATGAAGGCGGCAGGACAACAGTCACGAGATCGGAGTTTTCGGCATGCGCCACCTGTCCGCTGGAGCTAAAGCGATGGTTGACCACTGCGGAAATGCGGGCTGAGGTCGTGAAGTCGGCCTCTTTGAGTTGCAGTTTGACCGTGTTTCCGAGCGGCACGGAAGGGGCTACCCGCTCGACCGAAACTCCATTTGGAATGCGTCCCACGGTGGGATGATTGACCGTCTGCGCATTGGCGGACGAGCGGCCGGCGATGAACCCTCCGGTAATGATTGGGCCCTGGGTGGTGGCATAGACCTGACCATTGACGCCGCGCAAGGTGGTCAGCACCAGGATTCCGCCTTGCAGATTGGTGGCGTCGCCGATGGCCGCAACGGTGGCATCGATACTGGTGCCGGGCTGAGCGAAGGGCGGTAGAGTGGCGGTCACAATCACCGCAGCTGTGTTCTTCACCGTGATCAGTGTGGGCGAAACGCTGACGCCCATGCGCTGCAGCAAATTGGTGAGACTCTGGGCGGAAAAGAGCGTTTGCTGCCGGTCGCCGGTGCCATTCAAGCCCACGACCAGTCCGTAACCGACGAGTTGATTGTTGCGAACGCCTTCGATGGTGACGAGGTCCTTCAGCCTGACGCCGGTTTGTTGTTCGGCCGGGGGCTCGCTCACTTCGATGGTGCGCGGCAGGCCGGTTGACCGGATTGGCTGGTAAGGCAGCGAGAGCTGCTGCCCAGCCGCGGCCAGCGTGGTGAGGGTCAAAAAGACGACGGTGAAGCGCTGTAAAAGGAACATTAGAAGGGGAGGATTCCAAGTAGGATTCGATACAGGATATTGGGGCGGTGAATGACATCGTTCACGACGCCCTTGCCGTTGATCTTCAATTCAAGTTGGGCAATGCTGCCCGATTGCACAGTGTTGGCATTGGATAGATCGGCGGGACGCACCACACCGCGCACCGTAATCACCTGATTTTCCGAATTCACCAGCGTGGTTTTGTTTCCTTCGATCACAAGGTAGCCGTTGGGCAGGACATCGATCACGCGGGCCGTGAGCATAGCGGTCAGGGTGCTTTGGCGAGACGTTGTGCCGTCACCGGTGAGAGCCTGCGTGGAGTTCATGTTGAGCAGGTTGGCGAAACGGCCTGCGGCCGAGAGTTGCCCGGCGGCGGAGCTAATGGCGGCATTGGCGTTGGTGGCCCGGGAGGTCTTTGTCTCGCCCGTAGCCACAGCGGAGGCTTGCTCGTTGACGATGATGGTGACGATATCGTCCACACTGCGCGCTCGCAGGTCGGCGGCCGTATCGGCCAGAGGGGTCGAGCCAACGAAGAGAGAGCCGGGACTCTCCGAAACAGCCGAAGCAGCACGGCGGTGGGCCGCCTCAACGTATTTGTCGAGCGCCGAATCCGGGGGCGTGACGATTTTCTTTTTCTTTTGTGCGTGCAGTAGCGGCGCAACCAAAAAGCACAGAAACAAACAAAGGAGTCGAGTCATGATTTCCTGGGTTCTACAACGAGTCCGAACTGACCGCCGGGCACCACGACAACAGTTCCTTTGTCTTCGACGCGGGCATGAAAGGTTCGCCCACTGCGCGGGTTCCGGACGGAAATGATTTGTCCCTTGCGGCCATTTACTTCTGCTATGCCTTTGACTTCGAGCAGGGCGGCGCCCGTCTGAACAATGGCGGTTACGACTTCGCCCTGATTCACTTCACGCGGCGCTTCGAGCATGTCTTCCGTTAAAGCAGTTCCGGCGGATACCGGGCGCTTCAGCAGAAAGCCCGCCACTGGAGCGGCATCGAGCACAAATTTCTCGCGCTGGATCGGCCCTTCATACGAGGCGACCTTTACCTGATCGAGCACGACGGTGTCTCCGTAATGCAAATCAGTTGCTGCGATCACGTGCTGCTCTCTGACTTTGACGACGACTCGAGCCCAAATCGGAAATTCTCTTGCACCGGCATAGCGAACGTAGCCGCGCCAGAACGAAGGCTTGTCGGAACCGATACTTAAGCCGGATAGTGGAAAGATTATCTCCCCCTTCGGCGCCGACATCAGACTACTTTCGACGATATCGATGGTTGCCTTACGCCCCTGTAATGAGTGGCGCATGGCCGCGAGGATCTGATCTTTGGCGGGAACAGAGAGATCCCAGGCGAAACAGATGTCCTCGGTGAATTCACCCTCAATATGTTGTGCGGCCGCGATGCGCTTAAGTTCCCGCGCACGGTATAGCCGCTGCTGGCCGGGATAGGGGGCGAGACCCAGCTTTAGATCCGGATCGAGCGTCGAAAAAATCGGCAGGGCACTAGCCAGATCCCGCCCTTGAATCCTATCCGAATGGATGGCGTGGCAGGCCAGCGGCTGTAAAAATGCTAAAAGCAGCGCGAGCATTACTGAGTCACTTGATTGACTTGCTGATACATTTCATCAGCAGCTTTGACAACGCGCGAGTTGGCCTCGTAAGCGCGCTGGCTCTGAATCAGGTTGACGAACTCTTCGACCACGTCGACGTTCGATTGTTCGTTGTAACCCTGCCGGATGGAGCCGAGCCCGTCCGTGCCGGCAGGCGCGCCGACTTGCGGATCACCCGAAGCGTCAGTCGCCGTGTAGAGAGTATTACCGATGCTGTTCAAGCCCGATGGGTTTTGAAAATTAGCGAGGGTGATCTGGCCGGCTTTTTGCGCCGCGGTTTGATTGGCGAGAGTGTAACTGACCGTTCCATCCTCGGCCACGGTGATCGTTTGAGCGGTGGCGGGAATGGTTATCTGGGGTTCGAGCGCGTTGCCGTTTGCATCGACCACGCTACCGTTGCGGTCGAGTGTAAAGGAACCCGAACGAGTATAGGCCAGTTCGCCATTCGCCTGCCGGATCTGGAAGAAGCCTTTGCCCTGAATGGCCATGTCGAGTGGATTATTGGTTTGGGCAAACGCGCCCTGCTGAAAGATGATTTCGTTTGAGGCAGCGCGCGTGCCGAGCCCGAGTTGCAGGCCGGCCGGAACGGTGGTTTGCTGGCCGGCGGCTGCGCCCGGTTGAATCATGCTCTGGTAGATCAAATCTTCGAATTGCGCGCGGCGCATTTTGAAACCGGCGGTATTCGCGTTCGCCAAATTGTTGGCGATGTTGTCGACATTTAACTGTTGGGCGGTCATGCCGCTGGCTGCGCTGTAGAGTGCTCGTATCATTATTTGAGATTCCTTTTTTCCGCGGTTTGCTAACTGACCCGCGCGACCTGCTCGATGGCGGACTTATTCATGTCGGTACCGATCTTAATGGCGTGCTGCAGCATCTCGAAGTGGCGCATCAGCGAGATCATGCGGGCGGCGGCTTCCGGCGGCGTGGCGTTCGACGCCTCCGATTTGCCCTGGTACACCTGAGCGCTGGAGGCGGTTACTGGATTGGCCTGCGGATCGGCATTTTGAAAGTAAGTGCCGGCCGCACGTGTCAGTTGCGTTTGATCTTTAAAGGAAGCGAGTTCGAGCTGGCCCAGCGCATTGCCGTCCTGCAACACCTGGCCATCGGTTCCGACCTGGAGCGGGCTGGTCGACTGACTCTGCAGCGGTTTGCCTCCCACCATGCGCACCGGGTATCCTTCGCCACTGACCAGAGTTCCTTGCGGAGTGAAGTGGAAGCTGCCGTTGCGGGTATACAGCGCGCCTTTCGGGCCATTGACAGAGAAGAAGCCCGTGCCCGATAGCGCGAAATCGTTCGAAGCACCGGTGTTCACCAGCGTGCCCTGCGCGAAATCGGTCCACTGCTTCTGGACTACAGGCGAATCGCCGACGCTGGGATTAAACTGATCGTCGGCCTCGGGGGCAAGATAGGTGCTGTAGAACTCGCGGTCGGATTTGAAACCGTTGGTAGAGGCGTTGGCCAGGTTGTTCGAAAGCATGTCGAACGAATCCATACTGGCCTGGAGTCCGCCGGCGGCTGCCGTTGTAAGAGGGTCCATGTTCAACGCGCTTCTATGCAAGCGGCTCGCCAATCGAAAAAAAGGCTCTAGTTTCGGTGAAACGGGTGCGATAACGAGGTAACAGCCTGAAGCACGAGAGGCTCTGCGTCAAGACTTCGACAGGATCTGCCTGCAAGTCTGCAATTTTTTGACGCTCGTGTGTCGCGGCGTTCGGCGAAAAGGCGCGTTTGCTGAGTTGGCAACGTTCGTGCAATGCAGCGGGACGTGACCGTTCCAGCCGCATCGTTCGGAAATCCAGTTCCTCTGGCAGGTTCGCTGTCGACGAAGGGGATTTCTCCGAGCAAAGCAGCGAGCAAATTCGAGCCGCAGCTTTCGTTTGCCGATACGCTTCAGACTGAGCTGGCCGGCCATCCGCAAAACGAGGAAACGAAGCCGGCAGCGACGGAAGATCCGGCGAAAAATGCGGTTCCTGTTCCGGCAGCACTTGTAACGAAGCTTGGCCAAGGTCTGGGTTTGCCCAATGTTGTGCTGCCCGGTATTCAGAATCCCGAAAAGACGCCGGCGGCTACAGCGACGAAACCGAATCTTCCGGGGAAGCCCGCTGCTTCGATTCCTGTTCTGAAAGACGAGACACCGACACCGGCCGAGCATCAGCCGAGCAAAGAGAGCGCGAGTAACGCAATCAAGCAAGTTCAGAAGTCAGTTCCGCAAGAGAAAGAGCCGCCGCTTCCGCGGCAGATCGACGATTCAGTGACTTTGTCTCTGGTGGCACAACAGGCCGGACCGAGCCTATCCCCAGCCGACGCACCGCAGGAAGTTGCAACGCCGGCTAAAACGGAGCCGGGCAATGCAAAGAATAACGTCGGAATCGACGAGGCCGTTCCCGTAAACGCGGTCTCGAATTCGATCACAGGCGATCTGGCCTTCGCCACAAAAATCAGCAGCAGTGCTTCGCTTGACGGCTCTCCTTCATCGATAACACCGATCGCATCAACAGCGGCACACAGCAGCCTGACAGCGCCGTCCACGCTGGTTGTAGCGCAAGCCAAACAGGAGCCGGGAGTAGTACAGCCGCTGGGCGAAGCGACCATCGGAACGGAAGCCAGGTCCACGCCCCAGGAGCCTGGCCCCTCCGAAAGCAAGGAAACGAACCCAACCTTTGCCAGCAGCTTTGAAGCCGAGTTGAAGGCCCAAGCCGAGCCGGTGCGTAGCGCCCATGTACAGATCACCGGTAGCGACAATCAGCGAGTTGACATCCGCCTGCTTGAACGCGGCGGTGCGCTTTCGGTAAGCGTTCGATCGGGCGACAGCAATTTAACCAAAGCCCTGCAGGAACATACACCGGAGCTGAGCAGGCAGCTCTCAGCCGATCGCTTCAAGGCTGACATTTGGACACCGAATTCGCAAAAACAAAGCCAAGACCGGAATGGCTCGGGCGAACAGCCGCGCGACCGGCGTAACGATGGCGGCTCGAACGGCGAGCAGTCGAAGAAAGATCAGAAACAGAATCAACAACAAGACCCCAGCTGGGTCACGGCATTTGAATCTACCCCCTCAGCATTTCAGAAAAGGATAAATTACACATGGCAGCAATAAGCGCAACGAGCGGTTCCACTGGAACCGATCCGACAGGCAATAATTCTCCCCAGACTCCCCCGGCGGCGACCGACCCGCTGGCAAACCAATCGACATTCTTAACGCTGCTGGTCTCGCAGTTGAAGAATCAGAATCCCAGCAGCCCGCTCGATGGAACCACCTTCGTGACGCAGCTGGCACAGTTCAGCGATCTGCAGCAGACGCTGGCGATGCGGCAGGATATGGACAGCATCGACTCCAATTTGACGGGCACGTCGAGCCTGACCATTCCGACAACTACCAGCACTTCGTCGTCTGGATCGAATTAAGGGCAGATAAGGAAATCAGGAACAACTATGTCCAGCACATTTTCTATTGCACTCTCCGCCTTGCAGGCACAGTCGGAGGCGATCAACACGACGGGCAACAACCTGGCGAATCTGAATACCAGCGGATTTAAAGGCAGCGATGTTGCCTTCAAGGACCTTTTTGGCGAAACACTGGGAGCGAATTCTTCGTATCAGGTGGGCTTGGGAGTGGGCGTGCCGATCAGCGACACGAGCTTCAGCCAGGGCGCGATCCAGACCAGCACGTCGCCTTACGCGGCGGCGGTTCAGGGTAACGGCTTCTTCGTGGTGAACAGCCCGTCGAACCAGCAACTCTTTACTCGCGACGGAAACTTCACGCTCGATTCGAGCGGCACGTTGAAGACACAGACGGGAGAAACGGTGCAGGGCTGGAGCACCAGCGCTGCGGGCATCAACACGGCGGGAGCGCCGTCGAAGATTGTACTGCCGACCGGCGCGGTGCTGGCGCCGACACCGACGACCAAATTGTCCATCACGGCGAATGTAGACGCAGCAGCCACAGTGGGCTCGGCCGACGGGACGGTACAGGTTCCGGTGCAGGCGGTGGACACTCTAGGGAACTCGCACGCCCTTACCTTTAACTTCACAAAAACGGCGGCCAATACGTGGAGTTACGACGTAACGATTGACGGCGGAGACGTGGCCGGCGGTACGGCCGGCGTGCAGCAATCCATTTTGAGCGCTCCCGGATCGCTTTCATTTAATTCGAACGGAAACATGGCGCCCAACAGCCCACCGATTTCGCTTTCGATTCCAAATCTGACCGACGGCGCCAGCACCATGAACATCAGCTGGGCTACTGCGGATAGCTCGACCGGCGCTGGTTTGATTACGCAATATGCAGAGAAATCGTCTTCAGCGTCGAATAGTGATGGTTCGGTGGCGGCGCAATTGAGCGGTTTTGCCATTCAAACCGGCGGACAGGTGGTGGCTTCGTTTTCGAACGGACAGCAGCGGGTGGAAGCACAACTGGCGCTGGCATCCATCCAGAACCCCGACTCGATGTCGAGCGTGGGGAACAACAACTATGCCACGACTAGCCAGACAGCGACGCCCGCCATTGGGCTCCCGCAGACAGGCGGCCGCGGCCAAATCGATGGTGGCGCGCTCGAAGCCTCTAACGTGGATATGGCGACCCAGTTCACCGATCTGATCGTGTACCAGAGCGGCTATCAGGCGGCCTCGAAGGTGATTACAACGGCCGACCAGATGACGCAGGATCTGCTCCAGATCATTCATTAAGCGCTATAGCAGCGCGGCATTAAACGACGGTGTAGCGCCGCAACTGCCCGGATTTCCCTGGAGATAGTCAGCCTCGCCTTGAGAGTATTCCCTTCCCCACTGAACTGTCTTATGACGAGTTTAGTGGGGTCCGGACGGCGAAGCTAATGCTTCAACAATTTATAGCTATCTTTCTGGTTTTAGGGCTTTTGGCCGGCACGCTCATGCTGCTGCGCCGTAAAGGTCTGGCCCAATTTTCCACCGCTCTGCCGCGTTCCAGTAATAAGGAGAAGCAGATGCAGGTGCTCGAAAGGATTCCGCTGACCGCCCAACATTCGCTGCACCTGGTTAACGTACGGAACAGCATCGTTTTGATCGGCTTATCTCCTTCCGGGTGCAATAAGATCGCCGAGTTCGGGCCAGCCGACAACCCGAACGGGCTCACGGGGCAGCAGCCATGACGGCCATGCTGGTTTTGTGGCTGGCGGCCGCGGCTGACCCGTTTTCGAGCTTTGGCATTTCTGCCGCGGCGGGTAAAGGCGGCACTACGCTGAGTCTGCCCATGCAAATGGCGCTGGGCCTCACGCTCTTGACCATGCTGCCAGCGGTGATCATGTGCATCACGCCCTTCTTGCGAATCGCGGTCGTGCTGCATTTTTTGAGGCAGGCGCTGGGCACGCAGACCGCGCCCTCCAACCAGGTGCTGATCGGGTTGTCGCTCTTCCTCTCGATGCTGATCGTACAGCCGATGTTTTCCGATATCTACACCAAGGCCTGGCAGCCGCTGGAGAAAGGGCAGATCACAACCGAACAGGCGGTCACCCAGGGATCTGCGCCGCTGAAAGATTTTCTCTGTAAATTTGCGCGCCAACGGGATATTCAGTTGTTTCTCGAGATCGCCAAAGAGCCGCAGCCGCACGCTCGCCAGGACCTCAGCCTGCGCGTGCTGATACCGGCCTACATCCTTTCGGAGCTGAAAGCGGGCTTCCAGATTGGGGCGGTGTTGTTCCTGCCTTTCTTAGTCATCGACATGGCGGTAGCGTCGGTGACGCTTTCGATCGGCATGATGCAACTGCCGCCCGCGATGGTTTCAGCTCCTTTCAAAATTCTGCTGTTCGTGCTGGTCGACGGCTGGAATCTGGTGATCGGCTCGCTGATGAAGAGCTTTCTGCAATAGGCACTGATGACTCCTCAACTGGTGGTTCACGTCGTCGAGCAGGCTTTGTTGTCGGTCCTGTGGATTAGTGCGCCGCTGCTGCTGATTGCGTTCGCGCTGAGCATCATCGTCAACCTCATACAGATTGCGACTTCGATGCAGGACCAGATTTTCAGCACGATTCCGCGGTTGGCTGCCTGCCTGGTCGGCTTCCTGATCCTGATGCCCTGGATGCTGAAACAGGCGATGTCTTACGCCTTTTCGATTCTCGGCAATCTAGGCAGCTATGCACGCTGAGCTGCATGTTTCGGCGTCTCTGCTGATCTCTTTCTTATTGGTGCTGGCCCGCATGATCGGGGTGTTCGTGTTTGTGCCGATGCCTTTCAAAGACGCCGGCCCAAACATCTCGAGAACCGTCCTCGCGCTCGGCTGCACGATCGCTCTATACGCGAGATGGCCGGTGATCAACGCCAACGGCCTGACGCTTGCCTCACTGCTAGCGTTGCTGGTGCCGGACGCGGTGCTGGGAGCGGCCATCGGGCTCGTGGTGAGTTTCCTCTCTGAGTCGTTTACCGTGGGCGCGCAGGCGCTGGCCTTGCAAGCGGGTTATGGATACGCGTCGGTGATCGATCCGATGACGCAGGCCGATTCGCAGGTTCTGGGAGTGATGGCGCAAACGCTGGCCGGCCTGTTTTTCTTTACAACCGGCATTCACCGGCTGGTCATTCGGATCTTTGCCGACAGCCTGACGAGTTATCCGCCGGGTTCGTTTGCTCTGACACGGGGGCTCGCCCAAGAAGTGATTCGCCTTGCCTCGGGAATTTTCTCGTTTGGACTCCGACTGGCGCTGCCGATCATCGGCCTCCTCCTGATGACCGAGATCACACTGGCGCTGCTCGGCAAATTGAACGGCCATTTGCAAATGGGGCAACATGCATTTCCGGTGAAGATGCTGCTCACGCTCATCGTGCTGTCTTCCATTCTGGTGGTCACGCCGAAGCTGTACGAGAGCTATGCCGGCGAGCTTCTCAGCGGCATCCGGCAGGGATTTATTCGCTAGAGCGCCATGCCCGACGATAAAAGCGAAAAACCGTCTCTGCAGCGCGTCAAAAAGGCGCGCGAACAGGGCCAGTTTCTAGTCGCACGCGAATTCCTGACGGCAGTGCAGTTCGTCGTCGCGATCGTGTTTATCGGGCGCGTGGTCGTCGGCTGGCGCGACGCTATTTATCTCGCTATGCCGCGACTACTGGACCGCGCAATGGCCGGCGATATCAGCGAAGGCGAGTGGCCTCTCATGCTGCGCGCCATGTTCACGGCCAATCTCTCGCCTTTGCTGCTGTTTAGCGGCGCCCTGCTGCTGGTTACGCTCGCCACCCACCTGGGGCTAACGCAGTTCGGCTTCAGCTTTCAGCGCCTGACGCCTAATTTTTCACGCCTCAGTCCAATGGGCAAGTTAAAAGATCTGCCCGCGCAAAATCTCAAGTCCGTTATCGAAGCAGTGCTTTTACTGGTCGCGCTGGGCGCGGTCATTAACTCTTTAATTCAGGAACACGGCGCGGCCATGATGCGCCTTCCTCTTGAATCCATACCATCGGCTGCTGCCCAGATCGGGAGTTCGATCACCTCGCTGCTCTGGAAAGCGGCCGCCTTGTTTGTCGTTTTCGGCACAGTCGATTTGTTCATTCAACAACGGCACTATATGTCCCGCTTACGCATGTCCAAGCAGGAAGTCAAGGAAGAAAACAAGCGCAGCGAAGGCGATCCCCAATTAAAAGGAAGAATCCGGCGTCTGCGCCGCGACCTGTTGCGCCGCCAGATGATGAAGGACGTTGAGAAAGCAACGGCCGTGGTGGTCAATCCGACTCACTACGCGGTAGCGATCCGCTACGACGTGGAAAGCATGTCCTCGCCGATGGTAGTGGCCAAAGGCAAGAACTGGGTGGCGCTGCGTATCCGGCAAATCGCCGTGCAAAATCAAATTCCGGTTATCGAAAATCCGCCGCTGGCGCGGGCGCTGTTTGCGGCTGTGGAAGTGGGCCGCGCCATCTCGCCCGAGTTCTATAAAGCCATCGCGGAGATTCTCGCTTATGTGTACCGCATCATGGGCCGGCGGATGCCCGCTTAATTAACGAGGAGTCACCAGCCAAACATGTCAGCCCAGCCACAAGCATTAGCCGCAGCAGCGCCAAACAAAGGCACAGCCAACAAAGGTACAGCAGGGAAAGGCCTGCGTGGTTTGCCTCTCCCCAAGCTGAGCGAGATCGGCGTGCCGATTGCCGTTCTGGCAATCATTATTGCGCTCATCACGCCCATGCCGGCGCTGCTGCTGGACGTGCTGATCGTGCTCGATATCGGCATGTCCGTGATGGTCATGATGGTCACGATGTACATTTTGAAGCCGGCGGAGTTCAATGTTTTTCCGACGACCCTCCTGCTGCTGACTCTCTTCCGACTGGCCTTGAACGTGAGTTCCGCACGCCTGATTCTTTTGAACGGCAACGGCGGAACGGCTGCTGCCGGAAGTGTCATTGAAGCCTTCGGAAATTTTGTGGTCGGCGGCAATTACGTCATCGGCGCTGTCATCTTCCTGATCCTGATTGCCATTCAGTACGTGGTCATTAACCACGGCGCGGTTCGTATCTCGGAAGTATCGGCCCGTTTCACGTTGGATGCGCTGCCCGGCAAGCAGATGTCGATTGACGCGGAGATGAATGCCGGCCTGATCGATGAGGCGGAAGCACGCCGCCGCCGCAAGCAACTCGCCGCCGAAGCCGAGTTTTACGGATCGATGGACGGCGCTTCGCGCTTTACGCAGCGTGACGCTATCGCGAGTATCTTAATCACCAGCATCAATATCGTCGCCGGATTCCTGATCGGCGTGCTGCAGCATGGCATGGAACTGAAGCGCGCATTGCAAACCTACACGGTCCTCACAATCGGCGACGGCCTGGTAACAGTGATTCCGGCACTGATGATTTCGGTATCGGGCGGCCTGATCGTGACGCGCGCTACCTCGGATGTCCGCATCAGCGAAGAATTTCACAAGCAGCTTTTTACCAAATCGGAGCCCATGTTTCTGTCTGCCGGAGTATTGGTTTTACTGGCGGCCTTCCCTGGTTTACCTACGATTCCCTTCCTTCTAATGGGAGGCGGTTTGGGAACAGCCGCCTGGATGAAGCGTCAAAAAGTCGACACCGCGGTTCCGAAGGAAACAGCTTTGCCGGCAGCGACACCTCGGGAAGAGCTCGAAACGCTCATGAAAGTCGAGCCGGTGGCGATTGAGGTGGGACTTGGCCTGGCGAACCTGGTGGCCGGCGGAGCGACTTCACCGCTCTTAAAACGCATCGCGGGCATTCGTCGAAACTTCGTCACCAATCTAGGATTCCTCTTACCGCCTGTACGTGTCACGGATAACCTGACACTGCGCTCGCGGGAGTACGTAGTGCTGCTGAAGGGCAGTGAAATTGGGCGTTACGAGCTGCTTTCGGGCAGTGAACTCGCCGTGCCTACCGCCAAGGCACAGAAGGACTTCGCGGGACAACAGACACGCGAGCCGGCCTTCGGCTTACCGGCGCTTTGGGTGCCGGCCGACAAGGTGGATGCGGCGCGCGGCTCGGGTTACACCATCGTCGACACAGTCAATGTGATCGGAACCCACTTCTCCGAACTCGTCAAGCAGCACACGAGCGAAATGTTCTCGCGGCAGGACGCCAAAAACTTCTGCGATCGCGTCGCCCAGGAACACGCGAAGCTCATTGAGGATTTGGTACCAAAGCTGCTCTCACTTTCTACGGTTCAAAAAGTTTTGCAAAATCTCCTCCGCGAGCGGGTATCGATTCGGGACGGCGTATCGATACTGGAAGCGCTTAGTGAAGCCGCGCTCACGACGAAAAATAGTGTGCTGCTGACTGAATTTTCCCGGCAGTGCATCCGGCGCACGGTCACCAAGCCTTATATCAATCCGAAGGGCGAATTGCCTGGGTTCTTTCTCGAATCCGCCATCGAACAGTCGATTGAATCGGCGGTTCAACACACCGAGCAGAACAGCATCCTGGTGCTTTCACCCCAGGTGGTGCGGGAAGTCGTGAACCGTGTGGAACGGAAACTAGACAAGCGAGAAACTCCGACGCTGATTATTACGTCGTCGGGCGCACGTTTCTTTTTACGCCAGATTCTGGAGCCGTCGCTGCCGAACATTTTCCCGGTGTCGCATAACGAAGTGCCGCCGGGCGTCAAAATCTTGTCACTGGGAGTCATCTGATGCGGTTGAAATCGTACTTCGTCCATTCGGTTCAGGAAGCGGTCGATCAGGCTCGCACCGAGTTGGGCGAGGAGGCCATGTTGATCAGTTCTCGCCCGACCGGGCACGACCTGAGTCAGCTAGGGCGCTATGAAGTGGTGTTTGGATTAGCGCCGGCCGGAAACGGCACGCCGGGCGATGCGCCGGTGACCACTAACTCTCCGACGCCCGCAGACGTTGTTCTGCGCGAACTCTCGGAACTGCGAAAACAAATGGACGATCTGCGTGGCTCGATGAACCGTTCTACAGTGACTCGCGCAACAGAGCAGTTATCGCCCGAACTGGCCCGCATTTTTCATCGTCTTAGAGACGCCGGCTTCTCCGCCGAGCTTTGCCAGGAGCTGACCGAAGCGGTAGCGCAGCGCGCCCGGCCGCACACCGAACGCTCGCACCGGATGATTCTCGATCAGCGGGACCTTTTTGCGCGCGACCTGGTCAATGCCGTCCTCGAAGAAGAAGTAGCCAGCCGCTTCGAGATTGCCCCCACGCTCGGCGAAGAAGGCGAGGCTTATTCCACTGTCCTGCTGGTCGGACCTCCCGGCGCAGGCAAGACTACATCTCTCGTCAAGCTCGGATTGCGCTTCGGCCTGAAGGCCAAACGGCCGCTTCACCTGTTGTCGCTCGACACCTTACGCATCGGCGGATGGGAACAACTCAGCCGCTACGCTCGCATCGGTTCGGTCGACTTCAAACCGGTACAGGACTGGACGGCGCTGGCAACGCTGCTGGATCAGCCAGCCAAGGGCCTTACTCTGATCGACACTCCTGGTTTTTCCAAGGCCGATGAAGCGGATCTGGCGGAACTGGCGCGTGCTGTTCGCAAGCTTCCCGTAGAAGTCCACCTGGTGTTGCCCGCTTACCTGAGCCTGGACGTGGCGCAGCGAACCTGGAAACGATTCGCGGTTTTCGAGCCGGCCAAGATGATCCTGACCCATCTGGACGCCGTCGAGAGCAATGCGACCGGGATCGAGTTTGCCATGCGCGCTGGACTGCCGCTTTCGTTCCTGTCTTCCGGACCGCACGTTCCAGAAGATATTCGCAAGGCGGTTAAGGCAGAACTAATGGCGCATTTGCTGCCGCGGGAGCAGGCCATTTCCGTGGCCGCTTAGAGCCGGAACTTCTATGTACGCCTACGCAACTGTCGATAGAACATCGGAAGAGAGGGACGAGTTGATCCTGGAGCACCTGCCGCAGGTAAACTGGATTGCCAACCGCATCCACGAAAAGCTGCCTCCGAGTGTGGAACTGGATGACTTGATTTCGGCGGGTGTAGTGGGTCTGCTGGCGGCGGTGGACAATTTCGATCCCGGCCGGAATACTACGCTCAGAACCTACGCGGAGTACAAAATTCGCGGCGCGATTCTCGATAGCATCCGCGGCCTAGACGGCATCCCGACACATAAGCGCAAACGCCTCAAGCAGGTACAGCAAGCCATCAGCGCCGCCGAGAGAAAACTCAAGGGCACTCCGGCAGAGGAGGATATTGCCGCTGAACTCAACCTTTCCTTAGCCGAGTACCAACAGTGGATGCTCGAATTGCGCGGCGTTTCGCTCGGCAGCATGCAGGTAGTCGACGGCGAAGAAGTAGATATTCTGCAGTTTATTAGCGACGATGAAGACGCGACACCAGCCCGGCTTCTCGAACGGTCCGAACTCGAACGGGTGATTACCGACGGCATGAAGAAAATGCCTGAGAATGAACGCACCGTTCTTAGTCTCTATTACAAGGAAGAATTGAATCTCCGGGAGATCGCCTCGATCATGGATCTCCATACGACGCGCATCTCGCAGTTGCGCGCGCAGGGGATCTTGCGGCTGCGAGCGCTCATGGAGCACAAGTGGCCGACCGAAAGAGGACTTTACTAGATGATTGCCTGGCTCCAATCACCAGCCATGCTGGCCAGCCTCGTTACGCTGCCCGCTGTCTCCCTGCCCGTCTGGTTTTATCTGCGGTTGAAGGCGGAGATGCACAAGCTGGTGGTTCATATGGCAACACACGAGGATGTGTCGCAGAGTGCGGAGGCGCTGACAGAACGCCTGACGGGTCTCGAAAATCGCCTGGACATGTCGGAGCAGAACCGGCAGGAACACGACGAGTGGATCTCGCAGGCGGAGAGTTTGCATCTGAACCGCCGCGGCCAGGTTTTGCGGCTGCATAAGAGGGGCGACTCGGTGCCTGAGATTGCCTCGGCGCTGCGCGTCGGGCAAGGCGAAGTGAAACTCATTATCAAGGTCTTTGAACTGACCCGGAATCCGGAGCCGGACAATAATCTGCCAGCCGCTCGCTAATCAAACACGGGATGCAAGTTAACACAGACTATGCGAATTGAAAATCAGAATATTGGCGGTGTCGGCGGAACGGGCTCCTTCGGCTCGATTGGCTCCATCCCGCCGGGAACACATCCGGTTGATGGAAACCAGGATAAATCCGCGGATACCGTGAAATTATCGAGCGCCAGCAGCCTGATTGCGCTCGCGAAAAACCTGAACTCGGCCGATAAGCAATCTAGAGTCGCGGCGTTGACAGCTCAGGTTCGTTCCGGTTCCTACCAGGCTGACCTGGGCGGCACAAGCCGGGCCATTATCGCCGGATCGAGATAGAACTACCGATGAATACTGCCGAGAGTTGCGCCCTGCTCGATGCCGCCGATGAACACCTATCCGATGCCATGGATCGTCTTTTAGCGCTGGGCGACGGGAGCGGGGATTACTGCTCCTCCATCCAGCAGGCGGCGAAAGTGCTGCAGAAAATCCAGCGCGGGTGGGATCCGCAGGCGAACCGTTCTCTGGCGCCACGCCTGATGGCGCTGGCAGCGCGGACGGCGACGGTAGAACACTTGATGGATTCGGCGGCCACGCTTTTTATGGGCCGGCTGGCGGCGAACGCCGGCAGCGACTTGGGATATTGCGCTGACGGAGCGCCCGATCGCGGCTGTGAACAACGATCGCTTGTGGTGAACGGCTAATCGCATGTCATCCCTGTTTGCCAGTCTCGGAACCGCGGGTAACGCTCTCGATGTTTTAGAGCAGGCCATGGGCGTTGTCCAAAACAACGTCAGCAACTCGTCCACGCCTGGCTACGTGACGCAGACTCTCCAGCTGAATGCAGCGTTGTTCGATCCGTCGGCCAATGTTTGGGGCGGCGTACTGGCGGGTAACACGCAGAGCTCTCGCAATAATTTCGCCGAAGCCAGCGTGTGGGACGCGAATCAACAAGTCGGCTCCGCTACGCAGCAAGCCTCGACGCTGCAATCGTTGCAGTCGTTGCTGGACGTTTCCGGCAGCAACGGCATCCCAGGCGCGCTCAGCACGCTTTATTCGGCTTTTTCGGCCTGGAGCACTACGCCCAGCAGCACAACCGCGCAACAGCAGGTCCTCTCCGCGGCCCAGGGAGTGGCTCAAACTTTCAACGGCCTGGCATCGAGCATCTCGAACGTGAGAAGCAGCGCCATTGGGCAAACGCAAACTACGGTGAGCGAGATTAATCAGCTCACCTCGCAGATTGCGAACATCAATGGAGAGATTCGCAAGGGCGGACAGAACGACAGCGGGCTGCAGTCTCAGCTGTATAACAATCTGGAGCAGCTGTCGAACTATGTCTCGATCACGGGGCATGCCGAGAGTGATGGCACGGTAACGGTGCTGGCGAACGGGCAAGTACCGCTCGTGGTGGGCCAGGATCAAACCGTGCTAAAGGAGACGGCCATCAATTCAGGTGGTGGAAACGCCGCACCTTTGCAGCAGATTTTGACCTCCAGCGGCGAAGATGTTACGGGACACATGCAGGGCGGACAACTGGGCGGCCTGCTGCAGTTTACGAACAGCGTTATGCCATCCGTTCTGGGATCGAATACGCAACCAGGAAGCTTAAATGAATTAGCCCAATCGCTGGCGGATCGCGTCAACACCTTGCTAACCAGCGGGCAGACGGGCGGAACTCCGCCGGTGGCCGGCGTCCCTCTGTTTACTTATACCGCGGGTTCGCCAACGACGGTCGCCGCTTCGCTTGGAGTGAGTTCGACCATCACAGGCTCTCAACTGGCGGCAGCCACGATAGGACCGCCTTCTGTCGCCAACGGTATCGCGGATCAGCTCTCGCAGCTGCAGAATTCAACCAATCCACTAGACCAGGTAAACGGCGCGAACTACACCGATTTTTATAGCTCGATGACAGCGAATATCGGCGCGCTGCAATCCGCCGCCGCACAGTCCCAGACCACCCAAACGCAGGTGCTCACACAAGCGCAGAGCGCGCGCGCACAAGTATCCGGGGTTTCCCTGAATGATCAGGCGGCAAAACTGTTGCAGTTTCAGGCCGGTTACCAGGCCGCTTCCCAGGCGCTCGCGACCGTGAAGCAAACCATTCAGTACCTGATGCAAATGATGCAGTCGGTAACTTAACGTAAGAAAGCGTGAATCATGATAGCCGGAATTAATTCCTATAACGGAAGTTTTCTTGCGGACCTTTCCAATCTGGAAGCCCAGATCGCGAATGTCAACAAACAGATCACTTCGGGCTTTCGAGTGAATCAGGCTTCTGACGATCCAGCCGCCGTCGCACCGATTATTTCCTATCAGGTCGAACTATCACAGCTCAAGCAGGTGCAGACCAACCTGAACACAACTCAGACTGAGGCGCAGACAGCCGATGGCGCGCTGCAGACCGCCGCCAGTCTGATGGATCAGCTCGTCTCGCTTGGTTCTAAAGGCGCGAGCAGCACATCAACCGCCGCCGACCGCCAGACGATTGGGTTGCAAGTGCAGCAGATTGAACAGCAGCTTGTATCGGTCGCCAATACTTCGGTAGGTGGCCGGTATATTTTTGGCGGCGATGCCACCGCTTCGCAACCCTACACTTACAATTGGGGCGCGACGAGCGGGGTTACTGCCAATATTGTGCCGACGCCTACTAACACTGCGACGGTGCGGGATGGCGATGGAAACGAGATTGTTCCGCGCATGACCGCGCAAGCGATTTTCGACGTACCGAACCCTGTGCAGCCGCTACCCCCGGCGCCTCAGATCCCCACATCCAATATCTTTCAAGGAGCCTTCAATCTAGGTAGCGCGTTGCTCAGTAACAATCAGGCCGCTGCCGCTGCCGCTCTCGACGACGTCAAAGCCGGCGTCACTCAGCTTGGCTCGGCGACCACGTTTTACGGCAACACGCAAAACTGGATTCAGCAGGCGTCATCGAGTGCCACCGATAAGGTGAGCAGCATCACCCAATCGCTCTCGGCCATTCGAGATAGCGACGTTGCGACCGACGCTACGCAGCTCACGCTGGACAGAACGGCGCTCGAAGCAGCGCTCTCAGCCCATGCCAGCCTTAGCACCAAATCACTCTTCAGTTATTTAGGTTGATTCCCTTCGAATCTGCTGCCTTTTTTGCGATACAGAGGGCAGGAGATTTGTAAAACGTGGATATAGCGCAGCATGCGGATCGGATTCTTCAGGCCTGGAAAGTGGAAGACGATCCTTCCATGCAGGCGGCGCTTCATAGCGCACTGGGTTCCTGCAGTGGGGTGCGAACCGCTTCCCTGCTGGATCAGGAGCGCCGGCAACTGCTCCAGACAGTGGCCGAACACTTGCAGAGTCTCGGAAACAAGGGCAGCTTACCGGCTTTCTCGAAACGAAGCGGCGCGCAGACACTGTTACATCACCTGCGGTCGGATTTCACCGGCACGAATTTGTTTGGATTACAGCAGCAAACTTTGCAATAAAAAACTAGACTTTCTCATTTAATAGTCGAAATGAACTTCAGAAGTCGAATGCATGCCGCGAGGCAAAAACGGCTATAGAAACTAAGGAAAAAGACACACTATATGATTTCCCTTCAAACTAACGTTGACTCGCTAGTAGCGCAAGACAACTTAAACATCAACCATAACTTCCAGAGCAAAACGATTCAGCAGTTGACCTCTGGCTACCGTATTAACAGCAGCGCCGACGATGCCGCCGGTTTGGCCATTGCCAATACCTACCGCAACAACATTTCGGAGTTGACGCAGGGCGTCAGCAACGCCAATGACGGCGTCAGCCAGCTGCAGATTATTGACGGTGGCATCAGCAACATTTCGACGATCCTCGATCGTATGAAGACGCTGGCCACGCAGTCCGCTTCGGGCACCTTCACTGGCGATCGCAGCACTCTGAACAACGAGTACCAGGGTCTGATCAGCGAAATCACGCGTCAGGCGACCAACATCAACTTGAATTCGGGTGGTTCCTTTAACTCGAGCCTCAACGTCTACATCGGCGGAGCTTCCTCTGCGACCAACGCGGGCATCAACATCAATTTGAGCGGAACGAACAACGCCGTCGACGCCACTTCGCTGAATCTGAACACCACGTCAGTGATCGGTGGCGGAACGTCCTTCACCAATCCTTCGGCCAGCAGCTTAAGTGACCCGAATGCCAGTTTCCTGACCGCCGGCAGCGAAGCTTTCACGCTCACCTATGCCAATGCGAAAGGTGTCGCCACAACCTCATCGGCTCTGACGATCAGCTCGCAGGCTGGTGGCTACAGCGGCGCGCAGTTTGTGGATAAAGTGAACCAGGCGATTACCGCCGCGGGGATCACGGGTATTACCGCTCAGATCGGCAGCAGCGGAAACCTGCAGCTTTCCGGCAGCAACCTGCTCTCGGCCAGCGTGGTGAATACAGGCGCAACGGCGGGAGTCGCGGGAACGGCCAACTCTACCGAGACCCTCACCAACGACGCCAACTACCAGACTGCGGCGGGCGCGTTCGTCGCGTTCACCGACGGTACCGGCGGTACCGGCGACCAGTCACAAACACTGAGCGTCAGCGCGGGCGGCCAGCAGTACAACCTGACGTTGAATGGAAACACGTCCGACACGGCGCATTATGCCGATACCCTGGCTCACGCTATCACGTCCCTCAACACACAACTACAGGGCAGCGGCGTGTATGCGGTTCAGAATGGATCTGGGATCAGCTTCCAGAGCGGTTCCACCTTCACGGTGTCTCAGTCTGCGTTCGCCACTCCTACCGGCGCAACAGGAAATGCCGGTTCGCTCTTCGGCGCTAGCGCCGCCACTGTGGGTACGAACCAGACGGTTGCT
The DNA here is from genome assembly GCA_965277855.1 of Bryobacteraceae bacterium. Classification (GTDB taxonomy): domain Bacteria; phylum Acidobacteriota; class Terriglobia; order Bryobacterales; family Bryobacteraceae; genus Bog-105. The sequence goes on from OZ255847.1 coordinate 1,763,898, forward strand.
GCCCCCACGCAAAGCGCAACCTCAACCGGCAATGCCGACGCCGCCATCGCTTCGATCAACTCCGCCATCAAGAGCCTCGGCCTCGTCCAGGGTTCGGTCGGCGCCGGCGAAAACAAACTGAACTACGCCATCAGCCTGGCTCAGTCGCAAATCTCCAACTTCTCGGCCGCGCAGAGCCAGATCCGCGATGCGGACGTTGCCTCTGATGCTGCCAGCCTGACCAAGTCCCAGGTGCTGGTGCAGACATCGGTCGCCGCCATGGCACAGGCCAATCAGGAACCGCAGTCTGTCCTGAAGCTCCTCCAATAGTCCTAAGGTCCTGAGTAAAGAAATGTCGCGCGGGTTGATGCAATTAGTCAGCTCGCGCGACTTATAAATGTATGGCTACCAGCAGCACTTCCCCCTCGTCCACTACCTACTTCGCGGGCAGCAGCCAGTATGCGGCTCAGCTTCAGCAGTCTATTACTCAGGCCGTCAACATCGCTTCCCTTCCGCTGAAACAACTCCAGTCGCAGCAAACCACGCTGAATGGCCAGCAGTCCGAATTGGAGACCGTTTCGAGCACCTTCAATTCCCTACAGGCAGCCGTCGATACTATTCAGAGCTCGACGGGTGTGGGTGCGTTTTCGGCGAACGTTTCGAACACCACGGTAGCGAGCGCCTCAGTTTCATCCGGCGTTATGTCGGGCGATTACACCTTGAACGTCATCAGCCTGGGCTCGCAGACCAATGCGGTCAGCCCCAGTGGGCTGAATACCGTTACGGATCCAACGACAGCCAATATCGATTCCGCATCGAGCTACACGCTCTCAATCAATGGCACGGACTATAACATCTCGAATCCGGCCGGCACATTGAGCGGCTTGGCGCAAGCCATCACCAACAGCTCCGCCAGTGTCCAGGCCAGTGTCGTCAACGTGGGAACCACATCTTCACCCGACTATCGCCTCTCCGTGCAGAGCCTCAACTATGCTCCCGACACGGTCCAACTGAGCGATGGTACAAACGGCAATCTTCTGAGTACCATCTCAACCGGCACCAACGTTACCTATCAAGTCAACGGCCAGCCGAGCACCCCGATCAGCTCGAATACCCGAAGCGCGACGCTTTCGACCGGCTTGAACGTTCAACTTTTGGCGACCGGCAGCACAACCATTACCGTGGGCCAGAGCATTTCAGGTATTGCGAGCGGTCTTTCGGCATTTGCGAACGCCTATAACTCGATCACCTCTGAACTGAACAAAAATCGCGGGCAGAGCGGAGGGGCTCTGACAGGCGATAGCGTCATTTACCAGCTGCAGAATGCGCTGACAAACCTGGCAAACTTCACTCCCCAAAGCGGTTCGGTAAATTCGCTGGCCAGTATCGGCCTGACTTTTGACACCTCGGGTAATCTCAACTTCGATGCCAACGCGCTTTCCAGTGCCGCCGCTACTTCGGCTGGAGACGTTCTAAATTTTATCGGCAACTCCACATCCGGTGGATTTCTTCAGGCCGCGTCGAACTTGATCACCTCAATTACTGATCCGACAACGGGCATTTTGGCACAGGCCACCGGCAACGTCACGACGCAGCTTTCTTCGATTGCGAGCACCATCACTACCGATCAACAGAAGGTGGCGCAAATTCAAACAAACTTAACGGCGCAGATGGCCAAAGCGGACGCCACGATTTCGTCACTCCAGGATCAATTGACGCAGGTCACTGATTTGTTTGCTCAGATGCAAGCCAACCAATTGTCGAACGCCGGGCTTTAATTGAAACATCATGATCGAAGCAATAGGATCTGACATCCAGGCCGCCATCGCTTCGGGCGATTTCGAGGCGGCTCTGCCGCTCATCAGCGCCTATGGAAAAGCCCTCAGATTTGCTATAGACTCCACACGCGATCATGACGAAAAACTCCGGCTGATCTCCGCGGCTACGTCGGTCATTCAAGATCGCTTGCACCTGGCCCGCGTGATGCGCGCACAACTGGCGACGCGCAGCCTGGAAGCTTCCCGGCTTCTTTCGTATGGCGGCCTGGGATCGACGGAAACCTGGCGGCTCGACGGCTAAAGCGTCAAGTTTTTGACGGGCCACTTTTCTCCTTGCGGCAAATATTTAACAGTTCAAACTCAAATCTCCTGAATATGCGCGGGTAGTCTCATGGCCTTCGGATTGCATAGCTCTTCTTGCAATCCGTCATGCTCGATCCGACCTCTTCTAAATTAGATCGATATCTTAGTCTTGTCAGCGCGCGGCAGCGCTTAGTCGCCGCTAACATCGCTAACGCCGATACGCCCGGTTACAAGACCAAAGACATCAATTTCGAATCCGAGCTGCAAAGCTCGATGACGAATACGCCCGTTCCAACAGAAGTTTCCGGACTGAAAAACAAGAACGACGGCAACAATGTCGATCTCGACCGGGAAGCGAGGCTTCTCGCGGAAAACGCTCTGCGGTTTACCGTAGCGTCCAACTTGCTGCACTCCAATCTCAAGCAGCTGCGCATGGCGATCGAGGGAGGAAGCGGGTCCGCATCATGAGCTTATTCTCCACTCTCTCTGTAAGCGCCTCCGGCATGTCTGCCGAACGCCAGCGCGCCGAAATCCTGGTCGAAAACATCGCCAATGCGGATACCACGCGCACCGCTGACGGTGGCCCTTATAAGCGACGAGATGTCGTCTTCCAAAGCCAGAACGTTTCCTCGCCGTTCTCCTCTTTTATGGAATCGCAGATCGGCAGTGAGAGTAATGGCGTCGCAGTGAGCCAAATCGTCGAGGACACAAGCGATCCCGACCGCCGCTATCTGCCCGGGCACCCCGATGCCGATAAGGATGGCTACGTGTCCTTTCCTAAAATGAATCCGGCCGAAGACATGGTCGATCTGCTGGGCGCATCGCATTCCTACCAGGCCAATGTATCGGCGATTGCGGCCGTGAAGGACATGATTCAGAAGTCAATCGACCTCTTCCGCTAAACCCATGTCTCTGCCCATCACACCTATTGCCGCTCCGGTACTGATCGACCCGGCGCAAATTATTCTCAACGGGCCACCGAAAGCCTCTTTTGGAGAGGTGCTGGCGTCTACGGTGAAAGAAGTCGAAACGGCTAACGCCACCGCGGACACGGCGGCGCAAAACTTCATCTCCGGCGGAACACAGGACCTTCATTCAACTATTCTTGCCGGGCAGAGCGCCGATCTCGACTTTGAATTGTTCATGCAAGTGCGAAATAAAGTCGTTTCGGCCTACGAAGAAATTATGAAGATGCAGGTCTGATTCAGACTCGCTATCGCCCCCTCGCTATCGCCACATGGATCAATTCCGCAAAATCTTCAGTTCGTTATCGGTCTCGCAACGGATCGGCATCGCCTTCGCTGTCATTCTTCTGGTGGCCGGCATGGTGAGCTTTGTGCGCTGGCATCACGAGAGTGACTTCCGGCCGCTGTTCACCGGCATGCCCGCCGAGGATGCGGCCGCTATCGTGCAAAAACTCAAGGAATCCGGTGTCGAGCATCGCTTGACCGATAACGGCACTTCGGTGCTGGTGCCCACCGACAAGGTAGATGAACTGCGATTGGAAATGGCCGGCGCGGGACTGCCGCGATCGGGCCGGATAGGTTTTGAACTATTCGATAAGACCAACATCGGCTTAACCGACTTCACCGAACATGTGAACTACCGGCGCGCGCTCGAAGGCGAACTGGAACGATCAATCCGGTCGCTGAACGAAGTGGAGCAGGCGCGGGTTCACTTGAGCTTCCCCAAAGACTCTGTTTTTCTCGACGCCCGCGAATCGGCTAAAGCCAGCGTGCTGCTCAGCCTTAAGCCGGGTGCGCGTCTCAGCGAATCGAACGTTCTTGCCATCACGAACCTGGTAGCCAGCGCCGTCGAGGGATTAGGACCGGATTATGTCTCGGTGGTCGATGCGCGAGGGAATCTATTGAGCCGTCCGAAGAAATCCAATCCCGATCTGGCGGATAGCGCCGATGGAGCGCTCGAATACAAACATCAGATCGAGCGCGACATGCAGGCCAAGATTCAATCCACGCTGACACCCCTGCTGGGTGAAGACCATTTCCGCGTGGGCGTCTCCGCGGACTGCGATTTCAGTACCAGCGAACTGACCGACGAGACCTTCGATCCCACTCGTTCCGTCATGACGAACTCTCAGAAATCGGAGGACCAGGCCGGACGGGCGGAATCGGCGGGTGTACCGGGAACGGCGTCGAACCTTCCCCGCCCGAGCTCAAGGCCGGTCGGCGGCATCGGCGGAAGCGTTTCGCGCAGAACCGAAAACGTCTCTTACGAGACTTCGCGCACCGTCCGCCAGACCAAAGTGCCACGCGGCATCATCAAGCATCTTTCGGCCTCCATTCTGGTCGACCACGAAGTGAAATGGGAAGGGACTGGAGCAAAAGCGAAACGAACACTCGTCGCGCCCAGCCCGGAAAAGCTGAAGACGATCCACGATATCGTCGGAGGCATCATTGGACTTTCGGCGGAGCGAGGCGATCAACTCATCGTACAGAGTCTGCCCTTTGAAAAAGAGCAGGATGAGCCGCTGTCTCCTGCCGGGACTGCCAAGCCTGAAGCGCCCGGGACCGCACTACAGAAGCTGTTGAAAGATCCCAAAATGCTGATCGGTGGTGGTGTCGGAGTTCTGGTGCTGGTTGGGCTGCTGCTGTTCCTGTTGAGCCGCCGCAAAAAGACGCCAGCCAGTGTAGTGCAGACGCGGCCCGCGCTGGCAGCAGCTGAAAACGCAAATAACGCCCTTGAAAAGGAGCTCTCCGCTGCACACCCGGATCGGGCGGAATTGAGCAGCCATAAGCAAGACGCGCTGCCGGCGCCTGATCCTTCGATACGTGTGGAAACACTGCGGCAGAGTGTTCGTGAAACGGTCGGTCGCGATCCTGCCCTGGCTGCCGGTGTCATCCGAGGCTGGATGGCGGAAGAGGCGAGTTAAACCGGTTTCGGTCCCGCCATGTCCTGCAAAATCGCTGAACATTCGAGCTCTATTCAGGCACTTACCTGGCCTTCCGCTGGTCCGTCTGTAAGTTCTGTAAGCAGACCGCGCCCGTCCGCCGGCACGCAGAACCATCATGACCAATCGGGGGAACAACTAGCCGAACTGGAACGCTCCCGACAGGCGGAACTGGCGAAATGTCGTGAAACTGCTTTTGAAGAAGGCTTGCAGAAAGGCCGCGAACAATTAGCGCTCGAAATGGAGAGCGTCAATGACCGGCTGGGACACACCCTGAAAGACTTGCTGGTCGCCAAGCGGCGCATGCGCAATGAGGCGGAATGCGACGTTGTCAAGTTATCGCTGGCGGTGGCGCGGCGCATTCTCCACCGTGAATTGCAGACCGATCCCGATTCGATTCAGGGCGTGGTCTATGCCGGCCTGCAGAAGCTACAGAACCGCGAAATCTCTCAGATCCGCGTTGCTCCGCAGGCGATGCAGTCCGTTCGCACCGCCCTCGATAAGGCTGGCTTACTACCGGCTGTCTCCCTCTCGCCCGACCCTAGGATGCGAGTCGGCGACGTAATCTTCGAAACCGCTTTTGGCGAGCTGGATGCGTCGATCGAAACACAACTGCACGAAATTGAGCGCGGCTTTGTGGACCGCCTGGGGATTTCATGTTAGCCCATTCTGAATCAGTCGAAGAGCGGCTGGACCTATCCCGTTTCGCCGACCTATTAAAGACCTGCGATCCGCTTCGCTCCCGAGGTGTGGTGAAGCAAATCACCGGATTGGTGATCGAGTCGCAAGGACCGGCCTCGGCAGTTGGCAGCTTTTGCGAGATCCAAACCAGCCGCGGCAAAGCGATCCGCACGCAGGTTGCCGGTTTTCGTAACGGGCGAATCCTTTCCATCCCGTTAGAAGAGATCGACGGGCTCGAACCGGGCGATCCAATCTATGCACGCGCCGGCGAGTCGCAGGTACGTGTTGGACCCGATCTCTTAGGCAGAGTGCTCGACGGTTTCGGACGCCCCATGGATGGCGGCCCGCCCATTCACGGCAGCGAGAGCTACGGCCTCTTCGCCGAACCTCCCGGCCCCATGCAGCGCAGTCACATCGATCAGCCACTCGCCACCGGCATCCGGGCCATCGACAGCATGCTGCCCTGCGGATTAGGTCAGCGCATCGGAATTTTCGGCGGCAGCGGCGTTGGCAAAAGCACTCTGCTTGGGTGTATGTCGCGCCAGAACTCAGCCGACGTGACGGTAATTGCCCTGATTGGCGAACGGAATCGCGAAGTTCGGCATTTTCTCGAAAACGAACTTGGACCCGAAGGCATGGCCCGTTCCGTGACGGTAGTGGCCACGTCCGACCGGCCCGCCCCGCTGCGCATTCGCGCGTGTTTCGTAGCGCTCGCCATCGCTGAATATTTTCGCGATCAGGGGAAGAACGTTCTTCTCGTCATGGACTCAGTCACCCGGCTTGCCATGGCGCAGCGCGAGATCGGTCTCGCCGCCGGCGAACCACCAAGCCAGAAAGGCTACACACCTTCCGTGTTCGCCATCATGCCGAAGATTTTCGAGCGGGCCGGCGCTTTTCGCACCGGCAGCATTACTGGCTTCTTCACAGTCCTGGTCGAGGGCGATGACCAAAACGAACCCATCGCCGATGCCGTCCGCGGAATTCTGGACGGGCACATCGTTTTGTCTCGCGACCTCGGCGCAGCCGGCCACTATCCGGCCATCGACATTCTGAGCTCCGTTTCACGCGTCGCCTCCCACGTGGCGACCAAAGCTCAATTGCAAGCCGCCCAGAAATTGCGGGAAGCGCTGGCCTGTTATCGCAGTTCGGAAGATCTGATCCAACTCGGCGCATACGTCTCCGGTTCCAATACCAGGCTCGATTCCAGTATCCGGTCACGGGAACAGATCTTGAGCTTTCTCCGGCAGGATTCACAAGAGAAAAGCAGCCTTCCGGCAACGCTCAGCTCTCTGGACAAGTTGGCAGCAGCTCTCTAACCCGATGTCACGTAATTTTTCGGAAATCGTGTTGCTCTCAAGCGGGGTAAAAAGCAGAGAAGATCGCAGGTTAAAGAGACCGCTAAAGAATTATAGGCCGCAGATAAACGCGGATAAACGCTGATTGAAAATGAGGGCCTTATCTGCGTTGATCCGTGTTTATCTGCGGCTAAACTTCGTCTTTCAACAATCTAAAGCCTGTCCCAGGCATCGCACATGACCAAATTCAAATTCCGGCTGGAATCTGCTCTGCGCCTGAGACAATTGCGGGTCGAAGCCGAAAGAGCGAAGCTACAGGAATTGATCGCGCAACGCGACCGGCTGGAGAAGTCGCGCGTCGCCTTGCTTGCACAGCGCGCCGACGCTTCCACGTTCGTACAGGATGCCCAAGGGTCCGGTTGGGGCGATCTGCGGACCCTTTCTTCCTTCACCATCGGCCTCGAAATGCACGCCAAAACCATTCGCGAAGCCGTCGCTCGCGCCGAATCGCAAATCGCCTTGCAGCGGAGCCGGCTATGCCAGGCGGAACAGGACGAGCTATGCCTGTCGAAGCTGCGGGCTAAGAGATATACCGAGTGGAATCTGCAATTTGAACGCGAAATCGAAGCCACTGCTCAAGAACTTTGGCTGTGCGCGCACACTACGAAAGTAGAAGATTCGGAGCCAGGCTAGCGAGTAGTGTGCGGTTTTGCCAGTCTGCTGCATTCCGGGTCGTTCCTGAATGTTAAATCGACACGATCTACCGAACTGGCGTCGCTTCCTGATTGGTCAGAGCAGCCCCATGCTCGAGATCTGCGACATTATTCAGCTGGTGGCAGCTAAGCGCTGCACTGTCCTGATCAGCGGCGAAACGGGCACCGGCAAAGAAGTAATCGCCAAAGCGATTCACTCCGCCAGCGACCGGGCCGAACACCCGTTAGTTTGTGTCAACTGTACTACCCTGCCTTCTAATCTGATCGAAGCAGAGCTATTCGGTCACGCCAAAGGCGCCTTCACTGGTGCGCATGCCAGCCGGATGGGCCGTTTTGAACAAGCGCATCGCGGCACGATTTTTCTCGATGAAATCGGTGATCTGCCGATGGACTCGCAATCGAAGCTGCTGCGCATTCTCCAGGAGCGCGCCTTCGAGCGCGTGGGAAGTTCGGAAACGGTGCGGGTGGATGTGCGAGTGATTGCCGCCTCGAACGTAAATCTGGAGGCTGCAGCGCGTGAACGCAAGTTCCGCGAGGATCTCTACTACCGGCTCAATGTCGTGCCGATCCACATGCCGCCCTTACGCGAGCGCCGCGAAGACATTCCGCTGCTGCTCGAGCACTTTCTGCGGAAGATCAGCCACGAAGAAAATACGCCGCTAAAGTCTATCAGCCACGACGCGGTTAGCTATTTGCAATCGCTCGAATGGCCCGGCAATGTGCGGCAGCTCGAACACGCCGTCCAGATGGCGAATGCCCTGAGCGGCGATCGCCTGTTGCTCCACGCGGAAGACTTCCAGGTGCGACGCCGCATGAATGCTCAGGCCGCTGAATTGCCGCCCGTCGCGCCGCTAGTGACCGTGACACAAAGCGGTTTGGACTACGACAAAGAAGTCGCTCGTTTTGAGAGCTCTCTGCTCAACCAGGCGCTGGCGCTTTCGAACGGCAATAAGGCGCGGGCGGCCGATCTGCTTGGCATCAAACGGACTACATTACTTGCCAAAATGAAGGTTCTCGAAGAACAATTCGCCAAGAACCTCTTGCAGATCGTGGCTTAACGCCTTCGCGATTTTGGCCGAGTGCCAAGATGTTCAGATGTCTCCGCTCTGGCCCGATGTACGGCAGGTTCTAAAACTGGCTGTTCCCGTGGCGCTGGCCGAGCTGGGCTGGATGGCGATGACGACTGTCGATACCATCATGATCGGCAATCTCGGGCCGGCCGCCATCGGCGCAATCGGGGTGGGCAGCAGCGCTTTTTATTCGTTCGCCATATTCGGCATGGGGCTGCTGCTGGGTCTCGACACGCTGGTCTCGCAAGCGTATGGAGCGGGCAACCGGGACGACTGTCACCGTTCGTTAACGCAGGGCTTTTATCTCGCCGTGGCACTCACCGTGCCGCTGACCATCCTCTTCAGCCTGATGCCGCCGATTTTCCGCTGGCTCAAGATTGTCGAACCGGTGGCTTCGCTGGCGGGATTATTCATTCGCACACTGGGCTTGAGCACCCTTCCTTTGTTACTGTATGCGGCGTTCCGCCGGTATCTGCAAGCCATGGGACACGTCCGGCCCGTCATGTTCGTTTTGATCAGCGCCAATCTGATCAACTGGTTCGCGAACTGGCTGCTGATTGAGGGCCACTGGGGCTTTCCGGCCCTCGGCGTGGCGGGTTCGGCGCTCTCCACCTGTTTGGCCAGGATCTACATGGCCGCCATGCTGGCATTTTTTATCTGGTGGTTCGAGCGCAATCTCACTCCGGGCTTTCGAAATCTGCTTCAGCCCGTCGATTGGCGGAGACTCGGCATCTTGCTGCGGCTCGGCTTTCCGGCGGCTACGCAGATTCTGCTCGAAGTGGGTGCCTTCGGTGCAGCGGCGATACTCGCGGGACGTTTAGCGCCGGTTGCCCTGGCCGCTCATCAGATTGCCATCAACTGCGCATCGTTGACGTTCATGGTGCCGCTCGGGATCTCGTCCGCCGCGGCCGTCGCCGTGGGGCAAGCCATCGGCAGGCGCGACAGGAAAATGGCCCGCCGCAATGGCATGATCTCGATCGGGCTGGCCTGCGCCTTTATGCTTTGCGCGGCAGCAGCTTTTCTTCTTTTACCCAGACCGATCCTGCGAATTTATACCCACGATTCGGCGCTGCTCGCAACCGGCGCGGGCCTGTTAGCCATTGCCGCTCTTTTTCAGCTTTTCGACGGCATTCAGACCGTCGCCACCGGAGCCTTGCGCGGATTTGGAAATACCAGGAGCGCCATGCTGATCAATCTGGCAGGCTACTGGCTCCTCGGATTGCCTGCCGGGTACGCCCTCTGCTTCCACTATGGCCTGGGAATTTACGGGCTCTGGTGGGGCTTGACCATCGCCTTGATTGTCATTTCGCTGGCTTTGATCTGGGTGTGGCAGCGCGAGTCACTCAAAGCTGACACACTCCTGACACCCTAATTGGTGTATAAAACTAAAAAGTTCGAGAGTCAGTTTAAGGACAACAAACTACCATCCTGTGAGACCGAATGAAAAATAGAGTACTGTTTGCTTTGCTGCTGCTCGGCGCTTTGAAGAGCAACGCCGCCACAGGCCTTGCTGTAACTTATAACGGCCAGGGTGTTCAATCCCTCGCTTATAACGGGGTCGTGCTGGAAGATTTGGGACGTTATCCGGCAGACACCTTCCACATCGGCCATATGAAAGCGACTGATCTGCAAGGCAACCTCCTGTCCGGCAGTCAGTACAACTGGGGCGAATCGACCTCCAGCAAGAGTTGGAACCCGATCACCCATGTCTGGACCTACAACTTTCCGTGGGGCAGCATCACGGTGAGCTTTTCGCAAAGCGGCAATAACCTTAACCTCAACACCACCGCCGTCAACAAGCCGGGCTCCGGCATTATTTTCGACGGCGCTACGGTTTATCCGTTTACCCTGCACTTTCCCCAGTTACCCGCCGGCTTCACAAACTCTTCGTATCAGCAACTGGCCTTCAATACGACCGCGCCCAGCGTGACGCTGGCAGACTATGGCTCCGGCGAAGTGGCGGCAGTGGATCCCAAAGCGGCCAAGCCTCTATACAGCGGGTTTCAGCCCGCGGGCAGCCCCAATACCTACTTCCCCATCATCAGCAGCACGCCGATCGACGGCATGGCGACCTTCTTTCCACGCAACGATAGGCCGATTTCGCCGGGGCAGACGGATTCTTATACCGTCTCCCTCCGATTTGCGCCCTCCGGCACGCCGGCCGCTTCCCTCGCGCAGGATGCCTTTCAATACTGGGCGCAGACCTGGCCGAGCAAGTTGCAATGGAACGACCGCCGCATCATCGGCACCGTCTATCTGGCAACCTCCCCGGCCGGCAATCCCACCGTTTCGGGAGGCTATCCGAACAACCCCCGTCGCTATTTCAACGACAACAACGCGAGCCATTTCGACGTGCGGAATCCGGCTGGTTTGAGCCAGTTCCAGTCACGCATTCTGCAGCAGGCGGAGAACAACGTACAAAATTTGCAGAAGCTCGCGGCGCAAGGCGCCATCACCTGGGACATTGAAGGCGAACAGTTTCCGCAGCCGACCAGCTATGCCTGCGCCCCCGACCAGATCGCACAACTTGCGCCGGAAATGGAATCAGTCGTAGCGGTGAGCGGCTCGCCTTACGCGGGGATGAAGCTCGACGATGCCTACTTTAAGATCATGCGCGATGCCGGTTTCAAAGTGGGAGTCTGCGTACGGCCACAGCACTACATCTTGAATGCGAATGGCACGGCCAGCCAGCAGTATCTGCCGGATTCGCAGATTGCCGGCGAGCTCATCCGCAAGATGCAATACGCGCACAATCGCTGGGGCGCGACCTTGTTCTACGTCGATTCCGACGTCGAGCAGAATGGCGCGAATTTTGCTGCCGGCATATTTGCGCAAGCGGCTGCCCAGTTGCCCGATTCGTTGATTATTCCCGAAGAATCAACGCCCAACTACTACGCCTACGTGGCGGCTTTCCAGACCTTTGTCTTCCACGGAGATTTGGGGACGCCCGCCCTGGTGTACGACATCTATCCGAAAGCGTTCAGCGCCAATTTGATTAACGATGTCGATCCGACTAAGCTGGCAGAAAATCGCGTCGCTCTCACTGAGTCGGTCAAGCGGGGCGACATCCTGATGGTGCACGCCGATTACTGGCAGGCGAATAATCCGACTGTTGTGCAAATATATCTCGACGCGGGGCGCACGTCGACAGGGTTGGTTCCGTAACCCGGTAAGGGTGGTTGCGCACAACGCACCACCCACCCCGTTAGCCGGCGATTCCCTTCCCTTCCACTACTCGAATGTAGCGGTCGACTGGTGGGTTCGCGATACGGTCCACTTGTTTGCTTGGTGACGGCCAGTGAATTTCCAAGAGATCAATCCTGGCCGCCCGGTCAATGCCCAGGACTTCACGCGGATCGTGCGACGAGAGATAGCTTCCGCCGTTATTCTTCAGGCGAAAACGTTTCTTGCCCGCGGCGGTCCAATAAATTTTGGCGCCCACCGCATCCCGGTTGCAGGTCAGACCTTCGAGCTTCACCCCGAGCCAGTGATTGCCTTTGGCCGCATTGTTTTTCAATAAAACGGGAGCGCCGCCGTTGTTGCACACCAGCACATCCACCGCTCCGTCATTATCGAAATCGCCGACCGCCAGACCGCGCGCCGGAAACGGCCGGTGAAACGCCGGCCCGGCCTCATCGCTCACGTTATGCAGTTTGCCATCGTCGCCTCGGTGAAACAGCAGCAGCGGTTCTTTATAGCGCACCTGCAGCGAGTAATTGTCGATCATGTCATCGGGGTGGCCGTTGGCCAGAAATAAATCGATTTCACCATCGTTGTCGTAATCGAAATATTTCAAGCCCCAACCACTCAGCAGTCGCGTCGCCTGGGCAACGCCGGTCGAGTGCGCCACATCGCGAAACGTCTCGTCCTTGTTGTTCTGATAGACCGAAAACATTTCCTGATCGACGTTTGCGACAAACAGATCCTGCCAGCCGTCGTTGTTGATATCGGCCGCGTCCACTCCCATGCCAGAACGGGGCTGGCCATTTTCGCTAAAGGCGACTTCGGCCTGCATGGCGATCTCTTCCCATTTCCAGCTGCCATTCGGACCCGGCCCGCGATTGACGTAAAGATAGTTCTGGACCGTGTCATTCGCCACGAACAGATCCATGCGTCCATCGTTATTGATGTCGGTAGCCACCACCCCCAAGCCTTTGCCAATCGACTTCGCGATGTCCGTGCCTTTCGTGACATCGGTGAAAGTGCCGTCGCCGTTGTTGTGATAGAGGTAACTGGCGGTTCCTTTGAACACGCGCGGGATGCAGTAGTAGTGCTTGCCGATTTTGTTATCGCCGCACTCGAATTTATGACTGCCCGAGTAGTCGACAAAACTGCACAGAAACAGGTCGAGACGGCCGTCATTGTCGTAGTCGAACCAGACGGCGCTGGTCGTCCAGCCGGGCGTGGCCAAACCCGAGCGATCCGTAACATCGCTGAAGGTACCGTCGTGATTGTTCTTGTACAAAATGCATTTTCCGTAGGCGGTGACCAGCATGTCGGGCCAGCCATCGTTATCGAAATCGCCCACCGCCACGCCCATACCGAACGTGCCGCCGCACACCTTCGCTTTCTCGGTGACATCGGTGAAGGTGCCATCGCGATTGTTCTTGTACAGAGCGTTGCGAATCGGTTTATCCGGTTTCCAGAAATCGCAAGGGCCGCTGTTCACCAGATAGATGTCCATCCAGCCGTCGTTATCGAAGTCTAAGAACGCACAACCGGGCCCAAGCGTTTCGGGCAGGTAGTGTTCCGCGGACATGGCGTTATCGTGTATCCAGACGATGCCGCTCGAAGAAGACTCAACCTCGGCAAACAAAGCCGGTGCGGAGTTGTCCCCCAACAAGCGCGATGCCCCGCAGCAGGCGGCTAACGATAAAAGCGTGCGGCGCGTCAATCTCATGAGGTTAACCGGGCGGTGACCTGGCGCAATACCTTTTCCATATCTTCCGCGTGAAAGTCGAGTTCGGTCAGACGGGTTGTGTAGGCAATGCGTCCATCGCGAGCAATGATAAATGCCCGGCTAGGCCAACCGTTGTAAGCTTTTTCGACGGCATCGTTCAGGCCATCGACCACCGCCGGAAAAGGCAGGTGAAGCTCGCGCGAACACATCGCAGCGTGCTCGGTTTTTTCGGCGAGGTTAGCCGGAGGTGCGACACCGGCTGTCTCGGGCGTGTTGCGGCTGCTCTGCCAGTCGGCGGTCGAATGGGCTTCGCGAATATACACGAGGAGGAAAGCCGCCTGCGCGCCGTAGCGTTGCTGCATGCCGCGTAGAGCGGCCGCTGAACCACGGAAGTTGGGGCACGTGTAGCTTCCGAAAATCAGCACGACCGGGCGCTTGCCGCGAAAATCATAGAGCCGCACCGGCTTGCCCGACACGGCATCGGCCAACTCGAAATCAGGCGCGAGCTGTGCGACTTGAGGACCCGGATCGGCAGCACTGGCAAGCGCCTGTCCGGCATTATGCTCGCGTGCCGAGGCAGAGTTCAAATGCAAACCGCTATAGATCATCGCCAGGTTCTGATGGGCTTCCGGTGATTTCGGAAAAGCATGGACGGCCGCTTCCGCGTAAGGCCGCGCTTCGCGAAACTGCTGTGAGCCGGCCAGGCATTCCGACAGCGCCAGCTGAACCGCAGGTGACGCAGGCCGCATCGGCAAGGTGCGTTTCAGGATAGGCAGCGCATTGCCGTAATCCTTCCGCGCAGTCAGAATTTGCGCCAGCCCCAGGTTGGCGTCGAAGTCCGCCGGGTTCTCCGCCAATTCCTGGCGGAAAGCTTGCGCCGCTGCGTCGGGATCGCCGGTATTCAACAAAGCTTGCCCATAGAACGATTGCAGCCGCGGCAAACGCGGATTCAGTTCAGCTGCGCTCGCGAATTGTTTTACCGCCGCCGGATAGTCGCCCGATTCAAACATACGCGTGCCCAGCAGAAAACGCGCTTCGGGCGTATCGCCATTGCGCAGAATGCGGTCGAGGTACGCCTGCCCTTCGGCGATGCGCTTTTCATGCAGCAGCGCGGTTCCCAGCATGTAAGCCAGGCCCAGATCGTCGGGCGTCTGCGCTTCGAGCGGCCTGAGCAGTTCGATGACCTGTTCCTCTTTGCCCAGCTGCAAATCGCAGTCCGCCAGCAATAGGGTGACTTGATTCTGTGCGGGATCCGCGGTGTGAAGTTTCGCCAATCGTTCTTGCGCCTCCCTTATCCTGCCGCTCTTCTGATACGCAAGAGCCAGGTTAAGCGCAATGCGCGGATCGCCCGGAAGCAGCTTATCGGCCGCTTGATATTCCGCAATCGCTTCGTCAAAGCGCCCGAGTTTTACGAGAACCACGCCAAGATTGACGTGCGTGGCGGTGTCGCCAGGGCGCTCTTTGAGAACGCTGCGATACGCCTCAGCGGCGCCCGTGTAATCGCCCGCCTGCTGCATCTGAACGGCGTTTTGCACGCGTGCCTCAATCGCGCTTGTATCGGATTGGGCAGCGACGGGCCACGCCGTAAGCGCCCAGAGTGCGCAGAAGCTAATTCGGATATGGCGCATTGGCCCTCACGATCCGAATTTCATGATCGGTGAATTTATGATGCGATCCCGGCATCGGCAGTTTGGGCATGTGGCACGAAACGCAATTGCTGGCCGCTACCTTGCAGACGCGTGCCCTCACTTTGCCGCCGGCGTGGCAGGCCTGGCATTTCGCATCGTAGTCGCTGTCGCGGCTGTCCACTTCGTTGTGCACATCGTGGCAGGCGGTACAGCGAATGCGCCGGTCATCCGAGTCATAGCATTTGCTGCTGGTCAGGCGATACGGTTGAAACCGTATATTAGCGATGCCGAGGGTTCCCGAGCCGGCGATCTCGTCCCAAGTCCGATGGCACTGGCCGCAAAAATTCGAGGTGTCTTCCGACGTCATGGTTCGCAGGTCCTTCATTGGCGCGTCTTGCGGGTGTCCGCTCTTCAGGCCTGCCAGATGGGCCTGCGAGTCGCCATGGCAGCGTTCACATTGCACTCCTGGCGTCAAGGTATGAAGTGCGACTTCATTCCCATTCACGGCGTTGGTCGCGTGGCAGCCAAAACAGCGTACTGCTTCCGCACGGCCAATCGATCGCCCGGCGGCTTCCAGCAGGTTCGAAGGCTTCAAATTGGCCGCGCCCATCGTGAGATCGAGCCCGTCCAGTTCGCGGTAATAGCTGACGCGGCTTTCGTAGAGTGTGCCATCTTTTTCAAACACGTAGGTTTGCCCGGCCTGCCCCAGGCCGAAGGCCCAACCCAGCGGAACAGAGATGTTCTGGTGTCCGTCGCTGACCGTATAGACGCTTGCATTGCCCTGGCGCTCGATGCGATAGGAATAATTGCCATCTTGAAACGTCATGAGCGGATGGGCTTGCAGGATGGCGCATGTGGCCGGAAGTTCCATGGCGTGCGCCATCGAGGTAGCGGGATGCGGTTTGGCTTGCGCCGGGTGACAAGTTGCGCAGGGCCTCACATTCTGAGCTGAAATCGATAGAACGAAAAAGACAAGAAGAGCCGGTCCTCTCATGGTTCAGGCTTGGCTGCGATTTCGTTCTTGGCCTGCCGGGCGGCGTTCAGCTTGGCATAAATCGCGCGCTCGCGTTCCCCATCCGTCTTTCTCTTTTCTCGAAAATATACCGTGGCGAGCGAGACGTGCGCCTCGATAAAGTTGGGCGAGTCCTTCACCAGCGATTCAAACTCGCGCTGCGCGTCATTCACCCGTCCTTGAGCTAGTTCCACCGAGGCGATTTGAAATCGCACCCCGGGATCGCCCGGGCGGATCTCGAGAGAATGATCGAGATACTTGAGAGCGGCGGCATTGTCTTCGTCCTGACGCAGCAGCACGCCCATGTGCAGATTGGAAATGAAGTTGTTCGGGTCCGCGCGGAGTTCCCGCTCGAAAGCCTTTCGAGCACCCGCCTGATCGCCCGTCGAAAGCAACGCCATGCCGTAATACGCGAAGGCTTCGGGCAGATTCGGATTCAGATCGATCGCTTTCTGGAAATCGTCGCGCGATCCGGCGAAGTCGGAAACCATGAATTTCGTCGTTCCCAGGAGCAGCCGCGACTCAGCCGAATCGCCGTTACGCAATATCTTGTCGATGATTACCTGACCTTTGGCGATTTGGCCGTCGCGTACGAGTGCTGTGCCGAGAAGATAGATGAACGTCTGATTATCAGGCTGCGTTTGCTGGATGGGGGTCAGCAGATCAACGACCGCTTTGTTCTGGCCGAGCTTCAAATAGCAGTCCGCAAGTAGCGTGACTGCTTGCAGGTTCGCCGGTGATTCGGTGTGGACTTTTTTCAGTGCGTCGATCGCGCGGTCGAAGTTTCCGACCTTGTAATAGGCCAGCGCGAGATTCAGCCGCACCTGTGGATTCGGCTTCAACCGGAGAGCGTGCTGATACTCGGCGATCGCCTCGGTGTAGAGTCCCTCACCAGCCAGCGAAGCACCCAGGTTCGAGCGGATTTCAAAGATGTTGGGATATTGCCCCACCAGCAGCCGGTAATCGCGAATAGCGACGTCGAAGTGTCCGGCTTGCTGCGCGGCCAGAGCCTCCTTCATGACATCCTGCGGCGAGGAATTCTGAGCGTAGAGACAGCCTACGCTCCACACAGCTAAAGCAACTCGGTACATCCGGTAAGTGCGATTATATGACGGTTGGACAGCAAACAGACGCTTGGCGCTTGATTCCATTCTAGAATTGAGGAAAGGTGCCGGAATGCGCTCTCCGAAACGGATTTGCCCGAACCGGAGTTGGAATTCAGCGACGCCGTTTGAAGAAAAGCTGGCTGAAGTAATGCTGTTGCCCGGGCTTAACGGTCGGATCGCCCCAGGTATTTTGGAGGATGCCGTCGGTGTCGCCGCCCGGGTAAAGACCGAACGACCACCAATCGCCGCTCATCGGCTGCTGATCGTCGGAGAACCTTGGCCCAATCCCGTAGGGTTGCTTGCCGTTCATATAGTTCAGCAAGTCCGTGGCCCATGCCTGAAGCTCGGCGAGCGATTCGGGATTGCTCAGGCCGGGTCCGTCGAGCGAATCGCCCAACTCGCCGATCCAGACGGGCGCGATATGCTGCGTTTGTACGAAACCGTACACGCTCTGCCATGCCGCGACGGCCGCAGGGCCCGAGTCTGGTTTCCAGCCGCTGACCGCGTACGGGTAATTGTGGACGGAGTACACCAGCTTGTTCGGAATATTTAATGAAAGGGGATGATCTTTTACATAGCGGAGATCGCCCCAAGGCGCTGCTGCGCCGTAATCCTGGAAGCCTTCCGCGATAATCAAGACGCCGGGCGCGGCTCTTTCGACGGCGTTGCCCACCGTTCGATACATCGCCGCGATATCGGTGGGATTTCCGGGAGCGCCGCCGCCGTCCGCTGTGTCACCGTTCACCCGCCCATCCCAATTCATTTGGTTGGTCTGGTTGTTGTTATCGGGATGCGGCTCGTTATGCAAGTCGTAGCCGATCACGGTAGAGTTGCCGGCATAGCGCGAGGCGAGCGCGACGGTATCGGCCTGAAACTGCTGCGCCGTCACGGTGCCCGCCGTGCCCCCTCCGTCAGTGTTGTTGGAGCCTGGTCCGCGATCGAACCACAGCCCACTGGCTTGCTGGCCACATTGGTATTCGTTCGCATTGTGATCGAAGATGACCTTCAAACCGGCCCTGCCGGCGGCTGCCACAAAGGCATCGAACACCTGAAGCGAGGTCTTGCCTTCGAGCTGCGGATTGTTCCCATTTGTGCTGCCGGACGCGTACGTGTATGGTAGGACCGCCGGGCGCAGCGATGGGTCTGCCCAATGCACGCGGATGGTGTTGAATCCGATGGTTTCGATGTTATTCATCATCGTCTGCAACGGCGCATCATTCAACCCGTCGGGCACCCAGCCCACAACGCCGTTTCCCAGACACGAAGGCCAACCCACTGCGGCGATGCGCACCGGACGGCCTTGACAGTCCACAATTTGCGATCCGCGCGTGTGAAGAAAACCCGGCGGTAACAGTCCTCGGTGATCGCGATCTCCGTGCTCTTTATCTCGCCAGTCGTTGTCTTCCGCCGGACAGTCCCGGTCGTGATCCCCTCGATTGTTATCCGCATCGGCTTGCGTATCGGCCGCGCTCAGGGAACTGAGTGTTGTTGCCTGACTGAGTATTGCGCTTCCGGACGATGCGACTGCCCGCGGTTGCGCGAGCGTTATCGCGGCGGAAAACACTGCTACGCCTGCAAGAGAAATTGACTGTCTCATTGTTCATCTCCTGAGCAAGAAACTTGCATCAGAGCGGATTGGAAGTTGGAACCCTGCCGTCGTTGCTCCACCCCACCTTAGAAGTAGAACTTAACGACCAACTCTACGATGCGCTGGCCTTGCTTGAACTGGGTGTAGCCGAAATTCGTGTTGGTCTGGGGAATGCTGGCGCTGCCGGGAGAGGCCTGATTGAACTGCAGCGTCAAATTGTTGTTGTTCGGGAATGAATACAGCGGGTGATTCACGAAGTTCTGCGCTTGCACGCGGAACTGCAGCTTCATCGACTCCTTGATCTGGAAATTCTTGAAAAGCCCCAAATCGGAGTTAAAGAAAGCCGGTCCGTAAAAAGCCGGCATGATGCTCGGACCGTTGTGGCCGACTTGCGTGGGGACTGCAAAGCAATTCCCATTGACGAACTGATGGGGACCGAGATTCTTTGTGGGATCGCAGGTCAGTACCGGATTGAGCTGAATGGAGGAGGTGCCGAGGATCGACTGACTATTGATCGGAATACCGTTGGTCCCGCCCGTATTGACGACGTTCTGGGAACCAGGCAGGATAGCGCCGTTGAGCTGCCAGTTAAAGTTCAGGTTGGTCGAGTTGCCGGTGAGATTCGCACCACTTTCGAGCTGAGTGATCCCTGACAGCTGCCAGCCGTTAATGGCGCCGGCGGCAAACTTGTTGCCATGTACGGGGCTGGGCAGATTGATCGAGTACGCGGCGTTAAAAATGTGTCTCCGGTCGCCAAGCTGGGTACCGTAATTGTTGCTCAAATTAAAGGGATCGAGCGTTGCGCCGTACCCGCCTAAAGTTTGACCCGTACCAATGATGCCGAGAGCTTTGCCATAGGTGTAGTTCGCCTGTATCGTCGCGCGGCTAGCCTGGTGGGCCCACGTGACCTGAAAGGCGTTGTAATTGGCGTACAGATTGTTGGTAGCAAGATTGATATCGCCGTAGCCGGCATACGGTCGATAGTTGTTAGAGTTCGCCGTGCCTGGGTTGGCAGCCGAGAACATGGAACCGACGGGAACCAGGTTGATGTTACTGCCATACCCTCCGTTGCTCTGCAAATCGCGGCTTCGATTGCCGACGTAGGCTAACTCCAGCAGGCCGGACCAAGGAGTCCTTTGCGAGACCGTGAAATTGTAGCTGTCGGAATACGGCTGCTGATCGTCGCGCATGTCCACGCCCGAGGGAGTAGCCGGAACGGCCTGGAAAGCAATGGAGCCTAGTTGACTCGCCAGGAGCCGCTGTGGACCTGCGGGATTTATATTGCCCGGGTTGAGAGTGATGCCTTCCGAGCCGGCAGAAGTATCCAGACCGGAAGTGAACTGGCCGGAATGGAAATAGAAACGTCCCCAGCCGCCGCGCAAAACCATTTTGCCTTTGCCGTACACGTCGTAGGCGAAGCCGACGCGCGGCTGGAAGAAGAGCGTTCTTTGGGGAAATCCGCCGAGCGGGACTGCCGCGTCCCGGCTGTGCCAGTTAAAGCCGCAGAAGGTCGGGCCTTGAGCGCATGCCCCGCTATTCGCCGGATTGTACTGCGCGGGATTGAAGATCGAATACCCGTAGCCTTCGTCGTCCGACCAAGGCGTGAAGTGAGTCATGCGCAGCCCGAGTTCGGCCGTCAGTTTTGACGTCACCTTCCAGGAATCCTGGATGAATCCCTCAAAGGTGTGATAGGAAATCTCGTTGATGCGGTTAAAGTTCTGCTCCTGGTAGCTGGTGAGATTGCCGGCCAGCATATTGGCGTAGTCGTCGCCATAGGTAAAGGTGGGATTACCGGAAGATTGAAAACCCATTACGCCGTTGCTGCTATTGCTGGCTGGCTGGGCATTGCGGATCCACTCGTAAAAGAAGCCTGCTTTCGCGGTGTGCGTACCCCAGACTTTGGTAAGAGTGTCGCTGACGCTCGGCATGTACTTGTTGGCGTAGAGGCCGGCAGACGGGCCGCCCGCTTCAAAACCGCCGGGCATAAAAATCGTCGCTCCCTCTGCACTGCCGTAGGAGTTCAGGATGGACGGAATTTGCGCGACACCGTTATGGAAGAGAGTGGGATCGGTGTAGCCCACCTTCGTACGATCCACTTTCGATGGATCCTCAAATACGTTCGGGAAACCGACGAAGGTGTAAGCGAACACCGTTTCGTTGGTCATGGTGGGGCTGAATACATGCGTGATGGTACCGGTAACGGAATCCGAACGGTTCTTGCCCTCGACCGGGGTCGGATACGGCACCTGTTGCGCATTGCGCCACCAGAGGCCGACTGGAAACTGCTGGGTCTCGCGTTGCAGGTTGTAGCGGACGAACACCTTGGTACTATCGCTCACGTTGTAGTCGCCGCGTACCGTCCATTGATAGTTGTTTTGATTAAAGATCTGGGTCTGGACGTAGTTGTAGCCGCCGGTGGCATTGGGATCCGCATTGGGCGCCGGATACAGCTTCATGAGCGCCTGCATGCTGGGATCGATCAAGTTGGCCGGCATCTGTCCACCGGGCCAGGACGCCGGCACGGTTCCCGGAGCTGCCCCGGAAGCGGTCTTAGTGCCCAGTTTGGCCAACTCGGAAGGCGAGAAGTTGCCGTTGATCATGCCGGGAGTGGGCACAGTGGCAGTGAGGTCGCCGGTGTCCAAAACCTGGTAAAAGAATTCGTAGCCGGTAAAGAAAAAGAGCTTGTTGTGATCCTTGTTGAAGTGGGTCCAGGGGATCAGGACAGGACCGCCGAGGCTGCCGCCCGGATAGTAATACTTGTCCTGCGGACGCGCCAGACCAATCGCGTTTGAATACGCATCGTTCGAGTTCAGAACGTAATTTCTGGCCGAGAAGAAGGCATTGCCGTGGAAACTTGCGCCACCGGCCTTAGTTACCGATGTAATGACCATCGGACCCTTCTGGTCTTCGGCGCTGAAGTTGGAAGTGAGAACGCGGAACTCCTGCAAGAAATCGGAGTTAGGGTTTACGGGCGTATCGCAATTGCAGCCGGGATCGGAGACATGTGCGCCGTCGGCCACGATGTCGAGCGTATTGCCCGGCAAACCGTTATACGTGAATGCGTTGTTAAGCGGGCTCTGGCTACCCGAATCACCGTTAGCATTAATGCCGATCGTTTGACCGGTGTAGTTCGACTTATTAGAGCTTCCATTCTGCACTCCAAAGCCCGGCACGATCTTGATGTACTCGGCGGCATTACTGCCGACCTGGACATAATTTTCGAGTTCCTTGGTCGTGAGCAGGAAGGATTTCTCGCCCGAATCGACCGGCGTAATGATGTCGGCTGCGCCCGAGACCTCAATGGTCTGATTGGTGTTGCCGACTTGCAGCGATGCGTTGACGCTGCGCTTCTCGCCGCCACCCAGCGCAATGGCGTTCACTTTGGAAGTCTCAAAGCCGGTTTGCTCGATCGTAAGGTTATACGTGCCGACCGCGACCGAGGCGAACGCATAATAGCCCTGGTTATCGGTGACCGTGTCGCGCCGGTCGCCCGAATCGGCGTTCTGTAAAGTGACCTTGGCATTGGCAACGACGGCGCCCGAGGAATCAGCGACGGTGCCGGTCAGCGTGGCAAAGATGGCCTGAGACCACAGCGTGGCGGAAAGGACGGCAACGCCGGCCATGACGACCAGCAGTTTGCCCAAACTTCTGAAATCCATTCTCAACATGGAACCCCCAAAGGTGCAGCAAGACATCGAACTAAAGATGGAAACCTCTTGAAGCTGGCCCTACTATATAGAAGCCTTTAGCCACACGCAATCGGCTCCGGGTTACCGGGTGGCTACGTGCACGTTACGCGGATAAAGCCTTTGTTTCGAGCCGTGTTACATGTTCGGGCGACGAGTTAACGCAATGCGTGAAAGCTCTGATATACTCTTCCTGATTTCAAAAAAGCTATGGAAGCGACGATCCCTCTGGATCTGCAGCGGGCGGAGTTGGAGCAGGTTCTGCAATCGGGTCTGTTTGCCAAAGCGCCACGGCTCGAGAGGTTTTTGCGCTACGTCTGCGAACGTCACTTCGAAGACGAGGGCGATCAGGTCAAGGAATACAGCATTGCGCTTGAAGCGCTCGGGCGCTCGGCAGACTTCGACCCAAAAAAGGACTCGATTGTCCGGGTGGAAGCACACCGGCTCAGAAAACGGCTTGCCGAATATTATGTCGGGCCTGGCGTCGGGCATTTGGTACACATTGAGATTCCGAATGGCCAGTACCGGCCGCAATTCGTGGCGCGGAAGGAACAGCCGGCGGCGCGTGAGCGTCCGGTGATCGAGCCGGTGCTGGTCGAAGACTTGGCGCCTGCTGCATTGATTTCAGCTTCGCCGGCGAGTCCGGCACAAAGCAGATGGCTCTGGCCGGTGCTGCTGGTTGCCGGCGGGGGACTTCTCCTCGGTTCCGGGTTGCTGCTGCATGCTAGGCACACTGCCGAGAAGGCGCCTGGCCCGCAGCCGCTGGCCGAGATCTGGAACGAGTCGCAAGCCGATGCGGGTTTAACAGGCGAGATCAGGATCCTGGCAGGCTATCACGGCGCGCCGCTGGTGGACCATCGCGGCCAGAGATGGATGCCGGATGCCTACTATAAGGGCGGCGTCTCGGCACCGGTCGGACCGGAGCATTTGCCCAAGACGCAGCCGGACGCGCAGTTCATCAAAGCGCAGCGCTCGGGAGCATTCGAGTACGACATTCCGCTGCGTGCCTGCACTTACGAACTCCACCTTTATTTCATCGAGACGGAATATGGACCGGGTAATCCGAAAGGCGGCGATGCGTCCAGCCGGACGTTTCAGGTGTCGGCCAATGGTCAACCCAAACTCGAAGGTTTGGATCCGCTGGCGGAAGCCGGCGCGCCCGACCGCTTCTATGAGCGGGTGTTGAAGGATATCAGCCCGGACAAAGACGGCAAACTGCATCTGGCTTTCACCGGAATTACCGGTCCGGCGTTTCTAAACGCGCTCCGGCTAGTGCCTAGTCCGCCAGGACGGATGCATCCGGTGAGGATCGTGGCGCAAGCGAGTCCGTTGACCGATTCGGATGGGCGGCTGTGGGCTGCGGACGAATATTTCCTGGGCGGCAATTCGGTGTTCCGCAAGAACGTCGTAGTGAACGGCGAGGAGGGGCTGTATCAGGGCGAGCGATACGGCAATTTTTCGTATCGGATTCCGGTGGCGCCAGGCCGGTACCGGGTGAGGCTCCACTTTGCCGAGACGTGGTTTGGCACGCCGGAATCGCACGTGACCGCCTTTGGTCATCGCGTATTCGATGTCTATGCGAATGGCGTGGCGCTGCTGCGGAATTACGAGATAGCGGAAGCGGCGGGCGGTGCGGACCGCAGCGTGGAGAAAGTATTCGAAAATCTGCAGCCTAACGCACAGGGCATGCTGCTGCTCGAGTTTGTTCCGGTGAAAAACTATGCCGAAGTGAATGCGATCGAGATTGTGGAAACCGGGTAGCTCACAGAAGCGGCGCGCACGGGCCACCGCTCCCATGACGCATTGTTATCGCCGGGGGAGCAAGCCAAAAACCGCAACGCTCTTGGTTGTACCGATATAAACGCGGCCGTTTGCGACAGTCGGCGAGATGAACTTGTTGCCGGGCCCGAAATGATCGCGACCGCCAGCCGCCTGATTGCTGTTGTAGTATTCAATGCCAAGATTGGCCGGATCGTAGGCGTGCAGGATAGCCGGCACGTTAGGCATAGCGCCGTTGTCTGCGGAAGCACCGTTGTCGAATGCCCACAGAATGGCATTCTTCTTGCCATTCGCGCTAATTACGGGATTTGTCCCGGGAAAAGGAAAGCTGTCCGCCGATTTTGAAACGGGGGTGGAGGAGAGCCGCGCGTCGGTCACGGCGAAAGACTTGATTACATCGTCCACTGCGCCGAAATACACCCGGCCATTGAACCAGGCCATTTGAGCGTACTGTTTTCCGGCTAAAGCGCCCGGCAGTTCCTGGTAGATACTGCTGTTGTTTGCGGCGTCGAACTTTCCCATCTGGTGGCGACGCACAACGTACACGTTCCTGTCCTTGCCGGCTGCCACCGCGAGCCGGCGCAGATTTCCGCTTGCATCGCGAAGATCGGGCAGAAGTAAGATACCGCCCGATCCGAGATCCTCATCTTTGCCGGATTCTTGATTCGTGTTGAACATGGTCCAGTAGTCTGCGGGCTCCAGCACTTTATCGACTGCGAGGCCTGGTCGCGGCGTAAGTTTGAGCAGACTGTTTCCGTAATCTCCGCGCGAAGGAAAGCCCTGGGAGTTCAATTTTGTGTCGAACACACCGTTGGCAACCGAGAAAAACAGATTGCCCAGATCATCCGCTGCCGGACCGCCGCCGCTGTTCCAGATGGAGGCTTCGCTGCCATTTGGATTAAAGTTGAACACGCTGACTTGCTGCAAGGTCCGTGCCTGATAACCAATCACCCAACCCGTGTATGGCTGGTAATCGCAATGGGAAGTCCAGCTGGTATAGACGACGCCACCCGAAAGTAACAGCGCGGCGCGCTCTTCGTGTTGCCTTGGGTCGAACACTACGTTACTGCCCGATGTCAGTTCCTGGCCGGTGCCGGGGTAAGCGGCATGGATCTCTACCGGGCCATTCAATTCTTCGGACCCAGTCACTAAATCGAGGGCGTGAAGGCGCTGGTGATATTTTCCGGAGCCATCCTTACTCATCGCCACCACATAGATGATTCCGTTCGGTCCGATATTCCTGTCGATGACCGGAGTCGCGGTGATACCAATTTCTGGAATCACTTGCGTGCAGCCTAACGGATCAGAAGGCCTTTCACCAGCGGACAACATCGACTTCTTCCAAAAGATAGTTCCGTTATTCGCATCGAAGGCATAGACGCTGTCGTGTTCAGTGGCGGCGAAAACCACGTCCCGGACAGCAGGTCTCTGCCCCTTGACCGTAAGGTTGGAAACGTAAAGCGGTTGGGCATCTACTTTTCCATCGAGCGGTACGGAGAAGAGTCTGCCGAAGGTGGAGGCGTTGACGCTCTGCGGAGTCAGACGACTTTCGTTCAGGTTTTGACCGGTTCGAAAATTATCGTTGTGAAAGGTGAGTACGTCGACATTCGATGGCGCATTATCGTGGTCGGCATTACTAACATTCAAGTTTTGTGCATAGAATGCGAGAGGAAGAGTGAGACAAACCGCCGTCATGACGATTCGTGAAGTCGGAATTAAGAATTTCATTGAAGCTCCCTGCGACGTGGAAGTGTGAGATCCGCAGCACCCTTGGGATTCAGTACGGATGTCCCTCGGTCGAATAAACATTCAGCGAATTCCAGATGTATATTCGAGCCTATTTGTTGGAGGCGTTCAGACGTGCAAGAGTGGGCTGTAGCCTCCCTGGCTCGTGGCACGAAAGACACATTCCATCACTGTCCCCCAAACTTTTTGCGCCGAGCCAGCGGCGGCCGCGAGACTCATAAACGGAGCCCCTCAGTTTCGCGACCATTTGGTTGGCGATGCGGTTACGCTCCGCCTGATCACCGATCCGGTCAGAGGCAAAACCCATCAGTGACCACAGTTCGCCGCGCATGTGCGGCGGAATCTGATCTAGATATTCGCTCTGCATGGCCTCCGCCTGGCGCAGCAGTTCACGACCTTCGCGGAAGAGGGACTCGCGATCTATCGCGCTAGCAGCATAGGGCGCGCCCCAGATCTGGCTGGAACCGACAATTAATAAAGGGGCGACATCCTTCGGGTCCCGCAGGGCGAGAGAACGCTTTTTATACTCCTGCGCCTCGGCCCAGTGTTGGCGGTAAGCGGAATCGTTACCAGTCTCGCGGTCATTCCGCATCCGATAGACGTAACCTTCATACTTCCAAGCCAGGCCATTTGCATCGCCGGGATTGTCCGCCAGAAAGCGGTCGATTTTGCGAGCCCCGCGCTCGAAAGATGCGGTATCGTGTGCCATGAACCCCGCGAAGATGTCCTCGCGAACCCAAGTGTGAATCGAAAGCTTTTCCGGCTTGGCTAGATCGTCCCAGGCCGATAGCGGAACCAGCAAGCAAAAGAACGCCAGGCCAGCACGCATGGTGCGATCATTCTGTCGTAGCACGCGGCCATTGTCAATTGGCTGTGTGCTTCACGCGATTTTTGTCTTTGCGCGATGAGATACTCGGCCAGCAACGAACCAGTCGCGAAAGTGCTGGAGAAGAGGTGGCAATATGCCCACCTCCTCGGTTTGCTGTACGAGCCCCTCAGCAACTTGTATCGCAGTCACATTCAGCGGTGGCTTGCGGTATCCTCAGCGCCGAACTGGATTTGGCTTTGGGCAGAGGTTCGCTGGAAGTTGCGGTTGTCCATGGACACACTGATGTTGCGGTTGATGAAGAACACGGCTCGCAGCCGGAATTCGGTGCCGAAACTGACGGGAAACCAGAGGTTCTGGCCGATCCTTTGATAGCGGGTGCTGAAGCCAAGACCCGGCACATCGGTGCCCAGCAGCGTCCGTACCAACATGGGGATGCGGCGGGACAGGCGCGTGTAAACCGACACCGGCTGCAGCTCTTCCTTATCGATGAGCGCCTCGCCGGCCCAACTGATGTCGCCCGAATCGACGGGGCGGAACCGGATGCGGTAGGCGGGCCTTCCATCCACCAGTTGCTCACCCGCTAACTCGAAGCGCAAATCCTTCTGACTGTCGGAGGTGAGAGGAAAGAGATCCTTCCCCAAGCCGTCTTTTGAATCGTTGTCGAGCAAGTCCTTTCTGAAGGACTCCGCCAAGCTACCGTCCAGGCCGCCGCTATCCGGAATCGGCTGGCCGTGGAAATCGAGATAGCGGCCTTTCTTCCAGTAGCGCCCGGACACCGACTGCTCTTTTCGCTCCACACCTTTGGCGGTCGGCGTGACGGTCAGATCGCTGACTTCTTCGCGCGCCAGCTTGCCGTTGGTGCGCCTTATGACAACCTTGACGTGCTGGTCATATAAGTACTCCGTGCGGGCTTTTTGCGCTTCGTCCTGATGAGCGGCTACCTGCTTCATGATGGCCTCCGCGCTGGGTGTCTCAGTGGCGAATGCCCTCGCAATCGTCAGAGCCAGGAGTACTAGCGCATAGTTTACATTTGTCATGGGCGCTTTCTGACGAATACGATCTCTTGTGCAACGTCGATTCAAAATTAATCGTCTGTTTAGCTGTCCCCGGCTTTACCGCAGGCGGTCACGTTAAGCTAGAGGTTTACGGTTTACCCCAGTTTTGCGCCTATTGACTCTCGTCAGGCTGTTAAAGCCTGCTCTTCTTCCTGTCTGCTTTGTCCTGTTCGGCCTCAACGCCGCATACGGGCAAGCGGCTGATGCATTCGGCGGCGCCGATCCCTTATTGGCCCTGCAATCGCCGCCGCCCAGTCCGCCGCCACCGCCACCGGGAGAACTGAAGCCTCCCGCCACGCCGGAGACGCCCGCCCTTACCAAGCAGCAGAAAGCGGCTCAACAGTTAAAAGCGCAAGAGCATCAACGCATGCTGGGCATCTTCCCACAGTTCAACGTGTCGCAGATTTCGGACGCAGTGGCACTCAGCCCCAAGCAAAAAGTGATGCTTTCCTTGAAGAGCGCAACTGACCCGATCCAATTTGTGATCGCGGCGGCGGATGGGGGGATCAGTCAGTGGCAGAATGACTATCAGGGTTACGGTCAGGGCGCAGCAGGATATTTTAAGCGCTGGGGTGCATCGTATGCGGATAATTTCGATGGCGCATTTTTTGGGGGCGCCATTTTTCCCATCCTGCTGCACCAGGATCCGCGCTATTTTCGGAAGGGTACCGGCAGCTTTTCGAGCCGCCTGTATTACTCGCTGCTCACCACCGTGCGAGCCAAGGGCGACAGCGGGCGCTGGCAGCCGAACTTCTCGAACATACTTGGCAACCTTGCTGCCGGGGGTATTTCGAATTTGTACTATCCATCGTCGGATCGCGGAGGAGCGCTGACAGTGGAACGCGCCTTCACGGTTACGGCCGAAGGGGCGATTGGCGGCGTTCTACTCGAATTCTGGCCCGACATCGCGCGCCATCTGCACCACAAGCACTAATCAACGCCGGGCAGGTTAGGGTATAGTTCGATTCGCGGAAATCAACTGAGTGAACCACTGATCGTTACGCTCGAGATGGAAGCGAGGGCGTTCGCCTTCTTTAACGAGCTGCGGGAACGGCATTTCCCGGCGAACCGAAACCTGGTGCCGGCGCACCTTAGCCTCTTTCACCAGCTTCCGGGCGAGCAGGCGGGGCAGGTCAAACAGATTCTGCGGGATGTTTGTGTTGGGAGCGCGCGGCCTGTGATTGCAGTGACGGGCATCCGGCATCTGGGACACGGCGTGGCGTTCACGGCACAATCCTCTGATCTTTCGAATCTCCACAAGCAACTGGCTCTCTCGTTTGCTGAGTGGCTCACACCACAGGACCGGCAACGCTTCCAGCCACACATCACCGTGCAGAACAAAGTGCCTGCGGCCACGGCTAAAGCATTACTGGCGGTGCTCGAGGCGCAGTTCTCGCCGTGGACGTTTGAGGGAACGGGTTTATCTTTGTGGCGCTATTTAGACGGCCCCTGGGAGCTTCTGGAAACCTTTGCGTTCGCGGATAATCGGTGACAGATGAACTCCCCAGGCCCGAGATCTCCCGAACGCCCCGATCCGGATAGCAAGCCCAATCTGAGAGACACGGCGCGGCTGTTTGAAGGCCCGCTCGGAATCCGGTCCATTTCGCTGACCGGACTATTCTTTCTGGCCTGCTTCTACACGCTGTATTTTGGCCGAGACTTCTTTCTTCCGGTTACGCTCGCGCTGGTCTTCAACTTTCTGCTGGCGCCCCTCGTCCGCTGGCTCAAAAGCCTCCGCATTCCAGGAGCAATAGGCGCGGCGATCGTAATCCTAGCCGTAGCGCTGCTTTTCGGGATGCTGGCGTTTGAGCTGGCAGGTCCGGTAGAGCAATGGCTGGCCAAAATTCCCGAAACGGGTGCAAAGCTGCAAAGCAAAACTCAGCCGATCAGAAAGGCATTCGAAAAGATCTCCAACACGAGTGAGGAAATCGAGAAGCTGACAGCGACAAAGTCTCCTGATAAAAGAGCACCGCAACAGGTAGAGCTGAAGAAGACGAGCTTGCTCGATACCTTGTTCAGCGGCACCTCGAAATTCGTGTTCAGCCTGCTGGTAGTGATCGTGCTTCTTTTCTTTCTGCTCGCGTCGGGTGATCTCTTTCTGGCAAAACTCGTACACGTATTGCCCACCTTATCGGACAAAAAGAAAGCCGTCAGGATTGCCAATGAGGTGGAGAGCAACATCTCCCGGTACCTGTTTACGATTACCTTTATAAACGCTGGTATCGGTGTGGCAAGCGGATGTTTATTCTGGGCATTTGGATTGCCTGACCCGGCTGTGTGGGGCTTAGTGGCAGGGCTGCTGAATTTCATCCCTACAGTGGGCGCGGTCAGCGTCGCGATCCTGATGGCGCTGATTTCAATTACGACATTCGATTCGCTGGCCCATGCCGCCCTGGTACCGGCGGCCTTTCTGTCCTTGACGATGGCCGTGGGTACGTTTGTCAGTCCGCTGATCATGGGGCGGAGACTCACTCTCAACCCGGTGGTGATCTTTCTGGGACTGAGTTTCTGGGGCTGGCTCTGGGGTATCCCGGGCGCGCTTCTAGCCGTCCCGATGCTGGCAATGTTCAAAATTTTTTGCGATCATATCGAACCTCTGGCCTCCATTGGAGAGTTTCTTGGCAACTAACGCTCAGGCCTGTTCGGCTAATAGTCCGAGGTGCCGCAACACGCGCCGCACTTTCTTGGGCGACACCGCAAGACGCCGCGCCACGCGAGACACTTTGCGCCCTTCGTGTTCCCAAACCTTGCGGATCAGTAACTCTTCAAATTGCACGACCACCTGCTGCAAGGACTTGTCTCCGACAGCGCCCTGCGACCACGCTCGCAAATTGGGATCTTCGACGCCGCCGTGCAGAATGCGCTCGCGCAAGACTTCGACTTCCTGCCACAGGGCATCCTGGCGGTCGTGCCCTAAATAGGATTCAGCGCGATCGCAGCAGGTTCTTGCCGCTTCGCTCTCCTGGAAGAATCCGTTGATTAGCGATAAGCCATGAGCGACATGCGCCTGGGCGAGGAGTCGCCGGTTTTGCGTCCGCTCACCGTACGCGATCGCCTCTTTCGAGCAGTCGTGGGCCAGTTGCGCAAAGCGGCTAGGATCGTCGCCTTCTCCCATTTCGTCTTCATAACGGGCATTCGCCACCGCGGCTTGCACCATGCGGGCCCGGCACATCAACAAATAATCGGCTTTGGTGCTGCCCAGTTCAAAAGCTTCGTTGGCGCGCTGCCCGGCTTGTTCGAGATTGCCGAGATCGAGGTAAATCTGGGCCAGACTGACATCGGCATTGCCCGCGCCGTGATGATTCTGGGAGGCTTTATAAATGCGGTCGGCCTCGCACAGATCGACTTGAGCGCTGGCGAGAAGATCGTACATTCTTTCGAGCTGCGCCGCTTTGCGTTTTGCATCGACGCGTTCGCCGGTTGCGCCGGTGCGGCGCTGGCGTTCCCAGCGCGCATCCATACTGTGGCGCAGCTGCAGGGCGAGTAAACGTTTCGCTTGCGCCATGTTGGTCAGCGAACGAGCACGATAACCGAGCAACGACTCGCGGCGTTTAAAGTACTCGACCGACGCTTCGAAATATTGCATCGCATGATCGTAGCGGCCTTCGCGGAGTGCAATACGGCCGTAGGCAGACTGGATATTGCCGAGCGTGATGAAGTCGTCGGTATCGCGCAACACCGCTTCGGCTTCCTGCAGCAGGCGGGTGGCTTCCTGGGGCTCGCCGTTTTGAAATACGATCCAGCTTTCGAGGGTTTGCATGACGGCCTTCATGGGCCAGAGCGCAAGGTCGGCGGCGAGTTGCTTGCCGGTTCGAGTCACATCGAGCGCCTGGCGGTACTCGCCGGCCTTGCGCAGACAGCGGGCTTTCCAGAGAGTGGCGATGAGTGTGTTTCTACGATCGCCCGACTCGGCGCTCAAGGCCATGGCGGCATCCAGATGACGGAGAGCGTTGGAGGGTTCCTCGGCACGCATGGCTGCCAGTGCTTCGGCCATGCGCACGTGTATGTACTCGCCCAATGGCAAGCTCTGCCGTACTGCGGCGTCGAATTGTTCTAAGACGGCCGGCAGCGCGCCGGCGTCTTCGAATCCGAGATCGACCCATTGCGCCAGGCAGCCCAGCGCCAGTCCGGCATGGCCGTCGCGCGCTCGTATGCCGGCAAACTCCGCGCGTTTGTCTTCGAGCAGCGCGATGCCGTCGCCGATGCGGCGGTCTTGTGCCCGCTCCAGCAGCTGCTGGAGAACGTCCGCAGAAAGTAAGTTGGTTCCGCTCAAAACTGCCCTTATTCTAGACAATGCGGGCAAACTCTGGCCCCGGTCTGGCACCCTTAGACGGCGCTTTCCGAGAGTTACCACGATTCATAAGATAGACACGAGGCAAATTATTACAGCAGGGTGAACCGTATCAGAACTCACGGACAGCTAAGCGGACATTTTACCGGACATCTCATCGCCCCCATGCTGCTTAAATAGTAGACGATGATAGGTTTATGCATTAGAGCAGAGCGGACATAGGAGCGGGCATTTTGCAAGACAAAGGGGAGCGGATTTCGCTTATGGAGCCCCTGCTCCTGAGCGACGCTTGCAAGAACCGCGAAGGCCTCTTCGATCTCGCGCTCGATCTCACGGCCAAGTCCGCCGGTTTTTGCCGCAGCCTGCCGCCTGCTATGCTCTCATCGCTCGCCGAGCTCGTCCGCGCGATGAACTGTTATTACTCGAATCTCATCGAGGGGCATGACACGCATCCTGTGGATATCGAACGGGCCATGAAGAACGACTACAGCCAGGACCGGAAGGAGCGCGATCTGCAGATCGAGGCAAAAGCGCACATCGACGTGCAGCACTGGATTGATCGGGGTGGTCTGAAGGACGGCCGGGCTTTTACCACAGAAGGGCTGTGCGAATTGCATCGCCGGTTTTGCGAAGCACTGCCGGAGGATCTCCTGTGGGTCGAGGAACCGTCTACCAAGGAATGTGTACGCTTGGTGCCGGGCGAACTGCGCCGGCAGAACGTCAGGGCCGGGGAGCACATAGCGGTGAGTCCCGGGGCCCTGCCGCGTTTTCTTGGCCGGTTCCAACGGGTCTATACCCAGCTGGGCAAGACGGAATCAATCATTGCAAACGCAGCCGCTCACCATCGCCTGCTCTGGATGCATCCGTTTCTCGATGGGAACGGACGTGTTGTGCGACTGATGTCGCACGCGATGTTTCTCGACCTGCTGGATACAAGTTCCATATGGTCGGTCGCACGGGGACTCGCTCGAAACGTGCAGCGCTACAAGATCCTGCTTGCCAACTGCGACCTGCCCCGGCGCAACGATCTCGATGGCCGGGGCGCGCTGAGTGAGGAGGCGCTTGCGGAGTTTACGCAATTCTTCCTCAAGATCTGCATCGATCAAGTTGAGTTCATGGATAGCCTGGTGCAGCCCGAAAGGCTGCGCGCACGCATTCTGCAATGGGCCGAAACAGAGACCCGCATAGGCGCTTTGCCCGCGAAGGCGGCGAGCCTCCTTGAGGCGGTGCTCTATCGCGGAGAGCTTCCGAGAGGGCAGTCCGATTCTGTTCTTGGCACTGGTGTGCGCCAGGCTCGCAGAATCACCGCTGCATTGCTCGATCGCGAAGTGCTGGTATCGGATAGCCCCCGGGCTCCCTTGCGGCTAGCTTTTCCCGCCGCTTTGGCGTCTACCTGGATGCGTGGCCTTTTCCCAGATTCTGCGCTGCCCTAGCCTGGATTTAAAGTTCTGGAACTTACTACTCGGCTCGCAATGCTTCCCTCGGATCGATTCTGGCGGCTCTGCGCGCGGGATATAGGCGGCCAGGCGAAATTCGCCCCGGCATCCGATCATTCCGCGCGATCAGACCTCGTGACCGGGGAAACTGATCGCCGTGCTCACCACCTCCGCACGACGTCAGTCAGCTCAAGCCGGAGTTGTCCAGCGAAGTGCTTCGCTTTCTGGATAAATACCTCGGCCGCGTGAACTGAGTCAGGAGGAGGAAACTGCCAGGAAAGCAATCGTTGCGCCTGCGCCACGTTGGTCGGCGAACGGGGACGAAAGCGTTGATGAAGTCGTCGGTAGTCGCGCAACAGCGCTTTGGCCTCTTGCAGCGGGCGCGTGGCTTCGTGGGGGGGGCTCGCCATTTTCAAAGACGATGCAACTTTGGAGGGTAGCATGGCTGTCTTCTGGGGCGAGAGTGCGCGGTCGGCGGCGAGTTGCTTGCCCACACAGCTTTCCGGCTAATCAGCCCGAGAGTTCAGCCAGCAGCCAAGCCCGCGCCATCTTCCAATCGCGCATGACGCTTTGCGGGGAAAGCGCCAGCACTTCTGCGACCTCCTCCACGCTCAAGCCCCCAAAAAATCGGAGCTCGATGACCTTTGCTTTGCGCGCATCGATCTGAGCCAGCAAATCCAGCGCGTCGTCGATGGCAATAATCTCACGGCCTTTGTAGCCATCCCCGATCTGCGGGGCTTCGTCCAGACTTAGGCGCAGGGCCGTTCCGCCCCGCTTGCCCATGCCCTTAGCGCGGGCGCGGTCCACCAGAATACGTCTCATCATGTTCGCCGAAACTGCGAAGAAATGCGCCCGATCCCGCCAGCTGACGCTTTCCACCTCCAGCAGCCGCAGAAAAACTTCATGAACCAACGCGGTGGTTTGCAACGTATTGCCGGGCTTCTCGTTGCGCATATACTTGTCGGCCGTTCGGCGTAATTCGACGTACACCTTGGGCGTGAGCTCCTCCAATGCACCCCGGTCGCCCCCGCTCCAGGCCTTCAGGAGCTGAGTCACCTCCTTTGATTTCCCATCCATGAGTCTCATTAACCCACTGAAGTGTACGTCCGTGCGCCTGTAGAAATAAGTGAAGGCGCGTTGTAGTTATCGACCACAATTCTCGCTTACCCGGTGCAGGACGAAACAGTACGTCCGGCGGGTTGGAGAGCGACTAGACAACTTAGTCCCAGCTTCCAGCTCACACCTAAGGAGACTTCATATGAAGACAAACAATCGATTTACGACAGGCGGAGCTGCTTTGATGGGACTGCTCAGTCTCGCTGTGCTGGTAGGCCCCACCCCGGCATTTGCCCAAGAGGCAAAAGTCGAGCTGCCGGCTGCGGGGTGGGGACCGGAAGGGTCGTGGCTCTATACGGTGACCATACCGGGGTTTACCTTCCAGGGGCTGGAGACTTATTCGGCAGGCGGAGGATATACCGAAGCGGATCAGTTGTCATTCAGTCCAAGCGCAGTGGCGAGCGCTGGACACGGGGCGTGGAAATGCACAGGGGAAAGGACCTTCGTTCTCACGTATCTAAATCTCACCTTCGACTCTTTCAACGGCGGGAACCCTACTGGAACGTTGAAAGTCCGTCAAACGACCAGATTGGGCAAGAATGGAAATTCTTATAGCGGTTCGGGCGACTACACGTACTACGACCTGAAAGGCAACCCAATTCCCAGCATCAGTGGCACCTTCACGATTATGGCCACGCGGATTCGTGTGGAAGAGCCGGCGAAGAATTAGACTCTTCGAGAGAGCGATGCAAGCTTGGCGGGCCGGAGAAGCGTCCGCCAAGCCTGACAGGATTTCCGGATCCAGCTCCGGCGGATTCGAACGGCTGCGGGCGATTGCCGGTCTGAAGAACCAGGAGTACGATCTCAGCGTACTGACGGTCGTTGTGCCCCGGTTTCAGTACCGTTACAGCTAGGTACTTTGCAAAAAGCTGCGGTAGATTGGAGCATCCGAGGCTGACCGCGTACGAATCCAAGGATCTGGCAGGACATTGAAAACCTGTATCATGCAGCGCTCGAAGTCTCGGGCGCCGCGCGCACCGCACTATTAGACCATTCCGATCCCGACGTACGCAGCGCTGTGGAGAATCTGCTTGCCCAGGAAGGGGCGGGCGAAATGGTGCTTGACCGCCCAGCATGGGAGATGGCAAACACCCTGCCGGGTCAGCCGGTCTCGCAAGTAGCGCAGGGGCAGCAATTCGCCGCGGGAGAGCTACTCGGGCCCTATCGAATTGCATCTGAAATCGGCTCGGGAGGCATGGGGCAGGTGTATCTGGCCGAAGATGAGCGTTTGAATCGTTTGGTGGCCATCAAGGTTTCGGCCGTGCAGTTCAGCAGGGGTTTTGAGCGGGAGGCCAAGGCGATCGCGGCGCTGAACCATCCCAACATTTGCCAAATCTACGACGTGGGTCCGAACTACCTGGTCATGGAGTACGTGGACGGGTTGCCGATTGCTTCTCCTGAGCACCCCCTGGTACCAGCCGAAGCCCTGCGGCTCGCGAAGCAAATGGCCGCGGCTCTGGAAGCCGCCCACGCCAAAGGAATCGTTCATCGCGACCTCAAACCGGCGAACATCCTCGTGACTGCGGGCGGAGTTGTGAAGCTGCTTGATTTCGGGCTAGCGAAACAAAATCACGGAAGCAACTTGGCCGATAACCATTCCCGCTCCTTGAGCGCGATCCATCCGGGAACGATTCTGGGAACTCCTGCGTATATGTCCCCGGAGCAGACCGAAGGCAAGGACGCCGACATGCGCTCCGATATTTTTTCGTTCGGAACGGTCCTTTATGAGATGCTTTCCGGACGACACGCCTTTCGCGGGAACTCAGTCGCTTCCACTTTTGGGGCCATTCTGCATAAAGATCCCGATCCGCTCAGCGCGCCGCCGGCGCTGAACACCATTGTGTCCAGGTGTCTGGCAAAAGCTCCGGATGCTCGTTTCCAGACCGCAACTGAACTTCTAAGCGCGTTGGAAACAGCTTCAAACGATGCCCATCCCGCGGTCGCCTATCGAGGAAAACTACACAAACGCCCTGTGGCGATCGCAGTCGCATCTCTGATGATCGTCGTCGCTGTCGCCCTTGCTGTGTATCTGAGATTTGGCAGAAGGGGCGGGATTGATTCCATTGCTGTTCTCCCTCTCGATATTCGCAGCAGCGATCCTGAAGCGGACTACATTTCCGACGGAATTACCGAGAGCATCAATAACAGCCTGGCGCGGCTGCCTGGTCTGAGGGTCATTCCGCACAGCGTCGCTCTCCATTACAAAGGCAAGGCCATGGATGTTCAAAAGATTGGCGACGCGCTGGGAGTCCACGCGGCACTCACCGGGCGCGTGACGCAGCGCGGCGACGATCTGACTGTGGG
The DNA here is from genome assembly GCA_965277855.1 of Bryobacteraceae bacterium. Lineage (GTDB taxonomy): Bacteria > Acidobacteriota > Terriglobia > Bryobacterales > Bryobacteraceae > Bog-105. The sequence continues at coordinate 1,801,101 of OZ255847.1, forward strand.
CGTCGAACTCGACGACATGCGGAACGGCAAACAGCTTTGGGGCCAGCGATACAACCGCAAGGTGGCCGATCTGTTAGGAGTGGAAAACGATATTGCGCGAGAGGTTTCCGAGCGTTTGCGTTCGCAACTTTCCGTTGCCGACCGGCACAGACTGAGGTCAGGCTCAACCGCAAGCCCTGCAGCCTATCAACTCTATTTGAAAGGCAACTTCCATACGTTTAAGTTCACCAGAGAGGGCTTCCGAAAGGGCATCGGCTATCTCAATCAGGCTATCGCGCTCGATCCGAATTATGCTCAGGCGTATAGCGCACTGGCTTACAACTACATCAACCAGGACGATTGGTTCATGGCTCCGAAAATTGCGGGGCCTAAAGCGGGAGAGGCTGCCAGGAAAGCTCTGGCGCTAGACGATAGTGATGTCGGGGCCCACGTTGCTCTCGCCATTGAAACGCATTGGTATGAGTGGAATTGGGTCGGGGCGGAACGAGAGTTCAAACGAGCTATTGAACTGAACCCCGACAATGGAGGGGCACACGGCTACTATTCCTGGTTCCTCGCGCCCATGGGGAGAAACGATCAGGCCATCGCAGAAGCGGAACGAGAGAGACAGACCGATCCTCTTGGATCGAACGAAAATTTTACGCTTGGATCGGTTCTGGTCTTCACCCGCCAGTGGGATAAAGCGATTGAGCAACTGCGTAATGCCATCGATCTCGATCCCAATTACTGGTTTGACCATTGTTTCCTTGGGAGAGCCTATGAGCAAAAAGGGAGGGTGGCTGAGGCGATTGTGGAGTTTCAACGCGCGCTGCAACTAGACAACGAGCAGACTGAAAATTGGGCGGGTCTCGGACATGCGTATGCACTACAGGGCAACAGGGTGGAAGCGCAAAAGGTGTTGGATCATTTGAAAGACTTATCCGCTCACGCCTACGTTGCGCCGTACAACGTCGCGGTCATCTATGCCGGACTGGGAGACAAGGATCAGACCTTTATCTGGCTTAGTCGCGCTTACCAGGAGCGCTCCTACTTGCTCGCACTGTATCTAACGACAGACTCACGGCTCGATGGCCTGCACTCGGACCCACGTTTCGACGAGATTAGAAAGCGGATTGGATTGCCTGCGACGAACAATTGGCGATGACCGAAGTTGAGCTGGGAGGTATTGGGACCGTTTACTCGCTTCTTAAGGCTTCCATTGGATCTATTCTGGCGGCCCTGCGCGCTGGGATATAGGCGGCCAGGAGAGCTACCACTAGAACAACCAGGGCAGCCACGGCGCGCGAGGGAGCGTCCCATCCGGCAACGCCATACAAGAGGCTGCGCAGCACTCCAGCGAGCGCAAGGGACAGAATGCTGCCGGCCACAATGCCGGTCAAGCAAAGCTTGAGGGCAGAGCCGACGAACTTGTTGACCACGTTGCGACGTTCGGCGCCGAGGGCCATACGCAATCCGATCTCGCGCGTTCGCTGCGCCACATCGTAACTCAGCAGGCCGTATAAGCCGATGGAGGACAGCAGAAGCGAGGCAATGGCAAACCACCCGAAAAGTCTGGCTTCGAGTTGATACGAAGCCAGGCGATTGTCAACAATGCCGGACAGCGTGCCGACGTTGGCGACCGGCTCTTCGGGATCTATGGACCAGATCGCGCGGCGCACGCTCATGGCATAGGTAGCAGGATCGCCAGTGACGCGAACCGCCAGATCGCGCGGCCGGAAGTAACCCGGAGGAGCGGCACTCTGCAGATAGGAGAAGTAGATTTCGGGAGAGGGGGAAGCTTGGATAGTTTCGTAACGCACATCAGCGACGACGCCGGCGATGGTGAAGAAAGGGGAGTCCGGAGTTTGGAGGCGAAACCGTCTTCCTACGGGATTGACACCGTGCCAGTATTTGCGAGCCGTGCTTTGCGTGATGACGACGGCAGCCGCTTGCGAGTTGTCGTCATGCGCATTCAGAAACCGGCCTGAAACCAGTCGCATGCCAATGGAACGGAAGTAATCGGGAGTGACGATACGCATACGCGCGTCATTCCACTGTCCGGGTCGGGGAGGCGCCGCGCCTTCCGGCAGAATGCCCATGGCGCCGCCGCCGTTGGTGAGCGGAAGGAAGGTGGTGTAGCCGGCGGAGAGGACGCCCGGCATCTGCTCGACGCGCTCGAGAACACGCTTATAGAAGCTGGTGCGAGCGGCGAAGTCGCGATAGGGGCTGATGGTAGAGGCAGGCAACTCAGTGCGCATGGTTAAGACGTGCTCCGGGTTGAAGCCGAGATCGGTATGGGCAAGCTTCCAAAAAGTCTGGCCGAGCAGTCCGGTGGCGACGAGGATCAGAGTAGCCAATGCGATTTGACCGGAGACGAGAGCGGAGCGAAGCCAGCCTCGGTCGCTCGACACAGTGGCCCGGCCGTAGCGGAGGACAGTAGTGGAATGAGCCGCCAGGAAGCGGTGGCTGGCCAGGGAGAAGCCAAGCGCGGCGAGCAGGCAGGTAAGCAGTGCAAAAGCGAGCGCACGGCTATCGATTTCGGGGTGCGCCCAGGCAGCCATGCTGAGGGGAACGAGAGTTTGTAGAAGCGGCACTAAGACGGAAGCCAGAAGGACGCCGGCGGCTCCGCCACAGAGAGAGAGCAGGATGCTTTCCAACAGGTGCTCGTAAAACAAGGTGAAGCGGGATGCGCCGAGAGCGCTCTTGATGGCGAGCTCGCGTTCCCGTGTGGTGCTGCGCGCGATCATCAGGCCGGCGATGTTGGCGCAGGTGGTTAACAGAATGGTCAGCACACCGATGGCGAGCACGAGGATGGCGGGACGGACTTTGCCGACCAATTGCTCTCGCAGCGGCATCAGCGAACTAATCACACCGATGTTGTCGGCCGGGTATTCGCGCTGCAGCTGCTGCGAGATAGCCAGCAGGTCGCGGCGCGCCTGTTCCAGCGTGATCGTGGGACGTAGAAGCCCATAGACCAGCAAATAATGATTGCCGCGATTGCGCAGCTGGGCTGGCGAAAGCGCGAGCGGAACCCAGACCTGTGAGTTTTCGTGAAAGGTAAAGCCAAATGGCATTACGCCGGCGATCAAGTAAGTGACTCCGTCGAGACGGATGGTTTTTTCAGTGATGTGAGGATCGGAGGCAAACCGGGTTTGCCACAGGCTGGCGCTGATGAGAGCCACGGGTCGCGCGCCAGGTTTATCTTCCTCCGGGCGGAAGTTACGGCCGAGGAGCGGGCGGACTCCGAGAAGAGGAAGAAGGCCGGCGGTGATTTGCGTGCCCTCGACTTGTTCCGGACGTCCATTGCCGGTAATGGCAAAGATGGTGCCCGAGGCTGCGCCCATCCCGCTGAACACGTGATTGCGCGCTTTCCAGTCGGCGTAATTGGCGGCCGCAACCGGGTCATCAGTGACGCTGAAGCTGGGCCGGTTTTCCGAGACTTGCACCAACCGCGCCTCATTGGTGAACTGCAAAGGACGGAGCAGAATGGCATCGGTCAGGCTGAAAACGGCTACGGTTCCGCCAATCCCCAGAGCGAGCGAGAGAATCGCGGTAAGGGAAAAGCTCGGATTCTTAAGCAGTTGACGGAAGGAATAGCGTAAGTTTTGCAGGATTGTGAGCATGTGCTTCGAGCAAGGTCTTACTGGTTCCAATGCACGGAGTGGTCCAAAGCAGGAGAGCTCGCGTTTCGGGCGTTTCTGGCTTTTCGGGTCGGTTTAGCTGAATGAGCGGTGTTCGGATTCGAGGAGCGATGTTCGAAATCAGACATGGCGGTTACCGCTCCTTGGCGATCGCAATCCGCCGGGTCCAAACAAGGCGCGGTTCCGCGCCGTGCTTGTGGCGTAAGCGTGATCCGGTCTACCAGATCGTAACGCGACCTTTATCGTCAGGCAACAATCATTTCGTATTCTGCAGGTTGGTCTACGATACGCTTTTTTCAGCAGCGCGTTTTCTGCTCTTCGGGTTTGCGATGTCGAGTAGTCTGCTTCATGCGCAAGTTGGCATAACTGAGCCGCGCATGAATCAGATCCGCGTGCTGGGCAGCCACAACAGCTATAAGCAGGCGATCGATCCGCCCCTGCTGGCTTTGCTCCGGCAAAAAGTGGGGGAGCGCATTCAGGGTATCGAGTATTCGCATCTGCCTATCGAAAAGCAGCTGGATCTCGGGCTTCGCGCGCTCGAGATTGATGTGGTCAACGATCCCGCGGGAGGCTTATATGCACATCCCAAAGGATTGGAGCTGGAGAAGAACGCCGGTGCGCCGTACGATCCGGGCGGACTGATGTTGAAGCCAGGCCTGAAGGTGATGCATATTCCGGATATCGATTTCAGGGCCAATGTGTATACGTTTCAACAGGAGCTGGCGATTCTGAAGACGTGGTCGGCGGCGCATCCGCGGCATCTGCCGATCGCCATTACGATGAATGCGAAAGACGATCCCTCGAAAGAGCCCGGTTTCGTGAAGCCTGCACTGTTCGATAAAGCGGCGTTTGATGCTTGGGATGCCGAGATCGTCGAGGGGATGGGACGCGGCTCGCTGATCACGCCGGATGATGTACGAGGCTCCCGCGCCACGCTTGAAGCGGCCGTACTGGCGCAAGACTGGCCGACGCTCGAACGGGCGCGCGGCAAATTTCTCTTCGTGCTCGATGAGGATGGCGGCAAGCTCGAAGAGTACGTCGCGGGTCACCCTTCGCTACGTAATCGCGTGATGTTTGTGAACGCGACAGAAGGGCGGCCCGAGGCCGCTTTTCGGATCGTGAATGAACCGGTGCAGGATTGGGCCTATATTCAATATCTGGTGCGCAGCGGCTATCTGGTGAGAACGCGAGCCGATGCCGACACGGTGGAGGCGCGGAAGAATGACTACAGCCGGTTGAAAGCGGCTTTAATCAGCGGAGCGCAAATCATCAGCACCGATTACTATGTGCCCGACCCGGCGCTGAAAACCGGTTATCACGTGCAATTGCCTGGAGGTGCGCCCGGGGCCTGGAATCCATTGCTCCTGCCCGGAGCGCGGCCACTGCCGGCGCTGGAATAGGTTCATTTGCATTTGCAACTATCAAGCAAGCCATGTTATAACTTATGTATCAACAGTAACCATGCCGTTTTTCTGAAAGGAGAACCTCGATGATGACCCTGAAAGCCCGGCCGGTAGGCAACTCGACAGGTTTCACTCTGCCGAGAGAGGCTACGGATCGGCTAAAGATCCAAAACGGCGATTCCATTTACCTGACGGAATCGCCCGATGGATATCGTTTGACGCCGTATAACCCTGACTTCGAGCACCAGATGGAAAAAGCTGAGTCCATTATGCGCCGCTACAAAGAAGCCTTGCATCATCTCGCTAAGTGAATGAACCGGAATGGGTTGACTATGCTGTCGTGCTGGCAATCCATGACGAGCAACTGGCAGAGCACGGCGGCCTCGGGGGAATCAGAGACAAGGATCTGCTGGAATCAGCGCTCGCTCGACCCGGCAATGTGTTCATCTACTCCCCCGAAGCAACCCTTCGTCACGTAGCGGCGGCCTACGCGGCCGGCCTCGCGAAAAACCATGCGTTTGTGGATGGAAACAAGCGCACGGCGTGGGTTGTGTGCGCTTTATTTCTCGAGTTAAACGAAGTAGCTGTAGTAGCCAGCCAGACGGAAGTCGTGCGAGCGATGCTCGGACTGGCAGACGGAACAATCTCGGAGCAACAATTCGCGTGGTGGCTTGAGCAGGACGACGTTACCAGGTAAATTCACTTTCCGCTATCCACCTTGATCACGCTGATGCCGCCGTTGCGTTCGAGAATGGCGTATTTAATTTCCTGCAGAGTTTTTATGCCTTTGGTGCGCGCGGCGGCCATCACATCGGTTTCGTGCATTTTCATTTTGCTCATCACCTCGGTCTGCCACTGCCCGTCTTTCAGCAGAACCAGCGGCGTGCCATCGACCAGTGTTTGAAACCATCTCGACCGGTTCTTCAATCCAGCTACCAGACGATGCATCAGGCCGATGGTGATTACCGCGCCGATGCAGTTGGTCATCGACCGGTCGTCGCCCACTGTGGCGAGAATGATCACTCCCCCCATGAGAAAGACCAGCACGAATTCGAAGGGCGTCATCTGTGCGCCGGGACGCCGCTTCAACAGACGGATTAGCAGCAGCAGGAAAAAGTAGCCGGCGATGGCATTGATGATGGAGTACATTTCTTCCGTCGATCCCTAGGGCATCACAAAGATCTTCGGATGAAGTTCAGCTGCTCCGGGAACCTTCAGCAGCAAGTCCGTTAATCCGATGTTGGCCGGTTCCAGAGCGAATTGCACCGTGGCCGGCGTTTTCGCTACCGCGAACGTGTAGAGAATGCCTCCCGGTTCGACGACAGAACGGAGCGGCTGCGGAATCACGCGCTGATTGCCGAGCGCTTTGGTCAGATTTTCGCTCACCCACAACTGCACGTTGCCATCGTGAATGGCCGCTTGTCCGAAGTGAACGGATAATATGGACGGCGTTCCGAAACGTTCGATTCGTTCGTAACCGATATTCATGATGCCGTTGCCGGCCTGCATCTCTGCCTTGGCCATATAGCCGCGCCCGAAGAAACCGCACAGGTCGAGCACGATGAGCAGTGTCAGAACCAGCCAGGCAGCGTTTTCAAAGCGCCACCATTTGCGCTGGAACTCCAGATTGTCGCCCACCGCAATCTCGTCGTTGACTTTCGAAACCGAATCTTCTACCGGTTTGGTCGATCCGGCTTTATACATTGGCGGCTTCCTTTCCAGCCGGAATGATGCTGATCTCACCATTGCGTTCGAGGATGGCGTACTCGATCTGGTCGAGGCGTTCGAGTCCTTTGTCGCGCGCCGCCGCCATCACGTCTTCATCCTGCATCCGCATATTTTTCATGGTTTCAAGGTCCCACTCGCCGCGCTGCAGTAAGACGAGCGGGGTGCCGTCAACCAGCCGGCCGAACGTGGGGGAATAAATTTTCAGGGCGATTATCGAGTAATGGGTGAGCGCCACGGCGAGGATCTGGCACAGCGCGTTCACGAGTGAGCGATCGTCGGCCACCATGAAAGTGAGGGTCAAGCCGCCGGAAAAGAAGATAAGAACGAACTCCACAGGCGTCATCTGTTTACCGGGCCGCCGGCCCACAATTCGGACCATGAAGACGAGGAAAAAATAGCCAAAGATCGCACGCAGAACAGCTGCCATACGTTATAGAGGGCGAATCGAGAAGTCTCATTACCGCGTAGTCCCGCTAGTGGCTTGATCCACGGGCGGCCGAGGGCAATACCGCGTTATGCTCGGGTGATATGGTCGACGGGCACGGCACAGCTGCCTCACTCGATAAAGAAGAATCTCTCGGACGCCGTCTGGCTCTGCTCAGCATTAGCGTTGGCGTAGCGTTGTCGCTGGCGAAAATCTTCGTGGGGATTCGCTCGGGATCGGCTTCTGTTTTGTCGGATGGCCTGGAGGCTTCGGGCGACGTACTTTCTTCGACTATTGTTTTCATCGGGCTGTGGCTCGCGAGCAAGCCGCCCGACGAGGAGCATCCTTACGGGCATGGCCGTTACGACACGCTCTCTGGCCTGGCCGTGGGGGGCATTCTGCTGCTGGCAGGCGCTGGTATTCTGTGGCACGCGCTAACCACTTCGAGCGGCACCACTCCGTTCGCGCCCTATGTTCTGTACCCGCTGTTTGCGTCGATACTTCTAAAAGTAGGTCTCGCCACCTTCAAATTTCGGGTGGGCCGGCGTATCGCGAGTCTTTCGTTGCAAGCCGACGCGTGGCATGATCTGACGGATCTTCTATCGACCTCGGTCGCGCTAATAGCCGTACTGCTGATGATGCTGGACCCGGTGCGCTTCGGCGTTTCCGATCGTATAGGCGCATTGATCATTGGCATTCTGATTCTTTTGCTGTCGATCCGTGTGGTTCGCCAGACGATCGATCAGTTGGTCGACACTATGCCCGAAGCCGGCAAAATGGCGGAGATCCGACGGTCTGCCCTAGCTGTCCAGGGTACGCTCGGTATTGAAAAATGTTTCGCGCGCCGGACCGGCCTGAAATACCACGTTGACCTGCATCTCGAAGTTGATCCATTGATGACCGTTCAGCAATCGCACGACATTGCGACCGGGGTTCGTTTCGCCATCAAGCGCGACCTCCCATGGGTAGCCGATGTGTTGGTTCACGTCGAGCCCTCGCCTGTTGAGGCATCGCGTATCGGGCGTTCAGGCTCGTTACGGGTTCGTCGTAGAAAATAGGGGCGAATGGAAAACAAGGAGATCGCGCGCCTCCTGGCGGAGACGGCCGACCTAATGGAGGTCGCCGGAGAAGACGGATTTCGCATTCGCAGCTACCGCAATGCTGCTTCGGTGATCGCTTCGCACCCGGAGCGCATTGCCGATATCGTCTGCCAGTCAGAACGCAAAGTGACTGATATTGCCGGCATCGGCAAGGGCCTGGCTTTCGTGCTGGCGGAAATCTGCCAGCGCGGCTCCTTTGAACGGCGCGACGAGATGCTGGAACGGTATCCGGCTTCGGCTCTCGAATTACTCAAGATTCAGGGACTCGGCCCGAAGAGCATCGCCCTGTTATACGAGCACCACAACGTGCGCACGGTGGATGATTTGGAACGGTTATGCCGGGCGCAGAAGCTGCGCGAATTGCCGCGTATGGGAGCCAAACTGGAAGAGAAAGTATTGCGCTCGATTGAGTCGTACCGCAAAAGCGCCGGGCGATTTCTGCTCAGCTTTGCGGGCCAGGTGGCGGCTGAGCTTTCCGCTGAGTTTCGCGCCCTGGATGGGATTGAACAAGTGGAGACGGCGGGCAGTTTACGCCGGGGCCGTGAGACGGTGGGCGATCTCGACCTGCTGGTTACGGGTTCCGGGTCCGCACAAGCTCTGGCGCATATCGTGAAGCATCCTAAAACGCAGGAGGTTTTGGGGCAGGGCGCGAATAAGGCGAGCGTGACATTCGGTCTCGAACGGCTGCAGGTGGACGTGCGCGCGCTGCCTCACGAAAGTTTCGGCGCAGCGCTGCAATACTTCACGGGCAGCAAGGAACACAATGTCGTGCTGCGCACTAACGCCATTAAGCAAGGGCTGACGCTCAACGAATACGGGCTTTTCACGTTAGAGGACAACCAGCGCGTGGCCGGCGAAAACGAAGAAGACGTGTATAGCCGCCTGGGCTATGCCTGGATTCCGCCGGAATTACGTGAGAATTCCGGGGAGTTCGAAGCGGCGCAAAACGGCGCCTTACCGAAACTGATCCGGCAGCAGGAAGTGCGCGGCGATCTCCATATGCACACGACGGAGACCGACGGCAAAGCCACGCTGCGCGAAATGGCGGAAGCGGCGGCGGCTCTGGGCTATGAATACATCGCCATTACCGATCATTCCAAGGCCCTCGCGATGGCCAATGGGTTGGATGAAACGCGGGTGATAGAGTTCGCAAGGCAGGTGCGCGAGCTCAACCGCAACGGTCTTCCGCTCCACGTCTTTTCCGGCCTCGAGTGCGACATCCTGCGCGATGGCTCGATGGATATCGCCCAAGATGCGCTGGCCGAACTGGATCTCGTCATCGGCAGCGTTCACAGCTACTTCAACCTGGAGGCATCTGAAATGACCGACCGGCTGGCGAGAGCGCTCGAATCTCCCACGCTGCGCATTCTCGGCCACGGAACCGGGCGGATGTTGCTGCAGCGCGACTCGTATGCGTTCGCTTTTGAAAAGATTGCTCAACTGGCGGCGGTCCGGCGTATTTACCTCGAAATCAATGCGAGTCCCGAACGCCTGGATCTGCCGGCACACCTGGTGCGGGTGGCGAAACACCTTGGCTGTCACTTCACCATTTCGACAGACGCCCACCGGCAGTCTCACTTACAGAACATGTCGTTGGGAATCACGACGGCCCGCCGGGGCTGGCTGGAAGCGAGTGATGTTTTGAATACCAAGCCACTTGCGGACATCCGGCAGGCGCTTGCCCGGTAGAGCTTGCTTGAATGAAGTTTCGTCCTGCTACACTGTGGCCGATGGCGAACGAGACAGGTCGTACAACAATCCTGCAAGGTAACACTTTTAATTTAGATGGTCCTGAGCTGAAAGTCGGCGATACGGCTCCGAATTTCGAAGCAGTAGATTCCTCGTTACAAAAGGTAGACCTTGCCAAAACTGGCAACGGCGTCCGAATTTTCAGCGTGATTCCTTCACTGGATACGCCAGTCTGTGACGCGCAGACCAAGCGCTTCGAAGAAGCAACCGCGCAATTGTCCGACGTCAGCATTTACACCGTCAGCATGGATTTGCCCTTTGCTCAGAAGCGCTGGTGCGGGAATTTCGGAGTAAAGAATATCGTGATGATCTCCGATCATAAGACAGGTTCGTTCGGAGAAAATTATGGCACTCTTATCGCCGATCTCCGCATTGAGAGCCGGGCCATCTTCGTGGTCGATGGACAAAATAAGGTACGGTATGTCGAGTATGTAAAAGAGGTGGGCTCACACCCGAATTACGAAGCCGCCCTCTCAGCTGCGCGAGAAATCGTGAACTAGACGGAGGCGCACTCGGCCTTTTGGTCGATCAAAGGGGGCGGTTCCGGCAAAGTGGCCGTCAGGAACCAAAAATTTTCGATCGCCTTTACCACTGAGATATATTCATCCAAATCACCTGGCTTGGTTATGTAGCAATTGGCGTTGAGCGCATAAGCGGCGGCTACGTCCTCATCAGCGCGGGAGCTGGTCATCACTAGCACTGGAATCTGTTTCAGTGTTGGTGAAGATTTCATTTCGGCCAGAACTTCACGCCCATTTTTCCGCGGCAAGTTCAAATCCAACAGCACCAGATCAGGACGGTTTGCCCCACCGTACTTTTCCAGATACTCCATAGCCTCTACGCCGTCGCGCGCTACGGTAATCTTAATGTCCGCGGGAGTCCCTTTCAGACCTTCGCGAATCAGGCGAACGTCACTCGAACAATCTTCAACTAATAAAATTTCCAAGTGTTTCATCTCCAGGACCCCTGCCTAGCTAGGAGCAATTCAGCAACCATTCGCTCCAATGGCTTAAATCATTGTGAATGCAAACGCTTTCAAAAAACATAGGCCCTACCGGCGCGTAAGAAATAGGTCACCCTAATAAATTAACTGCAAAATGTGCCCTCTCCGGTGTGTCGTAATAGCGACCCGGCCAAGCTCATTGACAGACCGCTAAAGGCTTTCCTATCATAAAGATTCCCCGGCAGTTGCCTCGCCAGGGCGTGCTCAGGAACGGTTTGGAGGGGTGTTTGATCAAGCTCGACATCATCAATGAAGTTGTGAATCGTACGGGAATCACCAAGACGAAGGCTGAAATGGCGGTGGAAACTGTCTTCGAGACGATGAAAAAAGCGCTCACGGACGGGGATCGTATTGAACTGCGCGGATTCGGCATTTTCAACGTTCGTCCCAGGAAAACGGGAATTGGCCGCAATCCACGGACCGGCGCCGAGGTGGCTATTCCGCCTGGCAAAGCAGTCCGCTTCAAACCGGGCAAAGAGCTCCAAACCCTCTAAACTGATCCTGTGTCCGTTCCGGGATTTAGCGATGAGATTAAAAGCGTTGTGGATACGCCGCACTATCATCGCGGCCAGCGTTTACCCCGTGCCTGGCCTTTGAACCTGCTGCTGTTTCTTCTCACCCTGCTAACCAGCACGGGATTCGGCAGCGCCGTGGTAGAAAGCTATCGCCTCAACCGCCCTCTGACGCTGGATCTGGTGGTTGATGCCTACCTGCGGCTGCTGCATCTCGACACTCTGGTCTGGTCCGGTTTGTGGTTTTCCGTACCGCTGCTGACGATTCTGCTGGCGCATGAATTGGGGCACTATCTGCAGTGTTCCCGGCGACACATAGACGCTAGCTGGCCCTATTTTCTGCCATCCCCGTCGCTCTTTGGAACATTCGGCGCATTTATCCGCATCCGTTCGCCTATCTACAGCCGTGAAGGCCTCTTCGATATCGGGATTGGCGGCCCTATCGCCGGGTTTGCGGTGCTGTTCCCGTTTCTGATCGTTGGCATATTGCTTTCAAAGACCGTGGCGGCTGCTGCCTCGCCCGAACATATACTCTTCGGCACTCCACTGCTGTTCCGCCTGGCCGGTCTGATACGATTTCCCGGCGTGCCAGTGGCCAATATACTATTTCACCCGATCGCCCTCGCTGCCTGGGCGGGGCTCTTCGCCACCGCCCTCAATCTGCTGCCGATTGGACAACTGGATGGCGGTCATATCGTCTATGCGTTAGCCGGGGAACAGTGGCATACCAGGGTGAGCCTCGCCTTTGTTTTGTTGCTGGCGATTGCCGGATTTTTCTACTGGCCGTGGTGGTTCTGGGGGGCGGCTATGTTCTTCTTCGGCCGCCGCCATCCGCTGGTGTACGACACCATCCCACTCTCGCGCGGACGAGTGCTGCTGTGCGTGGCCGCGCTGATCATTTTTCTACTCTCGCTGTCCATCGTCCCGGTTCGCAGTGTTTGAAGCGAGCACAGGCCGCGGGGGGCGCCCTCTGGGCCCAATGTCACTCACTTTTGACACAACCAACCAGGCTCCCACTCGTAGGGTCAATAAAATGCGGCGCTGTGAAGCAGTGGGAACGGGGCGCTTACGCTTCCGGCTCAGAGTCGGGATTCCGGGTGTTTTCAGAACAAGGCGGATGAACGGAGATCAAACCTTTATTTTCCATCGGCGTTTATCTGCGTTGTTCTGAAAACACCATGCCTGACACAAAATCTGTCAACGAAACACCGAATCTGAGCGGGAAGCGTGAGCGCCCCGTTCCCAATCCGGCGCGACACAGTTTTCATCCCCCAGGGTGGCCGATAGGCCATCAGAGGTTTATCAGCGGCCAACACTTTTTCAGCAGTCTTTTCAGCCTGCCATCTTTTCTGGTCCTGACCCTGCCTCGAAAATCAACTGACATTAGCATCTGCGAAGATCGCGAGTCCGTTGTGCGCGCGAGTTCCTCAAAAGCGCACAGGGCACGGCTGCGCGCCGCCATTCAGCAAAAGAACTCGCCCGTCGTTTGGGCGGGGCGCTTGATCCCGGGGCCGTTGTGCGCGTGTTCCTCGAAAGCGGATGGCACATGAAAATCTCGGCGGCGATCATCACCTTTAATGAGGAAAAGAACATTGCCCGCGTGATCGAGAGCCTGCGCTGCTGCGACGAGATTCTGGTTTTAGATAGCGGCTCGAACGATCGCACCGTCGAGATTGCCGGCAAACTGGGCGCGCGGGTGGAGGAAGCCTCCTGGCACGGCTACGCGGCCCAGAAAAACATCGCGGCCAGCTTAGCGACTCACGATTGGATTCTCTCGCTCGACGCCGACGAAAGCCTGAGCGAAGCGCTCGAAGCGGAGATCTGGCAAATCAAAAAAACCGAGCCCACTTGCGACGGCTATACGGTTCCCCGGCTGGCGCAGTATCTCGGGCGCTGGATCTTGCACGGCGGCTGGTACCCGGATCGCAAAGTACGGCTTTTCAATCGCTCGAAAGCAACCTGGATCGGCCAATTCGTTCACGAGTCGGTGAAAGTCGAGGGCGCAGTTGGGCATCTGCAATCGAATTTGCTGCATTTCACCTGTAGCTCCTTGTCGGAGCATCTCCGTTCCATGGATCGATACACCACTCTGGCGGCGCAGGAAATCGCCGCGCGGCAGAGCGAGGTTTCTCTGGTGCGCCTGCTCTTCGATCCACCCTGGACATTCTTTCGCAGCTATATTCTGAAAGCGGGTTTTCTCGATGGCGTCGAAGGGCTGGCCATTGCCTATATGGCGGCGTTTTACAACTTCACGAAGTACTCGAAGGCGCGACTGATGGCGCCCGGGCGCAAGGTCTGAAACCCAATGTCACTTAATTTATCCAGAATCATTCCATGTCACGGGTGGAGCGGGCCTCCTGGCCTGCTATGCCGCCGTTCGTGGCGGCATTCTTTCGGCTCAAAGCCGCCACCAGCCGCGCTATCTTTCCCCACCCGAACTTCGCCTGTATCAAAATTAATTGATACAGCGGTCTGAAACCGGCGGCACTCTTTTGGACACGCTTCACATCGACACAGGTCGCGAGATGCGCGGCGGCCAGCGCCAGGCGCTGCTGCTGATGCTGGGATTGCGGGATGGCGGGCACTCGTGCCAGTTGCTGGCTCGGGCGGGAAGCCCGCTGTGGCAGGCCGCCGCCGAGGCCGGGTTCACGGTCTCGCAGGCCACGTTGCCTGCTATCCGGCGATATTCGCGCGACGTTCAGTTGGTTCATGCGCACGATGCTCATGCACATACCATGGCCGCAGTCGCTTCCCATGGACCCGTATTGGTGTCACGCCGGGTGGCCTTCCCGATCGCCCGTAATCTGTTTTCCCGCTGGAAATATTCACGCCCTCGGCGCTTCCTGGCGGTGTCGCAATTTGTGGCTGATGAATTGGTCGAGGCCGGAGTAGCTGAGGAAAAAATCGATGTGGTTTACGATGCGGTCGATTTGACTCCGCCTTTCGCTGCTTCCGACATGCTGGGTTCGAATTTTCATATTGTCACTCTCGCTTCGCAGGACCCGGCCAAAGCCCGTGACCTGGCGGAACAGAGTGCGCGGCTGGCAGATGTCGAACTGATCTTCTCGGAGGATCTGGCGCGCGATCTGCCGCAAGCCTCAGTCTTTCTTTATCTCAGCCGTTCGGAGGGTTTCGGTTCGGCCGCCCTGCTGGCCATGAACTACGCGCTTCCGGTGATTGCCAGCCGTACAGGTGGGCTGGTCGAAATCGTGGTCCATGGCGAAACAGGCTTGCTGGTCGACAACGAGCCGGCCGCGATTGCTGCGGCGCTGCGCGAACTGGCCGGCGATCCAAAACTCCGGCATCAAATGGGTTGCCAAGGAAGGCGACGCGTCGAGCAACACTTCACGCGGCGGCATCTGGTCGAGTTCACTCTTGCCAGCTATGCCAAAGCTGTGGACGCCCGCTGAGATGGCTTTGTTTTTGCTGGCAGTCGTTTTCCTGTTCGGCTTGCTCTTCGGTAGTTTCCTGAACGTCTGCATTTACCGCATTCCGCGCGACATTTCAGTTGTCGCGCCGCGATCGTTTTGCCCGGCCTGTGAACGCCAGCTGTCCTGGCATCAGAACATTCCCGTCCTTAGTTTTTTTCTTTTGCGCGGCCGCTGCCGCTACTGCTCGCAAGCGATCTCCTGGCGCTATCCGCTGGTCGAAATAATCTCCGCAATTCTTTGCACGCTGGTAGTCGCCTTTTGCGGATTCACTCCCGCCGCTGCTAAATGGGCCTGCTTCGAACTGGTGCTGATCGTGCTGTTTTTTACCGATTGGGAGGAGCGCATCCTGCCTGACGAGGTGATTCTCTTCGGCAGCCTTGTCGCACTATGGTCTGTTTTCTTGGTGCCCCTCCCTGGCGTGTTGGCCGAATTGTTGTTGCCGCACAGCGCCGTTCGCGTTCAATCTCTAGTCAATGGTTTGCTGGGCGCGAGCTTACTGGCCTTGCCGATCTGGCTGCTCGGCATTTTCTGGAGCTGGCTTCGAAAGCGGGAAGCCCTCGGTTTCGGCGACGTCAAGTTACTTGCTATGCTGGGCCTTTTTCTCGGTCCGGAACACGGCCTCCTTGCCATCACAATCGGGACTGTCGGGGGCGCGGTGTTTGGCGTTGCCGCCCTTCTACTGCACAAAAAAGAAGCTGCGTCCTATGAGCTTCCCTTCGGCAGTTTCTTATGCCTGGGAGCGGCTATAATCCCCTTTTTATTTCGCTTATCGCCGGGACTTCTTGCTGTACCATAGAGCTTTACGTTATGAAGGAACTGCTTGATTCGCTCACTCCCGGTGATCGGGAATGGCGCATTGCGAGCCAGCTTGACCCGAAACGTCTTCCTGCTCATATCGCCATCATTATGGATGGCAACGGCCGTTGGGCCCGTCAGCGAAATATTCCGCGAATCCTGGGCCACAAAGCCGGTATTGATCCGGTGCGAACGATGGCTGAAGCCTGCGCACAATTGGGCCTGGAGGCGCTCACGCTCTACGCATTTTCGGTGGAGAACTGGAAACGGCCCCGTCACGAAATCGAAGGCCTGTGGCGTCTGCTGCGCTACTACTTGCGCCGCGAGTTGCCCAGTCTGCTGCGCAACGATATTCAGCTGTGCGCGATCGGCCGGCTGGAGTCGTTGCCTGCCCAGGTTCAGTCGGAATTGCAATCTGCGATGGACCGTACCGCGGGCAATCGCGGCATGCGCCTGAATCTGGCCATCAACTATGGCGGCCGCACCGAACTGGTCGATGCCGTCAACACGATGCTCGAAAACGCGCGCCATGAGGGCAACCTATCGGCTCTCGAGATCACCGAAGAGGCTATCGCGGCGCACCTCTACACGGCAGGCCTGAAAGATCCCGATCTGCTGATCCGCACGTCGGGCGAGATGCGCCTGAGCAATTTTCTACTGTGGCAAATCGCTTATTCCGAGCTCTACGTGACCGAAACGCTGTGGCCCGATTTCACGCGCTGCGAACTGCTCGAAGCGATCGCCGATTACCAGAGCCGCGATCGCCGTTTCGGCGGACTCACCCGCTCCTCGACCTCGCTCGTGGTTGAAGAAGAAGCAAGCACAGGCCGCGATGCACGAGAGTGCGAGTCCGTTGTGCGCGCGAGTTCTTTAGAAGAGGTTCTGGAACTTCCTCTCGCCTAGCCGCCTATCCTATATTTGGTGTTCTTTTAAATGAGCCGCCTGGTCACAGCCATCGGGCTGATCGCGGTTGCGATGGTTCTCATCTTCGTCGTGCCGCAACCGGTATTCATTGCGGCCGCACTCGGCATGAGTCTGCTGTGCTATCGCGAGTATTCCGGGCTCGTGGTGGCCCACCGGATCCCGAAGCCCGGCTTTCTCGGCATCCTCGGCGGCTGCCTGATTGTTCTGTGGCCGCAGATTCCACAGTTCGGCGCCGACCCTCTTCCCGGCCTCACGCTGCTGACGGTGGTCGTCTTCATCGCCGCGCTGCGTTCTTCGAATTTGAGTGAAATTCTGCCCCACGTCGCCTGCGCGATTCTGGGAGCGCTCTATACCTTTGCGCCCTGGCGTTTCGCCATTGACCTGCGCCGCGAAAGCATTCATCTTCTGTTCTTTGCCCTCGCTCTGAACTGGGCGGGCGATTCCGCCGCTTATTATGTCGGTCGCGCCTTCGGCAAACACCGGCTCGCCCCGTTCGTTAGTCCGAACAAGAGTTGGGAGGGCGCTGCCGCCTCGGTGGCGGGCTCGGTTGTTTTCGGGATGCTCTACCTGGGACATTTTCTGCCTCGGCTTTCCTGGTGGCAAGTCGCCTGCATGGCGGTGGCAGGCAATCTGGCGGGTCAGTTTGGAGACCTGGCTGAGTCAGCCATGAAACGGGGCGCAGGAGTGAAGGATAGCGGCAACCTGCTGCCGGGTCATGGCGGCGTTTTGGACCGTGTCGACAGCAGCCTGTTTGCCCTGCCGGTTGTCTTCGTTTTTTATCAGACTGTTGTTAGAAATACCTGAGCCATTTCGATTAGTGCTCGCTATAATCGAAACAACTTATCCGACTTTTCCTGCCTCTATTTCTTGATTTTGACGCCTGGTCGTCGAAACGAAAGCAAGTTCCACCACATCCTATCAACAGTACGTTTGGTTGGAAGCAGAACTCGCTACTGCTTCATTTCGCTTCACTTACAACCTCAGAATTACGGCTGTGAGAATAGCTGCTTCTATTTTTAATATTGTGGGAGATCTCTATAAAAGATGACTAGGAAAATCGGATTTATTGCTGTTTTTGTATTAGGATCGACTGCGCTTTTTGCGCAAAACGAGGACACCGGACACTGGCCCGTAACGCTTGGACTCAAAGGCGGCGTGCCCGTCAGCAACATGTTCAGCACCGGAAGCTCGGCGCCGGGGAGCGCGTCGCTTCCCTCGGGTTCTTCCTTGACGTCGTTTACTGGTTTACCGGGTACGGCTTATTCGTCGTCGGTGCCACGCTACGAATTTGGTCCGACCGCCGAATTCCATCTGCCATTCCACCTGCGCTTTGAAGTGGATGGCCTATATAAACGCGGCGGCTTCGACAACGGCTTTCTAACTGGCGCTGGCGCCTCGGGCTATATGCGGACCGGTTTCAACCAGTGGGAAATTCCAGGCGTCTTCAAATACAACATCGCGCTCGGCCACTTCCGGCCGTTCGTGGAAGCGGGCGCTTCGTACCGGCACATTTCGACTATCGATCAGCAAACATTTGCTCCCGGCGCGCAGGCCGCGTACTCGGACAATTCGAGTGCTCTGCGTAACCGGAATAGTTTCGGTGGCGTTGCCGGCTTCGGCATTACGTTCAAGAAAGGTCCGTTCGAGTTGACGCCGGAAGCACGCTACACCCGCTGGGCCAACAATTCGTTTGCAGCGCCCGGCTTGGTTTCTAACAAGGACCAGGGCGACGTATTGTTGGGACTCAGTTTCTAGGAACAAAACGGGGCGACTATGTGCTCCATTCTTACCGTCGCTCCTCGTTTTTGCTTTTTCAGCCTCATGTCTCTGTCGCACCCCGTCGCCCACTCCCCGGCATGGAGAGAATACCCGAACAGCCTTTCCGACCCTCCCCGCAAAACCGTGCTAAGTTACTGTAAATAAAAGACTAGATTTATCATCGTTCAGCCGTGACTGGCCGTCCGCGCAGCTCTATTTCCAAAACGAGTAACTACCGGCCACTTCTTTTATGGGCGGTAAAAACTCTCCCCTCTTCTCACCAGACGTATAGGTAGTGAAATAATAGCTCGTGTCATGCAGCTTCGAGCCGTTTGTGTATTGCTCGCCGTGTCGGCTTTGCCGCTGTTCGGCAGTGAGCCGACGGCGTTGCAGCAGCAGTTCGAACACACGGTTCGCCCGTTCGTTCTGAAGAATTGCACCGGCTGTCATAGCGGCCAGATGCCTGCGGCGCAGTTCGATATCAAGTCCTACACGTCGACAGACATGGTGGCGGCGGATCTTCCCCGCTGGACGCTGGTGATGGAAAGGCTGACGGCGAAAGAGATGCCTCCGAAGCCTATGCCGCAGCCGACAACAGAGTCCAGCCAACAAGTGATCGCCTGGATTCAGGCCGTGCGAGCGGAGGAGATAAAGAAGTCGGCGGGTGATCCGGGACTGGTGCTGGCGCGGCGGCTCAGCAATGCCGAGTACAACAACACGATTCGCGATCTGACAGGCCAGGACATGCAGATCGCGCGGCAGTTTCCAGTAGATCCGGCCAATCCGGCGGGCTTCGATAATTCCGGCGAATCGTTGACCATGTCGCCGGCGCTTCTGAACAAGTATTTGCAGGGCGCGCGCGCAGTGGCCGATCACATGGTGCTAACGCCGGATGCGATCGACTTTGCGCCGTATCCGATGCTGGTCGAGACCGATCGCGAGAAGTATGCGATTCAGCGCATTCTGAATTTCTACGCGCAGCAGCCCACCGACGATGCCGCCTACTTTCAGGCTGCCTGGCGCTTCCGCTATCGCAAAGCTCTGGGCGAAAAGAAAGCCACGCTGGAGTCGGTAGCCGTGGAATCGAAAGTGAGCGCCAGGTATCTACCGGTGGTGTGGCAGATTCTGCACGATAAGAACGCCATCGGCCCGGTCTTGAAGCTGCAGAAGATGTGGCAGGCTTTGCCGGCGCCAGACTCTGAGCAAGCGGGCGTGGTGAAGGCGCAATGCGTGGCCATGCGTGACTTCGTGGTGAAGATCCGTGCGCACACCGCGATGCAGTTCGCGGCGCCGGTGGTGGCGGGTTTGCCGGCTGGATCGCAGCCGCTGCTGAACTGGAAGCTGCAGGAGTTCGCTTCGCATCGCCTGGAGAGTGATCCGCAGGATCTGCGAAACGACACTGACCCACCAGTCGTGGTGCCTGACATACCGAAGTACCCCGGACTGCACAAGGAAGCGGCTCCGCGCTGGGCGGCGCTATCGGCCAAGGCGCGCGCGGAGGATGCCGACCTGATCGTGCCGGCTGGGCAGCGAGCACGTTATCAAGCTGCTTTTGCCCGATTCGCGTCGGTTTTTCCGGATACGTTCTACGTGACCGAACGCGGTCGTTATTTTCCGGACAACTCGGCGGATCAAGGCCGCCTCCTCAGCGCCGGGTACCACAGCGTGGTGGGCTTTTTCCGCGACGATACGCCGCTGATGGAATTGATTCTCGACGACCAGGGGCGGCAGGAAATCAACCGTCTGTGGGACGAGTTCGATTTCATCGCCAACTTTACCGCGCGCACCTGGACGCAGTATTACTTCAACCAGAGCGGCGAGGTGGCGGGCAAGGGCGCTGAATCCGGCACGCCGCGGCCGGCCGACCATCAGATCACCGATACGCCAGTGATCCTCGCGATGCGTGACGCCTATCTCGCGAAGGCGGCGGCCAACCCGAAGAATGACCCAGTGGCTCCTAAGGCGATCCGCGATCATTTTGACCGGATGAACGCCACTCTCAGAAAGCTGGAGGCGGAGCGGAAAGAGGCCGAGGCGAAGCATCTGCAGGCTCTGCTGCGCTTCACCGAACGCGCCTACCGGCGGCCACTCACCAGAGCCGAACGCTCCGATATTTTGGCCTACTATCAAACGCTGCGCACCAAGAGCGAACTGTCGCATGAAGACGCCCTCCGAGATTTGGTTGTGAGCGTGCTGATGTCGCCAGACTTCCTCTACCGGCTGGATTTGTCCGACGCCGATGAAACGTCTTCCCTGCTCCACCCGACGGCCCTGAAAACAAATCTGCGGTCTTCCGTTGAGCCTTTATCCGGCTACGCTCTGGCGAGCCGGTTGAGTTACTTTCTGTGGTCGAGCATGCCCGATGGCGAGTTACTGCATCATGCAGCGGTGGGTGATCTGCAGAGACCGGAGGTGCTGCTCGAGCAGACGCGGCGCATGTTGAAAGATCCCCGAGTGGTGGGAATGGCGACGGAGTTTACTGGCAACTGGCTCAGTTTTCGCCAGTTCGAAACGAATAATTCGGTGGACCGCGCGCGCTTTCCCGCGTTCAATGACGATTTGCGCGAGGCGATGTTTCAGGAGCCGATCCGGTTCATGGAGGACGCCATTTCGAATAACCGTTCAGTGCTCGATCTTCTGTACAGCAACTATACGTTTGTAAACCCGCCGCTGGCCCGGCATTACGGAATGCCCGCGGTAAAAGGCGACGTGAATACCTGGGTGCGGGTGGACGATGCGGATCGTTATGGACGCGGCGGCCTGTTGCCGATGGCAGTGTTTTTGACGCAGAACTCGCCCGGACTGAGAACCAGTCCGGTGAAACGGGGCAACTGGGTGGTGCAGCGGGTGCTTGGCGTAAGAGTGCCGCCGCCTCCGCCGGTGGTTCCGGAATTGCAGAGTGATGAATCGAAATCGGATCTGCCGGTGCGCGAGATGCTGGCGAGGCACCGGTCCAACCCGGTGTGCGCGGCGTGCCATGCGCGCTTCGATTCGTTCGGACTGGCGTTTGAGGGCTACGGGCCAGTGGGCGATGCGCGGGCGAAGGATCTGGCGGGGCGCCCGGTGGACACCGCAGTGACTTATCCGGGTGGCTTTGGGGGCGACGGCCTAAAGGGCCTGCAAGCTTTCATTCGCGAACACCGTCAGGATCAATTTCTAGGTAACCTCAGTCGCAAGCTGCTCGCCTATTCGCTCGACCGGTCGCTCCAACTGTCGGACGAATCGCTCATCGAAACTATGGAAGCTCAACTCGCGGCGCAAGGCTATCGATTCGACTCGCTGGTGGAGGCGATCGTGACCAGCCCACAGTTTCTGAACAAGCGAGTCACGGAGACGCCCGGGGCGTCGGAAGTCCAGTTACAATCCAGAAGGGCGAACTAAAGGAACCGATGCCGAAATCATCATTGAACAAATCCGCTGGTGCGATTTCGCGCCGCACTGTGCTGCGCGGCGCAGGCTGCACCATGGCGTTGCCATTTCTCGAATCGCTGAACGCGTTCGCCGACACGCCACAGGCCTCCGCCTTCCCGAAACGGTTTGGCGTTGTCTTCCTGGGTAACGGCATCAACGAGGATCATTGGCGCGCCGAGGGCCAAGGCGCTGCCATGAAGCTCAGCAAAACGCTCGAACCGCTGGAGCCGCTCAAGCAGAAGATCAACGTGATCGATGGACTCTATGTAAAGGCGCTCACCGGCCAGGGTATTCATCCTGGGCAGACGGGCAGCCTGCTGTCGGGCGCGCATATTTCGAAGGGCGCAATCATCCACTCCGGCATCAGCATCGATCAGCTGATCGCCAGCCACGTGGGACAGGATACGCCGCAATCGAGCATCGTTCTAGCCTGCGAGCAGCCCATGACCGGGTATCACGAATCGAACTTCTCGATGGCGTACAGTTCGCACATCTCCTGGCAGAGTCCGGAATCGCCGGTGCCGGTGGAAGTGTATCCGTCGCTCGCCTGGGACAACTTGTTTGACAATCGCGGCAGCCTGCTCAACATCAGCATTCTCGATCGGGTGAAAGACCGCGCCGAAGACCTCAGCAAGAAGATCAGCTCGAGCGACAAGGGCAAGCTCGATGAATATCTGACCAGCGTGCGCGAAGTGGAAAAGCGCGTGGACGGGATGCGCAAAGGCAAGGCGGACGCGGAAGATGCGGCCAAAGCCAAGAACACACCGGTGGCGACCATGGACCGGCCCGCCAATGGTCTGCCGGAAGATCTGCGAGATCACGCGCGGCTGATGTGCGACATCATCGCGATCGCGTTCCAGACCAACAAAACGCGTGTGGCATCGCTGATAATTTCGCGAGATCTCTCCGCGATGTACTATCCATTCCTCGATGTCAAGGAAGGGCATCATGCCGCGTCGCACAACAACAATTCGGACGGCTACGAACGCATTGCCCGCTTTCACGTGAGCCAGTATGCGTATCTGGCGTCAAAGCTGGACAGCATGAAGGAAGGCGATGGCACGGTGCTCGACAATACCTGCCTGATGTTCCTTTCCAATCTCTGGATTGGGCGCAAGCACGATAACTTCCGGCTGCCGCTGGTGCTGGCGGGAGGACTCGGCGGCGCGCTCGAAACCGGGCGCACGCTCAGTTACCTGAATGAGAGCGAAGACGAACGTAAGATGTGCAGCTTGTACCTGTCGCTAATGGATCGATTCGGAGTCAAACTGGAGCAGTTCGGCGACGCGCACTCCCGGCTGCAACGTATATAGGCCGGTGTTTAGACTTCCAAGCATTGCGCTGCTGATCAGCCTGATCGCTAGCGCCCAAACGCCGGTGCCTGCCGCACGGCCTCCGCGACCGAAGCCGCCGACGCGCGATCCCCACACCCCCGGCTATGTCACGGCGAAAGAACTGCCTGACGGAAGCAATCCGCCAGCCAATGCCGAGGGGAACTTCATTCTCGGCCCTACCCACAATCCGGCCCCGGAGATGACGGCTAAGGATGGTGTGCCGCAGGGAACCGTGCACGAATTCACCATGAGTTCGGCCGACAGCAAGCTCTATCCGGGCATTGCGCGCGAGCCCAACACCTATGGAACGGCCGATCCCGCCGATCCCGCCAAAATGGTTGTTACGACAAGCAATCCCGCGCCCTACACACGCAAGGTGGCGGTGTATGTGCCGAAGCAATATGTCGCGGGTACAGCCGCGCCGTTCATTGTCGGGGCGGACGGACCGGACCGGGCTTTGTTCACGGCGCTCGATAATTTGATTGCCGAACATCGCGTGCCCGTGATGATTGCGATTTCGCTGGGGAACGGCAGCGGCGACGCGCAGGGAAGCGAACGCGGACTGGAATACGACACCATGTCGGGCCGGTACGCGGAGTTTGTCGAGCAAGAGGTGTTGCCTCTTGTCGAGAAACAATACAACGTGAAACTGACCAGAGATCCCGACGGGCGCGCGACGATGGGCGGCAGCTCCGGAGGATCGTGCGCTTTGATCATGGCCTGGTATCATCCGGAGCTGTATCATCGCGTGCTCACTTACTCGGGCACCTATGTAAACCAGCAATGGCCGTCGAATCCGCAGACGCCGCATGGTGCGTGGGAGTTTCACGAGCATCTGATCCCGAACACGCCGGCTAAGCCGCTGCGTCTCTGGATGGAGGTCGGGGACAGAGACCTGTTCAATCCGAACTCCATGCACGACAACATGCACGACTGGGTGGTCGCGAATGAGGATATGGCCAAGGTGCTGGCCGCGAAGGGCTATCACTATCAGTTCGTATTCGCGCGTAATGCCGGGCATACGGACCGGGCGGTGAAGCAACAGACGTTGCCGGAGGCGCTGGAATTTCTATGGCAGGGATACCCGATCGCGGGCTCGGGGAAATGATAACTCAGCAATCCGACGTCGCGATGCAGCAGATGAAAGATGCCATGCGCAATGCATGGATGGCCGGCGACTTCGGAGCCATCGCGAAGACAATGACGGCAAGCGCGGAGGCGTTCGTCGGGAAACTCAAGATCCCGTCCGGTTCCCGCGTCCTGGACGTCGCCTGCGGTACGGGGAATCTGGCCATTCCGCTCGCTCGGGGTGGAGCAATCGTCAGTGGCGTCGATATCGCGGCGAACCTCCTGGTCCAGGCGCGCGAACGTTCTGCCGCCGAGAATCTCACGATTCAGTTCGACGAAGGCGATGCCGAAGAGCTGCCCTACGCGGATGCCTCATTCGACGTCGTCGGCAGTATGTTCGGCGCGATGTTTGCACCACGGCCACAACTGGTCGCCGCTGAGTTGGCACGCGTACTCAGGCCCGGCGGTCTGCTGGCGATGGCTAACTGGAGTCCGGGCAGCTTCTCCGGCCAAATGTTTAAGGTGACCGCCCAGCATGTTCCGCCGCCTCCCGGCCTTGCGCCCCCTGTGCTCTGGGGCGACGAAATTGTGGTGCGCGAGCGACTCGCCCCGTTCTTCCGAGATATCAAGACTGAGCTCGTGCCTGTGGACTTTGAGCTGCCGGCCGATGCCGCCGGAGTTGTCATCTTTTTCCGTAAGTACTTCGGGCCGACACAGGTAGCCTTCAATCGCCTGGACGAAGCCGGTCAAACCGCCCTAGCCGCTGATCTCGAGCATCTTTGGACGCGTGCGAACGTTGCCGCAGACCCCGCCAATCGCACTTTGATTTATAACGAATACCTGCAAGTGACCGCGACGCGTAATTAGGTTGGTTACGCCCCGTGTCCTTCTGTGAGTCGCTCACTTCGTACATCGTCGGTAGCCAGTAACTTCCCCAGATAGTTTGTGTCGAAGTTCCCCGCTACAAAATCGGGATCGCAAAGGATGCGGTCGTGGAGCGGAATGCTGGTGCGGATACCTTCGATAACGAACATACTGAGCGCGCGACGCATCCGGCAGATGGCTTCTTCGCGATCTTTCCCATGTGTAATCAATTTCGCAACCAGCGAGTCGTAATAAGGTGGAATGATGCCATCCGTGTAAGCGGCTGTATCGACACGAACGCCGATGCCGCCCGGCACATTCAAACCGGTAATGCGTCCAGGCGATGGCGTGAAAGTATGCGGGTCCTCGGCGTTGATGCGGCACTCGATGGCATGTCCGGTGAGTTTCACCTGCCCTTGCAGAATCTCGTCCAGCGTTTCGCCGGCGGCAATACGGATCTGCGCTTTTACCAAGTCGACCCCGGTTACGAATTCAGTCACCGGATGCTCTACCTGGATGCGCGCATTTACCTCGATAAAGTAGAGACGGTTTTCATCATCCATCAGAAACTCGACTGTACCGGCATTGCTGTAACCGATGGCCTTCATCGCGGCCTGCAGCCGTTCGGAAATGGTCGCTCGCATCTCAGCGCTCACTGCGGGCGAAGGCGATTCTTCGAGCAGTTTTTGGTGACGCCGCTGAATGGAGCACTCGCGTTCGCCTAACACTTCGACGTGGCCGTGTTCGTCGCCGAGGATTTGAAATTCGATGTGGCGCGCGCCTTCGACCAGCTTCTCCATGTAGACGTCGCCCGAGGAAAACGCAGCCAGGGCTTCGCTTTGAGCCTGCACAAGGAGAGACGGCAGTTCGGCTTCCGAATGCACGATACGCATGCCGCGGCCGCCGCCGCCTGCTGAGGCTTTCAGCATGATGGGGTAGCCGATTTCCGAGGCAAGTGCGAGCGCTTCTTCGGCGCTGTTCAAAATGCCGCGCGAACCCGGCAGAATCGGCACGCCGGCTTGCTCCATAATGGCGCGCGCGTGCTGCTTCAATCCCATTTCACGAATGACGTCGGGCTTCGGTCCGATGAACTTGATGCCCGAAAGTTCGCACACCTCCGCGAAGCCGGCATTCTCGCTCAGGAAACCATATCCGGGGTGTACCGCATCGACATTGGTAATCTCGGCCGCGCTCATCACGGAGGGAATGTTGAGATAAGACAACGTGCTCTTAGCGGGCCCGATGCAGATCGCTTCATCGGCAAAGCGAACATGCAGGCTGTGGCGGTCCGCTTCCGAATACACGGCCACTGTTCTAATCCCGAGGTCCCTGCAAGCACAAATGACACGAAGAGCGATTTCGCCGCGGTTAGCGATGAGGATCTTCTGAAACATGAATTAAGCTTGGGTTCCTTACTCGGGGCGCAGCGTGAAGAGAGCTTCGCCGTACTCGATGGGGCGGCCGTTCTCGACGTGTTTGGCCACCACTACGCCCGCTGTTTCGGCTTCGATCTCGTTCATCAGCTTCATCGATTCGATAATGCAGAGCACCTGCTTCGGTTCCACCCGGTCGCCTACCTTCACAAACGATGGCGCGCCGGGCGCGGGAGCATCGTAGTAAGTGCCGACGATGGGCGACTTCACGATAGTTTGCTTTTCTTCTTCGGCGGCTTTCGCCTGCGCGGCCGCGGCCGCCTCCTGCTGAGGAACTGTGAGGCCGTGGGAGGCAATCGTTTGCGGCAATCCGCCTGTCATAGAAACAGGTAGCACGGTGGGCAGCACGAGCCCCGGATTCGCTGCCGGCGGCGGCACGTTGCTGATTTTCACGCGTCCCTCGTTCATTTCCACTTCGAGCTCGGAAATTCCGGTCTCGCGCACTACTTCAATCAGTTTTCGTATTTCGTCAATGGTCATCGTTTGCTCACGCGGCGGCCCACTTCAAGAAGTAGCCTACAGGACGACTAATTCTTTCCCCGTGGGCGTGAGGATCTCGCACCCTTGCGCCGTCACTACCACCGTGTCTTCGATTCGGATTCCACCAAGTCCCTGCTCGTATACGCCGGGCTCTACCGTGATCACCATTCCAGGTTGCAACTTAGTCCTTTCTTTACGGCCCACTCGTGGACGCTCGTGTATCTCCAGTCCGAGCCCGTGTCCGGTCGAATGAACGAATAGTTTGTCCAGACCGTAAGCGAGCAGCGTATCACGCACTTTCCGGTCTACGGAAGCACAGGAAACGCCTGGTTTGACGAAGTCGATCCCGGCCAGCTGGCTGTCCAGAACGCCCTTGTACATGCGGCGGATCTTCGCATCCAGCTTACCTAAGGCGTGTGTGCGAGTCATGTCGCTGGCATAGCCAGCCACTTTCGCACCCATATCAATTAATAGTAGTTGATTGCCTTGAATCGGATAATTGGTGGGGTGGGCGTGCGGCAGGGCGGTCCGTTCGCCGGAAGCCACAATCGTTTCGAAAGCGGTGCCGTCGGCTCCGAGCAAACGCATCCGGTACTCGATCTCGGCGGCCAGATCCATTTCCGTCATGGACGGCTGGAACTGTTCGATCGCCTGCTCGAGCGCGATGGAGTTCAGTTTCACCGAAGCCCGGATGGTGCCGATTTCCGTCTCCGATTTCACCATGCGCAGCGTCTCGACGATGGACAACGTCGCCTTCAACCGGACGCCTTTGCAGCATTCCCGCAGTTGCCGGTATTCCTCAAAGCTGATGCGGCTGTCTTCGAATCCGAGAGTGCGCAGTTTCAGCCGCTTCACCCACTTGGCGACCTCGAGCACAAGCGGTCTTTTCGCGATCTTCACTTCGCAATCGGATTGTTGCGCAGCCTGCGTTTCATAACGCGGATCTGTAAACAGAATCGTTCGCTCGGCGGTCACCAGCACGGCTCCATTACTGCCGGTGAATCCGCACAGGTAATGAACATTTGACGCCGCCGTAGTCAGAAAGGCGGGGAGCCGCAGCTCCCGCAATGCACCGCGCAGTTGAGCACGTCTGATGGCGTACTCCGATTCGTACTCGAGTTCACTCATCTAAGGTTTCAACAACAGCTTGCCGGACGTTTTGCGTGCTTCCAGCTCGCGGTGCGAGGCGGCTGCCTCAGCTAGAGGATATTCTTTATGAACCTGAACTTTGAGACGTCCTTCGCCGATCCAGCGGAACAGGTCGGAGGCGCGCCATGCGAGTTCTTCAGGATCGCTGATATAGTTGGCCAGCGAAGGACGGGTCAGGAATAAAGATCCTTTTTGCGAAAGCGTCAGCGGATCGATCTCACCCACCGCACCGCTCGATTGTCCAAAACTCGCCAGCAAGCCACGCGGCTTAAGGCAATCCAGGCTCTTCGCAAAAGTTGTTTTACCGACCGAGTCGTAGACCACGTCGACGCCACCCGGCGCGATGCGCCTGGTTTCGGCGACAAAGTCCTGTTCGGTGTAGCGGATCACATGATCGGCACCGCAATCGCGAACTGATTTTGCTTTTTCTTCGGTGGAACACGTGCCAATCACGGTAGCCCCGGCGATTTTGGCTAGCTGGACAATTAACAACCCGGTACCGCCCGCTGCGGCTTGTATTAAGCAGGTTTGGCCGGCTTGCAGGCGAAAGGTGGAATGCGTCAGGTAATGGGCGGTCATACCTTGCAGCATGACGGCGGCGCCTTGTTCAAAAGAGATCTGCTCGGGCAGCCGCACCAGCATTTTCTCCGGGACCACAGCATATTCGGCGTAGGAACCGCGCGCCATGGCATAGGCGACACGCTCGCCCACGCGAAACTTTCCGCCTGCGCCGACGGCTGCCACAGTGCCCGCGCCCTCATTGCCCAGCATCACCGGTTTTTCGGGCGCTTTATAGAGACCCTTGCGGAAATAGACGTCGATATAGTTCACCCCGATCGAGGCGAGCTTGACCACGACCTCGCCCGCCCCCGGTTGCGGTGAGGCGACATCAACGTATTGCAGGTTCTCGGGCCCGCCCAGCGGGTCGGCTACGACAGCTTTCATACCTAGCTGATTATAGTGGGACGAATCGTTCGGGGAGCTCGAGGCGCAGTGACGCCGGGGCTCGTCGCGCTTCACTTGACTAAAAAAACAGAGTAGGCCATACTCTCTCCCAGATGTCTGGGTGTTTAGTCCTATGCTCCGCAAATTGCTAAATCTCTTCCGACCCCATCAACTCGAAGCGGACCTCCGCGAGGAACTGGAGTTTCATCGCTCGAAAACCGCCGGCTCGCTCGGCAACGCAACGCTCGTGCAGGACCGCATGCGCGACGCCAGCACCATCGCGTGGCTCGAAACCCTGCTGCGGATATCCGTTACGGCTTGCGCCAGCTCGCCCGGGCTCCGGTTCTGGTGGCCGTTGCTGTGCTATCGCTTGCCCTCGGCATCGGAGCAAACACGGCCATCTTTACGCTCATCAATGCCGTTATGCTACAATCTCTGCCGGTGCGCGATCCGGGACGCCTGGTGCTGTTCTACGACGGCATTAATACCGGCGTCTACAGCGGCGGTCGCGTCCAATCCGATGAATACTCGTATCCGTTTTCGCAGTACTTACAAACACGCAACGATTCGTTCGAAGCTCTCGCCCCTTTTCGTCAAAGCAATGACAGCGTACTGCTGCACGTGGCAGGCACGAACGACACCGGGCCCAGCGAGCAGGCGAAGGTGCATCTCGTCGCGGGAAATTACTTCGACGTGCTGGGCGTACATGCAGCCGCCGGACGTGTTCTTACTCCTGCTGACGATTCGCTCTCTGCTCCGCGCGTCGCCGTACTGAGCTATCCCTTCTGGCGCGACCGTTTCCGCCTGGATCCGGCCATTCTCGGCCAACAGGTGGTACTGAATGGAACGGCCTTCATGATCGTAGGCGTCGCAGACCGCCAGTTCTTCGGAGAACGCATCCAGACAGCGCCCGATTTCTGGCTCCCGTTATCCGCTGAAGCCCCGATTCTAACCGACGAATCCAAGCCTTTGCTGGATGCGCAGGATGTCTACTGGCTCAACTTCATCGGAAGACTGAAACCCGGCGTAAGCCTGAGCAGCGCTCAATCCGCCGTTAACGTTCGCTTTCACCAATTCTATTTGGAACAGGCCGGCACGCGCCTCGCTCCCGACATCCGCCGCAAAATCGAAAACACGCGCATCCATCTCAGACCCGGCGGCTCCGGCATCTCCGGGCTCCGTTATTTGTATGCGAAGCCTCTCCATATTCTGATGGGCGTAGTCGCTGTCGTCCTGCTGATCGCTTGCGCCAATATCGCCACTCTGTTGCTGGCCCGGGCTTCGGCGCGCCGCCAGGAATTTCTTGCGCGTCTCGCTCTCGGCGCATCGCGCGCCCGCTTGCTTCGCCAGGTGCTCACCGAGAGCGTTCTGCTGTCGGTACTCGCCGGTATTGCCGGCGCGGGTTTCGCCTGGTGGAGCGTCAAGCTGCTGGTTCTGCTGCTCCGTGTGAACCCCGTGGTGAAAGTCAAACCCGACCCCGCCGTGCTGGCCTTCACCCTGGGGCTCTCGCTGGTTACCGGCATCTTATTCGGCATCTTCCCTGCCCTGAAATTCAGCCGCCTGGAACCCCGGCTCGGGAGCAATTCCAAAAGCGCTGTTCCAGGCAGAGGCCGCTTCAACGCCGCTCACGCACTGATCGCTCTGCAAGTTGCACTTTCTTTGATTCTTCTTCTTGGCGCAGGCTTACTCGCTCACAGCCTTCTCGCGCTAGAACTTCAGAACGCCGGTTTCCAGCGCGACAACGTTCTTTTGATAAAGAGCGACGCCAGTCTCGCGGGGTATCAAACGAGCGAACTGTTTCCGCTTTTCCGCCAGATCGAAGATCGAGTGTCCCAGCTTCCCGGTGTCGTCTCAGCCAGTATCGGACGCTTTACACCGGAGAGCGGCCATAGTTCTTCGGGCAATTTCTCGCTGGAAGGTTACACGGAAACACCGGGCAAGAAGCTCAACGTCTATCACGTGCCGGTGGCGCCGCGCTTCTTCGAAACGCTCGGTATTCCCGTCCTGCTCGGCCGAACCATCAACGCGCGTGACACGCCCGCCTCAACCCCAATCGCCATTGTTAACCAGACGTTCGTCAACCTCTATTTGGCCAAGCAAAATCCGCTCGGACAGCACATCTCGCTGGGCGCTCCCTTCAAAGCGCCCGGGGCGGAGATAGTCGGCGTAGTGGCAGATTCCAAGTACTACGACTTGCGCGAGCAAGCGCAGCCTATGGCTTTTTTCTCTCTCTGGCAGCAGCCGGCCGCCGAGTTTGAAGTAGTCCTTCGCACCGCCGCAGCGCCTTTAGGGATCACCGCTGAAGCGCGTCAAGCTTTAAAGCAGGTGAGCAGCAAACTGCCGGTTCTCGGGATCGGCACGCTCAACGCGCAAATCGAAAAATCGCTCGATCAGCAGAAGATGATCACCGGGCTCTGCAGCATCTTCGGCCTGCTTGCCCTCATCCTGGCATCAATCGGGATTTATGGCACGCTCGCTTATTCGGTTGCTGGAAGAACCGCGGAAATCGGGATCCGCATGGCCATCGGTGCGCAGCGCCGTAACGTTATCTGGATGGTTCTGCGCGATTCGTTCGTTCTCATCGCTCTCGGTCTGTCGGCCGGTCTGCCGCTCGCTTTTGGCGCCGCCCGCTGGCTCAAGAGCTTTCTTTTCGGCGTCCGCGAGATCGATCCGTTCGCTATTGCAGCCGCAGTGTTCCTGATACTCGCGCTGGCTCTCGCGGCCAGCTATCTTCCGGCTCGCCGCGCCGCTAGAATCGATCCTATGCGGGCGCTCCGGCATGAATAATCTCACTTATTCGTGGCGCAAAGAGAGCATGGGATCCACCTTCGCCGCGCGCCGCGCCGGGATGTAACACGCCAGCAGCGCCACGCTGGTCAGAATGAGCGATACCGCGGCAAAAGTGAGCGGATCGCCCGGTGTTACGCCAAAGAGCAAGCTCGACAGAAGACCCGTTAACTTGATCGCGCAAGCAATTCCAATCGCCAGACCGGCCAGCGCGGGTTTGAGCCCTTGCGCAATGATCATCCTGAGAACATCGCTCTGCTGTGATCCAAGCGCGATGCGAACGCCGATCTCATGAGTGCGCTGGACTACCACGTAAGAGATCACGCCATAGACTCCCAGGCAGGCCAGCAGCAACGCCAAACCCGCAAAACCACTGAGCAGCAGCGTAATCAAGCGCGGCAGTAGCACCGATTGTGAGAAGTATTGGTCGAGGGTCATCAGGTGGTAGAGGGGCGCGTTCTTATTCAGGGAAGCTACCTGGCGGCGCGCAGCCTGAACCAGGCTGTGCGGATCTATGGCCGTGTGTACTGCGACAAACATCGTGGAAAACGGGCTCTGAGCTAGAGGGGCATAGGCCTCGGGAGCGGCTTCGACGCCGAGGCCGCTCTGTTTCACGTCTCCGACTACACCGACAATTTCGCGCATGGGCAGCTCGCCCGGGCCATAGCCGTTACCGATGCCCGGCCGGATGCGTTTCCCAATCGCGTTCTGATTGGGAAAGAAGCGACGCGCCAGAGTACGGTTGACGATCACGACCGGGGGCGATTTAGCGTCGTCGTGCGCTGTGAAGTCGCGCCCCGCAACGAGTGGTATTGAGACGGTGCGGAAGTACGCCGGCTCGACCACATTGAAGTCGATCGAGGGTCGTGAGCCCATCGGAAGCGGCTGTCCCTCCAGTTCAACACTCGCCGTGATGTTGTCTCCAGTGAGTGGCAGCGATGCCGCGGCACTCGCCGAATTGACGCCTGGAAGCGCGCTGATTTGCACCACCACGTTTCGAAAGAATGCCGGCGGGGTGAGTCCTGGCTTACTCGCAGGCGCGTCGAGCTGAAACGTCAGAACATGATGCGGGTCGAAACCCGGGTCGACTCGCGTGAGATGCAAGAAACTCTGAAGCAACAGACTTGCGCCAAGCAGCAGCACAACTGCTAAGGCGATTTCGCTGACAACCAGCGCGCCGCGCAAGCGACCGTGTCCTTTTCCTTCGCTTCCGGAACCACGGCCACCCTCCTTTAAAGATTCGGTGAGACTGATCCGGGCGACCTCGAAGGCGGGAGCGAGACCGAACAAGATTCCGGCCAGCAGCGAAACCAAAAAACCGAAGCTCAGCAGACGACCATCGAGGCCGATGGCGTTCAAGCGCGGAATATAGGCGGGCACGATGTGTAGCAGTAGCTTGAGCGACGAGAGCGCCAAGGCAAGCCCCAAGCCGCCACCCAAAAGCGATAAGGCCACACCTTCCGTGAGTAACTGGCAAGCCGCCCGCCACCTGCTCGCGCCCAATGCAGCCCGTACGGCCATCTCCTTGCGCCGGCCGCCAGCCCTTGCCAATAGCAAATTCGCCACATTGACGCAGACGATCAGCAGCACGCAGCCAACTGCCCCGAGCAATACCAGCAGCGGAGTGCGGACCGGCCCGATCATACCCTGAATCTCCGGCACAATGCGCGCGGTGCGCGGCTTATTCTCCGGATGCTGCCTGTTCATCACGCTTGTGATGGCTGCCATCTCGGCTTGTGCTTGCTGTTGTTTAACCCCGGATTTCAGCAGGCCGACAACGTCGAGGTAGTGCGCTCCCCGCTGTTCGGTCTCGGCGTTCGCGCCGCCTTGAGCGTCCACCGCGATCGTGGTCCACAGATCAACAGGCTCCGCCTGAATGGGAAATTGAAAGCCCCGCGGCATGACGCCGACCACCGTAAATGGGTTGTCTCCGAGTTGAACGGTGCGGCCCAGCACAGAAGCGTCGGAGCCGAACTCTCGTTGCCACAGACTATAGCTAAGCAGCACTGGGTCAGCGCCACCAGTCGCCGCCGGCTTGTCCTCTCCGGGTAGAAATGGGCGTCCGAGTGCCGGAGTTACCGCGAGTAGAGAAAGCAGGTTCGCCGACACGATCGCCCCTTGTAGATGGAGCGGCTCACGGGGGCCGACGAGCGTAAACGAGTCTGTCCGAAAAGCCGCCATGCCGTCGAAGGAGTGGCTGCGTGCTCGCCAATCTATGAAATCAGGGTAGGATGCCACACCGCCATTGCCTGTCGCGGCAAGCACCGACTCCACGCGCACCAGGCGATCGGCAGTGGGAAAAGGCAGCGGCTTAAACACCACTGTGTCTACCACGCTAAAGATGGCGGTTGTCGCCCCGATCCCCAGCGCCAGCGTCAGAATAGCGGTCACTGCGAAGCCGGGATTTCTTCTGAGGATCCGCAAGCCATAACGAAAGTCCTGAAGTAAGTTATCGAGCGAAACTCCAGCCCGCACGTCGCGCACCTTCTCCTTGACGAGTTCCACTCCGCCCAGGTCGCGGCGCGCCTGTTGCATTGCCTCCTCGCGATCGAGTCCAGAGCGCGCCTTCTCGTCGGCTAGAAGGTCGAGGTAGCTGCGGAGTTCCTGGTCGAGATCCTGATCTACCCGACGCTGGTAGAGGAGGTTGCGACAGAAATTGTAGAAGTGACGAAATGGCACTTGCTTCCTATGTAGCTCGTAAAGCGCTCGCGATTGCCAGTGAGATGCGTTCCCACTGCTCGGTTTCGGCATTCAGCTGACGGCGGCCCAACCTGGTGAGCCGGTAAAACTTGGCGCGCCGGTTCGTCTCCGCCTCGCCCCAGGAAGAACTTAACCAGCCGGCTTGCTCCATGCGGTGCAGAGCTGGAAATAGAGAGCCGGGCTTGACCTCGAATGTTCCATTTGTGATCTGTGCGACGCGGCGCGAGATTCCCATGCCATGCAACTCTTCGAGCGCCAGCGACTTTAAAATCAGCAAATCAAGAGTGCCCTGCAGAAGATCCAATCGTGAACCGGGCATAACTGTTAAAGACGATCTATAAGAACAATGCCAACTTCCTTATAGAATGTCAATAGGGCAATCGTCTATTTAATCCACAACCGAGAGGGCTGTTGGCTTCAAGAACGAGTTGCTGAATGAGCTGGTGAGTGGGCCTTTCTGCCCAGCGCCGCCCTGACTAACACCGAATAAGGCCTCGACCGACTCGAAAAATCCGACCGTTGTCGAGCGTATGTTAGCGGACCTCAAGCGCGCCTCGAACGCTAAACTCGGAGACCTTTCTGGTTGAAAAACCGGCAAAAGCAAGGTACACTCTTCCTATAGCCAGCTATAGAGCAGGCAGCGGCTTGCTCTATGCTGAGATAAGACTCCCTCATTGTCCTGGACGAATCGACTGCGAAATGTGCTGTCCGGTAGGCGCTTGAACCGCGACCTGGAGGACGAGCTTTCCTTTCATCTTGAAGCCCGCAGCCAGCGCAACATCGCGTCGGGTATGACTGCCCAGGAAGCCAGCCAGGACGCTCGCACGCGCTTCGGAAATCGAACGCTCCTGAAGGAGGACGCACGCGACATGGACATCTTTAAATCGGTTGAAACTGTGATCCAGGACCTGCGCTACGCGATCCGCAGTCTGCGCAAGTCACCCGGCTTTGCTGTTACTGCCATTCTGTCGCTCGCTCTCGGCCTTGGCACCAGCACCGCCATTTTTTCCATTGCCGATAGTCTCCTGTTGCGGCCTTTGCCCTACCGCGATCCTTCCCGGCTCATGATGCTCTGGGAGGCGGAACGGACGGGCGGCGTCAAGAATAACGTCATCTCGCCTGGCAACTACTTCGATTGGAAGACGCGCAACACCGTCTTCGACAGCATGGCTGCCTTTCGCGAGAAGCCTGCCGTGCTTACTTACGGCAGCCGTTCGGAGGAACTCGGCAACCAATCGATGAGCGCGGAGCTGCTTCCGATGCTGGGCGTTACTCCCATCCGTGGCCGGCTCTTTACCCGGGATGAAGATGCGGCGGCGGCTCGCTCCGGCAGCGTGGTGCTCATCAGTTATCGTGTCTGGCAAAGCTGGTTTGGCGCAGACAAAAATATCATCGGCCGCCAGGTACAGGTAAACGCAACGCCGCGCACCATCATCGGTGTGATGCCGCCCGATTTTTATTTCCGCAATCGAGCCATCGAACTCTGGGAACCGCTCGGCTTGGATCCCGCGGAAAACTATCGCGCCCACCAGGGCCGCTGGATGCTGGCGATCGGCCGCTTGAAACCCGGCGCAACGCGTGCCCAAGCCCAAGCGCAAATGACGGCGATCGCCCAGAAACTGTCGGCATCGTACCCTGAATTTGATAAGAATTGGACCGTCAACGTCGAACCGCTGCGTGACTCCCTCGTGCGTGAAGTGCGGCGGTCCCTGCTCATTTTGTTGGGCGCCGTCGGATTATTGCTCGCGGTTGCCTGTGCCAATGTCGCCAATCTTCTGCTCGCTCGTTTTGCGTCGCGCCGTCAGGAGATGGCCGTCCGCGCTTCGCTCGGCGCGAGCCGCTGGCGCATCATTCGCCAGGTCCTTACTGAAAGCTTGCT
Source organism: Bryobacteraceae bacterium (assembly GCA_965277855.1). Classification (GTDB taxonomy): domain Bacteria; phylum Acidobacteriota; class Terriglobia; order Bryobacterales; family Bryobacteraceae; genus Bog-105. Next base: position 1,837,598 of record OZ255847.1, read on the forward strand.
TCTAGCTATTGCGGGAGGATTGCTCGGCGCGGTGTTTGCACGCTGGGCTATCGCCGGCCTGCTCCAACTGGCGCCCCAAACGCTCACTCAGTCGGCGCGCATCACTGTCGATACACGCGTCTTCCTGTTCTCGGTTGCCCTGTCTGTTCTGACAGCCATCGTTTTCGGCCTGGGACCCTCGCTCATCACTTCTCACCTCCGCCCCGCCACTGCCGGCCTGCTCAATGCTTTGGCCGAAGGGTCCCGTTCCACCACCAGCAGCGGCCGCTTACGCCGTTGGTTGGTCACAGCGGAGGTGGCGTTGTCGATCATGCTCCTCGCCGGAGCCGGACTGCTTTTCCGCAGTATGATTCGCCTGCAGCAGGTCGATCCCGGGCTCGATGCCTCTGGCGTTCTCACCTTTCGTATCTCGCTTCCGCCCGTTCACTACCGCGAGATCACGCGACGTCAGCAATTCTTTAATCAGGCCTTGCAGCAGATCGACAGTCTGCCCAGTGTCCGCTCGGCAAGCGCCGTGAGCTACTTGCCGTTCACCGGAATCGGCGCGGGCACCTCGGTGAGCATAGCGGGTCGACCGAAACCGTTACCCGGTGAGCAGCTGTCCGGAGTCATTCGCAGCGTGATGCCCGGTTACTTTCGTACTCTTAGCATCCCTCTCGAGCGCGGCCGCGATTTCACCGACGCCGATAACAGCGAGCGAGCGCCCTACCGGTTCATCGTCAACCAGGCCTTTGTCACAAAATATTTCGCGAAGCAAGACCCTCTCGGCCAATCCATCAGCACCGACATGGCCGACGAAAACCCGTTCGGCGAGATTATCGGCGTTGTGGGGAACGTGAAGGAACAATCCGTCGACAAAGAACCGATGCCAACCGTCTACTACATCTATTCGCACTTACCCTATGCGGCCATGAATGTCGTCGTGCGCTCGCAAGAAAACCCGCTAGCTTTGGCTAGCGCTGTGCGCCGCATCATTCGCGGCATCGACGCTGCCCAACCCATCGCCGAAATTCATACTTTGCCGGAACTTCTTGGTCAGACCTTCGCCCGCGAACGTTTCAGCGCAGTGCTCTTAACCGCTTTCTCGCTGGCCGCCTTGCTGCTTGCGTCCGTCGGCATCTATGGAGTGCTTGCTTATTCGGTTTCCGAGCGGAGCCGGGAAATCGGGGTGCGTGTCGCACTCGGGGCCGACCCGGGTCGCATTCTTAAGCTCGTGCTTGCTGCCGGCTTGCGGCTCGTGGCCTTGGGGATGGTAGCCGGTGTGGCCGGAGCCCTGCTTCTCTCGGGACTGCTGAAAACCCTGCTGTTCGGCGTTGCCCCACACGATCCGCTGACGTTCCTCGTCACTCCGGCTCTCTTCTTTTTTGTCGCCCTTTTAGCGGCTTCCGTGCCGGCCTTGCGCGCGGCCCGCCTCGACCCCATGCGTGTCCTGCGAGCTCAATAGCTTCAGATTACCTTCCAGTACGTTTGGTACACCTCATCCCCGATCTCGTAGAACGGACGCACCGGCACTGTACTTCCGTCGCTCTCGACCGTCCAGCCGCCGTTCGCCTGTTTGCCCAACTGTGGATTCGCCAGACGCGCCCGTTCGAGCGCCGGTTGCTGATCTTGCACCGCAAAGAGCACCAGCGAACCACGCATCAGTGCGACTTGATCCGGCGTTTGCGCATCCACCGCGCGTGTCCGCACCGGCTGATCGATCTCGAGTTCAATCCGGTCCCCCGCTTTCCACGTGCGCCGCAGCTGCAGGAATTTTCCTGGTGTCGCCCGCTGCGAAAACCGCTTTCCATTCACGGCCACCAATGTCTGCGGACCCGCCCAGGCCGGTATGCGCAAATAGATCGAAAATTCGTGCGAGCTCGATGGTTCAACCCGCATCGTAACCAGGTTGTCGATCGGATAAGCTGTCTCCTGCCGCAGCGTGCAACGCGTAGCCGATCCGGTCCGCCACGTTAATTGCGAAGGCACGTACAAGTTCACGTACACGCCATCCTGACCTCGGAAATACGCACTGATCACATAATCCGAAGTCACCTGTGGGAGCGTTCCCGAGCAGCACGGCCAGCGCCCGTCGTGATCCCAGGGCCACGGTGAATCGGCCACCACGCGATGGTCTGTCTTATGCCCCGAGTGCCCGTAATCCGAGTAATAAAAACTCCAGCCTGCTTCCTCGATCGGCATCGCTCCAAGCACGGTGTTGTAGAGCACCTGCTCCATACTGTCGCCGTAGCGTGCGTCACCGGTCAACCCGATCAAATAACGCATCAGTTTGAAATGCGCATATGACCCGCAGGGCGTCTCAAAGCTGCGGTGCGTGTTCGAAAGACTCGCTCCGAGCCGTCCCTTGCCCGGCTCGACAAAGCCCTCGTTCGGACCCCAACCGCCCGTGGCGAAACTCTGATCCGTGAGAATCCATTCGACCGCGTTATTCACAGCTTGCAGATACTTGGGGTCGCCCAGTTGCAGATAGCCCTGGAAGCCCGAACTCAACGCGTTCATGTGGCTGTAAGCGTGCAAGCCCGGCAGTACATTCTGGCCCTGAGATAGCGGATCGAAGAACGTTTTGTCGAGCAGATAGCGCTTGCCCATATCGAAATACTTCCGATCGCCGGTCCGCTCGGAAGCCAGGAACAGATTTTCCGCCAGCGTGTACGATTCATCCCACAAATAAGTCTCGTCTTTGTGCGGATAGACATGCTGTTCTTGCGGGGTCAACGCATGGTCCGGCATGTGCGGCGCCGCGGCCTGGGTCGTCCGCGCCAGCACTTCGAATGCAGTTGTGTCGTTTGCATACGAGTGCGCGTCGATCAGCCCCAAAACCAGCTTGTCGTACGTGTACGCCGGGTAGCGCAGGTCGACAAAAAACTTGCCGCTCGGATCAACTGTCTGCGCATACCCAGCCACCAGCCTGCGCACTTTGGCGCGCGTTGGCTCCGAGTTGGTCGCCTGCCCAAAACGCGCCAGCGCCGAAACATACTGCCCGAAATGCGCCCCCGGACAGAAACCGTCGTACCAGCCGCCCATATCTTCACCGGGCGCCGGCAAACCTGTCCGTTGCCGGTAAATTTTCAGCAGCCGGTCTTCGCTCAGGTTCAGAAAAAAAGCATGATTCTGATCGAATTGGTGTTTCAGCGGCCCTGGCAGCAGCTGCACGTCGGCGTAGTCAAACGGAGTCAGCTTCCGGCGCGCAACCGCCCCGGCTTTCACGGGCCTGCTTACCGCTCCCGCCAGCGTACCCGCTGCTGCCGCTTGCCCCAAAAACTCCCGACGCGTGGATTTGAGCATTACACTTCTATTTCATCACTAAGGGGCATTGCGTAGCACGCCGCGCACCGCCGCGTTCATGGCAGCCAGCAACTCCTGGGAACGCCCGTCATAATCCGCCGACAGTTCCCACATGAACATGCCGCCCAGGTTGCGCGTCCAGACCGAGTAGTAGGTCTTCAAATACGTCGACCGGCTGTCGTCGTACGTAATGAAGCCGTTGCGCCCATCAGCCCGCGTCAGATATGGCACTTCCTGGATCGAATCCCAGTGCCGGACCCAGCCCAGCCGGTTGATCAATGGCTTGATCTGTGTTCCATAGTTGAGCGACGGCACATTCGCATCGGTACACGGATTACAGTTTTCGTACAGCTCCTTTTGATCCATGTAGTCATAACCGTAAAATGGCGTGCCCATGTTGAGCTGCTCGGCGGGCACTTTATAAGTGGTCAAAAAATCGGTAGCGGCCTGGTCAGCGGAACCCTGCGGATTGGGATTGGCCGGGTCGCTATAAATGGGCGAGTTCATCTGCACATCGCCCGTCCAGGGCCCCGCTTCGTCGTACAGCATGATGTTGAACCAGCTCACCGACTTCTTCAATCCCGCAAAATCGACGCCATCCGAAGGATAGTTCGGAATGTCCGTCGAAAGAATAAAAGCCGGCGACGGAAACGCCGCGCGGATCTCATTCATGAAAGTCACGAAGTTTTTTAAGTCCGCCTTACCGTTCGGATACTCCCAATCGACGTCCAATCCGTCGTATCCATAGCGAGCGATCACCTCCTTCAAATCTCGAATAAACGTCGCGCGGAACTTCGCGCTTGCCGTCACCGCGCTGTAGTCCGCTCCTGAACTCGCACCTACATAAAACAGCACTTTGACACCGGCCGAATGCGCTTTAGTCAATAGCTGCGGCTCCAGGAAGCCTGTTGCCGGAATCGTGAACGTGCCATCGGCGGGCTCGTTCAAGTTGATTCCGGCGTGAATGATGTGGGTAAGCTTGGCATAAGGAATCTGATCGGCGCTATAGACAGGCGTCTGAAACTTGCTCCAGGATCCATAAAAGGCGACCAGCCTTTTGGTGAAATGCGCCGGCAGATCTTCAGCCTGGGAGCTCAAGGCCGCCGCAACTAACAACAAGCTTGTAAAAGCTTTTTTGAAAACTTTCAATGTCTCTACTCCTGAAATAGTAGATGCGCAGAGCTACTGTACCAACATACGTAATTCCGCTCATCCGGTTTCCGTAAAGCGATTCGATAACATCGCAGCATGAAGGCCCTGCTGCTCTCCGAATATAGTCACTTGGACGTAGTCGATCTCCCCATGCCGCGCCCCGGTCCGGGCGATGTTCTTATCAAGGTGGAAGCCTGCGGCATCTGCGGCAGCGACGTGCACGGCTACGATGGTTCGTCGGGACGGCGCATCCCGCCGCTTGTCATGGGGCACGAAGCCTCCGGTACTGTCGCAGCGGCCGGCAGCGAAGTCAAAGACCTGCAGCCGGGCGATCACGTGACCTTCGATTCCACTGTCTATTGCGGCGCCTGCGAGTTCTGTCGCAAAGGCGAAATGAACCTGTGCGACCACCGCGAAGTGCTGGGCGTTTCCACTCCTGACTTCCGCCGCCAGGGCGCTTTCGCCGAGTACGTTGTCGTTCCGCGGCGCATCGTGCACGGCCTGCCCGCCACACTCAGCTTTAGTGAAGCCGCCATGGTCGAGCCCTTGTCCGTTGCCGTGCATGCCGTTCGCCTGTCGGAGTTGCCGGAACAGGGCAGCGCCCTGGTGGTGGGCGCCGGCATGATTGGTCTCCTGGTTGTGCAGGCCCTCCGTGAGGCGGGCTGCTCGACCGTAATCGTCAGCGACATCGACGATGGCCGCCTGCAACTTGCTTCGGAACTCGGCGCAACCCTGACCATCAACGCGAAGTCGGCCGACGTGCCGGCTGAGGTTAAGCGGCACACGGGCGGCTTCGGAGTCGATGTTGCCCTCGAGGCGGTCGGCAGTACGCCCACTATCCGTTCCGCTATTGAAAGCGTGCGCAAGGGCGGAACCGTGACCCTGATCGGCAACATCGCGCCCACCGTCGAACTGCCTCTCCAGATAGTCGTCGGTCGTCAAATACGCCTGCAGGGCACGGCCGCGTCGTCGGGCGAATATCCGCATTGCATCGACCTGTTAGCGAAAGGCAAGATCGATCTCAAACCGCTGATCAGTATGGTCGCGCCGCTCGATGAAGGAGCGAACTGGTTTTCGCGCCTGCACGCCCGTGAGGCCAATCTCATGAAGGTCATCCTCGCTCCGGGACAGCCGGCGTGAACGATCTTTTCGATCTGACCGGACAAGTCGCCATAGTGACCGGCACCAGCCGTGGACTAGGCCAGTATTTCGCTCGCGCTCTGGCCCGCTCCGGCGCTGACCTGGTGCTTACCAGCCGTCATCATGAGACTCTTCAACCTTTCGAAGAAGAGATTAAAAAGCTCGGCCGGAAAACCATTTCTCTGGATCTCGACGTCACCAACCAGGCCAGCATCGAGCAAATGGTAGCCGCCGCGCAGGAAGCGTTCGGCAAGATCGACATCCTGGTAAACAACGCCGGCATGAATATCCGTAAGCTGGCCCTGGAAGTTGAATGGGACGACTGGAATAAGATCCTCGACACGAATCTTCGCGGCAGTTTCTTTGTCGCCCAGGCGGTGGCGAAACGCATGGTCCCACGAGGCTACGGCCGCATCATCAACATCGGCTCCGTTACCAGCGTTGCTGGTTATGCCGGGCTCGGGCCGTATGGCGCGAGTCGTGGCGGCGTCCGTCAACTGACCATGAGCCTGGCCGACGACTGGGGACCATACGGCATCACGGTGAATTGCCTCGCACCCGGCTGGTTCCGCACCGAGCAGAACAAAGTGATGTACGAAGACAAAGAATGGGTCGCATATTTGAGCGATCGCATCCCAGTAAAGCGTCCCGGCCAGCCCAACGACCTCGATTCAGCCGTCGTCTTCCTGGCCGCGGAATCGAGCAGATACATTACCGGGCAGACGTTGTTAGTAGACGGCGGCATCTCCACCGGCGCGGTGCGCGCCCTGCCCGCTAAACCTAAAACTTAGTAATTCGCCTTGACGCTCATCGTCGCAAAATTCAAGAAACCGAAACAGGGTGGAGTGCTTACAGCAGCTTGCGGAGCCACGACCGTGAGGGAGTGCCCATGGTTCGGCGGCCCGCAGAATCGGATGAAAGTCGCCCCTCTGTCCAACCGCAATCTAGTCATTACACGCGAACGCCGAAACCGAGCCGCGACCGCGAGGAAGCGATGCGGTATGCCCAGTCTCTAGTAACCGTCCGTGACCTTCAACAGAGCATTGCTATTTTGCAACGAGAAGCAGCTAGCCCGACTGGAGTTCGCTCAATTTGCCAAGGTAAATTCCGAAACAGAGCACTTAACCTCGGCGAGGTTCGGGCACCGGCTCAATCCGTCCCAACATAAACAGATATCCGCAAATGCCCAGCGCCAGAATGATCGCCGCCACCGCAAACGCGCGCGAGTACAGGTTTTGCGTGCCGATGAAGTAGGCCGTCGAAATCGGCGCAACCACCGACGAAATCTGGTTGCTGAAGTTCACGATGCCGCCGATCTTACCCACGCTGTCTCGCGGCGCAATCAACGAGGGCAGCGACCAGCCCACCGGCGCCGCCGCTGACAATCCACCCAGCGACAAGCTGATCCAGATAGTCGCAACTATAGCGTTCTGCGTGAACATCACACCCGCCAGCGCCAGCCCCAGCACAGTGCCCCCGATCAAGATCGTTTTCCGCACGTTGTTCTGGTCGTGTCCACGGCGGATCAGACTGTCCACTAGCCAGCCGCCCACCAGCAAATCGGTCAAGGTCGCAAACAGCCACGGCACGCTGGTAAATAGAACGGAGTGCTGCAGATTCATATGCAGCGCCGAAAAATAGCTTGGCAGCCAGAACAGGAAGAGGTAAAAGCAGTAATTGTAAGCGCCAAACCCAATCGCCAGACCCAGCACCTTCTTCTGCGAAAGCAGGTAAGCGAGCGAGGCCGGCTGCGGATGCGCGGCATGCCCATGCTGCTCCGGATTTCCTTCCTGTATATAGTCCAGTTCCTCGCCGGTGAGGCCCGTATCGTCCTGCGGATCTTTATAAATGAAATAGAACGCGATGAAATACAGGAAGCTCACTAGGCCCGTAATAGCGAAACTGAAGCGCCAGCCAAAATGAATGAGCAGCAAACCGAGAAAGGGAACACCAATGCCGGAAGCGAACTTCGCTGCCGCGTCGAAAATGGCAGTTGCCAGGCTGCGCTCGTGCCCGGGAAACCAATAGCCAATCGCTTTCGCATTGGAAGGAAAGGTCGGCGCTTCACCCACACCCAGCAGCAGCCGTGCGCCGAAGAAAGCAGCGACACTCGACGCAGCGGCCGCCGCAAACGACGCCACGCTCCAGATAAATGCACTGATGCGCCCAATCAGCCGGACGCCAAAACGGTCGAGCAGCGATCCTACCGGCAGTTGCAAAGCGGCGTACGTCCAGCCATACGCACCAAGCAAATATCCGTAACCTTCGTTAGAAAGGCCAAACTCACGGTGCAATGCATCGTGCGCTACGGAGAGATTTACGCGGTCGAAATAATTGACCAGCACACCGATGCCCAGCAGTATGGCGATGCGCCACCGTCGCTTGTGCGGCATCGGTCTTAACGCTTCAATCCTATATAGACATCAACTCTGCCACCTGGATCGTTGTTTTCATCGATGCCGTGGTGCACTTCGAAATCGGTCTTATAAGCTCGATCGATCTGATGCGCTTCTTCCAGCGACCAGATGTGTTGCCAGAGCTTCAATACGACGTTGATGGCCGGCGAGCCCGCGCCCGTAAACATCGCATATTCGCCCGCCGGCACTTCGCGTTTTACCAGCCCGCGCGGCGCACGGGTTCCGGGCGTGACTTCTGCGCCGAGAAAGTAAGTGTAAGGACCGTGATAATCACTTTTATAATTTGTATAGAGGGCGTACGTGTTCGGACCAATGCGATTCGGCAGCTTGCGCAAAACACCATCCTTCCTGACCCGGGCCACGATCCCCGCGATGCAGCCTTTCGATTGCAGTTCCAGCTCATTCGAGGTCCGGCACTCGATCCCGATCACCGTGAACTTGTCCTTGTGAACCGTTTGAAACTCAGTTTGATCGGCCATCAGAATTGCACCCATAGCAACGATAGAAAGGGACGTGCAACGTGCCAGCTTCATGTGCGCCCGACCATTCTATCCATCGCTGAGTTTACTCGTCGTTTTTAGAAAGCTGCTTGCTGGTTTCGATATTGACAGGCAACTGGCGGCGTCTCGTGGCATCTCCTAGGGACTCGACTGCCAGCCTTACGCTGACGGGTAAACGGGTGAGAATGCCGGTAGCCAATCTATAGCGCCAGCCCGGAATTACAAACAACTTCCGTTTGCGCAAACCGTCGATTGAAGCATCCACCACCTCTTCGGCCGTCAGCCACCAGCCTGGGCCCATAGGTCTTTGCCGGTCTCCCCCCATCGCCTCGTGAAATTCGGAGTAAGTAAAGCCGGGGCACAAGGCCTGCACAACAACGTTCGAATGCACCGCCCGCAATTCGAGATACAAACCTTCAGTAAATGCCGCCATCCAGGCTTTCGTCGCCGAGTAACTGGTCGTTCCGGGACTCCGCACAAAAGACGACACCGACGCCACATTGACGATACCGCCGAAATCGCCGGGCACCATGCTGCGCAGAGCTGCGTGTGAAAGACGCACGGTAGCCATTACGTGAAGCTGGTGCATTTTTTTCTGGCCGGCCACGTCCGCCTCCCAGAAACGTCCTCTGGTTCCGAAACCAGCATTATTCACCAGCAGCGCCAGACGTTCCTCGCCTGCTAATTTCTCCGCGACTTTGTTCAGATCCGCGTCGTTCGTCAGGTCCGCTTGCAGGATCTCCGTTTTGGTATCGAATTTATTAGCAAATTCGTCAGCCAAGGTTTGCAGCCGGTCTCGGCGTCTGGCAATCAGCAGTAGATCATGCCCAGGCGCCAGCTTCCGTGCAAAAGCCTCCCCAATACCGCTCGAAGCGCCCGTGATTGCAACCACTGTCTTATCCATCTCTAACAGTGTGCACCCGGGCCATTGGAAGCTTTACACCAACACCTCTTCAAACACTTCTTGTTCAACCACCTGCGCGGTCTCCGGTGCGGGATAGCGTATGCGCCGGAATTCAGAGTAAATGCCTGCTGCGGTTTCGAGCAGGCAACCGCGGAGCTCTCCGGCAACCGGAGCCGCTACAGCGAGCGGGCGCTCGGAACTGATCCCGCTGGGGCAGATTTGATACACACAACCACGCGCCAGCTTGCCCGCCTCGACCTGCCGGCGAATACTTTGTTCCAACTCTTCGATGGAACCTGCTTCGTGAGCCATACTGCCGCCGACGTGCAGCACAATGGTGCCGCTCGCGGTCGCACCATCGCGGTCCCCGCTTTCGTGTACGCGAACCTTGTATTTACGTTTCATACTCTGCCTCAATGAAGCTATCGACCGTTCTTTGCAGGAACTTTAGGATGGAGGTCATGCTCGAATCGGTCCGGCCCAATCAGCTTTGCATCCTGCAGACGTTGGGATTGAATGATCTCCGACCTAAAGAGGATGAACTACGCCTACGTTTTCTTCCTGCAACGCACCGCCCTGTTTCATGCCCCCCGAGCTGCACGATCCTCACTGCTTCGGTTCGGGGCTTTGATTCCGCACAACACCTGCTCCACTACCCGGTCGGCATACTCCCGCTTCAGCGGTGGAAATCCCAGAAGCAGCCGATAGCAGGGAGGACCAAACAAACTATCGACGGCGAGTTCCGCGTCGGTGCCCGGCAGAAATTCGCCAGTCGCTTTGCCGCGCTCAATGTCGGCTGCCCGTGCGAATGCGCCGCTTCGAGATGTGTTCGTGGAGGTCCTCAATAAGCTTAGAATCACTTTGCGTTTCGCCTATCAGGTCGGCCATCACTTTGCCGAAAAGGCCGTTAAAGTCCACGACCAAGCGATGCAGCTTGGTACGCAGCGCCTCTTCTACGGTTTTCGCGGAGGAACTTACAAGCTTGCCGACGAGCCGCTCGTTGAACATAGCCATGATCAGCGCGGCCTTAGATGGCCAGCATTTGTAGAGCGTCGGCTTTCCGACCTTCGCCCGTTTTGCGACAGTCTCCATGGTCAGATCCCGAGAGGAGGTCTCCTGTAGCAGATCGTTGACGGCATCCATAATCGCGGCCTGGGAGAAAGCTGCGTGACTGGGCGGTCGGCCGATCGGACGAGAACCTATGGGAGGCTTGGGAAAGCCTCAAATTTAGTGAAACGTCGTTCGTAACTGACGCACTCTAACGCGCATATTTACTTTACGTATCGTAAACTAAGCCCGCGCGGAAGGATGAGCAAAATGCATTCCCAGGAACCGGCAACGGCGGCAGTGATATTCCACACGGCCACGGCTAACGACAAAGCCGCTATGGCTGCAATGCGTGCGGCAATCGAGCCGAACAAGGGCAAACTGCGGGGAGCGGCAGCGCGCGGACCCTATGACGACATCATGAATCGGATAGCCGCCCCGGATAAAGTCTCTTATGAAGAGGACACGATTGGCGGCATTTCCGGCTGGTGGTGTCGTCCAGAGGACGCCCGATCGGGTTCAGTCATTTGTCATTTCCATGGCGGCTGGTTCAATTTCGGTTCAGCGAAAGCATTCCGTCATCTTGTCGGGCATATCGCGGGGCAGGCTGGTGTAGTCGCTTTTATTCCCGATTATCGTTTAGCACCCGAGCACCCGTTTCCTGCCGCAATCAAGGATGCGGAGAGCGCTTACGGAGGTCTCCAACAAGCTGGCTTCGAGAGGATTGCGGTAACAGGGGACTCAGCCGGAGGGGGCCTTGCACTCCTGCTGTTACCGCGCCTGCGGGAACAACAAAGACTTGGCTCTGCAGGACGTCCCGTTGGTGCGGTCGCGCTTTCTCCTGTAACAGATCTTGCCTTAACCGGCGAGACCTGGGCGACCCGAGCCTCTGTTGACCCGTATTTCACCAAGACCCAGGTGTCAGCGATGGTGGCGGATTACCTGGGCGAAGTCGACCCGCGAAACGCAGCAGCCTCACCTCTGTACGGTGATCTTCGCGGTCTTCCGCCCGTGCAAGTGCATGTGGGGAACGATGAGGTTCTTCTGGACGACTCGCAGCGATATGTAAAGCGGGCCGTCGAGGCTGGCGTTGACGCGACGCTGGATGTGTGGGAATGCATGGTGCACGGCTTCCTCTCCGGTGTCGGCAAACTCGCCGCCTCGAACGAGGCGCTCAGGGCCATTGGAGCATTTCTCAAGGATCGCTTTGCTGGGGTCGCAGTCGGGAACATACAACCGTTGAAAGGATCGCATAGACGTCCGTAACGACACTATTTTGATCACGGGTAGCAGTTCGGAGATAGGGCGCGGAGTCGCTGCAACTTTTCACCAACTGCGAAATCGCGTGATTCTTGCCGGCCGGGACATGGATGCCGTCAAGGCCTTCACCGAAGGCTAATCCGGGCATGGAGGCCGTGACGCTGGATCTTCAGCTCCCAAGACCCCAAGGCGATGCCACTTGCCGAGTTTCTCGATGAGGTCATGAGCATTCTCCAATTAGAACCGGATGTGCAGGAAGTTGTGGTCGAGCGTTGTAAGCCGATCCGTTTTGCGCTGGAACGGGGCACACTCGAACAGGTGTTCGCAACTCTTAACCAGAGAGCCTGAACGATGCCGACCATGAAAGCTGCAGTGCCCGTGAATCCGGCGGTCCGAGAAACCTGAAGGTGGAGAGCGTACCCGTCCCGCCTGTCTCTGCAGGCGAGGTGTTGATCCGCATAAAGGCTTTCGGGCTGAACCGCTCGGAGATGTTTACCCGCCAGGGTCATTCGCCGGACGTGAAGTTGCCGCGCATCTTGGGCCTTGAGGCTGTTGGAACTGTGGAGCAGTCCCCGGGCGGAGAGTTCAGCAAAGGAGAAGTCGTCGTCACTGCCGTGGTGGCATGGAGAGGCAGTTTGACGGCGGCTATGCGGACTACACGGTCGTTCCCGCCGATCAGGTTCTGGCGGTGAAGACTGATTTATCGTGGGAGGTCTTGGGCGCCCTTCCAGAGATGCTTCAGACTGCTTGGGGCTCGCTTGAGAGTTCTTTGGAATTGAAATCCAGTGAGTGTCTTCTCATCCGCGGCGGGACCAGTTCGATCGGTCTCGCTGTCTTGGCCCTTGCTCGTGACATGGGAGCGACTGTCTTTACAACAACACGTTAATCCCGAGCGTGTGGAGTTCTTGCGAGACCTTGGCGCAAGCCAGGTCTTCGTCGATAACGGAACGATACAGGACAAGGTGAAAACCGTCGCAGTCAATGGAGTCGACAAGCTCTTGGAGCTTGTGGGAAGGACGACGCTGCTGGACTCCCTATGCTGTGTGCGCAGGAAAGGCGTTGTGTGCGTGACGGGCATCATCGGTAATGAGTGGGCCCTTCGCGATTTCAATCCCTCTACGGCCATACATCTGGCGTTCGCCTGACTACCTACGGAGGAACGTCTCAGGATCTCCTCAGCATGCCATTCGAGGAGCTTGCGAAGCGCATCAAGGCAGGGGCGCTCAGGATTCCACTCGCAAGAACCTTCCGTTTAAGCGAGATTGTTGAAGCCCATCGCTACATGGAGCAAAACCAGGCGCTCGGGAAGATTGTTGTGCTTCCTTGAACACCAGCGCTGCAACGCGTAGCGGACTCCATCGAGGTGACTAAACTGCTGAGAAGTTTCATCCGTGGCCTCGAAATGGGCCGCTAACCCGTAAAGGCAAGAACTGACTGGAGTAACCCATGACGACCTTAAAAGGCGTGTTCAGAAACTAGAAGACGAAGCAGCGATTCGCGACCTTGCTGGTCGGCGAACCTTTCGCGGTCAACTGTAAGCATACCGGTGAAATTGATGCGCTCCTTCACAACCTGCGAGATGGCAAAGACTTCTTCGTACAGTTTGTACCTGGATACAGAACCGTTTACCGGGAAAGCTGTTGCCCTGAAAGCTGACATCAGCTTCACCTGACGATTCCGCACGTGGGTCTTTTCTGGTGGCGATGAGCAAGCCTCTTGCCTTCTCGCCCGCCACCTACCGACGCCTGAACTCGCCTGACTTTCGAAGTTAGCTGGCTTTAGTAACTCCGCTCAACTCAATGTCAATTCCAGACACGTCACCGAAGCAGGCGCAAACCTGTAAATAAACGGAGAGCCCACCGAAACATTCTTATCGCTCTTCGGTTCCAGCGTATGCGGCTGATCGAGTGTGTTATGCGCGCGCATGTCCGTCGAACTCAGTACTGTCGCGCTAGCGCTTGCGATGCGAGCCCCGCGGATCGCGATCTCCGTTTCCTGAGCATTCTTCAAATCAGGGTTGACGATAGTCAGCGTGGCTTGTTTGCCCTTTAGCGAGCACGAACCGGAAAGCGCCGCCAGAGGGGGAGCGGCTTCTTTACCAGTTACGGGAACATCGCTGCTCACGGGCTTAGTATCGACCGGCACTCCACTCAACGGAGCGGCCGAAATGAGAGTGCGCACTGAAGTGCCGCCTTGATGCCCCTGATACATGTCGAACACATGGAAAACCGGTGTCACGGTAAATCGCTCACCCACCGCAATGAACGAAGTATGGATATTGTTGATGAGCTGAGCCGCGCTCGCGAGTGCAACTTTGTCGGGATGGCGATTAAATGTGTCGAGTGTCAGGCCCGAGACCAGCGCATCGCGCAGCGTCGGATAGTACGCCCACAAGTAAGCTGGATCGATGCTGGGATCCGTCTTGTGCCACGCGCCCCATTCATCCACCACCAGCTTTACATGATGCTGCGAGTCTGATTCGCCCATGATGGCCCAGTGATTTGTAACTAACTCCTCCATGTAAGTCGCGTTATGCAGAAGCTTATACCAACCCGCTTCATCGAACCCGGTCGATTGCCCGTTGCCGGTGGTTCCGCAGTAGTAATGAAGAGCCAGTCCGAAGACGTTGCGCAGCGGGCCTTTACTCTTTTCGGTCAGCTTGCTCAAGAAAGTGCGAGTCCATGCATAATCGGCCACGTTGGGACCCGAGGCCACGAAATCAAGATCGAGGCCAAACTTCGGAACACGCTCCGTGAAGCGCCGAAACTCGACTGCGTACTCATCTCCGGTAAAGTTTCCGCCGCAACCCCAGCTTTCGTTGCCAACGCCCCAAATCTTAACCGGAAAAGGTTCTGCGTCACCCCCTTTGGCCCGCAAATCCGCATTTGTCGTGCTGCCGGCAGGTGAGTTACAGTATTCGATCCAGCCGGAAAAATCCTCCGCATTCAGACCACGCAGATTGGCGGCAAAATAAGGCGCAGCGCCCACCGCCTTGCAGAAGTGAGCGAATTCGTTTGTGCCGAACTGGTTCGGTTCATACTTCTGCGGACCCTTCTTGAGCTTCTTCAGCACGTCGGTATCGGCCCAGAAGTTAGTCCGCGTGGGACGCGAGTTGCGCGGACCCACACCGTCTCGCCAGTTATAGCTATCGGCAAAGCAGCCACCCGGCCAGCGAATCACCGGAGGTTTAATGCGCTTGAGGCTGTCAATCAACTCTTTGCGGATGCCCCCCACGTTCGGGATCTTCGAACCCTCTCCCACCCAGATGCCGTCATAAATGCATCCGCCGAGATGCTCTGTGAAGTGCCCGTAAATTTCCGGCGAAATGGTGCCGAGCGGTTCGTCCGGAAGGATGTCGATCCGGGCGCTAGCGGCCAGAGAAACACGCGGCGCCAGCAGCGCCAGCCCGGAAAGCAGAAAATTGCGTCGCAGTAATTCGGACAATTTAATTTATTCCTTTGGATTCGATTGGCCGTAATAGGCACTCGCGCCATGCTTGCGAAAGAAGTGTTTGTCGTGCAGCGCTTCGGCAATCGGTTTGGCTTCCGCGTTAATCGTGATGGTCAATAGCGCCATGTGTGCAAGCTCCTCCACCACTACTGCCGTGTGCGCGGCATCGGTAACTGTCGGTCCCCAGCAGAACGGCGCGTGTCCCGCCACCAGCACCGCTGAAACGCTGGCCGGATCCAACTCACGGAAGCGTTCGATGATCACGAGCCCGGTGTTCAGTTCGTAAGCCGATTCGATTTCCGACGAGTCCATGGGCCGGGTAACCGGCAAAGGACCATGAAAGTAATCGGCGTGTGTCGTGCCGAAACAGGGAATGGGCGTATTCGCCTGCGCCCAGGCAGTGGCAAAACGGGAATGAGTGTGAACCACTCCGTTCACCGCCGGCCACGCTCGATACAACGCGAGATGCGTGGGAAGGTCTGACGACGGCCGCAGCGTTCCTTCCACTACTTTTCCATCCAAATCGGTGACGACAAGATCGTGCGCGCGCAGCGCCTCGTAGGGAACACCGCTCGGTTTAATGACTGCCAGTCCGGTTGCGCGATCCATCCCGCTGGCATTGCCAAAAGTAAACACGACCAGACCGCGCGGAACGAGTTCCAGATTAGCCGCCAGCACTTCTTCCCGCAGTTCCTTCAAGAGCATAATTATTGCCTGACTTCCGCGGCGATCCGGCGCAGCTCCGGTAGCACTTCACCAAGTCGTACGGCTTCAGCATCTCGTTGACCAAAGGCGAAATAGAGCTTCTTATACATGTCGTAAATTTGCTGGTTCACCGCCAGCGATTCCGGTTGCGGCGAGAAGATTCTAAAAGGCGGACAGAGCGCGGCCTGCGCCTCCGGCACACTCTGAAAAGCACCTGCTGCCAGAAACGCGAAGATGGCCGAGCCGAGACTCGTCACGTCGCCTTGCGGCACAAGAATTGGCTTATTCAGCACGTTGGCATAAACCTGGTTCAACACGTCGTTCTTTTTCGGAATGCCCCCGCCGTTGATAACGCGCTTGATTTCGACACCGTGTTCCTCCATGCGTTCCAAGATCACGCGAGTATGGAACGCCGTGCCCTCAATGGCCGCAAACAACTCGTCGGCGGCCGTGTTGGTCAAGTGCCAGTTCAGAGTGATTCCGCCCAACTCCGCGTTGACCAGCACCGTGCGGTCGCCATTGTCCCAGGTCAGCCGGAGCAAACCAGTCTGACCACTCCGATACTCAACTATTTCTTTCGACAGCTCGCTGACCGATGAACCGGCGCGACGTGCGATGGCTTCGAAGATATCGCCGACCGCGGAGAGTCCAGCTTCAATGCCGGTGAGTGCCGGATCCACCGAACCCGGCACGATGCCGCAAACTCCGGGCACCAGCTTGGTGGTGTCCGAGAGCCCGATAATGCAGGTCGACGTTCCAATTACATTCACCATGTCGCCCAGTTGCGCCCCGGCTGCTATCGCGTCCCAGTGCGCGTCGAAGGCCCCTACCGGAATCAAGACTCCCGGTTCGAGACCTAAACGCCCGGCCCATTCGGGCGTCAAACGTCCCGCTATTACGTCAGAAGTCGCATATTCGCCGGACAGCTTTTCACGCACGCCTTTGAGTAACGGATCGACCGAGACCAGAAACTCTTCCGGAGGCAATCCGCCGAGCGCCTTGTTCCACATCCATTTGTGTCCCATCGCGCAAACGCTGCGAATCACCTTCGACGGATGATCGATACCGCAAAGGACTGCCGCAATGTAATCACAATGTTCGAACGCCGAGCCGAACTGGCCGCGTTTTTCCGGATTGTGCCGGAGCCAGTGCAGCAGCTTCGAAAATCCCCACTCCGACGAATACGCGTCTCCACTCCACTTGATCGCTTCCAGGCCGGACTCGCGCGCTTTCCGGGTGATCTCGGCGGCCTCGCGCCAGGCGCGGTGATCGCACCAGAGATAGTACTCGTTGAGCGGCTGCATCTGCTCGTCGACCGGTATAACGCTCGATCCGGTAGTGTCGATGGCGAGCGCTTTGACCGCGCGGCCGGGAACACCCGCCGTGGCAAGAGCCTTCTGCATCGCCTCAGCCAAGGCTGCCGTATGATCGGCGTGATTCTCGGTCGCATAGTCTGGATCGTTCTTCTTGCGATGCAGCGGATAATCCGCGATGGCCGCCCCCAGCCTGCCCTTCTCGCTATCGAAGATAGAAACGCGAACGTTCAACGTGCCGAAGTCGACGCCTGCCACGACTATGCTCATAAACTATGGCTTCTTCGGGTAAAACTTGATGGTGTAAAACAAGCCAATAAACAGGAGCACGGCGCCCCACCAGATGCCGGCGTGGAGTTTTGCCAGCACAACGGGATGCTCCGGAGGCGAAAACAGTCCGTAGATGCCGCTGGCTGTAATCAATACGCCGTAAGCCGTAAGCAGCACGCCGATGAAAAACCAGATCGAAAGTAACCCTTTGCCGTGCATTCGCGATGCCCTCTACCAGAAAATAATGTTCAACGTCACAAACACAACCATCACAACGCCGGCCCAGAACAAAGGCTTTTGATAAAAAGCCAGTCCGATTTCTTGTGGAATATCGGTTGCGCCGTAGACCAGGCCAACCAGTTCGTTGTCGGGTTTGGGCTTTGTCGCCAAACTAATCGAGACCGTGACAAGCACGCAGATGATCCAGGACCACAGTGCACGATACATGTTCTCCGCCATGTCTTTGGCGTTGGGTGAAAGCGCAACGTAGGCCAATGCGCCGGGATCCAGCTTCACCCAGGCCCACATGCTGATCGACGAAACCGTGCCAATCAGCAACCCCCAGAATCCGCCTGCCGGAGTAGCGCGTTTCCACAGCATGCCTAGAATCACCGTCCCGAACAAGGGCGCAATGAAGAAACTGAACAGCGCCTGCACATAATCCATGATGCTGAGGAACTGCATTACAAGGTACGCTGTGCCGATACTGATCAACACGCCGATTACCGTACACCACCGGCCCATCGAGACGTAATGCGCATCCGGCGCTTCTTTGCGAATCAGCGCGCGATAAATATCGTATGTCCAAACCGTCGCGAACGCGCTGACGTTTCCCGCCATGCCCGACATGAAGCCTGCGATCAAGGCCGTAATGCCGAGACCCAGCAGACCCGGCCCGCAGTAGCGCGCCAGCATCAGCGGCAAAACTTCGTTGTAACTATGCAGGCCGGTTCTCAGCGCGTCAGCTTCGCCCACTAGCCTTTCGGGCAAAACCGCCAGACCGAGCAGGCCGGGCAGGATCACGATAAACGGCACAGCCATTTTGAAGGCCGCCCCGATCACCGGCGCCATCTTTGCACTGCGCAAATCCTTGGCTGTCAGCACGCGCTGCACCACTAAGAAATCCGTCGTCCAATAGCCAAACGAAATTACAAAGCCGAGCCCGAGCAAGATGCCTGTCCAATGAATGCCCATTGGATTGCCCGTGAACGAACCGAGACCGCTCCAGAGATGTGTGTAATCCTGAGCCGGAAAATTATGATGAATGCGGCGCACCATGCCGCTCCAGCCGCCGGTTTCCACCAGTCCGATGATCGAAATGAGAATAGCGCCCAGCCAGATCAAGAAGAACTGCAGAACCTCGTTGAAGATGGCGGAAAGCAGTCCTCCCAGAAACACGTAGGCGGCAACTGTAAGAGACGAGATCCAGATACTAAACGAAATATCCCAGCCGAGAATGATCTTCATCACGAGCGCCATGGAATACATATTGATGCCGCTCATCAGCACCGTCATAAAGCCGAACGTAATGGCCGACAGCGCGCGCGACGGTTCGCCGAAACGCAGTTTCAAGTAGCCGGGCACCGAGTGCGTTCGCGAGATGTAATAAAACGGCATCATCACAATGCCTAAGAACAGCATCGCCGGGATCGCGCCGATCCAGTACCAGTGCGTCGCCAGAATGCCGTATTGATAGGCGGAAGCTGCCCAGCCCATCAGTTCCAGCGAGCCCAAATTGGCTGCCACGAAACTCAGGCCCGCTACCCAGGCGCTCATGTCGCGTCCCGCCAGAAAGAATTCTTCGCCCGTATTTGTAAACCGCTTCAGGTATAGGCCGATACCCAGGCACATCACAAAATAAAGAGCGATGACCAGTAGGTCTACCGGGCTGAGTGAGAGAAGTTTGGAGGATGCAGCTTGGAGAAAGAGGGCGAGGAGTGGCGACAAGGGCTTCCTAGAGGACGAGAGTAAGTACCGGCAGATTATATCGATTCGCTTGCGGAACACCTGCTAGCATGGCGTGTAATCGCTTGCAGTCTAGTAAATCATACTGGGGTTCGCCCCGGCTGTCAATTGGAAGTCTTGTCTCCGCGCGCCGCACCGGTCGACCCGCGCACCACAAACTCAGGGTCGATCAGAATTTTGCGGCCACATGCTTCGCGCGCAGCCGGCGAGCCCGTCAAAACCTGCATCATCAGATGCCCGATTCGTTCGCGTGGAATATGCAGCGTCGTGAGAGAGGGCCACGCGACTTCCGCTAGTTTGATATTGTCAAAGCCCGTCACCGAGATGTCCTCTGGAACCCGCACCCGCGACTCGCGCAGTTCGTGAAGCACGCCTAGCGCCATGAAATCGTTCACGCAAATAATAGCGGTTGGATCAAGGCCTGAACCGAGTATTTCGCGCGTGGCTTGCCGGCCGCCTTCCAGGCCATCACTACTCGCCACGATCTTCCACTCGATTTTCGGCGAAAATTCGATCACTGTTTCCCGAAACACTCGTTCCCGAATTCCCAACGGACCCAGGCTCGGATGATGGCTCACGAACGCCATGCGATTATGTCCCAGATCGTGCAGGTAACGAACAACTCGTTCAATACCCTTTCCATAATTGACGGTAATGTTGGAAAGGTTATGTTTCGCTGCACCCACGTCGTAAAAAACCACCGGGATATCCATCTCCGATAGCTCCTGCAGCAGCGCTGGGTCCATCTCGGAAATGACCAAAGCTAAACCCGCCACACGGCGGCCGATCATCAGCCGGATACTCCGGGCCAGATGCTCTGCATCGTAATCCGTGTTAGCCAGAAAAATTTCAAAACCCTTTTCTCGAGCCTTGGCTTCAGCCGCTTTAAAAATATCGAAAAAGAACGGGTTTTCGAGATTCGAAACAACCATGCCGAACGTCCGGCTCTTTCCGCCGGCCAGATCGCGGGCATGCAGATTGGGATGATACTTAAGATCTTCGGCCGCTTTTAGAACGCGCGCCCGGGTAGCGGGCCGCACTGGACCCACCTCGTTCAGAACTCGTGATACCGTGGCAGTGGAAACCCTCGCGTGCCTCGCGACTTCTTCTAGACTCATGCGTGTTAGAAAAGTGAATCTTCATTATCGCGCGAAGCCAACACCGAATATGTGAAAGCGTTTTCACTTTTCATTGACTTCCGGCGTCGCCGCAAGGTATAACGTCCTTTCCCGTCTATCCGGGAAACACTCCATGTCGAAACACACAGTTTCCCGCCGAAGCTTCACCGCGAGCGTGTTTGCCGCACCGCTCATTGCCGCCGCGAAGCCCTCTTCGCAAGAGGCGCGCGTGAAGATTGACACCGAGCGCGTCATCGGCCAGATCGATCCCAAAATCTACGGCAACTTTACCGAGCATCTCGGCCGCTGCATTGAAGGAGGCATCTTCGAAGAGAACTCGCCCTTGTCCGACCAGAACGGCTATCGCAAAGATGTCATGAAAGTCGTGGAAGATCTGCACGTCTCATTCCTGCGCTGGCCCGGTGGCAACTTTTCCTCCAATTACAACTGGCGCGACGGCATCGGTCCGCGCGACCAGCGCCCGAGCCGCCTCGAGATGGCATGGGGAACCATCGAAGACAATCGTTTCGGTACCCACGAATTCTTGAATTACTGCGAGCTCCTCAAAACAGAGCCGTACGTGTGCGCCAATTTCGGTACCGGCTCCTGGGATGAAGCGCAGCAGTGGGTCGAATACTGCAATCTGCCCGGCGAGACGGCCACCTCCAAGCTTCGCCAGAAGAACGGACGCCAGCAGCCGTGGAGGGTCAATTATTGGGGCTTAGGCAATGAGATGGATGGTCCCTGGCAGATGGGCCATCGGACCGCCGACGACTATGGCAAGTTTGCGCTCGAAGGCGCCAAGTTGATGAAGTGGACCGATCCCAACATCAAGCTGATAGCTGCCGGATCCGCCAACTTCAGCCCGGGCGCAGACTGGATCGGCTGGAACCGCACGGTACTCGAATATCTCAAACACCACGCCGACTATCTTTCGCTCCACAGTTATGTCGGCAACAAGGAAAACAACTACTACGAATTTCTGGCGAGTTCGCTTGAACTCGATGAACGAACCAGCATTGCCGAAGGCATCATTCGAAGCTCCATGGCGGATACAAAAGATCGCCAGATGTTTATCGCCTGGGATGAGTGGAACGTCTGGTATCGGGCCCGGGGAGACAGGCAGCGTGGCCGCCGAATCCTTGAAGAACATTACAATCTGGAAGATGCGCTCGTCGTCGCCACCTATTTAAACTCGTTTATTAATCATGCCCAGATCGTAAAAATCGCCAACATGGCGCAGCTGGTGAATGTCATTGCGCCCATCTTCACTAGCCCCCAAGGCCTCTATCTGCAGACCATCTACTACCCTCTGCAACTGTTCGCCGCGAACTCATTTGGAACCGCGCTGGAGCTTTTCCTAGACGGCCCAACTTACGCCAGCGCGCATTCTCCGAAGACGCCTTACCTCGATGTATCCGCGGCCTACGATCAAGACGGTCTTGTGTTGAACGTAGTCAACCGCCACCGCGATCAGCCGCTGCCTGTCACCTTCGAATTGGAAGACAAGCAATTTGCTGGCTCGTTTCAAGCGTCAGAAGTGAACGGGCCCGATATCAAGTCGGAAAATAACTTCGGCCAGTCGCTCGTTAAAACAACCCAAAAAAGCGCACCAGCAAATGGCGCGCGCCTCCGCTACGAATTTCCACCGCACTCCTACACCATGTTGAAAGGCAAACTGGCCTGAGCCCGTCATGATCGATTTCACAAAGCTGGAGATCTGGTTTGTTACCGGCAGCCAGCATCTTTACGGCGAAGAGACGCTGCAGGAAGTTGCCAATCACTCTCGCGAAATAGCGCGCGGTCTTGGAGCGCTCCCGCAGACGCCGGTCAAAGTCGTCTACAAGCCGGTGCTGACCACCGCCGATGCCATTCACACGCTTTGCCAGGAAGCCAATCATGCCACGAACTGCGTCGGCTTGATTACCTGGATGCATACCTTTTCACCCGCCAAGATGTGGATCGCGGGACTCAAGGCTTTGCAGAAACCGTTCGTCCATCTTCATACTCAATACAACCGCGAGCTGCCGTGGTCCACCATCGACATGGACTTCATGAATCTGAACCAGGCCGCGCACGGCGATCGCGAGTTTGGCTTTCTCGCCAGCCGCATGCGTCTCAATCGCAAAGTCGTGACCGGCTTCTGGCAGGATGCCGCCGTTCTCGAAGAGCTTGCCACCTGGGCGCGAGCCGCCGTCGCCTGGAATGATGCGCAAACTCTGAAAGTGGCTCGCTTTGGCGACAACATGCGCAACGTGGCGGTTACCGAAGGTGACAAGGTAGAAGCCGAAATGCGGTTGCGCTATACCGTGCGCGGTTACGGGATCGGCGATCTGACCGACCTGTTTCCACATGTCCCGGACTCTGCGATCAACCAGCTCGCCAAGGAGTACGGCGATACTTATGTGCTGGCGGAGAGCCTTCGCGCCGGCGGTTCACAGCGCCCTGCCTTGCTCGAAGCCGCTCGCATCGAACTGGCTTTGCGCCGCTTCCTGCATGACGGCGGATTCACCGCTTTCACCGATACCTTCGAAGACTTGCACGGCCTGGCGCAATTACCCGGCATCGCCGTACAACGTCTGATGGCGGACGGCTACGGCTTTGGCGGGGAGGGCGATTGGAAAACAGCCGCGCTTGTCAGATCCATGAAAGTCATGGCGCATGGTCTCCCAGGTGGGACTTCCTTCATGGAGGACTACACCTATCATCTGAGCGATGGTGGCCAGGTGCTCGGCGCGCACATGCTCGAAGTCTGCCCTTCGATCGCTGAAGGACAGATAACGGCCGAGATCCATCCCCTCTCGATAGGCGGCAAAAGCGACCCGGTGCGGCTAGTCTTTACGGGCGGTCCGGGTCCAGCGGTCAACGCGTCGGTAGTTGACATGGGCGACCACTTCCGCATGATCGTCAACCGCGTCAATGTCATCACTCCGGCGCAGCCTCTCCCCAAGCTTCCTGTGGCGCGTGCGCTGTGGATCCCCGAGCCGAATCTCAAAATTGCGGCCACCACCTGGATTCTTGCCGGCGGCGCACACCATACCGGATTCAGTCGCGCCCTTACTTCCCAGCATCTCGAAGACTTTGCCGAAATGGCTGGGATTGAATACCTGCTGATCGATAAGGAAACAAACGTGCGCAATTTCAAAAACGAGATCCGCTGGAACGATCTCTACTATCGGCTGAACTCGCGATAGCTTCCGGGTGTCTATCGTTTCATCGTTCTCAATGCCGCCTCGAAACCTCCTGGCGTAATCCTGACCGCGCCTCCGTATGGCGCATCCACATCGGCAATCGTCGTCAGTATCAGCGTCACCAGAAGGGTCACGCCTACCACCTGTACGATATGCATTCTTAGCTCTTCCACGTCAAAGAGGCAAGTGTAAATCACCGTCAGCGCGCCACCGGTAATCAGCACCAGCCAGAAGATCGTGGGTAGCTGAGTATTACTCTGCACTTCGCGAATGCGCCGGTGCTCCGTCACGGTTGTAAGATCGGCTAGCGTGCGTTCGAGCAGAGCCTCTTCGGAAAGCTCGTTGGGCCGAATAGCTACGACCACCTTCCAAAGTTGATCGATGATCTGACTTCCAGAAGAACTGACCGAACCTCGCTCCATGGCGGGCCATTCCTTATCGATCATGGCACGCGCGTATTGTCGAGTAAGTGAGCCTACCTGGACGCGTTCCGGTGCCGGCAAACCCTCTGAGACACGGTTCACATTCAGCAACGCGTTCGCCTCGATTTGTGCATTCCGTTCCGCGCTCGCATAGTTGTTCCAGACATCGGACAAGACAAACGCCACAATTACCGCATAAGTAGTTCCCAAAAACCCGATCTGCCAGCCAATCAGATCGTTGTGTTGTGAGCGGCCCGGCGTGAGCCAGTACCGCCTCATCACGAACAGCAGCGCTAACGCGGCCAGGATACTGGCAAGGATGATCCCGAAACTTTCCACCGCACTCAGCAAAGTGATCCGCTCCCGATGAGTTTAAGAACAGATCACTATAACAACCCGATCCCGCGAAGAGTCCCACTCATCCCAACTCTACTGACTTTCGCATCCACAGAGCCCACACTGAAATCATGAAAACGCTGCCCGGTGTGGTTCAGTTAGTTGCGGTTCTATTAATCCTCACGTCTCTTCCTCTTGCCTGTGCAGAATCCGGCAACGCAGGCGACTGGCCCACCTACGGTCATGACGCAGGTGGACAGCGCTACTCTCCACTCACCGAGATCAACCGCTCGAATGTAGGTCAGCTCAAGCTGGCCTGGACCTTTCGAACGGGCGACGCCTACCAGCCCGAGCACGATAAACCGACTGCATTTGAAACCACTCCACTCTTCGTCGATGGCACGCTCTACGTAGGGACGCCACTTGGCCGCGTCATCGCTCTCGATCCGGTGACAGGCCGCGAACACTGGTCTTACGATCCGCACATCGACAAAGATAAGGGCTATGGAGACTACTCGCATCGCGGCGTCTCCACGTGGGTACCGCGCCCGGGCGGCCCCCGCCGTATCTTTATCGCGACCATCGATGCGCGCCTCATTGCCCTGGATGCAGCGACCGGCAAACCGTGCTCCGATTTCGGCGACAACGGTGTGGTCGATCTTCGTCATGGACTTCGGATTGCGCCCCGTGGCTATGCCGATTATGAAGAAACATCCCCGCCCGCAGTGATCGGTAACATCATCGTGGTCGGATCCGGCATTCAGGACAATGGCTGGTCTGACGAGCCCAGCGGCGAAGTGCGAGGCTTCGATGTTCTGACAGGCAAGCTGAAATGGACTTGGGATCCGATCCCCCAGAACCCCGCCGATCCCGCCGCCAGCACCTGGAAGAACGGGAGCGCCCGCCGCACTGGCGCCGCGAATGCCTGGTCCATTATTGCGGCCGACCCCGCTCGCGGACTTGTATTCGTGCCTACGGGCAGCGCCAGTCCCGATTACTACGGTGGAGAACGGCTCGGCGATAACCTTTACGCGAATTCGATCGTCGCGCTAAGGGCTGACACCGGCCGCCCCGTGTGGCACTTTCAAACCGTGCATCACGATCTCTGGGATTACGACGTGGCAACCCCGCCGTTACTGTTCGATCTTCCGAAGGACGGTCAAACAATTCCGGCGATTGCCGTTGGTTCGAAAACCGGCAACCTCTTTCTTCTCAATCGTGAAACCGGCAAGCCTATCTTCGGCGTCGAAGAGCGTCGCGTTCCTCCCAGCGACGTCCCCGGCGAGAGCGCTTCGCCCACACAACCGTTTCCAATCGCCCCGACTTCGCTCACGCCGCAAGCCATGACGGCCGATGATGCCTGGGGCGTGGACGCCGCCGATCGCAAATGGTGCCGCGATGAAATCAGCCAGCTACGCACCGGTGGCATATTTACTCCACCATCTATCAAAGGAACACTCTCTCTACCCGGCAATATCGGTGGACAAAATTGGGGCGGCATGGCGTACGATCCTGAGCATCATCTACTCGTGCTGCCTGAAAATCATCTCGCTGCGGAAGTCAAGTTGATCCCTCGTTCGGACTACGAAAGCTTACGCAACTCGCGCGGCCGCAAGCTCGATGGCGACTGGGAGTTTGCTCCGCAACGCGGCACTCCCTTCGGCATGATGCGGCGCATGCTGCTCAGTCCCAAACGCTTGCCCTGTACCGCTCCACCCTGGGGGACTCTGCTCGCCGTCGACACTCTCACCGGGAAAAAACGCTGGGAAGTTCCGTTCGGCCGTTTGTACTCCGGACCCGATCACCCCGCCACGCCGGCCGCTTGGGGCTCCATCGTTTTAGGCGGACCTATCGCCACCGCCGGAGGTCTCGTCTTCGCCGCGGGTACTCTCGACAATGCTGTCTATGCGTTCGATGTGGAGACTGGAAAAACGCTTTGGCAAGGCGCTTTGCCCACCAGTGCCCGCGCCGTCCCCATGACCTACCGTGGCCCTGACGGAAAACAATACGTTGTCATTTGCGCTGGTAGCCACCAGCCGGCCGGAAATCAACCATTGGGCGATTACGTGATCGCTTTCAAACTTGAGCGACACTAACAGCAGCATGACCCGATTTCTGGCCGGTGTTCATCCGGTTCGCGAAGCCCTGCGCGCGCAGCGCCCTTTGGATAAAATCCTCATCGCTAAAGGAACTGCGGGTCCCCGCATCCAAGAAATCGTCGACCTCTGCCGCACCGCATCCATACCAATTCGTTTTGAATCTCGCGAAGTGCTCGATAGAACGAGTAAAGGCGTGCCTCACCAGGGCGTCATTGCTTTCGGCGCCGCACACCATTACGTGGAACTCGACGCTATTTTGGACGGCGCGCAACTGCTCGTCGTGTTGGACGGTGTCGAAGATCCGCACAATCTCGGGGCAATCGTCCGTACCGCGCACGCGGCGGGTGCAAACGCCGTGATCGTTCCCGAGCGGCGCGCCGCGCCGCTCACCGAGACGGTAGATCGCGCTGCCGCCGGCGCTCTCGAGTACTTGCCAGTCGCACGCGTGACCAACATCAGCCAGACTCTCGACCGTTTAAAGCAGCGCGGCTTTTGGATCTACGGCCTGGACGAGCGCGGCACCGAACTGTATCATCAGACGACGTTCGCCTCGCCCACCGTCATCGTGCTTGGCAGCGAGGGCAAAGGTCTTCATCAAAATGTTCAAAACCATTGCGACGTCTTGCTGCGAATACCGATGGCCGGCGAAGTCTCTTCACTCAATGTGTCCGTCGCCGCGGGAGTTGTTCTCTTTGAATGGCGCAAACAAGCGGAATCCGCGTTGTTCTGAAAACAGCCGGCACCCCACGTGAGCAGTCCAACGAGAGCTTTGTACGGCAGGCATTCGACCCATAAGCGCTAACTTGTGATACCAGCAGCACTCAGCATACCTGATTCTCGGAATTTGAAAGCGGCTCGGTTCCGCTCAATATCACCGTTGCTTAAACGAAGCATGCTGTTGAAAAACTCTTGTTTGCCGCGAACCACCAATTTTAGGCAGATGAGGAATGTCTACCCTGTGGTCTGCGCTGAAACCGAGTTTTTCAACAACCTCGAGAGTTTATGCAACCCCCCATTGCCTGAATGGACATTCGTAAACACTGCGCCGTTACTCGCGTGTAGTCCATGCAGAAGAGTCAGATCCGCGGTTTCCGCGTTATATGGCCAGGTTATTCGGATTCGTGATTCACTGAACGACATTTCCTTGCACAAGCAGACGTCGAAGATTGATTGGTTGTCACTATAAATGATGTGTTCCCGGCCTTTGTTGCTGCCTCTTCACCTACACTAAAACGCGAGGTGAACGTTTCATGACGTCGGTTTCAAAAGGTCAGTGCCGGGGCAACTCGATCGCGCGGCTCGCGAGTTCCAGACGCTCCGTTCGACATCTAAGTACAACGATTGCAGTTATTAAAGGAGCAACGAGCGGCGCGAGTAATCACGGTCCTTGTCACAAGGATCGAGAGAATCGCTCCCCCGCGGAATCTCTTATCGTTCGGCGACTGACCGCATACTTGCAATTTGGGGCGCGACCAACGCGATTTGCCTCGAATACCTTCCTGGGATTCTCGCAGCATTACGAAGCGATGTCGAGAGTTGACCTTTTTCAGTCGATCACGGAGATCAGTCAACGCCAAGGTGTTTTCAGACTTCCTGGAGATGACCGAATACCTACGTGGTGGCGATAGTGTCGGCGCAAGCTAGACCAGATAAATGCAGGTCTTGCTCGCGCGAACGTCTATTCGATGCTCTATCAGAAGAACTTCACGGCATGGTTGGACTTACGCAACAAGGCCGCCCGCGGTAAGCACTCGGAAACTCGAAGGAGCAAGTCGCCTTACTGGCCGCCGGCGTGCAGCACGTCGCGGCAAGGTTCCCGCCTAAGCTCACCCGGTACGAACGCGACATCCTTTTCCCATTTCGGCCGAGCTTATCTTTCTGACGCAGTAACCGGAACTCGGTCCGGTCTACCGCCCCGCATACATGGCGTCCTGTTCATCAGCGACATGTGTCAGTGGCGCTCAGCCGCGAGGGTTGCACCTAGCGACCCAAGTTTGACCTATCTTGCCGATCCATTGACGATGTACCTGAAAGCTCTAGCGTGCTAGCGACACGACTGCCCGGGAGTGAGGGCTGGGAGATGCGTTTGCGTCCGCCGTCTGCCCAGCCGTCCTAATTCCAACTTCTGACTTCGATACTTAAGAACCGTCCCGATCGTGTCTTTCGTCGGATCGCCTGGTCGAAATGTGAGTAACGAACTGCCCATTCACAACTGAACTGGGCTCTCTTTGAGCTGTA
Source organism: Bryobacteraceae bacterium (assembly GCA_965277855.1). Lineage (GTDB taxonomy): Bacteria > Acidobacteriota > Terriglobia > Bryobacterales > Bryobacteraceae > Bog-105. The sequence goes on from OZ255847.1 coordinate 1,866,410, forward strand.
GCGATCACGGTTGCGACTCTGATCCCTCCGAGAACTTCTGACTGCGTGAAGACAAAATCCAGAGTCGCAGGGCTCGTGCCTCCTCCTGGAAGCTCGACTGTAAAATAAAGCGTACCTGTGCCATCGGGGTTGACGACGTAAGGACCGGTAAAACGAATATCTACGACGACTCTGTTGTTGCCCGAGCCGGGCAGATTGACTCGCGCCGTGCCCTCAACATTGCCTTCCCCGTCGGCGTGATACGTCCCAATCAGGCGAGCGACATTCGCCCCGTAGGTGCCTATCACGGCATAATCTCCCCTCAAGCTAGTTAAGCTGTAGGCCGGCGGCGTTGCTTTGAGACCTTGGGCCAGAGCGATAGATGAAGGTGCAACGGCAAAGGAGCCGAGAATGCAACCTAAGACAGGAATCAAACTTCTTCGTGTATTTGGCATCGGTTAAGGTCTTCTTTCAATACGTTTCAATGGATTACTCGGAAGGCTTCAGTAAGACGCCCTCAACCTGGTAAGCGATATCCCGCGCGGAAAGCGGAAGAGGACGATAGAATTTCTAGGCGTGATCCGAACGCCAGGAGGGTAAATGGCTATTCCCGGAGAAGGGGAAGTTACGCGTCTGCTTCGGGCGTGGGGAGACGGCGAGGAGAGCGTTCTCGACAAACTCATTCCTTTGATCCAGGGCGAGTTGCAGCGCTTGGCGCGACAACACATGCACCGTGAGCGTCCAGGGCATACACTCCAGGCGACCGCTTTGGTCAATGAGGCGTACTTACGTCTCGCTGCCACACCTTGCATCCAGTGGCGCGATCGCATTCACTTCTTTGCGGTTTCCGCTCGTATCATGCGCCGCATTCTCGTTGATTCAGCGAGAGCGAAATCTACTCGCAAGCACGGCGGAACCGATCGTAAAGTGGCATTGGACGAGGTAGCAATTATTTGTCCTGAGCGGGGCAAGGAACTCCTGGCGCTTGACGATGCTCTCGAACGGCTCGCTACCCTGAACGTCCGGCAAAGTCGGGTTGTCGAGCTGCGCTATTTCGCCGGGCTGAACGAAACAGAGATTGGGGAAATCTTGCAGGTCTCAGCCAGAACAGTGCGGCAGGATTGGAGCTTGGCACGAGTTTGGCTCTATCGTGAGTTAGATCACAGCGGAGCACAAGGTGACACCTGAGCAGTGGTCAGTCGTAGGACAGATATACCGGGCTGCCATTGAGCGAAACGCGGCTGAACGCGCCTCCTTTATAGCGAACGCCTGTGGCGGGAACGAAGTATTGCAATGGGAGGTCGAGTCTCTAATTTCAGCTGAAAAAGAGGCCGGCGATTTCCTCCAGGAAAACGCCGCGAAAGACTTTGTAGCGCCTTCCGTGAGCGGGGCGTTGTCGCTGGAAGGCAGAAAGCTGGGTCACTACGAGTTTGTATCGCGGCTCGGTACAGGAGGTATGGGCGAAGTCTATCGCGCTCACGATACAAAACTACTGCGAGACGTGGCGATCAAGATTCTTCCGCAGGCGGTGGCACAAGATGTAGAACGGCTGCGCAGGTTCGAGCAGGAGGCTCGGGTAGTCTCACGCCTCAATCATCCGAATATCGTCACCATCTACGAAACGGGGCAAGCAGAGTATGGGCCATTCCTGGTGATGGAACTCGTACAAGGCGAAACCCTACGAAAGGCGGTCGAGCAAGCACTTCCGCTCCCCGAGGCAGTGCGGATCTGCCTACAAGTTGCGCAAGCTTTGAAAGTGGCACATGCAAGCAACATCGTTCATCGGGACATCAAGCCCGAGAACCTGATGCTGCGCGCCGATCGTTACGTGAAGGTACTCGACTTCGGGCTGGCTCGTTTGTTCCCGCCAACGGCCGCGCGTAGCCGGTCAGAGCCAGCGAGCTTAGAAGCACGTGAATCACCGGCGGCGATCACCAAACCGGGAATGGTAGTCGGGACGCTTCGCTATATGTCGCCGGAACAGGCCAGATGCGAGGACGTTAGTGGAGCGAGCGACATCTTTTCACTCGGTCTCATCCTGTATGAACTGGCGACAGGCCGACACCCTTTTAGAGCGACCTCTGAATACGGTACTCTCGACGGGATCCTTTCACAATCAGCGCTTGCGCCGTCAAAGATCAACCCGGAGATTCCGGCCGCCTTGGAACGGCTCATTCTCAGAATGCTGGACAAACGGGCGGAAGCGCGGCCTTCGGCGTCCGACATTGAGCAGGGTCTCTCTGACATTGTTCACACAGATCATTTCGTTCCTGCCAAGTCTGTATGGCATGACTCCCACAACGTAGTTGGACGAAAGCGCGAGCAAGAGCAACTGACTGCATTGTGGAACGCAGCAGCGGCGGGGCATGGCTCGGTTTGCTGCATTTCAGGAGAACCAGGCATAGGAAAAACAACCCTGGTCGGGGAGTTTCTTTCAGAACTCAAGGTTTCAGCGGGTGCGTTTATGTGGGCACGCGGGAAATGTTCCGAGCGCCTGGCGGGCACGGACGCTTACGCTCCGTTTCTGGAGGCATTGAACTCTCTGCAACGCAGGGATGCCGGCGTAGAGGAAATCGCCAGACGATTAGCCCCAACCTGGTACCGCCAGATCGCCTCTGGTGCGTTGAGCGAAGTAGATGCGCGGGCTTACTCCCCGCAACGCATCAAGCGCGAGCTTGTGGGCTTCTTGCAGGAACTCTCAACGCGGCAGACAGTAGGTTTCTTTCTGGAAGATCTGCACTGGGCGGATCTCTCCACTATCGATCTGCTTGCATCGCTTGCGGACCGGATCTCGCATCTGCGCCTCCTGATGGTGATCACCTACAGGCCGTCGCACTTGTTTGCCCAGAAGCACCCTTTGTTCAAAGTGAAGCAGGATCTGCGAGCGCGAAGGATTGCTCACGAGATCGAACTGGAGTTCCTGAGCAGAGAAGAAGTCGCGGAATACATCGCATTGGAGTTTCCGCAACACCGGTTGCCACCTGCGGTTGCGGACATGATCCACGCGAAAACCGAAGGAAGCCCTTTGTTCATGACTGACCTCTTGCGCTACTTCCGGGACCGGGAAGTGATCGCAAAGAAGGGCGAGCGATGGGAACTGGTGGGATCGTTGCCAGAGATCGAACGTCATTTGCCTGAGTCTATGCGGGCAATGATCGAACGGATGATCGGCCAATTGGACGAGGACGATCGAGTGCTTCTGCTTGCGGCGAGCGTGCAGGGCAATGACTTTGATTCTGCCGTGATCGCGCGCGCGCTTGGGCGAGATGACGCACAGGTTGAGGAGCGATTGCAAGTCGTGGAACGGGCGCATCAAATGGTGCGGCTTGTTGAAGAACGTGAGTTTTCCACGGGAACGCTTACGCTCGCTTACCGCTTTACTCATGTGCTTTACCAGAATGCCCTTTACGTAACGATTCAGCCAGCCCGGCGGGCGCAAATAAGCAATGCTGTGGCCGAGGCACTCGTCGCTTTGCACGGCGAACAATCGAGCCCTGTAGCGCTAAATCTGGCGCGGTTGTTCGAAGCCGGGCGGACCTTTCAGCGCGCCGCGGAATGTTATCTCCAAGCCACGAGAAATGCCAGTCGGGTTTTTGCGACAACTGAGGCTGCGGAACTAGCGCGGCAAGGACTGTCGATGTTGCAACGCATCCCGCAGACAGCCGCGCGTGACGAATTGGAGTTCTCGCTGCAGTTAGCTCTAGGAAATGCTTTGATGGTAATTCTCGGATACGGCGCACCCGAGGTGGAGGAGCTTTACCGAAAAGTTCATGCGCGTGGCTTCACAGGTTCACAGCCCGCTCAACTGATGCCGATCTTATATGGGGTGTGGGTCTCTAATCTTGTCCAGGGCAACCTCGAGCGGGCGATCGGATACGGGAAAGACTTCCTGGACATTGCCGAGCAGTTTCACTCGCCGGCCGTTCTGGTCGGGCAACGAATGGTGGGAGTTCCTTTGTTTTACCTGGGCGAGCTATCGCGAGCTCGCAAGCACCTCGAAGAGGCGGACTCTCTTTATGAGTCTGCGAAGCATCGTGCTCTTGCCTGGCTGTATGGGCAGGAGCCTGGTATGACGACGCGCTCTTATCTAGCCTGGACGATGTGGATTCTCGGTTATCCCGATCAGGCTGCTGACCATAGTCGGGAGACGGTGAGATTGGCCCGAGAGGTGGACCACTCGCTAAGTAAAGGACACGGGATCTGTTTCGCCGCCATTCACGCCCACTTATCCCAAAACTGGGGAGCGTTCCGCGAATTGGCTGCGGAGCTGGTGGTCATCGGACGGGAGCGAAATCTGCGCTTCTGGCTTCCTATAGGGAGAGTTCTGTCCGGTCTGGTGCACACCAAAGACGGTGAGAGTGAAGCCGGACTCGCCGAGATGCGGAGTGGTATCCGGGACTTGATCGCCGCGAACAACAAACTAAACCTCACAATTCTGTACCGGCTTCTCGCCGAAGCCTATTCGCACCTCTTACGCCCTGAAGAAGGGCTGGTCGCGATTGAAGAAGGCTTGCAGGTTGTCGAGGCTGTCGGAGAAGTCTTCTATGAGCCGGAACTCTATCGTTTCCGAGGCGAGCTTCTACTCCAGCAATCCGGAGCCGACGCCGAGATCAGAGCGGAAGAGTGCTTCCAGCGAGCTATCCGTATCGCGCGCCAGCAAGGTGCAAAATCCTGGGAGCTGCGGGCCGGCATAAACTTGGGCCGGCTTTGGAGAAAGCGAGATAAGAAAATGGAAGCCATTGAACTGCTTGGCCCACTCTGCGAGTGGTTTACAGAAGGGTGCGACAGCGATGACTTACAGGAGGCGCGAACCCTGGTTCAGCCGCTCGATGGGAATCAGAACAATTTATCTGTGATCCGCAATTAGTGCCTAATGGACATATCGTCTCTTAATCCACTTGGACTTGTAGTCGGCTATGTTGAGGTTGGTGTCCCGTCCGGCTTTACGGAGAGATAGATCCGCCCTTGTCGCTAAGCATTTACCGATCCTTATTGCGCGTTGCCCAAACCAGGATTTGTGCAATGGACCGTCGGGCTCCCAGGCCGACTTATTCAGTTGGCGCCGCTAAGGCGCTTTCACGCCAGGGGGGGCCGAAGAACCATCCGGGGTTTATCGGGCAGCGAGGAGTCAATGGCAAGCTTCCTCGCCCACAACTTACTTAGCCGTCAGTGCGAACACCAGCGTTTCCATGATCACTCGATCATCCTTGTAACCTTCTCGGAACTTCTTGTCGGTCTCGTAAATGACGCCCAGCGCCGCCGCCAGCCGGTCTTTGCTGAACGACGCCGCGGTTGCGATCACTTGCTCGGCCCGCTCGCGCCACATACGCACTCCCAGCTTTGAAAAGAATGCCTGCGCCTGCTGCGAAGAAGAAATCTTGGCTTCTTTCGCGGCCAGGGCGCACCGGAATTGTGTACTCAGGAATGTCAGCGCCAGCGGAAGATACTCGCCTTCGCGCATGAGAATATCGAGCGACTGCAAAGCGCCTGAACGATCACTTTTCCCAAGCGCACTTACCAGCGCGAAGATTGTAGTCTGTGCCGCGTTCGGCACTAGCGCACGTAAGTCGTCCATCGTCACGGCGCGTCCGTCGCCCACGTAAAGCGACAATTTCTCTATCTCAGATGCCAGCCGGCTGGCGTCTCCGGCCACCGCATCCAACAAAACCGCTAGCTCCGCGCCGGCTAGCTTAACGCGGAACTTCTTCGCCAAGTCTTGCGCCAGATACCGGCTCGACTCCGGCGTGAAATGCCGGAACTCCACGACCGCGGGAATGGCTGAAAAGAACTTTTGCACCCGTTCCAGCTTCGGCCGGTCGTCCCCGTTGAAATCGTAACGGCTGCACTCAAACACCACCACCGTCCCGGGCGTCGGTGATTTCAAATACTCCTTCAGAATGCTGTCCTGTGACTTCTCGCCTGCATCCTCATCGTCGCTCGCCGCAGTAAGCCGCTTGGGCAAAGCGGTTTCCGCGCTACTCACCCAAACCACACGATCTGTAGCAAACAGTGACATCGATCGGACGTCGTCCAGCACATTTGTCAGCGTTGTTTCGTCGAGATCGACGGTGCTCAGGCCCTCTGTTTTTGACTCTCCCGGTAACACTCGCGCAATCAGCGCATCTTTGCAGACCGCCCGCTGATAACCCTCCTGTCCGACGAACAGATAAGCCGGCGCAGGCGGTTGCTTCGACAGCTTGGAAAGAAATTGTTCAGGGGTCAAAAGTTCTCCACCACCGCGCTCACCAGGTCGCGAGAAGCATCCCGGCAAAGCCTGTCTAACGCCGGTCCACTCTCGTCGAAGAACTGGTGCGGATCGACTGCCAGTTCGTAGTCTTCTCGAATCGGCCAGTTCACGCGTGAGTAAAGCACCTTCCCCGTTTTTTGTTCGATCAATTTGACAGACAAATTGAGCAGCACCTCGACACTGGTTGCTTTGCCGGACGCTGGATCGAAGATCGTGGGAAAGGCGTTAGCTGAGTTAATACTGCCGTTGAGCACTGCGTCCGCGTCGGCAATTTTCGAAACGATCACGAAACGAGTTCTGCTGCTGAATTCGCGCCCGATCTGCTGCGGCAACTCATCCACTAACTGATACCGGGCTGTTGCGGTTACAAAAGGCGGGATCGCGATCGTCCGCACGGCCTGGGGCATCATGTCAGCTTTGCCCCCGACATGATATCCGCAGGAAGCAGTTGCGATCGCTACAACCATTATCGCGGCGGCCAGAGTCGCTTTCACCCTGCCTCGCCCAAACTGACAACTAAATCCGCGGCCTCATCGGCTACCAGCCGGATGTTATCGCCCACTACCCAAAACCAGGCCGCACGACCGTTGTTCCGGTCCACGCGAATATCGCCTGCGATCAACCCGCTTTGGTTCGCCGCGCCCACGTTGTCGGGCGGTTCTTCGTCTGGGGCCCGAACCTCGATCTGGGCACACGCAAGCGCTTCACCTACCTCGGCGGCCGTCACATTGGCGTCGAACTCGGACCAGATCGACATGCTGTAGCCATGAAATACCGGCGCTGCCACAAGGCGGATGGACGGCATCGGTATGGTCACCGTGCTTTGCTCATTAGCCAGTAATGTCGCCAGATGCCGCTCAATGCGGCTCTCGGTGGCCGAAAGCTTGACTGGTGCTTCCTCGCCATATTGCGCCAGCAGGTTGAAGCTTAATTGCGCATCAAACAACTCTTTTGTAAGCGGTTTGAACGCCAGCAAATTTGCTGTCTGCTGGTGCAGCTCCGCAATACCCTTCTTCCCATACTCGCTGGCGGGCTCAAAGATGTTGACCACCACCTGCTTCAAATTACGGTATTTTGCCAGCCGTTTGAAAATCAGCGCAAGCGAACTAGCGGCCGGATGGGCTATTGTCAATAACCATCGCTTGCGCGGGTCGGCGTCACGCAGCAATGGCGCTAGAATGCGTGCTTCAGGCAGATGTTCCAAGTAGCCGCTACAGTCAATCAAAACCGGCTTGCCGCCTGCTTTCTTGGCTAAATCATAGGCTTTTTGCGCCCCTTCCAGGGAACCCGCCAGCAACACCGCTTGGCATTCGCTCATCGTTTTCGCATCGAGCGGCTCCACATAGACTGCTTCTCCTTCGGCTTCGGCAAAGTTGCCCTCGCCGCTCGCTGCAAAAGGCGCCAGCGTTAATTGTGGCGCTCTGTTCTTCAGCACCTCCGCCAGTTCCGTCCCGAGCAGCGTCTCGCTGCCTACCAGCGCCAGTTTCGTTTTAACTTTTGAATTTAATTTAGCCAACTTGATGCTCCGGGTATGAGGCAGCCGCGCGTACCTTGCGATAGCGTCTGAGGAACCCACCGATGCGAATCACAATTCCACTCAGCATGTAGGTTGTGGCAGCGGCCAGCAAAAAAGGCTGCGCCCACTCCCAGATGAGAAACGCTACACCGCCCACGAACAGCACAATCAAGGGCGTTCGCGGCTTTGCCACGCTCACCTGTTTGAAACTTGGATAACGCCACGTGCTCACCATCAGCAATCCTGCCGCAGTCACAAGGATGAGCCAAAAGACCGAGAAGGGAAACCAATGCACCGGTGTCGGGTCGAAGAAGACCACTGCTGCCACAATGCCCGCCGCCGCCGGACTGGGCATGCCGACGAAATATTTCCGGTCCGGACGCCCTGGATTCTTCGGAACTGGATTCGTCTGCACATTGAAGCGAGCCAGGCGCACCGCTCCGCACAGCAGATAGAGGAACGCCACCGTGTACCCTGTGCGCATCAGATGCGTCGCAATAGGGCTGTCGGCCGGGAGTGCGACGTAGCGCACGCCCCATAAGAAGGCCAGCATGGCAGGCGCGATGCCAAACGTGATAAAGTCTGCCAGCGAATCGAGTTCGCGCCCAAAATCGCTTGTCGTATGCGTCATGCGCGCGATGCGCCCATCCAAACCATCGAAGAAAATAGCGAATCCCAGCGCCTTAGCAGCCAAGGCGTAATGTTGACTCGCGGCCACTTCGGAACTTGCCGCCAGCAGCGCTCCTTCAAACGACTGCACTAAGGCCAGGAATCCGAGAAAGATATTGCCGCTCGTGAAGAGCGTCGGCAACGCGTACGCCGCTCGCCGCGGACGTTTCTTTTGAATCGGTAGCTCACCCGAATGTGATGGGGGTGTCAGGCGGTCTCCTCCACTTTCGTCCACCGCGCCAACACGCTGCTGCCTGCCGACACGTGGTCCCCTACCTTAACAGTCGCTGTCCATTCCTGGCCGTAAATAACATCCACTCGCGACCCGAACTTGATGTAGCCAATTCTTTCTGCAGGTTCTACGCGCTCGCCGGCCTGCTTATAGCAAATAATTCGCCTGGCAATCAGCCCCGCAATCTGCCGGCACACCACGCGCGTGTGATCGTTTTCCACGATCAATGTGTTCTGCTCATTCTCCGCAGATGCTGCCTCATGGCTCGCCACCAGAAACTTTCCTTTCTGATACACCACCGCAGTCACCTTGCCGGCGATCGGCGTCCGGTTCACATGCACATTGAAAATGTTCAAGAAAATGCTGATGCGTGTCTCCCCTCCCCCGAGTTCCTTCACTGCCACTACTTTTCCGTCAGCCGGCGCCACGATGAGTTTGCCTGGCGGCGATACGCGCTCAGGGTCACGAAAGAAATAAAGACAAAAGGCCGCCAGAATGTATAGCGGAATCCCCAGCCAGGGATTCAAGAAATAGGCAAGCGCCAATCCTGCCAGAATGAACCCACAGGCATAGTAGATGCCGTCTGCAATGATGCGCAAAACACTATTTTGTCATGTGCCTGATTTATCCATGTGCCTGATTTTTTCATGGGCTTGGAACGATCTCGCTGCACGCTCAGAATCCATAGAACAAACGCTGTGCCAGCATCGGAGGCAATCCTGCACTCTTGATGGCTTCTGCCGTGACGCTGATCGGATACGCCACCCGGCGCAGAAATACCACCCGTTGCTCCGCATCGTAAAGTGCGTAACCCGCGCGTGGATCGCCGTCCCGCGGTTGGCCCACCGCGCCCGGATTCACTAAGTACAGAACATCCGGCTCCAGCTCGATTGCCACTTCGTTTGTATCGGCTGGAACCGCTCGCTTCGCGCCCAGCCATCTCTGCTTGGCAAAAAAGGCGCCCTGCACATGCGTATGGCCGAAAAATGCCAGCGGCCGCTCGAGGAAGTCGAACGCCGGAGCAGCCTCGCTCACCCCGGTAACGTACTCATCCTCGTCCCGCGGCGAGCCGTGCCAGATGTGAAAATGTTCCAGGCGCACTGGACCGGCCGGCAACTCTCGCAGGTACCGCAACTGCTCGTCCGATAGTTGCTCTGTCGTCCACCGTGCAGCCGTTTGCGCCACTTCGTTGAACCAATCCAGGTTTTCGATTCCACAGACAACCTTGTCATGATTACCACGGATCACAGACGCGCAGTGTTTACTTGTCCACTCCAGCACTTCCCCGGGAGCCGCGTTATATCCGACCAAATCTCCGCAACAGACGATTTGATCGTATTTGCCTTCCGCGTCCGCCATCACCGATTCGAGCGCCTGCCAGTTTGCGTGAAGGTCGCTGATAACTAGAAAACGCACACTTTTAGGGCCACTATCCTTCGTAGTTTCAATCGATCTTCCGAGGCCAGTACTCAATCAGAGGTGGCTTATCCAATAAACCTGTCAAGCGGTCCAGCGAGCCATTTCCTTTGCGCCAGTCCAGATACTTTTCATAGTCCGCGACCGAATCCCACTCTTCCAGGAAAATCATCTCTGTTGGGCTGTCCTGCTTGCGGTACGCGTGAACATAGCGGCAGCCTTGCTGCTGGCGGGTATCCATGAAGAACTCCCGCGACAACTTGTCGAGCGCTTCTTCCTGCTCCGGTTTGTGACTCAACCGCAGCGTCACCACGACACCATCATTAGCCATTGCTGTTTCGTTTCCTATCTTGGATCCCGCAGCGACTGCGCCATTTCGCGATAGGATCCATTCCTGATATCTTCCAGCATCCCAGGCGATGCCTTCGGCTGCCAACCCAGATTTCGCAACCGTTCACTAGAAGCTTTGTTCTCGTAATCGACGAATGCCGTCAGAAACGGTCCCCACAAAGCCTCTACTTCGCTTCGCGATTTGCCCTTCGCAGGCACGCCCACCGCCTCTCCAATGGCCTCGGCCAAGGCCCGTGTCGTTATATCGGTTTCGCTCGTGCAATTGAATACCGCTCCCGGCTCGGCCTTTTCTGCCGCTAGAAGGTAAGCTTGCGCCACATCGTCTACGTGCACCGCTGACGTTCGTTTTGTTCCATCTTGCACATACGCTGAAACCCCTCGTTCGCTTGCCGCCTTCATCAATAACGGTACGAACGTGCTTCCACCACGCCCGTAAACATAAGGCGCCAGCCGGAGCGCGCTGATCCGTATGCCGCGTTGCGCCAGTGCCAGCGAGGCCCGTTCAGCATGGATCCGGTCCTTCAATACAAAATCATCGCTGCTGGGAGACCACTCGTTGGTCTCCTTCCCTTCGGCATCCGGCGCAACCACGCACGTTCCCGAGGTCACCACGATCGGCTTATCCGTGCCGCGTAATTTATTAACCAGTATCTCGACTACCCTTTTTTCTGTCTCCAGGACTTCTGCAAAGTCCGCCTTCCAGTTATGATTGAAAGCCAGGTGCAGCACTACATCCGCCTCCGCCGCGCCTTGTTCCAGAGCCTCCGGACTACCTAAATCGCCGAATAAAGCCGTCACGCCCAATTTCTCCAGAATCTCGGTCGAAACATTGCTTCGCGAAAGTCCCACAACACTGTGGCCCCGCTTGATGGCTTCTTCCGCCACCACCCTGCCGATGTATCCGCTCGCACCTGTTATAAATATCCGCATAATCTTCCCTCATCCCGTTGGAGTAAGTCCACGCAAATATTTGCTCATGAATTTTCGCGGACCGATTTCTTCCGTCCATTGGCCCGCTCGTTTGCGTGCTGGGTACAATGCAAAGCAATGTCGCTAGTTGTAATTGGATCCGTCGCCTACGACGGCATTGAGACGCCATTTGGCAAGCGGGAACGCACCCTGGGAGGCGCTTGCACGTATATCGCTCTCAGTGCCAGCTATTTCACCAAAGCCTCTATTGTAGGTGTCGTCGGTGAAGATTTTGATCCGCAAGACCGCGCCCTGCTGGCCAGCCGTCATATTGATTTAGAAGGTTTAGAGCAAGTGCCCGGCAAGACGTTTTTCTGGTCTGGCGTGTATTCGCCCGATATGAACGATCGCACTACTCTGCGTACCGATCTCAACGTTTTTGCCGACTTTCAGCCCAAGCTCCCCGCCTCCTACGCCGCCGAACCTTATCTCTTCCTCGGCAACATTCAGCCTGCTTTGCAGCGCGCCGTGCAACAGCAAATGAACAGTTTGCGTTTCGTCGGCGGCGACACCATGAACTACTGGATCAGCGATTTCCGCGACGAACTTCTCGCCGCCATTCGCACCTGGGATTTCCTGCTGATCAATGACAGCGAGGCCCGCATGCTGGCCGGCGAAAACAATCTCCGAAAGGCCGCGCAAAAGATCCTCGATCTCGGCCCGCACACTCTCGTCATTAAGCGCGGCGAATACGGCGCGATGCTGGTCCGCCGCGACTCGCTCTTCATGGTCCCAGGCTATTTGCTGCAAGACGTGTTCGACCCCACTGGCGCAGGCGACTGTTTTGCCGGCGGTTTCACTGGCTACCTCGCGGAGCGCCAGTTCGATCTGCGCAACGGTCACTTCGACTTGCACGATTTGCACCGCGCCGTCATCTACGGTTCCGTCCTTGGCAGTTTCTGTTGCGAACAATTCGGCGTCGAGCGCTTCCGCACGCTCGCCCGCCAGGAAATCGATCAGCGCTTTGAAGAGTTCCGGCAATTCACCGCCTTCTAATCACGCCGCGATCGTCGCTTGTTCGCTTGCGCTCCTAGTGACGATCGCTGCCCTGTGGTGCTTCCGCAACGGCTGCATCCTTTACTACGGCGATGCCGCTTCTCACCTCAACCACAGCCGCGCACTCATCGACTCCAAAACACCCGGCTACGATCAACTTGGCACTGTCTGGCTGCCCCTTCTCCACCTCCTCTGTCTTCCTTTCGTGGGCAATGACTGGCTCTGGTCCACCGGACTTGCCGCCACTTTCCCCGTCGCGGGTTGCTTCGTCATCGCGGGCCTCTGCTTTTATCTCGCTGCGCGCGAATGCTATCAGTCCAACACCGCCGCTCTAATCACCGTTGCCTGCTTTGCCCTGAACCCAAACATCCTCTATCTCGCCGTCATTCCCATGACCGAAGTCGTCTTCTTCGCTGGACTCTCAATCATGCTGCTCGCGGCTCTAAAATTCCGCGCCACGCAACACCACCGCTGGCTCGTCCTCGCAATCTTTTCATCCTGGTTCACCAGCCTCACACGTTACGAAGGCTGGTTTCTCATTCCCTTTCTTGCTTTCTGGTTCGCTCATTCCGCGCAACGCCGCAAGCCCGCCGTCTTTCTCGCTTTTGCCGCCGCCGCCTCGCTCGCACCGCTATATTGGTTCGCTCACAACTGGTGGGAAACCGGCAACCCTCTCGACTTCTACAATGGCCCGTACTCTGCGGCCGCCATACAGGGCGCTTCCACTTATCCCGGCGACCATGATTGGATCGCTTCCGCTCATTACTACTTCACAGCCACCGAACTCTGCGCCGGCATCACTCTCATCCTGCTTGCGCTGGTCGCCCTCTTCTTCATCCGCCAACAACGCGTCGTTGCACCCTTGCTATTTCTCTCCCTCACACCCTTCTTCTACATATGGAGCATCCACTCTGCGAAGCTTCCCATTCACCTTCCAACGCTCTGGCCGTTCTCGTACTACAACACTCGTTATGGCACCGCGCTCATTCCCCTATGCGCTTTCGCCGCCGGTGCTCTCGGCGTCTCTCGAAAATACCTCCTACTCCTGATCCCGCTCCTATCTGTTGCACCCTGGCTACTTCACCCCTCCCGGCAATACTGGATTTGCTGGAAGGAATCTGAAGTCAACTCCGTCGACCGCCGCGCCTGGACCGAAGCCGCCGCCCGTTTTCTCATCGCTCATTACCAAACGGGGCAGGGCATTCTCACCTCCACCGGCGATGTCACCGGCATCTTTTGTAGCGCTCGCATCCACCTCTCCGAAACTCTCGAAATCGGCAACGGCCCTCTCTGGACAGCCGCTACCCTCCGCCCCGACCTGTTTCACCCGAACCAGTGGGCCATCCTGCAGCAAGACGATTCGCTCTTTCACGCACTCGCCCGCAGCCCCAAACCCGCTCCCTATGCCAACGTCCTGAGCATCTCCACGACTAAGTTCAGCCCTGTTTTACACATCGCCACCAGAACATCACCGCAATGATCGAAATTCCATTCACCAAGCTTCACGGCGCTGAAAACGATTTCCTCCTCACCTGGACTCATCTGGTGCCCGCCTCTTCCGATCTGCCCTACATCGCCAGGTTGATCTGCGCTCGCAATACCGGCATCGGCGCAGATGGTTGGATGCTGGTGGAGCGCATGCCCGACGGCCTCCGCACCCGCCTCTTCAACTCTGATGGCAGTGAACCCGAGATGTCCGGCAATGGAAGCCGCTGCGCCGCCGCCTTCGCTCTCCTTCACGCCAATCCCACTCCCGATTCAATCGTCATCACCACCGCCGCCGGCCCCAAACAACTTCGCGTTCTCGAAAATCACGGGTCCCGTTTTCTCTTCGAAATGAACATGGGCCAGCCCCGGCTCGAAGAGCTCCACGCTACGCTTCAACTCGCGAACATTCGCTTCGATGCCACGCTTGTCAATGTGGGCAATCCGCAATGTGTGATTTTCGTAGATCAACTTCCGCCTGACTGGCTCCGCGTCGCTCGCGAAGCCGAATCCCATCCCCGTTTCCCGCATCGCTCGAACGTCTCTTTCGTTCGATTGATCGACCGTCACACCATCGACGCCGTTTTTTTCGAGCGCGGAGCCGGTGAAACCCGTAGTTCCGGAACCGGCGTCACCGGAGCTGCCGTCGCTGCTATTCTCAGGGAGATATCCGAAAGTCCCGTCGAGATTAAAACGGCCGCCGGCAGCCTCCATCTTCGCTGGGATGACAGCGTCTACTTGACAGGACCTGCGGAAGTCATCGGCGAAGGGAGATTCTTTCTTGAGTACTGAAATTCTGGAGCAGCTCGTTCACTCATCGGCTGCCCAAGAAATCCTTCGGGAGCGAATTACGTCCAGGAAAGCGCGCGTCGGCGTGCTCGGCCTCGGCTATGTCGGCCTGCCATTGGCTGTAGAATTTGCGCGCGCCGGTTTCGACGTTGTCGGAATCGACGTTCAACAATCCAAAGTCGACCAATTTAACTCAGGTCACTCCTACATCAAAGACGTCAAAGACGACGTATTTACGCCCCTTGTAAAGAGCGGAAAACTGCGCGCCACCAGCGATTTTTCCGTCATTCGTGAACTCGATACTGTTGACATCTGCGTGCCCACACCCTTGCGCAAAACGAAGGACCCCGATATGAGCTTTGTGGTCGCTGCCTCCGATGCCATCGCCGGGCATATCCATCCCGGATTGCTCGTCATGCTCGAATCCACTACCTATCCGGGCACCACGGAAGAACTCGTTCTGCCCAGGCTCACCGCCGGCGGTCTCACTGCCGGAGAAGATTTCTTTCTCTGCTTTTCGCCCGAACGCGTCGATCCCGGTAACGCCAAATTTCAAACTGCCAATATCCCGAAGGTGGTCGGAGGCATCACCGCCGCCTGTACTGAGATCGGCGCTCTTTTCTACCAGCAGGCACTCCAGACCGTTGTCCCGGTAAGTTCCACCCGCGTTGCCGAGATGGTCAAGCTCCTCGAAAACACCTTCCGCATGATAAACATCGGACTTGTCAACGAAATGGCGGTCATGTGTAACCGCATGAACATCGATGTGTGGGAAGTCATTGATGCCGCCGCCACCAAACCTTTCGGCTTTATGCCGTTTTATCCAGGGCCAGGACTCGGCGGCCACTGCATCCCCATCGATCCTTTTTATCTCTCCTGGAAAAGTAAAGAGGCCGGCATGGAGGCGCGCTTCATCGAACTGGCGGGCTCCATTAACGGCCGCATGCCGGAATTCGTCGTCGAAAAAATTCAGAACACGTTGAACGACTTTTCGAAGTCAGTCCGCGGCTCCCGCATTCACATCCTGGGCGCTGCGTATAAACGAGATATCGACGACGTACGCGAGTCGCCCGCGCTCGATGTCATGCTGCTGCTCCAGCGCCTCGGCGCTTCTGTCACGTTTTCTGACCCGCACGTCCGAAAAATTCGAATTGCCGACGTCGACCTCGACTCGCAGGAAATGCTCCCCGCCATTCAGGCAGCCGATTGCGTCGTGATTATCACCGATCACAGCGGAATCGATTACCGCTCTATTCTGGAGAGCAGCAAAGTTATTCTCGACACGCGCAATGCGCTCAAAGGGTTTCACTCGAGCAAAATCGTTAGGCTGTAGCGCCGCGGTTCTGGGCCTCTGCTTACACGCCCAGCAACTGCCCATCAAGGTTCCCGTTCGTCTCGTTAACGTTCCTACGATGGTCTTTGCGGCAGATGGTAAGCTACTGACCGGCCTTCGTAAAGAAAACTTCCACGTTGCTGATAATGGCCGGGAGCAGAATTTCAAGTTCGAGACCGAAACGCCACCGCTCTCCATCGCTATCGCCGTTCAATCGAGCCAGAGCGCCCGCGCCTACCTGCCCTTTATCTCGAAAGTTGGAAGCACTCTCGACAACTCACTGCTTGGTGAGACAGGTGAAGCAGCCGTGCTCGCCTACGACAACGATGTCGAAGTGTTAAAGCCGTTCGGAAGCGGCGACGTCGGGCAGGCCATCCGAAAGATGAAAGAGGGCGGGGAAAAGGCTCGCCTGATCGATGCCGGCCTCCGTGCCATCGATCTTCTCAAAAACCGTCCAGCCAATCGCGAACGGCTGCTAATCATCATCGGCCAGCCATTCGATAGCGGCAGCAACGCCAAATTCGCAGCCCTCGCCGACGCCGCGCAAAAAGAAAACGTCACCATATTCACGTTCACGCTGCCCATGTTCGGCAAAAACTTTATCTCCGACACGTTTACCCTAAGCGGCTATGGCAGCCAAGGATACAAAGGCGGCTATGTGGCCACCGTCGAACTTACGAAGCTCGGACCGGCACTCAAGCGCAGCGCCCAAACCGCAGCCAAAGCCGACCCGTTTGCCAGTCTAACTGCCCAAACCGGCGGCATGGAAATTCACTTCCGCAAACAGAAGGAAGTGGAGAACGGCATCATCGCCATGGGCGGCGTTCTCCACAGCATGTACTTGCTTAGTTACTCACCGGACCCGCTTACGTCCGGCCATCACACCATAGCCGTAACAACCGACATCCCGGGCGCCACTGCGCATACGCGCTCCGGATACGAATTGAACCTTCCCAAGTAGTGTTTCTCGGACCGAGATGCTGCGCGCTAGAGTACATTGGGAGTACACGCGAGAGCCGTGTTCTATGCCAAGTACCAAACCTGAACAACCCAGGGATCGGCGTTTTCAACTGCGCGCAACCGCCAGCGATGAATCTGTTATAAAGATTGCCGCTGAGCGTCTCGGTGTTAGCGTCTCCGACTTTATTGTTCGGGCGGCTCGCGAACGGGCCGAATCATCGCTCGCCGATCAAACTCGCTTCACTCTGAATGAAGAACAGTGGAGATTGTTCATGGAAGCCCTCGATAAGCCCGCCAAGACGAAACCGCGTCTCAAGAGGCTCTTTACTGAAAAGCACGTTGCTAGCCGCCGATCGTGAAAGGAGGGATTGCATCTGGCTTTTCGATCGAAAAATTGCGCCCGGATCACGATCTTACATTTTTCGATTGCGGCAACACGATGCTCACTATATGGCTTCGCAAGTTCGCCTTGATAAATCAGCAAGCTGATTCCGCGAAGACCTACTTGGCCTGTCGAGAGAATCGCGTTGTCGGCTACTACTCCCTTTCGGCAGGCTCCGTGAGCAAGCATGAAAGCCCCGAGCGCATCGCCCGCGGGATGGCTAACCATCCAATTGGCGTCGTACTGCTTGCGCGGCTTGCGGTCGATTTAAGGGAGCGGGGAAAGGGACTTGGAAAAGCGCTTTTGTTTGACGCTCTCAAAAGGGTCGAAGTGGCCGCGGATATCATGGGCGTCCGTGCGGTACTGGTCCACGCGATTGACGAATCCGCCCGTAAGTTCTACGAACACTTCGAGTTTGATCCCTCCCCGATCAATCCTTTCCAGCTACTGCTCATGCTCAAGGACATTAGGAAGGCCTTGCGCTAAATTCACTCATTCCGCAACGCCACCGCCGGATCTACCCGCGCTGCTCTTCTCGCCGGCAATAGAATAGCCAGCGTAGCCACGATCAACAGCACACTAATGGCAGCCGCTGCAACGCGCACATCGCCCGCCCCCACCCCATAGAGCAACCCCGCCATGACTCTCCTCAATGTGAACGCAACACCAAGCCCAAAGACCAAGCCGAACGCTACCGGCACTCCGCCCTGTCGCGCCACCAGCAAGAACACGTCGCGCGTCTGAGCCCCAATCGCCATGCGGATTCCGAACTCCGGAATTCGTTGCGACACCAATTGCGTCAACACCCCGTGCAATCCAATGGCAGCAAGCAGAATGGCCGCGATCGCAAACGCGCTCACCAGCAAGGCCCGGAAACGGGCAAACGCCGTCGTCACCGCTAAACGCGATTCCATCGTTTCCAATTCGCCCACCGGCACACCCGGATCGATTGCTTGCACCTGCTTCTGTAGCCGCGCCCCGCCGCTCCAACCAGCCCCTTGGCGGGTCACCACCCACAATTCGCTGCCTCTCGGATTTTGCGCGATTGGCCGGTAGACCATCGGTGTCGCCACCCAGTTCATCTCGCGCATCAATTCCGTGTGTTTCTCGTCGCCCACTACGCCCACCACCGTTAACCAGGGCGAGTCCCCTTTCACGCGAATCCGTTGCCCTACCACCCCGCCATGCGGAAAATATTCCCGCGCCAGCGCCGTGTTGACCATCGCCACCTCGGGCGATCCGCGTCTGTCACGCCTGTCAAAATCGCGCCCGCTCACCAGCGGCGTCCGCATCACCGCGAAATACTCGGGACTCACCGCCTGACCACCAACATCCCCAAATTTCCCCTCCGGCTTTTCTGCCCGCGTCTCCTTGACCAGAACCCCAGACCCACCAATATATGGCGGCAAATTCGAAGAAAACGCCAGCCGCTGGCTGAACGGCAATCGCCTCTCAAGCTCATCATAAAAATGCAATTTTGCTTCTTCGCTCGCATAACGCTGACCGGTCAGCGTAATTCCGCTATTCCAAAGACCATGCGGATCGAATCCAAGCGATGCGCCGCTCATGTGTATCAAGCTCGTGATCAACAAGCCCGCTCCGGTCAGCAAGATCACCGAGAGCGACATTTCGAGGGACACCAGACCTTTCGCCAGGCCTTGTCTTGTCGCTTGCTGCGCCGCCGATCGTCCGCCCGCTTTGAGCGACTGATTCACATCCAGGTTCCTGGCCCGCAACGCAGGCAGCAATCCAAAGAGCAGCGTTGTAACCGCCGTCATCACGCAGCAAAAAACCACCACTGGTACATTCATCACCACGGTTGCCCCTACCGGCAATTCAATCGGAGCCGCATGGTTAAAGTACCGAATCGCTCCCCACGCCAGCGCAAACCCGGCCACCATGCCGCCCATCGCCAGCAGCAGTGATTCCGTCATCAGCTGCCGCATCACTCGTGCCGGGCTCGAACCGATCGCCGCTCGCACTGCCAGCTCCCGTTCACGCATCAGCCCGCGTCCTATCAGTAAATTCGCCACATTCAAGCAGGCGATCAGCAGCACGCAAAACACCGCGCCCGTCATCAGCCACATGGTCGTTCGCAGCGTCCGCCCCGCCAGGAACGTAAATTGTTCTTGCAATCCCGCCATGAACGGCTCAACATCCTTCTCATGTCCATCTTTCGACCGCAATCCCCGATGCAGCGCCCGGACTTCCTCTCGCGCTTGCGCCGCCGTCACACCCGGCTTTAACCGCGCGAACGTCCCCACCACCAGGCTGTCCCGCCCTTTCATATTGGGTCCGGCCAGCATCCACATCGGCGTGATGCGCGGATAGAAACTGAAACTTGCCGGCATCACACCCACCACGTCGCACGGCGCGCCGTCAAGAACCAGCTGACTACCCACCGCGCCGGGGTTCGCGAGCAGCTTCGTTCGCCAGAATTCGTTCGACAGCACCACTGCGCAGCCCCGCTTTTGATCCGCCGCCGTGAAGGTGTGGCCCAACTGCGCCCGGACTCCTAAGGTGCCGAAGAAATCCCGACTGACCGGTACCGCCAAAACCGCGCTTGCTTTATTTCCGTTCTTCCAGATCTTCGCCCGATCCGCCCAGGTAGCCGCCGAAACCTCCGAAAAACTTCGCGCATACCTCTTATACTGCTGAAAATCGCTAAACGGCGCAAAGAACGGCGCAGACTCCCCCGACTTGGCGGCTCGATCCCAAATCACCACCAGCCGTCCCGGATCTTTGTACGGCAGCGGCCGCAGCAGCACCGCATCCAAGACACTGAACACCGCCGTGTTCGCGCCGATACCTAAAGCCAGCGTCAACGTCGCCACCATCGTAAAGCCGGGATTCTTTCCGAAGATCCGCCATGCATAGCGCAGGTTCTGCCCCAACTCATCCAGCCACGCCCAACTCCATGTTTCCCGGCTGGTCTCGGCCAGCTGTGTCGTGTTTCCAAATCGCCGCCGCGTTCCCAGCAGTTCCCTGTGCAGCCGCATCTCTTCCGCGAGTTCTTCCTCAAACTGCCGTCGTCGAAGCCGGAACAGAATCTTGCGCCAGATCTTTCGCATCGTCCTCTCCCTACATCAGGCCGGCTGCAGAATGCGCCCGATCGCCTGCGCCACTCGCTCGTACTGCGCCATTTCGCGCGTCAGTTGTTTCCGACCAGAAGCCGTTAGCCGGTAATAGCGAGCCCGGCGGTTGCCCTCCGTCCGCCCCCATTCCCCCACAATCCAGCCCTGCAGCAGCATCCGCTGCAACGCCGGATAGAGCGAACCCTCCTCCACCTGCAAAACGCTGTCTGTATGTTCCTGTATGTAATCGGCAATCTCGAAGCCATGCATTTCCTTCTGCCCCGACAGGGTGCGCAGGATCAGCATGTCGAGAGTGCCTTGCGGAATCGCATCCCGTTCCGATCTCAATGGCATAACATAGCCATTCTATGCCATGGGCCCCTTTATTGCGATACTCTGGTAACAATAAAAGTATGATCGTCGCAGGCCCGACCCAAGAACAGGTTGACCAGATCGCAAAAGACTTCGCCCCCGATGTCGTCCGAATTCGATTTCACGTCGGCCAGGATTGGGCTGAACGCCCCGCGCTTTTTTTTCGGGTACTTCTTTCCGATGCCGCGACCGAGCCCGGCCGGCTCTTCCCAGTGACTCGGGCAGTTCGTCAAAGGCTTTTGGACGAATTGGGACTATCGGCGTCCGAAACTTTTTCTTATTTCCGGTTCCGCAGTGAAAGTGAACAGGCAGCGCTGCGGAATCCAGCGTGGGATTAGCCGAAGACCTTCTCAAGCAAGCTAATCATCTCGCTTCCTACGAAGGTATTGACCCCAGTCAGGCGGCGCTACGGCGAGCAGTTTCAACCGCTTATTATGCCTTGTTCCACCTACTGGTTCAGGAGGCGGCCCAGCTTTGGAACGGCACGAACGAAGCCGTGACTGGTTTGGAGCGCGCTTTTAATCATGGATCGATGAGTAACACTTCGAGACAGTTCGCGAATTCGAAATGGAGAGATTGGCATGGAATAGTTAGGCCAGTACCTCCGGCACTTGGCAGGGTTGCGCAGACACTCTACGACCTGCAGCAAGAGCGTCACACCGCTGACTACAACAGTTATGAACAATGGACTGCTAAAGAGGTACAAACCCTTTTAGATACTGCTGCGGCCGCCTTCCAGGATTGGTCTTCGATCCGGCTCGATCCGATGGCCGGCAACTATCTACTGGCGATGCTACTCGGGAAACCTCGCTAATCCTCATCACTCAAACCACGATTCAAAAGCTCGCTCCAAAAACCCCCATTCCATCTCCATACGAGAAGACCAACTCACTGGGCGCTCCCCGTGCAACGCATCCACCTTCACGAACCCGGCAGGCACCTCAAACAGCCGGTTGTCCAAAGGAGCGTTCGAAAGTTCCAGAACTTGACGAGTCATGGAACCGTCCGTCGTGAAGACGGCAAGTCCGGGAGGTAAAGGATTGCCATGTCTTATCACCTTGTCCTGACAGGAAACGCCGTTAGTAAACGCAACCAGACCCCATGAACCCTTCGCCGGCTTCGGTTCAGCGCCCGGAATGTACCAGCCATGGCTCTCGCTCTGGTGCGTCTGCTCACACGCTCCAGCCTCTGCGACGTGACGTTCGCGCAAAATAAATTGCTTTGCCGTGCGCCAAAAGAACTCTTTTCGCTCGCCCGTATCGACCGCCTCATAAAAAACATGCACTGTCTTACCAGACTCCCGGATACGCGGCGGACGGGCAATCCAAGCTGCCAGGTTCATCAGTAAACCTGGGCTCTGTGGACGCATTTCGACATACTCCCGCGACCGCATATCCAGCACGTACGTCATCTTCCGTTCGAAATTCTCGATCATAACCGGTCGCCCGACACCATCGGGGCCTAGATTTTCGATGCGTCTGTCCTTGCCATGCAGGTATTCCGCATATACCGTCCTGTGCCCGTCAATTGTGGTCTGAACCACCTTGCGCATATCGGCACGCAGAGATGCAGTCAGCAACGCAGCCAGCAAAAACACACCGCAAAGCTCCCGCATATAAAGAATGTACCTGAATTTTGCACGCCGCCCCGCGACCCACCTACCGCCGCTCTTCCGCCATCTCCGCTTCCTCGCTCCCGCTGTCCAATCCCATCTGCGACAGCCGGTATCGCAGCGCATTGCGCGTCAAGCCCAGCAACCGCGCCGCCTGGCTCTTATTCCCATTCGCCCGTCGCAGCGCCTCGCGTATCATCATCTGCTCCCAATGCTCCAGCGTCTCGCCCTCTGGAAGTAACGCTGCCTGCTGCGTCGACGCCGGTGCCGTCGTTCCGCGCGGCGCTTCGATTCGCATATCCGCCGCCTCCAGCACCTCGGCTGAAGCCAGTACGATGCTCCGCTCGATCGTATTCTCCAATTCGCGCACATTGCCCGGCCACGCATGCGCCACCAGTCGATCCATCGCCGCCGGACTCACTTCCTTCACGTTCGAACCTAAATCGCTACTCACCTTGCGCACGAAATGCATCGCCAGAAATGGAATGTCCTCCTTGCGCTCTCGCAGCGGCGGCACATTGATCGGCACCACATTCAACCGGTAATACAGGTCCTCCCGGAACCGCCCCTGCTCGAGCGCACCCCGCAGATCCACGTTCGTCGCCGCCACCACCCGCACGTCTACGTTGCGTGTCACATTCGACCCGAGCCGCTCAAACTGCCGCTCCTGCAAAATGCGCAACAGCTTGACTTGAATATGCGCCGGCACGTCTCCAATCTCATCCAGAAACGCCGTCCCTTTGTCCGACTGCTCGAACCGTCCAGGCTTGCTTGTATTCGCTCCGGTAAACGCGCCCTTCTCATACCCGAAAAGCTCGCTCTCCATCAGGTTTTCCGGAAGCGCCGTGCAGTTGATCTTCACGAAGGGATGATTCCTCCGCGGTGAATGCTGATGAATGGCGCGCGCAATCATGTCTTTTCCCACGCCGCTCTCTCCTGCCAGCAACACCGTCGCCCGCGTCGGAGCCACTCGCTCCACAGTGTTAAAAATCTCCCGCATCGCCGCGCTGCGCCCGATGATATTGTCGAACTGATACCGCTGATCCAGTTGTTCTCGCAGCCGGACATTCTCATTGCGCAGCGATTGCACCGCCATCACTCGCTGAATCACCGTAGTCAAATGATCCAGCGAAAACGGCTTCTGCAAAAAGTCCGATGCGCCCCGCTTCATCGCCTCCACCGCCGCCTCTACTGAGCCGTGCGCCGTCATCACCACTACCGGTGCGCTAATCCCGCGCGTATGCAACTCAGCCATCAATTGCAGCCCGTCCATACCCGGTAATCGCAAATCCGTGAGAATCAGATCGGCCACCGTCGCCAGCCCCAACCCCGCTTCGGCCGATGCCGCCCCATCTACTTCATAGCCCGCTCCCTCCAATTCGAGTTGGATCACCCGTCTCAACTTGTCTTCGTCTTCAACCACCAGGATTCGCCCGCTGCTCATGAGAATCGCTCACCCCCAGTGTAGGAACATCTTCCGATCCCTCGATCCTGCCTAGTAAACTGACTAAATCACATCAGCCGGATCTATATGTATTTCAGCCGAATGTTTCGCATCGCTGCCGCAGCCGTCAGCAGCCTCCTCTTTTCAATTTCTGCCGCGAATCTCCCGCCGGCCAAGCCGCTCAAAGTTCCCACCCTGCCGTACGAAGAATACAAGCTGCCGAACGGCCTGCAGGTTCTTCTGCATCATGATGACCGTCTGCCCCTCGTCGCTCTCGACCTCTGGTATCACGTAGGTCCAGCCAACGAGAAAGCCGGGCGCACCGGCTTCGCGCACCTCTTCGAACACATGATGTTTGAAGGCTCCGAACACGTCGGCGAGAAGGCCCATTTCCGCTATCTCGAAGGCGCCGGCGCAACCGGCATCAACGGCACTACCGACTTCGATCGCACCAACTACTTCGAAACACTTCCCAGCAATCAGCTCGAACTCGGCCTGTGGCTTGAAAGCGACCGCATGGGCTTCCTGCTTGAAACTCTCGATCGCCAGAAGCTCACCAACCAGCGCGACGTCGTGCGTAACGAGCGCCGCCAGGGGGAAGGCATGCCCTATTCGCTCGGTCAGGAGCAAATGTTCCATCTCCTCTTCCGCAAAGGCGATCCTTATTATGCATCGGTCATCGGTTCTCACGCCGACATCGAAGCCGCTCGCCTGAATGACGTGCGCGACTTTTTCAAGCAATACTACACGCCCAACAATGCCACCCTAGCCATCGCCGGAGATTTCGACCCTGCCAAACTCAAGCCGCTCCTGGAGAAATATTTCGGACCGATCCCGAAAGGCTCCGCCGTCGACAAGAATGTTCCCAGCGCCCAGCCCATCACCGCTGAAAAGCGCGCCATCGTTACCGATACCGTGCAGCTGCCCCGCGTCTCCGTCGGCTGGTTGACTCCCACCGCCTTCGCCCCGGGCGACTCCGACGCCGATCTCTTCATCCAGATCCTCGGCGGAGGCGAATCGAGCCGCCTCTATCACAAGCTCGTCTACCAGCAGCAGATCGCCCAAACAGTTGAATGCAACAATCAGTCCCTACGCATTGCTTCCGTTGCCACCTGTGATGTCACCGGACGCCCCGGCGTAAAGCCCGAAGCTCTCGAGGCTGCCCTTACCGCGGAGATCGAGCAGTTGCGTCAGAACGGTCCCACCCAGGCGGAACTCGATCGAGCCCGCAATGTCACTCTGTCGCACAAGATCGAAGGACTCGAACGCCTTGGTGGCTTCGGCGGTGTCGCCGACACGCTCAACTACTACAACCAATATGCCGGCGATCCCGGCTATCTGCCCAAAGATATCCAGCGCTACCAGGACGCCACGCTCGACTCCGTAAAGAAGATCGGCCAGGACGATTTCGGCAAGAATCAGCGCGCCGTCGTCTACACAGTGCCGGGCAAAAAGGTTTTGCAGGATGTCCCGCGCAGCCCCGCCGATACCGATGCCAGCGTAAAGATCGTCAATCCCTATCCGCCCTCCTTCGAGACCGAGCAGGACTGGCGTAAAACGGCGCCTCAGCCCGGACCTGTCGCTCAGTTGCACTTGCCCGTTCCGAAAACCCTCACCGTGTCCAACGGCATGAAGGTCTATCTGGTCGAAGATCACTCCTTGCCGGTCATCGATGCCAGCCTCATCGCTCTCGCCGGAAGCGGCGCGAACCCGATTGCCAAACCCGGCCTTGCCTCTTTTACAGCGCGCATGCTTTCACAAGGCACCAAAGACCGTTCTGCAACCGAACTGGCCGACGATACCGCGCTCATCGGCGCAACTTTGCACACCATTGCCAGTGCCGATAACGCCACTGTCAGCCTCGGCGCGCTCAGCAACAACACCGAAGCCGCCATGGATCTGCTACAGGACATTACGGTTCACCCCGCCTTCCAAACCGAAGAAGTCGAGCGTATCCGCAAGAATCAGCTGGTTGCCATTCTGCAGGAGGCCGACACCCCGACCGCCGCTCTGCTGCGTGTCGGACTCAAGGCGCTCTACGGCGATCACTCTCCTTACGCCTATCGATCGAACGGCACCACCGCTTCTGTCAAAGCGATCTCGCGCGACGATTTGCAGACCTTTTGGGGCTCTCACTACGCTCCGCAAAATTCCGCTCTCGTGCTCACTGGCGACATCACAGAAGCTGACGCGCGCTCTCTTGCTGATAAGTACTTCAAGAGCTGGACTGCCGCAGGCACGATCGCCACTTCGCAAACACCCGTAACCCCGCCTCCGCCAACCCGTCACATCGTGATTGTGGACAAGCCCGGCGCTCCGCAAACTGCTCTCGCCGCGTTTGGCATCGGGCTGCCCCGTTCCACCCCGCAATATGCCGCGGTCACTGTCATGAACAATGTGCTCGGTGGCATGTTCTCCAGCCGCATCAATATGAATTTGCGCGAGAAGAATGGCTTTACTTACGGCGCTTTTTCGCAATACGCTTTCTATCGTGGCACCGGCCCCTTCTACGCCGGAGCACTCGTCCGCACCGATGTCACTGCGCCGGCTACCCACGAGCTTATGACCGAACTGAATCGCATTCGCACCGATCCTCCCACCACCGCCGAACTAACGCTTGCCCGCGAAGGCGAACTCCGATCCCTCCCCGGCCGCTTTGAAACAGGTCACTCGACGTCTACCCTCATCGGCGACCTCTTCACTTACCAGCTGCCCGACGATTACTATCGGCTCCTGCCCTCCGAGTTTCAATCACTCACGCCCAACGCCGTCGAGGACACCGCCAAGAACGACGTTCACCCCGATCACCTGATCTTCATTGCTGTCGGCGATCGCGCAAAGATTGAGCCCGGACTCGAGAAACTCAGTCTAGGCCCAATCGAAATCCGCAACGCCAGCGGCGATCTCGTTACCACCAAGTAACCTGAGAACCCTAAAAGACAAAATGAACCGTTAGCGCCACGATCCTCGGGTCGTTCACCCCAGAGATAGTTCCGAATCCATTAAAATTCGGATTAAGGTAGTTATTCGTCACCGTGGGATTTTTTATACCGCTGAAGTTCACGGTGTCGTTCACCCCGTTGTACTGCGCGTGATTGGCAAAGTTATGAGCCTCTCGCCGCAGTTGAATCTGGTAAGGGTCTGTCTCGCCGAAGCTAAAGTTTTTCTGCAGGAACAGATCGGCCTGCGGGGGCGCGAAGGCGCAGCGTTCAATCTGTCATACGGACTGTCGCTGGTACCCTGCAACGGATTTCCCGTCACTTGGATGCGGCTCGGCTCGGTATACGATCCCGTGCTGTTCTGATTCCCATAGCCCGGGATTCTCAAGCCCACCTCATAGAGCCCACCAGTCTACAGCTTCGTCAGCCCCGCGATCTGCCTGCGAACGGCTTCTTCCTCGCTCAGTCCCGCGGCGACCAGCCGGTCCGTTTCCAGGGCGATGTGCGACTTCACCTCCGAGGAAAAATCGCTCTGTGACCGGTTGCGCCGCCAAAACATACGCTCAACTCTCCTGTCCTTCTGTTTACGCCCTTCTTTTGTCAATGTGTAAAATCGGGCCTTGCGGTTATTCGACGATGTTCCCCATTCCGCGGTAATCCAGCGCTTTGCCTCCAATCGCCGAAGAGCCGGGTACGATTGCCCCATGTTCGACTAGAAGAACATCTTCGGAGTTCGCTTGAATGGCGCGTGCGATCCTTTGCTCGTGCTGCCGGCCAATGCGTACGGTACGCAGAATCGGCAGGTCGAGAGTGCCCTGCAAGAGCGCGAGGCGATTCCGGTCAACCTGAGTAACCATCTGGCCCAAGTATGCCCGACTTAGGGTAAGCCGTCAGCCCGACCAAGAACGACGCCAGTCGCGAGATAACCAGATCGGCGCTTAGCGCTGGAGGCGGCCTTTGAGGTCGGCTAACATGCGGTCGACGCGGTCGGATTTTTCGAGTTGGTCGAGGCGTTGTTCGGTGTTGGTCAGGGCGGCGGCTAGCTGGTGGCCTTCGCCTATGGCCTGGGCTTCCGTGATTTTTGTTTGAATGCGGCCGATGGCTGTCTCGTGATTGAGTTCCTGGAGGCCGTTGACCCTAGTCTTTTGCAGAAGGCGGGCACGGCGGTGCTGGGCTAACAGCAAGTCAGTTTGCGCCTGGGTTTCTGCCATTTTGCTTTCGAGGCGGTGCAGGGCGTCACGTAGAGTGTTGACCTGATGCGACTGATCGTCGAGTTGTTCGGCAAAGTTGCGGGCGGCGGATTCATACGTCAGTGAGCGGTCGAGGGCGACGCGTGCGAGGTCCTCCTGATTCTTTTCGACGGCCAGTTCGGCTTTGCGGGTCCAGACGGCATGCGCGTCGAGATTTTCGCGCTGCTTTTTGGCGAGCAGGTGCTGATCGGCGATGGCCATTGCCACCTGCGTTTTCACCTGCAGGAACTGGTTTTGCATGTCGAGGAGAAGCTGCTTGAGCAGCTTCTCCGGATTTTCGGCTTTGTCCACGAGGTCATTCAAATTTGCTTTGATGAGCGTAGCGACTCGATCGAGCAGTGCCATAAATCCTCCGTTAGCTTTTCGAATCCTGACTGTGATTGGTTGGGGACTGACTGTTAGGGCGGTCATGAATCTTGGTCACCTTTCCTAGGAGATCGGACATTTGCATGCCGGAGAGCGTCTCAAAGAGTACCGGCACCTGGGCGGCGATTTTGGTCATGTCGCCGGTGATTTTGCTCAAGCCCGACGAGTCGCCGTCGCCGGTCGAAATGATGGTGATCTTATCGACGTTGGCGAGTGGGGCGGCCATGGCGCGGACAACTTCGGGCAGTCCGGTGATGAGTTTGTCGACCACCGCGGCCTGGTTCCATTCCTGGTACGCCTCGGCTTTGACGTTCATCGCTTTGGCTTCGGCTTCGCCTTTGCGGAGGATGATCTCGGCTTCCGCTTCGCCTTGCGCGCGGGTGGCAAAAGCGGTGCCTTCGGCTTCGATGGTCATGCGGCGGCGGCTAGCTTCGGCGATCATTTCAATGCGCTGCTTTTCGATTTCCGCGCCTTTAAGAACAGTGGCGATCAGTTCTCTTTCATGGCGCAGAATTTCGGCTTCCTGCACTTTGACTTCCTGCTCTTTTTCGACTTGGCGAATTTTGACCGCTTCGACGGCGACCTGCTGCTGCATGACGTTGGACTGAATGTCGTAGGCTTTGTCGGCTTGGGCCTGCTGGCGTTTGACGATTTCGGAGTACTGCGCTTTCTTGATTTCGAGATCGCGCTGCGCTTCGGCCTGCGCACCGAGCGAGAGCGCCTCGGCGAGGACGCGTTCCTGATCGGCCTGAGCTTTCGCGACGGCGGCGGCGCGCATGGCTTCGGCGCGGCGAATGGCGGTGTCGCGTTCGGCTTCGGCAGAAGCAACGTCGGCGTCACGGCGGATGCGGGCGATATCCGGACGCCCCATGTTGGTGATGTATTCGTTGCCATCGCGCACTTCGCGGATGGTGAAGGAGATCACTTCGAGGCCCATCTTAGACATGTCTTCAGCGCAGGTGGCGCGCATTCGGTCGCCGACCATCTCTGGTTCCTTGACGATCTGCTCGACCGAAAGCTGGCCGATGATGCCGCGCAGATGACCTTCCATGACGAGACGAATGAGTCCTTCACGGGCCTGATCGGTTTTGGTCAGAAACTGCTCGGCAGCGGTCTGAATAGATTCGGGATCGCTTTTCACTTTGATCTGGGCAACGGCTTCGACCGTGACAGCGACGCCTTGCTTGGTGTAGAGATCCTGCTGCGGAGCTACGTCGAACGACATGAGTTCGAGCGAGAGCTGCCGAAACGTTTCGATCATCGGAAAGATGACCGTGCCACGGCCTTTGACGATGCGGGTGCCACGCAGGCCGTAGACGATCAGCGCCTGATGCGGACCGGCCTTGCGAAAGAGAGTAGCCATGGTGCTGGTAGCGAGCAGCAAGACCAGAACGACGGCGACAACGATGATGACAACTTCACTCGACATGAGGAGAACCTTTCTTCTGCAATGTTTCCGGAATTGAACTGCTATCCGGCTGGGTGAGCATTGCGTCCCAGGTGCGAACGTAGGCGACACCCTTTTCAAAACGGGTGACGATGGCTTCCGAGCCAAGCGGGATGAGATTATTTTCTTCGCTGCGGGCGGGGACGGGCTGGCGTGCGCCATCGCGCACATAGATCAGCTCACCGATGCCGTCCGGGCGAATGGTGCAAGAGACGCGGCCGAGCACGCCGACCATCTGGTAATCGGCGGGATCGAGCGGTTGTTCGCGGTCCTGGAGGAAACGCAGGAAGGCGGCAACGAGCCAGGCTCCGAGCAGCCCGAAGAGAGCGGAGAGCGCGAGATCGGTCCAGAGTTCGAGACCCGAGTGACGGGTGAGGAGATAGCCGACACCGCCAAACCACGCGCAGAAGACGGCCAAGCTGCTCGGGTTGACCATGCAAGCCAGCCAGTGGCCAATACCGCCGTGGGCAGTGTGAGCCGCGTGAGCATGATGGCCGTGAGCATGCCCGACGTGGAGACCGCCGAGCAGCCAGGTCAGGAGGGTCCACAAAGTGCCCACGGCGAAGAACAGTAAAAAAAGGTCAGAGACGGTCATGATGCTCCTCCCCGAGTGGTGAGAGATCGGGATTCAACACATCCCAGAGACGATGGACGAGGTCGGGCGTCTCCAGCACCGCGGCGAGGAGAAGCAGGCAGCGGCGGGTATCCTCGTGGCGGGCGATCTGGAGTAGCGCCTCGGCCAGCGATGGATCTTTGCGAAAGCGTTCCGCTCCCTGCACCAGCCAGAGATCGAGCTTGTCTTCTTCTTCCTCCAGGTTCGAGAGCAACTCGGTCTGGAAGCCGTCGGGATCCTCGACCAGATAGCCAGGATGGACTTTAAAAAACTTGGCGAGCAGCAGACGGCTGGTGTTGGTGAGGTGCTTGCGCTGGCCGCTTTCAAGTTGGGAAAGATACGGCTGACTGATGGTTTTGCCGAGTTCGGATTTGATGGCGGAGACAACCTCTTTCTGGGTCATCTCACGGTTGAAGCTGCGGAGGTGGCCTTCCACGAGGCGGAGGTAGCGAATTTTAGCCGCAACCGTCATATTGCAATCTGCTAATTTTATATAGCAATTTGCAATCCTTGTCAAGAAGTAAATTCGGGTCTGGATTCCATGCTCACCCGGATATGACAGGAACGGTGATATGTTTCCTGACGCGGAGTGTTTCGCAGCTATGAAGACATTGTGTTTGGCGTTGATTTTGGAGTTCTGCCGTTCGCTATGGATTGCGGATTCGCTGGTTTGTACAAAGCGAATAGCGAACGCCGGGAGCGATCCGAACGGCGATGTTATGTCGGGCGGCATATTCAGTTTTGCGCGCTTCAAGGCGGATGGCGTAACACCGGATCCTTTTACCGCCACGCCGGAACCAGGCGCGTGCGGGCTGGCGTTGGCAGGTTTAGCGCTGGTTGGCGTTTGGCGGCGACGCCGGTAGGTTGAGAGACATTTTGAAGCGAGCTAAAACATCGCGTCTGAAGGCCTGAAACGATACGCTGACGGCGCTTTTCGTGCTTCTGAGCACTGTGCCGATGACGAGTTAACTCCTTTCTCCTATGCTGGAATGAGGGGTTGTCGCGCTTGCTATTCGGACAGAACACTTTCCAGGCGACGTTGACGGTGTGCGTCACGTTGGTGGTAGCCTTTGTCGCCACAGGTTTTGCGAGTTCGGCGTATCATCGTGAGCGGAACTCGTTAGGAGCGTTGCACTATAACCGCGGGCAAGCGCTGCAAGGCCGGGGAGAACTCGACCCGGCGCTCGAGGAATACCGAAAGGCGCTGTTATACGGACCCAATCAAACCGATTACCGGTTGTCGCTGGCAACCGCTTTATTGGACGTGGGGCGTCTGGATGAGGCAGAGTCGCATTTAGAACAGCTGGCGCAAGAGAACCCGACCAGTGGACCGATAAATCTCCTGCTGGGAAGACTGGCCGTGCAGCAGCACAAATTGCCGAAGGCGGTTGAATATTATCAGCGCGGAGTGTACGAGTACTGGCCGGAAGCAGAGCTCCCGCAACGGCGCGAGGCCCGCTGGGAGCTGGCCAATCTGCTCGAACAGACGGGAGACAAGGGCGGGTTTGTGGGCGAGCTGATGCAGCTGTATACCAACCTCCCAATTAACGCAACGGAGCAGAAGCTGAAGGTTGGCTACTTGCTCCTGGCGAACGGGGCGACCTCGGAGGCTCTCCATATCTTCCAGGAATTGACAAAGCTTGACCCGCAGAACGGGGAAGCGCGGCGCGGTCTGGGGCAGGCGGATTTTGCGGCGGGCGAGTATATCAGTGCGCGTCACGAATTGCAGAGAAGTCTGCGGTTGGAGCCGAAGAGTCAGGAAGCCGAGCAGCAACTGGCGCTGACGAACGACGTGATCGATATGGACGCGGCGCTTCCTTATATAACGGCATCGGAGCAGATCAGGCGGAGTAAGAATTTATTGGAGCGGGTGTTGAAAAACTTGGAGACATGTAATCCGAGCGCGACGCCGGCGGCGCAGCCTGACGCGGGGGCATCGGCTCAGAAATCAGCGTCTGGGCTGCTGGCGACTTTACTTCATCCTGCCAGTACGAAAAGCGCTAAAGCAAGCGAGCAAAATTCTGCTACTCGGCCCTCCACGGCGGCTCCGGCACCGGTTGCGGCACCAGCCGCATCATCCGATGCGCTGGCCAAGCGATTGGACGATGCGAAAGCATTACTGACGGAAACAAAGAGCGATGAAGATCTGCCCCTGAAAATGCAAAAAACGGCGGCTCAACTTTGGATCGATAAAGCAAGCTTCTGCAAGACGGCGACACCGCAGGATCACACGCTCGACATCGTGTTTGCGAGAATCGGCCATGAGTGATCGTGCGGCGAACCCGGGCGTTGGGGGAAAGTTCCGCATTCCGCTAGCCCAACTGAAATTCTGGCAAGGGGCTTTTGGACATCTTGGATTAAGTGAAGCGCAGCGCTTTCTGCTGCTGGCGTTACTGATCGGCATGTTCTCCGGCCTGCTGGTAGTGCTCTTTCATATTTCGATCGACTTTATCAGCTGGTCGACTCTCGGAGCGCTGGCTGGGCGCTTTCACCTGGTGCGGCTATTGACGCCGGCGGTGGGCGCGATCGCCGCGGTGCTGATCGTGCGCAAGGTGTTTCCGCGAGCGAAGGGCAGCGGCGTCAACCAGACCAAGATTGCGATTTACAGCTCAGACGGCTATGTATCGTCGAGCACGATTTTCGGAAAGTTTCTGGCATGCGCGGTCTCGATCGGTACAGGGAACTCGCTGGGGCCGGAAGATCCATCCCTGCAGATGG
The DNA here is from genome assembly GCA_965277855.1 of Bryobacteraceae bacterium. Classification (GTDB taxonomy): domain Bacteria; phylum Acidobacteriota; class Terriglobia; order Bryobacterales; family Bryobacteraceae; genus Bog-105. The sequence continues at coordinate 1,899,569 of OZ255847.1, forward strand.
GCGCCGGCGTGGCTTCCTGGCTGGGGCGGCTCTTTCATCTACCGCGAAACAGTATGCGCCTGATTGCGCCGGTGGGAGCGGCGGCGGGGATTGCGGCGGCCTTCAACACGCCAATTACCGGCGTGCTTTTCGTAATGGAGGAGGTACTGGCGGACTGGAGCGCCACGGCGGTGGGATCGATCGTGCTGGCGGCGGTTTCGGCGGTGGTGACAATGCGCGCGTTTTTAGGCAACCAGCCACTATTTCAGATTCCTGAATTCCAACTGGCGAGTGCCTCTGAACTTTTCATCTATGCGGGGATTGGCGTGGCAGGTGGCGTGCTGTCGGCTCTCTTCATCAAGCTGATCGAGGAGATGAAAAAGCGCATGGAGCACATTCCACCCTGGCGGCATTATGTACTGCCGATCGTCGCCGGCTTCTTAACGGGCGTCGTGGGCTTGTGGTTCCCGGAGGTGATGGGCGCGGGCTATGAAGCGATTAATAGCGCGCTGCACGGGCAGTTCGTGTGGCAGGTGCTGATTTATCTGGCTCTCGCGAAGCTAGTAGTGACGCTGCTGGCTTTCACGGCAGAAACACCGGGCGGCATGTTCGCGCCGGCGCTATTCGTCGGCGGCATGGTGGGGGGAGGTCTGGGCGGATTGGCTCACAGGTTCTGGCCAATAAGCGCCGCTCCGGCTGAGGCTTACATGCTGGTCGGAATGGGAACGTTTTTTGCGGGCGTGTTTCGCGCTCCGATCACGTCGATCTTCATGGTGTTCGAGCTGAGCGCCAGTTACGTGATTATTCTGCCGGTAATGATCTCGAACACCACGGCGTATTTGCTTTCGCGCAAGCTGCATGAGACGCCGTTTTTCAAAATGCTGGCGCAACTGGAGGGAGTGAATCTACCTTCGGCGGAAGAGAAGCGCAATTTCCAGCCGCTGCGGGTGGAAGATGCCATGCAGCCGGTAACCACTGCGCCCAACGGCGACGGTGCATCGCGGCTGTATCCGGATGAACCGTTGGATGCGGCGCTGCGGCTGCTCTCGGTAGAGCCGGTGATCGAGATTGTGAGCCGCCTCGAACCAGACGAAGTTCTGGGCACGCTTACCTTGGACGATGTTCACAAGGCTTATGGAATCGTAGGCGAGAGAGTAGGAATGAAAAATCGATGAGCATTCAGACAGCGGACATTTCGAGTACTGAGGCGGTGGCGGAAAAGCTTCCGCACGCAGAACGGTTAGATCGGCTGGCGGCGGTAGCGGTGCAAGTGGGATTGGGATTGCAACGCGGTCAAGAGCTGGTTATGACCGCACCACTCGAAGCAGTTGCGCTGGTGCGCCGCATTACCGAACATGCTTACCGGGCCGGCGCTACGCTCGTGACAACACTCTTTACCGACGAGGAGACGACGCTGACACGCTTTCATCATGCGCCGGACGAGAGTTTCGACCGGGCTGCCGACTGGTTGCAGAACGGCGTGGCGGCGGCTTTTCGCAGTGGTTCAGCGCGACTGGCAATTACGGGCGTTAATCCGGCTCTGCTGGCGAAGGAAGATACGGGCAAGATTGCTCGATTAAATGTGGCGAATTCGAAAGCGAGTCGCCCTGCGATGGAATTGATCACCCGGCACGAGATCAATTGGACGATCGTGGCGAACGCGACGCCGGCGTGGGCGAAAGCGGTGTTCCCGGATGACTCCGAAGAAACGGCTGTTCGCAAGCTATGGGATGCGATTTTTGCTACCACGCGGATTGACGTGCCTGATCCGGTGAGGGCTTGGCGGAATCACGACAGCTTGCTACGTAAGCGAGCGGCGATCTTGAACGAAAAGCATTTTGCTGCGCTGCACTTTAGAAGTGGCACAGGAACAGACCTGCAATTGGGCTTGGCGGATGATCATCTGTGGCTGGGCGGCGGCACCACGGCGGTGAATGGCGCGGAGTGTGTTCCCAACATGCCGACAGAGGAAGTCTTCACGACGCCGCATAAAGATCGTGCGGATGGCGTGGTGCGCAGTACCAAACCGCTTTCGTATCAGGGGACGCTGATCGAAGAGATTGCCGTGAAATTTGAGGGCGGCAGGATCGTGGACGCTTTTGCCAAACAAGGCGAGACGGTATTGCGCCGTATGATCGAAACAGATGACGGTGCGCGTCGCTTGGGCGAGGTTGCGCTGGTGCCGCATTCGTCGCCGATTTCGAAGAGCGGGTTGTTGTTCTGGAATACGTTGTTCGATGAGAATGCGGCAAGCCACATCGCGCTGGGTCAGGCGTACAGCAGCTGTATTAACGGCGGTGACAAGCTGAATGCTACACAACTAGCGGCCAAGGGTGTGAACGAAAGCTTGATTCACGTGGATTGGATGATTGGCTCGGGCGAGATGGACGTGGACGGTGTTGGAATGGACGGCAAGGCTGAGCCGCTGATGCGGCGAGGGGAGTGGGTTTAGGTTTCAATCCGGAACGCACCTTTTCCCCAGACCGTTTGGCGGCCCACGCCGGTCCATGCGCCGATCGATAGTAGGGGAAGGAACTGGGAAAGGGGTCCGGTGTATTCGGCCCAACCGGTTAAACCGCCGAGCCCGTGCAGCTGACCGGAGCGGGCGCTGCGACGTTGTGGATGGGTTGGCCGCCACTCGAAGTTAGTAAGTTGCACTTCTCTGGCAAAATGAGTGAGCCGAGTGAGGTCAGTAGTGACGGGCCAGTTCTGATACAGACAACCAAGCGCCCAGATCCTCTCGACCAGGCGCTCGATCAGGACAGTGAAATCGGGTTGCGTGACTACCTGACCTTCCTTTTTTAGCTCGACCGGCGTTACGAAATTGAGTCGCAGCGTTGTGCGCTTCTTTTCGATGGGATCATGCAGAACAGGTAGCCGAAGTAGAGGCTCTCGTTTAATTACGGCGTCTTGCGGAAGGGCAGCTTCTACCTGAGATGGGAGCGGATGCAAGAAGGTGATGAATTGGAGTTGTGATGCAGACCAGCGCAGAACGAAGGGGCGCGGCGCGTTCTTGTAGCCGCTGGGGCCTTCTGGCCACTGCGGATCGAACCAGCGGGTATAGAGAGCGGGGTCAATCTTACGAAGGGCAGCGCCGAAGGAACCACGAAAGGAATTTGTTTCTTCACCGGGCGGCACGTTGAGCGTTTTTTGCGAGTCAAAAACAAGTCGCGTGAGGCTAACGGAGAACGTCATGGACGACGCTGGTTCAGGAGGGCCCGTTTACCCAATACTTCCGCCAAGCCGATTGCGCCTACACCGATGATCAGATGAACAACCTGGATCAGCCAGTGACTTACGCCGGGCATCAGATGTATTTGCGCGATGCCGATTACCGGAAGTGCAACGGCCCAGACCAAGCTGATGATCGGGAGCGCAGGACTGACGCGAGAGACAAGACTCAATACGACCAGTGCCAAGAGAGCAAACGTGATCAGGAATCCGATGCCCATGTGGATCTGCAGATAAGCAGCGCCATGCCCGGTCCACAAAGCCAGGCCAAGAAGAAAGGCGATGAGGAAACCGAGACGAACGATCCAGCGAAGAATCGAAATAGTGGCAGTCATGTTGGAAGGAACTTATTTGAGCGTAGCGGATTGCGCCGGCTGGCTGGTGAGAGCGGAGGTGAGATCGGAGATGATCCTGGTCTCGCGATTGATGGCGTCGGCTTCGCGTGGAATCTGCGACTCGGCTTCGGCCCAATCTTTGCGATCCATGGCTTCGAGGACACCGGGCAGAGGTTTCGCTTCATAGCCGGTGTACGCGCCGGGTGCGTAGATCATGTTTTTGAACCAGGGTCGATGGGGCAGCCCGCCGGGATCCGTGAGAGCAGGTCCGCTCTGCATCATGAGTTGATTGATGCGCGCGATAGACGTTGAAGATAGCGTCCAGTCGGCGGATTGTGCGTGGGTCCAGGCGGCAGTGAAGCGAGTGACACTCTCCGACATCTCATCGAGTGCATTTTGCAGCGGGGCGAAATTAAAGTGCGGCGGGACTTTGGCGGCGGGGGGAGCTGAGGTGGGTTTCGTAGGGTCGCTATTGGCGAGGAAGACACCATCTTCGATCTCGGCGTTGCGCTCTCGGATTTCGGTTTGATTGGTTTCGAGAAGCTCCTGCACGTTTGACAAGTACTTCTTGACAGTTTCTGAAAAGCCGGCGAAATCGAAGGGCAGAACATCGGCCCCGGCGAGCCGCATCACGGCGCTTCCCATGACTTGCGATTCGGCGCGCTCATAAGCGAAGTCGGGATCGCCGAAGTGCGTGTACCAATAGAAATCGTCATAGATCGAGTGATAGATACCGCCACTCGCTTCGCCTCCGAAACCGAGATCGGCGGCGGGAATACCTAAGTGATCGATGAAGGCGGTGTAATCGGAACCGTCGCCGAGCGCGCCAATGTGAAGTTCGGTGCGTTTGCGCGCTTCTTCGCGCGCTTCGGTGCCTTTGGCTTCTTCGACTTCGTGCAAGCGGGCCCTCTCGATGATTGACATTTTGGTTTCGGGATCGGGTACATCGGCAGCGACATCGTTAATGAATTTCTGGAGAACGTGCGCGCCGTCCGCGCCGAAGAAGCCGCGGGCGTTGGAATCGCTGTTGAAGTAAGCGACGGCATGCTGCAAGAGCTCAGCGGCGTGCGCTTCGACCCATTCGGTGGAACCGAGCAGGCCGGGCTCTTCGCCGTCCCAGGCGCAATAGATGATGGTGCGCTTGGGACGCCACCCCTGCTTCGCCAATTCGCCCAGCGAGCGAGCTTCTTCCAGTTCCGCTACCAGGCCTGAAATTGGATCCTCGGCACCGTTGACCCAGGCGTCGTGATGGTTGCCGCGAATCACCCACTGATCCGGAAGTTCCGCACCTGGCAGTTTGGCGATCACGTCGTACAACGTTTTTTGATCCCAGTTGGATTGCACTTTGAGGTGTACTTTGGCGGGTCCGGGACCAAAGCGATAGGTGATGGGCAGGCTGCCGCGCCAGGGTGGCGGCACAGTGCGTCCGCGCAACTCGGCGAGCAGAGGTTGGGCGTCGGAATAAGAGATGGGCAGGACGGGAATTTTAGTAATTGTTTGCGCTTCGGCTAGGGAAAGACGCTTCGCCTGCGGAGTGGCGGCGACGCCTGGAGTTAACGGGTCTCCTGGATACTCGGTGTCCATGACGGAGCCGCGCTGCACGCCCAACGGGGGACGAAACGGCCCGTCCGGATAGACGACGCCGTGTGCGTAACCATCGTCATTCGGGTCTGAATAGATGATGCAGCCGACGGCGCCATGCTCGGCGGCGACCTTTGGCTTAACTCCGCGCCAGCCTGCGCCATAACGGGCGATCACAACCGCGCCTTTGACGGAGATGCCATTTCGAGCGAGTTCTTCGTAATCGTTTGGCATGCCGTAGTTGACATAGACGAGAGGCCCGGTGACATCGCCGTCGATCGAGTAGGCGTTGTAGACGGGCAGCTGTTCGCTCTTTTGTGAGGTTGTGGGGTCAATGGCGAGCGGCGGTTCGGTGAGCTTAGCGACGAACTTGCGAGGCTCGATCATCTCCAGGTGATTGTCTTTGGGTGTGGGAAACAGGACGTCGAAGTTTTCGATGTGCGCGTCAAAACCCCATTCTTTAAATCGAGCGAGCAGCCATTCGGCGTTGTCTCTATCGTAGGGCGAGCCGACATGATGAGGCCGGGCAGAGAGCCGCTGCATGTAGTTTCGCTGGTTGTCGACCGAGGGGAGCGCGCGGAATTTGCCTTCCCAGGTTCGTTCGGCATCGCTCGACTTTCTGGTGTAGCCATCGAGCGGGGATGGGGGCGCATCGGCGGCAGAGAGCGAGAGGGCGAGTAGAACGGCCGCAATGGAAACGACAAATTTTTGATATTCAGAACGCATTTCAGACTTTCCTTGCTGTTACGGGCGCAGCGAAATTAAGCGAGCAGGGTAAGCCACTCCTCGGCACGCCGGCGAATTGATTTCTTGTCAGGCTGCTCTGGGAGAAGGCCCGAGATGATGGCGAGCGCGTCGGCCTTGGCTTCGATGATCTCAAGGGCGTTAGTCAACGTGACGCCGCCGATGGCAACCAGCGGCTTAGCGGTGAGCTCACGCAGCTTGCGAAATCCTTCGAGGCCGACCGCCTGGTCGGGTTTGAGCTTCGAACGGGTGGAGAAAACCGGACCGAGCGAGAGATACTCAACCGGCTCCTCGTTGCCTCGCCGCATTTGGGGGGCGGTGTGGGTGGAGAAACCCATCACCTCGTCGCTGATGATGGTGCGCGCGGCAACAGGCGGCAGATCGTCCTGACCGACATGCAGGGCGCAGCGAAACAGCTTCGCGAAATCGGCGCGGTCGTTTAAGACAAAAAGAACCCCCAGTTCCTGACACTTTTCGGCCAGTCGTTTGGCTTCATCGAAGTGCGTCTGTTTCCAATCGTCTTTATGCCGGTACTGCAGGATGCGGATACCGGCTTCAAAGAGCGCCTCGGCTGCTTTGACCACAGAAATGTTGTGCTGTTGCAGGGTAATGGTGTCGAGAATCGGGTAGAACCGGGGAACTTTAAACGGGACCGGCATTCCCACTCGGCTGTGCAGGTGCGGCTCTGCTCAAAGTGAACCACACACCGGAATAATTGAAATAGGTCTTGCCACCGGCTGTGCCTACGACGGTGCCCAACTCAACGTCTGCGGCGCTCACGTAGCGCGGCAAGCCGAGTATGGCTGGATCGGTACGAAAGTCGAGCCAGAACTCCCTCGACTGGGTGTCGTAAGTCTGCTGGTTGATCAGCGGCGTAGGAAAGGGTTCTCTCGGGGATCTGCCCCGCTTCTTCCAGAAATCGACTAGCCGGCCGCGAACACGAACCTGGGATCCAATGAGGCGTTCCTGCCTCTTACGCTGCAGCCAGTTGGTATGGGAGTAACCTGCCACTCCGGTGATAACCCAGGTACCCTGTGCATCGAAAGCAACGGGCTGGACCATGTTTTCGCAATAAGGAAATTGGTTTGGCTGGTCCGCAGCGACTGCCAAGAAAGGCAAGAGCATCGAGATGAGGAGGGCGCGTCGCATAGGAACCAGTAGAGTATCGCAACCATTTCGTTTGCTACCGAAGTTGAGAACTCCAATCGCTTCGCTCATGGTTTCCGTGCTTCCGGTTGGAGAGCCACTGACGTGGCTCATGGTTTCCGTGCTTCCGGTTGGAGAGCCACTGACGTGGCTCATGGTTTCCGTGCTTCCGGTTGGAGAGCCACTGACGTGGCTCATGGTTTCCGTGCTTCCGGTTGGAGAGCCACTGACGTGGCTCATGGTTTCCGTGCTTCCGGTTGGAGAGCCACTGACGTGGCTCATGGTTTCCGTGCTTCCGGTTGGAGAGCCACTGACGTGGCTCATGGTTTCCGTGCTTCCGGTTGGAGAGCCACTGACGTGGCTCATGGTTTCCGTGCTTCCGGTTGGAGAGCCACTGACGTGGCTCATGGTTTCCGTGCTTCCGGTTGGAGAGCCACTGACGTGGCTCATGGTTTCCGTGCTTCCGGTTGGAGAGCCACTGACGTGGCTCATGGTTTCCGTGCTTCCGGTTGGAGAGCCACTGACGTGGCTCATGGTTTCCGTGCTTCCGGTTGGAGAGCCACTGACGTGGCTCATGGTTTCCGTGCTTCCGGTTGGAGAGCCACTGACGTGGCTCATGGCTCTGACAAAAAGAATACGCTGCTTCGGAGCCGCGAGCGGAGCGACCGGAGTTGCATCGCATGGTAGCGTCTTCATCGCGACACTCCACTATGAGGCCGATCCGCTTGACACGGCGTCTTCCACATCGACTTCTAGTGGGAAAGGGATCTGTCGCGTAATCTGTATGCCGAAGCCCTCCAGGCCAACTACTTTACGCGGGTGATTCGTTAGCAGATGAATGCTGGAAAGTCCGAGCGCGGAGAGGATTTGTGCGCCCAGCCCGATTTCGTGCTGCACTCGCTGATGGCGTTCGGACGCTTCGAAACTGGTTTGGTCGCGCTGATGCCCGATCAATTGCCGCTGACCATCGTGCCAGGTTACCTGCAAGCCCGGTCCGGTCTGATGCAGGTAGACGAAGACGCCGCGCCCGGCTTTCGCAATAGCTTCTAAGGCAGAGCCGATCAGCTGGTGACAATCGCAATCTGTCGAGCGAAATACATCGCCGTATACGCAATGGGAATGCACACGCACCAGCACGTCAGTCTGGCCCGCTATGTCGCCGTAGACCAGAGCCAAATGGGTTTCATTGTCAATCCGGCTGACGAAGCGGCGCAGTTCAAACTCGCCATAAGGGTTACGAATCCGGCCGGAGCCGTCGAGTTCGATGAATTTTTCAGTCTGCATGCGGTAGCGGATGAGATCGGCCACCGAAATCATTTTGAGGCCCCAAAGCCGGCAAAATTCAACGAGCTGCGGCACGCGGGCCATGGTGCCGTTCTCGTTCATAATTTCGCAGATCACGCCGCCGGGTGAAAGACCGGCCAGACGAGCCAGGTCGACGGCCGCTTCGGTCTGACCCGATCGAACGAGTGTGCCTCCGGGCCGCGCGCGCAGCGGAAAGATATGCCCGGGCCGCGCGAGATCCTTTGGGCGGGTGTTGGGGTCCATTGCGACGCGAATGGTATGTGAGCGATCGTAGGCCGAGATGCCGGTTGTGACGCCTTCGGCCGCATCGATGGCCTCGCAAAACGCGGTTGAGAAGCGCGCCGTGTTCACAGCGGACATAGGCTGCAAATCGAGTCGGCGGCACCATTCCGCGTCAAGCGCCAGGCAGATCAGACCGCGGCCATACGTGGCCATGAAGTTGATGGCTTCGGGAGTAATCTTCTCGGCCGCAATGGTGAGATCGCCTTCGTTTTCGCGGTCTTCATCGTCGACCACCACCAGCACTTTACCCTGGCGGAAGTCTTCAATCGCCTCCGGAATGGATGCAAAATTCATTTGGACTCAGGCGGTTGATGGACCGCCCGGAACGCCTGCTTATCAGGCGGCCGCGGTAGCGATATTCGCTTTCGTGCGCCACGGTTTAGCGGGTTTGATGGCGTTGTTCACGGCTTCGATGTTCTTGACACCTTCGTTCGAGAGCCAGTCTTCGAGCGCCCTCCGACCTTTTTTCGCATAGACGCTTACGCCATCTTTCCAGGTAGCGCGCCCGCACAGCACGCCGGAGTAATCGGTGCCGGCCTCAGCCGCCATTTCGAGCGACTCAACGAATTCAGCGTTGCTGACGCCCGCACTCAAGTAGATGAATGGCTTCTGGGTGGATTCCGAACCTTTGCGAAACAAGTCGAGAGCCTGCTGGCGAGTATAGGCGCTTTGCCCCTTGAAGCCCTTGCTCCCCTCGACGAAGTTGGAGTTGACGGGCACCTCCACTTTGAGAACGTCGATGCGGTACTGCGGCTTGCTGAACTCGAGCATGGAGCCGATTACTACATCGGGCTTTTTCTTCGCGTACTCGAGGCCTTTTTCGTCGCCGCCTTGAGGATCGTAGCCTACAAATTCACAGAAGAAAGGAATCTCGTTGGTTTCGCACTCCGCGCCAACACGTTCGATAAACGCGTGTTTGATTTCGTTTACTTCTGGCTTTTCGAACGGGGTGTAATAGAGCAGGACCTTGACGGCGTCCGCGCCATGATTCTTGATGCGCAAAGCGGAGAGATCGGGCAGCAGATCGGGCAGGCGGCCTTCCTGCGTGTTGTCGTAGCCGCTTTCTTCATAGGCCAGCAGCAAGCCGGCATTTTTGGCGCGGACCTGGGCGGCGGGTAAACCGTATTCAGTGTCGAGCAGGATGGCGCTGGCGTGCGGTGTGAGGACGCGGCTGACAGAGGCTTTGAACTCTTCGAGCATGTCGTCCTGGACCTGGTCCTGAGGAACGTCTTTGCCTTGCGCGATCATCTTACGCAGACTGCCGCGCTGGTCCATAGCGGCGGCGGCGATGATGCCATCCTTGTTCGAAAGTGCGTTCAGATGCTTGATTTTGCCTTCGGAAAGCTGCATAAAACCCCTCGCGAGTTAATGGATCGATCTCCGAACTCAGTATATCGAAGGAACCAGCTTGCCTACTTTTCAGAATGACGCCAATAGGTTTCGGCGCGGGCGACATCCTTCATGATTTGAGTCTTCAGAGTTCCGGCGTCAGGATAGGTTTGCTCCGGACGCAGAAAGTGACGGAAGCGCACATCGATTACGCGGGGCGTTTCGCTCTCTAGTGGGCTGAGAAGGTACGTCTCGACAGTTAGTTCCGTCGCGCCGAAGGTGGGGTTGTAGCCGCAACTGGTGACGGACGGCCAGCGCCGGCCGGTAGCTGGTTCGAGTGTCTCGGTGACGAAAATACCATGCGGAGCAAGTAATTCGGGAGGGGGTTGCAGATTCAAAGTCGGGACGGTTTTCTTAGCACCGATGCCCCGCCCTGAAACAACCGGACCGGACATTCCATAGCAGCGACCGAGCAGGCGCGAGGCCTGTACGACTGCGCCACGGCGCAGATCGTTGCGCACTTCGGTGCTGGACACGACGGCTCCGCGAAAGGTGACCGGGGCCAGAAAACAGGTTGAAAATCCGTAGGTTTTGCCGAGTGAGCGAAAGACGTCGGGCGTCCCGCGTTGCTGATAACCAAAGCGAAAATTATCGCCCACGAAAATTGCCTTGGCGTCGAGGCCGCCAACCAGAATGTCTCTGACAAACTCTTCGGGGGATAAATGGGCGACTTCGGCGGTGAAGTTGAGCACGAAAATCCGCCGTGCTCCTGCTTGTCCGAGTAATGCGAAGCGCTCCTCTAAACTGCAGATCAGCGGTGGAACGCGCTGCGGAGCGACCACGGCAGTGGGATGCGGATCAAAGGTCAACACGGCGGGGGTTAGCCCTTCACGCTCCGCGCATCGCACGACTTCGGCGATCAATGCCTGATGCCCGATGTGAACACCATCGAAATTGCCTATGGCGAGGGCGCATGGCCCGAACCGGCCCCGTGTTTCTTCGAGTGAACGAAAGATTTCCGGTGTCATGCGGCCGGCTCGCTGGCCAACTGCACATCATTGCGGCCGATAAATATTTCCAGTCCGTCGTAAGCCACGCGGACGTTCGATGGGAGTCGAGCTTCGGTTGCGGCATGCACCAGATCATGCGAGATGTGAGTGAAGAAGGTGCGCCTGGGTTTGAGCCGGTCGACGGTCCTGAGTGACTCTTCCACGGTCGAATGAGTTGGATGCGGATTGTGACGCAGTGCGTCCAGAAAGAGCACATCGAGGTTGGTCAGGAGCGCCTCGCTCTCGGGGGGAATCTGGCTGTGATCAGTCAAATAAGCGCAGTTCCCGAAGCGAAATCCGTAGACTGTGCCTTTGCCATGCAGGGCCCGAATCGGTTGAATGCAAATGCCTGCCACAGAGATAGGAGCACCGTCGAAGATATTCGGGGTCAGGCGCGGGCGGCTCGATTCCGAGGGCCCTTCATCGAAGACGTAGCGAAAGGTGCGTTCCAGTGTGTCCCAGGTTTCAGGCGAGGCATAGAAAGGGATGTTGCCCTTCTGCATGAAATTGAAGGGCCGCACATCGTCGAGTCCGAGGATGTGGTCGGCGTGCGCGTGGGTGTAGAGGATCGCGTCTAAACGCTCGATGCCATGGTGAAGAGCCTGGTAGCGAAAGTCGGGTGAAGTATCGATCAGGATGCGCTTATCGTCCAGCCGCAGCAGCACCGAGGGCCGCAAGCGTTTGTCGCGCGGATCGTCCGAAATACAAGCCTTGCAGTGGCAGCCGATCATTGGGACGCCTACGCTGGTCCCGGACCCGAGCACGAGAATCGACGCATGCTCGAACTCAGCGAGCATCTATTCGGTTTTGCTTCCTTTGCCGCCGTCGGGCGTAATGATGAGCGGCCGGTTGTCGTCCTTCTTCTCGCCAGGCGTTTCGGGAATTACGATGCTCGATGCACTTTTCTTTTTGAGTTCATCGGCGACCTGCACGTAGCGGAAACGAAGCTCGGTTAACCCATTGCTGATGAGGCGCTGCTCTTCGCTGCTGAGATTGCCGCGCGTTTTCTCCTCAAGCATGGCGAGCATATCGATGGAGTGCTTCGCTAAGGGTAGATTCGGCTCGGAGTCTTCATCGTTCTCACGCAAATGCAACAGACCGAGCTGCATTTGAGTCTGCATCAGCACGGATTCGACAAGAAAATCGAAACTGGCGGGTGGTATCGGGAAGTCTGGGGGAATGCTGTTACTCTCTGCCATGCGACATCTCCATAATATCGAGACGCTAGAGGCGACGCCGCGGGACAGCTACACTACTTCTCGTCGCACAATTTCGAAACCGACTTGCTGACGCGCGCGGCTCGGAAGCAGGTGTTGAGCCACGACCGAGGGCAGCTATATTCGGAGCGAAGGAGTGGTGTGACAAACGAGTTCGATCTGGCGGCTGAAAAATTTAAGGAATTGCTGGAGATAATGGCGCGGCTGCGCGCGCCCGGCGGGTGCCCTTGGGATGGCAAACAGACGTTCGATTCGATTAAGCCTTATCTGCTGGAAGAAACGTATGAAGTGCTGGACGCCATCGACGGCCGCGATTGGGAGGCGTTGAGCGAGGAACTAGGAGATTTGCTTTTGCAGCCAGTGTTTTTCGCGGAAATGGCGCGCGAGCAGAAGTTGTTTTCGATCGCCGATGCGCTGGATGCGATCAACCAAAAGCTGATTCGAAGACATCCGCACATTTTCGGAGAGGCTACGGCGAACACGGCGGAAGACGTGAAGACGCGCTGGAACGAGATCAAGAAACTGGAGAAAGTAAAACGCGGCGTTCCGGTACGAGCTTCCGTACTTGACGAGGTTCCGCGCAATTTGCCGGCGTTGGTCGAGACCGACAAGATCGGCGGCAAAGTGGCGCGATTTGGATTCGAGTGGCCCGACGTTGAGGGCGTGCTGGCAAAGCTGCAGGAAGAAGCAGGTGAACTAGCGGACGCCCACAGAGCAGAGAATTCGCCGCAAATTGAGCACGAACTCGGCGACTTATTGTTCAACGTAGTGAATCTGGCGCGGTACTTGAAGGTTGATCCGGAACAGGCTTTACGAAAGGCGAACGGCCGTTTCCGGCGACGATTCGCGCATGTCGAACAAGAAGTAGCCCAAGCAGGATCGACGCTTGAGGACAGCACGCTGGAACGGATGGAAGAGTTGTGGCAGGCGGCGAAGCGATTGGAAAGCGGGGGTTTTTACCGTCCATAAAAGAAGTCGACGGTAATTATTGGTTTCGGCAGGCGGGGGCAGCAGGGCGGACGATCACGCGGGAATGATAATAATTCTAACCATTTATTTTCAATAACTTAGAATTGTTTCGGGGGAGGGCTGGAGAGGGCGGTTCGGGTATTCTCCCGATGCCGGGAAATGGGCGGCCGGGGAGACAGGGAAATGATCTGCGGAGGAGCAAAAGTGGTGGGCGACGGGAAGAATGGGGGCATGGCGGGCTGGGAGTTTGACTATGCGGCCGGTGCAGTTCGCTGCATCTCGGTCGCGACTTTTTCGACCTGTCGCATGAGGCGCAGGGTATTGCCGCCGTAGATTTTTTTGATGTCGGAAACGGAGTAGCCTTTGTCGAGCAGAGCTCGCGTGAGATTGGGAAATTTCGATACGTCTTCCAGACCCTCGGGGGCGCATTCGATCCCGTCGAAGTCGCTGCCGATTCCGATGGCATCGATACCGGCGACCTGGCGGATGTGATCGATGTGCGCCACTACATCGGCGAGCGAGGCGTGCACCTTGACGCCTTTGGGGGCTTCGGCGGCTTGCTGGTTGATGAAGTTGCAGTAGAAATTCACTTGCGCCACGCCGCCTTTTTTGGCGAGCGCGCGCAGCATGTCGTCGGTCAGGTTGCGCGGGACATTCGTGACGGAGCGAGCCGAAGAATGCGAGGCGATGAGCGGCGCCTGGCTAACTTCGAGAGCGTCGTAGAAAGTCTTGTCGGCGACGTGCGAAATGTCGACCATCATGCCCAGACGGTTCATTTCGCGGATGACGTCTTTGCCAAATGGGGTGAGGCCGTTGTGGTGTTCGACGCCCGGCTTGTCCATGTCTCCGGAGGAGTCGGCCCAATTGTTGGTATTGGTATGAGTGAGCGTCATGTAACGAACGCCAAGACGGTAGTAATCGCGCAGCAGGCGCGGGCTGTCTTCAATGGCGTGGCCACCTTCCAAGCCTAAGAGCGCGGCGATTTTGTGTTTCTTGTGGGCTCGCACGATGTCGGCGGCCGTATACGCGGCTTCAAACGTGTCGGGATAACGCGCAATCACATCCTGCTTGACGGTATCGATCATCTGCAAGGCACGGTTGGCGGAGTGATTGCCGTCGGTGTACTTGGAGGCTACATAGACGGAGAAGAAAATCGCACCGACGCCGCCCTGTTTGAGACGGGGAATGTCGGTTTCATTCTTCGGCGCATTGCCGATGTCGACGCCGTCGATCGTGAACGAGGGAATGTCGTTGTGAGTATCGATCAGGATGGCCGTTTTTTGAATTGTTGCGACAGCCTTGTCAGTCTTTCGCGTGCCAGCTGCCACCGGCGATAGGAAAGGGCCAAGCAGGAGCAGCAAGAGAGCGAGACGATGTAGGAACATGCGATATCAAATCAGAATACAATTGGGAACAGATGGAAGCAGCAGCCTTACATTCGCGTGAGATCCCGGCGACCCACAGCTACGCCGGGTGGCAGCGGGCAACAGCCACGATCGCCGCCCTGCTGCTGGGCATTATCTTTCTTGTCTCGGGCGGCTGGAAAGTTTTGAACCCGTTTAAGACAGGCGAACTGCTGGAACAGGCGCAAGTCGCAGCGGGTTGGGGAACCTTGGGGGCTGCCGCTTTGGGGACGCTCGAATTGCTGGCCGCTTTTCTTTTGTTTACGCCGCGCTATCGCCGCTGGGGCGGTTTGCTGGGTTCAGCGCTGATGATTTTCTTCATAGGCTGGATCGGCTACTACTACAAGGTTCTGGTGGGCCACGAATGCAGCTGCTTTCCGCTGATTAAACGGGCGGTGGGTCCGAATTTTTTCATTGGCGATGCGGTCATGCTGCTGCTGGGGTTAGCAGCGTGGACTTGGTCACCTCGGGTTGCCCGCTGGAAGATCCCCGCCGCCGCTTTCGCCACGCTGGTGGTGTTCGCGGGTGCGAGCTACGGTGTAAACGCCACGCAGCGGAGCCATGTGCAGATACCCACTCCGGTGATGGTAGATGGCCAGCCGCAGAACCTGGCCAACGGAAAAGTGTTTCTCTTCTTTTACGACCCGTCCTGTATGCATTGTGACGCCGCTGCAAAGTTCATGGCTAAGCTGAACTGGTCAGACAGCCGCGTGGTGGCGATCCCGACAATCAATCCGCAATGGGCGGCGAGTTTTCTGCACGACACTCATTTGAAAGCCGGTACCAGCCTGGAGTTAGGGAAGCTTAAGGCGGCGTTCCCATTTGTCGATCCACCGTTTGGGGTGGCGCTGGATAACGGCAAGGTGGAAAAGACGTTTGGGCAGGCGCAGTTTAACGTCCCTTCGCCCGCCCCGGACTTGAAACAACTCGGTTTTGTAAAGTAAGCCTCAAGCTGTTTGCTTCGCGTGCTCCATGATGTCGTTCATCTGATCCTTCACGTGAAGCTTGAGTTTCTTAAGGCGCTGCTCCTCAATTTCGTCATCGCTTGTGACAAGCGGTCTGGCCTCAATTTCATCGATCTGATGTTTCAACTGCGCATGCTGCCCGGCAAGCATCCGGAACTCCTCACTTGTCGATAGCAGGTGCGCCTTCAATTCTTCGTCTTGCGTTTGATTCTCCATGCAAGGATCTCCTTTATTGGGTGACCACATTGGGTTAGTGCCCTGGAGTCAGGTTTGTGAGCGATTACTGTTGACGAATCTGGCCCGGCGGGTACTGAGTGCATTAGGTCACTCTGTTACATTCCGTAAACGGTCACCAGCGGCCGTTCACCATTCCATTGGTATCATCATTTCACCCGCATGACAATAGCTGTTTCGACGGGATTTTGATAATAGTTGGGCCTGCGGGCGATCTCGGCGAAGCCCAATTTGGCATACAACGCGCGGGCGGCGGCGTTCGATGCACGAACCTCCAGAAAGTAAATATCTCCCGAAGCTAATTCGTGGCGCAGCAGGCCGGTTGCAATCCCTAATTGGCGGCAGGAGGAAGCCACCGCGACGTTCAGGATTTCGTATTCGGCGCGTGAGGCATGGTCTCCTGCAAAAGTCCGATGAACCACCAGAAAGCCGGCGATTCTACTTTCTAATGCCGCGACCAGACAGCGGTATTTGAGGAAATCCGTGGCTTTCCAGCTTTGATTCGGAAAGGCTTCTTTTTCGATTTCAAGCAGAACCGGAATATCCTCTTCCCTGGCCAGGCGCAGAGTCGGATTCACCGCAGTTTCAGGCTCGTTACTGTGCCCGCGGTATGCAGGTCTTCGTCGGGCAGGGCGCGGTACTGCAGATCGACCGGCAGCGATCTCGGTTGCACGCCACAGGAGAGGGTTGCGTTCGTCTCGCGCGGAAGAAAGAGTTGTGTGGCGGCTCCGGCCCGGGTCTTCACCCATAGACGCCAGCCATCTTTGAGGCAATCCACACGGGTGAGCGTTCCGGTGAGCTTCTTTTCGCCCACCAGCGAATTCCAGGGGACAATATCCGGCGGCTTTTGCTCACCGGACGCGGAGTCGAGCGCCTGGTTCGCCTTTTGCTCCGCGGCGCGGATGCGGTCGGCTTCGTCTTGTTGGGCCTGCTCGTCAGCGGCATGGACCGAGTTGCGGTCGCGCAGTCGTGCCGCTTCGGCTGCGTCTAATCGCTCCTGTTCCGATCCCAGACGCAGTTGATGGATCCTCTCCCGCTCGGCATTGGTAGCCGCCGAATCCTCGGCCCTAAGCCAGGAGCCCTGGGCCGCTGTCGCCGCGCCACCAGTCGTTTGCAAGCGAGCCAGTTCAATCCAGTAGTTAGTGGCCCTCGGATTTAGCTGCAACGCAGTTTTGAGGAGGCCTTCTTTCTCGCCCGGCGTGGTTCCGAATTGGACCTGCTGGTAAACGGGCTCTGCCCAGCGCTCGTTGAGGCGTGCTGCCCGTTTCAGTAAGGGCAGCGCTTCCGCTTCGGGCAGACCCTGGGCGGCAGCCACATACACGGGAGCACTGTGACTACCGGCACGAATAGCGTCATCCAGATAAGCCTTCGGATCTTCGTGGTGGAGGGTTGCCAGTTGAGCCAGCCCTTCGTATCCGAGAGATGCCGAGTCGCCTGCGTTGACAGCTGCCTGATAGGACGCCTCGGCAGCGTGGCGGTCACTCGCAAGATTCCAATCCGCCAAATAGACATCCGCTCTTACCTCATCGAGCGAGTGTTCCCCGAAATCCCGTTTGGGGTCGAGCGGACGCCCCGAGACAGGGACCGCCTCCCAATGACCTGACGCCAGATTAGCCCGGGCTTCGGCTTCGAGTTGCTCCGATGGCTTACCGAGGGCGTTCCGTTCTGCCGCCGCAAAAGTGCTTCCCCCCTTGAGCGCCGTCAGGAAGATATGAAAGCTGGCGCCGTATTCGAATTTGGTGGCGAAAAGCTGCATGCGGGCCCAATCGAGATCCGGTTGCAGCGGCTGGCCTCCCCAGCGGACCCGGCTGCCGTGAGCCTCTAGCGTCGAAAACAATTGACGGAGGCCAGATTCGACACTGGCCGGCAATCGCGGTGTGTTCGCATCGAGCAACAGGCCGGCGACTTCGCTTAGCGGGAGCGGTCTTCCGGGCGCTGCGACGTACAAATACTGTGCACTCTGCAACCGGAAGGAGGACTGGGGCGAAGCGTCACCGCCGAAATGCGCCGAACGTTCACTCTCTCTCGGACCAGTCAACAAAATACGAAACGGCCAAAGGCTGGGCAAATCTTTCGACTCGAGAACATTGCCTAAAACCCATCTCAGTTGCTCCAGTTGGACGAGTGTGTCGCGGGCGGCAGCGGGGTCGCTGTCGGTATCGACGTAGAACGGACCGATGTTGAGTTCGGTCCAGTGGGATTTGGCTTGAACGGCGTCTTTGCTTACAAATGCAATCAGGAGAAGCCAAAGAAACAGGAAGCTGCGCCTAGGGCCGCGCAATGGTGGTAACCACGATGGCACGCGTTGGCTCATCCGATTGACCGCAGTACGAATGAGCTTCCGACGCATCGAAGTAGACGCTATCGCCCGCATTGAGAGTGTAGTCGTCCGCCTGATAGTTTACCCCTAATACGCCCTGTAAGACGTGAATAAACTCCGCGCCTTCATGCTGATGAGTCCGAGGAGCACTGGACTCGCGATGCGGAAACTCCGCTAAATAGGCACCGATGCTTTTGTCTGTTGCGCCGAAGGCCAGCACTTCGAAGAAGAATCCGGGTACCGGGCTGTCGGGCAAATCTGGAAAACGAAGCCGTTCCGCAGCGCGCACAATAGCGAAGGTCCGGCGGGTTCGTTTATCCGAAAAGAAGTGCTCCAGGCCCACGTCAAACACCGTCGCAATACGCGCCAAAGTGGGCAAAGTCGGCACTAATTTACCGTTTTCCAATTGTGAAAGCATGGATGCCGACAGGCCCGTATGCTTGCCCAGATCCACCAGGGCGATCTTCTTCCTCATGCGCAGATGGCGCAGCTTAGGCCCAATGTCGTAGTTCTGCAGGAAACGGCGGACCGAATCCTCGTTGTTTTCAGTCACCTTCAAACCCGTTTTATCATGACGAACGTCATCTGCCTGAGTTTTTGGCTCACTGAAATCGTTTTCAACGGCTTCTACTACTGACGTGCGATTAGGAATAGATTCGTTCATAGAGGCCCAAGGCATGGATTCTTACCGATCTCAGCAGATGCAAAACCGGGATGAGGACCGCGGTATTCCTACCAGTCGAGATGGTTACCGGGAAATCCTAGATGACGGTCTGGTGAAGATGTGCCAGAGCGGTGACAACTCCGCTTTCGACGAGTTGATGCGTCGTCATCAGACCGCTGTTATGAAGATTGCACTATCTATCGTGCGCGATAAACAAGACGCCGAAGATGAAGTGCAGAATGCGTTCTGGAAGGCTTACGAACACATCAACCAATTCCAGCGTGATGCGAAGTTTTCCACCTGGCTGACGCGCATTGTAGTGAACCAGTGCTTGATGCGGCTTCGCCAAGTCAGGCGGGCAAAATTCGCCTACCTGGACGACATTCTGCCCGGCGAAGAGATTAGCCCGTTCGAACTGTGTGACGTTCGGCAATCACCGGAAGACAGTTTGGGACAGGCGGAAGTGGCGCAAGTGCTGGCGAAAGAGATCAGCCGCACGCCGCCTCTTCTGCGGAATGTATTTTTGCTGAGAGATGTGCAGGAGAAATCGATGTTGGAAGTCGCTGATAATCTCGGAATTTCAGTAGCGGCCGCCAAGAGCCGCCTGCTGCGCGCTCGGACCGAGTTGCGTGCCCGCATGGAGCGCCATCGTGGCCAGGCGGGTCCGGCTACGTTGATGGCGTAGTATCCAGCGCCGGGGTGTTCGCGCCACCAACCGTTAAGCGGCTTTGATCGAAGTCGATACCATTTGCGTGCCCCACGCAAAGCTGATGGTAGCGGACGAATCAGATTGTTTCTTCAGGGTGATGGTGAACTCCTCAACAGGTGATGGTGTCTTTTGCACGGGAAGATCGAAGCGGCCTAAGTCTTGCGACTCTTCATATTTGAAGGCGCCCCACTGGTCGGCTACCTTGTCTACAATCATGGTCCACTTCTCGGGGCCGGTGACCGCGAATAGCGAATAACTTCCCGGCTCGAGTTTTAAGCCAGAGCCAATGGTGACGGGAGCACTTACAGTAATCTTAGTGGCTTCGTCGGCTCCCAACCGCCAGACTTTGCCATCCGGTGTGAGGCCTGCCATATCGCGGCCCTTTAGATAGGGCCGACCATAAGTGATCTGAATTTTTTGACCACCCAACTCGACCGAAACAGTTTCGTGGGGGCTTTTCCGCTTCATTTGGCCTTGAAACGAGAAGGCCGGAGTAGCGAGCGGGAGGGTCGAGAAAAAGACGACAGCGGTTCGGCGGGTCATTGCACTTTATATCTAAACACGAGTTGACTGGAGTGGCGTTCAATCCTTCTGGATCATCACCTCGGTCGATTTGACGACTACCCGCACTGCGTCTCCCTTTTTAAGGGCTAACTCTTCCACGCTGGTTCGGGTGATGACGCTTTCAATTGTGTTATCGCCCACCTGAACGAGGACATGGGCCATCACTTCTCCTACTTTTACATCGTGAACGGTTCCTGCGAGTTGATTCCTTGCTGAGAGTGCCATGCCACTCTTGTACCACCACGCATAAGAACGCTTGCTGACGCGCGCGGCTCAGAAACAGGTCTCGGCTACGGGTCCCGCTGCTTTAACTTCCAAACGATCTGGCGAACGATGCCGAGCCAGGCTTCCGAATCAGCGGCCGGTATGGCGGAGCGCAGCAGCAGACGGCGCAATTTGAGTTCGGCGGAAACAGCGGTTCGCTCCTGAATGTAGCCGGAAAGCTGCAGACTTTCGAGCAGCAAAGCCATGAGCCGCTCGCGATTTTCTCCCATGATGGGAGGCATGGAATCATACGGGACAGTTTCGGCCGCAACGCGGCTGCGCCGCAGTTCATACAGGCAGATGGCAACCGCCTGCCCGAGATTCATGGAGCCGTGTTCGTCGCGTGTGGGAATACGCAGCAGCCAGTGACAATGACTCATTTGCTCGTTCGATAAGCCGAATTTTTCGGAGCCGAAGAGGAGAGCGATTTGCGAAGCGGCAGCTTGCTGGTGGAGCATCTGGGCCGCCGTCTCCAGGCGGTAAAGGGGGACATGCAGGTCGCGATGCCCAACGGCAGTAGTTCCGGCCACCAGCTGCGCGTCTGCCACTGCCTCTGCAATCGATTCGTACACCTGTGCCGCTTCCAGAATGTAGTGGGAGCGCACCGCGGAGCGAGCCTCGCGGAAGGCAACGTCGTATGGTTTCACCAGGCGCAATTGAGTGAAGCCGAAGTTGCTCATGGCCCGCGCCACGGCGCCAATGTTTAAAGGATTGCGCGGCTCGACGAGGACGACAACGAGCGAGGATAGGGCGTTACTGCTCGAGATAGGTGTAGCCCTGCAGGCCCTCTTCGTAAAACTTCAGGAGACGGCCGGATTCTTCATAACCGATACGCTGTTCCCGCACCGCCACTTCAACATCTTTGCGAAATTGATCGAGGAGTGTTTGCGAGTTGTACTGGACGTAGTTCAAAACTTCGCGAACGGTATCGCCCTGCACAACCGTTTCGAGTACGGTTTCGTTGTGTTCGTTCAGGCTGACGTGAACCGCATTGGTGTCGCCCAGGAGATTATGCAGGTCGCCTAAAATTTCCTGATAGGCGCCCAGCAGAAACGCGCCGAGAATGTACTGCCCGTTATTGAAGGCATGAAGCGGGAGCGTTTTCTTCACATCATGCCGGTCAATAAAGAGGTCCACTTTGCCGTCGGAGTCGCAGGAGATGTCGCCGAGCACGCCGTGGCGGGTAGGCGATTCCTCGAGCCGGTGGATCGGCATAATCGGAAAGAGCTGCTTGATCGCCCAACTGTCGGGCATGCTCTGGAAAAGCGAGAAATTGCAGAAGTAGGTGTCCGAAAGCAGGCCGTTCAGACCTTCCAATTCTTCGGGGAAAAACTCCAGTTCGCTCGCCAGCCGCAGAGTACGGCGGCAGATCGCCCAGTAAAGATTTTCCGAGAGACTGCGTTGCGCCAGCGAAAGATAACCGAGGCTGAAAAGATTCAGAGCGGAGTCGAGCGCCTGCTGCGCATCGTGATGGCTCTCCAGAAGGTTCTTCTTAGTCAACGAGCGATGCGTTTCGAATAAATCGATGAGCGGCTGCTCGGCATCCTCCGGGAGAGTCGCGGGCAGCTCTTCTTCGCCGAACCCGCTCACGCCGAGCACATTGAAGACAAGCAGGCTGTGGTAAGCAGCGACGGCGCGCCCGCTCTCCGTGACGATCGTCGGATGCGGAACTTCGGCTTCGTCACAGATGCTTTGGATGTGATAGACCACGTCACGGGCGTATTCTTCGAGCGTATAGTTCACGCTTGACTCGAAATCGGTTTGCGAGCCATCGTAGTCGATGCCGAGTCCGCCGCCGACGTCCAGGTACGTTAGACCTGTTCCCATTTTTTTGAGATCGACATAAATACGGGCAGCTTCGACCACGGCGGCTTTGATCTGGCGAATATTGGTGATTTGACTGCCCAGATGAAAGTGGAGCAGCTGGAGACTGTCTTCGAGGCCGAGTGTCTTGAGATATTCGACGGCTTTGAGAGCTTCGGAGACCGTCAAGCCGAACTTCGAGCGAAAGCCGCCCGATGATTTCCAACGGCCGGAGCCGCGGCTGGCGAGTTTCACCCGAATGCCGATGACGGGCTTGACGCCAACCTTTTGAGCGTATTTGGCGATCAATTCGAGTTCGGTATATTTTTCGACGACGGGAATGATGCGGCGGCCTATTTTTTTGGCCAGCATGACCATCTCGATGTATTCGTCATCTTTAAAGCCGTTGCAAATGATAGGCGTTTCGTTATCGGCAATGGCCAGCACGGCCAGGAGTTCCGGCTTCGACCCGGCTTCCAGCCCAAAGCGATAGGGCCGGCCAAACTCAAAGACTTCCTCGACTACCTGTCGCTGCTGATTGACTTTGATGGGGTATACGCAGCAATAACCGCCGTTGTAGCCGTGCTCCCGTATGGAATTGTCGAAAGCCTGGTACATTTCACCGAGGCGGTGCCGGATGATGTCGGCGAAACGGATGAGGATAGGCAGCGAGATACCACGCCACTGCAGCGTGTCGACCAGTTGTTTCAAATCGATGCTGCGAGCGTTTTCCTTGGTGGGGTGGACGAAGAGATGGCCATTTTCGCCAACTGAGAAATAGCCTTTTCCCCAGCTGGCGACGTCGTATAACTCGGCGGCATCGGTAGTAGTCCAGCGGTCCGCGGGTTCGCGCACTTGGGTTGTGACGGGCAAAACTTTGGTGTCCAGGGAAGTGCTCCTCGAGGTGGAATGACGGCGCCGATAGATGCCGGATCAGGATGAAGGGAAAGGCGCCTTCACGGTTATTAGAACATGAAATGCGTGACCTTTGACGAACACGCGCACAACGGGCCCGGGATCAAGCGCCCCGCCCGAAGGACAGGTGAGTTCCTTTGCTGAATGGCGGCGCGCAGCCGTGGCCTGTGAATTAGTAAGAACGCGCACAACGGGCCCGGGATCAAGCGCCCCGCCCGAAGGACAGGCAAGCTCCTTTGCTGAATGGCGGCGCGCAGCCGTGCCCTGTGCGCTACTAAGGCAGAAGCGAAGGGGATTCGCAATTAGCCTTACAGAACATGGGGAAAGTGTTGAGGTCCTACCGCCACCACCTGGCAAGCAGGTTCAGATTTTTCCCTAGTACGAAGATTTGGCCGCTTCAACGGAACGTAGCAGATTTTCTAAAGGAACCCGGCACTTAGGTCGATAGAAAGTCAGAGCGAAGCGAGCATGGGCACAGGAGTAAGTCGACGACACCAATATGCAGGCGAAAGGCTGACGCGGGATCTTGCGGCGAAATCCACCAGAATTCTTCATGTTGACTACTCGGAGAGCAACGGGATGCATCTCCAAGCGGCTTTGCAAGGCTTGACCCATGAGATGCTGCGAGCGGGTACGATGGCTGAAGCTCTTGGCATGCTGACGCGTTTCAAAATCGACCTGGTTGTGATTGAGTCCTGCGGGCTGGGCCTGGGCGGAATTGAGTTGTGCGCGCTTCTGAAGGGGAACCCGGTTACTCAGTTTTTGCCGACTTATGTTCTCGGTAGGGGTGATGACCCGGACGAGGAAATTCGAGCACTCGAGGCCGGCGCCGACGAATTTTTAACCAAACCTTTAAGCGCCCGAAGCTTTCAGGCCCGCATTCAGGCCAGTCTGCGCCAGAAGTCTCGCATCGATTCACTGGACGACTCGGAATCGGTTTTGTTTTCCCTCGCCCAGTCGGTGGAGGATCGTGACCCGGATCTCGGGCAACACTGCCATCGTCTGGCGTTGATGGGCGCCGCCATGGGTCTGACACTCGGCTTACCGCCTGAGGATATCCTGGCTCTCGAGCGCGGCGGGTACTTGCATGATGTCGGAAAGGTCGCAGTTCCGGATTATGTCCTGTTCAAACCGGGACCGTTGACGCCGAGTGAGTGGGAGACGATGAAGACTCACACCGAGCGTGGGGAGCGTATTTGCCAGGGGATGAAATCGCTCAACTCCGTTTTGCCGATTATCCGGCACCACCATGAACGGTGGGATGGGTCGGGCTATCCGGATGGCCTACGGGGAGATCAGATCCCACTTCTGGCGCGGATTGTGCAACTAGCCGATATTTACGATGCGCTGACCACAGCGCGCCCCTATAAGGAGGCCATGACGGCCGAGCAGGCACTCCAAACGATTCGATTCGAGGCGAGGAAGGGCTGGCGTGATCCGGCGCTGGTGGAGGCGTTTGCGGATATGTTACCTACGCTACGGTTTGCGCCGATGTCGCCCAAACATTCGCAATTTTCACTGCGCGCCTTAGCGGAGTCTGTCGACCGTTTTGATAATGAACCTCGCCCGGCTGCGGGGAAAACACCTTTCGCTCCATCAAAGTTGAGGCTGGTAAGCGGCTTTTGACTCGTTCGTCGTTGCGAATCTTAAACCAGGAGATTGTGAGTTGTACGCGCTGCCCGCGGCTGGTGGCGTATCGGGAAGAGATTGGGCGGGTACGGCGACGGGCTTACCGGGAAGAACAGTATTGGAGCCGTCCAGTACCCGGATTTGGCGATATCGGAGCGCGGCTGCTGGTCGTCGGCCTCGCGCCCGGTGCGCATGGCGCAAATCGAACAGGGCGCATGTTCACCGGAGACCGTTCCGGCGAATTCCTGTACCGCGCTTTGTGGGAAGCAGGATTCGCCAATCAGCCGCATAGTGTTTCGCGTGACGACGGGCTGACACTCACGGACGCTTACATCACTGCGCCCGTGCGCTGTGCGCCACCCGACAACAAGCCAGCGCAGGAGGAGATTCTGAACTGCCGTCCGTATTTGGTAGACGAACTCTCGCTCCTGCATAGGGTTCGGGTGGTGGTGACGCTGGGCGGAATTGCCTTGAATAGTTATTTGTCGGTGTTGCAAGCGGCGGGCAAGATTCGGGCGCGCTCCGTTTTCCGGTTTGGACACGGAGCGCAATATTCACCGTTTCCCGGCAGCCCCAGAATTCTGGCTTCGTATCACCCAAGCCAGCAGAATACATCGACGGGAAGGCTGACGGCGAGAATGCTGGGCGACATATTCGTGGAGGCACGGCGCATCATCGAGACGAGCCTTGCAGGGATGTCAGCTAAACCGGAGGCGGATTAGAAGGGGGCGGACCGAACGAAGTGCGATTCGGAAAGTTGCCCGCATTGTAGGCGGAAGCCGGTGACGCCAGCTGAAAGGCGCCTCCACTCTGCAGAATATGCTGGGATTCGGTCTGCAGGAGAACCCACAATCCATAAACGCCGAGCGCGGTTCCGAGGGGAATGTGGAACAGGTGAAACACCGAAACCACAATCATCAGAATCCGCGACCAGGGACGGTAATGCAGGAGACCCCAGCCGCCCAGGATGGCCGGTAAGCCGAGGGCGAAAAAGAAAATGCCCACTGCCAGGCCGATGGTAGCGACAATTGGGGCAGCCACGACACGATCATGGAAGTCGCTGTCGCCGGCCGAGGCGAGGGTGGCTGTCAGGAAGCCCGCGATGCTGCCCATCGCTAGTAATGCTACGAGCCCCACCAGGGCCGTTAAACTCCCCATGATGATATTCAAAATACCCAAAACTTTGATGTGCTCTCTCATTCGGATACGCTCCTGCAGTTATACGCCAAGGCGGTCAGAGTTGTTCCGTTCGATCGCGGCTGACACTGGCCGCGCTGCCGCGATCTTTGCAAACCAGTAAAATAAGGGCGTCGGCGTGATGTATCTGTTAGATTCACTTTTGCTACTCCTCTTTGCTCAACAGTCGCTCGGTTCGCGCCTGGCATCGGGCCTGTTTGATGACTCGTTCGCCGGCATTTACCGCTTATCTCCGTTCGATTGGGCGCTGCTCATTCCGTATTTCGGAATTCTGTTTATTCTGTCAATTTATGGCGTGCATCGATACGAGACGGTGCGGCGCTACATCAAATACGGCCGGGGGCTGGCGCATGATGCGCCGGTCAAATTCGAGAAGCTTCCGACGGTCACGATTCAGTTGCCACTGTATAACGAGCGTTTCGTCGTCGAGCGACTATTAGAAGAAGTAAGCCAGATTGACTACCCGCGGGAACTGTTGCAAATTCAAGTCCTGGATGATTCAACCGACGAAACCCATCCCTACACCGAGCGCTTATGCAACGCCTATAAAGCGGCGGGCTTTCCGCTGGAATATAAGCATCGAGCAAACCGCCACGGCTTTAAAGCGGGCGCACTGCAGGAGGGTCTCGAGACCGCAACCGGTGATTTAATCGCCATCTTTGATGCGGATTTTGTGCCACCACGCGATTTCCTGAAGCGCACGGTCAACTTCTTTACCGATCCGCAAGTAGGGGTTGTACAGACCCGCTGGAGTTATTTAAATAAGGAGTACAGCATCCTCACGCAAGTGGAAGCGATGCTGCTGGACGGGCACTTCGTTCTCGAACATGGCTCTCGCTGCGGATCTGGACTTTTTTTTAACTTCAATGGAACGGCGGGGGTCCTGCGCCGCACAATGATCGACGATGCCGGGGGATGGCAGCACGAAACTTTAACCGAAGACTCTGATTTGAGTTACCGCGCGCAACTTAACGGCTGGCGATTCGTCTACGTGCCCTCTGTCGATTGCCCCTCGGAATTGCCGGTCGATACTTACGGCTTTCAGGTGCAGCAGGCCCGCTGGGCCAAAGGTCTCACACAGGTCGCTAAGAAGTTACTGCCACGCATCCTGAAAGCAGATATTCCATTGCGGGTCAAGATCGAGGCGTTCATGCATCTCACACCGAACATTTCGTATCCACTGATGATCGTGGTTTCCATGCTGATGCTACCGGTAATGATCGTGCGCTTTTACATGGGCGTTTTTCAAATGGTGCTGATCGATCTACCTTTGATCATTGCCTCGTTCTGGTCGATCTCGGCGTTCTATCTCTACGCGCAGCGGGAACTGTATCCCAAGAACTGGCTGAAATCGATTGTTTTTCTTCCGATGCTCATGGCGGCCGGTGTCGCACTTACGGTGAGTAATTCAAAGGGCGTGATTGAAGCACTCTTAGGCATTCAGAGCAGCTTTGCGCGCACACCTAAATATGCGATTGGCGCCCAGAAAGTCAAAATCCGACAGACCACCTACCGGCGGCGCAGCGGCTGGCTTCCCTATGCGGAACTCGTGATAGGCAGTTACTTCGTGTTCATGATCGATTTTGCCATTCAGACTTTGAATTACTTCGCTGTTCCCTTTCTGCTTCTTTTCGTATGCGGGTACTATTGGGCAGGCATATCCACGCTCTATGAGGAGTATCGCGGAAAGATGCAATGGCAGCGTGCTCGCAAGCTGGCCGAGATGCAGTAGGTTCCAGGGCGGCGGCCCCGCTATCGTGAAAGTGAATGGCGCTGACAACCAGCTCAGTCGAAACTTACTTACAGGACGCTTCTGGCTATCACGGTGAAGCAGAACAAGTCTACCTACCCTCCCACGTTGCGGAGCTAACCGAAGTTCTGTGCAACGCGGCTCATGAACAAAGCGGCGTAACCATAGCGGGGGCCGGGACCGGGTTGACCGGAGCGCGGGTTCCTCATGGCGGATGCGTTGTTTCCCTCGAGAAATTTCGCGAGCTCGAAATAAATGAGGGAATGGCACGCTGCGGGGCCGGCGTCCTGCTCAAAGATCTGCACGAAGCCGCGGCCAGAACGCACCAGTTTTTCGGGCCGAACCCCACCGAGAGTACGGCCTCGATTGGAGGCATTTTCAGCACGAACGCCGGGGGTGCGCGTAGCTTTCACTACGGATCAGTGAGACGCCACGTGCTGGCGGTCGTGGTGACCTTCGCAGATGGCGAAACCAGGCGATTCGTGCGCGGCGATAAAGTTGATTTTCCGTTCACACCGATTCGAATTCCCAGCGTGACCAAGAACTCCGCTGGTTATTACCTGCGGCCCGATCTCGACTGGATTGACTTGCTGGCGGGCAGTGAAGGAACGCTTGCGATTGCGAGCGAAATCGAATTGCTGCTGCAGCCGCAACCACCCGCTGTGCTGAGTGGGGTTGTTTTTTTTGAAGCCGATGAAGAGGCGTTTGAGGCGGTCGAGGGCTGGCGTTCCATTGACGGCTTGCGCCTGATCGAGTACATGGATGAACCGGCTCTCGATCTTCTGCGGCCGTCGTACGGCGACATCCCGAGGGCGGCGCGCGCCGCGATTCTGATTGAACAGAATCTCGAATCGGAAGAAGATGAGGAAGTCGATGAATGGCTTGTCCGGCTGCGGAGCGCGCATGCACTGGAAGAGACATCGTGGTTCGGCCTTACACCAGCCGACCAGATCCGTTTCCGCGATTTCCGGCACGTTCTGCCCGTCATGGTGACCGACACCGTACGCCGCAACGGCTATTCGAAATTCGGCACGGACTTCGCCGTACCGATCGACCGTCACCGGGAGTTACACGCTTTCTACCGCAAGCGCTGCACCGAACGTTTGCCGGGCCAGTTTACTATTTTCGGCCACATAGGTGATGCCAATAATCATGTGAATCTGTTACCGAAGACAGCCCCACAGGCGTTGGCGGCTGAAAAACTTATCAGAGAGTTTGCCGAGTTAGTTGTTTCCATGGGAGGGACGATAGCGGCTGAGCACGGCGTCGGCAAAACCAAAACCGATCTACTGCGATTGATGTATTCTCCTGATGAACTGCAGGCAATGCGCGCGGTAAAAACAATCCTTGATCCCGAACAACTGCTGTGTCGAGGAAACATATTCGGCAGTTAACAGCTCCTGGCGGCCGGCTGGACTTTTCAATACCAGCAGTCCAATTGACGCCCGCTCGTGATCACTGTAACAATTACTTGCAATGCATAAAGATCCATGCGCGCGTTAATACAGCGCGTGACAGAAGCCAGCGTAACAGTCGATGGAGAGATGGTTGGATCCATCAAAGCAGGTTTATGTGTATTTCTGGGTGTTGGGCGGCATGATACCGACGAAGACGCCCATAAACTCGCCACTAAGATAGTCGCGCTTCGAATTTTCAGCGACGAAGAAGGAAAGATGAATCGAAGCTTGCTCGATCTTCAGGCGGAGTTGCTGATTGTGCCGCAATTTACTTTGTACGGAGACACAAACCACGGCAATCGTCCATCTTATTCCGAGGCCGCCCCTCCAGAGATGGCCAAAGGACTCTTCGAGATTTTCTTAGCCCAATGTCGGGGATATTGCCTACATGTGACGAGCGGTGTTTTTCAAGCTCACATGCAGGTGCGTCTGCTAAATGATGGCCCAGTAACACTTCTCTGCCATTCAAGAAAATTAGCAGAGTAATTCGCAAAAAGCACGATAATGTGTTACTAAGTAGTATAACTATGGCTAAAGTGTCAGCGGCACCAAGTAAAGAGATTCTGGAAGCTGCTCTGCAGGGATTGGAAGCGCAGCGCGAACGATTGGACGAGCAGATCTCGCAGGTACGTGCGATGATCGGCGGTCGAACAGGGCGGAAGCCGGGGCGTCCGGCGAATACCGGTAGTGTGCGTGAAGCAGCGAACCACACGCCGCGTAAGAAACGGGTACTCACTCCAGAGGCTCGCAAGCGGATTGCTGCCGCCCAGAAGCGCCGTTGGGCTGCTTTCCGTAAGGACCAGGCTTAGCCGGCTGGATAGCCGCACTGTTTAGGCGTCAAGCGCTTGAGCGATTATTACATCTCCCCACGCTCACAAACCAACTATCTTTGGTTGCTATGTGGGAGAAAGAATTCAACGAGCCTTGATAGTAGGAATGGGAACAGATCTTGCCGAAGTCGACCGCATTCGCCGGAGTGTATCTCGTTTCGGGGAGCGTTTCTTGCAGCGAGTTTACACCGAGCGCGAACGAAAGTACGCCTTCAGCAAAGCAAATTTCGCGGAGCGACTGGCTGCACGTTTTGCGGCCAAAGAAGCCGGCATGAAGGCGATCGGGACAGGCTGGAGCCGTGGTGTAAGCTGGCAGGATTTTGAAGTCGCGAACGAGCCCTCCGGGCGGCCTACACTTCGCTTGCGTGGCGTAGCGGCGCGTGTGGCCGAGGAATTAGGAGTGCGGCGGATATCTTTGTCCCTTACCCACACCGCTTCTCAGGCGTTAGCCGTAGTGATTTTGGAATCTGCCTAAGATGGCAGGCTGAAGCCTACTTACTGGGCGACAGTGCGCGTGCGCAACTGTGCCTCTTCGAGACTCTTCGACTCTTGATAGGTAAAAATCATGCGGTGAATCACGGTCAGGTTACCTAAAATAGCGATTACCCAGAGTACAGGCGCCATGCGATCGAAAAGAGCGCCGATGATGAGCAGAACAATCCGTTCCGGCCGCTCCAGGAAACCTACCTTGCACGTTGGGATAATATTTTCCGCGCGGGTACGTGTGTAGCTGATCATTACGGAAGCAGTCATCACAATAGCGGTTAATACAACGTAAGAAGAACGATTGATGGTGCCGTAATAGACAAGTAATCCCACGAGTAGCGCAAGATCCGAGTAACGATCGAGCACGGAATCGAAGAAGCCTCCAAAACGGGTCACCTGGTTAGTGGCACGAGCCACGCGACCGTCGACCATATCAAACAGGCCCGCGAAGATAATGATCGCGCCGGCCACTCTGAAATTACCAATGGCGAGATAAGTGGCGGCCACGATGTTAATCAAGAGACCGATGAACGTCAGGACATTGGGATTGATCTTCGACAACGCCAGACCGCGCACAATCAGCCGGATAATCTTATTCGCCCCTAAGCCGATTGCCCGCGTGTAAGTCATACCAACCCCTTACGTTGTTGCCGAATCGTGAATGGTAGCCAGGCTCAGAATTTCCATCTCGCGCACGCCACCAGGAATCTGGATTTTTACTGTATCACCGACGCGTTTGCCGAGTAGACCTCGACCGATCGGCGAACTGGTCGAAATCTTGCCATGCGCCGCGTCGGCTTCTTCGCTCGTTACCAGATCATAAGTATGCTCTTCGTCCTTGGTAAGTTCCAGCACTACGACATGCGAGCCTAAACCTACCCGGTCACGAGGGATCTTAGAAAGATCCACCATGGAAAAATCACGCAAGCGAGCTTGCACCTGACCTAACTTGGCGTTCACGAAAGCCTGCCGTTCTTTCGCAGCATGGTACTCGGCATTTTCGCTCAGGTCGCCGTGCGCCCGGGCTTTGAGGATCTCCTTCGGTAACTCATTCCGCAACTCGTACTCCAGCGCGGCAATCTCGTCTTGCAACTTCTTTTTCAGATCCTCCATAGCTTACGTCGTCTATTATATGGAACGGTTTGCAGGGAACGACCGGAGTGTTGCGGAGGGCGCCTTCGCAGGACGCCTCGACAGCGCGTAAGTCACACTGTTACAATCATGTATGGAGGGTTAACGGTCCGCATGGCCACAAAACCGGCATTCGCCACTGGAGCCCAGATAGAACACGGAAAATTTGGTCTCGGCTCCGTGCTGTCCTGCAATGACGAGTACATCGTCATCAAATTCGATGACCACGGTGAGAAGAAGTTCGTGACTTCCATGGCTCTGCCATCTTTGAAGAAGAGCGACCGGCAGCCGCCGGTGGAAAAACGTCGCGCCACTCGAAAGAAGGCCGCACCCGCCGCTACGAGCGCCTGATGGTGCATTCGAATTTTACAAGCTTGGTATGAAAGTAGCTGTTGTTGTTTTCCCAGGCAGCAACTGTGACCACGACGCTTGGTATGCGGTATCGCAGGGCCTTCACCATCAGGCGGATTTTGTTTGGCATCAGGCAGAGTCCCTAGGCGATGCGGATGCGGTGATTCTACCTGGTGGATTTTCCTACGGCGATTACCTGCGCTGCGGCGCCATTGCCAAGTTTTCTCCCGTGATGCGGGCGATACAAGAATTTGCAAGCGGCGGCGGCCCGGTTTTGGGAATCTGCAACGGGTTCCAGGTATTGACGGAAGCCGGATTATTACCTGGGGCGCTGGTGCGCAATGCCGGCTTGAAATTTATTTGTAAGACGGTGGAATTGGAGGTGGAGAGTACAAACTCCCCATTCACACATTTAGCGCGGCGCGGCCAGACGCTGCGTCTCCCCGTCGCGCATGGCGAAGGCTGCTATGTGGCCGATGCCGCCGTACTGGACCAGTTGGAAGCAAACGATCAAGTCGTTCTCCGCTACCGGCAGTCTTGCAACGGGTCTATGCGAAACATCGCCGGGATTGTCAACGCGAAACGCAATGTAATGGGCATGATGCCTCACCCGGAACGCGCAGCCGACCCCTTGCTTGGATCGGTGGACGGACTTACTATCTTGAATTCGTTAGTGGAGTCTGGAGTCGCGGCTTCTCGGTCATGAGCAAGACCGCGCGCGAACTAGAACAAGCCATCACACCGGAGATCGTCGCCAGCCATCAGCTCTCTGAATACAGCAAGATTTTAGAACTCCTGGGGCGTGAGCCGACTATAACCGAACTTGGCATCTTCGGCGTCATGTGGAGTGAGCACTGTTCGTACAAGAGCACGCGCATTCACTTGAAGAAGCTGCCTACCGAGAGTCCGCGCGTCTTACAGGGTCCCGGAGAGAACGCGGGAATCATTGACATCGGCGACAACATAGCGATTGCTTTTAAGATCGAGTCGCATAATCATCCGAGCTTTATTGAACCGTTTCAAGGAGCGGCGACGGGCGTCGGCGGTATTTTACGGGACATTTTCACCATGGGGGCCCGGCCGATTGCGGTCATGGATTCCATTCGCTTCGGAAAGCTGGACGACGCGAAAACCGGGTCGCGAAACCAGCGGATTTTCGAGGGCGTAGTTTCAGGGATCGCGCATTACGGGAATTGTTTCGGCGTTCCCACGGTCGGGGGCGAGTGCGTCTTCGAAGCGGGCTACGATGGCAATCCGCTGGTGAATGTATTTGCGCTCGGAGTGTTCCGGCACGACGAAATTTTCTATGGCGCCGCCACCGGGATCGGTAATCCGGTGATTTACGTAGGCGCTAAGACGGGGCGCGATGGCATTCACGGCGCATCCATGGCTTCGGCCGAATTTACTGAGGAATCCAAACAGAAGCGTCCGAACGTGCAGGTGGGCGATCCGTTCCTCGAAAAATTGCTTTTGGAAGCTTGCCTGGAAGCGATGAAAACGGGCGCGATTGTGGGTATCCAGGATATGGGCGCGGCCGGCTTGACTTCGTCGACCTGTGAGATGGGCAGCCGTGCGGGCACTGGAATTGAGATCGATCTGCAATATGTACCGCAGCGCGAACGGGGAATGACTGCTTACGAGATGATGCTCTCGGAATCTCAGGAACGAATGCTGCTCGTAGCGGAACGCGGCCGCGAAAACGAAGTCTTCGAAGTCTTCAAAAAGTGGGGCCTCGATGCGGTAACCATCGGGGTTGTGACGGACGATGGATTGCTGCGCGTGAAGCACCACGGCGAGATCGTCGCCGAGATCCCGAATCGCGCGCTGGCCGATGATGCGCCTAAGTACGACCGGCCTTATACAAAACCGCTGCGTACAGCGCCCTCTCAGGGTCCAGCCGTGAAAAGCCAGGATCTGGCCGGTGATCTCAAAGCTCTGCTGGCGTCAGCCGATCTTTGCTCCAAACGTTGGATTTGGGAACAGTACGATCACCAGGTACGGACCAACACGATCGCCGGGCCCGGCGCGGAAGCAGCCATTATTCGCATCAAAGACACCCAACTCTCGGTAGCGATGTCTCTTGACGGTAACGGGCGTTATTGCGCTCTCGATCCGCGAGAAGGTACCAAATTGATTGTTGCCGAGTGCTGTCGTAACTTGTCGACGGCCGGCGCCTTGCCGATTGCTGCCACCAACAATCTGAACTTCGGAAATCCGGAGCGACCTGAGATCATGGCGCAGATTGTCGAATCGATAGAGGGGCTGGCCGAGGCATGCCGTTTCTTCGAAGTGCCGATTACCGGAGGCAACGTCAGCCTGTATAACGAGACGCTGGGCACGCCGATCTTTCCCACACCGGTTGTTGGAATCGTGGGGACTTTGGAGACGACTCCGGCTACCGACATTAGTTTCCCGAAGTCTGGTCTCACGGTCGTCCTGTTGGGCGGCTATGGCAACGCCGATTCCGAACAATTCGGTGGCACGCAGTATGCGAAGGTCATTCTGAATCAACTTTGGGGAAAACCGCCCGCCCTCGACATGGATTATGAAAAACGAGTGCAGGCCACCATACGAGAACTGGTTCGCGAGCGCGCCGTCGAGTCAGCCCATGACGTGGGCGAAGGCGGCCTCGCCGTGGCGCTGGCGGAATGCTGTTTCGGAACTGCTCAGGTGGGCGCGGACATCAACCTGGATTCGGAACTGACGCCTGAATTGTTGCTATTTCACGAAGGCCCATCGCGGATTCTTGTCTCCACCAGCAATCCCGAGCATATTTTTTCAGTCGCGCAAAGAAACGGTGTCAATGCGGTGACGATTGGCGTTACACTCAAGTCGAGAGTTATTGTTCGCAGCCGGCAAGACGTGCTGATTGACAGCCGGATTGACGAATTGCGCGACGGTTGGGACACGGCTCTTGAAAACCTCCTCCAAACCCACGTATAGGTGAACACAAATGTTTAGACCGGAAGAGGAATCACCGATCGAACCCCAGGACGACTGTGGATTCGATAAGCTCCGTGAAGAATGCGGAGTTTTCGCGCTTTATGGGCATCCCGAAGCAGCTAATCTCGTCTATCTAGGCCTCTACGCCTTACAACATCGGGGCCAGGAGAGTGCCGGGATCGCTGTGAGCGATGGTAAGAAGACGCATAGCGTCCGACAGATGGGGCATGTCGCTGAAATCTTCACTCCCGATGTCTTAAATCAGCTGCCCGGCAGTCTGGCCATCGGCCATACGCGCTACTCGACGGCGGGCGACACCAGTCTGCGCAATGCCCAGCCTTTGTCTGTGGCCTGCAGCAAAGGTCATGTGGCGGTCGCGCACAACGGCAATCTAACAAATGGACTCGAGTTACGCAATGAACTCGAATTCGATGGCTCGATTTTTCAATCGACCAGCGACACCGAGGTCGTACTGCATCTGGTGGCGCGCTCCCGCGAGCGCACGTTAGCAGGAGCGCTGCGCGATGCGCTCTTACAAATTGAAGGCGCGTTTTCTCTTGTCTTTCTGGCACAGGATCGCATTATTGTGGCGCGCGATCCGCATGGATTTCGTCCTCTGGCGATGGGGCGGCTCGATCTTGACGACGGTAACACGGTTACGGTGTTTGCTTCGGAAACATGCGCGTTCGACCTCATCGGCGCAACTTATGTGGGTGATGTCGAACCCGGTGAGATGGTGATCGTTGGTCCGGAAGGCATGACGCGTGAATTCTATACACGGCCGGAAGCGCCGGCGCACTGCTCCTTCGAACATGTCTATTTCTCGCGCCCGGATTCCATCGTTTTCGGCAAGCCGGTAGCGGAGACGCGCGAACGCATGGGCCGGCTGCTCGCTCGAGAACATCCGGTTGACGTCGATGTGATCGTTCCGGTCCCTGATTCGGGTGTAGCCGCCGCCATTGGGTACGCTTCCGAATCGAACATTCCCTATCGCCAAGCGTTGATTCGGAATCACTACGTGGGCCGGACGTTCATTGAGCCATCCCAGGCGATTCGTGATTTCGGCGTCAAGCTGAAGCTCAACCCGGTGCGACATCTGCTGGAAGGCAAGCGCGTGATTCTCGTTGATGATTCAATTGTTCGCGGCACTACCAGCCGTAAGATCGTCCGCATGGTGCGGAGCGCCGGCGCCCGCGAGGTGCACGTGCGAATTTCCTGCCCACCTACCATCTCGCCTTGTTATTACGGTGTCGATACACCATCTCTAGACGAACTGATTGCCGCCAATAACAGCGTCGAAGAAATCCGGCAGTTTATCGAGGCCGATTCGCTGGGCTATCTTTCACTGGCCTCGCTGCATGAGGCGCTGCGCGATTCCCAAGACCATTTCTGCTACGCCTGCTACACCGGCAACTATCCGACGCTCATTCAGATAGATGAAGTTGTGATGGCTAAAACCGGCTGCTGTTAGTCCGACGAACGAACTACCGGTTCTGGAATGACCGGCTGCGGGACGTCCGCTGCCGTTACTACGCCGAGTTCAGCAGCAATCAGGGCACGCAGTTTTACCGTTAATGGACCGCGATCTTTAGCCGTCATCCCGGCAGTATCGATGGGCTCCAGGATGCGCAAGGTGACCGGACCGGAGTGGATGACGCCACCTCCGAACGGAAGCACTTCCCGGGTTCCAATTAGGACCACCGGCACGACCGGCACACCGGCGCGTATTGCAATATACGCTCCGCCTTCCCGAAACGGTTGTAGATTTCCGTCCTCCGAGCGCCCACCTTCCGGGAAAATCAGCAGCGAGATGCTGTTCTGGCGAATGGTCTCGGCCGCTAATTGCAAAGTCTTTACCGCTCCCCTTGGATCCTCCAAAGGAACACGAATGTGCCCGGCACGGCTCAGATGCGTTCCGAGTAGGGGAATTTGGAACAATCCCCGCTTTGCCAAGAAGCGAATTTGCGCCGGGATAGACGCCAGCACCACTGGCGTATCGGAGTAGCTTAGATGGTTCGCGATAAACACGCAGCTCTTCGAAACATCGATATTCTCAAGGCCCTCCACGCGGACGCGGACTCCGCTTACGCGCACCAGCAATCGCGCCCAGGCTTGCGCTACGCTATGCTGTGCAACTCCGGTCCGCTGGCGATCAAAGAACGAAATGATCAGGCTGATGATGCCGTAGACAATCGTCGCTAACAGAATGACCGGAGTCGCAAAGAAAATCCCACGAAGACTTCTCATTGTGCAGGCTTCATTTTACGAAACCATCAGTGTTATTTACGCAGCAGGAGCGCACGCGCTTCACCCACCAGGTACAGCGAGCCGGTAAAGAACACCGTGGTTTCCGGCGGCGCGTTACCTGCCTGATCGATGGCCTGTCTCACTGTTTCAGTCACAATGGCGTTCGGATGATTTGTCAATTGCAGAATGGCCTGCGGACGAAGTGCTCTGGGAAAATCGGGTGCTGTTACGATCAGGCATTCGGCCAGCGGAAAGAGCATTTCCGTGACTTCTTCGACGGCCTTATCGCGCATAGCGCCATACACGATCCAGACCGGCCGCGTTGCGTAGAACTCACGGATGTATTGCGCCAACGCGGCTGCGCCCGCAGGGTTATGCGCGCCGTCCAAAATGAAATTGGGATTAGCTGAGACCCGCTCCAGGCGTCCGGGCCAGATCACCTTTCGTAAGGCCGCCGCAATCGCGTCTTCGGGAATTCTTAGCTGGCGGCCGGCGAGCACGGCTGTGGCGGCGTTCTCGATCTGATGTCTCCCTGGCAACAAGCACTCGTACGAAGCGCCGTCCATTTCAAAAAGTGCGTTGTCGGCTGTAATCCGCAAGATCTTCAGCCTGGATTCAGCGGTTCGGATTAGAGGACAGCCTAGTTCACTGGCTCGCCGCGCAATCACATCATCCGCAACGGGGTCCTGCTCAGCGCTGATCACGGGAACACCTGCTTTCAGAATGCCCGCTTTCTCATGGGCAATCGAGTCGAGGGTGTTGCCAAGAAACGCTTCGTGATCAAAAGAAATCGGAGTAATTACGCACAGCTCGGGCAGGATTACGTTCGTAGCATCCAATCTTCCTCCCAGGCCGACCTCCATCACGCTGATCTCGGCACGCTCTCGAAACAGCAGGAGCGCCATGGCCGTCACCGTCTCAAAGTAGGAGGGGTGTGCGTCGATCAAGCCTTTGCGCAACAGCTGCTCGGCTCTCTCGTGTACTCGCGCGAAGGCGTCCGCGAAATCAGCGCTGCTTACGTCCTGGTCATCGATGCGGATACGCTCGGTCGGTTCGATCAGATGCGGCGAGGTAAACAGGCCGGTCTTCCATCCGGCCGCACGCAGCATCGCGGAGATCATAGCGGCTGTCGAGCCCTTCCCATTGGTGCCGGCAACATGAACGAAACGTTGATCACTTTCGGGATTACCTAATGCCGCAAGCAGCGTCTGCATGCGCTCCAGGCCAAACTTCGCACCGGCTTTTAATTCGTTACCGAGCGCGTACAGATAGCGAACTGAATCCGGATAGCTCACGCTTCTAACAGCGGCCCCTCTATCGTTTGCACATCCGCCTGCTGTCGATAGTGCAGATAACACCAGCGAGCGAGAATCAAGAGCAGCAGACATCCGCCGCCAAGCTTGCCTTCGAAGATCCAGACCGACTTTACATCGGCTGTCGGTAGGAAAGAAAACGCGATCGCCATTACGGAAACGGCCATACCGCAGACTGACGGAATGCGTTGACCGAATTTCCATCCGGCGGCGAATATGTACAAAAAAGGTATGAAAAGCGAGATCACCGTCATATCCACCATCGTCTGATAGGCACCCCGGAAACTTTCACCAAGCTGGCTGATAACGAGTAGCACCGCCGATCCAACTCCCAGCACCAGAAGGGAAACCGTCGGCGTTCCGAACCGCGGATGGAGCCGCGCGAAAGCTGGCGGCAAAAAGCGATCGATACCCAGAACGAATGGCAGCCGCGCGCAAGCGCCTATATAGGTTCCCAGTTGGCCTCCCACACTCAACAAAATACCCACTCCTACAGCGATCGAAACCCACGACCAACTTAATTCGAGTGATGCCTGCTGGCCGACCTGCGCGAGACCGATGACGGTACTGATACTTTCGGGCGGCAGCAGGACCAGCAGCGAGGCAGTCGCACAGATGTAGACAATTACAACCAGGCCGGTGCTGATCCAGATGGCCCGGTAAACCGTCTGCTTCGGGTTGCGGATTTCACCCGACAAGATAGGGCCTAGCTCCAGGCCAGTCATGGCCATGGCGAGTTGGGACCAGAAGTTCAGCTTGTCGAAATCGAGCCGAGGCACAATATCGAAATGTGTGGCCGATCCTTTTTGCAGCCAGACACTCACCGCCGCAATCGCTAAGATTCCGGCGATGTAGTATGCTCCCAGCCCTCCGACGTTATCCACCCACTTGGCCACCCGCAGTCCGGCATAGTTAGCCGCCATCGTAACTGCCAGAAGCAGAAGCGCTGCAGGCAGCACATACCAGGGGTTTTCGGCTAGTCCTTCTAACTTTGGACTAAATGAATAAATTGTCATGCCGACCATCGACACTAACAGGCCAGGTATCCAAAATAAGTTATTGAGATAGTAAAACCAGCCGCAGGAGAAAGCATGCCAAGGCCCGAATGCTTCGCGCGTCCAGATATATAGGCCGCCTTCCTGCGGGAAACGGCGCGATAAATTGGCTACCACCAGAGCACAAGGCAAAAGAAAGAAAAGTGCTGCCAGCAACCAAAGGGAAATACTACCGGGTCCCACATGAGCCGCAACTCCGATCCACCGCATGCTTACTAACGCAGCGATGTTGAATAGCACCAGATCGCGCAGCCCGAGTTCCCGTTTTAAACGTAGATTCGCTTCAGACACGTGCGCTCCAAATCATTCTCCGCGCACATAAGGTAATAAGCCGACAATGATCCACTTTCATCCAACAAACTGCTGATCTCGTATCTTTACACAGAGAATTTATTAGTTGGAGGAGAAAGAAAATCATGAAAATCAAGTTAGCTTTCAGTGCAGCTTCACTCTCGATCTTTGCACTATCTCTTGTCGCTCAGGGCAATATGCCGATGGTCGGTGGTGCGGCCATGTATCCGACCAAAGACATCGTTTCGAACGCCGCTAATTCGAAGGACCATACTACGCTCGTGGCGGCCGTAAAAGCAGCCGGTCTGGTTGACACGCTGAAAGGCGATGGACCATTCACCGTCTTCGCCCCCACCAACGAAGCTTTCAACAAGCTTCCCGCAGGAACTCTCGACACGCTTCTGAAGCCGGAAAACATCGATCAATTGAAGAAGGTCCTTACGTATCACGTCGTGCCCGGCCTCGTTACGTCTAAGGAACTGATCGCGATGATTACAAAAGATGGTGGAAAGACCGAGATCAAAACGGTAGAAGGCGGCACTCTCACGGCCATGCTCGACGGCAGCAACGTCGTTTTGAAAGATGAAAAAGGCGGCACCGCTACCGTGACCCAAGCCGACGTGATGCAGAAGAATGGTGTCATTCATGTAGTAAATGCTGTACTACTGCCCAATTAACGCACTCCGTTGAAAGTCACGAGGATAGTATGGGTACGAGAACTCCAATCGCTTCGCTCATGGTTTCCGTGCCTCCGGTTGGAGAGCCACTGACGTGGCTCATGGCTCCGAGTGCTGCGTCTTCATTCGATTCGGCGGCTCGAAGAGTGATGGTTACTCCCTTACGGTCGTGGCTCTGAAAGCTGCTGCCGGAGCACTCATAGTGTTCCGGTTTTTTTATTTCTCTGAAGAATCGGCCGGATCAGCGTGAATACGTCACGGGCTACAACACGGTTCCCTTCCCCGTTGGGATGGATCCCATCCGGCTGCATCAGCGCTTGATTTTGATAGGTGTGCAAGAGCAAAAACGGCATAAATTGCAAGCGATACTGTTTTGCTAATTCAGGAAACATGGCGGTAAATGGCTTCACGTACTCCGGCCCGTAGTTCGGCGGCAGCGTGATGCCTAAAAGCACGACAGGTAACCTGGCACTGCGCAGGCGTTGAATCATCTGCTCCAGATTGCTGCGGGTGGCCTCTACCGGAATGCCGCGTAAGCCGTCATTGCCGCCAAATTCGAGCAGCACCAGGGCGGGATGTTCGGCCACGACGTTTTCAATGCGGGCGAGACCGTCGGTAGTGGTGTCTCCGCTCACACCCTGGTTATCTACCCGATAGCGCAATCCATTCTGATTGAGCAGGTCCTGCAGATCGTCCGGATAACTCCGTCCCGCAACGCCGGCCGTCAGACTATCGCCGAATGCCACGACCACCGGCCTATCGTCCTGGACAGGAGGCTGGCTCGGGTTCGGAAGAGAACTGGAACTTGGCGGGGTTGCGGTACGTTCCTCCTGATGAGAGGGCTTGTCGCGCGAGCCGCAGGAGACAACGAGGCAAGCGCCCGCCGCGC
This sequence comes from Bryobacteraceae bacterium, assembly GCA_965277855.1. Lineage (GTDB taxonomy): Bacteria > Acidobacteriota > Terriglobia > Bryobacterales > Bryobacteraceae > Bog-105. The sequence goes on from OZ255847.1 coordinate 1,940,823, forward strand.
ACACTGCCACAATTAATAAAGAAGACCTCAGTTTCTCCACAATCCTAAGATTGACATGCACTCATCCGACCGTTATGCCCTCACCAAAGATGTCATCCAAGTAGATGGTCTTTCGAAAACGATTGAGAACGGGTCCAACCGGGTAGAGATTCTGCGCGGCGTTAGTTTTGCCATCCCCCAAGGCCAGTTTGTAGCGATTATGGGTGCCTCCGGCAGCGGCAAGAGTACGCTGCTCGGGCTTCTCGCCGGCCTGGACACGGTCAGCGAAGGCCGGATCATCGTAGACGAAGTCGAAATACAAGATTTGAAGGAGGACCAGCTCGCGCGTTTGCGCGGACGGAAAATCGGCTTCGTTTTTCAGTCGTATCAGCTTGTGCCCACGCTGACGGCCGAAGAAAACATTCTGCTGCCAGCCGAATTGAGCGGCTATGCCGGCGATGGACGCGGGCGCGCCAAGGAGTTGCTGGCCCGCGTCGGTCTTAGCGGACGCGCGCATCACTATCCGGTGCAACTCTCCGGTGGCGAGCAGCAGCGTGTGGCGCTTGCGCGCGCCTTCATTACGCGGCCGCCTATCCTGATGGCCGATGAACCAACCGGCAACCTGGATTCAGCTAATGGCCAACAGGTGTTGGACCTGCTCCTTCAGCTAAATCGCGAAGAAGGCACTACGCTGGTGCTGGTCACACACGATAGTCGCCTGGCCGGCTACGCGGATCGCATCATTACTTTGCGCGATGGGCTAATCCTTACCGACGTGTTGAATGAATCTGTTGTGCGGGCCTAAGTCATGGCGACCACAGCGACCATCCCCGTAACAACTACGAAATTCGGCCTGAGGACCGCCTCGAAAATCGGCTGGCGTGAACTGCACGCCTCACCCGGCAAGTTTGTCTTTGTGGTTCTCGCCGTTGCCGTAGGCGTTGCTGCATTGAGTGGTGTCAAAGGGTTTGGCTATGCCTTTCGCGGCATGCTGCTGCGCAATGCCAAGCAGCTGATTGCCGCTGATTTGCAGGCTCAAACGTGGGGATCCCTCACACCCGAACAACTCGCGAAAATTCAGTCGATTGGTGCGCGTAACGGCCAATTCACCCAGGTCACCGAAACCGTATCGATGGCCGCCTCCAATCAACAACACTTCCCGCAGATGATCTCGGTGAAGAGCGTCGATCCGAATGCCTATCCGTACTACGGCAAGATAGGGCTCGAACCGAGTCAGCCACTGTCAGCTATGCTCGCCGACGATCATTCCGCGGTTGTAACACCGGAGCTCGAGATGCGGCTTAAGGTGAGGACCGGCGACACGATCCGGCTTGGTGGCAAGGATTTCCGCATTACCGGCACGGTGACATCGGAACCCGACCGCCTCGCTTCCGGATTCGGGCCCGGCATGCGCGCTCTAATCAGCCGTCCCGGTCTCGAGCGCAGCGGCCTCGTGCAGTTTGGAAGCAGAGCGGCCCAACGTTTTCTTTTCAAGTTGAAGCCGGGCAGCAATCTCGACGAAATCAAAGAACAATTGAAAGGCACGGTGCATCGCATCTTCCTGAGCGATTACCGTGAGGGCAGCCCGGCCGTCGGCAAAGCGCTGGACAACACCACCACTTTTCTCAGCCTGGTCAGCCTGATTGCACTGATCGTCGGATCACTCGGTGTCGCCATGGCCATGCATTCTCATCTCCAGCAGCACATGGACACCATCGCGGTCATGAAAGCACTGGGAGCACGAGCCAGCCAGATCATGCAGATTTACCTGCTGCAGACACTCTGGCTCGGCATTGCCGGAGGTTTGCTCGGTGTTGCCGTCGGGGCACTGGTCCAGAAATCTTTTCCCTGGCTGATCCATCGCGTCTTCGCGTTGCTGCCGGACATCCCATGGGATTGGTCTTTCAGTCTGCAGGGCATGAGTCTCGGCATTTTGGCCACGCTGCTCTTCACCCTGCCTCCGCTGCTGAGCGTGCGTAACGTGCGCCCCAGCTTAGTCTTCCTGCGCGACATGACGGATGCCGCGCAGGCGAGCCGGCGCAACTGGCGCGAGAAGATTCCCAGCTACACCGGAAGCGCTCTCATCCTCCTCGGCTTCTATGGGATTGCCGTGTGGCTCGGAGGCTCCTGGCAGATGGGTTTGTATTTCATGGCGGGATTAGTAGCCAGCGTTCTCTTGCTGGCCGGAATTTCCTCGCTCCTGCTGCTCGTCTTGCGCGGCATTGTTAAGGCCGCACAGGGTACGCTGCCCATCTTCGTTCGCCACGGCCTCGCCAATCTCTATCGCCCAGGCAATCAGGCTCGCTCCGTACTCGTGGCGTTGGGCATAGGAGTGATGTTTACGCTCACTACGTACTTGCTTCAGCGCACCGTGCTGCGCGAAGTCAATAGCGAAGGTCCAGGCCGTGAAGGGAACGTCTTCCTGCTCGACATTCGGGATTCCAATGGCTTAAGTAAGCTCATTGCTTCACAACCCGGCGTGCGCAGCAAGGTGCAGCTGGTGGGATATATCGTCTCGCGAATGCTTTCGAACAACGGCGTTCCCGCTTACTCTCTGCCGCTCACCAAGGAGCGCAAAGACGATCTGCAGACGATTCGCATCACTACGGCCGCGGCGCTGCCTGACGGGCTCACGGTCCGCCAGGGTTCCTGGTGGCAGGCCGGCACGACTGAACCGGCCTTAGCTGTCTCGGAACAAGCTGAGCGCGATTTTAAACTGCATCTGAATGATCGAATCACCTTCCAAATCGCCGGACGCACCCTCACCGCGCCGCTGGTTGCCGTTTTCCGCCGCGAGCAGCGGGCACCCGTTCGCTACGACCTGGTCTTTCCGCAAAAAGCCTTGAACGGTCTTCCCGTTGTTTACTATGGCGCGGTCCACGTCGACCCGCCGCGGATTCCACAAGTGGAAGAAGCGCTGTTCGAGAAATTTCCTACCGTCACGGTGATGAATCTGGCGGATGTGCTTACTCGCATTCAGGAGGCGGTCGATCAGGTCGCCCTGGTCGTGCGCTTTCTAGCTGCTTTTGCGATCCTGGCCGGGATCATCATTCTTTCGTCGAGCGTTGCCGGAACCCGCTACCGACGCATACGTGAAGTCGCAGTGCTGAAAGCGCTAGGCGCGACGCGGGGCCGCATCACCAGCATTTTTTCCATCGAGTTCACGGTGCTCGGACTGGTAGCAGGCCTGGTGGGCGGGATCCTGGCGAACGTCTTCACGGGCATCATTGCTGAACGCTTCATCAACGCTCACTTCGATTTCGATTGGATCTCGCTCGTTCTTGTTATGCTCGGCACGGCCCTGCTGGCTAACCTGGCGGGCTGGCTGGCGAGTTCGCGCATTCTCGATCAGCGGCCGCTCGAAGTTCTGCGGGCCGAATAGTTCGGTCACAAACCCTCTGAATTAGTTTTCGCGAAGCTAACGCTTCTTACTGCAAGCACATAGGCCCTATCGCTCTCACTCGACGCCTAACATTCCTGGCGCGAGCTGCCTTACTTCTATGGGCGATGAACAAGTTCGATCTCGCCCGCCAACTTGCCCGGCAGTCGCACCGTTCGCGCGCCAAAGCTGCGGATGACGTCGATGCCCTGGTCCATCGTTTACTAAAAGAATTGAAGGTCAGCGATCCGACGCGTGAAGTCGAGGATGCCGCCATCCTCCGCGCACCCGTGCCGAGGCCGCGTCGTGAATCGTAGTCTGCGCGGCAAAGCACTGCTCGAATTGATCGACCGCTATCTGCGCGAGGGCGCCGCTATTGAAATCGACGGGCTGGGCAGCTTCAAACTAAGCCCTGCCAACCATGTCATCTTCGAACCCAACGGCCGAATTCGTGTTTTCCTCGCTTATGCGGACGAAGATCGCGCCGATGTGAAACGCCTCTACACTGCCTTGCAAAACGCTGGCTTTGAGCCCTGGATGGATCGGGAAAAACTGCTGCCCGGTCAAAACTGGCCCCGCGCCATCGAACGCGCCATCGACCTTTCGGAGTTCTTTATCTGCTGCTTCTCGCGACGTTCCGTGGCCAAGCGCGGGCATTTTCAGTGCGAGCTCGACTACGCGCTAAGAATGGCAGCACGGGTTCCTGCGGAAGAAATATTTTTCCTGCCGGTCCGTCTGAACGACTGCGAAGTACCACGCGATATTGCCAAGCAGGTCCAGCACGTCGATCTCTTTCCCGATTGGGACCACGGCGTGGGCCAATTGCTCAAAGCCATGTGGCACCAGACCATGCAGCGCGGACAAAAGATCAAAGTGAAGAGTTAAGTCTTACTTAGCGCCCGATACAACAAATCGCCAACTCCCAATTTCGCGGCGCCTCGAACAGTTTACCGCCCAATTGGAACCAATGCGGTTTCGTTCGCTTCTAGAGTCACGTTGTGGAAGAAAGCGAATGCGGGCCGCTCGGTTGAAAGTCACTAGGATAGTTTGGGGCCGAGAACTCCAATCGCTTCGCTCATGGTTTCCGTGCTTCCGGTTGGAGAGCCACTGACGTGGCTCATGGCTCTGAGTCTGGGTTGGTTCGTTAGGCCGGGCTGTGACTTTCATCGGATTTTGCGGCTCGAAGGCGTCCGCAGGTGTCATTATGGCTTTCTGTAGGCCTTGCGGGCGAGTTCCACTCCAAACCGGGTTATCGCAATGCGGAATACAATTTCGGCCTCGTCGGCGCGAGGATGATTGCGCCTGACCGCAGCACGTTGAACCGAATCTCCTGCCTCCCAAAGTGCGATGCCAAGATTGAGCCGTTCTGAGGGCGTCATCTCTCTTAAGCGTCGAAGATAAACGTCGCGCGCTTTCGGAGATGTGTCATATAAAGTCACAAGAGTTTCGAGTATCTAGAGCGGCCGCTAGTCTCGTTAGCTCTTACTCGCCAGCTTTTTTTTCGCTTCATGGCCCAGCTTCGAATCGGGAGCAAGGTCCACGACCTTCTTTAGCGCTACGCGGGCCGCATCTGAGTTCTTCAACTTGTTTTCCGCTTCGGCCACTTTAAAAAAAGCCTCCGCTGAACTCGGGTTGTACTTGGTGGCCCACTCGTAACGCTTCAACGCCGCCTGGAATTTGCCTTTGTGCCAATAATAGTTGCCGACGCGTACGTTGCGATCGGACTCCAGCGGATTCAGCACAAACTTCTCGGGAGCTACCGCTTCGTCTTCTTCCGGCAGGGTCGCTTCGTCAGGCACTTTCTGCGGAACCGGCACGCCCTGTTGCGGCGGAGCCGGCGCCGGCGTTGCTGGTTGTTGTTGCCCGGCGTTCATTTGCGGGAGCGCGGCGCAACACAACCATCCTCCAAGCAGGGCCATCCGCAGACTACGTGTCACAATTAAAGTATAAAAGCAGCAAAATGCGCGAAGCGAATACCGAATTACGTGAGAAGGTCGCGCAGCTTCCCTTAGAGCCGGGAGTTTATCTCTACAAAGATGGAGCAGGCAAGGTCATCTATGTCGGGAAGGCCAAGAATCTACGCAGCCGCGTCCGCAGTTACTTTAACGAAGACCGTTTAGCCGAAGCCAAAACAGGCAGTCTGATTGCTGAGGCGCGCGGCATCGATTTCATCGAGGTCGATAACAACAAAGAAGCACTCGCGCTCGAAAACAACTTAATCAAGCAATACAAGCCGCGCTTCAACATCTTGTTGCGCGACGACAAGACCTATCCTTACGTCAAGCTCACCAACGAGAAGTATCCGCGCGTCTACGTGACCAGGCGGATCTTTAAAGACGGCGCGGGTTATTATGGGCCTTATTTTCCAGGCAACCTAGCGCACCGGCTGGTTCATTTCATTCATCGCCATTTCAAAGTTCCGTCGTGCAAGCTCGACCTGAGCAAAAAGTATTCTCATCCCTGTTTGCAGTTCCACATTCACCGCTGCCTGGGTCCGTGTACACCCGGTTTGACCACCGACGAGGCGTATAAGGAAGCCGTGCGCGACGTTCGTTTGTTTCTGGAAGGCCGCCATCGCGATTTGGCGAATGAGCTAGAAAACCGTATGCGCGCCGCATCGGACGACATGCGTTTCGAAGAGGCTGCCAGTCTGCGCAATCTCGTCACAACTGTCCGCGAGATGGACGAGAAACAAAAAATGGCATCCGCTGAGGGTGACGACATCGACATTTTCGCGTATTATGCCGAGCCCCCGCTTATTGCGGTAAATCTATTCCACTTGCGGCGCGGCAAGATCGTCGATCGCCGCGAACTCTTCTGGGAAGATCAGCCGGATTTCAGCCCCGGCGAATTCTTCGAAGCGCTTCTCAAGCAGCTATATCTGAACAGCAAGTACATTCCCGGACTGATTCACGTGCCCACCGACTTTGAGGATCGGGACGTACTGGAAGACTATCTTTCCGATCTACGCGGACGCCGGGTGGAGATCGCGACGCCTCAGCGGGGCGCAAAAAAAGCCATGCTGGAGCTAGTTGAAACAAATGCGAAGCACAGCTTCGACCAGCGCTTTCGCGTGATGAAGCCTTCGTCCGACACCATCAAAGGCGCTCTGCAGGATGCCTTGAATCTGCCGGAAGCGCCGAATCGAATCGAGTGCTTCGATATCTCGCACATTCAAGGCACCGATAAGGTCGCCAGCATGGTGGTTTGGGAAGACGGCAAGATGAAGAAGTCCGATTACCGCAAGTTCATCATCCGAACGGTGGTCGGTAACGACGATTTTGCTTCCATGCGCGAAGTAATCACGCGGCGCTACAGCAAGCTGCAGGAAGAAAAACAGGCGTTTCCGGGCCTGGTGCTCGTCGACGGCGGTCTTGGACAGTTGCACGCCGCAGCGGAAGCTCTCGAAGCAATCGGTATTACGTATCAGCCGCTCGCTTCGATTGCCAAGCGCGAAGAGTGGATTTACGTGTATGGCCAGGAAGACGAGCCCGTCATCCTCGATAAGTTCTCTCCCATTTTGCACCTGGTGCAAACCATTCGCGACGAAGCTCATCGATTTGCGGTGACCTTCCACCGTACCAGGCGCAATGCTCAGCGGCTCACTTCTGAGCTGCACGAAGTGCCCGGTATCGGTCCGAAAACAGTCGAGAAACTGCTTCGCACATTTGGCAGTCTGGAGCGCGTGCGGCAAGCGTCGAAAGAAGAGTTGAGTAAAGTTGTCGGCGCGACAGCGGCTGCTAAATTGACTAACTTCTTTGACAGTGACTTGACGCGTTCGCCCTTCGTGCAGATCGAACCGGCATCACAACCGGCTGAGAAGGCAAGCTAAAAGCGCGGTCCGGTCGGCGATCCGATTCACCAGAATACTCTCGTTCAGGGCGTGCGCGCCCTCACCCACTCCGCCGAGACCATCCAGCGTAGGGATGCCCAGAGCGGCGGTAAAGTTGCCATCCGAACCGCCGCCGGTCGCGGACTCCTCCACATCGATGCCCATCTCGGCACCCAGCGTTCTGGCCAGGGCAAACAAGCGCACAATTTCTTTCGTCCTCTCCATGGGGGGACGGTTCAATCCGCCGTCGACAGTCAGCCGGCAGCGTTTGTCGACTGGCCGCAGCTTCCGTAGTTTCTGATCGAGCACATCGCCTTCACGCGAACGCACGATCCGAACATCGATGTCAACATGCGCCTTTGCCGCCACCACATTGGTCCGGCTGCCTCCACTAATCACGCCCGGGTTTACTGTGGTGCCGCGCTGCATGTTTGTCAACTCAGAGATGCGCGTGATCTGCCGCGCCAGTTCGACCACCGCACTCGCTCCATTTGCGAAGTCGACACCGGCGTGCGCAGCCTTGCCTTCCACACTGAGCCGGTATCCAGCGATTCCCTTGCGCGCTGTCTTTAACTTTCCCTCTAGCCCGGTGCCAGGCTCGAGCACGAGCACGCAATCGCTCTGCTTCGCTTCGGTCTCGGTGAGTTCCCGCGAGCACTTACTACCTGTTTCTTCATCGGAAACCACGAGGAGCGAAATGTTACGGTTTACCGGCACGTCCAGGTCTCTCAGGATGCGAGTCGCATTCAGGAAAAACGCCAGCCCTGACTTCATGTCCAACACACCCGGCCCCCAAAGCCGACCCTTGCTTTTGCGGAATGGCATGGTGGCCAGCGTCCCCATGGGCCATACGGTATCCGAGTGTCCAATCGCCAGAATGCGGCCTGTCTTCGAACGTCCCGGCAGTCTGAAATCCAGACGAACGCATTGGCCCGAACCGTCACACCGGTATAATTTTGGAGCCGCGATGTCTTTAGCCTGCTCAATCAGCAGATCGACAAGACGGTTCACCGCGGCCGGCGAATCACTGGGCGATTCGCATTTCACTAATTGCTCAATCGAGCCGATAATTTCCGTTTTCTTCCGAGTTGCAAGCCGCAGGAAAGCCTTCATCCGACTGTTATAATAGCGATTCCGTTCCTTTCCATGACATCGCTGGATATTCAACAGATTGCTGCGGTTTTGCCTCACCGCTACCCGATGTTGATGGTCGATCGCATCCTTGAAATAAGTGACGACTCGATTGTTGGAATAAAAAACGTGACCGTCAACGAGCCGCACTTCAACGGGCACTTTCCTGGTTTCCCTGTAATGCCGGGCGTGCTCATCATAGAAGCCATGGCGCAAGTGGGCGGCATTCTGATCGGCAGCGTAGCTCCGCTGGGTGAGGACAAAATCATGTTTCTCGCCTCGGTCGAAGAAGCAAAATTTCGCAAGCCCGTAGTGCCCGGCGATCAGTTACGAATCGAGATGAAAATGCTGCGCCGCAAAAATACCGTGGCTAAGATGCGCGGTATCGCCACCGTCGATGGTCAAGTGGTAGCCGAAGCCATTTTGATGTGCAAAGTGTCCGACCGGGTCGCGAGCGCAGTCCCCACTCCGGAGGTTCCCGAGCCTCAACTCGCCTGAGCCTCGGACGCGCCACGAATGGCGATTCACCCCACGGCTATCATCGACCCCGACGCCGATATTTCTCGTGAAGCTGAGATCGGCCCTTACTGCATCGTGGGCAGCAGCGTCACTATCGGTGCGCGCACTCGTCTGTTAGCGCATGTCTATCTCGATGGCAAGCTCACCATTGGTAAAGATAACGTTTTCTATCCATACTGCTCCTGCGGGGTTGCGCCGCAAGACAAGAAATACCAGGGGGAGGCTTCTGAAACGCGCATCGGCGATCGCAATACCATTCGCGAATTTGTTACCATTCACCGCGGCACCGAAGGCGGCGGCATGCTCACCGCGATTGGCGATGGCAACCTGCTGATGGCCTACGTTCATGTCGCGCATGATGTCATCATTCACAACCGTACGATCGTGGCCAATGGCGCGACCTTCGCGGGCCACGTGGTCGTCGAAGACTACGCCAACATCGGCGGACTCTGTGCCATTCATCAATACTGCCGGATTGGACGCCACGCGATTGTCGGCAGCAACAGCGTGATCAAGCAAAACGTGTTGCCGTTTTCCGTGACTGCCACGGAGCACAAAGCCGAAATTTTTGGGGCCAACAAAGTCGGGCTGGAACGCAATGGCTACAGCGCCGACGCGATCGAACCCCTGCAAAATGCCTTTCGCATGTTGACCCGTGCGGGTTTAAACACGACACAAGCGCTGGTCCGTATCGAGGAAGAAGTTCCGCAGACCGGAGAGATTCGCGATCTCATCGAGTTCATCCGTACCTCCTCGCGTGGCTTCGTCAAGTGAAGTACGGGCTCATCGCAGGCAATGGGCGTTTCCCACTGCTTGCTCTCCAAACAGCACAGCGCGAAGGCCACCAGGTCGCCGTAGTCGCTATCGAAAATGAGGCGACGCCTGAACTTGAACACTTTGCGACCGCTTTTCATTGGGTCAACATCGGGCAACTCGGCAAGCTGATCGACATTCTGAAGCGTGAACAGGTCACCGAAGTAATGATGACAGGCCAGGTAAAGCATGTCAGTTTGTTCTCCGGGATTACTCCGGATTGGCGTCTCCTCAAGCTGCTCACGTCACTCAAAGAGAAGAATACGGCCGCTCTGATAGGCGGTATCCAGAGCGTCCTCCTTGAAGAAGGCATTGAACTGGTCGACTCGACGCGTCTGTTGAAACCGCTGCTCGCCCCCGCCGGTCTACTCACCCGGCGAAAATTGTCCAAAGAAGAGGAAGCCGATATTCGTTATGGCCGGCGTCTCGCTTCAGTGCTGGCTTCGGCAGATATCGGCCAGAGTGTCGCCATCAGCGAAAAAGCCTGCGTGGCAGCCGAAGCCATGGAGGGTACCGACGCCATGCTGCGCCGCGCTGCTTCGCTCACCAACGGCAAACCGCTGCGCTTGGTGAAAGCATCGCTGGGACGCGGCCACTTACTCTTCGACGTACCCGTAGCCGGTCTGACTACCATCGAAACCATGTTGGAAACCGGAACAACAGCGCTGGCGGTTGACGCCGGCCGCACATTGCTGCTCGATCGCGAGGCCATGCTTCACCGGGCCAACGAGGGCGGCCTGGCTATAGTGGGATACCAAGATGAGGACCAGCGATGAGCAGTGCACTTCCCATGGCCGTGTTCGGCGCCGGCGTCTTCGGACGACATCACGTTCGCGTGCTCAGCCACATGCCGGACGTAGACCTCGTGGCCATCGTCGACGCAGACATCGAGAAAGCTCGCACCTTAGCCGCCGATTACGGCATCGAGGCTGTCGCAACTTTCGACCAGTTGCCTCGCGACATTGAGGCAGCTACGGTAGCCACCCCAACCATCACACACGAAAATCTTGCCGCGGACCTGCTCGGCTCCGGCATAGACGTGCTTGTCGAGAAGCCCATCGCCGCATCGTCAGAAGCAGGCGAACGCCTGACCCACCTGGCCGAAGAAAACGGGCAGATCCTCCAGGTCGGTCACCTGGAGCGCTTCAATCCAGCTGTTTCGCAGCTGGAGCAAGCCGTCACAGTCCCACTCTTCTTCGAAGTACACCGCCTCAGCGTCTTCACTCCGCGCAGCCTTGACGTGGACGTGGTGCTCGATCTGATGATTCACGATCTCGATATCATTCTGCACATCATGGGCGAAATGCCGTCCGAAATCCGCGCTGCCGGCATCTCAGTACTCTCTCGAAAGGTCGATATCGCCAACGTACGTTTGGCCTTCAAAAGCGGTTGCGTGGCGAACCTGACCGCCAGCCGCGTCTCTACCGAACAAATTCGCAAGCTTCGTCTTTTTCAACCCGGCGAATATCTGGCGATCGACTACAAGCGCCAGGACCTGACCCGCTTCCACGTTCTCTCCAATCAACAGATCGGGTTCGAAGCCATACCGACTCAGCCGGGCGAACCGCTGCAGCTGGAACTGGCGTCGTTCGTCAACGCTGTTCGGCAGCGATCACGGCCCAAAGTCGGTGGGAAAGCCGCCACACAGGCCCTGCGGCTGGGCGAGGCTATTCTTGCTACGATCGAAGAACACGCTGAAATTGTTTCTGGGACAATCCTACGCGGCGCTCCATTGAAGTGAATTCCATTGCTGTTCCGCCCTCGGACGTAGGCGTCGCCGCTCTTCCGCCCTCCTCTGTCGAACTCAATCTGCTTCTCGCCTGGCCCGGAGAACGCAATCGGAGTTATTGGCTTTGGATTCTCGCCGGATCGGTGGCTCTTCATTTTTTTGTGCTCGTGGGGGGTGCGAAAGTGCCGGGTCTGCTTGGTTATGCGCGACAACCCGAACGCGAAGTCGTGTACCGGCACATCCCGTTGTACCTGCCACCGGACGTGATGACGCAGAAGGCGCCTAACAAGCAGAAAGTAGCCAAACAAATCGATCTGGCGGATTTAGTGGAATCCAGACAAACGCATCCGAATCCAGGCGAGCGCCGTCCGAGCGTGCGGCACTTTGAAATCCCGAAGCAGACGCCAATGCGTCAGCTGGCGCGCAACAGCCAGCCGCAAATTTTGCCACAGGCTCCGACGGTCGATCCCAATCAGAACGCCGCTGTAGCGGGCCTACCCGACGGCTTGCCTGCCACTACCCCTCCGCCGCCGACCGACAACCCCGGACCATTTCAGAACATTGGATCCGATGCGCCGCTCAACCCGCATCCAAAACTGTTGCCGCCGCGCGGAGGCATCGATTCGGCCGTAAACAAACCCACGCATGACAACAACAGCCCGCAGTTCTCCATCAGTGACGATGCACCGGAACAGATGATGCCCGGCAATCTCGGGACACTCTCGCAGGCGCCCGCGCAACATGCCGCTGTTGAGCTTGAAAGCGATCCGAACGGCGCAGATTTCAAGGTCTATCTTCGAACCATCCTGGGGATCGTGCGCGGCAACTGGCGTCGGGTGATTCCCGAAAGTGCTCGGATGGGAGCACTGCGCGGCAGAACAGTGGTCGAGTTCATCATCAACCGCGATGGCAGTATCCCTAAGCTCGTCACCGCCGATCCTTCCGGCCACGATCCGCTGGATCGCGCCGCCGTTGCGGGATTAAGCATGTCGAATCCGTTGCCGCCCTTGCCGGCCGATTACAAAGGATTCCAGATCCGGCTGGCGTTTACCTTCGCCTACAACATGCCCGCAAAATGAACCCCGATAAGCCACGCACCTTAATCGGTCCTCTTGTCGCCGCCATTCTGTACGCTCTGTTGATCGTGTTCGCAGTAGCCACGTTGAAGGGCAAGGCGCTCATCCTGGCTGTGATCATCGTGCTTGGCTTAGCGGCTAAGTCACTGCTCGACCACTTTCGCAGGGTCTAAAGCTGCAGCCGCAAGCGGCACCGCGCCAGGATACCGGAGAGCAACAGAATGAACGCCGTGAAAACGACAGATTTGCCGACACCAATCGCGCCTCTTTCGAACTGCGCGAACACCGCTGAACTTCCCAGCGCTGCATAGAAAAAATCAGGCAATAAATACGTCAGCAAAGTATTAGAGCCGGCCGGCTTGACGAACGCAGCCCAACTTGTTTTCTTCTGCACATCACAGATCCAATACAGCAGCAGGAAAATTATGGTGCTTGCGCCCGAACAGTAAAGGCTCCAGCTTGGGGTGGCACGAATTTTTGAGAGGCCCAACGGTTCGAGCAGCCATGCCGCCACCACAAAGATCAGCGCGCATCCGAGCGCCCAGACTGCCTTGGCTTTGAATGATGAAGCGACCGTGTCGCTCAGAAAGAGCGTCGAGATCAGCACACCCGCCATGGTCATGCTGCAGAACGCGCCATTGTTAAACGGCCATACGTAGAAGGCTAAATGTTCGGGAAACCGGAGCCATCCGGCAGTTGACGCAATGTTCAAAATCACCAGTCCGGCAAACCAGAGCCAGGACGCCCAGCGCAGTTTTCGCGTCGGGATGTATAAAATGCAAACTGCCAAGTAGGTCCAGCCAATCAGGCCGAGAATCTCCCAGTAAGAAAAGTCGAGCCATGCTACCTGCCCGTTTTCGGTAACGCGGCGAAACAGCGCAAACATGGCAACCATCAGGACGAGTCCGCTGAACTTTAGAAAGCGGAAGAGCGGCCGATAGCGAATTGATGCTGGATAAACATTCCAGAACAGCACCGCTCCCGTCAGCAGAAGTAACGTCCACGCGCCCTGGCTCATGTGCATCCATTGTTCGCTGCCCTTTTCGCTGTTCGCGAGTGCAATCCCAAGCACCACCAAACTGAAGGAACGCGTTAATACGTGCCACCAGAGCAGGGGGATCGAAGGATTCCGGGCAAGACGGTGGCGCACCGCCAGCGGAATGGACATGCCCACGATAAACAAGAATGCGGGAAAGACCATGTCCACGTAAGTCATCCCGTTCACCCGGCCCCGGTGATAGGTCCACCACGGCAGCCCTTTCACACTGTCCAGATCATTCACAAAAATCATCACGAGCATCGTCAATCCACGAAACACGTCGATCGACAAGACTCTCGAGGAGCGGGCGACATCGGTGCGAGGCGGCGCTCCCGATAGCAAAGTGTCAGTGGCCATCGGAATCCCCGGCCAGCCCTTTGTGGATCGCCTGGAGCAGCGCGCCGTCCGCGTCGCCCGAGTATTCCCAAAACATGATGCCTCCCAGGTGATTCTTCAACACGTACTCGCTCTTCAGCGTTATCGATTGCACGTCTTCGTAAGAGACAAACGTCTTATTCGTCGCATTGTACAGGTAGGGGGCAGAAGCCGCCTCGTCCCAATAGCGGATGTATCCGCCCGGCAGCAGCGTGTGAACAATATCTTTGTAATCGGCTTTCACGTGCGCCTCCTTGCCGGCCTCGAACAATCCGTGGTTCGCAGCATCCACATCGGACCAGGCGTGACCATAGAAGGGCACACCGAGCACGATCTTCTTCGCAGGCACGCCAGCCTTGCGGAAGGCTTTTACCGAAGCATCGGCCGAAACCGCTTTGGGATCTTTGGGGTCGGTGTACAGCGCGGCGTGATGCCCCGTGATCCGATCTGAAGTCGGCTCGTAGTAGTCGTAGCTCATCAGGTTCACGGAATCGACGTAGCGCTGTACCTTCTTCATCTCCGTGTGTTCCAGAAAGTCCGGAGCGGCTCCGGTGGCAACCGATGAGTACAACTGTCTGCCCAGTTCCTTTTGCTTTCGATTGAGGGCGGCCCGCAGTTCTTTCAACAGCGCCGTATAGTTCTTCTTGTCCTCGGGGCGATGCATGTTGCCGATCCCTGGCAGGCCCGGATACTCCCAATCGATGTCGACTCCATCCAGGCGATAATTTTCTACGAACCGGATGGCACTCGCAATGAATTTCGCGCGGGTCGCCTTGGTCAGCGCCATGTCTGAAAACTTTCCGGACCAGGTCCAGCCGCCCACCGAAATCAGGATCGCGAGGTTTGGATTCGCTTCGCGCAGCTTCGTCAGCGTTCGAAAGTTCTCGGCATCGTGCGCAAATCCGGCCACAATCTCGCCGTTCTCAATGTTGGCAAACGCATAGTTGATGCGTGTGAGGCTTTTGACGTCGATCTCGCTCGGATCGAGAGCCCGGTCTTTCGCAAACACATACGCGATCACATCCTTCTGCGATTGTCGGGCGGCCACAGGCAGCGCAGCAATCAGGCACGTGCTCAATAGGACAAAAAACAGAGACAATCGCTTCACGTGAGTTTGTAGACCATGATGCACTATTCGTGTACAAACTCTGCGATGTCTCGCATCCAGCTAAAGGAGATACGAAGAGACTATGAAGGCTGTGCGATTGCACAACTACGGCGGACCAGACCAGCTTCATTACGAAGAGGCGTCGATCCCTGAGCCCGATTCGGCAG
Organism: Bryobacteraceae bacterium; assembly: GCA_965277855.1. Lineage (GTDB taxonomy): Bacteria > Acidobacteriota > Terriglobia > Bryobacterales > Bryobacteraceae > Bog-105. The sequence goes on from OZ255847.1 coordinate 1,955,970, forward strand.
AAGTGCTGATTAAAGTAGCCGCCACCAGCGTCAACCCGATCGATTGGAAGATTCGAAGTGGCAGCGCGAAAGATCGTTTTCCTATCCAGTTCCCTTTCATACCGGGTCGCGACGTGGCGGGCGAGATCGTCAAGACTGGCTCGGGTGAGACCGATCTGCAACCCGGACAAAAGGTCATGGGCGTAGTAAACAAGTCTTATGCTGAATTCCTCACCGCAGCAGCAGATGCCCTGACGATCATCCCTGAGGGCCTGGCCATGGATGTGGCAGGGGCGTTACCGCTTGTTTTGACCACTGGCGCGCAGCTGATTGAGCATGTTCATCCGAAGTCCGGCGAAACGGTGCTGATTACTGGCGCCTTAGGCAGTGTGGGGCGCGCTGCGGTGTATCTGGCCAAGGATTACGGAGCACGTGTGATTGCCGCTGTTCGCAGCAGCCAGAAGAAGGAAGCTGAGGCATTAGGAGTTGATCAGGTCGTCGCAGTAGACAACGACCAGGAGATCGCGGCTTTGCCGCAGTTGGACGCGATTGCGGATACGGTCGATCATGACGTGATCGGCAAGCTACTATCGAAGCTCAAGAAGGGCGGAATTCTTGGATCGGTCGTTGGAAAACCGAAAGAGGCTGAGGGAAAAGACATTCACGTCGAGGTTTTCATGGCGCAGCCCGATCCCGACCGCTTGCAACAGCTTGCCCGCGCTATTCAAAGAGGCGAATTCAGCATTCCCGTTGCAAAGAAAATGAAATTGAGCGAAGCCGCCAAAGCGCACGAGTTAGCAGAGAAGGGCGGCGTGAACGGAAAGATTGTGCTGCTGCCGTAAGCGAATGTCCTCTGCTCCCGCCATTCGCCAGCTCTCCGAATTAAATGAGTTCAAAGAAGTAGTCCGTCTCCAGCGTGAGATCTGGGGTTTCGAAGATCTCGATCTCCTCCCGCTTCGCCTCTTCGTCGTCGCCAGCAAGATCGGCGGCCAGGTCCTCGGCGCTTTTGAGCAAGACCGCCTTGTCGCGTTTTGTCTCTGCATTCCGGGGCTGAAGCCCGGCGGCAAATCGTATCTTCACAGCCACATGCTCGGCGTTCTCCCCGCCTGGCGTAACACCGGGCTGGGCCGTCAAATGAAACTTCAGCAGCGGCTCTATGCACTCGCCGCAGGGGTCGATCTCATTGAATGGACCTTCGATCCGCTCGAACTCAAGAATGCATTTTTCAACATCGAACGTCTGGGCGTTATCGTGCGCCGCTATGTCTACAATCAGTACGGCACCACGTCCAGTCCCTTGCACGGCGGCCTTCCCACGGATCGCCTCGTCCCGGAATGGTGGATCGGGTCGTCGCGGGTAGAGAGTCTGATTAACGGAAATTCGTTCAAGCGCCCCGCCATTCAGGCGCGCATTTCTCTCCCACATGACATAGCGGAGATCCGTGCCGGCGATCCCGGCGAGGCGCTCGCCATTCAAACCGGAATCGCCGCACAGTTTGACCAGCACTTCCGCGCCGGTCTCGCGGTCACCGGGTTCGAGCGCAGCGAATCCGTCGGTACATACTTATTATCTGAATGGCCATCCAGGTAGAACGCATTGTTCTGCGGCACATCCGCATGCCGCTCGTGCACTTCTTCGAAACCAGCTTCAGCCGCACGTACGAGCGCGACATCATCCTGGTCGAAGCAATCGCCGGTGGTGTCTCCGGCTGGGGCGAAGTCACCGCGGGCGAAAACCCTTTCTACAACGAAGAATGGACCGCTTCCATCTGGCCGCTACTCATCGATTACATCGCGCCTCGCATCCTCCGTTACTCCTTTAACGATGCGTCCGAGGTCGCCGCTCGGACCGCCCACATTCGAGGCCACTATATGGCGCGTGGCGGAGTCGAAGTCGCTCTCTGGGACCTTCAGGCGCGCCTGAACAATGAGCCGCTCTGGAAAACCATCGGGGGCGGCGCACGTGACGAGATTTCCTGCGGCGTCTCCATCGGTATACAAGACACGGTCGATCAATTTATGGGGAAAGTCGAAACCGAACTGGCCGCCGGCTACCAGCGCATCAAGATGAAAATCAAACCCGGCTGGGATATCGACGTCATTCGCCAGGTGCGCGCCCGCTTTCCGCAAATCAAGCTCATGGCCGATGCTAACTCCGCCTACACGCTTGCCGATCTTGATCGCCTGAAAGCTCTCGACGAGTTTTATCTCATGATGATCGAACAGCCACTTGCCCATGACGACATCATCGACCACGCAGTGTTGCAAGCTCAGCTCGCCACACCGATCTGTCTTGACGAGTGCATCCGCTCCGTCCATCACGCCGAACAGGCCATCCGTCTGCAGGCCGGACGCATTATTAATATCAAGCTGGGCCGGGTCGGCGGTTTCACGGAAGCCAAGAAGATTCACGACCTTTGCCAGGCTCACTCGATACCTGTGTGGTGCGGTGGCATGCTCGAATCCGGTATCGGGCGCGCCCACAACATCGCGCTTTCTACTCTTCCCAACTTCGTTCTGCCCGGCGACGTTTCTGCCAGCCGGCGCTACTGGCACCGCGACATCACCACACCGCCGATCGAAATCACCGCACAAGGAACCATCCCGGTGAGCGACGCCTCCGGCTTCGGCTACCACATTGACCACGACTATCTGGAAAGCCTGGTAGTCCGCCGCCAAGACCTCCCGTAATTTTGGGCTACTTCGGAGAAATTCGAACTCGGCCGACGCCTGACTCTAAGCACATTACTCCTCGGGCCTCGCTTCCCATTTAGGCTTCATCTCATGCCCCCATGCATGAGGGTCTTTGTTGTGCATCGCTTCCATCTGCTTTGCGACATCGGGGTGGTTTGCAGTCACGTGATTTACCATGGCATTCACCATTTCGTTCCACGATGCGGCCGATAACTCCTGGTCACAACTTCCGCCAAGTTCCCTACATGTCATGGTTTTCATCGGCTCGCGCCCGCCGCAGCCGTCATCACCCGCGGCCTCACCTCTTCCGATCGCGCCCGCTCTCCTGTGCTCTCTAGAATGACTCGCGCCGCTTCGGCCGGCACGTCCCAATGCGGAAAATGTCCACAATTCTCGAACCAGTGCAGCTGCGCCATCGGAAACAAAGCCAACGCGCGTTGCGCCTGACTCGGGAAACAGACCCGGTCCTGCCGTCCCCATCCGATCGTGATCGGTCCCCGCAGGGACCTAGCTTCAGCCCCTTCCTGCTCGGCGCCATACGCCAATTCATGCAGCAATTCATCGAACGAAGGTGACGCCGCATAGCTCCGCATCTCTTCCAACGCCACTACGGGCGACAGATTCCAGGGCCGCGCCGAAAGCTGCGTCAGTAAAAGCGTGCGCCCCAACGGATTGCCTGTCAAAAGCGGCATTACCGGCTGCAGTAGCCGCACCAGCTTGATCGATAAGCCGATCGAAGCCGCAAAAAATCCGCGTTCCCAACCCTGCCAGAAGCCGCCCGGATCGAGCGACACCGCTGCTCCCACCACCCCGCGCCGCGCCAGTTCTAATACCAGCCGCGCTCCCATCGAACTACCCACTACATCGACACCGATCAGGTTATGCGAATCCAAAAACTCGGTAACCGCACCGGCCAGTGTAGCGATGGATACCTCACTTTTCAGAGGCGGCGTTTTGCCGAACCCAGGCAGGTCGATGGCAATGACCTCTCGATGCACAGCCAGTTCGCCTAAGACCGGTCGCCAGGAACGCCACGTGCCGCCGAGTCCATGAAGCAGCAAGAGCGGTTGCCCGTTGCCTCGGCGGATCCCATTCATCTTCATAGCTGCGAATTCCTCTTCGCAGTACGACGCGTTCTCCCACGTGTTGTTTCTATGTTCTATTCAGTGCCGCCCGCCTCCAGTTTCAAAAAGTGATGCGAGCTGTCAACTGAATCGCTCGCGGTCCTGCCCCCTCCGCAGTCTGGAGACTCGTAATCTGCCCGAAACCCTCCGGCACACTGCTGTTCAAATTGCCCGGCGGTGCGTAATTTGGATGATTGAAAGCGTTCGAAACCTGCGCCCCGATTTGCAGCCGCGCCGACTCCACCAGCGCCACACTCTTCAACAGCGACAGACCTACCGCGCTCGTATGCGGCCCCGTCACACTGCCCTGCGCCGCGCTGCCAAATCGCCCAATGTTGTCTCCCGGATCCACAAACGCGTTCGGATTGATCCACTGATTGATCGACTGACCCGAATAGGGGCTCACCCCGGCCACCGCGTCTGCCCTGCCCCCATTCGCGTTGAACAGGTTGTATCCCGTGCCCGATGGATCGCTGTTGGTTGTCACCGTCATAAACGGCCCGCTCTGAAACAGTAGAATGCCCGACAATTCCCATCCCCCGATCGCCGCATTCACCAGCCTGCTGCCCGAATTTAGAAATGCCTTTCCCTGCCCAAATGGCAAATCGTAAAGAAAAGTCGCCAGAAACCGGTGCCGCCGCGTGAACGAAACGTTCCCGTAATCCAACCCCGGATTGTACGGATCCGAAATCGTCCCGCCGCTCTCGCCCGCAAAGTTATTGGCCGACGAAGTAGCCACACCCTGCGCATTCGAAAGGTTCCTGGTGAAGGCATAGCTCGCCTGGAACTGCAATCCTTGCGACATCCGCTTCTGCACCGAAACTGTCCCCGCGTTGTAGTTGCTGTAACCGGCGTTCGTCTGGTACGCGATGTATTGAAAAAGTGGGAAGGGCGCACTGCTCCCAAGCGCGTTATAACCCGCCGTATTCGCCGGAATCTGGTTTATATTTTCCAGAATGCCCAGGTTCGAGCCGTGATTGCCGTCATACGAAACCCGGATCCCCACGCCCTTCCCCAAATCCCGTTCCACCGTCACATCCCACTCCTGCACATAGGGATCTTTGTAATGAATATTGGTCGCGAGATAGAAGCTCTGCGAACCCGGTTGCGCAATGTTCGACGGCCAGGCATAAGGCAGCGTGTAAGCCGGCTGCCCATTGCTCCCGATGCTGTTGGTAAAAGTGGCCACGTCGCTCGCTTCCACCGCCCAGGCGTTCAGCACCGCCGACCCGAGCAGCGTTTGAATAAACTTCCCGTAGCCCCCTCGAATCACCGTCTTGTCGTCATGAAAAGGCCGCCACGCAAAACCCAGCCGTGGTGCGAAATCCGTTTTCTGTGAGTAGCGCAGTGAGGCCGGCACTCCCGCCTGCGCCGCCGTTAGGATCGGTGTCGGCGCAATCGATTCCGCAAATCCCGGATTCACAATTGAGCGCGTCTGCTGTACCGGAATGATCACCGTTCCGGGCACCGTGACTCCGTCTTGCACACTCGTATACGCCGGATCGAAGTTCGCGAGATTATTGTAGTGATCCCGGAACATCGGATGATATTCGTATCTCAATCCCACGTTCAGCGTCAGATTCGAAGCGATCTTCCAATCGTCCTGCACGAAAAATCCCAGGTGCTTGGCATACGAACTCGTGTCCGGCTGCAGCACCGTCGCAATCGTACTCGAATCCGGATAGCCCAGCAAAAACGAAGCCACCGGCGTTGCCGATCCGCTCCCTAAAAGAGAATTCAGCACCGAACCATTGAACGTATAAGTACCCAGCCGGTTATTCGCAAAGACGTTCGTATACAGTCCGTGCAGCGCACGAAAATCCCCGCCGTATTTCATGGTGTGCTTGCCCTTGGTCCAGGTCAGCGTATCGAGCACCTGCTCGGTTCCCTCGTTTGTGTTCTGCGACTGCCCGAAGATGCCTACGAATCCCGCAATGGTGATCGTGGGCACGGCGGAGCCTGCGGGCAGCGGCCCGGGAAGGCCCGTCAACCCGAGTTCGTTCGCGACATCAGTCGCCCTCTGATTGATCCCGTTAAATGTGTGATCGCCGCTGAATCCCACGCGAAATTCGTTCACGATGGTCGGCGTAAATACATAGTTATCCGCCACAGTCAGGGCGTCGTCCACTTCCGGCGCCGCCACGTTTCCCAGCAGCGGCGAACTCGGCAGCGAGTCCGAACCGAAGCCAGATAGCGGCACCTGGGTCACCCGCCGGTTCTTATAGGTGAACCGCGCATACACCTGGTGCTTCGCTCCCAGCGTCTGGTCTAATCGCACGTCTCCCTGATTGCTGTTGATCGGCACCTGAAAACTCGCCAGGTAGTTATTCGAAACCAGCCCGGGCGCTCCATAATTCGGCAACGGGAAGAAAGCATTCAAAGCCTTTTGCGAATAGGCCGAGATCTGGCTCGCCGGAATGATATTCCCCGGATAGCCGGTCAGCGCATTAGGATCGTTCGCCCCGCTTCCCGGCGTCAGGTACTCCGACAAGTCTCCGTTCCGCATTGCTTGCGTGGGAACGCTCTCGATCGCCGTCACGTTTTTCGGCAGCCGCAGCGCCTCGAAACTTCCAAAGAAGAACGTCTTGTTCCGCCCGTTATACAGCTTCGGGATCATGACCGGACCGCCCAGGTAAATGCCAAAATTATTCATCTTCAGCGATGGCGTAATGTGGCTGAACGTATCTCCGGCGTTCATGTAGCTGTTCTGCAGATTCTCGAAAACGCCGCCATGAAATTGGTTCGTACCGGCCTTAGAGACCGTCGAAATATCCGCGATCCCGCCGAACTCCGCGGGATTGATCGTCTCTCCAATGCGTATCTCTTCAATCGCATTGAAAGAAGGAAACAATTCGGTAATCGCCCCGTTCGTCGCCGGCCCCATCGAACTGATTCCGTCGATGCTCAACGCGATTTGCGTCGGCTGCGACCCCGCCACCGAGATGTTGCCGTTCGGGTCCGTCTGCACCCCGGGCTGCGCCGTCAGCGTCGACATCGGGCTGGTCGATCCGTTCGCCCGCGACGTGATGGCCACCGGTAGATCAATTAATTCGCGGCTGCCTTTCGTCTCCGCAATATTCGATGTGTCTGTCTGCACTACCGCCGTTCCAGCCGATTCCACATTCACGGTGGTCTGCTGGGTAGCCAGCTTCAACTCGGCATCCAGCCGCTTGGTCTCGCGCGAGGTCAGACTCACGCCCGTGATCTGCTGCGTGCCGAAGCCCACCGCCTCGATCGTCACTTCATACGTGCCGACATCGATATTCGAGAACTCGAAGGTGCCTGTCTGATCCGTCACTGTCGCACGCGATGCATTCGTGCCTTTGTTCAGCAGCTGCACTTTGGCGTTCGGAACTACCGCACCCGTGCTCTCCTTGACGGTCCCCAGCACCGTGCCGAAGGTCGACTGACCGGACGCCTCAGGCGTCAAGACCAGTAGCAACCCACAGATAGCCGCCACACACTTCCATGAATTTCTCTGGAACTTCGAATGCTGTTTAGACAATGGACTGACTCCCTTTCTCGAACACGTTTTTTACTCGTGCTTCGTGAGCCGGGAAGCAGGAAAAGGTGGGGAGCGCCACAAACCGGCGCTCAAGAATTACTGACTGAATTACTAACGAGCCGACGAGGGACTCTTTAAAGTCCACGGCAGTGTCTACGCGGTGAGGTTTTCGTGAGGATAACGGAGTTTCAACTTCGTGTCAATAGCCAGCCTGGTGGGGTGTCGCAACCATTTCGTTTGATACTGAGGTAAAGAACTCCAATCGCTTCGCTCATGGTTTCCGTGCTTCCGGTTGGAGAGCCACTGACGTGGCTCATGGCTCCGAAGAATACGCTGCTTCAGAGCCGCGGGCGGAGCAACCGGAGTTGCATCGCGTGGTAACGTTTTCATCGCGACACTCCACTAGTCCATGACTTCCCGGTATTCCCACTCGTACACATTATTGCGGCGCTGAGACTACGGTATCTCGTAGCTCTCGGTCGGCGAGAGTTCGCACCTCTTTATCCTCCGATGGATCAGTCGCCAGTCTGGTTACGGCAGGTTGGGCTCGGCTCCAAACTTCAGGGCCGAGTGCGTGAACTGCATGAATTGCAGCGATCTTGACGAACTTGTTGGGATCCCCTAAGGAGTGAACCGCGAAATCGTCAATTCCAGGTGCGTTCAAGTGATTCGCACTCAGTGCCTGCAGCGTGGCTATTCGAACCGGCGTCTCCGCCTGGACGGTGAAGAACGCGTTGATTGCCTTCATGGCTATCGGATCATCGTGTCTAAACTTAATCAGCGTTGAAACGATCTCGGCCTTCACAATGCTTGGCTTTGCAGGACCGCTCAAGAATCGGATCATAATTGGAACGGTCAGATCTCCGTTGGATGGCGTGAGAAAACGCAAAGTCAAAACACTGCTCCCACCGAGTCGATTATCTGGCAACTCAAGCAGAGCTCCAATCTCAGGAACTCTCGAACGGAGGAGGGTACCGGCATCTGGCCTCTTAGCAATTTCATAGAATCCGAAAGCGGCCTCGACGGCTAAGTTATCCTTTGTGCTTTTTAGAGCAGCAGATAAGAACGGCAATGCTGTTGCGAGATCTTTGGGATCGCTGTTCGCGATCGGATCGATGACTCGCAAGAGTGCGTCATAGGAAGGCGGCGGCACACCGGCTAGACGTTGTTGGAAAAATGCGGCTAGGGTTGGGGTAGTTTCTTGGGCAATTGTGCCTGCAGGTAACGTGATGAATATGGAAAAGCAGAGTAGAATGATGCGTTTCATGATTCTCGTTCCTTCGAGGTAGGCTTGGTTCACATGCACGGTACTTGCTTGCCTCGTCTTTTGGCAGTAAAGCTCGAACGGCGTTTGTTACTGTTCGCCCGGAAGGCTGCGCAACCGTTCAGCGGCGGATTCGGCGGTGATGTCGCGCTGTGGAGAGCCCAGCATCTCATATCCGACCATGAATTTGCGCACAGTGGCGGAACGCAACAGGGGCGGATAGTAGTGCGCGTGCAGATGCCACTCCGGGTGCGGTAGACCATCGGTTGGCTGCTGATGAAAACCCATCGTGTAAGGAAAGGGAACCTGAAACAGATGGTCGTAGCGCGTGGTGATTTGTTTGAGGATGCGCGCCAGGGCGGAGCGGCTCTCCGTATCGAGTTCCGGAAGCGAGGCGATATGCGTTCTCGGCAGCAACAGAGTTTCGAAAGGCCACACCGCCCAGAACGGCACGACGACCACGAAATGCTCGTTCTGGCATACGATGCGCTCGCCGGCCTCTAATTCGAGTTCCAGATAGCGGCACAGCAGACAGGATTTTTGATTTTCCAGATAATGCCGCTGCCGCTTTTGTTCCTTCTCCAGCTCGTTGGGGAGAGACTCGTTGGCCCAGATCTGACAGTGCGGATGGGGATTGCTGGCGCCCATCATCTCGCCGCGATTTTCAAAGATCTGCACCGAGTTTATGAAATTGAGTGCGCCGAGTTCCTGATACTGGGTGCTCCAAAGCTCGACCACGGTTTCGAGTTCCGGAACGCTCATACGTGAAACGGTGAGGCTGTGATCGGGAGAAAAGCACGCGACACGGCAGAGACCTCGCTCGGTTTCGGCAACGAGCAGTCCGTTCTGATCGACAGAGCCAGCTGCCACGTCCGGGTGCAGGGCCGCATAGTCGTTTTGAAAAACGAAGGTGGAAGAGTACGGCGGATTGCGCGCCCCACCGGCACGCTCGTTTCCGGGGCAAAGATAGCAAGCCGGGTCGTAGTGCAGGGCCGTGGGCGGGACGGGTGTTTCGATCTGACCCTGCCAGGGGCGCTGCGTGCGGTGCGGAGAGACTAAAATCCATTCGCCCGTGAGTGCATTCAAACGACGATGAGGCTGCTCTTTGAAGTCGATCAAAACGCCTCTATTATGGCTCGGGATGTATACGGCGATCTGGTGGTACGCCGGAGCAACCGCGCCCTAGACGAATCTGACATGAAGGCCCGGGCCGATCAGGTGACGAACGCCAAGGCATATTCTTGAGCAGGTTCGATAAGCCAAAGACTTCGAGCGCATTTTGAGGATGGCAAAATAGGAGGGCTGATAGCAGTCGTAGATCGTCGGGAAAGCAGTTCGGCGGTGTGTACCCAACGATCACGCTCTATCGAAGCTAATGGACACGCCATCTGTATCAATTCGGACTTGGGCACGGCAACTGGTCGCCGCGGAAGCAGCGAACCAGTCCGCGTCGGATACGGAGGCGCAGAAGGCGGGGCGAGTCTCCGAGAAATTACGTATTACCCTGACACGGTTCCTCGGAGCCGACGGGTTCACAGCGCTGTTGCGGCGCGCTGTGTTGATCGCTCGGGCCGATAACCCTTCTTTGCGGAATGTGAAAGTCTCCGCCGACGGTCACTTGGTCGACACGACAGAATTCTCCGCGGTTGCAGGGGCGGATGTAGAAGGGGGCGCCGCGATCACCGAACATTTGTTGGGATTATTAGTCACTTTCATCGGCGAATCCCTGACGCTCCGCTTGATACGCGAAGTTTGGCCCGATGCCTCACTTGAAGAATAATTATGCAAGCCCAGGTTTTGAAAATTCAGGTTTTATGAACGACGGACAGACGCAAGGACACGAACCAGTAACCATTCGGAAAATGCCCACCGGCGTGCCCGGCCTTGACGAGATCCTCGGCGGCGGCCTCCCCGAGTACTCTTTCAACATCGTCGCGGGAGCCCCCGGATGCGGCAAGACGACGCTGGTGCACCAATTTGTGTTCGCCAATGCAACTCCCGAACGGCCAGCCGTATATTTCACTGTTTTGGGCGAGCCGGCCGTCAAGATGATGCGCTACCAGCAACAGTTCACGTTCTTCGACCCATCCAAACTGGACGGCTCAATTCGTTTCGTCAATCTCAGCCAATTCGTTCTGGATCGGAGTCTTGACGACGTTCTGGAAGAGATCGTTAAGCAAGTCGAGGACTTCGACGCCCGTATCGTGGTGGTGGACTCGTTCCGCACCGTGGTGCGCAAGGCGCAAGCGGATAGAAGCGAAATGGAACTGCAGGGATTCGTGCAGAGACTGGCGCTTCACCTGACCAGTTGGCAAGTCACGTCGTTCCTGGTCGGAGAATATGCCGATGGCGAGATCCGCGATAATCCGGTATTCACGGTCGCCGACGGGCTGTTCTGGCTCTACCAGAGTACGGAGCGAAACTCGATTGTGCGCAAGATGCAGATCATGAAGTTGCGTGGCCAGGAGTCTGTTCCGGGGCTGCATACCTTTCGCATCACCCAGGCTGGCCTGCAAACCTTTCCGCGCACCTTCGGTCTTTCGCAGGAAAACCTTCATCCTAGGGGGGAGCGGCGTCTTTCCTTTGGCGTTCCTAAACTCGATGCCTTGATGGGCGGCGGTATTCCCAACGGCAGCAGCCTGCTGCTGGCCGGTCCGTCCGGATCGGGCAAATCGATATTGGCATCGCAATTCATTGCCGAAGGTCTGCGCACAGGCGAGCCGGGCGTGGTAGCCATCTTCGAGGAACTCCCGGTTGATTTCAACCGCCGGTCCGCCGAATTGGGCCTCGATTTCGAAACGCCTCAAAAAGACGGCGCTCTCAAGGTCATCTACATTCGCCCGCTCGACCTCTCCGTTGATGAGACGGTACACGAAATCATGAGTGCCGTGAAGCAGATCGACGCCAAACGGGTGGTGGTCGATTCGCTGGTGGGCTTCGAGATGGCGCTGGCCCCGGACTTCCGCCACGAATTTCGCGAATCGCTCTACCGGATGATTGGCGCACTGACCCGGCTTGGGGTGACGGTCGTCAGCACGGTAGAGATCGAGGAGAGCTTCACATCAATGAGTTTGAGCAATTTCACGATCTCGTTCCTGGCCGACGACATCCTACGTCTGCGGTACGTCTCGATCAATGGACAACTCCGTAAAATGCTGCTGGTAGTCAAGATGCGCGGCAGCGCGCACAGTATCGATATGTGGGAATATCAGATCACCGCCAAAGGCGTGATTGTCGGCGAGCCGCTTCGTGGCTACCGCGGCCTCACCAGCGGCATTCCCGGGCCATGGTCCTTGGCATCCGGGGAGAATCCTCCCGAACCGAGGAAAGATTAGAACCCGAAATCGCCTTGAGCATCGGAAAAGAACGGCATGAGTAGTCCGCAAAAAATGGCCGGCAGCAAGGTTTCACTGGAGTCGGTATTGAGCAGCACAAAGCTGAAAGCGCGGCCGTCCCGGCCGCCCGATTACCAGACGGAGAATCGGGCGCTGCGTGAGATCGCTCAACATATGGCCGATTCGCCCGAAAACACGCTGCAGAAACTCGCCGAGGTGGCTATGCAGACTTGCCGGGCTGGTTCGGCCGGTGTCAGCCTGGTCTCCGAGAAGAACGGCGACTTCTACTGGCCGGCGGTCGCAGGCGCCTGGAAACCACAAATCGACGGAGTGACGCCTCGTCATGTGGGGCCTTGCAGTGTTGTACTCGATCGCAACGCGGTGCAGTTGTTCACATATCCCGAACGCTACTACTCTGATCTGATTTCGCTCTCGCCCCCCATTGAGGAAGCGCTCGTGACGCCTTTTTTCGTGAACGGAAAAGCGGTCGGTACTGTGTGGTTGGTGGCCCATGATCCGGCTCGCAAATTTGACGCTGAAGACTTGCGCCTGCTCGAGAGTCTCGGCCAGTTCGCCGCGGCGGCGTACCCGCTCTCGGCCGCGCTCGAGGCGCAGCAGCAACAATCTCAGTCGATGCGCGACATTAACGAGGCGCTGGTAGTCTCGGCGGTCCGCCAGCACGAATTGACCGAGCAGGGCCAGAGGGTGGAGGCTGCTTTGCGCGAGAGCGAAGAAGAACTATCCCTCGAACTCGCGGCCACGCAGCAGCTCCAGGAAACCAGTACGAAATTGATTCGGGAAGACAGAGTTGAGGCGCTGTACGAACAGATTCTCGATGCGGCCGTTGCGATCATGCGCTCCGAGTTCGCGAGCATTCAGATGCTATATCCCGAGCGCGGACCCGGCGGCGAACTGCGGCTGCTCGGGCATCGCGGATTCAACCCGCAAGCGGCCCGCTTCTGGGAATGGGTTTCTGTCCCTTCGGACACTCCTTGGGGGATCGCTTTGCGCACGGGCCGGCGCGTCATCGTTCCGGATGTGCAAACGTCCGATCTGATGGCGGGTACCGAGGATCGGGCGGCCTGTCTTCAGGCCGGCATCCATTCGGTTCAGAGCACGCCGCTGGTCTCGCGCACCGGAAAGCTGCTGGGGCAGATCTCAACGTATTGGCGCAAGCCGCATCAGCCTACGGAGCGCGACTTGCGCCTGCTTGACGTACTGGCGCGGCTGGCTGCCGACCTCATTGAGCGTTCGCAGGCGGAAAAGGCTTTGCAGAATCTGAACGCCGATTTGAAGCACTTCTCCTATGCGGCATCCCACGATCTGCAGCAGCCCCTGCGCATGGTAATGAGCTATACCCAGCTCTTGGCCAAACGATACAAGGGCAGGCTCGATCCGGATGCCGATGAATATATCGCTTTCGTAACCGACGGCGCACGGCAAATGGAAACTTTGCTGAGCGACCTGCGCGAGTATTGGTCGGTAAACGAGCATAAAATAGAGCACCTCGGTCCCATCGACTGTAGACTCGTGCTCGAGAGAGCGCTCGCCTACCTGGAGGTTCCTATCGAGGAAAGCAGCGCCGTTGTCACTCATGATGCTTTGCCAATGGTCATCGCGGAAGAGTTTCCGCTCACCCTGCTGTTTCAAAACCTCATCGGCAACGCTATTAAGTATCACCGGCCGGAAGTGCCGCCCCGGATTCATTTGTCGGCCCAACACAGCGCCGCCGAGTGGAAAATTTCGGTGGCTGACAACGGCATCGGCATTGAAGACAAATACCTGGAAACAGTTTTTGCACCTTTCAAGCGGCTACATGGAGCGGAGTACCCGGGCACAGGCCTCGGTTTGGCGATGTGCCAGCGGGTCGTAGAACGGTATCGAGGCAATATTTGGATCGAATCGAACTATGGCCAGGGATCGACGGTTCACTTTACGCTGCCCGCTTGATTTGTTTTCGTCGAGAGGAGGGGAGCTTGCTTGCGCGGGGACAGCGAGTTTAGCCACTCCAATCCGGGCGGATTGAGGTCGCTGCTCGGACTAGTTCTGAGCGGCTTTAAGTTTCGCCGGGTAGCAAGAAGCCTGAGCGAGTTATAGGCAGTAAAGAAGACATTCATCCGCAGACCATTGCGTAATGAGGTGAACTCGCGCGACAGTCGGCTGCGCGACTTCGAGTTGGAGAGGGCGTTCCCTCCCGGCATAGCGGTCGGGTGGGTGCAATCGTTCAATCGGAGCACCGCAATATTGCCGTCGGTGCGGATCGGGCGCACCTCGCCGGAATTTGTCCGAAGATCCGCGGGATCGCGCGTTACCAGCCCCACAGTGTCGAGGCATCCGGTATAGGCGAAGTCATTCACGACCTTCGCCCGTTCACGGTCGATATAGGGAGCAGTGGCATGGGTCCAATGGGCCACTTCAAAGCGGAAAGCGATATCTTCGGCGGCGGTGCCGAGCCAGACGTTCGTCTGGTGAGGCTCTTTCCACAACCGCACATGATGACGCTTTTGAACCGTGTCAAGACACTTCTGATAGACAAAATCGGACGGCACTCCATTTAGCAGCAGCGTATCCATCGGAGCCCTTTCGTAGCCAACCCGCTCGGCGAGCGCGTGATACATCCGAAATAGTGAAAGTGGCGACTTGCGTTCGGCCTGACCCCAGCCGGCAGCACGAAAGGCGCGATCCATCTCCTCGCGGCTGCCAAGAAAGACGAGGTTGACGAAATCGGAGGGCAGATGTTTCTTAACCGCTCGCTGCGCTGTGTGAGTCAGCAGGTGATGAATGTTACTATCTTCGTCCGGGGAAAAGGAAGCAATACCGATTGGTTCTGTAACATTGGATCGCAGCGAAGCGGGTGCAGTTAGACGGAGAATTACTTCAGTGCCGGGAGGGAAGTAGATTTCAGAAACCGCGGCTGGTGCAATGATGGATTTTACACCCCAGATGGGCGCCCCGAGAACAGGTGTGACAAATAGTAGCGGGGTTGTGACAAGGTCCAAACTGGACGAGATGCTGGCAACAGGGTGAATCCCGCGAACTGTACTGTCGACATCCACACGCTCTTTCGCGTTTTCCACTTCGATGAGCTCAGTTTGGATGGGGATGAGATCGCCGTTGGGTAATCGAAGTTTGGCGAAGTTGTAATGAATGCTGGCGGTGGTCTGTTTCAGACCGAAGCCGAATTTTTTCACACTTTCTACAGATCCGATGACTCCCGATCCGAGGGGAACGAGGATCTGCCCATGAAAGCTGATCGGCGCAATGATCGTGGCTTCTATCTGGTCTCCAGGTTGGGAGATGCGAGATCCGGTGGGCGTGAGCAAGCGCGCTTCCAGGGTCGTGCCTGGCGGCAGATTCTGCGCACCCAGGGGAGAGGAAAACAGCAGGAGCATGAAGGAGGCAAGCAGTGAAACACACCGGGCAAACCGGTGTCCAAAATGGTTCGCGATCATTAGAAATCTGCTCGAATCTCAAGCTATTAGTACGAAGGCCTCCAGGTGCGCCTGTTACTCATTCAGATGACGTCCGGTTGATGTTTGTCGTAAAGAACCGCCCGTCTTAAATGTAACTTGATGACGTGCGTAAACCCATGCTCTCGGGCTCGATCTATGGTGCAATGTAGTCAAAGACGATGGCGACGCAACCCAGGCAACTAGTCACCTTCGACGAATACCTCGAACGTGAGCGCAAGGCTGATGTGAAGAGCGAATACTATTCCGGAGAGGTCTACGTTATGGCTGGAGGGACGGCCATTCACTCTCGGCTTAGCGCTCGGATGATCGCTATCTTGGATCGACTTCTCAGATGCGAAATTTATGACAGCAACTTGAAACTGTTTGTCGAGAGTGTTCAGGAATGCGTCTACCCGGATGCGATGGTGGTTAGCGGTACCGCAGAGTTTAAAGACCTGCGGAATGACGTGCTTTTAAATCCGACGCTGGTAGTTGAGGTTTTGTCACCATCGACGGAAGCTTATGACAAAGGTGCTAAATCGCTTTACTACCGAACGGTGCCTTCCCTGCGGCACTGTCTGCTGATTTCTCAAGACAGGATTTTCGTAGAACATTCCGAGCGTCAAGAAGACCGTACCTGGATTCTTACGCAATATTCAGACAGAAACGTACGGGTTCCGATCAAGAGTATGGACGTCGAAATTTCGTTGTCCGAAATATACGAAGACATCCCGGTTCTCTGAGCGGCCAAATACTGCCCCGAAAGGGCAGGTGCAAACCCATCCTGCTGGAGCTTGATGTTTTATAGTGAGGACGATTGACGAATCTGCCCAATCTGCTGACGCTGGTGCGCATTTTCCTGGTGCCGCTGCTGGTGGCGGCGCTAGTCCAGCACAGTTTGAGCGTGCATTGGAACGGCAGGATGATCATCGCCAACGACTTTTTCGCCCTGCTGGTGTTTTTGGCGGCGGCACTCACCGATTTGTTAGATGGCTACCTGGCGCGGCGCTGGAAACAGGTCACCACAGTCGGCACGCTACTGGATCCGGTGGCGGATAAACTGTTGATTTCGGCCGCGCTGATCTCGCTGGTCGAAATGCGGCTGCTACCGGGATGGCTGGTCATTCTGATTATCAGCCGTGAATTTGCGGTTTCAGGGTTGCGCAGCATTGCGGCGGCGGAAGGCTTCACCGTGAGAGCGGGCGAGTTGGGCAAATCGAAGATGGTGTTTCAGGTGGTCGGCGTGACCCTGGTTTTGCTCTCGGTGCGCTTTACTGGACTTCGGCCGTTTGCGCTTGCCTGTATGTGGGCGGTGGTACTCTTCGGGCTAGCCTCGGCGGTCGACTATTTTCGGCAGTTCTGGGGCAAAGTGGACGGAAGCATCAAACTGCGCCGCCGCAATGAGCTTATTGCATTGGAGCGTCAGAAGCGGCGTCTGCAACGGGTGCTGGCGAAGCAGGAAGCAGCACAAGCGGCTGCGGCGCGACACTCCAGCTGATCGGTTCGGAGGTGAGCGCGTGCGGCGGAACTCCGTTCCAGGAGACATGGACTGAGTCGGCGATCACTTCGTAGCGATTCTTGGTGAAAAGCACGGTCCGGGCTTGTCCGACAGGTCCTAAAGCACCTAAGGCCTTACCATTGAAGACAACTCTCACGACTCCCGCATTCCCTGTTTTAATCCGAGCAGTGCGGTGACCTTCGAGCGTTTTGGTTTCGGCGCGCTCGAGGATACCTTTAAACGATTGCTTGCCATCGGCGATGATGGAGAGCCAGGCAGGCTCGGTGGCAGAGAGGGCGAGCGTGAAGCCGCCAGTGTTCCGCGAGAGGTCGGCCGAAGGAGGGTTTGCGGGAGAGGCCGGCTGCTGCGCCGAAGGAGAAATCCGGGATGCATTCGGCTTGGCAGTCTGCCAGAGGGCATAGAAGCCGGAACAAGCGACCAGCAGGAGGGCGAACGAGGAAATCGCGTAAATGAGCTTCGGGTTCCGTTTGCGGCCCAGGCGCAGAGCCGGCACGTTGGGAAGCGGTGCGCCTCCTTCCCCAGGCATGAGCGGCACCGGTATGGATTCGACAGCGACCTTGACTGCGGGTTCGAGCCCGGCATAATTCAGACCCACGTCGCTAGCAATTTGGCGCACGAAGCTTTTGTAAAGAAAAGCGGAGCTGATAGCGTCGAGATCGTCGGCCTCAATGGCCTCGAGAGTGCGGAGCGAGATGCGCGTTGCGGAGTGGATGTCTTCGAGCGTGCGTCCCTGCGCTTCGCGTGCTTGGCGGAGTTTTTGTCCGACAGACTGCATAAGTACCTGACAGTTCTTGGGTGACGTTGTACGGCTATAATACTACAGTCTCACCCGGTTGAAATACAACGGGCTATAAGACATTTTAATCGCAGTCCGAGACATAAGATAGCTCCATGAACGTCAGTAGGGGAAGCTCGTTTATCTTCGCTCGTCTTCTTATTTTTCTGTGGCTCTGCCTCGCAGGCTTTAGCGCGCAAGCGGCGGCCACTCCCACGACGGCGAAATTTCAGGGTGGGGCGGCCCTGCAGTACACCAAAAAGGCGACGTCCTTTGGGGAACGGCCGTCGGGTTCAAAAGCTTTGGAAGACATGCGGGCGTGGATCGTCGGGCAACTGAAGCCGCTCGGCGGCGAGATCTCGATGGATGCCTTTACCGGACACACGCCGGCGGGTCCGATAGCCATGACGAATATCATCTTGAAATTTCCGGGGAGTTCAGGGAAGACCGTCGTAGTGGCCGGGCACTATGACACGAAGAAGATTCCGATGGTGCATTTCGTCGGAGCGAACGATGGCGGATCATCGACCGGTTTTCTGATCGAATTTGCCAAGGTGTCGGCAGGCATGAAGCACGCCGACGACTTATTGATTGTGTTTTTCGATGGCGAAGAAGCGACCGGTGAATGGACGGATACCGACAGCCGGTACGGGAGCAGGCACCTGGTTGAGAAATGGTCGTCCGACGGAGGACTGGCGCGCGTCAAAGCGCTAATCAATGTCGACATGATCGGGGACCGGGATCTGGACATTTCTAACGATTCGAATTCTTCCGAAGCGTTGCGTGCACAAGTGAAGAAGATTGCCGAGCAGTTAGGAGATGCGAAGTATTTCCGAACTGAAGCGGGCGGGATCGATGACGATCATAAGCCATTCACCGATTCGGGCGTGAATGCGATCGACATTATCGATCTGGATTACGGCCCGAGCGGCGGCTACTGGCACACCGCGCAGGACACGATGGATAAGTTAAGTGCGCACAGTTTTCAGGTGGTGGGCGATGTGGTGGTGGAGTTGGTGAAGGAGCTCGAAGGGAGTTCGTAACCTCAGTCTCAGTTCCGGCGAGCATGTGTAACGGTTCTTCTGTGTGATATACTCCGCGTCACGATGAAACGATCATTGCTGTTATTTGCATTCTGTTCGTCAGCTGCCCTGTTACAGGCAGCATCCATCCCGTTTCCCGCAGGTCTCATCCCGTTCAATTCGATAGCCAATCAGACGGCCAGGGATTCCAGCGGAAACATGCTCGTCCTCGGATATACCAATGCGGCGCTCTTGCCTGCTTTAGTCTCGATACCTTTTCCGAGTTCGCCAAACGAAGTCTTCTCGAATACGCTTGTCGGCCTTGCTCCCGCAGTGTTCTTCTCGAATGTATTCGTGCCAACCGCGGCGCAGCGAGTAGGCGACTTCTCCGCATTCTCGCAGCCACTCATTAACCCGAGTACAGGGAACGCATTTGTCCGAAACGTCATCCCGACTTCCTTGTTGTTTGGCGACAACGGCTTCTTTGCCTTTGAGGTCGGTCCATCAACTTCGGCAACACCGGAACCGTCAGCGTTAAGCCTCATCCTGGGAGGCGCGCTTGCTTTGGGGTTATTTAGCGCAGTAAGAAGGCAGGTAGCGCCGAAATCGGTTGAAGGTTAGACTCTTATCACCTGTTTGCCCCGGTCTGAACCGGGTGCTGAGCAACTGCGCCGGCTTTCCGGTCCGTGTGGTTGAGCCAGGTGACCGCGCCAAAGGCTCCCAGCCAGGAACCGAGCGCAGCGAACAAGACATAAATGGCGTTGCCGGTGTAACTGATAACTGCAAAAGCGGAGAGTAGATACCAGAGACTGCTCCAGCTAGCGGCGGAGAATCTCCGCCGCGCCGACACCGCCGAATTGAATAAGACATAAACGGCGTCGGTGAGTGCTGTCGATGCGATCACGCCGAGCGCTATCAGTGGGTTCAAAGCATGCATGAGATCTATCCTTTCAAGCGGCTTAGGGCTACACAAAGGGCCTCGATCGCATTGCAAGCTGATCCTGGTCCGTCTTCTGCAGTTATTTGATCTGCCACTTGAGACGCACAAGCCGAAAAGCCTGGATCTTCCAAACAATGACTTCAGAGCCGATGTTGCGGTGCGGGCAATGCTCCATCACGCTCCCGCACTTTTATAGAACCTTCGCGTACACCGCCGATAGTCGCATCGTCGCAGGAACAGCGCGAAAGCTAATTGAATCATTTCGATCCGTGTACACAAACATCGACCAGCTAGTCGTTGTCATATCCCGATTGCGAGTATGATGCTCAACGTAAATGCGGCTTTGTGCCACAACGACGTACTCAATAAACGATTCAATTTGCCTGTAATATTCGAACTTCTTACCTCGGTCGTAACTCTCGGTGTTATCGGAAAGAACCTCGAAGATGAGCAAAGGATTGATCAACAAGTTGTTCTCGAACTGCTCCTTGCCGCACGAGACCACCACATCGGCATACGTGTAGAGACCCGAAAGGGAAGTTCGTATCCGGGCATCGGGACCTCGGACAACACAATCGACTTCCTCAAGTTGATTGTGAAGAGTGCCGATGATATTCGAGCCGATGGTGGAATGGTCGGGCGTTCCTCCGGCCATCGCGTAGATTTCACCATGCAGGTATTCATGGCGATCCAAGGCGTTTTCTTCGCTCGTCAAGTATTCTTCTACGGTTGCGTATCGACTCGCTTGAGAGGACATCCCCGGCTTACCTATAGCCCAAGTTTACCGTGTCGGGAAAGTTCGTTGCGGGGCGAAGCGAGCGGAAAGCAATACGAGCGACTGCACCTTTTGTCTGTAATAGAGAGTCGTAGCCATTGTCACTTGATGGCCGCGCCGGGTAAGCTCTTGCGCCAAAGCAAGGCACGGGTGAAGATCGCTGAGAGACCCGATGGTCGCGATGAACACCCGCTTCGCTTGAATCGTCCGGCCACCTGCGATTATTTCGGCAAACGAATCGTAGTCACGGATGATTTTTTCATTTTGGAAGCATCCAAACCGACTCGATCGCATCGCAGGCTGATCTTAGTCCGTCTTCTAAGGCGACTTGATCTCCCACTTCAGACGCACAATCAGAAAAACTTGGGCTCTCCAACAACGACTTCAGGGCCGCGGTTGCGGTGCTGAGTGTGTAGTCGCCCCGTGCCACGTGGAGCCCGGCTCCCAATCTCTCTACGCGCGCTGCATTGTCGGGTTGATCCCAGCCATAAGGAACGATCAGCATGGGCCGACCTGAACGTAGCGCTTCGCCAGTAGTTCCTGAACCACCCTGGTGCACATTCACCGCGCCATGAGGAAAAATCTGTGAGTAGGGCAGATACGGAAACGCTAGAACGTCGGGTGAGTTAACATCTGGACCCGTTTGGACACCGAGCATTATCGCCCGGCGGCCTAAGCGCTTCGCAGCTGCCGCACTTACCCGGTAGAAATCGCCTGGATTGTGCACCGCCGTCGATCCTTGCGTGAACACAATCGGCGCAGTTCCTCCGGCGAGAAATTTGGACAGCTGCGCCGACGGCTTATACGGTTGATCAAAGCAAACGAAACCAGGTTGCAACGTCTGTGGCGGCCAGTCCAGTTGCGCCTGAGCGAGATGATGCGAGAAGAGCGCCAATACTAGATCGGGAGAGAATTTGTCTCGGAATACTGGATCGCATTCCGCTCGAAGTCCTTGCTCGCGCCGAAGGTGGCGTACCGGATTCGACCAGTGCCGCGTAGCCAACCGGGCAACGTTCAGTCCTGCCCTGTAAACTGACGG
Organism: Bryobacteraceae bacterium; assembly: GCA_965277855.1. Lineage (GTDB taxonomy): Bacteria > Acidobacteriota > Terriglobia > Bryobacterales > Bryobacteraceae > Bog-105. Next base: position 1,977,392 of record OZ255847.1, read on the forward strand.
GCCAGCTTTGCGCAAGTGAATGAGCGCAGGAGCATTGACCATCAACGAAGGATCAAATGAAGAGAAGAACGAAAACGGTGACAGAATAAGCGACACCCACCGCAACGCGAGTTTCTCCGCTACCAGAGGCGCTGCATACACCAACTCCCCCGCGATCATCAGATCAGCGTCAAGCGCGACAGAAAGCAGATCCTCATAAGTGCCTCTCAGCTCCGGCAACAGCATCCTCCGATAGAGCACTTCCGGACCCTTTTTCAGATCCTCGCATTTGCGAACGAGTTCCGGGTCCGTTGGATCCCAATCCGGGCGAAGCGAGCGGAAAGCAATACCGAGCGACTGCACCTTTTGTCTGTAATAGAGAGTCGTAGCCATTGTCACTTGATGGCCACGCCGGGTAAGCTCTTGCGCCAAAGCAAGGCAGGGGTGAAGATCGCCCAGAGACCCGATGGTCGCGATGACTACCCGCTTCGATTGAAATCTGCTACTCAACTGCGATCACTTCGGCAAACCAAACGCCGTCACGGTCTGCCCGGATGCGATCGCGATGTATTCGCGGCCGTCAAATTGATAGGCCATAGGTGAGGCCTTCCACGACTGATTCGCGTCAAAGCACCACAACGACTTGCCAGTCGCGGCATCAACTGCCGCTAGTCTTCCGCTATCCTCGGCGAAGAACAGCACGCCTGTTTGCGTGACTAGCGTGCCACCCCAGGTATTCGCCCGCCCAGACTGAGGAAGTTCCCACGCTATTCTGCCTGTCTTGGGATCAATCGCCCGCAATATCTTTTGTGGAACCTCGCCGGGCACGGGCCTCTGTGACCCACCGAGATAACCCTCGCCGCGTTCCCATTGTGCCGGGCTTTCGGAGTAGATGTCGCATTTTTCCAGCGTCTGCAGATAGTACAGACCGGTCGATGGCAAATAGGAAGTCGAATACCAGTTAGTCGCGCCATCCTGGGAGGGACAGACCTTGGTTCCCTTTCCGACCTTCTCGAGCGGTAAAAGCACGGGACGTCCGTCAGCGCCAATTTTTTTCGCCCAATTGAGCTTGTGCACGAAAGGCTTGGCCAATAACAGCCGGCCATCGCTGCGGTCGAGCGCATAGAAAAAGCCATTACGATTGGCTGTGTATAACAGCTTGCGAGGTTTGCCTTGCCACTCGGCATTCACCAGGACCACGGGCTCAGTGGCGTCCCAGTCGTGAGTATCATGCGGCGTGAACTGGTAGTGCCATTTCAACTTGCCCGTTTTTGGATTAAGCGCCAGGATGCAATCGGAATACAAGTTATCGCCGGCTCGCTCCTGGCCGTTGTAATCGGGACCCGGATTACCGGTTTGCCAGTACAGTGTGTCTAGTTCAGGGTCATAGGAGCCGGTAAACCAACTCACCGCTCCACCATGTTTGGAAGCGATTCCCTTCCAGGTTTCTGAGCCAGGTTCGCCGGGCGCCGGCACAGTCCAGAAACGCCAGACCTCTTTGCCGGTCGATCGATCAAACGCCGCCAGAAATCCGCGGACTCCGTTTTCTCCTCCGGCCGTACCCGATATCACAAGATTGCCGATCACCAGCGGCGCAGAGGTCGCAAAGTAATTCTCTCGCCAGTCCGCCATTTCGGTGTCCCAATCGACCACTCCGCTCAAACGATTGATTCCGAGAATATGTGCATCATCGGTCACCATGAAGACGTGACTGCCGGAAACGGCTGCTCCTCGATTGATGCCGATTCCTCCGAGTAACTGCTTCTTCTTGGGCCGCTCAAAGTGCCAGAGGGCTCGCCCGTTCCCGGCATCGACCGCATAACATTCATTCGCGCTCGTAACATACATAATGCCGTCCAGCACCACCGGCGTGGTCTCCAGGTCCGAAACGTCCGGCATGGTGAACATCCACTTAGGGGTTAACTTAGAGACATTCGACTTATCGATCTGATGCAAACTGGTCAAGCGATTTCCACTTACGTCGCCGTTGTAAGTGGGCCAGTTCGTCTCTGAAGTGACCTCGCGAAATGACGCACCCGTTCGGCGAAGAAGATGGATGGCTTGATCGGCCGTCTGTAATTCCAGGTCGTCAGCGCTCTGATTCAACGCGACTCCTTCCAGTGTCTTCCCTGTGTTTGTAACGACCGATCGCTTCACCAGTTCAGTGACTCTGGGCTTCAGAGTCCGAAGAAACCCAAGCAGCTCCGCTAACTGCGGGGCTTGCAGATTCGAGAAGGCGGGCATACCGCGCTTGGGAAGACCGCCTTGAATAACACTAGTCAGTTGCTCATCGGTGAGCTTCGGCAAGCGCACAGAGATGTTCGGGCCGAACTCACCCCCACTGGCATCTGTTCCGTGACAGACTGAGCACGAGTTTTCGTACCGGCGATAACCTTCTTCGCTCGCCTGCATCTGGGCAAACTGATTCTGAGCAGAAATGAGAAAGAGAAAGAAAAAACACAAGCATACCCGGCAATAAACCATAAGAACGGAGTGTCGTTAGGTTATCTCAATCGAAAGCAGCAGGAGGGATATGATCGTTCACCAGGGACATAAAACATCAATGGACGTGACGCGCCGATTGTTTTCCGCTGCGGCTCTGGCGACCGCTCTGTCACCTACCGGTAAGGCGGTCCCGCTCGAACCGCTTTCTTCGGGTATCAAGATTTCTGTCCAGGTGGACGAGACTGTGTCGGATGACGATCTGACCTGGATCAAACAAATGGGCATAGAGTACCTGAACGTTCAGACTGGCAAAGGCCGCGCCACGCTGGAGAATTTTCTGGCGATAAAAAAGCGGGTGGAAGCGGCCGGGCTGAAAGTCTGGAACATACCAAACAACGATAACCGCAACATCGAGGAAGTTACGTTGAATCTGCCGGGACGCGACGCAAAGATCGACTGGCTAAAGCAATACATCAGCGACACAGGCAAAGCCGGAATCGGCTACATCACTTACGCGCATATGGCGAACGGCATCTGGTCGAGCAAACCGGAGACGACCCGGGGAGGCGGTACATCGCGGGCTTTTCATCTCGCCACAGCGAAGGGCTATTGGAACGGCAAAGTGTACGAAGGGCCGTTGACCCACGGCCGGAAGTATTCAGACGAAGAGCTTTGGGACAACTACCGCTATTTCATCCGTCAGATTGCACCCGTTGCAGAGCAGTCCGGCGTACGCATCGGAATTCACCCGGACGATCCGCCAGTTCCGGAACTGGGTGGGATTCCGAGGCGGATTTTCGGAACGTTCGATGGCTATGTGCGCGCACTCGAAATTGCGCACTCACCCAACATCGGTGTGTGTCTGTGCTGCGGAACGTGGGCGGAAGGAGGAGCGCAGATGGGGAAAAACGTCTACGATGCGGTGCGCGCATTCTCGCAAATGGGGAAGCTGTGGAAGATCCATTTCCGCAACGTCACTTCGCCAATACCCGACTTCGTGGAGACCTATATCGATAACGGCTACACCGACTTGACGAAGCTGATGAAGACGCTGGTGGAGGTGGATTTCCGTGGGAATCTGATCGCCGATCATGTGCCGCCCATGGCAGGCGCTCGCCAGTCTTCGTGGTCTTACAGCATGGGGTATATTCGCGCTTTATATAACTCAGCGCGGGAGAACAAGAACAGCTAGCCGTGCCGGCACATTTTTGGCGGTGGCGGCGGCACATCCATGGCCGGATTGCGATCGAAGAATCCATCTGGCTTGAGTTGGAATCCGATGCTGCCTACAGGCATCACCGGCCAGTCTTCGGGACGAGGTACATGGTTGTTTGTGAACACGTACCAGAGCACCACTTCGGTGTCGGTGATGGGCCGGTTGGCTTTGGTCCACACCGGCAGGCCGTCGCCGCTAGGATGTTGGTTGGGATAATCGCCCGCGGCAAACCGTTCTTCCGGGCGGTACGGGGTCACCCACAGGTGATTCGCCGTAAAACCGGCGCGGCGCATGATAGGTGCATCCGGTTGCACAAAGGGCGGGCAGTTCTCTCCCGGGATCAGCCGGTACGCCACTGGCCGGCCCAGCTTATTTTTTCGATGGGAACTCTTGATGCGCCAGAAACGGGCCGAGTCCGCATTCACTCGCCGCTGCGCCTGCAACTCGGTCGCGAGCAGAGTCTCCTCTGACTTGAAGGCATTGCCGTGAGGATTAGCAGGTCCGGTAGGCATGCCGGCGGTGTTGACTTCGTAGACCGAATTCGCCGGTCCATCTACGCTGGCCACTAAGCGCGCCGCAAAGATGTGCTGATGATTTCCGGCATTGAGTTGTGGAGCAATCTCGACGCCGAAGGCGGACTGTTCGCCGGGCGGCAGAGTAGTCGTGTTCACGATCCCGGTGAGCTTTACTTCGCACTGAATCGTGCCGTCTTGATAAAAATACCAATAAAACCCGTACTCGTAATTGCCTACTGTCGCGATGAACGAAACCGACAGGCGGCGCGAACGTCTGACTTCGGATTGATTGGTGCGCCAGTCCGTATGCTTCCACAAAATGCCGAAGTCTTCCTCATGTAGACAGACGACATTTTTGAGCATGCTCGCTTTGCCCAGGCTGTCCACCAGAGGAAAATCGAAATAGTGAATGACGCCGAGGCAATCGCAGCCTAAAGCGAGCGAATTGGCCAGCATGCCGATGCCGTACTCACCAATATCGAAAGCGTTTTTCCGATAGTAAGGCTCCCCCGGATCGCCATAGGGAACCACCATCTCACAGATGGAAGCTCGCTGTAGAATCGGACGCTCGCCGGTTTCATCGGTATAGCTGATGGTGTGCAGGACAAGCCCTTCGCGATGCGTGAAACCGACACGAAACTTCCATTTCTGCCACTCCACGAGATTTCCAGAAACCTGAAAACTGGCGCCTTCCGGCTGCAGAATTTCGATCGGCTTCAGATCGGTCCGCATGTGCGGGATGTATTCGCGCGCCCAGTTGCCACTTTCTGGAGGCAGCGGCACAGTGCCGTAATCCTTGACGTGAACGACCGCCATCTTATGCAAGTCGATCAACACCGTTAAATTGTCGAGCGGCCGCGCGTAGCCATTGTCGCGCTCCTCGGATCGAACAAAGATCAGCGCTTGAAGCAAGCGGAGACCTTGATGCTCGGGCAGTTCGGTTCCATACAAGCCAGCCGACCAGGGGTCCACCATGACCAGATCGGCGTTTGTGATTCCGCGCTTCGCCAGTGCCGCTAGAAACTGTGGATCGCGGCGGGCGGCGGCTTCGGCTTCAAAAAACTCGTCCAGCATGATCGGAGGCTGAATGCCGGCGGGTAGCTGGGTGAAAGACACAACCGTTTTGCTGACAAGATCCACCACCGCCTCATAGGCAAAGCCGGCGCTGCGGTCGAGAAATACCGCCAGCGCCTGCCGGACAGACAGGGCGTCGCCGTTGAATCCTGCGAGCGATTGCCGGGACGGCTCATGCAGCGTGATCGAAACGAATCGCACGGCATCACTCAACTGCTTGCTGGTTTTGAGGAGCCTCGCGGTCTCCTCAATTTCTGCGATCGACAAGGAATCGAGCGGATGGCGGTGCGAAACCGCCGGATCAATCGCTGTCGTCTCCCGATTCGCTTCGAGAACGTGGTCCATGATGTACTCTTGCCTCCTTACGGCGTAATTGAAGCAACATGGCTTGCAGACAGTGTAATCGATTCGTGCGCGGCTTGCGGATTGATGCTAGCCTGAGCGGATGGCGAACGGCCGCGATTCGCAAAAGCTTTCCGAAAATGGCCTGAAGCATTCCGTCTTATCGAGCAATGAAACGCTCGCGCAGTCCTTTGCGTTGATCGCGCCGACCGCGGCTCCGCTGCTGACCGTCCCGCTGGTTTACGCATCGGCCGGCGCAGGCACCTGGCTGGCGTTCCTGATCTCGACCCTCACCATTCTGCTGGTGGCGCTCAACGTAAATCACTTCGCGCGCATCTCGTGTTCGCCCGGCTCGCTCTACTCGTACATTTCCGCGCACATGCACCCGCTCTGGGGCGTAGTAGCCGCCTGGGCACTTTTGATCGCGTACTTTGGAACCGCTACCGCCATTACGGCCGGCTTCCGAAATTATCTGAACATCGCGTTGCAGAGCTTATTCGGTTTCGAAGTCCCGCCGTTATTGCTCGCCGCGGCGGCGGTCGGTTTCGCGGGATGGCTGGCTTATCGCGACGTCACCGTATCCGCTCGCTTGATGCTGGTCCTTGAGATCGGGTCCGTAACCATGATCCTTTGCGTGGCAGTGGGCGTGCTGATCAAGCATGGCTTTCATCCGGATATGGCGCAATTGCAATTACAGGGAGTCACTGGCGAATCGCTGCGCATGGGGCTGGTGCTTGCCATCTTTTGCCTGGTCGGATTCGAGAGCGCGACCTCGCTCGGGTCGGAAGCCAAAGATCCGTTGCGCAGCATTCCGCGAGCAGTGAAGTGGAGCAGTGTGCTGGCCGGCCTGTTTTTCTGTTTCTGCGCCTACGTAGAGGTGCTGGGTTTTCGGGGACACGACGAGACGCTGGACAAGAGTGTTGCTCCCCTCGCATGGCTGGTGCGCGATGCCGGCCTGCCGCCGGTGCTGGCTACGCTGATCGATATCGGAGCGGTGATCAGTTTCTTTTCCTGCCTGCTCGCGTGTTTGACGGCCGGCGCGCGCATTCTTTTTCTGATGGGTGAAAAACGAGCTCTTCCGAACTGGCTCGGTAATGCCCATGCAAATCATCAGACACCGCACTGCGCCGTTATAGCGAGTGCCGTGGCCACCTTTGTCCCGTTGGCGGCCTTGACCTTGTTCCACTTTCGATCCTTGGATATTTACGGTCTGCTCGGGACGCTGGCGACCTTCGGATTTCTCACGGCATACATTCTGGTGTCGATCGCCGCCCCCATGTTCCTGCGGCGGCAGAAACGGCTGACAACGTACGATGCTGGTATCTCGGTGGCGGCGGTAATCGCCATGGCTATCGCGCTGGCCGGCAGCCTCTACCCGGCTCCGTCTGCTCCCTACTCGCGCCTTCCTTACATCTTCGTGGCGATTGTATTGGCTGGCACGGCGTGGTCGTTAGCCCTTAACTCGGGCACGCTTCGTTTTGCTGACGATAGTGAAGCGAAGATGGATCTCGTCCCGGAGTAGAAGCGAGCGCCTAACGGTTTGCCTGCGCGACTGTTGTAGCCGGTTTCAATTCCGCTTCGAACACAGGCTTAAGGGCTTGCACCGAAATGGCGCCATTATATTTCTGCTTGTTGATGAAGATAGTAGGAGTTCCTTCCACACCAGCGTGATCGCCATCCTGAATGTCGCGCGTCACCGTTTCGTGTACAGCGGTCGAGTCGAGATCCTGCTCGAAACGGTGCATGTCGAGTCCTACCTGGCGGGCGCAAGCGAGAATGTCGGCTCGCGAAAGATCGTCGTGATGAGCAAATAGAATGTCGTGCATTTCCCAAAACTTGCCTTGCTTCTGGGCCGCGATAGCGCCAGCTGCCGCGAGCGCGGCTTGGGAATGAATCTCGAGTGGATACTGTTTAAAAATGAGTTTGACCTGAGTTGGATAGGCCTTCAAAACCGATTTGATTTCAGGAATCGCGGCCGCGCAGTACGGACATTGGAAATCAGAGAATTCGACGATGGTGATGGGCGCTCTCTCGGGACCTATCGAAGGAGATCCCGCCACCGGAATCTGCACCGGATCGTCGAGAAGCTTCTGTTCCTGCAGGTGGCCCCATTTGGAATTTACAGCGGCGGTTTGCGCTTCCTGTTCCGATTTGCCATGAGCGATCGCATCGACCACCGCAGCCGACATACCGGTGCTGTAAGCGCAACCCGGATCCACCACGCGGCACTCAGCCACTTTCATGTTGCAGCCGCACGAGCACCCTTGCTCGCGCAGAACTTTCAGGGCGAGAACCTTTTGCGAAGCCGTGAGATGACTGGTGTCGACGCCGGGCAGCGTCGAGGCCGTTTTCCAGGCTTGCCCAAAGAGCGCAGTAGAGGCAAGCAGGAAAATGCCGAGCCTGACCCACAATGCAGCGTTCATCTCTTTATTGTAACGGCAGCGAATGCAGTAACCCCGCCGAAGCCCGATCCAGATACACCGTGGCGTGTGGGTGCCGCTGCACCAGCGACGCCGGACAGGCCTCCGAAACGGAGCCTTCCAACGCGCACCGCACCGCTTCCGCCTTGCGCTTTTCCGGCACGCAACAGATCCAGCGATCCGCCCCGAACAACGCCGGACACGTCATCGTCAAAGCCTCTCGCGGCACTGACTCCACATCCGGAAAATGCCCTTCCCCCGCTTGCTGCCGCCGGCACCCCTCATCGAGCACCACCCGCTTTACCACCGCCCGGTCCTCAAAATCGGCGACCGGCGGATCGTTAAACGCGATATGCCCGTTCTCCCCGAATCCCACGAACGCCAGGTCCAGCGGAGCCGCCGTTAACAGACCTGCATAGCGCGCGATCTCCGTTTCCAGATCCACCGCATCGCCGTCGAGATAATGCATTTTGCCGAGAGGCACCCGCTCCGCCAATCGCGTCCGCAACCAGCGCCGGAAACTCGCCGGATGATCGGCGCTAATTCCCACATATTCGTCCATGTGGAACACCTCGACCATGCTCCAGTCAATGCCTTCCATCCCGACCAGCGCGTCAATCAAAGGCACTTGCGAATTCCCTGTCGCCACCACAATCCGCACCCGCCCCAGCGACACCAAAGTCTCTCGAGCCTGTTCCGCCGCCGCGCGCCCAGCTTCTCTCGCCGAATCCAGCACCCGCACATCTTTCATGCACACTCCTCAAACGCCGCCACTTCTTCCACTCCTCCAATCAGAAACGGCGTTCGCTGATGTATATCCGTCGGCTCGATTTCGAGAATCCGTCTGCTCCCATCGATGGCTCGCCCGGCCGCCTGCTCCGAGATGAACGCCAGCGGGTTCGCCTCATACAATAAGCGCAGTTTGCCGCCCGGGTAATTCTTCGTCGGCGGGTACATAAAGATTCCGCCCTTCAAAAGCGTGCGATGAAAATCCGCCACCAGCGATCCGATATACCGCGAGCTGTATGTCCTTCCCAATTCCCCTCGCCGCAGCTTCCCGATAAATCGCCCGTACTGCGCCGGGAACTTATCCAGATACGCCTCATTCACCGAGTAGTAAGTGCCCCGCTCCGGCATCCGCATGTGGTCATGACTCAGCACGAAAGCTCCAATGGCTGGATCGAGCGTGAACCCGAACACCCCATTGCCCGTCGTGTAAACGAGAATCGTCGACGGCCCGTACACCACGTATCCCGCCGCCACCTGTTTGCTCCCTGGCTGCAGCAGCGCCGCGTTCCCATCCTTCGTATTCGGCCCGCTGCGAAAAATTGAAAAGATCGTCCCCACATTTACATTCACGTCGAGATTAGAAGACCCATCCAGCGGGTCGAACACAATCGCGTACTCGCCTTGATCGGCCTCGCGTTCGAACGTCACCGGCTCCTCGTTCTCTTCTGAAATCAGCGCCGCCACGCTATCCCGCAAGCCCAGGCAATGCAGTAGCGCCTGGTTCGCATACACGTCCAGCTTCTGCTGCGTTTCGCCCTGCACATTCGTGCTGCCCACTGCACCCAGCACATCCAGCAGCCCGGCGCGCCGGATCTTCGCCTCCGTCATCTTCGTCGCCAGCGTAATCCCGGAGAGCAGCCAAGAAAATCTGCCGCGCGCCCCCGGAAACCGCTGCTGCTCCTGCAACAGATGTTGCTGCACCGTCACGATCATGCTGTACTCTCCTGAAACGCGCCCCCTCTGACATCCCTGTGCTGCAATATTGGTTTGCGCATCTCCCTCTTCATCACCTGCTACAACGACACGCTCTTCCCCGATACCGGCAAAGCCGTCGTGGCTGTCCTCGAACGATTAGGCCACACAGTCGACTTCCCGGCCGCTCAGAGTTGCTGCGGACAGATGCATTACAACACCGGCTATGGCCGCCAGGCGTTCCCCATGATGAAGCGTTTCCTGAAAACCTTCTCGGCCGCCGAAGCCATCTGCGTCCCTTCCTCGTCATGCGTCGCCATGATTCGCGATCACTACCCGAAGATGGCCGCTGAAACGCATGATCAATCTATCATTCGCCGCACGGCCGAAATCCTCCCGCGCGTTTTCGAATTTTCCGAACTCCTCGTCGACAAGCTTGGCGTCACCGACGTCGGCGCGTTCTATCCCCACACTGTCACTCTCCATCCTTCCTGTCACTCTCTCCGCTCTCTGCGCGTCGGCGACAAACCAGCGCGCTTACTGCGAGAAGTGCGCGGCCTCACGCTCGTCGATCTTCCCGAAAGTGAGCAGTGCTGCGGTTTCGGCGGCACCTTCGCCATCAAGAATCCCGATGTCTCCGCCGCCATGCTTTCTGATAAAGTACATCGCATCCTCGATACCGGAGCCGAAGTCTGCTCCGCTGTCGATAACTCCTGCCTCATGCACATCAACGGAGCCTTGAGCCGCCAGCGCACCGGTGTCAAATGCCTGCACCTCGCCGAAATCCTCGCCGGCGTCGAAAGCGAAGCCAAACCGTGAGCGTTCGCGTCGGCCATGCCGCCGAAGCTTCCAGCTTCCCCGAAGCCGCCAAGAAACTCGTCCGCGATACTCAACTCCGCCACAACGTCCGCCACGCCACCGGCGTCATTCGCCGCAAGCGCGCTCAGGTTGTCAACGAACTTCCCGATTGGGAGCAGCTGCGCGACTCCGGCCACGCCATCAAGGAGCACACCCTTCGGCATCTCGATTTCTATCTCGAACAGTTCGAACGCAACTGCCTCGCCGCCGGTGGACACGTCCACTGGGCCCGCGATGCGGACGAAGCCAACGAAATCATTACGCGCCTGATCCAGACCCACCAGGAAACCGAAGTCATCAAAGTGAAGACGATGACTTCCGACGAGACCAACCTGAACGCCGCTCTCGAAGCGGCCGGCATAAAACCGCTCGAAACCGATCTCGCCGACCTTATCGTCCAGCTTGGCGAAGACAAACCTTCGCACATCGTCGTCCCCGCGCTTCATCGCAATCGCCAGGAAATCCGCCAGACATTTCTGGAAAAGATGCAGCTGAACGAACTCGGGCACGAGCCCGAAGACCTCGCCAACGCCGCCCGCCTCTATCTCCGCCAGGAGTTTCTGCGAGTACCAATCGCTATCAGCGGCGCAAACTTCCTCATCGCCGACACCGGCTCCGTTTGCGTCGTCGAATCGGAAGGTAACGGCCGCATGTGCCTTACTTTGCCGCGCGTACTGATCACTCTAGCCGGTATCGAGAAAATCATCCCCACGTTCAGCGATCTCGGCGTTTTTCTGCAGACTCTGCCCCGCTCCGCCACCGGCGAGCGCATGAACCCTTACAACTCTCTTTGGACCGGCGTCACGCCCGGCGACGGCCCCGAAGAGTTTCACGTCGTTCTGCTCGACAACGGCCGCACTAATGTTCTCGCTGATCCAGCCACCAGCGAAACCCTTGATTGCATCCGCTGCGGCGCATGTCTTAACGCCTGCCCGGTGTACCAGCAGACCGGCGGCCACGCCTACGGCTCTGTCTACGCCGGACCCATCGGCGCAATCCTGACCCCGCAACTGCAAGCCATGGAGCACTCCCAGTCCCTGCCCTATGCCTCTTCGCTTTGCGGCGCGTGTTACGAAGTCTGCCCTGTAAAAATCAACATCCCCGAAATCCTGATCCATCTCCGCGCCAAAGTCGTCGATTCGGGTCACGCCCCTTTGTCCGAACGCGTTGCTATGCGTGCTGCGAGCTTCGCGCTCGGTGGCGGCAGCCGCCTCGCCGCCGCTCAACAACTCGGACGCCTCGCCCAGCGTCCCTTCGAAAAAGACGGCCAGCTGCGCCATCTCCCCGGCCTGCTCTCCAGCTGGACCGACTTCCGCGATCTCGCCGCCATCCCCCAGCAATCCTTCCGCGATTGGTGGGCTCACCGCGAAACCGGCAAAGCGTGACCACACAGGCAACGTGACCAAGGGAAGAACATGACCGCCAAAGAAGAAATCCTCGCCAAAGTCCGCGCCCCGCTGGGCGATTCGCGCGGCGCACGTCTCACCGAATACGCCGCCATCCCGCGCCACTACGCTCAAGTCGGCCAGCTCAGCCCCAGCCAGCGCAACGAGCTCTTCGCCGATCGCCTTCTCGACTACGGCTGCGGCGTCTTCCATTGCCAGTCCCACGAAGTGTCAACCGCCATCCACGACATCCTCATTGAGCGCCACAAGCACGCCATGCTCACCACCGACGACATCCCCGATAGTTGGCTGCCCTGGGGCTTTGCTTTCGTCCAGGATCGCTCCATCGGCTATGACGAAATCAAACGTTGCCAAGGCGTTCTCAGCCGCTGCGCCGTCGCCATCGCTGCAACCGGAACTATCGTCCTCCGCCACTCTCCGGCCGAGGGACGCCGCGCCGTCAGCCTGATTCCGGATTATCATCTCTGTTGCGTGTTTGAAAAGCAGCTCGTCGAACTCGTCCCCGAAGCCGTCGAGGAAATGTCTCTCTTCGCGGGCGTCCCCATCACCACCATCTCCGGCCCCTCCGCCACCGCCGATATCGAAATGACCCGTGTCCAGGGCGTCCACGGCCCCCGCCATCTCGACGTCCTTTTAATTGCGCCCGATCCCCATGAACCCCACGTCTACCGATAAACTCTTTCGCGCCCTCGATCGTTTCCAGATCGAAATCCCCTCCTGGGGCTTCGCCAACACCGGCACCCGCTTCGGCAAATTCATCCAGCCCGGCGCAGCGACCACCATCGAGGAAAAATTCAGCGATGCCGCCCAGGTCCATTCCCTTACCGGCGTTTGCCCGTCTATCGCGCTTCACGTTCTGTGGGACCTTCCGCAAGGCCTCAAAAGCGTCCCTGAAGTCACTGCTCTCGCCCATCGTTACCAGGTTCGCCCCGGCTCGATCAACCCCAATCTCTTCCAGGACCAGATCTATAAATTCGGCTCGTTCGCCAACCCCGACGCCACCGTTCGCCGCCACGCTCTCACTCACTCCGACCTCAGCATCGATATCGCGAAAGGTCTGAATAGCCGCTACATTTCCTACTGGTTTACCGACGGCTCGAACTATCCCGGTACCGCCAACATCCGCCGGCGCAAACGCCTCTTCGAGGAGCACCTGAAGCTCTCACACGCTCGCCTGTCATCCGATCAAATCCTGCTCGTCGAATATAAGCCTTTCGAACCCGCCTTCTATCACACCGATATCGCCGATTGGGGCATGGCCCTCCATTTCTCTCGCGCCGCCGGTCCCCAAGCCAAAGTTCTGGTCGACACCGGCCACCATTACCTAAGCCAGAACATCGAGCAAATCGTCGCCTGGCTGCTCGACGAAAATATGCTCGGCGGCTTCCATTTCAACGATCGCCGCTATGCCGATGACGATCTCACCATCGGCTCGATCGATCCCTACCAGGTCTTCCGCATCTTTAACGAAATCCACTTCTTTGCTTGGGAAACCAAAACGAGTCCTGATATCGCCTATATGATCGATCAGAGTCATAACCTCAAAGACAAAATAGAAGCTATGATCCAGAGCGTTACGATGGCCCAGGAGCTCTTCGTGAAAGCGGCGCTGGTCGATCACGAAAACCTGGCGCACGCCCAGCACCTCTCCGAATTGATCCCAGCCGAGACCTGTCTGCAGGATGCGTTCTCGACCGATGTCCGTCCAGTCATTGCAGAATGGCGCATTTCCAGAGGCTTACCCGCCGATCCGCTCGACGCCTATCGGGGCAGCGGCTATGGCCAGCGCATCGCTAAAGAACGCGCCAGCCGCAATTTATCCAGCGTCTCCTCTTATGCCTGACCCGTGGGGTAGGCTTTAGCCTGCCATTCTTAAAACTCAACCGAGGTACCTATGCCCGCTACTAGCGAACTAACTCACATCAAAGACTTATGGGATGAAGCACAAGCCGCCGCTCTCACCAGCAACCAGCTCGCCCTCCTGCAATACCGCTCCAACCTCTTAGGCGCAGATCTGCGCATCACCAACTTCGGCGGCGGCAACACCAGCTCCAAACTGGAACTGCCCGATCCCTTCACCGGCCAGCCCGTCCGAGTCCTTGCCGTAAAAGGCAGTGGCGGCGATCTCGGCTCCATCAAAGAATCCGGCTTCGCGCTCGTCTCCCTCGATCGCCTCGAACAGCTCAAAAACCTCTATAAGGGCGAAGCGCATGAAGACGAGATGGTCAGCTACTACCCGATCTCCGCGTACGGCCAAAATCGTGTGGCCGCTTCCATCGATACGCCGCTCCACGCGTTCATTCCCTATCCACACGTCGATCACCTGCACCCCGATTGGGCCATCGCCATCGCCGCCAGCGCCAATGGCAAGAGAAAACTCGACGAATTCAACCGCCAGTTCGGTCGCAAAATCGTCTGGCTGCACTGGCAGCGTCCCGGCTTCGAACTCGCGCTGCATCTTGAAAAAGCCGTCAAAGACAATCCCGGCTGCGACGGCGTTCTGCTCGGCAGCCATGGCCTCTTCACCTGGGGCAGCACGCAGCGCGAGTGCTACCTGAACAGCATCCGCACCATCGACCAGATGGGCGAATTCATCGGCGCTCATCAGGCCAAAAGCGGCCCACTGTTCGGCGGCCTCGACTACCCCGCCCTCCCCGACCGCCACGAAATCGCCATCCAGATTCTGCCCACCCTGCGCGGCATCATGTCCTCCAACCGCCGCGTCATCGCGCATTACACCGACCACGAAGATGTCCTGAACTTCGCCGGATCGAAATGGGCGCAGGAACTTGGCAAACTCGGCACCAGCTGCCCCGACCATTTTCTGCGCACCCGCATTTGCCCCATGCTGGTCGAATGGAAACCAGGCGCGGAATCGGTCGACACGCTCCGTATGAGAATCAACGAACGGGCCTCCCAATACCGCGACGAGTACGCCGCCTATTACAACGACTGGGCGAAGGCTGATTCGCCGAAGCTCCGCGACTCCAATCCTTCGGTCGTCCTCATCCCCGGCCTGGGCCTGTTCGGCTTCGGCAAGAACAAAAAAGAAGCCCGCATCACCACTGAATTCTTCATCAACGCCATCCATGTTATGGCCGGCGCCAACGCGCTCGACGAAGGCGCAGTCGAACACCCTTATCCGCAGGCCCGTCATCCCGAAAAGTCACAGCAATTCGTCAGCTACAAAAACTACGTCGCTCTGCCTCGCTCCGAAGCCTTTCGCATCGAATACTGGGCGCTCGAAGAAGCCAAGCTGCAGCGCATGCCCGCCGAAGCCGAGTTCAGCCGCAAGATTCTCGTCGTCGTTGGCGGAGGCAGCGGCATCGGGCGCGAAGTGGCTCTGCTGCTGGCCCGCAAAGGCGCTCACCTGGTCGTCGCCGACATGAACGCCGAAGCCGCCGAGGCCGTTTCGAAAGAAGCCGCCGCCCTCTGTTCCGCCGATGCCGTTTCCCACGTTTCGCTCAACATCGGTTTGTCCGGTAGCATCGATGCCGCCGTCCGGCACGCTGTTTTACATTTTGGCGGCATCGACGGCATCGTCAACACCGCCGCCATCTTCCCGGTAGGATCGGGCGACAAAGGCCAGCTCACCGAGGCGCAGTGGAACACCACGTTCCTGGTCAACGTCACGGGCAATTACTTGCTCGCCCGCGAGGCCGGCTGGGTGCTGCGCGATCAAAAACTTCCCGCCTCGCTCGTCCTCACCAGCTCGGCCAACGCCGTCGTTCCTAAATCCGGCAGCGAAGCCTACGACATCAGCAAAACCGCGCTCAACCACCTCATCCGCGAACTCGCCGTAGGCCTCGGACCACTGGTGCGCGTCAACGGCATCGCCCCTGCTACTGTCGTTGCGGGATCCACCATGTTTCCGCGCGATCGCGTCATGCAGTCCCTCACCAAATACAAAATTCCCTTCGCCGAATCCGATTCCACCGAAGAACTGCGCACCAAACTCGCCGATTTTTACGCCCAGCGCACGATCACCCGCCGTCCGATTCTGCCGCAGGATTGCGCCAACGCCATCGTCTGGCTCGCCGGCGAAGAAAGCGCTAAAACCACCGGCCACGTTATCCCGGTAGACGGCGGTCTGCCCGAAGCCTTCCTGCGATAGCCATGCAGCGCATCTGTTTCACCTTGCAAGTCCGCCCCGAAAAGCTCGCCGAATACAAGGCTCGCCACCGTGAGGTCTGGCCGGAGATGCAGCAGGCGCTGCGCGAAACCGGCTGGAACAATTACTCTCTCTTTCTGCGCTCCGATGGCCTCCTGATAGGCTACCTGGAAACGGAAAACTTCGATCACGCAAGGAACGAGATGGCAAAGCGCGCCATAAATGATCGCTGGCAGCGCGACATGGCCGACTTCTTCGACACCTCCGGCACGCTGCCTGATCAAGCCATGCTGCCGCTCGAAGAAGTCTTCCATCTCTAGCGCTATGACACCGAATCCCGCCCTAGGCGTCCTCTTCCACTGGCTCGGCGGACTCGCTTCCGGCAGCTTCTACGTCCCTTATCGCGCCGTCAAGCAATGGTCGTGGGAAACCTATTGGCTGGTCGGCGGAGTATTCAGCTGGATCTTCGCGCCCTGGATCATGGCCGGCCTGCTAACCCGTCACTTACCCGCTGTCCTCGCCGGTACGCCCGGCACAACGCTGTTCTGGTGCTTCTTCTTTGGCCTGCTATGGGGCGTAGGCGGCCTCACCTTCGGCCTCACCATGCGGTATCTCGGACTCTCGCTCGGCATGGCCATCGTCATGGGTCTCTGCGCCGCCTTCGGCACGCTCATGCCGCCCATCTTCAACGGCACGTTTGTCACCCAGGTCGCCGGTACCACTTCGGGCCGCATCATCCTGCTCGGTATTGCTGTATGTCTGATCGGCATCGCCATCGCCGGCCTGGCGGGGGTCTACAAAGAACGCTCCATGTCGCTCGCCCAGCAGCACTCATCCATTCAGGAATTCAATTTGAAAAAAGGCTTTCTGGTCGCGCTGCTTTCGGGCGTTATGAGCGCCTGTTTCGCCTACGGTTTGGCCGCCGGCGATCCCATCAAACTCCTCACCCAAAAAGCCGGCACCGATCCGCTCTGGCAAGGCCTGCCCGTGCTGGTTGTTGTGCTACTGGGCGGCTTTACAACCAACTTTCTCTGGACCGTTTACCTGAACGTCCGCAACCAGACCGGACACGAATACCTGGCATCCGAACTGCCCATCAAAACCCAGCCGCAGCCCATAGAAGAGACCGCGCTAAACGGCCCCACCACCAGCGTGCTCACCCACGCGCCAACGGCACTTCTGCGAGAAACCGTCCGCGTCCCGCGGCTTTCGAACTACCTGCTCTGCGCCGTCGCCGGAGTCACCTGGTACATGCAGTTCTTCTTCTACACCATGGGCGAAACCAAGATGGGCACGTACAAATTCTCGAGCTGGACCCTGCACATGGCCAGCATCGTCATCTTCAGCACCCTCTGGGGACTCGGCCTCAAAGAGTGGAAAGGAGCAAGCAGAACGTCTCTGCGCCTGCTGGCACTAGGCCTACTGATCCTGCTAGGCTCGACGATCATCATCGGCTACGGTAACTACCTCGCCACTGCCACAAACTAGGCTGTTCCCACAAACCCATATCAATGCCGAGCCTAACCGCCCTTGCTATCTTGCTTATCGCCGCTTTACTGGAAGCGGCGGAAACGCACTCATGCGCCTCTCGCTGCAAGGTAGAAGGGTGTTGTGGATCGAAGGAACGTTGTGGTGCACAGGAACCGCGTCACGGTTTGAGGGTTATGAGCGAACTGACGCTTACGTTCTCACGATCGAACTCGGCCTTGGCGCTCTTCAGAAAAGTTGTGGAGGGGTCCTCTTGCCTTCGTTGCGAGACAAAGAATCGAACAACGATGGTGACGGTGTCGGATTCGATGCGAGTAACTTGCACACTACATCCTCCGCTAGAGTCGAAGCCTGGAAGGGCCGCAGCGAGCGAACATATCTTCTGCTCCAGTACGTCGATGCCCGCAGCCAGCCCGAGCACAAATTGGAACGCAAGTAGTGTGTTGGCACCCAACGGACTGTGATTGATGATCGGATTTTCGAAAAGCTTGCGATTGCTGAGGATGACCTCGGCCTTGCTCGGTGTCATCAGGACGATTCCGCTCAGGGTGATCTCTTTGACCATGCCGGTCAAACCTTCGCCCGTGAGTTCAACGATATCGCCGATCTCAAATGGTCTGAGAAGGAAGATCCGAAAACCTCCGAGCGAGTCCGCAAAGATGCCGAGTGCAAGCCCGAGTGTAACAACGAAGCCGATCACGGGACCCGCCACACCGAGCGCAATCAGCATCAGCGTAGCTGTCGCTACCAATACCGTCAAGATGACGACACCCCGTACAGCGAAATATCTCTTTCTTATGTCAAAACGCGTGGTATTCCGTAGTGCCCGCCTAAAATAGAGGTAAATGGCACTCGCTAGCAGCAGACCCGCAACGAGCACCACGGCAGATCCAAGCATCCTCCAAACGTACTCGGTGAACCAAGCCGTTATGTGTTGCAACACCTGCATCCAACTGATCATTCATTCCTCCTCAGCGAGACTTCCGTACAAAGCTTTATGTACCGGATAGCATTTCGGTAGCAGCATTAGCGACTTCTTTTTTCTGTTCTAAGTTGCGGTCCCACGGTACTCCCAAGCTGTGGAGTTTTGAAGGATATTTCGTGGTAGAAGCATAAAAGACACAGGTTCCTCAGGGGACTGTGACGAGGGTTCCGCCGACACGTTGAAGTCCGACGTATAAGTAGAAGAGCGCCTTTACTATGGTCAACGATCTGCCCGGCCCGGAGCATTTCTTGCGCCAACAATCAACTCCAGAGTTGGTGTTGCCCGACCCGCGAATTAGGAATGGGAAGCAGATGCCGTTTCGGCTATAACTGAGCGACTTCATAAGGGAGTTCCGCGAATGTCTGAAGATCATCCGTTAAATGGACCTCATGGTATCTCCGAGGACAACATTGAAGAAGCGCGCGCCATCCATGCCAAAGCACTAAAGGATTTGGGGGCCGCCGTCACCGCTGGGCATATGGAGCCGGGGTTGCTACTGGATCGAGACCGAAGAACGAACAGAAGTGTACAAATACGGGACGTACTGAAAACACTACGAATGCTTTGCGTAAGTCGTTCAGATTATTCTGTCACCTCACGACACTGTAGAGGACTTTCATCTCCATTGATCCCGAAATCCCTAGAACGCCGGCGTCACGCGTGAGTCTTTCCCTCTCGTAGGCGTCCTCGCCCTCTTACGCCCGGACCGCTAACGCGCCGCGCTGGGACTTCGGCGCGCCCATCGAAATCTATTTTTTCTTCGTCGTCGATGCCGCCAGTTACGATTAACGATCCGCCGAACAACACGGCTCCTGTCACAGCCACCATATACGTCTGGCAAAGCAGCACGAGATGATCCCGCAGCTTGCCGACGACCGCAGGTGACGCGCCCGCCTCCAGCACGGATCGCGTCGCACCTGCCATAGCCGCGAACATCATCTCGATGGCGAACTTGTCGGGCGGCAAATCGATGTCCGGCGCAGTTTGGATCATTGCCCCCAGCGCCTTCCGCGACCGCTGGCCCGTCCGTTTCACGATCGCGGGTCCGCCTACTTCCGCCGAAATTTGATAGAGCGCCATTGAAAGATCGATCCGCCTCATCTTGGCGTCCACGAAGCGCTGCACCACGTCGCTCACCATTTCCAGGAGCGGCTTGCCCCGCGCATCTTCGCAGGCCATCTCCACTGCCTCGGACACCTTGTCCATATGCTCTTCCAGCACGGCAAATAGCAGCGACTGCTTATTCGGGTAGTACTGATACAGCGTTCCCACCGAGACGCCGGCCCGCTCGGCCACCCGCGTTGTCGTCAAACGGTCCAGTCCGACCGCCAGCAATACCTGAATGGTCGCCTCCGCGATCGCCTCCACAGTGATCGCCGACCGCTCCTGAATCGGCGTCTTTCTTGGCTGATACGCAGGTGCGGGTGCTGCTTTCATAATGCGAACTCCAAAACTGAAGGATTCCTCATCTAATGATGGCAGAACAAGAAAACTGCAAGGAGAGATTTACCATGAGCACCACCGCCACCAAAATCGAGCTCACCCTAGAAGAGCGAATTCAGAAACTGGAAGACGAAGCAGCGATTCGTGACCTGGCCGCTGCCTTTGCCGATGCAGCCAGCAGAAACGATAAAGCGGCACTCTCGGCAGTTTGGAAAAAAGACGGAATCTTCACAATTGGAGCCCCGCTCTCAAATGTCTCTAACGGCGTTGAGAGGTTGCCAAAGGCGGCGACAAGTATTACCACAACTATGGTTTCTTTTCCGACGCGATGGAGAAAGTGGATGGCAAGTGGCTCTTCGCGGAGCGTGCCTTCCATTACGTGTACCTGGATTTCTCCCCATTTACAGGGAACGCCTACTCACTTCCTGATCCGCTACCTACCCACTAAGGAAAGCCGCGCCATGGCAGCGCTGGACTTGGAAAGAGTCTCTCCCTACTCTCCGCTGGCGTCCTCGCTGCTTACGCCTGGACGGTAAACACACCGCTCAATTGCCGTGAGTCTCGCCAGCAACCCGGACGAAGGCGAGCCCTTCACAAACGCAGCGTCTACCAGTTCCCACTCCGGCTGATTCTTCAACTGCGTGAGATCGCCACCCGTCAGCAAAAAAATGTGGATGCCCGGATCGAGCTCCTTCAAACCCCGTATCAAACTCAACCCGCAAGCCTCATTCGGGAAGCGCAGATCGACTACCGCGCAACTCGGCTGCGTCGCGCTCGCCGCCGCCAAAGCCTCTGCCTGCGTCGCTGCGCTAACTGTCTCAAACCCTGCACGGTTGAGCAGCAGCACCCGCAACTCCAATTGATCGGCATCATCTTCAGCGACCAGAACCTTCATCGCGCTTTGCATTCGATGCGATGAACGCAGCCGCTCTTTGTGAGTATTCCGCAGTTCATAAAACAGTCTCACTTTTCTTCGACAGCCATTTCGTTCCGTTCCTTAAACATTCAACCAGAAAAGCCAAACAAAGACTTAGCTCTCCATAAATACAACCTTTCTGGCCGTTTCTATCGAGCTGTTGATTGCCGGCCTCAGCCTCGCCGCGCTGCCTCGATGGCGGCGATGTCGATTTTCTTCATCGTCATCATCGCCTCGAAGGCACGCTTTGCCTCACCGCCTCCAGCCGCAAGCGCATCGGTTAGCGCGCGTGGGGTGATCTGCCAGGAGAGGCCCCAGCGATCCTTGCACCAACCGCACTGGCTTTCCGCGCCGCCATTGCCGACGATCGCGTTCCAGTAACGGTCCGTCTCTTCCTGATTCTCCGTTGCGATCTGGAAGGAAAAGGCCTCGCTGTGCCTGAACGTCGGGCCGCCGTTGAGACCGAGACAGGGAATGCCCAGGACGGAGAACTCCACCGTCAGCGCATCGCCCTTCTTGCCGCCTGGATAGTCACCGGGAGCCTGGTGAACAGCGGTTACTTCACTGTCCGGAAAGGTGACGGAATAGAAGCGCGCCGCCTCATGCGCGTCTTTGTCGAACCAGAGGCAGATCGTGTTCTTTGGCTTCATGTTCGTATGCTTCCTTGTGCTCATCAGGGCCGAACGCCGCGGTCTTCGCGCCGGTCACATCAGTAACGCGCCAGTCCATCTGCTGATCTGCTAGTCCTACCTCTCAAATTGGCCGCCGCCGTCCTGTCCTTCTGAATCATATCGCTGGTGGTGATCGACTTCGAGGTCCCAAGCTACGGCAGAGGCCGATCCGAATGATTCCGATTCATAGTCGGCAGTCTGTACAGTGGGCCGGTCTCCTGACGCGAGTGCCCTTAAAGTAAATGCAAGCGGAGACCAGCGCTGCGCGAATCACAGTCCGGCGGCAGGGTCTTATGATCCCCATCGTCGAACACGTCGTGCATCGCAGCCCGGATTTGGCCTCCAGAGGTTTGCTCACCGAGCATCACGCCATCGAAAAAGCCAATTCCCGAAGCGCCAAGCACAGTAGCACATCGTGATATATGCGAATCGGCGTCAGCGTGCAAGCCGATATCGGGGGCCCGGGATTTTCAGGTGGAACCTCTTACCCTAATTAGCGAAAGTGATCTGCGCGATCACCATCTTCGGCAACGCCTGGTTCCACCCATCAGGCACCGCATCGAAAGGCAGGCGAAATACCCGTGTTTCGCCAGGCTGTAGCGGCGCTGCTTTCGCGCCGATAATGGGCAGGCGTTCCCGATGAATCTCCTGCCCGTTTACGCCGTAAAACAAACAATAAACATCCACCGAACTCAGACCCCGCGGGCCATTATCAGTCAGCTTTCCCTTCACCTCGATCACCTGCTGGCGCATGAAATTCTCACTCGCCTGCATTGCTACATCGCTTAACGCCAGGTGGGCCAGGTACGATTTCGCTTCGCTGGTAGCTCCGCCGCCGCCATGGTACGCCACCGGTCTTGAAAGATAACGATAAGCGACCAGGCAGGCGAGCAAGATCAAACAGCCCGCAATCAGAGGTGTCGAGGAACGGCTTTGCTGGTGGTCCTCCACTCTCATATGGAAAGTCTAAGCACGAAATCTGCTTCTCAGCGGCGCTTACGGCCCGCCACACCCTTCCTCGCCGCGGCAAAACGTTTCTTCAAAGGCTGTTTCTTAGTTGTCGTTGCCTTCTTCACCGGTCTTGCGACAGCCTTTTTCGTAAACGCAGTCTTCTTCTTAGCAGGCGCAGTTTTCTTGGCTACCTTCTTCACAGCCGCCTTTTTTGCCGGCGCTTTCTTGGCAGCCGGACGGCTCACGCCGGCGGCTTTCTTGGCGACCTTCACCGGCGGCCGACTCGACTTCTTTTGAGCCTTTCGCGGCCTCGCGCCTGCAGCTGTCCCGGCACTCACAATCTTATTAAAGTTGCTCTTCTCGCCCCCGGCAGCCTCTTCCTGGTAAACGAGCGCCAGTTTATGCTCGTCGAACTTTTCGAAAAACTCATCCCACGAGATCTCTGTCAGGTTTGCATCCTGGCTTCCGGTCGCTCCAGGAAACTCGATGCGAACTACGCCGATATCTCCTCCGTTCCCGGTCGAAGCCACATGCGAAGGTTTGCCGCCACGTTCTTCCGCCCACTGGCGAATCTCATCGTGGTTACTGGTTGTCTTGGATTTACTGGCCATCTTTTCTCCCATCGGTGAACCTGAGCAATCGGAGTGCCAGGCAGAAAACAAATCTCGAGACGCTCATTCGCCTCTCCTGGCGATGTTGCAAAGGCACTCACAGAGCGACCTGGCAAAGCGCGCAATGTATCTGCTGCCATCCTTCACGGCAGACCTCCTGCTCGCGACCCGTTACCAGCTATCGGAAAAACTTGCTGCGTCATCGCAAAATGTGCTCTCGCAAATTTACATGGCTCTTCATTTCACTCCCGGTAAATTGCTCAAGGCGACTGTAGAAACCATAGTCAAAACTGCAAATCCTCGCTATCCTTTTCAATAGCCAGTCATGATCCATACCATCACGGCACGGAGGCATTCCTGATCTGAACCGGCTGTTCCCCAGACCTGATGCTGTTTGATTCACCTGTCTTTTTCGTCTTTCTCATCCTCGTCGTTCTGATTTACTGGCGTCTGTCACGCCGCCCCCAGAACGTTCTTCTGGTACTCGCCAGCTATTTTTTCTATGGCTGGTGGGACTGGCGCTTCCTCGGCCTCATTCTCATCTCGACGCTGGTCGATTTCTATTGCGCCCGAGCGATTGCCCGCTCCGCGAATCCCATTCGGCGCAAGACCCTGCTCACCATCTCGGTCGCCCTCAACCTCGGCTTCCTCGGCTTCTTCAAATATTTCAATTTCTTCACTGACTCTCTTTCCCACACGCTCACCGCCATCGGGCTCCCGGTCAACATCGCCTTCCTGCGAATTTTGTTGCCGCCCGGCATTTCGTTCTATACCTTCCAGGCGCTCGCCTATATCGTCGACGT
Source organism: Bryobacteraceae bacterium (assembly GCA_965277855.1). Taxonomy (GTDB): domain Bacteria; phylum Acidobacteriota; class Terriglobia; order Bryobacterales; family Bryobacteraceae; genus Bog-105. Next base: position 2,001,327 of record OZ255847.1, read on the forward strand.
CTACTTCGGCCGTCTCGAACCCGCTGAATCGCTGCTCGATTACGCGCTCTTCATCAATTTCTTTCCACATTTGATCGCCGGCCCCATCCAACGCCCGTCGCACCTGCTGCCCCAGGTACAGTCCCGGCGTTTCTTCGATCGCAAACTGTTCATGGATGGCATTATGCTCATCCTCACCGGCCTCTTCCGCAAATGCGTCATTGCCGATAATTGCGCGTTGCTCGCCAATGCCGCGTTCAACGGCAAAATGGGCGAACCATCGTTGCCCATTGTGGCGCTCGGCACGTACGCCTTCGCCTGGCAAATCTATGGCGATTTCAGCGGCTATAGCGACATCGCCCGCGGCGCAGCGCAGCTGATGGGCTTCGAATTCATGGTGAATTTTCGTCAGCCCTACCTCGCCTCCAGCCTGCAGGATTTCTGGCGTCGCTGGCATATCAGTCTCAGCACCTGGCTGCGCGATTACCTCTACATCCCGCTCGGCGGCAGCCGCCACGGCGAAGCGCAGACCTATCGCAACCTCATGATCACCATGCTCCTGGGCGGTCTCTGGCACGGAGCCAACTGGACCTTCGTCATCTGGGGCGCCATCCACGGCGTCGGGCAGAGCATTCAGCGACTCATCCGCACTACTTTCGGCGCGGGTCGCGATCGCGACGCCGAAACCGGTTTCCTTAAGCTCTGGGCCCAGCGCATCTTTATTTTTCACGTCGTCTGTTTCGCCTGGATTTTCTTCCGCGCCACCTCTATGCACGAAGCCTGGCAACTTATCGCCGGCTTGCGCATCCCCGAGTGGAAACCCGAATTTTTCACCGCTTACAAATTCCTGGCCATCTTTAGCGCTCCTCTCTTCGTGATGGATGTACTCCTCGAAGCGCGCCACGAAGATTTCCTCTTCCAACGCACTAAAGCTCCTGTGCAATGGGCCTGGGCTTCCGCCCTGGTCATGATTGTGGCCCTGCTATCCGCCAACGAGACGAATGCCTTTATCTACTTCCAGTTCTAGAGTCATACTCGGGCAGCCTGCGGCGTTGCGCAAAGGCTCCATCACCATCCTGCTGGCCATCATTGTTGTTCTATTGGCAGCGCTCGAAGTCTTCACCCGTGTGATCATCGAGCACGCCAGCAACGTGCAGCGCGAAGTCAATCAGGAGTACCAGGAAGCCATCTCCATCCGCCGCACAAGTGGGTCCGCAGGCCCCAAACAGCTTCTGATCGTCGGCAACTCGCTCGTCGGCCACGACCTCGACTTCCCCGCCATCCAGCAGGCTGTCAAACCACAATGGCAGGCGCATGAATTCTGGATCTACGCGACCGCCTACGAAGATTGGTATTACGGACTGCGCCGCCTCTTCGCCGAAGGCGCAACACCCGACGTTATTGCCATCACCTTCGCTGTGATGCACTGGGACACCAGCGGCATCCGCGGCGACTACGGTTCCCTTTACATGTTCCGCCCGCGCGACATCCCAAGAATCGGTTTAGAAGCCGGCCTCGACCGCACCCGGACGTCCGACCTCCTCTTCGCCCGCTTCAGCAAGTTCTACGCGTTACGCAGCGAAGTCCGCAAACAGGCGCTGCAGTTCATCATTCCCGATCTGCCCGCCATGTACAGCCTCTTCAAACCGACCGCCAGCCATCACCTGCCCGCCTCGCAAGTAGCCGCCCTGATCGAGCCCCGTCTCCAGAAAATGAACGACCTGGTCAAACAGCATGGAGCAAAGCTGGTATTAATCGTACCCCCGGTCCCGAGGCCCGGCGAAGAGTATCACGCGGAATTGTTGACCGCCGCCAGAAAGGCTGGAATCAAATCCGTCGTCATGCCCATGAGCTACGCTGCCCTGCCCCCTGGCGACTTCTCTGACGATGTCCACCTATCGCCCACCGGTGCACGCCTCTTTACGGACAAGATCATCCCCCCATTCCGCAGCGTTTTGGGTGAAAAATAGAACGCCATGCTGCAAGGCAGCAATCGCACAACTCTCCTTCGCGATGCTGCCGCTACAAAGCCGCTGGTTTTTCCCATTCGGTAAAGACAAGCTCGGAGAGTGGCTTGCGTTCACGGAAAGCTGTTTCTAATGGCTGCAAGAAGTCAGGGAGAGTTCCCGCGTCACCCAGATAACCCATCGCCCAAACCGTCACGGGAACGTAGTCGGATGGTGGTATGTAAACGCTTCCTGAAGTGGAACTAGCTCCACAGAAAACCAATGGCGACGGCCGCCAGCAGAATCGATACCAGCACAAAGCCGACAAAAAGTTGCAGTGGCATCCTGCCTACATTCGGTGCGCCTGTCACAAATTCGGGATCGGTAAAGGCCGTGCCGGGAAACATCCGCGCCGCGAAAATGCAAAGCCAGTACAGCGAAGCAAGAAGAGCAGCCATCACCAGGTCTCCTCTTTCCGGAACGCTGTGCCGAAACAATACGGCGATTGCGATCACGCCCAGGCTTAGCCCCATTAGAATGGTTTGGGCATTGTGGAACTTCGCATGCGGCGGCCAATGCGGGTTCTTGATGTGCTGCTTTCCCGAAGAGGGGATGAAGTAGTCAGCAAGCAGTCCACCGATTGCTGTCACGACCGCGACTCCTACGATCAAACATCTTGCCAGTTCCCGCGCCAGTTCCATCATGTTGTCCTTAAAGGTCCGGCCCTAGGGAGCGCCTACCGAGGCTCGCAGGCTGAAGGGAAGCGGCTCAAAGCGCTCCGCGATCTCGAGCTGCTGCTGCATCAGTTCTGCGACCTTGGGATCGTTGCGCGCCGCGGCTGTGGCGTCCGCGTTCATCCACTGCGCGTAATTCACCAGTTTGCTTCGGTCGAAGCTCAGGTGAAGGTTCGCGGAGATGAAACCGGGGACGTGGCGGAGCGTGTCCTGGGTGGAACGGGTGAGGAACTCCATCAACTCGTCGGCGCGTTCCGGGTGCAGGTCGTAGGTGTTGATAAGCGTCAACTGCACGTTGTTGGGAATCAGCTTCGTCGTGCCCTCTTCCGTCGCAGCAGGAGCCTTGAAAATGCGGACCAAGTCAAACGGCGTAGGCGCGGACGGGCCTGCCACCTCCTTGGTCTCCTCCATCAGAGTTGCCATTGCAGGGTTCTCACGCATTCCCGCTAGCGCCTCGCGGTTCTCCCATTGCCCATAGTTCACGATCCGCGTGCGGTCGACGCTCACATGGAAGTTGAAAGAAACGAAACCCGGCTGATGCCGCACGATATTTTTGGCGGAACCGATCAGGTATCTCAGAACTTCCTCTACACGCTCGGGAATCACGTTGTAGGTATTCATTGTGGTGGCATAGCCGGATGCCGGGTCAAGGATTGTTTGCTTCTCGTTGGCTGTTTTCTCGTTCTGCTGTTCGATTTCAATAGCCATGCTGAACTCCTTCTCCTGTCTTGCTTCCGTTGCCCTCGCCAGCCTGTGTCTGCCTGCATTCTCAGAATAAATTTGGAGGGGCAAATCGTCGATAAGCGAAACGCCTGATGTTGTTATCAGACGTCCAGCATTTTCGGTAGCCTTGTGTTAGCCGCCTTGGATCCCTTTCTCGATCTCATCCACCTCTCACAGCCCAAAGGCACTCTCTGGGGAAGAACCGAGGCTGCCGGTCGCTGGGCTTTGGGATTTCACAAGCGGGACGACCTCCTGTTTTGCTGGGTGCGGCGGGGTGAGTGCCTACTGGTACGCCCCTCGAAAGAGCCAGTCCAACTTCGTCAAGACGACTTCATCCTGATTCGGACGTTGACGCCCTTTACACTAACCACCGACCGAACTCTGGAGCCCGCGGATAGCGAGGCGATGGTAGCCCGGCGCGGAAACGGCGAATCTATCAAGCTGGGTGAAGGAAGAGAAAATCCGGTAGTCCTTCGGGGCGGAAGGTTTGTCTTCGAGTCGGCCAGCGAGCCTCTACTTACCGGTCTGATTCCACCGCTGGTGCACATCGCAGCCGCGGAAAGCGTCTCCTGGCGCGTGCGCTCCCTGATGAGCTTGAATGAAGCGGAGTTCTTGCATCCAGGTCCCGGCAGCGCATTCATTATCGTGCATCTCATCGAACTCATCCTCGTAGAGATCCTGCGACGCGAGTCGCTACGTTCCGGCCCTGAGCAGCGAGGTTTGCTTGCCGGACTGGCTGATCCCATCACGGCCTGCGCGCTAACTGCCATGCACAACGACGTAGCGCATGGTTGGACAGTCGCCTCGTTGGCACGGCACTGTGGCCTTTCAAGGTCGGCCTTTGCGACCCGCTTTCACCACCTGATGGGAATGGGGCCGATTGAGTACCTGCAACGCTGGCGAATGGCGCTCGCGAAGGAACAACTCAGAACCGGAATCAGAGGCGTTGGAGAGATCGCGTTGGCGATAGGCTTTCAGTCATCAAGTGCTTTCAGCACGGCATTCACCCGCGTCGTAGGGTGCTCACCAAAAAACTTTATGAGCCGGCCTTTAGACACTCGGAGCCACACTCTACCGTCGACAGAGTGAACCTGGGCTTTTACCCAGTAATGGCCACTGTCTGTGCGGCGCATTGCGGCCAACTGTTTGAAACGCATCGACACTGTACTCTTTACTCCGCGCGGTTCCGAGCACGCTTGCTTCAGCGTCAGCCAGGTAAATATCTTCCGCTGCTTGGTTGGTCGAGCGCTCGTTAAGTACAGGATCACAAAGCCGCACCGCATCTTTCGCGCGCTTTCCGAATGCTACACTAACCCTCCATGAAAACTCCACCGATTTCTCTGGCGCTCGTTCTCGGCTCCCTCGTTGTGGCGGCAAGTCAGACTCCGGCTATGCGCCAGGACACGGCTTTCCAAGGCGGACCGCAGCGGACTCTACAATTCGAAAACGAGCAGGTGGCCGTCTGGAGAACAGTCGTACCCCCTAACTCGCCATTGGTCATGCACACACACCAGCACCCGCGAGTTATCATCGCGCTGACAGGTGGAACTATGAAAGTAGTCAATGATGGCGGCAGCTCTGAAGTCCACACGTGGGAAACGGGGAAGGCGTATTGGCTACCTCTTTCGGAGGGCCTTAAGCGTCACGCCGATCAGAATACCGGATCCAAACCGATCGAGGTAATGGTCGTCGAATTGAAAAAAGCGCAGTAACGTCGTTATCTATGGAGCAAACGAACATGAACACAATCTGCCTCTGGTTCGATAAAGACGCGCATGACGCGGCGCGCTTCTATGCCGCGACTTTTCCGGATAGTGAAGTAACCGCTGTTCACCAGGCTCCCGGTGACTATCCAGGCGGCAAGAAGGGCGATGTGCTGACGGTGGAGTTCTCCGTCATGGGCATTCCCTGTCTCGGTCTCAACGGCGGCCCGACGTTCAGGCCCAGCGAGGCCTTTTCCTTCCAGATCGCAACGGAGAATCAGGAAGAGACGGACCGTTACTGGAACGCGATCGTCGGCAATGGCGGCGCGAAAAGCCAGTGCGGTTGGTGCAAGGACCGCTGGGGCCTCTCCTGGCAGATCACCCCACGCGCGCTAACCGATGCGCTTGCGGCTGGAGGCGGTGAGGCAAAGCGTGCCTTCGAGGCGATGATGACGATGAAGAAAATCGACATCGCCGCCATTGAGGCAGCGCGGCGAGGCTGACCTGAACACGCCGATAGGTCCGTATTAGTCGTGAATCACGGGAAATCAAGGGGGAGTTTTCTACGGAGCAGGCTACTCCCCGGCAGCGATCAATTCTTCCCAGGCCAACGCGTAGCCAATGGCCCGTTTCACTTCGTGCACTCGCTTTGAGGAGAGTTTGGAGATTTTCTTTACCAGGTGGACCTTCGAAATTGTTCGCACATTGTCGCAGTTCACCACGCAGGGCCTGGCCATTCCTTCGGTCGACCCGAGAGGAACTTCAATCGGAATATGGCGGACCGTCGCAGTGATTTCGGCCGCGACGAACTTATTGAGGACCGCATAAGCATCATCGCGGCTCAGCAGCAGGACGGGGCGACGCCCAGCAGGCTTGGGCAGTTCCGCCCACCAGATTTCATACTGTTTCACGGCTCCCACTCTTCGGCGTTCGACCAGTCATCGGCATCCTCCGCCGAATCGGGCTGGCGGAGATACGCTTCCCGAATAGCTTGGTATTCACGCTTCCGGATGGCGTCCTTGACCGCCTGTCGGATGAATTCAGCACGCTGCCGCTTGGCTGCGGGTGCGACCTTATTCAGGGATCGTAGGAGTGGTTCATCCAGCTGAATTAATATAGATGGCACGTCTTTAGAACTATATCATCTAAACATATAGTCAAAACTGTCGTAGCGCCATAGTCCATCGACGCTCCCGTCGCTTACTCTGTCCGGTTAAAGGGCCAATCCGGAAGTTGGCTGCCCAGCTACTTCGAATGCCTCCTAATCATGACGAAGCGCAATCATCGGATCCACCTGCGCCGCTCGCCGCGCCGGAACGTAGCAAGCCAAAAGAGCCGCCATCATCAAGCCAAACGAGACAACCACAAACGTCAACGGATCGCCCGCCCGCACGCCGTAAAGCAGATGCGAGAAACTTGATCGCCCCGCGTCATTACCACGGCCGCAACAGCGCCAATAGCCACACACCGCTAACAGGGTTGCATCTCCGGAACGCTCACTTTTCGAAAGGCCTCACTTTCTGACAGACCTCCCAAGACTAATGGTGGACGGGCCGAATGCAGGTCTTCAGAGAGCGATGAGTGACGTTCTATATATAGAGATTCTGTATATTAGACATATGCGTACGCCTGAGAAAGAACGCAGATCCGAACAGGCGGATCTACTGCAGGGGACCCTTGACATGCTTGTCCTGCGCACCCTTCTGTTCGGCCCACTGCACGGCTACGGGATTGCTAAAGCCATTGCGCAGACATCTGAACAATCCCTTCAAATAGAATTCGGATCGTTGTACCCCTCGTTGCGGCGGCTCGAACTGAAGAGCTGGATTAGCTCCAAGTGGGAGATCTCCGAGACAAAGCGCCGGGCAAAAATGTATAGGCTTACAGCTGCCGGGCGTAAGCAGCTTATACGAGAGGAATCCAGGTGGACAAATCTCGTGGCAGCGATTACGCGCGTAATGACAAAGGCTCCGAAAGGAGAAGGCGCATGAGTTTCTTTCGCAGGCTCAAATATTTGATCCCAACAGTTCGCGCCAAAGAGGAGCGCGAAATGAATGATGAGATTGAGGCGCTCTCGGCCATTGCCGCTGACGAAGCCGCCGCCGGTGGTACGAACGACCAAGCCATCCAGGATAAAAGCCGCCGAGAACTCGGAAATCTGACGCTCGCCCGAGAGAACGCGCGAGCAGCCTGGGGCTGGCGCTGGTTTGAGGAGCTCCATAAAGATTTCTGCTACGCCTTCAGGGTGCTGCGAAAGCAGCCAGGATTCCTGGTGGTTGCGGTAGGATCGCTCGCTCTCGGCATCGGTGCAAACACGGCAATCTTCCGGGCAGTGAACCAACTTCTGATCCAAACCCTCCCTGTCGAAGATCCTGATCGCCTTATCGTGTTCGAGGGCGGTAACAGCTTCTCGTATTTTGCCTATAATGATTTCGCGCGACACTCGCATACTGCGCTTTCACAGGTTTTCGCGTTACACAGCCAGGAACGCGAAGTAGATACAGGCGGAGATCCGCAACAAGCGAGAGTCGAACTCGTCACAGGAAACTACTTCAATGCTTTAGGAGTATCGGCGCAGTACGGTCGAACGATTCTTCCCACAGACAATACAGTGACTCGTCCCGCTTATGCGGCTGTCATCAGCCATGCCTTCTGGACCCGGCAATTTGCCGGGGATCCGCGTGTGATCGGTCGGGAAGTGCGCGTGCAGGCTGTTCGGTTCACCATTATTGGAGTCGTTCCGGCCGAGTTTTTTGGGGTGATAGCCGGCGACGCAGTGGACGTATGGATTCCATTGAGCACCTTCTCTTCCGTGTTTCCCGGCCGAAATTGGCCGAATCAAATTGGGACCAATTTCTTGACCGTCATGGGAAGGCGCCGATCGGGTGTCTCAATAAAACAGGCAGAAGCGGTACTCACACCGCTCTACGTCCAAATTGACCTTGAGCGGTCTCCGACTCTTTCAACAGAAGCGAGAAAAAGCACGTTAGCGCAACAGCTTCACCTCGATCCTGCTGCCAAAGGCATTTCATATCTGCGAGCCCGCTTTTCAAAACCTTTACGCATTGTTTTCGCGATGGTCGCACTGGTACTGCTCCTCGCCTGCGTCAACCTGATGAATCTTCAATTGGCCAGGTCGAGGGAGCGGCGGAAAGAACTGGCTGTTCGCCTGGCGATCGGAGCTGGCCGCCCTCGATTGATTCGTCAACAATTCACCGAGAGCCTTATCATCTCGGCGTTGGGAGGTGTGGCCGGACTTCTGCTTGCCAAACCGGCAGAGCAGGGCTTGGCTTCGCTTGCCGGGTTGAGCAAAAGCGCTTCGCTCACGAGTGCGGGTCTAAACGCCACAGTGCTCGTATTCGTCGCGTGCTTATCGATATTGTGTTCGCTTTTGTTCGGTGTGCTGCCGGCATGGTTCGCTACCAAACAGGTTGCCATCACCGACTTACAAGGCGCATCACGCACGTCCACACCCGGCTCGTCCGCACGCAGACTGGGCCAGAGCCTGACCGCGATCCAAATTGCGATGTCGCTGTTTCTCATTACCGGGGCATGTCTGTTCGCCACGAGTCTGTACAACCTCACGCATTTCGACCTTGGATTCACGAGAAGCCATCTCGTGGTTGTGGATGTCGACGCTACGGAAGCAGGCTACAAAGGCCAAAAGATGATCGATCTAAGCCAACGGCTTCGCAGTCGGTTTGCCGCGCTCCCGGGTGTTTCCCTTGCGACCATTTCTATGAATGGCGTATTCACGGGCCGGAACTCCAACACCGCCGTCTCCGCCTCGGACTTCCAGCCTACAAATTATCGCGACGCGGAGGCGTATTACGACCAGGTCGGCCCTTCATACTTCTCCACTGTTGGAGCAACTTTGCTCGCTGGCCGGGATGTCAGTGAGCGCGACAATAGAGCGGCGCCAAAGGTCACGGTGGTTAACGAGCAGTTCGCCAAGCACTTCTTCCCAAAAGAAAATCCGATCGGCAGAGACATTTATTTGCAAACACCGGATGCTGCAGGGAAGATTCCCACTATCCCAGTGCAGGTGGTTGGCGTCGTCCAGAATATCCGCAGTGAGGATATCCGTCAACAGGCCCGCCGCGTTTTTTATCTGCCCTATTACCAAGCGGAACAAGCCGAGGCCGATTTGCCCACTATTCGTTTTCTTGTCCGAACAAAACAGGAGCCGAAGCTGCTCTTCCGGGTATTGCGCGCCGTGCAGTGCTTGCGGAAGATCCGGCTTTGCCCGTGCGAAGCATCGACTCAGCAGGCGACCTTCTCGATCGAAGGTTGGACCGGGATCGGCTCATGGCTGGGCTGTCGATAGCTTTCGGCATACTGGCGCTGGTGCTCGCGACAGTCGGCGTCTACGGACTTGTTTCCCGCAACGTCACTGCGCGTACCAGCGAGTTCGGCATCCGCGCGGCGTTGGGCGCTCAACGTCTCGATATTCTAACGCTGGTTCTCGGCGAGCTAAGCATCCTCGCATCAATCGGGATCCTAGTGGGAATAGCAGCTGCTGAGGCTTCAACCCGAGCGGTCACCAGTCTAGTATTCGGACTACAACCGAATAATCCCGCCGTAGTGCTCCTAGCGACTACGATTTTGTTAATCGTTACCCTGATCGCGGGATTTGTACCGGCTCGCCGTGCAGCTCGGCTGGACCCGATAGAAGCCTTACACCGCGAGTAAAGGTGACAAAAACCACTCCAATAGATACGTGTCCGTTGAGACCTTCCTGGCAGTCGGTCTGCGCGTTAGGAATCAACGGGATTTTCTATTACTCATGACGAAGCGCAATCATAGGGTCCACCTGCGCCGCCCTCCGCGCTGGAATGTAACACGCTAACAGAGCCGCCATCATCAAACCAAGCGAAACAATCAGAAACGTCAGCGGATCGCTCGCGCGCACGCCGTAAAGCAGATGCGAAAAGCTCGACAGCACACGGCTGAGCACCGCCGCTGCAACCGCTCCAATAGCCACACCAATAACAGCGAGTCGCAGGCCCTGTCCAATCAGCATCTGCAGCACATCCCGCTTCGCTGCTCCCAGCGCCATGCGAATGCCAATCTCCGGCACACGCTGCGCCGTCGAGTAGGAGATCACGCCATAAATTCCGACCGTCGCCAACAGCCATGCCACGCCGGCAAACGCCACCAGCAGAATCATCGTGAAGCGCTGCCGCGCCATCGATCCGGAAAAGAAATCGCGCATCGTCCGAATGTTATAAACCGGCTCGTCGCCGCTCACTCCGGCTACCGCCTTCTTAATCCCCGCCATCACCGTCGCAGTCTCGAGCGGGGTGCGCACCGCGAATGTGACCTCGTCGCGAAACACCGAAATGGTCCCACCGGGAAGCTGATAGAGGGAGAAATAGATCTGTGGCTTCTCGCCTCCTGCGCCGTCGATCCCATACTGTTCCACATGGCCGACGACGCCCACAATCCGGGCTGCAGCCGGGGCGCCTTCGCCCCAATGCGGAATTGTGAGCGTTTTACCCAAGGCGTCGCCATCAGGGAAATAGGTGCGAGCCATCAGGCTGTCGATCATCACCACGAGTTCGGAATGAGCATCATCCGCCTGCCGCAGAAAGCGCCCGCGCAGCAGCGGGATTTGCATCGTACGCAGATAATCGGGACCAATCGGATAATAAGTCGCGCGCGGAATCTCTGCCATCGACGCCGGCTGATGTGGACCAAACCAGAACGGGCCGGAGTTGTTACCCGCGCTCAGCGGCACCAGCGCTGTCATGTCCGCCGACTCCACGCCCGGAATCCCACGGATGCGCTCGGTGAGTTGCTGATAGGCTGCGCGCATGCCCGATGCGCTCTGCGTGATGGAAGGTGAAAGTCCAACTCGAAAAGTAATCACGTGCTGCGTATCGAAGCCAGGATTGACGCTCGATAGATTGTGGATGGTGCGAAAGAGCAGCCCCGCGCCCGATAGCAGAACCAGCGCCAGCGCAATCTGCGCGACTGCGAAAACACCTTGCGTGCGCCGGTGGCCGGCAGTGGCGCCCCGGCCTCCTTCTCTCAGCGTCGCCTGCAAATCGGCGTTCGCACTTTTGAACGCGGGCACCAGACCGAACAGAATTCCAACCACTGTCGAAATGCCCAGCGCAAATAAAAGAACAGAAGCATTCAGGCCGATGTTCTCAATCCGCGGCAAACCGCGCGGCACCGCTGCCAGCGCCCCTCTGAGCCCCATACTTGCCACGGCCAACCCAAGAATTCCGCCGGCTAAAGAAAGAAGCACGCTCTCCGTGATCAACTGCCTTACAATCTGGACCCGGCTCCCGCCCAGCGCTCGTCTCACAGCAAATTCGCGCGCGCGCGCGGCCGAGCGCGCTAGCAACAGATTCGCCACGTTCGCACAGGCAATCAGCAACACGAAGCCTACTGCGCCGAGCAGCAACAGCAGCGTCCCGCCGGCATCGCCGACCAACTCTTGCTTCAACGGAACGATCGACGTTCCCTGCCCTTTCTCTGTTGTCGGATTCAGTTCATCGATATGTTCCTGCAGCGTATTCATTTCCGCGCGCGCCTGACCGAGCCCGGCCCCCGGCGTTAGGCGCGCAATGCAGAGCACATTGTGAATCGTACGATCGCTGCGGATGAGTGGATCGCCCTGCCCTAAAGGCGTATACACGTCGGCGGCCTGATCTTCAAAGTGAAACGTGGGCGGAAGAACACCAACAACGGTATAGCCGGCCCCGTTCAACGTGATGGACTTGCCGATCACGGCTGGATTGCCGTGAAAGCGGTCTTGCCACAAGCGGCTGCTGATGACGGCGGACGCCATGCCGCCGGCTCGGTCTTCCTCCGTCGAAATAGGGCGTCCGGCGGCCAGTTGCACACCGAGCGTGCTGAAAAAAGCCGAGGAAACTTCATAGCCATTCACGTGTTCCGGCGAACCTGGATTCGTCAAGTCAAAGCCGAGTGGCTTGAAAGCGGCCATCTGCTCGAAGGACCGGGCGCTGCGCTGCCAGTCCAGGAAATCGGGATAAGAAAGGTAGGTCGAGTGCTTGAGGCTCCGATTGTAGAGCGCCACGATGACCAGGCGGTCTGGTTCGTGAAACGGCAGCGGTTTCAAAACCACGCCGTCTAACGCACTGAAGATGGCCGTATTTGCTCCAATGCCCAACGCCAGCGTGAGAATCGCCGCCGCGGCAAATCCCGGGCTCTTGCCTAACGACCGGAAGGCATAACGGAGATCTCGCAGGAATTGATCGAGCGGTTCGAACGTTCTTTGGTCCCGGCATTCTTCTTTCGCCAGCTCGACCCCGCCGAATTCGCGGCGAGCGCGCATCAGTGCCTCTTCTCGAGTCAGGCCTTGTTGTATATACTCGCTGACCTGACTTTCCAGATGAGTCTGAAACTCGGCATCCATTTGCCGTTCCCAACGCCGTCGCCTTAGCCAGGAGTTCCATCTCATCGGCGTTCGCTCCTATTCCGCCGTTTCAAGAACCAGCGAAATCGCTTCACACAAACGTTTCCAGCCCGCCTTCTCGCTATCCAACTGGCGCTGACCGGCCTTCGTCACACTGTAAAATTTGGCGTCCCGGCCGCCTTCCGTCGTCTTCCAATCCGACTTGAGCCAGCCTTTCTCTTCCAGCCGGTAAAGCGCCGGATACAAAGAGCCCTGGCGAATCTGCAGCGCGTCCTTGGAAAGCTGTTGGATGCGCTGAACGATCGCGTATCCGTGAATCGGCCGGAGCGCGGCCACTCGCAGGATCAGCATGTCCAGTGTTCCTTGCAGGAGCTCAGCGTTGCCGGAGGAATTTTCAGAGTGTCTAGCCATTCTAGGTATCCTCATACGAGTATACCTAGAATGCCAAGGTGCTGCTTACACCTTCACTGCCACTACCCGCAACCGCCGGTAATCCGCCGACCATTTACCGGCCCGATACAAATGCGGCCGCAAATACTCCACCACTTCTCGCAGCGCCTGCTCGCGCTGCCCCGCCGGAACCAGCTCAAAGTTGTACCAGCCAAATTGCCGCAACCAGTTCTCCATCCCCGCTTCCCCCTCGAGCGGCGTCGGCCGATCGAACAGCTGCGCGAATCGCACTTCGAAGCCGGCATCCTCTAAAACTTCCGAGTACTCCCTTATAGAGGGGAAATACGTCTTCGGCGGGAGAGCCAAAAAGTCGCAAAAATGGGGCAAAATCGCCTTCCAGGCCTCCACGATGCGCCAAATATTTCCCGTTCCGCCTAACTCGGCAACCAGCCGCCCGCCGCTTGGCTTCAACGCCCGTGCCATCGCGGAAGCTACGCGCTCCTTCTCCAGCATCCAGTGCAAAGCCGCGTTCGAGAAAATCGCATCGAACTCGCCCTCGAACGGCATCGCCGCCGCGTCGCTCAGCATGAATCGCAAGCCCGGATAATTCTGCCGTGCCTGCCCGATCATCTCGGTCGATGCATCGAGCCCCGTCACCTTCGCCCCTGACGCCGCAATCTCGTTCGTCAATTGCCCGGTCCCGCAGCCGAGATCCAAAATCGCTTCGCCTGGCTGTGGCTTCAGCAGTTCAAGAACGCCCTGCCCAAACTGCCAGACGAACGAATGCCGCGCCTCATACAGCTCCGCGTCCCAGTTCTGCTTCGCGCTCACGTCGTATAAGCCCGCAGCACGAAGTACACAATCACGCCCGTCACCGACACGTACAGCCAGATCGGAAACGTCCAGCGCGCCACCGCACGGTGGAAGCGGAACTGGCTGCGCAGCGCCCACCACAACGTCGCCAGTATCAGCGGCAGCGCCACCATCGAGAGCCCGATATGCGTGATCAGAATGAAAAAATAAGTGGACCTAATCCAGCCATGCGCCGGAAACTTCGTGTCCCCGTGGAAGTAGTGATAGGTGATGTAACTCACCAGGAAGAGCGCCGAAAAAACCGTCGCGCTCACCATGAACCGCATGTGCACCACGCGCCTGCCCCGCCGAATATTGATATAGCCGAGCACCAGGCAGATCGCACTCAACGAGTTAAAGAACGCATTCGCTCCCGGCAGATAGCCAATCCAAACTGGTCCCGCAACACGTCCTTTAAAATAGATGAGCCAGACCAGAAACGCCGCAATGGCCGCGCTCAACCCAATGATGACCGGCAGCGGCTTACGAGCTAGTTCGGTGTTGTTGCCTCTAGGCGGAACAGTTTCTAGCATCTAAGGCGCCTGCGTACTCAAGGCCGCCAAGTCGCGCATCATATCCGGAATCCCGTCCGCCTCGAGCGTCGAATAGTAGCCGCGAATGTGCCCGCGCTTGTCTACCAATACGAACTTTGTGCTGTGGCTGATCTTGCCGATGACATCACCCACATGAAACGTCGTGAATGCCACCTGGTGAATCGTTTGCGGCGACCCAGTCAGAAAAGTCCATTGCTTGGTCGGGCCGCCATAGCGCTTCGCAAAATTGTTCAGCACTTCCGGCGTGTCCCGGTCCGGATCAACCGATATCGAGACCAGGCGAATATCGCCATCGCCCCGCACCTGCTTCTCGATCGAATGCATTTTCGATGTCATCAGCGGGCACTCGGCCGGACAATTCGTGTAAATAAAATCGACCACCCACGCTTTGTTCGCCAGCGCCAGGCTATTGAAGGGTTCACCCGCCGAATCGGTCATCTCGAACGGCGGCACAACGCCATAGTCGGGCAGCCTCGAAGCCTGGTTAGTACAAGCTGCCAGCAAAACAATTGCCGCCAGGCTAACAACAGAAAGTGCGCTGCGAGCCTTCACAGCCGGACCGGATCGAGCACCATTAGGATGTACAAAACCGGCAGGTACACCACCGATGTCAACAACACCTTGCGCGCCTTGGCCCTGGTGCGGTCGAGCGAAACCTGCACACCCGAATAGAGAAACCACAACCCCATGGCGAGCGCCCCGATCAGGTAAATGTTGCCCGTCATGCCCATCCACTTCGGCAGCAGGCTGATCGGAATCAGAAGAACCGAGTACAGCAAAATCTGGCGAGCTGTCGATTCGCCATCTGGTTCCACCACCGGAAGCATCTTAATGCCGGCGCGCGCGTAGTCTTCGCGATACATCCAGGCAATCGCATAGAAATGCGGAAACTGCCAGAGGAACAGAATCGCGCCCAGCGCCCAGGCTTGCGGCGTCAACTTTCCCGCCGCTCCCGCAAAGCCGATCAGCGGAGGCATCGCGCCCGGAAACGCTCCGATCGTCGTCGACCACCAGGTTCTCTGCTTCAGCGGCGTATAAATCAGCAAATACGCGCTCAGCGTGGCCACACCCAGCGCCGCCGTCAGCCAATTAGCGCCAAATCCCATTTCAAGCGTCCCAGCTGCCGCCAGCGTGACGCCAAACCAGAAGGCATGTGAGGGCTCCAGCCGTCCTCCCGGCAAAGGACGCTTCTCCGTGCGCCGCATATAACGGTCGGCATCCCGCTCATACCACTGGTTCAACGCCGCTGTCCCGGAAGCGATCAAGGCCGTTCCGAACAATGTATGTACGATCGGCCAAACCGCCCAGATACCCGTATGCCCGAAGTAAAAACCGATCGCCGTGCTCATGACGATCAGCCAGGTAATGCGCGGTTTGGTTAGCTCTAAATAGTCTTTCACTTTGAGCGATTAGGGAAGGAGGCATCGCTTCCGGAGGCGGTGAAAGTCTCGGCCGTGGTGCTGTCAACCAACACTGAGAATGTACTCCTTCTCGTTTGACAAGAAAATTCAGCTTATCACCTTCCTTTGAGACGCCTGAGCTGTTGCGCCGCTTTGGTCTAATAGCTCTGTCAACTATATGGCATCGAACCTTGTACCCATCACCGTTGCGCATGGCGACGGCATCGGACCTGAAATCATGGCCGCGTCCCTCCACATCATCCAGGAGGCCGGCGCTCGCATCCAGACCGAGACCATCGAGATCGGCGAGAAGGTCTATCTCAGCGGCAAAGTCACGGGCATCGATTCGAGTGACTGGGAATCGCTGCGCCGCACCAAAGTTTTCTTTAAAGCGCCGATCACCACCCCGCAGGGCGGCGGCTTCAAATCGCTGAATGTCACCACCCGCAAAACGCTCGGCCTGTATGCGAACGTGCGCCCCTGCGTTTCCTATCACCCCTATGTACAGACCAAGCATCCGGGCATGGACGTGGTGATCGTGCGCGAGAACGAAGAGGATCTCTACGCCGGCATCGAGCATCGCCAGACCGACGAGGTTTATCAATGCCTCAAGCTCATCAGCCGCCCGGGTTCGGAGAAAATTGTCCGCTACGCCTTCGAGTACGCACGCCGTAACAACCGTAAGAAGGTCACCTGCTTCACCAAAGACAACATCATGAAGTTCACCGATGGCCTGTTCCACAAGGTTTTCGATGAAATCGGCGCAGAGTATCCGGAGTTCGAGAAAGAGCACTGGATCGTCGACATCGGCGCAGCCAAACTCGCCGATACACCCGAAATCTTCGACGTCATCGTTATGCCCAACCTGTATGGCGACATCCTGTCGGATGTCTCCGCGCAGATCGCCGGCTCGGTCGGCCTGGCCGGCTCCGCCAACATCGGCGACCAGTGCGCCATGTTCGAAGCCATTCATGGTTCCGCGCCCCGCCGCGCCGGTCAGAATCTCGCCAACCCGTCCGGTCTCCTGCATGGCGGCTTGTTGATGCTCGTCCACATCGGCCAACCGGAAATCGCCGAACGCATTCACAATGCCTGGTTGCGCACTATCGAAGATGGCGTCCACACCTACGACATCTATAAGGAAGGCATCAGCCAGCAAAAGGTCGGCACCAAAGAGTTCGCCGAGGCTGTCGTCGCGCGGCTCGGGCAAAGGCCTTCTCACTTGAAAGCAGCCACTTATTCCAAGGAGCCCGGCAAAGCCTTCGCGCAGCAGATCCACGAGACTAAACGCGCCGACAAACAGCTCATCGGGGTCGACGTCTTCCTGCAATGGAACGAACGTAATCCTGTCGAGTTCGGCCGCCGTCTCGAAAAAATGAATGGCGACGGCGTGAAACTCACCTCGCTCAGTAATCGCGGCGTCAAAGTTTATCCCGGCGGCTTCCAGGAAACCTTCTGTACCGACCACTGGCGCGCCGGCTTCATGTCCGAGCAGGACAATGGTCCTGTGACCCATCAGCAAGTCGTTAACCTGCTCGATCGCATTCAGAAAGATCAACTCGACTTCATCAAAATCGAAAACCTTTATACCTTCGACGGCCAAAAAGGATTCGTCGCCTCGCAAGGCGAATAGGTTCGATAATGAATCAGTCGCCGCTGCCATTGGTGGGCATCATCATGGGCAGCAAGTCCGATTGGGAGACGATGCAGCTTACCGGGGAAACACTCGAGAAGCTGTCGATCCCACATGAATCGCAAATCGTCTCCGCTCATCGCACACCCGACTGGATGGCGGAATATGCGAAATCAGCAGCCGGCCGCGGACTGGAGGTCATCATCGCGGCGGCGGGAGGCGCAGCACATCTGCCGGGCATGGTAGCCGCTCACACCACGCTGCCCGTGCTCGGCGTTCCCATCAAAAGCAGTATCCTGAACGGCATCGATTCACTTCTCTCCATCGTGCAGATGCCGGCCGGTATTCCCGTCGGAACACTCGCCATCGGCCCGGCTGGCGCAATCAATGCAGCGCTGCTCGCCGCCAGCATCCTCGCCACCCACCATGCCGAGATTCGCGAACGCCTGGTTGCCTGGCGCAAAGCGCAAACCGATTCCGTGCTCGAGAACCGCCTTCCGTGAACTCCGTTAAACCAGTCCTGCCCGGCAGCGCCATTGGCGTACTCGGCAGCGGCCAGCTTGGGCGCATGTTCGCCATCGCCGCGCGCCGTATGGGCTATCGCGTTCACACTCTCTCGCCGGACGAAGACACCCCCACCGGCCAGGTCGCCGACGTCGAAATTAAGGCGCCCTACGAGGACCTCGACGCCATCCGCCAGTTCGCCGGCGCTGTCTCGGTGGTTACTTTTGAATTCGAAAATGTCCCCGCGCCCACTGCCGCAGCCGCTGCCTGCTGCGCCCCGGTTCGTCCCGCCGGAGCTGTGCTGCATGTCGCCCAACATCGCTTGCGTGAAAAAACGTTTCTCTCCGAAGCCGGCCTCCCCGTCACCCCGTTTCGCCGCGTCAGCTCGCCCGAGGAACTAGCGCAGGCCGCCACGGAACTGGGTCTCCCCGCCATCCTCAAAACCGCCGACTTCGGCTACGACGGCAAGGGCCAATACCGCATCTACTCGCCCGACGATTTCGCCGCTGCCTGGCAAGCAGTCGGCGAACGCGAAGCAGTTCTCGAAGCCTTCGTCGACTTCGACTGCGAAATATCAGTAGTCGCGGCTCGTTCCATCACCGGCGATTTCGTCCACTACGGCGCAATTGAGAATCACCATCAAAACGGCATCTTAGACATCTCCATCTCACCCGCCCGCGTACCGCCGGAAATCACCCGCGATGCGGTGGCTATCGCCCGTGAAGTCCTCGACCGCCTTGCCGTAGTTGGTGTCCTGTGTGTCGAATTTTTTGTAAGCAAGAACGGCCGCTTACTGATCAACGAACTGGCGCCCCGCCCTCACAACTCCGGCCATCTCACCATCGACGCCAACCTCACCAGCCAGTTTGAACAACAGCTCCGCGCGGTCTGCGGCTTACCCCTGGGCGCGGTCACTCAGTTCAGCCCAGCCGCCATGGCAAATCTGCTGGGCGATCTGTGGGACCGCGGCGAACCCGACTGGGTCTCCGCCGCCGCCCTCCCGGACGTCAAACTGCATCTATACGGCAAACTCGACCCCCGCCCCGGCCGCAAAATGGGCCACCTGACCGCACTGGCCCCTACTGTTGAACAAGCCTTGCAAGAGGTAAAGCAAGCCCGCAAAACGCTGACATCGCCATCTATATTCCGCAACTGACTATCTGGAGTTATCGCTTTCGGCTTCGTTACAACGATTGCCGTTTAGCAATCGGGTGAGCGTCCGAAGCGCGGACCAAGGGGTTCGATTACGATTGAAGCGCCCCAGAGTTTTTGTAAATGATCTCCGGTATTTTCAAGTGAATCAGATTCCGTTCATTTTTTGAAATAGAGTCGTCGTATGGGTTGGGCATGTTCGACAACTCACCCGCAAATTCGTGGAAAGCAGTATTGTAAAAGTTCCGTAGAACGAAATCGGCGAAGTGTGCTGGTGGTAACGGAGCGGTCAAGGGGATTCGGCAATTTTCGTACTGGCCCAAAGTCAGGTGAGAGATCGGATGTCTTATCTCCTTAAACGCTTGTTTACTGGAGTCATGATCAAAACGCAATGGAAACGGCACGACTTGCCGCGAAACGACCTCAGCATATACAGAATCTTCGAGGTATAGATCAGGATCATTTTGGAAGTGTTCCAAGTGCGGGGAGGGCCAAAATGCCAATCGATGTTTCGCCAGTTCGTCCCCGAGAAACTGATAATTCAACTGCAGCATCGCTCCATCGGGCAGCAGGACCGTGTATGCCCGCTCCTTCTTCAGCACGTCGTAAATCGTTGTGTAGGAATGATTCTTCAATTCAAAAGATAAGTAATCAGCACTCTTGAAGGTAACTTCAGTTCGATTTGCGCCCAGAGCCCGCAGAATGCTGAAGTTCTGATCGTTTGCCAGGCCTATCCTCACCAAGTGGGTGATGAGCTTGTTGACCTCTGCCATTATCTGATTGGGAAGGCCCATTTTTTCGATCAGGCCATCTTGCCAGATAAAGCAGCAAGCTTCTTCTTCGTCTCCTCGTCAAGATCCTCATAGTGGAGATTTCCGGATTCGATCTCCGCGAGCCAATCGAGGAAAGCACGCTGACGCACCTCTAGACGCTTCCGCTCATTAGAAGAGACATCTCGATGAACTATCTTTAGTTTTTTTCGCTGCTCCGATGACGGATATCGAAAGTTAAGTTCAAAGTCCGCTCTTTTTACCGCATCGAACTCCTTGATGAGAGATTGCATTTCCTTGCCAATCCCGAGCACGCGGACCCACGCTTTGCTTCGCGTAATAGCAGTGAAGAGCCGGTTACGCAAAGTGGCCAGGTTCCAGGCAGATGCGTTGCACTCGTCGGCATGTATTATGTAGACCATTGCGGCCTCGTTGCCTTTAGCGCGATAAATGCCGGTAAAGGTAATCGATTCGGTTTCGGTGCGATAAAACACGTCCGGATCCGTATCCACACCAGCAATGTGTGAAAGGATTTCGAAATCGAGAAGTCGAGCTCTGATCAAGCCCACATGATCTCGTGTAGTCAAGGGATTCGGATTTATAACCACTATATCGTCGGCTCGGAGTTCATCTACCGCCAAATTTTTGACAATCTCATTTGCCATCCATTCCGCTTGTTCGGCCTCACTGCTGAAGCTATGAAACTGGATGAGATCATCAACAGGTGAGTGATTCTCCAGGAACGCTGGGCTGGTTTCCTCGGGTCGATAAAGACTTACCTCCTGGCCATCTCGCAATTCACCGGATCCGCGGCGATACCCAATTTCCTCCCACAATTGAGGTTGATCAAACATTTGAACAAGCCCTAGTTCTTTACTTTTCGGTGCCGGACGATAGATTCCAAAACCGAGTGCATGAGCCGTTACTAATATTGGCCTGGAGTTTCGGTAACACTTGCTAAGAATAATGTCTTGAGCAGGACCATACGGCAAATTTGCCTCAAAACTAACGCGGGGGGAGTTGTCGGAATAGCAGCCGAATATATCTTCCGGCGGACCGACGGACTCACTTGAAAGGTTTTGAAGTTCGTCATACGCGTATACTAAGCGCTTTGGATCGCACAATGACTCGTAACATAAGCGGAGGAAAGCGGGCGGGAAGTCCTGCGCTTCATCGACTAGGATCACGTCAAAGAGCGATATAGGGTTTTGCACTTCATTCAGGGCCTTCTCGCACACTGCGGAGAACTCTCTCTCTCTGCCAAAGGCTATCCTAGCTGAACGCAAATCGTAATACTCAGTCCCATTAGCCTTACAGAACTCGTGGTAAATGCCGTCTCTATCGACATCGCCTGGAGCTCCCCAGGCATTCACGATTTTGAGCATGTCCCAATCAGGCTCTTCGCCTGCTTGCTCGACTGAGAAGTTGTTGATCAGTCGGCGGAATTGCCCCTTAAGGGACCGAGTGTTGAAAGTGACGGCTATTTTCCATTCTGGATGCTGGGCGTGAAGATATGCTGCCTTGAGTGCTAGGACAACCGTTTTTCCAGATCCCGCTAATCCGCGGATACGTTGAACGCCATCCACCGTCTCTAACACTGCTCGGCCTTGGCGGTTGTCGAGTGTGGCTATTGAATCCTCAAGCTTTTTGAGCTTGGCTCCTCGAGAGTCACCTTTCAGGGTTGCTCTCTTGGCTTTGCTGCTTCTAATCGTCGATATGCTCTGGACAGCGGACACTGCGATCTTATATAGGCGTTCATCGGAGTCGGACCACTCAAAGTGCTCGATGGCCTTCTTGAGCGACTCTTGGTCAATTGCCAATTGATATCCCGGGACAGAATATCGTTCAGAATCATGAACCCCGGGAGCGAAGCTGACGGTGTTTATCGGTACCAGCAGCTTTCGCCGGCTCATTAGGTCACGATGCGTTTTGAGCCGAGCCTCAATTTTGTTAGCTAAGTCATCCTGGCGATCATCGAAGCCAGTAGCGTCGGCGCCTTCAACCAAGTCAAAGATCAGTATCCCGTGACGATGAGACAACCAAACTGCATCTATGGTTTGCCGTCCTTCGGCTACTCCGATGATGGGATAACCGATGAGGAGTTGCCCCTCCCACTCTTTCCTGCTGGCGAAGAACTGAGCCAACTCCGCGCTTGCAGCTGGCTTAGCGTTAGTGCCATTAATAATCGAAACGCTCATCTGATTTAATGTCTCATTTTCGCCATGCTGATACGAAAGATAATTGAGCGGTATAGCAGACTCGCGCTATGCTCCTTTGTTACAGGGTATAAGCCAATCGGCGAAACCAAGTCTTCCAAGCAACCTCGACGATTCACCCGCCCTGTAGACTGGAATCGTTAGGCCGGCTGCCTGCACCCGGCCTCTGTTCCATGAAAATCTGCTATTTGGACGCGTTTTCCGGTATCAGTGGCGACATGACCGTCGGGGCACTTCTCGATGCGGGCGCGGACTGGTCCGCTCTCGAGGCGGCCCTCCTCAGCCTCGATCTCGGCGCAACTTATCGCGTCGAGAGAACCACACGCAAAGGTATCGCGGCCTCCAAATTTTCCGTGCAGTTTGACGAGCAGAAGAAACATCGCCATCTCCCTCACGTCGAGAAAATTATCCTCAGCGCCAACCTCTCGGAACGCGCGCAGAAAAATGCGCTTGCCGTCTTTCACCGCTTAGGCGAAGCCGAAGCTAAGTCCCACTACGTGCCCCTCGAAAAAGTTCACTTTCACGAAGTGGGCGCAGTCGATTCCATCTCGGACGTAGTCGGCGCTTGCGTCGCACTCGATCTCCTGGATGTCGAAGAAATTCGCAACTCCTCGATTAACGTCGGCAGCGGCACCGTTCACACCGAACACGGCGTCCTGCCTGTTCCTACTCCAGCCACCGCCGAACTCCTCAAGGACTTCCCGGTGTACGCCTCCGGTCCGGCTACCGAACTCACCACGCCCACCGGAGCCGCCCTGCTGACAACCCTTACATCCGGGTCCGGCGCTCTGCCCGCGGTTCGCGTTTTGTCGCAAGGTTTCGGCGCGGGCGATAAAGACTTTACCGAACAAGCTAACGTACTACGCGTGCTCATCGGCGAACGCACCGGCGCGACGGAAGCCACTACCGTCCAGGTCCTCGAAGCCAATATCGACGATACTTCTCCCCAGGTTCTCGGCTACGCCATGGAGCGGCTCTTCGCGGCGGGCGCGCTCGACGTCACTCTCATGCCTATCTTCATGAAGAAAAATCGCCCGGGCAGCCTGCTTTCTGTTGTTGCCGTGCCCGAGCAGGCCGACGCCCTGGCGCAAATCATTTTCGCCGAAACCACTACGCTCGGTATTCGCAACTACCGCGCCGAGCGCCGTATCCTTACTCGCCATTTCGCTGAAGTCGCCACCAGCTATGGCCCGATCCGGGTAAAATACACCGATGCTGGTGGCTTTGCTCCTGAGTTCGACGACTGTAGCGCTGCTGCTCAATCGCATGGCGTGCCGCTTCGAACCGTCATGGCTGAAGCCAACGAACTCTTTCGCCAGCAAAAGACGACCTGATACAAACCCTCCTGATGAGTAACGGCAAGTATTACCTCACCACCCCTATCTATTACGTCAACGCCGCACCGCACATCGGTCACGCCTACACCACCATTGCGGCCGAAACCATAGCACGCCTGAAACGCATGCAAGGCTTTGACGTTGTCCTCACGTCCGGTACCGATGAACACGGCACCAAAGTCGAGCGCGCCGCCAAAGCGCAAGGCAAGACACCCGCCGAATTCGTTGATCTCATCTCGACAGAGTTCCGCACCCAGTGGCAGAAGCTCAGCCTGCAGATCGACCGCTTTCAACGCACCACCGCCCCCAACCACGCCAAACTCGTAAACCAGTTGTTCGAAGCCTGCAAAGAGAACGGCTTTATTTACAAAGGCAAATACACCGGCCTTTACGCCGTCGTGAGCGAGTCTTTCGTGAACGACGCCAAACCCGGCGATCTCGATCCTGAAACCGGTAAGCCCTACGAGGAAGTCACCGAAGAAAATTATTTCTTTAAGCTCTCCGCGTTTACCGATCGCCTGCTCGAATTCTACGCCGCCAACCCAGACTTCATTCAACCCGAAATCCGCCGTAACGAAGTCCTGGCCTTTGTAAAACAAGGCCTCTCCGACCTCTCGATCACTCGCACCAGCATTGAATGGGGCATTCCCGTCGAAGCCGATCCGTCGCATGTCTTCTATGTCTGGTTCGATGCGCTTACTACTTACATCAGCGCCGTCGAGGGCGAAGATCGCTGGCCCGCCGACCTGCACCTGATCGGTAAAGAAATCCTGCGCTTTCACGCCGTCTTCTGGCCCGCTTTTCTGATGGCCGCCGGTTGGCCTTTGCCCAAACAGGTGTTTGCCCATGGCTGGCTGCTATTTGAGAACGACAAGATGAGCAAAACGCGCGGCAATATCGTGCGGCCTACGCCCATTGTCGAAGCCATGGGTGTCGATGCACTCCGCTACTTTTTATTGCGCGAAATTGTCTTTGGCCAGGACGGCAGCTTCTCGTTCGACGCGCTGGTCGCGCGCTACAACTCCGATCTTGCCAACGGCCTCGGCAATCTAGCCAGTCGCACGCTTAATATGATTCAGCAATATCGCGGCGACACTATTCCGGCAGCGGCCAGCGATTCCGCCCTCGCTGAGTTCGCACGCGTTGCCGCCCGGAACACGCTTGCCGCTTACGATAATTTTGAATTCTCCCGCGCGCTCGAACAAATCTGGAGCATCATCGCCGCCGCCGACAAATTTATCGTCGAGCGCGCCCCCTGGAAACTCGCCAAAGACTCATCGAGCGAGGCACAAGCACGACTCGATGAAACGCTCTACACCGTCGCCGAGGCACTTCGCGTAACGTGCGCCCTGGCTCATCCCGTTCTCCCGCACTCCACCCAGGCAATCTGGCAGCAACTTGGCTTTAGCGAACCCTTGGACTCCCTCCGCGTCCCGGCATTAGACTGGGGCGGCCTACCTGCCGGACAAAGAATCGGGGCAATCGCCGCCGTCTTCCCGCGTTTGGACGCCAAGCCAACCGTTCAGAAAATGCAAGAACTCGAAGAAGTTGAAAAGAATCGTCAGGCCGCTCTCATGGGCAAACTGCCCGAACCTGCCACACCTCCCGATACTTCCAACAACTTCATTTCTATAGACGACTTTTCAAAGGTCGATCTGCGCGTCGGCGAAGTCAAGTCGGCCGAAGCTGTCAAAGGCGCCGATAAGCTGCTTCATCTCAAAGTCGATATCGGCGAACCGGAACCGCGCACCATCGTCGCCGGCATCGCCCTCGCCTACCGGCCCGAACAGCTCGTCGGCCGCAAGGTGGTCATCGTCGCGAACCTTGAACCCCGCAAACTGCGCGGCCTCACGTCGCAAGGCATGATCGTGGCGGCCAGTCTCGAAGGCGGTCTTCCCGTGCTCGCTGGATTTCAGGAGGAAATCACACCAGGGGCGCGTCTTAAGTAACAGTGAAGCTGGTCGACTCTCATTGTCACTTAGACGACGCGCACTTTGCCGACGATCGCGCGGCCGTCATTGAACGTGCTCGCGCAGCCGGCGTCGAGTACCTGTTCGCCATCGGTACCGGCGACGGCCCTCCCGACCTCTCTGGGGCCGTTCGTCTGGCCGACGAGTATCCCTTTATCTATGCCACTGTTGGCATACATCCCAACGACGCTCCTAAAATCGATGCCAATACTTTCGCCCATCTGGTATCGCTTATTGAGCATCCTAAGGTTAGAGCAGTAGGCGAGATTGGCCTTGATTACCACTGGAGCGTTCCCAAGGATTTGCAGGTTGAATCCTTCGTCCGGCAACTCGCCATTGCAAAAGATGCCCGCATGCCGATAGTCATTCACACACGAGACGCCTGGGACGACACTCTGGACCTCCTTCGTGCCAACTGGGCTTCCTCCGGTCTTCCTTGCGTCATGCACTGCTTCACAGGCGACGCTCAGCAAGCCCGCGCTTGCCTCGACCTCGGCTTCTATCTGGCATTCGGCGGAGTCACTACGTTTCCCAAATCCGCCGCGATCCGCGAAGCCGCTGCGCTCACGCCGCCCGATCGTTTCCTGCTCGAAACCGACGCACCCTATCTCGCGCCGGTCCCCCACCGTGGCAAGCGCAACGAACCCGCTTACGTGGCACACACCGCCGCGGTCATCGCCGATCTCCGTGGCGTCACTCTCGACTTGCTCGCCAGCCAGACCACCCAAAACTTCGAGCGCGTCTTCCTGGATTCCGGGCTCGGTGCCGGTACCCCGGATACACTGAGGTTTCCTTAAAGGTCAACCATTATGTTCAGTAAACTTCGACAGTCGATTTCAGCCCGTGAAGCCTTCGAACTCGTGAAAGCGGACCTGCTCGAAGTCGAAAGCGAGATCAGCGCGGAGTCTGCTGCCTCGGTCGAAACCATCACCACCATCAACCAGTATCTTCAGGCGGGCGGCGGAAAACGTCTCCGCCCCGCGCTGCTGTTGCTGTGCAACCGCCTCTTTGGTCCTTCCACTGCCTGCGCTCGCCGTCTCGCCGCTGTGGTCGAAATGATCCACACCGCCACCCTTGTTCATGACGATGTGATCGACATAGCCAAAACCCGCCGGGGCCGCCCCTCTTCTAACATGGTTTGGGGCAATCATGTCTCGGTTTTGGCCGGCGACTGGCTCTACATGCAAGCGTTCGAACTGGCTTTGCGCGAACGCAACTTCCGCATTCTCGATGTCCTCATTTCCCTCACTCAAATGATGGTCGAAGGAGAACTGCTGCAATACGAACGCCTGCACCGAATCGACGTCACCGAAGCCGACTACATGGAGCTGGTCGACCGCAAAACCGCCGGACTCTTTTCCGCCTGTGCCTCGCTCGGCGCCACCGCTGCCGAGGCGGACGAAACCGCTGAGCTCAATTTGCGCGAGTTTGCCTGGAATCTCGGCATGGCTTTTCAGCTGGTCGATGATATTCTCGATTTCACGTCCACTGAAAAAATCCTTGGCAAGCCAGCGGGTAACGACCTCCGCGAAGGCAAGGTTACTCTGCCTGTTATCTATGCTCTCGAGAATGCTTCAACCGAAGAACGTGCCGCCATCGAAACAGTCATGAGCGACGGCAGCTACGAGCATGTCCCGTTCATGCACATCGTTCAGATCCTTGATCGCCACAGCGCCATCACGCGCGCCTACGATCGCGCTCACCTGTTTACCGAAAAGTCCGGAACAATTCTCGCGACGTTCCCCGAAACACCCTCCCAGCGCGCCCTTCATTCCATTCTGGAGCTAGTCACTGAACGTAATTCGTAACCTCCTCATTGCCGTTGCGCTCCTCACTGTCAGCTGCACGCGAGGACCCAGCGATGGTGACTTAGTCCAGCGCGATCAGCGTCTCCAGATCGATCTGCAAAACGCCCAAAACAGTTACAACCGCCACGAGATTACCAAGGACCAGTTCTCCGCAAAACTGACCGAGCTGCACGACAGCGAAGCAAGACTCTTCCGCCAGGTTCGAGCCCATCATTTTTCCGACATGACCGCCGGAAGCTATTTTTATCGCGGCCGTCTGAAAGATCCAAGCCCCATAAACCAGGCGCGCGAACGATTGAAGCAATCCACCCCTTAACTCATTTGGCTGACCGGTAAATCTCCAGGTAGACGTTCATTCCCTGCGGATCGCGAAAAACCGTTTGCCCGGTAAACAAACCGTCCGCCAGACTGTGTCCCAGTTCCGCCATCTCCAGTTCCGATCGATACTCCTGCGCCTGTTTGGCGCAATCCGGACACTCCCGAAACCGGCTGTTCAAAGAGACATTAGCCAGCAACAATCGTCCGCCGGGACGAAGCCGCGATGCCGCAATCCGCACCACTTGTCTGGCCGCAGCCTGCGGCAAATCGCTCAGCAGCTCCGTCGAGTAAATGAGATCCCAACCGCTCTCCCCCGGTACGCCGCTCAGAGGCACTCCGTACTCCAAACATTCCAGCCGCAAAATCGCCTGCGAGCGCCGCTCGGCATGCAGCGCGCTTATTTCCCTAGTGAAAAACTCTTGCCGGTACCGTGCCCCGTCGCAGTAGCAGTGGCGTAACGCCGCTCCCGGTCTGGCATGCGCCCGGTAGTCGCCGATTTGATAAACATTTTGCATTGGCTTCAATGGCCTCATGCAAACTATCGGCGGCAGCCACGCGCGACTTTAGAGATCGATTCCCGGAATGTTCGCGTCAGACAGACGATGCCTTCCGCTTTTCAGCCGAAGCTGATCGAAGTGCCTCCCTCGCTGGACCTTGCTGCCACCGTCATCATCCCGGCGAAAGATGAAGCGGGTTGTCTGCCCGCTGCTCTGAACGCGTTGCTCGGGCAAGTGGGCGCTCCGTCCTACGAAGTGATCGTGTTAGTGAACAATTCAACCGATGACACGCTGGCGGTGGCTTTGGATTTTCAACACGCCCATCCCGAACTCGCCTTGCACATACTCAATCGCAGCTTTAACGAACCGGACGCGCACATCGGACACGTTCGCCGTCTTCTGATGGACGAAGCCTGTTACCGGCTCGAACACTCTGTTGCCAGAGCGAAAGCAATTCTCTCGACCGACTCCGATACCCGCGCTGCGCCCGACTGGATAGCCCAAAACCTGCGCGAAATCGAACGCGGCGTCGATGCCATTGGCGGACTTATCACGTTCGATCCCCACGAACGCGCCTCTCTCTCGCCCCGAACGCGCCGTATGCAGGATCTAGACGACCGTTACAAGACTTTGGTTGCCTGGCTCGAAGATGAGCTCGATCCCCTGCCACACGATCCCTGGCCCCGCCATTACCATCACTTTGGCGCCAGCCTGGCCGTCACTCCCGAGGCTTACCGGGCCGTCGGCGGCTTGCCCCCGGAGCGACAGTTGGAAGACCTCGCTTTGTTTCACGCCCTCCTGCGGCACGACAAGAAGTTCCGGCATAGCCCGCTCGTAACTGTTCAGACCTCCGCCCGACTGGATGGGCGCGCCCCGGTCGGTCTGGCCTGGCAATTGCACCACTGGAACGAAACCGATGATCTCTGTGAACGGCTGCCGGTCGATTCCGTAGCGTACCTGGAAGAATTGTTCCGGCAACGTCGCCTGTTTCGCGAGCAGTGGCGGCAAATCGGCGCCTCAGCCGCCGAACCATTGTTTGGCGAAGCTTGGGAGCGGCGTGGTTTTCTTCCCGCTCCCGACCAACAACCGATCGCCACGGTTATCGCCGACCTGGAGAACCGGTTTACCCGCGCTTCCGAAGCAGGTCGATCCGAAACTGTTCTCGCCGGGCGCTAGCCACCGTCGTCCACTCGTCGCGCCCCAGGAAAAGCTCGTGAACTTCGTCGCCCGTCAACGGATAATCTGGCACAAAGGGTAGCCAATGAACCAGCAGCAGCTCGCCCTCTTTAAGGGTCTGCCGCGCGATGCGGTCCGCCAGCCGAGCCAGGTCCGGACGGGCCAGATAGTAGCCTACTTCCGACAGAATCGTGAGCTCGAACGTCCCTTCCGGATACTCGTCCGGTACCGCCATGCGGAAGAATTCCACGTTTCCGAGATACCTGCAACGAAGCCTCGCCTTCTCGAGCGCCTGCTCCGAAATCTCAAGCGCCGTCAGATGCTCGCATCGCGCCGCCAGCATTTCGGTCTGCACGCCGATCGAGCAGCCGATCTCCAGTGCGCGCCCGTAGCGGTCGCGATCAAGCGTCCCCACGGTCTCCTGGTATTTCGCTTTTTCGTACTCGCTCGAAGCAAAATTCCACGGATCTTCCCGCTCCGCATACACATCCTCGAAATACTTCCGCGACAGCGATTCCGCCATCTTACACCCGATCGAAAGCGGCACGCCCGATCGACGTGATCGCATTGTCGTGCCCCGCTTGCCGCAGATACATCTGCAGATCGCGCAGCATTCTTCCAAACGGCTGCCGTCCCTGCAAGCCGCGCGCCCCGATGCTCACCTCTACCAGTTCCATCACCTTCGTGCAGATTTCGTTGGTCGCCACCCGCATCATGCGTGCCTGATTTTTAATGTCGGATCCATCTCCATTTGCCTCGAGCCACCGTGCCGCCTGTTCCAGCCATTGCCGCCCGCTCTCGATTGCCACCGCCATCGTGCCCATGCGATGCTGCTGATGTGGATCGTTGTCGTAATGTATCCCGCGCAGATACTCGCGGCAAAAATCGAACAACGCCTCCGCCCCTCCCAGTTGCACGGCTGAGAACCGAAACGCGCCACCCGTAAAAAGTGGTTCAGCGTAATACTGGTCGGGCTTACCGATCAAAGCCTCGGGCCCGATCTCGACATCCGTAAAATCCACCGTGAAACTGTCCGACCCTTCCATGCCCATCGGGTGCCACGAGTCAAAATCAATCTTGTAGTCGACCTGATCGAGAGGCACAATAAACATTTGCCAGCCTTCTTCCGAAGCGCCCGTTACAAGCGCGCGTTGAATGCTCCCAGCGCCCGAACCAAATGTCTTACCGCCCGACAATCGATACGATCCGTCTCTCTGTCGGGTAAGCGTGGGCTGCCCGGCTGGACCTGTGTTCCAGACGCCGAAAACGGCACCCTGTTCGAGAACATCACGCGCCACCCTCGCCATCTGCTCATCCGAACCGTACTCGTGGACCAGCAGCAGCGCATTCACGTGCCCTTCAAATAGCCGCCCGATCACCTGGTTCCCGCGACCCAGACTATGGAGCAGGAAAACAAGATCGCGCTGGAATCCGGGGTCAACCCCGAACCCCAGTCCCCCAAACGATTGCGGGAGTGCCGCCGCCAGCGCTCCACAGTCCGCAAGTTCTCTGAATTCTTCGCTGGGAAATGTCGCAGCCGGTTCCCGCAATCGTTCCTGAAACCGCGACACCAGGGTCGCAACAGCCTCGGTCAAAACGCTAGCCGTCAGGGGAGCAGCGATCACTCTTCAGTGTACGGTGACAAAAACCGAAGAAAAACTTGTTCCCCTGAAATCAATCACTTATGCGGAATAATCGACCCCGCCCCGCATCCCCCGCCGGTAGCTTCGTGTGCGAAAGGGACTTCAACGCACATGCACACACCAGTGATCATCGACTTCATCCACCACGCTCTCCGGCTCATCCTGGGCGCGTAAGCGGGTTCGGATTCACCTCGGGGGCGGGTTGCTAAATCACGCCCCCGTTATCGAACTTGCGGAACAGCATCTGGCATTTCAGCCTGCGCCGCGTCGCGAGCCACTTCCAGACTTACCGGCAAGCTGAAATAAAACGTCGAACCCACGCCTTCCTCCGACTTCGCCCACATCCGCCCCCCATGCCGCTCCACAATCTTGCGCGAAATCGACAGCCCCATCCCCGTGCCCTCCACTTCGCGGCCATGCAAACGCTGGAACAGTCCGAAAATGCGCTCCGCAAACTCCGGGTTAAAGCCGCGCCCGTTATCCTGCACCGAAAACACCCAATTACTTGCTTCCTTTAGCGCTTCTACACAAATTCTCGGAGTCACGTCTCGCCGGTACTTGATCGCATTCGATAACAGATTCTGCAGTACTTGCGAGAACTGCACCGCATCCACCACCAGCGCCGGCAATGGCCCGTGCTCAATCGATGTATTCGTCTCCCGGATCAATGCCTGCAGCCCGATCTCAGCCTCGCCTAACAATCCCGCAAAAGGCACTTGAGCTGTCGGTTGTCCGGACTTTCGCAAGCGCACCAAAGCCAGCAGCCCGTTGATCAAATCAGTCATGCGCCGCGAAGAACTGATGATGTAGCCGATAAACTCGTCCGCGTCCGCATCCAGCCGCCCCTGGTAGCGCATCGCCAGCAGTTGCGAAAAGCTGGTGATCGTTCGGAGCGGCTCCTGCAAATCGTGGCTCGCCACATAAGCGAACTGCTGCAATTCTTCGTTGGCCTGTGTCAAGTCGAGTGTCCGTTCCTTGATCCGCGTCTCCAGGTGAGTGTTTGTGGCCTTTAATTCTTCCGTAACCGCATCCCGCTCGTGCAGGTACTTCAGCAGAACTTTATACAGCCAGAAAATGATGCCGATCATCAGCAGCGATCCGGCCGAGAAGAATACAAAACTCCATTTCGAGAAGGCATGCTGCGCGTTGAGTATCGCCAGCTCTTCCCGATCCAGTTCATTTAGCAGCGCACGGACTTCCCGCCGAATCTCGTCCATCGTGTCCTGCGATTGCTCAATCTGGGTTGCGAACTCCGCACTCGAAAGTACTCCGCGCCTGCGCAGCGCGACCCCTTTGAATGCCCTCGCAAACCGCAGTTGCACAAGTTTAATTACATGCTCTACGCGCGGCCCGTAACGCGGCTGCAGGCGCGATTCCGCACGTGCCTGCCGGATCCACCCGCCAAGCGTACCCTGTGTCTGCAGCAACGGAGTCAGATAACGGTCCTCACCCGTCAAATAATAGCCGCGCTCCCCCGATTCCGCATCTCGCGCATGGGCCCGCAATTGCGTCAGGCAGCCCGAAAGTTTTTCCGCCTGTAACAAGTGTGCTTCCCGCCGGTCTGCTGCTTCATTCACAAAGAAGAAGACCAGACTAAAGGCCAAGGGTACTGAAAACAGAGCAGCCAGACGACGCCGTGTTTTCCTGGGAACGGGCGAACTCATTCGGAACCCGATTTCTATCACGAATGGAGGTGAATGTCACTCCCTGCTAAACTGAAGCCAAATTCGCATACACTCCGAGCTGCATGTAGTGTCGTTGCGTATGCTCCTCTTGCATGGCCATTCAGACGCTTTTCGGTTCCGTTCCCACTGAACCAGATCTTCTCGACCGGCTGAAAGCCGGCATCCAGAAAACCCGCTCCGGCTTGGTCGACCGCCTGGAAGATGTCATCTCGGGCAAAAAAGAGATTGATGCCGACCTGCTCGAGGAACTTGAATACACCCTGATCACCGCTGATCTCGGCGTTCGAACCGTTCAGGAAATAGTTGATCGTCTCCACGAGCGCGTCGACCGCAAACTCACCGCCGACCATGCTGAGATTCGCAATCTCATTCGCGAGCATTTGCTCGAAGTCCTGCGCGCGTCCGAATCGCCCGTCCACGTCGTAAGAACCGCGCCGGCAGTTGTCATGCTGGTCGGCATTAACGGTGCAGGCAAAACGACCACCATCGGTAAACTGGCGCATCGTTTCCTGGGCGAAGGCCGCAAGGTGCTTTTGTGCGCGGCCGATACGTTTCGCGCCGCCGCTATCGAGCAACTTGAAGTCTGGGCCGAACGCGCGAAGGTCGATGTTATCCGGCAGAAAACCGGCGCCGATCCGAGTGCCGTTGTCTTCGATGCCCTGCAGGCCGCCAAAGCGCGCGCCGTCGATTACGTCATCATCGATACCGCCGGCCGGCTTCATACCAAAGAGAATCTAATGGCGGAGCTCGACAAAATGCGCCGCACCTGCCAGCGCGTTGTGCCCGGTTCCCCGCATGAAGTCTGGCTCGTGATGGACGCGACCACCGGCCAGAACGGTCTTGAGCAGGCCCGCAAATTTACCGAATCGGCCGGCATCACCGGCATCATTCTCACTAAGCTTGACGGCACGGCAAAAGGAGGCGTGGTCGTCGCTATTGCCCGCGACCTGAATCTGCCCATCCGCTTCGTCGGCGTCGGCGAAAAGATCGACGACCTGCTGCCGTTCGAGCCCGATAAATTCGTCGCATCGCTGTTCGATTAGGCCTCATCGAGTCCATGAACCCCTATCTGCAGGAAGCGCTCGCGTTGGCCGAAAAAGGGCGCGGACAAACCAGTCCGAACCCTGCGGTAGGCGCCGTTCTCGTGCGCGATGGTGCGGTCGTTGGACGCGGCTTTCACACCTGGGCTGGAATCGATCATGCCGAAGTTATTGCCCTGCGCGAAGCTGGGGAATCCGCTCGCGGCGCAACTCTTTACGTCACACTCGAACCATGCTCGCACCGGGGACGTACCGGCCCCTGTACCAGCGCGCTGATTGCTGCCGGCGTTGCCCACGTGGTCGCCGCCATGCAGGATCCCAATCCCCAAGTCTCAGGGAAAGGCTTCGAACTCTTGCGACAGGCCGGCATCGACGTGACACTCGATCCATCCGCCTCCTGCGCCGCCGAACAGTTGAATGAACCGTTCATTCACTTCATGCGGACCGGACGTCCGCTCGTCACCGTGAAAGCCGCCCTCACGCTCGATGGCAAGATCGCTGCGCCCCAGGACAACATCGGTTGGATCACCAGCGAAATCGCTCGTCGCGACGTTCAGCAGGTCCGCCATTTCTCCGACGCCATACTCACCGGCCTTGGCACAGTCCTCGAAGACGATTGCCTTTTAACCGATCGCTCCGGCCTGCCCCGCAGCCGTCCGCTCCTTCGCATCATCCTCGATTCCCAGCTCCGCGTTCCCCTGCAATCCAAAATCATCACCAGCGCCCAGGACGACGTGCTGGTGGTCTGCGCCTCCACCGCTCGCGCCGATCGCCGCAAAGCTCTCGAATCTGCCGGCATCGAAGTGCTCATCGCCGATGGAGTCGCCGGCCGCACCGATCCTCGTAAGGTCCTCGACCATCTCGCCGCCGAACGATATCTCTCGCTCATGATCGAAGCCGGCAGCCACGTCAACTGGACCATGCTCGACGGCCAGATCGCCGACAAAGTTCTCTTCTATTACGCCCCAAAAATCCTGGGCGGCTTGAAAAGCCTACCTGTCGCAGGCGGCACCGGACGCATGCGTCGCGCCGACGCCATGCTGCTCGATCGCCTCACCGTCCACCCCATTTCTCCTAACGAATTCGCCGTCGAAGCCTATCTCGTCAAGGACAAGCCCTGATGTTTACCGGCATCATTGAAGAACTCGGTCATGTCCTGTCGCTTGAAAACGGACACGCGGGGGCACGTCTTACGATCGCCTCCTCGTCCGTGCTCGCCGACGCCACGCTCGGCGCGAGCATCGCCGTCAATGGGACTTGTCTGACTGCCGTAGAAATTAGCAGTGATAAGTGGACCGCCGATCTAGCCCCGGAAACTCTGGATCGCACCAACCTCTCCGATCTGCAAACCGGCGACCCGGTCAATCTCGAACGTCCCTTACGCGCGAACAGCCGACTCGACGGCCACTTCGTGCTAGGCCACGTTGATGGAGTTGCCAGCGTCGAATCGCTCAGGGCCCTTGGTGATGACAATTGGTGGCTGCAGATCCGTGTGCCCACCGGACTCGCCCGCTACATAGTCAGTAAAGGCTCGCTAGCCATCGACGGCATCAGCCTCACCGTCGCCGGCGTCGAAGATGACCTGGTCAGCTTCACCGTTATTCCACACACCTACCAGCACACCACCCTGCACGCCCGCCGTGCCGGCTCCCGCGTGAACATCGAAGTCGACATTCTCGCCAAACACCTGGAAAAACTTACCTCTTACGCCCCATCAAAAGTACCGGCACCGTAAAAACATTGCACTCAGACAATGGTTTGGCAGTACCGGAACCATCCACGTGCGAATTTCGCCGGAGCGCCCCCACTGCCCTTATGAGAGCCATGAATCAACTCATCCACGAAGAACTCACCATCGCCGACATTAAGGTCTTAGCTGCCTCGATTTACGAACCGCAGGCACGCCTGTGGACGAACAATCAGTGGTGCTGCCCCCAGTGCCAGCGCATGAACGACCGCGCCACCCCCCATTGCACCTGCGGCATCACCCGCGACGGCCTGCCGGAATTTTGCGAACGGTGAACACGTCTTTACCGCACTCCTGTAAACCGGTTTTTGTAACTACGATAAGATAACTACAGAGGCGCTTTGATGAAATTCGAAGCTGCTGGAATTCACTTCGAGTGGGACGAGATCAAGGCGATTAGAAACCTCGAAAAACACGGGATCGATTTCCGTGACGCAGCCAGAATTTTTTTCGATCCATACGCCCGCGTGGAGCCGAGCCGAGTAGTGCGAGGCGAAGAGCGCTTACAGGCGATAGGACGTATTGACCAAACGGTCATTGTACTTGTAGCGTTCACAGAAAGGAGACACGGTGACACAGAAACGACGCGGATCATCTCAGCACGGAAAGCTCGTACAGACGAGCGGAGCCGATATCTTGGCCTACTCTAAGACGGCCAAAGCTAAACGAGTTGCCGCTCGCATTGCCGGGATACCCGAATCCGCCATCGATTGCTCCGAAATCCCGGAGCTGACAGAAGAACAGTTTACCCGCATGATTCCGCTCCAGGAATTTTGGAAAGCGCGGAAAAAGCAGATCACGCTGCGAGTCGACGCTGATGTTTTGGACTGGTATCAGAAAACTGGAGCCGGTTACCTGACCCGCATGAACGACGCTTTGCGCAAAGCGATGACGAATGAAATCGTAAAGCCGGCGAAGACAAGACGGCGTTAAAACGATCAATGTCTGCAATCAGCTTTCCGTATCAGACTCGCTTATACACGTTAGCTGCGCCTGCTTTTCCCTTCTTAACTTCAACGATCGTGCCGTGATCGCAAAGCTTACGTAAGACCCGGCCTATTGCGGTGCGGCGGTCCTTAGCTTCAAATTCGTAGCCGTCATTGATCACACGTTCGATCACATCCTCGTATATGAACTCGCGACTTATTGACGGCAGTATATCTAGCACTGATTCCGTTATGGACGTTGGTCGTACGGCATCCTTCCGTTCAGCCCGAGGTGCGTGATCGCCTGGAGTAGTGGCGCCGTTTCGATCACTTGAGTGTTCCTCCGCGTACTTCAGTACGAAATCTTCCACAAGGGGTTGGTCTATTACGCCCGCCACCATATTCAAATTCCTTAGTTGTTCTTTAATAGGTGGAAATCTCTTAGCCGCCATCGCAGTTTTCCTTTCTGGATACGGCAAGCATAACGCCTCCCGACCGCCCGCGCAAGAGAAAACTTGCGGTTAGCGCGGGCGGTCCATTGAGATTACACGCGTACCGCTCGCGCTCTCATGCATTGTCGATTGTATTTAGTACGAATCCTAGGCACGCCTCTGGACGAAGAACCAGTGCTGCTGCCCCTAAATGCCAGCACACGAACGACCGCGCGCCGCGCTCCACTGCGCCTGCGGCAACACGCGCGACAGCTTGCCGGAATTCTGCGAACGGTAAAGGAAGCTCGCCGAAAGATCTCGCACGGTACTCTAGGGATTCGAGAAGATAATAGGGTTTAGAACGGTAATGGCTGAAGGAAACGGCATCGGACGGCTCGACCGCATCGAGGCACTGTTAGACAAACTAGCCGATCGCCAGCGGGAGTTTCAAATCATTCAGGAACATGATCACGAAGACTTCAAGCGGGATGATGCGCAATCGATGAAGTGGCAGGTGCTTATGCAGGACAACACGGACAGGTTCTCAGCCGACCGTGATCGTGAACGCGAGCGTCTCGACCAGCTCTAGGAAAACACCGACAAACGCTTTGCCGATCTCGTGGGTGCCATCGGCAAGCTGATTGAGCGACTTCCCTAACTTATGGTATCATGTGTACACAATGGCGACGGTCGAACGTCCGCAAACAGTTGGCATCCGCGAATTCCGTGAAAATTTGGCGACTTTCCTAGAGTCGCCAAAGCCTGTAGCTGTGACGCGTCATGGCGAGATTGTCGGCTACTACATCCCGGCGCGGCGCAGCAAGCAATTGTCCGATCTCACAGCGTTGAAGCGCGCCTGGAGTGAACTTGACGCGCTTCTGGCCGCCAGCGGAGTAAGCGAAGACGAGTTAGTCGAAGATTTTAAGCGGGCTCGCCGTCGCGCCAGGCGTGCCTAGAACTCTCGTTTTAGATGCAAACATCTTGATCCGTGCCGTGCTCGGACGGCGTGTCCGCGAAATCATTGAGCGCTATTACGCCTCCGTTCACTTGGTTGCGCCCGCAGAGACGCTTGAAGACGCCAATAGGTATCTGCCAGACATCCTGGAAAAACGAGGACTTCCCGCCGCGCCCGCATTTGCCATTCTCAACCGCCTGCAAGAACTCGTTGAATTCCTAAGCATCGATTATTTTTCTGCGGCCGAGCAAACGGCACGCTCCCGCCTCGGGCGCCGTGACGAAGACGATTGGCCGATCATCGCGCTCGCTATTGTGTTGGATGCCCGGTGTGGACTGAAGACCAGGACTTTTTTGGGACAGGCATCTCGACCTGGACGACCGAAACTGTCGAAATCTTATTGCGACTTCCGGACGCCTAACGAGCCGCACACGAGGCACGGCATATCATGATCGGAGATGTTCGCCGCCCTACGCCAAGCCTTCAACTCCTGGAAAAACGCTAAGGGCGTTGCCCTCCTGGCCATTCTGGCCTTAGCCATCGGCATCGGTTCGGCCACTGCGATTTACACCGTAGTTCACGCCGTTTTGCTGAAGCCGCTCCCCTTTCAAAACAGTGACCGCTTCGTAGCTCTCTTTGGCGCAAAGAAAAACGAGCCAGGCAAACATTCCGGGATGTCCTACGAGTATCTGCGGCAGTTCAAAGAGCGCCAGCGCAGCTTCGATGTTTTCGGTTGGTTCACGCTCCAGGAGGACTTCAATCTTACTTCTAACGGTGAGCCGCAACACGTCCGTGGCGTACGAGTCACGCCAGAACTGGTCCGTAATCTGGGCGTTCGCCTGCGTGTGGGCCGCTGGTTTACGAGCGCTTCAGACAATCTTGCGGTTATCTCCAACGGCTTGTGGCAGCGTCTGGGAGGCCGCAAAGAGATCGTTGGTCAGCCGATCATACTCGATGGCCGGAGTTATGTAGTCTCGGGAGTTGCGCCCGCCTGGTTCAATCTCCCCTTGTTCAGCGTCAGTGGCACAAACGATCAAAGCGATCTTTGGATGCCAATTTCGCCACAATACGCTCAGTCCGTTGGCTCACAGGGCCTGTTTCTTGGGTATTCTCGAATCAATTCAGGTACTTCGTTACGCGCCGCCCGCGCCGATGTCGAACGCGTTGCCGCCCAACTCGCTCGCGAACATCCCGTCGAGCTGTTCAACCGGACCGCCGTAATCGAATCGCTGCGAGCCACCATCGTCAACGACGTCAAACCGACGCTGCTACTCCTCCTGGCCGCAGCTGGGCTGCTCTTGCTGATCACCTGCGCCAATGTCTCTGGTTTACTAGTGGCGCGTGCCGTCTCCCGTGCTCGTGAAACTGCCATCCGCCTTGCCCTCGGCGCTGCTCAGCGGCAGGTCGTCCTGCAGTATTTTTCGGAAGGTCTGGTGGTTTCGCTAGTCGGCGCAGCCGCCGGCGTTGCTGTAAGCTACTCCCTCGTTAAAATCGTTCTCTCCTTGACCGGCGATTACATCCCCTTCGCCGACGAGATTTCGCTCGATTGGACTGCGGTGGCTTTCGCGATCCTGGCTGCTCTGGTGGCCAGCGTGCTCACCAGTCTTGCTCCGCTATGGCAGGCGCTCCGCACCGCGCCCAATGAAGTCTTGAGTGATGGTGTTCGTGCCTCCGCCAGCCAGCGCAGCCGGCGTCTCTCGCAAGGGCTCGTCATCGCCGAAATCGCCGTTGCTTTCACGCTGCTGGCCGCCAGCGCCCTGCTCGTCACTCAGCTAAACAATCTAAATCGCCTGCGGCCCGGCTTCGATCCCGAACATCTAGTCACGTTTCAACTCACAATGAGCGGGCCGCAATTCCCCGACGACAAAAAACGAATCGCCTACCAAAAAGAACTTGTCGACTCCCTCCAAGCGATCCCCGGCGTAACCCATGCTGCTCTTATCAGCCACCTGCCGCTTGATGGCTGCTGTTACTCGACTGAACTTTACCCCGAAGGGCGAACGCTCTCTCCTGGCACTGTACTCAATACCAGCTTTCAGGTCTCGAGCCCCGGCTATCTCGCCACCATGCATATCCCCCTGACGGCTGGCCGCTTTCTGACAGATTTAGATAGCCAGCAAAAGCCATTGCTTGTGGTTATCAATCAAACCGCGGCCAGGCGCTTTTGGAATCGAGTTGATCCGGTCGGCGGCTACGGGCGCGCGGGAAATTCACAAGGAGATCGGTTTCAAGTCGTCGGCATAGTCGGAGACGTTCGGAACGATGGATTGAAAAATCCCCCGATTCCCGAAATCTACCTGTCTTCAGCCGAAGAAGCAATGAACTGGATGAGTGTCGTGCTCCGTTCCAATCTGCCCCAGCGCTCCCTCGTCCCGGCGATTCGCCAGGCCATTCACCGGCTGAATCCGAATCAGCCTATCTTCAACGTCCGCACCATGGACCAGATCGCCACGGGCTCGCTCACTCTCGAACGCGCCACCTCTTTGCTCACCGCTTTTTTCGCTTGCGCGGCTCTCCTCCTCGCTGCCCTAGGAGTCTACGGCGTCGTCGCCTACTCCGTCCGTCAACGCACTGTCGAATTCGGCACCCGCATGGCTCTCGGGGCGGTTAGCCGCGACCTCTTAAAACTCGTCCTCGGAAACGGTCTCAAAATGGCCATAGGCGGTTTGTTGCTCGGAGGCCTTGCTGTCTATGCCACCACCGCGCTCCTGCTCAAATCCTCGGTCTTGCACTCAGTAGAGCCCCTACCCTTCGTCTACTCGACCGCTGCAATCGCCGCGCTGGCCTTACTCGCTTCCGTCTACCCCGCCTGGCGAGCCACTCAGCTCACTCCTATGGTCGCGATCCGCAACGAACCGGAAACCATGTGGCTGCGCACTCGCGAACAGCTTCAGCGCATCTCCTCGGCCTTCCGTGCGCGCGAAGACGCCGGTCCCGAGATCTCCGAAAGCGCTCTTCTCTCCGGCTTCGTCGACGCCACGCGCCGCGCCGAAACCTCCGGCAACGCTCTCGAATCCGCCCTCGCCTCTCTCTGCGAAACGCTCGGCGCGCAATCTGCTGTTCTGCTTGAAACCATTCAAGACGACCAGCTCCATTGCGTCGCCGCCTTGCCCGATTCGCTCGCCATTCCCGACCTGACAAACCACGATGGCTTTCTCTTCCGCCGCCTCCGCTTCTACTCGCTTCCCCTGCCGCTCTCAGAAGCCGACTACATCTCCTGGCTGCGCTGGGCCAATGAACACCGCCCCGAATACGTCGCCGAACTCACCGCCCTGCAACACGTGCAAATCCGCCTGGCCGTAGCCCTGCGCACAACGAAAGAAAACATCGGACTGCTACTGCTCGGGCCGCCGAGCGACAGCGAAATCTACGGCCCGTCCGCCCGACGAGCTCTCCGCACCTGCGCCGACCAACTCGCCCTGATGCTCGAAAACAGCCGCCTCACCGGTCGCGTCGTCGAGCAGGAAAAGCTGCGCCGCGATGTCGCCCTTGCCATCGAAGTCCAAAAGCGTCTGCTGCCTGAAGCCTATCCCGAATCCTCGTACGGCGACATCGCTGCTTTCACCCTCCCCGCCCGCAGCGTCGGAGGCGATTACTACGACTTCATCAAAGTCGGCGACCACGGCCTCGGCATCGCGCTCGCCGACGTTGCCGGAAAAGGTGTAGCCGCCGCCCTCATCATGTCGGTTGTCCAGGCCTCGCTGCGCATTCTCACCGCCGAAGGCAACGTCACCCTGCCCGAGCTCGTCTCGAAGATGAACCGCTTCCTTCATCGCTCGACCGGCTTCAACAGTTACGCTACGTTCTTCTACGCTCAGCTCGACGAGAAAAACGGCCAGCTCAGCTATGTCAACGCGGGACACAACCCGCCTTATCTATTGCGCGCTGCCGAAGTCGAAGAACTCTCTACCGGCGGCATGGTCATCGGCATGTTCGCCCAGGCCAGCTACGAGGAAGCGAAGGTCGATCTGCAATCCGGCGACGTCCTAGTTGCCTTTACCGACGGCGTTACCGAAGCCCTCAACATGGGAGAAGAAGAGTACGGCGAGGAACGCCTGAAAGAACTCCTGAAGAGCGTCGCCCACCTGCCGGTAGGTGACATGTCAACCCGCATCACAAGAGCACTGAGAGAATGGATCGGCGACGCCCCACAGCACGACGACCTTACCTTTTTAGTCTTCAAAGTGAAGTGAGTTGGCTTCGTAGGGTAGGCTTTAGCCTGCCATTTTTCCTATCGCTCATCTCCTGCCGCCATCCGCCGCCCGATCCTCTCCCCGGCTTTCCCCGCCTGGTCTTGTGGGCTTGGGAACGCCCCGAACACCTCGACTACATCGTTCCTCGAGCAACAGGGGTTGCTTATCTCGCCGGCACGATCCGCTTCAAAAAAAGCGATCTGCAATCCAACCCCCGCCTTCAACCGCTCTTCCTCCCACCTAACACGCCCCTGATAGCAGTAGTTCGTCTAGAATCCCCCGGTCACGGTCTACCGCCGCTAAAACGACTTGCCCACGAGATCCTGAATCTAATCCAGAGTCATCCCGTGCGAGCCTTGCAAATCGATTTCGACGCCCGCCGTTCAGAACAGGCCTTCTACCGCCAACTGCTCGAGCGTCTCCATCGAGACGCCCCCGCCCAAACCTTGGAAATCACCGCGCTAGTCTCCTGGTGCGAAGGCAACGACTGGCTGCGCGGCCTGCCTGTAGTCGACGCGGTCCCCATGTTCTTCCGCATGGGCCTCGATCCGCACGCCACTAACGAGAAGTTACGTGAACCGCTGTGTCGGTTGAGCCTGGGAATCTCGACCGACGAGTTCTATCGACCCATTTCGCCCCGTCGCCGCGTCTTTTTGTTCAATCCTCGTCCCTGGACCCTCGCAGATTACCGAGCGGTCCTAAGTGCCAGCAAGCGATGGTTCTAGTAATTTACGCCGATCAACCAGCGTTGCCCTTGACTCGCACCAGCGGCTCGGCCACCAGATGCTCCGCCACAAACCAGACTTCCGATTCATTCGCACGAATGATGTCGCTGACCAGCAAATCATTGGTCCCGTCATCGCCCGCATCGTCCGCTGTCTTCGCGAACTCGTGTGCTTCCTTCAGGATCACTTCGTGAGCTTCCAGCAGCCGCGACAATTGCACCGGTACTTCCTCGCGCCCGATCGGCGGTCTCTCGATCCGCGTCTGCTCCGACACATCCTGCGGCATCGCCAGTGCAATTCCGCCTAAGGCCTGAATCCGCTCGGCCAGCTTGTCCGTCAGCTTTGCCTGTTTTTCATAGTGCTCATCGAAAAGTAGGTGCAGCTGGTAAAAAGTCGGTCCAGACAGCTGCCAGTGGTGCTTCTTATACATGTCCCGCAGCACCATAGTATCTGCCAGCACCTGGTTCAGGTTCCGCGTGCTTTCCAGCCGAACTTCTTCGCTGAGTCCGGCCGGCAGGTTTACCACCGTTCCAAAATCCTGGAGTATCTTCCCGCGCTGCCCTAGAACCGGGGCCGCCGGTTTTACGCCAGCCGAATGGCTGCCGTGTGATTCGTGAGTCTCTGTTTTTACTTTGGACATAACGCCTGTTAGATGCTTCCAGGCGCTTTATAGCACTTGCTTACTTCAGCTCCAGAATCTCTTTTTCTTTCGCCTTGGACATGGTATCGATCTTTCCAATCTGTCCATCCGTAAGCTTCTGAATACTATCGAGTGCCTGGCGCTGGTCATCTTCGCTGATCAGCTTGTCTTTCAGCAACTTCTTCAGCTCTTCGTTGGCGTCCCGCCGGGCGTTCCGCATACCCACCCTCCGCTCTTCCGCGATGTGGCTCAACTTCTTTGCCAGATCGCGCCGCCGCTCTTCGGTCAAGGGCGGAATCGGGATGCGAATCGTCTTGCCGTCATTGGAGGGATTCACGCCCAAATCCGCGCTGCGAATCGATTTCTCAATCGCGCTGATCAGCGAGGCATCCCACGGCTGAACCGTAATCATCGCCGGTTCCGGCACGTGCAGTTGCGCCACCTGATTCAGCGGCGTCGCTGTCCCGAAATAATCCACCCGCACACTGTCCAATAATCCGATGGAGGCGCGGCCGGTCCGGATGCTGGCCATCTCATGCTGCAGATCGACCAGCACCTTTTCCATGCGCGTTCGGGCGTTCGCTTCTACTTCCTTCACGCTTTTGAAATTGCTGCTGCTCGGCGGCGGAGTTGTTGC
This sequence comes from Bryobacteraceae bacterium, assembly GCA_965277855.1. GTDB lineage: Bacteria > Acidobacteriota > Terriglobia > Bryobacterales > Bryobacteraceae > Bog-105. The sequence continues at coordinate 2,045,001 of OZ255847.1, forward strand.
CTGTTCTGGTTTCATAGAAAAGTTCAGCGCGGGCCTGCTGCCTACCGGATGATCGTTCCAATCTGCTCGCCCATCGCCATTCGCATTATATTGCCCGTGATTTTCAGATCGAAAACCATGATTGGCATTTTGTTGTCCCGGCACATCGCGACCGCTGAGGCGTCCATCACCGCTAGTGCCTTCGAAAGCACCTCGGTGTAGCTCACTTCTTCATACTTCACCGCGTCCGCGTGCTTCTTGGGATCCTTATCATACACGCCATCCACGCTCGTCGCCTTCGCAATGATCTCCGCGTGAATTTCCAGGCCGCGCAGTGTCGCCGCTGTATCGGTGGAAAAGTATGGATTCGACGTGCCCGCCGCGAAGATCACGATCCGCCCTTTTTCCAGGTGCCGGATCGCCCGGCGGCGGATATAGGGCTCCGCCACTTGATGCATCTGGATCGCAGTCATGACACGCGTCTGAATCCCCAACTGCTCCAGCGCATCCTGAAATGCCAGCGCATTTATTACGGTCGCCAGCATTCCCATATGATCGCCGCTCACCCGGTCCATGTGATGCGCCGCCGCCGCTACGCCACGAAAAATGTTGCCTCCGCCCAGCACCAGGCCTACTTGCACGCCCGTTCGCGCCACATCGGCTACTTCGCCCGCCAGCGATCTCACCCGCTCCGGATCAAGGCCGAAGGAAAGCGGTCCGGCCAACGCCTCGCCGCTGATTTTAAGCAGTATACGTCCGAATTGTGCCATGAAACCGTCTGTCGCTGGATCGAGCGTGGGCGCAAAATCGGCTTAGGCCGTAACTGGCAGCGGACTCTCCGCCACACCTGGCGCGTCCGACGCATCGCCCACTTTGTAGCGTACAAAGCGCTTGACGGTGATTGTCTCGTTCATCTTAGCCGCCGCAGTGCGAATTAGTTCGCCCACCGTGATGGTGTTCTCACGAATAAAAGGCTGCTCCAGCAAACACACCTCTTCGTAAAACTTGCTCATGCGCCCTTCCGCGATTTTGTCGACCATCTTCTCTGGCTTGCCTTCATTCAACGCCCGCTCCCGTTGAATCGCGCGCTCCTTCTCCAACAGATCCCTTGACACTTCATCCTTGTTCACAAACTGGGGATTGGCAGCCGCCACCTGCATCGCCAAATCCCGCAGCAAGGTCTGGAACTCGGCCTTTGCAACTACCTCGTCTAACTTCATTCCGACCTCGAGCAGCACGCCAATCTGCGAACCCGTGTGAATGTAATGCGCAACCGCCCCGCTCCCGGCGACCTCGTAAATCACGAAACGCGAGACGTTGATGTTCTCGCCCAGCTTGGCTATCTTTTCCTTCACGATGTCCGCCACCGTGTTGTTCACGTCCTTGCTGAATTTCTGCTCGTACAGCGCCTCGTGCGCTTTGAAATTCGCCCGCTCGGCCTCCGTGACTTCTTCTACCCGAACGTACTTTGGCTTGGTTTCGGCGATATGCGCCGCAATGTCGGCGGTCAGCGATTGGAAATCCCCGGTCCGCGCTACGAAATCCGACTCGCAGTTCACTTCCACCAGCACGCCCAGCTTGCTGTCTGCGCTGATAAACGAACTAATCAGGCCCTGCTTGGTCGAGCGCGATTCTTTCTTGCTGGCACCCGCAATCCCGCGCTTCCGCAGCACCACTTCCGCCGCCGCCACATCGCCGTTCGTTTCCTGCAGCGCCTTCTTGCACTCCATCATGCCTGCGCCGGTGCGCTCCCGAAGTTGCTTTACTAACTGTGCGCTTATCTCAGCCATTACAATCCTCTTAAAGATTTCTCTCGTTACACACGTGAGGCGACCGTGTCTACCTGTTCCGGAGACCGGTCGCCTCAGGCCTTCACCGCCAGCGCGCTCTAGTGCTCGCTTACCCTAGTGCTCACTAACGGTGGTCCCGACCGTTTCTTCTACCGGCGCTTCACTGCCCGGGCCCTTACGTGGTGGAACTGCTTCTTCCTCCACCGCGGAGGATGTCTCCTCTGGCGGAGTTCCCGTATTCAGACTCTCCGACATCAGCTGTTCCGCATACTTCGGATCGAAGTACTGGGTATATTCTTCCGGCGTTCCCTCCGCGACTCTGTCATCGTCGCCCTCGCCTATCAGTTTCTCAGCCGCAAAGTCCGTCTCGGTAGCCAGTGACCGGCCCTCGACGACCGCGTCCGCAATCTTCGTCGTAAACAGCCGGATCGCCCGCAGCGCGTCATCGTTGCCGGGAATCACGTAATCCACTTCATCCGGGTCGCAGTTGGTATCAACCACCGCTACCACTGGAATTCCCAGCCGCCGCGCTTCTTTCACCGCGATCGCTTCTTTATTCGAATCGATTACAAAGAGCATGTCCGGTAATCCGTTCATGTCCTTGATGCCCGCCAGGTTCTGCTGCAGGTGCTTGCGCTCGCGCTCGAGACGCCCCACTTCCTTCTTGGCGCGCCCTTCGTACGCCGTCTCCGACGCCATCGCGTCCAGCTCTTTCAATCGCTTGATCGAACGCTGCACCGTCGTGATGTTCGTCAGCAGGCCGCCCAGCCAGCGCTGGTTTACGTAATACTGCCCCGCGCGAGTGGCTTCTTCCGCGATCGCTTCCTGCGCCTGCCGTTTGGTGCCCACAAACAAAACCGTCTTGCCTGCCGCCGCCATTTCGCCTACATACCGCATCGCGTCTTTAAAGAGCTTCAGTGTCTTCTGTAAATCCACGATGTAAATGCCGTTACGTTCGCCAAAGATGTACTCTTTCATCTTTGGATTCCAGCGCTTGGTCTGGTGCCCGAAGTGAACGCCAGCTTCGAGCAATTCCTTCATTGAAATTGATGGCAACCTGCCTCCTTGAAATGGTTAACGGGCGGCCATTCATAATTCACGCGGCCCAAAGCGGAATTTTGCGTGGTATGAAATCCGTCCGGTTGGGCGATGGATGGCCGCAAACCACCCGTCGCTGATTCGGCTGAAAAAACGAAAAGAGATACTAGCGCTTAGAAAACTGGAAGCGCTTGCGAGCGCCTTTTTGGCCGTACTTCTTCCGCTCATGTTCGCGCGCATCGCGCGTCAGAAATCCGAGTTGCTTCAGCTTCCCCCGCAATTCGGTGTTGAACTCGATCAAAGCTCTGGCAATCCCAAGACGGGCCGCGCCGGCTTGCCCGGTCACGCCTCCCCCGTCCGCCAGGATCATCACATCGAAGCGGTCCGCGAGTTCTGCTGCCAGCAAGGGTTGCCGGACGTAGGCGCGGGCCGATTCATTGACGAAATAGTTCTCGAATGGCCGGTGATTGACCGTAATTTGGCCTTTCCCCGGTCGCAGGAACACACGGGCTGTCGCCGTTTTGCGACGCCCCGTTCCCAACTGTTGTACTAACTTCGCTGGCATTTATCCTTTCAACAAACCAGGCCCCCCTGCACCGCATGCAGTCCTCGGGTCCGGAACGCTACGATCCTTTCTTCTCCGAAATCTTCATCAACACCGGCTTTTGCGCCTGATGCGGGTGATTGTCGCCCGCATACACGTTCAACTTGCGATACATCTGCTTACCGAGTTTGGTCTTCGGCAGCATGCCTGAAATGGCCAGCTCCAGCATCCGCTCGGGCCGCGTCTCGCGCATTTTGCGCGCCCCCGTCTCAATCAAACCGCCCGGATAACCCGTGTGGCGACGATACAGCTTCTGGTTCTCTTTGCCCCCGGTCAACTTCACTTTGGCGGCATTGATAATGACTACATGATCCCCGGTATCGATAGAGGGGGCATAAATCGGCTTGTGCTTCCCCATTAAAAGCATTGCGGCGCGACTCGCCAACCTACCCAGGACGGCGTCATTCGCGTCGATCACGTGCCAGGCACGGGTGATGGCGTGCTGGGACGGAAACTCGGTACGCATGGACAGACTTCTTCTCTCCGCTCGAAATCTCGAACACTTCAGTCTAGCGAATCGGTAATTTAACTGTCAATTTGCAGTGTTTTCTCAGCAGGCCTGATTTAGTGCAGGCTCGCGTATTCCGCCTTGGCTTGCTGGAAAATCGGGATTTCTGCATCGGCTGCCTTCCAGAGATTTAGAAACTCCTGGTAAGAAGCTTTTGCCTGGTCGCGAAGGCCTGCTGCTACGAACGCCCGTGCGAGTTGCAGATGGGCGAGTTCCCCAATGGGATCGCTGATTACAATCCCGCGGTGATTGAGAATCTTCCGAAATTCGGCAGCAGCTTCCAAGCCGCGATGGGCAGCCAGAAAAGCTTCGCCACGGACGTAGACCGGGTAGAGCGCACCAAAGATGCTGCGGGTTGCGCCCTGTTCACAAGGAACGGCGGATTGCAGCAGTTCGAGAGCCTTCGCAGGGTCTCCGGCATTGAGAGCGAGGCGTGCGCGGAGGGCAGGCAGGTAGCTGAAGCGGGTGGGAGTGTCTTCCGGGAAACGGCGTTCGAGGTCGTCGGCGAGAGTTCGCGTCTGCGCAGAATTCCCGGAGAGTGCGAGAGCAAAGGCAGCACCGTATTCGACGTCTCGATTCTTGGAAAGGGCGAGTCCGGCAGTCGCTCTTTTTCGGGATGCCGATGCATTGCCAAAAAAGGCCTCACGCAATGCCGCTGCGGCCTCCCATTGCGCGGCTCTCTCGGGTTGGGCGACCTGCAGAGCTTGATCGACGGCGCGCCGCGACATGCTGCGCGCCTGAAGGAGATGTCCCGAGTAGGCCAGGACGAGCGATTCTTTGTTCGAGATCCAGTTTTCGCCTCCCGATTTTGCCCGGGCGCGGGCTGCGGCGCGATCCATAGCGGCTTGGTCACCTCGCAGAAAGGCGAGATCGTGTTCGAGCATGAGGAACTCATCGATCTCCAGGCCGCGGGCGGCGGCACGGCTCAGGATCTGGCGGGCTTTGTCCAGGCGGCCGAGATAGGCATTGTTCACGGCGAGATTGTAATAGCCGATGGCAAAATCCGGTTCGAGCTCGATCCCTTTGCCGGCTTCGGCGGCGGCCGTTTCGAACTGACCGCTGGCCTTGTTGACCATGCCCGACAACAGGTGGTGCGGCCGGGCATCGCGGGGATAGGTTTGGGCCCACGCCTCGGCGGTCTGCCGCGCTTTTTCCAGGTTTCCGGTAACCAGCATTTCGTAATTGGCAGAGATGAAGAATCGTTCCCAATCACTGGCATGATCACGCAGTTGCCAGGCGCGGCTGATGCTCGCCCCCGAGAGATCTAACTCATCCAGATCGGCGTAGATGCGCCCGAGCGAGGCATGCGCCATGGCGAACTCAGGATCGATTTCGGTAGCGCGCCTGAATAGCGGAAGAGCAGACATCGCGCCGCTTGACGAGTGAACCTTCCAAGCGGCGCTGTAGATTTTCAGGGCTTCGAGCGAGCGAGTGGTGGCCTCCGCGAGCGGAGTAGCGTGTTTTTCAACCGTAGCGAGCGATTCACCGGCCCGGGATCTGAATTTGCTGGCGATGCGGGTGAGAGCGCGCAAAACGTCTTCTTTTCCGACAGCTTGCGTTTGCTCTTCATCCACAACATCTCCGGTGCGGCAGTTCCTGGCGCGCAAGCCCAGGACGTACTGGCCTCCGAGAGCCGCTATCGATCCCTCCAGCACGGCGGCACTCGCGGTTCGCTCGCAGATTTGGCGGGCGAGGCTTGGGGTGAGTGCAGCATCGGAATGCTGGCCCATGAACGGCATCAGGTGCTGAATCCGCTGCTCGGAGATGAGACTGAGGAAAGGCGATTGCTGGAGTTCTACCGCCAGTCCCTGACGTAGCGCCCCGTCGAACATCGGGTCTCCGGTAGTGTTCTTGAAGTCGGCCAGGACGATGGTGTCTTTGTCGGTGAGCTTGGGCGAGGGCCGAAAATGCCAGTACAGGGCGGCTGTGGAGGCAAGGGCGATGCCTATTGCGGCGGCAATTAAGCGATTTCGAGTTCCGTGCTTGTTTTGCCGCTCGCTTTGCAGGCGTCGCAAGTCCACGCCGATTTGAGAAGCGTCCTGGTAGCGTTGCTCGCGGTTCGTCTGCAGGCATTTTGCGATGATTCTCGTCAGGCCTCGCGGCAAGGCGCCCGGCGCAGCCATTTCGCGCAGCACCAATCCGAAAGAGTACAGATCCGTGCACGCGTCCAGTGGCTCGCCGCTGGCCTGCTCGGGAGACATATAGGCGGGTGTTCCGCCGTTCAGACCGGCCGAGGATTTGTGAGCGGGCTCGAGCAGTTGCGCTAAACCGAAATCCAAGACTTTCGCGGACTGGCGCCGTGTCAAAAAGACATTCGCCGGTTTTACATCGCAGTGAACGATACCGGCGCTGTGAGCGGCTTCCAAAGCATCGACGATTTCAAGGGCAATGACCAATATCGTGTCGATTGGGATGGGATCGCCGGCGATCGACTGCTTGAGCGTCGACCCCTGCAGATACTCCATGACAAGAAAGGGGCGGCCGTCGTGTTCGCCGATGTCATGTACAGTGCAGATTGCCGGGTGATTGAGTGCTGAGACGGCCCGCGCTTCTCGCCAGAATCGATCCAAACCGCCGGTATCCCAGGCAAATTGCTGCGACAGAAACTTGAGAGCAACAAAACGACCGAGCCGCGAGTCTTCGGCCTTATAGACAACACCCATGCCGCCGCGGCCCAGTTTCTCGACAATGCGGTAATGCGAGATAACCCGATTAACCGGGAACTCGCAGTCATCCGGTGAGATATTGGTTTGCGAGCGGGCGACAGCGCGTGCGGCCAGTTCCATGGCCGGATTTTCCAGGAACGTTTGCGCGCGCTCGTCGGCTGCCACGAGCGACAGCACTTCGCGTTCGAGTACCTCGTCGCTTGCGGAGGTCTGCCGCAGAAACGCGGCGCGTTCTTCCACCGGCAGATCCCAAACCGCCAGCAGAAGGCTATCGACTTGTTTCCATCGTGGAAGGTCCATCACTGGTTTCTCCAGTCAATTCACGATAGAGCCAGGCCTTGGCCGATCGCCATTCGCGCTTGATCGTGATAGCCGACAGCCGCAACACCTCGGCCGTTTCTTCGACGCTAAGGCCGCCGAAGAAACGCATTTCGACTATCTGCACTTTGCGGGGATCTACCTGTGCGAGCGCTGTCAGAGCATCGTCCAGGGCGACCAGATTTCCGCTCGGGTCGATCGCCTCATCCGCGCCGAGGTTGACCGTTTCGTCCAGAGAGACGTGGCGGACTCCGCCGCCGCGTTTTACATTGTGACGGCGAGCATGATCGACCAGAATGCGCCGCATCACCTGCGCAGACACTGCGAAGAAGTGCGCGCGATTCTGCCATTGCATGCTTTTGTAATCGACCAGCCGCATGTACGCCTCGTTGACCAGGGCGGTGGTTTGCAGGCTGTGACCGGGGCGTTCACGGTTCATGTAGCGGCGCGCCAATCTGTGGAGTTCCTCGTAAACGATGGGCGTAAGTCTGTCTAGCGCCTGGTGGTCGCCGTCGCTCCAAGCGCGCAACAGCAGACTCACTTCGTCAACACTCGCATCGTCAGGTAGAGCGACCAGTGCCATCTATTTTCGCCGGATCTGATCCTTCCGCACGGCCTCTTGCGCCTATTTGAAACGAGGGAAGATGGGTGAATTGTAAGGCCCCGCCACTCTTCTCCGCGCAACAAAAGGAGGAAAGCCATGCTTTCGCAACGCGCACTATTGTCTCTCATTTTCATACCCCTCTCCGGGTGCCTCGGTGATTCGGTATACGTAGTCGCCAACAATAATCAATTCGGCACGCTCAATCTGGCTTCGGGCAGCTTTCATCAAATCGGTCCGAATACGCCGGAGGGCGAGGATGGATTGGCTCCCGAGCCTAGCGGATCTCTGCTGACTCTTACCTACTCGGGCAATCTGGATTCGATAAACCCGGCGTCCGGCGTTACCACTGTCATCGGTCCGACAGGCTTGGGCGACTGTACACTGCCAACATCTCCCTGCGGGTCAAACTCGGCAAACAGTCTAGTTCGATTTGGAAACAACTTTTATGCAACTGACTTAGCTAACAACTTGTACACCGTGAACCCGTCTACGGCCGCCGCCAAGCTAGTGGGACCGACCGGCATCCCACCTCTGCCGTTTAAGCTGCAGTCCACCAATCCTGACGGAAGCACGAACGTGGTAGATCAGGCGTTCTTTAGTTCCGGGGGCAAACTATACGCGACATTCGACGCGGCCGCGATAAACTTTTCCACTTCCCAGATCACGCCTGTCATTCCTGACTCGCTGTATCAGATTGATCCTTCAACCGGCGTCGCCACTCGGATCGGCCCGACTACCCTCAACCTCAAAGCCGCTGTCGATGTAGGCGGCACGGTTTACGCCTTCGATGCGTCGAACAGTGAAGTATTAACTCTCGATTTGATGAATGGGAACACTACGTTTTTCAGCAACGTGGATCCTGCCGCCGGGCTGATATCCGGAGCGTCGCCGACACCTGAGCCGAGCACATATGCACTTATCGGACTAGGCTTGGTAGCAGCTGCAGTTTGTAGGCGAAGACGCCTTCCGCCGGCGATTGCGGCGGTGCTCAGTCGCACAAAGCCGGCATAGCCGGGTGGTCGGCGAACTCGAACATGGTTTCCAATTGCGACAGCGTCACCCGGTCTGTCGAGAGGTCTGCGTGGCGAACCTCTTCCCGGGTAAACCAGCGGGCTCCGGTGGTTTCGGCGGTGTCGTTGAGGAGCGTGCCGCCGGTCGTCTGGCAAAGAATAAAGGCTTTGTAGACGTACTCGGGCTGCGGTGGATGGTGGTGTTTCCTCTTGTCGAATAAGGCGAGAAGCCGCACGGCTTGGACATTCAGCCCGGTCTCTTCTCTGGTTTCCTTTTCGGCTATTTCAAACGGGCTGTAGCCGACATCGGCCCAACCGCCGGGCACGGTCCATTTCCCCTGATCGATTTTCTCTTCCACGAGCAGCATCTGCTTCGATGCATTGAAGACGACAGATCTGATGTCGACTTTCGGAGTTTGGTATCCGCTCTCCGAGGCAAACACCTTGATGATTTTCTCGAGCGGCTCGTCGGTCAGCTGCTGCAGCAAGTCGACGCTTAGTCGCCTGAGCTCTTCGTATCGCTCGGAATCGTAGTGATTGGTGGAGTAGGTCAGGCCTGCTTGAGCGAGGGCCTGGATGCGTTGCGCGGCGAATAGTAAAGCAGCGGATTTCATGCTGACGTTCAAGCCAGCGCCTCAACGAGGAACGGCAAACCACGGACACCATGAAAGACATGCTCGCCCGCGAAGATTTCCTGTTGCACTTGAGATCCTGCGCCGAAAACTTCATAGACCTTCTTGACACGTAAATAGCTTTCGCGGGTTGCACCGACGGGGAAGATCGGATCGTGATCGCCGCCTTCGGAAAAGAGGGGGCGTGGAGCGATGAGGCCTGCCACATCGTAATTCTCTGCCCAATTGAGGATTCCCGGAACGTAATTGTCAATGCAGTGTGAGACAGCCATGATGCTGTCGCGAAACGTGTTGAGATATCCGCTGACGAAAGCTGCCTTGATGCGTAAATCAAGAGCGGCGGAAAACAGGGTACAGGTGCCACCACCGGAGATGCCCAGGCAGCCGACACGTTTTCTATCCAACTCGGAGCGTGTGCCGATCCAGTCGATAGCGCGCATCACATCCCAAACCCGCCAGCCGATCATCGTTTCGCCCAGCAGCAGCGCGGAGCCGGCCGCAGGTTGACAAGCAGTCGCTTGAGCGCCTTTGGCCCGAGTGCGGCTGTCGCGCCGGTAGCCAAAGCCCATCGGTTCGATGGCAAAAACAGCCAACCCGTGTTCGACGGCCTGTACAGCGAAGTCGTGCTGATAACCGGGCTTGTCGGTGCGATCGGATCCATCTTCGGCGATAGCGACGATGTCGTCGAGCCCTCGGCCGTGACCGGGGATGGCAATCACAGCGGCGTAAGGCGCCCTGCCATTGCGAGGAGTCAGAAGATCGCCAAGCAACGCCACCCCGGGACGCGTTTCGATCACGAGACGTTCCCGCCGATACGCTGCGTATTGGCGAATTTCGAGAGTCTTGGGGCGTAGCGGTGTCCGGTCTGGAAAGCCTCCCAGCAACTCGACAAGTTTGGAGCGCAACGTTTGCTGCCAGGCTTCGGCGTCCGCCCGATTGGTGGCGCGGAATGTCAGCTGCAAAGGAGCTGATCGATAACGTTCACGGGTCCACTGTACTGGATCGAGATCAGCTTCGGCGGGTGTCTGGGTGGATGCCACTCGCGTTAAAGTACTGGCAGCGGCCGCCCTTAAAGCGAACTGCCGCCGCGTGGGGCGACTCATGATCCTTGATTATAGGTGGCGAGCGAGTGGGGCGTTGAGGGCTATGGACCGGTCGAATCGGCGACGTTGAAATCGATGGTGCGGGCGCTCATTTCCGCGCCGCGCCTCACCTCGACATAGACGCTCCAGGCACCACTGGCCGGGAAGATGGGTTTGGCTATGTAAGTTCCAGGCGCGGTGGCGGAGGCTTTAAAGACGACAACCTGGGTATGCTGCGTTTGCGTTTCGATCTGCAGGGTCACTTTCGCGTCCGTCAGAGGTCGGTGCAGATCGTCCTTGATTTGAATTTCGAAAGGAATGGGCGCATTGGCCTGTAGGACAACCTGAGGCTCAAAACGGATTCCGAAGTTGCCTTCGCGCACCTGTGCGAACGAGGCAGCGGCGACGAGGAGCAATGCGAAAACTCTCACAGCTCCATTCTAAAAGCTTTGCCAATCGATTTGGAGATGACAGGAGGCGGGCGCGTGCTAAGTTTTAAGGTTTCCGCCCTCCTCCCATGAAGAAACTTCTTGCTTTAAATCGCGGTGAGATAGCCATCCGCATCCTCAGAGCAGCCAATGAGCTGGGGCTTCGCACAGTGGCGGTGTATTCGCAAGAAGACCGTTTGAGCCTGCATCATTTCAAAGCCGATGAGGCGTACCTGATCGGGGAGGGTAAGGGGCCGGTGCAGGCTTACCTCGATGTGGAGGGAGTTGTAAAGCTTGCGGCAGAGAAAGAGGTGGACGCGATCCATCCCGGTTACGGTTTTCTGGCGGAGAATCCGGCGCTGCCGGTGGCGTGTGAGAAATACGGCATCACATTTGTGGGCCCGAGCGCGCAGATACTCGAATCGCTGGGCGATAAGACGGCGGCTCGCAAACTGGCGCAAGAGGCCAAAATTCCGGTGGTGCCCGGCACAGAAGAGCCGGTGGACCCTGCGAGTGACGAGGCCCAGGCGATTGCCGAACGCATAGGGTTCCCGCTCATTATCAAAGCGGCGTTCGGAGGCGGCGGCCGGGGCATGCGGGTGGTGGATCAACCCGGCGATTTTAAGGCGCGGCTGGACGAGGCCAGCCAGGAAGCAGCGGCGGCTTTTGGTAACGCGGCCGTTTTTCTCGAGCGCTTTATCCGTCATGCAAAGCATGTCGAGATGCAAATCATTGGCGACCGGCATGGCAACATTTTGCATTTGTTTGAGCGCGACTGTTCAGTGCAGAGACGTCATCAAAAAGTGGTTGAGATCGCGCCGGCAGTGGGGCTTCCAGCTAAAGTCCGTGGGGAACTGGCGGACGCGGCGGTTGCGCTAGCCCGCGTGTCGAACTACTACAACGCCGGAACGGTGGAATTCCTGGTGGATGCGGATACGCACGAGTGGTTCTTCATTGAAGTGAACCCGCGCATTCAGGTGGAACATACCGTGACGGAGATGATCACGGGGATTGACATCGTGCGGACGCAGATACAGGTAGCGCAAGGGCTGAGTCTGCATGGCGAGGAGATCAATCTGCCGCGGCAACCGGAGATCCGCGGGCATGGCACGGCGCTGCAATGCCGCGTAACGACGGAGGATCCGGCGAACAATTTTCAACCCGATTACGGACGGCTGCAAACGTATCGTTCACCGGCCGGGTTTGGCATCCGGCTGGATGGTGCTTCCGCATATGGAGGCGCGGTGATTTCGCCTTACTACGATTCGCTGCTGGTGAAGGTCACGGCTTGGGGGCGGGATTTTAAAGAGGCCTGCCAGCGGATGGACCGGGCGCTCCGCGAGTTTCGCATTCGCGGCGTGAAGACCAACATTCCGTTCCTGGAAAACGTGGTGAACCATCCGGTGTTCCGGTCGGGCGAGATGACGACCAGTTTCCTGGATGACACGCCGGAGCTGTTCGATTTTACGCCGCGGCGTGATCGCGCTACCAGGCTGTTGACGTTTCTGGGCGATGTGATTGTGAATGGCAATCCGGAAGCGGCTAACAAGCCGAAGCCGCGCATTACACGGCCTGCGCGCGTGCCGGTTTCCGACAAGCCGATTGTGGACGGCACACGGCAGCGCTTGGACAAAGCGGGTCCGCAGGAGTTCGCCGCGTGGACGCTGCAGCAGACGCGCCTGCTGCTGACCGATACGACGTTTCGGGACGCGCACCAGTCGCTGATGGCAACGCGGGTTCGCACTTACGACCTGCTGCGCATTGCCGACTACGTGGCGCGTGAAATGCCGCAGCTCTATAGCCTCGAAATGTGGGGCGGCGCGACGTTCGACGTGTCGATGCGCTTTCTGCTCGAAGATCCCTGGACGCGCTTGCGGGAACTGCGCGCACGCATTCCGAACATCTGTTTTCAGATGCTCCTGCGGGCTTCGAATGCGGTCGGCTACACGGCGTATCCGGATAATGTGGTGCGGGAATTCATCCAGGAAGCGGCCGTGCAGGGGATCGATATCTTCCGCATTTTCGATTCGCTGAACTGGCTGCCGAACATGCAGGTGGCGGTGGAGGCGACGCTCAAGACGGGGCGCGTTTGCGAGGCGGCGGTCTGCTATACGGGCGATATTCTCGATCCGGCTCGCGAAAAGTATTCGCTGAACTACTACGTCCGCTTGGCCAAAGAGCTGGAGAAGATGGGGACGCATATCCTGGCAATAAAGGATATGGCTGGGGTTTTGAAACCGTATGCGGCGTACAAGCTGGTGAAGACGCTGCGTGACGAAGTGGGAGTGCCGATTCACCTGCATACGCATGACACGAGCGGCGTGAATGCGGCGACGATCCTGAAAGCATCCGAAGCGGGCGTGAACATCGCGGACGGCGCGATCTCGTCGATGAGCGGCACGACGAGCCAGCCGAATCTGAACTCGATTGTGGCCGCGCTGGCGCATACCGAACGCGATAGCGGGCTGGATTTCGAAGCGCTGAACCGCTGCTCGGATTACTGGGAGACGGTGCGCGCTCATTATGAGCCTTTCGACGAAGCGCCGAAATCGGGCAGTTCGGATGTCTACATTCACGAGATGCCGGGCGGCCAATATACCAATCTCAAGGCACAAGCGGAGGCCATGGGGCTGGGGGCGCGCTGGCCGGAAGTAGCGCGCATGTATGCCGATGTGAATTTTGCTTTTGGGGACATTGTGAAAGTAACGCCTTCGAGCAAGGTAGTCGGAGATCTGGCGCTGTTTCTGATCAGCCACGAGATGACGGTGGCGGATTTGGAGGCGCTGCCGGTGGATCATAACGTGACACTGCCCAATTCGGTGGCGGACATGTTTATGGGATCGCTCGGGCAGCCGGAGGGCGGCTGGCCGCCGAAATTGCAAGAGATCATTCTGCATGGCAAGCAGCCTGATGAAGGCAGGCCGGGTGCGAATCTGCCGCCGGCGGATCTGGAAGCGGCGGCGAAGACTGTGGCGGAGCAAACGCAATCGGAGAGCCGCACGGACCTGCTGAGTTATCTGATGTATCCGGAGGTGTTCCTGAAGTTTGCCGAGGCGCGCGCGCGTTTTGGCGATCTGGAAGTGCTGCCCACGCCGCCTTTTTTCTACGGGCTCGAAGAGCGGGAAGAAGTGACGGTCGAACTGGAGCCGGGCAAGACGCTGATCATCCGGCTGCTGACGGTCGGCGAGCCGCGCACCGATGGGATGCGCACGGTGTTCTTTGAGTTGAATGGCCAGCCTCGGCAGGTGGAGGTGAACGACAAGTCGATCAAAGCCGCTGCGAGCGCTCGCCGCAAAGTGGATTCGGCAAAGCCCGGACAGGTAGGGGCTCCGATTCCTGGGGCGATCACTACGATCTATGTGCAGGAAGGCGATGCGGTGCAGAAGGGAGCGCGGCTGTTGATTCTGGAAGCGATGAAGATGCAGACCACGGTGTATGCTCCGGTGGATGGGACGGTAAGCGAGCTGGTGGTGAAGGCGCGCGACACGGTGGAAGCACGCGACTTGCTGTTGACGATTGAGTGAAGTTCGGAGAGCGCGTTTAGACTGGAAGAGGACGTTCGAAGTGGGGGCGTAGCTCATCTGGATAGAGCACCGACCTTCTAAGTCGGGGGTAGCAGGTTCGAGTCCTGCCGCCCCTACCACTGAGGGGCTTATCTTGCGGTATCTCCGGGATGGGTGTTCACAACAGCTAATTTTTTCGCAACTCGTTTCTCGATCTCCCGTTCGTTCATCCCGAAGATTTCTCCGTAAGCACACATCAAGAAAAGCGCTGACAACGCTGCCAAATTCACGTCAGAATCGTTTCGATCAGCTTCCTCGTAGTCCCGATGTAGTTCATCGCTCAGCCGTTCGGCAAAGTGGTGCGTATCCCGAATGTCGAAGAGAACCGTTGAAAGTTCAAGCAACATTCTGATTTCGTGGAATCCAGCCTGGTCAGTTCATTCGGTCTCGAATCGGCTTGCAAGAAGCAGGCGTATCCGATCGGCTACAGCAATTCGCGTTTCTTTTACTTTCTGACGTTGCCAAGTCCGATGTTGGAATCGTGGAGTTAACCAGGCAGTCGCAAGGGCCGCAATAATTGCGCTTACGACGGGTATGACTTGTGCCCAGTACATGCCCAATTCTCACGCATCAGCGCTACGCCACTGCTTTAGGCTCAGCGTGGCGTGACTGACCCGATCATCTATCAGGTGCACACGCGGGGTGGGCTCAGGCGCTGCTCGGGGGCCAAAACTCTGTTCACGGGAGAGGTGCTGGAGGTCGAACTGGATCGTTTGGCTGCTGCCGTTTTTGACTTTGTTTACCTGCTGGGCGTGTGGCAAACCGGGCTGGTAGGAGCGAGGATCTCGCAAGGCCAACGCGCGTGGCGGGCGGATCAGTCCTGCCGACCTACCGCTGTGCGGCGCAGATTCCTACTCGGTTCGGAGGGCGGCCATTGGCTCCACTTGCGATGCTCGCCTCGCCGGCAGATAGGCCGCTATGACGGCCATGGTTGCCATGATGGAGATCGCAGTGAGTAGGATAGTGGGGTCGTCGGATTTCAGCCCGTACAGCTCGCTCTTGATCAGCCGGGATGCTGCGATTGCCGCTGGGACGCCGATTGCGAGGCCAATTAGGACGAGTTGCAGCGTTTCCCGCAGGATCATGCCGGCGATCTGGCCGCGCTCGGCTCCAAGCGCCATGCGAATGCCGATCTCGCCTGTTCGTCGATTCACCGCGTAGGTCATGAGACCGTACAACCCGACACCTGCCAGGAGGAGGGCCAGCAGGCCAAAGAGACTCGAGAGCGATGCGACGAGGCGCTCCTGAATTAAGGATTGATCCACTTGCTCGTCCAGTGTCTTAACGTCCGAAACCGGCAAGCGGCTGTCGATTGCTTTTACGGCTTGCAGGATGGCACTCGTCATGCGATGAGGGTCGAGCGCGGTACGGACTTCAAACGTCACCGAGCCCATCGGGTCCTGGAACAGCGGCAGGTAAATCATCGGCGCTGCGGGTTGCCGGAGATTGCGGCTTTTCGCGTCCTTCGTTACGCCGACGATGGCGCGCCAGTCTGCATCCCATCCCGGCGCGTTCACATGCCGTCCAATCGGGTTTGTATCGCCGAAGTAATTGTGCGCCATGGCTCCATTGATAATGGCGACTTTGGGAGCTCCGGCCTGGTCGGCATCACTAAAGTCCCTGCCCGAGAGCACGGGAGTGTGGAGAGTGGTGAAATAATCCGGCCCGACAACATCTAAGCCGGTGGTCGCCGCCGCTTTAATGGACAGCGCGGTGGATCCGTCGATCTTAGGAGCGGTATCTCCGCAGCACCGTCCGAGAGGGCTGTAGAAGGAAAGAGTGGCCGAGCGAACGCCGGGGATTCGATTGATCCGGGCGAGCAAGCGCTTGTAAAGTGGAACAACCTGGTTCTCTCGATAGCCGATGTCTCTATAGCCGACCGTGGTGGGGGCGACGGAAAACAACAGAACATTCTCTTTGTTGAACCCTGGATAGAAGTCCTTTAAGTTTTCGAGGCTGCGCACGAGAAGTCCAGCGCCGACCATGAGCACGAGTGAGACGGCGATCTGCAAAACAATGAGCGTCTTTCCGACTCGCGAACGACTATCCGAGCTGCCGTGGATTCGTGTGCCTTCGATCTTTAGGCGAGCCGCCCGCCACGCAGGCGCTAAGCCAAACAGAAGAGCCGTACAGACGGAAACCAGAAGCGTAAAGAGCAGGACGCGGGTATCGGGTTGAACGCTTAGAGAGAGTGGCGCGCCCGCATGCGACATCAGAACCAAAAGAAGTCGACAGGCCGAGAAAGCGGCGAATAGACCGAGAGCGCCGCCGCATGCGGCGAGCAGAACGCTTTCGGTAAGGAATTGGCGAATCAGGCGCCAGCGTCCGGCTCCCACCGTCAGCCGTACCGCGATTTCTTTTTGACGGGCGTTGGCGCGCGCCAGCAGCAGATTGGCGACGTTCGCGCACGTCACCAGCAGCAGCAGGCTTGTTATAGCCAGCAATATCCAAAGCGGTTTGGAATACTTCTGACGGAGTGTGGCGAGTCCTTGCCCGGCTGAGTCCAAGCGAAACTTGCTAGGCAGGAAAAGTCGCCGAAGAGCAGGAGAATCGAGGGCCGCAACCTTCTCGCGCGTCGCCTGGCGGAAAACGGGCTGCAGATTGGCTGATGCCTTTTGCATTGTGACACCCGGTTTCAGCCGTCCCATAATGCTGAGCCAAGGCTGAGACGGTGATGTCAGAAGGTCGTCGGGCGTGCCGGCCGCCGCAAATCCCGGACTGAGATGCGCCATGGTGGTAAGGGGCGCCGAGACATCCATCGGTTCGCCAGGCTGGAGACCAAAAAACTCGGCCGGGGTCACCCCGATGATCGTGAAGGGAAAGTTGTTGATGACGACCTGTTTCCCAACCACCGCCGTATCGAGCGCGAAGCGCTTGCCCCAATAGCTATAACTGATGACGGCTACCGGGTTTGCGTTCTTCTCATCGTCAGGCTCAATGGTGCGCCCCATGACCGCATGGACGCCGAGCGTGGAAAAGTAATCTCCGGAAACCACCTGCGCCCTGGCGATGCCGCTGCGCCCGTTTACTTCGATATCGGTGGCATCGAATAAGGGGTAAAACGCGAGGACACCGGAAAACACTTGATTGCGGTCGCGGAATTCCTTGAAGGCTGGATAGGCAAACAGGTTGTATGTTCCCAATGCCGGATTGACAGTCTTGAATTCCGCGAGCTGCTCGGGATTTTTCACCGGTAGCATTTTCAAGAGAGCCGCGTTAATCAAGCTGAAGATGGCGGTGTTGGCTCCGATGCCTAGCGCCAGCGATGCGATCACTACGAACGTGAAAACCCGGCTTTTCGCGAGCGTGCGCGCGGCATAGCGAACGTCTTGCCAGACAGTTTCAAAGAACCGGATGCTGTTCATGCGATAGATCTCCTCTCGAATGAAGGTGGAATTTCCGAGTTTGCGGTGCGCGGCCTGGCGGGCTTGCTCGGGAGACATCCCGCGCGCGAGGTTTTCGTCCGTTTCGATTTCGAGATACGCAGCCAGTTCGCGGGCGCGCTCTTCGTCCCACTGCCTGCGGCGAAAGAAACGGTTCCAGCGCATACCGAACCTACTCTTCGGCCGGGCGCAACACCCGATTCACCGCGTGGACCAGCCGGTCCCAGCGCGTGGTATGTTCCCTCAGCTGCTTACGGCCTGCGGCGGTCAACCGGTAGTAGCGGGCCTTGCGATTGTTTTCCGAAGTGCCCCAGAATGACGCGATCCAGCCGCGGCTTTCCAGGCGATGCAGCGCCGGATATAGAGAGCCATGCTCGACCTGTAGAACATCTTCCGAGCGCTGTTGGATGTTGTGGGCAATGGTGTGACCGTGCGCTGGACCTAAAATCAGGGTTTGCAAAATGAGCAGGTCCAGTGTGCCTTGCAGCATTTCGCCTTCGAGCGGATGTCCTTTCCTTGCCGGCATCTTTTTCTGAGTATCCCATAGATCATCGACCCAAGACGACTAACCGGGCGCTGCATACGAATTTTCTACACTTGAAGGGCATGAGCGGACCGATTGTCCTTCAGGTACACACGCGGGACTGGCTCAGGCGCTGCTCGGGGGGCGCGGGACTCTGCTCGCTGGGCGAAGTGCCCGAGGCCGAGCTGGATCTTTTCGTTGCTGCCGGCTTTGATTTTGTTTACCTGCTCGGTGTGTGGCAAACCGGGCGGGCAGGGGCTCGGATTTCCCGGACTAACGCGGCTTGGCGGGCCGGTTTTCTGG
The DNA here is from genome assembly GCA_965277855.1 of Bryobacteraceae bacterium. GTDB lineage: Bacteria > Acidobacteriota > Terriglobia > Bryobacterales > Bryobacteraceae > Bog-105. Next base: position 2,063,432 of record OZ255847.1, read on the forward strand.
AGGCGCTTCCTGACTTGCAGGAAGGGGACATTTGCGGTTCTACGTTTGCCGTTGTCAGCTATACGGTACACCGGGATTTTGGGGGCGCGGCGGCGCTCGAACGGCTGCGCGGGCGGTTGCGCGAACGGCAGATCGGGTTGATGCTCGATTTCGTGCCGAATCATACGGCGATTGATCATCCGTGGGTTTCAGGGCATCCGGAATATTATGTCGGCGGTACGGCGGCGGATCTGGCGGGGAAACCAGAGAATTACATTCAACTAGGCGACCGCATTTTCGCGCATGGGCGTGACCCTTACTTTCCTGGCTGGCCGGACACGCTGCAGCTGAACTACGGCCAAACCGCTTTGCAAGCAGCCATGCTCGGCGAGTTGGAGAGTGTGGCGAAGCAGTGCGACGCCGTTCGCTGCGATATGGCGATGCTGATTCTGCCGGACATCTTTCAGCGCACCTGGGGTATCGTTGCCGGGCCGTTCTGGGAACGTGCGATCCCGCTCGTTCGTAGTATTTCGGCTGGTTTTCTTTTCGTAGCGGAAGTGTACTGGAACCTGGAAACCAGGCTTCAGCAGATTGGCTTCGATTTCACCTATGACAAGACTCTTTACGATCTGCTGGTGGAGCAGAACGCTGGGGGGGTGAAGAGCCGGTTGAGCGGCGATTCTGAATCGCTAGCCCGGTCCGTGCATTTTCTGGAGAACCATGACGAGCCACGCGCGGCGGCGGTCTTCCCGCCGGTGGTTTACAAGCCTGCGGCGGTGGCTACGTTTTGCCTTCCCGGCATCCGCCTGTTTCATGATGGGCAGATCGAAGGGTACCATCGCAAACCATCGATTCATCTGGCGCGGCGCGCGGTGGAGACGCCCGATAACGACCTGGTTTCTTTCTACGCTAAGTTGTTCGACGTTCTGAGGAGCGTTGGTGAGTGGCTGGTGCTTTCTACGATGGAAGCCTGGGGCGGGAATCCGACCTTTCAGGACATTCTCTGCTCGGGCGGACGGTCGGGTGAAGGAATGGATTGGCTGGCGGCGATAAGCTATGCAGGGCATCGGAGTCAATGCTATGTGCAGTTCCCCAGTGACTCATTTAAATCATGCGAGGTGATTCTGTCGAATGTATTTGGGGAAGAAAAGTACACGCGAGATGGTGACGAGTTGATATCGCGCGGGCTTTATTTAGACCTGGACCCTTGGGCGTATCAGGTGTTTCGGATCAGTTGAAGAGGAAGTGAGCATGAAAGCGATTGTGTTAGCAGCGGTTATGGCGGGGAGTCTTTGGGCAGCGAGTCCGGTGAAGACGGCTAACGGGCTGGTGGAGGGGACGGCGAGCGCGGACGGGAAGATCCGGATCTTTAAAGGAGTGCCGTATGCTGCGCCGCCGGTAGGCGATTTGCGATGGAAAGCTCCCCAGCCGGCAGCGGACTGGAGCGGCGTTCGGAAGAGAACGGACTTCGGAGCGCGGTGCATGCAAGCGCCGCTATTCAGCGACATGATTTTTCGCGACAAGGGGCCGAGCGAGGATTGCCTGTATCTGAACGTATGGACACCGGCGGCGAATGCGGAGGCGAAGCTGCCGGTGATGGTTTGGATTTATGGCGGCGGATTCAGGGCGGGTGCGTCATCGGAGCCGCGGCAGGATGGGGAGAACCTGGCGGCGAAAGGCGTGATAGTGGTGAGCATGAATTACCGGCTAGGAATTTTCGGATTTTTCGCGCATCCGGAACTGGCGAAAGAGACAGGGACGGGGTCGGCCGGCAACTATGGGCTGATGGACCAGGCAGCGGCGCTCGGCTGGGTGCAACGAAATATAGAGGCGTTTGGGGGCGATCCGGAGAAGGTGACGATTTTCGGTGAGTCGGCGGGATCGTTTTCGGTGAGCGCGCTGCTGGCATCGCCGTTAACTTCGGGCTTGTTCCACGGGGCTATTGGAGAGAGCGGCGCGTATTTCGGGGCAACGCTGGCGGCGCGTTCGCTGAAAGAGACGGAAGCGACGGGTGCGAAATTTGCCGAATCGATAGGCGCTCCGACTTTGGCCGCATTGCGGGCGAAACCGGCAGCGGAACTTTTGCAGGCGGCGACGGCACAGAAGGGCGAGCGGTTTGTACCGAATGTGGATGGCGCCTTTTTGCCGGAAGATGTGTATTCGATTTATGCGGCGGGGCGGCAGCGGCATGTTCCCTTGCTGGCGGGGTGGAACGCGGATGAGGGCAGCTATCACGCAATTTTTGGGAAAGAAGAAGTGACGGTCGCGAATTATGTTGCGCGGGTTCATGCTTTGTATGGGGACAAAGCGGAGGAAGTATTGAAGGCGTATCCGGCGGCGAACGACGAGCAGGCGAAACGCGCGGCGCAGGATTTGGCGAGCGACCGGTTCATTGGGTACTCGACGTGGAAATGGATTGAGATGCAGGGAGCGACCGGAGCATCGCCGGTGTTCCGGTATCACTTTGAGGATGCCGCGCCGGTGGCCGCGAGCAACAAGAGCGCGGATGCGGCTTGGCGCGGGGCGTATCATTCCTCGGAGATCGAGTTTGTATTTGGCAACTTGGCGTATAAGGATTTGCCGTGGCGAGCGGAGGATCGGAAATTGTCGGAGCAGATGTCGAGTTACTGGACGAATTTTGCGAAGGCGGGGAATCCGAATAGCGCGGAACTGCCGCGCTGGCCGCCTTACGAGAAGGGTGAAGGTTACCAGGTGATGCATTTGAAGGCGAATCCACAGGCAACGGCGGCGGAGCATCGGGCACGTTATGAGGTGCTAGATGCGGTTACGGAGTATAAGCCGGTTTTGAGCAAGTAAGCGGAACTTATTCGGTGCGGAGGGCTTCCATGGGCTGGATGGTGGCGGCGCGGCGGGCTGGTAAGGAAGCGGCCAGCAGGACGATGAGGGAGAAGGCCGCGACGATGGCGGCGATGGCGAGCACGCTATTTTCGAGGCGGATGACGGTCACGCTCGAGATGAGCTGGCGGACGGCCCAGGTGACGGATAGGCCGATCACCGTGCCGGTCAGGAACATCAGGCCTACGCGGCGATAGATGAGGCTGAGGATGCGTGTGCGAGTTGCGCCCAAGGCGACGCGGACGCCGATGTCGCGGGTGGAGACTTCGACTTCGTGGCTGATCAGACCGTAAAGGCCAACCGTCGCCAAGAGCAGGGCGAGCGCTGCGAAGGAGCCGAAGAGCCAGTTTTCGAGGCGTTCGAAGGTGAGCGCTTTCGAGACAGAGTCGGTCATGGTTTCGGGGGTACGAAACGGGAGGGTTGGATCGAGCTGATGGAAGACCCGGCGCAGATCTGCGGTGATGGCTTCGGGCTTACCGGCAGTGTTGACGACGAGGCTCATGGATTGGATGAACTGCAGGCTTACGGTGGATGGGATTTGCGAAATCGGAATATCCATCTCGGCCATTTCGGGTTCGTAGATGCTTTGGCGAACGTTGGGCACGACGCCAACGATGGTGCCGTCGTCATCGATGGTTTTGCCGATTGGGTCCTGGCCGGCCGGGATGAATCTTTTGACGAACGCGGCGTTGACGATGGCAACGCGTTGCGAGGTGGGAGTGTCGCGGGCGACGTCGAAGGAACGGCCACGCAGGACGTGGAGACCGAAAACGCTGTAATAACCCGGCGTCAAGAGACGGTATTCGGCTAAGCGCTCTTCGTTGGGCGGCGCGGGCGGCTGGCCTGCGATATGCACATCGCTGTTCCAGCCGTAGCTCTGGACGGGAACCAGTTGGATAAGTCCGGCGGCGCGTACGCCGGGAATGGCTTGGACGCGTTCGAGCAGGGGCGTGTAGAAATTGGCGAGCACATCGCGTTTCTCATAGGCGCCGGGCGAGAGATCGATTTCGGTGGTAAGAATGTGATCGGGATTGAAGCCGAGTGGAGTGTGAAAGAGCCCGGAGAGCTGGCGGAAGAGCAAGCCGGCGGTGACCAATAGGACAAGCGCGAGCGCGACTTGCGTGATGACGAAGGCGGCGCGCAGACGTTGCTGGCTGCGATCGGCGCTGGTTCGGCTGCCGGAGCGAAGGGCGAGATTCATGCTGGCTCCGGAGACGCGAATGGCGGGGAACAAGCCGGCTAAGAGGCTGGTTACGGTGGCGATGAGCAGAGAGGCCGCGAGGGCGGGGAGGTTGAGTTGGACGTCGACGCCGCGGGCGAGAGAGGCGACGAGGAGCACTTTGGTGGCTTCAATCAGCGCGTAGGCGAGAGCGACACCGAGCACTCCGCCGGCCAGCGCATAAAGAAGACTTTCGGTGAGGAACTGGCGAATGAGAGTGAAGCGCGGCGCGCCTAAGACGGATCGCATGGCGGCTTCGCGCTGCAGGCGGACACCGCGGGCGAAGAGTAGTCCGGCGATGTTCACGCAGCCGATGGCGAGTAGCGCGAGAACGGCGTAGACGAGGAGATGCAGGGCCGCGCCGGTGTTGCCGACAGTGAACGAGGCGAGGTCGATGAGCTTTACTCTGCGGCCGCGGCTGTCCGGATAGATGTGGCCGAGCTGGTTCAAGACGCTCGACATCTCAGCTTGCGCGGCTTGCGGGGTGATGCCGTCTTTGAGCCGTGCCACGGTGGGGAGCCAGTGATTGCCGCGTCCGGTGCGCTGATTTTCTCGCATATGGAGCGGCAGATAAATAGCGTCGGTCTCGTTGATCGGGAAACGAAAGCCGGGAGGCATGACGCCGATCACGGTGTAGGTCAAGCCGTCGAGTTTGACTTTGCTGCCGAGCGCATCGGGACGGCCGCCGAACTGGTTTTGCCAGACTTCGTGACTGAGGACCGTGACAAAGTTGCGGCCGGGCTGTTCTTCGCCGGATTGAAAGGTGCGGCCAAGGGCGGGTTTGACGGCGAAGACGTTGAAGAAATTATCGGAAGTAGAAACGGAATGGAGCGCAAGGGAGCTTCCGCCGGTTTGGAAATTGACGCTCCCGTAGGTACTATAGGCGGCCAGGGCGGAAAAGGAACGGGCGTTGCGCCGCCAATCGATGAATTCGGGGTAGGAGGCGGGTTGCAGGAAGTTTTGCGGCGAGATGGTGCGCAGGGAGACGATGCGATCCGGCTGGTGATAGGGCAGCGGCTGGATGAAGACGGCGTAGAGGACGCTGAAGACAGTGGTGCCGAGCGCCACAGTGAGAGCGAGGGTCGCGACCACGACGAACGTGAAGCCGGGATTCTTGCGGATCATGCGGAGGGCGTAGCTCATGTTTTGCATGGCGGTGTGCGGATGTGTTCATTTCAGTTTACGGCCGGTGTAATGCGCGGCTTCAGGCGGTTCGATGGTTTGTGATAACCTGCGGCCAATTGGAGAAAAAGATGAAGCAGACCTCCAGACGGGATTTGTTGAAGGCCGGATTCGCGGCAGCGGCGCTGGCTGGCACCGGCAGCCTGACGTTGAAAGCGGCGCGCGAGACGGCGACCGATTGGGTGACGCTGGGACAATCGGACGTAAAGGTGACGCGGCTCGCGTTTGGCACGGGGACGATGAGCGGACGAGTACAGCGTGACTTGGGGCAGGATCAGTTTACGAATCTGGTGCGCTATGCCTATGACCACGGTGTTCGTTTCTTTGAGACCGCGGAATCGTATGGCGAGATGCACAAGATGCTCGGGGTGGCGCTGAAAGGAATTCCGCGCGATAGCTACCGGTTGATGTCGAAGGTGACCACGCATGAAGGAGTCGATCCGCAGGCCAAGATCGACGAGCTGCGCAAACTGGCGAATACTGAGTACTTCGATGTGATGCTGCTGCACTGGCAGCACCTGGCGTCGTGGCCGACGGACAGCCTGCGCTGGCAAGATGGGATTCAGGAAGCGCAAGTGAAGAAGGCTGTGCTGGTCCGCGGCGCATCGGTGCACGGTCTGCCGGCGTTGCGGCAAGTGCCGGGGACCAACTGGCTGCAGGTGGCGATGATTCGGATGAATCACAAAGGCACGGCGATGGACGCGGAGGATTACAACACGTCTGGACCGGGCAATGTCAACGAGGTGGTCACGCACGTGAAGCAGGTGAGAAAAGAAGGAATGGGCGTGATCAGCATGAAGCTGGTGGGCGAAGGCAAGTTTACGAATCGCGAGGATCGCAAGGCAGCGATGAGGTACGCGTTTCGCCAAGCAGGTGTTCAGTCAGTGACGGTGGGGTACAAGAACACGGGCGAGATCGACGAGGCAATCGAGAATTTGAATTTGGCGTTGGCGTAATGGCGAGAAGGGTTCGTGGTACTGCGGTCTACACGCGGTCCCTAATGCACACTCGTGTAAAGTGCTCCGGTCGCTTCGCTCGCGGCTCCGAATGCGGATCAGAGTGATGAGCGAAGCGGTTGGTTGGACTTGACAGTCACCTAGTCGCCTTTGGAAAGAGTTTTGACGCCTTCGGGGCCGGCTACCAGGACTTGCGATGCCATGCCGATGAAAAGGCCGTGCTCGACGACGCCGACAACGTCGTCGAGTGCCGTGGCGAGTTCTTCGGGCGCCTGGATGAGGCCGAACGAGCAGTCTAGGATGTAGTGACCGCCGTCGGTGATGTAAGTGGAGCCATCAGCATTGGTACGCAGGACGGGTTTTGCGCCGAGAGCCAGTAGGCGCTGTTCGGTGGATTGCCAGCCGAAAGGAACGACTTCAACAGGGAGCGGGTGGGCTCCGAGTTTTTCGACGACCTTGGTTTGATCCACTACTATCGTGAGACGCCGGCTGGCGGAGGCGATGATCTTTTCGCGCAGGAGATTGCCGCCGCCTCCTTTGATGAGGTTGAGGGTGCCGGGCTGCGCTTCGTCCGCGCCGTCGATGGTGAGGTCGAGCTTTGGATATTCGGCAAGGGTGGACAGGGAGATGCCCAGCTGGCGCGCCTGATCGGCGGTTTTCTCGGAAGTCGAGACCCCGATGACGCGCAATCCCTTTTGCACGCGTTTGCCGAGTTCATCGACGGCCAACTGGGCGGTGCTGCCGGAACCGAGGCCGAGGATCAGGCCATCGGTGACTTGTTCGACTGCGGCGGCAGCGGCGGTGCGTTTCCATTGATCCTGTTGTGACTTACTGGTGGGCTCCGGCTGAGCGGTCATGGCTTCAGTTTCGCAAATTGAGACGGATTGCCTAAAGGATCGAGCGGAGGCCGGGGAGACGGCGGAATAGGGCCCAGCTGGCGGTGTAGGTGAAAAGCACAGCGAGTGCGGTCAGGACAAGGAATCGCAGTGGGGCTGGCCAGGGAAGACCGTGGAGTGAAAGCGCCAGAACAATGAGGATGGGCGGATGAAAGACATACACGCTGAAGGCATTGTCGGAGAGGAATCGGGAGACTTTGCCTTGACGGTTGAAGTGTTCGCGGAAGATCGCGAGTAAGCCGAGACAAATTCCCACGCAAACGAAAGATTCCCAGATATCGAAAGCGGCGGCCTGCCAGTGAAGGCCCCCTCCGTAGCAGGCAGCTTTGCCTGAAAATGCGCCGCCGGTCCACAGGAGGACAATCCAGAAAGCAAATCCGCCGGCCAGCGCAGCGGTGAGCCAGCGCAGACCACTTCGATAGGGAAGGTTTTCCAGCCAACCCCGGTTGTGGGCGGCTATGCCGGCGAGGAAGGCGGCAATGTATTGAGAGAAATTCGCGAGCTGGAGATTGAAGAACGAAGAACCGGCCGGCTCGATAAGGCGGACGGCGAAAGTGGAGAGGCTAATGAGGGCGACGAATAGCCAGATGCTGAGGGATTTTGGGAATGGCGTGGGGGTGGCAGCGGATTTCGGGAAAAGGGTGTAAAGCAGGGAAAAGATAAGCAAAGCGAGGCAGAACCAGAGCGGTCCGCTTTCGCTGAGGAATTCACCATTGCGGATGTGATGGAGCCACTCGCTCGCAAAGGAACTGGGCTCGGAAGGCCGCCAGGAGTGCGCGACGAAATACTCGGTGAGTGGTCCGAGGACGAACATGTAGAACAAGACGGGCCAGCCGAGGCGGTGGGCGCGATCACGCAGGAAGCGAACGGGCCCTTTGCGCTGATAGGCTCCCGGGACGAAATAACCAGCCAGGAAGAAAAGCAATGCCATGAAGAAGGCCTGGAGAAATGATTGGTACGTAACGAAGGAGAAGAGCGCGGGGAGGCTGAGGTTGGTTCGGTCGACGTAGTACCAACTACCGACGCCACTATAGGTGACAGCGGCGTGCATGCTGACGACCAGCACGATGGCGGTCCAGCGTAGGTTGTCGATGTAGATGAGGCGCTGGGAAGTAAGCGGCACGGAACAGGTATTTCCACAGATTACGCGTCTGCGCTAGGAAAGTTTCCGTTTTCGGGAAATGGCCCGCGTGCCACAATCATTTGTAATGGAGTTTCAGCCGGCGACCGGTGTTTCAAGCGATGAATCTGCCAGGGGGTTTAGCGAATTGAACGCGCGGAGCAATCCACTTGCGGGTGCAGAGGCGCGTGATGCCGGGGGTCCGGTGAGCGGCAACTTTCTCGGATGGCTCGACCAGCAGCAGGGGCGGCAATACGAACTGCATGCGCGCCATATGAATCCGGTGTTCGTGAAGATGCTGCGGACGATTGGATTCGACAAAGAGTACGTGCGGGGAGAAGGCTGCTATCTTTTCGATCGCAGCGGCACGCGCTATTTAGACATGTTGACGGGCTGGGGTGTGTTTGCATTGGGGCGCAATCATCCGAAGGTGCGATTGATTCTGGAAGAGGTGTTATCGCGCCAAATGCCGAACCTGGTGCGTATGGATTGTTCCCTGCTGGCGGGTTTGGTGGCGGAAAAGCTGACGAGCTATACGGCGCAGTCCGGCGGCGAGTCGCTGTCGCGGGTTTTTTTTTGCAATTCGGGAACGGAGACTGTAGAGACCGCCATTAAGTTTGCCCGTTGTTATACGGGTAAGAGCCGTATTCTGTATTGCGATCATGCCTTTCACGGATTAACGACGGGATCGCTGTCGCTGAATGGAGCGGAGTTCTTTCGCGAGCGATTTGGGAATTTGATGCCGGATACGGCGGCTGTCGCGTTTAACGACCTGAGTTCGCTCGAGCAGGCGCTGGCGAACAAGGATGTAGCGGGTTTCATTGTTGAGCCAGTGCAGGGGAAGAGCTGTGAAGTGGTGGCTGATGGCTTTCTGGCGGAAGCGCAACGGCTGTGCCACCGGGCGGGCGCACTGTTGATCGCCGATGAAGTGCAGTGCGGACTGGGGCGAACCGGCAGGTGGTTTGCCTATCAGCACTGGCCCGATGTGGAGCCGGATATTATCTGCACGGCGAAGGCGCTTTCAGGCGGGTATGTACCTGTAGGCGCCGTGATTACGAATCCGAAGGTCATGGACGCGGTGTTCAACACCATGGAACGCTGCGTGGTGCATTCGAACACGTTTGGGCAGAATGATCTGGCGATGGCGGCGGCGCTCGGCACGCTGCATGTGATGGAAGAGGACAAGCTGGTTGAGAATGCCGACCGGCTGGGGCGGTACGCGATTGAGCAGTTAGAAAATATCGGGCGGACGTGTCCGTTTGTGTCGGAAGTCCGCGGGCGGGGCTTGATGTTCGGGATCGATTTCAAGCGGCCGGAGCATTCGCTTAAATTAAAGGCGGCCTGGGACACCTTACATACCTTGAATTTCGGGGTGTTCAGCCAGATGTTAATTATGCCGCTGCTGCATCGGCATCGGATTCTGACGCAGGTCGCGGGGTATCACACGGAAGTGATCAAGTTCCTGCCGCCGTTGACGATTACGCAGGATGATGTGGATTATTTCCTGTCGGCGATGCAACAGGTGCTGGAGGACGTGCAGCGGGTGCCGGGGAATGTGTGGACGACATTTCGGGGTTTGGCTAAGGGAGCGTTCCGGGCCTAGCCTCAAGCGATCCCAAACTTCCGCTGCATCTGCTCGAGCGTGACGCCCTTGGTCTCTGGAAAAACAAACAGCACCACAAAGAATTGCAGAGCCATCATCGCGGAAAAAAATAGAAAGGGCGCGCCGCGCGAATGACTCGCCACTATCGGGAACGTCTGCGAGATCAGAGCGTTCATGAACCAGTGCGTGAAGCTTCCCAAACTCTGTCCCTTGGCTCGCACGGCGTTCGGAAATACCTCACTAATGAACACCCAGATCACCGCGCCCTGCGAGAACGAGAAAAACGCGATGAACCCCACTAGAAACCACACCAGCAGATTCTCATGCTTTGACGACAAAAACACCGCCGCCACCCCGGCAAGGCAAATCGTACAGCCAACGGAACCGATCAGCAGCAGCGTCTTGCGCCCCACTTTGTCGATCACCGACATCGCGATGATCACCGCGACTAAATTGGTGAATCCGATCAGCACCGCCTGCAGATCGCTGGATACTTTGTTGAAACCCGCCTTCGCAAAGATGTCGTTCAGGTAATACAGAATGGCGTTGATGCCGGAGAGCTGATTGAACATCGCCACGGCGACGGCCAGAAAGATCGGCATGCGGTACTTCGCCTGGAACAGTGGCTCCTGCCCGTGGCCATGCTCTAAATCGATCGACCGTACAATTTCTCGCAACTCGCCCTCCGGATCCTCTTCGCCAATTCCATCGAGCACAGCCCGTGCCTCTTCGACCCGCCCCTTCTGGGCCAGCCACCGCGGACTCCGTGCAATGGTAAACAGCATGCCCAGAAAAAACAAAGCCGGCAGTCCCGCCACACCGAGCATCCAGCGCCATTCGTCGACCCCGAATCCCGCCCGCCCAATCAGATAATTCGAAAAGTAGGCCACCAGGATACCGGCCACCACGTTGAATTGGAAAAAACCCACCAGCCGTCCACGCAGGCGCGCCGGTGCGATCTCGGCGATGTACATCGGGCCCAGCACCGACGATCCGCCGATCGCCAACCCGCCCACGAAGCGGAAAAAGACCAGCGAATACCAATCCCAGGCAAACGCGCACCCTGCCGCCGAGAGCACATACAAAATCGCCATGAGGCGCAGGCTGTCGCGCCGTCCATAGCGGTCTCCCGGTATCCCCGCCGCCAGTGACCCGATCACGGTTCCGACCAGCGCAATCGCCACCGTCAGGCCCAGGCTGCGCGGCGTCAGCGAAAACGCCGCAGTCAACGTTGCGGTCGTCCCGGCAATCACCGCCGTGTCGAATCCAAAGAGCAGGCCGCCCAGCGCCGCCACGATCGTGCTCTTCAGCAGGGTGCCGGTCATGCGCGTTCGCCCTTCGCTGACTGCTGGGCGAGTGCCAGGGCTCCCAGAATGCCGGCCCGGCTTCCCAGTTGCGGCCCCTGTATGAAGTGGCTGAGCCGCTCTCCTCGCAATTGCGGGTGTTGTACGTAGCCGTTCAGTATCTGCACCAGTTCGTTACGGATCATCGGGAACAGCTGTTTCTGCTCCATCACGCCGCCTCCCAGTAAGATGCGTTGCGGTGAGAGAGTCACCGTCAGATTATTGAGTCCGTAAGCCAGGTACTGTGCCTCTAAAGCCCATGCCGGATGATCTGCCGCCAGCGTGGTCGCTACCGACCCCCAGCGCGCCTGAATCGCCGGCCCGCAGGCGAGCCCTTCCAGGCAATCCCCATGGAACGGACAGGCACCCGGATACGGATCCCTAACGCGGTCATGCGGCAGCCGCAAGTGGCCCATCTCGGCATGCACCAAGCCATGGACCAGCCGCCCACCCACCAGCGCGCCGCCTCCAATACCGGTTCCGATGGTCATGTAAATGGCATCGGTCAGTCCGCGTGCTGCCCCCCAGTGCGCTTCCCCCAGCAAGGCCGCATTGACGTCCGTGTCGAATGTGATCGGTACGCCCAGGGCGTTTTTCACCGCTCCCACCAGATCAAAGTTGGCCCAGCCCGGCTTCGGCGTCGACGTAATCCGGCCATAGGTGGGTGAATCTACATGCAAGTCAATCGGCCCGAACGAACCGATACCGATCCCCTCGAGATCGACTCTGGTATCGCGAAAGAACTGGATCACGCTGGTCAACGTCATCTCGGGCGAAGACGTTGGGAACTGCGCTGTCCGCAAATCCTCCGGCCCCGTGCCAACGCCGCAGATAAACTTGGTCCCACCCGCCTCAATGCCGCCAAACATGCTCTTGAGTATATGCAAGGAGAAATTCCCATCGGTGGTTTTCGGCCATCAGCTGCCGAACTTAGACCACTTTGTGCCATGGCCATTATCCATTCGGATGTGCTGCGGATAGGCCCTGGCCCTACCGGTCATCACACTGGGAATATGAAGGATAGAATTTGCCGAGTAGGATAAATCTTTATCACGGAATTACATACGCAATTTGCCCGTACGGTAATACTGGGAGTGGGCCAGGGCAAACCGTAGAAATACCAAGGACGATAACGATCCTACTTCTCACACTTACAGCCGCGGATCCATCCTTGAATCTTTTGGCTTCAAAATTGCTCTACAAAGAACAGCACCATGCGCACCGCAGCCCACAACCCGCAACCTAATGTAACGATCCCGAGTAGCATCATCGATTCCTCCACGCCGAGTTCCGCCGATGAACTCTGCGATGAGCTAATGCTTCACACCTTTGATTGCGACGATTGCATCAACGGACGCGAGGAAACCTGCACCACATTTTGTGCTCTGCGCGACCAGATTGACGAAGCCGGCGGGCCGACTCGCGGGACCATTCTTTCGATGTAAGAACGTCGCTTCGCCTTTCCACTAGATTCCTTAGTTAAATCGCAAAGACCAGGTCATTACCGTTATTAGAGCGGGTACCTGGTTTTTTGCGCGTTTGCACGGCTCATTTTGGGTCAAGCCGCAGGAACGAGTTCGAATTTGTGGGGTTTTGGCTGAGCCATCTCGTGCCGTTTTTGGGCAATAGCCTGGTCCAGCGCATCCGCCGATGCCATGGCCGGTTGAGCCGCGGACAGGTTGTACGGCGCCAAAGGGACCTGCACGTTGCGCCACCGGTCGTTGTGTACATTGCACCGCTCGACGGTCAAGTCGTAGACTTCCTTCGCCTGTTTCGTCATCGGCGTATCGAGCAACGCCAGGTTCACGCCGCGCTTCAGTTCGTCATTGTTTAGATTCGCCACCGCCGCGCCATCGACTCGCAGTGTGTATACGCCATTCTTGAGCCCGCTCACCTTGAGCGTTTCGTCGTTCAGCGCCTCTGTGACGTCTGAACTTCGCAAAACCAACGGTACTGGCCCCGCACCCCAAGCCCCGGCCCATTGCGCAAACGGCAGCGGCAGCGCATCATCGGTTTCCGTCCACGAAACACCGTTGGTTGCCGAAAGGCCCGAAATTTTGGCATGTTCCGCCACTTCGATCTTCGGCTTGGCACCCGCCTCGATCGTCACGGCTGTCACCAGAGGCCGCGCATGCCATGACTTCAAGAGCGCTTCCGCCATCACCAGGTGGCCGGCAAATCCCGGATGTACCCGGTCTTTGATAATGCCCTGCGCCTCCACCGGGTCGAGTTCGTTGGCGCGCCGCAGCATGGCCACAACTGGCGTATTCAGATCCGCTACATTCAGGCCTTTCTCCTCGGCATAGTTCGCGATCCATTTGCTGAAGCTGATCAGGACCTGGTTATAGCCGCCTGGAAAATTCGGCGGCCGGGTGACATCGTCATAGGGCGATGGCTGAATAGCCGTAAACCGCACACCCGGCTGCGCTGCCTTCACCGTGTCAATAATGTGCTGGAAACCGTCAAAAAAAAGCTTGTCGTTCGCCGCTGTCTCCGGTTTGTATAGACCATCGTTCATGCCCAGCATGATCGTCATCACGCTCGGCTTGTAAGGCAGCACGTCGCGCGATAAACGAACATCGATTGGTCCGCCGCCACCGCCGCTCACTTTGTCGCCACCCCAGCCCGAGTGAACGAACGTGACATCCATCTGGGGATAGCGCGTCGCAACGTACGCCTCGGTGATCACCGTATACAGACGCTGATCCGTGATACTGTCTCCATAGAAAACCACCCGGTCGCCGTTCTTCAGCGAGAACGAGTCGGGGGCGCCGAATGCCGTGATGGCAGTCGCTAATAACGTGGGAAATAGGATTGAGCGAAATCTCATTTAAGCGCTCATCAGTTTATCAACGGCGCAATAGGATGGCGATTATAACGAAGCACTCGCGAGCCTCAAGAAGTCGGCCTGTGAGGCCGCCGCAGCCCGAGGGGCCGCCCCACAATACCATCGGCGGGAGGGTTCATCCCGGAAGCGGACGGCGGCGCTCAGACGATGACACGCGTTTGCTTGCACTTAGGCGCGGCTGAAGGATTGCACGGCAATACGGCTATGATGAAACTTCTTTTTTCGGCTGTTCTATTGGTCGCCTGGGTCTCGCCTGTTGTAGCCGACCAGGACTGTGCCGCCAACCACAACCACGGTTGGTGGGGCGGCGATTCGGCCAGTTTTGCGCAAAGCCGCCAGGAACGGCTTCCCAATGCCTCTGTCAACTACGTCGATCCGGGCCAGAACGGCTCGATCCGCATACATGGCTGGAGCAATAACGACGTGCTGGTAAAAGCCTGCATTCAGACGTCCGCACCGAGCGATTCGGAGGCTCGCGATCTCGCGACCAAAGTGCAAATCACCAAAGGAGCAGGGCACATCCAGGCGTCTGGTCCGGCGGAAGGCAATGGCAGGAATTGGAGCGTTTCGTACGAAATCTGGATGCCGAATGAGGCCGAAACCAAGCTTGAAGCGTACAATGGCTCGATCTCGGTAGAGGACATACATGGCCGCCTGCGTTTCCATACATTGAATGGCTCCGTCAAACTGAACGATGTCGGCGGGGACGTGACAGGCGAGACGACCAATGGATCGGTGACAGTCAGCGTGGCTCGCGCGGACCGGTACGGAAATGGACTACGGCTGGAAACGACGAATGGCAGCGTCCGGCTGGAACTACCCGAAAATTTCGCCGCGCGCGTGGAAGCTTCGACAGTGAACGGCAGCATACATACGGACTTCCCCATTACCGTGAGCGGCGAGATCGGCAAACATCTGTCGTTTCAATTAGGGCAGGGTGGCCCCGACGTCGAGGCCAAGACCACCAATGGGAGCATCCACATCGCTCGCCGTGGATAGTGGAAGCTGTCGCAGACCACTCGGTTGAAAGTCACGAGAGCACAGAACTCCAATCGCTTCGCTCATGGTTTCCGTGCTTCCGGTTGGAGAGCCACTGACGTGGCTCATGGCTCTGAGTCTGGGTTGGTTTGTTAGGCGGGGCTGTGGCCCAGCAAACGATTTTACGGATGAGGCGTGCTGCTGGGCGTCCCCGGCGTTCGGAGGCCTGGATTCGGCACGGCGTTTCTGCCCGGCGTGGTTGAGGTGGGCATGGGTCCGCCGTTCGCGGAACTTTTGTCGTACAGCTGCACGATGTCCTGCGTAATGTCGATGCCGCTCGAAGCGTACAGCACGGGCGTCTGCGGATTGCTCACGTCCAGGATGATGGTATAGCCGTTGTCCTTGGCGTACTTTTCAATCACGGCCATCATGCGCTGACCGAGGCCTTGCAGGACGCGCTGCTGTTCGCCTTGCAGTTCCTCGTTGGCATCCTGCATGTCGCGCTCGAGACGCTTTTTCTTCTCGTCAATATCGCGGGCTAGCTGCGTGCGTTTTTCTTCGTTCATCACGCTGCCGCCCTTGTTGTATTGATCCTGCAGCTGCGCGACCTCGCTCTGTCGCGTATCGAATTCTTTCTTCTTCGGGTTGAACTTGGTCTCGAGCTCCTGCGAAGCTTTCTGGCCATCTTTCGTGCCGACGATCGCGCCTTGCACGCTGATCACACCGACCTTGGCGGGAGGCTGTTGCGCATACGCTCCGGCTGCCAGACAGACAGTGGCGGCTGCTGCAACGAAATTACTTCTAATTGACATCAACTTCTCAATTCCTTCCGTGGATTCTTAAATACTGTCACACGCGCGGTTAGGCAGCGGTGCGATCAAAATGTTCTTCCAATGGAGAAGCGGAATGTATGCCGCTTCTCGTCAAACGATATGGGCGACAAGCCCAAAGCGGAAATCGCACTCTGAAAAGTGGCCTCGTTCGGAAAAGACGATCTGTCGAATGCGATCGGGGCCTGCAAATTCGTATTGACAACACTCAAATTATACGCGTAATACAAACGGAACGGAGCGTTGACAACCGGCATCAACACTTGCAGCTCGAGCCCGGCGGAGACTCTGGGGCGCTGGGTGCCCGGCGCGACAACCGCCCGAGCGTTGAAATTCGCTTGCGGGAAAAGCGCATTCAAGGTATTTACCCGGTCACTATTCAGCCCGAGTTGACTCGGCAGGGTCAGGCGATCGACGCCCACGTCCACAAAAGGCGCCAGAGTCACGGGACCGACAATCGGTATGCGGTATTCATAGTTGAAGACGCCATAGGTATCGCCGCCTGGCAGAATCAACTGGTAACTCGGGACAGTCTGCGTGACCTGCGCCGTACCGATGCTGCCGTCCGAGCCCACTATTCTTTGCACCCGTGGCGTACCATCGGCGTTCAGGACGCTCACCGTCCCTTCAGTCGGGATGTAGGCAATCGGGCTGATGGTGAGAATGTCGAAGCCGCGAACGTCGTCCTCGCCGCCCATGTAATAGCGGCTGTAAGGAGGCGCGACGCGGCCGCCATAGCCCGAAATAAACTTCCCATTGAGATGGAAGCCCATGACATTGCTCTTGAAAATGCCCCGGCGGAAATAGGCGATGTCCAACGACGGCTGCAGTGTATTCACGTTGCCTCCAATGGCCGCGCCTGTGTAGCCGAAGCTGGCGTTGATCCTCAGTCCCTTGGTAGGAATGATGGGATGATTAACCGTATTGTAGGCGTAGGTTGGCGTAATCGTACTCGTCCGTATGCCCGATAACGAATTTGGGCCACTCACTCCCTGGAAGTCCAGATACTCGAAGTAAGACTTAGCGCCGGTCGTAATGGGCGTCAGCGATTGGTCACTGTAGCTGTACGACAATCCGACTCGCGCAAAGCTGCGGCGGAGATTGTAGCTCAGGAACGTTGTGAAGCCCCTCCCGTTCGTCACATAGTTCAGCAGGCTTCCCTGTGGCAGTGAGTTGTAATACCCAATCAAGCTCTGATTACCGGCCAGAATCGCCGCCTGTTGGCCCTGGTTGTAGCTGTAGCGCTGATAGAAAACCGTGAAACCGGCCTGCACCGGCTTATCGAACAGGTACGGCTCGGTAAAGCCGAAGGTGATGTTATCGAGCAGCGTGCCGATCTGCGCACTTAAGCTCAGCGTCTCACCCAGACCGAGAAAGTTATTGGTCGAATACGAGAAGCCGATGAAGCTGCCCGAAATACCCGACACGCCACCGTTTAATTGAATGGAGTTCTTGCCGCGTTCTTTCAGCTTGATGGTGAGGTCGACAGTATCGGTCTTGGTGTCGCGCTTGATGTCGGCCGCGTCTTCGGGCTTCAGCGGATCGAAGTAGCCGAGCTGATTTAAGCGCAGAATGCTTGTGTCGAAAAGCTGCCGGCTGTAGAGATCGCCTTCGTCGATCAGCATTTCGCGGCGAATGACTTTGTCGCGCGTGGTGGTGTTGCCCTGAAAATCGATGCGCCTGACGAAGAACTGGTGCCCTTCATCGACGTCTACCGTGAGATCGACCTGATCCTTACCCGGAACGATTTCGGGATCGGGAGTCGGCACAAAATCGATGTAGCCGAAGTTGCCGTAGAGCTTGCGTAACTCGTCGAGTCCCTTCTGCATTTTCTCGGTGGAAAACACGTCGCCGGGCGCCATACGGAAGACGCTGCGGGCAATCAGGTCGGGCGTGCGGAACAATTTCATGCCGACAAAGTTGAAGTTGCGCAGGAAGTATTTGTCGCCTTCCGAAACCGTCATGGTGATGTCGACCCGCTTGCCCGGTTTGTTGGATTTCATCAGTGGGACGAGCATCTTTCGGCCGTAGACGTCGTACACGCGCTCGTTGTGATTGATCACGCGCGCCTGAAAATAACCGCGCGACATGTAGAACATCCGGATGCGCTCGGAATCTTCATCGAGCTTGGTCGAATCGTAGGTGCGGGCAAAAAGGTTTTCAAAGATGAGGGAATACGGAATGCCGATGGGCTTCAAATTCTTCATGGCCCGGATCACTTCTTTCGAACTGAAAGCGTGATTGCCGTCGATGATGATGTTCCCGACTTTTACTTTCGGGCCTTCATCGATGGCGAAGACAACATCGACTCCGCCCGGAGGCACCTGGCGGATCTGCGGAGTTACGGTGGCATATTGATGGCCGCGCTCGGCTTCATACTCTTGCAGCACGTTCTTGGCGCGCTGCACCTTGCCCGGATCGAACTGCGATTCCGGCGAAAGATTGACGTGTCGTTCTTTGAAGCGGTCCAGAATTTCGGATTTCGTGATGGACTTGTTGCCGGTGTAGTCGATGACGTGAACGGTGCGGCGTTCCGTCACTACGAAGCGCAGAATGATGCCGCCCGACGCGGCCTTTTCGGTCTCTACGCGCAGGTCATCGAAGCGTCCGGTGTTCCACAGTGAAATAAAATCGCGATGGATCGACTGCTCGTCATAGACGTCGCCCTTCTTCGTGTAGATCAAGGCACGCAACGTATCCTGCGGAACTTTGTGCTGGCCGCGAAACTCTACGGTGTCGATGATGTTCTCGCCGACGGCGGCGGGTTTGGCTTCCTGCACACCATTGGGATTGGGTTGTGCCGGATTCGGCTTGTTGGATTCGGGAACGTTCTCGAAGGGATTGGGCGGCTGCGGCGGATTCTGCTGGGGTGGGGGCTGCTGCGCGGGCGGAGGATTCTGTTGCTGCGGAGGCTGGTTCGCGGGCGTCGTCTGCTGCTGCGGCTCTGCTTCCGCATTGCTCCCTGCTCCATCCACACCTGCGGGCGAAACATTTACCTGCGCCGCCGACACTGCGGAGAAAGTACCTGAAAGTGCGATCACAAACAGCAGGCAAACTGCCGAAGCAGACATACGCAGGCATCGAAGCCTGTGATGAATCATTTCTAAGAGCGAATCCTTTCGTTGCCGCTTAAGCGAGTCTCATTCATGGCTGCAGGAACACTCCCCTGACGTTGCGTGTCGCGCGCTGGTTTCAGCCCAGGCACACATCGCCCGATCGAAAACAACCTGAACCTAAAACTCGAACTCCCCAGTGTAGCGAATGGACGAGCGACGGCGGCACGAGTTGGATGGCGAAGCTAATCTAGCCGCAAATGAACGCGGATCAACGCAGATAGAAGATTTATTTTCGATCGGCGTTGTTCTGCGTTTATCAGCGGCAGGCGAAGGCCTTGGTTAGGGTTTCAGCCGTGATTGTACGTTTATCTGGACGGCGCCGCCTCCACTCACTGGAACCTCTACTGTCTCGGCATGCGCCAGGTAGGGTGCGAGCACTCTCGGATTATGATATTCGAGGTCGCGTCCGTGATCGATGGCCAGGAGAAAGTAACGGCCCGGATGCACTTCCGGCAGAGTGAAGGTGCCGTCGCTGTCGCTTTGATCGCGCGGTATGCCGTTGCCCTGGTTGACAGGCTGCGGAATCAGCAGCACCATGGCGGCGGGGTACGGCTTGCCGTTGCGTAAGGCGATGCCATCTAATTTGGTGAGGCCGGGCGCGGCTGTGATGGCAAGCTGAACAGATGAACCGTGGCTCACGTGCAATAAACCATCTGAGTACGCTGCGCCCTGTGCCGCGATCGATTTTATATACAGCGAGCCGGTATTCAGTAAGTGGAGTTGATACTTGCCTGGCGAGAAGTCACCACCGGGTCCGCCTCGATTGCAGTGAAAGACGCCGTCGGGCTGCACCTGGCAGATCGAATTCTCGTTTGTCTCAGGCGCGCTCAGCAAGACCATGAGGCCTGCGGGCGTCTTGCTGCCTTCGACTACGAGCCGACCGTTGATCTCCGTTTTCTGAAAGCTGGATGCGCTCAATGGTGTGTCGCCGGTAGCACTTACTAGCGCCGAACCCGAACTACGTTCAGGCCCCGGCTGCTCTGGCCCGAATGTGAGTCGCGAGACCAGGTAAGTGCCTGGGGCTAGACCACGAATTTCTGAACTCACATCGTTGGTGGCGAAGTACGAGCCATTGGCTTGGAACCGGGTGCCCGCGGGCCCGAGCGTCTCGACAGACAGCGAAGTGTTCTGAGGTGCGCCGCCTTCCACCGTAATGCGCACGGCCGGCACGGCACGCAGGGTGATGCGAATTTTCGACTCATCGCCATCGGCAATCTGAATGGGCGAGGCCTCTTGGGGATTGGCAGCAGCCGGATAGTAAGTGGTCGGGAAGGCCACGTCGAGTTCTTTGGTGGCAGCCTCGGATTCGGGCCATTGTTGGCCCATCATGGACTGCGCATACCAGGGCCGGCCGCCGGCAGCGGCAAAGTACGTGCCCGGGTCGAGATGAGCCCAACGGCAACGCCCGTCCTCGTCGCTATTCTGCTGCCGCAGCAATTGCACCTGGGCCCACCCGGCTTCGATGTGACGCCGGAAGAGCATCACCTGCGCATTGCGAACCGGCTCGCCCTGTTCGTCGAGTATTTCGACCGTCAGGCTGGTGGGAGCGGGCAGCGGAAAAACAATGTGTGCGGAATCGAGGCCTGGCCCCACGGCGATGCCTGTTGAATACTGCCCATCTTCCAGGAACGTTTTATTTACGCCGTGCGATTCGGCCGAGAGCGTGTATTTGCCCGCCGGAACATCGGTGAAGTAGAAGCTTCCATCTTCGCCGGTGATGACGGTGGCCTGTTGATCGCGACGATCGTTGCGAGTGATGGTGACATGCGCCTTTTTCACGGGTTGGTGTGTTTGTGGCCTCACAACGACGCCGTTAATGGCGAAGAACTGCGGTGGCGACTGAGGCTGCTGCGCACCTGCTTTGGCTAATGCGAATAGCGCCAACGCGGAGAAGAGAACGTTTCCGCAATGGCTCATGGAGTGCTCCGGCCGCTCAGCTCAAAAGTGATGGAGGCTTTCTGACTTGCGTCAAGTGTCAGGGTTTGCGAAGGAACGTTACGCATGGCGTCGGGATTCATGTATTCGAGCCCGTTGAGATCGGAGACTGCGTACACGTGATAGTTGCCGGGACGGAGATTGGGGAGATTGAAGCTGGCCGAACCCTGTTGATCCGTTTGCAGCGAGTAGGGCTGAGGGTCGAACAGTAGATCGTCCGGGACAGCTATTACCATCACGCTGGTATTCGGACTTCCGCCGTGGACTGAAACGGACACGCTCGCGCAATCGCTGCGCATCGAGACAACCACAGGCTCCTGACCTTCGCCCGCAGTTATCGTTAGCGGCTGCCGCGTGAGATCGCTGCTGCCGTACGTGACGGTTCCGACGCAGCCGACCGGTCCGAAGGTCTGGGCCAGCACTTTGTATTGGCCGGGTTGAACGCCTTGCACCGCGATGCGGGGCGGGGTTCCGCCCTCCGCGTTCGCCAATTGCGATGAGTAATACTCGCGCCGCCGACTGTCAATTGAAACAGTTCCCGGTTCGGCAGTCGCCAGATGTACTTGCACCGAAGGGGGCTGGTTTTCCGCACTGCCTTGCGCAGGATTTACGATCACCGGGATATCGATCCCGCGCTGCAATCTGAGTTCGACGCCTTGCACGTCCGCCCCGTTGATTGCTACCTCTTCCTGCGCTCCGGATCCACCATTCTCCATGTCGTTGACTTGCGCATGAACGGTCCAGACGCCATTGGGAACAGCGCGAATGAAAAACCGGCCCGTTGCGGGTTCGATCCGGCGGCCGAATGTCCCTGGCCAACCGACGCTGCTATCGATCGACAGGTTCATTCCTAAACCTGGCTTAAATCCCACAATTCTGCCCGTTACGGTATACCCGGGTGCGAGGCCGAGCGTAAAGTCTGTCTCTGCTTCCTGACCGGGCGATAGATCGATGCGCTGTGCCGATTCGATGTCCGGGCTATTTGGATAGCAGCGCGGAGGATAGCTCTGGGCGTTGTGAGCGGCCATAGGAGTTTCCGACTTGCCCGCGGTACACACCACCACTGGGCCGGGCATCTGCCCACCGAAGCGGAATTCCCCGCGATCATCGGAGGAGGCAAAGCCGCGTGAGACCCACTGCTTACGGCCTTGCGAAATTTGCTGCGCCATCAGCTGCATGGGCAAGTCCTCGATGGGCTCGCCATCGCCGTCGACCACTTTGCCCACCAGCCTGGACTCGGGCATTAAACCGACACGAAAGTCGTTGCTGCCCGAAGTGACCACCTGTGGCTTGTTGGCTGCCCCGATTGCGCCGTTGCCAAACGGTGAAGTGCGCGGATCGAAGTAACCGGGGCGCTGCCCGGACAGATAGACCGGGCCTTCGGGCACGCCGGCGATTTGGAAACGACCGTCCGTTCCGGAGAAGCCAACGCGGTCCTGACCGTTGCCGTTGATGTGGACGAGCGCGTGACCGACCGGCTGGTTCGTAACGGTATTGAAAACTGTGCCCGAAACGGGATAGGTTTTCCCCGTCGGAGTGGGGGCTTGAGGGGCATTGGGCACCGAGGCGATTTGCCCGGCGGCCATGCTCACGCTTGCACGGCAGGCAAGCAGCAGCAGCACGTACGGATACCGCATAAAGAAGCTGAAAGCTTAGAGTCTGTTAAGTGCTATTCGGTTCCCATTAAATCTGGCTCCGGGTCCCATGATAGAAGTGCAGGATTTCCACCGCCTGGTCTGTGACGTTGTAGACGGCTATGTAAGGAAGTCCCGAGAAGACCAACTTCCTAGTGCCTTCGATCCGTCCCTTGCGTCCTCTGAGCGGAGCGCCTCGCAGACTTTCGCAACCATCGTAGAGTTTCTTAGCTACTTCTCGTGCTGCCGTAGGATTATCGCTACCGATGTATCAAGTGATGTCGTACAGGTCTTGCGCTGCCGATTCGGTGCATCGCAGCAGCATCAGGAGGACTGCAGTATCTTCTCGACGTTAGCCCATACTTCGGCTTGCTCCACGAAGTCACCGCGCCTAGCGGCGGCCAAACCTCGCTCAACACCTTCGCGGAATCGTGCGGAGTCTTCCAGCACGCCTAAGGCAGCGTCCTTGACCACGTCCGCAGCGTCTACGCCTTCTTGCTTTGCAATCTGCGAAAGCTGCGCTTCCTGCTCGGGAGTGAACCGGACTTCCATACTGCTTCCAGAGTAAGAACTATAAGCTCTCCTGTCAATCATCCTTCTCGGAGGACCGGCCGGCAAACTCGCTCGCCTACACTGAAACAAGATGAGCAAACAGTATTCCGCACCGCCCGCGATGTCGATTGATCCAGCCAAGAAATACTCGGCTACCATCGAGACGTCGCAGGGCCCGATTGTCGTCGATCTCTTTGCGAAAGAGGCTCCGAAGACGGTCAACAATTTTGTTTTTCTCGCGCGCGACGGCTTTTACGATGGCACGATGTTTCATCGCGTGATTCCGGATTTTATGGTGCAGGGCGGCGACCCTACCGGCACCGGCCGCGGCGGCCCCGGCTATCGTTTTGAAGATGAGACAAAGGGGAATCCGCATCAGCACCAAACGGGTTCGCTTTCGATGGCGAACGCCGGGCCGAATACCAATGGCAGCCAGTTTTTTATCACGCATGTGGCTACCGACTGGTTGAACGGCAAGCACACCGTGTTCGGTCAGGTTCGGTCCGGGCAGGAAGTGGTCGACAAGGTCAAGCAGGGCGACACTCTCACGGCGATCAAAATCGAAGAGGCATAGTTTCGGATGACGCGCGATGCCGCCTGGCAGATCGTTTGTGAGTTCGTAAAGAGTGAAAGCCTCCGCCGGCACATGCTGGGAGTGGAGGCTTGCCTGGTTGCCTATGCGGAGAAGTTCGGCGAGGATCGGGAGCGCTGGGCGGTGACTGCGCTGCTGCACGATTTCGACTGGGAGATGCATCCCTCGGCGCCTGACCATCCCATGAAGGGTGAGGCGATATTGATTGAGCGCGGCGTAGACGCGGAGATCCGCCGCGCCATTTTATCGCACGCCAATTACAGCGGGGTGCCCAGGGTATCGCTGCTCGAGAAGGCGCTATTTGCCTGCGATGAACTCTCGGGGTTTCTGACTGCATGCTCTTATGTCAAGCCTGGGAAAAGCGTTTTCGAAGTAGACGTGCCATCGGTGAAGCGCAAGCTCAAGGACAAAGCGTTTGCGCGCAATGTGAATCGCGACGACATTATCAACGGCGCACAGGAACTAGCTGTTCCGCTCGATGAACACATATCCTTCTGCCTGGAGGCCATGAAGTCGCACGCCCAGGAACTCGGCTTGGCGGGAGTTACCCAAGCCCAGGGGCAACAGGCCTAGTAGCGGTGCTCGCGGGCGGCGCGCAGATCGGAAATATCCCGCATCAAAGCATCGCGCGAACTGGCCTGCAACGTATTCTTATCGAGAATCTTTTGCACGTTTGAAATGGCATCATCCAATTCGTGTTTGTCGAAGTGGCCCTTGGTCAGGTGGCGGTCGAAGGTCGAAAGGTGTCCTTGCGCATGCTCGTAACGTTCGCGCTGGTCGCCTTTCATTCTTGCCAGCCCCGACGCTTCGCGCAGATCGCCTTGCGTTCGTTCGACTAATCCGCGCAACTCGCCGTACCGTTCGTTACCGTATTGAAATCCGCCGCTTGGAAAAGCAAAGGCGGAAGCAGCCGGAATGAACACCATTCCGAGCGATAGTGCAGCGACTATGAATGACTTTTGGAAGAGATGCATGGTTCCAGGCCCCTTAATGCCTGTCACATTGTAAGACGCCTGGATCGCAGCTGGTTGCTTCCCCCAACAAACACCATTACAGATTAATTTCAATTAAGTACCGGTAGCTCGAGGAAAAACGCGGTTTCAAATCATCCGCTCACGCGGATCATGGGCTTAGGGCCGCGTTTTTCTGAAAAGGCGGAGTTTGTCAACAAACTCCTAAGCGTGCTGTTTCTGGTGCTTTCCTTCAGCGAATTCTTCGATAATCTTTTTGTTGAACGCCGGAATGTCATCTGGTTTCCGGCTCGTTACCAGGCCTTGATCGGTGACCACCTGCTCGTCCGTCCACTGGCCGCCTGCATTTCGGATGTCAGTCTGCAGGGACGGCCAGGAGGTTAGCTTTCGCCCTTTCACTACGTTTGCTTCGACCAGCATCCAAGGCCCATGGCAGATCGCGGCAACCGGCTTCTGAGCCTCAAAGAAGGATTTCACAAAAGCTACTGCTGTTTTGTCCACGCGCAGATGGTCAGGGTTCATCACACCACCCGGAAGCAGCAGAGCGTCATAGTTGCTCTGGTCAGCCGACTTGACGTTCACGTCGACCGGCACGGATTCGCCCCAGTCGGTAACGTTCCAGCCCTTGATCTGGCCATCCTTTGGCGAGACGACATGGGTAGTCGCCCCAGCTTCTTCCAGTGCCTTCTTCGGCTCTACCAGCTCCACATATTCAAAACCATCGGTGGCCAGAATCGCCACTTTCTTATTCGCTAAAGCGCCGCTCATCGTGTGTCCTCGTCCAATTGGACCGAGGAGCGCTGTAATGGTTTCCGGGTTGCGGACTGGTTCTTAAATACGCCGGCGATCCAGGATGAAAAACACCAGCAGGACCAGCAGCAGCAGTCCCAAACCGCCGCTAGGATAATAACCCCATCCCTGTGAATACGGCCAGCTGGGTAGTGCGCCCAACAGGACAAAAAGAACGATAATGATCAAAATCAAACGCATAGTTAAGACACTCCCAATTCGTCACTCGACTCTAAAGGATCAAATTCCATCACCATGCCGGAGTTGAGCAGGGCCGCTTTAAAAGCTTCGTCCTTACCTTCGGCCACGTCATACTCCCAGATTTCGCTGCTCAAACTGAGGAAGTCATCATCTTCCTCCTCGCTATCGGACGAATGCAGCGCATCCGGCGCGGTGCGGCCGACAAAGACCGCGTCGACCACGGTATCATCATCCAGTTGCGTGTCTAGAAAACCGGCGGGTTCATCTGCTTTGTCTCCCGTCCGGTCGGAACGTCCGCGAAATACTACTCGATATTTCATGATATTTGAGAACTCCTTATTTGGCAGGCGCCGCCGGGGCTTTTGAGAGATCTTTGATCTTCTCCAGATGACTCTGTAGGACGGGCAAAGTTTGGGAAGCGAAATTCCGGATGATGGGATCTTTTCCTTTATCCGCCTCTGTTTGGAACTGCTTTATCGCCATTTCGTGCGCCTTGAGCATTTGTGCCAGATAGGCAGCGTCGAAGTCTGCACCCTGAAGGCCTTTCAGCTTATCGTAGGCGGCCTGGTCTCTGGCCGAACCCAGGCTGGGCAGGGTCATCTTTCTTTCACGGGCCAACGCCCGAAGCTGGTCAGCGGCTCGCGTGTGATCGTCGACCATTTGCTGACCGAGTGCCTTAACGGCTGGATCGGTACCCTTGTGCGCTGCTAATTTGCCCAGCTGGATCTCGGCTGTACTGCTTTGGGCAGCCTTCATGGCAAACTCCGTGTCCGACGAAGTGAGCATTTGCCGGGAACCGTTATCGAGATAAGGGGCGTTCGGATCCTGCTGCCGGGCGGTCAGCAGCGGCAAACCACCGATCGAGATTAGGCCCAGCGCTAGTAAAGCCGACCAGGAACAGGGATGCCACGACACTCTAGGTGGATAGAATTCACGCACTTACGGTTACGCCAGAAAAGCAAGAGCGTTTTCGGTTTTCGTGGACACTACCTGTCTGAAAGGTATTTTCATGTGGCCTGCCAGCTGGACTCTGCGCGTAGAACTGAACGGAGAATGGGAGGAGTGCTGCTATCGAACAAGTTTCGAAGCTCTGGATGCCTTCGCAGCGCTTCGAAAAGACTACCGGCCGCTGTTGACACGCGTCCTTCTTTTCCCCTCCAGACGCTCGGTGTCTCCCCTGCCCCGTTGGTCGACCGGTTTGCGGGCCCAGAGCTACATTAACTAAACGCTTGTCGCGTTGAGTTTGTCAGCATAGCTGATCGCTCCAAGGTAAAAAGCTGAGGAGTAGCAGGTCTCCAAGAAACCTAGAGGTCGTTTGGAATCGTCGCGGTCACCCCGGGGCATAGCACGACCGTTAGGCAATGTTGTTGACGATAGCGTAGCGGGTCATTTGCGCGGTGGAATGCAGTCCCAGCCGTTGCATAATAGCTGCCCGGTGAAACTCCGCAGTGCGCACGGAGATGTTCAATTGGTTTGCGATGTCTTTTGCGCTGCTTCCCATGGCGATCAAGCGCAGCACCTCGCGCTGGCGCGAGGTTAACTCCACCTTTGAAGATTCAAGGGACGAGCTTCCGTCTAAGGTTCCATTGGAAGAGACCGGGCGCTCGCCGTCGAGTACGGCCTGAATCGCCGTAATCAGGTCCTGGGCAGGCGCTCCCTTGGAAAGATAAGCCCTCGCTCCGAGGCGTGTCGCTTCGTCGACGTATTGGGAATCGGCATACATGGAGAGGAAGACAATCGGCAGCCCGGGTCTGCGAGCCAAAACTCGTTTGGCGGTGGTGAAACCGTCTTCGCCGGGCATGTTGATGTCGAGGATGGCGACGTCCGGCTGGAAGGTTTCCACTTCATTCAGGAAAGCTTCGCTGTTGTCCACGGCAAGAACGTTGAACTCATTGCTCATCATGGCTTTGAGCGCGTCGAGAATCAGACGGTGATCGTCGGCCAGAAGGATTTTGGGCCGCTGATCCGTAATAGGCAGAACGGGCCGGATTTGTTCGGAATTTGTGATAGAAGCTTCAGGTAACAATGATGCCCTCCCAGGTATTCTGGTCTGATTCACGCCGATATGAGCCCGACCTGACAAAGTTGACTATTCAAAAGGCAAGTTCGGTTTTTAGTTCTGTGCAACTTCAGCCGTCTCGAACAGGAAAGTATTCAGATGATCTAATTGCAAGAAATTAGGCAGAATAAAATCGGCACCCGCGGCGATCAGTCGCCGGCGCTTCCAGGGATCAATGGTTTGGCACTCGGGCTCCGCCGTGGCGAGTCCACCGGCTATGCCGCCCGCCTTCTTTACCTCCTCAATCTCCACGTATCCATCGCCGAAAACCAGAAGTTCATCCGGAATCAAGCCATGGCGCGTCTCGGTCGTTTGCGACAGAATTCTTTTAACCAATTCCGCCTTGGAGAAGCCTTGTCCGTCGTCATGAGCCCCGAAAATACGGCCAGGAAAGAACCGGGCCAAGTCAAGAAGCGCCGCCTCTTCTTTCACGTTCGCATCGTCGGTGCCGCTAGCCAAGTAGAGCAGCATTCCACGCTGAGTCAGATCCTCCAGAAATTGACGAGCGCCTGGCACGAAATAAGTATCAGGAGACATCGTGCCGCGTCTCAGACTTTCCAATCGATCCCCGATCTTCCATCCGAGCCGCTCCAGATACATTCTTTTGTAAGCAAGCGGTTCGAGTGGTTTGCCGCCGCGTTCCTGGATGGCAGCACATAAAGCTCTCATTTGATAGATCGTTTCTTTACCAGTAAGTGTCCAAACAAACTCGTCGACGACCCGTGTTAGTTCATTTTCCGACTCGCCGGTCTTTAAAATGGTCAACTGCTCGACGCACAGCGGGATCATGACCTCCATCCAACCCGAACGGATCACGGACAGCGTGCCGTCGAAGTCGAAAATGACTACCTTGGGTGCCGTCACCGGCAGGCCCGGCCGAATCACTTCCATCACGCCTGCATTTTCGCATGCCGGATTAGGCCAATTACGCGAGAGGTTCACGCAGCACGCCTTACTTTGCTTTATGGGTAACCGCCGTAGGCTGGGTTATCATACGACATTGCCGGTGTCGGAGGCCGGTTCTTCAACAACTTAATGCGCGTTGCAATCATTGGTACAGGATACGTCGGCTTGACTACTGGAGTCTGTCTCGCCTTCATAGGCCACACGGTTTCGTGTCTCGATACGGACGCGGCTAAGATTGAAGCCCTGAAGGCCGGGCACATTCCCATCTACGAACCGAACCTGGTGGATGTTCTCGAGGAGGCGCGGCCGAATATCACTTTCACGACGAATTACGCCGAGGCCATACCGGGAGCGGATGTGGTTTTCATTGCGGTGGGAACGCCGCCTACGCCGTCGGGCGCGCCGAACCTGGAATTTCTTTCGCACGCCGCCCGCTCCATTGGCCAGAATATCGATGGCAATTTTACGGTGGTGGTGAATAAGTCGACCGTGCCGATTGGGAGCGGCAACTGGGTGGGCTCGTTGCTGCGTGATTCTATTCAGCAACATACGAGCGGGCAAATGGCTGAGTTCGGGGTTGCGTCGAATCCTGAGTTTCTGCGGGAGGGAACGGCTCTGCACGACAGCCTTTACCCCGATCGGATCGTGATTGGAGCGGACGAACCGCGCGCGCTCGAGACGCTCTATTCGCTGTACCGGCCGATTCTCGATCAAACATTTCCGGCGCCGACTTTCCTGCCGCGGCCGGAATCGGTGTTTGCGGTGCCGCTGGTGTCTACCGATCTTGCGTCGGCGGAGTTGATTAAGTATGCCGCTAATGCCTTCCTGGCTCTAAAAATCAGCTTTATTAACGAAGTCGGCTTGCTGGCCGAGCGAGTAGGGGCAAACATATCGGAAGTGGCGCGCGGAATTGGGCTCGATTCGCGCATCGGTCCTCGATTCTTGAATGCCGGGTTGGGCTGGGGCGGCTCCTGCTTTGGCAAGGATACGGCGGCGCTCATTGCCACGGCCGGCGAGTATGGCCTTCACATGCCGATCGTCGAGGCGGCGCGCACGGTGAACACACGGCAGCGGGACCGGGTCGTGGAAAAGCTGTTGAACGAGTTGAAGATTCTCAAAGGCCGGACGATTGGACTGCTTGGCCTAGCCTTCAAGCCGAATACGGACGATCTGCGCGAGGCGCCTGCCATCGAAATCGCGCAGAAGCTGATCGACCGCGGGGTGCGGGTGAAAGCACACGATCCGATTGCTTCGGAACGCTTTCAGCGGGAGCACGGCCAAATGGGTATTCACATCTGCAGCGATCCCGGCGAAGTAGCCGAGGGTGCTGATGCGCTGGTTCTAGTGACCGAGTGGAACGAATATCGCGATCTGGACTGGGCGGCGGTCGCCAAGAAGATGCGCAATCCGTTTGTGCTGGATGGGCGGCACGCGCTCGAAGGCGACAAGCTCATCCGCATGGGCATACGTTATTTGACGATTAGTTAATCGAAGACCCGGGCCAGGATCAGCCCTTATGGGCTTCCTGGTCCCCGTTGCCCTCGGCGTTTTTTGTGGCCCGCTCACCGGCTTCTTCGGTAGCAGCCTTCAACCAGCCGGGCGGTCGGCCCCTTCGCTTGGAGTTGGAAGTCGACAGGCGCTCGAGCGCCAGTATTGCTTCGTCCAGGCGGTCGCGTTCGGCCTGCAGCTCGCCAATCATTTTTTGGAGATTCATAATATACGAGGTATTAGTATATCGCCGAAACGACAAAACCCCGAACGGTTTGATCTACCGTTCGGGGGTTTTGCTTTGATTTAATCGGGCGACTTCCTACTCTCCCACACACTTGCGCGTGCAGTACCATTGGGGCTCAGAGGCTTAACTGCCGTGTTCGGGATGGGAACGGGTGGAACCCTCTTGCTAAGATCACCCGAAACTTGCTGTCCGAAGCCTAGCGGCTCTCAGGACGAAATTTCCTGGGGATTGGTCTTTTTGAATAGTTATTGACGTGCTGTCCACAAGTTGTTTTTTCGCGCTTAATCCATAGAGTAAATTTTATGGTCAAGCCGAACGAGCTATTAGTAACGGTCAGCTCAACACATTACTGTGCTTACACACCCGTCCTATCAACGTGATCGTCTTTCACGGCTCTTCAGGGAGATCTCATCTTGGGGAAGGTTTCGTGCTTATATGCATTCAGCACTTATCCTGACCAGACTTCGCTACTCAGCTGTGCCACTGGTGTGACAACTGAATCACAAGAGGTCTGTTCATCCCGGTCCTCTCGTACTAAGGACAAGCCCCCTCAAATCTCCTACGCCCACCACAGATAGGGACCGAACTGTCTCGCGACGTTCTGAACCCAGTTCACGTACCGCTTTAATGGGCGAACAGCCCAACCCTTGGGAGCTTCTACACCCCCAGGATGCGATGAACCGACATCGAGGTGCCAAACCGGAGCGTCGATATGAACTCTTGACTCCGATCAGCCTGTTATCCCCGGCGTACCTTTTATCCGTTGAGCGATGGCCCTTCCATACAGAACCACCGGATCACTAAGTCCTGGTTTCCCACCTGCTTGACTTGTAGGTCTCGCAGTCAACCTGGTTTATGCCTTTGCACTCGCCCTCTGATTTCCAAACAGAGTGAACCAAGCTTCGAGCGCCTCCGTTACAATTTAGGAGGCGACCGCCCCAGTCAAACTACCCGCCTTGCAATGTCCCTCTCCCGGATTACGGGAGTAGGTTAGAACCACAGAACGATCAGGGTGGTATCTCACCGTTGGCTCCCTCAAGCCCAAGAGCCTGAGTTCAAAGCCTCCCACCTATGCTGCGCAGACCGCACCATAGTTCATTGCAAAGGTATAGTAAAGGTGCACGGGGTCTTTCCGTCTAGTGGCGGGCATCCGGCGTCTTCACCGGAACCACAAGTTCGCCGGGCGGAGCGCGCCGACAGTCATCAGATCGTTACGCCATTCGTGCAGGTCGGAACTTACCCGACAAGGAATTTCGCTACCTTAGGACCGTTATAGTTACGGCCGCCGTTCACCGGGGCTTCAATTCAAAGCTTCGCCTTGCGGCTAACCTCTCCTTTTAACCTTCCGGCACCGGGCAGGCGTCAGCCCCTATACGTCGTTTTCGACTTAGCAGAGACCTGTGTTTTTGTTAAACAGTCGCCTGATGCGTTTCACTGCGGCCCACCGAAGTGGGCACCCCTTCTCCCGAAGTTACGGGGTTAATTTGCCTAGTTCCTTCGCAACTCCATCACCCGAGCGCCTTAGAATACTCATCTCGTCCACCTGTGTCGGTTTATGGTACGGGTACGATTGCTCTCCTTAGAGGATTTTCCTGGCACACGACCCGGCGGATTTGCCAATCCGGATCTCACTCGAATCACCTTTGACCCTTCTCGCAGATGACCCTTTGTGGTGCGTCCCCCCATCGGTCTTTATCGAACAAACGTAGTCACGGAATATTAACCGTGTGTCCATCAGTTACGCCTTTCGGCCTCACCTTAGGCCCCGACTAACCCTGAGCGGATTAACCTTTCTCAGGAATCCTTAGACTTTCGGCGGCCAGGGTTCTCACCTGGCTTTTCGCTACTTATGCTGGCAGAGTCACTTCCTAGCAATCCAGCCCTCCTCTCGGTAGACCTTCATCTCGCTAGGAACGCTCTCCTACCACTCCAATTGAGTCCATAACTTCGGTGACATGCTTGAGCCCCGTTGGATTGTCGGCACCGAGTCCCTCGACCAGTGAGCTATTACGCTTTCTTTAAAGGATGGCTGCTTCTAAGCCAACCTCCTGGCTGTTTCTGGAACTCGACTTCCTTTCCCACTTAGCATGTACTTGGGGACCTTAGTTGATGGTCTGGGCTCTTTCCCTTTTGACGATCAAGCTTAGCCCTGACCGTCTGACTCCCGTACTACTCGTTCTTGGCATTCGCAGTTTGGCTGAATTCGGTAACCCGGAAAGGCCCCTAGTTCAATCAGTTCTCTACCACCAAGACGGACCATACGAGGCTAGCCCTAAAGCTATTTCGGAGAGAACGAGCTATCACGGAATTTGATTAGCCTTTCACCCCTACCCTCAGCTCATCCAAGCTGTTTTCAACCAACACTGGTTCGGACCTCCATTCGTTGTTACACGAATTTCATCCTGGCCAAGGGTAGATCATCCCGCTTCGCGTCTAATCCCAGCGACTGAACGCCCTGTTCAGACTCGCTTTCGCTGCGGCTCGCTTACGCTTAACCTTGCCACTGAGACTAACTAGCCAGCTCATTATTCAATAGGCACGAGGTCAGGCATTCTCCTTGCGGAGCATAGCCCTCCCACTGCTTGTAAGCATGCGGTTTCAGGTACTATTTCACTCCCCTCACAGGGGGACTTTTCACCTTTCCCTCACGGTACTAGTTCACTATCGGTCGCAAATGAGTATTTAGCCTTACCGGATGGTCCCGGCAGATTCCCGCAAGGTTTCCCGTGTCCCGCGGTACTTAGGAGCCACTTGAAGCTAAGATGGCATTTTAAGATACAGGGCTATCACCTTCTTTGGCCGGCCTTTCCAAGCCGTTCTCGTAATGCTTTCTTATAACCTCTTTAAAATAAGAACTGTTCCAACCTCGCGGCCAGACCAGCACTTATTTTTTGTGGTCCTGCAACCCTCCGCTCTCCTTTCGAATCGCGAAGTTTAGGCTATTCCGAGTTCGCTCGCCACTACTATCGGAATCACTATTGTTTTCTCTTCCTAGGGGTACTGAGATGGTTCACTTCCCCCCGTTCGCTCTGATCGACTATGTATTCATCGATCAGTAAGCCAGTTACCTGACTTGGGTTTCCCCATTCGGACATCCCCGGATCTTAGATTGCTTGCATCTCCCCGAGGCTTATCGCAGCTAGCCACGTCCTTCATCGCCTATTTGCGCCAAGGCATCCACACGCATGCTCTTAGTAGCTTGACCATAAAATTAACTCTACGTCCGATTAACCTCGTTTTTTAAGGAACGAAGCCAACCGGTTGAGTACTTCTCTCGCCCAACTCTGGCATCGCAATCCACTCAGACCAAATGGATCGGATTATCAGCCGGGCAGCGCTGCTGTCACATAATTGGTGTCGCCGGAATCCGTTTTTTTGAGGAACGAAGCCAGACGCTCTCGTGACAGCGTATGCAACTTGTAGTTGCCCGTCAATAACTATTCAATTTTCAAAGACCGACTCGTCCTTTTTTGAAGGAACGAACCCAATGCTTACTCAACTCACTTGGAGTTGAACAGCAGGAGCTAATCTCCGGATTTTTGCCGGACGCTTGCTTCTGCCTTCCAACTTCGCTAGCCAACCCTACCAAACCACTCCCTAAAGGTCGTGGCTCTGAAAACTTCAAATTGGTGGGCCTGGGTAGATTCGAACTACCGACCTCACCCTTATCAGGGGTGCGCTCTAACCAACTGAGCTACAGGCCCGCTCGGATGAGCCACTGCGCCTTTCAGCGAAATGATCACTCAAAGTAAGAAACGAAGCCAAACTCAGCAGAAACTGGTGGAGCTGGTCGGGATCGAACCGGCGACCTCCTGAATGCAAATCAGGCGCTCTCCCAGCTGAGCTACAGCCCCTTCGTAGAAATCCCGCGCTTGTGTAAACGCGGGACTCGTCGAATGTAATCGAGGCCGATTGGACGCAGCTGACTATGACCGGCAAAATCAGCATGAAGTAGATCAGAAATTTCAAGCGGAGAACTGGAAGCGTATGGACTGGAAAGACTGCCACTTACTACCGGATTCGTTGGAACGAACCCATTTCGGTGACTCCAGCCACTGTCTCTCTTAGAAAGGAGGTGATCCAGCCGCAGGTTCTCCTACGGCTACCTTGTTACGACTTCACCCCAATCATGAATCATACCTTGGACCGCTGCCTCCCTTGCGGGTTAGCATGCAGGCTTCTAGTACAATCCACTTTCGTGATGTGACGGGCGGTGTGTACAAGGCCCGGGAACGTATTCACGGCATCGTTCTGATATGCCATTACTAGCGATTCCAGCTTCATGCAGGCGAGTTGCAGCCTGCAATCCGAACTGAGAACGGTTTTTTGCGATTAGCTTCCTCTCGCGAGTTCGCAGCGCTTTGTACCGTCCATTGTAGCACGTGTGTAGCCCTGGACATAAAGGCCATGATGACTTGACGTCATCCCCACCTTCCTCCAACTTATCGCTGGCGGTCTCCTGAGAGTGCTTCCTTGCGGAGTGGCAACACAGGACAAGGGTTGCGCTCGTTGCGGGACTTAACCCAACATCTCACGACACGAGCTGACGACAGCCATGCAGCACCTCGACTACTGTCCCTTGCGGGAAAGCCAGTGTTTCCACCGGCGGTCAGCAGCCGTTCGAGCCCAGGTAAGGTTCTTCGCGTTGCGTCGAATTAAACCACATGCTCCACCGCTTGTGCGGGCCCCCGTCAATTCCTTTGAGTTTCAGCCTTGCGACCGTACTCCCCAGGCGGCATACTTAACGCGTTAGCTCCGGCACCGACCAACTGAATGGCCGACACCAAGTATGCATCGTTTAGGGCGTGGACTACCAGGGTATCTAATCCTGTTTGCTACCCACGCTTTCGTGTCTCAGCGTCAACAATGGTCCAGAAAGCCGTCTACACCGCAGGTGTTCCTCCTGATATCTACGCATTTCACCGCTACACCAGGAATTCCGCTTTCCTCTCCCACGTTCGAGCATTCCAGTTTCCGGCGCACCCTCCCAGTTAAGCCAGGAGATTTCACACCGAACTTAGAGCACCGCCTACACACTCTTTACGCCCAGTAATTCCGAACAACGCTCGCTGCCTACGTATTACCGCGGCTGCTGGCACGTAGTTAGCCGCAGCTTCTTCTTCAGGTACCGTCATTATCGTCCCTGCCGAAAGAGCTTTACACCCCGAGGGGCTTCATCGCTCACGCGGCGTCGCTGCATCAGAGTTGCCTCCATTGTGCAAGATTCCCCACTGCTGCCTCCCGTAGGAGTCTGGCCCGTTTTCAGTGCCAGTGTGGCCGTGTGCCCTCTCAGGCCGGCTACCGATCACCGCCTTGGTGAGCCATTACCTCACCAACTAGCTAATCGGCCGCGGACTCCTCTTTCAGCGCATTGCTGCTTTCCCTTCACAGGATTATGCGGTATTAGCTCCGGTTTCCCAGGGTTATTCCCCACTAAAAGGTAGATGATCCACGTGTTACTCACCCGTACGCCGCTTTACTCATGGATTGCTCCACTTTCTCGCTCGACTTGCATGTGTTAAGCGCGCCGCCAGCGTTGATTCTGAGCCGGGATCAAACTCTCGTTTGATCTTAATATTTTGGAGTTGACCCTAGCCTTGCGGCCAGGATCGTATTTCGCTCCAGCTTTTACTCAAAAAGTCTGACGAATTACTTCATTGCGTCCAACCAGATTGTCAAACAACTGCGTAGACCATCCAGCGAATACGAATCAAAATCCGCAAAGCTGAACAGCTACCGGCCTCGAAAGCCGTTTGGATTTCCGCTTAGCTCTACTCATCTTTGAGTAAAAGCGACGTCCATCCAGAAACTGTCGGGTATAACACCCTAATTTAAGTTACGGTAGTGGGTTACTACAGGACCGCTTGGAATCTGCTATGGTGTCCGTATCGAACTGCTCCGTCCGGCTGTGCCGAACTCCGAGTCCGATTACCTTGCTACTGCCGTTGGCGATGACTAACATCAGCCTTCAGCTAACTTATCGCTTATCAAACGTCTTTTACTGCGACTTCTTCAGTCTACTACAAGCTCTTCCGAACCTGTCCAGGTTCTCTTGAACGTTGAACCTTTCGAGTTCTTGCGAACTTCGTTCATGCGACCGTCTCGCCGTTTCGCTCCGCTTGCGGCGACTTGTTCAGAATATCAGGGAGTCTTCCTTCTTGCAAGCGTTTTCGCATTGTGTTTCTGTGGAAAACCGCGCAGGAGCGAGGGAACGCCCGTATTCGCTCGTGTTTTTGAGAAACGGATCGAACCGAAATTCTTCCGAAGCGTGACATTTTCACTACTTTTTCACAGCGTTGCGGGTCTGAACGGCCGGACTGACAGGTAAACACAAGACCGGACACATGGGTGAAGCTACCCTCCACCTCGCAAGCAAGCGTTGCGAATTGCTTACGCATCGCAGGCCTGGAAGGAGGTAATCGGGCCGTTTTGCGGAACATAGCCACCGTTGCGCCAGCTTCCGGAAACTGCGTCGTGACGGGAATCGTCCGATGGCTCTGCCCCAAAAGCCTTAATGCCACGTTGATTGCCGCTGTGTGTTAATCGACGCTGTGTACTCGATCGGCGCGCGGTACGAATCGAATGTACAAACCGTTGCTGGTTTTTGCGAATAGTATGGCTGGAATTACCATCGAGACTACACAA
The DNA here is from genome assembly GCA_965277855.1 of Bryobacteraceae bacterium. Classification (GTDB taxonomy): domain Bacteria; phylum Acidobacteriota; class Terriglobia; order Bryobacterales; family Bryobacteraceae; genus Bog-105. Next base: position 2,100,377 of record OZ255847.1, read on the forward strand.
TAAAGGAATTCATCTACCCTTTGAATCTCTTTGATAGCGAGGTGTAAACGTCAGCGAGCCGCATCTCACGCCACTTGCAATCACCCTGCTGTCGGATTCGGGGCGTGGACAAAAACCACCACGCGGTCGCCCGAAGTGATGAATCGTTCCGGTTCACTGCGACCGTCAGTCCAACCAGCTCGTGGAGTGATTTAAATACCGGGAGACGCCTTGTTGTCCGTGGTAGGTCCTGCCGCCAGGAAACGAGGCAGTTTCTGTCCATTCGATTTGGGGATCGAGTTGTTCTGCTGCCTTAGCGATATCGCTTCGATTGAAGTGATCGAAGGCCTTTCCGAGAGGTTCCACTGCTCATCCGTTTCCAAACAGTCTCTCTTCCGTCCTAGGCTCGGTCGATCACCGGTCCGATACAACGGTTGCACAGAAATAGAATTCGCACAGGTCCTCGTCTCTTTCGCAACCCAACAAGTTCGTGACGCTGTATTTCGGGGGAAGGTCTGCGGATCCTAATATCTTCTTCTCTCAGATTATCCGAAGCGTGAAAGGCTCAGAGTATTGCAGGCTCCGGCAGGCTAAGTGGAACTAGCTAACCGGTCACAGCTTCTGCTGTGCGACGCCCAGCACGCGGCGCGAACCCTTTTCCTGCACAAACACGACGACCCGCAAGCCGCCCGGTGCGCCGGCGTTAATTGGCACGGTCAGATTCTTGGAAAATCCGGCTGCGCCGATTGTGCCGACCGGCTGGAGGATGCGCACCACTGCGACATGAGTGAGGGAGCGTCCGGCATTTTCACCACGCGATACCTGGGAACGATCCTCGTTATCGGCCAGCGCCAGGTACACGGCCGCACTTGCGCTCCTGGCCGGCAGAGCCCCTATCTCGACATGCAGGGTGATTCGATCTTTCTGCCGCACGGCATTGCTAAACACAATGGCTGTCTTCGGCCGACCGAGCGCCTTGCCAATCTGAGCGCGCGCCGCCGCCCCGTTGCTGCCCACCAGTTCCGCTGTCCCGTCCACGATCAGCTGCGGCGTGTACACACTGTCCACCCCTAGCTTTTGCGCATAAGCGGTTTGTCGCTGGGTAAAGAGCGCGGAGGAATAGGGGTCGGCCCAGCCGTCGTGGTTCCAGTAGTCGACGTGCTCGCTCAGAACGATCAGGTCCGCGCCGGAAACGGGTTGGGACTGATCGAGCATCTGCAGCAGCCGGTCCGCCGGGGGGCAGCTCGAACAGCCTTCGGAGGTAAAGAGCTCGAGTAACACCGGTGTCCGGTTCGCGGCTGTGCCCGTGTCGGTCGATGCCGATGCCCATCCGGCCGTCCATAAACCCAGCGCTAAAGCGCTCGTCATTCTCAGTCTCATGCCTTAGACTTCGTACCAGATGCGCAGATAGTCACGCCATTCTGCGTTGCGATGTGGCAGACTGGCCCAGATCGGCTTCCAGTGCGTCGTGAATGCAGGTAGTCAATCACAAATAGAGTCGGGGAAGTCAATGGGCAGTGTGCCTCTATCGCCGTCGTTCTGCACCGGGATCAGCAAACCTGATGGGCTTTCAGGAGACTCTCCTGTTTTCGATTGCGCGTTGGAAGTTGGAACGTTTTTATTGTAGCCAGTGGAGCAAACACGCAGGTTTAAGGTGCAACGGGTTTGGAATGTTTTGTTGGGACGGGAGTCTACGAAGCCACCGCAGGCATGGGCCTATAGGCTCGGATTGGAACAGCCAAAAGCTCAAGGGCGGGAGATCCCAAATTCTTCAAGCTCTGTCGTTGCATCGAGAAAATTCATTTCGATGAGGTTATAAGAACGCGCCATACGCTATTGGCGAGTGTGGCAGGCTGTGAACTGGTTGGCGAAAACGGTATCCACTGCTTGGATATTCGGCTTGGAAATATACGCCGCCTCGAACTTTTCTACGGTGCATGCAGCGATTCGCCTAAGGCGATCTTCGGGCGGCGTTGACTCTGCGAATCCATGGCTCGTTTGAAGGCGTAAGCTCTTAGGCCCTGCGATTGAAAGCATTTGCTATAGCAGCAGACACATTGTTGAATTTCTGTAAAACATAGTCTTGGCCTCAAGTGGTCCCAACAGGTCAGGCGTTTTCGATCCGGCGGCGAAGGCGGCCTCCGAAAACCCCCAGAGCCCCCAGACCGCTGCCAAGCAAAAGCAGGCTTGCCGGCTCCGGAGCATTGGGAAGGGCTTGTTGCACAGACTCATTCAGCGCAATGCTGTCAATTACAAAATCGAAGCTAGAGGTATCTGCTGGCGTCAGCGTAACGGCGGTGATGTTCGGCGCCAGAAAGTCCACCGTTGTGAATCCGGAGTTGGTATTCGCCGGCAGTTCCGAGAGTGTTCGGGTACCCACCACAGATGTTCCGTTGTAAGCGGTTGCGATGTAGGAGCGGGAAACGGTGAAGCCGTTGAACACAGGGAAACTCACCTCGGTCGCCGAGTAAGCGGGATCAATGGAAATGGTGAGAGTGGAGGGCAAAGCGGATCCGGCAACTATATTACTCGTCCCGTACGCATTGGGAGCAGTCGCGAAGGACTCGGCCGGGAAGTTTGTAGCGTTTCCAAGAACTACACCGCCCGAAATAGTGGCGACGCCCGGCACCGTGATGGTCTGCTCAGGTCCGGCCAAGGAGAACAAGGAGGGCTGGGTTGGGATGGGTGGAATTTTTTCGAAATCGATCAAAGTGGGAAGGGAGGCGGCCGACGCAGAGAGAGCGATCGTGAGGCCGAGGAGCGATGCTACTGAGGCAGGGTTGGAGGAAACGGAGCGCATGGTTAGGATTCCTATCGATTTGAAGTTTTGGGACACGCCTCGCTCTTGCAGCCCGCGGTCGTGGTAGTATCTGCGCAGGCTGCGCCGGCGGGCGCTCCACTGACCATTGCGCAAACTCGTGAGGGAATTGTTCATGGGGACTGAAGATTTTGGTGAGCCACTTCCGGGAGGGACAAGCGGGATCCCAACCTCCGAACAGCAGGCATTGGACGCGTTGTTCGACCTGACCTATATGGAATTGCGGCGGATGGCGCGCAGCGTGAAAGGCGCGGATCCGGGGATGACGCTGAATCCGACGGCGCTGGTCAACGAAGCGTGGCTGAAGCTGAGGGCTTCGCCCGCTTTTGCGCAAATGACGCCGCTGCATTTCAAAAGGATTGCCGCCCGTGCGATGCGACAGATTCTGGTGGATGCGGCGCGCCGTCGTGGTGCTATTAAGCGCGGCGCGGCAGCGTCAGCAACGGTCAGCGTCGATATTGAGTCGACGCCGGCGGCCGGCGGGGAAATGCCGGTCTTAGCGCTGGAAGAAGCCCTTGCCGAGTTGGCGCAAATTGAGCCGCGGCAGGCTTTAGTGGTAGAGAGCCGGTTTTTCGGTGGCTTCGAGAATGAGGAACTGGCTGAGTTGTTGGGCGTATCCACGGCAACAGTTCAGCGGGAGTGGCGAACGGCGAGGGCGTGGCTGCAATACCGCCTGCGCGACGGTAAATGCTGACCGAGCCGGCCGGCACGCGTCCCAAGAGCGGTTTGGATCCCGAGCGAGTCAGCCGAGTTCAATTCTTGTTCACCAAAGCAGGTGAGCTTCATCCCGAAGAACGCGATGCGTTCGTTCAAAGCGCCTGCAATGGCGACAGTGGATTGTTGGAAGCAGTGCGTGGTCTGCTGGCGGCCGACAGTGAGGACGCATTGCTGCTGGATCAGGGTGTAGCGCCTGTGGCAGAGGCTGTCTTTGAAGATCCATTCTCCGTTTCCTTCCCGTACGAACTGGGGCCGTACCGTCTTCTAAGGCTGCTGGGTGAAGGCGGTATGGGAGCGGTGTATCTGGGGGAACGGCGCGAGCTCGGTAATCCGGTGGCGATCAAGATACTGCAAGGTACCTGGATGGCGCCATCTCGGATCGAGCGGTTCCGCAAAGAGCAACAAGTGCTTTCAAGCCTCAACCATCCGAGCATTGCGCAATTTTTCGACGCGGGTGTTCTGGCGGACCGAACTCCGTATTTCGTGATGGAGTTTGTGGACGGTGTCCCGATCGACGTGTATTGCCGGGACAAGGCGCTGTCGGTGGAGGAACGTCTCCGATTATTTTTGTCGGTATGCGAGGCCGTGCAGTTTGCTCATCGACGCGCGATTATTCACCGCGATCTGAAGCCCAGCAATGTTCTGGTGCGTGCAGACGGAGCCACGAAGCTACTGGATTTTGGGATCGCAAAGCACCTGGAACAGGACGGTTTGGAACTAACCAAGACGCATACCGAAGCGCGAATGCTGACGCCAGCGTACGCCGCTCCCGAGCAATTGTTGGGGGAAACGGTTGGCGTTTTCACAGACATTTATGGACTGGGCCTGATTTTATTCGAAATCCTCGCTGGCCGAAGGCCGTTTGATCGCAAGAGCCGCAGCGCAAGCGCTGCGGAAGCAGCGTCGCGTGAAACCAATCCCGATCCGCCGTCGGCCATTGCGCAACGAAACAAGGCCGGACAAGAAGATGGGCACTTCAGTTTGGAACTGAAAGCCTCCGATTGGGCGGAACTGGATGTCCTTTGCTTAACAGCGATTCACAGGGCGCCGACGCGCAGGTATCCTTCGGTGGAAGCGCTGATCCGTGACGTGAATCATTTTCTGAATGGAGAGCCGCTGGAGGCGCGGCCAGATTCGCTGCGCTATAAGGTTGGGAAGTTTCTAAAGCGCAATCGCCGCGCGGTGATCGCCGTTGGCATCGTGACAACGCTGCTGATGATGCTGAGCACGATCTTTATCGTCCGGTTGACACGAGCTAAGAACGCTGAGGTAGCCGCCGGGTTGCGGGCGCAGCGAGTGCAACGATTCATGTTTGGCTTGTTCGGCAGTGAGGATGCTTCCGCGCCTCCTTCCCGAGATCTCAGGGTCTTGACTTTGGTGGACCACGGCGTTCAGGAAGCGCAGACCCTTCGTGGCGAGCCGGAGGTGCAGGCCGAGCTGTTCTTATCGCTGGGCATCATGTATCAGAGACTAGGCAAGCTGGACCGGGCAGAGAGCTTAATGCAAGCGGCCTCCGCGCAACAAAAAAGTTTGTGGGGCGAGAAGAATGGCCGGCTCGGTCCGGCTTTGGTGGCGCTCGGATTGCTTCGATTGGATCAGGCGCGATTTGCAGAAGCGGAAAAACTGGTCGGCGACGCTCTCATTGAGGAGAAGGCCGAGGTCCCAAATGACAGAGAACATCTGACTCGAGCGACGCTGGCAATGGCCAGAATCCAAGAGGGCCGTGGAGACTATAAGAGGGCGGCGCCACTCTTGCATGAAGCTTTGATGCTGGGAGCTGGTGCCCTGCCGAAGATCGTGCGGCGTGTCTAAAAGAGTTGGCGGACGTTTACTTTTACTCGGGGCAATACGATCTGGCGGAAGAATATACGCTGCAATCGAAGTCTCTGCACCTGAAACTTTTCGGTCCGGGACATCCCTCCGTGGCTCAGGATCTAATCAACGAGGCAGCGATTGCAGAGGAGCGCGGCCGTTATCCGGAGGCTGAACAGCTGTACAGAAAGTCGCTTGCCGTCGATGAAGGGTGGTATGGCAAAGCGCAAGTAGAAACAGCCGGTGACCTGTTCGGTGTGGGGAAAGCTCTGGTAGGCGAACAGCGCTACGCGGAGGCCAACCCCTTTCTTACTGAGGCCTTGAGCTTGCGAGAACAGACGTACGGGCCGATGCACCCAAAAGTAGCTAATGTGCTAAACGAGATCTGCATGGCGAACTCGGGCGCCGGCGACTACCCGGGGGCACGGGACTGTTACACGCGCGAACTGCAGATTTACCAGCACGCCTATGGAGAACGGCATTACCTGGTGGGGCTGGCGTTCGCAAATCTTGCGAGTACGTACATGACGGAGAAGCAGTATGCACCAGCTGAGCCTCTACTGCGGAATGCGCTCGCGATCTATGCAAAGACATTGCCGGCGAACCACTTGTACACCGGCATTGTAGAAATAAAGTTGGGTCACGTGCTGATGCGGCTAGGGCGCTATATGGAAGCTGAGTCGATTGTGCAGCGCGGCTATGAGAAGGTGAGGACGCAGTCAGGTTCCTCGGTTACCTGGGCGCTTACGGCGCGGAAAGATCTACAGTCGATTTACAAGGCGTTGAACGAGCCGGAGCTGGCCGCCAATGTGCGATAAGCCCCCCGCTTTTTCTGGCGCAGCGAATTGGGCAGGGAACTCCGCAACTACACCCACCAGGCGGCGGCCGGTTGTTCACGGATCATGATCTGATTCAGGAATTCGGCGGCTTTTGTCAGGCCCTCGTCGGGAGACATGAGGGTATCCTCATGTTCGATCGAGAGGACGTAGTCGTAGCCGCACATGCGCAGCGTGGAGATGAACTCTTTCCACCAGCCGTAGGCGTGGCCGTAGCCGCAGGTGCGGAAGATCCAGGCGCGGTTGCGTTCGTCTGTATATTTCTTGGTGTCGAGAACTCCGGTTTTGGGAAGGTTGAAATCGTAGATCTGGGTATCTTTGGCGTGGACGTGGAAAATGGCATCGCCGAGGACGCGCACGGCTTTGATGGGATCGATCTGCTGCCAGAACATGTGGCTAGGATCGTAGTTACAGCCAACGTTGTCACCCGCGATGGAGCGGAGGCGCAGCATGGTTTCGGGATTGTAAACGACGAAACCGGGATGCATTTCGATGGCGATTTTCACTCCATGATCGCGAGCGAATTTGGCGTGCTCGGTCCAATAGGGCGTGACTTTCTTTTCCCATTGCCAGTCGAGGACGTCGAGATATTCGGGAGGCCACGGGCATGTGACCCAGTTGGGATATTTTGCTGTGTCGCTGTCGCCGGGGCAACCGGAAAAATCGACGATCGAAGAGACGCCCAGTTTAGCCGCCAGCTGAATGGTGCGGCGGCTGACGTCGGCATAGGCTTTGGCAACGGCAGCATCGGGGTGAAGAGCGTTGCCATGACAACTGAGGGCGCTGATGGTAAAGCCGTGATCGTCGAACTTCTTCTTAAACTCTTTGAGCTCGTTTTCGTTCTCGAGCATGGAGAGTTTGCAATGCGGATCGCCGGGGTAATTTCCGGTGCCGAGTTCAACAGTTGTGACGTTGAGGCTCTTGAGCTTTTCGAAGACTTTTTCCAGGGGAAATTGGGACAGCAGCGGGGTAAAACAGCCAACTCTCATCAGCTAAACGGTATCACAGCAAATTTGCTTGCCTGGTTAAGCGAAATACCAGCCAGGCGACGGCAATGAGCCAGCCGAGAGCGGCTTTATATTCTTCGTTTCGGCGGTACAGCGGCCAGGAAAAGGGGCGGGGTTGGAGTGAGAATTTGCGCAGCGGGAAGAAGCGGTGGACGCGTTGGGCATACCTGGCGTAATCGGGGAAAATTTCCCGGAGATGTTGTTCTTCAAGTTCAATGGCGGGAAGGTAGACGAGAAGAAATACGGCCGCGAAGAGGAGCGCGAGCCACCAGTTGGCCGAAGCCAGAACGATGCCGAAGGCAACCAGGGCAGTGCCCATGTAGAGGGGATTACGGATATAAGAATACGGGCCGGAGGTGGCGAGTTCGCGGTCCTTGGCGAGGTGGCCGGCCGCATAGCCGCGAAGCAGCAGCCCGAGGAACGAGATGGGAAGGCCGACTTGCAGCGAGCGAAGAGTGGGTTCGGCGAGCCACGCAAAGGTAATAAGCAGAAGAAATCCGCCGGCTACCCGGAGGCGCTGTACGAAGTCGGCGTATGGTTTGGGAAAGAGATAGCGCGCCTGGTTCACGTACTGCGAACCGCCGCGAGAGGCTGATGACATGTTGCTAGAGATTGGTGAAGCGCTTCGACGACCTGTTGTGTGGTAATCGCGGTCATGCTGGCATCCGTCGCTCGGCCCCGCTTGTAAGTCGTGAGAGCTTCCGGGTAACGGAGGATGCGCATCGGGCTTTGAAAAGGACCAGTTTGAGCGGGGTCGGTGGGTCCGAAGAGGGCTACGCCGGGTTTTTTCAAAGCAGCAGCCAGATGCAGCGGGCCGCTATCGACGCCCACGATGGCGGCAGCATGACGCGTGGCATAGATTAGCCCGGGCAGCGAAGAACTATGGACGGCGGAGTGAAGAACATTTTGAAGATCGCCACGTCGTTCGGGCGGAATATTGAGAACGAGATGTAGGCCTTCTTTGGCAAGTTGAGCTCCAAGTTGATCGTACAAATCGATGGGCCATTGCTTGCTATTCCAGCCGGCGAATGGGCTGGCGAGTATATAGGGACCGGCGGGAAGATCCCCCTCGGGATTGCCCGCCGGGAGCCAGGTCTCCCAACTCACTCGCGGCGCGCCGGCAGCCTGCACCAACTGCATGTTGCGCTCGATGCGATGCGGACCAGTGACGCGGATTGGATCGGAGTACAGCAAGGAGGCAAGAGGTTCACGCGCCACGGAGCGGTCGAATCCGAAGAATCTTTTGGGACGGGCGGCGCGACCCGCGATAGCCGATTGCAAGAGACCTTGAAAGTCGATGGCGAGTTCGGGACGCAACGGATGTAGCGTCCGGCGCAGATGGCGCAGCGAATGGAGGCCCGTGCGATCGAACGGAATGAGTTCGCTGATCGCTGGATTGCCGGCCAGCAGTGGGAGCCATTTACGGGCTACCAGCCAGACCAGATTGTGACGCGGAAAGCTGGCTTTAAGAGTGGCGACGGCCGGCAGGGCGTGCAGGATGTCGCCCATTGCGCCGAGGCGGATCACCAGGATGGTGGTCGAGTCGCCGTTCATGAGGATTGGCGCTGCAGGATGAAATCGGCGAACGCCTCGGAGCGTGCCCGCTCGGCAGATTCATCGACGTTGACCTGCACGTGAGGAGATTTCGCAAGCACAGGTTCCCATTCTTTGCGGGAAGCGATGACAACGAGCTTGACGCCGCGCAGGGCGGCAACCAAGGTAGCTCGGGCACCGGCATCGAGCAGAGTATCTTGGCCCGAATCGACAATGGCAAGCACATTGTCACCGGCGGCTGCGATTCGTTCGGCCTGGGCGAGAGTAAGCGGATCGAAGAAACCAGTGATGACTTGCCAGTTTGTGTTGGCGAGGCGAGCTGGGAGTTCGCCGACACTTATAATTTTCTGGCGAGTATCCATTAACGTTGCAATTCCACCAGGCTTAAGGCGGTGCTGGCTACTTGTTCGGCGGAGACCGCGGTCATGCAGCGGTGATCGATGGGACACTCGCGCAGCAGACACGGGCTGCACTCGACCGGTTGCCGGACGACAGAGCTGTTTTCGCCGGTAGGACCGGTAGCGATGTGATCAGTGGCGCCGAAAATCGCAACGGTCGGGACACCTAGCGCAGATGCGATGTGCATCGGGCCGGAATCGTTGGTGATGAAGATCTCGCAGGCGGCGGCGAGTTCGATGAATTCCGCAAGGCTCGTGACGCCGGCGAAATTAAGACAGCGCTTCCCTGCTCTCTCGACCTGTTCGCGAACAGCTTCACAGATGGCAAATTCTTCGCGCGAACCAAAGACAGCGACAGTGGCGCGGCGTTCCCCAGCCAAGCGAACAGCGGCTTCGGCAAAACGTTCCGGCAACCAGCGTTTAGCGCCCCCATAGGCCGCTCCCGGGGCGACACCGATCACAGATTCGAACACGGAGGCAGCAGCGAAGCGATAGCGGCCTTCGCGCGCCGCGTCGGGAGCATCCGACAAGCGTATGCGCTCGGTCGTTTCATAGCTGTCAATGAGGCCGGCGCGTCTTAGGAGTTCCAGATAATAGAAACGCTGGTGCCGGGGAATTTCGCCGGGCTTGGGCACGCGAACAGATTGGGAGAGAAAGATGCCACGGCCATCTCGCGCGTAGCCGATGCGGCTGGGAATGCGCGCGAGCCAAACCAGTGCTGCCGCTTCGAAGGCATTCTGCAACAGGATGGAGCAATCGAACTGAAGCTGATCGAGTTGGCGGGCAATCTGCCGCTTTTGCTGCCAGCCCCTCCAGCCGCGTGGAGCTTCGTAGGAAATAAGTTCGTTGCAGAAAGACTCGCGCACGTAGAGAGCTCCTACCGAGGGCCGCGCGAGAACGGCGATGTGCGCGTCGGGATGGTGTTTGCGCAGGTGTTGCAAGGCAGGTATTGACATCACGGCATCGCCCACCCAATTGCTGGCGCGAACCAAAATCCTCCGGTAGTTCATTCGTTCATTAAAAACAGCTTACAAGTTTAAGAATACTTGGTTGGCACGCGCCCGTTAAAATATAAACAAATGGCAGAGCTCTACAGCCGTAATGAGTTAATCGCGGTGCGGCGGCACTGGCAGACGGACGGAAAGACGGTAGTCTTCACAAATGGCTGTTATGACATTCTGCACCCGGGCCACATACGGCTGCTGGAACGCGCACGCTCGCTCGGCGATGTGTTGATCCTGGCGCTTAATACGGATGCCAGTGTGCAGCGCCTCAAAGGCCCGTCCCGCCCGTTTTTCGATGAAATGACGCGGGCACGGCTGGCGTTGCATCTGGAAGCAGTGGATGCGGTGACGCTGTTTGGTGAAGATACGCCGCGCGACTTGATTGCGGCGGTGCTGCCGGACGTACTGGTGAAGGGCGCTGACTGGGCGCATTTCATCGCGGGCCGCGAGGAAGTCGAGGCCGCCGGGGGCACGGTACATGCGCTGCCGCTCGAGCCGGGTTTCTCGACCACCGACATTGCCGCACGGATCCTTGCCGAGGCAGCAGTCGAGAGCAAGTGACGCATCCGGCCACTCGCGAGTTATTTCAATCGGCGGCAAGACAAGCTGACTTTCAGTTGCTGCTGCAGGCGCTAACGCGTGGTGACAAAGGACCGTTCGCCGTATCGGGCCTGGTCACTGCAGCGAAGGCGCTCTACCTGGTGCTCGTTTATCAAGCGACCGAAAAGCCGCTCGTGGTGCTCGTAGATGGGAACAAGCAGGCGGAGGCTCTACTCGAAGCCACGCAGGTGTTCTTTGAGATGCTCTTCGAGGGCCGGGATCTCACCGGGCCACAGCTGATTCCGGCATTAGATGTGCTGCCGCACCAGCGGCTTTCTCCGCACAACGAAATTGCCGAAACGCGGGCTGTTGGATTGTGGCGGCTGGCCACTGAGAAAGTGCCGATCACCATTGTGCCGCTGGCTGCCGCACTTTTGCGGACGGAGGCGGCGAGCTTCTACCGGCAACTAGCGCTCTCTTTGCGGGTAGGCGAAGAGATGACGCTGGAAGACCTGACCCAGCACCTGGAGAGTATTGGCTACCAGCGCCGCGAACCGGTGGAGATGACCGGCGAATATTCGGTCCGCGGTGGAATTTTCGACATTTTTCCGGCGGAGGCAGCGCGGCCGGTACGGCTTGAGTTTTTCGGAGACGAGATCGAATCGATCCGGCAGTTCGATGTTGAGTCGCAGCGATCGGTCTTGAAGTTAAGCTCGGTAACGCTGCTGCCGCTGGCGGAATATCCGCAGTCGCGTCCGCTGCTGCGCGAACTGGCAACGAAAGCGGATGAGTTGGAGATTGATCTTTCGAATCCAGGAGAGGTCTTTCCAGGCTGGGAGTTTCTGGTTCCTCTGGTGCGCCCCCGCACACATAATATTTTTTCGCTGACGCCAGATGCACTGGTGGTGGTGGATGAACCGAGTTTGATCGCTTCGGCGGCCGAGCGGCTCTGGCAGCGGCTCGAGAATCCGGAGCGGGCCGCGCCGATCGAACCGGAGAAGAATTATTTGCGCTGGGATGAGCTGGCCGATTCCTTAGCGAAGCGAACACAGTTGAGCCTGGAAGAGCTCGAACTTCTGCAGGGTGGTGCGTCCACAAACGGCAGCCGGCGCTTTCACATTCCAACGCGCTCTTCACTCACCTTCAAGGGCAACATGACGGTAGCGGTGGCGGAAGCGCAGAACCTGATCCAGACAGGGAACAGGGTAGCGTTTTTCGCCGCGTCGGTGGGTGAACTGGAACGGCTGGCAGACGTGCTGCAAGAGTACTCGGTTCCGTACCAGCTCGGGCTCGAATCGACCTCGGGCGCGCGACCGTCGCTGGTAGAGCGTGCGTACCATGCCGGGGCAGTGGCGAGCACGTATCTGATCAAAGGAAGCCTGCGACGCGGAGCGGTGCTTAGTGATTCGGACCTGGCGATTTTAGGCTCTGAAGATCTGTTCGAGACGTCGGACCTTATTGCGCGGCAACCGACGAAGTCACAGCTGGCAGCGTTTGCCGCGGACATCGCGGATCTGAAGCCGGGCGATTTTGTGGTGCACACCACGCACGGCGTAGGGCAGTTTTTGGGGATTCGCGAGATCGCGCAAGGCGACCAAAAGGGCGACTTCATGCTGCTCGAATATGCCGGCGAATCGAAGCTGTATGTGCCGTTAACACGGCTCGATCTGGTGCAGAAATATCGCGGTGCAGGCGAAGCGAAACCGCATCTGGACAGGCTGGGCGGAGTCAGTTGGGAAAAAACCAAATCGCGCGTAAAAGCCAAGATGCGCGATATGGCGGACGAACTCCTGAAATTGTATGCGCAGCGGCGGATGAGCAGTGGATTTTCGTTTTCGTCCGACAGCAACTGGCAACGGGAGTTTGAGGATGCCTTCGCGTATACCGCCACGAAAGATCAGCTGAGTGCAGTCAGCCAGATCAAAGCCGACATGGAGAGCGAACAGCCGATGGACCGTCTGCTGTGCGGCGACGTGGGTTTCGGCAAGACCGAAGTGGCGATGCGGGCGGCCTTTAAGGCGCTCGGAGACGGCAAGCAGGTCGCGGTTCTGGCGCCCACTACGGTTTTGTCCTTCCAGCATTTTGAGACATTCAAACGCAGATTCGCCTCGTTTCCGGTGCGGATTGAACTGGTGAGCCGCTTTCGTTCGGCGAAAGAAGTGAAGCTGGCGCTAGAGGATTTGGCGGCGGGGAAAGTGGATGTACTGATCGGTACACACCGGCTGCTTTCGAAGGACGTCGAGTTTTCCGATCTGGGCCTGCTGATCGTGGATGAAGAGCAGCGCTTCGGGGTACGGCATAAAGAGCGTCTGAAACAGCTGCGGCACAACGTGGACGTATTGACGATGAGCGCCACACCGATTCCGCGCACGCTGCACATGTCGCTGCTGGGGCTGCGCGACATGTCGGTGATTGAGACGCCGCCGAAAGACCGGTTGTCGATTAATACCGTGGTCGCGCATTTCCATCCGGACCTGATCAAGACGGCGATCGAGCAGGAACTCGCACGGCAGGGCCAGGTTTATTTTGTACACAATCGCGTGGATACGATTTTCATGCGGGCCGCGGCGATACAGGAACTGGTCCCGCAGGCGCGCATCGGAGTGGGGCATGGGCAGATGGGCGAATCGCAACTCGAAAAAGTGCTGCTTGGCTTTATGCGGCACGAGTACGATGTGTTCGTTTGCACGACCATCGTGGAAAACGGTCTGGACATTCCGTTAGCCAACACGATCGTGATTGAAAACGCAGAGCGCTATGGCTTAAGTGAGCTGTATCAATTGCGCGGGCGCGTGGGCCGGTCGAACCGGCGGGCGTATTCGTATCTCCTCGTGCCGGCGGATACGCAGTTGAGTGAAGTGGCGCGCAAGCGGCTGGCTGCCTTGAAGGAGTTCAGCGATCTCGGGGCCGGATTCAAGATTGCGGCGCTGGATTTGGAATTACGGGGCGCCGGCAACCTGCTCGGCGGAGAGCAACACGGGCATATCGAGGCTGTCGGATACGACACCTATGTGCGGCTGCTCGAAGAGAGCGTGCGTGAGCTGAAGGGCGAAGAGGTGCCGCTTGAAATTCACGCGACTTTGAATTTAGGGCTCGAAATTCGCATTCCGACGACATATATTTCTGACGAAGCGCAGCGCTTGCGATCGTACAAGCGAATAGCCGACGTGAATGACGACGAGCGCGGGCAGAAGATTCTGGAAGAACTGGCAGATCGCTATGGTCCGCCGCCGGAAGAGGTTCGGACGCTGGTGCGTTTTTCGTTGTTGAAGAGCATGGCGGAGCTGGCGGGCGTAGAGTCGATCGAACGGCGGCAGGGCGTCGCTAACATCAAGTTTCACCAGCAATCGAAAATCGATCCGTTCAAATTGATGGCCTTGGTGCGGGGTACAGCCGGCGCGCAGTTCACGCCTGCTGGTTTGTTGAAGCTGCCGATAGCGACGCCGGGCGAGCCGGCGGAAGTATTGGAAGAATTAGGGCGCGCACTTACTGAACTGGCGTCGGGGGTTCCGCAGGCGGAGGAGAAAGAAGCAGTGCGCAGCTGAGATTTGGTCGGTAGCTCTGCCCCCAAAATATTTGCGCATGGCCGAGCGTCCAGGACTTCATCGCTTGGGCGTTAGTGACGACACCAAGAAGGGGTGAGGCATTGAACCATACGGGTTACACACAGTGACTCCTCGCCACGTAAAACCGTCTTGAAGATCCTCCGACAGAAGCAAGCGACATGCGGCTTCCGCCGAGGCGGATAAGATAACGGAGTCCCAGATCGTCAGGCCATGATCGGCCGCTAGATCGGTGGCGTTGATCATTACTGTGGCAGATGTCTCCACGATGGAATAGGCGTCGCGCCAGCTCAACACTGCTCCCTGCGCGCGAGCCGGCCGCCGTTTGGCTTTCCGAACAAGGACGTTGAACAGTTCGCCTAACGCCTGAACCGGAATCACGACGGAACCTACCGGCAATCGCTGAATCAAGTCCAGCGTCTGGTCTCGCAGTGGCGCCCCGTTGACACCCTCAGCATAGGCCAGGACGTTGGTATCCAAGGCGATTCGCACGGCTAGTCGTCGTAGAGTTCGCCACGGGTCCAGCGACCGATATGTACCGTTCGTTCCTTTCGAAGCCGGGCGAAAAGGGCGGAGCGCGCGCTTTCTGCGGCGCGCTCGTTCTCAACGATGGGGGTGATTTGAGCCACAGGCTTGCCGTGACTCGTCACGATGACGCTTTGGCCCTGCTTGACCGTTTGCAGCAGCTCGGAGAAGCGACGATTGGCGACCGCAGCCGAAATTTCTTTGTTCATTACCGATCACACATTGTAGTGATATTCACTACTTTATCATTTGCCGAGGCCAGGATGGGTGACGGGCTATAAAGGCAGCTGGCTCGATCCCATCAGATAGCGATCCATATGGTGAGCGGCTTTGCGTCCTTCGGCGATGGCCCAGACTACAAGGGACTGGCCGCGCCGGCAGTCGCCCGCGGAGAAGACGCCGGGAATAGAAGTCATGTAAGCCTTGTCGGTCTCGAGATTGCCGCGTGAATCTAACGCGAGCGGCATCTGCTCCAGCAGACCGTGCCGTATGGGACCGGAGAAGCCGATGGCAATCAGCACAAGGTCTGCGTCGAGATAGAACTCGCTATCGGGAATGCGTTCGAGTGCGGGTTTCGGCCCAACGCGGACGCAATGGAGTTTACTCACGTTGCCTTCGTCGTCGCCGCTGAAGTGCGTCGTCAAGACGTTCCACTCGCGGAAGCCGCCCTCTTCGTGCGCCGCTTCAATGCGCAGTTGCAAGGGCCACAAGGGCCAAGGAGTGGCGTGGTGCCGGTCTTCCGGGGGCATGGCATGAATCTGGAGCTGGTGGACGGAAGCAGCTTTGTGGCGATGCGCCGTTCCCAGGCAATCCGCGCCGGTATCGCCGCCGCCGATGATAATGACGCGCTTGCCGGTGGCCATGATCTCCTCGTCGCGCGCGAACCTGTCACCAGCGCCGCGTTTGTTTTGCTGAGTGAGGTACGGCATGGCGAAATGGATGCCCTGGAGCTCGCGGCCAGGTATGGGAATGTCACGATGGCTTTCGGCGCCCGTGGCGAGAAGAACGGCGTCGTAATTGGCGATTAACTGGTCGCTCGGCATGTTGACGCCGACGTGGATGCCCGTGCGAAACTCGATGCCTTCGGCGCGCAACTGCTCCAGCCGTCGATCCACCACTGATTTTTCGAGCTTGAAATCGGGAATGCCGTAGCGCAACAAGCCGCCGATGCGATCTTCGCGTTCGAGTACGGTGACCGAGTAACCGGCGCGATTGAGTTGCTGGGCTGCCGCCAGACCGGCGGGACCGGAACCAACCACGGCAATTTTCTTACCCGTGCGCCGGCGAGGCGGTTCGGGCTGAAGCCAGCCTTCGTCGAAGGCGCGATCGGCAATGGCTTGTTCGACGACTTTGATACTCACCGGTTTGTCATTGATGCCGAGGACGCAGGAAGCTTCGCAGGGCGCGGGACAGATTCGGCCTGTGAACTCCGGAAAATTATTAGTAGCGTGCAATGTGCGGCTCGCGTCATGCCAGCGATCTTTCCAGACCAGATCGTTCCAGTCCGGGATGAGATTGTTGACGGGGCAACCGGTATGGCAGAAGGGCACGCCGCAATCCATGCAGCGGCCAGCCTGATTTTTGAGGCTTTCTTCTGGAAAATCCTGATAAACCTCGAACCAGTCGTTGGCCCGTTCGAGCACAGGCCGGCGAGAAGGCGTTTCGCGCTCATATTCCAAAAAGCCGGTGACTTTACCCATCGTTACCTGGCACGCTCCCCAGTAGCAGCGACAGCGCGCGGAACGAAGGAAATGGGTTTTTTGTCGTGTTCCGTTGTTTTCGAATTCAACACGCGTTTATATTCGTGCGGGTAAACCTTGACGAAGTGTTTGACGCTTTCGCCCCAGTGTTCGAGCAAACGCCGTGCGAGCGGGCTGTCGGTGTAGCCGACATGTTTGCGCAGCAGGTCTTCGAGCAGTAGTAGATCGTCGCGTTCGAAGAGCGGTTCAAGATCGACTCCGGCGAGGTTACAGCGGATACGGGCGAAGTCGCCTGTGGGATCGAAGACATACGCGATACCGCCGCTCATGCCCGCCGCAAAGTTGCGGCCGGTTGCCCCTAGGACGACAACGGTCCCGTTGGTCATGTATTCGCAGGCGTGGTCGCCGACTCCTTCGACAACGGTGGTCGCGCCGGAGTTGCGGACGGCGAATCGTTCTCCGGCGACGCCATTGAAGTACGCTTCGCCGCTGGTGGCGCCGTAGAGAACCGTGTTGCCGATGAGAATATTTTCCTCAGGAGCGAAACGCGAAGACTTCGGCGGGAAGACCACCATCTTGCCGCCCGACAACCCTTTGCCCGTGTAATCGTTCGTGTCGCCTTCGAGCTTTAGAGTGATGCCGGGCGCGAGAAAGGCTCCAAAACTCTGCCCGGCCGAACCGGTTAAGGATATTTGGATGGAATCGTCCGGCAGTCCTTTCGAGCCATGGCGGCGCGCGATAGCGCCGCTCAGCATGGTTCCGACGGCCCGATGGACATTGCGAATCGGCATGTGAAACTCCACCTGCTTTGCTTCTTCGATCGCGGGTTTAGCTTGTTCCAGAAGGCTATGATCGAGCGCTTCGCCCAAGCCATGGTCCTGCCCGATGAGACAGCGCCGTCCGACACGTCCTGGCACCTGCGGATTGTAAAGGATCGAGGAGAAATCAAGTCCCGCTGCCTTCCAGTGATTGACAGCGGCGCGCATTTCAAGCATGTCGACCCGGCCGATCATGTCATTTAATTTGCGGAAACCAAGTTTCGCCATCCACTCGCGGACTTCTTCGGCAATGAAGAAGAAGAAGTTGATGACATGCTCGGGCTCACCGTCAAACTTTTTGCGCAGTTCGGGATTCTGGGTGGCTATACCTACCGGGCAAGTGTTGAGATGGCACTTGCGCATCATGATGCAGCCCAAGGCGACTAGGGGAGCGGTGGAAAAACCAAACTCTTCGGCTCCAAGGAGAGCCGCAATGACGACGTCGCGGCCGGTCTGTAGTTTGCCGTCCACCTGAACGCGAATGCGGCTGCGCAGGTCGTTCATGACGAGGACCTGCTGAGTCTCGGCTAACCCTAGTTCCCAAGGGATGCCGGCATGCTTGATAGAGGTGAGGGGAGCGGCGCCTGTGCCGCCATCGTAACCGCTGATGAGAACCACATCTGCGTGCGCTTTTGAGACCCCTGCGGCCACAGTGCCAACGCTGACTTCGGAGACGAGTTTCACGGAAATGCGCGCCTGGGGATTCACGTTCTTTAAATCGTAGATCAGTTGTGCAAGATCTTCGATCGAGTAGATATCGTGGTGAGGCGGCGGAGAGATGAGGCCGACGCCTGGAATCGAGTGGCGCACGCGCGCGATCTCGGCATCCACTTTATGGCCGGGCAACTGGCCGCCTTCGCCGGGTTTCGCGCCCTGCGCTATTTTGATCTGCAGTTCATCGGCGTTGACCAGGTAATTTGCGGTGACGCCGAAGCGGCCGGAAGCAACTTGCTTTACTGCGCTGCGTTTCGAATCGCCGTTTGGAAGTTGCAGGAAGCGCGCTTCGTCTTCGCCACCCTCGCCTGTATTTGAACGCGCGCCGATGCGGTTGGCGGCGATAGCTAAAGTTTGATGGGCCTCGGCGCTGATCGACCCAAACGACATTGCGCCGGTAGCAAAACGCTTGACGATTTCAGCAGCGGGCTCCACCTCTTCGAGCGGAACGGGCCGCGGAATAGTTTTGAGTCGCATCAGACCGCGCAGAGTGTAGAAACTTTCGTTCTGTTCGTCGGTGAGCTTCGTGTATTCCTGGAAAGTAGCGTAGCTATTTTGGCGGACGGAGTGCCGCAGCTTGCTAACGCTATCCGGATTCAAAAGGTGCCGCTCGCCACTCAGACGGTATTGATAATCACCGCCGGTAGCCAGTTCGGTTTCCATCTCGGAAATCGGGCGGAACGCAAATTCGTGTTTCATGACCGCTTCGCGAGCGATCACGTCCAGACCAACGCCCTCGATGCGGGACGCGGTTCCGGTGAAGTATTGATCGACCAGCTTGCGGTTAAGGCCAATTGCTTCAAAGACCTGTGCGCCGCGATAACTCTGCAGCGTCGAGATGCCCATCTTCGAAAATACTTTCAGTAAGCCTTTATTGATGGCTTTGGTGTAGTTCTTGATGGCGATCTCGGGCGTGATGCCGTTCGGCAGTTCGCCGCTAGTGGCCAGTTCTTCGATGGTTTCGATGGCGAGATAGGGGTTGATGGCACTTGCACCGTAGCCGATCAGGAGGCAATAGTGCATGACTTCGCGCGGTTCACCGGATTCGATAATGAGCGCCACGCCCATGCGGGTTCCTTCGCGAACCAAGTGGTTATGCACTGCGGTCAGGGCGAGTAACGAAGGAATGGGAGCGTATTCTTCATCCATGCCACGATCCGACAGAATGAGCAATGTGTAACCCGCTTTAATGGCGAGCGAAGCGCGGCGGCAGAGGCCATCGAGTGCACGCCTGAGGCCGTCTTCGCCTTCATCGGCGCTGAAGGTAGAACTGAGAGTGGTGGCGAGCATGTCGCCGCGCGAGACGCGCCGCAGTTTTTCGAGATCCCGATTGCTCAACACCGGATGCGGCATCTTCAATGTCTGGCAATTCAGTGCCGCTTCCTGCAAAATGTTGCGTTCCACGCCGATATAGCTGGTGAGCGACATGACTAGCTCTTCGCGAATCGGATCGATGGGCGGATTGGTCACCTGCGCAAACAGCTGTTTGAAGTAATGAAACAGCGATTGCGGCTTGTCGGAGAGGCAGGCGAGCGGTGTGTCAATGCCCATCGATCCAACGGCTTCCTGCCCATCGATCGCCATGGGCGAAAGCAGGAGGCGCACTTCTTCATTGGTATAGCCGAAGCAGCGTTGACGCGTGAGCACCGTTTTGTGATCGGGCGTGTGAACCCTAGCGGGCTCGGGGAGCGCTTCGAGGTTGATCTGATTCTCCTTCAGCCATTCCCCGTAAGGCTGGCGAAACGCAAGGCCGTGCTTGATTTCTTCATCCGGCACGATGCGGCCCTGCGCAAGATCGACCAGCAACATGCGGCCGGGCTGGAGACGTCCTTTATATTCGATTTCATCAGGTGCAAACGGCAGCACACCAGTTTCAGAGGCCATCACGAGCAACCCATCTTTGGTGATCAGGTAGCGTGCGGGACGCAGGCCGTTGCGGTCGAGCGTCGCGCCGATGATGCGGCCATCGGTGAAGGCCACCGCCGCCGGACCATCCCAAGGCTCCATCAGAGAAGCGTGGTATTCGTAGAACGCTCGCTTCTCGGCCGACATGGTGGTATCCGCGTCCCAGGCCTCCGGAATGAGCATGGCCATGACGTGGGGCAGCGAACGGCCTGCCATACTCAGCATTTCGGCGGCGTTGTCGAGCGCTGCAGAATCGCTGCCGCTGGACTGAATGATGGGAAACAGCTTCGAGACATCGTCGAAGATGGGTGTTTCCATCATCGATTCACGCGCATTCATCCAGTTGACGTTGCCGCGCACTGTGTTGATCTCGCCGTTGTGACAGAGATAACGGAACGGATGCGCGAGCTGCCATGTCGGAAAGGTGTTGGTCGAAAAACGCTGGTGCACTAGGCAGAGAGCGCTTTTGGTCTCCGGGTCGAGCAGCTCGTCGTAAAACTGCCCGATCTGTTGGGCTAGCAGCAAACCCTTGTAAATTATGGTGCGCGACGAGAATGAGGGGATGTAAAAGAAACCCTTGTCGCGCACGTCCGGCGCGGCGTTGACCAATACCTCGACGCGTTTGCGGACGATGAAAAGCTTGCGCTCAAACTCATCGCCGGACATGCCTGCCGGACAGCCCACAAAAAACTGCTCGATGTAGGGTTGCGAGGCGCGGGCCACCCGTCCGATCGCGTCGTTGTTTACGGGAGTATCGCGCCATCCGAGAACGGTCAGGCCTTCTTCCCGAGAAATTTTTTCGAGCAAGCCTTCGCAGAACAAACGCTGCTGACGCTCTACCGGCAGGAAACACATGGCGATGCCGTACTCGCCAGGCTCAGGAAGCGAAAATCCCAGGCTGAGAGTTTCGCGTGCAAAGAAGGCGTGTGGGATCTGAATGAGAATGCCGGCGCCGTCGCCCGTCTCTGAGTCACAACCGCAAGCGCCGCGATGGGCGAGGTTCTGGAGAATTTCCAGGCCCTTCAGCACGATGTCGTGCGAAGCGACATTCTTAATGTTGACGACGAAACCCAGGCCACAAGCATCGTGCTCGTTAGCAGGATCATACAGACCTTGCGGACGAGGAAGTTGGTTCGTCGTATCGACGGGATACACTTGTAGCTCCTCTGCTGACATGGAGAGATGAGTTCCCAGTATAGCCATGCTGCGCAGTATGAGTCAAATCGAAACTAGCGTTTAGCAGTATCGAATTTTCTTATGATAGATTGAATGGCTAGTGACTTTGGCGAATCTCCGTTTGATCCGCGATATCGCGCAACTTCGCAGTGTCAGTAAAGCAGCGCTGGCCGCTGAGATCAGCCAGTCTGCGGCGAGCCAGACGCTGACCGACATGGAAGAGGAACTGGGTGTCCTTCTGTTTGACCGGTCGACGCGCCCGCTCACGACGACGGCTGCGGGGAAACTCACACTGGATTTCTGCCGCGACGTTCTGCGGCGTCAGGAAGAGTTGCTCA
Source organism: Bryobacteraceae bacterium (assembly GCA_965277855.1). Taxonomy (GTDB): domain Bacteria; phylum Acidobacteriota; class Terriglobia; order Bryobacterales; family Bryobacteraceae; genus Bog-105. Next base: position 2,121,781 of record OZ255847.1, read on the forward strand.
CGCAACTCGACACGGTACAGAAAAAATTGAACGGCGTGGTACGAATTGCCGCGATTTATTCCGTTGGTTTGTCGGAGATGTCGCAGATAGAAGCGCGTTTTCGAGCGCGCTTTCCGGAAGCAGAACTGGAGATTTCCTACCTGCGCCCGGAGCGCGTGTGGGAGGCGGTGGCTCGCGATGAAGCAGACCTGGGACTGATGAGCTATGCCGAGTCCTCTCGCGAGATCCTCGCTCTGCCCTGGCGCAATGAGGAAATGGTGCTGGCGGTAGCGCCCCAACACCGCCTCGCCGCGCGCGAATCGGTGACACCGGTTGACATGGAAGGCGAGGATTTTATTGGCTTTGACGATGACCTGCCCATTCAGAATCAAATTGAGCGCTACCTGCGCGACTACAAAGTGAGCGTAGAGGTGGTGCTGCACTTCGACAACCTGCAAATGATCAAGGAAGCGGTCGCGCACCGGGCCGGCATCAGTATCATGCCGAGGCGTGTCATGCTCGACGACATCAAGGCTGGACGAGTAAAGGCATTACGACTGGAACCCACTGAATTGTTCCGGCCGCTCAAGATCATTCACCGGCGACGCCGCGTTTTCAGTGCGGTGACAAACGGTTTGCTTTTGCTGCTCAAAGAAGGCGACCGCCCGAACGCTGCTTAAATGAACGCTATACTCGCAACGGGTCCGTAGTAGTTTTACGGATCCAAAAGAAACTTCATGGCAGATTTGTATATTGGGCAGCGCCGAAGGCAGGGCAGCCTGCTCTTTCTGGCGATCGTCCTGCTGGTGCTTTTACTTTGCTCGCGTTATCTGGCGGGAACGTTAGTCGCTTACGAATGGTGGAAGGAGTTGCACCAGCTCGATACCTGGCTGAACCTGCTGCTGTATGGCACCGTGCCGGTAGCGGTCGCAGCTATTCTGCTTTTTATCGTGTTCTTTGCGGCGTACCGGGCCGGTTTCCCGAAGCACTTGCGCCGGGAGCGCTTATTTGGATTTCTGGAAGGCCGCCTGGTTTCGCGCATTGCCTTGCTTCTTTGCGCCCTGTTCGCCATTTTCGTCGCGAACGCCACGGTCGATAGCTGGACCGTAGTGCGTTATTTCGGCGGCCTGCGCTCTCCTTCCGTTAACGCTCAGTACACCGATCCGATCTTTCACGAGCCGCTGCATTTTTACTTTTTCAGCCTGCCCTTTTACAACCTGCTCTTGCATGTCGTGCTAGTGGGCGCCGTTTTGGCACTCCTGATTTTCTGGATCTTAGCCAATGCGGAAAAGTTCGCCGACCAGTTGTCCAGTTTCTCGCCTGCCACTGGGCAGTTTCAAATGGGGTCGCTCTCCTTTCGCGGATTATTCGACACCAATTTCGTACGACTGATGGCCGCGGTCTTTCTGCTGGCGCTCGCCGTCAAAATCTATTTCGACCGCTACACCCTGCTGATGGACGATCATGGGCAGTATCTGGTCGGAGTGGATTGGATTGCCGATCACCTGATCATTCCGCTGCAATGGATGCTCATTCTGGGCGCTCTAGCAGCGGCTGTGCTTGTGCTGCTGCGACGCGGGCGCCTCGCTCTGCTTCTCCTGCTGCTTTTGCCTGTCCGATTTATCCTGCCTTCGCTGGTGGCGGCTCTTTATGTGCGACCGAACGAACTCTCACTCGAGCGGCCTTACATCCAGCACCACATCGACGCGACGCGCTCCGCCTATGGACTAAACAGCCGCGTGAAGGAAGTGCGCGTCGATAGCGAAGGCGAAACCGCGATCGACGCCAACAAACATCAAGCGGTGCTCGACAACGTGCGGCTGTGGGACTGGCGCGCGTTTCACGACACCATTTCGCAGATCCAGCCGCTACGTCCTTACGTGTATATGGACACCGATGTTGATCGCTACACGATCGATGGGCGGTTGCGCCAGGTGCTGATCGCGCCCCGCGAACTCGATGTAAAGCAATTGGGCTCGGCCGGCACGCGCTGGATCAATACGCATTTGATGTACACGCATGGTTATGGCGTGGTAATGGCGGAGTCTAATCGGATAACGGCAGATGGACTGCCGGTACTGTTCATTAAAGATGCGCCTCCCATTGTCACGGTGAAAGGGTTGAAGTTTCAGCAGCCGGACATTTATTACAGCGAAGTCGCGCATGAGCCGGTGTACGTGAACAGCGCGCAACAGGAGTTCGATTACCCGGCCGGATCAGAAAGCAAATATACGAATTATCAGGGTACCGGAGGCTTTCCGATCTCGTCACCGTGGATGCGCCTGGCGGCGGCGGTGTATTACGGTGACTTCAACGTACTGTTGACTTCGTATTTGAAGGACGGCAGCCGGATGATGATTCATCGTTCAATCGTCAACCGCCTGCACCGGCTGGCTGGATTCTTGTCGTGGGATGCCGATCCTTACCTGGTGGTGACGGATGCGGGGCGGCTCGTTTGGATGCTCGACGGCTACATGTCGTCGGACGCACACCCCTATTCGCGGCCGTTGAGCGTCGGTGGAGAAGACGGCGAAGAAGTCAATTATCTGCGTAATTCGGTGAAAGCCACGGTTGACGCCTATACCGGCGAAACGAATCTCTATGTTTTCGATCCGAATGACGTCTTGATTCAGGCGTATCAGAAGCTTTTCCCCGCCCTCTTCAAACCCGTTTCGGCGATGCCGCCGGATTTGCGCCGGCATGCGCGCTACCCGGAAACACTCTTCAGCGCGCAGGCGGAGATTTATCGCACGTTTCATATGCGCGACCCCGAAGCCTTTTATAATCGGGCTGATTTATGGGATCTCGCAAAGACCGGCAGTCATGGCGGTGATGGATCTGCGCAAGTCTCACCTACTTACGTAGTGGCCGCGTTGCCGGGGAGCGATACGCCGGAGTTCATGCTGATTACAACATTCACACCGGCGAACAAAGACAATCTGATCGGTGTAATGTACGCGCGCTGTGATGGAGCAAATCTTGGGGAGTTGCAGTTCGCGCAGCTTTCGAAACAGAACATTATTTACGGCCCGATGCAGATTGATGCGCGGATTAACCAGGACCAGACGATTTCGAAAGACCTGACGCTCTGGAACCAGCAAGGATCACAAGTGCTACGCGGGCAAACATTAATCCTGCCCATCGACAATAGTTTTCTGTACGTCGAGCCTATCTATATACAGGCTTCGCAAGCCAGCATGCCGCAATTGAAGAAAGTCGCTCTGGCTATGGGTAACCGGCTGGCTTATGCCGATACCTACGAGCAGGCGCTTTCACAATTGATTGAAGAGGTAGGCGGAACCGGGGCGACTACGGAGAATGCTTCGGCACCGGCGAGGCAGACGACGCAAACCGGAGCAGCCACTCCAGCGATGCCCGTCAATCAGGCTCCTTCGAATCAAGCCATACAAACCTTGACCGAAGTACGCGATCATTTGCGGCGTTACCGGGAGCTCAGTGCACAAGGTAAGTGGTCGGATGCGGGCAAAGAACTGGACGAAATTCAGCGCTTGACCCAGAAGTAGTGTAGGCCGCTATGGCCTGTCCGCCGAGCGTGTGCGAAACCGCGAAAACAAATAGGACGCTGCCAGGAGCAAGATTCCAAGGGCAACGAAGGCTGATATGCGATAGAAGCGATTCAGCTGCCAGACGTCCCATAGATAGAGCTTGAGGATGACCAGGGCAAGCAGCACTAAACCCATCGTGCGATCGAGGAGCGATTTTCTTACCAGCCCATAAACCAGTACGGCGGTTCCATAGATTGCCAGGCAAGCCGATTCGAGGGCACTGAGAAAACTGAACCGGTCTTCCGGTGAGGTGAAGCCATTGGTGAAAAGAGCCACGCCCCGGAGCACCGCAATCAGGAAACAACCGTGTGCGGTTAGATACACGAAGTCGGTCGAACGGCTGGCAGGCTCAACTCGGCGGAACGCAATGAAATGAGCGCTCGCCAGGATCAAGGCGAACAACGTAAACCAGACCGCATGATTAGTATTGAGAACGATGGCGGCGGCCAGACAGGCGAGCGCAGCTACTGAAGGAATGAGATATTGCCAATTTTGCCGCATTGCCAGAGAGAGCGCCGTCATGCTGAGGACGAGCAGATAAAAGAAGTCGAACCACCAGGCGGTAGCCGTGCTGTGCAATAGCATGGGCGTGAGTAGCGCGCCCGCAAAGCCAAGCGCGGCGATGGCCGAGCTGGCATACCGAACAGATAAGACTACGCCGAGCCCGGAAACCAGCACTAGCAAAACCCAGCCTGCCACCGGCACAATCAATTCATACAGACCCACGGAGGCATAGAGTGCTACGTAAATGATGGCGAGTCCGCAGCCGGCGAGTCCCTGAGAAAATACGCTCTCGACCGATGCGCGGCGGCGCTGCCACTCAGCCGCAAACAGCATTAGCAAGCCGGCTGATACACCCAGCGCGACCCGTCCCTCAGCGCCAATCCACTTGTTATCGACAGCGTATTTGAAAAAGAAGATAATGCCGATCGCAAGAGTAAGGGCCCCTACTCGATTTACCAGTGTGAGGCCCAGTTTAGAGTCGGCGCGAGAGGTAAGGGAAGGTGGACGCGCTTCGCCGGATCGGCGTTCGAGTTCGGCCACACGCGCGGATAAGCCGGCTACCGTCGCGCGTAGTTCGCTGAGTTCGTCAGACGAGGATGGCGTCGGCGGATTCGGGTGCGGCAACTTCATTTCTCCCATAGCGCCGTGCCACGTAGCGATCTAAAATACCGCGAAATTCGGCGACGATGTGATCACCCCGCAGGGTAGTAGACAACTTGCCATCTACGTAGACAGGCGCCACCGGAGTTTCGAAAGTGCCCGGCAGCGAAATGCCGATATTGGCGTGCTTCGATTCGCCCGGCCCGTTCACCACGCAGCCCATCACCGCGACTTTCATTTCCTCTACGCCCGCATATTGTTCACGCCAGACGAGCATCTGTTCGCGCAGGTACGTCTGGATCTGGTCGGCCATGTCCTGAAAGAAGGTACTGGTTGTACGGCCGCATCCAGGGCAGGCCGCCACTTGCGGCGTGAAGCTGCGCAAATTCAGCGCCTGTAGAATCTGCTGGCTGACCACTACTTCGTCGGTGCGGTCGCCGTTGGGCAGTGGGGTCAGAGAAGCGCGAACCGTGTCACCGATGCCCTGCTGCAAAACTACCGACAGGGCGGCGGTGGTGGCGACGATGCCTTTCGATCCCAAGCCGGCTTCAGTCAGTCCAAGGTGCAACGGATAATCACCGCGCGCCGCCATCATTTGGTAGACCGAGATCAGATCCTGCACATTGCTGACCTTCGCGCTCAAAATAATGCGGTCATGCGGCAAGCCGTACCGTTCCGCATTCTCCGCACTGCGAATGGCGCTCTCCACAATCGCCCGGCGCATGACTTCCGTCGCGTCGAGAGGCTCCGCCCGTCGCGAGTTCTCATCCATCATCTGCGTCAGCAGCACAGAATCGAGCGAGCCCCAATTCACACCTATGCGTACCGGCCGGTCGTACTCGATGGCCGCCTCGATCATGACGCGAAAATTATCATCCTGCTTGCGACCGATGTTTACGTTGCCCGGATTGATGCGATATTTGGCGAGGGCACGCGCGCAGGCGGGATACTTGCGGAGAAGAAGATGGCCGTTGTAGTGGAAGTCGCCGATAATCGGCACATTCACGCCGAAGTTGCGCAACGTGTCGACAATCACCGGAACGGCTTGCGCAGCTTCATCGGTGTTTACCGTCACGCGAACCAACTCCGAGCCAGCGCGCGCCAGTTGCATCACCTGGTTTACCGTGGCGCTGGTGTCCGCTGTGTCGGTATTGGTCATCGACTGCACCACAATCGGATGCGTCCCCCCGACCATCACTCCACCCACGTTCACGGCAACCGATTTCCGGCGCTGCAATGAAGCCATTCAATAAACCTCCAGAACTGTGCGTTCGAACCCTCATTGTATCAGCGCGAGTGCTTCGTAAGTGCCTGGTGAGACGTGCTTTCGGCGCCGACAAGCGCGGCAGAAGAGGGCGGGTTTTTCTGAAACGGGTTGGCGCCAAATTTCAGTCTCATTAAAGAGGAGCAGATATGAAACGAAAGTCAAACGTGGTAATTCCTGGAGCAATTTTGATTGGGGTCGGCTGCGGATTGGCAGCGGCTGGGCTGGTCTTGGTCATCCCGGCTTGTGTTGACTGGTCGGCCAGCGTTCTGGAAACGGTCATTCAGCGTGGACGCGAAGGCGTGGGCAGCGCTGCGGCTACCCTGGGCGAATTCGCAGGACGCACCCACTCGCGCTTTGACGAAGCGGCTAAGACGGCTAAGGCTTCGACGGCCAAAGCCGCAGGCGCGGTCGAGATGGCGGCTCGACATGTGAAGGAATACACGTCCTAGCCGCCTGTTCCGGACTACGTCCTGGACCGGTCACAACACGTAGTTGGAGATGTTGAAGGAGGCCCCCATCGTCTCCGTTTGTCCGTTCGTTGCAATCGCCGTCACTTGCAGGGAATGGGCGCCAACAGAGTAGGCGGTGGTGTCGAGAAGAAAATTCCAGCCGACATTTGGACATCCGGATCGGCCCGGAAATGCGCTGCAGACATCGTTACGGGCGCCGCCGTAGGCTGCCGTCCCTGCAAACACGCCGTCCATATATACGTATACCGTGCGAATAGCGGCATTGCTGTCAATGGCCCAACCGCCAAACGCGACGGTGTTGCCGAAATTCCCGCTTGCGGCGTTGGGAACGTCGATGCCAATCAGAATGGGGTTTGATGAAGTAACATTCGCCACCTTGAATGGGCTGGAAGTTGTGTAGCTTTGCCCGTCCGCGGCGAGTGCTGTTACGTCCAGAGAATGCATGCCGTCGGGGAGCAGAGTTGTATTGATCACATAATTCCACCCAACATTCGGGCAATTTGGCTGGTTGGGAAACGCTGCGCAGACATCGGGTCGGTTGCCGCCGTAGGCGGCGTTGCCATTCAAGACTCCGTCGACACTGATGTCACGCCGGTAATCAGTGCCTGATTATCGATAGCCCAGCCGCCTAGTGCCGCAGATGCGCCGCTTAGTGTGGCAGCGGATGAACTGGGAATATCGATGCTGAGTCTGACAGGATTGCCGGTGTCGGTCCAGTTTGCGACAGTAAAAGGTGAACTGACAATCGCCGCACCTCCGTTTGCGGTAGACGCGCTGGCCGTGAGCATGTGGCGGCCATTCGAAAGTTGAGTGGTATCGATATTCATGCTCCAACCTACGTCCGGGCAACCCGGTCTTCCCGAATACACGATACAAACATCGGGACGGCTCGACCCGTACTGTGCTGTGCCATAGGAGGTGCCATCCACGTAAATCGTCACTTGAGAAATCGCCGCGTGGTCATTGATGGCCCAACCAGCAGCGGCGAGCGTCCCGGAGACGACGGCGGATTGGCCGACCGGCACATCGATGAAAATCCTGGTTGGATTGTTGGCGGTTGAGTTTGCGACCGTGAATGGGATTGTCGCAGTGGCGTTCGCCTCCTGACTGCCGCTAGCCTGGGCGAAAACCTGAAGCACGTGAGAGCCATTCGCGAGTTTCGTCGTATCGAGCAAACCATTCCAGCCAACATTGGGGCATCCGGCTGGGCTCGAAAAGATAGCGCAAACATCAGGACGAGCAAATCCGTAGGTTGCTCCGAGGGCATAATTACCATCGACGTAGACACTGACTCCGACTGGATTGTTCTGATTGAACGCCCAACCTGCGATGTGGGTCATTCCACTGAGCACTTGATTCGGGGAATTCGGAAGGTCAATCGAAAGTTTAGTCGGGTTTGCGGGTGTGTTGTTCGCCACCGTGAAGGAAGCGGTCACAGTAGTGGAGGATCCTGACGCCGGCGTGGCTGTAACGGCCAGCGTGTGCGCGCCATCGGCGAGCATGGCGGTGTCGACCGAAGCGTTCCAGCCCACGTTTGGACAGCCAGGGGAGTTCTGGAAAACAGTGCAGACATCCGGACGGCTGCCACCGTAGCTTGCGGTCGCCGCAACGGGCGCACCATCGACCGAGAGCGTAATCGTGGTGATCGGCGACGTGGGATTGATCGCCCAGCCGCCGAACCCAACCACGCCGGCATAGGGGGTGCTTGTATTGGGTACGTCAACGTTGATGCGTGTCGGGTTATTGCCTGTCCAATTGCCGACGGAGAACGGTGAACTAGCCGTTCTGTGTGCGCCGGTTGAGGACATCAGCGTCGCACCCAAAGTGTGAGTTCCGCTGGCAAAGCGGGTCGTGTCCAACTGGAACGACCATCCTACGTTTGGGCATCCTACCTGGTTGGGATAGACTATGCAGACGTCCACGCGGGCCGTTCCGTAGAAAGCTGTTCCAACCGGTGCGCCATCTACCGAGATTTCCACTCTGGCGACCGGCGCGACATTATCAATGGCCCAGCCAAAGAAGTTGGCAACGCCGAGATACGGAGAACTTTGCGCACCGGGAATATCGATATGAATCCCTTCGACCTCAGACGAACCGGGTCCTGTCAAAGGGACAACCTGCGGCGAACCCGGAGCGTTGTCCGAAATAACCACATTTGCCTTTCTCAGGCCGAGCGCTAATGGTGCGAAAGTGACGGTGACGGAACAATACGCGCCGGAAGCAAGGTTGCTGCCGCAAGTATCGGTTTGCGTGAAGTCGCTTGCATTGCTGCCGCTTATGCTTATGGGCGAACTAAAAGTAAGTGGTGCGCTACCGGTGTTACGGAGGAGCAGACTTTGACTTGATTTGGTCAAACCGGGAACCGCTTCCGGAAACGTCAGGTAGGTAGTCGATTGCGCTACCTCTACAATCTGCGAGGCAGTGATCACGCTGTGAATATTAGGCGGGATCGACTCGTAAGCAACGTTAAGAGTGAACAAATTGCCCGAGCTGTCGATAGCAAGCACCCCAGGGCCGTTGAATAGGAGACTAAAGCCGGTCGCGTTAGCAAGGCTGCCGTCCGGGGCCACAGTTTGCGACCCATTCCCGGCTACCGTTTCGATTACCCCCGCCGGGTTGACCACTCGTATACGTAGTCCATCGAAAAGGTACAGGTCTCCGATCGAATCAAGCGCCAGAGCTTCTACTCCGATCAGCTGCGCATTGATCGCCGGGCCGCCATCGCCCGCATATCCGGATTGAGTTCCGGTTCCGGCATAGACACTTATAATGCCGGTCGTCAGATTGACGTGCCAAACGACAAAATCCACCGGATCGGCAATATACAAGTTTCGCCCGGTGGCATCGATCACAATGCCGGCGGCTGATCCTAGCTGAGCATCGATCGCCGGTCCATTAGCTCCGGAGAAGCCACTCGTTCCGGTGCCGGCAAAGGTCGTGATGATCTTCGATGTGGCATCTACCCTGCGAACTCTTCCGCCTGGATTGTTCGCCGAAAGATCGTAGGCTTCCGCGATGTAGAGATTTCCCGAAGGGTCGACGGCGAGACCTCCCGGATTACTGAGAGTCGCGGCCGTGGCCGGGCCGCCGTCCCCGGAATCTGGTCCGGCGGTTCCATTCCCGGCAACAGTGGTAATGATGCCGGTAGCAGCGCTTACCTCTCGAACCGAGTTTGGTTGCGCGATGTATATGTTTCCCGCACCGTCAAGGATGATGTCTCCGGGGTCCGAGAGTTGAGCAGAAACCGCTGGACCGCCATCTCCGGAGCCGCTGCCTGTAGTGGCGCACAGGTCGGTCCCAGCAACCGTAACGGTTGCCTTCGTCGCCAGATTCAGCTTTTCGACAATGCACGTCGAAGGGTCGGCGATATATAAACTTCCGTGGTTATCGAGCGCGATCCCGTTCAATCCATGGTTTGTGGTTGTGACTGTGGAGATCACCCCAGGCGTGAACAGCACCTGTGGATTCGATTGACTCCAAATGCTCATGGCAGAGCAAAGGAACAGTCCTGTACGACTAAGTACCGAAGCAAGTTGCAAGGCGATGCGCCCTCCGAACCGGGCGGAAGCAACGCCCAGATTGCGAGTAGCTTATCACGCAGCGGCGGCTCTTCGCCAGTGTCCCCGGCGCGTCAGGGAATACACTTCATAGGGGAGCGTTTTTCCATGCCAACTTCCGAGACCGATCCGAAACCAGCGCAGAAGCCGACCGAAAAAGAGGTCGAACATACCAAAGAAGAAGAGAAGCACGTGGACCGCGATGGCGGGGAACGGCAGCCGAACCAACACACCAACGACAAGACTTGAAGTGCCAGAATGTGACGATGGCAACGAATCGTATCGACATCCTGAAAGACATGCTGGCCCAAGACGAGGGCAATGCCTTCGCACGCTATGGTCTGGCGATGGAGTACACAAACTCCGGTCAGCCTGAGGATGCGGTACGCGAGTTTGAAAAGTTGCTGGCGGAAGATCAGAGCTATGTGGCGGCCTACTATCACGGTGGTCAGGCGCTCGAGAAATTGGGGCGTCTCGACGACGCTAAAACCATGTACGAGCAAGGCATCGAAGCCTCGACTCGCAAAGGCGATCTGCACACCAGGGCAGAAATCGAAGCGGCGCTTAGTTTGTTGCCGGTCTGATGGATCTCGCGGGCTGGAATCAGCGATACGCGTTGGGAGCGCACGAATTAGACGAACCCACTCCTTTGGTCATTCGAGTTGCTGAGAGTTTGATCCCCGGCTCCGCTCTCGATCTGGCATCAGGAACGGGCCGCAACGCTCTTTGGTTGGCGGAGCAAGGGTGGAAGGTGACGGCCGTCGATGGCGCCGCGTCGGCTCTCGATATTTTGGGTCAGCATGCACAACGCGCGGGCTTGCAGATAGAACTACTTCATGCCGATCTCTCGAAAAGCGAAATCGCCCCGCTCCAGAACGAATGGGATCTGGTGCTCATCTGTTATTACCTGCGACGCGAGCTATTTGAAGAGGCCAAAGCAGCGGTGCGGCCGGGAGGCATTCTGCTGGCGATTGGCCACACTACGGAGGGCGATGAGTTGCCAACAGTCAATCGTTTACACCTAGGAGAATTGCAAACTTTTTTCGAGGAATGGGAGATTCTCCATTCGTACGAGGGCAAACCTGAAGATCCAGCGCATAAACGGGCAGTGGCTGAAATTGTCGCGCGGCGGCCGGCGGCATTACCAAATAACCCGCAGACCCGTGTAGCTCTGGAATTGTCTGTCGCCGCCAACGATTGGAAATTGTTCAACCGAGTGCGGTCGCAATGATTGCGCGGTCGAACGGATCGCGATGGTGCTGTGATAGGGCGAAGACCCGGTAAACATGTTGCGGCTTAACGGGCAGGATGGTGAGCGGGCTGCCTCTCGCGTTTGTTGTTCGGTCATGTCGAGCTTTCCGAGCGTGTTCTTGATCGCGATTTCCGGCAGCGATGCTGTGCTGAGTATTCGTTCAATCGAGGCATCGCGAAACAAAGCTAACACCTTCGACGGGAGAGCAGTTCCGAGATAGGCGCCTACAAAAACCTACGTGTCGAGCAGCACGGCTCGCATCGGGCTAGCTTGCGTTCGTTAGCAATGATTCGATTTCCTGGTCGGTAAGCGGTTCGGCCCAGCGGGGATCGAGAATTTTGACCTTGCCTTTGCCTGTTCCGAGTTTAGGCAACGGGCGCGTCTGCCCGCTTGTCGGCACCAAGTCGGCCACCGGCTTGTTGTAGCGCGAGATGGTTACCCGTTCTCCCTGTTCGACCAAGTTTGCTTTGGCGTAAGCAGATGTGACGGTCTTCATAACCCAAATCGTACAAAGATGTTGCACAACAAAGCAAGCTCGACCCTGACAGCGGCTACTGCCTAAAAATCACCCCACCCTTCATCACAAAAGCAACCCGTTCAAGAGTGCTGATATCTGCTGTGGGATCACCCGGCACCGCGATTACGTCGGCAAAATAGCCCTCCTTCAAATTACCGATTCGTCCGTCCCAACCCAGTACCTTCGCTCCGTTCAAAAAGTCTGCCTGCAACACTGCAGCGGGGGTCATCCCGTACTGGACCATGAGCACGAATTCGCGCGCTTGCGTGCCATGCGGAAACGGTCCCACGTCCGAACCTACTGCCATCGGGACGCCAACAGCCAGCTGTTTGCGAAACTCACTCGCGTGCAGAGCAAGCGCTTCGTGTAGACGTTTGGCCGCTTCGGGCGATGCGGCGTGATTGGCGAAGTAATCGGAAATTGTAAACGTGGGTACGGCGGGAATCTGCTTCTCGCGCATCAGCCGCATGGTTTCCTCGCTGAGCTGGTCGGCGTGATCGATAGAAACAACGCCGGCTTGAGCCGCATAGAGCGTGCCTGGTTCACCCGTTGCGTGCACCGCCACATGCTTGCCTACGCGCGCCGCTTCGTGCACGGCCGTGCTTAACTCGGCTTCGGTGTATTGATAGGGGGTCGAAAAGTGGCCGTCTCTGAGCGAATCCCGGCCCGTCTCGTACATTTTGATAAAGTCCGCGCCCAGCTTGAGTTGTTCTCGAATGACCTGAACAATCTGCTCGGCGTTGTTCGCGTAACTGGCGTTCGAGAGTACATGCGCCTCAGGGTTAAAGTGATTGGCATCTTCGTGGCCGCCGAGGATATCGATCGCGTTGCCGCTCACGCGCAGACGTGGTCCGGGAACGGATCCCTGATCGATAGCGTTGCGGACGGCGGAATCGGCCGCACCGGCGCCCTCGGTTCCCATATCGCGCTCGGCGGTGAAGCCAGCCAGCAGATCGGCGCGTGCCGCCAGAACAGCAGTGATGGTGCGCTGTGGGACCGACTCCTCGACCGTTTGCAAATCTTCCGCGCCCGGATGCAGGAAGAGATGAACATGCGCATCGATCAAGCCCGGCAGAAGCGTTGTGTCGCCCAGATCGATGACTTTGCTGCCGGAGGGATGATCGACGTGTACGCCCGCAGCGATGATCCTTTCCCCAGTGACGAGCACTTCGCCAGGGGTCAGGATCTTTCCACTTTCGACATCGAAGAGTCTTTGCGCGTGCAGCACGACCGGCTCTTGAGCAGAGGCAACGATGGCGCCCAATACTGTAAGAACTAGCAAAGTCTTCATTGACTCACCGCTTCCACTAACTTCGCAATGCCGGGTGCGATGGGAACGACTAATTCACCTACGGGCTTATAACTGTACTCCGCCGTGATGCGCTGCGCTTGCTCTTTCCAATTTGCGGCGGCAGGCTTGTTCGCTTTCTCCAGGTAGTCGAGCGATGCCAGACCGGTCTGGCACAGGGTTTCGACGGCATTCACCACCGCGCTGTCCCCCATGAGCAAGGAGTTCGAGGCGAAGATGGGACGAGCATTCGCCGCCGCTTGCCTCCAGTTTGCCAGCTGCTGGCGCAGTAGCCGGCCATTTCTTCTGTCTTGAGAAGCAGCCAGATAGCGATCGACCTCATTCCGGAACTCGCGCGCGGCATTGCTCTCCGGCGGTATGGAATCGACCAGCTTATTGATTGGGGCCGCATTCGTGTAAGTTTCCGCATTTCTGGAGTAGCCCTTGGTCGGCTCTAACAGCAACGCAATAACATCGAGCGGCTGCGATGCCTGATCGCCTGCCAGCCGCTGGCGCATCAGCTGAAGATTCGAACGCTGTTTTAATCCGAGCCACTCCAGCCACCGATTCGTTAAGGCCAATCGGCGATACATCGACGCCACATCCGTCACCGATTCAGGCGACCAGAATCGTTCAGCCATGGCAGCCAGCCGCGGCCACAGTTTGGCATCCAGATTCTCGGGTGTGGCGAGTTCGTCCCACATGGCCGCCTCACCACCTAAAATCAGCTTTGCCTGGTCAGGTGTCAGACCGGAAGGTGATCCGGGCTTGGGCTCTTTGGGATCGGGAGCTTCCGCTTGCCCGTAATGTCCCGGAGCAGGTCCTGGCGCAATCATGGGATCGATCGAATAGTGATACGACGCCGGGTAGATCAAATCGAGATAGTAACCGGCCGACAAAATGCCTTGAAAACCCTGGCGCGCACCGGCCCAGAGCGAAGGCTGTCCGCGCCAGGATTGCACCACGATTGATTTCGGCAAATCCGGTTGCAGGATCTCATCCCAGCCCTCCATATGCTTGCGATGTCTGGTGACGATCTTCAGCAGGCGCTGGTTGAAATAGGTATGCAGAGCCTTCGCATCAAGCAAATCATGCTTACGCATAAACGCTTGTACGCGCGCACTTTCGTTCCAGGCTTTCGGATTGACCTCGTCACCGCCGATATGGAAATACTCATCGGGAAACAAGCGCGCCATCTCGCCAATGAACCCATCCAGAAACCGGTAAGTCGATTCCTGGGTCGGATCGATCAGCTCGGTTGAAGTGTCGAAGTGGCGCGTAATTTGGTAGGGGCCGGGTCTCGTGCCTAACTTTGGATAACCGACGAGCCAGCTGGTGGCGTGGCCCGGCATATCGAATTCGGGAACGATGCGGATGCCGCGTTCACGCGCATAGCCGATCAAATCGCGTACTTCGGATTGCGAGTAGAACAGCCCGTCGGAGCCATAGGCTGTGAGCCGCGGATAGCGTTTGCTTTGCACCCGAAAACCTTCGTCGTCGGACAGGTGCAGATGAAGTACATCTAACTTCACCGCGGCGAGGCCATCAATTGTTCGTTTCACATCGTCGATGGGCATGAAGTGGCGCGCCACGTCGAGTGATAATCCGCGCCATGGGAAGCGTGGCTCGTCATGAATACTGACGGCGGGCAGCGAAAAGCCCGGAGTGCCGACGTTGTTCACCGCCTTATTCTGCGTGACAAGCTGGAGAAAGGTTTCGATACCGCGCAGCGCGCCCAGAGGAGCATCTGCCGAGATGCGCACATGATTATCAGCTGCTTCGAGTGAATAGCGCTCGTCGTCACCTAATTTCTGAGGCGCGCGGTGATCCAGCTTTTCGACCACAATGGTCAACGTGGCAGTGCTGTCTGCCGAAACGATGTGGGTCTGGACCGGAATACCGGTCTGACGCACCAAGCGCGGAAAAAGCCGGTTGACTGCCGCCAACACGCGATCATCTTTCGATCCGCTGCCTGCCAGAGAGACGCCGAAACCCGTGTCGACGGCGATAGAACCGCTCGCCCGAGACAAATTCGCCGGCCACGGCATGAGCGGTAACTCCTGAGCAGGAAGCGCAGAGGCAAGGAGAACAAGAAAAAGATAGGACCGCAACAATTGAGTCAAGCTAATTAGCTTAACCCGCGGGGCCGGGATTACGGCCGGGGTACGGTGCCTGTGGTTGCGGTTGACACGCCGTTCGGAAAGCGGAGCGCGCGCAGCAGCCCGACGCCGCGATGCCAGTCGAAGCCATACTGCAATGTCACCGACGTGCTCACAAACACATAATGATTCACCGCTGCAATCTGGTCCGGCACAATCTTGTTTTGGAAGTAAAACGTCTCCACCTGCGGCGCGAAGCTCAGGTTGCCCCACAGTGGCACTCTGAGCGCCACCGTAAAGTCTTCGTAGAACCGCGTGTTGTACGGCGTGTCATCAGACTGGCGGTCGAACAATTCGCCGTAGCTGTCTGTCAATAGTTGCAGCCTGTCGCCCCACAGCGGTACCGCGACATGGAAGTTGGCGAACCAGCCTGCGACCGACTGAGTACGTAAGTGCGAAATCACTTTACTCTGATTGGTAAACAGCGCATCGGTCGAGATGCAGTTGGCAAGTGTGAGTCCCTTAGAGATCGGACACTCGAAGGGAACCGGCGTCGACGCGTCCTGCAGTGAGTAGCTGAACGGTGTATCGATGTTCTGGCCGTACTCGCGCCCGGCTTCGAACCAGCTTTGGTCGTTTTGAATTCTTGCTCCCAGGCGAGTCACCACCAAATAATTCTTCGCCAGGTTAAACGTTGTCAGACTATTGCTGCCATTGCTGCAAGGGAGATTGCCGCAAGCAAGAGGAACAGTGAACTGCTGAAAAGGCGCCGTTGCCTGCGTAAGCAGATCTTCCGAAAGTAACAGCCGGATAGGAATGCGCCCGGTGAGCGGCTTACTGGTGAGCCCAACTTCACCGCGCAGTAAGTTATTTCCCAAGGTCAACTGATAGTCTCCGAAATTTCCGTTGCCGGTCGAGTTGCGAACAACCAGGCGCGAGTATTTCAACTCAGCCGACGAATAAAAGTCCACAAAGCGGGGGAACGAGTAGCCGCCGCGCGCGCGCACCCATAGATTCGTTTGTGAAGATTCGGGTGTCGAAAGCTGTGAAAAGCTGTTATTGCCGACAAAGTTGCCCGGCACGGTCCGGTCGGAGCCTCGAATGAAATTGAGGTTGTAGCCGAGCGAGACGTTTTGCAGAGTGAAATACCAGAGGCCGCGCCGTTCGACCACGTTTTCGGGGATCGCTGTTTTTTTTGCGGTAAACGTGGTTACATTCGGCTGAGTTTGCAGTGGATGTGCGGCCCAACGGCGCAGTTGCAGCCACGCCGTCAAACCACGGCTGGTATCGAAGGGATGCTGTCGAATGGCGGCGAAGTAATCGGAGGCTGCGATTTCGTCGGATTGGCAAGACCCCTTCGTGAAATCAACCGGCAACTGTTCGCAGGCAAGACCTGTCAGCCGGTTGAGCCCTTTCAGCGAGACCACTCTGACAACGGGCTGGATGGCTTCGCTCGATAGTTCCGGATAGCCGGTGTTGCCAAACGCCAGATAGTCCGTCATGGCGACGCCGTACAGTTTGTTGTCTTCAATCGCCTGTCCGCGAATCAGCGGCAACCCCGAACCGGCATCGTTCTGAATGCCGAGTGTGCTCAACCCTCTTCCCTTCTCCACCTCAATCGAAAGATTATCCTGATCCTGCTGATCGAAAGCGGCCGATTCCGTCAAGACCTTCTTCAATGTGGCTCCGTTGAGCGGAACGCAAAACGCGAAGTCGCCTTTCCATAGCGCTTCATCAAGCAACTGTTGCAAAGTCGGGTGAAAGCCGGCCGGCCATAAATTGATAGCTTTGTCGAACCCGGAAAAGATGTCGCGATGCTGCAGAAAGGCTACGTCCGACCCGCAGAATTGCTGCATGGATTTTAGCGCCAGATCCTCGTAGTTAACGGCAATGTTTTTTGATCCCGGCAAGCCCACCGCCTGCGCAACTTTCGCATTGATAGCGCAGGTCCGGCACGGTTTGGGGGGCGACGCCGGGTGCTCGGCGTCAAAGACCTGATTGTTCAGGGAGCGCTTGCCGTCGGGCGACACATAGTAATCGGCGCGGCGCAGATTAGTGCTGAGCACATTCTGCCGGCCCGCATTAAAAGCGATCCCGGGGCTCAGTACAAACGGCGCAGTCCCCGGCGTGAGCCGTGTACTTGTTTCGTCGGCGTTGGCGTGCTCTCCATCGGCTTGCGCGACTACCACGTCGAACACCTTTAGCTTATTGGCGAGTTCAGCGGCTTTGTAGTAGGGCATCTGCGCCAGCAAAATCTTTCGGCGTCCATGACAGGCGACGTCCGATTCACAAAGATCCAGCATCTGGCGCATGGCCTCCAGCGGATCGACAATCTGGGCGCTCGTATCGAAGCGCTGATCGGTATTCATCCAAACATCGCTCAGTTCCCCGATATAACCAACCAAACTGGAATCGAGAACGCCAAAGATCACAGGACCATCTGGATCCGGGGGCATAAAGTAAGGCGCCGGAGTCACGCCTGTTGCTTTCGGATGGTACTGCAGAAACGGGTATTGGACACTAAACAACTGGCAATGCGTCATCACATTCTCGTCCTGCAGATAAGTCGCGCAGAGTGCATGATTACTGCCGGGATCGAGCGTGTAGTAGCCGGGGAGAAAGTTTTCTGAAGGGTTCGGGGGCGGTCGCAAATGGAATCGGAGCGGCGCGCTGGCGCTCTTCTGCAATGGGCGGCAGCGCCCGCTCTCGTCGGACGGCAGTGCGAAGCTGCGGGGATTGCCGGAGTCCGCTGGACAGTCGTAAACTGCTACGTGCTCGGCTTTGCCCGAAAGCGGCACATCCTGTAGCCAGGGAAGGACCGATGCCGTTAATTCAAAGCGGACCGGCGAGTCTGCATTAAGTGCTCGCTGCACCGGCAACGGCAGGGTGTCGTTTGGTTTGGGCGGCAGGGCATTCCGGCGAGTCGAACGAATCACGAGGTTCGCCGCCAGCATTTCGACCGGCTTGTAATTGGAATCCGGCGGTTCGGCCAGGAAACGGGCGATCTGCCGCAAGCGCTCGGGACCGTAATAGAAATCCTGCTGACCGGGGACGATAGCGTTGAATCCCATCAGGCGCAGAAAGCAGCCGACATTGTCTGCCGGGATTTTTCCTCCGCTGGATTCTTGCGTTGCCGGCAGCCAGCGACCGCCTTGCTCGCCCGGCGCAAATAAATCTTTGCTTACCAGTTCGCCCGCGTGTTCGGTGCCGGGCAAGTTATTTTGCATGGTGCGCGCCAGGAGCTCAGGCGCGAAGTTGTCCCCCATGGATACCAGCTGCTGACCGGCTATGCGCATTCGATCCAGTTGCCGGCGAAAGAGCATGACCTGCGGGGGGAGCGGCGTTGCGCCTGGATCCGGACAACCGCGGTCATCGCTCGTTTGAATATCGGGGTAGCGGAAATAGCCGAACAAGCGACCGGTATAGACAAGCGAGTACGCTGGTTTAGCGTCTGGGGGTGGACCCCAGGTCTGGGCCGAAGCGGATGCGCTGGCGAAAGTGACAATCGCTAGAAAAATAGAAGTCGAACCGCTCAGAGACTCTTACCCTGGGCTACCGCCGTGAGGCCGATTACGAGTGCCGCCACCGCTACGCCGCCGATAATCCAATAAAGAGTGTGGTGATTGGTGTGCCGTTTGAAGCCTGAGGGAGACGAGTTGCTCCGCTGGAAGCTGATGCGGGTGCCTGCCGTGACTCGGGTCAACATGGCGCCGGCTTCCTTTACGCTCAATCCGCCGCCGAGGGAGGCAATCTCGATAGTGTCGCTTCTTACGCGGACCACCGCCTGCGTGTGCGCATCCTCCGCTGCGACCTCCAACTGCCGCACGTTCACCGGATAGCCGCTGAAGTTTCTGATCTGTAGCGATCCCTCGTTCAAGACCACATGATCGGCATAAACCGTACTGGATGAGCGGGGAGCGATGTGCACATCTGCCCCACTAGCGGATTGAAGTTCACTGCCGGCCGCAGCAGTATTCAAGTCTGTGCCCGACGTCGCGGCGAACGTAACGTAGCCGAAAAGAGGCAACGCGGCCAGCAAGACCCGAAATCTCATATGGATTAGTAGAACACGTGCCGCCTAGCGGTAGCCAGCCGCCTGCAGTTCGAAAAGTTCGGAGTATTTGCCGCCAAGCGCGACCAGGTGCGAGTGCGAACCCTGCTCGATGATACGGCCGTTTTCGAGCACCAGAATGCGATCTGCCATGCGGACGGTGGAAAACCGGTGCGAGATCAGTACCGCCATCTTACCGGCAGTCAATTCGACGAAGCGCTGGTACACCTCGAACTCCGCGCGGGCGTCCAGGCTGGCGGTCGGCTCGTCCAGGATCAGAATCTGAGCATCCCGCATATAGGCGCGGGCCAACGCCACCTTCTGCCATTGACCGGTCGACAAGTCGACGCCACCCTCAAAGCGCCTGCCGAGCATCTGCGCATAAGCCTTCGGAAGTTTGTCGACGACGGGCGCCGCCAGGCTCTTCTCGGCAGATACAACGATCCGGTCTTGATCGTCGAGCTGGCTGATGCGGCCAAAGCCAATGTTCTCGTTGGCTAGAGCGTCGTAGCGCATATAGTCCTGGAAAATGACGCCAATCTCATTGCGGAGTTCATCCACGTCGTAGTCCCGGAGATCGACGCCATCGAGCAAAATGCGGCCAGCGGTCGGATCGTAAAGCCGGGCCAGGAGCTTGACCAGCGTTGTCTTGCCGGCTCCGTTCTCACCCACAAGGGCAATGCGTTCAGCAGGATAGAAGCGAAAGTTGATCCGGTCCAGGACCAGCCTTTCGGAGCCAGGATACGCATACGAGACATTTGAAAATTCGAACCCATCGCGGATGGGCCTAGGCGCAGGCAGCGCATTCGGAACGGAATGAATGGCAGGCTCGCTTTTGAAAAATTCGAAAAGGTCCTTGATAAACAAGGCCTGCTCGGAAACGCCAACCAATCCAGACACTAAGCCTTCCATGATGCTGCGGGCGCGAGAGAAGGCTCCAACGAGAAGCGTAAGGTCGCCTACTGTCATCACTCCGGCGAGCGCGCGCAGAATGATCAACGCGTAGGCGAAATAGTAGGCCGCAGTCGGAACGAGGTTGAGTAGCGTTCCATGCCAGGCGCGCCGCGTCGCCAGATGCTTATTCTCGGCGTAGAATCGCTCGAAGAGCGACCGGGACCGGTTGATGAGGTATCGACCGAGGCCGAAGATTTTGATCTCTTTAGCGCTCTCGTTACTCGCGCCCAGGTAGCGCAAATAGTCGAGCTCGCGACGCTCCGGAGTGTAGCGATAGAGCATCGAGTAATTCAGCATGGCGAAACGCGTTTCGCCTAGGAAAACCGGGATCGTTGCGGCCGCCAGCAACAGAAGGAGCCAGGGATAATAGAAAAGCACTGCCGAGAGGAGCGAGATGAGCGTGAGAAGCTGCTGCGCCATACCGGCGAGTCCGGCCAGCATCCCGAGGCGGGACGTGGTCTGACGGCGCGCGCGCTCCATTTTGTCGTAAAAGACCGGATCCTCGAACGAAACGAGATCGAGCGAGGCAGCGTGTTCCATCAGCTTGATGCTGACGTGATTCGTGAACTTGTCACCAAGCAGGCTATCGACCAGGGAAATCAGGCGGCCCAGGGTGTCCGAGCCGACGGCCAACGCTAATTCAAGTATCAGGAGCTTCCAGATGGTGTTTCGGTCGAACGGCTGGTGTCGAATGGCCCGTACCACCAGATCAACAATCAGTTTGGAAACCCACAGAGTGGCTAAGGGAAAAAAGGCTGAGATGCAGCGCAGAAGAAGTGTGGAAATCGTGAGGCCGGGGCTTGTCTCCCAAACCATCTTGAGCAGCGGAGGAACATTGCGCAGGGCCGCGAACCGTTCCCGCCAGGTTTGCGGCGCATCTGCCGGGCTGGGCGGCGGCCGTTTCATACTACTTCCGTGACGGCCTGTATGTAAAAGAAAATGCTCACTCTTAACGAATGAGCATTGTTCTTCCTGTTATCAGGCCCCCGTAAAATCCGGGGGTTACGTTTGATGGGAGAATCAGATTCGATGGCATCGCAACCACCAAAACCTGTTTGTGATTGGAGTTTAGGGCGAGCGTGGGGTGAAGTCAAGGGCATTTTTGACCCGGCGAAAAACGCGCTGTAAGTTCCAGTGTACAAACCATTTAGGGACACCGCCCTTTTTCCACACTGGATCGACCGGGCAGAATATGCCTGTGGATAGCACATCTTTGAACCGCCTAAACCGTTGCCCTTCAGCGAGTTAAATAGGTTTAATCGCCGCTCAGGTTAAGCGTGGTCATGGCTTCATCGGCATCCAGCGTGCCATAACGGCGGCGATAGATCCGCATGGCCGCATAGATCAATCCTGCGGCTAAAGCCAGCGCCGAGAGCAGACAGCTGATGTACATGATATCGACTAACAGCCGATAAAGCGGTTTGATTGGGCTCGGCGGCGGAGTTTCGTTCCAGGTGACCTTGGCTTCGTATTGGATGCGGCTCAAGAGCGTATCGGCAGAGGCTTGTGACTCTGGCGCCAGTACGACCGCCACCAGCACGCCCGAACGTTTCACTTGCACATTGGGGAGAGACTTGAACGAGGCTGCGTGCTGCCGCGCCATTCCGGGCGTCGCGTAGTAGAACAGCGCCAGGCGAGTGGGTTTAGCAGTCTTGCCGACGTGGTACTCGGCGAGTTGTGCTTCCGCGCCCGAGTCGAAGCCGGGATTGGCTGCGCTCAATTCCGGCGCGAAGGCGGCTAGCGACGATGGGCCCAAGACGTAGCGGGCAGAGTTAGGGACCAGTCCCTGATGGGGCAGAAATGACAGGATGGCCGGGAGCGAAGTGTCGCGCCTGTTCGGGAGAGCTTTCAATAAAGCCGTTACGCCTTCTTTTGTGGGGGCCGGACCATCCAGGATGAGGAGATAGTTGGCGTCAGCAACGACCGTTCGCTTTCCGTCCTGGTTACAAAACGCGGCCAGATCACAGGTGTGGCCATTTGGGGAACGAAGCCATTCCCAGGCGGCCAGCGCCCCCGTCGGATCTTTCATCTGGTATGACGTGATCGTCAGCGCGCGATCGTGAGTGACAGTTGAGCGCACCTGACCGTACTCCTGCCACAAAACCTGATCGTCCGCCAAGGCAAGCGAGGAGGCTAACAGACCAAAAACGACTAACCCGCGGCACCATGACATTTTTTATATTTCTTTCCGCTGCCGCAGGGGCAGAGATCGTTTCTGCCAACCTTCGGGCCTTTACCATTGGACGCCGGATGCGATTCGGCAGTTCCATTGCTACCTGTCAGCCGCAAGTCAGCCAGTTCGCGATCTTTCTTACGTTGTATGTTGCGCGTCAGATCAACGACGGACTTTTGCGCCTCGCGCTGCAGCGCTTCTACGCGCTCTGCTTCCAGACGCTCCGCTTCGAGATGCCTGGCCGAACGAGCGGCCGGTTCTGTATCGGCGCCGGCTGTATCTGCGCCTTCAAAAATTTCTATTCCGTCTTCGTCCGGATCATCCGGTTCGGGATAAGGCAGCGGGGGCTCGCTGAAGCCGCTTTCGATCCGCATGAAGAACAGGAACTTGATGGTCTCGTCTTCGATCCGATCCATCATGTCCTGGAACATGGTGAACGATTCCTTCTTGTACTCGATCAGCGGATCCTTCTGACCGTAGCCGCGCAGACCGATTCCTTCTTTCAAGTGGTCCATCGAAAGCAGGTGGTCTTTCCACTGGTTGTCGACTACGTTGAGCATGATGATGCGCTCGGCCTGCCGCATGTTCTCAGCGCCAATCATGCGTTCTTTCGCGTCGTAACGCGCTTCGAGCAGATCGTTGATGTGCGCTTCGATTTCGCCGCGATTGAGGGGCATCAGTTCTTCCGGGTTGAGCTTGGCGCCGAACTGATTGAGGATGGCCGTTTGCAGACCATTCAAATCATATTGATCGACGCGGGCGCTTTCCGGCACAAACTGGTCGACGAAGCCGCCCGAAATCCCACGAATGATATTGACGATTCGATCTTTCTGATTGTCGCCCTCCAGCAGATCGCGGCGCATTTTGTAGACGGCCTGGCGCTGCTTGTTCATCACGTCGTCGTATTCGAGAACGTGTTTGCGGGAAGCAAAATGCTGGGCTTCGACCGCTTTTTGCGCCGAAGCGATGCGGCTGGTAATCAGCTTCGACTCGATCGGCATATCTTCTTCCATGCCCAGCCGCAGCATGAGTTTCTGCATACGCTCTCCGCCGAAGATACGCAGTAGATCGTCTTGCAAGGACAAATAAAAGCGCGAGCTGCCCGGGTCGCCCTGCCGTCCAGCACGGCCGCGCAGCTGATTGTCGATGCGGCGGGATTCGTGGCGTTCGGTAGCGAGAATATGCAAGCCGCCCAGCGCCATCACTTCCTGGCGCTCGGCCTCGATGGCGGTCTTGACTTGGGTGCGCAGATTTTCGAGTTCGCCGGGGGCGAGCATTTCGGGCGTTTTGCCCGCCCGATTCAAGCGATCTTCGAGCAGAACATCCGGATTTCCACCGAGCAGAATATCGGTTCCGCGGCCCGCCATATTGGTCGAAACGGTGACGGCGCTTTTGCGGCCGGCCTGCGCCACGATGTGCGCTTCCCGCTCGTGATTCTTAGCGTTCAAGACTTCGTGCTTGACACCCATCTTCTTCAGGATGGTGGACAGTCTTTCCGATTTTTCGACTGAGATGGTGCCGACCAGCACCGGCTGGCCGCGCTCGTTGAGCGATTGAATTTCTTTCGCGGCGTTGCGGAATTTCTCTTCTTCGGTGCGATACACCACGTCCGGATTCTCGAGGCGGAGCAGCGGCCGGTTGGTCGGAATCTGGGTGACTTCGAGATTGTAGATTTTGCTGAACTCGGCGGCCTCGGTGTCGGCGGTGCCGGTCATGCCGGAGAGCTTCTTATACATGCGGAAGAAGTTCTGGAAAGTGATGCTGGCGAGCGTTTGTGTTTCGCGCTCGATTTTGACGTTCTCTTTGGCTTCGACGGCTTGATGGAGACCGTCGCTCCAACGGCGTCCGGGCATCAGACGGCCGGTAAACTCGTCCACGATGATGACCTGGCCCTCCTGGACGACGTAGTCGCGATCGCGCAGATACAAAATGTGGGCACGCAGCGATTGCTGGACATGGTGGTTCATCTCGATATTGGCGGGATCGTAAAGGTTGCCGGTATTGAGAAGCTTCTCGATTTTGAGTACGCCCTCTTCGGTAAGCGCGGTGCTGCGAGTTTTTTCATCGACCGTGAAATCACCCGTCGTGTAAGACTGGCCAGGCTCCTTGCCTTCGATTACTTCGCCGCGCTCGAGATACGGGATGATGCGATTGACTTTGTAGTATTTGTCGGTCGATTCTTCGCTCGGACCGGCAATGATGAGAGGCGTGCGGGCCTCGTCGATCAGAATGGAATCGACCTCGTCGACGACGGCGAAATTGAACTCGCGCTGGACGTAATCCTCCAGGCGGAATTTCATGTTGTCGCGGAGATAGTCGAAGCCGAATTCGTTGTTGGTGCCGTAAGTGATATCGGAATAGTAGGCGTTGCGGCGTTCCTGCTCGTCGAGATCGTGAACGATGGTGCCGACACTCAGGCCGAGTGAACGATGGATGCGGCCCATCCATTCCGAATCGCGGCGGGCCAAATAATCGTTGACCGTGACGATATGGACGCCTTTACCTTCGAGCGCGTTGAGGTAACTGGGGAGCGTGGCCACCAGGGTTTTGCCCTCGCCGGTCTTCATTTCGGCGATGCGGCCGCGATGGAGCGTGATGCCGCCGATTAGCTGAACATCGAAATGCCGCATGTTCAGGACGCGCCGTCCAGCTTCCCGGCAGACCGCGAAAGCTTCGATTAAAATATCGTCGAGAGAAGCCCCGTTTGCCAGCCGCTGTTTAAAGTCTTGCGTTTTGGCGGCCAATTCAGCATCCGACAGCTTCTGCAATCCGGGCTCGAGATCGTTGATCGCCGAGACAAGCGGCCGAATGCGCTTGATTTCGCGGTCATGTTTGGTGCCAAATACCTTGGCTAGCGTACCTTCGAGCATAAATAAGAGAGGTTCACTCCCAGTGTAACTGGCGTAGCGGGTTTAGGGGATTTCCAGTGGATGGCCCAGAACATCTGTGAGACTTGGTCCGGGAACACGGGTGGCGGCAGTTCGCGCTGTTCCAGCTTACTCGCAGTGGAAGCGGTGTTGCGGAGCGGAAGGCGGAGCGATGGCGCGTTCAGCAATTCGTTGACCCGAGGGGGCACTCTGCGGTAGCGGTCCATCTCTGAGTCGCGACGCAGATTGCCCTGATCTAAGATTCTAGACGCTTGCCGACTACTTGCAGGCTAAAGCCAACCCGATTCTCCGACATGCCGACGATACAGCTAAGCCATCGCCGCCGCACTTGACCGTGTCTCGCGTATGACGATTATCAAAACTTCAACTTCTTATTTCGCCTGCGCTAGCCCTGCAACAACTGCAGCAACTTTATCGAGTATCTGGTTCCAGCCTTCGAGCTGACCGCTATTTTTGGCGTGCTCCATGGTTTCGTTGCCGATGAAGGTGAGTTTCGTCTGGCTGTTTCCCAAATCCTCAAAAGTAATTACGTCGTGCGCATCCTCGATGGCCTCATGTTCTATTCCATAGTGTGCAGGCTCAACCTTGTTTCCTTCGGAGTCGGAAAAGTACATGGAGGAGACAATCTTCTCGTGCGGAACAATCTCGTGGTATTCTCCGCCATTCCAGAACTCCTGCCCATCCGGCGCTCTCATACAGCAGAGAAACTTCCCTCCAACGCGAAAATCCATCTTGCAAAAGGGGGCAGTAAAACCCTTCGGCCCCCACCACTGCATCACGTATTTCGGGTCTGTCCACGCCTTCCAAACCAGTTCGCGTGGGGCATCGAAAACTCTGGTCACAACCATCCGCTCTGTATCGTTAACCGTGCTTGTTGCCATCTTTGATCTCCTTTTTCATTTGGTTCACAACCACATCCAACTTGTCGAAGCTCTCTTCCCAGAATCGGCGATAACTCATCGCCCAGTCGCTTACTGTCTTTATCGCCTCCGGCCTAAGCGTGCACACACTCTCTCGTCCACGCTTCGTCTTGATCACGATCCGTGCCTGCACTAGGTACGCAATATGTTTTGAAATCATCTGCTGCGAGAGTGCAAACGGTTCCATCAAACCATGCACGGAGGCAGGACCCTGTGAGAGTCGTTCGATCATCCCCCGCCGGGTTGGATCAGACAAAGCAGCAAATGTTGTATCCAACTGATCCACAACCTTATGGTTGTGCATTTGTCTGTCAATGTCAAGTGTGAATTTTTGCGATTCCTGATTTCTGTTCTCTGAGGTCTGTTCTCTGAACCCTGACACCCTTGTCGTGGGGGGCTTGCCGATCACTCTCAAGGTGTCCTTCCGGATTGGGGTGAGAACCGCGGCCTTGCTAGGGTGAGTCACACGCTACTCGGCAAGAGCGAACAATTCACATACCCGTATAACGCCCAAACCGTACTTTGGCGGCCCCAGCTTTTCCATTGGATTGTTGCGTCGCGACGAACGGCTAGCAGTGTGTCGCTCGTCGTATGTTGCGAGCTCCAGTGCTGCCAGTCTGTCATGGACCCTTTGCCTCTTAGTAGTTCAGCGGTGAACTTCAATCGTTCATCGCCCAAGCAATGGATTGGCAACGTTGTTGAAAGTCCTTTGTTGACCCAGGCATCGCTTGGCCGCCAGGCTTGCTGTCGGGTCCGAAAATGGCCAGACGGGGACCTTCTTAGGGAGGATAGTAGAGGTCATGGAATGGCTGGACGGCGATATTTGCTACCGGGCGATGGAGACGCGCGATCCCCGCTTTGACGGGCTGTTGTACACGGGTGTGATGTCGACAGGGATTTATTGCCGGCCGATTTGTCCGGCGCGCACGCCGAAGCGCGCGAACTGTGTTTTCTTTCAGACGGCAGCGGCGGCCCAGGAGGCTGGTTTCCGAGCTTGCCTGCGCTGCCGGCCGGAGCTTTCGCCGGAAGTGGCGTGCTGGCGCGGCACTTCGAATACCGTATCACGGGCGATGGCGCTGATTGCGGAAGGATTCCTGGATGACGAGGCAGCGAGCGTCGAGTCACTGGCCGAAAGGGTCGGCGTGGGCGAGCGGCAATTACGGCGTCTATTCGAGCGGCATTTGGGGGCATCGCCGGTGAGCGTGGCGCAAACGCGGCGTGTGTTGTTTGCCAAACAGCTGATTCATGACACCCAGCTCTCGATGACGCAGGTAGCGCTGGCGGCCGGTTTTGGCAGTATCCGGCGTTTCAACGATGCGTTCCGTGCTTTGTACCAGCGGCCGCCGAGCGAGCTGCGGCGGAGTAAGCGCGGTGCGGCATCGCCAGACGCTCCGCTCGAGTTACAGATGAGCTATCGTCCGCCCTATGACTGGCAGTCGATGCTCGGTTTTTTCGAAGCGCGGGCGATCGAGGGCGTCGAACTCGTGGATGGCGGGCGGTACAGACGCGTGGTGTCGCACGGCGGCCAATTAGGGACAGTCGAAGTGCGTCATGAACCGGCGCGGCGGGCGCTGGTGGCCAAGATTCAGTTTCCCTGCGTGCGCGCGATTCCGGTGATCGTGTCGCGCTTGCGAACCGTGTTCGATGTGAACGCGGACATCGGCCGGATCGGGGAGCATCTGGCGCGCGACCCTTCTTTGGCGGCGCTAATAGCGGAACGGCCGGGCTTGCATTCGCCCGGTGGTTGGAGCGGGTTCGAACTCGCGGTGCGGGCGATCCTCGGGCAACAGATCAGTGTCGCAGGAGCGCGCCAGTTAGCGGCTAAGCTGGTGCGGCTGTGCAGTAGGCCTTGGACAGGTGCGGCGGACAACGGTTTGACACATGCCTTTCCTACGGCAGCAGAAGTTACCGCAGCCGATTTGAGCACACTGGGTATGCCCGCGTCGCGGAGATCCGCAGTAAAGGCTTTGGCCCAGGCAGCCGTCGAGCAGCCGAGATTGTTCGAGCCGGTGGGTTCGGTGGAAGAGATTGTGACGAAGCTGCGATCGATTCAGGGAGTTGGTGAATGGACGGCGCAGTACATCGCGCTAAGGGCGCTGCGCGAAACAGACGCGTTCCCGGCTTCCGACGTGGGCTTGCTCCGGGGAGCAGCCAAAATGAGGCGGACGCCAGTGTCGGTGGAACAGTTACTCGCACACGCGGAAGCCTGGCGGCCGTGGCGAGCCTACGCGGCACAGCATTTGTGGGCGGCTGATGCAGCACGTGTTCTGTGAACGTTTAAAGTCTCCGGTGGGCGAGCTGGCGATCGTCACGGATGAAGGTGGATTTCTTCGTGCGGTGGACTGGACAGACCGGGAAGATTTGAACGAGCCGCCTGAGCCCAGCGCGGCGGCTGTTGCGCTCGCACGCTATTTCCAGGGAGACTGCCGCGCAATCGAACGGCTCCAAATACAAATGGAAGGGACCGCTTTTCAGCAAAGCGTATGGCTGGCGCTCCGCGAGATACCAGCGGGCGAGACGATTAGCTATGGCGAACTGGCGCGACGACTGGGACGACCGAGCGCAGTACGGGCGGTCGGAATGGCCAATGGCGCAAACCCCGTGAGTATTGTTGTGCCGTGTCATCGGGTGATTGGGGCGGACGGATCGCTGACCGGTTATGGCGGGGGCTTGCCGAGGAAGCGCTGGTTGATTGAGCATGAACGAAGGCAATCATTCCTGCCGTTCTTAAATAGTTAAACTGAGCAAGACCCGCCCGGTTTAATTAAAGGAATGATCAACGACCTCTGGTATAAGAACGCCATCATTTATTGCCTGTCTGTTGAAACTTTTGTCGACTCCGATGGCGACGGCGTCGGCGATTTCAAAGGATTGACCGGACGCCTCGACTATCTGCAAGGGTTAGGCGTTACTGCCATCTGGCTGATGCCGTTTCAATCGTCACCGGGGCGAGACGACGGCTACGACGTGGCGGATTACTACGGCGTCGACTCGCGTTACGGCACGTTGGGCGACTTCGTCGAATTTGCGCATGGCTGCAAGCAGCGGGGCATGCGGATTCTGATCGACCTGGTGGTCAATCACACCTCCGACCAACACCACTGGTTTCAGGAAGCGCGGCGGGACCCGGATTCGAAGTATCGGGATTGGTATGTGTGGTCGAAAAAGAAACCGGCGCATGCCAAGGATGGCATCGTGTTTCCCGGCGTGCAGAAATCCACCTGGACTTATGACGATACGGCCAGATTGTGGTACTTCCATCGCTTCTACGAATTTCAACCGGATCTGAATACGGCGCATCCGGAAGTGCAGGCAGAGATTTTAAAAATAATGGGTTTCTGGCTTCAGCTGGGCGTAACGGGTTTCCGGATGGATGCCGTGCCGTTTGTGATTGCCGAGAAAGGCGCGGATGCGCCGCAGCAGCTGGTGGAACATTACGACATACTCCGTTCCTTGCGGGAATTCTTAAGCTGGCGCGACGGAAACGCGATCATTCTGGCCGAAGCGAATGTCGAAGCAAAGACCGACATGGAGTATTTCGGGAAGACCGGAGAACGGCTGCAGATGATGTTCAACTTCCAGGTGAATCAGACCTTATTTTATGCGCTGGCGACGGTGGATAGCGGGCCTCTGAAGAATTCTTTGAAGGCCACCAGGCAGCGCCCAGCAACCGCGCAATGGGGACAGTTTCTGCGCAATCATGATGAACTCGATTTGGGGCGATTGACACAGGAGCAAAGAGAAGCAGTGTTCGCGGCGTTTGGACCGGAAGCCGACATGCAGCTTTATAAACGCGGCATCCGAAGACGGCTTGCGCCGATGCTGCAGGGAGACCGGCGACGACTCGAAGCAGCCTACAGCCTGATGATGACTTTGCCGGGGACGCCGGTGATTCGGTATGGAGACGAGATCGGCATGGGCGATGATCTGACGCTGCCGGAGCGGGAAGGCGCACGAACGCCGATGCAGTGGACGCTTGAGCCGCACGGCGGTTTCACGCGAGGCGAGAAGCCGGTATCGCCGGTGATCAGCGGCGGAGCTTACGGGTTCGAACACGTGAATGTGGCGGAGCAACGGAGAGATCCGAACTCGTTATTGAACTGGATGGAACGCATCATACGAATGCGTAAAGAAGTAGCGGAGATTGGCTGGGGCGACTTTACGATTCTGCCCACGAAATCGCCCGCGGTGCTGGCTATCCGGTATGACTGGCGCAACAATTCGGTAGTGGTGGTGCACAACTTGGGTGCGAATCCACTTGAGATCTGGCTTGATCCGGGATTGGGTGAAGGCAAGGACCGATGGTTGATCAATGTGCTGTCGGACGATCACAGTGAGGTCAAACCATCGGGCAAGCATTGCATTCTGCTGGAGCCGTATGGATACAAATGGTACCGGGTGGGAAGCATGAATTACGTGGCGAGACGCAGTGATGCCTGAGAAGTTTGCCGGGTTTCCGGCGGCGGGTTTGAAATTTTTGCGGGAGTTGAAAGAGAACAACGACCGCGACTGGTTTCGCGAGAGAAAAGCGACGTACGACGAGCAAGTGCATCAGCCGATGGCTCTGCTGGTGAGCGAGGTGGCGGCGCAGTGCCGGAAACGGGGGTTGCTGATCGCCGCGCGAGATCGCAATCCGGTGATGCGGGTTTACCGGGATATTCGTTTCAGTCCTGACAAGCGGCCGTTCAAAACGCATGTAGGCGCGGGGTTGAAACCAACGGCCGCCGGGCTGGGGGAAGTGTATATGCATGTGTCGCCGGAAGAATCGTTTGTGGCGGCGGGGTTCTGGATGCCGGAGCGGCCGTTTTTACAAGTGTGGCGGACGGCGATGGCGGAGACACCAGCGGACTTTCTGCGGGTGGTAAAAGGGCTAACGAAACACAGGCTTAGTTTGTCGACAGAGAATCAATTGACGCGTTTGCCGCGCGGGTATGACCAGCATGCCGAAAGTGAGATCGCCGAGTGGCTGAAGCTGACATCGTTCATAACGGTCCGCGACTTGAAGGCGAGTGAGTACAAGTCAGCAGGGCTGGTGGACCTGGTGAGTGACTTTGCGATGGCGGCGAAACCACTGCTTGAATATGGGTGGAAGTTGAATTATGCGCCGAAGAAAGACTTGCTTGAGGAGCGGTTTGCGTAATTCTTGAAGCAAGAAGCCGGTACAGCTGGAAGCTGTTCTGGAGACAACGCGTCCGTTTGAAACCCGACCTTAACAATGCCGCCATGAAAAGCGGCATAGCCGGCCAAGAGGCCCGCTCCACCGGTGGCTGTCAACGTTTCTCGGAAACTGAGTGACATTGGGTTACCAGCCCCAGGTACCGGCGGCGCCTTTGAAAGGTCCGATGACATCTTTGGTGATCCAGCCGCCGTAGAAATCGCCGGGCTGGGAGGTTACGCGCTCGTCGTCGACGTAGCATTCGAAGCGGCTCGGATAGAAAGCGAGATGGCCTTCAATGGCGGCGAAGGAGGGGGAGGGATGTTCGTAGGACCAGGCGGCGTTTTCTTCGGTGCGGCCGTTCGCTGCGATAGACCAGTAGCTCGCCTGGCCTTTCCATTCGCAGTGTGAGGCTTTGCGGGTGGGGCGGAGGAATTCGGACCGGATATCAGCACGCGGGATGTACCAGGTAGGCGGATGGCTCGTTTCTAGAACGCGGTAGGCGCGGGCGGAATCGGCAATGGTCTCGCCGGCGAGCAGGACGCGGACACGGCGTGTCGAGGGATCGAGTTTAGGCGGACGGGGAAAGTCCCAGACGGATTCCTGGCCAGGTCCAGGGGTGGCGCGTTTGGTGGTCATGCCTTCAGTATCGCCAGCGAAGATTCCGTTGGACAATCCATAGGAACTTGGTATATTGCTATGCAATGTCCAAAGGAAAAGCAAAAGAGCAGCCGAGATCGGAGGTGCTGCAAGGCACTCTCGACCTGATGATTCTCAAAACGCTCGATGTAATGGGGCCATTGCACGGGTATGGAATCGCACGCCGCATCGAGCAATTGAGCGAGGACGTTTTGCAACTGAACGAAGGGACCGTGTACACCTCTTTACTGCGGCTGCAGCAGCAGGGCTGGATTTCAGCCAGCTGGGGCGCTTCGGAGAACAATCGGAAGGCGAAGTTTTATGCGATTACCAAGGCTGGGCGTAAGCAACTTGCGGAAGAGACGAAGGACTGGGAGCGGATCTCGGGCGTGATCGGCAAGGTATTGCAGGCTGTCAAGGCGAGCCATTGACGTGTGGAATTTCGTTCGAAGGCAGGTCGCTCGGATAAAAGGTTCTTTGCAACGCCGGGGTTTCGAGCACGAGACGGGTCAGGAAATGGAGGATCATCTCGCGCTGCTGGCCGAGCGGTTTGTGCGCCAGGGAATGACGGCGGAAGAAGCGCGGTTTACGGCGAGAAAGCGATTCGGGGGAATCGCGCAAATGAAGAACGAGTTGCGGGAGCGTAGCCGGTTTCGGCTTTTTGAAGTGATATTGCAGGACAGCGCTTATGTCTGGCGGCAATTTCGCAGAGCACCGCTGTTTGCGTTCGCGGCCATTTTGACGCTGGCCCTCGGGATCGGCGCGAACACGGCCATCTTTACGCTAGTGGATCAATTCATTCTTCGCCTGCTGCCGGTTAGAGATCCGCAGCAAATCGTGCGGCTGGTTGGGCAAGGAAATCATTATGGCAGCAATATGGGGCACAATGTGTTGTCCTACACGATGTATCAGACGCTGCGCGACCGGAACAGTGTCTTTAGCCAGATGATGTGCCGGAGGGCTGTCTGGTTTACGGCAAACGTTGGTTCGGAAAGCGAGGTGCTGAGCGGCGAACTGGTTTCCGGAAATTACTTTCCTTTGCTTGGGGTCAAAGCGACGGCGGGCAGGCTGTTCGATTCGCAGGACGATCTGCATCCGAGTACGAATCCGGTCGCGGTGCTTAGTTATGGTTACTGGAGGAGCCGGTTTGCAGGCCGTTCGGAAGTGATCGGACGCACGATTCTGATCAACAACTATCCGTTGACGATCGTAGGCGTGGCGCAACCGGGCTTTGAAGGTCTCGAGCCAGGTTTACCGACGCAGTTCTTCGTGCCGGTGATGATGACAGGCAAGCTCTTTCCGCATGATGATTTCGGCAATATGTTTGATCAACGGCTGCGGTGGGTGAACGTGTACGGGCGGTTGAAAGCGGGTATGACGCTGCGCGGCGCGCAAGCAGGATTACAGCCGCTGTTTCATCAAGTTCTCCAAAGCGAAGTGCTCAGTGCGGGGTTTGCACACGCGACGCCCTATGACCGAGAGCAGTTTTTGAAGATGTGGCTCGGGGTGATTCCTGGCGGCCAGGGAGACACCGTCATGCGGCGGCAGTACGAGAAAGCTCTGTACCTGTTGATGGGTGTGGCGGGATTCGTTCTTTTGATCGCGTGCGCCAATCTGGCGAGCCTGTTGGCGGCAAAAGCGGCAACTCGTCAGCGAGAGATCGCGATTCGGCTGGCTATCGGGTCGAGCCGCGCTCGCTTGATTCAGCAGTTACTCACTGAGAGTCTCTGGCTGGCGATGGTGGGCGGGATAGCGGGCGTTTTTGTCGCAATCGCGATGGTGAAAGGTTTGCTGGCGTTTCTGCCCGAGAATCCCACCGGGTATGCGATTTCCGCTTTTCCAAATGCAACCGTTTTGTGGTTTGCGTTCGGGGTGTCTCTGATTACTGGAGCGTTCTTTGGCCTAGCGCCCGCGCTGCAGGCGGCGCATCCGGACATTACCGGAGTGTTGAAAGCCCAGGCGGCGAGCGTGACCGGCGGCGATACGACCGTGCTCTTTCGCAAGGTTCTGGTGGCAATGCAAATCGCCTTGTCGTTATTACTGCTGATCGGGGCGAGTCTGTTTAGCCGCAGCCTGGCCAAATTACGTTCGCTAAACCCGGGGTTTCAAACGCATAATGTACTGCAGTTTGAGGTGGGCCTGGATTCCATTGGCTACGATCTGCCTCGGGCTCATACGTTTTATCGGCAACTGGAATCCCGTTTGCGCCACTTGCCAGGGGTGCAAGCGGCGGCGATTGCGGACAATCCCGTGCTGAACCGGAGCGATTGGGAGAACTCGATTACGATAGCCGGCCGGGTGAACCAGCCAGGCGAGAAAGCTTCCTATATCAATGCGGTGAGCCCCGGATATTTCGGCACGTTAGGCATCCATCTGCTGGCCGGGCGAGGCTTCCGGGAAAGCGATACCGCCCAGGCACCGAAGGTGGTAATGGTGAATGAAAGTTTCGCGCGACATTACTTTGGCGAAAAATCTGCCGTGGGGCGGCGAATCGGACGGGGCAGCGATCCCGGCACGCCGACCGATCTGGAGATTGTGGGCGTGGTGAACGATACGGATTACGACGATCTGGTAGAGAAGGCTCCCCGGCAAGTGTTTCTGTGCGCGGCACAAAATTATGAGTTCAACACGACGGTCTATCTGAATGCGAAAGGGGACGCGCAGAGCGTGTTCAGGACCGCGCGACGCCTGGTACACGAGATGGAGCCGAGAGCTCCGATCCTGGAAATGAAAACCATGGATCGTCAGCTGGAGGAGTCGCTGGTAACGGAGCGGATGATTACGTCTTTATCGACCGGCTTCAGCGTTCTGGCTACAGCGCTGTCGATTCTCGGGCTTTACGGCGTGATGGCTTATATGGTGACGCAGCGTGCGCGCGAGATTGGGATTCGCATGGCGCTGGGTGCGTTGCCGGGCGGCGTGATCTGGCTGGTAATGCGTGAAGTGGTGGTACTGGTTGCGGTTGGGGTGCTCGCTGCCCTGCCGCTGGCGCTGGCATTAGGGCGGTTTGTGCGAAGTGAGTTGTATGGAGTACAGCCGGCAGACCCTTTGTCGATCGCGGGGTCGGTGTTCTTGCTTGGCGCCGTGGCGATGCTGGCGGGTTTCATTCCGGCGCGGCGTGCGGCGTCGGCGGACCCGCTTCGGGTGTTGCGGTACGAATAATGATAGAGAGTACTTGCATTGCATTACAATGCAATCATGAGTATTTCGCTCACCTTTCGCACGGAAGAAAACAAGCGTGACCAGCTCGACCGGGTGGCCGGATCGCTCGATCGAAACCGGAACTGGGTCATAAACGAAGCTATCGATAGCTTTCTAGAGCTGTACCGGTGGCAGCTAGCGGAGATTGAGAAAGGCATCGCGGATCACGAGGCTGGGCGGACGCACTCGCTGGAAGAGGTGCGAGCGCGCTTTAAGAATAAAACGAGGCTCAAGCCTACTAAAAAAGCTAAGTGACGATTCGATTGGCGGATCGAGCGCTCGAACACCTCGAGCAGATCCACGCGTACATTGCGCGAGATGACGCCGGCGCTGCGGACGTGACGGTCGACAGGATCTTACGAGCGATCGAGCAGCTACTCGAACACCCTAAGATCGGCCGTGCGGGGCGGCGTCCGGGCACTCGCGAACTGGTGCAGGCCCCCTTTATCGTGGTGTATCGAATCGAGCAGCACGCGATTCTGATCGATGCGGTCTTTCACGGCAACCAGAACTATTCAAGTTGAGAGGGCCCGCAGAGCGCAGTCTACTGGCTTAACGTATAGTTCACGAGCACGTCGGTGACGATAGCCACGGGTTCCCCGTTAAGGAGTGTCGGGCGGTAGCGCCACTGGCGGACGGCTTCGAGAGACGCTTCAGAGAGATCGTCGCTGGGCGAAGAGAGGACGCGGAGTTCGACCGGGATACCGTCTTTCGAGATGGTTGTCTCGATCTCGACGGCACCCTGTATACCACCGGCTTTGGCGGTTGCCGGATAGACGGGGTGAACTTTGGTGGTGAGGTTGTTTGACGCGACATTCCCCCCTACGCGAATGCGGCGGCCAGCGGGTTCAGAGTTGCTGGTGACGTGGTCGGCTACCGGTTCGCCGCCTTCGTTACTCATGGTGAACTGGCGTTCCATGGACGTTTCGGCTTTCAAATCGAACTCGCGAAAG
This sequence comes from Bryobacteraceae bacterium, assembly GCA_965277855.1. GTDB lineage: Bacteria > Acidobacteriota > Terriglobia > Bryobacterales > Bryobacteraceae > Bog-105. The sequence continues at coordinate 2,157,814 of OZ255847.1, forward strand.
ATCGAAGCGAAACCGGGTTTTTCGATGCGCAGGATGTATTGGCCGGCAGCGTCGCCGCTGGTGGTAAAGCGGCCGTCCGAATCGGTCACGGCTTCCTGTTTGGAGCCGGTATCGGGATTGTAGACGGTGACAGTTGCGCCGGGAATGGCAGCGCCGCCGGTGTCGTGGAGAGCGCCGCTAATGGAGGCGGCGGAGAGGCCTACCGAAGTCAGTAAGCCGGAAAGCAGAGTACGTTTCATAAGGGAACCTCCTGGTTCATTTAATTGGCTGGAACGGGGTGTGAAGGCCGAAGCAGCAATGGCGGCTGCGGCGAGAGCTAAAACTACGGCAAATGTTTTGGGACGCGAGACCGAAATTGCGGCTGGTTTGAGAATCGCGCGCAGACGATGTTCCAGATCAGAGGAACAGGCCATGCCGATACCGCAACTATTGAAGGCCAGGACACGACGGTTGAGGGTGCGCGCGACGGCCAGAAGTTCTGCGCCGTACTCGGAAGGGCGCAGACCGGCCTCAAGCGCGGCGGCGTCGCAGGCGAGTTCGCTTTCGATTCGGAGGCGTCGCCGGAGCAACCAGACGAGCGGCTGAAACCACCAGAGAGCGGCAACCAGGTGAACGGCGACCTGCGCGGCTACGTCGCGACGGCGGCCGTGGGCAAGTTCGTGCGATAGAACGGCGCGCAAGCGCAGCGGGGTCCATGCGACGGCTGCGGCGGGCAGCAGGATACGCGGGCGCAAGAGTCCACAGGTGAGCGGGATCGACAGGTCCTGCGAGACAAGGATCTCAACGTTGCGCAAATTTTGTATGTCGATCATCGTGCTCGAGGACACGGGCACGGCTCTACGAGCCAGTCTCCAGGCGGAAAGCGCACCTGTCAAAAGAGAAATCAGCGTAACGGTTAAGCCGGTCAGCCAGATAGCGACTGCCCAGTTGAACGCGTGTGGAACGGGTTGGCCGGCGACAGTCGAGGAGAGTTCCTGCACGGTAACGATGGCTTGCAGCGAGTGAGCGGGCGTGGGCAGCGGAAGGTGGATCGCGGGACACAAAATCGAGAGCAGCGGCAGCAGGCCGAGCAGAACAGCGACCGAGAGAAGCAAAGCGTGACGGAAGGCAGCACTGCGTGTTTTCGAGAAGCGAAGAAGAAGCGCGCCAGCCAGCAGGAGAGCCGTGGAACGGAGGAGAGCTTCGTACCAGAATGGCCAGGTCATCAGCGGCCTTCCTTGCGCGCCTGTTCGATGAGCGCGGCGAGCCGGTCGAAGTCTTCCGGTTTGAGGTCGCGTGCGGAGACGTTCAAGAGAGTGGCGACGGCCTGTTCGGGTGAGCCGTCGAAAAATGTGTCGAGCAAATGGGCAACGGCCGAGCGGCGAGCCTTTTCGCGCGGGACTACCGGCAGGTAAATGTATCGCAGATCCTTTTCTTCATGGCGGATGTGCTTTTTTTCTTCGAGGACGCGCAGCATGGCTCGAACGGCAGAGTAGCCGGGCGGATCGGGAATCTGTTCCAGGATCTCGGCTACCGTCATGCGGCCATGGCGATAGAGAATGTCCATGATCTGGCGTTCGCGACGGCTAAGCTTGTGCTGGTTCAGTAGCATCCTGCTAGAAAAATAGCACCAACAGGCAAAGCTGTCAAGAGGCTATTTTCGGCGGCTCATTCACAGCCGGCTAGTCGCTTTTTCTAAACGGTTGAGTTGGTAGGCGTGGCGCCGCAGATGGGCGGAAAGGAAGGTCAGCGCGTAGGGCCGACCACTGGAGAGCGCGGCCGGAAGTTTACGCGTGCCATAGACCACTAAGTAAGTTGGCAGGATAGCGAATGTTTCTGGCGCTCGAGTTTTCAAACGACCGGCGGACAGCAGGAGTGATGGGCTCTCCTGCCGACGATTTTTACCATTTTTTTTTTGAGGATGGTTATTTCCAGATCAGGAATAGGTTTTCGGGTTTGTAAGCGGGAATCTTTCGTCGCCACCAATGAGCGAGAGATTTTCAGAAAGCGCGGTCGCAATGATTATGCGATCGAAAGAGTAGGTGTGATGCAGCGGCAGCTCCAACAGGCGTAAAGCGTGGCATTCAGAAGAAGGCAGAGCAGTTACGTTCAACCTCCATTACATTTTCCCGTCCAGCCAGGCCTCCAGCTCCTCGTTTGTCTGCGGGCCTTTGTGCCAGTCAGGGTCGTTGATAATGATTTTGCCCTTCATGGTGCCGTACTTGCGTGGCTCGGGATCTGGCGCTTTCGTACGGACCAGATCCACCACCGGTTTGCCGTTCCGGCAGATTGTTACCGGAGTGCCGTCAAGAACCAACTGGATCAAGTGGCTCAGTTTGTCGCGGGCGTTGCCGATGTTTATGGTCATGGCTTTTCTCTTGCTGGTTCTATTGTCGCCAAAATTCGTAGCCAACTTTTCAACCGCTTTGTATTGTAAAGTAAGAGCGGGATGACCATCTTCGATCTCCTCTTTCTGCTGCTGGCGGGCGTTAGCGTCGTGACTTGGATCGCCCTTGTTTTTCGAAAGGACCGAGCGCGACTGCTGCGGCGGTATGGCGTCGGCGTAGTGATCTACTTTGGCGTGGTGGCGGTGGTGTCGCTCCTCCTACCGCGACGGATTTTGCAAATGGGAGAGCCGGCTTGTTCGGATGATTGGTGCATGGCGGTTGCGCGATTTCAACGCTCTACGGAGGGGGATCGTGCGATGTACCAAGTGACGTTCAAACTGTTCAGCCGGGCGCGCCAGGCGGCACAGCGGGAGAAAGGCGTGTTTGTCTATTTGTCCGATGCGAAGGGGCGACGGTATGAGGCTTTCGAGCGTGTGACGGATACGCCATTCGATGCGCTGCTCGCAGCGGGCGAATCGTTGGAGGTGACGCGAAAATTTTCGACACCGTTAAACGCGCGAGACCTGGGGTTGGTGATCACGCGCCGTGGAGGATTTCCGATCGGCTGGTTCATTATCGGCTACGAGACCTGGTTCAGGCAGCCGGCGCTGGTGCGGTTGAGTTGACGACTTTGCGGCGCTTGCGTTGGTGGCGCAAGATGCGGTTCCAGTAGAGCAGAACCCCGGTAACGGCCAGCAACGGAAGCGAGAGTCCGCAAAGGCACCAGATGATTTTCACGACGAGTCCCCAAGAGGTTCCGAAGTGGAGAGGGACCTGTAGCCAGATCAGCCAGTCGCCAAAACTCTGGTTCACACCGTAACGCCAGGTGAGCAGATGTGCGCCGCCGGCTTGGTTGAAATACAGCGTGTCGGTGTATTCACGACCAGGATGACCCCCGCGCTGCATGAGGATTTCGAAAGGGGCGCGGCGGCTGTAGGGGAAATTGACGCCGGAGAGAGTGGCGTCCGGCTCAAGGGCCTGCGCTTGCGCCAGCATGACAGCGAGATCCGGTTCGGAGCGCTCGCGAAGCGGCGGGATGGGCACAATGGGCGGCCTGGCGTTGACGATGGGCGAGAGCCGGTTGACCCAGGCGAAGACTGGCGTGGGCCAGCCAAAGTAGACGCCGGAGATGGCCCAGAAAGAAGAGAGCGCAAGCGTCCAGAATCCAACAGAGCGATGAAGATCGAAATTGAGACGACGCCAGTTGCGGCGCGCATCGAAGACGAGGGCGCGCTTCCATCGCTTAATGCCGGGCCACCAAAGGACGAGTCCGGTGGCGTTAATGACAAGCAAGACCGCGGCGGCAGCGCCGTTGGTGACGCGGCCCTGGCGGCCGGAGAGAAGAGTGATGTGGAGGTCCTGAATGAACGTAAGCCAGACGGGATCTTTCGGCGTCGGGCCGAGCACTTGGCCGGTCTTCGGATGACTTGCTATGGAAATCCGCTTTCCGCGGCCTTGCAGGATGGCGGTGAAGAACGGGATCTGTCCGGTGGGAGTGACGATAGAAAGGACGCGCAGGCCGGGGTAAGCGGCGGCGAGATTCGAGAGGACAAGTGGAACAGCGGCGTAGGGTGGCGTAGCGCGCGAGACGTGCCAGGGATCCGGGCGAAAGAGCTGTGCGAGCTCGGCGCGGAAAACGAGGATGGATCCGGTGAGGCCGGCCAAGATCAAGTAAGCGGTGAGTAGGAGGCTGAGCCAGAGATGGAGTTGCAGGTTTAGGTGGCGGAATAAAGATGGCAGGCTAAAGCCTACCCTGCTTGGCGCGTGGCTAGTCGCGGGTAAAGACTTGGACGGCGTGGGTGACTCCTTTTCCCGGAATAGTGGAATCGGATTCGGAGGTGAGGGTCTGGCGATCCGGTGAGATGGTCATTTTGCCGACAGCTTTCGGCCGGTTAGCGCCTTCGATGACAGCCTGATAAGCAAGTGGAGCAATGCGGGTGATTTTGACGGTCCCGACTTTCTTACCCTGCACATTCTCGACGGCGCCTTCGCTACCGTCGAGGTGCACGGAGGTGAACTTCAGGCTGACGAGATGAACGCCGTTGACAGGCATGGAGTAGGCGAATTCAAGTCCGGTACCAGCCATGTAAATGCGCAGTGTAACGGGTTCCGCGTCCACTTTGCGGTTGTCGATGATCTGACTGGATAGTTTCCAGGTGCCGACAAGCGGTTCAGCGGCGCAGACGAGGGAGGCCGTCAGGAAAAGAGAGAGGATAGACCGGCGTAGCGTGAGTGGCATTATTTTGAAGTAGCAAGCAGAGGTTGGCCGCAGAGCCGTTCGAGAATGCTGACGGGCGCGCACTCGGGTTGAGCAAGAGAGCGGCGGGCAATGATGAAGGTCTGTTCGAGGGCGTGCTGACCGGAGTGAACGGAGTGGGGCAGGACGTCCGTAAAGGTGAGCCAGGTGGAATTGGGCGGAAAGTCGAATCGGTATTTAGGACAGTTTTCCTGAAAAGCCGCGTTGCGTTTCAGGTATTCGTGGAAGTGCAGCATGAAGCGATCGTAGGCGGAACGCGGGATCACTGGAAGTCCGAGTACCTTGAGTAGCTGCGCGGAGCGCTGGCGCAGACGGCCGCCGGTAGAGGCCGAGGATCTCGCGATGTTTTCGAGACCGGCATCACGGGCGTAATGCGTCGCCAGCACGGCGAAGGGATCGGTGGTGATCCAGTTGCGGGTTTTCGAAGGATGAATGTTCGTGAAGACGCGCAGGATGAGATCGCCGTTAGTAGGGCGCGAGGGGAAGGCGTCGGTGTGCAGGAGGTCGTTGCGTTTGTTGAGCGGCAGGTCGCGTCCTTGTTCTTCAAGCGGACGGAAACTGGCGTAATCGAGCTTCCAAGAGGAAGCATAGCCGGGCAGCAAGGCAGCGGTGAAATCGACCACGGCACGCGAATAATCACGCATCACGGCGAGTAACTGACGAGTCTGGTCATCGTTTGCTTCAAGGCCGGTGATGCGGTCGGAAGCGGGGCGATAAGCGATGTTCTTGTGCAGCGCGCCGCCAGAGAAATCGAGCGAGCGGAGGAAGTCCTGTGACGCGGCTGGAATCGAAAAAGGCGTAACGGGAAAGTAAAGGACGTTGCCGGCTTCGAGTGCTGGTCGGAAGTCGGTTGGGGCGGCAGGAGGCCAGACGTCCAAGGTGACAAATTCCATGAAATACCAGGGTAACGTTGGGCCGATCCGGTTGCTGGCTATAATGCGGGTGACACCTTAGCTTTGTTCAAAGACATGGGATCTAACGCTGTTATGCGACGTGTGTTTCGACCTTTTTTCCTGCTATTTACGACGTTAATTCTGAGTTCAATGTGCTGGGCGCACGCGATTTTGGTCGATTCGACGCCGAGCGCAAACCAGAAGCTACACGGCGGACCGATGGAGGTCGCGCTGCATTTCAACTCCCGCGTGGATGGAAAGAGATCGCAACTGACTTTGATTTCGTCCACAGGAACAAAGCGCATTCCGCTCGAAGAACAATCGGAACCGGACCGTTTGCAGGCAAAAGCAGGCCAACTGGCGAAAGGAAGCTACCGGCTGATCTGGCAAGTGCTGGCGGCCGACGGGCATCTCACGAGGGGACAGATTCCATTCACGGTCGAGTAGCGGAGCAGCAACTATTTTGGCTTCCCTACTAGACGTTTTCGGCTTTCTCGCCGTGATTCTGCGAGGCGTGTGTCTCTCGCTCGAAGCGCTGCTTATCGGCGGCAGCGTGTATCTGTTGTGGGTCCGGCGGGTGCTGGGCAGCGATGAAGTTGCTGGCAAGCAAGCGATTGCACGACGTCTGCTAACGGGCTCGGCGATCGGGATGCTGGTAGCGCAAGTATTCTGGCTCTCGGTGAATTCAGCGCTGTTGCAGAGTACGACGGGCATCACCTGGAGCGAGGTAGCCGGTGCTGGTTTCTTTGGAGCGGGATTGCTTGAGATAGCCGGTGCAGTTCTCATCCTGGTGCTGAGTCTCCGCCGCTATTGGGCGGCGCTTCCTTTGCTACTGGCAGACCTGTTATTGCTGCTAGGCTCTGTGCTGACCAGCCACTCGGCAGCGCGACTCGATTACCGCTTGGCGATGATGGCGGTAACGGGCGGACATCAACTGGGCGCGGCTTTGTGGGTAGGCAGCCTGCCCTTTTTGTTGTGGTCGCTGGTGCATGTGGAGGCGTTCGACACCCGTGCGCGGATCCTCGAAACATACGCCCGACAAGCGCTCGCCGGCGTAGCGGTGCTGGTTGCATCGGGCACAATTTTAGCCTTGGTTTACATTCATTCGTTTCCCTTGCTGTACGGCACAGCGTACGGGCTAATGACTGTAACCAAAATCATTTTGCTCGGGCTGATGCTCTTCCTAGGTTGGCAAAACAACGGGCTCATCAAGCGCAAACTGATTGAGGGCGCGTGGCGGCTGCGGCTGCGGCGGTTTACGGAAGCGGAACTCGGCATCGGATTCACTGCAATTCTGGCTGCGGCCTCGTTGACCTCGCAACCGCCGGCAATCGATATGCAGGCGAGCCGGGTCACGGCAGCAACCATTGCCGCGCGATTCACCCCGCAAATTCCAGATATGAAGACGCCGCCGCTCGAGGCACTTTCGCCGGCCACGCCGCTGAACGCGGAGGAGGCACGAGCGTTTCATGCGTCTCCCCTAGACACCTACGTACCGGGCGTCACACTGGGCGATTTCAATAAGCCGTCGGATATTGCCTGGAGCGAATACAACCACAACTGGGCAGGCCTGATCGTGCTGACGATAGGAGTGCTGGCGTTTGTGTCGCGGTTCCGCTGGGGACGCTGGGCGAAGCACTGGCCGCTGGTGTTCATCGGACTCGCGGTGTTTCTATTGTTGCGGGCGGATTCGGAAAACTGGCCGCTCGGCCCGCGTGGCTTCTGGGAGAGTTTCGCGGTGGCGGAAGTGGCGCAGCACAGGTTGTTCGTGGTGCTAATCGTGCTTTTCGCGATTTTCGAATGGAGCGTGCAGACCAAGAGATTGCACTCGCGTTTCGCGGCGCTGGTTTTTCCCGCGGTATGTATCGTGGGCGGCACCCTGTTGCTGGCGCACAACCACACGCTGATTAATGTGCAGGACGCATTTCTGGCCGAGATGACGCACACACCCATTGCCATTTTGGCGTTGGTGGCTGGTTGGGCGAGATGGCTGGAGTTGCGCTTACCGGGAACGCCGCCGAAGTGGGCGGCAGCAATTTGGCCGGTCTGTTTTGTAGGAATTGGCTATTTCTTGATGACTTACCGGGAGCATTAGGGTCGGGTTATCCGCCGATAGAGTACATGGGTCGGGCGGGGGCTTGGAAGGTAGAGCGGCCAATCTCGTGGCCGGCCCATTTGCCCCAAATATTTGAACGAATCGCGGCAGCTAGCTCATACGGCGAATCGAGCAGCGGCCGGATATTGGTCTCTTCTTGAGCGAAGAGGCAGTAGCGCAGTTTGCCGTCGGCCGTGAGACGAAGACGGTTGCAGTTCATACAGAACGGTTTGCTGACGGAGGCGATGAAGCCGACCCGATCGCCATTGGAGAAACGATATTCGGTGGCGGGCGCACGAAGATCGGCGTCCGCAACAGGCGTCAGCACGCCGAACTCGTCGCTTAATGTTTCTACCATTTCGTCGGCCGTGAGGACCTGGTCCAGTGACCAGATATTTTGCGCGTCGAGCGGCATGAACTCGATGAAGCGCACTTCCATACGACGTTCCCGGGCGAAACGGACAAGCGGAACGAGATCAGGCTCGGAGATGCCCTTCATAGCGACAGCGTTGAGCTTGATTCGAGTAAAGCCGGCGGCGAACGCGGCATCGATACCGGCCAGGACTCGCGGCAGTTCATCACGCCGGGTCAGGGTCCGGAAACGTTCGCGATCGAGCGTGTCGAGATGGATGTTCAGACGGCGCAGACCAGCGTCGAATAACGGTTGGGCGTATTTGCTCAACAGCACCGCATTGGTGGTGAGCGCCAGATCGCGAATGCCATCGAGGGCAGTGAGACGGGCGATCAGATCCGGCAAGTTTGAGCGCAGCAGCGGTTCGCCGCCGGTCAGTCGAATCTTGCCGAAGCCAAGCGGTACAGCTGTTTCGACGAATCGAACGATTTGGTCGAAGGTAAGCAGGGTTGAGACGGGTTGGAAGCTTGCGCCGTCCTCGGGCATGCAATAGAAGCAGCGGATATTGCAGCGATCGGTAACGCTAATCCGAAGGTCAGAGTGGACGCGACCGAAGGTATCGATGACCGGACCGTCAGCCGGCGCTGGATCGAATGCTGGTGAGGGCGCAAGTTGGACTAGTGCACCCACTATTTTACGGCCAGCATCCGCTCAATGGGCAATTTCGCGCGTTCGATTATTTCGGGCGAGAGTTCGATGCGCGGATCGAGATTTTCCAGGCAATCACGCAGCTTTTCGAGTGTGTTCATCTTCATGTAAGGACATTCGCTGCAATTGCAATTTTCGTTGGCCACGAAGTAGAACTGTTTGCCGGGATTGCGCTTCTCGAGCGAGTAGCGAACACCGCTCTCGGTCATTACGATGAATTCATTGGCGCTCTGGGTGGAGCACCAGTCGATGATGGCGGAGGTGGAACCGATGAAATCCGCCATGCGGAGAACGTCGCCGGGGCATTCTGGATGGGCGGCGACGAGGGCGTCCGGGTGGTCGGCGCGTGCGGCGGCAACGCGGCGGGCTGGAAATGTGGCATGGACAATGCACGCGCCCTGCCAGATTTGCATGTTTTCGCGGCCAGTCTGTTTCTTAACCCAATTTCCCAGATTGATGTCGGGCAGGAATAGAACCGGTTTTTCAGCCGGAATGGAGTTGACGATGGCAACGGCGTTTCGCGAGGTGCACAGAATATCACTTTCGGCTTTTACTTCGACTGAAGTGTTGATGTAGCTTACAACTACGTGATCGGGATGTTTGCGGCGAAAGGCGCGCACGCCCTCAGCGGGACAGCTATCGACCAGGCTGCAACCGGCATGAATATCAGGGAGGACAACGGTGCGCGTAGGATTCAGAACTTTGGCCGTCTCAGCCATAAATTTCACGCCGCAAAAGACGATGACGTCACCGTCGAACTTTTGGGCTACCCGGGCTAGTTCGAGGCTGTCGCCGATGTGATCGGCTACGTCCTGAATTTCGGCATCCTGGTAATGGTGGGCCAGAATGGTGGCTCGCCGTTGCGCTTTTAGATCGGCAATCTCTTCAGCGATGGTAGGAGCAGCAATCATAAAAAAGGGCCCGCTCCTTTGATGGTAGCGGACCCTGAAAGATGCGGTTTGCTCGTTTGGCTAGAAGGTGAACTTCGCCTGGAGTTGGATAACCCGGCCAGACACCGCCGAGCCCTGGAACGATCCGTAGGCGCTGGTGGGCGCCGAGACGGTATTGTTGATGGTGCCGAAATTTCCAAGAGCCAGGTTATTGACCGGCAAATCGAAATTCGGGTGATTCAACACGTTGAAGAAGTAAGCGCCGATCAGGAGGTTATAGCCTTCTTTGATGATCGTAAACTTCTTGTTCACGTTCAGGTCGGTATCGAAGTAACCGGGACCCCGGAAGGAATTGCGGGTAAGATTTCCGAAGGTGAGCTGGCTGGTGGAATCAGCAAAGGCTGAAGACGAGAGGCACGAGACATTCGGTGTCGTGCAACTCAAGCTTCCGCCACCGAGATATTCGGCCAGGAACGGCTGGGTGGCGAGACCCGACGCGTTCTTTACGCCGCCGTCACCCCGGACGTTGCTATCCACCACGCTGAATGGGTAGCCAGAGTGGTAGAAGAAGGTGCCGGCTACCGTCCAGCCACCTAGAACCTCTTTTAAAGCCCAGTTTTGGAAGTGGCCGGAAGGCAACGTGTACACGTAGTTCGCATTCAAGGAATGACGTGTGTCGTAGTCGGCACTGCCATAGTTGAGCGAGCGCAGGCTGGTCGGGCTAATCTGAGCACGAAGGCTGGCGGCGGTCAAGGCGTTGAAAGGCTCCAGGCACGCATTGGAGCAAGTGTCGAGAGCATGGCTCCAAGTGTAGGCAACGCTGCCAGTAAAATTAGAACTCAATCTCCAGCGTACGTTGCTTACTAAGCCGTTGTAATTGGAAAACCCCTGGCTGTTCAACTCGCGAATTTCACCGAAACGAGCGTCCGGCGCGGAGGTGGGTAGTCCTTGAAATCCGGTGGCGGAGTATTGATTTCCAAGAAGCGACTGGTTTATCTCCTGGTAGCCTTTATTCCCCACGTAATTCATCGAGAGCACCACACTGTTTGTGAGGCTTTGCTGCAGCTCGAAATTCCACTCGTAGTACTTGGGATTGTAGAGCTTGTTGGCAACCGTGCTGAAGTTGGGATTGGTAAAGCCGGGTACTGAGGCTTGCAGTTGAGCCACCGTTGCGCCACTACTGAATCCGTTCCGGAACGCCGCATTGGAGTTAGCGACGGAAGAAAAAACGCTGTTCGGATTGTTCAGCGCAACGAGCCCGTCTTGCGTTGTGAATTGCGAAATAGCGGGAGCATTGGTGATCAAGCGATCAGCGATCAAGCCTTGATAGAGATCGGAGAAGATGCCGAAGCCGCCGCGCAGGACCGTCTTGCTGGTTGGACTATAGGCGATGCCGATCCTCGGTTCAACGACGATGGGCTCAACGGACGGGAAAGCTTCTTTCAGGCCAGTGTTGATCGTGGCGTTGTAAGGGGTATTCACATTGTGATCGAGCTGTCCGAAAGGTTGGGTCGCCAGTTCATTAAAGCAGCCGCCGCCGGAACACTGGATGTTGCTGTTTCGATCAAAACGGGCAGCCAGCGTGAGGGTCAGATTGGGGCGAAGTTTCCATTCGTCCTGGGCGTAGAAGCCGAGACTATAGAGGGTCAAATTTTCGGCCCCGATGTTGGCGAATGTTTGCGCGTACGTTGATCCGGTATTAGTGGCGGAAGCAAAGGCGCCGTTGACAAAGTCGTTCATCGAGTTGAAAGTCACGAGTCCACTGGTTCCGGAACCGTAGGCATAAGTGCTGACAAAATTCTTGCGAGCATTGAGACCGAATTTAATGGTGTGGTGCGCGTGCGTAATGGAGTAATCGTCAACAGCCTGCCACTGGCGCACTTTACGACCTTGCGGATAGCTATTGTCGCTGCCCCCAAGAGCGCTGAAGAGTCCATCACCGAAATTCAGCGTAGTCGGGAAAACAGACAGCGCTGCACTGAGATCCGGTGGCCCAAAGATCGCGGTGTAGTAGGAGGCCGAGAGATTGAGCTGATTCACCATGCTGGAATTGATGACTTTGGTGTACCCAAATTGGCCTCCGTAAGAGGGCTGCACGCTATTGGAGTTGAAAGCCGGATTGATGGGGTCGGTGCCGGTAGCCTGCACCCCGTGATCCGTGTTGAAGCGGAAATAAATGCGATCGTTGGCGCCGATGTTGTAATCGGCGCGCGCGGCCATCAGCCATTCCGTGTTTAGATTGTTGACGTTACTGCGGAAGGTCTGCGCACAAGGTGTGGCGGCGGTTCCGAATCCGGCAGTACCGGCGAATAAACCGCAACCATATTTGCCCGATGGGTCGTCCGTCGTAGTTACTGGCTTGGCGCGTCCAATCCCGGACGAAGTGTTGTAGAGATTGAAGATGTTCTGGTAAAGCGGGAGCGCCGCGGGGTTAGTGGCCTGGAGATTGCTAAGCACGTAATTCGAAAAGTCGGTGGTGGGAATGTACACCGGACCACCAGCGGCCAGGACGTAGCGCAAACCCTCGTTGTCTACATAAAAGAAGAGCTTGTTCTTAATAACAGGACCGCCGATAGAATCGGCCCATTCATTGGAAATCGAGAATGGCCGGTTATTGCCGTTGGCATTTTGAAACCAATCGTTGGCGTTCAGTTTTCGCTCGTTGTAATACCAAGCGGCATTGCCGTGGAAGGCATTAGTTCCTGACTTGGTGACGTAATTGACGTTTGCGCCGGCCTGTCGTCCGTATTGGCCGGTATAGCCGTTGAGAACGACCGCCGCTTCCGAGATCTCATTCGAGCCGAGAGTCAAATTGCTGGCGCCCGAATTATTGAGATTCAGGTACGGGTCCATGTTGTCGTTCCCGTTGATGGTGAATAGGTTGGAAACGCCTGGCAGACCGAAAGCCGAAAAGCTGCCATAGCCAGCGCCGGTGCTGATGGTAACGCCGGGCGCCGTAAAGGCGTAGGCGGTCATGTCATTCCCGGGCGCGGGTAGGTTTTCCAGCTGCTGCGTGTTGAACGAGGTGGCCAGGTTGGCGTTATCGCTTTGTACCAGCGGGCTCGATTCGACCACTTCCACCACCTGTTTGGAAGATTGCGGTTTTACCGTCAGATCAATCGCTGCGACCTGGCCGATGGCCACAGTGATCTGGGTTGTATCCGAGGTGAGGCCGGTACCGGAGGCGGAAATCTGGTATTTGCCGGTGCGTAGAGTGGTGAAGCGGTATTCGCCCGACTGATTAGAAGTTAGGGTGCGGGTTTCGCCCGAGTCGAGGCTTTTTAACGTGACACTCGCGCCGGGCACGATAGCGCCGGTTGGATCTTTTACTACGCCGGCGATATCACCGGACGTGATGGTTTGTGCATAGACTGCTGCCGTGGATAGCACGATCAGCGCAATTCGTTTGGAGGGCCCCCGCATCGCGGCTTGTATAGCCAGAAACGACGGGATGAAGGCTCTGCAGGCTTTCAACATGTAATTCTTGTGGTTTCCTAAGACTTGGTATTTTATTTCACGTTTGCACACGAACGTGGTGGCCACGACTTGGGCAGGTAATAGGCACGTCTACTACCAAAGGTGTAATGCTTTTATTATCAGTCCGAAAATGGGATTGTGGTCCCATTTTCGGAAGACTGATCTATGTGCGTTTTGGCAAATGGAAGGATGGCAGGCTGAAGCCTACCCTACTTTCATTAGAAGATGAGCTTCAGCGTTAGCTGCATTTGTCTGGGGTTGCTCGAAAACGCCTGGCTGTACTGCTGGAAGTTAGTTGAACCGGGTTCGAGGGTCGTCCTGGCCAAATCCCCGCCCGACGTGCCGGCGGCAAAGCCGAAAGGAAAGACATCGTTCAGGTAGCCACCTACGTACTGCGGATGATTGAAGATGTTGAAAGCACGCGCTGAAAATTCGAACCGAAACCGCTCGTTGATATTGAAGCGCTTCAGCAGAGTGATGTCGATATCGTCAGTAGGAGGCAGATTCAGCGTGTTCCGGCCGCCGGTGGGCAGCGCGCCTTTGGGAGCCGCAATGTAACCGGCATTCGGGTTGGTGGCGAGGAAGGCAACCGTGTCATTGTTGCCGTTGGTGAGCGGCGTGGTGCCGCTGCCCACACCTGGATTCCCGCCGGGATTGACCACGGTGCGATCCGGGGCGCTATCACCATTCAAATTCGAATCGAAGTTGCTTTGGGCGGTGGCTGGTTGGCCGGATTGATAGGTATAGACGGGGGCAATCTCCCAGTTCCCCAAGAGGTTCTTCATGAACCAGTTACGATTCTTGAAGTAAGGCAAGTCATAAATGACAGTGAGAATCACGCGATTGCGGCGATCAAGCAGGGAGGTGGCGCGCTCGGCGCGTAGATTTTGCGAATCCTGCGGGCGGCGCGGAGCAAGGGTGGTCGAGTCCAGGGCGTCGGTGGAGTCGTCAATGTTGTGGCTCCAGGTATAGTTCCCGCGGAACTGCAAACCGTTGGTAAACCGGCGACTCAATTCGTTGGACCAGGCATGATAGATGGAATTGCCGCGCGGCGTGAACGCCGTGATCGGGTTGGTAAATCCAGCGTTGGCGTAGCTTGGTAAAAATTTGCCGCCCGCGTCGTAGGCAGCCTGCAGGCCGGACAGCGTGCTGGTTAAGCCATCGAGGGTAGCCTGGCTCGGCTGGCTGGTGTAAACCGGCAGCGCATTCGAAGCGTTCACAACCGGCTGTATGTTGAGCTGTTCCTGAATCGGCAGGAACAAGCCGCGCGTACCGGTGTATCTGGTCTCAAAGACGTACTTGCCGGCAAACTCGTGCTGGATCCCGAAATTCCAGTTGATCGCTTCGGGGCGTTTCTGGTCTGGAATAAATCCAGCGGTGACGGCGCGGGCGTCAGCGCCTTCAGGGATGGCGACGGAGGCATTAGCTGGAATACCGCCCCCGGCTAGAAAACCGGTTCCGGAATTTCCCGTTACGTCAGCCGTGGTGCTGAGCTGCGGAGGAAGACTCAAAGTTCCCAAGTTGTCGTAAAGCACATCGTAGCTGTATCCGAAGCCGGCGCGAATCGATGTCTTGCCGCTCTGTCCGGGCGAATAAGCCACCCCAATGCGCGGCATGAAATTCTTGTTCTGCGAGGTAGGCGAGTGGAAGGTGAGCAGTCCAGGCACGCTGGCGCTCGCGTTCAGTGCTTGCGTATTTTCACCCAGCGGCACTGTCAGGTATTCGTAGCGCACACCGAGGTTCAGCGTCAGATTCGGCGTGACCTTCCAATTGTCGTTGGCGTAACCTCCCAGCAATTGTTGATTCTGGTAGTAAATCACGTTGCCCAGCCCACGCTGCCCGATTTGATCGGGAACGTAGTCGTAGAGATAGTCAGACAGGTAATTGTATTCGTAATCGCCACGCGCCCGCTGGGTAAAGCTGGACGGTGAGATCGCGCTCCAGCCGTCGAAGCCGAATTTGAAGCTGTGATTTCCCTTAGTCCAAGTGACGTTGTCGGTCAGTTGATAGAGGTTTTGAATGGTGAACTGCGGGGCGTTGGGATCGGGCCCATAACCGGCGTTCAGCTCGTAGACGTTGATGTTCGGGAACTGGTCTAATCCGGGAAACGACTGATTGCCGAAAACAGGAAAGGTTTGATTCTGCCGGTTATAGCCAAAGCGAAATTCGTTTATCAGTCCTGGTGTGAAGGTGTGGTATTCAGACAAAGTCGCGACGTAACTGTTAGTTGGCTGGACACCAAAGAAGACGGCTGGAAATCCGGTCGCATCTTCGCTGCCTACCCGATTGAGAATGAAGCGGCCGCGCAACGAATCCTTATCGGAAATGTTGTAGTCAATAGACCCGACACCAAACTCGTTATTGATGAAGTTCGGAAGGGCGGACGAGATCATACCGACCGGAATGGTAAGAGCTCCGGTAGCGCCTGGAGCGAAAACACCAGTGCCGGCGTTCTGGCTGCTGCCGGGCCCGGGCGCAACCAGGACAGGAGAGCCGTTCGGCAGGACAGATGGATCGACGGCTGTTCCACCGGTCCCCAGATACTTCTGGAACTGGGCGAGATTCGTCTGATTGATCCCAGGCAGAGCGGCCAGAGTACTATAGCCGGCAGCTGTGGGCGCGAAGTAACCCGTCGAGGCCACTTGACCGACCGGATTAAACTCGTAATCTCCAAAGAAGAACAGCTTGTTCTTGATGATCGGGCCGCCGAAGTTGCCACCGAAACGGTTGTTGTCGTAGCGCGGGTGGATGGGGGTTCCCAGGACAGAATCCAGGTTGTCCCCGGCGTTCAGATTCCGGTTTTCGAAGTATTCATAAGCCATCCCATGGAACTGATTGGTGCCGCTTTTTACTACCTGATTGAACTGGCCGCCCGACGAGTGGCCGAAATCAGGCGAGAACTGGTTTTGGAGCAGGGTGAACTCGGCAACGGCGTCGTTCGGAACCGTCACCACCGGGCCTGTTACGGAGAGGCTGTTGATATCGATCCCTTCGATCGTGAAGTTGTTATTGGTGGGGCGCTGGCCGCCGACTGACGGACCGGTTCCGTATCCTGCGCCGCCGCTGCTGGTGACACCGGCCGCCAGCAGAGACAGATTGATAACACCCGAGCCGGCTTGTCCGCCGCTGGCTGAAGGCAGGTCGCCTAATTCTTTATTCCCAAACGTGGTTTGTATCTGCGCGGTTGTGGTATCGATCGCCGCCGCCGCTTCGGCCACTTCCACCGTGGTCGCGGCTTGGCCGATCGTCAGCGTCACATTGGTCGTTACTGTCTGGTTAAGCTGAACGCTTACGTCCTTCACTTCCGACTTGTTGAATCCGCTGGCGCTGATCGAAACCAAATAACTGCCGACCAAGAGGTTTTCGAGACGGTACGTTCCGCCTGAGGTGGACTTCACCGATTTCGAGATGCCCGTGCCCTCATTGGTCACGACCACATCGGCACCGGGAACCGCTGCTCCCGACGCATCATAGACAGTGCCTTGCAGATTCCCGCTAGTCGATTGGCTGAATAAAGACACGCTTAGGGAGGAGACAGCTAGCAGTGCGGCTAGCCGGAACTTGGAAAATCTCATTGGCAGGGTAGAGGCAACTGGAGGGCCATACCCCGCGTGTGGGTAGGTTGATGCACACGCAGGCATATAGTCCCCTATTTACGAGAGAGGTACTAAATTCCAGAGAATTTCCGTTGTCAACTTCCAGTAAATGGGAGTCATTTCTAACTTAAATACATTAAAAAGTAATCTTGGCCACTCCTTGCAACTGGCGGGAATTGCTGCTGTAAAACTGATCGAAGCGGCCGAAGTTCGAGTCCTGGGGAAGCAGATCGTTGCGGCTGTTGGTGTAGCCGTTGCTGGAGACATCGCTCAGGTAGCCGCCGGTAAATTGGGGATGATTCAAAACGTTGAAGAACTGGCAGCCAATTTGGAAAGCGACTCGCTCGGTAACATTGAAGCGTTTAAGGACAGCGAAATCGATGTTGTTGGTGGGATGCAGCGGGAAGGTATTGCGGCCCGAGTTGGCGAGTGCGCCTAAACCGGCTTGGATATAGCGGGCATTCGGATTGTTGGCGACGTAAGCGACAATCCCGGGATCGCCGGCCGCTACCATTTGGCCAACGGCGTTATAGGGCGTAACTCCGGAACCAACGGTTGCTGCGCCTGACGGATTGACGATGGCGCGGTCACCGGCGGAATCGCCGTTCAGGTTGGAATCCACTCCGCTCTGCACGGTGGCGTACTCGGGCGACTCATAGGTGTAAGTGCCAGAGAAATTCCAGTTGCTGACGAGATTTTTGAGAAACCAGTTATGGCCGTTGAAGGCGCGCCAGTCGTAGATGGGAGTGAAGGTGAAACGATGCCGGCGATCAAGAGCGGAGGACGACTTGTCGGCCGCCAGATTCTGGAAGTCCTGGGCGCGGCGGGGCGTGAGGTAAGTCGAGAAATTGGTGGCGGTCGAGTCGTCGATGAGGTGGCTCCAGGTGTAAGCCAAGATGTAAGAAAAGCTGTTGGAGAAACGCTTGGTGACCTGGGTGGCGAGGCCATTGTAGTCCGAGTAACCCTGGGGCGCATAGCCGACCAAGTTGTTGACGATTCCATAGGGCGCCAGGTAATTGTTGGGGATGGCCTGTAGATCGGCCAAAGTGGTGGTGGACGCGGCGAGAGTAGCGGCGGAAGGCATGGTGGTGTAGGTCGGAATGAAATGGCTCGCGTTCACCGGCGAGGTGATATTGAGCCGGGTTTGATTCCACAGGTGAACGCCCTTGGTGCCGATGTAGCGAACTTCGAGGGTGTAATCCTTGTGCAACAGCCGTTGCACGCCGAGCGTATAGGTTAAGCCGTAGGGGCGCTGGCGGCCGAATGTAAAGGAAGAGACCTGGCCGCGTGCCACATCCGGGGATGTCGGAAGACCGGCAGACACACCAGGAAGGCCACCGCCTGCCAGGAAGTTGGGCGCGTTGCTGGTCAGGTTGACGTCCTGGGTGGTCTGGTAGAAGGCAGGAGCGGCGTTGGCAGTCAAATTGGCGTAGGACAGATCGAAGGAACGGGCGAATCCGCCGCGAATCGACCAGACGCCATCGGAGCCGGGCGAGTAGGCAAATCCCACTCGGGGAGACCACTCATTGCCGCTGGGCTTCGGCTCGACAAACGAGAGGACTCCGGGTATGTTGGCCGGCGAACTATACTGCTGCGTTCGCGAGGCCACCGGAATGGTGACGTATTCATAGCGCACTCCTAGATTCAGCGTCAGGTTAGAGCGGATACGCCAGTCGTCATTGAAGAAGGCTTCGTTCTGGAGGAATCCGCAGGGGTCGGCACTGGGTCCGGCGCTGCGCTCGCCGAGAGAGTCGGGTGTCAGATCGAACAGGTACTGCTGCAGGGTGTTGTATTCGTAGTCGCCGCGCACACGCTGGATGAAGTAATTGGTCAGGATGACGTCGGTAAAGTGGTACCCACCCTTGAAGGTGTGCTTGCCGAACACTTTTGTGACATCGTCCTGGAATTGAGCGAGGTTCTGGATGGAGCCGGTCGGGGTATTCGGATCGGGGCCGATCTGAAGCGAGTTCAACTCGACAATTTGTAAGTTGGGAAAGACGCTCAAACCGGGGAAACTCTGGCTGCCGACGCCGATCTGGTTAAAGTTCCGGCTGTAGGCGGCGCGGAACTCATTTTGCAGGGTGGGCGAGAAGTTGTGAAATTCCGAGAAGGATCCGAAGTTGTTCTGGTTCGGAGAGGGCTGAAAAAAGGCCGGCAGATTGGCGACAGCATCGATACCGGAAGTCTTGTTATAGATGTAGCGGCCGCGCAACTGATCTTTGTCGCTGAGATTGTAATCGACCGAGATGATGGCGTTGTAGGAGGTGTCGTAGTTGGGGGAGGCGAAGGAGAGAGAGCCGATGGGAATGGCAACGCCGCCTACCGTCACGCTGGTTCCGTTACTCGAAGAAGCCGCAGGCACATACTTTTGCAAAATGCCGAAGTTGGTTTGGCTTACGCCCGGGATGCCCGCGAGGGTGGCGAAACCGGCGGCGGTGGGCGCCTGCAGCGGCGAACCGGGAACGGCGGATTGGCCAATGGGATTGTACTCGAAATCGCCGAAATAAAAGAGCTTATTTTTGATGATGGGACCGCCGATGGTGGCGCCGAGGCGGTTATTGTCATAGCGGGGATTGGAGGTGAGGCCCTGGGTCGCCACCAGCGCGTCGACCGCATTCAGGTTGCGGTTCTGCGCGTATTCATAGATAGAACCGTGAATGGTATTGGTTCCGCTTTTGACGATGGCATTGAAGACACCGCCCGAAGCGCCGCCGAACTCGGGGCTGAACTGATTCTGCAGGATGGACAGCTCGCCTACCGCTTCATTCGCGACGTAGACGAGGGGGCCGGTGTTGTAGTGATTGTTGTTGCTGACGCCATCCAGGTAGAAGGTGTTGCTTTCGGGACGCTGGCCGGCGATGGCAGGCCCGGTTCCCTGCCCCACGCCGCCTTGTGACGAGACGCCTGCGCCGAGCAGGCTGAGGTTATAGATGCCCGCTCCGTTGATCGATCTGGAAAGCCCGGCAGACGGCAAGTCTTCCAATTGCCTGGTTTCGAAGCTCGTCTGCACTTGCGCTGTGGTCGTGTCAATCCCGGCCGAGGCCGCGCTCACTTCCACCGTCGTGGCTGTCGAGCCCACCTCCATGGCGAAATTTTGCGTCAGCGTGTTGTTCAGCTGCACCTGGACATTCTTCACCGAGTTGGTGGAAAAGCCCGAGGCTGCCGCCGTAATGGTGTAGCTGCCCACGGCGAGGTTCGTGAAGCGATATTGACCGGACGACTCCGTGGTGGCGCCGGTCTTCACACCGGTTGCTTCATTGGTGGCCGTAATAGTGGCGTTTGCGAGCGACGCCCCGGTGGCGTCCGTCACCGTGCCGACAAGGTCTCCGTTGATCATCTGGGCCCGCATGCCGCAAAGCAGCACGCAGAAAAATACCGCGGCCATTCGGAGGAGAACAGCGCTTATCTCACGTTTCATAGAGTCCTAACCTTTCAACTACGGAAGAGTGACAACAGTGTAATGAATGTCGGTTAGAAATACTAGCCTTTTTAAATAAGAGGGGTACACGGCTCCCCCTTAGAAAGAAAGTTTGGCGGAAATCTGGAAGCGCCGGGCCACGCCGTTGGCCCAGGAACCGCCCGTGCTTGGGCCGTAAATCCCGCCCGTCCCAACGACGCAACCGGACTTGCCGAAGCTCCCCGAACTCACATCGGTCGTGGTGCAATCGAAGTTGGGATGGTTGAGTACGTTGACGGCGTCGCCGCGCACGTTCAGGTTGAAACGCTCGGTTAGCTTGAAGTTTTTCGAAATGGCGGCGTCGAAGCCGTTGAACCAGGGACCGCGGAAGACATTCCGCCCAATACCGTAACGGATCGCGCCGCCCGGAGGATTGGCAAATAGAGCATTGGGAGCGGAAACGCCGTTGGTGGAATTGCAGGCAGCCACCGACGCAGCGCTCGATTTATTACCGGCAAACCCGCAGCCGATGGGATTGTTGTCCTTGAAGATGCCGTCGGCGGGGCTGAAGCTCGAATACGGACCGTTTGTACCAACATAGACCGGATGATCGTTCGCTACACCGTCCAGATTGTAATCGCCGCCGATATTTTCAGGCACGCCGTTGGCGTCAATGGCATCGCCGGCGAAACTGCCGTTGCTGTTATAGAGCTCGATCGGATGGCCTGAATACGCCTGATAGAAGCCCGAAATCTGCCACCCGCCGAGCACTTCGCCGACGATGCTCTTGCTGCCTTTTAAGAACGGAAGCTGGTAGACGAAATTAGCTTTGGCGGTGTGGGTGTGATCAAAGGAGGCAGGAGCGTATTCGTTCCGTTGATTGCCATTGGTGACGAAGTAATAAGGCGAACTGTAGGAGCCTTGGGTGCTCTCTCCCGAGAATAGATCGGACCCGAAATCCATCAGGCGGGACCAGGTGTAGCTTAGCTGGAACTGCAAGCCGTTATTGAAGCGCTTCTGCAGTTCGGTGACTAGCGCGTTGTAATTGGAGCTGCCATTGTTGGCGCGATAGTTGAACCCGTTGTAATTCGGATTGGGGAAGACAGGACTGAGATTGGCGTTATAAGCGTCGCCGTCGTAGCGATTGAGGTTGGACAGAATCGGCAGATGACGGCCGAGTGAGCCCTGGTAGCCGACGCGCACCAGGTAATCCGCCGCGAGCTGGCGTTCGACCGTGAGATTGAAGTTTTGCGAGGAAGAATCTTTCAGAGCCACGTCCATGGTGCGGAGCGAGACACGTCCCGGCCCCACCGCTGGATCGTAAGCAGCTCCAATGGAGGACGGGTTGGAGTAGTACACCAGATCGCCACTGGTGGCGTTGTGATCGACCAGCGCGTAGAACGGCGGATTCCAGGCGGCGTTCGACCAGACGTTGTCGAAGATGCGGTCATAGAAGATGCCGTAAGCGCCGCGGACGGAGGTCTTACCGTCGCCCGCCACGTCCCAGGCAAAACCGGCGCGCGGGGCAAAGTCATGGTAGTTCGGCTTCCATTCCGTGCTCACGGGCCCGACCACGGCGTTCGCGATGGAGCTGATCGAAAGACTGGTCAAATTCGTGAACTGAGAAATTAGATCGTTCGCTTCACGGGGCGCGCCATAGTGCTCCCAGCGCAGGCCCAGATTGAGCGTCAGACGCTTGCTGATTTTCCAGTCGTCGTTGACGAAAGCCGCTCCATCCTGGCCGATGTAGTGGCGGTAGGCGTTGGCTTTCTGACCGGTCCGCGGATCGATCGAGATCTCCTGCGAGTACGGGAAATCGTTCTGGAAATTGCTCAACGTTTGGGTGGTGCCGCTGAGATTGCCGATGGTTCCGTTAGGGCCTTGGGCAAAGGCCGGAATGGGACCGCCCGTAGTGTTCGCGAATTCGTAGTAGCCGTTGCCGCCGAGATCCCAGTTGCGGTACAGATTCTCATACTGCCAGCTACCGCCGAACTTAAAGGAGTGCTTGCCGAACGTCCAGCCGAGATTGTCCTGCACCTGCCAGCGATCCTGCGTGAAGGCTTCGAGGATGGCCTCGGAATTGGGCCCGATGTCGAAGCCGAGATTGTTGTAAGACTTGCCGGCGATGATGATTTCGGGCGTCGAGAACTGGCCGTTCTGGCCCGAGAATGTATCAGAGAAGTGGCGGTTCTGGGCGGCGGTGAACTCGTTCACGAGTGAAGGGCTAAAAGTGTGGGTTTCGACCAGGCCGATGTTGTGGTAGTGCTCGGCGTCCGTCGAATTAATGGGGGTTTGGGTAGCGTTGGAAGTGTTTCCCCCATAGGCATCCGTGTTCGTGTAGCGTTGTACATTCACCGACACACTCAGGCGATCGCTCGCGCTGAAGTTCTGGTCGAAGCGTGCAAAGTAAGTATTCTGAGTGGTCGGGATCGCATCGAACGTGTTCACGCATCCGATGTGGCCGACCGCGTTCGGATTGTTCACCGCTTCAGCGGCACACAGGCTGTTGGACGTCATCAGCGGATTGCTCTTCAGAATGGCCGCGGCCTGAGGGCCTGCGCCGCTCGAAATGGCCGCCAGTTCAGCCGGGGTCGGCACCGGGATTTGCAGATTTGCGCCGGTGCGTACGTCATAGCGATCGAAGGCAAACGAGAAGAAGCTTTTGTCTTTGCCGTTATAGATTTTGGGAAGCAGGATGGGCCCGTCGAGTTCGCCGCCGAACTGGTTGCGGGTAAATTGCGGCTTGCTGACGCTGTCGCGATTCGAGAAGAAGTCGTTCGAGCTGATGGCGCGGTCGCGATGGAATTCGTAAGCGGCGCCATGCAGGCTGTTCGTTCCAGACTTTTGTACGGCGCTCACAATGGCGCCTGCCCCACGCCCATATTCGGCGCTGAAGCTGTTCGTAAGGATGCTGAACTCGGCCACCGATTCGAGGGGTGGGGTGATGTTGAAAGTGCCCTCGCCGAAGTTGTCGTTATTGTCCGCGCCGTTCAGCAGAAAAGCCGTGCCCGACTCGCGCGCTCCGCCTGAAGCGGGACCGAAGTTCATACCCTGCGAAACCTGCGGCGCAAGGAAGGCCAGATCGAAGACGTTGCGGGTGAGCAGCGGCGTGGCATCGACGGTTCTCAGGTTTACTGTGGTCGCAAGATCGGAGGTAGCCGTTTGCACGATGTTGCCCTGGGTGGTTACTTCAACGGCAGTTGATGAAGTGGCGATTGAAAGGGCGACGTTTACCGGCACGGTCTGACTGGCATCGACGGTGATCTTCTTGGTTTCGTTCTTGGTGAAGCCTGGAGCTTCAATCGACAGCGTGTAGCTGCCGGGAGGAACCAGGCCGAACCGGTAACCACCGCCGGAATTGCTTTTGGTCTGTTGCGCGACGGTGGTGCCTTCGTTGGTCAGCGTGACTTGCGCGTTCGCGACGGCAGCGCCCGTAGGATCGGTGACCGCGCCTGTAACTACGCCCTGCACACTTTGTCCGTACAGTGGAACGAGTGACGCGGAAACAGCGATGGCCAACAGCGCAGCCGGAATACCGAATCTATGTAAAAACACCTCTGGCGAGAGCATGAGGTACCCCTATTTTGAAATTTTGCCGGGGTTGCACTCGCGCGCGCGTGGGGCGGCTACAACGGCCGGACTTGTCCCTGAATTATGTCTGCCAGGTTAACGTGACTGGGTAGGACTTCCATGTTAAACGAAGTCGGCGGAAATTTGTAGAGGAAATGTTCTGGGTTGTTCACACAATCTCCAGAATCGTTACTTCGGGCCTGCAACGGAAACGCACGCTCCCGAGATTGCCGACACCGCGTCACATAAATCTGACGGTCGCGCCAACTCTTGAGGCCGGCCACAAACCGTTTATCTTCTACCGGAGCGTACTTCGGTCCTTCAAAGGGAATGATGACTTGGCCGCCGTGGGTATGCCCGCACAACATCAGATCCCAACTATAATCTGCCAGGAGAGACTTGCTGTCGGGATTGTGAGACAGCAGAATCGTCGGCAGATCACCGGAGTTGCCGCCCAGCGCGGACTCGGCATCAATCTCGCCCGCCCAAAGATCGCCCACTCCGGCGACTAACAGGTCGCGGCCACCCACACGTATCGCTTCTGACCGGTTATGCAGGAGTTTCACGCCGCTTCGCTCGAGCATTTGCCCAACCACTTTGTGGTCTGAATATCCGCCCCGGCCTGGCGCCCAGCTGCCGCCATCATGATTGCCGTAGACCGCGTAGGTAGGCGCCGCGCGGCTCAAGCGCTTGAGCGATTCGACATAGACATCTGGATCGAAGCCTGTCTGCGAAGTGATGAAGTCGCCTGTCAAACACACCAGATCGGGCCGTTGTTGCAGGCCGATGTTAATGGCGTTATCGATCAGCGAAGGCGGCACAAAAAACGAAGCGTGAAAGTCGGCCAGATGAAGCACCCGAACCGGCTTTTCCGCGCTCTTGCCTAATTGCACTTGGGTATGCGTCAACTCGAGCCAGCGAGGTTCGAACACCGTTGCGTACGCGACAGCCGAAACCGCGCCCAATGCTGCACCAGAGAGCCACTGCCTTCTCGTCATGTTTCTATTGTCCGCTGCCGCTTTTTCCGGACCTGTCGACGAGACCTTACCAGCTTACTGCCTCAATCCCGATCCCGCTTCTCCGCAAAAAACTCCACCAGCAGTTCCCCCGCTTCGGCCGCCAGCAATCCTTCTTCAACCACGGCACGATGATTCAACAACGCGGAATCCGCCAGCCTGAATTTGCTTCGCACCGCCCCGAACCGGATGTCGCGCGCGGCAAAAACCAGGCGGTTCACCCGCGCCAGCACCACAGCCCCCGCGCACATCACGCAAGGCTCCAAAGTGACGTAAAGTGTAGTCCCCGGCAGGCGGTAATTCTGCGTGCGCGCGCTCGCCTGACGCAGCGCTTCGAGTTCCGCGTGTGAGCTCGGATCGTGCGACGAAACCGGCCGGTTCCAGCCTTCGCCGAGCACTTGGCCATCGCGCACCACCACCGCTCCGACCGGCACTTCGAGCGCACCGCCTCGCCTGGCAACTTCGAGCGCACGGCGCATATACTTCTGATCCGCGTCCGACCATTTCTGCGCCGTCTCCGCCCGCGCCGTGTCAATCACGCCTGGTACCGTTTTTTGCCCGGCTCATCGGAAACCAGGGCGCATTCAGCCACTGCAGCGGCAAATGGCGCGTTTTAAGGTACCCTAGCGGAAAAGGAATAGTCATGTTCCGTTACTTTTCGCTGGCGTTCAAGAACACCTTTCGCAATCGCAGGCGCAGTTTTCTAACCGTATCGAGCATTGCAGTTTCGTTGTGCCTGTTGGGCGTGCTGCTTTCTATGTATCACGCGCTCTTCTTCGGCGAACAAACTCCGGGGCAGGCGCTCCGCCTGGTGGTGCGCCACCGCGTCTCGCTCGCCCAACCGATTCTGGTCGCCTATGAAGCCAAAATTCGCCAGGTTGCCGGTGTCAAGGAAGTCTCCGTCTGGAACTGGTTTGGGGGTACCTATAAAGATAATCGCGATCAGAAAAATTTCTTCGCGCGCATGGGGGTCGAGCCCAAAGCCTTTCTCACCATGCGCACTCAAATGTCAATGCCGGCCGACCAGCAGAAAGCCTTTCTTACCGATCGTACCGGTTGCGTCATCTCGCAGGATCTCGCCGAGAAGCTTCAGTTGAAAATCGGCGATCGGGTCACGCTGATCGGCGACATCTACCCGGTCACACTCGACCTGAAGGTCGTGGGCGTGTTCGATGATCCCGACGCCACCCAGACGCTCTTCTTCAACTACGATTATCTGCGCGACGCCCTGCCGCTCGTTCGCCGAAATTATGTCAGTGTGATTGCCGTGCTGGCCGATAGCCCGGAGAATGTGCCGAAAATAGCCAAAACGATCGACGCCATGTTTGAAAATTCATCGCCGCCGACCAAGACCGAGTCCGAGCAGCAATTCGCCTTGAGCTTTGTTTCGTTCCTCGGCAACATCAAACTCTTTCTCCTGAGTATCTGCGCCGCCGTTACTTTTACCATCCTGCTGGTGTCCGGCAACACAATGGCGATGTCGGTCCGCGAACGGATTAAAGAAGTCGGCGTTCTGAAGACGCTTGGCTTTACCAACGACGCCATTCTCGGCATGATCGTGGGCGAAGCGTTGTGCATTGCGTTATTTGGCGGTGTGCTCGGCCTGTGCCTCGCGGCTGGCTTAACTGGCGTAGTAGGCAAAGCCGGCTCAGCCATGGTCACGCAGCTGCACGGTCTTTCCATTACCCCGTTTACCGCTATCCTCTGCCTGGCTGTGGCGGCGCTGATCGGCATCGTCAGTTCCTTTATCCCAGCCTGGAATGCGGCGCGTACCAACATTCTCGATTCGCTGCGTTACAGCGGCTAGGCGGACACTCATGGCCATTCCTCTCTCCTACAACTTGAGAAATCTGGCGGTCCGCAAGACCACCACCATCATGACGGCCGCCGGCATTGCCCTTACCATCGCCGTGCTGCTTGCGGTGCTGGGACTAGTCGCCGGTTTGCAAAAGGCCTTTGCCTCCACCGGCGATCCGCTGCATGTGCTCGTCCTGCGCAAGGGCGGCAATTCGGAATTGACCAGCTTGCTGACGCAGGAACAATTCCAGATCGTGAAGAACTTTCCCGGCGTCCGCAGCGGGCCCGATGGTAAACCGGTTGCCTCGCTCGAAGTCGTCACGATCATCAACATGCCAAGCGCCGGCCTGCCCGATGGCACGAACATTTCGCTGCGTGGCTTGTCCCCGAGCGGTCTCGCCATGCGCAAGCTCAAAATCATCGCCGGCCGCTGGTTCCAGCCGGGCGAACGCGAAATCGTCGTCGGCAAAAATCTCGCCAAACGCTATCCCGCCGCGCAACCCGGCAAGCAGCTGAAATTCGGCAAAGGCTTGTGGACCATCGTCGGCGTGATGGATGCCGGCGATAGTTCCGTCAACAGCGAAATCTTTGGAGACGGCAACCAGGTGGCCTCCGATTTCAATCGCTCCGACACTTATAGTTCAGCTCTGCTGCAGGCCAACGACGAAGTCGCGGCGGCCGCGCTCAAGAACACGCTCGAAAACGATCGCCGCTTGAACGTGACCGTCTTAAGCGAAAAAGAATACTACGATGCCCAGACCGTCTCGGCGAAGCCCATTCAATTCCTGGGCATCTTCGTCTGCGTCATCATGGCGGTGGGCAGCTGCTTCGCGTCCATGAACACCATGTACGCGGCCGTCGCGCGGCGCTCCACCGAAGTCGGCACCCTGCGCATTCTCGGTTTCAGCAAGGGCAGCATTCTCCTCAGCTTCTTTCTCGAGTCATTACTCTTATCCCTGCTGGGCGGCCTGATCGCCTGCCTGATTGTGCTGCCGCTCAACACCGTCACCACCAGCTTGGGCAACTTCGTTACCTTCAGCGAGACCAGTTTCAATATCCGCATCGGGCCCGACATCATGGCCATTGGCCTGATCTTCTCGCTGCTACTCGGAGCGATCGGCGGCCTGCTCCCGGCGCGTCAGGCAGCCAACAAGGAGATTTTGACGGCACTGCGCGAAGTGTAATTGCGTATTGTGATCTAGCCCCATGGAAACCGAACTCAAGAACCTGCGGATTGACCGGTCGCATAAGCGCTCTACTGAGAGGCCAATCAGTAAGCTGATCGTCATTTCGGTTGTGGTGGCGCTCGCGGCCATCGGTGCGGTACTTGCCTGGACGAAACTGAACGCCGCCACGCCGGTACAGGTCGTGCAAGTGCAAGCGCCCAGCGCTGCCTCCGCCGCCGGGGAGCAAACCATTCTTACTGCCACCGGGTACATCATCGCGGCTCACAAAATTGAAGTTGCTTCCAAGGTGAATGGCCGCGTGGCCTGGATCGGCGTCGATAAGGGCGACCATGTGAAAGCCGGCCAAATCCTCGTGCGACTGGAAGACGATGAGTATCGCGCCCAAGTCCTCCAGCAGCAGGGTCAACTCGCGAATTTGCAAGCCAAGCTGCAGGAGGACCTAAATGGTTCGCGTCCCGAGGAAGTGTCGAAGGCCCGTGCCGACGTTGATCAGAGCAAAGCCGATCTGCTCAATGCGAAAGTCTCACTCGATCGCACACAGGGCCTGGTCAAGGAAGGTGTCCTTTCCAAGCAGGCGCTCGACGATGCGCAAGGCAAATACGACGGCGATGCCGCTAAAGTAGCCAGCCTCCAGCGGACACTCGACTTGTCCGTCCTGGGGCCGCGTAAAGAAGAGATCGATCAGATGCGCGCGCAGATCACCCAAGCCAAAGGCGCACTCGATTACGTCCAGAATCAACTCGACAACACCATCATTCGTGCCCCCATTACCGGAACAATTCTCGATCGCAACGTCGAAAAGGGCGAATTCATCACCACGGGTTTCGTCGGCGATAAGGGCGCCAAAGGATACATCGTCACCATGGCCGACTTGAACGACTTGCAGGTCGAGCTCGATATCAGCCAGAACGATTTTCCGAAGCTGGGGCCCCGGCAGACCGGCACCATCACAACCGATGCCTATCCCGATCGCAAATACAAGGGCTTCGTCGAGCAGGTATCACCCGAAGCCGACCGGGCGAAAGCAACCGTGCAGGTGAAAGTCAAAGTAGAAAACCCGGACGGCTATCTGCGGCCCGATATGAACTCGACCGTCGTCTTCTATAACGATGCGCAGAGCCAGCCCACCGAAGCCGCCAAGCCGGTGATCCTGATTCCGCCAGGCGCGGTACACAACGGCACCGTGTTTGTCGTGCTCAAAGAACATGCCCGTCAGCGCGTCATCAAAACCGGCGGCACCTCTTCGAAAGGCATCGTGGTCGAAAACGGGCTGACCGGCGGCGAAGACTTGATCGTGAATCCGCCGGCAGATTTGAAAGATGGACAGAAAGTGGCTGTTAAGTAAGGGGAGATTGCAGAGATGAGCGAGACCGTTGTCAGAACAACCGCGCTAAGCAAAGAGTACGTTCGCGAAGAGTTTCACGTGATGGCGCTCGATTCGGCCAATATCGAAATCGCGCGCGGCGATTTTGTGGCCTTAATGGGTCCATCGGGTTCCGGCAAATCCACGCTGCTCCATTTGATCGCCGCCATGGACAAACCATCCGACGGACAGATCGAAGTGCTCGGAGCGAATCTACGCCAGTTGAACGACAAGCAGATCGCGCACTGGCGCAACGAGCATATCGGTTTCATCTTCCAATCGTTCAATCTCATCCCCGTGCTGACCGCGCTCGAGAACGTCGAGTTGCCGCTGAAGCTGACTCGTCTAAACAAGAAAGAACGCAACGAGCACGCCGAGACCGCCTTGAAGCTGGTCGGCCTCGGAGACCGCCTCCGTCACCTGCCAAAGCAGTTGTCGGGTGGTCAGGAACAACGCGTGGCCATCGCGCGCGCCATCGTCACCGACCCGGATTTGATTCTGGCCGACGAGCCCACTGGCAACCTCGACGCCGCGGCGGCGGAAGATGTCTTAACCATGCTCACTCGTCTTAACCGCGATTTCGGCAAGACCATCATTATGGTGACCCACGACCCCCACGCCGCCAAGTTTGCGAAAACTATCCGGCATTTGGAAAAAGGTCAGTTGCTGCCGGAAGGCTCGTTGCCCGCCGATTGGGCCAGCGCTATCGCGCTGCGTAACTAGTCAAAGCGACCTCTGACGGGAAGCACGCCGCCGCCAGACCAGCATTGCCAGCAGTCCGCTGCCGAGCAGGCCAATCGCGCCGGGCTCTGGACTCGCCGAGACGCCACTACCGACATAATCCAACGCCGTACTTTGGGTAGCAACCGCGACACCGTAATCGATGGGGCCAGCGCCGGTCCCGCTCATGTCACCGTTGCTCCAGACGTCGACCACTCTGCCGCCTCCGATATTGAATAGCACTCCATACACATCGAGGAACCCGCCGTGCGGTGGGTAGTCGGAGCCGGTTTGCGGCGAGCCCCCGGGATAGACGAGGTTGTCGTAGGTGATAAAGCCGTGGCCCATAGCGGGTAGGCCAGTCGCTACCGCGAATCGGCTGAAATCGTGCGGCGCCAGCAAATTGGTGGGTTCCGGCGTGGCGTAATTGATTGGCTCAAGCGCACCGATCGGCGCGTCCACGATGCTGAGGCCGTTATTCGAATCAGAGAACATACCGCTGATTCCGGTGACCTCAAAGGCCTGGGAATACTTGGCGTCCGTGGCTGCGCCGTAAGTTAAGGTAACCGTGCCACTTACCCCAGGGCCTGCGAAGCTGAAGGGGAATGTGCTGGCGTTTGCCTGCCCAGCGAGCGATCCCGCGAAGAGCAGTGTCGCTGAGGCTACGAGTTTTTTTCTCATTCTACTGTAAAGCTCCCTTTTATTAAATAGTCCCGGTTTGCCTGCTGAGGACCTTGATTTATTGCAGTCGGATTGATCAGTGAGCAGAGCACCCGCACTCCGACGATCCAGTCGCGAGTTCGTCCGGAACCCCCAAAAAGTATAACCGCCTGAACAAAGAAGAGCGAAAAAACCAGGTACTCCGATTCTGCGAAAACGGCCCAGTACTAGTGACGTTACGGCGAAATTGCTGCGAGTGCGCTTTTTCTGAAAGGCCATGGCTCATTCGTAGCGCAGCGCCTCGGCGGGTTCCACGCGGCCAGCCTGGCGGCTTGGCACCCAGCACGCGAGCAAAGCCACAGCCGCGAAGGACACGCCGGCGAGAGCGATGGTAACGGGGTCATTTGGTTCCACGCGAAACAGGAACGCTCTGAGAACGTGCGAGAGAACAACGGCCAACGCTACTCCCAAGACGATGCCGCCTCCAATCAGCCGGAAGCCCTCGGCGAAGATCAGGTTTCGAATGTCGCGGCGTTCCGCGCCGACGGCTGCGCGGATAACGATCTCGCGGCGGCGTGATGCGACTGAGAGAGAAAGCACGCCATAGATGCCGATGAGCGTCAGGAGACTGCCCATGAGCGAGAACCCGGTGAGTAACTGAGTGGCAAAAGTGCGTGAGGCCACGGATTCATCGCGAATCTTTTCCATTGTCTCCACATGTTCGACAGCCACGGTAGGTTCGATGGCGCGCAATTCATGCTGCACGGCAGAGGCGATAGTTTCGGGCTCCGCGGAGGTTCTGATGACCAGGTGTTTTGAAAACGGGCCGGCTTGCCAGAACGAGAGATAAATTTCGGGCTGAGGCTGCTGGGTCAAATCATCAGTCCGGCCATTCTCGACGATTCCGACTATTAGGTTGGGCGGCTGGTCGCGGCCCGACAGCCAGAGCTTTTTACCAATGGCGTTTCGATGAGGGAAATAGCGCTCGGCAAGAGCACGATTGACAATGGCGACCTGCGGATTATTTCTGGTGTCTGTCTGACGAAAGGCGCGTCCATCGAGAAGCGCCATGCCCACTAATTTGAAGTAATCCTGTGTTACCGAATGTAAAGGCAAGGAGAGGTGATCGCTCTGCTTGCTGACCAGCGGTTGACCTTCGATCTCTACGTTATCGGGCCAGTTGTTTCCAGTCAGCGGAACCCCCCAGGCAAACGCAGCGTATTGCACTCCTGGAAGGGCCGAGACGCGATCCAGGGCGCGGTGGTGGAAGTCATCCCAATTGCCTTGAACCGCCGTAACGCTCATGGTGAGAATGTGCGAGATATCGTAGCCGGCCTTTACCTCCGAGAGATTTTTCATAGTCTTGACCAGCAAACCTGCGCCAACCAGTAAGGCGAGCGTCAGCGCGGTTTGAGCGACGGCGACACCGCGCAGGAATCTTCTTTCGGCTTTGCCAGTGCTGCTCTTGGGGCCGGCGCTCTTGAGTACTTCAGCCGCGTCGACTCGAGATGCTCTGAAGACGGGAAATAAGCCGGCTAAGGCCGCCGATAAGAACGCGGCAGCGAGACTGCAAAACAGAATCGGCCACCCGGCGGAGACCGAATCGACACGAGGAATGGCATGACCGCCAATGACTTTCAATATCTTGGTCAGGCCAAAGGCGAGGCATATGCCTAACGCAGCTCCGCCCAGAGCTATCAGCAGGTTCTCTACAGAGGCCTACCAGATCAGAGCTAGCCGCCCGATTCCGAGAGCGCTTCGAACCGAATACTCGCGCTGGCGCTGAATGCCGCGCACCAGCATCAGCGAGCCAGTGTTGCCACAGGCAATAAGAAGCACGAGAGCGGCTGCCCCGAGGAGCGGCCACAAAATTCGGCCGCCGTCGCGATTCAACTCGGTTGAGAGCGGTTCGACGTGGGGAACGATACCGGCATAATCGCGCTCCTGTTGAGCTTCCCGGTGACTCATCACAGCGAGTTCGCCCTGCGCCTGAGCTGGCGTGACGCCGTCCTTTAAGCGAGCGGCCACATTCCAGCCAGCGTCTTTCAGGCGTTTCGGATCGGGCGCACCCGGAATCCAGAAATCGACAGGCGCGTTCGGATTATAGTTAGGCTCCTGGGCGGTGGTAGGAGACGGCAGGAAGCGAATGCCCGGCGGCATGACGCCGATGACTTGCGGGGGCGTATCCTGGCGACTTATTCTTACCGTCTTGCCGATGATGGCGGGATCGCCACCGAACTTCTGCTGCCAGAGGTTATAACCCAGAACAATGACCGGTCTGGGAGGGAAGGCAGTTTCGGAATCGGCAAAAGTGCGGCCCATCAGAGGCTTCAACCCTAAGAGATGGAAGTAGTCACGGCTGACTTGCATGCCTTGTAATGATTGGCTGCCATCGCGAAGAACCAGAAAATTAAATGACCAATCATAGGCGGCGATGGTCTCAAATGACGTCGAGTGGCGCTGCCAATCCAGCCACTGTTCGGCGGGCCACCCGCGCGAATCGCCAACTTGCTTGCCATCGGCTCGGGTGGGCGAAATCAAAACGACCCGTTGCGGATGGCTGTACGGCGGCGGTGTGAGAAGAATGCCTTGGATCAGGCTGAAGATGGCGGAGGTGGAGCCGATTCCGAGTGCTAACGTCAGCACGGCAATCAAGGCGAATGCGGGCTGTCTAAGCAGACTCCGAACACTAAAACGCAGATCTCGTAGCATTGGCAGAACTCCTGTTTGTCAGTAGCCGAGTAGCGCAAGCGCCACCGTCCACGCTCTCTATCCCTAGAATCTTAACCCCAGCTGCTCCGGTTCTGCGTCCGCACCCAGACGCACCGCCGCAACCGTTTCACCCCACTCCTCCCGAATCCAGCTTCGTTCCCGCATCCATCGCCGTAAGGCCGCCGCGTCGCCAACCGCCCAGGCACTTTCGATCAGAATTCCGAGCACTTCATCTGCTTCCGCCAGCCGGCCGCTATCCCGCAACCAGCCGAACAGGCGCGCCCCGACCCTGTCGATCATTCTGCAGGCCTCCTCGCTACTCTCCCGGCTCAACCCTTTTAGATGTGCGTGGGCATCGCCGAAAAGCTCTAAACACTCGCCGCTACGGCCCGCTGAAAACGCTGTCTCAATCTCTTGCAAACTCCGCAGTGGTCGTCTTGCTTCATCCTTTGTAAAGATCACCGACGCTCTTCGCGAAAATGCCATCAGCTCTCGATCCGCTTTGGCCAGTCCGTCGAATGCAAACAGGCAGCGACGCTCTCCACATCGCTCCCGCAACGCCGCGCTATTAGCCTCCACGCGTCCACGCAGTTTTAAACCGAGGATCTGGGCCGTCGCTCCCACAATGCCGGCACGGCTCCGATAGGTGCAGTCCACCCAAAATACGCCTTCAAAATCTTCCTGCCGCGTATGCGCAAACGCCAGTGCTGTCTCGCGCGACACGTCCTCTAAGACTCCCGGCCGGTCCGCCAATTCGTGGTCCAGCCGATCCAAGCTCTCTTCGCCGGCCGCCGGCATCGGCCCCGGCAGACACACCGCCCCGCTATCCGCTATGGCATTTCCTTCCGACAGCAGCCAGCGCTTCGCCTTTCGAAACCCTGCTATTCGCGCGCTCGAGGCATCGAAAAATGCGCCGCGGCGCAACACTTCCGGAAAGCGGCACGCCCCCACCAGCAGCCAGCCCAGCTTCGATCCCAACTCGCGCGCCTGCTCGACAAACACTGGCCCCCATACCTCGCGCCGCAAGCCTTTCGGCACCGATTCCGGCGATAGCAGCGTCACCACGAAATCTGCCGAGAGCGATCGCTCCACGGCCTCCACCAGTTCTTCTGGCGAATCGAAAACCACCGGATTCTGTATTACCGGAAACGTGCAGTTCACTTCGAGAAAACGCATTAACTCGTCTGCCACGCCCGCATCGGCCGCTGCATGGCACAGCACCATTGACTGCATCGAGACCCTCATCCACTCAGTCGTCTGCTCTCAATCGCACGCACACCGGGTAATGATCAGAACCGCCAACATCGCGCCGCACCGCGCCGTCCTCCACGCGAACCGGAC
Source organism: Bryobacteraceae bacterium (assembly GCA_965277855.1). Lineage (GTDB taxonomy): Bacteria > Acidobacteriota > Terriglobia > Bryobacterales > Bryobacteraceae > Bog-105. The sequence goes on from OZ255847.1 coordinate 2,192,211, forward strand.
CCTTCACGAAGATCCAGTCCAGCGCCATTGCAATCTTATGAGTCCGCGCGATTCGCTCACCTAGCGCACTATGGTAGCCCGCTTTCTCCAGCTTGTGCAGAAAAATCGATGGCAGATATTTCGTATTCAGATCACCGCCCAGGATAATTGCCGTCCCCGCCGGATAACGCTCACTATCCGCCAGCATCTCGTCTAATTGCCGTTCCTGAATTGGCCCTGCGCTCCGGCTCTCTAAATGCGCGTTGTACACCACTAGCAGCTTGCCCGCAAAAGTGAGTTCCGTGACCAGCGCTATGCGATTACCCAGCCGCCGCTGCATCATGGGCATCGACGAGGGTATCCAGCCATGCGGTTTCCAGAATCCCGACTGCCGCTCGAACCGCAACACACGCGACTCGCGCACCGCTAGGTTTGTCAGGTTCGCCTGACCGATATACGCCGGTTTTCCCCGCTCCTGGCTCAACTCCTCGAACTCGATTCCAAACGATCCTCGCAATTGCAGTCGCTTCGCCAGGTCCACGGCCACGTCCTTCTCTCCCGCTCGCGCCGTGTTCCAGTCAATTTCCTGCAACAGATATAAATCGGCGGCATCCTGCATGCCCGCCGCAATCTTCCCAGGATCGTCGCCATGATCGATATTCCAGGTCATCACCCGAATCGTCTTCTGCGTATTTAACGGACCCGACTCTCCGCCGAGTTCGCGTACTTCATTGAAGCGCCCCGGCACCGCCTCGCCGCAGGCCAGAAACGCCAGTAAAACCAACCACGCCAACAGCCTCATCCGCGCTCTTCAAACCCGTCCGGAAGCCGCTCTCAAACCGAATGGTGCATCTGCCGTGCTCACCCGGCTCAAGTGCCGCCTGCGCTGATGCCGCCGCGCCGCCACCAGCATACCCAACAAACAGAAATACCAGCCGCACACTCCAAATCGAGCGAACGGATAGTCCACCAGCGCATGGAGGCAAATCGCGATCAATCCCACGCCCCAACCGGATCGGATCGCCGGGCGCATGCTCCAGAACAGCACCACACCCATTGCCCCAGCAAAAAAGACGCCGCCTTCCGCCGCCCACTCCAGCCAGTCGTTATGCGCGCGGTTCACATACGTCCCATCGTCGTAGCGCGCAAACATGCGATACACCGGCACGTAGGTCCCAAGCCCCCAGCCTGTCCACGGATGCTCTCGAATCATCGCGAATGATGAGCGGTCGATATTGCGCCGCACCGTTAGCTGGTCGTTCTGTTGCAGCTTCGCAATCAGCGTCTGAAACCCCGCCGCATAAATGAAAATCAAACTCAGCGCAATCGCCAGCCCCGCCCCTGCCAGCAACAGTTTATTGCGATTCCGCGCATACGCCAGCCCAATCACCGCTAGCAGCTCAATGACCGCCAGCACCGTGCCGGCTCTGGAACCGGACGCCACCACCGCCCCGATCTGCAACGCCGCCGCCAGCAGGTAAGGCACCCGCGGCCGGTGCGCCGCCAGACCTTTCCACAACGTCACCGGCAGCAACAACTCTACGAACTGCGCAAAATTATTCCAGTAAGCGAACGGTCCGGAAATCAGCTGGTAATGGCTCGGTATCAACCAGAAATATTTGTTCGTCTGCGAGGCCTGTTGCAGTAGATCCAGCAGACAAACCGCTGTTCCGAAAATCACGAACAGCCGCCGGAACCGGCTCGCCCATCTCCCTGCGCCGAACAGCCGCGTCGACACCAGCGTGATGATCGCCGCAGTGAGCCAGAACAGGACACTGCTCCATCCATAGGAGAGAATTTTTTGCGGAAAAAACAACGTCTGCACCACGCCATACAACGTCATCAGCAGAAGACAAATACCCGGCACCGACCACGGCAGTTCCAGCTTTGTCTGCGAACCAAAAAAAATCGCCGCGAAAGTGAGCATCAGGCCCGAAACGATACGCCATGCGATCTCGCCCCCATCCCAGGTTGTCAGCGTGAAGGCACTCAGCAAGCCAAATAAAACAAAGAAGGCGCCCCGCTGGAGCGCCTCCTCTTTCCATCGTCCCCTGATCCTGTCAGTGGGCATTACTTGCGGACTGGCTGCCGCCGGTATACGTCACCCGCCAGATTGAATTCGACCCGTCATCCGTCACCATCAGTGATCCGTCCGGCGCTACCGCCACGCCCACCGGCCTGCCCCAAACTTTGCCGTCCGGCGTCACAAATCCGGTGATGAAATCTTCGTATTCGCCCGTCGCATGACCATTCTTCAACGGCACACGTATCACTTCATAGCCGGCGCGCTGCGCCTTATTCCACGAACCATGCTCGCCGGCAAACACATCCCCGTCATACTCCTTCGGAAACTGCTTGCCCTCGTAAAAAGTCATTTCGAGCGAAGCGTTATGCGGCTGCAGCAGCACGTCCGGCACAATCACCTTGCTCGCCAGTTCTGGATGCTTCCCTGCTAGACGCGGGTCCTGATGATCGCCCATGTAATACCAGGGCCAGCCGTAAAATCCACCCTCTTTCACTGAAGTAATGTAGTCGGGCACCAGATTGTCACCGAGCATGTCCCGCTCATTGACCGAGCACCATATCTCTTTCGTCAGCGGATTCATCGCGATTCCTACCGGGTTGCGAATGCCCCCGGCATAGATCTTCACGAATGTGCCGTCCGGCTTGTACTCCAGAATATTGGCCCGTCGAATTTCATCCGGATGCGTATCCGGATCGTTCACGTTCGAGCCCGATCCCACCGAAACATACATCTTCGTGCCGTCCGGCGAAAACAACAAATCGCGCGTGGAATGTCCGCCCGTCGGCAATTTGGGAATGATCACCTCCGAGGGCCCGGTCGCCTTCAAGTCTCCGTTGTGATACGGAAACCGCACCACCGAATCCGTGTTGCCAACGTAAACATACTTTGGATTCTTGCCCGGTGGATAAAAAGCAATGCCAAAATTATTCTTCAGCCCCGTGGCAAACGTCGAGGTCTGTTCCGGCTTTCCGTCTTTCGTGATGCCGCGATAAATCTCAAGCGTGCCCGCATCCGTCTCCGACACGAACATATCGCCATTCGGCGCAGTCCGAATTTCGCGCGGGCCCGTCAGCTGATCCTTATATAACTCAACCTTGAATCCCTGCGGCGCTTTCGGCCACGCATCGGCGGGCCGCGGCACGACCTTCGGAGAATTTCCCACTCCCTTCGTCGCATACGGCTGCGGCAGATCCGCCACTGTTATCTTGCGCATCAAGCCCGGTGTCTGTCCGTCGAAGCCATGAAATGCGGCTTGCCCGGTCACCACATCTTTCGAGTTCGCAGTATCTGCTCCGCTCCCTGCCGCCCAGAGCGCGGTTGCACCCAAAGCCGCCATCGTCACAAGTCCCACTCGCCGCTGCTTAAGGTTCGTCATAAATTATTTCGCGTTCTCCCCGCTCGTACTCGTACTCGGTTTCGCCTCGGTTTTCGACTTTGGAAAGTTCGCCGCCAGGTAGTCGATGATCGTGTTAAATTCGTCGTCCGTGCCGTTTGCACCTTTGTCGACCATGCTGCTGACGATCTGTTCCCAGCCCTCTTTTGTCTCGTGCCGTCCCATTACGATTTCGGGCGCGTGACATCCGCTGCAGACCTTCTGCATCGTTGCCTTACCTGCGCCGTCCGGTAGTTGCGCCGCCGCGGCTATTCCCAGAGCAACCAAAAGTAAGAAGCTGCCTTTCTTCACGTCTCCCCCATTATGAAATAATGCTCTCGAACCCTAGACTATGAAACGCCGTAGCTTCGTTCAGTCCCTTTTAATCACGCCAGCCGTCCCCGCAGCCGCTGCCGCTGCCCAGCAGACCGCCGCACCTGCCACGCCGCCCAAAACCGCGCCCCAGCAGCAGCCTGCTCCGCAGGCCAACACGCCTGCCAATCAGAATCCCCGCCAGCCGCCGGAAGTGCCCACGCTTCAGGTCACCGAAGTCGATCTCACCGCGCAGGCTGCGCCCCATTTTTTCACCGCCGTGCAGTTCGCTACTCTCCAGAAACTCGGCGCAGTCCTCATGCCGCCGCTCAAAGGCAACCCCGGCGCGCTCGAAGCCGAAGCCCCCGAGTTTCTCGACTTCCTCATCAGCGTCTCGCCCGGCGATCGTCAGAAACTCTACCAATCCGGCCTCGATCATCTCGATCTGCAGGCCAAAAGTAAATGCGGCAAACCCTTCGCCGAAACCGATGCCACGCAAGCCGATGCCGTTCTACGCCCGCTATTAGTCGCCCGGCCTTGGCCCGAAGATCTCCCCACCGATCCGCTCCAGAACTTTATCGCGCAGGTACACGAAGATCTCCGCACCGCCACCATGAATTCGCGCGAATGGGCCGAGGCAGCCGCCAAATCGGGCCATCACTTCAGTCGCGGCTTCCGGGGCAGCGGCTATTATTGGGCGCCCATCGATCCCATCAGCGCCAGTTAGTCAATCACCGCCATGCCTATCAAAACTTACGACGTCCTCATCGTTGGCTCCGGCCACTCCGGCGGCATGGCCGCCAATATCCTCACGCAAAAAGGCATCTCCTGTCTCATGCTCAACGCCGGACCGGAAGCCGACTACGAAAAAGACCGCACCATCAAGCACGCCTACGAACTTCCTTACCGCGGCTTCGATAAGCCCGGCCGCCTGCCGCACGTCTTCCAGGCCAACGAGTTCAACGCCAATCAGTGGGTCGACGAAAAAGAAGTCCCTTACACCACGCCCACTGACGCTCCGTATAACTGGGTGCGGGTCCGTCTGCTGGGTGGCCGATCCCTCTTCTGGGCCCGTCAATCTTTTCGTTTGAGCGACTACGAATTCAAAGCCGGCGACATCGACGGCACCGGCGAAAACTGGCCTATCAGCCTCGCCGATCTCGCTCCGTATTACTCACGCGTCGAACAGATCTTTCGCGTCTCCGGCCGCAAAGAAGGCTGGCCGCAATTCCCCGACGGCGATTTCGTCGAATCCCATTTCCCGCCCGATACCGAAAGCATCAAGCGCGTAACCGAGATCGCCAACAAGCGCGGCGTGCAGGTCTCGAAATGGCGCTCCGCTTTGGGCAAAGACGGTCTCGCCAGTTCCATTAACCTGCTGCTTCCCGACGCCCTCAACACCGGCAAACTCGACATCGTTCAAAACGCCATCGTGCGCGAAATCATCGTCGACAAAAACTCCGGTCTGGCCAATGGCGCTCACTTTATCGACCGTCACTCCGGCCGCGAAATGCACGTCACCGCACGCGTTGTGGTCCTCGCTGCCGGCACGCTGGAAAGCACTCGTCTGCTGCTCAATTCCAAGCTCGCCAACTCGAGCGGCGTTATGGGCCATTATCTCGTCGACCAGATGTATGGCGTTAGTGTCGTTGCTTCCGTCCCCGAAGCCCGTGAGGGAAAGGCCGCCCCCGGCCTCATGGGCGGGAGCGCCTTCATTCCCCGCTTTCGCAATCTCCACAAGGACAAGCGCAGCAACTTCATCAAGGGCTACTGCGTCGGCCTCAGCAGCGGCGGCAGTGCCAGTCCCAATTTCTTTCCGCTGTATGGCGCAGAACTCCAGGCCAAGCTCGACACCTATGCCAACTCCTGTGTCTCCGGCGGCATATTCGGCGAACGCGTCGCCCGCTATGAAAACCACGTCCGCATCGATCCCGATGTGAAGGATCGCTGGGGCATCCCGGTGCTTCACATTGAAGCCCGCGACTCAGATAACGAGCGCAAGCTCACCAAAGATGCCGCCGACACGCTCGACGAGTGGTTCCACGAAGCGGGCTGGGAAGTGATTTGTAAAACCGACCGCGTCAACCCGCCCGGCTACAGCATCCACGAAGTCGGCACCTGCCGCATGGGCAATGACCCGAAAAAGAGCGTGCTAAACAAATGGTGCCAAAGCCACGACGTGAAGAATCTCTTCGTCGTCGATGGCGCAAGTTTCGTCACCGCCGGCTGGCAAAACCCGACCATGACCATTCTTTCGCTCTCCATGCGAGCTTCGGAATATTTAGCCGAGCAGATGCGCACTAACTCTGTTTAGGGCCTCTCTTAATTACTTTAAATAGCCTACAACCAATTTATTGAGCGCGTTTTAATAGGCTATAATCTATTAAAAAGTCTGATATCATAGGTTTTAGTCTATGGTAAAAGCCAACCGAGCCATGTACTCCCGCCTTCGATTAGACGAACGGCTAGGTGTTCTAGGGCCGGTAGAGCGGTTCACATCGCCAGTGCGCGGCTGGATTCGGGCCATACGCCAAAGTCTTGGAATGTCTGCCGCCCAACTCGCGGACCGTCTCGGAATTAAGCAACCCTCCGTCGTCGCTCTGGAACAGTCAGAGACGAAGGGAACAATCGAACTAGCCACGTTGCGGCGCGTAGCGGAAGCTCTAAACTGCACGCTTGTATACGCTCTTATTCCCAACAAGCCACTCGAAGCGATGGTCCGCGACCGTGCGCGTGCGGTCGCGCTAAGCCGTCTCTCCCCAATCGAGCACTCGATGAGGCTGGAAGATCAAGGGGTAAGCGCAAAGATATCCGAAGCGCAGCTCGACGAAATGGTTCGCACCATGAGCCCGAGCCGCCTTTGGGACGTTCGTGAATGACGTCTTCTCACAGCCGGATGGCGCGGCGACGCCGCTCACTTATGAAGAAACGTTGGGTCTGATCCCAGCCCACATTGCGTACCGAAGCGAACTGAACACAGCCGAGCAGGCCAACATCGTGCGCGCGCAGAACTGGGCGCTAAACCGCCGCAAACGGGACCTGCTGACCGAAAAATTCATCAAGGACCTGCACCGGCAGATGCTTGGCGATGTGTGGCGCTGGGCCGGAAAGTTTCGGACAACCCAGCGCAATCTGGGCATTGATTACTGGCTTATCACAACGGAGCTGCGGAATCTCCTTAACGACGCGCAAGCCTGGATCGAGTTCAAGACCTACCCACCGGACGAAATCGCCGTGCGCTTCCATCATCGGCTAACGTTAATTCATCCCTTTCCGAACGGCAATGGCCGGCACGCGCGCCTCATGGCGGACTTCCTCACTATGCAGCAACTTGGTGGCGAGCGATTCTCTTGGGGCCGCGATAGTCTGCGCGACATGGGCGCGGCCCGCGCGCGCTACATCAAAGCACTGCAGGCCGCAGACCACCACGATATCGGCCCACTTCTCGCCTTCGCCCGCGCATAGCGGCTCATCCTCTACGGCGCCAAAGCGTTGATCAGCCCTACACCCTTCGGGCTGCCCCAGCCAGTGACCAGATCGTAACCCCTCGTGGTCGAATACGTCCCATTGCTCCCACTGGTGATGTCATGGAAATCAGTCGAATAACTCGACCCCAGCCCAATCCCGTAAAGCGCAGGATTGAAAAACCCGATCGTCGACCGGCCATACGCCACAGCCTGTTGATTCACCAGCGCAAAGTAACCGGCCCAGCGAGGCGCAGCAAAACTCGTCCCGCCCCAACCACCGGCGCAAGTGCCGTTGTAGCAGATGTAGTTGTCCGTGTTCGCTTCGGCGGCCACATCGGGCGAGTTCCGATACGTTTTCGATCCTTTGTTGGCCGTCGTGATCACACCCGCTGTCTTCTGATAGCTCGGTAGCGCAATCCTGTTGGGCGAAATGCCGCCGCCGCTGTGGTTCCAGGCACTCTCCGCGCTCCATGGGCCGCCCGCGCCGCTGGTCGTCAGGTCCGTGCCCCCTACCGATGTCACATAAGCGTCGTCCGCCGGGTAAACATCACGTGACCTGCTCCTGTACGCACCGCTGTCGCCCGATGCCGCAAACAGCGTCTGCCCTTGCGCGGCGAACTCCTTAAAGATCGGATCGTCACTCGCCGGATCGGCCGGACTCCACCCCCATGAGCAGCTCAACGATTTGGAGAGATTGTCTGTCGCCATTCTGTTGAAGATACTCACGTCGCTTGTATCGGACACGTAGACGCGCACCTGGCTCATGCCCGGCGCCATCGAGATCGCCGACTCGATGTCCAGCACCTGCTCGGTATCATCGCAACTGCCCGAGCAATTCAAGCTCGATCCATCGGTCGAAACGCCAATCACCGGCACGGTGAGCCTTTGACCAACCCTGGCGAAGTACGAGTCGACATCAGCCACGTTATAACCCGCAAACTCCAGCATGCCCACCGACTGACCCGCACCGGTGAGAGACGTGCCGCCGTAATACGCCGCCCTCATGTCGCTGCCGAGAAAGTATCCGCTCGGCCCCGAACCGGTCGTGTTACCTCTCACTTCCAAATCTCTTCGCAGGCTGATTGGATGCGGTATCGAGAAATTGTCCAGTCCCGAAATATGCCACAGCGGAACTGCCAGATTCGGCGTCGGCTCGCGGTCTGGCGAATAGAACGATCTATTTTCGGTGGGGTGCCGGTAAGTGGCCATCGTCACCTGAAAAGCTTTTTCAATATTTGCCACCGGCCCCGTTACATTCACCACCATCCGATTGGCAAAGGTGCCCGTCACCGTCAACCCGTTCTCTGTTGCGAAACGAATCACCTCGGCGTAATCCGCTTCGCTCGGACCAAACCGCCCCGTAAACTCCTGCACGCTGAGAAACTGATGGAACAACTGGCTTTGTGGATCGTAGAGCGCTTGCAACAGATCATCCAGCTCTGGCTCATTTCGCAGCGGAAGAGTCAGATTCAAATTCAATGACTGAGTTCTCGGCAACCGGTTCAAAAACGGCGCTTGCCCGGTTATTACGTCTTGACGGACGTGACGAGTCAATGTCGACGATTGTGCTTGCCCCTCGCTCGCCGCCACCACGAGCAGTGCGGCCGAACACAGCACCATGCAAAGTGCTTGCCGTGTAGATGCGCTGCAGCTTATTCTTGGTTTGTTCATTCGTTCCATCCTTTCTCCGATAACGCCGAATTAGGTGATGATACGCGATTCGATTTGTGTGGTCAATGTCACGCTGTGACAGGTGCGCCTTCCCGACAAATTGGCGTTACTCATTAAGGGTGCTTCGCCGGAACTATTCGGAACCTTCGGTGCCCCTCTATCCTGTACGTGTTAAAGTCGGCGTGATCCACTGTAAAGATGGTCGCTTCAGCAACGCTAGTGGAGTGTCGCGATGAAAACGTTGCCAAGCGATGCAACTCCGGTCGCTGCGCTCGCGGCTCTGAAGCAGCGTGTTCTTCGGAGCCACGAGCCACGTCAGTGGCTCTCCAACCGGAAGCACGGAAACCATGAGACATCTGAGTTGGTAAGTCAAGCGGAAAAGGCGACCGGTTGAGAGAAACCGGCAGTTTTTTTCCACAAGATTTCCAGGCCGTGATCAGACGCCGAGTGACGCGCCTGAAGGCGGTCGGAATAGCGGAGATCGTCATAGGGCGTGCGGTCTTTCCAGCATCGGAATAGAATGCGGATCCACTTAAACGCAACGCTTCGAACCGCCGACTGATGTCCCTTGCCGCGTGCTCGTTGTGCCTCATAATGCGCACGCGCCCAAGCACAGCGAGGCAGCGAGTGTTGCGCCCACTCTTGAAAGGTCTGTTTGACGAACTTCGGACAAGCCCCGCGGGTATGGACCCATTGGCGTTTGCCGCTGGCTTCGCGAACCGGCGCAATCCCGCTGTAGCTCTGAATACTGCCAGCATCTGGAAAGCGGTCGCGCTGCGTGCCGAGTGCAGCAATGAGCCGCGGCGCCAGAGCTTTCCCGGCGCCAGGAAACGAACTCACAATCGAAAAATCAGGATGCTGCTCGACAAGGGTTTCAATCCGCTCGTCATACTGCTGAATCGCCTTGCGCAGCAATCGGAGTTGCCCTATCACGTCTTGCACGAACAACGTTCCACTCTCCACCACCGCCCGGTCCTCGGTCGCCGGGATAGCCTGGCGGATCTGCTCGATCACCTGATCCACATCAGCAGGACAGGAACGGCCATCCTTGGTCAGAAACACTTTCAGCCGGCGCCGCGCTACCTTTTGCAAGGCCTTTAGCTCCGGCCATTGCTCAAGACAGCGCCACACCAGCATCGAATCGGCTGACCCGAACCAACTCAGTATCTGCGGAAAGTACAGCTTCAAACGATTCGTCAGCTGATTCAACAGGGCTGTCTTGTGGTTCACTTGTCTGCGCCGGTCTTCCACTAAAAACTGCAATAACCGGGTCTGTTCTGTGTCCGGGTTCCAGACCTGCAACCGCTCTCGGTGCTTCACCAACAGATCGAGCTGCACGTCAGCATCCAGCGGATCGTTCTTGCTGCCGGAGGGGTAAATGGTCTTGCGAAAGTGACTGGCCGTCGCAGGATGCAGCGGGTAAAGCACGAACTGCCCATACTTGCTGAGACTAAACAACAGAGCGCCTCGTGTCTGCTCCAGGCAAAGGGCAATCGGCCGGTCGCCAAAACGTTGCCGCAACTGATTTACCCAAGCATCAATCGCCTCCGGCGTGTGTGCGATCTGACCGCGTTCACGCTTCTTCTGGCCTGGAACTTCCATGGCCCAATCGTGCTTCGCGTCGGCCCAATCGATGGCGATGAAGGCCGCCCAATCCGGCTCGGCTGCCTCACACTTCCTGCTCTCGAATATCAACCTGTTTACTCTCCTTTAATCAACTCAGGATCGAGCCGGTCTTCTGGTTTCCGCACGAAGGGCTTATAGTGAAGTCTGAAACGATCAGACGACATCTGAGGATTCGTCTGGGAAACCAGGTCCCCGTCCGGTCGAGTCTCTCGCGAAGACGTCGCACGTCAGCGAAGCGAAATTCGTACCGGCGGGGCGCCTGCTCTTCTTTAGCCAAACACAGCCCGATTTCCACAGGACAGCAGCGCCGACCACTGTGAATAACCGCTCCGCGCACAACCAAAGACAAATCAACTATAAGCGAAGCGATTGGAGTTCTCTACTTCACTGGCAAACGAAATGGTTGCGACACTCCGCTAGAAGCGCGCCCGTATCGATCAAGGCGTTAACGGCCACATTGTTTTCGCAGGCGCTTCCGCAAGATCTTGCGTGCATTTTCGGCCCGGTGTGCATCCCCACTCGCGATAGCCCCAAAGCACTTCGACGCAGTCTCTCGAATGCGAAGTTGCTCCGAGTCATCCTCAGATTCGGTGTTACCTCTGACAAGCCGATCGTGCATTTGCTGTTTCGCAACTTTCATGAATTTATCATCGTACTTCTGTCTCCATAAAGCGCAGGCTGATCTTCACACTCATGAGTACATCGTACTTAGGATCCAGTTACTGCTTCTGCCCCCTTCGATGCACTGCGATCCTGTCGCCGATCTCAATGCTCATCAAGTCTTCTCCCATCTCCAGCGGACCGGTATAGCTTTTCCGCGTTAACCCCAGCAAGTCCGCGCTGGTTGGTTCCGCGAAGTGGGGATCGGTTGTAAACAGCACCACATGCGAGTACACTGCCAGCCTCGGTCTCACCAGCCGAAACACTGTCCCGGCGTCGGCGGGCGTCGTGTGGAGGCCGATGATCGTTCGAGCCGCTGCCGATTTCTTTAGCAGTTCCGGCTGTGCCCAGGCCACTTCGTGGACCAGCACATCCGTTCCTTTTGCAAAGCGGATTAGATTTTGACTGTACCGGGTATCGCCCGAGAGAACCACCGAATGGCCGCGATAATCAACGCGATAACCTAATGCCGGTTTCGCCGTTCCATAGTCCACCTGGAACGCCGTGACCTTTACGCCATTCTTCTCATACACGCGGCCTTGACCGACATCGGTCGCCAGCACTGCGACTCCTGCTGGAGGAATTCCATCCGAGATCCGAAACCGGATGTCAGCCTGAAAAGCCTTTTCCAGGTTCCTCATCAACTCCACGGTTCCGGCGGGACCCCAAACTTGAAAAGGCCGGGTGCGACGGCCGAATGGAAGCGGAAGCCAACCGGTTAACCATAAGTCCGGAATTCCTACAATATGATCGGAGTGAAGGTGCGTCAGAAAAGTAGCAGTAACTGCGCCTAACGGAATATGCAGCTGCCATAAACGTGTCGCAGTACCGCGTCCACAATCAATCAACAACTTCTCCGGTCCCGCTTCGATCAATGTGCTCGGACCCGATCGATCAACAAGGGGGATCGGACTGCCCGTTCCGAGCAGCGTAACTTTGATATCTTGCGCAGGGCTGTTCGCCGGCAGCAAGAGCAGAATCCCCGCAACGATGAAATGGCGAAACCAACTCACCGCCGAACCTCCGCACCGAGCGATCTTGCATTCATATCCCATCCTCACCTTCTCTAAGCCCTTCCTCGTCTTGCTGCACCCAAATGGTTGGAATGTGAGCCAAATTGAGAATCTTGCGACAGTAACTTGACCAATATAAGTGTCGGACGCGCTCCGCGTGAATAGAAAGCTCGCATCCCTGGCATTGGTTTGCTCGCTTGCGGCCTTGTTCCTCGGTGCGTCACCCGCCGATGCCGGGTCCCGCTCCTCTCCTTCACCGGCTGTTGAGCGTTCTATCGCTCAATCCATCCGGCGTGTCTGGCAGACGGACGATGGGCTTCCTCAAAATTCCGTCAGCTCTATTGCCCAAACGGCCGACGGTTACTTGTGGCTCGGCACCGAGGCTGGAATCACCCGCTTCGACGGTTTCCAATTCTTCGTCTTTGATAAGAGCAACGCGCCCCAGCTCGCCAGCAACAACATCTCAACCCTGCTGGTCGATCGGGATCAGACCCTCTGGATCGGGACTCATGGGGGCGGCCTTACCTGCTATCGCGATGGCCATTTCGAACCGTCTCCCTGGAAAAGCCGCTTCGCCGGAGAAACGATTCTCTCGCTTCATCAGGATAAGGATGGGGCGCTCTGGATCGGCACGGAAGGCAGCGGCCTCTTCCGCCTGCTCAACGGAAAACTAACGCACTATGGAATTGCCGAAGGCTTGCCGGCAAACTCCGTCTCCTCGATCGCCTCCGATAAACACGGCGATGTTTGGGTCGGCACCCAGCGAGGCCTGATACGCGTCCCTAAAAGCGGCGCCGGTATCTTGCCCGTTCCTCTCGGACCAGGTCGCTCCGACGTGCGCTCCCTCTGGATCGACGAAGAAAACAAGGTCTGGGTCGGTACCCGCGACGGATTGCTCTCCCGAGCCGCCGACGCCCCTGGCCTCTTCCTGTCGATTCCCGAGCTTCAAGGGCACACTGTCTCGGCCATTCTCGAAGACCGGTCCCATTCGCTCTGGGTTGGTACGCTTCAGGCCGGCCTAAGACGTCTCATTGAAGGCAGAGTTGTGGATGTTGATAAAGCGGGCGGCATTTGGTCGCTTTTGCAAGACAAAAGCGGCACGGTCTGGGTCGGAACTACTGAAACTGGTTTGCTTTCCTTTCGCCAGGGCGCCTTCACGCCCGTTACCGCCGAGCAGGGTCTTGTCAGTGATGTGAGTCTCGCGGTGTATCAGGACCGTTCCGGCGCTATGTGGATCGGTTCCGACGGCGGACTGACCCGCTGGCACTCCGGCGTGGCTACTCGCTTCACAAAAAAAGACGGGCTTCCCGATGATCTTGTGTTCTCCATCACCGAGGATGGCTCCGGTACTCTCTGGGTCGGCACTCGGGAAGGTCCCGCTCGCCTCACTGGCGGCAAGTTTCGCCCCTACACCCAAAAAGATGGCCTGCCGGTAGGCGGCGCTGTCATGGCCACCTTCACCGATACTGACGGCTCGCTCTGGATGGGTTTCCGAGGCGTCGTCGCTCATCTCCAGGGTCACCGCTGGACCACCTATGCCGCTAAAGGGTTGTCCGACCACTTTGTGACCGCCATCGCGCGCGACGGGCGTAATCACCTCTGGGCCGGCACCGACGGCGGCGGCCTCTTCCGGATCGGCGAAAGCGATATCCACCGTTTCACAATCCAGGATGGATTGCCCGCTAACGTCATTTACTCCCTGCTTCCGGAGAACGACGGCTCTCTCTGGCTTAGCACCAGCAGCGGAATCAGCCGGTTTGCCAATGACGCATTTCGCAATGTGCCCAAATCCGCGGGCCTCATCGACGACGCCATTTTCGTTGTCCTCGATGACCATCTCGGAAGCCTCTGGCTCAGTTCCAACCGGGGCATTCAGCGTATTCGCAAGGCCGATCTTGCCCGCTATCTGGACTCCCCGAGTCATCCGGCTATTCCGGCTCAGTTCTTCAATCTCTCCGACGGTATGAAGAGCCGCGAATGCAATGGAGACTTTCAGCCGGCTGGCTGGCGTGCCCTCGATGGCCGCCTTTGGTTTCCCACGTTGAAAGGCGTCGTCTCGGTTGATCCAGGCAAGAATCTGGCACCGCCAGCCACGTTTACGCCTATACTGGAATCCGTTCTGGTCGACGATAAGCCCTATTCCCAACCGGGCGCCATCGTCATTCCGTCCGGCAAAAGACAGGTTGAGTTCCGTTTCACCGCTCCTGGCGCTCCCAACCCCGAACAACTTAGCTTTTTCTATCAGCTGGAGGGCTTTGATCGAGATTGGGTCAGCGCCGGTTCTCGTCGCGCAGGTTACTACACGAATTTGCCTCCCGGCGACTTCAAGTTCCGCATCCGTGCCTGCCACCGTCATGCCTGTGTCGATAGCCGCTCCGGCCTGCTCGTCTCCGTGAAGCCGGCGTTCTACGAAACCGCGTGGTTTGCCGTCTTCGTGTGCCTTTCGCTGGTCGGTCTCGGATTCGCCGTCCAGCGGGTACGTATCCGTCAGCTTCGTCAAAGCCAGCGCAAGCTACTGCTTCTCGTCGACGAGCGTACCGTAGAACTTCGCCAGTCTCGTGATCAACTCGAACTCAGGGTCACGGAGCGAACGCAGGAACTCTCCATCGCCAATGCGATCCTCGAAACCGAAATCGAGGTCCGCAAAACGGCCGAACTCAAGGCGAACGCAGCGAGCCGTGCCAAATCCGAATTCCTCACCAACATGAGCCATGAGATTCGCACACCGATCAACGGCATTATGGGGATGACCGACCTCGCTCTTTCCACAAAGCTGGACCCGGAACAGAACGAGTACCTCGAAATCATTCAGGAGTCCACCTGCGCCCTCTTGCGTATCGTCAACGACATTCTCGATTTCTCGAAGATTGAGGCCCATAAGCTCGAGCTTGTGTTACTTCCTTTCTGTCTCTCGGAAACGGTCGAGCAGTTGCGCCGGCTCATCTCCGTGCGTGCTGCCCAAAAGGGGCTATTTTTCGATGTTAGAGTAGCTTCGGACATTCCGGGCGAACTAATCGGCGACCCCGGCCGCCTTCGCCAGACGTTGCTCAACCTGATCGAGAACTCTCTGAAATTCACCAGCACCGGCGGGCTTTCACTGGAGATTTCGCCGGTCTACTTAGAGCCTGATTTCTGTACGCTTCGCTTTACAATCGTGGACACCGGGATCGGCATTTCGAAAGACAAACAATCCTCCATCTTCGAAGCTTTCTCGCAAGCCGATAATTCGTCTACCCGCAAATTCGGCGGAACTGGCTTAGGCCTCTCTATCTGCCGCCAACTCGTTCAGCTCATGCATGGCCAAATCGAGGTGGAAAGTAGCGAAGGCTGCGGTAGCACCTTTTCCTTTACCGCCGGGTTTGGGGTTCGCACGCAGTCCGAGATTGACGTGCCCGAACTCGCCGCGTAGGGATACGCTCGCGGCGCTCTGCGCTATTCCCCGTACTTCTCCGAAGGCTTACGCTCATTCATCTCTAAAGCTTCCAACTAACGACGCCGATAAGACGCGTAGGTTAATCGCTATTGGTTATGCGGCGGTCTACCAAGCTTTTGAAAAACGGAGTTAGAAATGAAAAGATATCTAGGCGCATTCCTCCTGGCTGTAGGAATGAGTTGGAGTGCTCCAACCGCCCAGGCCCAAAAAATCTCGAAAGACCTCGCTAATGTAGACGGCCTTTCCAACGTTAATGTCATCGTTCAGTGGAAGACACCGCCTGACGCAAGCAAACACCAGAAAGTCCTCGACGTCGGGGGCGTCTTAAACGCTGTTCACCCTTCCATCAAATCAGGGAGCTATACCGTTCCGGCCTCGGCGCTAAGTAGCCTTGCGGCCGATTCGGATGTTGCCTTTATATCCCCAGACCGGCCCGTGAAAGCCAAGCTGGACCTTTCGGCGGCCGCGGTCAATGCGCCTTATGTCTGGAGTCAAAGCTTTGACGGAACCGGCATCGGGGTCGCAGTCATCGACAGCGGAATGAACGCCAGCCCCGATCTGACCGTGCGGAATAGCGTTGTTTACAGTCAGGACTTCACCGGTGAGATCAAGCCCGACGCGAACGTCCAAAATACCAACAATGCGCCTGATCTCTTCGGACATGGTCAGCACGTTGCCGGAATTATCGCCAGCAGTGGCAAGAGTTCCTCCCATGGCAACAGCACCCGCCTGCTGAAAGGGATTGCGCCCGGAGTAAGTCTGGTCAATCTGCGGGCTCTGGATGAGAACGGCAACGGTACCGATAGTATGGTGATCGCCGCGATTGAACGGGCCATTGCGCTTAAGAGCACTTACAACATTCGCGTGATCAACCTTTCGCTAGGACGGCCTGTCTATGAAAGCTACGCGCAGGATCCGCTCTGCGAGGCAGTCGAGCAGGCTTGGCGCGCAGGTATTGTTGTGGTCGTGGCGGCCGGCAACGACGGACGCGACAATTCTTTTGGAAATCAGGGATACGGCACTATTACAGCCCCCGGAAACGATCCCTACGTCATCACGGTGGGTGCGATGAAAACCGTGGGCACTTACAGCCGGACGGATGACCTTATAGCCAGTTACAGCTCTAAAGGTCCAACCCAGATTGATCACATTGTCAAGCCGGACGTGGTTGCGCCGGGTAACCAGGTCGTTTCGCTCTTGGCTAATCAGAATGCTACTCTGGTCACCGGCAATCCCGGTAATGCCGTTCCTCTAAGCTACTATCAGGATCCTAACAGCCACGGCACCTCTAAGACGTACTTTACGTTGAGTGGCACCAGCATGGCGACACCCGTCGTCAGCGCGGGTGTCGCCGACTTGCTCCAGGCTAAGCCGGGTCTCACGCCAGATCAGGTGAAAGCGCTCATTATGAAGACCGCCTATAAAACCTTTCCGGCGTCGAGCACCGCTGTGGATCCTGTCTCCGGCTATTCGTATGTCAGCTACTACGACATCTTCACGGTAGGCGCGGGATACCTCGATCTGCAGGCGGCCTTGCAGAACATCGCGAGCGTGCCTGCCGGCGCGACCGCTGTTTCTCCTGCGTCCATCTATGACAGCACTACCGGCGCAGTTATCCTATCGGCTGATTCTGCGAGCTTATGGGCAACTCGATCCGTGTGGGGTGCACAAGCAGTGTGGGGTGCATCTGCGATAAACGCCACTCAGGAAATCTGGGGGACACGCTCAGTTTGGGGTGCAACTACCGATACGTCGTCGACCCGGTCAGTTTGGGGGGCAAGGTCAGTTTGGGGGGCCGCTTCCGTCTGGGCTACCTCCACCGGCGATGCCGCCGAAGCTGCAAACATCGCAATTCACGGCGAGCAGTAAGACTCAGCTGCCTGAACGCCACTCAGCCTCTGCCAATGCTTTAGGGCACGAGGCTGAGCGGCGCTTCTGTCAATCGCAATGGGCACCAGCGGCTAAATAAGTCAACCTTTCGCCTACCAGATCAACTTCACCGCTACCTGCAGCTGTCTGGAACTGGTCGAAGTGCTTGTCACAACACCGGCTGATCCCGAAGGAGGCGCCGTTGCCGACGAAAACACGATCAGATTTGGCGTGTTGAAGTTCGCATGATTGAGGATGTTGAAAGCCTCGCCGCGCAGCTGGAGCGCCAGCCGCTCACTCAGCTTCGTTGTCTTCATCAGCGATACATCAAGCGTGGTCAGACCCGGGCCGGTGAAGGCATTGCGACCCACATTGCCATACGTACCGTTGGCGGGAACCACGAATGCATTTGGATTGAAAAACTGGTTGGGCCTGCCGGTAATAACTGGTCCGGAGAAATTCGGATTGAGCGAAGGACGAACCGGGTTGGTCGTGTTCCCGTTATTCGACGGATTGAAACTGAGTTGGGGTGTGAACGGGAACCCCGAGTTATAGCTCTCGATGGCGTTCAGCGACCAGCCATCCGCCAGAATCCGAGTAACGCCATGCGCATCGTGCAGCCAGCGCTTACCCTGCCCGAATGGCAATTCGTAGATCCCACTAACCGCCACCACCTGCCGTACATCGAACGTCGACGGACCCCAATCGTTACGAATATTCGCTGTATCCTGCACCAGACCCGGCGCGTTCGCGGCGGCGCTTGCATTCAGTGTATCTCCGTTATCTAGTGACTTCGACCAGGTGTAACTGGTTCGAAAGTCCAGTCCCTGGCTTAAGCGGTGGCGCAGGTCCACTTCCATCGCGTTGAAAGAACTCGTGCCCTGCGATACCCAGGCCCACGAACTGCCTAACGCAGGATTCGCCAGCGGTGCGCTCGGGCGGTTGTAGACGGTGCCCGCCGGATAGGCTGCCGGGCAAGGCGCCGCGGGACAAATGGTCGCAAACGGCTGGTTTAAATCCGCGCTCAATGTCTCGTGATAGCCGTGCGAACCGACGTACCCGACGGAAAACGAGGTGTCCGGCGTCAGTTGCTGCTGTACCTTTAGCGTCCATGAAATGACGGTCGGCGTAAATAGATCCTGTTGCACGCCGGCCGGGGCAATCTTCGAAGTCAGCGGAACCTGACCCGGAATAATGGGGAGGCTCGACAATGGTAAATTCGGCAGCGTGTAGCTGGTGTTGAACGGCGCGTTTTGATCGAGCCGGTAGCTGAGCGCGTCCTGCAGATCGTTATACATTCCGAAACCACCCCGCACTACCGTCTTGTTCGATCCGATCGGGTCCCAAGCAAAGCCGAGCCGGGGTTGCGGCAGAAACTTCGCTCTGTTGTTGGTGAAGGTGGCATGGCCGATGCGCGGCTGCGTCTCGAGCGCGTTGTTCTGGCCAAAAACAAAGTTCGAAGCGCGTCCCGAGACCTCGTTCCAACCCGTCGTAAATTCCTGCCGGAAGCCGAGCGTCAGGGTAAACCCACGCGCCAGCCGCATCTCGTCTTCGGCAAACCAGGCGCCCTCCCACGAACGCCAGCCAAGGGGCGTGGGTGACGGAACCGCCGTAAAGGTAGTCACTGTTCCTTCTAAGAACGTGGCGAGATTCGAAAACGTGGCCTGCCCGTACTGTCCCAGTGCCAGTTCGTCATTCGATTGGACTCGCTGGAACCAGGCGCCTACGCTGATCTGATGAATGCCCTTTACGATCGACAATTGGTCCTGGTAGGTAAACAGATTGCGTGTGGCGAACAGGTGGCTTCCGTTATTGCTCCCGGCCATGGTAATGGAACTGGCGGTGTTGGGTGTCGCGCTGCCGCCGATGACGAGCGCCCCCACCTGGCTGTTACCCACAAACCCCGGCACGTTTACCGCGGGTTGGCCCGTATAGAAATAACTTGCGCGTGAGAAGCCGGCGCTGGCGGTATTTACCAAGTGTGGCGAAAACACGTGTGTTTCCCGCAGCGTTGCCACTTGCTCCCGCAGACTCTCTATATCGAGCGCCAGCGGATTGGCGGTAGGCGTATTATCCGCGCTGTCGTCGACGGTGTAGCTGGCCGCCAGCGTGTCTCGCGGCGAGAACACCTGGTCTAATCGGGTTGTTCCGAAATCTTCCCGGATCGTCTGCTTGGGAGTACTGAAGGCTTCGGCAATACCCTGGCTGTCTAGAGGAGAATTCGGGCTCTGCACCGGCCAGAGTGTTAACAGCTCCTGGACGCGCGGCGACAAATTGATTTGTTGGCCGCTAGGCAATATGCCGGCCCTCGCTTTGTTGTCGGGCACCAGTGTCACGTCGCTCAGCCGGAGATTCTGGCGGAAGCCTTCGTAGTCGCCGAACACAAACGTGTGATTTTTGACGATCGCGCCGCCGAGCGATCCGCCAAACTGGTTGCGCTGAAACTGCGGAACCGATTTCTGATCGAAGAAATTCCGCGCATCGAAAAAACTGTTCCGCAAAAATTCATAGCCCGAGCCGCGAAACTCGTTGCTCCCGGCCCGGTCCACGATCAACACTTGAGCTCCCGGTCGTTTCCCATACTCGGCCGAATAGTAATCCGTCAGCACATTAAACTCGCGGATCGCATCCACCCCCAGCAACTCTCCACTGGTGCCACTCGGCGTCATGTTGATCTCCGCCGAACCGGTGTACTCGATGCCGTCGATCAAAAACAGATTCTCCTGCGGCCGCCTCCCCGACACAGCAAACATGTTGCCCACCGCTGAATTGGAAATTCCCGGTACGTTGTTGTTCTTCTCGTACGAATAGTTCGCCACTCCCGGATTCAGCGTAAGCAGCTGGTCATAGCTCCGGCCGTTGAGCGGCAAGTCCCGTATCTGCGCACCATCCACCAGACCCGCCGTCTGATCCATGGCCGGCGTAGCTATCGGCGCAGCTTCCGTCACCACTACCGTTTCGCTAGTGCCACCGATGGTGAGATGTAGCGGAAGGAACGTCGACTGATTGACCGCCAGCGTGATTCCCCGTTGCACTTCCTTCTGGAACCCAGCCTTAGTCGCCGTGATTTCGTAAGACCCAGGCGTCAGCTGCAGGAAGGTGTAATACCCCGAAGAGTTGGTGGTTGTCTCGCGAGTTGCCTGAGTGTCAAGGTTTTTGAGGTTGATCTCGACAGCCACTACTACGCCACCGGACGGATCGATCACGGTACCTGAAATTGCCGCTGTTTCCTGGGCAAGAACAGGCCCTGCAAAGAGAAGACATCCGACCAGCGCACCCAAGATCCTCATATGTAAAGTATGCACGACGAGTGTAATTTAACCGGGGCAACGAGAGAGGCAGGCTCAAGCCTACCCTACGGGCCTAGTTTTGGTCGGCTGCTAGTCGTTTGAGGGCGGCTTTGATGTCAGGGTTGGCGAGAATTTGAGGAACGGAGCCAGAGTTTTGCTTTCCGTTCGGTTGATCCGGGGAGAATAGGCATTCGAGAACTTGCTTAAGGGCGTTTTCCGGGACCTGAGCGGGGGCGGCGACAGCGGCGGCGGCTTGAGCCGGTACCGTTTTTTGAGGAACGAAGCCACGGTCCTTTTGGAGTTTCAGGAGAGCGGCGAGGGTTTTGTGGAAGCTGCGTTCGGCGGAGGCCAGGGCGCGGGCGAAGAATTCGATTTTTGGGTAGTCGGGCGGTCCTTCGAACCCTTTTCTCCAGGGTCCGACTTCCTGGCAGCGGATGCGGCGCATGCGCCAGTAGTGCTGGGCGAGTTCATCGACGAGAATTTCTTCGGTGGTATTGCTGGGTTGATGCTCGTCGCGTAGTTTGGCACGGAGCTCGTCGAGTTCGGCCGGATCTTCGCCGGGAGCGACGACTTGTTTGGAATAGACGCCATGTTTGAAGCGGTTTTGGGAGCTTTTGGCTTTGCCTTCTTCCGTTTTGGGGCCGGTGGATTTTTGGGCGTTTTCCCGGTTGATTTCAGCGCGGGTTTTTTTGGATTTTTCGGGTGCAGACATAGTGTTCACCTGCGCGGAAGTTAGCAGCGGGGGTGAACGGAGTGGGGGTTCGGATCGGGGGCAAGTGGTTGGATTCAGGAAAGTAAAGAAATTTACGAAGTCTGTGATTCCCCCACAGCGGCGGGCCACGACAACGAGAGATGAAAACGGATCAGAGGGTGTGCGCGAGGCTGGAAGGAGCCGCTGGCGAGAGAAGGTCGGTCTTGGTCTGGAGCCTGTGAGCCCGTTTGTGAATCTGGCTGGACGCTTTCATCGGTACAACGAAGTGTTGCCTCCGCCGCCCGGCAGGAGAGCACGAGAAGGAATGTCTTAAGTTCGTCAACGCGTCCTTCGCCTGGCGGCGGAAGGAGACAACATGCAAGTAGTGTATCGCCGCTGCTGTGGTTTGGATGTGCACAAAGATAGCATCACGGCGACGGTTCTGGTATTCCATGAGGGTGCGGAACGAGAAGTGAGAACGCAGCAGTTCGGAACGCACTGGAAAGAGCTGCAACGGCTGGCTCAGTGGCTGCGCAGTTCGAAAGTGGAGAAGGTGGCCATGGAGTCGACCGGTGTGTATTGGAAGCCGGTGTGGAACGTGCTCGAACGGAGCTTGTCGCTGGTGCTGGCCAACCCGTATCAGGTGAAAAACATTCCGAGCCGGAAGACGGACCGCAACGATAGCGAGTGGCTGGCCGACTTGTTGGCGCACGGCTTGATCAAGCCGAGTTATGTGCCGCCGCCGGAGATCCGCGATCTGCGTGAGCTGACGCGTTATCGCGTGAAGCTCACGGGCGAGCACAATCGCGTTCACAACCGCATCCACAAGGTGCTCGAAGATGCCAACAGCAAGCTGGACACGGTATTGAGCGATGTGCTGGGCGCAAGCGGACGGGCCATGGTGCGCGGCATCATTGACGGGCACACGGATCCGGGTTGGCTGGCCGATTACGCCAAAGGCTCACTGCGCGCCAAACGGGACGAGTTGGAACTGGTACTGCGCGGCAGTATCCGCGAGCACCATCGGTACCTGCTCGGCGAACTGATGGCGGATCTGGATTTTGTTGCCGACAAGATCGTGCGCCTCGATGGGGAGATTGCCCGGCGTATGCGGCCCTACCTGGACCAGATCACCCGCTTATGCACCATTCCGGGCGTGGATGTACTGACGGCCTGGACGCTGCTGGCCGAGCTCGGGCCGGATATGAGCGTGTTCCCGAGCGCCGCACATGCGGCGAGTTGGGCCGGGCTGTGCCCCGGCAACCGCGAGAGCGCGGGTAAGCGCTTAGGCAACCGAACTAAGAAAGGCAACCGCTGGCTGCGGCGCGCTTTATGTCAGTCGGCTTGGGGCGTCACCCGCAAAAAGGATTGCTATTTGCAAGCTCATTTTCTGCGCCGCGCGGCCAAAGGCGGCATCAAGAAGGCCATTCTCGCCACCGCTCATCAGTTGCTCATCATCGCTTATCACTTACTCCGCGATGCCACTGTATACCGCGACTTGGGAGGCCATTACTACGACTCCTTGCACCCGCTGCGCACGCAGAATCGCCGCGTCCGCCGACGGAACGCCTTGGATTGCAGGTAGTCGTCCGGCCAGCCCACCCCGTTTCCGAACTCGCCGCGGCCCCCTCCGAACACAAACGTCGCCGCGGCAGACCTTGCAAGTGTCTCGAAAGGGCAATCGACTGCAAACACACGCACTTATAAATACCCGTTTTCGAAGGAATACCCGTTTTCGAAGGACGAGGTTCAAGCACGGACCCTATGACATAGAATGCCTATGTTATGCCCATGAAACTCGCGGTACTTTGGCGTCGGCTTCTCTTCCTCGTTTGGCGAAAGAAACGTCTCGCAGAACTCGATGAAGAGATGCGCTTGCATACGGAGTTGCGCGCTCGATCACTGGTAGAAGAAAAGACTGTTCCATCGGAGGCCACTGCCCGGGCCGAGCGAAGATTCGGCAATCGCACGGGCCTCAAAGAGTCGGTCTGGGATCTCTGGAGCTTCACGACGATCGAGAATACATGGCGCGACCTTGTGTTCGGAGCGCGGGTCCTGCGCGCAACTCCCGGCTTCACCATGATTGCCGTGCTGACACTCGCGCTGGGTATCGGAGCGACAACGGCCATGTTCAGTGTCATCGATAACGTGCTGATCGAACCATTTCCCTATGCGCATCAGGAGCGGCTTTACTCGATTACTATTCGCGATCTGTCCAGCAACCAGGCGGGTGAGCGCAGTATGCTTCCGGGAGACGAACTCCTGGATTACCGGCAGCAGAATCGAGTCTTCGAAGACATCGCCGGCGTCGCCACCAATCGCGCTTTGTGGGACGTTGGAGCGGCGCCCGAGTCGGTAAATGCTCCGCTGGTGACATCAAACGCCTTTGAGTTTCTGGGGGTGCCGGCTGTTCTGGGTCGTGTGGCGACTCCGGCCGACGTACAGCCGGGTTCTTCGCCCGTCTGCGTCATGAGCTACGCGTTTTGGAAGAGCCGGTTCGGAGGAGATCGCCGTGTTCTGGGGAAGACTCTCATACTGGACGGAGTTCCGCGAACGGTAATCGGAATCATGCCGCCTCGATTCGTTTTCTGGTCCGCGGATGTGTGGTTGCCGGTGCGCTTCACACGCACCGGGAGCGTTCAGCCGCCCTGGTACTACGTGCTCGGGAGGCTGAAACCCGGCATCGCTGTAGCAATGGCGGATCGCGAACTGCAGAAATTGGCCGAGCGCATCGCGCCCGCGTATCGCCCTAATTTGTACACCGATCGTTTTGCCATTCATCTGGAAAGCTTCGTTTACGCCTCCACGAAAGAAGTGAGTCGAACTTTATACACGCTGCTGGGCGCTGTCGGGCTCTTGCTGCTGATCGCATGCGTCAACGTGGCCAATCTCCTGCTCGCGCGCGTCACTTCCCGTAAACGAGAGCTCGCCGTAAGGACCGGTTTGGGCGCGCCTTGGTGGCGTATTGTGCGACAGCTCTTCCTCGAAAGCGCTTTGCTGGCCTCGCTCGGTGCAGCCGTCGGATGCGCGTTCGCGTGGGGCGGAATGAGAGCCCTGGTGGCGGTGCTGCCGCCGGATACCTTTCCCGACGAAGCTGTTATCGGCCTCAACACTCGCGTGTTGGTCGCGACTATCTGCGTAACGGCTTTGACATCGCTGTTTTTCGGACTGGTGCCGTTGCTCGGCGGCTTGCGCCGAGATGTCAACGACACACTTAAATCGGGTGGATATGGACAAACGGGATTCCGGCGCGTTCACACCAGACGTTTGCTCATTGTCTGCGAGGTGGCAGTGTCCTTATTGCTTCTATCCGCGGCGGGACTGACGATGCGCACGTTTTTGCGCGAACGCGGCGTGCAGCTAGGCATCGTCCCGGAGCATCTGCTGACGGCGCAAATTTTCCTGACCAAAAATCAACGCAGCGTGGAGCAACAGGCGCGCTTCGTTCGTGAACTGACCACGGCCCTTCAGCGCATCCCCGGGTTTCTCGACATCGCAACCACGACAGACTTTCTGCCGTTCGCGGGGGCGCAAACCGCTTTAGACAGCTCAGCCAATATCCACTCCGGTCAAGCAGAGGGTCAGTTCGCGCTGGTAAATGCGAGGTTCTTCAACGTGCTCGGCATTCCGTTCCGCGCAGGCCGGAACCTGACTGAGTCCGATATTGCCGGGAAGCACAGAGTCGCTGTCATTAATACGGCGCTGGCAAACAAGTTCTTCCCACATGAGAACCCGATTGGACAACGCGTCCGGGTGAATACTCTCGCCTATCTTCGCCAACCGCTCGCGGATCCGTGGTTCGAGATCGTAGGCATTGTTTCCGATTACAAGAACCGTGGCATTCGCCAGCCGGTTACACCTGAAGTATTCCTGCCGTATACGCTTACGGGACTGGGAGGCTTTGCAGTGGTCGTGCGCACCGGAGGAGACCCGCACTCGCTTACCAAAGCGCTAGAGAGCACTGCGCTCAGTTTGGACGGCAGCGCGGTGGTACGCCGCATACGCACGTTGCAGGATGGGTTGGAAGCTGAAGTGTACTCAAAACCGCGATTTGCATTGAGAATTTTCGCTGTGTTCGCCGCGTTGGGGATTCTTCTCGTCAGCGCCGGATTGTACAGCGTAACGGCGTACGCCGTTTCTCAACGTAGACGTGAGATTGGGATCCGCATTGCACTTGGCGCAACCCCGGGCGATGTTCAGGCACTCGTGATGGGCGCCGAAATGCGCGCTGTGGCAGCCGGAATTCTGGCGGGGTTGGTTCTATCGATTGTTTCCATGCGTTTGCTGGCAAGTCAGTTTTGGGGAATAAGCCCGCACGATCCTTTGACGTTTGCAGCAGTAATTGGAATGCTGATCGTGGTGGGAATGGCGGCTTCTTACATACCCTCGCTGGCAGCCATGCGCGTGAATCCGGTTGAAACGCTGCGCGCCGAGCGAAAAAGGAAATCTGAGAGTAATATTCACTCGTACCGCAGTGCAATCACAGGGTCTATTCTGGCGGCGCGGCGGGCGGGCACATAGCTGGCAACCGCGGCAGAAGCGGCGAGCACGGCCGCCACGGCGATGAATACAGCGGGATCAAGCGGGCGCACACCATATAAGAGACCGGCTAACAGGCGGACCAATCCGAGTGAGGCCGCAACACCTGCGCCAATGCCCACAAACACTGGAAGCGCGGCCTGGCCGGCGATCAGGGCCAGCACGTCACGTGGCGTGGCGCCCAACGCCAGGCGTACTCCGATTTCCTGGGTCCGTTGCTCCGCGCCGAAGGAAACAACCGCGTAGATTCCAACGACCGCCATCAGAAGCGCCAGCCCCGCAAAGACCGCCAACAGAATGCCGAGTACACGCTGGGTAGATAGAGACTCTGAAGCGAGATCCGTCAACGGCATGAGATACGAGACTGCCTGATTCTTGTCGAGCGCCCAGACCTGCTTCTCGACGGACCTTGCCAGCGCCATCGGATTGCCTTCGGTCCGTATCGCCAGGCAGATCAATGGGAATGGGAATTGAGCGAACGGAACATAAATCTCCGAAGTCAACTCCGAGGTCATTCCGAGATGACGCACGTCTCCTACGATGCCCACGATCTGCACGGGCGTGCCGAACGCGGCATCCACAACCTTGCCAAGTGCATTACCTTGAGGGAATATTCGTCTGGCGAGCGCCTCGCTGACGACCGCGACCGGCATTGAACCCTTTTTGTCATGTGGGTCAAACGTTCGACCTGCCAGAACCGGAATCTGCATCGTCTGGAAATAGTCTGGGGTGATCGAGCTCCACATTGATGTGGGAGGGCGACCATTGGTTTCGCCAATGCGACTGACAGGGCGACTTCCCCGCCATCCGCTCAGTGGAAGGAAGGTGACCGTCGCGGCCGACCGTACAGCGGGCAGACTTCGTAAGTTCACGAGAAGCTGATCGGAGAAAGGCAGCAGCTTAGATCCGCTTGAATACTTGTCTGCGGGCAAGACGAGACGAAGCGTCAGCAGATGATTGGGACTGATTCCGAGATTTCCGCGCACGAGATGAACAAAGCTCTTCAACATGAGCCCGGCGGCGACCAGCAGCACCACCGAGACCGCGATTTCAACTCCGGTCAGACTAGTGCGCATTCGCCGGCTTAACTGTGTGCCAACCACTTTGTGGGACGACTCTTTCAGCGACGGGCCGATATCAGATCGCATGAGTTCAAGTGCCGGCAGCAGTCCAAACAGCAGCCCCGTGGCGAGGCACACGAGCAGCGCGAAGCCCAGCACGAAGCCATCGATCGGGATTCTCTCGACACGCGGTATGTTGAGGTTTGCAACGTTCTGCGGAAACAGAACCAGCAGAGTCTGCACGCAGGCAAACGCCAGGCCAACGCCGCACAGTGCGCCGGCGAAGGCGAGCAACAGGCTCTCGGTCAGAAACTGACGCAACAAGCGCTGCCGTGCCGCGCCGAGGGCCTGGCGGACGGCGATCTCGCCGCGGCGAGACAAAGCACGCACTTGCAGGAGGTTGGCCACATTGGCGCACGCGATCAGCAGCACAAAGCCCACTGCGCCCATCAGCAGCAGCAACGGCGAACGGATGTCGCCGCTGATTGCCTGCCTCAAGCTGATCAGGTTTACGGCGTCCACGTCCTTGTTTGTGGCCGGGTATTGACGTGATAGTTGTTGAGCGATCGCGGTCATGTCAGAAACCGCCTGCTGTTCCGTAACTCCGGGGCGCAGCCGCGCGAGAACTCGCAAGAAACGATTGCCGCGGTTGGCAGCCGATTCCGGACGAATCACAAGCGGCGTCCACAGTTCGGTCGCGCCCGGATAGTCGACGCCCCGCGGCATCACACCGATGATCGTGTGGGGCACGCCATCCAAAATGGCCGTTTGGCCGATCACGTTTCGGGCTCCTCCAAAACGCGTCCGCCAAAGCCGATAACTGAGAATTGCGACCTGATCCTTACCGGCGTGCTCTTCCTCGGGAGAGAAGGTACGCCCAAGCAATGGCGTTGCGCCGAGCACATGAAAGAAGTTGGACGAGAACGAATAGGCAGTCAGAGGAACCGGAGTTCCCCGGCCGGTCAGCGTGTACATCTCGTCTGAAGACGCAGCCATTTCGCTGAAAACGCGATTATGCTCACGCCAGTCTGCGTAGTCCGGTGGCGAGACCTGTTCCGTGTTGAACCCGCGCTGCCGGTCGAAGTTCCAGACGGTCATGACGCGACCGGCGTCCCGATAGGGAAGGGGTCTGATGAGCACTGCGTTGACTACGCTGAAAATCGCCGTGTTCGCACCGGTACCGAGAGCCAGTATTACGATTATGAGCGCCGTAGCTCCCGGCTTCCGGCCAAACGTCCGCACGGCGAATCGCAAGTCGGCCACAAGATCTTCAAGCCATTGGCGCGTCCAAACGGCCCGAGTGTTCTCCATAACCGTTGTCATGTTCCCGAGTGCCCGGTGGGCGGCATAGCGCGCCTGTTCCTCAGTTGCACCTCCCTCACGCTGTTCAGCAGCCTCCAGGTAGAGGTGCGCGCGTAACTCACGCTCGATATCGTTCTTAGGCTTTTTGCGAGACCACCAGCTCATTTCGCTTCTTCCTCACTGGGCCACATCACGCGCGAGATCGCATGTGCCAGCCGTTTCCATTTCGATTCTTCTGCGATTAACTGCTTTTTGCCAACCGCGGTGAGGCGGTAATACTTGAACTCGCGCTTCAGGTCTTTGCCGGCAGGTTGCCAAGTGGCCGAGATCCAGCGCTTCCGTTCGAGTCGATGCAGCGCAGGATATAGCGATCCGTGTTCCACCTGCAGAACCTCGTCGGTGGTTCGTTGTATGTGCTTTGCGATTTGATGGCCGTGGGCCGGACCGAACACCAGGGTTCGCAAGATCAGCATGTCGAGGGTACCTTGCAGAAACGCGACCCGATCCGGGAGTGACTTGGGCATATCTGTAAAGACATTCTACCCAAGTTTCACGAAGTCTGGGTAGACAGCCTGCTCAGGGGGGAAAAGTCTAAGTTCGCCTGCTGGAGGCTGGCTTCAAAGAGTGGCAAAATGGAAACTCGTTTTATGCGATCTTCCTGCAAGCTGATTTCACTGTTGGTGATTTTGCTCGTTGAGGCCGTCGGGAGTGCGGCTGGTTCGTTTTCGATCGAGCAGGTGATGAGCGCGCCGTTCGCGAGCGAGCTGGTGGCGGCCCCGTCGGGCGCGCATGTCGCCTGGGTTGAAAATGACCGTGGGCGGCGTAATATTTGGTTGGCTAGCGGTCCCGAATGGAAAGCCATTCAGGCTACGAATTTCTCGCAGGATGATGGTCAGGAAATCGCCGATTTAACGTGGGCGCCCGACGCTACCTATCTGCTCTTCAGCCGGGGAGGCGATTTCGAAAATGGCGGTGAGAACCCTAATCCCGGCCAGGAAACAAAACGCCCCGACCAGTCGATCTGGCGGCTCAGTCTCAAGGGCGGCGCTCCTGTGAAACTCGGCGAGGGACGCGCTCCGAGCATCTCGCCTCAAAATAAGATCGTCTTTCTCCGCAAGAGCCAGATCTTTGAATGGCACGATACGGCGACGCCGCAGGCCAGCGAACTGGTGAGCGATAAAGGCAGGCAGTCGGATATGAAGTGGTCGCCGGACGGCAATTCATTCGCCTTCGTGAGCGAACGCGGCGATCACAGCTTTATTGCTCTTTATGACTACGCTACGAAGCAACTGCGCTATCTGGACGCGAGCGTGGATCAGGACGGAGCTCCGGTGTGGTCACCGGATGGAAAGCAGCTGGCATTTGTCCGAATCCCGGCGGCGAGCCGTCCCGCGTTTTTCTCGGCGCAACGCGAAGGCCAACCCTGGTCGATGCGAGTGGTGGATGTGAACAGCGGACGTGGGCATGAAGTGTTCCGTGCTAGCGAGGGGCCGGGTAGCCTGTTCCACGAACTTGCGTCTGAAACGCAGCTTTACTGGAGCGCCACCAACCGCATCGTCTTTCCCTGGGAGCGGACGGGCTGGCTTCATCTCTACAGTGTGGCGGCGACGGGCGGTGAACCAGTCGAACTCACGCCTGGCGAGGGTGAAGTCGAGCATGTGAGCGCTTCCCATGACGGAAGCACCATTTACTTTTCGACAAATATCGGCGACATTGACCGCCGACATATTGCGAGCTTCAGCGCCGGTGGAGGAGGCAAGAGCAAAGCTTTGACTCGCGGTGAAAACATTGAATGGCAACCGGTAGCTGCCGCGGATGGGAGCGCGATCGCGTACTTAAACTCGAGCTTCAATCGAAAGGCGCACGTCTCGGTTCTTATGCAGAGCGGTGCCGCGCAGGGCGGGCAGGTCGCAGAGTTGAGCCCCGCGCCGCCGCCGGACTTTCCGGCGAAACAACTCGTTACGCCGCAGCCGGTGATGATCACGGCGGCCGACGGTCTTACGGTCCATGGGCAGTTATTCCTGCCGCCAAATACCGGGCGCAACGAGCGACGCCCGGCGTTGATTTTCTTTCATGGCGGATCGCGGCGTCAGATGCTGCTCGGATTTCATTACATGTACTACTACTCGAACGCGTATTCGCTCAATCAATTTCTGGCAAGCCAAGGCTATGTGGTGCTTTCGGTGAACTATCGCAGCGGCATCGGCTACGGACTGAATTTTCGCGAAGCAGTGAACTACGGCGCTCGCGGCGGCAGCGAATTTAATGACGTGATCGGCGCCGGACTCTACCTGAAATCACGCCCGGATGTGGATGGAAAGCGCATTGGCGTTTGGGGCGGTTCCTACGGCGGCTACCTGACTGCCATGGCGCTTGCGCGCGCTTCGGATCTGTTTGCCGCGGGTGTGGATTTTCACGGCGTACACGACTGGAGCAGCCTGCGCGGCTATCTCACGAGCGGCGCGGTCAGCGGCGATCCCGACGAGGTGAAAGAACGCCAGGAAGCGGCTCGCATCGCTTTTGAATCGTCTCCGATGGCGTCGGTGAACACGTGGCGGTCTCCAGTCTTGCTGATTCACGGCGATGACGACCGTAATGTCGAGTTTTCGCAAACGGTGATGCTGGTCGAGGCGCTCCGCAAAAGGCACGTGGATATGGAAGAGCTGATCTTTCCCGACGAAATCCACGACTTTCTTCTGCACCGGCACTGGGTGGAGGCTTATCAGGCAACGGCAGATTTTTTCGCGCGGAAACTAGCCCGGTCCGGCCAAGATGGCAGGCTAAAGCCTAATGGCAGTTAGATAAGGGTGCTCGAGGCGGTGAAGAGCCGGCCTGCGAGGCCAGCGCAGTTCACGGAACTGCCCCACAAGAACAGGAAAGCTAATAAACATGGGCACGAAATGCATTTGACCGAATGCCGGGAGAGTCCCGACGCGGCGGACAAAGGTGTTGTCGCGCCACCAGTTTGGCTTAACTAAGTGACATTGGGCTGAAGCTTACCCCACCGGTCCAGGAGCAGCCACCCTCTGTCTCGCAAAATCGCTGATTGATCAAGGGCTTGCGCCAGTCAGCGCGCTTGGGCTTATGGTGAGAGATGCGGGAATGAGGAGCGATTGCAGACGTCTGTTTTGAGGTGGATTGTGCGCATGCTGGTGATCGATGCGCTGATCGCGGTGGCGGTGCCGCTCTTTCAGAGTTTTTTCGATGCACACGCCACGCTGCCGGCATTGGTACGGCAATATCTTTATTCGGTGATTTATGCGAACCTGATCGGCTTGCCGCTGTGTGTGGTGCTGCCGCCGGTTTGGATGCGCACGTCGCACCAGCTGGTGGTGGCAAAGGGTTTCATTCGTGGGGGTCTCGTTCTGCTGGCGAATTTCGCGGGCTGCCTGGTAGCGGGACTGATCCTGCGAGCCATGATCGGGCCCGGATATCACTACTGGCCGGAGTTTCGCGGGTCGTTCGGATTGTCGCTGGTTTTATCTGCGATCGTGGTCTCTTTTGTCACGATGTACGAAACGCAGGAATCGCGATTGAAGCACACCGCGACCCAGCTCAAGACCAAAGAATTAGAACGCGAACGGGCGTTAAAGCTGGCGACGGAAGCGCGGCTGTCGTCGCTCGAATCGCGCATCCATCCGCATTTTCTGTTCAACACCATCAATTCGGTTTCGTCGCTGATCCACGAAGATCCGCTGCGGGCCGAGCGCATTCTGACGCAACTGGCCGAGCTTTTGCGCTTCTCGCTCGACGCAGCCCCGGGCGGTCTGGTGCCGTTGCAACGCGAACTGCAGATTGTGGAAGATTATCTCGAGATCGAAAAAGCGCGCTTTGGGGATCGCCTTCGCTTCGAGATACTGATTCCGCATGAGTTGCGCGAAACGCTGGTTCCGCCACTCTCTCTGCAAACGCTGGTGGAAAACAGCGTGAAGTATGCGGTGGGCCCGCGCGGCCGAGGCGCCAGCCTTTTGGTCTCTGCAAAGGCCAGCGGTGACCATCTCTGTCTGGCCGTACGCGACGACGGCCCGGGTTTTGCCAACCTGGAACTACCGACCGGTCACGGGCTGAACAATCTGCAGGAACGGCTTCTCGCTCTGTTTGGCGAAAGGGCGCACCTCTCGGTAATCAGCGACGAAAGCGAGACCACTGTCGTTATCCAAATCCCGTCTTTCGCATCGGGCTACGAAACGAATGATCTACGAGAAAGCGCGGTGGTCCCGCGATGACACCGTTGCGGGCGTTTCTGGTTGACGACGAACCGCTGGCGTTGCGCCACCTGGCGCGTTTGCTGGAACGAACGGGGCGCGTGACGGTGGTGGGTACAAACGCAAATCCGGTGGCCGCGCTCAGCGAGCTCGAAAGCACTCCGTGCGATGTGGTCTTCACCGATATTGAGATGCCCGACCTGTCTGGTTTTCAGATGCTGGCCCGCGTGGAACCGCAGCCGCTGGTGGTATTCACCACCGCGTATTCGCAATATGCGCTGCAGGCCTTCGAAGTGAATTCGATCGACTACCTGCTGAAACCAATCGACGAAAAGCAACTGGATCGGGCCTTGACTAAACTCGACAGGGTACGGAATGGGTTCGAGCCGCGGCCGCAGCTGGAACGCCTGCTTGAGCAACTCAAGGCCGCGCTTCCGAAGAAGTCATCCTATCCAGCGCGGCTGCCGTCGAAGCTGGGCGAGCGGATCGAGTTTGTGGATGTAGCGCGCGTAACGCACTTTTATGCGAGTGAGAAGTTGACGTACGCGGCTACGCCCAAGAAAGACTTTGTGGTCGACTACACGATTAACGAACTCGATGAGCTACTCGACCCGGCTCGTTTCGTCCGCATCCATCGCGCCACCATCGCCAACCTCGACTTCGTGCGGGAACTGTACTCCTGGTTCTCCGATCGCATGATGCTGTGCCTGAACGACGGCAAGGATACCGAGTTGACGGTGGCGCGTGACCGGGTGAAGACACTCAAGGAACGTTTGGGCCTATAAATTCTTTAGCGGCGGGCGAAATAGCCAGCCATTTCCGGGGTCTAATTTAATGAGGCTAATCCAACGCCTGCGAAATGTCGTCTATTCTTTCCCGAGAACCAGCGGAACTTTTACAACGAATAATCCCGATCGGCGCAGATTTGCGGAGCGACGGGGAAGGAACGCATTTTCGCGTGTGGGTGCCCGGCCATGAGCTGGTCGAGGTGATTTTTGAAGACGAGCGGACGCCGGTTCCGCTCGCGAGTGAAGGCAACGGGTATTTTTCGGGACTGGCGCCACTGCCGGTGCTGGTACCCGCTACAAGTTTAGGCTGGAAACCGAAGATCCCTATCCCGATCCAGCGTCGCGCTATCAACCTTCGGGTCCGCATGGATTTTCGGAAGTAGTCGATCCGCTGGCGTTTACCTGGACCGATGCCGGCTGGCCTGGTGTGCAACTCGCCGGTCA
Organism: Bryobacteraceae bacterium; assembly: GCA_965277855.1. Taxonomy (GTDB): domain Bacteria; phylum Acidobacteriota; class Terriglobia; order Bryobacterales; family Bryobacteraceae; genus Bog-105. Next base: position 2,225,959 of record OZ255847.1, read on the forward strand.
GATCGTTTATGAAATGCATCTGGGCACGTTTACGAATTCGGGAACGTGGCGTTCCGCCGCCGAGAAGCTTGCTTATTTGAAGCAGACAGGCATTACGTTGATCGAGGTGATGCCGGTGGCCGATTTTCCCGGCAAATTCGGCTGGGGCTACGATGGCGTGCAGCCATTTGCGCCCGCTTCTATTTACGGAACTCCGAACGATATGCGCGATTTCGTCAACAAGGCGCATGAACTATGTATCGGCGTTGTGCTGGATGTGGTTTACAACCATATTGGTCCGGAGGGCAATTATCTGCCGAAGTTTTCCCGGCACTACCTGACCGACAAGTACAAAACCGATTGGGGACAGGCGATCAATTTCGACGGCCAGGAAAGCCAACCGGTGCGCGAGTTCTTTCGAGAGAATGCGGCGTATTGGATTCGGGAGTTTCATCTGGATGGATTGCGTCTCGATGCGACTCAAGACATCCATGATGAGTCTAAGCCGCACATCATCACCGAAATCGGCGAGGCGGCGCGTCGGGCGGCAGGCAGCCGGTCGATTCTACTGATAGGGGAGAACGAAACCCAGGACACGAACCTGATCAAACCCGTTACCGATGGAGGTTACGGGCTGGATGCACTGTGGAACGATGATCTGCATCACTCCGCCATGGTGGCGCTGACCGGCAAGGCGGAGGCTTATTATTCCGATTACCGAGGGGCAGCGCAGGAGTTTGTTTCGGCACTGAAACACGGTTACTTGTATCAGGGACAGTGGTATCGCTGGCAGAAAAAACGCCGGGGCAGTTCGAATTTAGGTTTGCCTAAACCGACGATGGTCACGTTTATACAGAATCATGATCAGATAGCGAACTCGGCGCGCGGGAAACGCGTGTCGGAATTGAGCGCTCCCGGTGTACTGAAAGCTGTGACGGCTGTCATGCTGCTTGGCCCGGGCACCCCGATGCTGTTTCAGGGCCAGGAATTTGGTGCGTCCACACCGTTTCTATTCTTTGCCGACCACAAACCGGATCTAGCGAAAAAGATCAGGCAGGGGCGTGTCGATTTTCTGGAGCAATGGCGTTCGCTGCGGTTGCCCGATATGAAGAAGTGCATGGCGGACCCGTGTTCAGACGCTACGTTTCGCCGTTCGAAGTTGGATTTCATCGAAGTGGACCGGCATCGTGAACTTTATGCGCTGCACCGCGATCTGATTCGTTTGCGCCGCGAAGATCCGGTGCTATCGAGGCAAGGGGCGGACGGCATCGATGGCGCAGTCTTGTCGGCTTCGGCCTTTGTGATTCGCTTTTTCTCGCCGGGTTTTAGCAGTGATCGTTTGCTGGTGGTGAATTTGGGGATCGAGCTGGAATTGAGTCCTTCTCCGGAGCCGCTGCTGGCTTGTCCGGGAGGTGCGAGATGGAAAAAATTGTGGTCCTCTGACGATTCGCGCTACGGCGGCTGTGGGACCCCGGCGGTGGATGCCGATGAAAGCTGGGTGATTCCGGGCCACGCGGCGCTTCTTCTTTCTCCGGATACCATAGGCAAATAGGGCATTCCTTCGAGCCTGGCTAACAATCCGAATGAAAAACATTTTTTCTCGCAGTGCGAACGTTGCGCTGAACGATCAAGAGCGGCAGCAGCTGCAAAAAACCGAGTGGCTGGTTACAAATGGCATGGGCGGTTATGCTTCCGGGACTTTGAGCGGCGCACTCACACGCGTGTTCCACGGGTATCTGATCGCTGCGCTGCCTTCGCCTTTTGGCCGGACCATGATGTTGAACGATGTGTTGGAACTGGCCGTTCTGCCGGATGACCGAATTGTTCCGCTGAATGGTTTAGAGACGGAGGCCAGAGACTTTCCGCGATTTCCCAAAGCGCTGACGAATTTCAGTCTTGATGCGGGGCTGCCTGTCTGGACTTACGAAATTGAAGGCACGACGATTGAAAAACGGCTGTGTGTGCCTCGCGGGCAGAACACTACTTACATTACCTACAGCGTGACGGCCGGCAATGCAGTGGCCCTGCAGCTTCGGCCGCTGGTGAATATGCGCCAGCACGAACAGGCGGTGGATACAGCGCTGGGTGAATACACCTTTACGGTGCGCGATCATCATTACGAAATCAAGGCGTCGAGCGATTTGCCGCCGCTGCGTTTGAAGCTGCTAGATAAACATCCTGGGGTGACGATAGATCCGCAAGAGATACCGAATGTGATGTACGAGATTGAGCGGAGTCGCGGCTATGCCTGGCGCGGCAGCTTGTGGAGTCCCGGTTTTTTCACAATAAATATCGCGCCGGGCTTTCCGGCCAGCCTGGTGGCGTCGACCGAGGCGTGGGATATCCTGTCGGCTTTGGATCCTAAGCAGGCGCGGGATGCCGAGCACGACCGCAAACGGCGTCTGCTGGCCGAGGCGCATCCGGGCGCCTGCCAAAACGAATGTAAAGAATTAATCTGGGCGGCCGACCAGTTTTTATTCACGCCGGTGGGGCGGCAGGAAGACACCGCACGGGCGCGCGCTGCGGGCGACGAAATTCGTTCGGTGATTGCGGGATATCACTGGTTTACCGATTGGGGCCGCGACACCATGATCAGCCTGGAAGGTCTCACGCTGACTACCGGACGGCAGGTGGAAGCGAGTTACATCTTGCGTACTTTCGCGCATTACGTGCGTGACGGATTGATCCCCAACATGTTTCCCGAGGGGAAAGACGACGGTCTGTACCATACGGCTGACGCGACACTCTGGTTCTTTCACGCGGCGCACCGGTATTTTCAAGCCACAAACGATAAGCATCTGCTGAAGCAGTTGCTGCCTCAATTCATGGATATCGTGGGGCACCATTTACGCGGCACGCGCTTCAACATACATGTTGATCCGGACGATGGCCTGCTGGCGCAAGGCGCGCCGGGCTATCAACTGACCTGGATGGATGCCAAGGTGGACGACTGGGTGGTGACGCCGCGTCGCGGAAAGGCGGTTGAGATCAATGCCCTTTGGTACAACGCGCTCCGGGTGCTCGAAAAATGGCTACGCCAGTGTGATCGGGAAGACGAGGCGAACGACATAGCCAAACATGCCGAGAAAGCGCGCCACTCGTTCAACGAGCGGTTTTGGTATGCGGACGGCGGCTATCTCTATGATGTAGTCGATTCCGAGCACGGAAAGAATGATCACCGCTGCCGCCCAAACCAGTTGTTCGCCGTCTCGCTCGATTTTCCGATACTCGATGAGGAGCGCTGGGAAGCGGTGGTGCGGGTGGCGCAGGAGCGGTTGCTGACGCCGGTGGGTTTACGTTCGCTTGCGCCCGGAGAGCGCGACTATAAACCTAAGTACGACGGCGATTTGCGATCAAGAGACGCTGCTTATCATCAGGGCACCGTCTGGGCGTGGCTGATTGGGCCGTTTATAGATGCGTGGTTGCGGGTGCATCCCGGCGATTTCGAAACTGCCCGCAAATTTCTGAGAGGCTTTCACAAACACTTGCAGGAGGCTTGTGTGGGTTCGATTAGCGAAGTGTTCGATGCCGAGGCGCCGTTCACGCCTCGTGGGTGCTGCGCGCAGGCCTGGAGTGTGGCCGAAGTGCTGCGGTGTTTTTTGAAGACCCGGGGCGGGTTGGATAGGAACATTGAGGCGGTCGAGGGACAATCTGTGCTGGTGGGGGCGGACACCTAGTAATTGTACTGTCGCAGAGATTGTTACCATAGCCACATTCTCAAGGTCTAATCAGGTGAAATGGCAAAACATCCTGACGACGGGAAGTCTCCCGGGGGCGGCGGATTCAGCCGCAGGGAATTTGTAGGGACAGCAGCGCTCGGCGCAGTGGCGGTGCTGCCTGCCGGGGTAGCGCAAGCGCAACCAAACGGGGATCATGTTGATAAGATCTCCTGCTCTTTGACGATCAATCAGCAGCGACACGACGTGCAGATCGATGCGCGCACTACGCTGCTCGATTTGTTGCGGGAAGACCTGCAACTCACCGGCACAAAGAAGGGTTGCGACCACGGCCAATGCGGCGCTTGCACGGTGCTGGTGGATGGGCAACGGGTGAACTCGTGCTTGAGCCTAGCCGTTATGCAGGAGGGACGTGAAGTTACAACCATCGAGGGTCTCGCCAATAGTAACGGAACGCTTCATCCGATGCAGGCGGCCTTCATCGAGCACGATGGATTTCAATGCGGTTACTGCACGCCGGGCCAAATTTGTTCGGCTGTGGCGATGTTGCAGGAGTTCGGCGCGGGCGCTCCGAGCGCAGCCACGGAAAACGTGAGCGCGCCCGGGCCAACTGAACTGACGAATGATGAGATCCGAGAGCGCATGAGCGGCAATCTCTGCCGTTGCGGAGCGTATGTAGGCATTGTGGCGGCCATTCGCCAGGCGCACGGAGACAGCAAAGCATGACACCTTTTGAATATTCCGCACCGAACACAATCGACGATGCGATTCGCGCATTAGGCAATGGGCAGGGGGTTCGCGCGATCGGTGGCGGCACCAACCTGCTCGATCTGATGAAGATGGGCGTTGAGCAGCCGAAACATATCGTCAATCTCAATAAGCTGCCGCTTACAGCGATCGAAGAGCATGAGGGAGGGGTGCGTTTGGGTGCTCTTTCGACCAACACTCAGGTGGCGAATCACCAGTTGATTCGATCACGCTACCCGGTTCTGAGCCAGGCGATTCTAGCGGGTGCTTCGCAGCAGTTACGCAACATGGCAACGACCGGAGGTAACCCTTTGCAACGGACTCGTTGCTATTACTTCTACGATCCAAGTTACGCGGAATGCAACAAGCGCAATCCGGGCTCGGGCTGTGCGGCTATTGCGGGATACAACCGCATCCACGCGATTCTGGGCGCGAGTTCGGAGTGCATTGCGACACATCCGAGTGACATGTGCGTGGCGCTGGCGGCTTTAGAGGCGGTGGTGCAAGTGAAGGGTCCGAATGGCGCGCGGTCCATTCCGATGAGCGAGTTCCACCGTCTGCCCGGCAAGACTCCTGAAGTAGATACGAACCTGCACGCCGGCGAAATCATTACTTCGATCGATCTACCGGTCGTGCCATTCGCTAAAAGATCTTTTTATCTGAAAGTGCGCGCTCGAAATTCCTACGCGTTTGCTTTAGTCTCAGTAGCAGCGCTGGTGGATCTGGATGACGAGAACAAAGTGCGGGACATCCGTATTGCATTAGGCGGAGTCGCTCATAAGCCATGGCGCGCGACTAAAGCCGAGCATGAGCTTACCGGCAAGAAGCTGGATGATTCGGTCTTGCGGAAGGCGGCTGAAGCGGAACTGCACGACGCGCAGGGTTACGAATACAACACGTTCAAAATTGAGCTCGCCAAACGTAGCATCGTGCGCGCGGTGAAAACCGCCGCGGCCGTGAAGGCTTAGAAAGAAGACATGGAAGATTTAATTGGACAGCCAATCGACCGTATTGACGGGCGCTTGAAAGTAACTGGCCGTGCTCCTTATGCCTATGAGCAGAAGGTTCCGAATGCTGCCGTTGCCGTGATGGTGATGAGTACGATCGCCAAAGGCCGGATCGTGTCGATGGACACGGGCACCGCGGAGCGCGCTCCTGGCGTGCTGCTCGTGATGACGAACGCGAACGCGCCGAAGTTGGCCAGTCTGCGGAGTCAATCCAAAGCGCCGCCTACTGGCCGCGTGGTCCAGGTGTTGCAAGATGATGTGGTTCGTTATGCGAATCAACCGATCGGGCTAGTGGTGGCGGACACGCTGCAAAATGCCATTGAGGGTGCGCGCTTGGTGAAGGTGAAATACCAGGCAGAGGCGCATCAGGTGGATCTCGAAAGCCGGCTGAATCATTCGTATCCGCCGAAAAAGGCCGGTGGGGGCGGCGATCCTTCGAGCAGCAATCGCGGAGACATGCAGAAGGGGATGGCGAGCGCAGATTCCACGTTGGAGCAAGTCTATTGGACACCGTTCGAAGTACATAATCCGATGGAGCCGCATGCCACGATCGCGGTTTGGGATGCGCCCGATCACCTGACTCTATACGATTCAACGCAGGGCGTTTTTAGCGATCGCGAGCGAGTCGCATCGTTGTTCGAGCTCAAGCCGGAGAACGTGCGTGTGATCTCACCTTACATAGGAGGCGGCTTTGGCAGCAAAGGGCCGGTGTGGTCGCACGTCATTTTGGTGGCGATGGCGGCCAGACAAATGAAACGCCCCGTCAAGCTGGCCATTGACCGGCCGCAGATGTTCGGCATGTTGGGCTTTCGGTCGCAAACGCGGCAAGCGGTACGTGTTGGTGCGAAAAAGGACGGCACGCTCACGGCGCTGCAGCATGACACCAATTGCCATACTTCGACCTTTGATGAGTTTGTGGAATCAGCCAGCTTGTCGGCGCGGATGCTCTATGCGTCGCCCAATAACGAGACTTCGCACCGGCTGATTCAATCCGATATTGGGACGCCCTCGTGGATGCGCGCTCCGGGTGAAGCGCCGGGGACTTATGGGCTTGAAGCGGCCATGGATGAAATGGCTTACGAGCTCAAGATGGATCCGATTGAGTTTCGTTTGAAGAACTATGCCGAGATGGATCCGCAAGAAAAGAAGCCATGGTCCAGTAAATCGCTGCGCGAGTGCTACAAGCAAGGCGCAGACAGATTTGGTTGGAGCAGGCGCAAATTGACGCCGCGTTCCATGCAGGACGGGAACAGTTTGATCGGGTGGGGTATGGCTTCGGCCGTTTATCCGACGCATCGAATGTCTTCTAATGCTTCGGCCCGACTGAATGCGGATGGGACGTTTTCCGTTGATTCCGGTACGCAGGACATTGGTACCGGAACCTACACGATCATGACGCAGATTGCGGCGCAGTCGTTTGGCGTTTCTCCGCAGAAAGTGAAATTCCGATTAGGCGATACGCTGCTTCCGCAGGCTCCCGTGTCTGGAGGTTCGATGACTGCCGCCAGCACGGGTTCGGCCGTGTATCTGGCAGCTCAGGCGCTGCGTGAGAAGTTGGTACAGATGGCGGTGAGCGATGCCGGTTCTTCTCTGCGCGGAGTGAGTGCGCAAGATGTGGTACTCGAAGGCGGGAAGCTGTTCTCGCGAAGCGATCCATCGAAGACGCAATCGTTCCAGGAATTGATTGCGCGCAGTGGTCAACCGCACGTCGAGGCGCAGGCACTTGCTAAACAGGGCGCTGAGAAGGACCGGTACTCCATGTACGCCTTCGGTGCGCAATTTGCCGAAGTGCGGGTGGACGCCGACCTGGGTCAGGTGAAAATCTCGCGCATGGTGGGATGTTTCGGGGCAGGGCGTATTCTGAATTCAAAAACGGCGCGCAGCCAGTTCCTCGGAGGCATGGTTTGGGGGGCGAGCATGGCTCTTTACGAATCGGCTTCGATGGATCAGCGGCTTGGACGCTGGGTGAATAACAACCTGGCCGAATATCACGTGCCGGTGAACGCGGACATCGGGCAATTCGAAGCACTCTGGATCGATGAAAAGGATGATCACGTGAATCCAATCGGCGCAAAGGGCATCGGCGAGATCGGCGCGACCGGATCGGCGGCTGCGGTGGCAAATGCTATTTTCCATGCCACGGGTAAACGAGTTCGCGATCTGCCGATCACACCCGATAAACTGATCGCCTGATTCGTGGTTTCCGTCATCACGTGCTGCCGCAACGAGATTGCGAACATCAGCGCTTTTCTGCGTAGTCTCGAGGCGCAGACGGTAGAAATAGAGGCAGTATTAGCGGATGGCCGAAGCGTTGACGGCACCAGACAAGCTGTCGATGAGTTTGCCCGGACGCGTGCGTGGGTGCAGGTGATAGACAACCCTCGGCGGATCGCGAGTAGCGGTTTGAACGCGGCCATTCGCGCGTCTAGTGGATCGATCATCATTCGGATGGACGCCCACACGGAGTACGCGCCCGACTATGCAGGAAAGTGCGTGGAGATATTAGAGGGCGAGCAGGCGCAAATGGTAGGCGGCCCGATGCGCATGGCGCACGGCGGCGGATACTGGCAAAATGCGATTGGACTGGCTTATCCATCCCGTTTTTTCTCGGGCGGATCGCGCGTCTACGACGTTGATTACGAGGGGCCAGTGGATTCGGTTTTATATGGCTGCTGGCCACGAGCCGTGCTGGAAGCGGCTGGCTTATTCGACGAGCGCATGGCGCGAAATCAAGATGATGAATTAGCTCTTCGTATCGCGCAGGGCGGCGGCAAAATCTGGCAATCGAGCCGCATTCGATGCTGGTATCACCCGAGGCGTTCGCTGGCCGCTTTGGCCAAGCAGTTTTTTGGTTACGGGTTGTGGAAGGTTTATACGATGCGCAAGCATCGAACAGTGGTGCGGGTGCGGCATATTGTGCCGGCTCTTGTGTTGATTTTTCTAATGGCAGGCTTGGGCCTGGCGTTTGTGAATGATACTGCGAGGCGGGTTCTCTTGACCGGAGTTGCGGCTTACTGCGCCGTGATACTGGGCGTGAGTACACTGCTCGTCAGGCGAGCGACGGACATCGTGCTGCTACCGGCACTGCTATTGGTTTTTCCGACAGTACATTTGGCCTACGGGTGCGGGACGATCTCCGGACTGCTGCGTTTTAAAAACTCTTGACCGCTTACGATTTTTTTCGGGCGCAACTGGCTCCGCTGATTGAACGGGAACTCGCCGCGCGCGGGTGTCGCTTTATGGCTGACATGGGTTGCGGTGAAGGTTACTGGCTCGAATGCTTTCGGCAATTCTCCCGGCCAGATTGTCGAGTGTTTGGCCTGGATCGTAACAGGAACCGCCTGCTCGCTGCGCGCAAGCGAGCGCCTTCTGCGCATTTAACTAACGGCGACATTTGCGAGCTCCCGTGGCCCGACCGGTCGTTCGACCTGGTTTCTCAATTCGTGGTATTCAGTTCCGTGTTGTTTAAGGCCGATAAGGAGCGGATGGCGCGTGAGATGAGGCGCGTTTTGAAACCCGGCGGCTTGATTCTGTGGTGGGATTTCTTCGCACCGAATATTTTAAATCCGCGAACCAAATCCATCGGGCGAAAAGAAATCGCTACACTGTTCCCAGACTCCCGTATCATGTTGCGACGCGTTACGTTAGCTCCGCCTCTCGCCCGCATTAGCTTGCGAGTGAGTAAAAGGTTAGCCGAAATGTTGGATGCTCTGCCGTTTGTGCACACGCATTATCTGGGCATCATCGAACCGGTCGGCGGCACGAGGTGAGTTCCCTGCAAGTTCCGTATTTCAGGCCGGATGTGGGGGATGCCGAAGTCGAAGCGGTCACGCGCGTGCTTCGCTCTGGATGGCTGACCTCCGGCCCGGTTGCGAAAGAATTCGAACGGCAATTTGCCGAGACCGTGGGAGCGTCGCATGCGATCGCGGTGAACTCCTGTACGTCGGGCCTGCACGCTGCTCTACTGGCAACTGGTGTAGGACCGAACGATGAAGTCGTCACGACACCCTTTACGTTCGCCAGTACAATTCGAGCCATCGAAGATGCGGGGGCGAAGCCGGTTTTTGTCGATATCGCCGCGGACCTCAATATCGATTCAGCTCTGATCGCGCCCGCTATCACGGAGCGGACGCGCGCGATCCTGCCCGTCCACATTGCTGGTTTACCCTGTGATGTGAATGCTCTGCGCGTTCATCAACTGCCGGTAATTGAAGACGCCGCACATGCGTTTGGAGCTGCCTGGCGTAGTGGGCGCGTTGGCAGCAGCGGTTTCTCGACGGCCGTTTTCAGCTTCTATGCGAATAAGAATTTAACGTCGGGTGAAGGCGGCATGATTACTACGTCCGATGCAGACATGGCGGAACGGCTGCGGCATATTACTGGCTTAGGGATTGAACGGGGCGGTCCGAATCATGATAGCCGCTGGCAATACGAGGTGGTCGAACGCGGGTTCAAATACAACCTGAGCGATGTGCTCGCGGCGATCGGACTGGCGCAACTGGCCAAGGGCGCCGGTCACGCAGCGCGCCGGGAAGCCATCGCCAGCTTCTACATGACTGCGCTTTCCGGCCTGGAAGAGCTTGAACTGCCGCGAATTCCTCCGCACGTCACACACGCCTGGCACCTGTTTGCCATCCGATTGAACCTCGAACAGCTCAGCGTCGATCGCGATGCCTTCATTGATCTACTGGCCGAACGCGGCGTTGGCTGCAGTGTTCATTTCAAACCGGTTCCGTTGCATCGTTATTTTGCGCACTACGGCTCAATGGATCAATGGCCGGTGGCACAGCGCGAATATCCGCGTTTGATCTCGCTTCCTATTTATCCGGGTTTGACTGAGGCGGAACTGGCGCATGTGGCGGCCCAAGTGCTAGACGTCGTGACTCACGCTCGCAAACACGTGTTCGCGCTATCGTGAGGCGCTTCGGCGAAAAATTGCTGTGCGCGAGCGCTCTGCTTCTTTTAGCGCCTCTACTCGCCGCAGCTTCGGTCGCGATCATTCTCGATTCCGGCTTCCCCATTCTCTTCACTCAAGCTCGTATCGGCGCCAATGGCCGCTCGTTTCGCCTCTGGAAATTCAGGACCATGCACGCGAATACTGGTTCGCCTCTGACTCTTCATCGCGATTCACGCGTTACGAAGGTGGGACGGTTGCTTCGCCGTTTCAAGATCGATGAGTTGCCGCAGCTTTTTAACGTTCTTGGCGGAAGTATGTCGTTCATTGGGCCGAGGCCTGAAGTGCCGCTCTTCGTTGATCATTCGAAGTTTATCTGGCGGCGTATTTTGTCGGTCCGTCCGGGTCTATTCGATCCCGCCTACCTGTCCTGGCGCAACGAAGACCGTGTACTGGCCATCTCGGCAAATCCGGCTGACGAATATCGCCGCGTGATTCTGCCGCAAAAACTCGCCATCAGCCTCGCTTACCTGGAACAGCGAAAGGTCTGGACGGACTTGCAGCTGGTCCTCAGAATAGTTCGGTCTCTTCTTGGAATCTGATCTGTAAAACTCGGGTTGTGATCGATCCGTCTCTCGTCCGCAAGTTGCTGGCACGGCCGGAGGATCAATTTCAGTTAGACGAGCGGGGCTGGCAAGGCCAAACTGTACTTGTTACGGGTGCGGCCGGATTCATTGGCTCGGAGCTCTGTGGGCGTCTTTTGGGTCTTCACCCGGCGCGCATAGTTGCTCTCGATCATTCGGAAGAGCGGCTGAGTGATCTGCTGCGGGATTTCGCCTCGGCACTGGTTGAGCCAGAGTTGGCGGATGTGCGCGACTCCTGCCGCATCGAGGATATCTTTCGCCGGGTCAGACCGAAGATCATTATTCACGCTGCAGCGTATAAACACGTTTCTTTACTGGAACAATTTCCATTCGAGACACTTGAGAACAATACGCTCGCCACATCGCAACTACTCACGCTCGCTGAACGTTATGAAGCCGAGCGTTTTCTGTTCGTCTCAACAGATAAGGCTGTTGCACCCGCCAGCATCATGGGAGCTTCCAAGCGCCTGGCCGAGATACTTCTTACCGCGCGCGATCAGGCGGCGGTGCAAGTCACCAGCCTGCGTTGCGGGAACGTGCTCGGCTCATCGGGGAGTGTTTTGCCCATCTGGTTCGATCAAATCGCGAAAGGCGGTCCCCTCACCGTGAGTAATCCTAACTCGAAACGCTTCTTCGTTCATGTGTCGGAGGCTGTCGGAGCCCTACTCACCTTACCCTCGCTTGCAGGAGCGTACGGACTTTTCACTTACAATCTTCACGAACCGGTGAGTATGGGTGATCTCGCGCAGCGCCTGATGCTTCTCACCCGCCAGGTTCCGGTTGCCGAAACGGGCCTCAAGCCCGGTGAGAAGATGTCCGAAGATTTGCTCTCTCAAAGTGAAACCTTGGCTGCTAGTTCGTGCCCGCACATATCCCGTATCGAATCGAAAATTCTCGATCCGGCGGATCTATTGGCGAGATTAACCAAGAGTTGCGAAGAACGAAATCTCGCGAGCCTGCTCTGCACTATTCGAAGGTTTGTACCCGATTATACGGCCAGCTCGATCGTAGAATCGAGCCGAGGCTGATCTTTGTCGAGTCTTGTTTATCGCGAGCAATTGCCGCAGCCTGCCTGGCGACAACATGTGGAATGCTTGTGGTCGATTGAAACTCGCGCAGCAACGCTAAATCCAGTGCCGCCGGATGGCTGTGTCGACATTGTCTATTCGCCAGCTCTTGGATTGCGCATCGTCGGAGCAATGACCATCTCGCAGGAATTCACCTTAGCTGCGAAGTCGCATCTTGCCGGGATTCGCTTCCATCCTGGCATGGCTGGCAGCTTCGTGGCGACAGACTTGTCTTCCCTTACCAACATGTTCGAGAACGGCGAGAGTTTGTGGCCCGAGTTGTACCGCCGATTGGGAGATGGAGGCTCGGCGGACGAGTTGCTGCGAGTGCTCGCCGGTGGCGTTGCTACTGTGCCGCAAGCGTTGAACGACGTGCAGCGCGCGCTGGCTTTTATTCGTGTTTCCCGGGGAGTGGTCAGGCTGGATGACGTGATTCGGCAAACCGGCCTGAGTTCGCGCCAGTTTCGGCGACGTGTGCTGGAGAAAGCGGGCTCACTCCTAAACGCCTCTGCCGCATCCTGCGCTTTCGCAGGGCACGCGAGCTGGCGCTGGCGTCTCCGACGCCGAATTGGGCGGCGATTGCCATAGATGCCGGCTACTTCGATCAAGCGCATCTCATCCGTGACTTTCTGGAGTTCTCCGGTCAAACTCCGCTCATGTCCGTTTCGTCCAATACCGTGGCCGGCTGAAGATTTAGGCTGTTGAGAAGATGAAAATCACCAGTGTTTTGGTCGTCGACGAAATCGAAAAAGCGTTGCCCTTCTGGGTCGACCGGCTTGGGTTTGAAAAGGTCGCCGAAGTTCCTGAGGAAGATCGCATCGGCTTCGTCATGCTCGTGCGCGATGGAGCGGAATTAATGCTGCAGACGGAAGCGAGCGTTGGCAAAGATGCTCCCCAGTTTGCGTCTGCGAAATCGATTGGTAACCGCGTATCGCTGTTTTTCGAAGTCGACGATTTCGCCGACACCGTGCGCCGCCTCGACGATTATCCGATTGCAATGCCGGAGCGGACAACGTTTTATGGGATGCGCGAGATCGGCGTATTCGATCCGAACGGCAACGTGATCGTCTTTGCTGTCAAAAGCTAAAGATGCGCGGGCGGCCATTTGGGAGGCGCCCAGGGGAGATAGCCGGTCGAAAGCATCTTGCGCCGGAACACTTTGTCTTTCGCCGTTACATAAAGCGTGTGAAAGTCCGCGCCGCCAAAGACCAGGTTGGAAGGATCAGCAGCCGATGGCTTGCGCAGAATGCCAAAAACGCGGCCGACCTGATCGCAAATCTGAATGCCCGTCTTCGTCGCAACATACAAGTTGCCGTTGCTGTCGAACGCAAAACCGTCCGCCCAGGCGTTGACCAGCTTGCCATCGTTTACGAGTGGCAGTTCCAGCCGGTAGAACGGTTCGCCGTTCGCGAGACTGCCATCCGCTTCGACCTCGAACGTCCAAAGACAGCGTGAGGCGCTATCAGCCACGATCAAGCGCTTCTCATCGGCGCTAAAACGAAGCCCGTTGGGAAACTGCAGGCCTTCGTGAACGGCCTGCTTTTTTCCGTGGTGATCGATGTGCCAGACATGCTTGCTCGAAGGGTCAGTGAAGTACACTTCGCCCCGGCTCGAAACCGCGATATCATTTGATCCGACATTTTCAGCCAGCACCGTTTCCTTGCCATCGGGGTCGTAGACGACGATGCGGCGTGCGCCATTCTGTGCGGCATATAAACGGCCGTCGCTGCCGAACATCAGTCCGCTTGCGCCACCGCTGTGGTCGTTGAACACGCTAATTTTTGCCGAGTGTGCGTCCACCCGGTAGATCCGATTGGCGCGCACATCGCAGAAGAAGACATTTCCAGCGCGATCGGCGGCTGGGCCTTCGGTGAAGCTATATCCCTCGCCGACCAGTTCCCATCCGTCCGAGGGACCCACTACCTTTTGCACATCTGCAAAGTCGCCTGTGGTGAGTTTCGACGGCATCGGAATGGCTTGCGGCCAGCCCTGCCACAGCCATTGAAGAGCCTCCGGCAGGACCGCGCCTGCGTGTTTTCCGTTGTGACCTTCTACTCCGGTCACGAACTTTAGCTGGTAGCCGCGTGCGTTCAAGGCACTCGCCATATCCTGGTTCGCCATCCACCAGTCGCCCGCGAAAATATTCAGATCGTGATTGCCGTCCTGCAGAAAGACACGCAACGGGGCCGGTTCCATTTTGCGGACTAAATCGGGCCACTGATTGCCTCCGCGCAAATTGGCATAGCTGCCGATGAAGCTCAACACGCGGCGAAACTGGTCGGGCCTGAGCATGGCAGCAGTAAACGCGGCGATCCCGCCCGAACTCGCCCCGGCGATGCCGCGATCGTTTGGATTGGTCGAGATGTTCCAGCGTTTACTGATCTCGGGCAGAATTTCTTCAGTCAGAAAACGGACGTAGCGGTCGTCGACCATGTCGTATTCATAGCTCCGGTTGATGAGCGCCGGAACCCCGCCCGCTTCATTCTTTAAAACGCCTGGATTGATGAACACGCCGATCGTAACGGGTATCGCGTTTTTTTGAATCAGGTTGTCGAGAACAACGGGAACGCGCAGCGCGCCCTTTTCATCGATTGCGCCTTCGCCATCTTGAAAGACCATCAGACATGCTGGTTTTGCAGCGTTGTACTGGGCGGGTACGTACACCCAGTAATCGCGTTCGATGCCGGGGTAGAGGCCGCCTTGACTGTTCCAGGTGAATTTCTCTAGTTTGCCGTGCGGAATGTTCGGCTGGCGCTGCGAGTCAGGCCCTAAGGTGTACTGCTGCGCCGTGATAATCGCGACCGCGAGCAGTGTAAGAAGAAACAATTTGACGATCATGCGAGACGCACATCATCTTATTACCCTCGCGCCGAACGCCTGTCCCGGCTCCTTATTTTTCCCGCAGGAGACTCTCCAGATCGTCTCCCTCGATTTCACAGTCGAGAAGGATTTTATGCAGCAGACCAATTCCGATGGTCTCGCCCGAGTGAATGGGTACAACGGTTCTACGTCCGTGCTTGGTGTTCGACTCACGCAGCAATCGTGACTCGCTGGATGCCGATGAACTCCAGGTTCTGTTCGGGCGCACCTTCTTCAAGACACAACTCGATAGCCTCCCGAATTCTCAGCGTGACTTCGTCCAGGGATTGCGCCTGTGTATGACATCCGGGGATCTGGGGGACTGAGGCGACATAATAGCCCTCCTCATCGCGTTCAATTACAACGTCAAATTGGCGTGGCAAATGGATTCCTTGTTTTTCATTCTAGACGGGTTGTCGCCGCTATTTGGTTAGTAGTCGCTCATTTCGAAGAATAAAGAAGCAACGATGGCGGGCTAAAGGGCAATGTCACTTACTTAAGGCCGCTCGACGCGATGAAGAGCCGGCCTGCGAGGCCGGCGCAGTTCACGGAACTGCCCCACAAGGAACGAGAAAGCTACTAAACATGGGCAGGAAATACATTTTGACCAATTGCCGGGAGAGGGAGGCCTAAGAGCGTTTCGCTTCCAGTTCCGACCAGCGGGCGTACAGTGTGTCGACTGCGTCTTGTGCTTCTTCGATTGCTTGCAACGTTTGCTGTAAACGCTCTGGATCGCGCACTACTTCGGCGTCGTCTAAAGCAGCACGTTGCGCTGCGAGCGCCTTTTCGGCTTCGTCCACACGGTCTTCGATGGTTTCAAAATCGCGGCTTTCCATGTAGGAAAGCTTTTTCTTGGATGCTGCGCGCGGCTTGTCAGCTGCGCCTTCCGTTGCCGCTGCTTTGGCGCGACGCCGGGCATTCTGGCTCTGCCATTCATCCCACTGCGAGTAGTCAGCGAAGCGCTCGGTATTGCCAGTTCCGTCCAAGCCCAGCACCACGGTCGAGACTCGATCGAGCATGTAGCGGTCATGGGTGACGAGGACCAGCGCGCCGCGAAACTGCAGCAGATTCTCTTCGAGGATTTCGAGTGTTTCAATGTCGAGATCGTTGGTCGGCTCGTCTAGTAGGAGAACATCCGCAGGCTCGAGCATTAACTTCGCGATCAGGACTCGGGCGCGTTCTCCGCCGGACAGCTTCGACACAGACTGATTCAGTTGCTCGCTCGTGAACAGGAAACGGGCGGCCCACGACGCTACGTGAATCGTTCGATCTTGATAAATGACCGAATCGCCATCGGGTGCGAGGGCTTGTCGCAAGGTCAGGTTGGCATCAAGCGTCCGGTTCTGCTCGAAGTAAACGAGCCGTAACGACTGTGCGCGCTCCACTCGGCCACTTTGCGGCTCGATCTCGTCGCGTATCAGGCGAAGCAGCGTGGTCTTGCCGCTGCCGTTCGGTCCTACCAGTCCCACGCGCATACCGGCAGTGACGGTAAATTCCAGGTCCTTCACGATGGTGCGCTCGCCGAAGGCAAACGTGACTTTCTCGTAATGGACCAGCCTTTTGGTAGACCGATCAGACGCAGTGAAGTCGATCTCCGCCGTGGCTGTGCGGCTGCGTGTGTTCATTTCTTTCAGCTCGCCAATCAGCTCATGGGCGTTGTCGATACGCGCTTTGGCTTTCGTCGCGCGCGCCTTCGGGCCGCGTCGCAACCAGGCAATCTCGCTGCGCACGCGATTTTCCAACGACTCCTGGTGCTTCGCCTGTGCCGCCAGAAATTCGCTTTTCTTTTCGAGAAATTCGCTGTACTTGCCGCGCACACGTAACATGCCGTCGGGGTACGCCCGATTCAGTTCCGCCACTTCCGTGGCTACATTCTCGAGAAAATAGCGGTCGTGACTGATCACCACGCAGGCGAACGCAGCGTTGCGCAACAAGCCTTCGAGCCACTCGATGCCGGCCAGATCTAAATGATTCGTCGGCTCGTCTAACAGCAGAATGTCGGGTTGCGCGACCAGGGCTTCGGCAATGGCCAGCCGCTTTTTCCAGCCGCCGGAGAGATCGACCGCTATTACGTTGAAATCCGTGAAGCCGGTTCGCCCAAGCGTTTCTCCCCTGCGGCGGTCCCGTTCCTGACCGGTCATCTTCGCGCGGTCGAGAGCTCTTTCAATGATGGAGTGGATTGTTTCTCCCGGCGCGAACTCCGAGACCTGCTCCACGTAGCCGATGCGGGTCTCTTTGCGAAGCGCAATCTCGCCTGTATCCGGCTCCCGGGCCGCAGCCAGAATTTCGAGTAAGGTCGATTTGCCGGACCCATTCGGCCCGATCAAACCCAGCCGATCTCCCTCCGAAATGTTGAATGAGACGTTGCGAAATAGCGGTTGCGGGCCATATCGTACTTCCAGGCCCTGCGCATTAAGTAAGAGTGCCACTTATTTCATGGTCGTATGGAGCGCTTCCGGTACCCGCTGATGCGAAGCGGCGATATACTTCATCACCTGCTCGCGGAAAGTATTCAGACTGACCGTCAATTGATCGGCCTCGGCGCGCAGGCGTTCGTTCGGCCGCGACGTTTCGTCACTCGACTCTACAAGCCGGCGATAAGCTTCGCGTAGCGGAGGGAATGTCTGGTCGTTGATAGAAGATCCGCGCAGGGCGGCTGCCAGATAGTAGAGCGTAAACTCCACATCGTGACAAAAGTTCTGGAAGGCGGCGGTCTGCGTGCGACCCGGCGTCTGACTTACGTTAACTTCCATCGCCATCATGGTGCGTACCAACGCGCGTGAACTCGCCAGCATGGATGTCAGAGCCCCCAGCCTGGCAGCATGAACGCGCGGCTCGGAGGCGAGCCGGTCGACTGATGCTTCCGCGTTCGATCGTGCCTGCCGCCAAGCGTTGCGAGTGTTATCGAGTGCGGCATTTATCTCGTCGTCCATGCTTGAAAAGCGCAAGACTACGGCATGAAAGTAATCTCGGCTGCGATCGATCATGTCGGCCATGACATCCGATACCTGCGAACGTTCCCAGGTGGGCCACAGCGCGAAGGCAAGCAACGCAAACAGGCCACCGGCCGCGGTGTTGATGCCGCGCTCGAAAACCACTTCGCCAGGAGGCACTCCGGTTTCGGCGATCAAGAACACAATCAGTCCGCTGATCGCCAGGCTGAAGATGCCGTAATTTGCCGGCCCCACGGATCGCATGAGAAAGGTAAAGACGCCAACCAGAAAGAGCTGGGTAATCGCACTAGCCGGTAGAACCAGATAGAGTGCGGTGGCGAGCAGCAGCCCGGAGAAGGTGCCACATAGCCGCAACACGCCACGGCTGACGGTGGTCGTAAAGTCCGGCTTCAGCACAACGGCGACTGTCATCGCGAGCCAATAATTTCGCTGCGTGTTAATGGTTCTGCCAATTGCGTCACCGATGGCCACGCATGCGGCCAGCCGGACGCCGTGCCGCAAAGCGGGTGACTGCAAATGGAGGTTAGCGCGCAGTGTCGCGAGCCAGCTGCGCATTTGTAATTTCAAAGGCGGCAGCAATTCGCGTGCCGCAAACTGTTCCGCGCCTTCGGTGGTGGTGTTCTCCGCGATCTGCGCCATGACGCGCAATTGGCCTGCGAGTACATCGGCTGCGCCCGCGAATCTCTGCGCAGACATCGAGTTCGACTCTTTGCTCCGCTGCTGCGCGTTCTGTAGCAATCGTTCTAGCTGCTCCAGCAAATCGGAGTTACGAACCGAGAGGCGGTCCGCATCGAGCGATTCGCCGACCGATTCGAGAAGCTGGCGAGCGACGTCCAGCATTTCACGCGCACACTGCGCCAGGTTTTGCCGGCTTTCGTGGGTCAGATCGGCCTCGTTGTGCCGCACGAGATAAATCGAAAAGCGGAGCCGGTCCGCTTGATCGAACAGAAGACGCAGACGCTCTCCTTCGAGCGAGTGATCGCGACCCAAGGCGGACAGAGCGTCCTGCACTTCGGCAGTGGGCACTTTCAGCGGCGCCGCAAGGAGATCGCCCGACACCTGGCCAGCCAGATCGAGATAGACGCTGCCCACGGCGCGCCGCTGCGGGCCGTATTGTTCGAGCGGCCAGGAGAGTAAGGAGAAAAGCGTCTGCAACAAGCCTCCGGCCAATACCAGCAGCCCGGCGTAGAGCGCTCCTTTTGGTGACAACGCCCCGCGCGCGGCATAGACAATCAGGGTGACGAGCGTGTTTAATCCGAGATCTCCGGCGCGTGTGCTAACGGAGACCAGCAGGCCCGCCACAAATGCCCAGGACGAAGCGACGAGAATCGCGAGCAGGTGATAGTTGCCGGTGATGGAGCCCAGAAACACGGCCACCGCACCCAGAGCGCTCCAGGCCAGCATGCGCCGCGCGCGTTGCGCATAGGGATCGCCTCCGTCGGAGTACGATACGTTCAACGCACCAGTTGCCACGGCCACGGCGCCCAGCGGCTCACCGATCGCGATGCCAAACGCCAGCGGCACGGCCACCGCCAGCGAGTTTCGCAACGCTAATCTGGCGCTGTTCTGCTTGCCCTGATCGACGCATCGCAAGACATGCCAGAACGTAAGCAGCCAAGGAAGTTTCGGCGGCTCGTCCAGCAAGTTCGCGTCCGGGAGATTCGCCATCGATTATTGAAATGTAAACGGGTTATGAGCACCGCTACACTGAAGCAGGCAGGCGCGTTCTCATTCTACTGGTCAGATGAAAATACTCTTTTGCTGCTGCGTGTTTGTCGTCGTGGGGTGCGCTCAAACGCTTACTCCGGTTTGGCTGGAACTCGGTCCCAAAGGTGCGGTACTCGCGCGTGTCGTCGTTGAAGCCCGGGCCAAATGTCCTACGCTTGAAGCCAATCGCAAGCCCCTGGGCATGACGTTGCGACAGCCCTTACCGGCCGGTCTGAAGCCACTTTGTGAAGCGCTGATTCCCGCAGGGACGCGTTCTTTGCGCTACGGGAAGAAACGCATAAGACTGCCGAAAACTCCGGATCGCGTGGCCGTGGTTGGCGATACCGGGTGCCGCGTCAAAGGCGGTCAAATTCAAGCTTGCAACGACCCGAGTCTCTGGCCGTTTCAACGCGTTTCCGAACAAGTGGCGAAGCTCAAGCCGGACCTGATTGTCCACGTCGGCGATTATCTGTATCGCGAGAGCCTATGTCCCGCCATGGTGCCCGGTTGTAACGGTCCACATGGAGATAATTGGGATGCATGGAACGCCGATTTCTTTCAACCGGCGCAAGCAGCTTTATCGGCGGCGCCGTGGATTTTCGCGCGCGGCAATCACGAGGACTGCGGGCGTTCGTTCCGCGGCTGGTTTTACTATCTTGATCCGCGCCCCTTTGAGCAATCATGCCGCGAGTACACCGAACCGTATGTCGCGCAAAGTGGCACATTGCGTCTGGGCGTTCTCGATTCCGCATCCACTAAAGACTTACCGAACGCCGAGCCGAAACAGATACCAATTTATTCGAAACAGCTTCGCGAGCTTTCCGGGCGCGCCGACTGGCTGGTGGACCATCATCCCTTCTGGGGGTACACGGTGAACAAGGGCGCAGTTTCGCCCACCGAACTGACGCTCGGACCTGCCTGGAAAGACGCCAAACCGCAAGGCATCGGGATGGTCCTTTCCGGCCACGTTCATCTCTTTGAATTTCTGGCGCTCGAAGATGGACGTCCTAATCAGCTGATCGCGGGCGATAGTGGTACCGAACTCGATGTCGGCTTCACATTCGATCGCTCGGGCAGCAGCGTGAACGGCGCTCGTGTGAAAGCGGGGGATGTCAGCATGAGTTTCGGGCTTACCAAAATCGAACGGGACAAAGCGGGTTGGACGCTCACTCTGCTCAATGCTGCGGGCACGCCCATGATTGCCTGCACGTTGCCGGCGGCCAACCCGGCTTCCTGTAAATCGGTTCATTAATTATGCAAAGACGAAATTTCCTGCGCACGGCACCGCTCCTCTTTACTCTTCCTCTCGTTTCACAAACGAAGGACCCCTGGTTGCCGGACAACCTGATCGAGCCTGCCGATTTTGCGAAGGAACTCGCTTCGCAATCGACGGATCTTTCAATCCTCTGCACCGGTTTTCCTGTTCTCTATCGCGCGGCCCGCATCACTGGGGCTATCCTTGCGGGCCCCTGCTCGAAGCCGGAAGGCCTCGCTGAGTTTCGCAAGCAAACGGCCGCGTTGCCGCTCGACCGGGAAATTGTTCTTTACTGCGGCTGCTGCCCCTTCGATCACTGTCCGAACATTCGCCCCGCATTTACGGCTCTGCGCGATCGGGGCTTCAAACAAATCAAAGTCTTGCACATCGCGACCAATCTGCATACTGATTGGATTGTCAAAGGTTATCCCACGCAGAAGATTTGACCCAAAGCGATACGCTGGGAAGCACGTTTATGCGCAGACGTGATCTTCTACGACTCATGAGCACCATGCCTGCCGGTTTCGCACTCGATTCCGCGCTGGCTCAGACTTCATCCAAGAGGTACGACGCGAGTTGGGCATCGATAGACAGCCGCCCAATGCCAGCCTGGTACAACGATGCGAAGTTCGGCATATTTATTCACTGGGGCGTCTATTCGGTTCCGGCATTTGCGCCGGTGAATGTAAAAAACGAAACGCCTTACGCCGAATGGTACTGGCATTCGCTCACCAACGGCAAGAAGGCCAGTGGGCCTAACCAGGAAGGCTTTGCCACGTACAACTTTCACAAACGAACATTTGGTGCGGATTTTCCTTACTTCAACTTCGCGCCCTCGTTCCAGGCAGAACTTTACAATCCCGATCACTGGGCCGATCTGTTCGTGAAGTCCGGAGCGCGCTACGTCGCCCTTACCTCCAAACATCACGAAGGCTTCACGCTCTGGCGCAACGAACAAGCTAATCGCGCTTACGGTCGCCCGTGGAACAGTGTTGACATCGGGCCGAAACGCGATCTGCTTATCGACCTGATGCAAGCGGGCCGTAACAAGGGCCTGCAAATGGGCATTTATTATTCGCTCTACGAGTGGTACAACCCGGTATGGCTCACTGACAAAAAGCGCTTCGTGAGCGATCATTTGTTTCCGCAGTTCAAAGATGTGGTGACACACGCTAAGCCCGCCATCATCTTCTCGGACGGTGAATGGGAGATCTCAAGCGCCGAGTGGCGTTCCCCTGAACTACTCGCCTGGCTCTTCAATGAATCGCCGGTGGCTGATTCGGTGGTGATCGACGATCGCTGGGGAAAAGATACGCGTCACAAGCATGGCGGCTATTACACGACTGAATACACGTCCGGCATGCAGCAGGCGCAGCATGCCTGGGAAGAAAGCCGCGGCATGGGCTTTTCCTACGGGTACAATCGCAACGAAACACTGACCGACTATCACACTGACCGGCAGTTGCTGATGATGCTGATCGACATCGTGAGCCGCGGCGGGAATCTTCTGCTCGATATCGGTCCGCGGGCCGATGGCCAGATCCCCGTCGTGATGGAAGAGCGTCTCACGCAGATTGGCGAATGGCTGCATCCGAATGGCGAGGCGATTTATGGAACGCACGCCTGGTCTCGTCCGGCGCAGTGGAGCGAGGGCAACATCCCGCATCTCGAGCAGTCGGAGTTCATGTCTGAATACGACATCACAAATCTGGTCGATAAGCCGCGGGCTGGATTTGCGCGCGTCGATGCCTTCTTCACAGCGAAAGGCGATGTCGTCTACGCCATCCTGCCGCGCTGGCCCGAAAATGATTTTGTCCTTACGAACGTTTCCGCCTCAGGTACGCCGAGAGTCACGCTGCTCGAAACCGGTGATGCCCTCACCGTACGTAACGCTGGCAAGCAGCTCACGATAATCATGCCGTCTGAGTTGCGTTTAAAGCTGCCCGCGCGCCAGGCTTACGTGCTTAAGCTCGAGGGCATTCACTCATCGTGAAGCCGCGCTTATGAATACACTGCTAAGAGATGGC
Source organism: Bryobacteraceae bacterium (assembly GCA_965277855.1). Taxonomy (GTDB): domain Bacteria; phylum Acidobacteriota; class Terriglobia; order Bryobacterales; family Bryobacteraceae; genus Bog-105. The sequence continues at coordinate 2,248,776 of OZ255847.1, forward strand.
GAAATTGCTCAACAAATATAGTGGCCAGATAACGCAGCCGAAATCGCAGGGTGCTTCGCAGGCGATGCTTTACGGCACGGGCCTGCAGGAAGCGGACATGAACAAGCCGCAAGTGGGAATCGCGAGTGTATGGTTCGAAGGCAATCCATGTAATATGCACCTCCTGCAGCTTGGTGAAGAGGTGAAGAAAGGCGTGGTGGCGGCGGGACTCGTGGGGTTTCGCTTCAATACGGTGGGCGTGAGCGACGGCATCTCAATGGGCACGGATGGCATGAGTTTTTCGCTTCAATCGCGCGACCTGATCGCTGATTCGATCGAGACCGTGATGGCAGCACAGTGGTACGACGCCAATATTTCGATACCCGGCTGCGACAAGAACATGCCCGGCTGCCTGATTGCGATGGGACGGCTGAATCGTCCGTCGATCATGGTTTACGGGGGCACGATCCGCGCAGGACATTACGAGAACAAAAAGCTCGATATCATCTCGGCGTTTCAGAGCTATGGCGAATTTGAGATTGCGCACAGCATTACGGAAGAGGAACGTCAGGCGATTGTGCGGCACTCTTGTCCTGGAGCCGGAGCCTGCGGGGGCATGTATACGGCGAATACGATGGCGTCCGCAATCGAAGCGCTTGGCATGTCGCTTCCTTATAGTTCGTCCACTCCGGCGGAAGATCCATTGAAAGCGGACGAGTGCTTCCGGGCGGGGGCGGCGATGCAGGTCTTGCTCGAGAAAGATATCAAGCCGCGAGATATCATGACGCGGCAGGCTTTTGAAAACGCCATGACGGTTGTCATCGCGCTCGGCGGCTCGACGAACGCGGTGCTGCATCTGGTCGCGATGTCGCGTGCGGTTGGCGTAAATCTGACGCTGGAAGATTTTCAGCAGGTCAGCAATCGGGTTCCTCTACTGGCGGATTTCAAGCCGAGTGGATCGTATGTGATGGAAGACCTGCAGAAAGTGGGCGGCCTGCCCGCGGTGTGTAAATTGCTTCTAGAAGCTGGCCTGCTTGACGGCAGTTGTCTGACCGTCACTGGAAAAACGCTGGAGGAAAACCTGCGCGATCTGCCAGGACTGAGCGCCGGGCAACAAATCGTTCATGCGTTGAAAGACCCGATCAAACCTAGCGGACACATCCAGATTTTGAAAGGCAATGTTGCTCCGGAGGGCGCCGTGGCGAAAATCACCGGCAAAGAAGGCTTGCGCTTTAGTGGACCGGCCAATGTGTTCGATTCAGAGGAAGAGATGCTGCATGCACTCGAGCGCGGGGACATTTCGAAAGGCGAAGTGCTGGTGATTCGTTATGAAGGACCGAAGGGCGGCCCGGGTATGCCGGAAATGCTGACTCCTACTTCGGCGGTGATGGGAGCGGGCCTGGGCAAAGACGTCGCGCTGATTACGGATGGGCGTTTCTCGGGCGGTTCGCATGGCTTCATTGTGGGGCACGTGACACCGGAGGCGCAGGAAGGGGGCCCGATCGCGTTACTGCGAAAAGGCGACCGTGTGACGATCGATGCGAGCGCGAATCAAATTTCAGTCGATGTGGCAGACGACGAAATGCAGACACGCCGAAAAGCCTGGACCATGCCGCCTTACAAAGCAGAGCGGGGCACGCTGGCCAAATACATTCGTCTGGTGAAGAATGCCAGCCTCGGCTGTGTGACAGACGAATAGCTGCAGGGCCTAAAACAGTGAGGTCAATTCGCGGAGGGTTTCCACTTTGCGCAGCCTCGGATGATATTCGGGCAGTGCGGCGAGTTCCAATCCCCAGGTGCGGGGGTGAGGCACGAAAACGGCGTTTAGTCCCGCAGTCAGCGCAGGCTGGATATCGGATTTGGGCGAGTTCCCGATCATCCATGTCTGCTTGGGATCAAAGCCGCGTTCCTCAGTCAGTTGGCGATAAGTGACTTCGTTCTTCTCTTTGACAATGGCGGCGTGGGCAAAGTGCGGGCTCAAGCCGGAACGCTCAATCTTCATCTGCTGTTCTTCAGGATCGCCTTTGGTGAAGAGCGTGAGATCGTGCCGGCTACTCAATTCCTCAATCGTTTGCTGGACACCATCGAGCAGTTCGATCGGGCGATCCAGGATGTCGTGCGCGAATTGCATGACTGCCTTCAGGTCGTGGTCAGCGATCTGGCGTTCGGCCAGGCGGCGATAACAGGCCTTTAGATTGTTGCCGAAATTGCGCGAACCATAGCCGTGAATTTTGGAATTGGCAATCTCAATTTCGTCGAGTACGGCACGAACATCAGCGGGGCTCATCGATGAGTGAGCGAGATAATCGCAGAACTGATCGAAAGCCGCTTCGAAATAGATGTTGTTCTCCCAAAGCGTGTCGTCGGCGTCAAAGATGAGAGACTGGCGCTGCACGGACGTGCCTTAGAAGCCTTTGGCGTGGCCGTTCTGAGGGCCGACCTTTTTGGCAAGGGCAATGCGGGCCTGGCGCTCGAGGTATCCGGGGATGATCTTCACCAGGAACTCCAGGCGCTCCACTTCAGAACGAAGCGAGAGAACGGTCTGGCGCTTGTCGAGATCGTAGATGTATTGCGCTAATTGAAAACTCATGCGAGACCGGTCGAGCTTAGGCTCTTCGGCCACGTCGGGCCGCTCTATTTCCAGGAGTTGTCGAAAGGCGGCTGTGGCCTTTTGGTTTAGATCGGCCGGCACGTCGGTGGCGTCTTCATCGTTGAAATAATCGACTGTTGCCCGTAAGTAGGCTTTGTCCTGATCGATAGAATCGATGCGGAAACGCCGCTGTCCGATGGCAAGAAGATCGAGTCTGCCGTCGTCGTAACGATTGACCACGCGATCGACCAAGGCGGAGCAACCGATGTTGACAATGCCATCTTCTTTGGCGAGGACGACGCCAAATTCGTCCTCTGCGGGAATGATATCGCTCATCATTTCTTTGTAGCGGTCTTCAAAGATATGCAGCGGCAATGGCATGGCCGGGAGCAGCACGAAGGACAGCGGAAAAATCGGCAGAAGCTGCATGGCCATATGTCTCATTATCGGTTGTTTCTCATGGCGACTGACTCAAAAGCCGTATAAAACCGCGGCGATATACTGAAATTCTTATCTGGCTGTGTTGGAAAAGAATCCAGGCACATTGAAAAGAAAATGACGCTGAAGCTGAAGCGCACCCCCGGGTTGTATCTCGTTGGATTCATGTGCAGCGGCAAAACCACTGTCGGGCAGGCGCTCGCGAAGCAGTTGGGCTGGTGCTTTGTGGATGTGGATTCTGAAATAGAACACGCCCAGGGCCAGCGCATTCGCGACATTTTCGTTGAGCAAGGTGAATCACGCTTCCGCGATCTGGAAGCCGCTACGCTCCGGCAACATGTGACAAAAGTGGAATCGGGACGCCCTTGTGTGTTCGCATTGGGCGGCGGCACGTTTGTCCAGCCGCGAAACTGGGAGCTGATCGAAAACAATGGTGTGACGATCTGGCTTGATTGCAGCCTGGAAACAATACTGGCTAGATTGGGCGATGATGTGACGCGTCCTTTGGCAACTGACCGCAATGGGCTGGCGCAGCTTTATGGCGATCGGAGGCCGCTGTATGGACGGGCGGATTATCGCGTGGAAGTAGACACGGATGACATTTCCGAGATCGTCAGCCGCATTCTTCACTTGCCAATTTTTTGAGGAACAGAACCGAAGAACGGCGATTGAGACGGGACGCGCTGCAAATTCTGTGGGCAGCGCTCGATGCGGCGGACGCAGGCAACGCGGTCCGGCGTCATGTTCGCCGGTCAAAAAACAAGCTCATCATCGGGGGCGCGCAATTCGATCTTAAAGCTTACGAGCGCGTCTTTGTACTTGCGGTAGGTAAGGCCGCGGTGCCGATGGTTGAGGCGCTCGAAGAGATACTCGGGCAGAATATTTCTCAGGAAATCGTAGTTACGAAGCATGGCCATGCCGATCGCACGCTGCAATTTTGCACGCCGAGGGAAACCGGGCATCCGATTCCTGACGTTGCCGGCGTAGAGGCAGCGCGAACAGTAGAACAAATGCTGCGCGAATTGAATGCACGCGATCTTTTATTAGTGGCGCTTTCGGGCGGGGCATCGGCGTTGCTGCCTGCGCCGGCAGGGAAAATTACGTTGGCCGCGAAACAGAAGACCACCGATCTGCTGCTGCGCGCGGGCGCTGACATTCAACAGATCAACACAGTACGGAAACATCTTTCCCGGTTGAAGGGGGGACGCCTGGCGAGCCTCGCTTATCCGGCAACGATCGTGAGTTTGCTTCTCTCTGACGTAATCGGCGATGCGGCAGATGTGATCGGGTCTGGTCCCACGTCGCCCGATTCGTCTACTTTTGCAGACGCCTGGAACGTGCTTGCCTCTTTTCATTTGTTGAAGCGGACGCCCCGGCGCGTGCTCGAGCATCTGGAAATGGGCCGCGCGGGTGCGATTCCAGAGACTCCGAAACCAGGCGATCCGATTTTTGAGAATACGCATACCGTGGTGATTGGGAGTAACGCGCTGGCTCTGGAAGCGGCGGCCGGGAAAGCGACCGCACTCGGATACAAGAGCATGATCCTCTCCAGCAGCATGGAAGGCGAAACGCGAGAAGTGGCGGCGGTACATGCGCAGATCGTGCGGGAAGTTGCGCGCCACGGGCGTCCGATAACTGCACCCGCCTGCATCTTGTCCGGAGGCGAGACCACCGTCACGATTCGCGGAGACGGGAAGGGCGGACGCAACCAGGAATTCGCTCTAGCTGCTGCATTCGGGGTAAATGGATTGAAGAAAGTGGCAGTGCTGAGCGCGGGCACGGATGGCACCGATGGCCCCACTGATGCGGCCGGCGCCATCGCCACCGGCGCTACGCTGGAACGAGCCGAACAGCTGGGCCTTCACGCGCGCTCCGAACTGGCGAAGAATAATTCGTATCCATTTTTCGATGCTCTGGGCGATTTGGTCCGCACCGGGGCTACGGGCACGAACGTGATGGACATCCACATCTTGTTAGCGCGTTGAGCGTGCAAAAAAACTGAGGATGTTATCGCCCTGGCGCACCTGGCGCGTTTTTTCGAAGTTCTGATAGGCAGTGTCTAAGACCAGGCGCGTACTGTGTTGAGCAATGGCGAGTTGGCATTTGGTCGCAGCCAGCGCTTCTAGAGATGCGGCATATTCTTTTTCCTGATCGTACGGCGGATCGATAAAGGCGATATCGGTCTGCTGGTTGCCTATCAGAGCAGCCGCTTTCCCGCGCAGCACGGTGACGCGATTCTCGATCCGAAGCGCTTCGATATTCTCACGGATCACAGCGAGAGCCTGAGCGCTGCGCTCGATCAAGATCACATGCGTTGCTCCCCGGCTTAGGGCTTCAATACCGACCGCTCCGCTGCCTGCGTAAGCGTCTAAGAAAATCGTATTCGGTAGGCGTGGGGAAAGAATGTTGAACAACGACTCACGCAGGCGATCAGGAGTGGGACGCACATCCATTCCGGGGACGCTTTTCAGTTTGCGGCTGCGGAATTCGCCGGCAATCACGCGCATACATTGAAATGATGGCAGGCTGAAGCCTACCCTACCAAGACGAAGCCGTAGCGGCGCTGCCAGTTCTCCTGAATGTAGCGATTCACGGCGCGTACTTCGTCGTTGTCTTTCCCTTCTACCAGCCGCCGCGCTTCGTCGCGTGCCTGTTCGAGTATGTCTCCGTCGCGCATGAGATCGGCCAGGCGAAGCCCGGGAACGCCAGCCTGTTTGGTGCCGAAGAATTCGCCGGGGCCGCGCAATTTCATGTCCATTTCCGCGATGAAGAAGCCGTCATTTGAATCGACGAGGGTACGAATCCGTTCTTTCGCGATTTCGTTCATTTTGCCTGTGACCAGGATGCAGTAGCTTTGATGCGGTCCGCGTCCGACGCGTCCGCGGAGTTGATGCAGTTGGGCCAAACCGAACCGCTCCGCATCTTCAATCACGATGACCGAGGCGTTCGGCACGTCGACGCCTACTTCGATGACCGAGGTCGCGACCAGAATATGTGTATCGCCAGAGTGAAAGGCCGTCATAGCGGCATTCTTCTGCTCGGCATGCAATTTTCCGTGAAGCAAGCCGACTTTCAGGTTTGGAAACACCGTCTGCGAGAGATGAACGAACATCTTTTCGGCTGCCTTGGTGCTGGCGGTCGTTTCGCTTTCTTCGACAATCGGATACACCACGTAGGCCTGCCTACCGGCTTTCACCTGTTGGGCCAGGAAGCTGTAGACGCCTTCTACCATCGCTTCCATCACGTGTTTGGTGGCAATCGGCTTTCGTCCGGGCGGGAGTTGATCGATAGACGAAACGTCGAGATCGCCATAGAGGGTGAGAGCCAGCGTGCGCGGAATTGGGGTGGCGGTCATCACCAGGACATCCGGTTGCACACCCTTCTTGAAAAGTTCGAGACGCTGGCGAACACCGAAGCGGTGCTGCTCGTCGACAATGGCGAGGCCGAGCTTCGCGAACGAAACATCTTCCTGAATCAACGCGTGTGTGCCGACCACAATTTTCACAAGGCCATCGAAGATCAGGCGCTTGACATGCTGTTTCTCGCGAGCCGATTGAGAGCCGGTAAGAGCGGCCACCGAGTAGCCGAGCTTCTCCATGATCCTGGTGAAGTAACTGAAATGCTGGTTGGCGAGTATCTCGGTAGGCGCGAGCACCGCCACCTGATAACCGTTTTCAATTGCAATGGTGGCGGCTTGCGCAGCCACAATGGTCTTGCCGCTGCCGACATCGCCCTGCAGCAATCGATTCATCGGACGAGGCGCCTTCATGTCGTTCGCGATCTCCTGCATCACTCTCTTTTGAGCCGGCGTTGGCTTAAAGGGCAAGAGTTTCTTGATCTGTTCACGCACCTGCTCGGTCAAATCAAAACTGATGCCAGTCACCAGGCGCGATCGGCTGCGCTTCAAAGCCAGCCCGCTCTCCAACCAGAAGAATTCATCGAAAATCAAGCGGACTTGTGCGGGCGTGCGGAATTCGTTGAGCAGTTGCAGGCTGGTGTCCGCGGGAGGGCTATGTACTTCGCGAATCGCGGTGGCTAGGTCGGGCAGATGGACGCGCTCGCGCACGCTGGCCGGGAGTGCGTCGGCAGGGAGTTCGACGTTTTTGAGGATCCGATCGAGGAGCCCGCGGAAAATTCGGGTCGATACTTTGCCCGCCGCTTCATAGACGGCCACGATGCGCCCGCTGTGCAGCGTCTCTTCGTGCGCATCCTCGCTCGACAGAATTTCCATCTCGGGCTGCACCATAAGACGGTGTGAGTGGCCACGATCCAGTTCTACTTTGCCGAAAAGCGCAACCCGCGTCCCCGGCAGCAGCGAGTCTCGAAAGCGTTCGCCGTGAAACCAGCGTCCGAGGAGCGATGGCCCGGAAGCATCTTCGAAAGTCACCTCTAACAGACCGAGCGAACGTCGCTGGTAGCCGGACATTTTGGCCGAGGCAACCCAGGCGGTAACCGCCGCTTTCTCGCCGGGCGCGAGTTCCGCAATGGATTTTGTATTGCTCCGGTCTTCATAGCGGAACGGCGCATAGTAGAGGAGGTCCGTGATGGTTTCGAGCCCTTTGCCGGCCAGCATCTCGGCCCGCGCAGGCCCGATTCCTTTTACAAACTGCAGTGGAGTTTGAAGGTCCAACTACTTAGCGTAACGGGCGACGCGTTCTACAATTTGTTCTGATGTTTACCGTCAAGCAGCTCCGTCTGATGTGCCGGGCAATCGTTATTGCCTTGGCAATGTGCCAGCTGTGGAGCACCCGTTACGTTATCGATCCGGACGGGACCGCCTACGTGGACGTCGCTCGCGCCTGGCTGCGAGGCGACTGGATGAACGCGCTGAACACCTACTGGAGTCCGCTCTACATCTGGCTGTATGCATCTGCACTCGCAGTTTTTTCTCCTTCGATTCACTGGCAGATCCCGCTTCTGCACGTGGTCGCGTTCGCCTGTTTCCTCTGTGCTTTTGCAGGCTGGGAATGGCTGACTTCCGAATGGGAGAAATTGCGCGGGCCTTCGGATCATCCGATGCTGTCGAGCGTGGTCGGATACAGCGTGGTTGCCTGGGCGGGATTGCGTTTGACGGGGCTCGGCTGGTTCAATTCGGCCGATGTGTTGGTGATGGCGCTGCTCCTGGCGGCCACAGCTATCCTGGTGCGCGTGCGTCGCGGCGTCGCGGGCAATCGCGACGTCTTTCTTCTGGGCGCTATGCTCGGCGTTGGATTTCTCGCAAAGACCGCGTTCGCGACCATCCTTTGGGTGTTTCTCGTCGTGCTGGCTGTGCTGCTGCGTTCCTGGGCTGACCGCCGGATTCTCATTACAGCGCTCACGGCGTTTGCGATTGCGCTTCCATTTGTCGCTGCGATCTCGATCGCGCATCACCGTTTCACGATTGGCGATAGCGGCCGCCTGAATTATTCATGGCACGTGACGGGCATCAGCGTGGAAGGCTACAAGGACGGTGCTTACCCGCCGGGCCCCGAAATCGAGCATCCGATTCGCGTATTGCTGGCACATCCGCGAGTGCTTAGTTTCGAGCAGCATCTGGTGGGCACGCTGCCTGTTCATGCGGACGTCTCCTGGTGGTGCGCTGGTTATCCGGCGCGCTTCAATCGCGCCAGGGAATTGATGATTCTCTGGTCGAACATCAAATTTTCGTTGATCGCATTCATCAGATGCCCAGCCAATTTTCTGGTCTTGATCTGCCTTCCTTTTGGCGCTTTCGCGATGGGTAAGGCTTTCGCGCAAGCGTGGTTTCTCTGGACTCCCGCCCTCATTTTTGCGGCTACTTACTGCCTGGTTTTTTCTGATTACAGATATCTCGCCGGCAGTTACGCATTGTTGGGCTTTGCGCTGATCGCAGCCGCCTGGGACGTCGTTCTGCCGCGTCGGGTGGCGCTCGTTTCAACCTGGGCAACTCCCGTTGTCGCTCTGCTGCTGATGGGATGGGGTTTCAGGCACATGGTTCCCCAGTTTCTGGGAGACGTGGCTGGTCGCAGAGTGCCCCTCGAATATTTCAATGCCGAAATAGCACAGAAAATGACGCGGCAGGGGCTACGGCCGGGCGATAGGGTCGCCATCATCGGCGCTTCACTGACTGCCGCGCACGTGGGGCTGGAGCGCGCGCAAATTGTCGCGATGATTCCGGAACGCGTGTCCCAGAACGATCGTTACCCTGGGCGCCCAATGGAGTTTTCCTTTGGCAAAACCGATCAGTTCTGGCGCGCCAGCCCGCAAGTCCAGCAACAGGTGTTGCAGGCCTTTCGGAGCGTGGGCGCAAAATGGGTATTCGCAGATTGTGTGCCGGGGTGGGCGGACCGGTCGGGATGGCAGTTGGCGGGAGGGGCCCAGATTTTCCGGCGGGGCGACCTGCCTTTCGTTTACTTTCAAAAACTATAGGGATCGCAGTACCAAAAGGCGGAAGAGATGGCAGGCTAAAGCCTACCTACGTCGGTACAATTGAGAGATCTCCCTCAACTATGAAAACAATCCTACTTACCGGCGGCGGCGGCTTTTTTGGCGGCATTTTGCAGCGGGAAATTCTGGAGGCCGGACACCGTTGCATCTCGGTGGACATTGTGCCGAACGAGGCGGACCACCCGAACCTGGTGAAAAAGCAGGTGGACATCCGCAGAAGCACCGACCTGGATAAGGTATTCGGCGAGGAGCGCATCGATGGTGTGGCGCATTGCGCCGCCATGTTGGCCCACGATACGGACGATCACACCGGGCTCTGGCATAGCAATGTAGACGGGACCCGGAATGTGATGGACTCGATGCGCAACCACGGTGTCCGCCACATGGTGTTCACATCTTCGAACTGCCTCTGGGGAGAGGGGATGAAACGGCCGGTCCGCGAAGACGACGCGCCCAATCCGGTTGAGGTCTACGGCAAATCCAAGCTGGAAGGCGAAAACATCATCCGCGAATACAGCGATCTGGCTGCTGTAATTATTCGCTGTCCTACGATCATCGACTTCGGGCGTCTGGGACTACTCGCTATTCTCTTCGAATTTATTGAGGAAGGCCGCAAGGTCTGGACAGTGGGAGGAGGCAAGAACCGCTACCAATTTATTTACGCTAAGGATCTAGCCAAAGCTTGTATGCTGGCGCTCGACTACCCTCGGTCGGAGACCTTCCACATCGGGTCCGATAATGTGAAATCGCTGTCCGATGTGTTCCGTTACGTCATTCAGCAATCGGGCAGTAAGTCGTCGGTAGCGGTGCTTCCGAAGACGCCGGCGATCACGGCTATGAAGCTGGCCCATCATCTGAAACTCTCGCCGCTTGGGCCGTATCATTACAAGATGATTGCGGAGGATTTTCTGTTCGACACGTCGAAGATCAAGAGTTCTCTTGGCTGGACTCCGACGCTTACGAATGAAGAAATGCTGTGGCGGGCGTACCAGTATTACGCGGAGAACAGAAGAGAAATCGAGAATCGGAAGGGGGTGTCGGCGCATCGGCAATCGGCTCCGATGGGGATTATTCGGCTTTTGAAATGGGTGTCCTAGCTCGCGAACGAAGGGGAGTTTTTACCGTCCATAAAAGAAGTCGGCGGTAATTATCGATTTTGGCAAGAAGGGCGCGCGGGCGGCCGGTCACGCGTGAATGAGAATAAGTTTACTGCTTCATTTTCAATAGCTTAGCGTGTTTCGCAGGGTGGGCTGGAGAGAACCGTTGGGGTATTCTCCCGATGCCGAGAAGTGGGCGGCCGAGGGAGACAGAGACATGGGTTCGAAGAAGCAAACAGGGTCAAGGGCGGTAATAATGGGGAGGATGGCGGCCTGGGAGGCCGCCGCAGGCCGAGCGCCCGCCCCACAAAGCAGTCGAGCGGGACTTATTCGTGCGGGGGACAGGGAACGAGCCGCGGAGGCTTGGCATCGGCGTCGATCCACCAGGCTTGGCGGTTGGCGAAGTACTGTCTGAGTTGATTATTCGAAGCAGCGCCCAAGTCGCGCGCCCAGACGATCTGTGAGTGATCGATATCGGCACGGTTGTAAACCCATTCGTAGTCAGGCGAGTGGCCGGGCTGATCGTAGTGGACGAAAACCAGCTGTTTGCCGCCCATCTTTTCGAGTTCTTTGGCTATGATGGCGCGCGGCGGATGGATTGGAATGTAGTCCCTGTAGAGAGTCTTCAAGACCGGTTGCAGCGGACCAGCGTTAGCTGCCACCATCCGCGCGCCCAGCACGGCTAACACCCCGGCGGCTGATACGAGTGGGATCATGCGGGCGAGAAACAAACCAGAAGTCCGTCCGCGCCAGCGCCAGACGCGCAGGTGACGCCAGCCTTGCACTACGACAAACATGGTTATCCCCACAATCGGCGCCGCGTAGTGCGGATAGAAGGCATGGAACGTGAGGTAATCGAGGGCAAAAGGGATGCTGATGGCGAGCAGGAGAAGAGTTCCGCGATCGCGTAAGATCCAGGGGAAAAACAAGAGCGGAATGGTGAAGACTACGCCGATATAGAAGAGCCAGAAATCCCGGACTCGTCCGAGGATGGCCTGGGCCAGCAAGACTGGCGACGAGCGCCGCTGCCACAAACGGAGCTGTTTCAGATAGTCGTCTTGCTGCTCCTTGTGGCGGAACGACTTCACAATCACGGCAGGTTGCCACCAGAAAGCTTGCGGTGAGCCGTATAAGCGCTGATGCTCCACATAGGGCAACAACAGCGGCTTGCCGGTAACTCGAAAATTGTAGTAGAACATCAAGCCCAACGTCACCGAGAGCAGAACTGCCAGCGGAGCAATCGCGTTGCGTAGCGCGGGCCAGAACTGCAACTCGCGGGTTTTGAATATCCACCAGGCGAGCAGCGCGCAGGTAACGCAGCCGAAGAGGAGTGACTCGGCGGGCCGGCTGTTCATGAGGATGGCCAAGCCGATGGCGATAAACACCGAGTTCCGAAACAAGTGACCGCGCCGCAGCCGCCCGAGTCCTCCGAGCACCAGCAGGCCGCCAATGCCCGGCACTCCGCCACCCCAATACGAATTTACCCAGTAACTCATAATCGCGAATTGAAGAACGGCCAGCACTCCGCCGAGAAGCGCCCAACGCGGAGGCATCCAGGCCTGCAGCATCCAACACGTAAGAGCGCAGAACAGGCCCATACCAAACAGCACACCGAGCCAGGGACTTCCGAATGCTGCCTGCGTAGCAGCGAGCGAGATGCCAATGGCCGGTGGGTACTGCGAGGTGTACGTCGGCTGCTGCAGAATATAGATGGATTCGAAGTGAGTCCAGAAGGGATGCGGCGGATTGGTGACGCGCCCGGAAGCAAAGGTATCGGCAATGAGCAAATGCCCAAACTCATCGTGGATGGATGGATCGGGAACCGGTTCGATGGGCAGCAGGGCCGCGCGAATCAGGATCGCCGCCAAGCCCACTGTGATGACAGCGGCGACTTTATTGCGGGCCAACTGCGCCCAGTAGCGCGAGCAGCTTCGGAGAAATCGGCTGCCCAGAGTGGGCTTCCACAGGGCTATCAGACAAGCTACGACAAGCAGTAATGCTTCCAGTGCATTGAGCAGATATTCAGATGACATCAGTTAAGGGCGGCGCGGAACTCCTAAGCAACGGGGGCAGTAGGGTCGCGGGTTGAGCACCGCAACCCTCACCGTAGCACGTGTTGGAAATCACGCCAAGCCGTCCGGTTTGCCCAGTTTTTCGGCTTTAATTAGTGGCAAGACGAGTTCCAGAACAGTACTAGAACCCTAATGCCCACCACAGGCGAAGGCGCGAGTCCCGGGGTTTGAATAAACCGGTTTACCTTGCCAAACCCAGCTCTGTCGATCGTTCCAGACTGGAGAATCGTTGCGCACAATCAGGTAGTCGATTTTGTATTGACGGCAGATTGCGTCCGGATCGCCGCGGGCTGTACCAGTACTGTAAATGGTTCGCAGGGATTCGGCCATTTGTGAACTCTCGACCGGATTACCACCGAACGAAATCGCTGTGCCCAGCGCTGCCAAGCCCATCTGCCGGTCGGCATACAGCCCGGGAATCACGTCGAAAGGGGCAAAGGGATCGTGTTGCTCAACGGCCCACTGGGGAGTATGACGGTCCAACCACTCATAGAGCTGACGCGAATAGAAGGCGCGTTCGGCGAAATGCGCGCCGGGATTGATGTGGTTCGTGCCCGTTTGCACGCCCGCTTCGGTCAGCATGGTAAAGGTGCGGAGAATGATGAGTTCGTAGACGTTGGTGATGGCGCCGAAAAAGAGCGCGGCGGCCAGGGAGGCTTGCGCCACACGGATCCATTTGTCGGGTGAAACTGTTTTGGAGTGCGCGGGGTCGCGGCCTGTGCTTGCTTTGTGCGAACGCCACTCCAGCAGCACATCTGCGCCCCAGAGGACCAGCACGAATTGCACGATCAACATGCCGCGCATGCCCAGATCGTTGTTGTCGATGGTGTTCGAGCGCAGGAAGATGCTGATGAAGAGGCTGGCCGAAACCATCATGACGGCAGCACGATTGGCCAGGGTAAACGGCTGCCCGGCCTGCCACTGCCTGATTTTGATCACGCCGATCAGGAACAGGGCGCCGAGTTCGATCAGGAAGTTCAAAGGCAGCAGCAGAAAATCGGTGACGGAAGAGATCAGCGGCGAGTTGTGGTGCAGCAGGTTTAAGGCGATGTGGGCCGGTTGAAACACCCGGATGCTGAAGCGAATGAAGGAAGCGTCGTGGCCGGTGGTACCGCCCGAGCCGGCACTTGCCAAATCGAGCATGAAAGGCGCGCCGAGCAGCAAGGCCAGCACTCCCGCAGCTGCGAGGGATATCAGCTGTTTTGAGAAACACGCGCGCAAAGGGCCCGGGATCAGGCGCCCCGCCCGAAGAACAGGCGAGTTCCTTTCCTGAGTGGCGGCGCGCAGCCGTGCCCTGTGCGCTCGAAACTGGCGACACGTGAGATCGAAGATAATCCAAACGGCGAGGAAAGCTGCGAAGGCAAAGGCCACGTATACGGACAACCCGCCAGCCGAGGCAAAGGCAACGCCTGCACCCAACACGGCTTGCCAGCGGACCCGTTTGGCTGGAGTCTGCCATTCGACCCACAGAATCAGGAATCCGGTCATGCAGGCCAGCAGACCGGCAAGATGGTGCGGGACCCAAAGTGCGGTATCTAACCAGCCGGTAACCTGTTCGGGATTCCACCAGTCGACTGTTGGAAAGATGTTGCCGAAGTGAAACTTGAGGCGGAAGAAGTCCAGAAACAAAGTGGGAATGATGTCGAGGCCGGTGATGGCGAGCAAGCCAAAGGCGAGCAGCGTTCGGCGGCGAATTGCGATGCTGCCGTCCCGGTCGAACAGGCGTAAGTAAAGCGCCACCGTGGCCATGAGCGTGAAGCCGGTCCAGACGACTCCGGCAAAGATGGCGGTGCGCGGCCCGATCCAGTGCGTGAGTAAGCGAACCGGCCAACTGCAGAGCATAAACCAGAAGTAGTGATAACGGAACGGCTCAGCATGACCGGGATAAAAGAACGGATTGGCAGGGGGATACCAGTGCGCCCGTGCGAGCTGGCCGACAGCTGCGCTTCGCACCGTGTAGTCATACGACACAGCGGAAAAGTACAGCCGGTGACCAAACTGTAAATCGACGAGCGAAAGAAGAGCGACGGCGACCCAGATGACCGCGATCACGGTCAGGGGTTTCAGCAACCCGCGTGGAAACTGGCCGCCCACACGGTTGCTGCGCATCAGCATTACCGGAAAGGTCAGCCAGACGGCGGCGAAGAACCACCAGGCGGCAGAGGTGGAGAATTGGCGTCCCAGCAAATAAATGATTACGGGCGTGAGGGAGAGCGAGAGCGGCAGGCTCAGCAGAATACGCAACAGGGGGGTCCGTTGCCGGAACGAAGCCAGATCGAGCAGCCAGCCAAATACAAAACCGGGAAGGAAAAGGAACAACGGGAAAACCGCGATGGCCAGCGCGGTCGAAAGCAGGTCCGCCAGTGTGAAGTTCAACTGAAATTCTAGCGAAGCGAGCGCACCCAGTTCAAACATTCACGAGCATCGCCTGATCGCCCGCGCGGTATTTCTCAGGAGTGCTTTGAGGAACTTCGCAGCACAACGGACTCACGACCCGCGCCCAAGTCCGCCGAAGTTCCTCTTTCGTCTGGTGGCGCGGGGTCGCGGCCTGTGCCTGCTTTTGAGGACATACGTCCCGACGAGTGGGACGCGGCAAACTGAAAGTCCAAAAAGAATTCAGAGGTGTTATGGGATCTTTGCGGTCACTTCAGGGCGGAGCACCACTCTGGTGACGGGCGAAAACGCCTGTTCCACGAGGAGCACTGGCCCTTGACCTCTCCCACTCGAGGTGCAAGACTGGTTGAACTTGAGTGTCGAGGCCAACCTCCGTGAAATGGAACGGGGCAGGGAGAAATACTGGCTGCGCTACCCGGCCACTTCCTCTCTGAAACTACGGTGGAGAGCTGTTGCGGTCAGGCACTGCTTTCACGTGCTGCCGGGCGAGACGATTCTGGAACTGGGTTCTGGCACGGGCCTCTGGACAGAGCACCTCACGCAAATCCTGCGAGGCGAAAACCCGATCACGGCGGCGGCTTTCAATCAGGAGTACGCCGACGCCCTGGGGGAGAAGAATCTACCCGGCGTAAGCGTGCAAATGGTGGAAGAGCTGGCGACGCTGCCCGCGGAATCGTTCGATTACATTGTGGGAACGGCGATTCTGTGCCACAAGCTTTATCCGCAGAACATGCGTGAGCTGCACCGTCTGCTGAAACCCGGAGGACAGATTTTGTTCTTCGAGGCAAACCACTGGAATCCGCAGGTATTTGTGAAGAATTCCATTCCGGCGATCGGGCGGTGGGCCGGGCAGACGCGCTGTCAAGCGCCGATGCGCAAGTACAAGCTGATGAAAGCGGCTTCGGAGCAGGGATACACGAATATCGAGATTATCCCGTTCGATATCGTCCATCCGCGGATTCCGCGAGCGCTGTTGCATTCCGCGCAGGACGTATCTTACATCGTCGAACACGCGCCGGGACTGCGGGAGCTCTGCGGCACGCTGTATATCTGGGCAAGGAAGCCGGGCAGCCCGAAGCTGCGCCCTGCGGTGAACCTCGCCGATCATGCGGAGCTTTTCGGATCCACGTCCGTGGTGGTTCCGTGTCACAACGAGGAGATGAACGTTCCGGTGCTGGTGCGGCAGTTACTCGGTTTCTACGGCCCTTATATTCACGAGATCCTGATCGTAAACGATAACAGCCGGGACCGGACGGCGGAAGTGACGCGCGCGATTGCGGCGGACGAACCCCGGGTGAAGCTGATCAACCGTGCGCCTCCGAATGGCGTGGGCCGGGCGCTACGAGATGGTTACGCGGCCGCCACCGGGGACTATATTCTAACGATGGACAGCGACTTCGTCCACATCCTGCCCGAGTTTCGTGACCTGTTCGATGCCATTGCCAGAGGCAAGGATGGCGCGATAGGAAGCCGGTTCTCTTACGAATCGATGCTGGTCAACTATCCTTTTGCGAAAATCCTGGCGAATCGCGGATTTCACCTGCTGGCAAACCTGCTGCTCGGAATCCGCGTGAGGGATCTCTCGAACAACCTGAAGCTTTTTCGCGCTGAAATTCTGAAGCGCATCGAGATTGAGCAGCCGCACTTTGCGGCGAATGCCGAGACCGGCCTGAAACCGATTTTGGCGGGCTATGATATCGAAGAAGTGCCGATCTCCTGGATTAATCGCGATATTGAAATGGGTACTTCTACCTTCAAGGTCGCGAGCGTTGCGCCGGGTTATTTTAGAGCCCTGGTGCAGGTACTGCAGGCCGGCCGGCGAACAGCAGAGGCGCTGCCTGCGCGCCGACTGAAGGCATCCGCCAAAGCAAGTGGAAAATCGTGAAGGACGGCAAAACGGCATGAGCATCGCTTATAAAATTCGCCGGTCCGCTATTGGCAAACGGGCCCGGCAGATTCATCACAGCTGGTTTCGACTGCGGCACGCCGGCGGCGAGCCCGTCAGCTATAAGCTTCCGTTGAATACCGACCTGTTGCTGTATCCGGAAGGCGAGATTGCTGCTTTCCTGGCGCTACAGACCTCATTTGAAACAACCGAGCTGGCGTTGGTTGCTTCCTACCTTCAGCAAGGCATGAAAGTGGCCGATGTGGGCGCCAATATAGGGCTGTACTCGATTCTGGCGCAGAAACGTGTGGGGGCGGCGGGGACGATCTGGGCCTTCGAGCCTTCACACGAGACGTTTCAATTGCTCGAGCGAAATCTGGAGCTGAACGATTGCAAACAGGTGGTCCCTTCGCGTTGTGCACTTTCGGATCGTGCCGACGTTGTTTTGCAGTTGACCAGCGACAAAGGTTTCGGCGACGCTTATCGCTATCTCAAATACCAACATCGCGAGGAAGAGCCGGCCGATCCGAATGCCGAGCAAGTGCCCGTTTCGACGCTGGATAAGTGGGCTTCAGATAACGGAGTCGGTTCGCTCGACTTTTTGAAAGTGGATATTGAAGGCGGAGAATTTCGGATGTTTTCGGGAGCGCAGAATATTCTTCGCGCGAGTCGCGACATTGTCATTTTGTTTGAGAGTGACCCGCAGTGGTCGGAGCGATCCGGAGTCAAGCAACAAGCAACATTCGAGCTACTACAGAACATCGGTTTGGGCTTGTACGCCTGGGACACGAAACAAAAGGACTGGAGAACAGATCAGGCGTCGCTGCTGGAAAGCGAGATGATCTGGGCCTGTTTTGAGCGAGAGCGACTTCCTTCGGCAGCCAAGGTCACTTAGTTTTCGCGGATGAGAATATCGTGTGGCTTTCAAGGCGGTAAGGCTGATAGACGCGATGAAGAGCCGGCCTGCGAGGCCGGCGCAGTTCACGGAACTACCCCACAAGGAACGAGAAAATGGGCCACCAGTTTGGCTTATCTAGGTGACTAAGGAGGAAGCGGTTTGATTCAGACTACTCCCGATCCATTGCCGGCCGGCATAGAGCTTGAAAACGCGCCCCAAAGCCATCCCCTCTTACGGTTCGCCTTCGCCTTTACGGATCTTTGGAATAAGTGGCCGCAAAACAAGAGTGTGGCTGTTGCTCTGGTTTTGGTGGTGGTTGGGTCCTGTCTGCTCCGGTCAGTCGCTGGCATGGCCGGGTTGAGGGACTACTCGCATGATGCCTTCTTCTTGCTGGATGGCGCCTGGCGGATGATGAACCAGCAACGTCCTCATGCAGACTTCAGCAGCATGGTAGGACCAGTAGCCTATGTGCCAACTATATTGGGGCTTTGGATTTCTGGCGGTCTCGTGCAAGGGTTTGCCTACGGCGTGTCTTTAGCCGCTCTCTTCTTAACTGCCTGGATATTTTTTCTCGGCCGCAGCCGGCTCGCGCAACCGGCGCTATTCTTGCTTTGCCTGGCCGCTGCGGTTATGGCGGCATCACCTTTTTTCGCTGGATTGAGCCCCCTCCAGACTACCCCGGCAGAGACGTATAACCGGTACGGATGGGTGCTGCTCGCGTGTGTGCTGATCGAAGGCGCGGTGCTTCGGCGGAATGCGAGTGAAAGAAGTGATTTCCTGGGCGGGCTATCTACCGGCACGATCCCAGTAATCCTGGCCTTTCTAAAAATAACTTATCTATTCTCGTCGATCGCTCTGATCGGCGTTTTGATTCCCTGCCGGCGACAAAGCAAGGCGCGCTGGGCGGGTATGGTGACCGGCGCGGCTACGATGCTAATGATCGTTAGCTCCTACTATAAATTCAACCTGATGCCTGTCTTTAAAGATCTGCAGATGATGGCGGGAGCGAAGCACATCTTTTGGCAGAGATATTCGGCAGGAGAGATACTGCAGGATGCGGGGATAGTTCTTGCACTGGCCGTTTCCGCGGCGTTGCTGTTGATCTGCTACGGAAACGAGGCGTCAGCTCGCCGGGTCTGGGTAGCGGGGATGGCCGTATCACTCGTCGGTTCGCTTACGATATTCGGGAATGCAGAGCCTGCCGGCTTCCCTCTTGCCATTTTCTTCGCGATTATCCTGGTCGATGCACTGAACAGCGTAAAACCGATCCAAAGGCAAATCAGCATCGCGTTTCACGCCTCTTTGCTGCTATTGGCTTCGGCTCTGATCGTCTTCCCGCTTTTGGCGGGCTGGACGAGCATGTTGGCAGCTATTTATGGACGATTCAGGACCGCGCCACATTTCGCGAAGATGGATGCGGAGCGGCTACACGGATTCGTGACGGAGGGCGATGACGCCCCGTACACCTTGTTTGTCAACGACGGTTTTAAACTGCTCTACAGAGAACGTCGAGGCGATGAAACAGTGATGTGCCTCGATTTTACGAATCCCTTCTCCTATGGACTCGGGATCAAACCGGCGGCGGGCGGTGCGAACGGTCTGCAGCACAAGAGCAGCTTCAACGACACTCATCACCAAACGGCAGAAGCCCTTTTCGGTGCGGCAGACCTGGTGATGGTGCCCAAGATTTTCTCCGACGGGAGCTTGGATGATTCAATTCCGCGTTTGTACGGGGCTTATCTGAAGAGTCATTTCCGATTGATCGGTGAATCCAAGCAATGGCGGCTTTACCGGAATCGAGGAATTAGCGTGCTGTCGCGGTGAGTTCGTCAGCAGATACGCCAAAGCGAGAGCAGCAGGCCGCACTCGGGCTTAGGGAAGAGCCGGCCTGGGAGGCCGGCGCAGTTCTCGGAACTGCCCCACAAGGACACGGCGGCGCGCGCCCATCATAGGCGCAACAAATTCAGACTTTGACGATCATGGCCTGATCGCCCGGGAGTTCGATCACGGGCTCAGCTTTGTCTTGAAAGAATTCGGTAATCGCGTTGTATGGGCCCTGGCAACTGTTGAAATCGTGCGAGATAATGATGCCGCCTGGAATCATGCGCTCGTAGAAAAATTCCAGCACGCTTTTCGTGCTTGCGTAAAGATCGACGTCGGTATGGATAAACGAGAACCGCTCGCCCTCGACAGGTCCCGCTGTTTGCGGAAAAAATCCCTGATAGAAAGACACCTTCGACGACGATCCGACATAGGCTTTCACGTCATCGAGCGGACAAGCAAACTGGCCCTTGGTAAATTGTCCGTTCCGGAACTCGGTATCGGTCTTGGCCGGCTCGGGCAAGCCCTCGAACGTATCGAACAGATGCAGAGGCCGTTTTGAATCGGCCTCCAGCATCAACCGTGCGGAGGCGCCCCGATACACGCCGATCTCTGCCATGGCGCCTCCTAATTTTGCTGTGGCGCGCACCAACGCAAATATTTGACTGGCCTCGAGCGGCGTCAGCAGCATTTCGCGACGCTCTTTGGCTCGGCGGACGGTATTGAAAGCTGCTAGCCGTTCCGGCTGCCGATATGATGCGATACCAAATCCGAAGCCGGCGGCGGTATTGTGTAATCCATCCCAGCAAGTCTTACGCAATTGGGTAAGCATAACCCTTCTATTAAGCTACCAATCGTAAGTTCGTGCAAGTCCAGAGTGGCAGGCTGAGAGGATTGGCTTCGCTTTAATTTTTCCGAGTCAGGGAAAGATCGGCGGCGACGAACTGGGGCGCCTTCAGCAAACCGCCTTGTTCGGGTTTAGCGGCCACCGAGGTCGGCGGAGCGCTTTGTCGTGCTCGTCGGATCGTAATGGTGCCGCGGCCGGTGGTTAGATCCAAATTGGGTCCTGCGCCGATGCTGCCTTCCAGGCGCGCACCCTTGCCGGAGGTCTGCTCCTTCATCTCATCGCCGAAGTCGTTCTCCACTTCGCCGCGATCGGTGCTGGCGTTGAGCGTGAAGGCACTCGCCGGCGGCAGCGAGAGTTCCATGTTGCCCGATCCGGTATGCACCGTCATGCGGCTCAAGGGAATGCGGCCGGGCTTCAGATCGATGTCCCCGCGGTCGAGCGAAATCTCCACGGCGTTCACTACATCCTCCACGCTGATGTCGGTCGAATGGGCGTTCAAAATAATGGGTCCTACCGCGTTTTGAACGCTCAGGCTGCCGCGATCGATGCGCACCTCGCCGGGAATCTGCTCCACGCGGAGGTCGGTCCGGTTGTTCGCCAGCCGCACCTGCTTGTCCAAGGCCCGCAGCGAGATAGTGCCGGAGTAGTCTCCGCTGATGGTCACCTGGCCACCGATTTTGTTGAGTTCTACATCGGAACCGCGGCCGCGCAAATCGACCGTCCCCTTTACATTGGTGCAGCGCACCAGATCGCTGCGGTGGGTATCGACGGCGATGTTGCCGCCGATATCCTGCAAGCGCATGCCGGCATTGCCGCCGCGCAGATTGACGTCGCCAGCTACCGCGGAGATGTCCAAATCACCCGCCGCGCTCTCCACTTCGACGCTGGCATTCCTGGGAATCGTCAACTCGAGATTGGTGGTGACCATGGTGCGTCGCGCGGCCTGATCCTGGTGGCAGCTGATCACAGTGTTCTTGCCTTCGGTAGAGATCTCGACTGGCGTGGCGGAGTTCGCCCGGTTGGCCAGTTCCTCTTTCATGGCGCGGATCGATTTATGCCCGCCTACGGTGAGCATGACGCCGTCCACACCGGTGATTTTGGCGTCTCCCCGAAAATTTTGCAGAACGATGTGTGGTTTTGCGCCGACCGTGCGCTGTACCTGATCCACTGTGTACTCATGCTCTTCGCCGAAGGCGTTGTCAAAGCCGCGGCCCCAGTCGGTTTGACGCCACCAGGTGTCGGGGCCGCGAAATTGAAACATGGCGCTGCCCACAAGGCAGATCAGGATGACCACCACCCAGGCTCCGCCCGATACGCCGTTGGTCGGGATGACGCTGCCGCGTGCGGCGCGATAGGAAACTTCGAGTAGCGCCACCACGCCCCAGCCGATCAGCAGATACGGCCAATACTGACCCAGCCACTCGACTAGCGCAAAATCGGGGGAAACCGCATGGATTAAAAACAGCAGCCCTAGAAGGATGATGACGAGCGGACCGGTAATGGAACCGCGCGGCCTCATTGTGCGCCTCCAGCGGGAGGTGGCGGAGGGGGATTGGACGGAGGCCGCGGACCGGTTTGCGGCGGCCGGTAGCCGGACGAGGTGGCATAGCCGGAAGAGGACGAGTAAGCAGTTGGTCCCGCCGTTGGTGCTCCCGGCGTCACCAGCGGCGCTGGGCCGAGCAACATGCGCTCGACCAGCTTCATGACACCGATAGCAATTATGAACAAGGGCCAGCTGCGCGATACCGGAAGCCTGCCGGCTTGTTGCAAGGCGAACAACGTTCCCAAGAGAATCAGCAGCACCGGTCCGCGCGTCGCTTGCGCCAGCATTGCGCCCCTATAGTTGAAGGCGGAAGGGTTCGGGGCGGAGCTACTCATGGCGAGTCCCCATAAAGTCGTTCGGTCCAGCGCCAGGCGTTGCCTGGGGATAAACGGGCCTATCTTGCGGAGGCGGCAAACTCTCGGGCGTTGTCACGCGCGAGTACAACATATAGGCGCCTACGAAAATGAGCAGTGCCGGCCAGAAGCGGGCAATCTGACGGAAGTCCAGAACGTTCAGTGTATTCAGGAGATAGAGGACGCCGATGGCGATCAAGACGATGGGACCTACCGGGGTGCGTCCCATGTGCTGGCTTCTAGGCAAGATGCTCGACCACTCGTCCGGCACCAAACCCGCTTCGCGTTTTTTCGCGGTGTGATAGGCCTCGAAGGGCATGTAAAAGATGAAGGCCGCCAGCAGGATGCCGGTGAGAGGCTGCCCGGAGCCGGGCGTGTTGTCGGTGATGGTAATAAGCAGGCCGGTGACGAGCGCATGAACCAGGCCCTTCAAATATTGGCCGTTGTAGATTGCGCCTACTCCTGGGATGAACCCTAACAGGAAAGCCAGTCCCGGGGAGGTGCGAACGTGGCTGGCCGCAGGTGGGGTTTGTCCCTGTTGGAAATACGGATTGCCGGCCGAATCGGATGGGGAAGAGGCCGTATAGGCGGCGGCGGGGACATGATCCTGGCAATAGATCGTCCCTTCGGCCGGTCGCTGGCATTGGGCGCACAACGCGCGGCCACAGGTACGGCAGAAGGCGGTGGCCGCGGTTTCCGGATGTAAATAACAGTTCATGGTTGTTTCCCCTGACTTGGACTCGAATCTTTGGCTGGTTTCGATGATTTGGCTGCGGTGGAGGGCGGATTGGCGCTTGGTGTTTGCTGGTCTTCGAGATCTTTCAGGTGCGATTCAATCTCGTAAACCACTCGCAAGTTGTCGTAATACTTCACTACCTGGTCCTTCACTCGCAAGGCCTTGTCTTCGACGCCGCCCCATACCCGAACCGGGTTCAGATCGGCCGGCTGCAAATGCTGGACGTGAATCCCGGAACAGCGCTCCAGCATGGCGAAGGACAAAATCGTCATCGCCATACCCATGGCCAGGCGGGGTTGCAGGATGGGAGTGAGCCACTGGCGCTTCCACCGTCCGAATACCGTCTCCCGTTCGAAGGGTTCGCGGGCTCGCCCGGCGGGCGCCAAGTAGGCGATGCGGGTGATCAGTTCGGCGGGAGGCTCGACGGCCGCCGCTCCCTGAAGATATCCCAGGCCGCTGCTCACCTCAGCCATAAACATCCGGCAATCCACGCATCCGGCGGCGTGCTGTTCGACAGCCGCACGTTCGGCGTCCGGCAAAGTGCCGTCCAGGTAGTCCGCCAATACGGTTTCGAAGGCCGTGCAATTCATGGTGTGAGTTTGGTCTGCCACTCTGCTACACCGTTACCTTGTGGCGGCGCAGTACGCGGGCCAATTCCGCGCGCCCCCGATTCAAGCGCGACTTGACCGTGCCCTCCGGCACATCCAACACGCGCGCAATTTCCCGGTATTCCATCTCCTGCAGGTCACGCAGAATCACCGCCTCGCGCAACTCCGGCGACAGCTTTTGCAAGCCGGCCTGCAGCAGTTCTCCCGCCTCACGCCCGGCGAGCCGTCCATCGGTCCGCGCAAATGAAGCGGTTTTCTCTTCCAGTGTTCCCAGCCGGTCTTCGATGGCATCCGTTACGCGCTCCTGTTTAGTGCGGCGATAATGATCCACCAGCAGGTTACGCGACAGCCGGCTCAGCCAGACCGTGAACGATCCTTCGCCCGCTCGGAAACTGCCGAGCGAGCGAAATACGCGCATGAAAACGTCCTGGGTGAGGTCCTGGGCCTCGGCATCGCTACCGGTAAAGCGGTAGCAAATGGCGTACACCCGTTTGGTGTAAACCTGGACGAGTTCCTCCCAGCCACTCTGCTCGCCGGCCAGGCAGCGCCCAATCAGGATTGATTCAGCATCCAATGCGTGTGTTGTCTTGAAAAAGACGCTGGCCGCGGTTTCCGAATTCCCCGCTGCAGCCGGCGCAGATTTCCTAGTTGAAACCTTTGAGTGTATCGAAAGTAGGGATATCGCCGCGGCTGCCATCGGGATCTTTGAAAAAGCCGCGACAAATGGACGCTTAGGGGATAACCGCTCCAATTCGCATCGGCTCTACTGGACTGAACGCATTCCATGGGGTGGAAGTTCAATTTCCGGCTTGGGACAGTGTGTATTTTGTCGAACTGAGCGCGGTTTGGTAGGCAGGTTAAAGAGATCGAGGAAAAACTGAATCTAGCCGCAGATGAACCACTGATGGCCTTCGGCCACCCTGGGGGATGAAAACTGTGTTGCGCAGGATTGGGAACGGGGCGCTCACGCTTCCCGCTCAGATTCGGTGTTTCGTTGACAGATTTTGTGTCAGGCATGGTGTTTTCAGAACAACGCGGATCAACGCAGATAAGACATTTATTTTCAATCGGCGTTTATCAGCGGCCAACACTTTTTAGCGTTCTCTACAGCCTACCTACAATAGCGGTAGGAACTTTTCGGATGACGTGCCCGTTCTGTGGTTTTCGCGAAGACAAAGTAATTGATTCCAGGGAGACCAAGGAAGGCGAGGCGATTCGGCGGCGGCGGCAGTGCCTCAGCTGTGAACGCCGATTTACCACGTACGAACGTTGCGACGAATTGCCGTATATGGTCATCAAAAAAGACGGGCGGCGGGAAAGTTTCGACCGGCAGAAAGTTTTGAGCGGGTTACTTCGCGCCTGTGAAAAACGACCGGTGAGCATGGGCGTTCTGGCCGATATGGTCAACCAGATCGAAGGGGAGCTCTTTGAAACGCCTGATCGGGAAATGGCTACTACGCTGATCGGGGAACGTTTGATGGATAAACTACGTGGACTGGATAAGATAGCTTACGTTCGTTTTGCGTCGGTGTACCGGGATTTCCAGGATATTGAAGAATTCTTCGGCGAGCTCAAAAACGTAATGCTGCAAAGGAAAGTCTAATACGTAGGTTCCGGGGTTATGGCACGATTCGGGGTACGAAGCGGGGTCGCCGGGTGTAGTTATGTTTTGTGTAACCAATCACTTTGGTGAACATCTCCCTAACAAAGTGCTAACTTTTTCGAGCAGGATCGGTTACAATTATGGCGCGCAATCATTACATAGGTTATACTTGCATCCCGCCATGCTGCGGTCCTGGCTATAGGTTTATCCGTTAGGGGGGTTTTGGCGGAGCTAAAACTTGCGGTGCGAGGACAGGTGAGTCTCGCGATGCACGCATAGGTTCTGAAATCTTGAGGTGGTTTGCAAGTAGAGGTGATTAAGTAAGTGGATCAATTTGAAGATCAATATTTAGCTGAGGGACGCGAGCCGATTGGGATTCCATTCGATGAAGAAGCGAATTTCTTTCATCCGGAGGAAGTCCAGGACGAAGAGTTCCACGGCGCTCAGCAGGTCGAAGAGTCGATTTACACCGACGATCCCGTCCGGGTGTACCTGCGTGAGATGGGTTCAGTGCCGCTGCTTACCCGGGAGGGGGAAGTTACCCTAGCCCGCAAGATGGAGCGCGGCAAGCTCCGGATGCAGAAGGCCATTAGCCGTTCTCCCCTGATTCAGGGACTCGTATTCGAGTTTGGCGACCTGGTTCGCAAGGGTGCGGAAGATGTCGACAGCTATGTTGACTTCGGTCCTTCCGACATTGAAGAAGGCAGCCCGGCGGATCTGAAGCGCCGGAGTGAGATCAGCGATTTATTTTTGGCCTATCTGGCGGCCGACAAAAAGCAGCAGACAACGATTGAGAAGCACGCTGCTGTTCCGGCGATTAACAAGAAATTGCGCAAGAAGTGGCTGGGCAAAATTGCGCGGTCCAAAGTAGAACTGTCGCGCTCGTTGCGAGCGATTCCTTTTAATCTTGCGCGCTGGAAAGAGTTTGTTCGCACGATAGAGGGAACAGCCGACGAGATGGCTGTTCTGGATAGCGAAGTCAAAAAGCTGGAGCTTCGCAATTCGCCGACGGCACAAGCGCGGGTCAAAGAGCTACGGCGCGATCTGAAAAAGAAGGAAGGGGAAGCCGGCGCATCGCTGCCCGACTTGAAGCTGAGCCTCTCGGTGATTCGGCACGGTGAGGTCGAGGCTGAACGCGCCAAGAAGGACTTGGTGGAGGCGAACCTGCGGCTGGTGGTGTCGGTCGCCAAGAAGTACGTTAATCGCGGCTTGCATCTGCTCGATCTGATCCAGGAGGGCAACATTGGCTTGATGCGTGCCGCGGACAAGTTCGAGTATCGTCGCGGTTATAAATTCTCGACCTACGCTACCTGGTGGATTCGCCAGGCGATAACGCGCGCCATCGCCGATCAATCGCGCACCATCCGAATTCCCGTTCATATGAACGAGAGCATGAACAAGTTCCTGCGAGCCACGCGTGAGCTCGAGAAGGAACTGGGGCGCGTTCCGACCAATGAAGAGATCAGCCGCCGGATGGACATTCCGGTGGAAAAAGTTCAGAAGCTCAAGACCATTTCGCGCGACCCGGTTTCTCTCGAAACGCCGGTTGGCCGCGATGGAGAATCGGCTCTGGGCGATTTGATTGAAGACCGCTGGGTCGGTTCACCAGTCGATGCCGTGATCGATTCGAACGTGCGTGACGAGACAGCCAATATTTTGAAGACACTTTCTCCTAAGGAGGAAAAGGTGATACGGCTTCGTTTCGGTATCGGTTGCGAACGCGAGCACACGTTGGAAGAAATTGGCCAGGAATTTGACGTCACTCGCGAACGGATCCGACAGATCGAGGCCAAGGCGCTGCGCCAGTTGCGGTCTCCGGAACGCGCGCGGCATTTGCGGGCTTTGCTAGCAGCCCGGTAGTGGGGTAGAGCGGCTCGATGGGCCAAGTGGGAAAACCGAAAATTGGCCGCAGATGAACCTCTGATGGCCTTCGGCCACCCTGGGGGATGAAAACTGGTGTTGCGCAGGATGGGGAACGGGGCGCTCACGCTTCCCGCTCAGATTCGGTGTTTCGTCGACAGATTTTCCGTCAGGCATGGTGTTTTCAGAACAACACGGATCAACGCAGATAAGAGAGTTATTTTCGATCTGTTTCGATTGTCTTTCTTTACCCAAGAGATCAGGCTTCTTCCAGGTCTCCCTCGGGCTTGGGAAGCACGTCGTCGTTGCCGGCGACCCAGACATATAGGGTTGGTAGTAGAAATACCCCGAGCAAGAGAGCGGCTACCAAGCCGCCTACGATTACAATCGCAAACGGGCGTTGAGAGTCGGAACCGATGCCGCGGGAAAGCGCAGCGGGTAGAAGACCGACGCTCGCTACCAGCATGGTCATCATGATGGGTCGCAAGCGGCGAACGGAGCCGTCTATGGCCGCATCCATAATTGTTCTGCCTCGGGCACGCAGCTGGTTGATGTACTCGAGCATGATGACTCCGGTCTGCACCGAGACGCCGAATAGCGCCAGGAATCCCACACCGGAGGAGACGCTGATGTGGGTACCTGTGAGGAGAAGCGCGAGCAGCCCCCCGATCGGCGCCATGGCTACGTTGGCCATGATGAGAAGAACCCATTTCACCGAATTGAACATGGTGTAGAGGATCATGCAGATCACGAGCAGGGTGATGGGCACTACGATGGCAAGGCGTTTTTGCGAACGCTTGGCGCTTTCGTATTCGCCCGCCCAATTGAGCTTGTATCCCACGGGCAGTTTGACCTGCTTCTCTACTTTTGAGATGGCTTCTTCGACACCGCTGCCGAGGTCGCGTCCGACAATGCTGTATTTCAAAGCGACGTAGCGCGAGTTTTCTTCGCGATAGACCTCCGATGCGCCGTCGAGCACGCTGACATTACAGATTTGGGAGAGAGCGACGCGCTCGCCGGATGGGGCTACTAAGCGGATGTTTTCGACTTGCTCCATGGTGGTGCGGTAGGGAGCGTCGTAACGCACTACCATGTCGAAACGCTGCTCGCCCTGTAGCACCTGCCCCACGGCTTTTCCGCCCACGGCAGTCTCAACGGCATCCTGGACGTCAGCCACGTTTAGACCATACCGCGCGGCTTTTTTGCGGTCGACCTGGAATTGCAGGTTGGGCTGGCCGATGACGCGGAATAAGCCAAGGTCGGCGACACCGCGGACGGTTCGCATGACGTTCACGATTTCCTGGCCCTTGCCTTCCAGCGTCTTTAAATCGTCGCCGTAGATCTTGACGGCGAGCTGGCCCTTCACGCCGCTTACTGCCTCTTCCATGTTGTCGGCGATGGGCTGAGAGTAGTTCCAGAGCGCGCCGGGGATCTTCTGGAGCTCGCGATTCATGGCGGTGATGAGGCTTTCCTTGTCTTGATGGAAGACGGAACGCCACTTGTCTTTCGGTTTGAGGTCGATGAAGTATTCGGTGTTGAAGAAGCCGGTGGTGTCGGTCCCGTCGTCGGGGCGGCCCACTTGCGAGACAACCTGGTTGACTTCGGGAAAGGAGGCGATGATGATGCGGGCGCGATTCATGACAGCGATGGCAGAGGTGGGGCCAGTGCTGGGGGCAAGCGTGGCGCGGGCCCAGATGGCGCCTTCATCGAGGTGGGGCAGAAACTCGGAACCGATGACGCCGCTGACCATGATCCAGACTGACGCGGCGAAGACGAAGGCTGCGATGCCGGCGGTGATCCAGCGCAGGCGGATGGCGCGGCGCAACAGCCAGAGATAGCCGTTCGAGAGCGCGGTCATGACCGGGTTGTGCCACTCGCGAACCTGCTTGCCGAAGAGCAGACTGCACAGCACGGGCGCGATCAGCATGGAAAAAATCAGTGCGCCCAGCAGCGCGAAGGAGACAGTCCAGGCCATCGGTTTGAAGAGGCGACCTTCCACGCGCTGCAGAGTGAAGATGGGGAGGTAGGCCGTGATGATGATTCCAATGGAATAAAAGACGGGCCGCTGAACTTCGTGGGCGGCTTCGCGGATGGAGTTGATGGCCGGTTTATCGCCGCCGTTATGACGGCCCAGATAGCGGATGATGTTTTCGACCATGACGACTGCGCCTTCGACGACCATGCCGAAATCGAGTGCGCCCAAAGAGAGCAGGTTGGCGGGGATTTTATTCAGGTCGAGGCAAATGGAGGCGAAGAGCAGCGAAAACGGGATGGTGAGAGCGACGATAAATGCGCCGCGAATATTGCCCAGGAAGAGAAATAGGATGACCGCAACGAGGATAATGCCTTCGGTGAGATTGTGAAGGACGGTGTGAGTGGTGTAAGTGAGCAGGTCGCTGCGGTCGAGATGGGGGACGACCTTGACACCTGGTGGCAGAAGATGTTCGTTCAGCTCTTTTACTTTTTCGTGAACGGCGGCCAGGGTGGATTCAGAATCGGCGCCTTTGCGTAAGAGAACGATACCTTCGACGACATCGTCGTTGTCGATAATCTTGCCATCCGCGCGATGAATGGCCTTGGCGATTTTGCCCAGGCGAATGCGGGGTCCCTGAGTGACGATGGCGAGATCTTTGACGCGCACGGGCGTGCCGTTCTCAGTTTTGAGGAGGGTTTCTTCGATATCGCTGACGTCATTGACCAGGCCGAGGGCGCGCACGTTGATCTGCTGCATGCCCGCTTCGAGAAAGCTGCCGCCGGCGTTGACATTGTTGTTTGCCAGCTGCTGTTCGACCTGACTGATGGTGAGCCCGTAAGAGATCAGCTTGTTGGGATCGACGCGCACCTGATACTCGCGGGTGATGCCTCCAAAACTGCTGACATCGACGACGTTGGGAACGGATTTGAATTGCTTTACCAGGGTCCAGTCCTGCAGCGCCTTGAGAGCCATGACGTCGTAGCTGGGATTGGCGCTGTGAAGCGTGTACCAGTAGATCTGGCCTACGGGGCTGTAGTCGGACCCGATCTGTGGCTGCAAACCGGCGGGCAGGGTGACTTGAGAGAGGCGTTCGAGCACCTTCTGACGATTCCAGTCGTTGGCCGATTCATCGTCGAAGATCAGGCTGAGGCTGGAGAGGCCGAAGATGGAGACCGAGCGCAGGTGATCGAGGTGGGGGATGCCGTTCATGGCGATCTCAAGGGGAATGGTGACCTGCTGCTCGACTTCTTCGGCGGCGCGGCCGGGCCATTGCGTGATGACCTGGACGTAATTGTTCGCCACATCGGGATAGGCCTCGACGGGCAGGTTATGGAAAGAGATCCCTCCCCAAATGAGAAGGAGGGCGGCAACGAGGACTATGAGGAATCGATTATTAAGGGCGAAATCGACGAGAACCCGGATCATGAGGACGCGATTTCAAGCTACCATCGCGCCTGCGATTGAAGGTAAAACGCCGATTAAGACGTCGCCGACGAATGGCTCTCAGCTAGGGTGTTTGATCCTGTCCTTGCGGGCTTGTTTGACCATGCCGAGGAAGCGGCGGGCGAGTTCGTGGATCCAGTCTGAGTTTCGGACGCGGACTGCCTCGGGCGGAAGCAACTCGCGGCCGATGCCCAGGACATTGGCTCCGGCGGTGATGTAGTCGGCGGCGGTCTGCTGCGTGACCCCACCTGAGGCGATCAGTTGCATATCGGGGAAGGGGCCGCGAAGAGCGCGGAGGTAGTGCGGGCCGCCGACGCTCGAGCAGGGGAACAGCTTGATCAAGGATGCGCCGGCGCGCTTGGCCAGCATGACCTCAGTGGGTGTGAGCGCGCCGGGAATGACGGAGATATCGTGCTGGCGGGCAAATTGGACGAGTTCGGCGTCGAGGCCGGTGCTGGTCAGAAAGGATGCGCCGGCGTCGAGACAGACGCGAGCAGTGTCGAGATCGAGAACGGTTCCGGCCCCGACGACGGCCTCGGGATTGCTGCGAATGAGCTGGCCGATGACGTTGGCCGCGGCAGGAGTGGTGACGGTGATTTCAACGACCGTGATGCCGCCGCTGAAGACGGCTTCGGAGGCGAAGAGAGCGTCTGCCGCCGAGGATGCGCGCACGGCGGGGATGATGCCCACTTTCTCAATTTTTGCGAGTATCTCCTGTTTGGTCATCGCTTCGCGATTCTACTTCATTCAAGTGATGGTGGATGGAAAATGCGCCGGCTCAAGCCGTCAAGGTGATTCCAGTTTTCCGTGCCACGGAGCGGATGTAAGTGGCAGCCTCGGTGTATTCTTCGGCTGTTTTCAGGTGCTCGATCATGAGGGGCGTGTCGCTTCCCAATCGGTTGAGTTCGGTGAGACAGCGACGATAGTCGATCTGGCCGCGTCCGGGTGCGACCTCCAGGAAGTGCACGTTCAATTCGACGATCCACTGAAGATCTTTAGCGTGACAAGAGACGATCGAGCGGCCGAGTTTTTGAAAACATTCGCCGATGAAGGCGCTGTTGTGGTAGAAGCGTTGCGGGCAATTGACGCCGTTGCAGACGTCGAGGTGAACGCCGAACGCGGGGCGGTCGACAGCGCGGATGAGTTCGAGGTAGGAGTCGGGTCCGTCGGGGAGATTCCAGCCCATCATCTCGATGGTGAACTTAGTGCGCTTCGGCTTGACGGTATCGATGATATGGCGGCAGTTGTCGACGGTGGCGTCGAAGAATTCTTTGGAGAGGTTTTTCGGGTTGGGGCCGTACCATTCGGTGGGGTTGTAGGAGCCGGCAATGTCGACGCAGCAGCGTGCGCCGACAGCATCGGCGAGGGCACAGCGTTCGGTGACGTAAGCGAGATTGGCGCGACGCTTGTCACTGTCGGGATCTAGCATGTTTTTCCATGCGCCGACTTCCGCGATCACCACGTTGGCATCGTGGAAGGCTTTTTCGATGGCGCGGATGCGGTCTGTGTCGCGAATGTCTGCCTGGGGGCAGTAAGCAGCGCTATAGAGGAGACGCTGGTGTTCCCTGGCCAGCTCGATCGGGTCGTCAGATTTGAGAAAAATCGGCGCCCCGAGACGGATGTGTTTGCTATGAGGTGATTGGAAAGCTGGGGCGGGTATGGCAGCCGCGATGCCGGCCAGAACGGAACGGCGTGTCAAGGGGAAGGCCATGGCGGCAGTTTATAAGAAACGAGTTTTGTGTGCAGCGAATATAATTGCCACCATGTTCAAAGCGCGATGGCTGGTGAGTTTTTTGTTGGGCGCTGCCTGTCTGATGTGGCCGATGCCTTCGTCACATACCATGAGCCAGGCTGATGTGGATCGTTGGATGAGCGAGCTCTCGAATTGGGGGCGGTGGGGCAAGCAGGACCAGATCGGAACAGTCAACCTGATTACGCCGGAAAAGCGGAAAGAAGCCGCGGCGCTGGTGAAGGAGGGATATTCGATTTCGCTCGCGCACAATGCGGAAACGGAGAAGGCGGCGGATAATCCATCGCCGTTTTTTCATACGATGCTCTCGACCGGCGCACATCCAAGCGGTCAGTTCGTGCTCGATGAGTACAAGGTGGCCTATCACGGCTATGCTCATACGCACATGGACGCGCTTTGTCACATGGCGTGGCATGGCAAGATGTTTAACGGTTTTCCGCAGACCGATGTTACTTCGCAAGGGGCGAAAGAGCTGGCGGTGACCGGATACAAGAACGGGATTTTCACGCGAGGAATTCTGGTCGACATTCCGCGGTTGAACAACCTGCCCTATCTGGAACCTGGCGCCGCGATCTATCCGGAAGATCTGGATGCGTGGGAGAAAAAAGTGGGTGTGAGGATCGGCAGCGGTGACGTGATCTTTATTCGGACCGGACGCTGGGCGCGGCGAGCGGCGAAAGGCCCATGGGATCCGGCGCGGGTGGCTGGGTTGTATGCATCTACTGCCCGATGGCTGAAGCAGCGCGATGTTGCGATGGTGGGCAGCGATGCGGCGACCGATGTGATGCCGTCCAGGGTTGCGGGTGTGGTGCAGCCGATGCATCAGTTGCTGTTGGTCGCGATGGGGACGCCAATCTTTGACAACTGCGACCTGGAGAAGGTGGCAGAAGAGGCGGCGAAGCGGGGGAGATGGGAGTTTCTGGTGACGGGAGCGCCGCTTTCGGTACCGGGTGGGACAGGGTCGCCGCTGAATCCGATCGCTGTTTTTTGAGGTTGGGAGTGGGAGAACAGGTTCAGTGGCAAAAGTGATGTTCAGCGGATAAAGTAGTATGTTTGTGTTAGCAGAGGAGCGCGTATGGCCCTTGACACGGAGAAACTGAACGCTTTTGTTGGGCGGTTCGTGGGAGATTTGGGTGCCGCTGTCCACACCGGGATGGTGGTGATTGGGGAGAGGCTCGGATTGTACAGAGCGCTCGCGGCCGGGCCGTTGACTTCGGGCGAACTCGCGGCCAAGACTCAGACGGATGAGCGTTACGTGCGGGAGTGGCTGGCCTCACAAGCGGCGGGCGGCTACGTGACTTATGACGAGAAGGCTAACAAATTCAGCTTGAGTGAGGAGCAGGCTTTTGCGCTCGCGAACGAAGACAGCCCGGCCTACCTACCCGGCGCCTTTGAACTCGCGCTTGGAGCGCTGGCAGCGGTCCCACGGATCACAGATTCCTTTCGTACCGGCGCTGGGATGGGTTGGCACGAACAGGATGAGAGCGTGTTTCACGGCTGCGAGAAGTTTTTCCGTCCAGGGTATGCCGCCAATCTCGTGGACTCATGGATTCCCGCACTGCAAGGAGTAAGGGAGAAGCTGGAAGCGGGAGCAAAGGTGGCTGATGTCGGTTGCGGAAAAGGCGCTTCCACGCTGTTGATGGCGAAAGCGTTTCCGAAATCCCAGTTTTTCGGATTCGATTACCACGATCAGTCGGTGGGAGCGGCGCGCGATTCCGCCGAGCGTCAAGGCGTTGCCGACCGCCTGACATTTGAAGTGGCGAGCGCCAAGAACTATCCGGGGAACGACTACGACCTGGTAGCGGTGTTCGACTGTTTGCATGACATGGGCGATCCGGTCGGGGCCGCAGAGCACGTCCAAGAGTCGCTCCGCAGAGACGGTACCTGGATGATCGTGGAACCGTTTGCCAATGATGAGTTGAAGGACAATCTGAATCCAGTGGGCCGGGTCTACTACTCGTTTTCGACGCTGCTGTGCACGCCGTGCTCGCGATCGCAGGAAGTGGCGCTGTGCCTGGGGGCGCAAGCGGGAGAAAAGCGGATTCGGGAGGTGGTGACTTCGGCCGGGTTTCATCGCTTCCGGCGAGCGGCCGAGACACCCTTCAATATTGTTTACGAAGCTCGTCCGTGAACTGTTGGGGGTCGATCGGGAAATTAAGAACTACGCGTTAAAAAAATTCCGGCACGGGTGTCGATTTCGTTCGTCTCGTTCGTCGTCTTCCCAGAGAGGAAAAAACATGCAATTTCTGCTGCTGATATACGAACCCGAACAACGATTTGCCACTGGATACCCGGAAGCCGAGTTCGCCGAATATGACGCCTTCGGCCAGAAGCACGCCGCCGTCATCAAGGGCGGAAACGCGCTGCAGCCGACCACGACTGCCAAGACTGTGCGCATACGGAATAATGAGGCGGTTACTACAGACGGTCCTTTCGCCGAAACTAAAGAGCAACTTGGCGGTTATTACCTGGTTGAGGCGGGCAGTCCCGATGAAGCCGCTGCGATCGCGGCGGGCATACCGGCTGCGCGGTACGGTTCTATTGAGGTTCGCCCGGTTATGGTGTTTGCGTAAATCGCTTGAAAGGAGTAATCATGAGTACGATGTCATCCCCAGTTTCACCTGCATCGCTTCTGAGCTCGCGCGAGTTATCGGAGGCTACGGACTATCTGCTGAAGACTCGCGACGGCCTAGTCGACGCGGTGGACGGTTTTTCCGATTCGCAATGGGCTTTCAAACTTTCGAGGAGCACGCGCACAACGGGCCCGGGATCGAGCGCGCCTCCCGAAGGACAGGCGAGTTCCTTTGCTGAATGGCGGCGCGCAGCCGAGCCCTGTGCGCTTTCGCCCGACTGCTGGTCCATTGCGGAGATTGTAGAACACCTGGCCGTTCTTGAGGATCGAGTACACGCTGTAGTTGGGCGGATGCCGGAGGCTCCAGCCGGCGAGCCGGACCGAGTGGATTCGCAAGTGGACGAAATCATCCTGGTCCAAGTGCCGAAACGCTCGACCAGGATCAAAGCGCCCGAGCCGGTTTGTCCGTCGGCCCGCTGGCGCCCGGAGGAATCTTTGGCGCGCTTTGTCGCAAGCCGGCGCCGTACCGCAGAATTGCTCGTCGAAGCGCCTTGTCTCCGCGGGCACGTTTTGCCACATCCGGTCCTCGGTTTGTGGGATGGCTACCAGTGGATTTTGGCGGTGGCTGCTCACAGCGCCAGACATACCGCGCAGATTCTCGAGATAAAGGCCGATGGCGGTTTTCCGGACAGCCAAGGAGCGTCATCGGAGCCGTTACACTAAGCTTTCGTATGCGCTATATGCTGCTGATCTACAGCCAGGAAGACGAGTTCGCCACGCCCGGCGAGATGCAGGAAGTCGCCGCTGCCCATAGAGCGGTGATGGAGGAAACGTCCCGCCGCGGAATTTTCCGCGCTGCTGATCCGCTCGCGACGGCAGCCACCGCCACGACCGTACGCGTTCAAGGTGACAACGTGCTTCTCACCGATGGGCCGTTCGTGGAAACGAAGGAGCAACTCGCCGGATATTACATCCTCGACTGCCAGGACCTGGATGAAGCGATTGACTGGGCCGCCAAGATACCCACCTCCTGCCATGGCGCGGCCGGTTATGTGGAAGTGCGTCCGATCCGCGAGATGTCCGTGCCATAGGCAATCACCTCAGGCAACCAATGGATGAGCTGCGCCGCACTGTGGAGGCGGTGTTTCGCCGCGAATCGGGGCGGATTATCGCTAGTCTTATCCGTGTGTCGCGTTCTTTCGATCTGGCCGAGGAAGCAATGCAAGAGGCCTTCGCCGCGGCACTGGTCCATTGGGATAAAGAAGGTGTTCCTGAAAATCCTGCCGCATGGATTACCGCGGCGGCGCAGCGCAAGCTTGTTGATTATGCCCGTCGCCAGCGCATGCGTCGGGCTAAAGAAGACCAGTTGCGGTACGAGGGTCACTGGACAGTCAATCCAGAGCTCGAGTGCGACATGAGCAGTCCTTCGGAAGACGATCGTCTCAGGCTGATCTTCACGTGCTGCCATCCGGCTTTAAACAAAGAAGCGCAGATTGCTTTGACGCTGCGGACACTGGGCGGCCTCAGCACGCCCGAGATCGCGCGCGCTTTTCTGGTAGCGGAGCCAACGCTGGCGCAACGGCTGGTCCGGGCCCAACGGAAGATCCAGCAAGCGCACATTCCCTATGAGGTGCCACCAGCGAGTGCTCTGTCTGAACGCCTCAGCGCGGTGCAAGCCGTCCTCTATCTCATCTTTAACGAAGGCTACACGGCAAGCGCCGGCGATAGTCTGATCCGCCGCGAGCTGTGCACCGAAGCGATTCATCTCACACGCACGCTTTGCGAGCTCATGCCTTGTGTGCCTGAAAATCTGGGACTACTCGCGCTGATGCTGCTGCACGATTCGCGCCGCGACACGCGCGTTTCGGGCAGCGGCGAGTTGGTCCCACTCGAAGAACAAGACCGGGCGCTTTGGAACAGGGCGCAAATAGAGGAAGGGCGGCAACTTGTGGAGCGCGCGCTGCGTCTCCGTCAGGTTGGAGTCTATCAACTGCAGGCCGCTATCGCCGCGCTACACGCCGAAGCGGTGACAGCCAAGGATACCGATTGGAAGCAGATCGCTCTGCTCTATCGGGAACTGGAGCGAGTGCATCCAACCGCCACCGTAATGCTCAATCGCGCCGTAGCGGTGGCTATGAGCGAGGGGCCTGAGCAAGCGCTCCTCCTGCTCGACGGCATCGATCTATCCGGCGTACTCGGCAGCTACTATCTTTATCACGCGGCTCGCGCCGATCTGTTGCGCCGTATGTTGCGTAAGGAAGAAGCAATAGCTGCTTATCGGATGGCTCTGTCGCTGACGGCCAATGCGGTCGAACGCCGGTATCTGCGCCGTCGAATCGATGAGCTTACAGCCGAAAATCCCCGGCCGTGATTTTCGGCTTGAGTTGCCAAGGCCAGGGCCAGCGCTCAATATATGCTTTCCGGACTGTAAAAGCGACTTCTCATTCCATGTGCCAAGCCGCAGTGGGATAGCTTCTCGTCGCAAAACTCAAAAACCGGCTTGCTGACGCGCGCGGCTCAGAAACGGGGCCGAGCATTTACAGCAGCTTGCGGAGTCGCGACCGCGCGTCGGCTGTTCCTATTCAGTATTGCTTTGATCAAGGCCGCACTATGGGCATCAATGCGCCTGATCGGCATGGGCGAGGTCTCGATCCAGTGCCGCGCCGTCAAACGGGATCACGATGATCTTGCTGCCGTGGCCGTCGTTGCCGTTTTCTTCCTCTTTTGGAACGTCGATCACCGCGAGAGTGACCGCTGTCACGTGGCCGTTCTCGATTAGAACTCCGGGGCGTTCGAGTTTGTTCCAATGGTTCACAGTTCCGTCGGTGTATCGGATGAAATTGGCACCCGGTTCATAGGCGAGCCCTTGAAACTTCCAGCCCGTGATTCCGTCGCGGGAGATGAGATGGTAGGCGCGCCGGTCACCCCAGTTGTTGACTAGAACGTGGTACCAGCCGCCGCTGAACCAGATCAGCGGATCTTCGAGCCGACCCAGGTTGTCTTGCGGCAAGCCGGGCAGGCCGCGGTAGATGCTATCGCCCTGCACGTCGTATGGGCCGAGAATGTTGTCCCTGCTGATCAGGATCTGGCCAGAGCGCTGCACGATCTCAAACCGGCGGTCGGGCCGTACGATGAGACTCACATTTGAGCCATGCCACGGCCGCGGATTCGGGCCCTGAAGCGGCCGCGTGTCCCCTGGATCGCGGAGAGAGTGAAACTTGTCCTGATTGACCGAGATACCACCGAGATACGTCCAGGGGCCGTCGATCGAGGAGGACGTAAATACGTCGCCGTTGCGCGTTTCACTCACCACGACGGCAAAACTGCCGTTCGGTAGTTGTACGGCGGTCACATTGTGGCCCTTGCCACCTTCGTTATCCGGCCAGCACAGTCCCTTGTCGTGGTAAGGCCCCAGCGCAGACGTGCTGATCGCCTCTACTGCTTTGGAATTAAACCAGCCGTTATGTCCCCTGGCTTGATCCCAACGGCTAGCAAACATGCGGTATTTGCCGTCCGGCCCTCGGAGGATCTTGCCGTCCCAATAGTTCCAATGCTTCATAGTGGTGTCTTCCAGGCCGTTGTTAGGGTCACGAGGCCCTACCGTTGCGACACCCCAGATTTCTTTGGAAAGCTTGCCAGACACGGGAATCGGCCGAAAGTAGTCGATAAAAGCCTTGGGGCCGACTCCTGAATGATTCGCCTGGCAGTGGCCCACAGTGGGAAAGCCAATGCTGACGCCTAGGATCATGAAAAGGAGAGATGCGTGTTTTTGAGTACGCAGGGTGCGGGAGATCAGGTCAGCACAACAGCGGTGTTCGGAGTGCGTCATAAGAGAATACTAATCACATTACTTCTCGTCGCAAAATTGAAAAACCCGGTCGCTTGCGGTCGCGGCTCAGTTACTTATTCCGGGTGGAATGATCTCCAAGAGTAGACAGTTAGCTTTTGAATAACCGCCGTCTGTGCTTCGAACGACAGGTCGGCAGTTCCATGCGGCAAGATCAGCCCGACCGTGCCGACGCTCGATCCGGCCGTCGGCGGCAGGGCGAGGGCAGTGGAAAGACCCGAGGAATTTTTCACTCTGACTACAGCAACGTCACCAGAAGTGTTTACGTATTCCAAATGGGCAAACGTCGGCTCCAACGTGGATCGAATCCCGGTGATCTCTGATCGATTTGTCGGATACTCAGCCGGCGCCTTCTCTTTGCCGTCGACAACCAGCAGGGCAAGATCCTCCGCGGGCACCGGGAATCCTGTGTCAGTGGTGCCGAGATCTCGTTGGTTCCAAACGTCGCGCACTGATTTCGGAGTGCCGTCGAAACCGAGCTTATTCCAATCGATTTTCACCTGGGCGGAGCTGCCCGTGCGGTTCAGTATTGCGATAGCGCGCCTTCCGGAAGTCGCCATAGGCTTTGCCCAAAGCTGGACGCCCGGAGTGGGTTCGTCGACTTTGATGGGCTGCAGCCCGTATGGATCGTTATGGATTGCCAGCGCTTCCTTGTTCTCGAGCAGGGACAATGTTGCCGGCGAAAGCCGCTTCAGGTCGGACCCCACCATCAGCGGAGCGCTGGAAATCGCCCACAGCCCCATGTGGATCCTATTCATCGCATCGCTCATGCCGCGCATACCCATCACCATCATGTCCAGGTCGTTGAAATAGCCGCTGTGTTGCGCCTCCGGATGCATTCCGTTGTCGAATGAATCGAGCACATTCTTCACGGTGATGACACGTTCGTTATGTTTGGCATCATGCAGGCTCTCCACGACGGGAGGAATGATGTCGCCGCCCGTGCGCCAGATGGTGCTTTCGATGCCGCCCACGCCAGGCGCCCAGAACCAGGGATTTTGGCTGCCCCACTCGCAAATCGAGAAGTATAGCTTCCGGCCCGTGATCTTTTCTGCGCGTTGAATCGCGCGGGCAATCTGCGCATATTGGATCGCGCCGGAGAGCTTTTCCCTGGCGCCGCCGCACCAGTCCACCTTTACGTAATCGAAGCCCCACTTGGAGAACTGAAGGAAGTCCTGCTCGTAATGCCCCTCGCTGCCGGTATGCATGTACTTCGGCCCCGAGTCGGGGTACATGCTGCATCCGTCACGGCCTGCGTCGGTGTAGATCCCGGCGTGCAGGCCCAAGTTGTGAATGTAAGCGGCGATCTTGGCCATGTCGCCGTCCTTCTGGCCCGACTGAAGGTGGGGCCACTGCTTAGGATTCACGACGATGTTGCCTGCGGCATCGCGTTCTCCCAGCCACCAACCTTCGTCGATGACGACATAGTTGTAACCGGCGTCTTTCATGCCGTTCGAGGCCAGCGCCTTCGCCTGTTCCTGGACGATTTGGGAATTCACGATGTTGGCGAAACTGTTCCAGGAGTTCCATCCCATGGGTGCAGCAGAGAAGCACGC
Organism: Bryobacteraceae bacterium; assembly: GCA_965277855.1. Classification (GTDB taxonomy): domain Bacteria; phylum Acidobacteriota; class Terriglobia; order Bryobacterales; family Bryobacteraceae; genus Bog-105. Next base: position 2,289,048 of record OZ255847.1, read on the forward strand.
GGTGGCGTACAGGGCAAATAGGAATGCGAAACGCACGAGAGCAACATACCACTATGCTCGGTTGCCATGTGCGTTTGGCGGAGTGCAGTCCGGATCAACGTCTTTTAGGGGTCCGTTCATGCTCCGTGCTGGAAGTGGAACTTTTCGCAAGCCACTCTGTCGTGCGCCTCGATGACCATCAAGCAGGCAGCGTCGCGGGCATTCCAGGCAGTCGCGTCTTTTGGAGCACCGTGAGCTTGTCCATGGAATGGATTGCTCAACCATGCTTCATCTCTTAGCTATTCCGGCGGTCGGCGTTGGCTCCTGGACGCGATGTTGGTAGCGAGCATTGACCGCCGTTCGCGCGCTGCCAACCCGGCTTGAATCAGATCGACATCTTCTTTTGCAAATTCCAAAGGGGCCGCTTGCATGTCAAGAAGATCTGCTATATTCCATTGCGCCTTCATGATGCCGTGGCGCGAGTGGCGGTTGATCCCTTCCAGAATATGCGTAATCTCATGGACGAAGACATGCGCTAGTACCTTCGAGGCCAGGTAGGGTTCGAGCTGGGCGGAGATGCGATCGAGAAAAACAAATATATGAGAGCCTTCATAAGGAAACGCCTGAGCTAAAATTCCGGGATTCGTGGCGGCTGGCGTATCTGTGCTTAGACGGATCAGGATAACGCCTGCCGGGCATTTTTTAAGGTCCGCGTGCCAGACAATCGTCACGCCAATGGCGGCGAACATTTTCGAAGCGAGGCTTTCGGCCTGCATGACGGTTCTGCGGTCCGGCGCAATTCCCCTCATCGAAACGCATACAGAAGTCCCGATTGCTGCGATTGCCGACTGGGCGAACAGGGTTGCGGCGGTCGTCAGGCTGAACACAACAATGGCGGAAATTTTCATTGGTTCTCTCCTCCTGCCGCTCAGCAGTGTCGGTCTCCTGATCTTCCGCTCGTTGCGGCTTTGGTCGAGCAGAGTTTTCTGGTTGAATTACTATCGATTCGTGTGCTCTTGGGAAATGGCGGTTATCGGTCGTCACAATCCCCGCCATGCTCCGGCCGGAGCTTGTGATCGTAGATGTAACCGCCAATGCGGATCCCCAGCAGGGCGCCTGCATCCTGATCGGTGCGGAAATGAATTCCTCCATAAACGCGCGCATCCGAGATGTCATCGGTGATCTCCTCGAGTCTCGAGTAATGCAGCGTGACATCAGGGAGCGCCGGCGTCGACAGGGTAATCGAGAACGGGCCCTCGCCATAAATCTTCTCCATCACTTCTCTCGCAGCGTTGCTTAAAGTTCCATGGGCGGACGGATAGGAGGGGAAACACGGCGTCGTGATCAGGGGCTTAAAGTTGGGGTCCGGCGAGGTCTTATCATTGCCGTCGGCGGCGGCATCGTGAATGGCTGTTTCCGGCCGCCAGAATTTGTACAGGTACTTGTTGTAAAAGGTCGCAACTGCCGCATCGCTGATAGCCATGTTGATGAGCGCAAAGTCGCGCGCGTTCTCCGACAATGACCTCGGCTTCGCGGTGGTGATCTGCCTTGCCGCGTCGTTGAAAATTAGCACTGGGATGTCATAGTCGTAGAACAGGGCTACATTCGTGCGGTCCTGAGACCGCTCGGTGCTGTTCACGTCGCCCACCTCCTTCACCTCGTTAAAGGCCCGCGTATACCGGCCGCTGGTGAGGGCGGGAGGTGGACTTAGAAAGAACTGGCTGGCGCTCCGGATACCGAAAGGCGTCACCTTCTGCCAATTGAAAAACAGTCCACCGGCAGCCGTGCAACTGGGCGTCGATTGCCAAACCCCGGGATTGAACGAGGTGGGTGGGAAGAATTCGAGCGGGCTCGAACCGTCGTTCGCGCGCGCGGCGATCATGGCGGCAGCAGCGGCCTGGCCTGTGGTAATTCCTGCCGTTTTCGCGGAGCCGTCCGGGATCGCCGCGAGCGAACTTGCATACGCGGCATTCAGTGTGGCGAGGCTGGCAGGGAAGTAATTACTAAGGACTCCATAAGCGGCAGCCACAGCCGCGGCTTCAGGCGACGCATGGTAGGGCGCAGTAATCGTTCCGAGGTACGGCTTGTATTGTCGTGTGATTGCGTTGACCGCCTCGAATACGGCAAGTTGGGTAATCGCCGCAAAGCGAGCCTGCGGGAAGGGGGGTTGCGAACTGACGGTGGCCTGCATGATCGCGTCCCAGTCCTGAACGACATCGGATCTGCCGCTCAATGGGATAAGCAGCAACACTAAGAGACCGCAGAAGGGTTTCCACAACTGTTTCCTGCTCACTGTTCTCACCTTTGGTTGTTTGAGCTTGGCGAACGTTACCCGATTGGCCGCCAGGCCCGTCAAGATCGCCGTATTGTTCCGGTCGATGCCCGGGTTCTGTGCCTCCGCTTTCCCAATGACCGCGACGCCGGTCCCTAAAAGTCGTTTTCCGTTGATCATGTGATTCCTCCGTGTTGAGCAGACTGTTGCATCCGCCAACAACGCGAGAGTACGATGTAACCACCGCGAATGTCCTTCGCAGATTCGGAAGAAATTCGGATAAAGTCCTGAAATCGGTATGACGCTCCAGTCGAGTCAAAGCCTGCAGTTTGGACCTTACCGGCTTGACCGGGACCAGCGCCTTCTCTTCAGGGGAAGCGAAATCATCCCCCTCGCGCCCAGGCTCTATGACACGCTTTTGGCGCTAGTTGAGAGTGGCGGCACGATCGCTGATAAAGAAGAACTACTCAAACGGGTCTGGCACGACGCATTTGTCGAGGAAGGCAGCTTGGCAAGGAGTGTTTCCACTCTGCGCAAGATACTGGGCGAGGGTCCGCGAGACCACAAATACATCGTCACGGTCCCGAAACGCGGTTATCGTTTTGCCGCAACATTGACAACCTCCGGAGCTTTGGAACAAGAAGCCGGAGCCGATTCAATATGGTCTGGCCTTGCGTCGGCCGAAATTTCAACTGGCGAAGGAAACGGCACAACACCTTCCATCTGCCATCCGGCTTCGGAGCGAGGGCCTCAGAAGATTGCTCAGAACTTCGTGGGCCGCGACCTTGAGATGAAGCGGCTCGAAGAGCATTTCGAAAACATGCTCGAGGGCGGCGGCAAGCTCGTTTTTCTCACCGGCGAAGCCGGCATGGGCAAATCCTCACTCGCTGAACAGTTTATAAACTCGATTCGCCCTAGACATCCGGAATTGCGCGTTGCGACTGGTCGCTCTGTGGAGCAATACGGCCCGGGTGAATCCTATCTTCCGTTTTTGGACGCGCTTTCCGGATTGGTGCGTGAGCACGGAAATCAGATCAGGAATCACCTGCGCAGACAAGCCCCGACCTGGTGTCTGCAATTGCCGGCCTTCAATTCGGAAGCAGAAATGAAAGCACTTCGGTCTGAGACGGCGGGGGCGACGAAGCAGCGCATGTTGCGCGAGATCGGAGATGCCCTGGGTGCGCTTTCGCTGGACGCTCCGCTGCTTCTACTTCTCGAAGATCTGCATTGGGCGGACCGTCCCACCGTGGACCTGCTGCGACATTTATGTCATCGGGTAGAGACACAGAGGGTTTTGGTGCTCGCCACAGTCCGTCCTGAAGATATCCAGATCGCGAATTACGCTCTGAAGAACTGCATCGCAGACATGAAAGCGCGGCGGTCGTGCGACGAGATCGTGCTGGACGCGCTCACCGACGACGAAATCTGCATTCTGCTTCACCGCCGCTTCGAATCCAATCAGTTTCCCCACGAGTTTGCGTCTTTGATCTGGAAGAGGACGGACGGCAATCCTCTGTTTACAGTAAGCCTACTGGATTTTCTCGCCTGTTCCGGCGATATCGTTCATGACGGCGTGAGCTGGAAGATGGCGAGCCCTCCGGCTCAGATGGTGCAGAAGATCCCGGATAGCGTTCGCGCGATGATCCGTCAGAAGATCGAGGTGCTCGAACCCGATGCCCGTCTGGCACTCCAGTACGCCAGCATCGAGGGTGAGGAGTTCCTTTCCAGTGTTATCGCCCGGCTGCTCGATACCGAACAGTTGCGCGTCGAAGAAGGGCTTGTATCTCTCGCTCAGAACCACGGGCTGATCCAAGTTCGGGGGGAAGAAGAGTTGCCGGATGGCGCTCTCGTGACGCGCTATGCCTTTGCCCACGCGCTTTACCAGAATGTCTTCTACGAAGAGATCGTCGCCGCGCGACGAACACAACTACACGCTGTTGCGGGCGAGCAGTTGCTGAAACATTACGGCGACCAAGCGCCGCGCATTGCCGGGCAACTCGCGATGCATTTCGAGCGGGGGCGCAACTGGGTGCAGGCCGTCGAGTTTCTCATGATTGCAGCCGCCAATGCGCGAAACATGTACGCCAACAGCGAGGCCGAAGAACATTACACGCACGCCATCGAAGTGTCCGCGAGGCTGGCAGAGGGCGCGCGTGCCGAGGCTCAGTTCAAGATTTACGAAAAACGCGCAGCGGTCTATCTCGCGACGAGCCGTTTCGATTTATCAATCGCCGACGCCCAAGAGATGATCCAACGTGCCCGCACGGTGCGTTCGGCAGAACTCGAGTGCGCCGCGCTGTACACGCTCGGCAATACGCTTTTTTGGGCTCACCGATTGGATGAGATGCGATCGACGCTTGAAGACGTCCTTCGAGTGTCCGCGACGAACGAAGCCGGTCGCCTGCGCGCTCTTGCTTTGATGGCGCAGGGGCATCTCGCGTCCGGCGATTTGTCTCAGGCCGAGGACAAGCTGCGGACGTTACTTCAATGTTCTCTTTCGCTCGACAGGAAGACGCTTCTCGACAGTCTCGATTTACGTGCGCGCCTTTCGTTCTTCCGCTCGGAATACGAAGCGGCGGAACAGATGTTTCGGGAACAGATCGAGCTGGCGTTCGAGCTCAGTGACGCATTCGAGTTTGTGAAGGCGAACTATTTCCTCGGCCTCACACTGGCGAATCTGGGTCGAGTGTCCGAGGCGTTTGCGGTGCTGAGCTCCGCCATGGATATCGCGAAGCGCAATGGGGAAATGTTCTGGTTATCGCGCATGCCGAACGCATTCGGTTGGATTCATCGTGAAATGCAGAATTTTGAAGGAGCAGAGGCTTTTGATCGGGAAGGCGCTGCCATTGGGCATGAAGCGGGCTTCGGAGAAGCAGAGGTTAATTCCGTCATCAACCTGGCGATGGATCACCTGCACTCGAATGATCCGGCGACTGTTTGCTCCGAGATGAAAACCGCCGCGTCCCTGCTTTCACATGACGCGTGGTTTCGGTGGCGCTTCGAAATCCGATTCCTTCATGCGCGAGCCGAGCAAACGTTGGCCAGACTAGACGCAATCGCGTTGCTCGAGAAAGCGACTCAATACGGCGCGCACAAATACATCATCATCGCGCGCACCTTGCTGTCGCGAATCGCGATGCTCTCCGCCGATTTCGATACGGCTGCTGAAGAGATAACAGCAGCATGTTCCATGCTTAAACGCTATCCCGCCCTTCTGTGTGCCTGGCGGGCGCATGCGATGCTCGGCCGAATTGAAATGCAATGCGGCAACCCTGATGCCGGCATTACGGCATACAGACTGGCCGTTTCAAACATCCGATATGTCGCCAATCACATTGATGACAAACGTTTGCGTAGTATATTCCTCAGCTCGGATGCGATCCGCGACGTACTCCGTGATGCGGGCGAACGAATATGCACGGAATAGCAGCGCCTATGGATCGGCGTCTGCACCGATCCAGCAAGCTTTACGTACTCATCTCGAGAAGCCGTCGAGCTGTTACGTGACCTCCGGAATTTGCACCACGACTATCCTGAGCCCGAAGTGGCGCTGGCGGCTGCTCTTCGGGATTGCGGCCATAGCCTAGGGGGAGTGGGGCGGCTGGAAGAGGCCAGGACGCGCTGCTACACGAGGTGAAGGGGCTTTCCGCTGGCTGGCCATCCCGACACCGTCATGGGGTTAATACTGCTGGGGGCGTTCCTTGATCCGGCGTTCGGTCCGTTGTGGGACGCCGCGGATTTCCTCCCAGCGCGTTTGTTCATTCCAGCCACCTCCAACGCGGCTGGCCAAAAGCCTACGCCCCCCGCAGCGCAGCGCGTGTCCTTCGATATTCGGCAATCTCAACAAGCGAAACACCATAGAATGACTGTGAAAGTAGAAATGATGTGAAGACATCGCCCGACAACAAAACTTCGCTCAATTCCGGACTTGCGTGTATTTCTGGTTTCGCGCGCGTGTGACGTGACGATGGCAGCCGCAGAAGCAACGGCGCAGTACTCGGCGATCTTGCTAGGCGCGACGGGGAACGTAGGCGGACGCATCGTGCAACTTTTGATCAAGAATCCCCTTTGCAAGAAGGTGGTGGTGGTGACGCGCCGCAAGACGGATGGCTTCGCTGAACCCAAGGTCTCCGAGGTGGTTGTCAACATGGACCGACTTGAGGAGGAGGTTGCGCCACACGCCCAGGGAGTCGACGTCGCGCTCGCCGCGTTCGGCGTCGGCAAGGGCAGCGCGAAGATTCCAGAGGACCAGGTCCGCAAGATCGAAATCGCCTACCCACAGGCCTTTTGCCGTGCCGCCAAGGCTGGAGGCGCTCGTGTGTGCGGGGTCATGACTGCAGCGGGCGCGGACCCCGAGGCCGGGACAAAGTACGCGAAGATCATCGGTGAGAAAGAGAAGGCTGTCGAGTCCGTCGAGTTCGACTTCCTCGGGGTGTACCGTCCTGCCGTCATTCTCGGCAACTCCAACACGCCCGGCGTTCTTGGCTACGTCATGCCACTGCTGCACTGGGCTATGCCGTCCAAGTATCACTCGATCCACAAGAACGATCTCGCGCGCGCGATGGTGGCACAGTCACAGCAGGCATTCCTCGCGATCGCGCAGGGCAACACCCCTAGGAAGGCGACCGTGAAGATTTTGGAGTACAAGGAGATGAAGCCCTTCTTCGTCAACGGCGACCGCGACGAGCCTTGAGCGGCAGCAAGCTGGTTGTTTTGGATTGAAGCCCTTGGTTGTTCTCAGCAACCGCAGCAGTCGATTCGTCGGGTCGTGAATCAGCTGCGGTTGTCGTTCTCGCGATAGCCCCAGGGGGATTTCCATTGATGGATCACAGAAACGCGCTTGGTTCTCTCTGTTTCGACCTAATTGACTGTAAAAGATAGCGAAATAGAAGAGTGGCAGCTAGTTTTTCGGTGGGTCAGCGGGCTTAAGCGGCGGGTGAGCGCTGTATTGGGTTTGGGGTGGATTTAAGGTGATGTCGATGGTTTTTTCTTCGCCCTCTATGTCAAGCTTTTTGCCGTAGGTTTGATAGACCTTGGTGATCACTTGCAGCTGCACGGTGCCTTCTGGTACGGGCGGGAAATGGGCGATGCCCTGCTGGTTGGTCTTGAGTTCCCAATGCATCTTCTTGTGAAAGCCGAGCTTCGCCACGTCACGCGGGCCAAGGAAATCGAGAATTACGGCCGCGTTATCCACCGGCTTATCGAACTGGTTTTTAACGACGATTTTCAGGGTCGTTTTCGGACTGGCGCCAAAAGCCAGGGCTGCGATTAACAGCAGCGCTGCCGCTCGAACTTGCATGGGAGCATTATCGCCCAACGGGAGTCGCGGAACGCTTCGCACTGACGGGAAGGACGATTTGCTCGATGGCGGCGCGCAACTCGCCCTCTTCGATGACGCCGGGATGATACAGCTGGACAATGCCGCGCCGGTCGATCAGCAGAATGGTGGGTGTAGTGCTGGCGCCAAAACGCTCGAAGTTACCGCTATCCAGGGGTACGGCGGCGTTAGGAATGCCCGCGTAGTATTTTTCAAAAACTTTTTCGATAAAGGCCTGCTCTTTGGCGGGTGGAGCGTTATCGTCATCGGCGGTGTAGCCGTAGAGGCGGGTAGGAGCGAGGACGACCAGACCTTTCGGCTCGAACTCGGCGGCCAGGCGGGAGATGATGGGAACCTCGGCTTTGCAGTCGGCACACCAGTGCGCCCAGAAAAAGAGCAGCAGCGGCTTGCCGTGCCAGGCGTTCGGGTTGGCGGGTTTGGCTCCAATGAAGACAGTCTCGCGCAGGAGAGGCATGGGGCGGCCTTGCAGGGTCAGGAGATTGATATTCTTTTGTAGCCTGTCGACGAGCGAAGTGCCTCGCCAGGTGATGAGTCCGTGGCGCAGCATCTGCAAAGCTTCGGTGCGCTGCCCCTGTTTGCTGAGTGCTTCGGCCCGGATCTCGTAAGCGGCTCCGAGCGCCAGCGGCAGATGGGGTTCGCTATCGAGTTTTCGGGTAGAGAGAGAAGTTTGCGCGGCGTGCTCGATTTCTTTGGCGTCATTCACGGCTTTCGCTGTATCCCCGGACGCCAGTTCGCCGCGTGCCAACCACGAGAATGCTTCGAGCGCTTCCGGGGTGTCGCCGTTTAAGCGCCGGTACTGTCCAACGAGAGCGGAGGCGCTGGCGAGATCGCCGTTCTGCAAGGCTTGGACAACGTAGGCAACAATCCTGGGAGTCGGTGGCTGCCCGTAGCTTTTTACTTGTGCATTCGCGAAGGCCGCGAGCAGGCTCAGGCTCGCGATGGTCGATAACGCGAATGGATTTAGTCGATGCACAATCCCTTAAGATATTCGCGGAATGGCCCGCCTAAGTCATGGCGTTCCAAAGCGAATTCGACGGTTGCCTTGAGAAATCCCAGCTTGTCGCCGGCATCGAAGCGTTTGCCTTCGAATTTTAATCCATAGATGGGCCGGTTACGCAGCATGTATTTCAGAGCGTCGGTGAGCTGAATTTCACCACCGCTGCCGGGTTCGATGGCTTCGACGCAGTGAAAGATCTCCGGGGTGAGGACGTAGCGTCCGATAATCGCCAGGTTGGATGGCGCGTCTTCCGGCTTCGGCTTCTCGACCATGTTGCGGATGCGATAGAGCCGGTTCTCGCGGCCGTTGTCTGAGATCAGTTCGGCGTCGACAACGCCGTAGGCAGAGATTTGTTCGCGGGGAACTTCCATTAAGGCGAGCACGGACGCGCCGTAAAACTCGTACACGTCCAATAGCTGGCGGATGCAGGGCGTTTCCGAAGCGATGATGTCGTCCGAGAGAACGGCCGCGAACGGTTCATGGCCGACCAGTTCCTTCGCGCGCAGGATGGCATGGCCGAGTCCCAGGGCTTCTTTTTGACGGACGTAGGAAACGTCGATCATGTCCGAAATGGAGCGGACCATAGATAACAGCTCGGTCTTGTTCTTGGATTCGAGGAGTTGTTCGAGTTCGAAGCTGACATCGAAATGATCTTCGATGGACGACTTGCCGCGCCCGGTCACGATGATGATGTTCTGGATGCCGGAATGCATGGCCTCTTCGACACCATATTGGATTAACGGTTTGTCGACGATCGGCAACATTTCCTTGGGGGAGGATTTAGTAGCAGGTAGGAAACGGGTGCCCAGTCCCGCAGCGGGGAAGACGGCTTTGCGCACTTTGGGGGTCATCAAAGGGTATTGTACCGGCGCTCCCTGTTGGATCTCCCGGTTTAGTCAGGCTTGTCGCCCCATATCTCCGTATCGGTAAAGGGATTCTGTTCGGGAAACATGCTGGGATCCAAGCCTGTTTGTTTGATGGCTCGGTAGCGTGCCTCCCGATACGCCTTGCTTAACAAATCGGCGAGAAGGGGCTGGAGGCTCGGGTTTTCATCGAATAAATCGAGGGCGCGCCGGCGTTGTTCGAGGATAGTTAGTTCCCAACCGCGGCTGGCCTTCATGGGCTGATAACGCTGTTTGAGTAAATGAATTATCAATTGCGTTAGCCGACTCACGATGCGCTGCCGTTCCTGTTTTCCCAAGCTATCCACCTCGTCAGCCAATGCAGCCCGGTCGATATCGGACCAGCGACCTTCGCAGATGGCGCGCGCCGTGTCTTCGGCCCATCCCGCGTAATCGGTTTGGTATGCCCGCATTTCATTCCTCCTGCTTCTCAGGGTTCATTCCAAGGTACCTGAACCAGAGCAACTGCTTACCGTCTTCGATTAACGGTTTGTCAACGAATCGGCAACATTTCCTTCGGAGAGGATTTAGTGGCAGTTAGAAAACGGGTGCCCAGTCCCGCAGCGGGGAAGACGGCTTTGCGCACTTTGGGGGGCATCAAAGGGCATTCTCTCATCAGGGCCGGCCCAGCCCCAACCGTAGCGAGTTGGACTACGGATATACATTTGTATATACTGGTGAGCGGGAGCAACAGGATGGGCGCATCGATTGAAACTGCAGTGGCAAAGTGGGGAAACAGCACCGGTGTTCGGATCCCAAGGAAAGTGGCTGAACAAGCGAATCTTCGCGAAGGCGATCAGGTAAGCGTCGAAGTCGAGGGACCGGGAGTGATTGTAGTGCGGGCGGTAAAGAAAGAAGTCACGCTCGACAGCCTGGTTTCGCAGATCACGCCCAAGAATCGCCACGGCGAGACAGACTGGGGTAGTCCGCAAGGGCACGAAGTCTGGTGAGGAAGGTCTGGATTCCTGATGCAGGCGAGCTTATTTTCATCGATTTTGACCCGCAAGCGGATCATGAGCAGGCGGGGAGACGTCCTGCTCTTGTTCTTTCCTCAGCGACTTACAATTCGAGCGCCAATCTGGCGATTGTTTGTCCGATAACGAATCAGGTGAAAGGGTACCCTTTCGAAGTCGCAGTACCAGGCGGTCTGAAGATCACAGGTGTTATTTTGGCGGATCACCTCAAGAGCGTTGACTGGAAGGTTCGGAAAGCCAAGTACGTTGAGACAGCACCTCGCGTGGTGGTTGAGGCAGTGCGTCAATACGCTCGTCTGATCTTCGGGATCAAGTAACTCGCGCCCGGTGTGAAGCGGTTCAAGAGCCGATTCTCGCCGCTCGCCGTTGGGCTTTTGAGAGTCGCATGGTTATTGTGCTACTTCTAAAGTTTAGAGGAATCAAGGGAATTAAGAGATGGCTTACGTAATCGCAGAACCCTGCATTGGAACAAAGGACGCCGCCTGTGTCGACGCATGCCCGGTAGATTGCATCCACCCCAAGAAAGACAGCGAGAAGTTCGGCAGCGAAGATATGTTGTATATCGACCCGGTGGAGTGTATCGATTGCGGCGCCTGTGTGCCGGTTTGCCCGGTGTCGGCGATTTTTGCAGCCGATGATTTACCCGAGAAGTGGGCCGATTTTACGCAGAAGAACGCTGCTTATTTCGGGCGCTAATCAAGATTGCAGGCTGAAGCCTACCCTATGTTAAGTTGCCGGTAGTTTAACGGGGGCGATAGACGGCGTACGAGGTGTCGGTCTCCCAGACGCGGACATAGGCAATCGATCCCGAATCGAGGGCGCGCTGCATTTCCTCACAGATGAACTTCGCGATGTTCTCGGCCGATGGATTGAGCACGTCGAAGGGGTTTAGCTCGTTCAAGTTCTGATGGTCCAGGTACTCGCTAGTCACGCGCAGTTGCTTCTTTAACTTCGCGAAGTCGAATAACATCCCGGCTTCGTCAAGCGCGGGCCCCTCCATTCCGACCTGCACGCGATAGTTATGCCCGTGCAAGTTTTCACACTTGCCGTAATAGTTGCGGAGAGCATGCGCCGCGGCGAAGGTATGTTCTACGCAAATTTCAAACATGGAAAAACTCTTGGATGTCCTGCAACTTCTTCGTGATGCGGTAGGGAGGCAGACTCTGCAAGAAGACGCGTCCGTAGGAGAACTTCAAAATTCTATTATCCAGCAGAACTAAAACGCCGCGGTCGCTGGCGGCGCGAATCAGGCGGCCAAAACCTTGCTTTAGTGCCAGGGCGGCTTGTGGAATCTGGTAGTCCTGGAAGGGATTTCCGCCGCTTTGCCGGACGGCTTCGCTGCGAGCTGCGACTACCGGATCGGTAGGCACGGCAAAAGGCAACTTGTCGATCACGACACAACTGAGCTGTTCGCCCTGCACGTCGACGCCTTGCCAGAAACTCGACGTTCCGAAGAGCACTGCGCCGGGAGTGGCGCGGAACTTCTCGATCAGAGCGGTGCGGGGAGCTTCGCCTTGCAGCAGCAGCGGATAGTCGAGCCGTTTACGCAGCAGTTCATAAAGCTGTCGCATTTGGGTATGGCTGGTGAACAGCAGGAAGGCGCGCCCGCGTGACGCTTCGATGATGCGTTCGATTTCATCGGCGGCCTTTCGCACGAACTCCGGCTGGCGCGGATCGGGCAGGTGCGGCGGCACATAGAGCAGCACCTGGGTTTCAAAATCGAATGGGCTTTCGACATGGAGCGTGCGCGCGCTCGGCAGGCCTAAACGCTTTTGCGCGTAATCGAAGCTGCCGCCGACGGTGAGGGTGGCCGAAGTCAGAACGACACTATCGACAGTATCGAACAAACGGCCGGGCAAAATCTTCGAGACATCGATGGGTGTGGCCTGCAGATAGAGGCCGCGGCCGCGACGGTCGGTCCAGTAGACAAAAGTGGGATCGGCTGCTTCCAGCCAGAACTGAATAGCTTGCTGGATCAATTTAGCGCGGCGCACGAGCGGCAGAATTTCTTCAATCGAGCCTTCAACCAACTCCAGCCGGGTGTTCAGGACATCGAGCGCAATGAGCAGCTCGCGATATTCGTGTTCATGCGCGGCGGCGAACTCTGCCTGTTGATTGAACCCCTGGCGGCCGTCGCCGGGGAAGAGCGCGAAGAACAGTTCAGAGCGTTCGCCCAAATGCACCAGGGCACGATCCAGTTCCGGGGTAGCGAAAAACTTCCGTCGTGAAACACCGGCGGTGTCTTTGATGAGTTCCTGAATTTGCAGATTGCTGACGGACATGCCGAAGTACTGGCCAGCGACGTCTTCAATCTCGTGGGCTTCGTCGAAGATGACGGCGGAGTAGTCGGGCAGGATGGCGCTGAAGGGCTGATCGCGCATGGCGAGATCGGCGAAGAAGAGATGGTGATTGACGATGATGATGTCGCTCTCGGCTGCGCGGCGGTGCATCTCGGTGATGAAGCAGCGCTCGAACTGCTGGCACTTCTGCCCGGTACAAGCTTCGCTGCGGGCATCGAGCTTCCACCATGCGCCGCTGTTTTCCCGAAGCTCGTTCAGTTCACTGCGATCGCCTGTTTGGGTGGCGGATTCCCAGTCTCGGATGATGTGAAAATCGCTCACCTCATCGATGCCGGAAAGCACGGGTTCTCGTTCCGCGTCGTACAGTTTTTGCCGGCAAAGATAGTTCGAGCGCCCTTTCATGTAACAGACGCGCAGCGGCTGCTCGAACAGAGACTGCAGGAAGGGCACATCCTTCGAATACAGCTGCTCCTGCAAATTTTTGGTGCCGGTGGAGATCACGACGCGCTTGCCGGAGAGTATTGAAGGGATCAGGTAGGCGAGCGTTTTGCCAACGCCGGTGCCGGCTTCCACCAGCAAGTGTGCTTTTTCGGAAAGAGCGGCTTCAACGGCTTCGGCCATGGCGAGTTGTCCCGGGCGGAATTCATAGTTTGGATGCGAGCGCGAGAGCAAGCCGGAGCGCGCAAAGAAGGTACGAGTCGTCAAAGCTCTTGGCGTGCGGCTGGACGTTTTGGCTGGTACGGACGGGGTCACTGCTGGAGGGGAGAGAGAATCCTCAGTGTAGTACGCTGCTGCCGTCGACAGAGGGTTTGGGCAACGCAGGGGACAGGAGCGGCAGACGGACAAGGAAAGCCGCGCCGGCAATGTTCTTTTTGTCGGCCCAGAGATCTCCGCCATGTTCGAGTATGGTTTGGCGGGACAGCGCAAGGCCTAAGCCCAAGCCGTTCTTCTTACCAAAAGTAGCGAAAGGCTGGAACAATCGCGTCCAGGCAGCTTCCGGGATGCCGGGGCCGGAATCTTCCAATCTCACCACTGCGGTGCCGTTAGCTTCGCATGCTGTTACACGGATGAAGCCTCCTTCGGGCATGGCATCGAGAGAATTCTGGAGCAGGTTGAGGAAGACGCGCTCCAAACGGTTGCGATCGGCTAGAACAGAAAGACGTTCGGGAATGTCTACCGTGATGGAAACGCCCTGCAACTCGGCGGTTTGCGTAATGATGTCGACCGCTGAGCGGACCATATCGTGAATGGGCCACGCCTCTACCGGCCGGGCTATGGCACGCGACACATCCAGTTCCTGTAGCAACTCCTGGATGCGGCGCGAGGCGGAGTAAATGTTCACTGCCAGACGGCGCGATTGCTCGGGAGAAAGTTCGGCATCGATCAGCATTTCGGCACCGCCGTAAATAGCGGCAAGGGGGTTGCGGAGATCGTGCACGATAGAACTCGAAAGGCGGCCGATAGTCGAAATCTGTTCCTGCAGGATCAACTCGTCGCGCGCGCTTTGGATCGATTCGCACATGGTGTTGAAGGTGGCGGCCAGGCGACCGAGTTCGTCGTCGGTCTCGACGGGAACGCGAAAATTGTAGTTGCGGCGGATCACTTCGCCGGCCGCGCGGTCGAGTTGTTTAACGGGTTGGAGAATGCGCCTCGATAGGAGAAAGGTCAGAGCGAGAGCGATCAGGATAGCGAGCGTCCAGAATGCGGCGACGGTGCCTTTGAGATCGTTAAGCACGGCTTCGGCGCCGCGGGCAGAGCGCAGGATAAAGAGCTGCCCGGCGGCGTGACCCAAAGGATCCGTGAGGGCGGCTTCGAGGAGGAGGTGGTCGACGCCACCGATTTGCAGCCGGCGAACCTGGCCTGCCTGGTCTCCGCCCGATCGTAACTTCGAGCCCTCGGCGGGAGGCAGCGTGGAAGCGATGACTCTGTTTTGAGAAAGAAAAGCAAAGTCACTGCCGTGGGTAGAGGCCTTTAAGGATGCCGCGAGTCGATTATCGATATCGAAGGCGATGAGCAGGATATCGATGAGCGCCTGGCCTTCGGTGGCCTGCACGTATACGGGGGTAAAAACAACGTAAAAGAGATGGCCGCGGCGGGTAAGGTAGCCGGCGACCTGGTTCGGGAAACGTTTCGAGGCGGCTTCGACCAGCGTTTTCGGAATCGAAAATGCGGGATCACCGCCGAGCGAAGCAATGACGTCTCCGGTGGCGTCAAGGACCAGGAAATTGGCATTCTCTTCGGAGATCTGAGACCAGAGCTGGCCGGCGGTATCTCGGATGGTGGCGCGATCGTGCGTCATGAAGGCAGCGCGCACATCTGACATGGAGCTGATGATGCGACTGACTGCGGTCAGGCTGCGAACTCGCATGCTCCAGAGCGACTGGTAGGCCTGTAGGCTGGTCTGAATTTCCTCTTCGATACTGTGCTGGCTGATGCTGGCGGCGTAGCGCTGGATCATCCAGCCGGTGAGGGCAAAGACGAGCGTAATGGCGAGAGCAGTGGAGATGAGAATGCGCCAGAGAAGGGACAGACCGCTAAAGTGAATCGCGCGCAGGCCACTGCGGGCCTTTTGGGGCAGAGAGTTCATCTGACAGGCAGCGGATAGGAGGCTGCGTTCTCTGATTGTGGCGGATACTCGCGGCCATATTTGTTCTTGTGCGCGACGGGGATGTAGCCGGCCTCCGAAATGGCGAGCGCCGGCAGAGCGAGGCCGGCGGAGGTGATGGTGAGGGGGCGGGTAAGTTCCTGCAGGGTCTCGGGCGTCGAGCGCTCGTGAAAAAAGTGGATGTCGTAATCGCCCGGAGTGATGCCGGTCAGCTGGAAATCGCCATGCCGGTCGGTGATCGCAAAATGATTTGAATCAAGAACGACGATGATGGCCGACATGGAAGGATGGATGTTGCAGAAGATTCGTACGATGCCCGGGCGGTCGAAGTGAACGGTGCGCGACGAGCCCGGGGGATACAACGATACATCAAAGATTTTGCCATCGAAATTGGAGAAGGCGTTGTGAAAGATGGGGTCCAGGTTCGGGAAATCGACGAATGCGCCGGTCGGGATCGCCAGGATATGAGGCGAGAACGTTTTGTCTTTTTGCAGCATTTGATAGTGCTGGCGGGAAGGCTTCGGGTCAGCGGGCGCATTGCGGGAAGTGAGCCAAACGACAACGCCTGAGAAGTCCTGGTGCTTGCTGACGGACGAGTTTTTGGAGGCCATCAGCTGTATGTTGCCGCCGAGGGAGGCTGCACTGAGCTGAGTGCAAGAGAGGATGACACAGAGCCGCACAAAACTAAAAAAGATAGCCGACGGCGAGGTCATAGTGATTGTGAACGGCGTTGTCGCCGGCTACGCTGCGGGTGCGCGACTGCAGGCCTTCGACGGCGATGACAACATTCGGTCCGAGATGATAGGTCAAGTTTGAAGCATAGGATAAATTGCGCACGATGGAACTGGGAATCAGATCGGCCGGGTTGTCACTTTCGACGCCGCCGAAGATGCCGAAGGTCAGACGGCTGCTAAGGGGAAAGGAAAACTGATTCCAGCCGCCGGAACTCCGTACCGGTTTGAGCAAGCCCGATACAGGAAAGGCTACTCCGTTACCGAGAGCACCGAGCCCGGCAACGTTCTGACCGCGAAAGAAGGTACCGGTGATTTGGAGGTGGGGGCCGGTGAGGTACGACCAGTCGAGCGAAGCAATGTGAGACGAAGCGGATTGCCCTTCGACGTGCGACTGGCTCGAGTGAAAGCCTGAGCCGATTTCAAGGCGACGCTGGTCGTCGAAGCGATGCCAGTAGGCGATTCGGCCTTCGACAGCGGGGCGCGCGCGGTCAATCAGGTTGGTGTATTCGAGGGGCAGCGTTGAGTAGTTCTCGTCGGTCTGGAGCAGGGCGATTTGGCCCGTTAAGCCATCGTGAGTCCCCAGAAACACTCGCTCTTCGTAGCGAGCCTGCGGGAGCCAGAGCCAGAGATTGCCTGCGCCGGCCAGAGGTGGGATAGCGACTTCGGCGAGTGAACTGGGCTGATAGGGCGAAATCAGCGGCTTTTCCTGCCCGACTGAAAAGCTTCTGTGATTCCAATCGAGCGAAACGTCGGCTTGGCGCAATCGGACCCAGGAAGAGCCGGGCTGCGGAGAGCCTGCCCAGAAGTCCAGGAGTAGAGATGCGTTGACGCGGCCATCGCCTGGCAGATGAGGACCCTGGTAGTTGAAGCCAAGTAACGATTGCCGTATAGTCGCGCCGGAACGGTCGGGACCAGTTAGCAGAGGGGTGTAGATGCTGTTGGCGTTGCCGGAATTCGCACTGTTCCCGAAGGCATTGAAGAGCAGCATGCCGGTCAGTTGCACCGGGAATTTTTGGGAAGCTTCCACTTTGGTCTGGGCCTGCTCGTCGATGCGTTGCGAATTTACGGTGACGCGATCGTCGATCATGGGCGGCGGAGTAGCGGTTACGGATGGCTGCTGTGTCTGGTCTGGAGCGGATACTTTCGATTGCGCCAGTTCCTGACGTAGACTGTGGACTTCTCCCGCTAACTCCTGGTTTTGTTTTTCAAGCGCGTCGAGCCGCTGCAAAACCTGAGCGAGTAGTTTTTGGGAATCCGTCTCGCTTTGTGCCGGCAGGAGCGGCGCGAGGATGGTAAGCAGGCAGAGAAGTCTGGTCACTTTCCGGCGCAAAATTGCAGTGCCAACCCACTCCCTCACGGTCGTGGCTCTGAAAGTAATTCGCAGCATGAGTTTAGGAAGCAGCATACATGAGCTCGCATAATTTTTGGCGGACCTGGGTGGGGGAATACGGTTTAGCGAAGAAGGCATTCGCGCCTTGTTTGGTGGCGCGAGCGGAGACTTCGGTATCGACGTTGCCGCTGACCACAATTACGGGCAGGCCGGAGTAGCGAGGCTGCGCGCGAATGGCCCTTACGAGCGCCAGTCCATCGACAAAGGGAAGATTGACGTCGGTGACAACGCCCGCGAGACAGGTATGGCCCGCGGTAATTAATTCAAGCGCCAGTTTGCCGTTAGAGACGGTGCGCACGTCCCAGTTTTCGGGAAGGCTTTCCAGCGCGATCACCAGGGGGGTGACGTTGTCGGCGTCTTCGACTATGAGGACGAGCGGGCGCGACACAGGGTCCTACGGCAGGAAGCGATATCCGACGCCATGGACAGTCAGAAAGTGACGGGGAAGGCCCGGATCAGGCTCTAACTTCTGCCGGAGGCGGACGACGTGTGCGTCGACGGTACGGGTATTCGGATACGATTCATAGCCCCAGACGGAGTTCAGAATCAGGTCCCTGGTAAGGGCGCGATTGGCATTATGAAGAAAGAAGACAAGCAGGTTGTATTCGGCTGGCGTGAGACGGACTTCGGCGCCTTTGGCGGTGATCGTTCGGTGATCGAAATCGACTTCCACCTCGCCAAAACTGGCGGCTTTCGTCTCGGGGAGCGCGCGCCGCAGCAGGGCGCGAATGCGTGCCAGCAGTTCACGCGTTCCGAAGGGTTTGACGATGTAGTCATCGGCCCCGATTTCGAGCAGCAGAACCTTATCGACTTCGTCGCCGGCCGCACTCAGAACAATGATCGGGGTTTGAATACGATCGGCACGCAACTGACGGCATACATCTACGCCGCTGAGCAGAGGAAGGCGCAAGTCGATCAGGATGAGATGAGGCTTCAGGGTAACGGCCATCTCGAGACCGGCTTTACCATCGGCCGCGAGAACGGGGTCAAAGTTCTCGCGCTCGAGCATTACAGCAATGGTGTCTCTCAGGTTCTCATCATCGTCGATGACGAGGATCTTTTGCATGGCAAGTCACATGGTATCGGGTTTGGCGGCTTTGCGGTCGTATGGCGGCGAACGGGCACGCGAGTTTACGAATTTTTTACAGTTTGGGAACAAGCCAGACTATGTGGGGAGTGGCCTATGACGCGGCTTCGAGTTGCGCCAGTCGTCTGGTGAACTCGGACTTGACAATACGAATAAGCTCTCGTGTCTTCGCCGGTAAAGCGCGGTTCACGGACAAGGCGAAAACATTCACTCCCGTACCCTCCCAATCCGGCAGAACTCTGACGAGACCCGCTCCGAAGGCCGGATGTGACGCCATATGCTGAGGAAGCATGGCAATCCCAAGGTGTTCCCGCGCCGCTTGAGCCAACACGATCACGCTGTTTGAGGCGCACGCTCCACCAACAGCGATGGATTCACGCTTTCTTCCCTGGTGTAGTACCCACTGCTTTTCAGTTAAGCGACTGAAATAGACATAGCGAAGGCAGGCATGTTCCCGCAGCGCTTGCGGCGAAGCCGGAGTCCCTTGACGCTTCAGATGGAGTCTGGAAGCATACAGCATTCTGGGGAATGAACCGACCTGGCGAGCGGGAAAGGAAGAGTCGGAAAGCGCAACCTGGTGAGCTACTACGAACCCTAGATCAAGAGAATCGCTGACCAGATCTGGTTGTGCTTGAGTGGCGACGATCTCGACGGACACGCTTGCGTTCTCACGGCAGTACTTTGCGACGAGCGGGGCAAGGATCGTCATAGCTAAGTCACAAGGCGCGCCTATTCTGAGATGGCCAGATACATTCGTGAAGTTTGCGCCTATTTCTTCCCGTGTCCGAGCAGCTTCCGCAACGATTTTCCTGGATCGCTCGAAAAACTCCTGGCCTGATTCAGTAAGAGCGAAGCTCCTGGTGGATCTCCGTATGAGAGGTATACCCATCTCTTTCTCGAGAGCGGTGATCCGGCGGCTCAGAGTCGAGGCCGTCATATCCAGGGCGGCAGCGGCCCTACCAAAGTTGCGGAGCCTGGCCAGTTCTACAAAGAGCTCCATATCGGCGAGCACGCGCATTACTTCATTTTATGCAATTCTGTACCTCAATTCCTGCGAGTAACAAAGCGATGCCCGCGCCAATCTCATGAGCAGTTATGCCACAGACCGCATCATTAAACAAAGCCGCGCTCGAGAAACTACGGCGGCAACTGACCGGGTCCGTCGTCACAAACGGGGACAAGGCTTACGACAAGCAACGTACGCCCTGGCTCCAGGTTCTAGAACAGCATCCGGCGGCCATTGTGAACGCCGCCAATCTCGACGACATTGTCGCCGTGGTGCGGACAGCGAGCGAGTTTGCTGTGCCGCTGGCAGTACAGAACACCGGACATGGTATTGCACAACCGTGTAACGGCGGAATTTTATTGCGCCTGAGCGAAATGCGATCGGTCGAAATCTCCGCGGCCGAACAAACAGCGACCGTGCAGCCGGGCGTGAAGTCGGGCGATTTGGCGGCCGCGGCAGAACCATACGGGCTCGCCTATGCGTCGGGCCAGGTCTCGAATGTCGGTATTACCGGGTACACACTGGGCGGCGGCGTGGGCTGGCTTGGACGCAAAGCTGGTGCGGCCTGCCACGCTCTTCAATCCGCCACAGTCGTGCTGGCGGACGGCTCTGTTGTCGAGGCAAGCGCGACAGAGAATCCCGATCTGTTTTGGGCATTGAAGGGAGGAGGCGGCAACTTCGGTATCGTTGCATCGCTCACCACGCAGTTGTTGCCCCTGAGGCGCGTATTTGGCGGGATGGCGTATTACCGCCTCAAAGATGCTGCTGAGGTACTGCGCTTTTACCGCGACTGGTCAGCCACACTGGGTAACGAGACGAGCACGACTCTGCGCCTGATGAAACTTCCTCCCAACCCCGGCTTCTTACTTCATGGCTTGACCGAGGCCTGCGCGGTCGGCGTCTGCCACGCAGATGAATCTACCGCCGAAGCGCTCCACGCGCAAATCAGGGAATTCAAAGATCCATCCCTCGACGATCTCGATTTCCGGCCGTACTCCGATATGGCGAGATTTGACGAAGCGTCCAATTTAGAGGGCTCCCCGACATTCACGCATACCGAATGCCTGCGCGAGTTAACCGAAGAGGTGATCGACGACGTCGTGGGCCTGGCCCATGATCGGATCCCGCCCTTGATGCAGTTTGAACTACAACAGTTTGGCGGCGAATTGGGGGCCGAACGCGAAGATGCCACGGCCTACACCGCGCCGCAAGCTCCCTATTTTTTGCGCATGATTTCACCCGCGATCAAATCAAGTCTCGAAGAGTTGGCGGTCGCTACAAAAGAGGCCTTTCACTCGCTCGGCCCGGTATTTACTGGAGAGGCCTCGTACAACTTCCTCCGTGGTGATGAGCAGGCGCGTGTACCGGCGGCTTTTACACCGGAAAAATATGCACGGCTGCAAGCGCTGAAGCGGCAGTATGACCCGGGGAATTTGTTTCACCTCAACCTGAATATCCCTCCTGAATGAATTTGCTCTGCGCCTTACTTTGGAGAATCGAATAGATGAAAGGAGAACTGAGTCAATGAGAATCCTGGTTTTTGGGGCCGCCGGCAAGACGGGTATGGCGGTGGTCGAGCAGGCTGTTGCCGGCGGTCATGAGGTGACCGCCTTTGTGCGCAAGGCTGAGGAATACAACGGCCCGAACGTTCGCGTGGTTGAAGGTGACGCGACAGATAGCGTCGCAGTGGACGGAGCGGTTGCGGGCAAGGACGCAGTGCTTGACACGATTGGCGGCAAGACACCTTACAAAACAACGACGCTGGAAGGAAGTGCGGCCAAGACAATTATCGCTTCCATGCAGCGGAACGGTGTCCGCCGTCTCGTGGTCACGTCCATGCTGGGGGAAGGAGAGAGTGAGGCGAATGCCACTTTTTACGAACGCCTCCTTGTATCGACTTTTTGCGCGGGGCGGACAAGGACAAAGCAGCTATGGAGTCCGCTGTGGAAGGGAGCGATCTTGACTGGGTGATTCTTCGCCCGGCTTTTCTGTCGGACGACACCGCTACAGGAAACGTACGCGTCTTCTCCGCCGAGAGCGGCGAGAAGGCTCACAAGATTACCCGTGCCGACCTGGCCGCTTTCATGATCGCTCAACTTTCCAGTGACGAGCACCTGCACCAGGCTGTCGCTATCGCCAATAGCTGATGGTCTAGCGCGGGTTCGCGTTTACGCTCGGTCTAATATCGCCTGCATCGCTGCGATTGCGGGAAGAGGCCGCCACAGCACCGTCATCTCCTTAATGAGGCCTACTTCGTTGAGGAGCCAGTAGTCCACACCGTCCAGCTCGTGGACGCCGACTGTCACCCTGAAGAACTCAGCGACATGCTGAGAGCCTTGCATTGTTTCAATAAATTCGAACGCGTCGACGACTTCCAGCAGAGCTTTGACGACGGGTCTTATGGCGGCCTTACCTTTGAACGGTTCAGCGACGAGTGGAGTCTTTAAGATCACATCTTCAGCCATGTGGGTCAGCATGGCTTCCAGATCTTTGCGCTTCATAGCTTCAGTGAAGGCGTGAATGTGTGCCAAATCCATCGACTAATTCCTATGATCAAAATTTTCAACCACCGGGTAAGCTGTTACCCCAGTCATCATTTTCCGTCCTGAAGGCGCAAGTGAAAAGTGCGCGAAAGGACAAAGAACCCACGATTACCGACGATCGTTGCGCCCAGGTTTAATCGCGGACACAGAGGACAGATCAATTTTCCACGATGCGGCGATCGTTCTCGGAAAGCAGCGTGAGTTCGCTCCAATCGAGTTCCTCTTGTAATAGCAGGAACATCTCGATTCCGACCTGGTTGTCTGTGCGCAATCGCTCTAATTCCTGGCGCTCTGCAGAGATGGCAGCCAGACCAAACGCGCGGTGCCGTTCCAGTACTTGACACTTGGTCTGATCGGTGGCCGCGTCACGCTGAACGGAGTAGTTATAACGGTGGTTCTCCACTTCGAGGCCGGTTTCGCCGTGCAAGGCCGCAAGCGCTGCGCTGGCCAAATTGATTCGCGCATCGGTAAGCTCCCGCTCTTGAGTGTTATTGTCATTCAGCTTAAGCAGACGGATAAGAGGCGCCAATGTCAATCCTTGCAGCACCAGGGTGACCAGCACCACCGAAAAGGCGATCAGAACAACCAGGTCGCGCTTAGGAAAAGAGGACGGCAGGGCAAATGCTGTGGCAAGCGTTACAAAGCCGCGCATGCCGCACCAGCCCACCAACACTGCCTGGCGTATCGAAGCAGGTTCAGGTAGCCCTTTCCGCCGGCGCCACCAGGCAATCAGTCGATTGAATCCGAAAATGACAGCCATGCGGGCGATCAGCACCGCGAGAACCACGAGGGCGGCGCTGACAAACGCTTCTCTCAAACGATTGGCCGGCATTCTGGCCACGATTGTTCGAGCCTGCATTCCCATGAGCAGAAACGCCAAAACATTCAGCGTGAAAACAACCGAACTCCAAACGGCATAGGAATGCACACGCATCCGCGCGGAAAGACTGGTTTGCACACCGCGCGCCAGTGTCATCGCGAAAGCGATAACACAAAGGATGGCGGACAACTGCAAACGCTGTGCGGCAATCCAGACCAGGTACGAAAGAACAAATTGAAGCAGGTTTCCGCCGAGCGTATCTACGACGAAGCGATTCACCCGTCGGACGATAAATGCACAAGCAATGCCAAGCAGCAGGCCGCCCGGAACAGCCACGGCCAAGCGGAGAGCGACACCTGGCGTAATGCCGCCGTTCGACTGTACAGCTATGGCAGCACTGAAAATCAGCAGCGCTGTAGCATCGTTAAACAGGCTCTCACCCTTGAGCACCTCTTCGATGGTTCTGGGAATGGAGACAGCCGTGAGTACGGCCGTCGCCGCTGCCGCATCGGGTGGCGCCACAATCGCGCCCAGTGCAATCGCGGCGGCAATGGGCAAACCGATGTAGGCCCATCCCACCCAGGCGACCGCAGCGGTGGTCACCGTTACGGCGACAATCACGAGAGCAACCAAGGGACTCCAAAATCGGCGGGCCGTCCCCAGGGGGAAGTCGAATGCGGCATCGACCAGGACCGGCGCGATGAAAAGCGCCAGCGCCATATCAGGCGTTAAGCGGATACTGGGCGATCCAGGAATGAGAGCCACAAACACTCCCGCTGCGGCCAGCATCGCTGGATAAGGGAGCAGGAGGCGGCGCGAGATCTGCAACAGAACAATCGCCGCTAACAAGAGCACGAGTAGGCTTTCGAAGAAAGTCACTGCGACGTATTATCCCCTGGACGGAGCTGCATCGCACGATCATCGCAAACAGCTATCTCTCCGACCTGCCGGGTAAACGCCGTACTATAAAAGTGTGGAACAACGTTGTACCTGCGGTGCCGTGCTACCGGACGACGCCCGCTTTTGTCACAAGTGCGGCAAGCCTCAATATGAAGAAGATATTGCACGCATGTCTGGCGCCGATACGCCGGTCGCGCCCGTGCAGGGGCCTCTCGACGTACCGGGAAGCGCACCCGCCGGCAAGCCTGCGCCCGTTGGCTTTAATAATCTTCGGGCGCTGACCATTACGGTCGGCGTGGCGGCGGTGGCCATCATCCCGCTGGCTCTGGCAATGATTATTCTGCCGCTGGGCCTGGTGGTGCTGTGCGCGGCCGGTTACTTTGCCGCCCACTTCTATCGCAAGCAGACGATGCAGCCGCTCTCGGCAGGCGGCGGCGCTTACCTGGGCGTGATGACGGGCGTGTGGCTCTTTCTGGTGTTCGCCTTTTGCGTGTTTGTGGTGAACTCAGAGTTGAATACCGAGGCCGGGCGTGAGCTGCTGAGAACGAGCCTGGCACGCATGCCGGAAGCGGCCAAGATGCTGGCGGACCCGCAACAGTTTCTGGCAGGTTTGCGACAGGCTTTGGTGGAGATGTTCTTTTTGACGACTATTTCGGCCGCGCTAGGGGGCATTCTGGCGGCTCGCCGGGCCGCGCGGAAGCCGCAGGCATAAGGCTCTCCCTTCGGAGCGCCACAATCACCGGCAAATTGCCCAACTTCGCCGTAAGCAACACAGAACACAAACATTTTCGTCGAAACTGTTACGCTGAAAGCCGCAGCCGGAATGAGCCGACCCATCCTCACGTTGACGATCAATCCTGCCCTCGACCGGATCACCACTGTGGACCGGCTGGTTTTTGAAGACCGGGCGTATATCGAGTCGACTACGGAAGCGGCGGGCGGCCGCGGCATCAATGCTGCTCGGGTTCTTACCAGTTTTGGGGCACCGGCCGTTGCGATTACAACGTCCGGCAAGGATGTAGGGCGCAAATTCGAGGAACACTTAGCGGACGACACCTTCGGCAAAGAGATCGTAAAGATTCGCAATGCCATCCGCATCAATCTGACGATTTCAGACCAGCGCGGGCTCTCGATTAAGCTGAACGAACGTGGTCCGGCGCTTTCGGATACGGAACTGGACAAGATCCTGAAGGCGACGGAAAAGCATCTGCCTGAAGCGTCTTGGCTGATGTTATGCGGCAGCTTGCCGCCCTCTGTGAATCCGCATTTTTATACCAAGCTGATTAAGCTGGCGACGAAACACAAGGTGGAGACACTGCTCGATGCCGATGGGGACGCGCTGCTATTTGGATTGGAAGCGCACCCGACGATCGTGAAACCGAATCAGTCGGAAGCGGAGCGGATTATGAACGCGGCGCTGATTACACGGACGCAGTTGATTGAAGCGGTGCAGCGAATCAAAGCGCTGGGTGCGAAATCGGTGGTGTTGTCGCTGGGCAGCCGCGGCGCGATTGCGGCTACGTCTACTGAAGGCGTGCTCGAAGTTACTCCTCCGGTGGTCGATGCGCTCTGTCCTATAGGTGCGGGCGATGCCATGGCGGCCGCGATTGTCTGGTCACTCGAACAGGGAGATTCACTCGGTGAGGCAGTACGCTGGGGCGTGGCGGCGGGCACCGCTTCGGCTATGTTGCCGGGTATCGAGCTGGCTAGTCTCGAACAGTCGCGAGCTATTTACCAGAAGACGTCGATTACACGCGTGGTCGTCTAAGTTCCTCCTCGCAAGGCGTGGAGTAGAGGCTATTTAATCCCGGCCAGTTGCGCCAGATCGGCCGAAATCGAGTGCAAGGACTCCACTTGGGAAGCCAGGGCTTCGGCGGCGGCCACGCGATCACGCGCATCGCCGGCCACGCGCTCGGTCACCGCCTCCAAACGCGTGAGTGTTGCTGCGATCTGCTGAACAGCGCGTGTCTGGTTCGAGCTTTCGATGCTGACCTCGCTCGCCAAGCCCTGCGTCTTCATAGCATCTTGCGCCAGGGCACGCAGGCTGGCGCCGACGTGTTCAAATTGCCGGGTACCCTCAGCAGTGGTCTCCGAAGCCGAGGCGATCACTTGTGTGGTGTCGCGGGCCGCTTCGGCAGACCTGCGCGCCAGGGTGCGTACTTCGTCTGCTACCACCGAGAAACCGAGGCCGGCTTCGCCCGCCCGAGCCGCTTCGATCGCCGCGTTTAACGCCAGTATGTTTGTTTGAAATGCGATCTGATCGATGGTCTTTGTGATCTGGGCCGCTTGCTCGTTAGCGCCTTTGATTTTGGCCATGGAGCCGATCATCTCAGTCACTACTTCCTGTGCTTTCACTGAGCGGCGCTGCGAATCCACCATGGCGTCATTCATGGATTGCGCCTGACCGGCGAAACGCTGCGCCTTCGCCTGGACTTCAGCGGCACAGGCGGTAGTTTCACGCAACGACGCGGCTTGTTCGGCCGCCATGCCGGCTATAGTCTGAGAAGACTCGGTGACCTCGCGCGCTACGCCGTCCATTTTGTTTGCGGCTGCCTGCAGGCGCTCGACTGAAAGGGAAACGACGGTGGTGACATGCCGGATCACGATCACCGCAGTTCCCAGGCCCAGCAATAAAGTCAGGAACCCAGCCACCACTACCAGCCGCATACTGCGCTTCAGTTGACCGGCGTATTCAATAGAGGAGGCCTGGGCTGACGCCAAATAGCGACCGTTCAGGTCAGCCGACGACTTCACCAGCGCATTGCCGATGCGTGCCCATTCCGCGACCAACTGGCTGAAGGATGCGCCATGATTCTCCCCCGCGGCGACTACCTGGAGCACTTTTCGCAGCGAGACATCGTAATCGGCCAAATTTTGCTTCAATTCCGTCGTTTGATTTCGAACCGCCGCCATGCCCGGCAGGGCCGCCTGCGCCTCCAGTTTCGGCAGGACTGCCTGAACCTTGCCGAAGCTGGCCCAGCCCTTCTCCAGTTCACCTGGCTTCTGAATGGTCACGTGATAAATGAAGTGAATGCGAGCCAGCAGAATATTACGTTCGAATTCGCTGGCGAGCTGAATCTCCGGCAGGTCCTCGTGCGCCATCCGGTTCATCAGGGCCGAGGCGCGCGACATGGAGTAAAGGCTGATTCCGCCCAGGCAAAACACCGCCGCCAAGACTACCGCGAAGCCAATCGCAAGTTTCGCACGAATTCCGCCGCGCCCGGGCTGCAAGCGGCTCCGGCGTAAACCTTCTAAAGGACTCGCGCGCACAACGGACTCGCACTCTCGTGAAATCGCGCACGACGCCCCAAACCGGCGGTGCGCTCGGCCCACGTCCGCCGAAGTTCCTCTTTCGTTTGGTGGCGCGGCATCGCGGCCTGTGCTTGCTTTCGAAAAAGTCTGCTCACTCGAGACCATGGGTCGTAAGTAAGATAAGTGAAGCGAGCTCGAATTCTCTCTCAGTTGAAGTAAGTTCAGCTATCGTTTTTTTCTTGCTGACACCCGTTGCTCTACACTCTTTGGCATGGCATCCCGCAGACTTTTGGCCGTCCTTCTTCTCGCCTCCTCCGTTGCTTTGGGAGAGCAAGCTAACAAACGCTCCCTCACGCTGGACGATCTGGCACACCTGCACGACGTCGCCGGCCCGCAGGTTTCGCCGGACGGTCAATGGGTCGCTTACACCGTTTCCACCATCGATCACGATGCCGATAAACGTCTCAATCACATCTGGATGGCTAATTGGGACGGCACGCAGGAAGTGCAACTTACCAACGGTTCTGAATCGGAGAGCTCACCGCGTTGGAGTCCGGACGGCAAGTATCTCTCGTTCACCTCGTCTCGGGCCGGCCAGGCGAAAGGCGCCCAGGTATGGGTGATCGATCGACGGGGCGGCGAAGCGCGCCAGCTCACGCATCTGAAGGAGTATTCGATTTCTGATTACGAGTGGTCGCCCGATTCCAGCCGTCTGGCGCTGGTGTTGCGCGAGAAAGACGAGCCCGAACCGGATCCCTTGAAACCGGCTGCCCCGAAAGCGCCCAAGCCGATCGTGCTCGACCGTTATCACTTTAAGCAGGACATCGAAGGCTATCTGAATAACAAGCACAATCACATTTATCTGTTTGAGATTGCCACCGAAAAACTCGAGCCGGTAACCAGCGGGAACTTTGACGAAGAAAACATCGCCTGGTCGCCCGACGGCAGCCAGCTAGCGTTCGTCAGTAATCAGGACAAAGATCCCGACCGCAGCGAAAACACCGACATCTTCGTGGTGGAGGCTAAACCGCACGCTACCCCACGCCGACTTACGACCCATCCCGGACCCGATTCCGGCCACCTCGCCTGGAGCCCCGACAGCAAGTTGATCGCTTATCTTCAGGGCAGTGACGCCAAGTTCGGCGCCTATAACATGAACCGGCTGGCGGTAGTCCCGGCTGCCGGGGGTAATCCGCAGATAGTCACCGCGAAGCTCGACCGCGGAGTGACTGCGCCAGCTTTTAGCAAGGACGGCCGTTCGCTGCTCTTCCTGGTCGCCGACGACCGTTCCGAATACCCTGCGCAAGCACCGGTTTCCGGCGGCTCAGTCGAGCGACTGCTGGGCCAGCCGATGGTCGCATCCTCGCTCTCTTCGCAATCTGGTCACACCGCGCTTCTCATTTCGAATGATCACGCACCGGCCGCCGTCTTTGCTATGGATAACGGTTCATTGCGTCCCTTGAGCCATCAGAACGATGTGCTGATGAGCGCTCTCGAACTCGGTTCGGTTGAAGATGTCACGGCAAAAAGTACGGATGACGCCGAGGTGCACGGCCTACTAACCAAGCCCGCCAATTTCGAAGCCGGCAAGCGGTATCCATTGCTTCTGCGCATTCATGGCGGCCCCAACGGGCAGGACGGCCATTCCTTTAGCTTCGAACATCAGTTCTTCGCCGCTCACGGCTATATCGTGCTCGCCGTCAACTATCGTGGCAGTTCCGGTCGGGGCCATCTATACCAGGAAAGCATTTTTGGCGATTGGGGCCATAAAGAAGTCGCAGACCTGCTCGCCTCGGTCAACCAAGTCGTCAAAATGGGCATAGTCGATCCCGACCGTCTCGGCATCGGCGGGTGGAGTTACGGCGGGATCCTCACCGACTACACCATCGCCTCAGACACTCGCTTCAAAGCTGCCATTAGTGGCGCCGGGAGCGCTAACCAGATCGCTATGTACGGAGTCGATCAATACGTGTTTCAGTACGACAACGAAATCGGGCCGCCCTGGAAAAACGAAGCCGCCTGGATCAAAATTTCTTACCCGTTCTACCACGCTGACCGCATTCACACGCCCACGTTGTTCATGGGAGGCGACAAGGATTTCAATGTCCCAGTGGTGGGTGGCGAGCAGATGTATGAAGCGCTACAAAGCCTACACGTCCCAACCGAACTCGTCATTTATCCTGGCCAATTCCACGGCTTCACGCGCCCCAGCTTTATTCGCGATCGCTATCAGCGTTACCTCGACTGGTACGACAAATATCTGACGGCTTCCACACAAAAGCTCACCAGCTCCGCCCGATAGCTTAGATAGTTCAAAATAGGACAGGATGGCCGCTCACCCGCAATTCATTACGCCGGAACAATATCTCGAACGAGAACGAAAGGCCGAGATTAAAAGCGAATACCTGCACGGGGAAGTATTCGCGATGTCCGGCGGAAATTACCGCCACGCGCTCTTGATCACCGATTGTGCACGAGAGTTGGGCAACCATCTGCAAGGCACGGATTGCCGAGTTGTTACCCGGGATATGCGGGTTCGAGTGTCTGAAGGCGGCCTGTACACGTATCCCGATATAATCGTCGTCTGTGGTCTTCCGGCCTTCCTTGATAGTTCGGAAGATACTCTGTTGAATCCAAGGCTTATTGTCGAAGTTCTCTCCAACTCCACGCGGAACTACGATCTAGGCGGGAAGTTCGAAGCTTATCGCCAGTTGAACTCGCTTGAGGAGTACGTCACGATCGAGCAGAAGGAAGTTCGCATCGTAACCCGCAAACGCCAGGATGGAGATTCCTGGCTGATGCATGACCACACGGACTTACAGGGCCAACTGTCGTTAGTCTCTCTTGATGTGAGTCTTTCGATGGCGGGCATATACAGAGGCTTTTAGTCCGGCCTGCTCGCTATTAAATCTTTAGAAAGAGTTTGCGGCGGTACATCCAGAACAGCAGGAACCAGTCGGTGAGCAATACAGCGCCGCCCAGGAGCAGGGTGTAGTAGCCGGATCCGAAGATCTGGAAGGTGCGATCGCCGAGATTGGTACGAAAGCTGCCGGTGATGAAGTCTTCAAAGAGATGAGCGATGAGATAAGCGGCGATCGAGTTCATGCCCACGACAACGAGCGGGAAAGCCCACTTGCGATAGCCCTTGAAATCGATGACCCAGCTGAATGCGGCCAGGAATAAGAAGCAGATGCCACCGCTGAAGAGAGTCCAGGCGGGGGTCCAGATTCGCTTGACTATGGGGCAGATGCCGGTGACATGCAAAAGCACTCCGGCCGCGATGCCGATTACGGCTGCCAGTACAAAGCGCTTGAAGGGAATGGCCGGCGCAGAGGTACGAAACCAGCGGCCCGCCACCAGACCGAGGATCATCGTGCCGAGCGTGGGAATGAAGCTAAGAGTCAAATAGCCGCCTTCATTGGCGACGAAGGGCTGAGTACGCGGGAAGAGATTCAGGAACCACTGATCGAAGGCGTTACCGAAGTTGCTGTTCTTGTTCCAGTGCGCGGCAAAGCCGCTGAAGTTGTGAGCCCAACCGGCCGGGACGCCGACTGCTGCATAGTCAAAACTGGGGCCGGGTAGCGGATACAAAGCCCACAGCAACCAGTAGATCCCCAGAATGAGTCCGAAGGCAGTCCATTGCCATTTGGGCGGCTTGAATCCAAGGAGGAAAAGGAACGGATAGCCAAGACCGATCTGCGTGAGAGTGTCTTCGAAAGTGAAGTAGGTTTGCGTCTTGTTGATGGAGCGCAGAAAAATGCCAAGCGCGATGAGAAGCAACGAGCGCCAGAGGGCATGGGCGAACATGCGCCCTGGCGTGCCGCCTCGGCGTAGCCGGCTGGCGATGGAGTATGGCAACGCTACTCCAACCAGGAAAGAAAACGAGGGCTGGATCATGTCGTGGAGAGAGCATCCGGCCCATTCGACATGGGTTTGATTGAAGGCGAGGAACTGCCAGAAAACATTTCCCGGGTGAAAGCGCGAAACGCGCGCGAGGTTCAGCACTTCGCCCATCATGAGGATCATGACGAGACCGCGGTAGGCATCGACCGCCACATTGCGTGTGACCGCGGTCTGGCTGACGGGTGCGATCACATCCACTTCGGATTTTTGTTCGATCATGTGCGCGCACCTTCGACTGCTGTGCGAAATTCGCGGGCGCGCTGCTCGATAAGTTGGTAGTTGCCCGAAGATAGTGCGGCAGAATCGACGAGTTCGCCGCCTACACCAACTGCCGAACAGCCCGCTTTGAAAAAATCGGCAATGGTTTTTAAGTTAACTCCACCGGTCGGCACAAAATCGATTTGCGGGAAAGGTCCGCGGAGAGCTTTAATGTAGGTTGCGCCGCCGAGGGCGCTACACGGAAAGATCTTGATTCCGTCTGCGCCGGCCTGCCAGGCCTCTACGATCTCGGTGGGTGTGAGGGCTCCTGGGAAGATCGCCTTGGAGTAGCGTTTGGCAAATTCTATGGTGCGGAGATTGAGGCTAGGGGTAACAAAAAATTCGGCTCCGGCCAGCAAACAGGCGCGGGCGGTTTCAGGATCGAGGACAGTGCCTGCGCCGAGCAGGAGTCGATCGCCGAAACGTTTGGCGACTTCTTCCAGCGCGCGAATGGCGCCTGGAACCGTCATGGTGATTTCCGCGCAGGGGATGCCGCCTTCGCTGATGGCCTCCGCGGCATGTATCGCCGCTTCCGGGTTCGCCGCGCGGATGATCGGCACAATACCGATCGCCTTGATTTGCTGAACTGCTTCTGCACTGTTCATAGTCGGATAGCCGGGGTTACTGTCACCAGTTGGTGATGGATCCATCAGGGCGGAAATAAGTTTGCGCGCGCCGGGTGGCCGGCTCGGTGACTTCGGTCACCAATTTTAATTGCTTCATGTCCAGCTCGACTCCCAAGCCCGGGCGATCGTTCGGATAGAGTTTGCCATTCTTGAAGTCGAGGCAAACGGGCAGGTGCCGCAGTTCCCTTCCCTGGAAGTTGTATTCCATCAGCAGCGGCCCTGAAAAAGTTCCGAGAGAATTGACCAACGCCGCGGTAGCGATGGGTCCGGTGAAATGGGGAACAATGCCGATGAAGTGCGTCTCGCACAGGGCGGCAATTTTCATCATTTCGGTGATGCCGCCGACGTTGGGTAGAGTGGCGCGCACATAATCGATGTCATGATTTTCAACGAGTGAATTGAAGTCCCAGCGATTGCCCCACTCTTCGCCGGCAGCTATGGGAACGTTCACCTTCTTGCGCAAGATGGGCACGTCCTGGTTGAAAGCTTCGGCACGCACAGGATCTTCAACAAAGAATGGCGCGAATTCCTCGATCAGGTTGCAGCCGCGGATGGCGTCGGAGAGATCGAATCGCTGGTGAAAGTCGACTACCCAATCGCCATTTTTTCCCACACCCTCGCGAGCCTCGGCACACTGGTCGCGGAGCACATTGAGACGCTCGCGGGTATTAAAGGTGGTGTTAGCCGGCGCATCGGCCGCGCCCATGCGAAAAGCTCGGTAGCCGGCTTCGATGGTGAGTCGCGCCCGCTCCTTGACGCTCATCCCAGCGTGCATGCCCGGAATGATGCCGGCAGTGTTGTAGCACTCGCAATAATTGCGCGTCATGCCGCCGAGCAGCTGGTGTACCGGCGATTTCTGGACCTTACCTTTGATATCCCAGAGTGCCAGATCGAGCGCTCCCAAGGCGTCCTCTTTTTCACGCCCCGCCGGGTAGAAGAAAGCGCGCGACATATCCTGCCATAGGCGTTCGATGTACTGCGGATCTTTTCCAATCAGACGTCCCGCACACTGCTCGAACATTTCCTTGGAACCGCCTTCGCCGATACCGGTAACACCGGCATCGGTCTCGATGGTGACGACGTGGTCACTCTGGTTGAAAACCGGGCTCGGGTCGGGTGGCGTGTACAGCCGCACCCGGGTGATCTTCATGGGCGGAATTGCGGCGTACAGCCGGCTGCGTGCGAATGGCAGCAACGAGGCCGTTGCCAGGCTTTTCAGGATGTCTCGACGATTCATCGGGTGGGAGTGGACGGCTAAACCCGCTCAGTATATCTCTCACGGGCAAGATGGTTGGATGATTGCGGTATTTTCGATGAAGTGCCTCCCATGCCATCTGCAGGAAATCATGTCGTTGCCACCTTCGGAGAAATCATGTTACGGCTCTCGCCTCCCGGTTTCGAACGCTTTCTCCAGACTTCGGAGTTTGTCGCGACGTGGGGTGGGGGCGAGGCTAACGTAGCGGTATCGATCGCGCAATTTGGAGGCGCCAGCCGTTACATCACTGTGCTGCCAGACAACAACCCGCTGGCAGACGCCTGTATTGGGGAACTGCGGCGATTTGGGGTAGAGACGCACCACATCGTGCGAGGCCCAGGCCGTTTAGGAATTTATTTTGTTGAGGCGGGAGCGAACCAGCGCCCCTCAAAAGTGGTTTACGATCGTGCCGGTAGCGCGATTGCTCTCGCCAAGCCAGGCAGCGTCCGTTGGGAGGAAGCGTTACAGAACGTCAGTTGGTTTCACATTACCGGAATTACACCTGCGTTGAGCGACACGGCTGCGGCACTCGCGGTAGAGTCACTCGAAACAGCGAAAGGCCTGGGTGCGAAGACTTCGGTTGATTTAAATTTTCGAAAGAACCTGTGGAAGTGGGGGCGAGCGCCGCAGGATGTGATGCCGGAACTAGTGAAACATGCGGATGTCTGCATTGCGAATGAAGAAGATTGCCAGAAGTGTTTGGGTATCGAAACGGATGTGGACGTACAGGGCGGAGAACTCGACCAACAGAAGTATAAGCAGCTGGCCGAGGCGGTGCTGGGCCTTTACCCAAATCTTGCAAAGATTGCCATCACGCTGCGGGAATCGCGCAGTGCATCGCACAACGGCTGGTCGGCTTGTCTGCACAACCGCAGCGAATTTCTGTTGAGCAGGCAATACGAGATCACGCATATTGTCGATCGGGTGGGCGGCGGGGACAGCTTCGCGGCGGGACTGATTTATGGTTTTCTAGACTTGCCGTCGGATCAGGAGAGTCTCGAATTTGCCGTCGCTGCATCGTCGTTGAAACACTCCCTGCCGGGCGATTACAACCGCTTCACAGCCGACGAAGTGTTTGCCCTGGTGCGCGGAGGCGGATCGGGCCGCATTCAACGCTGAAGCGATTGCAGATAGTTTCGCCAGCTGGCAAGACTGGTAATTTCCGGCATTCCGATTGCGGCGTATGGTTCGCACAGAAAACCTTTCACGATGGTTCCATCCTGTAACTCACAGCTTCCTATGGCGAGCGGTGGAGGGACGGCGGCGACGAAGCTGCCGAATTGCGTTTCGGGTATGGACCAGATTTCGATTTCGATACCGGGGCCGGTGAATCCGGGAACGCGGATGAGTCCGGGCTTGGCGGGTTTGGTATTGGTAAGCGCGTAAAACTTGTAGTCGAGAGACGTGCGGGTCGTGGCGAGAAGGATTGCACCCCGATCGGTGAGCTGATGATTTAGGGGCTGGCCGGAAAGGTGTGCGCCCACAACTCCCAGTGAGACACGGCCAGAGGTGTTCATGGGCGGCGGCAACGGGTTGTCCGAAACAGGAGCAACGCGATTGCCCGAGAAGGATGTGCGCGCGTGCTGGATGAGATCGGCCACGTTCAAAACATTCGGTTCGGAAAAGGCAGGGCCGATGGCGGTGACGCCAAAGGGCAAGCCACTTTGCGTGAAGCCGGCAGGAACCGCCACTCCGCAGAGGTCGAGCAGATTTACGAAATTCGTATAGTAGCCGAGATTTGAATTTAACTCGACGGGATCGCGGTTGATTTCTTCGATGGTGTAGATGGTTGGCGCAGTCGGGAGCAGCAAGACATCTATTTTTTCCAACACGGGCGCGGTTTGTTGCTTCAATTTTTGTAACGTGTATATTGCTTCGAAAGCCTGAACTGCCGACCACTTTTCCGATCCCAGGATGATTTGTCCAACGGTCGCGTCGACTTGATCGGGATGCGATTTGACGAACTCGCCGACTGCGGCAAAACGTTCCGCTACATAAGGTCCGGCGTAGAGCAGTTGGGCGGCTGCAAGAAAAGGGTCGAAATCTACTTCGAGCACGGAATGGCCTGCGCCGGCCAGAAAGGAAATCGTTTCAGAGTAAAGTCGCGCGTATTCCTGGTTGCCGAAAAACTGAAGTTGGGGGGGTCGGGGTACGCCCACTCTAGCGCGTGTGACGATCGGCGGCGCATCGGGAGGCAACGCGCGGCT
Source organism: Bryobacteraceae bacterium (assembly GCA_965277855.1). GTDB lineage: Bacteria > Acidobacteriota > Terriglobia > Bryobacterales > Bryobacteraceae > Bog-105. The sequence continues at coordinate 2,324,396 of OZ255847.1, forward strand.
GAACGGATCGCGGGCATCTACCGATTTGGCAATGTCGAACACAGCACTAGCATCGGCGCAGGACAAGGCAAAGATAGACACGCAATCGAGTGAGCGGCAGGCGGGTACAACTCCGGCCATGCTGAGCAGCCCGCGCGATGGTTTAAGACCCACAATGTTGTTTAAAGCGGCCGGCACGCGCCCTGAGCCCGCTGTATCGGTTCCGAGCGCAAACGTAACCAGACCGCTCGCAACTGCGACAGCGGATCCTGAACTCGATCCTCCTGAAATGTATTGGCTATTGAACACGGAGGAGCAAGCGCCAAAGGGAGAACGGGTACCTACCAGTCCGGTGGCGAATTGATCCAGGTTGGTTTTGCCAATCAGAATCGCGCCGGCTTGTTGAAGGCGCTCTACAACAAAGGATGACTTGTCTGGCGTGTAGGCGTAAGCGGGGCAGGCGGCGGTGGTCGGTAAACCCGCAACATCCATGTTGTCCTTTACGGCAAACGGAATGCCGTAGAGCGGCAGGGCGCGATCTTGCACGCGACTCAGCGCGGTGGCACGCGGCAGCAGCGTGATCCAAACGGGATGAAGCGGCGAGGCTTCAATCCGGTCGTAAATCGCATTGATAACGACTTCGGGATTAGTCGTACCGGATCGGTATTGTGCTCGCAGATTGTCTAGGGAAAGATTGGCGTTCATGGTCGGCATTCATGGTCGATAGATAAGAAGCGGCTGGCCAGCCGTCACGAGCGCTCCAGGCTGGCAAAGCAGTTCCACGATTTCGCCGCTTTCCGACGTATGTACCGCGATCTCCATCTTCATCGCTTCCAGGATAAATACGCGCTGGCCTGCTTCCACGCTGTTTCCGGCGGCAGTTTGCACGCGCCAGACGGAAGCGGTGGTGGGGGCGCGCAGTACGGAACAACCTACGGGTATGTGCAACTCGTTATCTGCTGACGTCGCAACGGGCTCCTCCACTGCGACATCGAACTCGCCTTGCTCGGTCCAACGGCAGCGTTCCGCGGCGAATGCTTCCTGCTGGGTTTGGCGAAAACTAGCTGCTTCTGTTTGAATGCTGCTCAGAAATCGATGATAGGCAGCCAGGTCAAATTGAGTCTGTTCGACTCGCACTTCGAACCGGCCAAGCGGAAATTGCTGCCGCATTTCGAGCAGTCCCTCGGCTTCGACCGGGTAGAACCGGATCTGATCGAAGAAGCGAAGCAGCCAGGGCTTCCCTTTCTCGAAATTCTTCGTCGTGCGATAGGTATTCCACATCTGCACCGTTCGACCGACGAACTGGTAGCCGCCCGGACCTTCCATGCCGTAGACACAGAGATAGGCACCCCCGATGCCCACTGCGTTCTCCGGCGTCCAGGTGCGTGCCGGGTTGTACTTCGTGGTAACCAGGCGATGCCGCGGATCAACCGGAGTGGCCACGGGTGCGCCCAAGTACACGTCACCCAAGCCCAACACCAAATAATTGGCATCGAAGACAATGCGCTGTACATCGGCGATCGATTGCAGACCGTTGATCCGGCGAATGAATTCGAGATTGCTAGGACACCATGGTGCATCAGGACGGACGGAGGACATGTAGCGTTCGATGGCCAGGCGTGTCGCCGGATCATCCCAGGAAAGCGGCAGATGCACGGTGCGCGACGGAATGACTAGGCTATCCAGGTCAGGATTTCGGGCGGAGAGTTGCCCGGTGATACTGAGCAATTTTTCGCGGCTGAGTCTTTGGGGATCGTAGTGGATCTGCAAAGAACGGATACCGGGCGTTAGGTCGATGATGCCGTCGAGCCGTTCGGCTTCGAGCGCCTGCATCAGTGCGTGAGCCCGGAACCGCAGATTAAGATCGAGCTTTGCCTCACCGAACTCGATCAGGAGATAACGATCGCCCGAGGCTCGTGTCACAGTGCCGGCAGAAGCGGACTTTTGGAGAATCGCCGGGTCGTTACTGTCCTGCACGAGGCGGTAGTCGTGGCGGGTGCGGTCCAGGCGAAGCGCTTCGTCATTGCTGATGCGGACAAACTGCACGGAATCGCCCGGCGCGAGCTGGCCGACTTTCCACAACTCGGCAGTCGCGATCACGGCCGGGCAAACAAAGCCGCCTAAGCTCGGTCCATCGGGTCCGAGAATGACAGGCATGTCGCCGGTAAAATCGATGGCTCCGACGGCATAGGCATTGTCGTGAATGTTGGAGGGATGGAGTCCGGCGTCGCCACCATCTTGGCGCGCCCACTGTGGCTTAGGACCGATCAAACGAACGCCGGTGCGGCTGCTGTTGTGGTGGACTCGCCAGGATGTCGCAAAAAAAGTATTGAGATACTCGCTCGTGAGGAAATCAGGCGCACCATGCGGACCATAGAGCGCGCCTATTTTCCAGTCGTGTGTGAGCGCAGGTGGATGATCGACGCGCGGAGTAGCGGATAGCTGATTCAGCGTTTTTTCGGCCAGCGTAAGAGTATCGCCTGCGCGAAGAGCTCTTCCGGCATGGCCGCCAAAGTTACCCAGCGTGAACGTGGTGGCGCTGCCCAGATACTCCGGCACCTGGAAACCGCCGTCTACCGCGATGTAAGCGCGCGCTCCGGCATCCTGCAGGTTCCCGAGTTGCAGAATGTCGCCCGGTGCAATTTCGATGGGTGTCCAGAGCGGAATCTTGCTGCCATTCAGCGAGGGCAGCATGTCAGCGCCACCGACGGCAATGCGTGATGCAGAAAAGAAGTGCAGAGTGGGACCGGACAGCGTGCATTCGAGGGTAGGCGCGCTTTCCTGGTTTCCTAGCAACTCGTTCACCAGCCGCATGGAAAGCGGGTCCATCGGACCGGAGGGTGGGACTCCAACCGCCCAGTACCCTAGACGGCCAGGATACTGCTGCACTGTTGTGATCACTCCGGACTCGATCACTTTGACTTTCTTCGGCGAATACTCCATCTCACCTAGAAAAGCTGTTGAGACGTTGGCTGCTAAGAACGAAGGATCGCGAAGGATGGTACGCAGAAACTCGATATTAGTTTCAAAGCCGCTAATGCGAGTTTCGGCCAAGGCGCGCTGCATCGCGATGACGGCCTTTGCCCGCGAGTCGCCTTTTACGATTACTTTGGCTAGTAGCGGATCGTAAAATGGACTGACTTCCGACCCGGTCTCAATCCAGGTATCGCAGCGCGCGTTCGAAGGCGCAACGAACTCTGTCACGCGGCCACTGGACGGGCCGAAATCTTCCAGTGGATTTTCGGCGTAAAGCCGAACCTGGATGGAAACGCCTGTAGGGGTGAACTCCATTCCGGCAAGGGGTGGCAAATCGCCGCAGCCTAGCCGCACCATCCACTCGACCAGGTCGACGCCCCACACTTCTTCCGTTACGGCGTGCTCGACTTGCAGCCGCGAGTTGACTTCCAGAAAATAAAAACGTTCGGCTTGTGCATCGTAGAGAAACTCGACTGTTCCAGCCGAGCGGTAGTTTACCGATTGCATGAGCGCTGCAGCAACGCGGTGAAGCTCGTCGCGCACGCCGGTTGAAATGTTCGGCGCAGGAGTTTCTTCCACGACCTTTTGATTGCGGCGCTGCACGGAGCAATCGCGCTCGCCGAGAACGACAACGTTTCCGCGCCCATCGCCGAATACCTGCACTTCGATGTGGCGCGCCTTTGCAATGAACTTTTCGAGAAATATGCCGGAACCTTTGAAGTGCGTCTCGCTCAACCTAGACACTGCGGCAAAACCTTCCAGCAGTTCCGGCTCAGAGTAGCAGCGACGCATACCGATGCCGCCGCCGCCACCGGCGCTCTTGAGCATTACTGGATAGCCGATTTTCGCAGCCTCGTCTGCAGCGCTTACGGCATCGAGCAATAAGCCGGTGCCCGGCAGAACGGGCACCTTGTTTTCCACGGCCAGTTCCCGGGCGGTATTCTTCAGACCGAAGGCCCGGATTTGTGTCGGCGTGGGTCCGAGAAACACGAGACCGGATGATTCACACGCTCCGGCAAAAGCCGCATTTTCACTCAGAAAGCCATAGCCCGGGTGGATGGCTTCGGCGCCAGTGTCCCGAGCGGCTTTGAGAATACGATCGACATGCAGATAGCTTTCAGCAGCGGGGGCGGGACCGACGCATACTGCCACATCGGCCTGGCGGACATGCAGGGAGCCGGCGTCGGCTTCCGAGTAAATGGCGACTGATTCGATGCCCATTATCCGCAGGGTCCGAATGATGCGGCAGGCGACCGCTCCGCGATTGGCGATCAGAACTCGCTGGAACAATTGTTATTGCTCCTTGTCCCAAATCAGCAGCCGGACCGGGGTCGGCTTGTAAGCGTTGCAAGGATTATTCAGCTGGGGGCAGTTACTGATCAACACCAGCAAATTCATTTCAGCGCGCATTTCGACGTACTTGCCCGCCTCCGAAATGCCATCGGCAAAATTAAGCTGACCAGCCGGGGTCACAGGCACGTTCATAAAGAAATTGATATTGCTGCCGATGTCGCGCTTGGTTAAGCCGTAATTCGATTGGACGATCGCCCGCAAAAAGCTCTGACGGCAGGCATGCATGTAGCGTTTGTCGAGCGCATAGCGAACGGTGTTACTTTCGGTAGAACATGCGCCGCCCAAAGTATCGTGACGGCCGCAAGTATCGGCGGTGATCGTCAACATGGGACGCATCAGATTCGAGCGCAAGACGCTGCCGGTTGTGAGATAGATGTTTTGCTGAGCCAGGATGGTATCGGTGGCGCTGTAACGCTCTTCTATGTTGTCGGCGTTATAGAAGAAAGTGTCAACTGCTTGATTGCCCTCCAGATCCTCAATACGAAATGTCTGTCCGGCAGTCAGCGGGTGCAGCCACGGCTCACCTGCTTCAACGACTTCCGTGTAACTGGCCCTTTGCGGATCGAGGTCACTCGGCGTAACAGTTTGATTGCTCATGATTACTTACAGGAAATACCGTTCCGTGTTTTGAAAGCCGCGCTCGTTTTCCGGCCGGAAGCGGCGGCAATAGTCGTCCTGGCCGGGCGGGGCAACCGGAGTGACCGATAACTCAATCGAGCGAGGATGATAGTTGGAATCGGGATCGAGCGGATGCTGGCAAGTATCCAGCACAACCAGTACATTCATTTCTGCGCGTAGCTCGACAAACTGTCCAGGCTGAGAATGATTCTGCACATACTGCAATGAGCCGTTTTCTTCAACCGAGACTTTGCTGAAGAAGTTCACGTTGGCCGGTAAGTCACGGAGAGTAAGACCGAACTTCTCCAGCTCAATGAGAAAGTTATCGCGCGGATTGCGGTGGAATTCGTTTCGGGCTTGTTGATAGCGGCGCTCGCCGTACTTGGCCATGGTGGCTTCGGCTGTCAGATGCCCGCACAGTGGGTCGTGCCAGCCAACCGTGTCAGCGGTTATCGAGCAGAGTACTCGGCCCATGTCGGAATACAAAACAAACCCTTTCGTCAGGTGGGCGGTGTGTTGCGCCTTCAAAGTGTCCGGCATGTTGTAGCGTTCTGACGGTAATTCTGCATTGAAGAAGAGCGCTCCGACATTCGCGCCGCCGGTCGTGTCGGTAACGCGCAGCGCGCAGCCGCGTTTCAAGACATGCGACCAAGCGTCGCCGCCCCGCACCGAATCCGTCCAAGATGTTTGGTTCCCTGACATATTTTCCTTTTAAAGACACGCCAGCTATTATCGAAGCCGGCCTACGAGATGTTGGGGATGGGTTTACAGCGCGGCGCAGGGAGGGCCGCAGCAAACATCCATGGCAGTCAGGCGGAGGAGAACGCGCAAGGAGATCTTACGGGTCTGGTCCCAGGCCGATCGAGTGCGCATCAACTGATAGTGACAGACTCTAAAACGCCAAACAAGCAATCTGCAAAAGTTGTTACATTGAATTAGGCTTATGGCAGCAACGAACCAGCTTGTCAGTCTTGAGGAATATCTTACGTCTCCCCGCTTCGAACGGTTCGAGTACGACGCCGGAGTCGTCACAGAAAAACCAATGCCCAACTGGAAACACGGCACGCTCGGTGGTTGGATTGTGGCGCTCATCCTGAAGTTTTATCCTGAGTACGTTTCCGCCACCGAAGTGCGCTCGCGGCTTCGCGATGACAGATGGAAGCTGCCGGACGTGGTAGTTGCACTTCGCGAAGAGGTCGAAGACGACGTGTACGCTACTCATCCTCCCCACCTCTGTATCGAGATTTTGTCCGAAGACGATACCAAAGAAAAGTTGTTTGAGAAATGCCGACAATATCACGTCTGGGGAGTCCCCTATTGCTGGATCTTCGATCCAGAAAAAGAACTGGCCTGGCAGTTCACTAACGGAAGCCAGCCCCTTTTGGCCGATACCCTGACTGCCGATCCAATCTCATTCTCCACCGCCGTGCTCTTTTCGTGTCTTCGCAAGGGATTCCGTCCCACTCTGCTCAACAGCTAAGGCGTTTGTTATAATCGAGGATCTTGTGAGGCCACGTATGTCCTCCTGCCGCAGCGTTGCGGACAGAATTCTGCGTGGCTAAATTCCTTTTTCTCCTCGTCACCGCGTTCTTTTTCTTTCCGACCGGCGCTTCGGCGCAGAAGCCCACGTTTACCGTTGGCTGGTCGATCTACGTCGGGTGGGATCCCTACCAGTACATGGCCAAAGCTGGCCTGCTGCGCAAATGGGGAGACAAATATGGCGTCGCGATCAAGACGCAACGGTTCGATTATGCGCCTTCCATCGATGCATTTACTTCAAAAAATATAGATGCCTGCACCATGACCAACATGGAGGCCCTCGACTTGCCTGCTGCTTCCGGCATCGATACGACAGCCATCCTGATCGGCGACTACTCGAACGGCAACGACGCGGTAATGGCGCGCGGCGGCAATACTCTGAAATCCTTGGCCGGAAAAAACGTCCTGCTGGTGGAAAAAACGGTGTCGCAATACCTTCTGGAACGCGCTTACGTCGTCAACAATCTGAGCGATCAGTTACGCAAGCTCAAATTAGTAAACACGTCGGACGGAAGCATAGTAGCGGCTTTCATGAACGACACCTCACAATCGGCTGTCGTCACCTGGAAACCGCTGGTTTCACAGGTGCAGAAGATGAAGGGCGTCAGCACGCTCTTTGATTCGTCGAAGATCCCCGGCGAGATTCTCGATCTGCTGGTAATACGCACCGAGGTGCTTAACCGGTCCGACGGCAGCGGCAAGAAATTTGCCAAAGCGATTACCGGCGCCTGGTACGAGATGCTCGCCCAGATGAGCGGTGGAAACGAAAAGGTGCTGGCCTCGATCGCCGCCGTATCGGAAGACACTCTGCCGTCTTACAAAGAACAGCTCAGCACCACTCACATGATGTATAAGCCTTCCGAAGCGGCGACGATGGCCACATCAGCAGGCTTGAAGGACACGATGAAACTGGTCCGGCAATTCTGCTTCACGCACGGATTACTAGGCAGCGGGACTAAGTCGGTGGACGATGTGGCGCTGCAATTTCCGGACGGCAGCGTACAAGGCAAAAAGGACCACATTCGCTTGCGCTTCGATGCAACTTACATGGAGCAGGCAGCTGGAGGAAAGCTCTAAGTGCTGCGCATTTTTTCATTGCCGAACCGCAGTGTTGTCTGGACACTCTCCTGGGCGCTCTTCATTCTGGCATCGATTTTCTACTTGCGGACTGCGCATGCCCGGCACTTGGAAAATCCTGAAGATCGAATTGTTCCCACCGTACAACAACTATCTTCTGGCTTTGTCCATGCGGCACTTACTCCGGCCGAAGAGGACGACACTAGCGACTTAGGCGAGCATCCTTCTCTCTGGCAGCAAATTACTCGGAGCATGTTGTGGAAAGACACGGCCGCCAGCGGGAAGCGATTTATCATCAGCCTAGCCCTCATGCTACCGGCAGTTTTCCTGGGGCTTCAGATGGGTGCGTTCCCATGGATCAACTGTTTCTTCGGACGCTTTGTTGTCTTCTTTGACAAGATCGTCGCGCTCTCGATCTTGCCCATTCTCTTTATTGCGTTCGGAATCGGCGAGTTCGCGAAAATCATGCTGATTGTGATTGGAGTAGCGCCCACCATCATCATGGATTCGCTCAATTTGACCAAATCCGTCCCGCCCGAGCAGATCGTCCGAGGCTTCACGCTGGGCGCGGGCGATTTAGGTGTCGCGTACCGTGTGATTCTGCCGCAGATCTGGCCGCGCGTGCTAAACAGCATCCGGCTCAACCTGAAAGCTATTGTCTTGTTCCTCTTTGCAGGTGAAATGATCGCTTCGCAAGATGGTTTGGCGTATCGCATAGCGCTCATGCAACGGCATATGGGCATGGACGTTATCATTCCTTACGTCCTGTGGACTGCTTTGCTGCTCTTTCTGACCGATTTCGCGTTGCGCCTGGCAATTCGCTGGACGAATCCCTGGTTCCGGGAGATTTAACTGGATGTCATTTATCGCATTTGAGAACATCGGTGTGCAGTATCGATTGAAGGATGGATCGGCTCATACCGTCTTCTCGGAACTGAACCTTGATGTTCATGAAGGCGAGTTTGTTTCGGTCATCGGGCAAACCGGCTGCGGAAAATCCACGCTGCTGCGTTTGCTACTCGGATCGGAAAAACCCACGCAAGGCCGTGTCGTAGTGGACGGAGAAACGATCTCTCATCCGTGCCGGGAACGCGGTTACGTGCCGCAGAAGTATTCGCTCTTTCCCGACAAAACGGTGATCCAGAACGTCGCGTTCGGACCGATCTTGGAAAGCCTCTCTCTGCCTAAACTCCTAACGCCGTCCTGGTGGAGGCAGCGTCGCGAGACTTACGCCGATGCGCTTGAGACGCTGGGACGGGTCGGCTTACAGGAGCGGGATGCAGACAAGTATCCAGATCAATTGTCCGGCGGCATGCAACAGCGCGTGGCGATCGCGCAATCGCTCATCATGCATCCGCGAATTCTTCTGATGGACGAATCATTTAGTGCGCTCGATCCGGCGACTCGCACAGGCATGCAACGGCTCATCCGTTCTATCTGGCAGGAGAGCCGCAACACGTTAGTTCGCACAACGGTAGTATTCGTTACTCACAATCTCGCTGAGGCCGTGTTCTTAGGAAGCCGGGTGATTCTGCTTGCCAAGCACGCGCAACGCGATTGTTCGCATATCGCGCTCGATCTGAGCATTCCCGACTACGTGCGCCGGCCTGACGGTTCAGTCAAACAGGATGAACTCGAACGCATTACGCATCAGCTGGAATCGGCAGCTTTCGAAAATCCAATGGAAGAACTGGCTGAATTCGCGGGTTAACTTTCTTCAGTAACTTGCTGCGTTGAGCCTTGGAATTTTGGTAGTAACACCTGGATGATCAATAACGCAAATAGATAGATCGTGCCCGCGATAATAAACAACGGTCCATAAGCGTTGCCGGAAGCGTCCAGCCATTTGCCGATAGCGCGCTGCACGAACGCTCCTCCCAAGGCTCCGGCAAAGCCTCCCAAGCCAACGATCGAACTCACTGCCGCACGAGGAAAATAATCCGAAGCCAGCGTAAACAAATTGGCCGACCAGCCCTGATGAGCAGCAGCAGCGATGGCGATCAAACTAACCGTGAGCCAGAGATTGCCTGCGGCGGAAGGGACGAACACCACCGCCGTGACACACAGCGCGCACACCAGCATGGTAGTTTTGCGAGCCGTCGCAACCGCCCAGCCTCGCGACAACAGGAAGGAAGAAAGCCAGCCTCCCGCGATGGATCCGATCGCCGACACAGCGTACACGGCAATGAGAGGCGCGCCGATATGGGTCAAATCCAGATGATATTTCTGGTTGAGAAAGCCCGGCAGCCAGAACAAATAAAACCACCACACCGGATCGGTGAGAAGTTTGCCTATAAAAAAAGCCCAAGCGGCGCGTTTGTCGAGCAACTCGCGGTACGGAACCGATTGAACGGATGTCTCTTCCCGATCGGATCGAATGAGCGCAAGCTCTTCGCTTGAGAGTTTCGGATGAGCTTCCGGCTCCCGGTAAATGAGTGACCACAAAATCACCCACGACAGGCTAAGCGATCCGGTGAAAATAAACGCAGCGCGCCAGCCGAAATGGGCAGTGACAATAGGAACGGTGAGCGGTGCGATGACCGCGCCCAGGTTCGATCCACCATTGAATATGCCCGTTGCCAAGGCCCGCTCTCGGCGCGGAAACCAGTCCGCAACCGCTTTGATGCAGGCTGGGAAATTGGCGGCTTCTCCCAATCCGAGGCCGAGTCGTGCAAACGCAAACTCGGTTGCTGTGCGCGCGAAGGCGTGACTGATGGATGACACGCTCCAGAGAAGCGTCGACAACGAGTACCCGAGCCGCAGCCCCAGCCAGTCGATCAACCGGCCGGCTAACGGCATCATGATCGCGTAGCCAATTTGAAAAACGGCACTGATCGTCCCGTATTCGGTGTTGTTCCAGTGCAGATCGCGCGCAATCGTCGGCTCGAGAATGCCAAGCACCGCGCGATCGACGTAATTTACGGTGGTCGCGTAAAGCAGGAGTCCACAGATATACCAGCGGAAATAGCGGATTGTGCCGGACTTCAACGGACCCGTAAATTCAGACGGTGCGATGGCGCTCATGAGTGACAGGCAGCTTTACCCAGCGTTCGAAATTCGATCGGAACAACTGGTTAATGTCATGTTTGATGTTCGCTCGGGTGACGGGCCGGCCATCCTGAGCTAACAACTCATAAGTGTTGGCAAGAATAGGCGTCATGGTGCGTCGCGTGTTTCTCCACTTATAGATCACCTGTTCGAGAACGCGCGCGTCGGAGTGCTGGGGAATGAAGCTGGTCCCGAGCATCTCGATCCTTTCCCGCGTGACCTCCTCGACGACCGATGGATTATTGAGGAACCACCAGCAGCCGAACGGCAGCAGATTGCTGAACTTCCGGGCGTAGACGCAAAGTTCATGCTGATTCTCCCGGCTGAGCACGCTGACGAGAAAGCGATTGTCCGGAAATTCACGACAGAGGTGTTCGAGCGCGCGAAGATCCGCATGGCCAGAGGCGTCACCGGCCAGGCGAATCGCCGGATTGACCTGGTAACGAACGCCGATCATCAAGGAAAGCGGAATGTCGAACTCGCGGCAGGCCGGAACTACCGCGTCCTGCAATAACCGGCTTCGAATGCTGTCTTCCGGATAAGCGAATGTATCCGGCAGTGAACAAGCCATATAGACAGGGTGCATGCGGTCGCACCAATCAGCCAGAAATCGCCGGACCTCTCGGACGGTTCCACCGCCGAGTTGCTGGGCCACCCGATAGCCTTTTTGAGCCAAGGTCTCCCAGTGCTGGTCCCACTTGTTCAGAATCCGATCCAGCCGGAGAACTGCGTGAAACTGCGGATCAGCGGCAGCGCCACCCTCCCACAAGCTGCCTTCTACCGGATCGAGCGGGTCGTTTGTCATAGCAACCTCGCTGACTCCGGCGAGGCTGAACACTTTGCGGATATGAGCTTCCGGATCCTGTTGCTCGAAGAACTCACGAGCTACCGACAGATTATTGGCGCTGGTGTCTAGGGAGAACGCGCTCATCACTGCCAGCACACCGCGGGTAGCTTCGGAAATGGGCGTGTTCTCCACGAACAGAGTGCGCCAAATTAGGTCGGCTTGGCTTCGTTTCGATAACGCCCAATACTCATCCGGCTTAACCGGGGAAAAGCGGAACAACTCGGCTTCCAGATAATGATAGGTGAGTAGCTCATCGATGCCCCACAATCCAAGCTTTCCGAGAGAAGGCATGAATAAATGGGTGTGTACGTCAATGAAGGGCGTACTCCTCAACTCTTCTTCTACGGCCTGTGAAATTTGATGCGCAGGGATCGTGTCAAGCGCGTTATCTGGGCGGACAGACAATCTTGAATTCGATGGGGACATGAATGGATGGCGGACTTTTCCGGTTCCATCTTGTCATAACACGCAGCGCCGGTTTATTCGTCAGCGCGGGTGGGACGCCGTCCGGCATCGGTGGGAGAGTCGGGCACAGGTTTAGGCTCGGCGCCCTGCTTACCGGAGAGCGCGGCCTCTACCGCTACCAGCAGATCCGGATCATCGGGCTCTACATCGGCTTCGAAGCGAGCCGTCAGCTTGCCTTTACGATCAATCACAAACTTTGAGAAATTCCAATGAACATCGCCCTTCAGCTTGGGGTTAGCCTCTTTCGTAAGATAGTGAAACAGCGGAGTAACATCATCGCCTCGCGTGGCCACCTTTGAGAACAGCGGAAAAGTAACGTGATACTTTTCCTGACAGAAGGCTTCAATCTTGGGCTCTGAATCCGGTTCCTCCGCGCCAAAGTCATTCGAAGGGAAAGCGAGAATAACCAGGCCGGCCGCTTTGTATTGTGCATACAGAGTTTCTAAGCTCTGATATTGAGGCGTGTAACTCGAATTACTCGCCACATTCACGATAAGAAGTGCTTTCCCCTTGAATTGCTCGAACGAAATCATCTTGCCCTTGATATCGGGCAGATTAAAGGAATAGATGTCCAGCCTGGGAGGCGATTCCGCCAAAAGCAGGGTAGCCAGACCGAAACAACACAGCAAGCGATTGATCACGGGCAGTTTAAGCGATTAGATCGGTAATCACATTGCCGGCAACGTCAGTGAGGCGGAAATCGCGGCCACTGTACCGATAGGTCAACTTCAGGTGATTGATGCCCAGCAGATACAAAATCGTAGCGTGAATATCATGTACGTGGACCGGCTTGTCAATCGCTTTCCAGCCGAAATCATCGGTTGCGCCATAAACCAGGCCGGGTTTTACGCCGCCGCCGGCCATCCAGATCGAGAAGCCGTGCGGGTTATGGTCGCGGCCCGCGTGGGTCTGTCCACCGTTAAAGCCGCTGCCGGTTTCAACTACCGGCGTGCGGCCGAATTCAGAACCGCAAACAATCAGCGTTTCGTCGAGCAAGCCGCGTGACTTCAAATCTTTGACCAGGGCCGCAAAAGGTTGATCGGAATCGTGCGCGTTCTTGCGGTGCAGTTGAATATCGAAATGGTGATCCCAAGGATCGCCCTTCGCATAATAGACCTGCACCATGCGCACACCCCGTTCCACCAGGCGTGCCGCCATCAGACAGCCGCGCGCGGTACTGCCTTCGCCGTACATCTTCTGCACCGCTTCACTTTCTTTGCTGACATTGAAGACATCCGGCGCTTCGGTCTGCATGTGATACGCCGTTTCCATGGATTGCAGGGTCGCCTCGAGTTGCGGGTCGTCCTGATCGCCCTGCATTTGTAAATGATCAAGCTGCGAAACGAGGTCCAGCTCTTTTCGCTGCCGCTGCATATCGAACTTCTTATTCTGAATATTCGGAATCAGCTTCTCAGCGTCAAACTTGCGTTCCTTGTTGTTATCGGAGATGTAAGTTCCCTGGTGAACCGGCGGCAGGAAACCCGAACTCCAGAGTGGCGGCCCAACGGTCGTCGGAACTTCCGGGCATAACACGACAAAGCCCGGCAAGTTCTGGTTATCCGTGCCTAAGCCGTAAGTGAGCCACGAACCCATCGACGGCCGGCCAGTTACGTTCGCCCCGGTATTCATCATGATCAGAGCCGGCTCGTGATTCGGAATATCGGTGTATACCGAGCGTACAATACAGAGGTCGTCTACAACGGAGCCGAGATGGGGAAACAGTTCGCTCACCTCGGTGCCGTTATGTCCGTACTTTTCGAACGTGAACGGAGACTTCATCAAGTTTCCAACTTTTCGTTCGTGCGAAAGCGCACCGCCTGGCATGGGCTGCCCATCGTACTTAGTCAGCGCCGGTTTCGGATCGAAACTATCGACCTGAGATAAACCGCCGTTCATGAATAAGAAAATAACTCGCTTTGCCTTCGGCTTGAAACCTGGCTTGTCGATCAGCCACGGCGAAGGTCCACCCGTGCTGGCTGCCTTGGCGATGGATCCCGCCAGGCTGGCAAAACTCAACATACCGAAACCGCCGCCCATCCGGCAGAGCGCCTCCCGCCTGGAAAACGGCTGGCCGGGATTAGGATGTCTTTTCATAGCTGCTTTCTCTTTCGCTGTCTTTAGTTCACAAACTCAAATTCGTTGGCACTCAGGAGTACTCGCGCGTACTCCTTCCAGGCGGTTGTCGGCTGCCCGGTAATGGTCTCGCCCTTTAAATCAGACGTGCTGTGCAGGAAGTTCATTCCCAGCGCTTCTTCCTTGGGTGTAGGCGCCCGGCCATACAACAGCCGGTAGGCCTGACGGATGCGAGCTTCGTCATCGCCCGCTTTATAGACATGTTCAGCCACCTGGTCCGCCTGCTTGTAGACGAAATTACTGTTCATAAAATAAAGCCGCTGCAGCGGAACAATCGTGCTGAAACGCTGCTCGGCCGTAAACGATGGATTGGGAAAATCGAACACCTGCAGGAAGTTGTTCATGCGGAAACGGCTAATCTTGCAATAGACCGTGCGGCGTGTATTGTCATCTCCGAAATCAGCCGACGGTCCGCCGACCTTTTTCAAATCAAGCGACCCGGCCGCAAACAATACAGAATCCCGAATCTCCTCAGCGTCCAGCCGCTGCCGGTTAAAGCGCCAATACAAACGATTAGCTGGGTCTTTCTCGTCGTTGGCTTTTAAATCTTCGCTCGAAAGCCGGTAAACCGACGACAGCATGATCTGCTTTTGTAACTTCTTCAAGGACATACCGTTTTGCACAAAATAGTCAGCCAGATACTCGAGCAATTCCGGGTTACTGGGAGGGTCGCCCGCTTTCCCGAAGTTATCCGGTGTATTTACGATCCCAGTACCGAAGTGCCATTTCCAAACACGGTTCACAAACACTCGGGCCGCTAAACCGCTTTCCACGACATCGTTCGCCAGCTCTAATCGGCCGCTACCTTGCGAGAACGGCTTCGGATCGCCCGGGGACAGTACCTCGGGAAAATGGCGCGGCACTTCGTCACCCAAGTTGTGCGGGTTGCCGCGCAGATTGACCGCCACGTTCACCGGCTTCGGCTTGTCGGCCACGCCATGCATGAAGGGGAAGCTGGCATCCTTGCTCGCCTTCTCCAATTCTTCAATCTGCTTATTTAGAGCATCCATGTGCTCCTGCCACTCGGGACTCAATCGCCGGTTCAAGGCCCAGCCGCGAAACACAAACAGACCGGGCTTAGCTCTCTCATCGTCCGGCGAATCGAGCGAACGCAGGAATAAATCAACCCACAATTTCGCCTTGTCGGCCGGCAGCGTTTTCAACTCCAGATTGCAGCCCGGGCAAAACTGGTCATCCGTCTCGAATTCGTTTGGCTTCGCGTCGCGTTCAAGGCGTTCCGGAACATTCGCCTTCGCCTTGATGATTTCGTTTTCTTTCTTAATTTTCTTGGCGTCGAGCATCACGCTGAGGACGAGCTTTTGATAACTGTCGCCCAGCGATTTTGCTTCATCTTCGCTGCCGCCTGCCGCCACCATAGCCTGCCAGTCTTTTAAGTACGGGTATTGCTTCTTCGGCGTCGACAGGTACTTTACCCAGCGCTCCAGCATCTCGGGATCGCACTTATCCTTAGACGCAACCACGTCCAGCGGCATCTTCGGCTCGCCACTTACGCGCCACGCCGCCACCATGTACTTGGAAGTCTGGTGAGCCTGGATCTCCGCCAATTGCGCTGCTTCGTTTTGCGAAAATTCTCTCAGCTCCTTTTGCAGAGCGGTGGTCTCGTCCTGTTTCCGCTGCCAGGCAAGGACAGTGGCTTTTGAACTGACCGGATACTCGTTGTAAGTCGTACTGGCGAAGACTCCGACCAACGCGTAATAGTCCTTCTGCATGATGGGATCGTATTTATGATTGTGACAGCGGGCGCAAGCCACAGTGAGCCCTAACAGTCCGCGCGTCACCATGTCTACACGCTCGTTCCGCTCGTCGGCTCTGCCTTGAACCGGCTCCGCCTGATCCCAGATCCACGGTCCCTGCCCTAACATGGCCGTTCCGGCGAGTAACTTATCGCGATCTTTTGCGGGCAGTAAGTCCCCGGCCAGCTGCGCGCGCACAAACGTGCTGTAAGGCATGTCTTGATTAAATGCCTGAATTACCCAATCGCGGTAAATGTACGCGCCGTTCCAAGGCATGTAGCCACGGCCCATGGGATCGAGCCCACGCACGTCATCTTCGCCATAGCGCACCACATCCAGCCAGTGACGCCCCCAGCGTTCTCCATAACGCGGTGAGGCAAGCAGCCGGTCCAGCAGGTGATCGTAGGCCTGTGCCGAGCGATCCTTCTCAAAGGCATCAATCTCTTCGGCAGTGGGCGGCAAACCTGTCAGATCATAGGTGGCCCGGCGAATCAACGTTCGTTTGTCTGTGAACGGAACAGGCTGTAAACCATCTTTTTCTAACTTCGCAAGAACGAACTTGTCTAAGTCAGTAGTAGCCCACTTCTTGTCTGTCACGCCCGGAACTGCCAGATGATGAACGGGCTGGAACGACCAGAACTTCTTCTGTTCTGGAGTTACTTTCGGACCGGCAGGAATGGCAGCCGAAGCGGTCGAGTTAGGCCAGGGAGCGCCCATTTTCACCCAATCCTTAAGCACGGCGATTTCTTCCGGCTTTAAGTGCCCCCCTTTAGGCATTTTGAGTTCTCCGGTTTGCGCGACCGCCTGGATGAGGAGACTCTTCTCGGGATCGCCAGGCACGATGGCCGGACCCGAGTTACCGCCCTTGAGTAAGGCGGCCAGGGAATCGACCCGCAAGCCAGACGTGGCCGCCGCTGTATGGCATCCGTAACAGTTATTCGCAAAGATCGGCCGAACCCGCGTTTCAAAATAATCGGCCGCCGGCGACGCCGTACCCACTGCGCCTTTTACGCCCGCAGACGCACTGGCACGCGGACCCGGAGCGCCCATTCTCACCCATTCTTCAAGCGCCGCTACTTCTGACGGAGCCAGTTTCCCGCCCTTCGGCATTTTGAGGTCATTATCGGTTTGCCGGACCGCTATGATCAGGAGGCTTTTATCGGGGTTGCCAGGCACAATGGCCGGTCCCGAATTGCCGCCTTTGAGCAGGCCCGCCATGGAATCCACACGCAACCCGGACATAGCTGCGGTGGCATGGCAGGCGTAACAGTTCTTCTGGAAAATCGGCTGAATTTTGGTTTCGAAATAGCCGGTCGACGGGGTAGCTGCCGGGACGGCAGGTGAGATGGCAGTTTGCGCGTGGGCAAATACGTGTAGGCCGACCGCAGCCACGGTGGCTGTCAGGAATACGCCCGGTATTCGCTTTCTCATGCGTTGATCCTTGAATGTGGGAGCTCAGGACCACCAACAGGGTGTGTCTAGCAAGGATTCAGCGTCGTGGACGGGACAGCGCTACCTGATGCTTCTAGTTAACGTATCACGTTCAGCCTTAAAAATCACTGATGCGGCAGATAGAAGAAACAAATAGGGGAAAGTTTGTTTAGAGTCTATACTGGCCTAACTTCTATGATTACCCGACGCGTTCTCGCGGCTCCTGTTTTGCTCAGCAGCCTTGTTTTCGGGCAACAGCAGCATCGCCATCCCCTCCCACCAAAGCCGGGCGTTAGCGATTCGCAAACGAAATTTCCCCTGGCGAAGGCGGTGCCAGATGCAAAATTCGATGTCCCGGGTTCACCCGACTGGATCGCGGTCGGCGACGATGTCTGGGTCTCCAATAGTCCAAAAAACAATGTCACCCGGATTGACCCGCGATCAAACAAAGTTTCCCAAGTCATCAATGGATTCAATAAACCTTGTTCCGGTTTAGCCATTGGTTTCGGCAGCCTGTGGGTCCCCAATTGCGGAGATCGGACAATGGCTCGCGTCGATCTGGAGACGGGCCAAATCAGCAAGTCGATTGCCACGGGCATCGCGGATTCAGAGGGTGGGTTGACCACCGGCGCCGGCAGCGTGTGGCTCCTGACGGACAAAACCAGCACACTCGCTCGTTTCGACCCTGCTACGAACAAAATAACTACGACTATCCAGCTTCCGGAGGGCTGTTACAACGCGGCTTTCGGGTTTGACGCCGTTTGGGTGTCGTGTACGAAACAGAATACTGTGGTTCGCGTGGATCCGGCGGCGAACAAAGCGGTGGCAACGATAGCGGTCGGACCCGAACCACGTTTTCTTACGACTGGAGAAGGGGCAATTTGGACCCTGAACCAAGGCGATGGCTCCATCACTCGCATCTCGGCGCAAAGCAATCACGTGGAAGCGACGATTCAGGTTGGCATACCCGGACCCGGAGGCGACATCTCGGCCGGAGATGGATCGGTTTGGGCGACTTCCTTTGGCTTTCCTATTTCGCGGATTGATCCGGCCTCGAACAAAGTGACCCAGCAATTTGTGGGAGAAGGCGGCGATGCGATCCGCGCGGGAGACGGCACTCTCTGGCTCTCAAATTATAAATTCGGGACCGAGTGGAAACTCGATCCCAAAAAGCTTTTGGCAGTTACAGCTAGGTAGAAGCAAGCCCAGCTAAAAGTTATAGCGTAACGAGAGCTGAAGAACTCGCGGATCAGTTGTCGCGGTAAACTCGCCGAACGTGGTTGGGCTGGTTAGTGCCAGGTTAGTGATGCCGGTCGAATACTGATTGGACGAACTGGTATTCAGAGCGCCATAAGTAAAGTTGACGAAGTTAAACACATTGAAAGCTTCAGCCCGAAATTGCAGCGAATGGCCCTCCCAGGGCAACTGAAAGCTCTTCATGATGGCGAGGTCCACGTTCTTCTGTCCCGGAAGTCGCACAATGTCGCGCGTGCCGGATTGCCCAGGGTAAGCGTCCTGGTAAGAATTGATGGCATTCAGCGATTGGAACAGACTCGGATTACCGTTGTTGTCCGTAAAAACGCCGGTCTTTGGTGAAGGCCCGTTCGGAAAGGCGATGGAACTGTTCCAGTAGTTGGTGGGGAACACCTGGTTGCCTGAGATGTAAGTGGGCAGTCCGGTCTGCGCACGCACGAGCGAAGCGATTTGCCAGCCGCCGACGATCTCGTTCAGCCAGGTGTGCCCGGTATCGAGAAACCGCTGTCCTTTTCCCAGCGGCAACGCATACAGTATGTTTGCATTGAACTGATGGCGGATGTCGAAATCAGAACTAGCCCGCGACTGCCCCGGCATGAAAGCGTTTTGAATGTCGCCGCCGAACTGTCCGGAATTGTCGGTTGGCGAAGAAACGTTATCGATGGAATGCGACCAGGTGTAATTAAGATCAAATGAAAACCCGTGACTCAAAGCATGTCTGAACGTGACGGCTAACCCGTGATAATCCGCATCGGCGGCATTCGTCCAGGTGGGATCGGCACTACCTTGCGGGGCAAAGAATGAATAACATCCGCTTACCGAGATACAGTTAGGCGCATTCAGCCGGTCGAGCGAGTGCAGGTTATCCAAATCGCTGCCGCCATAGACGCCGTAAATGCCGTAGAAGTAGTTAGCCGACGCACTGCCAGGAAAATAGTAGTCCTTCAAGCCGGGAAATTGATTTTCGACGAAAGGACTAGTGGGGACACTGCCAGGATTGGCCTGCGCCTGAGCTGGAGTGAGCCCATTTCCATTCGCATACGCCACACGATATCCTGTATCGGCTTGGACCCAGTTCTGGCCGCTCTTCGGGTCTTTGAAATAAATCAGCGGCGAAAACATATCCTGCTGAGCCAGCAGTTTGCGCGCCAGGCGGCCGACGTATCCCACGTCCAGCGAATAACCTTTTCCAAAGTCATGCGTGACATTGAAATTGAGAACGTATGAGTAAGGCGCGACCAGGTTCGGATTTATTCCGTACTGCGTCCCCGAGATGGAAGCTATATCCGGCGGCGTAAAGGGGAATCCCCCTGCAGGCGCTGGCGTAAGTGCTGGAAACGTGCCGTTATAGCGGGGCGAATTCGTAAAGTTATACGATTGATCGAATCCCAGGCTGGTGGCTAGTCCCGCCGAACCGAGCGAAGATATGTTCGAGACCAGATCATTTCCGTACTGGTCGTACACCATGGCCGCTCCCGCCCGAATGACCGTCTTCGGCGTGGCGGCAAACGCTACCGCGAGACGTGGCGCGAAGTTATTCTTATCGGGCTTATACCAGCTACTCTTCCCATTGGCTGGACCGTTCAGGTTGTAAGTCAAGCGGTCACCATTGGGCAGCTGATTGGCCGGAGTGCCACTAGCTGCGGCGCCCACTCGATTCGCAAAATACTGGTCAATACCGGGCGTTGAGCCCACCTGTAAACCGCTTTCTTCGTAAGGCGGTGTGTCGTATTGATATCGCAAACCAAAGGTCAACGTCAGCTTCTTCGTGACCTTCCAGGTATCTTGTACGTAACCTTCGTAATTACGTGTGATAAAGTCATAGGCTGTCGGCTGGCCAAGCGGAATCGTCCCACCAGTTTTGTTGTAGTGGTAAGTCACATTCGAACTATCCACCAGGCCGAGTAAGTCACCGAAAGCATCGGTGTTGGCCGTCCTATTCGCCAGTGTTGCGCCGCCCAGATAATTGGCGGTGGCATCGTTGATGTCGGCGCCCAATCCTACCAGGATTCCCTGGCTGAAACTGTATGAAGGATAAGAGTTCGAGTATGACGATAACCGGTTGTCGATATTTCGAAAATTGAAGCCTGCCGCAACCGTGTGCGTGCTTTTGGTCCAGGTCAGATCGTCGGCCGCATTCAGCGTAGGGTTGATGCGCAGGAACGGACGGGCGCTGAAGTTCTGATAAGTATCGAGACCGCCAAGATTAAAGGCGTTCCCTTGCGTCCCTGAATTCGAGTAGCCCACCCTGGTGAGACCAACGGTGGCAACATTTACCAAGCTTGGGGTAATCGCCGCGGTGTAGCGAACGCTGAAGCCGCGATTATCGGCAAACAAAGCGGACGCATCCGCTTGGCCCGGGAATTGAGCCGGTACAAGAGTCTGTTGCTCGTTCGAAAGCGTTCCGCGAAAAGACAGTGTGTGTTTCGCCTGCTCATCCAGAATATAATCCACGCGGCCGACATAGACCCGGTTGTCCAACTTGTTCGGCGCATTGAATCGGTAACCCGTGAAATTAAGCCCACCGTCCGCTCCGTAAGTCGGGTCGTTCCCGGCGGGAAACGCATTCAGGATCGGCAGCATGCTCGGGTTTACGCCTTTGCCTTGCGGATCGATCGCCGCAATGTCATTAGCCGCTAAAGTCTGCGTCGAGCCGTCCGCCAGGCCAACTTTTATCAACCCCTGCTTGAGCGATTCCGTGGGCACTGAGCGCTCCACCGATGTGCCGCTCGAATCGATGCGCCGCTCATAATTCAGGAAGTAAAAGAGACGGTCTTTCTTGATCGGGCCACCCAGCGACGCTCCAAACTGATTCCGCACCAGTTGCGGACGGCTGATGCCGTCGCGATTGTTAAACCACGAGTTCGCCGTAAACGCCGTGTTGCGGTTGTACTCGTATGCCGATCCGTGGAGGGCATTTGTCCCGCTTCGCGTCACCAACGACACCTGGCCTCCCGAAGACCTGCCTTCTGTCGAATCCTGTCCGGCCACCGTCACTCGAAATTCCATTACTGAATCGAGCGGCACCGGAAGCGCCGAGTTAAAGCCCGTGTTCTGGGTGGTACCGTTAAGCCCCGAAAGCGCGTTCTGGTTGTCGTTGCTGTCTACGCCGTCCAGAGTGATATTGTTCTGGTCGCGGCGCGCTCCCATCGTTTCGCCGGTCTGGGTCACGCCCGGCTGCAAACTGAGTAACTCCACTACGTTACGTGTCTGCAACGGGAGCTCCTGCACCTGCTTCAGCTGAAATGCATTGCCGACGGTAGCGTTCGTCGTGTTGAGTTCGGGGACACTCTCAACCACATCGACCGTTGACTTGTTGGAAGCGACTTCGAGACTCACGTCTACCGTGGCCGGAGTATCCACCAATAGCTGAATGTTCTCTTCCTTCGTCGCGGCAAAGCCAATCGCCGAAATGGTCATTGTGTAAGCGCCGGGCGGAATCTGCACAAACTGGTACTCGCCATTCTTCTGGCTGATCACCGAGCGCGTAATTCCTTTGTCTTGCTGCAGCAGCAAGACACTGGCGCTGGGAATAGCGCCCTTTTGGGGATCCGTAATTGTCCCGCGCAGAGAGGTGGTCCCCTGCGCGCTCACCATTAGTGCTGTTGTAAAAAACGAAAAAGAAAATGCGAGCGCTTTGGCCCGAGTCTTGCCCATGCGACGACCCCTTAAGATGCTCTTGGCAAATCGAAGACACGTGGATCGCACCGCCAGAGGCGCGAACTGTCATTCCGGCATGGGAAAGAGGAAACTCGGCAAGGAGTCTCGAAACCAAATAGCGAAAGATGTGTTTTAGATGTTAACCCAGGGTGCAGGTAGTGTCAATCGTTTACAATCCTGGGGCCCTTACTTCAGTGCGCTAGATTCTGGTCCCACTTGTGTTGCATCTGTTCCTTTTCTCGGCTCTCGAATTTATCCTTCGCCTTGCCATGAAGTTGTGAATCGGCCGGCACTGGCCAGATGGAAAAATCGCGAAACACCATGCGCTTCGGACCAGTCAATTCCGTCAGCGCCGAATCTAGCTCCAGCAGATCCCCGCGCGATAGCGCCATACCGTGCTCGTGGGGTTGATAAATCGTTCCGATCGGGTAATCGAGAAAAGCAGTCGTGGTTTGTTCTACATGGCAACCAAGGATATGGGCTACCAGCTTGCCTTTTGTAAACGCCACCATACGGTGGGTGCTCTGAACGAAATCGGCCCAATCATGCACATACAGCCGGCCCGGATACAAACTATCGCCGGCGAGAAGCACTGCGGTTCGGCGGTCGTAGAGCGCTATGCTTACGGGGCTGTGACCGGGAATGGCAATCGCATCGAGAATGCGGCCGCCCAAATCCACGCTGCCCGTTTGCGCCGGCCAGTCCGATATCCCATAGAAGTTTTTTGTATCTTTGACTGTCGCCGGAACAAAGCGAATTTGGATGGAAGAGCTTTTCAAACTCCTGAGTTGATCGTCTCCCCAGGTGTGATCGGAATGCGCATGGGAGTGAACCACATCGAGTTCGATTTGGTGGCGATGTTCCCGCTCGAGCCATTTACCGACCATATTTTCGACCATGGCCGCCGCCGGAAAATTTCGCGAGCCTGTATCCACCAGTAGCGCACGCTCTTTGCCAAAGAGCAAATACAGAAACGGTTTTTCGTAATCCAAACACCCCGATTGCCGGACGATATAGAAGTCTTTGTTGTACTCGTGGACTTGCCAGTCCGGTACTTCCATACACTTCGGCCCACTGGCTGCCCATTGCATGGGTAGAACTCCCGGTTCGATGCCAGCACCGTCGGGTTCCGACGCCTGCGCGCTGCAAATTCGCGCCAACACGAGCGCCGTGAGCAAGCCATAATTGCGCATTACGAACGTCATGGTAGCCGATTTCGCTTCTTCGCCCGACGGGTGTGTAACGCCTCTTCGGAATGCGCGTCAACACAAGGTTGTAGAGTTGATAAAGTCTGCCCAAGAGACCACATGATCGAAGTCGCTAACAATACCGCATCGCTTACCAACGAAAACTTTAGCGGGGCATCGCTGCTCACGCGCCGGCTCTATGACGCCATCTCTCCCTTTTATGCGCTACCTACCATGCTGTTCCATGCGAAAGCACATGCCATCGCATTGAATGCTTCTTCCGTGGAAAATGGATCCCGGGTTCTCGAAGTCGCGATTGGATCTGGCGAAATGCTGAAGCGGTTGGTGAAAGACAACCGCCGCGGTCAGACCATCGGTGTGGACCTTTCTCCCAAAATGGCCGCGCTCTCCCAGGAGCGCGCCAGCCGCGAATTTCCGGAAGCTTCCGTCCAGTGCCAGGCAGCCGATGTCCGATTTCTGCCGTTCCCCACCGGGCACTTCGATACGGTCGTCTGCTGTTACTTATTTGAGCTGCTACCCGAGAAAGACGTGCCCGCAACGCTTCTGGAACTGCGGCGTGTGCTGCGTCCGGGTGGCCGTCTGACTTCCATACTGGTTGCGCAAAATGACGATCGCTTCAATGCGATGTATCGGGTTTGCTCTACGTTTGCCCCGGCGTTCTGGGGTCACCAGAGAGTCGACCACATTCTCGGGTTGCTCGAACACAACGGTTTTCTCACCGATACCGATACTCATACCAAGCAGCTTTTCTACAGCTCGCGCATTGTTTCCGCGGTCAGTGCACTGGACTGATAAAGCTTTCCTAACGCGTGGTCGCTTCTGACTCAACAAAGGCCGGGTTCAGTTTTCGCGCGAGAGCCGTGGCGTTATCGCTTGAAGCTGTATCGCCGCTTTGTTTAAGAGCCAGCCCCAAATCGTAATAGAGTTCTGCGGACAGTGGGTCGATGGCGAGTCCCTGACGAAAAAGCTTGATGGCGCTCTCCCAATCACCCAAGGAATACGACATCATCCCGAGGTTCGCGTAAGCCGCAGTGAAGTCGCTCTCAATTGCGATTACGCGTCGATAAGCTTTGCTCGCTCCCGCCCTGTCGCCCATCAGGTGAAGCACCGAAGCCAGGGCGAATTCGGTTTTCGAATCGTCCGGATAAAGATGCTCGGCGGTGGCGAGCACCTCCGCCGCTTTGCGTGGATTGCCACTCTGTGCAAAGGTCACTCCGATGAAGTTGATGGCTCGGAGAAACTGCGGGTAGATCATCAGGGCTTTTTGCGCTTGCTCAATGGCGCCTGCCGCGTTGCCATGTAGCGCCAGGTCCTCGGCCTGTTTCTGTAATTGCTCAGCATCCCAACGGAAATCACGCGGTAAACGTTGCAGAATGATCCAATGGCTGCTGCTTTGGAAAACAGGGCTGGTCTCGCCGTATTTCAATCGAGCAGCCTGTTCTGACAATTTTCCGCCCAATTCTGCGAGTGTCAGGCGTCCCAGGAAACCGCCAATTGCAGCGGTACGATCGTCTGACGTGTCACGCGCAACTTGATAAAAGGAGTTACCGCCGCTCAGGCGCTGGCGCGCGTTAACGGCAGCTTCAGCGGTATCGGTAGAGATCAGGCGTAAGTATTCGCTGACTGGCTGCACATGCGTTCTTAATTCAGGAGAATGGTTGAACATTCCGATCGATTGTTCTGGATGAACGCGGATCAAGTGATCCACCAGCCGCAGAGGACCGCGCTCGACGGCAGGCATGTGGCAGGTTATACAATCTGCGGTCGCGTTCACCGGACAGATGGCGGCGCGCAACTTCGATCCGGGTCCGTGACAACTAAGGCAAGCGTTCATGGATCGCTGTGTATCGGCCGCGGCGTCGCCATGTGGATCATGGCAGGCCGTACAGGAAAATGCCGCTCGACTTTGCAGGAAGCATTCGGAACTTTTGATGGCGCGCACCTGATTTGCTATGAGCAAGTCGTCTGGAGAAGGGTCCGAAAAGCGGGCCAGACCGACGTGACAACGCGCGCAAACGCCAATACTAGCTTCCGTGGATAGACGTTTTGGATTGATGATGCCTTGTTGTGGCTGGCCTCGAGCGATGGCCGTGAGATGCTCTGAACCGGGTCCGTGACAACTCTCACAATGGACACCACCACTTTTTCCGGTACCCAGAGAGTTCGGTTTCCCGTGGCACTCGAGGCATCGTGATGCGAACGTGGGGCTCAAAACAAGGCCAAGCGCTGGCTCCAGCGACTTCGGCGTTGTCGGAATGCAACCAGGCGCGAGCAAAAGTTTTTTCTTTTCAGGACTCCAAGCATAACGGGCCTGCAGCATTGCGGGCCTGGCCAAGGGGAGGCCGTCGATTTGCTGGACAGAGACCAGGAAACCCAGTCCGTGACGCCGTCCTCCCAACAAAATAGCAACCGGCAACTTGAGGTTCAGTCCAGTGGGACCGTCGAGCGAGTAAGTGAACGTTCCGGCGTTGCGTTCGAGCCGGTAGGGAAGATCATCGGAAACCGTGGCGCTAAACGAGGATGGAAGCCAGGATGTAGAAGGCCCCTGCCAGGTATTTGCCATGGCGGTTCGCTCCTGCCTGGCGGCGATGTCTTTATGACAGAACGCGCAGGGTTCCGGTCCAAGGAAGTGTGCGCCGCCGGCTTCTGCGTCCAGACAAACGGAGGCGGCGACTAGCAAAAGGATGGCGTGAAAACGGATGAGTCAGCCCTCTCTTGAAACTGTTTTAGAGTATGCCACCAGTAATTCGTTAGTATCTTCTAGGCATCGCCGAACTATGAAAGCAGAGAAGGGCACACTGCGGGTCGCGTTAGTTGCCGGACCGATATACGAACGGCTCTATGAAGAGCTGCCGGAGTTTACGAGGTCCAGCGGGATCCAGGTGGAGATTGGATTTCGGGGCGTGCATCCGGAGTTGAACGCGCACTTAGCTTCACTGGAGGACGTGCCGTATCACCTGGTGAGCACACACACGAAGTATGCGCCCTCTCAGCAGCGGTTTCTCGCGACTCTAGACGACGAGGTAATGGACGATTTCTATCCGGCGCTCGTGGAAATGACGAGGATAGATGGGCATATCTGCAGCGTGCCACGCAACCTGGATGCGAAGCTGCTGCATTACCGCACCGACTTGGTGGAAAGGGTTCCGCAGACTTGGGACGAACTGACGGAAACAGCGCGCGCATTGTCGAAAAACGGACGCTATGGCTTCGTATTTACGGGCATGGATTCCGGGCTTTTCGGGATGTTCTACGAGCTGGCCGAGATGGGCGGAGCGCAGCTATTTCCGGAAGACAAGATTCCGCAGTTGAACAACGAAGGCGGCAGATGGGCGCTGGGAATCATCCGAGAGCTCTATCAATCGGGATCGGCGCCGGCAGCGGTTGTGGATTGGAAGTTTGACGAGGCCTACCGCTGTTTTGCGTTGGGCCACGCGGCTATGATCTGCGATTGGCCTGGTTATTACAGCGCATATGGAGCGCCAGATTCGGAAGTGTTCGGGAAATTCAACGTGGCGCAGATGCCTGCTGGACCACCAGGCATTCACAAAGCCTATGGCGGCTCGCATACTTTTGCGCTTACAAAACGGGGCGCCGGCGAGCCGGCTGCATGGAATTTACTGCGTTTTCTCACGGCCAGCAGACAACAGTTAATTGAGGCGCGAGGTGGTTCCGTGCCGGTCAGGCGCTCTGTCATGAAACAGGTGGGACGAGGAAGTCCAAGATGGGCGCTGTTGGAACAAGTGATTGCTAACGATCTGCTGGTTCCGCCTGGGCTCACATACTACCCGGATCTGGAAGAAATTATCTGGCGGACGGTGCAGAAGGCGATGACGGGTGAGATCGGAATTGAGACAGCGCTAACGGAGATGGAGAAGCGAATGATCGCCCGTCACCGCGAGCACGAGGACACTCGAAGCCAACATGCTTCTTGAGGGCAAAGTCGTTTTTCTGACCGGCGGTGGGAGCGGAATTGGGCGGGAATGCGCGAAGGCGTATGCGGCCGAAGGCGCGCGAGTGGCGATTGCGGATGTCAATAAACCGAGCGCGGAAGAAGCAGCGCTGGCTGTTGGTAAAAGCTGTATTGCATTGCATTGCGACGTGGCCGAGGGCGGTTCGGTGGAGGCGGCGCTCAGAAGGACGACGACACATTTTGGCCGGCTGGACGCGGTGCATAACAACGCTGGAATTACCAGCCCGTCCAAGACATTGGACGAAACGACCGAGCAAGAGTGGGATGAGCTGATTAGCGTGAACGTGAAAAGCATGTATTGGACGACGCGGTTTGCCCTTGCGGCACTGAAAGAAACGCGGGGCACAATTTTGAACACGGCGAGCATGGTGGGTTTGATCGGACAGTCGATCCACGCGGCATACTCGGCGACCAAGGGCGCGATGATTGCGCTCACGAAATCGATGGCTTTGGATTATGCGCCGTTTGGGATTCGAGTTAATGCGGTGTGTCCGGCGGGCGTGTGGACTCCGGCGCTCGAGAAGTGGTGCAGTGAACAGCCGGACCCTGGGACGATTCGCACCTATCTGAACGAGATTCATGCGCTGGGTTACTGCCCGCAGGCGGATGTGATTGCCGACGCGGCGGTGTTTCTGCTGTCGGAGAAGGCACGTTTTCTAACGGGCTGTATTTTACCCGTGAGCGGCGGTGCAGAACTGGGCTACCGGCGATGAAATCGTTTGTGGTGACGGGCGTGAAGGCTGAGGACAAGCGGTTTGCGCTCGAGGGTGGCGCCGGTACGGACGCGGTGCATCGGGTTTCAGAGTATGCATTCGCAGTGACGAAGTTAAGCACAGCGGACGGATTGTCTGGGACCGGATTAGTGCTGACGCTCGGTGCCGGGAACGAAATTGTTTGCCGCTTGATTGAAGCGTATGCGGAGAGACTGCCGAAGCTGCCCATTGAGGAGTTGATGGCGGATTTTGGCGTGTTGAGCCGGAAGCTGGCAGACGATCCGTGTCTGCGCTGGCTGGGTCCACATAAGGGGGCGGTGAATCTGGCGCTGGCTTCGCTGACGAACGCGTGTTTCGATTTGTGGGCAAAGGCGCGGGGCGTGCCGCTGTGGCAATTACTGCTGAGTCTTTCGGCGCGCGAACTGGTGAATTTGCTGGATCTGAGTTATCTGGAAGAGGACTTAACGCCGGACGAGGCAGTGGCGCTGCTCGAGCGGGAAGAGAATACGAGGGCAGAGCGGGAAGGCATTCTGACGAGCGGATATCCGGGTTACGACACATCTATCGGATGGTTTCAATACGATGATGCGCAACTGCGCGAGAACGCCAAAGAAGCTTTGGGCCGTGGGTTTCGAGCGCTGAAACTGAAGGTGGGTTCGGAGGCGTCTGCGCGGGATGTGCGGCGCGCGGCGATGCTGCGGGAAGTAGGGGGGCCCGAATGCAGGCTGATGCTGGACGCCAACCAGCAGTGGACTCTGAAGCAGGCCGAGACAGTGTGCGAGGCGTTACGAGACCTGGGCATCTACTGGGTAGAAGAGCCGACGCATCCCGATGACATTGAAAGCCATGTGAAATTGTCGCGGAAGATCGCCCCGATGCGTGTAGCGCTCGGTGAGCATGTTCCAAACCGGGTGATGTTCCGCAACTTCATGGCGCGGGGAGCGATGCATTTTGTACAGGCTGACTGTACGCGACTGGCGGGCGTATCCGAATTTATAGCAGTCAGCCTGCTGGCGCGCAAGTATGGATTGCCGGTGGTGCCTCACGTGGGCGATATGGGGCAGATTCATCAGCACCTGGTGCTGTTCAATCATGTGGCGCTGGGGCATGAAGCGTTGTTCCTGGAGTACATTCCGCATATGCGGGAGCATTTTGTTCATCCGGCAAATGTTTCAGAGGGGAAGTATCGGACGCCGCAGGAGGCGGGGCTTTCCTGTGATTTCAAAAGCGAGAGCGGATTTTGATACCGCGGATCGGAATTGGCTTTGCGCTGACCGGGGCGGCGGGATTGCTGGCGGGCAATTGCATGCTGCCGATGAAATTCGCGCGTAAGTGGCCGTGGGAAAGTGTGTGGTTGGTTTTCAGCATTGTCTCGCTGCTGATTCTGCCCTGGACACTGGCGTTTGTGACGATCGGCAATCCGTTCGCCGTTTATGCGGGCTTACCGGGCGTGGCGTTTCTGACGCCTGTTTTATTTGGAGCGGGATGGGGTGTGGCCCAGATCTTATTCGGGCTTTCGGTGGCCCGATTGGGAATGGCGCTGGGGTATTCAATCATAGTAGGGCTTGGCGCGCTTTTGGGAACGCTTATTCCATTGTTTGCGAAGCATCGCGACATTGCGCTGAGTTCTCGCGCCGCTCCTATTTGGGTAGGAGTGGTGTTGATGATTGCAGGTATCGGTGTGGCGGCTTGGGCTGGACGGAAACGAGAGGGCGCGATAGCATTTGATGCGGAAAAGCACGGCCGATACGGTGCGGCTGTCGCTCTCGCCGTGTTGTGCGGTCTGCTGGCCCCGATGCTGAATTATGCATTTGCTTTTGGCGAGAACATCGCGAATGAGGCTGTGCGGCTGGGTAGCTCGCCCGAGTATGCAGGATATGCGGTCTGGCCGGTAGCGCTGCTGGGCGGATTGCTACCGAACGTTTGCTACGCGGTGTTCCTGTTGCGGCGAAACAAAAGCTGGAAGAGTTTCCGCGGCGATTGGCGCTCAGAGGCTTGGTGCGGCGTCGCCATGGGCGCGCTCTGGATGGGGGCTTTTGCGATATACGGCGTGAGCGCCGTGTATTTGGGCGAATTGGGGACTTCGGCGGGATGGGCTTTGTTCCAGATCTTCATGATTATGACCGCGACCGTCGCGGGCCTGTTGACGGCGGAATGGAAGGGATCGCCTGTGGTGGCGAAGTATGGCATGGCGGCGGGACTGGTGTTGCTTTCGGCGGCTACGGTGTTGATTGCGCCGAAGAGCTGAAGCGGCGCGACAGAGTGCTTTTGCGGGGAATATACTGAGGCTGACATGAGCGCCTCCAAACCATCCCGCAGAGAGTTGCTCAAGTTGCTGGCCGTGAGTCCGCTGGCGTCATCGGTTCTTCTGGGGCAGACGGATCGCACGGCGTGGTATCGCGAAGCAAAGTTCGGGATGTTTATTCACTGGGGTCCGTACTCGGTGGCAAGCGTGGAGGCGTCGTGGCCGATCATGCGACCGTCGAAGCAGTTTCCGATCACGGAAGAAGAGTATCGAGCGCTGCCGCAGAAGTTCAATCCGACGAAGTTCGATCCGGATGCGTTTGTCGACCTGGCGAAAGCAGCGCACCAGAGATACATGGTGTTCACGACCAAGCACCATGACGGATTTTGCATGTTCGATTCAGCGTACACGGATTACAAAATCACCAACACGCCGTACAAGAAAGACATTGTGGGGGCTCTGGCGCGGGCCTGTCATGAGGCGGGCATGCCGATCGGCTTTTATTACTCTCCGCCCGATATGCATCACGCTGCGTTTCGAGATACGACGAAGCCGGCGAGCGAGAATTGGAACGGTGAGCCAACTCGCTCGGTGTGGCCGTTGTATCTGGATTACATGGAGTTACAGCTGCGCGAGTTACTGAGTAACTACGGAAACGTGGCTGTGATCTGGTTTGACGGGCTCTTCAATCAACGGAAATTCGACGGGGAGCGGATGCATCGCGCGATTCTGGCGTTACAATCTCAGGTTTTAATCAATAATCGCATCGGGATTCCAGGCGATTTCGAGACTCCGGAGCAGTTTCTGCCGGCAGCTATTCCGGTGAAAGGCAGAACCCTGGATTTTACAAACCGCGAGACAGGTACCAAGCCGAATTACGTGCCGACAGCGGAAGAGTTCCGGCTGTGGGAGACGTGCATGACGATCAATCAGACATGGGCGTACAACAAAAACGATCGTGATTTCAAGTCCGCGACACATCTGATCCGCACGCTGGTGGAAGTGGCGAGCCGGGGCGGCAACTTTCTTTTGAATGTGGGGCCAGAGCCGGATGGAACCATTCAGCCGGAATTTCAGGAAAGGCTCCGGGCGATTGGGAAATGGATGGACCAAAACGGCGATGCGATTTACGGGACGACTTACGGGCCGGTACAAGGAGCAAAGCAGTTTCGCACGACGGCGAAGGGGCGGGACGTCTTTATTCATGTTTTCGACTGGCCGGGTACGACCTTGGAAGTAGCCGGCGAGAGTTTGCCGAAATGCACGTCGGCTTCCCTGTTGGCAACCGGGCAGCCGCTCGAGTTTAAGCAGCAGGATGGCCGGTTGACGATCCAATTGCCGGGCCAAGCGCCGGACCCGGATGTAACGGTGATCGAGCTCAAGAGCGCTTAGGGAAAGGCAGACATCGTGAACCGCAGAACGTTTGGCCAGAGCTTATTAGCTACGACAGCTTTGCGGCCGCTGACGCGGGCTTTGGGGGCGGCGCAGGCTTTTGAACCGAACTGGCAATCGATCGGAGAGCACAAAGTACCCGAGTGGTATCAGAATGCGAAGCTCGGAATTTTCATTCACTGGGGTTTGTATTCGGTTCCGGCGTGGGCTACGACTTCGGGCGAACTGGGGAAAGTCGATCCGAGTAAGTGGTTCACAGACAACGCGTATGCGGAATGGTATTTGAACACGCTGCGTATCAAGGGGTCTCCGGGTTACGAACACCATATTGCGACTTACGGGAAAGACTTCGACTATTACCAGTTCGCTCCTATTTTTAACCAAAAGACAGCGCAGTGGGATCCGGATAAGTGGGCCAACATCTTCAAGAAAACCGGTGCGCGCTATGCGGTGCTCACTACCAAGCATCATGATGGATTCCGGCTGTGGCCGAGCGCGGTGGAAAATCCGCATCGGAAGTCGTCGGAGATTACAGCAAAGCGCGATCTGGCAGGGGATCTGACTTCGGCGGTGCGCGGGGCGGGATTGAAGATGGGGTTGTATTACTCCGGCGGACTCGACTGGACCTTCACGCAGGCGCCGATTGTGACAAGGGCAGATCTTATGGCGAGGGTGCCGCAAAGCGAGGAGTACGCGCGCTATGCGGATGCGCATTGGACGGAGTTAACAAATCGTTATCAACCGGCGGTGATGTGGAATGACATCAGTTATCCAAAGGCGGGTAAGATACCGGAGCTGTTCGCGCATTACTACAACACTGTGCAGGGCGGTGTGATTAATAACCGGTTTGGCGTGCAGTTTTGCGATTTTACGACACCGGAGTACGCCAAATACGACAAGATCACGGAAAAGAAGTGGGAGTCGTGCCGAGGGCTCGGTGACAGCTTCGGATACAACCAGGCAGAGGGACCCGAACAGGTGATTGCGGGGGACAAACTGGTATGGCTGTTGGTGGATATCGTCAGCAAGAACGGCAATTTGCTTTTGAATATCGGGCCGCGGCCGGATGGATCGATTTCTGAGATTCAAATGGACCGGCTGAACAAGCTCGGCGCATGGCTGGCGGTAAATGGCGAGGGAATCTTTGACAGCCGGCCCGGGGTAAAGGCGTCGAGCGGGGAGGATGTTCGGTTCACGAGCAAAGGGAACAGCCTGTATGCGTACGTGCTGCCTAAGCCGGGGTCGGATTCGCTCACGATACCGGGTATGGCGGCGGCGAAAGGGACAAAGATTCGCGTGCTGGGAACGGATCACGATAGTGAGTTCCGGCAAAGCGGAAAGGACTTGACCGTTTCGACCAAACGCAGCCGCGGGTTAGACGGATACGCCACGGGCTTGAGAATAACGCCCGCGCCAGTATCTTTTTAAGGTGTAATAGAGGCTGCTGTGCGCTTGCCGGTTCCTCTGTCGCGATTGGCCATTCTGCCTGGTCTTGGGGCAATGGCGCTGGTGTGCCTAGCTGTGACGCCAGAGCAGAAAATCGAATTCAACCGGGACATCCGGCCGATTCTATCGGATAAATGTTTCACCTGTCATGGCCCCGATGCGGCGAACCGGAAGACGAAGTTGCGATTCGATATTGAATCGGGCGCACTGATTGAACTGCACGCGGGCAAGCACGCGATTGTTGCGGGAGAGCCGGATAAAAGCGAGATGTACCGGCGCATCAGTTCGACGGACAAGAGCTTTCGCATGCCGCCTGCTTACATGGGCCGCGACCGTTTGAGCGATCGGGAAATTCAGGCGATACGGGAGTGGATCGCGCAGGGAGCTCAGTGGAGTCCTTTCTGGTCGTTTGCCGCTCCGAAACGACCGGTGTTGCCTGCAGTGCAGACACAAGGCTGGGTGCGCAATCCGATCGACTCGTTTATCTTGAGCCGGTTGGAGCATGAGGGCTTGCGCCCATCGCCGGAAGCGGATAAGCGCACGCTGATCCGGCGCGTGAGTCTGGATCTTACGGGACTGCCGCCGACGCCTGAGCAAGTCAACGCGTTTGTAGCGGATTCGTCGGCTAGCGCGTACGAGAAAGTAATTGATCGGCTGCTGGCGTCGCCGGAGTATGCCGAGCACATGGCGTACAGATGGATGGAGGCGGCGCGCTACGGCGATACGAACGGCTACCAAACGGACGGGCCGCGCGACATGTGGCGCTGGCGTGATTGGGTGATTGAGGCGTTTCGCCGTAACATGCCGTATGACCAGTTCACGGTGGAGCAACTGGCGGGTGACCTGCTCCCGAATCCGACACTCGATCAGCAGATCGCGACGGGATTCAACCGGAATCATCGCACGAGCGGCGAAGGCGGCATCATTCCGGAAGAGTACCGCGTGGAGTATGTGGCAGACCGCGCGCAGACGACGGCGAACGTCTGGATGGGAGTGACCATGGGCTGCGCCCGCTGCCATGACCATAAGTACGATCCGATTTTCCAGAAGGATTTTTACCGGCTGTTTGCCTATTTCAACCGGATCCCGAACGAGAAAGGTTTTGCTTATAACTACGGCAACGAGGAACCCTTCATCAAAGCACCGCTGCCAGAGCAAAAGCAGAAGCTGCTCGAAATGGACGCGGAAATTGCATCGCTCGAAAAGCGGTATGAGTCGCTGCAGCCCGCGTTGCAAAAAGCGCAAACGAAGTGGGAACACAGCTTGCTGAGGACCAAGCCGGTGGACTGGACGGTAACGAGAGGCTTGGTCTTTCGCTCGGACGCAAAAACCGGCAGCAAGGATGTGGCTTCGGAGAGCAGCCCGATAGGTCCTGCGTGGCGGTTTGACGGCAAGCACTTTCTCGAGATGCGGCGCGACATAGCGCGGTTCGGGTATCTGGACCCCTTCACGTTCTCTGCATGGATAAAACCCGCGAGCGGTAAGGGGGCGATCCTTTCACAGGCGGAGGATTATTTCGAAGGAACGGGCCACGGGCTTTATTTGATCGATGGCAAAGTTCGTTTGCATATTGTTCACCGCTGGACGGACCTGGCGTTGCGCGTGGAGACTAAGACGCCGATCCCGCTGGGCGCGTGGCAGCAGGTCACCGCAACCTACGACGGCAAGCGGAAAGCAGCGGGCGTCCACATTTACGTGAACGGGATAGAGCAGCAGACAAATGTGTTGTTCGATCAGTTGAATGAACCGTTTCATGTGGACGCGAAAGTACCCTTTCGCATCGGTGCGGCGGGCGGTTTGTGTTTTGACGGGTCGATTGGGGATGTACGGGTTTACAAGGTTGCACTAAGTGCTCAGGAAGCGGCGGCAATCTCGGTCCGCGAGACCGTGAGCGAGATTGCCGCGATTCCGCCCGGGCGACGCAGCAATGGCCAGGTGCAAAAGTTGGCTTTGACTTTTTTGGCTGAAGCGGCTCCGGAGAAGATCAGGCAGGCAGGAGCGAGGCTTAATTCAGCGAAGGAAGCCCGAACGCGTTTTTGGGACAGCGTGCCGACCGTCATGGTGATGGTGGATGACCTGAACGCGCGGGAATCGTTTGTCTTAAAACGCGGCGCCTACGACAGCCACGGTGAAAAAGTGACGCCGGGCATTCCGGCCATACTGCCACAGCCGCGGCCCGAGTGGCGCAACAATCGACTCGGACTGGCGAAGTGGATTATTGATCGATCGAATCCGCTGACGGCTCGGGTGACGGTGAATCGATACTGGCAGTCTTACTTTGGTTTCGGCATTGTGAAGACGGTGGACGATTTCGGTTCGCAGGGAGAATGGCCCGTGCATCCGGAATTGCTGGACTGGCTGGCTGTGGAATTCATGGACAGCGGCTGGAACGTGAAAGCGATGCAGAAGCTGATTGTGACGAGCGCAACTTACCGGCAAACGTCGAAAGTGACTCCGGAGCTGTTGCAGAAAGATCCGGACAATCGATTGCTGGCACGCGGACCGCGTTACCGTTTGGGACCGGACGAAATTCGCGATCAGGCGTTGGCTGTCTCGGGATTGCTGGTGGAGAAAGTAGGCGGCCCTTCGGTGAAGCCGTATCAGCCGCCGGGGTTGTGGCAGGAACTGGCGAGCGGCGGCGGCTATGTGCAGGACCGGGGTGAAGGGCTTTATCGCCGGAGTCTTTACACGTATTGGAAACGCACCGTAACTCCGCCTTTCATGGCCAACTTCGACGCGCCGAACCGGGAGGTTTGCACAGTCTATGAAAACCGTACAAACACACCGTTGCAGGCGTTGGACTTGATGAACGATGTGGCGTTTTTGGAAGCGTCGCGCAAGTTAGCGGAACGCATGATGGTGGAGGGTGGTGCTACGCCCCAGCAGCGCATTGAGTTTGGTTACAAATTGCTGCTGGTTCGGCCACCGCGGCCGCAGGAGCTCGAAATACTTTTGGCATCGCTGCAGCAAACGGAAGCGAGATACGAGAATGACGGACAAGCAGCGCACCAGATGCTGAGTTCGGGCGCATCACCGGTACGCGCCGGTTTGGACGTCCGCGAACTGGCAGCTTTCACCACTGTCGCGAGCTTGCTGCTCAATATGGATGCGACCGTAACGAAGGAGTAGAGATGGCTTGTTGTGACGATCACGGGATGAAGATGACCCGGCGCTGTTTCTTCGGCGTCAACTCGACGGGGGTCGGACTGGCGGCGATCGCAGGATTGCTGAATCGTAACGGGGCCGCGGCAACCACTACGCGGGTCGCGCACGGCGGCTTGCCTGGCTTTCCGCATTTTGCGCCCACTGCCAAGCGGGTCATCTATCTATTCCAATCCGGCGGCCCCTCTCAGATGGAGCTGTTCGATTACAAACCGCGCTTGAAAGATTTTCAGGGGACCGATCTGCCCGAATCGATTCGGGGCGGCCAGAGGCTAACAGGGATGTCGGCTTCGCAAGCGAGCTTTCCTGTGGTGCCTTCGAAGTTTGCGTTCGCGCAGCGCGGTAGCTCGGGCGCATGGGTGAGCGAGCTGCTGCCCCACACGGCGAAGATTGCGGATCAATTGACTTTCATCAAGTCGGTGAATACGGAAGAGATCAACCACGATCCGGCTGTCACGATGGCGCAGACCGGATTTCGTTTAGGCGGCAGGCCCAGCATGGGATCGTGGATCTCATACGGCATTGGCTGCGAGACAGAGGATCTGCCGGCTTTTGTGGTTATGATCTCGTCCGCTGGCCCCGGAGGCCAGCCGCTCTATGACCGGCTTTGGGGCAACGGGTTTTTGCCGAGCCGCTATCAGGGCGTGAAGTTTCGTTCTGTCGGAGATCCGGTGCTGTATCTCTCAGACCCCCAAGGCATGGGGAAACAAGACCGGCGGCAGTATCTGGACACGCTTGGTCAATTGAACAAGGTGGAGTACGACGAGTTCGGAGATCCGGAAACCAATGCGCGCATTGCGCAGTATGAGATGGCGTTTCGGATGCAGAGTTCGGTTCCGGAATTGACGGATTTGTCTCGGGAACCGGCCAGCACGTTTGAACTCTACGGACAAGACGCGAAAAAGCCCGGCACGTTTGCTTCGAATTGCCTTCTCGCGCGCCGGCTAGCGGAGCGGGGCGTGCGATTTATTCAGCTCTATCATCGCGATTGGGACCATCATGGCGATCTCCCGGTGCAACTACCCAAACGCTGCCAGGATGTGGATCAGGCGTCGGCGGGATTGATTCAGGATTTAAGGCAGCGCGGCTTGCTGGACGATACGATCGTGATCTGGGGCGGTGAGTTCGGACGGACCGTTTATTGCCAGGGTCGTTTGACAGCGAATGATTACGGGCGCGATCATCACGGGCGATGTTTTACCGTGTGGATGGCAGGGGGCGGCTTGAAACCGGGGATCACTCTGGGGGAAACCGATGATTATGGCTATAACATCACCAAAGATCCGGTTCACGTGCATGACTTACAGGCTACGATTCTGCATTGCCTAGGGATTGACCATACCAAGTTGACGTATCAGTTTCAGGGGCGGCATTTCCGTTTGACGGATGTGGCCGGTAAAGTTGTGCAGCCCATTTTGGTTTGAGCGCGAGGCTTGGTGTAAGCACGGGAATATGCGTGTAGCTAACCGCTCCCTCACGGTCGCGGCTCTGCCGATGATATTCCTGATGATCGGCTTTCTTGCGGCCGATTCTTCTGATCCTCAATTCGTTGATGTAACAGCGCGTTCGAAAGTTGACTTTGTAAATCATGCAAGTCATACTTCGCGCAAGTATCTTCCAGAGGCGATGGTTGGCGGTGTGGCGATGCTCGATTACAACCACGACGGTTTGCTCGACCTGTTCTTTGTAAACGGCGCGGAACTGAAAGATCCGATGTCTCGCACGGATGTTCCCGTCAAGTCGGATGCAAAATATTGGAACCGTCTGTATCGCAACAACGGCGACGGTACGTTCACCGATGTCACCGAAAAAGCGGGTGTGAAGGGTGAGGGTTTTGGCATGGGCGTTGCTGCGGGTGACTACGACAACGATGGATTCACTGATCTCTACGTCACTGGGGTGGGGCGCAATACTCTGTATCACAACAATGGAGACGGCACTTTCTCGGACGTCACGAAAAGCTCAGGGGTCGGAGGCGGCGGCTGGTCGGCGGGCGCGATGTTTGTCGACTACGATCGTGACGGGCTGCTTGATTTATTCGTCTCGCGCTATCTCACCTGGTCATTTGCGAACGATGTCTTTTGCGGTCAGAATAAACCGGGATTTCGGGCCTATTGCCATCCCGATCAATTTTCTCCCGCGAGTCACCTGCTGTTTCACAATGACGGGCACGGGCATTTTCATGATGTTTCGGAAGAAAGCGGAATTGCTAAATCAACCGGCAAAGGGCTGGGCGTGGCATTCAATGATTACGATCGCGATGGCTGGCCCGATATCCTGGTGGCCAACGATTCCGTGGCACAGCAGCTGTTTCACAACTTGAAGAATGGCAAGTTCGAAGAGGTTGGAGTCACTTCTGGGATTGCTTTCGATGAGGATGGGAATGCGTTCTCGGGGATGGGCGTGGATTTCGCGGATTACGATAATGACGGCTGGCCAGACGCGTTCGTAAACTCGCTGGCGAAGCAGAAGTATGCTTTGTTTCATAACAACCGAGGGAATTTCGAGTATGTTTCGGGTCGCGTGGGATTGGGCGCGGCGAGCGTAGCGCATTCGGGCTGGGGTGCGAAGTTCACCGATACTGATAACGACGGCTGGAAAGATCTTTTTGTCGCACAGGGGCACGTGATGGATAACATCGAACTGACTCAGCCGGATGTGCGGTATCTTGAGCCACCGATGCTGCTGCGGAACGTGCCTCCTTCATTTGTCGATGTTTCGAACCGGAGTGGCGCGATTTTTTCTCGGCCGCTCGCGGCGCGCGGTGCGGCGGTGGGGTACCTGCGTAATAACGGGCAGGTGGACGTGGTTTTGAATTGCAATGACGAACCAGCAGAGCTGTTTGAGGCGGAAGGCGCCTTGAACCACTGGCTGTTGGTAGCAGCAGTTGGGACTCGCAGTAATCGCGATGGGATCGGGGCGCAGTTACGAATCGAAACGGACGACGGCAAGGAGCAATATGGGTTGGTCACGAGCGCAGGAAGTTATTTGTCGGCCAGTGACAAGCGAGTGCATTTCGGATTGGGAAGTCACAAGGCTGTTAAGATGCTAGAACTTCGCTGGCCGAGCGGTGTTGTTCAAACGCTCACAAATGTTCATGCCGATCAGGTGCTGGTGGTGCGTGAACCTGCGCCATGAGTTTTCAGAAACAAGTGCTGTGCGGACTCGTTCTGTTGAGCGGTCAGCTGCATGGGCAGGATGCCGACACGATTCTGCTGAAGCAGGACGAAAGGAAATTCACGATCGTCTCGCAAATTGAGAATCCGAAAGAAGCGGCGGACTTTGCGATCGTTCTACGCGTCGGCGAGCCTGCCACGCGCTACCAACTCGCTAGACGTTTTATCAACACCTTTCCGCAATCCTGGCTGCTGCCGCAGGCCTATGACATCTCAGCCCGAAGCGCCATTGACCTCGCGAAATACGACGAGGCACTCACCGATGGACGTTTCTCACTGCGATTGCTTCCCGAGAACCCGTCCCTGCTCATATTGCTCGCGAATCTCGAAGCGCAGAGAAATTTGTTCGGTCGCGCGATAGAGGATGCGAATAACGCGATGGAATTTTTGGACGAGATCGAGCGGCCGCCTGACATGACGCAAAAGGAATGGGCCACTCTCAAGCCGCAGCTGAAATCGTCGGCTTATTTTGCTCGAGGTCGGGTGGAGGCGGCGCGCGGGTTGGCGGCGGCCGGCGTTGCGGGCCCGCTGCGGCAGGCGCTGGCTGATTTGAACAGAGCCGCGGCGTGGAACCCGGAGGATGCGGAAGTCTTTTACCTGCGGGCGCTAGTCGAGATACGGCTTAACGAGAAAGACGCTGCGGCGGCAGATCTGGCTTTCGTGTTTCAGAGCCACCAAGGTTTGGGAGAGAAGGCGAGAAGAATTTTGCTGATCTTGTGCAGAGAAAGGTCTGACGCGGGGACGCCGTTCGAATCGTTCCTGCAGAGCTTGCCTGGAAGAAAGATTGACGCGAAGCTGCGGGACGGCCCGCAACCGCGGGCTTATCCGGAAGTGCTGGCGGCTGGTTATGCGGGTCCTAAGTCATGCGCGAGATGTCATGCAAAGGAATATGCGGCGTGGCGAAAAACCGGGATGGCGAGGATGCTGCAGCCTTATGGGGCGGCGAATGTGTTGGGAGATTTTTCGTCAAATGCAAAATACAGCGAGGACTCCGGGCCCGCTGTGATTCGCATGGGGCAAGAGGGGCGGCCATACTTCGAAATTTCTCAGTTGGGTAAGTGGAATCGCTACTACGTCGATTTCACGATCGGTTCTAAGTGGCAGCAAGGTTACGCGACGAAATTGCCGGATGGACGGCTGCAAGTTCTTCCCATCGAATACAACCTGCAGCAGAAGAAATGGATTAATTATTGGAAGACGATCGATCCGCCCGGGAGCGAGCGCGCGGTCATTCAAGATTTTCCGAAGTTCACATCTGCTACGAATTACCAGCAGAATTGCGCGATCTGTCATACCAGCCAATTGAAAGTCGATGCGGCCGCTTCGAATTCGATGGAGCATGCGGTGTATCTTCAGCCGGGGATTGATTGTGAAATGTGTCACGGGCCCTCTGCCTGGCATGTCAAGCAAGTCACGAAGGGCAACACCGCGCATACGGATGCCACGCAGCCGCCTTTCGATTTTCGAGAGGCGAGTAACCGGGATGCGGTGCGCGTGTGTGCACAGTGCCACCGGCAGAGCGCGGTGCGTGAAGTGGGCGAGGGCGGCGAGATGAACTACTCGACGAAGGGCAACTTTGTGGCGGCGACCTGGATGCGGCCGTACGATGCCTTTTCGCGTAAGGCCTTCTACAAAGACGGGCGTTTCCGCGAAACCACCTTTATTGTTGAAGCGTTCACTCGTTCGGTCTGTTACCGGCGAGGGACGGCTCAATGCGCCACGTGCCACTCGCCGCACCTGGCCAATTTCGACACTAACAAGACGTCCCTGAAATACCGGGAGAAGCCCAACGAGATGTGTTTGCCCTGCCACTCGGACTACCGCAATCGCGTGGCGGAACACAGCCGCCATTCACCAGGCAGCGAAGCAAGCGAGTGCGTGACGTGCCACATGCCGCGCGTGGTAAACGCGCTCTTGTTTCAAGCGCGCTCGCATCAGATCGAAGTTCCATCAGCCGATTTGACGGAACGTTTCGGCCAGCAGGAGAGCCCTAACGTTTGCCTCACTTGTCACGCTGAGAAAAGCGCGGGTTGGGCGAAGGAGCAGCTGGCCGCATGGCGGCGCTGAAGTCACTTGTGCTCTTTTGCGCGCTGGCGGCCCCACTGGCGTATGCGCAAGCAACTAGTGGTTCCTATATAGGCTCCAAGGCTTGTTACGGCTGCCATTCAGCTATCTATAACTCGTTCCAAAAAACCGGCATGGGGCGTTCCATGACGCCGGCCGCCGACTGGAAGCCGGATTCGTTGCCGGCACAGGCGACGATCTCTCAACCCGGGAGTTCGCGCGCGTTTGCGGTGTCGCACAACGCGTCAGGGTGGCTGCAAACTGAGTCGGAGCCGAACGTGTTTTCCGTGGAACACCGGCTTGATTACGCAGTAGGCTCGGGAGAAAACGGTTTGACGTTTCTGATTCGCCGTGGAAGTTATCTTTTTCAAGCGCCGCTTTCCTACTATGCGCGGACGCAGAGATGGGATCTTTCTCCGGGTTACGAGCAGGCCGATCTCGGGTTCGATCGAATGGTTCCAGAGGAGTGCATCAACTGTCATGCGGGCCGTGCTGCTCCCGTGCGCAACGGGTTCGGAGCGTACGCCGATCCTCCCTTTCAGGAATTAGCGATCGGTTGTGAGAACTGCCATGGTCCGGGAGCAGCGCATGTGACATCACTCGGGAAGGGCCTTGGGACAATTGTGAATCCGGCGAAATTGACGCCCCGACTCGCTGAGAACGTCTGTCTCAATTGCCATCAGGGCGGCGACGTTCGGGTGAATCAGCCGGGCAAGACGTATCTGGATTTTCGGCCGGGCGAGTGGCTCTTCGATACTGCGGTCATCTTGAAGCAGCCGGCACGCACCAGCGAGGAGCAGCAGGCGGATCTATTAAATCACCACTCCTCCATGGAGGCCAGTCGGTGTTTTCGCGGCAGCGGCGGCAAGCTGAGTTGCCTCACCTGCCACGATCCGCACGTGCAGCCTCGCCCGCCTGAGGCCACCGCTTACTATCGCGCGAAGTGTTTCACTTGTCATAACAATCAGAGCTGTGCGATACCGTTAAAAACCCGCCTCGCCCAGAATCCTTCGAACGACTGTGCCGGCTGTCATATGCCGAAGCGAAGCGCCACGCAAATTTCTCACTCCGCGTTGACCAACCATCGCATCCCGGCGCGTGAGGGAGAGCCGCCGCCTGTCATCGCCCAGAACGAAATCGATGGCGTCATTGTGGCAGACCCTTTGGGCAATCGGCCGGCCCAGCTTTCCAAAATTGTGTTGCTCCAGGCGTATCGAGAGCTGGCGCAGAAAAATGTCGATTACCAGCGCCGCTATCTGAGCTTACTGGATGAACTCGGCAGGACGCAGCCGGACGACACCACGGTGGAAGCGGCTCTCGGGGATAAAGCGTTTGCGGAAGGCCGCGAGGAGGAAGCCGTGGCGCACTTGCAACGAGCGCTGCCGGACGGCAATCCTGCTATCTATCTGGAATTAGGCCAGGCTCTCGCCAAACTCGGCCGCACTCAGGATGCTATAGAATTTTTGAAACGCGGGGTGGAAAGATATCCGTACAACGCGGTGATGCAAAAGACGCTCATCCTGCAGTACATCAATTCGAAATTATATAGCGAGGCGCGACTGCTTATGGAACGGTATGTTGCTGCGTTCCCGGAAGATGCCTTTATGCGAGGCTTGCTGGCGCGTGTGAGCCAATGATGCGGTGTTTCGCTGGATGGCTTGTTCTATGGCTGCCACTTGCCGGCTTGACTTCCGCGGCCCAGCCGCAGGCGTGCTCTAATCCACCCGATCTGGCCCGCGAGCTCAAAAATTCACCCAGCGCGGAAACGTACAACGCACTCGGCGCATACTTCGCGCAAAATAAAAGGCTCGATTGCGCGCTGCCCGCGTTTGCGCACGCGGTCAAACTCAAGCCTGCGTTTTGGGAAGCTCAT
Source organism: Bryobacteraceae bacterium (assembly GCA_965277855.1). Lineage (GTDB taxonomy): Bacteria > Acidobacteriota > Terriglobia > Bryobacterales > Bryobacteraceae > Bog-105. The sequence goes on from OZ255847.1 coordinate 2,367,782, forward strand.
TTCAATTTCGGACTGGCTTTGATGAGCAACAACCAGCCGGAAAAGGCCGCCGCTGAGTTTCGTCAGACCTTGCACTATAAATCGGATTCAACAAACGCCCGCAACGCTTTGGGCCTGGCACTCCAGACCTTGGGACGCTTGGATGAAGCGGAGGCCGAATTTAGCAAGTCTCTGCAGTCAGATCCCAAGTCGCCCGACACTTTGGAACGGCTGGGTGAACTCTATTCCGTCGAACGCCGCTATCATGCCGCCATCGAAAAATTCCTGGCGGCGAGTAAACTAGCGCCTGCGGATGCGGAACTGCAAATCGAGCTGGCGGTGGCCTACTCGAAGAACGGAGATTCCTCGCAGGCTATCAAAATCCTCTCTGATCTGACGCAAGCCAATCCGAACCTGGCGGGTGCTCACTTCAACCTGGCTACCGTTTACGCGAACAGCAACCGGTATCGCGAAGCGGCGGATGAATACAGCGCGACACTGCAGCTCGAGCCGGGCAACGATACTGCACGGTTATCTTTAGTGAAAGCGCTGGCGACCATCGCCAACTACCAGGCTGCTCTGCCGGTCGCAGTCGAATATGTGGCTCGCCAGCCTCACGATAGCGAAGGTCATTATCTCCTAGGGAACGTCTATCGAGGTCTGGCTCGCTATTCCGATGCCGAGCGCGAACTGAAGCTGGCGATCGCCGGCAGGAACGAGTATGGGCCAAATTATGATCTAGGATTCGTGCTGTCGAAAGAAGGCAAGCAGGAAGAGGCTTTGTCGTATCTTAGGCGCGCCGTCCAACTCCGCCCTGAGGCCTCGGAAGCACACTTTCAATTAGCGAACGTGCTTAAAGCCTTGCACCTTCCGGACGAGGCAGGCCGGGAAATGAGTGCGGTGCGTCAGCAGAAGCAGCAGTCTACCGACGAAAATGTGGCTGCCGCCGCCGGCAATGATGCGAATCAACTGCTGGCCCAAGGCGACGCTAAAACCGCTGCCGAGCGTTATCGTAATGCGCTGCGTCTCGATCCCAAAAACGGCAGGACTTGGTTTAATCTTTCGATCGCGCTGGGCGAGCTGGGGCAACACACGGAACAGCGCAATGCGTTGGAGAAATCGGTTGCGTGCGATCCGTCTCTGGCGATGGCTTACAACCAGCTGGGCTTGCTCGATGCCGCTGAGCGAAAGCAGCCGGCCGCGGAGGATCACTTCAAACGCGCAATAGCACTTGACCCGCAATCGGCGGAAGCGCAAAGCAATTTAGGAACGCTCTACGGAAGGACTGGACGAACGCACGAAGCGGAAGAGCTGCTGCGAAAAGCAATTGCAAACGATCCTAAGTTAGCCGAAGCGGCTCTGAATCTGGGCTTGATTCTGGCAAGCGATGGCCGCCTGGCCGAGGCCAAAACTCACTTGCAAACCGCAGTGTCCTTGTCTCCTGCCAACACCACTGCCATAAATGCTTTGGGAATAGTCGAAACGCGGCTCGGAAAATCGGAGTCCGCCATTGACGATTTTCAAAAGGCCGTGGCACTCGAACCCCGTTCCTCGCAAACCCACTTGAATCTCGGAATTGCCCTGGCGGATCGCTATCAGATGGACCAAGCCCTGGCGCAATTTACCGAGGCGAAAAACCTGGCCCCGGAAGCGGCCGCGCCGCGCTACAATCTCGGCCGGCTGCTTGTCGACTTGCATCGTTACGAAGATGCCATTCCAGAATTGCAGCTGGCCTGTCGCCGCAGTCCTAAATTCGCACCGCCTTTCTACCTGCTCGGCCTGGCCAATACGAAACTGCAAAACTATGCCGATGCCTTTACTGCTTTTGCCCGCTTTCTTGAACTCGAGCCTGCGAATGCCGACGCCTATTTTCTGGCCGGACAGGATTTGCGAAAGTTGGGACGCGCCTCCGAAGCGATTGGCTATTGGAAGAAAGCCGTGGCCGCCGATCCTGGTCAGACCGAGGCGCTTTACAATTTGTGGAAAACTCTGGCTAAGACTGATCCAGCTGAAGCGGGCGCATACGCCGAACGTTTCAAACTTGCGCAACAAGAAAAACAGATCATCGATCAAGCCGGCACCCTCGGTAATTTTGCGCTAGCTTCGGCAAAACGCGGCGACTATCAGGAAGCGGTTTCCCAATTCCAGCAAGCTGTCGAGGAATGTGGAAATTGCCAATCCCGTGCCGATCTTATCAAGGATCTCGGCTTGATCGAGTGTAAGAGTGGCGACGTGAAGCACGGCGAGGAACATCTGCTGACGGCGCAGTCTCTGAAGCCGAACGATGCGGACATTGTCCGGGCACTAGGCATTATCAGCCTGATGCGGCGCAAGTCCTCGCCCTAAAGCGGTCGATCAGAAGTTGGGCACCCTGCTCCCACCAAAGTCGTATCAACTTTGCTAGTGGAAAGGTATTGCACGCTGGAAATTCTTGTGATACTATCGCAGCACTTTACCGCAAAAGTAAACGTTTTTGCTTTCTGCAGGCGGTTGCGGCGTTTTGCCGCGAAAGGGCCCATGTTGCGACTCTCTTCACCACACTACTTCTTCGGAAGATTTCCACTTCTCCTGATGACCTTAGCGGCGCTGTTCTTGCCACGCGCCGCCTACTCGCAGCAATCCTCCGCCGCCATCAACGGCACAGTGAAGGATTCGAGCGGCGCAGTGGTGGAAGGCGCCACCATCACGCTGACAAACAACGAGACATCCGTTTCGCGAAACAGCGTCAGCAATTCGGCGGGCGACTATGTTTTTATCGATGTTCTGCCTGCCTCGTATTCGATGAAAGTGGTGAAGCCCGGCTTCGGGTCGGTTACGCAACAGCAGATCGTCATGAGTGTGAATCAGACGGCAACATACGATTTCACGCTCACGGTTGGGTCTACCCAGCAATCGATCAATGTTGAAGCCGCCGCCGTGGCGATCGAAGCCTCCACCGCCGAACTCGGAACGGTGATTAATGAACAGGCGGTAAAAGATCTGCCACTGAACGGCCGCAACTTCACGCAACTTCTTACTCTGACGCCGGGCGCGGCTCCGGTTAGTGTGGCGCAGAACTCGGGGGGCGGAGGCGGCTTCGCCGGTAATGCAGTTGGCTCCTTCTCCTTCCCTGCTCTCAACGGCCAGCGCAACCGCAGCAATATGTTCCTCATCGATGGCGTCGTCGACCTCGGATCGTTTATCGGCAACTACAACATCTCGCCCATCATCGACGTCGTGCAGGAGTTTAAGGTCCAATCCCACAATGACCTTTCGGAGTTTGGACAGGCGCCGGGCGGCATTGTGAACGTGGCCACCAAGTCCGGTACCAATGCCTATCACGCCACTCTCTGGGAGTTCTTGCGGAACGATAAGTTTGACGCTCGGAATTTCTTTGTCTCCCAGCGCAATCCCTTACGTCAGAATCAATTTGGCGTCGCCGGCGGCGGCCCTATCTGGATTCCTAAACTCTACAACGGCAAAAATCGCACTTTCTTCTACGGAGGATATGAGGGTTACCGCCGTAGCCGATTATCCCAGAGCACCGGTCTCGCTCCTACGCCAGCGGAGTTGAACGGTGACTTCAGCGGAATCAGCAACAAGATTTACAACCCCGCCACAGGCGTCGCGTTCCCGAACAATCAAATTCCTACCAATCAACTCAACCCCATCGCTCTTCTCTACGCGAAGGCCAACTTCCCTTTAGGACCCGCAGTGTCCAGCGGCAACAATTACATTAACGGCGCGGCTACTCATCTGAATCAGGACAGCTACCAGCTGCGCGTGGATCAAACCTTCGGCGAACATGACAGCCTCTTTGGACGTGTGTCGTACTTCAATGAGCCGCAAATCGGATCAAACGGCTATATCGGCGCTACAACTTTCGCGAACGACTACGGCTGGAACGCTGCCTTGCATGAGACACATACCTTCAGTCCTACCAGCGTGGTGGATTTGTTTTTTGGACGCAATGTGGGTGACGCCGATACCGGCAGCAACGATCCAGGAACTCCTGCCGGTTTTGCCAATCAGTTGATCACGGCCGGTGTCTCTTCTAATCTCGTAAGTAATTTTCAAGGCGGCATAGGTCCGTTCGTTCCCGGCATGAATGTCTCCGGATATCTCGGCGGAGCGCAACAGTCCGTTCAGAATACCCGCTACGCCGATAACTGGACGTTTGGAGGTAGCTTCACAAAAATCATCGGCCGGCACACGCTGAAGATGGGCGCAGTCTTTGCGACGAACAACACGGTTTCCCCCATTTATAATGCCTCTGAATCGTTTGCGACCACTCCGACCCAGAACCCGTTGAGCCCAACCGGTACCGGCGACGCATTTGCTTCGTTTCTGCTCGGTCTGCCCGACGGCGCGAATCGGAGAAACGTACTCGAAGAGGAACATGGCGGATGGGTGAATGGCGTGTACTTACAAGATGAGATCAAGATCAACTCCCGGCTCACTCTGAATCTGGGTATCCGCTGGGATGTTACTCTGTGGCCGATTTACGGCAAACCGCCGGCTCCCGACGCTTACGTGGGAGATCTCAATCTGAATAATGGCACTTACATTCTTGCCAATCTCCCGGGCGCCTGCAGCGCGACTCAGGGCTTCCCCTGCATTCCGGGTGGAACGCTGCCGGCTAACGTCACCGTAACCACCCACGGCAACCATTCCATCTACTCGAATGATTACGGCGATTGGCAGCCACGCGCGGGTTTGGCTTACCGCTTGACCGACAAAACCGCAGTTCGCTTAGGCTATGGCCGTTTTTACGATAACTGGAACTCCATTATTCAGCTAGCTCAGAACTATGAAGGAACGTGGCCCGACGTTGGACAGCTCATTGCCCAAAACCTAAACCATCCAGGTGGCACACAGGCCACCATTGGCGATCCTTTCAGCCAGGGTTCGGGCGGCGTAGTCTTACCGGCCGCCACGCCCTTCCTTAGCAAGGGCTTTGTTAACTGGTATGTCGATCCAGGCGATTACAAAATGCCTTATTCCGACCAGTGGAACGTCGGCGTCGAGCAGGGATTGGGGAGTAACACTGTTCTGTCTCTCAATTATGTAGGCTCGCATGATTTACGGCTGAACCAGGGCTCGCAAGGGAATACAAGTCCCACACCCGGACCCGTGGCTACTGAAGCGGCCCGCCGTCCCTATCCGTACATTACGCCGACCTTTTATGACCGCAGCGTCGGCCAGAGTAAATACAACTCGTTCCAGTTCCGGTTGCAGCAACGCGCCACGCATGGACTCACCTATATCGTTTCGTATACGTACTCGAAATCGATGGACCTCGGCTGTTCAGGCAGCTTTGGCTCGGAGGGCTGCGAGATCCAACAGCCTTACAACACGCAAACAGACCGCAGCGTGTCGGGATTCGATTTGCCGCATATCTTTTCAGGTAGCTTCGTTTACGATGTTCCGGTCGGCAGAGGCAAGTCGTTCAGTACCAACAATAGGGTGGCGGATTACATCCTTGGCAACTGGCAGGTCGGTGGCATACTTAGTCTGCATTCTGGAACGCCGTTCGATGTCACAGTAAGTAATGGTGACACTGCGGGAACCGGCAACACGGTGGAACGCGCAAACTTGTTGTTGTCGGATCCTTATGCGCATGGTCAGGGCGTCACGAACTATCTCAATCCCGCAGGCTTTGGCGTTCCTGCGCTCGAAACTTATGGCGACCTGGGGCGGAATAGCCTTAGAACAAATTCCTTTAACAATCTGGATCTTTCTTTGACCCGGCGCTTTCCCATTAAAGAGAGAACCAACCTGGAGTTCCGCGCCGATGCCTTCAATATAAGTAACTCCGTGGTATTTGGCACGCCAAACCATACTTTGGGAGATTCCAACTTCGGAGTCATAACTGGTACCGCAAACACCGAACGCCAGATTCAATTTTCGCTTAAGTTACTATTTTGAAGAACTGACGGCAACAATCAGCTCGGCAATCTGAGTTTTCGCTCCAGATCCACAAAATCTGGATTGAATCGAAGGCCGTCCCATTCGGGGTCTACTTTGAGAAATACCAGACCATTCGCGCGCTGAAGATAAGCCCTTTCGAGCCACGCCAGAGCCTCTTTGCTGTTTCCGAGTGCGGCATACACACTCGCGACGTAATACGGCGACACGTATTCTCGCTTCGCTTCTTCGATCAACATGCCTAGTAGTTTTATCGCCTCCGCTCTGTTGCCGCCGAGCGCATAGCCGCGAGCCAAACTAGCCACCGTCAAGGGCGTATTGTGCGCCAGTTCGGCGGCCTTCCGCAGTTCGGTAATCGCCTCTCTATGGTTGCCCATCTGCTCATAGGCTTGTCCCAGAACCAGGTGGGGAAGCTCGTAAGTCGGGTCCATATCGAGCGTGTTTCGCAACTGCGTGATCGCCGCGTCGTAACGTCGCGCCATGTAAAGGCGCCAGCCCAGGCTGAAGTTGATGCTCAATGAGAGCGGATCGATTTGGCGCGCTCTGTTGATTTGCTCAAAGCTGTTGTCGAATCGTCCCATGGCAGTGAGATAGAGCGAATAGCGCTGATACGCCGTGCCGTAGTTGGGATCTACGCTTATGGCGCGCCGGAATCCCGCATCTGCTCCGGCCCAATCCCAATCGTAGTTAAACTTTACCGTTGCCAGCGCCGTCTCCGCGGCGGCTGAGGCCGGATCGAGTTCCAGCGCACGCATCGCAGCCTTCCTGGCCTTCGGCGCTGCTTCTTCCGGCGACATCGTCCCAAAAATCGTGGCGCTTACGATGCCATAGCAATCGGCCAAAGCCGCATAGGCCAGGGTGTACTGCGGGTCTTCTGTGATCGCCTCTTCAAAGTAATGGATCGCGCTACCCAGTTTCTCCGCCGATCGACGGTTCCAGAAATATTTGCCCTTCAGATAATTTTCGTAAGCCTCCGGCCGCACATGCGGCTTCTTCTCCAACCGCTGTTTTTCTTCTGGCGTGACATTGATTCGGATCTCGTTGGCGATGGCGGTCGAAACCCGGTTCTGCAAAGCCAGTATGTCGCCCATCTGGCTCTCATAAGTATCGGCCCACAGATGACGATCGGTCGAGACCTGAACGAGTTCGGCAGTGATCCGGACGCGATCGCCCACGCGCAACACGGTTCCCTCGACTACTGCGTCCACCTTGAGTTCACGCGCGATCTCGGAAATCGACTTGCGCGTTCCTTTGTAGGCCATGGCCGTCGACCTGGCGATCACCCGTAAGGAGCGGATCTTGGCCAGATTGGCGATCAGCTCATCGGTCATGCCGTCGGCAAAGTAATCCTGATTCAGTTCGCCCGACAGATTCTCGAGCGGGAGCACCACCAGGGACATGCTTTGCGGGCTGCCGGCAAATAACCGGCTGACTAGTGCTCTCACTTGCGGAATGGAGAACAGGCTGACGGCGATTAGCACCAGCGCAGACGAAATTAACCATGGCTTTCGATGCTTTCCGCTCTTCGCCGGTGCAATCGCGACAGGGGCCGCTACCTCCTGAGCGACTGATGGAGGCGGCTCCGCTGGGGCTAGTACCTCTTCGACCGGCGCCAAAAACCGGTAACCGCGGCGGTGTAGCGTTTCGATGTACCGCGGATTGCCTGCTGAATCGCACAATGCCTCTCTCAGCTGCATCACGGCGTTGTTCAAGCCGTGATCGAAATCGACAAATGTAGCATCTTGCCACAGCTGGTTGTACAGCTCCTCGCGAGTGATCAACTGTCCCGGGCGTTCGAGCAAAACCGCGAGTATGCGAAAGGAGCGCTCGGGCAATCTGAGCCGGATCCCGCGCTTGCGTAGTTCCAGACCGCTGAGGTCGGCTTCGAACAGGCCAAAGCGAAAACTTCTCGTCGTGGAGACATCCATGTTTTAGGTTGCTGGAAGTATATCTCTCCGCCGTTTTCCCATGCCAGACGCATTTCGCCGGGCCGGACATTCGCAAGTATCTTTATTCCTTTCAGGCATTTCCGGAGGGAGATAAAAAGGTCTTCTTTACGCCATCCTTCTGTGACACCGTACCCAGCAAGGAATCCAACCATGCTGGTAAACAACTCAGGCTCCATCCTCCGGCCGGTTCTTCAGGCGCTCTTACTGCTGTGCGCGCTGCTGCTCGCCAGCCGTCCGGCTCACTCGCAGGTTACCGGCGCGACTCTGTCTGGAACTATCAAAGATGCCTCGGATCAGATCCTGCCTCAGGCGAGCATCACGGTGACGAGCGGCGCTACCGGAGAGGTTCGTCAGATCGACGCCAACGGTTCCGGCTTTTATGTTGTGCCGAATCTTCAGCCGGGCAGCTACGACGTGGCCGTATCCGCCAAAGGGTTCAGCCGCCAGGTGCGAACCGGTATCGTGCTCACGGTGGGGGCCGCTCAGGAATTGAACTTCACGCTACAAGTGGGGTCCATGAGCCAAACCGTTGAGGTAAATGCGACGCCTCCGTCGATTGACACCGCAACCTCCTCTATCGGCGCGACGGTTGATTCGAGGACGGTTCGCGAGTTGCCCCTCAATGGCCGTGACTGGACCTCGCTCGCCACACTCGAGCCCGGCGTTTCCAGCATCCCGAATCAGGCCACCGCTAGTTTTAGCGCGAATAAGGGCAACCGCGGTTTCGGCAACCAGCTGACGAATTCCGGCCACCGGGCCAATGAAAACAACTATCGCGTGAACGGAATTTCGGTGAACGACTACTCAAACGCTGCGCCCGGGGGTGCCACCGGGGTCAACCTGGGTGTGGACGCCATTCAGGAGTTCTCTGTTCTGACTACCGGCTACACCGCGCAGTACGGCAGGACTTCCGGAGCGGTGATCAACGCCATCACTAAAGGTGGCACCAACCAGCTGCATGGCACCGCCTTCGGCTTTGACCGTGACAGCATTTTTGACGCTAGAAATTTCTTCGATCCCGCTTCCATCCCACCTTTCCGGCGGGTACAGTTCGGCGCATCGGCCGGCGCGCCGATCGTGAAAGACAAGACTTTTATCTTCGGAGCGTACGAGGGAATTCTCCAGAGCTCGTCTTCTTCGGGGACGATACGCGTTCCCGATGCGGCCGCGCGCTCCCAGGCTGTCCCTGCGATTGCACCTTACCTTGCCCTATGGCCGGTCGCTCCCGCCGGAGCGCCCGATGCGAATGGCGTTCAGACCATAAACATTGGCGTTCCGAACAGCGCCACCGAGAACTATACAAGCTTCCGGCTCGACCAGAAGCAATCCGACAAAGACAGTTTGGCGTTTAGTTACTTCTTTGATTCGGGCCCGCAAAAGCAGTCGGACCCCTTGGGCAACACCGTCCACCAAGTCTTCTCGCGCCGGCAGATGGTCAGCGCTGAAGACACGCACATCTTCACGCCTCTGTTCGTGAATACGTTTCGGGCCGGTTTCAGCCGGGTCATCGGGGATATCAACACGCCCGTTTCCGGTTCCGCTGCTGCCACCAGCGTCGCGCTCGCCATTGCGCCGGGCGCGCTCGCGCCGCCGCAGATCCCTGTCTCCGGCCTCACTACCGCCTACGGTTTGGGCGGCTTTAACCAGTTCAAACATGCCTGGAACTCTTTGCAGCTCTATGACGATGCTTTCCTTACTCTCGGAACTCATTCGCTCACATTCGGCTTTAACTTCGAGCGAATGCAGTACAACATTCTGGAGCAACTGAGTCCCAACGGGCGCATGAACACCTATCCCACGCTGGCCGCCTTCCTGAGCAATGCTCCCGATCAGTTGAATGCTCTTGCTCCTGGCGGCTCGCATGAAGTCGGTCTGCGCGAAAGCCTTTTTGCCGGCTACTTCCAGGATGACTGGCGCGCGCGTTCCAATCTCACTTTCAACATTGGCCTGCGCTACGAGATGACCACTCGTCCCACCAACTCAAACACCGTGCCCGGTTACACAGTCAACGGCTACACGGTACCGACTGCCGGCTTTCAGGAAATTACCAGTCTTGCGAACTGCACACCCGGGACCACTGCTTGTGGCCCGGTTGGGCTGAATAGCCCGCTGATTAATAACCCGACCGTCAGCAATTTTCAACCGCGCGTGGGGTTCTCGTGGGATCCATTTAAAACGGGCAAGACTGCGGTGCGTGGCGGGTTTGGCATGTTTGACGTGCTGCCTCTGCCGTATGAGTTCGGTCTGAACAACGCCGCTACGGCGCCTTTCCAAATCATCGGCACGGCTCACAATGCCCTGCTCGGTACGGGGGTGACTAACCCCAATGTCACTTTTAATCCGCAGGCTATCCGCAATCGTTTTATCGACGCGTATCCGAAACGCGCCGACGTTCTCAACTGGAATTTCAACGTGGAGCAGCAGCTGAGCCGCAATTGGACGATCATGGCCGGATATGTTGGTTCGCGTTCCATCCATCTCTCCGCGGCGGCCGACGACATCAACCTGGTTCAGCCACTCGCCGTATCCGGCGTGGGTTACGTCTTCCCCTGCAATCCGTCGCTCCTGAGCGCTGGAAGCACCTGCGCGACTCAGCAAACCGGTACCCGCATCGACTCCAACTGGGGCGGTGGAGCGGGCATTCGTCCCGTGCTGTACGACGGCACTTCCACCTATCACTCGTTCCAGTCACAGCTGAAGAAAAGCTTGAGCTATGGCTTGCAGAGCCAGTTCTCTTATACCTGGGGCAAATGCATGGACAGCAGTTCGGCGCCTGTGACCGGTGACACCTATCTGAACTCGATCGCGGTGCCTCTGCTGCTTATAGGATCGGCACGGCGGGGCGCTTGCGATTTCGATGTACGGCAGATTTTTGTGGCCAACTTCATCTGGCAGATTCCCGTTCCTAAATCTTCGTCGACATTAATCACCAAGCTCACAAACGGCTGGGAACTGGGCAGCATTGTCACACGCACCACCGGAGCTCCTTTTACGGTGACCACCGGTGACGGCAACGATCCGCTCGGCACTGGTTTCAATGGCGACTACTCGATGGATTTCGCGAGCGTACTGCCCAATTGCAGCGCCATTCGCGGCGGCGTCAACTATCTCAATACTGCCTGCTTCACGCCGCCCACCGCCCCAGCGTCTCTCGCGCCCGCTTCCGCCACCAATCCTTACGGCTGCGCGCCTGCTTCATTTCCCGCTTATCCATCCGCTCCGCCCGCCGGCCAGCAGTTCTGCTCGAACGTGCTTGGCAATACCAGACGCAATGGATTTTACGGCCCGGGTCTCATTACGTGGGATCTGTCCATCTTCAAGAACACGCCGATCAAATCCATCTCGGAAACCTTCAATGTGCAAATCCGGGCCGAGCTGTTTAACGTTCTCAATCACACCAATTTTCTCTCGCCCGGATTCTTGAACACCTTCGGCCAAAACAATTCCGCTTTCGACTTCGATGGCAGTTCCCTGCCCACTGCGTTGAACCAAACCTCTACCACTTCGCGTCAGGTTCAATTCGGGTTGAAGCTCACCTGGTAGCTTTCGAGCCAAACTCCAGGAGCATATGGCGGCTACAACCGGAAGTGCGCTGCGCCAGAGCAGCGGCCCGATGCGCATCGTCCGCGTGGCTGCGGGCAATTTTCTCGAAATGTACGATTTCATGGTCTTCGGCTATTACGCTGCGGCCATCGGTCGTGCTTTCTTTCCCGAATCGAATGAGACCGCTTCCCTGCTGCTATCTTTTGCTACCTTCGGCGCAGGCTTTCTTATGCGGCCGCTCGGGGCCGTTGTTCTTGGTGCGTACATAGACCACAGCGGACGCCGCGCCGGGCTCATGCTGACTCTGGCGCTCATGTCAGTAGGCACTCTTACGATTGCCTGCACGCCTGGTTACAACTCTATTGGGATTGCTGCGCCTCTGCTGGTGATCACGGGCCGTTTGCTGCAAGGCTTCTCGGCGGGAGTTGAGCTCGGGGGCGTTTCGGTCTACCTCGCTGAGATTGCTCCACCTGGCCACAAGGGTTTTTACGTGAGCTGGCAATCAGCCAGCCAGCAGTGTGCGGTCATCTTTGCCGCTCTGCTGGGCGTCGTTTTGACCTCTACCCTGTCGACAACACAGATGACCAGTTGGGGCTGGCGCATTCCCTTCCTTGTGGGCTGTCTCATCATTCCATTGCTGTTCCTGCTTCGCAAGTCCTTGACCGAAACCGAGGATTTTCTGGCGCGCAAAATTCACCCGACAGCTCTCGAAATCGTGCGCTCGCTGGCGGCAAACTGGAGGATCACTTTGATCGGCGCAATGCTCGTCATCATGACGACGGTTTCTTTCTATATCATCACGGCCTACACGCCTACTTTTGGTCGCGCCGTGCTCCATCTGGCGCCGCGCGGCAACCTGATCGTCACGCTCTGCATTGGCATTTCCAATTTTGTGTGGCTCCCTGTGATGGGCGCGCTCTCGGATCGCTGGGGACGGCGTCCGTTGCTGTTTCTGTGCACCATCGCCGCTTTGATTACCGCCTATCCGGCATTGCTTTACCTCACCGCGAATCCTTCGTTTGGCAGACTGCTGGCGGTCGAACTCTGGCTGTCGTTTCTTTACGCCAGTTATAACGGTGCGATGGTTGTATATCTCACCGAGTTAATGCCGGCGGCGGCGAGGGCGTCTGGATTTTCTGTCGCGTATAGCCTTGCCACTGCTGTTTTCGGCGGATTTACACCTTATATTTGTACTTACTTGATTCAGGTGAGCGGGAACCGTGCCATGCCCGGTATCTGGCTGTCGTTCGCGGCCGCGATCAGCTTGTTAGCGGCTGTTTTGGCTTTGCGGCTGCCAGCTTTCGTCGACGATATTTCTGCCTAACAAGCTTTGTCTCTTAGTCTTCCCGACTCCTGAGAACGGCTGCCATTACGCGTGGGTTAAGGCTTCCATGAATGACTGCGACGACCCACAAGGGTCGCTCGTCAGGGGCATAAGCAATTAAAGAGTCGTAGACGCGAAGGAATCGCAACGGGCGGGATGTTAGATCGCGACGCCGGTGGCCACGGTAAGGAAATGGCACCAGTTCGGAATTCGCGTTAAAGATACCATCCACAACGCGCTGGGAAGCATCTGGATTGTTTTCTGCGATGTAATCAGCAAGTTCATCAAGGTCGGTATAAGCCTCTGGGTGAAGCTCATAATCCCTCATGTCTTGGTACGGCGGGCATCAATGCTTTCCATCAACCGCGCATGGGCTATATCAGCAGGAATAAGCTTGACCTTGCCGCTTTTGAGGTCGTCATAACGGCTATCAACGGTCTTACGAACTTGCGCTATCTCGTCGAAATAACAGGCCATGACGTCCTCCACCAACTCTTCGACCGGACGGCCTGTATCGCTCGCCCATTGCTCGATTTTGGCCTGAAGCTCAGGATTGTTCAGATGCACCTGCATGCCCATAACACTAGCCTCACACAGCGCCGCTGTCAATTAGAGTCCACTCCAGTTTCTTGAGAGAGAATTTCATTTTATTGTGCCTTCGCCTACAGAGCTACCGATTTTTCGCCTTCTATGGATGGTGGCGGCGGGGATGTTTGGCCTGCTGCTGCTCTTAATCCTTTGCACACCAATAAAAGTTCATAAGGAGAATTGGGATGGTCTGAAAAGGGGAACACAGGAGCTTATTGGAGGTTTTGTAGAGTAGGTCACTGATTTGAAGTCATCTCCTCAGCGACCCCTCGTCAAACCGTGCGTGCGGTTTTCCCGCACACGGCTTTCCGACTGTCTTCGGCCTGACGCTTTACAGCGGCGCAAGGCGACCGTACCTTTCCTGGTCGCTACCACCAACCGACAGGCTGTATAAACGAAACAGCTTGTGGTAATCGTAGAACCAGTTTGGCGGATGGTCCCTCCACCCCTTCGATCGCTTCTTGTGCTTCTTCCGCAACATGATACAGAGGCTGTAGGTCGTGTACTTGGCGATGCTTAAGAAATGCATCCTTGAGTTGCCCGTCTTGAAGTAATTGCCCCAACCTCGCAGGATCGGGTTCACCTTTTCCTGAATCAGATCGGGTAGATCCCAGTGCTGTCCAGTTCGAACAACCTCCCGGATCTTCTCCTTGACGGACTTCATCGCTTTGGGAGTTGGATAGTAGAACGTTTTCAATTCGCCGGAGCGCTTGGAAGCACGGACGGCGAATCGGTGACCCAGGAAATCGAAGGTATCTTCCTGGGCATTCAGTATCCGAGTTTTCTTGGCGTTCAGCGTCAGACCCAGACGGTCAAGAACCGCCCGAGCCTGATCCAGGTAGAACTCTGGCTGCCGACTGCACAAGATCACGAAGTCATCGGCGTATCTCACAATGTGAGCATCGTGACGACGCTCGCCAAAACCTCGTCTCTCCCAGGTTTGGTCCAGCCAATGCAAATAGAGGTTCGCAAGCAGAGGAGAAATGACCCCGCCCTGTGGGGTGCCGGTCGTTTCCTTCCGGACACCCATTTCCTCCATCACACCGGCTTTTAGCCACATTGCAATCAGTTTCACAACCGAATCGGTCAATGACCTTGGTCCTCACCGACAGGAGCAGCTTGTCATGCGGAATCGTATCGAAATACGACTTGAGGTCCGCATCGACAACCCAATGGCATTTAAAGTTGAGCCACTTATAGACCTCCCGCAGGGCTTGGTGAGCACTCTTGCGAGGCCGAAACCCATACGAGAAATCCCGGAAGCCCGCTTCGAACAAAGGTTCGAGAACGATCTTCACTGCTGCCTGAATTACACGATCAGCAATGACAGGTATACCGAGCGGTCTTTGCGTTCCGTCGGCCTTCGGGATGAACACCCTTCGGACCGGCAGAGGCTTGTACCGTTTCCCAACAAGCTTTTCGCGAATATCGCTCAGAAAGGCATCGATTCCCATGCCGTTCTCAATTTCCGAGAACGTTTGTCGATCTACACCAGGAGCGCCTTGATTGGCTCTCACCTGAGCGTATGCCGCGCGAAGCACATCTTTGCGACACACCTTGTCATACAACACTCCGAATTTACGTGTCGGATTCGCCTTGGCTGCCAGATATAGTTTTCGTTGAAGTACTCGTACACTTTCTAACGGCGTGTTTTGAGCTTTCGCAATCACACAGTACCTCCTCCCTCGAAAAACATGACAGAAGCAGAGGCCCTTCCCTCCGGCGAGGTTCTGTTGTCCTCACCATCCGCGGTAATATGGCCTCCTCCGACTCCTCTTGCCCGCATCCCAGTCGCTTTCAGCGGTTGGCCTTATACTCCCAGTTACGCGACGGGTTAGATCGCGACGTGCAGAGGTCTCGTTCGTTCCGCTCAGTTCTGTGCATACATCCCATCCTCTATACCCCGAGTTCCAACCCTGGCTTCAAGCGGTTCATTCATCCACCAGGATTCGCGGCCTTCGTCCCCGTTCTAAAGACTCGGCGGAACCACCCTACACCGTGCTCTCCCAGCATGACCGCACGGCTGACATTTACGAGGCTTAACAGAGGTTCACTTTCGTTACGGGCTGCATGCTTGCGCGCACCCACGGGCTAGGTCTGGGGTCACGTTTATCCGGCGTTGCTCCCGCGTTTCAGTCACCATCCACGCGTACGCCATAGCTACACAGGCAATGAACCTACTCCTGCAGCAGGACTTCCACCTGCAAGATACTGAGCAGCTATCGAACCGCTCGTAGAGTAGGTCACTGATTTGAAGTCATCTCCTCAGCGACCCCTCGTCAAACCGTGCGTGCGGTTTTCCCGCACACGGCTTTCCGACTGTCTTCGGCCTGGCGCTTTACAGCGGCGCAAGGCGACCGTACCTTTCCTGGTCGCTACCACCGACCGACAGGCTGTATAAACGAAACAGCTTGTGGTAATCGTAGAACCAGTTCGGCGGATGGTCCCTCCACCCCTTTGATCGCTTCTTGTGCTTCTTCCGCAACATGATGCAGAGCGTGTAGGTCGTGTACTTGGCGACGCTCAAGAAATGCATCCTTGAGTTGCCCGTCTTGAAGTAATTGCCCCAACCTCGCAGGATCGGGTTCACCTTCTCCTGAATCAGGTCGGGGAGATCCCAGTGCTGTCCAGTTCGAACAACCTCGCGGATCTTCTCCTTGACGGACTTCATCGCCTTAGGAGTTGGATAGTAGAACGTTTTCAATTCGCCGGAGCGCTTGGAAGCACGGACGGCAAATCGGTGCCCCAGGAAATCGAAGGTATCTTCCCGGGCATTCAGTATCCGAGTTTTCTTGGCGTTCAGCGTCAGACCCAGGCGGTCAAGAACCACCCGAGCCTGATCCAGGTAGAACTCTGGCTGCCGACTGCACAAGATCACGAAGTCATCGGCGTATCTCACAATGTGAGCATCGTGACGACGCTCGCCAAAGCCTCGTCTCTCCCAGGTTTGGTCCAGCCAATGCAGATAGAGGTTCGCAAGCAGCGGAGAAATGACTCCGCCCTGTGGGGTACCAGTCGTTTCCTTCCGGACTCCCATTTCCTCCATCACACCGGCCTTAAGCCACAGTGCAATCAGTTTCACAACTGATCGGTCAATGATCTTGGTCCTCACCGACAGGAGCAGCTTGTCATGCGGAATCGTATCGAAATACGACTTGAGGTCCGCGTCAACAACCCAATGGCACTTAAAGTTGAGCCACTTGTAGACCTCTCGCAGAGCTTGGTGAGCACTCTTGCGAGGCCGAAACCCATACGAGAAATCCCGGAAGCCCGCTTCGAACAAAGGTTCGATCACGATCTTCACTGCTGCCTGTATTACACGATCAACAATGACAGGTATCCCGAGCGGTCTTTGCGTTCCATCGGCCTTCGGGATGAACACCCTTCGGACCGGCAGAGGCTTGTACCGTTTCCCAACAAGCTTTTCGCGAATATCGCCCAGAAAGGCATCGACTCCCATACCATTCTCAACTTCTGAGAACGTTTGTCGGTCAACACCCGGAGCGCCTTGATTGGCTCTCACCTGAGCGTATGCCGCGCGAAGCACATCTTCGCGGCACACCTTGTCATACAGCACTCCGAATTTACGTCTCGGATTCGCCTTGGCTGCCAGATATAGTTTTCGTTGAAGTACTCGTACACTTTCTAAAGGCGTGTTTTGAGCTTTCGCAATCACACAGTACCTCCTCCCTCGAAAAACATGACAGAAGCAGAGGCCCTTCCCTCCGGCGAGGTTCTGTTGTCCTCACCATCAACGGTAGTATGGCCTCCTCCGACTCCTCTATCCCGCTTTTCAAAGGCTTTCGGTGGACACCTTATACCTTCGATTACACGGTCGGTTATTCCGTGACAAGTAGAGGTCTCGTCTGTTCCACTCAGCTCTATGCACGCATCCCATCCTCTATACCCCGAGTTCCAACCCTGGTTTCATGTGGCTCATTCATCCACCAGGGTTCGCGGCCTTCGTCCCCGTTCTAAAGACTCGGCGGAACCACCCTACACCGTGCTCTCCTAGCATGAACGCACGGCTGACATTTACGAGGCTTAACAGAGGTTCACTTTCGTTACGGGCTGCATGCTTGCGCGCGCCCACGGTCTAGGTCGGGGGCCACGTTTCTCCGGCGTCGCTCCCGCGTTTCAGTCACCATCCACGCGTACGCCATAGCTACACAGGCAATGAACCAACTCCTGCAGCAGGACTTTCACCTGCAAGATACTGAGTGGCTTACCAGTCCACTCAGAACGGGACATCATCCTCCGTGATGCCTCCCGAGAAGGGGTCGTTGTCAGGCGCCGCCGCAACGGCGATGATAGGCTTTTTTCGCAGGTGCTGCTCCACGATGAACTGGTTTAATGCGCCTGCCAGGTGAAGGGCAAGCACCGCGTATGCCTTCGGAACCTCAATGACTGCGGCACCCTGTCCGTGGCCGCCCAGTTCGTTGCGCAGGATGGCAATGGAGGGAAGCACCTGCTTGCAGATTGCTTTGGCCTGGGCCTCAGGAATATCGTCAAGAAAACCCTGCTCACGAAATGCAAGCAGCAGGGCAGAGATGTCGCCGTTGTGCTTGTCAACGGTGGTTTTCATCGCGCTTTCAAAACTCTTGAAGGCATACAGAATTGCATCTTTGGGCCGGGGCTCGGAGAGATATTCTCGCGCCTGCTGGAACTCGTCATGGGCACCCTCGAATCCCACCTTTGAAAGAACATCTTCGGCTTTCTGCACAACTTCTTCATGCAAAAACTGGCTATCGACCTGAAAAAATCTTCCGTCCGACAGCCGCCAATTGCAGGAAAACGCCAGCATGGCATCGTTCACCTCTCCCTGGAAGGAGAAGGCATCCTTAACATCATGGCCTTTCAGTTCGTCCGCAAACTGCTCGACCACCTCCAATGCGCAGGATGGAAAGCCGCTTTTGAAATACTCCTCGATGCCGGTTTTTTCCTCGCCCTGTAACGTTTTTGCTTTGAGTGGCGACTTGCCCAGGAGACGCTCAAGCCTGCGCTCGGTTTCATCTACGATATCGGTCTGCTGGTTCCAATTATCGTTTGGGTCAGGCTGAAAGTAAAAAGAGCGGTTGAATTGTTGCACAGTGAGCCAAAGGCGGTTGCGCAACGACTCCGGCATGGAGACTCGAATCCGCCGCTCCTTAAGCGCCTTGCCATGACGGAGGGAAAAAGGCTGTAAAGTCAAATTGCAATCCTCTGCGATAACCCCTATCAGGCAGAAGCCGCACCAGTTCACTCTACGGATGCAGCTTGCCCTCGTGAGCGGTAACTAACAACCCGAATTACAGAGAACACACCAGCAGTAACCGTTGGTGTTACAGTAGTGGGCCTCGCAGACCCTAGATCCATTCGCAATGACGCAGAAACACTGTCCAGAACACCCTGTTAGCGCGTCTACTTTCTTCGAGGTGCTCAAGTCTAAACCGATGGTTAATCGGGACACGCGACCCTTGTTTGCTTCCGCAACTTCCTGGAAAAGCCCGATGCTTTCTTTTTCATCTTTCGGGAATGCTCCTTTCCAGAAGTAGAAAATATCGTCTTCGTGTTTTGCAAAAGAAGCTGCATTGGATTTGCAATCTCGGAGAGAGTCATAAGAACCTAGCTCGTTCCACTGTCCAGAACTCTCTCTTTCAACTATTTGCCACATTTATTTATCTCCTGATGCCTTGTAGGGCACATCTATTCCGCTACATATCGAGCGCGAACGATGAGCCCGTAGCAAGATAGGCTTGGATAGGGCACCTTTCTATTCAGTACCGCGCACGGCACATAAAACATTTCCCTTCCTGTGTGTTTGACCGTATGATAAAGGACATTATCATCTCTTTGCCGCTCTCGGTTGGCAGTTGGGGTTACATCACTGCGGAGCGCGATTTCTTCGACTCGTAAAGGTCGGTTTCGGGATTGTAGGCCCACAACGCAGCCGAATTGACAACAGCCTGGTCATCCATGCCCGCTAATATCTGCTGTGCCTTCTGCATATCGACAGGATGCTGCACGGAAAGCCACGTGGTTGACAGTTCATCGCGGAAATCCTCCGTCACGCCCAGCGTGCGAATCTGACGAATGATTTGCGGGCCTCGCTCGATAAGAACAAACATGAATCCATTGGAATCGCCATTAGCCCAGCGCTCCACCTGTTCCTGTGTGGCAACCAGCGGCGCACGCACAAGAAGCTGCCTGCGCTTCTCATCCTGAAATAAAAACATCGGCATGCCGCCGGGAACAATCGAGGGTGGCACGAGACCAATGTGCGTACAGGTGCCGTCCAGGCAGGAGCGCTCGACCTCAACGGGTGCGGCGTACCAGATTTTAAATACCGGAATGCCCTCGATGAAGAGAGCAAGGGAATCCGCCGGGGGTTCGTCTTCCGGGTTAGGGTAGCGCGAGCCTTTGCGATATTCAATAAACATATTGCCCTTACAATGTATCCTTGCGATATGAATTAGAGCGCGTACCAAAGCTCACGCAGCAAGCTCCGTGACAACTTCAGCGCGATGGCTCCAAGGGACTGGCTCTATTTGATAGTTCCTGAAGGCGTCTAGAACACCCCCTGAAATCGTTTGTTCCACATCATTGAGAACCGCGTATGCCTTGGATTCTGGTGGCCGCACCTCGCGCGTATCGCTCCATGCGTAAATAAACGCTTCTGCGTTGTCGCGCGTCGGGCGGTTGATGGCTTGTACGATGCGTTCCGGCTGCTTGCGGGATTTCGGCACCACGAAGTCAAACAGATGGTCAAAGCCGCTGATACCCGTGAATTTCACCTTGGGCGTATACCGGATATCGTTTATGTCCAGCCATTCAATCACATCTTCATAAAACAGGCTCTCTACTACCGGTTTTGCTAAAAAAAACAAGTCGTTGACCGCAAGCATCGCCTGGATAAGGTTGTGTTTGCGCAGCGGGAAGGTTTCAGCGGTCGCACGAATCTGAAGGGCTTCGTCGTTCAACTTCACGCCGAAACCGTTGAGTGTCATTCTTAGAAGGTCTTGGCGCTTTTCCGTGCTGAGGCTACAGCCGGAAGCTTCGAGGTCGTGAATGATGTAACTGTCGTCGCTGAGAAGATACCCGCCATTTTCATGGCGTGCATAGATTTGGAGCGCGTCGTTATGGCGGTCTAGATAGGGGGTGGTGATTTCCACCCAATCGGCGTCCAGCTCGCGCAAGGTGGTTTTATCTTTCAGCCAGGTGCGATAGTCGCTAAGAAGTTTCTCGATTTCAGCAACGCTCATGAAAACAGCCCCTTTTGAACGTCAGGTGGCACAGTGACATTGCAATGCCGCATAAATGCTTCGAACGTAGAGAACAGGTTACTGGTCACGGGATAGATGTCTGGCGGCGCTGGAATGGCCCATTTCTCGCCATAACCTTCGCGGTAGATGTGAAGGTGCGGGCAAGGTAATTCCTGGTCATCGGGATTGCGGTGCGGCGCGCCGTCTAGACAAAGGCGCATGAGGACAATCGCCTGACGTCCCCGGTTCTGGTAGCTTGCCTTGGTTAGCTTTACGCGGCCACGTGTCACGTCGAGCATGAAATTCTCACGCTTGTCCGAAGAGGTGATGGGAATAGCCAGTCTGCCGCCTTCAGCGGGGAAAAGCCATTGCTTATCATCGACGCGCTGCTTCTCCATGGCAATGAGCGAATCAGCATCAGCTTGCGAGATATTTATGTCGGCCATAGACTTCAATCCGAATGACGCTGTTCACGGCATAAAAACATTTCCGTTATGTTTTGTCTCCTATCATATCCTCGGCGTTCCTTCGCGCGGCGCTGCTTGTCGAGTGCCGCCTGCGCTTCATGGGGAGTGGGGAAGGGGACGCTGCAGGTATGTCCGCTGCTACCGATGCGGCCCCATTCGCGCATCAGGCACCATTGCCCGAATAAATCCGGCTGCACGTCCATGCGGTAGTAGCGGTGCATGTGCTTGCCCGTGTCGATGCGATAGAGAATCACGGCGTTCATGCGCTGAGCCTCGATATGGTGCTGTGGCTGACGTTATAGCTGCGGGCGATATCCGTGAGGGTTTCGCCGCTGTTCCTGCGCGCCCGTGCTTCCTTGCGCTGGTGCGGAGTGAGCTTGAATTTCCTCCCCAGCTTCACGCCTCGTGCTTTCGCTCGCTCTCGTCCTTAGCTGGTGCGGGCACGTATCAGTTCGCGCTCGAACTCCGCAAGCCCGGCCAGCACCGTGAGCATTAATCTGCCGTGCGCGGTGGTGGTGTCGGCCCAGCTATCGCCAAGGGAGCGAAACCCGGCCTTCTTCTCGGCAATCAATGCAAGGGTGTTAAGCAGGTCGCGGGTCGAACGGGCCAGGCGGTCAAGCCGCGTCACTAACAGCACGTCGCCTTCATCGAGGGTACGAAGAAGCCGCTGAAGCTGCGCCCGGTTGGTCTTGGCTCCGCTCGCCACTTCCTTAAAGACCTTATCGGCTCCGGCCTGGGTGAGCTGCGCCACCTGCGCCGCCACGCTCTGACCATCCGTCGATACTCGCGCATAGCCGTATTTCATGCCTGCATTCTGCACATATATTATGCACAGTGCAAGTCCAATGAAACCGGGCATTGCATTTCTGTGCATAATTCTTGATTTATGCACAAACGCCTTCTGGTATACGATAGTCGAGCAGACTGTAACAAAAACTTAACTTGCATTAACTATTCGAACGTTTGAAGATTGGTGACTCCGCAACCTTCAACCAGGGGTAATTATGCTTAAATCTCTTTCTCTCGTTTTGGCAGTGGCTAGCTTCCTCATAGTCGCACTGGCTGCGTCCAATCCTGCATTAGCAGGGGTAGGACGTTTATCTGTTGGCGCTGGCGTAACAGTCGATGATGATGATGACGGGTTTTAACACCTGTCGCCATTAGCAGAATACGACAATCCATAGCTGCACGTTCAGACTAAAAGGGGGCATTGTAGAATCTGTTTCCAGATTCACGCTAAGACGCACAGCGCTTTGAAATATATCAATTTCCTGTTTTAGGCCACGCGCAGGAAAGGCGATGGGCCGGTACGAAGCGGCCGCAAATTGCCAGCCAATCGCTTACAAACTCTAAACGGTGGTTTTGATTTCCGGGGCCATAAAAGCGGCATCGACCCGCATGAGGTCAAGGCGGAAGTGACGCAGCTATGGCACGAGACCGAGTGCGGCAAATCGTTCCGCACCGCCTTGGCGCAGCACGGCTATGTGCTGGCGCAGGGCGATAAGCGGGATTTCCTCGTCATCGACAGGGAGGGTCACGAGCATAGCCTGGCGCGGCGAATCTCAGGCGCGAAAGCGGCGGAGATTCGCAAGCGCATGGAAGACATCGACCGCGACGAACTGCCGCGCGTGGGCGATGGCCGCACGGAGCGCCGGAAGGATAAAAAGCAGGTCGCCGCGGCGGTCGGCTCCGGTGCGGATAAGAAGCGCATCGAGGCAGCTGTAAATACGGCGCGCGCGAGCGAAGTATCGCTCCATCACAGGCAGGAAAGTCATCATGAGCGCGAGGGCCGGAAAGCCTATGAGACGACCGTGGGGCGGCGTGAGCCTGCGGCTGGCCTGTCCTGGACTGGCAGGAGATGGAAGCGATGAAAAAGCTGCGGGAGAAAAGCCCGGAGCCGGAGCGGTGAACGTTTAAACGAAAGGACGGTGCGCCGGACGTTATGGCCGATGCAAACGAGCGTGAGCTGTTCGCGCAACAGGAGCGCGATTTAAGAGAGCTGTACCCGACAGATGCGGCATGGGAGAACCGATACCGCCCTTGATGCCGCCTGATGACCCGGAGCGGCGGCAACAATACGATGACCATGCGCAAATGGCCCGCGACTCCGGATTAGACCGGGCGCTGCGCCAGAGCGAAGCGAGCACGGACATAGCGGCCAAGCGCCAGCAGGATTTGAATCTGCATGACCGCCTGATGCTGCGCGGAGCGGCGGACGCCTCGCGCGATGTCCTGCACGATAACGGGCCGGGAAAAGAATCCGGCGCATACACCACCCATGAGGCGCGCGACCGCGCTGCACACACTGCCCCGGCTCACACGCTGGAGCCTGAGAATAAAGAATCGAGGAATACAAACACCATGACCGACGAAGAGAAAAGCGGCATCGATAAAGCCATAGGCAAGGCGAATCTCAGCCACGAGATAAGCGGGGCGACAGAGGTAAGCGGCAAGCCGCAGCCCAATGACCCGACGCCGCTGGACAAGGCCCGCGAGTTAGGGCAGGATTTGCACGATAAAGGGATGATTCTCGATAAGCAATAGGAGGGCCGCGCCATGACGACGTTTGAGGATAAGTACCGCGCCAAAAACCGGACGGATGCGGCGCCGGCATCGCCGGCGGCGCATGTACCCGCCATGGAGATGCTGAAAGCGGCGGCGGCGCAGGACGAATACAAAGCCTATAACGCCTTCCCGCATCAGGAGCTTGAGCTGTGGATACGGCCCAATGCGGCAAACGAGTGGCCGGAGGTGTATTTGCCTTACAGCTACCGCAATCACACGCTGAGCGACGGCAAAGGCTTCTTCATCTCCATGCACTACAACACGCCGATTATCACCGTCACGATTCATGGCCGTAATCTGCAGGAGCTGGCGCACCTGCTCTCCAAGCGGCGAGTCGAATGGGTGATGGAGTACGACGCGCGGACGTGGGGGGAACTGGCGGCGGATGCGCCCTGCATCACCGGAATCGAGATTAAGCATGCACCACGCCCAGGGAAAAAAGACGATGACGCCCTGCCGGGCGAAAACACAAAGGTGGAAGGAGCTGCGACCCATTAGGGCCGCGCTCCTCGCACGAGGCTGCCGATGTCTGACTTACTCTCTCCCAGCGCGTTCGAGAAGCATTACCGCATCGGCGAGCTTGCGCGCATCTGGGGTTTGGGCAGAGAGACGGTGCGCAAGCTGGTCAAAGATGAGCCGGGCGTGGTTCGCGTGCGGCTCGGTCACAAGAAAGCGCATACGATTTACAGCGTGCCGGAATCGGCGGCGCTGCGCATCCATACGCGTCTGCTCAATCCGCTTTAACGAATCGCAACCACCTTCGCTGTCGGCTTATCGGCAAACGCCTAGGCTCTCGCCCCTTCGGAAAATCAACGTTCCATGCGTCTTCGCCCGTGCGTGCAGCCGGGCCACCAGCCAATCGGGAATCCAGGTATACAGTTCTTTGCGGGTCTTATGCATGCGCAGAAACACGTCGTTGCCCTTGAGCCGCTGCATGATATCGAAGGTCGCCACGTCTGATATACGCAGGCCGGTATAGATGGACAGGAAGATAAAATCCTTCGCGTCCTCCCCGCTCCAGTCACGATAGCCTGGCCCGGAAGGCGTCGGGCATCCGAGCGCATCGCAGGCCCGCACCATGCGCTCCAGCTCCGCGTCGGTAAAGGGCGTCTTGTTGGCGGGAATAGAGGAGCCTTCCGGCGCTTCTAAATCGTCGGCAATATCCTTGCTCAGCCATTCCCGTTTCACGCAAAACCGCACAAAGGATTTGAGGCGTTCCAGCTTCTTCGCCCTGGCGCGCGTGCCGTCCTTCCAGGAGGCATAGAAACTGTCCATGTCGGGCACGCTGAGCTGGTTGACCAGGACGTAGCCGCGCCCGTCGCAATACGCACGGAGCTGCTTCATAAAGGTTTGGTATTTACTGAGCGTTGCGGGTTGGATGCCGCGATGCTTGCATTTAATAAGATACGCATCGGTCGCTTCCATGAGCGTGATGCCGCGCGGTGTGGCAATGTCTGGCGGTGGTTCCGGTGGCTGAGCTGCACCATCCCACCTGCCCGCCGCTTCCCATTGCGCGGCGATGAGTCGCGCATCCTCCCAGCGAAAATACCCCGTCTGCGTGCGCTTGAACTTGCCCGCAAGCGTTCCCGACGCATGGATGACACAGGAGCAACGTTTTGCCCCTCTCCTACTCTCTTCAAACTCGCCCGTAAAGGAGCCTGCCTGACGTGATGCTTCGCAGCCTGTGCGGTGACGGCGATAGAGCGTGAGTGGCATGCACTGGCCTGCTGCACGTTACACGCCATTACACGCGAAACCCGATAATAACGGCTAAATGATTGAGAATTATATGGTGCTGGAGGTGGGGGTCGAACCCACATGAGAAGTGAATCCCGCTGGATTTTGAGTCCAGTGCGTCTGCCAGTTCCGCCACTCCAGCTTGCCCGGCGTCTTATCGAGTATAACCAACAGGGGCCGTCGGGCTCAGGATTCGCGCTCTCTATCTAAACGCGATCGTAGCTCGAATGAAAGCAGTTTCACATCGCCAGGGTCCTGTAACTGCGGTACCCTAGACCATGAAGGGCGCTGCCGCTCCGCCAGCCTATGCCTTTTCAGCTGCCGGGTGGCCAGAGTTTAGCCCTAGTTTATTGCGGTCGCAGCCGCTAATCATCGGAGGATCGGGCTAACGCCAACTATGCTTCCAGAGAAAAAAAACAGCGGACCTATTCTCAGTCAAAGCCTGTTCAATACCGTTCGAGCGCCTTCGCATTCAACCCGAAGCCATATCACTAGTACAGCCATTCATAGCTTACTCATCCTGGCGCTCTTATCGATCACCATTCCTGTTATTCGAAACGAAGCCAAGCGCCAACGGGTTGACGAGGTGACGCTAGTTGCGCCGCAACTTCCTGAGTATCAGCCCCGTCTGATCGCGCACCCGCAGCCGCTAAAATCACCAGCGCCTATCCTCGCCAGAGCATACACTAAACCCAAGATCCTGCTGACCAACCCGGTCCCGGATGCTCCAACGCCGGTCAGGCCCGCAGAGGTCAAGACGCCCGTCATGGCCGCGGCTCCTGAGGTAAAGGAGGTTGCCCCTGCCGCGGCCCCCAAGATACTCGAAGACAAACCGGTTCTCCCCATCCCGAAACCTCAGGTGCGTACCGGAACCTTCCAGAGTGCCGATGCTGCTCTTGCATCCCGGAATCCAACACTTGTCAAAGTTGGGGCTTTCGGTGATCCGCACGGCGTCGTTCCGTCGGATCATGCTCAACCGTCTGTCGTCGAAGTGGCGAAGCTAGGCTCGTTCGACCGGCCGGAAGGCAGCGGTCAGTCCGGCGGTGGAGGTAAAGCGATGGCGGGGGCTGTGCGCCAGACTTCTTTTGGGAATGGCGGAGAGAGTAGCGCCTCCGCGCGCTCCGCTGCGGGTAAAAATTCGGGCTCGGTTCACACTGGCGCATTCGGCGAAGCCCCCGTGGCCGCGTCTCCGCAAACCGCGTCCGCTGCTACAGCTGCTGCCAAGCCGGTTGTTCCAGCGGTCACGCCCGTCGAGATCTTGTCCAAGCCGAAACCTGCCTATACACTCGAAGCGCGCAACCTGAAACTCGAAGGTCAGGTCGCGCTGGAGGTTGTTTTTCAATCGGATGGCTCCCTGCGGGTGATACGGGTAGTGGAAGGCCTCGGTCATGGGCTCGATGAGGCCGCTAAACGCGCTGCGCTTCAAGTGCGCTTCCGGCCCGCTACCCGCGCCGGTACACCCGTTGATAGCAATGCCACAATTCGCATCACTTTTCAACTTACATAAGCAGATCACTCTGTCATACTTTCTTGAGTTCGCATCACATGGTCTCTTTTAACCGCATTACCTTTGGCCGTCTTGTCTTGCTCGCTGTCCTTTTGACGCTTAGTTCCATTGCACTCCTGGCCCAGGCGCCTCCGTTTCAAGATCAGACCAGAAAGCCATCCGATCCAGCGAAGGAAATCAACCAGGTTCTGGGAACGCAAAATTCGACGCCCGCTCGAAATTTCGACGAGGCTCTCGACCGCGCCATTAATAGCGAACACGTGCTGGTCGAGCAGCTACGCACCAAAGAACCGGTCATCGAAACTTACATTCAGGAAGTTAAGAAAGATCCTGATCTCGGATTCGTTCCCGTCCACGATTTTTACTTTCTTGGCAAACTCAACATCACCAGCGGCATCGTCGATGATTCCTTTCTCCCGCAACGATCGCCTCTCAAAAAGATTCCTCATGTTTTCACCTCGTTCTTCAGCACGGAGTATTATCCGGGCGGATTTGCTGATGAGATGTTCCTCGATGCCAAGGGTTTCGACCGATCCCACTACTCCTTTGAATTTGTGAGACGTGAATTTCTAGGTGAAGTCCGTTGTTATGTAGTCGACATCCAGCCCAAGCTGGACAAGGACAAGGGCCGTTTTGAAGGCCGCATCTGGATTGAAGATCACAACTACAATATTGTTCGCTTCAATGGCCACTACGTCCCATCGCCGAACAACGAATTCTCTCACTTCGAATGCTGGCGGGTAAACGCCGGCGGTCTCTGGCTACCCGCTTACATTTACGCGCAGGACGAAGGGTATCACTGGGGACCCCTGGTACACACCGCTCCTATGCGTGCCCAAACTCGTTTGTGGGATTACCAGACTTCGAAGGACCGGGCGCAGCAGGCGTTCACTGAGCTCACTGTCGAAGGCCCCGGCGTACGTGACGAAAGCCAGTCTACGAAGAACGGCTATTCGCCGCTGCAATCGCAAAGAAAATGGGAAGAAGAAGCGGAAGAGAACGTTGTCGACCGTCTGCAGAAAGCTGGACTGATTGCACCTGCCGGCGATGTCGATCAAGTTTTGGACACGGTGATCAACAATCTCGAGTTGACCAACAACATCAATATGGATCCGCCGGTGCATGCGCGTATCCTTTTGACTACGCCTCTCGAATCGGTAGCCGTCAACCATGTCATTCTGTTGAGCCGTGGATTGATTGATGTGCTGCCGGACGAGGCTTCTTTGGCCGCCGTCCTCGCTCACGAACTCGCGCACATTGTTCTTGCGCACTCGATGGATACCCGCTATTCTTTCGCCGACCGGCTTCTCTTTGACGACCCCGAAGCACTTCGCCGCATCTCTGTCAGCCGCACGCGCGATGAAGAAGATGCCGCCGACGAAAAAGCGATCAAGCTCCTGAACAACTCGCCTTACAAGGATCAACTGCCGCGAATCGGCCTCTTCCTGCGCATGCTTTCCGTGCGCAGCGATGAAGTGCCGCATCTGATTAAGCCGCTGTTAGGCAACCGCATGGCCGACACCAAAAAGGATCTTCGTATGTCTGGCCTGATGGACCAGGCGCCCCAGTTACAATTGCGCGATAAAGACCAGATTTCCGCGCTGCCGCTGGGCTCGCGCGTAATTGTCGATCCTTGGACGGATCGTTTGCGCCTGCTCAAGGCGCCGGCTTCCGCGCTCGCCTCGCCCAAAGAAAAGCTGCCGTTTCAGGTGACTCCATTCACTGTGTACCTGACCCGCGACACCGGCAAGTCGCCGGTGTCTCAATCAGTGGCTCCGGCTGTCAGTCCGACGGCGCAGGCTGTTCCACCGCCCAACAACTGACGCGTATTAGAGCGAGAATTCGCCGCCAATTTCTCGCACGCAGATCCGGTCCGTTGAAGCGCCCGCTGCGGTTAAGATTCGTTCTAACGGCTCTAACGTAGGTTCACGACTTAGTTGAAAGGTCTGATGATGCACCGGCAGGACATATGTAGCGCCAGCATCTTCAGCCATCGCCAGCGCCTGTTCAGGGTTGCAGTGAACACGAATCCAGGGGTCGTATGCGCCAATCGGCATGATGGCCAGATCGATCACCCTCGATGAGCGCAACTGTTTGAAGTGCTCCGTGTAGGCGGTATCGCCTCCGAACACGATCTGTCGTCCGCCCGCGCGCAGCAGATAGCCGTTAAATCCGCGATACACATCACTGCGCATCCGGGCCCCCCAATGCGCTACCTGAAACGCCCGCACTGTCACGGGTCCAACCTGCGTTTCCTCATTCCAGCGCAGCTCGATCACTTTCCGAAACCGTCTGACACGCAGCAAATCCGAAGTACGGTAAGCCGTGACCACAGTGGTTTGCTGGTGCTCCAAGCGGCGCAAACTCGGAACATCGAAATGATCCATGTGGGCATGCGACAACAGCACCAGGTCGACCTTTGGAAGTTCATCAATCGTGACGGCAGGCTCCACCAGCCGCTTAATGCCTAAGGTGACCGGCCCCAGATTCAGGCCAGCACGGATGCTGAACACTGGATCCGTGAGGATGGTAAATCCATCTACTTTCAACAACACGGTGCTATGGCCGAGCCAGGCCGCATGCACGCCATGATCGGGCCAACGAAGCGGTTCGGGACGCCGCGGCGCCAGTGCGGTTTCGCGCGCATACTCCTTCGAGAGTTCGCGTAGAAAAGCCGGCGCCGCCTTCCGCAAAAACCGCGCCGTTTCCGGAGCGCGTGTCAGCCGCCCGGAGAAGTTGGCATTGTTTCCGGCATGAGAGGGACGCCGGAACTTGGGAGAATCTGCCACGCTCTTTTAGATGCTCCGGCTAAACCCTTCGGCCGTGTAACATAAAGTGGCCGCTGGCGTAAATCGGCTCTCCCGCAGAGCCATACAAAGACTCATCTGACTCAATATTCGCAGATGTCATCTGGAGAGATGGCCGCTTCCTAACGGCTCCCTGGCAGGCTTCTGTCGCGCGATGTCAACCAGCTTGTGCCAGTAACGTAGGCCCGGCCTACCAGCGCCACTGCACTGAAAAAATCGGTCCCTTCAACCGTACATTCACGCCTTCCGGATTTGTGCTGCTTGCTGTGTGAATGTCGGCATTCACATTCCGGTACCCGGCCATGAGCGCGAACGGCCCAAAGGCTACGCCGCCACTGCCGTCAATCTCGAAATAATGTCCGTAGTCGCCCACGCCCATGCCTCGGGCTCCGCCTTCAATCTGCAAAATTCGGTGTCCCGGAATCGGGAAGATGCGAGTCTCCAGGCCCACCAGCGGTAACCCAATATTCTGCGTCGTGCTCGCAGTAGTCGCCGCCTGCACCGCCGTAATACTGCCGGTTGCGCCGAGGTACGCACCGCCCACCGATAAGCCCAAATGCCCGAGCGGGCCGCTCACCAGGTCGTATTGATACCCCACAAACAGGTAATTCAAATCGGCTGAAGACCGAACCGTCTCACTTACATTGAAGGTCTCGCCTCGATAGACAATCGTTCGATTCACCGTGTTCAATCCATTAATCCGGAACGGCGTGCCTTCCACTACAATGCGATGTTTCCGGCCGGGTTTCACCACCAGCCGTCCATAGAAAGTCGGCTGTTGCTGTCCGGCTCCCAAATCGCTTCTCAAATCAATCGGCGTTCCACTCGCCTGTATCGTTCCCGACGAATCGAGCAGCCAGGCTGCGCCGGTCAGCTCAATTCTGAAATCTTCCGGCCCCGAACCCGCACCAGGGGCGCCTGCCGAAGCCAGGCTCCCGAGGTGCAGCGCCAAGGCAAACATCGTTGCCCGCTGCACCCATCGCAGTTTTTGATCCCAAATGCATTTGTAAGACATGTAACGCAATGCCTACAGCATAGCGTTTACCGCGGGGGGTTAGCGGGCTTCGCGTGATCGCCGCCGTCGGGCCCAAACGTGATCGTCGACTCCGCTTCAAACTTGCGATATCGATCGAAGCGAATATCATTCTTCACCTGATCCCGGTCCGTTACCAGCACCACCGTCGCACTCACCGGCAGCAAATACTTCTGCGCGCCGATATCCACCGAGTCATAATCGATCGTCGTCGCAATGCTTGTCATCTGCAGCTCCGTCGGAATCTGCGTCGTTCCACTCGTCACGCGCCAGACCGTTCCGTTTGCCGGATCGATGTAGACCGAACCGTGATACGGCACCTTCGCCTTGATATAGTTCGTCAGCTCCATCGAGGAATGCTGCAGGTCGATCGCGTAATCGACGCGCGCCGTTTTGTGCTCCCGAATGGTGTCCCACTGCACCCAGCTGAATTTCGCCGCCGACGCCGGGTCAAAAATCTTGCTCAACAAAATTCCAAATTCGCCTTCCGAGGAGAAGGAGGTCTTGAAACGCTGCCGCCGATCCTTCACTTGCTTGTTATTGACGAGTTCGAGCGTGCGTTCTTCGCGGCCCCCGTTAAATACCAGCTTCGATGTCAGCGTGTCGCCTTTGTGCCATTTGTCCGACTTCTTCCCCGCTGAGTACTGCGTGGTGCTCTGCTGACAAATAAAATTCGGAAGTTTGCTCGTATAATCATCGGCGTACTGCGTCATCGCCGTGATCATCCGGTCCTGTTCCGGCTGCGACGGCTCGCCCTCACTTTCCTGCAGACGTGGCAGTGCAAACAATGCGAGCGGCAACACAACGATGGAAGCGAAGGAGGCGAACCGGGCCATGCTCATGACAAACTACAGCAGTTTTATCACGCCCGAAACCATTGGCCGAGCGTCGCTCTCCAACCACCATGGATACAACGATCAAGCGCGGCGACAGAGAAGATACAGGTGACAATGAAGCTCGCCCCGATGAGATGGGCGCCGGTGATGCCGAACCGACCGTCGACAGCACCGCCCTGGGTGGCAGCAGTTCCATCAGTCACCCTTCTTCTGATCGTTTCGACCCTGTGGAGGAGCTGGTTGATACTGACGGGATGGAGACCATGCTCCCGACCGATGGACGCCTCGGGTTGACGAACGTGGGCAATGTCCCGGCCGACGATTGGGCCGCCGACACCGGCGAAACCCGTACGGCGGAAGAAGGACCGGATCGCTGAACTCGCGGCTTAATAGGAGCGAAGCTGGTTAGCCTCGAAGAAAAAAGGTGGTCAGGATTCCACCTTTTACCGCCTCTGCGATTCAACTCAACCTATAATTTAGTCTTGCTTGCGGTAGTCCAGGGCCGCCGTGACTGGGCTCTTGCTCTGTTACGCGGACTATTGATCACGGCCTGATGTCAAGCCCTGCTGGCTTAATTACCCTTACCTCGCGCCGACAACCTGCCAGAAGTAAGCCCGGCTATCGGCACAACTATTCCCGAAAGCAGCCAGGAAGCCAGCGGAACAACAACAAATACCGCAGCAGTCTTCGTCCTGGGAGGTCCCAGAGCAACATACCCGTAGATGGCTAACGTGCTTGACGCGATAACCAGCATCAAACTGTAGAGCGTAGCTCGGGTAAGGGCTGACCAGCGCTTCGAGATTACGTCGGCGAAAAAGAGGGCGCTGAATGGAGATAGCACCCAAAGCGTGAAAAGTACCAGCAGGATTCGGGAGGTATTATGGCGGCCTGCATAGAGCATGAAACCGACCGAACCCGCACCTCCAGCTAACAGAGCAACTAGTGCCGCTGCGCGTAAGCGGCTAGGGAACTTCATGTGCCCTTCTTCAACAACGAGACCATTTCACTTTGCCTTTAAAAGAGCTTTTCAGATAATATCGCAGCCAGGAAGTTTATCGCGCTGGCCCGGAAAGTCGCAATCTGGGCGCTGCCATGCTGCGGCATATGCAAGCGCGTCGCGCGTGAGCTGCTTACAGCCGGCTAGCGACCACTTACCAACTCCAGCACCGCCTGCACCACCAGTTCCGGGCGCTCGAGATGCAGCCAGTGTCCCGTGCCGGCCACTACGGTATGGCGTGCATTGGCACGATCTGCGATCCACGCCTCTCGTTCGGCCAGCTCCTCCGGCTTCGCTGTCGCGGCCGAGAGAATAATCAGCGGAATCGCCGGAGAGACCTGGATCGAAACAGCCAGTGCCGCGCAGTCCGGCAACGATTCCAGATGCCGCGCCATGGCTTCGAAACACTTCGGGCCGCTCCACTGCGCTCGCACTGCCGGCAGTACTGAAGCCGGCAGTTTCCGCACCTCGTTCACGAGTCTTCCGAGGAGAGGCGTGGCGCTCCCGGCACTCGCTTTGGCGATCGCCGCGGTCACATGGGAGCCGCGCCAGTCGGCCGCTTTGATTGCGAGTCGCACTAAGCCCAAGCGCGCCAGCCATGCTCCTCGCCGTGATAATTTTGCTCCCCGGCGCAAGCGCAATCGCTCCTGCGTAGAGCATCTCGCCCAGGCTTTCTCGGACACCGGGTCCACCAAAAGCAATCCCACCACATCCGCCGGATGCTTGTGCGCAAACGCGCGAACCAGCAGTCCGCCAAAAGAATGCCCCACCAGAATATAAGGCGGCTTTACGTTGGCGGCGTTGAGCAAACCGGCAAGCTGTTGCAGCATGCTATTCAAACTCAGCGGCGTACGACTGAGTTCGCTCCAGCCCAATCCCGCACGATCGTAACTGACCGTTTGCAACGATTTCGCCAGTTCCGGCTGCACGTAGGACCAACTCAACGAGCTCGCTGCAATGCCCGCTTCGAGAACCACCACTGGCCCGCTTGCGCCTTGCATGTCTACATGAATTCGGGTCTGCCGAACTGAGAGTAGCCGCCCTGGAGGACGAAAGCGGCGTCGATCGATCCATTCGCCTATCTGCTGATACGCGACGCCGCTCAATAGCAGAAGACCAACACAACCCAACAGCCCAAAAATCAATCGGCAACCATCAGCTCGCCGGGAAGAATCGGGCGCGTTCGCGGCAACAAACCAAACACGGACGCCACACCTACGCCGCCCAACACGCTTACATAAATCACCAACTTCCAAATATCTGCCGCGTACGTATGCGGCAGCATCTTCCAGAGCAACAACAGAACCGTTTGTGCTGCCGTCACCGACCACACCGTTCCATAGAAATAACGCCGCTCCATGCCTTCGCCAAGCGTTGATCGTTTCACGCGCGGCAGCGCCGTCAGCAGTCCTCCCAACAGCACGACAGAAAAAATCGCGAGGTATCCGCGATCGTAAATCTGCCTCAGACGCCAGGCGCGCGTAATCACTGCGACAATTAACCCGAACAGATTCAGGAGCGCAAAGTTCAGTAGCGCATTCCAGGCAAAGGTGTAGCAAACTCGCCGGTACAGCGGGTTCGGTTTGTCTTCGGAAAAACGCAAAATATACGGCTTGGCTTCCACGCCGGGCAATTGTCCGAACAAACCCGCCACACCCGTGCCTAGCAAAACGAAAATCAACCACCACAGGTTCCGTCCGCTGGGTCCTTTTTCAAACAGCTCGAATGTCAAAGGTCCCGGCGCGAGGAAAAAGACCCAGATCCAGATGGGCCAATGCGCCACACGGTACCAGAACTTGTTGTGCACACGCATCTTTCGTTCATGCGCATATTCCACCTTGCCTGCGTATTGAATCACCTGTAACGAATCTACTACTCACGATTTGTGAATCTTCCGCGCCCAAGCCTTCGTATTGAGCTGGTGAGGGACGAGGGAACGGACTTGCTGGGCAGCCTGACAATCTGGGCACGTGCTTCGGAAAACGCCGCGCCCGTTCCTTTGTTCGCGGAAGCGGTCGAGGCTCACAAAGCAATGGTATTCAGCATCGGTTGGCATTTCTTACGGGACCGAACGTCGGCCGAGGAACTGGCCCAGGAAGTCTTCCTGCAGCTGCATCGCGATTGGGCGCGGATGAAGTCGGCCGAGCACATCGTATTCTGGCTGCGGCGCGTCACCAGCCATCGCGCGATCGATTTCGCGCGCAGGTTAAAACGACGGCCCGAAACCAGCCTCGACGAAACCGCCGAGCCGAGCGCGCTCGAGCGCGTCCACGATACTTTTCTCTCTTCGTATCTGGAGCGGATGGTGGCTTCGCTGCCGGAAAACCAGCGTATGGTTATTGTGCTCCGCTACCAGGAAGAAATGGAAGTGGACGAGATCGCCCGTACGCTGGACATGAAACCTTCCACTGTGAAAACACACCTTTCGCGCGCGCTCGACCTACTGCGCGCCAAAACCGAAAAACGCTTAGGCCATGCGAGTAATGGACAATGACACCGTTTGAAGAAGAATTGAAAAAAGCTTTGTCGCGGCGTGACCCTTCACCCGATTTCAAAGCGCGCATTCTGCAGTCCGCTACTCAGGCGCAGCCGGGCTCACGGCCTGCAATCTGGTTGCGTTTCGCGACACTCGCTGCCCTGTTTTTGTTACTCGCCACGGGCCTGACTTACCGGCAACATGTGCGTAACCAGAAAGGGGAAGCGGCGAAACAGCAGTTGCTGGTCGCGATGCGCATCGCCGGCGGCGAACTTCATCAGGCGCAAGAACGCGTTCGACAATCCTCCACAAACGGAATGGTGATGCAATGAAAATTCTCCTGCCCTTCTTTCTCGCCGGAATGCTCTGGGCCTCTCCCGCCGACGATCTCAAATTTCCGATGAGCTTCGGCAAGCTGGCCGAGCGCGCCACCGAATCGGTCGACGTCACGCTCGACGCTTCTCTGCTGCAGCTGGCCAGCGGCTTTCTTTCGCACGACGATCCCGACGAAGCACAGGTGAAGAAGCTCGTTTCCAAACTGAAAGGCGTGTACGTGCGCAGCTTCGAGTTCGACAAGGAAAATCAATACTCCAAATCCGATGTCGAAGCCATTCGCGACCAGCTCAAAACGCCCATGTGGTCGCGCATCGTCAATGTCAAGTCTAGTAAAGGCGAAAACTCCGACATCTTCATCAAGAAGAATGGAGACGCCATAGCCGGCCTGGTTGTCATCGACGCCGAGCCCAAGGAACTGACCGTCGTTCACATCGATGGCCCTATCAACCCCGAAGAACTCAGCGAATTAGGAGGCCATATGGGCATTCCGAAGATCGACAAACATGGTTTCAAAAAGGACACCGGGAAGGAGGAAGAATGATGATCCGCCGCATGGCAATCCTGACCGCGCTCGCTCTTCTCCCATCTCTGCTGCCCGCCAGTGACTTCGACTGGCTGGTCCGCGAGTTCTCGCGTGAAAGCGGCGCCAAGCAGGTTCACGTGCCCTTCCTCGGTTTCGCTCGCTTTGTGGTCGCGGTCGGACATCCCGCCGGAACCACCGACATGCGCCTCGCCATCTTCGAACGCGGCGATCTGGAGAGCCTGCGCTTCAGCTCGTTGACCGACGCTACTGTCGGCAATTCCTGGCAACCGATGATCCGCGTCCGTTCCAGCAGCGGCGAATCGACCAACATTTACCAACGCTCCGACCGCAAACACCTCAACCTGCTCGTCACCGCTCTCGACGGCAACGAAGCCACTCTCGTCGAG
Source organism: Bryobacteraceae bacterium (assembly GCA_965277855.1). Lineage (GTDB taxonomy): Bacteria > Acidobacteriota > Terriglobia > Bryobacterales > Bryobacteraceae > Bog-105. The sequence goes on from OZ255847.1 coordinate 2,404,004, forward strand.
CTTCGTATCGAACCAAAGGCGCTCATCCGGTTTATCGACGAGCACGGAAAATGCAGGCGTTAGTAGTTACGGTCCGACTCGCTCACAGCGGCAAACCCATTCTTCGAAGCAGTGCTGTGTAGCGCGGATCGGCGCGCAGGAAATCGAAGTCATGGTCGACGGCAAGATAAGACAGGTAGAGGTTGCGCTCTGCGTAAGCTTTTTCCAGATAGCGAAACACGTTTTCTTTGTCGCCCATTAATGCATAGTTGCCGGCTATGTCGAACGGGGAAACGTACTCTTGTTTCGCCTTCTTCAGATTTCGTTGCAAAAGCTCCCGCCCATAGCCTCTCCATCCATCGGTCCGATAGGCCCTGCGCAACGATTGGATCGAGGCAGGACTGTCTCCTAGCAGGACCGATGCCTTTTCATATTCAGCCAGTGCCTTCCGCGGCATCGCTTTGTAGCGATACAGATCTCCCAAGTAAGAAAAGGCATCATGATAGTTGTTGTCATAACGCAAAGCATCCAATTGCTGCTCGACGGCAAGGTCATATTGCCCCGTACACTCGTAATGCCATCCGAGGTGGCCGTGGGCTGAAGGCGATAGGGGGTCCGTCTTAATATAGAGTTCGCTCTCCCTCAAGGACTCCTGGTTTCGGCGCAGTCTCAGGAGCAGGTGCGAGTACATGTGGTGGGCAAGGGTGTCGCCGGGATTCAGCTCAATCGCGCGCTTGAATTCTCTCTCGGCGCCGGCCCAGTCCCAGTCCACGTCTTTTAAGAGAGCCAGCGCGGCATGAGCATCGCTCACCGTGTCGTCGAGTGCGAGGGCTTTCGCTGCCGCTTCCCTGGCCTTAGGAAAACCTCTCGGGTCTATAGCGGTATCACCTAAAAGGTAGGTGTCAGCCAAGCCGGCATATGCCCGGGCATAGTTGGGGTCGCGCTCAATCGCCTGGCTGAAGCTCTGGCGGGCCAGCAACATCGCGTCGGGCGTCCACTTCTCTATGAAAGACTGTCCACGCAGATACAACTGGTAGGCTTCCGGATTAACCGGCCGGACGCTCGAGAGACGCGTTCTGTCTTGCGGCGTAAGAGCGACTCCGACCTCGCGGGCGATCGCTCCCGCTACTTCTTCCTGCAAGCTCAGAATGTTGCGCAGGTCGCGATTGTAACTTTTCGCCCACAGGTCGTGATCTCTGGGCGCGTCTATCAATTGCGCCGTAATCTTCACCTGGTCCCCAGCACGCTCCACCGACCCTTCAATGACCCCGTCCACGTTCAGTTCTCTGGCGATCTCGGGCAATGTCTTGATTGTGTTCTTGTATCTGCGGACTGAGGTCCATGAAATGACTCGGAGCTTGCTGATCTTGGTCAGCGTGGTAATCAGCTCCAGAGTGGTTCCGTCGGCGAAGTATTCCTGGTTGGGATCTCCCGACAGGTTCTTCAGTGGAAGCACAGCGAGGGAATGGATTTCTGGAACGACCAGTGCGGCAGCGATTTGGCCGGCGGTACCTGAATGGAAATGATCTTGCAGCCACCACGCAATCCCGGCGACCAGAAGCAGTAAGATTGCCAGAGCGATCGCCCGAACCGCTCGCTTTGGCTTTGCAGTTTGGCTCGGGCCAACTGCATCGAGTGCGGTGCCAGAACCCTCACCGGAATCGGTTTCGCGCTTCAGGCGGCGTAAATCTGTGCGGATCTCCGAGGCGCTTTGATAACGCATCTCCGGATCTTTCTCCAGACACTTCCCAATGATCTCCAGCAGCTTGAGTGGAATCTGGGGATTCAGCTGCGACGCAGGAGTGGGAGCGCGGTGCAGAATGGCATCGTAAATTTCAGCCGTGGTCTTGCCTTGAAAGGGCTGGATCCCGGTGGCGGCTTCATACAGCGTCACTCCGAAAGAGAAGAGATCGGTGCGGGCGTCCAGTTCTTTGCCGAGAGCCTGCTCGGGCGACATATAGGCGCAGGTTCCGAGTGTCACCCCGAAGGCGGTCGCGGCGTCGCCGGTAGCAGTGACATCCGCCGTCGTGGTGGATGCGCCCTTCGCTTGCGTCAGATGCTTCGCCAAGCCAAAGTCCAGCACCTTAGCGCGGCCACCTCTGATCGCAAAGATGTTTGCCGGTTTGATATCGCGATGGATAATGCCGCGCGCGTGTGCCGCCGCCAGCGCGTCTGCCACGTCTTCGCCGATGGCAACAACCCGCTCCACCGGCAACGGCTTGCCTCCTATTAAGTGATTGAGCGGCTGTCCCTCTAAGAGCTCCATGGCCATGAAGGGCCGGCCCTCGTGCTCATCTATTTCGTAAACAGTGCAGATGTTGGGGTGGTTGAGAGCCGAAGCAGCGCGGGCTTCGCGGCGGAAGCGCCCCAGCACCTCCGGATCGTGGGCCAGATCCGGCAAGAACTTCAACGCCACTTTGCGGCCCAGCTTAAGGTCATCTGCCTGGTAGACCACACCCATGCCGCCGGCGCCCAAACGTCCTGCCACGCGGAAATGGCTGACAGTCGTGCCGGCCATCAGGTCGGCTTCCGGCTGCGGGTTTTGCCTGCTCATCTGCCGGGCCGCCAGTTCAAAGGCGGGAACTTCCATAAAGTCGTGGGCTTCGGTGTTGTAGTCGAGCAGAGATCCCACTTCCTGACGCAACTCGGGGTCTCCGCTTCTGCTGCAAAGGCGGTCCAGAAACGCGGCCCGTTTCTCCGGCTCCACGCGCAACGCATTGTGGTACAACTCCTCGACGCGACGCCAGCGATCAGGATCCATCTCGCTCGCCCCGAGATATCTCGCGAAGCAGCCAGCTCTTTGCCAGTCTCCAGTCGCGCATCACAGTTTCACCCGAAACTGCCAGTGCCGCCGCCGTCTCTTCCACCGTTAAGCCGCCGAAAAAGCGCAACTCCACTACCTGGGCTTTCCTCGGGTCTACTGCAGCCAGGCTCTGGAGCGCATCGTCCAAGGCCAGCAGGCCGGGATCGGGGATCGAAGATACAGTGAGTGCCTCATCGAGCGAAAGCTGGGCCGCGCCGCCACCAGCCTTCTGATACGCCCGCTCGCGCGCAAAATCGATCAGCACCCGGCGCGTGAGACGCGCGCAAACGGCCAGGAAGTGCGTGAGGCCCTGCCAGCTTATCTGCTGAACGCCGACCAGCCGGATATACACTTCATGGATCAGAGCGGTGGTTTGCAGTGTGTGCGGAGTGCGCTCGCCTCGCATGTAGCGGTGCGCTGCCCGATGCAGGTCCTGGTACACGAGGTCGGTCAGCTTTTGGAGCGCCCGCTCGTCTCCCCCGCTCCATGCCTGGAGCAGGCCCGTTACTTCACTGGTAGGCTGAACTTCCATACCGCACTCCTAAACTCACCAAGCTACCTTGACATGTAATCATTCACCGGGAGTGAATATTTTCTTGCGCTCTCGATTGCCGTTTACGGTTCGAAATCCCGCCTTAATCCGTGTAAGAAGAAAAATCCCGGCCTCTGCGGAGACCCTGTTACGACCTAGAGTGTAGCGCTAAGTACAAAGAAAACCAAGAAGCCGGGCTGCGCCTTTTTCACGAGTCAACAACCTACAACAACTAATTCCGGACTAAGTCCGGGGAAGAGAGAAACAACATGTCAATCACAAATGTGTCTTTTAGAAACCTTGTCCTAGCTTCAGGCTTAATGGCTCTGCTGCTCGCCGGTGGCGCGACCACTCAGGTCAACGCCCAATCCGCGGTCTCACCCGAAACCTCATCCGAGGCAAATCGTCCAGAATGGAGATTTTCGAACCGCAGTTTGAAGGGGATCTACGGCTTTGGATTCATCGGGCTCGCGCCCCAAGTTTCCAGCCCCGATAGCGTCAGCCAATACAATCCGTTCACTACGGGGGGTATGTGGAATTTTCACGGGGACGGGACCTTTGACGGATCCGGCACGCAAGTTGGCGGCGGCAGCTCGAATCCCATAGAGTTTACCGGGACCTATTCGATCAATCCCAATGGAACCGGCACTGCTGATTTCACCACATCGACTGGGTTGACTCACCACCGCAATCTGGTGATCGTCAATGGCGGGAAAACGATTGAGTTCATACAGACCGATGGGCTGGTCGTGGGAACGATGATCAAGCAGTAGGAACTTACTCAGGCCAGAACAGAATTTCATTTTAGATTGCGGGATGGCGCACTCTTGGTTGTTTACCTTGGGTGCGCCATCCCGACTGTGAGCCTCGAGTCTTCATCCACTCACGCCGGTGTACAAAGGAGTGATGACACGTCTTCTCGCGTTGTTGATTTTGAGCGCCCTTTCCCTGCCCGCGCAAGACTGGGCGAAACAGAAACTCGAGCAGTCACCCCGGCATCGCGAGTTCGTAACCGTCAAACACGACGGCCGTTCAGTCGAAACCTTCATCGCCTATCCCGAAACTAAAAACAAAGCGCCGGTTGTTCTGGTCATCCACGAAATTTTCGGGCTCTCCGACTGGGCCCAGAACGTCGCCGACGAATTTGCCGCCGCCGGCTACATCGCTGTCGCGCCGGATCTCCTCTCAGGCGCTGGTCCCAACGGTGGCCGCACCAACAGCTTCGATCAGAGCGGAGCCATGGAGGCCGTCAGTCATCTCAATCCCGACCAGGTTACGGCCGACCTGAATGCCGCCGCCGATTATGCGCTTAAACTTCCGGCCGCTAGCGGCAAACTGTTCGTAGCCGGCTTCTGCTGGGGCGGAGGCCAGAGCTTTCGCTTCGCCACTAACCGTTCCGATCTCGCGTCCGCTTTTGTCTTCTACGGACCTCCGCCCGACAAAGACGCCATGTCGCGCATCAAAGCCCCTGTTTATGGTTTCTACGCCGGTAACGACGCGCGCATCGGAGCCACCATTCCTGCCGCCACCGAAGGCATGAAAGCTGCCGGCAAGACGTATCAGCCCATCACCTACGACGGCGCAGGGCATGGCTTCATGCGCGCCGGCGAAGCTCCAGACGCCTCCGCGGCTAATAAGAAAGCGCGCGATGAATCCTGGGATCGCCTCAAAAAACTTCTGGCAGGTTCTTAAACAGGGATCAACCCGCGCCTGATTCCCACGGTCACGGCTTCCGTCCGGCTGCTCGCCCCGAACTTTGCCAGAATCTGCGCGACGTGAAATTTCGCCGTGTGGTCGGAAATCTTGAGCCGCCCGGCTATCTCTTTATTGCCTAAACCATCCGCCAGCATTCTCAGCACCTGCGTCTCACGGCGTGTCAGAGATTCTAGTACACGATCAACCCCACTCTCGGAGCGTGCCGGGATCCAACGCCGCGCCTGCCCGGCCGTCAACACCGTGAAATCCGCCGCAGCCGCCAGAATCGCCGCCACTAACTCACTGGCCGACGTACCCGGCGGCAGCCACGCTCGCACCTGCGCATGGAGCGGCACTGCCTCACTGTCAAGCAGCATCACCACGTTCCGATCCGACGGTATTTCGTCCACCGCTACACCCGCCGCCACAACCACATCTACGTGCGCGAGGGCCGCCAAACTGGCCCCCGCCATCGTGTTCACTTCGACGATCTCCACCCGGTCATCGTCGGCTAGCAACTCCGCAATGGCTTCAGCCCTGCTGAAGAGGTCCGCGACGATTCCCACCCGCACCATCGCCGCCACTCAGTTCTTCCGGCCGCGTTCCTCGATGGCGATTTCCAGATCAATGGCTGACCCGCCGCGCCAAATCGCCGCCTTCACCTTGCGGCCCACAATTTCTCCGCGCAGCGCCGCGTGTAACTCATCTACATCCGTCATCGGCTTGCCATCGAACTGCAACAGGACATCGCCCAGCAGCACGCCCGCTTTCTCCGCCGGCGAATCCGCTTCCACGCTCAATACAATCAACCCGGTCTTCTGACCCTCTTTGGATTCCGCGCGCACCACTGCCACTGGCTGCACACCCACTCCTAAATATCCTTGCCGGATCCGCCCCTGCTGTTGCAGCTCATTCGCGATGCGCTGAATCGTGCTCACCGGCACCGCCAGCACCGAATGACGCGACAACGCCGGAGTCACCATCCCGATCCATTCGCCTTCACTCGTCACCACCGCCGCGCCCGCTTGCGACGGATAGACATTGGCATCCACACGCAGGAATGCATCCAGCGTTCCGCCGCGCCAGATGCGCCGCCCCGGACCAACCGCTCCCAAAACACCCAGGCTGGCCGTCGCGCCCACATCGGTCGTGAGCCCCACTACCGCCGCCAGCATCCCGGGCTTCAGCGATTCCGGTTTCGCCGCTTCCAGAGGGGTGCCAGTCAAGCCTTCCGCTTTCAAAATCGCCAGGTCGATTCCCGGATCACGCCCCAGCACCGTCGCATGCGCCTGCCCTCCGCTGGCCGAATAAATCGGAATGCGCTCTTCGCGACGCAGACTGTGGCTCGCCACCGCAAACAAATCGTTTCCCAAACTAATGCCGCTGGCCGTTCGATACGCCCCCGCCTTCACCGCCACTACCGCACCCGCCGTTTTCTCGACTAATGCCGCCAGCGCCGTCGATAGCTTACCTAAATCATTCAATTGCTCGTTACTCATACCCCGACTATGCGCTTCCATCGGTCTCCGTCGCATCAGCCAATCGGGCAGGCAATGTAAAATTCGAGCGTGCAGGCAACATCTCCCGCGATCCGCGTTTTGGATTTTGAAGAAGCACGCGAAGTCGTTCTCAACACCATGCGCGGCGTCGGCTGTCACCCGGCGTCCGAATCCGTTGCGCTCGATCAAGCTCACGGCCGCACCCTTGCCGAAGACCTCTCCGCCGATCGCGATTATCCGGCTCTGCGCCGCTCTCTGCGCGACGGTTTTGCCGTCAGAGCGGCCGATCTGCCGGGCACTCTCCAGGTGCGCGGCGAAGTCCGGGCCGGCGATATTTCGCAAGCCCTGTTACAGACCGGGGAAGCTCTCGAAATTATGACGGGCGCGCCGCTGCCTGAAGGCGCGGACGCGGTCGTAATGGTTGAACACATCGAACGTGTCGAGGGCGGCATCAAAATCGATCGTTCCGCCGAACCCGGCCAGCACATTAACAATCGCGGCGCGGAAGCTCAGCAAGGCGTTCTGCTCATTTCGAAAGGCATCCGGCTCGATGCCAGCCACATCGCCACGCTCGCCATGACCGGCCACGCCAGCGTCGAAGCCTTCGCCAAACCGCGTGTCGCCATTCTCGCCACCGGCGATGAGATCGTACCCATCGATCAAACGCCCGAGCCGCACCAGATCCGCAATTCCAACTCCTTCATGCTGGCTTCGCTGGTTAGGAACGCCGGCGGCGCGCCCACTATTCTGCCGGTGTCTCCCGATCGCTCGGATGCACTGCGCGCATCCCTGAAATGGGGTCTCTCCTTCGATCTGCTCCTTGTCAGCGGCGGCGTCTCCGCCGGCAAATACGATCTCGTGAAACCGGTGCTCCGCGAACTCGGCGCCCAATTCCTTTTCGAACGCGTCCGCGTGCAACCGGGCCAGCCTACCGCCTTCGGTCTCTTCGAGAAAACGCCCGTCTTCGGACTCCCCGGCAATCCCGGCTCATCGCTCATTACCTTCGAACTCTTCGCCAAACCGGCTCTCGAATTCCTCTCCGGCAACCCCGAGCCGCTGCTTCCGCTCCTCACCGCCACCTTCGAAGCGCCCTTCCGTCACAAGCTCGGACTCACCCGCTTCCTTCCGGCTCGCCTGAGTGCCGATGGCATGCATCTGCGCCACATTTCGTGGCAAGGATCGAGCGACATCCCGGCGCTAGCCAAAGCCAACGTGTTCCTCGTCGCCGACCACGACCGCGAAACCTGGGACGTCGGCGATTCCATCCGCATCCTGTTTAAGCCGTGAAGAAACTCTCGCACTACAATGCCTCGGGTGATGTCGCCATGGTCGATGTATCTAGTAAAAAGGTCACCACCCGGTCTGCCGAGGCGCATGCCTTCGTCGCGCTGTCGCCAGCCGTGCTAGCCGCCCTTCCCAACAACAAAAAAGGCGATCCGCTGCAAGTCGCCCGCATCGCCGGCATCTCCGCCGCTAAGAAAACCTCCGAACTCATTCCGCTCTGTCATCAGATCCCGTTGTCCCATGTCGCTGTCGATTTTGAGATGCAGCCCGACGGGGTAAGCATCTCCGCCTCCGCCTCCACCTCCGCCCAAACCGGCGTCGAAATGGAAGCGCTCACCGCAGCCTCCGTTGCGGCCTTGACCATCTATGACATGACAAAAGCACTCGACAAGAGCATCGAGATCCGCCACGTTCATCTCGTCCGCAAGACCGGTGGAAAATCCGGCGACTACCGGCGTGTTTCGAAATGATTAAGGTCGCTATCCTGACCATCAGCGATTCTGCCTCGCAAGGCACGCGAGCCGATCTCTCCGGCCCGGCCCTGCGCCAGCGCTGCGAAGAATTGCAGTGGCCAGTGGCTGCAGCGGCTATCGTTCGCGACGAAATTGCCGCGATTCGCGACCAGCTTCTCTCCTGGCTGACAGAGGAAGTAGCCACTGTTATTCTGACCACCGGTGGTACCGGTGTCAGCTCGCGCGATCACACGCCGGAAGCCACCCGCCATCTCCTCGAAAAAGAACTCCCCGGTGTCGCCGAACTGATGCGTTCGCGCGGCCTTGAACAAACACCTTTCTCCGTGCTCTCGCGCGGTCTAGCCGGCACGAGTAAGCGCACTTTCCTGGTCAACTTGCCCGGCGCTCCGAAAGGCGCTGTCCGGTCGCTCTCGACTATCGAACACCTCATCCCTCATATCGTCGATCTGCTGCACGGCAAAACAGAGCATTGAGGCGGAAACCAGCGGCACTCTCGGAACATCTCTAAGATGAAGATATGAAAATTCGGCCTCGCTCTGCCCGCCTGTTCAGCGCCTCTTGCCTGGTTGGAATGTTGTTCGGCGGTGTTTGGCTGTCAGGACAGGCACTACCGCCCGGAACACTCCCTGCCGGCCCTCCCCCCAAGCCCGGCCAACTGGGGCCGCCGCCTGAAAAACTACCCGCAGGAACATCGAACTCTACCGAAACCCCGGTCGACACACCAAAGCCAAAATCGACAACGCCGGACGATAAAGACGGCTCGCTCATTCGTATTACTACCCAGAACGTCTTGGTGCCGACCACCGTTCTCGACCCTGACGGTCATGGTTATGTGAACGGTCTGAAACCAGCCGAGTTCGAATTGCTAGATAACGACAAGCCCCAGAAGATCGTCTCCGAGTTCATTCAGCTGCCGATGTCGGTCGTCCTCGTTGTGCAGGCCAACTCCGAAATCGAACCCGTTCTTCCGACCCTCAAAAAGGCCGGCGTTCTCCTGCAGGGTCTCGTTACCGGCCAGGATAGCGATGTGGCTGTTGTCTCGTTTGACCACCGCATCCAGCACCTGCAGGATTTCACTAAAGATCCTGAAAAACTCGATGATGCGATGCAGAAACTGACCGCCGGCTCGAGTAGCGCCCGCCTGGTCGATTCGGTTCTGGAAGCCGATCAAATGTTGAAGGCTCATGATCCTCAGAAAAACCGTCGCCGCGTCATCGTCCTCGTCAGCCGCAATCTCGATAAAGGCAGCGAGTCACACGTGCAGGAAACGGCCCGCCAGATGCAATTCGATAACGTGATCATCTATTGCATCGACATCTCGCGCGCTTACACGGCCCTCAACAAGAAAATGGATTACCCGCGCCCGGCCAACGGCGGCATCCCGCCCGAAGCGCAAGGCAACATCGCCGGCGGAGTTCCGCGCACCGAAACGACCAATGTGCAACAGCAGAATGGCAATGCCCTGAACGGCATTCCTCCGATCTATCGGGGCATCCGCGATCTCTTCCGCAAAACACCCGCGGAATCCTTTGCCCTATTCACCGGCGGCCGCACCTATAATTTTGCCAAGCAGAGCGGCTTCGAATCCGCCATCTCCGATATCGGCGCAGATCTCAACAGCCAGTACCTGCTCAGCTACGCTCCTAACGACACAAACGAGCCCGGCTTTCACACCATCAAGGTAAACGTAAACCGCCCCGGCCTCTATGTCCGCACCCGTCCCGGTTACTGGACCGGCGGCGGCCAGTATTGATTTCACGCCACCCTGCTATCATGCAGGCGCATGAGCGCGTACTCGATTGGAGTGGACCTCGGCGGCACCAATCTTCGCGCCGCTGCGGTCGATGCCGATGGCCAACTTTTAGCCAGAATTTCCGAACCAGCTGACTTCGCCGCCGGCCCTGAACAGGTCGCGTGCGAGATCGCCAAAGCCATCGACACGGTCCGCCAGCAGGTCGGCAGCGTCGGCTTGCTCGGCGTTGGTATCGGTATCCCCGGCTACATCGATATCGACGCGGGAGTGGTACTCGGCGCGGCCAATCTGCCCGGCTTTACCGGCTTTCCCATTCGCGACCGCATCCAGCAGCATCTCGCTACGCCGATCCTGCTTGAAAACGACGCTAACGCCGCCGCACTCGGTGAAATGTGGATCGGCGCAGGCAAAGATGTCAAAGACCTCATCCTCCTCACCCTCGGCACCGGCATCGGCGGCGGCATCGTCACCGGCGGCAAAGTGCTCCACGGCTTCCGCGGCATGGCGGGCGAGTTCGGTCATATGACCGTGTTTCCCGACGGCAATCCCTGCGGCTGCGGCAACTATGGCTGCCTCGAAAAACACGCCTCCGCCTCCGCCATCGCCGCGATGGGCCGCATGATGCATTTCGGCCATGAAATTCAAACCGCCGCCGATGTACACGCCCTCGCCCTGGCCGGCAACGACCGCGCCAAAATGGTTTTCGAATCCATGGGCCGCGCTTTAGGAATCGCCTTCGCTAACCTTATCAACGCGTTTAATTTTCCCTTGTATCTACTGAGCGGCGGACCGTTGCCGGCATGGGACTTCTTTTCCCCCGCGATGTTTCTCGAAATCAATCGTCGCTCGTTTACCTTCGCCCGCACCGGCACCCGCGTCGAACGTGCCCTTCTCGGCGCAGACGCCGGACTCTTCGGCGCTGCCCACCTCCCCTTCTGCCACAATTGCTGAAAGTAACGCCCTCACGAACATGTATTGGTTAGGACTCGACGTTGGCACCGGCGGCTCGCGTGCCTTGCTCATCGATGAGAAAGCCCGTATGCGCTTCTCCTTCATCTCCGCCCATGAAGATATGCGCATGCTCAAACCTCTCTGGGCCGAGCAGGACCCGAATGACTGGTGGCACGCCTCCCGACTCGCTATCCACGGAGCCCTTAGAGAAGCCGGCATAGACGGCTCGTCGATAGCCGGCATCGGTCTCACCGGGCAGATGCATGGCCTCGTCCTCCTCGATGCCGCAGGCGAAGTCATACGCCCGGCGCTGATCTGGTGCGATCAGCGCAGCCAGGCTCAGGTCGATGAAATCAATGCCGCGCTCGGCCCCGAAAACATCCTGCGCTCGACCGCCAATCCCATGCTCACCGGCTGGACCTTGCCCAAACTGCTTTGGGTTCGCGACCACGAACCCGAACTTTTTGCACGCGTCAAACAAGTCCTCCTGCCGAAAGATTTCCTGCGCTTTAAACTCACCGGCGAGTTCGCCACCGATGTCTCCGACGCAAGCGGCACTGGCCTCTTCGACGTTCTGCACCGCGACTGGTCCGGCGAAATGATCGCCGGCCTGAACCTTGATAGCGGCCATTTCCCACGAGCTCTCGAATCGAGCGAACTCAGCGGTCAGGTCACTGAGGGCGCCGCGCAAGCCACCGGACTTCGCGCCGGTACTCCGGTTGTCGCAGGGGCAGGAGATCAAGCCGCCAGCGCCATCGGGAACGGCATTGTCGAATCCGGCAACGTCTCCTGCACGGTCGGCACTTCCGGCGTTGTTTTTGCCTATCTCGATCAGCCTGCCTACGATCCGCAAGGCCGCGTCCACACCTTCTGCCACGCGATCCCGAACACCTGGCACGTCATGGGCGTCACCCAAGGCGCCGGACTCAGCCTGCAATGGTTTCGCAATCGCTTCTCACCCGACACGCCCTACGACGAACTCACCGCCGACGCCTCTCTTTCCCCACCGGGCGCACACGGACTCTTCTGGCTTCCTTATCTGATGGGCGAGCGCACGCCGCACCTGGACGCCAATGCGCGTGCTGCCTGGGTCGGCCTCACTGCGAAACACCAGTCGAGCGACCTGGTCCGCGCCATTCTCGAAGGCGTCTGCTACAGCCTCAAAGACGGGCTCGAAATCATCACCGGCCTCGGCGCTAAACCGGCCCTCACGCGTCTCTCCGGCGGCGGCGCACGCAGCCCGCTCTGGCACCAGCTTTTCGCCGACATCTTCGACAACCGCGTCACCACTCTCGAGACGCAGGAAGGCTCCGCGTTCGGCGCTGCTCTGCTCGCCGCCGTCGGCACCGGCGAATACCAAAGCGCGCGCGAAATTTGCCGGGCCGCCATCCATGAAGTTGCCGTCAAAGAGCCTGATCGTTCTTCCGCCGCCTTTTACGCGGAGCGCTACCGCATCTATCGCACACTTTACCCGGCTCTGCATCCCGCCTTCTCCGCCATCGCGGCACTCGCCGAGTGAAGCCGTGCCCAGCTACTGCGATTTAGCTCTGCCCGTTCCGCTCGATCGTTCCTTCACTTACGCTCTGCCGCTCACCCTGCACCACCGCGCCCAGCCCGGTTGCCGCGTGGTCGCACCCTTTGGATCACGCCGGCTCACCGGGGTCATTTTGCGCGTGCATGACGATCCGCCCTATAGTGAACCCCGCGAAGTCCTAAGCCTGCGCGATGCCGAGCCTGTACTCGACGACGATCTGCTCGCGCTCGGTCGTTGGATCGCCGAATATTACTGCGCCCCGCTCGGCGAAGTGCTCAAAGGCATGCTTCCCTTAAGCGGCGAAATCCGCCGCAGCACGCTGTACTCGCTCACCACCACCGGCCGAGACGTCGCCCGCCAGCTCACGGGCAAGACGCAGACCGACTCCGCCTTGCAAATGCTGGTTCTGCTCGAAACCCGGTCCCGCTCCTCCGAATACCTCTCGGCCAAAATTGAAAACGCCAAACCGGCCCTGCGCGGCCTTATCAAACGCGGTTGGATCTCGGCCGAAGATCGCGAGGAGGATCGCGATCCTTTGCGCGCCCGCGCCGAACGACTGCAAGCTTCTTTTGTTACTCGACCGATCACCGGTATCAAACTGAAGAAGTCAGAACGCGAACTCCTCGCTTTCCTCGAATTGCATCCCGGCGCGCATAACGTTGCCGAGTTAGGCGAACTTATCAAAAAGGCGAGCGAAGCCGCACGCGCCTTGGCCCGCAAAGAACTCGTCGCGCTTGCTGTCGAGAACGTGCAGCCCGCGTCCGGTTACGAACGGCCACGCCCGCTACTCAATCCCCACCAGCAGGCGTGCGTCGACGCCCTCGAACGCGCGCTCGATGGCGAAGCATTTCAAACATTTCTGCTCGAAGGCGTCACCGGTTCCGGCAAGACCGAAGTCTACTTGCGTGGCATCGAAGCCACTCTCGCTCGTGGCAAAAACGCTCTCCTGCTCGTGCCCGAAATCGCGCTTACGCCCGCTGTCGCCGGCCAGTTTTTTCATCGCTTCGGCCAGCAGGTTGCCATTCTCCATTCCGCGTTTGGCGATGCCGAACGCGCCGATCAATGGCGGCGCATCCGCAACGGGCAGGCCCGCGTCATTGTTGGCACCCGCTCCGGAGTCTTCGCGCCGGTCCCCAATCTCGGTCTCCTGGTAATCGACGAAGAGCACGACGCCAGCTACAAGCAGCAGGAAACGCCGCGCTATCACGGCCGCGACGTTGCTCTCGTCCGCGCGCGCAACGCCGGAGCCGTCGCCATTCTCGGGTCGGCTACGCCTTCTGTCGAAACTCGCTACAACGCTGAAACCGGCAAATACACGCAACTCAACTTACCCGAGCGCATCGCGCAGCGCCCCATGCCCGAAGTCGAGATTATCGACATGCGCCTCGAATTTCTCGAGACCAAAAAACAATCCACCTTCTCCCGCCGCCTCCTGGAAGAGATGGCTCTTCGCCTTACGCAGGGAGAGCAGGTCATGCTGCTGCTCAATCGCCGCGGCTTCTCCAGCTTTCTCGTCTGCCGTGCCTGCGGTGAACGGATGCAATGCGAAAACTGCTCCGTTGTTCTTACCCATCACCGGCGCGACCGCCGGATGCTCTGCCACACGTGCGGCTTTGCCGAAAAGATCCCCGAAATATGTCCCAAATGCGGCAGTAACTATATCCAGTTCCTCGGCACCGGCGCGGAACGCGTCGAAGATGAACTGCATCTCCATCTGCCGACTGCCCGCATCGCTCGGCTCGACCGCGATACCGCCAGCGGCAAAGGCGCCTTCGAACATATTCTGCAAACTTTTCGCGACGGCAGCATCGATGTCCTGGTCGGCACCCAGATGATTGCTAAAGGGCACGACATTCCGAACGTCACGCTCGTCGGAGTCGTCCTCGCCGACATCGGTCTCAGTCTCCCCGATTTTCGCGCCGCGGAACGCACCTTCCAACTTCTTACCCAGGCAGCTGGCCGCGCCGGTCGCGGCGACACACCCGGTCAGGTCATCATTCAAACGCTTAATCCTGACCACTACGCGGTCCGCTTCGCCGCCCAGCAAAACTATCCCGGCTTCTATAACAAAGAAATCGAATTTCGCAAATGGCTGCGCTATCCTCCCTTCGCTGCTCTCGCCAACGTCATCGTCCGCGCCGAAAAGCAGGAGGACGCGCTTCGTATGGCCACCCAGATCGGCTACCTGCTCACTCCCCCGCCCCCCGGCATCCGCGTGATGGGTCCCGCCGAAGCGCCTGTACTGCGCGTTAAGAATGAGTTCCGCTATCAACTGCTCCTTAAAGCCGCCAAACGCTCCGTCCTCCGTCAGGTTTTGCAGGACCTCCGCGGGCTCGCCTTAAAAGAACGCTGGAAATCCACCGCTCTTGTGATCGACGTGGACCCGATCAGCTTGATGTAACCAGTTGATGTAACCAGGCATCCCTGACCCGAGTGATAAAATTAGAAATTGTCACGGCGGCTGTAGCTCAGTCGGTAGTAGCGCCAGATTGTGATTCTGGATGTCGTGGGTTCAAATCCCACCAGCCGCCCCAGCTTTCGATTGTCCGAACCGGACACACAAGTAACAGATTGTTCCTAAGAGATAGAGGTAACACTGTTGGCCCGAAGGGATTTTCGAGGGTTTGCAAAGTTCTTTCCTCCAGATCGATATAGCCCAGATCGTAATCCATAAAGCTGACCAGCCAGATGCCGTCCTCAACTTCCTTGATGCCGACGGCTTGACCAGCCAGGGACTTGCTCAGATTGATTTTCTTGCGATGCAGGCAGATGCGCCCGCAACAGGTCACGAGCACAGTTTTGTCGTGAAACGGATAGTGCGGCTCCGGGATGCCGACATAGGGCTTGGCCGAAGCCGTATAGAGCTGAGACGGAACTTGCATAGCAATTGCTTCGTGCGGGCGTTCGTTGTTGAATTCCTCAAGAAAGGTGTCGAACTTGCCCTGCTGCTGAAGGATGTTGCCGCCCGCCGGACGGGTGGCTTCTTTCTTCAGGGTCAGGTGCATGCGCTCGTGTCGGCCGTTCTGCTGCGGATGACCGGGGCGAATGCGCTGGATGGTAATGCCCAGGCGCAACCACCAGACCGAAAGCTTGGAAAGCTGAAACAGACCATGCGGCGAAGCGAAGGGAACGCCATTGTCCGAGCGAATGGCCTGCGGTAGGCCGCGCTCCCGAAACAGGCGATCAAAGGCCCGCCGAGCCAGTTCTTCACGATTCGATTCCAAGGCTTCACACAGGAGCAGATAGCGCGAAGCATGGTCGGTGACGGTGAGCGGATAACAATAACGTTTGTCGCCGAGCTGGAACTCGCCCTTGTAATCGGTGCACCACAGGTCATTCGGCCGCAAGCCATCGGAAAGAGGCGTGCCTTCGGCTCGCGTGCGTGGCCGCGCCATACGCTTCACCAGGTCATGCCGATCGAGTACAGCATGCACAGTGCTGGCCGCCGGCACTTTGACCGCGTGCGGCAATCGTCGCAGCAAGCGCTCGCGGATCTTACGCGCACCCCAGTGCGGTTTCTCGCGCTGGGCTGCGACGATCGCCGCTTCCACTTGCTCCGGCAACTGATTGGCATACCGGAAAGGCCGGCCTTTCCGATCGCTGAGCCCTTCCAGACCGCATTGTTCTTACCGCTCAAAGATCTTGTAACCAGTCTTGCGCGAGATCCCGAATTCCCGGCACAGCGAAGCCATGCTTTCGCCGTCCTTCAGCCGGATGACAAACCGCATTCGTTCTTCCATCACAGAACTCTCCTTCCATGGCATCCCTTTCTCCGCCTCCCTTCAGGCGAAAAAGTGTAACCCATGTCTCCGGTACGTTCTGTTACCTATGTCTCGGGTCGGTCAGATTCCCATCAATCCTCACAAGACTAATCCCAAGCGCATCATATTGCACCGCGACGTGCTTGAGGAGAACGACATCCGCATACAGGAAGGCATACCAGTGACGACAATTAAAAAGACGGTCGTGTTGCCTCACCGAGATATGTTACCCGAATGTAGATGTCGCTCTCGCATACACCGAGCCCATCTATCGCCATGCCCTCCATATGGGGGGAAAACCCGGCTCTGAGACAAGATTTTGGGGATGCTGCCATATCACTCCATCGCTGCCGCTGCGTTATAGAGCGTCCTAGCGCGCTACTTTCCCGTGCAAAGTTATCTGGCGCTTGGGTGAATGGACGATCACGCAATGTAACGCTATGCAGGTCATGCCTGAGAGGAGGATAGATAGGGCTCTCGAGGGATGGAACCCGAGCGCTCCGAGTACTAGTCAGCCTGCCACCGCAGTTCTCCACTGTCGAACGCGGCGCTGGAGAGTTTCGAAGCCGATGACTATCGGGTCAGATTGGATTGGAAGCCAATCGTCTATCACGCGCATTCTGGCGCAGGATCAACCGCTTCGCCCGTTGATCCCTGATGAGGTATCCGCCGATTGATCAGGATCACTTCATATACAGCAGCCTGCGGAATTGCTTTCGAGCTACAGGCTTTTGGCTTGCGACATATCCAGCTAGCTCGTACTGATTGAACACCTGCCAGATGGCAGCCAGAAACCGCGGCAGTTCCCTGGCAAACTCGGGCCGCTGCGCAGCCGCCTCGGCAAACCTCACCAGTTTCCCGCCAACCAGGTAATCAAGCGCGCTCGCGACGCCAAAGCGCCTCCTGATTCCCTTCGTTGCTCTACATTGTTTGACCCAAACTTTTTCGAATCTCATTGGGGTTAATATAGCGCTGGCATCATGGCCCGGTTCACGGCGCACTTCACGATGACATCTCTTTCTCTTGTGGTTCGGCCGGTACGTTAAACTCTTCCGCAGTCTCGAGCCCGGAGTCGAACACCAGCCGGCGAACGATTTCTGTGCGCCACTGTTTCACTCGCCGCTGCAGAGTTCGCAGTTGATCTGGCGCGAACGGCTCCGATGCCTCCGCCTGAAGCTGGCAAAAGAGATCCTTGGCCATTTTGTCGGGTTGCTCGTTGAGTCATTGCTCGACCAACGGCCAGACTTGCTCAAACGGATCACGGCGGGTGCGCCAAGGGCGCGGGCCGTCAGCACGCTTGCGGTGTGTGGGGCGGACTTCGCCATCCCGCCAAGCCGTCGATAAGCTCTCGACGAAACGGTTCAGTTCCTTACTTCCCTCGGTCGTCTTTTCGTTACTGTCTCCCACCTCCAGCGCAGCTAGTTTCCGCTGCGCTTCGCGGATTTGACTTAGCAACTGCACAGGGTCCAGGACGGAGAACATCTGCCGCAATTGCTCTTTGCGCTCGTTGGTCACGCGGTCGCTGGCCAGCAGCCGCTTATACGGGTCGCTGGCTTTTCATATTGCTTGCTCACCTTGGCGCCGTCGCGTGTTTTCGATTTCAGTCTGAACGGGGGTTGAAAGAAGTTTACGTACAAGCGCGCGCTCTTTGCGGTAGTCCACAACCGTCTGATTAATGAACGCACTATCGTTGTCTACGTCCAAATCCAGCATCGCGAACGGCAGTCTCCCTCGTATCTCCTCCACCGTGAGGGTTATCAGAGTCTGCTCCCGAACCACCATGGCCGCGGCTTCGGTCCAACCGGAGGCAATGTCGGTGAGCACCAAACTATGTACGTGGCTTCCAGCAACCGACTTTCCGCAATGCGCCACCATATCCATCTCGAAGTAGCCGGGCGGTGGATCGTTCCAATCGCTAAACGTTCGGACCAGAATACTCTTTCGCAATACGCTGTTGATGGCTGTTCTTCAACAGCCACATCGCTATCCTGTCCGGTAACGAGACCCTGCAGGAGAACACCTGAAAGTTCGATCGCCCAGCCGCCGGCGGAAGTTCTCCCCGGTGGGACTCTCCCCGTAGCATCGCTTTCGAGTAGCTCTCGTATGCGCTTGACACTAACTGCCTCAAAACTTACACTGCCAATATTACCTTTCTATTACGGATAGCTCACAGCCGTAGTCTCAGCTGAGTTCTTAAAAGGAGAACCTTTGGTGAAGCTTTTTGCCCGACTTGCTCTTTGCGCGATTACTATAGGGACCGTTTCTGCCGTCGCGCAGGAAGTGACCGCTTCGATCACCGGCCAGGTGACAGACCCGAGCGGCGCCGTAGTTGCCGGCGCCAAGGTCAAAGCCACCGACCAGGAACGTGGTACCGAATGGCCCGCCACCACCAATGGCGATGGCAGCTTCAACCTGCTTCGACTGCCGATTGGTACCTACAGCCTGCAAGTCGAGCAGGCTGGTTTCCAGACAGCCAAGCAGTCCGATATCCACCTGGTTCTGAACCAGGTGGCTCGTATCGACATTGCCTTGCAAGTGGGCACCTCTGCGACCGTGATGGAAGTGGCGTCTGCCCCGCCTATTCTGCAGACGCAATCGATGGAGTTGGGATCGGTGATCGACGCACAGACCAATGTGCAGATTCCGCTCGCCACGCGCAATTATGTGCAACTCACGCTGCTCGCGCCGGGCGCCATCACCCCCAATCCTTCCGGCTTTAAAGGCAGCCAGACCACCTTTAACAGCGCGCGCCCCTACATTAACGGCAATCGCGCACAGACCAACAACTTCATCCTGGACGGCATGGACAACAATCAGATCTCCGACAACCTGGTTGCCTTCGCGCCCAGCGTGGATGCCATTCAGGAATTCAACGAAATCACGCAAAACGCCTCTGCCGAATTCGGCAACTTCATGGGCGGGATTACTAGCGTGTCGATCAAATCAGGGACCAACCAGTTTCATGGAGACGCCTTTGAATTCTTACGCAACGACAAGTTGAACGCGAATGACTGGTACCAGAACCTCACCGGTCAACCCCGCGCGCTACTCCGCTGGAACGAGTTCGGGGGCAGTTTGGGCGGTCCCATCAAGAAGGACAAACTCTTTATATTCGGCGATTATCAAGGCTCGCGCTTCGATACTCCTGCCTCGACCGGAACCGTTTCCGTGCTGACCGCATTGGAGCGGCAGGGAAATTTCTCCGAGTTACTCACGCCCAGCGCCAGCAATCCGGTTCCCACTCAGCTGTACAATCCCTATGTTGTCCAGCCTAATGGAAATCGGATGCCGTTCGCCGGGAATATCATTCCGATGCAGTACCTCAGCAAAGTCGCGCTGAATATCGTGAATTCGCAGTATTACCCGGCCCCGATTAATGCCGGCCTGCGTAACAACCAGATCAACACCAATCACAGTTACACGAACGGTGACCAGGGCGATCTGAAAGTCGACTACAACCTCTCCGACAAAGATCATCTCTTCGGACGCTACTCGCAAAGTAATATCGTAAATCCCGGAACTAACTCCCTGCCGCTCGACTACAATTCTTTTGGTAATTTCCCGGTACATAACGGCGTGCTGGATTATACCCGCACGATTTCTCCGAGCATTGTCAACGACCTCCGCGGCGGCGTGAACTATATCCTTGGCAATACCGGCACCAGCCCTTCGTCGTTGCCCAATCTGGCCCAGCAGTTCGGTATCTCTGGCGTGCAGAGCGATATTCTTCCGTCACAAGTCAGTAGCGGCGGTTTCATCAGTAACATCGGCAACAGCGATAACGTGCAGCTGTTTGCCACCACGGTCATTCAATATGGCGACACCCTGATCTGGACCAAGGGCAACCACACCCTGAAGTTCGGTTTCGAAGGAATGCGCGATCGTGTGGATGTCTTCTACTCGGGCAATAACGGCGTTGCCGGAACGTTTACCTATAACGGCCAGTTCACTACCCTCAATCAAGGCTTGAAGTACTCCAGCAGCAGCACCAACGGCGGCCTGCCCGAAGCAGACTTTCTGCTCGGCCTACCGGAAGAGGTGGGCGTCGGAACCAACGGCGGAACCTGGGGACAGCGCTACAACATACTTGGAGCGTTCGCCCAGGACACGTGGCGCATTACCCCGAAGCTGACCCTCGACTACGGCCTGCGCTGGGAGCTCAACACGCCCTGGTACGAAAGCAAAAACCGCGAGGCGAATTTCGCGCCGTTTACCGGGCAGGTCGAACTCGCCGGGCAGAGCACTTACTACAACAACAACCGCGCCCTTTACAACCAGTACAATGGGGTTTACAACTTCCAGCCGCGCGTTGGCATCGCCTACTCGCCGAATGCTCAAACTGTGATTCGCGCCTCTTACTCGCTCTCCTCTTATATGGAAGGCACCGGCACCAATCTCCGCCTGACCATCAATCCGCCGTACTCGACCGAACGAGATGCCCTCTACAGTTCAACCGCCTTCCCAACCACCACCCTCGACCAGGGCTATACTCCGATTGGCAGCCCGAGCAACATTTATCAGGGCGTGACCGTGCGCCTGTTCGATCCAAACGTGCGCCCCGCCGTCGCCAACCAGTGGAACTTCAGCGTACAGCGTCAGTTTGGGTCCGCCACCACCGTCCAGGCCTCTTACGTAGGACAGAAGAATGATCATCTGGTGGTCGCGCAGCCGTATCAGCAGCGCCAGCTTAACCCCGATGGCACCACCTCCCCCAGTCCTTACCTGTCGGGAAATCCGCTTGTCTATAACTCCATCGGCCAGATTTCAGGCACCGAAACCAACGGCAACCAGTCCTACAACGCCTTGCAGGCGGTCTTGAAACGCAACATGGCGCAAGGCCTTCAGGCGCAGGTCTCCTACACCTATTCCAAATGCATGAGCGATTCGATCGGGTTCTATGGCGATGGCTCGCAGGCAGCCACACAGTCACCCTATATTCAAAACCTGTACAACCGGGCGGCCGAGTGGGGCCCGTGCTTCTTCGACGCTACTCACAACCTCAGCGCCTTTGCCACGTACGATCTGCCGTTTGGCCACCATCGTGTATTTGGCGCGAATGCCAATAAATTCGTAAATGCGGTGCTAGGCGATTGGACGATTAACGCTATTGTTAGCGTCCATAGCGGCTTCCCCCTTACTGTCACCGGGTCTGATAATTCCGGCACCAAATCGCGCGGCCCACGCGCCAATTGCACAGCACCGGTCGATATCCTGGGCAGTCAGAACTATGACGGCTCAGGCGGAGGTTACCAGTACTTCGCCACCAGCTCGTTCTCGCAGCCTGCCGCGGGCACCTTCGGCAGCTGCGGCAACGGCACAGTGCGGGGACCAGGCATAAAAACCGCCGACATGAGCATCTCGAAACAATTTTTCGTAACAGAACATCAGAACTTGCAGCTTCGCGGTGAGTTCATTAACGTGTTCAATCACCCGATCCTGAACGCACCGGATCGCGGCGTGGGCGACACCACCTTTGGCGTCATTCAAAGCTCGCAAGGCGCCAGAAACGTACAGATCGCTTTGAAGTACAACTTCTGACCGAATGCCAGAATAGAGCGAGATGGCCGCCGGGGAAATGACTTTCGGGGAATACGCGAAGTATCAAGCGCCTCCTGGTTTTCGCGATCAGTTAATTCGCGGAAAGGTGGTCCTGTCACCCTCTCCCAACCGGCAGCACCAGGATGTTTGTGACCCGCTTCACAAGCTTCTAGAGGGATTGGTTCTCGCGGAGTATGTAGTTCGCACGGACACCACTCACATGATCGGCGCCAGGGAAGGGCCACGGCCGGATGTGTTCGTCATTCGCAAGGACCGCTGGGTCGCTGCCGATGAAACTGGCGGATATCCTGCAGGCAGTCCAGAACTGGTGGTAGAGGTGCTGAGCCCATCCAACACGGAAAGAGAAATGGAAGACAAGCGGCGGGTTTATTTCGAAGATCTTCGTTGCCTGGAAATGTGGGAGGTCGATATAGAGGGTCAATCGGTCACTCGTCATTGCCGGGATGCTATCGACCGTTTTGATTTGCAGGCGTCTGTTACTTTACCGTCCACCTTGGGAAATGGCGCTGTGCCGGTGGCCGCGATTTTCGCCGGCATCGTGCGGTAACCAGGCAATCGCTCTCTTCAATCCACGCTGTCTAACACTACAGCTATCCTGGTAATTAACGAGGGCCTCTACCATGAACCAATATCCACAGCCAAACTCTACCTGGGACAAGCTGACCGGCGTTACTCCTTTGACCGTGCAAGGAGCGGCGGTCATCAAGCAAACGTATCTGCTGTTCGGCTTGAGCGTATTCAGCGCACTGGCCGGCGGCTATATCGGCGCGACGTCAGACACGCTGGCGCGCTTCTTCTCCGGCTGGACCGGCTGGATTGTTGCGATCCTGCTGCTGAATATCGTGCCGCGTATCGCCATGGCCGCACGCCACAATCCAGTACTCGGCGTCAGCGCGCTGGTGGGCGATGGCTTCGTTTCGGGTATCGCCATTTCACCGCTGCTTTGGGTTGCACGCACAACCGCCCCGGTGCTTATTCTGGTGGCGCTTGGCATCACGGCCTGCATGTTCATCGGGGTGACGTTTTATGTGATGGCATCGGGCAGAACGTTCTCCGCGCCTCGCGGCCTCATGGCGGGGCTGTTCTTTTCGATCATCGGTGCCGTGATACTGAATTCTTTCCTGCATATCGGAGTCGTCGGCATTCTGATCAGCGTTGCCATCGGCGCGCTGGGTGTTTGCATTCTGGTCTTTTCAACCAGCACTGTGTTGCGCTCGCCCTTCGCCGATAGCCCCATCCCGGGGGCTTTAATGTTGTTTGCCGGAGTCTTCAATATCTTCGTGGCGGCACTAAACATCCTGCTCCGCGTGATGAATGGCGGACGCCGCGGTTAGTCTCAAATTCTCACCGATGTCCGTGCCCACGCTTCGCAGCACGTAAAGGACGCTTGGTCTCACTACTTACCCGACCTACAGCAGTCACAGCAGACATACTGGCCCGAATGATTGTTATCTCGCCCGGGGCAGGAGCCTATGTAGAGGGGTCGTCGTTCAATCGAGCAGTCGTGGGGGCACCTATGTCAACATTATCTCAAGCACATGCCATTGAGGCTAGCGCCGATTGCGTTGTTTGGACCGGTGTCGTCAGCGACGCCGAATGGCGGAGGGTGGTTTTGGAACTGTTTTGTAATGGCTGTTGCCACTTGGGTACTGGTTACCCTCTGGGTAAAGCACCGCCCAGACATATCTGAAAAGACGCGCCGTGCAAATCTAATTTGGATGACCGCGATATGTTTAGTGCTGATCGGTTTTGCCCTCCCGGGATTGCTGCACTAAAAGCAATAGCGGCCGGATTCGATTGAAGCCCAATCACACGTCCGTTGACGAATTACGTGAGCGCAAGTCAGAACCGTCCGACTTGCCCTCGCCAAAATTTTCTCGATCAATAGTAGCCGTCTTTGGCATTGCGCTCGAAATCGTCTCAGGCGCATTCTCACTCGCTGCATGCAACAGCTTGTCGCTCGACGAGAGCATCTACTCGCAATGTTAGAAATAACTAAGAATCAGAACCGATGAAATGCCCGCGATGTCATTTCTTTACAAGTCCGAACAAGGATATATTCCGTAAGAACTTATCGTGCCCTCGATGCGGAACGGATCTGATGGTATCCGAGAGTTACCTGCGAGGGCTATGGTTTGTAAGTTACGGGATGGCCGTTGCCTTGGCATGGTTGCTCGTTTTAGGGTATGGACCGTTTCGATTAATGATCGGATTACTTATAGTGCTGACCGTGGTTTATCCTTTGGCCTTCCTGTTTTTCTGGATTCTGGTCCGAGTGGGTCCGTGGTTTGTCCGCCCGCGGCTGGTATTGCGTCGCGAAGGGTCATTTACTCGCCTAGGCTTAGACCGGTGAAGATAATAACAGCAGATTGGAGGAAAGCTGCTCTAGGCAAATCACTTCGCGCCCCAATCGGAGCATGCTTGTCTTCTTTGAAACTTGAAACCCAACAAAGCGCAAGTTCTAACTTCGGACTGGCACCTGACCAGTTTTGCGCAAAATCGCGGCCGACTATCGAGGTTATCGGCTGCTGCAATTGTGTTCGGAGCCATCGGAGTAGCCCTCGCGCTTGACGCTCGAAAGGGCCTTTCACTCGACGAAAGCATATACTTATTCAGAATTTTGCATGGCGACGGCGACGCAGCCGCCCCCCAGTTCGACACTGCGGCGAATCAAGACTGCAAGAAATCGTTAAAAAAGACGTATTGCGAGACGACACGTCTGCCAACCGCCAAAACCCCGCGTAACCGCCGGTTTAGAAATTAAGCCGTAGCGCCAGCTGAATACGGCGCGGCGTACCGGTTCCAACGGCTCCCGTATTCAGCACGTTCGTGATGATGCCAAAGCTCCCCGAGGAGATGTCGGACGAGGGCGCCGCATAGGCCGGGTGATTGAAGAGATTGAAGGCCTCGGCGCGAAACAAGAGGTTAAACCGCTCAGTGAGCGCGAACGATTTCTGTAGCGCAGCGTCAATCTCGTACCAGCCCGGCGCGCGGCCCGCATTGCGGCCGAGAGTCCCGTAGGTTCCCGGGGCCGGCACGGCGAAGGCAGCCGGATTGAACCAATTATTAATTGTCTGATGGGCCGGATAGAGAGGCACTCCAGGAACAAGGTCCGGACGCTGGCTCGAGTTATTACCGTCGGCAAAGTCACTTCGGTCGCGAGAGACGGTGATGTCCACCGGCAGGCCGCTGTTCGCGGAAGCGATACCTGAAACTTCCCAGCCACCCAGGATCTGCCCGGCGAAATTTCGCGTATTCAGGAAACGGCGTCCCGGGCCGACGGGCAATTGATAAATAGCATTGGTGCTCAGGGTGTGGCGCAGATCGTAGTCCGAATCGCTGCGGTCGCACACCCGGCAGTTCTGGTTCTGAAAGGAAATACTTTCGCCCGCTCCAAACGAGCCGTCCGCAATAGCATGACCCCACTGATATTGGGTTTGCCAGAGCAGTCCCCCGCTCAAACGCTTCTGCAGCGACAGTTGCAAGGCTTGGAATGAATCGTTCGAGGTGTTGGACTTATAGCCATACTGCGAGAACTGCGGCAGGGGGCGCGTGCCGGTGGCCGGGTTAATTAAATTGACTTGATAGCGATCGAATAAGTGACGGCCGTTGCTGCCGAGATAACCCACTTGCGCCTGAAACTGACCAGGAAGCTGCTGCTGTACCAGGAAGTCCCATTCCTGATAGGAGAGATCTTTGCGAAACCGGTCGATCGCTTTCGGCGCGAATAGTGCGTTGGCGGGAGTGATGAATGGGTCGATCGGATAGCTGATGGCCGGGTTGTCGCTGGATGTGATCGAATAACGCGGCACGGCGCTCTCCAGCGGATCGCTGAAGTCGTCGTTTTGATTGGCCCCGTAGTAGATGCCGAACCCGGTGCGAATCACCGTGTGTCCGCCGAGGGCTTCCGGCGTCCAGGCGATGCCGATACGCGGACCCCAGTCGTTGTAATTCGGTTGATAATAGGGCGTCCCTGGCGGACAGAAGCCGCCGCAGCCGTTTATATCGACGACCGCGGAACGATTGAGAACCTCTTTAGCCACCGAGTAGAACTCATAGCGCAGGCCAAGGTTCACCGTCAGATTCGGTGTGGCTTTCCATTCATCCTGCACGTAACCCATGTAGAACGTGCGCCTGTTCCCGCGCACCCCTTCGCCTGCCAGCAGGCCGATACTGTCGGGTTGATTATTGATCAATTGCGTGGGGTCGGAAAAATCGATCGATGAGGTCTGAATCGAGTTGCCGGCGTTGTTCAGCCGGATGCGGCGAATCTCCACACCTGCTTTTAAGGTGTGACGGCCCAGAATCTTGGTGAGATTGTCGATGTAGGAGAAGGTAGTGCCTACCTCCACGTCGAGCGAGTTGGCATTCAGCGGATCGAAGCTTGAAGTGCTCACATTGATGGGGGAGGTGCCGATGATCGTGTTGTGGTAGTTCACGCGATTTAAGCCGAACTTCAGCTCGTTCACCAATGTCGGGGAGAAGATGTGCTGGAACTGCACGGCCAGATTTTCGGGGATCACCGGAATTCGATTGAGGGTGCCGAGCGCGTCCTGCGGGCTTTGAATCAGCGCGTTATCGATGTTGTAGCGAACATAGGCCGTGCTCTTGTCGTCGAACCGGTAATCGAACCGGAAGAGGCCCGTATCCTCGCGCACCGTATTCCTCACGCCAACGGTCAACAAGTCGGTATCTCCATCAATCGGCGTCTGACCCATTGGATAAGCATTGATGAGCGGCGTCAGCGCGGGTGAAGTGCTAATGACGTTGGACCGGAATGATGCGCTGGGCACAAAGGAGCTGAACGTCTGCCCCAGGGACTGGCGCAACCCCTCGTAATTCACAAAGAAAAACGCTTTGTCTTTCACCACGGGTCCGCCCAGCTCCGCGCCGAATTGATTCAAGCGAAAAGGAGGAATCTGCGAAGGATCGAACGGCGACCGGGTATCCAGCTTATCGTTACGAAAATAGTCGTACGCCGTGCCATGCCATTGGTTGGAGCCGCTTTTTGAAACAACGTTCACCTGAGCGCCTCCGGCGGCCCCGCTTTCCGCTGTGTAATTGGCGGTGGCAACTTTGAACTCGTCGATCGAATCGAGCGAGATGTTCAGGCGCGTGTCGGCTTTCTGTGTTTGCTCCTGAACGCCGCTGGTGTCGATCCCGTCGAAAGTGAAATTGCTGTCGTCGAGCGAGTGTCCGTTAAAGCGAATGTCGCGCTGCTGGCCGCCGCCCGCGTTCACCGCTCCAGGCGCCAGCGTCATCAGCGAGGCCCAGTTGCGTCCGTTTAACGGAATATCCGCAATCTGCGGCGCTTCGATATTAATGCCCTGCTCGGCGGAAGTCCGGTTCAGCGAATCGCTGGGAGCCGTTACAGTCACCTGCTCCGTCGCGCTGCCGACCTGCAAGGTCGCGTCTACCGTTCGTACCTGTCCAAAAAGCAAATCGACGTGATCGACCACCATTGGTTTAAAATGATCGCTGCTGATCGTGATCTGATAAGTGCCCACCGGCAGCGAGTTAAACGAATAGATCCCGCTGGCGTTACTTTTATCGGATCGCTGCAACTGCGTGGCGGGAGCCAATAAAGAGACTGATGCCCCTACAATCAGTGCCCCTGAACTATCTTTTACTGTGCCGCTGATCGCCGCTCGATCCTGCGCGAACAGAGCCGACGCGCCCAGAAACACGGCCAAAAAACATCTGTATGTGTAACTCACAAATCCCCTAAGCGTTCCTCAGTTTAAGGGTTTCGAGTTACAGCGGTATTGCAAAGCGGCTAGCGGAAAAAATATAGTTTCAGGCTTGCTTTTTCAGGCAATCTTCAGTTTCTTCGAAGAAATGGCGATCACGCCTTACCTGAGCCACTGCAAATACGATCAGCACCAACCGGTCCAGGCGATTTGGGTCTGCATTTATCAGCTTCTGCTTTCGAGTGATAAGAAAGCGGCCCACAGCCGTTCCCTCTGCACTTTGAGGAACACGCACGACGGGCCGCGTCGCCGGTAGGCGACCCTGCGAGTTCCTTTTCTATCTGTTGCCGTGGGCCGGCCTGTTCGCTTCAGCTGCTGCTTGCGGCTTGGCTTGTGAACATCGCTTCCATGCGGGTTTGCATTTCGGCGGGATCCACATCTTCCTTGTGGGTGCCGATGCTCCACTGATACCCGAAAGGATCGATCAGCGTGCCCGTGCGGTCGCCATAAAATTGATCGGCTACTGGTCTCTTGATCGTGGCCCCGGCTCGAATGGCGATGGGAAATGCCTGGTCCACATCGTCCACGTAAAGCATGAAGGCGGCAGGCGAACCGCCCAGTGATTCCGGACTTTTATTTCCCCAGGCAGGCGCCTCGTCTCCGAGCATAACGCGAGAATCGCCGATCAACATTTCCGCATGAGCCGTTCCGCCATCGGGCATCTTCAAGCGCATTACCTCCTTCGCTCCAAATGCGGCTTCGTAGAAGCGCAGAGCTTGTTCGGCATTCTTGAAAGTCAGGTAAGGCGTCAGAGAATTAGCAGGCATGTGTTAGCTTCTCCTCGAAAGCGCACAGGGCACGGCTGCGAGCCGCCATTCAGCAAAGGAACTCGCCTGTCCTTCGGGCGGCGCGCTTGATAACGGGCCCGTTGTGCGCGTGTTCTTCAGAAGCGATAAGGAAGCTTGCAGCATAGCTCTGGCATAGGCGATATCGTAGACCATGCCGGTGTAGCCGCCGCCTCCGGGGTACTGATTTTTGATACCGCGCTCGCGGTCTACGTCGAGGGCGCGCTCATGTTCGGGGTACAGCAGGCGCGGATAGTTATGCTTCACTAACTCGCGCATAATCGCGAACATATCATTGTCGCCCTCGTCGATAAATACCTCGGTGTACTCTTCATAGGGCTTGCGCACACGCACATTGCGATAGTGGACGTGGTTGATGCGATCTTTGCTTGCAAAGTAGCGGCACACTTCCACCGGATCGTGTCCCATCTCACGAGTAACTCCGCAATCGAAGGTGATGCCGTTGGCCGGACTCGGCACCAGGTCGATCAAATACTTCCAGCCTTCCACCGTGCCCATAATCTGCTGGGAGCCGCGGCTCAAAGGCGCCGGCGGATCGTTGGGATGCAAGGCGAGGCGGACATGCGACTCTTCTGCGACCGGGATAACCGCTTTCAGGAAATACGCGATGTTGGTCCACATCTCATCGAGGTGGTGAACGCCCTCCTGCGGCAGAGGCGGGAGATTTTTGACACGTTCGTAATCAAAAGCGGTCAGTCCCGCCCCGCCGCGCCCGGTTTCTTCGTAATAGCCCTCGATCAGGCGGTGGGCATAAAAGTTATATTCGACCACCGGAATGCCGGCCTTTCCAGCGGCGCGGAGTGACTTCCTTACTTTGTCGATCTCCTCGTCGCGTCCCGCACGGCCGTAGATGGTGTTGGGGAAACCGGCAATCATCAGGTTGCCCAGCGCGAGGCCGCCCGTTTTCAACTTCGTCGCGATCGCCAGCAGTTCGGCTTCGTCCCACGGAATTTTCGGGCCGCCGGAGAGAACATGATCGACCCCGATCTGCTTGATGCGTCGCATAGCGGCCTCATCGATATCGCGCAGCGTGATCGGCGCGCACAGCTTGGGTGTCGAAGCGCTTTCCGTCAAGTTTGCGGGCCTCAGCGCGTCGGCCGCGGCCACGGAAGGCAGCAAAGCTGCTGCCGTCATTTGCTTTATCAGACCTCTTCGCGAAGGAGAGAATGCCACCGCATTAACCTATCAAATCTGCCCGGACTTAACTAGTAACGGGAATGCTTTTATGGAGTCTTCCTGTTGGAAACTTTCAGGAGGAGATTTACATGACATTGGCGGATGCACGTAAAGTAATAGCGGCGGCCGAGAAGAAGGCTCAGGAGATCGGGCAGCCCATGAACATCGCGGTGGTGGACGAAGGCGGAAACCTGGTGTCCCACGTGCGCATGGATAATGCCTGGCTGGGCAGCATCGACATTTCGATTAACAAGGCATTCACCTCACGCGCATTTGATATCACGACGAAAGACCTGGGGACGCATTCGCAATCGGGCGGCCAGTTCTTTGGCATTCATGCCTCGAATGGCGGACGGGTGATGATTTTTGCCGGCGGCGTTCCTTTAAAGAAAGAGGGCAAAGTCGTGGGCGCAATCGGAGTCAGCGGCGGCTCGGGCGACCAGGACCATAGCGTAGCGGAAGCCGGCGCGGCCGCATTTTAGGTTTACAGAAGAAGGAGTAGCTTTATGGCAAGCAATCGTGGAGTGGCTTATATCGGAACCGGAAAAGTCGAGGTACAGACGATCGACTATCCGAAGCTCGAACACAAAGGAAAGAAACTGCCGCATGCAGTGATTTTGAAGCTTGTGGCAACTAACATCTGCGGCAGTGACCAGCACATGGTGCGGGGCCGGACTACGGCGCCGTCGGGTATGATCCTGGGCCACGAGATCACCGGCGAGGTGATCGAAAAGGGCAACGATGTGGAGTTCTTGGAGGTCGGCGACCTGGTATCTGCGCCCTTCAACATTGCCTGCGGACGCTGCCGGAATTGCAAGGAAGGCAAGACGGGCGTTTGCCTGACGGTGAATCCAGGAAGGCCCGGCGGCGCTTACGGCTATGTGGACATGGGTGGCTGGGTCGGCGGCCAGGCCGATTACGTGATGGTGCCCTATGCCGATTTCAACCTGCTGAAGTTCCCCGACAAGGCACAGGCGATGTCGAAAATAAACGACCTGACCCTGCTCTCCGACATTTTTCCGACCGGGTTTCACGGTGCGGTGACGGCAGGCGTTGGGCCCGGTTCAACCGTGTACGTGGCAGGCGCCGGACCAGTGGGACTAGCTTGCGCCGAGGGCTGCCGCCTGTTGGGCGCGGCCGTCGTGATCGTAGGCGACATGAATCCCGATCGATTGAAGCAGGCGAAAAGCTTTGGCTGCGAAGCCATCGATCTGTCGAAAGACGGATCGCTCGGCGACAAGATCGCGCAGATCTTGAAAGTACCGGAAGTGGATTCGGCGGTCGACTGCGTAGGATTTGAAGCGCGAGCGCACGGGAAAGATGGCGCTGAAGCCCCGGCTACCGTCCTGAACTCTTTAATGACGGTAACGCGGGCGGGCGGCGGCATCGGCATTCCGGGCCTCTATGTGACCGACGATCCGGGCAGTAAAGATGAGAGCGCGAAGACTGGCGTATTGGGCATTCGGATCGGCTTAGGCTGGGCCAAGTCCCATGCCTTCATGACCGGCCAATGTCCGGTCATGCGGTACAACCGGCAACTCATGATGGCCATTCTGCATGAGCGGGCTCATCCGGCGAAGGCGGTAAACGTAGAAGTAATTCCGCTCGAGAAAGCGCCGCAAGGTTACACCGACTTCGACAAAGGCGCAGCCAAAAAGTTCGTCCTCGATCCGCATGGTTTGTTGAAGAAAACCGCCTGATTAAACGCCCTTCGGCCGCCTGCTCCGGTTAGGATTGAAAAGATGCCAACCGAAGCCTCTACCTCGGAGCTGATTCATGAGTGGGCACATCTACAGCTCAAGGAGCGGCTCCGAGCCTTCGAGAGCCTGCCACGAGGGCAAATGGACAACCTGTTCCTCGCTCTCAGCAGCGGGGATCAGCTAGAGTTAATCGACCATTTACCGGACAACGAGAAACGCATCTGGCTGCGTCTCCTTGCGCCCGACGACGCTGCCGATCTGATTCAACTCGCGCCGGAAGAAGAGCACGCCGTTCTGCTGGCGGAGTTGGACGAAACGGGGCGCAGTGAAGTCAACGCTCTCCTGAAATACAAAGAGGACGTAGCCGGCGGCGTGATGAGCCCCCGCTTTGCCCGCGTCCGCCCGGAGATGACGGTCGATGAAGCGATCGTCTACCTGAGGCGGCAAGGTTCGCACGTGGACGTTTTCTACTATGCCTACGTCCTCGACGAGGCACAACATCTGCTCGGAGTACTCAGTTTTCGCGAACTATTTGCCGCCGAAGGCGCGAAGCTGGTGCGTGATGTCATGCGGACGAAATTTTCCGTCGCTTCCGAAGACATGGATCAGGAAGCGCTGGCGCGATTATTCCGCAAGCTGCGCATACTGGCGATTCCGGTGGTCGATCACGAGGGACGCATGAAGGGCATTGTCACGGTGGACGACATCGTGGACGTGGTCGAAGAGGAGGCCAGCGAAGACATTCAAAAAGTAGGCGGAATGGAAGCTCTCGACGCTCCCTATATGCGGATCGGCTTCTGGGACATGGTGCGCAAACGCGGCGGCTGGCTGCTGATTCTATTCGTGGGCGAGATGCTAACCGCCACCGCCATGGGGCAGTTCGAAAATGAGATCGCGAAAGCCGTGGTGCTGGCGCTGTTCGTCCCGCTCATCATCAGCAGCGGCGGAAACTCGGGTTCGCAAGCCACTACTTTGATCATTCGAGCGATGGCGCTGGGCGAAGTTCGCTTGCGTGACTGGTGGAAAATCGTGATGCGCGAGTTACCGACCGGATTCGTATTAGGGTCGATGCTGGCGGTCGTCGGCCTCGCGCGCATTCTGCTTTGGCAATCCATCTGGCATCCCTACGGAACGCACTATCTGCTCGTGGCGTTTACCGTCGCGTTCAGCTTGGTCGGAGTGGTTCTGTTTGGCACGCTCGCCGGCGCCATGCTTCCGTTTGTCCTCCGGACCGTGGGACTCGATCCGGCAAGCGCGTCAGCTCCCTTCGTTGCCACTCTTGTCGACGTCAGCGGGCTGATCATTTATTTCACCATCGCCAAAGTGCTGCTAAGCGGAACGCTGCTGAAGTAGGAATCTGAGCAGCAACGGACAGAAAACCTGCATAAGGGCCTGGATTGAGCCGTTGGGGGTCGTCACACCGAAAGTCAGAAAACGTGCACCGCAAAATTTAGACTACTGGTTGGAAGTAGCTTCGAGGACGGCGGTCATCAGACCCGGGAATCGGCTTTCCAGATCGTCGAACCGGAGATTATTCAGGTGAACGTTTCCGGCCACGTCCACCCGGAGCAAGCCCGCGGCGATCATGGTCTTGAAGTGATGCGACATGCTTGATTTGGGACGGCCCAGGCAAAGGGCGCTACACGGGAGATCGCGTTCGGCAGCCAGCATACGAACCAGCTTGAGTCGTACCGGATCGCTGAGCGCGTGAAGCACCCTCTCCAATCGTAGATTCTGCACATCGGGATGTGTAACGACCTTCATCTTTTGACATCGTAGCCGGATCTGCGTAGTGTTACTCTCAAAGTTGTTCGAGTATTGTCAAACTGCTTGATACGCGAGGTACTCATCTGTCTTTCCAGAACGGCATCAAGCACTGGCAGCAGACCGAATCGAGGGATGGGCAATGAGAGCTTGGGAATTGGTTGGTTTCGGCATAGAGAACCTCCGCTTGGTGGACAGAGACACTCCTGCACCAGGTGACAAGGAGATTTTGGTGCAGGTCGGCGCGGTGTCGCTAAACGCCCGGGACAGGCTTCTGGTGGAGGGGACATATAACCCCGACCTCAGCTTTCCCGTGGTGCAAGGAAGCGATGCTGTGGGTACCGTCGTTGCCATCGGGAAAGATGTCACGCGAGTCCAGTGTGGCGACCGGATCTTAACGAACTTTGCAACGCGATGGCTGGAGGGTGCCCCGCAGACGGAAGAGTCGAAGTACACGCTGGGAAGTTTTACATCCGGAGTGCTGGCGGAACAGATTGTAATCGATGAGGAGATTGCCGTGCAGGCTCCGGCATATCTGACCGATATTGAGG
This sequence comes from Bryobacteraceae bacterium, assembly GCA_965277855.1. GTDB lineage: Bacteria > Acidobacteriota > Terriglobia > Bryobacterales > Bryobacteraceae > Bog-105. The sequence continues at coordinate 2,437,574 of OZ255847.1, forward strand.
CGGCGACCCTGCCGTGTGCCGCAGTGACCGCTTGGTATGCCGTTGCGGAGAAGGCAAAGATTTCGGCCGGGCAGCTGGTGCTGGTGCAGGGAACCGGCGGGGTGTCGCTGTTTGCGCTACAGATCGCAGCCGCCTTGGGAGCCGAGGTGATCGTAACCTCCAGCAGCGACGCAAAGATCGAACGCGTCAAGCAGATGGGGGCGGCGCATGGAATCAACTACTCGCAACGGCCGGATTGGGAACAAGCTTTCCTGAGTCTCACGTCGGGTAAGGGCGCCGATCTGATCGTGGAGGTGGCCGGAGGTGAGAACCTCGGTCGTTCCTTGCAGGCCGCCAAGATCGGCGGCCATATCGCTTTGATTGGCTTTCTGAATGGCGTGACCTCCGAAATCCCAGTGTTTCCCTTTGTCGTGAAACAGTTGACCATGAGCGGTAGCAGCGTAGGGCCGAGAGCGGCTTTTGAAGAGATGCTCCGCTCCTTTGTGAAGTGGCAGCTTCATCCGGTGGTCGACGCTGTCTACAGCTTTGCAGAAACGCGGGCCGCCTACGACCACCTTTACCGCGGCGCCTTCGGCAAGATCGTCATCGACCTCAAGCGTCGCTAACGGGCACGCCCCGCCCTCTCGTGGGGGCGGCCAATTGCATCCGCAGTAAACCTTACAGCAAGGAGACAGCTATGGCAACGGTCTACGGCAGCACCATCGTGAATGCAGACCCGGAGAAGGTATGGGAATTGGTGAGGGACTTCAATGCACTTCCGAAGTGGTTCCCCTTTATTGCCTCCAGTCGGCTCAGAGAGGGCGACGCTCCGGACAAGGTGGGCGCGGAAAGAACTCTGCAAGCGCGCAATGGCGGGATTGTTCGGGAGCGACTGCTCGAACTTTCCGACACGGAGATGCGGCTTACGTTTCTGACCTTTGCCGGGGCCGATCTCACCTTGAACTATCACGGCCACATGAGGGTTCGGCGCATTAGTCGCGGAGGCGGGTCATTTTTCGAGTTCTATGGTGTATTCGACGCGGCGGACGGCGAAATAGAAAAGGCGAGCCGCTGGCTTCAGGACGCCATCTTTGAACCGGTCTTCACGCAGTTTGAAGCCCTATTTGGGCGCAAAGCAGGATGACCGTTGCTCTCTGACCATAGAACCGACATCGGAGGAGAAAGCGATTTATGAACTCGACGCCGGAAGGCAGCCGAACCGTCGGACGTATAAATCCGCAGCGAAGTGCAATGCCTGTTCTGGGCGCCGGTGAACTCGGCATGGCAGTTCTTCGAGGCTTAGCGCGGCGCTCGATAGTCTCTCCCGCGCTCAGATATACTGTCCTGCTTCGTCCCGAAGCCGATCGTTCCGCAGACCCGCGCAAGCAAAAGGAGCTCGCCGAGCTGCGTTCGCTCGGCGTCAACTTTGTATTCAGCGATCTAGCCACTAAATCGGAATCCTCTCTAGCCAACATCTTCGGGCGATTTGAGACAGTGATCGGGTGCACGGGCTTCGTGGCGGGGCGCAGCATCCAGCTCAAACTTGTCCGTGCCGTGCTTGCCGGAGGAGTTGAACGATACGTACCGTGGCAATTTGGCGTTGATTACGATGCCATCGGCAGAGGAAGTGCCCAGGACCTTTTCGACGAGCAGCTGGAGGTGCGCGACCTACTGCGCTCTCAGCCACGCACGGAGTGGATTATCATCTCGACCGGCATGTTCACGAGCTTCCTGTTTGAGCCCTCCCTCGGGGTAGTCGACCTCCCCAACAATACTGTGCGCGGGCTCGGAAGTTGGGAAACCGCTGTCACGGTGACGACGCCAGATGATATCGGCACGTTGACCGCGGAGATTCTCTTTGCGGAACCCCGCATCGCGAGACAGGTCGTGTACACAGCCGGAGACACGATCACCTACGGCCAGCTGGCGGACACCTTGGATCTGGTTCTCGACCGAAAGATGCGTCGTGTGGTGTGGAGCGTAGCGATGCTCAAAGATCAGCTGGCCCAAGACCCTGGCAACGCGATCAGGAAATACCGGCTGGTGTTCGCGGAAGGCAAAGGGGTGGCGTGGGCGGTGGGCCGCACGTTTAACGCCGAGCGCGGCATGCAGCTTGTGGGAATTGAGCGATGGGCTCGGGAAAACTTAAGCTGAACGATGGAAGTTCTACCTCGCCCTCCTGTTCCTATCTCCTCAAGCGAAACCAGCGGGGGTACAATCTTCGATTTATCCAACAAAACGCTATCGCGAGGGCCAAGAGGACCAGCTCAACGGGCTCGGGCTCGTCGTCAAACACGTTGTGCTGTAGAACACGATTTACTGTTCCGTTGCTACTCAGACCCCCAGGTAACAGGGACCTTACAAAACTCTATTTTTCATTGTTTACTTTCGCGTAAACGGAGAGCGAAGCGCAATCGTCTTAGTTTCAGATGACAGGCAAATGGGTTGCCGGATTTATAGTAGTGGCCGCCGCCTCTTTGTGCGCCCATTCGCCGGCTAACCCTTTAAGCACTGGCGCTCCTCTCGTCGCGCAACTCACGCTTGTGCAGCCTGCGCCTTCGTACACCGCAGACGGGAGTTGGAACCTGGCTGGAGGATCTACGTGTCTGCTCAGGGCACGACGTCGGCACCAGATCGATACCAGTTCAGCGCCCCTGTGGCGCTCGGCGAGCGGCCTCTACATGGCAAGCCGGCCGGTCGTACCGTTGGTTCGCCAGGAACGATCTCGCACGATCGAAGATTTTCATTCCGGCCGCTCCCCGCCGCCATCTCTCTCATAGCTACTACCTGCATGTGTCGAACGGCCGCTTCGCCTCGTTGTGAGGAGCGGCACTTGAGCGATTGATCAAGGAGTAATTTTATGTTGAAGAGCATCGACCCGAAAACGCGTCGGGTGCCGAAAATACATCAAGTGGTGGAGTTCAGGCGTAGGGAAGAGTTGCGCGAGGAGCCCGCGTTCAGCATTCTGCGAACGAACCAGGAATCTTTAAAGACCCTTTTGGCGACTCTGCGAGCCGAAATGGATGGCCTAACCCTGAAGCTGGCTCGTGAACGCGGCAAAGAGAGCGAGTCAGCTGAGCGCGCGGAGCAGACTGCGCATGCGATCCAAAGACTCGAATGGGCTCTGCAACGCGAAGACGAGCCTTCCGCCAGTTAAGAGAAAGGGCCGACTGACAATCGGCCCTTTCGCATTTCCTACATTTCCACGCCCAACCTGCTACGAGGTCGGCACAAAACTCCAATCCTGATTCTTGTTGCCATTGCAGCTCCACTGCTGCATCAGCGCCCCATCCAGGCGTGAGATGCGGCTCACGTCTAAACACAAGCCACTGTTCTTTGGCCGGATGGTGTAATGCCCCTCATTCGTAGGAAGGACATTAAAGATCTGATTTGATCCACCCCAGTAAGGCCACTGCTGTAGGAGAATTCCATCGGTCACCTTCGCTGGACCGCCCACGATGTCGAGAGCTAGACCGCTGTTTCGCACATTGATTCGGTAACCCCCAGAAACCGGCAAGAATTGAAACTCCTGATTCGTGCCGCCGACGCAAGTCCATTGCTGGGCGAGAACACCGGGCCGAACGGCTGCCGGACCGCCCGAAATATCGAGACATTTCCCGCTGTTTTCAGAAATAATGTTGACCCAGCCAGTCGGTATCCCGGGTGCAGGCGGGGGTGTGGAACCAGGAGCACGCGCCTGCCCGGAATTAGGATCGACCATAAGACTCGATTCATCCACCGCTTCAAAATCCGCACCCACCACGCGGGTCATCTGGTGCATCTCATCATCATTCCAACGGGTATCGCCCACACCCGCAATGTGCCAGGAGGCGCCGTTGTCCGCCAGCATGATGCCGTAAGTCTTCATAGCCTGCAGAATGACCTGCACATGCGCCGGGAAACTGCTGATATCGAAATCGGCTTTCAGACGAAAGCGCTGGCCGAATTGCGGATATTGGCTTCCTGTAAGAGCGGAAGCCTCGTGCCGCGCGGGCCACATCCAGCTGTTGCGAGTCTGCGGCGCGGTGAAGCGGATCGCGTGGTCAATGTGCCCGGCTATTACCTCGTCATAGCGAACTAGTCCGGGAAGAATCGGTAGACCCGCGGCGTCAGCCGACGTGTAGCCGTTGGGGATCAGTTGATTGGATGTGAGCGGGAAGATCGCGCCCGAGCCCGCCAGCCAGCTCCCATCCGATTGCCTTACCAGATCGAACAACTCATACAGAATGCAGTTGGTCGTGTCGACAATAATCGAGTGACCATCCGAAGCATTCTCAATGGCTACATTTGTCGGGATAGGATACGGGCCTGGATTGCTGATATAGCGCATGGTGACCGGCACTTTCGGCTGGCTTCCCGGCACCAGGTTATAGAAGAAACCGCCGCCTGCCCCGTAGTCCGGATGCAGCGGATTGCTGGTTCCGATCGTACCGACTAAGGTGTCAGAGTTGGCAGCAACCGGCAGGGAATCGATGCGGGTGTTCCAAACGTTGTCGCTTGGAAATACAGGACAGCCTCCCAAGGTTGGACTTTGTGCAAAAAGCCAGGCGGGGGAGGCGGAAAGCAGGGAGAGGAACAATAAGCGTCGAATGGGAGACTCCAGCTAGTGATATCGAGCCCGCCAGACTTCGCAAAAGCGAAGCCAACAGGCCCAAGCGGTAGAATCGCTCTAGCGAATAGTACCATTAGACCAATTTATAGACAATCTCCATTTTCATGGAAAAATTTACGAAGGAAATGCGATCGCGTGTTACCGCGACCACCTATATACCATGTCTTTAGTATCAATACTATGAATCAACGAGGAAAGAAGTACCGTTAGCACTCCCTACACCATCAAAACGTGCGCGCGTCAGCAGCACTGTTACAGAAAAGAAACATAAGTGATACTAAGCGCCTTTCGCGTTTCTTTCCATTCGGAAAATACCCGCTTTTTAGGCATTTCGGAGCAACTTTCCGCTTGACGTCCTGCTCGTCCTGCAGTACTTTCTTAATCGCCTGGAGGATTTCTCTGATCGCCTTCCGTCATCCGTTCCGGGGTGCACTCAATGAGCGCGCATAGCTGTTTCTGCTGTCTTGTTTGGAAGATACGCGCAGAGCGAGGCATTCAAGGCGATTGTCGTTGGCCACGTACAGAGAAGGGCGGGGTAACGATGATCTCCAAATTCCTTCGACACCTGCTCCTCTACACGACTTGCACAATGTTCGGGATTATTGGAGCTGTGCACGCTCAGCAGACCAGTGAGAAACTCGCTAGCGCAAAGGATGATGTAGAGCAGATTAACGATGCGGTGTTGATCTCCAATGTTGCCGTTGCCAGCAAAACTGTGGAGTGCGGGCTGTTTATCAAGCCTCCTATAGTTATTCAGCCTGTTACCCCCTTTGAGGCTGGCCCCGATTGGCTTCGGCAGATGACCATCTCCCTCGTCAACCGGACGAACAAAACCATCGTGTTCGGCGAAATACATCTGCACTTCCTGGATACCGGAGACTGCCGGTCTGTCCCTTGCGTCGGGGCAGAGCTTACACCCGGGCAAATGCCTGCGATCGACGCCTATGAGGGAAGAACCGGTCGACCCCTCAGGCCCGAGCATCCCGCAAGACAACCGCTTGATTGGGGGCCTGAGCAAACGATTGTGGTTCATGTGAGTGATTCCATGGAGGAGATTGAGCGCAATCTGGCCGACTTTATGCCGGTGACAGACGTAACCAAAATAAAGGTATATCGTGGCGTTTTTTTCTTTGCTGACGGAATGAGATGGACTCTCGGAAGGTATTCTGTTCCAGATCCGGAGCGCCACGGGAAGTTCAAAGAGCTTCCTGCCGATTACTTTCCAGGAAGAAGGGGGAACAACTGGCCCCCGGGATACAGGCAGTAAGGAACTTGGCCGTCATGAAGTCGAGTTGGACGGACGGCTACAGCGAAGGAGCGGGGATTCAGGTTTTGGATCGTATGTATGCGAACTCCGGCTCACCATTGCCTGCAATGCGGGAGCACGCTGCAATGATCTGATTTGCCTTTCGAACAATACTTTTGGTTACTGCCGTCCTGCCGGGCAATAATGCGGCGCATATTCTGATTGTTACAACGGCAACTGCAGTAGTGGCACTGCCGGGAACAGATTTCGTTATGCCGCGCCCGTTTATTTGTCAAACGGCAAACGGACCCGCTCCTTCGATGTCTTTTTCGATCTTGGTGAGGTGGTGTCCAAGTAACAAGGTACTTGACTAACAAGTCCCAGATCGTTGACGCGAATGCCGGCCGACTGAATTCGCTGGATGGTGAAAAATTCAGAACGAGTATAGTTTTTGCAGGAATCGTTCTCATGGTTGTTCCTGATTCAAGAAGCTTTCGGGCTCAACCGGATTTCGTTCACGTCGAGTTCGCGCTCGAGCAACCGGAGAGTATCGTCACTGATCCGGCCTTCCCGGCGCAGGCGCAGCGCGACCCGCCGTTCGAAGGCCACCAATTCTGCCGCTAGCTGTCGATAGTGGAAAGACGTCGTGGACGTCTCGTCTTTCTCCGGGTCGACCTGGTCCCGCACCTCATCCAGCCTGGCTTGGTACTGCACCGCCAGATAGTCATAAATGTCGACCAGTTGCGGATCGGCCAGATCGCGGGATCGGTCGATTTCGTCTAATGCCGATTCGAGAATTTCCTGGCGCGCGCGGTTTTCTTCACTGTTGCCGCCAGGGCCGCCCAAACCCAACAATCGAATCAGGAGAGGCAGCGTAAGTCCTTGGAAAACGAGTGAGACCAGGATGACGCTGAAGGTGAGAAAGATCAGAAACGAACGCTGGGGAAACGGGCTGCCGTTGCCGAGCGTGGCGGGTAGGGAAAGAGCAGCAGCGAGCGCGATCACGCCACGCATGCCCGTCCATCCGACGACAAAAATACCCCTTGCAGAAGGCGTTGAGAGCTCCTGGTGGAGAAATTTGCGGCGAAGAAAAGAAGCGAAATAAGCGCCCGGAAAGACCCAGAGGAGACGAAGCAAAATAAGAAACGCGCTAAACAGGAACGCGCTCAGCAGCAGGTACCGAGTACTGTATTGGGCGATGCCGGCACGCACGTTGGGCAATTGCAGGCCAATCAAGATGAAAGTGAGGCCATTCAACGTGAAGCTGAGTGATTCCCAGATCATGCTGGCCTGGATACGTACTTTGGGAGAAAAAAATTCGGCGCTTTTGCGGCTGAGATACAGACCGCAGGCGACCACCGCCAGGACGCCGGAAGCATGAACGGCTTCGGCCGCGAGATAGGCGCCATAAGGCACCAGGATGCTTAAAACGCTTTCGATCGCAGAGTCTTCTATCTTGCGCTCGACCCAATCGATCAGTAGAGCAACTACCAGACCGACGCCCAAACCGCCAAAGGTAAGCCAGGCGAGACGTCCCGCGCCTGCGAGGGCTGAGGGCATGTGGCCGGATTCGAGCGCGGAGAGCGCAAACTCAAGGGCGAGCAAACCTGTGGCGTCGTTGACTAGACTTTCGCCTTCGAGCACGTCCACAATAGTGCTGGGCAATCCGACCTTTTGAAAGATGCTGGTGGCCGCAATCGAATCGGTGGTCGCCACCACCGCGCCAAGCACAAAGCCAAGTCTCCAGTCAAAGTCCGGAAACACCATAGGCGCAACCAGTGCAATACCCAGGACCGTAAATCCGACCAGCCCAAAGGCCAGCATCGCGACAGTGACCAGATTGAAGCGAAACTCGCGCCACGAGGTATTCCAGGCAGCGGAAAAGAGCAGCGGCGGCAGAACCAGAAGAAACACCACGTCCGGATCAAGCGTCACGCGCGGCGTACCAGGAATAAAGCCCAACCCAAGCCCAGCCAAGACCAGTACGATGGGGTAGGGAGTCCTTAGCTTTCTCGCGATAAAAGCGAAGACGATGACGAAGAGCAGCAGCAGCAGAAAGACGATTTCGATTTCGTGGATGCTGTTTGTCTCAGTGGGGACCATGGCGTTGCGGGAATCTAAGAGTGTACTCGGCCAGCAGGTCCGAGAACGTATTTAGGTCAGGAGTAGATATGGGGCGAGCCTTACCAACGGTTCTCTTGCACGCACCGATTGACAGCTTGAACAAGGCGTCGCCGCAAGTGTTTTGGCTGCGCTATGGATCTGCCGTGATTGCCGCCGCAGCCGGCATCCTGCTAGGCAAAGCGTGCGCCGGGTTTGGCCCCGCGGGAATCTACTTGCCGATCGTGCTCGCGGTCGTTTTTTCCGCCTGGTATGGAGGCGTTGGGCCAGCCTTGCTTTGCCAGCTATGCGGATTAGTCTTCGCCTTCAGCTATGTGGCTCGCCCAGGACCCTTTGCGCCGGTGACCACCACCGACATCTACGGTCTTGTGCTGTTTCTCGTAATAGGAAAACTGACGCTATTCCTGACGGCCAATCTGCGCTGGAACATGGATTTGCGGCGCTCCGAACAGGGCCTCAAACTGGTAGCGGCTGCCACTAACGACTGCATCTGGGAGTGGGATCTGCAAACAGGGCTGGTGAAGCGCAGCGGGAATTTGAGCGGCGTCTTCGGAAAGGCGGCCGGTGAGATGCGCCCCGATATCGAGTGGTGGCGCGAACAGGTGCATCCGGACGACCGCGAGACGACCTGGGCCGGCCTCGAGCGCGCGATCACGAGCAAACAGGAGCATTGGGAAGCCGAATACCGCCTCCGGCACCAGGATGGCTCGTATGTCCTGGTGGCCGACCGCGGACGCCTGGTGCGCGATTCCGCGGGACGAGTGCAGCGCATCATCGGCGGCATGTCAGACGTCACGGCCCATCGCAGGGCGGAGGAGCGGCTGGCCTTCGATGCACTGCATGACGAACTGACCGGACTGCCGAACCGGCAGTATTTTCGGCAGCGTCTCGAACAGGCGCTCACGGCCACCAGTGGAGACAACGTAACCGCGGTGTTGTTCCTCGATCTCGACCGCTTCAAGGTAATTAACGATAGCCTGGGGCATCCTGCTGGTGACCGGGTGTTGCGAGCCCTCGCCAGGCGTATTGAGATGTCTCTGCATCCAGGCGAGTTCGCGGCCCGCTTCGGAGGCGACGAATTCACCGTCCTGCTCGAAGGTATCGGCGGCGCTACTGACGCTATTGGGGTTGCGGACAGACTGCTCAAATCGTTAGCCTTCGCCTTCGACTTTGAAACGCATTCTTTTGTGGTGAATGCCAGCATCGGCATTGCAGTCTCGGACAAAAGCATCTTTTCGGAAGAAATTCTGCGCTACGCCGACATGGCGATGTACCGCGCCAAAGCACGCGGACGCGCTCGCTACGAAGTCTTTGAATCGCAACTTGAGGCGGGCGCCATGAATGCTCTGCGGCTTGAGTCGGAGTTGCGCAAGGCCCTGGCGGACGGCGATTTCCGCCTCTATTACCAGCCGATCGTCTCGCTTTCCGACGGCCGCCTCGTAGGTTTCGAGGCGCTCTTGCGCTGGCAACATCCCACACGAGGCGTACTGCTGCCGGCTGAGTTTCTCAGTTCAGCCGAAGAATCGGGCCTGATCGACGATTTAGGCGCCTGGGTGATGAGCACAGCCTGCCGGCATTTCCGCGCTTGGCGCACGACCATTCCCGCGGCCCAAAACATCCGCATGAGCGTGAACCTCGCCAGCCGCCAGTTCAGCCATCCGAACCTGGTAGACCGCGTGCGCGAGATTCTGCACGAGAATGCGCTTCCCGGATGCAGCCTCATTTTAGAGCTCACCGAAAACATGATTCTCGAGAACAATGCCTTTGCGGCGGCCCGCCTCGACGCCCTTCGCGAGATGGGCGTGCGCATTGCCATCGATGACTTCGGCAAAGGACACTCTTCCTTCGGGCGCTTGCAGGATCTGCCGATTGGGATTCTGAAAATTGACGGCGCCTTCGTCGACCGCATCTCAGACGGCAAACCCGAAATTGTCGATGCCATCATCGGGCTCGCCAATCAATTGAAATTAGAAGTAACCGCCGAACGCGTGGAAAGCCGCGAAGAGTTCGAACACTTGCGTCGCGCCCAGTGCACCACAGCGCAGGGTTTGTATTTCTCCGACGCTCTCGACGCCCAGAGCGCCGCCGAGTTACTAAGCTCCAATCGCGACTGGAACGACAATCCCCGGGCAGCGGCCCAGTCCAGAACGTGATCAACGTGATAGAAGCAAGCACAGGCCGCGATCCCGCGCCGTCAGACGAAAGAGGACTTCGGCAGACTTGGGCGCGGATCGCGAGTCCGTTGTGCTGCGAAGTTCATCAGAGGGGGTGACATGGATCTAAGTACGCTCGGCTTCGCGATGGGCTCTGCCTGGCTCTCCGGCATCAACCTCTATGTGACGGTTTTTACGCTTGGTTTGCTGCAGCGGCTGCATGTGGCGCATCTGCCCGGCGACTTGGGCTATCTGTCACACACCTGGGTGCTGGTCGTGGCGGGCGGCATGTATATCGTTCAGTTCATCGCCGACAAAATTCCTGCCGTCGATTCTGTGTGGGACATGCTCCACACTTTCATTCGCGTCCCAGCGGGAGCCGTGCTGGCCGCCACGGCTTTCGCGCATTTCGATCCGGGCGTGCGCCTGGTGGCGCTGCTCTTAGGCGGAGGAATTGCGTTAACCTCGCACGGCACCAAGACCGCGACTCGCCTCGCCGCCAATGCCTCTCCCGAACCGTTCTCGAACGTTCTCCTGAGCTTGGTGGGTGACGCATTGACACTGGGCGGAACACTGCTCATGGCGGTGCATCCGGCGGTCTTAATCGGCATCGTTTGCATTGCAGTGATCGTATCGGTCCTGTTGTTCCGCTGGGTGCTACATTCCTTGAAGCGCCTCTTTCATCGCCGCCCGGCGCCCTCGCTCACTTAATTTCGCATTGTCGACAAAACTAAGTACCATTCCCTCCACCCCTACCTGCATCTCTAAACTGTGCGCATTCTTCTATTCAGTGGCAAAGGCGGCGTCGGAAAAACAAGTGTGGCAGCCGCCACGGCGGTTCGCCTGGCTGCAATGGGCAAGCGGACCCTGGTAATCAGCGTCGACCCCGCGCACAGCCTTTCCGACGCCTTTGACCTCGGCGGCGCATTGTTTCATGGCCGCACGGCGGAACCACTCCAGATCGCGGAACGCCTGCACCTGCAGGAAGTCAACATCAATCACGAGTTCAAGCATTATTGGAAGGCGATTTCGATTTACATTACTTCCCTGCTCCGAACCACCGGCCTCGAGAGCGTGGAAGCCGAAGAGATGGCCATCTTTCCCGGCATGGAAGAGCTCAGCGCCATGATGTACGTGAACCAGTACCGCAAGGGCAGCGAATACGACGTCGTGGTGCTCGATTGCGCGCCGACCGCCGAGTCTTTGCGCTTCGTCAGTCTTCCGACCACGCTCGACTGGTATATGAAACATATCTTCGGCTTTCAGCGCAGCATGTTAAAAGCGGTGCGGCCGATCGCCAATCGTCTCTCCCCGGTCGAGCTTCCGCCTGACAGTTATTTCCGCAATGTGCAGGATCTGTTTGAGAAAATCGAGGGCATCGATCTGATTCTGGAGGATGCCGAAACAACCAGCGTGCGGCTGGTGACCAATGCCGAGAAGATGGTGCTTCGCGAGACGCAGCGGGCCTTCGTGTACTTCTCGTTATACGGTTTAACGATCGACCGGATCATTGTGAATCGAGTGATCCCGGATATCGTGCAGGATGCTTTTTTTCATAGCTGGCGGGCCTCACAGCAGAAGACGCTCGCGGAGATCGAAGAATACTTCTCGCCGGTGCCGGTCCAGCGTGTACCTCTGTTTCCGCAAGAAGTTCTGGGCTACGAGCGTTTACAGGAGTTTGCCGAACATTTATATGCCGAAGGCGAAGATCCGGCCTTAGTAACTCGTTCGGCTCGGCCATTTTCGTTTGCGCGAGATGGCGACCATTACGAAGTCCGTCTCGACCTGCCATTCGCCGAGAAAGGCGAAGTCGGTCTGTTCAAGAAAGACGATGAACTGGTTGTCGAGATCGGCACGGTGCGCCGGCATGTCGGTTTACCGACCACCATGACTGCTCTGCAGCCCATCAAAGCTCGATTCGAAGGGCGTAAGCTGATAGTGGAGATGAGGTAGGATTTATGAGCGAAACGCCAAACGCCGGCAGCGAATCGACCGCTAATAAAGCGCATGTGGACTGGTTTTGCGATTGGGTGCGGCAGGGCGCGGAACACGCCGCCGACTTCCTGACCCCACCCGAATCCGCCGGCAAACACTTTCGCGAATCGCGTATCGAGTTTTTGCGTGGCATTCGCGATTTAATCGATCACCGGATTGATCGCCTATCGCGCACCGGTGGCAAAAAAGGCACCCGCGTAGTAGTGGAATAGCCCGTAGGATAGGCTTTAGCCTGCCGTCCTTTTCAGAAATACAACTTTAAACCCAGCACCACCCGCCGTCCCAAAGCCGCTCCGGTAAAGTAACCGAAATCTGAGTTCGTCTGGTTGTTGTTCTTGTCGAAAATAGCTGCCGTATCCACCGTTGTAAACTGCGTGTGATTGAAAGTGTTGTAACTCTCCAGCCGGAACTGCAGGCGGCGCGCTTCATTTGAGCCGAGTTGGAAATTCTTAAAAAGAGAAATGTCCCAGTCATCCAGGCCCGGATTGTAAATGGGGTACTTCGAAGCGTTTCCAATACCATCTTGTGAATAGCCGGGCAGCGGGGCTTTCACCGCATTCACATTGAACCATTGCCCGTTCGGCCCGCGCGAGTTGATATCACCCGTCAGCACCACTCTGCTCTCGATGCCATTGCCCGTCGCGCCGGTCAGATCCGTCGAATAATTGGTGGTGTAACTGATGTTCGCCGGAGTGCCCGTGCGAAATGTACTGATCCCCGAAATTTCCCATCCATCGAACGCGATGCGTGAAAGCCTGTTATACCAGTACTTACTAAACTTCGGAAGATCGTAGGTATAGCTGATAGTGGCCGAGTGCCGGATGTCGAAACTGGCCGGCCCGTAATCAAATGCCTGGTAATTCAGCACAGGATTAACGGTGCCTCCCGCCGTATCCGTCAGATCCAGTGCTTTAGACCACGAATAACTCAAATGCAAAGTCAGACTGTTCGAGAATCGTTTGATCACCTGTAGCTGCAGCGCATTATAATTTCCAAAACCGGCAAATTCCAAGTAGTTGATATCGCCGTACCCGATGTAAGGCCGCAGAAAGTTCGAGTTCAAAGCCTTTCCCGTAGTTGGATCCCGGTTTTGCGGAAGGAAGTTGGCGCCGTAAGGCACAGCATTGATGTTACGGGTATCAAGCAGATGCTTCTGCGTATTCCCGGCATAGGCAAGGTCAAGCAGCAGACCGTGTCCGAGATCCTGCTGGATGCCGGCGCTCCAGTTGTAAACCGCCGGCGGCTGATAGTTGCGCTGCACGCCGCTTACGCCGGTCGGACTCAGGCTCAGTGGAGTAGAGAGCAGATTGTTTATGGTGGTGTAGTTGGCGGTGGCAGTAGTGACAAGCGGGACAGAACTCACCAGCTGCAGAATCTGGTCGTCGTTGAACCGGTCGTAGAAAATACCAAATCCTGACCGGAGGGCGGTTCGGCCGTTACCAAAAACGTCCCAGGCAAGTCCAATGCGCGGAGCCGGCTGCACACCGGTCGAATTCGAGATGCTTTGCGAATACTCTGCCATCCCCTGAAAGGGAGTGCCGGCGGAGGTGGAAAAAGTTCCGATTTTGACAGCCGGCAGGAGAGCGCCACTTACTGGATCACGGCCGACGCGCGTCCCAGTCGCGGGACTAATATAGGGCTGGATGAGAGGCGGCTGCGCTGCCGCATTGTAGAGGGAAGGATCGAATGCTGCCAGCGTGTCGCCCGCGCTCAGCGTGGGTTGAATGAAATAGAAACGGATACCGGCGTCGATGGTGATGCGCTTGGTGGCCTTCCACGTATCCTGCGCATACCACTCAAAATTGACATATCTGCCATGCGCCGCCGGGTGCGCATTCGATTCGGTATAGCTGTCGACCGTGCCGAGCAGAGCGTTCGAAAAAGCGTATCCGCTGTCTAGCGGATTGTTGACATCGCGATTGAAGTTAAATGTCCCGTTGAAGTAGCTGGAGCGAGCCGCGTTACGGGTCGCCCGTTCCACAAAAGCGCCGAACTTCATGCTGTGATTGCCCACAATCTTGGAAAGATTATCCGAGTAGTCCCAGATATCGTTCGTGCCAAAGAACGGATATCGCTGCTCGATGTTCAAGGAGCTGACATTCGGGATGCTTCCGCCGCCGAAATTTGCATTGGGAATCAGGTTGTACGGATTGTTGCTCGGATAGAACTGCGGAATGGTCAGTCCCACATCCGTCCGATTGTTCCGGTTCAGGTCCGCCTGGGTGAGAGCAGCGACAGTCTGTTTCGCGCGGTTTACGCCGAAAGTCGCTTCGTTCACCATGGTGGGACTGAATGTGTGGATCAGCGTCGAGACGAGACCTGCACTGTGGATCTCGTAGCTGATCGGTAGTTGCGGCCAGTTGTTATTTCCGCCCAGTCCAGCCAGCAGCTGATAGCCGCCTTGCGAAGCCTGGTAATCCTGAATCAGCCGCACGTAAAACGTCGTGCTGGGCGAAATGTTGTAATCGCCGCGCAATACTGTATCCCGGCGAGGCTGCTTATTCACGCTGACACCCGACCAGTTGTACTGCCCGCCAGGCCCTTCGGTGTTCGGCAATGGAAAAAGGCTAAGTAGCTTCTGCCCGTTTGGATCGATTCGGTTCGCCGGGACAATGTTATTCGCGAACGGCAGCCCGGTGCTAGGATCGGTGATCGTCACACCCGATTGTGAGAAATTGCCCTGGCGCTCCAAGGCGGTCGGAAACGTTTGGGTCTGGACGGACGAAGGCAGCGTCAAGGGCAGGAAATCTTGCGAGAAGAAGAAGAACAGCTTGTCGTGGTTGCGATTGAAGTTAGTCTTCGGAATGATTACCGGACCTCCAATGAAATAACCGGGGTTATTGAAGCGGTAACTCGGACGCGGCAAGCCGTTGCGGTTATTGAAGAACTCATTAGCGTTGAAATCTTCATTCCGCAGAAAGTAATACACGCCACCGTGGAAATCCTTGGTGCCGCTCTTCGTCACCGTGTTTATAGTGCCCCCGGAGCTGCGCCCGTACTCCGCCTGGTAGTTACTAAGCAGCACTTTGACTTCGCTCACTGCATCAAGACTCGGGGCGAGATATGGACCGGTCAGCGACCCGGTATCGAGGCTTGTAATGCCGTCGAGCGTCAAATCGATGGCGCCCGCGCGCGTACCGCTAATATTAATGCCCACCAGATTGTTCCAGCCGGGCGACTCGCGATTAGACGTATCCACAATGCCCGGCAGCAGTTTCACTGTCCCGAGATAGTCTCGGCCCTTCAAGGGCAGTTCCTGCATCTCCCGGCTGGTGATCAGCCCGGAACGCTCGGCGCTTTCCGTCTGAACGGCCGCTGTTTCCCCAGACACCGAAACCGTTTCGTTCAGCGTGCCAACCTGCAGAGCGATGCCAGGCAGCGTAACGCGCTCGGTAGCAGTGACCACGATCTGTGTTTGCTCGAATTTCTTGAAGCCCGGGGCATCGGCGGTTAACTTGAAAACGCCCGGCAGCAGCTCCGTGAACACAAAGTGTCCGTCCGCATCGCTCTTGATGGAGCGGCTTTGATTGGTCTGCGTGTTCGTGATCACCAGATCGGCGTTATTTACTGGCGCGCCGCTCGGATCGGTCAGTGTGCCGGAAACCTGCCCCGTGAGACCCTGTCCCATAAGTGCCAGACAGAAACAGATTGAGAGCAACGCGAGAAGGCATGACAGCTGCCGTTTTCGCAATGACGTGATTGCGTACATCGTAAACCCTCCAGATTGAAACGATTCAGAGACCGCTATGGCGGCCTAGTATATCAACATCACCGACGGAAGGCGCAACAACAAATCTTTGACATCACATACGCCCGCGAGATAAGGTACAGGCGTGCCGTTTCTTTACACCAGCCGGACTTACCGGCAAATCTGCTTCGTGATGTTGGGTACGTCTTTGGCCGCGGGACTCGCCCCCAAAATTCAGGCTCAACACGCGCCGCCCGTACCCCCACTGCAAGAGGAAGGCTTTCATCCGATGTTCGATGGCAAGACCCTCACTGGATGGGATTGTGACCCCGATTTCTGGCGGGTAACCGACGGAGCCATCGTCGGCGAATCCAAACAGGATCACCAGCCGAAGCAGAATACTTTTTGTATCTGGAAAGGCGGTCAGCCCGGCGACTTCGAGTTAAAGGCCGAATACCGCTTGACCGGTGTCAACGATGGCAACAGCGGGTTTCAGTACCGGAGCGTCGAACTGCCCGAAGTAGCAAAATGGGTGATGAAGGGCTACCAGTACGATATCGATCTTAAGCAGCAGTACACCGGGCAAATCTATGAAGAACGCGGCCGCGGATTCCTGGCCTTGCGGGGACAAATCTCTGAGATTCCCGATGGCCAGAAACCAGGCTCTATCGGATCCACCGGAGACAACGCGGCACTCAGAAACATCATCAAGGACAACGATTGGAATCAGGTTCATATCATCGCCCGCGGCAACACGCTAATCCAATTGCTAAACGGCCACGTAACAAGTGTTTTAATCGACGACGATCCAACGCATCGCAAGATGCAGGGCGAGATCGGTATTCAGCTGCATCGACTGCCCAACGCCGCGATGAAGATGGAAACCCGTTCCATTCGCATCAAGACTTTCTGAGAGGTTTAATGAAAGGCCTAGTTCCAGCTGCCGATTTTTCAATCGGCGTTCATCAGCGGCCAGCACGTCTTCAGCATTCTGTTAGCCCCACTACGCCTGGATGTCAACCATTAAAGAAGTAGCAAGTCTCGCCGGTGTCTCTGTCGGCACCGTCTCGCACGTTATCTCGAAGTCGGTTCCGGTGAGTGAAACACTTCGCAAAAAGGTCGACGAAGCGATCCGGCTCCTCGACTTCCATCCCAATCACGTCGCCCGCAGCCTCAAAACAAACAAGACCGGCACCCTCGGAATTGTTGTTCCCGATATGACGATTTCGTTTTACCCGCAAGTCATTCGCGGCGCCGAATCAGCTGCGCAAGAAAAAGGCTACTCGCTGATTGCAGCCAATTCCTACGAAAGCGTGGAGCGCCAGAGAGAGTTGCTGGCGTTGTTCCGCTCGCAAAAAGTGGAGGGCATTCTGCTGGTGGTGGCCTCGGGCAAAACCCCCTTGGCGCAGATCGCCAAAATGGTGGAGGCCGGTGTACCCATAGTTGCTCTCGACAGAACGCCCGACCGTATGGGCCTCGATTCAGTGTCAGTACAGAATATGGCAGCGGCCGAAATGGGCGTGCATCATCTGGTCTCCATGGGTTTTCGTCGCATTGCGCTCGTGACCGGACCGCTCACCTTGCGCAACGAGCGGCGTCGGCTGCTGGGCTACAAGAATGCTCTGCAACACGCTGGGATCGCCTTCGACGAGTCACTGGTCTGGAATGGCAATCTACGCCAGGACGATGTCGCGGAACTTTGCCGAGATCGCTTGCAGCAAACACTTCCCAGGCCCGACGCCATCTTTTCCACCAATGGTCCTTCCGGACTGGGTGTCTTGCGCGGGCTGCAGCTTTGCAGGATGAGTACGCCCAAGGATATCGGCTTCGTCACCTTCGACGAACTAACAGCGAACGATGTCTTCTCACCTTCGATCACCACCATCGTGCAGCCCGCCAGCGCCATCGGCTGCCGCGCGGCGGAAATTCTACTGCAACGAATTACCGGAACAGCCGGCAGTGCGCGCCCGATTCATGAATCGTTGCCGGCCACTCTCGAGATCCGCGATTCCTCGCAGCCTCTTAAAATGCGGGCAAAGAAGAAGCGATGAATTTGAGCGGACGTTTGCTGCTTGCCATCCTGCTTGTCTCCGGTTGCCTGCTCGCGGCAGACTGGGTAACAGAACGCGGCGATCCCGCGCGTACCGGTTGGCAGAAGAACGAGAAAACGCTGTCCGTAGCCAATGCCTCCAAACTGAAACTACTGTGGAAGCGCCAGTTAGCAGGCGGCCTGACCGATCCGCTAATACTTGGTCCCTTCATCACCCACCGCGGCATTAAAGAACTGGTGTTTGTGAAGGACAGGTCCGACAAGCTGTATGCAGTGGATGCCGATCTTGGTCGTATTTTTTGGACCCGCAGCCTGCAGAGCGCGACGGCCCGGATTTCCGACTCACCCTGTCCCCTTAGTGTGCGCGTGACCCCGGTCATGCCGCCCTCCCCCGTGCAACAAACCTCTTACGACACAAAAAACGATGACGATGACTTTTCGGACGGCAACCGGCCTCTCTATGTTTTATCGGATGACGCCACCTTGTTCGCGATTCGGCCCAGCACAGGCGGTGACTTCTATCCGCCTGCTCATTTTCTTTCAAGTGTCCCTTTTCCAATCAGTCTGGCAGTCATCGACAATCGACTGCTAACTGTCACTTCTGCGCAATGTGGAGGATCGCCGGCCGGCGTTTGGGAGACGGAACTTACAAGTAGCGGCCCACAACGTCCCCGCTTCGAACGGCAGAGTGAAACCGCCCCCACCGAGTTCAGCTGGCACGGAAGACTCTTGCGCACGAGCATATCTGGCGCCGGCAAACTACTATTGGCGGACGCGCAGAGCAATCACGTCCTGTTTCAAAGCGATTCTGGTGCTTCTAATTCTCGTGGTTCTATCGGAAACAGTGGCTTGGCAACCTGGCAGGATCGAACAGGGGGCCGCTGGATTTACGTCACGAGAAGCGATGGCGTCCAAGCTTTTAAATTGAAAATCCAGGGAACAGAGGTCGCGGCCAAACAGATATGGTCAGTGAGCAATCTGAAAAATCCCGGCGCACCAGTCGTGGCCAATGGAGTTGTCTACCTGCTTTCAAATCCGCTCGCGCTACAAGCGCTGAACGCCTCCACTGGCGAATTGCTTTACCAAAGCGAAGACCTCCACGCACCGTCCTCCCCCGCTACCAATCTGGCGCTCGCGAACGGGCATCTTTGCTTTGGAACTCCCGGCGGAGCGCTGTATTGTTTCGGGCTGCCGATCCCGATTTGACGCGCGACTTATTCTCCTTCGCTTCAATGCATGGATAATGATTTTTAGCTGCCACCCCTACCAATACATGTTTATGTCCGATCGATTGACCGCTACATTTTTTGCTTTCTCTGCGCTGTGCGTGCTGTTCTGTAGCACTGCGCGAGCCGACTTGCCGGATGCACCGGGAAGGGCCACGGTGGTTCGCGTTTGTGGGAAGTGCCACTCTCCGGAACAGGCCACATCTTTACATCAGGACCGCCGCGGCTGGGAAGAAACGATGTCCAAAATGGTTAAGTTCGGCGCGCAGGGAACCGACGACGAATACGACGCGATTTTTGCCTATCTGACAAAGAATTTCGGCCCAGTCGCACCCGGTCCGATCAATCTGAACAAAGCGAACCTCGTCGACCTCGAGACATCTCTTCTGTTGCGGCGCTCCGAAGCGCGGGCGATCATACAGCGGCGAACAGCCGATGGCAATTTCAAGAACATCGACGATTTGCGCAACGTCCCCGGACTCGACTTCCGCAAGATCGAAGCCAAGAAGGCCCGGCTGATCTTCTGAAATGAATTGCCGTTGCTATACTCGGGGCGAAGTTTGAGTCGTTTCAACCCTAATCGACAGGCAACACTGCCGCTTTGAGTACCCTTAAAAAAATACTAATTCCGGCTGCGTTGGCCGTTTTTTCAGCTGTACTTACGCCCGTTCTCACGTGGAGCGCCGATTGGCCCACCCAAAGCGGCAGTCCGCAGCGCACCGGCTGGGCTCGATCCGAGAATACGCTTACGAAACAGAATATCCATCTGCTTCAGCTGTTGTACAAACACCAGACCGACAACCAGGCCCGTGGACTAAATTCTTTAAGCTCGCCCATTATCAACGGCAATCTGATTACGTATCTGGGCTTCAAAGAAATGCTGGTTTTCGCCGGAACTTCAGGCAAAGTCTTCTCCGTGGACGCGGACCTCAACAAGCTTCTTTGGGAAAAGGATCTTGCCACTTCAAATGCCGCCCCATCTGCTGCCCCATGCACTGCCGGCATGACTTCGCCCGTAGTCATGGCGGGCAGCAGTTCCTCATCAGTGCACTTCGGCTCAGCCACCGGCCGGGCGCCGATCGCCAGAGTCCGACCGCCGCCGCGGCCACTTACCCCGCCCGTTGCCAGGAATCGCCCCATGCTCATGATTCCTGAATTTGTTCCGGGAGTCACTCCGCTTACTGCCACCGCGCTGAACCGTCTCGAAGTCTTTTATGCGGTAAGCAGCGACGGCAAGTTACATTTGCTGAATAGCTACACCGGTGAGGAACTCGTAAATCCGATGGCCTTCGTTCCGCCGAATGCTAAAGTAACCAGCCTCAACATTCGCGACAACACTCTGTATGCAACCACCGCGGATGAGTGTGGCGGCAATCCGAACGCCCTCTATGCACTCGACATCCTGAGCCCTGACAAAAACGTCGGCGTGTTTACCACAGGCGGCTCCGCCTTCTCCGGCATAGGCGGCACAGTGCTCGGCGATGATGGCACGGTCTACGTGCAGGTTGCCTATGGCAGCGGGGAATTTGCGGGGGCTTATAACGACACGGTGCTCGCGCTTACGCCAAAAGAACTCAAGGTCCGCGATTTCTTTACGCCAGCCGGCAAACCGCCCAAGAAGAAAAGCGCTGTCGCTCCCGGGATTACACCGATGTTGTTTCGCTGGAAAGGCAAGGACATGCTGCTTGCCGGAAGTAGCAACGGAAGCGTCTATCTACTCGATTCCACCATGCTCGGCGGTAGAGATCATCACACGCCGCTCTCCCAAACCGAACCACTGGCCTCCCGCAAAAACAAAGCAGACGGCTATGGATTTCGCGGCGCCTTTTCCAGCTGGCTCGACGTCGATTCCGAAATTCGCTGGGCCTATGCACCCTTGTGGGGCCCACTCGACAAATCGGCCGTCTTTCCCACTAGCAATGGATCTGTTTTGAACGGAAGCATCGTTGCGTTTAAAATCGCAGATCACAGCGGGACCCTTGGCATGGAGCCGGTCTGGGCATCAGCCGATATCCCCGAACCAGCGCCTGTTGTAGTTGCCAATGGCATGGTTCTCGGACTCTCCTCCGGCGAACCCCAACCAATCATTCGGAAAAAGCGCAAGAATGCTCCTCCGCCGGCGCCCAATCACGCCACACTCTACGCGCTCGATTCCGCTACCGGCAAGCAACTCTATTCGAGTGGCAACACCATACCCACTTACTCACACGCCAGCAATCTTGCCGTCGCCAATGGCCGCATTTACTTTGGCGGACACGACAACGCAATTTACTGTTTCGGTTTGCAGAACACACAGCCCCAGTTGACCGGGCAATAACGACACCGTATGCGCGCATTACTCATTTTTTTCCTGACTATTTTCTGCTTCTCCGCACAAGCTGCCGACTGGTTGACCGACGGCGGAAACCCGCAGCGCACGGCTTGGCAAATGGACGAGCATACCTTGTCCAAGGACAATGTAAGCCATCTGCAGATCCTCTGGAAGCTCCACTTCAACAATCAGCCAAGGGAAATGCACGCGCTCTTTCCACCGCTCATTGCCGATAACGTACCCACCCCGCACGGTCCGAAACAGATCGCTATCGAAGCCGGCATTTCGGACAATCTGTATGCGATCGATGTCGACGCGGGCACGATCATCTGGCAAAAACATTTCGATTACCCGATCGTCAAGGAAGGCCGCGGGCTTCAGATAGGCGACCCTCTCTGCCCGGGCGGCCAGACCGCGACACCGGTCATCGGGCCTGCTGACGAAAGCGGCAAGCGAACCATCTATGCGCTCTCAGGCGATGGTTTTCTGCATTCCATCAACGTGGCCGACGGCGAAGATATCGCTCCGCCATTCAAATTCGGCTTTGGCAACAGCAAATCCTATGCGCTGAACATGTGGAAAGGCGTGGTGTTCACTTCTACTTCGCAAAGCTGCAACGGTAGTCCGAACCAGATGTGGGCAGTGGATTTGAATGATCCGGCGAAGAAAGTAATGACCTTCAATCCAAGAAGCGGAGGCATGTGGGGTCGTACCGGAGTGGCCATCGATTCAACAGGAACCGCCTGGGCCCCTACTGGAGACGGTATTTACGATCCGGAAAACCGCACCTTCGGCAACGGCCTGGTAGGAGCGAAAGTAGAAAATGGGCAACTCGCATTACAGGACTGGTTTGAACCGACTAACTGGTCGTGGCTCCGCAAACGCGACTTAGACATGCAAGTAACTCCAGCTATCTTCAAGCGCGATAACCAGGAGTTAATGGTTACAGGCAGTAAAGAGTGCCGTGTCTATCTGCTGGATACCAGTGAGGCCGGCGGGGACGATCATCAGACCCCGCTTTACCGCACGCCAATGCTGTGCAACGAAGAAGTGAATTTCGCCTCTGCCGGCATTTGGGGCTCCATGGCAAGCTGGCAGGACGCCGCGGGCAATCGCTGGATTCTCACGCCGTTTTGGGGCCCGGTACACCGCAATTTCAGCGTTCCCGTCTCGTACGGTCCAGTAAGCCACGGAGCGGTGGTGGCCTTCAAACTTGAGCAGAACTCGGGCAAATTTGAACTAAAACCAGCCTGGATGTCGCGCGACATGATGCGTGCTGAGCCGCCCGTGATTGCCAACGGAGTCGTTTTCGGTTACGGCAATGGCGAAAACACCGAGCAGGCTTACGCCGAACGAGGACTCTTCGACTACAGCCCCGAACGAATCAAGAACTCAACCCACGCGACTTTGTATGCGCTCGATGCCGAAACCGGCAAGGAACTTTATTCGAGCGGCGATCAAATTACTTCGTTCAATCACTTCAGCGGATTGTCGGTGGCGAATGGGCGCGTCTACATCGCCACCTACGACAATATGCTGTACTGCTTCGGCCTGCCGAAGTAGCGCGGGCACTAAACACTCGACCTCGTTTCTGAGCTGCGCGCGCAAGCAAGCCTTAATGGCCCTGCGGGACATCGGAAGTGATGAAAATCCGGGATAACCCGCAAGAAGGTGTGATGAGTGGATGAGGTCGAAACCGCTTTGGAGCAGTTGAGTCCGACAGCAAGCCTGATCCGGGATGTGCGTTTGAATCAGTAAGTGTGCGCCATTCCTTCCGGCGAGGAAGGGATGCAGCACGGGACGGTGCGTAATTTTGTTCCGCGCATTCTCCACTTCCGCACCGGAAAGGACAACAATGCCATACAAGATAGCAGGAATCGATGTGCATAAGAGACTCCTGTTAGTGGTCGTCGCGGAGGTGTCGGAGCCCGATCGGATTCTGGAAGCGCGCCGTTTCGGCACCGGTTACGCGGCGTTAGGCGAGCTAGCGAACTGGCTGGGAGATTTTAGGAGTGGCCGAGGCGGTCATGGAGAGCACGGCGCAGTATTGGAAGCCGGTCTGGCTGGCACTGGAGCCGTGGATAAAGCTGCATCTGGCGCAGGCACAATCCAAGCGCACGGCCTGCGGACGGAAGTCCGATCTAGCAGACACCAAACGTCTCGTGAAGTGCTTCGTGGCGGGCGAACTATTTCTGAGCTTCGTGCCCGAACCCGAGCAGCGCGGCTGGCGCACGGTAACGCGCGCGCGGCTGCAACTCGTGCGCGAGCGGGTCCACTTGCAAAACCAGATCGAGAGTCTGCTGGAAGAGGGGCGAATCAAACTGTCCTCGGTGATCAGCGATCTGTTGGGCGTGAGCGGGCGGCGCATTCAGCGCGCGCTCGCCCAAGGCGAGACCCAAGCGGAAGATCTGGCCGCACTGGGCGATGAACACCTGAATTGCGGCCGGGCGGTGCTCGTCGATGCACTGACGGGAGCAATGAGTGCGGTGCACCGCACGCCGCTGGGCCAACCCCTGGATCGCATCGAATTGCTGGACCGGCAGATCGGAGAACTAAACCGGTTGTGCGCGGCGCATGCAGGCGCACCAGAACGCGGTGGTGCGATTGATTGCGGTGCCCGGCATCGGGGCCGAGGCCGCCCAGGAGATCATTGCCGAAATCGGACCGGCTGCGAGCGCATTCCCCTCGGCCGCACAACTGGCTTCCTGGATCGGGGTTTGCCCCGGTTCCAGCGAGAGTGCTGCTCAGAACCGATCCGGCCGCTCCGTCAAGTGGAATCGGTTTTTGCGGCGACTGCTGTGCCAAGCCGCGCAGGCGGCGGCCAGAACACAAGGCAGTCACCTCCAGTCCACCTTTAAACGACTCGTCGTACGCCTCGGCATTTTCGACGACCGGAACGTGATCAATTCTGAAGCCATAAGACCCCCTAAGCGGATATGGCCGGAGTCGCTGGCAGGTTGAAGGCGTCATCGACGTCCGGGCCGGTTAGTTTGAAACTGTCGGCACGGGCGGCCATACTGACCGAAAGCAATGTAACTGCAGCTATAGAAAAACAGAATCGCATTTTGTAGTCTCCGTGGTCACACGTCAGTTGATTGTTTTAGGTGGGATGCCGGACTGGTACCAGCTCTTCACCATTTCGCCCGGTCCGTAACCGGAGGGAATGTAAGGGATCCGGTGGCCCGGTACTGGATGGCAGTACTGCTGGCCCGGAGGCAGGACGAAACTTGATGTCCTATCCAGCGGGAAGTCGTACTTCGCGCTGCCGAAGCCCGCGCTTGCCCAGTCCCACGAACCCATCTCTAGTCCTATCCCACGATCCTGCAGATACTGAAGGAGCTTCATCGTGGCTGACGCCGTATCGGAGTTACAAAAATACCCGATGCCCCACTCCGAGATCATGACCGGTGATGTGCGGGAGAAATCGCCGAACTTCTTCTTCCAAACCTTTTCGGTCTGATCGGCTTCGTTGTGCGCGTAGGGATGGGCGCTATAGATCACCTGATTAACACGATCGTCGAGCGCAGGTGCGCCCGAAAGCTCTTCGGCGTAATACAAACCATCAGCAACGACGGCATTACCGGCGCCAAGCACACGGATGAGGTGGATTAATTCGTTCATCCCAGCCGCCCAGGTTTGCCAATCCGCTGCCGGCACTGGATAAACAAGCGTCCTGCCGATATGGGGTTCGTTGAAGAGTTCGAACAGAACTCCGCAATCCTGACCGAAGACGGGGGCCAGTTCTCGCCAGACACGTTGCGTAGCAGCACTGGGAAGATCGTTAGCTGTATCGGGAGCTCCGGTCTGCGGTTCGTTCTGGATACTCACGATGACCGTAAGGCCGGTGGCTCTCGCCGCTTGGATGGCTCCAATGACGCGATCTCGAAACTCGGGCGTAAAATAAGCGCCCTGTGGATCGATGCCGTTTTGAGCTACTTGGATTCGCACCGAGTCAGCTCCGAGTTCCCGCATTTGGGTGTATTCGTCCGGTGTGTAATTCTCAGAGGCAACGGTCCAGAAGGATAACTGGTGAGGGAGTTCACCCGGCGCCACAGCGAAAGCGATCTGATGGAAGCCATGCGCAATCCATGGTTTCCCGTCTCGAAGAATCTGATTGCCGGAAACGGCAACATTGCCGTTACTGGCAGCGCACCCTCGCGTCGCCGCAGGGTCGGGCACTTGACCCTTCAGTGCGGAGACGTCTAGCAGCCCACCGACTCCTGCTAATACGACACCCCACAATAGAAACTTCATTTCATCTCTCCAATCTGGCTTACTCGGTAGGACTTACGCCGTAACGAGCCGCGCCACAAAAAATCGATCATAAGGTTAGGGGCGATAGCTCGCCAGCGGGAAAAAAGACAATAAAAGCGCGAATTCTGCCACACGAACGAAGGTTGCCGCTACGGTTCGCCTGGCCCGTGGATAAATCTCTTTTAGGCAATTTACCGGAATGGCGAAGGAACTCGACTTTCCTTACTCCGATCGCAACGCTTCCATTGGCGAGATCAAACTGGCGCGAAATGGTTGAAACAACGATGGCGAGAGGAGATTTTCGGCGACTCGTCACCACGTCCTGCCAAACCAAAGACTCTTCCTAGAACTTAATCAGCGCGCGTTCGCCTCTGGTGATCCCCACGCATTACTCTGGCAGACACTGTCTCTCCTTTGGCTCACAACGGAGTTTATTTCTTCTACCTGGAAAGCTATCGTTGATGTCATGTCGGACAGATTAAAAGGAAAAGTTGCATTAATTACTGGCGGCAGTACGGGAATTGGACTGGCGGCGGCGAACGAGTTCGTAACAGAAGGCGCCTATGTTTTCATCATTGCTCGCCGCCGCGAGGAACTTGATCTTGCGGTCGCTGAGCTTGGGCCACAACGCGCAAAGGCCATCCAAGCAGATGTGTCATCTCTGGTCCATCTGGACCGCGCAGTGAGAGAAGTCGAAGCCTCCAATAACCCTTGGATGTTCTCTTCGTGAATGCCGGCACGGCGTTCTTCACTCCCTTCGATGCCATTACGCTCGAGCAGTAAGAAACAATATTCAACACCAACGTGAAAGGCACGCTCTTCACCGAGCTGAAAACTTTGCCTGTGATGCGCAAAGGCGGCAGCATCGTGCTTAACGGTTCTATCGCTAGCGCGACAGGTCAGCCTGCTTTCAATCTCTACTCTGCGTCAAAAGCGGCGATCCGCTCCTTCGCGCGTTGTTGGACCATCGAACTGCGCGATCGGGGCATTCGAGTGAATGTAATCAGTCCTGGTTCAACGGAAACGCCCCTGATGATGCAAGCCGCCCGAACGGAAGAGGAGAAAACGAAATTCGAAACCGATGGGCAGCACCTGTACCTATCGGGTGTGTCGCCGATCCACGTGAAATCGCGCGCGCTGTATTGTTTCTCGCCTCTGATGATTCCAGCTTCATGGCTGGGGCTGAGGTGTTTGTAGACGGAGGCCAGGCTCAGGTTTGAGCGGAGGTCCTCTTCTATGACTCCAACCCCCTGGGACGAATTTTTCTCGGGATCATCCCGTCGCGCTGTCCCGCATTAAAACGTAAGCATCACATGAACACGGCCGTCAGACTGAGGAACGTGCTTGGCGAGGGGGACTGGGGTTACCCGGTCTGGGCGGCCCAGCGATGAGGCAGGAGTTGTTCGAGCGCTCGATAGAGTGCGAACTAAGGCGGTCGAGGACAGCGACTTAGCTGCGCAACAAGACCGCGGAATCGTTTGTCAGCTGGCGACTGTGTAAAGGAGAATCAATATGAGGAACGATACCTTAAGGCATGACAAAATTGACGCACATGCAGGACATGAGGATCGATCTAAGCTGCATTCAGTTCTGAAGGGGACCTACGATTTCATCGTTTGCGGGGCCGACTCATCGGGTTCCGTTGTCGCAGGTCGCCTGGCCGAATCTCCGGAGGTCTCTGTGCTCCTGTCAGAGGCCGGCGGAACTGACGAATGCCCGAGATTCTCCTTCGGTAGTTCACGAGATTGGGGCTTTGCAGCTGACCCAATCCGGATCTCGGCGGCCGCACTACACGGTGTTCGACGGGAAAGGTGCTTGGTGGATGCTCAAGCAGCAATGCCATGTACTGGTTTCAAGGCCATAAGGACGATTGGGATCATTTCCCTGATGTCAGTGGTGAACCCAACTGGAGGCTTCTGATCGTTAACGGGTCAAGTGTCATGCACGCTGTGGAGTGGGCCCCAAAACTGAAACAAGGAGTTTAGACTCAACTTTCATTGAATGGAGAAAGAAGAGTCATGAGGTCACGCAGGAAGTTCACGAAGGAGTTCAAGGAGGCCGCCGTAAGGCGGCTGGAATTAGGTGCCAGCCTGGCGGAGGTAGCACGGGCGTGCGAGGTAAGTCCGAACGTGCTGCATCGTTGGCGGCGCGAGCTGAGGGAACTGGGAGGAAAAGCCTTTCCTGGCGAGGGCCAGCGACGGCTGGAGGTAACGACACCGGTCGCCGATTTGGAACGCAAGATTGGGCGTCAGGCACTGGAGATCGATTTTTTGCAGCGATGCTTGCAGCATGTCGAGGAGCAGCGGAGGCTGCAGGCATTGATTTCCCCCAACTCGCTTGCCCGTACATCGAGAAAGAAGTGACGATGGCAACCCCGATACCGCTTGGACGGCTGTGCCGCATGGCGGGCGTGAGCCGGACCGGATTTTACCGCTGGCAGAAAGCGGAAGCCAAACCGGATGCCGCTATGGCATGGCGCGATGAGATGCAGCGGGTCGCGCTGGAGTGGCCGGCGTATGGCTGGCGGCGCATGACAGCGGAACTGCGGCGGCGCGGGTGGACAGTGAACCACAAGCGAGTCCGCCGTCTCATGCGCGAAGACAACTTGCTCTGCTTGCGGAGACGAAAGTTTCAGGTGGCGACCACCGATTCGACGCATGCACGGCCCGTGTACCCCAATCTGGCCGGCGAGATGACGGTCACAGAAATCAACCAGCTCTGGGTGGCCGACATCACTTACATCCGGCTGGAGACCGAGTTCGTCTATCTGGCGGTCGTGCTCGACGCCTGTTCGCGTCGCGTCATTGGTTGGGCGCTGGAGCGGACGCTGGAAGACGAGCTGGCACAAGCTGCGTTAGCTATGGCGCTCGACCGGCGAACGGTTCTACCTGGCTTGGTGCATCACTCCGATCGTGGCGTGCAGTACGCCTCGCGCGACTACACCGGGTTGCTGCGGGAACACGCGATTGCCATCAGCATGAGCCGCAAAGGAAACCCTTACGACAACGCCGCTTGTGAGTCGTTTATGAAAACGCTGAAGTACGAAGAAGTGTACCGGCAAGAATATCGCGATCTGCGCGAAGCGCGGCGCTCCATCGAACGCTTTCTCGAACAGATCTACAACGAAAAGCGATTGCATTCGTCGCTCGGCTATCGGCCGCCGGTGGAGTTCGAAGCTGGTTTGGTTACTTCCGGTTTGGCGGCTACCGCATGATGAAAAAGATCGAGGGCCCTCGAAAAGCGTTTTTCAGGCATGGCGGAATCTATCGGTCCGATGTGTCGCTCCCGCTGGTAAACCTGGGCCGGAGTCCCGCATTCCGGTCGGGTCCGGCCCAGGCTATAGGACGCGCCGGATGCAACACGCCCTGCCCATCGTTCGCGATGAGTTCCGGCCGGCTATTCCTTGACGGGTCGGTCGCCACCGTTGCCCGTCTCCGCTTCGCCGACAAGCCCACTATAAAGGCAGGCCGTAACCCAAACAATCATTTTTCGTTGAATGGTAATCAGTGTCTAGACTGGTTGTCTCAGCCCAGGGGCCCACTTCACTGTGACGCTACATCATTGCAGTGGGATTATCGCCGAACGATTTAGCCGGGATTGCCAATCTCTGCTCATCGGACCTTTTCAAGAGAGCAGAACAGCTTTGCGGTACTAAGGGTTAAATCTATGACGACTTATCAGGAAAAATCGTATGGATATGGGACGGGAAATGACGGGCTGATTCCCAGAGACCAATTTCTCAAAAAGATCTCTGGGCCAGTCAAGTCTCACTATGACTTCATCGTTTGTGGTTCAGGTAGTTCAGGTTCGGTAATCGCGCGGAGACTCGCGGAAAACCGGTCGGTCAATGTCCTGCTCCTTGAAGCTGGAGAAGACGACCAAACCGATTCCGTCATGATCGCAGCGCAATGGCCACTTAATCTTGGTTCTGGACGTAGCTGGAACTACACGAGCCAACCGAGCCCCTCCCTGAACAGTCGCACGCTTCCCATCGATGCCGGGAAGACTCTTGGCGGTGGCTCAAGCATCAATGTGATGACCTGGGCCCGGGGCCACAAAGCCGATTGGGATTTCTTCGCTCGCGAAGCAAACGATCCCGAGTGGGGTTATGACTCTGTAAAGGACATCTACTGCCGGATCGAAGACTGGCATGGATCGCCTGATCCAGGCATCCGCGGCCAAGGCGGTCCCTTGTATATCGAGCCAGCTCGAGCTCCCAACCCCATTGCTGCTGCTCTGCTCGAAGCCGCCGCGCAGGTTGAAATCCCCACGTTCTCCGGGCACAATGGCCGCATGATGGAAGGAGCAGCGGGTGCCTCTCTACTTGAGAGCTGCTTGCGCGACGGAAGACAGCAATCCATCTTTCGAAGCTACGTCTATCCCTACATCGATCGAGCCAACCTCACGGTTGTCATCCAGGCTCAAGTAAGCCGAATCCTTTTTGAAGGAAGTCAAGCAGTCGGAGTGGAAATACTTCGGGATGGAGGAACACACCGGATCTTTGCCGACAGCGAGGTCGTGCTATCGCTGGGGGCGATCCAGACTCCAAAAGTTCTTATGCAGTCCGGGCTGGGAGATAAAGTGGCGCTGGAACGGCATGGAATCGGTGTTGTGCACCATCTGCCGGGTGTCGGGCAGAACTACCAGGATCACGTCGCCATGGATCTTGTCTGGGAATATCGCGAACCGCTGCAGCCGCGGAATAGCATGTGTGAAGCTGTGCTGTTCGCAAGAAGCGATTCGGAACTAAGCAGTCCCGATATCCAAGGGGTTGGAGTGGAAGTTCCTCTTGCCAGCAAAGAGAATGCAACGCGGTACAAACTTCCTGCAGCGGGTTGGGGGTTCTTCGGCGGAAACGTTCGTCCTCGGAGTCGGGGTCACCTTGAGATGACAGGGCCTAATCCGGCCGATCCCATCGAGATCTACGGAAATGAACTGTCGCATTCAGACGATCTGAGGACCGCACTCCTAAGCGTCGAGTTGTTCCGCGAGATCGGCAATTCAAAGCCGTTACAGCAATTCTCTAAGCGCGAAGTGATGCCAGGGCCGTTGACTGGACCGGAGATGAAACAATACATCCGAAATGCTGCCAGGGCTTTCTATCATCAGAGCTGTACCGCCAAAATGGGGACCGATGAGATGTCTGTAGTAGACGGAAGCCTGAGGGTTTACGGGATTAGCAATCTACGGATCGCTGACGGCTCCATTCTGCCGCGTGTCACCACAGGGAACATGATGGCGCCTTGTGTCGTCATAGGGGAAAGAGCTGCCGACCTGCTCAAAAGGGAACACAAGATCTCAGCAGAACGCTGAGGCACAATGGGAGCAGGCTCTGGGATCACACTGTGACTAATTCAAGTTGGAGGCAGAGTACGATCGCTCACGTCTTCTTCATTGTCCCGAGCTTGACTCAGATTGTACATTCTCGATGCACTACAGCGTGTCCGTTCCGAGAGATCGTGACTTTCACGACGGCTCTAACGAGATTTCCGCGCGCCCGTTGGAGCGTGTTCTATACCCGAAGTCCGCTTGATGGTCTGTGAAGCGGCTCATGGAGGTTTCATGTTGAATAACGTCTTTGAAATATGGCGGTACCGGTCTTTTCCACTCTGGAAGGGCTGTCCACGGCTCTGTATCGGACCTTCTAAAAAAGCAAAATGCTGTTCCACATAGCGGAGTGAACCAATCATGCCCTCCTCCTCGCCGCCCCACAAGCCAATCCGAATCCTGCGTCGCGGTTTTAGATTGAGTGTCTTGCGAACTCGCAGTGCCTCCAGTGTAATAACTGTTCCGGCCCCCGTCGTCAGTTGCTCCCGTTACAGTCGCCCAGCTATCTAAGTGAGCACCTAACATCACGATCTGATCTCGAAGTTTCGGGTTGGTACCCTCGATGTCTCCTAACACGTTCTCGCCTTCGGAATGATCACTTCCGAACTTGGTCCCGATATTCAGCTTCACGGTGACGGGGACGTTCCGGGCGAGCAGACGAGCCAGTCTGCCATTACCCATCCGGCGAAGCAATCGCAGACGGAACAGGTTGTCTGTGTTCTTTTAAAAAGATCAGCCACCCCATCGCCACAGAATCGTCACCGTGGAAACATATTGGCATCTCCTCTTGTGCTGCGTAAAACAGCTAATGCATACCCTCGTCCGAAGAACAACTTGCCACTCGCGCAATAAACTTTTTTTCGCGGACGTTTTGTAGATCTAAGTCCTGTAAGACAGGCTTTGAGTCAAGCGGATACTCCATGCGCCTTTTGAAATACTCATCGTCTAAGCCGGTCGAGTATTCTGTTTTCATTGTCATTGCCATATCCTTCATCCTTCACTCGACCTGCGATAGATCCGAATGCGTCTTTCGAATTGACTCGACTCTTGATCTGTTCAAGACGCTGGTAGGAGTCGCCAAAAACTCCCGAACCGGTTCCGTGCCTCAGGAGCAAGCGAATTGAAGAAAGCGCTGGGCGTGAGTGGTTCGAAAGCTGATCTAACAAGTTTTTCAACCATCATCGGACGCGGGCTACGCCTTCGCCAGGGCTTTCATCCAGCGCGCCAATCAGCTAGCAGTGATCACGTCTTAGCGGGAAGTTAGTGACATCTTTGGCGATGCGGCTGGGACATAGCAGTCATGCGGAATGATCGCGCATGCAGAATTACGCGCTACACGCACCGGCGACTCCGGCTTATTTTCTTCGCGTTCCCGACTGGCTAAGCGCTGCAGCGACTCTCGGCTATGGTCACAAGCTGCGCTCCCAAACTCCGCGTTTGCACGTCTATCGTTTTCGAATCACGAGCGGCTTGAACGTGGTTCCTCAAATGGCCTTTCATTGCCCGATATCGTCCGGGAGTAACACCGAGCCGTCGTACGAAGAGGCGCCGCAAGGTCTCCCCATTCTCGAAGCCTGTGGCGAAGGCAACACCTTCGACTGTCAGTTCACTCGATTCCAGCTGGAATTGCGCCGCCTCAAGACGAAGGTTCTCAACGTACTTCGCCGGTGTGAGGCCAACCTGGCGCGTAAAGATCCGTGCAAAATTGCGTGGGCTCATAGCCGAACGCCGGGCGAGATTCTTGACAGACAGATCTTGCTTCAGATTCTCCGGTAGCCACGTGACGAGATCAATCATTGGGTTTGCCGGCACCGCTTGTGCACGAAGGGCTGCGCTTATCTGAGGTGCATCCCCAGGGCGCCTGAGATACAGGAGCATTGCCTGCGCTACTTCGGTGGCGATCAAGGCTCCCAAATCCTCTTCGATCAATGACAGCGCTAAGTCGATGCTGGCTGTTGCTCCGGCACAGGTGTATAGGTTTGCGTCGCGCACGTAAAGCACATTACGCTCCAGCGCGACTCGCGGATATTGATTTGAGAGTGCCTCGTGGAACTGCCGATGGGTCGTTACTCGTTTGCCATTAAGAAGTCCCGCTTCGGCCAGCAAAAGCGCGCCGCCGGAAACCGTCGCAATTCGACGGCTTCGGGACACTTGCCAGCGAAGCCATTTCTGAAACGGCTCATCGTGCAAACGAGCGGCGTGATCATCGGAACCCACCACCAGAAGCGTATCAGCGACGTCAAAGCACTCTTCGTATGTTGTCGCTGCGTGCATGGCAAGCCCGTCGCGGCTCGTCAGCTTTCGATCGGCCTGGCCAGATATGACTCTTACTTCATACTCAGACCCAGTTGGGGCCACGCGATTCGTTTCACTAAATGCATCCAGGAGAGCGATAATGTCCAGCATTCTGACTGGCTGCACCACGACGACGAGAACCAATCGCTGCTTCGCAAAACCCTGCTCACGTGCAAAGTCGTTTCGGGCCGCGATTTGGCTAACCTGTTCCATCTCATCAGCTTGCTAAAAAATGACCTCAATTTGAATAGCTGGATAGTGCGGATAATGCCCCCTACTTTAGTGGACTGCGAAACTTACGAGCGGTCACGTGTTGCCGAACTGCATGCGGTTAAAGACCGGGTGCGGACAGCATCGACCGGCTCAACCTCCGATATGGTGTGAAGCTTAGAAGAGAGCCGCGACTCAACCGAGCCCCGCTACGCGTAAGCTTGTTTCGCCTCCAGTGCGAGGTGCACTGATGTGCCTTCCCCGCGAACGCTCCGCACGTCAAAGGCCGCTCTAAGCCTCTCAGCGCGCTCCGACATACCTCGAATGCCCCAATGCCCACGAGTGATGTGCATATGAGCGGCTT
Organism: Bryobacteraceae bacterium; assembly: GCA_965277855.1. Lineage (GTDB taxonomy): Bacteria > Acidobacteriota > Terriglobia > Bryobacterales > Bryobacteraceae > Bog-105. The sequence continues at coordinate 2,471,406 of OZ255847.1, forward strand.
CTAAGTCGAAACCTCGTCCATCGTCCCGACATTCAAGAGTAAAATCCCGACGGCTATAGCGAACGAAAATTGAGATCTTGGTCGCCTGTGCATGCCGGAACGCATTGATAATCGCCTCCCTCGCGATGAGGAAGACTTCCGACGCTATATGTGGGATCAAAGTGTTTTCCGATTCGACGCAAGTGACAGAGTAATCGATTTCTCTGGAGGTATTGAGATCCTCACCCAATGTCTCCAACGCCGAGCAGAGCTCTTTGCCGCCGACATTCTGCTCACGAAGCCCCTTCACCCGATCGCGACCTTCCAGAATAAGTTTGTCCGCCGTCATTAAGGCTTTCTCCAGTGCGGCTTTTGATTTGTGGTCTTCGGGGACCTGCTCTGCTGCCGAGTGGAACGTCATCAGCAAGCCCTGGACACCCTGCAGCAGAGTGTCGTGCAGATCCCTCGCGATGGAGATCCGTTCATCGGCGCGCTCATCGGCTCGTTCCCGTATCGCCGCCTCTATCCGCTTCAGGCGCACCTGTACAAGTAACCATGTCAGCGCCAGCAGCATTAGTCCGCAAAACGCCTGAAACCAAAGCTGCTGGTAGAAACGCGGCAACACGATAAAGGAGGCGGAGATCACCGGCTTGGTCCACACACCATAGGCGTTCTCGGCCATTACCTCAAACTGGTACTTGCCAGGGCCTACATATGTGTAGATCGCTTCCGTACGGGAGCCCGCGTCCTGCCATGCTGTATCGTAACCATCCAGCTCGTAGCGATAAATTACGCGCCTTGGGTTTCTGAAATCTACCCCGATGTAGTCGATGGCCAGCAATCGTATGTTCGGAGGAAATGTGCTCTCGGTGCTCATGTTGCGAGAATCGGCACGGATGCTGCGGATCGACAAAAGAGGTGCAGAAGAAGGCCTCACTTGTTGAGGCTCCACTGACACAATGCCGTTTAGCGTCGTGAACCAAAGACGGCCACTCGGATCGATATGGGCCTTACTGCTGAACAGTTCTGGAATTGACGGTCCGGCAATACTGCCTTCGCGGATGTCATTGGAGATCAACCGGTATTGCGGGTCATCCAGCGCATGCCGGATCTCTTGTTCTGCAATCCTGACTACGCCTGCGGAACTGGCCATCCAAACACTGCCGTCTTTCGACGCGACCAAACCCATCACAGTAGTTGCATGCTGCGGATTCGCAAAAGGAATGATGCGAAAGTAAGTGTCTCGGTAAATAGCAATCCCATTTACTCCATAAGCGAATAAGCCATAGCTCGTCTCGGAGAATCCCAGTGTGGACCCTATTCCCGGCTTTCCTGTCTCCAGCTTGCGGCACTTAGTACCCTCTACTACACCAACTGCGTCGCTGCCCCGAAAGCCTAGTAACACACGACCCCGGCGATCACAGTACATGGCGCTGACCTCCGGCATCTCCTGTGTTGCTAGGTATGGTTCCCATTTGCCATCACTGAATGCCCACAAAGAGCGCCCGATCACGCGACCGGCCACGGCAGCTAGAATCCGTCCGTCGCTTGTTCGTGCGCTTCCCGTGACCATATAGTGATTGGCATAGTTCTCGAGCCCCGGAATCGGAGGCAATGGATCGACACGGCCGTTGCGCAGCATTGCCAGCCCACGCTGATCTTGCAAGGTCACACTGCCGTCCGCCGAACAGAATAGGCCGGCTACACCTTTATCAATCACTTTGTGGGGGCCTTTCCCACTTGTAGAGCGCTTCTGTCGGATCGTTGATCCATATGGCGCCGGCAGAATCGATACAGCTACGCCAGTCCCCAATCGGAGCATTGGGCATCGCAGGAACCAATGTCGAGTTGGTGAACTGTTCTAGTCCCCCTAAACCGCCAACCCAGATACTGCCGTCTAATCCCCGGAAGAAAGCTCGACTTCCTGACATCTCTGCGCCAACCATCAACTTGATCTGGTCGGGGAACTCTCGCATGAGCTTGACTAAGTTGACGTTCGAGTAGTCTTTTGTCAAATGTAAAAGGGTGTTATTGAAGGTGAGTACCCATAACGATCCATCTGGTGAGGGCAGTGCACTCAGGACGCCCTCGCCGATCTCCGGCGCTGATAGCTGTCGGCCATCGTGGTCCAGATGCTGTAAATGCCGGGCCGGATGTTGCGAGTTCTTTGTATTGCCGCCACTCGAAATCCAGAGATCTTTCCGCAATCCTTCCTCAATCGTCATGTCACCGTAGACATAGGTAGAGGTCGGTTCGAACTCCTGGCTGTGCGAGCTGCGTCGGAAGAGCCGGTCATCGACCACGAGCCAGGCTGTATCTGCTGAATCTATGTACAAAGTCGTTATGTGTCCTGATCCATGCCCTGGACACGGTGCGGGGCGCCAGATCCCATCCGGCGTAAGCCAAACAAGTTGCCGCTCATTTAACACCGCCCATAGCTTGCCGTCAGATCCCTGCTGTGGAAACTTGAATTCCTCAATGTAGGGCCATTCCACACGATCGAAGAGTTTAAACTGACCCTTATGCAGCCGCCCTGGTGCCCCATGAAATCCAAACATCCATAAGTCGCCGTTTCTGGTGGCGAACAGGTAATGAAAGTTCTGTGCGAAGAAGGTCCGTGAATCTTCTGCGACGTGAAAAGGCAGGAAGGAAACCCCGTCAAACGTGTACAACCCTGCCAGCGAGGAAATCCATAACAGGCCGTCTGGAGTTTGCGTCATCGCGCGAATTCCTTGTGGAGCACCGTCCTGCGCCGACCAGGACATGTGGATCATCTTGGAAATCGGCTGCCCTTGTGCCCGGAGGAGTACCCCGCAGAGCAGCAGTAAAGTTACCTTCGCCACGAAAGGCGTGAGAGACTCTCGGCACTGAATCGTCGCGCGTGCTCACAACTCAAAGTAACCTCGCTGCAGCGCGATTGTCACTGCATGAGTCCGGTCGCTGGCCCGTAATTTCGACAGAATATTTGTTACGTGCGCCTTTACCGTATCCTCTCGGATTTGCAGCCGGTCCGCGATGAGCTTGTTCGCATATCCGCTGGCGATTAAGCGCAAAACATCTGGTTCGCGCGGTGTCAGAGATTCATCCGCCGTGTGTCTCGCCAGGTCGGCCGCAACTTCAGCCTGAATGGGGCTTTGTCCCGCATGCACCATGCGTATCGATGCCCGCAGGTCTCGCCGCAACGACGCCTTTAGCAAATAGCCCTTGGCGCCAGCCTTCAAAGCTCGCTTAGCCTGGATGTCGCCTGCATAAGTTGTCAGCACGATAATCCGTGCTTCTGGATGTTCAGCCTGTATCTTTTCGATTACTGTAATTCCGTCGAAATCCGGCAGCTTCAGATCCAGCAGTGTAATGTCGGGACGTAGCTTTTCGAAAAGCGCGATTGCCTCTTCGCCAGTCCCGCCTTCGCCAATGAGTTCCATATCCTCCTGGCTTTCAATCATGGAAGCCAATCCGTCTCGAACCACCGGGTGGTCGTCGATCACCAGCACGCGAATCTTTACTTTCGCTTCGGGCACGATCACTCTCCTTTCACATAGACCAAGCCGAAGCCATTCCTTGTTTCGTTCCATTGCCAAAAACGGGACTCTTTGAACACCATTGGCGGAGATTGGTCCACTTCTGTCCGAAAAGGCGGCTACCGGAACCCTCCATTTGGCGCATCCTAGAACTGAGATCGCGGCGACTGAGGCCGGGCTTATTAGCAAGGAACACTGACATGAGCGATGAAAGAAGCGCCGTTTTAATTACAGGCAGCAGTTCAGGCATTGGACGATTGACTGCCCTTACGGTTGCGAGAGCCGGGTATCGCGTGTACGCCTCGATGCGTGGCTTCAAAGGTAAGAACCAAGGCACAGCCAAGGAATTGTCGGACTTAGCTCGCCGCGAAGGCCTCGATCTGGAGGTCCTTGAGCTTGACGTGGTGGAACCGAGTTCCATTCAATACGCAATACAGGATTTGATCGCTAAGGACCGGAGAATCGATGTACTAGTGAATAACGCGGGAAAGATGCCGATCGGTATCTCGGAAGGATACACCGACGAACAACTTCACCAGCACTTCGCGCTTAACTTCTACGGACCGGTGCGCCTATGCCGCGCACTCCTTCCGCAAATGAGAGAACGGAAGTCGGGTCTGATCATACATGTGAGCTCGATCCTTGGCCGCTTATTGCTTCCTGGTTGCGGTATCTATTGCGCTTCGAAGTTTGCCCTTGAGGCATATGCCGAAGTGCTCCATTATGAGTTGACTGGTTTGGGAATCGACTCTGTGCTCGTCGAACCGGGGCCTTACCCGACTAACTTACTCCCAAACAGGCCCAAGCCCGAAGATCGTGGTCGTGTCCTCGAATACGGTGAGCTTGCCTCGGGTCTTGACGTCTTTGTAGATCAATTTGAAAAATACTATGCATCCGGAGCCGCCCATGATCCACAGGAAATTGCCGATGCCATCCTCCACCTGATCGGCCTTCCATCAGGCAAGCGACCTTTGCGCACTGTTTGCGGCGAAGGCTATGGTACGTCCGTCATCAATCGGCAAAACGCTCCCGTACAGGCGCAGGCTCTGCGCGAATTTGGCTTTGAAGCTTCCGTGGATCGCGTCGCCTAAGCACTCCTCCATGGAAGGACCGTGATTGCAAAAGGAATCAAGAGGAGGGAGTCATGCTCGTTGAGGTAAAGATCAATGATCTACTCGCCCAAATGATTGAAGGATGGCGCCGGGGTAGCGGAATCCTTTTTGCCCAGCCATTCTCCAAGAACGCGCATTTCGTAGCGTTCGATGGATCTCTTCATAACGGGCCGGATGAGATTGCTGCCTTCCACCAGAAAGCATTCGACAGTGTTTTAAAGGGCGCCTCTCTGGACCTAACCGTCACTGACATCAAGCAAATAGATCAGAAGAACTGGCTCGTCTTTGCGAGAAGCTGGCATAGGCCAAACATTGCGCACACGGACCAGCGTACGGCCGAGTCAGTCAACATTTTCGTGTGCAGAAACGATGGCATGAAGGCTGAAGTCTTGGCCTTCCAAAACACACGCGTGCGCCCAATTACCGATCAGATTTCTGCCGAACTATGGAAAGCCTTCGACATGTCCTGGGAAAACCGGAACGCCACGCATACATAAGGAGTTTGTTACGGAAGAAAAACAGCCTCGCACTTTGTCTATCGATGCTGCCGATCAGGAGGCGGTCCGTGCCATCCACTGGACGATGATCGCTGCCTATGTGTCGGCAATGCGGAACTCCACTCTACTGAACTCGGAACACTTTCATTACCTCATCGCCCATTTCATCCTCGACTCGATCACTGGACAGAACATTTTGAATTGCGAGGTGCTCGTATTTTTGGAAGAAGCGACGTGGGTCGTGTCACGGTTCAGGTCCTCTCGATGAAACGCGTATGACCTGCTGCTTTTGCGTGCCGAACTGATGCAAGAACCCGGCTCTGTCCTATGAAACAAGATAGATGTTTTCCGCCTACCTGCTAAATCCTGCCAGCTCCCGCTGACGGTTCGCAATCGTAAAAAGCGGGCAGGATGCTGTAGCGGGATTCGTAGGCGGCGCTTACGGCGATGCGAAAGTTTGCTACCGCTTCTGGCGCCACCAGATTCACAGTGCAGCCGCCGAAACCCCCACCCGTCATGCGCGCTCCGTAGACGCCGGGAAGCTGGATCGCTTCGTTGACCAGGAAATCGATTTCTTCGCACGTAATTTCATAGTCGTGTTGCATGGAGCGATGCGAGGCCACAAACAGTTTCCCCATTTCAACCAGATCGTGAGCCCGGGCGGCAGCAGCGAGGTCTAACACGCGTTGTGTATCAGAGATGATATGACGAGCGCGACGGCGGGCCAGAGCGGGAATTTGTTCCTCCACTTGCGCGAACAAAGCTGGGGATACATCGCGCAAACTCTCGACTTCCGGGTGGGTCTGCTGGATGGCGGCCACCGCGGCCTTGCATTCGGCTACTCTTTCGCGGTAAGCCGAAGTCCCATGCTCGTGCTTAACGAGCGAGTTGACGGCAATGATGCGCACGTCATCCGGCAGTGTGACGTATTCGTGATCGAGGCTCCGGCAATCGATCTGGATGGCGGCGTGTTCCCGGCCAAAAACCGACGCGTACTGGTCCATGATTCCGCACGGCATGCCGACGAACTGCGATTCCGCGCGCTGCCCCAACAGCGCGATGTCGAGCGGCGGCATCGGCCGTCCACTCAGCAAGGCAAAAGCCGTGGCAATCTCAAGGGCCGCAGAGGAACTCAGGCCGGAGCCCGCCGGCACTTCGCTCGCGATATACAGGTTGGCGCCCTCGATCAATACCCCGGCCAGCATCAGTTCACGCGCCACTCCGACCACGTAGTCACTCCAAATTCCGAGCGGCTCGGCCACCGCCAAGTCCGAGATGGCCAGTGAAAACTCCGAGCGCACATCGCGCGAGTAAAGATCGAGCTTGCCGTGACCTGCTGGGGCGATGGCTACGTAGCAGGCCATCTCGAGCGCGATCGGAAAAACATAGCCCAAATTGTAATCGGTATGCTCGCCGATCAGATTCACCCGGCCGGGCGCGCGGTAGAGTTGCGGGATAACGCTGGTCTGGTACTGCTCCTGAAACAGCTTTACGATTTCGCCCGGAACGAGAGCCAAAGAAGAATTCCTCCAAAGACAAGAATGGTGGCGCCGCACCAGAGATTCACGTTTGTTTCCGCGTCGAGCGGAGCGCGCACTTCCGGGCTGGCCAATCCATAGACGAGCAGGATTAGGCCAAGTAGTGAGAAAAGAAAACCAGTGGGACGGCGTAGGTCATTCATGAGGCGTGTTTACCAGAAGATGATATTCAGGACGACCAGTAAAGCCATTACTACCAGCGCCAGCGGACCGGGGCGTTTGTACCAGGGGACGTCTTCTTCGCGCGGCAGTTCCGTGACACCCCAGACCAGGTTATGCAGTTCAGATTCGGGTTTGGGGGTGGTGAGCAGACTGATAACAACCGTGATCACCAGGCAGAACGAAAAAGAGACGATGGCAATCCAATAATTCTGCGCCATGGTGGTCGGAAAAGTGTGCAGGGCCGCGCCCAACCAGGCGCCTTTGCCTTCGGCGATGGTCAAGCCATGGGTCGCGGCGGCGGCGCTGGTGCCGGCGAGCAGTCCCCAGAACGCAGCATGACCCGTCGTACGCTTCCAGAACATGCCCAGCAGGAACGTGGCGAACAATGGCGCGTTTACAAAGGCAAAAATCAGTTGCAGGAAGTCCATCATGTTGTTGAACTTCGTCGCCAGATACGCGGTCGCGATCGAGAGCGCTACGCCGGCCACCGTCGTTACCCGTCCCACCCACAGATAATGGCTGTCCGGCGCCTTCTTGCGAATGTAGCCTTGATAAATGTCGTAGGTGAAAACCGTGTTGAAGGCGGTTACGTTCCCCGCCATGCCGGACATGAACGACGCCATAAGCGCGGTCAGCCCGATGCCCAACATGCCGGACGGGTAGAATTTCGCCATCAGCGTGGTCAGTACCTGGTCATAGTCATAGCCCCCGCCTCCGGCTTTCAGCGGCAGCGAGTAACCGCTCGACGTACTCATCAGGGCCACCGCTGCGATGCCCGGCAGGATCACAACGAACGGCATGAAAAGCTTAGGGAACGCTGCCACCAGCGGCGTCTGGCGAGCGCCATGAATACTGCGCGCTGCCATCGCCCTTTGAATAACCAGGAAATTCGTACACCAGTAACCGAATGAAAGAACGAAGCCAAGGCCGGCTACCAGGCCGAATACTTCCACTCCCATCGGGTTCTCGCTAGCGTGGGCGGCGTAGCGCCAGGAATGCGTCATGACAGGTTGCAGGTGTGACTGGATGCCGCTCCAGCCACCGGCTTTGCGCAGCGCATAGTATGAAAGAGGCGCGAAACCGAGCACGATCAGGAAGAATTGCACCACTTCGTTGTAGATGGCGCTGGTTAGTCCGCCCAGCAGCGTATAGATAAGGACGATGGCGGCCGACAGCAGCACCGAATTGGTGAAGCTCCAGCCGAGCACCAGTTCAAACAGCAGCCCGAGCGCATACATGCTGATGCCCGACGAGAACACCGTCATAATGGCAAAGGTAATAGCGTTCAGTCCGCGCGTCTTCTCGTCGAACCGGAGCTTTAGATATTCGGGCACGCTGCGCGCACGGCTGCCGTAATAGAAAGGCATCATGAAGACGCCCACAAAGACCATAGCGGGCACGGCGCCGAGCCAGTAGAAGTGGGCCGTCATCATGCCGTATTTCGCGCCCGAAGCGCACATTCCGATCATTTCCTGCGCGCCTAAATTGGCCGCAATAAAGGCCAGACTGGTGATCCAGACTGGCACGGAATGGCCGGAGGTAAGAAAGTCTTCGCTGGTCGAGATCTTGCGTTTGGCTAGCCAGCCGATCCCCAGGACGAAGGCGAAGTAAATGATGAGACTTGCATAGTCTATAGCTCGAAGTGTCAAGGAGCGGTTCCGTCCCGAGCGATTGTATCGCAGGAACTTTTACAACTTTGTGGTTACCCTTCGTTAAAGTGGGCGTACAATAAAGCCACGAGACCCGAGTGACTCGGGCAAAGGAGTTGCTATCTATGAACCGCGCGTGGCCCGTAACCGCAAAGATCCTGACCGGGTTCTTTGTATCAGCCCTGTGTGCGCTGCCCCAGAATTACACTATTTCGGCCAAGCCGGGAGTAGTGAATTTCATTGAGGGAAATGCTTTCGTGAACGGCCGCAAGATCTCGACGGAAAACTTACGGACGATGTTCCTGAACGCCAACGACACGATTTCGACCGACTTGGGAAAGGCAGAAGTTTTGCTATCGCCGGGCGTATTTCTCCGATTGAGCGATAACACCCGCGTGCGGATGATCTCGCCTTCTTTGACAGATACGCAGCTCGAAGTGACCTCCGGAGAGGCCATGATCGAGGCGGACGATATTGTGAAGGACAGTCACGTTACCGTGAACAACGGCGGAAGTACCGCATCCATCGAGAAGAACGGCCTCTATCGCTTCACGGCGACTGAGCCGCGGTCGGTGGCCGTTCTGGAAGGTAAAGTAGCGGTTTCGTTCGACGGACGGACGAGCGATATAGGGAAAGGCCATGAGGTGCTTTTAGAGGATGGCCTGAAGACGGCGAAATTCGACGCGAAGAAACAGGATGAACTCTACGCCTGGAGCAATGTGCGGGCGGAGTACAACGCGGCTTCGAGTTACCAGGCGGCGAAAGACGTGAACGCCTCGAGTTATGGCGGGACTTGGGGCGGCTATGGGTTTAGCGGCTATTCCGATCCGGGCTGGATGTGGAATGGCGGCATGAACAGCTGGTCTTGGCTGCCCGGTAATTCGGCTTTCTACAGCCCGTTCGGCTATGGATTTTACGGGCCTGGCGTAGTTGCTTACGCGCCCTATGTCTATGCGCCGGTTTATGGCGGCGGCGGCGGAGTGTATCGGAACCGTCCGGGCCAGACTGGCGGCACGACCTCCAAGCCTACGATGGCGGCAGTTCCTGTGAATCCGACGCATCCGGCGGCAGTGGGCCATTTCTCGAATTCGTTCGCCGGTAATCAGATGGCGCGCTCCCAAGCCATGCATTCCTTTTCCAGCACTGGGTTCCGTACTGCCAGCGGTATCAGCGTACCGGCCGGTCGGGCGAGCGCGGGCTCGTTTGGAGGCGGACATGCCAGTTCCGGCGGTGTGGCAGTGGGCGGCGGTCGTGCAAGCGGCGGCTCCTTTAGTGGCGGCGGTCACGCCGGCGGTGGCGCGGTGAGTGCCAGCGCGGGCATAGGCGGCGGTGGCCATAGCGGCGGCGGAGCCTCTGGCGGTGGTGCTTCGGGCGGCGGCGGTCACCACTAAATCAGTTGCCCTACCTGCTGAAAACTGAGCCCGACGCCTATTCTTTCGCCGAACTCGAGCGGCAAAAAGAGACTGTCTGGGATGGCGTGACGAACGCCGCCGCGGTGAAGCATCTGCGCGAAATGAAAGCGGGCGATCAGCTGGTCATTTATCACACCGGAGACGAACGCCAGGCAGTTGGCACCGCGACAGTCAAGGCGGTCAAAGTCACCGATCCGAAAGTACCGGAAGTGAGCATCAAAGTGGGGCACCGGTTGAGCGAGCCGAAGACCTTGGCGTCCATCAAAGGACACAAGCTTTTTGCCGACTCGGCGCTGGTACGTCAGGGCCGGCTTTCCGTAGTACCGTTGAGTGCCGCTCAGTATGAGTGGCTGGCTAAAAAGTAGCCAGCATTAGATTGCCAACTCGGGCGCGGCTGCGGATTCGACGTCTTGCAGCAGGCGGGACAGACGCTCCACCAGGAAATCGACGAACAAGCGGGTCTTCGCCGGCAGCATTTTGCTCGACGTAAGCGCCAGCACTGGCACCGGGCGAAACGACCAACCCTCGCAAACACGCCGTAATCGCCCAGCCTCCAGATCTTCCCGAGCTAGTAGGTTGTCGAGCGGCGCAATGCCCAGCCCTAGCGTGGCGAACCGTCGCACCAGCGCGACGTTGTTGGCCGCGAGACGCTCGTCCACTTTTATCTGGACGCTCTCGGCACCATTTAGCAGAGTCCATTTGTCATCCCAATGCGGGCACACCATGCGAATGCAAGAGTGGCCGCTGAGTTCGGAAGGGCGCTGTGGTTCGCCGCGCAGCTTCAGGTAGGCGGGGGCAGCGTAGAGCGAGTAGTAAATGGAAGAGAGCTGGCGAACGGTAAGGGTTGAATCTGGTTGGACGCCTAAACGGATCGCTATGTCGTACCCGTCTGATGAAAGATCTACCCAGCCTTCAGACAGGCGGAGATCGAAGGTGATGCCTGGGTAGAGAGCCGCAAATTCTGCAATCAAAGGGGCCAGGAAGAAAGTGCTGAAGTCAACCGGCAGCGCGAGACGAAGACGTCCGCGCGGTGTTTCGGCCATACTGCGCACTTGCTCGTTGGCGCTTTCGGCCGCTTCCATAATCTGCTTACAAGCGGTGAAGTAGACCAGACCTGCTTCGGTAAGTTCGATGCGCCGGGTCGTGCGGCTTAACAGGCGCAGGCCGATATCGTGTTCAAGAGCCGAAAGACGGCGTGAAAGCGTCGAGTCCGGTATGCCCAAAGTTTCGGCCGCACGCTTCAGGCTTTTCGTCTTGGCCACTTCCACGAACAGCGCCATGTCGCGCAGCAATTCCATACTCGATTCTTTCATCTAAGCAAGAATCAATCCCACAAAAGCTACTTTATCCAGGCCCGTTGCATGCCTCACCATCAAGTTGTACATCACGTTGAAGGAATAACATGGCTGGATCTTACTCAGAAAATTACACGATTGAAAATAGTGCGCTGGTGCTGGTCGACCACCAGGTGGGAACGATTAACTGGGCGGGCGAGCTGACACCGGCCGAGCGCGAACAGTTGAAGATGTGGGCGCGGGTGATCGCACGATTCGCCAAGCTCGCCAAGATACCTATTGTGCTGACCAGCAGTTTGGAGACGGAAGCGCAAGGCCTGCTACTGCCCGAATTCAAGGAGATCATGCCCGAGGAATATGAGACTCGCGTAAAGCGGACCGGCGTCATTAATGCGTGGGACGATCCGAACTTTGCTAATGCGGTTCGTACGACGGGCAGGAAGAATTTGATCATGTCGGGACTGACGACGGACGTGTGCCTGGTGCCACCGGCGCTGAGCGCGAAAGCGGAAGGGTTTAACGTAATTGCGCTCTTTGATTCCTCGGGCGCCTGCACCAAGCTGGCTGCTGAGAATTCGCGGCAGATTTTGCACGCAGCCGGTATCGATGTGCTGACCACCACTCCGATGCTGACCAAGATGCTGGGCAACTACACTAATCCGGCGGCGGGAAGCTTCTTTCAGGTGATGCAGCAGGAGAACGTGTTCGAACTGCTCGGCAATGGTGACGTCCGCTAAGACGATGCCTTTGACGATCGCGCCGAAGACAGACATTTACACGCTCATCAACATGTTCAGCATAAGCCCGGAACGGCAGAGGGAACTGGTCGCTTCGCTGGTTGCAATTACCGAGACATTTACGAATAGCCAGCCGGGCTTTATAGGGGCGGCCGTTCATGCGAGTTATGACGGAACGCGCGTTGCAAACTATGTGCAATGGCAAAGTAAGGAGGATTTTAGGGCAGTGTTCGAGCACCCTCGAATGCAATCCCACATGGAAGAAGTTAGTGAACTCGCCGAGTCTGTAAAACCGGTATTTTATTCGGTTGAGTACAGCAGTAGTTAGGATGGCGCAATTCTACTGGTTGATGGTTCTGTGTTTGTGCTTTCGAGCCAGTCTGGCGAATGGACAAACGACAGAGAATTACCAACCCTACACCGTGCTGGTTTACGACGAGAACTGGCGCTATCTGCGAGACCCGCTTCGGGAAGTGGACTGGAGTGACAAGCTGAAATATATTCGCCTGCTCGGCGATTCGGATGAGACGTATTTCTCGTTCGGGGGACAGGTACGGGAGCGCGGAGAGTATTTCGATCATCCGGGGTGGGGTTTAGGGAATCCAGATAACGGATATATCCTGCAGCGATACATGCCCTATTTCGACTTGCATCTGGGCAGGCGATTTCGACTTTTCGTGCAAGCAAAGAGCGGCCTGGAAGTGGGGCGGGATGGGGGGCCGCGGCCCGGCGTAGATGAGGACCGGCTCGATTGGAATCAAGGCCTCGTCGATTGGGCAGTCTGGACAGGACAACCGGATCACGAAGATTTCACGGTGCGGGCGGGACGTCAGATGATGACGCTCGGAGCCGGCCGTCTGATTGCTATCGGCGCCGGGCTGAACGTGGAACAGGTTTTCGATGGCGTTCGCCTTACGTTGCACACGCATGGCTGGACGACGGACGCTTTCGCCACCAGACCGGTCACGATAAATAACGGCCTGTTCGACGATGCGCCAAATCACGCGGTGAGTTTTTGGGGACTCTATGTGACGCACCGTTTGCCGCTACTGAAGCTGGCCAATGTTGACCTCTATTATCTGGGGCTGGACAACAAGTCAGCCCGCTGGAATGCGGGTATCGCGCGCGAGCAGCGACAGACTGCGGGTGTGCATGTTTTTGCAAGATCGGAAAGCTGGTATTACGACTGGGAGTACACGGCGCAATTCGGGCGATTTGGAGCGGGCAGTATCGGCGCGTGGGGCATCGCTACGAATACGGGTTATAGGTTCAAAGACGCGCGCTTTTCGCCCCGGGTGGAACTCGATGCCGGAGCGCTCAGTGGAGATGCCAATCCAAAAGACCACACGTTGGGCACGTTCAATGCCTTGTTTCCGAACGGATCCTATCTGGGGCAGGCGTTGCTTCTCGGGCCGTATAATCTGGCGATCGCGCGGCCCAAACTCCGGCTCGATCTGACTCGCAAATTATCACTAAACCCGAACATGGAGTTCCTGTGGCGGGAGAGCACTGCCGATGGAATCTACGGGCCGGCTGGCAATTTGACACGGGCGGCAGGCAGCAGCCCGGCCCGCTATGTTGGAGCGCAAGCTGACCTGGAACTCGACTACAACGTAGACCGTCACACCACGTTCGCGATCGATTACGTGCATTTCCTTCCAGGCAAATTTCTAAAACAAATGCCGCCCGGGTTGGGGGTGAACTTTATTGCTCCGCAGGTGACTTACACGTTTTAACCGGAGCTATCACGCCGGTCCGACGGCGCGCGGTTCAACATGGGGACGGAGCTTGCGCTGAGCGTGGTATTGTCGCGCGGCCTGCTACGCCATGGCATCAGCGTAAACCGGTCGTGATAGGTTATTCGGCGAATGATTAGACGCGCTTTTTTCTCCGTTTCGATGCTGACGGCAGTCTCGTTCGCGCAAACGACCCAGCCACAGCGACCCGCCATGGCCGAGACCTTAAATACGGATAGCTTCTACCAGCTGGCACCCGATGCCATGCCGCAGCAGGGCGTTCCCAAAGGCGAAATAAAAGGGCCGTTTACGCTGCCGAGCGAGGCCTATCCAGGCACGCAGCATACCTACTGGGTGTACGTGCCTGCTCAATACGATCGAGCAGTGCCGGCGAGTCTGATGATTTACAACGATGGGCAGGCTTTTATGGCGCCGGAAGGCGATGTGCGCGCGCCGATCGTGATGGATAATCTCATCTATCGCCGCGAAATTCCCGTTATGATCGGCGTCTTCATCAATCCAGGCCGCCGGCCGGATCAGCCGGAACCAAATCTTTCCGAATGGGGCGATCACACGACCAATCGCCCGACGGAGTACAACACGCTTGACGACAAGTATGCGCGAGTGATCGTAGACGAGCTGTTGCCGGTTCTCTACAAGCAATACAACATCTCGAAGAATCCGGAGCGTCATGGAATCGGCGGTTCAAGCTCGGGTGCTATCGCCGCCTTTACAGTCGCCTGGCAGCGGCCCGATCAATTTCGAAAAGTGCTCAGCAATGTCGGAAGCTTTACCAATCTTCGCGGCGGTGATCGCTATCCGGACATTATTCGGGCAAGCGAAAAGAAGCCTATCCGCATTTTTCTAGTCGATGGCCGGAATGATAATCGTTCCCTGCGAGTAGACGGAAGCTACGATCAGGCGCGCGACTGGTTCTATCAAAATGTACGGATGGAGCAGGTGCTTACGGAAAAGGGTTATGACGTGAACTACTCGTTCAGCATGCAGCGGCACGGGCAGAAAATGCTGCGGACCGTTTTTCCGGAAATGATGCGCTGGCTGTGGCGGGATCATGGCGTATCGACCGATGTCCATGACAAGGTCGAGCGGGCTCCGAATACACCGAAGTCCTGAAGATCGTTACGCCCGATTGGTTTGGGCGAGAAAGTGGTCGGCGGAGCGAAGACCCAGGGCCATGATCGTCAAGGCAGGATTCGCGGCGAGCGCGCTGGGGAAGGTCGAGTTATCGGAGATCCAGAGATTCGGAATGTCAAAGCTTTGACCGGACGGATTCACTACAGCCTTGGCGGGATCGGAGCCCATGCGGCAGGTTCCGATCGTGTGAGCCGAGCGTTCGAGCGTCCAGATGTCAGACGCGCCGGCCGCCTTCCAGATCTCGCGCAGAAGCTTGTCGGCGTGGTTGCGCATACGATGCTCGTTGTCGCCTAGCGAGAAACAAATCCGGGGCTTGGGCAGGCCTCGCGAATCTAACTCGCCGGACAGTTCAAGATAATTTTCAGCGGACGGCAGGCAATCTCCATTGATACCGATTCCGGCGGAATGGTTATAAGTTCGCAAATGCTCGCGCAGAGCCGATCCCCAGAGTCCACGCCCGCGAGCGACCTGTGTCGCCCAGGTGACCGGAACGATCCCGAGGCTTTGGATTAGGTAGCCGCCGGCGAAATCGGCATCGGGCGCGCGCGACGTGTCCTCAGTGATGAGCGAGGCGGGGAAACCTTTGTAAGGCCGCGTCTCCTCTGAAAAGTGGCCCCAGACTTGGGTGGCCACATGAGCCATAAAGTTACGGCCGACTTGCCCGCTCGAGTTCGCGAGTCCCGCATACAAAAGGAGCCGCGCCGTTTCTATGGCCCCCGCGCATAGAAAGACCGCGCGGCAGCGTTGACGCTTTTCCTGACCATTGTTTGTGTAGAGAACGCCCGAAAGCAGGCCGTTCGCGGCGACGTCGAAACCGTGAACGAAAGACTCGGGCCGGATCTCCGCACCGGCTTTCAATGCGGCCGGCAAGTAAGTCTGATCGACGCTCGATTTCGAGCCATTTCTACAACCCTGATGACAGAATCCACAGTTGATGCAACTTGGCCGAGTGCCGTATTCAGGCTGGGAATAGGGCTGTGAAAGAGTGGCCACCGGAGCCGGGGCGGTTGTGATGCCGAGCTGTTTACAACCGCGCTGCATAAGCTGTGCGGGAGAGTTGAGCGGCGGCGGCGGAAGCGGATAGCCTCGTTCGGGCTCGGCTGCCCATGGATACTTTCCAGGACCGCAGATGCCGAGAAACCGCTCTACTTCCGAATAGTAAGGCTGGAGTTCAGCGTAGTCGAACGGCCAGTCCTCTCCAACGCCGAATTCGCTCTTCAGGTGCAAGTCGCCTGGCTGAGCGCGAGGAGTATAGCCGCCGAAATGTAGCGTGGAGCCGCCCACGCCACAACCGCTGTTATTCATTCCAAAGGCGGTGGGATCTTGGCCACCGCTGAGCCTTTCATCCAGCCAGTAGAGACCGGCTTGGGCCGACTCATCGGTGGCGTATTCTTCTGAAGGATTCCACCAGCGGCCAGCTTCTAACGCGACGACCGATAAACCAGCCTGGGCCAGGCGGGCCAGCACAGTGGCGCCGCCGGCGCCGGTGCCGATTACTACGGCGTCTACTGCGTCGTTGTTGGAGAATCTTGTCATGCGGTTATTCATGCTTTCGCGGTTCCCAAGGCTGCGCATCATTGAGACCGACGTGTTCCCATTTCGGCAGAATCGCGATGCCGCTGAAACCAATTTCGTCCAGCGTGTCCGGATGAGAGACGAAGAGCTCGGTTGAGTCCGTCAACAGTTCTTCGAACCAGCGTTTGGCATTTAGATTTGGCCACTGAATGTCCTGGCTCTGCACATGTCCCAGCAACTCATCCATCTGTTCGTCTGAAAGATTTGCAAATGGCTTGTCGTATCTTCCGAGGGCGCTCCCGTTTAACAAGTGCAAGCCAGTTTGCAGGGCGTCCTGGTCGGCGGGCATATCAGCGTAGCGCCATCCGTTGCCTTTTCCGCAGGAAAGATTGTAATCAAGCCATGCCGCTAGGTCGATCGGTTCGGCACGATCCGATTGCGGAACTAAGCGACTCACGACGGCGCGAAGAACGGGATAGAGAGTGCGATCGACAATCAGCGGTGCATCGGGAAATTGTTGAGCAGCCCGAATCAGAAGGGCCTTGCGAGTCGCGTCCGACAAACGTTCCGATTGAATAAGTCGCAGGTAAATTGAATCCATCTATTCAGTGCAATGGATGTCTGCCGGCCGACACCTGCTCCAAGAAGTGTCGACACGGAGTACCAGGTTTTCCCAGGAGTGGATTGAGGTGATAACGGAGCTATCGATAGAGTAGCGGCGTGTCGGGGTCGATACAAACGGGTTTGGTCACGCGGCTGAACTGGTTGGAACCATCGGTAGATTCATTGCGAAAGTTTGATGGCGCGAGTTAGAGTTGCCCGGACAAGTAGTTCTTGGGCGAGGCATGTTCATCTCGGCAATTCCGTACTCAATTTGCCGGCGGGTTCCGTATAACTCTTGCCGCCGGCTGATCTTCCATCGAATAGTCTGGCGGAATCTGAAACAGCGTTGGATCCGGCTCTGCCTGCGAAAGGTTGGTCAACTTGGTCGTGGTCTCGCCG
This sequence comes from Bryobacteraceae bacterium, assembly GCA_965277855.1. Lineage (GTDB taxonomy): Bacteria > Acidobacteriota > Terriglobia > Bryobacterales > Bryobacteraceae > Bog-105. The sequence continues at coordinate 2,488,713 of OZ255847.1, forward strand.
TTACGTGGGTCCGAGGTGGTCGACAAGACCTGTGTCTGGAGCGCCTTCGAAGTCCAGGTCTCCGTGACGGTAGTGATTGGACGGTCGTTGCCGAAGAAACCGGTCGGATAGGTTATGGTGACGCGCGAGCCATCGGCCGTTAACCCCTCGATATTCTGTGTACCTAAGCTCTCCTGGGAGATGTCGGGATGCGGCCTTGAGGAGTCTGGCCCAGCGGCCATTGTTGCTGTCATCGCACTGGCGTTCCCACCCAGTACAAACGTTCCTGCCTGTTGCCGCACGACGGCAGAAGGCACCGCAACCGCAGCGCCCCGGTTTCTGATAAGCGGCAGCGCACTCCGGCGCGCTATCCGATTCCGGGTATCGAGTGAATACCGGAAGCCCGCCACCGGATCCAGGATCTCAATGAACGACGGAATGCCCGCCGCCATTACTGCTCCCGGTGGTGGCATAAATGTCCGCTCTGTCCGGGTTCGGCCTTCTCCATCCCGGTACAGCATGGTCTTTCGCGTGGTTTGTGTATTGTGCGTGCCGTCGGCCAGGGTCTGCACCCGATCGCTCACTTGTTCGGCGGAATAAGGAGCACCTTTCACCGGCATGGGACCCGCACCCATCAAAAAAACCGGAGGCGCTACACCTAGTTGGCCGGTGGCCACGACCAGGCCCGGTGTATTCGGAGCCGGCGCAGTCTGCCCGACCGCTGTACCCGCCGCTGCTAGTAGAAGAGCCGATTTCAAACGTTTTCGCATGGACCTGTCCCCCGCAATCTGAATTGCATTACCTGCTTCTTTAAACAATACCCAAACTTTGGATCGCCTGCAGACACCAATTCGGTCTAGAAACGGGCAATCAGGGACAGACGAAAACTACGCGGCGCGCCGGGCGAAATGTTGTTGTTACTATTGGCGGTTGGGTAGTAAGTCTTGTCCAACAGATTTTCTATGTTGGCCTGAACTCTCAGATATTCGGTGAGTGTAATGTAAGTGGCAGCGTCGATACGAGTGTAAGTAGGTAGTAACACGGAGTCGTCGATAGCGGCGAACATACTCGCTTGATTGACGAGGCCAAAGCCGACACCCCAGCGTGGAAGAATACGGTAATTATTCCATAAGGAAGCGGTATTGCGCGGTACAAGCGGGACGCGGGCGCCGGCTTGGGCGGCGCTGGTCGTGCTGGCGATGTACGCATTCTGATAACCGTAGCCGCCGACTATTTGCCAGGCGGAGGTAAGTTTTCCATTAAAGCTAAACTCGTAACCACTGGTGCGCTGGCTGCCAGTGAGCACAGTGCGTGTGGGGTCGGCAGGATCGGGTGCGGCAGTGTTGGTGCGATCGAGGCGATACCAGGCGGTCGAGAGCGAGAGGCGACGCTTTAAGTCCCACTTAGCGCCGGCTTCGTAGTTCGAAAACTTTTCCGGTTTCAGATTTTGCGAGGTGACCGTGAGTGTCAGGAACTGATCACCCGAACTGGGCAGGTAACTGACTCCATAACTAGCATAAAGAGAGACGGTATCGATGGGCTTGTAGACGATACCGGCGCGAGGAGAAGCGAGATTATCGGTACGACCCAAGGTGGAACCGCTGCGATTGTCGTGATAAGTGAGATCGAAGAGGTCGTAGCGGATGCCTGCCACGGCGAGAAAGTGCTTGGACAACTGCACCTGGTCCTGGATGTAAACCGCGGCCAAGTTCGTGTGGGTGTAGTTATTGGCATCGGTGGATGCCTGACTAAAGGTGAGCGGGGTCGTGATGGTGGGGTTTTGAAGCGGCACAACCAGGCTGCTGAGCGAACCGTTGAAGTAACCTGTGTTCCGGAACTGATCGGAGTTCTGACGGCCCTGTTCGGAGCCGATGAGGATGGTGTGTTTGATTCGCCCGGTGGAGAGCGGCTGAATGTAATCGGTCTGGTTGAAGAAGTTGCGGCGCGGCAACAGATGGTTGTAGGCGGACAGAGTATCGCTCAAGCCGTCGGGCGAAACAGCGCCGGCGAAGGAGTTCTGATAGAACTTGTGGTAGTCGGCAAAGCGAACCTGATCGCGAAGCAGACGGCCGGCGTTAAACTCGTGATCGATGGAGGCGTCAAACGACTGGACGGACGCATCGAAGCGGCTATTGTAAGGATTGCCAAAAAATGTTGAGATGTCTGTGTCGACGGGGCGGCCGAAAAACGAAGGTACGCCACGATCAGCGACGCGCCGGTCGCGAAAATATTCGTAGCTGATCTTAATGGGCGTGCGTTGAAGCAAGTTGATCGCGAGAGTGGGATTAATGCCATATCGTTCAAGGGTGACGTGATCGCGAAAGCTGCCGGAATTTTCATACATGCCGTTTAAACGAAAATCGAAGGCGCTGCTGAGTGGCTGATCGAAATCGGCCGTCGCGCGGCGTTGATCGAAAGAGCCGCCTTCAAAAGTAAGTTCGCGAACCGGCGTGGCGCTAGCGCTTTTGATGACTCGGTTGACAACGCCGCCCCCAGCTCCGCGGCCGAAGATCATGGCATCGGCGCCTTTGAGTATTTCGACGCGATCAACATTATAGAGATCGCGATAGTACTGGACATCGTCGCGGATGCCATCGACGAAGAAGTTGGCGCTCGTGTTGTTACCGCGAATGACTAACTGGTCGCGGTTGCCTTCCCCCTGAGCTGAGGTAATACCGGGTATGTAGCGCACCACGTCGGCCATGCTGAGCATAGCCTGATCGCGAATCAGTTCGCTCGAAATGATGGAGATGGATTGCGGAATATCGAGAACCAAGGTGGGAGTTTTGGTGGCCGTGCTGGTGGCTTCGACATCGTAGCCCAGCTGATCAGTGACGGTGACGCTGTCGGAGCGGCGGGAGATTTCGAGCACGAAATCCTGCGTTGCAACTGGGAGTTGCTCGGTATCGATAGTTTGCGATAGGTCGACAAAGCCTGAGGCGGCGATGCGCACGTTGTAACTTCCGGACGTTAGTGAAAGCGAAAATTCGCCTGACTGATTCGACGTTGCTTTCATCGCGGTTTCGCCCGTCGTGGAAAAGGCGGTTATCTGCGCACCCACGATGGGACCTTGGCTGGCATCGACTACGCGACCGTTCAGCTTGGGGCCGGGCGGGGGTTCGGCGAATGAGTGGGCGGTAGCAGCAAAACCGATAAGTAAAAGGAAGTGTTTCGTCATAGACAGCTCTCCTAAGGTGTGAGTTGGAGCCCCGAAAGCTACGACGTCCTATAGTGGAGGTGGCCGCAGTCTCTCGAGGCTGTAGTCCCAGGTCCTGCGTGCTCCGGCAAGAGTAAAGCGCAGGACCTTCTTTCGATATTGTACTCGGACCATTTAAGTCTGAGATCGGCTGGGATGTCAAGAAGGTTGCTGGAAAAGCGGTTTGTAGAAGGCGAGTGGGGAATTCGCCCGGTTTATCAGAGGAGGCAAATCAGAGGCGAATGAACCAGCGCCGGCGGTAGAGTAACCAGGCCAGAAGGTACATCACAGCGGTGAAGGACAGTGCCCAAAGCAGGGAAGCGTTTCTGGGAGAGGCGAGCGGGGCGAAAAAGGAGTCGTAGAGACGGTCGTGCCAGCCGGCGCCATCCAGCAGTTCGGAAAGGAATTCGGAAGCGACGTAAACCGTGATAGCATTCATGCCGGTAATGACAAACGGCGTCACGATGTTATGGCGGCGCTGCTCGTCGACCAGCCAGATGAAGGTGGCGAGGACAACAAAATCGAGCCCGGCCATAAAGGTGGCGAAGGAATCGGTCCAGAGTTTTTTGTTGATCGGCAGCACGGTATTCCAGAGCAGGCCGAGGATGAGCAGGCAGACGCCTAAGAGCAAAAGCCGATTCCTGCGGGCCGCAAGCGGCAGATCGAGGCGCAGAACATGACCGGCCATGATGCCGAGCAGCGTAGAACCGATGGCGGGCAAGGTACTGACGATGCCTTCGGGATCCCAGCTTTTGGTGCTGGCGTAGTTATGTGCGCCAAGTACGATGCGGTCGACGTAATGTGCGAAGTTGCCGGCAACATCGAGGTGGCCCGCCCCGTAGCCGGGAACGGGTATGAAGGTCATCATGAGCCAGTAGGCGGCGAATAGGATGACGATGGCGGCAATCTGCGCGCGAACCCCGGTATAGAGATAGATGATGGACGCGACGAGATAGCAGATCGCGATCCGCTGGAGTACCCCAAGTAAGCGCTGCTGGGAAAAGCTGAAGGTGGGATAGACATAGATCAGCAAACCGAGAACGTAGAGCAGGAGCGCGCGGCGAAAGACTCTTGGCAGCAGCTGTGATGGCGCGTCACCAAGTTGGAGGCGCTTGCCTAAAGACAGCGTGATGGCGACACCTACGATCCACAGGAAGGAAGGAAAGACGGTGTCGGTCAGAGTCCAGCCGTTCCATTCAGAGTGTTCGAGCTGTGCGTAGCTGACGGGACCACCTCCGTTGTTAACGAGCACCATCAGCAGAATGGTGATGCCGCGAAAGGCGTCGAGTGATAGCAGGCGCGAGCTGGGAGTGGCGGGAGGCGAAGTAGCCATGAAGCGAAAGTGAATCCAGCATAGCGGACGACTGAAAGTTCAGCCGCGGCCAACGAAAGGCATCTTAGTCGCCATCACGGTCATGAATTGAACGTTGGCTTCGAGCGGCAAGCTGGCCATATACAGGATGGCGTCGGCTACGTGCTGGACATTGATTCGCGGCTCGGGGGCGGTGGTCCCATTGGCTTGCCGAACACCCGCGACCATTTTTCCGGTCATCTCGGTGGCGGCATTGCCGATATCAATCTGGCTGCAAGCGATGTCGAACTCGCGGCCGTCGAGTGAAATGGATTTGGTCAATCCAGTGATCGCGTGTTTGGTGGCGGTGTAAGGGGCCGAGAGAGGGCGCGGGACGTGAGCTGAAATAGAGCCGTTGTTGATGATGCGGCCGCCGCGGGGTGTTTGAGCCTTCATGATCCGGATCGCTTCCTGCGCGCACAGAAACGAGCCTGTGAGATTTACGCCGACAACGGCATTCCATTGCTCGTAAGACAGATCCTCCATAGCGATGGGCGGCGTTCCGGCGCCTGCATTGTTGAAGAGGACGTCGAGCCGTTCAAATTCCTGCCAGGTTTCGGCAAAGAGAGCTTTGACGGACTCGGGCCGGCTGACATCGGTAGAGACGACGAGCATCTTGCTATCGGACGGTGCGGCGGTGGCCGTGCGCTCGAGTTCGGAAGCGCGGCGTCCGGCCAGCACAACAGCATAGCCGGCGGCGTGGAATGAGAGTGCGACCGCCCGGCCAATACCACTGCCGGCGCCAGTGACCAGCGCAATTTTGTGATCGCTCCGCATGCATCGATTGTAGATAACGATTCAGCACGTAATCCCGGTTGTAAGATTGTGTCTTATTGCGAAAGAGGTAAACAAGAGATGGCCACCACATCTGTCCTGAATACAGTCAAGATCGCGAAGACGCCCGCCATGCCCGTGTTTGCGACATTGGCGGAAGAAAGAACACACCGCAAGCAGCGATTGGCATCAGCGTTCCGGTTGTTCGCCAAATTTGGTTTCAGCGAAGGAGTGGCCGGTCACATTACGGCGCGCGATCCGGAGCGTACGGACCATTTCTGGGTGAACCCGTTTGGAATGCATTTTGCCCATATCCGGGTGTCGGATCTGGTCCTGGTGAATGAGCAGGGCGAAGTGGTAGAAGGCGATCGGCCGATCAATGAAGCGGCCTTCGCGATTCACTCCAGGGTCCACATGTCCCGGCCTGATGTGATAGCCGCGGCCCATGCACATTCTTTCTATGGAAAAACGTGGTCATCGTTGGGGCGATTGTTGGACCCGCTCACGCAGGATGCCTGTGCATTCTACGAAGATCACGGTTTGTTCTCGGACTATACGGGTGTCGTGTACGACACGTCAGAAGGAGATCGCATCGCGCAGGCACTCGGTAGTCATAAGGCTGCCATTCTGCAGAATCACGGGCTGATTACGGTGGGAAGTACGGTGGACGAAGCGGCCTGGTATTTCATCAGCATGGACCGTTGCTGCCAGTCGCAGTTGATGGCAGAGGCGGCTGGAAAGCCGATCAAGATCTCGCACGAAAGCGCACTGATTGCACAACGACAAATAGGCAATCCAAGAGTGGGCTGGTTTCAGTATCAGCCGCTGTGGGATTTGATTTTACGGGAACAGCCTGATCTGTGCGAATAGCAAACCAAACGCACTGAACGCCGGTATCGACTGATCTGGTGGAAGAGGGCGTGAATATCGTAAACGGGCGGCCGTCGGCACTTCCGACTCTCGACCGGAACAGTTCGGCGAATTGATGATGGCGCACATCGATTGCGACACGATTCCATTTTTGTGGAACTATGCAAACTGGTTCACGCTGATGGATAACTTCTTCGACATGGTGATTGGGCCCTCCACGCCCAATGCGGTAGCGATGGTGGCGGGCCAATCCGGTGAAACGCAGTGGGTGGAACATCCGGAGCAGTCGAGCGCAGTTGTGACTACGAATCACTCGGTGCTGGCGGTTGGCGATCCCGATCCGTAGTGGGGTTCGTCGCTCGCGCCTGGAACACCGCCGCAACCGGAGCCGGGACATACAAGCAATCCGGCGCCGAACCTGACCTTCGCGACCATAGGTCCAGTTGGACACTGAGCGGTCAGGATGTACCCAACTACCAGGGATTGTTTTACGCCGTTGACAGCGCGGATGCCAATAGCGGGTCATTCGGCAATTATCTGAGACTACCAGCTGAGTTTCTCGCTGGCGCAGACCCAAATGCCGCAGACATTCACCAACTCGCTGGACATTAACTTTGGCGGCATTCCGGTGTTCACGAATTGAATGCTCCGGCGAGCAGCTGCGGCGTCGACAGAATTCCAAGTAGACGCTTCCTGCGGTCATCGAATCGGGTGTTTGATGCCATAGACGGTGGTCGCGGGATGGTAATTGCGCCAGTCAAACCAGTAATCTTTGATTCCGTCGACACGCTCCAGGCAGACGCCTTTCAGTTTCCCGGTTACGGCGCATCCCTGGAAGTTCCACTCGCTGCCGGTCTGTGAATCCATGAGCAGGGATCGAGAGTCACTTGCCGGAGGCGTCATCCGGTAGAACTGCGCGATGGTGGATTGGCCGGGAATGCGCTGTCGAAATACGCGAATGGAACTGTTGTCGAGGCCAACTAGTAGCAGAATCGGCTCGCTCCCGATCCGGTCCTGAATCAGCTTCTCCTTTAGCACTTCGGTGTACAGAAAGGCCCGGCTCGCTCCAAACGCATGCAAGCCAAGCATCAAATCGCGCGGCTTGAGACCGGCTTGGGCATAGCTGAGAACAGTGGGCGCCTTCGCCATACGCACATCCCAGTTTGCGGGTGCGTAGTCGCTGGTGAACGCCTTAACATCGTTCAGCACCGCGCCATCGGGCTGCTCTAATTTCCAGAGAGAAAAAGTGAGTTCATCGGCGTAGACGGGAAGCAAGCGTTGACCTTTGAGCGGCCCCGCAATAGCGACACCGGTAATTTGCTGCCAGTAAGTTCCGGTTTGCTCATCTCGCATGAGAAAGTTCTGGTTATTGATGCCGGCGAGATGGAAGCGCAGGGCGAGACCGTTGATTGATCTTTGAAACACCAGACCGGTGTGACAGAGCGTTCAATAAGTGGCAACAACCGGCAAACCGCCGACAACGTCGTTGACGATGTGATGATACGACATGCTGCGGACTGGATAGGCACGCGCAGCGCCGCTGAGTTGGACTGCGATCAGTTCTTCGCGGCCATCCAGCCTGGCCTTAGAAGCAGGAGAAAAGGTGGGGCGATCAAGCGGGTGAAACATCAGCTCATAGATATTTACGCGGGACAAGATGCCGAAAAGAACGACGAGCAGAGCGCTTATCGAGGCAAGAACTCTGCGCCATCGGACGCTAGTCTGACGCCAGGAAAACACCAGCAAGGCAAGGGCAACGGTAACAAAGATGGTCTCGAGAAAGGGTGTCCAGCGCGTTATTTCAAGTGCCAGAGCGAGCTCCCGCGAGCCCTGATAACGGAACGGACGTATCACGTAGATCGGGTAGACGAGGATGGCAAATGAAAGCGACGCGCACAGAGCCAGCCAGAACAGCGGCTTTGAAACAAATGCAAGATTGGGCATGCCCGATTTGGGAAACATTCGTGCAGACTATACCAGCAATCAGGAAAAAGTGAATCCATCGAAAGTTTCATGACCTTTACCGTCTCTACCGGGTATGCTCTGGCGCGTGATTTGCAATGTGGCCTGATGAAGATATGAGGAACAATAAAGCACGTTCCCAGCAGACAGGCTTAGACCGGAGGCGTTTGCTGGCAGGATCGGCGGCTCTGGCGACGACGATGTTGAGCGGAACGCGTGCGGGCGGACAGGATCTGCCAAAGATCGATAAAGCTCAGCGAGATAAGAGCGCGACCGATCCCGGTCCAGAAAACAAGGGTCTGCGGGACGTCAACCCCAATACCTTCCGGCCACCGGACACCGCTGAATGGGCACTGATGCTGACCGGGAAGGCTCGCATCACTGCCATCGATAATGACGGGAAGAGTTTTGTGAAAGATGTGGGAGTGAATGATTTGTGGTTCTTTCCCACCGGCACACCGCATTCGATACAGGGCCTGGAACCGGATGGCTGTGAATTCCTGCTGGTGTTCGATGATGGCAGATTCTCTGAGGGGGACACGACGCTGATTTCCGACTGGACGCGACACACGCCTCGCGAGGTGCTGGCCAAGAATTGGGGCGTGCCGGAAAACGAGCTGGACGGATTGTATTCAGCGCCGTCGGAGGGGCGCTACATCTTCCAGGAGTCGGTGCCAGGGACAGTTGAGCAGGATCAGCGCGCGGCGGCCGGACCGCTGGGCGCGTCTCCTTTAGCGTTTGACTTTGCCATGCATTCCATGGCCCCTACATTCCAGACAAAGTCGGGAGAAGTGCGCGTGATCGATTCGCGAAACTTTCCCGTCGCGACTTCGATTGCGGCCGCCCATGTGATCGTGAAACCCGGTGGTTTGCGGGAGCTGCACTGGCATCAAAATGCCAACGAGTGGCAGTATTACGTCCAGGGTAAAGGCCGCATGACCGTGTTCTTCAACGGAGGCAAGGCTCGCACCGCCGACTTCAATGGCGGCGACGTGGGCTATGTGCCGAAAACGCTAGGCCACTACATCGAGAATGTTGGGGAGACAGACTTGATTTTCCTCGAGATGTTTAAAGCGGATAAATTTCAAGACTTGTCGCTTTCCGAATGGGTTGCGCATACGCCTCCCGCACTTGTTATGCAGCATCTACGGATTAGTAAAGAGACGCTTGGGCGGATTCCCAGGGGAAAATTTCCGGTCGTGCCAGCCTAGTTCAAAGCGCCCTCAGCCCATGGATTATTGTGAGGGTGCGGATGAGCCCAGCGGAAAGAGAAGCGCGCATACTGCAATTTTGGGAAGCGGTCGAGCTGTTTTCTCCCCAGAAAATTCCCCGCCTCAATCCCAACCATTGGAAATATCCGGTTTTTCGAGCTATAGGCGAAACTCCCCTTCCCTGGCATTCATCGCACTGGTTTCGAGCTGCGGAGGCTGGTCGCAAATGGCGGTTCACCGCTTACTGTGGCATCTATAAGCAGGGACGCGTCAGCGCATTTCTGGAACGGAAATTCGGACGAGACGCGGCGAGCTTCGACCGCAGACCTGACAGCGAAAGTTGTCTGTTCGCGCTGCAAATCACGGAAGATGGACGGCCGCTCCTCGATACCTTCGTGCTGGCATCCTGTTCCTGGGCGGTCGGTCGTCTGCGGAACTGTGCATCCGGCGTCGATTGGATGAAGGGTTTTGAGGGCTATGCGCAGGAAGAGGGGCTCCGTCTCGCCGAACGCTTTGCTGTCCGCGAGGACGATGAGGTTGGTCGCGAGTTGAATCGCAAACCTGGCACACACGTGGGACGGCCGATCCAGCCAAATGACCTGGAGATCGAAATTGAACGTGTTGCAGACTCACTTGGCATAGCGGCTGTTCTGCTGCCCCAAGATTTACGTCTGGCCGCGCGTCAGATCGACGAAAAGTATCAATTCGAACCAGATACCGACGACTTTCTGAACAGCTTTTTTCTGCGCGATTTGGAACGTCTGGCCGATGAGGCCGCGCAGGCAAATAACAGCGCCGCTCTATCTTGTTTTCTCTCGCCCGAGCAGGCCGTACCGACAGAAACGCGTTGCGATGTCAGGACGTCAGTAGAGTCGCTCTGGCAAAATACCGCGCCGAAGCTGGTCCCAGTGGGCCGTTGGCCGGCGCCTTCTTCGGAATCGCTGTATTTTAGTCAGCAGTTTGCCGTGAATGCGGCGCTCGATACTTTCGCGAAGCAAGCAACTCCCCTGTTTGGGATAAACGGTCCACCCGGAACCGGCAAAACCACTCTTCTTCGAGATCTGATTGCGTCTGTTTTCGTCGAGCGTGCTCGGGCATTAGCTAAGATGCCGCGCCCGACGGACGCTTTTGCGGGACCACCGGCCCACTGGACAACCGACGGTTTTGAACGGTCTATCTCGCTTTGGCGCGAGGAGCTTCTCGGCTTCGAAATTGTCGTTGCCTCTTCGAATAATCGAGCGGTGGAGAACGTCACTCTTGAGATTCCAGCGAGACGCGCGGTTGGTGAAGAGTATCTTGCCGATATCGACTATTTTGGGGACTTCGCCAGCCGGCTCCTGTCGGAACGAAAGACGAAGGATCGAGAGCAACACGGGAGCGAGGCGTGGGGTTTGATTGCCGCCCGGCTCGGCAGCAAGAAAAATCGGCGCAGCTTTATTAGCAAGTTCTGGTTCGCCAACAAGGAATCCGCCGAGCCGCGCACTCGTGCGGAGGATGGCTTCCAGAAATATCTGCAGACGGTGAAAGCCCGGGCTCATGCGTGGAAGACTGCGGTGGCATCGTTCGAGGCGGCTCTCGAGCGAGAGGAGCGGATACGGGAGCAGCGGACCGCTGCCTGGAATGCAATCGAAACGCAAGGCGCGCTCAACGGCGAATTAAAGATTGTTCGAGCGAAGTTGGAGACTGCGAAGGAGTCCGCGCGCGACGCCAGGGAATCTATGGTGAAGGCCCAGGGATGTTATGCCTGCTCTGAGATCCGCGTGAGGGATGCGCTCAGTGCCCGCCGCGAGCACCTCCAATTCAAACCAGGCTTAGTAGACGCAGTCTTCACTGCTGGCGCTGCGTATCGCGAGTGGCGCGACAAGGACCGCCGGTTGCTCGCCGCAGTCCAAGATCGGGAAAGAGAGTGGAAGCTAGCCGGCACGGAGCGCGACGCAAAGGAGCAAACCGTGCAGGTGACGCAGAAGGTGATCGCCGGGTTGTTGACGGAGAAGACCCGGCAAGAAAATCAACTCTGTGAGCACAACAATTTACTCAGCGCGTTGCGCGAAAAGTTGGGAGGCGCTTTCCCGGTTTCGGATCGCTGGCTTAGTAGTCCGAATGCTCGCGAGTTGTCGTCTCCCTGGGCTGATGAACACTGGAACCGCGCACGTACAGAAGTCTTCATCGCAGCGCTGCATCTGCATCGCACGTTTGTTGAGTGCGTACCGGACAAAATCAGAAAAAATCTTCACGCAGCGATGGATATTCTCGGTGGGAAACTTCCGCCCGGAATCCATGGCGAAGCACTTCGGTCTGCCTGGGCCACACTCTTCTTCGTCATTCCCGTGGTTTCGACGACCTTCGCCTCCTTCGATCGTCTGTTTTCCCATGTACACCGTGCTGGGCTTGGCTGGTTGTTAATCGATGAAGCCGGTCAGGCCACTCCGCAGTCAACGGCAGGCGCTCTCTGGCGATCGAAACGAGCAGTTCTGGTGGGAGATCCGCGACAATTGGAACCCATTGTCACTCTCCCGTTTACCGCGCAGCAGGCATTGCGCGCCCACTTCGGCTTGGAAGAAACCTGGTTACCCTCAAGGAACTCCGCGCAGACTCTGGCCGATCGTGTCACACGGCTCGGCACCTGGCTCCCCTCGGAAAACCAAGAAGAACCGAATTGGGTGGGATCGCCTTTGCGGGTCCATCGCCGCTGCGAAAAGCCCATGTTCGAGATGTCGAACCAGATTGCGTACGGCGGCCAGATGGTGTATCACACGCAAGAAGCGTTTTCGTCTTTGCCGCCGAGTTCCTGGATCGATATAGCCGGCGCCGAATCGGATGATCATTGGATTCCGGCAGAGGGCCTGGCTCTGGAGAGCTTGCTTGCGGATCTGTTGCGAGCCGGGGCCAATCCCGCTAACATCCTGCTTCTCTCTCCGTTTCGTGTCGTTGCCCGTAAGCTAAGGGAGATCGCTGCGAAGTATTTCATTGTGCAAGCCGGAACCATTCACGTCTCACAGGGCAAGGAGGCCGACATCGTCATTTTGGTTTTGGGAGGAGATCCGCGGCGACTCGGCGCTAAGGATTGGGCTTCCGAGAAACCGAATCTTTTGAACGTCGCGGTAAGCCGCGCCAAGCGCAGGCTGTTCATCATCGGAAACCGGGAAGAATGGAGCGAATATAGTTATTTCTCAGACGTGTCAGCTTTATTCACAAAAGAAGAGAATCTTCGAGTGCGAAGTATGAGCGGTTCTCGTTGATTGAGCGAACAGCTTCGCGGATGAGCAGGTGAACGGTCTGTGAAAACCAAAATTGACGCCTGGCGCGATGAGCGCTGCGCGTGACTTCCGAAAAGCGCATTGCCAATTCGATAGCGATCACCGATACAGACTTCGTCGTCAGCCAAGCCCTCGATCGTGAAGTTTTCACCAAATTGACCGAACCCAAAATTGTTGCGGTGGAGATGGTCTTCCCAATAACGGTAGGAAGCGAGTTGAGAGACCATCACCGCAGGATGCTCTCTACCGTGGCCAGCCAGATCGCCTTGACCGTCACCATCGACATTTAGCCAGCGAACCAAACGGCGGCCGGTCACCGATTCTTTCCAGATGGCCGTGTGAACACTTGCTCCGCGCCAGGGGATGTCGCGGGGAAGACCAACGTTCACTGAGACCCGGCGCGCCATCATACGCATTTCATTTCGCCGCCGTCCATACGAACAGAGGCTCCCGTCATTCACTTCGCCGAGGGCGACACGAGGTAAGGCAGCGGATCAGCAATGCCTCCGGTGCCCCATAGCGACTGAAGCCAGCTTCAGGGCATCCCACGCCGAATCGTCAAGCGGCAGGCGCCGTGAAGCTTCAGCGCCAAACCGTCATCCCGTTGCGAATCCGTCATCTCGAACAAGTCGATCTGTGGCATCGCGCCCGCAATATTCAGGACTGCATCGATTCTGCCAAAGTGATCCTGTGCGGCTTTAACAACGGCCTCAGCCGACGCGGGTTCGCGCAGATCTAGAGCGCAGACCAAAGCTTTGGCGCCTGCAGTTCTCACCGCGGTCGCAGCTTTTTTAAGTCGTCTTCGTTTCGGGCAATGAGGACAACGGCTGCAAAATCGGATGCCAACCGGAGGGCAGTCGGTCGAGCGATGCCTTGGCTTGCGCGGTTATTCCGGCGGCAAGGCCGGTATCCGACACTGACGGATACCGGCTGCAGCAACTGTCTCTGACACGAGAATCAGAATTACGAGAAGACGATCATCTGTGCATTCCACACGCTTAGGTCACTGCTGCGACGGAGCTGGGACGGCGGCTGATACCAAGCTTTTGCATCCGGTAAACCAGAGATGTCCGCTTCATTCCCAGGCGCTCCGCCGCGCCATTTCGACCACCGATCACCCAATTGCTTGCTTCAAGCGCTCGGACGATATGGTCACGTTCCACCTCTGCAAGACCACTGATCACCACATTGCATTCGCGGTCAGCGTTGAAGGACTCCAACTCGCCGACCGGGGCTCGGAGTACAGAATGAGGAGAGAGAATCACTGCTCGTTCGATGAAATTCTGCAATTCACGAATGTTTCCAGGCCAGCGGTATCGCACCAGTGCGTCCATCGTCTCGGCGGGAATGTGTTCGATCCTCTTATTCATTCGTCGCGCATGGAGCCCCGTAAAATGGCGCACGAGTTCTGGAATGTCCTCGGTGCGTTGCCGTAACGCCGGAACATGAATAGGGAAGACTTTCAGCCGATAATACAGGTCTTCACGAAATGTCGACTGCTTCACCATGCTCGACAAATCGCGATGCGTCGCGGCGATCAGGCGGACGTCAACCTTGTGGGTGCGGTTGCTGCCGAGTCTCTCAAATTCCTGCTCTTGCAGAACGCGTAGCAGTTTCGCTTGCAGTTCCAGAGGGATGTCGCCGACTTCATCGAGAAAGAGCGTGCCCCGGTTCGCCGTTTCAAAGCGTCCGATTTTTTGCGCAATCGCTCCGGTGAATGCTCCTTTTTCATGGCCGAACAACTCGCTCTCCAAGAGCCCAAGCGGAATAGCCGCACAATTCAATTTGACAAATGGCCGTTGCCGGCGGCTACTGAGATTGTGGATTGCGCGCGCAGCAAGCTCCTTACCGGTTCCTGTCTCACCCAGGATCAGCACGCTCGAGTCCGTAGGCGCCACCACCGACACCATGTCCAACGCGTTCTTCAAAGCGGGACTGTCGCCGACGATTGCGCCGAATTCAGCGCGAATCTCCTCCTCAAGATACAGTCTTCGTTCTGTCTCTCTGTCTTTCTCCTGAGTTGCTCTTTCATAGTCCAACGCGTTCTCGACAGCAATGGCTACCTGGCGAGCTACCTGTTCGAGAAAGATGACGTCAGTTCGCTCGTATGCCCGCTCCGACCGCTTCAGGGCTGCCAGCACGCCTACTACGCCGCTTCTGCCGATAAGCGGGAGATCACACCCGGACACTAAGCCTTCCGCCATGACACGTTGGTAGAAGCATCGACCTACACTGTTGCCGAAACTGTCCGGGTCGTCGCGTACCTCCTCAAAGTTGTTAAAGTGTTGCGTCTTACCAGTCCAGAAAGCTTTGCCGCAGATGGAACCATGGACGGGTATAGTCGTTCCGTCACAGAGGGAACCTCGTGCCTCAGGGTTGTACAAAGTGGTTACGCGCAACTCCCCAGCGTCGGTGTCCGGCAGTAGCAAAGCACAAAAATCACATTGCAGTGCACTCAGCAGGTCCATGGAAAGCGCCCCAATCAACTGGCGCATATCCAGCCTTGATGTCATGCTGTTCGTGATTTCCAGGAGTAAGCGCAACCGGTCGCGTTCGCGCCGCAGTGCTTCTTCATTAATCTGGCGTTCAATTGCGATGCCGGCAATGTGGCTGGCATTCTCGATCAACTGCAGATCGCCGGCAGAAGGGCTGCGCACTTCCCGGTAATGGATGGCAAATGTACCGAGCACCTTACCTTCAATCGAGAATAAAGGCCGCGACCAGACCGCGCGAATACCATATGGCAAGAGCAGGTGACGATAATCATCCCAGATGGAGTCGATGAGGATGTCGGATACATACACTGCCTCCTTCCGATAGATAGCTGTGCCACAGGAGCCTCCTTTTGGACCAATAGACATTGGCCCCACCTGCGCGCTGAATCCCGGAAGGCTGGGGGCCGCTGCGCAACGAACTTGCTTTCCGCCCTGTTCGGGAAGCCAGATAGTACACAATGTGCCTTCGCCTTGAGATTCAACTAACTGAGCAATAATCGCGAGGACTTCAGATAACGGAGATCCGGCAAGAATCAATTTTAGAATCTGCAGCACGGATTCGCTGGAAAAGAGGCCTGACTCGATCTGCGACTCTTCAACTCTTGATGGAACTTCTGCGGCCCATTGTGTTGCTCTGTCCATGAATCCTCCTTTCGACGCCACTTCCTGAGAATCGCTTGAAAGCATGACATTGACTTTGAGCGACTCAACTGTTTTGAATTGCAGGCGGTACTGGACAAATCCGCGACGTGAACATTTTCCGCCCTTTCTGATGAAAATGTGAGCGGCACTTCCATTGCAGAATCTAACTTCACAGCCAGACTTGCGGCGAGATCACCCTCGACACTTGTCAACCACTAGTTTACGGTTACGCTCTTCTTGGGGTCGCGCCGTGGCTGTGATCAGCGAATTCATCGGAATCCCGCCATACTTGTCACTCCCTGGCCGTTCGATACCTGGATCAGTATTAATACATGACCACCACGCACTCTGTGATATCGGGAAACGCAATGAAAGACCAAGATCCAACGGGGGAGAAAAAGGCAATGGCGAGACAGGTAAGGCACTCAGGCGCGGACGAATTAGAAGTTCAGAGGAGGGGCATATGTGCCCAGCATGCATCGCAAGCACAGCAGTAATGGTCGCCGGCGCCGGATCCACGGGAGGAATTCTAGCGGTGTGCATCGGCAAGTTCAGAAAGTTTTTCAGAGCGAATCGTCTCGCCCTGTTTCAGAAAACAAAGGAGAAATAACATGGCAACAAGCAAAGAGCGTACAGGCCGGCGGGGCGCCCTCTGGGCCGGGCACCAAACGAAAGAGACACTCGGCGGACTTAGCCGTTTCCGGCGAGTCCGTTGTGCGCGTGTTCCTCAAGCGAGAGAGACCAGGAACACGGGAAAGGGCATCTCGCGATGAACATGCCCCCAATTGTGTCGCAGCAGGAGTGGGAGGCTGCGCGCCAGCAGCTCCTCATGAAGGAGAAGGCGTTGACCCGCTCTCGTGACGCGCTGGCCGCCGAACGCCGGCGGATGCCTTGGCTGGCTGTGGACAAGAAGTACGAGTTCGACGGACCCGACGGTAAGATAAGCCTGCTCGATTTGTTCGAGGGCCGGCGTCAGTTGATCGTCTATCGCGCCTTCTTCGAGCCCGGGGTGTTCGGCTGGCCCGAGCATGCCTGCCGCGGCTGCTCTCTGGGCGCCGATCAGGTCGCCCACCTGGCCCATCTGAATGCCCGCGACACTACCCTCGCCTACGCCTCGCGCGCGCCGCAGGTGGACATCGCGCGCCTGAAGGCGCGGATGGGTTGGGAAATGCCCTGGTACACGATCACCGAGCCCTTCGACGCGGACTTCGGCGTCGATGAATGGCACGGCCACAATGTGTTCTTCCGAGACGGCGAGCGGGTGTTCCGCACGTACTTCATCAACAACCGAGGCGACGAGGCGATGGGGAGCACCTGGAGCTACCTCGACCTTACGCCGCTCGGCCGTCAGGAGACTTGGGAGGACTCGCCAGAGGGTTACCCTCAAACCCCGACGTACAAGTGGTGGAACTGGCACGACAACTACGACGCTGGGGCCTCACCTGACCCGAAGTGGGTTGAGACATCCGACGTCGGAGAAGCCGTCTTCCGCAAGCGCGACGCAGACCCGAAAGAGAGCTAGAGAAGGGCGGCCACTTCGCCGTCTTGAGGCTGCGAGCGCTTTTCACATCGGAGCTGCGCGAGTGCCTTCCGCAAGTGCGCGGAGCAGCCAGGAGGAGATCTTGGCGGACTTTGATCTCAGCGCCGCATGGGAAAGAAAGACAATGACGAAGCATATGACTGGAGGCAGTTAGGTCGAGCGCGACCTCAGGGATCGCGCCTTTTCCAGGCTCCGCAACTTCGGAGTCTTCGGTCAACAAGACGGGCGGCAATCTCTCTTAAAACCGCAACGATGTCGAACGGCACCCGTTCCGCCTGAAGTTGTAATTCAATGGTTGTTAACCTTGTTCCGCAATTCATTAGTACTCGTCATTTTCTCTGCTGTTGTTTTCTTCGCGGAGGACCTGCCGCTCGGAGTCTTGCAAACTGCTCGAGCCCTACATACTAACCGCGACCTCCTCAAAAGTGTGCCGCTCTATACGTGCCTGGAAACAATTTCCCGCAGCCGTCCTCAGCGCCATCACGGGAAACCGAATGGCGTCGATATTGTGCAGGTGGACGTCGGGGTTGGAGGTGACAGCGAAATCTATTCGTGGCCAGGGCAGTCGACGTTCTCGCCACTCGATCTAATTGAGCTGGTAGGTCACGGGTTTCTATCTACCGGCCTTTTTCGCTCTTTCGCCAGCAATCTTTTCGTTTTCGGCCACGGCATTGCCAAGCTCGCCGGCGAAGAAGAAATAAACGGAACGCCGGCCTTACACTTCACCTACACCACTCCTTCCCTGGAAAATCGCTGGAACATCAACTGGCGCGGGGCGCAGGGTAGCGCCGGCCAGCAAGGCGACTTCTGGGTGGACAGTGCCAATTACACGCTGTTGCGGTTAACCGTGAGGGCAGAAACCATCTCGGCGAATCTGCCGCTAAAAGCGCTGACCACTACCATTGACTACCAACCGTTAACTCTCTACGGAAAACCCGCATTACTTCCTAAGGAGGCCCGTGTGATTGCTGTCGAAAATAATGGGGACGTACTCCGCAACGACGCGGCCTTTTCGCACTGCCACGTGTTTGAAGCCGAATCACGAGTTGCTAATGCACCAGAGGATCTCGGTAACGTGTTTGCGCGGTATGAAACCAGCCGCTCCATTCTGCCCGCGGGATTGACCTTCACCATCAGCCTGCAAACCCCCATACTTGCCCGGTCTGTCCGCATCGGAGATGCTATTGAAGCTCGCTTGGAAAAACAGCTGAAATTATCGGCTGAAATTATCGCGCCTCAAGGTGCAATTTTAAGCGGACATGTCCGTGAGTTTGACAAGCTGGATGATCCGCCAAATACCTCGGTCGTGGCGCTTGAATTCGATCACCTGCAGTGGCCGGGGCACTCGTACAGTTTTCTTGCCGAAGTAGTCGGTATGCAGCAGCTTGCCGGACTTCACGACAAGATCTATCGCGGCGCGTCAACGAGCCGCGACTCGGGGGCCGGCATGCTTTATTCATCAACGACGGAGACATTTTGGCCAACGGCGGTTCCGGGCACTGCGACATTCATGCTGCAAAATGCCGGCGAACTGCCGCGGGGATTTCGGATGACCTGGCGAACTAAGAAACTGATAGCACCCCAATGATTTAGCAGCTATACCAGTTGGTCTGCAGTTACTCCGTCGCCACAGTATCGGGAATCAAGGTCTGAGCCCCTTGCCCTGTCTGCGGCATTTCTTCTTTGCGATGGATGAGCAAATACGCTGCCGGCACCAGGAACACAGTAATAACTCCGGACACCGACAGGCCGCCGAGGATCGCGCGGGCCAAGGGTGCATATTGTTCGCTTCCCGGCTCCAGCGCCAGTGCCATTGGTATCAAACCCAAAACGGTCGCCAGCGTGGTCATCAGGATCGGACGCAGACGGGCTCCGGACGCTTCTGCCAGCGCCTTTCTGATTGGTAACCCGTTCTTGCGCAAGGTTCCTACGAACTCCACAATCAGGATGCTGTTAGAAACCGCGATGCCGGCTACCATTACGATCCCCATCAAAGACATAACATTGAGTGTCGTCCCAGTGATTAAGAGGAGGATCAGCACGCCGGACAGGCCCGGCGGTATCGCGAGCAAGATGATAAACGGATCTGAGAACGAGGCGAACTGTGCCATCAGAATCAAGTAAACAAGCACAATCGCGAGAATCAGGCCGATACCAAAACTGGTAAAGGATTGCTGCATATCTCGAACCGCGCCGCGCACCGAGATCGTTACCCCTTCCGGTTTGCTTACTTTCGAGAGTATGGACGTCACGTCCGCGCTTACCTTACTCAGATCCTCTTCTTTCGGCATGACATACACGTCGAACTGCCGCCGAAGTTGATAGTGGTCGACCTCAGTGGGTGTATCGATTTGTTTCAAGTCAACCACCGATTCGAGCGGCGTCGTCTCCGTATTGGCGGAAGCACGCAAGGGAATCTGCTTGAAGTCGGTCATACTCTTGATCTGTGTTTCGGGATACTGCACGGTCAACATATAGCTATTGCCGGTTTTCGGATCAACCCAGAAACTAGGGGCGATCATGCCGTCCGAAGTAAGCGCAGTGATGACGTTGTCGACTACGGACTTAGGCGTGATTCCCAGTAACCCGGCGCGCTCGCGATTGATGTTCAATTGAATACCGGGATAGTCGAGATCCTGTGGAATCAGGACGTCGCTGACGGAAGCCAGTCCGTGCAAACGCCCCGCAATCGATTTAGCAAGATTGAATGCCTGCTTCAAGTTATTCCCGCCAACCTGGATGTCGATGGGAGCAGGCTTCCCCTGATTTACCACTGAGTCCACCAGACCGCCTGCCTGAAAGTAAGTCGACACGTCAGGAAAATCGCTTTTGAGTCTCTCCCGCGCTCGCTCCATGTAGGCGTAACTACCTATCTTGTGCTCTTCCTTGAGACTTACCTGGATGAATCCGGTGTGCATTCCTGAGTTAGAGGTGTAAATGGCGGAAAGGTCGGGAGTGATGCCGATATTCGACACGATGGTCTGCAAGTCTGCCGGTGAAACGATCTGGCGGATGTCGGCTTCCATGCGGGCTACGTAGTCGTCGGTAAGCTCGATACGCGTTCCGGCCGGCACTTTCAGGTTAACGACAAACTGACCCGGGTCCGTACGAGGAAAAAACGCTTTTCCCAAGAGCGGATAGAGGCAAAACGTAAGGCCAACAAAGAGGAGAAAGCCTCCTACCACTGTAACTGGGCGATTCAGGCATTTAACAATGGCGCGATCGTAGCCAGATTGCAGGACTTGATAACCCGCGTTAAATTTATCAACTACGATTCGAAAGAGACTGCGCTTTCTGATCTGGTTGTCGGTTTTGGCGTGGTCGAGATGTATGAACCTGGCACAGAAGAGCGGTATAACGGTCATCGCTACAAAATACGAAGCGAAAAGAGCGAGCACCACGGCCAGTGCCAACGCTGTAAACAGATACTTACTAACTCCGTATAACAGCACGACAGGAAAGAACACGATGCAAGTGCTGATGGTTGCAGCAAGCACCGCGAGCTGAACTTCTTTGCCGCCGCGCTCGGAAGCGTTTGCTGAACTCTCACCCAACTCCATATGGCGGAAGATGTTTTCGAGTACGACCACAGAATTGTCAATCAGGCGGGAGAGCGCCAGAGCAAGGCCGCCCAGCACCATGGTGTTGATGGAACTGCCGCCCAGATTCAGACCAAGGAATGTCGCCAGGCAGGAGATCGGAATCGAAAGGAGAACTGCCACGGTAGCGCGAACATTGCCCAGAAAAAGCAGAATCATCAAGGCCGTTAAAACGAGGCCGATAGTGCCTTCGTTGATCACGTTCCTGACCGCTACTTTGACAAAAATCGATTGATCGAAAACCACATTCGTCTTCAGAACCTCCGGTATATCTAGGAGGTGGCTGACGGCTTCTTTCACTCCATTCACGATGGTGATGGTATTCGAGTTGCCACCCTGCTTAAGGACCGGGATGTACACCGAATGTTGCCCGTCCACGCGCACGATATTGGTCTGCAGCTGGCCTCCATCTACCGCATGTCCCACATCTCCCACCATCACGGATGCGTTATTGACCGTTTTCAGCGGCATGTCATTGATCTCGCTGACCACCGGCACCTGACTATTGGCGTAGATATTGTAGTCTTTGGCGCCAATTCGCACGTCGCCCGCGGGAAGGATCAGGTTGGAAGTGTTCAACGATTCCACCACGTCCATAACGCTCATCTGGTGCGCCTGGAGCTTCAACGGATCGACATACACCATGATCTGGCGGTAGCGTCCACCGTACGGCTGCGGCACCGAAGCACCGGGTACATTCGCCACCTGATTGCGGACACTGAACTGCGCAAGGTCTTTTAGCTGAGTTTGATTCAGCCCCTGGCCTTTCAGCGTGATCAGACACACCGGTAAATTGGAGGCGTCGAATTTCAAAACTACCGGCGGCAGAGTGCCTGGCGGTAAGCGCCGCAGATTGGCCATCGCCAAGTTCGAAATGTTGCTGACCGCTGCGTTCGCGTCCACTCCGGGTTGGAAGAAAACTTTGATTAGGCTGACACCTGGGAGGGAGCGGGATTCAATATGGTCGATGCCGCTCCCTAAAGTAAAGAATCGCTCATAGCTGTTAGTGATGTTGGATTCAATCTGCTGGGGCGGCATGCCCGCGTAGAAGGTTGCAACTACCACGACCGGGATGTTGACTTCAGGAAACAAATCAACCGGCATGCGCACGACGGTGGTAACGCCCACCACGACTACGATCAAGCAGGCCATCAGGATGAAAAACGGGTACTTAAGCGAGAAGAAGGGCATAATTCAGTTCTTTCCTGAGCGCCAGTGCCGTAGCATCAACGGGTCACTCCGGTTTGAAACTGCAAATCAGCATACGCCAAACCAAACTGTGAGCGGGCGTTTGCGTTGTCGATGGCGGCTTGTGTCTGCTGCAGTTGTGCCTGACTGAGTTCGACAATGGAACTGAGCCCAAGCTGGTATCTGGTTTGCGCCAAGCTGAGCGCGAGATTAGCTTGCTTCAGCAACTCGCCGGTCACGGTGACGCGTTGTTGTTGAGCGGTGGCATTGAGCCAGGCGGTGCGCACATCGCGGACTACCTGGTTACGAAGATCGCGGGTGCGCTCGGAGTCAGCGGTGGCTTGTAACTTGGCTTCGGCAGCTTCGGCCGTGTAGCGAAAACCATTGAAGATGGGTACGCCGATGTTTACTCCAACGGCGCCGTACCAGTTACTGATGAAGTATTGGTCCGCACCGAGTGGAGTATATCCCACCAGTCCCAGCGCACTAATTGTAGGAAGGAATTGATCGTGCTGCGCGAGACTGAACTTCTGCGCAGCCTGCTCTGAGAAACGCAGCGACGCCAGATCGGGACGATTTTGCAGGGCGTCGGCGATTGATTGATCCGCATTCGGAGGCAGGGTGGGCAAGGCACCTGCATCCTCGACGAGTTGATAGTCAACCGGGTGATCGTACCCAAGGACGGCGGCCAGGGATGCTCTGGCAGCGTCGAGATTGTCTTGCGCGTCAAGCTGTAACAGCTTCGCTTGCGATAAATTGACCTGCACAAAGCTGAGATCGAGATCAGACTTAAGCTTACTAGCCGCGAGTGCGGTGACCTGGTCGGTGAGGCTTTGTCTGGCGTCAACCGTCTGTTGCGCCACCCGCAGAGTGGCTTGCGCCTGAATGGCCTGGTAGAAGACCTGGTCGGTCGCGAGAATAATATCTTCCCGGGTTGCGGCTGCGTCCGCCTGTCTTGCTTTCTCTCGCAGCCGGGCAGTGGCTATCAGGTTACGGGTATGACCGAAGTCGGTGATCAGCTGGCTCACCTGAACGCCCACGCCAGCGTGTTGTAACAGCCTGGAGGCGGTGAGTGAACCGGAGGAGAGCCGGCTTGCTTCATTGGCTTCGACTGCCGTAACATTGCCGTTCACGTTGGGCAGTTCGTCGGCGCGCGCCTGGCGAACCACTTGCGTCTGAACTCTAGCGAGTAAGACGCTTACTCTTACTCGGGGGTTGTTGGCAATCGCGATTCTTTCGGCATCCTGCCGGGTCAGTACGGGAGGCTGGCCCGGAGTGGGCGGCGCTTGTGCCGGGGTTGGACTGGGATTACCAATCTGGCCAGGTAACAGAGATTGAGAAGGCGTTTGCGCGCCGGATAGTAAAGGCAGCAGAGCGGCTGTGAGCAATAAGTGACGCATGGGATGGGCCGTATTTCTCACATGCCTCCTCCCAGATAGGCTGGTGAACGATACCGCGGCTCGTGGCGGCTTTGAGGCGAAAGAATGCCGCCACGAATGGCGGCATAGCAGGCCAAGAGGCCCGCTCCCCCCGGGAACACTAAGTGATATTGGACTGAGAGTCACCAGGCAGTCCCTCTGGCCGGCATATCTTTGTCGTTGCGATGGATCAAAAGATACTCGGTCGGTACCAGGAAGGCTGTGATGAGTCCGGAGACCGACAGGCCGCCGAGTATGGCGCATGCCAGCGGCGCACACTGCTCACTGCCCGGCTCAAGAGCGAGCGCCATCGCCAACAGATACGACGCGAATAGCGCCAGCACGACGGCCAGTGCTAGAGCCGTGAACAGATACGGCATGCGGAAAACCATGGTGATCCCCACCACCACCACAATGAGGCAAATCATCAAAATGAAGAACGGGTATTTAATGGAGAAAAAGGACACTACTTAGTCGCCTCTTTCTCGCCGGCAGCAGCGGGGACTACTTGCGGCCGGACCGTTTCGTTTATCTGATAGTTGGTCTGTCCCGAGATGATGACCGAATCACCCTGGGAAAGTCCTTTGACGATTTCGGTTCTATCCTGGCCTTGAATACCGGGCTGTACGTTCTTTCTTTCTACCCGTTTGGCCGGATTGACAGCCAGCACGTACGGACGATCGGAGTCTGTCACGATGGCCTGACTGGGTACGCTCAAGGCATCCTCGTGACGTTGCAGAACAATTTGGGTCTCGGCGTACATGCCGGGGCTTAAGCTGAGGTCGGCGTTGGGCACGTCGACTTCGGCCAGCATGGTGCGCGTTGCTGCGTCGAGGGCGCGCGTAAAGCGTATGATCTTCGCATTGAAAACTCTGGCAGTAGCTTGCACCGTGACTTGCACCGAAGCTCCGGGTTGAATGAAGCGAACATCAGCCTCAGGCACTGGCATACGCAGCCTTAGCAGGTCACTTTGCGCCACGCGAACGACCGGCATGGCCTGGGTGTTCGAAGCGGTACCGGCTTGAATCAGCGAGCCGGTATCCGCGTACCGCTTAGTGATGACGCCGTTGAAGGGTGAAGTAACGACGGAGTAATCGGACAGAGTCTGAACGCGCAGGTTATCTGCTTGCGAAACTCCCAGTTGCTGCTCAGTGGCTTCTAAGGCGGCTTTGGCGACGTTAATCTGGGCTTCACTATTCTGATCTTTGGCGCGGGCATCGTCCAGTTCCTGTTGTGCGATCAAGCCGGGACGCTGGTCGGAAGCCTGTTTGAGCCGCGTGTATGCCGCGTGCACGGCTACATAGTTGGCTTCGGCGCGCATCACTTCGCTTTTGCTGCGACCGATTTCTGACTGGCTATGTCGGACTTCGGCTTGCGCGCCCGCCACTTGCGCATTTAATTCGGGAACTTCGAGTGTGGCGATGACCTGCCCGATACGAACCCGATCGCCGATATCGACATTGATGCGCCGGATGTAGCCGGAGACTTTGGCGTGCAGATCGACCTCCTGGTAGGGAGTGAATTGGCCCGCAACTCTTAGATCGCTGGAGATCGTACCCCGCGTGACGGAGGCCACGGAAGCGGCGGGCAGAGCGGCTGGAGCGCTTTCTGCATGCGAGTTCTTATCGGTTCTTTTGAGAAGAAAGGCGCTTAACAGGCCGACTGGTAAGAGGATGAGAAGAACAACGATCGTTTTTTTTCGCATATGTGTGACACCCCGCAACAGGCGTCCGCCGGGTGGGCTTCAGAGATGATGAAAAACTAATCCAGCCGCAGATGAACGCGGATCAACGCAGATAAAAGATTTGCTAATGAAATGGCGAGGCGCACTTTGCCACACTCGTCCTTAACTCTACCCGCAATTGGCCCATTTCGAAATACCATGTGGGCATGAATTTGGGCACTACTTGGCAGTAGTGAGGTGTCATTTGGCGTTGCAGTCACGCCGGGGTGGATGGCCGCTTCGGTGGTGGCAGGCTGAAGCCTACCCTACGGGTTCAGGCGGCGGCTTTTGTGAGTTCGCGCATGGCTTGGGCAGTGCGAGCGCCTTCAATATAAGACTCGATGTCGTCGATGGAAAATTCGAAGCCATGGTCGGCCGGGTCGAAGGGTTGGTTGCGGCTCCGGGCGACTTGATATATGGTAGCGGCAGTGGCGAGGTCCTGTGCTTCCTGCTTGTTGCGATCCTGCTGGGCTTCGCGGAAATCGGCTAGATCTTTGTCGCGCTGGCGGCGTAAGCGGGTTTCCTGGAGTTGCAGGTTGCGGAACTGTTTTTCGTAGACGAGGTACGTTTCGAGTTCGATCATGCCCGGTTGAGCGTCGGCTGGTTCGGCGGCGAATTTTTCGGCGAATTGGGTGCGGCCCCGGGCATAGAGAGCGAACTCGAGAGTAGGGATGCGGCGGAGACGCCAGTTGGCATCGGCGATGGATTGAACAAGCTCGCATTCCCGGACGCCGACGGGCTGGAACTCGCGGACGAAGCGCTCGACGTACTGTTCGTAAGCGGAGGCATCGTCGGAGGGCAGCAGGACAGTGCGGCCGGTGAGGGCGGTTTTGAGGGCGTTGATGGAGGATTGGGCTTTGCCCTCGGCGGTGCGAGGGCCGGTGGAGAAAGTGGCGTTAGCCCGGTTGGCGGCGAGACGAGCCGGGGAGATTCCTTCAGTTTCCTGTTCAGCGACGGTTTCAATTTCGACGGGTGCTGTTTCAACGACAGCGAGTTCGTTGGACTGTTTGCGGGCGAGCTTTTTGGCTTTGCGTTCCTGGGCGCGGCGATTGGAGCGGGCAGTCATGATGAAGCAGGGTAGCAGGCGTGGCGAGGCCGTTACAAAGGATTTTGGTTGCGGGGAGGCGTAAGACTTTTGGAATCAAAAGCCAAAAATATTTTCTTCCTTTGTGATTCCCCACGGCTGGTTAGGCTTGCGCGGCAATGTGGGATGAAAAAACGCTCGGAGCCCTGGGGGCAAAAATCGAACGCTATTGCGGAGCACTTAGCCGAAATCCAACGCTGGACCGAAAGCTACTCGCCGCTACGATGTCGGTTTGAGGACTGCAATCAAACCTTAAGAAATGGTATCCGCCAGCCCATTGACGTTCTTGATCACAGTTTTGTTTGGAATCGGGCTACCGGTTTATGCAGTTTTCCTCCTCCACAGACTAGTACAAGAGTTCAAGGCCGTTCGGAAATCAATTGATCGGCTGTGCAATGTCTTTGAGCAAAACCGTACTGGTTCCGAAAACATCACGGAACGATAGCTAAAACTCGGTATGAGAGATCTCTTTTCGACTGTTGTTCACGCGAGGCCCGAAAGGAGCAGCAGCAAGCACTAGCTGATGATGCCCTTTCGGACGGCGTACAGGATCAACTCGGGAATGCTGTGCATGTTGAGCTTCTGCATCAGATTTCCGCGATGGGTGTCGACGGTGTGAGGGCTTAAGCCGAGCAGGGTGGCGATTTCTTTGGTGGGCTTGAGCTCGGCGACGAGCTGCATCAGTTCGCGTTCTCTCGCCGTCAACAAGTCGTACGGGTCCTCCAGGCCGCGCTGGCGCACTTGCCGAAGATAATCGTCAGCCAGTACCTTACTCACAGCAGGACTGAAAAACGCCTTCCCGGAAGAGACGGCACGCACCGCCTGAATCAGGTCAGTTTCCGCCGAGTCTTTGAGAAGATAACCCCGCGCACCCGCTTTTAAGGCTCGCAGAATGTAAGATTCATCAGAATGCATGCTGAGGATCAGGACGGCTATCTTTGAATTCTCACCGGCAATCCGCTTGGCTGCTTCGATCCCGTTGAGGAGCGGCATGGCAATGTCCATAACGACTACGTCTGGCGCCAATCGTTCCGCCATGGCGATCGCTTCGCGGCCGTCGTTTGCCTCGCCCACCACGGCAAAGTCCTGCTGTCGCTCGAGCACCAGGCGGAGTCCATTACGCATGATGATGTGGTCATCGGCCAGCATGATGCGAACCGGCATGGGCTAGCGCCCTCTTTCGAGAGGTCTGGAAATGGGTAACTCGGCCACAATGGTTGTTCCCGTTTTAGGTTGCGATGTCAGGTGAAATGTCCCGTTCAGATGAGAAACGCGTTCTTCCATTCCCAAAAGTCCAATTCCCTTTATTCTGCCCGCTTCGAAGCCGCGCCCGTTATCTCGAATGCGAAGCAGCAGATTCTCCCCGCTTCTGGTCAAGTTGATCTGGACAGACGTTGCTCCAGCATGGCGCACGGTATTCTGCAGTGCTTCCTGAACCACGCGGTACACACAGGTTTTCTGTTCGTCCGTCAGGATGTCTTCGGAAACGTCGCCGGCAAACACTTCCACGGCGATATCCTTTGTTCGGGAGACTTCGCGCGCCTGCCATTGCAGCGCCGGGAGTAGTCCTAGATCGTCGAGCATGGAGGGCCGGAGAAGAAGTGACATGTCGCGAACCACGGCCACGGTCTTTTCCGCCAGACGGCGTAATTCCTGCAATTGCACCAGAGCCGCGGCGCTCACTCCGGGCGGCAAAATTGCCGCGACATTCCCGATTCCTAAGAGCAAGCCCGACACCGATTGACCTACCTCGTCGTGCAGCTCCCGCGAAAGTGCGCGCCGCTCCGACTCTTGCACTTCGAGCAAACGTGCCGAGAGATCCTGCAGAGCAGTACGGGCCTGCACCACTTCTTGAAAGCGCGAGGACGAGATGCGCTCCAAGCGCAATAGACGATGGATGCTAATGCCTGCCAGCAAAGCACCGCAGGAGAGAGAAACAAGCATGATGGCAATCGAGAAGTGCTGAAAACTGGTGAAGAGCTCTTTCACCTGGCGATTGCGAGCTTCCAGCTGCTTCTCGTTCAGTGCACTCAGCTGGTCCGCTAAGCGGACGATCTCCATTCTCCCGGGCAGCAGAGTGTGATTCATGAAGAAATAGCCCAGTTGTTGACGTTGCTCGGGGTTCCAGTGGAGGGCCGGGTCTAGCGAGTCGAAATACCGCTTGAGTTCATGCTCAAACCGTTGAAACGGGATTCGCTCTTCGGTCAGCAATATGCGCGCATAAGCAGCTCGATTGGCATCGACGCGCGCGCGAGCTTTATCCAACTCTTTGCGATGCAGATCCGCCAGCGCAGGGTCGCGCTCGAGCAGCAGGTCGCGCACATAAGTTCCGGAAAGATAGATATCGGACCGGAGCTGATCGAGCACACGGTCGCGAGAGACGTAATCGACGCGAATGCGCTCGTTACGCTCCTGGATCTTGTTGACGACGGAGATGCCGTTTAATCCTGCAAAGGCGAGTAAAGCGAGCAGTCCGCCGAAGCCGATTAAGAGAAGACGGCGCGTTTGGCTGCTGCTCGCGATCATGTTCCTGAACTATCTTCGATGATGCTCAATTTTTTCTGAAAGCCGTTGCAATGAGAAGTCTGAGGAACGGCAGAACTCAATCATGCTTTTCTCGAACTTCAAAATGGCGTCAGCGGCGGCGGGGAGCTGATCGGCAATCGACGGCGGGATCAAGTGCACTCCATGCTGATCTCCGTGTAGTAGATCGCCTGGTTTTACCAGCAAGCCCGCCACTTCCACCGGGGAACCAAATTCGGTTATGTGAGCGTATGAGTGAGAAACGGAAACATTACCAGCGAAGACCTGGAGACCGGCGGCCTCTACCCCAGGCACATCCCGCACCGATCCATTGGTGACGTAAGCGGTGCAACCGAGCGCAGTCGCTATGTTGGCGTGAATCTCTCCCACGAATGCGCCGATGCCGGGAGACTGGTCGGAGTCTTGCAACACGACAAAGCGCGGAGGTGGAATGGTCATCAAGTAGGACCACCAATCCATATTCTCGTAGTAACAGCGACCCTCGAACGGCGTCGAGGAAGTACGGATCCTGCCGGTAACGGCATAGCCGGCTCGGGGAGAAAAATGTGGAAATTGACAGCGCACCGAGCCGTGCATGAAGCCTTCATTACGCAGTCTTACCTTAAACTGCTCAATCGCATTGGAAACCAGGCAGGTATCCAGCTCCTGGAGACGTGCAATTGTTTGTTCGGAAGCGGTCTTTGATTCTGACATTTATTGTCTGGCCGGTGCTCAATTCGCGCAGAGCCTCAGCTTCACTATGCTGAGTTTCGGGAGCGTAAACAATACTGCCGCGAGGGGATTTCAGCGGTCAAAAGCTGCCAGGAGTGCCATCTACTGGATCGAGACTGCAAAGACTACCGCCCCGAGGGGATGGTGAAGCCCGGGAAAGCTGAGTAACCTCTCAATAGCCGCGCAGCACGTCCGACGGTAGCTCAGAACACATGCAGCCGATCCGAGTTCTTCTCGTCAATCATCATCCGATTATCCGCAGCAGCCTGCGGCACGTTTTGGAGCGAGAGCCGCGCATCCAGGTCATCGCGGAGGCAGCTAGTGGTGAAGAGGCCGTTCAGCTGAGTCAATATCAAGATCCCGATGTGGTTCTGCTCGACTTTCAATTGCCTTTTCTATCCGGCATAAGAACTGCCCGCGAAATTGCGAATGGGCGAAGGAATATGAAAAGCCTCTTCATAAGTGTTTTCCCCGACGAAGAATACGTACTCGAGGCATTCAAAGCGGGAGCGAGTGGGTTTGTACTGAGTGCAGCTGTACAAAGCGATCTGCTTGCGGCCATTCGTGTCGTGGCGGGTGGGGGCATCTTTATCAGTCCGCTGGTCAGTTCTGAGCTGGTTGACGAGTGTAACAGGCGCTTCGGCGGCGGCGGCAACGCCATACCGGGTTACCACAAACAACTATTTTGCTGGCTGGCTGAAGGCTTGCAGACGGACGATATCGCGCAGAGACTGAACACCACGGTGGCCGGTATTCAAGCGTCCGCTCAAGAGGTGCAGGCACGATTGCGCAAAGCAGGCATGTCGAAGACCATCACCAGCTTGATACAAGCAGCAGAGCGCAGCTAAGATGGCAGGCTGAAGCCTACCCTTAGGGGAGGGGGTTACCATTGGTGTTTTTTCAGTCTTCCGTCGCCGGCGATTTTAAAGAATTGCACGACACCTTTCGAGCGGCGTATCGGCCTCCCAACCACCCGGGCTTCGGTCAAAGTGCGGACGAATTCCACCCGGGTTAAGCCGTTTCGCGGCCGAATGTCCAGACGATATTTATACCCGTATTCCAAGGCAAGCAAATTTAAGCGAGTCTCGGCCAGAATTTCCTTCCGGACCGCCCCTTCCCAATACTGCGTAAATGTGCCGTGTCTAAGGACTAGCGCCATTCCAAAGCCATGGACCGTCTTCTACCCACTACTATAAGCGCTGTTGGCCGGCAATTATCCACAACGACTCGCTATTTTCGCAAATTGCATCCAAAGGGTCACCCACACTCGTATAATCTCCTGGGACAGCGGCCGGGAGCAGCACTTATTAAATAATTTGCGATTCGATGTACTTTTTGTTTTGCAACTAATCCTTATTGTTTTGGAGATACTCGGGTTACCCATGTACAAGTCAGAAAGGACAGATCTGTGAAACGTCTCGTTTTGCTCGGCCTGCTGTTCGTCTTTTCATTTTCCGCTTTCGCCGCCCAGCCAGCGGGTAGATTGATCGTCAGGGTCAACGGAGGATTGCCGGTCATTCAGGCAGTCTGCGTTTTGGCGGGCTGCACTGTCGCCGAAGATATCGATGGATTACTCGGCCAGGTCTTCCTCGTGACGACCCCGGTTTCGGCCGTAGATTCCGTCTTGGCCAAGCTGCTTTCGCTCACGGGTGTAGTCGATGCTGAACTCGATACGATCGCCCATGTGCAAGGTTCGGCCACGCCGATTCCACCGGCCCTCTCCGATACCAGCCCCGAAACGTATTTCGGCGCCACCGTGACGCGCGGTTACCTCAACCAGCCAGCCACCCAGATCGTTCATCTGGCAGACAGTCAATCCGCCTATCCGAGGGCGACCGGCGGCGGAGTGGTGGCGGTAATCGATACGGGCGTTGACCCCAACCATCCGGCTCTGAAGAGCGTTCTGCTTCCGGGATACGACTTTACCCGCAACCAGAATGTGGCTAACGAACTTTTGGATATCAGCCTGTCCGCGCCTCCTGTAAGTAGCGGTGCTCAGCCGCAATGGGTGAGCGGAAACGGCTCTGGCGACCTTTCTCAATCGACCGCTGCAGTGGTCAATCAATCGACCGCCGCCGTAGTCAATGGCAATGCCGCGTACAGCGACTTCGGGCATGGCACGATGGTCGCCGGCATCATCCATCTGGTCGCCCCGACTGCCAGAATTCTGCCGCTCAAGGCGTTCCATGCCGATGGTACCGGCTACAACTCCGATATTCTTCGAGCCATTTATCAGGCCATCGCACAGCACGCCAATGTAATCAATATGAGTTTCAGTCTCGCCGCGTATTCCCGGGAAATCGAAACGGCTCTCAACATAGGGACTCTGGCCGGCACCGTTTCGGTGGCGTCAGCCGGTAACAGCGGAGAAGATACGCTGGTTTATCCGGCCGCCTACTGGAACGTTCTGGGAATTGCTTCCACTGCCAACAACAACCAGCTTTCTTCGTTCTCCAACTATGGTTCACAGATGGTCTGGGTGGCGGCGCCGGGCGAAGGCATAGTCACCACGTATCCATTTTCGACATACGCTGCGGGCTGGGGCACATCCTTCAGCGCACCCTTTACTTCAGGTGTGGCAGCGCTTCTGGTCGGTATGAATCCTCTCTCCGATCAGCTGTCGAGTGCGCAATCAATCGCCCAGGCGCAACCTATTACTCCCGAAGCGGGACACGGAGTTCTGGATATCTTCGAGGCTGTTCAATACTGGAGTCAATCGGTGGGAGCACATTGATTCGGAAGCACTGTGGGATAGGCTTTAGAGATCGATGAAGAACGAAATTTAGCCGCAGATAATTCGCCCGAGCGGAAGAAGTTGGCCTGGGAGGCCAACGCTGGCCGAGGGCCCGCCCCACCAGGCTCTGGCATGGTGTCCAGTCCGTTACTGCAAATTCGCGATCTCACTGTCCGGCTCCGGTTTTCCGGCGCGGCGGTTTTGAACGGCGTCAGCTTCGATCTCGCAGCGGGTGAGTCGGTCGGGATCTTGGGTGAGTCGGGATGCGGCAAAACAACTTTAGCCAAAACCCTGCTCCAGCTCCTGCCGCCTGACAACTGGCTCGCGAGCGGTTCCGTGCAATTTCGTCAATCAGAACTGCTGGCGGCTAACGACCGCCAGCTGCGAAAGATCCGCGGGGCGCAAATCTCCCTGATCTCGCAGGAACCCGAACTGGCCCTCAATCCTGTCCTGACAGTCGGAAGGCAAATCGACGAAGTGCTTCGGGCGCATTCCCAGATGGACCGGAGAAGCCGCCGGCAGGAGATCGAGTTCCTCTTGTCTGCCACCGGATTGCCCGGTTCGCAGATTTACTCCGCCTATCCGCACGAATTAAGCGGCGGACAACGGCAGCGAGTGGCGATAGCACAATCACTCATCGCGAAACCGTCGCTGCTCATTGCGGACGAGCCGACGAGTGCGCTCGACAATCTGACCCAGGCCGAGACCTTAGCTCTGCTGAGAACACTGAAAGATCGACTTCATGTTGCGCTTCTTTTTATCACGCACAACCCCGCTCTTCTCAGCGGATTAGCCAGTCGTCTTATCGTCATGCGCGGCGGCGCTATCGTCGAGGACGGTGGCTTTGAGCAGCTCTACTGGAAGCCGCAACATTCTTACACCGAAGCCCTGATGCGAGTCATTCCGTCGCAGCGAATCAGCACCATGGCCGCTCCGAACCTTCCGCGGACGCCTTTGCTCGAAGTGCAACACCTCACGAAAACATATGCCAGAGCGCGAAGCCCCTTTCGAACCCAAGCCCGCGTGGTGGCGCTCGAAGATATTCAGCTAACCATTCCGCCGCAATCCACGCTCGCTCTGGTCGGCAAGTCTGGCGCGGGAAAATCAACTCTCGCCCGCTGCGTGGCTCTGCTGGAATCGCCCGACTCCGGAGCAGTTCGCTTTCAGAACCAGGAACTCTTCACACTGCACGGCGCCACACTCGCCGCAGCACGCCGGAATATTCAACTCATCTTCCAGCATTCTGCCACCGCCATGGATCCGCTCTTTTCAGCTTTGGAAGTAGTGGCCGAACCGCTGCGAATCCAGGGGACAATCCATAAGCAGGAATGTCAGGAAAGAGCCTTGGCGATGATGAACGAAGTCGGCATTTCCTCCGACTGGGCACATCGCTCGTCGCGCGAGTTCAGCGGCGGCCAGCGCCAACGCATCGCACTTGCTCGGGCTTTAATTCTCAAGCCGAAACTTCTCGTGCTCGATGAAGCTCTCGCCGGCCTTGATCCTGGCATGCAGCTGCAGATCGCAGACATGCTGTTGCGTTTGCAGGCTTTCCTCTCGCTTTCCTACCTGTTCATATCGCACGATCTTAGGATGGCGGCTTACTTGTCCGACGCCATAGCAATTATTGAGCACGGCAAAATTGTGGAGACAGGAAGTGTGGACGACATCTTCTCGCATACCGAGCGCCCCGCTACGCGCGAACTCTTAAACTCGATTCCCGCCGTCCTGCCTTCTCCTATTTAATGGGCTTTCCTGAACAGCTTGGACGAAGGACAATCACGAATGCATCTGCCTGCCAGGCCGCGGGTCGTAATCGGTCGCGAGCCTTTTGAGCACGTCACTATCGAGGTCGTCGACGTGGAAAGGGCGGGATATTAGCCAGTAATGTCTCAGTCTGGTCAGGCGGCTGGTCTGGAACTCTGACTTGGTACATTTTTTCCGGTGAACTGGGTCAGCGATTCTAAGGTCGCTCCAGGATTGCACCGGTTGAGGACATAGCTCTCATCCGGGCAGACTCGCGGCGAAATTCGGGGGCGGCACGAACGGCCGCAAAGTTACCACGTCAGATTTCGACAGTTGGCTAGTGATCTTCATCGCCCGCCAGTAATTCCACGGGAAGCGGTCAGAATCGCATTCTAGTTGCCGGGGCTCTCTCAATATACACAAACTGACCGGTTATATTCGTTGGCATCATAAAGGCTGTAAGAAAAATGCATTTTCTCTTTCGCCGCCTCTTGCACAGCCTCTTTCTCCTGGCCAGCGCTTCCGTATTTTCTTTCGCCGTAGTTAATCTCGCTCCGGGCGACTTCTTCGAAGCGATCAGGCTAAATCCGGCAGTTTCTGCAAACACCGTCACAGCGCTGCGCGCACAACAGGGCTTAAATAAACCTCTGCCGGCGCGCTACGCTGCCTGGGTTCGATCCGTGGTGCGCGGCGATTGGGGGTTCTCGTTCGCCTACAACAGCCCCGCCGGCCCAATTCTCTGGTCGCGCGCCAAGAACACACTCCTGCTCACAATTACCGCCACTCTGCTGGCTTGGCTGATAGCCGTTCCGCTTGGGGTGTTGGCTGCCGCGCGCCCAGGGAGTTGGACAGATCTGCTTGCCAGAGCCATTGCCTCTGTCCTGCTTGCCACCCCGGAGCTCGTCCTCGCTCTGCTGCTTCTGCTGCTGGCTGTTCGCACCGGCTATTTTCCTGTCGGCGGTCTGGCGTCGGTCACCGTGCCCGACTCTTCGCTTCAGGCTAGCGATGTCGCCCGGCATCTCGTTTTGCCGAGCATCTGCCTGGCGGCGGGATTACTGCCGTTACTCTCCTCGCACATCCGCTCAGCCGTGAGAGAAGCGTTGCAGACGCCTTTCGTGAGCGCCGCCTTAGGACACGGCATACCATTCCGGCGTGTACTGCTGAGACATGCGCTGCCCGCTGCCGCCAATCCGCTCATCTCCCTCTTCGGTCTCTCGCTGGGAACCTTGCTGAGTTCCTCCTTGCTCACCGAAGCCGTTTTCAGCTGGCCCGGGCTCGGTCGTTTGATGGTCGAAGCTATCCAGCAGCGAGACTTGTTTCTCATCGTGGACGCGGCCATGCTGGCCACCATCTTTCTCGTCGTCGGCAACCTCATCGCCGATCTGCTGCTATTCGCCAGCGACCCGCGGATCCGCGCCGAGTAAACCTAAACGTGCCTTCCCGCAAAATGTTTGCCCTCGCCATAGCTGCCCTGATACTGTCCCACGCCGTCATCCTGCTGGCCGGCTTCTTCGCGCCTTACTCTCCCAGTTCACAAAACCGCACGCTCGCTTTTTCCGCGCCCACTCGCCTTCACTTCTTCGACGCAAATCATAATTTCCACCTCCGTCCTTTCGTCTATCGATCACTATCAGTGCCGGGCACTTTCAACGACTACCAGGAAGATCGAACGCTGGCGTTTCCCATCCGCTTCTTTGCCCTGGGATCTCCCTATAAGCTGTTCCAATTCAAAACTGCGCGCCACCTGTTCGGCACAGATGCGGCCGCACGCATCTTTTTGCTCGGCACCGATGGCTATGGCCGCGATGAATTTTCCCGTCTCCTGTACGGCGGTCGCATTTCGTTACTGGCCGGGCTAATCGCAACCATAATTTCGCTCACCGTCGGAGTTGCTTTCGGCGGTCTGGCGGGTTATCACGGCAAGTGGATCGACGACCTTATCATGCGCGCCGCGGAAGTTTTCCTGACCATTCCCTGGCTCTACCTGCTGCTTTCCGTGCGGGCGTTCCTGCCGCTGCGCATCGATCCCAACGGAATTTTTCTCCTCCTCGTTGTAGTCTTGGGCATTGCCGGATGGGCCCGGCCCGCGCGCTTGATCCGGGGCGTCGTGCTCAGCGCGAAAGAGCGTGACTTTGTAAGCGCGGCTAAAGGTTTTGGCGCATCGGACTTCTATATCTTGCGCAAACACATCCTGCCTCATGCCTCTGGCGTCATCGTCACGCAAATGGCTTTATACATACCTCAATACATACTGCTCGAAACGACTCTCTCCTTTTTTGGACTTGGAGTCAGCGAACCGGCCCCCAGTTGGGGAAACATGCTGGCCGGGCTCCAACAATATTCCATACTCCAATCGTGTTGGTGGATGTTTGCGCCAGCCGCCGCTCTAGTGGCAGTATTTCTCATGTATCAACAGCTTTTTTGGCGATACACCAAAGGCGCCTGAGCCATCCGTATAAATACGCGCCTTTATGCTGTTCTACTAAGCTTGAAACTGATCTACCATCAATATCTGCCTAAAGAACAATGCTTATAGACGACAGGAGGAAAGATTTTCGCCGTTTCGGCATGGCTTTCTGGCTCATCCTCTTTACCGCATTCTCTGGAAGCGCATTTCGTCCGCAAGACAATCTCAGCCAGCGCGCGAAAGCTACTACTAATTTTCTGACCGTTAACGGTTTAATCGGCCACTTTGGAGGAACGCTGGTGATTTCTCAACGCTCCGAGCCGAAGACCCTGAATCCCCTCACTGCGGTGGACACGAGCTCGCGAGACATCATCGGCCTGCTGACCGCTGACCTTATCCATATCAATCGCGAAACGCAGCTCACCGAAGCTTCGGTCGCCGCATCCTGGGACGTCTCCCCGGACCGTCTACACTACACTCTGCACCTCCGAGGCGGCCTGCGTTTTTCCGACGGTTACCCCGTCGATGCCGACGATGTTGTCTTCACGTTCCAGAGCTATCTCGACGAAAAAGTCCACTCTCCCCAGCGCGACCTGTTGCTCATCGCGGGGCAGCCGATCTCGCTGCGAAAAGTCGACAAACACACGGTCATTTTTACTTTCGCGCAGCCCTATGCCGCGGCCGAGCGCTTGTTTGACGGCATCGCCATCTTGCCGCAACATCTGTTGCAACAAGACTCCCATCCAGGGCAGCTATCCAGCGTCTGGGGCTTGAATACCGCGCCCCGGCAGATCGCAGGGTTGGGTCCGTTTCGGCTCAAGATGTATGTCCCCGGGCAGCGCATCGTGCTTGAGCGTAACCCGTATTACTGGAAAAAAGATTTGCAGGGACAGACGCTTCCCTACCTCGAGAACATCCTGTGCGTATTCGCTCCCAACGCCGATGCCGAAGCCATGCGCTTTGAAGCCGGAGAGACCGATATCATCAGCCGGTTGAATCCATCCGACTTCGCCGTTCTCGAGAAAGATCAACACAGCCGGCATTTTCATCTTTATGACCTGGGGCCGGGGCTCGAATATTCTTTTCTGTTCTTCAACCAAAACGCTTCTGCGCCCGCGAGCCTACCCTCCCTGCACAACCAGCAGGTCTGGTTCGGCAACGTCGCGTTTCGTAAGGCGATTTCCTATGCGATCGACCGCGACAGCATCGTGCGACTGGCGTATCGTGGACGGGCGCAGGCCCTGGCGGTCCCGGTTACTCCGGGCAACCGGCGATGGATCGATCGAACGCTTCGAGTGCCCCCGCGCTCTGTGGAACGCGCGCGTCAATTCTTGCGCGAGGCTGGTTTTTCGTGGACAAGTGACGGCGCGCTGGCCGATTCACACCATAATCCGGTCGACTTATCATTGACAGTAAACGCCGGAAACCCGCAACAGGTTCAAATGGGCACTCTAATTCAGCAGGATTTAAAAGAACTGGGTATCGATCTTGCGCTCGACCCGCTCGATTTCCACACTTTTCTCGACCGGATCTTTTCCTCGTATCAATACGAAGCAGCAATTATGGCGCTGGCCGGTGGTGACGCCGATCCAAATTCGGAGCTGAATTTGCTTACATCCAGCGGCGGCACACACGTCTGGAGTCTGCAGCCGCCTAAGGTCCAGCCCGCCTGGCAACTCGAGATCGATCGTTTGATGCAAGCACAGCTGAGCGCTCCAAATTATCAAGAGCGTAAGCGGATTTACGACGGGGTCCAGCAAATTATCTGGCAAAATGTCCCGGTGATCTTCCTGGTAAGTCCCAATATCCTGGTCGGAGCGAAAGACCGGGTGGGGAACTTTCGCCCTGCTATTCTGAGCAACTATACTCTTTGGAATGCGGAACAGATTTTCATCAAACAGGAGCACAAGACGGCCGGCCTTTCATGAGTTGGGGAGCGAAACCGGCCCGTGTAGCAACAGGCGCGCGAGACGATGCGCTGCTGGTTCAGCAATGTCTGCTCGGCAGCGAAGAGGCCTGGTCGGCGCTTATCGATAAGTACAAAAAACTTATCTACTCCATTCCTTTGAAATACGGTTTTTCTCCCGAGGATGCGGCCGAAATATTTCAGGCCGTATCGCTGGCGCTGCTACGCGACCTGGCGCAGCTGAAGGAACCGCGGGCTTTGGCCGCGTGGCTGATCAAATTGACAGCCCGCACCTGCGTTCGAGCGCGACACGAGAAGCAGATTTATGCGGACGTCGAGATCGATGAGGACGACTTGGCCGAAAGAGAGAAGCTGCCCGAAGGCCTGTTTCAAGCCGTCGAGCGCGAACAGATTTTGCGCGAGGCGCTGACCCAGCTGACTGCGGAATGCAAACGGCTTGTCGACCTTCTCTTTTTGACCGATCCGCCCATTCCCTATGAGCAGGCGGCCCGGACCCTGGGCCTGTCCACCGGTTCCATCGGAGCGACCCGCATGCGCTGTCTCGAAAAGCTTCGAAGTCAGCTTGAGAAAAAGGGCTTTCGTTAAGGATATATGGATGCGCAGCTGGAAGAGATCTGTTCGGAACTGGCGCGTCTGCCCGGCGACGCACAGCGGCAAAGCATCCTCGCTCGTGCTCCTCAGTTCGTTACCAGACAAGTTGTTACGGAGTTGGACGATGCCGTTCGCGCTGCCGTACGGGTCGATGTGCGCAAAGCGCTTGAACTGGCCGAAGCCGCGCTCGCGATCGCCCGCCAACTTGGGGATAGCGAGGCGCTCGCGCTCGCGTGGCGCGCCAAAGCCAACGCGCTTTGGTTCATGGGTGATTGCAAATCTGCCGTCGAGCTTTTTGAGCAAGCAGGCGATCTGTTCGAGCAAGCGGGCAACCGGAATGAAGTCGCGCGCACGCTGAGCAGTTCCATACAGTCGTTCGCGTTGCTGGGCGAGTACGAAAATGCCTTCGCCGCCGCCGAAAAAGCACGAGCAATCTTCACCGACTTGGGCGAAACCTGGCGGAACGCACGGCTCGATATCAACGTCGCCAACATCTTTCATCGCCAGAATCGGTATGCCGAGGCGCTGGCTGCTTATGAACGCGCCTACCAGGAACTGCTCCCGCATCGCGATGCCGAAGCGACCGGCGTAGCGCTGCATAACATGGCAGTGTGCCTGATTGCGCTTGACGATTTTAATCGGGCGTTTGAGACCTATCGCCGCGTTCGCGAGTTCTGCCTGCAATACGAAATGCCGCTCCTGGTGCTCCAGGCCGACTACAACGTGGCCTTCCTGTACTACCTGCAGGGCGACTACACCAAGGCGCTGGAGCTGTTATCGTCCACCAGAGAGGCCTGCCTGCAGAGTGGCGATACCTATCATCTGGGCTTGTGCGACCTCGATCAATCCGAGATTTACCTGGAACTCGGCCTGGTTGAAGAAGCGGCCGAAATGGCGCAGAAGAGCTTCGAGCACTTTGAACGCCTGGGCATGGGTTTCGAGTCCGCTCGATCGCTCACCAACCTGGCCATCGCGGCTAGTCTGCAGGACGACAGACGCCGAGCGTTGGACTTGTTCGCGCGCGCCAAGGACATGGTGCATGACGAGAATAATCAAGTCTGGCCAAATGTCATTGACCTCTATCGCGCGCTCGTGCTGCTCGAGCAGGGTGAATTTTCCGAGGCCCGCAGTCTGTCCCTTTCCACTGCCGCCTTCTTTCGCTCTGCCCGCATGCCCGGCAAGCATGTTCTTTCGCTCTTGCTCCTGGTCCGGCTGTGTCTTC
Source organism: Bryobacteraceae bacterium (assembly GCA_965277855.1). GTDB lineage: Bacteria > Acidobacteriota > Terriglobia > Bryobacterales > Bryobacteraceae > Bog-105. Next base: position 2,528,881 of record OZ255847.1, read on the forward strand.
GCACGGGCGAGATCGAGCAGGCTGTAAGCCATTGCCAGGATGCTTGCGCCGCCTTGCAGACCCTGGATGAACCGATATTGACTTATCAAGCCGAGTTCTTGTGGGGCCAGCTTCACGAAGCGCTAGGGCAGCCGGACGAGGCCTATCGTGCCTACCTGAAATCCCGCTCGGCACTGGAGACGCTTCGCAGCAGTCTGCAGCGTGAAGAACTCAAGATCGGGTTCATGCATAACCGGCTCGATGTGTACACCCGGCTGATCCAGCTTTGTCTCGACCGCCCGGCGAACGAGTCATCCGCGGAAGAAGCATTTTCCTACGTCGAGGCAGCCAAGTCTCGCACGCTGCGCGATTTAATCCTGACCAGCGCACACTCGACGCAGCGTAGATCGCTCGATACCGAGGCCGACCGCTATGTGCTGGATCTACGTAAAGAACTGAACTGGTATTACCACCGCATCGAGCGTGAGCAGCTTTCGCAAGACCTGGTTTCGCCCGACAGCATCGACTTGCTGAAGCACGAGGCGAAGACGCGTGAGCACAAACTGATGCGCCTCCTGCTGGAAGCACCGGGGCCCACGAGTCCCGGATCGGCCAGTCTGGGTACAGCGCTGCGGAATTCCAGTGCCGCCGGTTTGCAGGAGATCCGTGGCGCGCTTGGAAGCAAAGCCGCTCTGCTCGAATACTTCCAGATCGGAGATCAGCTGTTGGCAGCCGTTGTGACCAGCGAAACAGTCAAAATTGTTCCGCTTGCGTCCACGGCCGGCGTTGCGCAGCGCATGCGACTGCTTCACTTTCAATTCTCCAAATTCCGTTTGGGTCGCGAGTACCTTACCCGGTTTCAAAAAGCCCTCCTGAAAGCAACCCAGGCTCACTTACGGGCGCTCTATGACGATTTGATTGCTCCGCTTGCGGGGCTGCTGCAGGCATCAGATCTGGTGATTGTGCCTTTCGGACCGCTACACTCTTTGCCGTTTCAGGCATTGTTCGACGGGCAGAGTTACCTGATCGACAAATTCACTATCTGTTACCAGCCGAGCGCGAGTATTCTGGCTCACATGCACGCGAAAACCGCCAATAGCAGCGGCTCTTCACTCATCCTGGGGGTGGACGACGGCAGAACGCCCTTTATCCGGAAAGAAGTGGAGGCGGTGGCCGCCGTCGCACCCGAACCTTTGGTCCTCTTCGGATCAGAGGCCACCGAAGAGGCGCTACGCGAATACGGCCATGGCAGCTATCAGGTTCATATCGCCAGCCATGGCCAATTCCGGCAGGACAGTCCCATGTTCTCGTCGATCAAGCTGGCCGATTCGTACCTCACCCTCTACGACCTTTATCACATGAATTTACCGGTAGATCTACTCACGCTGAGCGGCTGTGTGACCGGATTGAATGTAGTGGCTGACGGCGACGAACTGCTTGGATTGACCCGTGGCCTCCTTTACGCGGGCGCCCGATCCTTGCTTTTGTCCTTGTGGGAGGTCGACGATCAGAGCACTTCGGAAATGATGCGGGAGTTTTATAGCGGCCTCAAGCACCAGCGGCGCAAAGCCGATGCTCTACGGGCGGCCATGCTAAGCACGCGCCGGCGCTACCCTCACCCTTACTATTGGGCGTCGTTCAAGCTGATCGGCAGAGCTCTCGGTTAGCCGCCCGTTTTTTATCCTGAGAAATTTGTATTTTTCGTATCTCGGCGTGTCCTTATAGATCACAAGAAGTAGGGACTCTGCAATACGTCGCGCGGCGTAGGAGAAAAAACTATGAACCATTTCCCGCCAGGAGACTGGATTGACCTCGCTCGTGGTATCTTGACGCCGTCGCAAACGGCCCGAATCCAAAGCCACCTCAGTCAGGGTTGTGAGGAATGTCAGAAATCGTCAGAGCTATGGCGTCTTGTGCTGAACGTGTCAACCGTGGAAGCGGACAATGAGCCACCCGATGGTGTAGTCAGGGCTGTCAAAGCTGCTTATGTTTCTGCGAAGCCCGAACGGTGGATTCCTCAAATGGCCCAATTTGCGCGGCTGTTGTTTGACAGCTTTCGGCAGCCGGACACGGCCATGGTGCGCGCTGCCATGCAATCCAGCCGCCAGCTTCTGCACGAGATTGAGCCATTCACCATCGACTTGCGGCTTGAAACCGACAGCCTGAAGAAACGCATTTTTCTCACCGGGCAAATCCTTAACTCGGAGCGCCCGGACGAACCGATCGCTCGGACCGACGTGGTTTTGCTGAGTGGCGAGCGCCTGGTGGAAAAAACCACCGCCAATGCCGAGGGAGAATTCGAAATGAATTTTGGTCCGGAGGACGATCTGCAGCTTTTCATAAATATCCGCGGAGAACGGGCGATTGGGGTTCCGCTGCCGGAGCTGGAAACGTAGCTAAAGTGGGGCAGCTTTCAGAGATTGATGAAGAACTAATTCTAGCCGCAGATGAACACGGATCAACGCAGATAAAACATTTATTTTCACTCAGCGTTTACCAGCGGCCAACACTTTTTCAGCAGTTTCTTTTTAGCCTGCCATCGTTGCTCATCGTTCGATTCCGTCAGGAAAGGACTGTAGCGGGTTTACAAAATGCCGTCCGCATCTCTTCGCGTCGCCGAAGTCGTTTCGGCGCTGTCTCAAGCCCTCGATCTAGGTTCGGGATCGAACACCTGGCATTCCGTTCGGACCTGCATCCTCGGAATGAGGATTGCGGCAGAACTAGGCTTAACCGAAGCCGTCCAGAACGAGCTCTATTATGCTCTGCTGCTCAAGGATGCGGGTGGCAGTGTCTCGGATCCGCACGCGAAAGATGCCATCGCGCTCCGCGGCGAACAGGGTGGCACGCTGGCCCGCCTGATGGGTCTGCCAGAAAAGACCGCCATTGCCATCGCCGGCCTCTATGAGCAGTGGGATGGTCGCGGCAACCCTGCCGGGCTCGCCGGCGAACAGATTCCCATTACCTCACGCATTATGCTTTTAGCGCAGACTCTCGACGTGCTCTTTATGAGTGCCGGGTCGGGCGCTGCTTTAGACTCTGTTACGCAGAGAAGCCGTGTCTGGTTTGATCCCGATACGGTAAAAGCAACCCGGTCACTCGCTAAACGGAAGAAGCTGTGGACTGATCTTACGGCCGGTCACTTACCTCACCTTGCCTTGCAGTTAGAGCCCGATCAGAAGACCATGGCGGAGGGTCCGGTCACGCTGGACAAGATCTGTCGCGCTTTCGCGACCATCGTCGATGCAAAATCGCCCTTCACGTACAACCATTCGAGCGGTGTAGCGAACGCCGCAGTCGCCATGGCCAGCAAGTTAGGGCTGGCGAATTCCCGCATCTTGTTTGTCAGGCACGCTGCACTGCTTCACGATTTGGGAAAGATGGCCGTCTCCAATACCATCCTGCAAAAGCCCGGTACATTGAACCAAGCGGAGTGGCAAGTCATGCGCTCGCATCCGGAACACACGTGGAGGATTCTCCGCTCCATAAGAGGGTTCGAAGAAATGAGCGAGGTCGCCGCTTCTCACCATGAGCGTTTAGACGGAAGCGGCTATTTCCGCGGCTTGACGGGCGCACAGCTGTCTGTCGAGGCCCGGATCCTGATCATCGCCGACATCTTCGACGCTCTTTCGGCCAAGAGACCTTACCGCGATGCCTTGCCGCTCGACCAGGTCTTTGCCATCCTTCGCGAAGGCGCTCCGCACGCTTTCGACCAGACCTGCCTCGAAGCCCTGGAACAATCCGGCATGAGCGCCGACCAGACGTTCAAGGATTTCGACACCCTGAACGAAAGGTTGCTGCAACTAGGCGGGTGGTCTGCTTTGAGTTATGCGAACGGCTCTGAGTAGCTAAGCGCTATCGGCCTATCCCGGAGGTGGCGGGCCGGCCAGAGACAAGCAAGCTTCAACGGGCTTTATATTTCTGCTATTCTAGAAATATCAAATTTAAAGGACTATGACTAATGGCGAAGACCAAAATTGAACCCGATGTGGTTCGCTACGCCGATATGTTTTCCGCCATGGGTACCGAGCCGCGCCTTCGCATCATGCGTCTGTTGCTTGCCGCGCATCCGCAAGGCATGATTGCCGGCGACATCGGCACGGAATTGGACGTTCCGCCTTCTACGCTCTCCCACCATCTGGACAAATTGAAAAACGAGGAACTCGTCAAGGTGCGCCGCGAAAGCACCTTTCTCTGGTATTCGGCCAATACAGACGGGCTCCAGGAACTGCTCGGCTTCCTCTATGCCGAATGCTGCACCCGCAACAAGACCATCGAACCGCAAGCCATCATCCGGCTTTGCCGCTAACAACTGGAAAGGAATCTCAAATTGGAACTGAGAGAAATCGTCAAAGAGAAGTATGGAGAGGCCGCGCGGCGCGTTGCGAATGGCGGCAGCAATGGATGCTGCGGAGGCTCGGCGCTGCTCGATAACAGCTGCGATCCCATTACCGCGAACCTGTATGACGCAGGCGAAGCGGGCCAGATACCCGAAGAAGCATTACGAGCCTCGCTCGGCTGCGGCAATCCTACGGCTCTGGCGCAGCTGAATGCCGGAGAGACGGTGCTTGACCTCGGCTCCGGTGGCGGTATCGACGTGCTGCTCTCAGCGCGGCGCGTCGGGCCGACGGGCAAGGCCTATGGCCTGGACATGACCGACGACATGCTGGCTCTGGCGCGTGAAAACCAGCGGAGGGCCGGAGTCGGGAACGTTGAATTTCTCAAAGGAGAGATCGAGCACATCCCGCTGCCCGATAGCAGCGTAGACGTCATCATCTCCAACTGTGTGATCAACCTCTCAGGCGACAAGGACCAGGTGCTACGTGAGGCGTTTCGCGTGCTGAAACCGGGCGGCCGCTTCGCCGTTTCAGACGTGGTGGTGTGCGGCGACGTACCTGCCGAAATTCGTCGCAACGTCGAGCTGTGGGTCGGCTGTGTCGCCGGGGCCATGCAGGATACCGAATACATTGGCAAACTCACGGCGGCTGGTTTTTCTTCCGTTGAGATCGAGCCGACACGCATTTACGAGATCGAAGAAGCAGGCCAGTTCCTCGCCGGCCAGGGCATCGATGTGGATGCGATCGCCCCGCTGGTTGCTGGGAAATTTATGGGCGCCTTTATTCGCGCCACCAAACCGTCCGCCTGCTGCGCGCCCGGTTGCTGCTCGTAAAAACGATCATGGAAAGCACCATCAACACGCCCGTCAAGACTGCGGCGAGCGGCTTGGGTTTCTTCGAGCGTTACCTATCTTTGTGGGTGGCGCTCTGCATGATTACCGGAGTGGCTATCGGCAAGTTCCTGCCTGGCTTCACGGCCTCGCTACGCAGCCTTGCATTCGGCCAGGGCAGCCAAATCAACGTGCCCATTGCAGTGCTCATCTGGCTGATGATTACACCGATGATGATGAAGGTCGATTTCTCATCGATCAAGAATGTGGGCCGGCGTCCAGCCGGGTTGATTGTGACGCTGCTCGTCAACTGGATCATCAAACCCTTTTCCATGGCGTTGCTCGCCTGGGCGTTCTTCCGCATCATTTTCGCGGCGTTCATCTCGCCGGCCGAGGCAGACCAGTATATTGCCGGCTGCATCATTCTGGCAGCGGCTCCCTGTACCGCCATGGTCTTCGTATGGAGTCATCTGACAAACGGCGATCCCGCTTACACACTCGTGCAGGTCTCGGTGAATGATCTGATCATGCTGGTGCTGTTCGTACCGATCGTGCAATTCCTGGTGCGTGGCGCGGCCTCGCTGACGGTGCCGTTTGCCGTGCTGCTCACCTCCGTGATCGTCTTTATTGTCGTGCCGCTCATCGGCGGCACCCTGCTGCGGGCTTGGTTCGTCGGTAGGCAGGGCGGCGCTTGGTTTGAAGGCGTGTTGCTGCCCAAGTTCGCGCCGGTCACCATCGCAGCGCTGCTGGCGACGCTGGTATTTATTTTCGCTTTCCAGGCCGACAACATCACCGGCCGCTTCTCGCATGTGCTGCTCATCGCCGTACCGATCACTCTACAGGTCTACTTCAACGCTTGCATTACCTACGGCCTGATGAAGTGGTTAAAGGTCGACCATTCTGTCGCCGCTCCTGGCGCGCTCATAGGCGCTTCTAACTTCTTCGAACTGGCCGTGGCAACCGCCATTGCCCTGTTCGGACCGCAATCCGGCGCGGCGCTGGCCACCGTAGTTGGAGTCCTAGTCGAGGTGCCAGTAATGCTCTCCGTGTGCGCGGCCTGCAACCGCACCCGCCACTGGTTTCCTGCTCCGCTGGAAAGTAAGGCATGAAACAGCGCGTCCTGATTCTCTGTACCGGTAATTCCGCCCGGAGCCAGATGGCCGAAGGACTGCTGCGCCACGATGCCCGCGAACGCTTCGACGTCGAAAGTGCCGGTACCAGGCCTGGCGTCGTGCGACCGGAAGCCATAGCCGCCATGCGCGAGCTGGGAATAGACATCAGCGGTCATCGCTCAAAACACGTCGATGAATTCGCGGGCCAGCATTTCGATTACGTAATCACTGTTTGCGACCATGCGAAAGAAAGTTGTCCAGTATTCTTTGGTGCGGCCAAGCGGCTACATCAGAATTTCGAGGACCCACCGCCAGCCTCGGCAGGCTCAGACGAACAACGCATGGCAATATTTCGCGAGGTTCGGGATCAGCTGCGAGCGTACCTTCGCCAATTCACACAAACCGCATCCTCAGCCTCCTGAGACCATCGTCACAAACTTCGCAGATCCTCTTACTTCCCGCATTCAACGGCGGACAAAGTGTCCGCGCCGCAATGTCAGGAACGGCGGAAGCGATCGGTCAGGCCGCTCCATTTGCGGGCTATCAGCTCGGCGATGGTCAGGGCGATAGCAAAAGCAAGACACGCGGGCCAGAGGGGCCAGTCGACCGAGTTGCTGCGGCCGCCGGCGTGGAAAATTTCGGACACGGGCGGATTAAAACGGCCATTGGTGAAACTTGCAATCGTTTTGAGCAGGCTCTCGTTCGCGCCATAGTCCTCGAGCTCAGGCTGCTGTCGATAGAGGCCGGTTTCTGGAAAAGCCAGCGAGTCAGCAACTGGACGGATGCGGAACAAGCCAGTGGCAGAGCCAATGTGGAGACGTCCCTGGTAGAGGCGTGTGGCAACTTTGCGGACTTCGACCGGCCGGCGAAAATTATCCGCGCCGAGCACAAATATCTCGGGAACAGACGGCGGCTCCGGAGTCTCGGCGGCCAAACGGTAATGGACCACCAGATCGCCATTGGCCATGTCGAAGTTGGCAGTGCCCTCGCTCGGAGAGGTGTGCATGAGCAGATCGCGCGTCGTGTTCGTCCAGAATTTATCGAAGCCGGGCCAGTTGATCCAGGCCTCGGCCCAGCGGCTCTTGGCGTCTGACGTGAAGACGGCAGCGCGTCCGAGACCGTATTGCCAGCGGACGTACAGCGGATCTTTGCGGGCCGCATCGATCTGCAGCAGCGTTTGAGCGCCCGGCTTGACAGTGAATCGGGTGTAGCCACGAAGCGCGGGAGCGGTTTCGATACCCACGTCTTCGAGTACGTCGGCTTTCTCGGCCACAATCGGGGTTAGAGATTTTTCTACGGCCGTCGATCCGCTATAGGTCTCGACGTCTTTTAACAGAATCTGTTCGAGACCCATGGGTTCGTTCAGAAAATAACTGCGGCCCCCGGCGGTGGAGGCGACCTTCTCCAGATAGGAGCGGTTCACATCCTGGCCAAGACCGACCGTCGAGATGGTGACTTCGTGTTGCGCGGCTTCACGAGCCAGGTCGATGCTGTCACCTTCTTCGGAGATGCCGTCGGTGAGAAGAACGATGTGTTTGGAAGTGGCATTGGACGGCGCGACTCGCCGGTAGGCCTCAGCGAGGGCGGGTGCGATCTGCGTGCCGCCATCGGGAGTAATGCCGGAGATCAGGCGTTTAATGAGCGATTTGTCTTCTGCGCGGCGCATGGGAACGGCCCATTGGAAGGAGTTGTCAAAGATGAGTACGCCAATACTGTCGATCGGGCGCAGGTGATCGACTACACCGATGGCAGACAAACGCGCGAGTTCGATTTTGCGGCCTTCCATGGAAGAAGATTTGTCGATGATGAGTACAACAGAAGTGCCTTTGGGCGTATCGGGCGGGGCGAGTTTGGCGGGTAGAGCGCGGTCGAGCGCGTCCATCTGCTTGTCTTCTTTGTAAACCTGGCGCTCTCCGCCGATCAGCAGCAGGCCGCCGCCGTTCTTGACGTAGTTTTCGAGGCGGGTTTTGCGATCAGCGGAAAATGCGCTCAGATCGAGATTATTGAGAACTACCAGCTGAAATGAGTTCAGATCGCGATCGAGTTCCTGCGGATTGCGGTTGACGTCGAAGTTGGCTTCGGCGAAGGCGCTGAGGAGATTGCTGTCGGCGGTGACAGGATCTTGCGAGAGATAGAGAACACGGGCGCGGCGCAGTTTGACCGCTTGCTCGAATCTGGCCTGGCCACCGTTGCCGGTTCGGAGAACACCGGAGACGGAGATAATGCCGGTCGATTTCACGCGGGCTTCGACTCGCACGTTGTTCGGGCCTGCTTTCAAATCGATGGTCTGATGGCCAAGCGCTTTGCCTTCGGCGTAAATGTCGATGGTCGAGGCAAGTGAGTCGGGCGAGAGGACGGTTAGGTTGATGGGGATCTGCTCCGCGCTGTAAGCTTCACGCGGCAGGGAGGCAGACTCGAGACGCAGGCCGCTGGTGGAACGGCCGCCCAGCGGAACGGTGTCAACCGGAACCTGCAAACGTCGCATTTGGGCGATGGCGCGAACGGCGCTGCCTGAGTTTTCGTTGCCATCGCTGATCAAAAGAAAGCGCGGCAGGTAGTTGTTCGGAATGGCGGCCATGCTGCCGGCGAGAGCAGCTTCGAGATTGGTGCTGTCGCTAGAAGAATCGGCGGCCGGTTCGAGATGCAGACCGCCTGCGAGTTCGGAAGATTGAAGAGCACGCGGCCGGCTGGCGAAGGGAACGATTTTGACCCAGTTGCGGCCCTTGCGGGATTCGATGCCGCGCGCAAGGGCAGAGGCATTGGCGAGATCCTGAGACGTAATGCTGGCAGAGGTGTCGACTAAAACGATCTCAGCGGTCTTAGTCTCGGGCAGTGTGATGACCGGTTCCGCGAGGGCGAGCAGGATGGCGGCCAGACTGAGAGCTTTGAACAGGAAGGTGAACAATCGACCGCGGCTCTGGCGGTAGTAGACGGGCCACTGGAAGAACACCCAGGCGGCAGGAGCAAGCAGCAGGAGCAGGAGCCAGGGATGAGCGAAAGTCATCGGGAAATGAGTTCCTCTTCTGGCTGGCGGGCAGATGGGCGGGGTGCGCTTCGCAGCCGGGTGAGGCGGCGCGAAGGGCCGAAGAGAAACCATTCAAAAAGCAGGCAAGCGGCCGCAGCAACCGCGAGCCATTTCCAGAGATCTTGAGCGGGTGGAACGAAGTACGAGGCGGCTGGCAGGCCTTGCGGCGTAGCGGCGGGCGGATGCCAGGTCTGATCGGCGACAGCGGGTAGACGAAGCGAGATCACTCGTTCGCGTTGGGCGGAGGTGATGTGTGCGGTAGACGGCCGGTCGACGAAGAACTGGAGCGTTTTGGCGCGACGACTGAATGGGAGTATCGCGCCATGGTCGCCGGTGACGGTGAGCGGTCCTTTCTGTTCGGCGGGATCGAGAGACAGACTGGCCAGACCGACGCTTTCGGCCGTGAGAGTAAGAGTGCGAAAGGCTGTGGGGTCGAGGAATTCGAGGAGGTCGGCAAACAGAAGGGGCGTCGTCACTTCGAAACGCATCTCTCCGGCGGCGGGATCGAAGCCAATGATGGCGCGGCGCGGTTGAGTGCGGCTAGCTTCGCGAGTAATCACAACCGGCCCATCGGGAACCCTCGCGAGGATGTTGTCACCCTGGAAGGTCTCGAAGATTGCGGCGGAGGGCAGATAGATTTGCTTGCCGGGCAAAGCGACGGCAGCATTCCAGGAGAGAAGCGAGTTGGCGACGACGGCTTTGACAGGGATCGGAGATCGATCCTTTGGCGGATCGATCCAGAGAGCCGGGGCCGCGGGAGGCGCTCCCGGTGAAAAACGGTCGAGCACGACGACGTTGGCGCGCACCGCGGGATTGTATTGGGAGGGCGAATAAAAGGCTGGAGTCAGCTGGCGGTCGGATTCGAGCAAAGGTTTGAGGATCTGTGGGCGATCGGTGTAAATGGCGATAGTGAGAGGATCCTGATGCGGCACTAAGAGGCTGGCGCGATCATCGGCCACCAGGCTGCCGCCGGGCGTGATGACAGCGGCAAATTCACCGGGAGTACGGGTGGTAAATGAGTATTCAGCCGTGCTTTCGCCATCAGCAGGAAGGGCCAGGCGGCGAGAGGAAAATGCGGTGACGCCATAATGAACGGCCAGGTTCAGGGCGTGCGCGATTGTGCTGTAATTCTTGACGGTGATAAAGGCTTGCCAGGAGTTTGGCTCGTCTTCGAGTTGCTGCACGGTGAGCTGGCGAATGCCGTCGTTAGCGCGATCGGGAATCACTGGCAACACGCGCAGATTGGTTACTGAGGGCGGCGAGGAAGTGTCCGAGATCATTTGCGGGCCTGCATAAACGATTTCGCCGCCCGCGCCTTCGGTGAACGACTCGGCTTGCCGGGCAAACGAGAGAGCGGTGTCGAGATTCAGAGCGGAAAAGGAAGTCGTAGCGGAGTCGAGCGCGGCGGTAAGTTGATGGCGATCGGCGGTGAACCGGGTGAGCGGGGTAGCGAGCGCATCAACCGCTACGAGCAAAGCGCGGTCGGTGCGGGGCAGGGTGCCTAGATAACTGCGCAGTAATTCTTTTTCGCGATCGAGAACCGAGACAGGCGCGGCGGAATTCGCCGCGCGAGCGGCGGTCCAGGAAGAGGTATCGAGCAGCAGAACGTGATCGTGGCCGCGCTGATCGGCCGAGCCCCATTGCATGCGGGAAAGCGCCAGCAGGAGCAGCAGCAGACTCAGGAGCTGCAGCAGGAGTGACCAGGGATCACGCATTTTGCGCCTTGACTGGCGCTCTTCGGAAGCGCCTGCCTGAACCCAGAAGCGGAGGGTAGAGACGACTTTGCGGCGCTTGGCGCGGTCGAGTAGATAGAGGGCAGTAACGAGACCGCCGAGAGCTCCGAGAAGCGTAAGGAATTCCGCGCCGGTAAGGTTCAGAAAGAACATGGCGGACTACCGTTGGGGGACTTTAGAGATTGATGAAAGACTAAAAATGGCCGCAGATGAACGCGAATAAACGCAGATAGAACATTTAATTTGACTTCGCGGTTGTGGGCGTTTAGCAGTGGCATTGGCTAGGACGCTACCGGTTGGAGCAAGCCTGACGATCCAAAGAGAGCATCGTTCAAAGATGTGGCAGTAGACAGGCCGGTGTAGCGGCCGCCATTCCGTAGCGCCAGCTTCTTGAGCTGATCCGAATGTTGATCGAACGATTCGGTGTAGGCGGCGCGTGCCGGGTGATCGAGCGAAATGCGCAGCTGTTGGCCGGATTCGGCGTCGACCAGCTCGACTTCTCCTTCGGTGGACGGTTCACGGTCTTCCCTTCCCCAGATTTGGACCAGCAGCAGTTCATGGCCGAAATCGGCGAGATATTGGAGCGGGCGAAAACAATCGGCATCGTCGAGGAAATCGGAGAGGATGACGATAAGGCCGCGCTGCGAGTACTCGCCGAGAAACTGGCGCGCGGCGTGGAGATAGTTGGTGGTGCCATGCGCCGAGAGAGCGCGGAGATGATTTTCGGCGGGCTGAAAGCGATGGCGTCCGCCGCTCGAAAGAAACGGTTCGCCGAGAGTAGACGAGAAGGGTTGCAGAAGAATACTGTCGAGGCGCACGAGCCCGACGTACACCAGAGCAGCGGCCAGACGGCGGGCGAAATCGAACTTGTTGGAGTCACCGGCAGCATGGCCGGAAAGCATGGAGGCACTGGTATCGAGCAGCAGGCGAACAGGCACGCGCGGCTCGATCTGGAACATCTTTAGAAAAAGTTTTTCGAAGCGCATGTAGGCGCGCCAGTTGACGGCCCGGAGTTCGTCTCCTGGATGGAACGTGCGGTGGTCTAGAAACTCCTGTCCGGCGCCGGCGAATCGGGAGTAGTTGTGGCCGCCGACCAGCCCGTTGAAAGACTTTTGCCAATGCAGGGTGAGCCGTTCCAGTTGTTCAAGGAAGCGGCGGTCGAGAAGAGGCGCGGGCATGAGAAAGCCTTTAGCTAATTAACTAACTATCCGTCGGAGGCTCCGGCCATAATTTTTTGCAGGATGGTTTCGGTAGTGTGGCCGTCAGCATGCGCGTCGAAATTAAGAATGATGCGGTGGCGGAGAACGGCGGGGGCGACGCTGGTGATGTCTTCGAGACTGAGATGCACACGTCCGCGCATGATCGCGAGAACCCGGCCGCATTCAATGAGAGCCTGGGCGCCGCGCGGAGAGCTGCCGTAGCGTACATATTTGTTCGTGATTTCGGGAGCGCCCGCGATACCGGGCTGCGTCGCCATGATGAGCTCGATGGCGTAGTCCTGTACGTGCGGCGCAACGATGACCTGGCGTGAGACGGCTTTGAGATCGGCGATCTGGTCGCGGGTGAGCACCTGATGAAGTTCCGCGTCCTGCGCTTTGGTGGTGAGATCGACGATGCGGCTGAGATCGTTACGGGAAGGAAAATTGACGAGGATCTTCATCAGGAACCGGTCGAGCTGGGCTTCGGGTAGCGGATAGGTGCCCTCCATCTCGATCGGATTTTGCGTCGCCATGACGAGAAAGGGAGGAGCGAGCGAATAGGTATTGGTGCCGCTGGTGACGGTGTGTTCCTGCATCGCTTCGAGCAGCGCAGATTGCGTCTTGGGAGTGGCGCGGTTGATCTCGTCGGCGAGCACGAGGTTGGCAAAGATGGGACCGGGCTGAAAGCGGAACGTTTTGTGGCCGTGCTCATCGTCCATGATGACGCTGCCGACGATGTCGCCGGGCATGAGATCAGGCGTGAACTGGATGCGCGAATACTGCAACGCGAGCACGCGCGAGAGAGTGCGCAGGAGGGTCGTTTTGCCCAGTCCGGGAACGCCTTCGAGCAGCACATGGCCACCGGCGACAAGGCAGATGAGAACGCCTTCTATGACTTCGTCCTGGGCGATGATGGCACGCCCGATTTCTTCGCGCACGCGTTGCAGATCGGCGGCGGCGCGATCAATGGAAGCTGGTTCAGTGGCGCTCAATGTTTCTGCCATCTTAGTTCACCGGGACCGAATCGAAGGTCATGTTGCCGGGCACAACGCCCAATTCGCGGCAGTGATCGAGATAGAGCTCGCCGTAACTCTTGACGATGTAATCTCGCTCGGAGAACCAGAGGTGAGTGGCAGTCCAGTCGATCCAATCGGCGGGGCCTTCGATTTCGAGGAAGTTGCCGATGGGTGTTTCATCGATTGTGAGGACGCCCGTATGCTCGGATCCGTCCGTGTATTCGGTGCGGAATTTTTCGTAGCGGAAGGACTGCCGGTATCCGAGCTGCTCGAAGATCTGGCGCAAGGTGTCGAGCGAAGCAACCGCGGTTTCGAGTTCGGCGCGGCTTTTATGAGGACCGGGTTGACCGGGACCTTTCCACGTGAGTACCGATTCGTTGCCGGCGCTGCGCAGGCGGAGCATCATGCTTTTTTGACGTAGCGCTTGGTCGGGCGTGTCATAGATCTCGTTGACCTCGTGCCGGCGAGGGGCCGAGATACGGAAATTAAGGCCAAGAAGACGTTGCACGATGCCGGAGAGATTGGTGACTGGAATTTTGACTTCGGTCTCGATTGGATTCTTCATGAGTCGGGCGCGTAAAACGAAGCAGTGGCAGAGACGACGAAGTAAGCCGCTACCATCGATCTTCGCACCCTTATACTGAAGAAGCACGCAGCAGCGGTGCCGGGTGTGCGCCTGTAGCTCAGTTGGATAGAGCGAATGACTTCGAATCATTAGGTCGGGGGTTCGAGCCCCTCCGGGCGCACCAAATCAAGGCCGGACGGCAGTACATAGCAATTAGAGAGATAAGAGCGGTTCTGAGCGTAACTTCCCGGGGCGGGGCCTCGAAGGTTCTTTCGTTGGAAAGGAACCAATGGCAAGAAAAACTTCAGGAATTTACAGGAATGCACTCCGCGCGGCCGGGTTGGGCATGGCGCTCGCGGCGCTCACCTTAACTCAGGCGAAGGCGCAAGATGGAAAACAGGTAGGCGGGGAGTTGCTGCAGGAGTTGCTGGCGCACCCTAATTCGTTCAAAGGAACGGCTACTTTACCGATCGTATTTTGCTGGTACAAGGGGCAACCGGCGCTTTATATACGAACCGATGCATCGGATCCGACGGCCGCGGCGCAGCAAGGTGTGAATCTTGTTCCCCGTCTGTCGAATGCGATCGATGCTCCGAATGGAGCTGTGGACGATATTTATCAAATTGTGAATTTTACGCAGGGAAACGTGATTCCATCCGCGCCTAAGCCCACCGGGCCGAAGAATAGCGATCCCGATTACACGCCGCTCTGGCAGGTGACAAACGTGACGTGGAACAAGGGTGTGAAGCCGCGCCTGCTTACCTCCGAAGAAGCGATTCTATCGGCCCGCGATGCGAGAGAGGTCACTCTGGATAAAACAAAGATCGTGATTAATTGCCCCGTCATTTACACGCCCGAGGGCGGCAAACTGCCCACCGTCAAGATTCGTCTGGAAGATCGTGACGGCGATGATCATGGCGAGCGGAACTAGCGTTGGAGTGCGGCGTTCCGCAATTCCATGACGACAGTCGGCTCGCTGGGATTTTCATAGTAGCCGGGCGTAGTTCGGATGACTTGGAAGCCGAATTCCCGGTTTAATCCAATCATTGCTTTATTGCTTTTTCGGGTGTTCGTGACGATGCGCCTAAAGGCGTGGCGGCGGGCGTAGGCTATTTGCCAGCACTTGAGCAATCGGCCAAAGCCCATACGCCGGCAGTCCGGCAGGATGCCGGTGGTGACGATGTAGAGCGAGCAACGACGATGGGGATTTGTGTGACCCCTTGTGACGTCCTCCCGAAAATCGACGTGAAGTTGGAAGGCGCAGCAGCCCACTTTGCGGTGGTCGACAATCATCCACCAGGTCTCGTACGCCTTCCAATCGTCCGGTTCGAAGCAGTCTGCCGGGTAATGCTCGAAGGCTTTGCGGTCGAAGAGGACGAGACTGCGGATTTCGTCCGGCAGGGTGGCTCTCCTAAACTCGGTCTTCACGACCTTTCCTGATCCGACGCCCAGAGCCGCAGTGCCTGGTCGTGAAGTTTTCTCCGCCATTCGACGGCAGCGGAGGGCGTGTCTTCGTAGAAGCTCTGCGTGTGCTGCATGGTTGGGGGCACGCCGGCTTCGTTACTGAGAGTGGGCGCGATGGTCTGCATCACTTTGGCGTAAAGGGCCGGGCCACCCGAGAGGTCCATCCAACGGAACGGGCCGCAGACAGGAGTCCAGAGGCCGAGTGAGTGGCGACAGATGAGATCGATGGTTTCGACACTGGCCACTCCTTCTTCGAGCAGGTGGAGAGCTTCCCGGTACATAGCGTAGGCAATGCGGTTGGCGACGAAGCCGGGAACGTCCTTCTCGACGATGGCGGGCTCTTTGCCTAGTTCTCGGGCGAGCGCTTCGATCTGCGCGAGCGTTTTCGAGTCGGTCTGATCGCCGCGAACGATTTCGAGGAAGCGGGTGGCCTCTGCAGGCGAGGCCCAGTGCATACCGGCGAAGCGCTGTGGATGGCGGCGGGACTCCTGCAGGAGCGTAATGGGAAATCCGGAGGTGTTCGAGGCGATCGGGACGTCAGATCCAAGTTGGCTTTCGAGTTCATCGTAGAGAGCTTGCTTGGCACGAAAGTTTTCGGTGATGGTCTCGATGACCAGTTCGCATTCGGTCATGTCTCTGGCGGACTCCGCACGGATGAGCCGTTCGGACGGGGCGGCTTGCTGCCAGGCGGTCGCGTCTGGATCGAGGGCCACGACATGGAAGCCATGGTCGACCAGACATTTGGCGATGCCGCGTCCGAGAAAGCCCAGACCGGCCAAACCTATATAGCGGAGTGTTTGCACAGTTATTTCAGCGACAGCATAACAGCCTGTTTGCATGGGAGATGTCTCTCCTTGACAATCTACCTATCACGGGTTGATTATGTAGGAAGTCTAGGAGAGAAGACGCTCATGCCTATTGAGAAATCGGAGTTGTTACAGGGGACGCTCGATATGTTGATTTTGAAGATCGTGGCGCTGGGGCCGGTGCATGGGTATGGGATCTCACTGCGGATCCAGCAGATTTCGGAAGAAGTTTTGCAAGTGCAGCAAGGGTCGTTGTATCCGGCGCTGCACCGGCTGGAGAAGCGGGGCTGGCTGGAATCGGAGTGGGGGGAATCGGAGAAAGGGAGACAGGCGAAGTTTTACAAATTATCGGCGAGCGGGCGGAAGCAATTGGCCAAAGAGGAAAAGAGCTGGGCACGGCTGGCCGGGGCAGTGGCGCTGATTATGGAGACGGTGAAATAGGGGAGGCGGTGATGAACTGGCTGCGGCGGATCTTAGGGAAGAGCGGGCGGCGCGAGACGGAACTGGACGCGGAGCTGCGCTTTCACGTGCGGGAAGTGGCGGAAGCCAAGATGGCGCAAGGGATTTCTGCGGAGGAGGCGCGCCGCGAGGCTTTGCTCGAGTTTGGCGGGGACGAGCAGGTGAAGGAAGAGTGCCGGGATGTATACCGGCTGGCGACGGTAGAAAATGCGCTGGCGAACGGGAAGGCGGCGTGGCGGTTTATACGGCGGTCGCCGACGTTCGCGGCGACGGTGGTATGTACGCTGGCGCTGGGAATTGGAGCAAACAGCGCAGTGTTTTCGGCGATCGACGCGATTTTGCTGCGGCCGCTGCCGTTTCCCGATGCCAATCAACTGGTGGTGCTGTATCAGCATGACGTGACGGCGAAGTCGCCAACCGATCATGTAGCGCCAGTGCGGGTGGAGGATTGGAACCGGCTCAGCAAGGCGTTTTCGAGCATCAGCGGGTATTACCAGGAAGACAGTTCAGAGACCTCGGGGCGATTGCCGGAAAGGCTGGAGCAGGGATTGATTGCGCCACGATTTTCCCGGACGTTAGGGGTGACGCCGGAATTAGGGCGGGACTTCACGGCTGAGGAAGAGCGGTTTGGCGGTCCGAATGTCACGATCATTAGCGACCGGTACTGGCGGCGACGTTTTCACGCTGACCCGAACGTGGTGGGGAAGGCGCTGCGATTTGGCAAGGCTTCGATACCGATTATTGGAGTGATGCCGGCGAGCGTGACGCTGCCGGATAAGCAGGTGGATTACTGGTCGGTAAGCGCGCCGGATGCGCCGTATTCACAGGACCGGGCTTCGACCTGGTTTATAGCACTGGGGCGATTGAAGCGCGGCGTAACGCTCGAACAAGGGCGGGCGGATTTGAGCCGGGTGCAGGCGGATTTGGGGCGAGCGTTTCCGAAGACCGATCAAAAGCTGGTTCCGGTGGTCGAACCGTTGAAGAGCTCGATTGTGGGAGAAACGGCGGGACGGTCGCTGTGGCTGCTGTTCGGCTCGGTGTCGCTGCTGCTGCTGATTGCCTGTACGAATATAGCGACGTTGCTGCTAGCGCGGACGGCGGAACGGGCGCGCGAGATCGCGATCCGCTATTCGCTGGGCGCGTCGCGGGCCTCGGTTATTTTGCAGTTATTGACGGAGTCGTTGGCGCTAGCGGTGTTGGGATCGGTGGCGGGGCTGTTTGTGGCTTGGGGCGCTACGCAGGCGTTTCACTCGATGGCAAAGACGTTGCCGCGGGCGGACGAGATTTCGCTCGACTGGCGACTGGTGTTGTACGCGCTGGGCTGTTCGCTGGCGGCCACGCTGCTCTTCGGGTTGATTCCGGCAGTGCAGGCGACGCGCCGTTCGATTGCCGGATCGCTGGCGGGGCAGGGCCGCACGCAAGTAGCGGGAGGAAGCCCGCTGCAATGGCTGCTGGTGGGCGTACAGGTGGCGCTCGCAGTGACTTTGCTGGTGGGATCGGCGCTGTTGTTGCGGAGTTTCCAGGCTTTGGGGCGCGTGGCGGCGGGGTTCGATGCCAGCCATGTGCTGGCCTTTGAAGTGAGCGCCAGTTGGGGCGAGACGGTGGATCGAAAAGGGATGGCGCAGCGCATCGAGAACGATTTGAATGCGGTGCGGAGTGTGCCGGGGGTGGAGTCGGCAGCGACATCGTTTACGCTGCCCGGGATGCCGGATCAATTTCCGTCAGAATTTCAGTTATTGGACGGGCATGGATCGACCGACAAAATTGCAAGCGATTCACGAGCGGTTTCGGACGGCTATTTCGCCACCATGCGCATTCCGGTCTTAGCAGGGGTGCCGTGCAGCGCTCAGCGGCAATGGACTGATGTAGTGGTGAACCGCCGGTTTGCCGAGACCTATCTGCCCGGGCAAACGGTGGTGGGGCGGCACTTCAAGCGCGGGCAGTTCGATACAACAGACCCGGTGATCGCTGGCGTAGTAGGCGATGCGCGGGAAGGTGGCTTGAATCGCGCGCCGGGTCCGCTGGTTTACTCGTGCGCGAATGATCCGTCGATGGCGCCGCATTTCCTGGCGCGGACCAAAGGCGATCCGGGTGCAATGGCAGGGACGATTCGCCGGGCGATGCAGAAGATTGAGCCGGGACGGTCGGTGTTTCACATGGTGCCTTTAACGGAAAGCCTCTATGAGGCGAGCGCGGAGACACGCTTTCGCACCTGGCTGTTGAGCTTGTTTGCGCTGACGGCGATTGCGCTGGCGGCGATCGGCTTGTACGGGACGCTGAGTTATTTTGTGGGCCTGCGACGGCGTGAGGTTGGCTTGCGCATTGCGTTAGGGGCGATGCCTGGGCAGATTCTGCAGAAGTTTTTACGGCAGGGGTTGTGGGTGGCGGCGCTGGGGTGCGGTGCGGGACTGGCGTTGGCGGCGTTTTTTTCGCGCGCGGTCGCGACCATGTTATTCGGGGTGTCGCGGGTCGACTTTGCGAGTTATGCGGGAGTGGCCGGGTTGATGCTGGCGGTAGCGTCGGTGGCGTCGGTGATACCGGCGGCGCGAGCGGCGAGGCTGGACCCGATGCGGGTGTTGCGGGAGGAGTAAGAGAAAGGCAGGCTAAAGCCTACGCTACGAGAAACTAGGAGTAACTTGCCCAAAAAAACTATATCTTGGAAGAGGATAGAAGCGGTACAATTGGTTCGACTGAATTGTGGATGTCTGAGGCTGCCTCAAGGAGCGTCAGAATTCATTCCCCCTTGTTCCCGGGAACATATTCTCAAGGAGAAACGCGACTGTGAGTGCAAAAGCAATAACACAAGGTTTCCTGTCACAAGATACAGAGCCGATGGATAATGAAGCGGAAACCAGTGTTACATCCGCGAGAAGATCCTTCTTCAAAAGCGCCGGCAAAGTTGGCCTGAGCGCTACGGCGGCTTTGCTGTTTGGTGACTTACCGATTCTGAATGCTCAAAGTACCAGTGCCAGCCAGGATACAGCGAATCAGATCCTGACTGCCGCAGTGATCGCCGAAGATCTGGCAACAGTGTTTTATTACAACGGACTGGTGGGTGCTGTCATACAGGATCCGGCGCTGGCAGGTCCTGGCGGGACAGCTACCTCGAATACCGGTAACGTTCCGAATGTGACTTACCTGCGAGCAGCAATGGCTCAGGAGATAGCGCACGCCAATTTGCTACGAACGGTGGGCAACGTGAGCAGTGGAGCGAGTGCTGATCCCTATCAGACCTTCTACTTTCCCACCGGTACGTTTAACACACTGGCCGCATTTACAGCCACACTGGATGCGCTGGAGAATGCGTTCATCGGAGCTTACATTAACGCGATCCGGGAGCTTGGGCTACTTGCCAGCAGGGCGGCGGTGAAGAATTATCCGGTGGGAGCTTATGGCGCACCCAATTACAGCGCCGCGCAGCTTTCGTATGTTGCGGCGGTCGCTTCTTCCATACTTGGAATCGAGTGTGAGCACCGGGTGTTGGGGCGGGTCATTAACAATGTGGCTCAGGCCAATAACGTAAATTTCGAGCAGACGGATGGCTTGACCAGTGTTTATAACGGCTCTAAGTCGGCGGTGGCGGCACTTATGCCGTTCCTCTCGCCGAATACGGGCCCTTCTTATACGCTAGGGGCAGCAATTTCCGCGGCGGCTACGGTGGGTGTGATGTCTACCGGTAATCCTCCTCCACAGTAAGATATCGCAGTAGTAAGTTAATAAAGGGCGGTTTCCTTGATGGAAACCGCCCTTCTATTTGATGAGGTAACAGCAAAGCAGGGCGGCTTCCATCGTTAAGTTGGAAGCCGCCCTGCTTTACGACAGACGAGTATGCATCAAGGGCTAACTGCATTCACGGGCTTGTAAACTAGCTGGAGTGTCGCGATGGAAACGTTCCTACGCGATGCAACTCCGGTCGCTCCGCTCGCGGCTCTGAAGGAGCGTATTCTCTGATCGGAGCCATGAGCGAAGCGATTGGAGTTCTCTACTTCACTAGCAAACGAAATGGTTGCGACACTCCACTCGGGTTTAGCGCTATGGATTCATCGGGAGGGTTGTTCTTCCCATCCCGAACTGGGCGCTGGCCATATCCATGAAGATTGGTGTGAAGCTATTCGCGCTCGTCCCCAAGATATAGATGGTGCCGGTACCGGGTCGATAGAAAACAAGGTTGGGTAGTAGACCGGAGGTGCCGGCATTGAGAGCGAAACCTTGATCAGTAGTGGACATGCCGTCGTAACCGCCGATGCCCGTAGTGCTTTGGTACACCACATTGAAATTGAAGTAAGCAGAGCTCATGATCCAAGTAAAGCCTGTGCCCGGTCGGTAAACCAGGAGATGATCCAGAACGCCCAGGCCACTATAGTCGAAGGGGAGAATGCGATCGGCTGGAGAACGAAGATCGTATCCCCCGATACCGCTGGTGCTTTGGAACATCGGGACAAAACTGCCGTTTTGATTCTCGATAATTTGCACGATGCCGTCACCGGGACGATACATGAGAAGATGATCAGCGGCGCCGGTGCCATAGTAATCAAAGGCCACGACCCGATCATTGGTGGAAGCGAGGTCATAGCCGCCGATTCCATTGCCGCCCTGATACATGGGGGTGAAGCTGCCGTTCATGTTCTGCAGGATATAGACGATGCCGGTACCGGGGCGATAGGCAACCAAGTGATCGGAAAGGCCACTGCTGTTGTAATCGAAAGGAGCGATAACGTCGTTGGTCGACATGAGATCGAAACCACCAATGCCGTCGCCGCCCGCGTATACGGGCATAAAGGTGCCGTGCATGTTGGCGAGGATCGAGATCTTGCCGGTACCCGGGCGGTACAGCAACAGATGATCCACGTAGCCTTTTCCGTCGTAGTCAAAGGGCACGATACGGTCGCTGGTGGAAGAGAGATCATAGCCACCGATACCAGTGGTAGACGAATACACCGTGGTCCAGGTGCCGTTAACAATGCCAATGATCTGGATTACACCTGTTCCCGGGCGATAGAAGACGATGTGATCGGCCATGCCGGTATCGTTGTAATCAAACGCAAACCCAATATCGGACGTCGTCCTCAGATCGAAGCTTCCGATGCCAAGACCAGTTTGGGCGGAAGCAAGGCCCACGCTCAGGAAGAGCGAGGTAAAGACCAGCAACAGAAACTTAGTTTTAAATACAAGCGACAGGGCTGCAGACCTAGATGGGCCCTTAAACTTTCTCGTCAACATAATCCGGGGAGACCGCTCCTTTGAAATTAGACTTCCTTGGTAACGTGGACCCGTGAACAGGGACCCAAAAAACCGACCTTCAAGCGACAGGCGGCTAGGTAACAAGTAGCTGGGAAGAGCTTATCATGTTTTGAGCAATTTAGGAGACAAAGAGTAAATTTCTTTTATGTGTGTTTTGGGGAGCGGGATAGCAGGTGAGTTAGACGTGGGCATTCGAAATCAAACCGCAACATAAGACGGCGAGACAGGCCGGGTACATATAGTAAAGAAAGATTGCACATGGAAGAGCGGGGCCGGCCGGAGTTATCGGTTGTGAGCACGATGTATCGCTCGGCGGAATTCATTGAAGAATTTTACCGGCGGATGAGCGAGACAGCGGAGCAGATTACAAGTTCGTTTGAGATGGTGTTGGTGGACGATGGCTCGCCGGATGATTCGCTGGCTCGGGCGCTGGAAATAGCACGGCGGGACGAGCGAGTCAGGGTGGTCGAGTTATCGCGAAATTTCGGGCATCATCCGGCGATTCTGGCGGGACTGCGGCACGCCAGGGGTGGCTTGATTTTCCTGATCGACATTGATCTGGAGGAACACCCGGAGTGGCTTCAAGACTTTTGGCGGGAAATCCACGAGCACCCGGCGGACATGTTGTATGGGGTGCAGAAGACGCGGACCGGTTCAGCGCTGAAGCGTCATACGGGTACGTTGTTTTACCAGTTTTTTAACTTGGCTTCGGACACGACGATCCCGGCGAATGGCTGCACAGTGCGCCTGATGCGGCGCTGTTACGTCGATGCGCTGGACGGATTTAGAGAGACGCACCTGTTCATGATGGGGCTGTTCAGCTGGGCGGGATTCGTGCAGCGGCCGTTATATGTAGAGCGGACCCGGCGGGCAAGCGCCTCCACCTATACGCCATGGAAGTTGATCCGGCTGTCCGTAAACGCAGTAACGTCGTTTTCGAGTTATCCGCTAACTGTGATTTTCGCCGGGGGCCTGGGCATTACCCTGCTCTCGATTGGGTTTGCGGGCAAGCTTCTAATCCAGAAATGGATGCATCCGGATATTATCCTGTCGGGGTTCACGTCGATCATGGTGTCGCTGTGGTTTTTGGGAGGGACGATTATCAGCGTGCTGGGTGTGATCGGGATGTATGTGGGGAAGATTTTCGCCGAGGCGAAGGCGCGGCCACAGTATCTGGTGCGGAGGTTGCATGGTGGGGGTGAATACGAGTAGTTGTGTGATTTTGCAGCCATCTTACATTCCCTGGCGCGGATACTTTCACCAGATTCAGAAAGCGGACACGTTCGTGTTTTATGACGACGTGCAGTATGACCATCACGGCTGGCGGAATCGGAACCGGATCAAGACGGCGGGTGGACCGAGATGGCTGACGATTCCGGTGCGGTCGCGGGGCGAAGGATGGAAAGGCATTTCGATTTTAGACATCAAGACGGCGGAGGCGGAAGGGTGGCGGCGCGCGCATGCCGAAACGATCCGGCACAGTTATGCGAAAGCTCCGTATTTTAAGCGGTATTGGGAGTTGGTGGAGCAATGGTACGCAGAGGCGGGTGACAGCCTGGCGGAGTTTACTATCCGAACGACCATCGAACTGGCGCGGGAACTTGGCATCAAGGAGAAGAGCTACGTGCGGAGTTCCACGCTCGGATGCAAAGGAAGTAAGACAGACAGACTGCTGGCGATTCTCAAACGGCTAGGGGCAGACCGGTACGTGAGTGGTCCGGCGGCCAGGGAGTATCTGGATGTGGCGTTGCTTCAGGGGGCAGGCGTAACGGTGGAATGGATGAGTTACGCTTATCCGGAATACCCGCAGCTTTTTCCCCCGTATTTGTTACAGGTATCGGCGCTGGACCTATTATTTAATGTCGGGCCGGAAGCGGGCGGGTATATCTGGTGAGGTACCAGGACTTGATGATGTCACGAGACGCCCGGCTATCGATAGACTGATCGGTAACACATCGCACGAAGTAAGGCGGAGTTTCAACAAACTCCTAGGGGTATAAGTTACGATTCCATTTAACTGCGTCAGCAGAGTGGGTACGGAGAGCCGCTATATTGCGCAGGCCTTCGAAGCGCTGCATATCTGCGGCGATGGGGCGTTCACGCGAAAATGCCAGGAAGTGCTGGAACGGGCGGTGGGAGCCCACACAGCGCTGCTCACGACGTCGGGCACACATGCGCTCGAAATGGCTGCGTTGCTGCTCGACTTACGGGCGGGTGACGAAGTGATTGTGCCGTCCTTCACGTTTCCCTCGGTGGCGAATTCGTTTCTGCTGCGGGGCGCGAAACCGGTGTTCGCCGATATCCGCGCGGACACGCTCAATCTGGACGAAAGGCAATTGAGTGGGCTGATCACGCCGGCGACACGAGCCATTCTGCCAGTACACTACGCGGGTGTTGGCTGCGAGATGAACGAGATTATGGCGGTGGCGGCGCGACGCGGCCTGGCGGTGATCGAGGACAACGCGCATGGCTTATTCGGGCGATACCGGGGCAAGGCGCTGGGCAGCTTTGGCGCGATGGCGGCGCAGAGCTTTCACGAGACTAAGAATTTCAGCTGCGGGGAAGGCGGGGCGCTGTTGATCAATGACCCCAGCTACGTGGAGCGGGCCGAGATTATTCGTGAAAAGGGAACCAACCGGAGGCAGTTTTTCGAGGGCAAGGTGGATAAGTACACCTGGGTGGATGTGGGGTCGAGCTATTTACCCTCGGATATTCTTGCCGCTATTTTGTACGCGCAGCTGGAAGTGCGGGACGAGATACAAGCGAAGCGGCGGGAGCGATGGCACTTTTATCGGACTGAGCTAGCGGATTGGGCGCGGCGCTGGGGGGTGGGATTGCCGTTTGTGCCGGATTATTGCGAGCAGGCGTATCACATTTTTTATTTGCTGCTGCCGGATCTGGAGGCGCGGCGTGGATTGACCGAGCACCTGCAGGCACGGAACATTTTGAGTGTTTTTCATTACATGCCGCTGCATCTTTCGGAGATGGGACGGAGTTTTGGGGGACGTGCGGGGCAGTGCCCGGTATCGGAACGCACGAGCGACACGCTGCTGCGGTTGCCGCTCTATAGTGGGCTGACGGCGGCAGACCAGCGACGGGTCGTAGAGGCGATTCAGCAGTTCGAAATGCCGGTTAAGGGGTCGATGGCGCTGGGTGCGGTGGCTTCTAGAGTTTGAGTTTAGTTGCCGGCGAATGCGGTCATGCCCTTACCGGTTGCCCGGCGATCCGGCGGGTGCCCCGGCAGGCGATTGATACGGGGGTAGTGTCAACGGTTTCGCCGGCACGGGCGGTGGATTCGCCGGGGTTACGCCATTCGGATTTGGAGGCAACGGCGCGCCTC
This sequence comes from Bryobacteraceae bacterium, assembly GCA_965277855.1. Classification (GTDB taxonomy): domain Bacteria; phylum Acidobacteriota; class Terriglobia; order Bryobacterales; family Bryobacteraceae; genus Bog-105. Next base: position 2,553,984 of record OZ255847.1, read on the forward strand.
CTGGTTGCCAGTTGCGCTGCTTCTGTAACATGTCGTTATTGTTTGGCAGCTGGCTGGGATCCCAGCCTCCGCCCAAGGCCAGCATGAGCGAGACGCTCGAAGTCATCGCCCGCAACTGCGTCTGCACTTTCGTTTCGCGATTGGTCAGGACGGTAGTCTGCGCGGTGATCACGTTTAAGTAGCTGTCGACGCCGGTCCGGTAACGTGTCAATGCTAATGCCAGATAGTGCGCGGACGATTCAATCGCTGTCTGCTCCTGCGCCACTTCCTGCGACAAAATGCGTAAGGACGAGAGATTGTCTTCCACCGCCTGGAAGGCCGTCAACACAGCCTGCCGGTAATTCGCCACCGCTGCGTCGTACGATGCCTGTGCTTGTTCGTTCTGGCCGCGCCGCGCGCCGCCGTCATAGATCGTCTGCGAGAGTGTTGGCCCAAGGGACCAGAAGCGGCTTGGCCATGTGAACCATTGGGTAAAGCTCGATGTTTCGAGGCCGCCCGAAGCGCTCAGGCTGACGTTTGGATAGTAGGCCGCGCGCGCTACACCGATCTCCGCATTCGCCGCCGCCACCCGCCGTTCGCTCGACGCAATATCCGGACGGCGTTCGAGCAATAAGGATGGGACGGCTACCGGCACCTGTGGTGGATTGGCATTGAACGTTCCTACGGGGAGCGAGAAGTTCGCCGGGGCTTTTCCCAGCAACGTCGCAATGGCGTGCTCAAAAGTCGCCCGGGAGACGCCTAAGTCTATCGCCTGTGCGGTGGCAGTATCGAGTTGGTTCTTCGCCTGGGTTACATCCTGCTCGGAATCGATCCCGGCGCGGAACAGCGCTTGAGTCAACTGCAGCGAGCCCCGATAATTATTCAGGGTGTCCTGCAGAATCGCTTCCTGTGAATCGAGCGCGCGTATTTCAAAATAGTCCGTCGCTAATTCCGACTGGAGACTTAAGCGTGACGTTGCTATATCAGCCGCGCTGGCTTGCGCTGAAAAGGCGTTGGCCGCTACGGTGTTGCGTATGCGGTGCCAGAAATCCACGGTGTAGGAGACATCCAAAGGGAACGTGTAGTCGTTGTAGGGCGATGAACCGGAGTTCCCACCTGCGCCACCAGGGCCGATGACGCGCGCTCCGCGAGTGTTTGAAATTTTGCTATAGGTGTAGGCCGGTGACGCGCCAATCGTGGGAAACAACGAGGACCGGGCCGAGACCACCAGCGCTCGCGATGCGCGAAAATTAGCTTCCGCCGCGGCGAGCGTCTGGTTGCCCGCCGCTACTTGTTCTTCGAGGGCATTGAGCTGGGGCTCGTTGAACATCTCCCACCATTTCGGCCGCAGTTTGTCATCGCCCGGCTGCGCCATTTTCCAACCGGGTCCCTCTTTGAAGTCGGGTGGGGCGGACTCTTTGTACGCTACCGGCGCAGGCGTGGTTGGGCGGGTGTATTTGGGCGCCAGGTCGCAGCCGGATAAGGCGACCAGCAAGAATCCCAAGCAGCCAACAATTAGTTTTGACTTCATCTCAATTTTCGGCATCGTTTGCTCCGAGGTGAATCCAGTGGCGCAGATACACCGGACAGTTCACCAGCTGCACATCACGGCAAGCCTGCTGCGAGAAGTATTGAACGGCCTTGCGGTCGACCAGTGTCACCTCGCTCAGATCGATATAAATTTTCTGCTGCGATCCGCGGGCTTCTGAAATGGATTCGTCGAGCTCCGGCAGCGCGGCCTCGCTAAAGGTGCCGTTCAGCAGCAGCGTCACGGTCCGTTCCGCCGGATGCGTTTCCAATATGATCTTGTACGGCATCTCAACCCACCGGTTCAACCGCGATTTCGGGTTCATGCCCCTGCCGCAAACCGCGCAGCCAGAGACTAAAGCGGTCCATGTAGAGGTAAATCACAGGCGTGGTGTAAAGAGTGAGCGCCTGGCTGACAATGAGACCGCCGACTATAGTGATGCCCAGCGGACGTCGCAACTCCGAGCCGGTGCCGGTACCGAGCGCCAGCGGCAATCCGCCGAGCAGGGCCGCCATGGTAGTCATCATGATCGGGCGGAAGCGCAGCAAACAGGCCTGAAACACCGCTTCCTGGGGCGACTTGCGATCGCGCCGCTCTACTTCGAGCGCAAAATCGATCATCATGATTGCGTTCTTCTTCACGATGCCGATCAGCAGAATAATTCCGATCAGCGCAATGACGCTCAGCTCCGTTTTGGTCACCAACAGAGCTAGCAGCGCGCCTACACCCGCAGACGGCAGGGTCGAAAGAATCGTGATCGGATGAATGAAACTTTCATAAAGAATGCCCAGCACGATGTAAACCGCCACCAGCGCAGCCGCAATCAAAATTGGTTCGTTCGACAAGGAAGCCTGGAAGGCCTGCGCCGTCCCAGAAAAGTTGGTATTGATGGTCGTCGGCATGCCGGCTTTCTCTTCCATCGCGCTGATCGCGTCCACCGCCTGTCCCAGCGCTATGCCGGGAGGCAGGTTGAACGAAATGGTGACAGACGGAAAAACGCCCGAATGATTGACAGTTAAGGCTGCGGTGGATGGTTGAAAATGGGTAAAGACGTTGAGCGGAACAAAGCCGTTGGTGGAGGAAGGCACGTAGACATCTTTGAGACCGTTCGGGTTTTGCCAAAAGATCGGGTCTACCTCCATGACAACGAAATATTGGTTCAGGGATGTGTAAGTTTTCGCGACTTCCCGTTCGCCGAAGGCGTCGTACAGAACGTTGTCGAGCGTTTGCGGCGTAATACCCATGCGCGAAGCAGTTTGACGGTCGATCACCAAGTTGGCTTGGAGCCCGTTGTTCTGCTGATCGCTGTTTACATCCGCCAATTCAGGCATTTTTTCCATCAGCTTGAGCAGTTTGGGCGCCCATAGCGTCAGCTCCGGCAAATTGTCGCTTTGCAGTGTGTATTGATACTGCGCCGAACTCCGGCGTCCTCCCACCCGCACATCCTGCGACGCTTGCAGGAGTAGCGAGACACCCGGTACAGAATTGAGTTTGGGACGTAGCCGGTTGATGATTTGATCCGCCGAAACGCCGCGTTCGGAAAGGGGTTTTAGAGTCATGAACGCTCGACCGGTATTGGTGGTGGTGCCGCCGCCCCCACCGCTGAACGCCTGCACTGATTCAATCGCGGGGTCCTTTTCCACGACGGCCGCTAGTTGCGCGATCTTCTTCTGCATGGACTGGAACGAAATGGATTGATCGCCCATGAAGTTGCCGTTGATGCGCCCGGTATCCTGCTGCGGAAAGAAGCCCTTCGGGACGATCACGTAGAGGTACACGTTTAGACAGAGCGTGCCAATGGCAATCAATAGGACGAGCGCTGAATTGCGCAACACCCAGGCGAGGCTGACTTCATACATTTTCAAAATGAATTCGAAAATCTTTTCGGTCGCGTTATAGAGCCTGCCGTGGCCTTTGTCATCGCTGAGCAGGCGCGAGCACATGGTGGGCGTGGTGGTAAGCGAGATCACCATCGAGACCAAGATGGTTAACGAGAGCGTTACGGCAAACTCACGAAAGAGCCGCCCGACGATGCCGCCCATCAACAAAATTGGAATGAACACGGCGACGAGCGAGATACTGATTGAGAACACGGTAGACGCGATTTCAGCGGCGCCCTTGCGGGCCGATTCCACCGCGCTCATCCCTTCCTCGCGGTAACGAGTGATGTTCTCGAGCACTACAATCGCGTCGTCGACCACGAAGCCGGTTGAAATCGTGAGCGCCATCAGCGACAGATTGTCGATACTGTAGCCGCAGATGTACATAATGCCGCAGGTTCCGATGAGGGAAACGGGCACGGCCACAGTGGGAATCAAGGTGGCTCGCCAGTCGCGCAGGAACAAGAAGACAACGAGCACCACCAGCGCGACCGAAATCATCAGGGTGCGCTCTACGTCTCGCACAGAAGCGCGAATGGTTTGGGTCTGGTCGAGGGTAATGGTGAGATCGATGTTGGAATTGATGGCCGCGTGCAGTTCCGGCAACGCCTTCTTGATGCCATCGACAGTATCGATGATGTTGGCCCCGGGCTGCCGGAAAATAATGAGCAGCGCGGCTCGCTTACCATTCGCCAGTCCAAGCGAACGTAGGGTTTGGACCGAATCGGTGACTTTCGCGACGTCGGTCAGCTTCAGCGTTGCGCCATTCCGATAGTTGAGCAGTAAGGGCCGGTAATCCTCGGCATGGAGCAGCTGATCGTTGGCTTCAATCAACCAGTTGTGTGTGGCGTCGGCAAAACTCCCTTTGGCCAGGTTGACGGTTTGCGAGGTGAGCATGGAGCGGACATTTTCGAGACTGAGCCCGTAGTGATTCAGCTGTGTGGGATTTACATCGACGCGCACGGCGGGGGCGGAACTGCCGCCGACAACGACCTGGCCGACGCCGCGAATCTGCGAAATGCGCTGGAGCAGGATGGTCGAGGCTGCGTCGTAGAGCGCGGGGGGCGGCAGTTTGTCGGAGGTGAGCGCCACGATCATGATGGGCGCATCGGAGGGATTGACTTTGCGGTAGGTCGGATTGCCTGGCAGGTCCGCCGGCAGATAGCTGCGTGCAGCATTGATGGCGGCTTCGACGTCGCGCGCCGCCGCATCGATGTTACGGTTTAAATCGAATTGCAGCGTGATGCTGGTTTGCCCGATGGAACTGGCCGATGTCATCTCAGTGACCGCTGAAATGCGTCCGAACTGCCGTTCGAGCGGAGTGGCGACTGACGACGCCATGATTTCGGGACTCGCGCCGGGGAGCGACGCCTGTACCGAGACGGTCGGAAAATCGACTTGGGGCAGCGGCGACACCGGCAAGAGCCGGAAGGCGACTGCTCCCGCCAGTCCCACCGCAACAGTCAGTAAAGCGGTAGCGACCGGCTTGCGGATAAAGAGCGAGGAGATGTTCACAACTGCGCCCCTGAAGGTGCGGGCGCAATATGTGGTTCGGCCGGTGAGCCACCATGACGCCGTCGAAATCCGGCAAAGCGCGCGGCGAGGTCATCGAAGAACAAGTAAATGACGGGAGTGGTGTAAAGCGTGAGCAACTGGCTCAACAGCAGGCCGCCGATGATGGTAATGCCGAGAGGACGCCTGAGTTCGGAACCAACACCGGTTCCAAAAGCCAGCGGCACCGCACCCAGCAGCGCCGCCATGGTGGTCATCATGATGGGCCGAAAGCGCAGCAGCGACGCCTGGTAGATCGATTCGTAGGGTGGTTTGCCTTCCTTGCGCTCGGCTTCAAGCGCAAAGTCGATCATCATGATGGCGTTTTTCTTGACGATGCCGATCAGGAGAACGATCCCGATGATCGCGACCACGGTGAGTTCCTGGTGGCAGATCATCAGCGCCAGCAGCGCGCCGACGCCGGCCGATGGCAGCGTGGAAAGAATGGTGATGGGGTGAATGTAGCTCTCGTATAGAACGCCTAGCACGATGTAAACCGTCACGAGCGCCGCGAGAATCAGCAAAGGCTCGTTCGTCAAGGAGGCTACGAAAGCTTCTGCCGTGCCTTGAAACGAAGCTTGCAGAGCGGGGGGCGGCGGCATCTGCTGCTCCACTTTGCGGATCGCGTCGACCGCTTCACCGAGCGCGGCATTCGGCGCCAGATTGAACGACACGGTAGTCGCCGGGAACTGTCCGATATGGCTGATGAGGATGGGCGTGGTGCCATGCGAGAATTTGGTGATGGCGCTCAACGGAATGGGCGTGTTATTCACTGACTTGATGTAAACGTCGTGCAGATTTTGCGGACGCACGCGAAACTGCGGCTGCACTTCGAGAATCACGTGGTACTGATTCAGCTGCGTAAACAGAGTGGAGACCTGCCGCTGGCCGAAGGCGTCGTAAAGTGTCTGGTCGATGCTCGAGGCAGTCAGGCCCACTCGCATAGCGCTTTGCCGGTCGATATCAATAGCCGCCTGCAGACCGTGTGTCTGCAAGTCGCTCGCGACATCGGCCAGTTGGGGCAGATCGTTCAGGCGTTGCACGAAGCGCGAGGCGTAGCTTGACAGTTCCGTTGGATTCGGATCTTCCAGGCTGTATTGATACTGCGTGCGGCTGACGATGTCTTCTACGGTCAGATCCTGAATCGGCTGCATGTAGAGCGAAATGCCATCGATTTTTTCGAGCTCTGGCTGGAGCCTGCGAATCAAGTCCGAGGCATTGATCTTCCGTTCCTCGAGCGGCTTTAAATTGATCTGAATGCGGCCGGCATTCATGGTGGTGTTCGTTCCATCCACGCCGATGAACGAAGAAAGGCTCTCAACGGCCGGGTCCTGCACAATGACGGCCGCCAAACGCTGTTGGAGTTTTGACATCTCTGTGAACGAGATGCTCTGGTCCGCCTCCGAAACCGCTTGGATTTCGCCGGTGTCCTGCACGGGGAAAAAACCTTTCGGAATGACGATGTAGAGATAGACGGTTAGGCAGAGGGTAGCCGCAGCCACCAGCAAGGTAGCGGTGCGGTGGCGGAGGACGACGGTAAGGGTGCGTCCGTAAAATTCGATGGTTCGTTCGAACACTCTCTCCGATGCTTTGTAGAAACGGCCCTCATGCGCGTCTTTCTTGTGCCGAAGCAGTTTGGCGCACAGCATGGGCGTGAGGGTGAGAGAAACGACGGCTGACAAGATAATCGTGATCGCGAGGGTGACGGCGAATTCGCGGAACAAACGCCCCGTGATGTCGCCCATGAACAGCAGCGGAATCAAAACCGCAATCAACGAAATAGTCAACGAAAGAATGGTGAAGCCGATCTGCTCCGCCCCTTTCAGCGCTGCTTCGAGTGGCCGCTCGCCCTCTTCGACGTAGCGCATGATGTTTTCGATCATCACGATAGCGTCGTCGACCACGAAGCCGGTGGAAATGGTGAGCGCCATCAAGGTGAGATTGTTCAGGCTATAGCCGAGCAGGTACATCACGGCAAAGGTGCCGACGAGGGACAGAGGGACCGCAATGCTGGGAATGAAGGTGGCCGCGAGATTGCGCAAGAAGACGAAGATGACGGCCACCACGAGCCCGATACAGACCAGCAATTCAAACTCGACATCGGCAACGGAGGCCCGTACGGTAATCGTGCGATCGGTGAGTGTGGCGATTCCGATGGATGAGGGAATGGTGGCGCGTAGTTTCGGCAGCAGCGCCTTCACTCGATCGACTACCTGAATGATGTTGGCGCCGGGCTGCCGCTGGATGTTCACGATGACCGCCGGAACTTGGTTCATCCAGGCGGCCTGCCTCACGTTCTCGACGCCGTTAGTCACACTCGCGATGTCTTTCAACATGACAGGCGCGCCATTCTTGTAAGCGATGATGACCTGGTTATATTCTGCGGCGCTGATCAACTGATCGTTAGCGTTGATTTGGTAGCCCTGGTGCTGACCGTCGAAACTCCCTTTGGCGAGGTCGAGGCTGGTAGCGGTCAACGCAGTGTGAACGTCTTCCATGTTGATGCCATAGGAGGCGAGTTGCGTGGGGTTGACTTGAATGCGCACGGCCTTTTTCTGACCGCCGCTGATAGTGACTGCACCTACTCCACTTAGCTGCGAAATCTTTTGCGCCAAGCGGGTATCGGCGAAGTCCTGCACGTCTTGCAGCGCCATCGATTTTGAAGTCAAGGCCAAGGTCATGATGGGCGCATCGGCTGGATTGGTCTTGCTGTAAACCGGTGGCATCGGCAGATCGGCCGGCAAAAAGGTTTGTGCGGCGTTGATGGCGGCCTGCACTTCCTGTTCGGCGACGTCGATGTTCAGGGTCAGCGCGAACTGCAGCGTAATCACCGAAGCGCCGTCCGAGCTGGTGGAAAGCATTTGATTCAAGCCTGGGACTTCGCCCAACTGTCGCTCGAGCGGCGCGGTGATGGCGGATGCGCTCACAGAAGGACTTGCGCCGGGATAGAAGGTGACCACTTGCATGGTCGGGTAATCGACTTCGGGCAAAGCCGATACGGGCAGCTGCTTGTAGGCAACGATGCCCACCAGCAGGATTGCAGCCATCAGCAGCGACGTGGCGATGGGCCGGAGAATGAATGGTCGCGACGGGTTCACTTTTGGTGTCCCTTATGCGGTTGCTGCGGGTTCTGTTGCGCGGTGTTGATTTGCTTGTCGGCTTGCCCCTGAGTAGGCGGCTCGGTGTTTTCGTCTGCCTGATTGTCAGCTGCGTTTGGCCGAGTGTTGCCGTCTGGTTGCCGGACCACCACTTTAGCGCCGTCCTGGAGCTTGTCGAAGCCGTCGGTTACGACTACGTCGCCCGGATTGACTCCGGTGACCGCGGACCGGTTGCCATCGGTAGTAGCTACTTTAATGTTGCGGGATTGCACCGTATTATCCGGGCTTTTTACATACACGAATGAGAGATCGTTGTTCCGTTGTATAGCGGCGTTCGGAATGATGTTGACGCCCACGAGCGTCTTCACTAGAAGTCGGGCATTCACAAATTCGTTGGGGAAGAGCTTATAGTCGCGGTTGGCAAAAGTGGCGCGCGCCCGCACTGTACCGGTCGCGGTATCGACCGAATTGTCGATCGTCAGCAAGGTTCCCTGCGCGAGTTCCTCCTGATTGTCGCGGCCCAAGGCATCCACTCGCATTTTGTGACCCTTCTGCATTTGCGGAATCACCTGGGAAATATAGTCTTCGGCCATTGGAAAGATGACCGTGATCGGCTGCAACTGGGTGATTGTGAGCAACCCGGCGGTTCCGTTCGCGGCCACAATGTTGCCGGGGTCGACGGATCGCAGACCGACCCGGCCATCGATGGGCGAGCGAATCTGGGTGTAATCGACGTTTACCTTAGCGGCATCGAGATTGCCTTGATCCACTTTTGCCGTGCCTTGGTTCTGGTTTACGGTAGCCTGCTGCGTGGCGACAGTCTGCTCGGGTATAGCGTGCTCGGAGAAGGCCTGGTTGTAGCGTTTGAGATCGATACGAGAGTTCGCGAGCGTGGCCTGATCGCGCTCCAGCTGCCCTTGCGCCGTCAACAGGGCAGCCTGATAAGGACGCGGATCGATCACAGCCAGCAAGTCGCCTTTGTGCACCATCTGGCCTTCGCGGTAATGCACATCGACGAGCGTTCCGGCGACGCGACTGGTGACGGTGACGGTGTAGACCGATGTCACGGTGCCAATCGAGCTGATGTAGTCGCCCATGTTGCCTTTTTGGACAGTGGCTGTGGCCACCGGAGTAGCACCGCCTCCTGCGCCGCGGCCCTTGTGTCCAGGCTGCCCTGCCGTGGTGGAAGCGGTTTTGCTCGATCCGGAACGGCGCTGCGCGAGGAGCCACGCGCCTCCCAACAAAATCGCGGCTACTACGACCCAGACCACCCAGCGCGCTGATTTCTTGGGAGGAGGCGGCGCGGTTGCGGCGGTGGCCTGGAGTGGCGTTTCGGTGGACTTGGCTTCTAGGTCCATGCGCGGTTTTCCGAAGGGTCGAGATCTATCACTCTTTCAGCATCGGTTCGCAGAGACATATTGCGCGACTGCCATATGGCTGGGGAGCGCTACGCCATTTGGCATATCTGGTGCAAGCGGGCGTCGGTCGAAAAGTAGACTGGCGGGATGAATCTCAAGACACCAGAATGGTGGACGCCGCCAGCCGATGCTGGTGTACTGGCGGGATGCTGCGCGCCCCTTCGACTTCCAGTTTGGCGTCTTCCCGCAGCCGCGTCACAAAGAAAACCTGTTGCCGGCTTAACTGCATCCACCAGGCATAGTCGGCATACCCTTTATCGAAAACGACGATGGCGCCGGGCTGGAACAGATCCCGCTAGAGCTCCCACGGCCGGTGTTCATGGGCGTAGGACAGCGTCGAGCGGCGCGGTGAATCCGACAAACCAAGGCGCTTGAGTTTTTCTCTCGCAGGCTGCCGGCCCAACACAGATTTCGCATAACGAATGCGCCCGCCCTAACCGGCAAAACATCCTGGCGATGAACTGACTCCAGCAACTGAATCCGCGGGCATGACGCTCTGCTTGATGCTTCGCCACTAAGCTCTGGAACTCCCAGCGCGGGAAACACTGCAATTACTGACTGAAGATGCTGCCTGCTCGATGCAAGGGCCGCCTCCGGTTCTGTTGTTTGCGTTCTTTCCAGGGATCGCTTTCCACCCTATCCAGAGGCGCACCCCTCCTTTGGAGAACCTAATTTGGACAAGCGTGGCGAAAACGCCTGTCCCCGTATTGGTGCTCTGCCCCTGGGTGGACAGCGAAGATCCCAAAACACCTCTGTGTTTCTTGGAGAGTCTGCCATCTAATAACGCCAGCTTTTCAAATCCGCCCCAGCCGGCGCAGTCTTTTCGATGCGCTCCAAAATCTTCGGCAGATACATGGTGTTGTAATGCAGCCGCGACAGGTAATTCGGCAGATTAGGATCACCGTTCCAGCAATGCTCGGCGCGATCACCGTACTTCACTTCTCCGTCGTAAGGCGGGTTGCGCGTTTCCTTCAAAAAATCCTCTAGGTAATAAACCGCATCGTTCAGAAAGTAAGTGTCGGCACTCCCCACATAAACATGAATCTTCCCCTGCAACTTCGGACCCAGCGTCGACCAGTCACGCGCCAGAATGTGACTGAGATCGTAGTGATCTCGCCAGTAAGCGGCCACTTGGTGATCGATCTCGCCGGTCTCTTTGTTGAAAATCTTTTGCGGATAACCGTCTGGCCCAACCGGCGAATAGACCGCCTGCCAGATATCGTACTGCTCACCGGAACGCCCATGATCTCCTAACGCCAGCTCGTAGCTGTTTACCCCGCGCTGCGTGATCGTGACATGGCCGAGATAGTCGCGCATCGCGGGCTGCTCCACCGACTTATGCGCGCCTTGAAGGACATACGCGTTCTTATCCTCGTAGAGATTAATAGTGGTAAAAGCGCGGAAATCAACCGGATCGGGACAAGCGGCAAAGGCGCCGTTGTAGTGGTCTGGATAGAACATTTGCACCGCCAAAGCCTCCCAGCCACCGGTCGATCCGCCATACAGAAAACGTGCCCATCCCTGACCAAGACCGCGAAACTGCTTTTCGATTTGCGGGATCAGTTCAGTCTCAATCGCATCGCCATACGGTCCAAGATTGGCGGAATTAACCGCATACGAATCGTCGTAATACGGATTCGCGTGCCGGATCTCAACCACCAGGAAGCGCGGGAAACCGGGTGCGATCCACTGCTGGTAAAACTTGTACGCTTCGGCCTGCTGTATTCGGTTATAGCCCGCAATATGAAACCGGTCGCTGTAATCCGGCTTGAGATTGGGATCGGGCGGCTCCGTGCGAAAGCCCTCCAGATCAGCCGGAAAATGGCCGTGATTGATCGCCACCGGAAAGTGCGCTTCGGGGTGTTCATCGAATCCTTCCGGCACTAGAATGTTCGCGCCCAGATACATCGGGCGTCCCCAAAATTTACTGAGCAGGGTCGACCGAATTTTGATGTGGCGGATGTACTTGGTGTCTTTCGGATCGGGAATGGGCGGGATTTCCTGGTCGAGCGAAATGTTGAACGTCTCGTTCGAATTCACTTGTAAATGGATGCTCCGGGGCTTGCTATAGAGATTGCCGGGCGCGAGATTCCAATGCTGACCTTCGCCGCGATCCATGGCGAGCTTAATGGTGTGTCCATCCGCGCGGTGGAAGGTCTCGTACTTGTTCAGCACTGCTTGGACGTAGTAGTCGCCCGGCTTGAGATCTCCAATACTACGGATCGGGTACCCGGCGGCCGCACTATCGATAAGTGCTGCGCGACCCGGTTCCAGGCCATCCACATTGACGCCGAAAAGAATCTGGCTCGACGGTGTGTCGTTGATCTGCAGCCGCGGTTCCGCCGAAGGATCGGTCGAAAGCACCAAGAGCAATCGGGCATCAAGCGCGGAGCGGCTCCGTTCCGCGGGAAAACTGACGCGAAACCGCGGAGCCGCCGTTAGGGAAATAGCCAGGGTCAAAAGTAAGGCGCACTTTGCCGATTGCGAACGAACCATGCTGCTTATTAGCGCACAGGCCGCTCGATACGGCGTCAGAAACCGCAGCGGACTTGGCCGCGTCCGGCGAGTCCGTTGTGCGCGTGTCCTCAATAGTGCAATGGCTCAAAAGCACCAAGAACGGTGGAGGGCCACCAAGCAAGCCCCTTGCTATCGCAGCTAGCGTATTGATGACACGAGGTTTAGGACTTGGTAAGAAAAGTGCTGTACATGGCTGCGTCGAGTTTAATGACAAAGCTATGAAACGCTCTTCTGTTTTCTTTGTTCGCGGCGCTTTACGCGTCACACTGGCCAGTGTTCTGGCCGCTGCCACATTTGCCTTCGCGCAAGATCCCCAGCAGTCCGCAAATAATAACCCAAATAATAACAACGGCTGGAAGCGCGTTGGCGATAACGCGCAGGTTCAAAATCCTGACCAGCAGCCCGCAGGTAACGCTGGTGGCCAGCAGGATCCAAACAACCAGCAAGCCGAGCCGCAAGGGCCGCCTCCACAGCAACAGCAGCCGCAACAGGGCTATCCGCCACAAAATAACAGGCCATACGGTCAGCAGCCGCCCAACCGTCAGCAGCAGAATTATCCGCCTCCCCCGCCCGTTCCAGCGACTTTAACGATGCAGAGCGGGACGTACCTGACGGTGCGTGTGAATCAGGAGCTATCGTCTGACAGAAATCAGCCGGGCGATGCTTTCACGGCTTCGCTGATGCAGCCGCTAGTGGTAAACGGCGTGGTCGTTGCCGAACCCGGCCAGACCATCGGCGGCCGCGTAGCTACGGCGGAAAAGCATCACACCGACCGTCCGGGACGGCTCGGTCTCCAACTGACGAACCTATCGTTGGTCGATGGCCAGCAGGTTCCCGTGACCACGCAGTTCGTGAGCCGGCAGGGCGGCACGACTGGTAAAGGAACAGAAATCGGCACAGTCGCCGCCACCACCGGGATCGGCGCCGCCATTGGCGCAGCGGCCGGTTGGGGAACGGGGGCCGCCATTGGCGCAGGTGCCGGAGCGGCAGCCGGTCTGATCGGCGTGCTGGTCACGCACAATCACGCCAGCGTCGTCTATCCCGAGCAGGTGCTCACGTTCCGGGTCGAAGCGCCCGTGACCATCTCGACCGCGAACAGTACGCAAGCGTTTCGCTACATCGAGCCGAACGAATACGATCGGCCTACCTATAGCAATCAAGGCGGGGGCGGCCTTTACGAAAGCGCTGCGCCGCCTGCGCCGGTCTACAACTATGCGTATGGCTATCCCTACTATGGCGCTTATGGCTGGGGCTATCCCTACTACTGGGGACCCTCCTTCGGCTTCTACGGCGGCTACTGGGGCCGAGGCGGCTACTATGGCGGCTACCGTGGCGGTTATTACGGAGGCTCTCGTGGCGGCTATTATGGTGGCGGCAATCGCGGCTACGCCGGCGGCGGTTTCCACGGCTACGCCGGCGGGGGTGGACACTACGGCGGCGGCCACCGCTAAGCCGTGGGGTAGGCTTTAGCCTGCCATCTTTTCTGCCAAAGCCCGGCGCCTCGCAAGAAGCGCCGGGCTTTTTGTCTACTAACCAGATCTGCTCCCGGCAGTCTAAGCTGACAACCGGATGGAGTGGACCGATCAAGCGGCCGCAGCAGAGGCGCGTAAAGGCAACCAGCTTGCCTTTCGTGTCCTGGTAGAGCGGCATAGCCGGTCTGTCTTCCGTCTGGCATTTCGTATGTCTGGCAATGAACAAGACGCTGAAGACCTGGTGCAGGAAACGTTTCTGCGCGCTTATCGGCAGCTGTCCCGTTTCGATGGACGATGCGCCTTCGGTACCTGGCTGTACCGTATCTGCACCAACTGTGCCCTCGATTTATTGCGCGCCCGTAAGAACCAGCACGGAGCGTCCGGCTGGTTAGAAGCCGTAGCGTCGCCGCGTCCAGGACCCGACCGGCTCGTCGAAAGCGGCCAGATCGCAGACTTGCTCGAGCCCGCACTCGCCGAGCTTACTGAAATGGAGCGGGCCGCCTTCATTCTGCGCCATTACGAGGGCTGCGATATCGAAGACATCGCACGAACATTGGGTGTGCAGGCCAATGCGGCCAAACATAGCGTGTTCCGGGCCGTGCAGAAACTACGGCGAGCCCTCGAACCGGCCTGGGGAGTGATGCGATGAATCATCTGGCGGAAGAAGAGCTGGTCGACTTGTTTTATAACCTGCTTTATAACGAAGGCGCTCCTCTTAGTCGCGCACACATCGACTGCTGCGCTGAGTGCCGGGCAAAACTGGAGCGTTTAAGCGGAGAGCTCGCGAGTCTGCCGCTGATCCCTGTTCCGGAACGCCAAGACAACTACGGCCGCGAGGTCTGGGCGCGCGTGAGACCAGCCTTAGAGGCGCAGCCGGGAGGCAAGCGGCTGCGAGCACGGCTCCGACTATGGATGCTTGCCCCGGCGCTGGCCACGGTGCTCGCGATTGCCTTCGTGGCAGGAGCCTGGACGGAACAGCAGCGAACGGCCGCCCAGGCCAAAACGCGCGAGCGGGTCTTGCTCATCGCCATGAGCGATCATCTTCAGCGATCGGAAGCAGTGTTGACGGAATTGCTCGAAACACCGGCGGGCTCGATCGACCTCAGCGGCGAGCGCGAGCAAGCCCGCAATCTGCTGGATGAAAACCGGCTGCTGCGCCAGACGGCCCTCCACCTCGGCGATCGTCCCCATGCGGCGCTGCTGGATGATTTGGAACGCACTTTGCTCGACTTGGCCCATGCCCCCGCCGATACGTCCCCCGCGGATTTACAACTTTTGCGGCAACGTGTCGAACGGGACCGGCTGCTGCCGAAAGTGCGGCTCACGAGCGCCTCGGCTCGAGAGAAAGGACAGACTCTATGATTCGTAATCTATGTTTGTGTCTGCTGCTGAGTGCAGCATCCATTTCAGCGCAGAACTGGCTGCCCGCACCCGCCTTTCGCTTCAGCCCACAGGCAGGGGCGCGCGAGGATGCCGATTACCGCAAAGGCTTGAGCGAATTGGATGCGCATGAATGGGAGCAGGCCATTGCTTCGTTTAAAGCATCCGCCTCGCACGGCAAACAGAATGCCGATGCGGCGCTGTATTGGATGGCCTACGCGCAGAATCGCAATGGCGAACGGGATGAGGCGCTGACCACGCTTTCCGGGCTGTCGACAAAATATCCCGCGAGCCAATGGTTGAAAGATGCGCGCGCGCTGCAGTTTGAGGTGCGCGCCGCATCGGGCTCGCTGGTCACTTTAGGGACGCAGGCCGACGCGCATCTGCAAGTGATGGCGGTCAACAAGCTCATGCAATCGGATCCAGGCGCAGCTCTGCCGGTGGTGGAACAAGTTTTGAGCAGCAACGATTCCGACCAGGTTAAAGAGCAGGCTCTCTTTGTGTTAACCCAAAACCAGTCGCCGCAAGCAGGCAAGCTGCTGGCCCACATCGCCGGCGGCAACGGCAATCCCGCGCTGCAAATGCAAGCTATCCGGCTGATGGGGATGCTGGGAAACGACGAGTCGCGTAAATCGCTGGCCTCTCTATATACGCTGTCATCGGATGCGCGTGTGAAGCAGGCGATCTTGCAGAGTGCCACTCTCTCCGGATCGAGCGACTTGCTGATCCATGCCGCGAAAACGGAGCTGAATCCACAGCTGCGTCGGGACGCGATCCAGCAGTTGGCCATCGCCGGCGATGGGACGCAACTCTGGAACTTGTATGACTCCACGCAATCGCGGGACGACCGCAAAGCGATTCTCGAATCCATGGCTCTGCGGGGCGATGATGCACGACTGATCAAGATTGCTCAAAGCGATCCCAGCGCGGAACTGCGTGCCTCTGCCATCCAATCGATGGGCGTCGTGGGCAAGCCGGGACAGTCAGCGTTGCTGGTCTCGATTTTTGAAAAAGACAAAGATGCCAGGGTCCGGGATGCCGTGTTGAATGCCCTGTTGCTGGAGCAGGATGGCCCGTCCCTGGTGGCTCTGGCGCGGCAGGAGAAAGATCCCCGGGTGAAGCGCCAGATTGTGAGTAGAATGGGTCTGGTCAAGTCCAAAGAGGTGGAAAGCTACCTGTTGGAATTGATCAAATAGCCATGGCTCTCCACAGCCGGCCGCTCGCGCCGCCGCTCAGTCAGTTTGTCAACGGCATCTACTTGTTTGAATCGGCGCCCGCGGTTCACAAGCAGGAGCGCGCGCTGCCCGATGGCTGCGCACAGCTGATAATTAATCTGCGCGAAGACCGCACAAGAGTGTATGATCGCGCAAATCCTTCGATCTGCCGCACCTTCGACGGAGCGCTTGTAGTGGGCCCGCAGACTGAATACTGCGTGATCGATCCAGCGGATTTGGTCTCTGTCGCCAGTGTCCATTTCAAGCCGGGCGGCGCGGCAGCCTTCTTTGCCTTACCGGTGCATGAACTGCATGGCCGCCATGTGCCGCTTGAGGCATTATGGGGCGGCTTCGCTCGCGAATTGCGCGAGCGGTTACTGGCAGTGCGAGGCGTCGAGTCGAAACTCGATGTCCTCGAGACGGCTTTGCTGATGCGGCTGCACAGGCAAACGTCACCGGTGGTGCAATTTGCCATCGGCGAGTTCCGGCAGAGCGATCACCAGGCGAGCGTCGCGGACGTGGTGAGCCGGACTGGTTATACGGCGCGGCACTTCATCGAACTGTTCCGGCGCGAGGTGGGGTTTACGCCCAAGCTCTTCCACCGCGTGACCCGTTTTCAGCGAGCGCTGCGGCATCTGGCGCAAGGCAAGCCGGTGGAATGGACGCTAGTCGCGATGGACGCGGGGTACTTCGACCAGGCGCATTTCATTCACGATTTCCGCGAATTTTCCGGGCTGAATCCATCCACCTACCGGCAATTGCAGCCGCGACATCCGAATCACGTACCAGTGGACGATCCCAGGTAAATTTCTTACAAGCGCGGGGCCCGGAAACCGGGCAAGATAGAAGCCATGACAGCACAAGTGAAACCGATCCCCGACGGTTTTCAGACCGCGAATGTTTACTTGGTGGTAAGCGACCTGGCGAAACAAATCGCCTTTCTCACCCAGGCATTTGACGCCCAAGAGCTTCACCGTTCGACCATGCCGGACGGCTCCATCATGCATGCCGAAGTGCGCATCGGCAGTTCGACCATCATGATGGGCCAGGCCAACGCGCAATGGCCACCGCGGCCCACCACGGTTTACCTGTATGTCGAAGAGGTGGATGCCGCCTTTAAAAGCGCCTTGGCGGCGGGCGGGAAATCGATCACCGAGCCGCAGGATCAATTCTACGGAGACCGCAGCGCCGGCGTAGAAGATCCCTGCGCCAACTACTGGTGGATCGCCACCCACATCGAAGACGTATCTTACGAAGAATCGAGCCGTCGTTTCGCCGCCATGGGCAACAAGCATTAGGCCCGCAATCCTGAAACGGAGCCGGCGAGGATTCCCTACCGCGATAACAAATGTCCTCCGCCCCTTGTAAGCAACCGTTCTGCCGTGGCCAGCACTTGTTCCGGCCGTATCTGGTGCATGCAGATATTGTTTGTGCAAGTCTTCATAAGCGGTGTGCCGTAGCACGGTGCGCAAGGTACCGCGGCGTTCAAAATCTCTATGGGTGTGGTGGAAGAGATAGGCCGGGTCTGTGCAAGGATTCCCGGTCCCCAAAGCACAACTAGCGGAGTTCCCACCGCCGCCGCAATGTGAGCAGGCCCCGAGTCAACCGAGATCATCAGATCGAGCGATTGAATGATTGCGGGAAGCTGATCGAGATCGGTGTTCCCGGCTACGATTCGGACTTGGGCAGCGGGGAGTGCGGCTGCAATAACTTCACAAACTGCGCGGTCTTCCGCTGCCCCCGTGAAGATCAGGGATGCACCCGATCTGGCAAGCTCAGTCGCGACCTCTATGAAATTTCCCGTACTCCAACCCCGCAGGCGTTCTGTCTGGCCCTTCTTCTTCCTGGCCGGACCATACCCGGCGTGTATACCGATCCTGGGCCGCGGCAGCACCTGCACGAGCTCATTCGCCCACTGGCGCGCCGATTCCAAAACCGTAACGTCAAGGTCGATAGACTCCTCGGGCTCAGTCGCCATTCCGGCTACGCGCAAATTGTTTATGACCGAGTGCTCACCGGGAGCAAACGGGATTTCCTGGAAGCTGCGTATATCGCGAATGCACGCGCGCTCCAGCATTTCCCGGTAACGTGGCGCCGATTCGAGCAAGACCGCGAAATCGTAGTGATTCTCGCGCAGCTGGGCTACCAATTTTCGCTTCTCCATCGAAAGCAGGTAGGGCACATTTCGACGGCGAAGCGCGTAGATCCGTGAGACGTGCGGATTGCTCCTTAATAGTCCCCCCCCCGCGCGAACAGAGCACATCGACTCGACGGCTTGCGTCTTGCTCGTGCAAGCGCCTCAGCAGCGGAGTTGCCATCAAAGTGTCGCCCAGTGCGCCAGCGCGCACCACCAAAATTCTACTACCGTGGTTTGGTACTGAAGTGCCCTCTTGCATCTTGGCTTCCAATACCAGCGTAGCTACTTTAGCTGGCGCCCAAACCGGTACGTCGGAGGATCGTCCGGCTCCGGTTCATCAGCGGTATCGGCGCGACCGGTCTTACGGCAAAGCCGCCCAATCGGTCGGGCGTGGTGGCTCCCCGTTCTCGGGACTTATGATCTTCGGTGTCTCAGTCGCGCTGCCATTACTCCTGTACCTGCTGCACCAGCTGTAACCAACCAGTGCGCCTTTTGTGGAACAGGCGTTTCGCCTGTCACCGTAGTGGTGCTCTGCCCCGGGGTGACCGCGAACATCTCAAAATACCGCTGGATTCCGAGAGCACCCTTAACTAAGTGGCATTGACCCGAAAGGGTCGTCATTCTTGTTGACACCTGACCCCAAACTTTCTTCTCGCCGACAATCAACCACTTACCTCCGCTCTGAATCCCCGCTCCGTTCACCCCCGCTGCTACCTTCCGCGCAGGTGAACACCATGTCTGCACCCGAAAAATCAACCGAGAAACCCACCAAAACCCGCGCCGAAATCAATAAAGAAAACGCCCAGCACTCGACTGGTCCCAAAACCGAAGAAGGCAAAGCCAAAAGCTCCCAAAACCGCTTCAAACATGGCGTCTATTCCAAACAAGTCGTCGCTCCGGGCGAAGCGCACAGGGCACGGCTGCGCGCCGCCACGCAACAAAGGAACTCGCTTGTCCTTGGGGCGGAGCGCTCGATCCCGGGCCCGTCGTGCGCGTGTTCGTCAAAGATCCCGCCGAACTCGACGAGCTCCGTGCCAAACTACGCGACGAGCATCAACCCGCCAACACCACCGAAGAAATCCTCGTCGACGAACTCGCCCCGCACTACTGGCGCATGCGCCGCATCCGCTGCCAGGAAGTCGGGCCCTGGAGAAAAGGGTTTGAAGGACCGCCCGACTATCCCAAAATCGAGTTCTTCGCCCGCGCTTTAGCTTCCGCCGAGCGCAGCTTCCACAGAACCCTCACTGCTCTCCAGAAACTCCAAAAGCACCGTGGCTTCGTTCCTCAAAAAACGGTACCTGCCCAACCCGCCGTCGCTGGCCCCGCCCCGGCACCGGCACCGGATGACGCTCTTAAGCAAATTCTCGAATCCCCCCTCCCCTCAGATGCGCCGAACAAAAAGCAAAACACTGGCTCCGTTCCTCAAATTCTCGCGAATCCAGATCTCAAAGCTGCCCGAAAACGACTCGCCGCTAAGTAAAGTGCGGTTTCCCCATGTTCATCGCTGACCAACATCACCCGACAATTGCGGCTTGCCAAGCTTCCTTCCCAGCTGCTATCCTCGAAAAGTTCGCTTGAACTGCGAGGTGCCGCTAATGATAAACAACCCTGGTCAAACCTTCCCCGGAACACTGCGGCTTTTCGTCGTTTCGCAGTATTGAGCGCTTCTCGGTTCGTCTGCTCGTTTTGACAATCTAGCCGTCCGGCTGGATTTGGATTCGCTCAATTCGCGCGTTTCTTCTCGACAGCCACATCTCCGGCTGCATTTTCCCCGCTGTTTGTTTTTTTTTGGCGCATCCCGCTCCCATGGCGCTGGAGTGTCGCTCGGACCTGGTCCCTGATTAGCCGGTACGCCCAATGTTTTCTGAACTCTTTACTCGCAACGCCATCGTAGACGTTCTCGCTTTTCTGTTCCGCCATTGGAAGAGAAGGGCAGCAACGGTTACGCTGATTGCCGCCAGCATGGCCGTAGCCACGGTTGCCGATCTCCTGCTGCCTGTGTTTTCGGGCCGGCTGGTGGATGCAGTTGCATCGGCTAAATCCTCGCGCGTGGACTCCTTGCATGCCGCCGAACTGGCCATCGCGTACATGGTGGCCCTCGGCGCATTGCTGATCGCGGCCCGCTATGTCGCCCTCCTCGGCACTTCGCATTTGACCGCCGGTCTAATGTCGCGCGTCGCCTCCGACGCGTTCTGGCGAATTCAACGCCTATCGACAGAGTGGCAAGCCAACAACTTTGCCGGTTCCATCGTGCGGCGCATCACGCGTGGCATGTGGGCTCTCGATCTGATGAACGACACGGTGCTGCTCGCGCTATTGCCGGCTCTGATAGTCTTGGCCGGTTCTTCGCTGGTTCTGGGTTCGCACTGGCTCAGCATGGGCTGGCTGATGGCCGCCGCTGCCAGTTGCTATGTGGTGACCTCCATCCTGCTCTCGGGCAGTTACGTAGCGCCGGCCGCCCGTTTATCGAATGCGCAGGACACCCGTATCGGAGCGGCGCTGGCCGATTCGATCACCTGCAATGCGGTGGTGAAATCGTTTGGAGCGGAAGAGCGGGAAGAAATTCGGCTGAGCCGCGTGCTAAACAAATGGCACACGCGCACGCTGCGCCATTGGACCTTCGGTACGCGCAGCAGCGCCGTACAACTAACGGTGCTACTGGTTTTGCGCAGTGTGGTTACCGTTTATGCGCTGCTGCTGTGGTGGCGCGGACGGGCCACGCCCGGTGATGTGACCTTCGTGCTGACCAGCTACTTTATCGTCCACGGCTACCTGCGGGACGTTGGACAACACGTGGCAAATCTGCAGCGCAGTGTCAACGAGATGGAAGATCTGGTGAGTCTCCATTCGGAGCCGCTGGGGGTAGCCGACCGTCCGCACGCTCGAGCGCTGCGGGTTCACCACGGAGAGATCGTATTCGAGCGAGTTGCCTTTATTTACGGCGGTCAAATGAAGCCGCTGTTTGATGATTTCTCGCTCCGTATAGAAGCGGGCGAGCGCGTGGGCCTGGTGGGACACTCGGGCTCCGGCAAGACGACCCTGATCAAGCTGCTGCACCGCTTATACGACGTGACTGCCGGCCGAATTCTGATCGATGGCCAGGATATCGCCCTCGCTCAACAGGAGTCCTTGCGCAGTCAACTCGCGCTCGTGCCACAAGATCCCATTCTGTTTCACCGATCGCTGGCCGAAAACATCGCCTATGGCCGCCCGCACGCTTCCCGCAGCGACATCGAGGAAGCCGCCTGCCTGGCGAATGCGCACGATTTCATCAGCGCGCAAGCAAAGGGCTACGCCACACTGGTCGGTGAACGCGGCGTCAAACTCTCCGGTGGAGAGCGTCAACGGGTGGCGCTGGCGCGGGCGTTTCTCGCCAATGCGCCCGTGCTGGTGCTGGATGAAGCGACTTCCAGCCTGGATTCGGAATCGGAGGCAGCGATTCAAGAAGCGATGGAGCGATTGATGGTGGGTCGTACTTCGATCGTCATCGCGCATCGTCTCTCCACCGTGCGGATGCTCGACCGCATCCTGGTTTTCGATCGCGGCCGGATCGTCGAACAAGGAACGCACTCCGCCCTCGTCCGGAGAAGCGGAGGCACGTACCAACGGCTCTTCGAGAAGCAAGCTTTGGGCCTGATTCCAGATGTGGCAGACGATGTAAGCACGATGCAAGATTAGTAGCGTACGCTTTCTTCAAGCGGACCGTGCGCTTGCATCATATTCATTCACGCGCGCAGCGTGTTCGGACCTCTGACTGAGTGCCCGGGCTGTTCTTCTATCCGGCGCAACAAAGCGCTAATTCAGCGGCCCGCGCCCGCGCACTCGCCACAAGAGCAAATTTTCCGTAAATGCTCGAACGAATAAATTCCCGAGCTATGCCCATCGCTCCAGTAAACCCTCACTGCATACGAGCCCACCGCCTCTACCGAATTCATCTTCAACGCGGGCTTGAACATCGGGAACGGCTCGGCTGCCGCATAATTTGACTTCTGCGGCGTCGTCCCATGTGAACCCGTACAGGTCGCGCAAGGACACTCATCGCGCAGGTAGGCGAGCGAGTAGTCGCTGTGATGTCCATCCCGCCAGTCAATTTTGATCCCGGTCGATTTCGATATCGCGATATGTTCGGGATCGGTCGCCGCCCGCATTACCGCTGTATTTTCTTGCATGTAGTTTCTTAATTGATACTCTGCATCCGCTCGATATCACGCACGCCGGGAATGCGCCGGAAAGCCCCAATTACCCGCTCCAGCTGCTTCTTATCTCTCACATCGATCGTGATGTCGATCACCGCGCTATTGTCGGTCCGCTTCTCGTCGCCGCGTGCTTCGAGTGTTCGGATATTGCTCTTCTCCGAATCCAGAATCGACGTTAATTGGTGCAGAATGCCGGGCCGGTCGTCAGTGTAAATCACCACTTTGACCGGCAGCGGATCGGCCGCGCTCCTGGTCCAGTCCACCGCGATCTTCCGCTCCGGCTCATACAGCATCTTCGTTACATTGGGGCATTGCGAGGAATGCACGGCAATGCCTTTACCGCGCGTGATGTACCCGACGATCTGCTCCCCGCGCACCGCGTTGCAGCACTTCGCCCGGTACACCATCACATCATCCGCACCCTTCACATGAATCGTTAAATCGCCATTGGCCAGCGCTGTTTCCGTCTGCTGCTGTGAGGTGCGCGCCACCGTTGGGATTACCGGTCCGGTCTCCGCCGCACCCGCTTCCTCCGGCATCACCTTCTGCAGCACTTGCCGCGCCGAAAATCGCCCAAACCCGAGCGCCGCATAGAGATCATCCGTCTTGCTGACACCGTATTCCGACGCTACCGTTGCCAGGTCATTGTGCGAAAGCTTGCCAAGGTTCACGCCCATCCGCCGCGCTTCCTTTTCAAGTGACTTCTGGCCAATCTCGACCGCCTTCGCGCGCTCCACACCATTGATCACGTGGCGAATCTTGTTGCGCGCCCGCGCCGTCTTCACAACCGACAGCCAGTCCCGGCTCGGCTCGTGTCCAGGCTGCGTCAGGATCTCCACCACGTCCCCGTTTCTTAAAGTAGACTTCAGCGGCTTGATCGCGCCATTCACTCGCGCTCCCGTGCACGTATTTCCAACATCGCTGTGAATCGCATACGCAAAGTCGATCGGCGTCGCTTCTCGCGGCAGCACAATCACGCGCCCGAGCGGCGTGAACGTGTACACTTCTTCGCCGTACAGGTCCATCTTCACGGTCGAGAGAAAATCACTCGAATCGCTCATCTCCCGCTGCCACTCGACCAGCTGCCGCAGCCACGCAATCCGCTGATCGTCCAGCCCCGGACCCTTGCTGCCTTCTTTATATTTCCAATGCGCCGCAATGCCTTCTTCGGCGATCTTGTGCATCTCCTCCGTGCGAATTTGCACCTCGAACGTCACTCCGCCCGGACCGATCACCGACGTGTGCAGCGACTGATACAGGTTCGGTCGCGGCATCGCTATGAAGTCTTTGATCCGTCCCGGCACCGGATGCCATTCGTTATGAATAACGCCCAGCGCCGCATAGCAGCTCTTCACCGAATCCGTGATGATCCGCACCGCCACAATGTCATAAACCTGGTCGAGCGTAATCTTCTGCCTTTTCAGCTTCAGATACACCGAATAGGCCCGCTTGACTCGGCCCTCCACTCGTGCCGGGATGTCCTCCCGAGACAGACGTCCTTCAATCTCGTCCAACACCTGCCCCAGCCACTTCTCATGCTCCTGGCGCTTCGATTCGATCTCCCGCATCAGGTCCGCCGCAGCCTCTGGGTGCAGGGCGCGGAACGACAGGTCTTCCAGCTCACCGCGCATTTTGCCCATGCCCAGCCGGTGCGCAATCGGGGCGTAGATGTCGATCGTTTCCTGCGCGATCCGCTCCTGCCGCTCGGGCGAAAGCGAGCCGATCGTCCGCATGTTGTGCAGCCGGTCTGCCAGTTTTACGATGACCACCCGGATGTCGGTCGTCATCGCCAGCAGCATTTTGCGCAGACTCTCCGCCTGCCGGTCTTCCCGGTTCGCGAAGCTGATCTTGCTCAGCTTTGTCACCCCGTCTACACAGCGCGCCACGTCTTCGCCAAACTGCTCCCGTACCTGCTCGAGCGTAATGCCACAATCTTCGACCACGTCGTGCATCAGCCCGGTCGCCAGGCAAACCGCATCCATCTGCATGTCAGCAAGAATGTGGGCTACGGCCAGCGGGTGCGTGATGTAAGGCTCGCCCGATTTCCGCTTCTGGTTCTTGTGGGCGCCGGCTGCAAAATCGTACGCCTTCTCGAGCACCTGCAAATCGTCTTTCGGGCGCAGTCCCCGGACTTTCTCTTCCAGACTCTGAAAGGTTTGCTCTATCGGCGGAATCTCCAGCGCGCTCGGGGCCATTTATTACTTACTATTAGGTTAGACGACCTTTCCGAACCGTGCGATGCAAGCGGACGGCAGGCCTGCGTACCCATCTGGCCCGTCTGAGCGTCGGCTAAAATTGAGCCGTCAAGGAAAACATGTCTAAACCGCAGATTGATGGGACCAGCTTGCTCATCGCCACCCTCGCCGCTGCCCTCGCGCTCACCGTCTTGCCCGGACCCTTTGCCTGGCTCGCCAGCATTGCCGGACTTGTGCTCATTCTTGTGCTCGTCGGCTTCGATACCGATGGTTACCGCAGTGTTCTCGAAAGTCTCGGCTATTCCGCCGTCTTCGCGCTTTGCCTCACCGTCGCCTCAGCCGCAGTCTGGCGCTACATCGCCGAAACGCAGAATCGCCCGCCTTCTTTCGAAGGCAAAGTCGCCGATCACTGGCTCCCCCTTTTCTGGCTCGGCATCCTCGTCGTCTTCTGGCCCATCGATCGCGCCCGCATGAGCGGCCGCCTTCCCGCCACGCTCCCCTCCTCCTCCGGTTCGACTTTTTCTTTAGCATCTGCTCCCCTGCCGCGTGCGCCGGAACCCGTCCCAGTCTTTGTTCCTCCACCGGTCGCTCCCCCAACACCGCCGCCTGTGCCCACGCCCGTGTTCGTGCCGCAGCCTGCCGCAGCCCAGGAAGCCTTCACCCGGCCCACCTTTGGCCAATCCACCTCGCCTGAAGCGGTCGCCTTTTCCTCTCCCGTTCCTCCCACTCCCACGCCATTGCCGCCGCCTCCACCGCCTCCGCCCCCGGTGGCTCCACCGCCTCCCGTTCACGTTCCTGCCGGCCCTGAAACAACCATCTACGTCAACCTGGTCGGCGAGGGACTCAACGTACTCCGCGGCGTCCGCGCCGAATTCCTGGGTCGCGATTTCTACAAAATCGTCGACGAAATGCCGGCCGGCGAGACCTGGCAGTATGGCCCCGGCCAAGTCGTCAGATGCAAGAAACGCAACTTGTCGAGCGGTAAAGCCATGGTCGCCATCGAAGAAGCTCCGCGCGCCAATTAAGCTCACTCTCATGACGATCCAGGACGATTTAACGGTGGACATCGCCACGCCCGCCGGTCCCCCGCCAGACCTTTCATAAGGAATTACGGATCATTAGGAATTCCGGAATTGAACGTACGATAGATGTACGATTAGGTACTGGCCGATGTGATCAAATTCGACTGGGATGAGGCCAATATCCTCCATCTCGGCCTTCACAACATCACGCCAACAGAAGCCGAGCAGACGATGTTCAACGATCCCGTTGAGACTAAGTATCAAGTCATAAACGGCGAAGAAAGATTTGTCTTCGTGGGCCACACAAATGCCGGACGCTTCCTCACAATTGTTTGGACCGAGCGGCGAGTTGGCATCAGGAGCATAACCGGGTGGGATTCGACCGAGGATGAAGAAGCGAGCTACTGGAAACAGAGAGGCGCTTAGAGAGAAAGCTATATGGCAGACAAACTTGTAGTTCCGCATTTCGAAAACGAGGCAGACGAGGTTGCTTGGTGGGAGAAAAATCGCGGCCAGGTCTCTAGAGATTTCGTCGAAGCTGTGGACAACGGAGAGGCTCAAACACTCACGAAGGAGCGGTTAGCTGCCAGATTCGCAAATCGACCCGTAACAATTCATCTGCCGGAAGCAGATATCGAGCTGGCCCGCGATCAGGCGGCGCGCAAAGGTCTGCCGTATCAGACATACATTCGTTCGTTACTACACGAAACATTAGTTGAGCGAGAAGAAAAGAGCCGCTGAAAGTTACTCTCCGCGCGGTGTCCTTGCCGAGTGACAGCCGTGGCATAACCTATGGCAATTGCCCGGCTCCAACCGCAGTTCGGGATGCTCCCGCACTTTTGCTATATGTGGGGACGTCACGATCCGCACGTTCCGCTCGCCGGCAGCAACCAGCTCAAAAACGGCGGCTGAGCTAGCTTACTAGTATGGCTCTCGAACGCGAGCTCGATCTCGCGAAACTGGTGGCACAGGAAGCGGGCGCGCTCGCCCTCGACTATCAGCGCAATGGTTTAAAGACGGAAACAAAATCCGACGAGTCCCCGGTCACCGCGGCCGACCGTGCCTGCGAAAAACTCATCGTCGACATGATCTCGCGCGAATTCCCCGACGACGGCATCCTTGGTGAGGAAGGCGCCAATCGCGAGAGCCGCAGCGGCCGCAAGTGGATCATCGATCCCATCGACGGCACCCGCGATTTCGTGCGAGGCATACCACTGTGGGCTGTCCTGATCGGCCTCGAGCAGGATGGAAAAGTAGTCGCCGGCGCCGCCCATAGTCCGGCTCAGAATCTTCTGCTGTACGCTGCGCGCGGCCAGGGCGCATTTGCCAACGGCCATCCCATCCGCGTCTCGTCCAAAACGCAGCCCCACGATGCGGTGCTCTCCTTCAACGGCTTCAACAAAGTAGGGGTGCAGGCTTTCGCGCCCAAACTCTTGCCATGGGTCGCCCAATTTTGGGCCGTCCGCAGTCTCGGCGGCGCGCTCGATGCCATGCTGCTCGCGCAAGGCAAATCCGACGTTTGGATGGAACCCAATGCCGCTCCCTGGGACTTGGCGCCGCTCAAAATTCTGATCGAAGAAGCTGGCGGCCTCCTGCGCAGCCTGTCCGGCGAAGATACGATTTATGGCGGAAATGCTTATGCGTGCACGCCCGGTCTTGCATCTTATGTACAGGAGCTGTTAGGAACGAAATGACTGGCTATCAGGAACTGCGCACCAGTGTTGCCTGGATCGATCTTTCTTCCCGCGGACGTATTCGCGCCACCGGCGACGACCGCGCACGGCTGTTGCACGCTATGAGCACCAACGATGTGCAAAACCTGGCCCCGGACGCCGGCCTCTACGCTTTTTTCCTGAACGATAAAGGACGCATTCTCATGGATGCCTATATTTACCATCTGCCCGATTCCCTGCTTCTCGACACCGAACCCGAAACGGGCGCGAAGCTCTTCGACCACCTCGACCGCTTCATCATCGCCGACGATGTCACGCTCGAAGACGAATCGGCGTCCCTTTCCGTCATTGGCATCGAAGGACCCGAGAGCTTGAACGCCGCCGCGCACCTCCATCTTCCCGTCAGTGAGTCGAAGTACGGCGTCCAAATGTTCGATGCTGGTTTTACCGCGCGCACCAGTGTCACCGGCGCACCCGGCTTTCGTCTGTTCGTACCGCACAACGAGCGAGACTCGTGGATCGCGCGCCTCGCAGACGCGAACATCCCGCCAGCCGGCCCGGAGGCAGTCCGCACCGTGCGCCTGGAGAACGGAGTTCCGCGCTATGGCGAGGAGATCAGCGAACGCTATCTCGTCCAGGAGACCCAGGTCGCGCAAGCCATGCACTGGAATAAAGGCTGCTACCTCGGCCAGGAAATAGTGGAACGCGTGCGCTCTCGCGGTCAGGTACACCGCCTCTTAACGCCGATCCGCGTGGCGGGGACCCATGCGCCCGCCCCGGGAACAAAACTCTCTGCCAACGGCGTCGATGTCGCCGAAATCAGTTCAGCCGTTTATTCCCCGGCTCTCGGAGAAGTGGTCGGTCTCGCCTACATGCGGAGCGAGGCTCTCGAAAAAAGGCCCCAGATGTCGGTCGCCGGCAGCGATCCCGAACTCCGCGCGTCACTCGTCGCTTAAGAGCCGCCCGAATGCTTCGAGCGATTCCACGTTGTCGCAAACCGCTTTGATCCCAGCTGTAATTGGAATCGCCAGCACCAGTCCAACGCCGCCCCACAGCAAACCCCAGAACACCATGGCAATCGTCACCACCAACGGGTTCAGTCGTACCCGCCGTCCCACGATCTTGGCGTACAGCAAGTTCATGGAAATCAGGTGTAGCGCAGCCGTAATTAGCGCCGCATACAGCACGATCTTGAACTTGTTCGGGATGGCCAGCGCCGCCATGATCGGCGGAAGCACGCTGAGCGCCAGCCCTATGTAAGGCACCAGGCTCAACAGTGCGCTCAGTAGCCCAATCAACGGCCAGTAAGGCAGTCCGAGCAGAAAGAACGTGAGTGCGCTCACCACGCTGAGAAAAACCCAGAGCAGAAAGTTACCCAGCACAAAAGCCCGCGTCGATTCCCCGATATGCGACCAGCTCCGCCCCACGATATAGCGGCTTTCGCCCGCAAACAGCAGTAGGAAACGGCGATTGATATGATCGCGCCAGCTCAGCATAAAATACGTCAGAAACGGCACGAACGACGCCAGAATAAGCACGTGGATGTAACCCGACAGGTAGCCGTACAGAGTGCCGATCACCGGGCGCGGATCGCTGTGTATGCGCACTTCCTGAATCGGAGGCGGCACGTTGGCGGGCGTCGCGAGTGGAAGAGCTCCCGACCGTCTCCGCCGCGCTTTCTGCGCCTCGATCGGCTTCTGCTGAATCTGCTCTTCGTGCTGCATCAGGTTCCGCGGCACCACTACTTCCAGCGTTTTCTGCTCGACATCGTTTATGCGATTATTTGTCGCCGCAATAATTTCGTTTACCCGCGAACTATAGGTCGGCAGATCGCGCTGGATCGTCGCCACTTGGCTCCAGGCCATCAGTCCCAACACGTAAACTGCCGCCAGCGCAACTCCGATCACGATCGCGGTCGCCACGCCGCGCGGCGCGCGCGTCTTCATCACCAGCAGCACCACCGGATCGAGAATGAACGCGAACATCGCCGAAATGATGAGCGTCACAAAAAAGTCCCGCCCGAAGTACAGCAGCGCAATCAAAGCCGCCATGGCAATCAGCGCGCGGCTGAGGCCAAAGGCGTCGCGGTCTTGCGACAATTGCGGAGGAGGGAAGAGTGCCAAAGCGGTGCGGCGGCCTCACTATCCGCGACTCTAACATGTACCCCCGCAATTTATAATCCAATCTTGATGGAGAGCGAAAAAGAGCCTGTCTGGGGCCGAATTTTGGCCATGGATGTCGGCAAGAAACGCATCGGGCTGGCCCTCAGCGATATCTTGCGCGTCACAGCGCAAGGCCTGCCTACTTTCGAACGAGGCCGCATTCGTGACGATCTCGCTCACCTGCGCGATCTGATCGTCGAACGTGAAATTTCGCTCCTGCTCATCGGCAAGCCGCTCCACATGAGTGGCGATGAAAGCCGGCAAAGCGAATACACCCGCGAGTTTGCCGGCCGCCTCAGCCAGTTCGCCAAAATCCCCTTGGTGTATTGGGATGAAAGGCTCACTTCCGCCGAAGCAGAACGCATGTTGAAACAGGCCGGCGCATCCCTCGCCCAGCGCAAAAAAGCAGTCGACCGTCTCGCCGCCGTCCTGCTTCTCGAAAGCTATCTTGGGTATTTGCAGATGAAGAGCGATACAGCGGCTGCGGCCGAAGAGGACTACTTTGCCTGACCAGCAGCGCGGTTGTCTCGGGCGCGTTCTTGCCCTACTCTTCGTGACCGCTCTCCTGGCGGTTGGTGTGGCTTTCTACTGGTTTCAGACTCCCTATCAAAACTTTCGTGATTCCACTTTTGTCCAGATCGAACACGGCATGTCCTCCCGCGCCATTGCCCAGAAACTCGCCTCGCAGGGAGTTGTCCGGTCGCAGTGGGCCTTCCTCGCCGTCCGTCTCCTCCATCCACGTGCCGGACTGCAGGCCGGAGAGTATCGCTTCTCGGGCGAAGAAACTCCGCTGCAGGTCTATGACAAAATTCGGCGCGGCGAAATCTTTTACGAGGAATTCACCATTCCCGAAGGCAGCAACATCTTCGATATCGCCGAACTCCTGAAGCATTCCGACACCGTCAACGCCCAGGCTTTCCTCAAAGCCGCCGCCGATCCCACTAGCATCCGCGACCTCGATTCCAAAGCCCCGAATCTCGAAGGCTACCTGTTCCCGTCCACCTATCGCGTCACTCACAAAACCACCGCCCGCCAGCTCTGCCGCCAGATGACCGACGAATTTCGCAAGCAATGGAAAACTCTTGGCGGCCCGCAACAGGCCGACAAAACACACCAGATCGTGATCCTGGCCTCGCTGGTGGAAAAGGAAGCCGCGGCGCCGGGCGACCGGCCGCAAGTCGCCTCCGTTTTCTTAAACCGCCTGCGCCTGTCGATGCCCTTGCAATGCGACCCCACAACCGTTTACGCGGCACTGCTCGAGAACCGCTACAAAGGCGTCATTCACAAATCGGATCTGGCCAGCACCAGCCCCTACAATACCTACGCCCACGCCGGTTTGCCCCCGGGACCAATCGCCAATGCGGGTCTGCTCTCTCTAAAAGCAGCCCTTTATCCCGCCGATACCAACTACCTCTATTTCGTGGCCAAACCCGGCAACGTCGGTTCCCACAAATTCTCGTCCACCCTCGCCGACCACGAAAAAGCCGTCCAGGACTACCGCAAATCCGCCCGCTAATTGCTGCCTCGGTTGCTCTCCCAATTCCACAGCCTGGACGTGACCTCCTTCGGCAAAGGGAACCCGATCTGATGCGCGAGCATACACACCTGCCCGCGATGATGAGCTTCGTGAGAAAGCATGTAGCACAACATTTCCAGCCCCACCGGCCATGGTGGAGCCCAGCCATCTCTGCGGAACATAGCGATCCGGCCTCCGCCTTCGCCGAGCGCTTCATTGAGCATCTCCGTGCAGCGGGCGGCGCTCTCGGCCAACCCAGCGCGGGCTTCCTCCGGAGTGCAACGCGCGCGGTTAAGCTGTGTTGGAATCTTCAGATGCGGAGCAGTAAGCCTGACCCACTTACAGCGAACATTGTGCATGTGCGTGAAGATCGCCGCAATAGTACGGACCGCTCCCGGCGGTTTTGCACTCCAGGCAGCCGGGTCGAGATGTTCGATAAGAACCTGGTTCAGGCGATCGTTAGCGGCAAAGATCTCGCCTGCGGCTTGGCCGGATCGAGCCTTCTGTTGACGCCTCGCCACGCCCTCTACTGTTTTTGAAGTGACTCAGTCTTTCGAGCCATACACGACTTCATCAATCGACCGGCTCGACTTGGAATCCCCTGACTCCACGAAACCTGCAAAGCGCATCCAGGCATCACCTTCCCGATGCGGCAATGCATCGCGAACGGCACGGCGGATTACTTCGGCGATAGATATTCCCAGAGCACTCGATTCCTGCTCGACGCGTTTAAACTCGTCCTCGGGTAAACCAATCTGGGTCCGGATCATGTTATCGCCACGCGGAAACATAATAACAACTATCGCAGAACCACACCGTTAAGTGCGTGCCTGCGCCCCATGGTAGATTCGCAAGATCTCAATGGTTTGCCCGTTCACACGGTAAACTGCCACGTAAGGCGCAGGTGAAAACAATAGTTCGCGTGTTCCTTCCATACTGCCAATACGGCCACGCTTGGGCAAAGCTCTCAGACCTCTTATAGAATCATAGAATCATATGGCCGGCGCATTGTAGGTACTCGGTAATGCGGATGATGTTCAGTAAGGAAGTGGCTGATGCTCTCAAGATCCGCTGCGGCGGCCGGAGTCCAGCGGATGCGCATTTAGGAGCGCAACATCTGCTCTAGTCGAGCATCCATCTCCGCTTCCTCAATAAATTCACCCCGATCGGCTTGGGCAACTCCTTCGCGTACGGCAGAACGAAACCGGGCTTCGTCGTCAAGATAGCGGGTAAGGACGTCTTGCGCCACACGCTCGGGTTTCGTCCCGGTCTTGGTGGCGATCTGCGCGAGTTGCGCTTCCTGTTCGGCGGTAAGACGCAATTCCATCACTTCAGAGTAGCTTTTTTTGCGTGCTTCTGGGCGCCCGCATGTTACCTTTCTCTGAAGTAACTCAGACCAAAAATTCCCGCACATCTGCTTCCTTCAACTCAAGACCAAATCCCGGCCGAGTTAAATCAGGGGCTAAAAATCCATCCTTCACTTCCATCGCTCCATCGAAAGCCATCTTCTCGATACGCGCATGATCATAAAAATATTCCACATTGATCGCCCGTTGCGCTCCACAGCAGGCGTGCGCATGGATCGAGGGTGAAGTATGGGCCGAGAGCGGCATTGAATGACTCTCACAGAGCGCATCAGCTAAAAGGAATCCGGTGATGCCGGCACATCGCGTAGCGTCTGCTTGCAGAACATCCACCGCGCCTGCCGCAATCATCCGCCGAAAATACCAGGAGTCGTATCCATACTCACCCGCCGCAATATCCATTCCCGCCGGTCCCTGATCTCGGATGAGCCGCAAACCCTCCAGATCGTCCGACGACACCGGCTCTTCAAACCACGTCACGTCATCCTCTTCTCTGAAGCGATGCGCCTGATCAAGAGCTTGCTTGCGCGTGTAGCCGCCATTCGCGTCCACGAACAACTTCACCTTCGGGCCAATGGCCTGGCGTGCCACATGCACCCGATCCAGATCAGCCAATGCATCGCGGCCGATCTTCATCTTCACCGCGAGAAAACCATCCTTTGCCCAACCACCCAGTTGTTCCCGCAGCTGCGCATCCGAATACGAAGTAAATCCGCCGCTGCCATACGCCATAATCCTGGTACGCACCAGTCCCAGCAACGACGCTACCGAAACACCAAGCAGCTTGCCCTTCAAATCCCAGAGCGCATTGTCTACCGCCGCAATGGCCATCGAAGCGATACCGGGACGGCCCAGATTGCGAATCTGCGCTGCCATCTTGCTCCAGCACCCGCCCGTTGCCAGCGCGTCCTGGCCGATGATTTTCGGCGCAAGAGAATCTCTGATAAGCTGCGCGGTAGCCTTGTCCGCGTAGCTGTACCCGAGTCCCTTTGCGCCCCCGGCTGCCAATTGCACCAGAACCATTGAGGTCTTGTCCCATTCAAAAGTGCCATCCGATTCCGGCGTCGCTGTAGGGAAGGTATACACGCTCACTTCAACGCGTTCAATAGTAGGAGCCGTTTTCATAGTAAACGCTAGATCCGCGGCATGCCGTGGCCCCATGTGTCGGGAGGCGACAAGTCCCGGCGCATCGGTGGTTTTTCCATGTCCCGCGCATCCGATGAAAAAATCCTGTCGCCCTGCTTGATCATGTAATCCGCTATGCGAGCCGCCAGCGCCATGATGGTCAACCCAGGGTTCGCCGAACCTTGCGTGGGCATGATGCTGCCGTCGCAAACAAACAAATTCGCGATGTCGTGCGTCCGGCCAAACTGGTCAACCACTGACGTTTTCGGATCGCTGCCCATGCGCGCCGCCCCCACCAGATGCGCGTAGCGCGCTTCCTGCACCACTTCCCTGGCGCCCGCCGCCCGCATCACTTCCATCGTCTTGTTCTTTCCGAATTCGATCAGCTTCTGATCGTTTTCGTAAAGGTCGAAATTCACTTTGGCGACTGGAATCCCTAGTGGATCTTTCTCTTCCGCAATTTGCACGCGGTTGTCTGCCCAAGGCAAAATCTCTCCCAGGAAGCCGAATGCCGCCCAGTGGTTGTAGTCCATCATCACCTGGCGCAAGCCCCATCCCCACGATCCTTTAGAGCTCACCATCTGCTTAGCGAAAGCGATGGGCAAAGGGCCCACCGTCTGAATCGCAAACCCGCGCGCAAAGTCCCGTTTTGGATCGGTTTCATAAAACTCTTCCGACAGCGCATGCGCCGGGGGCGCTTTGTACATCCGCACGAGTTCGTCGAATCGGCCGGCCACCACGTTTCCCGCTTGCGCCATCAGATAGCGGCCCACACAATCGCTCGAGTTAGCCAGCCCGTTTTCGAAACCCGCACAGGCCGAGTTCAGCAGCAATCGGGGCGTCTCAATGGCATATCCCGCCACCACCACCGCTTTCGCCTTTTGAAAACGTTCGCGTCCGTCCGCATCGTAGTAACTCACCCCGTTCGCACGCCGCTTCTGGTCCACATGGATGCGAAACACCATGGAGTTCGCGCGGATCTCGGCGCCATGTTTAATCGCATCCGGCACGTGCGTGATCAACGTACTGGCCTTCGCCCCCACCTTGCAGCCCTGAATGCAAAAACCGCGGTAGATACAATGCGGCCGGTCTGCTCGCGACCCGTTAAGAATAGCCACCGGGCCGCCTGCCGAGACACCAATGCCCAATTTCGTGCAGCCGCGAATGAGAGCATCGCCGACACCGCCCATCGGGTGCGGCCCATACGGGTAGCCATGCGGATCGCCCCATGGATAGTAGGACGGACCTGAAACCGGCAGCTCCAGTTCCAGCAATTCGTAATAAGGCTTGAGATCGGAATAAGAAATTGGCCAGTCTACTCCCACGCCATCCTGCGAGTGAATGCGGAAATCGGAGGGATGCAGCCGCGGCGTAAACGACGCCCAATGCACCGTTCCTCCTCCTACGCCTTTTCCGCTGTTATTAGCGCCAAATGCCAGCGGATGTTTCCCACCCGTTACCCGCGTATCGTTCCAATACAGATTGTGCGCGCCTTTTTCATCGCTCACCCAATCCCGTTCCGTATCCCAGAATGGCCCTGCATCAAAACCGATCGCTCGAAAGCCCGCGCGCGCCAGCCGCTGCAACAGCACGCCTCCGCCTGCTCCCACGCCTACAATCACGTAATCCACTTCGTCCGTTTCGCCGAAGCGCTTCATCGGCGTATCGATCTTTTGGATCGGGCCGAGCATGTGCGGTTTACCGTTGGGCGAGTCAAACTGTCCCAGCAGAGGCGATTTCAATGAGTGCCTCCCTGTCCGGGCGATCCGAAATGCTCCGTGTTCCCGCAGACTGCTTCATGCTTGGCCGACACCGAACCTTCCGGCGCTTCCCACTCATACCGTTTCTCTTCCACCTCCCACGGCTCCGCCTCCCCGCGTTCCAGTCGCATGTAAGCTCGCGGATACGCCGGGCCGCCAAAACCGATTTCATCCCAGGCATACGGATGCGAGTAGTAGGCGTCGGCACAATCGGACACCAGCAGCATCCAGAAGCGGCCGACATCCATTCGCTGCCAGATCTCCTGCGCCCCAGCCGGCTTGCCATCATGTAGCGAACGGAGAAGTGCCTCCTGTTCATGAAACGCGAGATCTAAAAAGCTGCGGCCATGCTCCTGCATCGCCATTTGCTGAATCGCTTTGATACCAAGCTGGAAGGCTTCCTGATCGGGCGGCATGTCGTCATAGCGATAGCCGTCATGAGAGTCTTCAAACAAGCGTTTGTCGATCTGCGGCACGATCGGGATCTTATGCGCCTCGTCCCGGTCATCCTGCGGCAGAATGCGATCACAGATGGCCTTCATCAGGCTCGCTTCGAAGGGCGTGAAGAAGCGGATCTCTGGAACGTTGTGGACCCGGTCCAGAATCACCTCGCGCGTCTTTGCGTCCCAGAATTTTTGCTGTCCCAACGTGCTGAACTTCGGGTAGTATCCGGGCTGGGCAAGCGGACCTATCGGTTTACCCGTGACCAGATCCAGCGGGCGTTGGTCAGCTTTCAAACTCGATTCGCTCATGCCCTTTTTTCTCGCCGTAACAGGCTCGCTAGAATCCCTAGAAAACCGCTGGCCGCAAACAGCAATGGCGCGAAAATAGGCGGCCCATAGATAATGTTGTAAATCGGTTTTTTCAATCCACCCGGGCGTCGCATCACGCCGCGCGCATGATAAAAAAAACCGACTGCGCCATCCACGGCAGCCACCGCCGACAACGCCGGTAGCCACGTGTGCGCCACGCGTTTGCTCTTCACCGCCCCAAAGCTGGCGGCCATCAGCAGCGGCGCAATGATCACGGGCGTCCACTGCGCCTTGTAGCGGAAGTTGTTCTTGTAATGCGAGTACCAGGCTTCAAATCCACTGAAGAACGCCGAGATCGCAGTCGCCACCGCTAACTGTTTTTGAAACCGGCCTTCCCGCACATCCTGCGTCCAGCCGATCGCTTCAAACTCACCGCTCAACGATTTGCCCCAGTGTTTTTCGTGCGCAGCTCGAGGCAGCAACTGATCATCACCGCCTTCGCTTCGGCGCAAGAACGAGGCCAGCAGACCCAGATAAGCACTCACTCCAAACAACAACGGAGCGAAGATCGGCGGCCCCATCACCATGTTGACGATAGGAAGCCGCCAGCCACCTGGTTTACGCTTCACTCCGCGCACATGGAAATAGAAGCCCAGCAGACCATCGCCCAACGTGATGGCCGATATCACGCGCAGCCAGGTCCGCGCTGCGCGCCCGCTGAAAAAGCCCGCTACGCCCGCCCCCGCCAGCGCTCCACTCAGAATCACCGGCGTATACATCACTCGCCTGCTGTAACTGCCCCGGTAATGCTCGTAGCCCACCTCCAGCCCGGCAAGCACGCTCGACATCCCCGCCATCAGCGCCAGCCAGCGCTGAAAGCGGCCTTCCCGCACGTGGAGATCAATCTCTCGAAGATCCCGTTCAACGATTCTCCCCGAATCTCCGACCGCCATTAAATGACTTCCCGAACTTTATCCTCGAGAACTGTTTTAATTACCTTCCACCGATCCTTCTCTCCTTTGCCCAGCGCCTCCGCGAAGTGAAGCGCCTGTTCGGCCGTAATGTTACCCGGCAATGGAGGCTCGTTCGGATCGACCACCGCTTCAATCAAGGCAGGTCCGGGATGCGCTAACGCCTGCCGCAAAACGCTTTCTGCTTCCTTCGGATCAGAAATCGTGAAACCGGCCGCCCCGCAAGCCCGCGCCACTCCAGCGAAGTCGATCGGTTCCAAATCGACCCCGAACGATGGATTGGCCTCCTGCACAATTTGCTCCCATTTGATTTCTCCGAGCACATTGTTTTTGATCACGATGATTTTTACGGGCAGCTTGTACTTCACCAGCGTGGCGATTTCGCCCATCAGCATCGTCAAGCCGCCATCGCCCACCACACACACCACCTGCCTGCCTGGATACGCCACCGCCGCCCCGACGCTGTACGGCAAACCGTTTGCCATCGTGGCTAGCAACCCGGAAAGCGAAAACTGCATCTCGTCGCGCATTTCGATGTAGCGTGCCGTCCAGGTCGCAATGGTTCCACTATCCGAAGAAACGATGGCGTTCGGCTCCAGCAGCTTGTTCAAGTGATACGTCACCACCTGCGGCTTCATCGGCATGTCCATGCGCATTCCGCGCTCTTCCATCAGCTGATTCCACGCCTCCATGCGCTTCTGAGCCTTTTCGAGAAAGCTACGATTCTTCTTGTGTTCAACCAGCGGTAACAGTGCCTGAAGCACGCTCTTGCAATCCCCTACTAAGCCCACATCGGCCGGATGCCGCAACCCAATTCGCGTCGCATCGATGTCGATCTGAATGCTTTTCGCTTGCCCGGGCTTTGGCAGGAACTCCATGTAGGGAAAACTGGTACCGGCCATAATAAATGTGTCGCACTCCTGCAGCGCATCTTGCGAAGGCGCTGTTCCCAGCAGTCCGATACCGCCTGTGGCATAAGGATTGCGATCCGGAATCACGCCTTTCCCAAGTAACGCCTTGATCACCGGAGCTCCGGTCGCTTCCGCCAGTTGCAGCACCTCTTCCCGGGCATGCAGACAGCCTCGTCCAACTAGCAACGCGACTCGCGATCCTTTGTTAATCAGTTCCGCCGCCTGCTTCAATAGCCGCGCCGGCGGCACCGGATACGAGGCCGCAAACAAATCGCTGCTATGCTCGGCAATGTTTGCCGAAGACCGCTGGCTCTCCGACTTTGTGAACTCCTGAATATCTTTCGGAATCGTGATGTGTGAAACCGTCCTCCGCGTCAACGAAGTCTTGATAGCCTCGTCCACTACATTCACCACATGAGCCGGCCCCATGACTCGCTGGTTGTAAGCCGCCACGTCCATAAAGAGCTTGTCCAGATCCACGTCCTGCTGATAATTCGTTCCAATTAAATCGTGAAACGTATGGCCCGTAATCGCGAGTACCGGCTGCCCATCGCACTTTGCATCGTATAAACCGTTTAGCAAATGAATGCCGCCCGGCCCCGACGTTGCCAGGCACACCCCCAGCCGCCCGGTGAACTTGGCGTACCCACAAGCAGCAAAAGCCGCTGCTTCCTCATGACGCACCTGAATAAAGCGCAAGCTCTTTTCATGTGTGCGCAATGCTTCCATAATCCCGTTTATGCCATCACCAGGAAAGCCAAAAATGGTGTCCACTCCCCACTCAATCAAGCGCTCCACTAATTGATCAGCTACCGTGCTTGCCTTCGCCATTGATTTCTTGCCGCTCCGGTTTTAGGACGCGATCTTAAGAAAGTCATTTCCTGTTATGGCGGAAAAAGTGATATCTTACGTATGGGATACCAATACTAATGCCGCGCTTTCTACGCCGCTTCTTCTCCCGCTTCTTAGCTCTCTTCCAAAAAAGTCGCTGGAATCGCGATCTCGCCGACGAACTCTCCAGTACCTTGCAGTTCCACATCGACGACAATCTGCGCGCCGGTATGTCCCCGGCTGAAGCGCGACGCGCTGCCCTTCTCGCTCTCGGCTCGCCCGAATCTCTCAAAGAAACCGTTCGCGACCACAAGGGTCTTCCGCTCCTTGAAAATACCGGCCGCGATCTCGCTTATGCCTTTCGCACCCTGCGCCACTCCCGGTCCTTCGCGGTGATCGTCATCCTGACGCTCGCTCTCGGTATCGGCGCAAACACCGCCATATTCGGCCTGGTCGACGCCGTCCTCCTGCGCATGCTGCCCGTCGATCACCCCGAGCAAATCTACGCGGTAAACACCTCGAGCGTCAATATCGGAAAATTCAGCATCACCCAGAGTCTGACTAACGCAAACGTCGCTGAATTTCAGCAGCACGCTCGAGGCATCGCGGGAGTCGCCACTTATTCCCCCGAAAGCTCACTCAACGTCACTAGCAAGCAGATCTCCGCTCTCACCTCCGGCGAGTTCGTTTCCCCCAACTATTTCTCGCTGCTCGGAGTTCACGCTTTGCTCGGCAGAACCATCGACACGAACGACGACCGCCAGGCCGCGCGCGTCGCCGTCCTCGGTTACTCCTACTGGCAGCAGCGTTTCGCGGGCAATCCCGCAGCGCTCGGCACTCAGATCCTCGTCAACAACGTCCCGTTCACTGTAATTGGTATCGCGCCTCCCGAGTTCTACGGTCTCTCCAGTTCCGAACCAGCCTCGCTCCTCCTGCCAAGCGCCACCGAGCCCCAAGTCGACAGTAAGCATGTCTCTTCCGAGCGCCCTAAACCCGGCGATAACTCCGGTCGCGTCATCATCCGTATCCCTCCCGGCACTTCGACGAAACAAGTAGCCGCCCAGCTGACCACCCTGTTCCGCCAATCCCTCAATAACGACCCCGAATTCAGCAGGGACCCCAGCGAGCGCGCCGTCTACCAGAAGCTCTCGATGGAGCTCCACCCCGCCGGTCAGGACCTTACGCTGACCGAAAAATTCTCGAAACCGCTAACCGTTCTCATGTGTGTCGTCGGCCTCGTCCTGCTGATTGCCTGCGCCAACATCGCGAACCTCCTGCTCGCCCGCGCCCAGGTGCGCCGGCGCGAAATCGCCATCCGCCTCAGTCTGGGTTGCAGCCGCTTCCGCCTCACCCGCCAGCTTTTCACCGAAAGTCTGCTTCTCGCTTTCGCCGGCGGCCTAGCCGCTCTGCCCATCGGCTACTGGACCCAGCGCGGCATCATCGCTCTGCTCTATAATCAGGACGCCGCGCCCGCTCTCCGCTCCACCTGGAATCCCCGCGTCTTCGCCTTCACAGCGGCTCTCTGCCTGATGACGGCACTCCTCTTCGGCATCGCCCCAGCCCTCCGCGCCAGCCGTGGCTTCGACCTCACAGCCACCCTCAAAGGCCTTATCACTAGCCGCCTCAACGCCCGCTTCTCACTTCGTAAGTTGCTCGTCATCGGCCAGGTGTCTCTCTCGTTAGCCCTGCTCGTCGGCGCGGCTCTTTTCGTCGCCACCTTCCGCAATCTCGATCATGTCGACCTCGGCTTCGCCCGCAACAACACTCTTCTCGTCAACACCGACCCCTCGCTCGCCGGCTATGACGGTCCGCGCGCGGCCGAACTCTATCGCACCCTTCTAGAAAGCCTGAACCATCTGCCCGGCGTCCGTTCCACCACCCTCATGGCCCATTCGGTCCTTAGCCCGTCGGTCAATCTGACCCGCATCACGGTCCCGGGCTATCAACCCAAACGCGGCGAAGATCCCGCCAATCTCTGGATTGTCACCAATGCCGTAGGCCCTCGCTTCTTTCATTCAACCGAAATGCACCTTCTCAGCGGCCGCGACTTCACCGCCGCCGACAATGAACACGGATCCCACGTGGCCATTCTCAGCGCCTCTGCAGCTCATCACTTTTTCGGAAAGCAAAATCCGGTCGGCCGCTATCTCACCGCTGCCGGTCAATCGGCCAAGCCGCTCGAAATCGTCGGCGTCCTCAAAAACATCAGATACTTCTCGGTCTTTCCCGACCAGCCCGACCTCATGTTCACGCCATTCTTCCAGCAACCCGAGCCAGCTCACCAAGCCACCTTACTCATCCGCACTTCCATCGACCCCAACCGCCTTGTTAACACTCTTCGCGCCACCTTCCGCCAGATTAACCCGCGCCTGCCTTTCGATCACCTCGTCACCATGAACCAGCAGGTCGAATCCACTCTCATCCAGCAGCGCTTCCTCGCCGTTCTCTCCACTCTTTTCGGTGCGCT
Organism: Bryobacteraceae bacterium; assembly: GCA_965277855.1. Lineage (GTDB taxonomy): Bacteria > Acidobacteriota > Terriglobia > Bryobacterales > Bryobacteraceae > Bog-105. The sequence continues at coordinate 2,595,103 of OZ255847.1, forward strand.
CGCCCTGGGCCTCTGCGCCGTCGGTATCTATGGTGTCCTCTCCTACGGAGTCGCTCAACGCACGAGTGAAATCGGTCTCCGCATGGCTCTAGGCGCGGCCCGCAGCCATATCGTCCGGCTCGTCCTCACCGAAACTTTGCAAATGCTCGCGATCGGGATTGCCGTCGGCTTGACGCTCGCCTTCGCGGGAAACCGCCTGATGCAAAGCCTCCTCTTCGGCCTCACTCCGACCGATGCCGCCTCGCTCACCTTAGCCGTCGCCATCTTGACCGCCGTCGCTCTCGCCGCCGCGCTTTTACCCGCCCAGCGCGCCGCCAGAATCGATCCGATCCGCGCCCTCCGCCACGACTGACGTACTTACCGGAAATTTTCAATCAGCATCAAATCGCTGCCTTGCCGGTCGTCCTTTCCATAGAGCAGCCATTGCTCGTCCGGAGACACGCTGATTCCCCATCCCAGTGGCCCCGGAAGAGCGCCCAATTCTTTGGTTCGTTCCGTCTTGAAATCAAAGAACTCGAGCTTGAGTGTGTCGGCTTGGGCATCCTCAATGAAGTAAAGTCCTTTTGCAGCAGCAGCAAAGATCGTTTCGTGCGCTCTCTCGACGATCTGGGCATCGTCTCCGTCCCGCAGGTACATGCGCCGCAGCGCATGCTCCGTTGCATAATAAAGGGCGCTTCCATCCGCCGATTCAGCTGCCCAAAAACCCCCGTGCCTGGTCACCTGCTGTTCGGCGCCGCCGGTTGCGGGCACCTTCCATATTTGGCCGTGGCTCCCCCGAGTAGAGAAGTAATAGATCCATTTCCCATCGCTCGACCAGTTCGGCCAGCTCTCTTCCGCTCCATCGCCCGTCAGCCGGATTGGTTTGCCGCCTGCGGAACTCACCACATAGATGTCCCAGTTCCCGGCGGCATCGGCCGCAAACGCAATCTTCTCGCCATCGGGAGACCAGCGTGGCGCTCCTGCCCACGCATTTTGAAAATAAGTCAACTGCACCGGATTCGACCCGTCTGCATTACAAATCCAGACTTCCTCAGTGCCCGACCGGTCCGATTCAAAAGCGATACGCTGGCCGTCCGGTGAATACTGCGCCTGCGTGTCTTGCCTGGTCGAAGAAATGAAATTACTGGGACCACTGACATGATCGTCGTTCAGAGAAGCACGCCACACATTCTGATCATCCACGGAATGCGCGTACACCAACTGTTTTCCATCCGAAGAAATTGCCAGGTCGCTGGGTTCATCGCCCGTCAACCCTAATCGCACCGGTTGGCTGCCTGGCTCAATCGCAATCTCCCACAAAGCCGCTCGTCCGCCGCGCGAGGACGAGAAGATCAGGTGCTGCCCGTCGCTGGTCCACCCAAGACCGCCAATTCTTTTGTTGTCAAAGGTCACTCGTCTCGGCTCGCCTGCCAGCCTGAGATCCGCCGAAAGCGCGACCACATATACGTCCCTGATCCACAAACTCGCGTCCCGAGTAAAAGCGAGTGTTTTGCCGTCCGGTGCGATCGCTAGTCCTCCATCCCCACCAGCCCCCGGGAGCGGTGTCAGCAGACTTTGCTTTTCACCGCTTTCGACCGAGACTCGGATCATCGCGTGGGGCACAGTGTATCCGACGCTTCGCTGATCGAGCGTGAGCAGCCATTTGCCATCGGGCGACCAGGCCAGGAAAGGCGCCGGAAGACGCCATAGATCGCGATCGGTCACGCCGCCTGTCAAAAACGTCATGCGGCTCAATTCCCGCTCCTGGCCGCCCATCGCCGGAATCACCATCACGGCTGCATGCAGTTCGTCGATCGGACGTAAGTAAGCGAGGAACCGTCCATCGCGTGACCAGGCCGGCCCAAACCCGCCTCCACTGGTTAAGCGAACCGGCTCGCCGGGACCGAGCAGCTTCACGTACACCTCCGGCCTCCTACTTCCTGGTGGCTGTCCAGTGAAAGCGACTCTCGTCCCCTCCGGCGAGAAACTCGGGAACACTTCAAATCCCGGATAACTGGTAAGCGGCACAGCCGTCAGCAAACCGCCGGCGCTCCGCTGCTTCATCTTGGAATTTGAGAACCAGAGGCCCGACACCCCTGCCCCGATTACCACCGCTGCCACTACGATCGGCCACCAGCGCCGCGCGGTCGCTTGATTCACCCCGGGTCCCGGCAACACAGGCGCAGGCTCTAGCCTCGAACATGAAACAGGCGCAATAAACCGGTAACCGCGCCGCGACAGTGTCTCTATAAAACGCGGGCTGCCCGCCGTCTCTCCCAAAGCATCGCGCAGCTTTCGAATCGCGCTGTTAATTGCGTTGTCGAAATCCAGATACGTCTCTTCCGGCCACAGCCTCTTCTGAATCTCTTCACGCGTCACCACCTCGCCCGCCCGTTCGAGCAAAATGCTGAGCACCCGCAAAGGTTGCTGCTGCAGCTGCAGCCTGATCCCATGCTTCAGCAGTTCTCCCGCCTGCAGGTTCAGTTCAAAGACCCCAAACCGATACGTCGGCCTCTGTTCCTCGATCTTCCGTTCCTCGACATCCGGCATGGCGGGTTAGCAAGATCATAATCCTTTCCTGGGCGAACCGGCAAAAATCCTTCTCGTCGCAATGGTCGCCAGCACCAGCGGCAGCAGAACAGATTCTTGGCGATCCCACGCCATTGCAGCCACTTCCATCGACAGAACACAGAACACTTTAAACAAGAAAAAGAATATGGAGACCGAGCCTGACTTCAGCCAGGCTCATGACGGCCTGAGGAGGCCACGTCATGCCTGGCTCTTGTCGCATCTCACTACTCGCAACCATTCTTGTCTTCGCAGGTACCTTGCCGGCCGATCCGTCTCTCTGCATCCACCTCTATAACCTGGCCGACGCACCACCCAAAACGCTTGAGCGTGCTGCCGTACAAGCCAGCAGACTCTTTCAGACCGCCGGCATAACCATAACCTGGCTGCAGCCTCCGGCCAATTCACCAGAAGCGCATTTGCTGGATCACAATACCGTCGCGCCTACCCGGTTGGATTCTTGGCCGTGTCTCGTCCTGCGGCTCATGCCGAACGCCCCTGTCGCTTCCCCTGGCGCACTGGGATTTGCTCTTCCCTTTGCCCGGTCAGGCGTGAACGTCGAGATCCTCTATGACCCAATAAGAGCGCAAGCCATCTCGCTTGGTATTCCTGAGTCCACAATCCTGGCTTACGCGATGGCGCACGAAATCGGCCACGTGCTCCTCCATTCCTCAGCGCACTCCCGCGCCGGTATCATGAGCACCAATTGGAATCTCGAGACCTGGCGATTCGTATCGTTCGGCATGCTGAAATTTCTGCCGGAACAAACCGCCCGGATGCGCGCAGAATTAAATCAGCCGCGCCCCACCACCGCAATCTTGAATGTGCCCGGCTTGGCCACTGGCCTCCCGGTTGCTCCAGGCTTGCGCGCCTCAAACTCCGCTGTAGGCAAATAGATCTTGTGCGTCTCCGTGTCCACTCCCATCGTGCGCGCACCCTGCACCGTCCTCACCGTCTGCACAATTTCAAACTTCCCCATCGACGTCTCGCCCACCACCGCCAGCGTGCCGTCACCGCAGCTGGCAAACGCCTCGCTCCCATCGAGCTTCGTCGCATCTACGCCCATCCCGATCGGCAGATCCGCCAGCACCTTACCGTCCTTCGTACTCATCACGATCATCTTCTGCGGCTTCCGGCACCCGATAAACAGCCGTCCTTTTTTTGCGTCAATCGTCATCCCGACCGGCGAACCGCCTGGGGCTACCGGCCAGCGCGCCACTACTTTTCGCGCTGCCATATCAACCTCCGCTACCAGGTCCTTGTCCTCCAAATTGATAAAAACTTTACCCGCCCCATCCGATGACAGAAATTCCGGCTTTCCGCCTAGATCAATCGGTGCCTCGATCTTCCCATTGGTCGGATCGATATCCGGCTTGAACGTCATCAGCACGCCTCCGTCTCCCGAAACCACCAGCACCCGCCCGCTCGCCCGGTCGAAAATAATGCCATCCGAATCCGCCTCCGTCGCCAGCTTGCCCAGCACGGCATTCGTCTTCAGATCGAAAATGAGTACCGCGCCCCCACCGTCACTAATGAATCCGCGCCCGGCCTCAGGCACGATGGCCACGCCATGCGCAATCTTCTGCCCCGGAATATCAGCGACCACCTTGCCCGATTCCGAGTCGATTACCATCGTGTGCGTGCTCCGTGGCACATACAGCCGGTGTGACTGCGCATCGACCGTCAGGTAGTCCCACCCTCCTGCGCCTCCGATCGGAAGCGTTTTCAATACCGCCCAGTCGGTCTGTCCATCAACCGTCAAGCCACTCACCATGAGCAGCAATGTCGAAGCCGTCAAAATCAGTCTCTTCATTTGCCTTTCGATTCTCTCATCAACACCGGCGTTCAGAAGAATTTCTCGACCAGCATCAGCTCACTGCCCTCGCGACCAAACTTCCCGTAGATTATCCAGCGCCCGTCAGGCGACACGTCGATATCCCATCCCAGCGGCCCCGGCAAGACGCCGATAGTTCTCGTCCGTTGTGTTTTGAAATCCAAAAAGTTGATCGGAAAGTTAGAACGCACTGACCCTGGGCTCCCCGGAGCATAGTAGATTCCATTCTGCCTGGGGGCAAACATGTACGATGGCCCGATTTCCACTTCCTTCCCGCCCGCTACCGGAACCTTCCATAACCCTTCCTCAGTCGTATAGTAAAGTTCCTGCCCATCGGCCGACTCGTTCGACCGGAGACCACCATTCCGGGTGACTTGCATTCCTGGGCCGCCGCCCGCTGGCATCTTCCAAATCTGGGCTTCCTTGCCCCGGTTCGAAAAATAGTAAAGCCATTTCCCGTCGCGTGACCAGCTGGGCCAGCTATAGTCGGCGCCATCGCTCGTCATGCGCTTCGGCTTGCCACCGCCGGCACTAACTACGTATACATCCCAAGTGCCGGCCGCATTCGAATCGAACGCGACCTTGGCTCCGTCGGGCGACCATTTCGGTGAACCCGCCCAGGCGTTTCCAAAATACGTCAATTGAACCGGATGTGAGCCATCGGCGCCGCACATCCAGATCTCCTCGTTCCCTGACCGATTCGACTCGAACACGATGCGCTTCCCGTCCGGCGAATAATGCGCTTGCGTGTCTCGCCTGGTCGAGGCAATGAAGCTGCTCGGCGCAGTGAGATGCTGGCCGTTCAGTGAAGCGCGCCAGATATTTTGATCTTGGATCTGGCGCGAATACACCAAGCGCTTTCCATCCCGCGAGATGGCGATATCGGTCACTTCATCGTCGGTCAAATTCAGCCGCACCGGATGGCTTCCTCGCTCGGCCGCGATCTTCCAAAGTTCAGGTCTTCCGTTGCGCGGCGACGCGAGAACTAACGACTTCCCGTCTCCTGTCCACGCGATACCGGCGATGGCCTTATTGTCGAAAGTGACTCTTTCGAGTTTCCCGCTGAACAGCATTTCACCCGAAAGCGGCGTCACATAGATGTCTCTGGCCCACAATCCTGAATGGTGTGTAAAGGCCAGTCTCTTTCCGTCTTGCGTAAGAGCCAAGCCGCCGTCGCCTAAGTTCCCGCTCACAGGCGAAGTCAAAATCCGTTTCTCACCCGTTTCGACGGACACTCGAGTAATGGCGTGCGGCTGAGACTTTCCCGGTGCTTGCTGATCGAGCGTCAGAAGCCATTTGGCATCCGGAGACCAGGCAAGGAAGGGCGCCGGGATAGCCCAGCCGTAGCGATGAACAATCAGACTAGATGCAAAAGTAATCCGCGTGACTTCCCGCTCCTGGCCTCCAATTGCGGGAATCACCACCACCGCTGCATGCCAAGAATCGAGCGGCCGCAGGTACGCGACGAAGCGTCCATCTTGCGACCAAGCTGCCCCAATACCGCCGGCGCTGCTCAACCGCACCGGACTGCCGGTACCCAGCAGTTTCAGATAAACATCCGGGTACTCTGCCCCCGGCTGCTGCCACGAAAAAGCCACTCTCGTTCCTTCGGGTGAGAAGTCGGGCAAGACCTCAAACCCCGGATAACTTGTAAACGGTACAGCGCTCAACAGCGCATTCGCCGTACCAGTGTTCGGCTTTGACTTTGAAAACCATAGACCCAGTGCCGTCCCCAGCGCAAGAGAGATGGCCGTAGCCGCCGCTACAAGCCACCAAATCCGGCGGCCGTTTTCCAATGCTACTGCCGTAGTGGATGCAACCGGCACGCCGGCAACAGGCGCTATAAAGCGGTACCCTCGACGCGGGAGCGTCTCAATAAAGCGAGGTGTATCAGAGCTGTCGCTGAGAACGTCCCTCAGCTTTCGTATTGAACCGTTGATCGCATTGTCGAAATCAACGTAGGTGTCTTCTGGCCACAGCCTCTTCTGTATCTCTTCGCGCGTGACCAGGCCACCTGCGCGTTCCAATAGAATGCCGAGTACTTGCAGGGGTTGCTGCTGAAGCTTGAGTCGAACGCCGTGTTTCCGAAGCTCCCCCTTACGCAAGTCCAGTTCAAAGACGCCGAATCGATGAGTCCGATCCTCTTGCTCGGTGTCTTCCATGATCAGCGCGTTACGGCTCTCCTACCCGCGGCAGCGAAAACCGAAACGTCGCTCCCTCGCCCGTTCTCCCGTCCGCCCAGATTCGTCCCCCATAGCGCTCCACAATCCGCTGACAGATCGCCAAGCCCAAACCCGTGCCCGGATACTCGTCCTTGTGCAGCCTCTTGAACAACCCAAAAATTCGTTCGCCATACTGTGGCTCAAATCCAATGCCGTTGTCCTTCACCGCGACGATCCACTCTTCGCCCTGTTGCTCGGCGGAAATCTCGATCTCGAGCCTCGTTCCCCTCTTCCGATATTTCAGCGAGTTCGAAAGCAGATTCTGGAAGACGTGCGCCACCTGCGCTGTATCCCCGCCCGCGTTGGGCAACGCCTGTGCCCGGATCACCGCGCCGCTCTCCTCGATTCGGTCCTTGAGCACCGCCACCGCCTCGCTCAAAGCAGCCGAAAGATCGGCCGTGCCGATCGGCTGTTCCTCCGCATGTACCGTGCGCGAAAACTTGAGCAGGTCGTCGATCAGTGCCTGCATGCGCCTGACACCCTGCCGCACAAACCCCGCATACTGCGTCAGGCTCTCATCAACCACCACCGACTTGATCCCGTTCACCTGTTTCAGAATCAACTGCGTGTAGATGTTCACCATGCGCAGCGGCTCTTGCAGATCGTGGCTCGATACATAGGCGAACTCCTCCAGTTCGCGATTTGCCCTCCGCAGCGCCGCCTGACTCTGTTTCTGGTCATGAATATCGGTACACGTTCCCACCCAGCTGCTCTCCGGCGATGGCATCGAGACCGCACGCACCAGAAACCAGCGCCACGCCCCATCTTCCCCGCGACGTAGCCGAAACTCCGTCTCATACGGTTCCCTGGTGGTAATCGAATGTTGCCAGCTCTTCACCACCTGGCCTCGATCATCCGGGTGCACGCCTGCCAGCCAGCCCGTGCCCAGCAGCGCGCTGGCCTTCGAACCGAAGTAATCGGCCACTTGCGTACTCACATAATCGAGCGCTCCATCCGCCGTCGCTGTCCAGACCATCTGCGGCATCGACTCCGCCAGGAAACGATATCTCTCTTCGCTTTCCTCCACCCGTTGCCGCGCTCTTACCAGCGCCGTCACATCGGTCGCATGAACTAACGTGCCGTCGATCTGTCCGTCGCTGCCTCGTGTCGGCAGGCAAACAAAATTCACGTAAACCTGCTGCGGAACGTCCTCTCCCAACAGCACTGCCGCCTCGTGCTCCACATGCGGCTCTCCTGTCTCATACACGCGGTCGAACATAGTGGCGAATCCCTGCGCAATAATCTGCGGCACCGCCTCCCGCACTGTTTTCCCTAGAAGACTTTCCGCCGTCCGCCCCACCAGCCGCAGGTAATCGCTGTTCGCCGAATCGTACCGGTGCTCCGGCCCCCGCAATACCGCTACCGCTGCCGGCGTCTGCAACAGCAGCTCACGCCAGCGCCGCCGGTCCTCTTCCACTAACTCCTCCGCTAGATTTCGCTCAGTCACATCACGGGTCGATCCAGCCACCGCCGTGACCTGGCCGTCGACGTCCAGCACTGGCGCAAAGATGTACTCGTAGTGACGTGCTTCACCATCCGCTCCGGTATACGGCGTGTTATCGCGTACCGGTTGCCTGGTTTCGATGACCCGCTCAATCTGCCGGTGCAACCGGTGGGCAAGCTCTGGCGGGTATTCGAGATCCCGGAAGTTCTTCCCGAGTGCCTCTTCGAGCGGCTTCTGCCATAGCGATAGCAGCGCCTGATTCGCATAAGTAAAACGCCCCTGCAGGTCAAACGTGAAGATCAAGTCCGGCGTATGCGATAGTGCCGTGTCGAATTGATGCCATTGCTGTAGCAGATGCGCCCCGGCTCGTTTCTGATCGTCGATGTCGATATTCACACCAATCATGCGCTCGGGTACGCCCGTTACGCCGTACGAGAATTGCGCTTGGCCGCGCATCCAGCGCAGCGTGGCGTCCGGCATCACCGCCCGAAACTCGTAAACGAACTCCACTTGCTGCCGAGCGACGGAGTTTTCGATGCCCTCCAGAACTGCCCTGGCATCTTCTTCGATCACTCGCCGGCTCCACTCCTCCAGCGTTTCCCCAAATGTCCCCTCTGGCAATCCATAGAGCGCCTCAAGTTCCGGCGTCCAGATAACCCTGCCGCTCGTCATTAACCACTCAAAACTGCCAATCCGTCCCGCTCTCTGGGAGAGTCTCAGCCGCCGCTCGCTCTCTTCCAGTTCGCGCGCAATCTGGGCTCGCTGCATCGCTTCCCAGCAGCGATTCGCCACCAGCCGCACAAGTTCTATATTCTCCGGCCGCCACTTCCGTGGCTCCTGCTGATACACGCCGATCACCGCCACCAGCCGCCCGGTTTTGTGCAGGGGCACTGATAGCTGGGCGCCAATCGATGCCCGGCGGTAAGCTGCTCGTCCGGCGCCCTCGTTTTCCGTGTCGTCCACTACCAAAGGCAAATCGCTCCGCAGCCGCCGTTCGGCCTCTGCTCCGAATTGAGAGAGCGTATAACGGCCCGCCAAGCTTCGTATCCCTGGTTTCGTGTAATACGTTCTTAGCTCGAACGTCTCCTGGTCCGATTCGAAGGTACAGTACACGCAGCGATCGGCTCCGAGATACTCGCCTAACAACCGGGCGGTCGTCTGAACAATGTCATCCGGATCTACCAACTGTCGTGTCGCATCGTCCAGCCGGACCAGAAATGCGTCCTGCTCGCTCTGCCTGCGCTGCGTCAGATCTAACACGAAGGCGGCCACTTCCCTTCGCCCGTCGACCGGTTCGAGCATGGATGCTCCAAGCAGGACCGGCACACGCCTGCCATCCTGAGCGATAAACACTTTTTCAAAAGGCGCGCATTTGCCCGTCGCGATTACTTCCTGCCAGGCTGCTATGTCCCTGTCTCTAGCCTCGGGTGGACTGATCTCGTCCCAGCGCACCCGCCCCGCCGCCACCTCCTCCACGCTGTATCCAAGCAGTTCCGTCAAGGCGGGATTCAGGTACGAAATTCCACCTTCGTCATCTGCCACCATCAAGCCGAATCCGCTGGTCTCGGCTAGCTGGCGAAACCGCTTTTCACTCGCTTGCAACCGCCGCTCGAAAGCCTGCGCTCTGGTCACATCTTCCACCAGGTGGAGTATGAATTCGACTTGCCCTCCTTCGCCTAAGACCGGCGTGTTCATCCGGTTCGGCATCCGCGTCGATAGCGCACGCTGGAGTGAGCCACACAAACTCTCTATCCCGTTCGCCGCCGGGTCAGCCGGGTTGTCTGGAAACACATCGAAAATAGCCCGGCCCAGAATCTCCTCACGCCGCGTTCCGGTCGCGATCAGGTAAGCCTCGCTCGCTCCCACGATCGTGAACAAAGGGTCATCCGGCAGCACCACCAGAAACGCACTCGGAACAGCCTCGAAAAGCTTTTGGAAATCAAGCGGCGGCAACGCGCTGCTCTGTTTCCCATTACCTACATTCAGGTGAGGCATGCCACTCCGCACCATACTGGCACAAGTAAACGGGTTTCTGCTGCAGGTTGCTATCGCTATGGGGTGGATGCCGTGGCCCTCCGCGCCCGCTACAATTCGCCTATGGACAAACCGGCGGAACAGGATCCCCGCATTTATTTCGCGGCCGAGAGAACCCTCCTGGCCTGGCTCCGCACGGGACTTGGCCTGGTAGGCATCGGCTTTGCCGTCAGTCGCTTCGGCCTCTTCCTCCGCGAACTCAGCGCAGGCAAGTCCCAGCTTCCCGCCCCTACCATGAGCCTTTCCGTGTGGTCCGGAGTCGCGCTCGTGGCGCTTGGCGTAGTCGTCAACATTGCCGCTGTCGTGCGCCACGTGCAATTAGTCCATCAGCTAAGTTCGGGAACCTGGACGCCCGGCCGCATTTCAGTAGACGCTGTGATTCTCGGGCTGCTGCTCGCGGCAGTCGGCCTCGCTATGGCCATCTACCTCGTCGTGTTGCGTTAGCTGATACCATCGACAGCAGCCAAAATGTCTCTCTTCAAACCGACCCCGGACGAGCGTGACATCTTGAAGAAAGCTGTTGCCCGATTTGCTCATGATCCCCTCAAATCGCAACTCCTGGCGCGTCTCGATCTGGACGACGCCGAATACCACGCCGGCAACGAAGAGTGGAATCACCTCAAGTACTATGTCGAACAGCACCATCTCCATTTACAGAACGAACTGCGGCGCGATCCCAAAAAGAAGTCCGCAAAGCTCAACGTGGACAAAGCCGATGCATTAGCCAGGAAGTTCCATCCCAACTTTTCGTAACGTCGCGGCTCGGAAACGGGGTAGAGTGCTTAGAGCGGCTTACAGAGCCACGACCGTCAGGGAGTGTTGGAATTACAATTTCACGCCGCAAACTAACTACGTCAGCCTGCGATACGTAAGCAGCACAATCACCGCTCGTCTCGCAGTGCCCGCACAATTTGTGCCGCGGTCAGCTTTGTACGAATCGGTTCTGCGCTTTTCGTGGACGGTAACCACTCGCGCATCGTTGGACGTTCCGCGCTGCGCTCCAACTCCCAAATCCCACCACGCTAAATTCAAAAAATGCTCTCAGCCCTTCTCGACGAGATCGTGAACTCCGCTGCCGGTCTGCACGGCTCTGGAACCTTCTCGCCTACCGCGCTCCGCGCGCTGATCCGCCACGCTCAATCTCTTGGCCGCATTGAACACTCTGTCGAGACCGGTTCGGGCGCGAGCACTCTGGCTCTCTCGCACCTCTCGCAACACCACACCGCGTTCACTGTCGACAGCGGCTCCGGCAGCCTTGAAAATGTGCGTCGCTCCCCACTGTTCCGTTCCGAAAATGTCACCATCGTCGAAGGACCCACGCAGCTTACGCTGCCTCGTTACACCTTCCAACACACGATTGAGTTCGCTCTCATCGACGGACCTCACGGCTATCCCTTTCCCGATCTCGAATACTTCTATTTCTATCCGCACATCTCAACCGGCGGCCTTCTCGTTCTCGACGACACCCAGATCCCTACCATCCACAATCAACTCGAATTCCTGAAAGCCGACGCCATGTGGCGCTTCGAAGAACTCGTCGACACAACGGCCTTCTTCCGGCGCACCGATGCTCCCCTCTTCCCCACCACCGGAGATGGTTGGTGGCTGCAAAGTTATAACACCCGGCGCTAATTCAACGCTACCTGCCCTGCTTGGCCCCAGTCTGCGGTCCGGCCACCAGCTCATAGTCGTTCGTTCCGCTCGCATCCACAAAGTGGAACGGAACCGAGTTTTCGATACCCGCGAGGCGCCAATAAAGCCAGTCTTCGAACGCGACACCCGTGCCATTGCCATTCGGATGCGAGTCGATCTCATCCGGCGGCCCGAACAGAATATAGATGTGGCCGCGTGCGGTCTGCCACCCCGCTTTGTTCGTGGGTTCACCCACCGCATAGTGTTGATTTGCGTATGCAATGCGCCGGTAGTGCTCTTCCTTAAACTCGTTCTCGGAAGTGCCCGGCGTGGGATCACGACGTTCCCAGAACTGGTTGACGAATTCCTGGCGTTCCTCATCCGTATTCAGACGTTCGAAGGCGGTTTTCTCTTCCTCCGAAATAATGTAAACCACATCCTCGTTCAGCCACTTCTGCCAGGAGCCCTCCATCTTCTGATCCACTTGCTTCGAGACAGTACCAAGCTTCGGATTCACGTGCCAGGCCGCCAGTGTCAGGGCAGCGCCGGCCAACAAAATTAGGGCAGCAAGAACGGGTGTCCAGATTCCTCCGGAGCCTCTCGGATAAAGAAGACGTTTCACGCGTTTCATCAGATTTCCTCCAGTAGCGGCCAGGGCTGTTTCGCGCCTGGGCCATTGTTGTTCCAATCGATTCTGTTCGAGCGTGGCCAGGGCCATCGCATAACCGTGTGGGTTACCCCGCAAAGCCACCACCTTGTCGTCGCAGCAGTTTTCCCGCTCGGTCCGCATCACGCTTGAAATCCACCACACCGCTGGATGATAGAAAAGGAGGCCTTCCAGCAGTCGCTGGCACACGTTTAGCAAATAGTCCGAGCGGCTGACGTGTACCAACTCGTGCAGCAGAATTGATTCCACCTGATCGGGTGGCAAGCCAGCCAGAAATCCAAGCGGTACCAGCACCACCGGTCGAAAATGCCCCATCACCAAAGGCGTATCGGCGAGCAGCGACTCAAGCAGCGCCACGGGTCGCGAGACTTTCAGCTCAGTCGCCAAACGGGCTACAGTACGCTGCCAGGAGTCCTGCGCCGGGAAGACACCCCGACGCCGCAAAGCATACAAGGACAGCCAGCCCGCCACAGAGCGCAAGTAAAACAGGCAGACGCCCACGCTCCACAGCGGAGCAAGCCACGGGATCAGCGTCACGAGAGCCGGAAACTGTCCAGTGCTCTCGTTCGGTCCGGCTAACTCTCTCCACGGGGCGAACCGTGTGTCCATTAGCGTTCTTGCGCCGTTGTTACTTTCGGGCAGAAAATGCAGTAGCGTGAGCAAGAAGCTCGCCACCATCGCGAACATCGCGACGCCGCCGGCCATGTAGCGCACTTGCGGCGACCGAAATACAGCCAGTAGCGCCGCAAGACCAGCCGCAATGACGACGCCTTCCCACAGCGAGTGGAACAAGGTCCAGCCCAGCGCATCCGCCAGAGGTGTTCTGACCACCAGATCGAGCAGATTCATTTCGCCCCCTTGCCGTGTTCATCCAACAGCTTACGCAGTTCAGCCAACTCCAGCTTTGTGGCCTTCCTGGCGGAGAGCGCGCCTATCAGGAGCGCTTTGGCCGAACCGCTAAACGCACGGTCCAGCAGATGGCCGGCCAGTTGTTGCTGTGTCCACTCACGCGGCCGCGCCGCTTCATAGATGTGGGCTCGCTGTTCCTCATCGCGAACCAGCAGTCCTTTGTCCGCCATGATCTGCATGAATTTCAAAATCGTGCTGTACTGCGCCGGCCGCCGCTGATTGATTAGTTCATGGACCTGTCGCACCGTAGCCGGACCGGTGCCCCACAGCACCGCCAGAATCTCGAGTTCCGCATCGGTCGGTCGCGGCGGATGTGTCTTCGCTGCCATCTAGGAAGAGCTTACTACTAAGACCTTCCTACGTCAATCAGCGCAAGAATAAAAAACATGGCGCTTCTCTTCACAACTTCCTATCTGCAAGATTCACTCACGCTTTTCCGCTACTACAAAAGCCTGGCCGAGCGAGCGATCGCGCAAGTGACGGACGAGCAACTGGTCGCGATATTAGACCCCGAGATGAATTCGATAGCCACAACGGTGAAGCACATGGCAGGCAACATGCGATCGCGCTGGATAGACTTTCTGACGAGCGACGGAGAGAAACCGGATCGCAACCGGGACACCGAATTTGTGGACCCTCCCGCCACCCGCGAAACCGTCCTGGCACTCTGGAACGACGGATGGCAGCGTCTCTTCAGCGCGCTAGAGCCGCTTTCGGAACAGGACCTGGAACGGACCGTGACGATTCGCGGCGAAGCCCATTCCGTCATGCAGGCCATCAACAGGCAGATCGCCCATTACTCCTACCATTGCGGACAAATCGTGCTTCTCGCCAAACACTTCAAACAACAGGAATGGCAATCCCTGAGCGTCCCACGCCGCCAATCGGCCGAATTCAATCGCCGCGTATTCAGCAACGAGGCCAGCCAGCGTTAGTGTTGAAAATTACCCGACGATCGCAACACCATGCCTGACGGTCAAAATCTGTCAACGAAACACCGCATCTGAGCGGGAAGCGTGAGCGCCCCGTTCCCAATCCTGCGCAACACCAGTTTCCATCCCCCAGGGTGGCCGATTAGACCATTTCAAGTTTATCGGCGTTGATCAGCGAGAAACACTTTTTCAGCACTCTCAAGCCTCCCCTACAGGCCGTCTTGTCGCTGGGCGCTTGGGCTGGGAAGTGACTTGCTGTGTACGTACAAATCGATGTACTGTTTATTTTAGGTTGCAGTTCGAATGGGACGAGGCGAAGAACGAAAGCAACTTGCGGAAGCACGGCTTAGACTTCGAGCTTGCCTCGACCGCGTTCGAAGATTCTAATGCTCTGGCGCTCGACAGCCGCGTTGTGCGAGGCGAAAAGCGCCCTACGATTGTCGGCGAGGGTCGAGAGCGGCCTGATTCTGTTTGTGGTTCACACCTGGAGGCACTATGACAAAGAAACCGTTTGCCGCATCATCTCAGCCCGACTTGCTAGTAAGCTGTCCCGGTCATATCGTTAGTACGCCGGTCGCTGTGCTCGCGGCTCTGACTACCGCAAGCGGAGTCATGAGCGAAGCGATTGGAGTCTGGCTCTGCTATCGAAATCACCGGGACAGCTTACTAGTAAGAAAGAGCGCCGCCGATATACGGGCCTACGCTAAATCGCCGAAGTTCAAAGCCGATGCCGAGCGCCTGCGTCGGCATACCGCCCCCTATCGCGGTGAACCGTCGCCGAAGGACCTGGCCGAAATGCCGGAGCTCACCGACGACGAGCTGGCGTCGTTGGTCCGCGTTACGCATAAGCGGCCGGTAACGTTGCGGCTCGACTCGGACGTGATCGAGTGGCTCAAAGAAGGCGGCCCGAAGTACCAAACGCGGGCCAACGCGTACCTGCGCACCCTGATGAACCGCTCACGCCAGCTGAAGGCAAAGTCGCGAGGTTAGAACCTATGAAAGCAGAATACGATTTCAGCAAGGGCAAGCGAGAGGACGCCCTGATGAAGGAGCCGCCGACCGAACCGGGGTTCGTTACCAGACCCTCATCAATTCGGCGCTGTGCGAGTATCTCGACGGGAGAGCGCCGAAGGTCGAAGAAACTGAGGCGTATTGTTCGCGAAGAGATACGCGGCCCGAAAGCTAGTCAACTAGGGCGCGGGCGAAGGACTCGATTTTTTGGTAGTCGGGAGGTCCCTCTAGTCCTTTCTGCCAGATCTTGACTTCCTGAGCGCGGATGCGCCGCATGCGCCAGTAGTGCTGGGCGACTTCGTCGACGAGGTGGTGCTGGCGGGCTGATGCCCGTCGCATAGCTTGCCGCGGAGTTCGTCGCACTCGCCAGGATCTTCGCCCGGGTCCATCTCGGAGTCTGCTGTATCTACAACTGTTGTATATACTAGAGCCGTGTGGGCGATCAACGATTTGACTGGGACGACGCCAACCGCGCGCATCTGGCCGAGCACGGCATCACGTCGCAAGAGGGGGAGGAAGTGTCGTTAGGCTTCTGCGTGGAAGATGAGCAGGCACCAGTCGAGGGCGAGCCGCGCACAATCGCGCATGGTGTGACCGCGAAGGGCCGTTTTCTGACGATTGCCTACACGGAACGGAATGGGAAAATCCGCCCGATCACCGGGTGGGAGATGACCAAAAGGGAGCTGCGAAACAATGTCCGAGAACTCAACGATTACTAGACCCAAATTCAAGAGCGAGAAAGAAGAAGCCGACTGGTATCACACGCCGGACGGCCAAGCGTATGCTCTCGCGAGCTTCAAGAAAGCGGCCCGCGCGGGCAGGCTTCGTTTTCGCAGCGGTACGACGGGCAAGCCGCCCACGGCGGCGGAAGTGAAGACACTGCTTGAACAAGCCCGCGCCCAACTCCTGAAGCCGGTGAACTTACGCTTGCCTCAGGGCGATCTCGATGCGGCGAAACGCCTGGCCTCAAAGACGGGCAAGGGCTATCAAACGATCTTGAAAGAGATCATTCACGAAGGCTTACATCGGTAGCGGTTTACTGCGCCAGCCGCGCCCCAAAGCTGTTC
Organism: Bryobacteraceae bacterium; assembly: GCA_965277855.1. Lineage (GTDB taxonomy): Bacteria > Acidobacteriota > Terriglobia > Bryobacterales > Bryobacteraceae > Bog-105. The sequence goes on from OZ255847.1 coordinate 2,611,402, forward strand.
GCGCCCCGGCGTGAATGTAACCGTCGAGCCCCTACCGGATGGCGTCCTAGCCGCGATTGTGTTTATCCACGATGATCGGCAGGACGTCGCCCTTCTTCGGGTCGACGGCGCTTGTCGTTCATGTGCTTGCCGCGCTCGTGAATCACGGTCATCGTGTTTGGCCCGCACATACAACGAAACCGTCAGCGTTAGCGGCCCGGCTGGTAAGATGCTTAACATCCAATGCTCGAATTGAGCCCTCACGATGCGCTCATCAAGACTTATCTCAAGGACATCCAACACCTCGAAAGTCAGCAAATCACTCACGAACTGGGCCTGAAGGGTCCGTTCCAGAACCTGCTCGACAAAGCAGCTAAGAAACGCGGTTGGACTCTCGTTCCCGAACTCTCCACCTACTCCGGCGGCCGTCGCGTCGTCCCTGATGGCACCGTGCGTGACGAGTTCCGTCTGGCACGCGGCTGGTGGGAAGCGAAAGACACCTCCGATAAGCTTGCCTCCGAAATTCAGAAGAAGCTCAAAGCCGGCTACCCCACGCGCAACACCGTTTTCGAAGACACCCGCGTCGCCGTTCTCTATCAGGACCGCGGCGAAGCCGGCGAGTTCGCCCTGCGCGAACCCGTCAAAATCGCCGACCTCCTGAACCGTTTCTTCTCGCACGACGAGTCCGACGAGCGCGAATTTCACCGCGCCATGGACGAGTTCAAAAGCCGCATCCCCGACCTCGCCCGCGCCCTCTACGAACACATCGCCGAAGCGCACAAAAAGAATCCCCGTTTCAAACAGGCCTTCACCGAGTTTGTGACCCTGTGCCGCGCCTCGCTCAATCCTGAGCTCTCGGAACACCTGGTGGACGAAATGCTGATTCAGCATTTACTCACCGAGCGCCTGATGCGCAACCTGTTTCAGAACGCGGACTTCACCCATCGCAACGTCATCGCCTCGCAGATCCAAAAGGTGATCGAGGCTCTCGCCTCCACCAGTTTCTCCACCTCGGACTTCCTCAGAAAACTCGACCCCTATTACAAAGCCATCGAACGCGAAGGTACAAATCTAGGCCACTTCACCGAGAAGCAGGACTTTCTCAACTCCGTCTACGAACAGTTCTTCCAGAAGTTCGCTGCCGATGTAGCCGACACGCACGGCATCGTCTACACGCCGCGCGAAATCGTCGACTTCATGTGCCACTCGGTGGAGCAGGCGCTGAAAGATCACTTCGGCTACACCCTCTCCTCTCCCGAAGTGGTGATCCTCGATCCCTGCACCGGCACTGGCAACTTCCTCGTCAACCTGATCGAGCGTATTCCCGGCAAAGCTTTGCAGGAGGCCTTTCGAAACCGCCTGTTTGCCAACGAAGTGATGCTGCTGCCCTACTATGTTGCGAGTCTTAACATTGAGCACGCCTACTACGAACGCATGCGCAGCTACGAGTCGTTTGAAGGGCTCTGCTTCGTGGACACGCTCGACATGCAGGACGCCCGGCAGTTCGGCTTGTTCACGCCCGCCAACACCGAGCGAGTGTCGCGAGAGAAGGACGCCGCCATCACCGTCATCATCGGAAATCCGCCGTACAATGTCGGCCAGAAAAGCGAAAACGACAACAATCAAAATCGCAAGTACAAAGAAGTCGACAAGCGTATTCGCGACACCTACGCGAAGGATTCGAACGCAACTAATAAAAACTCGCTCTCCGACATGTACGTCAAGTTTTTCCGCTGGGCGACAGATCGTTTAGGAGATCGCGACGGGATTGTCTGCTTCGTGTCGAATAACAGTGTTGTCGACCAGCACGCCTTCGATGGCATGCGCAAGCACCTGATGCATGACTTTGATGCGATCGATCACATAGATCTCCACGGAAACGTCCGCCGCAACCCCAAGCTGTCTGGAACCACTCACAACGTTTTCGGCATCCAGGTCGGTGTCGGCATCACACTCGCGATAAAGAAGCGTGGGATTGAGCGAAGACTCCGCTACTTTCGTGTTCCCGAAATGTGGCGCAAACGCGAGAAGTTGGATTTCTTGTCCAAAGGGAAAATTGACTGGCAAAACATCGCCCCCGACACCAAACACTCGTGGATCGTACCCGAGAACGCGGATGAATACGAACGATTCTCATCAATGTCGGACATCTTCAGCCTGTACACAGTCGGGGTGAAAACGAACCGCGACGATGTAGTTTACGACTGGAATCGCGACATGCTCGCCGAGCGTATGAAGAAGTTCATTGCGGACTATAACGCGGAGGTCTACAGGCACAAAGCAGAACCGACCGCCCCTTGGCTTAAAAGTCTCAAATGGAGCAGTGACCTCAAACGCAACGCTGACTTGGGCCGAACGGCCATCTTTAACTCTTCCAGAATCGTGATCTCTCTATATCGAACCTTCAGCAAGAAGTGGCTCTATTTCGATCGCACGATGAACGAGAGAGTCTACAGATGTTTAGACGTGTTCAAGACTTCAACTCAGGCTATCTGTTGCTGTATCGACTCCCAAATGCCGTTCTCTGCCCAAATGACAGACTGCGTACCGAGTCATGCGCCAGGCGGTCGGCCGGGTCAATGCTTTCCGCTCTCGCACTTAACTGACTCCGCCCTCACTCAATTCCAACAACACTACGCCAACGACGCCATCACCAAAGAAAACATCTTCCATTACATCTACGCCGTTCTCCATCATCCTGGCTACCGCGAGCGCTTTGCCGAAAACCTGAAACGCGAACTGCCCCGCATCCCATTCGCTCCTGATTCGAAGCCTTCGCCAGCGCCGGCAAAGAACTCGCCCGCCTTCACGTCCACTACGAATCGCTCGAACCCTGGCCGCTCGAATCCATCGAGCAAAAAGGAGTACCCTACACCGAGCGCGTCTCAAAGATGAAGCTCAGCCCAGACAAAACCGCCATCCGCATCAATGACTCGCTCACCCTCGCCAGCATCCCTCCAGAAGTCTTCGACTACCGGCTGGGCTCGAAATCCGCGCTCGACTGGATCATTGACCAATACCAGGTCAAAGGCGACTCCGATCCCAACCGCGACGACGATCCCGGCTACATCGTACGCCTGGTCGGGCAGGTCGTACGCGTAAGTATCGAAACAGCGCGCCTGGTGAAGAACCTACCCGGGTTTCTGGACCGTTAGCGTTAGCCGGTCACCGTGTTTGGCCCGCCGCATCCAGCCGCGCTTGCGCCCGCTGCAGCTTACGCAAAGCCGCGTCCGACTCCACCACCTCGCCGGCTTTCTTCAGCTCCTCGTTCGCCTCGTCCAATTCGCGGCGCGCCGCATCAACATTGATATCGCGCACGTACTCGGCGTTGTCGGCCAGGACGCGCACGTGATTGTCGAACACTTCCACAAATCCGCCGTCAATGATCAGCGGATCGCCTCCGCTGTATGTCAACACGCCCGCTCCCAGCGCACTCAGCAGCGGCGCGTGCCCGGCCAGAATGCCCATGTAGCCTGCTTGGCCCGGCAGTTGCGCCTCGGTCACTTGCTCATCGACGAACAAGCGCTCGGGTGTCGCCACCTGCAGCTGAAAGGTGTCCGCCATCAGTTCTTCATGTTCTTGGCGGCTTCGACCACATCCTCGATGGTGCCCTGCATGTAGAACGCCTGCTCGGGGAGCGCGTCATGCTGGCCGTCCACGATTTCCTTGAAGCTCCGCACTGTGTCTTCGAGCTTGACGTATTTGCCGGGACGTCCGGTAAATTGCTCCGCTACATGGAATGGCTGTGAAAGGAACCGTTGAATACGCCGCGCCCGTCCTACCGCCTGCTTATCCTCATCACTCAGTTCATCGATACCCAGAATCGAAATGATGTCTTGCAGATCTTTATAGCGCTGCAGTGTCAGCTTCACGCGCTGCGCTACATCGTAGTGCTCTTCGCCCAGAATGTTCGGATCGAGAATACGCGAGGTGGACGCCAGCGGATCTACCGCCGGATAGATGCCCAATTCCGAAATCGCGCGCGACAAATTGGTCGTCGCATCCAGGTGCGCAAACGTAGTGGCGGGAGCGGGATCGGTATAGTCATCGGCCGGCACGTAAATCGCCTGCACAGAAGTAATCGATCCACGCTTGGTCGAGGTAATGCGCTCCTGCAGATCTCCCATCTCGGTCGCCAGATTCGGCTGGTAGCCCACCGCTGATGGCATGCGTCCCAGCAGCGCCGACACTTCGGAACCTGCCTGCGTAAAGCGGAAAATGTTGTCGATGAAGAGCAGCACGTCTTGCCCTTCTTCATCGCGAAAATACTCGGCCACCGTCAAGCCCGTCAGGCCGACGCGCAAACGAGCACCGGGCGGCTCGGTCATCTGGCCGTACACCAGCGCCACTTTCGACTTTTTCCAGTCATGTGGATCGACAATGCCCGCCTCCTGCATTTCCATCCACAAATCGTTCCCTTCGCGCGTCCGCTCGCCAACGCCCGCAAACACCGAAACGCCGCCGTGCTTCATGGCAATGTTGTTGATCAGCTCCTGGATGATCACGGTCTTGCCGACTCCCGCCCCGCCGAACAATCCAATCTTGCCGCCGCGTAAATACGGCTCAAGCAGATCGATCACCTTGATGCCCGTCTCGAACATCTCGAGTCCGGTCGCCTGCTCATCGAACGTAGGCGCGGAGCGGTGAATCGGATTGCGCTTCTCCGTCTCGACCGGGCCCATATTGTCGACCGGCTCGCCCAGCACGTTTAAGACGCGCCCCAGCGTCTGTTTGCCGACCGGCACACTGATCGGCCCACCGAGATCGATCGCCTTCATGCCGCGCACCAGGCCGTCGGTCGCTTCCATCGCGATGGTACGCACGCGTCCTTCGCCGATATGCTGCGCCACTTCCGCCGTGATGTCGATCTTCACCGGCGTGTCGAAGCCGTCGCTGGTCACATGAATCGCGTTCAGCAGTTTCGGCACATGACCTTCGGGAAACTGGATTTCGATCGTGGGACCCGCCACCTGAATCACGCGCCCTTCCGCTACACCTGCTTCTGCCACAACTGACTCTGCCATATCTAACTCCTCACGCCAGCGCCGCGGCGCCGCTCACAATCTCGATAATTTCGCGCGTAATACTCGCCTGCCGTACGCGGTTCAGATTCAGGGTCAAATCCTGAATCACGTCGCCCGCATTCTTGCTCGCCGCATCCATGGCCGTCATGCGCGCCGCATGGTAAGCCGAGATGGATTCCAGCAGCGCCCGGTAAACCGACATTTCGACATAGCGGGGCAACAGCTCACGCAAGAGTTCCTGCGGCGGCTGTTCATAGATGTAGTCCACCTGCTGCGAGTCTTTCTGCTTTTCGTCTTCTTCTTCGGACTTCGGCAACTCCACCGGCAAAATCTTCTTCAACACCAGATTGGGCGCCATGGCGCTCTTGAATTCGTTGCCCGCGATGTACACCGCGTCCACTTCGCCCTTGCTGTACGCCTCGATCATCTGTTCGGCGATGTCGCGGGCCTCTTCGAACTTCGGTTTGTCGACAATCCCCACGTGCTCGCCCGACAAATTGAATTTCCGCCGCCGGAAATGGTCGCGCCCTTTGCGCCCGATCGCTTCGATCTGCAGTTCCGCGGACCCGTGCTCATCGATAAAGCGCTGCGCCATGCGAAACAAATTCGCATTGAATGCGCCCGCCAGGCCGGTATCGCTGCTCACCAGAATCAGCGCGATCTTCTTCTCTTCGCGCACGTTCAGCAAAGGCAGTTCCGCCGGTTCATCCAGATTCGCCGCCGCGCGTGACACGTTCGCCAGCACGCGCCCCATCATCTCCGCATACGGCCGTGAACCGAGCGCATGCTCCTGCGCCCGCCGCAGTTTCGCCGCCGAGACCATCTTCATGGCCTTGGTGATCTGCTGCATGTTCTTGACGCTGCGGATGCGGCGTCGAAGATCGATTAAGCTCGGCATCTGCTAGACCTGCGCCGGAGCCTTCTTTGCTTCATCCGCCGCTTTGTCGTCGCCTGCTTTTTCGTTGCCTACTTTCTCGTTCCCAGCTTTGTCGTTGCCAGCTTTCTCGTTCTCCACTTTCTCCTCGGCCGGCTTCTCTTTCTTCTCAGCGCGCTGCCCGTTATTCCGCTCGTCCTTCTTCGCGGGTGCCGGCTTCTTGTCATCTTTCGAAGAAGCTTTAAAGCGCTGGCTCTTGAACTCTTTCAGCGCATCCTGCAGTTGCTTCTTGAGCTCGTCCTTCAATTCCTTCTTTTCACGGATGCCCTGCAGCACTTCCGGTTTGCTGTTGTCGAGAAACTGATACAACTCCGTCTCGAATCGCCGGACATCTTCCACCGCGACGTCGTCCAAGTAGCCGTTGCCACCCGCAAAGATAATCGCAACTTGCTTCTCAACCGGAATTGGCGAAAACTGGCCTTGCTTCAGCACTTCCACCCAGCGCTTGCCCCGATTCAACTGATCCTGCGAAGCCTTATCCAAATCCGAGCCGAACTGCGCGAATGCTTCCAAGCCGCGATACTGCGCCAGTTCTAGCCGCAAGCTGCCCGCCACCGACTTCATCGCCTTAATCTGCGCCGCCCCGCCTACGCGGCTCACGGACAGACCAACGTTAATCGCGGGACGCACGTTTGAGTTGAAAAGGTCGGTTTCGAGATAGATCTGTCCGTCGGTGATCGAAATCACGTTGGTCGGAATGTACGCAGAAACGTCGCCGGCTTGTGTTTCGATGAACGGTAGAGCCGTGAGGGATCCGCCGCCTTTTTCATCGCTCAATTTAGCCGCGCGTTCGAGCAGGCGGCTATGCAGATAGAACACGTCGCCGGGAAACGCCTCGCGTCCGGGCGGCCGCCTGAGCAGCAGCGAGATCTCGCGATAAGCCGCCGCATGCTTGGACAAATCATCATAGACGCATAACGCGTGCCGCTTCGAATCCCGGAAAAACTCGCCGATGGAACAGCCCGCATACGGCGCAATGTACTGCATCGGCGCCGGATCGGAAGCGGTCGCCGCCACCACGATCGTGTAATCCATCGCCCCGTGTTCTTCAAGCACGCGCACCACCTGCGCCACCGTCGAACGCTTCTGGCCGATCGCGACGTAAATGCAAATGACGTCTTGACCCTTCTGATTGATGATCGTGTCGAGCGCAATGGTAGTCTTGCCGGTCTGGCGGTCGCCAATGATCAGCTCGCGCTGTCCGCGGCCGATCGGCACCATGGCATCGATCGCTTTAATCCCGGTCTGCAGCGGCTGTTTGACCGACTGCCGGTCGACCACGCCCGGCGCAATTCGTTCGAGCGCAATAAACTCTTTGGTGTCGATCGCGCCTTTGCCATCGATCGGCACGCCCAGCGCATTGACCACACGCCCCACCAGAGCGTCGCCCACCGGAACCGACATGATGCGGCCAGTGCGCCGCACCTGGTCGCCTTCCTTGATGTTGCTGTAATCGCCCAGCAGCACCGTTCCGACCTGGTCTTCTTCCAGATTCAGCGCGATGCCGACGGTCTCCGGCCCGAACTCGACCAGTTCGCCCGCCATCACGTTCTCCAGGCCAAAGACGCGCGCGATGCCATCGCCCACGCTGATCACCGAGCCGGTTTCCGACACGTTCGCCACCGCATCGAAGTTTTGGATCTCCGACGAGAGTATGCGCGAAATTTCATCTGCTCTGATGTGAGCCATACGTTTTCAAGTCCTTGCTAAAATCTGATCCTGGTTTGATCTCTGGTTTGATCTCTATGACCGGGCCAGCAGGCTCGCTCGCATTGCGTCGAGCTTGCCACGCACCGAGGCGTCGTATTCCTTCGACGCTACGTGCGCCCGAATGCCGCCGATCACCCCGGCGTCCACATGATAGTGAGCCCGAATCAGCTTGCCGAGTTTCGTTCCCAGTGCCCGTTCGATCTCCTCACGCTGCTCCGGGCTTAGTTCATGCGCCGAAGTGATATCGGCAGGCAGCCAGCCCGTCCGTTCATCGACGATCCATTCAAAGTTCTGTTCGATCGCCGGCAACTCTCTCGTCCGCCGGTGGGATACGACCACCAGCAGGAAATTTTTGATGAGCCGGTGCAATTTCATCTCGTCGGCCAACTTGCCCGCGAGAGCTTGCTTTCGCTCGCGCGTAACGGCCGGCGAGAGCAGCGCCCGTTCTACGTCCTTCGATTCGTTTAACAAGCCGGCCATCCATTGCAGCTGTTCAGTCGCCTCCTCCGGCGAGAGTCCGGAATTCGGCGCAAACACCGCATCAGCTAAGGCTTGGGCGTAATGACTCGAGAGCGCGTCCGTCATCTTTAATTTTTTCCACGCTCGACGAGCTCGACGAAGTCGTGGAGCAGGTTATCGGGTTCGCCCTGCGCAAACCGGTCCTGCAAACGCCTCTCCGCAAGACCCAGGGCAATGAGGGCCGTATGCTGCTGCACCCGTCTCGCCGCCTCGTTGCGCAACGCTTCGATTTCGTTCGCTGCGTTCCGGTCGATGTGCTTGCGCTCGGCTTCCGTTTGCTGCCGGATGCGCTGGTGCTCGCGTTCCATTTCCACTTTCGCCTGCTCGCGGAGTTTATTTACCTCGTCGCTCAGCGTCGCCATCTTTCGATCGATTTCGGAGTAGCGGAAATCGGCGTCGATCTTTAATCCGGTCGCGTCCTTGATTGCTTTCTGAATGTCTGCCGATCGCGCATTGAAAAACTTTGGAGCGTTTTTGGCCAGGAACCAGGCCAGCAGCGCCACGAAAATCGCCGTATTAATGAGCTTCAAAGGCCCAACACGATCCAGCTGCGCGGTCTCCTGCGGGGTTTCCTGGGCGAACAGCTGCAGCGCGCCTAAGGAGAACAGCAGTCCTGAACAAATTACAACCCGCACTGCCTTCGTCAAGCGGCTCTCCGCCCGAGCAGGGAATCGACGATCCGCTCGCTCAATTCCTCGACGCTGCTATCCAGCTCGGTCTGCACGCTTTCAGACTCTTGGGCGATCTGCTGTTTCGCTTGATCAATTTGCGCGTCGGCTTTGGCGCGCGCGTCGGCAATCTGCTGGGCCTGCTCGTCCGACCACTGCCGCCGCAATTTTTCGTGCTCCTGATACAACTCGCCGCGAGCCAGCTGCATCGCCTCCTCGAACTCGGATTGCTTTTTGTCCGCCGCCTCGAAAGCGCGTTGCGCCAAATCCCGCACGCCTTCTGTCGACTTCTTGCGCTCTTCCAGCAGCGCCGCCATCGGCCGGAAGTAAACCTTCTTCAGATACCACGCCAGAAACAGAAAAAAAACGATGGTGGGAACTGCTTCGAGCAGTAGGTCAGCGAGGGCCTTGAGCGTTGCATCCATGCAGGAACCGAATCTGTAGGTTAGAGAAAGTCAGGAAGGTGTGCTCGCCAGAGAAACACACTTCGGAATGCGACGACTTCCCTAATGAATTACGCTAGCATAGCAGATTTTTACTGGTCAACCCGCAACGCCCACCAATTGGCAGCCAGTCCGCCATGCGCCCCATTGTTACCGTTCCCCAACCTTTTTGCTCCTCCGAAGTCATCTCCCTGTCCCTCCCGTCCGCCCACTTCCCCGCATCAGGAGAATACCCGAACGGTCCTCTCCAGTCCTCCCCACAAATCGCGTTAAGTTGTTGAAAATAAATAGATAACTTTATTATCATTCCGCGGTGATCGGATGCCGGCGCTGCTCTCCTGTCAAAGTCAATAATTACCGCCGACTTCTTTTATGGACGGTAAAAACCCTCACCTGCATTGGGCGAAAGCCTACCCCATTGCCTTCTTTTCTGTGTAAACTACAAGGAGGTATCACATTTGACCATATTTCATTTCGATCCCCTGGCGCGGGTAAGCGCCGCACAGTAAGTCCGGCATGTATCCACCAAGAAATTACCCGCCTCGCCGGCCCCGCATCCGAGAAAACGTAAACGAAGCAATCCGAGCCAAAGAAGTACGCGCTGTCTTTCCTGATGGCTCGGTAGAAGTTATGCCCACCCCCGCCGCAGTGCGGAAGGCCCAGGAACTGGGACTCGACCTCATCCTGATTGCTCCCACCGCCGAACCTCCTGTCGCAAAAGCCATGGACTACGGCCAGTGGCAATACGAACAGAAGAAAAAACAGCACGAGACGAAGAAGAAGCAGCACGTGATTCAGGTGAAGGAACTGAAGTTCCGGCCAAACACAGACGATCACGATTACGACTTCAAGAAGAATCACGCCATCCGATTTTTGAAAGACGGCAACCGGGTGAAAGCGGTGGTGCAGTTTCGCGGACGCGAGATTGCGCACGTCGACTTGGGAAAGAAGCTGTTGCTGAAATTTGCCGAAGACCTGACCGGTATCGGTTCCATCGAAGGACAGCCGCGTCTCGAAGGCCGCAACGCTCACCTGATTATCAGTCCGGTGAAAACAACCGTCATTCCTAAGAAGAAGACCGAGAAAGTGAAGGACGACGGCCCAACGCCTGTCGTTTTCCCGACCAATCCCGCCAATCCGAACTGATTGTATTGGATTGAACGGGCAAGCTAAAGCCTACCAAACCCGGCAGGCTGAAGCCCACCCTACGAAGATGTCAGGCCGGTTTTACCGGTAGGGCCCTGCTCGACGTTCGGAATTCGTACTGCTGAATCTGCAACGCCAATTGGCCTTTGTTATGTCGTGTGACACGGCCGCGTGCAACCAGGTTCAGCAGGCAGCGGTCATTCAACTGGGCCGGCCAGCTAATCGATAGCTCCAAACGCGTACCGATCGGCAAGTCATGGTCCGACGTAAACAATACGCCAGAGCTGCTGATATTCAGGGTCCGGCCGTTGCCGGCCAATACTTCGGTCCGCTGGTTTAAAGTCTTGTATCGAACTTCGCGTTCGATCGGGAAACGGCTTGATCTCCGCCTCTCCGTGTTCAAGACCTCAGGCGACTCACGCTTACTCAGGAAAAGGGTAGTTTCGGACACCACTTAAAAAACTCCGATCTTTAAGATTACACTGACTTCAGTCATTTTTCTGGAGGTGCTTCCGCAGGTCGGGACGGTGTTCGCTGTTCGCGAAGCCACTCCAGTCGCTCCCGGACCTTTACTTCAAAGCCGCGATTCGTCGGCTGGTAAAAAATCGTACCGGCCAGTTCCTCCGGCAGGCAGGTCATATTCGTGACGGCATTTTCCTGCCGGTGGGCATGTTGATAGCCCTTGGCATAGCCAATCTCCTTCATAAGCCGCGTCGGCGCATTGCGCAGATGTAAGGGAACCGGCTTGGCGACTGTAGACTCGATAGTGGCGTTTACCTGGTTCAAAGCCTGGTAGGCGGCGTCCGACTTAGCCGCAACCGATAAATAGATCGTGAGCTGCGCGAGCGCTAAATCTCCCTCAGGTACTCCCAGAAAATGGACGGTCTGCATACAGGCGATTGCCTGTTCGAGAGCTCTCGGATCCGCCATACCAATATCTTCAATCGCCATTCGCACCAGTCGTCTTGCCAGATAGAGCCGGTCTTCCCCGGCCTTCATCATTCGTCCCAGCCAATACAAGGCCGCATCCGGGTCGCTCGAGCGAACAGACTTGTGCAAAGCCGAAATGAGGTTGAAGTGCTCCTCCCCCGACTTGTCATACAGCAGAATTTTCCGCTGCAGGGCGTCCGCCACGGCTTCGCGCCCAATTTGCCCGTCTTGCGCCAGTTCGGCGGCAATTTCTAACGTGTTCAGTGCCGAACGGGCATCCCCGTCCGACCCTACAGCTATCTCATCGAGTAATTCGGCCGAAACCTTTAGTCCTAAATGACCTAAACCGCGTTCTGGCGTTTCGAGAGCACGCCTGAGTAGCGTTACTATCTCTTCGGTACTCAAAGCGCGTAAGGTGTAAACCTTAGTCCGCGAGAGTAATGCGGAGACTACTTCGAAAGAAGGATTCTCGGTGGTCGCTCCAATTAAGACCACGTCGCCACGCTCGACATAAGGCAGAAAGGCGTCCTGCTGCGCCTTATTAAAGCGATGAATCTCGTCGATAAACAAGACGGTTTTTCGTCCGAGACGCCGGCCCTTTTCGGCGTCTGCCATAACTGCTTTGATTTCCTTTATGCCGCTCAGAACGGCGCTAAAGGGAATGAAATCGGCATGGCTGCGTTCGGCTACCAGTGAGGCTAATGTCGTTTTGCCCGATCCGGGCGGCCCCCAAAGAATGATCGAAGTGAGATGCCCGCTTTCGACCTGCGATCGCAACGCTTTTCCGGGTGCCAGAATGTGTTCCTGGCCCACGTATTCATCGAGAGTTCGCGGACGCATGCGATCGGCCAGCGGCCGTCCCGCCAACTCCGCAGTGCTTTCCCCAGGCAAGGTAACGTCAAACAGGCTCATGCGGCATTTCTCTGCCGCGACGCTTCAAACAAGGCAATGGAGCAGGCAACGGCCGCATTCAGAGATTCCACGCGCTCCGTCGGAATCCTCAGCTGCTCCGAGTTAGCTGAGAATTCCGGAGAAATGCCCGATCCTTCACTGCCCACAACGAGAGCGCAAGTCCCGGTAAACTCCGCGTCCGGGAGTGCCGTCGCCCCGCCCGCCGCTAAAGCGAACAATTTAACCTGCGCCGCTTGGAGCCGCCTCAAACTCTCACTCCGAGATTCGAGTTCGAGAAACGGCAGCCGAAACAGGGATCCAGCAGCGGCTCGGAGCAACTTTCCATTCGACACGCGTGCAGAACCTGGAGCAAGTAGAATGCCACTTGCGCCAAACGCCTCCGCCGATCGCATAATTGTTCCCACGTTTCCCGGATCCTGTATTCCATCGACCACAACCATGAGCGCCTGTGGAGTCAGGATTTCGTCCCAGTCCCAGGCTCGCGGCCGCAGCAATGCCAGTAAGCCCTGCGTATTCTTTGTTTCTGATACGGAATCGAAGGCCCGGTCGGATACCTCCAGGGCGGGTAATCGGCCAATAATCCGCGAAAATTTCTGGCTAGCGCCGGCGGTATGGAAGATTCGTTCAATTTGCCAGCTACTTCCTTGCGCCTCTTCGAGAAGATGCGGTCCTTCAGCAACAATGAGTCCATCAGGTGTTGGCTGGCCGCTCTGCACCGCCTTCCGGATCGTTTGAAGCTGGGTGTTGTGCGTGCTGGTTAACTGCAATGTCATTCAAAGGTTCGTTGGCGTAGACTGTGAGGTTGCTGAGGACAGCGGCATGAGGCGCGCCATCCTAGCCTCGTTCGTTTTGCTTTTGATCCTTCTTTCAGGCTACCTGTTGTGGATTGCGAAGCAAATCGAGCGGCAATCGAATACCGATGAGGCGCGGAAAGCGGATGTGATCATTGTGATGGGGGCAGCCGAATATCGCGGACGCCCCTCGCAAGTCCTACAAGCGCGGCTGGACCATGCCCTGGTTCTTTACCGTCGAAAACTGGCGCCGTATCTTCTGACTACGGGCGGGGCCGGAGGGGACCCCGATTTCACCGAGGGGGACGTGGGCCGAGGCTACTTGTCACAGCATGGCATCCCGTCGGAATCTATCCTGACGGAAAATGAAGGATCCACTACGGCGCAAAGTCTCGATGCAGCCGCCGAGACGCTGCACCGCATGAATCTCCATGCCTGCATTGTGGTGAGCGACGGTTATCACATTTTTCGCGTGAAACGGCTATTGCAGGCGCATGGCTTCGTAGTTTACGGCTCGCCACGGCCGTCTTCCGGGGCGACCGACCTGGCCGACCTGCGCTGGCGGTATTTGAAGCAAGCGATTGGCTTTGCTCTTTGGCAGATTGGTATCAATTACTAGTAGGATGATGAGGCCAAATTGGTGACGCCCGGACATGGATAACACAATTATCCACCTCATACCGCCCCAGGGACAGGAAACTGTCAAGCCCATCTACTGCGTCACAGCCTTGGTTCCAACTGCGGCCTACTATAGGTAATATGAATCGAGGCAAATGGTCACTCAGAAACAGCGGCTTCACGAATTGATCGAGGAGTTGACCGAAGCACAAGTCATGCAAGTTTTTCAACTGGTGCAATTGCTTCGGAATACCGTTATAGAGGCCGAACCTCCTGCGATCATCGCTCCGCCAGCAGATTGGGCGGGGTTCGCGCAATTTGATCCGATGGTTGTTCCTGGGCCACCCGCCTCTGAATTTCTCGTCGCTGATCGACGATGACCGTTTACTATCTCGATTCCAGCGCCTGGGTAAAGCGCTACTTATCTGAACGTGGTAGCTCCTTCGTCAGCAGGCTATTCGCCAAAAACGAGGCGCTTGCATGCTCAAGCTTGGGGTTGGTCGAGATAGTCGCGACCCTAGCGCGGCAACGAAAAGCAGGCACCCTAAAGGAAGAAGAACTCAATCTCCATCTGCAGCGTGCACGGCACGATTGGGTAGGCTTTTATCAGATCTCGTTGACCGGCGCGGTTGTAGACTCCGCTGTAGAGTTTGCCAAAAGCTCTGCATTGCGCGGCGCCGATGCACTTCACCTTGCATCGGCATTACTGAATCCCGCATAATATAGCGGAATCAAACGAATAAAGAAGCCTGCTTCCAGAAGGCTGTGATCAGCCTCGGTCGGCGACGCATGCGCTTTAGAGAGCGGCGGGCTCCTTCACTCAGGTCCCAGAGGTTTTTAGCACAGACATTCGGCAGGTCATGGTGCTTGCAATGTGCCCAGATGTACTCGACTGGATTCAGTTCCGGGGCGTAGGGCGGTAAGTACTCGATTTCCAAACGGCCGTGCTGATCGCGGATAAACTGCTGCGTGACGTTACTACGGTGAGCCGGAAGCCGGTCCCAAATCAGCAGAATGTCGCCTTCGATATAGCGCAGCAAGTGTTTCAGAAACTCGATGATCTGGGCGGACTTGATGGCTTCTTCGAAGATCTGAAAGTAGAAGTTCCAGACGGTGACACCGGCGATGACGGACAGCGTCTTCCAGTTGAAATGAAACTGCAGGACGGGTGTTTGCCCGCGAGGCGCCCAGGTGCGCCGCCGAGGAGGCCGCTGGCTCAGACCGCTTTCGTCGATGAAGACGATCGTCCGGCCCTCGTTCTGGGCTTTTTTTTAATCTCTGGCCACCGCTTGTTCTTCCATTCGTCAATGAGACTTTCGTTGCGCTCCAAGGCGCGGCCCACGGGCTGTTGCACACTCCAATTCAACTGCCGTAGAATACGCCAAACGTGTCCTGGGTGGTAATTCACCTCGAAGTTCTTTTCGATCAAGTGGGCCACTCGTGGACACGTCCACAAGGGCGTTTCATAACCCAGGCGCTCGGGACCTTGTAGCAACAACTCCGTCAAACGGGCCTTGTCGGCTTCACTTAAACAAGGCAATCGTCCCGCTCGGCCCGCCTGTCGCAAAGCTCCCTCGCCCGCTTCCTGATATTCCTTCCGCCATCTACTGACGGTCTGGTTGCTCACCTTCAGCCGACGGCCAATCTCGCTGTTGTTCAAGTTCTTGTCGAAGAGCTTCACCGCTTGAAAACGGCGCTTCTCAAGAGCCACAAAATCGCGTCTCACACCGCGCGGATTGCCCATGCACGATTGGACGCTCGCGCCCTCAATTAGTTCCGCTATATTATGCGAGACTCAGTAGTACTGAACAAATCTCTCAACCAATCGCTGAATGAGCTCTTACTTGTAGGATCCGATAACGAGCTAAATATGGCAGCCCAACGGCTCGGGTTTGCTGTCATAGATCCGCTCGATAACCCTGAATGAGCTAGAATTGCCATACATCCCAGCCCCTGAAATTTACCCGGATCGGCAGAGTTCAGTCCGCCTCTTTTGAATCCCACAGGTCGAGGCCTTCCACCTGACTTCCGGTCAAAGGCCCAACAAACGACTCACCTTTAAAACATGTACAGGGGAGTACCGCTTCTGACGACCGCTGTTTCCACGTCTCCGGCCGCCACTGGCTCACCCTCAAGGTCATCAGCCTGCCGGCAATACAGCCCGTTTTCACCCAGGTAGATCACCAGATCGGCAGGGCGCGGCAGCGTACCCTGAATAAGCGACTCCGACAGCGGATCTTCGATATACTTCTGCAATGCTCGCCGTAATGGTCGCGCACCGTAACTGCGATCGGTACAAGTCTTGTCGAGAATGTACTTCGATGCTTCCGGCTCAAGACGAATCTTGATCTGTTTCGCGACCAGATTCAGGTTGATCTGCTCGACCAGCAGGTCCATGATCTTGATCAGATCTTCGTCCACCAGCGACGTGAACAAAATCGTCTCGTCCAAGCGGTTCAGAAACTCAGGATTGAACGCTCGTTTTACTTCGCTCATCACCTGATCCTCTACCTTTTGCGGAATCCCGGTGAGAGACTCTGCCGAGAACCCGATTTGCCCGCGCTTGTCGAGGAACCGCGCTCCCAGATTCGAGGTCATGATGATGATCGTATTCTTGAAGTCGACCGTATTGCCCAAGCCGTCGGTAAGCTGGCCATCCTCGAATACCTGCAACAGAATGTTGTAGATGTCAGGATGCGCTTTTTCGATTTCATCCAGCAGGATGATCGAGTACGGCGCCCGCTTCACCCGTTCGGTCAGCTGACCGCCTTCCTCATAACCGACATAGCCCGGAGGCGAGCCAATCAACTTGGAAATCGAATGCTTCTCCATGAACTCGGACATGTCGAAGCGGATCAGCGATTTTTCGCTGCCGAACAGGAAGTCGGCCAGCGCTCTAGCCACTTCGGTCTTGCCTACGCCAGTCGGTCCCAGGAACAAGAAAGAACCAGCCGGACGCTTGGGTGATTTCAGGCCGGCACGCGATCGGCGGATCGCTCTCGAGAGAGCCGAAATTGCCTTTTCCTGGCTGATGACACGCTTATGCAGCTCTTCTTCGATGCGGAGGAGTTTATTGATCTCTTCCTCTTTAATCGAAGTCATCGGAACGCCGGTCCAGCGGGCGACCACGTCTTCGATATCATCCTTCGAAACCACGCCGGTTGACGTGTCGTCTAAGTTGTACTTCTCACGCAGGAGCCGCAGGTTATCGCGTTCTTTCCGTTCCTCGTCCGAATAAAATCGGGCTTTTTCAAACTCATGATTAGCAATCGCGTTTTCCATGCGATGCACGATGAACTTGATGCGCTTTTGGATGTCGGCGACTTCGCTCGGCAGCGTCGTTTGACGCAGCTTCACCCGGGCGCCAGCCTCGTCAATCAAGTCAATCGCCTTATCGGGCAGGAAACGGTCTGGAATGAAGCGGGTCGAGGTGTAAACCGCGGACTCGATCGCTTCGTCCGTGTACGCGACCGCGTGAAACTTCTCGTACCGCTCTTTGATCCCGAACAAAATGCGGATCGCGTCGGTCTCGTTGGGCGGCGGCACCTTGACTGCCTGGAAGCGGCGTTCGAGAGACCGGTCTTTTTCAATCGACTTGCGATATTCCGAAGGAGTAGTTGCGCCGATACACTGAATCTCGCCGCGAGATAGAGCCGGTTTCAAAATATTGGCCGCATCCAGCGAGCCTTCGGCCGATCCGGCGCCAACCAACGTATGAAGCTCGTCGATGAAGATAATGGCGTTCTGATTGTCCATCAATTCCTTCATGATGGTTTTCAAGCGCTCTTCAAACTGACCACGATACTTGGTTCCGGCCACGATCAACGAAAGATCGAGCGCCAAAATCCGCTTGTCAGCCAGAAACGATGGCACATCGCCGTCCGAAATGCGCTGCGCCAGACCTTCCACAATCGCGGTTTTTCCCACACCGGGCTCACCGATCAAAACAGGATTGTTCTTAGTTCGGCGGCAAAGAATCTGCACCACGCGGTCGACTTCCGAATCGCGCCCGATCAGCGGATCGAGCATGCCATCCACCGCCGCCTGCGTCAAATCACGGCTGAATTCCGCTAGCAGAGAACTTTCCTTAGGCCGGCTCGCCGAAGTTTTCTCAGACGCCGACCGCGCGATTTCCTCGCGCACCGCCGAAAGCCGCAAACCACGTTCGTGCAGGATTTCGGCCGCGAAGCTCTTCTCTTCCCGCAGCAGACCAAGCAACAGGTGTTCTGTTCCAATGTGCTTGTGGCTGAGCCGTTCGGCCTCTTCCGCCCCATAGGCGAGCACCCGCTTGCACTCATGGCTGAGCGGCAGGTCAACTGAAGTCGACACCTTTTCCCGAGCCGTCGTGTGCGCCTCGATTTGCTTGCGTATGGATTCGATCGCCGCGTGCGAACGCAAGAAGCGATTCGCCAGCTGCTTGTCCTCCCGCAGCAGGCCGAGCAGTAAATGCTCCGTCTCTATATAAGGACTTCCGAACTGGCTCGCCTCGTATCTGGCAAAGAAGATGACTCGGCGCGCTTTCTCGGTATATCGTTCAAACATAAATACCACCGCCAGGACGGGTTGCGTCCCGTACAACTCCGGCTGTCTGCAAATCCAGCGACGCAGGCGGATGCAGAGAGCCCTTTCTCAATTCCAAAACTCGATCACAACGGTCCGCAAAGGACAGATTGTGCGTCACAAACACGGAAGTGAGCCGGTGCTTCTCATGCAACTCCGAAAGCAACCCGATAATCATCTCCGCCGTTTTAAAATCCAGACTGCCAGTGGGCTCGTCGGCCAACAATACCTTGGGATGGGACGCCAGCGCACGGGCCAGTGCGACGCGTTGCTGCTCTCCCCCCGACAACTCCCCCGCCCGATGATTCCGGCGACCGTACAAACCTACTTCGTTCAGCCTCGCCAAACCATTTTCTTCAGCCGGCTTCGCGGCAACACCTCGAATCAGCAGCGGCATAGTCACGTTCTCAACCGCACTGAACTCTGACAGTAGCGAGGGATTCTGCCACACAAATCCGATCTCACGATTCCGAAAATCCGCCAAGGCGCGCTCGCCCAGGCCGGCGATATTGCTAGCCCCGTAAAAGATACCCCCACTAGTAGGACGGTCCAGACCGCCTAAGAGGTGCAAAAGCGTGGATTTACCGGCGCCCGATTCCCCGATCACGGCCAACCGCTCACCAGCCCGCACCTCTAGCTCCAGTTCCCGGAAAACAGTGACCTCGCTGCTCCCTGAATGAAAAGTTTTCGTCAGAGACTCTGCCCGAATCGCACTCTCCGTGCTCAATATCCCGCCTTTACTTAAGCTTAAACCTTTATGCCTGCAAACCGCCTGCCGAAATGCAGCAGCTAGAGAACAGATCGGTCGGGAGGTCCAGAATCTGCATTAGGTTTTTACGCCGTGGGCCGACTCGGGTACTAATTATCAGCCGAAAACTATTTCAGAACACTGAAGGCGTTGCTCTCCGCCTTCTTCGTTCCGGTCGCGGCCGCCGCCAGGGTCCAGTTTCCCGAACTGCGCGCCGGACTGCCTTTCCGGGGCGGCAGTTCGAGTTCCGGCATTGGCTTCGCCTGGAACAACTCCCGGCACGGTTTCGCCAGCCATCGGGCCACGAAGTTCGCCCGGTTCTTGCGCGCGCTATCGCTCGAGATCCCGGTCTTCGCGTACATCTGCCGGTAGAGCTTGGAAACGAACAGAAACGCCAGCCGCGCCCGAATGGAGGTGACGCAGGAAGACCGTTTCCAGATCGAGCGCAAATCATAGAAACGGTCCCAAACACCCTGCGTTCTCTGGCGAATCTCCTCCGAACTCATGGTGGGATGCGGCGTAAACATCTTCGGCCGCAGATGAGCCGGAATCAGCCAGTACCGCGTAATCGGTACGCCCGCCACAAATGTCGGAGCCTTCTGTTGCTCTTTTTCCCAGCGCTCGAAATCCACCGTGCCGGGGAACGGCGTCATCATCACGAATTGCGCAAAGGTCACACCAGCCTTTTTCGCCAGCGCCACGGTCGCGTCAAATGTATCCGGCTTGTCCGTTGGCAACCCGAAGATAAAAGAGCCGAGCACATGTACCCCGTGCTCCCGGAACGTTTGCAGCTGGCGCACCAGGTTGTCCCCCGAAAGATTGAAGTCCTT
The DNA here is from genome assembly GCA_965277855.1 of Bryobacteraceae bacterium. Classification (GTDB taxonomy): domain Bacteria; phylum Acidobacteriota; class Terriglobia; order Bryobacterales; family Bryobacteraceae; genus Bog-105. Next base: position 2,631,214 of record OZ255847.1, read on the forward strand.
ATAGACCGCCTTCAATCCTTCCGCCGTCACCGCTTCCACACCGACCAGAGCGCCTTTGATGTGCGCCTTTTTCATAGCTTCCAGGAATTCCAGATCCTCGGCCGCCTCCATCGTGATTTGCGTATAGAACACCAGGTCCGACGGCAATTCCGCCAGTCGCTCCATCAACTCAAATCGCTCGCGCCGAATACTCCGCAGCTGTTCCAGCTTGGCCGCATTATTCTGCCGTTCCGCCAACTTCAAATCCGTCAACGTCACCGGGTAAAAATTGTCATCGGCCAAGGCAATAAACCGAAAGCCTTTGCGGCGCAGCTGCACAATTTCTTCGATCACACCATCCGATGCGCGTTGCCGTGGTTTCTGCCCGTCCGTGCGCCAGACCGAGCAGAATGAACAATGCTTCGCACAGCCACGAACTGTTTGCACCGAGGCCCACATGTACTTGCTCTTGGGCATTAAATCCCAGCGGGCCGGCAGAAATTGATCGCCGGCAATGCGTCCGCCATCATAGATGGCCGCCGGGTCCGCCTTTACGCAATCGGCCAGTACATCCCGCCAGATGACATCGCCGTCGCCCTTTACGACGGAGTGCGCGCCCCCCAGCTCCATCGCTTCTTCTGGATACAACGTCGCATGGATTCCCCCAAAAACAACCCACGCACCCCGCTCCCTCGCCGCTTTCCCCACCTCATACCCGCGCAAAGCGTTTCCGGTGTGAATGCCGATTCCCACCACGTCGCCTGCTTCAATCGATGCGGCATCTAACCGTTCCAGCGTTTCATCGCAAATGCGCGGATCTCCAAAACTCTCCGGTGTCGCTGAAGCCAGCACGTAAAGCCAGCGAGGCGTAATCACCGCAGTCCCAAACGAAATGTCGCTCGGGTTTATCAGATGTATGGTCAACTTGCGGAGTTCCTTTCGAACGTCTCAGGGTAGGTTTTAGCCTGGCCATGTTTTTAAAAGGTGGGGATAGACTACAGCCTGCCGGTTCTAATTTGCAGGAACCCAGTAAAATTGACAGCCGTGGTCAAGACGCCCAATGGTATCGCATCCTAAACCACAAACCAGCAAAAATACTGACTTTGGATCTGAGCTTGCTTTACTTCATTACGATATTTACTAGTCGGTCAGGCAAAGCAATGACCTTTACGACCTGTTTTCCCTGCACGAACGACCGTACCTTTTCGTGCTCAAGCGCCTGCCGTTCGAGCGTAGCAGCATCGGTTCCGAGCGTGATGTGCAAGTGAGCGCGCAGCTTCCCGTTGACTTGTACCGGAATTTCGATCAAGTCCTCTCGCGCAAACTCCGCATTGAATTGGGGCCAAGCGTGGCGAAACACTGGATCGTCGTGCCCCAGCGTTTCCCAAAGCTCCTGCGCAGTATAAGGAGCGAACGGCGCCAGCAGCAGCGTGACGTCCCGGCTAATTTCGACGATAGTCGCCGCTGAAAGCCGACCTTCTAATTCGAGCAGGGTGTTGGTCAACTCCATCAACGATGCGATCGAAGTATTGAAATGCCAGCGGCTGTCGAAATCGCTGGTGATCTTCTGAATGGTCTGGTGGAGCGCACGCAGCGCCGCCCGATCTGCCTCACTGGGTTCTGCATCATTGAGTTCGCCCGCAACGCCCGCGCGCTGCGCATTCCGGGTCACAAAGCGATACACCCGCGATAGAAATTTGCTGACGCCCGAAATGCCATCTTCCTGCCAGTCGAGATCACGATCCGGCGGCGCAGCAAACAGCGAATACATACGCGCCGCATCCGACCCGTACTTCTCCACCATCTCGTCCGGCGATACCACGTTCCCCAGATTCTTCGACATCTTCGCGCCGTCTTTGATCACCATGCCTTGCGTGAACAAACGCCTGATCGGCTCATCGTTCGCAATGACGCCGATGTCGCGCATCATCTTTGTCCAGAACCGCGAGTAAATCAGGTGCAGGATCGCGTGCTCCACGCCTCCGATGTATTGGTCTATCGGAAACCACTTCGCAATCTTCTTGCTATCGAACGGCGCTTGCTCATTTCTCGCATCGCAGTAGCGATAAAAGTACCAGGAGGAATCGACGAACGTGTCCATCGTGTCGCTCTCCCGGCGTCCCATTTCGCCGCATTGCGGACACGGCACGCTTATGAACGACTCCACCGCTTCGAGGGGCGACCGCCCCCGCCCGGTGATTTTGACGTCCGGCGGTAAGCGCACCGGTAGATCCGCTTCCGGCACCGGCACAGCCCCGCACTTCGCGCAATAAATAATCGGGATCGGCGTCCCCCAATAGCGCTGCCGCGAGATGCCCCAGTCCTTTAACCGGTAAGTGATCGCGCTTCCGCCAAAGCCGTGTTCCTGCGCGTAGCTCGCCATCTTGCGACGCGCCTCCGCGCTCGGCAGCCCGCTCCATTCGTCCGACTTTTCCACGATTCCGTAGTCGCCCAAAGGCGCGGTCATCGCCGCGCCATCAGCCAGTTCGCCATCCACCGGCCGGATCACCGGAACCACCGGAATTCCATAATTCCGGCAAAATTCAAAATCCCGTTCGTCGTGCGCCGGAACCGCCATAATCGCGCCCGTGCCGTAACCCAGCAGCACAAAATTTCCCACCCAAATCGGTATCCGCTGTCCGTTGAACGGATGGATCGCGTAACGCCCGGTAAACAACCCGCGCTTTTCGATTTCAGCCGGACCCTGGCGCGCGGTAGCATCCACCATCTCCTTGACCTGCAGCCGCTCCTCGTCGCCCGCAACCAGCGAATCCACCAACCGGTGCTGCGGCGCAAGAATTAAACACGTCGCGCCATAGATCGTGTCAATACGAGTCGTAAACACACGGATCTTCTCGCTCGAATCCGGCAGTGCGAAATCAATCTCCGCTCCATCCGAGCGCCCGATCCAGTTCCTCTGCATCGCGAGCACCCGCTCCGGCCAGGTCCCTTCCAGCTGCTTCATGTCGTTCAGCAACTGTTCCGCATAGGACGTCGTTTTCAGGAACCACTGCGGCATCGCGCGCTGCTCGACAGGCGTCGTTTCATGCCGCCAGCAGCAGCCGTTCACCACCTGCTCATTCGCCAGCACCGTGCCGCATTCCGGACACCAGTTCAGCAGCGCTTCCTTGCGATACGCCAGCCCGCGCTCGAACATCTTCAAGAAAAACCACTGATTCCATCGATAGAACTCGGGCTCGCACGTGGTGACCTCGCGGCTCCAGTCGAACGAGAATCCCAGCCGCTGAAACTGTACTTTCATATGCGCGATATTGCCCAGCGTCCATTCGCGCGGATTTCGGTTCTCTTTCAACGCCGCGTTCTCCGCCGGCAGCCCGAACGCATCCCATCCCATCGGATGCAGCACGTCATACCCGCGCATCCACATGTGCCGCGCCAGCGCATCTCCAATCGAGTAGTTGCGCACGTGTCCCATGTGCAGCCTGCCGCTCGGATACGGCAGCATTTCGAGCACGTAATACGTGGGCTTATCGGGCGAATTGGCTACGTAGAGCGACGGGTCGTTCGTCCACCGTTGATGCCACTTCGGCTCGATTTCTTTGGGGTCGAACGCTTTTTCGGGGATACCAGCTCCTTCAGTGCCGTCACGTTGCGGAGATCGTCACCCGGTTCATCAACGGGAGTCTCTAGAATAAAGGCCTTCGCGCAGAGTTCCGGATGATTCAGAATGCGCCGAAAGCCTTCTAATCCAATATACCCAGCGCCGATATGCGCATGCCGGTCGCAATGCGAGTCGAGCTTCATCTTGGTGTCGTTCGCATGAATCACCGGCACATTTCCCAGCCCCAGCGTCGTCCCCGCGTCGCCCAACAAAACCTGCAGGCCCTCCGCTTCCGCCACATCGTAGCCGCTCACATAGCAATGGCAGGTATCCAGGCAGAAGCCAATTGGCACGCCCACATAGGGCGTCACGAGATCGCGAATCGTCGCCAGTTCCTCCAGCTTGCCGCCTAACTGCGCCCCTGCGCCCGCCGTATTTTCGAGCAGGATCGACAGCTTCGCCGCACGCTGCAGTTCCGCATCGACGCCGCGCCACGCCAGTGCGAGCGCCTCGGCCACGTTCAACATCCCCTGTTCCACCGTCAGTCCCTTGTAGTTACCCGGATGCGCCACCAGGTAATCCGCTCCTATCAGAATCGCCCGCTCGATTTCGCCTCGAAAGCCCTCGATCGATTTCTCCCGGATCTCTGAAGGCGGCGATGCCAGATTGATCAGATAACTGTCATGAATCACCAGCGGGGTTAGATCGTGCTTCTCCCGCGCCTCCTTGAGCAGTCGTATCTGCTCGGGATCGGGCCGCCGCGCGCGCCACATCCGCGGACTCGCCGAAAAGATCTGAAACGTGTTGGCCCCCAGTTCCGCCGCCTTCAGCGCCGCCCGCTCCAGTGAGCCCGCCGTCGAGGTATGCATCCCGATCCGCACGCTTCAGAATGCCAGACGCCGCATCAAATCGAGCACAATTGTTAAACTAGCCACGGATGCTATTGGCCCGGGAATTCATTGGATATCTGTCTCGGCAGTTGGTGGAGCGCCTCAGTCCCGCGAATTTCGAAACCTCTAATCCGGCCGTCGCCGCCGAGTTCATTGCCGAAATCATCGAAGACGATCTCGCCACCGAAGACAAGCTGAACGATGAAGTGCGCGACCTGCTCGACGACTACAGCGAGTACATGCGTCGCGAAAACGTCTCCTACCAGGAGATGTTCCGCAAAATCAAAAATCAGCTGCTCGCCCAGCGTAAAGTCATCCGCGCCGCCGGACGCGACACTGGCGACCAGATGAAACTCTCCCGCGATAAAGTCAACGACCTCTCGCACAAGATCGTGATCGCGCTCCGCAAATCCCGCGACTTCCGCGTTCGCAAAGACCAGAACGACATTCGCCTCGCGCTGGTCAAAGAGATCACGGATGTGCTGCAGATCGAAGACAGAGTAGACAAAGCCGCCCGCGCCAAAATCCGCACGCAAAAACGCGAAATCGCCGAAGGCGGCGAAGAATACGATATTCTTCACAAACGCTACTACGCCGAGGAGTTGAAGAAGTTAGGCATCAATCTCGGAGCCGCCGAATCGCGGTCCAGATAACCCGCCATCACAATGCATTAGCGGCCGATCAAAACAGCGCAGAGCGGCTCACTCCTTTATAGTGATTGCTACATTTGCACTGGGCTTTTTAGGTGCCGGACGCTGCCGTTCATGAGCATCAAAATCCTCTTCGGTAAATGCTTTCATCGAGACGCGGGCAACGTAGCCCCCCACGCCCAAATCGTAAAAACTACACAGATCTATTTCCGTGCTTCTTGAAGATTGGCTTTTGATTGACGCTCGAACCACTCTCGTAAACACTTCGTTTTGTCCGTCCCGGAGTGCCTGACCGCGCGCCGTCATTGGCACAAGTTTGCCTTCATGGTCCGTGACTACGACGTCGTAGTTAGCAAGCGGATTGCTATCTGTGACCCACAGCGCTTTGCTACTAGTGTTGGTAATCGTTACATTCAGCTTCTGATGTGACTGGCCCTTATAGAAAGAAGCTTGATCGGCCTTCACTTCGATCTGCCAAGAGCCTGCCACTGACTGCGCGAGTACAGGTGTCAAATTACACAAGCAGAAGAAGGCGAGAGGCGCCATCGCGCTGTGGAGGATCTTGTTTCGGCGATCGTTGTTTCGATAGATGCGAAAATCAATCATTGAAGAGGTCCAGTCTGGTACACGAGCAGATTTGCGGTATTGCATCCCCAAGTCAGTGGGCCGTAATAAGTAGTACTGCCGGGGTTTATAGACCAGCTGTACCAAGAAGGCGAGTTTTTGTCAGCAAACACCCAGGAATTACCTGACGTGGAAACAGCACCTACCCATTGCCAAGCTATGGTTGAGACCGGAACAAAGATTGCGTTTGGGTATGCGGGCCGCCACAACAGATAGACATTAAAAGAACCGAAATCATACCAAAACCTGTATCCTCCTGTCGTGGGATCAGTCAAAAACACCCCTGGTGAATCATTGCTGGAAGGCAGGTTCACTTCTTCGTAAGGATATTTAGTGTCGAGACAAGGCGAATTTATCTGAATGTGGTACCAATTGCCAAGTATCGTCTGTTTCTCGATCCAAACCTTATTAACTATCTGAACAAATTCCGTATCGCCTGCCGAGTTGAAACCAGGAGGAGCAGTGACAATGGAATCCCAGGTAATTCCAGGATTGTTGGCTTCACCAAAATAGTCCGTCCATTTCCCGAGATTCGAAGGATTATTCTGGTCCACATTGACTGACCAAGTTCCGTCAAAAAAGTTGACGGTCGGAGCTTTAACATTCAGGGTCGTATGAGCGGACAATGTTCCTCCGTTGTTAGTCAACGTGACTGTAACCGTTACAACTTGTGACGAATCAGGCGAAAGATTGTAGTACTGCAATTCGCTAAGGCCAGTCGATACCGGCCTGTACGACGAACTGGTACTGTCGGCATCATAATAGCCGACAGCAGTGCCAGGATTAATTTTCCACTGCACACTCTGGATGGAAGTTGCTGGCGCGTTAAGGGTTAGATCGACCTTCTGCCCAATCAGGACATCGGTGGTTCCATTCGTAATATCCGCACCTGTTGCGGTCCACAATATCGAAGGATTGACCACGGCGCTGCCTCCTGCGCTCGCTTGGCAATAAGCCGTAGATCCGCTTCCGTACGCACCGCCTGTTCCCAGAGCGCGTCCCATTAGACCCACATTCGATTGGTTTGCTGGTCCTGAAATTGGAGTGGTGCCTACGTTCGTCGAGTACCAGCTATAGGAGGAAGCGCCACCAGCCCCGTATTGCGTGCCAGAACATTGCGTCGGCGCCCAGGCAGCGCAGAATTGCGGACTGAGCGGACCGAGAAACCCACTGGCGAGATAATTCAGGCTTGCGAAAGAGTTATACATCGTCATCCCGCACAGCACAATATTACTGCCGCAGCTGTAGCTTTCGAGAGCATTGCCTCCGTTACCGGCGCGCGCGATCAGAACGCGGCCGAACACGTCCGACTGATCGGGCGTGAACCAGCTGATCTCACCTGTAAGCGCACGAATCTTTTTGCCCGCTGACGGCTCGCCGTTGTTTAAGCTATCGATAATCTGCTGGATCGGCAGGGCCAGCGTTTCATACGGCTGGATCGTCACGGTCTTCTTCCAGATAATCCCGTCCGCGCCAAGATTCAAATTCAGCACTTGCGACTTAGCGCTCGCATTGAACACAACCAGCGTCGAGAAGGTTCCTGGCCGCAGGCTCCATGGATGTCCGCCGCCATTGTTGGCATGATGCAGGAATTTCGGTAATGGGTTCAGCACGGCTCCGGTCAATTTGTCGGCGTCTGCCAAATCAAAAACCACGTCTCCCGGTGTTCCGTCCTGTTCGGCGATCAGCGTTCCTAGATCCGAACCGCTTTGGGAATCGAGCGGCACGTCGAGCCGCCGCACCTCGAATGGTTGCAGTGTAACCGTACTCAGCTTCTTGGGCGGAGCAAGCGAGTCATTCAATGTCCCCCGTATTGTTGCTGTTCGAGGTGCGTCACTGAGGTTCGCCATCGTGAGCGTAGGCGCGAAAGTCGCCCCGGGAAGAGCGCTGTACGCGCCAATCGGAATGCCGGCAAACACAGTGGACTGCGACGTGAAATCCGATTGGTTCACGAACAGCGCCGCGCGGAAGCGATGATCCCTGCCTTCAGAGGAGACACTTAAGCCAAAGACTGTCAACTCCGAAGTAGAACCACCGTTTACCTCGAATGCCGATGGCTGGCCGGGGACCTTCCCATCGGTGAAACCCGCAGGGGTGGAAAGCTCCGCAAGAACATGGCTGGCGGAAGTCGGATCGCCGTTTACGGCGCTGCAGTTCTGCAGAAGCCGAAAACTGTTTGGCGGAATCTGAATGGCCGCGTGTGTTACCACTCCACGAACTACGCAGGTGACGGCAGCCGATGCACTCTCCATTCCCGCATTCTGAACCGCCACGACAGAGGACGAGCCGTCCACGACAGATTTGAAATCCCTTCCCATCTTCGGCATTTCCAATTCCTCGTCAATTGAGTTTCCAGTGTTATTTCCTCTTCCCAATAAGGTAAGCTGGGCCGCCACCGCCATATCCCGAGCGGCATCCGGTTCCTGGACCTTTATTGTCAAGGAGCCGATCACATCAGCACTCGCGCCGTTCAAGAGTGACGCCATCCCGAACCGTCGCGAACTGTGCCCGGGAAGAGCAACGATCCTTCCGCCTGCCTGCTCGCCATCTGCGGTACGCAAAGACAGTTGCGCGTGCACCTGGCCCTTGCTTTCATTTACCAGCGTAACCACGCTGCCCCAGTCACTGGATTCAACAACCAGTGGCGCAACCAAACCCATGTTCATCATGGGAGGCGCGGGTTGGGGTGCGCCTGGCACCGGCCGAGCCGGTGACATAGGCGATTCCTGCTGGGCGCTGACCTCGACGAGAGCGGAACATGCGATGAATAAACCGATAATTACGCTTCGAAATACAATGCTGCGAGTGGACACGATTAGAATCCTCCGGGAGCTTTAAGGGTCTTTAGAAATTCAATGACAGCGGCTTGCGAGTGAGTGTTGAGCGAGGTAAACGCTTGTTGTGAGGAAAGCGCCTCGCCAAAATGGTTCAGAATCGCTTCACGAATCGTCGTGAACTGACCATGATGAAAATAGTTTGGTTTACTACCGGCCGCCCACAAGCGGCGGGTCAAGAATTTGGAGTTACCGCCGAAGAATTCCGCTGAACCGGCCTTCGCGTTGGCATTCAGCGGCTCGGCGTTCGGATCGTTCGGTCCCCGGCAAATATCGTGCAGCTTGAAATCGGTGTACAACGGCACCCAAACCACAGCGCCTGCCACCGCGAGCCGGGGCTGTGGCAATTCGTCGCTCGTCAGATCGACCGCGATCGTCTGTGCTTCGCCAACCTGTAAGTTACCGGCTGGATTGTAAGGACCAGGCTCGGTGTAAACCCACCCTTTTTTATCCAGCGGCAACGCCGGTACATGACAGCCGGCGCAGCCAATTTGCCGGAAGAGAAGTTCGCCCTCTTCGGCCGCGCGCCGCACTACCGAATTGGCGGGAACTACGCGTATAGGAACCGGCAGTGTTGCCTGGTACAGAGTGCAAGCCGTGATGTCGCCACGCGTTAATTCATTGGTAACTCCGTCGCCGTCTGGATCGGTCCCAACGCCGAATCTTTCGGTGGCTTGCATGCCGTGGTGCTGATTGAAGGCATCATTTGCAAATACGCGGAGCGAAACCGTGGCCACCGCCTGATGAAATGGCAGAATCAGCAAACTCGGCGCATGGCTCGCATCCAGAGACAAGACCGACTGTGGCGGTAAGCCCCTTACCCCCGTCGCAATCCAGGAGCCGTCCGCGTTACGGGCCAACACGCCAAACGAGATTCCTTTCGAAACCAGGCGACCCGGCCTCCCGGCGGAATGGAGTTGCGGATCGCCTGCAAGTCCGCTGTAATCTGACGCGCCAGCATCTCGTAAAAGCCGGCGCCGAACATGTCAACTGTCGAGCGTGAATTGCCGATCGATTGCAGCGTCACGGCCTGCCCTCTCTCGTCCGCCGCGCCGCGTGTCGGAACACCGTCAGTCGTGTTGAACGTCGCAAAGTCAAACCGTTGTCCCAGCACGAAAACATTCGTCGAAAGATCGCCTGCGCCACCGCTGATCGGTTGGTTATGACAACCCGCACAGGAGTTCGAATCCGGCCCCGAGACCCTGTTGTTGTTACGCGGAAATAGCAGCGGGCTGCCCGCGTCGGAGAGCGCTGCTCCGTTTCCTTTCGTGAGCGGCCGGCCCGCGCCTTCCTGCGCCGTAAATCGTGCTTCGAAAAGCTTTTTCCCGTACATGATCAGCTCTTTGACAGAGAGATCGAACTCTTCGCCGTCTTGTAAATGGTGAGAAATCGCCACTTCACGGCCGATCTCCGATTCACTTTGCGCGCAAAGGATCGCGGCCAGCGGCGCGACGCTCATCACGAAGCGCAGGAGCCGGCGGCTCCGATGAAGTAAGCCGAAAGTTGAAGCACCGGGACTAGCGAAAGCCTCGGCGATTTGCGCCCGAAAAGACACACGTTTCCTTTCCGCCTATCGATGCTCACCACCGCAGGAAATTGATTTATAAGTAGCTTTTAGTTAATAAGTTCTAAGTACTTCCTGGACTATACGTGGGAAAAGGAATTTTTTCAAACGAAAAACAGCTGTATTTATCCCGAAGTTCGTTCTAAGGGTACTATCACCGTTTGGCGCAAAGGGATATACCAGCACCGGTTGGTGGAGCGCCTCAGTCCCGCGCATTTCGAAACCTCTAATCCGGCCGTCGCCGCCGAGTTCATTACCGAAATCATCGAAGACGATCTCGCCACCGAAGAAAAGCTGAACGATGAAGTGCGCGACCTGCTCGACGACTACAGCGAGTACATGCGTCGCGAAAACGTCTCCTATCAGGAGATGTTCCGCAAGATAAAGAATCAGCTACTCGCCCAGCGTAAAGTGATCCGCGCTTCAGGCCGCGACACTGGCGACCAGATGAAACTCTCCCGCGATAAAGTCAACGACCTCTCGCACAAGATCGTCATTGCGCTGCGTAAGTCCCGCGACTTCCGCGTTCGCAAAGACCAGAACGACATTCGTCTTGCGCTGGTCAAAGAGATGACGGATGTGCTGCAGATCGAAGATCGAGTCGACAAAGCAGCGCGCGCCAAAATCCGCACGCAAAAGCGCGAAATCGCCGAAGGCGGGGAGGAATACGACATCCTCCACAAGCGCTACTACGCCGAAGAACTCAAGAAATTAGGCATCAATCTCGGAACCGCCGAATCGCGACCCCGCTGATTCGTTGTCGCAACGGCTGAACACCCCTCGCTCACTTGCAAACCCAATTCGCCTACCCAGTGCTTAATATTTTTCGGCTTGAGATCATTTGCGATATTCACGCTAATTCCGGTTCGGTATTGGGCCAGTTCGGACGCCGAGACGTCTCGCTGTCACGGCAACGAATCCGACGCAAAACACAGCCGTTGTAGACAATGATTTAAGGGTTCAATAGAGCATGCGCTGCTCCCTATCGGCTTATCGCATACGCGATGACCGAACCGGTTGCAATCTCAGCTTTGAAACATATCTAGTTAGTGTTGCTGCGGAAAAGGGCGCTAAATCTCCGGGCCTCTGCCTCGCGGGATTGCTTGTTCCGTCCGTACTCGCGAAAGAAGGCCTCAATCACTTCGGGTCTGGCCGTGTCGGGCGTGCCGCTGTGAAAGAGCGGCTCAGGAGCGTATTGGATATCCAGCTGAATCTGCTCGGCAACATCTCGGCCCCGAAGAAGTGACGCAACTAGCAGTGCGCCATCCAGGCCGGCCGTCACTCCTGCGCAGCTGACGTAAGCGCCATCTACCACCACGCGTGCATTTATCGGTTCAGCGCCGTAGTAGTGCAGCAAATCCCACGCGGCCCAATGTGTGGTGGCCTTGCGGCCCCGAAGAACGCCAGCTGCCCCACACAGCAGTGCGCCCGTGCAGACTGAGAAGAGAATGCGCGAGGAAGCCGCCTGCCGGCGGATAAGTTGCATCACCTCCGCATCCTCCATCAACGCCTGCTGCCCAAGGCCGCCGGAGATGGCAAGAAGATCGAACTCTCCCGCTTCGGCAAGGATTGTTGTTGGCGTAAGAACGAGGCCCTTCACATCGTGGACAGGCGCCAGGCTCTTCGCCAAAACGTGTACCGTCGCATTTGGGATGCGGGAGAAAACCTCGAAAGGCCCTGTAAAGTCGATCTGGTCCTGACGGTCAAAGACGAAGCAGCCGATAGAAAGATGCTTTGTCTGGATCGAAGGCCTTGGCTTGTCAGCAAACACTACGGGTGGTTGAGTCATTGCGCCTCCTTTCGCCACGCCGGGCAACGTGAGGCAAATGTGGCCGCTGCACGGAATTGCGTTATAAATTCTCTGCGTGTCTCTTCTTCTCGCCCTGCCATTGCTACGCCTTCTTTCATCTCTGGCCTGCACTTACAGGGAACATGCACTCGATGCGAAGCTCCTGGGCGGTGATGCACTGCGGCGTCCCAACTGTGGTAATGAGCGAGAAGTAAGGAAAGCGTTCCTCGCCCCGACGAAAGGTGACCGGCAAAACCGGGCTTTGCTGAATTGCGTGATCTTTTGTACCGCTGGCGCCGGAAGACTCTTTCATAAGTGACACAAGGGCGGTGAGCTTCTCGTCCAGCGCGCCCCCGACGGCCTCCCGTCGCACACGCTGCAGTAGCCCGGCCGAGACCTCGTTCCAGTTTTCGATGAAAGGCCGAAGACCCGCAGGATCGAAGATCACTTCGATCAGGTTCCGCGGTTTCGGCCACGCTTTGAGGTCGATTAAAGTGCCAAAAAAGCGTGGTGCTGCCGCGTTAGTGCGCAGCACATTCCAGTGCCGGTCCAGAACCAATGCGGGGTGCGGCTCATGCTGTTGCAGCATGCGGTCGATGGCCTGAGTCACCAAATCCATCGGCGCCTCCTCGATCTGCGGCTCCTGATAGGCAGGTGCATATCCCGCCGCAAGCAAAAGTGTATTGCGTTCGCGCAGCGGGATGTTGAGCGCATCGGCTACTGTGCTCAACATCCCACGGCTTGGGACGCTGCGGCCGCTCTCCACAAAGCTCAAGTGGCGCTGGGAGATACCAGTCTCGATGGACAGGTCGAGTTGGCTTCTGCCACGCTCCTGACGCCAATATCGCAACAGATTGCCTAGTGAAGGCTGGAGAGTCTTCTGGGCTTCATACATGTCGGCTTCCTCTTGGAACGGTAACGGCGAATCCGCGCCGAACGATGGCTCTATGTGCGAATCGGTGCTGGCGGCACCACGATCTCAGCAAGCCCGGTCGCTACATCATAGACAAGGCCCGAAAGAAGCCAATCACCGGGCAAAGCCGGAATTGCCCGAAGAGCCGCGATATCCATTGCCACGGCTGCGCGAGGATCTGTGACTGCCTTACCCTGGAGGTCTGCTTCCGAAACCTGAAAGTACTCTGTCAGCATGGCAGGGTCACCAGCAAGGCGGGTGATTCCGCAATCGGTGTGCTGCAGAACGATAAGGTTGAATTCGCCACCGCTCCCAGGCGTTGCGCCGGCAACCTGACCGATTCGTCCCAGTAAAGCTAGTTGCTCCAGCAAGTCCGGAGTGACGCGGCCGCCAATGTTGCGCATCACAACAGCCTCGCCCGGTTGCAATCCGAGAACATGAGCAGGATCCACCCGCATATCCGCGCAGCCGATGATCACGGCCCTTACGTCCGGCAAGGCTTGCGGGAGTGAGGGCAACAGGGCTCCCGAATAAAATTGCTTCGCTGCAAATGCTTTGTTTCGCCTTAACATCTCATCCAGGTGACTCATTGAGGTTCTCCTTCTGTATATCTTCACCAAACTCGGGTTGAAGTCGCTCGGGAGAGATTGTTGGTTAGGCGGCTCTTTAGCTCTCGCCCGCAGTATGGCCCCGTAAGACGAGTATCAAGGTAGTTGTGACCAGCCGCAATTACCTTGGGGGTCATATTTAGGCGAATTCTGTGCTGATCTTTCGAGAAGCCAATGCCCCCTGGAGCGATTGGCCGATGTCCGGATGTATCACATTTTATCGGCAATGCTCAGGCCCGGACTTCGTTCGCCTCTCCGCATTTATCCGAAGCAAGCCATCTAGCTAGAGGCCCTCTTGGCGGCCTCAGTGCATGGCAGTTTCAACACGCCCTCGATCATGGACTATGCCATTAAACCTTAAACGGATGGCCGGAACCTCAACGCTGACGCTTTTGAGCGGCGTCAGCTGTTCGTTTGTTTAGGAATCGGAATGCTGACTATCAAGCGCCTTCCAGATCCGGTCGACAGGAATGCCAGCCAACTCAGGGGAAGGAATCAAAGCACCATCTTTCCACTCCGTGACAGACCGATCACTAGGATCGACAAGGTAGATGCGACCAAATCCCCAGGAATGATACTTCCGACACTTCTCACGCACAAATGGGTATTTGTCGTCTTCCGAGATGATCTCGACCACCACATCTAAACCTTGCGTAGGATAACGTCCCGTCGGGATCTTCCTGGTAGCCACAACGTCCGGTTTCGGATAAGCGTCAGACTCTATGCGAAGCTCAATCTCAGGCGCTGCAATGAAGCCTTGTTCGTCCAGTAAAGCCGTCACAATCTTTTGCAATAATCCGTGTACCCAGGTCGCCATGCCCTTGGGAATTGCCTCTCCAAACCAATACTCGAAGCTCCTGTCACTCTGCCCATATTGCGCCTCGAACTCTTCTAACGTCAGCTTATGTGTCGCGATGGCCACGTACCTATGGTAATCACTGAAACAGGCAGGGAGAACTGTCTTCCAATCGGGCGACTACGAGGACGGTTGTTTCCTTTCGATCTGTTTTCGCAAGATTCGCCAGTTGGCCAGCCCACCCTGGCAGCTGATGCAGAACGCTGGCCGGACTACGCCATCAAGCCTTAAACACGACTGGCCGAGGCCTTTACGGCAACGATACCCGGTACAGATTCCGGTGCATCGCGGTATTCACATACGCAAACACCGAGACATCTTTGCCCGGCACAAGATCCGCGCGCGGCACCACTCGCGTGCCCGGAACCACACTCTCGTCGTCCGTCGGCCGGATCCCGCCATTTGGCCAGTCAGGAAATTTTTCTTCGGGACCCAGCGGAATCGCCAGGCTTCTCCCCGGGCTCAGCCGAGTCGCTTCCTCCACTGGAACTAAAAGAAATTTCCCATCCGATGACCAACTAGGAACGCAATAGCTCGAGCAAATGCGACGCGACCGTCCTCCATCCACCGGAATCGCCATCACCCCTACGCTCTGGTCGCTTGGAACAGTACCGGTCGCAATCACCCATCGCCGCCCCGGCGATATGCTCATCAAGTTATGAATCGGATACGGGACCACTTTCGAGCGGCCGGATCCGTCCGCATTCATCCGCTCCAGGTAATTAAATCTTCCTTCGTTGAACTGGACTAAAATTTGCCCCCGCGCCCCGAAGTGCGCAAATAGCTCGCCGGAATTGCCAATCCTGCGGGCAGGGGCGCTTCGGTCCACCGGCGCTAACCATAATTGAGAAGATCCGCCCAGCGTACCCGCCGTCGAATACACGACTTGTTTTCCATCCGGCGACACGTCATAGGCAAACATGGCGATCCCCGGAAATACCGCTTCACTTTTCCCAGTCGCTATCTCCACGCGCCAAAGCTCCGCGTCCGCGCCGGCCGACTGACGCCGCAGAAGATAGTACAGCCACTTGTCGTAGTCGTGAAAAGAAGGGGGCGAAACGTCCGTCACGATTTCTCCTTCCGACGATAAGCATCGCTCTCCTTTGGCGTCGTGGAACCAGATCGTGCTTTCATGTCCTCCCATGGACGTGATCAGCGATCGGCCATCCCTCTCTGGAGCCACGCCCTCTTCTTCATTCGGACCAAAAGTGATCTGCTCCGGCCGCCCGCTAGGATAACGCTGCCGCCACAGGTGACTCTGTCCTCCGATCGCTACACTGAAGTACATCCACGAACCATCAGGCGACCACCCGGCAGATGTGCATCCGCCCTCCGGTCCGATTTGTCTCGCTGCAGAGCGTCCGTTCAGCGAAATCAGCAGGCACGGTCCCCACCCTCCCTGCCCAGTCATCTCGACCACCAGAGCCGACTCCCGGTCCGGCGAGGCGTAGGAGAAATGTGCCATCGCCCGCTCGTGAGCCGGAAAATACAGCGCGCGATAATTCTCATGCGTTAGCGTCCCTGTCACGATGCCCATATGCACACCCGAACGCACTTCCGAATAGAGCACTTGCTTTCGGTCGAGCCAACTCAGCCCCGCTGCATTCTTCAGTAGCAGCTGGGAATCGCCCCCCAAAACCGAAACGCGATATGTCTCCCAATTCGGAGGCGCGAGTACCGTGTAGGCGATCTCGTCTCCGTCCGGCGAAAAGGCCACGTTGTATTTCAGCCGTCCGTCGTCCGACACGCGCTTGGCTTCGCCATTGGGCAGCACCTTCACCCATATCTGATCGGCTGTCAGAAAACTGCTGTTTCCGCGAATGAACGCCACCATCCGGCCGTCCCGCGACAAAGCAGGTGCTAGCGCCGAATCCGTAAAATCGGTAAGCCGGGTGTACTTTACTCCAGCTTGAGGAACGCCGCGCGACAGAAAGATGACGACGCCCGCTACTGCCAGCACGACGCCAAGCGCCGCCGCGATGAGCCACAAAGAATACTTTCGCTTTACCGGCAGCGGTGTTAAAACGGCGGCTTCGGTCGGTTCGACTTTCGCGGCAGTTTCCGAATTGGACCCGTTCGACGGCTCCACCACGCTTGCAATGAACCGGTAACCCTGTTTCGGCAGAGTTTCGATGTACAGCGGTTTCGAAACTCCATCGCGTAGCCCCAGCCGGATTTGCCGGATGCAATAATTTAGCCCTTGATCGAATTCGACGAAGGTCGCCTCGCCCCAGATACGCGTGCGCAGGTGTTCTCGGGAAACGATCACACCGGGCTGCTCGAGAAGAATGCCTAACACGCGCAGCGGTTGTGGTTGAATCTTGACCGGCCAGCCTTCCCGCAGCAGTTTCCCCGACTCGCAATCGAATTCGTACTCGCCGAACCGAAGCCGCCCGTTGCCGCCGCTCATGGGGAATCCGTTGTCTGTAGAAGTTTACACCCTCAGGAAACTACCGGTGCGCGCTCAACTCGAAAGGAATCCTAGAGTTGCGCCCTCATGTGAAATGAGGAAGAACTCACGCTTGAATTAGCCCGATGTGTGGCATCGTCATTCTCGCAGCGCGCCAAGATGCGTCGTTGCCCTACTAGGAGAATCAAAGTGCACTCAACATCACTAGTCTCTGTATTTCTGACTGCCGGACTTATGTCGGCGCTCGCGCCCGCAACCGCCAAGGCGCAGCAGCCAACCACCTTTACTGTCTATGCTTCGGGTTTGGAAGGACCTCGCGGCCTTCGATTCGGCCCCGACGGCGACTTGTATGTGGCAGAAGCCGGGACCGGCGGCTCCAACAAAACCGGCAAGGCCTGTCAGCAGGTGCCCCCGCCTATCGGACCCTATGCCGGAGGCACAACAGCCAGAATCTCCAAAATCAGCCCGAATGGAAAGCGAAGCACGGTAGCCGCCGGATTTCCGTCTACCGTCGATCAAATGGGCGATATCATCGGCGTGGCCGATGTGGCATTTCTGGACGGCTCGCTCTACGCTCTCGTCGCCGGAGGCGGCTGCTCCCACGGTAACCCCGACAGCCCTACCGGCATCGCACGCGTGGATCGGGCTACCGGCCAGTGGACTCTCATCGCGAACATCGGCGCTTACCTCAAGAGTCATCCAGCGAAGTACGAGAGTCCCGATGACTTCGAACCCGACGGGACTCTCTACAGCATGATTTCAGTCGATGGCCGCCTGTTCGCCATTGAGCCGAACCATGGCCAAATGCTGTCCGTCTCCCAAAACGGAGTCATCAGACAGGCTATCGATATCTCTGCTTCGCAAGGCCACATCGTCCCTACGTCGGTAGCCGAACGAAACGGCATCTTCTACGTGGGCAATCTGAACCTCTTCCCCATCGATCCCCAGTGGGCGCGTATTCTGACGATCTCAAAACGCGGTTACGACGATGACGTTGCGCCTGGCTTTGACAATGACGGACGCGGCTATCATGTCGTTAGTTCGAAGGCGGGATTTACCACCGTAGTGGCCGTCGACTTCGGGCCAGACGGTTTACTCTACGCTCTTGAACTCTCCACCGCTTCGGGCAATCCAACTCCAGGCGCAGGCAAAGTGGTGCGAGTGAAGAGGTCGGGCGAGATCGAGGACGTCATTACCGGTCTGTCCGTGCCCGCCGGCATGACCTTCGGACCGGACGGCCGCCTCTACATATCTAATCTGGGCGCCGCCCCGCCCGGAGCCGGAACGATTCTCAAATTCGACATCGCCCCAGGCTGGTAGCCCGAAAATTCAAGGAGACATTACATCGGAAACGAGAAAATTAGCCGTGGGGCAGGCGTCACCCTGCCCCCTTGGATCGTCGGGCAGGCGCGGCCTAATCATCGCGAGTCCACAATCCGCAGCTCCCCCGGTGCCAACCGCAAAGTACTCGTCTCATACACCACAAATCGCTCATCCTCAAACACCGGCTTCACCGGTTTCTCCGCTATCACTCGCCGGCTCTTCTCAAACACGTAATAATCAACCGGCAGCGCTAACAACCGCTGCAGTTCGGGCCCGGTCAGCGGCGGTGCTTGCATCGTATCCTTCCATCGCGACCACCACTCCTGCGCCAGTTCCGCACTTGAGTTCACCGCCGCTCCGCTCATCCAATCCACCCACAGCGCTCGCCGCGACCGCGCCCGAAACACGCCCGGATACAAAGCACGTCCGGCATCGGGAAACAAGAAGACAGAACTGCCCCAGGTATTCTCTTCCGCCCAAGCCGCCATTTGCGTCATGGAAGCACCATCGCTACGTGACGGCCGGTGACCCGCATTCCAACTCAGCACCAGTAGACACGGAACCAGCCAAACCACCGCCTCCGCCCTTCGCCCGCGCCGCCAGGCCAGCACGCACGCCATGGCCCCAGCCAGCCAAACCAGCAGCACCAGGTAACTCAGACTGCGTGTTACGTCGAACCGCAACGCCAATGGCCAGCGCAGCTGCTCCACGAGCAAGCCAGACAACGGTATCGACAGCAAACCGAGGCAGGGCAGTAGCGTAAACAGCCAGCGGCATTCCCGATTCAGTAACGGCCAAAGGCGAGTCACCGCAGCCACGCCGATGACGAACACCGCTACATAAAAATAGCCCGTGCCGCGCGGCCACAGCGAAACCCAACCCGCCGGCACGCGAAGCCTCTCGATCGATGCGACAGCCGTTGAGATTCGCTCGAACACACGCGGCGTATCCGGCGTACCCGGCTGCAGTTGCGCCAGATTGGCCAGCAATAGACCGAACACCAGCAGCACCGGCAGCATCGGGCGAAGTAGCTTGCGCAATTTTCGATCAAATAGAAACGCCACCAGCACCAGCAGCCAGAAAGGTCCCGCCACCACCGGATCGTAGAGAAACCCGAGACCCGCGAACAACCCGGCCAGCAGTGGTTTGAGCCGGGTCAGACAGCCCATTGCCAGGCATACCAGACCCAGCGCCATCGCGCGCGGCACCGGCTCCGGCTCTATAAGCAGCGCAGCACTGCCCGGAAGAAATGTCCCGAGATGCACAAAGGCCGATACCAGCAACGCTTGCCAGTTACCCAGTCCGACTGAGCGAGCCACCAGCAAAAGACCCAACAAACCTGCCAGCCGGCATAGCAGTTGCTGCCCAACCAGCACCGGATAGAAATCAACCTTCGCCACACGATGAAGAAACAGCGTGACCTCGTCGTAGGCGGTGAAACTAACGTTCGGATGGGCGGCGATCAAGTCACGCGAGAGATATCCGGGCGCATCCAGATGTTCCAGGATAGGAAGATATAGCTGGCTGCTCCCATGCAAGTAGGTGTGCCCGGGAAAGTAACTGAATTCGAGCGCCCCGACCGTCAAAAATCCGCACACGAGCAGCAGGGCGCGCCACATTATTGCGCTGGTGTTTTATCCAGTTGTTGCTTCGCCCAGACGCGATCCGGATCGAGTGTGAGCGCCGTGGTGAAAGCCTGGCGTGCTTCGCCGTTCCGATTGGCTTTGTGCAGGATCACGCCTTTCCACAAATACCCGTCCGCCAGCTTAGGATCGAGTGCAATGGCTTTATCGATGTCTTTCAATGCAAGATCGGTTCCGCCACCCATCTGAGCGGGCAGATAAAAGTTGCCAATCCCGCGGCTTACGTAAGCCAGCGCCAGCTTTCCGTCCAGGCTGATCGCTTTATTGATTTCGTCGCGCGCGCAACTGCCGTACTTGAGCGCCCCCATCAAGGGATTAGCTGGAATGACCTGCCCGCACAGCGCTCCCAGCAAGCGATGGTATTCGGCGTTCGACTGGTTCGTGGCAACCGCTTTCTTGGCCATCTCGAGCCCAGCCACCGCATACGACTCGGACTTCTTCTTATCGCGCGTCTCTAACGCCACCTCGGCCGCATACGAGTTCGCCAGCGCCGCCGTATACGGAGCGTTCGCCTGCGCAATCAAACTGTCGAGCGCCTGCAGATTTTGTTGATCGCGCGCTTTTATTAGAGCGGGATCAACAGTGCTCGCCAGCAGCGCTGCTGAAGCCCCAAAACAAACCGCGGCTGCCAGCCCGCGCGGGAACGAAAAACAATTCAGTCTCAAATCACGATTCTAACGGCTCCCCGTCACTGGACCCTCAAAAGCTCACTCGCAATGCCAGTTGCAGCGTGCGCGGATCGGTCGCGCCGGTCACCTGCCCAAAATTCGCATTGCCTACAGAAGTCGAAATCGATGTATAGGAAAGATGGTTCGGGAAGTTATACAACTCCGCTCGAAAGTTCGCCCGCACGCGCTCGGTGATCGGGAACGATTTCTGCAGCGACGCATCCCAATTGTTGAACCATGGCGCATAAATGGCGTATGCCCCCAGATTGCCGAACGTTCCCGCCGCGGCCGGTGCGAACGCCAGTGGGTTCAGGTATTGTCTTCGACTTGTCGAAAACAACGCATCCCCCACGATGTTCGGGCGCTGGCTGCCGGTAATGCCAATGCCGGCTTGATCGGTCGGAACCGTGACATTCAGCGGCAGTCCGCTCTGCACGGTCGTCACGCCCGATACCTGCCAGCCGCCAAGCGCTTTCTGGTACCAGGTCCGTCCATCCAGCCAGAACGGCAGCGGATACACATAACTCACAACTAAAATTTGGTTCCGGTTGTAACTCGAAGGTCCCCAGTCTCCGCGTAAGTTGTAACTATTTTCCGGCTGATAATTAAAGGCATTCGCATCCGTTGTACCTTTCGACCAGGTGTACGCCACATTAATCAAGCCGCCCTCATGAAACTGCTTGCGGAACTGTGCCTGCAGGGAATTGTAGATAAAATTCGCTCCGGTGTTGTATTGATAAATGTCCGCATAACCGGGAAAGGGCCGCAAGGCATTTACGTTGACCCCGGGATTGGCTTGCAGCGTGCCCGGCTGCAGTTGGTTCACGTCCTGCTGATACGAAAGATTCGACGCGCTCGATCCGATGTAGTTCACCTCCAGGATCGAATCCCGGCCGATTTTCTGCTGCAATCCGAGACTCCAGTTCATCGTGCGCGGTACTTTCATATCCAAATAGTGCGAATTGTTAATCGTACTGGGAAAATTTTGGACGGCGCCGCTTTGCGGGTTTTCAACATTGCCGTTGTAAATCACGGTCTGCTGGACAAACGGTGGATTATTGACGGCGCTAAAAATAAAATTGCCTTCCACCCGCTCGTAGAAGATCCCGTATCCTCCGCGCAGGATCGTGCTCTGCTTGCCGGTCAGGTCGTAGGCGAATCCGATCCGCGGCTGCCAGGTGTTCCATTGCGTATTGGCTGTTCCTTTCGGCAGATTGTGAAACAGCGCGAGCACCGCCGGATCTGTCGTAATGCCAGGGATCCGGTCAATGGCCGCTTGCGGAAAGCCACTTCCACCAAGCACCAAGCCGTTATAAATGTTGCCGCTGTTTGCCAGGATCGCTCCATTCACCGGATTCAGCCGCACCGCCTGCGCGGGATTGAAATACTGCGGCAGAAAAGCGGTGGTGTTATTCAGCGCGCTATATTGCGGTTGCATATACGCCCACCGCACACCCAGATTCACCGTCAAACGATCGTTGATCTTCCAATTGTCTTGCAAGTATGGCTCGACTTGCGAGAACCGGTACCAGCCCTGCCGCGTACTGCTTGCTTCGGTATACGAATAGAAATTCCCCAGCAGGCTGTCCGCGATGGCATTACCGGTTGTACCCAGCGCCCCCGGTGCGCGCGCCGTATTATTAAAGACAAACGTTCCGTTAATCGCGGGCACGTTGTCCTGGTTCTTACGGCTCCGCATAACAAGCACGCCCGCCTTCACACTGTGATTTCCCAGGATCTTCGAGAAGTCATCTTTCCAATCGAATATGCGGTTGAAGTTATTGAAATTGAGCGGCGTCGCGGTCAGGCTGGTGAGATTCGCGATCTGTAAGCTCGGAATCGCATTCGATGCGTTGTAAATCGTTGGATACGTCAGCCCTTCCCCAGCCCGCGTGTAATCGCTGATAAAGAGTGGATTGGCGGCAATCCCCGTTTTCTCGAAAATTACATTTCCCGTGAAGCTGAATTGCGCGATGTTTACCGTCGTCGGGTTCGGTACGTAAGTCCATTGCAGGCTCGTATTCGTGCCGGGAATGTCACGATTGTAAGTGATCAGCTGCGTTAGATTCTGCACCGATGTGTAGTAATCGCGGAAATAGTGGAAAGACAGCTGGTTCTTGCTGCTGATGTTGTAATCCACTTTGTACAAATACTCGTTCGTGTTTAACGGCGACACCGTGTTGAATACGAAGTTCCCACCCGATCCTGTGAAGTTCGGCAAAGGATAGTTATCGAGCAGCCGCGCCGCGTTCGGACTCCAGCGATTCTGCGGTACTTGCCCGTTCGCAAAAGGCTGGTTGGTTAGCGGGTCTTTCGGCCACTGCGCCACCGGCAGGCTCGAAAAGTTGCCGTTCCTCTGCGCTAGCGAAGGCACGGTCCACGTGTTCGTCGCTCCCTGCCGCAGCCGCTTGAAATCCTCGCCCACGAAGAAGAAAAGCTTGCTCCGGTCTTTGTTGAAAACCTTTGGAATGTAAATCGGTCCGCCTATATTCCAGCCGAAGTTATTGAAGCGCAATTCGGGGATCGTCAGTGCATTGTAGGCTCGTGCCTGAATGGCATCATTGCGGAAAAACTCATACCCTATTCCGTGGAAATCTGTTGTCCCGCTCTTCACGGCAATGCTGATCACAGCCCCAGCGCTCCCGCCGTATTCCGCGCTGTAGTTCGACGTGAGCACACGGAACTCGGCAATCGCATCCGGATTGATGTTGATGAAATTGTTCCCGCCCCCGCCATTGTCTTTGTTGTCTGCGCCGTCCAGATACCACGAGAAGGTATCCGTGCGGCTCCCGTTGATCGACTGGCCGCTGTTATTTACTCCATAGCCCCCAAACAGCCCGAAGCCGCTGCTGTAAGTAGTCGAAACACCCGGCAGAAGCTGTAACAGTTGCGGAAAGTTCCTTCCATTCAATTGAATCTGGCTCGCCTGCGTCCCGGTGATCAGGTTGCTGATTTCGCCCGTGCTCGATTCCACCCGCACCGCATCCGCCTGCACCGTCACCGATTCGTTCACGTCTCCAACCTGCAGCGCCACGTTGACCGTTGCCTGCTGCGCGACCGTCACCTCTACCTTCGTCAGAACGAATTTCTTAAAACCGGGCGCGGTCGCCGATAGATTGTAGAAACCAATCGGCAGATTCGAGATGACGTAGTTGCCGTCTGCATTGGCCGTAGCCGAGCGGCTGAGATTGGTCTCCTGGTTGACTACTGTGACCGTGGCGTTGGGAACGTTGGCCCCGGTCGAATCCTGAACCGCCCCCAGTATCGACTGATTGTTGGTAGTCTGCGCAAACAGCGGCGCGGCGGCCAGTCCCGCCGCAATTATAAGAAGGCCTCTCAACATAGAGCTTCACCTCAAGGTGTTTTCGATTGCACGAAACAATCGGCTCTTATCCTATTACAAAGTGAAGCCGCACGAGATGGCAGGCTGAAGTCTACAGGGCGGCAACCACATGGATGAAGGGTGCGGGCTTGACAGCTTCCCTGGTCTGGGCTATATGTAGTCTGGACTGGGGAAATAGATGTCAGACGAATCGCCGCCGCTTTTACCAGGAACGCTTTACATGTTGATTCTGAGCACGCTGGCGTCCGGCCCGCTGCATGGGTATGCGATTGCGCGGCGGATCAAGCAGTGTTCGGCGGAAGTGCTGGAGGTGGACGAGGGTTCTTTGTATCCGGCGCTGAATCGCATGCTGGTCAAAGGGTGGCTGCGGGCGGAGTGGGGGACTTCGGAGACGAACCGGAAGGCCCGCTTCTATCAACTCACCAAGTTGGGCCGGAAGCAACTAGCGGCGGAAGCGGATCAATTTAACAAGCTGGTGACGGCTATTCAGCTGGTGATGAAGACGACCTGAGGAAGGGATGCCATGCAGGTTCTGAGAGAGATCTGGCGGCGGGTGAGATGGCTCGGGGGACGATCGCGGTTTCAGGCTGAGCTGGCCGATGAGATGCGGTTTCATGTGGAGAGCCGGGCGGACGAACTGGAGCAGAGCGGGGTAGAACGTTCAGAAGCAGTGGCGCGGGCGCGGCGGGAATTCGGATCGCGCATGAGGGCGGCGGAGGACACGTCGGGGGCGTGGCAGATGCGATGGCTGGAGGACCTGATTTCCGATTTGCGTTATGCGGGGCGGGCGTTTCGAAGGAATCCGGGATTCGCGTTGACGGCAATCTGTTGCCTGGCGTTGGGGATTGGCGCGAACGCAACGATCTTTAATATCACGACGAGTTTTTTGTTTAGCGAGCCATCGTGCCGGGACAGCGCGGCGCTCATTGCGATGTGGGGCGGCGGTAACAGCGCGTCAACATTTGCCGATTACAAATTTCTGAGAGATGCGCACGTTTTCGAAGGCATGGCGGGCATCAATGTCGAGCGCGAGGTGAACTGGCGCGAGGGGGAACGGACGAGCCGCTTTTATGCAGGAGTGGTGACGGACGACTTCTTCAGGACTTTGGGTGTGCCGTTTCTGCTTGGACGGGGTATCGCACCCGGAGAGACAAACACCGCCGTGCTCTCGTATCGGATTTGGCGTCGCGCGTTCGCAGAGGATCCGACGATTCTTGGACGAAAGTTGATTCTGGATGGCCGGCTTTACACGATCACCGGCGTGCTTCCTGCAAACCACCGATCGATTGCCGGCTTCGGTCTGTCGCCCGAGGTGTACGTGCCGGTGCTGCATGATGACGAATACGTAAAGTTTTATGCACGCATGCCGAAGGGCATGACCCTTCCGATTGCGCGTGCGAGATTACAAAGCGTGCTGGAGCAACTTGATCGGGTTCACCCCGTTCATGCGGACGTTCATTGGAAGCGGACAGACGGAACGCGAGTTACTGGAGTGACCGGATTCGAGATGTTGAATGCCGAGATGCCGGGTGCCGTTACCGGGTTCTTTGTCATGCTGCTGGTGGTGGTGGGCCTGGTACTGCTGATTGCCTGCACGAATGTGGCGAGCTTGTTGTTGGAGCGCGCGTCGAGCCGGTCGCACGAACTGGCGATCCGGTTGTCGCTGGGGGCTGGCCGGAGACGCATTGTGCGTCATTTACTGGCCGAAAGTTTGCTGCTGTCCTTGCTGGGGTTAGTCGCGGGCCTGTTGATTGACGTGGCCTGCGCGCGGGCAATGAACAATCTCACGCTACCGGTTCCCGTTCCGATACACCTGGTTGTCTCGCCCGACTGGCGATTATTCTGGTACGCGCTCGGCCTGGTGCTGGTGAGCGCTCTGCTGTGCGGCTTGCTGCCGGCGCTGAAGGCGGTGAAACCAGACGTGAACCAGGCGCTGAAACAGGAAGAGCATCAGACGGA
Organism: Bryobacteraceae bacterium; assembly: GCA_965277855.1. Taxonomy (GTDB): domain Bacteria; phylum Acidobacteriota; class Terriglobia; order Bryobacterales; family Bryobacteraceae; genus Bog-105. Next base: position 2,656,829 of record OZ255847.1, read on the forward strand.
ACGTAGTTGGAATCTGCGCAGCCTTTTAGTAGCCGGGCAGCTCGCTGTCTCGATTGTGCTGCTGGCGACAGGGTTTCTGTTCGTGCACAATTTGCTGCGAGCCACTTCGATGAATCCCGGTTTCGATGTCCGTCACACGATCTGGTCCTATATGCGGCTGGCGCCGGACAAGTACAACGATCCCGATCAGGCGAAGCAGATGTCGCTGGTTCGTTTGGCGCTGGAACGGCTACGCGCGCTGCCGGGCGTGGCATCGGCGGCTATTACCCGAGGCGTTCCCTTGAATGGCAGCTGCACGAATGGCACAACTCTGCGAACCGACGTCACGGCCACTGCGCTTCCGCTGGAGTACAACTGCAACAACGTCGGGCCGGATTACTTTCAGACTCTTGCGATTCCAATCCTGCGCGGGCGAGAGTTCACGATAGCAGACCGGAAAGAATCGCAGCCGGTTGCGATTGTGAACGAAACATTTGCTCGGTTGGTGTTCGGCCGCGTGGATCCGGTGGGTCACACGATACGAGCAGATCTCCCAAACGAGAAGGCCAAGCTCGTCGTGGGGTTGGCGAAGGATAGTAAGTACTTTATGCTGGCCGAAAAACAACGTGCGGCGGTGTACGATCCGTACTTTGCTAACAAAGAACCAGTTAACCTGCATTTTATGATCCGCACATTCGACGCGCCGGCGGGATACGTAAAGACCATCAGCGCTGCATTGGGCCACCTTGATCCGACCGCTGCGATCGAGACCAAACCGATGAGCCAGGCGCTGGGGCTGGCACTGCTACCGAGCCGGGCGGGGGCGGCGATGCTCGGATCGATGGGGATATTGGGGCTGTTACTGGCAGCGATCGGATTATACGGAGTGCTGCTGTATTCGGTCTCGCGACGGACGCGCGAGATCGGTCTGCGGGTGGCGCTGGGAGCGACTCCAACAGACGTGTTCCGCATGATCGGACGGCAAAGCTTATTGCTGGTGGGAAGCGGTATGACCGTGGGGCTGACGCTGGCGTTCTTTGCAATGCGGCCGCTCACGCTCTTTTTGGTGCCGGGCATGGGCACATTCGATGCGACGGCGTTTCTAGCGGTATTTAGCGTGCTGGGCGTGGTGGCGGTACTGGCGACGGTGGTGCCGGCGGTGCGTGCGCTGCGGATCGATCCGATGGTAGCTTTGCGTTACGAGTGAAGAGAGGGCGAACGTGGGTGAATAAGGGCTTGTAGTTGATTGCCTTGCGGCTGTATTTCGCCAACCAGTTCACCTTGCGGCGCGAGGTCTTTGACCAGCCGTAAGAGGAACTTTTGCGCGGAATCAACAGTATCAGGATCTTTGGGGCGTATGAGAACGGCGAGTTTCACTGGATATCCGTCAGTCAAGAAAGAGATCGCGAACCGCGCCTTGCAGGCGTAATCGACTTCATCGGCTTGCTGGCGAAACTTGAGTTCTTTCGGGCTCATCGGAGGGCAGGGCTACAGAGCGTCAGCTGGCTGGTTGGAGGGTGCCGTCGCGGTTGAGAATGTAGCGCTGGCCGCGCCAGTGGACGGTTTTGCCGAAGAAGCCGGCTAGCCAGAAGCTGAAGCCCAGCAAATCATGCAGAGGGAGAAGCAGCCACTCGACCCGCGCGCCGAGCGTTCGTTGCGACGTGCTCCAGGCAGAGGCCAGGCGCAGGACGGTCGTGAAGAGAAGCAGAGGCAGCCAGAAAGACTGAGCAACGGCGATGCAGAGCAGAGCGGAAAAAGGGTAAGTGAAGAACTGGCCCACGTAACCCCACGGCCGGGAGCGGCGAGTGGTGCGGGCCCAGCGGAGTCGGTGAGCGAAATTCTGGCGGAGCGTTTCAGCGCCGATATGATGTTCGACTACATAACTCGATAGACGAACTCCGTAACCAGACTCGGCGGCGACGCGGCCTAGCATGAAGTCTTCCGAGCTGAGATAGTCTTTGAAACGCGCGATGCCGCCGAGGGCCTGGAGTACTTTGCGGCGAGCAACGATGGTTGGCCCGACAGCGAATCGGGCGCCCTCCATGAGAACCGCGGTGAAGAGCCCGGCATGAAAGTCGGTATTCATGCCAATGGCTTCGAGGCGCGACCAGAGGCTCGGTCCGGCGATGGCACGATAGGGGCAAGTGACCAGGTCGAGTGACTGGTCGTGAAATTCGCCAGCCAGGGACTGGCAGAAATCGGGGCCGACGCGGACATCGCTGTCGCTCATGACGACGAGTTCATAGCGCGCCGTTTCCAGGAGAGATTGCAGCTTGAACACCTTGTCGTGCGGATAGGGCGGTTCGCCGGTAAAGATCAGTTGAGACTGGATGGCAGGATACTCACGCTGCAACTGGTGAACGACTCTCACCGCTGCATCGGTCGAGTGGCGAACAGCGAATAGCAACTCAAAATTCGTGTAAGCCTGCTCGAAGTAGCTGCGGAGATTGGCTGCGAGATCGTGATCGAGGCCGGACAACGGCTTCAGAATAGAGATGCCGGTTTGAGAAGGAGGAGCAGCTGGCAAGGGACGCGCTTTTGAGTGACGCAGCGTGCCTACGATGGCCAGGATACAGTAAGCCCAGCAACCCAGCAGCAATAGCAAGAATACAAAATTCACTCGTTATTCAACAAGGCTTTTAGAGGCGACAACACCAGCCAGACGCTGGACAAACTCGTCAATCGCAACAACTCCCTGATCGCCCACCTTGCGGTTGCGGACAGATACCTGCCCAGCTTGAGCCTCGCGATCCCCTAGTACCAGCATATACGGAATTTTTTGTAATTGGGCTTCGCGTATTTTCAGATTGACTTTTTCGTTGCGGGAGTCGAGTTCGGAACGGAAGCCGGCGTCGAGAAGCCGCTGGTGGATCTGACGGGCATATTCGGTCTGGCGATCGGTGATGGGCAGGACGGCCACTTGCACGGGAGCGAGCCAGACGGGGAATGCGCCGGCGTAGTGCTCGATGAGAATGCCGAAGAAGCGTTCGATGGAGCCGTAGAGAGCGCGATGGACCATGAGCGGCTGGTGCGCTTTGCCATCTTCGGCGATGTATTCGAGATCAAAACGCTGGGGCAAGGTGAAGTCGAACTGAACGGTGGAAAGCTGCCAGAGACGCCCGATGGCATCGACGAGTTTGACATCGATTTTGGGGCCGTAGAAGGCAGCTTCGTCAGGAATGATTTTGACGTTCATGCCGAGACGGTCGGTGGCACTTCGCAGAGCCTTTTCGGCGAGCTCCCACTGCTCGGGTGTGCCGACGTACTTGCCGCTGACGCCGTTGTCCCAGGTGGACAGTTCGGCTTCGTAGGAGGTGAAGCCATAGGTGTTGAGGGTGTCGATGGCGAACTGGAGACAATCGACGACTTCGTTTTCTATCTGGCCGGGGGTGCAGAAGATGTGTGCGTCGTCCTGGGTGAAACCGCGGACACGGAGCAGGCCATGCATCACGCCGGAACGCTCGTAGCGGTAAACGGTGCCGAGTTCGCCGAGGCGCACGGGCAAGTCGCGATAGCTGCGCTGGCGATCCTTATAGATAAGGATATGGAAGGGACAGTTCATCGGCTTCAACTGGTACTCGGCATCATCAAGTTCCATGGGCTTGAACATATTTTCCGAGTAATAGTTGGCGTGACCGGAGACTTTCCAGAGGTCGAGGCGGGCGATGTGCGGAGTGTAGACGAGTGAGTAACCGCGCTTCACGTATTCTTCCCGCATCCAGTCTTCGATGATTCTGCGGACCGCGCCGCCTTTGGGATGGAAGAAGATGAGGCCGGGTCCGGCGAGCTCCTGGATGGAGAAGAGATCGAGTTCCTGCCCGAGTTTACGATGGTCGCGTTTCTTCGCTTCTTCAAGGCGGTTGAGGTATTCGTCCAGCTCTTTTTTGGTGAAGAAAGCGGTGCCGTAAATCCGCTGGAGCTGGGGATTTTTTTCGTCGCCTTTCCAGTAAGCGCCGGCGATCGAGAGCAACTTAAAGGCTTTGAGTTTTTCAGTCGAAGGAACGTGCGGGCCCCGGCAGAAGTCAATGAAATTGGGGCCGAGGGTGTATTCGGTGAAGATGTCGCCGGCGCGTTCCTCAATGAGCTGGTGCTTCATCCAGTCTTTTCGATATTTTTCGAGGCCGACGGCTTTGGGCGTCAGTTCGCGATCGAAGGGCAGATGGCGAGCCTGAATTTCGGCCATGCGGGCTTCGATTTTTGCGAGATCTTCGGGGGTGAATTTTTCGGCGCGCTCAAAGTCGTAGTAGAAGCCGGTGTCGGTGGGCGGTCCGATGCCGAGCTGGGTTTCGGGGAAGAGTTCAAGGACGGCGGCGGCCAGCAGGTGGGCGGTCGAGTGTCGATAGACCTGGAGCGATTCGGGGTTTTTGGGGGTGAGGATTTCGAGTTGGGAATCGGCTTCGAAGGGGCGTGTGAGATCGAAGAGATCGCCGTTGACGCGGGCGACGATGGCGTCGTTAGCAAGGCGCGGGCTGATGGATTTAGCGATATCGATCGGCCGCGTTCCTGCGGGGACGGATTGCTGGCTGCCATCCGGCAGAGTAACGGTAAAACTGCTCATTATGAGGGATTAATTTTGAGGGTAGCAAACGGACCGGCCTGGCCCGGATTGAGGTCAGTCGAGACGGAGGGCGTCGGCGGGGTCAATGCGGGCAGCCTGACGAGCGGGCCAATAGCTGGCGGCGAGCGCGACAGCCAGTAATAGAATAGGGAGGCAGACGAAGGTGGCGGGATCTGTGGGACTGATGCCGAACAGCAGGTTCTGCAGAAAGCGAGTAAGCGCGAGAGCGCCGCAGACTCCGATAGCAATGCCAATCAGGGTGAAGCGGAAGCCCTGGCCGACGACATAGGAAACGACATCTTTAGGCTGAGCGCCGAGGGCGACACGGATGCCGATTTCGCGGGTGCGGAGCTTGACGGAATAGGCGAGAACGCTATAGAGTCCCAGGGCGGCGAGCAGAAGAGCCAGCGCGGCGAAGTTTAACAGGATGGTGGTGTTGAAGCGGCGAGGCGCAGTCCAATCGTGGAAGACTTCGTCCATGCTGTGGATGTTGGTGATGGGCTGATCGGGGTCGATTTGCCAGATCCGGGCTTCGAGAGCGGGGACGACTGATAGCGGGTCGGCGGCGGTGCGGGCCACCAAAATGAAGTTTGGCAACTGACGGCCGGGGAGATAAAACTCGGGGTTGGCCGGTGCGTCAGGACCCATTTGGGACTCATTGCCAACGACGCCGGCGATGGAGAAGCGGGCTTGCTTACCGGTTTCGTCGTCGAACAGAATGATGTGGCCGAGCGGGTTCTGATGGGGCCAGTTGGCGGAAGCAAAAGACTGATTGACGAGGGCGACTGGAGGCGCGGCGGCTTGCATGTCGGGCCGTTCAAAGGCGCGGCCACGGAGCAGCGGGATGCGCAGAGTCCTGAAATAGTCTTGGCTGGCGCGGACCCAGTTCGAGGTGATCCATTCACCGCGTTTCATTGTTCCGCCTTCAATTCGGTACGTGGACACGTTCGTGCTGCGCATGGGGAGCCCGGTGGTGAGGGCGGCGGACACGACGCCGGGTACGCTGCGGATGGAGGTGAGTAACTCGCGGTTGAAGCTGGCGATTTGTTCCGGTTTCGGGTAACGGTTCGGCGCTAACGAGAGCTGCAGCGTGAGCAAATGATCGGTGCGAAAGCCGAGATCGGTCGACGTGAGGGCGGAGAGGCTGCGGATCATTAAACCAGCGCCAATGAGCAGGATGAGCGACAGAGCGACTTCGAGAATGACGAGCGCGCCGCGGAGCCGGTTAGAGCTACCACCAACGGAGCGAGCGGTGCGGCTCAGGACGTCGTTGAGCTGCTGGCCGAGGGCATGGAAGGACGGGGCGAGCCCGAAGAGAATACCGGAGAAGAGTGCTAGTAGACAGGTAAAAGCGAGTACCAGAGGATCGAGGCGCAGTTCATGAAAACCGTGTGTGTCCTCAGGGCTGAAATGGGAAATGGCTTGCAATGACCAATACGCGAGAAGGAGGCCAACACCCGTAGCGGCGAAGCTGAGAAGGAGGCTTTCGGTGATGAGTTGGCGGACGAGACGGAAGCGGCCTGCGCCGAGGGCGAGTCGGACGGCGATTTCCTTCTCGCGTTTAATGGCGCGGGTGAGGAGCAGATTGGCGACATTCGCGCAGGCAATCAGTAAAACGAAGCCGACGGCCACCTGCAGGACCAGCAGGCTGCGACGAAGGGCTGGCCCGACATCTTCTCTTTTCAGAGGGATAACCATGGTGTCGGTGTTGGTGAACTGGCCGGGGTTGGACTTGCGTTGCCGGGTGCAAAGGGCCGACATTTCCTGTTGAGCGTGTGCGAGGGAGACGCCAGGACGAAGCCGGGCATAGACCAAGCCGGACGAATTCTGCTCGGCGGCCTGACCGGGGTGCAGATTGGCGGGTACGAAGATTTCGGGATCGGGCTGATCGAAGCCCTCCATGGTGGCCGGCAGTTTGAAGTTGCGCGGAAGGACGCCTATGATGCGGTAGTTTTCCTTTTGCGTGTAGAGCATTCGACCGAGGATGTGGGTATCGCCGGCGAAGCGGCGCAGGTAGAGCGGGTAAGTGAGAATCGCGACCTGGCCCTCGCCGGGCTGCGTTTCGGCGGCGGTGAAATTACGGCCGAACTGCAGATGGAGGCCAAGCAAAGGCAGAAATTCCGAAGAGAGGGCAGCGCCGTTGACGTGCTCCGGATGAGGATTCGAGACACCGTGGCCGGCGGTGAGATCGAAAGAGGAACCCTGATAAAACGCCATTCCACCAAAGGAGTGGCTGTTGTCTTGCCAGGAGCGATAAGTAGGGAGCAGGACGGGAAGCCGGCCAGAGGGAAAGAGCGTCATCAGCGGATTTTTTCCCCAAAGCATGACGAGGCGGCCCGGGTCGCGCAGGCTTTGAAAGGGTAGCGGGTCGAGAAGAACGGCGTTGACGACGCTGAAAATGGCAGTGTTTGCGCCGATGCCGAGCGCGAGGGCTAACACAGCGGCGCAGGTGAAGCCAGGAGTTTTGGCGAGTGAGCGGAGGGCAAAGCGCAGATCCTGCAGAACGCTTTCTAGCCAGAGCGTGCCGCGAGCGTCACGGCATTGTTCCTTAGTTTGTTCCAGGCCGCCGAGTTTGAGATGGGCCTCGCGGGCAGCATTAGCAGGAGCCATGCCGGAGCGCAGGTTATCGGCGGTTTGGCGTTCGAGATGAAATTGCAGTTCGCGATCGAGCTGATTTTCGAGTGTTTTGCGACGGAATAGACGACGGAACCAATTCATCGTGATTCTCCTGCTGCTTGGATGATACCAATTCCTTCTACCTATAGCATGGATCGCGAAGTTTGTGTCTACTGGAATTTGAGAGGAGATGGCCCGAGTCTTGTCGCACCGGTGTTTTGGGATGGGGCGCAGCTTTTCTTCACCAGCTAACTATTGCGGTTCTTTCCGAACCAGCTCGCATGTTTGGTCGATGAGATTCGGTGTTCTACGAAAATTTGTTGTCGCGAGGCGGTCGAGTGCTTCCTCAAGCGAAACCAGATTGGATGGCGCGGTTTCCACAAGACAGCCCAAGGTGCCTCTAACAATTAGGATCTCTCGACCAGGTAGCGGAGTGGCGAGGTATCTGCCACGACCAGGGTCATGGGCACACGAAAGTTACGCGCGGTAATCGTTATATCACGTGCCATCAACGTGGAACGCTTGAAAAGAAGCCTAGTGGGTCGTAAATCGCGGAATTAGTTGAGATTGGGTTTAGGAACTTGTGTTTGAGATTGATGTGATATTATTTCGGACACAAAAAGGGGTGCTTTGGATCTCCTGTGCGTCCGCACAGAGAAATAGTCTGGCGAATTGGTCACAAGACCTTCGTTCTCAAAGGCATTCCGGGATAGGGAGTTTATATGCGTTCTACGTCGATCGCGGTCGGTGCGTGCCTGTTTGTGACTTTCTGTTCGTTGGGGGTGGCCCAGACGATTAGCGGCTCGATCTCGGGCCGAGTACTCGACGCGTCCGGTGCAACGGTCTCGGGCGCCAATGTTTCCGCGACGGATCTCGAACGCAAATACACCGTCAATACGAATACCGATACATCGGGTCTTTATGCCTTTCCGAGCCTGCAACCAGGGCATTACACGATCGGGGTGGAGGCGGCCGGCTTCAAAAAGGCCGATACAACTGGTCTAACCCTCTTAGGTAACCAGCGTCTTACTGCTCCCGACATCGCGCTGCAAGTCGGGCAGATCACCGAAACCGTCGAAGTGTCGGCGCAAGGCCTGCAGTTGCAGACCGAGTCCGCCGAAAGGTCGGCATCCATTACTGGGACGGAGATCACCAACATCGCTCTGAACGGGCGCAGCTTTCTACCGCTGGTGGCGCTGGTACCGGGCGTAACCACTGCGCCCAGTCTGCCGACGGCGAGCCATGGAGGAGTAGGGTCGATTACCGTGAACGGCGGCCGTTCCAATCAGAACAACTTGACGCTCGACGGCGTGGGGAATGTCGATACCGGGAATAACGGCGATCAACTCGCAACGGTCAGTCTCGATTCGGTGCAGGAGTTTCGGATTCTCACCAGTAATTATCAGGCGCAATATGGACGCTCCTCCGGTGCGCAGATCAGCGTTGTAACGAAGAGTGGCACCAACCAGTTTCACGGCTCCGCGTATATCTGGCACCGCAACGAGAGCCTCAATGCCAACAATTGGCTTAACAACCGTGACGGGCTGCCGCGCGCACTGTTTCGTTTCAATGATGTTGGCTATACGTTTGGCGGCCCCATCTACGGCCCCGGATTCCTCAAAAAGTTAAAAGACAAAGTTTACTTCTTTACGAGCGAAGAGTTTCAGAACCAGCTTCAGCCGCATGGCATCAATCGGAACATCGTACCCACGGCGCTGGAACGCCAGGGAGACTTCTCGCAATCGGTCGATAAGAATGGAACTCCCATCACTTGCATCAAGGATCCAATCAGCCGCGGCTGCTTTCCCGGCAATAAGATTCCACAGAACAGCTTATATGGGCCGGGGTTGGCCGTGCTGAATGTTTATCCCTTACCTAATGCACCCGGTAACGTTGGGTACAACTATCAGTCTCAAGTGTCCGCATCTTATCCGCGCCGCGAGGATTTAGGCCGCGTCGATCTGAATATCAACAGTAAGAATAAAGTCTTTGCCCGGTTTATTTATAACCACGACGCAGTTACTTCGCCCTATGGCTCATTTGTGCTCGGCTCTAACATCCCGAAGGCGGAAATCACCGATGCCCGCCCCGGCAGAGCCTGGGCCGCAAACTGGACATCGAATCTCACGCCGACGTCGGTAAATGAGTTTACCTGGGGATATGGCAAAAATGTCATCAACATCACCCCGACCTCGAACGGCTTGACGCGAGCCGCCAACGGATTGCAAGGACTCCCCGTTTTGTACCCCGGCGCTATTGTCAACGATTTCATACCGACTTTTAATTTTGACGGCAGCCTCCTCCAGAACACCGGCGGATTCGGCACCAATAATGCGCCGTTCTTCAACTACAACACGACTATTGAATTGATCGATAACTTCAGCAAGGTGCTCAACAACCACATCATAAAAGCTGGTTTCTATTTCCAGCGCAGCCGCAAGGATCAAACCACCTTTTCTAACTTCAATGGGAGCTATGATTTCGGTGATAACTCGAGCAATCCGTATGACACCGGCTACGGCTTTGCCAACGCTGCGGTGGGCGTTTACAACAATTTCAACCAGGCGAGTGCGTCCCTGCTTGGTAAATACCGCTACAGCAACGTCGAATGGTACTTGCAGGATACGTGGAAGGTAAAGCCTCGTTTGAGTCTTGATTACGGCCTGCGACTCTATTACATTCAACCGCAGTTTGACGCTGGCTTGCAGACCTCGAATTTCTACACCAATCTCTACGATCCTGCGGCAGCACCGCGCCTATACCGTCCCGCGCTAGTCGGCGGCGTAAAAGTAGCGCAAGATCCGGGGACCGGCGCCACACTGCCCAGCTATGCCATCGGCGACATCGTGACCGGTAGCGGCAGCCTGACCAACGGCATTCTGAAAGCGGGCAACAAGAGCACGGGCAAATATCTGGTAGCTAGTCCGGGTATTCTTTTCTCGCCTAGGTTAGGCATTGCCTGGGACGTGACGGGTAAGCAGAACCTGGTAATACGCGCCGGCGGAGGCATTTTCTACGATCGGTATCAAGGAAACGAAATCTTCGGTCTGCTCGGAAACCCACCAGCATCCTTTCAGCCGAGCTTGAACTTCGGCTTTGTCAATAGCATCAATCCCGCCAATGCCCTACTGGGCCCGAGCGGTCTGAATGCCCTCGATCCTAGCGGCCCCGTTCCCACCACCTCCAATTACAGCTTCGGTATTCAGTCCAAGCTTCCCTATAGCCTGGTACTGGACACATCCTATGTCGGTTCGAAGTCGTGGCATCTAATCGACAAGCGTAATTTGAACGCGATTCCTTACGGACGATTATTCCAGCCACAGTATGCCGATCCAACGCAAGCGCAGACCGGAACACCTGGCTCGAACGCCCTGCCGGTGAATCTGGTGCGTCCGTATCCCGGATATGGCGACATTGCCTTAGAAGAGTTTGCCGCAACGTCAAACTTCAACTCACTGCAGGTGAGCTTAAACCGCCAATTCTCGAAGGGTTTGACGCTTGGCGTTGCCTATACGTACAGCAAAGCTTTGGGTGTGGCCAGCGACGATGGGGGATATACGCGCATTGATAACCTAACCCGCTTTGCGAATTACGGTCCGCTCAATTTCGATCGCCGCCAGGTAATCGCGATTAACTACGTTTACGATCTGCCACAGTTCTTCAAGGGCAGGAACGCGATCCTGCATACTACGCTCGATGGCTGGCAAATTTCGGGGTTGACGAAGCTGCAGACAGGCGCGCCATACGAAGTTGGTTTCAGCGTGCCGAATTATGGGAACCAGCAGATTACCGGCTCCTACACCGAACCACCTCGTGTACAGGTGACCGGCAACCCGTATCAGGGCACTTCCGACAGTCCTTATTTTCGGCTGAATCCGAACGCGTTCAGTCCTGGCACATCCAGCAATCTTGGTTCCCTTGGACTTGGCGAAGGACGCAATCCTTTTTACGGACCCGGCGTCAACAATACGGATTTGTCTCTGCAAAAAACCTTCTATTTTGGAGAGAGGCTTGGGATCGAACTTCGCCTGGATGCTTTCAATGCCTTCAACCATGCGCAATTCGATGCGGGCGGCTGCAATGGGTCGGGTATCAATTGCGGCCTCAACTTTGCCGGTATAACAGGTGGAGTAACGAACGCCTATCTAAACCCGAATGGCACACTGAATAACAAGAACGGCTTCGGCACGGTAGCCGGGGCGGCGGACCCGCGCATTGTGCAGCTCGGCGCCCGTATCGTCTTCTAGCTTGCCTGCTTTACCGTTGCACTAGGCAACTCTGACAAGCACCGCTTGGGTCGACGGCGGAGGGATCTCTTCGCCATCCTCTCGCATGCCTGCCAAGTGAAGCTCGATAGCCGCACGGATGTTCTGCTCTGTCTCCTCGACCGATGACCCGGTTGTAATACAGCCAGGGAGGTCCGGCACATAGGCACTGAAGTTGTTTTCACCTTTTTCGATGATGACAGTGTATTCGCTCATTCTTTCCTCTCGATCTGTGCTTGCCTGAAGATACTCTTTTCGTCCCTAATTGCACATCGTCGCCCGGCTTGCCCGGAACAGTGACCCGCCCCGGCTTGGCCGGATGCTTAAACTGCCGGTGACTCCCCTTTTGCGCCACTTTCACCCAGCCATCGGCCTCGATGAGCCGGATCAGGTCTCTCACCTTGATAGGCATCGGTTTGTAGCTACTCCGGCGCGTGATCTTCCGACCAAAAGAGAATATCTGACGAGAAAGGTCCTTTCGAGTGAAAATAGAGCCGTTGGTAGACTTGAAAATACCCGTGAGCACCTCTGTTATTTCCCCAGGGTTCGACGAGTCTGCTTTGGTAGCGCAGGCCAAGGCAGGCGATGCGGACGCCTTTTCCGAGCTGGTGAGGCACTACGATCGCCGCGTGTTTCGCATGGCGAAGCAAATCACGCAAAACGACGATGATGCGGAAGACGTTTTGCAGGAGGCGTTTCTAAAAGCATACACGCATCTGGACGATTTTCAGGGTAATTCTAAGTTCTATACCTGGATTGTGCGCATTGCGGTCAATGAAGCGCTAATGAAGCTGCGCAAGCGGCGTTCGGACCGTTCGGTGCCGCTCGATGAACCCATCGATACGGGCGAAGACGAGGTGGCGCGCGAGATTGCGGTCTGGGAAGACAACCCGGAAGATACCTATTCGCGCGAAGAACTGGCGACATTGCTCGATGATGCGGTGCAGAGTTTGAAGCCAGCTTATCGCACCGTTTTTATACTACGAGACATCGAAGAATTGTCCATCGAGGAGACTGCTGAGGCCTTGAATTTATCGATATCCGCGGTGAAAAGCCGGTTGCTGCGAGCACGCTTGCAACTTCGTGAGAAGTTGACCCGGCAGTTCAAGCGCAAGGGAGATGACGCGTTTGCTTACCTGTAAGCAATTTTTGTCGGAGTTGAGCGAGTATCTCGATCAGAGCCTCGACCCGGGAGTGCGAGAGACTTTTCAGAAGCATGTTGACGAGTGTCCAAACTGCTGGGTGGTGTGTGATACGACCATGAAGACTCTCAAGATATTCAAGGGCTTAGATGCGCAAGCTGTACCCGAGAATGTTCAATCGCGTTTGATGGCGGCGCTCGAGAAGAAAATGGCTGTGGAAGGGCCTTGCTGCAAGAAGAACCGGCCACAGAAGCACGACGTTTGACAGCAGGCTAAAAGCCACCTACCTGGTTAGCGGGCGGCCTGTCCGATCAACTGGTTAAAACGCTTCTGTTGTGCTGGCGTGAGCACTTCTAAGATCTGTTGGGTACCCACCTTCGCCGTATCTTCGCGCTCATCCTCGATGTTTTGGTAGAACTTGCCGTAATCATCCAGCGTCTTTGTGACAATACGCTCCTGGGCGGGAGTTAAATCGAGAGATGCTTTTAAGCTGCCCAAGCCGAGGTGGCGGGCTCGTTCAATGGCTGCGGCGGAGGTGGTTTGGTTAGCCCAATGCGAATGCATATAGGCGCGGGTGAACACGGCGCCTACCGCACTGCCGCAGAGAAAGATCAAGAGCAGGGTGGATAAGACCTTCGGGTTGGACCAGGTTACGTCGCCATGGCGAAGCATAGGTCGTGGGATGGAAGCTTCGAGTGCTATTGAACGCGTCCTTCCACCGTGACCAGCCGGTGCACTGCGAAGTTCTCCAAGACGGCATCGCGCTGTTCCGCCTGGCTACCCATGACGGGAGCGTCGTAGTGCGCTTCACTACTAAGGGCGAGCGTGTTGGCGCGGGAAACGCGATCGGACATTTCCTGGGAAGCGACATAGCCGCCGAGAGTGAGCACCACGGTGAGCGAAGCGAAGGCGACGCGTTTGGTAAATGGTGAATCCGCGAAAATAGACCAGAAGGAAGTGACCTCGCGATCTTCAATCTTCTGGAGAACGCGGGCGTAGAAACCGGCGGCGGGCTCGATGGCTTCCGGCGCACGCAAAGCGGACAAGATAGACGATTGAGACTTCATAGCGTCGAGTTCTGTCGAGCACTCGTCGCAGGAAGCCAGGTGACTGACGACATCTTTTTGCCGGACGGCCAGGCTATCTGCTCCCAGCAGATTCTCTAACCGGTCCCGAATAGGCCCGTGCATATTTCCCTCTAAAAATCGAACTAACTATCTGCGGATCTCTTGTCCGCTTGTTTTAAATCTACACCTAAATCAGCCCAGCGGCGCCCTTAAATGGAGGGCAGCAAAGGCGCCCGTTCCAACCTCTGGGCGGCTTTCAAAAGCTTTTGCCGGGCGCGAAACAATTTCACTTTGATCGTGTTTTCGTTCATACCGGTCATGGCGGACAGTTCCTCTACCGAATGCCCTTCTACTTCCTTCATCAGGAGCAGCGAGCGATCTTCTTCGGAGAGCTTGGCCAGCAGTTTCAGGATGAAATCGTGCTGGACTAACTGGTGGTCGGCGAGCGGCGCCTGATCGGTGGCCGGCTCGGAATTCGCCATGCGGAGCGTGTCGTCGGAGGAGAAGTCACTCTCGTAAACGAGCTTCCGGACGCGTTTTTTGCGCAGATAGTCGTAGCACTCGTTGACGGTGATCTTGTAAATCCAGGTCAGGAGCGAGCTGCGGAAATCGAAGTTCTTGATGGAAAAGTAAATCTTGGCGAAGACCTGTTGGGCGATATCTTCGGCATCGTTGCGGTTGCGCAGGATGCCATAGATGATGGAGAACACCTTGGATTGATAGCGCTCGACGATTTCGCGGAAGGCCAGTTCGTCATTGGCTTGCACACGCCGGACTAACGCCGCCTCATCGCTGGTACGGTGATCCACTTTCTTGGTCTTAGCCCGGGTCGTTTCGCCGGTGGTGGCCGGAAACGGAAGGCTTATAGTCAGCCCGTTCATATGACGTTGCGGACGTGGTTCCGTTAAACGGGGTTGCAAAAACTTTGTAGAACCGCGAAAAATGCTGAGGCGCACCGATTTAGCCAAGACCGCATCGAAGCAATTACAACGGTTGTAAACTAAAGAAGAGCCGTAAAAGGAATTCAGGAGAGTTATAAGAATGATTCAGTTAACCGATACCGCCATTGGTAAAGTGAACGAGATTCTAGGGATGCAGGAGCCGAAACCGGCCGGGCTGCGGATTTCCGTGGTCGGCGGTGGCTGCTCGGGCTTCAGCTATTCAATGGCTTTCGAGACGCAGCCGAACATGCTCGATAAGAGCTATCGTTTTGGAGACTTGACGGTATTTGTAGACTCCGCGAGCATGCTGTACCTGGATGGCGCAGAGGTGGACTACGTGGAGACACTGGAAGGTTCGGGTTTCAAGTTCAATAATCCGCAAGTGAAATCGACCTGCGGCTGCGGCAGCTCATTCAGCGCGTAAGCAGCCTCAAACGATTCCTTAAACTACGCGGGCTGACAGATGCAGATGCGCTGTTGGCCCTCTCTGCATTGGCTTTCATGACCACAGCTAGTCTGCTGACTGAGCAGCGAAATCCAGCGTCGGCGAACATTGATTCGTTGCCGACGGTTGAAATGTTGCGAGTGATTAACCAGGCGGATGCGGAGATTGCGGCGGCTGTTGAGGCGGAAGTGCTACACATTGCCGCGGCGGTGGACGCGATTGCAGAAAAACTGCAGCGGGGCGGCAGGCTGTTCTACCTCGGCGCGGGGACGTCGGGACGGCTGGGTGTGCTCGATGCTTCGGAGTGCCCGCCCACGTTTCACACTACGCCCGAGCTGGTACAGGGGATCATTGCAGGCGGCGACGGGGCACTGCGGCGCTCCATTGAAGGAGCGGAAGACGATCCTGATTTAGGGAAGCGCGATTTGGCAGAGCGCGGATTCGGCCCGGGCGATGCGCTGGTGGGCATTGCGGCGAGTGGACGCACGCCCTACGTGCTGGGTGGGCTGGCATACGCGAGAGCTGTTGGGGGTCTGACGGTGGGACTGAGCTGTACGCCGGATTCCGAAGTAACGCGGGCGAGCGAAATAGCCATTACGCCAACCCCCGGCCCGGAGATTGTGACGGGTTCCACACGGATGCGCGCAGGTACCGCGACTAAGCTGGTTTTGAACATGCTCAGCACGGGCGTGATGATCCGGCTGGGGTACGTGTACGGCAACTTAATGGTGAACGTGCAGCCTTCCAACCACAAGCTGACTGATCGCGGGCGGCGCATCATTTCGCAAGTGACCGGGGTGTCCTATGATGAAGCGTCGGAACTGCTGGCCGCTGGCGGATCTGTGCGAACGGCGATTGTCATGCAGATGCGGCAGCTGGGACGGGAAGAAGCGGAGCGCAAGTTAGCGTCGGCGAACGGGCGCTTAAGTGTTGCACTGGCTGGTTAGGTTCCCAAGAGAACGCAGGCTGAAGCCTACCCTGCAGCAATATCGACATGGACAAGTTCAAGATTGAGGGCGGTTTTCCCCTGCATGGGGAACTCGCTGTAAGCGGATCGAAAAATGCGGCACTGCCGGCACTGGCCGCTTGCCTTTTGACAGCGGAGCCAGTGGTGTTGCGGCGGGTGCCGAAGGTGCGAGACATCGTCACCATGCAGGATCTGCTGCGCTATACCGGGGCCACGATTCAGGAAAGCTGGGCTGAGGTAGGCTCGGCGGCGGGCCAGATCTGCGTCGAAGCGAAGACTCTGGACCGTCCCGAGGCGCCGTACGAAGTTGTAAAGACAATGCGCGCTTCAAGCTTGGTGTTGGGGCCGCTGGTGGCGCGCACCGGCCGGGCCCGAGTGTCGATGCCAGGCGGTTGTGCGATTGGAGCCCGGCCGATCAATATGCATGTTTCAGCGCTCGAGCAACTGGGCGCGGTGATTGAGCAGGCATACGGCTATGTGGAGGCCAGTGCGCCGGAAGGCCTGCGTGGCGGCAACATCCAGTTCGATCGCATTACCGTAACGGGCACGGAAGATGTCTTAATGGCGGCGGTGTTGGCGCGCGGCGAAACGACCATCGAAAACGCGGCGCGCGAGCCGGAAGTGACCGATCTGGCCGAGCTTCTAATCGCCATGGGCGCCAAGATCGAAGGGGCTGGTACGCCGACGATCAGAGTGCAGGGCGTGGAGCGATTGCACGGTACCGAACATACAATCATTCCGGATCGTATCGAGGCAGGGACTTTTCTAGTGGCCGGCGCGATTACCCGGGGCGATGTCGTGGTGACGGGTTGCCGGCCGGAACACCTAGCGGCGCTCACCATGAAAATGCGGCAGGCCGGGGCGGAGATTCGGGAAGAGGCCGATGCGGTCCGCGTGCGGATCTCGGGAAGACCGTCGGCGATCGACGTGACGACGGAAGAATACCCGGGCTTTGCGACCGATTTGCAGGCACAGTATCTGGCTTGGATGACGGTGGCGCAAGGGATCAGCTTCGTAACGGAGACCATCTTCGAGAACCGGTTCATGCATACCCAGGAACTGGCTCGGATGGGCGCGAATATCCGCATTGAAGGGCGGCAGGCGATTGTGGCGGGCGAAGAGCGCCTCACCGGGGCGCAGGTGATTGCGTCCGATTTGCGAGCCAGCGCTTCCCTGGTGCTAGCGGCGATGATTGCAGCTGGTGAGACGACCATTGACCGGGTCTACCACATTGATCGTGGATATGAACGGATCGAAGAAAAGCTAGCCGCAGCGGGCGCGCGGATCAAGCGAGTCAGCTGACGGGTTAGTCAGCTTTTCGAACTCGCGTCTGAAGAAGACGACGAGCTTGACTTCTCAGACGAAGACGAACTGGACGTATTGGCAGCGGGAGAATCGGTCTTGCCGGAGCCTTCCGATTTACTCGATCCTTCCGATTTACCGGACGAGTCACCCTTTGATTTATCGCCATTCGAGGGCGGTTTCGAGCCGGGACTCGACCCTTTCGCGTAATCGGTGATATAAAACCCGCTGCCCTTGAACATCAGTGCCGGCGCCGATAGCAGGCGATTTACATGACCGCCACAATTGTCGTGAGTGGTCAGAGGTTGATCGACAAATTTCTGGCGAACTTCGAACAGCTCACCGCATTTCTCACAGCGATACTCGTAGGTCGGCATATAACGTTGTTGCTATTGTTCCTGGGGACTCTTCTGAATGATCGGATGCTGGCCGCCTGACACTACCGGACCGTTGGTATCGTTCATCAGCTTGGCGATGGTAGTTTTTCCCGTGACCAACTCGATGGACTGCTTCAATAGATTGTCCTCGGTGTTCTTGGGAGCAGTCCCGGGGAGCGGGTTGCCCTCCTGATCGTATTCCGGAGCGTTGTCGTTCTCGGCGATCTGTACGGTAGGCAGCACGCCCGCATCCTGAATCGCTTTGCCGGACGGGGAATAGTATTTGGCGACCGAAAGAATCACTGCGCCGCCGTCGTCCATCTGAATGGTTTTGCGCACACTGGCGTCCCCGTAGCTGCGCTCGCCAACCACTTGGGACCGCTTGTCGTCGAGCAGTGCGGCCGCCGCGATTTCGGCGCCCCCCGCCGTAGCACGGTCGGTGATGACCACCAGCGGTCCTTTCCAGATCGCATCGGCGGGATTGGCGGAGTAGTCCTTCTTTTCGGTTTTCTGGCCCTTGAGGTAGGTGATTTCACCGGAGTCAAGGAACAGGTTCGCTAATGGCACACCTTTCTCTTGTTCGCCGGTCGAGTTATGACGCAGATCGAGCACGATGTATTTTGCGCCCTGTTTTTTGAGATCGGTCAGTTTTTCTTTGGTCTCGTCCAGGCGATTGCCGGCCAAGCTGGCGACGTGTAGAAAGCCAACCTGGTTGGGCAACATCTTGGCCGTGATGTCGGGAAGAACGACATTGGTGCGCGTCAGTGTAACTTTCTGCGGATCGCGGTCGCGCAGGCGCAGGACGGTGACGTCGATGGTGCTGTTGGGAGCGCCACGCAGAATCTGTTCGGCGTAGGCGAGCGGCATGTCGCGTGTGGCGACATTATTGATGCTCTCGATCAGATCGCCTGTCGAGATATTGGCTTTGTCGGCTGGCGAGGAAGGCAGCACGTCGACCACCGCGACATAGCCATAGCGCTTGGCCAGAACCAGCCCGACCCCTGCCTTCGAGGTATCCTGACCCTTTTCATACTGGCGATACTGGTCGGCGTTGAGATAGCTGGCAAAGGGGTCGACGGATTCGAGCAGACCGTTGATAGCGCCCAGGGTGACGCTCTTGATGTCGGGCTCTTCCACGTATTCGAGCTTGATATGCTCGAGAACTTCGGTATAGACCTTCAAGTGGCCATAAACGTCGTCAGTGGCGACGGCGCGCCCGCTTTTGGCGCCTAAGAGAAGTAGCACAACAACGCAAGTTGAGCTACCGACAATCATCCATTTAAAACGGCTGTTCATGAAAAGTCGACCGGAGGGCTGTATTCAAAGTATAACGAAACAACCGGGTTGAGGGAGTGTAGTTTGTTTCGCTCTCTCTTTTTGGACGTAGCGGGACTGGGTTGGTACCAACTCGGCAGATGCCGCCCAACTACACCACGCGCGATCTGGCCCGTAACCAGACGCGAATGAACAAAGTGAGCGGGCTGAAGAAACTGCTGAAAGAGCGTTGGCCGCAGATGAACACTGATAAACGTAACCATGTGACGAGTGCAAGGCGAGCTTTGTGGGGCGGCCCCTCGGGCTGCGTCGGCCTCCCAGGCCGACTTCTTCAGCTTGGGCGAATGCTGGCAACACTGGCGCACTGGCGCACTGGTCCGCCGCAAGGACTTTCATCCCCCAGGGTGGCCGAAGGCCATCAGAGATTCATCTGCGGTTAAATTCCGTTTTTTCATCCGTCTCTAACGCCTGTTGACTTGCCTCACTTGAACTCGATAGTGCTCTCGCCGGAGTACTTGTGATAGTCGCGGAAATCGATGGTGTTTTTGGTGCAGATGGTGCTGCCGCGCTGGCAGCTCAGATTTTCGGCATGCACCGGCAAGAGGAATTTAGTTGTGCCGAGCGGGACTTCTTCGTAGTCAACAGCGGAGGCGATGGTGTCGTCAGGGAAATCTTTGGGAACGTTATCGGCCTGCATTTCGATGCGGCGGACTTGGGCGGTGGTCTTATCGACCCAGATGCTGCCGCTAAAGGCCGGGCGCAGCATTTGGCCGCCTACCTGAATCGTCCAGTCGGAGTTGTGCAGGGCGACTTTAAAGTCGTAGATGGCGGCAGGCTGGCGTGCGACGGCAGTCGATTGGAAGAACTTGAATTCGGCGCGCGTGGCGCTTTGAAACAGGCCGCTGAGCACCGAAGCGAATTCGCCAGTTGAGGTAGTGCCGCCGATCTCCATCATGCTTTTGTTGGTGTGCCGCCCGCCGACGGTGATTTCGCTATACCGTTCGCGTCCGTCTTCGTAAAGCACCTTGGCAGTGACAACGTCCATGGCCTGAAACCCATCGGAACGCGACTGCTCCATGTAGCGCGTGGTGCTCTGTTGGCAGAGAAAGTTGGGCAGGCCGGTAGTAAAGCTCATGGCCCATTCACGAGTTCGGTCGATCAGCTGATCGTAGGCGTTGCTATGTTTTTTGGCTTCCGCCTGTTCGGAGCCGTCGAGAGTAAAATCGACCGGCCCATTGTCCGGAGTCTTCCTGGCGCTGGTGTTGCTCGGCTTCTGCGAAGCGGCGCGGGCGGATTGATCGGGTGGGCTGGAATCGTTATCGCCCGCACTGCCATCTTTGGGCATGCCCCGATGGAGAACAGGACGGCCGGGGGCATCGGGGGCTCGCAGGATAGTCGGGCGCGCCATTTCCTCGTCATCGGCAGCAGGCTGGCCGGCGACCCCCCGAGCGGAGTTGGCCGGGGCGGGCTCATCGGTGGGTGCGTCTTTGAGCAAGTCGACTGTCAGCGCGGTCAGGAAGGCCTCGTCGTCTTCGGCGGCTTCGATGTGAACGGTGGTCCGGCGAATGATCAGGTTGGCGGCGATGTTGCTGCCCTTGCGGGTCCATTTGGTGGTGGGCGCAATGGTCATGGTAAGGACACGGCCGTCCTGGGTGGCCACTTGCAGCTTCTTGCCGTCGTTGGTGAGGGTGACGCCTTCGGCGGTGAGGCTCGGCTGCTGATCGGCGGTAGGCTGCTTCTGTTTCTTCTTATGATTGCGGGACGGGAGTGAGATGCCGCCGGTACCCAATGGGCCTCCGCCGCCAGGATACTGGCCACCGGGATTTTGGCCGGGAGGGTACTGACCACCGGAGGGATCCTGGCCAGGGGGATATTGCCCGGGAGGCGCCTGTCCTGGATATTGGAAGGCGACCAGCGGGAGAGCCAGAGACAAAAGTAAAGCGAGCCTGCTCATTGGTCCTCTTTATAGATGCGTTTGCATTGAAGAACGGTTTCCGGGAGGTGCAGGTAACAGCCGTTCACCAGCGCAGCAGGACGAGTTCGGAGCAGAAGCCGGGTCCCATGGCTGCCAGAATACCCCAGGTGCCTGGGGCGGGACGCTGGTGCTTCAGGACCTCCTCAAGAACAAAAAGAACGGAAGCGGAAGACAAATTACCAGTCTTGCGGAGGCAATCCCATGAGACTTGTAGTTGTCCATCGTGCAGTTCGAGGGCTTGCTGGGTGGCCTCGAGCACTTTGGGGCCGCCGGTATGGATGACGAAACTGCCGATGTCCCGGCGG
The DNA here is from genome assembly GCA_965277855.1 of Bryobacteraceae bacterium. Classification (GTDB taxonomy): domain Bacteria; phylum Acidobacteriota; class Terriglobia; order Bryobacterales; family Bryobacteraceae; genus Bog-105. The sequence continues at coordinate 2,678,043 of OZ255847.1, forward strand.
GTGAGTCCGTGATCGGCGAGGAAGTCGTCGACGTCGCGGCGCAGATTCTGCTGGATGACGTCGGGAACGTCTTTCGACAGAACGATATTGAAGCCTTTTTCGGAAATATCCCAGCCCATCACGCGCTCGGTATCGGGATAGAAGGTAGAGCGAGTGGCGACGATGGCCGGTCCGGCAGCGCCTTCACAATCGGTACCGCCGACCAGCACGGCAGCCGCGCCGTCACCGAAGAGACCGGTGCTGATGAGGTTAGCGGCCGAAAGGTCATCCTGCTGGACAGTGAGGGAGCAAAGCTCGACGGAAAGCAGGAGGCAGGCCTGGTTCGGAAAGGCTTTGACGTAGTCGGCCGCGCGCGCGATGCCGGCGGCACCGGCGACACAACCGAGGCCAAAAATAGGCATGCGCTTGATGCGCTTATTCAGACCGATGCGGTTCATCAGGCGGCCTTCGATGGAAGGGCTAGCGATGCCTGTAATAGAAACAAAGATGAAGGCGCCCAGCGCGGCGGGGTCGATGCCGGAAGAAGTCATGGCGCGGCAGATGGCCTGCTGCCCCAGATCGAGCGAGGCCTGAATCCAACGGTCATTTGCCTCTCCCCAGCTCTTCAAGGGGTACTCCTCTAACGGGAGAGCGAGATAGCGGCCGTCGACCTGCGTGGCAGCGTGGAGCCGCGTCAGGATGTCGAAACGTTCCAGGCGTTTGCCCCAATGTTTGCGGAAGGCGGCTATCAATTCCTGTTGCGGGTAATAGTGGGCGGGAACTGCGCTTTCGGCAGTGATGATCCTCATATGTGATTCGCCCCTCCAATGTATCGGATGTTTTAGAAAAGACACTGACAGAATCCCTAGGATGCGAACGCACCTATTTACAAGTGGCAGTACTTCCATTACGCGACTGCTCTAAAGCTTCCTAAAGTTCCGGCCGATAGGCCTACTGAATGACTTCGCCGCTGAGACGCCTTTGGTTCTTAACTTTCGCGCTCCTGCTTGGGCTTTTTAGGCCTGCGCCGAGCTTTGCGCAGACGGTGCGGTTTAAGGAATACATCGAGGGTCTGGACAACGTAAATGTGAACTGCATGGCGCAGGATCGAGCCGGATTTCTCTGGGTAGGCACGGAAAACGGTCTGTTCCGCTACGACGGTTCGCGCTTCAGCAAATATGGTACGGCGGAAGGCCTGCCCGGGTCCTTTGTACGGGCGCTACACATCGATGGCGCAGACCGGCTCTGGGTCGGGACGGTGCAAGGGCTGGCTGTGATGGGCGTCGGTGGACGATTTGAACAAATTCATTTCGGGAGCGGCGATTGGAGCGTGCCGTACAACTCGGCGATTACGTCGGACCGAGCCGGAAAAGTGTACGCGGTTACGTCGGCGGGGCTGCTGGCCGTTTCATCTGCGGACCAGGGCAGAACCTGGGAGGCCGAATCGTTGCTGACCTCCCGCGAAGCGGCCGTGTTTGGTCCGGAAGGCATACAGAGCGTGCTGGCGAATCAGGATGGTTCGGTGTTCTTTGGCTGCGGTGCGGGGATCTGCGAAAAACAGGGAGCATACGTGGCTCGCTGGGGCCCGGCGGACGGACTGCCGGCGGATAAGTGGGAGTATCTTCTGCGGCGGCACAATGGTGAACTCTGGGCTCGCGGCATTTACCACGTTGCCAGCTACTCGAACGAAAGCAAGCGATGGGCCTTGCATGACTTGAGGGGAACTAACAAGTCGAACGTCGGACATTCCCTGGGAGAAGATGCCGCAGGCCGGCTCTTAGGTTCGAGCGGTCCGTCTCTGTTTGCCTATGCAAACGGGCGTTGGAATCTGATTGCTACGGCTGACACACCGGTCGAAGGAGAAGGAACAATCGTTACAATCTTCGTCGACCGCGATGAAACGATCTGGGTAGGCATGCTCGGCCATGGATTACGGAAGTGCTTGGGATATGGATTGTGGGAGCACTGGAGAAGAGCGCAAGGACTGGAGCGAAATGAAGTCTGGTCGGTCACACGCGATGAGCACGGCACATTGTGGGTGGGACTGGAGAACGGGATTGGCAGGATGGATAAGGACGCGAAGACGTTTCGCAGTTTCAACGTCCCTGGGCAGCAATTCGGGCGTTGCAAGTCGCTCGCCAGCACGCGGGACGGGTATGTCTGGGCAGAAAACGCCGACCGCCGGCTGGTCAGGATCGACGTTCGCTCAGAGGCTGTAAAGATCTTTCCAGTCAAAGACGTCAGCAAGCTTTTTATGGATCGCGGGGGGATTTTGTGGGTGATCGCGGACGATGGGCTGTTCGCAAGCGAATCTTCCGGAGCACAGCGCAAATTTATTCAAGTTAACGTGCCGCTGGAGAAATCGAATGCGCTAAGCACCGCGAGCCAAGCGCCAGACGGCGCTTTGTGGTTCGTCTCGGCCCGGCATCTTCTGCGGCTGCATCGCGAAATGAGTCGCGACAAGTGGACGGAGTTTCAACTAGACGCTTTTCATCTGGGTGGCGATCTTTCGAAGGTGGCTGTGGATGCGGCGGGGGTCGTATGGCTGGGAGGCGATACGACCGGTTTGACGAAGCTGAAAATCGCCGCTGACCGGATCGTCAGCGCCACGAAAGTACCGCTCGCATCCGACTCGATCATGTTCCTGCAATTAGATCGGCGGGGCCGGCTGTGGGTGGGAGAAGACCAGGGCATACAGGTCTTCAATGGCCACAGCTGGAATCGCTACACGGTAGACAACGGACTGATCTGGAACGATGTGAATGACGAAGCCTATTGGGAGGATGCGGACGGTTCGATGTGGTTTGGCACCAGCGGAGGATTGTCGCACTTTAAAGCCTATGCCGCGCCAGCCGTGCAGCGGCCGCGAGCCCCGATTTTTGTTACCGCGCGGTACGGGGCGGTTGCCTTACTGGGAGGAACGCAGCGTATCAAGTGGAGCAGCAGTCCTTTGACAATCCGGATGGCCTCGCTGAATCTGCGCAACGAAAAAAGCGAGCATTTCCGTTACCGCCTGCTGGGTCTCGAGGACGGCTGGGTCGAGACGGCTGAGCACGAGATCCGCTATCCGGCGCTGAGCCCGCGATCCTACCGCTTTGAAGCGATGACGTTCGACACCGATACGGGTTTGTCGTCCAGCATTCGTTCTCTGGAATTCACCATCTCGCCGCCGTGGTGGCGAACCCGGGCGTTTATATCGTTTGTCGGACTATCCCTGTTTCTGCTCTCGATCGGTATCTGGCGTTGGCGGGAATTCGTTCTCGCTGAACGGCGCACGGAACTGGAGAGGCTGGTGGCGGAACGCACCAACGAAATTGACCGTCGTCTGGCTGAGCAAAAGCTCTTGAAAGCGGAGGCCGAGCAGGCGAACCGGGCCAAGAGCGAGTTTTTGGCCTTCATGAGCCATGAAATACGAACGCCCATGAACGGGGTGATCGGCATGGCCGCTTTACTGTCCGACAGTCCCCTTTCCGGAGAGCAGCATGAATGTGTGAACGCGATCCGTGACTCGGGTTCGGCACTCGTCACGATCATCAACGATCTCCTTGATTTCTCAAAGATTGAAGCCGGAAAGCTGACACTGGAACACACCCAATTCGAACTGAGAATGGCCGTGAAAGAAGTGATGGGGATGGTGAACCGTTCGGCCCAGGCGAAGGGTTTAGAACTGCGATCGCAGATTGCTCCGGAGCTGCCGGCGTGGGTAGCGGGCGATCCGGTGCGCTTCAAACAGATGGCTTTGAATTTGCTTTCGAATGCGGTGAAGTTCACCGATAGCGGCAGCGTTACCGCCTCGCTAACGGGTGTGATGGAAGAAGGTAAGGTCCGGCTGAAGTTTGCGGTCACGGATACGGGTATTGGGATCTCGTCCGACTTGCAGAGCCGGTTGTTTCAAAGCTTCTCGCAAGCGGAGACTTCAACCACGCGGCGCTTCGGCGGAACGGGGCTGGGATTGGCCATTTCGAAGCAGCTGGCGACGCTGATGGGTGGAACGATCGGCGTTACGAGTGAGACAGGAGAGGGCAGTACGTTTTGGGTGACGTTGGAGCTCGACGAAGTGAAGGCGGCGCCGGTCCGGGTTGTCAGCCAGGAGCGAACGTCGGTCGCGAGAACACGCGGTCACGTGCTGGTTGCCGAAGATAACGCGATCAACCAGAAGGTGATTCAACAGCTGCTGACACGCCTCGGTTGCACGGTCGAGATTGTCGAGAACGGAGCCGAGGCGCTGCGCAGAGTGCAGGAAAGCCCCGCCTGGGACGTGGTCCTGATGGACTGCCAGATGCCGGTGATGGATGGCTGGGAAGCGACACGGGCGATCCGAGCGGGCAGTTTGCCGGGGTCGGAGATTCCGATTATCGCCGTGACGGCGAACGCCATGGTCGGGGAGCGGGAGAAATGCCTGGAGGCGGGTATGAACGATTATTTAGCCAAACCCATCAGCCGGGACGCGTTGGACAAGGTGATGCAGCGCTGGCTCGGTGCGAGCGGCGAGATTTCAGACGAGCGGCTCGCAAGTTGAGAAATCAGAGTGGTGGGACCCACGTATTGGACGTGCCAAAAACTGCTCTAACTGCCGAAGAAACCTTGCACTGGCTGGCGCTGCGCATGGTGCCCGGTCTGGGAACAATCGGGACACTGAAACTGCTGCAGAAGATGAAGTCGCCGGAAGCCATTTTCCGGGGATCGGCGACCGAACTGGAAGCGGCGGGTCTCAGCGGATCGCAGGCGCGCAACGTGGCCAGCGGCTGCTCGTTCGAGGACGCAGTCAACCAGCAGCAAAGAATGCTCGCGACGGGTGCCCAACTGGTGACGATTCACGATGAATTGTACCCGCAGCGGCTGCGCGAAATCTTCGATCCGCCTTTACTTTTATTTGCCATAGGGGACACCGCGCTGATGAGTTCGCACTCCCTGGCGGTGGTGGGGACGCGTTCGCCAACGCCTTACGGTCTGGCGGCGACGGAGCGTCTCAGCGCCGATCTCGCCAGAGCCGGACTGACCATCGTCAGCGGCATGGCGCGCGGCATCGACACGGCGGCGCATCGCGCAACGCTGGCGAATCAAGGTTCAACGATCGCGGTGTTCGGTTGCGGCGTGGATGTTCTGTACCCCTCGAGCAATCGCCGGTTGTACGACGAAATAGCCAAATCGGGTCTGCTGCTGTCGGAGTTCCCAATGGAGGCTCCGGCTTTTCCCCAAAACTTTCCCGTGCGGAACCGGATTGTGAGCGGGCTCTCGCTGGGAGTTCTGATCGTTGAGGGCGCACAGCATAGCGGGTCAGCCATTACGGCGAAACTGGCTATGGATCAGGGCCGGGACGTCTTCGCCGTGCCGGGCAACATCACATCCAAAATGAGTTGGGGGCCGAATCTTCTGATCAAAGAAGGGGGTGCCAAGCTAGTGCAGGAGTGGAGCGACGTGACGAACGAGCTGCCGCTGGCGGTGCGCCGGGATCTGGTGGCGAAAGCACAGCAGCAGATTCTGCCGGAAGCAGCAGATCAGCTCGTTGCCGCGGCCGGCAATGGCGTCGAAGAGCCCATGAAGGCACTCGCCAGGAAGCTGCTCAACTGCCTGAAAGTCGATGCCCCTCAACAACTTGAGTCACTGGTTGCATCTTTCGACCAGTTCTCTTCATCGGAGTTGATCAGTGCGCTATTCGACCTGGAGATGTCAGGGCTCATCAGACAGCTTCCTGGAAAGAACTTCATCAAGGTGTGGTAAAAGAGTAGCGTTCTCCAGCCGGAAACTTCGAGTCTGATCCGGGAATCAGTTTAATTAAGGTTACAGAGCAAGCGGGTATGGCAAAATCTCTCGTCATCGTCGAATCCCCGGCGAAGGCGAAAACTATCGGGAAGTATCTGGGCAAGCAATACGTCGTGATGGCCTCGCTGGGTCACGTTAAAGACTTGCCGAAAAAAGACTTAGCGGTCGATGTGGACCGTGATTTTACGCCTCATTATGAGGTGATCGAAGGCAAAAAGAAGCTCATCGCGGAACTCAAGCAGGCGGCGAAGGGCATGGATTCTATTTACTTGGCCGCTGACCCGGATCGCGAAGGCGAGGCGATCTGCTGGCATTTAAAAGAAGAGCTGGAACCGAAGAAATCGGACAAACCGGCCATATTCCGGGTGATGTTCAACGAAATCACCGCAAACGCCGTGAAAAAGGCTTTTGATAAGCCGCTGGCCGTCAATATAAATCTGGTGGATGCCCAACAGGCGCGGCGGGTGCTGGACCGGCTGGTGGGCTACAAGATTTCACCACTGCTGTGGGACAAAGTGCGGCGCGGTCTGTCTGCCGGACGTGTGCAGACGGTCGCGCTGCGGCTGATTGTCGACCGGGAACGCGAGATCAAGGCGTTTCAAAAGCAGGAATACTGGACCATCGACGTCTCGCTCAATGCCAAGAAGCCGCCGCTGTTGACGGCGCGCCTTAATAAGGTTGGCGAGCGCGCGCCGGAAGTCAAAAACGAATCCACGGCAACCGGAATTGTCACCGATCTAGACGGCTCGGCTTATGTCGTCAAGTCGGTCAACACTCGCGAGAAAAAGCGTAATCCGGTGCCCCCGTTTATCACTTCAACACTGCAGCAGGAGTCGTCGCGCAAGTTACGTTTTAGCGTGAAGCGCACGATGATGCTGGCGCAGGGGTTGTACGAGGGGAAAGAGCTCGGCAAGGAAGGCTCGGTGGGTCTCGTGACGTACATGCGTACCGACTCGACGCGGGTTTCCGAAGACGCGCTAACCGAAGTACGCGGCATGATCACGGAGCGCTACGGCAAGGAGTATGTGCCGGGATCGCCCAACGTTTACAAAACCAAGAAAGATGCGCAGGACGCCCACGAAGCGGTCCGCCCTACGTCCGTGCTTCGGACGCCCGAGTCGCTCGAAAAATTCCTGGCGGAAGATGAGCTGAAGCTGTACCGGCTGATCTGGATGCGTTTTATTGCCTCGCAGATGAATCCGGCGCTGCTCGATCAAACCACTATCGACATCAACGCCAAAGGCAAGAGCAACACGCCGTACATCTTCCGGGCGACCGGAAGCGTCCTGAAATTCGACGGATTCCTGAAGGTCTACGAAGAAGGCAAGGACCAGAAGGACGAAGACGACGAGGACCTGAAGAACAAGCTGCCTCTGGTGACCGAAGGCGAAGCGCTTCGCTTCAAAGAGATCCTTCCGGAGCAGCACTTCACCGAGCCGCCTCCCCGCTACAACGAAGCGACGCTAGTGAAGAAGCTGGAGTCGGATGGCGTGGGCCGCCCCTCGACCTATGCTTCGATTCTGTCGACGATACAAGACCGCGAGTACGTGAAGAAAGAAGGCGGCAAGTTTCATCCCACCGAACTCGGGACGGTGGTCACAGATCTCTTGATCGAGAGCTTCAATGACCTGTTCGATGTGAAGTACACCGCTCGCATGGAAGAAGAGCTGGACGATATCGAAGAGGGCAAGATCGAGTGGCGGGTCGCGATGGCCGACTTCTACGGCCGCTTTCAGAAGAACCTGGAAGATGCCGCGCGGAACATGACGGACATCAAGCGGATGGAGAAGCCGACCGATCTCCTCTGCGAGAAGTGCGGCAAGCCGATGGTGATCAAGTGGGGCAAGCATGGCAGCTTTATCGCTTGCACGGGCTATCCGGAATGCAGCAACACGCGGGAAGTGAGCGTCGAGACGCCCGATGGCGAGAAGTCGGATTTCAATGAGCAGGACGAGGCCGAGTATTGCGAGAATTGCGGGCGGCCAATGGTGCTCAAAAAAGGGCGCTTCGGCCAGTTCTACGCCTGCTCCGGATACCCGGATTGCAAAACGACGAAGCAGATCGGCGGCGAGCAGCGCAAAGACGTGCCGCTCGAAGAAAAGTGCCCGCAGTGCGGCAGCAACCTGGTGCAGAAGTTTGGGCGATATGGCGAGTTTGTGGCTTGCAGCGATTATCCGAAATGCAAGTACGTCAAGCAGAAGACAATCGGCGTGCCCTGCCCCAACTGCTCACAGGGTGAAGTTGTGGAGCGGCGTTCGAAACGCGGCAAGACTTTCTACGGTTGTAACCGGTATCCAGAGTGCGATTTCGTAGCTTGGGGCAAGCCGATCGCGGAGAAGTGCCCGGACTGCGGCAGCAGTTATTTGATTGAGAAGTTCCTGAAGGCCGGTCCGGTCGCGCAGTGTCCGAATGCGGAGTGCAAGCATAAGCATCCGATCGAAGTGCCGGAAGAAGTCAGCGTGGCATAAACATTCTAAGTTAAAGAGGATCGAGTACAATCTAACTCGCCTCTTCTTATGCCCGAAAAACTGAACGCGGAACAGACCCGGCTAGCCGAGTCCGAAGCACGTACGAAACATTGGAAACGATGGGGTCCTTACCTGGCGGAACGGGCCTGGGGGACGGTTCGCGAGGACTATAGCGCGAATGGCGATGCGTGGAATTATCTGCCCCACGACGACGCCCGTTCGCGAGCGTACCGCTGGACCGAAGACGGTATTCTCGGCATTTGTGACAACCATCAATACCTTTGCTTTGCCCTGGCGTTCTGGAATGGTAAAGATCCGATTTTGAAAGAGCGTCTGTTCGGCTTAACGGGTCCGCAAGGCAACCACGGCGAAGATGTCAAAGAGCTGTACTACTATCTGGACGCCACTCCGACGAACTCGTACTTGAAGGGCCTGTACAAATATCCGCAGACCGCGTTTCCGTATGCGCAGCTGGTGGACGTGAACGGCCAGCGCACTCGGCAAGATCCGGAGTTTGAAGTGCAGGACACTGGCATCTTCAAAGACAGCCGCTATTTCGACATCTTTGCCGAGTACGCCAAGCAGGATGTCGACGACATGGTGATCCGCATCAGAGTGATCAACCGCGGACCTGATCCCGCGGAAATTACGCTCCTGCCGACGCTATGGTTCCGGAACATCTGGAGTTGGGATAAAGACTACGACCAGAGCACGAAGCCGTTATTGAAGAAGTCGGCAGACGACGAGATCACGGCCACGCATGCCACGCTCGGCACGTTCGTCTTGACGGTGGCCGGAAGTCCGGAGCTACTCTTCACCGAAAACGAAACGAACACCGAACGCATCATGGGCTGGAAGGGTGAGAACGCGTTTTACAAGGATGCGTTTGGGGCTTACCTGCTCGAAGGCAAGAAGGAAGCGGTGCATCCGGGCAACCAGGGAACGAAGGCGTGCGCGGTGTATCGCGACAAACTGGGCCCCGCGGAAGAGCGAACGATTCTGCTGCGGCTCAGACGGCAAGGACAACCGGAACTGCCGCGTGAGCAATGGAGTGGCGTATTCGACGCGCGGCTGCAAGAGGCGGATGAGTTCTATGCCGGGCTGTCGCATCAACTGGAGCCGGAAGCGAGAGCAGTACAGCGGCAGGCTTTCGCCGGAATGTTCTGGAGCAAGCAGTATTACCACTATGTTGTGGAAACGTGGCTGCAAGGTGACGACACGATGCCGCCACCGCCCGCCGAGCGAAAGAACGGACGCAATCATAAGTGGCGCACTCTGTTCAATGAGGATGTAATTTCCATGCCGGATAAATGGGAGTATCCGTGGTATGCGGCGTGGGATCTGGCGTTTCACGTGGTGGCCATCGCTCCGGCTGATCCAGATTTTGCGAAAGCCCAACTCTCGCTCTTCCTGCGGGAATGGTACATGCGCCCGAACGGGCAGATTCCGGCGTATGAATGGAATTTTAGTGATGTGAATCCTCCGGTGCACGCCTGGGCGGCCTGGCGCGTGTTCAAGATCGATCAACGGATCAAAGGCAAAGAAGATCGCGACTTTCTAGAGGGCGTGTTCATAAAACTGCTCTTGAATTTCACCTGGTGGATCAACCGCAAAGACTCCGAAGAGAACAACATTTTCGAGGGCGGCTTTCTGGGGCTCGACAATATCGGAGTGTTCGATCGAAATGCAACGCTGCCGAGCGGCTGGGTGCTCGAACAATCCGATGGCACCAGTTGGATGGGGATGTATTGCCTGGCGATGATGAAGATGGCGCTCTACCTGGCGGAACAGGAGCCGGTGTACGCGGACATTGCCAGTAAGTTTTTCGAACACTTCCTTTACATTGCCGATGCGATCAATCATCACGGCGGAAGCGGTCTCTGGAACGAAGAAGACGGGTTTTATTACGACCGTTTGCTGAACGATTCGGCGGCTCCGGTGGCGCTGAAGCTGCGTTCACTAGTGGGGCTGGTGCCGCTGTTCGCGGTCGATACGCTGGATGTCGAGATGCTGGACAGGCATCCTGGTTTTCGCAAGCGGATGCACTGGTTTATCGAGAACCGGCCGGACTTGATCTCGGGACTGGCGTCGATGAGCAAGAGCGGCATGGGAAACCGGAGATTGATGGCGATTGTGAATCCGGAACGGTTGAAACGTATCTTGCAAAAGCTATTCGACGAGAAGGAGTTCCTTTCACAATTCGGAATCCGTTCGTTGTCGCGCTACTATGCCGGGCACCCTTATGAGATCGCATTGGGTGACAGCAAGCACCGGGTCACTTACGAACCGGCGGAGTCGCAGACAGCCATGTTCGGCGGCAATTCCAATTGGCGCGGACCGATCTGGTTCCCCATGAACTTCCTTATTATCGAGGCGCTGCAGCGCTTCGATTACTACTACGGTGAGACGTTCCAGATCGAGTTTCCGACGGGATCGGGCCGGCAGATGCGGCTGTGTGACGCGGCGGCAGAACTCTCGCGGCGCTTGACTGAATTATTTCTGCCCGACGAGCACGGGAACCGGCCGATGTACGGAAACGACGCGTTAGAGCAAGCCGATCCGAATTTCCGATCGCTGGTTCTTTTTCACGAGTACTTCGATGGCGACACGGGAAAAGGGTTAGGGGCGAGTCATCAAACCGGCTGGACAGGGTTGGTGGCGAAGTTAATGCAACAGAGCGGCGCCGCTTTTCCGCAGCGCTAGACGGGTCCTGGCATCGGCGGGGTACAGTGAGGTGTCGATGCTTCTTGATGACAGCGGATCAGAAAACGAGCCGGCGATTGCCGCGCCTGAATTAACACCAAAGCAACAGGAAGAGGCGGAAGAACGCACTTCGGTTAGCGCGGTAGTGGTGCACGAAACGGTCCGGTCGGATGGCGAAGAGGAGCTTTCCCGGCCCATGTCGGCGCTCGCGTGGTCGGGTCTGGCGGCCGGCATGTCGATGGGCTTTTCCTTTGTCGCGCAAGCCTTGCTGCACGCGTATCTGCCGGACCGGCCATGGCGGGTGCTGCTGGTCAGGCTGGGCTATCCACTGGGATTTCTGATCGTCATCATCGGGCGGCAGCAACTCTTCACCGAGAACACCCTGACAGCGATCATCCCGCTGCTGGCAAGACGGAACTGGACCACCTTCGTGCAAGTGCTGCGGCTGTGGTCGATCGTGCTGGTGGCGAATCTGGCGGGAGCGCACCTGTTTGCGTGGGTAGTCGGCAATACGCCGATGTTCACGCGCGAGGTCCAGCACTCGATGCTGCGGCTGGCAACGGAGGCGGCAAACGTCACGTTTGGCATCGCGGTATTGCGCGGCATTTTTGCGGGATGGCTGATCGCGATGGTGGTGTGGATGCTCGCGGCGTCCGATGCAGGGCGCATTCCGATTATCGTCATTTTGACTTACACGGTGGGCCTGGCCGGTTTGACGCACATCATCGCGGGATCGGTAGAAGTATTGTTTCTGGTGATGGTGGGAGCGAAGTCGTGGGGTGCGATTGCGGTTGGTTACTTAGTGCCTACTCTGATTGGAAACATTATCGGAGGCGCTTCGTTAACTGCGGCGATCAATCACGCACAGTCGGTGGCGGGAATGAGTAAGAAGCAGGGCAGTAATCAGACGCTGGTGAGTTAGTAAGTCATTTCTTTCGCAAAACCCAGGTCGTCATGCAGCGCTCGTTCTGCACGATAGTGGTCTTCAAGGGATCAAGAAGTTCGGCGTCGAGTTGCCTGGTGAGCTTCATGAGAAATCGTTCATCGACCAGATAACGTTCAACGCCGTCCGGCGAGAGAAAACGGCGGCCCTGGATGCGCTGGTGCTTCATGCCGATGGAAGAAGCAAGGCGGCAGAAGAATAGCCCACCTGTCCGCAAGACTCGCCAGCTCGCGCGCAGCATGGCTTCAAAGTGATCGTCGTCGCGGGCGAAATGCAGGACGGCGCTGCTGAGAACAACGTCCGCGAAGGCATCGGGGAAAGACATCGCTTCGATCGATTCCAGGCGAAAGTTGGCGGCCGGAAGCGACGGCGCGAGGAGGTTGGCGAGGCGGCGCACTTCCTGGACGGCGGCGGCATCGATATCGACGCCGAAGACCTCATAGCCTGCCTGAAAGAAATAAACAAGATTGCGGCCTGAGCCGAAGCCGGCATCGAAAACCCGCATCCCGGGTGTGATGCGGCCGCGGAGGAGTTGATCGAATAGGTAGACATCTATCGCGCCGAATTGCTCCTGGAGAGTAGAGGGCATGCTTGGTTATAAAAGCATACGGCCGGCACGCTGATCCCACAGGCGGCCATAGAAGACGACCGACGCGAGCCAGCAGAGGATGCAAGGAATGGCCAGCTTCAGGCCAGCGGTTTTGATATTGGTTCCAACAGCGATGAGAGCGATAGTTTGAAGGATCCCGTCAGGCCAGATAACGCCGGAAGTAAAGCGCCAGCGGGCTTGCGGGATCGGCTGTGAGACCGATCGATAATGGCCAATGGTCAAGGCGGCGAGACCGGCAAAGAAACCGCTGATGAAATCAAGAGGGGCGACGAGCAGCGCGAGTATGGTGAGCCAGGCCAGATCTTTGGCCAGCAGGATCTGCCGGCCGCGCAGAGGAACGAGCCGGTAACGGAGCGCTCCTGGGCCGTCGAGTCCGATGAGAACTTGCGCGGAAGTACTCATCGCCATAACGGAAACAAGCGACATAATTTCGGCGGCGCCGGGCTCAAGGTTTTTGGCATGCAGCCGATAAGTGATAGTAAGACCGGCCAGCAGCAGCGCGACGTAGGGGTCGAGCGTAGTGAGCGTCTCCCGCCAGTGCAGTTGCATCAGAGCGCCGAAGATGCCGGGAGGTTTGGGGACTAGGCGCAGCAAATGCAGGTTGGGCGCGGAGCGGCGATGGAGATAGCGAATCAGGAGGAAGAGCAGACGAGCTGAGACGACGATGGCGGAAAAGAGAGCGGCCGTGCGGAGTTGACCGCGCAGCAGCAGGACAAGTGCGATCCAGAACAAAGGCGTGAAAGCAACACTGATCGTGCGAACCAGCGCGCGGTCGAAGGTGCTGAGCGGCCAGAGTCGCCACCGATCGGCCGGCGCCTTCTCCATGGGATCCGCCGAAAGCGGAAAAATCATGACGAGGCCGAGGAGAATCGCAAATAATTCGGCGCTCTGCGGCTGCAGGCCTACCAGGAGGATGAATAGAAAGAGATTTTGGCCGGTGATGGAACGAAAAGTCTGGATATCCCGCCAGGAGGCGAGGGCGATTGCTTTTACTGCGCTGATGATCCGAGCCAAGTTAAATCGTCCGCGGGCGGGGGTTCGATGAGTTCAAAGTAGAGATCTTCCAAAGATTTGGGGAGTTCGGCCACGGTCGACTGCCAGAGTAACCGGCCGTGGTCGATAAGCAGGACCTGATCGGCTACCCGGTCGACGAGCGAAAGAATATGGGAGGTGAGGAGAACGGTGACGCCGTGGCGGCCAAGGGTGCGCAGCAGTGTGCGAATAGTGACGGCGGTGATGGGATCGATACCTTCGAAAGGTTCGTCGAGGAATAGAGCGGGCGGATTGGGCAGAAGCGCCATCGCAAGAGCAGTCTTCTTTTTCATGCCATAGGAGCACTGATGGATGAACGTGTGTTCGCCGTCGGCGAGACGGAGCGCGCGCAGCAGTTGATCGGTGCGGGAGTGGGTTTCGTTGGCGGATAAGCCGTAGATGCGGCCCGTGAGATCCAGATGTTCGCGGACGGTCAGGGCGTCGAACAGCGCGAGTGTCTCGGGCAGCACTCCCACGGCAGTGCGCAGAGTTTTGCTTTGGCAGTCGTGGCCACAGATAATGGCGGTGCCTCCCGAGGGCGGGAGAAGACCGGTCAGCATTTTAACGGCCGTCGATTTGCCCGCGCCATTAGGTCCGAGGAGGGCGCAAATGCTGCCGGTAGGGATCTCAAACGAGATCGGGGAGACGGCTTCAAAATCGCCAAAGCGGCGCGTGAGCTCGTATGCGGCGATCATTCGTACACGATTGTCGCTTACGTCCTCCAAACGCGAGGCGCAACCAGGCTGGCGCAGCGGGATCTACAGAATATGAGTGATACGACGGTAAAGAAAGTAGACTCCGCGCATTCGCCCAAGGGTGAACTGGGGCAGAAATATCTAGCATCGGGCAAATTGGTGTCGATGCGGCTTTGGGATGAAAGCGAAGCCCGTAAGGATGAGAAGAGTTCGGCCAGAGACTATGAGACGGTGGGCTATGTGATCGAGGGGTCGGCGGAACTGGAGTTAGAGGGCCAGAAAATCCGGTTGGAAGCGGGCGATTCGTGGGTCGTGCCCAAGGGCGCGTCGCACAAATACAACGTGAAAGGGCATTTTAAGGCGGTGGAGGCGACGAGCCCGCCGGCGCAGGTGCATGACCGCGACAAACGTTAAGCCGGGCGGGATTCCGAGGGGGCCTTCGCCTTCTAGCACTTCTAACGCCTAAACGCTCGTAGGGTAGGCTTCAGCCTGCCTGAGCCTCGGCCGCCGAGCCGGGACTCTTCCCGCCACTCGCCCACAATGCATTTCCCGCCAATGTTTATTAGCTTTCTCGTTCCTTGTGGGGCGGTTCCGTGAACTGCGCAGGCCTCGCAGGCCGGCCTCTTCATCGCGTCGGGCAGCCTTATCTAAGTGACATTAGGCTTCAGCCTGCCTACTCTTCAGCCCCCGGGCCGACAGAATCAAGCCGACCGCAACCACCACCGCGCAGCCGATCACGTTATACCAGAGGAACGAGATGCGCGTAAAGGCGGCGACGGCAAAAATGGTAGCTTCGCCCGCCAGTACGCCGATGAACGCCGGCGTGCCACCGACCTTCTTACAGAAGAAGGCCAGCACGAATACCCCCAACAGCCCGCCGTAGAAGAGCGAACCGACGATATTAACGCGCTCGATCAGCGCCCCGAAACCGCGTGCGCCAAAGGAGGCGAAAGCGACGGCGTAGGAGCCCCAAAACAGCGTGAAGCAACGCGAGGCCAGCAGGTAATGATCGTCGCTGCGGTCTTTGACCAGGAAGCGGCGGTAGATATCGACTACCGAAACGGTGGCGAGGGAATTGATCTCGCCTGATGTCGAACCCATGGAGGCGGAAAAGATCACACCGATGACCAGCCCGACGAGGCCGACCGGCAGATAGGTCTTCACGAAAGAGAGAAAAATGTAATTGGTGTCATCGTATTTTTCGCCGCCATGCAAACGTGCTACGATGCCGAGCGCCTGCTGGCGGGAGCGGGCGAATTGCTTTTCGGATTGCCGGAAATGGTTGAGCGCCTCTTGTTTTTGTGCCGCCGTTTGCTGGCCGGAGTGAACCAAAGCATCGGCGGCAGCGCGCCGCTCTTCAAAGGCATGGTTGTAGCTGGACTGAGCAGGCTTCCAATCGGGAGTTTGCGCCGCACGGGCCGCCTCGAGCGGTTGGAAAATCATAGGCGCTGGAACGAACAGCGAAACGACAAAGACCATTGTGCCGATGAAAAGAATGAAGAGCTGCATCGGAATTTTGACCGTGGCATTGAATAACAGGCTCAGGCGGCTCTGCCCGATGGAGCTGCCGGTAAGGTAGCGCTGCACCTGGCTCTGGTCGCAGCCGAAATACGCGAGCGCCAGAAAGCAGCCGCCAATCAGGCCGCTCCACAAATTGTAGCGATCGCTTAGATCCCAGTGCGGATCGACAATGTTCAGGCGTCCGGCGAGACCGGCCAGATGGACAGCGTCGCCAAATGATACTTGCGCCGGCAGCGCGTGGATGGCAACCACCAGGCTGACGATCAACGCGACAAAGATCATCGTCATCTGCTGCACATCGGCCCAGGTGAGCGCTTTGATGCCGCCGGTCGCGGTGTAGACGACAACTAAGGTGCCGATCAGAACGGTAATGATGCGGTCGGACCAGCCGAGAACGCCGGCTAAGGCGACGGCCGGCGCGTAGAGCCCGATACCTGCCGCCAGGCCGCGCTGGATCAGAAAAACAATACTGACCAGCGCGCGAGTTTTGGCGTCGAAACGCTGCTCAAGGTATTCGTAGGCGGTGTAGACCTTGGCGCGATGAAATATCGGGACAGCAGTCGTACAGAGAATGACCATCGCGATGGGCAGTCCAAAATAGAACTGGACGAAGCGCATGCCGTCGACGTAAGCCTGGCCAGTGGTGGAAATGAAAGTGATAGCACTCGCCTGCGTGGCGAGAATGGACAGGCCCATCGCGTACCAGGGCATGCTCTTACCGGCCAGCAGATATTTGCTGACGGTGTTGCTGCCGCGGCCGCGATAAAGACCGTAGCTGACGAGTGAGATTAACCAGGTAAAGAAAACGAACCAGTCGACCGATCTCATAGAAGAGCGCTCTTGATCGCGCGCACGGCATCGCGCGACACTGCGCCGGAAACTGTCTGCGGGAGGCGGGCGGCTCGGCCGACGTGTACTTCACGCAGCTCAGGGGTGCTGGCCAGATCGGCCAGCAGACAGGAACAGAGACCCGCGCCGGTCAGTATTTGGATAGATGGCTGGGCGCTCTGCTGCCAGGCGAGCAGGCGCGATTTTCTTTCTTCCCAGCCGCCGCCTCCACCAGTGGTCAAAATGCGATCGACCTGCGGGTAGGCCCGCAGCCGTGCGATGGCGGAATTGGGGTCGGCAATTTCGTCGAACGCGCGGTGGAAGGTGATGCGGCAGGCAGGCGCGGCGGCGCAGATGGCGACCAGAGGCGCAATGTCGAGCGAATGATTCTTCACGAAGCCCAGAACCAATCCGTTTATGGGCTGTTTGGAGAAGTCCTGCTGAGAGTACTGAGCAGCCAGTGACACCATGCGCGCCAGGTGATCGGCATGGTCCAGAGAAAGAGTGGGTGATTCGCGCAGCATGACGCGAACGGGGATCGAAACCGCCTCGAGCACGGCGCGTATCGTGGCAACCTCTGGAGTCAAGCCGCCGACCTCCAGAGCACGTACCAGTTCAACCCGATCGGCGCCTCCCGCCTCAGCCTCGATTGCGTCTTCTGGAGAGGTGACGATCACTTCTAGGAAGTTGGCCATGCGGATACTGCCGCATTCTAGCGTGTACCGGGTTCAGACCTGTTTCCGACCCGCGACTGTGAAGGAGCACCCATGGCCCGGCAGCCCGCAGAATCGAATGAAAGTCAACTCGCCGGGTGCGACGCTAACGCCGAAACCGAGCCGCGACTGTGAAGGAGCGATACATAATGCTCAGTCTCTACGAATCAACCGTGACTTTCAATCAATCGTTTTTTGCATTTGCGACAAGCAGCAGCGTAATTAGCGGTGACGGACACGCAGCGAGTCCCACGAACCGTCGGCGAACCATCCGCCATCCACGGAAAGGGTGTGGCCGTTGATGAAAGCGCTTTGTGCCGGATCTGCCAGGAAGGCGATGGCGGAAGCAATGTCAGTGGGCGACGCGAAGCGTGCCATGGGAACGCGATTTTCAATGTCGACATCGGCGTAAAGACCGGCCGCTTGCGGAGCAACGTCCATGGGCGTTTTCACCCAGCCGGGACAAACGGCGTTGGTTCGGACGCCGCGGCCGCCCCACTCTGCGGCAAGGGTGCGGGTGAGGCCGATCAAGCCGTGCTTGCTGGCATTATAGGCCGCGCGGTCGGCGATTCCCAGCAGGCCCGCGATCGAAGCAACATTCACAATGCTGCCATGCCGCTGTTCCAGCATCAGGCGGCCCAGTTCACGGCTCAGGAGAAAAGGCGCGAGTAGATTGACTTCGAGGACGCGACGCCAATCGTCTGCAGTGGTATTTTCTGCCGGACAAATATGCGAGATGCCGGCGTTATTGACCAGTACATCGACGCGGCGGAAGGCCTGATGCGTCTTTTCGGCGACGCTCAAAGCGGTGCTTTCCTGCGAAAGATCGCCCATCACTTCGATGACCGGGCGTCCGCGGGATGAAAGTCGGCCGCGGAGAGCTGTGCAGGGAGCGACATCGCACAAAACGAGCGAATAACCCTTTTCGGCAAGCAGTTCCGCCGTTTGCGCACCGATCCCCTGGGCGGCGCCGGTGACGACGGCTACCTTGTTGTTGTCGGACGACACTTCGGACGGTTCAAGGTGGAAATCAGCGTAGGGCATGGCCGGTTTGCCTTCAGTATAAAAACCTTGGGAAACAACTCAAGCTAACCGCGGTTTCGGCCGATATGACAGGCGGGAGTAAAAAATTGGCCAAACTGACGACCTTGCGATTGAATGAGGATGATCGAGACGAATTCCCTAGCGACGGAGCCCGGCTACGGTACGCGTTTCTGATGATGCTGGCAGCAAATGTCTTTGTGGCGGCAGGGGCCGTTAGTTTTGGGGCGCTTTATTTTTGGCAGTAGCCAAACACCCCGCAGGGTAGGCTTTAGCCTGCCGTCTTTCCTTCGAAAAAGGCGAACTATAAACTATTACTGCTTCAGCACTTAGGCTTTTCGTCCTGCGGTTAAATCCGGCCCCAACTGCCGCCGGCGCGGAGCGCTTTTTGCATCCCTCGTTGCGGCGGAAGCTTAACCCGCCGTGGGGAATCACAGCCCCAGAAATTTTTTTGGGTCGTTGATTCGAAAAGTCTTACGCCTCCCCGCAACCAAAATCCTTTGTAACGGCCTCGCCACGCCTGCTACCCTGCTTCATCATGACTGCCCGCTCCATTCGCCGCGCCCAGGAACGCAAAGCCAAAAAGCTCGCCCGTAAAGCGAACATAGAAGAATCCCGCGAACTCGCTGTCGTTGAAACAGCCCCCGCGCCGGAAACCGCCGAAATCTCCGCCGCCCGTCTCGCCGCCAATCGCGCCAACGCCACTTTCTCGACCGGCCCCCGCACGCCCGAAGGCAAAGCCCAATCCTCTATCAACGCCCTCAAAACCGCCCTCACCGGCCGCACTGTCCTGCTGCCCTCCGACGATGCCGCCGCCTACGAACAGTACGTCGATCGCTTCGTCCGCGAATTCCAGCCTGTCGGCGTCCGCGAATGCGAGCTCATTCAATCCATCGCCGATGCCAACTGGCGTCTCCGCCGCATCCCCACTCTCGAGTTTGCCCTCTATGCCCGTGGCCGCACCCAGTTCGCCGAAAAGTTCGCCGCCGAACCAGCTGACACCCAACCGGGCATGATCGAACTCGAAACGTACCTCTTTTACGAAAAACAGTTCCGCAACCTGCAACTCCAAGAGACCCGCTTACGCCGCCAGCGCGACAAAGATCTCGCCGATCTCCGCGAAGCCCAGCAGGAACGCAACAAGCAGGAAGCACAGGACCTTGCCACTGCCGCTACCATGTATCAAGTCGCCCGCAGTCGCAACCAACCCTTCGACCCTGCCGACCATGGCTTCGAATTTTCAATCGACGACATCGAGTCCTATCTCGAAGGCGCTCGCACCGCCCAAGCCATGCGCGAACTAACAAAAGCCGCCTGAAGGCTCGTAGGGTAGGCTTCAGCCTGCCTGCTGCGTTCTCGGAACGCCACTTCTACTCAGGCCGCGGTTTGCCAGTTCGTGTTGAGCCAGCGGTCAAAGGTGGTCAGGTGATGAAATTGTTCCCGTAGAGCCGGAAGATCGATCTGGTAACCCGTCTTTTGAAACCAGTCGAACATAATGGCGGCTTCTTCACCGGCCATTTGTTTGAACTCATCCAGCGATAGTTGTTTGTATTCGACAGGCTTACCAAGACGGTGGGAGAACTCCTGGGCGATCTCCGCGAAAGAACGTTCATCGCCGGCGATTTCCAAAGTTTTGCCGTGCCAGACTCCGGGGCGCTCAAAGGCCTGCGTTACGAAAGAGCCGATATCGTCAACGGCAATCATGGCCATCAGAGTCTCTGGACTCAGGGGCATCGCTAAAGTCCCGCCGTCAATCTGCTGTTTACTCGGGAGAAAGTTTTCCATGAAGAACGGCGGCCGGAAGATGGTGTAAGGAACGCCCTTGCCGCGGAGATGTTCCTCAATCTGGAACTTGCTGTCGAAGTGAGGGATGCCGGTTTGCTGATCGGCGCTCGCCACCGAGTCATACACAAAGTGACTGACTCCCGCGCGGCTGGCGGCATCGATGAGATTCTTGCCCTGCCGGATTTCGGTTTCGGCGCCGCCAGTGAAATCCTGCACGGAAAAGACGCCATCGACTTCGTCAAGAGCACGCGCGAGGGAGGCAGGATCTTCGAGGTCGCCCTGCACCACGGCGACGCCATGGCCGACCAGAGCGAGCGCGGCCGGCTTGTTAGGATCGCGCGTGAGGACGCGGACATCGAAGTTAGCTTTTCGCAGGTGATGGAACACCGCGCCGCCTTGTTTGCCGGTGGCGCCGGTCACCAAGATGGTCTTTTGAGTTTTCTTAGCCATAAGTTTTAGGGTAGCGGAGGGAAGAACGGCCGGTCAGAAGCAAGCACAGGCCGGGATCCTACTGAATCCCGCATAATATAGCGGAATCAAACGAATAAAGAAGCCTGCTTCCAGAAGGCTGTGATCAGCCTCGGTCGGCGACGCATGCGCTTTAGAGAGCGGCGGGCTCCTTCACTCAGGTCCCAGAGGTTTTTAGCACAGACATTCGGCAGGTCATGGTGCTTGCAATGTGCCCAGATGTACTCGACTGGATTCAGTTCCGGGGCGTAGGGCGGTAAGTACTCGATTTCCAAACGGCCGTGCTGATCGCGGATAAACTGCTGCGTGACGTTACTACGGTGAGCCGGAAGCCGGTCCCAAATCAGCAGAATGTCGCCTTCGATATAGCGCAGCAAGTGTTTCAGAAACTCGATGATCTGGGCGGACTTGATGGCTTCTTCGAAGATCTGAAAGTAGAAGTTCCAGACGGTGACACCGGCGATGACGGACAGCGTCTTCCAGTTGAAATGAAACTGCAGGACGGGTGTTTGCCCGCGAGGCGCCCAGGTGCGCCGCCGAGGAGGCCGCTGGCTCAGACCGCTTTCGTCGATGAAGACGATCGTCCGGCCCTCGTTCTGGGCTTTTTTTTAATCTCTGGCCACCGCTTGTTCTTCCATTCGTCAATGAGACTTTCGTTGCGCTCCAAGGCGCGGCCCACGGGCTGTTGCACACTCCAATTCAACTGCCGTAGAATACGCCAAACGTGTCCTGGGTGGTAATTCACCTCGAAGTTCTTTTCGATCAAGTGGGCCACTCGTGGACACGTCCACAAGGGCGTTTCATAACCCAGGCGCTCGGGACCTTGTAGCAACAACTCCGTCAAACGGGCCTTGTCGGCTTCACTTAAACAAGGCAATCGTCCCGCTCGGCCCGCCTGTCGCAAAGCTCCCTCGCCCGCTTCCTGATATTCCTTCCGCCATCTACTGACGGTCTGGTTGCTCACCTTCAGCCGACGGCCAATCTCGCTGTTGTTCAAGTTCTTGTCGAAGAGCTTCACCGCTTGAAAACGGCGCTTCTCAAGAGCCACAAAATCGCGTCTCACACCGCGCGGATTGCCCATGCACGATTGGACGCTCGCGCCCTCAATTAGTTCCGCTATATTATGCGAGACTCAGTAATGTCACTTACTTAAGCCAACTAGTGGCGCGCGGACACTTTGTTCGCTCTGTCGGGACTCACCTCGGCGATCCCTCAAAACTGCATCTGCCGCCCATCTGTACCGCACCGCCTTTCCTGAGTCTCGTGGGGCAGTTCCGCGAACTGCGCCGGCCTCGTAGGCCGGCTCTTCCATGCGTCGAGACCACTTAAATAAGTGACATTGGGCCGGGATCCCGCGCCACCAGACGAAAGAGGAACTTCAGCGGACTTGGGCCGAGCGCACAGCCGGTTTGGGGCGTCGTGCGCGATTTCACGAGAGCGCGAGTCCGTTGTGCGCGAGTTCCTCAGAAACGATACGTGACGTAGCCATACGGATATTCGTAATCGCGTCCATCCGTAGTGCGCTTCAGGAACTCGCCGGCGAAGACCTGGGCGTAGCCGAAGCCGGTAGAGAGGGCCTTGTCGTATTGATATTCAAAAGTGAGGTCTAGCTCCTGCGCAACATGGCTGCTCACCGGGAACGTAGCGGCAGGGACGCTAATGGAGCCATTATTGCCGTAGAATGCGTCCCGGGTGGAGGCCAGCCAGAAGCTTTCGTAGGACTGCTTCAGCTTCCACTGCTTGCCGATTTTTTCTTCGACACCGGTGCGGATCTGCTTGATGTTGCGCCAGCCTACCTGATCCGCGAAACCAAGCTTATCGTGGCCGGAAGGATAGAGCTGATCGAACGTACCCCAAGAGCGGCCGGCAGGATTGCTGGCGCCGCTCGCGTAATTGGATTCGAGAAAGACGCGAGGCTTGAGAGAGGCTCCAAAAGTCTTGCCCGCTTCCCAATGGCCGGCCCACGCATGGATCGAGTAGGGTCCGAGAGAACCGGATTGTTTCGCCATTTCGAGCGAGTAGTCGAAGCTATGCGGTAGTTTGCCCACCCAACGCAGGCCGGTGGTGACTTCGTTCAGCGCGCCGCGACCGTCACCATTTTCGCTGAGTGCGAGGCGCCCCGGAGCAAGACGCCACAGGACATAAGGCTCAACCGTCGCTTTAGGCACGAGTTGCTTGAGACTGGCATAAGCGCCGTGCAGGTTATTGCCCTCGTTGTGATGGTCGAGGACGCCGTCTCGCGGCACGATGACGGAGGAAGCGAAGAGGCTGACTTCATTGCCGCCGCGATGAACATCGAGACGAACCGCGTCAAACGTGCGGCCCATGTTGACCCAGTCGGAAGGGCCGATGAGTCGTTCATCGCCGAAGCTGAAGATCTGGCGGCCGACCGTGAGAGTAAACCAGCCTTCTATGGGAGAACCGATCTGAACATAAGCCTGGCGGATGTCCCAGCGATTGCCATTCGAGCCGCCGGACGTGACCACTTGGTTGAAGAAGATACGCGCGTCCTGCGTCTCGCCGACAACCGTGAACCAGCGCATAGGCTTGAGCACCAGCCAGAAGCGAAGCTGGCTGAGAAGATAGCCGTCGTTATCGGGAGTGAAGTTATGGTGACCGGCGGCTTCGATACGGCTGCGATACATGCCGCCGAACGAAAGCCACGACGGGAGCCGGCGATCGAGGGTTTGGAACGGCATGAGCCAATCGGGCGCGGGTCGCGAGAAGGATTCTTCATCGGCGATGGGTTGCGGTTCATAGCGAGCTACTTGCGCCTGCAGGGAGATCGCACCAAGGAGTAACGGGAGGAGTCGAAGAGACAACGTTCGAAAAGACATCGCGTGCAACTGGACGGCTTCCGGATCAGGTTTCCCATTGATTGATCAGGCGTCGGCCAAACCGGATACCGGGTTGTTCGATGAACCGCCAACTCAAAATGCAAAGGGGGACGGAAACTCCAAAGACCAGCAGAAAGCCGATGGCACACCCGAGTGGCTTTCCCGTGATGTAGTGGGTGACGAAGTGGCCCGGATAGTGATCGAAACGCGATAACAACCAGTCGGCCATCGCCAGTACGAAGAAGTGCAACAGGTACAAGCTCTACGATATCTTCCCGAGGTAACGCGTAAAGGGATTGACCAGGAAAGGCCACGGACAAATCGCGAGCGCCAGGATCAGCGGGAGAAACAAAAACGATGAAAAGTAGAGCTTTTCATCGTTGAACGGAAGACAGGCCAGGTAAATCATGCCGCTGGCGAACAGCAAAAGTAAGGACGCATTGCGCCAGGTGCCAGTCCGGACTTCCTGGTCCTTGATGAGAAACTTCCAGCCAAGATAGCTAAGGATTCCCAGCGCGAAGACCGGGAATTCCACCGGGAACCACAGAAATGCATAGTACTGCTCGACGGAGAGGTTAGGGCTGCGCAAAGCCAGCACTCGACTGATTGATCCCAGGAATACAGCGCTTACCACGAAAAGCACTAGCGCTTGCTTGATGGTCTTGATGTACCTGTGGAGCATGGGCAACAGCACATAGAAACTCGTTTCGACCGCGATCGACCAGCCGCCTATTACGACGGTCACGATTGTGTCGGGTCGCAAGCCGTGAAGGAATAGCAGGCCGAGAGCAATACCGAACCAACCGGCGTTCTGGAAGTAGGTCTTGTACGGCGCTTGTGTACTGAGCAGGAAATTCAGCATCATCGCGACATAGAACAACGGTGCGATGCGGAAGAAGCGGCGGATGAATAAGTTCAGGATTGGCCGGCGCTCGGCTTTGCGGCTGTCGAGCGACAGGAGCAACGTAAATGCGCTCACCATATAAAACAGTTGAACGCCGCGTTGACCGGTAAAGGCAACGTGCAATGCAGTGCCTCTCTGCCCGGTTAGGATCGCAGAGTGAACAAGGATAACTCCGAGGATGGCAATGCCGCGTAGAGAGTCTAAATAACCGAGATGGGGAGGAGCTACCTTTACAGTCGTCTGTAACACTTGCTCTGCCGAGGCACTCATTGCGCTTCCGGTAGTTTACATGCCTTGCAGTTTAAAGACGCTGGGATTGACGCCAGTGCGGAATCGCCAGATAAGCGAGTATTTTGGCCGAACGGCGGCCGCGGGCGACCGTGTCTAGAACGAAGCCGCAGGTCAGGCTCAAAGCTGAAAGAATAGCCAGGCCGGTCGCCAGGATCGCGGTCGGCAACCGGGGTACAAGATTGGTGCGGAGAAATTCCATCACCACCGGATAAGCCAGCACCAGAGAAGCGAGAGCAAAGACGGCGGCGACTAAGGTGAAGAAGAATAGCGGACGCTCTTCGCGAACCAAATCGAAAATCATAATCAGAATCTTGATGCCATCCCGATAGGTGTTGAGTTTGCTAGTGGAGCCGGCCGGGCGCTTGCCATAGTAAGTGTCGACCTCGCGGATGGGCATCTGCAGCGTAAGAGCGTGCACCGTGATCTCGGTTTCGATCTCGAAATTATGAGCGAAGATCGGAAAGCCTTTCACGAAACGCCGCGAGAATGCACGGTAGCCGGAGAGAATATCCCTAAATCGATCGCCGAACAAGAACGCAACGGTTCCGGTAAGCATGGCGTTACCGAAACGGTGTCCAGGACGATAGGCGAGTTCGTCGTCATCCTGGCGGCGGCCCACCACCATATCGATTTCACCCGACAGCAGGATGGAGAGCATGGCAGGCGCGGACCGGGCGTCGTAGGTGCCGTCGCCGTCCACCATCAAGTAGGCGTCGGCATCGACATCGGCGAACATGCGGCGGACTACTTGCCCTTTGCCCTGGAGAGGCACCTGGCGAACCACTGCGCCGGCCGCGGCCGCCACCCGGGCGGTGTTGTCACGTGAGTTGTTGTCGTAGACGTAAATGGTGGCCGAGGGAAGCGCCTGACGAAAATCGGCGACCACCTGGGCAATGGCCTGCTCCTCGTTATAACAGGGAATTAGAACGGCGATGACAGCCTGGGAGAGATCGATGCTAGCAGAAGCAGGTAAATCGTGGGGAAATGGATGCTCTGCTCCCGGTGCTTCCATCCGCATTTAGGCCAAAATCGCCATGATTAGTCGTTGAGAGTTCGAGTATAACATCGGGCAACAAGGCTCCCGCCGCTATATACTTGGACGATTATTGGACGGTCGGAGCTGTTACCAATTCGAATAAATACATGCAAGTACTAACGTCTACCTTGGATCAGGACGCCGCCGAACGGGGTGAAAAAGCTTCCTATTTTGCCTGGCTCGCGCTGATTTTGTTTGTAGTTTTGTACGCCTTCACACTCCCCGATATAACCGGCGACACCACGGCTTATGTCAGCGACATTCTCGGATATGGACAAAGCGGTGGCGCGCGGCCGGATCAAATCTGGGAATTCGGACATTTGCTATGGAGGCCACTCGGCTATTTTCTCTGGCGGCTCACACAACCGCTGACAGCAACCTTATTTCGGGGTAACCCGGTGCTCGAGGTGGAGGCGGTACTGTTTGGTCTGAACTTCCTGGGTGGCGCAGTCCTGAGCGTGGTCGTATTCGCAATCACACGGCGGCTGGGCTTGACCAAGCTCCTTGCGCTGGGGGTCAGCCTGAGTATTTTGCTGAGCAGCGCGGTCCTGCAGTACGTGCATTCAGGAACGTCGTATGTGCCGGGACTGGCTTTGCACATGCTCGGCATTTGGTGCATCCTCAAAGCGTTACAGCAAACCGAGCGGCGGGTTCTCTGGGCCGCGCTGGCCGGCGTGGCGCTCGGACTGGCTTGCGACATTTGGTTTCTCTATATTCTGGGCCTGCCCGCGGCCTGGTTGGCCGAGTTCCTCTTTCCGGCGAAAAACTTAACTTCGCGAGAACGCGTGCGCTTGGTGGCGATCACGATAGGCTCGACGGCTTTGGTAGGTTTGGTGGCCTACCTGATCGGATTGGCGCTGTGCCACATCGGCTCCGTTTCGGCGTTGCGTGTCTGGATTGCGAGCAGCAGCCACGGAATGCATGCGGACCGGCCCTGGATCCGGTTCCCGACCGGCATCAGCCGTACCTTTCTCTACCTCGGAGGAGGAGGGTTGGCGTTGAAGCAGTTGGTGTTCCGAGATCCGTATGCGCCGAGTCGCTGGTCGACGCTGGTCAGTTCGGGCATCTGGAAAATCGCGTTGGTGTTTCTCACGCTGAGCGCCGTGACGTGGTATGTGGGGCGGATCCGTAACGGACGCGCGCCGCTTGCGCTGCTCCTGACGGCAGCCATACCCACCTTCGCATTCGCCTTCCTCTTCGACACGAGTTCGCCCGAACGCTATTTGCCGCTATATGCGGGCCTCATCCCGGCGATTTGTCTCGTTTTGACACAGCGTGACGGGATGCGAATGCCGCGTTGGCTGCTGGCCGTATTCTTCGCCGCCCTGCTGCTGGTGAATGTAAAGACTTACGCCTTCGACGTGCGTGCTTCAGGGGGAGACACTGCGGAACGGGCACGCCTAATGCACGAGCATACGCAGGGAAAAGGCGTGACGATGATCATGTCGTTTAACGATCCGCTGTCGACGTATTTCAACCGGCACCCGTTCGATCCGGCCAATCAGCAGAATGCCTTGCCGCTCTATCACGTCTTCGATTTTGCGACATTAGGGAAGACCTCGTGGAGGATAGGTGCATCGTGCCGGGTTCTGCGGACGTGGCGCGATGGCGGTGAGGCCTGGCTCTCGAAGCGCTTTCTCGCAACAAGGCCGGAACCCGATTGGGCTTGGGTCGAGAGTGATCATCCCACGGTGCGTTGGGTCGACACCAGCCGTTTTTTTCGTGGACTCGACGCCGATTCCGACGTGGGCGGGGCAGACGGCTTTGTGCGGATTGCCCAAAGCGAAAAGAATCGAGCCGAGTTGCAAGAGGCGTGCGGCCAGTAGCTGGGGAGCATCTTGCCTAACGCCGGTTTCCGGAAACAGATCGTTTACGAGGCCAGGCAGCTTAGGTGAAAGATTGGCGTCGAAGAGGAGCTTCACCGTGCCGTTTGATCGAGGAGCAGAGAGGTATAAGCGTAGATGGCTTTAAAGTCGTCTTTCTCGAGATAGGGATAATCGCTCAGGATCTGGTCTTCCGTAGCACCCGCCGCCAGCCAAACTAGAACGTCTTTGACTGCGCCGCGCGTACCGCGGATGCTGGGCTGTCCGGACCGCACATCCGGCACGACTGTGATCCGGGAAAGATACTGATCCACAGGCGTTGTGCTCATATTTCCATTATGAAGAAGTGCAAGCGATATTGCAGCTGATACGGAATAATCTGGAGTGTTTTGCCGGGTGTTCGGCCGCTATACTGATGAGGCGAGCCCCCAACTTTTAGATGTCGCAGTTTAAGCCCAGCCGCCAGGCGTACAAACCCGTCCGTTTGAGTTCCTTTTCGTCCGGGGCGCTGGCGCTGGAAGAGCCGCCTTCCCCTGACACTGGTTCGGTCAGGGATCGGCCCGAAGCGCTCGCTGAAACGTCCGCACAGCCGGCCAGTTCGGTGGAACGGGCAGCGCTGCATTTTACGATGCTGTTTCTGTTCTTCCGAATCAGCTTCGCCCACGAATTTTTAACCTCCAAAATCCATATCGATTTGCACTTGCTCATGTTGCTTGGCGGTGCAAGCTTTCTCACTGCGCTCCTGACCGGGAAACTACTATCGGCGGCGCGCGATCGGATTGCGACGCTCTGGCTGTTATTTGCCCTCTGCATGTTTTGCGCCACGATCTTCAGTTCCTGGCGTGGTGGATCGCTCCCCTTACTCTTCGAGTATTTCCGAACCGCTCTGCCGCTGGTGCTCTTGATCCCGGCGGTCGCCCACACCAAGCAAGACATCATCAAACTGGTGAAAACTGTGGGATGGGCCGGCATTGCGGTGATTGCACTCGGCTTTAGCACCAAAACTATTCTCGATGGAAGAATCGTGCTGTCGGACGCTTCGAGTATCGGAGATTCAAACGACTATGCGGCTTACTTGATCTTCGTTTTTCCGGTGGTGCTTTACTTCCTGTACGGCATTAATCGAAATCCCTTTCTGAAGGCTTTGGGATTGGTGGTGATTCCGGGGGGCGTGTTTCAGATTCTGAGTTCGGGATCGCGCGGGGGGCTGGTCGGGATTGCGGCGACGCTACTGCTGGTGGTGATAATGGGTTCGCCGAGGGTAAAGATTGCGCTTCTGTTAGGCGTGCCGACGCTCGCGATGCTCGCTATCCCGTTTATTCCTGGAAAAGCGGCCGACCGGTTTGCCTCGTTGTTCAAAAGCGCCAGCGAGGACAAAACGGATGCCACGGCCTCCAGCGAAGCCCGGCGCAGATTACTGGAACAGAGCCTCACATTGACCATGGAGCATCCGGTTCTTGGTGTTGGGCCCGGTCAGTTCATGGACAGCGAAAGCGGGTTGGCGAACGCATCGGGTGTGAAGGGCATGTGGCACCAGACTCATAACACCTATACCCAAGTCTCCAGTGAGTGCGGTATTCCGGCGCTGCTGTTTTTCCTGGCGGCGATTATCACTACCCTAAAACGACTCTGGCGGACCACCAAGGCGCCCGATCCTGTCCTGGCGGCCATCGCCCAGGTGGTGCTCATCTCGACGTTCGGGTTTGCGGTGTGTGTCACGTTCCTCAGTCATGCCTACGACTTTCCGCTGATTGTGACGAGCGGCTTAGCGATCGCCATCACTCGTCTGGTGCCTCGATCGAATGAGAACGCGGGACAGGAGCGTAGTGTTATGGCGCAACGGATTCCGCAAGCTTCTTGAGTAATTCGCACTTAGAGACCACCCTTGGTCATTTGCTGGCAGGACTAAACGCAAGCACAGAATCTCAGAATCTTGATTTCCTCCGGTCGGTGGCAATTTCGGCCGTCTTATTCGATCATTGTTCACGCACTTTAGGCTTTAACCAGTTTGGCCCAGTCGGCCGTTCGGGTGTGTTGTTGTTTTTCATCCATACGGCGTTGGTGCTGATGTTTTCTCTCGAAAGATTACAGAGCCGCGGCCGGCACTTTGTCGTTCCTTTTTACCTGCAGCGGCTGTTTCGCATTTATCCGCTATGTTTGGTCTGCATTGCGGTCGTGCTGGTTTTCCACATACCCGGGCAGGAACCGTACATGTGGCGGAATTGGGGATGGATTTGGCGGAACATTTTGATGGTTCAGAATTTCACCTTCACTCCCTATCTAAGTGGGCCGCTCTGGAGCCTGCCGTATGAATTGCAGATGTATGTTGTACTGCCATTCGTATTTCTAGCGGCGCGTCGAAAACACGCCCTGTTGAACATCGCTGCGCTTTGGCTATTGGGTGCTGGTTCAGCGATATGGCTCAATCGCTTTTACCTGCAGCACTACGGCCCGCATTATGACGATTCGCTGCATAGCCCGGTGACCTGGTTCGTACCGTGTTTCCTGGGCGGGGTGATCGCCTTCATTCTCGCCAAACGGAAAAAGCTCAGTTTGCCGTTTGCCATTTTGCCGCCGCTGTTGCTGGCCTTTATTGTTGGCATTTTCTATTTCCCCATCCGCCATACTGACTGGTATTTATGTACCGCGTTGGGCATTGCGTTGCCGCAGATTAGGGAGTTAGCGAGCCGCTCATCCGCAGCGGTTTGTCATAACATCGCAAAGTATTCGTACGGAGTCTATCTGAGTCACGCACCGCTCCTGTGGCTGATTTTCCAACGCGGAACCGGCCTACCCGATGTGCTGCGCTGGCCAGTGTTTTGGGGTCTGCTCGCGATCGTGTCGGTGGGGTGCTATCGAGCGATCGAGAAGCCGATGATTGACGTGGGGCGTAGGTTGGCGAGACGTCTCGAAGACAAAGCCGAGTCCATCGACACAAAGAAACACGCCCTCGTCAATTCTTGACCACTTGCAGGTTGTTGGTGACGCTGAAGACGTTCGGGACGGAATTGGCGCGGATGCCGATGAGATCTTTATCCCCTTGGTTTGCGACGGCGCCTTCGAGCGTCACATGCCCGTTGTCCACGATGACATGAATGCTCGGCAACGCGCGGTAGCCGTACCGATCACCAATCGACGGGTCACCGTAGATGACGCGAGCTACGGCGCGGCGAATCTGCCAGTCGAAATCGGAAAGCGGCAGTACTTTGATCTCGTTCGTGACTTGTGTGACGCCTTCAATATGCTTGACAACTCCTTCGGCGTCAGACTTTAGCGTCGGCCTGGTAACGGCGCCCACTAACGTCACAGTGGAACCATTCACGCGAAAGCCGAGATCGTCGAAAATTGAGTAGTAGGGCAGCGTCACAAGCTGATGGCGGACTTCCTGGATCAAACGAACCTCGCCCGACGGACCCTGCATATAGGGGTCCATATGATTGCTTTGCGCCGCCGCTCCAAAGGGCAGCGTGAACAGCGTAACGAGAGCGAGAGAAACAAAGGCGTGCCGCATCGAAAGATCTCCTAAGGCTTAGACGAGCGAGGCTGGATGAATGTACCGAAATCGTTAAGTAGGCGCCGCTTACCGCAGGAGCTGCGATTCGAGAGAGTCGAAGCGCGATTTCAGATCGTTGAAGTCGGAGCGCAGGCGATCCAATTCTTGTTCGAGCTGATTCAGTTTTGACGGCTGAGCGGCGGAACTGGTTTCCGAAGGCGCCTCGAATATCGGTTCCCCCGCGAACAGATGGGCAAAGCGAGCCTCCTTCTGACCGGGCTGGCGGGCAAGTTTCTTGACCAGCGGAGGATCCGTCTCGGATAGCTTGTCAAGCAGGCGCTCCACTTCAGTGAGATCGCCGAAAGAGAAGAGGCGCTCACTGCGATCCTTGATTTCGCCGAGCGTTTGCGGACCTCGCAGGAATAAGACGCAGAGAACGGCGGATTCGCGGCGGCCCAGGTTGAGAGTTTCTGAAAGGCGCTGCCCGTACTTATCGACCCGGCCGCTGCCGGTGACAAAGAGCGCGAACTTTTTGGCCCGCAGACCTTCGAGCGCCCGCTCGACTGTGTCGCCATCGTACGCAACAACGGGATCGCGATTGGATTTCTGGTTGCACCCGTTAACGAGCGCATTGAGCGAAAGCGGATAGTATTCCGGTGTGGTGGCCTCTTTTTCGAGGAGCGTTCCCAGAACCCGGACTTCTACTTCATCCAGCCGGACGGCAGATTCACGGTCTGACATCGGAAGGAATCGTGATCGGCGGGCGCGAGTCTCCTGGCTTTGTCGTGAAACGGGCCGCCAGATCCGGGCGCAGGAATGTCAGGAGTTTCAGGGCGACTGTTTTGCCCTGGCGAAAGGCATCCGCGTACAAGCGGTCACGCTCTTCGCGCGTATAGGTAAAGCCGATGCTGTAGAAGCGATCGAGCGAAAGGCCGAGGACCTTGGTGCCGGCATACGCCACAGCGGCTTTACCGATGAGGCCGCCGCCAAAAGGAATTTTGCCCACGACTTGGCGGGCCAGGGCGCGCCAGCCGAAGGCGCTGCCGATCACCATGGCAATCTCCGATTTCTGGTGCCTGTAGCCCACTTCGTGATCGCTGGCGGCGGCGATCTGGAAGGCCATACGCACCTGGTTCATGGTGAGGAAGGCTGTATCGGAGGCGAACTCAGCCACCGCCCAGGGCAGTTCGATCACGCTGGGGATGACATCCGGCAGCGCAGTGGCGACCGAGAAGAGAGTATTTTCGCGACACGTCCTGGCGATGACTTTCTCCACGAATGGCTTGCGAAAGGGAGGAAATGATTTCGCGAGCGGCACAGCCATGTCCGGGTACAGATCGAGAGTCTTGAGTACGAATTGTTTGCTGTGGTCGGGGTGAAAAATCACGGCGTTCGGCGGTGCGGGCGTACGTTCGTCGTAGACATGAAGTTCGGTGAGCGAGCCAGTGGTGGCGTAGGGCGCCCGAGTAAGCAGGATGGCGGATTCGCGGCGTCGAGCCGGGCTGAGGTCGCTCAGGAAAAAAGTTTCCAACTGTCCGAACGAGTCGTTATCGGAGGCGTGCAGTACCACGCGCACGGAGCGCTCGCTCATTTCGCGCACCTCGTTCGGGTTGAGCGTGCTGATGGCCTTCTTAATGTTGACAAGTCCGTCGAGTATCATCTGGTCCTCTGGTGTGAGATGGGCAGTTCGGCACCCCGCAGGCGAAAAGCAACCTGCAACGTGGACTCCCAATCAGAGTTTACGCCGACACGTTCGACTTCGATCTCAGGCGAGAAGTAACGAAGAACAATTTCGTTGCTCGGATGGAAGCTGAGCGCGGGTGCGACGAGAAGAAGTTTTGGCAGGATTGGCGCGATAGGAGTGGTTGGGAAAAGATGCGACAGCTCGCCGCGCTGCGCGTGCCAGCCAATATGGATCCAGTAATCGAGGGCTTGCATGGGCAACTGGAGGTCTTCGACCGCTTTCAGTTCGAGGACTGTGAGCCGGCCGCCGGTCGTGATGGCGAGAAGGTCGATCACTTCGCGTTCACCCGCCGCCGAGGTGAGGACCTGGCCATGCACCGGGGTAGCCAGGAGTTCAGGGTCGAACAACGGGATGTTCGCCCGAACTGCGCTTTCTAACCAGCGTTCCGGCAATTGCGGAACGCCCGCAGTGGCCATCAGGTGTTCCGCGAAGGTGCTAATGCGGTGTGCTTCCGAGAATGGGATCTCGGCTTGGGAATCTATTCCAAGGAAAAGTTTGTGGCTCGCGATGCGGGCGAACTCAAGGCCGTGGAAACGAACACTAAGCGAGCCGTTCACTTCCGGGCAACAACCCACTCCAGGCAGGGAACCGAGAAGGCTTATTAACGCCTGCAGTTCCGGCGTGAGAGTGACGGGAACATACTGTGTTGTGACATGCGTTTCCACGTTACCCAGATCTTTGGGATCGACCTCGCCGGCCATGCCGTGTTGATTGAAAAGAAATAGTTGTGTGCGAAGTCGGCGTCCCTGCAGCCAGCGCAGACGATGAGCGGAAAGCGTGCCTGCGTCATCAGGCAAAAACAAGCAAAGCGATAGCTGCTCACCGGGTGCGCGACGGCCGGATAGGTAGTCGAACCAAAGCAGGGCGGAGGTAAGGAAAGCTGACTCGTCGGCGGCGGAAGGGCAAGCAATAGCAGCGATGTTTTGCGTGCCGCGACTGAGCCGAGCGCGAGGGAAGGTCGAAGAGAAGGACCGGCGCAGATCGAGCGAAGACGAGAGGGTTTTGACCTCCCAGGCCGGGAACTGGCGGGAAAGCGTGCGACGGAATTGTTCAGCGAAGGTTTGGCGAACGCCGCGCGTAAAGCGTGCCGCGGTTTGCGGTCGTTCGAGGTCGAGAAAGGTAAGCGTCCCCGGTTTACCCCCGAAGCGCTGGACCGAGCAATCGAGAATGCCGGTCGAGGCGTGTTCAATGCCGAGAATGCGGCGGGAAAGGCTGCGGTTTTCGTCCCAGGCTTCGAGAAGCAATTTTCCGGCGCGGCATTCGAGGACGTAATGGCCGGAGAGGAGCGACAGGGGATCGTCGCCATAATCAAGAACGGCGGGCTTGCGGCACGTATTTAAGAAAGCTTCGATAGTGGAAGATAGGGTATCGGGGTGTTGCGAGCCGTGCGGTCTTCTTTGGCTCGTTCTATAAAGATTTGTCACTGGAAAATTCCACTTTCGCGGATCGTTTGCAAGCAGTTGAAAGCCGTATCGAAGCCGCTTTGTGCAAACGCGGCCGCACGCGCTCCGACCTAACTCTAGTGGCGGTTTCGAAGAAATTTTCTGCCGGGCATCTGCGCGAGGCTTACCAGGCGGGCGCGAGAGACTTTGGCGAGAATTATGTGCAGGAATTTGCAGAAAAAAAGACCGAACTCGGCGAACTACCCGAGGCACGCTTTCATTTGATCGGACATCTGCAATCGAACAAGGCGCGCGTGGCCTGTGAGTTGTTCGATGTGATTCAGACGGCCGATTCCGTCAAGCTTTTGGAGAGGCTGGATGCGGCAGCGGAGCAGAGCGTCCGATTACAGGAAGTGTTGCTCGAATTGAAGCTCTCTGCAGAAGCGAGTAAGACCGGGGCGTCACCGGAGCAGGTGCCGGAACTTCTGCGGGCCGCCGAACGCTGCCGCCAGATTCGGGTAACCGGGCTAATGACTGTGCCGCCCTGGTCCGACGATGCGGAGCGGGCTCGGCCGTATTTCCACAGATTGGCGGAACTGGCGCGGCAGTATGGTTTGCCGCAGCTATCGATGGGTATGTCGGGCGATTTCGAGGTAGCCATCGAAGAAGGGGCCACGATCATACGCGTTGGAACAGCGCTGTTTGGCCCCCGTCCCAAGCCTCTGGAACAGAAACCAGATACCCTGCTGCCGGTATGACCAGGCAGGGCGTCATCGGGCCAATTGTCTGGCTAATGTTCGCGTTTGCTGTCGCTGGGGGGCAAACAGCGAAGGGCCCCCTCCGATCGGCTGAGGGGACAGAACTGCTCGGGGTGACGGTCCCCATGCGGGACAAGGTGCGCCTGGCGGCGGACGTATTTTTGCCTCGCGCTTCCGGTCGCTGGCCAACGGTTTTATTCCGCACGCCTTACAACCGTAAAGGGCCCTCCAGCAGGTGGTATCGAGATTTTACAAAGCGCGGATACGCGGTGGTGATTGAGGATGTTCGGGGCCGCAATGCCTCGCAGGGCTTTTTTAGCACGCTGGCGCAAGAAGGACCGGATGGAAACGACACCATCAATTGGATCTCCGAGCAGGCATGGTCGAACCGGCGCGTTGCCATGGCGGGCAGTTCCTATCTGGGAATGGTCCAGTGGTGGGCGGCGATTCAGGACAACCCGCACCTGTTCGCCATTTCGCCCATGTTTTCAGGCGACGATGAATACTTTGACCGTTACTATTCGCCCGGAGGCGCCATGCAACTGGGCCACCGACTGCTGTGGATAGCGCAAAATCTGACGCCGCCGTCCCGGGTCCGTCCCTTGTTCCAGAGCTACATCGGACACCTTCCTTTGCGCTCGGACGATGTGGTGACGACCGGACTGAGGCTTCCGGTCTGGAGAACCGCTTTGGATCATGCGTCCTACGATGCCTACTGGAAAGGGCGCAGTCTGCGGGAACGCACACGGCAAATCCAGATTCCAGTGCTATCCTTTGGCGGCTGGTTCGACAATTACGTGGATAGCGACCTCGATATGTTCGCCAGGCTGGCTTCGGCACATCAGGAAATTGAGACCTGGATTGGACCTTGGGGACACAATCCGTCGCTGAAGTTTCCAACCCGCAATTTCGGGCCGGAGGCTTTCATTCCATTCCGCCGCACGCAGGCCGACTGGTTCGACCGCTGGCAACACAAAAGCGACGCAGTGCCATTGCAAGGGCAGGCGCTGCTGCATATTTTTGTGATGGGACCCGATACGTGGCGGGAGGAGCATGAGTGGCCGCTGGCCAGAACGCATTACACGCCTTTTTACTTATCGAGTGAAGGTGATGCGAATACAAATAGGGGCGATGGCGAGCTACTGCGCCAGCCAGTACGTAAGGGGCCGCATGATACGTTCACTTACGATCCCCGGAACCCAGTGCCTACCGTCGGCGGCGCAATTTGCTGTGATCCGAAGATCTTGCCGCCCGGACCGCTCGACCAGGTTGCGGTTGAGAAGCGGCCGGATGTACTGGTTTACACATCAGCGCCGCTCAGCGAGGAGGTCGAGGTGACAGGTCCGGTAAAAGCCGTGCTCTATGTTTCCACCTCTTCAAACGATACGGACTTCACGGTAAAACTGGTGGATGTGGATCAAGACGGGAAAGCGCTGGAAGTGTGCGACGGCATCCAGCGTTTGCGATACCGGCTCTCGCTTGATAAGCCGGTTTTCGTGAAGAAAAATACTGCATATCAAATCAGCGTCGACGCCGGAGTTACCAGTTACGTCTTTGCAGCCGGGCATCGAATCCGGCTGGATATTTCAAGTAGTAACTTCCCGCGCTACGACCGGAACATGAATTCCGCCGCGCCGAATGCGGATCTGATCAAGATGGCAAAGGCGAAGCAGACTCTTTTCCATGAAAAGAACTATCCCTCGGCCGTCATATTGCCTCTGATTCCGAAACGGCCGGCCTGATTCGATGAGTGCAGGCGGGTGCGATCTCTTCCGGCAGGCCGAAGACAATTTACGCGAATTGCGCCTGGCGGATGCGCTAGAGTTGTTTTCCCGGGCACAAGAAGCAGGTTACGATGCGGACGCCTGCGCGGGAGAGCGTTGGAAGTGTCATATGTTGCGCGGCGACTTTGCCCAAGCATGGCTCGAAAGCGATGCTATCGCGCTGCGAGACAAACCCGACCGGAATCGCTTTTGGGATGGTCAGCCGTTCGATGGAAAGAGCGTCCTTATCCGCTGTCTGCATGGCTTGGGCGATACGCTGCAGTTCATTCGTTATGCGAAACTACTGCGCGGTCGGGCGTCCGGTGTAACGATTGAGTCACAGCCTACGCTCAAAGAACTGTTACGGCAGAGTCATCTGGCAGATCAGGTAATTACCTGGGGAGAGAAAGAACCGGCCTGGGAGCAGCAGATCGAAGTGATGGAGCTTCCTCGTATTTTCCGTACAGAGGAGCAAAGTATTCCGCGTAACATCCCCTATGTGTTTGCACCACCGTTCCAGATGGCGATTAATGGGACGAAGCCGCGCATCGGCTTAGTCTGGAGTGCGAGTACTTATGATTTATCCAGAACAATCCCGGTAGATGAGTTAGAAGACTTACTAGGCTTGGAAGGTGTAAGTTTCTTAAATTTACAGGCTGGCCCTGAGCGGTTTGACTTGAATACTGTTTGCGATGGAATTCCGCTTCTTTATGATTTGGGACCTACTGTAAGTGCCACGGCAAGCATGCTGCGGGCGCTCGATCTGGTGATAACTGTAGACAGCATGGTGGCACATTTGGCCGGCGCGCTGGGATGCCCGGTCTGGACACTGCTCCCCTACCGCTGCGACTGGCGCTGGATGCTGCGCCGCGAAGACACCCCGTGGTATCCAACCATGCGTTTGATCCGTCAGACAGAGCCGGGAAACTGGAAATCTGTGATCGATCGGGCTCGGAGTGATTTAGTAGAAAATCTGGTTGAGATTGCGGATCAGCGGCGCATGATCTCCAATTAGTATTTCGCTTACCGAGCCCGGAGAAATCTCGATACGGTGAATATGATCGATCGATACACCGAGTAGCAAAACTAAAACACAGCGAATCACGTCGCCATGAGTAACGAAGGCAGCCGTCTCACCGGATTGCAGTTCGGCGGTGGCTTCAGCAATGGCGCGCCATGCTCGAGCCTGCACGTCCATCATCGATTCGCCGCGAGGCGGGTTGCAAGTCGTTCGCTGGCGGTTGAAATTACGCCACTCCGTCAATTCACCGAGTTCCGTGAAGGATTTCCCCACCCAGTCTCCGAAATCGATCTCCGTTAGCGCATCCTGGATGCGAATGGGTTGATCGTAAGATTCCGCCAGCACTCGCGCAGTCTCTAAGGCCCGATCGAGAGGACTCGAATGAATGGCGCAATGGGGAAAGCGAGCCTTGAGCCCGGAACTTAGCGCTTGTGCTTGCCGCATGCCCTCTGAATTAAGATGAACCCCGGCGCTACGACCGTATAGCACACGTCCTGAAAGGTCAGTGCTTCCATGCCGGATGAGTAAAATGCGAATCATAAGTAACGAGAGGGGGCTAGCTGTGGCAAACGGTCATTCCGTACAAGAAATAGAGCGGCGAGTAGATGAACTAGGTCCATGGTTTCATAACCTTGTGCTGAAAGGTGTGGAAACGGCCCCGCATCACTTCTTAGGCGATTATCCAAGGGCAAAATGGCGCGGGTTCGAGAGTGCTATTCCTCGCGATTTGAGCGGCATGAGTGTTTTGGACGTAGGTTGCAACGGAGGATTCTATTCGATCGAAATGAAGCGGCGGGGAGCTAGCCGTGTGTTAGGCATCGATCACGACGAGCAATATCTGGAACAAGCTCGCTATGCCGCACAGGTAATGGATCTCGACATCTCTTTTAAGAGTCTGTCGGTGTATGAGGTAGGGAAACTGGGCGAGCGTTTTGACCTGGTGCTGTTCATGGGTGTCTTCTATCACTTACGCCATCCTTTGCTGGCGCTCGATCTGCTTCGGCGGCACGTGGTGAAAGATTGGTTTGTGTTCCAATCGATGCTGCGCGGGAGCCGTTCGACGCCTGAAATTGAACCCGATTACCCGTTTTCGGAAACGGCCGTGTTCGACAAGCCTGGCTTTCCCAAAATGCACTTTGTAGAAAATGAGTATTCGAAGGATATAACGAATTGGTGGATACCCAATCGGGCCTGCGCCGAGTCTGTTCTGCGAAGTGCGGGTTTCCGCATCGAGAGCAGCCCGGAAGCGGAAGTCTTCGTGTGCCGTTGCAATGAGGAAGCGGAATTACACGAGTTGCCCTATGCTGCGGGATGAGGCGCAGGCTCTTTACCTAACTCCCTATGATCGAAGCCGTGATGCTCTGGAATGAGCCGAATAACCTGTCGCATTGGGATTTCGAAATCGACCGCGACTGGGTGACTTACGCCGCGATGGTGAAGCAGGCGGCTCGAGCAGTACGCGCCGAGAGGCCTCGTGTCCTGACGGTGTTAGGAGGCATTTCTCCTATCGATCCAGTGTTTATCACGCGTATGCAGGATCTGGGTGCGTTGTCTGAGTTAGACGTTGTGGCGGTGCATGGATTTCCGCTCGATTGGAACCATTGGGGGATCAACGAGTGGCCCGCTAAGTTGGATGAGATCCGGGCGGTGACGACGAAGCCGATTTGGGTATCGGAAGTAGGAGCGTCTTCGTTTGGCGCGGAAGAGGTTCAGGATTTCGGGTTGGAAAGGACTGCGGAGTTATTAGCTTCCAGGCTAGACCACATCTACTGGTACAGTCTGTTTGATTTACCGCGAGCGTGGCCGGCCACTACCCGGCATCGCGAGAGCGAAGGCTCATCGTACTACCGGCACTTCTATATGGGGCTGTTTCGCGAAGACGGATCCGGCAAATTAGCGGCGCGGCGCTTTGCAAATCTCACACCGGCTTTAGGCCTATGCCAGTGGTTCCATTTCGAAGACCATAGACTGGAGAAAGGTGCGCAAGCGCTTCGGGATTTAGGCGTCAAGAAACTGCGCACCGGACTGAGTTGGGCCGATTTCGGCCGTCCGGATGCCGAACGCTGGTTTGACCACCAGATGACGGTGCTGCAGGACTTTGAGCTGACGATTACGTATTGTTTCACACCCGAGCAATGCGGCGTCCGGCCACATTACACGAGTCCTCCGCACAATGTTGACGAATTTGCGGAGTTTTGCGCGCGGATGACCCGCCGGTACGCAGACTAGTGGGGTGTCGTGACCATTTCGTTTGATATTGAGGTAAAGAACTCCAATCGCTTCGCTCATGGTTTCCGTGCTTCCGGTTGGAGAGCCACTGACGTGGCTCATGGCTCCGAAGAATACGCTGCTTCAGAGCCGCGAGCGGAGCGACCGGAGTTGCATCGCGTGGAAACGTTTTCATCGCGGCACTCCACTAGTAGATGTACCCGGTAAAGAACGCCGCGCGGAAGGTAAGTAGAAACAAACCGCGGGATTGTGCTTCTTACCCTAAGGCGGCTTTAAACGCATTTGTCATGACGCATCAATCAATTCGGCAAAATAAATGCAAAGGACAGGGTAAGGGATGAAGGGAACCATATTGATTACGGGCGGAGCCGGTTTCATAGGTTCTCATGTTGCGACAGAGTTATTGAAGGCGGGCTATCACGTTCGGGTACTGGACAGTCTGGTGACCCAGGTACACGGTGATGCTCCGAACAGGCCCAGCTATCTGCGAGACGAGGCGGAGTTCCTGCTGGGCGATATCCGAAATCCCGAGGTCGTGGATGAGGCCCTGGCCGGAGTTGACGCTGTGTATCATTTCGCCGCGCTAGTGGGAGTGGGCCAGAGCATGTACCAGATGGCGGAGTACACGAGCGTCAATAATCTGGGTACCGCGGTGCTTCTTGAGCGTTTGGTGAAACGGCCGGTCAACAAGCTCATCGTTGCGTCGAGCATGAGCGTGTATGGCGAGGGGCTCTATGTCGATGGTTCGGGAACGCCGTATTCGCCGCCGCTCCGCACAACCGAACAACTGCGAGAACACAAATGGGAGATGGTTGCAGGCGACGGCTCCGAACTCCGGCCGATGTCGACACCGGAAAGCAAGCAGCCTTCCTTAGCGTCGCTCTATGCCCTGTCAAAATACGATCAGGAGCAGATGTGTCTGATGGTAGGTCGGGCTTATGGCGTGCCTACTGTGGCGCTTCGATTTTTTAACGCTTATGGGCCTTTTCAATCGCTTTCCAATCCCTACACGGGCGTTCTCGCTATCTTTGCGGCGCGTCTGATGAACGGAGAACGACCGATGATTTTCGAAGATGGCGAGCAACTGCGCGATTTCGTCAGTGTGTATGACATAGCGAGGGCCTGCAGGCTGGCCATGGAAACTCCCGCTGCCCGGGATCTCGTTTTTAATGTGGGCAGTGGTGAGACCATCAGCGTGAAGGACGTAGCGCTCCGGCTGGCCGTGGTGCTTGGTCAGAAGATCGATCCCGAAATCACAGCGAAGTATCGGGTGGGTGACATCCGGCATTGCTACCCGGATGTGACTCTGGCGCGGAACATTCTGGGATTTGAATCCAAAGTAAAACTGGAAGATGGCATGCGCGATCTCGCCGAGTGGCTGGAGCGGCAGACCGCCCCGGATCGCTTTCACGAAATGCAAAATGAACTAGCATCGCGCGGCCTGGTGGTCTGAGGAGCCCATTTGATGAAGAACCAATACATTCTCATCACGGGCGGCGCGGGCTTTATCGGAACCAATGTCGCTCTAAGTTACCTGGAGCAGGACCGTCCCGTCCACATCTTCGACAATTTGAGTAGGTCCGGTGTGGAAGAAAACATCCGGCACTTACTAAGCCGGTATCCCGGCAGAGTGCTTTTCACAGAGGGCGACATCCTCGATCGGAGGGCGATCGAGGAAGCAGTTGAGACAGCTAGCGCGGTTTTCCATCTAGCTGCACAAGTTGCAGTTACTACCAGTCTCAAAGATCCAGTACTCGACGCGCACACTAATTTGACCGGCACGCTCCAAATTCTCGAAGCGATCCGCCACAGCGACGCTGCAGTTCCTCTGCTTTTTACCTCGACCAACAAAGTGTACGGTAACCTGGGGGCGATCTCGTTTAAGGAGCGTGGTGCACGCTACCTGCCTGCGCAGACTGCGCTCGCGGAGGCCGGCATTGACGAGCGCCAGCCACTTGATTTTCTGTCGCCCTACGGATGTTCCAAGGGTAGCGCTGATCAATATGTGCTCGATTATGCGCGCTCGTACGGCATGTCCACGACGGTATTCCGCATGAGCTGCATTTACGGGCCCTATCAACTTGGTTCAGAAGATCAGGGCTGGGTGGCGCACTTCATCAGACAGGCGATGAAGAACGAACCGATCACGATTTATGGCAACGGCAAGCAAGTCCGCGATTTACTCTATGTAAGCGACTTAGTAAGAGCGATGCGATCCGCTATGGAGAACATTCGAGAGGTGTGTGGAGAAGCATTCAACGTTGGGGGCGGTCCAGGCAATAGCGCCAGCCTGCTGGAAGTGATAGCGCAGATCAGGGCGCTTTCCGGCGCTTCGCCGACGGCCGAGTTTGGGCCTGAGCGGTTGGGAGACCAGCGCTGGTATGTTTCTGATATCAACAAAATCGGTACTGCTCTCAACTGGAAGCCGCAAATTTCCGTCGAAGCGGGATTAGCCGCTTTGATTGATTGGTATAACTCACGCCCAGAACTAACAGCACAGACCCGAATGCAGGTAGCCTGATGCGATTTGCCCTGATTAATCCGGCATGGAATTTCGACGGGAGTATTTACTTTGGCTGCCGTGAACCGCATCTTCCCCTTGAGTTTGGTTATTCGAAAGCATTGCTCGAGCAAGCCGGACATACCTGCACTTTGATAGACGGCCAGCTCGAAGGGCTCAACCAGGCAGATGTCGTGGAGCGAGTGGCGCAGTTTGCCCCCGATTTTACGGTCATTACCACCGCACCAAGTTACCTTTTCTGGCGCTGTGCACCGCCGGAGATACGGATTCCGCAGGAACTGTCGCGTCAGTTAAAGCCGCTTACAGAGAAGCTCGTTATTGTAGGGCCGCACGGATCGACCACGCCCCGTCCTGTGTTACGCAAGACAGGCGCAGACTTCGTGGTGATAGGCGAATGCGAAGAAGTCTTGTCCACTTTAACGCAGGAACCGGATACTCTGAAGTCAGTTGCATTTTGGCAGGCCGGAGAGATTGTCGTTCGCGGTCCGAACGCAGCCGCCGATATGAAGCAATTGCCGGCGCTGAAATGGCCGAATGAAGCGGTGGCGAAACACGTTCATCATCATCACCGGTTCGATGCGGAGCCTACCGGGCCCGGGGCCGAGATGGAAGCTTCGCGCGGTTGCCCGTACCATTGCACTTTTTGTGCGAAGGACAATTTCCGGGATAAGTATCGTAAGCGGCCGTTAAATATCATCTTGGACGAGTTAGACGGATTGATCAACCAAGGTCTGGAATACGTTTATTTCATCGATGAAATTTTCTTACCGGACGCCGCCCTGCTCGCTGCCTTAAAGGAACGTAGCGTAAAGATTGGTGTGCAGACGCGTATCGATCTCTGGAGCGAAGAAGCACTTTCGGCTCTGGCGCAGGCTGGCTGCGTTTCGATCGAGGCTGGTGTGGAGAGCATCACGGAATCCGGACGCGCCTATCTCGATAAGAAATGTAAGATGAGCACGGAAGAACTGACCAGCAGACTATTCTTTGCAAAGAAGTTAGTACCTTTTGTGCAGGCGAATTTGTTAGCCATGGCGGAAGACGATGCGGATACGGTCGAAGTCTGGCGGAAGAGCCTGGAAAGTAACGGAGTTTGGGCGAATAAACCGGTACCGCTGTTTCCGTATCCTGGTTCGCCGGAATACACCAGGACATGGGGTGCGCCGGATGATTTCGCCTGGGAGCGAGCGCACCAAGCCTATTTAGACGGGTTTGAATCGTTCAGTGATATACAAGAGCAGCGGCCGCAAGGTTTGATCGAACTCGAGTCTCTAACTCCGGGCCGGTAACGCTTTTTGGAACAACGCCCTGCTAAGCGAATTCTGATGACGGCCGACGCGGTGGGTGGCGTCTGGCAATACTCGCTGGATCTGATTGCATCGTTGGTGCGCCAGGACGCGGAAGTTTTGCTGGTGACGCAAGGACCCGAGCCGTCCGCCGAACAACTGCGGCAGTTGGAAGAGATTCCCAGAGCCCGTTGGAAGCATTTGGATGTGTCACTGGAATGGATGCCGGATGGATTTAATGAGTTCTCACGAGCTTGCCGGGCCATGCTGGAATTTGAGCGGGAGTTTCAGGCAGATCTTATTCATCTGAACGGCTACTCGCTGGCCGTGGCTCCCTGGAAAGCGCCGGTGGTTGTGGTGGCACATTCGTGCGTATTTTCGTGGTGGCAAGCAGTCCATCACAATACTCCGGACGGTAGCTGGGCGGAGTACCGCGAGCGGGTAACACAAGGACTCGAGGCTGCGAGCGAAATAGTGGCCCCGTCTGACTTCATGAGGGATTCGATCTCACTCCATTACGGAATTGCGCCGGAGCGTGTTCGAGTCATTCATAACTTCAGCACTGCGCCAGTTACTAAACGAGGCGAGAAGCAACCCTATGTACTGGCAGTTGGGCGCATGTGGGACCGCGCCAAGAACATGCAGCTACTACGAACGATTGCTAATGACTTAGTCTGGCCGTTGCGCGTCGCCGGTGGTGACGAAGCGGTCTTGACTGAGGGAAGTATTTCGTATCTCGGGCGTTTGTCGCACGAAGGCGTGCTCGCGCAAATGGCTGAAGCGAGTATTTTCGTGCATCCGGCAGTGTACGAGCCATTCGGCCTGGCTGTGCTCGAGGCGGCGCGTTCGGGCTGCTGCCTGGTGTTGGCCGATACACCAAGTCTGCGAGAGCTTTGGGACGGGGCGGCGATATTTTTGCGGCCAGATGATTCACGTGGCTGGATAGAACAGATCAACTGGCTGAGCCGAAATCGCGATCAGCGGGAAGAATTGGCTGCGCGCGCTACCGCTTCCGCCGGCAGATTTCACGGCGAGGACATCTCCGCGGAATACAGACACCTCTAC
This sequence comes from Bryobacteraceae bacterium, assembly GCA_965277855.1. Classification (GTDB taxonomy): domain Bacteria; phylum Acidobacteriota; class Terriglobia; order Bryobacterales; family Bryobacteraceae; genus Bog-105. The sequence continues at coordinate 2,722,742 of OZ255847.1, forward strand.
GAGCGCGCGATCTTGCGAAAAGCGGCCGCCGGAGTAGCAGCGTGAAGCTGAAAGTTGCGATCTTTTCTCACTCTTTGGTCTCGGATTGGAATCACGGAAACGCCCATTTCTTGAGGGGTATCGTTGCCGAACTGCAAGATCGGGGACATACCGTCAGAGTCTTTGAGCCGCAAAACTGCTGGAGCCGGAGCAACCTGCTGGCCGATCATGGTGTGCGAGCGATCAATGATTTTGCCCAGGCCTTTCCTGATTTACGAAGCCAGGTTTACGATCAGCCTTCGTTCGACGACTGGCTGGGCGAAACCGACCTCGCCCTGGTCCATGAATGGAACGATCCGAGTTTCGTCGAAGCAATCGGCCGGTATAGAAAGAATCACGGTCATCTCCGTCTGTTCTTTCATGACACGCATCACCGGGCGATTACAGCGCCCGACGAATTGGCACGCTTCGATCTTTCCGCCTTCGATGGCGTGCTGGTTTACGGTGAGTCTTTGAAGCAAGCGTATCAACGGCTCGGGTGGGGACGCCAGGTGCATGTCTGGCATGAAGCCGCGGACGTGCGCGTTTTTCATCCAATGCCGTCAGAAGAAAAGCGCGGAGACCTGGTGTGGATTGGTAACTGGGGCGATGACGAGCGCACGGCGGAGCTGCGAGAATTTCTTATTGAGCCTTCCCGGGATTTATCGTTGCGCACTGAGGCTTTCGGTGTGCGGTATCCGCCCGCTGCTCGCGAGGAACTGGCGGCGGCTGGCATAACTTACCGGGGCTGGCTGGCAAATTACAAAGTGCCGAAAGCATTTGCACAATTTGCAGCAACAATTCACGTGCCGCGACGCCCTTACGCGCGGCAACTTACTGGGATTCCGACGATACGGCCGTTTGAGGCGCTGGCGTGCGGCATTCCGCTGGTTTCCGCTCCCTGGCGAGACGACGAAGGATTGTTTCGAGTCGGTACCGACTTTCTGATGGCGAACAACGGCGCTCAAATGCGCGAACACTTGCGAAGTGTTTTGAACGATAACGATCTGGCACGGAGCCTGGTCCAGCACGGCTTAGAAACCATCTTGGGTCGCCATACTTGCAGCCACCGTGTAAATGAGTTATTGGCGATCTATGAGTGTCATGCAACAGCGATCCTGACTGGTAATGAGGTTTATCAATGAGGATTGCTTTCTGGGGTTCCAGCCTGGTATCTGCCTATTGGAACGGCGCCGCCACTTATTATCGCGGGATCTTACGCTCGCTGGCGCGGCTCGGGTATGAAATTACTTTCTTCGAGCCGGACGCCTACAACCGGCATGAACACCGCGACATAGCCGATCCGGACTGGGCGCGCATCATCGTTTACAACCCGAAAGACGCTCCGAGTGTAGAGCGGCACCTTGCCTGGTCGGCAGGATGCGAAATCGCCATAAAGGCGAGCGGTGTGGGTGTGCTCGACGCCTATCTCGAAGCAAGTCTCGCGGCGTTCCCAAGCCCGGTCTGCAAAGTGTTTTGGGACGTGGATGCTCCTGCGACTTTGGAACGCCTCGATAGCAATCCTATAGACCCGTTTCATAGCGCTCTCCCCCAGTTCAACTTGGTTTTGACTTATGGCGGTGGCGAGCGCGTAACATCGCAGTACTTAGAAATGGGCGCTCGGGAATGTGCAGCCATTTACAATGCATTCGATCCGGATGTGCACTTTCCGGTAAGTCCTGATCCACGTTTTCGCTCTGACCTGGCGTTTCTTGGTAACCGTTTGCCGGATCGGGAAGCGCGCGTCGAGGAGTTTTTTCTGCACGCAGCTGCTCTGGCTCCTCAGGCAGACTTCCTGCTGGGTGGGAGCGGCTGGGAGGATAAGCCTCTGCCCGCGAATGTCAGATATGCCGGCCACGTTTACACGGCAGATCATAATCCGTTTAATTGTTCGGCCAGTATGGTGCTGAATATCAGCCGGGAAAGCATGGCCCGGTACGGCCATTCGCCGGCCACACGGGTATTCGAAGCTGCCGGCGCCGGGGCTTGCCTGATCACCGATGCCTGGGATGGTATCGATTGTTTTCTCGAGCCCGGGCGAGAAATACTGGTCGCGCAAAATGGTTCTGAAGTAGCGCAGATTGTGCGAGAGATACCAGCGGAGCGCGCCCGCCAGATTGGCGAAGCGGCGCGGACACGAGTGCTGGCCGACCACACCTATGAAAGCCGCGGTTTGCTGGTGGATACCGCCCTGAAGCAGGCGTTGGGGAACTCTGTTACGGTCAGGCAAACTCATTGCGAAATCGGGGCATGAGGATGGGGGCACAAGTATGGAACGGCGCAACTACGTCTTTTTAGGCCTCTCGATCACGTCTACCTGGGGCAACGGCCATGCCACCACTTACCGCGGCCTCCTGAAAGAACTGACAAGCCGCGGTCATCATGTGACGTTCCTCGAACGCGATGTGCCCTGGTATGCAACGCACCGGGAGTTTGAGCAGCTACCCTATTGTGATGTCTTCTTGTATCAGAACATCGAGCAGTTGCAAGAGCAATACGCCGAACTGGTGCGGGACGCAGATGCCGTAATTGCCGGTTCGTATGTGCCGGAGGGGACCGCCGTTGGAAACTGGATACAAGCTCAGGCGAAAGGCGTGGTCGCTTTTTACGACATTGACACGCCGGTTACCCTGGCCGCACTCCAGGCAGGACGCTGCGAGTATCTTTCCAGAGAGCTAATTGGTAACTACGACTTATATCTCTCCTTTACCGGTGGATCGACTCTCGATTTAATCGAACGGCGTTTTGGATCGCGCTGTGCCCGGCCCCTTTACTGTTCGGTAGACCCCGCTATTTACTTTCCCGAGAAACGGGCCGTTGAGTGGGATCTAGCTTACCTGGGAACATATGCGGCGGACCGCCAGCAAGCTCTCGAATCGCTATTGCTGGACGTTGCGAAAAAGTTTCCGACGCGTCATTTCGCAGTAGCGGGTCCGCAATATCCGGAGGCTATCGCGTGGCCCGAAAATGTGACACACATCGAGCATTTGCCGGCGGCGGAACATAGAAAATTTTATAACTCGCAGGCATTCGCTTTAAACATAACCCGGAAAGACATGATACGCGCGGGTTATTCACCGAGTGTCCGTCTGTTCGAAGCCGCCGCCTGCGGTGTACCAATTGTGACGGATGAGTGGATGGGCCTCGATCAGTTTTTTGCACCCAACATGGAGATCCTGCCCGTCCAAACAACAGAGCAGGCCGTGAAGTACTTACAAATGTCAGCGGATCAGCGAAGCGAAATTGCAGAGAGGGCACGCCGCCGCACACTGCGGTTTCATACAGCAGGAGTGCGCGCGGCGGAATTCGATAGCTATATCACTGAATCGCGTAGCCGAAAATGCATCTCAAAGAGGAGAGGGGTCACCATGAGAGGCTCATCTGCGGTTTCTCTCATGGAGAAGTAAATGGATCATAAACATGCTTTCTTAGTCGGTATTCTTGCCCTTTCCGCGGTGCTGCCTGTCATGGCCCAATCTTCCTCGCCGGGTGTGCCCACCTCGGTAGTAGTCACTCTGGAGCCGAAGCACGGCAAGACGATTCCGCCAGTCGAGCAGCAGGACATTTCAGTGAAACAGGGCAAAGAACAAAGGCCGGTAAGCGGCTTCGAATCGCTTAAGGGTGCAGATACCCAGCTCATGCTGCTGATCGACGATTCCGCTCGCGGCACGTTTGACACTGAAATTCCGACGCTGAAGCAGTTTTTGACATCGCTGCCGGCGAACTACGACGTAGCCGTAGCCTACATGCGTAATGGCACCGCACAAGTCACCCAGGAATTCACGCGCGATCATACCGCTGCCGCTGCTAAAGGGATCCGGGTAGCGGTTGGGCCTGGAGGCGCAGACGTCAGCCCGTTCGATTCGCTCACGGATGCCGCAAATAAGTGGCCTCGCACAAAGGCACAACGAAGAGAAGTAATCATGATCAGCAGCGGTATCGAGGCTCTGGGGGGCGGTCTAGCGCCCGACAATCCTTACGTAAATGCCGGAATCGAGAGCGCCATAAAAGCAGGGATTGTTGTATATACAATTTACAGTCCCAGCGTCGGCCACGCCGGTCACAGTCTTTGGCGTTCCACCTGGGGTCAGAATTTTTTGTCTCAACTATCCGACGAAACAGGCGGGGAATCTTACGATATTGGATTCGGATCGCCTGTCTCTTTCCAGCCGTACCTGGATCAATTTCTTAAGGCGCAACAAGCTCAATATCTACTCACATTTTCAGCGAAGCCAGAAAACAGAGCAGGCTTACAGCCAGTCAAAATCTCGGTGAATAACAAGGATGCCAGCATAGCAGCGCCCGACAAGATATTTGTAAAAGCTAGTTTGTAGATCGAGTAACTAAGCCATTCCGGCCGTGCGGCTCAAAGGCTTCTTACCAGAAACTAAGTTACTGCCTTCTCCGGCCGACGCAATATCTTCGGCGCCGGAATCTTTCAAGATTTGCTTTGCCCGGGTGATCCAATCCAAATTATCGCAATGCACCGAAAGAAGAATGCCACCATCCTTGATGCGCCCTTCGTAACGTTTCGCCTCATATTCGGGAATCCCGAGACCGACCAGGGCGCCGATGATGCCACCGAGGACTCCACCCGAACCAATACCGGAAAGCGCCGCAATAATCGGTCCGGCGGCAATCAGCGGCCCCAGTCCTGGAATTGCCAGAACGCCAATGTGCGCCAGCAACCCGATCGTGCCGCCAATAATCCCGCCCGCGACTACACCGGTAGCGGTTCCCTCCGGCGCCTTTGTGTGCTTCTCGTGAGCGAAGGCCTTTGAGCAAACGCTGTCTTGCAGCAGAACAGAAATATCTTCGTTCCGAAAACCGGAAGCCAACATGCGGTCCACGGCGTTTTCGGCCATTTCGCGAGCGGGATAAATCCCGAATGCGGATGAACTAGTTTGAGTCATTGTTCCCTCCCGGATAGCTGAGTGTCGATGAACCGCAACGAGTAACGTGGCAAGCTTTGTGGGTGGGAGGCAAGGATGACGTTTGCGGTCCGTCCAGCAATTGTTTGCTGACTCGAAGTCTTCTTCCAATATAGTGACCGGCAATGCTTTGGCGGGTGTCCGCCTGATGCAGTCATTTGATGACAGTTTATCACTGGCATCGACCGTACGCCTGGCGAGCCGGCTGGCTCGTGGGGTGTCGCAACCATTTCGTTTGATTACTAAGGTAAAGAACTCCAATCGCTTCGCTCATGGTTTCCGTGCTTCCGGTTGGAGAGCCACTGACGTGGCTCATGGCTCCGAAGAATACGCTGCTTCAGAGCCGCGAGCGGAGCGACCGGAGTTGCATCGCGCGGTAACGTTTTCATCGCGACACTCCACTAGAACGCCAGCTTCAAACTCAATTGAATGTTTCGCGGAGGATAGGCGCCGGACACCGTTCCGAAATTCGAATTCGTGACTACCGTGTTCAGCCCCGAGTAATTCGTAATATTGAAAAGATTGAAAAAGTCGCCCTGGAGCTTCAAGTCGAAACGCTCGGTAAGGGCAAAATGTTTTCCCAGCGATAGATCGTAGGATTGCAGATTCGGCCCCAGCACAATGCCGGTTCCCGAATTTCCGTATTGCGCGGTAGGCGCGGCGACAAAGGCCGCTGTGTTGATCCAGGCATTCGGATTAGGCGAGCTGACGAGCACCGGGCCGCCAACGTACTCGGCCCGGCGTGTGCCTTCCGGCGTTGAACCAGTAATCGAGCTGTAGCCTCCGCTTTGCAAACGAATCACGCCGCTCAATTGCCAACCACCGGCCGCACTCCGCACAAAAACGTTCGTGTTCATCAGGCGCGGCAGCTGCCACACAAACGTCCCGGTAAACGCATGACGCCGGTCGAAGCTGGTCGGCCCGTAATTGAAGTGCCGGTTTTGCCAGTCTTCCAAATTGTCGCCATTGCCGCTGGAATCGCCGAGCGACTTCGACCACGTGTAACCGGCCGTCGCGGTAACCGCTCCAGCCCGCTTCGAGACGTACACCTGCAGCGCATGATAGTTAGAAGTCGAGTCACTCAGGTATTGCTGAATTGAGGTGTAGCCTGCATACGGCACATACGCATTGGGAGAGACGCTGGGGTTGGCGGCCACTGCAGCCAGATTCGTATAGTTGATGTTCGGCTGCCGCAGCAAGTGACGTCCCAGATTGCCCACGTAGGAAAGCTCGAACAGCATGGAACGTGGCAGTTCCCGTTGCACGCCAAAACTGAACTGTTGCACGGCCGCAAACTTCAGCGCCGGATTTACCGCCGTAATACCTCCGTTTGGCGATGCTCCCACTGCGCCGCCCGTGATATTCGACAGATTGCCGTTGTCATACTCGGAGACCTGCAGAATTGGAGGAAGATTCACCTGGCTGAACGTAACGTTGCCTTCGGGCCGATCGTAGAATATTCCGTATCCGCCGCGCAGAACGGTCTTCTCATCGGGCGAGTACGCAAAGCCGAAACGGGGTCCAAACAGGTTCGCGGAATCATAGAGCCCGTGCGGCGCTCCAGTAGGAATTGAATTGAACAAACCCGCACCCGATCCAGGAACGCGGCCGCGCTCGGACGCGGGCACGCCGTTTCCGGCAGCGATCAGGCCGTTGTAGAGATTGCCGGAATTCGGCACCACCGTCCCCTTAGTAGTAATCTGAACGGCTTGTGCCGGATTGAATAAGGCCGGTACAAAATTCGCCATGTTATTCGCCTGCGTATACATCGGGCTCATGAACTGATAACGCACGCCGATTTCCACGCTCAGCTTCGACGAAACTTTCCAGCTGTCCTGAACAAAAGCCTCGGGCTGCGTGAAACGGAAGAAGCCCACCGGGTCGGAACTCGCTTCGGTGTAGCTCTTAAAGTTGCCGAGCAGAGCATCCGCCAGCGCGTTGCCCGTCGAATTCGGCGTGCCGTTTGGATTGAACACGAGCGAACCAGTATAAGGCGGACGCCCGTTCTGATCCACCCGGTCGCGTATCACCTCGACGCCCGCGCGCAGGACGTGACCGCCGGTTGTGTAGGACACTGTGTCGGCCGCCTGCAAGTCAGTCGAGGGTGACAGCAGCGAAAAAGCCGGCCCTTGCCATCCGGCAAAACTGTTGATACTTACGTTCGGTATACCGTTGTCGTATTCGCCGCCCGCATAGAGCTGCGGAAACTGAAAATTATAGGTGCTGCGCTCCCAGGTGTTTCCGTAAGGCGGAATATGCTGCGAGGCCCAACTCGCATTCACGCGCGCCTGATTCACCAGGTGCGGCGTAGGCAGCCATGTTTCGGCAAGCAGGAAACTCTCGCCGGGACGCATACGCAGCGTAGGAGTAGTGGGTAGATTTGATCCTGAAAATGTACCGAACGGATCTACCAGCTGGTTGTAATCCTGGATCCAGCGCCCATACAAAAAGTTCTTATCGTTGAGGTTGTAATCCAGGCGCACAATGTCTTCGCGGAAGTTAAACGGATTGCTGGGTGCAAGTGTAAGGTTGTTGGAAGTGGCCGAATCGTTGAACGACAATCCCTGGCTCGAGATCAACCGGTACACGTTAGCGATTGACTGTCCATCAGGCGTGATCCGCGTCGCGATGTTATTGCCGGGAATCGGCAAGTGCGTCACCGGATCGAGTAATGCTTTCTGCCCTGCGAAGTTGCCGCTGAGTTCGGCCGAATCGGGCACCGTCACACGCGTCGGCGTCTGCTGTTGCCGGAGCCGTTTCCACTCCTCTCCTACAAAGAAAAATAGTTTGTTCTTCTGGAGCGGACCACCGAGAGCGTAGCCGAAATCGTTGAAGCGCAACTCCGTTTTCTTCGCGGCAAAGAAATTGCGCGCGTCCAGAGTGTCGTTCCGAAAATACTCGAACGCCGAACCGTGGAACACGTTCGTGCCGTTTTTCGTCACCACGTTGAAAGCCGGCCCGGACATGCGCCCGTACTCAGCGTCGAAATTGGATGTCTGTAGTTTCACTTCCTGAATGAACTCCGCGCTGACGTTATTCATCAGGCTTGTGTTGCTGCCCGCCACCTGGTTGTAAGCGCCATCAACGGTTAGATTGTTTGTGTCCGAACGATTTCCATTGATCGTCTGATTACCCGATGCCAGACTGGTGGTGACGCTGAACTGATCGGGATTGGTGACGACCGCGCCAGGCACCAGCGTCATCAACTGAATATAATTACGCCCGTTCAGCGCCAGGTTCGCGACTTGCTTGGTATCGATCACCGTCGATAGCTCGCCTGACGTGGTGTTCAGTGTCTCACCGGTTGCCGATACCTGAACGGTTTGCGTCACGTCGCCCAACTGGAGTTTGAAATCGATAGTCACGCGTGCATCCGCTGCAACGGCCACACCGCCATGCTGTTCCCGGCGAAATCCCTGCTGGTTAACTTCGACCGTGTATGTGCCGATCGGCAGTTCGGTCACGGTATAAAAGCCGTTGCTGTCGGTGGTCACATTGCGCGTGGCTTGTGTGTCCTGATTCTTGACGTTGACCGTCGCGCCGGCCACGACCGCTCCGCCCGGATCGCTGACGATCCCCGAAACACGCCCGAAACTCGTCTGCCCTTGAACAACGCCTGCCGCTGCTATCAGGAGACCGACGACAACATGTTTAACGCGCTGCATGAATCCTTACCTCGCGAGGAATTCTCCACGGAACTCACTTTTTCTGCCTGACCAAAGCCCTTCACTTATATCACTCGACGGAGATCAGCGGTAAACCGCGGTCGAGCGGGGCGTAAACTTTGACAGACAAAGACTGCGCACCCGGCCGAAGCACACACAGGGCTCGGCAAGGAGCAGCGGTTTGCAAATCCGGGGAAGCAGTTTCGTAAGGCCTCGCAGGTTTGCAGGCACACGCCCAAAACCATTGAATTGAGAGTTCGTGACGTGTTTCAAGCACTAGTGGGGTGTCGCAACCATTTCGTTTGACACTGAGGTAAAGAACTCCAATCGCTTCGCTCATGGTTTCCGTGCTTCCGGTTGGAGAGCCACTGACGTGGCTCATGGCTCCGAAGAATACGCTGCTTCAGAGCTGCGAGCGGAGTGACCGGAGTTGCATCGCGTGGTAACGTTTTCATCGCGACACTCCACTAGAGCCTACGAGGCCGAAGGTTAGTAGATGACGAACTACAACGATGGCTGGGAGGCAGGGACTCGAACCCCGATAGGCAGATCCAGAATCTGCAGTCCTACCATTGGACGACCTCCCACTAGATACTTTGGGATTATAACAAGGGAGAGTTAGCGGACAGCCGATTTAGCCGCGACGTGAAGCGTGGCAACAAGTGCATGGGAAGCGACAGTTCCCCAGGTACTGGCGTGCGCGCGCGGGGCTAGAGGCGAGCCCACTACGCCGATGCCGACCACCAGCAGCGCTCCCAGGTAAAATGCTCGAAATCGGTTAGTCATTTTGAATCTCTGTCTCTATCTGGTTTGATGAAGAGCACGCCATCGACCATTCAGATTTCCCGAACTATATAGTGTCGATATGGCAAAAAAGTCGAACGGTATAACGACGCTCACCCTCGATGTGGGGGGTACAGGCGTCAAAGTAATGCTGCTGAACGAGCGCGGGCGTCCGATGAGCGAGCGGCTGCGGGTGGATACACCACGGCCGGCAACGCCCGAAGCGATTCTGGCAGCCGTCGACGAGCTCATCAAACCGCTGGGTTCGTTTGACAGAGCGTCGGTCGGATTTCCCGGTGTGGTCAAACGCGGCGCGACCTTGACTGCTTTCAATCTCGATCCCAAATGGATTGGTTTCGATCTGGAGCGAGTTCTCTCGCGAAAATGGCGGCGACCGGTGCGGGTGGCGAACGATGCCGCCGTGCAAGGGTATGGCGCAATTCACGGGAAGGGCGTGGAACTGGTGATCACGCTCGGTACGGGCTTGGGATCGTCGCTGTTCACCAGCGGTCACCTGGTGCCCGGTCTCGAACTGGCGCATCATCCCTGGAAGAAAAAGAGGACCTACGAGGAGTTTCTCGGCAGAGTCGGTTTCGTCAAGCTCGGACGCAAACGCTGGAACGAACAAGTCGAGAAGGCGATTCATCAGATAGAAGCGCTATTCAATTACGACTACCTGTACATCGGCGGAGGGAACGCGACCAAGATCGATTTCGCTTTGCCAAAAAATGTGACGCGCGTACCGAACGAGGACGGCTTGCTCGGAGGCGTGGCCCTTTGGAAGGACTCGCCGGAGATCATTACTTCACAGGGCGCAGCGGCGGCAGCAAAAAAGGCCACTTCGGAATGAGGCGGAAGTGGTCATAATGCACCAGTGCCACCACCACTGCGGCGATTACGATCAGGAAGCCGAGCAATCCGAGCAGGATCTTGCCCCAGGGGAACGTCTTCCCTTCCCGCTTGAGCACGAGTAAGTGTGAAGCGAATAAGCCGACGAAGAACAGCAGCACCATCGGCACCGCGAACAACATCATGTTGAAGACGTCGGGCGTGGGCGTGACCACCGCCGCGATCACTACGATGGCAAGAATGGCATAGCGGCTATGCTTTAACAGGAAGCGAGGAGAGGCCAGTCGCAGCAGAGTCAGAAAGAAAATGATGACCGGCATCTCGAAAACGAGACCCACGCCGAGCGTCACGTTTACGAAGAGATCAAAATATTCGTTAATCGACACGACGGGCGTCACGTGGACATCGCGTCCAATTCCGAGCAGGAATTCCAAACCATAACGGAAAGCTATGAAGTAGGCGAAGCAGCCGCCCGTAATGAAGAGTCCGGCAGTAGAAAGGATGAATGGAATCGCCCACCTCTTTTCCTTCTTGTACAAGCCGGGAGAGATGAAAGCCCAGATTTGATAGAAGATCCAGGGAGAGCCGACAAAGATCGAAACCAGCAGCGGCAGCTTCAAGTAAATTACGTTGAAGTTCTCCATCGGCGTGATTTGCGCAAGGTTCGGTGGATTGATGCCTAGATTCCTAAGCGCCGCCACCGCGGGTGCGGAAACTATGTTCCAAAGGTCCTTGCAAAACCCAATGCTCAGGACGAACGCCAACAAGATTCCCACAATGGATCGCAGCAGCCGCGAACGCAGTTCCTCCAGATGCTCCATGAAGGACATCCGCAGCATGCCCTTCTCTTCATCGTCGCCGTCGCTGTCCTCATCGTCATCAGTGGGCGGCGGAGGAGGGGGAGGCGGTGGCACGACTCGCGCGGGCACCTGCGCAATCGCCTCGGGTGTCATGTACCCGGTAATCTCTTGCGACTTCGCCGCTTCCGGAATCTCTACAGGAGGTTCAATGTGCCCGTAGGGATCCGACGTACTGGCGTACGCATCGCTGGTGGGCGTGATCTCGCTCTCGACAGGCGCTAGTGCCTGCGGCGGATCTCCATTTACCGATGGGTTTTCACGAACGCTGGTATCCGGTGAGGAAACTTCGCTAGAGTCGGGCGGAGCGGATGGCTCCTTCGGATCATCGAGCATCAGTCGCTAGGCCGGATGATTTTCTTGCGCAGGAGCATGAATGGGTTCTTCGGAAGGCTTTGTTCGCGGCACTGTGCCCGCGACCGGCTCCGCCTGGGAGGCAACGGACGCCACCGGTTCTGCCGGGGCAACAACCGTCTCGGTTTCAGACGACACAGGCGATTCACGGCCATACTCGTCGTACGGATATGGATAAGTAGCGGACGTGTACTCCTGAATGGCCGGAGGGCTGCTCGTTTGTTTGCCTTGGGCCATGGCATCGGCTTGCTCTGAAAGACGCGCCTCCCGGTCCAGTTCCCGCATGTGAGATTCAAAGGTTGAAGTGAGCTCGTTCTTGGCTCTTCTAAACTCAGTCAGACCCTTGCCCAGAAGACGCCCCAATTCCGGCAGCTTCTTGGGGCCAAAAAGGAGCAGCGCAAGAAGAACAATCGCGATCATTTCCTGCGCACCAATCGGACCCATCTAATCTCCTTCCAATATGTGTAACGTCTTAATGATAGCCCAGGAATTGAGCCGCCCTTTTAGTTTGCGATCACGTTAAAGGCGATCGCGATACAGTACAGTCGTGCGTTTCCGCCGGTCCACCAAACTTCTCCCGCTTCTTGTGATTACCGGGTTCGTCTCGGCCCGTCCTTTTGCCCTGCCCGCGCAAGTGGCGATCAGGAATATAGACAATGACCACGTCGAGATTCAGATTAACGGACAAACTTTCTCGGATTTTTACATCGGCCATCAGTATTCGAAACCATTTCTCGCGCCGTTACGCTCGGCAACCGGATTGATTGTCACGCGCCGGTTCCCGATGGAGCAGGTAGAAGGCGAATCGCGCGACCATCCGCATCATCGCGGCCTGTTCATCGGCTTTGGCGACATCAATCACATTAATTTTTGGGAAACTGAACCCGAGTCGAAAGCCAGCGGCGATAACCCTAAAGACAAAGGTACGATCCGGCTGGACAAACTGGATCAGTTGAAGCCGGGCGCCAAGTCCGGCAGCGTTCGCGCCAACTTCAATTGGTTGAGCCCGGAAGGTAAACACGTTCTCGACGAGGAGAGAACGATGGTGTTCTATGCGGACGATAAAGTGCGCCGCCTGGATGTCGATTCCCAGTTCACGGCCCATACAGCTGTTACCTTCGCCGATACCAAAGAGGGCTTTTTTGCCATTCGCGTGGCGGACAGCATGAGCGGCAAGAAAGGCGGCATCATCACGAATTCGGAAGGGGCGCAGACAGAGAAGGATGTTTGGGGGAAACGCGCCTCCTGGGCAGATTATGTCGGGACCATTGAAGGACAGAAGATCGGCATTTTGATCTTGGACAATCCACAAAACCCGCGTCATCCGCCGCGCTGGCATGCTCGCGACTATGGTTTGTTTGCGGTAAACCCGTTTGGCGAAAAGGCGTTTGATCCGAAATCGGATACCCCGGGCGGGTATCACTTGGCGGAAGGAAAATCGGCGCGCTTCCGGTACCGCGTGATCATTCACCCTGGCGACGAATCGAAGAAAACCATCGCGCACTGGTACGACGATTACTCAAAAGGTCAAAAGTGAGCCGCCGACCGCAGCAGCTATGCCTGGTGCTAGTGTTCGCCGTCGCTTGTTCGATCAACCTGACCGCAGCTGTGGCGCCTCCCATTCCGGAGGCTGCGCAAGCCTCCCCTCATTTCGATGCGCTGGCGGCCACAAATGCGTGGCTGAACACCGTTCCGGCGGCAGCGCGCGCCCGTTCCGACGCCTATTTCGAAGGCGGCTACTGGCTCATTCTGTGGGATTTCCTGGCTATGGCCGCCGTGATGATTCTGCTGCTCGAAACCGGGCTCTCGGCACGCCTGCGCAATGTCGCCCTGCGTATTACGCGCCACGATTGGTTGCAGGCGTTCCTGTACTGGCTGCAATTCGCCGTGATCACCGCGGTCCTGCTATTGCCGCTCAATCTGTACGAGGGATTTTTTCGCGAGCATAGCTACGGACTTTCAAACCAATCGGCGCTCGCCTGGCTGCGCGATGCGGGAATGGGTTTTGCCGTGGCAGCCGTGTTGGGCGGCGTGGTGGCGAGTGCGCTACTCGTGCTGAGAAAGCGTCTTCCCAGGACCTGGCATCTATGGGGCACGGCAGTGGCGGTCGCCTTCATCATATTCGCAGCGGCTATCGCGCCGGTCTTGTTGATGCCGCTCTTTAATAAGTACACGCCGCTCAAAGACAGTGCACTCAAACAGCAGATCCTGAGCCTCGCTCGCGCCAACGGCATTCCGGCGCACGATGTTTATGAAGCCGATGCCTCACGCCAGAGCAAACGTGTCAGCGCCAATGTGAGCGGCCTCTTTGGCACCGATCAAATCACGCTGAACGACAACCTGCTGGCACGCTGCTCGCCCGGCGCCGTACTCTCCACCATGGGTCATGAGATGGGACATTACGTGATGCATCACATCGAAAATGGCGTGCTCTTCGGGGCGGTGGTGATATTCGTCATGTTCCTGCTGGTGCGCACGATGCTTACCTGGGCTGAGGTGCGCTGGGGCGCTCGCTGGCAACTCAGCGGCAACGGTGACTTCGCATCGCTGCCACTGGCTGTCCTGATCTTTCTCGCAATCAATTTCCTGCTGACTCCGGTGCAAAATTCTTACACGCGTATGCAGGAGTATGAAGCAGACATTTTTGGACTGGATACAGCGCGCCAGCCGGACGGCGAGGCCGAGATCGACCTGCTGCTCGGAGAGTACCGGAAGCTCGATCCTTCGCCGCTCGAAGAAATCATTTTCTTCGACCACCCAAGCGGTCGCACACGCATCTATGCGGCAATGCGCTGGAAGGCGGAGAATCTCTGCTTGTTCGATCCTTCGCTGGCCTGCACAAACCGACCGGCCGCGCTGCCTAAACCTGTTCCCAGCGGCCTGATTCGCCCGCGCGCAGCACCGCTTCAATAACACGCATGTTCGCCGCGGCGTCTTCCAGCGTGACGGCCACCTCCGCTTCGCCGCGAATGGCTTGCGCAAAGGCGTCCGCTTGCAAAGCGTATTGGTCGGCGATGGCAAACTCCTCCACCCGGGCGCTCTTGCCCGCCAGTTGCGATCCGTCGTCTATAAAAATCCGGCTCGGTTGGTCTGGCGGGATGTTATACGGAATTTCCAGTTCGATCCGGCCCTTCGTGCCAAACACCTGCATGCGTTGAAATGGCGCCAGTTGCGTAGCGCACGTAAACACTGCCTGCCCCGGCGAGAAATCGAGCAGCGCCGAGCTCAGGCGATCCGTCTTCATCTCCGGATCACGATCGATCAGCGCCGAGGCCCGCCGCGGTTCGCGTTCAAATAAAAAGCGCGCCATCGTGATCGGATAGCAGCCGATGTCCATCACTGCGCCCCCGCCAAACTCGGGTATATTGCGGATGTTCTTCGGATCGCGATTGAAGTAGCTGAAGACGCTCAGCACCGAACGCAATTCGCCAATGATGCCGCTGCGCACCAGTTCGCGCGCACGCAGCCACTGCGGGTGCGTTCGCACCATAAACGCCTCGCCGATCTTGACGCCGGTCCGGTCGCGCGCGGCGATCAGCGGCGCTACTTCGGCAGCCGTTAGGGCGATCGGTTTCTCACAGAGAACATGCTTCCCGGCCTCAGCCGCCTTTATGGACCAGGGCACATGCAGGTGATTGGGTAGAGGATTGTAGATCGCGTCGACACCCGGATCTCCCAGCAGTTCTTCATACGACCCGTATGCCCGCTTGATCCCGAGTTCATCCGCCGCCTGGCGCGCCTTCCGGACATCTCTCGACGCAATCGCCACCACCGCCGAATGCGCGCACTTCTGCATGCCCGGAATTACCTTCTTTGTCGCTATGTTGGCGGCTCCCAGAATGCCCCATCGGATCTTTTCAGTCAAGTGCGCAGACATGCCCCCTGAGTTTCGCACGGCCTATTCAACCTGCAACATTTCTCTGTTACCCTAAACCCGTGAAACTGTACGACCTCGATCCGGGCCCAGACCTTCCCGAACTCGTTCGGGTAATCATCGAAATACCCAAGAATTCTTCCAATAAATACGAATACGACGGCGAATTGGGAGTGTTTCGGTTAGACCGGGCGCTCTATTCGCCCATGCACTACCCCGGAGATTATGGTTTTATCCCGGGTACGCTCGCCGAAGACGGCGATCCTCTGGACATTATCGTGATGGTGGACGAGCCGAGCTTCACGGGTTGCCTGATGGAAGTCCGTCCGCTAGGTGTTCTCAAAATGGTCGATGCAAAGGAAAACGATCAGAAAATTCTGGGTGTGCCCAATCGCAATCCTCGCTTTGAAAGTATCCACACGATTGAACAGGTGTTTCCGCATATCCGGCGTGAGATCGAATACTTCTTCACGATCTATAAGGAACTGCAAGGCGCGAAAGCGGAGATGAACGGATGGGGAGGCCCCAGCGAAGCCCGCCGGGTAATTAACGACAGCCGCCGGGCATACCTGAACCATAAAGGAAAAGGCACTCGGGAAGAGATCGCAAGCGAAATCGAAACGGTGACTAAAAGGTCTTAGGAGAAATTATCGTCGGAACCGCCGTCGAATCCACCGCTGTCGTCAGTATCCAGGCCTGCGTCGTCGAACTGGGAGCTATCGTCTGGCGAACTCGACGAGTCGTCCAGATTGCTGCTATCGACAAAATTGCTGCTATCGCCGCCCTGCAAATCGCTGCCGCGGTCGCCAGGGGAATCGTAATAGTTGTTAACAACTTCCTCGGTCGGCGCCATCCCTCCACCGCTCCCGACGAATTCATTCCCCCCAAACATTCCCCCGCCGTGGTGCGAAAACATCGATTCAATGGCGCCGGCAGCCAGACTACCGGCGGCCACACCAGCCGCTGTTTGAGCGGCTCCGCGCAAGAAACTCCCGCCGCCAAACCCGCCGCCGCCAAACCCGCCAGAGATCGGCGCAGCATACTGGGGTGATGGCGCATACTGAGGCGCCTGAGAGACGGGAGGCTGGCTGTAGCCACCCGGCTGCGATTGTCCCAGCCAGCTCGAAGAACCACTCACCTGGCCTTGCGAGGTGCGATTCTGCAACTCCTGAATCTGCTGCTGCGCGCGTTCGAGCGCCATGTTTTGAACCATCACTGTCTGCGTCATCAGGTAGAGCGCATCTGGGCGGCTGCCGATTTTCGTTCGAATCAGTTCTTCGGCTTCCGCGTCCCGCGCCGGGGCAGGCATTTGCGCGATCCGGTTCGCAAAGTCGGTCAGCATATTCTTTTCTTCTGGCGTCATAGGCGTCCTTTGGTCTCCGTCAGGTTGTTAGACGCAGTTTGGGCCCGCCTGGTTCAAACAGGCTTTATTTCAGGCCGCTTGCGCATGCACCTGAAAGCATGACAGTGTAAATAGTAGATGGTTCGCTGTTGCGCGTGGGGGGCTTGCTGACTTTCACCTTGTTGCGAGAGAACTGGGCGCCCGAAATGCAACTACTTTGGAAGTGAATCCGTCAGAAAGCTGTTGGCCATGTTGTTAGAAGCTACATCGACCCTGTTAGTCGATCACGAGATTAACCCCTGGCAGTCTGCCGCCCACCGCTTCGATGAAGCGGCGGAATTGTTGAGATTAGATGATGGGATGCGCAAGGTACTGCGCTCCCCGGCCATGGAGCTATCGGTAAATATACCGGTGATTCTCGATGACGGCCGTATCGAAGTCTTTACCGGCTACCGAGTGCAGCACTCCATCGCGCGCGGGCCGGCCAAAGGAGGCATCCGGTTCGCACCCGATGTCTCGCTTGATGAAGTCCGCGCGTTAGCCGCTTGGATGACCTGGAAATGCGCCGTAGTCAACATCCCATTCGGCGGCGGTAAAGGCGGCGTCATCTGCGAACCGCAGCTACTGAGCGAAGGCGAACTCGAACGCATCACCCGCCGCTATACCGCCGAAATCTGTGAATTTATCGGCCCGGAACGGGATGTCCCGGCGCCCGATGTAAATACCAACGAACAGACTATGGCTTGGATCATGGACACCTACTCCATGCATATGCGCCACACCGTAACCGCGGTGGTGACGGGTAAGCCGCTCGAACTGGGTGGCTCGCTGGGTCGGCCGGAAGCTACCGGTCGGGGCTGCATGATCGTCACGCTGGAGGCTTTGAAGCTGTTTCGGATGATGCCCGAAAATACCCGCGTTATCATCCAGGGCTTCGGCAACGTCGGCGGCATGGCTGCCCGCCTGATGAGCCGTGCAGGCTTCAAAGTTACCTGCATTATCGAGCACGATGGCGCGGTTTATAATCCTCACGGACTCGACATAGAGGCACTGCTCCGATACCGACGTGACACCGGATCCATCGTCGAATTTCCAGAAGCCGAAGACGTCGACAAGAATGACGCGCTGCTGATGGACTGCGACGTCCTGATTCCGGCCGCCCGCGAGAATGTCATCACCTCGGCCAACGCCGACAAGATCCGGGCTAAAATTCTATGCGAAGGCGCTAACGGACCGACAACTTTCGTGGCCGATTCCATTCTGGCCGAAAAGAAAGTATTTATTATCCCCGATATTCTGGCTAATGCGGGGGGTGTAACTGTTTCCTATTTTGAGTGGGTGCAGGACCGCCAAGGCTACTTCTGGAACGAGAAGATGGTTAACGAACGTCTGGAAGAGATCATGGTCAAGAGCTTTACGGACGTGATCGGTTATGCCGAGAAACACACAGTAAATAACCGCACCGCAGCATATATGCTAGCGCTCGATCGGGTGGCTGTGGCGATTAAAAAGCGTGGACTTTACGCTTAGTCGTTTTCCAGCGGGTTCACCCAGCGCAAACCCGAAAATCTTCGAAAATCGCGATCGGTCGAGGCCAAAGTCGCCGCGTTCTCGATGGCGATGGCAGCTAAAACCGCATCCATAGAAGCCGCGCCTGTGACCCCGCTACCCAGCATCAACGACTTGAGAAGGTGCCGATGCCTGGGGCCGGGATCGACGAGAATCACATTCGGCCAAAGTTGCCACTCTGCTATACGGTCAAATAGATCCTCAACGGAAACTGGATCGCGCCATAAACGAATGTTTGATGCAACCCGAATGAAGGCCCAAAGCGTTAACCAGGTTAGGCCGATCGGTTCACCCTTCTTGAATAGCTGCTCCAACCAGGATCGTGCACGTTGATGCTGGATTGCACCTGGGTTTTGAGAGTAGATCAGAATATTAGCGTCTGGAATTACCACTTCCGATCTTCGCCTTCCGCGTAGTCCAGTAATTCATTGATCTTGTCGTAATTTAGACCGGGTATCAGTCCCATGTCATGAAAAGGGCGCACTTTGAACGGCGGCCGCTCAACCGGTTGTTTCCCATTCGAAAGCGCAAAACGAAGTAGATTGTTTAAGGTCTCCCTGAAAGAATCACCTCGCTCCCGGCTTTCTGCTTTGACCTTGTCCAGTACGTCTTCATCCAGGGTGACCGTTGTTCTGATGCTCATGATGCATTCAGTTTAGCATCATGAGCATCGTTACTGTCAATCATCTTTCCCTCTTTTTTTTCCAGCCCGTCCCAGTGTATAATCCACTTGCCCTTCACCCCACTTGGAATTTCGAGTAATCGCATGAGTTTCAGTCAATGCGCACGTTTTGCTGCGTGCTTTTCTCTGTTTTTTTCAGGGTTTACGCTCGAAACGCTTAATGCCGACACTCTCTCCACCTGGAACGGCGGTATCGGAACCTGGAGCACCGCCTCACAATGGACTCCCGTTGGTGTTCCTACCAACACGTCCGGTCACCGTTACACCGTGTCGATCGGTACGGGCATCGTGGGATTAGATGTAAGCCCCGTCATCAACTCTCTCGCCATCGGCGGCGTCCTAACAACTGACTACGCCACGCGACCGGCTTCTATACGACCTTGACAACCACAGGCAATGTGACCGTTAACCCGGGTGGAGTCATTGGAACGGATCCGTTTGCCGGTTGGCTGATTCCCTGATAGTAGGCCGCAACTTGAACAATGCCGGCAACCTGCTGCTGGGGGCAGACCTGGGGGTTACAGGAAATGTGACAAACTCCGCTTCGCTCTCCTTGATTGGGGGCCCCAACCACTCCTTCGATGCCGGAGGCACTCTGACCAACACGGGTACTCTTTCTTTCGGCCTGAATTATGCCGACTTCCCCAGCGGACCGACGTCGACCATTGGCGTCGTGGTAAACAAAGGCGCTGTTGTCATTACCGCAAACACCACCGTTACTCTGACGGCGCAGCCGAATGGCCTGAGGGATGTGGCACAAGGCACGTCCTGGGTGATCGGAGGAACATTCAATGCCGGGTCGCAGAGCGCGCTAGCCAATTTGAACAGCGTCGAGGGATCTCTCAGCTTGCAGAATTCCTACGCCATCTCGCCCAAGAACGGAACGCTCACCAACACCGGTACTTTCGGAATCGGCGGTCTGTATGGTCCAAGCACCGTGACCGTAACCGGCAGGTTCTCGAATTCCGGCAATTTGGTAATTGGCGATCAAATTCGACCTGGTAGTGCCGGCAGCACGCTGGCGATACAGGGAACTCTCATCAACCAGTCGAACGGGACGTTGCATGTCAACACACAGTCGTTTGAGCCTACCCCTCCTCCCGGTCAAGTCACGGCTCAACAATTCGTGAATTACGGGACGGCAAACGTGGATCCGGGCTCATTGTCGAGTGCGCGGGAGCTGGATAATTATGGAACCTTTACCGACTTTGGAACGCTGCAGGTAGGAACGCTCAAATATGCGGGCGGTCAGATAAATGTAGCGGGCAACCTCGCGGTAGGTTCCGGGGCGGTGTCCGGGCAAGCCGGCTCCTATCAGCAATTCGGCGATGGCGTTCTGGAGTTTGGCGGGGTTCCGATCAATGCAGTGACAGCATCGCTGGATGGCACCCTGGATATTATGCTCGGCAATGGCGCTAAACCAGTCGGCACGGTATTTGATATTTTGCTGGGAACGCCATTCACCGGTGCCTTTTCGAACGTTGAGGGATCGATTTTCGATAACGGTCGCCAGAGATACGTTCTCGATTACGACCACGCCGATTCGATCGTTTCGCTGACCGTCGCGAACAATACAACGCCTGAGCCGGGCTCGGCCTTTCTGTTGACACTCGGGATCACGGCCATTGCCGGACTGGTTTGGCGGAAGCAAAATAAGTAGGCTTTATCACCTCTATTACTTCGCTACCGAACGAGGCTTGGCCGTGTTCTCGCATACAACTTGGATCGTCGCTGCCCTTTCCTTACACACCGGCGGCCCGCCTCTTCCATCTCCCTTTGTCCGGTCGTCCCAGTAGCGAATTAAAAGTCTGGAGTTGTCGAGCCAGCGAACTTCCGGCGATGCTGGCCGTAAACCAAACCCCCAATCGCCCAAGCCGGAGTAGACGTTTTCTGCAAAGGGTATCCAGTTCCGCCGCAGGTCGACCGGTCCGTAATCGTCACCCAGGGCGCCTTGCAAAGCAAACCAAAGCAACGCCACGTGTTTACCATCGGGCGAGTAGAGTGGCGGCGCGTGTCTAACACCAGCTGATTCGAAGACGCACATACCCAGGAAAAATAGTCCGGTCGGAATCAGTAGCAGGGAACTGATGGCTTTGACCGAGATCCGCGCCCAACGCAGCCTGATGCCACCAGAGAAAATTAGCGAGAGCAGAGGCAAGAACGGGAGCAACGCGAACGCGAGGAAACGCCACAAGTCTGTGATGTCAATTGAGCCTGTGGGCAGCGAAAGTAAAAGCAGGAGAGCGCTGAGGATAGCAAACAAGTAGGTGAGCGCCATCATCAACCGTCTAAGCGAGCGGCGCTTCAGACGTCTAATTGGCTGCAGAGCAAGCCAAGCACCGATGGGAACCAGGGCGAAGATCAAAAAAGGACCTGCTTCCGCCAAGGTCAGATGGATTCCTCTCTCACAATTCTCCTCTCTTCCCAAACGGCTCGTTCGCCTGTAAACTGAGAGTTTGCCGCGTCCGCCCAAATGATCCAGGAGCCGTCGACTCCCTTAATGCGGCAATATTACGCCGCCAAACAGCAGGTTCCGGGTACCCTCCTTCTCTTCCGCCTCGGTGATTTTTACGAACTCTTCTATGAAGACGCAGTCACCGCCGCCCGTGAACTCGAAATTACCCTCACCTCGCGCAACAAAGAGCGAGGCGATCCTGTCCCCATGTGCGGAGTCCCCTATCACGCCGCCGACGGCTATATCGCCCGGCTAATCCAGCGCGGTTACCGGGTCGCCATCTGCGAGCAGATGGAAGAGGCAGGCCCAGGCAAAAAACTCGTTCGTCGCGAAGTCACGCGCGTGATCACGCCCGGTACCGCCACCGATTCCAACCTATTGCGCTCCCACGAGAACAACTATCTGGCGGCCGTCTTCTCCAAAAACCAGCGCTCGGGCCTCGCCTACGCGGATCTCTCGACCGGTGAGTTCCGCACCACCGAACTAACAGACGAAGAACTTATGCCCGTCCTTGAAACGCTCGGCATCCGTGAGGTTTTGCGCACCGAAGGTTTTCCGCTGGGATGTACCTGTCTTGAAACCCCGCTCGATGCCTGGGTCTTCGGCGCTGATTACGCAGGCCGCCAGATCCTCGAAGTCTTCCATCTGCATTCGCTCGATGGCTGCGGTCTGAGCGATAAGCCTCTCGCCGCCGCAGCCGCCGGAGCCGTGCTCCATTACCTGCGCGAAACGCAGAAATCCACTCTTGCCCACTTGAACCCCCCGGCCTTTTACCAGCGCCAGTATCACATGGTGCTGGATTCAACCACGGTTCGCAATCTCGAACTGGTCGACCCTTTGTTTGCGGGCGAAAGCCGCGAAAGCACACTCATCCACGTGCTCGATCAGACCTGCACTGGCATGGGTGGCCGTTTGTTGCGCCAAAGACTGCTGCAGCCCTCGGGCCAACTGACAGAAATTGAAGCCCGTCTTGACTCAGTCGCCGAACTCGCCGGAAAAGTCATCATCCGCGGGGAACTGCGCCACATACTCGGATCCATCCAGGACCTCGAACGATTACTTGCCAAGATCACCCTCGGCACCGCCGGACCGCGCGAGGTGCTCGCTCTCGGCAAATCGCTTGCGCAACTTCCCAAGCTGTCTCAGCTAAGTGCGCAATTCGAAGCGCTGCTGCTTCGCCAGCCAGTCGAACTGGTCGCCGAGGTGCGGGAAAAGATCCTGGCCGCCCTCTCGGAGGAGCCGCCGGTTTCTCTAAGCGATGGCGGGACCATTCGCGACGGCTTCCACGCTGAGCTCGACGAACTCCGCGACATCCGCCGCAACAGCCGTCAGTACATCGCCGCTATCGAAACGCGCGAACGAAGCCAGACCGGCATTCAGTCACTCAAAATTCGTTTCAACAATGTATTCGGCTACTACATCGAAATTTCCAAAGCCAACCGTCAGCTGGTACCCGATTCCTACGAGAGGAAGCAAACGCTTGCGAATGCCGAGCGTTACACCACGCCTGAGCTGAAAGAGCTCGAGTCGAAAGTGCTCGATGCGGAGGACAAAATCCTCACGCTCGAGCGCGAACTTTTCCAGCAAGTCCGCCAATTCGCCGGACAACACGCCGCCCAGGTCAAATCAGCCGCCGCCACAGTCGCCGAACTGGACGTGGCCGCTTCCTTAGCGCATGTAGCCGTCGAGAACCGCTATCATCGCCCCAAATTCACCGATTCCGGCGAGATGCGCATCGACGCCGGCCGCCACCCCGTCATCGAAAAACTCGCGGAACGCGACGCAACCCGGTTTGTTCCCAACGATCTCTACCTTCATTCCGCCCAGCAGTACATAGCGGTCATCACGGGCCCGAATATGGGAGGCAAGTCCACCTATCTTCGGCAAGCAGCTTTAATCCTGATCCTGGCGCAAGTCGGATCCTTCGTTCCCGCGGAGGCGGCGCTCTTACCGCTAGTGGACCGGGTGTATACCCGTATCGGCGCTGCCGACAACCTGGCCCGCGGTCGCTCCACCTTCATGATGGAGATGATTGAGGCGGCCGCCATCCTGAATACCGCCTCATCTAACAGCTTTGTAGTACTCGACGAGATCGGACGCGGCACCTCGACCTACGATGGGCTGGCTCTCGCCTGGGCCGTCATAGAGTATATTCACGAGCATGTTCGGGCGAAAACCCTGTTCGCTACCCACTATCACGAGCTCACCAGCCTCGCTGAACAACTTTCTGCAATAAGAAATTTACGTGTCGCCGTGAAGGAGTCAAATGACCAGATCTTATTCATAAGAAAGGTCGAACCGGGTGCGGCGGACCGCAGTTATGGCATCGAAGTGGCCCGTTTAGCCGGCCTTCCCCTGCAAGTAATTCAGCGCGCGAGGTCCGTTTTATTGCATCATGAAGTAAGGGAACGCTCTGCTGGCGATGAGCTGGCTTCGAGTGAGGCAATCGCACCCCTACAGATTAAACTGTTCGAGCCCTTGAATCCGGGGCTCGCCGATCGTGTCCGGGGCTTACATATTGACGAGATCCGGCCGGTGGAAGCTTTGCAGATTCTGCACGAACTACAGCAAGAGTTGCTAAAGACATGAGAATAGCAGGCATCATGAGTGGGACTTCGCTCGACGGGATAGATGTAGCAATCATTGACATCACCGGTTCGGGCTTCAAGGCCAAGATTAACGTCTTGACCAGTCATTCGGTCCCCTATCCAAAAAAGATCCGTGAAGCGCTTCTGGCCGTTTCCAACGCCAGTACGATCACGGGAGACATATCGAGACTGAATTTTCTTCTCGGTGAATTGTACGCTGAGGCACTCGAGGAAACGGCGGAGCGTGGCCAGATACCAATCGACACTATCAAGCTGATTGGTTGCCACGGTCAGACGATCTTCCACGAAGGCCAGGCGGCGCAATATCTGGGCAAGAGAGTCGCCAGTACTTTTCAAATAGGCGAATCGAGTGTGATCAGCGAGCGAACGGGGATCGACGTAATATCGAATTTCCGCGAGCGGGATATGGCCGCAGGCGGCAAAGGCGCGCCTCTGGTTCCTTATCTGGATTACATGCTGATCCGGCATCGTGGCCGGGGCAGGGTAGCCGTTAACATTGGCGGCATTGCCAATATCACGGCCATTCCGCCGAATACCAGCACCGATCGCGTGATCGCGTTCGATACCGGCCCAGGCAACATGGTGGTCGACCAGTTGGTCACTCGTATCACATCGGGCGGCTTAACCTACGACCGCGATGGCGCTATGGCCGCTACCGGTACGCCAGATCCTAAATTGCTCGCCAAACTTTTGCGGGACAAGTACTTCCGCGCCAAGCCGCCCAAAGCCGCCGGCCGTGAACAGTACGGAGTCGAGTTCGTTTCCAAACTGCTCGATACTGAATTGAGCAGCGAGGACTTGATCGCCACCGCCACCGCCTTAACCGCGGAGAGTATCGCGCTCGCCGTTCGAAACTTCGTATTGCCTGAGATGCGAGTCGATGAAGTCTTCGCTTCGGGCGGCGGCACTCACAACCCGACGCTGATGCGCATGCTCGATAAAGCCATGGGCGATATTCCTGTCAAGGATACGACCGAGGTCGGACTCGACGTCGATGCCAAGGAAGCGATCGCTTTCGCCGTAATGGCCTATGAGACGGCGCACGCCCGTCCATCGAACGTGCCGATGGCGACGGGTGCTAAACGTCATGTGATTCTGGGTAAAGTAACTCAGAATGGCAACGGCCACAATGGCAACTCGAACGGCAACGCCCATAACGGTGTCGGCGCACACAGCAACGGCCAGGTAGTTCCTTATCCGGCTAAAGCTTCGGGTCGCCCGAATAAGGTAAGCCGCCAACCAGTGGCGCCCAAAGCGAAAGCAGCCGCGCGCTAAACACTTAACACACTTAAAGAGAGGGCGCATCCGAAGGTTGGGTGCGCCCTCTTTTTGCTATTTTGGGCCTTGCGTGCAGCGTGCGATCCAGACCCTCAAGGTGGAACTACAGGCTATGCGCAGAAATTAAGACGGCGATAGACAGGCTCGACACCTCACTGAAAATCTACGGGTGACAGAAACCGCGCGCTAATCGTCACAATCGCAGCTTGACCATCGTTTCTCAAATGCGCACGTCGCTTTTGAGAATGATCCTTCCCGAAATCCTTATCCAGGACTTACGTTACGCAGCGCGGATGATATACCGCAACGCTGGGTTTACAGCCGTCGCGGTCTTTGCCTTGGCAATAGGCATCGGGGTGAACACCGCAGTCTTCACCGCCTATAAAGCAATGGTCGCCCGGTCTCTCGATGCTCGTGATCCAGGCGAGATGGTCAATCTCGCGCTCATCCGCAACTCGGGCGCAACCGATTTCTCATTCAGCTATCCCGATTATCAGGCATACCGGGATTTAGCCCATTCCTTCAGGGGCCTGATCGCCTTCAGCCCTGAGCACATGAGGCTCTCGGACGCCAGCGGCATCGTCAGCCCGAGCAGCTCGGCGGCTCGATCAGCGATCGGAAGCCTGGGCCTTCTTCCTTCCGGGGCACGCAACGCGGAGTTCGCCTTCGTTTTCGTTGTCTCCGAAAACTACTTCCGGGTCCTCGGAGTTCCAACCCTACGCGGCCGCACCTTTGAATCTGCCGGCGTTCCCGGGCTGGTGGCCGCGCCCTCAGTGCTGATCAGTGAAAACTACTGGCGGAAGCGGTTTGCGAGCAATCCGGCGGTGCTGGGAAAAACGATTCGCCTAAATGGCGCAGCTCTTACGATAATCGGCATCACGCCGCACGATTTCGTGGGCACCAGTGTGGCCGCACCTGATTTCTGGCTCCCCGTGAGCCTTGAGCCGCTAGTTCATGCAAACGGAAATTGGCTACGCGACCGTGAAAACAAGTGCTGCCGCCTGTTTGGCCGGCTCGCTTCCGGCGTCAGCATCGCCCAGGCGCGAGCGGAGATGACCATTTTGGCGGATCATCTCCGAACCCTGCACGATCCTCACTCCGACTCGGCTAAACCCGCCTCTGTACTCGTTTGGCCGGGTTCCCCATTCCCTCTCCCCTTGCAGGCGTATCCCGGACTGCGACTGGCCATTTTGCTCATCATAGCCGCCGCCGGTATGGTGCTGCTCGTCGCTTGCGCCAACGTAGCCAGCCTGCAACTGGCCCGTACCCGATCCCGCCAGGCTGAACTGCACACACGACTGTCTCTGGGAGCCACCCGGCGACGCGTTATCCGGCAATTGCTGACCGAAAGCGCTCTGCTTAGCCTGCTGGCAGGCGCCTTTGCGCTTCTGTTCACCTGGGCCTTGCTGAAAGTGGCCGTGACCCTGGCTGCCGGTGCGCTGCCTGCTGACGCGGGCACGTTCATTTTCGATGTGAGCCCCGACCTCGAAATCTTCGTCTACGTCTTCATCATTTCCCTGGTGGCCGGCGTCCTTTTCGGGCTGGCGCCGGCGCTGGAAAGTTCCCGTTCCGCGCTCTCCTCCGGCCTCAGAGGCAGCACTTCACCGGCTCGCACCCGACGTCTCCAAGACTTCCTCATCGCTGCGCAAGTTGGCCTTTCACTCGTGCTCATGATCGCCGGAAGCATGTTCGTGCGGGGCGCCATTCACGCCATCGAGATGGACACCGGCTATGACAGCAAGCACGTAATACATCTCGCTTTACAATTTCCCGAAGGATCAAAATACGGCCCCGGCCACAAGCTTGCCCTGGTGCGTGAGCTTCGCAGACGCCTCACTGTTCTCCCCGGAGTGGCCGCCCTCACCAGTGCCCGGCCGCCGGACGATAACTTCTATCGAACAGCCGCCGTCGCGCTTAACGGAGAGAAATCCTCAGCGCAAAACTTGCAGTCGATCCTCTCCTACAGTTACGTTCAGGCAAACTACTTCCAGACGCTTAGCATTCCCCTATTCCTGGGCCGCGACTTTCAACCGCAAGCCGGCCAAAATGAGCACTCAATCATTCTGAGCGAATCAGCCGCCAAACAACTCTGGCCGGACGAGAATCCCATCGGCCGAACACTCCGTTTGGGCCCGACCGACGAAAAGATGCACGATCGGACCGAGCTTCTTGCGGACGGGCCGGCCTACCAGGTCATCGGCGTCGCGCGCGACACACGAGGTGTTGAATTCGACGGCAGCGACTCCAGGCGCGTCTACCTGCCTTTGCCCGATGACAGGCTTCAGACCCACCCCCTGCTCATCCGGACCCAATCCGACCCGGGCCCGGTCATAAGGATGATCGATTCGGTCCTCTCGTCCACCGACCCCGACCTGGTCGCAACCGCTTCTACTCTCGATGAAAGGCTTCGCCAGACGGCATCGTTCATCGCCTCGAGCCTGGCGGCCGGTATTGCGTCTACTGCCGGCTTATTCGGGCTGCTGCTCGCCTTGCTGGGAATATACGGTACGGTCAGCTATATCGTCGTCCTCCGCACCCGCGAAATCGGCATCCGCCTCGCGGTCGGCGCACAAAAGCGCGACATCCTTTCGCTCATCCTGCGCGAAAGCACACAGCCTGTGCTCGCTGGATTGCTTCTCGGAATGTTTCTCGCAGTGGTAGTCTCTTACCTGCTGCGTGGCATTTTCTATGGACTCCACACCGTCGATAGCATCTCGTTCTGCGGTATGGCTCTGTTGTTCTTGTTGATCGCGCTGCTTGCCGCCTATCCGCCGTCGCGCCGAGCCATGCTCGTCGATCCTATGATGGCGCTCAGATATGAATGAAGAGCTGGTCTGTTTTCGTCGAGCCATTTAACTAACGCCAACTAATTAACTAACTTCAACTAACTGCTAGCCAACAAATTTCACAACTATCGATCCACCAGCGCTTCGGCATCCGGATTCCCCGGTCCAAAATGCTTCAGTATCACCAAAGGTTCATTCGGGCTTTGGTTCGCAATCTGAACTCCTTCTTTCGCCGCAGCCGCACTTACAAAAAACTCGTCGTTGGTCAACTCGCCAAAACGAATCAGCGCCGGCGTTTCAATGCGATGTTTCCCAAGTTGCCCATAGCCCTGCGTGAGAATCAGGCCGTACGCTGCGGCGTCCTTTATAACAACCGAGCGGCCGGGCATCACAGTCAATTCTTTTGCGGAGTAATGGCGTGTCCCGTAAGTAATCCAGACTTCACGATACCCGGCATCAGCCATCTCATGCTCATCGCGCACCGGTTCGGGCCTGGTTAAGTTATGACTGCCGAATTCAGGATCAACGTTTTTTTCCCAATCGAGCATGTCGACAATAAACTCCAGGTCATGGGCTTTGTCCGGTGGCACATCCTTAACCAACAGCTCCCACGGCACATAACGGCCTTCCACCATCGACTGAAACATGCCGAAAACATCGCTATTCACCTGGGGCTCGTAAGTAACCAGCGATCCCGGCGCATGCAGTACGCCCGCATCCACCTGCCAGCCAGTCCCCGGTGTCAGCCGGTACGCTTTCGAAAGATCGAGAATCCCGTTATCGCCCTTCTCCCAGCGCTTGAGGCAATCGAGTACGTCGTTTCGGCTGGTGCCAGGCTCGAGTCCCATGAACGTATATGGGAAGTTATTCGACTTGAAGTTATATTGCGGTGGGAAATAATAGGCTTCCGGCTTGCCGCGGCGGCTGACTAACTTTGCGTGTTGATCCCGTTGGTGCATGTGGTGCGGGATCGGCCCCAGGTTATCGAAGAACTTACAAAAGAAGTTCCAGCCACCCTCACGAGCCATTACATCGGCACCCAGAAAGCGGTCGCCCAGGGTATCGATAGCTTCTTTAAAGAGCACTTTCTGGCCGTCAAAAGCAATGTAGCTAAGCCCCTCGTCTTCGGGAGTGCCCGGTCCGTTTGCCGCGTTGGTAGTAGACGAGAACCAGCGCTCGTCAATACCGCCGCGGTGGCCGCCAAGTGCGTACAAATCCCGCGCATCTAGCTTCAAACGACCGCCCGGCATCAAGAATGACCGAGGCACCCAGCACGGGGCGAACCGAACAACGCCCTCTCCGGCGTCTAACGCCTGCTGAATTACTGCTTGCTTTGACATCTAAGTCCTTTCAATTTATTTCTCTCAGGCAATTGACCCACTCACCACTCTGCGCAGACTTGAGCACCGCACCGACTACCTGCTCGGTCGCGAACGCGTCTCGAAACGTGGGGCTAACAGCACTCCCATCTCGAAGGCCGCGCAACAAATCAGCCACCTGATGGATGAACGTGTGCTCATAACCGATCTGCAGACCGGGCACCCACCACTGCTTCATATACGGATGTTCCCCTTCGCTCACGTGAATCGAGCGCCAGCCCCGCAGCCGCGAATCATCTGCGTAATCAAAGAACTGTAAGCGATGCAGGTCATGAAGATCCCAGGCAAGCGACGCGTTCTCTCCATTCACTTCGAACGTATACAGCGCCTTATGACCCCGCGCATAACGGGTGGCTTCAAACGTAGCCAGCGAACCATTCACAAAGCGCGCCAGGAAAGCGCTCGCATCGTCGATGCGAACCTCCTGTCTTTCGCCCGTCAAAGCATTATCACGTTGCTTGATGAACGTCTCCGTCATGGCAGACACAGTTCCAATGGGCCCATTTAGCCAGAGAGCCGTATCGATGCAATGCGCCAGTAAGTCGCCGGTAACCCCGCTGCCCGCCACCTCCGCGCTTAGCCGCCAGAGACCCGCGCCGCCCTGTGGAATTTTGGCGGAAATTGTCCAATCCTGCAGAAACTTTGCCCGATAGTGGAAGATCCGACCTAACTTGCCTTCTTCAATGATCTGTTTCGCTAGAGTAACCGCCGGCACACGCCGGTAGTTATACCAGACCATGTTAGTAACACGTGCCCGCTCCACCGCCTCCACCATTTGCTGCGCTTCCGCGACATTTCTGCCGAGCGGCTTCTCGCACAATACAATTTTTCCGGCCGCAGCCGCCGCCAGAGCAACAGGAGCATGCGTATCATTCGGACTGGCGATATCTATTAAATCGATATCCTGGCGCTCGACCATCGCACGCCACTCCGTCTCGACCGATTCGTATCCCCACTGCGCCGCAAAACTTTCGGCCTTTTTTTTGTCGCGCCCGCACACCGCCTTGAGTTCCGGCCGGAACCCGACATCGAAAAATTGATTGACTTGCCGGTATGCGTTCGAATGCGTGCGGCCCATGAATCCATAACCAACCAGCCCCACGCGCAGCGCTTCCTTACTCATGCTGCTTCCGCTGTCCAGCCATGGGCATTGCGTACCGAAAGCATGGCAGTCAAGATATCGTTCCATGTTTCCGGCCGCATCATAACCTCGTTCGGAAACATGCAGCCATCCCAGCAAATATGTTCGACGGCGCGCGTCACCTTCCCCTGATCGTCACGCAGCCACAAACCCGAATCACGCACCAGGTCCAGCTTGCCTTGCGGATCGTAGGGCAAGCAGTGCCGTCCTGTCTTGTCGTGCGAGCCCGATCCTTTCACCGTTGCATCGTTCTGCGCCACGTGAAAATCATTCATCCAGGGACGCAGCGCCGAAGCGACGGTTTGCAAAGCCCGGTGTAGCGCAGCGTCATCATCCCATTGAAAATCTTCCGGTAACAGACGGTCCTCCGGCGCGTTATAGCCAAGCGTGTACAAAAGCGTATGCGCCATATCGGCCTGAAAACCGAGTGTACCCGGACGATTCACCATTTCAAGCAACTGCACCATGTCGCGCCAGCTATGCATGCCCGCCCAGCAGATTTCGCCTTCCGCCGCCAGGCGCTCACCATGCGTTTCGGCAATGTCACAAGCACTTTGAAACGTTTTAGCGATCGTCTTCGTATTTTCCAAAGGCGCACCCACCCAGTCCCCAGGACTGGCGGCTGAGTCGATCCGAATCACGCCGTAGGTTCGAATGCCCATCTCGCGCAGCGACTCGCCGATACCGCACGCCTTCTCCACCTGCCGCAAAAAATGCTGCCGCTCCTCGGGAGTTCCCATCGCCGAACCGCCGCCAGTGGGGGCCCAGACCGGCGCAACCAGCGAACCAACTACGAATCCTTGCCGCGCGATCTTCTCCACCAGCCGCGAGAGATCATCCTTGGTCGAATCGATGCTCACGTGCGGGTCGGCCAGGAACAGATCGACGCCCTCGAAACGTCCTCCATCCACCTGCGCTTCCGCCGTAAGCGCAAGCATAGTGTCCAGATCGATTGCTGGTTCCGAGCCTATGCCTTTGCCCACCAGACCGGGCCACATCGCGTTATGAATTTTGGGAAACTGCTGGATCGAAGGCACGTGAAGAATTGCGATCGGATTCGAGAATCAGATTCGCACTGCCATCATATCTGGCTGCGTAAAAACTCAACGCCCTGCCACGCAATCTGTTCAGGAGTCGCCGCCAAATCCCGCCAGATACACGCCGCTGCCGAAAGATCGCCCGCCATAAAACCGAAACTCTCAATCGTCAACCATCCGTCATACCGCATGGCGGAGAGTTCGGCAAACACGCGACTCCAGTCCACGTGCCCGCTGCCCGGCGTGCCCCGATCGTTCTCGCAGGTATGAACATGCTTTAGGTGCGGAGCGCTCAGACTCAGCGCATCTCCTAGTTGCTTCTCTTCAATATTGGCGTGAAAAGTGTCCCAAAGCATGCCAACCCTGGGATGACCGACCGCATCGCAAAGGGCCACGGCATCAGCTGTCGTGTTCAGGAAAAAAGTCTCGAACCGATTCAAAGGCTCGATGCAAAAATCGACACCAGCCTGGTCGAGAACCGGCCCGAGTTGCTGATAACCGTCCACCGCACGCTTCCACTCTTCTTCCGTGCGTCTGCGTCCCGGCAGATAACCCACCGGCGCGTACAGCGGACCCGCAATTAGATCAGCTCCCGCTTCCGCCGTCAACTTAATGCAGTCCGAGAGATGAGCCACAGTTAACGACCGAATTTGGCCGTTATCCGTAATCAGGCTCAGTTCGGGCGGCAACACCGCGCACACCGTACACTGCAAATCGTGCTCTCGCAGCGCCTGCCGAATCTCGCTCGCTGCAAACTCGTTTTTTCGAATGAGAGTCACTTCCACACCGTCAAAGCCATGCGCCTTGATAGCGGGAAGCAGCCCAAAATCATGCGGCCCGAAATTAGCCGTCCACAAGAAAGTATTGATACCAATGCGCATCCGATTACCGCGGCAGCGTGAACGCGTACAACATATCGCCCGCTCCAAACACAACGTACTGCCGGCTATCGAGCGAGTAAGTCATTGGTCCATTACTTACCGGAGCCGCCAGCCCTGCATGCCACAGGATTTTGCCATCCGCTGGATCGAACGCAATCGCATTCGACGAAGGATCACCCGTAAACAGCAGTTGTCCCGCGGTTGTCAGAATGCCCGAGTGGCCGCCGTTTTCCGGATAGATGTGACGCCACTTGATCTTTCCCGTCTGATAATCAATCGCCTCGAGCGCAGACTCCGACCAAACGCCCGCATCTCGACCACCGTAACCTTCCGGGTTCGGACTGGTATCGGTCAAGTAATACACGCTATAAGAAGGCGAGGCACTTACATAAAACAAGCCTGTCTGCGGGTCGAAAGATGGTGGAAACCAGTTCGTCGCACCGCCCGAAGCCGGAATAACCAGAGCGCCATCGGTCTTCGGCTCTTTATCCTCTTTCGGAATCGGCTGGCCTTTAGCATCGACGCCTTTCGACCAGTTAATATCCACAAACGGCTTAGTAACTACGCTCTTACCATTGGTCCGGTCAAGCACGAAGAAGTAACCATTGCGCGCCGCCTGCGCCAGTAGCTTGCGCGGCTTGCCATCAATCGTTCCTTCAAAAAGCACCGGCGCTTCCACGTTGTCCCAATCGTGCGTGTCATGCGGCGAAGCCTGGAAATACCAGACCATCTTGCCCGTATTGGGATTCAACGCGACAATCGAACAAGTCCAGAGATTGTCTCCCTTGCGTCCTTGCGCGGCATGGACTGGATTCGGGTTGCCTGTGCCCCAGTAAAGAAGATTCAGCTCGGGGTCATACGTGCCGCTGAGCCACGTCATGCCTCCGCCGTGCGAAGCAGACTGCTCGTTCGGCCACGTTTCCGATCCCGGCTCGCCTTTCTTCGGCTCTGTATTCCAACGCCACTGCACCTTGCCGTCTTCAGGATCGCGTGCTTCGAGGAACCCCGGCACATCCAGCGAGTCGCCGCCTACCCCGACCAGCACATGATTACCAACCACCAAAGGCGCCGGAGTCGAAAAATACTCCTGCGCCAGATCGGCAATTACCACCGACCAGCGAAACTTACCCGTGTCTTTTTCAAGCGAGATCAAATGGTTGTCGGGCGTTTCGAAGAAGACCCAGTTTCCATAGATAGCCACGCCGCGATTGCCAATATGAATCCCTCCCTGGCTCTCCCACTTGTAATGCCAGATTTCGCGGCCGGTGCGCGCATCCACTGCCCAGGCATGATCCGGGACAGTAAAATACAACACCCCATCCACTACCAGCGGCGTCGCCTTTACTGAAACGCCAAAGGGACTGCCGCCTTGCCCCGGATTCGCTTTGTAAACCCACGCCAGACTCAGATCCCGCACATTCTTCGACTGAATCTGATCGAGCGCACTAAAACGACGGCCCGAGTAGTCGCCGTTGTAAGTCAGCCACGATCCCGGCGGCGCTTTCGCGATCGAAGCAGGATCGAGCGCTGCCGCGGAGACGCAAGCCGGAAGACACAACAGACAAGAAAGCAAGAAACGATTAACCATTACTTCAAAGTCTCCAGGTAAGCGAGCATGTTATGCATATCTGCGTTACTGTATTGCGGGAGTAAGTCAGCGTGCCCTTTTAGCGGATCAGTTACTTGCACGTGAATGCCTTTTTCTTCGTCCAGCAGCCAGGAATGGTGTTCACCAGTGGCTTCGGTTAGTTCCACGCTGAAATCATCTTGATGGTTCAAGACGCCGGTGTAACTTTGCCCAGAGGCAAGTGTTACCGTAGCGGTCTTCTCGGCCCGTGGATCAGGCGGAGGACCTGCGCCACCAAAGTTGCGCGGCTCCTTCGGATAGAGAAATCGGCCCTGCAAAACAGCCGGCTCGTATTTTGTCGCAACGTGCGCCAGGTCGCCCGTACCCGAATGACAACTGGCGCAATGCTCACCGAAATAAGCTTCGCCCGCTTTCGGGTCGCCCGTGACGATGTTGAGTAGTTTGTATTCCATGCGATTCGCCGCCCCCTGGCTTCGCGACAGCAGGAACGCCGCTACGTCTTTAATTTGTGCTTCGGTAAAGGCAAACGCCGGCATCCCTTTCGCCGTCCGCCCATGCAGAATCACTGGCCCGATCTCCGAGCCGCTTCCCTTGTCGTGCAACACCAACACCGATTGCGCCAGATTCGGACCGCCATTACCGCCCTTCGCATCGCTGCCATGGCAGAAAGCGCAGTTCGCTACGAAAATATTCTTGCCGCGCGCTGCAGCTGCCGGATCGGCCGGCGCACCGATCGCCAGAAAGTCGCCGCGTCCACCGGGCCGCCCATTCGGTCGCGCTTGCGGTGTGTCGCTAGTGCGATCTCCGGGACCAGGCGCTTTGACTCCAGGCCCGGGCTGCGGACCATTTGCGGCGCCGGCCGGAGGCTGCGGCGGCGTGCCGTTGGGCGGAATCTGCGGCTCCTGAAACGCAAGGGCGGAGCCAATGGCGAACACCAGGCCCACCGAAACGGCAAACCAATTACGAAGAATCATCGTGGCCTTAAAGAATGATTGAAATTGTGCGAGAGGGACAAAGAGCAATTATGACAAGCCGTTCTCGGCGACGCCGACCCTGGGTATCTAAATAGGCATGTAATAGACAATTACCGCAAGCTCCCCCATATACTGATGTGATTAAAAGCACCGCCGTAAGAAAACTTCCCACCAAAACATGAACACCGCCTGGAGTCAGCCCTACCTGGTGTCGGGTCAAGGCCTTGCCGGATCGGCACTACTCGCCGCTATCCCCATCTTTGTTCTGTTGCTTTTGCTTGCGGTGTTGCGCCGCCCGGCCTGGCAAGCTTCGCTCACCGGACTTCTCGCCACCGCCATCCTCGCCACCGGCGGCTATGGCATGTCCTGGCGTCACATGGTCAGCGCCGGAGCCTACGGCGCCGCTTTCGGTCTCTTTCCCATCACCTGGATTGTCTTCTGGGCGCTCGTTCTTTACCGCATCACTGTCGAAACAGGCAACTTCGAAATTATTAAAGAATCAGTCGGCAGCATCACCACCGACATGCGCCTGCAAATCCTCCTGATTGCCTTTGCCTTCGGCGCGTTCCTGGAAGGCGGCGCAGGTTTTGGAACGCCCGTCGCCGTGGCCGCCGCCATGATGACCGGCCTCGGATTCGCCCCGCTCTACGCCTCGGCGATTTGCCTGCTCGCCAATACTGTTCCCGTAGCCTTCGGCGCCATCGGCATTCCGATTATTACGCTGGCAGGAATCACCGGTCTTCCGGTCGACCGGCTCAGCGCAGACGTCGGCCGCATTTGCGCCCCCATTTCCTTCTGCATCCCGGCCTACCTGCTGGCCGTTTTGTGCGGACGCGCCGCCATGCTCGAAGTCTGGCCCGCCTGGCTCGTCTGTGGCGGCGCATTTGCCGCCATGCAGTTCCTCGTTTCCAACTTTATCGGCCCGCAACTCGCCGACATTATCAGTTCGCTCAGCGCCGTACTGGCGTTAATTCTGCTGTTGCGCGTCTGGCGTCCACCCGCTCTCCTCAGAGTGCAGGATATGGCTACAAATGCGCTCTGGCAACGAGCCGGTACGCCAAACCCTCTTCAAAACGCAACGCTTAAACAAACCCGCACCCCGCGCGAAATTTTCATTGCCTGGCTCCCCTATGCCCTACTGGTGGTCTCGGTCCTGCTCTGGGGTTACAAACCCATTCAACAGGTCCTTAACACCGTCACCCTTACCTTTCCCTGGCCCTGGCTGCACCAGGAGATCAATCGCGTCCCACCGGTCGTGACTCGCGCCAGCGCTTACGCCGCCATTTACAATCTCAATTGGTTGTCGGCCGCCGGCAGTTCCTGCATGGCCGCGGCGCTTCTTTCGGCCCTCTTGCTCCGCCTGA
This sequence comes from Bryobacteraceae bacterium, assembly GCA_965277855.1. Classification (GTDB taxonomy): domain Bacteria; phylum Acidobacteriota; class Terriglobia; order Bryobacterales; family Bryobacteraceae; genus Bog-105. Next base: position 2,759,158 of record OZ255847.1, read on the forward strand.
AAATTGCGGATTTCCTGCGCATTCTCGCCGCAGTCGCGCGCCAGCTACTCTTGCCCACCGTCACCGTAACCGCGGTGCTGGCCATTGCCTTCATCATGAATTACTGCGGGGCAACGGGCACGCTTGGCTTGGCCTTTGCAGCCACCGGCGCGCTATTTCCTTTTTTCAGTTCATTGCTGGGCTGGCTCGGCGTGTTTCTCACTGGTTCCGATACCTCAGCCAACGCCCTCTTCGGCAGCCTGCAAGTGGTCACCGCGGGCCGCCTCGGCTTTGGTCAATCCCTCATCGCGGCTTCGAATTCCGCCGGCGGAGTCATGGGCAAAATGATCAGTCTGCAAACAATCGCGGTGGCCGCCGCAGCCACCGGACTCACCGTGCCCGAACAGGCCAAACTCTTCCGCTTTACCCTCCGCCACAGCTTGCTGCTGGCCAGCATCGTCGGCCTCGAAGTGATGCTATATGCCTATGTCCTGCACCTGAGTTAAGCAGGCACGCGCAGTCCTCGATCTACTCCAATCCCGGCAGATGCTCCGGCCGCACCAGGAGCCGGATGGAGCGCGCCTGCCCAGGTGTTCGTTCGATCAAACCGTTGCGCTGCAAAGTTATGATCATGTCGTGAATCGCCGGCGGAGAAACCTGGAAGTAGCGTCCCAAATCCGATTCAGCGGGAGCCTGTCTGTGAATCTTCGTGTAAGTATGGATGAAAGCCAGATATTGGCCCTGTTTGGCCGTGAATGACGGTGCAATTGAGGGTTCGCGTTTCGGTGCTGGATCTATCGCAACCTCGAAAGCGTCCTCGCCAAAGCTGTCGAAGACACGCACTTTGAGGATGCAGACCTGTCCACCGATAACGGTGCGAACTGGCTTTCGGGCGGCGGCTGAAAGGTCCCGGCGCAACTCCTTCGCATCGGCGCTGGAGCTGGCATACTTAGCGATCCCGATGCCTACGCCGCCTATATTGGCAAAGACCCATTCCCGTGCATCTTTGTACTCCACCGTGATCGAGTTAGCGCCAAGTGACAGCGCGTGAGAGCTGAGCCCTTCGAGTAAGGTAACCGGTTTACCCATCCCGGAAATCCCGTTTTGTAGAGTAGGTCACTGATTTGAAGTCATCTCCTCAGCGACCCCTCGTCAAACCGTGCGTGCGGTTTTCCCGCACACGGCTTTCCGACTGTCTTCGGCCTGGCGCTTTACAGCGGCGCAAGGCGACCGTACCTTTCCTGGTCGCTACCACCGACCGACAGGCTGTATAAACGAAACAGCTTGTGGTAATCGTAGAACCAGTTCGGCGGATGGTCCCTCCACCCCTTTGATCGCTTCTTGTGCTTCTTCCGCAACATGATGCAGAGCGTGTAGGTCGTGTACTTGGCGACGCTCAAGAAATGCATCCTTGAGTTGCCCGTCTTGAAGTAATTGCCCCAACCTCGCAGGATCGGGTTCACCTTCTCCTGAATCAGGTCGGGGAGATCCCAGTGCTGTCCAGTTCGAACAACCTCGCGGATCTTCTCCTTGACGGACTTCATCGCCTTAGGAGTTGGATAGTAGAACGTTTTCAATTCGCCGGAGCGCTTGGAAGCACGGACGGCAAATCGGTGCCCCAGGAAATCGAAGGTATCTTCCCGGGCATTCAGTATCCGAGTTTTCTTGGCGTTCAGCGTCAGACCCAGGCGGTCAAGAACCACCCGAGCCTGATCCAGGTAGAACTCTGGCTGCCGACTGCACAAGATCACGAAGTCATCGGCGTATCTCACAATGTGAGCATCGTGACGACGCTCGCCAAAGCCTCGTCTCTCCCAGGTTTGGTCCAGCCAATGCAGATAGAGGTTCGCAAGCAGCGGAGAAATGACTCCGCCCTGTGGGGTACCAGTCGTTTCCTTCCGGACTCCCATTTCCTCCATCACACCGGCCTTAAGCCACAGTGCAATCAGTTTCACAACTGATCGGTCAATGATCTTGGTCCTCACCGACAGGAGCAGCTTGTCATGCGGAATCGTATCGAAATACGACTTGAGGTCCGCGTCAACAACCCAATGGCACTTAAAGTTGAGCCACTTGTAGACCTCTCGCAGAGCTTGGTGAGCACTCTTGCGAGGCCGAAACCCATACGAGAAATCCCGGAAGCCCGCTTCGAACAAAGGTTCGATCACGATCTTCACTGCTGCCTGTATTACACGATCAACAATGACAGGTATCCCGAGCGGTCTTTGCGTTCCATCGGCCTTCGGGATGAACACCCTTCGGACCGGCAGAGGCTTGTACCGTTTCCCAACAAGCTTTTCGCGAATATCGCCCAGAAAGGCATCGACTCCCATACCATTCTCAACTTCTGAGAACGTTTGTCGGTCAACACCCGGAGCGCCTTGATTGGCTCTCACCTGAGCGTATGCCGCGCGAAGCACATCTTCGCGGCACACCTTGTCATACAGCACTCCGAATTTACGTCTCGGATTCGCCTTGGCTGCCAGATATAGTTTTCGTTGAAGTACTCGTACACTTTCTAAAGGCGTGTTTTGAGCTTTCGCAATCACACAGTACCTCCTCCCTCGAAAAACATGACAGAAGCAGAGGCCCTTCCCTCCGGCGAGGTTCTGTTGTCCTCACCATCAACGGTAGTATGGCCTCCTCCGACTCCTCTATCCCGCTTTTCAAAGGCTTTCGGTGGACACCTTATACCTTCGATTACACGGTCGGTTATTCCGTGACAAGTAGAGGTCTCGTCTGTTCCACTCAGCTCTATGCACGCATCCCATCCTCTATACCCCGAGTTCCAACCCTGGTTTCATGTGGCTCATTCATCCACCAGGGTTCGCGGCCTTCGTCCCCGTTCTAAAGACTCGGCGGAACCACCCTACACCGTGCTCTCCTAGCATGAACGCACGGCTGACATTTACGAGGCTTAACAGAGGTTCACTTTCGTTACGGGCTGCATGCTTGCGCGCGCCCACGGTCTAGGTCGGGGGCCACGTTTCTCCGGCGTCGCTCCCGCGTTTCAGTCACCATCCACGCGTACGCCATAGCTACACAGGCAATGAACCAACTCCTGCAGCAGGACTTTCACCTGCAAGATACTGAGTGGCTTACCAGTCCACTCGTAGAGTAGGTCACTGATTTGAAGTCATCTCCTCAGCGACCCCTCGTCAAACCGTGCGTGCGGTTTTCCCGCACACGGCTTTCCGACTGTCTTCGGCCTGGCGCTTTACAGCGGCGCAAGGCGACCGTACCTTTCCTGGTCGCTACCACCGACCGACAGGCTGTATAAACGAAACAGCTTGTGGTAATCGTAGAACCAGTTCGGCGGATGGTCCCTCCACCCCTTTGATCGCTTCTTGTGCTTCTTCCGCAACATGATGCAGAGCGTGTAGGTCGTGTACTTGGCGACGCTCAAGAAATGCATCCTTGAGTTGCCCGTCTTGAAGTAATTGCCCCAACCTCGCAGGATCGGGTTCACCTTCTCCTGAATCAGGTCGGGGAGATCCCAGTGCTGTCCAGTTCGAACAACCTCGCGGATCTTCTCCTTGACGGACTTCATCGCCTTAGGAGTTGGATAGTAGAACGTTTTCAATTCGCCGGAGCGCTTGGAAGCACGGACGGCAAATCGGTGCCCCAGGAAATCGAAGGTATCTTCCCGGGCATTCAGTATCCGAGTTTTCTTGGCGTTCAGCGTCAGACCCAGGCGGTCAAGAACCACCCGAGCCTGATCCAGGTAGAACTCTGGCTGCCGACTGCACAAGATCACGAAGTCATCGGCGTATCTCACAATGTGAGCATCGTGACGACGCTCGCCAAAGCCTCGTCTCTCCCAGGTTTGGTCCAGCCAATGCAGATAGAGGTTCGCAAGCAGCGGAGAAATGACTCCGCCCTGTGGGGTACCAGTCGTTTCCTTCCGGACTCCCATTTCCTCCATCACACCGGCCTTAAGCCACAGTGCAATCAGTTTCACAACTGATCGGTCAATGATCTTGGTCCTCACCGACAGGAGCAGCTTGTCATGCGGAATCGTATCGAAATACGACTTGAGGTCCGCGTCAACAACCCAATGGCACTTAAAGTTGAGCCACTTGTAGACCTCTCGCAGAGCTTGGTGAGCACTCTTGCGAGGCCGAAACCCATACGAGAAATCCCGGAAGCCCGCTTCGAACAAAGGTTCGATCACGATCTTCACTGCTGCCTGTATTACACGATCAACAATGACAGGTATCCCGAGCGGTCTTTGCGTTCCATCGGCCTTCGGGATGAACACCCTTCGGACCGGCAGAGGCTTGTACCGTTTCCCAACAAGCTTTTCGCGAATATCGCCCAGAAAGGCATCGACTCCCATACCATTCTCAACTTCTGAGAACGTTTGTCGGTCAACACCCGGAGCGCCTTGATTGGCTCTCACCTGAGCGTATGCCGCGCGAAGCACATCTTCGCGGCACACCTTGTCATACAGCACTCCGAATTTACGTCTCGGATTCGCCTTGGCTGCCAGATATAGTTTTCGTTGAAGTACTCGTACACTTTCTAAAGGCGTGTTTTGAGCTTTCGCAATCACACAGTACCTCCTCCCTCGAAAAACATGACAGAAGCAGAGGCCCTTCCCTCCGGCGAGGTTCTGTTGTCCTCACCATCAACGGTAGTATGGCCTCCTCCGACTCCTCTATCCCGCTTTTCAAAGGCTTTCGGTGGACACCTTATACCTTCGATTACACGGTCGGTTATTCCGTGACAAGTAGAGGTCTCGTCTGTTCCACTCAGCTCTATGCACGCATCCCATCCTCTATACCCCGAGTTCCAACCCTGGTTTCATGTGGCTCATTCATCCACCAGGGTTCGCGGCCTTCGTCCCCGTTCTAAAGACTCGGCGGAACCACCCTACACCGTGCTCTCCTAGCATGAACGCACGGCTGACATTTACGAGGCTTAACAGAGGTTCACTTTCGTTACGGGCTGCATGCTTGCGCGCGCCCACGGTCTAGGTCGGGGGCCACGTTTCTCCGGCGTCGCTCCCGCGTTTCAGTCACCATCCACGCGTACGCCATAGCTACACAGGCAATGAACCAACTCCTGCAGCAGGACTTTCACCTGCAAGATACTGAGTGGCTTACCAGTCCACTCAGAACGGAACGTCATCGTCGGTAATTTCCATACCGCCGAAATCATCTTCCGGCCCACCCCCCGGCGCTCCACCGCCCGCCGGACCTCGTCCACGGCTCGGAGCCCCACTGCGTGCCGCACCACCTTGCCCTGCCTCAGGCCCGCCGCCGCCTTCTCCCCGTCCGCCCAGCAAAATAACGTCGTCCGCCACCACATCGGTCGCGTACACCTTCTTGCCATCTTTGTCGTCATAGCTGCGGGTCTGGATGCGGCCTTCCACATACACCTGCGTGCCTTTGACCAAATAGTTCGCCAGATTCTCTTTGCGCCAGACGCTCACATTCGTCCAATCCGTCTGCTCTTTCCACTCGCCACTCTGCTGGTCCTTCCAGCGGCGATTCGTCGCCACCGAGAAGCGCGTCACCGCTGCCCCGGCTGGCGTGAACTTCGTTTCCGCGTCCCGGCCCAGGTGGCCAATCAAGAGGACCTTATTTACACTGCGGGATGCCATAATCTCTCGCAATGTATCACGTCGGGCGTCTTAATCAGGCTTGACGAACGTCCACCGTAATTTCGCCGGCCCGAAACACCCCATCTTCCACCCGCTCGATTCCAATGCGTGTATGGATTTCGCCCCGGCGCGCAACCGGATCGATCACCCACACATACCTGACTCCGAACGCCAGATATTCTTCCACCTTGGTTCGCACCTCGACCGCCCTGTCGCCGGAGGAAAGAATTTCAACACAAAGGTGTGGCGCCTCTGTGAAAACATCTTCGTCCGGCTCACCAAAGGTTACGCATAAATCAGGCACTCGATAATGGGCTGGATCCGCCTGGGTCCTCAGGCGTTGCTCCGGCCAAACCTGGTAACCCCCACTAGGCCCCAATATAAAAAAGGTTCCAACGAGATAGCTCTGCATTTTGCTATGAGGTTTTAGGGGCATCGCGCGAGGAACGATCCTTCCTTCCACATATTCCGCGTCAGGCTCATACACCGAATGCAGGTACTCTTCGACACTCACCAGCTCAGTGGAAATCATCGATTCTTCCTACCTTTACTCTAACCAGTTTCCTCCCGCTCCTACCTCCAAAAAACAACTGTTGACTCGCGTACTAGAACGTTCCTACAATTTTTCATAGAAGTTTTACAGATTGCTTCGTTCCAATTGAGCGATAATCATGGAACCGAGAGGCCGCTCGACGGCGACCTTTGCGCTTGATCTTTCGTTGGGGGATGAATGGCATCGCGATTGAGTGGATCGTGTTCGCCCGTTTGCCGTTTTTCTAAACTGGCGCGCCCTGTTACCGGAGCGCTCCAGGCGAGCTTGCTTTCGCTCGTCCCTTTCCTTCTTTGTTCTGTTCCGGCCCGCTCTCAACTGCTGATCCGCCCCGCCGAACCGGGCGATCCCGTCAACATCATGCCGTCCGACATGGCCATCTTCGAGGCGGGCAACGAGCGCAAGGATCTGCCCTGCGCCGTCACCCAGCGCAAACCCGAATTGGGCTTCGATCTCCGCTTCCACGCCGGCTACGATGTCACCGTCCCCTTGACTGAGGTTTCCGGGGATGGTGGCCGTTTAACCGTTGTTTTCCGTGTTTCTTCGCAAACCGACAAGAATTCGCCCGCCTATTTCGTCCAGCACATCAACGTGCCTACCGTCGCTGAAGAGGCCAAAGGCGATGCTCTCCTGCAAGGCGAAATCGACCTCGGCGAAGGCAACTATCACGTCGACTGGCTGATGCGCGATCGGGCCGAACGGATCTGCTCCTCCTCCTGGGACGTCGACGCCGCGCTGGCCCCCAAAGACCGCCCGATCAACCTCTTTGTCTCCCCTAACACCGTCACCGAAAACCCGCCCGAACCCTTCTTGAATGACACTCAGGTCCGCACTTCTCCCGCCCGGCCGGACAACCTGAACGTAAAACTCCTCGTCAACTTCGCTCCACAGGACGCTACATCAGCCGCCTTGCAGCGCTCCGACACCGATGCTCTCGTCAGCATCCTCAAAGCCATCCAGCGAGATCCACGAATTGGTAGGATTTCGCTCGTCGCCTTCAATATTTCAGAGGGCAAGGTAGTTTACCGTCAGGAAACCGCCGATCAGATCGACTTCCCTGCCCTGGGTCGCGCTTTAAACAACGTCAAATTAGGCACCGTCTCCGTCACCCAACTCGGGGAAAAGCAAAGCGAGACTAATTTCCTGGCAGGCCTTATAGAGAAAGAAGTCGCTGTCCCCATGCACCCCGATGCGGTGATCTTTGCCGGACCTAAAGCCATGCTCAAGGCCGATGTACCCCAGGAAGACTTGCGGCGCATCGGAGATGTTGAGTGCCCGGTCTTCTATATGAACTACAACCTGAACCCGCAGGCGGTGCCCTGGAAAGATTCCATCAGCCATGCCATCAAAGCGTTTCGGGGGACCGAGTACACCATTTCCCGGCCGCGTGATCTCTGGTTTTCCACCAGCGAAATGATGAACCGCATCATCCGTACCAAACATAGTCGCCCGCTGGCCAGCGCTCTGTCTGGCGGCACCCACTAACATGCCAATCTCAGCAACTTGGCCTTTCCCACAAAGCGCATCCGGGGTACACTAATGCCCAAAAGGGGATGCCTGATATGAGTTCTCTTGCCGTTCGTGTTACCACCCACTTCTCCGTCCTGTTGGTTGCCGCTGCCCTCGTTTGTTCCGCGCAGCAATCCGACCTCGACACCTTCACCAAGAAACTCGCTCCCTCCGTCGGTTCCCCCGAAAATGCCGTGGACAAAATACTCGAAGCGGCCAGTCTCAAACCCGGTGAGACACTGTACGACCTCGGCTGCGGCGATGGCCGTATTCTCGTCAAAGCCGCTAAAAAATATCGTGCCAAAGCTGTTGGCATCGAGATTTCCAGCGCCCTTGCTCAGCGCGCCGCCCAGGACGTGAAGAAGAAAGGGCTCACCGGCCAGGTCAAGGTTATTCACGGCGATTTCATGAAGATGGATCTCAGCGCCGCTAACGTGGTCACTCTCTACCTGGCCCCCAGCGCCAACGATAGCCTTCGACCCAACCTGGAACGCGAACTCAAACCGAACACCCGCGTTGTCTCGTACGACTATCCTATAGAAGGCTGGAATCCCATCAATACGTGGGAAACGTCCGGCCATCTCGGAGATGTCCATACCATCTACCTTTACGAGGTTCCCAATTCCATTAAGAAGTAGGCTCGCTTGAGCCCCGGGTTCGATGTTTTAGGTATAGGCCTGAACGCGACCGATACCCTGCTCCTGGTCAAAGAATTTCCTGCTTACGCCGGTAAAGTCGCCTTTGAGCGCGAACTGCTGAGCCCCGGCGGACAGGTCGCCACCGCTGTCGTTACCTGCGCCAACCTTGGTCTGCGCACCCAGTACATCGGCACCATTGGCGACGATGTCCGCGGCACCATGCAGCGCGAAAGCCTCGAGCAGGTAGGCGTCGATGCCAGCCGCTTGATTGTGCGCCGCGATTGTCCGAATCAAACCGCCTACATCGTCATCGATCAACGAACCGGCGAGCGCACCGTCCTATGGCAACGCTCTGATGGCTTGAAGCTGTCTCCCTCCGAACTTGATCCCAACGATATTCGTAACGCGAGACTCCTTCACATCGATGGCTACGACGTAGATGCTGCCACCTTTGCCGCCGCCGAGGCGCGCCGCCACGGCATCCCGGTCTCGCTCGATGTCGATACCGTCTATGCCGGATTCGATGCCGTGTTGCACAACGTCGATTACCTGGTGGCCGGCTCCTCCTGGCCCGGTAAATGGACGGGCGCAGCCGATCCATTTGATGCCCTCTCTCTTCTCGAACGCGAGTATCGTTGCGCCGTCACCGCCATGACCCTCGGCAGTCGCGGATCTCTCGCCCTGTTTCAGGGCGAATGGTATTACTCAGCGGCCTTTCAAGTGGACTGCGTCGATACCACCGGCGCCGGCGACGTCTTTCATGGTGCTTTCTGTTGTGCCATGCTCGATGGTATGGCCATGGAAGCCGCTCTGGAATTTTCGAACGCGGCGGCGGCCCTCAACTGCACCGCCATTGGAGCTCGTGGCCACGTACCCACCCGGACCGAAATCAAAACTCTGATGACGAATGCGGCCAGCGGCAAAGTGCAGCGGCTTTCCGCCGACGAGATTGTGGAACGGCTCGCTGAGACCGTTACCCATGCGGCCATCCCCCATCGATGATCCCCTTAAGAGCCTTGCTGTTGCGCAATCGAACGCCGGTGATGACGCTCGCCTTGATCGTGGTGAACACATTGTGCTTTCTCTTTGAGATGGCGCAGCCCCCCTATTTGCGCAATCTCTTCATCGAGCATTACGCGCTCGTCCCCGACCACCTCTACCTGCCGGCCTTCATCACCTCCATGTTTCTCCACGGCGGCTGGCTGCATCTCATCGGCAACATGTGGTTCCTCTGGGTCTTCGGCTCGCACATTGAAGACACCATGGGTCCGGGCCGTTTTCTTATCTTTTATCTGCTGTCGGGAATAGCTTCCGCAGGCGTCCAGTTTGCCACCAGCCTAGGCAGCCCGGTTCCCACCATCGGCGCCAGCGGCGCAATCGCCGGCGTTATGGGTGCATTTCTCATCCTCTATCCACGCGTGCGCGTAGTCACTTTGATCTTCATTTTCATCTTCATCACCACCTACGATCTGCCCGCCGCGCTCATGCTCATTTACTGGTTCGCCCTCCAACTGCTCAGCGGAGTGTCTTCACTCGCCTCCGTCACCATGGCGCAGAACATCGCGTGGTTCGCGCATGTCGGCGGATTCCTGGCCGGGATTCTGCTCATCAAGCTCTTCCAAGGCGACCGCGGCCGCTATCGCTACTATCCCTCCTGAACTCCTTCATGCATGATCCGAACGAGCCGTTTGAAAACCTGCGCCCACTCGACGTCCTTGCCATCGCCGCCCATCCCGATGATGTCGAACAAACCTGCGGAGGCACGCTCATCCGCATGGCCGAGCGCGGTTATCGCAACGGCGTGCTCGATCTCACCGCCGGCGATATGGGTACCCGTGGCACCCCTGACCTGCGCATTCAGGAATCAAAAACGGCCGCCGAACATCTGCTGCTGAGCTGGCGTCAGAATCTGCGCTGGCCCGATGCCAGACTCGAAAATCACATCGCCTCCCGCATGACCCTCGCCGGAGTCATCCGCCGCATCCGCCCGCGCGTCGTCATTCTGCCCTATTGGACAGGCCGCCACCCCGATCATTACCGCACCACCGAAATCGGCTACGAAGCCTGCTTCCTCGCCGGGCTCCGGCGTCTCGAAGAAGATACACCTCCCCACCGCCCTTTCAAAATCCTCTACTCTTCCCTCTACGCCAACGTCACCCCGTCCTTTGTTGTCGATATCTCCATGCAGTTCGAGCGCCGCATGGCCGCTCTCTTCAGCTATGCGTCGCAATACGGCGATTCCGGCGAAGCAGCTGACTTATTCCCGTCTCATTCCGAGATCGAAGAGCGCCTGGCCGCCATGGCCCGCTTCTACGGCAACCTCATTGGCGTCAAATATGGTGAACCGTTTGTTGTAAAAGAAACACTCGCCATTGAGGATATCGTTGCTATGCCGGTTCGCAGTATCTGAACCTGCCATTTCGATAACGGTCCTGCACTGCGACAGCGCATTCGGAGCCGCGAGCGAAGCGACCGGAGCACTTTACATACGGCCTAGTCCATCAACGAAAATGAATTGAGGCGATATCGCCCCTCTGTCTTCCCGAACTAATGCATGTCGCCACAAACATCCTGATCGTCGGCGCGCTGATCTTTGGAGCGCATGCCTTCACCGGCATCTTCAGCCGTACGCGCGTTCCCGACGTTCTGCTGCTCACCATCATCGGCATTATCTTCGGACCCGTCTTCCACCTCGTCGGCCCGGAAAACTTTGGCGCGATCGGCCCGATCTTCGCCACCGTCACCCTGATCATCATCCTGTTCGAAGCGGGTCTGAGCCTCGACCTCGATGTCTTGCGCGGCGCAATTCGACCCACCTTCACCCTCACGCTCGTCAATTTCGTACTCACCATGGTCACCGTCGGCTTCGCCGGACAGTGGCTGCTCGGGCTCAACCCGCGCCTCACCTTCATGCTCGGCGCAATCATCGGCTCTACCTCGCCCGCCGTCATCGTACCCCTTACACGCCGTTTGCCCCTTGCTGCCTCCACCAAGACCACGCTGTTTCTCGAATCCGCCGTCAGTGACGTGCTTAGCATCGTCGTCGCCATCGGCTTCATGGACAGCTACCGCCTGGGTACGCTGCGCCTTGGTCCCATGGCCGGCCAAATTCTCGCCACGCTCGTCATCGCGGGTATCTTCGGCGCACTCGGCGCATTTCTCTGGTCCGCCTTGCTGCGGCGCATCCGCGTGCTCGAAAATTCCATCTTCACCACACCCGCTTTTGTCTTCGTGCTCTTCGGCATCGTCGAACTGCTCGGCTTCAGCGGCTATGTGGCTGCTGTCGTTTTCGGCGCAGTGCTCGGCAACATCGAGGTTTTCCACGGCATGTTCTGGATGCGCCGCTATCTGCCGAGCGAACCGATCACCCTCAATCAACAGGAACGCGACTTCCTCGCAGAAGTGGTCTTTCTTCTCAAAACATTTTTCTTCGTCTATGTCGGCGTCTCGATTCGCTTTGCCGATGTGCGGCTCGTCAATATTTCCTTAATCCTGACGGGATTGATCTTCCTCCTCCGCATTCCCGCCGCCTGGCTCGGTTTGAGCCGCAAAACGCCTGTACGCGATGCTTCGCTCGTAGCCATCATGAGTCCCAAAGGATTGGCCGCCGTTGTCCTCGCCTCCATGCCGCTCGACCAGCACCTCTACGGCGGCTCCGCCCTGCAATCGACCACCTATTGCGTCGTCTTCGCCAGCATTGTTCTGACCTCGGTACTCAGTTTCCTGATTGAACGCACACGCGTCGCCACTGTCTACGACTGGCTCTTCCGCAAATCCGGTTTCGCCCAGGAAGAACCTCTACCCGCTCCCGTCTCCATCACCGTTCCCGATGCCTGACCCGCCATGATCCGCACTGTCCTGGTAGATGACGAACCACCCGCCTGCCGCAAACTCCTGCACCTGCTCTCCACCGAGCCCGATTTCCAGGTTATCGGTCAGGCCGCCTCCGCCGCCGCTGCCATCGACACCATCAATCGCGTTAACCCCGACCTCGTCTTCCTCGATATCGGCCTGCCCGACGCCTCCGGCTTCGACGTTGTCTCCGCCCTCACCACCACCGCCAACCTGCAGATCGTCTTCGTCACCGCCTACGACGAATTCGCCCTCAAAGCCTTCGAAGTGCAGGCCCTCGACTACCTGCTCAAGCCCGTCGAACCCAGCCGCTTCGCCCGCGCCCTCGACCGCATCAGAGCCGAAAAAAATTACCCCCGGCGCCTGCTCATCCAGGCCGGTAATCGCTCCCTGTTACTGCCCGTCGATCAGATCGATTGGATCGAATCCGCCCGCAACTACGCCTGCATCCACGTAGGCCCGCAAACTCACATCCAGCGCAGCACCCTCGACGCACTCGCCGCCAAACTCGACCCCAAAATCTTCCACCGCATCAACCGTTCCGAAATCGTCAACGCTCGCCGTATCGCCGAACTCCGCCCCTGCACCCACGGCGACACCAGCCTTCGCCTCCTCGATGGCACCGAACTCACCTGGAGCCGCCGCTACCGCCTCCCCTCCCTTAAACCCCTCGAAGAAATCTGATCGCGGTCAAAACGTCGCATACTGTGAATGTCCTTCCAAGGAGGCGAACGTGACAAGAACTTACAAGTTGGTGAGCATCGTTCTTTTATCGTTCTCACCTGCCTTATTTGGCTTTGAAAATCCGACCTGGACCGGGTATGTCACCGATACTCATTGCGGAACCAACTGCCAGCGGACCTCTAACATGAAACCAGACATCAAGTGCGTTCAACTCTGCGTTCGCAAAGGCTCTAAGTACGGCCTCTGGTCGGGCCATCACGTCTACGTTTTAGAACCTCAGTCACAAGCCGCGCGCTTCGCTGCCCAAGAAGTTAAGGTCACCGGCACCCTGGCTGGCGATGCGATCCATATCACGTCTATCGAAGCTGCCGGTTCGAGAAAATAACCGGTTAACGTTCATCCCGCGATTTATCCGAGAGAAGGCGGCTGTTTCGGCGATTTCCCTTCGAGATCCTCAACCCGCTTGATAAGATTTCGCATCTGCTGGTCTCTCGCTTCGAACGCCCGATCGATTTTCTCCGACCACTGATTCATGCGATTGGTCCACCGGCTGCCTGTCTGCAAAAGCGCCGCGTGTCGCTCCAGTCGCGCCGCCTGCGTATCGAAACGCGCGTTGACCTCGTCAAAACGCACATCCAGCTTCTTACTGAGCTTCTGGTCGAGGTTCTGAATGTCCCTCTTCAGGCTCTCTTTCATCAGCGTGATCAGCTCGATGACTTCCTTGTTGCCGTCACCATTCATGCTTCGATTATCTCTTGTCTGACAACCCCAAATTCGTTACGGATTCTTCGCATGCTTGCGCGAAAACTTCCGGTAAATGTCCGGCGAAAATTCTTTCAAAATATTCGCCGCTCCATCCACCCCGATTTGCGTCCCCAGCTTGCTCACCGCATCAGACGCATCCCTGTTATCCGGATAGTAAGCGTTCCCAATCGCCACCGCCGTCGAATTGCCGATTATTTCCGAGTAATTGAACTGCGTTCCGCCCGCATCCGTATGCGTCCAGATTAACTGCTGAATGGCGTACCCAAGCCGCGACATCACGCTCCCTGTTCCCTTCCGGAAGTAGCGAGGGTCCTGATGAAAAAGAGTCGGATAAATGGCCTCTGTCATGTAGTCGCCGATTACGTAGTCGGCATACGACGTCCCCAAATACTGGCCATAAGCCTGCGCGCCGTTCCCAAAGGACGGGTTGGCCCTGGTTAACTGGCTCTCCCCGGCAAACGCCGCCGCCAGGATGAAAGTTCCCCGATCGAATGAATCTTGGGTGGCAATCTTGAACTTCTGCCCAGTCGTCAGCGGTTTGTAAGGATGCAGGCTCGCCGATGTACGGTAGTTCGGAACAATGCCAAAAAGACGCTTGTGTTCCGGTTCGGCCGGAGCATTCCCAGCGGACGGATCAGAATTCTTAAGCGTCCCAGGCACCGGAGGCGCAGGCGCTGGATCTTGTTGACCGTACACCACGGCCAGTCCCAGCAACATAAATAAAGAAAAGTAGCGCAACATCATGAATATAGGACGGAACCGCCATCGATCCACGTTCCCCTCTGTGATGACCCCAGACACCAAAAGGGCTCTATCCCAATGACACAATCGCATGACAGCCATCGCCACAGCATCAGCCTGCTATCGCCGGAGATTTTCACTGTGCCCGCCTCTCACTTGGGTTCTCCCGTGCACCCAGTGCAAGCCCAATCACATAGCCAACACTGGCGCAAGCAGGCAGAGTCAGGAGTACCCAGCCAATCCCTTTTTCACCCGACTCCGATCCTGGCCAGAACGTATAACGAAGTGCCATCCCCAGTGACTCATGAGATGCATAATCGTGAACGTTCAATGCCACCGAGAGCAACGGTAAAACCCAGACCCACTTGCCGGCTCTGATCGCCCAAGTCCGGCTGCGCTCAACCTTAAAACCAATGAAAGCAGGCACTCCCAGCATGAAAAAATATCCGATCCACCCGGCAGCAAACATCGGCAACGCGATCACAGATGCGACTATGGGACACACGAATGTTGCCAGCACCTGTTGCAGCAAAAATGAAGGCAACCAAAGCCCTTTGTCTGGAACCTGATCGAACATGAATAATGCTTTCGAGGCAAGCTGGCGTTTGCGCAAGTGATGGAGCACTTTCCAGCGACCACCTTCGCCGGTGCGCAGCGCGCTATCCCCACACTTGCCGCTGTTGTTTGTCGCCCATTTCCGTCCACCCAATTCGTCCGTCGTCGTTATAGCCTGCAAGCGCCGTGCCGCCGTAATACCGATAGTCGCAAACTCCAAAATGCCGCCCCAGTTATTCCATAGGGTTTATCGTATTAGAGGGAGCCTTCCTGATGACCTATAAGCTAACGGTGAACGGACGGGCGCAAACGGTGGACGCGGAACCGGATACGCCTTTACTGTGGGTTCTGCGCGATGTGCTGAATCTGCATGGCACGAAATATGGATGTGGCATTGGCCAGTGCGGCGCATGCACCGTCCACTTCAAAGGCCAGCCCACCCGCTCCTGCTCGCTTTTGATTACCGAAGCCGCCCAAGGCCCGATCACCACCATCGAAGGCTTGTCGAAAGACGGCTCGCATCCGCTTCAGGTCGCCTGGCGCGAAGTCGATGTCCCCCAATGCGGCTACTGCCAGGCCGGACAAATCATGTCTGCCGCCGCTTTATTAGCCAAGAAACCGAAACCCACCGACTCGGATATCGACACCGCCATGAGCGGCAATCTCTGCCGCTGCGGCACCTACCTGCGCGTTCGCCAGGCCATTCACAAAGCAGCCGGACAACCTGCTCCACAGCCACAGCAAGCTGGCCTGCAGAAGGCGGAGGCATAATCCATGCGAGTCAGCCGCCGCTCTTTTCTAAACGTCACAGCACTCTCCGGCGGAGCCATGCTGCTCGGCCTGCACGTCGTCGATCCCACGAAGGCCCTCGGTCAAACCCCGCCTCCACCGCCCGCTTTCGACGCCAAGGCCTTCATCAAAATCGCACCCGATGGCACCGTCACCCTCATCTCGCGCAATCCCGAAATTGGCCAGGGCATCAAGAACATGCTCCCCATGCTGATTGCCGAAGAGCTCGACGTCGACTGGAAATCGGTCAAAGTAGAGCAAGCCGATTTCGAAGAACAGTACGGCTTGCAGACCACCGGCGGCAGCCGCGCCGCCTCCAATAATTGGATTCCCATGCGGCAGGTCGGAGCGGCCGGGCGTCAGATGCTCATCACCGCCGCCGCCAAAAAATGGGGCGTACCCGAGTCGGAGTGCTTCACCGAGCGTGGCCGTGTCTATCACCGCGCAACCGATCGGTCCCTCGGCTATGGTGAGCTCGCGCAAACAGCCGCCACGCTGCCCGTCCCTGATCTCAAGACTCTAAAATTCAAAGACGCCAACTCCTACAAAATCATCGGCAAGTGGACCCCCGGCGTAGATGTTCCCGACATCATCGTCGGCAAACCCATCTTCGGCATCGATTTCACCATGCCCGGCATGCTTTTTGCCGCGTACGAAAAGTGCCCGGTATTTGGTGGCAAGGTGACCAGCGCCAATGTCGACGAAATCAAAAAGTTACCCGGCATCAAAGACGCATTTGTCGTCGAGGGCACCGTTAAAGTCACGCCGCTCACACCCGGCGAACCCGGACTCGAATCCGGCGTTGCGATTGTGGCGCAAACCTGGTGGGGCGCGCAATCGGCCCGCAAAAAACTGAAAGTCCAGTGGGACCTCGGCCCGGCCGCCCAGCAAAGCAGCGCGCAATTCGCTCAGAAGGCCCTCGAACTGTCCAAGCAAACGCCTGCTCGCACGCTGAAAAAAGACGGCGACCTCGACGCCGCTTTCGGGGGCGGAGCGAAAGTGGTCGAAGCGGCTTACTCTTATCCCTTCATCTCGCACGCGCCGCTCGAGCCCCGCAATTGCAGCGCGCAATTCAAAGACGGCAAACTCGAAATCTGGTCCACCACCCAGCTTCCCGCCCGCGGCCGCGGACTCGTTTCGAAAGTCCTCGGCATCCCCGAGAAAGACATCACCATCCATCTGCTCCGCGCCGGCGGCTCTTTCGGACGCGGCTTGACCAACGACTATATGGTCGAGGTTTCACACATCGCAAAAACAGTCGGCGCGCCGGTGAAGCTGGTCTGGTCGCGCGAAGACGATATGACCCACGACTACTATCGCCCTGGCGGTTTCCACTTTCTCAAAGGCGCCGTCGATGGCTCAGGCAAATTAGTCGCCTGGCAAAACCATTTCGTCAGTTACGGAGAAGGCGACAAGTTCGCCTCCTCCGCCTCCATCACCCCGACGGAGTTTCCTTCCGGCTTTGTGCCGAACTTCGCCATCTATGCTTCCGTCATGCCCCTGGAGTTGAAAACCGGAGCACTGCGTGCGCCTGGCGCAAACTCTCAGGCCTTCGTCTTTCAATCGTTCATCGACGAACTGGCTCACGCGGCCGGCAAGGATCCCGTCGAGTTCCGGCGCGAACTGCTTACCGAGCCGGGCCAGAACAAAGTGGCCGGTGCAGCCAAACAGAAGGTCGAGAACGAGCCCGGCACTACCAAAGAAGCCACTAAGAAACAGTCCTATGATGTCGGCCGAATGCGCAACGTCGTCGATGTCGCGGTGGAAAAATCCGGCTGGGGCAAGCGCAAACTACCCAGCGGTACTGGCATGGGCATTGCCTTCCATTACAGCTTTCAGGGCTATTTCGCGCATGTCGCTGAAGTCACCGTCAGTGGCAACAACGCTATCAAGGTGAACAAGGTCTGGGCGTGTGGCGATGTGGGCAGCCAGATCATCAATCCGAGCGGGGCAGAAGCGCAGGTGCAAGGCGCAGTCATCGACGGGCTCAGCGAACTCATGAGCCAGGAGATCACGCTCGAAGGCGGCAAGGTCATGCAGACCAATTACGACAAACATGGCCTGCTGCGCATGAAACAGGCGCCCCAGATCGAAGTGCATTTCGTGCACACGGAAAATCCGCCCACCGGTCTCGGTGAACCGGCGCTGCCCCCACTTCTCCCGGCAGTCTGCAACGCCATCTTCGCCGCATCCGGCAAGCGAGTCCGCGAGTTGCCGCTGGCAAAAATAGGCTATAGTTGGGCTTAGCGATCGGCCACCGCGGCCCCCACAAAAGAATCCGCGCATCCGTAGTACAGGAACCAGCGTTTGTGGAAGAGCACTAAACCTTCGGCAAACGTCGTGCCTGCTGCATACTGTCCCGATTTTTCAAAAGGCAGTTCCGGCTGAAACACGGGACGATCCGAGCGTTCAATCAGCTTTTTAGGATCGTCCCCTGAGAACAATGCCTCGCCCACTGCATACGCGTTCGGACCAATCGTTTTGTCGCCCGACGCCGGATCGTTCTTGCCGTTGTAGATAACAACAATGCCTTGGTCCGTCACAACCGGTGGCGGCCCGGTTTCCGGAAAGCTGCTGTCGAATCGCGCCGCCCGCTTCTCGAGCACGCTGATCAGGCCGCCTTTCTCGTCTTCGACCGGAGTCCAGTGAACAAGATCCGTCGAAGTGGCGAGATGAATAGAACCCTCGCCCCAATACATCCAGTACTTATCGTGAATCCTGGCCGCCAGCAAGCGGCCTTGTTCTTGTCGCGTCACAATACCTGCTGACTTATAGCGCATGGCCAGGTATTTCCCACCGAATATCGGCCCGTGCTTGGTCCAATGTTCCAGGTCCGGTGAGGACGCGATCCCGACGTCGTAGCTCTGGCGATTCCACTGCGTGTACGTGACGTAGTAAACGCCGCCGGGGCCTTCCACCACGCGCGGATCTTCCACGCCGCCCGGCCACTCACGTCCCTTCTCACTGTCTTCGGCGGGAAAGAAGACCGGAGTCTTGCCTCGCGTGAAGTGAATGCCGTCTGCGCTTTCAGCCAGGCCCAGCCGCGATGTGTGCATACCGATTTGCATCGAGCCCGAATCGTCCTCGGCGCGAAACAGAACAAACACCTTGTCATTGCGCACTATAGCCGCCGGATTAAACGTATGCAGCGCCTCCCATCGAACCGGCGCATGCGTGATCGGATCGGAAAACGTTGCCGTTTGGTCCGGTCGCAGAACGGGGGCATTCAACGCTCTCGTGAATGGCCCGATTTGCCACGACGAGCCAGTCGCCGCGGCCAGCAGAAGCAGCTTAAGCAGGCTCATGAAGCCACGAGTCGCAACGCTGCCGAGTTCAGGCAGTAGCGCAAATTTGAAGGCGGAGGCCCATCGTCGAACACATGTCCTAAATGGGCGTCACACTTGCGGCAAAGCACCTCGGTACGCGCTACGGCCAAGCTCGCATCGTTGCGGGTATAGACGTTTTGTGTCGCGAACGGCGTCGAAAAGCTTGGCCAGCCAGTACCCGAATCGAACTTGTCTCTCGATAGAAACAGCGCGTTGCCGCAACAGGTGCAGTAATAAATTCCCGGTGTTTTGGTCTTCCAGTAGCGATTGCTAAACGCCAGTTCGGTCGCGGCGCGTCGGCTAACGGCAAACTCACTGGGCGAGAGTTCCCAACGCCAGGCGGCATCCGCCTTTACCATCTTTCGCACCGAGACGATTCTTTGCTCCCCGTCGCGCTCCGGCAACACCAGCAAGACCGGATCGCCTGTACCGTTCTCGGCCGCTCGTGGCAGTCGCCGCTCCGGCCGCCGCAACAGTGCGATCCAGCCCCCTAGCGCCACCGGCATGATCAAAAGTGCTCTACGCGGTAACATTCCTCTTCTATCTTCTCGCTTTACGCTCGCCGGATACACTTGCTGCATGACGAGCGCTCTCGATCGCATCAGTTCCTATGCTGTTGCCATGCGGACGCGCAACGCCGCCCGCGTACGTTCGAATGCCATCATTGCCGTGCTCCTCGCCCTGCTCTTATGGGAAACCCAATGGCCAAGCCTGCGTCCCGGTTTGCTCATTCTGCTGATTGCCTACCTGGGCAGCGCGCTCTGGCTCTCCTACCGCAATAAACAACTGGCGCACGCAATCGAGCAAGTGGAGGAAGGACTGTTTAAGCCCGCCGCCATTCCAAAATGGTTCAGCACCGAAGAGGCATTTCTGCGCCGATTAATGCTGTTTGAAAATATAGTGCGCACCATCGGCTTCGCGGTACTCGGCTACGGATTCTGGGTACCTACCGGCAGCGTTCTCATCGCCGTTCTGCTGGGAGCAGTCTATCCGGCCATCAGCTATTTCGCTCTGGAGCGGCGCAATCACCGCCGTCGCCTGCAAACCCTGTTGTCTGAAAAAACCGCCTCCCACCTAGGGTAGGCTTTAGCCCAATGTCACTTACTTTTCCCAAAACCAACCAGTGGGCCTCTTGTGGAACAGGCGTTTTCGCCACAGCTGTCCAAATTAGGCGCGTGTTGCTCGCTCGGGCATTGATTGGCTTGCAGTAAGGCCCGTTGCAGCGACTGATTCCGGATGTGGTTGGTAGTGCTGAGGCGCATGATGCTGTCCAAGTTGTTTTCAGGTCAGAGGCAGACTGAGTGGCAGGGTTTCCAGACCAGGTGGGCCTCCGAACGGTTCGTCCAGCCAGCGCCACAAATCCCGGTAAACGAATAGCTGTTGCCTGAGCAGCGCCACCAAGTTGGCCAGTAACCATCGCTTACGCCGACAAAGGTCTTGATCTTCAGCAGTTGTTTCAAACTTTTGAAAAACGTCTCGATCTGCCAGCATTCCCGGTAAATAGCGGCAATGGTGGACGCCGCCAGCTTCGGGTGATTGGTAACGAAAACCAGTTCCCGGTCCCGTGCCTGGTCGTAGATTCGAATGCGGCGCAATGCGGGCCCTTGGCTGCCCAACGGCCGCCAGCCGATGCTGGTGTAGTTGCGGGATGCTGCGCGCCCCTTCGACTTCCAGTTTGGCGTCTTCCCGCAGCCGCGTCACAAAGAAAACCTGTTGCCGGCTTAACTGCATCCACCAGGCATCGTCGGCATACCCTTTGTCGAAAACGACGATGGCGCACCGCAAAGCAAGGCAGGTAACCATCGTGGTCCAGCAGCAGGTGCAGCTTCACGGCGCCTTTGGCGCGCTGAAAGTGCGCCCAGTCGAACATCGAAACACACAGGCTGACGGTGGAGCCATCGATCGAGACCAGCTTATTCTTGCAACGAAACTTGTGCCTTGGACGGCTCCCCGCCTCGACTTGGCAACGCTTCACTAGCTGACAAAACAGATCCCGATAGAGCTCCCACGGCCGGTGTTCATGGGCGTAGGACAGCGTCCAGCGGCGCGGTGAATCCGACAAACCAAAGTGCTTGAGTTTTCCCTCGTAGGCTGCCAGCCCACCACAGATTTCGCGTAACGAATGCGCCCGCCCTAACTGGCAAAACATCCTGGCGATGAACTGACTCCAGCAACTGAATCCGCGGGCATGACGCTCTGCTTGATGACTGAAGATGCTGCCTACTCGATGCAAGGGCCGCCTCCGGTTCTGTTGTTTGCGTTCTTTCCAGGGATCGCTTTCCACCCTATCAGAGGCGCACCCCTAGTTTGGAAAACCTAATTTGGACAAGCGTGGCGTTTTCGCCTGTTCCACAAAGAGGCTGGGCTTCTTCGTTAGACTGAAATGGCTGGTCCAGTGCGCCTACGTCTTATCTTTTTGCTTATAGCGTGCGTGACGAGCGCTTGGGGGCTAGATCCGGCGCGGTCGATGACGCAATATGCGCATCGAATCTGGGGTCAGGAAGAAGGCCTTTTTCAGCCTACCGTCTATTCGATTTTGCAGACCGACGATGGTTTGCTCTGGCTCGGCACGCAAGATAGCTTGATCCACTTCGATGGCACGCAATTCCACGAGTTTGAGGACGGGCACTCCGTTCTGCATGGCAGCCTGATTCGCGCGCTCGGGAAGGACCGGTCGGGAAATCTCTGGGCTGCTTCGCTAGGGAGCGGCATTGCTCGCATTTCTCCGCAAGGAGCACTGACCCATTATTCGACGAAAAACGGCTTACCAAGCGATAGCGTGTTTGGCATCGCCGCGGCGCGTGACGGCACGATCTGGGCCACCACTCCGGAGGGCTTGGTCCATATCCATAAGGGGAAACTCGACGTTCTGACGATGCGCGACGGCTTGCCATCTAAGCGCGTGCGTGCTGTTTGCCAGGCGGCGAACGGAACCATTTGGGTCGCGGGGCTCGATGCAGGGCTCAGCTATCAGTCCGGCTCGCGCTTCGCCGCGTTCCCGCTGGAGGGGGAGCTGGCAGATGAGAGCATAACCGCGCTCGATTGCGCGGCGGATGGCAGTCTGTGGGCTGGTTCATCCATCGGTTTAACCCACATCCTAGGCCAGAAGGCGAGTCAATACACGGCCCAAAACGGTTTGCCCGACAACGATGTTTTGTCGCTCACTGAAAGCCCGGGCGGCACGCTTTGGATTGGGACTAACGACGGCGTGACGCGCTTGCGCAATGGGCAATTCAGCGTGTATCGGACGCGAGACGGACTGAGCCATAGTCAAGTGCTCGCTTTGTATTCCGATCGCGAGGGAAATCTCTGGACTGGGACCAAGAATGGTTTAGATCAGTTTGCCGACGGAAAAGTCACGCCATACACGACGAACGAAGGACTGCTCAGCAACGAGGTCGGACCGGTGCTCGAAGACAAGAGCGGCCAGCTTTGGATCGGCACGCTGGGCCATGGTTTGAATGTATTCGATGGAGAGCATTTTCGTGCGTTGACGACGCATCAGGGATTGATCAGCGACACGGTCTTGAGTCTTGCAAGCGAACCTTCCGGCGACTTATGGGTCGGTGAAAAAGGCGGGATCAATCTGGTGCGCAAGAGTGCCGTAGTCGCTTCCTTTGGCGTTAAGGAGGGATTGCAGGGTAGCGAGGTGCGCAGCCTCTTCGTCGATTCGCAAAAGACTTTGTGGGCCGGCACGGAGGCGGGCTTACAACACCTTGTGGGGTCAAAATTCGAACAAATATCCGCGAAAGGCATGGGCCGCGACGCCGTGCTGGCCTTGAGCGGAGGTCCGCGGGTAAAAGTCTTTGCCAGCCTGAGTGAATCGGGCTTGTATTCGCTTCACGACAATCATGGGTTGCTCTATCCGCTGGCCAGCACGCGTCCGGTGGATAGCTTCTTGCTCGTTCCCGAAAAACGTACGATTTGGATGGGCACCCTCGGCTCCGGACTCTTGCGGTGGAAAGACGGTGTTGTCTCGCACGTTTACGTCAGGGATGGCCTTTACGACAATCGCATTTACAGCATCCTGCGAGATGACGCGGCTAATTTCTGGCTGGCCTCAAGCAAAGGCATTTTCCGAATCAGTGAACAGGAGCTGGAAGATTTCGCCACCGGAAAGCGGAAGAGCATCACCAGCCTGCCTTTCACGACCGGGCAACTCCGTTTCGAATGCCGCGCCGGCGTGCAGCCCGCCGCCTGCCGTACCAAGGACGGGCGGCTCTGGTTTTCCACTACGAGCGGCCTGGTGGTGGTGGATCCGGCGCATTTGAAAAGTAATCGAGCGGTTCCGCCGGTGAAGATTGTGGCGATTCTGGTGGATGGTAAACGGCGACCGCGTTTCGAACAGCTGCATTTGACGCCGCCCAATCCGAATAATCTGGAGATTGTGTATGCAGGACTAAGCTATATTTCGCCGGAGAAAGTCAGTTTCCGGTACGAGTTGGAGGGTTACGATCGAGGCTGGATCGATGCCGGCACGCGGCGCGAGGCGTTCTACACAAATCTGCCGCCGGGTAACTTCAATTTTCGCGTAGAAGCGCGGAGTGCGGATGGGGTATGGAGCACAGCGCCCGCGTCTTTGCGGTTCGTTGTAGAGCCGAAGTTATATCAGCGGAAATGGTTCTTTCCTGCGCTTGTGCTGCTGCTCGGTCTCGCGGTGCTGGCTGCATTTCGCTTACGCATTCGCCGCCTGAAAGAGCGCTTCAGCCTGGTGCTGGCCGAGCGGAACCGCATAGCACGCGAATTGCACGACACACTGCTGCAGGGTCTTTCGGGGATTACCATGCAAATGCAGGCGGTATGGACGAAGCTGCCGCATTCTTCCGAAAAGCAACTGCTGGGAGAGATCATTCAGGATGCGGGCCGGTGTTCGACAGAGGCGCGCCAGTCACTGTGGGGACTTCGGAATAACACAGACAGCGGTAGCGTGATTTTTTCAGACAAGTTGGCGCAGTTGGCCCGACAGGCAATGAAGGGCTGTCCCATCGCGCTGTCGCTGCAGATAGATCCGGTGAACCTGAGTGCTTCGCCGGATGCTGAATACCAGCTTTTGCGCATCGCGCGGGAAGCAATTGCTAACACTTTGAAACATGCGGGCGCGCTGCGTTTGACGGTGACACTGCAGAGTGGGCCGGGGTGTGTAGTGATGGAGATGGCAGATGACGGATTTGGGTTCACGTCGTCTAGCGGCGGGGAATCGCCGGGGCATTACGGGCTGCGGGGTATGCGCGAAAGAGCAGAGGAAGTAGGGGCAGAAATTTTGATTGTGAGTTCGAAGGACGAGGGGACGCGGGTGAGAGTTTCGCTGCCACTGTCGAAAAAGGCTGCGCCCGAGAGTAACCAGCAGCCTGTGCACGCACATCACATAGACTGAGCAGCGCTATGGAGCCTCAATTGCAAATCCGCATTCTATCGGTGGACGATCACCAACTGGTACGCAAAGGACTGGCGGCGATCCTGTCGACCGAAGCGGACCTGCGGCTGGTGGCCGAGGCAAGCACGGGGCAGGAAGCATTGACCTTATTCCGTGAGCATGTACCGGATGTCACTTTGATGGACCTGCGGTTACCGGATGCAAGCGGCATCGAGGTGACACGGGAAATCCGCAGTCAATATCCCGAGGCCAAGGTGATTGCGCTGACGTCGTACGACGGTGACCAAGACATTTACCGGGCGCTCGAAGCGGGAGTGCGGGGCTATTTGCTGAAAGAAATGGTGCATACGGAAGTTGTGCGGGCCATTCGGATCGTGCATGCGGGTAAGCGGTTTATTCCGAGCGAAGTGTCGCAGCAACTCAATGGATTTTTTCCCGAGGTGGCGCTGACGCCGCGCGAGGTGGAAGTGCTTTCGCTGGTGGCGCGCGGGTTCGGGAATAAAGAAATCGGCGATGTGCTCGGGACCGCGGCGGGTACAGTAAAAGCTCATGTGCAGAGTATTCTCGGCAAGCTCGGCGCCAAGGATCGGACACACGCTGTGACGATTGCTATCCGGCGGGGCATCATTCATTTGCATTCGCCCGAGATGGCCGCCGCCATTCTGAATGGCTGACGGGCGCACCGGGCGCGAGATCATCCTTCAAGGTCTGCGGCGGGCGCTGATTGGTTTGTTGGCGATGGCGGCGATCGCTTACGTGCTCGATTTTGCGGTGCTGCACATTCGTATTGCGACGAACCGGAATCCATATGGAACCATCACGGTGCGGCAAGTTTACACGGTGCCGCAGAAGAACCGGAGCACCGAGTTTCTGGTGGGCGATCCGCAGGATCAGACGTGCGTCAATTCGTTGTTTCCGCACAGCGGAGACCCACCCTGCTGGTACCTGGCGCGGCATAAAGAACAGCAAATAGACATGTAGGATAAGAAGTAATGGCGACGATTACCCGTCCGTTTATTACGCCTCAAGAGTACCTGGAAAGGGAACGCAAAGCGGAAACGAAGAGCGAGTATTTGAACGGCGAGATTTTCGCGATGCCAGGCGGCACGTTCGACCATGCCGGGGTCGCGGTGAATTTTGGTTTCGAACTCTCGCTTCGACTCAAAGGAGGACCATGCCGCGTACTCAACTCCGATATGCGGATTTTTGTCGGTGCGTCCGGTCTTTACACATACCCTGACTTAGCCGTGCTTTGTGGGCCGCCGATCTTTGTGGACGATAGCCGCGATAGCCTTACCAACCCGAGCGTCATTATTGAAGTGCTCTCACCATCGACCAGCAATTACGATCGCGGCGAAAAATTCGCGCTCTATCGGGAATTGCCGTCGCTAATGGAATATTTGACCGTGGCGCAAGACAAAGTGCAGATCGAGCAGCTCACGCGCCAGCCGACCGGGCAGTGGTTGTTAGCCGAGACAAAAGAGTTGACGAGTGTATTGACTCTACCATCGCTGGCGGTTGAAATCCCGGTGGCAGATATCTATTACAACGTTGAATTTCCAAAGAAGGGCGCTTAGATTATGGCGACTGTCGCTCATCCATACATCACCCCCGAGGACTACCTGGAACGCGAACGCCTGGCGGAATTCAGGAGCGAATATCTGCATGGCGAGGTTTTCGAGATGGCAGGCGGGACGCTGAATCACGGGGTAATTATTGGCAACTTAGTTCGAGTACTTGGGAATAGCCTCGAAACGAAACCGTGCCGGGTCGTCCCAGCGGAGTTGCGTATCAACGTGAGCCAATCCGGACTTTATACTTATCCGGATGTCACGGTGGTCTGTGGGGAACCGGTTTTTCTGGATGACCGGAGCGACACCATTACGAATCCGCTTCTCATTGTGGAAGTTTTATCCGACTCAACAAAGAGCTATGACAGAGGTCAGAAATTTCACTACTACCGGGGCCTGAGTTCACTGGAGGAGTACCTGACAGTTGCACAGGACGAAATGCAGATCGAGCAATATACGCGTCAGAAGACTGGCCAGTGGTTGTTGACGGAGACGAAAGAAGCGACGGCTATTTTAGTGCTGCCGTCGCTTGCCATTGAGGTGAAAGTTTCCGATATTTATGCGAAGGTTAGCCTTGGTTAGGTGGGGAGTTTTTACCGTCCATAAAAGAAGTCGACGTTATTTACCAGTTTGGGCAGGAGGGGTGCGCGAGGTGGCCAGTCACCGAGGAGTGAAAATAAAGTTTTGCTTTTATTTCCAAGCACTTAGAGTGGTTCATGGGGAGGGTCGGAGAGGGCTGTTCGGGTATTCTCCCGATGCGGGGAAGTGGGCGGCCGGGTGAGGCGGAGAAAAAAGTTGGGAGGAGCAAAAATGGTGAGCGACGGTAACAATGGGGTGGGTGCCGGGGGAAGAATCCCGGCACGGCGTACCACGAGATGTCAGACGCCGACGGCGAGTTCTTCGGGGACGCCTGCTTCGCGGCGCTTTTTGAGGAACGGCATCATGGCGCGCAGTTCCGCTCCAACCTTCTCGACCGGTTGGTCCTTGGCTGCTTCACGCATGGCGAGGAAGTTCTTGCGGCCTTCGCGATTTTCGGCCAGCCATTTTTTCGCGAATTCGCCGGATTGAATTTCGCTGAGGATCTTTTTCATTTCGGCGCGCGTCTGCTCGGTGACGATGCGCGGGCCGCGGGTATAGTCGCCATACTCGGCGGTATCCGAGATGGAGTAGCGCATGTAGCCGAGGCCGCCTTCATAGATCAGGTCGACGATCAGTTTCAATTCATGAAGGCATTCGAAATAGGCGATTTCCGGCGCGTAACCGGCCGCTGTCAGGGTTTCAAAACCGGCGCGGATCAATTCGCTCACACCGCCGCAAAGAACAGCCTGTTCGCCGAACAGATCGCTTTCGGTTTCTTCCTTGAAAGTGGTTTCGATCACGCCGGCTTTCAGACAGCCGAGCGCATGTGCGTAGGCCAGCGCGTTTTCGAGAGCTTTGCCTGAGGCATCTTGCGCAATCGCCACCAGAGCGGGAACACCCACGCCTTCGGTGAAGAGTTCGCGAACGCGATGACCGGGCGCCTTGGGCGCAATCATCGTCACGTCGACATCGGCAGGAGGCTTGATCTCGTCAAAGTGGATGTTGAAGCCATGGGCGAACATGAGCGTTTTGCCCTTGGTCATGTGAGGAGCGATGTCGTTGCGATAGGTCTCACCCTGGACGTGATCGGGCACCAGCACCATCACGATGTCTGCTTTTTTCGAGGCGTCGGCCACAGAAAGCACTTCGAGTCCGGCGGCTTTTGCTTTGCCTATACTCTTGCTGGTGGCGGGCAGTCCGACAATCACTTTCAAGCCTGAATCACGCAAGTTGAGAGCGTGCGCATGGCCTTGGCTGCCATATCCAACGATGGCGATCGTCTTGTTTTGCAGGGGAGCGAGACTCCCATCCTTTTCGTAAAAACGTTTTGGCATAATTTGTTGGTTAGTCAGCGCCCTGATATTCGAGCACTTCCTCGGTTGTCCCGCCGCGCGGAACGGGCGGGGAGAGGCGCAACTTCTTGTTGTCGAGTGACATGGACACCACGCCGGACCGGGTAATTTCGATCTCACCGTAGCTTCGCATAACATCGATAAATTCATCAAGCTTTTCAGAGTCGCCGGTGGCTTCCAACACGAATCCTTCGAGAGTCGAATCGACGACGCGCGCGTGAAAGATTTCGGCTTCCTTTAGGATCGCGGTCCGGTTTTGCTGGGTGGTGCGCACGCGAACCAGGACTAGTTCCTGACTCACAGCGGGGCCATCGGTAACGTCCGTTGCCTGCAGGACGTTGATCAGCTTATTCATCTGTTTGATGACTTGCGAGCGGATATTGGCTTCGACGTCGACTGCGATCGTCATACGCGACAACGTTTCGTCGAGGGTTCTGGCTACCGTCAGGCTCTCGATGTTGTAGCCGCGCTGGCTAAGCAGTCCGGTGACGCGCATCAATGCGCCGGGCTTGTTTTCGAGCAGAAGTGAAATGATCTGTTGCATGGTTGTTCCTTGGTCCTACACTTCCACCGGCTGCGGGGGCCGCAGCACCATTTCGTTGATAGCGCCACCGGCGGGCACCATAGGAAACACGTTTTCGAAGGGCGAGACTTTTACGTTCAGCAGGAACGGACCGGGCTCATTGACAGCGTCGAGCAAGGCTTGGGGCATCTCGCGCACATTGTCGACGGTGCGGCCTTTAAAGCCGTACGCGCCAGCTAATTTTTCGACATCGGGAAACGAGGTGAGTTCCGACTGGCTGAGGCGATTGTTATAGAAGAGCTCCTGCCACTGGCGAATCATGCCGAGATGGCCGTTGTTCATCACGATGATTTTGATCGGGAGCGCGTGGTTGGCTATGGTGGCGAGCTCCGGTATGGACATCTGGAATCCGCCGTCGCCTACGATCGAAAACACCAGCTTGTCGGGCCGGGCGAACTGCGCACCGATGGCGGCAGGCAGTCCAAAGCCCATCGACCCCAAGCCGCCCGAGTTGATCCAGAGGCGCGGCTCATTAAAGCGGATCAGCTGCGCGGACCACATCTGATGCTGGCCGACATCGCTGGTCACGATGGCCTGACCACCCGAGAGCCTGTCGATTTCGGCCATCAAGTGCTGCGGCTTGATCTCGGTCTCTGACTGTTGCGAGACGAGCGGATGTTCCGCTTGCCAGTCTTGAATCTGCATGCGCCAATCCCGCCGCGCCGGGGCGTTTTTCTCCTGCATGGAGGGGGCGAGTTCTTTCAATTCGCTCACCAGTTTCGGCAGCACGCGCTTTACATTGCCGACGATGGGGAGGTCGGCCTGACGGTTCTTGCTAATTTCGGCTGGATCGATGTCGACGTGTATGACTTTGGCGTGGGGCGCAAACGCGGCGAGACGGCCAGTCACGCGGTCATCAAAACGGACGCCCAGGGCGATGATCAAATCGGTGTGGGTCATCCCCATATTGGCTGCATAACTGCCGTGCATACCCGGCATGCTGATGAAATTGGGGTGCTCGGACGGCAGCGCGCCTAAGCCCATCAGGGTGCAGACGGTGGGCACGTCGAGCAGTTCCACCAGGGCTCGCAACTCATCGCTCGCGTTCGCTGCGATTACGCCGCCGCCGCTATAGACGAACGGGCGCTCGGCTTCCCAGATCATCTGGGCGGCGCGACGAATTTGGCCGCCATGGCCGTCGCCATGGACTTTGTAGCCAGGAAGATGAATCTCAGTAACCGGAGTGTAGTGCGCCTGGCCTTGAAAAACGTCCTTGGTGACATCGACCAGCACGGGTCCTGGACGGCCGGAAGCGGCGATGTAAAAAGCTTCGTGAATGACCTGCGGCAACTCGTGAATGTTCTTGACCAGGAAATTATGCTTGGTGGCGGAACGGGTGATGCCGAAGGTGTCGGCTTCCTGAAACGCGTCGGTCCCCATGAGCTTGGCAGAGACCTGGCCAGTCAGGGCAACGATCGGGATGGAATCCATCATGGCGTCGACCAGTCCGGTCACCAGATTGGTAGCGCCCGGGCCGGAAGTGGCGCAGCATACGCCGACTTTGCCGGTAGCGCGCGAATAACCTTGCGCCGCAAACGCCGCATTCTGTTCATGGCGGACCAGAATGTGTTTGATGGGGTGATCGTAGAGGGCGTCGTACAGAGGCAGGGTGACTCCACCCGGATAGCCGAAGATGCAATCGACTTCTTCCTGCAGCAAACAGTTTAAGAGGATTTTGGCGCCAGACAGCGTGTTGGAAGGCATAAGTGCGTGAACTACTCTCCGAAAGAAAAAGGGCCACCTGGCTGGTACGGTCGTTCCGCCGGTGGCCCCGATCTATATGGATAGAGCTCTTCAGGCGGTTTTTGGTACGACCACAAGAAGGAGCCCTACTTTGGTTTGAAGCCGAATCATAAAAGGATGTACTTCCTGTACTGCCGAAAGCGCCGGGTAAAGCGGGATTCGACTGGGTACAAGACCAACGTAGCCTACAAGTAATTTTTATGCAAGAGAATAGAAATATAAAAAGTGCTTATGGAAAGGGCTAGGAATCAGCCATTTCAGACATTCGCTATAAATCGGTAGCCCAGTTCTCGACGGGCAAGTCTTTGACTTGCTGGAATGCCCTGTCGTTCGTCACGATGACAGCATCGACTGCAACGGCATGAGCGGCAATCTGAGTGTCCAGTGGTCCAAGCGATTGCCCGAGGGATTCCTGTCTGGCGCGCAAGAGACCGTAGGCAGCGGCCTCTTCCCTGGCCCAGCTCAGTATCCTCATGCGTGCCAGAAACCAGTCGAGAGATCTGCGACGCTGATTGCCGTTTCCCATTTTGGCAATGCCATAGAGCAACTCTGCTTCGGTGATGGTGGAGATGCAGGCCAGGTCGCCACTGTCCAGCGTGGTGAGGCGGAGACGAGCCGCGGGAGACTTGCCTTTGAGGATGTAGCTGACGGTGTTTGTGTCGAGCATATACAGGCGACTCACAGCTCTTCTCGCTGCTCGGGATGCCCTTGTTGACGGTCGGCCAGGAAGTCGCTTCCAAAGCCGGCACTGTCGATGGCCGCGAAAATTTCGTCCCAGGTCGCCGGAGCTTGCGAGAGAATCAAGTCTCCACTCTGAGGATCACGCCGGACGTATACCTCATCCGTGGTGAAGCGAAACTCAGCCGGGATCCGGACTGCCTGGCTCCTTCCGCTCATAAACACGCGGGCTTTGGAAAGATGTGCCATCGGTTTCCACCTCTGATACATATCATGCTATATATCTAGCGGCCTGTCAATTTTCTTCTCCATTAGCGCCGCGTGTAATGAACCATCAGAGCGGGTGATTCGAAACCTGGTTTTAACGAGGTCTACGACGTCCAGCGGCATGCTGGACTCGTTATGGTCTCTCCCGCCCCCGGGAGCCAAAGCGATCTGCGCCGACAAATTTTCGGAGTGTGTCATCTGCGATGAAACTCTATTGGCCGGCTTTAAAATATCACTGGCGTACGAGCGTGCTGGCCGACAACAAGATTTGTAAGGAGCACCCTGCCGCAGTTCCACTCGCCTCACTCAACCGTGCGCAGTTTGGCGGCGGCCAGTTGACGGAAATGTGCTTCGCATACCGGGTCCAAAATCTTTTCCTCCGGAGTAATCGAGGGCTGCAGAAATCGCGAACCAATCACGACTCCGTGGTTCAGATTATCCTGCCGGATCATTTTGCCGTACCCGTAAAACCGAATCAGCAGATTGGCAACGTCGGGGAGTGCCGCTGGGGACAGTGCCAACCGTCTCGAGGAAAGGTATTGCTGAAAATCGATGCGTCTGGAAACACCGTAGGTCGCCAGCAATGTTTGTTCCAGGCCCAAATTCACACTGGCGGACCCGCTGACCCAGTCACCACCTGCGGTTTTATCGACATGCAGACTGCCAAGGTTGCCATCCGGCTCATAATTCGCCGAAGCAATGATATATTCCGGCGAAGCCCGGAAGATTCTAACGACACTCACGGACGTAAGAGGCGGCAGATTGTTCGGCGCCGCAGTCAGTTCGACCGGAACTTCATGTCCAAGGTCGTTCGAGTAAGATCCAATCGATACTGCGCTTGCGCCTCCTTCTATCGGCCTGTTATAGAAACAGGTTTTGGTAGCGTATAAGGTGCCATAAGGACCCTTCATGATTTCGTCCTGCTTCACTGATCTATCCAGGAGTGAGTCAAGGTCAGCCTCCAAATACAGAAGACGATCACGCCGTTCCGACAAGGATTTCTTTGCGAAGTGATCGACCGAGATTAAGTTCGCTCCATGGAAGAAGAAATAGTACGAGCCCTGGGCTGGCTCAGGAATGGAGCGGGTGCCGATTGGATGTACATGTAGTGTGGAGTCGATCTCCAGGTGTTCGACATAGTAAAGCCTCGGTCCGCAGCTGGTGTTGGCCAAGACGAAAATGCTCGCGCAAACCCACACGGCTCTCGATTCGAAGTTATTCCACATGCTCGTTCGAGCCCGACTTTAGGATAATTACTCTAACAATCTGAGATTTCTTTATCATTGCCCAATCGCTGGCTGATCAGCCACAGCGATCGATTCAGGAACTATAGGTTGAAAGCCGACACTGATTACTTACACCTTGGTTTTAATCAGATCTTCAGCCACCAATGGCATGCCGGGTTCCATGCGGGCGCGGGAGTTGACGTTGTAGCGGGAGCGGGCGGCGAAGAGCTTTTCGACTTCTTCGCGCGGAAGGGCCTGTGCGCCGCCCATCAGTTCGGCCACGAAGGTAATACGGGCGAAATGTTCTACCATTTCCATGCGGAAAAAGGCTTCCCAGACGTCTCGTCCGTAGGCGGTGCAGCCGTGGTTCTCGAGGAGCATGGCGTCGTAGTTGGCGATGAAGGGCAACATGCCATCGCTCAGTGCGGGGGTGCCGGGCAAACCATAGGCGGCCAGCGGAACCGCACCCAGTTGGATGACTACCTCGGGCAGCATAGCCTTGTTGAGGGCACGGCCGGCGCTGGCAAAGCCGGTGGCGGTCGGCGGGTGGGCATGAACGATCGACCGGACATCGGGACGCAGCGAGTAGATGGTGAGGTGCATGGCGATTTCGCTGGTGCCGTTGCGATTGCCTTCGATCTTCTTACCGGCCAGATCGCAGATGATGAGATCGTCGGGCTCGACGAAACCTTTGCTGATGGCGGTGGGGGTGCAAAGGATGCGATCGTCGTCGAGGCGGATGCTGACGTTGCCGTCGTTCATTGCCACCCAGCCTTTGTCGTAGATCAAGCGGCAAATACGCAGGAGATCCTGTCGATGCTCTCCTTCGGTCTTGGTCATGCGAATTAAATTTTAGCAAGGGAGGAAATGAGTGCGTGGCTACAATGAGGCATCGTGGAGAAACGCCGCATGTGCCCGAATTGCCGGGCATTCATTACTACGTCGGACCGGGTGTGTCCTTACTGCAATGTGCAGTTAGGGCCGCGTGCGGTGGATTTACGCCCGAGTGAGTTTGCGGCTTCTTTTATCCCGCAAGCCAATCTGACCAGCATCATCATTATTTTGATTAATGTTGCTTTCTATTTGGCTGAGGTGGCGGCAAGCTACAAATTTACGAAGAGCACGCAGATCAGCGGACAGGTGGCTATTCTGTTTGGCGCGAAATACGCGCCGCTGATTCATGCGGGGCAATCGTGGCGCTTGATTACCGCGGGATTTCTGCATGGCGGATTCGTGCATATCCTGATGAACGCCTGGTCGCTGTTCATCCTGGTGCGGGAAGTGGAGCAATTTTACGGTACGAGCCGGTTGATCGTGGCTTACGTGTTTTCGACGTTCACCGGGTTTCTTGGCAGCCTGTACTGGTCGCCGGGCAGTTTGTCTTTGGGAGCGTCAGCGGCGTGTTTCGGGATGATCGGCATCATGCTGGCGATGGGATTGAGAAACCGCGCCGACCCACTTGCGCAGGCGGTACGGGCGCACTACGGGCAATGGTTTGTGATCGGTCTTGTCCTGAGCCTGGTGCCCGGAATCGACATCGCTGCGCATATTGGCGGGTTTATCGGGGGATTCGTAATCGGCTGGCTAGGCGGGTTGCCCGGTTTACCCGGCAGTTCGCGCGAAACGATGTGGCGGGTCTTAGCGGGCGTAGCGATTGCGGTGACAGCTTACGCGTTTTTGCAGGATTTGCGTTCTTACACAGCACTTTTGCGGAGCCTGGGCGGCGCCTGAACGGAGCCAGGGGAGGAAATGCCGCCAAGAATGGCGGCATAGCAGGCCGGAGGCCCGCTCCACAAGGGGCAGTCATCAGATCAGTGCTGGATTTTCGCGTCTGGTGACGCCTGCGTCCTGGTTTCTCCTTGTTAAGGGTGCTCTCGAAAAAATCCGGCGGTATTTTGGGACCTTTGCGGTCACCCCGGGGCAGACCACCACTAGGGTGACAGGCGAAAACGCCTGTTCCACAAGAGGCGCACTGGTTGGTTTTGGGGAAAGTAGTCGGATGGGGTTAGCTGTATCAAAAAGCACTCACGCTCGATGCGCACTATGCGGCCGCTCGTGAGCATCTGGCGGGGCTGCCTTAAATAGGACCGTGGGCTGCGAGGGATTGGGAACGGGTCGCTTACGCTTCCCGCTCAGATTAGGTATTTCGGCGGTGGGACGAAACCAAAATGTCATGATTGAGGCATCGTTTTTTGTCACAGCTTTTCTTGATCCGGGGTGCGAAACAGCTGCTTACGTTGCACGGACCTCCGGGCCCCCGCCGCGGCGCAGCCCTACAGGACCTGGGAATTATCGAAGATGGCTCGCTGCTGATCCGCGACGGCGTGATTATTCAGGTAGGGACGACGCGGCGCATCGAGAACTTGAAAATGGTGCGCGGGGCTGCTGAGATCGACGCGAGCGGGGCGATTGTCATGCCGGGTTTTGTGGACCCGGGGATGCACCTGCGACCGGCCCCTTCGCTGGCCCGTCGCAAGCGAAAAAAGATCTCGAATTTCTACGACGAGAGCCTGGCGCTGATGCGGGTTTGCCTCCAGCACGGGACTTTGAACGCTCAGGTGAAAGCCAGCATGCAAACCGAGGCTCTGGATTCGGGGATATCGTTGCTGCGGCAGCTGGCGCACATTGGCGATAGTCCGGTAGGAATGGTGCGGTCCTGGCGCATCGAGCGGGGAACAGGAAAGATATGCCCATTTCCCGCCTACACGGCCACGTTCGGCACACTCGCGAAGCGGAAATTGGCGCATCGCGTGGACGTTTCCACGTCGTCGAGCATTGGGGATGAAGAACTCTTGCGGGCAGCGACCGCCAACCGGCTAGGCATCAACTTGCACTGGCCTGGCGGGCCGCCCAATTTGCTGTTGGAAATGCTTCAGCGCTTTAACCCGGTCTCGGTAACTTGCCCGTACGATCTGACCATAGGTGAATGCGATGTGCTCTCGGGCTGCAAGTCCCCCGTAGTGTTTTCCCCATTAGCGGGAGTTTTTACCGAGAAACCCAGTCGCGCCGCGCGGCTGCTTGCCGACAGCGGCGTCGCCATCGCTCTCTCGAGCGGCTATGACTCGGACCAAATGCCGGTTTTTAACATGCAAATGGCAGTAGCACTCAGCGTGATACGGATGCAACTGAACACCGAGGAAGCGATCTGTTCGGCGACCATAAATGCCGCCTATGCGGCCGGGATCGGGAACGTAGTGGGCAGCCTGGAAAGCGGGAAACGGGCTGATCTGCTCATGATCAACCTGCCGGATTATCGCGAGATGCCCAAGCGCTTTGGCGTGAATCATGTGGGCATGGCGATACGCCAGGGAAAGGTGGTTTACAACCGGATTGGAAGAAAAGTGAGCGCTGCTTGACGGAATCGTTGATTGAATGTGTACCGAACTTTTCGGAGGGACGCGATCGGTTGCAGGTGGATGCGCTAGTCGCGGCGATCAAACATACGTCTGGGGTATTGGTATTGGATCGGACGAGCGACTGGGATCACCATCGCAGTGTGATCACGTTTGCAGGTCGACCGGAGGCTGTCTTAGAAGCGGCCGTGCGTGTTACAGCTGAAGCGGCCCGGCTGATCGATTTGAATCAGCACAGAGGCATTCATCCGCGAGTGGGAGCGATTGACGTTCTGCCGTTTGTTCCGTTACGCGGCAGCAGTCTGGAAGCATGCGTGGAACTGGCGCACCGGGCGGGGGCAAAAATTCAGACGGAACTCGGCCTGCCAGTGTATTTCTATGGCGCTGCTGCTCTGCGACCGGAACGTGGCGCACTCGAAAACGTGCGTCGCGGCGAATTTGAAGGACTGCTTGAGGCAACCCTGGCAGATTCGGCCAGGGCTCCGGATCTGGGTGGCCCCGCGCTGCATGGCACGGCAGGCGCGGTGTTGATCGGCGCTCGCAAAATCCTGATTGCGTTTAATATCAATTTGCGTTCGAATGATTTGGAATTAGCGAGATCCATTGCGCGTTTGATTCGCGCGAGCAATGGCGGATTTCCAGCTGTGAAAGCGTTAGGATTGCCGCTCATGTCGCGCAATCGGGTGCAGGTTTCCATGAATCTGACGGATTACGAGGAGACACCGCTGCATCGTGTGTACGCCGAAGTGGCGCGACTGGCGGCTGACGCGGGCGTAGCGATCGAAGAAACAGAGATTATTGGACTATTACCGCGGGCGGCGTACGAGGGCGCGGTGGATCATGGAGTGAAGCTTCCGCCTGATGCGTTCGACCGAATCCTCGAAGAGCGATTGAAGCGGTTGACGCTGGGTGTAACCGAGATAGAAAAACCATTTCTGGCAGGAGAAAAAATCTGTTAGGATTGCACCTTCTAACTGCCTATGCGTGGTTTCCTGGCGATTCTGCTTTTTTGGGTTTATCTTTATTCACGTTGCGCAGAAGGACAAAGTAACGCGCTTGAAACTTACAAAGCAGCGAACTTTGCCGTGGCGATTCCGCTCCTGAAGAGTGCGACGGCGGCGTCCCCGGGCGACGCGATTCTGCAGGCCGCACTGCTTTCATCGCTGGTGCAAGAGGACCGGATCGACGAAGCTTCGGATCTCGACGAGCATGATGCCGTGGCTTTTGCAACCTCGCCGGAAGTAACTGCCGCTCGTGGCGAACTGGCGTTTCATCTGGGTGACATGGGGCAAGCCGAAAGGCTCTTGAAATCCGCCATTAAGCTGAAGGAGGACAATGCGCGGGCCATTTTCGGTTTGTCGCAGCTGTATCAATCGGCGTCACTGTACCGGACGGCGCGGCTGCTCTGTCTGCGGGCGCACGAGATCGATCCAGACGATGCGCTGATTACCCGGCGCTGGTTGCTGTATGCGGCTCCTGCGAAGCGGAAAGAATTGTTAGGTCCCTTTGCCGCAGCGCACCCATGGCTCTACAAGCATTATGAAGAGAGTCAGAGCACTGCGGCGGCAGTGGGTGCGGTGGCGGACCCTAAACGCCTGTTCGAAGTAGAAGGCGGCGCGCAGGAGGCAATGCTTCATTTCGTACTCCTGATGCGAGATGCCCAGCACGCGCGCGGGGTTGGACTCGAGATGAGAATCAACAACAGCCGTCCGCTTCGTTTGCTGTTCGATACAGGCGCTAGCGGCATTCTGGTGAAACAGAGCGCTATCGATCGGAACGGGTTGCAGCACCTGGGTTCCGGGCAGACCTGGGGCCTGGGCGACAAAGGCACGCGTAATACGTTCGCAGCGGTTTCTGAAACCTGCCAGATCGCCACGCTCAAATTCAAATCGTGTCTGATTCGCGCTTTGGAGGGCAAAAAGAGTGTAGCGGGCGATGAGGACGGGCTGATTGGCGCCGACTTTTTCTCGGACTACCTGGTGGATATCGATTTTGAAAAGCGCCTGCTCCATTTGAAGCCGCTGCCGCCGCGTGAACCGGATCCGCAGGGTTACAATCGCGTGATTTCGCCGGACGAAGCTGGATTCACTCCGGTGTTCCGTTTTGCGCACCACCTGTATGTCTTAACGAAAGTGAATAACAAATGCTCGGGTTTGTTTCTGCTGGATACGGGATCGAGCATGTCGGCAATCGATTCAACTTTTGCCCGTCTGTCGACCAAGATTCACGGAAACGAATATATGCAGGTCCATGGGATATCGGGCAGCGTCGGCAGTGTTTTCGAAGCCGATAAAGCCGAACTGCAGTTTGCCCGTTTTCGGCAGAGCAATCTCGGTTTGACTTCGTTCAATCTAAACAACGCGCCGGAACCTCCGCCGGTGCGGATGGCCGGCATCCTCGGCATTCCGGTGCTGGCGATGTTTCACCTGACGATTGACTACCGGAACGGGCTGGTGAATTTCGATTACAAACCGCGGTAGAACAACGGCCCTGCTCCTGTGAAGACGCGGTCCGGTGGAGGTTCCATAGAACTCCAATCGCTTCGCTCATGGCTCTGACAAGGTACGGACGGGTATAGGGAGTGGTCTTTCCCTATTATGGAAGCATGGCCGCAACCGTCAGCCCGCCTTCGGAAGTGAAGAGCGCAGCGCTCGAAGAGATTATGGGTCTCGAGCGTGACTATCTTCTGCAGAACTACTCGCGCTACCCTTTGCTGCTGCATCGCGGCCGCGGTGTTTACCTGTATGATTTCGAAGGCAATCGTTATCTCGACCTGATCAGCGGCATTGGCGTAAATTCGCTGGGGTACGCTCATCCGCGCATCACCAAGGTTCTTCGCCAGCAGGCCGGACTGCTGCTGCACACGTCGAATTTGTACTATCACGAATACCAGGGACGCCTGGCCGAGCGGCTGGCGAAAATCAGCGGCTTGCAGCGCACTTTTTTCTGTAATTCAGGCGCTGAATCGATGGAAGGCGCCCTGAAGATGATCCGCTCGCACGGCAATTCTATTGCTGAGAGCAAGCAGCAAATCATTGCGCTCGATAATTCGTTTCACGGCCGAACGCTGGGCGCTCTTTCGATTACCGGACAGCCTAAATACCGGAAAGACTTTGAGCCGCTATTGCCGGGCGCGCGCTTCGTTCCGCGAAACGATGTCGCGGCACTCGAAGCGGCGGTCAACGAAAACACCGCCGGCATTGTGCTCGAGTTTATTCAAGGCGAAGGCGGGATTAATCCCGTTTCAGAGCCATTCGCGCGGAAGGCTCGCGAACTGGCAGACCGATTCAATGCGCTACTGGTGTTCGATGAAATTCAGTGCGGCGTGGGACGGCCCGGTGTTTATTTTTCCTACCAGATGCTGGACCCAGTGTTGCTGCCGGACATTGTGACAGCTGCCAAGCCGATGGCGTGCGGCATTCCGCTGGGCGTGGTGATAGCCAATGAAAAAGCGGCGGCCGCCATTAAGCCGGGAATGCATGGCTCGACCTACGGCGGTGGACCGCTGGCTTGCCGGGTGGCACTGGAATTTTTCGATGTGCTCGATGAATTGCTGCCCTCGATCAACTCGGTGGGCGTGTATTTTCGCATGAGGCTGACGGAGCTGATGCGGACATTTTCTTTTATCAAAGACGTGCGCGGCCAGGGGCTGATGATTGGGATGGAGCTGGATTTCAGCTGTAAGCAACTGGTGCTCGATGGCATTAGGGAAGGCGTGCTGTTCAACTGCACGCATGACACGGTGCTGCGCTTCTTGCCGCCTTATATTCTCTCGGAACAAGATGTGGATCGCGCGATCGCTGTGCTGGTAAAGATTTTCAAGAACGTTAAAGCAGCTCCTGATGCGATATAACATGAGGGGACGCTGGGAGCGTCTTCGATGCGATTTACCTTTGTTCTTGTCTTGTTAGCCGCGCTGACTTTGCCGTTCACAAAATCCGCGCCTGCCGCGGAGCCGGCGGACATTTCCGGGAAGTGGCAATTCGTGATGCAGACGGACGGCGGCGACCGTACTAATGACGCCGATTTCAAGCTGGCAGGAGATCAGGTCTCGGGAAAGTTTGCGAACGCCGACGTGAAGGGTACGTTCAAAGATGGCGCGCTCGATCTGGCGTTTCCGTTTACATCGGACGAGGCCGGGATGACCGCAACTTTCAAGCTGAAAGGCCAGCTAAAGGAAGGTAAGCTGACCGGAGACTGGCAGTTTGGCGACTATAGCGGTAGCTACACTGCCACTCGTGCGGCTGATAAAGTTGCCGGCCACTAAGCGTTGCGGAGGCGCGCCACAGCATCGGAGCGCTGTTTCTTGTCCTACGTGGTATTGCGAAGCGCGCGGACCTGGTAGGCCCCGGCGATTCCGATAGCAGCAAACTCCAATCGCTACGCTCATGGCTCCGAATGCCGTAGCCAGATTTCGTACAGGGTCTTGTCTTTGTAAGGTGTGTTGAAGGCGCCGAGCGGGACGATGCGGGCGTGTTCGCTGATGAGTTTGCGCAAGAGCCAGTCCTCGGGATAGTCGAGGGTTCCAAAGACGAGGAAGTGGGAGTGATCTCGGGTGAAGGCCGCAAAGGAATCGACTGTGCCCGGGGTGTGGAATTCCTGCTGAAAGCGGTCTAAATCTTCAAACAGGGTGGCGTTGGCAAAACGGAGAGCAGCCTGGCGGTCGCGTAGATAGAAGAGGCGGCTCAGGATCGCGGGGGTTTCGTACTGGCCCATTTCTGTGAAAGTGAGGCCACTCGCGGCGACGATAGGCAACTCGGGGCGGATGGTGGAGAAGACGGCTACGTTCTCTGGAGCTGGGTGGAAATGCTGCTGGGCAAGCGGGAAGATGACGCGTTGACCGATTAGTAATAGGCAGACGGAGGAAGCGGCCAGGACTCCGGGGCGAAAAGCGTTGCGGAAAGCGGTACTGATGGGCCACGCAGCGAGCCAGTAAATGGCCACGGCGGAGGTGATGGCGTAGCGGCCCCAAAAGGGCGCCTGATCGCGCAACATAATGCTGTCGACGAGAACGGGAACTAGCGCAAGGGTACCGAAGAGCACGAAGGTCGGCGATTTCCAGGCGAAATGCCTAGGCAACTGGGGCTGGCGGTTCGCCAGATACGCGGTAAGTACGGCAACTGCCGCGCACAAAAGGATACCGGCGATGGTGCGGGCGTAGTAGACAGCCCACGTGCTGAGAGAAGCCTGGAAGGCGACTGGGTAATGGCCGATGGTGCCGTAATTGCGAAGGAGCGGCAGATACGAGACCGTGGCAAAGAGGGGCAGGAAGAGCGCGGCCCACAGCGGGTAATCGGGGCGGCGATGCTGCAGATAGCGAACGAGTTCGGCGGCGGCAAAGGGCAGCAGGGAGAGGGGAGCGAGGACGTGTGAGATCAACAGTCCGAGCGAGGCCAAAGCGATGGCGGGAAGCACGAGGGTGCGCCGGTAGCCGGTGGTGGCGAGATCCCAAAAGAGAAGCAGTAGACAAAAGAAGCAGCAGAGCAGCGCATAAGGTCGGGCCTCGGTCGAGTATTGGGAGGTGGGACTGTACCAGAGAAACAAGACCGGCAGAAAGGCGAAGGCGAATCCGAAACGGCGAACGCTGAAGGCGTAGAGGGCCACGCTACCGAAATAGAAAGCGACGACAGACGGAAGACGGATAGCAAGGGGATTGCCGGCGGGCCAGATGATCCGGGACAAGACGAGACTGCGGTGGGCGAGCACGTGCAGGAGCGGAGGGATGAGGTCCCAGCGGCGGGCGAGTTCTAAGTTATCGGCACGCGCGATGTAGTAGGTGAGCAGTTCGTCGAACCAGAGATGACGGCCGATGCGAACTGATACGAGAGCGCAATAGAGGAGCGTAGCGGCAATGAAAATGGCAAATGAAAAGCGGGGGCGTCGAAATTTGCCAGTAGAAGCCAGGCTGGTCGACTCGGAAGCAAGGACTGGCAAAGCGATCGGAAACCTTGGGTAGTATACCCTTTACTGATCATACTTTCTTCCAATGAACACACCGGCGAGGCAGTCGCAACCTTTCGTTCCAGAGCATGTGGAGATGCGGGAGCTCACCTGGCGGGCGATCCTGCTGGGACTTTCGATGACGGTGGTGCTGGGGGCGGCAAACGCGTATTTGGGATTGCGGGCAGGCATCACAGTGGCGGCGACGTATCCGGCGGCGGTGATCAGTATGGCGGTGTTACGGGCATGGAAGGGATCGCTGCTCGAGGAGAATATCGCGCGGACGAGCGGGTCGATTGGGGAAGGCGTAGCGTCGGGGGCGATCTTCACGATACCGGCGTTTCTGATTTCAGGGGCGTGGCCGTCATTCGGATTCGGGGTTGCTTACTGGAAAACGACGGTGCTGGTGCTGGTGGGCAGCGTGTTGGGGGTACTGTTTATTTCGCTGGTGCGGCGGGTGATGGTGGACGATCCGGAGCTGCCGTTTCCCGAGTCGCTGGCGGCATCGGAGATTCATAAAGCCGGGCAGCGAGGAGCGCAGGCGGCGAAGTTTTTGTTCTGGAATATCGGTGTAGGCGGGTTGATTTTTCTGCTGGGCCGGTTTGGATTGTTTGCGTCCGATGCGGAGTTCGCGTTGCCGATTGGACAGTTCGGCACGAGCCGGGTACGGCTGGGGGGCGCGGCTTCGAAGAGCATTTTGGCGACAGGGGGAACGACGGTGTTTTCCGCGCCGAGCGTGAGTCCGGCGTATTTGGGGGTGGGGTATGTGATTGGCGCGCGGCTGGCAGCGCTGCAGTTTTCGGGCGGTGTGCTGGCGTGGGGTTTGCTGGTGCCGATGCTGATTTATTTCTTGGGGCCGCAATTGCATGGATTTCTACCTGGGGGTGCGCCGGCCGGTTCGTGGAGCGACATGGCGAACAGCGTGTGGAGATACATTGTGCGGCCGATCGCGGTGGGCGGAATGCTGGTGGGTGCAGCACACACGCTGTTTCGCATGCGGGCGAGTTTAGTTTCGGGTCTGGGGCGGGCGTTCAGCGATATGCGGCAGACGGCGGAAGAAAGCGCGGCGCTTACGCGGACTGAGCGGTATATGAGTTCGAAGATTGTCTTCTCGCTGATCGGCGTGGTTTTCGTGGTGATGATCGGGCTTTACATTTACTTTTCGGGACAGGTAGTCGGCGGGATAGTGGCGGCGGTGATCATGCTGATTCTCGGTTTCTTTTTTGCGACGGTTTCGGGGAGTTTGTGCGGCATGATCGGGTCGTCGAATAATCCGGTCTCGGGGCTGACGCTTTCCACGTTGATCATTGCGGCGCTGTTGATGGTCTCACTGGGCGTGTCGGGGCCGGGCGGAGTGGCGGCGGTGCTAGGAGTGGCGACGGTGGTGTGTGTTTCTTCGGCGGTGGCGGGTGAGCTGCTGCAGGATTTTAAAGTTGGGTACATTCTGGGCGGGACGCCGCGCAACATTCAGATTGCGGAGTTGCTGGCGGTGGTGGTGGCCAGCCTGGTGATGTATTTTCCATTGGTGTTGCTGCACGAGGGGAACATCAAGGCGGGTGGGACAGGTTTTGGAGACAGGCAACTGCCTGCGCCGCAAGCCGGATTGATGGCGCTGCTGGCGCAAGGAATCGTGGGCGGGGAGATGCCGTGGCCGTTAGTGGTGGTAGGCATTCTGATGGGCTTTGCTTTGATTGCGATGAATGTGCGGAGCCCGATGCTGGTCTCGGTGGGGATGTATCTGCCGTTTGAGACGACGTTTGCGATTTTTGTGGGCGGAGTGATTCGGTGGATCGGCGATGGGATGGCCGTGCGGCGCGGGTATAACGAAGCGCAAAAGGCGCGAGTGGAGAATGCGGGCGTGTTGACGGCTTCGGGGTTGATCGCGGGAGAGGCGATCTTGGGATTGGTTTGGGCCGGGTTACAGTTCGCGCCGCCCGGTGTAC
The DNA here is from genome assembly GCA_965277855.1 of Bryobacteraceae bacterium. Lineage (GTDB taxonomy): Bacteria > Acidobacteriota > Terriglobia > Bryobacterales > Bryobacteraceae > Bog-105. The sequence continues at coordinate 2,802,763 of OZ255847.1, forward strand.
GCGAGCACCTGCAGGTGTTCCGGCATCCTTCTTATGCGGTTGGGCTGGTGGTGTTATGCGGATTGGCGTTTTTGATGATTCGGGGGCCGTTGGGGAGCGCGGGTAGGCCGGAGGAACCGGCGCCTCCGGTGGCGATGATGTGAGGGGAGACAAAGATGGCAGGCTGAAGCCTACCCTACGGGCGATCACAAGTTTTTGGGAAATGTTTTTGCGGGTTTCTAGGGCTTGTAAGTACCTTTTTTAAAGCTACTTAGCGTAGTTGGGAGTTTTCGGGCAAGAACTCGAGCCCTGACGGTTGCATTCGTTGTGGCGGCTACACTCCGGGCATTACAAATCAGATGGGCGCCGGGGTTTGCGAGTGTTTGGCAGGCTGCCGGTGTCCCATCCCACCCGAGGAACGGATGCGATCTCAAAACCTTTCGGGGCGCACAAAGCGCTCCAAGCTGCCCGAAGATCCGGACGGTCTGGTAGGACGGCTCAGCGAATTGCTGGTCGGCCAGCCGGAAGCCATCGAAACAATCATTCCGTATGTGCAGATGCACCAGGCCGGGCTTTCGCCCGAGGGCCGGCCGGTGGGCGTCGTGCTGTTGCTGGGGCCCACGGGAACCGGCAAAACACGCACGGTAGAAGCACTGGCGGAAGTGCTGCATGGCAGCAGCAAGAACCTGCTGAAAGTGGATTGCGGCGAGTTCCAGATGGAGCATGAAGTGGCGAAGCTGATTGGCGCGCCTCCGGGCTATCTGGGACATCGGGAAACGCAGCCCATGTTGAACCAGGCGAAGATCAACGGCGTGGCGAGCGAGCAGAGTGATATTTCGCTGATCCTGTTTGATGAGATCGAGAAAGCCGCGCCTTCCATGAGCCGGCTGATGCTCGGAATGCTGGACAAGGCGACGCTGCGGCTGGGTGACAACTCGACGGTGAACTTTGAACGCTGTTTGATTTTCCTGACCAGCAATCTGGGCGCGAAATCGATGCAGCGCGCGAATAAGCCGGACTTCGGATATGAAGCGATGCTGCCCCCCAAAGAGCTGCCCGAAGCGGCGAAGATGCAGAGCATTGGGATGTCGGCGGTGCGGCAGAAGTTTTCGCCGGAGTTTGTGAACCGCATCGATTCGGTGATTACCTACAAGCCGTTGGATCGCGCGGCGTGCGATGTGATTTTGAACCAGATCCTGGGCGACTTTGCGCGGTTGGTGCATAGCCGTCTGGGGATACGGGCATTCCGGCTACAATGCACCGCGGCGGCGAAGAATCTGCTGCTCGAGAACGGCACGAGCCTGGAATTCGGCGCACGTGAGCTGAAGCGCACGGTGCAGCGAAACTTCATTCAGCCGGTAGCGGCGCTGGTGGCGCAAGGCGCGGTACCGCCCGCGAGCACGGTGATTCTGGATGCGAAGAACGGCGAGTTCAGCGTTTTGCTGCGGCACTGAAGGCAGGAGTTTTTAAGCTATGAAAGTCTTTCCTGCTTTCTTATGCATGGCTACGGCGCTGGTTGCGACGCCGATTGCCCCTGTGGTGCTGGTGGATGCGGGTGGCGGTGAGATGGCTGGCGCGGACCGGATTGGATTGCAGCACGCGGCGTGGGCGCTGCTGGATCCGGATTTTGCGGCGGATGGCACGGCTCAGAAATGGATTGTCGAGGCGTCGGAGGAGTATGGAACGGTCGACCTGGCGGGGTTTGCGATCGTTTCGGAGGTGGCCGGGTGTAAGGGTGCGCGTAGGCAGGAGTTCCTCACTGCCGCGTTGCCCGAGCCATTCTTCATCAACTTCTTCGGCGGCTTGATTGCCATCGGTCTCGTTCTTTTGGGCAGAAGACGAGGCTGATCGGCGGCGGAGGGTAAACTTCTAGTGCTTGCCTGGAACGTTGTACATAGTTGCGACTCCAATAGGGAACCTGGAAGACATTACCCTCCGTGCTTTACGCGTACTGCGCGATGAAGTGACGGTAATTGCGTGTGAGGATACGCGGCAGACACAGAAATTGCTGGCGCATTTCGAATTTCGCAAGCCGCTGGTGAGTTATCACGAACACAATGAGGCGGCGAGAACGAATGAGTTGATCGAGATGCTGGCGGATGGAAAATCGGTGGCATTGGTCAGCGATGCGGGGACGCCGCTGTTATCCGATCCGGGTTATCGCGTGGTGAGCGCGGCAGTGGCGCGGGGCTTTGCGGTCGTGCCGGTACCCGGCGCATCGGCCGCATTAGCAGCGGCGGTGGCTTCGGGGCTGGCGACCGATTCCCTGCTCTTTCTCGGTTTCCTTCCGGCAAAATCTGGCGCCCGGCGGGAGAAATTGAAGAGCGTGGCGGAAGTGAAAGCAACGCTGGTGGCTTACGAGAGCCCGCATCGCATTACAGAAGCGTTGGCGGACGTGACGGAAATTTTGGGCGAGCGCCCGGGGGTGCTGGCGCGCGAAATCACAAAGCTACACGAAGAGTTTCTACGGGGTACGGCGGCGGAAATTCGCGAGCAACTCGCAGCGCGGGCGTCGATCAAAGGTGAAATCACGTTAGTTATTGGCCGGGCTGTGGAAGTGATCGTCGCGGGTGATCCCGGCGAAGAGGTTTCACGCCTGGAGAAGGACGGCATGCCGCGGATGGACGCGATCAAGGCTGTTGCGAAACAGATGGGACTTCCGAAGAGGGAGGTTTACCAGGCCGTTGAGGAGCGGGGCAACAATCACGCGGACAGTAATCGTGATTCGGGCCGAAGCGACCGATAGCCAAGCGCGAAGCGGCGGGATCGAGGCGCTCCTGAATCAGTTCGCGGATGGCGCTGATGAAGGCGGGATGGGTGCCCGCGGTGCCGGCGCGTACAACTTTCATCCCAAGTTCAGCGGCGAGTTCACGCGCTTCGGTATCGAGATCAAACAAGACTTCCATGTGATCGGATGTGAAGCCAATGGGGGCAAGGATGACATTGCGAACGCCTTCGGCACGAAGACCCCGGAGATGATCGAGAATGTCGGGCTCAAGCCACGGCTGGGTGGGTGGACCGCTGCGGCTCTGGTAGACGAGATCCCAATTTTCAAGGTGGACGGCTTCGGAGAGTAGACGCGCGGTCTCGCGTAACTGTCGCTCGTAGTCGCTGGTTTGCGCCATGGAGCACGGGATGCTGTGGGCCGTCGTGACGAGCCGCAGGTTTTTTTGTTCTTCCCTAGAGAACTGGGTCAGCGCTTCGCGCACGCGATCGGCGCAGGCCGTGATGAAGCCGGGGTGGTTGTAAAAGACGCGCAGCTTATCGATTTGCGGTGCGCCTTCGCCTATTTCAATTTGAGCGGCGGCGAGATTTTCGCGATATTGGCGGCAACCCGAGTAAGAGCTGTAGGCGGACGTGACGAACGCCAGGCAACGCGTGATGCCGTCGGAACGCATTTCGCGAAGTGTGTCCGCGAGATACGGATACCAATTGCGATTGCCCCAATAGATCGGTAGTGCGATGCCGTTGGCGTCTAGCTCGCCACGCAGCGCGTGAATGAGTTCGCGGCATTGATCGTTGATGGGACTCTTGCCGCCGAAATGGTAGTAATGCTGAGCGACTTCCTGGAGGCGGTCGGGCGGGATTCCGCGGCCGCGCGTGACGTTTTCGAGAAAGGGCATAACATCTTCCGGTTTTTCGGGGCCGCCGAAAGAAACGACTAAGAGCGCCTGATACATCTGCCTTAAGAGCGGATTCCACTGACACGGTGCAGCTTCAACATATTTGTGGAGCCGCGAAGACCAACAGGCTGGCCGGCCACAAAAACCATATTGTCGCCGGGGCGCACATAATTGGATTCGATCAGCATTCGTTCCATTTGATGGAGCATCTGGTCAGTCGATTCCATAGCGGGCGAAACAATGGGATGGACGCCGTAGACGATAGAGAGCTGGCGGGCGACGGCTTCGTGCGAAGTGAAGGCGTAGATCGGAACAGGCGGTCGATAGCCGGCGAGTAAGCGGGCGGTCGCACCGGACGTGGTACCGACCGCGAGTGCAGTTACGCCAGCCGAACGAGCGCAGCGAAATGCCGCGTCGGCAATGATTTCGGGAATCTCGACTTCTTCGCGTGATTTACCGCGGGTGAAACCTTTCTGGTTGATGGAGTGTTCGGTTTCGCGAGCGATGCGGCCCATGACTTTCACGGCTTCCACTGGATATTTGCCGGCAGACGTTTCCGCCGAGAGCATGATGGCGCTGGTACCGTCGTAGATCGCGTTGGCGATATCGCTGACTTCAGCGCGGGTGGGCACAGGGCTCTCCACCATCGATTCGAGCATCTGGGTAGCGGTGATGACGAAGCGGCCGCAGGCGCGCGCTTTTTCGATCATGGCCTTCTGGATGGCGGGTACGCGCTCGATGGCCATCTCAACGCCAAGATCGCCACGAGCCACCATCACGCCGTCACATTCTTCGAGGATCGAATCAAGGTTCTGCCAGCCTTCGGGCTTTTCGATTTTCGCCACGATCGGTTGCTTGGCATCGACTTCTTCAAGAAGGTGGCGCAGGCGCAAAATGTCGCGAGCCTGGCGGACGAAGGAGAGGGCAAAGAAGTCGACGCCTTTGGCGACGCCGAAGTGGGCGTCCGCAATGTCTTTTTTGGACAGCGAGGGCGTGCTGATATTGACGCCTGGCAAGTTGATACCTTTGCGATCGCTGATGGGGCCGCCGGTGATGACTTCGCAGCGGGCGGCAATGCCATTGGTTTCGAGAACGCGCAATTGCACGCTGCCGTCTGCAATCAGAACAGGATCGCCGGGCTTGACGTCGCGGGCGAAATCACCGTACGTAGTGGAAGCGGTTTCGTGGTCACCCTCAAGCTGTTCGGTGGTGATGGTGAAGATGGCTTTCTCGGCCAGAACACAAGCGCCCGATTTGAAAGTGCCCAGGCGAATTTTGGGGCCTTGCAGGTCGAGGAGGATGCCTGGGTGAACTTTAAACTCTGTCGAGAGAGTGCGCACCCAATCGATGCGGCGCGCGTGGTCGTCCTGCGTTCCATGAGAGGCATTCAGTCGAAACACGTCGACGCCCGATTCGAAGAGCTGGCGAAGAATGACCTCGGAATCGGTGGCAGGCCCGAGAGTGGCAACGATTTTGGTGGCTCGCATGTAGAAAGTGGGAAGAGCGCAAGGAGAGCCACGCTCCTTCTTCATTATGAACCTCTGATAGCTTTCGGCCACCCTAGGGGATGAAAACGGGATTGAGGGGAATTGGGAACGGGGCGCTCACGCTTCCCGCTCAGATTCGGTGTTTCGTTGACAGATTTTGACCATCAGGCCTGAACGTGCCGCCCTTATGCGCAGCATCCCCAAAAGTACGGAGATTCAATCCAGCCCGAGACTTATCTTAAGAGCGCTACCTATTGCCTGCAAGACTGGCTGCGAAACTCGACCGAGAACCCTGCTGATCCGCTCTTCACTGACGATACGGACCTGGTCACACTCTACAACGCTGTCCTTGGTAAAACCGCCGTCGCCTTTTTTCACCAAGACGTAAGCAGGAAACAGTTTCTTCACGTTTTCCGCACCAGTGGCAGGGACAATGATCATTCTGGGAAGAACACGGTTGGCCACATCATTTTGAACCACGACACAGCGGCGGCTCTTCTTCATTTCTGACCCTACGGCCGGGTCAAGATCCACATACACGACATCGCCGCGACGGACTTTCCCTGGCATCAGAGCTACTCTTCGTCGACGAATTGAAAGTCTTTCATCGTCTGCTCGCTGACAGCGGCATTGGCGACATAACCCTCTTCTAATTCACGCTCCAGCTTCCTTCTTTGAAGATCGTCCAGGAACTTTTCGACAGCCTGTCGGAGAAAGGTGCTGGTGTCTTTGAGATGAAGCTCGGTTGCCGCACCTTCCGCTTGTTCAAACAACGCGTATGGCATATCGAAACTGATTTTCTTCTTGGCCAGTTTCGGTCTCCCAGTCTTCTTCCTAATTCTGTTTGGAGCAGTAGGCATATGAGTCGCCACAAAGGCTAAGGTTTATATTATCTTATTCTTATTGACGAGCATACTCGCATAATAGAATTGTTTTCTTAGCGCATGTCGAGTTCGAGGTTCTGGTAGGAGAGAGTGGCCTCTAGCGTATGGCTTAGCTAATGTTCCGGCGTAAAATAGGAGTGAGAAACCACTCCCTGAAGACGCGGTCCGGGGGAGGTTCCATAGAACTCCAATCGCTTCGCTCATGGTTTCCGTGCTTCCGGTTGGAGAGCCACTGAAGTGGCTCATGGCTCCGAGTGCTGCGTCTTCATTCGATTCAGCGGCTCGAAGGGCCATGGTTACTCCCTGATGGTCGTGGCTCTGTAAGCCGCTGTAAATACTCGATGCCGTTTCGAAGCCGCGCTCGCAGCAGGCGATTTCTTGAAAGTAACTTAGGCTGCAATCCGTTGCTGGGCCCAGAGATACAGATCATCGGCGGACAATGGCTTAGAGAAGTAGAAGCCCTGGACTTCGTGACAGTGCAAATTGGAAAGGGCGGCGGCCTGTTCGGCGGTTTCGATGCCTTCGGCAATGACGGCGCAGCCGAGAGCGGACCCGAGCTGGATGATGCCAGCCAGAAGCGGGTGACGGTCGGTTTCGCTCGAGATGTCTTTGACGAACATACGATCGATCTTGAGCCGCTGAATGGGGAGTTGCTGCAGGTAAGCGAGAGACGAGTGGCCGGTACCGAAGTCGTCGAGGGCGATGGAAACGCCGAGAGCGCTTAGCAGGTTTAGCTGACGCGCTGCGTGGCCCAAGTCGAGCATGACGGCGCTTTCGGTGATTTCGAGTTCGAGATCTTTGGGATCGATATCGGCCCGGCGTAAGTGCCTGGTGACGGCGGAAGCAAAATCCCGCCGAGAGAACTGGAGGGCCGAGACGTTGACGGCCATGCGCAGGGAAGCGAGGCCAAGGCGACGCCAGCGTTCGAGCTGATGGATGGCTTCGCCTAGGACCCAATCGCCGATGTCTTCGATGATGCCGATCTGTTCGGCAATGGGGATGAAGCTGGCGGGCGAGATGAAGCCGAGCGAAGGATGGCGCCAGCGGAGGAGGGCTTCGACGCCAAAGAGCTGGCCGGTGGGGAGGTGGAGCTGCGGCTGATAGTAGAGTTCGAATTCGCGTTTCTGGAGGGCGAAACGGAGGTGGCGCTCCATTTCGAGGCGCTCGGGCGGGGTCGAGATCATGAAGGGAGAAAAGGCGGCTATGCGGCCGCGCGCCGAGCGCTTCGCCTGGCGGAGGGCAATTTCGGCTCGATTGAGCAAATCGTCCGGCCCGCACTCACCCGGTGAAGCGAAGCTGGTGCCGATGCTGGCGCGGATGAGGAGTTCGTGGTCGTCCAGTTCAAACGGTTGTTGAAACAGGTCAAGTAATTCCGCGGCAACGTCGTCGACTTGAGCCGATGAGACCAAGTCGGGCAGCAGAAGCAGGAATTCGTCGCCACCACAACGCGCTAATAACCAGGTCGGCTGCAGTCGCTTGCTGAGGCGGCCGGCAACGAGGCGGAGCAGGTCGTTTCCCATTTGCGAGCCGAGGAGCTCGTTGATAACGCGGAACGAATCGAGACCGATATGGATCAGTCCGGTAGAGAAGCCGATATTGCGCGAATCTTCGAGAATGCGCGTAATTTCATCTTCGAGCCACACGCGGTTCCAGAGCTGAGTCAGGGCATCGTGATGAGCGCGAAAGTGCAGCTCATCGGCGAGGTGCCGGCTCTCGACGGCGAGGGTGATGATGGAGCAGACTTCGTCGAGCTGGGAGGTGAGCTTGCCGCCGGGGGAAGTGTTGGGCGAGGAAAAGACCACGATGGCGCCGATGAGCTCAGCGCCGGCGGTAACGAGGGTCCGGACCTCGGAATTTTTATGCGAGCGGAGAGCGCTGAGGCATTCGTTGACGGGCAGCCGGCACAGGCGGTTGAGCAGGCGCTGATCGGAATCGTTGACGGCGTGGTGGGCGGCAACCAGAAGGCGATCGTCGTCGACGAGAAGGACGGCGCAACCGATCTCGTCTCGAATGCTGGTGGCAATAGCGGCTACGGCTTCGAGCGTGCGGCCCAGAGGCGACCCGTGGGCCAGCATGCGGAGCGCGTCGGAGGTTCCGGACGGTCTAGAGCAGAGAGCTGTCATTGCAGCTCCTGTTCTTTGCAGAAGCGGTCGAGGATGGTGATGAGATTTTCGGTTCCGCGAATCAGGGAGGTAGCCAGCGGGCGTATTTCTAATTTGAAGGTGGCCATGCGAGTGCCGACGAAAGCGCGTGTTTCGTATGTGAATGGAACGGGACGGAGCAGATCGGGCGAAAGGCCAGGGCTGTCGGGCTGCCAGAGCAGAATGAGCGCGGAGTTGGACCAGCAGAAGACTTTGGCATCGGGGGCGAGCGGCTGAATTCGCTTGCGGCCGAGTTCTTCGAGGATGTTGGAAGCGATGTCGTTGCCGTGGCGGGCGCGAAGAGCGGGCAGTGAGTTGGCGGCAAACAGCGTGACGTTAATCTGAGGGACGGTTTTGGAACCGAACGATCCGTTGGACGTGGCTTGTTCGCGTGTGGCTTGCGCGGTTTTGAAATATTCGAGAGCTTCGAGGCGGCCGGGAATCTGAAGACGAAGCCGCGAGTTTTTTGCGTTGGCCTGGCGGAGCTGATCGGTGATGGATTTGAGGCTGGTGTCGCGGTGACTCAGGTTTTGCGTGCTCTCCTGGCGCACGAAGGTCAGCATTTCAGAAAGATGGCGGCGGACGGAGACAAGCGACTCCATTTTGGCTGCCTGTTTCAGCGACTCCTCGAGGTGTTTCAAGCGCTCGTCGGAACGGCTACTGCTTTCCTGAATGCAGGCGACACTTTCATTAACGAGATTGAGAATGCTTTTGAAATCGACCGCGGTTTCCTCCTTGCTTTCGCGGGCGCGGTTCTGGAACGTTTCGAGAACGACGCGGATGTCGTCGGCGCACTGCGCGAGAGACTCGGCTTCAAACGAGCCGTGTAAAGCAGTTTTGATTTGGTCGACTTTTTCCGCAAGGTCGGCGAACGTATCGTTCGCGAGAACGCAGCGCTGGATAGCGGTCAAAGTCTGACCGATCAATTCGAAGCCGGGCGGGTACCGCTCGGCAGTCGATTCCGCGACCGGGCAGAGATCGTGCGTTGGCAGATTCTCACGAGATTTTTTCAAGTCCAGAACAATCAATTCCAATCTCTCTTCCATGTGTATATCGGTTGCAGGAGGGCGGTTCTTTAGGGGGTTTGGGAAGCGAGTTGTTCAGATTTATCTGTTCGGCGGAGGAGCGGAGAGCCGACGTTTATGCCTGACCTCGGCGCTGGCGGTCCGCTGGTTCTACCGGATATGAAACACGTAACCGGCCACACGGAGCAACTGGTCATCGGAGCAGGAAAGGATCGAAATAGCTACTACCGCGCAGACCGGAATGCCATGGGCAAGTTCGATACGCACGAGAACCACGGCATTTACCAAGAACTCCGGCGCGCGATAAAGCACTCGTTCGGGCGGCCGATACTGGCTTATTTTGATGGTCGGGCGTTCTATGGAGCCACCGGGGAGCCACTTCGCGCCATTAGTTTTCGCGATGCCGACTGCTTCCTGATTCGGTGTCTCAGATCACTGCGTCTTTCGGATATGCCGGTCTTGCGCCGGGGGTTTCCGCGGACGGCGCACAGAATGGCATCGTTTGGATCGTCGAAACCCAAAACTTCTACTATGCGACGGGGGTGGAGGTAATGTTTGGCATAATGGTGATCGCTCTGGTTGGTTCTTCCGCATCGGCGGATGATGTTGCTTTCACCTACTCGCTATACGCGGCTCAATGAAGCCGTGGGAATTCTATTACTGCTTTTGGGCCTGGCTGTTTCGCTGAGCCTGCTTTCGTATTCGGCCGCTGATCCGTCGTGGAGCACGGCTACCGGCGCTACACACACACATAATTTGCTGGGTATTTCCGGCGCGAAATGGGCTGATCTGCTGCTGCAGATATTCGGCATCAGCGTGTTTCTCTTGCCGGTGCATGTCTGGGCACTCGGTTGGAAATGGGTGCGGTCGTCGGCGATTGAGAGTCCGTGGTTTCGGATTTTCGGGAGCCTGGCGCTGTGGTTTTGCGTTTCAACGGCTTGCGGATTGTTGCCACGGCACTGGCTAATCGGGGGCACGATTCGCCCTAGCGGGCTGGTGGGCATGGTGACGTCGGAGTTTCTGCTGGCGCGATTCGATCTGGCTGGATCGGCGATCATCACGGTTGCGGCCGGCATTCTGGCGCTGTATTTTGCGAGCACTTTCCAAGTTTCGACGTTGATGCGATGGCTGCGTGGGCCGCTGGCGCGGTTCCGCAGCATGCGCGAACGATGGAAAGCGGCGCGGGAGGCAAAACGACAGGCGGCTATCGAGAAGGCGCGCATGCGGGCGGCGCAACGAGCAGCGCGGCAACAGGTTCGGCCGGCGGCGGTTTCGAATGCCGGGGTGAAAGCAGCGGCTTCGCAGCCAGTCCGGGTAGTAGCCACGACGCCGCCCGCTGCGCCTCCAAGGAAAGCCGCCGCGGATGATGAGCCGCCGTTCGATATGGCGGACGAGGAATTAGAAGAGCCCGAAAAAGAGTTCGAAATTCCGATTCGGGCGCTCGAACATCAGCCGGTGATCCGGACGACGCCCCCAGAAGAGAAAGAAGAGACCGGACCGGAGTTCGCGGAACCGGTGGAGCAGGTGGCGGCTCCGCAAAAGCGCAAGCGGTTTTACAGCTTGCCGCCAACGGTTCTGTTGAACGAGATACCTCCAGGCTCGGGCTATGACAGCTTTGAATTAAAAGAGATTGCGAGCCGCATTAAGTCGAAGCTTGAGGAGTTCAACGTACGCGGGTCGGTGGTGCAGATCAATCCGGGTCCAGTGGTTACGACGTTCGAATTCAAACCGGAAGCGGGGATTAAGTACAGCCGGATTACGACGTTGACGGAAGACTTGTGCCTGGGCCTGCAGGCGGAATCGGTATTGATTGAGCGCTTGCCGGGCAAGCCAACGGTCGGCATCGAGGTGCCGAACAGCCGGCGCGAGGTGATCAGTCTGCGGGCCATTCTCGAGTCGGATGAGTTTCACGATTCGGTGTCGAAGATGACGATTGCGCTCGGCAAAGACATCAACGGCCGGATCAAGGTGGCCTCACTCGAAACGATGCCTCACTTGTTAATTGCTGGTTCGACCGGTTCGGGCAAGAGCGTGATGCTGAATGCGATGATCATGTCGTTTCTGTACAAAGCGACACCGGACGAAGTGCGGATGATCATGGTGGATCCGAAGCGGGTGGAACTGGGGATCTACGAAGGCATCCCGCATCTCCTGACGCCTGTTATCACTGAGCCGCGCAAAGCCACCAATGCATTGCGCAATGCGGTGCTCGAAATGGAGCGGCGGCTCAAGCTGCTGGCGGCTCAGGGCGTACGCAACATCGATCAATACAACCGCAAAGTAGCCGACATCAAGAAACAGCCACGCAGTTTGTTCGATGACGGCAAGCCGGAAGAAGAGCCGCTGGAGCACTTGCCTTACGTGTTGATTCTGATCGACGAGCTGGCCGATTTGATGATGCTGGAACGGCAAAACGTGGAAGAGTGCATTACGCGTTTAGCGCAGATGGCGCGCGCGGTGGGCATGCATCTGGTGTTGGCCACACAGCGGCCGAGCGTCGACGTGATTACAGGTTTGATCAAAGCGAATTTTCCATCGCGCATCAGTTTCCGGGTGGCGACACGCGTGGATTCGCGGACCGTGTTGGACAGCATGGGTGCGGAACATTTGCTGGGCAAGGGCGACATGCTGTTTCTGCCGCCCGGTTCCTCACGGTTGACGCGGGTGCATGGCGCGTTCGTAACGGAGGCGGAAACCAATCGTGTGGTCGACTTTTGGAAGGAACAGGCCACGCCGGAGTACGACGAGAGCTTCCTGTTAACGCCTCCTTCGGAAGAAGAGGGTGACGACAACGAGGTATTTGACGGTGAGCAGGATCCGATGTACGAAGATGCAGTGCGTGTGGTGCTGGAGCTGGGAAAAGCTTCTACTTCCACTTTGCAACGGCGATTGAGGTTGGGATACGGACGGGCCGCACGCATTTTGGACATGATGCAGCGCGAAGGGATCATCGGGCCGCCGGACGGCAGTAAGCCACGTGAGGTATTGAAGCGACCGGACTGGTTGCAAGAGATTGATCATCAGATGAGATGAGTCGCGGGGAGTATGGGCCACCCTGGGGGATGAAAGTGCCTTCCAAGGGTCCCGGCGCCGTGGTTGCCAGGATTCGTCCACGCTGAAGAAGTCGGCCTGGGAGGCCGACGCAGGCCGAGGGCCCGCCCCACAAAGCTCTCCTTGGACTCGTCGATGAAAGAGGGGTCCGCCACGGTGAATGCGGCGCGGCTGCTAAACCTGGAGGGGAAGGCCGGGGTATTGAAGGCCGGGTCGTTTGCTGACATGATTGCCGTGGACGCCGACCCGCGCGCCAATGTGGAAGACCACAGCGCGTAAAGCTGGTGATCAAGGACGGTACCGTATTTAAAGATGACTGGAAACCGGTTCTGGCGATACAAAGCAGGTAGGTGCGGCTGTTGCACGACGTGAACGGGAAGCGCATTATTATTGCGATCGATGGACCGGCGGGTGCGGGCAAGAGCACGCTGGCCAGGCGCATCGCAGGAAAGCTCGGCTATTTGCACATCAACACTGGCGCCATGTACCGGGCGGTGGCGCTGTGGGCGTTGCGACTGAATGTGGCGATGAGCGATATGCACCGACTAGAGCAACTGGCCCGCGAAGCGCAGATCGAGCTCGAACCAGGCGAGAACCGGGTATTTTTGAACGGTGAGGACGTGACAGAAGCCATCCAGGAACCGGAAGTGTCGGAGGCGGCTTCGAAGGTGTCGGTAGTGCCGGGCGTGCGGCGCGCTTTGCTCGGGTTGCAGCGCAGTATGGCGGAGCGCGGGAGCGTCGTAATGGAAGGGCGCGATATCGGTTCAGTCGTTTTTCCGGAGGCACAGGTCAAGATTTTCCTCGATGCCGAACCGGCGGAGCGAGCCAAGCGGCGGGCGCTCGAACTGGAGGAGGAGCGGGATGCCGAAGTGGTCGCGGGCGAGTTGCGGGCTCGCGATCTGCGCGATCGACAGCGGAAAGAATCGCCGTTAGTACAGGCACCGGACGCAGAACTGGTGGATACGACGGGATTGTCGCTTGAAGAGGTGGAGAGCGCCGTTTTGCGGATTGTGCGGGCGCGGGTTTCGAACGGTAAAGCCGCTGCTGGGTAGGGGCTGCGCGCAATGGGGCAAATCTAAGGGTTTTCTTAGCTGCGAAAGTACCGGGATTTCTAGTACAATTTCGATTGTGTTAAGCATTTGAAGTCGTGAGCCCGTTGTGAACGCACTTTCCATCTCCCCCAATACTGCCGGCACAGTTCCGTTTGAGAGGCGCTATACCCTCAGCCGCAACGTTCCAGCCATACAGATGCTCTCAGGCGAAGCGGGTGACGCGGCGCGGCTGGGATTGATGACGCAACTTCCGGCGGGCGTCGAGGTCAACGAATCCGGCCCTGGATTCAACGACCGGACGGTAAAGGTGCGCTGCGGCGGCAGTTGCTACTACGTTTTCATCGAAGATTTGGAAACGCAGCGCAAGCGCACCGCCTCGGCCGCGTTCGCGGGTTGAAAGCGCCTTCGCGTCAGGCAGTACTGGACCGAAGCTATACTGTCAGAAGACCGGAGGGGGCAGTCGAGCCGCCGGAATTGTAAGAAAGCTTCCCACTTCTCAATATGTTTGATCTGTTTCGCAGCCGGGAGAAGAGTGTGCGTCTTGTGTTGGGCGCGATGCTCGTTGTAGTCGCCGGATCGATGCTTATCTACCTGATTCCAGGCGGTTTTGGAGGAGGCGGCACGAGCGCCTCGGGTGATAACGTGATCGCGGCCGTGGGCGGCGACAAGATCACGACGGTCGATTTAGACCGGGCGGTGCAGCGGCTGACCAGGGGCCAGGCGAATTTGCCGAAGGGCCTTCTGGCGATGTATGTGCCGACGATTGTGAACCAGATGATCGAGTCGAAGGCCATGGCGTACAAGGCGCAGGAACTGGGCTTTCGCGTGTCGGATCAGGAACTGGGCGACCGGATTCAGTCGGAAGTCGCGCCGGCGCTGGGCGGCAAGTTCGATCTTCAGACATACCAGCAGGCGTTGGCGCAGCAGGGAATGAGCGTCGGGGATTTTGAGAAGGAACAGCGCGAGGCGATGCTGGGGACACGCCTGGAGAATGTGGAGATGCAATCGCTGATTGTGTCGGACGGGGACGCTAAGGCCGAGTATCAGCGCAAGAACCTGAAAGTGGGATTGCAGTACCTGGCGTTTGAAGCGAAGGACTTTACGGCAAAGGTGGACAAGAGTCCGGCGGCAGTGAAGGCCTACTTCGAAAAAAACAAGGCGCAGTTTCGGACTCCAGAGAAGCGCGACATCAACCTGGTGGTTGGGACAACGCCCGACTTTATGCAGGCGGCCACGGTAAGCGATAGCCAACTCCAGCAGGCCTACCGGGACAACATGGACAGCTATCGAACGCCCGACCGGGTACGGGTGCGCCACATCTTAATCAAGACGCAGGGCAAATCGAAAGAAGAAGCGGCCAAGCTGAAGGCGAAAGCGGAAGACGTACTCAAGCAGCTGCAAAAAGGCGGCGATTTTGCCGACCTGGCAAAGAAAGATTCAGACGATACCGGGACGGCGGTGAAGGGCGGAGAACTGGGCTGGATCACGAAAGGCCAAACGGTTCCGAATTTTGAGAAGACGGCGTTTGCGCAGAAGCCGGGCGAGACCAGCGGGTTGGTGGAAACCGAATACGGCTTCCACATCATTCAGACCGAGGAGAAGCAGGCGGCCCACACGCAGAGTTTTGACGAAGTACGGCCGCAATTATTGATGGACGCCAAGAAACAGCTGGCGACCGATAACTTGAAGAAGGCAATCGACAGCGCGCATGCGGAAATTGCACGGAACCCGGGCCAGGCAGAGACGATTGCCAAGAAGTACGGGCTGAAGTTTTTCAAAGTCGACAACATTGCCACGGGCGCGTCGCTGCCTGAGGTGAATACCCCACCGGAGTTGATGAATGCGATTTTTGCGGCATCGAAGGGATCGACTACCGATGTCACAAATATCGAGGCGCAGGGGAAAGCAGCCTTTGCGGTAGTGAACAGCGTTTCGCCGCCACACGATTCCGACTATGCTGCCGTTGCATCCGATGTACAGAAGAAGTATGTGGAAGCCGAATCGCAGCGGCTGGCGCAAGAAGCGGCGACGACAGCAGACGAGCGAGCGCGTAAGGGAGAAAGCCTTGAAACGCTCGCGAAAAGCTATGGGTTGAGTGTGAAATCGGCCGCGCCGTTCACGGTAGACGGGGCTGCGGAAGGTATTGGGTCGGCAACGCTACTTGGAGCGGCATTTAAGGGAAAAGTCGGCGATATCGTCGGGCCGGTTTCGGCGTCAACGGGACAATTCGTATGCCGGGTTTCGGAGCGTCTGCCGGCGGACATGAATCAGTATGCGGCGAACAAGGCGGCAATTGTCCAAAGCCTGCAGCAGCAGCACCAAACTGTGCAGCAGCCACTGTTTCGGGACAGCGTGGTCAGCGACCTGAAGCGGCGCGGCAAGATCAAAGTCAATCAAGCGACATTGAGCCGGGTAGTGGGTTCGTTTCAGCAGGGATAGCCGAGCTTAGAAAATGCTGAACCAATTCCTGCAGTTTTTTCATGGCTTGACGAATCCGGACCAGCTGATTAATCTGCTGTCGACGGTGCTGACCGGATGGGTGGGATACGCCGCCCTGTTTGCCGTGGTGTTTGCCGAGAGCGGGCTGCTGGTCGGTTTTTTTCTGCCGGGCGATTCCTTGCTTTTTACTGTGGGCATCGTGGCGGGTGCGGGTAAGCTACCGATCGGCTGGATGATCGGGATGCTGGCGTTCGCCTCGATTTTGGGAGATGGCATCGGTTTCTTGCTGGGCAGCACAGTGGGGTATTCGCTATTCCAAAACAAGAATTCGCGAATCTTTCGCCGGGAATATTTAGATCGCACGCATGAATTCTACGAGCGGCATGGCGGCAAGACGATAATCTACGCCAAGTTTGTGCCGATTATTCGCACGTTCGCTGCTTTTATTGCGGGCGTTGGCAAGATGCATTACAGCAGGTTTCTGGCGTTCAATGTGGTGGGCGCGGTCGGCTGGGTGACTTCGATGATTACCTTGGGCTTTTTGTTGGGGAATGTGCCGGTCATCCGGCATAACTTCGAGAAGGTAGTGTTGTTAATCATCTTCGTATCACTGGTGCCCGCGTTCCTGCAGGTGTTGAAAAGCAGGAAAAGTTATCAGACGGCTAAGTAGCCAGATAAGAACTAAAGCTGGCCGCAGATGAACACAGATCAACGCAGATAAAACATTGTTTTCAAATCAGTGTTTATCAACGGCTAATACTTTTTCACTTCCTAGAGCCTAACCTACGAACTTTGGCAGTTAAAACAAAAGCAGCTGCGAAGCTGGAGGTTGCGGCGGATTGGTGTGTTCCAGGTCGCGTTTGGCGATGGAGAAGCGCTGGCGTATTTCATCAACTCGCTGCCGCATTCGATCCGGGTAAGGGCCTTTCAAAAAAGCGCCTTGCGCATAGATGCGGCGATAGCGCGCCAAGTGTTGCGGGAAGCGTTCGGCCAGAAAAGGAAAGAAGACCCGCTGGGCCGAGGGCTTCAGAAAGAGCACATTTGCCCCAAACTGGTTTGCTCCCGACTGCTTCGCTGCCTGCGCGACTTGCCCCAGGCTTTCGAAAGAGTCGGTGAGGAGCGGCAGGATCGGACAGGCGATGACTCCGGCATGAACTCCGGCTTGGGTAAGGGCGGCGACGGCACTCATGCGCAGGTGAGGGCGCGGCGCGAACGGTTCGACCAAGCGGGTAAGTTCGCCATTCATGGTAGTGACGGAGACGGTGACCCGGACTTGGTTTTTGCGCGATAGTTCCTGGAAGAGATCGGCATCGCGGGAGACCAGATCGGATTTGGTTGTGACGAATAGCGAGATGTCGGAAATGCCCACCAACGCCTCCAGGACCTGGCGTGTTCGACCGAATTTTCGTTCCGCTGGCTGGTACGGGTCGGTAGCGGTTCCGAGGCCGATCACCTGGCCCGCTTTGACACTACGCCGTTCGCGGCGGAAGCTTTCGAGAGACCAGTCTTTGGCATAGATCTCAGTTTCGAAGGCATCGATGTCCGGTCGCTCGAGGAACTCGTGTGTGAAGCGGGCATAGCAGTATTTGCAGCCGTACTCGCAGCCGCGATAGGGGTTGATCGTCCAATCGAAAGGAACCCGCCGGGAGTGACAGCGGTTCAGCCACTTGCGGGTGGGCAAACTGCGGTATTCGACGCGGCGCTTTTCCGAGAGCAATGAGCCTTCGGCGGCCAGACGGGCGATGCCGGTAAGTTGGACGAGTTGAGGCACGCGATGGCTCAGAGACCATATTCGCCCTTTGTTCGCTATTGGTCAAGTCCCAATTTCGTCGCTTGTCGCCCCTGCGCACAGCAATTGCCACAATTCCGAAGAACGTCAAGACGATCGAGACCGGTTCAGGAGCAACCGGCGCCGCTCCTTGAATCACCCCGGCAGACGGGTCGAAGCTGCTCACGTAGGTGGTGTTTCCGTTGGCCAAATCGAGACTGAGTATCTGGTTCGTCAGATCGTTGAAAGCGTAATACGTGCCGTTTACGTCAGTCACTCCGCCGATGCCTAATGCGGTAGGTCCAATACGCGTGGCAACTCCAGTTAAGGGGTCGACTTGGTACAAGGCCGGAGCATTCGACACATTTTTTACCGTGAAGGTCTGAAAATCGAAGGCGAACGTGTCGAAGGTTGAGTAGAGCTTTCCTCCCGCACCGAATACCGTCTGATCGTACAGGTTGGAAGTGCCATCGGGATTAGAGCTGCCGGGAAGGAACGGAATCGCTGGAATCCCGGTACTCCCAATCGGCGCCGCGACGCCGCTGGCGGGATTTACCTGGTAAAGACTGTTCTGGATATCCGTTGCATAGACTTTTCCAGCTAACCCGCCGAGGATATTGGCCGAGCTTGGTCCGCAGGGTGAAGCGAGGGTCGAACAGTCGGCCAATCCGGTGGGCCCGACGAGCGTGGTTACGCCCGTGACCGGATTAATCGAGTCGAGGTTGCCGGAGTAGGTAAGTGTCAGGAGCGATCCGTTGGGTCCAGCGCCCAAGCCAAAACTCGGCTCTGGCGTATTTGGTCCGATTTGCTGAAAGGCTCCACTGGCGAGGTCTACTTTTCCAAATTGGTTAGAGCCGTTGATGACATAGACCGACGAGGCGGTGGCCGGAATGATCGCTATTACCAGCGCGAGCGGGAGCAGCAACTTCTGTCGAGCAAGCATAAATTTGGGTCCTTACCTTGTATTTCCCTGTCGTAAGCGGCGCTTCAGAACAGCGATTACGGCAAATCCGATACCTGCCAACGCGAGCGAAGCAGGCTCGGGAACCGCGGGTGTCGCGCCTAAAATGCCCGTGGCAGCCGGATCAATATTAGCCACGAAGCTGGTGTTGCCATTGGCCAGGTCGAGGGTGACTACCTGACTGGTTGCGATCGTGTTGGGAGCAGAAAGCGATCCTTTAAAGCCGTAGAATGTGTCGTTCGCGGCCACCGACGCGATGATTTGCAGGATGGTCGGCGCTAGCAGGGTCGCGAGCCCGGTTGAGGGATCGATCTGATAGAGATTCGGCGACACCACTGTCGTTAACTGCAAGGTGGCCGGATCCGTGATGAACGCGTCGAAGGTGGCGAAGAGCTTTCCGTTTGTGCCATAAAGGCTCTCGTCGAACTCGGCGGGACGGGGTGGCACACCTGGGATACCGGTAGGCCCGATCAGGTGCGAGACGCCGTTGGCCGCATTAACGCTGTAGAGATTGTTGCTGGAATCAGTGCCATACAATGCTCCACCCACTTCCGCCAGGCTGAGCGCGAAGCCGGTTGACCCACCCAGTCCGGTCGCGCCGATTACGGAAGTCGCGCCGGTAGCGGGATTGATCGACTCCAGATTGCCAGAGAAGGTGAGGCTGAGCAGAGATCCGTTCGGTCCAGGCACCAAAGTGGCTTGCCCCTCGGGCGTATCAGGGCCGATTTGATGGAAGGCTCCGGTAGCCAGATTTACTGTGCCGAATTGCTGGGAGTCAGTAACGACGTACACCAACGAACCGGCGCAGGCAGAAAAAGTGAAGAGGAAAAAGGCCAAGGAACCAATGAACTTTGGTTTTGCGGGCATCTGGGAACCACCTCCTGGTGTTTTTGAGAATGTGTTTTTCGGAATGTTACGAGGCAACAGTACGCCAGGAGTGCCGCGATTACCATGCCCGATTGATCATTTCTGAATCATCGGCCAAACTATTGAAGGCATGGAAAGTACCCGGCTAGTTCACCAGACGCAGTGGCCGGTAGTAGACTGTGTTCCGGGATCGACAACCGAATGATCAAGCCTGACTCTCCGGCTCGGCTTGGCTTTGGGCCGTTCGAAGTAGATGGGGCTGCGGGAGAACTACGGAAATACGGCGTTCGTGTCCGGCTATCCGCACAACCATTCCAGATCCTGCTGGTCCTTCTGGCCCATCCAGGTGAGATAGTGACTCGCGAGCAATTGCGCGAACAGATCTGGGGACAAGGCACTTTCGTCGATTTCGAGCACGGCCTCAGCGCCGCGATGAACAAGCTGCGGCGCGCGCTGGGCGATTCGGCCGGGAATCCGCGCTACATCGAAACGGTGCCGGGTCGCGGGTATCGCTTTCTGGGTGTGCTGCAGGAAGAAAATGCCCGACGGTCTGCGGCGGTGGAACTACCGCCTGTGGCTGGACTGAAACCGCGGCGAAAAATCTGGTTCATAGCCGTGGCAGCGAGTGTCGCGGTGTTGTTTGCCGCCGGATTCTTCTATTTGCACCGGACTCCTCCGGGGACAGGTAAACTCACAAGCAAGGACAAAATAGTCCTCGCCGATTTCACAAACACCACGGGCGATTCCCTGTTTGACGACACGCTCCGTCAAGGGATGGCGGTAGAGCTGGAGCAGTCGCCCTTTCTCAGCCTTGTCTCTGACGACCGGATCCAACAGGTTCTGCCTATGATGAATCAGCAGGCCAATGCGCGACTCACTCCCGGGCTGGCTCGGGAAGTCTGTGAGCGGACGGGAGGTGCTGCCATCCTGCAAGGCTCGATTAGCCGCCTGGGGACCAAATACGTATTGTGGCTGCGGGCCAAAAATTGCATGACCGGCGACATCCTCGATGAGGAGCAGGCGCAGGCAGCGAACAAAGAGGACGTTCTCGATGCGCTGAGTCGAATGGCCCGCAAGTTCAGAACTCGATCGGGCGAGTCGCTGGCTGCGCTTGAGAAACACTCGGTTCCGCTAGCCGAAGCCACTACGCCATCTTTCGATGCCTTGAAAGCCTATAGCTCGGCTCGCAAGGTTGCATTCTCAATTGGCTTTTCTGCCGCAGTACCCCATCTGAAACGGGCCATCGAACTCGATCCTAAGTTCGCGATGGCATACGCCTACCTGGGGAGGATCTACGGCGACATCGGAGAGTCGGTGTTGTCGGCGGAAAGCACCACCAGGGCTTACCAGCTACGCCAGCGCACCAGTGACCGGGAGAAATTTTTCATCACTTTCAGCTACGACCGGCAGGTGACAGGAAACCTGGAGAAAGCGGGACAAACGGCCGAAAGCTGGGCGCAGACTTATCACCGAGAGCCGGATGCCCACTCCTTGCTCTCCGGTTTCGCCACCCAGGGGGCCGGTCAATATGAGAAATCGATAAAGGAAGCCAAGCTGGCAATCGCGATTGATCCCGACTGCGTGCCGGGTTTTGCCAACCTTGCTTTCGCCTATCTGTTCTTGGATCAGATTGCCGAGTCCGAAAACACCTTGCGGTTAGCCGCCGCGCGCAACTTAGAAATTCCGGACTATTCGGTTCTGCGCTTCTACCTCGCATTCCTGAAAAGCGACCAGTTGGGAATGGAACGTGAAGTAGCCTTGGCTCGCGGAAGATCCGGGGCGGAAGACTGGATCTCCCACCATCAGGCCCTAGTTCTGGCCCGGTCTGGTCGCATCCGAGAAGCCAGAGTGATGTCGCGCCGTGCGGTAGAGCTCGCAGTGCACATGGACGCGCGGGAACGAGCCTCGACGTACGAAGCGGGAGCGGCCGTATACGAGGCGTTTGCCGGTTACGCTGCTGAAGCTCGGCGTCATGCCAAGGCTGCACTCAGGCTGTCCCAGGGTCGCGACATTGAGTACAGCGCTGCTTTCGCTCTGGCGCTCTCGGGGGACTTGGCCGGATCCAAGGAACTCGCAACCAGTCTGGACAAACAGTTTCCCGAGGATACAGCGGTTCGATTCGAGTATCTTCCCGTGCTTCGCGCACGCTTAGCGCTTGCCCGGGGCGACTGTTCCCAAGCGCTCGGAGTGCTGCTAGCGGCCGTTCCTTATGACTTCGCCCTGCCGGGCGCCGCGTTCTTTGGCTTCTTCGGAGGTCTCTACCCGGCGTATGTGCGTGGGGAGGCCTATCTGGCCGCGCACCGGGGCAACGAAGCCATAGACGAATTCCACAAGGTTCTCGACCATCGCGGGATCGTTTTTAGCGATCCCATCGGAGCGCTGGCGCACTGGCAACTTGGCAGAGCCTATGTGTTGGCTGGCGAGAAAACGAGGGCGAAGAGTGCCTACCAGGATTTTCTTTCGCTCTGGAAAGACGCCGACCCAGACATCCCCATACTCAATCAAGCGAGGGCAGAGTACGCCAAGCTCCAGTGACAAACGCGGCATGCTGAAATGAGACCGCAAAAAAGTGTTGGCCGCTGATAAACCTCTGTTGGCCCTTCGGCCACTCAGGGGAAATGAAATCGGGATTGGGGCGCTTACGCTTCCGGCTCGGATTCGGGATTGCTGGTGTTTTCAGAGCAACGCCGATTGAAGATGAATGCTATATCTGCGTTGATCCGCGGTTACCGGCGGGCTAGAAGTAATTCCCCGTCGAGCTTTAAAGCCTCGACTACGAAGCCAGGAGCGAGATGACGCCTTTTTGGCGAAGGCCATTGAGTGCTAGACCATGGCGGCCGTGCACGCCGGTTTTTTCGAAGATGTGCTTCAGGTGGATCTTGACAGTGCCGGGACGGATCCCCAACTCCTGGGCGATTTCGCGATTTTTGTAGCCCTGCTCGACGAGTTCCATGACTTGATGTTCGCGCGGCGTGAGATCGGTCCGGATCTGCATTTCCTGCACGGCTGCGTCGCGGAACACGGAGTCCTGCATCCAGCTGCGACCCTGGGCGATAGAGCGCAGACACGCGAGAATTGTGGGGTTGTCGGCCGACTTGCGGATGATGCCTTTGGCGCCGGCTTGCAGAAAGCGCAGAGCTTCGGCCTCGGTGATCGACATGCCCCAAACGACAACAGCGGGAACTGTGGAGCGCGTGGCGCCATGCTCAACCGGAAGCTGCTGTAAGGCGTCAATGACCACTTTTGCGCCAAGTCCCTTATCGATAATCAGGATGTCGGTCTGGTCGGCTTGCGGACTGGCGATCCATTCGGCGGGAGAACAATGGGGTGTACCGAAGGCGAGATCCTCGGTCGATGCAAGTAAACGCTCCAGGCCGAATACGGTCAACGGCTGCGTTTCGCACACGGAAACAACTTTTTTGCGCTTTGCGCTTTCGAGATTCATAGTAGCCTCACTTGCTTACTTATCGGCCGGATCTGTAAAGAATTTAGGTGATTCGGAAAGAGAATTATTCTCCGCTCACCTGCCCATAATTAGAACGGGAGGAGTATGAGGAAACATATTGGGCTCGGTATTTGCTTAACGGCTTTGGCGATCAGTCTGGGTTGCAGCCAGAGCGAACAACGGCAAGCCGACCGGCGCGCTGACGAGGCTCGGGCGAAGGCGCGCGAGCTGGGCAGGAAGGCCGAACAGAGCGCACGTCAGATGAAGGAACAGATCAATACGGCTGTCGCGCAGGGGAGGAATGACGGATCGATTGAAAGCGCCAAGGCGAAGCTGCGCGCCGGGGCGGCGGATTTGCGGCAGGCTGGATTGAAAGCGACGTTGATTACCAGGGTGAAGACACAGCTGGCGAACGACGTGGGTTTAAAGACGGTCGGTGGAATCGAAGTCGAGACGCAAGGGGGCGTGGTGACGCTGCGGGGAACGGTTTCGTCGGCCGGGCAAAAGAGCGAAGCGGAACAGGCTGCGGGGAGGGTGCCTGGAGTGACGAGTGTCGTGAACGATCTGCTGGTGCAGCAATAGCGCTCGGTTGAAAGTCACGAGGATAGTATGGGGCCGAGAACTCCAATCGCTTCACTCATGGTTTCCGTGCTTCCGGTTGGAGAGCCACTGACGTGGCTCATGGCTCTGAGTCTGGGTTGGTTCGTTAGGCCGGGGCCATCGAGGCTTGCTTGCTCGACGATTACTCAAGGAGATTAATGGTGCCGCGGCATTTGGCCGCTCCGCATTTGCAAGGAACGCGCTCGACTTTTTTGTCGAAGTGGTAATCGACGGTTAATTCTTCGCCGCGTTTAATGGGGCGCAGGGTGACGTAAAGAATGTGGCCGCGGACGATACGAGCCGCCAGGTTCGGATCGCAGGAGTGGTTAATATATTCCGCGCCCGAGCCGCCGGTCGCGCCGTCGATGGTCCAGTAACTGTCCAGCGTAAAGAGATAGATGAGATGGCCGTTTTCGGCGGCGCGGCGCTTGGTTTCTTTGCGGCTGATGCGTTCTCCGGTGTACTCGATCACTTTGCGTTTGGCGGGAATAGGCTCAAGCGCATAGACGCCCCAGCGGTGGATCTTCGAGGGGGCCAGTTTCAAGCGAAAGCCGGCGTGTTTGGGATCGATCTGCGGTGCGGATTGCTGGCTCGGCATGGAGAGCGAAGCTATTTGGCTTTCTGTTTAAGCACGGCGACGAGTTCTGCCACCGCATCGGCGCTTTTCTTGAGCGCTGCTTGCTCGATTGCATCTAGTTTGATCTCGTAGATCTTTTCGACACCCGCCTTACCAAGTTTGACGGGGACGCCGACGAAGAGATCGTGAATGCCGTACTCGCCGTTCAGAGAGACGGCGCAGGGCAGAACTTTCTTCTTATCTTTCAGAATGGACTCGACCATTTCAACAGCGGAGGCAGCAGGGGCGTAGTAGGCGCTGCCGGTTTTGAGGTATTTGACGATTTCAGCTCCGCCGTCGCGGGTTCGTTGCACCAGGCGATCGATAGTTGCCTGATCGGTGAGTTCGGCCAGCGGAATACCGCTCACGTTGGTAAAGCGGACGAGCGGGACCATGGTGTCGCCGTGTCCGCCGAGGACCATGGCGGTCACATTCTCGAACGAGACATCGAGTTCTTCGGCGATAAAGGTGCGGAAGCGGGCGGTATCGAGCACGCCGGCCATACCGATGACACGCTCGCGCGGAAAGCCGGAGACCTGCAGGGCGGTCCAGCACATGGCGTCGAGCGGGTTGGTGACCAGGACGAGAATCGCGTTGGGCGATTGCTTGGCGGCTTGTTCCGTGGCGCCTTTGACCACCTCGTAATTGGCGAGCAGCAGATCGTCGCGGCTCATGCCGGGTTTGCGGGGGAAACCGGCGGTAATTACCACGATATCGGAGCCTGAGGTTTCGTCGTAGCCGTTGGTTCCGGTGATGCGAACATCGTAGCCTTCGACGGGTGCCGACTCAAGCATGTCGAGTCCTTTTCCTTGCGGCACGCCTTCGACAACATCGACCAGGACCACGTCGGCCAGTTCTTTGGCGGCGATCTTTTGAGCGGTATTGGCGCCGACATTTCCCGCGCCAATGACCGTGACTTTCCTTCTCATCTCTCTCCTGAATGACGGTAAACGAAACCGAAGTATAGCAATGGGAGCGTTATTAGCTTCGCGATGAGAAAGGCCTAGAAGAACGAGAAAAGAGCCACTGGCGGGTACCAGTGGCTCTTTCGGTTTGGAGGGTGGAGGGGTGGAGCGTGAAGGAGTACTTTACGCTTGGACGGCAGCAGTCTTGCGGCGGCGGATGAGAGCACCGACACCGACGAGGGCGGAACCGAGCAGGGCGAAGGAAGAGGGCTCGGGGGTAGCGGTTGCGTCGAAGGTCTGATTCACGATGCTGATCGTAGCGTCACCGAGGTAAGAGCCACCCACGAAGATGTCCTTCTCAACGTTGAGGTTGTTGTACAGGCCATTCAGAGCGATGTTGTCGGTATCATTGCAACCTAACAGGCTGCAGCTGACGGTTGCTTTACCGACTTCTTGACTGCCATTGAAAACGGTTTCGACGACCGAGCTTATCGCATAGCCGAGGAAGGACCCGTTAAAGTTCAAGCCGATGTTGTCAATACCGGCCTTGGAGTTGACGCTATATTTGAGAACAGCATCGTCGAAGGAACCGAAGCCTGCATTAAAGCCGCTGTTGAACGAGATGCCGGTGCCAGGGCTGGTGATGGTGCCAACCTTAATCTGTCCGCAATTGTTGGGACTGGCGAGAATGCCGCCCTTTACAACTGAGCAGCTGAAATCGTTAAAAGTCATGCCTGCAATCGAAAGAGTCGGGTCTGATGTTATCGACACGGGCGATGCATGACCAATAAACGGCGCCACCATTGTGACTGCCGCGATAAGAATTGATTTAGAAAAACGCATTACGTTGCTAACCTCCGAAGTTATTCGTGCTCGCTTTATTTGCGGTCACAAATGCAGTTTCAGATGGATCGCCGGAGCGTCGCAAGACACAGGGGAGCCAGGCGTACTGCTGTTTTTCCAAGGCCTTTCATAGCTAAATTGGAAGACTTACGGCGAACGGCTCGACAAATACTGGTACAGGCTAGGCCGTTTCTGAACTGGGGTTTAGCGGTGGAATTCCAGTTTTTGTTGGAATCTCGTCTGATTTAGGGAATAAGGTTCCAGGAATAGAGGCCCTTATCCCCGTGCGGCGGGTGGGTGCTGAAGGCGTGAGTTTGACTCGGTACTCAGGGCTGCGGAACTACCTCGATTTCGACTCCGCTCGGCGCGCTGGAGCTCCGGAAAATGCGTTCTGTGGCTGCTTTGAAGTCCTCCGGCCTGGCGTGCGGGATGTCGACGAACGATTGCGGATTGCGGTCGACCAGGGGGAACCAGGAACTTTGGACCTGCACCATGATGCGGTGGCCTCGCCGGAAGGTGTGATCGAGATCCGGCATTTCAAAATCGACTTCGGTCAGCTTGCCGGGCGTGAGGGCTTCCGGCTTTTCCCAGTTTTTCCGGAATTTGGCGCGCATGGGCTCGCCTCGCAGCAGTTGATGATAGCCACCCATATGGAGCGGGGGCACGCCGAGAATGCGCTTGTTCCCGGTGGTGGCATCCGGCGCGTCTGGATAATTTTCGGGGTACACGTCGATGAGTTTGACCACGAAGTCCGAATCGGTGCCGGTCGAGGAAATATGGAGCTTGGGCGAGACCGGTCCAGCGATGGTGATGTCTTCGCTCAGCGGGTCAGTCTCGTAAGTCAGAACATCCGGGCGGCGGGCAGCCCAGCGTTGATCATCGACCATGTAGCGCTGCGGCACGGTATCGGTGGTGTATTCGACAAAGGGGACAGGATGCGCGGGATCGCTGACGTACTGGTCAAAGGCTTGTGCTGAAGCCTCGGTCGGAGGTTCGAACGAAAGCTTGCCACGTTCCTGAAAATACAGCATTTTCGGAACAGCTCCTTTGGGCGGCCACTGATCGTATTTGCGCCAGACATTCGTGCCGGTCTCGAACATGTAAGCCTCGGGCATAGGCTGTCCCTTGCCTTTCAGGTAGAACTCGAAGAAGGGGAACTGAATTTCTTTGCGGAAGAACTCGCCGGTTTTGGAATTGAACTCGGCATCGCCTAAGTGGTCGCCGTCGCTCGAAGCCCAGCCGCCATGCACCCAGGGGCCTTCAACGATGGTGTTCGGGGTGCCGGGATTCGCTTTCTCGATGGCGCGATAGGTGCGCCAGGGGCCGGAGAGATCTTCAGCGTCGTACCAGCCGCCCACCGTCATGACGGCGCAATGGACATTGTGCATGTGCGGCGCGAGATCGCGAACTTTCCAATACTCATCGAAAGTGTCGTGGTACAGCTGATCGGCGAAAAGCGGATTAGCGCGCTTCATCTTGATCTGGTCGAGATTGGAGGTTGCGCCGGCGTTGAGGTAGAACGCGTATCCGTCGGGTGTGCCCATGTCGTACGGGACACGGACCTTGGGCGGCGGCCCGGGCTCAGTCATTGGTTTGAAAGAACTGTAAAAGCCGAAGTTCGCGGCGAGCATAAATGCGCCACCGTGATACGCGTCGTCGCCCATGAAGAGGTTGGTCATAGGCGCTTGCGGGCTGGCGGCCTTGATGGCGGGATGGGAGTCAATGATGCTGGCGGAGGTGTAAAAGCCGGGATAGGAGATGCCCCAGATGCCGACCTTGCCATTGTTATTGGGCACGTGTTTCAGCAGATACTCGACGGTGTCATAGGTGTCGGAGGCATCGTCGACATCGCTGTTGCCGGACTTGTGATCGATGTGTGGATGCATTTCGATGAATTTGCCTTCGGATTCGTAGCGGCCGCGGACATCCTGATAGACAAAAATGTAGCCGGCTTTTTCGAATTCGTCGCTGGGCCCCAGTTTGGGCTTGTAAACGTCTTCGCCGTAGGGCGCAACGGAGTACGGCGTGCGATCCATCAGAATGGGCCACGCTTGCGATGTGTCTTTCGGGACATAGACGCTGGTGAAGAGATGGACACCATCACGCATAGGAATACGGTATTCGTATTTCGTGTAATGAGCCTTCACGTATTCGGTCGGCGGCGGGGCCGGAGGTTTGTCCTGGGCGCGAGCGGCAAGGGCTACGGCCAGGCACACAGCGAAACGGGCAGTGTGGTGCAGCAGGCAGTTTCGGTACATGGGAATGAAATGTATTCAGTCAAGGTAGCAGGAGGCAGGAGCGCGGGGAGGAGGCGTGGGTGTTTTCGCTGTTATTCTGCGCGAAGAGTTCTGATGGGATCGATCCGTGCGGCTCGCCAGGCGGGGATAGCGCTGGCCGTCACAGTAACAAGGAGGACCAGCAGTACGACACCGGCAAAGGTGAAAGGGTCTGTGGCTTTAACCCCGACTAGCATCCCCGACAGAAATCTCGTTAGCAGGAACGCTGCGGCAACCCCAGTCGCTATGCCTATTATCGTGATTCGCAAGCTTTGACCCAGAACTAAGCCAACCACGCTGCTCGCCGGCGCGCCGATCGCCATGCGCACACTGATTTCGTAGGTGCGCTGCGACACCGAGTAGGACATCAGGCCATAAAGACCGATGGCGGCTAGAAGCAGTGCAGCGGCCGCGAAGCTGAGAAAAACCCAAATGGTCGAACGAAACCCTGCAATGGAGTCTCCGACGATACCAGTCAGGCTCATGACTTTTCCTACCGGTACGTTAGGATCGACATCTACCGCAATACGGCGCAGCTCCACCGCCGCTGGGTCAGCAGTCGCAGTAGTCTTCACTAACAGCTGCATCACCGCCGGAATCTGGCCGCTGCCTTGTACGGCTTGCCCGTACGGCATGTACATGGCTCCACTGATTGAGCCCGGTGAATGGTTTGCCAGGTCGAATTGCCTCACATCCGCGACCACTCCGATCACTGTCCTCCAGCCCGTCTCCCCTGTTTTTTTGATGTGCTTGCCAATCGGATTGGCGCGTGGCCAAAAATGCCTGGCTGTCGATGCCGAAATCAGAATCACCGGTGAAGCATTCGGCCCATCGGCCTCCGTGAACGCTCTCCCTGAGATGAGCGGAATCTGCAGCAGGCGAAAATAATTCGACGTAACCGCGCCCGCCCAGAGCATCGGAGACGGATAATCAGCAGTTCTGGGATGATCCTCTACGTCCGCCGGAATTGCCGGAAGCTGGCCATCGAGCGGCACAGTGTTGGCAAGGGCTGCGTCCACGACGCCGCCTAAACCCCGCGCCTGAGAAACCAGGCGGCTATAAAAGGCGATGCATGATTCGCGTTGCGCGCAGAACGACTCATTAGGACTGATTTTTATAGTTAAAACCCGCTCAGGATGGAAGCCCGGATTAGCGGCAGTCAGATCGTAAAGGCTTTTCATCAGAAGACCGGCCCCGACAACCAGAACCACGGTGAGCGCTATTTCGCCGGCAATCAGCCAGCTCCGCAATGCGATCCAGGTCTTGCTGGCGGAGCGCTGGCTACCGCTCCTTACCGCCTCAACCAAGTCTAATTTTCCGGCATTCAGCGCGGGGACAATCCCGAAAGACAATCCGGTGAGAACCGATAGCCCGGCGGCGAAAACGCAGACGCGCCAATCCAGGGCCATCTGAGCCATCCCCGGAATGTCGGCCGGGACGACGGCTCGAAAGAGCGAGAGCGAAGTGGTTCCGAGTACAACGCCCATCACGCCCGCCGCCGAGGCAAGCACCAGGCTCTCGGTCAGCAATTGACGTATGATTCTTCTCGTCCCCGCTCCGAGTGCGGCGCGCATCGCCACTTCCTTGCGTCGGGCGGTAGCGCGAGCCAGCAGTAGGCTCGCGACGTTTGCGCACGCAATGATGAGTACGATGCCCACCGCGCCGAGAAGGATGAATAGCTCAGTTCGGGTCCCGCCGGCCAGGTCCGCCTGCAGTGAAATCACTGTGGAATCCGCATTCCAACGCCTGGGCATGGGCCATGGGAACAGCGTCCACACGCTCTCGGCTAACGAATGAATTTCGTTCCGCGCTTGCTCAATATTTACCCCCGGTCGAAGTCTGGCTACGAGTGGCACAAACTCGCCACCCCAATAATCCTCGGCATTGCCCGGATCAATTCTGGCTGGAATCCAGAATTGCACGGTGGTTGACGGAAATGAAAAACTCGCCGGAGTTATGCCGATCACTCGTCGGTTGACGCCGTTGAGAGTAACTGTTCGACCAAGGATATTCGGATCGCCATTGAACTTAGCCTTCCAGAGCTCGCGGCTCAAAACGACCACGCCATCGTTTCCCGGTCGGTCTTCGCCCCGCTCGAACGTACGCCCTCTTTCGACCGTGGCTCCAATAACCGAAAAGAAGTTAGCGGACGTCTCACTTCCTCTAATCCGTGAGGCCGGGCCCACACCCGTCAGGTTGAACTCGGAACCTGGACTCACAAACGCTATGTCCAGGGTTCTGGAACGTTGTTGGAAATACCCCAGGATGGCTTTTGGGTAGAGCCCTGTAATCCGCATGAGATGGCTTGGCTCCTGGAAAGGCAAGGGCTTGATCAGCAGGGTGTTGATGATGCTGAAAATTGCCGTATTTCCAGCGATGCCAAGAGCCAGCGAGAGTACCGCGATGCCGGCGAAGCCAGGGTTCCGTCCGAACATACGCAGCGCATAGCGAATATCGTGTAGTAAATCGTCAATCGATTTGAAGCCCCACATATCCCTGCTCTCCTCTTTCGCCAGCGTCAGGTTGCCCATGTCCCGGCGGCTTTCGTCCGGGGCCGTATCGGCCCTTCCCTGTTCCCGCTCCGTCTTTTTTATGAGCTGGACATGGAGTTCCAATTCCTCGGCGAGTTCCCGGCTGAGTTGGTCACGCCGCGCCCAAAACGAAAGCCTCCGCCATGTCCGGCCTAAAACATAAAACATGCAATCACGCCATTTCGAGAACTTTTTGGATGGCGCCGATCATCAGCGCGAATTCCTGACGCTCGGCGGCAAGTTGTTTTCGCCCTGCCGCTGTCAGGGTGTAATAGCGTGCCCTGCGATTGTTCTCGGATGTACCCCATTCGGCTTTCACCCAACCATTTACCAGCAGCCGCTGCAACGCCGGGTAGAGCGAGCTTTCACCTACTTGCAGCAAATCGTCCGAGAGTTGTTTTAGCCGCTGAGCGATACCGTAGCCGTGCATGGGTCCGGCGGCGAGAACCCGGAGTAATAGCAGGTCCACGGTACCCGGCAGTAGCTCGCCCGCCGATGATCTCTTTCCCATCGTCTAATGATGGGAGTGTCGCAAATTTCGTGGAGGTTGTCAACCCCGTCGATAGATTAGGGCAAGCCTCTACGCACCAGGCGGGCAGCCCGGGCGTTTCAGTTTTTCGCGCTGAGGTCCGAAGAAGATTTCGAGCGAGTGTTTCATTTTCGTTGCGGCGCTGCGGACAACTTGCTCCACGGCGGCGCCTTCATCACTGGTGGTCAACGGCTGGTGGCCTGCTGGACGGGCTTCGACAACGCATTTCTTGTCACGCAGACCAGCTTTATGGGGGTCACTACACCAAACGTCAAAAATTACGCTAGCGTCCCGTGGCTGAGCACAGCCCACATCCGGGAAGGCGCTTTTCGTTATCAATCCATGATCTGCTCAGAGATCACATACAGTTTTGCTTATTCAGTGTCGCCGGGATCTTGCGCCATCCATCCGGGTGTATCGAAGCTCTCGGGCAAAGTGCCAATCAGCGTCTTAAGGTGCATCTCCATGTTTTCGAGTTGGGCGGTTCCGATCTGCTTTTCCCAGCGATCGCGCAATTCGTCAAAAATGGCTTCGCCTGTTCGTAAGACCTCGAAACCGAGCACAGTGACATGAAGGCGCTTACGGCGCGCATCGACGGGATCGGCGTCTCGTGCAACGTATCCCCGCTCCTGAAGCACGTTACTGTTTCGTAAGACAGGTGTTTGGAGAAAGAGTCGATTCGCTCGAGGACATGGATTTTCAACGAGTGCTGCTGTTGGTTCGACACGGCCGATTCGCTCGACGTAATCAAAATGAGCCGGTCCACTCCATCGAGAGTTGGCGTAGCTGGCATTCTACCGCTGAATTACTCTTGCACTCCTTCGTCTTTTGGCACGTCTATTTCGTCTGTGTAAAAACCGAGCATTTTGGCCAGCTTCACCATAACGCACCGCAGGCGCCGCTCGATTCTGCAAGAAGGTCCGCCAGAAATATGTAGCTGGATCATGAGCGCAAGCGGCTGTCAGGCGGTGCTTACCAGGCATTCGGGAATCTGTGCGGCCCATCTATCGAAAGCTCGGAAGACTTCCGGAAGTAGCAAATCGGTGCAAAATGCGACTGAGCTGCAGGGCCGTCCGCGAGGATGACGGCAACCAGGGAGAAACGACAACGGTCTAGACCGAATCCACTATGCATGAAGTGTCTTCTTGGTTTGTTAATGGCGGCCACGCTCGGAGCCGCTTCGCTTACGCAGGTTTACCAGAACAATGATTTTCAGGTCACTGGAATTAGCGTTTCAAAAGCCGGGCGTCTCTTTGTCAATTTCCCCCGGTGGTCGGACAGATACCTGAATGCAGTTGTCGAAGTCGCCTCGGATGGAAGTTCGAAGCCGTTCCCCAACCCGGAGTGGAATCAGTGGAACATGAAACCGGATACGGTGGCTACTCACTTCGTTTGCGTTCAGAGCGTGGTGGTTGATAAATCGGATGCACTTTGGGTGCTGGACGCGGCCGCTCCACTGTTAGGGCCCGCAATTGCTAATGGCCCAAAGCTAGTGCGAATCGATTTGAAGACAAATCAGGTTACACGAGTCATTGGCTTTTCGCCAGATGTCGCCAAACCGGACACCTACTTGAACGACGTTCGCTTTGATCTCCAAAGGAACGCCGCTTACATTACCGATAGCGGGCACGGCGGATTGATTGTAGTCGATCTGAAGACAGGAAAAGCGCACCGGGCGCTTGATGGCCATCCGTCCGTGATGACGGAACCGGGTGTGCAGGTGGCGGTCAATGGTAAGCCTCTACTGCAGTTTGGTAAGCCGCCGCAGTTCCTTTCTGATAGTCTCGCGTTGTCTCCCGACGGTCAGTACGTCTATTACAAGGCGATCACGGCAAATACACTTTACAAAATCAAGACAGAGGTTTTGCGAGATCCGAACGCTTCACCCGATCATGTTGCGGCGGCAGTGGAAAAGGCGGCTGCGGTGTTTCCAACCGATGGCCTGTGGATGGATGCAAGCGGCAACTTGTACCTTAGCGATGTTACTCACAATGCGGTTGCGCGGCTGTCGAAAGATGGTAGGTTGCAACGAGTGGCCGAAGACTCGCGCCTGCAATGGCCGGACACCTTCAGCGAGGGACCAGACGGATCGATTTACATTTCGGCATCACACATCAACGAGGGGCCAAATTACAATCAAGGCAAGAGCGTCCGAAAGCTGCCTTACGGAGTGTTCAAGTTTCGCCCGTGAAAGCTATTGGCCGGGCGGATGAGGCGAAAAATAGCGGTTGTTACAACGTCGCGTGCCGATTACGCTCATCTGTACTGGCCACTGCGCCCCGGCGAGTGAAGCCAGTTGCACGGCGAAGGAACCGACCGAACCGGTTGCGCCCGTCATCAGTACATCCTTTCGGATGAGCGAGCCACCAAGACGCAGGGTTCTAAGCACTGTGAGACCCGCGATGGGAAGTGGGCGATGAGGCGTGCACTTCAACGATGGCTTGATCCCGCTCCGCCACTGGTGCGTCGACCTCCCTTAGCTTCACGATTTCTCGTGAATTTGTTGGCGAGTTCAGCAACCCGAGTATTTTCGCGATAGGTCAGGCGAAGTCGAGTTCCAGTTGGTCGACGTAGCACCACCCCCAATTCTCCCCAGGTTCAAACGACTTCATGATGGAATGATGAAAGTGCTTAGTCGCGTGCTTATTCTTCGATGAATCGCAGCAGCCGACGTGACCGCACTTCAGGCAGAGGCGCAGATGGACCCAAGTATCACCCATTTTCAGACACTCCTCACAACCTTGAGGAGTGCGCTGCGTGACGGTTTGAATTGATCAAGATGCGTACAAGTCTCCATCTCTTTTATTCCTTCCTCAACGATTCGCGAAATCCGGCTTCGAAAAAGGCCTTCGCGAACTGAACTGCTTTCGGCTCTTGACTCAGTTTGTCCGGGGGTGATGACCCCGCCGGGCAACATAACGCATCATAGTTATCCGGGTTTGCGGTGTCTGTGTCTTCGCTCTGGCCTCTTCGAGGGCTTGCTTCGGCTTGGTCAGCTCAACATACTCGAAACCTTCCGTTGCTAAAATGGCAACTCTCTTGTGTTGTAATTCATTGCTCGTAATCTACGTATTGCCTTTCTGTGAATTTGATTTCTGCTAAATGTCACGATTTGTTATACGGCCTGCGGCTGGAGGACCACCTTAATACAGCCATCCTGCTTATCGCGGAAGGTTCTATACATCTTCGGCGCTTCGTCGAGGCTGACTCTGTGGGTGATCACAAAGGAAGGGTCGATGTCGCCGTTCTGTATCTTGTTCAGCAACGGCTCGGTATAGCGTTGTACATGCGTCTGCCCCGACTTAAAAGTCAGCGCTTTGTTCATCGCCGCGCCCACCGGAATCTTATCCGCGAAGCCAATGTAGACGCCAGGCACGGAGATCGTCCCGCCCTTGCGGCAACACATGATGGCTTCGCGCAGCACGTGCGGCCGGTCGGTTTCGAGCATCACCGCCGTTTTCACTTTATCCATCACGGTGTCGACGCCTGCTGACGAGCCGACGTGCGATTCCGTCCCGACCGCATCAATGCAGCGGTCCGGGCCTCGTCCTTTGGTCATCTCCATCAGGCGGTCATACACCTTCTCCTTGTCGAAGTTGATGGTTTCGGCTTTACTTTTCTCTTCCGCCATGCGCAATCGTTCTGGAACCATATCAATGGCAATGACCCGCCCGGCACCGAGCATCCACGCGCTCTGCATGGCGAACTGCGCCACCGGACCACAGCCCCAGACAGCTACTGTATCTCCCTTTTCGATTTCGGCGTTTTCGGCCGCCATGTAGCCAGTGGGGAAGATGTCAGAAAGGAACAGCACCTTCTCATCGGGCAATCCGTCTGGAATTTTGATCGGACCGACATCGGCATACGGCACGCGAAGATACTCTGCCTGTCCACCGGCAAACCCGCCCAGCATGTGAGAATAGCCGAACAGTCCTGCTGGAGATTGGCCCATCGCCTTGCGCGCGATTTCCGCATTTGGATTCGAGGTGTCGCACAGCGAAAACAGCCCTTTTTGGCAGAAAAAGCAGGCTCCGCACGAAATGGTAAAAGGAACGACAACGCGGTCTCCTTTTTTCAGCTTCTTGACCGCGCTTCCCACCTCAACTACCTCACCCATCGGCTCATGCCCGAGGACATCCCCCTTTTCCATGGTGGGCATGAAGCCGTCATACAGATGAAGATCGGAGCCACAGATGGCAGTGGAGGTGATCTTGATCACTGCGTCTCCTGGATTTTCAATTTTCGGATCAGGAACAGTATCGACACGGACATCTTCTTTGCCGTGCCAGCAAAGCGCTTTCATTGTTTCTCTCCTTCTATGGTTTTTGCTACTGGATGAATCTTCGGGCCAAGCAGGCCAGTCAATTCGGTCGCGGCTCTGTTGAATAGGCTCTTAAACATAGGCGAACTTTTTGTCGCTCGCAGCAGGCTGGCTACCCGCGCGATCAATTTCATTCATACTATAGGCCAGGGCCGGCGCCAGCTTTGTGATGTAGGCGTCCCACTGGGTCCGCAACGAAATGTACGCCGCGGCGCCGGCCTGTTCGTTGGCGACCGTGTCTATACCCGCCTGCTGAAACCGTTGCAGTCCGGCAAAATACCGGCGACTCCATCGCTCCTGCGTGGGGCCATCGGGCGGTTCGGGCTGGTCCGGTGAACCTCCCGGCAGAAACGTGCCCTCCAGTATCGTCACCAGAAGCAGAGCAGCATGCCAGAGTTGCGAGACCGAAGCCGAGCTTTTCAGCCAGCCATATTGCTCATCAGGCAAGCCAGTTTTCAGAAGCGTTACCGTGTCGAGCGCCACTAAAGCCGACATGGAGACGGAGTAGTACGGCTCGCGAAAGCGGAAGTAAAACAGAACGGGGTAGAAATGGTGCAGTTCTTTGACCTGGGTCATTTCCACAGCCAAGTCCGCCAGATTGGAGTAACTGGAGTTGAACTGTCCCTGCGGCCCAAGCCCCGCGACCAACTCAGCTGCATCATCCGTCTTCGAGGTCATCAGGTGGAGCTTTAAACCGAGTGTGTTCCGTTGCTGCAAGGCGGTATAGATCTGCATGAGGTACGTCAGCGTCAGCGAGACCACGGACATTCCGACGACAGAATTCAGCAAATAGAACAATCGAAAGCCGCTCGTTTGCGGCGCGAGGTCACTGGACCCGACCACCGAAATGCTACTCCCGCCGGTGTACAGGGCTGTGATGAAGTCGGTCGGCGTCGATCCGTTGCCGGCACGGACCGACGTTCCGAGTTTTGGATGAATGATCAGTGCTGTGCCGCACGTCAGCCCCAATGCCCAGACCACGACCAGCAAAATAACGATGACCGGGCCGCAAAAGGACAAAACGTTAGCGCGAGCCCGGCGGAACGGCTTAGATAGAAAGAGAAAAAAACGCCACGCCAGATGCGCCAACTGATAGCTAATGATGCCGGTGCCGATTCGCGCATACAGAACCGTCAGAAATACGTCCAGCAGGATGAGCATAATAATAAAGGCGCCAATCGTCTGCTCGATCAACTGAAACATGGCATTTCCGTTAGTTCGACACGAGTACCGAACGTATCCAATTCCCTTCCTTATGGGCGCTGCGGATGGTCCCCTCAATGGCTTGCCATCGTTTTGACTTACTAGTCGGCTCTGCGATCATCTCCACCTCTCATCCGTCGCCGGCTTCGGCTGCTCCCGTTGTTGTGCCAAAGTCAGGTAATCAATGTATCCTTATCTTGCCGCAACGATGTTGTTATCGCTGTTGACTTGGATCTGCATTGACTTGGATCTGCATTGACTTGGATCTGCATTGACTTGGATCTGCATTGACTGGATCTACATTGACTTGGATCTGCATTGACTGGATCTACAGTAACTTGGATCTGCACACGCGAGGATATCAGAGCCCTGACGAGGTGGAGTAACTATATGGGGGGAAATGCGTCCACCATCACGGTTGGATTCGTAAAAGTGCTAGAGCCATGGGGCTCCAGTCGAAATCCAAGACAACGGAGAAGAATGATGGACCAACTTGAGCAATTAAAAGCGAAATACCGCCCCGCTCTCGAGGCGATGCAGCAGCAGGGCGTACAGATCACGCAGACGAAGATGGACGGCAACAAACTGTTTGTGCAGGGCTATGCCCCCAGCGACCAGGTGAAGAACGCGGTTTGGGACCAAATCAAGGCGGTTGACAGCAGCTATTCCGATTTGACGTGTGACATCAAAGTGGGCGCGGCTCCGGCCGGAGATTTGCACGGTTCCGATCCGAAATCACTCGCCAGCGGGCTCACAGCGGCTTTTAACTCCGACCAGACGCCGGCGTTTCCGAGCATGCTTTCCCACCTTTTCGGCCAGTCCGACCCGCAGCAACGGGCAGGGCTGCTGAATCAGATCATGGGCGCGGCGGGGCCGAGCCTGCTAGGCGCGGCACTCCCGGGACCGCTGGCGAATTTGCTGAAGGGCGGCGGATCCGTGACTCCGGAACAGGCGCAGCAAATCTCTCCGGAGAACGTGCAGAGCCTGGCCGAGCACGCCCAAAAGGCTAACCCTTCCATTGTCGAGACTGCCAGCAACTTCTATTCGCAACATCCGCAGGTCGTTCAGGCGCTCGGCGCGGGCGCTCTGGCCATGGTGATGTCGCACCTGAGAAAGTCCTAGACTTATTGAGGCGGGGCGAACTGGTAGATTTCGACTTTACCCGGTTCGCCCGAGTCCGAACGTCCCGGAAATTCGGCGCGCAGGTGAAAGCGTTGAGCATTTTCTTTGATCGTTCGAACAACCAGGCGTTCGTGCGGAAAGGCACCAGGACCGTGATAGGAGTCGATCACAAGCGCGGTTACGTGGGAACGATCCAGGTAACGCAGCAGCTCGGCCGGGTTGGAGAACAGGTTTTCGTAATGGACGCCCGCCCAGTCGACATGAGCGAGTTCCTTGGTGGCTCGCAGAATCACCATTTCTGGATCTGGTTTGCGCATGGCTACTTCAGAAATCAGGAGCCCTTCACCGATACTGCCGGAGGATACCAGCAGAGATGAAGTTCGTAGTGCAGGGTCTGAAGAAATGAACCCGGCAGCCTCGATGTATCCATAATGGCTATCGCGTGGAACAGAAAAGACATGCACGAAGAAGAATAGGGCTGCCGCGGAGGTGAGCAGTGGACGCCGCCACGATGCCCATTGGCCACTTAGTGGCAGCCTGTCAGCAAGCCAGAAGCTCCCCACAAATAGGAAGTAGATCAAGGCAGGCACAGCCATGATCATTTTTCGATCTTCAACCCCGGCAGGAACCAGGGAATGGAACAACCAGTCACTGACGAGAAGGCCGAAGAACACGGCGGGGACAGCAGCCACCGGCCGGGAAAGGAGCGGTACGAAGACTGTGATGACGATCCCGAGAGCAATCACTAATGAGAGCGCCACGCCATGTACGGAAACCAGCAACGCAAAAAAGTCGACCAGAGAATTCAAGGTGTAAGCCAGGCTCGGACTACTGTCGGCCCAACCGCGCTCGGCTGAATGCAGAGTCGCGATCTGCCAGGGAAGGCACAGGAAGGCGATCAGCAGAATGCCTAGCCAGAACGAACCTTTTAGCAGCAATTTCACCTGACGGGTGAGAAGGAGAGCAATCGGCGGCAGCAAAACCAGCATCCAACCGCTACCTTTGGTGAGCACGGCGAGCGAGAAAAAAAGACCGAACCACAAAGAGTCAGACAATTTGCCGGATTCCAGGAAGCGACCAAAGAAAATGGTGCTCCAGAAGCAGCAGAGGACAAGGAGAGTTTCAGCCATCTCCTCGTCGGTGGAGTTCTGCATCAGCGGCAGGCAGACGAGCAGGCAGGCGGCCAGCAAGGCAGGAACTTTTCCAAACCAACGGCGGCCTTCGCGCCAGAGGGAGAACGCAAGAAGCGCCGTGGTAAACGCCACTTCCAGGCGGATGGAGGTTCGCGACGCAGAAAACAGCAACATCCAAAAGGCCTGGACCACATAGAACAGGGGTGGCCAATGCCCAAACGCAACTTTCGGGTAATGGTGATAGTAGGCCTCGGCGAACTTCATCGGCGAAAGAGGATGCGGGTGGACGATATACTCGCGCAACATCAGGGAAGTTACATAATGGGCGGGCTCGTCCGGATAGGCACTGAACTCAGCACGGTAGGCACCGCTGGCAATTTGAAGCAACACCGCCAAAGCAAAGAGGCCGCACAGGATGGCGATTTGCAGGGGCAGCGTGGAGGAGGCAGATCTCCCCTCTGGTTGAACCGTAATGCCTGCTTGCGTAACAGAAGCAGCTAAATCGACACTTTCAGTGTTCATGAAAGGACCCGGTCGTTGACTAACTCGCGGTGGATATTAAATAGTTGGTTGCCGATATGCGACCAGTCGTATCGCTCGGCGAGGCAACGACCGGCTTCCGTGAGAGACTGGCGCAACGCGGGATCGGTGCTCAACCGGTCGAGCGCTGCCAGCATTTCGGGCTCTGAATCCGCCAGTAGGATATCTTTTCCATCGCTAGCCGCTATGCCTTCGGCTCCGATGCGGGTGGAAATGATAGGCACACCCATGGCCATGGCTTCCAGGATCTTGAGCCGGGTGCCCCCACCTACACGCAGTGGAACGATGACGGCGCGGGCCTTGGCGTAGAAAGGGCGCACGTCGTCTACCGTACCGGTGACCTGGACCCTCTCAGACTGGAGCGCTTGAACGGCTGGGCTGGGTGAACGGCCGACAATCGTAAATTGGAGTGCCGGGTAACGGCTGGCCATACTCGGCCATACCTGGCGTGTGAACCAGGTCACAGCATCGACGTTGGCGTGGTAGTCCATGGACCCGACAAATAATAGGGTCCCCGTATTGTAACTTGTTTCGGATGACGCGAAGCTCCTGGTATCAACGCCATTGGGAAGAATGCTCACCTGGGCGCTTGCATCGTGCGCCAGCAATTTGGCTTGGTCGAGTTCACTCACCACGGTGTGGAAATCGCACCCGGCAACTAAGCGATTCTCGATATGTTGCAGAAGGCGTGCAGTTCTACGGGCCACTATTTTTTTGGGCAGATTCGTGGTTTCGGCGGCGTAGCGAAGCATTAACTCCGATTCGATGTTGTGCCAGTCGAGCAGGATCGACGGTTTCGAGGAAACAGCTCGGAAAACTTCCAGATACGAAAAAAGATGGCTGCTTTCGATTTGTATGGAATCGAAGGAGCGCCTGGCGAGAAGGCTTTGCAGCGACGCGGTCACTCGATCGGACGAATAGTTCAGGACAGTCAGAGGTATCGGACCGAGAAGACCTTTTACGATCGCACCTGGAGTATAACCGCGGTTTCTTACAGCAGTAATAATTTCCTCAAAATTAGCGCCGGTCGGAGGAGATACGGGCTGTTCGTCCGGTTCCATGATTTGAAAGAGCGTCACGGAACAGCGCTCCGCCAGCGAACTGGCCAGGTTAAGACTACGGAGTCGGGCACCGGAGTTTACAGGCCACAACTGGTGGGGGGTAAAGAAGAGAATTCTCAAACGCTGCTTTCACTAATTGATGGGTGAATTCAGTCGATCCATTTCGTATTTTACACGGAACTGCTCCTATTCCGGCGCTTAACAGCACACAGCTCGTTCAGAAGTTCGGAGGTCGCCTTCCTTCCGAGGGCGTGACACGTACGGGGCTGAAGAAGAGAGTTGCGGGGACGGCACTGAAGACGCTCCGTTCGGTGGGCGCCTTTTCCCTGGCGGCCGAATCGCAATGGCGCAGAAATTCACTGCTGATTCTTTGCTATCACGGCATTTCGCTCGAAGACGAACATGAGTGGTGGCCGCACCTGTATATCACGCCCCGGCAGTTTCGCGAAAGAATGCAAAGCCTGCGACGATTCGGCGCGTCGGTTTTGCCACTAGGCGAAGCGCTGATCCGGCTCAAGTTGAACTCCCTGCCGCCGCGCAGCGTGTGCATCACTTTCGATGATGGCTTTTACGATTTTCTGCGCCACGGGGTGCCCATACTGAAAGAAGTCGGATTTCCATGTACGTTGTATTTGACAACGCACTATTGCGATTACAAACTGCCGATCATTAGCCTTATTCTTGATTATTTATTGTGGAAGTCAGGCAGAAGTGCGATTACGCTGCCGCAATTCGGGCTAATGCAAAATATGCCGCTAGCGACCTTCGCAGATCGCCAGGTGGCAGTGAAAGGGCTGCTGCAATGGGCGGAACAAAGAAACATGAACACCGTCAACAAGGATGAGCTTGCCCGGCAGCTCGCGACGTATCTGCATATCGATTACGACTTGATCCTGCAGTCCAGAATCCTGCAAATTATGAGTCCGGCGGAAGTACAGGCGGCGGCAAAGGCAGGTGTCGATATTCAATTGCACACACACCGGCATCGAACGCCCAAAGATCCGGCTTTGTTCTTCCAGGAAATTGACGAAAACCGGAAACGGATTGTCGATTTGACGGGAGTAACGCCGACCCACTTCTGTTATCCGAGCGGGCAGTACTCACCGGAGTTCTTCGGATGGCTCGAGTCGTCCGGCGTGGAGAGCGCAACCACGTGCGAAACGGGTCTGGCTTTCCGGCGCTCGCAAAGCATGAAGCTGCCGAGGGTTTTGGATGACAGCGGCATGAATCTGCTGCGCTTTGAGAGTGTGATGTCCGGCTTGTTTGTTTGAAGCAGAAGCCCGCGTGCAAGCCGGGCTCCCCTTTTCACTTCTCGACTGGCATTTTCCGTTTTGCAGGCTGGATCGTGGCCGGTCGCCCAATACCAGGATTGGCTTTTGCGAAAGCCCGCAGGTCCTCAAACATCGATGCAATATCGTAATCGAATTGCGCGGCGTACGCCTCTCGAAACGCATACAACTCTTCTTGTGTTTCGTCATTGATCACCGTGTCCAGCGAGTAATTGTTCTGGTGTGCAGATGAATGAGTGTTGGTAGCCATAGGATTGAACGATCGTATATAAAGCTGGTTGCAGAATGGCGTTTATAGTGGACCCCATTGTCAAGACCATTTTTGGCTTTCAATAGCGTAATAGCTCGACCGGTCGGAATTTGAGTTTAGGCGGCCTCTGAAAACGAAGCCGCCCCGGGAATGTTATAAAGCG
The DNA here is from genome assembly GCA_965277855.1 of Bryobacteraceae bacterium. Taxonomy (GTDB): domain Bacteria; phylum Acidobacteriota; class Terriglobia; order Bryobacterales; family Bryobacteraceae; genus Bog-105. Next base: position 2,844,867 of record OZ255847.1, read on the forward strand.
TGACGCTCTGGCCGGTTCCTTCCCGCCTGGCTCGCCGGTTGTGGACGGCTGTCAGCCGATCCACGTCTTGCTTAAATGACTCGGAAAAAACACTCGCCCTTACTTGCGGCGAAAGTGTCTATATGGGATGCCTACTACGCCACACACCGAGCGCCATTTTACGTCGGGCGAACTGGTTCGTGACATTGTCATTGGAATGTCGGATGGGTTGACTGTGCCGTTTGCCTTGGCCGCTGGTTTGTCGGGAGCGGTCGGCTCGACGCACATCGTGATTACGGCAGGGCTGGCGGAGATCGCGGCGGGATCGATCGCGATGGGGCTGGGCGGGTATCTCGCCGCGCGCAGCGATGCCGACCATTATGCGGCCGAGCGCGGCAGAGAAGAGCAGGAGATTGTCCAAATGCCGGAAGAGGAAAAGCGCGAAGTAGCGTTGCTGTTTCGGGAGTATGGACTGACGAGTGAAGATGCGGAAACGGTGACAGAGACGCTGGCGGCGCGGCCCAAGGCGTGGGTCGATTTCATGATGCGGTTTGAGCTGGGCCTGGAGGAACCGCAGGCTGGGCGCGCGCTGCACAGTGCTGCTACCATCGCGTTCTCGTATATTGCAGGCGGATTGATTCCGCTATCGCCTTACATGCTTGTGTCAGACATGCAGCGGGCCTTGTTGTTGTCGGTCGTGCTGACGCTGTGCGCGTTAGCGGTTTTCGGATATCTGAAGGGACGCGCTTCGGGAACGTCACCGCTACGAAGCGGGCTGCAAACGACCTTAATCGGCGGCCTGGCAGCTGCTGCGGCATTTGGATTGGCGAAAGCTATTTCCTAATTTGTGACGCCAACCTGCGTGAGCATCCAGGCATATTCGAAGGCGGTGTCTTTTAGCTTGTCGTAGCGTCCTGAAGCGCCGCCGTGGCCGGCCGGATCCATTTTGATTTTGAGCAGGAGCGGATTGCTATCGGTCTTTAACCGGCGCAAGCGCGCGACGTATTTGGCCGGCTCCCAGTACATGACCTGGCTGTCGTTGAGACTGGTCGTGACCAGCATAGCTGGGTAAGCGCGCTTCTCCAGATTGTCATAGGGACTGTAAGTCTTCATGTAATCGTAGGCGGCCTGTTCATTGGGATTTCCCCATTCGAGATACTCGCCCACAGTAAGAGGAAGGGTTGCGTCCAGCATGGTGTTCATCACGTCGACAAACGGCACGGCCGCGTGAACGGCGCGGAAGAGATCAGGGCGCAGGTTAACGACAGCGCCCATCAAAAGGCCGCCGGCGCTGCCGCCCTCGACCATCAGGCGGTTGGAGGACGTGTATTTTTGCTGGATCAGGTATTCGGCCGAATCGATGAAGTCGTAAAAGGTATTTTTCTTCTTTAGTAACATGCCGTCTTCACGCCATTGCTCGCCCATTTCGTCACCGCCGCGAATGTGCGCGATGGCATAGGCAACGCCGCGATCGAGCAAAGTCAGACGGCTGCTAGAAAAAGTGACGGGCATGCCCAAGCCGTAAGAACCGTAAGCGTAAAGGAAGAGCGGAGCATGGCCGTCGCGCGTGAAACCCTTTTTGTAGACGACCGAGACGGGAACTCTTGTGCCGTCACGCGCGGTCGCCCAGAGGCGCTTCGATACGTATCGCTTAGGATCGTAGCCGCCCGGCACCTGCTGCTGCTTCAACAGATGGGATTCGTTCGTAGCGGTGTCGTAATCGAAAACGGTCGCCGGCGTAATGAAACTTTGATAGGTGTAGCGGTAGGTGGAGGAATGGTAATCGGGAGTGTTCTCCGGAGAGGCCGAGTATATCGGCTCTGGAAATTTGATCTCGCTCCATTGCTCTTTCTTGAAATCGTAGACCCGAAGATGATTGAGGCCTTCGTGCTTTTCGAGCGCGACGGCAAAGTTCTGAAATAGGTCGATGTCCTCAATCAGCGTGCCGCTCCGTGCGGGCACGAACGGCTTCCAACTGGCCGCGGAGAACTCGGCTTCCGAAGCCGTCATGAGCGCAAAGTCTTTGTTATCCCGATTCGTGCGGATATAAAACAGCTGTTCGCGATGGTCGACGTAGTAACGGTGCTTGGCCCGACGCGGCAGGAATACTGAGAAGTCTTTTTGCGGCTCGCTCGTTGGAACGAAGCGAACTTCCGTCGTGTCTTTGCTTTCAATCCCGAGGAAGACGTACTTTTTGTCGCGCGATTTGCTGAGATGGATGTCGTAAAGTTCGTCTTTTTCGTCGTAAACCGGCTCGGATTCCGAGCGGCCCAGGGTATGGCGGAACAGCTTGTCGGTGCGCTTGGTGACGGCATCTTCCGTTGTCAGGAAAAGCGTTTTGTTGTCCGCCGCCCATTGGACAGATGTGACGCGTTCGGCGGAATCGGGCAGGGTGACGCCGGTGCGCAGATCCTTCACCTGCAAAGTGTACTCGCGAAAACCGGAGTAGTCGAGCGTATACGCCAGCAGGTTCTGATCGTCACTGACCGCAAAGGCGCCGAGGCCCACAAATTTCCGGCCCTGGGCGAGTTGATTCAGATCGAGCAGCACTTCTTCGGGCGCCCCCATGCTCCCGCGGCGACGGCAGCGGATGGGATATTGCTTGCCTTCTTCCGTGCGGGAGTAGTAGAAATAATCGCCTTGGCGGGCAGGCACGCTCAAATCGGTCTGCTGAATGTGGCTGAGCATTTCCGTATAGAGGGAATCGGCAAACGGCTGCAGGTTCGTGGTTTGGGCGGCGGTGTAGGCGTTTTCGTCTTCCAGATATTTGAGGACGGCGGGATTCTTCTTCTCGCGCAGCCAATGGTAGTTGTCGATCACGGTCGAGCCGTGCCGGATTTCGCGATGCTCGATGACGGGGGCAATGGGCGGTGCTTCTGGAGGGGGCGTTTGCGCAGGTGCGTTCGATAAGGAGGTCAGAGACATGAAGAGGATAAGAGCCTTGTACTTCATTATCAAAGAAGATCACAACGTGATGGCGAAGTGCCGGGGCCTGCTGCATGCACTTGTTTTAAGCCCATAGTTTTGTCACACTGGATATGGGATATCTATGCCTCAAAAACGTGCTCACGTGGTTCTCCCTGAGGACTTGCTGGCCGCTGTTGATTCACTTGTCGGCTCGCGCGGCAGGAGTGCTTTTCTTACCGATGTAATTCGTGAAGCGGTTAATAAGCGGCGGCTCCTCGACATCCTGAATAGCACAGAGCCGGTCTGGAAAGACGAGGACCATCCTGAGCTGGCGGAGGGGTCTGCTGCCTGGATCCGTAGGATGCGCGACGAGGATGACCGCCTGGCGCGGGAGAAGATGGGCGACTCGTGGCATGGGAAGGAATGACCGTCTTCCTGCCGGATTCCAACATCCTGGTCGACGCGCTGAACGCGAAACGCGGCCGCAGCGAACTGCTGCGGGACTTGCTCTCTAAAGGACATCGGCTGGCGTGCTGCCCGATCACCGTGGCCGAAGTTTATTCCGGGATGCGCCCCCACGAAGCTTCGAGAACAGATCAGTTTTTGTGGGCTCTGGTCTGGTATGACGTTTCGCGCGACATCGCGCGGCGGGCTGGCCGGTGGCGCTTCGACTGGGCACGTCAAGGCTCGACCCTTTCTCTTCCAGACACTATGATTGCGGCAACGGCACTGGAATATGGACTGACACTCATCACCGATAATCGGAGACATTTTCCCATGCCGGAGCTATCCGTCTATTCGCTACCAGCAGCAACACACTGACGTTATCGCTGACCTACATAGGATTGGCTGCGATAGTGGTAACGAGGTCCAACGTGCCGGCGATCGCAAAACAAACCATAGCGGAAGAAGCAAAGCAGATTCTGGAGGACCTCGGCGTCGAACGCGCGCACTTTGAGGGCGGCTCGCTGGCTGTAAAGAGTCCCCTTAGCGGCGAAATGATCGGACATTGCACGACGGTGAACGGCGGAGTGGTGGATGCGGCCGTCCGGCAGGCACAACAAGCCTTTCTCGAGTGGCGTCGGGTACCGGCTCCACTGCGCGGTGAGCTCGTGCGGCTGCTAGGCGACGAACTGCGCGAGGCAAAAACATCGCTGGGACAGCTCGTCACGATTGAGGCGGGAAAGATCGCTTCAGAAGGCTTGGGCGAAGTGCAGGAGATGATCGACATCTGCACCTATGCGGCGGGTTTATCGCGGCAATTATGCGGAGTTACCATCACGACCGAACGGGCGCACCATCGCATGATGGAGACTTGGCATCCATTAGGCGTAACGGGGATTATTTCAGCATTCAACTTTCCGGTGGCGGTTTGGTCGTGGAATGCTGCGCTGGCGCTGGTTTGCGGAAATGCAATTGTGTGGAAACCTTCGGAGAAGACACCTTTAACAGCGCTGGCGACACAAGCCTTATTCGAGCGCGCCGTGAAGAAATATGGCGGCGTACCGGCCGAGCTTTCCACCGTCTTGATCGGCGGCAAGGATGCAGGCGAGGCGCTGATCGATCATCCTTTGGTGGCGCTGGTGTCGGCGACGGGATCGACCGCTATGGGGCGGCAGGTGGGTCCACGAGTGGCGGCGCGATTTGGCCGCAGCTTGCTCGAATTGGGCGGCAACAATGCGGCGATTGTTTGCCCGTCAGCCGACCTGGAACTCGCCTTGCGTGGGATTGCGTTCGCCGCGATGGGCACGGCCGGCCAACGCTGTACTTCGCTGCGGCGGCTCATCGTTCACGAGAGTATTGCGACGCCGCTGTTGAACCGGTTGAAGCAGGTCTATAGTTCGGTGTCGGTCGGCGATCCGCGCGAACCCGGAACGCTGGTTGGGCCGCTGATCGACTGGCGGGCGTTCGATGCGATGCAAAAGACGCTATCGGAAGTAAAAGAGGCAGGTGCTAAGGTGACAGGCGGCGAGCGCGTGAGCGTGCCCGGCCTCGAGAGCGGCTATTATGTGCGGCCGGCGCTGGTCGAGATGACGGCTCAGACGAACACCGTCAAACGCGAGACCTTTGCCCCCATCTTGTACGTCTTGCAGTACCGCGATTTCGAAGAGGCCCTGCGTATGCATAACGATGTGCCGCAAGGATTAGCCTCCTCGATCTTTACAACCGACTTGCGGGAGGCAGAAATGTTCCTGTCGGCGGAGGGCTCGGATTGCGGGATCGCGAACGTGAATATCGGGCCGTCCGGCGCGGAAATCGGCGGAGCATTCGGCGGAGAGAAGGAGACCGGAGGCGGTCGCGAATCGGGTTCCGATAGCTGGAAGGCTTACATGCGACGGGCGACCAACACGGTGAATTACGGCAAGGATTTGCCCTTGGCGCAGGGCGTACACTTCGACGTCCAGTAAGAACAAATCAGTAGAGAAGATTCCGTATTCCGAGAAAGCAGTGGGGCAGCGGCTCACTCACTCTTCGGAATACTCATGTTCGCTGCTGCCTCCAAGAATTCGATCGTCCGATTCACTGTGTTGCTGATTGCCGGAAGCGGTGGGCTTTGGGGTCGTCCGCTAGCTGGTCCGGCTGCTGCGGGAATTCGACCGTTCGCCGTGGCGCAGGGCGTGAAGGCCGTGAAACTGGTGCTCACTACGCAAGCCGATGTCTCCGGAGCTTTCGGGCTTAACTCGAAAGCGCAGCGCGGCCAGTATGTCTATAACGCGCTCACGAACACAGCCAGGCAAAGCCAGCCGGCACTGCTACAGGCGATCAGTCAGATGGGATTAATCGGTACGGGCTACTACATTGCCAATTTTGTGATGGTGCAAGCGCCTGCCGGAACAACCATCAGCACCACCCAGTTACAAGAACTGCAGGCGAGGCCGGAGGTGCAGACGATCGAAAGCGTGAACTCGTTTAACCCAAAACTGCCATCCGCGAACGCGCCGCCAGTAGGCACGCTGCCGCCTGGTCGGGGCATCGAAAAGAACCTGCAATTCATCAATGCGCCGGCAGTGTGGGCGCAAGGCGGATCAGGTCAGGGAATCATAATTGGGGTGGTAGATACCGGTTTCGCCTGGGATCATCCGCTCCTGAAGACGCAGTATCGTGGGATGTCCGCAAAGGGCGTGGACCATAACTTCAACTGGTGGGATGCGATGCACGCGACGCTCACATCAGGGACAAATCCATGTGGTGTCAACCTTCAGGAGCCGTGTGATGATTTCGGACACGGGACGCATGTAGCGGGTGCGGCGCTGGGCGGCAACGGGAAGGACTACCAGATTGGAGTCGCGCCCGACGCCCGACTCATGGGATGCCGGGACATGGATCGGGGTTATGCGAGTACCGGCGCAGCCTTCGAAGAGTGCATGCAATTCATGCTCGCGCCGTGGGATTTGAACGGCCAGAATGCCGATGTGACGAAAGCGCCGGATGTGGTCGTTCATCCCTATCATTGCTATGCGCCGGGGGCGTCCTGTATCGACGACCCGGTGATGAACATGGTGTATTGGAACCTGTACGCGGCTGGTATTACGAGCGTAGTGGCGGCGGAGGATAGCGGTCCGGCTTGCGGTGGAGCGGCCACCTGGCCACAGGTCTATCCGATCGCCATCGTCACCGGTGCGCTCGATTTCGATCCGGCCAGTGGCAGCCCGTCGAGTGTAATTGCCGGTTACAGTGCCATGGGAGCGCAACAGGGCACGATTTTCAAACCGGACATCGCCAGTCCCGGAACACAGATTCTCTCGGCAACGCCGGGCGGCAACGTAGCCACGATGAGCGGAACATCTGTCGCGGCGTCTCAGCTGGCAGGAGCTTTCGCGCTGATTCTAAGTGCCCGTCCCGCGTTGCAGGGAAAGCCGGAACAGATATGGCGTCTGATCGGCACAGTGCCGCCGCAATCCGTCGAAAGTGGCGCTTGCGGCTCGCCGGCGGCATCGCCCAATTTTATTTATGGTTGGGGGAATCTGGACGTCAGTGTCATGCTCGGCATGGCCAGCGCGAACTAACTGTTGGTGGCGCGAACACTTTGTTCGCAGTGCTGGGACCCGTCCCCGTAATTGCTTGGAGTGCATTCCTCGCCCGTCTTCAGTAGAGCTCCTTGGGCCCGACATAGACTTCAACCGTAACGCAAAGCAAGCGGCACCCAATTCTTTCTACATGCTTAGGGGCACTTAAATCATTGATATAAGCCCAAGTTCAGCTGGGCAGTTTGGGGAGCTTTCTAGGCGCGTTGATTTCGCTTAATTGTTCGTAGAGAGCCTTTGCCTGGGCTAAGCGCTTTGGATCAGCTTTTTCAGGCTTTCTCCTGGCAGTAGCGTCCCAAGGATCTTTCTCTCCCTCGCAGGCAAGAAAGGCAGCAGTCGCAGCAAGTTCCAACGCCACCGGATCCGATTGGCTGGCTTGTTTTATAAGCGCGAGTCTCTCTGGTTGAGTATCCCTATCCGAAACCGGTTCAGTGGTGAAAACCGAATATTGCCCACCCCAATTCGTTGCCCTTTCCTCCTCTCGGATAGCTCCTAGCACCGCAGCACTCGACACAGCACTCGCCAGGCGATCGCTGTAAGGGCCGTAGTGTCGATATTCGAAATGAAAATCGGCCCCTAGCCCGACCAACTCAAGAAAGTATGCAATCTTCTGCAACCTTGTACGCCCTACGATCTTGCCTCCTGCATCTCGAATGATGTTTGCGGCCTCTTTAATTTCAGTGGTCTCGTCAATTCGCATGTGACTTTGCAACCTCCTTAACGATATCTTTTAGCAATTTTGTAATCTGCGTGTCCTCCCGAGCCGCATAGGCACGCAAAACTTTGAATGGATCGATGGCATTGACTACCGGCGACAACTTGGCAACATCGGTCCACGCGGAATGACCAGTTCTAATCAAGATCTGGTTTAGTGGGCCCTTTGATTCTTGGAACTGCTTGTAGGGCGCCCGTTCGGTCTGGTCGATCAACAGCCGCGGCTTTTTGTTGTTGCTGTCTCCTGAAAATTCCTCAAGCCTACCCAAGGCTGCGATAGAAGCAGAATTCAATCGTTCCTTATCCCCAGGACCGTCGAGTTCTTCCGACAGCCGTGCCCGTAGATCAAAGCATTTGAAGAGTTCCCGATCCCGGAGACGTTTTGCGAATTCTGATATCGTCTCGTCGGGAGCCAAGGCCATCATCGAAAGAGCGCCCCAAACAACAGTGTCATCGAGGCTGAGAATGGTCTCGATATCGTCGGGTGCTTGCGCAAAACGAATTAGCGGGTGCTTGTCGCTCAAGCCCGTCATAGCTGCCGAACCATCTCGAGTAAGCGAAACCACCCTGCTCAGTATTTCGGAGAATAGCTTCTCCGCCCCTCTGGTAGTTTTATGCAGGTACACCGTAGGATACAACTGAAATAGTCCCAGTATGTAACTCTCGGCAGCGAATGTCGCTTTCGGCCCAAGGACAAAAGTTTGAAGTGTTCCTACAGCCTCCTCGTCAGCGCCATACGGAACCTCACCGATTTCAATATTGGAGAGAAGCCAATCGAAGTCGATGCCGCCGTGTTGAGTGCCCGCCATCAGACGGTCGCGACGCATGTAGTCGAGACGATCAGCATCGAATTGACTCGAGACGATTGAGCCATAAACATTAGTAGGGCCTGCGCTTGCAATCATGTCCGCAACATCCGTGTCCAAACCGCTGCCAAGAGACTTCAGTACTGTACTTATCTCGGCACGTCTGATTAAAGCCTCACTGAGCCTTTCATGGTTCGCCAATCGCAATCCATGCCGACGCCCGATATCTTCAAAAGCATGGCTGAAGGGGCCGTGTCCGACGTCATGTAGTAATGCGGCCGCGAGAGCAACTTGAGCTTTCGATTGTTGAAATTGGCTTTCGCCCAAGTGATGGCGGACCAACTCAACCAGCAGACGAGCCGTATGGAAAACTCCTATGCTGTGAGCGAAACGCGAGTGGGTTGCGCCCGGGTAGACGAGCTCGGAAAAACCCAACTGCTTGATTCTTCGCAGCCTCTGGAATGGCCCAGTTTGCAGAACGCGCCACATCGCATCTTCGAATTCGTTGGCACGGAACTCGATCAAGTTGTGCAGTGGATCTCTGACAACTTGACGGTTGAAGGGCATAGATCGGAAGGACTGGCGAGGACTGAAGGTCGAACAACTATACTACAAAATTGCTGCTTAATGTTTTAGACCCGGCATTTGGACGCAAGCTCCAATCCCTCGCCGCTGTCCTTCCAAGTTCTTCAGCAAATTAAATGAGCAATGGGTGCCAAAATCGGTCAATAAACCCGCTTTAAGAAGCTAGCCATGAATCCTCGTACGTAGCTTCTGGACGGGGCGCGATCGCGCGAGCTCAACCGGTTAGTAACGACTTACTCGTTGGCCGTCCCGGTGGTTTCTGGAATTGCGTTTGCCCGACTTATAAAAAAACCCGCTGCGGGCGATCGGTTGCTTTGAAGCCGGGAACTTCCCTGGAACAAGCCGCACCGTTTGGCGTCTCAGTTTCCCCAAATAGAAAAAGGGCCAAGCGGCGAACCGCTTGGCCCTTCGTTCCTGCTTCTTGCCGAATCAGCTGCCGCTTATTTGGGGCAACCGAGCTTCTTGACCTGATCTTCAGGCAGAGGCTTGGCGTTCTTGGCGGCCGGAGGCATGCTCTGGCTGCTGTGAGGTACCAGGTAGACTTCCACGCGACGGTTCTTGTCGGCTTCAGTCGTCTGCGAACCCTTGCGTTCCTTGGTGTTGGAGGTTCCGCAAGCGCCTGGCTTCGTTTCCGAAGTCTGGTCTGTGCCGACCCAATCCACCTTGATGCGCGAAGGATCGACCTTGGCGCAGGTGCCGGTGCCGCCGCTGAGGACGGCAGCCGCGTTCAGTACGCGTTGCTCATCCAGATCGTTGGCTGCGGCTGCTCTGCGGCCACGGCGGCCTCGAGCGGCCATTGCTGCTGCCTTGGCTTTTTCGTCGGTATCGCGATGGCCTACGAGCACGATGTCGTAGTCACCCGATGCCACCTTCGGAGCGGCGTCATCGATCAAGACGCGCTTGCCGCAGTTGTTGACGCGAGCGTTGTTCTTGGCGTAAATCACGTCATCCAGCCGGACGAACTGCGGTGGGCAGTTGACCGTGATGGTGGTCGATTGCGAAGCGGTCTGACCTTGTTCATCAGTGACCGTCACAGTCGCCGTGACTGTCTTGCTCTGACCTTGCGCACCACCCTCGAAGTTGAGGCTGGAGGAATCGAACGTGGCGTTGGCGCTGCTATCGCCCGTGACGCTGCCTTCGCTGACGGTCCACTTGTAAGTCAAGTTGCCGCCGCAAGCGGATGCCGTCGCTGCTGCAGTCAGTTTCGCCGTGTGCTGGCCATTGGTATCGGCGGCGCAGCTGAGCGTGGGCTGATCAGCCGAGACGCTGCTGATAGTCGGAGCCGCGGCGCTGATCGTCAAGGTAGCCGTTCCAGTCACCGGAGCAACCGGCGGAGGCGGTGCGGGAGGATTCCAGCAACGGGTCGGGAACTTCTTCGGCTTCTCCATCGGGGGCGGCGGCGGCGTGGTATCCGTGACCGTCACCTGGATGTTCGAAGTGCTGGTGCCAGTGGGCGTATAGCTGAAGTCTGCGCTGTCGCTGCCCTGCGCCTGGCCATTGACGGTCCAGGCAAATTTCAGTTTGCGCGCCGCATCGATCCCGGGAAGCGTCGCGTGCAAATTCACCGGCTTGTTGGGACAGATCGTTCCCTCGGCGCCCGAGATCGTCGGCGTCGGCAGAGGGGCCGGAGGCGGAGGCGCCGGCGGCATATCGGGACACTTCACATTGCCCGCGAAATAAACGAGGCCGAGTGTCCCTTGAAAGGAGTTCAGCTTATCGTGGGCCGGAATATACACTCCGCCCGAGGGGAAGTTCGGAAGTCCGTACGTGGGATTGCGAGACCAGAAACCACGCGCATCCACCCGCAGCCCCCAGTGATCTGTCAAATGCCATTTGACGCCACCACCGTAGTTCAATCCAACCTGCAGATTGTCGTTCAAGTTCTGAGCGCCGAACAGCGCGGCGTTGGCAGGTTGCCTGGCTAAATTCTTGGAGTGGTCGGTAGGAGTGAACTCAATGCCGTTCACGCCGACTGTCAAATACGGCTGAACCTTTGAACCGCGCGGCCGCAGATTCACAATCGGATTCAGACCGAAGTAATAATTATTGCCGGAAAAGCCATAGGCCGGCAGAGGAGTTAATGTTCCTGGCTGAAATCCGCTCGACTGCCGGAATTCCACGTTTGCCTGCGCGTCGTCGGCCCAAAGTTCAATGCCGAGGTACGCAGACGGATTATAGGTAAGACGAAGGCCGCCAACCCAGCCATCGACCAACTTGGTTGTCAAGCCGCGCATTACTTGCCCGGAGGTTGTAATGCCACCAAATGGATCGATTTCAACCAGGTCGGGATATTGATCCTGTCCGTTCCCTGCTGACTTCACAGTCTTGGTTGAATTCGTTGTCGTAGTACTTGTCGTGCCCTGGCTATTTGTATCCTGCGCATAAGCTAAAGTGCCGAAGCACATTGCTGCACATAAAATGCCAGAACTAATCGGCTTAAATCCGAGCCGAGTGTTCATCCTGCTCCTCCAAAACGAGAGTGTAACCCACCACCAGAAATGATGTCAGTAGAATAGGTTCGCACAAACCCCATCCTGTTTCATCAGTTTACTGAAATTAATCCAACAAAAACAGCACTTTAGCGCCTTTTTGCTGGACGACCCCTAGCAGACCGAAGGTATCCTGGTATCCCAGCGTACGTATCGGTTGAATCAAATGCCGCGTGCTCCCCGAACTGTCCAGACCCATTCGGCGGACAGATGCAGGCGTTTACCTGCAGCACGTTGCCTTGCCGACACCGCCTGGTAAGTAGTGTCAGCTTGCTTCGAAGTGGAAGTCGCTGTCGACCGCCCGGATTCTTCCCTGGTTTGTAAAGATGAGATAAACCCTTGCGGCCTATCGCTCCACCCCGATTGTAAATACTTCCAACAATTGATCTTAGCGGATATTGCTGCCATCGCGAAAGAGAATTCCGAGATCTGTGGTTATTCCGTAGAGACGCCCGGACGCCAAATCGGGCTCCCAGAGCTGTCGAATCCGCAAAGAAGGAATGGCAGTGGGAACCTCTTTCCAGGGGTCACCGGCTTTGGCCGATTGATAGAGCTGGCCGTATTCGACCGCATAAGCAGCGCCGTCGGTGTTCGTGAAAACCACCGAAGTGACAGTCGAAACAGGGAGACCGCTGTTTTTCGTGGACCAGGTCGCGCCTTCATCGGAAGACGCGTAAAGTCCGAGACGCGTCGCTGCTAAGAATTCTGTACTCTGCCCTCCCGCGATGGCAATCTCGTTGATATCGGTAGGCGGCAAGGGGAATTTGAGAGAGTCCCAGTGATCGCCGTAGTCTTTCGAAAGAAACAAACCGACGTTGGTGCGGCAAATCAGGTGGCCGTTTGCATCGGCTGACGAGTAAAGCGCATAGGCGGCGGGCGAGGAAGGCATAACGGCCAGCGTCCACTTCTCACCTGCGTCGACGCTTTTGAGCAAGCCAAGATTAGTCGCGGCGAAGACGATGTCCTGTGCGGCGCTCTTCATCGAGTAGAGCGCGCTCGCTTCCGAGAGTGTCACTTCGCGAATTTTCACCACCGGCTTCACGGGCCTTGTCACGCGCGACCGAGTGTGAGTGGTGCTGCGGCGCTGCGCCGTATGGGCAGCCTTCGGCTTCTCAGGCGCGGGTGGCGGAGGAGGCTGGATCACTTTCACCGCGAGCGGTTTCCAGATGCTGCCCGCGTCAGTGGTTTTAAAGATCCGTCGCGGAGTAGCCGCCAGCATTACATTAGCCTGGCTAGGCAGGCCGGCAATCGCTTTCAGATGAACACCGCCTAAACCGCGCAGGTCCTGCGAGCGCGTCCAGGTTTCGCCGTGATCGGCGCTGGTGAAGATGCCGCTGGTGTCACCTTCCTGGGTTTCCAAAGCCACCAACTTATCGCCGGATCGCGTGACAGAAGATATGGAGCGATCGACAAAGCCGTGATTCATCAGCTTGATGGTGTCGCCTCCGTTATCGCTTTTGCCGATTCCTTCGTATTCGAGGGCCATATACATGGTGCCGGGATGAGAAGGGTCGAAGGCGATCGCGTTCGCTTGCGTATCGCTCAGGCTCTTCCAGGCGGCGCCGCGATTCATCGACTTAAAGAGACCAGTCGTCGTCCCGGCGTAAACAACATTCGGATTGGCCGGATCTTCGCGCACCACATGGGTGCGCCGCGAAGTATTCGGAATGCCCATCAGCTTCTTCCACTGATCGCCCTTGGACTCGCTCGAATAGATGCCGCTGCAGGCGCTGGCCAGGATGAATGACGGATTGGCCGGGTCGACAAAGATGGAGAAGACGTCGGAATCGTCGATCATGCCGGTATGAATCGATTCCCAGGTCTTGCCGCGATCAATACTTTTCCAGGGCAGATGACTGGTGCCGGCATAGATTGTGTCGGGATCTTTACTATCCACCGCGACTACGGTGATGCCTTGCATTTCGAGGTTGTCCGGGTCGGAGATGCGCTTCCAGTCCTTGCCGGAGTTCTCGCTCAACCAGACGCCCTGCTGGGTTCCTGCGACGAATTCGGAGGGTTTGCTTGGGGCAGCGGCCAGGGCGCGCACACCAAACTTATGCACAGCTTTTACGGAGTCCCAACTGCGGCCTTCGTCGTGACTCTCAAAAAGGCCTCCATCTTCGGAGGAAATCATGCCGGCAAAGTAGTGGTTGGAATCGGCCGGGTCCACCAGGATCGAGGTCACTTCGCTCAGATTGCGCTTCGGAAAATACAGCATGTCCCAGTTCTGACCCGCGTCTTTGCTGCGGAAGAGAAGTGAATTCATGCCGCCCGCGAGGACCACGTCCGGCCGCTGTGGATCAATCGCCACGCTGCGCGCCGTGCCGCCAAAAGGACCGGTAATCGTCCAGTCATTGACTGGAGTCGTGATCGCCCAACCGGCGAGGGCAAGTGTACAAAGAGCCGTTCCAGCCACCAGCGGCGTCGAAATCGGTCGAATCATTTTCCGAGACATCTGTTTCAGCAACTACAGTATATTGTCGACGACTCTCGGTAAGGCTCTCCCTCGAAGAATCACTGGTAGTCGAGATTTAGACAGAAAGATGTGGAAAACGAAGCACGCTTGGCGGAGTTGGATCACTTCGAAGAACGCTGGGCCGCAAAATATTCAGCCATAGTCTCACCAGTCGCTTCAAGCAGACGCCGCAACTTACCCCCTCTACTGACTGTTCACTTGCTGCGCCAAACTCGGAGACTGCGCCCCGGTATGGCTGCTATCCCCTCCGTACACTGCTGTGATCAGATGCAACCCCGGGCTCAACGCGCCGTACTTCACCGTCGCGGCGCCGTCAATCAGTTGAGCAGTCCCGTAAATCCTGGCGCCTTCGCTCAGAGTAATGCTGCCCTTCGGCGTCGACCCGCCATCTTCCGAACGCACCGTGACCGTGAATACCACCACCTCGCGCTCCTTCGAGGGGTTAGGCTCTGCACTCAGACTCACGATGGCGGCCAACAACCCTTCCACTCTTTGCTCCAGCTTTGCGGACTCGCTCCCGCTGAACTCACTGTCCCCGCTGTAGATTGCATGAATTGGATGGCTTCCCAACGGCAGCTTGCTCGTCGTGAACCTCGCCACTCCATCGCTCAAAACCACGGTGCCCAAGACGATCCCGCCTTCCTCAATCCTCACGGTACCGGTCGGCGTCCCGCCCTCACCCGTCACCCTCGCCGTGAACGTCACAGCTTGATTCGGAGCCGATGGATTTACGCTCGAAACCAGCGTGGTCGCTGTCGTGGCTTTTTTCGCTGCTTGCACGCTCTGCACCAGCACGCTCGAGATACTTCCTTCATAAATAGCCGTACCGCTATACCTCGCCGTAATATCGTGCGAACCCACCGCCAGCGTCCCGATTGTCAGCGCGGCACGGTTGCCTCTCACCGGTGCTGTCCCCAAAAGGTTCGTGCCGTCGAAGAAACTCACCGTTCCAATTGGTCCGTTTGCGCCTGGAATACCGCCTACCCTGGCGGCCAACGTGAACGGCTGTCCGGCTTTCGCAGGGTTTGCGCTGGAGGTCAGCATGGTGGTCGTCGCCTCAGCACTTACCTTCTGCACGTGCGGCGCCGTCGTGCTTTTTGCATGCGCGCTATCGCCGCTGTATGTCGCGCTCAGGATGTGATCTCCAATCGCCAGAGAACTCACACTGAACGTGGCGACTCCTTTGTCTGACGCCCGCAGCGTAGCCGTTCCCAGCTCGGTTGTGCCGTCCAGGAAGGTCACCAAACCCGTCGGCGTTGCGCCTTCGCTCGGCTTCACTGTCACCGTTAAGGTAACGCTCTGTCTTGGGTTGGAGGGGTTCGGCGATGAGTGCAGCGTGGCCGCCGTGGCCGCCCGTTCGAGCAGAGTCGCCGTCTGCCCCGACCTCGGAACCGTGCCGGGACCAGCCGCAAACGTCCTGGTTTGCGGATCGAAAATGTCGGTGCTCCCCAAAGGCGTCGCACTGATGGTGTTCAAGCCGAACGCCAGCAGAACGGATCCGTTGGGCAGCCGCGTTGCCGTGTGAAAAGCTCGCGCCTGCGTCATGCACCCCGCGCTCCCCGGGCACGTCGAATTGCCCGATAGCGAAGTAAACGTCTGCGTCTCCGGATCGTAAATCTCCGCGCCGGCCAGCGGATTCGCCGTCGCGTCGCGGCCGCCCGCCATCAGCACCCGCCCGTCCCTGAGTAGTGTCGCCGTATGCCCCGCGCGAGCCGCTTTCAAATCTCCCGTTCTGGAAAATGTTTTAGTCGCCGGATTGTACAGCTCAGCAGCTGACGTAACCCCGCTGTCGGTCAGTCCTCCCGCAATCAAAACGTGTCCATCCTTCAGCCGCGTCGCCGTGTGCGCATACAAGCCGGACGACAACTTGCCCGCCGTCGCCGTAAACTGCCCGCTTAGCGGATCGTAGATCTCAGCCGTATCGGTCTGCCCGGATAGCGAGACATTCGGTCGACCTCCGGTCACCAGCACCGTGCCATTCAACAGTAACGTCGTTGTATGCCCGGACCGGCCCGTCGTCATGCTGCCCGTAGCTTTGAAAATCTGGCTCACTGGATCGTACAGTTCTGCGCTTTTCAGGCTCTCGCCGGACGATAGATTCGCATTGTCAAGGCCGCCCACAAGCAGAACACTGCCGTTCTCGAACAGCGTCGCCGTATGGTACGCACGGCTGTCCGTCATCATGCCCGCGGCACTGAACTTGCCTGCCTCGGGATCATAAAGTTCCGCGGTCTGCGCAATCGCCCGCGGCCCGCTGAAACCTCCAGCCAGCAGTAATTCGCCGGAGTCCAGAAGAGTGGCTGTGTGGTCCGATCTTGGGTCTACCGTAGTTGCGCCGAGTTCCAGCTGATTCGACTCCGGGTTGTACAGATTCGTCGTATTCAGAACCTTTTGCCCACTCGCGCCGCCGGCCAGCAGCACACCCATGCTTCTACCGCTCGGCTCACCGACGGTCACTCTCACCGTCAGCGGACCCTTCTCTACCGCCGGTGCGGCAAACGATGGGTTCGTATCCACGTTCAGAGAAGCCACCGTCCCCACTGCCGTCCCCGGCGCGACATTCAATATCAAGCGTGCCGAGGCCGATCCTTTCGTCTGGCTAACCGTGAGCCACTCCGGCGCGTTGCTCACGTCCCACGCCAGACCGAGCGCGGAATTCGAGCTGCTCGGATTCAGCGCGGTCACTTCCAGATTTGCGCTTCCCCCAGCAGGTATCGACAGCGCAGGGCTGCTCACGGCAAATACCGGCGCCGATACGTTGATTTGCACCGGCAAACCTCCGTACGATCGAATGGGATTCCCAAAGAGCGGCTGCAAGTAAGACGTCACGATGGAACTCAACGAAAACCGAAAGCCGCTGGTCCCCTCGGGAAACTGGAAAATCGCCCCTTGATGGCTAAGAAACAGGCCGATGGAGGTCTGCGGAGGAACTCCTCCGAACGGCCCTTGCCCTCCGAAACTCTCCGTCCATTGCGCCATCCCCGTTGTCAGGTTGCTCTGATCCACGGTCGTCACTTTAGGCTGTTCCCAGTTTTGCGAATACGACACATTGATGCCCGGACCCTCCGGACCCAAGCTCCCTCCGATGGTCCAGTAGCCGCTGTCCGAACTGATCGTATTGAGCGGACCATGATCGAACAGAAGTGCCTCCGGTGTAGTCGCCATCGTAAACACGCGCTGATGCGTCCACCAGCCGCAATTTCCCGTCCCGAACACATGGCAGCCCTGGTAATTCGGCTGCGATTGCGGGTTCGTCAGCACCATGTACCAGTCGGCGTTCGGGTTGATGTCGTTCAACCGGTACACCGCAATTGAGTTCTGATAAACGTTACCGTTCACATTCCGCTCATTCACGGTCATCCGCTGCAGTTCCGTCCAGGCCTGCGCCGGCGGAGACGGCTCGGTGCCTGCTCCGCTCGCCTCCTGCGCTGCCAGAACTTCTTCGTTCTGCGCCCAGTCGGTGAACGCTTCGCTATCCGCGGTGTTAGCGCCCGTGGCGGCAGCGCCGATCTGTAGAAACTCATGCAGCGCCCCGCTCTTGGTCGCTCGAGCCGCTACCACCTGATACTCGATCGCCGGCTCGCCGACCGCGGCTTGATTCCCGTTGAGCCTGGCCAGGTCGACACCGGACGCCGCCACCCCGAGCAGCCGCTGCAGATCTTCCGGCCGGCCGCCCACCAGGCGCACGATTTCCCCCTGGCGGAAGGCTTCTTTGGCGTTCGCCAGCGTCTGCCCTTCCGCACGAACGTCGAGGTCCAAAGTACCGCCGGCCTGCGCTTGCGCCGCGGCCGGTGCGGCCGCGCCCCATAGCCAAGCGCAGGCCATCAGAAGAGAAACAAAACGAGCGCACATCGTCATACAATCTCCTTGGTAGTAAGCTGTACCGGTCATTTGCTTATTGCACCGGTCGCTACGCTCGCGGCTCTGACGGCGCTATCGCAGTGCAGGACCACTATTGAAATCGCATCAAACAGCAGATTAGTCAGTTACCTGCCGGAGTAACTGCGTACTGCCCTGACTTATAGAAGAACCGATCGGGATCCGCCAATAGGGAATCCGAGTCGGCCACAACCCAGTCAGCGCGATTCGTCGAAATAAACTTCGGCTCCCCCTCGAAGGTAAAGTCCCTAAGATTGATTGCGTAGTGCTCCGATCCCTGCGACACATCGCTCGTCCAAACCAGATCGTTATTTTCCATGGAAACACCTAGCCCGAATCCATTGGCTTTGAGCCATTCCCCTACGCGAGCGTTTCGCGGGGCTATCTTTGCGGTGCCCATGAGCAGTCCAGTCCAGTCTGCCCGGGAGGCAACACGCAACGTTATCTTATAGCTGGCGTCGGTTGCCGCCAGTTTCTTATCCATCCAATATTGGAAATTTCGAATTTCAGCGACAGTCCTGGAGTACGAGTCCGCGCGCCCCCGCGTCCTTACCCACAAAAGGCCCGTCCGCGTATCGATGGAGTAGCTATTAGTGCTAGCGCCTGCGACTGCGAAAAACGCCTCGGGAAAAAAACGTACCAGATAGAGGTTCGTGCCCACCGTTTTCTGGTTGTGCGCGAGCAGTTTCAGCTCTTTGTCGAGGTGCTTGTTATAGTTGGCGAAAGCGGTATTGATGATCTGCTTTCCAAGACTGGGCGAGCCGCTGAACTGCAGCGCATGCGCTAATTCAATCTGTAAGTTCAGCCCTATAACTTGCGCGCCCTGATAATACTGCCAATTCGTCCAGGCGCTCGATACATATTTCGGATCGGCAGCTATGTAGGCAGGCGCCCCAAACTGGGTCTCTAGGCCGGACCAGCGGTTGATCAGCCCGGGCACCAAGCCTCCGTTCCCCTCGAGACCCGACCAGATATTCTCCAGGTCGAGCGGCGCCGAGTTGAGAATGCGCGTCTTCAACGCATTTATGAAAAGCGAATTATCTTCCTTAGGATCTAAGTTGGCGAGCTGAATCAATTGATTCTCCATGCTGACGAGATCGTTAATGCTTTTTTGAACGTCCTGAGCTTGCGCCTGGTAAGCGGCTAACTTCACCTGGTCCGTGATCCTTTTTTCAACATCCGCGATCTGCTCGGAAAGGTTCGAGATGCCTGCAAGGATTTCCTCTTGCTGCTGCGCGAGCGCTTTGAGTTTTAGCTCGACCTGATCCGGCGGTGTGGGACCCCCGGTGAAGATCTCCTTAATGATCCATCCGGAGACGACGTCACTAAACGGAATGTCGGCGAAAGCTTTACCGGCGAGCGTGGTCGCCAGATTTTGGAAAAGTTCCAGAAAGTTCGGCACGTACGCACTGGCGGCCGCGGCCCTCACGGTGATGGCGTTCGTTCCAGCCAGGGCGGTCGCTGCGGTTCGCGGAACGGCAGACGCCACTATGATGCCGTAGGAAATAGCAGGATTCGGGGTCCGCGCCGCCGCGTCGGTCTGCCCGGCAATCTGCTCCGCATAGGCATCGATGCCTCCGTGCATCACACTGTCGGAGAGAAACGCCTGATTATCGAAGTCGCCTGAATGCGTGCTGCCGCAGCAACTCCCCACGCCGAGCGCTTGCGCCACCACGCTGTTCGCCTGCGTCTCGGAAACCGATGAATGCAGATCCCTGTAGTCGGATACGATCGTGGTGACAAGATTGACGAACGCCACTTCACGAGTTGGATCGAAGCCTTGGAGGTCCGCCTCGAGCGTCGCGGGTTGCGCCGTGGACGGCTCCGTAGCTTGCACCTTGATGCGTAAATCCCCGCTTGTGATCGCGGCGGCGGCAGCGCTATTCAGAGGGATCGCAAACGTGCCGTTATAAAAACTTTTTTGTGGCACGCTTTGGATCAGGTCCGCGCCATCATACAGCTGAATGCTTCCCGCGGGTATCGCGCTCTTGGCCGTCACCATCCCTCTTAGAACGGGGGCTTCTGCCGCCCGAGTTAAGCCATGTGTCGACAAAACCGCCCCAAACAAAATCTGTACCGCGCACAACCCGGCGGACAGTAGCGATGTCGTAGCGAAGTGATTCTTTCTCATCTTGTGCTCTCCTCAGAGGTTCATCAAGGGTCTGGCAAACAGCCATACACCTCTCAAGCGAGAGCAAGCGGTCAAAAACTGCCACGAGCGCGAAAAAACTTTTGCGGCCCTGGTGAGGCCGTGATCGATCAGCGGTCGAAACTCCAAACATTGCTGGTTAGGTCGTCGCGAATGGCGGCAACATACTTTCCGTCATTCGAGAAAACTCCATAGTTATGGATGCTGTCGTTCTCAAGCAGGTGCGCGTGCAAATGACCGTCTATGAAATAAAGAGCGGAGGGGCGAGTTGGATCGAGATAGAGCGGCGGCAGGCCCAGTTGAGCAGCTGACGGCTTATCGAAGTTGCTCCAGGCAAGCCATTCTTTGCTGACAGGGCCCGGATTCATACCCGAGATAGGGTCTATACCGGTGACTTGCCGGGCGGCTTGCCATCGTTTGGATGGATCCGGATCTAGCTGCAGCTCGGTAAATCGACCGGCATGCGCCGGATCCGGAATGGCAGCCTGCCTGCCATCCGCAGAAAGCGCCCAGCGTCCCAGACCTGACAGAGCAAAGCTGGTTCGCCCGAGCTCTGGCCCTTTTCCCTTTACAGGATCTAGTTCATAATACGTTTGCTGGCCATTGTGGGTAGTGCGCAGCACACAGACGTGACCATGACCGGGCACAGCGCATCGAAATTCATCCAGCGGCTCGCCTAGCGGCGCCTGCGCGATCGGTCCGCCGCCGGCCGGGACGCGCATTAGCCGCAAATCCGTGAAGCCGGCGTCTTGGGTGTTTGTGGCTGACATGAACAGAATCCACTTACCGTCGGGCGTGAGTTGCGGGTAATAATTTTGTCGCGCCGACGAGGCTAACAGCTCGGGCTCCCGCCTGGTTCGGTTCTGTTGAAAGATCTCGAAGCGGCCGTTCCGGTCGGATTCAAAGATCACCGATTGATTGTCGGCGCTCCAGGCATGCGGATAGTTATAGCTCTCTTCGAACGTCAACCGGCGCGGCAAGCTGAGTGAAGGTTTCGGTCTGGTTCGCCACTCCGCCGTATAGGTATGGGCGGTGCTCTGGGTGCGAAGCATAAGCAGCTTCCGGCCATCCGGGGAGCCGGTCAAATTAGAAAGCGCCACATCCGAGAAGTGCGAAACCTGTTTCGGGGCGGAAGCCAATCGTCCGGTTTTCGAGTTCCTCGGTAAAGACCAGACGTTAAACCCCTCACTTTTGCGTGCGAAATCCTGCCGTAAAAAGAGAAAGCCGCCTGCCGAAGTAAAGAAACCAGAGGTGAAGTATAACGGACCGATCGCCGTCCTCGGATGATCGGCATCGGAACCTACCATGACCAGGTCACTCGCTTCGCAGAAGTCAGGGTTGACGGTCACATCGGGTTGGTTCGCGCCGTGTCGACAATGCGAAAGCCGGTGAAACCAGAGTTCCTTATCGTCTGACGACCAGAAGAGTGCAGCCGCATAGATACCTCGAGACGCCTGCATGAGCAGGTGTGCCGGTCCGCCAGGACTTGCTCCCGCCCAGACCTGGCGAGCCCCGTTCAGCCAGGCGGTCTGCCGTCCGTCGTGTGAAACAGCAGCCAGTTGCACGTTATCGGAGAGCCGCCGCGGCGAATGCGAGTCGAGCGGGATCCGCCACGCTTCGAACCTTCCATCCGCCAAGCCAACCGCAAGTAGATTCTGCTCGTTGAGGAACAACAGTTGGTAGCAGGTCAGGCGTTCAGGCCCGGTCAATTCGCGCACTGCACGCGTGAGATTATCGCGGGCGAAGAATCCGCCGTCGATCGTCGCATAGACGAGCTGGGATCCATTTGGGGAAAGAGCCGTCGCCGTGACGTCGTGGCCGCTGGTGTAGCGAGTAATCTGCTCAAAGCGCGGCGACGGGTGCTCTTTCGCGCTACGGAATCGATACACTCCGATCAATACGGCTAGCAAAAGACATATCGATAGAGCGACGAGAAGTCGTTTGTGCGAAGGAGCTTCGAGATCTGCGAGAATTCGCTCCAGCTCTCGTGCCGTAGGACGCGCCGACGGATCTGTGCTGCGCATGCGGCGGAGGACTGGATGTTTCCAGGAGCCGGCTTCTTCAAGAAGGAGCGCCAGTGAATATATGTCGCTGGCCGCCGTAACAGGTTGAGCTGCCTTTTGCTCTGGCGACATGTAGCGAACCGTGCCCACCGGCAGGTGACTATTTCGCTGCGTCGCGGCCTGGTCGCGAATATTTTCCGCCAGGCCGAAATCAAGAACCTTGACAAAGTCATCCGGCTCGCTGACCATTACGTTTTCGGGCTTAACGTCACGGTGAACGATGCCTTTCTGGTGAGCAGCAGCCAGCGCACTCGCCAATTGCCGTGCAATGTAAATCAAGCGCCGGGTTGAGAGACGCCCGGTTTTCAGAAGCTTGCGCAGCGACTGTCCTTCCACCAACTCCATCGCGATCGCTAGGCCCCAGGGTGTCTGAATCAACTCGTAAACGGCAACGATATTCGGGTGGTTGAGACGCGAGGCCAGACGTGCTTCCGAGATGACTTGCGATGCGGCCGCCTTGCCGGCCTCCACGACAGCCGGCAGGAATTTCAAAGCGACGACGCGCCGCAGTTCCCGATCCTCGGCTGAATACACCTCGCCCATGCCGCCCTGGCCGATCCGCTCGAGCAGGGTGTAGCGTCCGACAGTATCGCCCACTCGGCGGTCCGGCGCAGCCGGAAGAAGCGGTTCGCTTGCAAGCTCTTCGAAGATCGCGATGACCTGGCCCTCGACTTCGGGATCGACCGTCGCTCCGTGCACATATTCGCGTTGCGTCCGGGAATCCAGATCGCCGGCGATTTCGCACAGGATCCAAGCGGCGCGCCACTGCTCGTCAGTCAAAATCTATCCCTCGCGAAGGCATTGGTGGAAATGAGAGTCCGGCCAAAGCGGAGGCTTGCATTGGCTCATAATTTGTAAGCGAGTGCAGAGCTGCCTGGACTGCCAGGGACCGGTGATTTTCACTCCGCTTACAACCTTTCGCGTAACCACTGTTTACAGAAGGCCCAGTTTCGCGCCACCGTTCGCGGCGCAATTTGCAATCGGTCAGCGATCGCTTCCACCGACTCGCCTTCGAATACCTTCATCTCCACGATGCTGCGAAGGCGCGGGTTGATTTCCGCCAGCTTTTCCAGGATATTGTCGATTTCCTGTAATGTCGCACCCCCGCCATCTTCTGTCAGTTCGAATTGCGCGATGTCAATCTTAGCGACCCGCTGCGACAACAAACGAGAGTGATCGATCAGCAAATGGCGCATTACATGCGCCGCCAGGTGTAAGAAGTGATCCCGTTCTGAGCAGTCGTCGGTCGCCAGGGCCGGGAGCGATTTGACCTTTACCAATTGAAGGTACAGTTCGTTCACCAGGAGAGAGGGTTGCCAGGAGTGCTGGCTGCCCTCGGCGTTGATCTTGATCGCCGCCAGACGCCGCAGTTCCGGATAGAGAAGGGAAAACAGTTGGTCCGCCGCTTCGCGATCTCCTGAGCGGAAGCGGGCCATTAGGCTGGCGATAGTCGTCGAGGTTTGCTGGGAAGGCACCCGTAGACCAGTATTTTATAGGTAATCCCGGCGACAAAGAGTCCGTTTGCGAAGTTTCATGCGTCCGGAATTCGCAGCACACGAAATATTTTAATTCAGCGTGGCAGTCTTTGCGGCGGTCGTCTCGCTTCAGAGGTGAAGCTTTGCCACAGCCACACAAGGAGATTCGATATGCCAGACCCTAGAGCGGTGTCCCGCCGCGGTTTCACCCGCGCTTTGCTCGCCTCGCCGGCAGTGCCCGCAATTGTCTCCGCCATGGGGCACGCCCCTGCTCAGGACAATGCACAACCAGCCGGCAACGCCGACGAATTATTTGCGGAGTTAGATCAGAAGATACGCCTGGGGATGAAGGAGTTTGCTATCCCGGGCGCAGCGGTAGGAGTGATCTACCACGGCCAGGAGTTTGTGCGCGGCTATGGTGTGACCAATGTAAACGGTGGAAGGCCGGTTGACGCGAATACCGCCTTTCTCACCGCCTCC
The DNA here is from genome assembly GCA_965277855.1 of Bryobacteraceae bacterium. Taxonomy (GTDB): domain Bacteria; phylum Acidobacteriota; class Terriglobia; order Bryobacterales; family Bryobacteraceae; genus Bog-105. The sequence continues at coordinate 2,868,894 of OZ255847.1, forward strand.
ATCTCCAAGCCGGTTACCGGGACGGCGGCGATGCGCCTGGTGGACCTGGGTAAATTGGACCTGGACGCGCCGGTGACGAGGTACATCGAAGATTTCCAAGCGCCTGTGGGCGCCGAGGGCGTCACGGTGCGGCAACTACTGAACCATTCGGCGGGCTGGGACGGGGATGATCAGTTCGATACCGGCGAGGGTGACGATGCCCTGGCCAAGTATGTCGACGCGATTCATCGTCTTTTACCCCAACAGACCCCCGTAGGCCTGACGTTCGCGTATAACAACGCCGCGATCGGCGTGGCCGGGCGAGTGATCGAAAAGATTACCGGCGAAACGTTTGAATCGAGTGTGCAAAGTTTGGTTTTGGATCCGCTCGGGATGACTCGAAGTTCCTACTTCCTGAGCCAGCTTGGGAAAGGAAACGTGGCGATGCCGCATGCTGTGAAAAATGGCGTGGCGGTTGCGATGCCGGAGTGGCTCACGGTACCGCGTGATCAAAATCCTTTCGGCGGACTCGTTTCGAGCGCGGCCGACCTGCTTTCGTTCGCCCGCTTTCACCTTGGCAATGGCCGGGCGGCGAACGGGAAACGTGTGATGCGTGAGGTGGCGCTGCGATCCATGTGGTCACAACCGGGACCGGGCGGCACGCTCCTCGTTGACTTAAAAGGCATGGGCGTAGCGTGGTCAATACGTCCCACCATCGAAGGCGTATCTGTAGTGGAACACGCCGGTGACTGGTTCGGTTACCACCCGTTCTTGATGACGGTCCCGGAGAAGCAGTTTGCGATGGTGCTGCTAAACAACTCGGACGGCGGTACCCAACTGCGCAGTCAGATATTTTTTGGCGATTGGGCGCTCGAGCGTTTCGCCGGCGTGCACAACCTGCCCGCCTCCCCGCAATCCCTCAGCGCGTCCGAACTAGCCCAATATGAGGGAGACTACCTCAGGCAGTACATTGACCGGGCAGGCAACAAACGCAATCTGGTGGCGGAGCTCAGGGCGACAGATGGCGGACTGGCGTTGACGATTGTGGGTGCGCCCGAGGGAGATTCCAGTTCCATGCTCCGCTTCTATCGTTACGACCGTGTTGTCGATCCTCTTGGACACCATGCGGATTTCCTGCGCGAGGCCAATGGGCAAATAAAGTGGTTCCGGCAGGGCCGGCTCTACGCACGTCAAGCCTAGTGGGGTGATCGACAGCGGTACGCAATCCTCGTCGTTCACGTCATCGACTTATGCTTCAAAAGCGCAATTTTTGCCGCAGGGCTAAACCCTGTTCGCTCGCGGTTCTTACCGGAGCCCTGTTTGTTATCAGCCTGGCGTTCGGGCGCGCACAGGAACCAGCGTCCGACAGAATATGCCACAACGAGCAATTTTGCTGGGCGCCCCCGACCGTCCGCGACGCTGTTTTTTCCGTAAAGGCCGACTGCTCCCTAGTCGGGCCGTTTGCGGGCAGCTATGAGCAGGGCTGGGGGCTCGAATACGATTCGCCTGACAATACACTTTGGCTCACGCGCGGCAAGGGTTTTCGTAGCCAGCTTGTTCAAACGGCTCTTGGCTACCGGGTCAAAGGCAAGGCGCATGCCGCGGCACCCTGGTACATAACGCTGGAAGGATCTGGTGATAAACGGCAGCTGAGCATCGCCGCTTACGCGCCAGGAGAATCGGAACCTCGGCTGATCGGTGTGTTCGCCCAGATAAAAAGCCTTGCGATTCCCTGCCCGAATGCCGTGACGGAAGAGAAGCTGCAATCGGCGATTCCGGAGTTGGAGCGCATTGCTCAGACTGCGATCGCAGATGGCCGCGCGCCGGGCCTGGCAATCGGGATCGTGTACCGAGACAGAGTTGTTTACCTGAACGGCTTTGGCCTTCGGGAAGTGGGCAAACCGGATTTAGTCGATGCGGATACGGTCTTCCAGTTGGCTTCGGTATCAAAGCCCATATCCTCGGCGGTTGTCGCATCTCTGGTGAGTAACGGCATCGTGAAGTGGGACGATCGGATGATTCAACTGGATCCCGAGTTCCGGTTGTTCGATCCGGCGGCGACCTCGAAGGTGACCGTTGCAGATCTTTTCTCGCATCGCAGCGGACTGCCCAGCGCGGCGGGCGACGATTTGGAACGAGTCGGCTACGACCAAAGCACGATCCTCGAACGGTTGCGTTTCTTACCGCCAGCCTATGCTTTCCGCAGCGGATTTGAATATAGTAATTTCGGCTTGACGAATGCGGCGGTTGTCGCCGGCAGCGTGGCCGGGGAATGGTGGCCGGTGCTGGCCCAGCAACGGCTCTTTGAACCCTTGGGCATGACCCAGACGAGCATGCGTTACCAAGACTTTGTGGCGCGCGCGAACCGGGCGCATCTGCACATCCTGGTGAACAATCGATGGAGCCCTTTGCTGACCAGGGATGACGATGCCGGGGCGCCGGCCGGAGGTGCCAGCTCGAGCGTACGTGATCTGGCTCAATGGCTATTGTTTGAACTAGCCGACGGACAGTTTGAAGGCAAGCAGCTTGTGAACAAACAGGCGATAAAGATCAGGCGTACGCCTCAAGCCGTTGTGTCTCCCGGGAACGGCGATACGGCGGGCTCCTATTACGGCTTCGGTTGGAACGTGGGATATCTCGAAGATGGAGTGTTAGTCGCTAACCATTCAGGGGCTTTCCCGGAAGGCGCTTCAACTACCGTTACCCTGCTTTCTTCCCAGGATCTGGGAATCGCCGTGCTCGGAAACGCCGCTCCAACAGGCGTTCCGGAATCACTGGCCAACAGCTTTCTGGACTTGGCGCGCTATGGTTATGTAACGCGCGACTGGTTTGCGTTGTTCAAAGGTATATTTGCTCGAGATTCTGCTTTCTACGACGAATTGAAGAAGCAATACTCGCATCCCCCGGTTCCGAACCGGCCGCCGCTCGATCTCAGCGCCTATGTCGGCGTTTATCGAAACGACTACGTCGGCAAGGTAAAGGTATCTGTGGAGAACGGTGCCTTGGCGCTGACACGCGGCGCGAAGCAGGCATCTGTTCCCTTACGGCATTGGGATGGCAACACCTTCTTGTCGTACACATTCGAGGCGCATCCTGACGTCCCGCTTGGCGTCGAATTCACGGTCGATGCGGATGGCAAAGCCTCAGAAGTCAGGCTCCAAGAGTTCGAGTTTAACGGAAGCGCAGTGGGTAACGTTATCAGGATCAGGGGCAGATAGCTTCGACCTGCGCTCGATCCGCAAGACCTTCACTCACATTGCTCATCCCGACGCCACTTACTTTTCCCAGAAACGTTTCACTGGCACGGGTGGAGCCTTGCCTGCTGCCGGTTTGCGAGCGCATCCATTCATATTTCCCCAAGGGGAAACTATCCTCACTGATCGGTTTATGCCCTTCGGCCTCTCATCGGGCGCAATCAGCAGGACCCCGCTACACGACTCGGTGTACAGTATAGGTTGAATGTCTACTGTAGATAGACCACCTGCATCGTCCTGGCAAACCTGGTGGGCTAAGATCCGGAATTTCGTCTCGGGCCGGCAACGTCTTTCCGACGATCTCTCGCACGAGATAGACAGCCATATCGAAATAGCCATGCAGGATCATCTCGCGCAGGGACTGTCTGCCGCAGAGGCGCGCAAACTCGTTTTGCAAAGCTTCGGAAATCGGACTTTGATTCGCGAAAGGGCGCGGGACTCCTGGAGGTTCATCTTGCTCGAAAATATAGCTCACGATTTCGTTTATGCCATGCGAGGCTTGCGCCGCGACCCTGCCTTTGCCGTGGCGGCGATCGCCATCCTCGCGCTCGGCATTGGCGGCACTACGGCCATGTTCTCCGTAATCCGCGGAGTGCTCCTCAAACCGCTCGGCTACCGCGAACCCGATCGTCTGGTGCGTCTCTCGATCGCAAACCCGCAGCAGAGCTATCGTGACATGGGATTTTCGCAGGTGCGCTATCGCCAACTGAAAGAACACTCTCACTCGTTCAGTGAGGTGGGCGCGTTTTTCATTGCTACCGAGCATTTTTCTCTGACCGGCGGCGCGGTCCCGGACGAAGTCAACACGGCGCGCGTCTCAGCCAACTTCCTGCAGGTACTTGGTGTCCGGCCGTTGCGAGGCCGGAGTTTCCTGCCCGAAGAAGACCGTCCCGGAGGCACTCCAGTGGCGCTCATCAGCAGTCAATTATGGAAGCGGCGCTTTCATGCCGATCCGCGCATTACGGGAACCGCGATCGACCTCAATGCCACACCCTACACGATCGTCGGCGTGTTGCCCGACGCCTTTGAGTTCCCGGCCGCTACCATAGATATCTGGGTCACGAAACCTTCGGAGTATTCGGCGATCGCGGCCCGCTACTGGAATCAGATCCCGGTGCTGATCGGTGTAGCACGGCTGAAACCGGGTGTCGCACTCAGTCAGGCGCGCGCAGAAATGCTGGTTCTCGATCACGAGTACGCCAGGTTGCATCCGGAAGAAAGCCACTCAGTCCTGCAGACGCAACCATTACGCGAGCACCTGGTGGCGAATGTTCGCTCTATGCTTTGGGTGCTCTTCGGCGCAGTCGGATGCGTCCTGCTGATCGCGTGCGCCAACGTGGCGAGCTTGCTGCTCAGCCGCGCCAGTGCCCGCACGCACGAGATGACAGTGAAAGCCGCTCTCGGAGCGGGCCGGGGCCGTTTGATCCGGCAGCTGCTGGTGGAGAGCACGTTGCTATCCCTGCTGGGAAGCGGTTTCGGCATTGTGCTGGCAAAGTGGAGCCTGTCTTTCCTCCTTCGGTCCAGCTTGCTCGATCTGCCGCGCGCCGGCGAGGTTCACTTGGATGGGATTGTGCTTACTCTCGCCGTGTTGCTTTCCGTGGTGACCGGCGTTGTCTTCGGTTTGTTTCCCGCATTGCAGGTTTCGCGACCGCATCTTACTGATGTCTTGCAGGAGCGCCGGGCCAACATCGCCCATTCGCCGGTGCGAAAAAGCTGGATGGGATTTTCCGTGCGGAGTCTGCTGGTCGCTGGCCAAATCGCGCTTTCGGTGGTTTTGCTAATCGGGGCTGCCTTGCTCGCGAAGAGCTTTCTGCACTTACGAAAGGTCGATCCAGGGCTGCGTCCCGCGAACTTGCTGACGTTGGAGATCAACCTGCCGCCCAAGCGGTACGACACACCTGAAAAGAAAAACGCGTTCTTTCAGGAAGTCATTCGCCGAGTCGAGTCTTTGTCCGGCGTGCGCAGCGTGACGGCGTCTTTGACCCTTCCCGGCAGTCCTAAATACGTTACGGGCGTTCAGATCGTCGGGCAACCGGCGACGGCGGTGAGCAAGCGTCCCCCAGTGCAACTCCAAAGCATCACGCCCGGCTATTTAAAACGCTTGGCATGGCGGTGCGGGGCGGCCGAGAGTTCCAGGCTCGCGATAACTCGGCTGCCGGCGGGCTGGTGGCGATTGTGAACGAAAGCTTTGCCCGCCGTTTCTGGCCCGCTTACCCGCGCGGCTTGCCTCCTGTCGGCCAACATGTCCTGATTGGCGACAATCAGGCGAACGCGCTGGAGATCGTGGGCATTGTGCCTGACGTGCACGAGTCTGGTTTGGCTACCGCGACCGGGCCTGAGATTTATCTTCCCTCGCATCTCTACCCGCTGCAGACAGCCGCCTTGATTGTCCATGCGACCGCCGATCCGGTCCGTCTTACGAACGCGATTAAAGGGCAGATCCTCGCAGTCGATCCCGATCAGCCTGTGTCGAGCGTGAAAAGCATGGAGGAATTGCTCGCGTCGTCGATCGGCAAGGAACGTGTCAGTTTGCTGCTGCTGGGGCTGTTCGCGGGTTTGGCGCTGCTGCTTGCGGTCATCGGCATTTACGGCGTGCTCGCGTATTCAGTGCTGCAACGAGCGCAGGAACTTGGGGTTCGGATCGCCCTCGGCGCGCAGTCGCGAGACATTCTGCGGCTTGTGATCGGGCAGGGAGTCGCTCTCGCAATCAGCGGTGTTTTAATCGGCACCGTCGCTGCGCTCGCGCTTACGCGCGCCATGCGTAGCTTATTGTTTGAAGTCAGTCCGACAGATCCGCTGGCGTTTATTTTGATTGCGTTCCTGCTGCTCGCCGCCGCCCTGGCCGCCAGCGCTCTGCCCGCCTGGCGCGCCACGCGCGTAGACCCGATGCAGGCACTGCGTTAGAAGCGCACAGGGCACGGCTGCGCGCCCTCTGCGCGCCCGTAATTAGCGTGACGCCTTTTATAGGCGGTAAAAACTCTTCGCCGGCGTTGATTTGATACACTCACAACCGCTCAATTGCGGCAGGTTTTCATCGGAGGTTCCATGTTGAAACGAGCGTTATCCATGGTGCGCCTTTCGCTGCTCCCGCTTGTGCTTTTAACCTAGATGACAGTTCCAGCCATTGCGCAAATTCCCGCCAATCACATCCGCATCCACTATCATCGGGCCGACGGCAATTACGCGGGTTCGACCGTTTACGCCTACGACGACACCACCGAGAACACCGGCAACTAAGGCGGCAGTCCCGTTCAGATAAAGGGGCACGGACAGCTATGGCGCTTACTTCGACGTTGGTGTCATTGCTAATCCTCACGTGGTGCCTCATCATTCACAACCCGACTGCTTCGGGCGGAGACAAAAAAGATTCGGACCCTAACACCTTCGTGGATCCTTCTTCGGAAGGCAACGAGTATTGGGCCGTCTCAGGCATCGCGAAGCTCTACACCTTCGCTGCGGATCAGGGTCAGGCTCGGGTGATTTCGGGCGATCTAAACACGTTCATAAGCGAACCCACACGAAGTCAAAGTGCCGGTGCCGGTCTCTACCAGCACCAGGCATTCTGGATCGGCCGCACTATGGTAGCCATTCCTGCCGCAGGAGAAGTGTAACGAATGCCGGCGTTCTTATTCGCGGCACAGCGATCGGGCTGATGCCGGCAGGCTTCACTCCCGCCGAAGCGGCGCAGTATCCACAACTGGCCGGTTATGCCGTGTTCCATCTGTCCGCGTCCACCCGCGTCCGCACACTTAAGCAGGTGTTTAACCGGACAGATTGAAGTGATGGCGGCGGAAACACCAGTTGGCATCGGCGATGGACTGCACCAGCTCGGCTTCGCGGACGCCGACGGGCTGGAGTTCGCGGACGAAGCGATCGACATACTGTTCGTAGGCGGCGGCATCGTCGGAGGGGAGCAGGACGGTGCGCCCGGTGAGGGCGTTCAGAGCGTTAATAGAGGATTGGGCTTTGCCTTTGGCGGTTTTCGGTGCGGCGGCGGTTTCAATTTCGGCGGGGGCTGTGGCGACGACAGCGAGTTCGTTGGACTGTTTGCGGGCGAGCTTTGTGGCTTTGCGTTCCTGGGAGCGGCGAATAGAACGGGCAGTCATGATGGAGCGGGGTAGCAGGCGGAGGTGGACCGACGAACAATAGTTCTTTGTTTGTCGCCGGCAGACGTCCAGCGGGGCCGCGCTACGGCGATCAAAATCCGGAAGGGCGAATCCAAAAGCTCTCGCGCCACATGCCACCAGGCGCGACCGTCTGCAGCGCAGCGTACTTGCCATCGTGCGCCAGGTTGACTCCATTGGTAACCGCCGACATCGGCTCGAAACAGATGAAGTCTTTTCCAGGCGGCGCGTACACCACCGCCACCTGGTATTTGGGCCCGTACACCACCGCGACCTTCTTCATTCCGGCTTGTACCGACAGAGTCGCTGTCCCATCTGCGTCGCGCTTCAGGTCGGTGAAACCGTCGTCGAAGGTGTGGTCGCGGAGCGAAATCTGGTCCGCCAAGTCAACCGATTTGAACTCTCCCGTCGCGACGAGATGCGCGTCGGTCTCCACATGACTTCGCGCCGGTATGTGCGCCGTCTCCTCACTGCGTGACGTATCGGGAATCTGCAGATAGGGATGGAAACCAATCGAGACGGGCATGGGCTGCGCACCCAGATTGGTGACCGACGTGGTCACTTCGAGCGCCCCGTTCGTGAGCGTGTACGTCATCTCGTAGCTGTGGGCAAAGGGCCAGTTCGCCATTAGTTCGGGATACTTCCAGAAGTCGAGCCGGCTGGTTACATGAGCGGAATGGGCATCGGCCTGCAGCTCCGTCACGCGCCAGAGTGAAGACGAAACCAGCATCCCGTGAATGGCGATATCGTTCGCATCGAGATGCACGCTGCCTAAATCGGGGTTAAAGCGGTACTGTTTGCCGCCGGCCCAGAATCCGCCTCCCGCCATGCGGTTCGCCCAGGGCGCCAGGAACGGAATGCCATTCAGCCCGGGGGCATTTTGCGCCTGGTACTCCGCCAGGCTCGAGGGCGGAAAGTACAGCACATTCTTGCCCTTGATCTTGAATGCGAAAGCGCGGTTACCGATCGAAGGCACAATCGAAACCTCGGCTTGATGACCCGCGTCGGCCAGATGGATGACTTCGATACCGCCATTCGTCTGCCTTTCAGCGGTGTAATTCGCCGCGCCATTTGAAGAATCACGCAGCACAACGGACGCGCGATCCGCGCCCAAGTCCGCTGAAGTTCCTCTTTCGTCTGGTGGCGCGGCATCGCGGCCTGTGCTTGCCTGCAAGGCGAAACATGTAGCGAGCAGCAGCAGGTAGCGTTTCATGACGATTTTCACGATCTCGGTATCAGTATGCTGTATCGAGATGACTAAACCAGAACTGATTGACTCGGTGGCCTCGGCTACCGGACAGACAAAGAGCGAGATTGAGCGCACCCTGGATGCCTTTCTTGATCGGGCTTCCAATGCGCTGGCTTCGGGCGATCGCCTCGAACTGCGGGGGTTCGGCATTTTTGAAGCCAAGGAGACCAAGGCGCGCACGGGACGCAATCCGGCGACCGGCGCGGCAATAGACATCCCGGCGAGCCGCCGAGCTACCTTCCGGCCCTCGAAGGAATTGAAGAATCGTCTCGCCGGCAAGCGCGAAGAACCCAAAGAATAGAGGAGCCGACCGTGGCAGTCAAAAAGAAGTCGTCTTCCGGATCGGACCCGAAGTCGAAGCGCATCGTGAAAAAGAAAATGGAAACCACTATGGGCGAATTCAAGGATCACAAACTTGAGTCGGGGCGCAGTGGCAAGAAAGTGAAGAATCCGAAACAGGCGATTGCCATAGGACTCAGCGAAGCGCGCAAGGCGGGAGCGAACATCCCGCCTGCTCCCAAGAAGAAAAAGTAGTTGTGCAGACGAAAGAGATTGATGAAACCGGAATCTAGCCGCAGATGAACCTCTGATGGCCTTCGGCCACCCTGGGGGATGAAAACTGGTGTTGCGCAGGATGGGGAACGGGGCGCTCACGCTTCCCGCTCAGATTCGGTGTTTCGTCGACTGATTTTCCGTCAGGCATGGTGTTTTCAGAACAACTCGGATCAACGCAGATAACATTTATTTTCGATCCGCGTTCATCGACGTTTATCAGCGGCCGATGCTGGCTTGATATGCTGCATGGCGTCGATCAGGAAAGGGGCCGCCATGAATCGTTCTTTGAGAAATACGCTGCACCGCCGGAAGTTTATGCGCTCGGCGGGACTGTTCTCGCTGGGGGCGCTGTGGAGCGACAAAGTTCTGGAGGCGTTGCCGCAGAACACGAATACCAGTTCAAAACCGTCGGATCTGAAGATCACGGACATGCGCATTGCCACGGTAGTGAAGGCGCCCATGACTTGCCCGATCATTCGCATCGATACCAATCAGGGGATTACCGGGCTCGGTGAGGTGCGCGATGGAGCGAGCGCGATGTATGCGCTGATGTTGAAGGGGCGTCTGCTTGGTGAGAACCCTTGCAACGTCGAAAAAGTATTTCGAAAGATCAAGCAGTTTGGAGGCGAATCGCGGCAGGCCGGAGGAGTGTGCGGGGTCGAGATGGCACTTTGGGATCTGGCGGGAAAAGCATTCAACGTTCCGGTGTACCAGATGCTGGGCGGCAAGTATCGGGACAAAGTGCGGGCCTATTGCGACACCACCGAATCGAACGATCCGAAGGTTTACGGGCAGCGATTGAAGAAGCGGATGGACGAGGGGTTCACGTGGCTCAAGATGGACCTGGGCGTCGATATGATTCAGACCGTACCGGGCGCGCTCACCCGGCCTTTGCGTGAGCCTCCATTGCGCTTTGGCGATCCGGTGCCTCATCCGTTCACCGGCACTGAGATCACGGAGAAAGGGTGCGATCTGATGGCCGAATATGTCTCGGTGGTGCGCGAGCAAGTCGGCATGGACGTTCCTTTGTCGGCCGATCACTTCGGCCACATCGGAGTTAACTCCTGTATTCGTTTAGGCAAACGGCTCACGCCTTTTAACATGTCGTGGCTGGAAGACATGGTGCCGTGGTACTGGCCCGACCTGTTGAAGCAGATCTCGAGCGAAGTCGATATCCCGCTGGCTACCGGCGAAGATATTTATCTGCCGGAAGGTTTTGAAAAGCTGGCGGCCAGCCATGCGGTCGATATTTTCCATCCTGATCCAGGTTCAGCGGGCGGCATTTTGGGGACCAAGCAGGTGGGTGACCTGGCGGAGAAGAACGGGATCGGCTGCGCGGTGCATTTCGCGGGAACGCCCGTGGCGTGCATGGCCGGCGTACATGCCATTGCGGCGATGTACGATTTTCTGGCGATGGAAAATCACTCCGTGGATGTGCCGTGGTGGGGCGATCTGGTGGAAGGTGTGGACAAGCCGATCGTGAATCATGGATTCATCAGCGTGCCGGACAAGCCCGGGCTCGGCGTCACATTGAACGACGAGGCCGTTAAGGCGCATCTGGCGCCGGGAACCGGTTTTTTTGAGCCTACCGATCAGTGGAACAAGGAAGGATTGCATGTGAACGATCGGATTTGGTCGTAGTCTCCATCTCTCTTAGAACACGACGGTGGCGGAGGCTTGTAAGTCTCGGTTGTCGTTGATGGTGCCGGTGATCTGTCCGGCGGTGCCTGCGCCGATATTTGCGTTCGGGTTGGCAAAGTTGGGCGTGTTGAACGCATTGAAGGCATCGAGGCGGAAGTTCAAACTCAAGCGTTCGAGCAGTTTGAACTTGCGCTGGGCCGACAGGTCCCAGTTCGCCGTAGCCGGCCCGTAAAGAACTCCACGCGCGGAGTTGCCGTAGGTGTTGGGCGGAGGCGCTGCAAAATCGGCGGTATTGAACCAAAGATTAGGCTGGGGATTCGAAAGCGTGCCGGGACCGATGCGGTTGGGCCAGCTGGGCGCGCCGAAATTCACGCCGCTATTCAGGAACACGGTAAAGGGAAAGCCGCTGGCGAAGGTCACAATTCCGTCGAGTTCCCAACCTCCGATAACGCGCGAGGTGATGCCGTGACTCAGCCATGGTTTGCCAGGGCCGAACGGCAGCTCGTAGGTGACGCTGCCGACAAAGCGATGCATCTGGTCGAAGCCCGAGAGCCCGTAGCCCGCTTTAAGATTGGTGACGGTTTGCGGATTGCCGACCGATGCGCCGCCGCTGGCCGCCGATCCGCCGTAGTCCATCGAGCGGCTCCACGTGTAGCTCAGTAAAGCGGTCATGCCGTACGAATAGCGTTTGGTGAACTTGGTTTGCAGGCTGTGATAGTTCGACATGTTGCGCTCATCGCACTGCGCCCAGGTGGAGATGTTATTGAGGGGCTGAATAAGACGCCTGCTCTGCACAGATCCGGCGGCATTCACGCCGGGAGTGCCCGGCTGCACTTCGTCCGGGTTGTAGCAGTAAGTCAGATGAATGCCACGGCTGCCTGCGTAGGCCACTTCGAGGAGGGCGCTCTGACCGACCTGCCGTTCGATGTCGAAGTTCCAGGATTCCATGTAGGGGGTCGGGTTTCTGAGTTCGTGCCCGATGACGGCGGGAGCGGTCGTATTGAGCGCAGCGGTTGTAGTGGGCTGCACCGTGGTCACGCCTTGCGGAAATGGATTATTAATAACGGGCAAGCAAGCCGAACCCAAATTTGCCGCGGTGCAGGGATTCCCGTAAGCCGTGCCGAGGGGATTGGTCGAATTGGAAAAAGTTTGCGAGACGGTGAAGGGTGGTTGTTGGCCTAACTCATCGGAAGCGGAAAAAGGATCCGGGAAATAAGAGATACCATAGCCGCCACGTATCACCATGGTGCCTTTACCGCTGACATCGTACGCAAAACCGATGCGGGGTCCGAGGTTGCCGTAGCGCGTCTGTATACCGGCATTAGGGCCGATGCCGTTCTGGCCGGCATAAATCAGGCTCAGCGAATTGAAGCTGAAATTAGCCAGGCGGTTGCGAATCTCCGTGTCAGGCGTAAACACGTCGTAGCGCAGGCCGAGATTAAGCGTAAGCCGCGAAGTTACTTTGAAATCGTCCTGGAAGAAGCCCGCCCACTCACCGTTAGTCACATAGTAAGGAGTTTGCAGATAATTGCGGCTGCCGCTGTTCGGGAAACCCAAAAGCAGGGCAGCCAGGCCCGAACCGTTGGGGCCGGTTGCTTTACCGGAAGGATCAACCGGATTGTTGGTGAAGCTATCGCCGAAAGTCAGCTGGCCGCGCGTGGTGGTGTTGGTAAACGGCGAGGCAAGCTCGCGAATGTAACGGAAACCGAACTTGAGTTGGTGCCTGCCCCGGGTCCAGGAAAGCGTGTCTTCGAATTGTATATTCGTCTGGCGTGGATGTGCGGGCAGAAATGCCTGGCCGCCTTGTAGACAGGTGAACTCCGAACCGCACGATCCTCCGACCTGAATGTTGGGCAAGCCGGTGGCAAACTGCGAGACGTTCAATCCCTGAATGCCGAGCGAGGAGGCCGACTGGTGGCCGAAGTCTGATTGCGAGGTGAACGGATTGGTGCGCGAGTAGCCGGTGCGGAACTCGTTCAAGAGCGTGGGACTGAACAGATGCGTTTCGTTGAACGCTGCGCCTTGCGCGGACAGAGTCGTATCCTGAATGCCGGCTACCTGGGGACCGAGATCGAATTTGCTGGCGGCAAAAGCAGGCGTGGGCAGGCAACAGGTGCCCTGCCCTCCTACCAGCGGATTCGGAGCGCTCTGCACAAACTGTTCGAAGCTGTAGCGCAGGAACATGGAGTCTTTGTCGCTGAGCCGGTAATCGATCCGGGTATTGCCGCCATTGTCGTCGATGATCTGATTGGCGGACGAGGTGAAGTTATTGAAGCTTCCCGGGCCAGTGGGAAGCGGATAGATGCTGGCGACATTCAGGCCGACCTGGTTCAATTGGCCTGCCGGGATGATATTACCTGGAAAAGGCGTCCGCTGCGTTATTTTGTTCACCGCTACGGTGGTCAGCGGATTGTAGATCTGGATGAGTTGCCCGGCGTTGTTGCGGTAGTTACTGAAGTCGCCGGTTCGTTCAGCCATCGTCGGCACGCTGTTCAGATTGACGATGCCTTTCAGCGAGCGTTGCCCGTAGTAGTCGGCAAAGAAGAAGAGCTTGTCTTTGATAATGCGGCCGCCGATCGCGCCGCCGAACTGGTTGCGCCGGTATTCGGGCTGCGCCTGCGGACTGGGATTGAAGTAATTCCGGGCGTCCATGTAGCTGTTGCGGAGGTAATCGAAGACCTCGCCATGGAAACCGTTGGAGCCGGACCTGGTCGAGACCGAGACGACGCCTGCGCCGCGTCCGAATTCCGCTGAAAAGGTCCCGGTCAATACTTTGAATTCGGCGATCGATTCGACTGAAGGTTGGATCATCACGGTATTGAAAGTCCACTCGTTGTCATCGATGCCGTCGACCAGCCATCCGTTGGTGTTGGCCTGGCTGCCGAGAGCGTTAAAATTCGAAGCCGCGCGCGGGTTAAAGGAGCTTGATCCCGAAAGGTTTTCGCCGGCCTGCCCGGGCGTCACGCCTGGCACAAGATTCACCAATTGCGCAAAATTGCGGCCATTCAGCGGCAGATCCTGCACCTGTCTTTGGCCGACGATCTCTCCCAGCTCCGCGCTTTCCGACCGCACCAGCGGCGCTGTTGCCGTTACTTCGAGCGTCTGGCTGACCTGTCCGATTTCGAGCGTGACATCGACGCGAGCCTTCTGATCGACGTCGAGCACAACGTTATCGGAGACGCTACGCTTGAAGCCTTCTTTCGACGCGCTAACACTGTACGTGCCGGGGATAAGGAATGGAGCGCTGTATTCGCCATTCTGATCGGTCACATACTGGGTTGACGTGCCTTTGGCGCTTTCCATGATCACCACGTTGACACCGGCCACCGCTGCGCCGCTCGAATCGTGAATGGTTCCTAGAATGGTGCCTGTCGTTACCTGACAGAGGGCACGGTTGGGAAAGAACGCCCATCCCAACGCAAGCAGAACAACTAGAACTGACTTCCTAGACATGGGAATCCAACTCCTGAGCCAATCTGTTTCTACTATTTGGATTACTGGTCCCCAATTCTATGCCATTCGCGATGCGAGATGGAAGCGCACGCAGCGAAGTATTGTGAAGTAGACCTCGATCAGCATGTTACCCGGCGCTACGCTCCACAATCCGATTCTTATCAACAGCATTGGGCACAGCGCCGGACTGCTGGTGTTTGGCCTCATCATCGTTCTCCTGATTCGCGACGGGCGCACCCATGGCATACGACAAACACGTTTGTCATTAGCGGCGGCGGTCCTGGCCTTCGCCTGGAACGCAGGATCGCTGCTGGCTATCGGATCGGGCAACCAGAGCCCGCTGCTGATGGGGATTGTGATGACGGTGAGCTTTTCAGTGCTCAGTTTTCTGCCGGCCGTTCTGCTGCACGTGGCCTTGCGAGGCAGACTGTCAAGACTGGTAACGGCCGGGTATCTGGTGAGCACGGCGGCGGTATTGCTGCACACGGGCGAACTGGTCTTTCCTGCGTTCGGCGCTCACCAGGTGGCGCTCGCGACTATCGCGTTCGGCTTTGGGCTGCTGCTGGTGGTGAGTCTGTTCTCTCTGCGACGCCGCGAGCCCATTAATCCCGGTGGACTGCCGGAATGGATTTCGCTCACCTGCCTGCTGCTGTTCACCACTTCTTTCCTGCACTTCGGTTATGAGCACGTCCAGTCTCCGTGGGCCGCCGAAGTAACCTGGCACCACATCGGCATTCCCGTGGTGCTGATCGTTCTGCTGCAGGATTACCGGTTTTTGCTGCTCGATACCTTCAGCCGCTTCCTGATGAATTTCGGCTTGGCGGCTCTCTACATCGGTAGTTTGCTGGTGCTCGATCAGCGTTTCCGTTTGTGGGAGGTGGCGCAACGAAACACTTACCTGGCGGGGCTGTGCCTGGTAGGGCTGTGTCTGTCGCTGATCCTCTACGCGTATGTGCGTAACGTGCTCGAAGCCTGGATGAGCCGCGTGATTTTTCATCGCCGGACGACTGACGATTGCGGCCAGGTCATCACGAGATTGTCGGCGGCAGCACGCTCGGAAAATGAGTTACTCGAGCGGGCGGCACACGAGGTGGCGCGTCACGTGCGCACTGAACGCTTTGCGATCGTCGATGAATTGCCCGGGACGAAGCGGCTCGAGACACCCTCTTTTCTGTTCCGCGAGCCGGGTCCGGCGGAATCCAGGACGCATGGCTTTTCCGCCGAAGCACAGATCCCGCTGCGCTTCTCGAGCGGCGATTCCCGTTACCTGATGCTTGGCGCGCGCCGGGGCGGCCGCCGCTACTTTAGCGAAGATCTGGAAGATATGCGCCGCCTCGCCGCCGTCATGGTGGAGCAGGTAGAACGCTTTCGCGCCGATGAGCTGAAGCGACTGGTGGCGCAGGCTGAATTGCGCGCTCTCCAAGCTCAAGTTAACCCGCACTTTCTTTTCAACGCGCTGAATACTCTCTATGGAACGATCGATCGCGGCTCGTTCGAAGCGCGCCGCATGGTCTTAAACCTGGCCGACATCTTTCGCTACTGCCTGCAAGGCGATCGAGCAGTGATTCAACTTTCTGAAGAAGTGCGGATTATCCAGGCCTATCTCGAAATCGAATCACTGCGCCTGGGGGACCGGTTGACCACCGAGCTACTGGTCAGCCCAGCGGCCAGCGTGACCATGATTCCCATTCTTTCGATCCAGCCGCTAGTGGAGAATGCGGTGAAACACGGCATCGCCGAAAAAAATGGCGGAGGGCGCGTTTCGCTGCGGGCGGAAAAGACCGCGGAGGGCCTGCGCATCACGGTAGAAGATACCGGAGTCGGCTTTCAGCGAAGCAGTGAAAAAGCGGGCAGCAGCACTGGTGTTGGACTGGAAAATGTGCGCAGACGCCTGGTGCTCTGTCATGGGCCGCAAGCCGAACTGCACATCCACTCGGACAGCAATGGCAGCATTGTTACTTTCTTTCTGCCCGATCCCGTTTACCCTGAGTGGCCTGCGAACCGTACCGCTGAAGATCGTGAAGCCGCTCGTGGCGTCAGATAGTTCGTTCATGACCCGTTTTAGCCCGCATACCGGGAAAGCCACACGCCTTTTTCGAGTTGCGTTGTAACGTAGTGTCTTTCTCGTATGCGCGCACTGATTGTGGATGATGAACCGGTGGCGCGCAAGGTGCTGCGCGAGGAACTCGAACGGGTGGAATGCATCGAGATTGCGGGCGAGGCCGATACGGGACAGGCGGCGCTCGCGAAAATCAATGCCATCAAGCCGGACCTGGTGTTTCTCGACATTCAAATGCCGATGATGGGCGGGTTCGAGGTTTTAGAACAGCTGAATGGCGGTTATCTGCCCGCGGTGATTATGGTTACGGCGTATGATCAGCATGCCATTCGCGCTTTCGAGGCTGGAGCAATCGGTTATTTGCTGAAGCCTGTGAGTCAACAGCGCTTGCTGCAGGCCGTCGAGCGCGCGCGGCGCATTTCACAGAATCCGGTGCAGGCCGCCGAGAACATCGTGCAGTTGCAAGAACTCTCGCCGAAACTGCTGCCGAAACTACCGAAGGTTCGCAAGATCGTCGGAAAGCTGGGCGAGGAATATTTTCTGCTGAGTCTGGGCGAAGTGCTGGCCTTCCAGGCGGAGGGCGATCTCATCTGGATCATTACGGCCAAGCAAAGATATCTGGCCACGCAAAATCTGCGCGCCATCGAGGAACGGCTGCAAGATACCTCGTTCCGCCGCATCCATCGCAACGCGCTCGTCAATATCGAACAAGTGCGAAAATTGAGCATGCTTTCGAGCCAGCGCTGGCTGGTGACTCTCAATAACTCGCAGGAGTTCATAGTGAGCAAGCGCCAGGCAAAGAACATCCGCGACGTGCTGCAATGGTGAAGTCCGTTCACTTCTAAATCCAGTTCGCTCGCGGTTATTTGAGCCCGCCGGTTAGTATTCACTCAGAGTTAGGTGTCATTCGCGGTTTCATGAAAGATCAGTGGATCAACAAAGTTCAATTTCAGGAGTAGTGGTGCATCGAGTAGCGCGTACTTTATTTTCCTTAGCAGTGGTGTTGTTCATGGCAAATCGACCGGGCAGTTTGTCCGGTCAGTCGCTGGGCAATGCCGGCACCATTCAAGGTGTGGTGACTGATCCCTCGGGCGCTAACGTTCCCGATGCCAAACTAACGTTACGAAATCCAGTGAGCGGCTACACGCAATCGGTTAACTCAGGTTCGGACGGTGCGTACCGGCTGGGTAACATTCCGCCAAATTCCTACCATCTGGAAGTATCTGCGCCCGGGTTTGCGGTGTTTACGCAGGATGTTTCGGTTCGCAGTTCCGTGCCCATGCGGGTGGCCGCGAAACTCGCGTTATCCGGTTCCGCGACCACTGTAAACGTGGAATCGAGCGGCGCAGACCTGGTTGAAAACGATCCCGCCGCGCATGTGGATGTCGATAGCAGCCAGATTAACCGCTTACCGACATTTGATCCCGGTGCGGGTCTCAGCCAAGCGATTACTTACAGCACGGGCGGTGTGGCCGCTGACGCGAATGGCTTCTTTCACCCGCTCGGTGACCATGCGCAGGTGACTTTCGTGATTGATGGCCAGCCGATCAGCGACCAGCAGAGTAAAGTCTTTTCCACGCAACTGCCCACGAGCGCCATTCAGAGCATGTCTCTGATCACCGGAGCGCCGGAAGCCGAGTTTGGCGATAAATCGAGCCTGGTTGACCAGATCACGACTAAGTCGGGTCTGGGCGCGATGCGGCAATTCGGCAGCGCCGAAGCTTACTATGGCAGTTTTGGCTCGGTGGGCGGCGACGTGTCTTATGGCTTTGGCAATGAGAAGATGGGAAATTTTCTGGCGGTCGATGGCAGCCGCAGCGGACGCTTTCTGGACACCCCGGAGCTTTCGATTTTTCACGACAAGGGAAATAACGGGACTATTTTCGACCGCTTTGACCTGCAGCCTACTTCGAAAGATGCGGTCCACTTGAATCTCTTTGTTGCGCGGAACTGGATTCAAATTCCGAATGATTACGATCAATTGGCGCAGGATCAGAGGCAGCGGGTATTCACCTGGAATGTGGCTCCCGGTTACCAGCACACTTTCAATTCACATGTTTTGCTGACGGTGAATCCATACGCCCGCAAAGACCAGTTTCATTACTATCCCAGCGATAACCCGTTTGCGGACACGCCCTCTACCCAGAGCCAGGACCGGGCCTTGTTTAACTATGGAGTTCGCAGCGATCTGGCTATCAGTAAAGGACGTCACAATATCAAAATCGGAGTGGACCTAAAACAGACCCGTCTGGTGGAACAGTTTGGATTCGGCATCACGGATCCGACTTTTAACCCGCCTTGTCTGGATACGAGCGGCAATGCGATTACAGATCCCACCCTTGTCGATCCCAACCAGTGCGCAAATCTGGGCTACACCACGAATCCCAATCTGCAGCCAGGGCTCATTCCGTTTGATCTGTCCCGCAACGGCATACCGTTCCAGTACAACGCGAAACACAACATCAATCAGTATGCGTTCTATGGACAGGATGCGATTACCCTTGGGAATTTCTTGCTGACGGTTGGTTTGCGAGGGGATATGTACTACGGCCTGACGTCCGGTAGCCAGCCCGAACCTCGCGCCGGTCTCGCCTATAACATCAAGAAGACGAACACGGTGCTGCGCGCCGCTTACTCGCATACGTACGAGACTCCGTTCAACGAAAACCTGCTGCTTTCCAGTGCCACAGGACTATCGAATGGCGTTGCACAAGCTGTACTGGGCGTGAATTCAGCACCGGCGATACAACCGGGTATTCGAAATCAATACAATGTTGGTTTCCAGCAGTCGATCGGGAAGTACTTACTGGTTGACGGGGACTATTTTTGGAAGTACACACGAAACGCCTATGACTTCAGTGTTCTGCAGAACACGACCATTACGTTTCCCATTGCCTGGTACAAATCCAAACTGGATGGCGTAACTGCCCGTGTAAGCACTACCGACATCCACGGTTTCACCGCTTATTGGACCATGGGGCATACGCGCGCTCGCT
Source organism: Bryobacteraceae bacterium (assembly GCA_965277855.1). Taxonomy (GTDB): domain Bacteria; phylum Acidobacteriota; class Terriglobia; order Bryobacterales; family Bryobacteraceae; genus Bog-105. The sequence continues at coordinate 2,888,204 of OZ255847.1, forward strand.
ACTTTCCCGACCAGACTGGTGGTCTTCTGAATACCTCGGCTGTACCGCCCGGTGTTTTTCGTATCGATCACGACCAGGCATTTCAATCTACCGTGATGGCTCGTTATCAGCTGAATAAGAATGCCGAGTACGTAGACTTGAGCTGGCGTTATGACAGCGGTCTGGTGGTAAGCGGCATACCGGACGCCGGGGCCGCCTTGGACCCTACAGTGGTGAGCGCCAATCAGCAGGTATCGCTCGGCTTGTCCTGTGGTGGGACGGCTGCGGTCTTTGGGACGCCGCTAACCCCATCGATTTGCGGGAACAATCCGGTGCTCTCGAAGCTGATCACGCTCCCGCAGGTCGGGCAAGAGAACGACGATCACAACCCGGATCGCGTGAAGGCGCGCAATACCTTCAATTTGAGTGTCGGTACGGACAATTTATTGCACACAGAAAAACGGGAGCGTTTTACGGCTTCCATTCAGGTGGAGAACATCACGAACAATATAGCCGTGTACAACTTTCTCTCTACGTTTAGCGGAACGCATTTCCTGCAGCCGCGCACGGTTCTGGTCAAGTTTGGGTTTGTTTTTTAGCCGCGTTTTACTGCGATACCGGCCGGGCATCCAGCATCGCCCGCGCTGTCTCTTGCAGTTCCAGGAATCGGGCTCGGGCAAAACAATCATGGGCCGCAGACTTATCGACGTCGACTCCGGCCAGGCCCAGCAGATATAGAGTTCCGAGATTTCTCCAGGCCAGCACTTCGCCCTGTTGCGCGGCCAAACGGTAATACTTCACCGCCTCCGGTCCGCTTTGCTCAACGCCAGCGCCGATTTGATGCAGGATGCCCATCATCAGTTGCGCTTTCATCAAACCGGATTCCGCTAGCGGACGCGTCTTCTCGTAAACCCACGACCCTTTGCCCTGGATCAGCGCCTCCATCATGGAGTCGAGATCGTAGCAATGTAAGTCAGGCGCGGGTCCACTTGGAGGCGTCACGTCGACCATAATATGTCCTCCGCCGCCGGGTAAGTCATAATGGTGGCCACCCCGTCTGTCCGCTGCTTCCCTGTCGAATGTTTCACCGCAGTACTCTCGTGCCATGCGATATTTCTTACTCGCTCTATCTTCCATAGTCTTCTCTTATCCGATGCTGCAAGGGGCCGATTTTGATGTACCTGCTTCTCCATCAACCGTCGTTTGGGGATATTATTCCGCCCAGGCCAAACCTGTGCTGACCGTTCATTCGGGGGACGTGGTGCGTATGCACTCCGTTTCCACCTGCTCTCTGGAGCGCATGGAGGCGGGCGGCGTGCCTCACTCGGCCATTCCGCAGTACGATCGCGACATTCACGAGCAAGTGAAAGACAAAGGTCCGGGCGGCCATATACTGACGGGCCCGGTCGCGATTGCGGAAGCTGAGCCCGGTGACGTGCTCGAAGTGCAAATTCAAAAGATCGATATCGATGTTCCTTATGCGTGTAACGGCTTCGGTCCGGGTCGCGGCTTTCTGCCTAATGACTTTCCCTATGCGCGCACCAAAGTGATACCGCTCGATCGCGAACACATGCTGGCCCATTTTTCGCCCGGGATCGATATTCCGCTCCATCCCTTCTTCGGCAGCATGGGTGTCGCGCCTCCTTCGGCGGGACGGATCAATAGCGGCCCGCCCTGGATGCACGCCGGCAACATGGACAACAAAGAGCTGGTAGCCGGAACTACGCTTTTTATCCCGGTGCATGCGCACGGCGCGCTCTTTGAAGCGGGCGATGGGCACGCCGGGCAGGGGAACGGCGAGGTCGACATCACCGCTCTCGAAACCTGGCTGACGGGCACGTTCAAGTTCATCGTGCACAAAGATCAGCACTTGCTGTGGCCGCGCGGCGAGACGCCTTCGAGCTACATCGCCATGGGCTTTGACGAAGATCTAAAAACCGCGACCGAGATGGCGGTGCATAACATGATCGATTTCCTGGTTAGCGAAAAACACCTGAGCCGCGAGGACGCGTATGCTCTTACCAGCGTGGCCGTCGATATCGATATCACGCAGCTCGTCGACGGCAAAGTAGGCGTTCACGCGATGTGCCCGAAAGCTATTTTTCATCAGTGATCGCGGTTGCCGCATTGCTTGATATCATCGGCTAAGTAGTTGTACCCATGAGTACCCTATTCACTGCGCTCACCTACCATGTGGAGTTGATCGATGGGCGTGAGATTCAGAAGCCGTTGCCCAAGAAACCGCACTTCTTAATTCAGCGTCATCTTCTGCTCGTCTTTGGCAGGACACTTGACGAGAAACAATATCTGGCGGGACCAGAACTCAATGTGCTCTGCGGCCAAGACCGTCTGGTTCCAGACTTGGTTATCGTGCGTGAAGCAGCCGAGTACAAAGACGGCGACCTGGCGGAACCGCCGGTGCTGGCAGTTGAGATCCTCTCACCGGGGCAAACGCTCTCTGACCTCTTCGATAAGTGTGACCGTCTCCTTCATGCTGGTGCGCCGATGTGCTGGATCATCTGGCCGGAGCGCCGCAAAGCCTGGATGTACAATTCCGAAGATCTGAACCAGGCTCACGAGTCGTTGGTCGCTGTACTCCTCGACGGCAGTAGAGTCGAGATCCGGCTGGCGGAGATGTGGGCGAAGCTCGAATAAGCCTTGCACCCAATTCCCTCTTGACATACCTAAACATCTAGGCTTAAGCTGTTACTGAGCTACGGCCGCATGCCCAAAAACGATCTCCAAGGTACCCTGGACCTCCTGGTCCTCAAAACTCTCTCCCAGGTCGGCCCGCTCCACGGCTATGGCATCGTCCTCCACATCCAGAAAGCCTCCGCCGACTTGCTGCAAGTCGAAGAAGGCTCGCTTTATCCTGCTTTGCATCGCATCGAGCAGCACGGCTGGGCCGCCTCCGCCTGGGACCTCACCGAGACCGGGCGCAAAGCGAAATATTACCGGCTCACGCCTGCCGGGCGCAAACAACTCCAGAAAGCCGAAAAAGACTTCGACCAGCTCATCAAGGGCGTTGTCTCGGTCTTGCAATACGCCTGAGGTAATTTCATGGCCATCTTCAACCGTCTCGCCAATCTGTTCCGCCGCAATCGTCTTCAGCAGGAGATCGATGCGGAGCTGCGCGCCCATCTCGCCATGCGGGCCGACGACAATCTCGCCGCAGGAATGCCCCCGGGTGAAGCCCGCCGCGATGCCGCGCTCCGCTTTGGTAATCTGTCGTCGCTCACCGAGCGAACCGGCGCCGCTGACCTGAACCAGTTCCTCGAAACCTTGTGGCGCGATCTTGTCTATGCCGCTCGCCAGCTCCGGCGTTCCCCGGGGTTTGCAACCATCGCGATTCTCACCCTCGCGCTTGCTATCGGATCGAACATTGTCGTGTTTGGCATAGTCGATGGCCTCCTCTTCCAGCCTCTCGTCCCGAGCGCGCCGGGACGTCTCTTCAATGTCGTCCAAAAGGAGCGCGGCAACGACAATCAGTCCTATCCCGACTATCTTGATTACCGCAATCAGAACACCACGTTCCGCGCTCTTGCCGCTTATCACGTCAGCCAGGCCGCTCTCATCAACCACTCCGTCGCCTACAAGACCTGGCTCTTTGAAGTCTCCGGCAATTACTTCGACCTGCTAGGCGTCCAGCCCGCACTGGGGCGCTTCTTCCACTCGCGCGACGAACACGGCCCGGATTCTGCTCCCTTTATCGTCCTGAGCGATGCCTTCTGGCGGTCGCATTTCGCTTCCGATCCGCACGTCGTCGGAAACGTAGTCCGTCTCAATCAGCATCCTTTCACCATCATCGGAGTTGCCCCGCCTTCCTTCCATGGCACCGAACGGGTGCTCTGGCCCGATTTCTGGGTCCCCATGGTGAATGAAAACCAGGTCGAAGGCTTTAGCTTCCTCGAGAAGCGCTTCAACCATGGTCTCTGGATTCTCGGGCTGCTCGCGCCTGCCGTCTCGCCTCAGCGCGCGACCGACAATCTCAACGCTATTGCCGGCCGCTTATCCAAGCTCTATCCCGATACCGATGAAGGCATGAAGGCACGCGTCGTCGAGCCCGGTATGTTGGGCGATACGCTGGGCCCGGCGGCCCACGCCTTCTTGTCCGCTCTCATGACGCTCGCCTTCCTGGTCCTGCTCGCCGCCTGCGTCAACCTCGCCGGCATCTTCGCCGCGCGCACCGCCGACCGCTTTCGCGAACTCGCCATCCGACTCTCTATCGGTGCCGGGCGCTGGCAAATCCTCCGTCAGCTCCTCACCGAAACCCTGCTCGTCGCGCTTGGCGGCGGTCTTCTCGGCACTCTCTTCGCTCTCGTCCTGCTGCGCGCCTTGAGCCACTGGCAGCCGATCCCCGAATTCCCCATTCACGTTGCGCTCGCTCCCGGTTTCCGCCTTTACCTGCTCGCGGCGCTTCTTACCCTCCTCTGCGGACTTCTTCCGGCTCTGCTGCCCGCACGCCAGCTTTGGCGGACCGATCTCACCCAAGCCATCAAAAGCTCGCAGTCCGAAGCCACCACCGCCCGCCGGCTCACCCTCCGCGATCTCCTCCTCGGCGCACAGATCGCCCTCTGCGCCTTGCTCTTAACGTCATCCCTGGTCGCGCTGCGCGGCATGCAGCGCTCGCTCCATGCTCCTCTCGGCTTCCAGCCCCAAGGCGTTCTCCTCGCCTCGGCCGATCTGCACATGGCCGGTCACTCAGACCAGGAAGCTCTCGCCCTACAGAAGGGTATGCTTCTCGAATCCGCCCGCCTCCCCGGCATTTTGGCCGCCGGCACCATAAACTCACAGCCGCTCGGCCCGAGCGGCGGCAGCACGCCCGTATACACCAACAACAGCCCCGGCTTCCGCCCCTCTAACATCCGGTTCGGCGCTCAATTCTTCTCCATCTCGCCCGGCTATCTCGCGGCCGCCGGCACCCGCCTCCTCGCCGGCCGCGACTTCTCCTGGCACGACGATCAGCACGCCCCGCCTATCGCCCTCGTCAACCAGACTTTTGCTCACCTATTGTTTGGCAAGACGAACGCGCTCGGCCAGTTTTTCAAAATCGGCGCTCAAGGTTCCTATCGCATCGTCGGCATCGTCGAAACCGGCAAGTACTCCTCCCTTTCCGAAGATCCGATGCCCGCCATGTTCTTCCCCGTTGCGCAATCTCTCAATAGCGACACCACGCTCGTGGCGCGCTCGAGCCTGCCCGCGCCTCAAGCCGCCGCTGCCCTCCACGCAATGCTCACCAAACTCGATCCCGCCCTGCCCTTCACCATCGAAACCTGGACGGCCTCGCTCGCCCCCGTCCTATTCCCCGCCGAAGCCGCCGCCATCAGCCTCGGCTTCATGGGCCTGCTAGCCGCTCTCCTTGCCGTCATCGGCGTTTTCGGCATGGCCGCCTACTCTGTCTCCAAACGCCAGAAAGAATTCGGCATCCGCCTCGCCCTCGGCGCTCAGCCCCCGCGCCTTCTTCGCGCCGCTATCGGACGTCCGCTCGTTCTCCTACTGGCCGGTTCGCTCTCCGGCCTCACCTTTGGCCTGCTCGCCAGCCGCCTCCTCGGGCAGATTGTCTACCAGGCCACCCCCCGCGACCCCGTCGTCTGGCTCGGCGTGCTCCTCGCCATGCTTGTCCTCGGCCTCTCCGCCACCTGGCTTCCTGCGCGCCGCGCCCTTCGCGTTAACCCCGCGCAACTCCTCCGCCAGGACGCATAGATAACTTCTCAGGGACGCACGCCGATGGCATTCGTGCGGATCCGGTACAAACTCGAACTGGCCGTGATATACAAAGATTTTCCATCCGCATCGCCCCATGCCAGGTTACCTGCTCTTTCCGGCATGTCAATCGTACCGAGATGCTTGCCTTCCGCGGAGAAGACCCAGATCCCGCCCGGTCCGGTGCTGTAGAGATTGCCGTGTGTGTCGACCTTCATGCCGTCGGGCGCACCGATGCGGGAGTCGGATGTTGCATCGTAGAACAACTTGCCCGACCCAAGCGTCCCGTCTGCCTCGACTGGATAACTCATCCAGATTTTCTTCGGTTCCGAGTTGTTCACATAGAGAGTCTTTTCGTCGGGCGAGAAAGCGATGCCGTTTGGCCGCGGCAGGTCTTTCACCAGCACCTGCAATTTGGAGCTATCTGGTGAACTGCCTGGAGCTTGGCTCGATGCGCCGGACAGCCGGTACACTCCGTTAAATGAGAGCTCTTTATCCTTGTCCTTATCGCTTTGCGTGCGGAAACCGTAGGGCGGATCAGTGAAATAGAGCGCGCCATCTTTTTTGTAGACGAGATCGTTGGGGCTATTCAGTTTCTTGCCTTCATAACTATCCGCCAGCACCGTAATTTCGCCGTGTGGATCCAGCGTTTCGAGACGCCAGACGCTGCGCCGTGCGTGCCCTGCCACGGTCAGGCGGCCGCGACTATCAAGCGTCATGCCGTTCGATCCCGGTTCAGGACCGTTATAGGCGGTCGCTCCCTGATAACCGCTGGGCTGCATGAACATGGTGACTCCACCGCGCGGCGTCCACTTACGAATGCTGTTACTCGGAATCTCGGCAAACAGCAAAAAACGCGCGTGGGTCCAGACTGGGCCTTCGGTCCACTTGAATCCGCTCGCCAGTTTCACGAGTTTGGTCCCCGGCGGGATGAGAGACGAGAAGGCCGGATCAAGTGCTTCCAATTTCGCCGCCTCGGGAGCAGTGGCCGCCTCGCCAATCAGTAAACACATACACGCTGATCCAATCAGAAACAACCATCGAGACTTCACGCGAGCATTGTATTAAACCGCCTAAGATTAACCGGCAACGGACGAGAAAACTCAGTCGGATAGAACACTCAATTAGCGAGAGAAGCCGTGAGTCAAAGCGAGAGAAATGCGCAGTGTGGACAGATCGAGACGTCTATTCTACTGGCGGCCCTCGACGATCCACAAACCGGACAATTGCTCTTCAATGCGCGCGGGCAAGTGTTGCATTGCACCAGTCAGGTATTTGCTCTGCTGGGAATCGAAGCGGGCGAGCCATCTCTGCCCCGCGATGTGACAGACGTACTCGCGAAATCCACGCTCGACAAAGATTCCATTGAAGTCGCTCAGCGCCGCCTTGCCGCGTTCTCGGGCGATGCGTCTGCTGAACCGGTTTTACTGAATTCTCTGGATCAACTTCGGCAAGTGCGCATGCGGCTGCGAAGCATCGGATCGGAGTATCGGGTGGCGTCGTTCGAAGCCGCCGCGCTGAGGGAAGAATCTCAGGTTCGCGTGGCCGAATTCGCCCTTCGCGATTCCCTCACCGGGCTGGCGTCGCGGCCCTACTTTGAAGAAAACGTCACCGAGGCCCTGAAACGCCGGCCCGAAGAACCGATCGCCGTGCTGCTGATCGATCTGGATCGCTTCAAGGCGGTCAACGACACGCTTGGTCACCCGGTGGGCGATGTACTGCTTCGTCTGGTGGCGGAACGCCTCCGGTCGGTGGTGCGCAAGAACGATCTCGTCGCGCGACTGGGAGGAGATGAATTTGCTTTGCTGATTCAGCCGTCGCCAACCGCTGACGAGCCCACTTCCATCGCGAGCCGCATTCTGGATCTGGTGCAAAGGACCTATTTGATCGACGGCCAGCTGGTGAACATCGGCGTCAGCATTGGCATTGCGCTCTCGCCGGGTGACGGTACCGAATACGCCAAGCTTTTGAGGAGCGCTGATCTAGCTCTCTACCATTCGAAAACATCTGGTCGCGCTACCTTCCATTTCTTTGACCCCAAGATGGAGTCCCGTGCCCAGGCGCGGCGAACCAATGAGCTGGAACTGCGCCGCGCGCTCGCCTTACGGCAGCTGGAAGTCTTCTACCAGCCGCAAGTCGACACCGCTATCAATCGACTGGTGGGCTTCGAGGCGCTGGTTCGCTGGCGTCACCCCGAACGCGGCATGATTTCGCCCGCCGACTTCCTGCCCATCGCCGAAGAGATCGGCCTCATTGTTCCGCTCGGCGATTGGGTGCTACGCACCGCCTGTCGCGAGGCCATGACTTGGCCGGACGATATCACCATTGCGGTCAACGTCTCTCCGCTCCAATTCGAAACGGGCAAGTTCGCGGATTCCGTCCGGCGGGCGCTTGCCAGTACCGGTCTCCCCGGCAAACGGCTCGAGATCGAAATCACCGAAGGCATTCTGCTCCGCACCGACAAGGCCATTCTCACGACGTTGTATGAGCTGCGATCCATGGATGTCAGGATTGCCATGGATGACTTCGGCACCGGATACGCTTCGCTGAGCCAGCTAGCAAAGTTTCCGTTCGACAAAATCAAAATCGATCGTTCCATCGCCGGATTCGAAGGGGACAACCTCAAGCAACGAGCGATCGTTCGAGCCATCACTTCACTCGGCCAAAGCCTGGGAGTCTGCACGCTGGCCGAGGGCATCGAAAACGCCGATCAACTCGCCCGTTTGCAGGAGGATGGCTGTAGTTCGGTCCAGGGATATTTTTTTGGCAAGCCTGTACCCGCCGATCAGCTCCGCGAAATCATTTCTCGATTACATTCACACTGCGAAACATCCATTGCATCTCGACCTACCGAATATGACCTCCAACTTACATAAACTCGTCTATTGCAGCCACAATCTTATTCGCGGTGATCACGCCGAAGTCACTGCGGAGTTACAAAATATCCTGGCTAAGTCGCGAGAAAACAACCCCCGCCGGGAAATCACCGGTGCGCTCCTTTACAATGCCGGAAATTTCGCGCAAGTCCTGGAAGGACCGCTGAGTTCCATCGAGCAAGCATTCGAGACGATCCAGCGGGATGCGCGCCACGGCGAAGTAACTGTGGTTTATAGCGGTCCCTGCGCGGAGCGCGATTTTCCGGAGTGGTCGATGGCATTTGTCGGCAATCATGCGGCCGATCAGATGCCGCAGGCCACCGCCGCCTTCGATGCTGTATTTAGAGACTCGCTAGGTGCCGGAGAGCAGATGCTTTCCGTGCTCAAAGATCTGGTTGTCCGGGAAGACGACTGGCTGTTGCTCCAAGCGGCTTAAACAATACCTTTTCTTCGGCCTCCCGATCAGCACGAGGCCGTGCTCATTCCTCTCACTAGTACTAATAGGTGAATACAAGGATTGACTCGCATCCGGGTAAGTACTCATAATTCCGTATGCTCCGAAGAGTCTGTCCGCTGCTGCTGGGACTGGTCGCGCTAGTTCTGGTGCGACCGGCGTGGGGTGTAACTGCCTGCAGTCCGCTTCCCGTAGCTACTGCACCCGGATTCGAGCAGATGTTACAGAGTTACCTCGATAGCCGCTGCTATCAATCAGCCAATTGGCAGCATGACCCCGTAATCCGCGGCACTGGTGGCGTGCATCCGAACGTCAAAGTCTGGTACTCGCCAAACATCTGGACCTGGCTTACTCTGCTGGGGCGCAAAGGCGACGCGCCGGAGGGCGGCATCGTCATCAAGGAGCAATACGAAGACCCGAGCGATCCAACCAAACTCGGCGAGTGGACGGTGCTGGTGCGCGACACCAAAGGCGCATGGGATGGTTGGTACTGGGCCGACATGGTGCCCACCGGCAGTGTCGCTTCTCTGCCGCCGCCGGTTCCCGCGCCAGGAAAACCAAACTGCGCCCCGGTCGAATATCCACTGAGCGGCTTCGGACAATACTGCATCAATTGCCACGCTTCGGCGGCCAGCGGACAGAATACGTTTGCTACGGACCGCTTCGTGCTGGGTTTCCCGCCCGGGCGGCTCACCAACTTTCCGCCCGAAGATAACATTCATTACCGTCTGTCCCATCTGCCGCGGCTCGGCGCGACCGCCACCAACGATGCCTCCTGCCTGGTCGGCGAATCGAACGATCACGTAGTCGCTTCGGGCAAAACGGAGGGCGGCTCTCATACGTTTGTCACGTCGGACCAATGTACCGGCTGCCACAACGCGACTGCGACCTTGACTCCCGCGCGCAAGGATCTACCAAGCATGTTGTATTACCTGCCGCCTGACAACACCGGCGTTGCCGATCAGCCTCTTAGCGTAAACCTGTCGCCGAATGGTGAGTGGCGCTTCTCCATGATGGGTCTGGCCGGGCGCGATCCTATTTTCTTTTCGCAACTCAATTCGGAAGTGACGCTGCACGGCAACGCGCAAAATCCGCAGGGCACCGGGAAAGCGTTTGTTGAGAACCTCTGCCTGCACTGCCATGGGGTGATGGGCCAGCGGCAATACTTCGCCGACACAAAGAAACTCTTCACCCGAGCCCAGATGCAGGACCCCGAGTCACCTTATGGGGCGCTCGCGCGCGACGGCATCTCCTGTACCGTATGTCATCGCATCGCAGCCGACGGACTCGGCGAGCCGGAAACCTATACGGGCAATTTCAATGTCGGTCCGGCGGATCACATGAACGGTCCGTTTTCCGATCCATTGAAATTGCCGATGAAGAACGCGCTCGGCATGCAGCCGCAGCAGGCGACTCAAATCACCGATTCGGCATTGTGCGGATCGTGCCACACCATCGTCCTGCCTGTCTACCGCGCGAATGGCGAGCCGGTCGTAACAAACGGCCAGCCCAGGACCTTCACCGAGCAGGCGACCTTTTTCGAGTGGCAGAACAGCGTGTTTACCGACGGCGGGTCAAAAGCGGAGAGCTGCCAGCAGTGTCACATGCCGAATACCTACTTGCGCGATGGCGTGTTGTCGAAACCTCTGGCGTACAAGATCGCGAACATCGAAGACAATACTTTCCCGGCCGTAGATCATCGTGCGCCCGACGCCAAAATCACACTCCAAAAGCGTGACGACTACCGGCGGCATCTGCTGCTCGGCATCAACGTGTTCGCTCTCGAGATGTTTAAGCAATTCCGCACGGAACTCGGCCTGTACGACTCCGATCCCATGCTGCGCACCAGCCTCAAAACCGAAGACGGCATGGATACGGTGATTGATCAGGGCACGAACCTGATCGCCAAGACGAGAACGGCGGATGTAAAAGTGATCTCGGTAGAGAAGCGCATCGGAGCCCTGGCAGTGGATGTGCAGATAACAAACAAAGCCGGCCACAGTTTCCCGTCAGGTGTGGGATTCCGGCGCGCGTTTCTGAATTTCCAGGTGCTCGATGGGAATGGCAACGTGCTCTGGCAATCGGGGGGCGTGGCTGAAACGGGAACCGGCGCGGCGCAGGGATTGAAGGGCGTGATCGTTGACGGCTCCGGCAATCCGTTAGTCACCGAAACCTTCACTCAATCGCAGCAGCGTCACCAGGAACATTATTGGGCGAAGAACCCGATCAGGCATCAGAACCAGGTGCAGATCTATGAAGAGCTGGTCACCAATCCCGAAGGCTATCTGAGCACCAGTTTTGTCGCATTGAACGAGAAGGTGAAAGATAACCGGCTGCAGCCGGAAGGTTGGAGTTCGACGGGGCCGCAAGCTGCCGAAACCGGTCCGGTGGGCACTTGCACGCTGGTATTTGGAAAAGCCGGCCAGAAGCAGGTGTGCGATCCCGACTATGAGAACGGCAGCGGTTCGAGCGTGGTTCGCTATCTGGTCCCCTTGACGCGCAAGACGCTGGCGGCCGCGAGTGTGAAGGCCACACTCTACTACCAGACCGTGCCTCCTTACTATCAGCTGCAACGGGCAACGGACGCGACCGGTGTCGACACGAGCCGGTTCCTGCGCATGGTGTCGGACTTGAAAGTGACCGGAACGCCGGTCGACAAATGGGTGTTGCCGATCGGAAGCGACGAAGCGGCTGTGGCGCAATAAGCTCCGACAACTAATAGGCGTGTCCCGATAATGAAGGGATGCGCTTGATTGTTGGGATTACCGGAGCTTCGGGAGCGATCTTCGGGATACGCCTGCTGGAAGCGCTACGCGAATTGGGCGTGGAGTCGCATCTGGTATTGAGCCGCTGGGCGCGCGTCACGATTTCACAAGAAACAGACTACTCGCTGGAACAGGTGGAAGCGCTGGCCGCGAAGGTCTATCACCACGATAATCAGGCCGCTCCTGTTTCGAGCGGATCGTTCCGTACCGATGGCATGATCGTCGCTCCCTGCAGCATGAAAACCTTAGCGGCTATTCGCGGAGGCTTTGGCGAGACGTTGCTATGCCGCGCGGCCGACGTCATCTTAAAGGAGAAACGCAAATTGCTGCTGCTGGCGCGCGAAAGCCCGTTCAGCGAAATTCATCTGGAGAATATGCTGGCGCTGGCGCGCATGGGCGTAACGATTTTTCCACCCGTGCCGGCGTTTTATCACCGGCCACAGACTATCGGCGATCTGGTCGACCATATCGTCGGGCGCACGCTCGATCAGTTTGGCCTCGAGATGCCCGGACTTTCCCGCTGGGATGGTTTCCGAACGTGAAACCGGATCGACCGCTGATCTGGCTCGGCAAACATCTTTCGCTGGCGCTCACGCTGCCGGCATCCGTAGCCGGCGGCTATATCGTGGGCGCGCTCGCCGACCACTGGTTACATATGCCGTTTCTGCGCGTGGTAGGCATATTGTTGGGGATGGTATCAGGCATTACGCAAATTATTCGGGAACTAACGCGAGAAGAAAAATTACATAAATGACGGCGTTGTTCGAGGGCGATTCGATTCGCAGGCTCTACGCTCTTACCGGTTTTTTCGGACTTCTCGGCTTCACTTGCTTTTTCTGGACCGAGGGCATCCGTATGGCGCTCGCGTTCGCGCTGGGCGCGCTTTGTTCGGCCGGTAATCTATGGTCCTTCGAACACCTGAGCCGGATCATCGCGCCCGGTGACGACGTGCGCAAGCCATGGCAGGCCGGCACTTACTTCATTCGTTACATCCTTCTACTAGGTATCGGCTATGCTATAGTCAAAACTTTGAACGTGAGCCCGTTCGCGGTTGTTTTAGGCCTTTTCGCGAGCACCGCGGCAGTCTTACTTTCGCTTATTCTGGAATTGATCCTAAGCTTCAGCCACCGGGCCAAGACGCCATAGATGAAACACGAACTCTGGATTACTGCGATATTCAATCGCCTTCTCGCTGGTCCCGCCAACGCGATCTTGAACGCAGTCCATCGTCGAGCCCACGACGCTGCGAACCCCTGGAGCGACTGGATGGTTTGCGAGATTCTCGTCGTGCTGTTCATGGTGGTGTTGTTTGGGTATTTGCGTGGGCGATTGTCGGTTGACAAACCGGGGAAACTGCAGCACATGTTCGAACTGACTTATGAATTCTTCAACGCCTCGGCGGAAGAAGTGGCGGGCCATGGGGGCCCTCGTTATATCGCGTTTTTCGGTACGATTTTTCTATTTATTCTGTTTATGAATCTGATCGGTCTGATTCCCGGCTTCGATTCACCCACTATGTACCCGATGGTGCCGCTGGGGCTGGCGGTAGTGACGTTTTTCTTCTATCATGCCGCCGGGATACGCGCGAATGGAGCCGGTTACATCAAACAATTCTTAGGGCCGTTCCTTCTGCTGATGCCGTTTATGCTGCCGATCGAGATCATCAGTCACTTCGCGCGGCCGCTTTCTCTAACGGTCCGGCTCTTTGCCAACATGTTCGCGGGCGAACAGGTATATCTCACCTTTATTACACTCACAAAAGTGGTCGTTCCGGTGATCTTCATCGGTTTGCACCTGTTTGTCGGGTTTTTGCAGGCTTACATATTTATGTTGCTGGCGATGGTTTACGTAGGCGGGGCCATTTCGCACGAGCATTAGGCATCATCAAGCTTTCAGTGTGAGCGCCCGGCGTCCCAACGCACGGTGTCGAACCACCTCCTGAAAGTAATTATTCATAGGAGAGAACACTTGAAAAACAAACTATTTCTGCTGGTCATGACCATGCTGGCCATGGCGAGCCCGATGCTAGCGCAGGGCAATCAGGCGGGAGGTGCGGGCGATGCTAACCGGCTTGCTGCTGCTTACATTGCCATGGGCATTGCGTCCGGCCTGTGCGGCCTCGGACAGGGTAGAGCAACGGCTTCTGCCGCGGAGGCCATGGCCCGTAATCCGGGCGCAATCGCGGCCATCCGCGTGGCGCTGATCCTTGGTCTGGTTCTGATCGAATCACTGGCGCTCTACACGCTGGTCATCACATTCATCGCCAGGTAAGTCTGTACTTTGTAAGAGGGCCTGTGGACGCGAACGCGTTTCACAGGCCCGTTCCATTTTTTGCATGAAACTCCAAGGCATTTTCCCCGCCCTCACCACTTCCTTCGATCACGAAGGCAACCTCTACAAAGTCAAGATCCAGCACAACATCGACAAGCTCAATGCGATCAACCTGAGCGGCTACGTGGTATGCGGCTCGACGGGAGAAACCCCTCTGCTCAGCAGTGACGAGCGCCTGCAGCTAATGGCGTGGGTGAAGGAAGCCAGCGCTTCCGGCAAAACGTTGATCGCGGGTGTCGGCGCGGAGAGCGTGCATGAAACCGTGCGCATGGCGAACCGGGCCGCCGAGATCGGCTATGATGCTGCGCTCGTACTCACGCCGTTCTATTACCGCATCCAGATGTACCGGCCCGAAACGCAAGCCCTCTTCTTCCGGGCTGTGGCTGACAAGTCGAAATTGCCGGTCATCCTCTACAACATTCCGCAAGTCACCGGCTATGATCTGCCCCTAGAACTGCTGGCCGAACTGTCGCACCATCCGAACATTGTGGGCCTGAAGGACAGCTCGGGCAACATGCCGAAACTGGGTGAGACCGTGAAGGCCGTAAAGCCTGGGTTCGCCTGCCTGACAGGCGCCGGCGGCGGCATATTCGAAGGCCTGCAACTCGGCGCGACGGGGGCCATCCTGGCCATAGCAAATGCCCTACCGTACGCTTGCCTGACCATCTGGGAAGCTTACCGCGGCCGCGACCACGAAGCCGCCGCAGATTGGCAAGCCCGCATCGCGCCGGCCGTGAAATTAATAGCCGCCCAGCACGGCATCCCCGCCCTGAAACACGCGATGGATTTAAACGGCTACTACGGCGGAGTGCCACGGTTGCCCTTCTTGCCGGTACCGGCAGCGGTGAAGCAGCAAGTGGAAGCGGCGTTGCAAGGTTTGCGGGGTTAAGTTCCCCCCCAACGGTTTTGCCGATGGCTTATTGGTCGCAAGTCGAGCAAATACCAGAGTCGGTTGCGTTTGCAGTTCGGAACATCATATCGTGGGCAGAAGGTGTTCCATTCAGGTAAAACTGTCCACCTGAGTAGACATCAGCGGCCCGGCTTATAAACACCGTTAACGGATATCCGGGAGGAAGATCCCGAGCGTCCAAGAACAGGTAAAAAGACTTTCCTTTCGAGTCGCGTATCGCAGGGAAAGCTAACCTCAGGAACGTATTGTCGGATAGGCTGGCCGCATCGACCGTGATTCGCGCCAAGTCTCGAGTGGCATTCGGATCACTCCGCAAATGCAGGTTGACTTTCCCGAAGGGGATTTTTTTTTCATAGGTAGCCACGAGGACTTCGACAGCAGATAGATTGGGTCCATTCGAAACGAAGGTCTGGCCGAAGCCGCCAGAAGGCGCGAGCGGGCCCGGAGTAGTAGCGGTTCCGGGCGTGAGTATGACGGAATTGTCAACGGCGATCGCTGTGTTGTGTAACTTTGGGCTCCAATACGACGGCAGCTCAACTTCAAAAAGCGCGTATAGATTAATGGTTAACAGAATCAGGATTATTGCCCAGCTCCACACGGCATCCCATAGAGGAAGCGCTTCAAAGCCCATTGCGGCCAGTACCATCAAGGCTGCCAGCGCGGGAAACAATAGTCTTCCTTGCGGTTGCGTAAATGTCAAATTAAGCTGTATCAACGAAGCTATCGAAAGGAGCACGATCGCAGCTAAGATAATCGTTAAGCGCCTAACGGTCGCACGGCGAGCAACTGCAAAGACAATTCCCACGAGACTAATTAGCCCCCCAAGTGCGAAGAAACCATACACCCAACCAGGCAGGTAAATGGTCATCCAGCCAAATACGCCAACAAAGGATTGAGCTACCATCCGCGGAAAACTTGTCTCGAAGAACGGAGAAAAAAGGGACTTCTTGTCGACTAAAGTGGGGAGAACCGTAAGCATTGTTCTGCTGGCCAGTAAATCGCCATACAGAACTTGGTTGCGAATCAGCCAAGGGGCCGCGCAAATGGGTATCACTAGCAGGACTCCCAAACGCTTACTCTTGTTGATCCAGGAACCGGGCCCGATCAACATAGTTCCGGCCAGAACCGGGAAGAAAATCATGGCGCTCACCTTCGAAAGGATCGCAAGAGCCACACACAGCGCTGCCAGAAATCCTAGTTTCCAAGAGAAGCCTCGCCGTACCAGCCGAATGATCAGGAAGGTAGCTGCGGCCGATGCTGCCGCCACGAGCGCATCGTTGCTTATATTCGATCCGCGAAACGTAAACTCAGGCAAAAGCGCAACAAGACATCCGGCAAGAAGGCCTGTGCTCCTCTTCCCGGAAGCTTCGAATCCAGCGAGATAAGTGAACAAAACGGTTAGCGACGAAAAGGCAACGGTCAGCAGCCTGGCAATACGGATCGACCAGAACTTCCGAAAATCCGAAGGACAGTCGCGAAAAACTTTCGGCGGGCAAGCTAGTTTAAAGATGCCGGGTTCCAATCTTGCAAGCATCTTGCGATTTTCGGATTTCACGGCAAAAGGAGCGATGAACAAGTAGTACAGAGGGGCCTGAATGCCCTCTACCATTTTGGTACTGTACTTAGGCAACCCGCCATTGTCGTGAATGTATCGTGCGTATTCCCAATGCCAGGGTTCGTCCGGAGCTTCGAAAATCGGCACCACGAAAGACCATGTCACGAGGAGCATCGCCGAAACGATCAATAAAGCCACTAAGCGGCGCGGAATCAGGGGGACTGTTGTTTTATTAGATGACATTTGTAGAAACAGCACTGCCGATCGATGATCTGCAAAGCGATTACCTTGTGGCCGCGAGAAGTAGGATTACTACGGCTATTTGAACGTCCCGTCAATCGGATTTAATCTTCATGATAAACTCTCGCTTTCATGCCAAGACGAGCTCTTATCACTGGAATAACGGGGCAGGATGGTTCGTATCTTGCGGAGTTGCTGGTTGCGAAAGGCTACGAAGTTCACGGAATCGTGCGACGGGTTGCTCTTGAAGATCCCGAGCACCAGTTAGCCCGTCTCAGCTCGGTGCGGGACCGCATCGAGCTTCACGCTGCTTCGTTAGAGAGCTACGCGAGCATATTCCAGGCAGTGTCCAAAGTCGTTCCACATGAGTGTTATCACCTCGCTGCACAAAGCTTCGTTAGTTATTCATTCGATGACGAATTCTCGACGTTAAATGCCAACATCAACGGCACGCACTTTCTCTTAGCGGCGGTGAAAAACATGGCTCCCCATTGCCGGTTTTATTTTGCGGGTTCCAGCGAAATGTTTGGAAAAGCCGAGCAGGTACCGCAAACAGAGAAGACAGCTTTTCATCCGCGGTCGAGCTACGGAATCAGCAAGGTTTGCGGGTTCGAATTGACGCGCAACTATCGCGAGGCATACGACCTTTATGCGTGCAGCGGCATTCTCTTCAATCACGAATCTCCCAGGCGCGGCTATGAGTTTGTTACGCGAAAAATCTCAGCGGGTTTAGCCCGGATACTGGCCGGCAAAACAAAGGAACTGCAATTAGGAAATCTCGATGCAAAACGGGACTGGGGTCACGCACGGGAATATGTAGAGGCGATGTGGCTCATGCTCCAACAACCCGAGCCGGACGATTACGTGGTGGCTACCGGTGAAACCCACTCCGTAAAAGAATTTGTAGAGACCGCCTTCGCTTACGCTGGATTGGATTATAAAGATTATGTAGTCACTAAACCTGGATTGTTTCGCCCGGCCGAAGTGAACATTTTACTCGGCGACGCTACTAAGGCAGAGACTATGCTTGGTTGGAAACACAAAGTAGGATTCGAGCAGTTAGTAAGGGAAATGGTAGATATAGATTGCAAGAATCTTGGCGTGAGCACGCCGAAGGAACTGGCGCTGGCCGCCGGGCGCTCCTAGTTCACTCCTATCGATCTAGATGTTAGAGTGGTCCGCAATCATTGCACGGGACCGTGTCAATGAGTCGGAAGCTCATATCGCGAGGAGTCGATTGACGATTTATGAAAAATTGCCCATTCCCGTAAACGTCGTTGTTGCTGGCGGACACGGTGACAGGATAACCTGCTGGAATCCCTTGCGTATCGATAGCTAAATAAAACGACCGTCCTTTTGAATCCTGAATGGGAGGGAAGCTTAGGGTTACGGATTCCCAATCGGTAATTTGCGACGCCGGGACAGATACGCTAGCAAGATCCGCCCTGTCTTGTGGGCCGCTCCTCAAATGAAGTTTCACGAAACCACTCGGTATCTTCTTGCTGTAAGTGGCAATCTGGATCGTTACGGCGCTCAGGCCAGGACCCTGAGGGCGAAACGTCTGTCCAAATTCGCCTCCCGCAGGAATTGGTCCCACCGGGGTACCCAGTCCGAGGGACGTATCGATAGTTGTCGAAGGAGAAATAGGCGGCGCGATCCAGTAGGTGCGAAGTTCGACTGCCAGCAGCGCGTAAAAGTTGATCCCGATCATGAGCGCGACTGTTCCCAATGTCCAGTTGCGACGCCACCACGGCAGAGCTTCTAAGCCCACGGCCAAAAGCAACATGAAGGTACTCAGCGCAGGAAACAGATAGCGGCCTTGCGGTTGAGTGAAGGTTAAGTTGAGTTGGACAACTGAAGCGACTGCAAGCAACGGCAACGAGACAAGTACGCAAGCCACCCTCCTGTCGATAGTTTGCGCGAAAACGGCTCGGAAAAAGCCGAGTATCGCAATCAGGCTTAGCATAGCGAGGGCTATGTAAATCCAAACCGGCAGATATACGTTCATCCAACCGAAGACGCCGACGAAGGACTCTGCAAGCATGCGCGGAAAGGGGTTCAGGAAGTAGGGAGACGAAATTGTTTTTTTGTCCACCAGGATCGAAGCAGCTGTGAGCATCGCTTTGTTGGCGAGCACGTCCCCGTAAAGAAGCTGATTGCGAATCAGCCATGGCGCCGCGCAAACCGGCACTAAGAGCATTACCGCTAACCGCTTGACCTTAATGAGCCACGAGCCTTGTTCCGAAAGAAGCACTCCAGCAAGCACCGGGAGAAAAATAATCGCGCTGATCTTTGAAAGAAAGGCTAAAGCAACAGCTAGCGAAACAAACAGCCCCCTTTTCCACGAAAAACCTCGTCTAACCAGGAGAAGCAAACCATAAATTGCCGCCGCCGAAGTTGTTGCGACCATTGCATCATTACTGACATTTGTTCCACGAAAAGTGAATTCCGGCAAGAATGCGACTAGGGCGCCGGCTAAGAACCCGGTGTATGGTCTGCCGGTAGCCTCATAGCCTGCCCAGTAAGTGAAAAGCACCGTCAATAAGGAAAGTGCTGCGGTCACAAACCGCGCCCAACGAATCGGCCAGAAGTTCTTCAGGTCCGAAGGACAATCGCGGAAGAACCGAGGTTGGCAAGGGAACTGGAACTTTCCGGACGTTATCCAAGCCCTCGCTTCCCGCCGAACGGTTTTCCCAGAGAAAGGCGAGATTAGCAGATAGTACAGGGGAGCTTGATTCCCTTCAACCAGCTGAGAATCGTAATATGGCAGGCGCTGGTGATCATGCACATATTGCGCATACAGCCAGTGATGCGGTTCGTCAGGCGCTTCGAAAATTGGGACTACTAGTGACCATGTGACGAGCAGCATTGCCGAAACCGTCAGGAGAAGCCGTAGGTGACCGCCTTTCGAGAGAGCTCGGCTCAGAATTGAATCCATGTAAATACGTAAACGGGTTTGGGACTCGATGAGGTTATCGGACTGCTTTTCGGAAAGCCAGAATTAACTCACCTCTGAGAATGTATCGTGTATCTTCCAAGTGAAAACCACGGTTCTCAAATATTTCAATCAATTCGTTCCGCGTGTAATGCGAAATGTGCTCGTCTGCATACGCCCCCGGTGCGAAGGCTCCGTAAAGTTTTTCTGTCCAGACCCATTCCCAGTTCGCATAATCAGGAGTTCCAAGTACCAACCGGCCGCCCGGCTTCAGCACTCGGCGAAGTTCACTCAAAATTGGAGATTCTTTTGGAACGTGTTCTATAACTTGCGAGCAGAGCACACAGGAAAACGAACAATCGGCAAAGGGTAGCTCGAAACCCGAACCCCTGACTAGCGGCTTCGAAAACTTACGCGCATAACGCAGTTTTCTAATCAGTGGGTCGAGAGCAACGCTGCCCTCCGGCAGGGCTTTAATGATGCGGCTCGATCCGCAGCCCACATCTAGAACAGGCCCTTCGTTCGCGATCAGTTCAGTCACATGCTTAAACCGCATCCTCTGCCAGTATCTTTGTAGCGGAATCCTGCTGTCGTGAGCACGATCGTCATAATCCGCGCATTCGATGGAATTACGTAAACTCCAAAGCGAGCGAAAGGTCTTTAAATAGGCAATGCCAAACCCGATGATCCGGGCGTGAGAAGCGCCGTGCTCACGGGGCGCATATTCAAAGGGGATTTCTTTAGCTCGCCATCCCTGAGCATAAGCACGAACGAGCAGTTCCGGAAGAACATCAAAATTCCTTGCTCTGGAAGTCTGCTCGCGAATCACGTCAGTCCGGTAAAGGCGATATCCGCTGGAAAGATCTTGAATCGGAAGATCAAGACCCACGCGAAAAAAGGCGTTCAACGTGCGGCTCAAAAGATAACGCCTGGCTGGCATTTCTGCCTTTCCTCCGGGTGTGTAACGCGACGCTACGATCACTTCGGCTGCGCCTCTTTGGGACCACAAATCCTTTATGAAAGTTGGACGATGGGACAGATCTGCGTCCATCGTTAGGACGAAAGATCCCGACGCCATCTTGAAAGCTGCCGAGAGCGCTCCCCCGTAGCCGGGTTCTTGTTGCTCCACCACCTGGGCGTCAGCACGCATGGCTTCGTCTAAGGTTTGTTGATCGGCCTCGCGGGTGATGATCAGGATCTCATACGTAATAGCGAGACTATTTAGAACTGCTCGCAACTCGGGCAGCAAGAGAGCTAAATTCGGGCCCTCGTTCAGCGCCGGTATGGCAATAGTTAAATCTACCTGAGCGTTCAGCGAGGCGTTCTTCTCTCTCATAAGTGCAATAAAGGCATGGCGGCTCGCCTCCCCCGCGCCGCGGCTAATACTGGTCCCCAGCTCGTTCGTCTTTGCGTTACTCATCTTTTTTAGCTTGGTACATCTCGGTCCTTGACCCAGCGCGTCCGGAAAGGAGACTCGCTCTTCACTCTATTTATGGCGCCGGCAGGAAAGTCTCTCACGCATGCGCCTCAAAATGCTGCCGCTCTTCCATCTCTGGGCCGTGATGCGCTTCCGGATCGCATAAGTACTTATAAACATTTTCAGCTTGGGATGACCAATCCAGGTATTCATTCTTAACCATTTCGAGTGCATTCTCAGTGATGCGCTTACGCAGTTCGAAATCCAAAAGCCCACGCTGGATTGTCTCGGCGATCGCTGTAGCTGTAGTTTGGCTCAGAAGGCAATTTTCGCCATCTCGCAATAACCACGATGTCCATGAGTTTACGTTTGTAACCACAAGACAACCGCTGGCCATCAGTTCCAACGGAATATAAGAAGGGTGGCGAGTAAGCATGAGAACTACACCCAAATCACTGTCGCGGTAGAGTCTTGCCGTATCTTCGTACGCTAGAATTCCTAAATTTTCAACGATCCCCTCCAAGCCGTAATCTGCCGGCTTCCATTCTTCTCCAGCAGCGACAATCCAAACCCGTTCTCCCAGAGACTGCTTCACTCGACGCAAAGCGGCAGACAGGAGCTCGAATGAGTTCCGCGGATGGGTAGGACGACCATAGCAGAAGACAAGCCAAGGTCCGTTTGGCTTAGACCCCTCCTGCGACTCTCTCGGTTGAAAAACCCTTAAGTTGACAGAAGGATTGAAAAAGATAGCTCTCCCTCCGTATTCGGATTCGTACATTTTCTTCAAGCTGACCGTGTTTGCGATGCCGTACAGACCCATTCGATAAGTAGTCTCAACCAAAGCGCTGGTCGAACCGGCCGGGTAGAAAGAAGGTTCGAAATCTTGAATCAGATAAAACCGCCGCGCTACAGACCGGTGGCGCATGGCGTAATAAGAGGTCTTCCAAAGTGTACATATTGAGGCGTCGACTTCCGGCAGTTCAACCGCTTGTTCCGTGCGGTCGAGAATATATAGATTAGCTTCATCGAATTCCGGGTACACAGCACGAATCCGCTGGACCATACTTCGGTGGTCCGAGGCATCGCAAATTGCAAACAAGTTGTCTACGTTGTGCTTCCGAGCCCAGGACTCCGCGAAGCTCAAAACCGTAAAGATACCACCATAAAACGGTACCTTGAATGTCGGGATGAACCAAAGCACGCGTCTGATTGGATGCAAACCTGAGATCGCGTCACGTTCCTTCTTCAAGCGTTCGAAATCCTCTAAACTACAATCGAACCGCGAGACATCGTCTCCATGTAACTGCGCATTCTTCGCAACGGGCGAAGGCTCTAGTTGAGCGAGGTGTCTCTCGGCGAAGGCCAGACTCGAGAGCTCGTTCTGACGCCGAAAACTTGGTCTCCGGCTCCAAAGAGACAAATTCGGGTTCCAGTATGGATCGCCATTCAGGATCCACGGACGATAGTGCATGAACGATTCGACGAAATCACTAGCTGGAATCTCGTGACCACGCGTCTGCTGCTCGTAGTGGATCAACTCAGCGAACGGATTGTAAAGAATGCGATAGCCTTGCGCGTGAGCTCGAAGACATAACTCAACATCGCTTCCACAAAGCGTAAACGCCTCGTTAAATCCTCCGAGTTTCTCAAACATTTCGCGACGCATCATCATGCAGGCGCCGGTGATAGCCAGGAAGTTTCGATACCATCCAGTGCTCCCCGCGAGACCGAAATCGATAGCGGGCTCGTCGGCAAATGCATGATCGGCAAATCCCCCCATGCCTAAAATCACTCCGGCATGCTGGATGCTCCCGTTGGCTCGCAGGAGTTTTGCCCCAACGATTCCAATGGGCTGGCAATTCGCCCAAGCCACCAGCTCGGCCAGCCAGTCGGGGGTAGTGATTTCGAGGTCGTTATTCAGGAAAAGAAAAAAATTGCCTCTGGCTTCCCTGATGGCGAGATTATTTGCTGCGCTGTAATTGAAAGGCCCCGGATTCCAGATGATCCGGATTCGACGGTCTTCTTTCAAACTTTCGAGATACTCTCTGGTTTCCTTCTCCTGACTGCCATTATCCAGAATCAAGATCTCAAAGGATGGCTGTTCTGTAAGCGCCAGCAGAGTGGATAGGGTGCGCGAAAGTAAATCAACACGGTCTTTTGTGGGAATAATGATAGATACTAAGGCGTCGCTTGGCGGATCGAAGTTTACGTGCAACAATCCGTTGGGCATCACCTCCGGTCGTCCATCAATACAGCTGCGATCCAGATAATTTCGAATAGCTAATAGTTGTGCCTCAGCCGCATAGTTCTTGGCCGAATCATTGCGAGCAGTTGAAGCCGGATGCATTCTCCAGTGGTACAGAACTTTCGGAATGTGGACGAACTGTTTACTTCGTGATGCAATTCGCAGAAAGAGATCCCAATCCTGAGCTCCATCGGTTGCCGGATCAAACCGACCTACCTGTTCCATCAGTGATCTACGGAGCACGGTTAAGTGAGTTATGTAGTTGCTGGAAAGCATGATCTCGGGAGACCAGTCAGGTTTGAAGAGTGGATGGCATCTTCGACCTGTCTCTAAGTCAAGATAATCATGGTCAGAGTAAACCAGATCCGCTTCGGGTTTTGTTTGAAGACTTGCCGCGACTTCAAAGAGCGCGAATGGCGCAAGCACGTCATCATGATCCAGCAAAGCGACATACTCCCCCGAGGCCAGATCAAGCGCTACGTTCGTGTTTAAGGAAATGCCGAGATTTTGGGATAATTCCGCGATTCGCACCCGGCTCTCCGTGCTCGACAAATCCCGCAGTAAATCCGCATTACGCGGATCGCCTCCCGCTGCAAACGCAATGCAAAGCTCCCAACGCTGGTATGTCTGTTCCAAAACACTTTCTATGCAAGAGCGCAAGGCGTTGAAGTCGGTGTCGTAAACGGGTACGACAATGCTGAAAAGCGGACCTCCGGTCAAACCGGCGGAAATTGCCTGTCTCTCCAGATCTTCCGTTGTTGGTTCCTGCTCATCGATCCACTTCTGATAAGCCGGATCGG
This sequence comes from Bryobacteraceae bacterium, assembly GCA_965277855.1. Classification (GTDB taxonomy): domain Bacteria; phylum Acidobacteriota; class Terriglobia; order Bryobacterales; family Bryobacteraceae; genus Bog-105. Next base: position 2,912,414 of record OZ255847.1, read on the forward strand.
CAGAACCAATTGGCGCGGGTACGCGTCCGTCCTGCGGCTTCAGTTGCCCAAGGTTCGGCCCCAGATTCACTACCGGCTCAAGACGTGCAGCGTCATCGCCGCGGGTCATAGGAGGGATGAGTTTACCCTTCACGAATCTAGCGGCCCTATAGAGTTGCGGCCAGTCTGTTCGAATGCGCCGTAACGGGACCCGGCATTTTTCCGCCACGCGCCAAGCGCGGCTTGCGAGGACACTGTCGAAGCTAGCTTGTAACTCGATGCGCGCTGCATCGCTGCTTTTCAGTTTTTCCGCGAGCGACTCGTTTCTGGAGGTTTCAATACGAAGTCTTTCGACGGCTTCGCTCAACGCTTTAGAATCCCGGCCTGATTCATCAATTTTTGTCAATTCTGTCCCCTCCTTGTCGGGAATTGGTTGAATCTGCCGGGCACGTGAGGCGCTTAACCGCTCGATTTCCCTTCGCAACCAGCCCCGCTGAGCGGATCCATTTGCGAGTCGCTGGTGGGCCTTATCGAGCTCGCCTTCCGCGCTCTCGACTTGCAAGGTAAGCCACATCGACTTAGCTTCGAGTGCTTTCACCTGTGCATCAAATTCCTTCACCTCTTTCCGTAAGCCGACAATTTCAGAGTTTTGGGCGTCTCGTTCAGCAGTGAGACTTGCCGCCCTTTCCTGAGCCGTTGAGAGCTCGTCTTCCAACTCTAGCTGCCTATTCGCGGCGGACTCAACCTCGAAATCGTTTGTCTCACTAGCGTCTGGCACTGCGGCGTGCTTAGTCTCAGCAATGGGCGCTTGCGCGGATTGGTCACTGCGAAGAGACTGAAGCTGAACCGCCGCTTCTTGCAACTCCTTAGAACGAGTTGCTAGCGTGTTTTTTTGCCGGATGTACTCAGAGAAAAGTAGTAAGAAGTCGTCCGGCGGGGGCGGCCCTTTTCTCAGAAGCATTGCGTGCGGCGCTACGAATGAAGCATCAAAGCGGGCATCCGGCTGAAAACCAAAGTTAGCGAAGAGTTCCAGCCAATAGAGAGTCGGCCGGACTGTGTAGTGAGTCGGCTCGTCAAGATCGGTCGGCGTGGAGGAAAATAGCACGACATCAGCTGCGGCGCACAAATTGCCAATGGCCGTCACTGCTTGATCCTCAGGCAAGTGCTCAACGACCTCGATGCACGTTATAACGTCGAATCGCTCGGTAATCGGCGTGGTGATCGATCCAACCAGGCAATATTCTTTTATGTCGCGCCGCACCTTGGAAATAGCAAATTCGGAGAGGTCAAGACCTTCGCAGTAGACACCGCGATCCCAAAATGCCTCGACCAGAAATCCCATAGCGCAACCCGCGTCGAAGACCCGGCGGGGATGTAACGCACGAATGACCTGATCGGCAATTTGAGAGAAAAACGAGAGCCAAACACTCGAACGTTCGTAGGGGAATGGTCCAAGCCTGGATGCGTAATAATCTGGACCGTATTCTTGCTGCAGTTTTTCTAAATCCAAGTAACTAACCTATCAATAGAAACGTCTGACTTCGCTCCAACACTAGAGACTTCCAATGCCTTCTTGCCTAAACTACTAAGGAGCCAGGCCTACCAAAAACGGCTTCCGCAATTTGAGGTCCATGGATGTTCCAAGAATACGCTTCAGTGGCGTGTTTATAGGCTTGTTCAAGCATTCTCACGTACCGGCTCGGATCACGGAAACTGGAGATCGCCTCGCTCAGCTTCTTCTCCCATTCATTGCCGCATGATAAAAATCCGTTTTCGCCATCACGAATAGCAGCTCGGAAGGCAAAGGTAGGCGAAGCTACCGAAACAGTCCCGACCACGCCAGCTTCAAAGTATTTAAGCTCCGACTTGGCGTTGGTGAACGCATTATCCTGCAGAGGGGCAATGCTTATCTCCACCTCCCCAATTAGCCGTTGCAAGTTTAAGAAGTCTTGCAAGGGGTAGAATTCAATCCGGTCTTTGTGTTTCGCTAACGGGCCTTTCGGTTCCAGAAATCCGACAGCACGCAAAGTAAGACGCCTATCCTGCTCTAAAAGTCGGGCGAGGGCAGGCGCAGCAATCGCAAAATCACGAGCATGCGTAGGCGTTCCACTGAAGTAGCCGATATTAACGCGGCCATCGCTGGCAAATCGTGAGCGGCATTTCAAGCTCCATATTTTCTGGGAAGCTTCCTGCTGGCCTCGATTCAAGAAATTCGGGACGATTCGCGTCTGGAGAGCCGGTAGCATAGCGCTCACTCGATCAGCTAAATATTGATTTGTAACTATGACGCGATCGCAAAGACGCAGTGTCGCACCCAATCGCCCAACATACGCAAACCAGGAATTCCAGCCCTTTTGCGCTCCACTGGGTAGTGCGAGCGCGTCCATGATTAAGTGCACGTACTCCGGGTCGAAAACTAGATCGTCGATATCGAAAAGCACGGGGATTCCGCGGGCCTTCCCCCGCGCTATCATGGTCGCGACAACTGAGTCATATTTCGTCCGGCAGATTACCAGCGCATCTGCCCTATCTATGAAGCTTTCAAAGAAGTTGGAGTCTTCGTGAGTAAACCAGGATGCGGAAGTATGCAGGTCCGGCGTCGCATCAAGCGCCTGTATCATGTTGAAGACCCTATAACGGAATGTCGTGTTGTCGAGGCTTTCGTAAAAATATGCGATTCGACGCTCCTGCCTGGTCAGCGCTGCTAAGCGTTCCCCGACGCTAGCGCGCCACGGCGGGCTAAACGGAAAAACCGGAATTCTAGCGGCTGTCCACATTTAACTTGCTAACGCCATATACGCATCTTCAAAATGCTTTAAGGCCGATTCGAATCCGATACTCCAATCACTCAAAAGACCACTGTGCGACTGATTGTCCAACCTCGCCTTACCATCGCCGGCGAGCTGGACGGCAGCGCCGATTCCCCTCTCTAGCGCTGGAACCGACGAATCCACGCAAATAATGTTGTCCGAGTACTGCGAGAGAGTTTTTGGGTTACTCCGATTCGTGACAATCACGGCTCCTCCTGCGGCTAGCCCTAAAGCGAGATAGCTTGGAGCGGGATTATCTAGCAAGCAGAGCGCAACATCCATGCGCGAAAGGAGATAACGGTCGTGCTCCCACGTCAGCTCAGGAATCAACTGCGGCCGCACGCTTTCGAGCAGATGAACATCAAGCGCAGGTTTGCCGACAAAATAAAAATCCCATTGCTCCGGCCGCAAAATACCGGATGCGAGCGCTTCGCCAATCGCCTCAAGGCCACGCCAATAGAGCCTCGAAGGGTTGTTCGGGTGAGCATCAAAAAAGAAATTAGATTTACTCCCTGGCTCTCGAGATGTTTCTCGCGAGTAGCTGTCTCTTAAAGGAAAAGCGGGCTCAAAACATACACCACGGTTTCGAAAACTACTTAGAGCTCCAGACCCAGAAGTGAAATGCTCGAACAGCGTTTGAGAATAGACCACAAACGAAATATCAGGACTGGAAAGCGTCTCTTCACACACCAACCGATCGTCCCCAAATGGGTACAGCATCCGTTCATCCTGCTGGACGAGAAAGATGACACGCGATGGATCGACCACCGTTCGCAACGCATTCGTTATCTTCCAGGACGTTGTTAGAAAAAAGTCATTTTCCGCGATCGCAAACTCGCCAAAACCATCGATCGGCGAATACAGGACTTCGAGCTTCCCGCTCCAGGCAATCTGGCTGTTCCTGAGAAATGTATCGACCATCGAGAAATCCGGGGTTTCGGCCTGTACGATCAGCCGCAACGTAGCTCCAATTCGTTCGCTCAAAAGCACAGCAAATATCAGAGGAATGCCGGCTTCGGCGTTCATCGGCCCTAGGTTTAGATCCTCCATGACCAAAGTCAGCCTTCGAGGTCTCGGCGGAATGGGAAACGCCCGGAGGTTTGAGCGATGAAATCGCGATCGGACCAACTCTTCGAGTGTCGGTACGCCTAAAGATTCACTTGGAGAAAGCGGGTAAATCTGTCGCTCTTCTTCGGCGCCGCTGTCGAGGTAATGTACGAGCGGATCGATCTGAGCTTCAGCAACATCGGGATGCATCGCCAAGTAGCGCTTGGCGTCAAAGCTCGGGCCAGGATGACGTTGCTCAACGAGACCGAGTGTCAGATAGTGAAAGATCGGATTTGTGCTCTCCGGGTCTTGGTATCTCTTCCTGTACCAATCAGAATCAAACAGCGAAGATCCGGCAAGAAGGCGCGCCTGACGCAACAGGTCGCGATCTTTCGGATCTTTATTCGTCAAGTAGTGAACAAGTGGATTCTTGTCCGTACTCAATAACTCCGGGTGGCGCTCGAGATACCAATTCGTGCTGAATATTGGGCCTGGGTCCCGCCCTTCTCGCATACCCTTAGAAAGATAATGAGACATCGGATCGGCTTTCGTTGCGGCGACATCTGGATACCTTTCCAGATACCATGCCACGTCAAATAGGCCGGAGCTGGACACGAGCTCTCTCACTTCGAGGCTTGCGGGCTCGCTCGCAACAGCGGGCCTGGTGTCAACAATGCATATCTCTCGTCCCTCGGCAGACCCGAATGCGAGGTAGTGGACCAGCGGATTCTGTCCGGATGCCGCCACGTCTGGGTAGCGCTCCAGATACCGGGTTGTGTCGAAATTTGGTCCGGGATTGCGTCTGTCAGCAACCCCAAAACTCAGGTAGTGAAGGGCGGGATCCTCTCCGGCCACTTTAACATCAGGATAATTCTCGAGATACCAATCTGCATCGAAAAGGGTTGACTCACGAATAAGCTGAAGATCTTCTGGTATTTCATTGTCCGGCATAATTCGGGAAATCTGTCTTCTGATTTGAACATATCGACCTAAAAAGCCCGACGAACATTGCTCTGTAACTTTGCGTCAAATTCCGGCGCCTCCGTAGCTGCCGGGAACTAAGTCATCGCCTGCAAGCCCATATTGGACAGGATAAAACCTACCCGTGGCGCTTGGCACGATCAGCCATGTAGTAACGCTTGATGGGCGCAAAGCACAGATGTCTGTTCTTCCGTCGCCGTCGTAATCACCCGGCAGTGGAGTATCCGTTGCAACTCCCCACTGCACCGTATAAAAGATCCCGGTCGAACTGGGAACAATTAACCACGAGCCGTTTGAAGCACGCCAAACGGCGATGTCCAGTTTGCCGTCTCCATCATAATCACCGGTAACGGGCACATCCCCAGGAAGTCCCCACTGCCGAGTGTAATACAGAGATGTGCTACTCGGAACGATGTACCACGTGCCGTTTGAAGGCCGGAACACTGCCGTGTCTGCCTTCCCATCTCCATCGTAATCACCAGGAACCGGAATATCGCCAGAGAGGCCCCATTGGACGGAGTAGGCCGTCAGAGTCCGGCTCGGAGAGATGTACCAGGTTCCGTTCGACGGCCGGAATACCGCAAGGTCGGTCTTTCCATCTCCGTCGTAATCAGCAGGGACTGGCACGTCGCCTAACCCGCCCATTTGGACGGAATAGAAGGTCGAAGTCGAGCTTGGAACGATATACCAGGTAGCATTCGACGGCCGGAACACTGCGAGATCCATCTTCCCGTCGCCATCATAATCTCCGGGAACGGGCACGTCACCCTTTAGCCCCCATTGCACGCCTGTGCTAGCGGCGGATGCTGAACTGTTGGACACGAACCACGTTCCCGTAGACGGCCTCCACACAGCGGGCGCGGCTCTGACGGAACCAACGCCTTTCAAAACGATGGTCTGGGTGGCTGCATTGCCTGCAATCGTCAAAGTAGCCGTCCGAAGACCCATCGTATGAGGGGCAAAGCTAATCGTAAACACGCAGCTGCTCCCCGCACCCACACTCACACCACAGGTGTTCGTCGAACTGAAATCCGCGGCGTTTGCGCCCGCGATTGCCACACTCGATATCGTCAAAGAACTACTGCCCGTATTCGAAAGCGTCACCGTCTTCGCGCTCCCTGCGACCCCGATGCTGCGGCTGCCAAAGTTCAGCACTGTTGCACTTAGCGCGGCCTGCGGCGCGCCGGTGCCTGTCCCAGCCAGATTAATCTGCTGCATATTCGCGAGCCCAGTGTTCAGCGACAACGACGCGCTTCTCGCGCCAATCACCGACGGCGTAAAAACAATCGAAATCTGACAGCTTGCCCCAATCGCGAGCGGAGAACCGCAGTTCCCGCCATAAGTGAAGTCGTTGCTGCCACTCGCATAAGCATTGAACGCCGGCATCGCCGCTGTCCCACGATTCGTAATCGTCACGGTCTGGGCCGCCGAGCTGGTTCCGATCGTCTGATTCCCAAATGCCAGATTCGTCGTGTTCATCGACAGCTGCGCCACCGCCCCCGCCGCCCCCGTCCCATTCAAATTGAAGTTCTGCACAGTAACGAAATTCAGGGAATTGTTCTTCAGCAAAAGGCTTCCTGAGTTCAAGCCGGTGTTGAGTGGAACAAATTGCATTCCGATGCCACAGAAACCGCCTGCTGCCAGAGCCGAAGATGCCGAGCAGTCCGAAAAACCGTTCAACAACTGCGGAAAACTGGAACTGAGGGTCAAACCGGAGAAAACCAGGTTCTGGTTTCCGGTGTTCATAATCTGCAGGGCTTGCGACGGGCTGACCTGGCCCACCAGGGTTGTTGGAAATAGTAAAGCCGGCGGCTGCACCGTGACCTTGCGGATAGCGTTGTTTGCAAAATCGGAAATGTAGATGTTGCCGTTCGCATCGAGCGCCAGCGAACTGGGCGAAGACAGGGTGGCCAGGTTCGCGGGACCGCCATCGCCCGTGTATAACGCCGCGACCGTACCGGCTATCGGGAAGATTCCCCCTGCGGCATTAATCTGGATAACCACGTTTTGCGCCGAATCAGCCACGTAAACGTTGCCCGCCGGGTCGATGCGGACTGCGGATGGTGTCGTAAACGAGGCTGTAAGCGCGGTAATGTTCCCCGAAGTCGCGTCGACTCGCCGAACCTTGCCGTTTTCGCTATCGGCGATAAACAGATTGCCGACCGCATCCAGGCCGATTCCCAGCGGGTAGCGTAAAGACGCTTGTTTCGCTGGGCCGCCATCACCCAGCCCGTCCGCGCCCGAAGAGGTTCCGCCGCCGGCATACACCGTTATGACCCCGGTTGCGTCGACTTTGCGGATCAGCCCGTGCATGGAGTCCGAGATGAACAAGTTACCGGCAGCGTCGACCGCCACATCCGAGGGTCCATTTAAAAGCGCTCTCGTAGCCGGGCCGCCATCGCCCAACCCGTCGGTCCCTGATGGCACTGTCCCCCCGCCCGCCACCGTCGTAATAATCTGCGTGACTGCATCCACCCGGCGAATCACATTATTCCCCTGATCCGCAATAAAAAGATTTCCTGCGCCGTCCAGAGCAATGCCACACGGTGTATTCAGATGAGCCTTGGTCGCCAAGCCAGCATCTCCGGCATATCCAACCCCCAGAGCCGTGCCCGCCACCGTGCTCATTCGCGTGGCTACCACCTCCCGAACAACCTGATTGAGTGAATCCGCAATAAACAAATTCCCCGAATTATCTATAGCAATCCCTTGCGGATTGCGCAATAGAGCGGCGGCCGCCAATCCCCCATCGCCCGCATACCCCCAGGCGCCATTGCCGGCCACCGTCGAGATGACACCGGGAAAAACCGAAGCCTGTGGACCCATGCCGGTTCCTGCCAGCAACGTCTCGGCCAGAACCGCGCCCGCCGAATTCTTTACAATGACCGCATCCTGCCGCAAACCCGGAAAGCGAGGTGCGAAGGCCACCGTCACCGAGCAACTAATGCTTCCCGAACCACTGCAAGGTTGTGAAGAAATCGAGTAATCAAGGGCATAATGCAGCGAAAATGTCGGAAATATGGAACCGGAAAGGGTGTAGCTAAAAGTTTGCGTTTTCGGTGGAGCGGTGTTTGCCGAAACCTGCCCGAAGTTCTGCGCCGCCGGGGCATTCAGCAGGGTTTGCCCCGCCGCACACACGCCCCACAATACGAATAAAATCAGACGGCCTGCCAGCTTTGCGATGGAAACTTTTGGATTCGAGACCAACCGAGCACCCCTAGACACAGATTCGGGCCCGCCAAATGGCGAAGCACCTGAGGGTCTATCGGCTGATGGGCCCGCAGCCTTTAGGGTTTACCCTGCATTTCTCACGGGCAAAGAAATGCGAGATGATCAATCATGTAAGGGCGCTGTGCCTGCTTGCTCTGGTTCAGTTGGCCACTCTCGGCACAGGTCACCGGGCGACCTCGGCCGACGTCACAACGCTCGTTTTCACCTCCCTTTACTCCGATCACGATGATGCGCAGTTGGCCAAACAACTCGCGAACTTACAGCTGGCGGAGCAGTTGAATCCCCGCGTGGCTCTCTATTTTCAACAAGCAGGCACGGGGCCGCGCGCGTTGGCCGCCCTGCAGGCACTCCAGCACAAATCACAAAACCTGTCGCCTCCAGCAGCGCCGGTCTTGACCATCCAACCTTTGCCCTCGCCAGACGAGCAGAACCAGATGTTGCAACGAGTGGTGGATTATGCACGTGGTTACGTGCATTCGCTGCCCGACTTCCTGTGCGATCAAGTTACGCAGCGTTTTACGAACCTGCGAAGGACGGGGTGGGACGGGAATCCTCAATATGGAAAAAGCCTGCGGCGTAGCGACAGCTTCACCAGGGTTTTGCGATTCGCCGGCGGCGCGGAAGAGAGCCAGATCACAAAAGTGAACAACAAGCCAGCCAATGGCCTTGTTACCAAGAGCGGTCTGAGCATATCGAGCGGCGAATTCGGGGGCGACATGGTCATCATTTTCGGTCCCCAGGCGGATGCCCGACTTACTTGGGATCATTGGGAACTTTTCCAAGGAAAGCGTACGGCCGTCTTTAGTTACTTTGTGGAACCCGGCAAGAGCGAGTTCTCGTTATACTACTGCTGTTTTCAAGAACCGGGTTTAGGCGAGGCGCAGCAGAGTTATAAGTCGCCGTTACGAGGATTGGTTTACGTGGATCCGGGAACTGGACGGATTTCCCGCTTGCTGATTCGCGCGGTCGAGTTACCCGAGGCCTTTCACGTGAAGGAGAGTAACACCATCATTGATTACGGCAGTGTAACCATCGGAGTTCATAGTTACACGCTTCCTTTAAGTGCACAAATGTTCATGCACACCGAGCGCCAGCGTAATCGGAATGAACTCCGATTTTTGAATTATCGAAAGTTCGAAGCGGAGTCGGTGTTTACTTACACCGAGTCTAGGGTGAGTTATGGTTCGAAATTTAAGAAATAGGGCCGGTTCAAATGACAAACCGGCCCTATAGCCTATGGGTTGGAACGCGTTTGGGGATTGCCGGCCGGCGGTAGTTCCGGGGCGAAGATGAAGTTCCTTACTAAGGGCGTTCCAACGCCTAGAACTAAGTTGTAACCCGTCGGTGTCGTATGAAAAGCACCGTTAAAGCCGGGCTGACCCTGATGCAGCAGATCGAGCGGCGTGTTTGCCAGTGCAGGTTGGGCAGCGGCCAAGGCATAGATATCGTAATTCACGTTCCCGAGCCGTGCGCCTCCTAAGAATTGCTCTTTGAGCGCCAGCATCCCGCAGAATTCCGGAGCAGACACACTTGTTCCGATAACGCCAACGAAGTTGCCGCCAAAGGCTTCTACCACAGAACTATCGCCCTCTCGGCAGGGCAGTTTGGCAATGCCGCCGGGGCAGCCGCCCATCTGCAGCGAGACATCGGGGGTAGTGCGCATCTTGCTGCCGGTCTGGATAAATTCCTGATAAGGAGGTTTGGCATAGATGATGCTCTTGCCACCGCCCGAACCCCAGTAGCCGCCCGCCAGCAGGTTACCGACGCCATAAGGATCGTACGGAATCTCGGGATCGCCCTGAGCATCTTCGCTGACGTAACGCGATTCCAGGCTCGGCGGATCATAGGATGTATGCAAATTCGTTCCTCCGACTGCTGTTACATGCCAGCTAGTGGTGAAAGCATCGATGCCCGGCAGAAACTTACCGACCACTACAGGCGGCTTTTGCGCCGGCGTAGTGAAGTAATTCAGCGGCGGCAGAGAAAGTCCGCCGTTGTCACCCGAGCTTTCTACAAAGGTAATGCCTTGCGCGTTGCCCTGCTTGAAGACGTCATCGAAAATAGTTAACAGACCGGTGAAGTCCTGACCGCCGTTGTAATCCGCATTAAAAGTAGCTTCGGCGCCGAACCCGAACGAGCTGTTCACGATGTCTGCGAAATTGTTCAAGACGAGCGAGAAATAGCCATCGAGAAAGGACGCAAAACTGCTATCGGGCAGGTCTACCAGCACGAGCCTAGCGCCCGGAGCTATACCCCCTGCTTGTTGCAGATCGAGCTCAGCCTCGAGAGAAAAGCCGCTCCCCGGGACAAACGGTGCGCCGGTACCCAGCGGAAAATAACGAAGGATTTGTGGCACGGCAATCGGTGCGGCTTTGGTGGATTCGTGACCGAAGTAAGCGGCCATATCGGAGGGCAGGTAGTCGGAGACAGACATGATCGCAATGGTCCGGCCAGCGCCGGTCAAAGAGCGATACGAGGGGAAATCGTAAGCCTGCTTGATGTCGGTAAACCAGTAACTGCCATTGGGCGAATAGCGGTTGCCGGGCGCAGCCGACTCCGTCACTATGCGGGATTGCGGGCGAGCTCCGCGCAGGGGCGCAAAATGGATCACTTGTGCGCCCATTCGCTGCAACGCGGCGGGAAGCTGTAACCCCGCGGCGGCCACGATCTTCGTTTTGCCACTCGCGGTCGCACTCTCGACCAGTGGAGCGCCGAACGCGCGCTGCACCGTGTCCACCGTTCCCTGGACATGTACCCCATGGCTGTGCGTGCCCGTCACCGTGAGACCGGAAGCGGCCAGGATGGACGATAGCTCGGCCATATCCTGCGGACTCGGCCCGAACCGGCTGCTGAATTCGGCCGGGGTCAGCCATTTGTGATAGTCCGGTGAGCCCGGCCTCTTTTGGGAATCGAGTAAGGCATCCAATTCGTCCTTATGCTGCAGAGGAAGGTAGACGTTGAACTCGATTTGGCGATTGAGAGCAGCCGGTGTGGAAGCGCGCGGCAGTTGCTGAGCTCGCGATGCCGGAGAAAGAAGAGTCAGACACACGGCGGCAGCCGCGCTTGATAAATTTAGAAGACGAAGCCTCATGAAATCTCCTGGTCCGACAGGCTAGCCGGATCAGATTACTTTACACCAACCGTTTTGGCGGTGCGCCGCGTCATCGATACGTCACCAGTTGTAATCTGGAAGCGGCACGAGAGTGGACGGCTTCAACGGGCCTTATGATTACCGATTTGGTCCCGCAGGGACCCCGTAGCGCCCATTTCTCGCGGGATTGGATTCTGCGAAATCAAACGCGAACTCCCGATCTTAGTCGGATCCTCGCACCCTTCGAAGCTTCTCTCGATGGCATCGCCGCTGACAGCAGCAGCACGGGAGGAAGCTGTTCTCAGGGCTGCCCAAGCGGGTCAGCCAGCTTCGATTTCTCATTGTTCGAGGCCGACGGCATCACTCCGGTTCCGCTTGCGTCTGTTTCACCGGAGCCGGCGAGCTATGGGTTCGTTTCCCTAGGAAATGCGGCCGCTGCCGCATTTCGATTCCGCCGTCGCAGGTTGTAAGGCGAAACGGCGCGTGGCCGGTGGTTTCAGTTCAGCATTCATTCGATGGTTCTGGACACTTACGAGCAACAGGCACTACACAGAGAGAAACATTTGAAGTGCGTCAAGAGCTTCGCGCGATACAGTTCTAGCGATTCGTATCGCTGGAATCGCCGCTGCTGTCCGAACTCTTCTTACCCCCGAACAAGCGCTTCCAGAAGCCGCGTTTCTTTTCCTTCACCTGCGGCGCGGGCGTCGGGGTGACCGGCTGGCCGGCCGGATTATTTACTGGCGGTTGACCCGGCTGGCCGGGTAATGTCGCAGGCGGCTGGGGCTGGTTGGGAACCGGCTGCGTAACGGGCGGCAGCACCAGTTCGCGGTGCAGACCTAAGCCGAACATCTTTTGAAAGATGTTGCGATCGGGTCCGTCCGGATGATCGCAGGTGACTGCCGGAATAGTCCCATCGATGAAATAAGCATCGTAATCATCGGGACAGCTGCTGTCCGCAGGCAGATTGGTCACTTTATCCAGATGCACCGGCAGCACGCCGGTGGGCGGCGTGAAGTCCTGCATATCGTGATAACGCTGCAGTTTTCGAGCGCGCAGCATGAACTCGGTCCAGATAGGCGCGGCCGCTTTCGCGCCCTCAATCTTAATATCCGTGTAGTCGTCGTTACCGACCCACACCAGACACAACAGGTTCGACGTGTAGCCGGCGAACCAGGCATCGTGCGACGTGCCGGTCTTTCCGGCTGCGGGCGAGTTGAATCGCGCACGCACCGCGCTGCCCGTGCCGCCGTTCAGCACCGCCTCCAGCATGTCGGTGATGAGATACGCCACGCGGCTGTCCAGAACATTCGCGTTACCGCCCGAAGCTTGATCTACCTGTTCGCCCCCGCTGTCTTCGTTTGCGCTGTTGCCGCCGCGAATGGCCCGGATGAACTGCGGCGGCATACGAACCCCACCGTTAGAAAACACCGTGTACGCGCCTGCCATATCGAGCGCCGTCGCATCGTAAGCGCCGATCGCCATCGCCGGTGTCGGCTTCAAATCCGGTATGCCCGAGGCTTGCGCTAACTGCACCACTTTGTCGTAGCCGATCGATTCGGCCAGCCGTATGGTCGCAGTGTTGATGGAGTGTGCCAGCGCATTCCGGGCCGTCACCTGCCCCACACTGTCTTTCGGATCGAAGTTGTGCACCAGGTACGGCTTGCCATCGAAGTTAAAGGTGGCTTCGGTGGCGTCGAGCATAGTGGTCTGCGTAAAGGCCTTCGATGGATCCTCCGTAAGCGACGCGGTGAATGCCGCAGCATAGACGAACGGTTTGAAAATGGAACCCGTTGGGCGCTTGGCTACCGCATGATTCAATTGACTGGCGGCATAGTTACGGCCTCCGGAGAGCGCCAATACCTCACCGGTATGCGGATCGAGCGCAATCAACGCCACCTGCGGCATGGGACCCGGCGCAACTTCCGTCACCACGGTCACGTTCTTGCCTTTGCCCTGACGAATGCGGTGTGTGCGCCGGCGCAAGATAGTCGCATCCACCTGCCGCATCCCGACATCGATCGCTTCCGCCGCCGCTTTTTGCAGTTGACGGTCGAGAGAGGTGTAGACTCGCATGCCGCCCGTATTCAATTCGGCTTCGTCGTATTGCGCCAGCAGGCGTTCGCGCACCAGGTCGATGTAATAGGGGGCATCGTCAGCTTCCACGCTGGGCGGAGCCAGTTTGAGCGGGATCGCTTTCGCGTTGAGCAACTGCTCCTTATCAATGACGTGGTTGTCGTACATCGCCTGGAGAACCAGGTTGCGCCGCTTGATGGCGCGCTCGGCGTGATGAAACGGTGAAAAATAAGTGGGACCATTCACCAGGCCGGCCAGCAGCGCGGCTTCGGGCAAGGTCAAGCCTTTTATGTCTTTGCCGAAATACGCCTGCGCCGCTTCCCCAAAGCCCCGGATATTAAACGAGCCATGCTGCCCTAAGTCGACCTGGTTCACGTAGATTTCAAGAATTTGTTCTTTCGAAAAGCGGCGCTCGAGCACCAGCGCGATCATCATTTCTGCGACTTTGCGGCGCACGCTGCGCTCGTTCGACAGAAAAAATCCGCGCGCCATCTGCATCGTTAATGTGGAACCGCCCTGCATGCGCCGGTGCCGCAGGATGGGCGTCAATAAACCCTCAATCAGGCGAACGTAATTGATTCCGCCATGTTCGAAAAAACGGCGATCTTCCACCGACACGATGGCACTCGTCACGACCGAGGGAATTTCTGCAAAGGTCAGCAGGCGACGCTTCGAACGCTGCTTGGCGTCGAACAGACCGGTGACCAGTTGCGGCTCCAGATCATAAGAGGTAAGTGTTTCCCCCTTGGGCCCAGTGATGGAATCGACCTCCCCATCAGCGATGTGCAGAGTGGCATCCTGGTTGGGGTGAAGGCTCGCTGGCCCCGGTTTAATTTGGAGCGTAGCGCCGCGTACGGCAAACGTACCGACAGCAGATTCGAGGCGGCCTGAACTGGAGACGTAACCGGCTTCGCGCAAGTCGCTCACGATGGTGGCCGCACTCCACTTGTCACCAACCGAAACGCGCTCGGCGCCCGCATAAATCTGGGCCGGTTCATTGAAGATGGGATGCCGGATGCGCTCGTCGACGATGCGCTGGTACCGTTTGTACTCCGACCACAGCAAGCCGGCCACGACCAGCGAACAGACGAGCAGCGCGGCGAGGGCGACGCGTACCCAGATCCGCCCCAACAGCGAGCGCAGGAACGACAACAGAGATTGCCACTTGGATTGAAACTCGGTTTTGGCTTTGACAGGCACTTGGGAGGCAACGCCGCGCGCGGGCGGAACACTTGTAGGATATCGATTGCCTTTCGTTGAGAACGGCTCAAGCGGGAGATCGAACAAAACTGGACAGAATTGTTTTACTATGGCTGAGTGAGAGATCGACTAAAACTTCTCCTCTTACTGGCGGTGATTCAGCCGATATGAAAGCCATGTCTGAACCAACCGTCTCTTGTCCCAAGTGTAAGACCGAGATCAAGCTGACCGAGTCGCTGGCCGCTCCGCTGGTAGAGGCAACGCGCCGCGATTTCGAGAAACGCCTGGCCCAGAAGGAGGGCGACTGGCGGCTGCGCGAAAACGAGTTGCGACAGCAGGAAGCCCTGAAAGCCAAGGCGCTTCTCGCCACAGAGCTCGATGGGCGTACGCGCGAGATTCAGCAGTTGAATGAGGTTCTGAAACAGAATAACGAGAAATTGGCCGAGGCGCAGAGAAGTCAGGCGATTTGTCTACAGAAGGAGCGGGCGCTCGCGGACAAGACACGCGAACTCGATTTGACTGTAGAAAAACGCGTGCAGGAAAATTTGACGAGTGTGCGCGTACAGGCGCGGCTTGAGGCAGACGATCAATACAAGCTGCGCGTTCATGAGAAAGAACAGACCATCGCTTCGATGCAGAAGCAGATCGAAGACCTGCGCCGCAAAGCCGAGCAGGGTTCGCAGCAGACGCAGGGAGAGGTACTCGAACAAGAATTGGAATCTCTCCTCAGGGCCAAATTTCCGTTCGATCGGGTGGAGCCGGTACCCAAAGGCGAGCACGGCGGCGATGTACTGCAGCGTGTGCGCAACCCGCAGGGTGGCGAGTGCGGAGCCATTCTCTGGGAGACCAAGCGCACCAAGAGCTGGAGCGATGGGTGGCTGGCGAAACTGCGAGAAGATCAGCGCGCGGCTCAGGCGGAAATTGCGGTCATTGTCAGTTTTGCTCTCCCCAAAGATGTCGATACTTTCGAGCTGGTGGAAGGCGTCTGGGTGACGCATCCGAAGACCATGCTGCCGGTTGCTTTCTCGCTGCGCCAGATGTTGCTCGAAGTTTCGAGTGTTCGTCACGCCGCCGAAGGCCATCAAACCAAAGCGGAGATGATGTACGGCTATCTCACAGGCTCGCGCTTCCGGCAGCGCGTACAGGCGATGGTTGAGTCTTTTTCCTGCATGCAGGATGATCTAGCCAAAGAACGCAAGGTGATGCTGAAGCAGTGGGCGAAACGGCAGGAACAGATCGACCGCGCCATGGAAGCAACGGCCGGTATGTTTGGCGACCTGCAAGGGATTGCCGGGAAAAGCATTCAGGAGATTGAGGGTTTGGATCTGGATGGCCTTGATGAGGTGCGCCAGCTATCGTTGACAGCATAGACGATTCTGTACCGCCAGAAGCGACTCCTCCGCCCAGATTCAACGCTCGACATGGCCAAAACGACGCCCTTCAGACAAGCAGGTCGCGCGCAATCATAGTAAATTGAAGAGTTCGCACAATGGGCGGTTAGCTCAGCCGGTTAGAGCGCCTGCCTTACAAGCAGGAGGTCCACAGTTCGATCCTGTGACCGCCCACCATCTCAGTTTTTGATTGCACTAATACGCTAGCTAACTTACGATCTTCTCCCTAACAGGTGATGGAGGGCCGCTTTCGCTTCAGGCATTGCGAAAGGGACAGCCGTCCAGGTAGTCGCCGCCGCCAGAAGAGACCACAAAGAGAAAGCGCCAAATTTTCTGAATCCATCGATTGTGAGCTTTCCTGCTAGCGTGGCGTCGGCCAGCACTTTGAATCCCAGACCAACTGATATGAGCGGATGTGTCTTCCAACGGTCCGCGGGGCCACATCCCGCCAGCGAAGCGGTAAGCGCGTAGCTGGCGCATCCTAGAAGAGCATCCGGTATCGACAGAATCGAATACGCCTGAGCGGAACCGTTGATTTTTTCGGCGTTGAAACCACGCCACCTGGGCCCTGGCAGAGTCTTGATCAGACCCATTTGAAAGAGCGCTATCGCACCCAGGGCCGAACACGAAAGAAAGGTGAGCCCGATGATGCTGCGCCGCCGCTTCAGGAACCGGCTAGAACCCGAGCGCAGCTCTCGGCCGAGTTCGTCAGCGCTCAAATGATGCTTCATTTATCTGCTCCGCCTAGAGTATGCGAGAAGAAGTCCTGCGATTGCGAGACCAGAGAGGGCCACCAGGCCACGGTGACCGGTCCAATTGAGTGAGGCAAGATTGAGCGAGTTCTGTACGCTCACAGGACGAGCCCGATCGTTAAAGATGCCATGCGCCGCGTACTCGCCCGCAACAGGTTCGAACAGATTATCGGGCCTGTCGGGTGAAACGACCTGGGACGTCTGCTGGCCGCCGATCGCGTGTCGGGCCAGATAACGATCGGCGAAAGCAGGGGCTAATGCCTGACCATAGATCGCTTCGACGGTAGGCCAACCGACGTACACCGAGCGCCGTTTGTGGCGAGCGGCCCAGACAATCGCGCGAGCCGCTACTTCGGGCTGAAAGATAGGAGGCACTGGCTGAGGATGATGAGGCAGTCGCGTGCGGCACCAACTGAACTGCGGGGTATTCATGGCCGGAAGCATGACTGCCGTGATGTGCACGTCACTCCTATCGTAAATGAGCTCCGAACGGATCGAGTCGGTAAATCCGATCACGGCGTGCTTAGCTCCACAATATGCGGATTGTAGAGGAATGGAGCGGTAAGCGAGGGCCGAGCCTACCTGTACGATGGTGCCACGATTGCGCGGGCGCATGCGCTTCAGGGCTGACATTGTTCCGTATACTTGCCCCAAATACGTGACCTCTGTCGCACGCTTGAATTCGTCAGCTGTGATCTCGATAAACGGCGCGAAAATCGTGGTCATTGCATTGTTCACCCAGATATCGATAGGTCCCAGTTCATGCTCGGCACGTTCGGCTGCGTGCTCCACCTGCTGAGCATCCGCGACATCGGTCGGCAGCACGAGGGCGCGCCCACCGAGTTCCTCTACTTCCCGTTTAGTTGCTTCCAGGCGCTCGCGTCCGCGCGCGATTAAGCCAATGTGCGCTCCCTGTCGTGCGAACTCCGCAACGACGGCGCGACCGACTCCGGTAGATGCACCGGTGACCACTACGACTTCTTTTCCGTGCACAGAATTCATTTTGAGAGTTACTCGATTCTTAGGTGTAGTTCCTGGCCCGCTGCCGCTCGGATCTCACGGTCACGTGTTGAGCTGCTCCCGCGCGAATTCCTGAAGCAACGAGGACAGCCTTGGCGCTGCTTCGAGCGGCGGAAGGTGACCACATTCGGGAAGGTCCACCAGCCTCGCATTTCTCACATACGGAATAGTGAGTTGTTCCTGCACAGAGGCGGGTAGCGCCGGATCATTTTGGCCTGTAACGATGAGAGTCGGGAGTGACCCCGTATCGATGCGGTCTGACCAATCTTCATAACTGCCCTGGTTGAGCCATGCAGACCAAGCATCCGAGGAAGCTAGCAGGTTATCTTTGATCGCGATCTCGTATAGCTCGGGCGGGAGTTGCCGGGCGGTAATTTTGGCGATTAGTTGCTCCGCGCCGGAACGGGTGCCGTGGTTCTGTAGCATTTCTTGCCGGGCCTCGTCCTCGATTGGTTCAGGTCCGGGTGGAGAAGGTGTGACCAGGACCAGCCCCAACAAACCGACTGGTCGACGAGAGGCGAACGCGAGGGACACTTTACCGGTCATCGAATGACCGACCAAGACAAACCTGGATAATGATTTCGACTGAACGAGCTCAATTAATCGGCTCACCATATCTTCGACCGTGAAACCAGTGAGCGATGCAGCGCGCCCAAATCCGGGCATGTCTGCTGAGATGCACCGGTGCTCGGTCGCGAGGGTCGCAACAACTTCTCCCCATTGGCGCGCGGATCCGCCGAAGTGATGGAGAAAGAGGAATGCCGGTTCTCCGTATCCGATTTCAGTTGAAGGAATCAGCATAGATTGACTTAGCCCGACGGAGACTCCCAGCGACACAATCGCCTCCACGTCCTTTCCGCCGCTTGAACACCAGTTCGACTTTTCGGGAAAAAAGTTATCTCGATTCATGAACAATGGAGGAGTACGTTTCGAAGACCTGGTCCGTAACTTTCTGTACGCCGCGGTTGAAGACCTGTACGAAGGCGCTCAGCAGTAAACAACCAATTCGGTAATGGACCAAATATATCTCGAACTAATTCGATCGGACAAAGTTCTTCCAAAAACTCGAGAAGTACTCGTTCAGCGTCTCGAGGAAACTCCAGGCACCCGACCAAAGACAATCTCTCTGGATCTTTATCCGATCCTGCAAGCGGTGATCGAGAGACTCATCCCTCAAACCGATCGGGCAAACCCGATTGACATCGCCGCGCTCCTCGATGAACAACACGTCCTTGGAAAGGGAAACGGATGGCGTTATGCCGACATGCCCAGGGACAAAGACGCGTTAGAACACGGGTTACGGCTTCTCGAAAGGGATGCTCATCGCCGGTATCTTAGAGGCTTTGCCGAAATCGGCTCCGATCGACAGGACTTGATCCTAACCAAGGTACAGAGTGGAGATGTTCAATGGGGCGCTCTCAACGCTAAGCACTGGTTTGAGGAGGTGCTGACGGACGCTACTGCGTTATTCGTTTCGCATCCTGAGACCCTGGCGGAGATCGGATTTAGCGGGATTGCTATCCGACCGGGTTGGGTGCGCATCGGGTTGAACGAAGGAGAGGAATGGGAACCTCAAGCGTATTGAACCAGTCCTCAAAGCTTTACGCAACCAGCGACATAGTTGACGCGGTCATTGTCGGTACAGGTGCAGGGGGCGCACCTGTGCTGGCGCGATTGGCCGCGGCAGGGCTTTCGACGGTCGCTCTCGAAGCGGGCAGGCAATGGAACCCCGCAGAAGAGTATGCCACCGATGAGATGGCTCAACGCGAGTTGTATTGGCTGGACGAACGTCTCAGCGGAGGCTCCGACCCGACCGCTTTCGGAGCGAATAATAGCGGATGCGGCGTGGGTGGCTCAACCTTACATTACGGAGCCTTCACTCCTCGGGCCTGGCCGCAGGATTTCCGGTTACGGAGTGAGTTCGGAGTGGGTGAGAACTGGCCCTTGCGGTATGAGGATCTCGCTCCTTACTACACGGAAGTGGAACGGTTTATCGGGGTGTCCGGTCCCGCGGATTACCCCTGGGGATCAGGCGCGGCCGGCCGCTATCCGCTACCGCCTCTTCCACTAAACGCAGTTGCTCAAACGATGGAGCGAGGCTGCCGAAAGCTCGGAATCCAGACGGCGGAAGCACCCTGCGCCGTACTGTCACAACCCTACTTGCAAGGTGACCGCGATTCGCGACCTGCTTGTATCAACTGCGGGTTTTGCCATCAGGGATGCATCAATGGATCAAAGGGGAGCATGGACCGGACTTATTTGCCTGCAGCTACGCGTGCAGGTGCTGAAATTCGGGCCAACTGCTTTGTCCACGGTTTCGAAATAGATGCAAACCGGCAGATATCGGGGGTCGTTTACCAGCATGAGGGCCGCGAGATGCGGCAGCGCTGCAGGGCCGTCTTCCTGTGCGCCGGAGCAATCGAAACGCCTCGCTTACTCCTCTATAACGGGCTCGCGAACTCCAGTGGGCAAGTAGGGCGCAACTTCATGGTCCATATGGCGGCTCAGGTGTGGGGCCACTTCGAGGAAGAGACGCGTCCCCATAAAGGATTTCCGGCCTCGTTAATCACAGAAGAGATGATACGTCCTAAACAGGCAGATTTTGCCGGCCGCTATCTGTTGCAGAGCCTCGGCATTGTGCCGGTCACGTGGGCCATGCAAGTTGCTCGGGGCAGGGGATTATGGGGACAGGCTCTTCGCGACCAGCTCCGGCGGTATAACCACGCGGGTGGCATCGGAATGAATGGAGACTGTCTACCCTCAACAGAAAACTATCTGGAACTCTCCGGAGAGTACGATGAACGAGGACTGCCAAAACCCCGCATCTGCTTTTCACAAAGCGAGAATGAGTCTCGCATGCGAGACCACGCCGCTGTTGTGATGCGAGACATCTGGGAGGCCGCAGGCGCTTCTGATATCTGGACTCTCGAGCGTACGGCGCACACGATAGGCACCTGCCGAATGGGAACAGATGGCGGTTCAGCAGTGGTCAACTCGTATGGCCGAAGCTTCGATATCCCAAATCTCTGGATCTCGGACAATTCGACGTTTCCAAGTGCCTTACCGGCCAATCCCGCGCTCACTATTATGGCGCTGGCGCTGCGAACGGCCGACCGTTTCCTTGCCGGCGACAACTAGTTCGCCTAAGCTCGTTATCTCCGTTCTTTTGATTGGAACCAACGCCGGACTGCCTCCGTTGTAGCGCCGTACATCCCATGTGTAATAAATTCGCTGACAAGTTCCTTTGAGCCCTGGTTCCAAGGCGCAGGAGTTACACCAAGTGCCGGCAAACTGGAGTCATGAGTCAACAGCATGACAGCCCAGCCAAACAACAGGCCACGTCCTGCAGTAACTTGAGGATATCGATCAGCGAGTACACTGTACACGCCTCCCAGAATGGAGCCGAACGTCCAGTGAAAAAACTGCGTAGCCAGCAGCTTCTGACCTTTGGATAGCGAGCGCTGCAAAAGCTTCTCAGCAATTAAAGCGGGCGGCGGCTCTTCGCCAGGCTTACGCGGCGGAATAATTGCTTCTCCCACCAGTTTTGCTGCCGAGCCCGCGATGCCTCCCACCACCCCAATGAGGAAGGACCTACGAAGTTGTACTTTGCTATCGGGGAGAATTTTGTCGATCATCTTGTTGCTTTCACCATCCAGTTTTCGAATTAACTAGTACCCACTTAGAACTTCGCCACCAGAAACAAACCTGCGATCATGACAACCGCGCCGGCGATTCTACCTACACCGGCGGTGTGCTGTTCGAAACCGAGCCAACCGAAATGATCGAGTAATACGGAGAATACGATTTGGCCTGTGACCAGCAGACCGGTCATAGTGGCGGCTCCGAGTTTTTCCGCCAGCGAGAGCTGAATCATTACATACGCTGCCCCGAAAGCCCCTCCGATCCAAGCCCACCAAGGCACTTGTCCGAATTTCTCGACGGGAGGATGGACGCGCAGAATGAGCGAGAAAATCGCCACAACCGCCGCGCCGCTCAGATAGCTAAACCACAGCGGCGGTATGGATGCTTCCAATGACTTCTTGAGTTGAGCGTTGCCGGCGCCCTGCGTCACGGCAAGCGCTCCGCCCAAAATGCCCAGAAGATAGAGAAGGAACGATCCCATGATATGTCTTAATCCTCACGTTGGACTCTCACCTTAGTTCGGGAGTTTTGCGTTGAAGTTACGGGCCGCTTTGCGAAGTTTGTCTCAAAGTACTATTCGATTCGATCAGAACTACCTCTCCGTAACTTCCGCGATCGACTTAGAGAAGTCATAAGTTGTGTGCCATGCAGACCGGGAAGGATGTCCTCCGAACGGCGGAGACCCCCAGTGGGTGCTGTGCAATCGGTGATTACGCTGTTATCGGTGATTGTCGCTCTGCCGCCCTGGTCTCCCGCTTCGGCTCGATTGATTGGCTCTGCTGGCCTTGTTTTGACAGCCCTGCCGTGTTTGGCAAGCTACTCGATACCGACGCAGGCGGGTTCTGGCAGATTTGCCCCGCGGAACCATTTCGCGCGCAACGCCGCTACTTAGGAACTACCAACGTCATTGAGACGCTTTTCGAAACGGATAACGGTGTGATTCGGCTTGTTGATTTCATGCCGATCGCTTCGGAAGGTCGAAAGAATACAGGGTTTCTTCCGGAGCAGCAGATTTTACGTTTGGTGGACTGCCTGGGCGGCGAAGTCACCGTCAAGATCATTTTCAATCCACGGCCGCATTATGGACAAGGTAAAGCGAGATTAAAGGACAAGGGCCGCCTCGGTCTACGACAGGAGGCGGGCAGAGGCTTGCTGGCTTTACACGGCGGGTTGAAATATGAATTGACGCCGGGAGGAGCATATTGCAGCAAAGCGATGCATGCCGGAGAGACTCTTCCCTTCGCATTGACTTACACGGCCGAAGCACCGAGCGTGCTCCCCGATCTGGCGACCACGCGCGAGTTGCTCCAAGAGACGACCGAATGGTGGGAGAAGTGGGCAAGCCAGTGCACCTACCAGGGAGCTTATCGCGATGCTGTCATTCGCAGCGCTTTGACACTTAAACTGCTCCAGTTCGGCCCTTCAGGAGCATTCATTGGCGCCCCGACTACATCCCTCCCTGAAAAAATCGGGCACGATCTGAATTGGGACTATCGTTTTTGCTGGCTGCGGGACGCCTCACTCACCATTCAGGCTTTGCATGGCACAGGATTCAAAAACGAGGCGACCTCCTTCGCGAATTGGACATTGCACGCGACCCGCCTGACTCAACCAAAGCTGATGGTGATGTACGACGTTTACGGAAATCCAGTGAAGGATGAATCGGTTTTAAGTCAGTGGGCGGGGTACCAGGCTTCGCGCCCGGTCCGCGTAGGAAACAGAGCGAAGAAACAAATTCAGCTCGATACCTACGGCGAGGTCATCTGCGGAGTAGCTCAGATCCTCAAGAGTGGAGGCGAAGTAGATCGGGAAACTGCCAAAGCGCTTGTCGGTTTCGGCAAGTATGTTTGCAGGAATTGGCAAGCTTCTGACGATGGAATCTGGGAGCCCGAGGGCGAACCAACAGCCCACACCCATTCGCGCCTGCTGTGCTGGGTTGCACTCGAACAATTGCTTCAATTAGCCGAAGCAAAGATTTTGCGCAACGTTCCGATCCCGGCGTTCGAATCGGTTCGGGCACAGATTCGCCAGGATCTCGAAAGCAACGCCTGGAATGAATCCTTCGGAAGTTACAGTAGCGAGCCTCGATCCCAGAAACTAGACGCGACGCTGCTGCTGCTCGCCTTACACAAGTTCGAAGACGTTTCCACAGATCGTTTACGCAAAACGTATCAACGAATCCGGAATCACCTGGGCGCAGGCGGAGCTCTGCTCTACCGCAACCGGAGTGACGGCGTTGCGACAGAAGGCGCCTTCGGGATATGCAGCTTCTGGGGAGTTGAGTTTCTGGCAATGGGCGGGGGAACTTTAGTCGAGGCCCATCAAGGTTTCCAGGATTTACTTTCTTACGCAAATGATGTTGGATTATTCGCTGAAGAAATTGATCCGCAAACGGGCGCTGCTTTGGGAAACTTTCCTCAGGCGTTCACACACGTTGGGCTTATCAACGCTGCTATGGCGATCGCTAAGAGAGAAAGCCTGGCGGGAATCTCTCATAACTCGGTTCAAGGAGAAGCAAGAAAGTGAACTGGCATAACTGGCTGTTCTGGGGCGCGTCGGCGACGCTCGCGCAGGTGCTCTTCGAAGCCGCTACTCAGGGAATGCGGCTTACCCGGATGAGCTTGCCCTTCCTGGTTGGGACCATGTTTACAGCTCAGCGCTCCAAGGCAAGGCTGCTTGGCTTTGGTATCCACCTGTTGAACGGAATATTGTTCACTCTTTTCTATATCGTCGCCTTCCACTATTTAGGAGGGCCCAATTGGTGGCGAGGAGCTTTGCTTGGTATCGCGCAAGGAAGTTTCGTGCTCGCAGTGGGCATGACGCTGATCCCGGAGTTTCATCCACGTATGGCCAGTGAAAGGTACGGGCCGACCGAGTCTCGGTTACTGGAGCCTCCGGGATTCCTTGCTCTAAACTATGGTCCTAGAACCCCGATTGCAATCCTTGCTTCGCATCTAGTTTTCGGCGTAGTTATTGGAAGCTTCTGTCACGCTTGAGAACTTACTAAGTGGATTTTTATTCTGGTGAGCAGTAACTTTCTTTTCCGAGTCTCGAAATCGTAAGTAGAGTTCAGCCGGGCAAGATCAAGCGGCGGCTCCAATTCACTTCACGAAAAGGATAACGAATGAAAACCTCTTTGAAGGGTTTGATGGTAACTGCCGCGGTCTCCGGCCTACTTGGTGGCACAGCGGTCCGTTTACAGGCGTCCCAAACATCGCCTGCTGTTAAGGTGCCCGCTGCGACAGTCAGCAGTAGCAGCAGCAATACGAAGATTGGCAAAGTCTCGTATGCCAAAGTATCCGCTGACGACAAAGACAAGCATTCCTGCAAAGGCAAGAACGATTGTAAAGGCCAGGGCGGCTGCAAAACCGGGGACAATGGCTGCAAAGCGAAGAACTCTTGCAAGGGCAAGGGCGGCTGCGCGACTGACGGCTCAAAGCCGCCTCAGCAGGCTGTTTAGTTATTTAGGTTGGCAGGCCGGCCGTAGCGTCATTAGCCGGCCTGCTTATTTCCGAAATAGGATCGGATCTTCATGCCTGCAAACCGCTTTAATAGCTTCACGGACTATAGGGTTGGAATTGGATTGCGGATACCGCATTATCGTCACATCTTAGAGCGAAAACCAGTCGTCGACTGGTTCGAGATCATCTCTGAAAACTACATGATCGAGGGCGGCAAGCCGCTCCACATTCTGGATCAGATTCTGGAACAGTATCGGGTGGTTCAGCACGGCGTATCGATGTATTTCGGTTCTGCGGACCCGTTGAATCGCGAACATCTGAAACGGTTGAAGAATCTGGTACGCCGTACTAGGACACCTTGGCTTTCAGACCACTTATGCTGGGGCAGCGTGGACGGGCGATACACCCACGACCTGTTACCGATGCCTTACACCTTTGAAGCGGCCGGGGTGACCGCTGAAAAGATCCGCCAGGTGCAAGACTTCGTGGAAGTTCCCGTGGTCGTGGAAAATGTTAGCAGTTATGCCGAATTTCACGTCTCGGAGATGACCGAGTGGGAGTTTTTGAACGAAGTAGTGGAGCGCGCGGATTGTGGCATTTTGCTGGATGTCAATAACATCTATGTGTCGTCCGAGAATCATGGCTTCAATCCGCTCACTTACGTAAACGCTATTCCAAGCGAGAGAGTCGCGCAAATCCACATTGCGGGACATTCGAAGTTTGAGAAGTACACTCTCGACACTCATGACCACGCAGTGATCGATCCGGTCTGGGGCCTGTATGCACGCGCGATCGAGCGATGTGGAAATACCGCGACTCTTCTTGAGTGGGATGACCATATTCCGAGCTTTGAAGAAGTCCATACCGAAGCCTTAAAGGCGAACCGTTACCTGGGCCAACGGACTGAAATACCGGTCGACTGTTCTAGTTTTTCGAATGGGTCAGTGCTTTCATCGGAGGCGTTATGAGCAATCTTCTACAGTTCCAGCGGCGAGTAGCGGCCGCGGTCATGCAACCCTTGACCCGCCAGGACGGCATGAGACGCAGAACTTCGGACGGTCTTTCGATGGTCGCGGAGGCACAAGCCCTTGTGAAGCCGAACCGGGTGCTCGAATCCTTCGAGCGGCTCGAGATTTACAACCGCCAATACTGGTTCCGCGTGTTAAATGCATTTTCGGACGATTTTCCCGGATTGAAGGCAGTCGTTGGCTCACGAACATTTGAAGGCTTAATGCAAGCCTACCTGATTGATTGCCCCTCGCAATCATTTACCTTGCGTAATCTCGGCTCGCGTCTGGAAAGCTGGCTGACGAAGAACCGCGAGTGGATTGCGTCGTGCGAGCAGCTTGCGCTAGATATGGTGCGCCTCGAATGGGCCCACATAGAAACGTTCGATGCGCGTTCCGAACCCGTTCTCTCGCTGGCTGACCTCGAGTTAGCGAGCGAGGATATTCGCCTGGCGCTGCAGCCCTACATTCAGCTCCTGACACTCGCGTATCCCGTGGACGATCTGCTGATTACAGTACATAACAAGACGGAAGAAACGGAAGCTTCGAGCAATGCGGCGGCCCAGCGCCGGATGCACGGGCAGGTTCGCTACTATGCGGAGCTCGCGCCTGAGCCGATTTTTATGGCGGTTCATCGTGTAGAAGATTCTGTCTACTACAAGCGACTGGATCGCGAATCCTATCTCATGTTACGCGCCATCAGCGAATCGATGCCGCTCGAAACTGCTGTTGATGTCGCGTTCACGGGTAGTTCGATGCCCGACGAGTCTCGATTCACGGCTGTACAGCAGTGGTTCGCGAATTGGGCCGAGCTGGGGTGGTTTTGTCAGGCCGCTACACGAAAGCCGGATTATTCCATTGTGACGACAAGGAAGGCGAGTTAACATGCGATCCGACAGTGTTCTAAGTAAGACAGCATCTGCTTACTCCACATTCGTTCAATACTCTTCGGCGCTGCAGTCGACCTTCCTTTTGGCTGTGCGCTTGTACTGGGGATGGCAGTTTGCTCAGACCGGATGGGGCAAACTACAGCACCTTCCGAAAGTCACAAATTTCTTTGCCGGCTTAGGCATACCCGCTCCTGCTTTTTCGGCCGCGGCTATTTCCGGGCTGGAATTTGCGGGCGGAATTTTCCTTGCTGCCGGTCTCGGATCCCGGTTCTTTGGACTTTTGCTGGCAGCCGACATGCTTGTCGCGTATTTGACTGCCGGCCGTTCGAATCTTCTAGCGGTCTTTTCGGACCCGGGAAAGTTTTATGGTGACGACGCTTATACCTTCCTGTTCGCATCGGCACTCATTCTGATTTTTGGTCCGGGAAAGTATTGTCTCGATGCAGTATTGAGACACAAATCTTGGTCTACTCTCGATAACGGTCAGGTCCCGAAACTTGCGGCAAAGCGCGCTGGGCTTACTGAGCCCGTCTGACATTGCATTCGGAGACCCCAATGCTAAGTCGCCGCGTGCGTCATTCTGCCGTCTGTCTGCTTTGCCTGGGCTCAGCTGTAGCGCTGAGTGGTTCCCCGCTAACTATGAAGGAGGGTGATTCAAGAATAGAAGTAACACTCGCGCCGGGACATTTTGATTTGCCGCAAGGCGCAGTTCTTGGCTGGATTTCGAAGGCGGATGAAGCTATCGTTCATTACTATGGCCAGTTTCCAGTGAAGGTTGTGCGGCTTTGTATCTATTCCGCCCCTGGAGAGGGAGGCGTCTCGCATGGCACCACGTTCGGTTGGGGAGGCGCGCATATTCGGATAACAGTTGGCGAACATACAACCCAACGGCAACTGGATAACGACTGGATGCTGACTCATGAGTTCGTCCATTTAGCATTTCCCGATATGGCGGAGCAGCACCACTGGATTGAAGAAGGCATCGCCACTTACGTTGAGCCGATCGCGCGAGCTCAGGCGGGCGCTTTAAACGAAGAAGAGGTGTGGAGAAGCTTCGTCCGCGATATGCCGCAAGGTGAGCCTGAACCTGGAGACCGCGGCCTTGATTATACTCACACCTGGGGCCGTACCTATTGGGGCGGGGCTCTATTTTGTTTAACTGCCGACGTCCGGATTCGGGAAGCTACATCGAACCGGGTGGGCTTGCAGCAAGCTTTGCGCGGCATCTTAACGCATGGGGGCAATATTGAGAGTCACTGGCCTCTATCTCGCGCACTCGAAGTTGCTGATCAGTCTACAGGAACCAAGGTCCTTACCAACCTGTACGCCGAAATGAAAGCTGCGCCGGTAGCCGTAGATCTAACGTCATTGTGGTCCAGGTTAGGAGTTGAGATGCGGGATCGTCAGATCCTGTTCAACAACTCCGCCTCTTTAGCTCGCGTGAGGCAGTCTATTGCGCGTCCGTGAGAATTGTTGACGTTTTTGACTTTAAAGACAATCACCAAAAGTGAATTTCATTTGCGGCGGTCCAGAAAAGTTGTTAGATAGAGATGTATGTACCGGTACAGCGGCGAAGAAGCGGCGCACTAGAGTCGCGTGGTATTCATCAAGCAGTAGAAGATGGGGACAGTGATCGAACCCCCCGGGGAACCCGACTCGAAAATCTCTGGTCCTGCTTTGGACAGGTTGATGGTGCGGTATCAACAAGCTGAAGAGGAGGCTGCATGCGCCTTTGTCACCGCTGTCAATCCGACGTTGTACCGGTTCTTTTGTTATCACGCCGGCAATCGGGAGGATGCCGCGGATCTGTTGCAGGAAGCGTGGCTCCGCATCCACAAATCGCGCGATACCTATCGGCCGGGTGAGCCGGTTTTGCCTTGGCTCTTTGGCATTGCAAGGCACGTCCGGATCGACAGCTACCGTCGTGCTCAACGCATTAGATCTCATGAAACATCTGTCGATGCAGTCTCCAGTGGCCAAGCTGCCCAAGCTCCACATGCCAGTCAGTTGCCCGGCTTTGAGGAATTAGTGCAGCCTCTCCCACATACTCAACGGGAAGTAATCACGATGTTAAAACTTACTGGCCTGAGTCTTGAAGAAATTGCCACCGCGACTGGTTGCAGTGTAGGATCTGTCAAACAGAAAGCACATCGAGCATATGAAACTTTGCGAAAGCTGCTTGGACCTTCGCAAGACCCTCTTAGAAGGGAGACCTCGGAATGACGTGCAGGAGTGTGGACGATCTCCGTCTCCGAGGAGAACTATCATGGCCGCGAGTCCTGTCTGAAGGCGTGCGGGAGCATTTCCAGACATGTGAACGATGTCGTCAATTACAGTCGCTTTGGGACTCGCCGTTACCTGGCAGCAGTGTCCCACCGGAAGTAGAATCCCGCATCACCCAGCGTATCGTCGACACTTTGAGTCCGGTCTCACCCCTGCCCTCACTAGCGCTACTGACCACACTGTTATTGCTGATCGCTGCTCTTGTCATCACCGTCGAGGCTTTGTGCGTAGGACAGGCTGGCTGGCACGCACTCTCTTCGCGGCAGGCGGCCGCAATCTTCTTTTCGCTCGGGGGAGCACTGATAGTCATGGCGCGCGTCGTAACCGGTCAGATGATTCCCGCCATCAGGCAGTGGCTATCCCCGGCGCTCGTTATCAGCCTTGTTTCTCTCGCTGTCATGACAGTGATCGTAAGTTTTTTCCCCTATCACCCCGACCCTCGGTTTCTCGCGAGAGGCTTACGATGTTGGATCATCGGCTCCTCCTGTAGCCTGATTTCGGCGTTGTGCTTTTCACTGGTGCTACGCCGGAGCGCTTGGCTGTCACCTATTCGGCTGGGGGCAGCCACGGGATTTCTATCGGGTCTTGTAGGTCTGACTGTACTGGAAATCTTCTGCCCGTACCTGCAACGGGATCACATTGGAGTGTGGCATTTCGGTTCTGCCGTAACTTGTATGTTGCTGGGCTTCCTCCTTGGCGCTGCGGTAGGTAAATACCGGATCAATTTCGGATCTAGAATCCGCCAATAAGATTTTTTCTTGATCCGATTCGTAACTTACCTTGCAAAAACCAGGAATACAGGCAGCAGGAAAGCAGAATTATGTTCTTGGCCTGTGCGGATTGGTTACCGGCAGATTTGCTTCGGGCGTCGAGTGTGCGGGATCTAGCTCCGCAAAACACCCTGTATCATCAGGGAGACCGCGCGCAAGCCGTCTATGTAGTGCTACATGGCCGGCTCCAATTATTTTCCTGTACGGCCGAAGGGAAAAAGGTAGCACTTTACGTCGTAAGATGCGGAGAGTGCGTGTCGGAAGCAGCGTTGTTCGCTGAACTTTACTGCAGCGATGTAGTAGCCGAAGTGAGATCTCGCGTGCGCGCCTTTCCGAAAGAGGCCCTCCAAAAGACACTTTGCGCACACCCGAAACTAGCAAAGGAGTTCATGGCGCTTCAGGCGCAGCAGTTCAATCGGATTCGGCTCACTCTGGAGCTTCGAGCTCTACGTTCAGCTCGCGAACGCATCCTGCAATATCTAAGAATGCTGAGTCCTCCCGGCTCACGCGCGGTTCGTCTCGATCGGCCTCTGAAGAGCATGGCCGAAGACCTGAACCTCTCGCACGAGACTTTCTACCGCACACTCGCGCAACTGATCGAGGAAGGATCGATCCTTCGCACCAAGAGCAGCCTGAGCTTGCCGGAACTTCACGGCCCGGGGAACATGCTGCTTCCGCCGATTTAGCGGGACAGTAAGTACTTCTTGTACTTTTCTTGGCTACTAAACTGATTCAGATCATATCCCTTGCTGTCAAAGTTACTCATGATTGAGCCGAGGGTTTGAGTCTCAATGCCAGACAGCGTATTCGTTCGATTGAAGCAAAGGAGAGCGATACGAGCGCTCTTGATCGGAATCATCACCACCACGGGTGGCCTGACAGCGGCCATAGCGCAACCACAGTCATCTTTCAATGTGGATTGGCCTTACTACGGAAACGATCTCGGCGGCATGCGCTACGTCAACATCAACCAGATCAATCCAGCGAACGTCGCTAACTTGAAACCGGCCTGGATCCTCCACACCGGTGTATTCAATGCCGATTCATCCTTCGAAGGTCAACCAATCGTAGTGGGCGGGATGTTATACATCACTTCGCCTCACGATCACGTATTTGCGGTCAACGCGTCCACGGGTGCTCTGAAATGGACTTACAATCCGACCGACATGCCGCCGCTCTCCGACTTATCGATCTCCTCCGGGCAATGCAATCGGGGAGCCGCGGTTGGTAGCGGAAAGGTGTTCGTCGCCCGGCTCGACGCCAAGCTGATAGCGATTGACGGCGCGACCGGCAAAGAGGTCTGGAGAGCTACGGTAGACCGCTGGCAGGACGGCTGCACCGAAACCATGGCGCCGCAGTTTGTGAATGGCATGGTGATTGTTGGCACATCCGGCGGCGAGTTTCTGCGCCGTGGTCACGTCACCGCGTACGACGCGAACACAGGCCGTCAAATCTGGCGTTTTTACACGGTTCCAGGATCCGGCGAGTTCGGTAATGACACCTGGGCAGGCGAATCCTGGCGCTCCGGCGGCGCGACCGTTTGGTCTACGCCTTCTGCCGATCCGCAACTCGGGCTGCTTTATGTCACAACCGGTCAGCCCTCTCCCGATGAAAACGGCTCACAACGAGAGGGCGACAATCTTTTCTCGGACTCGATTGTTGCGCTCAACCTGAGAACAGGCGAGCGCGTCTGGCATTTCCAGGAAATCCACCACGACATCTGGGATTACGATTCGGTGCAACCTGCTCACCTATTCACGATGATGCAGGATGGCCAGGCGATTCCTGCCATCGGACACGCCAACAAAGCGGGCTTTTATTATTTGCTGGACCGGCGTAACGGCAAGCCCTTGATTGACGTAAACGAAACCTCCGTTCCAACGCTGCCGGCGTGGCAACATCCCTCAGCCACTCAGCCGATTCCAGCAACCGATCCATTAATTCCACACACTGTCGAGGAGACCGCGGCGACAGAACCTTATCGGAAGGGACCTATATTCAGTGTTCCGCAAGAGATCCCGACATTAATCAACCCGGGCTATGAGAGTGGCCCGCAATGGGCGCCTAGCGCTTACAGTCCGCGAACCGGCATGTCTTATATCGCAGCAGGCGGATACGATCCCTGGCTTTATCACGCGATTGAGCCAGTTATCAGCAGCCTGGGTTCGACCGGACAGCATGAACTACCGGGTCTAAACGGAATTGAAACGTACGGATTGATCGATGCAGTTGACACGACCACCGGAAGAATCGCCTGGCAGATTAAGACTCCGCAGAAGACGGTTTCCGGGATTGTTGTGGCGGGTGATCTCGTGTACTACGGCGAGGGTAATGGCAAGTTCAATGCCGCCGAAGCTAACACAGGCCAAGTGGTTTGGAGCTACAAGAGCCTGGAAAAAGGCGTGGGGGGCGCCAACGGTTCGGCCGCGGTATACGCGGTGAACGGGCGTGAGTTTGTAGTTATGCCTTTCGGCGGGAACGACCCGGCTCGCATTGGTGGCTTCTCGCCTCCGGGCGATGCTTTGATTGCATTCGCTCTCCCTCAAAATGGCGGGAACACATCTCCCAACGTAGTTACGGCCCATCCGATACAGGTCGACGTAGGCAAGATTCCCGATGCCAACTTGAGTGATCCAAAGCCCTCACCTACCCCCGGCTTTAGAGTAATCGAAGTTGTCGCCAAAGAACAAAGCTACGAACCTGACAATTTCGTTGTGATGCCCGGTGAGAAGATCGCCGTGCACCTGGTTGTACCGGGCACCGTGGTCAATCAGGGTGCAGTCGCCACCAGTTTTGCGGTCAATCTGCCATCCGGTCCGTTCGGGTTACGGGGCATCGTCATGCCTGGTAACGACACCTACTTCGAGTTCACGGCGCCCGGCGAACCAGGTCTGTACGACTATTTCAGCCCTTTCCGGAATCAAAAAGCGCTCGGGGAATCGGGTTCTATGCGCGTAGCTCCAGCCTGTCCAGTGAATACGGTTCCCTGTATTTCGGCTTCGGGCGTATTGAATGCGGCGTCCCAATTGGCCGGCGCCGTTGCTCCTGGTGAGGTGATTACTCTGTGGGGGGCAGGGCTCGGTCCCGCTGGCATCGTGCGTAACAGCCCTGCATCGGGCAAACTCGGAGCAACCTTAGCCGGCACTCAAGTGCTTTTCAATGGCGTTGCGGCACCCTTATTGTCGGTCAGCTCGAATCAGATTTTTGCCTTAGCTCCGTATGAATTAGCGGGTTCAAATGTAGCGAACGTGGTGGTAATTAGAAACGGCACGCAGTCACCGGCGGCCACTGTCTCGGTCGCGTCAGTTGCTCCCGCCGTATACACGGTCCGGGGCAACGGTCAAGGGCAGGGTTTGATCTACAACGCCAACAACTCGCCTAACTCGATCCGCAACCCGGCAACGAAGGGCTCTGTTGTGAAGATCTTCGTGACGGGAGCAGGGCAGACGAATCCGCCCGGCATCGATGGCCAGGTTATGCCTGCCGGTTCGCCTATTCAGCCGCTTGCGGCCGCTTACCTGTTAATCGGCGGCCGCAGAGCCGACATCAAGAACATCGTGGTAGCTCCCGGCAATTACTCAGGCGCGCTACTGCTCGAGGCCGAAGTGCCGAATGATACTTATACCGGAAGTGCTATTCCCGTTGTTTTTGCTGCTGGAGATACATTGAGCGTTCCAGCGGCCACGATAGCAGTCCAATAAATCCAAAGAGGCATAAGAAATGAAGATTTTTAGATTGCAACTAGTCGTCGGCGTATTGCTTGTCGTTCATTCTGCGCTGTTCTCCGATACGATCGGCTACTCCATCGCGAGCTCCAGTAACGACCTTTACAGAATTGACTTGGCGAATGGCATGGCAACTGATCTGGGTACCATCAACACTAATGCGGTACTCGGCGGGATCGCCGCTTCATCCTCTAACCTCTATGCGGTGAGCACGTCAGCCAATGGGAGTTTGCCGAGCCAGCTATATAACGTAACAACGCCCCCCGGAACGTTAGTTGGCGACACCGGGCCAAGATTCGGCAATACGACCGGAGCAGCCTACCGCCCGCAAGATGGATACATTTACAACTTGCAGGGCATGACTTCGCTCTCTGCCGGTGCAACACAGAGCGCGCTCTATCAAATTGACCCGAGCACCGGCAAATCCACAATGCTCGGTATGAGTCCGCTCTATGCAAACGGACTGGCGGTAGCGCCCAATGGAACGGGCTATGCGACTGATTTTCAGGAGAAGGGAGCTCTGTACCGGCTTTCGTCTTCTGGCCCGTACTCTCTGACGTTAGTGGGAAGTTTCGGGTTAGGTGTAGGCGGAACCGGATTCAATTCCGGTGCTGCGTTCGATTCTTCCGGAACTCTCTATGTGCTGCGGGAGGATGGCGCCATCTTTACGGTCGCAACCACTGGCGCGAATGCGGGAGCCGCGACTTTCGATTCGTTTGTAACCGATTCCGCCACTGATTCACGAGTAGCCAGCAGCCTGGAGGGATTGGCTGTCAGCAGCAGTGCGTCGGCGACCCCGGAGCCGTCAACGCTACTCCTCCTGCTGCCTGGGATATTCTTGCTTACTTTCATATTGCGGAGAAAGCCGCAGGCGCGGTAGGCAGCTCTATGTTTAATTTAATCGGCCCATATTTTTCAGATGGTCCTAGTAACCAATCTGTTCGTCTAACCGAACTAACATTTGTTTTCACGCAGCCAGCAAGAACACATTAGTTTGGCCAATCCCGCGTCGCTAACAATAAGGAGCTAACATGAAGTACCTTCCCAGTCTCGTATACACACTCACCTTCACCTCTCTCGCGTTACTTGTAGGCCCTCAATGTGGCTTTGCCGCCAGCCTTCAAAAAGGTAACTTAAATTCGGCCGGTGACGGGCTATTAACAATTGATCCAAATATTGGATTGGAATTTCTCGCCCCGCGAGCCACGTCCGGGTTGTCTTACAATCAAGCTCTGGCAACGCCATTCGTCACACAACAAGGCTTTCATTTTGCCTCAGCAGCCCAAGTACAAACACTCTACATGGATGCCGGAATCACCGACTTCAGTGGGAGTTTCAACACTGCGGATTACGCTCCCCTTAAGAACTTAGTTGATAATTTTATCGGAAGCACAATTCCGAGTGAAATTAACCTACCGATTCCAGCCTTTGCGGCTACCATCGCTGCTGGCGATTATACGCTTACCACAGCGGTAGGGAGCATCACTCCGGTGATTGGCGTGGATTATCAGACCGCCGCTGAATCGTCAACTGGGCAGCCAGACGCCAGAGTGATTCTTAACTTTGCAGCGCTTCCCTTGAACCAGCCTGGGCCTACCGTACCAACTACCGACGGCGGTTCCAGCAAGCCGCTCGGCAGCTTTTTGGTGCGCCCGGAGACAGCAACAACAGCTACGCCGGAACCGGCAGGCACTGGGTTGCTTGGCCTCTCGATCATAGGGGTTTTGGCATTCGCGAGAAAATTCCGGCGCAAGTTAGCCGCCTAGAAATCCTGGCGGAATTAGGGCAATGCCGTTCGGCGCGTTGCCCAATTACCTGTCTCCTGCAAGCGAAGTAGAGAGCGCAGGAGTAGGAGCCTTGGATGGAAAAGCCGACAAGATTTTCGAGAAACCTATCGAACTGGTGTGTCAAGCGTGGCGTGTGATATTTCCGGTGACCCCATCACCTCCGCGAACGTCCTCTGAAACGGGTGGTGATAGTCACCGCCTGGCAGAAGCGGCCGTTTACGCAACCGAGGTTCACGTTCTCGCCTTCTCGTGCGCTTGTTGGCCATTGGCTCCTCCCGGCAGTGCCAGTGGATGCCCAAGGCGCGAATGAAAGCAGACTCCCAATCGAGATTGCCGCTTTACGCGGCGTCATCGCAAATCTGTAGGCAATCTTGGACCCACGCACGGTCGGGCTTCGGACTTTCGTCACCAATGTCGGCACGGTCTGTAGCTGTCATCTAACCGGCGCACTCCACCATATCTCGCTTCCCGTTCATTCCCACTTTTTCTTGCCAGGCCAGTTGAACGCTTCTTGGCATCGCTAGACGAGTGTGGCGACTCGGCCAGAAAAAACTTTCTATCCCTCTTCCCGCCCTGTCGATTCAGAGCCTCCCCAAGCGACTAATGAGTGAGGCGGGCTCGCAGGCGTCCCCACCAATCCCATGAAGTATCTACGCATGATCTTCTACCACGAAAAACAATTAGAAGCCTTGTCCGGCCAGGAGTTTGACGCTCTGAATTACGAGCCCCTGGCCAATGACGGGGTACTTCGGCCATCCCGGCTGCGCGATTCGGTGGTGTCGGAGTGCGTCCTATCAAGAAGGTAAAAGCAGTAGAAGAAGTAGTTTCGTCTCACTAGCCCCAATGAGAAATCCATGTGCCCCGAATGTCTCATCTCTCTCCCTCTCCTCGCTGGCCTTGTCACGTCTTTGAGCGCCATTGCAACACTGCTGGTGAAACTGCTCCGGCTCGCTAAGCAAGCCGAGCCCCATCAATCATCTATTACCCCAAAGGAGAATTCTCTATGAGATCCAACAACTCGCAACAACCCCAAGTTGTCTCTAGACCGGATTGGCTCAGCGCCCGCCAGGTTCTACTGACCGAAGAAAAAGAACTGACTCGTGCGCGCGATCGATTGAGCGCTCATCGCCGCGAGTTGCCGTGGGTCAAGGTCGATCAGAATTACCGCTTCCACACCCCGGCTGGAACCAGGACGCTAGCCGACCTGTTCGATGGGCGCAGCCAGTTAATCGTCTACCACTTCATGTGGCGTGGCGATTTGAACGACGCCTGCGTGGGGTGTTCCTTCCGTGCTGCAGGCATTCAAGCAGCGCATGGGCTGGCGCTTCAACTGGGTCTCCTCCGAAGGCAGCGATTTCAATTACGATTACCATGTCTCGTTCACGCCCGAAGAAATCGCGAGCGGCCAAGTCTATTACAATTACCGTCTCACGCCGGCTTCGATTGAAGAACTATCCGGATTCAGCGTCTTTTATAAAGACAACCATGGCGATGTCTTTCATACCTATTCGAGTTACGGTCGCGGAAACGAAGAGGTACTCGGCGCCTACGTCTACCTCGACCTCACGCCCAAAGGACGCAATGAACCCGGGCCGAATCACAACCTGTCCGATTGGGTGCGTCACCACGACCGCTACGGCCTGAAAGGCTCGGTCGATGCAACCGGCGGTTTCATCTCCAGTCATGACTCGACTTGCTGCTCCCATGCGCGCGAACCTGCCTCGATGGAAAACAGTCAGCTGCTCCAGTCGCTCTCGACCGACCCCGCTGTGGCCGAATTGCGCGCTTTTATCGAAGCCCGCGCGCAGGCAGTTCGTGCAAAAGACATTGACACAGCGACTGCCTGCATCTCGCCCGGCGTGATCTTGTTTGATGTAGTGGATCCACTGGAGTATCGCGGTTCAGATGCGCTGTCCAAGCGCGTACAGCAATGGTTCGCTTCGTTTGTTGGCCCGATCGGTTTCGAAATGCGTCAATTGGCAGTCTCGGCCTCCCAGACTATTGGCTTCAGCCACAGTCTGAATCAGGTGAGCGCTACGACCACCAGCGGCCGGAAAATCGAAATGTGGTGGCGCTCGACGACTTGCTATAGCAAAGCCGGTGGGACCTGGAAGGTGACGCATGAACACAATTCGGTGCCCTTCAATCCGGAAAGCGGGAAGGCCTCGCTCGATCTCGAGCCGTAAGTGAAGAACGAATCGCGTCGGTTCGCTCCTCCTCACCGGCGGCGCCAGGATACCCGAAGCGACCAGCGCAATCCACTGACTGTCGCGCGTATCCGGCTTCCTGTAAGCGCCTGTGGACTCCACCTCCACAGGCGTGACGCAACCTTGATCCTCTATTCAGATGGATGAGAAGCCCGCCACAGCGCAGTCCTTCGAAAACGGGCATTTATAAGTGCGTGTGTTTGCAGTCGATTGCCCTTTCGAGACACTTGCAAGGTCTGCCGCGGCGACGTTTGTGTTCGGAGGGGGCCGCGGCGAGTTTGGAAACGGGGTGGGCTGGCCGGACGACTACCTGCAATCCAAGGCGTTCCGTCGGCGGACGCGGCGATTCTGCGTGCGCAGCGGGTGCAAGGAGTCGTAGTAATGGCCTCCCAAGTCGCGGTATACAGTGGCATCGCGGAGTAAGTGATAAGCGATGATGAGCAACTGATGAGCGGTGGCGAGAATGGCCTTCTTGATGCCGCCTTTGGCCGCGCGGCGCAGAAAATGAGCTTGCAAATAGCAATCCTTTTTGCGGGTGACGCCCCAAGCCGACTGACATAAAGCGCGCCGCAGCCAGCGGTTGCCTTTCTTAGTTCGGTTGCCTAAGCGCTTACCCGCGCTCTCGCGGTTGCCGGGGCACAGCCCGGCCCAACTCGCCGCATGTGCGGCGCTCGGGAACACGCTCATATCCGGCCCGAGCTCGGCCAGCAGCGTCCAGGCCGTCAGTACATCCACGCCCGGAATGGTGCATAAGCGGGTGATCTGGTCCAGGTAGGGCCGCATACGCCGGGCAATCTCCCCATCGAGGCGCACGATCTTGTCGGCAACAAAATCCAGATCCGCCATCAGTTCGCCGAGCAGGTACCGATGGTGCTCGCGGATACTGCCGCGCAGTACCAGTTCCAACTCGTCCCGTTTGGCGCGCAGTGAGCCTTTGGCGTAATCGGCCAGCCAACCCGGATCCGTGTGCCCGTCAATGATGCCGCGCACCATGGCCCGTCCGCTTGCGCCCAGCACATCGCTCAATACCGTGTCCAGCTTGCTGTTGGCATCTTCGAGCACCTTGTGGATGCGGTTGTGAACGCGATTGTGCTCGCCCGTGAGCTTCACGCGATAACGCGTCAGCTCACGCAGATCGCGGATCTCCGGCGGCGGCACATAACTCGGCTTGATTAAGCCGTGCGCCAACAAGTCGGCCAGCCACTCGCTATCGTTGCGGTCCGTCTTCCGGCTCGGAATGTTTTTCACCTGATACGGGTTGGCCAGCACCAGCGACAAGCTCCGTTCGAGCACGTTCCACACCGGCTTCCAATACACACCGGTCGACTCCATGGCCACCTTCTCCACTTTCGAACTGCGCAGCCACTGAGCCAGCCGTTGCAGCTCTTTCCAGTGCGTTCCGAACTGCTGCGTTCTCACTTCTCGTTCCGCACCCTCATGGAATACCAGAACCGTCGCCGTGATGCTATCTTTGTGCACATCCAAACCACAGCAGCGGCGATACACTACTTGCATGTTGTCTCCTTCCGCCGCCAGGCGAAGGACGCGTTGACGAACTTAAGACATTCCTTCTCGTGCTCTCCTGCCGGGCGGCGGAGGCAACACTTCGTTGTACCGATGAAAGCGTCCAGCCAGATTCACAAACGGGCTCACAGGCTCCAGACCAAGACCGACCTTCTCTCGCCAGCGGCTCCTTCCAGCCTCGCGCACACCCTCTGATCCGTTTTCATCTCTCGTTGTCGTGGCCCGCCGCTGTGGGGGAATCACAGCGCTTTGTGGAATTTTCTTCTCTCAAGGAATCAATAGGTTAGAGCGAGACGCAAGACCGGTCGTCCCACTGGTCCTGAATACTCACGGCTGAGAAGTGTCCGTGCGGCTCAGCTGTCCGGCGCGCTCAATCCTATTGCCCAGGAACATCATGAAACCGAATCGTCTCTTACTTTTTTTGGTTCCGCTGCTGTCGGTGGCCCAAACGAGAACCGACTTCAATTCTCAGCTCAACAATTTGCCGTTTGCCAGCGTGATGGCGGCACCCTTTTCTGCGAAAGGCGATTGCATCAGCGACGACTCGAATGCGATACAGGCAGCTCTCGACAGCCATCGTTATATCTGGCTGCCGAAACCTCCGGGCGGTTGTTACCTGGTTTCGAAAACGTTGACGCTGCAGTATGGTGATTACCTCTATGGCGCTTCGGCCAACAATCCGAATGCCGGCGATCCCACGCAAGGCGTAGTGATCCGCCTAGCTCCCAATAGCAACGTTCCTCTGCTCCAAACTTTCAACAGTCAGGATCCGGCAGGCGGCGGCAACGAATACATGGCGGTCGAGAACGTTGTTTTCGATGGTAACGGATCGAATCAAACTCAGGAACTCCAAAATCAGGCCCTGGTGGATTACCGCGGCACTTTCATTCAGACCTTTCTGCGTCACGTGATGATTACCAATGCGTTTGGACCGGGTTTGTTCACCGGCTCGACAGAACTGGATAATGTCTGGATCATTGGCTGCTCCACCAGCACTTACTCCTGGATCCATAATCCGGGAGCGTCCGGACTGGGAGCGCTGCTCGTTAACCAGGTCTACGTGGAAGATCAAATTAAGCCGCTCAATGGCCACTACCGTTCGCCCTTCGATGGCAGCGTGAATGATCCTACTACTTATGCACACGCCATATGGTTCAACGGGCTCGGCAGCGCGACTATCAATCAGCTGCATTGCGAATCGGCCGCCACCTGTATCGACTTCAACGACATTCAAACACTGACAATCCATGGCATCACCGGAACTCGCATCGGCAATCCCGCATCATCCGATCCAACCGACCAATATCTGATTCGTGCTCTCAACCTGAACGCTTACAATCTGACTTTTTCAGCTGCTTACTTCGATCAGAGCGGCAGTGTTTACAACGGGTCTTTTGACAACGTGCGTGTGTTCGGCCTGGGCAACGGACTGGCCAGCAACGATCTGTATCAAACTCCCGCCGGCAAGACGACCTGGCCGTTTTACACCTGGGGCCGTTACGACCAGGGCTTTTCGGGAGTGCCTTACCTCGGCGAACGTTCCATCGTCGGCAACGAACTTTGGATTCAACAGACGGGCGCGTATAGCCCGAATCGGCTGGCCATTTTCGACAACACCGGCGGGCCGGAGGGTTCCTACGCCTACTTCGAGCGGAATGGCGGTCAGTTGAACCTCGGCTTTAGTCCAGGGCCGTGGGACGCAAACGAAACGACCATGCTGCAGATGAACTTCTTCGGGACGGGCAACTCGGCTAATAATGTGCAGATTAACGGTGGCCGTTTGCAGACCGGATCGCAGAGCAATACCGATATGAACGGAGAGCTTACGTTGGCCTCCTCCAAGTCGGCTACGTATCCGCTAGCCGGATTTTATCTGGTTCATCCGGAATGCACAGCGACGCCGCAGTTCGATATGGGCTCCGGCAATCGCTTCTGGATCACCTACTCGGGTGTGGCTTCGTTCACCGTAAACTTCGCACAGGCAGTCGGCGGCAACGTGTCCTACGTCTGCGTGGGCCGGAACTAAGAGTCGACGCCTCATCGATAATGGCGTGGAGAGATGACACTCCACGCCACGCCGGCTAAAACGAACCCTCGTGGCTGGCTGCTGCTACATGTCCTATTGGTCGCACTGGTCTGCTCACTTCCTCACTGGGTCGCCTTCGTTGTAAATCGCGGAGACTACTCCCCGTTCTCCGTTTCACCTGCCGTTTCAGCTCTCACCTTTGACGAAAACCACGCCTATGCGCCACCAGCACGCCGTTTCCTTGAGACCGGAAGCCTGCGTGCCGAAACGGACAACTATGAACGGCGAGATCAGTCGGCGGGGATTCCGTTTATTCCCACCGCCATACTTGGCGGCCTCGGCCGCTGGACGGGAAGCTTGGCAAGAGCATTCATACTGGCGGACTGCTTCTTCCCTGCCCTGCTATTTTTGCTGTTCTACCGGATCACGGCATCGCTGATTCAGGATCGCCTACCCAGGCTGCTGGTCGCTTGGGCAACCATTCTGGTCCCGTTTAATCTACTGAATACCTTTTGGCTGGGCGAGGACGCCCTCGTTGCTCCCCTCGAGATTACCCGAACGCCGCAGCCCGAAATTTCCCTGCTCATCTTATTAGCCGCGGCCGTACTGCTGGGCCGCGCGCTCGGATCTCCGCACAGGTGGCGATTCACCGTAGCGGCTGGAATTGCCTCGGGAGCAGTCGTCTACTGTTATTACTTTTACGCCATCGCCTGGGCCCTGACGCTGTGTTTGCTGTTCCTGCTGGGTTCGTTCCTCAAAAAAGCACATCTATGGCAAGCCGCCGGAACAGCCGCGCTACTTATGGTGTTACTGGCGATCCCGTATGCCGTAGCCAGCGCGCGCGGAGGCGCGCAAGGCGGTCAAACCTATCTGCTCGAGCGCATGGGCGCATTCACGCATCGCCCCGATTTTCTTCCACTGCTGGCTGGGTTCGTTCTTACTTTTTTGCTCGCGAAATTCGGCGCGGGGTTCTCTTCAAAGCAGCCAGTGTATTTCATTCTGACGCTGCTCGTGGCCGGAGCGCTTTGGGGTATGAATGCGCAAATTCTGACCGGCTTTGAAACACAGAGATGGCACTTTTGGAAGCGTCTGGCACTGCCGCTTTGTTTTTTCGTTTTGTCGAGCCTAACGGCGAGCGTGGTGGATTTACGAAAGCACCGTCTCATCACCGGCGTGCTCTTAGTCTTGCTGATTTTGAACACGGCCGCCCGCCTCTGCGTAGCCGGCATGCGCATTGCTCCTCATCAAAAAGCTTCCGCTCCGGCACAGATGCTGTTCGCCTGGGTTCGTTCCCACATTTCGCCCGGTGTGGTGATCGGGACGATCGATCCTGAACTGATCCTCTACATTCCGGCACTCACGAACGACTACACATACGTGCCGAGCGGCCTGCGATCCCTGACATCTACCGCTGAGATCGTCGACCGTTTCGATGAATTAGCCTGCTCGCTCCATCTCTCTGCTGATGACGTGGCGAGAGAAACTGCGATTCCGAATCACCTGGCCCATTCCACCGAACTGCTCCAGGTACTCGGCCTTTCCTATACAGGCGACCCTCGCGCATTCGAATGGTTCGTTAAACAGTACAGATCCTACCTGCTTCGTTGCAAGCGGCCAAGCCGGCGTTTGGATTACGTGATTGTTGGAGCCGGATCGACAGCAAATGCCAGGTTTAAACAGGTGTATGCGAACTCGGACTACCGGCTGCTGCAAGTTCGCAGCCAATGAGGCTTAATCGTCAGAGCGGAAGAAGCTTCCGATGCTGCCGCTGGCCAGCGCCCCGAGAGGATTGCGCTCATCGCCATCGTGAGCATGCTCGCCGGGAGATAGTTCGTGGCGCAGGCGTTCGAGAGTCATGCTTTGCAGGATCACGCGCCCTGGTCCGGTGAGCGTAGTCAGAAATAATCCTTCGCCGCCAAAAATGGCCGTTCGTATGCTGCCGACTAACTGTACGTCGTAACTGACGGTTGGCTCAAAGGCAACCAGGTGTCCGGTCTGCACCTGAAGCACTTCGCCGGGCGCGAGATTAAAGTCGACATGATCGCCTCCGGCATGTACAAACACCACGCCAGGTCCGGTGAGCTTTTGCAGAATGAAGCCTTCGCCGCCGAGCAGTCCCGCTCCCAGGCGACGGACCATCGCGATATCCAGTGAAACAGAACCTTGGGCGAACAGGAACCCGTCGCGCTGCACCATGATGGTTTGACCGGGCGCGAGTTCAAACACCTGAATTTTGCCTGGATAATGACCCGCAAATCCGACTTCGCCCGTGACATTTGTTGCTCGAAAGTAGGTAAAGAAAAGAGATTCTCCCATCAATTTTCTTTTCAGGGCGCCGAAGATTTTCTGCCCGAACGATTGGCCGGTCATACGCGTAGCCCAATCTACGTTGGCGGATTTGTAAATCATCTTTCCGGCTTCGGCGTAGATCTCCTGGCCGGGTTCCAGGTGGACGCGCGCGATCTGCAAATTGTGCCCTTCGATGTCATATCGGATCGGAGCTAGCGAAGCCGGCACTGCACCGGGATTAGCCACCGAAACTCCGCCTGCGACTTGCCCGCAGTTTGGACAGAACTTGGCCCCTTCGCCGATCTGGCCGCCGCAATTGGTGCAAAACATGGTCATCTCCCTTCACTACGCAAGGTCCTCGCCTGGAGTTCCATGCCTCTAATGCGTGTTATTCTCGCATTGTTCGTGCCCAGACAGCCGCGTGATTGGTGGATGATTTTACTGTTCGCGGCCTGTTTGATGTTCTTCTTGAGTCGCGGCCCTTACCACGCGATACGGTACTCGACCACCGGCGATTTCTCGACGGTTTATGCGAGCGCACGCTGCTGGCTGGCTGGAGAGAATCCGTACGATGCGGGTGCTTTGAAAAAGCAGTTAGCAACAGCGGACGCGCCTGCTTCCATTGAACGCGATCAAAATGTTAATCCGCCCGTTTATCTACCCAGCGCATTGCTTTTGACTGCGGTTTTCGCGTGGCTCCCCTGGACGGCTGCCAATATCGCGTGGTGCATTCTGTTGACGGCTCTGTTCGCGTGGTCTGCGTGGACGCTAGTGCAGCAGGTCCAGCTGACTACACGCCAGCGATGGATGACGGTCTCAGCAATGCTCTTGTTTTCGCCAACCTACGTGGGCATTTACGATGGCAATCCCAGTGTCTTGGTGATCGGCTGCCTCGTTTTAGCGGTCTGTTTTCGGGGGTCGTTGCCGGCGAGCGGAGCGCTGCTCGGGATTGCTCTGTCGTTTAAGCCTCAGCTGGCGATTTGTGTCATCGGCATCTTTGCGCTGAGGAAGCTCTACCGGCCGATTCTATGGGGCCTGGTGATCGGCTTGACCTTTCTGATAGCCGGAACACTCGTTGCCTCACATTACGG
The DNA here is from genome assembly GCA_965277855.1 of Bryobacteraceae bacterium. Classification (GTDB taxonomy): domain Bacteria; phylum Acidobacteriota; class Terriglobia; order Bryobacterales; family Bryobacteraceae; genus Bog-105. The sequence continues at coordinate 2,956,691 of OZ255847.1, forward strand.
CGAGGACTGGACGTGGTGGCATACAGAGCAGCAGATTACCGCCGCCAGCTTCAGGGCCGGCGGTCAAAGCGACCCCTCACCAACGAGTGTCGTCGCCTGGCAAATGCTGGATGCACGAACCCTCACTTCGTATCTTTTTCGCAATGGCAATGAGGCTGCCGCAGCCGCTTGGTGCATAGCAGCGGTGCTGGCAGTGTTTTATCTCCGGAGGCGAAACAGCGATTTCTGGCAGGACACCGCCTTTTTCTCAGTGCTGACGCTGATAGTTTCCTACCACCGCTACTATGACGCGCAACTACTGTTGCTAACGGTGCCTTGGATCGTTAACACCTTCGCCACCGGGCCTGCTATTTGCCTGGCGCTTTTAGCTTTTCCATTGCAGTCAATAGCGGCCCGATGGCTGGGTGGGCGAGCCACGATCCCCTCGTGGGAGCAGGTGCTCTTGCTGCGCGTCCAGCCTCTCGTTGTTTTAACGCTCGCTATCCTGTTCGCTACTGTCAGCTCTTCACAAAGTCGAGAGACGCTGAGTTCATACAATAACGAAGACCGGTAGGCTTCGGGCCATCGTCAAAGACATGTCCCAGGTGCGCTTCGCACTTCGCGCATCTCACTTCATTGCGCGACATACCTAAGCTACTATCACTTTTGGTTTCCACGTTCTCTTTGGCGATGGGCTGCCAGAAACTGGGCCATCCGGTACCCGATTCAAACTTGGTGTCGGATGAAAACAGCGCATTGCCGCAGCAAACGCACTTATACAATCCGTGGTCGTGATTGTTCCAGTACTTGCCTGTAAACGCGCGTTCCGTTCCCGCCTCCCGGGTTACTTCAAACTGCTCCGGGGTCAGTTGCTTTTGCCATTCGGCATCACTCTTTTCTACTTTGTCCACCATAACCACTCCTTTGCGTTTACCTGTATCAGAAAACTCGACCACTTTTACGCTCTTGGATGCGCCGGCGGCGTAGGTGCCCGCAAAGGCAAGCCCTGCCAGATAACCGCACCCTTGCTTGAGGAAAGATCTGCGTTCCATATACACCTATTCGTTGGATTTCAGTAAAAGGTTTGAGGCTGCTACTTTTTGACGTACCAGCAGGCTTGATAGTCCTGGTAATTTGGATACATGCCTATTTTCGAGTATTCCTGTGATGATTGCGGCAGCAGATTCGAGAAACTTGTGCGCCGCAGCGTGGATGCCAACGCGGTTCGCTGCCCTGGCTGCGGCCAGGATCATCTGACGACCCAGTATTCGACCTTTGCAGCAAGGGCGAGCGGCCCGGCAGTTGAAGCAGCCCCGAGTGGGTGCGGCAGCGGTATGTGCGGCACGAATCTCTGCGGCAGCGGGGCTTGCGGCATGAACATGAATTAGGTTTCCGCCGGCAGGTAGGAGCAGGCGATTCTTACCGCTTCAACGAAGCCGTCGTAAGTAAAGGGCTTGGTGATGTAGCCTTGTGCGCCAAGGGCCAGCGATTCGTGCTTGTCGATCTGGCGGGCGGAAGAGGTGAAGACTACGACCGAGATGGTTTCGAGTCCGTCCGTGTGCCGCATTTCAGCCAGGACGTCAAAGCCATTCTTACGAGGCAGATTCAGATCGAGGACAACCAGATCCGGCCGCGTTTGATTCAGGAAATCCAGGGCTGCCTCCCCATCAGCGGCGCGGTGCAGCTGAACTTGGATATCCGCGGTCTGCAACGCCGTTTTGAACAACAAGAAAGCCGCATCCTCGTCTTCTACATACAGCAATACGCGAGTTCCCACCATTCGATGTGGTAGACGCTGCCAGCTAACGCTGCGTGTCCTACAAACAACAGAAGTTGACTTTCGTGCTTTATTCGCCAAAACTAGTAAAAGGACGGGAGAACGCATGGCGCTCACACGAAGGCAAAGGGAATTAATGGATTTCGTGAACAATTTCATTGGCCGGCAAGGGTACAGTCCGAGTTACGAAGAGATTGCTTCGGGGCTCGGGCTGGCGTCGCTGGCCACGGTTCACAAACATATCCAGGCGCTGGAAGCCAAGCAGTACGTACGCCGGAATTACAACCATAGTCGTTCGCTCGAGATAGGCGAACGATTTCTGAAGGAACAGAGTGCGGCGCCCACTCCCGCTGCTGGCGTCCCGTTGTTGGGTCGGATTGCGGCAGGTTCGCCGGTAGAGGCGATTCCTAACCAGGATGTGTTGCACTTCTCGGATTTTGCCAAGGATGAGAATACCTTTGCTCTGGAAGTGCGCGGCGATTCGATGATTGAAGACCACATCTGCAGCGGTGATTTCGTTTTGGTTGAGAAGAGTTCCGACGTCAGGAACGGTGACATTGTGGTGGCTTTGGTCGATGGCAGCGAGGCTACGCTGAAGCGCTACTACAAAGAGCCTGACGGCCAGATCCGGCTGCAGCCCGCGAACGCCGAGATGGCTCCGATCTTCGTCGATCCGGCGAATTTGCAGATCCAGGGCCGATTATTGGCGGTAATGCGGAAGTACTAATCGGCCGGATTAAGCAGCGATGCCGATGATACACTTCCGATAGTGGCGGACGACGTAAGAACGCAATCGGCAGGGCTGGGACGTCGCCTGGTTTTTTGGGATTTCGCGCGGGCAACCTGGCAATACGATGTCGTCGTTGGCCTGATTCTAATCTTTATTTTTGCCACTCCGAGAGACTGGTTCCACGATCAACCGAAAGCCTCAAGCGTGATTCTGATGTCGTCGCAAAATGGCTCGAATAACGTGTTTATCGCACCGAGTTTGTTGCGCAACGTGCCGGTGTCGCAACGTCCGTTTGAGGCAGAGTCGCTGATCCATAAAAGGACCGGAAAGAGATGGCATGTAGTGCGAGTGGAGCCGATTCGAGATGAAGCGGAGCAAGAGATTAAAGGCTTCATTGCCTACACGGCTCCGCAATAGCGCGGCAAGTTTACCAGACATGAAAATTCTCCTACCGGTGCTGTGGCTGGCTGTGACGATCGGGCTCCAGGGGCAGACCGTGAAGGATGTACTGGCTCGCATGGATAAGGCAGCGCCGGGTTTTCACGCGATGTCAGCTGACATCAGCATGGCCACGCACACGGCGATTATCGACGACACGACGAACGAGACCGGGACTCTGCGCATGCAGCGGCTCAAGGGCCAGGACGTGCGGGCGGAGCTCGATTTTTCGGGTGGCAGCGATGCGCGCAAGATTGGTTTTCTGGGTAAGATCGTACGGATTTATTATCCGAAGCTGAATACCTATCAGGACTACGACATGGGAAAGAACACCGATGTGCTGAACCAGTTTCTGCTCCTCGGGTTTGGGTCCAGCGGCAGGGAGCTAGCCGCGAGTTACACAGTAACTGATGGCGGACAAGAAAAAATCGACGGGCACGACACTACCAAACTAGTGCTGGCACCTAAGAATGCGGCAGTGAGTCAGCGGCTGAGCAAGATCGAGATGTGGGTTCCGAACGATCAGGCTTACCCGGTGCAACAGAAGTTTTCCGAACCGTCGGGAAACTATCGGATCGTGAAATATACGCAAATCGACTTAAAGCCGGCCAGCGGGAAAAAGCTCGAATTAAAGCTGCCTGCGGGCGTCAAGAAGCAAAGTTCATAAGAGCGGTGGCGGAGACTACCAAAGCACCCGGAAAAGCATCCGGCCGACTGGCGTTCATCGACTGGACGCGGGGATTCGCGGCGGTGATCATGCTGCAGGGGCACGTATTCGACTCGTTCACGCGCACGGACTTGCGTGATAAAGGGCCGTACGTGCTGTCGCAGTTTTTTGGGGGTATGCCGCCCGCGATTTTTCTTTTCCTGACTGGCATTACCTTCGCTTTTTTGATGGATAGCCAGGAGAAGCGCAAGGCAACGGCGAGCGCACGCGTACTGGCGGCGCTGAAGCGGTCGCGCTACCTGTTCCTGATCGCGTTTCTATTCCGGTTACAGCTTTACGTATTCGGGTTTCCCACCAGTCCAGCCGCCGAGATTCTGCGGGTAGACATTCTGAATTGCATGGGCATGGCGATGCTGGTATTGGCTCCCATGGCGGTGTTCAGCACGATGGAGCGAATCCGTTTATGTATCGTGCTGGGACTGGTAATCGCGGGGCTCGCGCCGGTGGTCAGCATGATTCCAGAGTCGAGCGTGCCCTGGATTGTTCACGCCTACTTTTTTCCCAGCCTGAGTTACTTCGGCTTTTTCCCGTGGGCGTCCTTTCTGGCTTTCGGGCTGGCAATGGGCAGCATTCTCCGAGTAGTGAAGCCGGAGGACATGGGGCGGGTGATGGAGTGGACTCTGGGAGTCGGCATTGGGCTGGCTTTTTTGTGCCACTACTTTTCCAATCTGCCGTATTCGATATACGCGAAAAGTGATTTCTGGCTGAACAGCCCGTCGATGATTCTGATCAAGCTCGGAGCGGTGCTGGCGATGCTGGCAGCGTCGTACCTCTGGATCAATTTAGGGGCGCTGGCCAGCTGGAGTTTCTTCCGGCAGTTGGGGACGACGTCGCTGCTGGTGTACTGGGTACATATCGAAATTGTTTATGGGCGCTGGTTCGGCATCTGGAAACAGGCCTTGTCGGTGCCAAAAGTAGTGCTGTTCACAGGCATTCTGCTGGCACTAATGACAGTACTCTCGGTGTTGCGCACACGCATTAAGTCGGTAGGCTCATTCTTCCAGGCGGGCGTAGCGCAGCAGCCGCGAGCAGCTTCGGGCGACTAAGCCATAAACTAAACAAAGACATGCGGGTTCTGGTTGTGGAAGATGAGAAGCGGATTGCGGACTTTCTGTCGAGAGGTTTGCAGAGCGCCGGCTATGCGGTAGACGTAGTGCATACGGGCAACGATGCGGTGGAGCGGGTGCATGTCACGGAATATGACATGGTGGTGCTCGACCTGGGACTGCCGGATATCGACGGATTGCAGGTGCTGGAAAAAATCCGAAATCGTAAGGTGATCCCACCGGTGCTGATTCTGAGCGCACGAGATTCGGTGGATGACCGCGTGAAGGGACTGGAGCAGGGCGCGGATGATTACCTGGTAAAACCGTTCGCGTTTGTGGAATTGCTGGCAAGGGTACGGGTGCTGCTTCGGCGAGGACAGCCTACGCCGGAGAAGTTGCAGGTAGGCGAGCTGGGCCTGGATTGCATCCGGCGCAAGGTGACGCGCAGCAATGAAAATATTGAGCTCGCGCCAAAAGAGTTCAGCATTCTGGAATACATGATGCGCAACCGGGGCAGGCCGTTGAGCCGCACGATGATCGTGGAACATGTGTGGGATATGGATTATGACGGGTTAACCAACATTGTCGACGTTTATATCCGCCATTTGCGCAGCAAGATTGACGACAAGTTTCCGCAGAAGATGATTCACACGGTGCGCGGTATCGGTTATATGTTGGACACGCCCGAAGGGCAGCAGGCAGGCGCGCTGGAGCACATTCCGGTTTAGCAGAAACGGTCATGTCAGCCTGGAAATCACCCTCGTTCCGGTTCTTCCGTACGCTTCGATTCCGGCTGGCGGTCACGTTTCTGGTGATTCTGACCGTGGTGCTGGTGATTATGGGTTGGGTCTCGACGACGGCGCTCCGCAAGGTGCTGGATACCCAGAGTGAAAGCCAGTTAAATGGACAGCTGGGCGCGCTGAAAGGCTGGTTCACTTTCTCGGACGACGCCAAGGGGCTGCCGCTGTGGGACGAGGTCGACATGAGCGATGCCGAAGAGGTGGCGGAACTTGGACGACTCAAAGCTGTGTACGTCATTGCGGAAGACAACGGCCGGCTATATCAAGCGACAATAGATCCGCGGCTGGATGCGCTGGTAGACCGGCAGACCATACGCTCCGAACTCGGGCAAATGCAGCGCACGCGCAAGCCGATCTTGAAGACCATCTATGGCGTGGATGGAACGCCGTACCAGGTGTTGAGCAGTACGATGCTCGATACCAAGCACGAGAGGCGCTGGTACGTGGCAGAGGGCCGGAGTCTGGCGGAAGACCGGCTGGTGGTGCGGAAATTCGAACGGAACTGGCTGATTTTCTTTCCGATTGCCTTGGTGGTTTGCACGATGCTGAGCTGGTGGTCGGCGGGGCGGGCGCTGAAGGGATTGCAGTCGGTGGAGAAGGCGGCGCAAGACATCACCGGGTCGAACCTGGGCTTACAAATTCCCAAGCGGGGCGCCGATGACGAACTGGACCGGCTGATCGATTCGTTCAATGCAATGAGCGGAAGACTGCAGGCATCATTCGACCAGATCCGGCAGTTTTCGACCGATGTTTCGCATGAACTGCGGACGCCCTTGACAGCGATACAGGGGCAGCTGGAAGTGGCGCTCTTTACCGCGACGCGGAAAGAGCAATTGCAAGAGGCGATCGAGAACGCGCTGCAGGACGTCGAGCGCTTATCGAACCTGGTGCGCGCCTTACTGCTGCTGTCGCAATCGGAATCGGGACAGATCCCGGTGAAGAAGAGCGTGCTCGACTTGGGCGAACTGATCGGGGACTTGGTGGATCAGTTCCAGATTCCGGCGGAAGCGTCGCAAGTGAGTCTGGAGCGGAAAGGCGCGGGCACAGTGATGTGCGAAGCGGACCGGACGCAGATCGAGCGAGTGATTACGAATCTGTTGTCGAATGCCATCAAGTACACGCCGTCGGGCGGCTGGATCCGGACGAGCGCGGAAGCTCTGGGCGGTACCGTGCGGGTGACGGTGGAGGATTCAGGCGTAGGCATTCCGCCGAATCATTTGCCGCACATTTTCGATCGCTTTTACCGCGTGCCCGATCCGAATCCAGAGAAGGGCCTGGGTCTAGGATTGAGTTTTGTGGCGGCGATTGTAAAGGCGCATGGCGGTGAGATACGGGTGGAGAGCCACGTGGGGCGAGGATCGAAGTTCAGCGTGACTCTGCCGGTAGGGATGGTGAGGAGCGCGGCGGAAGTACCGGCTTTGTGAGGGTGAGAAGGGATTCTGAGCTGGTGGGAATGGGGTTCGGTGAACCGGGGTGGAGGTTGCGGAGCCAATGAACAACGTAGCCGAACTTTTTACCGAGAGACTTCTCAGGGATGCCGAGATTACTTCCGGCATGTCTGTCATCGACATTGGGTGCGGCCGGGGAGACGTTTCGTTTCTGCTCGCACCCCTCGTCGGAGAACACGGGCGTGTTCTGGGCATTGATCGGGATAAGCCGTCCATCGTAGCGGCACCAGAGCGAGCAGCGGCCTCGGCTGTCTCTAACGTCACTTTTGAGGACGGGGACTTTAGCATGCCATCGGTTTCCGATGGTGCTTTCAATGCGGTGGTTGGCCGTCGCGTGCTGATGTATCAACCCAATGCGAAGGAAGCGCTGCGTATGCTGTCTCGCGTTCTGCGTCCCGGTGGCCTCATCGTTTTTCAGGAGCATGATGCCACAGTGGGGCCCGTCAGTATATCGCCCCTGCCGCTCCAGGCGCGGGTGCGTGGATGGATTTGGCAGACGGTACAACGCGAAGGCGCTGACATCAACATGGGTTTTCATCTCGGTCCAGTTTTGACCGAGACTGGTTTCCATGTCGAGCAATTACGTGCCGAGGCCGTGGTACAGATATCCGCGCAATCACACCCGATCGCTCATATCGTGCGGCTGATGCTGCCGCGAATCGTTGGCCATGGGGTGGCTACTGAGGCGGAGATCGATATAGAGACACTTGATGACCGTCTTGTTGCAGAACGGGAAGAGGCGAAAACGACCTACATCGGCGAACTGATCTTTGGTGCTTGGGCCCGCAAACTTTAGAACTCAGGGCGAAACAATAAAGTTCGTTGTAGTATGTGCCTTCGCATAGCGCCTGGATTGTAGTTTGTGGGTGCTGAGAATGGCTTTGGTGCGGACCGGGGTATTCAGCGATTCGGTTCATCGTGACCGCTTTCAGAGGCCGATCCGCGAAGAGTGGGAAATCCGATCCGGCGCCTCGGTGATTCTTCAACCGGTGCTTCGATCAGTTGCTGGATGGTTTCGAAGACATATTGCACACGGCTCTCCTGCTCCCCCTGCCGCCATTCGAGCTGATCCAGGCGTTGCGCCAGTTCCGCATGGCTGGCGAGCACCTGACGGAGCCGGACGAAGGTTCGCATAATGGTGATGTTGACCTCTCGATTGCTCGTTCGCTGGTGAGGACGGAGGATAGCATCGCAATGCCCTGCTCGGTAAATACGTAGGGTAAATAGCGGCGACCGCCTCGGCCCTTTGAGATTCCAAATTGGAATCTCAAAAATTCCGTTTCTTCCGGTGTGAGCTGGAACATAAAGTCGCTGGGAAAGCGGTTCGGATTGCGCTGCACGGCTTTGTTCAGGTTTCCGGTAGTCACCTGGTAGAGCTGTGCCAGATCCGAGTCGAGCAGCACTTTGTGGCTGCGAACCAGCAAAATACGACTCTCGACCGGCAGAACAATAAGAGAATCCGACATTTAACTGCTAAACAGTGTACGCGAGCAAAAACATCGCAGAAAGCGCTGCCCGTCCAGACGTGCTAACCTTACGTGTAGAAGAAACAGGTATATGGCTAAACAAGCGATCGAACTCCCCCAGGGCACTTTGGATTTGCTGATTTTACAGGTAACCGCGCTTGGTTCGATTCATGGATATGCGATCGCGCAGCGCATTCAGCAGGTCTCGCAGGACGCTTTACAGGTGCAGCAGGGATCGCTGTATCCGGCTTTGCACAGGTTGGAGAACAAGGGACTACTAGTGGCCGAATGGAAAGCATCGGAGACCGGGCGCGAAGCGAAATTTTACGAGTTAACGGCTAAAGGACGCAAGCAGTTAAAAACCGAGACGGCGGATTGGGCGCGGCTGTCGGAGGCGGTGGGACTGATTCTGCGGCTGGCTGACCCGGAGGCGTTATGAACTGGTGGCGGAGGCTGATTCATGGAAGAAGGCTTGAAAAGCAACTGCAGGCGGAACTGCAATTTCATCTCGAGCGGCAGATAGCAGACAATCTGCGGGCTGGGATGAGGAAAGAAGAAGCGCAGCGCAATGCTGCGCTGCAGTTTGGCGGGGTGGAGCAGATCAGGGAAGAGTGCCGGGATGCACGCGGCACGCGCTGGGTCGAGACAACGATCCAGGATCTTCGATTCGCTGGACTAACGCTGCGCAAAAGCCCCGGTTTTGTGATGGCTGCAGTTTGCACGCTGGCGCTCGGGATCGGGGCGAACACGGCGATTTTCTCGCTGGTCGATACGATCATGCTCAAGCTGCTCCCGGTAAAAGCGCCGGAGCAGCTGTATTTGGTGGGGCACACTCCCCGGCCTGTAATGATGGCGTGGAATTATCCGGATTATCGGGCGATGCGCGATCACAATACCGTGTTCTCAGGCTTGGCAGGCTACAGTCTTAGCCTCGACTCCCTAGGTGTTTCTTCCGGTAATGGCGACGCGCAGAGAACGGAACTCTCACACGGCATCTTCGTTTCGGGAAATTATTTCGATGTGCTCGGTGTCTCGCCTGCCTTGGGGCGTGTCTTCAGCTCCGTCGACGATCGCGCTCCCGGAGCTTCGCCCTATGTGGTTCTGAGCTACTCCTACTGGCAGTCGCATTTCGGCGGCGACGCGCAGGCTATTGGACGCAAGCTGAAAGTGAACGGCTATCCGTTTACGGTCATCGGCGTGGCTCCCCGGGGATTCAGCGGCGCGGACGTAGCCCTCAAGCCGGATCTGTTCCTGCCCATCATGATGCGCAGTGAGGTAAAGCACGTATCGTTCGCCAGCTGGAACGACCGGCATAACCGGTGGATGGCCGGCATCGGGCGGCTAAGAGCCAGCGCGGCAATACGACAGGCGGAAGTGCAATTGTTCACCATCTGTAAGGAACAGGAAGCAGCCGAGCGGCGGAGCTTGGCCAACCCGAGACTGGCTCAGGCGGCAGACCAGGTTGTTCTCCAGCCGGCGGGGCATGGATTTTCGTATCTGGTGGGCGAGCTCAAGAAACCGCTTCTGATTTTATTCGTCATAGTCGGTCTGGTCTTGTTGATCGCGTGTGCGAATGTCGCGAATCTGATGCTCGCTCGCGGAGCGGTCAGACAGCGGGAAATCGCGGTGCGGCTGGCGGTGGGAGCAAGCCGCTGGAGGGTGATCTCGCAATTGCTGACCGAGAGTTTGTTGATCGCGGTTCTCGGCGGTGCTAGTGGAGTGATCGTGGCATGGATCGGGCTCGACGTTCTACTCCGCTTCATGCCTCATCCGAGCTATGAAGCCGCTGCGATCAACGCGACGCTTGACTGGCGCGCTCTCGCATTCACGTTTACGGCTTGTGTTCTCACCGGCTTCTTGTTCGGCATCGCACCCGCCTGGCAATCTACCCGGCCCGATCTCGTCTCGTCATTAAAAGAAGACGCACCAGGATCGACGGGGACCGGGCGCTTCACGCTCCGCAAAGGTCTGGTGATTCTGCAGGTGGCACTATCGCTGCCGCTCCTTCTCGGAGCGTCTCTCTTCGCGCGCACGCTCGGTAATTTGCGCGCTCTGGATGCTGGCTTCACACCCGAAAACGTCTCCATCGCTTCGGTCGACCCGACAAGCTTTGGCTATAAGGGTCAACGAGCGCGCGATTTTTATGATCGCCTCTGCGTGCGGGTGGCAGCTTTGCCAGGGGTGCGGTCTGCCAGTCTGGCCTCGATTACGCCACTCACCGGCTCGAGTTGGAACGGCGCCGTTACGGTAGAAGGCTACACGTTGAAACCTGGCGAGAGGAACAACATCTTTTTCAACGCTGTTGGATCGCGCTATTTTGAGACTCTAGGTACGCCGGAAATAGCAGGCCGCGATTTTACGGAGCTGGACAATCCGCGGACCGCATTCGAGATACCCGATCACATTGTTTCGGATCAGGAGTTGCCGGACCCGCCGGGCCAGCATGTAGCGATCGTAAACGAAACGTTCGCGCGGCATTTTTTCGGCGATCACAGTCCAATTGGTAGGCATATTGCTATGGGTGGCGCTTTCCGGAACCGTAGTCCCTTTGAGATAGTCGGCGTAGTGAAGGACGCGCGTTATTTCGATCTGCGGCACGGCGCGGCAGCGCCTATGATGTTCGTCCCGCTCTGGCGCGCTTTCACGGGACAGCGCGAGCTTGTCATTCGCACTACTAGGCCGTCCGCCCAACTCTCGAGTGAACTACGGCGCGAGATCCACGCGCTTGATCCTGTGATTCCCCTCTTGAACCTTCGCACGCTCGAACACGATGTAAACGAAAACATACTGGTGGAGCGCCTGGTCGCGACGCTTTCGGGATTCTTCGGCTTGCTAGCGCTCTTGCTCTCGGCGGTAGGTCTTTATGGCGTTGTGGCGTTTACGGTGACGCGACGGACACGAGAGATCGGGATTCGTATAGCAATTGGCGCCGATCGCGGTTCTGTTCTCTGGCTGGTTATTCGGGATGTGATCACGATGGTCTTCTTGGGCGCACTGATTGGCGCGCTGGCAGCATTCCTGGCCAGTCGCGCGATTGCGGGAATGCTGTATGGCGTAAGCGCAAACGACCCGCTGAACAGTATCGCAGCGGGAGGCGCGCTCATGGTCGCGGCCCTGCTTGCGAGCTATCTCCCGGCGCTGCGGGCGGCCAAGATCGATCCAGTGACGGCGCTACGGTACGAGTGAACGCTAGGTAAATAGAGTGTTGTCGAGATACTGGTTGCGGAACTTGCCGGATGGATCGTAGTGCCTCATCAGCGCTTGAAAGTCAGGAAGCCTTTCATAGAGCGGTTGGATTTGCGAGCCCGGCATGGTGAAGAGTTTGGCCCAGTGAGGGCGGGCCTTGAACGGCGCGAGAACCGATTCGATATGGGGCAGGACGCCTTTGACTTCGGGCCATTCCGGTTTCCAGGTAAAGTGAATGGCGAGCGATGGACGCTCAAAGGCGCTGCTCATCCAGAGCGTGTCGGCATCGATGGTGCGGAGTTCGGTGATGAACAGGTGCGATGTGATCCGGTCGCGCAGAGTCTCGACGGCGCTGATGGCCTCCCAGGCGCGGTCGCGCGGCACAAGGTACTCAGTCTGCAGCTCCGCGCCGCTGCTGGGCGTAAAGTTCATGCGGAAGTGCGGCATCCGTTCGTACCAGGGGCCGGGAATGCCCAGTTGTTCAGTGCAGCTTTCGGCGGAGTGTCCCGGCAGCGGATGTAGCTTTGCTTTGGCGGCCGTTGCGCCGTAAAATTCCGGGGTGATTTCGAAAGTTCGGCCGGGTTCGACGCGGCTCTTAATCCATACCTGGGTGGCGCGGTGATTCTGCCAGTCGGTAAAGAGACTGACGCTATAACCGGCGGAAAAGATTTCGTCCAGATGTTTTTCCAGGTGGGTAAACGACAGATTCTCGTAAACGACCTGGCGCATTTGGAACGTGGGTAGTAGATCGAGAGTGACTTTCGTTACAACGCCGAGCGCGCCTAAGTCAACGACTGCCCCCGCAAAGCGTTTCGCATCGCGCTCGCGAGACAACTTGACGATTTCTCCATCGGCGGTAACTAGTTCCAAGGCCGAAACCGCGGTGGAGAGATTGCCATTCTTGATGCCGGAACCGTGGGTAGCGGTGGAGCGCGCGCCAGCCACGGAAATGTGCGGAAGCGAGGCCAGGTTGTGGAGTGCAAAACCAGCTTTGTCGAGATAGGGAGCAAGCTGGCCGTACCGGACGCCTGATTCGACGGTGACGGTGCGCGCGCCGGCATCGATCGACATGTTCGTCATGTTTTTGAGCGAGATCTGGTTTTGGTTGCTATCGGCGATGCCGTTGAAGGAGTGCCGTGCGCCGAGCGACTTTATCTTGGAACAGCTTTTTACCAGCTTCTGGACTTCTTCCACGGACTCGGGCAGGTAAAGGTTATTGGTACTGTAGCGATAATTGCCGGCCCAGTTGGTGCGGGGCTTGGATGGTTCGGCTTGAGCGAGGCGGGAGAGCAGGTTTCCGGTGAGAAGGGCGGCCGAGGTTTTGAGGAAATGTCGCTTGTTCATGAGTGGGCGGCTGTATGCGATGAGGAAATAGTATCGTAAGGGCGAGAAGAGGTAGCAGGCAACAGTGGATTGGGGCGAGTTGTGGCGGACGTTCGAGCATGTCGGGATTGCTTTTCTGCTGACTGCAAGTATCGGATGGGAGAGCGAACGAGAGGAGAGCAGCGCGGGGGTGCGCACGTTTCCAATCGTCGGCATGGCGAGTTGCGGCTATCTGCTGCTGTTGGGATACCAGCCGAATGGGGCGGATCAATCTCGCTTGCTGCAGGGACTGATTACAGGCATCGGATTCATCGGCGGTGGAGCGATTCTTAAAAGCGATGTAAGGGTGAGGGGCACGGCCACGGCGGCCAGTGTTTTGAATGCAGCCGTGATTGGGTCAGCGGTAGCGATGGATAAATTTGGCATTGCGGTGGCACTGGTGCTGCTGAATCTGTTTTCGCTGCATACGCTGCTGCCGCTGAAGAGACGGCTGGACCAGAAGCGCAGTTCGGACGCCGATTAACGGAGGGTGGTTTGTTCGATGAGTTCCCGATCAAGCCAAATGGCGCGATTACGTAGTGATTGTTCGTAGAGCAGCCCGGGCGGCTGCGTTCAGACGCATTCATACGTGGTGGTAAGCGGGACGCCGTGCTCAGCGAATTAATAAAGAATTACAAAACTGCCATCGGGCCGAGAATATGTTGCTACCAGACTCCAGGCGGGTACACCATCGTGAGCGCCTTCCCCTGCAATGCGTCTACCGGAGTTATCGAGCAACGCCCAATGCACAGAGCCGCCGCGCTTCCATCCCATGCCTTCGGTCCAGGTAGTGAGCAGGTCACCGTGGAGGTTGGCAGCGAGAGCCGGGTATTTCTCATTGCTGCCGGTGGCGGACACGACCGACTGCGATTCGAGTGCGCCGCTCTTCGTTATAGTCCCAAAATGCACCTGTTTTTTCGTTTCCCAGGCGGCAAAGACTTGCTTCGAAGTGGCCGCAAAAGCCTCGCTGCTCATCACGCAATAGCCAACGTTCCAGGGTGAAATGTCCGAACCAGAGAAAGTAACGCCATGATCTTTGGAGACGAGCAGGTACATGTCGCGATGCACGGTTGCGCGAGCGGACCGGAACAATACAAACAGCTCTCCGCGCGGGCTGGCAAAGGCATTCAGCGAACAGCATCCGCAGGTTCCGGTAGTTTCAGTCCAGGCTGCGTGCTCCGGCTGAAAGGTGCGTCCGTCATCATCAGAGCGCGTTACCCAGACAAGCCGCGATGATTCGCCTTTCGTTCCGGGCACGGGTGCATGCCAGACAACGTAGACATGTCCAGCGTGGTCCGCCGCAAGCCCGCCTCCCCCATCGATTCCATACGCGGACTGAATGAGGTTGCGCTCGCGTTCGAACGCCGTGCCCGCCGGGTTCAAGCGCGTGAACAACATGGGCGGGCGGCTGTGATTCGCTTCGGCGGCTTTCTGCGAACCATTCCAAGCCACATAGACTTCTCCAGCGCGTCCAGTTGCGATCCGTGCGCCACGTATATTACCGACGGCTACAGCCGAACCTGACGCCGAATTGACGCGGATCGGTGAAGAGAAGGTTTTGCCATCGATAGAACGGGCATAAAAGAGATCGCCTGCGGAAGGATCGCCTTTGAAATAGACAAGATGAATGGTTCCATTTGCATCGGTTGCGGTTTGAGGCTGCAGGCCGGAATCTGGCACTCGCATCAGTTCAACTTTCGGTGGAGAGTTTGCTTTCGGTGAAGAACTGATGGCTAAAGAGCAGGTAAGCGCGGCGAGCACGAAAACATTTTTGCCGTTATTCAGCAAAGAGGATCTCCTTTAGTCATTGTCCTGGATCGGCGACTTATCCATCGAAGCGGTTCAGAATCGGGCCGAGCGCAAAGGCAGTGAAGCAGCCGATAGAGTACAACACAGCCGACGACCAGAGGACAATGCGGCTGAGTCGACTGGCAGTTTGACAGGCCGCTGGATCGTTTGTATCGCAGGCGGCGCGGCTCGCCTGTAACTTGGGCGCGATCCCGTATACATAAACAAAGTTGCTGGAGATCAGCACGCCCGCGACTAAAAATACCCAGTCTTTATGGTGGGACATGGCCACAAGCCACGGCAGGTTTGAAAGCACGCTTGCGACGGTAGCTCCCAGTCCGAACAGCACAAACAACGACGGCAAAGCACAGCACAGGAGCGTGCCAAAGGACGTGAATAAGGATAAGTAACTCAGGATACCGCTGCGCATTGGAGGCGGTGCACCGAGGAGAGTCGACTCTTGCATAACTTCTTTCTGTTTCATTGGATTCGATCTATGGTTAACGGCACCGCTGTTTTCAGATCCTTCACAGGCGTCATCACCCCGTGTGCGGTGACGATTTGGCCCGCCTTGGCCTGAACCGCTTTAAATGCCGCCGGATTCTTCGGATCGGCGATGAGACTGAGCATCTCATTGCTGCCCGAAACTTTGAGCTTCATCTGTCCCTGCAGATTGGATAACTCACCACGAACGGAGATGCCCGTGTTTTTTGGGCTGTACCCGTTCTGATGAATGGTCTGCCAGAACTGTGGGACGGACAGAGTGTTCCCAGGCTTAAGTCTGACCGTCGCGAGCCCTTTGTTCAGGCTCACGTCGACGGTATCGACGCCCGGCAGTTTTTTCAGGGCCACGTGCACGACGTGGGCACAGGTCATTCAATCCATTCCGAAGATGGAAAGATCGACTTGAAGCAGTTCGGCGCGGCCCGGCAGCACCACAGCGAGGAAAGCGCAGAGGAGAAAAGAGAGTTGTTTTTTCATTTGATTGATCCTTTCGTTTAGAAGAAGTAAGCGAAGTTGATGGCGAAGCGGTAGCGCTCTTTTGGATAGAGCGAACCGGCATCGCGATAAACAGGAAACTGAATGCCCGCTTCCACGCCGATAGCGCGATAGACACCAAGGAGGCTGGGTCCGAGAAAAACTTGTTGTGCCTGACTGCCTGGTAAATCAAAGTTTTGGCGTTGCAGCGAGCCGGTTCGCTCGCCTGTAAACTCGCCGAAGATGCGCCAGTCCCAACGTGGATAGTCGGTCCGCCAGGAGAGCGGGCGGTAGCCGTAAACAGCGGTGTAAGAGAAGAGGTCCGGACGCTGGTCGTGATGAGACTCAGCGTATCGCTGGTAACTCGCCCCAACCCAGATGTATTGGCTGCGCGAGGCAAGGCCAGTTACCGCGCCCACCATATAGCCAGGCCCACTATTTAGATTGCGGTAAATGCCGGTTTCCTGTTGAGGCCCGGGAACCAGGAGGCCGGCTACAGCGGTACTTTCGATGCGTTTGCCGGCAAAATCTTTGCGCTGGAACCGCCACCAGGTGAGCGCGCTGAAATCGCCGCTGATCGGAGTGGTCATCGTAACGGAAGAGCGCGGATAAGGGTCTGGAGCAATGACGACCGGGCCAGAGACGGCGAGTTTCACGTTCTGAGTGATTCCGTACGATAGCTCTGCTTCGATTGCGGAAGAGAAGGCGGACGGTCCGCCGCGGCCGTTCAGACCCAGGTCGAAACTCCAACCGCCTTGCGGGTTTGTAGGAGTCGCTAACCCAAATACCGGTCCGTGATCGGCGGCTCGAACGGACAGGGGGAGTAAGAAGATCGCTATAAGATACGCGGTCTTGAGGCATTGCATCCCTGATTCTTCCTTTCGCGGGTTTCGGCAAAATCATCAAAGTCGGGCGCGCGAACGCGGGCCGGCTTTGAGCACAGGCGGCAAGGAGGAATCTAAATCAGAAACGACGCGTGGAGGACCTGCAGGTCTGGAGGTGATGGGTCAATCGATGTTGTCGAAAGCCATGATTCGCTCGTATCGATCAGCTGTGCGGGTTGTACGAATAGAACGGCCTGCGTGACTGGGATGACGAGAGAAACGTCGATGGACTGATGGTGTTCGAAGGCGATCTGTTTGCATTCAGCAGACGTTTTTTGAGGAACGGATGATTTTGTTTTGCATTGTCCGTCGAGCCCGCAACAGCCTGTCGCACCGGGCAGCATAAAATACTGTTCGCAGGAGACACAACCACCACACAGGATGGTGGCAAGCAGCAGGACCGACAGTAATGAAGTGAGTAAAACCCGAATCACAGACTTATTTCAGCGTACCAGGGTAAGAGCCGCGATCGCTCACGTTATTCACGTCGTTGTAAGTCAAAGTTCATGCGAGTCGCGGCCGATCGCCCGATGATTCGGTAAAACTTGCCGTGAACAATAGGGCTGGCTGGAACCTGCCCTTCAAGTTATTGAACTAACCGGCGCTGTTTTCGCAGGATAGCGGGCATGTCGTAGTCGTCGGCCGGCGGGCGCTCTTCCTCAGGCGGCTGGGGAGCGGCTTTGATGACCATTTCAGGCTCGGCGAGGTGCTCGGCAGGAGCCGCGGCGACAACGGGTAGGTCGGGCGAGTTGGCGGTGGTGAAAGGGAAATGCGGATTGCGACGGTCGATTTCGGGAAGGGTGTCGCGCTGAAAGCCGGTGGCGATAACGGTGATTTTGACCCGATCCTCCATTTTCTCGTCGAGCACGATGCCGAAGTTGATCTGGGCGTCTTCGTTTTGCGTGGCTTTGCGGATCAGGTTGCAGGCTTCGTTTACGTCGTGAATGCCGAGTTGGCTGGAAGCGGTGATATTGATAAGCACGCCGCGTGCTCCCAATACTCCACCTTCTTCCATGAGCGGGCTGTTGATGGCGCGCTGGGCCGCTTCTACAGGTGCTTTCTCGCCCGCTGCGACGGCGGTGCCCATCATGGCGTAACCCATGCCTAGCATGATGGTGCGGATATCGGAAAAGTCGCGATTGATCAGGCCGGGCGTGGTGATGATGTCGGCAATGCCCTGCACCGCTTGGCGGAGAACATCGTCGGCCATGCGGAAGGAATCGAGAAAGCTGGTGCTGCGGGGTGCGAGTCCAAGAAGCTTTTCGTTGGGAATACTGATGACCGTATCGCAGCTACCGGCGAGTTCGGCGAGGCCACGTTCAGCCTGACGCATACGGCGCGGGCCTTCGAATGCAAACGGCTTGGTGACCACGGCCACGGTGAGGGCATTCAGTTCCTTCGCGAGTGACGCCACGACGGGTGCGGCACCGGTTCCAGTACCGCCTCCGAGCCCCGCCGTGACAAAGACCATATCGGCCCCTTCCAGCATTTCTATAATTTGTTCTGTATCTTCGAGGGCGGCCTGGCGCCCGACGGAGGGGTCGGAACCGGCGCCAAGTCCGCTGGTGAGCTTCTTGCCGATACCTAGCTTGTTGGCGACGGGCGAGGCGGCGAGCGATTGCTTGTCGGTGTTGAGGATATAGAAATCGATGCCGCCGAGACCTTCGTGGAGCATGCGGGCAACGGCATTGGAACCGCCGCCTCCGACACCGATTACTTTGATGCGGGTCCCTAGCTGGACTTCGTCTTCGATAAGAAATTTAAGATCGTCAGGCATTTTTCGTCTTTCTGTTTCAGAGATTTATTTCACGGCCAGACCGGCTAGTCCGGCGGAGGCTCTTTTCCAATCGCGTTTTAATTTCAAGCGGCCGGAGTACATCACCAGGCCGGCGGCGGTAGTCCAAGTGGGATTGTCGAGTTCTTGCGGCCAGTTTTCAATGCCGGTTGCAAGACCGTTGCGGGCCTGGCAATTGAGAACTCGTTCGGCGATGTCGCACATGCCGGGCAGGAGCGACCCGCCACCCGTGAGAATCGCGCCTTCCAGAAGAGACTGCTCCATGCCGACCCGCAGGATTTCGGCGTAGATGCGGTCGAAGATATCTTCCGCGCGAGCTTCAAGAATTTCGTTAAGTTGACGGCGTGGCGCTTCACGTATCCCGCGGCCTTCGGCAGTGGGGATTTCGATGTAACTGTTGTCCCACTCGGTGCCGGTGAGGGCACAGCCAAATTCACGTTTCAGATTTTCGGCATCCTCGTAGTTCACCTTGAGAAGCCAGGATACGTCGCGGGTAAAGTGATCGGCGCCTATCGGGAGCGACGTTGCGAGGAGTAACGCGTCGCCATCATAGACGGCCAAGTGAGTGGACTGAGCTCCGATATCAATGAGGGCGACACCGCGGGCGCGATCTTCGGGCAGAATCGTGGCATAAGCAGCGGCAACGCCTTCAAAGATGGATTCCTCGACAGCAAGATGAGCTTTGTGAACAGCCGAAATCAGAGACTGGTGTTCGCCGAGCGACGCAGTGATGACGTGAACATTGGCTTCCAGCCGCGCACAAAGAATACCTTTGGGATTGCGGTAGCCAGCGCGTCCATCGATTGTAAAGTCCTGCGGACAGATTTGCAGAATCTGGCGATCTTCTTCCAGACGTACCCGGGAGGCTAGTTCGACCGAGTACCGCAGGTCGTCGGGCTCAATGTCGCGACGCCGACCGAATTCATAAAGTCCACGACTGTTTACGCCGGCAACGCAACCCCCGACACCAATAACCGCTGACTCGGGCGAAGCTTCCGCCCGCGATTCGGCCTCGTGAAGGGCGAACTGGATGCTTTGCCCGAGCGCGTTTTGGTCGGTCAGGCGGCCTTTGGTCCAGGCCTGGACGGGCGCTTCGCCGTAACCGAGGAATTTGAGACTTTGCTCTTCGAGAGCACAGATAACGGCACGCGTGCTGGTACTCCCCAAGTCGAGGCCAACAGCCAATTTCGTTTTATTGCTCATGTATTTTCGCTCATGCCTTGTTACTCATGGTGCTCATCGCCTACTGCCGTAATGACTCCGTCAACGCGTAGATCGAGCGTTTTGGCATCGGGGCGTTTCTCTTTGATTTCGGGATAGTTACTCAGGAAGCTTTGCAGGCGTTCCGTGTAATTGTCATCGCCAATCATGAGATTGAGAACCGCGTTATCGGCGTGCTCGGAAACGATGAGATTGTTGGGATCGGCCACGTTGACCTCTGAAATTTGGGCAGCGAGCGGTCCGATCTCTTTCAACATGCCGAGAACGCGGCGAACGCGAGCGCGGCGATTGTCAACAGGCTCCTGTTCGGAAATTCCGGAGATGACGGGTAACGTGAACTGCGCGGCGATGCGTGGACGGAGTACATGGCCCTCCCGGTCAATGAGGGCGAGGTGGGACATACCATCTATGCGATTCGGAACGAGGCGCACGAAAGCCACAGGCACACGCTCGCGGATGAACACTCTTAGCGTGTTCGGCCAAACCTTCGAAACCGTTGCGTCCTCCACCCAATCGATTTCCAATAGTTCGAGCCGGCGTTTTTCGAGCGGCACGAGGTAGAGACTGCGGCCAAAATCCTCCGCGAAGACATGACGGATTTGGGAAGTCGACGCATAATGGATACCCTCCACACTGAGATTTGGACTACGACCACGGAACTCTTCTGATTCGGCGATACGGAAACGGTTGTCCTTGATTAAGAACTCCTCGGTCGAATGCCAGGCAAACAAAGTGCTAACCATCAACAACACCCCCGCAACCAGCCAGAAGGTGAAGCGGAGCCAGCGAAAGTGCTCATAGGGCTCCGGGGATGCAGGCACTGACGGGCGGCGAGGCATGTCAGGCGGCCTCCTGGCGGAGCTTTTCCAAAATCTTTTCCGCAGCTTGCGAGACACTCCCGGCACCGAGGGTTATTACCAGATCGCCGGGTTCAGCGGCGGCGGCAATTTGCGCGATGCCTTCGTCAAACGTTGACACGTAATGGGCGGAACGGTGGCCGAAGGAGCGGATTTTTTCCAGCAGCGCTTTTGAGTGAACCCCGGCGAGCGGCGCTTCGGACGCTGCATAAATGTCCAGGAGAAAGAGGTCGTCTGCCTGGTGGAAGGCAGTGCCGAATTCGTCTAGCAGTTGTTTGGTGCGCGAGTAGCGGTGCGGCTGAAAAAGGACTCGAACCTTTTTGTAAGGCGTTAACTTGGCGGCCGCAAGGGTGGCCCTGATTTCGGTGGGGTGGTGGCCATAGTCGTCGACCACAGTGACGCCATGTTCGCGACCTCGCACAGAAAAGCGGCGATCGACGCCGGTAAAGGCTGCGAGGCCTTCAACAATTCGCGGGAGCGGCACATCCATTTCGAGTGCAACAGCGATTGCCGCAGTGGCGTTCAAAACGTTATGCACACCCGGTACATTGAGATGGAACTGGCCGAGATCGGATTGATGGCGACGAATGTTAAAGTCGCTGCCTTCGGCGCGGAGGGTGATGTTCTGAATTTCCAAATCCACCTGCGTACTTCGGCCGTACGTAATGGTGCGGCGGCGGATAGCCGGGAAAATCCGCTGAATGTTCGGATCTTCCATGCAGAGAATGGCTGCGCCGTAGAAAGGAATTTTGTTGACGAACTCGGTGAAAGCGGATTCGATGGCGTCAAGCGACGCGTAATGGTCGAGGTGCTCGCGATCAATGTTGGTGACGACCGCGAGAATAGGAGCGAGTTTAAGGAAGGAGCCATCGCTCTCGTCCGACTCGACAACGAGAATAGTGCTTTTTCCGACACGCGCGCTGGAACCTTGCATGGCGGCAACTTTACCGCCCACCACGACGGTTGGATCAAGATTCGCAGTGTTGAGAATGGTAGCGACGATCGAAGTAGTGGTGGTTTTTCCGTGACTACCGGCGATGGCAATGCCGTACTTCAGACGCATAAGTTCAGCGAGGAGTTCGCCGCGCGGGATGACCGGAATTTGCAGACGGCGGGCTTCAGCGACTTCCGGGTTACTCGAGTCGAGAGCTGAGGTGACGACAACAGCCCGGGCGCCTGTAACGTTTTGCGCCTGATGGCCGATCTGGATGGATGCCCCTAGTTTGCTGAGACGGTCGGTCGTAGCGCTTTGGCGGATGTCGGAACCAGAGACCTGGTAGCCAAGCGTGAGCAGCACCTCCGCAATACCGCTCATCCCGATGCCCCCGATTCCCACGAAGTGCACGTGTTGGGGCTTAAAAAACATTCTTCTTCCGTATTGTTTCGGCTTTATGTCTGGGTGTCAAGGGTTTTGGAGAAGACATTATCGGCCGATTTGCTCGAGAATGGTAGCGGCTCGGGAGGCCGCGTTGGGACGTGCGAATTGCTGGACGTTTGCACGCATGGCGGCGAGTTGGCCGGGATGAGTTCGCAGGGATTCTACTTCTTTGAAGAGGCGCTCGCCGGTTAGATCTTTGTCGAGCACCAGGCGGGCGGCATTGGCATGAACGAGAGCTTCGGCGTTTTTTCGTTGGTGGTCGTCGGCGGCGAAGGGCAAAGGGACGAGTATCGAGGGCATTTGGGCAGCGGCGAGTTCGCTGACGCCACCCGCGCCGGCGCGGCCGAGGATCAAATCAGATTGAGCGAAAGCATTCGGCATGTCTTCGATGAAGGGTTTCACTTCGCCGGTGAGGCCGGAGGCTTTGAATTCCGCGGCTAGAGCCTGGTGCTCGCTGGCACCGGTTTGATGAAGGATTTTGATGGGGATGTTGGCTGCGCGGAACAGCGGCCAGCTTTCACGCGAAGCGCGATTGAGCGTGCGTGCGCCGCGGCTGCCACCGGTAATTAAGAGTGTGAAGAGGCCGTCGTGTTTGGGCTGGGCAGCCACTTGAAAAAATTCGCCACGAACCGGGAGACCGGTCACTTCAGCCCGATCGGGCGGAGACCAGGGCGCGCCACCAGCAAAGCCCAGCAGAACGCGAGCGGCACGGCGCGCCATGCGGCGGTTAGCAAATCCGGGAGCGGCGTTCGGTTCCATGATGACGAAGGGAATGCGAGCGAGAGCGGCGGCGAGCATAACCGGACCAGCGACGAAGCCGCCCATACTAAAGACGGCCTGCGCGCGGAACTTTCGTAAGATGAACCAGGCCGAGCGTATGGCTGCGGGCAGAAGCGCAGCAGTAAGCAACTGCGTCTTAACACCAACTCGATTGAGCCCGGCGATACGGATGAAGGCGATCTCAATTTGGGCTTGCGGAACGAGCCGCGATTCGATGCCTTCGCGGGTGCCGATGTAAAGGAGCCGATGACCTCGATCGCGCAGCACGCGGCCGACAGCCAAGGTTGGAAAAACATGTCCGCCTGTTCCGCCACCAGTGAGTACGATGGATAGCGACATCAGGCGGCGTGCTCACTCACACTGAGCAGAATTCCCATCATCAGTAAAGTGCTGAGCAGCGAACTGCCGCCCGAGCTGATGAAGGGCAGCGGAATTCCTTTATTGGGCAGTATGCCGAGAACCACGCTCATGTTTATGAGCGCCTGGACAACAACGCAGACGGTAACACTGAGAGCGAGATAGCGGCCGAAATTATCGTTAGCCCGCACGAAGGTGCGAATGCCGCGCCAGAGTACGACGCCGAAACCGGCGATCAACAGGGCGGCTCCGAAGAAGCCGGTTTCTTCTCCGATCACGCCATAGATGAAGTCCGTGTGGGCTTCGGGAAGATAGAGCAACTTCTGTTTGCTCTGCATGAGACCGAGTCCGGTAAACCCGCCCGAACCGACGGCAATTTTCGACTGCAGCTGCTGATAGCCGGGATCGCTGGTGGAAGCGGTCTGGTGGGCGTAGCTCAGGATGTGGTTGTTGGGATCGAGCTTGGCGAGGAGCTTGTGATCTTTGTCGACGAACTCAATAGCGCGCATGAGGCGATACGGCTTCATGGCAATGAATCCGGAGGCGAGGAGCACGCCTAGGATGCCGCAGACGATGAGATAGCGCGTTTCGATACCGGCCACGAACATGACGGCAACCGTCATGGCGACCAAAACGACGGCTGTTCCGAAATCGGCCAGTGCTACCGCTAGTGCCATCACGGAGACCGCTACGGCGATGGGCCCGAGAGTGTGCCGTTCGTTGACGCTTTCCAGACGGCGGCAGAGAAAGAACGATAAGAACAGAGCAAGCGCTGGTTTGGCGAGTTCGGAAGGCTGTAGGGAGAACGGCCCCGCTTTAAGCCAGCGATGGCTGCCACTATCGGTGAGATAGACGAGCACCAGCAGGAGCATAACCGTGCCGAGACAAGCGAAGGCAATTTTGGGATCGTTCCAGCGACGATAGTCGCGGCGCATGAAGTAGAGGAGCAGCAGGAACGAGAAGGTGGCCCACCCAAGCTGCCGGAGGAAAAAGTGGGTGCTCGATACGTGGTACTTGAGTTCGGCGACGAAGGAAGATGCGCTATAAACCATAACCAGGCCGAAGCACACCAGGGTGAGAACGGTGAGGAAGAGGATCCAGTCGGTCTTGAGACGTTGCGCCATGGATTAGAACAATTTTGCCACTTCTTGTTTGAACGTTTTGCCGCGTTCTTCATAGTTTTGGAACTGATCGAAGCTGGCGCAGGCCGGAGCGAGTAGAACGGTGTCACCGGGTCGGGCGTGGGCGTGGGCGTAGTCGACGGCTTTTTCGAGTGTTTGGCAGTCGATGAGTTCGACGGCTCCTTGCAAAGCATCTCTGATGAGCGGTGCTGCTGCGCCAATCAACAGAACAGCGCAGGCGCTTTCCGCGAGCGGTTGGCGCAGCGGCGAATAATCGCTTCCTTTATCTTTGCCGCCGAGAATGATCCATAGATTTTCCGGAAAAGCCGAGATGGCTTTGAGAGTGGCGTCTATATTGGTGGCTTTGGAGTCGTTGAAGTAGTCGACTCCACGAAGATTGCGGACGAATTCCAGGCGATGTTCGACACCAGGGAAGGTGGCAATGGCCTTACCCAAGCCGTCTGCAGGAGCACCCGCGAGGTGCGCGATGAGGGCGGCAGCCATGGCATTTTCCACGTTGTGCCGGCCGCGCAGTTTGATTTGTTCGCATCCGGCGAAGGGCTCGCCACAATAGAGGAGCTGATTGTTTTCGCTCGCAATGCCTTGCGGGACGGATTGAGTGGAGCTGAACCAATACACTTCGGCCTTGGTGACGTGAGCGTAGCGGCGGCAGGTGATGTCATCGTAGTTGAGAACAGCCTGGTCGAGCGAAGTCTGGGTTTCAAAGAGGCGTGCTTTGGCGGCGGCGTAGTTGTCGAAGGTGTGATGGCGGTCAAGGTGGTCGGGCGTGACGTTCAGGCAGGCGGCGATGCGCGCTTCAAAATTCGCGATGGATTCGAGCTGGAAGCTGGAGAGTTCGAGGACGTTCCACTGGTCGTCTTGGGAAGAATCAATCAGGGATGTGACGGCGGTCCCGATGTTGCCGCCAACTTGACAAGCAATGCCGCATTCGTTCAGGAGATGGCCGGTGAGCGCAGTGGTGGTGGTTTTGCCGTTCGAGCCAGTAATGCCGATGGTGGGGCCTTGCAGGAAATAGGAGGCTAGTTCGACTTCGCCGATTACCGGGATGCCGCGATTGCCGGCTTCGGCGAATAAAGGTGTATCGATGGGGACACCGGGGGAGAGGACAATGAGGTCGGGGTGGCCCAGGTTTTCTTCGGATTGAAGAAGGATTTCGGGTTCTTCTGGTTGAGTGTCCATCAGGCGGACGGTTGCGCCTTGTTTGCGGAGTAGGGGGATGACGGCTTGGCCGGAGCGTTTGATGCCGACTACCAGTATTTCCTTGTTGGTGAGGGACAAGGTCATCTTAGTTTCAGGGTCGTTAGGGCGAAGAGGGCCATGACCAGACCGGCGATCCAGAAGCGGGCAATCACTTTCGATTCGGGCCACCCAAGGGCTTCGAAGTGATGATGAATCGGCGCCATTTTGAAGATGCGTTTTCCATGGCGGAGTTTGTAACTGCCCACCTGGAGAATGACGGAGAGCGTTTCGATCACGTAGACGCCTCCTATGAAGGCTAAAAGAATCTCCTGTTTGATCAAGACCGCGACGATGCCAAGGCCGCCGCCTAAAGCAAGCGAGCCGACGTCGCCCATGAAGACCTCCGCAGGGTGACAGTTGTACCAGAGAAAACCAAGACTCGCCCCAACCATCGACGCGCAGAAGATAGTAAGTTCCTGCGAGTTCGGAAGGCGCGCGAGATCGAGATAGTTTCCAAGGACTGCGTTGCTCGATACATAAGTAAGCGCGGTCATGCCACCTGAGGCGATGACCATAAGGCCGATCGCCAGCCCGTCAAGACCGTCAGTAAGATTTACTGCGTTCGAAGAGCCCACCATGATCAGAACGATGAATGCGTAAAAGGGCAGAAAGGCGAGTGGGTAAGTCCAGAAGCTCCTGGTTAAAGAATCGATAAGGAGATCGGGACGATACTGTTTGAAAAACGGAAAGTTGATGGTCGTAGAGTACGATTTGTTGGCATGAAGCACGAGCAGGAAAAAACCAATCAGCATCGCGACCAGAACTTGCGCCCAGAATTTCTGGCGTGCTGTCAATCCGAGATTTCGTTTCTTAGCTACTTTGGAGTAGTCATCGAGGAAACCGATTGCGCCGAAGCCGAGCAGTCCGAGCAGGGCAATCCAGATGTAGCGGTTCTGTAAATTGGCCCAGAGCAGAGTGGGGATGACGATAGAGGTGACGATGAGCAGTCCGCCCATGGTGGGAGTGCCGGCTTTCTTCTGGTGAGATTGCGGGCCTTCTTCGCGGATGTGCTGGCCGAAACTCCACTCGCGCAATTTGCGGATCATCCAGGGACCGAAAGCGAGCGATAAAGCAAGCGCGGTCAGGTTGGCCAGCGCGACGCGCGTGGTGATGTAGCCGAAAACGCGGAAGGCAGGGACGTAGCGCTGAAGAACGTGGACCAGCAGCCAGTAAAGCATCTCTTATCTTTCCATTCTGGCCAGGGCAAACTCGACATGGGTGCCACGGGAACCTTTGAACAGAACGGCATCACCTGGCTGGACGAAGTTTTTGAGGAAATCGCCGGCGGATTCGGGGTCATCGAAAAAAAACGCGGCGCGAGAGCCCATTCCAGCCTCGACGGCTTGTGCAACCATCAGCCGGCTCGCGCCGCGTACCCCAATCAGGACATCCACACCATGTTCAGCGGCGTAACGCCCCAGATCACGATGCAGTGTCTCGGCCCAGTGGCCAAGCTCTAACATTTCTCCAAGAACAGCGATTTTGCGCAGCCCGGGCTGAGCCAGAAGAACATCGAGCATGGCGCGGGCGGCTTCGGGATTGGAGTTATAGGAATCGTCCAGGATGGTGATGCCATTCTTCTCGTAACGTTCGCCGCGCATTTTGCCGGGCAGCAGTTTAGCGACGGCTTCTTGCAGATCAGGCAGAGGGATATCGAAAACCTGAGCCACCGCCAAGCCGGCCAGAATGTTGGAAATGGCGTGGGCCCCGGTCATCTGGGTGTGAAAACGAATGCCATTGACTTCAAAAGCAGAGTTGTCTAGGGTAGCGGCGCGGAGATCCGCTTCGGGCGAAAGGCCGTAAGTCAGAACTCTGCCCTTGTGCGCCTGACGGAACTTCGCGACGCGCGGGTCATCGGCATTCAGGATGGCCGTTCCGTCAGGCGGAAGAGCCTCAACCAGTTCGCGCTTGGCTTCCGCTATCTCATCGATAGAGGAAAAGAATTCGATGTGAGCATAGCCGACATTGGTCACGACTCCGACCTGAGGTGTGGCAATTTCGGCGAGTGCGCGAATCTCGCCGGCATGATTCATGCCCATTTCGACTACGGCCAGTTCGGCGATATCGGGTATGCGGAGAAGGGCGAGTGGAAGGCCGAGATGATTGTTGAGGTTTCCAGAATTCTTGGCTGTTCGGAAGCGCGTGCTGAGAAGAGACGCAATGATTTCTTTCGTGCTGGTTTTGCCGGCGCTTCCGGTAACAGCTATAACGGGCTTGTTCCAGCGGCCGCGCGCATAGCGAGCGAGATCCTGCAACGCTTGGACTGTGTCTTTGACTACCAGGACAGGGCAACTCGGGTTGGGCTGCGTCTCACTCGCGATCGCCGCTACCGCGCTATGGTCAAAAGTCTGCTCGATGAAAGCGTGGCCGTCAAAATGTTCTCCTTTGATGGCAAAGAAGAGATCGCCCGGTTCAATGTGGCGGGAGTCGATGCTGTAGCCGATAACGCGCATGGCGGCGGCTTGCGCGGGAGTGGCGGGGCCGGTGAGTTGGGCTCCGGTGGCGTGTTGGATTTCTGCGAGAGAGAGCTCCATTTTGGGATCTAGAACCGACGGTGGAGCCCTGCCGGGGCACTAGCCGGAGAGAGACTCCGATGAATTCGGATCGACCACAGCAAGGATCCTATCCGCGTTGATCTGCGTTCATCGGCGGCTGACATAATCGTTATTTCCGATACCCAAATGAACGCAGAACGCGGCGGGCTACTTCGCGATCGTCGAACGGAATGGGCCCGTCACGCAAGATCTGGTAAGTCTCATGCCCTTTGCCCGCCAGGATCACCACATCGCCAGGTGCGGCGGTTTCGAGCGCTTTGCGAATGGCTCGTTCGCGGTCGGGTTCTGCGATGTGCGGCGTGTCGTACCGGCTGAGACCAACCAGCGCGTCATTCATGATGGCGAGCGGATCTTCGCTGCGGGGATTGTCGGAAGTGAGGACAACATAGTCGCTGAGTTCTCCAGCGGCGACACCCATGAGAGGCCTCTTGGAGCGGTCGCGGTCTCCGCCGCAGCCGAATAGCGTGATCACACGTTGTGGGCGCATACCCCGTGCCACAGAGATCACATTGCGCAGAGCATCGTCGGTGTGAGCGTAGTCTACAACGACGGTAAATGGCTGGCCTTCTTCGACACGTTCGAAGCGGCCGGGGACACGTTGCAAGTCAGTAATGCCTTTCTGGATCTCCTGCACACTGAGGCCATAGGTCAGAGCGACCGAGGCGGCGAGCAGGATGTTGTAAATGTTGATGTGGCCGACCAGCGGGGATTCAACTGGGAAGCGCTGATTAGAAGTCGCGACGTCGAAGCGCAGGCCTGTAAAAGAAGACTCGACGTTCTCAGCCCGCACATCCGCGCGCCTGTCTGTTAGCGCGTACCGGAGCACCTGGGTTTCGGGCGCGAGCTTTAGCTGCCGCACTTGCTCATCGTCAGCATTGAGCGCGGCAAAGCGTGGAGGCGGACCCCTGCGCGGAGTGAATAAGAGCTGTTTGGCCGCGAAATACTCTTCCATCGTTCCGTGGTAATCGAGATGATCACGCGTAAAGTTGGTGTAAGCCGCCGTGTGAAAGTGCATCCCATAAATGCGGCCGAGGTCGAGGGCGTGGGACGAAGCTTCCAGTGTCGCGTGAGTGCCCCCCAACTGCGCGAGCTCGTCGAACATGCGGAAGAGATCGAGCGATTCGGGTGTGGTGTTGATGGCGGGCAGAATTCGTCCAGCCAGTTGATATTCGATGGTGCCGATGAGAGCGGTCGTTTTGCCGGCAGCCCGCAGGATTGCGTTAATAAGCGAGGTGCTGGTGGTTTTGCCATTGGTTCCGGTAACGCCAGTTAAGTAGACGCGCTCGTCGGGCTTCCGGTAAAAGTTGCGGGCGGCGAGCGAAAGAGCTTCGCGTCCGTGCGGCACTTGAATCCAGTTAACGCCGCGGCCGTGGCCAGCAGGGGGCCGGTCACTCACGACAGCCAGTGCGCCTTTTTCGAGAGCGGCGGCGGCGAACTGCGCCCCGTCCGTTTTAGCTCCGGAGAAAGCGAAAAAGAGAAAACCGGGTACGACTTTGCGGCTGTCGTAGGCAAGACCTTGTACATTGGCATGGAGCAGCGATGAAGGCACTTCATGGCTAGTAACTATACCTTCGAAAACCTGTGCGAGTTGCATCGGGGTCAACGGGCAAACCGCACAGCGATGTGCTCGCCCGGGGACAGAATTGCACCTGGCGTCGGCGACTGGGTGCGGGCCAGTCCATCTCCGAGTAAATCGACTTCGATACCGGTGGCGGTAGCTTGCTGGACAACGTCCTGCATGGTTTTACCCAAGAAATTTGGCACTTTGGGAGCGTTCCGGTCGACGTAAGCGGCATCGGCAACGTCGATCGGGTTCCCCGAAGCTTGTTTCATCTCGTCTAAAGTCGGTGGGTTTAACGCGGCCAGAGCAGTATCGTCCGATTCTTTAGGCTTATCCTTTTCTCTCTGTTTGCCGTGGAGTCTTTCTTCAAGCTTCAGCTTGGTTGCGAGAAGATCGTCGATGTCCTGGGGAACGTCTCGCACCGCACCTTCGCGTCGCAGCGACGCCGCCATCACTTTCTCAAACACTGGTCCGGCCGCAGTCCCACCATAGCCAGCCAGGCCAGTGGTGCCGCTGATTGTCACGACAACGAGCATGGACGGATTCTGGGTGGGACCGAAGCCTAGAAACGACGCGTTGTATTTGTGCGTATAGGTGCGATGCGCGTAATCGTAGATCTGCGCGGTGCCGGTTTTGCCGGCCATGGTATACCCGGTGACGTGGATGTGTTCGCCGGTGCCTCCCTTTTCGGTCATCACGCGATGCATCATCATGCGCATTTCGGCCACGGTATGCGGATTGAGAATGCGCCGAGGTTGAGGAAATCTGGCGAGTTCGCGCGCCCCGCCTTGCGGCTGCTCCCAAGCGACCAAACGCGGATGAACCAAAAAGCCCCCGTTAGCAATGACGCTGCCCGCTTGCGCTAGTTGAACGGACGTTACCGCGAGTTCATGGCCCATCGGAATGGAGCCGATGGTAGTAGGCTGCCAGCGCTTTAAGGGACGCAATAACCCAGGAGCTTCGGCCGGTAATTCGAGACCTGTACGGACACCGAAACCGAATCGACGAATATAGTCGTACAGATTTTTGTTGCCCACCTGCATGCCGATGCGAATTGCGCCGATGTTACTTGAAAATGCAAGAACATTGGCCATCGAAAGCGCCGAGTATGGTTTGTGGTCATGAATCACACGAGTGAACATTTTCATGGTGCCGTTGCCGCAGTTAATCACGGAATCGGGTGTCAAGGGAGTGGTTTCGAGAGCGGCCGAAAGCGTGATCACCTTAAACACCGATCCAGGTTCGAAGGGAGCAACAACAGCAAGATCTTCGCGGCCTTTCGGCTTCTCACCGGGAAGTAGATGTTCATTTGGATCGTAGGTGGGATAATTCTCGAGCGCAAGAATTTCACCGGTGCGGGGATCCATCGCGATCAGGCTGCCGTGCTCGGCATGATTTTTCACAACCGCGTCTTTGAGAGCAGCTTTTGCCACGTACTGCAGTTCGCGGTCGATCGTGAGGCCAACGTTCTTGCCCGGCGTGGCCGCTTCGACGACTTCGGCGGCGTATGAATTCTCCTTGCCATCGCGCTCCATGCGGACCGACCCGGGAACGCCGGCCAGATCTTTGTTTAACTTCAGTTCAACACCAGCGACGCCCTGGCTGTCGCCATTCAGATTGCCGATGACGTGTGCAGCGACGTCATTATTGGGATAAGAGCGGACACTGCTGTCGCGTATCTCAAGCCATTCCAGATTCATGGCGCGCAGCGTGGCAACCTGATCTTCCGAAACGTGCTGGTCGACGATAAAGTATCCGCTGTGCCTTTTGGAGTTGGCGGCCACTTCGAGAGACGAAGCCAGACGTTCGGCATCTATCGATAGAACGCTCGCCAGCAAGGCGGCAGCCATGGCCTTATCAGGAATGCGGCGCGGGCTGACTACGGCAATATGAGAGGGGGAACTAATAGCGAGCAGGTTGCCGTTGCGGTCAAAAATAGAGCCACGGTGCGCGGCTACAGGCTCGAGTTTTTCCTGCTGGCGTTTCGCACGCTTGACCAGATTGTCGTGCGCAAGCACCTGCAAATCAAACAGGCGAAAGACAAGAATCACCGCCCATCCAAGCAGGATGAGCCCTATGATGAGCGCCCGTTCTACCGGTTTTGAAAGGGTATCAGAAACTCGCGGCTCCATGGCATTGGCTCATTAAAGATTGGCAGGCTAAAGCCTACCCTACTCAGCGGGCAACCAGAGCGTCGTCGGTGAGAGGCAGGGTGTTGCTGGCAACGGTTTTCGTGGTGGATTTGCCGTCGAGGGTCTGCACCTGCTGAGGTTCAGGATCGGACATCTTCAAGGTTTTAGCAAGGCGCTGCAAGCGATCGAGGCTGACGAGTTCTCCCTCGGAGGCGTCGAGCTTCGACATTTGCTGGCGCAGCTGAGACTGCTCCTGGCGCAGCTGCTCGAGCGTGAAGCCGGCCGTGGTGTTGTAGGCTGTTGGCACAAGCCCGGCGATAACCAGCATGGCGGCGATAAAACCGGTCATCATAGAGCGGCTGCGGGCGGTGCGCGCCGCCGGATCCGCTGCGCGCACGACAGCCGTGTTGTCGATGCGCTTCACAAAAAGATAGACGTCCTCGTTGGCGATGGGGCGCAAACGCGGAGACTCCGTGCGCGTCCAGATCGCCGTGGACACGTCGGCGAATTCCCTGACCCCGACAAAGCGATTTACGAAAGTTGCGAGTGTTGCCATACCTGTTTACCCTCTTACTGAATTCGCTCGAGCGCCCTCAGCTTGGCGCTACGAGATGCTACATTTTCCAAAATCTCTTCCGCACCGGGCCGGACCACATGCTTGGTCAGGATCTTCGCCTGCCCTTCATGCGCCAGCGCCTGAAATGCGCGCTTCACGATCCGGTCTTCGGTCGACATAAAAGTCAAGACCACGAATCGTCCGCCGGACCGCAACCGCTCCGGCGTCAGGCGAAGCAACTCGCCTAACTCCTCCAACTCACCGTTCACCTTCAGACGCAGCGCCATGAAGGTTTGAGTGGCGGGGTGAATTCTCCCCGTTCGCGGCGCGGCGCTCTCGACCACCTGGGCCAAACGGCTGGTTGTCAGAACGGGCCGCGCGCGAACGATTGCTCTGGAGATTCTTCGCGACCTCCTTTCTTCGCCCAGCTGATAAATCAGATCGGCGAGCGCCTTCTCAGGCAGTTCATTCACAAAATCTGCCGCGGTTAGCTCCTGGCTGCGATCCATCCGCATATCCAGCGGGCCATCCTCCATCAAGGAAAACCCGCGCTCCGCTGTATTCAACTGGAACCGGCTCACACCGAGATCAGCCAGCACACCGTCCACTGCGTCAATGCCGTTAGCGAGTAGCGCCTTCGGCAGATCCGAAAACGATCCGTGAAAAAAACGGATGCGTCCGGCAAACGCAGCAGTGGCGTCGCGAGCCAAATCCAGCGACTCCGCGTCCCTGTCACACGCCACCACGAAGCCGCTTTCAAGCCGCTCCGCAATAGCGCGAGTGTGACCGCCCAAACCGGCGGTCATATCTAGGTAAATGCCCTCGGGTCGAATCGCGAGAAACTCAAGCGACTCTTTGAGCAGAACCGGGTGGTGCCGCGGCCTATCTTGCTGCTGCGCCAGCTCGTCCATTTTGGACATGTACTCATCGACCAAAATCCGCCGCTAACGCAGCCCCTTCTTTTCCAGAGCCTTGAGCTTTTCGGCGAGACCAGCCTTCGCGGTCTCGAGCCTCTGACCGTACACCTTGCTGCCGTACACTTCAATGCGCTGCTTGAAGCAGTTCAGGTACACGTCATCCTTCTCTAACTCCAGATCACGCCGTAGCGTGGTCGGCATCAATACTCGCCCCTGAGCATCGATTTCAACGTCCTCACCATAATGGTTCGCGATGAGTGCCACGTCGGCTCTCAGATCGGCATCGTCACCCGGCTCCTGCAACATCTTTTCGGTTTCCATCCAAACCGAAATCGGGTAAATTAATGCTGTCGAGATATTCAACGTCGTGACAAACACCCTTCGCTCTCCGAAAGCTTCCAGGTACTGCGCCACCGCAGCGGGCAGTTTAAGACGACCTTTATCGTCCACGCGCCCGTTGAGCGTGCCGCGAGGGGCAGCTGCAAGCGAAGGAGATATCTGGCCATCCTGTTCCACTTCGAACCACTTTTGACCATTTCTGGCCACTGATCGATCCTCTCACGCGTAGTGGGCGAACGCAAGAGAATTGTGCAGGGAAAATCTTGTAAGTTATTGATTTCGCCTTTCTTACGCCTCAGAGTACGTTCAGTACGTGGGAGCCTACATGAGTAATCGGGTGTTGCTCGAGACCGACGGAGATTTCCCCAGCGCCACGCGGACTAGATCGCTGAACAAGAGCGATGCCTTATCAACAATCGAGCGAGTATGAACAGTTTCGTTGTATCGGCGCCGACTGCGAAGACACTTGCTGCGACGGTTGGCAGGTGGGCATCGACCGGCCGACGTACGACAAGTATCAGCGGAGTTCACATCCCGTGCTGGGGCCGCAATTACAGCAGTGGATCCAGATTCAGCCCGGTGGCAACAGCGATCTCAGTTACGCGCGGATTGCGCTGAGTGGGTCGAGATGTCCGTTTTTAGCGGAGCAATTGTGCTCGATTCAGAAGGAATTGGGAGAAGACCATTTGAGCCCGACCTGCGCCACGTTTCCGCGCGTGATCACCCGGGCTGGCGGAGTGGTGGAGCGATCACTCGATCCTGCCTGTCCGGAAGCAGCGCGTTTGGCGCTGACCGATCCCAGGCCAGCGTTCTTTCACGAAGTTGCAGGCGAGGAGCAGCTCCCTGAGAGTGTGGAGAATTTGCCTGGCTTTTACTGGGAAATCCGTTCTTCAATACTGCGCTTGCTACAGATGCGGAAGTATTCCGTACCGCAACGCCTCACGCTGGTGGGTCATGCTTGCGACAAGCTGGATGAATTATTAGAGGCTGGCGAGGGCGATCCTGCGGTGCGTCAATTCCTGGAGGGATTCGCGTTCGGAGTGGATGCCGGGCTGTACGACGCGCACTTGCAAAATCAGGGCGCGGATGCAGGTGCTCAGCTGGCACTCATTCTCGAACTCATGGTGGCGCGCATCAAATTGGATTACACCGCCCCGCGTTACGTGGACCTCTATCGCGAACTGGTCGAGGGGCTTCAACTAGAGGCAGGGCAAAGCATGAAGGCGAGCGGGGACCACTATGCCCGCGCTTATCTCGAAAATTACCAGCCGTTCATGCTGCAGCATAACTACATGCTGGAAAATTACCTGGTGCACTACGCCTATCGGAATGCATTCCCTTTTGGAAAGAAGACCCTGCGCGAGCGGAACCCGCTGGCGGCTCAGTATGCCGTCATGGTTGCTTATTTTGCGGTGATTCGCAGCGTGTCGATTGGGCTCGCGGCGCGCCATGGCAGTGAGTTCGGCACAGAACACGTCGTGCGATGTGTGCAATCGATCTCGCGGACCATGGAGCACTGCACGGCTTACCCGGCGCGACTGTTGGAAATTTTGGATGCGAAACACATGTTCACAGCATCTGCGCTGTGGGTGTTAGTGCAAGACCCGTCCTGCCTCGCGGCTGCCGGTCAGTGTTGATGAAAAGTGGCGTGGTGAAGTACACCACCGAAAGCATTCCGGCACGTTCGAACTTCCGTTTTCGCACATCGTTTTGAATTTGAGCCTCCTCCTGGGTAAAAAGTTTACACCCGCGAGGAAACGGAATCTCAACGCATATCGTCGCCATCTCCTGAAATTACGAGCACTACTTGCCCCAGGAAGAGCACCAGTACAAAGAATAAGAAAAGTGGGCCGATTGCGCCCGCTATCGTTGCCATTCTGACCCTCCGCTGTGAGCGAATCTCTCGTTGCGAAAAAACACTACGGCCGCATGAATTGTCATTGATGCCTCCAAAGCATCAGCTTCATAAAACCTGGAATAAGTGCTGGTGGGTCAATGTTGGCACGGGCATTTCGAACGAGCAAGAGGCACAGGTACCACTTTCAAAAAACTGTCTATACATTACTGGGTAGATTGAGTTTGCGGGCCGTCACCGCTTCGCGGGCAAAGCAAAGGCAACATACGCGCCATGGTGTTTGTCAGTTGTTGCATTGCCTGCGGCCGCGCACACCACCAGATATTCGCGGCCATTTAAGCCATAGACAGCCGGCATACCTTCCATGGCGTTCTCTAATTTCGTTTCCCACAGTACGCGGCCCGTATCTTCGTCGATAGCGCGCAGGAACCGATCGCGCGAGGCAGTGAAGATTAGGCCGCCAGCCGTAACAACGGGCCCGATTTTTGGGAAGTGTACGCCTGTGTGTGCGAAACCCTTAGCAGCCAGTTCCGGCACTTCGCCGAGCGGGATCTTCCATTTAATCGTGCCCTGGTTGAGATCGTAGGCGGTAAGCGACGTCCAGGGAGGCGCGATAGGCGAGAGGCCATCGTTGGTAATCATGAACCCGAAGCCGCTAAAATACCGAACGGGCTTTCCTTTGGCGGAAAGGGGCGGGTTCACGGCGGCTGCGGCAACGTCTTTCGTCGGATGCGTCAAATAAGCAATCAAGGTATCCAGTTCCCCGCTCGAAAGAGCCGGAAACGCAGGCATCGAACCCGCGCCCTGCCAGACAGTATTCTTGATGCGCGCCGCAGTCAGGTGCGTGGCGATTCCGGCGAGTGAAGGAATCATTGGAGGCTCACCCGCGAGATCTGCCCCATGACAGGACCGGCAGTTGGCCTGATAAATAGCAGCGCCTTTCTGTTCAGGCGAACTGCCGGGCGCGAGCGCTTGCGGATCGTTGCGCTCCAGCTTGAGCATCGCCGGGAGATCTTTTGAGACAACATACAGTTCCCCTCGCCTCGGATCGACAGCGGCGCCGCCCCAATTGGCGCCGCCATTGTTGCCGGGCATCTCGACGGTGTTATTCAAGCCAGGAGGAGTAAAGAGACCCTGATTGCGGGCTTCGCCGAGTGTTTCGACCCAGTGCGCTCGCTCCTTCGGATCCGTCAGGAATGGACTCAAATCATTCGTAGTGAAACTCTGTCGTGCAAAAGGCGGCGGCTTTAGCGGGAATGGCTGAGTGGGCCAAGTCTCCTCGCCCGGCATATCGGTTTGAGGAACTGGGCGTTCCTCGGTGGGCCAGAGCGGCTCTCCAGTGACGCGGTTAAACACCCAGACGAAGCCTTCTTTGCCGGCCTGCGCCACCACGTCAATCGGGCGTCCATCGTGTAGAACGGTGAGCAGTTTAGGCGCGGTGCCGTTATCGTAGTCCCAGATATCGTGATGCACCATCTGAAAATGCCAGAGACGTTTGCCGGTGCGCGCGTCTAGAGCAAGCAGACAGTCACCGAAGAGATTAGCGCCGTGGCGATCGGCGCCATAGAAGTTGTATTTCGGGCTTGCGGTGGGAATGTAGACAATGCCGCGCTTTTCATCGAGCGAGAGTTCACTCCAGGCATTAGCGCCGCCGGCCGTTTTCCAGACGCCGGCAGGCCACGTTGCATAGCCGAACTCGCCGGGATGCGGAATGGTATGAAACGTCCACACCTGCTTGCCGGTGCGCACATCGAACGCACGGATATCGCCGGGAGCGGAACCATAGCCCTGATTCGTGGCCGAGCCGAGTATCAGCAGGTCTTCGAAAACGCGTCCGGGAGTGGTGGATTGAACCAATGTGAGCGTATTGGGATCACGATCAAAGCCGGCGCGTAGATCCACTCGACCGTTTTCGCCAAAAGACAGTATGCTCCTACCCGTTCCCGCATTGATCGCCTGCAGAAAATTGTTGCAGGCAAACAGCAGGCGGCGATCCTTCCCGTCTTTACTCTGCCAGTAATTAATCCCGCGGTTGGTCAGCAACCGGGTGTGCGGATCGGTCGGATGGGTCCAGACTTCTTTCCCCGTAGCCGCGTCGAGAGCAACGATGGAATTGTTCTTCGCAAGGACGTACAGCAGGCCGTCCGACATCACGGGATTGAACGAGTATTTAGCGTCGTCCCCGGTTGAATAACTCCAGACCCGCTGCAACTGATTCACGTTCGAGCGATTGATCTGGTCGAGAGACGAATATTGCGCGGCATCGCTCGCACCGGCGTAGTCCTGCCAGGTAGCATGCGACTGTCCGCCGGCCGGCAGAGCTAGGAACAACAACAGGAAGAAAGAAAATCCTGGCGTGCGTTTGGTCCGCAAAGTTTAATGCTTGGGAACCGCGACAGTGATGTTGCGGAACTTCAAGCCGCCGGTATGATCGCCCTGGATATAGAAGACGCCGGGAAGGCCTTCATTAGCGTCGAGCGCGCCGCCGGTAATGCCGTCGATTTCGCGGTCATCAATGATGGTGGTGCCATCGCGAGCCACCGTCACCTTACGGCCGACCAGAGTGACATCAAACGTTTCCCACTCACCCGGTTTGCGGGGCAACTGGGTGCTCGGCGCGATGCGGCCATAGATAGCGCCCATGGCGCGCTCCGGCGGCTCGGTGTTCTTCGGTTCGTACTCGAGTTGCAGTTCGTAGCGGCCGCGCAGATAAAATCCGCTGTTGGCTTCTTCCGGGCAATTGACTTCGAAGTGAGCTTTAAAGTCGGTGAACTTCCGATCGCTCGCGAGATTGGCGCCATGCTTCTCATTGAGTAATTCGCCATCTTTAACAACCCAGTGGTTATTGGCAACGTCACCCACCGGATGCCAACCGGTGAGATCTTTGCCATTGAAGAGCGGCTTTGGCTCGGTCCACGCAGCGGGAGCGCTGCGGTCAAGCTTCGGCGCACGCACACCCACCAGATCGATCGAGTGCTCGCCGTTTTTTTGCACCCCAATGAGTTTGCCGCCCTTGGCATCGAGTTCCCAAATCATAGCGGGGTGAGTGCCGCTGGCCTTCGAGATGTTAAGCGTGAGATGCGAGCCTTTCAGCGAGTAATCGGGAACCTGATGGACATGGCCGCCTGTTGGCTGAAACCAGATTTCGGGACTCTCACCCTTTTGCGTAATGCCCAGCCAGTTAGCGGCGGGGCCCTTGGGCGTCGTGATGTTGAAATCCCAGTTGCCGGCGAACGGATTGGCCTGCGCACTGGAAATGGCAGGAAGAGCGAGCGAGGAGAGCAGCACGATAGCCGCAGCACGATGCATGAACGCAGTCTAATACACGAGTGCGCGAGTCTCTTTCCCTGGGCGGGTCACGGCGCGAGAATCTGAGTGAGCACATGGCCCGAAGAGCCGCTCGGCGTTTGCAGAGCAAGCATGGTGGCCAGTGTCGGCGCAATATCGTTGGGCTGAATGGCTGCGTCGTAATGACCCGCTTTAATTCCAGGACCCATCATGAGAACCGGCACATGCCGGTCGTAAGCATAAGGCGAAAAGTGGCTGGTGCCCCTGGTGCCCGGGATGTAGCCGGGCTCGAACACGAGATTCAAATCGCCGCTGCGGCGAGGGAAGTACCCGTTCATTTCCGCTTGCGCGATGAAGTCGCCGGCTACTCCGTTATCGAGTTGCGTGCGGGTGTAAACACGCGCAACGTGCAACTGTGGAATCGCAAACAGCGCTTCCTTGGCGGTGTCGTAAATCACTTCGGGCGGAACGGGCTGGCCGTCCGCTCCCTTGACCTGGCCGAGTGTGTCGCGATCGAAGTAAATCGAGGTTTCGCCGGCATCGGCGATGAGCCATTCGTGATTCCCAAACCGTTTGTTTAAGGCCGATTTAACGGCATCCTCTGTATCAGCCGCCAAATAGCCGCCCGGCATCTTTTCTGCTTCATCCTGTGCCGGCGTCGCGGCGACGCCATGATCAGCCGAGAGAACGATAATGGTGTTGCCGAGCCCGACTTTCTGGTCGATCACCTCAAAAAGCTTGCCGAGCAGTTGATCGGTGCGGATGCTCATATCCTTCACTTCAGGAGCATCGGGTCCGACGGCGTGGCCCACGTAATCGTTCGACGAAAACGAGACGGTGAGCAGGTCGGTAGCAGCGCGCTGGCCCAGTTGTTCTCCGCTGATCGCCTGTTCAGCAAACTGTTCAACCAGTTCATTGCCCCACGGACTCGCCGGAAGTTTGGAATAGGGCGCGCCCCCTTTGGCAGTATGGAAGTCCCAGCTCGGAAAGCCGTCCCATTTGCAATCCACGTATTTGGCCGGCAGCTTTTTACTGTTAAATGAATCTGCCCACCTGGGCAAGCGGTCCATGTAGTAAGAACTCGAGACAAAATTGCCGCTCACATCGTCAAACCAAAACGCCCCATTCGCCTGATGTCCAGAAGGCAGTATTGCGGCGCGAGCTTTCAACGAGATGCCTATGGTCTTTGAATCGCGATGAGCGGCGCGCAATTCGTCACCGAGCGTGGTTACAAGTAGCCGTCTAGGGGAGGCTGGGTCAGCGTCAGTGCAACTCTTTCCTTTCGCAACTTGCCGGGCGCCTACGGTTTTCTCATCCCAATCGCAGACGCTTGTTACGACCTGTTCCGCATCACGGTCGTACCAGGCATTACCCACAATGCCGCTGACCGCCGGCATCGCGCCCGACATGAAGACGCTGTGTCCCACAGCGGTAACAGTTGGAACTTGCCCGTAAAAGGCATTTGTGAAATTCGCGCCGCGCGTGAGAAGTTGATCGAGGCCGCCGTGATACTCGGAGCGAAAGCGCGTGAGATAGTCGTAGCGAAACTGGTCCACGATGATGGAAACGACTAGTTTGGGCTTGGCTGGTGGAGTTTGCGCGCCGGTAGTTGGCGGTACGAGCAGCGCAGCCACAAACAGAATAATTTGTCTCAGGAAGAATACGGCACGTGTGCATGAGCTTCGGACATTCACGCGCTCAGGGTAGCAAAGTTTTAGATAGGAGCGAATTCCTGAACCTGACGACTTTTGCCGCCAAGCCAGTCAATGTTCTGAGCAGTAGCATCGAAAGCCGGACTGGTTTTGAACAGCTCCCAGGCACCCCGCGCCGCCTGCTTTTTGGTCTTGGCGAGGATTGACTCAACCTGTTCGGGAGTCACCTGCTCGAAAGTGGTCGCGGCTTCAATCGCTTGATCTAGGAATTCCGGCTTATCGATACCGGTAACCACAACCGAAACCGGCATTTTGAGGGAATAATGAAGACATTCCATGGCACTTACCGTCTTGCTCTTAAGAATGACTGAGTCGCCCATGCTCTTCATCGCCAGCACACCGAGGTTGCGCTTATTAAGTTCCGGCAAGACAAGCTTCTCGAAACTGCGGTAGTGGGCGTCCATCACGTTGATAGGCATCTGCACGGCGTCAAACGTAAAGCCGTTTTGATCGGCCACTTCGAGCATATAAAGGTGAATATGCGGATCTTTGTGCCCGGTGAAACCGATGTAACGTGTTTTGCCTGCTTTCTTCGCTTGCAGAAAAGCTTCTATCGCGCCCGATCCTTCAAAAATACGATCGGGATCTTCGAAGCGAATCACCTCGTGAAATTGCAGCAGGTCGACGTGGTCGGTTTGCAGGCGCTGAAGCGACTCGTCGATCTGCTTGGCGGCCGACTCCTTGGTGCGGCCATCGATTTTGGTCATGAGAAAAGCCTTGTCGCGATAGCCGCTTTGCTTCAAAGCTTTGCCCATGCGCCGTTCGCTTTCGCCGCCGTTGTAATCCCAGGAATTGTCGAGAAAATTCAGGCCCCGATCGAGGCCGGCATGGATGAGATCGATCGATTGCTGTTCGGTTTGATACGGTTTCCCAAGGTGAAAGCCGCCCATGCCGATACAGGACACTTTTTCGCCCGTGTGACCGAGCGTTCTATAAGGGATCTGCGAGGTTTGCGCCACGTCGAGTTAGATGAATGCCGGCGCGAAAGGCGAACAAACTAATCGACAGTTTGCGGCGGCCAGGCATACACGTCCAGGTGACGCGAGAAGTGGAGCACTGGTGGAAGTACCGGGAGAACAATGTGCGCGGCGAAGACGAGAGTTTCCCGGTGAAACTCCGCTTCGGCGGGTTGCAGGGTCCACATACGATGGTGAATGTCGGCCCGGATCAGGCGTCGGCGTGAGTGCGTGAAGAGAACGTAACGCTCGGTAAGAAAGTGGGCCAGCGTACCTGGACTCGACGGATTGAGAGGCAATCCAGTCTCACGATAACTTACATCAAGCAAGGCGGGCTGGCGCGCAAAGAGCCGTCGGCTGCGATAATGCCAGGCTTTGGATTCCTCGGCCATACGCATGCGAGCGAAAAAATAAGGTAGCCGGTACCAGAGGCGCGCCGCAATCACGGCAAAAGGATTATTCGCGTCGAGTGAGAAGAAGTAGACGCCCTGATGTCCCGTTTTCGGTTCGCGCACGTAGGTGCGAACGTTTGCTTCAGCAAAGAGATTCGCACCCGGTAAGCGAGGCAAACCGCGCAATTGCACGGATTCCATGCGGAATGGAACGACCCCGACCCAGGCAGAACCATCGTAAGTGTCTACTTCAAGTCCTTCGGGAAGCAGTGGCGTGAGTTGTTCCGCAGGTACGGGCCAGTGGGAAAAAAGCAGATCGCCCCAGCTCATTTTGATAGCCCAGCTTCCGGCTGCGAGCGGCCAAGGACGATGACTGACGACCGAAAGAACATCTTCTCCGGTCGCGATTATTGTGCGATTTGGCACCTGAGTTTTCGATGCATCAAAACACTCGCGCTCGCAAATTACTTCTCGAGCTCGATCCGCGTGACGCTAGCGCGCGGAAACGTGTAACTCAACTCGCCGCGCTGTACGCTTACCGTAGATTGTCCCGGCGTGATGGCTTCAGGCTCGATCTCGTCATTGCGATCGTAAATGCTGTCGGATTTCAGCGTTTCAACTTTGGCTTTCCCCAGGGCGGCGAAACTCTTTACCGCAATGGAAGCGGGTACGTCCTGATCGAGATGACGGTTGACGCAAAAAAGTGTCAATCGCGTCTTCGATTTGTTGAGGGCTGCGACAACGTCGAGATACGGAACCTGAGGAATATCGGGTATTCGGGTAACGCCCTGCCGTACATCGTAATCGCCGGCATTGTTCGAGGCCTTCACCGGAGCGTCAATATCTGCACCGGCGTAGAGCTGGAACGTGTAATAAGCAGGCGTGCCAAACACGCGCCCGCGCTTTTTCCAGATTCCGGCAAATTCGACAATACCGGTCATATCGGAAACCGGCACGATATCCGCATTTTGCAGCAGCATGTTGAAAAATCCGGCGGTGGTAACTGCGCCCGCCATATTGTCATAGCGCGGCGCATTCGGCACGCTTCGGTCCCGGCAGCAGCCCCAGAGCCATTCCGTAAAGGCCACATGAACTTTATCTCGATAGCCCGGTTTCGCGTTAATTTGCTCCTGTATCTTGCGCAACTCGCGGCCGAGTCCGACCGGCATAGCAAAAGCGTCTTCCGCGATCGTATCGGGACTGGGATGCCGATCTTCCACCCGATCGGTGGTCACCACAAAATGGGTGGAAAGAAAGTCAAACGTGCCCGGCGGGTTCGCGAGTTCCGCGGCATTCCATTCGGCAAAATGATCGGGATCCTGACCGGTCGCGATCAGACGCGCCTGCGGATCGACCCGGCGAATCGCTTCGCTAAAAATCCGCGTACGTTCCGGCAGCTCCGAAATCGTAGGCGAAGCCAGATTCCAATTGCCCCAAAGCTCGTTGCCCAGTTCCCAAAGCAGGCCGCCGTGCGTAGGCCAGTGTTCGTTGACGTAGCGAACCCAGCTGGCCGCTTCGTCGGCGGTTCCACTGCCCAGATTCAAAGCAATTTGCGGCTCGGCACCGATCAGCCGGCAGTAGCGCAGAAACTCGTCCGTACCGAACTGGTTGTATTCCGGGATGCCCCAGGCAATGTTCAGCATGTTAATTCGCTTGTCGCGTGGACCCACTCCGTCGCGCCAATGGTACGCAGAAGTAAAGTTGCCTCCAAAGCGCACCAGCGGCGTATGCATTTCTTTCGACAGGCGAACGATATCGGGATCTAATCCATCAACAGCGTCGGCCGGCATGAGCGATAACTGATCGAGTTCCACGCGTTCATCACCGCTCAACTGCACCACGAAATCGGCTGGTTCCAGCGGGTGCAACCCGCCCGCAGCAATGGCGAGCGAGAACGTATACTTATGCCAATGCGCGTCAGATGCCTGAAGAGTCACGTGGCACAAAGACTGGCCACTCTGGTCCATCTTGCGCAGCGACAGATCGAGTTCGGCGGGGCCGCTCAGGTGCCTGGCATACAGGCTGCCTTCGTAACGCAGTTCGCGGTGTGCCGGCAGATAGACTTTCTGTTTAATACCGGTCGGCCGATCGGGCACAGCAAACACCGCTAACGAACGCCACGAGTTAGCGGCATCACCCCAGCGCGGTTCGTAGCGATTGCCTTCGGTGACATCGAGCGGCTCCCACGGCAGCGGCAGCCCCAGTTGCGAAGCGCGTTCCAGCGACGGTTCCTGGTGGATCATTTCAGCAACCCGCGCAGCGCTCCAGAGATTTTCTTCCAGGCTTGGATTCTGGAGGATCTCCGCCCAAAGCCCGTTATAAGTGGAGTTGCCGATCGGTTCCAGAAACGAACCGAAGACGGTCCTCGGGATGGTGTAAGCCGCTGGCTGGCCGGCGTCGATTTCAATTTTGGTCTGCGCAAGGGCCGCCGCAGGCAGACAAAACCACAGCAGCGGAAGAATGACAAGCTCTTGGCGTATCTTCAATTCGTTTCACCTGGTTGATTCTGTAATTTGAGTTCGACTACGCTCACCGAACGAGCAGCAAAGCGAACCTGTTCATCCGGTTGTAGCGGACGTTCTCTGGGAGCGAATATATCCGGCCGGTCTTGATTGACGTATTCCCTGGGCTCTTCCGGCGCGATTCCTAATAGGCGGGCACTCACGATAGGCGTCCCTTTCACAGACACCGACGCAGTGACGGCGCGGCCGAAATCGAGATTGACGACATGCAGATAGACCTTGTCAGCACTTCGCGAAGCCGCGATATCGAGACTGGAGGGACCACTAACCGCGACG
The DNA here is from genome assembly GCA_965277855.1 of Bryobacteraceae bacterium. Classification (GTDB taxonomy): domain Bacteria; phylum Acidobacteriota; class Terriglobia; order Bryobacterales; family Bryobacteraceae; genus Bog-105. Next base: position 3,001,130 of record OZ255847.1, read on the forward strand.
CCGTGCTGTCCGTGATTCCGGGCGAAGAGACGCGTAATCGAGCCCACCGGCATCAGAAACGAACGCCCTTTGGGAACGGGCAACGCGACGGCCGTGACTGTCCAGCGCGAACCCTGAAAATCGGCTGCTGTTGCGATCTTCACCCCAGCGCCGTGACGCTGATAGATATTCAACGATCGCGCATGATAGACAGCCGAAAGCCACTCGTACAGAATCGGATTCGTGTTATGCGGCCGCAGACTCAAATGGCCTTCGGTAACCGCGATCCCGGCGCTCGACTTTTTCGCCGCGATTGCTTCTTCCAGCTCACGGATGCGCTCCTCCACGCGGTTGGAGAGATCGAGTAGTTCAGTCCAGGCACGCTCCGGCTCACCTTGATAACGGAGCCCTATCAGCACGCTGTCGGCACGGCGTGGACTCTGGCCCATCATGTGTATCGCCACGTGGCTTAGGTATTCGCCTGCTCGTTCGAGGAGATCGAGGGCCCACAGTTGGGGATCGCCGCGACCTTTATCACGTCCATCTTTATCACCCCAGCCAATCAGCTGCAGCGAAGGGTCACGCGCGCGCATCGCCTTGGCGAATTCAATCGTTTTAGCAATGGCCTGGTCTTTCGAAAAGGCCTGCGCCACATAAGAAGTTTCATTCCCAATCTGCCAGTGTTTGATGTTGTACGGTAGCGCGGATCCGTCGGCGCGACGCTCCCGATTCTCCGGATCGTTGGCATAGCTGACCCACTCGGCCGCTTCTTCGGCGCTGCCACTGCGGTCTCCTTCCGGCGTATGCCGAAACGATGCGATGCCATCGCTTTCAAAGTTCACGCAGTACAGCGGATCGGCCCCCACGCGACGGCAGAAATCGACAAACTCATAAGTCCCGACGCGATTCGTTTCCTTGCCGCCCCAATCATAATTGCGCATCCAGGGACGCTTCGCCACTGCTCCCACGCCTTCGCGCCATTTGTAATAGCGGCTGAAGTTTCCGCCGAAACGCATCATGCCAGGCGAGAGATCTTTTGTCACAGAAACAAAATCGGCGCGCCAGTCATCGCGCTCATAATCCCACGACGCCTCCACGGAGCTATCGGTAGTTCCGAGCGGCTCCATGAACTGCATATATAAGTGCGGCGAAATCGCGAACAGCGGTGTGGGATCAATCGTGATCTGGTCGCCGGTGTTGTTGCTCTGCGCCCGGGCTGTCAGCGCCATGCCGGCGACACTGGCCTGCCGCATCCACTCTCGTCTGGTGGCCATGCCGAATCAGTTCAGTGGTATCACATGTCGTCGTCCGTGATTTCGCGGGCGTAAATCATGTGCGAGATTTTGGGCGGTCCCTCTTCCTGATGAAACTTCCAGACCTCGTCGCGGATGGCATTGTCGGAAGCGGTAAAGCGCTCTCGTTGCCGCAGATACTCCACCCATGACTCGACGACGAACGTCTCGTTCAGATGCCCCGGGTCGGTAACGTCCTGAAAGACGCCCCAGCGAATGGCCCCGTCCCGCATCCGTATATCCCGCAGCTTATGAATCGCGTGAGTAAAAGCGTTGTAGTCTTCGGGCCGAATACGATAGTCGACCGACACCCGCACCGGGCCGTCATCGGGATGAGGCTCGACCGCGAATTGAGGAGGAGGGCGATTCGACTTGTAAGGACTGAGATCCGGAATGGCCTCGCGCAGAACATGCACGCGGCGAGCTAGCGGGATACTCGCCAGAAGTCCGGCGCCAGCACAAGTGAGAGCGATCGACGTGGAATAATGTTCAGCAATAAAGCCCCAAATGATTCCGCCGATCGCCATGCCGCCCTGCAGAACCATCTGATACGAACCGAGCGCGCGGGCGCGCACCCAGGAGGGCACGGAGAGCTGGACGGAAACGTTCAGCGTGGACATGGTGCTGGTCCAGGCAAAGCCGGCGGCAATTAAAACCCCGATAATTATCAAGGTCAACGGCACGAACGCCATCACGATTGATGTGACCGCGAAGACGCCCGTGGAAACCGCGATGATGCGGTCGGCTGAAACCAGGCGGCGCAAACGCGGCAGAGAAAAAGCGCCCAGCACTGCGCCGAGCCCCATACTGCCATTCAAAATGCCGTAACCCACTGCCCCCGAATGCAACTGGTGTTTCGCAACCACGGCAAGCAACGACCAGACGGCGCTCACAAATACTGTAAACAGGAAAGCCCGTAGTAGAGAGGCCTGCAGCGCAGGTGCATGGCGAATGTAACGAAAGCCGGTGCGCATGGAGCCCAGAACTCGTTCGGCGGGAATCGCACTTTTGAAGACCGGCGGCCTTCGCCAGCGATAGAGAACCAGAATAACGGCCACAAACGAGAGGGCGTTGAGCAGGAAAACGAAAGCGCTGCCGGTATTCACACGCTTGCCGAATGCGGCGACCGCGAGTCCGCCGAGAGCCGGCCCTACGGCGCGCGCCAGATTGTAACCTGCACTGTTTAGAGCAACGGCATCGGGTATCTGCGAACGCGGCACGAGTTCCGGGATGATTGCCTGCCAGGCTGGATTGTTCATCGCCGACCCGATATTGAGCGCAAAGGTGAGGACGAGCAGAACCCACGGCGAGATAACACCGAAGAACGTTAAAACGCTGAGGAAAGCGACGGAGCCAAGCATCCAGGCCTGCCAGAAAATCAGCAGCCGGCGTTTGTCATAAACATCGGCGGTTGCGCCTGCCAGCAGACCAAGCAGCAGTACCGGAAGGCTGGCTGCCGTCTGCATCAGCGAGATGAGCAGCGGCGACGACGTCAGCACCGTCATCAACCAGGTACCGGCCGTGTCCTGCATCCAGCCGCCCACGTTCGAAACGATAGAAGCGATCCAGCGATCCCGAAACAGCGGCGCACGCAACGGCTCGAAACCGCTGGTTGTTTCCGGTGCTGGAGTGGGCGTGGTCATAACAAGGGCGGTTCTCTCTATTAATAGAATCTTCTACGCTGAAGAAAGATGACTGGCCGGGCGTGGCGTACATGGACTCTTAGTTTTCTGATCGTCGCGGGCATCGCTGCTCCTGCGCTGCAGGCCCAACTGGTCGTTAAGCTTTCCGCGCAAACGGTGGCGGAGTTCAATCATTACGTGACCGATGTCGAGTCGCAGATGAAGGATCGCTGGGAGGGAAAGAAGAACTTTCTGGTGATCGACGACAATAAGCCGGAAAAAGAGCGGGTACTCGGAGGCGAAGTCTTCATCGAGCAGATGAACAACGGCAAGCCGCTGAGTGTCAAGGATGGCCTCATTCATGACTGGCGGGGAGCAATTTTCATTCCGCATACGAGCGTGCAACGGGTTGTCGCTCTGCTGGAAGACTTCGATCATCACCAGGACATCTATCCGGAGGTGAGCGAGTCGCACACGCTGAACCGGAATGGGACAAGCGTTCGGGGTGTCTGGCGTCTGAAGCAAAAAGGCCTGGTTCCGGTGATCCTCGACGTGAACGAGGATGTGACGTATTCGCAGCTGTCACCGGGCAAGTGGAAGGGCGCAGCTTACGCCCGCAACATCACGGAAGTAGACACCGCCTTGTTCTCGCGCGGCAAGAAGTTTCCGCTCGGCGAAGGTCACGGCTATCTCTGGAAGCTTTATGGATACTGGAGCCTGCAGGCCATAAACGGCGGGGTACTGGCGGAGTGCCGCACGCTTTCGCTTTCGCGCGATATTCCGCAAGGTTTGAATTGGGCGGTGGGTCCTTATGTTGAAAAACAGCCGCGCGAATCCCTGACCTCCACTCTGGAAAATACCCGCAAAGCTGCTCAGAAATGAAAACCGCAGAGAGCCAGCAGGCCGCCATCCGGCGCGTGATCCGCTCTATTCCCAGCGGCAAAGTAGCGACCTATGGACAAGTCGCAAAAGAGGCCGGCTATCCGCTGCACCATCGCCAGGTGGCTCAGATCTTGCGGAACTGCGGAGATTCCCTGCCCTGGCACCGGGTGCTGGGTGCGGGCGGCCAGATCAAAACTCGGCAGGAAGGCGCGCTCGATCAGCGTTTGCGTTTAGAGATGGAAGGAGTGCGTTTCCGTGGCGCTCGCGTGAACATGGCCGAACACGGACTGTTCACTACTGGCGGGCGTCCGAAGGCGCTTCGCCGACGTACTTGATTTCGCTGTCCGTCAGCGCGATCTCGACACGCCGATTCTTGGCGCGCGCGGCGACGCTGGTGCCGGGAACCATCGGGCTCGATTTTCCATAACCCTTTACGTTAACGATCGCCCTATCGATGCCCGATTGAATGAGATAGTCTTCAACCGCCTTCGCGCGCCGCATCGAGAGCTGCTTGTTGTAGTCGGCCGTACCCACGTCATCGGTGTAGCCGAAAACCGACAGGCCGTAACCTTTCGAAACCAGCAAAATACCAGTGATACGACTCAGCAGTTCCCGATTCTTTTGCGAAATCTCCGCGCTATCGAACTCGAAACGGAAGCTCGAATCGGGCAGGATAATAGTCATGCCTTGCGGTGTACGCTTGGTTTCGACCAGCTTATTCAGCGCCTCTTGCATGTGATTTAACTCTTGCTCGCGTTCGTGCCGGATCTGTGTTAATTCGGTTTGCGCCTGCTGCGCTTGCTGGTTCGCTTGCGCGGCCACTGTCTGGGCCTGGTTGGCTTCATTGCGCGCTTGCGCTTTTTCCGCTTCGGCTTGTTGACGGCCGCCGGCAGCAGCTACCGCCCGGGCTGCTGCTTCGTCGGCGCGTTGACTGGCCGCGGCGGCCGCGCTCGATTCCTCCTGCGCCAGCCGCGAAGCCTCGTCCACCCGCCCGCCGAGTGCAGTCATCTGCTCTTCGATCCGCTTCAGGCTGCGATAGCCTTTATAATCCACAAATCCGAAACCGCCGAGAACAATCGCCAGAGCTGTAATCAGCGCCGCTCGCTTCACACTTCATCCTAGCGCCGCGTGACGCATCCTAATGATTTGGCTCTGCCCGGCCATCTGCCGGGAGCTCTTTGAATTCCACTCCGGCCGGCTTCGCGAAGAGACGGCTTTCAAACGGCTTATCCGCATACTCGATGTACTCGTATTTGTAGGTGCCTTCAGCGGTGTGCCAGCTCAGAGTGACCGGCGTATGCGTACCGGCTCGTATCACCAGCATCGCCCGCCCTTCCGGCTCTTCCAATTCATAGGCGTCTGTAGCCTTCGCGTTAATGACGGGCCCGCTCTTCTTTACCGCGCCCGCTTGTTCGAAGAACTCGTACTCAGCCCCGAACTCAATGCCGTCCAATTTGCCGAGTTTACGCCGCGGATCGAGCGGCATAACGATGGGTATGGGCAAATCACGAGCGCCGCCTTGCTCTACCGAGTGTGTCCCGCGCTTATCCATAAGATTCGCGCTCCAAGCATCGCGACCGGCTATCACGGTAAGCTTCTGCACGTGCTGGCGGGCATCTGGTGGATCTTCTATCCGCGCATATTCGTCGCCCGCCCGGTAAATCGTCTTGGGAAGCGCCGCGAACGATCCCGGCTCAATGCCCGGCCCCATCAGGCGCACCACCATTCTGGTCATGAGTTCCGGCTTTTCGCGCACGCTGTTTTGCCCTTTCGCGAGCGCGGGCAGAATGGTAAGAAGTGCAACCGCTAGCTTCCGCATGGAGACCTCATCATGGGACCAGACACGTAGAATTTCGTTACGTAGCGCTAGCAGGGAAACTGCGCTACATTGATGATTCGTGAAATGCCCCATGTCCTGGAGCTTAAAGAGCTCTCCAAGCAATACGCCACGCACCTGGCGGTAGACGGTGTATCGCTTACTGTCGGCGCCGGCGAATTCTTTTCGCTGGTCGGACCTTCCGGCTGCGGCAAAACCACGACACTGCGCCTGATCGGCGGCTTCGAGCAGGCTACCTCGGGAGACATTCTGCTCGATGGCCTGCCAGTCTCGCAATTGCCCCCTTATCGCCGCAACGTGAGCACGGTCTTTCAAAACTATGCGCTGTTCCCCCATTTAAGCGTCGCCAGAAATATCAGCTTTGGCCTGGAACGGCGCCCGGGGCACTCCCCGGTAGAAATCCGCCGCCGCGTTTCCGAGGCGCTCGCGCTCGTGCAACTGGAGGGAAAAGCAGATCGCCGTCCCCACCAGCTTTCAGGCGGCGAACGGCAACGCGTGGCACTCGCCCGCTCCCTCGTGCTCGAGCCCAAACTACTTTTGCTCGATGAACCGCTTTCGGCGCTCGATCCGAACCTGCGGAAACAAATGCGCTCCGAGTTAAAAGCATTGCAGCGCCGTACCGGCATCGCTTTCCTTTTCATTACGCATGACCAGGAGGAAGCGCTGTCTCTTTCCGATCGTCTGGCCGTGATGCACGCCGGGCGCATTCAGCAGATCGGCACGCCGCGTGAACTCTATCGCTCGCCTGGCTGCCGTTTCGTGGCCGAGTTCCTGGGGCTGGTGAACTGGGTGAATGGGAGCGCCGTTCGCCCGGAGGGGCTGCGCGTAACACGCGATTTTCCCGGTAACCAGGTCCACTCAAAGCCCGGGGTCGTCGAAGAAACCACTTATCTCGGCAACTGTGTTCATCTCAAGGCCACGTTGAGTGACGGCGAACGCTGCACTGCCGAGCTGCCCGAAAACAGCGTTGCATTCGCAGCAGGAGAGACGATACACGTCTGGTGGCACACGGCCGATGAACTTCCGCTAAGCGCGCAGCTCAGTTAGAACTCCCGGTCCCTGACCAGTGATCAATCGCTCACGTCTCGCTTTTCTTACGCCCGGCGCAGCCGTCATGATCGGGCTTTTCTTCTGCCCACTACTAATCGTCATCGCGTACAGTCTGCTTACCCGAGGGCCCTATGGCGGCGTTCTGCGGCCGTGGACCGTCGACAGTTACCGCCGCGTTTTTGATCCGCTCTACCTGGGTATTCTCTGGCGCTCCGTCTGGGTGGCAGCTGTTTCTACCTTTTGCTGCCTGGTGATCGCTTTTCCCCTGGCCCTCTATGTCTCTCGCTCCGGCTCTCGCAAAACACTCTTGCTGAACCTGGTCATGCTTCCTTTTTGGACGAGTTTCCTTGTGCGAACGTATGCCTGGATGTTTCTGTTGCGCGACACGGGCGTGATTAACACTCTGCTGCTCGCTGTTCACGTTATTCAGAAGCCGTTGCCCCTGCTGTTCAACAGCGGCGCGGTGATTCTCGGTTTAGTCTACGGCTACCTGCCGTTCATGGTGTTGCCCTTATACGCCACGCTGGAAAAGCTCGACTGGTCGCTGCTCGACGCTGCCGGCGATCTCGGGGCATCCCCTTTCAACGCGATCTGGCGGGTGATTGTGCCATTGTCGCGACCTGGCATGGTAGCGGGCTGCCTGCTCGTGTTCATTCCCTGTATCGGCGCTTATCTTACGCCGGATTTGCTGGGCGGCGGCAAGACAGTCATGCTCGGCACACTTGTCGAAAACCAATTCACCGCGGCGCGCGATTGGCCTTTCGGCGCAGCTTTCTCGCTGCTGCTGCTGGCGCTCGTTTTGCTTGTCATGCAGGCGCTCAAGCACGCCGATGAGGATCTCCTGTGAATCGCTACCTGGCTGCCTATTCGGCCGCGGTGTATCTGTTCCTGTATCTGCCGCTGGCGGTCCTCAGTGCTTTCAGTTTCAACGCATCTAAGATCGCCGTTTGGCGCGGTTTTACGCTCGAATGGTTCGGGCTCGCTTTACATGACAGCGCCTTGATCGAAGGCACTATTAACAGCCTGATCATCGCTTCTGTCGCAACCGTTTTGTCGACCGTCATCGGCACGCTGGCCGGCTACGCATTATGGAAACGGCGCTTGCCGCTATTTACCAGCTCTCTTTATTTGTCGCTGCTGACGCCCGAGATCGTTACGGGCATCTCTCTCCTGGTTTTCTTCCAATGGATCTTCCGGCACGCGCATATTCAACTAGGTCTACACACCGTAATTTTGGCTCACATTTCGTTTTCCCTGGCCTACGTGGTGATTGTCATTCTGGCTCGTCTGCGCGGCTTCGATACGGCATTAGAAGAAGCCGCGCTCGATCTCGGCGCAAACGAATGGCAGGTTTTTTCGCGCATTACTCTGCCGCTTTTGCTCCCTGGTATCGTCGCGGCAGCCTTACTGTGCTTCACCGTTTCATTCGATGACTACGTGATCACCAGCCTGGTGGCCGGCGTAAATTCGGAGACGCTGCCGATGGTGATCTATGCAATGGCCCGGAAAGGTGTCAGCCCCGAAGTGAATGCGATCTCACTAGTTATTACTGTGGGGCTGGGCGCGTTTATTCTTCTCGCTGCAAGATTGGAGATCCGCGCGTGACTCGCCAGCATTTCGCGCGAGCAGCTTGCGGCGCGCTGCTCAGCGCTACCGGTTGCCATACCGTGAGCAAACGGCGTCTGAACGTCTTCAATTGGGAGAACTACGTGGCGGCGGGCACGATTCCGAATTTTGAGCGCGAGTTCGAGTGCCAGGTCCGCTATGCCACCTATGGGAGCGCAGAAGAGTTGCTGGCGAAGGTGATGAGCGGCAACTCCGGGTGGGACGTGGTTTTCCCCTCCAACAGTTTTGTCCCGCCGATGCAGGAACTCGGGCTGCTCGAAAAGCTGGACCATGCCCGTCTGTCAAACCTCAAACATCTCGAACCCCGCTTTCAACATCCGGAGTGGGACCCCTCTCTCGACGTGTGCATACCCTTTATGCACAGCGCCACCGGCATTGTGTATTCGAAGAAAGTGATGCATGCACCGCTCACCTGGGCCGATCTCTGGAAGAACGATTACGCCCGCCGCGTGACCATGTTGAACGATCCGGCTGAAGTGTTTGCGGCCTGCCTGAAGCGGCTCGGAGACTCGGTCAATGCCATCGATAAACCGGCTCTGTTGCGAGCCCGTGATCTGGCGATACAACAGAAACCCTTGTTGCGCGCTTACTTGAGCGAAGAGGTCCGCGACCAGGTAGTGGCAGGCGATGTCCTGGTAGCGCAGATGTGGGCCCAGGTGGCGCAAGTGGCCATGGACAACTCGCCCGACCTCGCCTTTTCGTTCCCGGCGGAAGGTTTTCCGCTGTACGCGGATAATGCGTGTGTGCTCCGCGAAAGCGCTCACAAAGATCTCGCTTACCATTTTATGAACTACCTGCTGCGTCCAGATGTCGCTGCCGCCATTGCCGTCGAGATGCGCACCGCTACCGCCAATGCCGGCGCACGCGCACTATTGCCGCCAGCGCAACGCGAAAACCAGGTGCTCTATCCGCCGCCAGAAGTGCTGGCTCGCGGTGAGTGGTTTCGTGCCCTGCCCGCCGAGGCGCAGCGTTTGCGCGATCGCTACTGGACGGAGATCAAATCGGCTTGAATCAACAAATGAACGAACTCGACTACATTACGCCGCCGCGCTGCCTGGAGGAGATCGCTGCGAAAACTCACACGATGGGTTTCGGCATGGCGTCAGAACCTCTCACCGGCGCGTTGCTCAAGACCCTGGCCACTTCCAAGCCACAAGGCCAATTTCTAGAACTCGGAACCGGCACAGGTCTTGCGACAGCCTGGCTCCTGGCCGGCATGGATGAATCCTCAAAACTGACCAGCGTTGACGTCGATGCAAAAGTTCAGCAGGTAGCCCGCGAACATCTGGCTCACGACAAACGGCTTACGCTCGTCACCGAGGACGGACTCGAATTCCTGAAACAGCAGCAGGCTGATACCTTCGACTTTATCTTTGCTGATGCCATGCCGGGAAAGTACGAAGGCTTGGCAGAATGTCTAAACACGCTCAAACCAGGAGGCTTTTACGTGATTGACGACATGCTGCCGCAGCCCAACTGGCCGGAAGGACACGCCGCCAAAATCCCGGCATTGCTCAGCGAACTGGCCGCTAATCCAAGGCTGACGCTCGCGCCGATTTCCTGGTCCAGCGGCATTGTCCTCGCTGTCAAACGTTAAGCACGCCTCCCCAGTAGGGTAGGCTTTAGCCTGCCATCTTAGCCTCTTCTGGAGTAAGAAAATTCCCTTATTCCGGTACGGCCCATTACTTTTGCTATCGGTCACTCTCTTGGCTGGCAGCCTTTTTCCCCCTATACTTGCGTTAGGAAGTTTTTCGGAGGTGCTCCGTACGTCGTCTTGAGGTCGTTGAGCACTACTAAAGTCGTCAGTGTTCAAGATCCGCCGCCAGGCAGAGGCGGCCGCATGAAGAGGAGCCATGTGCCGCCAGAAACCGTTCGGGCAGTAGCCCCCGACAACACAGCTATCGCCGCTCCCCATCGCACGTTCAGTACGGGCAAGAAGAATTTTGACGCATTGACTGGCCTGCGCTTTTTTGCTGCCCTAGGCGTCGTCCTCTACCACTTCACCGACGACATGATGGTGTCAGGCCCCAAAGCCGTGGCTCATGTGATCGATTCCGGCTTCGTAGCCGTCAGCTTCTTCTATATACTCTCCGGGTTTGTCCTTTCCTACAGCTACGTGGGTCGCGAAGGTACGGTTAGCGGCACTCGCCGCTCGTTTTGGGCTGCCCGGTTTGCACGCATTTACCCGGCCTACCTTCTGGCTTTCTTAATTGCGGCGCCCTTTCACGTCCTCTGGGCGTTCCGCGTCAATCCAGTCCATACCGCTCTGTTCAAGCTCTCGACCGGGGCGCTAGCTGTGTTATCCATGCAACAAGCCTGGACGCCATGGACCGCCTGGTACTGGAACTATCCAGCTTGGTCGGTATCTGTCGAGGCTTTTTTTTACCTGGCATTTCCCTTTGTCGCACCCGCACTTAAGCGATTTAGTCTGAAGACCTGTATCGCGGCCATGGCATCGCTCTGGCTGCTTTCGCTCGTCGTGCCCGTCACTCTCTGCCTCACACGCGGCTACATTCCGGTCATCGGCGATCGAATCCAGATGGCCGTCGAGTACACACCTTTCCTTCGACTTCCCGAATTCTTGATCGGCTTGCTACTGGGCCGGGTCTACGTGCTGGGCTTTCGCTTTCGCCCCACAATCGCCAAAACTGTTGCTCTTTTGTCCGCCGCTGCCCTGCTGGCCTGCCTGGCTTTAGGGCCGTCGATTCCTCGCCCCGTCCTGGCAAATGGGCTGCTCGCGCCTTTGTTTGCGCTTCTGATCTACTCGCTGGCCGAAGGCGAGGGCTGGCTGGCGCGCTGCTTGTCGCTGCCCTTTTTAGTCCTGCTGGGCGAAGCCAGTTATGGCATTTACATCCTGCAAATCCCGGTATCGTACGTCCTGCGCGTTCCTCCCCCGCACCATTCCTTTGCGACCTTCGGTCTGTATCTGGTTGCCCTCATTGGCACGGCCTTGCTGTCCTGGCGTTTCGTCGAGTCTCCGTTGCGCGGGCGTTTGCGCCATTGGCTGCTGAAACCGCGTGCGAAACAGGCTGATAAGCAGAGCGCTTCCCTGTCCCGGTCGATGAATCTGGCTAGTATTGAGACTCGTTGATCCGGCGCCCACTATCTCAGTGCACCCAGACTCGCTCCCATCAGCCGGCATGAACGACACTTCCCTCGAAGAAACACTCGTCGACGACTCACTCGCCAGCCAGCCAGTGCCGGAACCGCACGTTCTGCCGGCTGGGGTCGCCAAAAACCTGGTCAGCGGCACCTCCACGCTCGGACTGGGAGTCATCATTGAGCGTTCCTGCGGTTTTCTCTCCAACATCTTGGCCGCTCGTCTCGGGGGCGCATCCACCTTTGGCGCCTATTCGCTAGCCATTTCGACCGCTAATAATGTCAGTACCTATGCGGCCGGCGGCATCGGCTCGACCGCCATCCGCTTCTCCGGCGAATATCCCCGAGGATCGGATGAGTACCCCGCTTTGGCGCGCGCCCTGGTGCTGGTGGCGCTCGTCTCAGCCACGCTTGCCGCAGCTACCCTCTGGCTCGGTGCCGGACCGCTCGCCAAAATCATCGGTAAGGAAAGCCTAATTGGCATTCTTCGCTGGGCCGGGTTGTCCGCCGCAGGCATTATTCTGCTGGAGTGCTGCCGGGGGTTTTTCGTCGGACAACGCCGCCTCAAAGCGCTCATCCTGTTGTCCGGCCTGGCGGGTTGCGGCATGTTGACAGTCCTGCCTGTCGCCTCACGCTTCGGCCCCACCACGATGCTGTGCGGGCAAAGTGCGCTGGTCACGGGCGCGGTTATCGTGTGCCTCCTGCTCTACCGTCCTTTGCAACTGTCGTCTCCCACCCCGGTGGTGCAGCGCGTGCCGGTAGCGCCGATTCTCAAGCGGGTTTGGTCCTTTAGCGCCATGCAGATCGCCGGACTCATCGGCGTCAATATCGCCGGCTGGTGGCTTACCTCGCTCGTTGCCAAAAGCGATAAGTCGATGATACAAATGAGTTTTTTCGCTGTCGCCCACCAGCTGAGAAACATGGTCGCGCTGGTCCCAAGCCTGCTGATCGAAGGCAGCTTCGCCGAGATGACCGGCGGCCCGGGCAAGGACAAAACGGAAAAGCTCGAAAATACGCCGGATAATGTGATGGCCGTCTGCACTTTTGCCTCGATCCTGGTCTCGTTGTGCGTGGCCGGCGCGGGCATTATCGTCAGCCCCTGGTTACTGTCCCTGGTTTACGGGAAAACCTATTCCGGGGCGGCCGCCGCCACTTCGCTGGCGCTCGCCACCGCCGTCATCCACATGGGAAGCGGCTCTGCCTCGTCTCGCCTGTCCATTCTTTCCATCAAAACTTATGGTGTGGTGAATACCGCCTGGGCAATATTTGTCGCCATCGCCGCCACGGTTTTCCTGTTTAGCGGAGGCAATGCCGCGCGCGGCGCGGCCGTTTATCTGGCCGCCCACCTGTTTTCCGCCGTGCTTTACATCGGCGTGTTGAAAAAACAAAGCCATGTTCCCAGAGGCATGATCCCGGTCGTCACCCTCGGTGTGGGTTCGATTATCGCAATGGCCGCTCTCTCCGTGGTACGTGAGGGATTGCCTCAGTTAACCTGGCTTGCTACCCTGCTGATGCTGCTGGTTTGGATTGGCTCCTTCCTGGCGCTGCTGCAACTGGGCCGGAAGCTGAACTGGCTTCCCTCCCCCGCCATGCTCCTGCGTGCGCTCACAAAACTGCCGCTTCCGGCCTCCTTGAAAGCGCGCATCCCAGCATTCAGGAGTTGAGGGCCATTCTATCCCTGCGCGGCTGTTTCCGAGCTGGGGTCAAAGAGCAGAAAAGATGGCGGGCTAAAGCCCAATGCCACTTAGTTAAGGGTACTCTCGAAGCCATCCAGCGGTATTTTGGGATTTTTGCGGTCACCCCAGGGCAGAGCACCACTACGGTGACAGGCGAAAACGCTTGATCCACAAAAGGCCCGTCGGTTGGTTTTAGGAAAGTAGTGACATGGGCTGGGCTAAAGCCTACCCTACGAAACGCATCGGCAGCGGACGCGAGCGAGGCCTGTCTAAGCGCCTCTCCAGGCGCGCCTTGCGATGCAGCAGTTCCGTCGACCGTTCCAAGCTCAGTGCCTGCTCGGTGAAATCGAGCGCCAGGGCATAGTTCTTCTCCTGGTGTTCGTAGTATTTGGCCAGTTCCTTGAGCGCGGCTATCCGGTATTCATTCCGGCAGCTGGTCAAATCTACAAAAACGCCCAATGCTTCAGCAGGTCGTCGCAACTGCTTTTCAAGGCAAGCTATATCCCAGAGAGTTCGAAACAACAGGCTGTCGGGCAGCCCGGCGTCGACCGCCCGTTTCAGCAAAGCAAGCGATTTTTCGCACTCGCCGGCCGTCCGCAGCCAGCGCCCCAATCCCGCCAGCTCGGGTCCCTTGCGCACGCCAATCCGCGTCAGCGCCTCCGCGTCCGTGCTCCGAAAAGCCGCCGGCACAATGGCGGTGAGGCAGGCTAACGACAAGATATCCAAGGCATTGTGGTGAAACACCGACTTCAGCCTGCCGGCGTTTCGCGATCGCAAATAATCGAAATAAACATACGGAATCAGCTCGCCCGGAACATCGTCTTCCCGCTGAAACCCCAGAATCTCCCGTTCCAGCTGTACCAGGCGGCAGCCCTCCAGCTGCAGCTTCCATAAGCGCCGTGCTCCAAACAGCAGATCGAGATGGTGCAAGCGCGAGAACGGCGGTTTGTGACGATTCATCCGGTACCGTGTCTCGAGCAGGGGCTGGTCATAACCGCGACCGTTATAGGTAATAACCACGTCGAAACCGGCCAGGTGCTCTTCTAGAGCGAGGAGTACGCTCCGCTCCTCCGCATACTCCCGCATGAAGTACTGCCGAATACTGAAGCCGCGGGAAGTAATCTGCCCCACACCGATGAGAAAGGCGTAGGTACCCGACCCTCCGGCCAGGCCTGTCGTTTCCGTATCCAAAAACGCCCAGCGCTCGGGCGCAATGGAGAGGATTTCGTTCTCGCTGAGCGCATCTAGCAGCGTATCCGGCAATTCAGACAGCGCACCGATATCGGCCGACCCGTGAGTCTGATGAGAAGCAAAAAACTTGTCGACCTGAAAATGCTCGCCGAAGCTATTGGCAATTACCTTACCGTCCGTGCAGTCTTCGACCGGGGATGCCGGCAGGCGGATCGCTGCCTGCGCGCCCGTCAATGGCTTCGTTTTTTCAAATTTGTGATCGATAGCCTGGATGCGCTCGCGCAAACGGGCCAGCTGTTGGTCAACATCAAGCATGAAAGGAAAGCGAAATTCGCTTTTTATTTGCCTATTATAGACGGTTTCAGCACACCTCGTTCCGATGAACCGAGCGCCAAGCTCCAGGTTTCAAATCGCCAATTGTCAGGGTGCCAATTGCGGCGCGCACCAGCCGGAGTGTAGGAAAACCAACTGCCGCCGTCATGCGCCGGACTTGGCGGTTCCGGCCCTCGGTCAAGGTGAGTTCCAGCCAGGAAGTGGGGATCGACTGGCGCGAACGGATCGGCGGATCGCGCGGCGCAAGCCGCGGTTCAGCGATCACCCGAGCCTCGCAGCTCTTGGTTTTATAACCCTGAATCAGCAGTCCGGCCGTGAGCCTTTCGATGGCTTCGTTCCCAATGCTGCCCTCTACCTGGACCCAGTAGGTGCGAGGATGGCGGAAACGCGGGTCGGCCAGGCGATGCTGCAGAGGCCCGTCATCCGTTAGCAGCAGGAGTCCCTCGCTATCGAAGTCCAGGCGTCCGGCGGGGTAAACCTGCTCTACCGGAATGTAATCGGCCAAGGTTCGTTTCGCCCCGCTGCGTGAGAACTGGCTGAGAACCTGGAAGGGCTTGTAGAACAGCAGGTAACGAAACGACAAGGGGCTACGCTTATGGTATGGCTTTAACCGATGCCCCCCAGGAACCAGTGAAAGGTCCGGGCTCCGGGCTGAGAAAACTGCTGCCGTTTACGACCGTCGGCATTATCATTGCCGCCTTGTACGTAGCCTGGACGTTCTACTCGCGGCATCAAAGCGATGTGGCCGCCCAGCAGGCCGCCGCCGCGAAGGAACAGGAGCAGCGCCAGCGAACCGTAAGCGCCGTGTTCGGATCGGGAGAAATCCTTTTCAGCATCTTTTCGTCGGACCGGGCGCAGTTAAAGAAGGGCGAGCATACCCAGCTTTGTTATGGAGTGGAGAATGCCCAGACGGTCAAAGTAGAACCCTCAGTCGGCGAAGATCTGAAGCCCTCTTACCGCAAATGCGTGGAAATCGCGCCCAAAGAAACGACGACGTACAAGATCACGGCCAGCGACGCCAAGGGCCACTCGAAATCGGAGTCGATCACGGTGAAGGTGGAATAATCGCGAGACAATAGAGTATATGACCGAAAAAGAGAGTTTCGGAGCAGGATGTTTCTGGGGCGTCGAAGCCACCTTCCGCGAACTCGATGGCGTAGTGGATGCAGTCTCTGGCTACCAGGGCGGCCACGTGGCCGATCCTACTTATAAGGATGTCTGCAGTGATCGTTCTGGGCACGCCGAAGTGGTAGAGGTGGAGTACGATCCAGCGAAAGTGTCATTCGACAAGTTACTGGAAGTGTTTTGGGAATCGCACGATCCGACTCAAGTGAACCGGCAAGGTCCCGATGTAGGTACGCAATACCGGAGTGTTATTTTCTACCACACGCCGGAGCAGGAACAAGCAGCGCGAGCTTCCAAGGCCAAGGCCGATGCTTCGGGCAAATTCCGCCGGCCAATTGCCACCACGATTGAACCCGGGCAGCCGTTTTACCGGGCCGAAGAGTATCACCAGCAATGCCTGGCAAAACGTGGCTTGAGGCACTGCCACATTTAAACAGCGGATGCCTACAAACGAACCGTTAAGCCACAACTTGGTCGGGACGAATCGTGCTTTTCTGAGCAAGACGCGCACCGAGCAGGTCGTTCCGTTCGGCCTTCTTCTGAAAGTAGTCAATGGTAACGGTCAAACCGTCTGCAAGTCCCACCTTCGGTTCCCAGCCCAGAACACGTCTCGCTTTGCCGATATCGGGACGTCTCAGCTTAGGATCGTCCGCCGGCAGCGCTTTGTATTCAATACCAACGGCATTATCGAAGCGTTCGCGGATGCGGTTTGCAAACTCAAGAATTGTTATTTCGGCGGGATTACCCAAATTGACCGGCAAACGCTCTTCCGATTCGCTGAGCAAAAGCAGTCCCTGCACAAGGTCCGAGACAAAGCAGAAGCTACGGGTTTGCGAACCATCGCCGAAGACGGAAAGCTTCAGCCCGTGAAGTGCCTGATCGATGAAAGCAGGCACCACACGACCGTCATTCAATGCCATACGCGGCCCATAGGTATTGAAGATGCGGGCGATGTTGGTGCGCGTCCCGAAGGTACGGTGATAAGCCATAGTCAAAGCTTCGGCATAGCGCTTACTCTCGTCGTAACAGGAGCGTAGTCCGACCGGATTCACATTGCCCCAGTAGGTCTCCTTCTGCGGATGTTCCAGCGGATCTCCATAACACTCCGATGTGGACGTGAGGAGAAAGCGCGCCTCGTGCTGTTGCGCCAGATCGAGCATGCGCCGGGTCGCCGTTGAACCGGATTCGAGTGTCTCAATAGGATGAGCCAGGTAGTCCACTGGACTGGCCAGCGACGCCATATGGAACACACGATCCACTTTGGCGGCGATGCGTATGGGATCGCAGACATCATGCTCTATGAATTCAAACCCGCGTTTGCCTTCGAGGTGAGCCAGGTTTTCTCGATGCCCGGTGATGAGATTATCGAGCGCGATCACGTCATGCCCGGCGTCGACGAGCTTGTCACATAAGTGTGATCCAATGAAGCCTGCGGCTCCGGCAATAACGTATCTCACGTACTTTCATGCTACTAAATGCAACGGGAAATTGCCCTTAGGAAAAGTCTGCTACGAGTATGCATCTGCCTATCTTTTCTAAGCTTCTCCTGCTTGCCTTCATTGTCGTTTCTGCTGCTTTGTTTTGGCAGCGTTTCGGCAAGACGCTGCAGCGCATCCGGCACTCGCGACACGATCAGGATTTTAGGCTTGGCTCCGTGGCCAAACGCTTCTGGCGATTTATCTGGGAAGTGATGTGCCAGGCGAAAGTAGTGCGCGAGCGGCCTCTGCCCGGGCTAGCCCACGCTTTCGTCTTTTGGGGGTTCTGTGCCTTTGCGTTGGTTACAGTGAACCACATCGCGGAAGGTTTTGGGCTCCCCTTTCTCGACCGGCACTCGGCATTCGGCGGCTTCTATTTCTGGTTTGCATTTGTATTCGCACTCCTCTGTGCCGTATCCATAGCCGGCCTGGCGTTCCGCCGCCTGGTGCTTCAACCCAAGTGGCTCGGCCCCGTTTCCTACGAATCGGGCCTGATTGCGCTGCTCATCTTTCTTTTGATGGTCACTTACATGCCTAGCTGGTGGATCTCAGACACTTCCCTTGCCGGACAATCGCTCTGGTGGACTCACACGCTCGTCCTGCTGGCTTTCCTCCCCCTTATTCCCCATACCAAGCATTTGCACCTGATCCTCAGTCCATTTACCATTTTCCTGGAGCGTGACGGTTTCAGTCAGATTCCACCCCTCGCCGGCGATGACGATTTCGGGCTCGTCACAGGCAAAGATATTACCCAGATCGATGCCCTGCAGGCCTATTCTTGCGTGGAGTGCGGCCGGTGCACGGAGCATTGCCCGGCCAATAACACCGGCAAAGAATTAAACCCCAAGCTCATTGCTCTTGGATTGCGTTCCTATTTAAACGAGTACGGCCCTGGCAGCGAGAAGCCGATTCTCGAAGCCTCGGTTTCGCAAACAGCCGTTTTTCAATGCACCACCTGCGGCGCCTGCGAGTATCAATGTCCGGTCGGCATTCAGCATCTGCCCTTGATCATCGGCCTGCGGCGGGGTGCGGTGAACACAGGCGCCTGGGACGACGAGCACGGTACGAAGCTATTCCTGAATCTGGAGCGCAACGGCAACGCCCTGGGCTTTTCGCAGGGCGAGCGGGACAAGTTCATTGCCAAACAGGAGTTCCCGGTCTTCGATGGATCACAGGAATACTGTTTGTGGCTCGGTTGCATGGGCGCGTACGACCCGCAGGGCCGTGAAATCATCGCGGCTTTTGCCACTGTGATGAAGCACTTAGGCACCACGTTCGGCGTCCTCAAGAAAGAGCGATGTACCGGAGATCCGGTGCGGCGGCTGGGCAACGACTTGTTATTTGGTCAGTTAGCCGAGCGGAATTTGGCAACCCTCGAAAGTTCGAAGGTCAAAAAGATCGTTTCGATCTGTCCACACTGCGTACGAACCATCGAAACCGACTGGCGCGAGTACGGAGTGGCCCCACCAATTGAACATCACAGCGAATTCCTGGCCCGCCACAAAGAGCAGTTACCCTCCAGCGCTAATAAAGAGCGGGTGGTTTTTCACGACCCCTGTTATCTCGGCCGTTATCGAGGCATTTACGACGAACCGCGAGAGGTAATTGCCCGTTCGGCTGAGGTGATCGATCCTCCGCGAGCGCGCGAGCGTTCTTTTTGTTGCGGCGCCGGAGGCGGTCTGGTGTTTTTGGGCGAGGAGACGGGCCAACGGGTGAATCACGCACGAGCGAAAGAATTGGCGGCCACCGGGGCTGAGACGGTGGCCGCCGCCTGTCCCTTTTGCAACAGCATGTTTCGCGACGCCCTGGCGGCTACTTCTGAGCATCCGCCGCAGCTGCTGGATATCGCTCAGATTGCGGCAAATGCATTGCCGAATCGGACATTGGAGACACCGTGACGAAATCTTCTGGCTTGTCCGAAGTCTCGAGCAGATAGCGTGCCGTGAAGTGAAATGTGCTGCCGACGCCTGGTTGACTCTCCATCCAAATCCGTCCGCCGAATAGCGTAACCAGCCGCGAGCAGATCGCCAGCCCCAGGCCGGTGCCGCCGTATTTCCGGGTAGTCGAATCGTCGGCCTGCGAGAAGGATTCAAAGATGCGCTCCTGCGACTCTTGGGCTACACCAATCCCCGTGTCGATCACGGAAAATTGCAACTCCGCCCAGTCCGCTTCCCGCTCTGTACAGCGGATTTGCAGACGTATGGATCCCTTTTCGGTGAACTTTAGGGCGTTATTGAGCAAATTGAGAAGAACCTGGTGCAACCGGTAGGTATCTCCGATAATTTCGTCCGGCACACAGTCCGAGATCGTAAGAGCAGTTGTCAACCCCTTGCGATGCGCTTCCGGCGTAATCAGTTGAAGCACGCGAGTGGCGCAATTCTCCAGAGAAAAGGGAGCACTTTCGAGCGCCAGGCGCCCCGCTTCGATCTTCGAAAAATCGAGGATATCGTTCAGGATGCGCGTAAGGGAGTGCGAAGAAAATTGCACAGTTCGAACGTAGTCCGCCTGCTCCTCGTCGAGCGGGGTACCGAGCAGCAGATCGGTAAAGCCGATAATCGCGTTCATGGGTGTACGAATCTCGTGGCTCATGTTGGCCAGGAAGTCGCCCTTGGCCTGGTTGGCGGTCTGTGCCGCTTTCTTCAGGGCTTCTTCCTCGGCGAGCTTTTGCGTGATGACGTGGGTTTGCTGGCGGACTCGGCGTCGCAGTACGAAAACCCAAGCTAAGGCGAGCGAAATGGCGGCGCCCAAAATCCCAAGGAGACCAACTGTGCGGCGCAAAGTCCACCAGGGCGCATTTTCCAGGATCTGAACGTCGCCGGTGTTTCGTAGAATCAATCGGAAGCTGCTCACTTGCCCCAAATCGTTCGTCTGGTTGAGACAAATGCCAGTCACGCGAACCAGCGCACCTTCTAAGGGCAGATGCCTGCCCGAGATCTGTTCCGCATAGCTAAGGGGGAAGACGACATTCTGCGCGGCCCGCACCACCAGGATTTGTTGGTGCGGCAGAGTAGAGCGGCCGGCGATCACGCCCTTTAAAGAAACCAGTTCCGAATCGTGAAGCCCGCTCAACCCCTGCTCCGGCGTGATCTCGACCGGCTTCACCGCGGTACCCACACCAAGCTTTCGGTAGTAAGCATCCTCCAAGCGGACATGGGACATCGTCACGCCGATAAAGCCGAGTGTTTCCACCTTGTCACCTGGCTTGAGGGACGTCTGCTGACGCGAGTTGACGTAGACGCTGCCCGATTCGTCTTTTAAATAAAAGCCGTGAGCCGGCAACACGGCCGTCACGGTGCCAGCCAATTTCAATCGATGGCCGGTCAGATTGGCGTGGCCAAACTGCTGTAGCGTTCCAATCGGGGTGGGCGGCCCGGTAAGGCTTTCCGGCTCCGCAGCCTCCAGCGTCGTGACTTCAGCCAGACTCGGCACATAAAGGACGACCCCGACCAACTGTTTTTTAGCGTTTGTTTCGGAGCCGCAAATCCCATGCAGCCTGACGCGGCTATCAATCAGCCCAGCAGGCACAGGCGAGCCATCCCACGGAATCTGAACATCGATGTTGTCGCCCGAGATGGCCAGATCTAACCAAAGTTCCTTTTCCGTCGAATTTCGGTGCATATAGTCGGCCTGGCGGACTTTTCCTTCCACCTCGACCCATTGGCTGTCTTCGGCCGTGCTCAACATTTGCAAGAAGGTAACGCGGCGAGGCTTAGGCATCGGCGCGCGCCCGATGACGTTCCAGTTAGCGTCTTTTAAGTCCGGAGCGAAGGTATAATCGGTTTTCCCAGATACCTCGAGCAGGTCGCCGACCACGACGAGCCTTTTGGTGCCGGCTTTCCAGCCCATCCAGATGCCGCCCGTGTCGTCATTCAGGAAGAGATTTCCGGCCACCGGATCGAAAAATGTGACCACTGCTTTGAACCGAACTGGGCGCTCCCGGAGAGCCTCCTCTTTGGATAAGGCATGAATCTGCCCGATGCTGGTCAGCACGCCGCTCGGAAACGCGGAAGCGACGGCGGCGAAGATCCAAAACGCACAAAGTACCTGAATCCGGGGAAGCACTTGGCCGTTTTGTTTCTTCATCTGCTCGTTAAATTGCACGCGGGTCCAGCCTCCGACATTCTATCGGCCGTCCCGAGCTAATACATGATAGTTACGAACGGAGAAAATCTTCTTTCTGACGGCATAAACTCTGGGCAGGGTTCACGTTTTGCAGGACGGGCGCTTGCTAGTCAAGCGTTTAGCTAGCCGCCGAGCCAGCCGAGGCAGCCGCAATCCTGGGCTCTCCAATGACGGGATGACGCTCGTCGTATTTTCCGAAGATCATCTTCCCGGCGGTAGTCTGCAGGACACTGGTCACCGTAATATCGATGGTCTTGGAGATAAAGCGGCGGGCATTGTCGACGACCACCATCGTGCCGTCATCCAGATAGGCAACGCCCTGGTTATACTCCTTACCCTCTTTAGATATGAACACCCGCATCGTCTCGCCGGGCAAAACGATTGGCTTCAGTGAGTTTGCCAGTTCGTTAATGTTCAAAACTTTCACACCCTGCACCTGGGCTAGTTTGTTCAAGTTGAAATCATTCGTGACGATCTTGGCACCGTGGAGCTTGCCGAACTCTATCAGCTTCAGGTCGACTTCTCGCACACCGGCAAAATCCTGGTTCGAGACTTCCAGCTTCAGAAACGGCATTGACTGGAGGCGGTGCACCACATCCAGCCCGCGGCGTCCGCGGTTTCTCTTGGCGGAATCTGCTGAATCAGCGACCATCTGCAGTTCGTGCAGGACAAACTCGGGCACGATCAATCGGCCATCGAGGAATCCGGATTCCGCAATATCAGCAATACGCCCGTCGATCAGGACACTTGTGTCCAGCACCTTTTGCGAGAGCAACGGAATCACGCGATCGGCTCCAAGCCCAAAGACTCCCGGGCGAATAAGATCTGACTTTGTGACGCCGACACGGACGCCGATATAGCCGCCCAGAATCGGCAGCGCCAATCGTATGAACTGGATAGTCGGGCTCTGCACCATCACCGATTGATTAAGTACAAAAGCGAACAGCAAGCCAATTCCCGTCCCGATCAGAACCCCGCAAGATCCGCCGATCAGGGACTTTAGGCCAGCCTTCCGAAGCCGCATTTCGACCCAGGTGGCAGTGGCGGCCACGAGTATGCCGCTGATCGCGGCAGCGGGCGGCGACGAGCTAAAGGGATGAGTATAGAAGGCCAGCGCTCCTATGAGAGCGATGAAGAGACCGCGAGTAAGTATTTCCCAGCTTGAAGGTTTCACGTCTTGCACATCCCGGCTTGTGGACAAACGAAAGTCAGGACGAATTATCATGCGCCCGGTTTGAGAATCAGCAGAATCCCCGAACCATCATTATGCCTTATGAGGTGCGACGGAGTATAGCACAGCTATGTCTTAGGAAGATTTACTTATAAGGTGGGACGCGAACGGGGTGTCATAACCCAACGATTCAACGAGTTAATAACACAATTTGCTGCTGCTTGGTTTCGTCAACCAAGCGCAGCTTTGCGGCTCAACTAAAGAGCCTTGGCGAGTTCTTCTGCAAAAGCGCTTTGCCGGGTAGGAGAACCTGTTGCGCGCCGTCCATTGGCACTCTTACGTTGTAGACTGCCTCCGGGTACTGACGCGGGACGCTTTGTGCGATCTGCAGGAGCCACGCTCTTGCCAACAGCTTTTCCAGATTTTGGGGGTTGAGCAGGGTTGGCGCGCAGCAATCGGTCTTCTAAAGGTGCGCGATCGAAACGGCGAATAATCGAATTCATCTCTTCCTGATTGGGGGATTCAATGAACGCGAAACCTTTCGATTCCTGAGTTTCGGGGTTACGTATTACCTTGACCGCATCTGCGACCAGGCTTTCTGAGGAGAGCCACGACTTGATATCGTCGGCCGTCACCCAGACAGGGAGATTTCCGAGGAAAACGGTAAAGCTCATGTATGTAAGTGTTTTATGCTCCGAGGGAAGTTAACGAGGCAAGCTTCGCAGGATTGCGCATCCCGGAGGCTATTAGCATACTAACATAGGGTTCGCAAACAGCCAAAGAGAAATTTCGCTTTAAACCGCTGCTGCACAATGAATATGCTTCCTTACTGATGCGGCCCAGAAACCATTCGACTCAACCCATATCGGCCAGCCGCCAAGTCGCTTTTGAAGTGCTCGAAAACGTTGCAGAAGGCGCTTTCGCTTCCGATGTCTTGCGGGAACGGAGCCAGTCCCTGTCGTCGCGCGACGCCGCTCTAGCCAGCCAGATTGTTTTTGGCTGCCTGCGTCGGCAAAGACAGCTGGACTACCTCATTTTCAAATACTCCAATCGCCGGCCGGAGACCTTGGATATCGTGGTTCGGATCGTCTTGCGAGCGGCCATTTTCCAGCTGCGCTACCTGGATCGCATTCCAGCGCACGCCGCGGTACACGAGTCAGTCGAGTACGTGAAAAAGCGGCAGCGAGCCGCGTCGGGGCTGACCAATGCCGTCTTGCGCAAAGTGAATCGCGACCCGATCCCGTGGCCCGATCTCGAAACAGAGTTGAGTACGCCCTCCTGGCTCCTCGAGCGCTGGTCTGACCACTTTGGGCAGGAGGCGGCACGTACCATCGCCGCCGCTTCGCTCGAAGAACCAGCCCAGTACGTTCGGGTTCCACCCGGAACAACCATTCCAGGAAGTCTTGATCTCGAACCGACAAGCGTGCCGGACGCCTACCGGCTGCTTTCCGCAAATACAGCGGAACTGCGTCTGCAGGATGTCGGATCGCAGGCGATTATCCCTTTGCTCGACCTCGAAGAAGGCGACAGTTACCTGGATTTATGTGCGGCTCCGGGTAACAAGACCTTACAAGCTCTTGAGACGCGCTTGAGACTGGCTGTTGCCTGCGATATCAGCTTGCAGCGTCTCCGCGATGTACCGCCAGTTCTTCCCCGCGTTGTCCTGGATGCCACCGAGCCACTGCCTTTTAGCCAATCGTTTACCAAGATTTTTATTGACGCCCCCTGTTCCGGGACCGGAACGCTCGCCAGAAATCCCGAAATCAAGTGGCGATTAAAGGAGGATGAGCTAATGCGGTTTCGTGACCGGCAGACGGCGCTGGTCTTACAGGCCCTCCGTCTGCTCGCGCCAGACGGACGATTGCTGTATGCGACTTGCTCGCTCGAAAAAGAAGAGAACGAGCAGGTGATTCAGGAGGTACTCGTGAAGCATCCTGGCGTGACGAGTCTGCGAGACGTTTGGCGGCTTCCCGGGCGCGATGAGGGCGATGGCTTCTACGCAGCCCTTTTGGAGAAAAGCACGCGATAATACGAACAACTTCACATGACGAACTCGAAACGGAATGCCGTGGCAGAATGGGCGACGACCATACTTCTGCTGCTGTTCGGAACAGCCACCCTGGCGCAGGCTTTCGTGATCCCCACCGGCTCCATGCAGGACACGCTTGTGGTGGGCGATCACCTGCTGGTCGACAAATTGAGCTATGCACCGGGCGGATCGATCGGCCGGCACTTACTGCCTTACCAGGAGCCGAGACACGGTGACATCATCGTTTTCCGCTATCCACCCGACATTTCTGTCACGCTCGTGAAACGGCTCATCGGACTACCGGGAGACCGTCTGCGAATTAGCAACGGCGTCGTTTACCGGAACGGTCTTCGGCTGAACGAGCCATACGTGTACCACAAATATGTTTACGATCCGGCGCTGGATAATTTTCCCAACCCTTGCTGCCGCCCCGTGAAAGAAGAGCTGGCCCGCGAATCGCAGCGAGACATGCTGGCCAGGAACACGGTTTCTGGAGAAGTGGTGGTTCCCGCCAACCGGTATTTTGCGATGGGAGACAACCGGGATAATTCGTCGGACAGCCGCTACTGGGGATTTGTGCCGAGGCAGAATCTGGTCGGTAAGCCGTTCCTAATCTACTGGTCCTACCGGGCTTCGACTGAAGATCTGACCGGCGATTCGGCCGGTTCGCTGCTCTCGCACTTTGTCGACCTCAGTGAGCATTTCTTCACGAGAACGCGATGGGACCGGACGTTTAGAGTGGTCCGTGGGTTTCCAGACTCGCAATTACCGGTCGAGCCGCTGCCGCTCAATCGCGGCCTGGCTAATCCTTAAAGCCGCGCAACTTACTCTTCCCGCAACGCCACCATAGGATCGATCCGCGCGGCCCGGCGCGCCGGAACCCAACTGGCGACCGAAGCCACAATCAATAAGATGGCGAGCGATGCACCGGTCGCCAGAGGATCGGTTGTGCCCAAGTTAAACAGGGTGTGTCTCAACAAGCGCCCGATGAGTAACTCACCGGCTAAACCGGCTGCTACTCCAATCGAAACCAGCCATATTGACTCCCGTAATACGAGCCAGACAACATCGCCTTGCGATGCTCCCACCGCCATGCGCAGTCCGATCTCGTTCGTTCGTCGGGCGACGGTATAAGCGAGTAGGCCCACCAGGCCAATTGCAGATAAGACCATGGCCAGCGCTCCAAAAGCACTCGATAAAATCCCGAGCAGGCGCTCGCTTAGGAGCAGATGATCGATCAATGCCGTTTGCGTTTTGATGCCAATTATCGGAACGCTCGGATCGACGCTCATCGTGGCGCGGCGCATAACGCGCGCCAGTTGCCCGGTATCCATCACGGCACGGATCGCGAAGTTGACATTAGACCCAGGATTGCTGGCCGTAATCGATGGCTGGTACATCGTCGGGGCAGGTGCTCTGCGTAACGAATAATACCGGCTGTTCTTCACTATGCCCACGATCCGGTAAAACTCCGTCGGTTTTGGGCCCGTTCCAAATTCCTGTCCTAACGGGTTCCGGTGCGGGTAGTAACGTTGGGCAAATAATTCATCGACAATCACCGCGTTGGATTTCAGGCGCATGTCACCCGGCTCGAACGTACGCCCTTGTACGAGCGGTATGCCAAGCGTTTCGAACAATCCGTCGCTGACGTGGTTTATCAACACGCCCTCAGACGCAATTTGGCGGTAGGGCCGACCTGGAATGTTGACGATACTATTGTTAACGTTCCCAGAAAGGGGGCGTTCCTCGATCAGCGCCACCCGCGAAACACCTGGCATTGCTTGCAGCCGCCCACGAACTCGTTCCACATATTGTTTCACCTGATCTGGCTTGTACCCGGCCGTCCAGGGGTTGACTGACGCATACACCAGATTTTGTCGAACGAAGCCGATATCTATATGTTGGAGATTTGCGAGAGACCGGTCGAGCAAACCGGCTGCCACCAGAACGGTGAAGCTCAGGCCAATCTGCAGCACGACCAGCGCCCGGGGCAACCGAAAGCGGCCTATACCCACCGCGCGGCTGCGGGTTTTCAAGGCATCATTCACGCTGGCTTTTGCCAGACGCCAAGCGGGCGCGACGCCAAACAGCAGCGCGGTGAGTAGCGACACCAGTGAAGTGAATGCGAGAATACGCCCTCCCACATGAAGATCGAATCCGCCGATCGCCAAATCGGCCTGTAGGAGAGAGTGGATCCCCTCCGCAAGCACGTGGCTCAAGAACAAACCGGCAAGGCCACCCGCTGCGGCCAGAATCATACTTTCAGTGAGATATTGGCGAACGAGGCGGAGTCTGCCCGCGCCTAAGGCCAGACACACCGCCGATTCCTGCTGCCTTGCTACCGCGCGGGACAACAACAGATTGGCCACGTTCGCGCACACGATCAACAGAATCAGTCCGACCAGAAACAGCAAAATCCAGAGCGCTCGTGACTGGTCGGCACCCACCGGATCTACGCCCCGCTCGCCCGGACCGCTGATCAGCTTCGGAATTTTTCTGCTTTCCAGGTGAACACCTGTTGGGACAACCAGGCGTTGAAATAATGCGGATAGCTGCTCAGTCGCTTGCCTTTCGCCATTCGGCCGCAGGCGACCCATCACCCGAACCCACCAATAGCTATCCGCCTCGCCGAGCGACTGGTCCAATTTCACACGCGGGCTGAGCGCCACCTGTGCCGCCAGTGGCGCATACACATCCGTCCACTCGCCAATCTGCACGCCGAAGAAACCCGGCGGCGCTACGCCGATAATCTGCACGGGTACGTTATTCACCCGTATCGTTTGGCCAAGCACGCCATCGCGGCTTTGAAACCAACTCCGCCAGAACCTGTCGCTGATGATGACCAGGGGCGGCTGTCCTACTCGATCGTCTTCTCTCGAGAACGTGCGCCCGAATTGCGGCGAAATGCCTAATCCTTGGAAGAAGTTCGAGCTGACATACTGCAGTTTGAACTGCTCGGCTGGCCGACGGCCGGCGGCGACTCCGACCGCGTCGTTGTCCGAAAAGCCAATCAGCGACGCGAAGCCCGTCTGCTTTTCCGCCAACTCCCGATAGACTCTAGGACCGATCGACGAGCCCTGCATTTTCACGACCGAATCGCCTTCCGAGTCGCCGGTCATAAGATTGCATAATGTTTCCGGCCAGCCCCGGCTGCTCCATTGCACAATGCGGAGATCCTGTGGATATTGCACAGGCAGCGGCTTCAGCAACGCCGCATCCACCAGGCTGAAGATCGCCGAGTTGGCCCCGATACCGAGCGCCAGCGAGACGATGACCACAAAAGTAAGCGTCGGATTTTTGCGCAACTGGCGCAGGCCGTAACGCACGTCCCGGGCCAGCGACTCGATCCAGGTAAGAACGCCCTGCGCTCGCGTTTCCTCCTTCAGCCGCGACGCATTTCCAAACCGCACTCGGGCGGCTCGGGAATCCCACCCGTCCTGCTCCTTCATCGCGAGATGATAGCGAAGCTCTTCTTCCACCTCCTGCTCGTGACGCTCGGGATGTAAAGTTCGGATTAGCCTGGACCAGAAGCTCATGACGTTCCCTGCTATACGGTCCTGAGAACTTTGGCCACCGCCGCCGTAACGGAACGCCAGCGCTTCTCTTCCGATTCGAGCCTGGTCCGGCCTTTGCCGGTCAGCTCATAAAAACGGGCTCTGCGGCCCGATTCCGATTTGCGCCACTCGGCTTTCAGCAACCCGCTTTCGGCCATGCGGTGGAGCGCCGGATAGAGCGATCCCTCTTCCACCCGCAGCACCTCGTCGGACGCCTGCTCGATTGAGGATGCGATCACATAGCCGTTCATCGCGCCGCGCCGGAGCACTTTAAGAACGAGGATTTCTAGAGAGCCTTGCAGCTGATCGGTTTTGGACATGACTGCCTCCATATACAAAGACTTCTACAGGTAGCAGTCTAAGTATACACCTGGCTGGGCAGCCTGCTCTTCGACTTTTAAGATTCGGAGGGTTCCATCATCACTTCATCCACATAACACCAGATCCAGTCTTCACCCGGCTCATCCGACTGCATGAGCGGATGCTTCGTCCTGTGAAAATGCTTGGTGGCATGTTTATTCTTGGAAGAATCGCAGCAGCCTACGTGATCGCACGTCAGGCAGACTCGCAGATGCACCCAGCTGTCGCCGCTTTTTAAACATTCCTCGCATCCGTTCGTCTTCGGATGAGGTGTACGGATCTGATCCGTGTGTGTACATTCCGCCATTTGTAAAGCTCCTTCCCTGATTATGTGAGCGCGATCTTGCGCACACGTGTGCTAGTTACTCGAAATCGTAATACAACAGAAACCTTCGCCTGCTAGTCTACTGCTTTCCAAGTACGAAAAAGAGGGGAGCAGGAGAAGCCTTATGAGAGCAGTGCTCAGAATAGTTCGGGCGGTGGTGCTGTGCCTGGTCGCCAGTGTGGTTTTGCCGGCTCAGTCCACCTATGGCGTGATTTTAGGTACAGTCAAAGACGCCTCGGGCGCAGGGGTTCCGCATGCCAAAGTCATCATCACGAACACGGACAAAAACACGACCCGCGAACGAATGGGAATGGCGATTACGACGGCGAAAACATTTTGCCCGGCCACTATGCCGTAACGGTCGAAGACTCCGGGTTTGACAAATTCGAAGCCACCAACCTGGAGTTAGTCGCTCGCCAGACCCTGCGCGTCGACGCCGCTTTGAAAGTGGGGCAGTCGCAGCAGACTGTAACGGTGAATGACGCGGAAGCAGGCGTGATCGCGACCGATAGCGACGTCATTCAGGCGAACTTCGATCCGAAGGCGCTGCTGAACTTGCCGGCTAATATCCGGGCCAACGGCAACACCAGCCCTTATCAGCTGATTCAGGTACTGCCCGGGGTTCAGGCCGATGACGGCGGAGGTTTTTCCATCCAAGGCGGCATTCCGTCCCAGACGCAGTACTCGCTCGACGGTATTTCGACGACCGACGTTACCGGCAATCAACCGCTGACTAATGCCTTTCCTTCCACCGAGTCCCTGGCCGAAATCAAGGTCCAGGGTGTGGGGAATGAGGCCGAGTACGGCCAGGTGGGCGATATTACAACCGTTTCGAAAAGCGGCACGAACGAGTTTCATGGGGATCTGTTCTGGTACGCGCAGAACCGGGCGTTGAACGCGCTGGCTTACGGCCAGCAGACCAAGACGCAACTCGTCGCCAACGATTTCGGCGTGAGCGCGGGCGGCCCGGTAATCATCCCTCATATCTATAACGGGAAAGACAAGTCATTCTTCTATGGAACCTATGAGGGATTCCGCTATCCGCGGCAGGCGACCATTCAAAACCAGGTACCTACACAAGCCGAGCGGAACGGCGACTTTAGCGCCGAAGGCGTGACGGTAATCGATCCAACGACCGGCACGCCGTTTGCCAACGACACCATCCCGGCGAATCGCATCAGTTCGGTCGCGTCGAAACTACTCAGTCTGTATCCTTTGCCGAACGCCGGCGGCCTCACCACATCGCATAGCGCGAACTATATTGATAACCGGCAAAACAATTACACCTCTGACCAGTACGATATTCGCGGCGATCAATATCTGACTTCCAGGCAATCGGTCTTCGCACGCTGGACCTGGAAAAACATCAGCCAGTTAAATCCGCAACAGCTACTGGTACCCAGCGAAAGCAATCCCGATAATTACAAGCTGCTGGTGGCCGCTTATAACTTTGCCATCAAACCAAATTTACTCAATGAAGCGCGTTTCGGCTTCACGTTGCAAAGCTCCTCAGTGAGTCTTCCCTTCGATGGCCGGGCGTTTACCAATAGCCTGGGTCTGAACGGCATTGGCCCGAACTTCCCGTTCAACGGGCTACCCGATATCAGCATCACCGATTATCAGGGTTTGAACACAGATCGCGCCGACTCGCAGACCAAAAGTCACACTTGGCAGGCCACGGACAATATCACGTGGAGTTTGGGCCGTCACACCATGAAATTCGGCTTCGATTATCGTCACATCCGAGCGGTTTCGGCGCTGGGCTTCATTTCTGGCGACAATTACGGCGGTTACAGCTTCAACGGTACCTTTAGCAACAGTTCCGTCGGAGACTTTTTACTCGGCCTCCCGATCAACACCGATGTCGACAACGTCAAAAACGATAATGACGGCCGGAGCGATCATTACAACGCCTACGTACAAGATTCGTTCCGGGTGAACCAGCGCCTCACGCTGGAGTATGGCCTGCGTTTCGAGTTTCATCCCGGCTATACCGATGCCAACGGCAACATTGGCAATTTCGATCCGAACGTACCAAAATCCGGCAGCGTGATCTATCCGGATGGCAAGGAATCGACGCTCGCGCCGGAGTTTTTGCAGAGCTTTAATGCCTGCCCGACACTCGGCAGCACGCAAGGGCCAGCGGCAAACGGAGCGCCGTGCACTCCAGTGCTCTCGGCCAGCCAGGCCGGCGTTCCTAATTACTTGCGCAATGCTCCCAAGCGTTTCGTGCCCCGGTTCGGTTTCGCTTATCGGCCCTTCAACGATGACAAAACGGTTCTCCGGGGCGGTTTCGCGGTCTTCAACACGGAAGTACTCGGGTCCATTTACTACGCTCTGACCGGCACGCTGCAATCGAACACCCGGACCTATAACAACATCGATGCCAGTGGGAAGCCGATCTTCGCCTGGCCGGACATTCAGTTTGCGGGTATCGGTAACACCGCACCCCTCGGTAACGCCTATTTCGGCACAGCCAACCAGATCAATTGGAAAGATCCTTACTCGATGCAATGGAACGTTTCAATAGACCGGGATCTTGGATTTCAGACCGGGCTGCGTCTGTCTTACATTGCCATGAACACGCGTCAGTTAGTCTGGTCCCCCAATCTCAATCAATCCACTTACTCGAACCAATATTACGTAGAGCAGCCGCTGAGCAGCCGGCCCTTCCCGAACTGGGGTGTTGTCAATACACGAGCCAACGGCGCCACCGCGAACTACCAATCGGCGCAAGTCCAAGTTACTCATCGGACCAAGGGTGGTTTAACGTTCGACACAACTTACACTTTCGCCAAGAATTTGGCGGACAATCAGGGATATACCCAAGGCACAAATTCCAACAACATAACGTCGAGTTCGTTTGCAGGCGAAAACTCAGGATCTCGCACGCTTGACTTTTACGACCTTCATCATGAATACGGAAACGTATTTGGTACGCGCAAACATCGCTGGATTACTACGGCGATTTACGACTTACCGGTCGGCCGCGGTCGAGCATTTGGAGGCAGCATGAACCGGTTAGTCGACGCCGTGATTGGCGGCTGGCAGCTGAGTTCAATCTTTACGTGGCAGAGCGGTCCGTATCTGAGCCCTTATTTCAGCGGCGGCGATCCGTCCGGCACTGGCTCCGGGATCATCGGCCGTGATCAAGCGCCAGACCTGGTGCACAATCCAAACATCGGCAATCCCAATCGCAACGACTGGTTTGACCTCGGAGCTTACACCTGCCCGGGTACGCCCAACTGGCAGCCCGGAACAAACTGCCTGGTTGGGGCCAGCCCGAACTCCGCTCAGTTCGGGCCTCCGATCGGCCGTTTCGGCAACGCCGGTAGCGCGCTACTGGTCGGCCCTGGCACGGTGAACTTGAATGCCGGCCTGGCTAAGTACTTTTCAGTGACCGAACGCGTACGAATCAAGATTGAAGGGTCGTTCACCAACGTTCTGAATCACGTGAATCTGGCTGATCCCGTACTAGCGATCGACAACACCAGCGTCGGTCAAATCACCAGCGCGCGCGGCGTCGATTTCGGCGGTGCTCGAACGGGCCAGGTCGGCGCACGCGTGGAGTGGTAGATAATCTTAATCGAAATCATGAACAGTTTCGGGCGACCCCGTTTTCTTTGGCTCGCATTGGCAGGCATAACTTTCTTGACTATTGGCTGCTCTCGCAAGACAGCGCAAGCGCAATCCGACAACACGAGCAGGCTGCTCCCGACAGGCAAACGTATCACGCCGCTGGCTGCGCCGGGCGCGCATTTCGAGTTACTGAATCCCGGTTTGAAAGAGTTCCCGCAATACGTGGCTGGCCAAGCCATGAGCACCGCCATCAGTCCGGACGAGAAGACTCTGCTGATTTTGACCAGCGGCTTCAACCGAATAAACGGCGAGGATGGCAAGCCGATTCCGGACGCGTCTCAAGAGTACGTCTTTGTGTACGACATCTCGAATGGCCTCCCTCACAAGAAACAGGTGGTCAAAGTTCCGAATACCTTTGCCGGCATCGCTTTTTCCCCCTCGGGGCAAAGATTCTTCGTCTCAGGCGGCACTGACGATGATCTGCACACTTACCAACTAAATTCCGCCGGCGAGTGGCAAGAGGAAGGCGAAGCCATCAAGCTGGGGCACTCCTCGGGGTTGGGACTTCTCGTGGGCAAAGAGCCGCTCGCCGCCGGAGGTCTGGCCGTCACGCCGGATGGCAGGCGTGTGCTCGTGGCCAATATCTACAACGATTCCGTCACGGTGGTCGACGTAGCGTCACGGCGCGTCGCGCATGAAATCGATCTCCGGCCTGGCAAAAACGATCCCGGCTTCTCTGGTGTTCCCGGTGGCGAGTATCCGTTCTGGGTGGTAGCGCAGTCGAACGATACAGCCTATGTGTCCTCCCTGCGCGATCGCGAGATCGTGCAACTCCGTCTGGACCAGGAACCATGGATTGCAGGACGCATCAAGGTGCCCGGCAATCCAAACAAGATGGCATTGAACCGGGACGGTTCGCGATTGTATGTCGCCGAAGATAACAGCGACACCGTTTCGGTGATCGATACAAAAACAGGCAAGGTCCTTGAAAATATCTTGACGACTGGTCCCGCAAACGTCACGGGCACAGTAAGTGCCTATCGCGGCAGCGCACCCAACGATGTCGCAGTCGCGCACGACGGCAATCGCCTGTTTGTCAGCAACGGCGGCTCCAATTCCGTCGCAGTCATTCAACTCGGTGCTGGGTCGCGGCCGTCTGTCGTTACTGGTCTGGTGCCGACCGGTTGGTATCCAAATGCCATATCGGTCAGCGCCGACGATCGCCTGCTTTACATCGTCAATGGCAAGAGCGCGGCCGGCCCGAATCCTGAATTAAAGCAGAAGATCAAGCAGGGCGACACAGTGCGTCCTGGTCCCGATGTCATCCTCTCGCACAATGCCTATATTTTGCAGTTGGAGAAGGCGGGCTTTCTGACCGTTCCTGTGCCCGATGCCGAGACCCTCAAGCAAACAACTAGCATCGTTGCCGCTAATAACGACTTTGACGCTAAAAGAGACCAGGTTGATCAAAAACTCATGGCTGCACTCCACGCACGCATCAAGCACGTCATCTATATCATTAAAGAGAACCGTACTTACGATCAGGTGCTCGGCGATTTAGGCAAAGGCAATGGCGATCCGAACCTGACCATGTTTGGAGAAAAGATCACGCCGAATTTTCATCGTGTCGCGCGCGACTTCGTCGATTTCGATAACTTCTTCGACTCCGGGGAAGTAAGTGGCGACGGATGGCCCTGGAGTACGTCGGGTCGGGAATCGGATTACGGCATCAAAGCCGTCATCCTGAATTATGCGAATCGCGGCACCAATTACGAATATGAAGGCACGAATCGCGACATTAATGTAGGCCTTGCGACGTTGAACGAACGCCGCAAGGCGAATCCGAAAACACCGGATGATCCAGACCTGTTGCCCGGCGCAATTAATGTAGCCGAACCGGACGGCCCGTCCGGAACGCCTCGTGGCAAAGGCTACATCTGGGATGCCGTGCTGCGCGCCGGCTTGAGTTTCCGTGAGTACGGCTGCATGAGCGACATGAATCTCGACGCGCCGCGCGAACCGTACCCCTTCAAAGCCAAAGTTGTGTTATCGAGACCGTCTAATCCCGAGTTATACCAGTTCGGCGATCCTTACTTTAAAGGCTTCGATCCGGCCTACCCTGATTTTTATCGCGAAGCGGAATGGGAGCGCGAGTTCGACCAATACGTCCAGCACAAGAATCTGCCGGCTTTTGAAATCGTCCAGTTGCAGGAAGATCATATGGGCAATTTCAAGCAGGCGTTAGCGGAAGTCGACACGCCCGAGAGACAGCAGGCGGATAACGATTATGCCGTTGCCCGATTAATCGATCGCGTGGCACATAGCCCGTACCAAGACAGCACACTGATTTTCAGCATTGAGGATGATGCGCAGGATGGCCCCGATCACGTTGACGCCCACCGCACCACCGCCTACATCGTCGGACCGTATGTAAAGCATGGAGCCGTGGTGTCGAATTTCTACACGACGGTCAGTATGATACGCACAATCGAGGACATTCTCGGCTTAGATCACCTGAACTTGAATACCGCCACCTCCCGGCCCATGACGGAGGCATTCGATCTCAATCAGAAAGAGTGGTCCTTCGAGGCGAAACCGTCGGCCGTTCTAAATGAAACAAAACTTCCGTTAAGCGCTGGAGATCGAGCACGCTCCGGCACTCACAGCACGCACGATGCCCGCTATTGGGCACGTCAAACGAGAGGCTTCGATTTCCGGGGAGAGGATCGAGTGAACGCGGATCAGTTTAACCGCGTACTCTGGCAAGGTTTGAGAGCAACTCCGTATCCGGCCAGCCGCTAGTATTCCCCAGCGTCTCCTTGGTCCGGCGTAACGGCAGGAGCCTCACCATCTGCCAACGCCTGTAAACGTTCTTTGATCTCACCCTCGCGCTGCTTGTAACTGCTAATACCGGTAAGTGGCGCTTCTTCCATAGTCTTACCACTCGCATCCTGGTAAGTTACTCTAAATTCGCCCGGCATGTTCGTACTAAAGACCTCGGCTTTAAAATCGCCGTAAGTCAAAGTACCCACTAACTGTGTGTCCATTATCGTCTTGTCACTGTCCGTTCGCCTGCTTGCGAACTTGTTCCATATATTCACGAACGTATTTCTGCAGCGCCACCGGAACCTCGTCGCGGTCGATCTCGCGTCCTGAATCCAGGTGCTGCGCGACTCGTCCCGAATACTGCGTTTGTAACTGCTGATGATTCGAACGGGTCTCGACCGTCATATCACCCGTCAAATTCGCGGACCGCTTGCCGATGATTTCCTCTAACTTTCCCATGGCGCGCAACTGCTCCGCTTCCTTTGTGGCTTTGTCGCCATCTTGACGTCCGATGCCCGAATGCGCCTCCGAACCTTTGCGGTCGGCACTTTCGTCCGATGCGTGACTCTGCGCGCTCGGAGACTTCTCAGAAGCCTGCGCCTCGGCCTGTCCCTGGGCGCCCTGTTCACGGTTCTGACCCTGGTTGTCCGACGAGTTCCGCTTGTTCTGTTCCGGCTGGGAACTTTGCGGACCATTGTTCGCGGCAGTCTGGTCGCCAGACTTTTGATCCTCTTGATTCCGCTGCTGCGGATCGCCCTTCTTCTGGCCTGCACCCTGGTCTTGCGGCCGCATCTTCGCCATCATGCCCGAAAGAGCGTCCTTCATCCGGTCCATCAAGCCCGGCGCTGGCTGCGGATTGGAGTTCTCGCGAGCTGCCGGATTCCCGGACTCATTCCCGCGTTGCGCCTTTGGATTCCCAGATTTTGCATCCGCCTGACTGTCTTTCGCTGAGTCCTGTTTGTCCCCGTTCGCCTTGCCGTCTTTTCCACCCGCCAGTTCGTCCTTTTTGGCTTGTTCCGGCGAATTACTTGACGACTGCGAAGGCTTGCCGTTCGGGCTACCCATCACTTGGTTCGCTGCGCGCTGCCCTTTTTCATCCTTGAGCTGTGGATCGCCTTCTCGTCCGGGGAGCACCTGCCGTCGCGGATCGATGCGCGCCCCATCTAAGGCGGCGCGTTTCTCAACCCTGTGTCCGCCAGCCTCTCGAATATGTTCCACCACGTCGGCAAACGAGGGCAAATGCACCGGCACCAGCGCTCGCTGTAGATCCAGACTGCTTGTCACCAGATACCGCACGGCGAACAGGCCAAACGCCACCGCAGCCAGCGCTCCAGCCAGCGCCCAGGCCCGTCTCCATACGAATGGAAACACTCTGGCGGGTTCCACGCTGCGGGCGGTATCGGCGGCGCGCTCAATCTGGGCAGTTTCAAAAGAATGGTCTTCATGTGAAGGCTCTTCGAGCAAGAACCAGGCGGTCGAGAGCGTATCGTTGAACTGCATGCGGCGGTCTAATAACTGCGCTACGGCATAGCGGCTCACCATCTGTTTTCGCATCCGTACGAACGCCAGCACCGCGCCCAGAGCCACCAGTCCCACCAGCCATGGCCACTGCAGAATTTGCGTGCCGAGCAGCAGTAACAGCACCATGCCGCTGAAGAAGGCAGTAAACGCCAGGGCCGATTGCTCGACCGCCAGCACCAGAACGCGCCGCCGCGCCGCTGCTTCGATTACGCTTCTAACCCGCTGCTGTCCCGAGTTAGCATTGTCGTACAAAGTTCGTTCACCCACCAGGATTATCCCACGCGGGCAACGCTTTCAGACTTCCTGAAAGCTCCCCGCTGCTATGATCGGAACGAAATGTCAGCTGTACCAGAGGCTCTACTGTTGACTGTGGATCAATATCGGGAGATCCCTTCTCAGAGAGACGTTCAGCAGGAACTTCACTGGGGACAACTCGTCACTTTGACCAGGCCGAAAGCACGTCAGATCAAATTGCAGTCGCGTCTGGTGCGTTTGCTGCGTCCCATGGCGGAGCGGTTGGGCTATGTTGAATCCGAACTTCCGTTCCGGGCGCTCCCTGAATACGATCTGCGAGCCGCTGACGTGGCTTTTATCTCGCAACAACGCTGGGATGAAACTGGCGACGACGACGATCTCGCCGGTGCCCCCGAAATCGTCATCGAAGTTGTGTCTCCCTCCAATACAATGACCGCTCTGAAAGAATTGGCAGCACTCTGCTTGTCGGCAGGCACGATGGAGTTTTGGATCGTAAATCCCCAAAATAGAACCATCAGCGTCACTCGCCGCGGTAGCACTACAGTGCTTTACCGCGAAGGCGAATCCATCGAAATCGAGCTGTTTGGAGCCGCAGTGGCCGTCTCGCAAGTGTTCGCATCGCGCCGCTGAATCGAAGCCCGCGCTTTCTCGCATTCGTTACCATGAAAAGTTCGAATGCTGCGTTTTGAAACCGCTGGGGAATCGCACGGTGAATTCCTGGTTGCCAC
The DNA here is from genome assembly GCA_965277855.1 of Bryobacteraceae bacterium. Classification (GTDB taxonomy): domain Bacteria; phylum Acidobacteriota; class Terriglobia; order Bryobacterales; family Bryobacteraceae; genus Bog-105. The sequence continues at coordinate 3,038,787 of OZ255847.1, forward strand.
CCTTACCGGCCTCCCATCCCGCGTGCCCATCTGCCTTGACTATCTGAACCGGCAGCTCTGGCGTCGACAGCAGGGCTATGGCCGCGGCGGACGCATGAAGATTGAAACGGATCAGGTCCGGATCGTCTCCGGCGTTCGGCACTCTCAGACTATTGGTTCTCCGATCGCGATCCTCATTGAAAATAAAGATTGGAAAAACTGGTCCGACATCCTTCCTGTCGAAGCTTCTGCGGAAGGAGCAACGAAAACAAAACCCGTCTATCGTCCCCGCCCCGGCCATGCCGACCTCGCCGGCGCCATCAAATACGATTTTGACGACGCCCGCTACATCCTGGAGCGCGCCAGCGCCCGCGAAACTGCTGCGCGCGTGGCAGTTGGCGCGCTCGCCAAATCATTCTTAAAAGAGTTCCAAATCGAAATTCTCAGCCATGTAGTCGGAGTGGGTCCGGTGCGTCTCGAGCGCTCCGCCACTTGGGACGAATTGACTGCACTCAGCCGGCGCGATGAAGTTTTACTTGGCTGCGTAGATCACGAAACCGAAAAGCGAATGAAAGAGGCCGTCGACCACGCCTATCGCACTGGAGACACTATTGGGGGCATTTTCGAAGTCGTGGCTCACGGAGTGCCCCCTGGCCTGGGTTCACACATAGCCTGGGATACTCGGCTCGACGGTCGCCTGGCGCAGGCCATCGTGTCCATTCAGGCGGTCAAAGGCGCGGAGATCGGGTTTGCCGAAGAAGGCGCTATGTCCTATGGCTCGACCGTTCAGGACACGATTCACTACGATAAGCAGCAAAGCGGATTTACCCGCGGTTCTAATCGCGCGGGCGGTCTCGAAGGCGGCATGACCAACGGACAAGACGTTGTGGTGCGCGGTTTTCTTAAACCCATTTCCACCCTGCGCCGTCCGCTCGAATCGGTCGATCTGCCCACGCGGGACTCGGCCCTGGCTGCCTACGAACGCAGCGATGTAGCCGTGGTACCGGCGGCTGGCGTGATTGGTGAAGCTATGGTCGCGATCACACTCGCGTCGGCCTTCCTCGAAAAATTTGGCGGCGATTCTCTCGGCGAAACGCGGCGCAACTTCGAGGGCTATCTGGCCCAGGTGAAAAGTTTTTAGGATTTGTAAGTCATTCGATGGTCAGAACAATATTGAAATATGGCGAGCCTGCTTTGGAGAAGGCTTCCGAACCCGTTACCGAATTCGATACGCCCGATTTGCAGGGGCTCATCGAAGACATGTGGGAGACGATGTACGCCGCCAAAGGCGTGGGCCTCGCCGCGCCGCAGATCGGGTCGAATAAACGCATCTCGGTCATCGATATTAGTGTCGGCGAAGACGAAAGCAAGAAGATCGTCATCATCAATCCCGAAATTATTTCGCGCGATGGCAAGCAGACCGGCGAAGAAGGTTGCCTTAGTCTTCCCGGTTTTCGCGAACCCGTTACACGCGCCAACAAAGTCACCATCAGAGCGCAGGATGAAAAAGGAGAGACCGTGGAGATAGAAGGCGAGGAACTGCTGGCCCGCGCCTTCGAACACGAAATCGATCATCTCAACGGCATCTTGTTTATCAACCATCTCAGCGCCCTGAAGCGTGACATCATTCGCCGGAAAATCAAAAAAATGCAGCGATCCGGCGAGTGGGACTGAGTCATTCGAGCGGTATGCGGGTCGTCTTTCTTGGTACACCCGATTTCGCAGTGCCTTCACTCGATGCTCTCGCGCAGCAGCATCAAGTAACGGCCGTCTTCACCCAGCCTGACCGCCCGAAAGGACGCGGCAATCAAGTCGCCGAATCGCCCGTAAAATTGGCGGCTATGAGGCTCGGCATCCCGCTGCACCAGCCCGAGCGCATCCGCCGCGCTCCCAATCCTGAATTGCTGTTGGAACTGGGGGCAGACATTATGGTGGTGGTCGGCTATGGCCAAATTATTCCACAGAACATCATTGATATTGCGCCTCACGGCATCCTCAATGTTCACGCTTCCCTGCTGCCCAAGTACCGGGGCGCTGCGCCCATTCAATGGGCCATCGCCAACGGCGAGACCGAGACCGGCGTGACCATCATGCGTATCGATGCCGGCCTGGACACTGGCGACATGCTGCTGAAACAAACCTTGCCGGTTCTCACGGACCAGACCGCGCCCGAACTCAGCGCTGGCCTTGCGCCACTCGGAGCTGATCTGCTTCTCGAAACGATACGGCAGATCTCGACTGGAACCGCGCACGCCGAAAAGCAAGACGACGCCCTGGCTACGCTCGCTCCTATCCTGAAGAAAGAGGATGGCCTGATCGACTGGCGCCGGCCCGCCGAAACGATTTACAACCGCCTGCGCGGTTTTACGCCGTGGCCCGGCGCCTACACTACGTATCGCGGAGCCCAGCTACTCATTACACGAGCCCGGCCCGCTGCATCGGTTAACCTCAGTCCGGGTCGGTTGCACATAGAAAAGCGGCGTTTGCTGGTGGGTGCGGGCGACCGCACCACGCTAGAGATCCTGGAACTGCAGCCCGCCGGCAAGAGTCGCATGACTGCGGAAGCTTTTCTGAACGGCTACCAGCCCGGCCCAAATCAAACCTTCGGAGAACCAATTTGAATCTTCCTCTTGGCTACCGTTACGCATCCATCTACGCGGGCATCCGTAAACAGGAGCGGGACGACCTGGCATTAATCGTTTCCGATAAGCCGGCTGAAGCGGCTGCCGTCTTCACGCAAAACGTCGTGCAAGCCGCTCCGGTCCGCCTGGCCAAACAACATCTGAAATCGGGGCGCGGCGAACTCAGCGCCATTCTGGTCAATGCCGGCAACGCAAATTGTGCCACCCGCACCGGCGATAAAGTCGCGCTTCTTTCCTGCAAAGCCGCGGCCAAGGCATTGCGCACCAAAACGCACCGCATCCTGCCCGCCTCGACCGGCGTGATTGGCGTAGAGCTCGATCCCAACTTACTTATCGATCCCCTTCCCGAACTCATCTCGAGACTCTCACCTTACAATCTCGAGGCCGTTGCCCGCGCCATCCTCACCACCGACACCCGCACCAAAATGGCTTCCGAAGACGTGCAGCTACGACGCGGCACCGTGCGCGTCGCGGGCATCACCAAAGGCTCCGGCATGATCCATCCGAACATGGCCACCACGCTCGGCTTCGTCATGACCGATGCCGCTGTGTCGTCGCGCGACTTGCGCGCCATGTTGCTCGCCGCCAACGAGCGCTCTTATAACTCACTGACCGTGGACGGCGACACTTCCACCAACGATACAGTGGCTCTTCTGGCAAATGGCGCTTCGGGAGTAAAGCCCGACGCCAAAGAGCGGCAGGTCCTTCAGGAAGTAATCACCTGGGTGATGGAAACGCTCGCCGAGCAAATCGCCGCTGACGGAGAAGGTTCACGCAAACTCGTGATCGTTCGCGCGCTCGGCTTCGGCTCGGATGACGAAGCGCGCAAAATTGCCCGCGCCGTGGCGAACTCGCCGCTGGTCAAAACCGCCGTGGCCGGAAGCGATCCCAACTGGGGGCGCGTCTTGTGCGCGGCCGGCTACGCCGGTGTCTCATTTGATCCTCGTAAAATCGACATCTATCTGCAGCGCATTCCCGTGTGCAAGTCCGGCTTGGCCGCGCCCTATGACGAAACCGAACTGAAAAACAAACTCGATGAATCCGAAGTTCGTATTCGCATCGTCCTCAATGGTGGAGGTCACGGTCAGGCTCGTTTCTTTACCTGCGACCTCACGGAAGGCTACGTCAAAATCAATGGCAGTTATCGCACGTAAGTACAAGATCGCAGCCGCTCTCGCGGTAATTCTGATGATCAGCCCCGGCCTCACGCGAGCCGATGAAGCCGCCAATGTGCGCGCCAAGCTTGGTCAAATTGCCAATGCCTTGACCACAAAAAGCCCGGCGGACGCCATGTCGCCCTTTTCAAAATCCTATGCCAACTATTCCAAGTTGCGCGATGATTTTGTGGCCCTCACGAATACCTACGGCATTGCCAATGAAGTCGACGTGGTAGACGAACAGGATTCCGAAAACGAAGTGACCGCTACGGTTCGCTGGGCCATAACGCTTAACGACACGGGTAATGGCAATCAACGGTCCGCCGAAATCCACGTGCGCCTCGCCCGCGAGAAAAACAAGTGGAAGATCGTGGACTTCTCACCCATCGACATCTTCGATCCGTCCGGCTCCACAACACCTACTGAGCCAAAGTAACTTGCTCGCTTTGCAATAACTCCCGCAGCTTGGCATAGGCACTGGGCGTGACAAGTTGAAAATCAACCGGCAGAGAAGACAGATTCGAAACTTCCACCAGCGCCGCCATAGTCGGAACCGAAGAACTAGCTACCACTAACCGGCCGCATTCCACACTGATCGGAACCAGACCGTGGCGTTTTTCAATGTGCGTCGGCAGGCTCCGCATCACGCGTGAACTGATCTCGCCCGGCTGAATGCGCGCCGCCGCCAGTCCCGATTGCAGGCTCATCGCTTTACAGAGTTGTTCCTCGTTTACAACGCCGTTTGCCAGCAGCAAGAGATCTAGTGTAGATCCAGTCTCGAGTTCCGCGCGCGCCTGCGCCATCTGTTCATCAGACACAAATCCGCAGCCAATCAAAATATCCGCAAGTTCGCGCCTATGCGTGCGCAGACTGTCGCGTTCCGGATAGGCATGATCCGTCTTTTGCCAGGCCAGTGTCTGCTTCGAGCGGCGGGCTGACCAGTATTCTCGTATCGCGCGGATGGCAGCGGTGCAGTTAATCAGGTTGGCGTGAAAGGACCGCAGCGGAACCGTCAACGCAGCGGTCGTGCCAAAGATCTGCCCTACGCAGAGACCGCGCAGTGTCAGGCGGAAACACTGCAACGCCGTCGTGGCAACACACAACGCAGCAACCAGGCTACTGTGGATCTCGAACAGCCACGGATGATGAAGCACGCTGCTTAGAAGATAATCGAACAAACCTGCCACAAAGAGCGCGTTCGCAACCACGCTCAGCGGATTGGTGAGTAACCCTTTGCGATCCCGCCAGAACCAATACTTCGTCCGCCACGATCCACGCCAGCCTTGTCGCTCCCAGCACTGCAGCGCGATGCCTGTGATCCAGCGTGTTCTCTGCCGGATGGCCGTGCGCATCGACCGGGGAAAATACTCCCGTGTGGCAACGAAATCGCCCTCCCACTTCTGGAGCGGCGCAAAACACTGGCGATACCCCAAAGCATGAATGCGCACACCGATCTCATAGTCTTCCGTCAGGCTCCCCGGATCGAATACCACTCCATCCCGTTCACGAGCCAGCCGGTCCAGCACGGTGCGTGAAAATCCAGTACCTACGCCATTCGAAGGGATGAACGAACCGCTCAGTTGGCGGGCGCGCATATCGATCGTTTGAAATTCGGCGAACTCGTCACAATAGACGCCGTGCGTGAGATCGCTGAAAGGCGTCGGCAACGGCAGCACCGGGACCTGCACCATGTCGTAATATGCCCGCTCGCGATTGATCAAACTTAATGCCTGCGGATGAATTAAGTCCTCCGCATCGTGCAAAACTACCGTGTCAAAATACGCGCTTTGCGTGCCCTCGAAAGCCCGCATGCCGCGGTAGGCCGAGTTCAGACAGTCGGCTTTCGAGGTTGGTCCCGGATCCGCGCACAGCGCCACGTGCACATTGCCGAACTCGCCGGCGAGTTGCTCCGCGGCGCGAACAGTTGCGGGATCGTTCGGATAAACGCCCAGGAAAAAATCGTAGTTGCGGTAGCGAATGGCCGCCAAGTTGTGCCGCACCATGTTTCCGATCACTCCGGCTTCGTGCCAGCACGGTACAAAGATCGCGATGCGTCGTTCAGCTAACGCGCTCCCGGAAGTCTCTCGATCCTCCTTGCTCGATCGGCCCCGCAGAGCAGCCGCGCAAATCAAGAGCGGAATGAAGTCGTCGATCCCACTCAATAGCAGGACCACCGCCAGCGAGCCTAGTGCACACGGCCAAAGCGGCGGCAGAACCACCAGTGCTGCTGGTAGCACGAACTGTAAAACGTCACTCGGCAGAAAAAAGGGCACGATCCCTATTGATAAGGTGCGTGGTCAAGCAGGCGGATTGCAGAAAATTCTTAGATTTTTCAGGGTTTCCGGCCACTCTCTAGCGTGACTGAATTTCCGGCTCCAAACCTTGACTGGGCATCGTTTTGCCAGCTCATCCAACAGCTCATCACCGGCAATGTGCGCCGCAACACCTTCACGCAATGGGAGATGGAGCTGCTGCTCGACCTTCAACTGGTGCATTTGCGCAAGTCGGCACGGCCGGAAATGTTGCGCCGCTATCTAAGAACCATCCAGCGTCAGCAGGCGAATGGCAACGCTGCGGCCCCAATGCGTTTTACGCAGTTTTTTGAGGCCGAAACCGCGCCTCGGACCGCCGCGCTGGAACTCGTTTTACCGCTCGCCAGCTAAGGCGTCGCGCCCGTGCCCACGGCCCAAGCGCTGGGCTATCCTAAATCATGGCAACTACTTCCGGGCCCACACCGAAAGCAGAACGAATGGTCTTCTGCGTCAAACTGCAAAAAGAGCTTCCCGGGCTGGACGAAGTTCCTTTCGACGGACATCCCCTCGGGCAACGTATTTACGAAAACGTCTCGAAAGAAGCTTGGCGCATGTGGGTGGAGCAGATGAAAATGATCATGAACGAGTATCGCCTCAATCTCGGCACCACCGAAGCGCAGGAGTTCCTGCTGAAGCAAATGGAAGAATATTTCTTCGGTGAAGGCGCCGCCCATCCCCCCGGCTACGTGGCCCCGGGACACTAGACACCAGCCGCTGGACCGGCTATTTCGAGCCGAATAGCCGTCCGGGTCCGCCAAGTGGGAACGCTATAATCCTTTCGCTGTCATGTACCTTTGTACCGTCGAGCCAACCTGGCGGATAGTAGCCGCTCGATCCAGTGCCATGACGGAAGGATGCTTCAGAAAATAGCGGCTCAACACGAGCCCCGCGAGTTGCATTATGATGAGCCCCAATCGTTCTTCGGGCCGATCGGGCGGCAGCACGCTTTTGATGACTGGCACAGCCTGTTGTTCCACAAGCTCGACAAGCCGCATGCGGGCCATTTCATAAGTTCCAGCCGCTCGTAGCAGGATTTGCAGTTCGTTACCTGCCGCGGGCTCTTCCCACCGATCGAGTATATGCGTCACGAGCGCAACGCCTCGTTTCGCGGGCGCGAGGCTGGCCAGATCGGGCAAACGGAATTCAATTTTAGCCGCGGTTGCGAACAGTTCCTCCTTGCTGCGGTAGTAGCGCATGACCATCGACGGATTGATCGCGGCTGCAGCAGCAATCGCGCGGATGGTGGTGTTCTCAAAGCCTTGTTCGGCAAACAGGCGTCGCGCCTCCTGCAAGATCCGGTCACGAGTAGCCTGCGAGCGCAGGGGTTTGCCGTTTTCCTGTGTCATCGCCTCAAGTTCCTGGACCCACACGATAGTGGAACCATTTGTATGCAAACAGCTGTTTGCATGATATGGTAGCGGGTGTACGGTTCGCAAAGGAGAACACTAAATGCCGATCACTCCCTATGATCTTCAAAAGCGCGTGGCTCGTTTCCGCGACCAGCGCTGGATTCTGGACGCAATCATTAAGCTGATTGGCCCTGAGTTCGATCAAAGCCGGTTGCAGTATCTGAGCTCTCCTATGGGCCCCGACTACAAGGGGCCGGTAATGGGATTACAGGCGCTAATAAAACGATGGGACGATATCGCACCGGAGTTTGCCGCGGTGGCGCGCCGCTTCGAATTACAGGCCCGTGCCTCGCTCGCGAAAGGCCACGACGTTAGCGCCAGCGACGCCTTCTTTGCGGCCTCGGTCATGTACGGCGGCGCCCAGTGGCCCATCTTTGCCAACACCGATCTTAATAAAACGTTGGAGGGAAAGAAGACTGAATGCTTCCTCGAATACGCAAAGAAGGCCGATCACTGCGTGGAAGCGGTTGAGATTCCTTACCGAGGAAGGTCGCTCGCGGCGTACCTTCACCTGCCTCAGGGTTATGCGGGTGGTCGATTGCCGTGCCTCGTCATGATCGAGGGCATGGACGCGTTCAAGGAACTTGCGATTTTCGGGACCGGTGACCGCTTTTTGCGCCGCGGCTTTGCTTGCCTCGTCATCGATGGGCCCGGTCAAGGCACCTCGCTGCTGCGGGAGATCTGGTACGACCCCGACACTTACGGAGAGGTCGGCACCATCGCCGTCGACTGGCTGGCCGGTCGCAACGAGATCGATTCGAGTCGCATCATGGCTTGGGGACTTTCATTCGGCTCGTTTTGGGCAACGCAGATGGCGGCGGCCGAGCCGCGCTTCGCGGCCTGCGCGGTCATGTACACCTGCTTCCAGCCGCATAATTGGCCCCTGTATGAGATGGCCTCCCCCTCATTCAAGCAGCGATTTATGTATATGACGGGCATCGATAATGAGGAGGCGTTCGAGGCAGTCATGCCGCAGATGGACGTGAGGCCATTGAGCGCAAAAATCAACATGCCTATTTCGTCATGGCGGGCGAGGATGACTCGCTCAGCGACATCTCCTGCACGATCAATCATCTCAACGCCGTGACCGGCCCCAAGACGCTGGTCATGTACGCGGGCGAGGAGCACGGCATGGGCGGTTCACGCTCTTCGCAACTGGGTTTAGCCTTCTTCACAATTATCGCGGACTGGCTGGCCGACCGTGCCGCCGGTAAAGCGCTTGAATCCACCTACAACCTGGTTGATCGAACTGGGCAGATGCACAGCGAGCCGTGGGGCAAGGAACGGGTCTACCAATACGGCGCACCGCTCGGCGTCGAACAGCTTTTCTCCGACAAACCTCCTGTCGGGCTGTCCTAGAAAGAGTATCGTCTCGCCAGTCTCTTCAGAAGAAAGCGCGGATTGTCGATGCGGGGCCGGGCTGTCCGGCCATCCCGGGCAGCGCTAGATGGCGATCCGTATCCGCCGTTAGAACGAGCTCGGTATTGTTGCTATCGATAGACTGCTCGAGTTCTGCCGCGGATCATGAACGAATACCCCTTGAATCTCGTTACCACGGAAGCGCAAGACTAGCCGCCAGCCGGCTATTTCGGACCGAACAACGAGAGAACGTGGCCGTCCGGGTCGCGAAAGTTAGCCGCCCAGGATGAGCCGGTTACCAGGTGCGGCTTATGCTCGAATACAAGTCCCGCTTCGTTCAAAGCTTCGTACGCCGCCTGGACATGATCCACTGTGAACACAATTTCTATCGAACCCGGCTCTTTTCCGACAGCTGTACTGAGTACCACCGCGATACTTCCGGCATCCACAAATGCGACATCATCTGTTTCACGGGTAATTCTCAACCCGAGCCGGTCCCTATAAAATCCGGCAGCTATCTGCATGTTGGCGACCCCTAACATCACGTAACCAACCTGCGATAAATGAAATTGTTCATTCATATGTTTCTCGGGATGCCGCGCCCGCCCAGGCAAGCTGGCTATTCCTAGTCCCGCAGCAACGATCAGAACAGTCCACGGCTTTCCCATACGTCTAGTTGTAAACGCGAGTGGGTTCCGATTGCTTCTCGAATCTTGCTAAATTGAGCTTCGAAAATAGCTTGGTGGAACGCCGAAGTGTTTGCGAAAAGCCACACTGAACGAGCCGAGGCTTTGAAACCCGACTCGAAGACAGGCGTCCGTAACCGTCTCGCCGTTCTGCAGCAGCTTGGCCGCGCGTTCGAGTCGCAACTCTGTCACGTAGCGGCTTGGGCTCTTGCCGAACGCTCGCACGAACGTACGCTGAAAATGGAACGGGGACAAGCAGGCTGCGTTCGCAGCGTCAGCCAGCCGTATCGGACCCAAACCCTCCGCGTGCAAAAACTCACGGCCGCGCGCTACCCGGGCAAACAGCTCTGTGCGTGTGGCAACGCGTATGGCCGGAATTTTGCAGATCTGCTTTTCCATCTCCTTGTGTTGCAAAAGCAGTTGGAAAGCGAGTTCCAAAAAACATTCATCCAAAGCGATCGGCGGCGATTGTCCCAGCGCGCGTCCTCTGATCACGCTCATCAGAGATGCTATCGGTTGATTACAAGGCTGCAGGCACGACAAAAAAGACAGTCTCCGTCCGCCACCCTGCCCATTGTCAAGCCGCTCGTTGACTCGTCTGCAAACATCCTCACCAATCGATTGGACAAAACCACTCGCAAAGAACACGCAACAGGTTGTGACCGGTTCCGGCGAATCGATTTGCATGGAATAGGGCTCGCCATCATTCAGCACCAGCATGGACGATTCGTCTACCAAGACCTCGCGTTTACCGGTCTTCCACCCCACCCTTCCTTCGACTACAGTTTTGATCGATAGCGGTCCTGGAAACTCCTGGACCGAATGGATGCGCGATCTGGCAACCAGCACCGCATTGGTTGTGCCGAGCGCGGAACGTTCAGGCACCCAACGTGACGTGCCAAATTCAGCCACTCCGGACAATAATAACGCTCCACGCTCTCTCGAAAGCACTATATTCTGCGGCGGATTCTGCCCAAGAAACTCGTACCAGGACCTTCCATAAGGTAGACTTTATCCTGCTGCCTTCCTTTCTCTCGTACCACTCCTTAGACGCCCAAGCGGGTCCGACGAAATCGAAGTGACGACTTATCTAAACGCCACATCTCTGCGCAGCGTCTGTAAAGGTTTGAAGCTGATCCTCGCTTTTCTGGCCGTAACCCTCGCGTACGGCGCGACGGACAACCATGCCGTCGCGCAGCGGCTTGCCGCTCGGGCGAAGAAAGCCGCGAATTCCGGTCAGACCGTGCGTGCTTATATGCTGTATGCCGAAGCGGCTGCCCGCGATCCCAAAGATCCGAGCTATCGCGTCAACCGGGATGCCCTTGCTCCGGCCGCCAAGCTGCTCACCGAGACCAAAGTCGAAACAGCCGATATCCGCGACGATGTCTTCAGCGCCGAAAACGAAGCCGCTCACCCTGTGCCGCCGATTGAGCGCGTCGCGTCCAGCGACTGGCAGTCTCTCAAACCGATTCCGCAAGTGCATGCCCAGCCGGGTGTGCGCGACTTCGATCTGCGTGGCAACGCCAAGTCGCTGATCCAGCAAGTCACCGAGGCGTATGGCGTGCGCGCCGTGGTTGATCGTGATCTGACCTCCGGCACTCCTATTCACTTCGAGCTGCAGGGTGTCGATTTTCGTGCCGCTATGGAAGCGATCACCGCCGCTACCCACACCTTCGTTTTTCCGATTTCGGAACAGATTGTCGATTTCGCAGTCGACACCGACGTCAAGCGCAACGAATATGAACCGGTCGAACTGCTCACCTTTCCCCTGCAGGAGGCTCTCACCGAGAAAGACCTGATCGATGCTGCCAATTCTGTCCGCGGACTCTTGAGCATGCGGGCCGTCGGCTGGGACAGCCTCAATCGCATGGTGATGATCCGCGATCATGCTACTCGCGCACGTGTCGCCCGCTCACTGATGGAAGCCTTGCTCCTTCCGCGCGCCCAGGTCTCGTTTGAAGTGCAGTTCCTCACGGTTGATACCGACCGCAGTTATCATTACGGCGTCACGCTGCAGACGGTATTCCAGTTCATCGACTTCGGGCGCATCGGCGGGTTGAAGAGCGTACTGCCCGCAGCCGTCGGCTCCTCTAGCTTCCTGACGTTTGGAGGAGGCGCCACGCTCTTCGGAATCGGCGTGGCCGATGCTCAGTCTTTTGCCCAGTTTTCCGATTCCACTACCTCGGCCCTGTTCGACGCGACCGTAGTCGTAGCCGATCGCCAGACGGCCAACCTGCACATCGGCGACAAGTACCCGATCCCGACTTCTCTTTACAGCGGCTTCAATCAGGGCGCAGCTTCCATCTACAACCCAGCGCCCCAGATCACCATGGAGGATCTCGGGCTGGTTCTCAAGATTACGCCGCATGTGAACGGCGAGGGCGATATTGATATGGATCTCGAAGCGGATGTCAAATCGCTGGGCACTCTGACTTTGAATACGGTGCCAGCGATCGCCGAACGGGCTTTCAAGGGAAGCGTGAGTCTGCGCGAAGGCGAATGGGCGATTGTGGCCGGCCTCGATTCATCGACCAGCACGTACTCGCGCAGTGGTCTCGCGGGCATTGGCCAGATTCCGGGCTTGAAGCAATTGCTGACCGAAACCATGCGTGATCACCAAACCAGCAACACGCTTCTGGTGATCAAACCGACCATTACCCGGCTGCCGATGGCCAACACGATCAGCCCGCAATTTCTGGTCGGTTCGCGTCGCGGCGAGCGGGTTTTGCTGTAAGGCTCAGTCGCTGACGCCTCTGCTATCTTCACAAGCATGTCCACCATGCGTGATGAGATCTGCCAGCAGCCGGCGGCCATCGAACGTACGCTGAAAACCGAATGGGTCCGCGCGGAAAAGTTGCGCGCCCACTTTGAGTCCCATCCGGTTCGCCTGATCGTGCTGGCTGCCCGCGGTACCTCCGATAATGCCGCGCAGTTCGGCCGCTACCTCCTTGAAATTACCACCGGCATTCCCGTTTCGCTGGCCGCTCCTTCGGTCTTCACGCTGTATCGTGCCGATCTCAACCTGAGAGATGCGGTGGTGGTTGCCATCTCGCAATCGGGTGAATCCACCGACACTAATCTCGTGCTGGAACGCGCCAAAACTGCCGGCGCATTCACGATTGGTATTACGAACGAGAGTAATAGCACGCTGGCGAAACTTGCCGATGAAGCGTTTCTAGTCCGTGCAGAGAAAGAAAAAAGCGTCGCCGCTACCAAAACGTATACGGGCCAGTTGATGACCTTCTATCTGCTCGCGCATGCCCTGGGAGCATCGTTTGGACCGGCAGACCTGGAGCGTATTCCGGAACAGGCGGCGGCGGCTTTGAAACTCGAAAGCGAACTGCGCGAACGCGCTCAACGCTACTGTTTTATGCGTCACGCAGTTTGCGTAGGGCGCGGCTTGAATTACTCGAATTCTTTTGAATTCGCCCTGAAGCTGATGGAGACCTGCTACGTGGTTGCCGAGCGATTCTCGTCCGCGGACTTACTGCACGGCCCCATTGCCATGCTCGAACAGTCATTCCCGGCTTTCCTGTTCTGTCCATCTGGACCGACCTGGGAGGCGATGCTGGAGCTGTTCCACAAACTCCAATCGATCCAAGCCGAAACCGTGATGATTTCAGACCGCAGCAATGTCAAAGTGACATCGCTGAGCGAGAAGGGCGAGCGGGCGCTTGTGATTCCGGCTCACCTGGCTCACCAGGGAAGCCGATTGCCAGAGGATCTTTACACGCCTATTCCCTACGTGATTCCTGCCCAGCTATTTGCCGCCAGTCTGGCGGAAGTGAAAGGGCTTGATCCCGACAAGCCGAGATCACTAAATAAAGTAACGCAGAACCTGTAAGCGCGTGACTGGCGATTACTTGCGCGAGCCGCGGGTGGTGCCCTTTAATGCCGATTGACGCCGCTTGGCATCTTTCCGTTTTGGCTTGATGATCTTAAACGTTCCGCTACCGAAATATTCAGCTTGGTAAATCGTATCTTTCTGCTCAATCTTAGGCGAGCTGGCGTGCAAGCCATGCTCTTTCGTCTGCTGTTCTGCCGTCTGCTGTTCTGCCATCAAAAACTCCCTTAAAAGTAGAAGCCTTATTGTACCCAAGGCTAGTCGCGGGCAACCGTACTAGAGAGCTCGGCGGAGCGCACGACGTAAATTTTCTCGAGCTGGCGCACGATCTCTCCGGCTACTCGCTCAGGGTCTTCTTCGTCATCGAGATCAACGGTCACTTTTATATACAAATCCACTCGTTTCATGGTCTGTTTTGATGGTATCCGCAAAGGTTTACTTACCGTGAGCGTGGGAACCTAATGGTAGTGCCTTCCTTTCGAGCTCTGGTTTTGCTACATGGCTACGCGTTTCTATTTTGTTACGTGTTTGCCGTGGAGGCGGGCGTACCGGTTCCATCGGACCCGGTAGTGCTAATTATGGGCGCGGCGGTGGGAGATGGGCGGTACTCATTCGGCATCGCGCTGCTGCTGGCGATGATGGCGGTGCTGCTGGGGGACATGCTCTGGTATGAACTGGGGCGGTGGCGCGGCCGGTCGGTGCTGGCGCTGCTGTGCCGGTTTTCGCTCGAGCCGGATACCTGCGTTCGAAAGACGGAACTGGGGTTCATGAAGCGGGGCGCGTGGAGTCTGCTCTTCATTAAGTTCGTTCCGGGAATGAGCCTGATCTCGACGCCGCTGGCGGGAGCGATGAAAATGCCGCGCTGGCGCTTTCTGCTGGCAGATGCGGCGGGGTCGGCGATCTGGGCTACGAGCTATCTACTGGTGGGCGTTTTTTTCCGGCGCGAGATCGATGAGGTGATCCTGACCTTGGGATTGTTCGGGCGGCGGGCCGGACAGGTTCTTGCTCTGCTGCTGGCTGGCTATCTGGCGTGGCGTTATTTCCAGCGCTGGCGTTTTCGTCGGGAGCTGCGGATTAATCGGATCGGGCCGCAAGAGGCGTTCGAGCTGATGCAGGGCGAGCAGCCGGTCATTATGGTTGACCTGCGGACGCCGGCCGAGATTAAGCGAACCGGCCACAAAATTCAGGGAGCGCGGATACTGCGTCCAGCGGAACTTCGGTCGCATTTTGAAGAGATTCCGAGGAGCCATGAGGTGATCCTCTATTGCACTTGACCCAACGAAGCAACGAGCGCCCGTGTGGCGCTGCAACTGAAAAGAGCGGGAGTGGCAAAAGTGCGTCCACTGGGGGGTGGATTAGAGGAGTGGCTGCGGTTGGGCTTGCCGATGGAAGACGTGCCCGTTGAGGAGCCCGAGAAAGACGTGCTAGCCGCCGGTGAACGGTAGGAAGAAACTGTATGGACAGTTTTTAACAAGCCTTATATGCTGTGTTTGATTGTCTTCTACGCCCATCTTAGATCTCGATCAAGTGCTGCCGGCGAGTATCTCCCGCAAGTGGCTTGCGCGGCTGATCGGAGTGATTGTGGGGCTGCTTATCAGCCTCATATTCATCCTGGAAGATCAGGGGCGACTGCCCGACTGGCATTGGCCGGCGTTCAATGGTTTGCTTCTTATTCCTGCCATTTACGCGGCAATCGCCGTTCATGAACTGGGCCATCTGGCTGGAGGTGCGCTGGTTGGCTTCAAAACCAACGCACTCGCAATAGGTGGTTTCGTGTTTTTCAAGTCGGGCCGGCATTGGAGCTTTCGTTTTGACCGGCGGCGTTGGGTGGGCGGATTTTTTCTGCCGGCCAGTACCGTTGATTTTCAGCCTGATCGTTACATATGGATGATAGCGGCCGGTCCACTGGCAAGTCTCACGCTAACGGCGGTGTGCGGCGGTATCAGTGTTCAGCACGGAAGCGGACTGTGGAATTGGACCGGCTCGCTGTTCTGGGTCTCGCTGTTTTTCACGGTGTTAACGCTGATTCCGTTTTCATCGGGCCTGAACAAATCCGATGGAAAGAGACTCTGGGTGTTGTGGCGAAGCCCTGAGCAGGCTCGCTCCTGGGTAGCGTTGCTGGCGCTGCAGACGGAAGAAGCGCGAGGACTGCGACCTCGTGAGTGGCATCCCAATCTGGTGGAGCAACTCATGAGAATTGAGGCGGAGGCAGGTGAGTATGGGTACAGCCAGCTCATGTTGTTTTACCGGCGGCTCGACGAAGGCGACGAAAGCGCGGCGCTAGAGCATTTGGAAAATGCGCTGGCCGGATCGAAGCGCGGCGGCAAGGCATTCCAGCATGTTGTGTTTCTCGAAGCGGCCTGTGCGAGCGCGAGTATTCGTAAGCGTTCCGACCAGGCGCGCACCTGGAGTAAGCGGGCCTGTGAGATGCGGAGACCCGAGTCGCTGGACGTGGTGGAAGCGGGAATTGCAATGTGTGAAGGGCGATACGCGAGGCGGCGCACGGTTGGGAAGCGGCGCGAAAGCGCGTGGAACGGCGGCGGCTCGATTCGGGACTGATCCGGTTTGCGAAAGAGAAATGGGCGAAGTACGAAACCACTTGCCGGGTAGCGTGTGGGTAAGTTATTCGGCGCGCAAGGCTTCGAGCGGCGAAATCAGGCTGGCCCGGAATGCTGGAATCAGGGACGCGGCCAAGGCGGATAGGCCGAGCGTTACGACAGCTATTACAGTCACCGTGGGATTGTACGGATTCATGCCGTAGAGTTGATGTCCCAGGAAGCGGCCGGCGGCGAAGGTTAACGGCAAACCTAGGAGAAGGCCGAAAGCAATAAGGGCGAAGGCGCCGCGTAGCACCAGCGCGATGACGTGGGCGCGATCTGCGCCGAGGGCCATGCGGACACCGATTTCATTGGTCCGGCGACCGGCGTTGTAGGCGGTGACACCGTAAAGTCCGATAGAGGCCAAAACCAGCGAAAGAAGCCCGAAGAACGACGTGAGGCGGGCGATCAGACGCTGCTGGCTGAATTGGAGGGCTACTTGTTCGCTGAGCGCGCCGATCGAGATGATGGGGAGGTTGGGATCGACGGAAGCCATGGCTTGGCGTACTTGCGCCTCAGACAGTCTGGCTCCCCGTTTGGTAACGATGACGATGTCGTGCAGGAAATGCGAACTGTCATTCTCGGGCGACCCGGTTTTCAGATCGAGATCGTGCTGCGCCTCAGGTAATAGATAAAACGCCGCCACCGGCCGGTCCAGGTTGACCGACGAGTAGCGGGCATCTTTGGCGATGCCTACAATTTCGTATTCGCGCTCAGATCCGATACCATGCCGGCCAAAGTGTTTTCCAATAGGATCCTCATTCTTGAAAAACTTCCGCGCAAAGGCCTCATTGATGACGGCCACGTGCCGTGAAGTCTCTTTATCCCGCATGGATACGCCGCGGCCTCTGAGGATCGGATTTCCAATGACCTCAAGATATCCCGGCGTGACTCGATCCCAATTCGAATAATTGTCATCGTTCGGTCCAGGAGCCGGACGTCCATCCACCCAAACGCCTTGGCCCCAATCCGAGAACGTCAATGGTGAGTACATACAAAGAGCCAGTGTGGAAATGCCGGAGATGCTCGATAAAGACTCATGGATGCGGCGATAAAGCGGTGTGAGTTGAGAGGGACGGTAGCCGGCGAGCCTTGGATCAATGCGCGCCACGATGCGCCGGTCCTGGTCGAATCCGAAATCTTGATTCTCCAGCCTGTGCAGCGAAGCCGTAAGCAATCCCGAGGTGGATAGCAAAACAAGCGAGAGCGCGGCCTGGGACACGACCAGTGTTTTGCGTACTAAGGAGCCGGTGCGTACGGTGGAACGGCCGGCTCCGCGAAGGGCTTCTATTGGATCTACTCGGGTGGCCATCCAGGCGGGAGCGATGCCAAAGGCAACTCCAGCAATCAACGAAACGATGAAGGCGAACAGCAGAACTGCTAGGGAAGGCGACGCGCTGATTGGTATTCCTGCCATGCCCCGAACACCAGGGAATGCAAAATGCAGGATCAGGCGCGTGCCGGCAAATGCGATTGCCAGACCCGCCGCGCCACCTAGGAGAGACAGCAGCACGCTCTCTGTGAGAGCCTGGCTGACCAAGCCCGATGCTCGCGCCCCGAGCGCGATGCTCAACGATATCTGACGCCTCCGCTCCATGCCGCGAACCAGCATCAGATTGGCGACGTTGGCGCAGACAATCAGCAGCACGAACCCTGAGACCATCATGAGGATTTGAAGCCAGTGTTCGTATTGCTGGCGCATGCTGGTAATCCCCGAGCCGCCGGGCGTCAGATACAGCGTTTGCCGTGGGAATTTCGCGCGATCATTGGCGCTCATCTCACCCCAGTGCGAGCGCAGCCAATGCCTCAGCTCCAATCGCATTTGCGCCTGGATAGCCCCTGGATTTGCACCCGGCCGGATGCGGCCCGTCAAATCTAACCAAGCTGTATCGCCCTCGTCCAGATAGTCATCACTCTCGACGAATGGTTCGCTGTTTAGCGGCAGAAAAAAATCCGGCGGATTGTTGCGCAAACGATCGCCGAAGAAACCCGGTGGGGTGATTCCCACTACGATAAATGGCTTCCCATCTATATCGAAAGCAGTGCCGACAACGGACGGGTCAGATCCGTACTTCTGCTGCCACAAGCGACTGCTCATCACCGCGACCGGGGGCGCATTAGGTCTATCGTCGCTGACCGTAAGCATGCGTCCGGCATACGCTCGGATACCAAACATGGCAAAGTAATTCCCTGAGACGAACTCGCCTGGATAGCTCTGGGCCGGCTCCGAGCCACCCGAGCGCCGGATACCATAGAGCGACCCACCAGCCGAAAACGCCGCCAGTTCTGCGAAGCCTTGGGTATTGTCCCTGAGGTATTTGTATAAGTCGTACGAGACGAGGGAAAACCCTTCATCTTGGCTGTAAGCGGGGTAATAGCAGCAACGGGCATCTTTGCCCAGCCGGTATAGATCGCGGGGATTCGCTACCGGTAACGACTTCAGCAGAACGGCGTGCACCAGGGTGAAGATCGAAGTAGTCGCGCCAATGCCAAGCGCCAGTGTCAGGACGGTAGTGATCGTGAAGGCCGGGGAGTTTCGCAAACGCCGCAGCGCTTGGTGACTATCCTGTAACAGGGTTTCCAGGAACGGCAGTCCTTTCTGGTCTCGGTAGCTTTCCTTTGTTGCTTCTAATGGTCCAAATTTCAGCACGGCCTGGCGACGAGCCTCGCTGGGCGATACGCCGGTTTTCAGATATTCGGCAGTTTGCAGAGCGAGGTGTTCTTCGATCTCCGCTTGCAAGCGCGCTTCATCCCGACGCGTTTTGGCCGGGGAGATCAGGCGTTTGAGGAATAATTTCAGCGTTCTCATTTCGGGGCTCACTCGGCGCGCAGA
Organism: Bryobacteraceae bacterium; assembly: GCA_965277855.1. Lineage (GTDB taxonomy): Bacteria > Acidobacteriota > Terriglobia > Bryobacterales > Bryobacteraceae > Bog-105. Next base: position 3,057,605 of record OZ255847.1, read on the forward strand.
GCGTCCAGCGGCGAGATCAGGCTGGCGCGGAGCGCTGGGATCAGCGAAGCGGTCAAGGCGGATAAGCTGAGTGTTGCGACGGCTACTACAGTTACCGTCGGATTGTAGGGATCCATGCCGTAAAGCTGGTTCCCGAGAAATTTTCCAGCGGCCAGAGTGAGGGGCAAGCCAATCAGAAGCCCGAAAGCAATGAGGGCGAAGGCGCCGCGTAGCACCAGCGCGATGACGTGGGCGCGATCTGCTCCAAGCGCCATGCGGACACCGATTTCGTTGGTCCGGCGACCGGCATTGTAGGCGGTGACGCCATAGAGTCCGATAGAGGCCAGGACTAGAGAAAGAAGCCCGAAGAACGACGTGAGGCGGGCGATCAGACGCTGCTGGCTGAATTGTAACGACACTTGTTCGCTGAGTGGGCGGATCGAGATGATGGGGAGGTTGGGATCGATGGAGGCCATGACCTGGCGGATCTGGCTGGAAGTGAGGCTGGCTCCGGGTTTGGTCATGATGACTATCTCGTGCAAGAAGTGAGTGCCTGCGTCGCCCTGGGTGTTGGCGACACTCGGAAACACGTCGTATTGAGATTCAGGAGCAAAGAAGAATGGCTCAATGGGCTTATCGAGATCTTGCGTCAGATAGCGCGTGTCTTTCGCTACGCCGACAACTTCGTACAGCCGTGACGCTCCAATCTCGGACCGGCCGAAATGCTTGCCGATGGGGTCTTCGTTTTTAAAAAACTTTCGGGCAAACGCCTCATTTATGACTGCCACGTGCCGCGAAGTTTCCGTGTCCTGCTCGGAGATGCCGCGCCCTTTAAGAATCGGGTTCCCAATGACGTCTAAGTATCCCGCCGTGACTCGATCCCACGAAGAAATCGGAGAGTCATTGGGGCCGGGAGCCGGACGGCCATCCACATGGATGTTATCGTTCCAATTGTCGCCGCTGAGCGGTGAGTACACGCAGAGTGCCACTGCCGAAACACCTGGAATGCTCGATAGTGAGTCATGGATGCGGCGGTAAAGCGGCGTGAGCTGATCTGTTCGATACCCAGCTAACTGCGGATTGATGTTGACAATAGTGCGCCGCTCCTGATTGAAACCGAAATCTTGATGTTCCAGATTGTGCAGCGCGGTGGTGAGCAGTCCGGAGGCTGATAGCAAAATAAGCGAAAGCGCAGCCTGGAACACCACCAGTGACTTGCGCGCGAGCGAGCCCGTGCGGGCGGTCGAGCGGTTGGCTCCGCGAAGCGCCTCTATTGGATCTACGCGTGTGGTCATCCAGGCGGGAGCGATGCCGAAAGCCACTCCGGTGATCAGCGAAACGCCGAAGGTAAAGAGCAACACTGGTGGGGAGGGCGAGGCACTAATGGGGATACCTGCCGATCCTACATTCGGGGGAAATGCGAAATGGAGAATCAGGCGAGTGCCGGCGAACGCGATCACCAGACCGGCTACACCACCCAGCAGGGAAAGCAGGATGCTCTCGGTGAGAGCCTGTCTGACCAGCCCCGACGCTCGCGCTCCGAGAGCCATACTCAACGATGTCTCTCGCCGCCGTTCCATGCCGCGAACGAGCATGAGATTGGCCACGTTAGCGCAGACTATGAGCAGCACAAATCCGGAAACCATCATCAGGATTTGAAGCCAGTGCTCGTAGTGCTCGCGCATGCTGGTGATGCCGGCGCCTCCTGGGCTCAGGTACAAGGTTTGCTTGGGAACGTTCGCCCGCTCATTACTATCCATCTCTCCCCAGTGCGAGTGCAGCCACTGCTTCAGCTCCACCCGCATTTCAGCCTCTATGGATGCGGACGAAGCCCCGGGCCGGATGCGACCGATCAAGTCTAACCAGTGATCGGGAGCCTGGGGCAGTAACGAATTCTCGCCCTGCACTGACGATTCGCTGGCGAGAGGCAGAAAGAAATCGGGCGGAGAGTTGCGCAGAGTGTCGCCAAAGAATCCAGGCGGGGTGATTCCCACAACAGTAAATGGCTTCTTATCCAAATCAAAGAGGCTGCCGACTATCGAGGGATCCAATCCGTACTTCTGCTGCCACAAGCGATAGCTCATGACGGCGACGAGAGGAGCGCCACGTTGATCGTCCCTCGAAGTGAGTGCGCGCCCGGCATATGCTTTTATGCCGAACATGGCGAAGTAGTTACCTGACACGAACTCGCCTGGAAAGCTTTGCGCTGCCTCCGTTGCACCTGAGCGCTGAACGCCGAAAAGCGACGGCCCTGCCTGGAAGGCGGCTAGTTCCGCAAAGCCGTTGGTGCGGTCGCAGAAATATTTATACAAATCGTACGAGACTATGGAGAACTCTTTATCCTGGGTGTACCCGCCCCAATTGCAGCAATGTGGTTGTTTGCCCAAGCGGTATAGGTCGTTAGGATTCGCCACTGGCAGCGACTTCAACAAAACGGCGTGGACCAGGGTAAAGATTGAAGTAGTCGCGCCAATGCCAAGCGCCAGTGTCAGGACGGTAGTGATCGTGAAGGCCGGGGAGTTTCGCAAACGCCGCAGCGCGTGGCGACTATCCTGTAGCAGGGTTTCCAGGAACGGTAGTCCTTTCTGGTCTCGGTAGCTTTCCTTTGTTGCTTCCAAGGGTCCAAACTTCAGCACGGCCTGACGGCGAGCCTCGCTGGGCGATACACCGGCATTCAGATATTCGGCGGCTTGCAGAGCGAGGTGTTCTTCGATCTCCGCTTGCAAGCGCGCTTCGTCCCGGCGCGTTTTGGCCGGGGAGATCAGGCGTTTGAGGAAGCGTTTCAGCGTTCTCATGTGCGACCTCACTCAGCGCGCAGAGCTTCCAGCGGCGAAATCAAACTGGCGCGGAAGGCTGGAATTAAGGACGCGACCAAGGCGGAGAGGCCTAGCGTTACGACGGCGATTAGGGTCACCGTGGGATTGTAGGGATTCATGCCGTAAAGCTGGTTGCCGAGAAATTTGCCGGCGGCGAAGGTCAAAGGCAGCCCGAGGAGCAGGCCGAGGAGAATAAGGGCGAATGCGCCTCGCAACACGAGCGCGACCACTTGGCTACGCTTCGCGCCGAGTGCCATGCGCAGGCCGATCTCGCTGGTGCGGCGTTCCGCGTTATAAGCGGTCACGCCGTAGAGTCCGATCGATGCCAGGACTAGCGAAAGAAGTCCGAAGAAGGAAGTGAGGCGGGCGATGAGGCGCTGCTGGCTGAACTGGAGGGCTAGCGAGTCTTTCAGACTGCGAATCGAAATCACCGGCAGAGTGGGATCGACGGAGGCCATGGCCTGGCGGATTTGGACGGAATTGACGCGAGATCCGGGTTTCATCACCAGGACGATATCGTGCAGGAAATGCGAGCCGGGTGAAACTTCTTTCGATGGAGTTTGCGGGGGAGTGTCGTGCTGGTCTTCTGGCAGAAAATAGAACGGGGCGGTGGGCTGGCTGAGACTCGCCGTAAGATTCCGGATATCTCTGACGACGCCGACGATTTCATACTGGCGGGACGCTTCGAGGCCCAAACGTCCGAAGTGCTTTCCGATCGGGTTTTCGTTCCTGAAAAACTTGCGGGCGAACGCTTCATTAATGACGGCGACGTGTCGCGAAGATGCCGTGTCCTCGTCGGAGATGCCGCGGCCGCTGACAATTTGATTTCCGATAGTGTCAGAGTATCCGGCGGTGACGCGATCCCAGAAAGCAAGGTAGTCCGCGCTGGGCCCGTGATCGGGGTGGCCATCGAGCCAGACGAGACCGCCCCATTGAGGCCCATTTTGCGGTGAGTAAGTGCAGAGCGCCACGGCCGACACCCCGGGAAGATTCGAGAGCGACTCGTGAATACGGCGGTAGAGGGGCGTGAGTTGCTCGGGCCGGTAGCCGGCGAGGCGCGGCTCAATGCTCGCGACGAGGCGGCGATCCGGATCGATGCCGAGATTTTGATTCTCGAGTTGGTGCAGGGCGGCGGTGAGGAGTCCGGACGAAACCAGGAGGATGAGCGACAGCGCTGCTTGAAGCACTACCAGTGATTTGCGGGGCAATCCGCCGGCGCGGGCCGTCGAGCGGGAGGCTCCGCGCAGAGCTTCTATCGGATTCACGCGAGTGGCCATCCAGGCGGGAGCGAGGCCGAAGGCGATACCGGTGAGGAGCGAAACGGCGAAGGCGAACAGCAGAACCGGCAAGGACGGCGAGGCGCTGATTGGGATGCCCGCGGAACCGGCCATTTGCGGGAAGGCGAAATGCAGGATGAGACGCGTGCCGGCAAAGGCGGTCGCGAGACCGGCAGCGCCACCGAACAGCGAGAGCAGAATGCTTTCGGTGAGAGCCTCCCGTACCAGGCTCGCAGGGCGCGCGCCGAGGGCCATGCTGAGCGAAATCTGCGGACGGCGCTCCAGGCCGCGAACGAGCATGAGATTGGCGACGTTGGCGCAGACGATGAGCAGCACAAAGCCGGAGACCAGCATCAGGATCTGCAGCCAGTGTTGGTATTGCTCGCGCAAGCTGGTGATGCCTGCGCCGCCGGGGCTAAGGAAGAGCGTCTGCTCGGGAAACTTCGCGCGCTCGTCGGCGCTCATCTCGCCCCAGTGCGAGCGCAACCACTGCTTCAGCTCCACCCGCATTTGAGCCTCTAAGGAGGAGGGAGCGACCCCGGGCCGGATGCGGCCGATCAGGTTGAGCCAGTGAGTGTCGTACTTATTCAGATCGGCATCGCTCTCGACGAACGGCTCGGTATTCAAGGGCAAAAAGAAATCGGGCGGAGTGTCGCGGAGAGTGTCGCCGAAGAAGCCGGGCGGAGTGATTCCTACGACCGTAAATGGCTTGTCATCAATGTCGAAAACACCGCCGATGACGGACGGGTCCGAACCGTAGGCTTGCTGCCACAAACGATAGCTCATGATGGCGACGGGCGGGGCGTTCGGTTGATCGTCGCGCGGTGTGAGAGCGCGCCCTGCGTACGCTCCGACGCCGAACATGGTGAAGTAATTGCCAGAGACGAATTCACCGGCGATGCTTTGGGCAGCTTCGGAACGGCCGGAGCGCCGAATACCGAAGAGCGGCTGGATGGCGGGAAAAGCCGCTAACTCCGCAAAGCCTTTGTTGCGGTCGCGGAGGTATTTATACAGGTCGTAGGAGAAGAGGGAGAATTCTTTGTCCTGACTATAGCCGCCCATGTAGCAGCAGCGCGCTTCCCGGCCGAGTTTGTATAACTCGTCAGGATTTGCCACGGCCAGAGACTTAAAAATGACTGCGTAGACCAAAGTGAAGATCGAAGTAGTCGCGCCAATGCCAAGCGCCAGTGTGAGGATCGTGGTGATCGTGAAGGCAGGAGAGTTGCGCAAACGTCGGAGCGCGTGGCGCCTGTCCTGGATCAGTGTTTCCATGAGAGGCAGGCTTCGTTGCTCGCGATATTTTTCGCGTGTCGCTTCGACGGCTCCGAATTTCAGGATGGCTTGACGGCGGGCTTCTTCGGGCGAGAAACCGGCGCGGAGATTTTCGGCGGTTTGGAGTGCGAGATGTTCTTCGATCTCGACTCGCAAGCGTTCTTCATTCCGCCGCATATTGGCGCGCGAAATCAGCCGATGGAAGAATCGCTTGAAAGCCCTCATTTCAGGTCCTCCGCTTTGGCGGCAAAGAAGCGCTCGATGATGGCGGCCGTTTGTTCCCAGCCGCGTGTTTCAGCCTGCAATTGCTTGCGCCCGCTGCGTGTCAGCCGGTAAAAGCGCGCCTTGCGGTTATTTTCGGAAGCACCCCAGTCGGAGGCGATAGACCCCTCTTGCTCGAGCTTCAGAAGGACGGGATAGAGGGTGCCTTGATTGACCGTGAGAAGATCGCCGCTGATCTGCTCGATACGCCGGGCGATGCCATAGCCGTGGAGTGTTCCGAGCACATCCAGCGTTTTCAGCACCATCAATGCGAGGGTGCCTTGCAGAACGTCCGTTTTTTCTTTCATGTTGCTTATTGGGTTTCCTACAGGAAGTATGGCACGTTCCCTGTGGGAAAGCAAAAGGGGTTCGTGGCCAGGCACGGGCATAAGATTGGTCGGCGCAGACGATGAGCAGTACGAAGACGGAGACTATCGTCAGGATTGGCAGCCAGTGGTCGTATTGCTCGCGCAGGCGGGTGATGCCTGCGCCACCGGGGCATAGGAAGAGAGTCCGCTGAGGGACACAGCGCGTTCGGAGGGGCTCATCTCCCACTGCGAGCTTACCCGGAGCGAACCGGGCTGGAGATGTGCGTAGAAGGCAAAAAGACCATCACCAACCGGAGAAGGTCTTTCCACTTTTATAGACCATCACCCAATCGATCGCAAAGCGCTGCGCAATCTCGGCATTTCCGTTGAGCGCGAAAATGGCCTTGCGGTGAGAAGTAGCGTTGCTCGGATCCGCCGCCGCAAGCCAATTAGAGCCGCGCAGTGGAGCCTGGATCTGGTGTGCGCCGCTCCTTCAGGAAAGCGCATTTCAATCAGTCGCCCGTGCAGGACAATGCCAACGAGCCGTCAGCCTTTATTCCGCGCGCAGAGCATCGATCGGGTCTACACGCATCGCGCGCAGGGTTGGGAGATAACTTGCCACGATTGAAGCTACGAGCAAGCCGAGAGACACCGCAGCGTAGGTCAGCGGATCGAGCGGGTTTACACCGAAGAGAAGCGAAGCGAGGAAACGCGTCAAAGCGACTGCGCCTGCTAACCCGCAAGCCACGCCGATGAATGCGAGCACGAAGCCATAAGCCACGAACAAGCGCGCGAGCTCTCGACGGCGTGCGCCCAGCGCCACGCGAATTCCGATCTCGCGCCGGCGCTGGGAGACTGAGTAGGAGATCACGCCATAAATTCCCACTAGTCCGATCAAAAGCGCCATCGCGCCGGCGATCGCCAGCATGACCAGCGTGAATGAGGTGCGCGCGAGTGATTTGTTGTAGATCTCGTTGAGCGTGCGGACCTTGCCGAGAGGAAGAGCCGCATTCAACGACCAGACGGCTTGCTGGAGATCCGTCACCAAGCTGCGCGATCCTGCCCGTTTGCTTCGCGCGATGTAGGAGATCGTGCGAGTCACATGAAACGGCCTGCCTTGAAAATTCTCCATCAACAGCGGATAGTAGGCGGTTGCCGGCGCTTTCTCCTGCACGCCGTCCTCTCGCTCGTCCTGGACGACACCGACGACCTCGCGCCAGGGATCCTTCGGGTTGGCGGTAATCTGTTTGCCGATGGCGCGGCGCGGGTCGCCCCACAACTCACGGGCGAGATTCTCGGACAGCATGGCGACCGGGCGGCGCTGGTAGATTTCTGTCCAGGCGAAGTCGCGGCCGGCAATCAGACGGTTGCGCATGCTGGCCAGCAGTCCGGGCGAGATGAACTTGCACCGGCGCAGCGGCGGCACCGAGCGGTAGGTTCGGTCTCTCACGTAAACCTGATCGGAACCACTCGACTCCTCCGTCGGAACGACGGTAGTGATGCCGGCGGATGTGACTTCCGGGATCGCGCGGATTTTTTCCAAGATACCCTGCTCCAATCGCATGACCGCCTCGGGATCCTTGACGGCTGTTTCCGGGATGGTGATTCGCATCGTCAGGGCATCTTTAGGATCGAATCCCGGATCGACGTGGCGGAGCATCTGAAAGGTCCGAATCATCAAGCCGGAGCCAACCAGCAGCACCAGCGCCAGTGCCACCTGCACCACGACCAGCGTGTTGTTGGCTCGATACTGCTGCCTGCTTTGGGTCGACGTCCTTGCGCCGCCACGCAGAGCGGGTGCGACTCCGGGAGCAGCATATTTGATGATCGGAATGAGTCCAAACACGACTCCGGTAATCAGTGCGATGGTGAATGTGAACAAAACTACCGCAGGATCGATTGAGATTTCATGCAACCGCGGCAGATTTGCCGGAGCAATCGTTACCAGCAATCGAAGTGCACCGTAGGCCAGGCCTAAACCGAAAGCCCCGCCGAGCAGCGCGAGCATAATGCTTTCCGTCAAAAGCTCGCGGGCAATGTCGCTCCAGGTCGCCCCGAGTGCCGCTCGAATAGCCAGTTCATGCTGCCGTCCTTCGGCGCGCACGAGAAGTAGATTTGCGACGTTCGCGCAGGCAATGAGCAGAACGACAACTAGCGTTCCCATCAGTACCCATAAAGTGTTTTCGATGTCTCCGACAAGGGTTCGTTTGAGGTAGCGCAGCTTTGGAGCAAGGCGCACGTCTTCGAAAGTCTTCACTGTCAGACCGGTTTGTGGCGGGAAACTGTGGAGTGCGATCGGAATCATGCGCGCGATGTCCGCGCTGGCTTGTTCGATCGTTACACCCGGCTTGAGCCGGGCGATGCCGAAATAGCCGAACTGGCCCAAAAACGCCTTGTTGCGGTCCAACTGCATTGGAACCAGGAACGCCGGATTCTCCTCGAGAAATTGAAAATGCGCGGGCATGACACCAATCACCGTACGTGCGACTCCGTCGACCACAATGCGGCGGCCGATCACGGAGCGGTTACCGCCGAATCGTGACCGCCACCAGCCGTGTGTTAGCACCATCGTGGGCGGACTGCCCGGCTTATCATCGTTTTCCGAAAACCAGCGCCCCAGCTCCGGTTCCACGCCGAGCATCGGTAGAATTTCGGCAGTTACGTCAAGACACTGCGCCTCTTCCGGCCGCGAAACTCCGGTAAGACTCCGGAGCTCGGAGTTGACCAACCCGATGCTTTGGAAAGATCGTCCTTGTTCGCGGTAGGTGAAATAAAGAAATGGCGACGCAACGACATCGGGGAAATGCACCCCGGGCGCCGTATGATGCAATTCGATTAACTCATCTGCCTGCCGGTATGGCAGCGGCTTCAGCAGAATTCCATTGAGGACGCTGAAAATCACGCTGTTCGCTCCGATGGCAATGGCTAAGGTAAGCACGCATACTACGGTGAAACCGGGATTGTGCCGCAAACGCCGCGCCGCATAGCGCACTTCGGACGCACGCGCCGAGATGAAGTTCTCCCATCCGTAGGAGCGCACTTGTTCACGTACAGTCGTCGCATTGCCTAGATGCAGTCTTATGGCGCGGCGTGCCTCATCTGGCGACACTCCATTGGCCTCCAAGGCCTCCGCAGCCTGTTCCAGGTAGCTCTCGACCTCGTCAGCAATATCCTGATCGGCGACTCGGCGGTTCGTTAGGGCGCGCAGACCGCGCGAGAGTTGACGCCAGATAGACATGACCTAGGCCTCCGCCTTCAAGAGCCGCGAGATGGCCGACACCCGGCGGGACCAGTCCGCCGTCTCATTCTCGAGCTGCTTTTTCCCGGCCCGAGTGAGTTTGTACACTTTGGCGCGGCGCGAGTTCTCTGTCACACGCCACTCCGCGTCGAGCCATCCTGCGCGCTCTAAGCGCTGCAACGCGGTGAGCAGCGAGCCAGGATTGATCTTGAAAACCCCCTGCGAGATCTGCTCAATCCGGCGTGCGATCCCGAAACCGTGTATAGGTTCCAGGCTTAGCGTCTTGAGAATCAGCATGTCAAGCGTACCCTGGATTACGTCGGTGTTTGCTTCGTCCACAGAATCTCCGGAGAAGAAATATCCATCCCAGAATAACTGCTTTTAATTTGATCGTCAAGATGTGATCGTCGGGAGAAGCATAGCCCATAGGCGCGTGCTTACAGCAGCTTGGGTAACAACCGGGACATCGGAACACATTTATCCGAAGACATGGGTGACAGTCGATTTGTTTGGGTTAGCTCAATCGACCTTCAGCCGCAGGCTGCTGTAAAGTTTGGAGAAACGCGAGTCCACCCGCAAAGGATCGAATGTCGGCATCGCCAACTCGGTAAGCCGCATGATGCGCTGTTCGAACGCAATCGCCAGAAATTCAAACGCGTCATCGAACTGCCCAAGCGCTGTGTGAATGACCGCAATGTCCAGTGGCGAAACGTAGTGGTCCAGAGCTCTGCGTTTTAAACTGATAAGCATTTCGGACGCGCGAATCGGGTCGCCCGACTCGGCATAGGCGTAAGCTAACGCCGCAACATACATTGAGGCGCTCTGGGACTGTTCAACTGCCCTGAAAAGTACGTTCTTTGCTTCTTGAAACCGCTTGAGCGCTGCTAAGACTTGTCCCAAGAACCAGTTCGCTATTGGAGAATTAGGTTCAAGCGTAACGGCGCTCTCGGCCTCCCGAAGCGCCTCTCGATAGCGGCGAGCTCTGAGATAGGTAAAGGCAACAAAACCCACGGCCCCTACCGAGAGTGGATCTAGCGCTCGCGCCCTGATTGCGGATTCAAGAGCTTCCTCGTGACGACTTGTTATCGACAAAAGGTTGGCGTACCACTGGTGTGCGATGCCACATTGGGGATCCAGTTGCAACGCGTGGAGGTAGAGAGCTTCCGCGGCCGCCCAGTCCCACTCATAACCCTTCACGATGTCCGCCATTGCTGCATGAGCTTCGGCAAGGTAGCAATCGATTTCAAGCGCCCTCAAAACAGCGGCCTTGGCCCGCGGGTACACGTCGTGCGCCGGCTGAAGTCCATGAATGCCAAATAGAATCCACGTCTTTGCCAAACCTAAGTGGGGCAGCGAATAATCGGGATCAATATCAATGGATCTCTGGAAAAGCTTAATAGCCTCAATGTAGGATCCGGGTGTCTTCCGGTTCCAAAAATGTAGTCCTCTAGAGTACAGTGCTTTTGCTTCGAGCGATGTCCTGCTGGACCGTAGTTTGAGAAACCGATATCCCTTACCGGGAACTGTCTCAATATAGACGGGGTTTCTCGGGTCATCTCCCAAGACCCGGCGAAGCTTTCGGATGGCGGTGTTAATAGCGGAGTCGCTTTCGAGGAAGCAGTCTTTACCCCAAATCAACTCGACGACTTCGCTGCGGTGAATTAGCCGACCGTTGCTGTTGGCCAACAAAATTAACAAATCCATCGGAATACGTTCGAGTTTTATCCGGTTGGACCCGCGACGCAGTTCGTAGTTCCCGGGATCGAGCTCGAAATCTCCGAAGCGTACACCGTCCGTCGCCATAGCTCATCAGTGTATCGCTCGCGCGGGCGCAATCTTCACAACTTCTTCAGACATTCTGCATGGCTTTCAGCCGGAGATCTTCCTAAAATGCCGATGGGACTAATTCTCACAGGAGGGAATAAATGAAGATCAAAGACTTACGATGGATATTGCTGGCGGCATCGCTGGCGCTAAGTGGTGGCCATGCGGGGGCGGCGTGCTCAAACGCAACACTGCACGGCAACTACGCATTCACGTTAACGGGCCAAATACTTGCTCCACCGCCGGCAGCAGGACCCGTTTCCGGAGTTGCACGTACCGAATTCAATGGGCGAGGCATTTTAAGCCAGGTAGACCATGTCGTTCACAACGGCGTTTTGCCGGCTGAGGAGTGGAGGCCGGCGATAGGTACATATTCCATCAATTCAGACTGCACAGGATGGATGACGATCAATCCACAACCTGCGTACCCAATCGATAGCAGCCCGGAACTGAAGCTTTACATCGTAGTCGCCGAAGACGGGCGAGAGATACGAACCGTTGTCTCCGGTTCGCCAAGTACGCCACCCTTCGCGGCCAATATTACAAGCTTAGGCATTCAAATCGCCCCGGGCGCGCTGGACAGATGGTGAGCTATTAGCAATGAGATCTGCGGCGACCGTGCCAGCACGGCCGCCGTTTACGCCTGCCATGCCCATTTGAGTAGCGCGCTGAGAGCAAGAAGATAAAGCAAGGCCTACACACCATCGAATCAACGTGCACTCATGAATGAACGGCGTCGCTCATCTGGAGTTGAGAGATGAAATGGTTAGTTCCTCCCATTACCTTGCGCACGTTTCGTCGCTGCGCTGCGGCTAAAAGAGTTTTCAACCAGCATCCAGTGTTTGTCAACGAATTGCCCGTGGCTCCGTTCTTTAACTTGTGGGACGGTCATCCAAGTCCAAAGCGGCAATGCTGGCGGTTTTTCTTTCCGCCACGCTGCTCGGCGCCGCCGGATTGAAGATCAAGAAGATTAAGGCGAAAGCGAATCCGCCGGCTTACGAAAAGTTCAGCCAGCCACTCGATCCGGCCGACCAGGTGACTCACGCTCTCAGCCGGCTGACCTTCGGCGCACGTCCGGGTGATCGGGCGCACTTGGAGCAACTGGGCTTGAAGAAGTGGCTCGATCGCGAGCTTCATCCTGAAGCTGTACCCGAAAACCCGGTGCTGGCGGCGAAGCTGGCGGAGTTGCCCTCAATTTCGATGGGCATTCACGATACGTATACCCATTACCCGCCGACCCGGCTGATTGTTGCCTATGCCAAAGGCCGCGGCCAGTTGCCGGAAGATCCCGAATTGCGAGACCTGGTCGCCCGTTTAGCTGATCGCTACCTGCAGAAAAAGGGTGCGCAGGCACAAACCGTCTCGACCCTGTCGACCGACGCAAACGACGATGCCGACCTGAATTTGAAGATGAATATGCAGGATCTGTTATCGCCTGATCAGATTCGCCTGTTGCAGGAGGGGACGCCCGATCAGAAGCGGCAAGTGCTCGCGAGTATTCCCGCCAACCGGGGCATGGATTTCGCCTGGGCGATGCGGCGTGGTGAGCGGCAGCGGCTCTACAATTTCGCTCCCGTCGCGCTGCGCCGCGATTTGATGCTGGCGGTTAACCCCGAGAATGTGGTAGCGAGCGACCTGAGTGAAGCCAAAATCCTGCGCGCTGTCTACAGCAACCATCAGCTGGCTGAGCTGCTCGACGATTTCTGGCTCAACCACTTCAATGTGTTCGAGAACAAAGGCCAGGATCGTTTTATGATCTCCACCTACGAGCGGGAGACCATCCGTCCGCATCTCTTTGGCACGTTTTACGATTTACTCCTCGCTACCGCCAAGAGCCCGGCGATGCTGTTCTTTCTGGATAACTGGCAGTCGTCGAAGCCGGTTGACACGGGACAGCAGCTGAGGCCCGGCCAAAAACGTGGACGCGGGCTGAACGAGAATTATGGACGCGAACTGCTGGAACTGCATACGCTCGGCGTGGATGGCGGCTACACGCAAAAAGATGTGATTGAAGTCGCGCGCTGCTTCACTGGATGGACCATCGCGCAACCGCGAAAAGGCAGCGGTTTCGAGTACAACGACAAAATGCACGACAAGTTCCAGAAGATCGTTCTCGGCCACGTGATCCCGGCCGGCGGCGGCATGAACGATGGACTCGAAGTGCTCAATATCCTGGCGCATTCTCCGGTGACGGCGCACTTCATTTGTCAGAAGCTTGCAGAGCGCTTTGTAGCGGACGACCCTCCGCCCTCGCTGGTCAACCGCATGGCGCAGAATTTCCTGAAGACGGGAGGCAATCTGCGAGACGTGATGCAGACAATGCTGCTCTCGCCTGAATTTTGGTCGCACGGCGCGTATCAGGCGAAAGTGAAGACGCCCTTCGAGATGGTAGCGAGCGCCGTTCGCGCCAGCAATGCGGACGTTACATCGGCCTTCGTCCTTTCGAACGAACTGCAGAAACTCGGTGAGCCGCTGTACCGCAAGATCGAGCCGACCGGCTATTCGAGCGCCAACGCCGAATGGGTCAGTTCCGCGGCGTTGCTCGAGAGAATGAATTTTGCTCTTGCTCTGACACACGATCGCGTTCCCGGTGTGAAGGTCGACACGGGAGGCTGGCAGTTGCAGTCGGGGGGCGATCCTATGGCGCTGGCCCGATCAATCCTCGAGCAAAATCCCAGTCCGCAGACACAGGCCGCCATTGAGAAGACCCTGGCGAGCAACCAGATTCAGAACCAATTGATGCAGACCGCGCACACCGGCCCTCCGCAGACGCCGGGGCTGGTGGCGGGGCTGACTCTTGGCTCTCCCGAGTTTCAAAGACATTAGGTACCTGGCAGTAGAAGGAGTAAATGAATGCCATCCCGCAGATTATTTCTGAAAAATTCCGCCCTGGCGATGATGGGACTTGGCTCGGTTCCGACCTGGCTCTCGCGCGCCGTCTATGCGGCCAATGCACCCAGCGAGCGCAAGAAAATTTTCATCGCCATTTTTCAGCGGGGCGCGGTGGACGGCCTCAATGTTGTCGTGCCGCACGGCGAGCCTGCTTATTACAATCTGCGGCCGAGCATCGCGATTCCTCGCCCGAATGGGACCGAGACGGGTGCGATCGATCTCGACGGCAACTTCGGTTTGCACCCGGCGCTGCGCTCGTTGAAACCGCTGTGGGACGCCAAGCAACTCGCCATCGTAGAGGCGGTCGGTTCACCGGATCCGACGCGCTCCCACTTCGATGCACAGGATTACATGGAGTCGGGCACGCCCGGCCTCAAAGTGACGGTCGACGGCTGGCTGAACCGGGCCCTGCTGCGCGAAGGAAATGCTTCGGCTATGCGGGCGGTCAGCTTGAGTCCCGATCTTCCGCTGACCTTGCGCGGCAAAAACCAGGCGCTCGCCATCGGCAATGTGAACGATTTTCAAATCAAAGACGCCCAGGCGGCGGTCACTTTTGAAAACATGTATGGAACGTCAGCCGACCAGGTATTAAACGGCACGGCTCGCGAAACTTTTGAAGCTGTGAAGATGATGCAGTCGATCCAGAACATTCCGTACGTGCCCGCGAACGGTTCGCGTTATCCGAACGGCCGCCTAGGGCAGAGCCTGCAGCAAATCGCGCGTATTATCAAAGCTGATGTCGGTTTAGAGGTCGCCTTCACGGATGTCGGCGGCTGGGATACCCATGTGAACGAAGTGGGCGCACAGCCGCATCAAGGGCAACTGGCCAACCTGTTGGGCGATTTCGGAAACGCGCTCGCGGCCTTCTCGCAAGATATGGGCGATCGCATGGCCGACATCACGATTGTGACGATGTCGGAGTTTGGCAGAACCGTGAAGGAAAACGGAAATCGCGGCACGGATCATGGCCATGCCAATGCGATGTTCGTTCTAGGCGGCAGCGTGCAAGGCGGCAAAGTCTACGGACAATGGCCGGGCCTGGATCGAGAGCAGTTGTACGAGGGCCGGGACTTGAACGTAACTACCGACTTCCGTGCAGTGCTCGCGGAAATCGTGACGAAACAAATGGGCAATCGCGAACTGCGTAGTGTGTTCCCGGGGTTCACAGCCAGCAGACCTGCCGGAATACTCGCCGCCTAGTCTGGAGTGGGTGGCGCGGCGACTGGTGGCTGCAGTGCCGGCACTCATGCGGCAGCTGTTACGCCGCCCATCCGCTCTCACGTCTTCGGCGGGAGCGACTTATACCTGCGGATTACAAAAACGATACCGGACGGGGTGCCTTGCGCCGGGCCTATCGTCTTCCCAGCCGCATATTCGTCATCGCGGCCCTTGGCCCGAAGGCATTTTTCAATGCTTCTTTCATAGAATGCGATGGCTTTCTCGGTTGGTGGCATCTGGCGGGTGAAGATGGGATCCATGGTTTGCAGAGCGGTCCAGATGACAGCCTCTTCGGCTGCCGGTTCGATCGAGGACGGAACCAGCGGACTTTCGTCGACAACTGCCAGGTTCAACACGATGCCGGGATGATCCGGATACGCGTCATAGGTGTAGCCAATCGATTTGAACAGACCAGTTGCTGTAATCCTATTGCAGGCGGTGTTCACATCTATCTCGCTCACCTTGTCATGGCGTTTCAGGCCCGAGAGGGCGATGATCGAGTTGGCCGGACAACGTGTCCCCGTCACATTGATTCGCTGAATCTCGACCACTCTGTCCGAGATCGTTTGCGCGGAAATCTGCCGGACCACTACCAAGCTCATTAGCAGAAGGAGGTTCAGTAATTTCTTCGTCCTTGAATCCATAGAGAGAAGCTACAGCGTAGTCGAGTTTCCCCGTTCGGGGAATACCCCAGCATTACCAGCGGGAGATGCGTAATCACTAAGGAGTCGAGCATAATGTTCCAAGCGAGTTCCTGCCCTAATTCATTTATGCGCCGTGTTTTCTTTCTGGTATTCTCGATCTTCTCTTTACAATTCGTGACCTCGTTGCAAGCCAGGGACGCGGCCAGCCTTACCCAAGCCTGGAACGACCTGCGCACCAAGCGAGAGGCCTTGACGAGCTTTCATCAGGAGTTTGAAATTTCGCGAACCTTCAAGACCGCACAACATAACCAAGCTTCGAAGTCGTCGGTTGTCGTGGATCGCGCCGGGGGGCGCTGGCGCGAACGATCGGTCTCTGGCGCGGGTGACCGCGTAACGATGTTCGACGGCCAAGACTTGTTTGAATTTAAAAACGGGGGAGACGAATATGAGCGGCTGAAACATTCATCTAAAGACGGGTTGCCGCAACCGGACCCGTATAGCGCCGCGCATCTGGATTTTTCAAAAGCCGTCGAGCGGGATCGCCGATCTTGTGGTCTGACAAATATAGATCACGAATGTGTCACGATCGACATTCCGGTCAAGCCTTCCAACCGCAATAGTGACGGCAAATCCATCAGGATGATGGAAGGTTCCGCCCGCTTCGTCTTCGACACCGCCACCGGGCTGCTCATCTCTTCACATACGGTCCAGAACATAGACGATGGGCGCGCCGGCTACCAGTCGGATACGATTTATATTTTGAAGCGGATGAGCTACAATGCCTCCGCGGACGAGAGCCTGTTCCGCATTCCGTCCAGTGCGACAAAGGAAGTAAAAGAGCTTTCCCGATGGAACGCCGGCAAGATCAACAAGCAGCTTGCCGGGAAAACGGCGCCCGCTCTTGCACTCACCGACATCCAGGGCAAGACGATCAAGGTGAGTGATCTGAAGGGCAGAACGGTGTTGCTCGATTTCTGGGCCACCTGGTGCGGCCCCTGCCGGGCGGACGGTCCTTCGCTCGATAAGTTGTACCAGAAATATGGCCAAAAGAACTTGGTGATCATCGCCGTTTCTGTCAATGAGGAGCGGCCCATCGTGCAGAAATTCCTCAGCGAGCATCCACACCAATACCCAGTTGCGCTTACCACTGAGAACGAAATGCCAAAGCCATATCAAATTGGCATCTTCCCGACCTACGTCGTAATTGATTCTGACGGGAACTTGGCGTCGGCGACAGAAAGCGACAAAGGCTTTTCAGAACTTCGCAAGATGTTGAAGAAAGCCGGACTCGAGACAGATTAGTGACGAAATCGTTGCTCAGTTTTCTCTGATACTTCCCTGAGAGCCATCGGACCGGTCCGCTACTTAGTGGATGAGACCTCGATGAAGCCAAAAATATACAAAATCGGACCGACCTGGATTCTTTGGGTACCCGGCGTGCGCGTTTACAGGTTCACCAGCTGGGGCAGCGCTATGCAATACGCACTCGATTCCGACAGCCGGGCCAGCTAAATCAGCGCTTCTGTTGAGCGAATTCCCAGGCGTCGGTCACGATCCTGTCGAGATCCGCGCGCTTGGGCTGCCAGCCGAGAGTTCGCTGCAATTTGCTCGAATCAGCGACCAGGCTAGGCGGATCGCCCTCGCGGCGCGGCCCAAACGTAAACGGTACTTCGCGCCCTGTGACGCGCTGCACCGATGCCAAAACTTCTTTCACTGAATGACCTACCCCAGTTCCCACATTAAATACATTCGAGGGCGCGCCGTCAAGCAAGCTTTCGACCGCGGAAATATGCGCCTCGGCCAGATCGCTGACATGAATATAGTCGCGAATGCAGGTCCCATCGGGCGTTGGATAGTCTTCACCGAACAGGGTGACCGGCTTACCGGATTGCACGGCTTTCAATATCAGCGGAATCAGATGAGTTTCAGGATCATGACGTTCGCCTAATCCCGCTCGCGGTTCAGCCCCGCAGGCGTTGAAGTAGCGCAATCGAATGCTGCGGAAATTGCGATAGCGGTCGAGCGTTTCCAGAATTTTCTCGACCATCACCTTCGACTCGCCATAGGGATTAATGGGCGCTATCGGTTCCTCTTCAGGAATCGGGGTCGTCTTTGGAATGCCGTACGCGGCGGCGGTCGACGAGAACACCAGCTTATTCACGCCGGCGTCGAGCATCGCTTCAAAAAGCGTCAGGGAGCCGCCGACATTGTTCTCGAAATAGAGCTCCGGCACCTGAGTGGATTCGCCGACTGATATATACGCGGCAAAGTGAATGACGGCTTTGATTCCCTCGCTGCCCAGCAGATCGATCAATTTCTGTTTGTCCCGCGTGTCTATTTTTCGCAGGATGTCATCCGGCACGGCATCGCGATTACCGCGCTCGAGATTATCCACTACAAGAACCGAATGCCCGCGCTGTTCCAGGGCGTAGCGGGTATGTGAGCCGATGTATCCGGCCCCTCCGGTTACCAGGATTTTGGCCACGTTCCGAGTGTAGCCAACTCTATGTTCCGGCAGATAGATAACGTTTCAGGCCGGACGGGAACCGAAGGCGGAGCGACACCGCTTCAACAGGCTTATTATCAATTTCTGGTAACCAGCGCCGCTCCGTTGCGCAAACGCTGGTTTGGGCAAGCGAGTAAGAGAAATTCTGCTAGCGCTTAGTGTAGGACGACATTCGCTCGCTAACCGCTGATCCATACCGCGAAGGTATAGTGCCTGTATGGAGCTTCGGCATTTCCGTTATTTTGTCGCTGTGGCTGCGGAGCAGAACATCAGCCGCGCGGCAAAGCGTTTGCATGTCTCACAGCCACCGCTGAGCCGCCAGATTCGCGACCTCGAGGACGAACTCGGAATCGCTCTTTTTGAAAGAAGCGCAAAATCCATCGAGCTGACGCCGCTCGGTCAGCTTTTCCTAGTCGAAGCGCGTGCTGCTTTGCAGCGGGTGGATGACGCTGTAGCGTTCATACAGGCCGCGGCTCAACGAAAGAACGATTATCTTCGCGTGGCGCATACGAACGCGATCGCGATCGAACTTCTGCCCCGAGTGCTGCGCGCCTTTCAACGCAAGCACAAGCGAACAAAGATTGAGCTATCTGCAATGACAACGCAATTGATCGTTCGTGGCCTACAGTCGGGCAGCGTGGATATTGCTCTCACAGTGGGCGGCGAACCGGAGAAATCGCAGGCACTCTGTTGTGAAACGCTTGGCTCGTACGGGATCCGGGTAGCGGCTCATCTGAGACATCGTTTCGCTCGTCTGAAAGAGGTTCCTCTGCGCGAGGTCGCCAGAGAGCCGGTGATGGCGCTCTGTCGGAATAATTATCCCTGGTACAGCGGCTTCGTTACGAGTCTTCTGAAGGAATATAACGACTCATTCTCCATTGCCGAGGAGCACAATAACGCGCAAAGCCTGATTGCAGCGGTGCAAGCTGGAAGAGGAGTTGCCCTCTTTTACGAGACTCTCGCCCAAACAGCCTGTCCGCGTATCGCGGTGCGGAGTCTGACTCCTTCTCCCCGTTCCCCGATCGTGCTCCTTTACCGAGACGAACGACTGACGCCTTTGATGAAAGACTTTATCGAAGCCGCACGTTCGGTGATGCCGGTTGAGCGAGCACGACGGGCTGTACTTTAACCCACAACAAAGGAGCACGACGGTCTCGTTAAAGCAAAGTCTTTGACTATACCTGAAGGGTAGGCATACAGACCGACAAAGTATCCTCCAATCTCGTCGCATAAATCACATGCGAGACATCTGTATCAGTTGGAACTCGACGGACTGTGCCACATTCAAGTCGCGTCGTTATTTCTAAAGGAAGAGGAGATTGCATGGCCACAACCACACAAGTAGCTGAAATGGTTTCTAACTTAGATGCCGCCATTGAAACATTTAACGATGAAACAGGTCTCGCTGTTGTTATCGTTCCCTTGTATGGACAGGACAGCGCTGCGGATTTTGACGAGTTGGCCGCCACTACTGCTAAAGCCGGATTCCAAGTTTTGAGGTCTCGGCTGCGGGGCAGCAGACGCAACTCGACCTCCATGAGTGCTTCACTTCACCGCGGAGACAGGCAGACTGTTTGCCTGAACCACCGAACCTCTGCACGAGCGGGCACTTCATCGGTCTTCACCTCGGCGGAGTATCCAAACAGCGTACTGACGGAGAATGGTTTAATCGCCTGGCGCCTACGGCGGGTTCAAGAGTACGTTGATTTGCATCTCGCTCATCCCATTACCTTAACGGATCTGGCCAATATCGCGGGTCTCAGCAGAATGCACTTCGCTGCCCAGTTCCGCCGGGCGACGGGTGTGCGGCCTCACGAGTTCGTCCTGCGACGACGGGTGGCGCGCTCTCAGGAAATTCTGCTCAGCTCCGACCTGTCCCTCGCTCAAATCGCGTTAAGCCATGGATTTGAAACCCAGTCCCACTACACTGCGGTATTCAAACGAATTGTAGGCGAAACACCTGCTCGATGGCGCGCAGTGGCGTCCCTCGCGCCACCGCGCGTAAAGCGGTCGGAGACGTCCCATCGCGCTGCACAGCCCTGTCCAGGATGCAAATCCGCAGTGCTTAACGGCCCGAGTCAAGTACCAAATATAGGGCAAAATTTAGCAAGTCCAGCCGCTCTACCGGCGAAATCTTCTCCCTGTCACATCCAACATTCCCATGCGGTCGACGCGAATTGATCCAGCCAACCCTCTGCCATTCTTCCCCATCGACTCCTTTTTACGAGCCAGTGCCAGAGGGCGTAGGCAACGTGGAAAGCGCACAGCCATTCGAGAGCAGTCGTAATGTGCACGTGAAAGATGATCGCAGCGTTCAAAGAGGGACGGTTGGTGAGAAATCCCCTCCTTCCCGGATCGATCACGGCGCCTGGTCGAAGGTATGCGATCAGAAGACCCGAAACGACGGTAGCCGCCACTCCGAAATAGATTCCCCAATCGGTTAGGAGCCCGATTTTGGACTGGGGCAATTGAACAGACGACCCAGCCCATCGCCCTCTCCCCGTGTGCCTGCTTTTCACCCAGATAAGCCGGATAAGAAAAATGAAGCCGACAACCAGGCCCAATCTCACTTCCCCTCGCATAGCGACAGGGTTGATCATCGCGCTTGTCGTTTCGCCATTGCTGATGAATGCATAAACCAGCACGACTGCGCTGATCCAATGAACTCCTCCGTTGAGCCATCTCAGGAGACGGGATGATCGGTCAAAGTCAACCATAGTAGAACGAGAATTTCTAGTTTCTTGAGTCATAGCGCCGCCTCACCGGGCCGGAGAAAAAACCGCGATTCTGGGGTTTGTAAAGAGACTCGCGTATGCCACATACACTTTGTGCGAGAAGGGATCGACGGCCAGCGTGTGTGCTCCAACATGCGTGCGGATCTGGTCCAGCACACGGTATGCGTCAGGACCATCCTGCTGGATAACGGTCAGTGTTCCGGCGAGTGCCGCGACATAGATGCGGTGAAATACCGGATCGAATGCCACGGAATCTGGTCTGCCGCCGGTCTTAAGGGACGTGAGGACGCGATGCGTGTCCAAGTCAAAAACAACAAACGTTGCGTTGCCGAAACAGACCGAGAAGAGCCGTCGTTGTTTTGGATCAATGGCCATCCCCGACGGTCCTTCGCACGGCGTTAGGGGCCATTGGCCTGCGATGGATCGCTTGCCGAGGTCGATCGCGACTATCAAGTCGGTGTCTTCCAGGTTCTGATAGAGCAAACCGGTCTGGGGATCGAGTGCGGCGAACTCCGGCTTTCCCGGAAGAGATATCGTCCCGACTGTCTCGCGGTTCTGAGGGTCGATCAGCGTTGCCATCTTCGCGTCCCCACTGGCTACGTACACGAGATTAGCCGCCGGAAGGTAATGTATGCCGTCCGCATCGTCGGCAACCGGAATGCTCCGAAGCCGTTGAAGAGAATCTGGATTAAACACATCAACGGTGTTTGTTTCGCTGTGTGTCGCAAATGCAGTTTTTCCATCCGGGAGCACCGCGACTCCGTGGGCTTCGCCGGCACCACGCATTTCGGTTACAGTGCTGGAGGGCAGATGGGTCGAGTTCAATTCGATTTTGTAAACACTTCCCGATGAAATGTTCGTCACGAACAGCGTGCGGCCGGTGATGGTCAGGTAATCGAGAATGGTGAGAATTCGGCTTCGTGGAAGCTGGATGAATCCCTCGAAGGACATAACGCTTGATCTTGCCGGCGTTCCTGGATAGGCCAGATAGGCCATCACCACTCCTGCCAAAACGGCGATCAGAATCAGTACGGCCATCAAGACCTTGAGCGCAGTCTTAATGACATGGCTCGGCTTGTGCTTTGGGTCATCGGAAAGTGCGACCTTCGTGGATGGAGTAGACATAAATTGAATCTTCCTGAAGTACGGTTCTGCAGTTTCAACGTCTGGACTGCCGGCCTGTCCTCATGGTCAACTCGACGTCCCGGGCAAAGGGAACGCTGAGATAACCGGAAGCGGGCGAACGCACCCTCGCAAGATACTCCGGGCAATGATCGGCATTGTCGGCAATGATGAGTGCTCCTGTGCGCAAATGCGGCTCCAGCAGCGAGAGAACCTTAGGATAGAGTGCCTTGGCGCCGTCGAGTAGAACGAGATCGATGACATCCGGCAGATCGCGAGCAAGAGTCTCAAGGGCATCGCCCTCGCGGATTTCGACTAAGTCTGAAAGTTCCGCAGCGGCTATATTCTCGCGAGCGCGTGCAATCTTCGAAGATTCGAATTCGCTACCAATGAGACGTCCTCCTCCGTTATCCCTGAGAGCGGCTCCCAGATGAAGGGTTGATAGACCAAATGAAGTCCCGTATTCGACGATCGAATGCGCTTCGACGGCGCGCGCGAGAAGATACAGCAGTGTGCCTGTTTCACGCGACACCAGAAGGTACAGTTCCTTTAGCCGGGAGTAGAGGGCCCGGTAGTCAGATGTCGTCGTCCTAAGTCTCGTCAGCTCTTCGGCTGAAATCCTGTCGCTTCCGTGTTGGAGTTCAGCGTCCGCGGCATCCGCGTCGGCGAACAATCTGTCCAAAAGATCCGCAATGGGTGGAGCAATCAATGTTGTCATCGTATGGTTTATCGAGAAGCCTTCACCCTTTGCGATGCTGAAGGTGAGGCCCTATCGGATTGGCAAAGGATGAAAAAACGCGAACGAAAGATGGAAAAGTCTAAGTCTAACTCTAGAGTAGACGAGACGTATCGTGTAATCAAGAGAAAGATGGCTCCGCTTGAGCAGAAACAAAAGCAGGCGTCCAAACTGCCTCAAGATGACGTCCGCGAAAATTCCCGTCCTTCTGACCGTGCGCAACACCGGGGAAATCGTCACGGCCGGAGCGAAGCGGCACGGGAAGCAGTGCTGCAGGCTGCAGACGATCTATTGGTGGAGAACGGATTCGCCGGAGTCACGATCGAAGCAATCGCGGCCAGGGCTGGCGTCGGGAAGCAGACGATCTATCGCTGGTGGTCATCGAAAACAGACGTTTTGATGGATGCCTTTCTGGAGGACGCGGAGCAGCAACTGATCCCACCCGATCTCGGGGATCTCGGAACAGACTTGCGCAGTCATCTCAGAAATTGTGCCGACTTTCTCTCGAAGTCCGATGCTGGGGCGGTATTTCGTGCCTTGGTGGGAGAAGCTCAACACGACAAGCAACTGGCAAGCCGGTTACGCTCGCAATACCTCCGTGAACAACGAATCCGCGACCGCGTTCCGTTGCAACGCGCGATGGAACGCGGCGATCTATCGTCGAAGGTCGACGTGGAAATGGCAATCGATCAGCTGATGGCGCCAATCTATTACCGGATTCTGGTCACCGGAGAGCCGGTGAGTCCCGACTACACGGACCTTCTTGTGCACGCCTTCCTAACGCAGCGCGTACGGATCAAACATTGAACTATTGATTTGCTGCTCTTGAAAGCGGTCTAACGGGAAGCATTGTGCTCTTCCCGCCAAAGCAGGGATGCGCCTTTGAACGAATTGTCATTGGACCCAAGAACGACATTCTTGGGCATTTTTTTGATTAGTGCTGCATTGCCGCCGCCCAGCGTTACGTACTTGCTTTCCAAAACCTGGCTCGACTCCTCAATTACTTTGAAGACGTTTTTCCGCCAGGTTTTCTTGCCGTCTCGATCCAGCGCCGCCGCGCCTAGGAAGTCTTCGTACGTGCGACCTTTTTTCCACGGCATGTGGGCCAGCTCCATCGCCTGCACGACCCCTTCCACGACCATTGCCGATCCCAGGCCCGTGCCCAATCCTAAAAACAACATTCGACCACCCTGGTAGCTGCCTAACACCTGCATAGCCGCATCATTAACAATGCGCAGCGGCTTGTGGCCAAATGCTTTTCTGAAGTCAAACTTCACCCAGCCCTTTGCCAGATTGCGCGGCTCCAGCACCGGCTTGTCGTGCACCACTGGACCCGGAAAGCCGAGAGTGACATGGTCATACTTCCAACCTGCCGCGTGCTCCCCAATCAGGCTCATCAGCTTCTCCGGCGTCATCTTGGGTCCTGACTTCACCTTCACCGGTTCTTTATGCTGCTCCATGCGGAACTTGATGTGCGTTCCGCCGAGATCAACCGCCAGAATGTTCAAGCTTTCTCCAAGGAGTGCCAGCAATGTCCCGAACGCGCGAGCAAGTCATCCGCCGCCTGCGGTCCTGTTGATCCCGACGGATAGTTCGGAAAAGACTCCTGGGGGGGTTCGCTCCATGCCTCCAGCAGCGGCTGCACCATTTGCCAGGCTGCGTTGATGAAATCCGCGCCCTGGAAAAGCGTTCCATCGCCGAGCATCACATCGTGCAGCAAACGCTCGTATCCCTTGCCGTGGTTTCCGAACGGACCTTTCGGCAATTGAAAACTCAGTGCGCTCTCCTCGACTGCGCTCTTCAGCCCAGGCGCCTGAGAGCCGAAACGCAGGGAGATACCCGGCGCAGGCTCCAGATTAAACAGCAATTGATTGGGCAGCTGCTGCTTATTGTGGTCAGGAAAAAGCTTGGCTGGTGTCGGCTTGAACGTGATGACAATTTCCGTTAGTGCGCGCTTTAAATGTTTCCCTGTCCGCAGGTAGAATGGCACGCCGGACCAACGCCAGTTGTCCACGTAAACTTGCATTGCTACATAAGTCTCCACGTTAGACGCCGGGTTTACGCCCGGTTCGGACCGGTACGCCGAAACCTGCTTACCGTTGACTACGCCCTTCCCATACTGGCCGCGTACCGCATATTTCGACACGTCGCCGGGGCGAATCGGCTGAATCGATTCCAGCACATCAGCTTGTTTGTCCCGCATGTGCGCGGCGTTGAAGGAAACCGGAGGCTCCATGGCGACCAGGGACAGCATCTCGGCCAGGTGATTCGGAACCATGTCGCGCAGAGCGCCGGATTGCTCGTAATAATCTGCCCGGCCTTCTACTCCCACGATCTCAGCGGCCGTGATCTGCACGTTGTCAATCGCTGATCGATTCCAGAAGGTTTCAAAAACCGTGTTCGAGAACCGGAACACCGTCAAATCTCGCACCGAATCCTTGCCCGCAAAGTGATCGATCCGGTAAATCTGGTCTTCGCGCAAGCTTTTCTGCAACTCCGCCGAGAGCGCTTGCGCAGAGTCCATATCATGCCCAAATGGTTTTTCAATCACCAGGCGCGCCCATTTTTCGTTGTCTTCCGTCAACAAACCCGCTTGCGACAGTTGCGCGGCAATGGAGGAGATAAAATTCGGCGCGACCGCCAGGTAGAACAGGCGATTCCCGGCGGCCCCCCCATCTCCGCCCAACTTTGCCGTCGTTTCTTTTAATGACGAGAACAATCCAGCATCGTTGAAATCTCCGCTTTTGTAGGAGGCTCGCTTCGTCAGCCACTCCACTGTTTCGCCAGCGGCGTCGGCCCCCCAGAACTGCTTGAGGCTTTGCGCGATGTGATCCCGAAACTTTTGATCGTTCCAATCTTCCCTGGACACGCCAAGCAGGCGAAATCCATCCGGCAGCGTCTTGGATTCCGCCAGGTTATACAACGAAGGCAGGAGAAGCCGTTTCGTGAGGTCTCCGCTGGCGCCAAAGATCGTCATCAGGCAAGCGGGAACGGATGACGATGGTGAGGTTGCCATCTAATTAACCTTTTTTCTCCTGGTGGCCGCCGAACTCAAAGCGCATGGCTGACAGCAGCTTATCGGCGAACACCGCGTCGGATTGCGATGTAAAACGCGCAAACAGCGCTGTGCTCAACACATCCGCCGGTACGCCTTCTTCAATGGCCGCCATCACGGTCCAGCGGCCTTCCCCGGAGTCCGACACCCGCCCGCTGAAATCCTCCAGAGTGGGCGACTTCACCAGCGCCGCCGCTGTCAGATCCAGCAGCCAGGACGCCACCACGCTGCCGCGCCGCCAGACTTCGGCGATCTCCGCGAGCGGCAGATCGTATTGATAGAGGTTCGGGTCGCGCAGCGGTGCGGTCTCGGCATCGAATGTTTCCTTGGTGCGTCCGACATTGGCGTGCTTCAGAATATTTAACCCTTCGGCATAGGCCCCCATCAATCCATACTCAATCCCGTTATGCACCATCTTGACGAAATGCCCCGCGCCCGCCGGTCCGCAGTGCAGGTAGCCGTCTTCCGCCGTAGTAGCCGGAGCCTTATCCCATCCCGGAGTCCGTTCGACCGAGCCTCGTCCGGGCGCCAGAGTTTTGAAAATCGGATCGAGATACTTCACTGCCTCGTCCGTCCCGCCGATCATCAGGCAATAACCGCGCTCCAGTCCGAACACGCCGCCGCTCGTGCCGACATCCACCCACTCGACGCCCGCTTCGGCAGCCATCTTCGAATGTTTCAAATCGTCTACATAGTAAGAGTTACCGCCGTCTATGACGATGTCGTGCGGCTGCATTTTGGGCAGCAGATCGCCAAGCGTTTCTTCTACTACGCCCGCGGGAACCATCAGCCACACCGCACGCGGCTTTTGCAGCTTCGAAATCATGTCGTCGAGGGATGACGACCCGGTAGCGCCTTCTTTCACCAGCGCCTGCACGGCCTCCTGGCTGCGGTCATAGACCACACATTTGTGACCGTCTTTTGTCAAGCGGCGAACCATGTTCGCGCCCATCCGGCCGAGTCCGACCATTGCAATTTGCACTCTCAATTCCTCTTTCCGCTTCTGCGATTATTTAGACTGCTGGTTGACAATCAAGCGCGATCCGCGCTGGCCTGTTACGTAGGTCCACATCCACTGCACAAGAACACTTATTTTAAGACTGTTCTGTCCCAGGTACAGCAGATGGATGGTTGCCCAAACCACCCAAGCCGGAAATCCGCTCAGATGAAACTTGCCACTTTCCAGCACGGCGTAGTTCTTGCCGACCACCGCTAAGTTTCCTTTGTCGAAATACCGGAAGGGGGACGGGGCCGGCTTGCCCGCCACGCGGCTGCGAATGAACTTGCCCGCGTAGCGCCCTTGCTGGATGGCTACCTGCGCCACGCCGGGCAGAGGCTTTCCATCCTGATCCAAGGCAGCCATATCGCCAATCACCAGGACCTCGGGATGATCCGGAATCGTAAGATCGCCCTTGACTCGGACCCTCCCGGCTTTGTCTGTCTCCGCGTTGAGTTGCTTAGCCAGCGGAGAGCCGCTCACGCCCGCTGTCCAAATCACCGTTCTGCTGGCGATGCGATTTCCCGCGATCGTCACTCCCCCTTCATCGACCGCATCCACGCCTTGGCCGAGATGCAGTTCCACTCCCAGCGACTGAAGCCGCCGCTTCACTGCTTCGGAGATCTGCGAAGAGAAACCAGCCAAAGGCCTGTCGCCTCGATCCGCCAGAATGATCCTGGCGGTGCTGGTATCGATGCGTCGGAACTCCCCCTTCAGGCTGTTACGCACCATGACAGCAATCGCGCTTGCCATTTCCACACCGGTGGGACCGGCGCCCACCAGAACAAAGGTAAGCAGCTCTTGATGCGCTTTCGGATCTTCCTCAGCCTCCGCCTGCTCAAGAGCGGCCAAAATTTTACTTCTGATGTCGGACGCATCTGCAAGGTTCTTCAAGCCGGGAGCATAACGGGCGAATTCATCATGTCCAAAGTAACTGTTTTGCACACCGCCCGCAGCGATCAGGTAGTCGTAATAAACCCGCACGCCTTTGCGATCGGCCGTATCGACAGAAACAAAGCGAGACGCGGTGTCAATTTCCGAAGCGTTGCCGAGTATCGTTGTCGTGTTTTGGTATTTCCGCACGATTTCACGAATGGGCGCACCGATCTGGCCGGGAGCCAGCACGGAGGTGGCAACCTGATACAGCAAAGGCTGAAAAGTATGGTGATTCTGCCGATCAACCAGCACCACCTCTACTGGAACCTTCCGCAGAACCTTGGCTGCCGACAAGCCGCCGAAGCCTCCGCCGATAATTACTACCACTGAATTTGGCTTGGACATTACTTGACGCAACGCACCATTACAGAATGATCGAGATAACGCCCCGGAGTCTTACAAGATCGCACGGCCTTTGTTCAAATCGCACGATGGCAGCGCAGCAGCGGCGTTTTTGCGCTCAAGTTCGGAGACAATCGAAAGACACTGGAGAATGTGTCGACAGCCGCTCACGCTCATTTCGCTATGCCTGCTAATGACCGGGCGGATCGGGGCGCAGTTTTCACCCGGGCAGTTGCCGGCCTCACCTTCGGCGGACTGGAAACCGGCCCCAACGGAAGATTATGCAGCCGGTTTGCGGAACAACCCACGACATTACTTCGCCACTGATCCCAATAAAACGTATGCCCTGTACGAGTTAATCGACCTTGCGGAAGAGCAAAATCCGAAATCGCGCGGCGCCTGGGAACAGGTTAAGCAGCAGGCGGCAAAGCTGGGAATTGCGCGCAGCGCGCTTTATCCCACGCTGGCGATCAACGTGGCCGCCATCCAGGCGCGCGAATTTGTTCCATTTCCCTCCCTGGCCAAGGGGTTTCCGAGCGGAGTGATTCGGCAGGACGTGACCACCGTCAATCCCCTGCTTGCGTTGAATTACCTGCTCTTCGATTTTGGTGAAAGACGGGGAACCATCCAAGCGGCGGAGGCCAATTTATTTGTCGCGGGCACTGCGCTAAACGACACGCATGAGCAGATTGCGCTTTCCGTGACTACCAGTTATTACAAAGTGCTCAGCAGCAAAGGATTGGTGGAAGCCGCGCGCGCCTCGTTGAAAGACGCGGAGACCACCGAGCTGCAGGTGCGCGAACAGTTGAGTCATGGGCTGGCCACGCTGCCCAACTACTTAAATGCGCAAGCGCAGCGCGAGCAGGCGGCCTACAATCTGGAAAATACAACGGGCAACGAGGAGACCGCACTTTCGGATCTGGAGGCTGGCGTGGGATTAAAACCCGCTTCGGCGCTGCTGGTCAAGAGCATCTCGGCCATGCCGGAGCGAAATGAGCTGGAGGATTCGGCGGAGCATTTAATAGACCGGGCTTTGCTGCAGCGGCCTGATCTGCTGGAAGCAGTCGGGCAGATCCGAGCGGCCGATGCCGAAATTAAAGTGGCTCGTTCCGCTTTGTATCCTAGCGTGACTTTTCAGGCGGACGGAGGATACGATTCGCTGCGGACACAGACCAATTTCGGTCCAGCGCCGTATCTTCACGCGCCGAACTGGCGGGGAGAAGTATCGCTCAACTGGACCGTTTTCGATGGACGGCGGCGCTATCAGGTCATCCAGGCCGAATCCGAGAAACGAGCCGCGCAAGCACAGCTCAACTCAGCCCGGGATCAAGCCGCGAACCAGGTCTGGTCGGCTTATGTAGCGGCCAAAGTGGCTTTTCGACGCCTGGATACTTCCAAAACGCTGCTCGCGGCCGCGCAAACTTCGTACGACGCTGCGGGAGCCTCTTTCGCACAAGGCTTAGCGACCTACACCGATGTCCTCAATGCCGAGCAGTCTTTAGCCCAGGCCCGAAGCGAGCAAGTGCAGGCGCAATCGCAGGTACTCAGCGGGCTGGCGCAGTTGGTTTATCAAACCGGCGATTTATTAGGCTCAAGATTTCTCCATGCGAACCGAAACACAAAATAAATTTTACTTTCTTTCCCTCGGATGTCTACTCTTGCTCTCGGCGTGTACCCGCGCGCCATCCGTCGACATCTTGGGATCTTTTTTTCCGGCCTGGATCATCTGCTGCTTTGTGGGCATCGTGCTGGCGATCATTACTTATTTCATATTTGCGCGCCTGGGCCTGCATGCCGCGATTCCTCTCCAGGTGCTCACGTATCCGTGTCTTGCCGCTTCGTACACATTCTTGACATGGTTAATTTTTTACAGCTGATAGTTATGAGCGCAGATCTCAGTTAGGAGCAGTATGGCGGAACTTTCTCCGGGAAAGAAGCGGTTAGGACAAGTCATCGCAATCATCATCCTTGTCTCTACCGTAGTGCTGGGCGCGCTGGCGCTTTGGGCGACAAACATCGACCAGCGGACGGACGATGCGAACGTGGTCGCTAACTACATCGGCATTGCCCCCGAAGTGAATGGACGCATCATCCGGCTGCCGATTCAAGACAATCAGTATGTCCGCAAAGGCGCCCTGCTTTACGAAATCGATCCGCTGCCTTATCAATACAAGCTGCAGCAAGCCATCTCGTCGCGAGACAACCTGGATCAGCAGATCATTGACGAGCGGCGCAAGATCGCATCGCAGACTTTGAACGTCACAATTGCGACGAGAGGCTCGGCGCAAAGCGCGGAATCAACGGACAGCGCGCGGGCGGCCGCACAGGCGGCGGAAACGCAGATCCCGCAGCAGGAAGCGGCGGTGAAGAGCGCCGAGGCGCAGTCCAGCC
Organism: Bryobacteraceae bacterium; assembly: GCA_965277855.1. Lineage (GTDB taxonomy): Bacteria > Acidobacteriota > Terriglobia > Bryobacterales > Bryobacteraceae > Bog-105. The sequence goes on from OZ255847.1 coordinate 3,088,154, forward strand.
TGGCGGCTAACAATCTGTCGCGGTCTGAACCTCTGCTGGCGAGGCAGTTCGTCACCACGCAGCAGATCGATCAGTTGCGGACGGCGGCCCGCACCGCTCAACAACAGCTTGGTACCGCCCGGCAAGCATTAAAAGAAATGCAATCCCGCTACGATCAAGCGCTAGCGCAGGCGCGCGCCTCAGCCATCGGCGACGAGCAGCAAAAGCTGAAAGTGAAACAGTCGGTTCTCGATATCGATCGCCTGAACACTTTGCTGACGGAAAAATTGGCCCAGGCGGCTGCTGTCAAATCCGCTACTTATGACCTCCAGCGATGCAGCGTATATGCACCCTTCAACGCCCGCGTCACCAACCTGAGCATCTCCGTTGGTCAGTACGCTACCACCGGCGCGCGAGTCTTCGCGTTAATCGATACCACGGCTTGGTGGGTATTGGGCAACTTCAAGGAAACGCAATTGCATCACATCGCACCCGGAATGGCCGCCGATATCTATCTCATGACCCGGCCCGATCTGCATTTTCACGGCGTGGTCCAGAGCATCGCGTTCGGTGTGTCGCCCGAAGATATTTCCGGCGCGCAGACCGGTACTTTGCCGACCACCAATCGAACGCTGAATTGGGTTCGGCTGGCGCAGCGTTTCCCCATCCGAGTGCGGGTGCTCGATCCCACTGCCGATTTATATCGCATTGGCGCTACGGCTACGGTGATCATCCGGGGGCATGGAACCAGCATCGCGATTCCCGCTGATCCCAACGTCAGCAACACGGCAATCTACCGCAATCTCGATGGCAACCCTCAGTCAACCAATAACTAAAACCCGGCCGCCTGGTTCTGCGGTTTGGAGGTTTTTGAAACGCGAACTGGCGCCCACGCCGGATCGGCTCAGCGCGACGGTGCGGGCCACCATCTGCGCCGTCATCATTACGCTGATCGGCGAAGCGGCAAGCAGCCAAGACCTTTTTGTAGCATTGTTTATCGTCTTATCGCTGCCGAGGGATTATCCCAAACAGACGTTGAAAGCGTCGTTGAGCATTGCGGGGGCAGTCATTGTCTCGGGAGTTCTTGCGTTATTTCTGCAGGCAATCGCGGCGGATATTCCCTGGGCGCGCGTCCTGGTGATTTTTGCCTCGATTTTTTTCAGCATGCTGATTGGACGCAAGCTGAACCAGGGCCTGATTGGGGTGCTACTTAGCATATTGACCGCGCAAACCATGCTTGCTTACGACAGCACGAGCAATTCAGAAGCCGCTACGGAAGGAACTTTATGGTTCGTGCTGATGTTCACTTTCGGCGTTGCCACCGCGACGGCCGTCGAATACCTGTTTCCGCATGCTACTCCCCTGCAAAGCTTTACTGACGGCATGGAGCAGCGCTTGCAGGCTGCCGGCGCGGTTATGAAGAACCTCAGCGGCGCTTCGCTCACGGATGCAGAGCGGAAGCAGGCAGGCAGAATCGATCGACTGACGGCAACGGGCGTAGCGCCCCTTCGGCAAAAGCTGGTTTCGGCGTTATCGGCTGGCGAGCTGCGTGTGCAGGATCTTGCTCGATTCAATTCGCTGCTGCCCTTTTTAGAACTGTTGGCAGTTTTGGCGGCGCGGCTAAACCCCTACAAAGCAGGTGATTTTGACGAGGGCCAACGCAAATTTGCGTTCCGTTCGAGCGAGCGCGTCTTCGAACTGGTCGAACGCGTGAAGGCGCCGCAGGGGACGACAGAAGCAAGCACAGGCCGCGATTCCGCGCCAGCAGACGATAGAGGAACTTCAGCGAACTTCGACGCGGATCGCGAGTCCGTTGTGCTGCGTAGTTCCTCAAGAGACCGAAAGCCCGAAAATGTCGTATGGGAGGAGCGCAGCGAGGCGATGCAGGCTCAGCTTCTCACGGAAACAGGTGAAGTCCTGGACAGTCTCTGGAGCGCCTGGTATTTGGAGTCGGAGTTCGGCGCCAAGACCTATCAAGTAAAGGCGCAGCCGGCCAAAAAGTCCTCCCTCGCTCCGCAACCGTTCTTTGCCCGCGACAGTGTGCATTTTGCACTCAAAGTCGCTCTAGCTTCCATCATCTGTTACATCATTTTCAACGCCGTCGACTGGCCCGGAATCAGCACCGCGCTGGTGACTTGCTTCATTGTTGCTGTGGATACGGTTGGGGCAACTTACCGCAAGCTGGCGCTCCGGCTGGGTGGAGTCGTTATCGGGGGATTGCTGTTCGGCATCGGTGGAATTGCGCTCGTGTTGTCGCAGATGGATAACGTGGTCGAGTTATTGCTCTACGTGGCCCTGGTGTTCTTCGTGTCGGGATGGGTGGTGAACGGCAGCCAGCGCATTTCTTACGCCGGAGTGCAAATCACTTTGGCATTTGCGCTGGTGGCGATGAGTAGTCCCACGATTCCCGACCAGATCACGGAGGCGCGCGACCGGTTTGTGGGAGTGCTGCTCGGTGCGATTGTCATGTGGTTCGTCTTCGGGCATTTATGGCCGATGAGCGCCATTGCGGCGCAAAAAGCCAAGCTGGCGGACCTGATCCAGGACCTAGCCGACTTGTTTGAGCTGTCAGCGGCGGAAGGCCCGATAGCAGAGAGGATCACCCGCTTTTATGAGCTTCGCAAATCAGCAAACCAAGCTATTCTCGCGGCCTATGACCAGGCGGACGTATCGGGTTTCGATTCGCGCCGTAATCTACAGCTGCAGCGAAGCTTGCGCGATTGCCTTGCGAAAGCACAAGCGCTGCTGATGCTGGAAGTTGTTGCGGTGAGTTTATCGCTGGAACAGGCAATGGATAAAGTAGCGGCGAACACCGACCGCAAACGCATGACAGAGGACAATGCCAGCCTGCTAAGACAAATCGCGGAAGAAGTGAAAACGGGAAATGAAGAGCAGCTTGCAGCCGCGGCACGACACTTAGCTGAACTGCTCACCAAATGGGATCAATCCCTCATTCACGAACATGCGCCTGAGCAGGCCCGCATCGTTCAGCAAAGGCATGCGCACATCATCGATCTGCTCGGAAGGGTACACGACTTTTAGCGATCGTTAACTATACCTGGAGCGTATAGATATGTGCCCACAAAGTATCCTCTACTCCTGTCGCATAAAGCACAGGCGCTGCATCTGTATCGTTTGGAACTCGACGGACGTGAAGAGGAGATTGCATGGCCACAACCACACAAGTGACTGAAATGGTTTCTAACGGGGATGCCGTCATCGAGACATTCCTTAACGGCAAAGGTCCCGCTATTGTCATGCTGCCCTCTTATGGGCGGGATGTCGGCGCTGACTTCGACGAGTTCGCAGAAATCGTTGCGCAAGCCGGATTCCAGGTGTTGAGGCCAAGGCCAAGAGGCATCGGACGTAGCTCAGGCTCCATGAATGCTTCCCTGCAGGACATGGCCGATGACGCAGCAAAGGTCATTCAACATTTGGCAAATGGGACCGCCGTTGTAATGGGCCACGCATATGGGACTGGAGTCGCACGATTGCTTGCCACAACGCATGACGATTTTGTCAGAGGATTAATCCTGGCTACGGCGCCCGCTGATAATCCGCCAAAAGATACTGAGGAGCTTCCGTTCATCGCAGGAAATCCCGCGCTCCCGGAAGAGGAACGATTGCCGGCGCTTCGCAAGGGATTTTTCGCTCCCCACCATGATGCCCGACAGTGGCTGAGTGGCTGGTATCCCGAAACTCTACAGATGCAAAAGGCGGCGCTTTCGAAGATGAACCATGCCGCTTTCAGTGAAGCGGGCAGCGGCCCGATCCTCCAGATCATTGCGGAAAGCGACCCGTTCAATCCCTTTAGCTCATGGAGGGAACGCCGCGAGAAGTGGGGGCAGCGCGTGACCACCCGGATTGTCGCCGACGCAGCTCATGCCCTCTTTCCGGAACAGACCCCCTTGGTTGCTGAAATCGTTATCCGATGGTTGCAGACCATCTGACCGTTAAAACCCATCTAACAACACTCGCCCGATTTTCGTTGTCGAGGCGAACTAAGAAAAGGAGATCGCGATGGCAGAAAATGCCGACTTTGGAAGCTTCGGACGGTTCGAGGAAACCCCCGTGAAGGAAATGTCTCCCGCGATGAAGGACGCCTACGACTTCACAATGAAGCTACGTGGCCTTGTACCCGGACCACACAAGATTTGGTTAGCAAATCCGACCCTGTCTAAAACGATCGTTCCGACTGGCTATTACTATCAGAAGCTCTCCACCTTGAAGAAGTCTGAAATAGAAATCGCTACGAACATCATCAACGGTCAATGGCGCGCGGCGTACGGAAACTACGAGCACGAGAAGATCGGCGAGGAACAAGGCCATCTCGAACCCAATAAGGTACAGGCTCTGATTGCAGGCCTGCCTACGTCGTTCAGCGATCCCCGCGAGCAGGTGGTGTATGAACTCGCGTCAGCGCTAGCCGCACAACGGGTTGTTCCAACCGGACTATATAAACGTGCGAAAGAGCTGTTGGGTGATGCCGGCATCGTTGACGTGACTGTCCTGATGGGTTGGTTCACGATGGTCTCGATGACGCTGATGGCGTTCGATGTTCCCGCGAATGCCGTGGGTCTACCACAATGAGGAGTAGCGAACTTGGCGGACGCATACCGCTGACAAAACCAGGCTGGCTGAGTTCCGCTCAGCGAAGTCTCTACGACGACATCGATGCGCACCAGGTGCCTTGGGCAGAAGCCACTGGTTTCGTCGCCAAGGTAGCGGACGGCAGTCTGATCGGTCCCTTCAACGTTGCGTTACAAAGCCCCGAGATCGGTGCGGCATTCGGAACATTGCAGAGCGTTGAAGCCAAGAACACCACATTAAGCGAGCGTGTCAGGCAGGTAGTGATTCTCACTGTCGGTTCGATCTGGGAAGCTCAGTACGAACTATACGCGCACAAGGCTGCTGCCCGAAAGGCGGGGATTTCAGAGGAGGCGATTGACGCTCTGGTAGCAGGTAAGCCCTCTGAAAGCCTTACGGGCCAGGAAAAACAGGCGCAGGCTTTCGCCGGAGAGATCACGCGCAACCATCGAGTATCTCAGGAGATGTTCGATCAATTAAAGGCTACGTTTGGGATACGCGGCATTGTCGACATCCTCTTCCTCGCGGGCTGTTACGACATCGTCTGCTCATTGCTGAACGCATTCGAGGTGCCTGCTCCGGAAGATTCAGCAGGTTAAGTGTACATTCTCTGTTTGAAGAAAGCAGCTCATTGCCAAAGGTGCACGAAAAGGAGGAGTAATGTCTTATGTCTCACAATAAAGCTCCGCAAGCCGGTGTAACGCCAGTCGCGGATTTTCCGACGCAGTATTTCCTTGAGAATCTAGCAGTCAGAAAAGATAATTCTGTGTTGATCCAAGTGGCGAACAAGAAAGAGTTATGGTACGTACCTCCCGCGGGTGGAGATGATGTTGTCGAGCCGGCACGTCTTCATACGTATAAAGAAAACGCGGCGGGAATTGTGGAGGTTGAGCCTGAGGTCTTTTTTCTTCTTTCAGGGAATGTGTACACAACCCACGAGTGCTTCCTGCATCGCCTGGATCTTCGTAAATGGAAAGCGGGAACGCCGGTTGCTCCAGAACTCATTTGTCAGTTTCCCAAAGAGGCTCGTGGCGTCAACGGAGCCTGTCTGCTAGGCCCGGGTGTGATGCTGGTTGCAGATTGTTTTGCCGGACTGATCTGGCGCGTAGATCTTTCGTCTGACGGTGAACAGCCTTCCATCCGGGTATGGTTAGCGCACGAAACCATGGGCTACTTTCCTGGAACGATGAAACCGGAGCAACCGGGTGTCAATGGTGTCCGTTATGCCGCTAAAACAAACTATCTCTATTACAGTGCAACCGCAAAGAAACTGTTTATGCGGGTGAAGGTCGATCCGAAAACGTTGGCGCCGGCGGGTACTCCCGAGCTAGTGGTAGCGGGAAGGATGGGTGACGATTTCCTGATCGATGAAGACGCAGAGGTCATCTATCTCACCACTCATCGCCAAAATACCATTGACGTTATATCGATGAATCCCGGCCTGAACAGCGGCTTTACGCAGACTGTAGCTGGCGATCCATATTCAGAGAAGATGATTGGACCTTCCGCCGGTGCCTGGAGAAGAGGCGCGAATGATTACGGGCGTGTCGCATACTTCACGACGGATGGAGGGACAGCGTCTCCGCCTCCGGACGGTGCCAAGCCCGCTAAACTGATGCGCGTAGAACTGAAGCCTCTGACAGATGGATTTCCCACCTGAAGTTCACCAGCACTGGCAAGCGCCATGACTCCTTTGAATGTCGCTATCTTCGCCGGCGGGTTAAGCTGGCCAATCTATATAGCTCAAGACCAAGGATTCTTTACCCGGCACGGACTCGATGTCCAAATCAGCGAGATACAGGATTCCGTTTCGCAAATTACCGGACTGCTTGCGCGAACCTACGACATCGCAATGACTCCGTTCGACAATGTTGTGGCTTACCAGGAGGGCCAAGGGGAGATATCGCTCGATCCTGAGCCTGACCTCTTCGCCTTCATGGGAGGAATCAGCAGTTCACTCCGTCTTCTGACCCGGCCCGAGGTTAGGACATTTAAAGACTTGGAAACCCAGCCGATCGGCGTTGACGCAGAGTACACCGGATACACCCTTGCGATGTATGAGTTGCTTGCGAAACATGGCGTTCCTCCAGGAAGTTATTCGCTGACCCGTGCGGGCGGAACCTCCTTTCGCGTGCAGGCCCTGACAGAAGGAAGGATTGCTGCGACGATGGTCAGTTCGCCACAGGAGATCGTCCCAGAGAAGGACGGCTACCGACGACTAGGCGATGTGCAAGCCATGATCGGCCCTTATCAGGCAGTCTGTGGTGTCGCTTGTCGTTCGTGGGCGGCGAAGGCAGCTGGTCCCATTCGCGCCTTTATCAACGCGTACGTGGGTGCGAGCGATTGGCTCAGCAGCCCTGCTCACCTGGAGGCCGCCTGCGACGTGTTCCGCTGGCATATTCCGAATGCGCCGGAAGGTCTTGCGCAGCAAGCGTGGAAGCTGATGGTAGGTCGCTCGGAGGGCTTCCAAGAACGAGCTAAATTCGATTCAGCGGGAGCAGAAACCGTTCTGCGGATACGGTCACAATTCGGCCGCCCTCTCAAGAAATTGAGTGACTGGACCCGGTATGTCGATGAGTCTTTTTATTTATCACGTCAGCCTCTACAAGGCGAAAGTTAGAGGAGTGAAGTAGGGGGCCGGCTTGCCACTGAAGCTGTCAAGCCAAAACAAGCGTGACGCACCAAAGGGTGCTCTATCCAGGACGTAGCCACCTTGCCAATCATATGATTTTCATTGGGAGCTTCCATGGAATTGCAATTGTCTGGCAAACGCGCGCTGATTACCGGAAGCAGCATAGGGATCGGCGAGTCGATCGCGCGGGCGCTGGCAAGCGAAGGTGTGGGGGTGGCTGTCCACGGGCGACATCGCGATCGCGCTAGTCGCGTCGCGAATGAAATCGAGGCTGCGGGCGGTCAGGCAGTTGTCGTGCTGGGTGACCTGACGCAGGACGAAGAAGTGAAGCGCATGGTTGATGAAGCCGAGCGCCTGCTTGGGGGCATCGATATTCTCGTTAACAACGCCGGCGGTTCGGGCGAAAAACAACTCTGGGAGAAAACGGCTGCCGGTGACTGGGCGGCAGCATACGAACGAAACGTTTTGGCGGCGGTGCGTGTGACAAATCGCCTGCTCCCTAAAATGCGGCAAGTGGGATGGGGCCGTGTGGTAAATATATCGAGCCTGGCCGGAATGATGCCGCCCGCGACGGGGCCGGATTACTCGGCCTGCAAGGCGGCCATGAATAATATGACGGTTTCGCTGGCTAAGTCGGTGGCGGCGGACGGCATCACGGTCAACGCCATCTCTCCCGGCACAATCATGACTCCTAAGCTGGAAGCGGCATTCCGCACGATGGCCGCTACCAACGGGTGGGCGGATAAAGAGGCTAGCTGGCCCGTGATAGAACAAGCGGTGCTGCCTCACGTCGTTCAGGTGCCGTTGGGAAAGGTCGGAAAAGCGGACGACATTGCACATGCCGTGATTTTTCTCTGCAGCCCTCTTGCGGGCTATATCACTGGTGTAGATCTCCGGGTCGATGGCGGCGTCATGCCTTCTTTATAAAACTTCGTAACCCCTCCTTCCAACGGAAAAATTTAACGCGCACCAGGGCGGCATACGATCCTTGAACTAGATGCCTCTGCTCGAAGCGCGCAGTGTAACGAAAATCTACCGCACCGGGAGCGAGCAGGTGATGGCATTGGAGAACGTATCGTTTGAACTCCAGCGCGGCGATTTCGTGGCGTTAGTCGGCCGGAGCGGGGGAGGGAAATCGACGCTGCTCAACCTGTGCGGCGCGATGGATTTTCCAACTTCGGGCGAAATCGAGATTGACGGACTGATAACGACGAACCTGAATGATGCTGAGCTGACAGCCTTGCGGAGGCAAAAGGTCGGATTCATTTTTCAATCGTTTCAGCTGATCCACACTCTGTCCGCTATTGAAAATGTAGAGTTGCCGCTGCTACTGGCTAAGAAGGGCAAGGCTCGCGAGACGGCGCGCGAGAGGCTGCGCTGGGTCGAGATGGAGCCGTTCGCGCATCGTTTGCCACACCAGTTATCGGGCGGACAGCAACAGCGGATTGCCATTGCGCGCGCGCTGGTGAATAATCCGAGCGTTATTTTGGCGGATGAGCCTACCGGAAACTTGGACACGATCACAGGCGAGATTGTCTTGAGCTTGTTGAGCCGCACAGCGCGCGAATTTGGGGTAGCAGTCATGATGGCGACGCATAGCGCCGAGAGCGCCGCGGTGGTGGATCGCGTTTTACAGGTCCGCGATGGACGTTTGCTTGAAGCACCGGTTCACAAGTGATCCAAATGTGGCGTCTGTTTGTCCGGTTGATTCTGCGGCCACTCGTGCGTGAGCCGGTACGTACGGCGCTAACTCTGTTTGCGGTTGCCCTCGGCGTGGGCGTTGTACTGGCTATCGATCTAGCCGGAAATGCGGCGGCCGGCAGCTTTCATTCGTCGCTTGAATCGCTCACTGGAAAAGGCGATCTGCTGATCACGCAAAATGCGGGACTCGATGAGCATCTCCTGAGCCGGCTCGTGCAGCTGCCATACGATCTTAAGTTCTCTCCCCGGATTGAAGACTTCGCTTCCATAGATGGCAAGGGAGAATCGCTGCCGTTCATAGGGCTCGATCTGATCGGCGAGGGAGAACACGGCAGCATCGGGGATTCAGATGCCTCTTCGGTCAGTTCCCTTTTACGCGAAAGCAATCCGATTTGGGTGGGATCGGCCACTGGTCTGCGGCAGGGCCAACGCGTCAAGCTGCTGCTCGACGATGTGATGCGCGAGTTTACGGTTTCGGGCGTTTTGCCGAATCGCGATGCTAACGTCATCGTTGCCGATATCGGTCTGGCGCAGAAAGTAACGAACAAGCAGGGCAAGCTCGATAGCATCGATGTGGGGATTCCGCCGGGCAGTTCGGTAGACGAATGGCGAAGCCAGCTGCGGAAGTCCCTGCCATCATCGGTGAGCGTAATGCCTCAAGGAGCGCGCACCGATGAGAATCGCAAAATGCTGGCGGCGTTCCGCTGGAATTTGCGGGTGTTGAGCTACATTGCGCTGATTGTTGGGGCGTTTCTTATTTACAATACGATTTCGATATCAGTTGTCAGGCGGCGCGCCGACATCGGTATTCTGCGTGCGGCAGGGGCGAGTCGCCGGACGATTTTGATAGGTTTCCTGGCAGAGGCCGGGTTTTTTGCGGTGTGCGGCAGCTTGTTGGGATTACTGCTGGGCCGGCTGATGGCGGAAGGCGCGGTACGGCTGATCGGCAACACCGTCGAGGCGCTATACGTAAGCAGCCAGCCCGCACCGATCGAGATCACCTTCAGCGCCGCTCTCACCGGCTTGGCCTTGGGCGTTGGTGTTTCGCTGCTGGCGGCGCTGGCCCCGGCAATTGAAGCATCGCGTGTTCCGCCGGTCGAAGCCATGGCGCGCGGGCGCGAAGAATATGTTGCCGCCATCCGGTCACGTCCTCGCGCCTGGTTAGCGGCGGCGCTTTTTGTGGCTGCTGCTGTACTCGCTAAACTGCCTCCTGTGGAGCGGCAGCCGATCTTCGCGTATGTCGCCGTGTTCTGCTTGATTGCGGGTACGGCGGCGGTGATCCCGGGATTTATCTCGCTCTTTGTGGGCTCTGCGTATCGCGTTCTAGAAAAAATCGCGGGTGTCGAAGCGTCACTCGCGGCGCGCTCGCTACGAGCTTCCTTAAGTCGAACGTCGGTGCTCACGGCGGCACTCGCTACGGCCGTCGCCATGACGGCCAGTGTGGCGATTATGGTGGGCAGCTTTAGGGAAACTGTGGTCGTCTGGATGGACAATCAGCTGCAAGCCGATCTTTACTTACGACCGGCAGGTTTTGCTGCGGCCGATCAGCATCCGACCATGAGTCCGGACATTGCTGATCGAATCGAGAAGCTTTCGGGCGTCGCCTCGGTTGATCGTTTCCGTGCCTATCCGATTACTTATGACGGGTTGCCGGCCACGCTGGCAGGTGGTGAAAGCAGCCGCGTGGGTAATTCGGCCAGCACGCGGTTCATGCCTGGTGAAAATAGCGCCGCCATTCTTGCAAAACTTTCCACAGGTAATTACGCCGTTGTCAGCGAGCCGTTTGCCAACAAGCATGACGTGAAGGTGGGGAGCAGTTTGCACGTGCCGCTTTCGGGCGCGACGCGCACTTTCCAGGTGCTCGGCATTTACTATGACTACTCGACAGAGCGCGGCTACATCGTGCTCGATCGCAAGACACTGCTCCAGTATCTGCCGGATCCAGCCGAGTCGAATCTAGCGGTCTACCTGCAGCCCGGAGTTCGATCGGAAGACTTGCGGCGTGAAATCGATTCCATTATTGGCGGCCGCGGCGTAGCGGTATTCTCAAACGGCAGCTTGCGGAAAGGCGCGATTTCGACCTTTGATCACACCTTCCAGATCACCTATGCGTTAGAAGTAATCGCCATCATTGTGGCTGTCATGGGGGTGGCGGGGGCGCTCCTCGCTACCGTGATTGATCGACGCCGCGAGTTCGGTCTGCTGCGTTTTCTCGGTGCGGCGCAACCGCAGATTCGAAAGATCATCCTGTGCGAGGCGGGCCTGCTGGGATTATTGGCAAATGCTGTGGGAATTGTGCTCGGCACGGTGTTATCGCTGATCCTGATCTTTGTGATCAATAAGCAATCCTTCGGCTGGACCATTCAATTTCACTGGCCCGCAGGCACGCTGCTTTTCATTTTGGCTGGTGTGTATGTGGCGACTGTCGCGGCAGCATTGTTCCCGGCAAACGTAGCGACCGGCATGAACCCCATTGAAGTGGTGCATGAAGAGTAAGATCCTTTTCGCATGCTGCCTGATTTCCTGTTGCGTCTCCGCGCAGCAAAGTTGGAAAACCGCGCAGCCCGGATACCGCTACCAGTTCCCTCGCGACCACTTTAGCCATCCCGATTATGAAACCGAGTGGTGGTATTACACCGGGAACTTGAAAGCGCCCAACGGACATCGCTACGGATTTGAACTTACCTTCTTCCGGCAGGCACAACAGCTCCCTAGCCGGATCAGGCAGGAGGAATCGGCCCCATGGCGTCCGGATCAACTCTACCTCGCCCATTTGGCGCTCAGCGATATCGACGGCAAATCTTTCTATCACACCGAAAAGCTGAATCGGGCGGGACCGGGCCTGGCCGGCGCTTCGTTTTCGGATAGCCGCTATTGGAATGGAAACTGGCAGGTTCGCTGGCTATCGCTTCCAAGCGACGATCAGGAATTAACCGCTGTTTGCGATCGTTTCACGCTGCGGCTGAAATTGGCATCGCTGAAAGCGCCCGTGATTCAAGGCCAAAACGGAGTCAGTCGGAAAGGCGTCGCGCCGGGACAAGCCTCGCATTACATTTCGCTTACGCGTTTGCAGGCAGCAGGGCAGCTCGATGAGAAACAATCCCATACAAACTTAAACGGAACTGCTTGGATGGATCATGAGTTTTTCACTGAGCCCCATACCAGTGATTTGTCAGGGTGGGACTGGTTTGCGATTCAGCTTGGCAACCAGCAGGAGCTGATGTTGTACCGGCTGAGGAACAAAAGCGGTGCCGCGGACCCATACTCGTCCGGTACGTACATAGACAGCTTGGGTAAGCAGACGTTTCTGGCGGCGGGAGATTTTTCGCTGACGCCCGGAGATGCCTGGCAGAGTCCGCATACGGGCGCGCGCTATCCTGTCGCCTGGCACATTCGCGTGCCATCACTCGATCTGGATCTTACCGAACAAACGGCGCTCAAAGATCAGGAACTTTGGAGTAAGAACAGCCTCGCTCCGAGCTACTGGGAAGGTGCCGTTACTTACGCGGGCACGATGCGCGGACAACCGGCATCAGGCGTGGGCTATTTAGAAATGACCGGATATAAGAGAGCAATCCAACTGGGCGGCATGGTTGGAAAGTGACCGGCACGGATTTAAAAGCGTTGATCCACAGAATACATCAGTGGGTCGGACGTATTGCGCTCGAGTAGCCGCATCCACTTCGACAGATACGCTGAAGCCAAGCAGCAGGCGACAACAATACCGAGTGCGTAGCGCAGAGTTACGAGTTGCGAGGCGAATCCGATGGCCGGTGGCCCCACTATAAATCCGATATAGCCGATGCCGGTGACGGTAGCGATGCCCGCACCTGGGTCGACCGATTCGACGCGGCCGCCTGAACCGAACACCAGCGGAATGATGACCGAGAACCCAGCCCCGGCCGCCGCAAAACCCGGCAAGGACCAATTGGGAGAGTGCATGGAAAGAGCCCAGATCAGCCCGGCCGCCGCCACCAGACTGCCGGTTCGAACGGTTAACAGTGGTCCGAGGCGAGCCGTGATGAGGTCACCCAAAAAGCGAAAGATCGCCATGGAAGCGGAGAAGACAGCGTAGCCCGTCGCGGCTGTCCCAGCGCCCGCCTGCAGCACCTGTTTTAAATAGACCGCTGTCCAGTCGCCCATGGCGCCTTCGGAAAGCAGAATGCAAAAACCGATCGCACTCAAGGCGAGCAGCACGCGCGGCGTCTGGCGCAAAGGCAGACGATGTTCTCCGGCAATGGCGCGATGCGAGTCCAGCAGCAGCGGCGAGACTACGGCGACAGCTACGAGATTGAGCGCCGCGCTGATTCCGAAGTGCGGCAATGTTCCCATTCCATGTGCTGCGGCTAGGCCTCCCAAGCCTGCCCCGATCATGCCGCCCAGGCTGAACATGCCATGGAAGCGCGACATGGTGGGCTTCCCTAGTTGGCGTTCTACTTCCACACCTTGAGCGTTCATCGAGACATCCATCGCGGCGGCGCATGCACCAAAGACAAACAGCGCGAGCGCCAGAGTCAACGTGTTGAACGCGCCGCCTATCAATAAAATGGATGAGCAGAACAACAAGCTGGTGATGGCGGAAAGCCTTTTGCTGCCATAACGGCCGACCAGCCAACCGGTAATAGGAATGCTGGTTACCGCGCCCAATGCGGAACTGAGCAAACTGAGTCCAAGAACGCCGTTCCGCAATCGAAGTGCGCTCTGTACGGCCGGGATGCGCGACACCCAGGTGGAGACGATCAGGCCGTGTACCAGGAACAGGACGACGGTGGCCCACCACCCGGCCCTGACTGACTTAGCGGCGGATGCCGTCGCGGACATAAACCGTAATCTCCTGCCCGCGCCGAAGCCAGTCGGCGTGCGGCGAGAGACCTTTTACTTCGCAGTCAGCCGGTGTAATATCGGGCGCCCATTCGTAGAAGCGAGTCAGAAATTTGCGTACGAACGGCAGCGCGATAACGCCTTGCTTTGGCATCCAGGTACGCGTGTAGGTAATGAGTATGCTGTAACTCTGCGGTGCCAGAGCATCGATAGACGAGGTATGAAAATCACCAGTCTCGATGACCTTCAAACCGTGTTTCACGTAGCCATAATCTGGATTCCGCAGCGCCGCCGAGAATGGCCACGCTGTAGCGATCGTTTGATGCGGATAGTTGAGTTCCGTGAATGCGGCCGCTGCTTGCTGCAGCTTTACGAAGTCGACCATGGCGTAATTATTTTCATAAGGAAACGGATAAGGCGGGTTCCAGAATAGATTTACAATCAGGCCCACGAGCAGCGCTGCCGTTGCCGTTACGCTGGCCCACTTGCCTAATTGCGTGATGCCTACACTGACGGCGATATAAAACACGGGCAGCACCGGCAGCAGATAGCGTTCGAGCTCAGCGCCACCCAGCAGAGAAACCAGCAGCAGAGTGACAACGCTGACAAGTAGGGTGATCCGCCAGGAGCGAGACCAGAAGATTTTTGACCGGCGCACGGCGGCGAATATGATCAGCGTTCCGATCCACCGAAATTCGGCAAAGAACAAATAATAAATTCTGCGGGCAATGGAAAAAACCAGACGGACGGGCTGCAGCGCATAGGCCACATTGTAGTGTGCAAACTCTGGGTTGCCGAGCCAGAATCCCGTTTGGCTATGCAACGCCGTCAGCCAGAGCAGGAGCGCCAAGCCCGCAGGTACAAAGAGCGGGGCCGCCCGAAAATCTTTGCGCACCAGCAGCAGCGCGCCGCAGACGGCCGGCACAATGACGCCTGTTTCTTTGACTAACACCAACGCGATGCAAACGCACGCCGAGGCGATGAATCGATCTTGCAAAAAGAGCAGCAGAGCCGCGAGAGTAAGCACCATGGCGGGCATGTCGAGTTGCGCCATCATGCTCTGCATGTAAAAAAGAGGCGACACGAGCAGCAACATCGGCGGCAGAAACGCGGGTGCTCCGTCCGCATCGCGGGACAGTTCAATGGCGAGTAAGAAGGTGAATAACAGACCAGCGCCGGCGAATACCAGCATCGCTACGCGCGTGACCGGAATCGAGAAGCCAAACAGCTTGTACCAGAGAACCAGGTAAACTTCAACCCCAGGCGGATGCACGTTGGGGAGCGTAGAATGCGCTACCCACCAGCCGTGACGCAGCAGGTCGAGGGCAGTCGGAATAAATTGCCCCTGCTCGTCCCAAAAGAAAGGAAGCGTGAGTAGGTGTGAATGAAGGGCAATGAGGGGGAGCGTAAACAGAAGAAGAAATAGCAGCAGGTAATAGGGCCGGTGACTCGCGGGAATGGTCGGTTGGTCCGCCAGCGCAAAGGGTGGCAGCTTGGGCATCGGCGGACGGCGTTGGACGGGCATTCACCGCTACTGGATGATGTCGCCCTGCGCCTGTGATTCCAGCCGGATCTCTCCGAATGCCGCTTCATACTGCTTGAGATTCTGCTGCAAAAGATTTGCCAGCGCTTTCGCTTGCGGCGGGCTCAAGTAGACGCCTTGAAAATTCGCGATGGTCACGGAATCGGGAGAGCTCTGATTGATGGTTCCGAACATCAGAAAAAAATCCCAGAGGCTGACCCGCATCTGGACGCTGTTCGCGTAATGTTCGCGGTATTCAGCAGTATTGGTGAGCTGTATTTTCGGTTGGGGCTGCCCGGGTGTCATCTCTCCAGTATCCCTAACCGCCTAAATATTTGACTTGTTTGAAGGAAGCGATCGGAGGGAGAGGTGGCGGGGACGACGGGGCTCGAACCCGCGACCTCCGACGTGACAGGCCGGCGTTCTAACCAACTGAACTACGTCCCCCTATGACAAAACGTCGGACTCGTTCAGAGTAACACAACAGGCACTTTTCGGGGATTTTCGAGCCCGGCGCCCATCCTTATGACTTCTTTAGTACCGCGCTATTAGATTTGGATCAGGACTTATGTCAGACGTCGCTTACGTGCTTGTGGCACTGCTGTTTTTTGCACTTTGTTGGGCCTTCACGAAAGCCTGCGACCGGCTCTAGTCAGGAACTCAGATGGATTACATCATTGGTGGCATCACAACCGTTCTTCTGTTCGGTTATCTAGTTTATGCGCTACTCAAGCCGGAGAGGTTTTAGGCCATGACGGCGAATGGCATCCTGCAAATACTTATTTTCTTCGCGGTCATTCTGGCCCTCGCGAAGCCCATGGGCGTTTTCATGGCAAACCTGTTCGACGGACGCCGCACGTTTCTGCATCCGGTAGTTCGGCCGTTTGAAGTTTTTGCCTATAAGCTGATCGGCGTTAATGAAAACACCGAGCAACGCTGGACGCAATACTCGGCTGCGCTCATTGCCTTCAGCATCTTCAGCTTTCTGTTCGTTTATCTGATTCAGCGCTTTCAAGGCGTACTGCCTTTCAATCCGCAAGGTTTTTCGGGCAAAGCGGTCACGCCCGATCTCGCGTTCAACACGGCTGTTAGTTTCCTGTCGAACACGAACTGGCAGTCTTACAGCGGCGAATCGACACTGAGCTACTTCGTCCAGATGGCCGCGCTGGCGGTACAGAATTTCGCTTCGGCGGCAGCCGGCATCGCCATTGCGATTGCGGTGACTCGCGGGTTTGCACGTCAACAAATGAACAGCCTCGGCAACTTTTGGGTAGACCTTACTCGATCCGTCCTGTATCTGCTGCTGCCGCTTTCGGTTGTGCTCGCGCTCGTCTTCTGCGCTCAGGGCGTGATCCAGAACTTTGAACCTTACACTGTCGCCAAAACTCTCGAAGGTGCGAAACAGATCATCGCGCAAGGCCCTGTCGCTTCTCAGGAAGCGATCAAGATGCTCGGCACAAACGGTGGCGGCTTCTTCGGCGCTAACTCCGCACACCCGTTCGAAAACCCGACCTCCTTCACCAACTTCATTCAAATCATTTCTATCTTTCTGATTCCAGCCGGACTTACTTATACATTTGGCGTGATGGTTGGCGACCGCCGGCAGGGCTGGGCGATTTTCTCCGCCTGTTCCGTGATGTTTCTCATCGGCGCATTCGCCTGCTACTGGGCCGAGGCCAAAGGCAATCCGACCCTCGAAAAACTAGGCGTACAATCTACTGCTACGTCTACCCAGTCCGGCGGCAACACGGAAGGCAAGGAGACACGCTTCGGCATAGCTGCCAGCGCGCTATTCGCTACCGTCACCACGGATGCGAGCTGCGGCGCAGTGAACAGCATGCACGACAGCTACACTCCGCTGGGCGGTCTGGTTCCGCTGTTCAATATTCAAACCGGTGAGGTGATCTTTGGCGGCACCGGCGCGGGACTCTACGGCATTTTGTTATACGCCATTCTGGCCGTCTTCATTGCCGGCTTAATGGTAGGCAGAACTCCGGAATACATCGGCAAAAAGATTGAGGGCAAGGAGGTGAAAATGGCAATGCTGGCTTTGATTGCGACCGCGTTCAGCATTCTGGTGCTCGCCGCAACCTCTTCTGTGATTCATTTCCCGGAGCCCACTAAAGATGCCAAGGGTCAAGCTATAACGCACAGCTACTGGAATCCACCCGGACCTGCCACCGCCAACTTTAATAATTCCGGGCCGCATGGTTTCAGCGAGGATTTGTACGCCTACACCAGCGCCACCGGCAATAACGGCAGCGCTTTCGGCGGTATCACCACCAACACTCCCTGGTACAACCTCACACTCGGCCTAGCCATGCTGATCGGCCGCTTTTTCTTTCTCATCCCTTTATTAGCGGCGGCCGGCAGCCTGGCTCGCAAGAAGCGGATCACATCTACCAGCGGCACTTTCCCGACCCATGGTCCGCTTTTTGTCGGGCTGCTGGTAGGGACGGTGGTTCTGGTGGGCGCTTTGACGTTCTTCCCGGCTCTCGCGCTGGGCCCGATCGTCGAACATTACCTGATGCAGGATGGAAAACTTTTTTCTTTCCTTCTTCTGCCTTTTGGGAGCTAAGATATGGCCACGTCGTTACAAACACCGACTACACCCCCCGCGGGTCCTACGCCCGATCCGGCCTCGCTGCTGCCCTCGAAGCTCTCGCGGTCACGGCCGCTCTTCGATCCGGAAATTGTCCGGCGGGCCGTTGGTGATTCTTTCGGTAAGCTCAACCCGCTTCACCTGTTGAAGAACCCGGTCATCTTTGTGGTGGAAGTGGGTGCGGCGCTGGTCACCTTATTTCTTGTTCGCAACCTGTTTACCGGCAGAACTGGCAATGGGTTCGAAATTCAAATCACACTCTGGCTTTGGTTCACGGTTCTGTTTGCCAACTTCGCGGAAGCGATGGCGGAGGCCCGCGGCAAGGCACAAGCCGATGCCTTGCGCAAAACCAAGACTGATTCGGTGGCAAAGCGATTGCAAAGCAACGGCAAGATCGAGAGTGTGGCGGCATCCAAACTGCGCTGCGGCGACACGGTTATTGCCGAATCCGGCGACCTGATTCCCGGTGACGGAGAAGTGATCGACGGTATCGCCACCGTCGACGAATCGGTCATCACAGGCGAAAGCGCGCCGGTCATTCGTGAATCCGGCGGCGATCGCAGCGCCGTTACCGGCGGCACACGCGTGCTTTCCGATCAGATTAAAATCCGCATTACGTCCAATCCAGGCGAGACCTTTCTGGACAAAATGATCGCGCTAGTGGAAGGCGCCGAGCGGCAGAAGACGCCTAACGAGATTGCGCTGAATATTCTGATTGCGGGACTGACACTGATTTTCCTGCTGGCCGTAGCCACGCTGCATCCATTTGCGGTGTATGCGTCCGCCGCCTCGGGGACGGGCCATGTTCCTACGATGGCTGTGCTGGTTTCTCTCCTGGTGTGCCTCATACCGACAACGATTGGCGGACTGCTTTCAGCCATCGGTATAGCGGGCATGGATCGCGTTATGCAGCACAATGTTCTCGCCATGAGCGGGAAAGCGGTCGAGGCTTCGGGCGACGTGAATACACTGCTGCTCGACAAAACCGGCACCATCACGCTTGGCAATCGCCAAGCGGTTGCCTTCATGCCGTTCTCGGGTGTGAACGAAGCGGAACTCGCCGATGCCGCACAGCTTTCGAGCCTGGCGGATGAAACGCCGGAGGGGCGGTCGGTGGTGGTGCTCGCAAAAGAGAAATACGGTCTGCGAGGTCGCGAGGTCGCCGAACACGAAGCGAATTTCATTCCCTTTTCCGCCTACACGCGTATGAGCGGCGTCGATATCGATGGACGAATGCTGCGGAAAGGCGCGAGCGGCGCCATCTCGAATCTCGTCAAGGAGCTCGGCGGCAGCCTGCCAGCTGATTTCGATGAGATTTCAGACCGCATCTCCCGCACCGGCGGTACGCCGCTGGCAGTAGCTGACGGTCCGAGAGCGCTCGGGATTATTCACCTGAAAGACATCGTCAAAGGCGGCATGAAGGAGCGCATCGGCCAGCTGCGCGCGATGGGCATTCGCTCCGTCATGATCACCGGCGACAATCCGCTAACCGCTGCCGCTATTGCCGGCGAGGCTGGGGTAGACGACTTTCTCGCGCAAGCAACGCCGGCCGACAAGCTCGAATACATCAAGCGCGAGCAGGGCCAGGGACGCCTGGTTGCCATGACCGGCGATGGAACCAACGACGCGCCCGCTTTGGCGCAAGCCGACGTGGGGCTCGCAATGAATACCGGCACCATGGCCGCCAAAGAAGCCGGCAACATGGTGGATCTGGACAGCAATCCGACCAAGCTCATTGAAGTTGTGGCTATCGGCAAGCAGCTCTTAATCACGCGCGGCGCGTTGACCACGTTTTCGATCGCGAACGATGTGGCAAAGTACTTCGCCATCATTCCAGCGATGTTTATGACTACTTATCCGGTGCTGCGGCGATTTAACATCATGAATCTCCATTCGCCCGAGAGCGCCGTGCTGGCGGCCGTCATTTTTAATGCCTTGATCATCATCGCGCTGGTGCCGCTCGCTCTGCGCGGCGTCAAGTACCGCCCCACCGGCGCTGCGGCGTTACTGCGGCGCAACATGCTGATCTACGGATTGGGCGGCATCATCGCTCCCTTTCCCGGAATTTGGCTCATCGATAGATTATTGGCACTGATTCACCTTGCATAAAGAGAACGGAGTTCGATCATGTTGCAACAATTAGGTCCTGCGTTACGCGCTGTTTTGTTTCTAACGATTCTTACTGGACTTGTTTATCCGGCTGCCATCACAGGCGTGTGCCAGCTGCTTTTCAAACAGCAGGCGAACGGCAGTTTGATCACCGAGCACGGCCAGGTGATCGGGTCTAGTCTCATCGGGCAGAACTTTGCAAAGCCCGAGTATTTCCATCCTCGACCGTCGAGCGCAGGAGCCGATGGATACGACGCCAGCAACTCCAGCGGCTCGAATCTAGGCCCGACGAGCCAGAAGTTGTACGATCGCGTGAAAGCCTCGGCCGCGCAATTCCGCAAAGAAAACCCTACCTACTCAGGCGCCATTCCGGCTGACGCATTGACTGCTTCCGGTAGCGGCCTCGACCCTGATATTTCTGTTGCTAACGCCCAGGCGCAAGTCGCTCGCGTGGCCCAAGCCCGTTCTATGGATCACACATTGGTCAACAAACTCGTTGCATCCGCCACCAGCGGGCGCAGCCTCGGCTTTCTGGGTGAAGCGCACGTGAACGTGCTCGCGTTAAATCTGGCGCTCGATCATGCCGCTGCGACGAAATGACAGCCGCCTCGCTGGTACACAATTGTTAGCGATATGCGCAATTTCAGGCGATGGCTGCATGTGTGCTCGGTGAGTTTGCTGTTGATTCAGATCCCGTTAGCAGCACAAGATCCTCCTTCCGCTCCGCTGACTGACCGTGAGCGAATACTACTCGACCGGGTCGCGAGGTTGGAAGAACGCGTGGCAGCTCTGGAAGCTGCCAGGAAGGCTGTTCAACCCGCCAGTGCCGCTCCATCGCCAGCAGAACTCGCTGCGCCCCCGGTGGAGACTGCAACCACGTCTCCAGCCGCGCCGCCACCGTTCCTCGGCGGAACCACAATCAACCTCAATCTGGATGCTTATTACGGATTCAACTTCAATAATCCGATCGGCAGAGTAAATTTGTTGCGCGCTTTTGACGTGAGTAGCAATGCCTTCAGCCTGAATCAAGCCGGCATCATCTTCGATAATCTGCCGGATCCCGACAAAGGGAAACGCTGGGGCTTTCGCCTCGATCTGCAATACGGGCAGGCT
The DNA here is from genome assembly GCA_965277855.1 of Bryobacteraceae bacterium. Classification (GTDB taxonomy): domain Bacteria; phylum Acidobacteriota; class Terriglobia; order Bryobacterales; family Bryobacteraceae; genus Bog-105. Next base: position 3,109,220 of record OZ255847.1, read on the forward strand.
ACGGCGTCACTGCAGGGCAATCCCTCGAATGAGCCCCGGCCAGATATTTATCGCAGCATCTTTCAGGCTTACGGCAGCTATGTGATTCCTATCGGGCATGGATTGAACGTCGACGTTGGAAAGTTTGCCAGCTCGCTGGGCATCGAGAATAACTATACGAAGGACGAGCTCAATTACTCGCGCTCATTCTGGTTCAGCGCCCTCCCTTTCTATCATGAAGGGGCGCGGCTGAGTTACAAGATCAACGATGCGCTGAGCGCGAACTACTGGCTGGTGAACGGCACCCAGCAAACCGAACCATTCAACGGTTACAAAGACGAGTTCTTCGGTCTCACCATCACGCCGCGTAAAAATCTTAGCTGGAACGTAAATTACTACCTGGGCCAGGAGCATCCTAACACCACTTATTTCTTAAACGGGGGCGCACCGCCGAATGCTCCTTTGTTCCAAGGCGTGCCGTTCGAGCCCATAGCAAACCCGCCGCATGGGAAACTTCACATCTTCGACACATACGTGAACTGGCAGGCAAGTCCCAGGCTTACGCTTGCGGGTGAAGCCGATTATGAGCTGCAACGGCTTTACCAATCTTCTTCGCCTTCGCATACCGACGGCGGCGCCTTGTATGCAAAATATCAACTTACTCCCAAGTTGTCCCTGGCGGGACGCGCTGAATACCTGTCCGATCGCGGAGGCATGTTTAGTAATGCGAGCCAGAGTCTAAAAGAGACCACCGCTACCGCCAAGTATCAGTTCGCCGATGGCTTCGACCTGTTTGGCGAATGGCGGCGCGACTTTTCAAACCAACCCTTCTTTTTTACGAACACTTTGGGTGTCCTCAAGCGGGAGCAGAATACTGCTACCCTTGGCTTGGTCTGGTGGTGGGGTGCAAAACAAGGCGCCTGGTAGAGCCTCCGCCAGCGACCGGGGAGAAGCGAATATTCCAAAGTCTATCGATCGGAAGCTCACGCCCGATCAATTGCTCCGGCAGCTCGAAGCGGACGAAGAGTACCAGTCTCGCGGACGGCTGAAAATCTTTCTGGGCTACGCATCAGGAGTCGGCAAGAGCTTTCGAATGCTCGACGAGGGACGACGTCGGTATGAGCGCGGCCAGGATGTGATCATAGGAGCGATCCAGCCTAAGCTTGCGCCCGATGTGCTGCATTCAGTTTCCGCGCTCGAAATCATTCCGTTGCAAGAAGTCGATGGCGTTCGCATGATGGACGTGGTCACCATCTTGCGGCGCGCTCCCAAGGTCTGCCTGGTGGACGGTCTAGCGTATGACAATGCTCCCGGCTCGACTCACGCTAAGCGCTGGCAGGATGTGGCCGATCTGCTCGACGCCGGTATCTCGGTGATCACCTCGGTGAACTTGCAGCACATCGAGGAGAAACGCGAGCAGATTGAGGCGATCACGGGTAAGCATGTCAGTCAGACGGTTCCGCTCAGCTTCCTGCAACTGGCCGACGAAATCGTGGTGGTCGACGCGCCGGCGGAAAGCCGGATCAGCTTCTCCGACGATTCAAAACAGGGAAGCTCCCAGCGGCTCTCGCAGATGCAGCTCTCTGAACTGCGCGAAATCGCCCTCTTCCTCGCTGCGGACGTGATTGATAAGCAGCTCGAGCGATATCTGCTCAGTCACGGGATTGAGCAAACGTGGGGCACGCAGGAACGCATACTGGTTTGCATCGCGCCGGACTCCGATGCGCGCCGCATGCTCGATACAGGCGCTCGCAACCGGGATCGCTTTCATGGCGAGTTGATCATGGCACACATGAACCGGCCCGAGTGGTCAGCGGAACAAAAGCGCGTAATCGCCGAAGCGCTCGAAATCGCCAAAGAGAAGTCGGCCGAAATCGTCGAGCTGGATGGTGAAGATGTGGTGAGCGCGATCCTGCAATTTGCCAGGCAGCGCGGCGTTACGCAGATTTTTGTCGGGCACCGCGGCCGCGAAAGCTGGTGGGAACGAGTATTTGGGACGGACTTGGACCGGCTGATCCGCTCCGCCGAGGGCATCGACGTGCGCGTTTTTCCTCATTCGTGAACTCTTAAGCAACACGTGCAAGACGGTCGCGGGATTACGCGCGCCGCGCGAAGAGCATACGTGTCGCTCCTTGATTCCGCTGCTCGAATCCGCCACCTTTGCACTTTCAGGCGTGCGCCACGAAATAAGTTCGTCCAAAACCCAACTCCGACTTCACGCCGGCTTCCGCTGCCGTAAATGCCTGTATGTTCGTGAACCCCGCCCGTGCAAGCGAGGCGAGAATGTCAGGCTGCGGATAACATTGCTGCTTGACGACGCTGCGCCGCTGTTGCCAGCAGCCATCGTCACCGACTCGGGTAAACCAGATGAGCTCGGTCGAAGCTTGCTTGGCGATCGGATCAAAAACACCCCGCACCAGGCCGACCGCACTTTCCTGTATATCAACAGACCACTGCTTTAAATCCACCGAATAGGCCTGTTCCAGGTTCATATCGAAAACGAATAGGCCGTCTGGCAGCAGCGCGCGATGAACGCCTGCAAAAACGGACCGCAGATCGTTCAGACTCAGCAGGTGGTTGAGCGAATCGAAGGTCGATAGCGCCGCCCGGTAGGTTGGATCGAGTGATAGCGTTCTGGCATCCTGCACCCGAAAGTCAACCGAGGGTAAGTGCGAACGAGCGAGAGCGATCAATTCGGCCGAATTGTCGACGCCGGTGACCTGGTAGCCGCGCGCCACCAATTCTTGTGTCACGTGACCGGAGCCGCAACAGAGATCGAGAACACGACTGCCCGGCGGGACTTTAGAAAAAAAGAGCCGTTCTAGAGCCGGCAGCGCCGCCGGCAAATACCAGTCCGCCCATAGGGTGTGATACATGCCTGCGACGTCGTCATAGGAGGAGTTCAAAGAGACACCGTTTCTGTATTCTGGCAGAGTTTCCTAGCGATTCTGCAAGCTCTCGAGCTCTTCCAAGCTGCGCGGCCAATCGGACCCAAGCAGACGGGATAACCCACGATCGGCCAACACCGTACCACCTGTCTGGCAGCGCGCGCAGTAGTTGGTCTCGTTGTCGGCGTAGCGGATGCGCAGTATCTTTTCACCGCAGACCGGGCACGGCTTGCCATACCGCCCGTGTACCGCCATGCCTTCGCGAAAGGCAGTGACTTTCTCCGGGAAACGCGCGCGCGCTTCGGCACGAAAGCGATCAATCCAGAGGGCCAGCGTTGCTCTTGTTGCCGAGAAGAGCCGCGCCAGTTCTTCGGGTTTGAGCTTTTGCGTTTGGGCGATAGGAGATAGCTGTGCGGCATGCAGGATCTCATCCGAGTACGCGTTGCCGATCCCGCTAACGATGCGCGGGTCGGTCAGCGCTCGTTTCAGGGTGTGATTTGCCGCCGTCAGAGCAGCTTGAAAGCCTGCCAAATCAGCAGCGAAAACGTCAATGCCGCCCGGATCGATGCTTCGCAGCGACTCTTCGCCGCGAAAGAGATGCAGTGCCGCTCGACGCCGGGTGCCGGCTTCCGTCAACACCAGCGAGCCCTTCGGAAAGTCGAAACTCGCCAAGTTTTGACGTCCTGAGAGCTTCGCGTTGGCAGGCCGCCAGTGGAGCCGTCCCGCGATCATCAGATGCAGCACGAGCCAGAGATCGTCTTCCAGCCCGAATGCAATGCGCTTGCCAACATGGCGCAGCTCGCAAACAAGCCGCCCCTCGACGGCCGCCAGCGGCGGATCGGCCGTGCGAAGCAGAAACGGCGTTGCTACTCGAATTCTTCCCAGAGGCTCGCCGATTACTCGCGGTTTCAAAGCCTCGATGTATCCCAAGATATCCGGCAACTCTGGCATTTGTTGGCTTACTCAAGTGACGGTCGCGAGCGGGGTTGGGCAGAATTCTTCGTCGTGATATTGCCCGCTACGACCCAGGCGGCGGCCGTGATCGTCCAGGAGATGAAGAACGCCGTCCAGGGTAAGCGTGCGGCATGTTGAGCTAGAATCGCTGGACCCCAAACCAGAAGTGTAAATAGGCTCAACATCGCCGCTTCCGCAGCTGCCGCCAAGCGCGGATAGATCGAGAGCAAAACGCCGACGCCGCAGGCGGTCTGTCCTATACCGGTCAAGTAGGCCCATCCTGTTCGAAAAGGAAGCCACGCGGGCACGAGGGCGGCTGTCTCCTTCACGTACACGATATGTGAGAGACCGATCGGGATGAGGGATACGGCAAAGAGAATCCGCGCCAGGCGAACGCAGTTCTCACCCGTTGCGAACGTGAAGGTGGATCGCTCGGGTATCGCGCCTAGTCGAGCAAACAGGATCCAGCCGCCGGCAAGCAGCACGGCAAGCTCGCCGAAGCCGAGCCAAACGGCTTCCATTTGCGGCGCTACCACCAGAGCGGGCGCCTTCAGCAGCAGCCAGATGATGAGATACGGAAAGAGGATGCGAATCGACAATTTTGCGGTAGCCCTGAAAAGCAGTCCGAGGCCGCCCAAAAACATGACGAGCCCCGCAGCGTAGGCTAAAGCGATCCGCCCGGGAACCCAGGCAGCGACGGGCTGCCAGACTAACGCGAAATCTCCGTAGATCACACCGAGGATGCCCAGCCCTATCAGTCCGAGCGCAAAGAGTGTCAAAGCAGGTTGCTGACTGCGAGTCATCCGTTGTCCCAAGAGTATTTACCGTCCATAAAAGGGTTCGACGGTAATTATTGATTTTGGCAGGAGAGACGCGCGGGCGCAGGGTCACCGAGGGATGAGAATAAAGTTAGCTTATTGTTTTCAATTGCTTAGAGGGGTTTGCGGGGAGGGCTGGAGAGTACCGTTCGGGTATCCTCCCGATGCCGGGAAATGGGCTGGCGGGTGAGAGAGGAACATGACTTTCGAAAAGCGAACGGGGTGGGCGACGGTAATAACGGGGCTAGTTGTTTCTGAGGGCGGTCATAGGATCGATGGAAGCGGCACGGCGGATTGGGTTGGCGGTGGCTAGCAGGGCTACGAAGAGAAGAGAGACGATGGCGGCGATCAGGACCAAGGGATCGTGGGCGGAGACGCGGAAGAGGAGAGACGAGAGTAGGCGGGTGGTGGCGAGAGAAGCGAGGACACCGAAGGCCGCGCCGGCGAGGGTCCATTGCGCGGAGCGGGCGAGCAGCAGGCGGGCAATTTCGAGCGGGGTTGCGCCGAGGGACATACGAATGCCGATCTCCTGGGTTCTCTGGGTGACGAGATAGGCGATGGTGCCATAGAGGCCGGCGGCGGCGAGGAACAGGCCAACGGCGGCAAAGGCAACGAGGAGTAAAGCATTGAAACGGGGAGCAGCAGCCATCTCACCTAGACGGCTAGGCATAGATTGAATTTCTACCGGAAGGGTGGAATCGAGCTCGGCGATGGTGTGTTTGACAAGGGTGGCAAGCGTTGCGCCGGCGATCGGTGCGCGTAAGACCAGGCTCAGAGTGCGCTGGGCGACAGGGCCGGTGTTGTTCAGGTAAGTGTCATCGGGAGCGTGGGTCCGGAGTATGTAGTATTCAGGGTTATCGGAAATCGCGAGGCCGGTGTTTTTGACATTGGCGACAATGCCGACGATCTCGATGGATGCGCTGGTGGAGAGTTTGAGATGTTGGCCGATGGCATTTTGCATTGGGAAGAGGCGTTGGGCGAGAGAGCGGCTAAGGATGCAGAGGTTAACGCCGGGACGCCGATCCGCTTCGTTGAAGCCGCGTCCTTCGAGGACGGGAATGCGGAGGGCGGCGAAGTAGCCGGGGGAGACGTAACGCCAGTCGATCAAGCCGCCGGTACCGGCGGTGTGGAGAGGATGCCCGATGATCTGAAGCGAGGAGAGGGGGCGCGCACGCTCCCAACCGCCAGGAGGAAGCGAATCGCTGAGACCGAGAGCGCGCAGGCCCGGGATGGCGCTGAGTTTTTGTTCGACCTGATTGAAGAACGCGATGCGCTGCTCGGGTTTGGTGTAGCGGCTGGTGGGGAGAATGAGTTGTGCGGTGAGGACCTGTTCGGTCTGCATGCCGAGGGATTGCGTTTCGAGATTCCAGAGACTGCGGACCAGCAGGCCGGCGGCGGTGAGAAGCCCGGTGGATAAAGCGATTTGGGCGGCGACGAGGGTGTTTTTGAAAAGCGTGGAGCTGCGGGGAGCGACGCTGCGGGAACTGCCAAGCAGGGCGGCAGAGGACTGGTAGAAAGCTGGGGCAACGCCGAAGGAGAGACCGGCTAGCAGAGAGAGCGCGAGCGAGACGACGAGAATGCGGCCGTCGAGCGAGGCGCTAGCCAGTTCGGGGATGGCAGCGGGATTGGCTGCACTCAGAATACGCAGCAGGAGGGCAGCCAGCACGCAGCCGATCACGTCGCCGGCAATGGCCAGCAGCAGGCTTTCTGTGAGCAACTGGCGCAGGAGACGAGCGCGGGCGATGCCGATGGCGGTGCGGATAGCGAATTCGGTCTGACGCCCGGCGGCGCGCGCGAGCAGCAGGTTGGCGACGTTGGCACACGCGACAAGGAGGACGGAGAGGACGGCGGCGAGCAGGGTCCAGGCGGCTAATTGAGCGCCTGCCATCTGGCGATCGCGCATGGAACGCACGCGAAATTGCACTTCTTTGCGGAATGGCGCCGGGACGTAGGAGAGTGCGTGATGGAAGAAGGGGGCCAGCCGGGAGCGAGCGGATTCAAGAGTGAGTCCGTCTTTGAGGCGGCCGATGACGCGCAGCACGTAGGTCGCGCCATGGCGGAAACCGGCGGGATCGATAACTTGCGGCGTAAGGAGATCGGCATGCTGCAGGGTGGGCAATTCGAATGATTGCGGGAGAACGCCGGCGATGCGAGCCGGTGCGCCGTCGAGCTGCAGCGTCGTTCCGATGATTTGTTTGCCGGCGGCGAAATGGCTTTGCCAGAGGCCGTAGCTGAGGAGGACTTTGCGGGGTGCGCCGGGCTGACCGTCGGCCGGAGAGAAGGTTTGTCCGAGGATGGGATGGATGCCGAGGACGGACAGGAAGTTTTGCTCGACGGTGGCGCAGTGCTGTCGGATGGGGTTGCGATCGGTGATGTCGCATTCGTCAACACCGCTCCAGGAGGTCAGCGACTGGAAAGCATTGGATGACGCGGTGAGATCCCGATAGTCAGCGGCAAAGAGGAATTCTCCGTCATCGACGACTTTGGCGAGCATGCCGAGGGATACGAGTTGCCGGCCAGCGTGGTAGGGCAGCGGGCGGAACAGGATGCGGTCGGTGACGCTGAAGACCGCGGTGGTAGCGCCGATGCCGAGCGAGATGGCGAGCAGGGCAGTAAAGGTGAAGCCGGGTGAGCGTCGATAGGTTCGGAAAGCGAATTTGAGATCGAATTTCAGGTCTTGCGCGAGAGCGTGGAAATAGGTAAGCAGCACAGCTTTGAATAGCATACTACATAGCTGATGTCTAGATTACTTTGAACCCGGCCGCTCCGGCTAATTTGGCCTGGCGGTCGTCAAAGGTCCAGAAGGCATCGGCTTTGAGTTCCAGGGCCGAGGCCACATGGAGGCTGTCTAGCGTCCTGACACCGAGACGAGCCACATGGCGGCGGGCCAGTTCAACGGAGGTTTCGAAGGCCATCTCGGGAAAACTGGCCTCCCCCCACAAGCCTTGCCGGCGGTCCCGTTCGAAATGTCTAAATACCTGCTGAGACTCGCGGGCTGAAATCTTGCTCTGGAAGACGTGCTGGGATACGGCGTGCGCCCACTCGGCCCGATGCAAGGGCGTAAGCCAGATTCTAGGCCGCTCCGCTATACGCCGCCGGGCCTCCGCGGAATGACGATCTGGCAGATAGAGCGAAACGAAAAAGCTGGTATCGACGTAGATGGTCAATAGCGCCCGCGTTCTTTAATCAAAAGATCTGCACCTGGCAAAAGGCGTTTTCCGAAGATTTTCCTCGCGCGGGCTGCAAAATTGGGCCAGGCGTCGGGCCCGGCGGTAGGAGTTTCAGGAACGATATGCCCAAGGACACGATTCCGCTCGCGCAGCTCGATTGTCTTGCCGGCTTGCAGCCAGGCTTTCAGCTGGCGAGTATCGCGGAGTTGACGGAGGTTAACGGAAGGCACACCGAATTGTGACACAACTTGTGGCACAATGCACACGAGGATCCTGGGTGGTTTTAGAAGTGGAACCCGTCACGCCACTTTTGCAGCAGTAGTTGCGTGGGCAGTAGACGCGCAGTACAGGGAATCAAATTCGCGCCATGTTTCTCCCCAGAATTGAATAAAGGTACGTCCGGCAGATCTGAAAACGGCTTTGTGTTCGGCCCAGACAAGCGTCGCTGTAGACGCTAACAGCAGGGCGTGAGACGTCTTTAAGAGAGCTCGCGACAGCGGACGATGCCGCTTCTGGAACCGGTTGAGCGCGAATGCCTGAAAGCGTAGGTGAGCGCCCTCTTCTTCGAAGATACGCCGGCAGATACTTCTGAGCAATGGTGAACCTGTGGCGTCATGCAGCGCGGCATAATACGGCCGGGCCAACAGTTCGGCAGTCACCAGGACCTTGAGGCACAATTCTAGTCCCGCCAGGCCGCGCAACGATCGGAAAACGCTGTGGACCCAATGTTTCCGAAGACAAGGCGCATTTTCTAACTGCAGGAAGCGGGCCAGAGTCTTGCTATGCCGCTGCTCTTCCCCCAGGAAAAGCTGCAAGGCCGCGAGTAGCCCAAGATCTCCCGTGTCTCGGGAGAACCGCTGTGCGCGCTTCAACAGGCGATCGCCGCTGGCGCCTTCTCCAAGTTGAAACTGCTGAATCGAGGGGACGACGGCTCGCTGCTCGGCTCCCGATAAGCGGATGCCATCCTCCCAAGGAAAGATTGGATCGGGCGCGTTTCGGTAAAAGTACTCAACCCAGTCGTAAGAAGTGATGCAAGCACTCTGGTCAACAACTTTCCACATAAGCATATTCTGAAGTGCGAACTCTGTTTTGTAAAGTACTTTGTACCACTCCCGAGTAGGAATCGTTTAGCTGGCTTCCGGCAATATGGAGTTGCACCTTGAGCCCGGGCCTTACATTCAGCGGAATCTCGGCCACAGCGTGAAATAGGAGAATGGCGACCGTTCCGGGACAGTCCCGCCAGAGGCTCGCAATCACCGCCAACCCCCATAGAGAAGCCAACCAGTACCGCCGTGTCCGGCAGCTTTGTGACCGCTTCCAAGGCGCGCTCGCCAATCCGGGACCACCCGATCCGAGCCATCAACGCAAATCCATCTTCGATCGATTCTGCACGCTCACCTTCATACAGGTCAGGGAGAGCAACTTCAAATCCAAGAGATCGGAATCGTTCGGCAGCTTCTTGTTCCACACGTCTCAGACCGAGAACAGAATGAAATATGACCAACCTCGTCACAGAACCACCTTTCGTGGCTCAACGGGAAGCGCGGTCGATCGTGGCATCGTGACCTGCAGGCAAGTCGTCCTTCGGGCGAACGTACGGGATCGCACGCGGCCACTTCCCGTGCAGCGGCAACTCGCGCCCATAGCCATTCGCATCCAATGCGCGTGAGCACCGGAATCGTTTTGCCCGCGAGTGCTCGCCAGTCCGAACTTGACTCGCGTGATCCCGTCGCGTAAGCTAAGAATTCTTGGTATGGGGCGCAAGGCGCAAAAGAACGATTCGTTGCCCGGTTCACTGGACATGCTGATTCTGCGGATTCTATCGCGGCGCGATCTCCACGGATACGGCATAGTCCAGTTCATTCAAGAATCGTCAAACGGCGAGCTGCTCGTCGAGGAGGGTTCGCTATATCCCGCTCTCCAGCGGTTGGAGCTAAACGGCTGGATTGAGGGTGTCTGGGGCATGACGGCGAACAATCGGCGGGCGAGGATTTACAAAATCACGGTACCTGGACGTAAACAACTGGCGGTTGAAACCCAGAAGTACGCGAAACTCACGCTGGCGATCGCCCGCGTGATGGGAGCGGAGTGACGGACTTGTTGATACGACGGCTGAGGTATTGGACGCAGAGCGCTAAGCGCGGCGAGGAGCTGTGCGAGGAAATAGAGCTCCACCTTGCGGAGAAGGCTGCGGAGCTGCAAGCAGGCGGAATGACGCCGGAGCGCGCAAGGGCTGAGGCGCGCCGGCGATTCGGCAACGTTGGACTGAAGCACGAAGAAGCACGGGAGATTTGGATGACACGTTTTTGGTCAGAACTGGGTCAGGATGTCCGCTATGCCTTCCGAACCATGACCACCAATAAGGCATTCAGCGCTCTGGCGGTCTTGTCGCTGGCACTCGGCATCGGGGCCAATACTGCGATCTACAGCGTCATGGAGGCGATTCTGTTGCGTTCGCTGCCGGTGACCGATCCCGAGTCGCTAGTGGTGTTAAATTGGCGTAGCCGGCCTCCCCAGAACGCCAGCAAGCAATGGGTCCACGTGGTCCATGGGGTACAAGGCATTTTCTGGCCGGGCAACAAGGGCAGCCTTGTCAGCGGGATATTCCCGTACGGCGCGTTCGAGACGCTTCGCGAGGACAATCCTGTCTTTTCTACGCTCTTCGGATACTTTGACGGACTACACAAAACCCTCACCATCCATGGGCAGGCCACGAGCGTCGGCGCGGAATATGTCACCGGCGAGTATTTTAGCGGTCTGGCAGTGTCGCCGGTTGCAGGACGTTTGATCAGCTCCGAAGACGATCGTCCAGGCGCGGCCCCAGTCTCCGTGATCAGTTTTGCGACAAGCCAGAACCGATTTGGAGGACCACTGAATGCGATTGGGCAATCGATTCTCGTCGACAATATTCCGTTCACGGTGATCGGCGTGGCGCCCCCCGAATTCTTCGGAGTAGACCCTGGGGCGGCGCCCGACCTGTACCTTCCAGTGCACACGAATGTGCTCCTGGAGGGCACCACAGCCGCCCGCCCGTATAGCGACGAAAACTTCTACTGGATTGAAATGATGGGCCGTCTGAAACCCGGCATCAGCATGGCCCAGGCACAAGCCGCGCTGGTTCCGCGTTTTCATCAATGGGTTGCCGCTACGGCGAGCACGGACGGAGAACGGGCCAAATTGCCCGCGCTGAGGCTGAATCCCGGCGCAGAAGGTCTCGGTAGCCTGCGTCGCCAGTATTCGAAGCCTCTGTACGTACTCCTGGCGATGGTGGGATTGATCCTGGTGATCACGTGCGCGAACATCGCCAATCTGTTGCTGGTAAGGGCCACTGCGCGGCGCCGCGAGATGGCGGTCCGGCTTAGCCTGGGAGCGGGACGCCGCCGCGTCGTGCGGCAGTTGCTTACCGAGAGTGTGATGCTGGCGTCCCTCGGCGGAGCATTAGGCATCTTCTTTGCGATCTGGGGTGGACGATCGCTGACGTTTCTGCTCTCCAAAGGGCGGGAAAATCTGACGTTGCACACGGAATTGAACTGGAAGGTGCTAGCCGCAACGGCGGCGGTTTCCGTGGTTTGCGGTCTGTTGTTTGGCTTGGTTCCGGCGATTCAGTCGACGCGTCCGGAAGTTATGCCCGCGCTGAAGGATGGCCGCGGGGGAGGACCGCGCCGCCGCGCACAGCAAATTCTGGTGATCGTCCAAATTGCGATCTCTTTTCTCATCCTGTTCGCAGCGGGCCTGTTTGTCCGGACACTCGACAAGCTGCACTCCGTCCAGCTGGGATACGCCCGGAAGAATATCCTTCTTTTCTCGTTGAATGCGCGGCAAGCCGGGCATCGCGACCCGGAGATCACGACGTTCTATACGGAGCTGCGCAAGCGCCTCGAATCGATCCCTGGGGTGAGCAGCGCAACATTTTCGCAATCCTCGATCATCAGCGCCGGCCATGCAGGAAAGGCATACAGGGGGCCAATAAAGATTGGTGGTGTTACCGCCGAAGGCGCAAGTGTTATAGTCGCCGGCCCACGTTTCCTCGCGACGATGCAGATTCCAATCCTATCCGGACGTGAGATTGAGGAGCGCGACCAAGCGGGCTCCGCGCCAGTTGCAGTGGTCAGCGAGCGACTGGCGCGGACTTTCTTCGGGAACGAGAATCCGGTGGGCCGACGCATCACCTTTGTGAACGAGAATCTCGATCTCCAGATCGTTGGTGTGTCGGCTAACCTGCGGTACGGCGGCCTGAAAGAAGAGGGCAGCTCAATGATCGTGTTCACTGCGGCCGGGCAGTCCTCTCCGGACATGGTGACCTACGCGCTGCGCACTGCCGGTGATCCGCTTACTTATGTCAGGAGTGTGAATGAGCTCGTGCGGAAGGTAGATTCACGCATACCTCTCACAAACGTGATTACACAAGCGGCGGAGATTGATCGGACAATTAGTCGAGAACTCACGTTCGCGAAACTATGCACGAGTTTCGCGGTTCTCGCTCTCCTTATCGCGTGCGTGGGTCTCTACGGAACCGTGTCCTACAACGTCGCTCGCCAGATCCGCGAGATCGGAATCCGGATGGCGCTGGGCGCGCAACGCGGTGCCGTGGTTTGGATGGTCCTGCGTCGCGTTCTGACACTGGCCGCCGTGGGGCTCGCGATCAGCGTGCCTGCCGCATTGATTACTTCCCGGCTTCTCAAATCGTTTCTGTTTGAGACCCGGCCCAATGATCCGGGAACCCTGGCGCTCGCCTGTATCGTCCTGCTGAGCGCCGCGATTCTCGCTGGCTATGCGCCGGCAAGGCGAGCGTCCCGAGTTGACCCGCTGGCGGCTCTGCGGCACGAGTAAGGCACCAGATGGCGGTCGCGCTGAAATGGACAGTCCGGAATCATCTCAAGCTTGAATACGAATCAGCTCGGTTCCTCGGGGTGAATCGAGGAGGTGTACCCAGCGAAGTATCCTTGACGCGCAAGAAGGAATTGGCCTTTCCGGTCAGTGAACGGATGCCCAGCCTTGTCTCTGCTGAGTGGAGATTAACATGGGATGCGAGGCATGACCGATGCTCGAATATACCGATGTTGCTGCCAGACTTCCGGCACAGGACTTGGAACGCGCGAAAGCATTCTATGCGGAAAAGCTAGATTTACGGCCCATGGAAGAAAGACCCGGTGGTCTTCGTTATCAATGCGGAAATGGCTGGTTCGCGCTGTTTGAGTCATCCGGCCAACCATCAGGTAATCACACTCAGATGGGATGGCAAGTCGAAGACATTGATGCGACGGTGGCGCATTTACGAGCACGCGGGGTGATATTCGAGGAGTACGATGTGCCAGGGCTCAAGACAGTCAACGGTATAGCCCAGGTAAACGGCAATTATCCGAGTCGTGGTGGCCTCGGCGAGAGGGCCGCGTGGTTCAGAGACAGCGAGGGAAACCTTCTAGGCATCGGCCAACCGATACGCTAGCGCGATCATTCACGTTTGGAAAGCCGGGGTGAAGTTGGATACACCGAATGCCACTCCTAATGACAAACTGGCTTTGTTTCGGTTCCTGGTGAGTCGTCGGCAATCCGGAAAATAGGATCACCAAGACTCGGTTACGAGGCAAAGCCAAGATGAACACCAACTTGGAGAACGGGTTTTTGTTTGCGTCGCTGAGGGTCAAAAGGCGTTTGGTACTTCAGCATCGCGATCAGCATGCGCAGGAGTCTATCGAAGGCCGCGCAGTGCTCTTGCGTGTTGGTGGCCGGCAGCTCTCAAGCAATCATATTGCTTCCTGCTCGTTTCGTCGCAGATGATGCTTCGGGTTGCCCAATGATGCAACGCCTGTCTTAACCTCTCGCTGCAAGCTCGGCGCATGGAGACCATTCTTCGCTTGGCACTCTGGACTGTGATGGGCGCTGTACCTGCCAGGCAGCGAAGAAAGTGAAAATCCCGCTCCCGGATAGGCCGCGATGCTTCGGACAGCAGAATTGCTACCTCAAGTAACCCTCCTCGACCAACAACTTCGAGATGTAGGCCGTCGCATAAGACACCTGCTGAAGAACTATCGAGGAGTCAGGCGAATCCGACGTTTCCATCATCCAATCTGTTCCTGGCATTGGACCAGGCATAACAGAGAAGGAGGAGCACATGTTCGCTAGCTGCTTCTGCAGCGCCTTGAGCCAACGTTGAGAGCCTGTGTTCGAAGAGTGTTCTGCACTTCTTCCGCAGTAAATCTGCTGATTCTGTGCAAGAACAATAGCCTCCGGATGCCGAGTTAGGCTCAGTTTTGATCCTGTCTTAGGGTTCGGAGCGTTCCGCAAAAGATCCCAGATGAAACAGGTCGTCCACTGCTGGGCTCAGTTTGAGCGCCTGTGGGTAATAACGATGGAGTTGTTGCCAGAGGCGGTTGGTTGTGCGGCGCAGCTCCGCTTTCAGTTCGTCTTCAAATCTGGAGAGTTCACGCAATCGGATGATCTCAGGCGTGTCGATTTCGACAAGCCTGAAGCTGCGACGGTCTGTCCGGAGGGAAGATGCCAAAACCAGTGCATCTCGTGTGTCATCCTTGGCACCTGCGACGGTGAAACGGTCGCGGAAGCGATCCACCTGTTTAGGATTGATTGAAAATACAGCAAAGCCATGGTCTAGAAGTGTCTCGACGAGAGCACCCCATGACGTTTCAATTGCTATGGCGACTGTCGCGGGTTCACATCTAGTGCTGCGCACAAGGCGATCAACCAAGTCCTCAAGTCCGTCGCCTGTGTGCGCTGCATCGTATTGCTCAATCGCTCGTCCCTCGCAATCGAGCAATACGATGCGATGTGTCTGTGTTCCCCAGTCAATCCCGACAAAAAACCGATACTCCTGATCCAATTGCCCATTCCTTTTCTTCCGGCTATGCGATGCTCCTCATCGAGCCTGTACTGGTGCTCAGGTACCCTGGCACAACTTCCCACTGGATGTTTGCATCGCGCTGCCCGAGGTGCACGCCTTTTCCTGGCTCTCGAATGAGCTGCTCGGCTAAGGCACTCTCAAGCAGCAAGCCGATACTCAGAAGAGTACAAGCTTCCCAGTAGCTGGCGTTAGCGCTAACGGTAACGATACTCGGGAGTATACTGACGCAAAGCGCTAGAGTTAACAGTGGAAATTGACCTGGAGTGCGCGACATAGAAGTGATGGATTTTTGGGGAATCCAGGGGAATCGGGCAAATGCCGTAAGGTTAGCCCACCGGTCGCTCACGCTCGCGGCTCAGTTACGCCCACCGGTCGCTCTGCCCGCCGTCCGGTGCATCTCCATGATGTTGTTGCTACTGGCTTGCGGCGACAGCAGCCGGGCTCAGCCGCAACTCAATCCCGCGGTGACCCCGGCCGACCGGCTTTCGGAAGCATGGTGGGCGGCGCGGCACGGTCAGGTCATAAGCCAGGTAAAACAACATCCGGAATCACCGCTGCTCTTAATCGGAGATTCCATTACCAATAACTACGACAAGTCACATCCGCCCGACGAAAACTTCGAACCTACGTGGCGGGAGTTCTATGGCTGCCGCGGCGCTTTGAATCTGGGATTCAGCGGCGATGCGACCGAACACGTTCTGTGGCGGCTCGAGCATGGCGAAGTGGAAGGGCTTCATCCCAAAGCGGCGCTGCTGCTGGTCGGCACAAACAACACCGGGCATGAAAATCAAACGGCAGAGCAAACCGAAGTGGGAATCGATGCGGTGGTAGCCGATCTGGAAAGACTTCTTCCCAATACTCACATTCTGCTGATAGGGATCTTGCCAAGCGGGGTCTCGGCGGAGAAGACAGAACGGGACCGGGAAGTGAATCGCTACCTTGCCAATAATTATGGTGAAAATAGTCGCGTAACCTACCTGGACATCGGCGCGATATTTTTCAAAGGGGCCGACCTGAATGTCTCAATCTACTACGATCCACGCCTGCCGCAGCACGGTAAGCCGTTACATCCGGACACACTCGGGCAACGAATGATGGCGGAAGCCATTGAACCCACTTTGGCGAAGCTGATGGGTGAGGCTCCGCGCGTGCCGCTTACGGCGATGACGGACGTCAACACGGCAGTGATCCCGGTGGACTGGCTGGAACAGGACAGTTACGACTGGTACGCGCGTCATCACGCCGAGTTGCAGGCGGGGCGGGACCTGCAACCACAGATTGCGATGATTGGCGACTCCATCACGCATTTCTGGGGAGGCCGGCCGATCGCGATCCACGCGAACGGCCCGATAGCCTGGGAGCGGACTTTCGGCGAGTTTCCCGTACTCAACATGGGCTTCGGCTGGGATCGAACACAGAACGTGCTCTGGAGGTTGCGCCAGGGCGAATTGGATGGCCTCGCTCCGAAGTGGGTGGTGATCGAAATCGGCACCAACAATTTAACGGGCAGCGCTCATGCGCGCGCCAATACACCTGCTGAGACCGCGGCGGGAGTGGACGCGATAGTGAAAGAGGTAAGGAAACGGAGCCCGCGAAGCCGCATTATTGTGATGGGCATTTTCCCAAGAGGGAAAGCGCCGGACAATCCCTTGCGTTCTTCCATTGCGGAAACGAACCGGCTGCTTGCGAATCGATTCGCCACCGATAGCGGCGTGATGTGGCTTGAAATAGGCAAGGAGTTTCTACAAGCCGATAAGACGTTGCCGCTCTCGGTCATGCCGGATGGGACACATCCCTCCGAGCTCGGTTATGGGATCTGGGCGGATTCCCTCGAGAAGGCCGGTATCGGGAAGTAGTGGATCGTTTGCGCGCGTAAGGCCATAGCAGCGAGCGTCTCCGCAGCTCGGCTGCGCGCGACCAGGCTCTGGCCGGCTCCCACGTCCACCCGACGCTTTCTCCCGGAAGATCTGTTCGCAGTTGGCCGTTCTCAGACTTGCGCAGGGGTACGCCGATCGTTTGTACAGGGCCGCGCATAGCCGAGGAGCGTTGTCAAATCGGTATCGCTAATCGATTTCGTTCTGCAATACACTTCTGCAACACAGAAATCGTATAAACGGGGCGTCTGGCAGCTTGTTGCGGAAACGCTGGTTCCAGCGCGATGGAATCAATAATCGCTTGTAAGTTATCCTGCGCCTTGCGCATTCGCGTCCACCTCGCTCGATCAATTTTGTTATCGTCTAGGCGGTCAACAAACTCATTGAATGTGCTGCTTGTCGGGCCGGGGCGTATGCTTATCAGAAGCGAAGCGGATCGGAACATGAATTGAGTGGCGGCGAAGCAAGATTCCCTTACCTCTCCAGCACTTAACGAGCGGAGGTCCGCTCGCAAGTCCTCCCGACCGCTTTATATCATCCTCGGTCTGTATATAGCCGTCAGCCTTGGCTTTTACGTTGTAGGCGTCATTGCCGCGACTCAGCAGTGGTTCCATCCCAGCCGCTATGCGCGACGTCCTTTGGACGTGAACGAACAAACTGGCCTGATCGATAGTGTCCAGCAAGAAGCCGCCAAATCCGGCATCAAAGCCGGGGATCGGCTAGAAGCTTTGAACGGCGTGCCCTTCACGGGCGATTACCAGTTCTTTATGGACGTGCAGCGGCGCCGGCCAGGCGAAGCGCTTACTGTCACCGTCCAACACCCCAACGGTGCGATACAAACGGTTTCAATTCACCTCGCCCCGCGCGATGTCATGATTCGGAATGCGGGAGATATCGGCCTGTTTGCGGTGCTGATTCTCTTGCCCATTGTGAGTCTCGGAGTGGGCTATTGGGTAGTCGCGGCGCGTCCAGGCGACTTGAATGCCTGGTTCGTACTCATTGTTCTTAGTAACACAGAGGCTTTTTTTGGCAATCTCGATTGGAGATGGTGGCCCAACCCGTGGTTTGCCATTCTTGGCGGGTGGTGGGTTGCGATGGCCACACTGGGGGATCCGGCGCTGGTACTACTCGGCATTTATTTCCCGGAACGCTGGCGCGTGGACGTTCGCTGGCCCTGGGCGAAGTGGCTCATGCTGGTTCCGCTGCTGGCGGGATTTCCGTCGGCGCTTTTGTACGTTTACGTGAACTCTTTTGTGGCGAGCTGGGGTCCGGCAATTACTCCCGCGGCCTTCTATTTCAACCACGTTGTGCATGTATTATCGGCGATCGTAAATATTGTCTTTTGGGTCGCGATCTTCGATAAGATGCGCTCGGCGACTACCGCCGATGCTCGCCGCCGGCTGCGCGTGCTTGCCATCGGGAGCGCAATTTCGCTGGGGCCGGTCGAGCTTATTTTTGTGGTGTTTCCGCTCCTCGGTCTCGATCCCCACCACAATT
This sequence comes from Bryobacteraceae bacterium, assembly GCA_965277855.1. Classification (GTDB taxonomy): domain Bacteria; phylum Acidobacteriota; class Terriglobia; order Bryobacterales; family Bryobacteraceae; genus Bog-105. Next base: position 3,127,256 of record OZ255847.1, read on the forward strand.
CTCTATATGAGTTAATCGTTCTTTTCTACGTCATCTTCATACTCACTCTCGCTTACGTCCTGGGCGTGCAGCGCGCCATGGATGTCCGCATCCTCGTACGCATGGGCACAAAGTACGCGCTCGCTCGCACCACCTTAACCATTCTGCGCATCGCCGGGATTGCCGCGTTAATCTGGTTCATTGCCATCCCCCTTTTCTCGCACCGCCATTCCCTCTACAAAACGGTGCTCTGGAGCGCCGTTCTCGTGGCGTTCGCTTTTCTGTTTTTCAAAAAGAAATCACCCACCGATCTCGTAGGCCAATGGATCGACCGCAAGTTCTTTCGTGAAGCCTACGATGCCGAAATCACGCTGGCCAATCTCGCGAAAACCGCCCGCACCATTTCCGATCCCGCAGCTCTCATCAAAACTGTCTCTCACCAGATCTCCGACGTGCTCCACGTCGATCAGATCGCTGTGCTGCTCCGGCGTAACGGCATTTTTGAACCTGCCTACGCCATCGGCCAGCCTTATTTTGGAAGAGAATCCCTGCGCGCACTCGATCAATCCAACTCGTCCACCCCCGTTTTCAATAACGCCAACGATGAACAAATACCCGATCCAGACACACCCGAACTACTCCTGCCGCTCCCCGGACGCACTGAATTGCTCGGGGCGATGGCGCTCGGTCCAAAACGCTCGGAAGCGCCTTACACTCCGTCCGATCTGCGCCTCCTCGAATCGGTGGGCGTGCAAACTGGCTTAGGGCTCGAACTCAGCGAAACTGCGGTTTCGTTAGCGCAGGCGGCCATCGAGCGCGCCAGTGCCGCCCGCGAAATGGAGATCGCCCGCGAGGTCCAGGAACGCTTATTCCCACAGCAATTCCCCGCTATCCCCGGCATCACTCTGGCCGGCACGTGCCGCACCGTGTTCGGTGTCGGCGGCGACTATTACGATGCCTTCGATACCGGTGACGGTCGCCTCGGACTCGCGATCGGCGACGTCTCAGGCAAAGGCATCTCGGCTGCCCTGTTGATGTCCAGCCTGCGCGCCTGTTTGCGCACTCTGACGCTCGATGCTTCGGGCGGTCTTACCACGCTCATGCGCAAGATGAATCGCCTGATTTACGAAGCTTCCGCCGTTAATCGTTATGCGACGTTCTTTCTCGGCATCTATGATCCACCCACTTGCCGCCTGCAGTACGTAAACGCCGGTCACAACCCTCCCGCGCTGATCCGCCCCTTGCCGGACGGCACCTGTCAACACCTACGTCTCGAAACCGGCGGCCCCGTGGTCGGCTTGCTCCCCGACGTCTGCTACGAAGAAGATTCGCTCCTGCTCCACGCAGGCGATCTGCTTCTCGCCTATACGGACGGCATCAGCGAAGCGATGACCGCCGCTGACGAAGAGTGGGGTGAAGAGGCCATGATCCTTGCCGCCCAGTACGCAGCCAGCGAAACTGCAGAAGACATCGTTAAGGCCATCTTCGAAGCCGCCGATGCCTTCACCGAAAAGGCTCCCCAGCACGACGATAGGACCGTGCTCGTGATGAAATTGTCCTCGCTCCTCCCATGAAGCGGCGGCGTCGCCGGAGTTCTGGTGAACGACCGGTTGCACAAACCTTCGATGCTGTTGAGAAACTCTTCCGCGATGGCCCGACCCGTTCCAGAGGGGATGATAAATGTCTACTCTCGGCCGGGCAATCGCTTATAGCGCGTCTAATTGCGTCATTTTTTTGGCAAAGTCGCGCCCACCCACGTGAGCGGAGTTTTTCAACAGTATCCTTCGTTTATGCCATGGCGATCTTGAGTGAGCGCCTTCTGCCTCTCACAATTCTGCGAAGCCTGTCCATTCAGTGCCTGCGAAGTGCGTTTTCGGGAAGGGGACCGCAGACGCCACCGCGCAAGCCAGTCACAACACCGGACACTTTCCCACCAAGTCGGATAGGCGGTTAGTTTAGCTGGCTTCCCATTCGTGGCGGTCGGACCTGCTGGTAGAAGAAGGTTGTTTGCGCGGCATGGGGAGGGTGTGGGCAGGTGAAGCGGTGGGGAAGATGTGTGCGCCGGGGGGTAAGTCGGCGGCGGGGGCGCGGGAGGAGAGTTCAGCGCTAGTGAGCAGATCCAACGGGGTGATGCGATAACGCGCGAGCAGCGCATCGGCCAAAGGGGCATGCAAGCGCCGGGCACCCTTTAAGACGTTGTGCAGGTGCGGTTGTGAGACACCCATTAATTTGGCGAGCGAGCGCTCGGAGAGTTCGCCGTTATGGATGCTGGTGTTGACGAAGGCCAACAGCCGGGTGTAGAGCAATTGGAAAGAAAGGGGCTCTTCCCTGAGATTTAATTCCAAGGTGAAATAGGCTCTCTTAATTTTGGGGGAAAGGGGCGAATTTTACAAGGTTGCGACGCACCCAGTTAACAAGGGGTAAACCGTTCAAAAAAAACAGCTTGTAGGGATAATCCGTAATCCTCTCAGGGACAGCGTAGAAAATATTTCCGTACAGTTTACGTGATTTCCTGAGAAGTACTGTAAGTTCTAAACATAACAACGGCGCGCGAGTTAAAAACGACCGAGAACGCCGAAGGAAAAGAACAAAAAACAAAATGAATTGGACCCGCTCAGAAACTCTAGCCCTCGCCCAGCAGTCTTGCACTTATTGTTACGGTCTTGGTCTCCGGCCCGGCCGGGCGGGGGCGTCGACCCCTTGCAATTGCGTGTTTCGCGCTATTTTTCGCGCCTGCTACGCGCGTTTCCAGAGCTGCGCTTCGAAAGAAAAGTATGTTAGTCGCGTGTCCCTGGAAGCGAATCCCGGCCGTCAGAGAAGATCGGTATGGGGGTTGAAGAACGAGGAGTACATGGCGGACTTCTGCCTGGTGAGCAAGCGGACGCTATCGGAGAGCGAGCACAAGCTGTTCCGGTATCACTTCCTATTAGGCGCCGACTGGAAACTGTGCTGCCGGAAGCTGGGAATGGATCGAGGGAGCTTTTTCCACGAGGTGTACCGGATCGAACAGAAGCTCGGAAAGACGTTCCGCGAACTTGAACCCCACGCCTTATTTCCGCTGGATGAATACTTCGGGAGCACAGGGCGTTCGAAGGTGGTGGCTATGACGCCTTTCAAGGTGGAGACGACGAACGAAGGAGCGAAGACGCGCACGATGATGAAATTTCCGATCAAGCGGGCGGCGTAGCAGCGAAAAGTCCTGAAGGCAGGACGCTGGACATGGGGGACGGGAGACCGTCCCCTTTTTTATTTGGCGAAGGGGTATTTGGCTTCGGGGTGCATGGCGATTGCCTCGATTTCGATGCGGGCATCGCGCGGCAGGCGGGCCACCTCAATGGTGGTGCGAGCGGGCGGATGTTCGCCGAAATGGCGGCCATAAGCCTGATTCATTTTCTCAAAATCATTCATATCTTTTAGAAAGACAGTCGTTTTAACGATATCTGCGAGCGATAAGTGCGCGGCTTCGAGGACGAGACCGAGATTGGTGAGTACCCGGTCGGTAAGCGCCTGAATGTCGCCGGTGACGAGTTCGCCGGTTTGAGGATCGGCATGGATCTGGCCGCTCAGGAAAAGCATTTCGTTAACGCGGAGAGCGGGGGCGTACGGTCCGGCGGCTTTGGGACCGTTCTCGGGCTTTATGATTTCTTTCATGGCTCTATTGTGCACGGGCGCTTACTGAGATCCCGCACGTGAGCGACGCCACACTGCTTCAAGAAGCGCGCCAATTCGCGGGCGACGAGTTGGGGAGCGCGCGGATCGATGAAAGTGGCGGTACCGACCTGGACGGCGGAGGCTCCGGCGAGGAGAAATTCGGCGGCGTCGCGGCCGCCGGCAATGCCACCCAGACCGATGATGGGAATCCTGACGGCGCGGGCAGCTTCGGAGACGAGATGGAGCGCGATGGGCTTGATGGCGGGACCCGACAGTCCGGCGAAACCGGCAGCAATGCGTGGTGCGCCGGATTTGGGATCGAGAGCGTAAGAAATGATGGTGTTCACCAGCGAAAGTGCGTCGGCCCCGGCGGTCTCGGCTGCTTGGGCGAGCGGTTCGATGCGTGAAACATTAGGCGAGAGTTTCACGATGAGAGGACGGTGGGCGAGCGGACGGACGCGCTCGATCAGATCGGAGAGTAGAAGCGGATCGTTCGAGAAGAAGATGCCGCCCTCTTTGGTATTCGGGCAGGACACGTTGAGCTCGTAAGCGGCGATACCGTCGGCATCTTCGAGCACGCGTACGACTTCGGCATAATCGTCGATCGAGTAGCCGAAGACGTTGACAAACACGGGAACGGAAAAGTGGCGAAGTTTGGGGAGTTTATCGCGGAGGAAAGCACGGACGCCAACATTTTGCAGGCCGACGGAGTTCATCATGCCGCCTTCGGTGTGCCAGAGACGCGGTGCGGGATTGCCGGCGATGGGCTCACGAGACAAGCCTTTCGTAACGAAACCGCCGAGCAGATTCAAGTTGAGGATTTTTTCGAATTCGAGGCCGTAGCCAAAGGTGCCGGAGGCGGCGAGGACGGGAGTACGCAGCGAAATGCCGCATAGGGAAGTGGCCAGCGGATCAGTTTGCATGAGGATCGGCGGCTGTGAGTTCCGGGGCGGCGACGCGCGCGGCAGTTTCGCAGATCAGACGCCAGGTTTCGCGGATGTCGGTTTCGGTGGTTTGGAAATTGCCAATGGCGCAGCGGAGTACGAATTGGCCATGGAGTACGGTATGCGAAAGAAAAGCGTTGCCGCTGGCATTGATGGCGGCGAGAAGGCGCTGGTTGGTCGAGTTGTCGCTGCGATGGCGAAAGCAGACGAGCGAAAACGGCACGGGGGCGGCGAGTTCGAAGTCCTGGTTGGACTCGACTAGTGATTTGAATAGCTGGGCGAGGCGGATGGATTCGCGCAAGAGCGCGGATATGCCGGCGCGTCCGTAATATCTGAGAACGTACCAGAGTTTGAGGGCGCGGAAGCGGCGGCCCAACTGGACACCGTATTCGTTGAAGTTGACGACCTGGTCGTCTTCGGGGCTGCGGATGTACTCCGCGGTCAATGAGGAAGCGCGCCTGAGAATGTCGGCGCGGCGCGTGTAGAGGACGCTGCAATCGATCGAGACGTAGAGCCACTTGTGCGGATTGAAGACCAGCGAATCGGCTTGGTCGACACCGTCGAAGATGTGGCGCATTTCCGGGAGCACGGCGGCGGAACCACCATAGGCGGCATCGACATGCAGCCAGACATGGTGGCGACGGGTGATGGCGGCGATCTCGGGGATGGGATCAATGGCGCTGGTAGAGGTGGAACCGACGGAAGCGACGACGCAGCAGGGGCGCAGGCCGGCCGCCAGATCTTGCGTGATGGATTGCTCGAGCAGGTCCGCGCGCAGGCGGAACTGTTCGTCCACAGGAATTTTGCGGACGTTTTGCTGGCCGAAGCCTAGCGTGATCGCGGCTTTCTCAGCGGAGAAGTGAGTTTGTTCAGAAACATAGACGGTGAGGCCGCCGCGCATGCCTTGGGTACGGCATTCGGGATCGACGTATTCACGAGCTGCGCCGATGGCCTGCATGACAGCTAAGGAAGCGGTGTCGTAGATGATGCCGAAGAGCGAATCGTCCAGCCCGAGCCATTGCCGGATCCAGGAGAGCGTGACCTGTTCCAGTTCGGTGGCCGCCGGAGACGCTTTCCAGAGCATGGCGTTGACGTTTACGGCGGAGGCAAGAAAGTCGGCGAGGATGGAGGGCGGGGTGGAGGAGACAGAGAAATAAGCGAAGAAGCGCGGGTGATTCCATAGGGTGAGCGCCGGAAAGACTTGTTGTTGAAAGTCGCCGAAGATTTGTTCGAGGGATTCGCCGTGCTCGGGGGCGGATGGGGGTAAGGAGGCTGCGAATTCGCCGGGACGCGTGGGCGGGAGAACGGGCTGATCGCGGATTGTCTCGAAGTAATGAGCGATCCAGTCGGCGTGGGCGTAAGCTGCTTGGCGGAACTGATCGGGAGTTAGTTCTTTTTCGAGGCTCACATTTCTACGTTCGCACGCCCCTGTGTACAAAATTCCGCATAACAAGGATCAGCGGAGTTCCACCGAGGCTTAGCAGATCATCGTGAGCCGCATGTTGGACCAGGTGTAGTTCTTTCGGTTGTCGCGCTTTCGCAAATAAGGCTTGGGCCATCCAAACGGGAGTAAGAGAATCTGCTGTTCCTGCAGCTACCAGCAACGGGGTCCGTATCGAACTCATCTTGGAAAGATTATCGAAATGGGTGCGCAGCAGCAGACTTGGAGGATACAAACGGGAAAGCCAGAAATGATTGTCGGCCGCATCGATGCTACTGAATGGGCTCGCCAAAATGAGGCCCCCCAATTCTTTGGTTTCATAGGCGAGTTCTAATGCCGGCCCGCTCCCAATCGATCTTCCCAAGACGAACACATTGCGAATGGAAACGTTCCGGTTTTGCAGTAGATATTGAAGGGCCGCTTTCGCGTCGTCGACAAGACTTGCTTCTGTCGGACTGACTGATGTACTTAGTCCATAACCGCGGTAATCGATCGTCAGCACATTTGCGCCGATTTCATGGAATGCGATGAGTTCCTCTCCGACCATGTCTTCCAGGACATAACCGTTGCCGTGCAGCGCGAGGAGCACTTTTTCTGAATGCGTCGCGGCCGGTATCCACCAACCGTGAATACGGGCTTTGGAGGTTACTTCGATTTGTAGATCTTCATATGGAAGACCGCAGTGGGCCGGGGTGACGTTGGCCCAGGCTTTCGGGGCAGGAAAAATTAGCGCGCTTTGCCGGAAGTAAAGGAATGCTCCTACAACTACGTAAGCTGTTACGGTATAGGCCAGTAGTCTGATTGTTGCGGCGAAAAACCATCGCTTTAGGCCGGCCTTTGCGGGCATTTGGCAGCAATCATAGCGGACGCCTACTTACATTCGGCCAGCGTTTGAGGCCACCAGTCGCGGAACCAGGCGTGAAAGGCGATAATCTCGGCGGCCATGTCTTCATCGAAGGGCACGGCGGAGTGGGTGAGCTGCCAGCCTCGGGCTACGGCGGCCTGGCGAATGATCACCGTGGCGGGGAAGCGATGGAGAAAGTCGAGGAACTCGAGCAGCCTGCGATGAAGCGCCTCGCTGCGCGGCACATCTGACGCAAGCACGGCGCGGTTCAAGGCTACGATGAGTTCGGGCAGAGCAGCTGCGACTCCCGACACTACGCCATCCGCGCCGGCTTGAGTTCCGTTGACATAAAGGGCCTCATTGCCCAACAACAGCTGGAAGGACGTTTGCTTGTGCAGGTCCAGCAGATGCTGCAAGTAATTTGGATCGCCGCTCGAATCCTTGATGCCGGCAAACGTGCCACTAGTTAACAACCGGGCGGCAAGCGCAGGCGGGATGGGGCTCACGAACATCGGAATGTTATAGAGATAAACCGGCACGGTCCGGCCGAGCGATTCGATAAAGGCCTGGTAGTAAGCGAATAGCTGCTCTTCTCCATAGACATAAAAATGCGGAGGCGCGAGCAAGATGCCGGACGCACCCGCTTCGATCGCGTTTTCAGCCAGTTCGACCGCACACGACAGAGTGGAATGGGAAGCGTTCACCAGAACAGGAAGACGGCTGCGTTTGATGGCCAGAGCTGCGACCCGCATTCGTTCGGCCAGATCGAAATGAACGAACTCGCCGGTGGAGCCGAACAACACAAGCCCATTGACACCCGCGGCAGCAATGGTATCGAGATAATCGAGGAGAACAGCCGCATCGGCCTCGTTGCAGGCTGGGCGGCGGGGAGTTAAGAGCGCGACGTAAACTCCTTTTGCGAGTGGAAGTGTAGTTTGGCTATCGGACATGCGGAGAAGTCGTCATTCAATGGACGAGCGGCGAACCGGGCGAGGAACTGCGCCGGGTCAAAACGCGCTGCATCAGTTCTCGAGGGTCAAGCAGATGCTGTGGCACGAAATGCTGGCTGGACCAGCGAGCCTCAGGATCCAACTCGACGCCCACAAAATAGGCGTGATCTCGTAATACGGTATAGCGGACGGTGCCGGTAAGTTCACCGTCTCCATAGAGAACCCGCATGTGTGTTCCGACGGGGACTTCGATTTCGAGTTGGAGGCACAAGCCACAGAGCGAAATATCCTCCAGATTAGCGACGCGCCGGCATTCCTGGCCGCTGGCTTCGAACCAGATTAATTCCACCAAGTCGGCGCAGAGAAGGCGGGTGTCGATTCGACGATCCTGCATTTTATCCATACTTCTCTCATCGGCAGGTGAACGGCCATACTTGATGAGAGATTTATCCGTAAAGTACCAGCCTGACCTCAAACCAGATTACTGTATCTGACCGTATTTTCATCCCGATACTCCAGAATAGAGTTTAGTTTCACTTATGGCCATACAGCCTGATCTATCCATCCCGGCGACCGGGCCAGGCACTCGTCTCGGCATTGTGCTGCGAGTGCTTTTCTTTGTGGCCAGTGTGTTTGTAGGGTTAAAGATATTCCCGCTGCTGTTGTTTACGGTTTTCGGATTGTTGGTCGCGGGAACGGTGGGCCTGTGCGCTACCGGGTTGCTGGCCAACTTGCTCACCATGCGGATTTTCGACCGGCGCCCCTTCACGGATATTGGGCTAGGGGGAGGAATACGGTCGGGTCAGAACTTAGGGATAGGACTTTTGCTGGGCGCGGGAGCGGCGGCGCTGATGCTGCTGGCGCCGGTGCTGGCGGGTACGGGGCATTTTGTTTGGAAGAATGACTCGGCCTTTTCCTGGCCGGGCCTCGTGTTTTATCTGGCGACTCTGGCGGTAGCGGCTGCCGGCGAGGAGATGATTTTTCGGGGCTATGCGTTCCAGTTGCTGATTGAAAAAATAGGCCCGTTCGCAACGATTTTGCCGGTGTCGGTGATTTTTGGGGTGGCGCACGCCTCAAACCCTCACTCGTCGTGGCTGGGAATTCTGAACACGATGCTGTGGGGGGTGGTGCTGGGCTATGGTTTTCTGAAAAGCCGGGATTTATGGCTGCCGATTGGGCTGCATCTGGGATGGAATGTGGTGCTGCCGCTATTCGGCGTGAATCTCAGCGGGCTTACGATAGATGTGACGAGGTACTACTATCGATGGGATCTCTTACCCCTTTGGAGCGGCGGGGAATATGGCCCGGAAGGCGGGTTGCTGGCTACCATTTTCGTCATTGGATTGTTCGTGGCGTTGGTCAAAGTGCCGGTAAGACCGCAGCGGGCGGCGATCGCGCAGGTGCTCAACGACGCTGGTTAACGCGCCTAACTGCGCTGGTGCTGGTTTGCGGGTCGGGCTTTGTGTTGCGCGCGGACAAGCTGAGTTTTGACGAGCGCATGGAGATCGAACGGGGCTTGAATGCCGAGTACGCCACCATGAAGGTGATCCTGCCACACTCGAAGAAGCCGCTGGTGATTCATAGCGACGGCCAGTACGACAAGGCAGCGTGGGATAAGGCGCTCGAGGAACAGGGGCCGGCAGCACGTTTCGGCGATCAGGTGCAGATTACGCGGGTACAGATTGAAGGCAACAAAATCCTGTTCGAGATCAATGGCGGGGGCAAGAACGGGCATTGGTACGACCATTTGGAAGTGGGTACCGGGGGAAATACTGCGCCGGTTTCAAACAGATCAGGCGGCGGGCAGCCAAACGGGTCGCATGTAGAGCTGGTTTTTCCGGGGTCGGTGCCGTCGGTGAAGGCCGCCGACATCCGCCAGATGCTGACGCCGGTTTTCGATTTCGAGAAGCATTCGGCGTCTGAACAATACGTCGATCGACTGCCGGGGCCGATTCAGAAGGCGATCAAAGAACAGAAGGCGGTAGAAGGCATGGACCACGACCAGGTGATGCTGGCGCTGGGCAAGCCGCGCAACAAGTCTCGCGAGACGAACGCGGACGGCGACGCCATTGAGGACTGGATCTACGGCGACCCTCCGGGAAAAATGACGTTTGTACGGTTCAACGAGGGCAAGGTGGTGAAGGTGGAGAATTCATACGCCAACGTGGGTGGAATGACGGCGCCTCCGCTGCCCGATCCGCAGTAAGGAAGAGCAGACCGCTTAGGACTCACCGTCTTGCGTCGACGTTCAGATGAGGACGTCATCAGCCGGGGACGAAAGTGTCTGGGAGTCGGTATGATCGGAGTTATGGAACCGCAGGTAATGCACATAACCGAGGCTGACCTGGTTCGCGATGTCCGCACAATCCTGCAACACGTGCAAACTGGAGCCGAAATTATCATCGAGCGCGATGCGCAACCTATTGCGGTGCTTCGCTCTGCCGTTCCCCCGCGCCGAAAAATTTCCGAGTGCATTGCTCGGCTTTCTGCCGACTCTTCAGCCACGATCGATCCCGACTTCTCTAAGGATGTGGAAGCAGCCATAGCGGCTCATCGGGAGCCGCTGGAGCCGCCTGCTTGGGATTAATCCTCGACTCGTCTGCCGCCGTAGCAACTGAGCGCCAAGGCAAGAATGCCAAAGAACTACTCGAATCCGTTGCCCTTGAAACCAGTGATGATGACCTTGCCGTTTCGGTCGTGACATTGCTCGAACTCGCCCACGGAGCGACACGGGCGGATACCCCGGAGCGGCACGACAAGCGTCAGCGATTTCTGAATGAGTTGATGTCGGTTGTTCCCGTGCATCCGATTACGCCATCTGTTGCTCTGCGGGCTGGCCATATCGACGGCCAGAGTCAGGCGAAGGGCATCCGTATCCCGCTATCCGATCTCCTGATTGGGGTGACCGCGCTTGAACTTGGCTACGAAATCGCAACCCACAACGTTCGTCACTTCAAACTGATTCCTGATCTCGGCATCGTCCAACTCTGAAGCAGGCCACTCGCCTTCTCAATTCACAAGAGCTTTCAAACAAGGCTGCGCAGGGCGAGGTGCTTCACAAAAGGATCGAAATCACGGTCGTTATGCAGCAGTTCGTAGCCGTTTTGAATGCAGCGGGTGGCGATGATCGAATCGATTGTCTTGCGAACCGTGATGCCGTGCTTGCGGAGGAAGCGGAAGTTTTTGGCGGCCTGAATGGCTATCGCTTCTCCGCCCAATTCCACTACCATCAGGGATGTGAGTAGATCTTCGGCTTGCTTAAATTCACGGTCCTGACGGAAGCCCTGGAGGACTTCGGTCAGGATCAGATCGCCGATGGCCAGGAGTTCGCGACCGAGCAAGTTGTCGAGCATATCGGTGTGAAGCGAGATTGTACCTTTGAAATAATCGATCCAAACGCTGGAATCGACTAAAATCATTTCACTTTAGAAAAATCATCGTTCCGCATAGCGTCCAAGTCTCCCTGCCAGTCTAATTTGCCACGTAATTTACGAATGCCGACCTGTTTGCGCAAACGCAACAAGGTTTGCAAACCCAGTTCAACGGCTTCGCGTTTGGTATGTAAGCCGGTAACGCGCAAGGTGTCCTGCATTAATTGGTCGTCGATTACTATATTGGTTCGCATAGGGTTGGTGTATCTTTGGTGATCTTTATACACATTGTACGCGGTTAGGAGCTCGGGTGCAAGGGCTATTTCTCGCGCAGGAGTGCCACCACGTCGTCGACCGTAATCACGCCGAGGAGTTCCTGATCCTCGTCTATGACGGGGAGGGCGAGAAGGTTGTATTTATCGAACATTTCGGAGACGCGATCGAGCTTTTCGTCCGAGTGGATGGAAAGCAGCGGGTCGGAGGCAAGTTCCTGTAGCGGCGTATCGCCGGTGGCAAAAAACAGTTTAGCGAGGGGCACAGTGAAACGAAGACGATGGGCGGGGTCGACGAGAAAGAGCGCGTGCAGGTCTTCCAGAACTTCTTCGTTGGTGCGCAACTCCGCCATGGCCTGGTCGACCGTGGCGTGAACGGGTAGGGAGAGATAGCCAGTATCCATCAAACCGCCGGCAGTATCGTCTCGGAAATCGAGAAGCTCCTCCACATCCTCTTTACCTTCGGGCTCCATTTCGTCGAGGATTTCTTCGGAACGGTCTTCTTCGAGTTCGTTGAGCAGGTCGGCAGCTTCGGAGGGCTCCATTTCTTCGAGAATTTCGGCGGCCTTCTCGGCGTCGAGACCTTCGATGATCTGGGTCTGGAGGTCGGGGTCGACTTCGGAGAGGAGTTCGGCGGCGCTCTCAGTGTCGAGGTTGTCGAAGATGGCAGTGCGGTCTTCATGGCCGAGGTGCTCGACAATGTCGGCGAGGTCAGCGGGGTGCATGTTTTCGAGCAACCGGTTCGAGATGTTAAGGCGAACGCGGCGCTGCGGATCGGATTCGAGGATGTTGCAGAATTCCCAGCGGATGGAGTTGGTAGGGATGCGGGTCTGGACTTTGCGGATGGAAGCAGGCGGCACGATGCCCTGAAGAAGGCGGCGCACAATGGAGCGGATGCCGATATCGACTTCGAGAATGTGGAGAACGTCGCTGCCGTTCTCGCATTCCTTCTGAAAAGTCACGTCGTTGACGCGGACCACTTTGCGGCCGTGCGCGTCGATGATTTGCTGATCGAGGAGATCGCGCACCATGCGGAGCATGTACTCGTCGGAGTGATAGGGCGTGAGGCGCTCATCTTTAAGGCGGATGCCGCCGAGGGTGATCGACTGGACCTGATCGTAGCGGATACTAAGCCAGCCGGGGCCGGCGCCTACGAGAAAACGGTCGAGCCGTACCGGATCGATAAGTGGTACAAGCGCGGCATCGCGCAGAGTGCCGATATCGCGGCCTTTCAGATCGAAGACTTTGACGCCGGCGAGTTCGGACCAATAGAAAATTTCGTCGGCCATGAGACTGGATGAAAGTTCTCTTTGAGGATACTTCTACGGCTTGCACGTTAGACGGCGAAGTGACATCGGTAGATCGGCAGATCGGAGCCGACCTTAAAGGATCAAATCCAGCAATAGAGTCGCTGAGCGGCGAAGCGGCTAGAACCAGGTCCAGGCGCGGTAACGATCGTATTCAGCACCGAAACATACCACCATTAATCCTCTGAAAAGCGCTTCACGTCTAGAATCCACTTGGGTGTAGCGGCGGCTATGCTGCCCGGTGGACGTCTCAAGATTCGGAAATCGACCAAAGTGACGGGATGCGCTATAAGAATTCTGCATTTGCGGCTACCGTGGATGGGCAACGCCAGCAATGGAGCGCCTTGCCCGTTGCGGCTGTTTCCACCGCTTCTTCCAGAATTAAAGTAGAGCAGCTTCAAACGTCGGCTTGCAGGTGAAATTTCTTGGCCATCGCTTCTACGATTCGAGTCCGCCCGTGTCCTGGATTCGATTCCAGGCGTGTTCGCAACATCCCGATTCCTTCGAGCTTTACGACGTCGCGGCGGACCGATTTCGGGTCTCTCTTCAACTCGGTCGCGAGCGCTGTAATCGAATAGTTACCCCTCCGCGCGACCTGGCAAAGCCGTATCCGCTCTGCCGTGAGTACCTTAGTCATAGTCAAAGGATCCTCGAACGTGATGGACATCTCGGGCCTGATTCGCTTGCCCTCGGAAAGTTTCCTGGCTCTCCCAAGCGCCCGTTTCGCATATCCTTCGAACCCGTCGGAATAGATCATTCGCTTCATGGCTTTTCCTCTCGCAACGCTTTCACTTCGGCCAGGAAATTCCCCAACAGCAGATCGTACCGTTCGAAACCGATTTCTTCGACGCAACCCTTAAAGTGTCGTTCATGTTTTCCGTGCGCGTTATCGTAGCCGAGCACCCGCCCGTTATCTCCCGGATACAGATGATGATTTATGAAGGCGAGGTTATATTTAACAACATTCCCGGCCAGATTTTGCCAGACCTCTTCGCGAAGGACGCCTAAAAACCCACCCGAGCAAGTGACTCGCACAGTCGAATCGGTCACTTTGATCGCCACTTCGCGGCGGCGTTTTCTCAAAGACGAGAGTACCACAGGTGGGGCTTCTTCGGCCTCATCTGAAAATGATCTCGCAGCCGCCCTTAAATGTCTGCCGGATTAGCGCGTCAAGCGGGTGATGAGGGCGCGGTGCTGGGGAAATTCGGCGATCAGTGCACTGCGATCGGCCAGTTCGAAATCGGCAAATTCAAAAGCCGGAGAGACGGTGCAGCCGACTAGCGCGCAGGCGCCGGGATTCTTCAGGCAGGAGGCGAACCAGTGGTGGGCGGGAACAGCGGATTGGAAGACCTGGCCCTGCGAGGCACCGCTGCCAAGCAGGATTTCCGAGTGATGACCTGAGGGATCAATGACATGAACGGAGACCGGATGGCCGGTATAAAAATGCCAGAGTTCGTCGGACTGGATGCGGTGGAAGGCGGAGAAATTGTCGCCCTCAAGCAGGAAATAGATAGCAGTGGAAGTGGCGGAACGATAGGTCTCGCGGTAGTAGCCGCCTTCGGGATGAGGTTTCAGATGGAGTTGTTCGATTAAGACCGAAGCTTCGTCAGGCATGGGCAGATTTGGGTTGAGGCTGCGGCAGAGAAGAACGCAGGCGTCCGAGGAAGAGGATCACGACGCCGACCGCGAAGAGGCCGAGGGCTAGCCACTGGGTGAGCGAGAAAGGCCCGACGAGCGCCTGTTCGTGTTCGCGGAAAAACTCGATGATGAAACGGGCGGTGGAGTAGAGGACGAGATATAGCGCGATCACTTGACCGGCGGGATGACGCTGGCCGGCGCGGCGATAGAGAAAGGCAAAGATCAGTAGATCGGCGGCGGATTCGTAAAGCTGGACCGGGTGAAGCGCCTTGTCAAGTGGAACCGGCGCGGCGAAATCGGAGCGGAAGTGGACACCCCAGGGGAGATCGCACTCGCGGCCCCAGCAGCAGCCGGCGGCGAAACAGCCGAGCCGTCCGATAGCCTGGCCGATAGCGACGCCGGGAGCGAAAACATCCATGGTGCCGAGGACGGGAAGTTTTTGACGGCGGATATAGAACACTGCAACGAGCAGAGCGACGATGAAGCCTCCATGGAAGACGCCGGCGGCTTGCAGCGTTTCGAGGGTAAAGATCTGTTCGGGATGGTGGAGGTAATCGCCGAAGTCGAAGAGAAACATGAATAGCTTGGCGCCGGCGATGCCGGCCATGGCGCAGTAGATCGCGAGATTGGTGATTTGATCGGGCGGCAGTCCGGCGCGGCGAGCGAGCCGCATGGTGATACCCAGTCCAGCGAGAAAGCCGAGTGCGACGAGGACGCCGTAGGTAGGAATGTAAAAGGAACCGATACTGATGAGTTTGGGATACATGCGGCTACTTGTTGGGACTCAGGCTTGGCTGATTTCTGGTGTTGGTCCGGGGCTGGCGCAGGAATTCAAGAATCACGAAGATGGCGCCGACGGTGATGGCGCTATCGGCCACGTTGAAAGCCGGGAAGGACCACGCGCCGTGATAGACCTCGATGAAATCGGTGACGGTGCCGCGCAGGATTCGGTCGTAGAGATTACCGACCGCACCGCCGAGGATGAGAGCGAGAGCGAGGCGGGAGATGAGACTGGTGAAGGATGTCTGGCGATTGCTCCACAGGGCAGAGATTACGAAGAGCAGCACCACCGCAGACACACCGATCAGGACGATGCCGCGCAACCAGGCGCTGCCATCGGCGAAGAGTCCAAAAGCTGCGCCGGGATTTTCGGTGTGGATGATGCGGAGCCAACCGGGAATGAGCGAGATGCTGTCGAACGACGTGAGGTGTTGGGCAATGGCGATTTTCGACCAGCGGTCCGCAATGACGATCAGCAGCGAGACGAAGAAAGGTACGAGCCGGTTATTCAACGTAATCCTTGAGGACGCCGGCGCAGTCGGCGCAGACGGTGGGGAATTCGGGGTTCGAACCGACGTCGAGTGTGAACTTCCAGCAGCGCTCGCATTTATCGCCGCGGGCTCGCTCGACTTGGACGTTCAGGGCTTCGTCTGCACCTTGACGCAAGCTGACTTGCGAGACGATGAACCAGGCGGGAAGCTCGGCTTCGTGTTTTTTGAGGAGAGAGTACAGATCGCCCGAAGCCGACAGGCTGACTTCTGCTTCGAGAGCAGAGCCTAGGATCTTGTTCTCACGAGCGGCGTCGAGAGTTTTGAGAATTTGATCGCGCACCGGGATCAGCGCATCCCAATCGGCCGCGTTGGCGAGTTGTGCGGCGGTGAGTCCAGCGGTGAGTACAGCGGGATCCGGGAAATAGGCGAGATGAACGCTTTCGTTGCCTTCCCTACCGGACTGCATGTGCCGCCAGACTTCTTCGGCTGTATACGAGAGTAGCGGAGCAATGAGGCGCACGAGCGCGAGATTCAGTCGATGGAGAGCGGTTTGGGCGCTGCGGCGCGAGGCGGAACGAACGCCGGCCGTATACAGGCGATCTTTTACGACATCGAAATAAAGCGCGCTGAGGTCGGTGGTCGAGAAATCGTAGACAGCGCGATAGACCTTGTGAAAGGCGTATTGCTGGTACCACTCGAGGCAGCGCTCGACGAGTTGCGCGGCGCGCGTGAGGATCCAGGCATCGACGCTCTCCAGTTCCTCGAAAGGGACAGCGTCACGCGCTGGATCGAATGCGCCGAGATTGCCGAGAAAATAGCGGAAAGTGTTGCGGAGTTTTCGATAAGCCTCAGAGAGACGGTCGAGGATGACTTCCGACATGCGGACGTCTTCGGAGAAATCGACAGAGGCGACCCAGAGGCGGAGGATGTCTGCGCCCTTTTTGCTGACGATGGTTTCGGGCTCTATAGTGTTGCCGATCGACTTCGACATGGCGCGGCCCTGGGCATCGAGGGTCCAGCCGTGGGTGGCGCATTCGCGGTAAGGAGACTGGCCTTTCAAGCCGACACCGATCAGTAGCGAGCTATGGAACCAGCCGCGATACTGATCGCCACCTTCGAGATACATGTCGGAGGGCCAGGGGAGATGGTTTTCAGGTGTAAGGACGGCGAGATGGCTCGATCCGGAATCGAACCACACGTCGAGAATGTCGGTCTCTTTGCGGAAAGTGCGATGGCCGCACTTGGCACAGGCGTGATTGCCGTCACCCATGAGCTCGGCGGCTGATTGCGTGTACCAAACGTCGGCGGTGTGTTGGCGGAATTGCTCGACGACGCGTTCCAGGACGGCCTTATCCGTAAAGGGTTCGCTACAAGCTTCGCAGTAGAAAACGATGATGGGCACGCCCCATACGCGCTGGCGCGAGATGCACCAGTCAGGGCGCATGGCGATCATGTTGGACATGCGCTCTTCGCCCCAGGCGGGGAACCATTTCACAGTTTTAATGGCTTCGAGAGCGTTCGTGCGAAGGCCCTCGCGATCCATGCCGATAAACCACTGCTCGGTGGCGCGGAAGATGACAGGGTTATGGCAGCGCCAGCAGTGCGGATAGCTGTGTTCGAAGCGCGCTTGCGAAGCCAAAGCGCCGTGTTGATCGAGCAGGCGGATAACGATCGGATTAATCTCCCAAACGGTTTTGCCAAGCAGTTCAGCGGGCAGGCCGCCGGGTGCGCCTTCAGCGTCGAAGATGCGTCCCGAGGCGTCGACGGGGCAATAGACAGGAATGCCATAACGCTGGCAGACGACGAAATCTTCCTGGCCGTGACCCGGCGCAGTGTGGACGGCCCCGGTGCCCTGTTCGAGCGTGACGTGATCGCCGAGAAGACCGAGCGAATCGCGCTCAATGAATGGATGGCGGAAGACGGCGCGTTCGAGTTTGGTGCCGGGGAAACGGGCAACAACGGTCCGGTCCCAGCCCAGCAGGTCGGCGACTTGTGGCAGCAGACCTTCGGCGACGATCGTGATGCCTTGCGGCGTATCGACCGCGACGTACTCAAATTTTGGATTAAACGAGATAGCGAGGTTAGCTGGGATGGTCCAGGGCGTGGTGGTCCAGATCAGGACAGAGACTTCGCGACCGCTTAACGCTGGATCGAGGGCAGCGGGATCGGAGACGAGTTTGAAGCGAACGTAGATGGTGGAACTCGAGTGATTTTCGTACTCGACCTCGGCTTCGGCGAGAGCGGTGCGGTCGTGCGTACACCAATGAACCGGTTTGAGGCCTTTGTAGACGGTGCCGCTGTGAAGAAAATCGACGAACGCCTGCGCGATCACAGCTTCGTACCCCGCGCTCATGGTGAGATACGGATCTTCCCAGCGGCCTAGGATGCCGAGGCGCTTGAATTCCTGGCGATGAATATCGACGAATTTGGCGGCATAGGCGCGGCACTCGGCGCGAATTTCAGCCGCGTTCATAGACGCTTTGCGCTTGCCAAGCTGGTGATCGACTTTGATTTCGATGGGCAGGCCGTGGCAATCCCAACCGGGGACATAGGGCGCGTCGAAACCGGCCATGGTTTTCGATTTGACGATGAAGTCCTTGAGGATTTTGTTGAAGGCGGTGCCGAGATGAATATTGCCGTTGGCGTAGGGCGGACCATCGTGCAGGACGTACTGTTGACGCCCAGCGCGCGATTCACGGATGCGGTGATAAAGGCGCGTTTCTTCCCAGTGGGCGAGCATTTTCGGCTCTGCGGTGGGCAGGTTCGCCTTCATGGAGAAGTCGGTTTTCGGGAGGTTGACCGTCTTTTTCAGGTCAACGGAGAGAGCACTCATGGACTATCTTCATCGTAGCTAACGGCGGGCTTAACGCGGCTCAAGAGGCTAGTTGAAGACCAGTATTTCCCCCTGTAATCCAAGCGAGTAAACCCACGTTCGGATAGGAGTGTGGGCTGCAACCAACGCACGGTAACGAAATCTTATGAAAACTATAGCTGATTCGAAAAGAGTGGTTTGCCCGTTGAGGCGCCCCGGTTTGTGGAGCCTGATGCTTCTTCTTCTCACGTGCTTCTTCCCGGCGGCTTCGTTCGCGCAAATAAGTGTCGGGGTATCGATACGCGTGGCGCCCCCAGTGTTGCCGGTATACGCGCAACCACCGTGTCCGGGCGATGGATATCTCTGGACACCGGGTTATTGGAATTACGGCGCAACGGGCTATTACTGGGTGCCAGGGGTCTGGGTGCACCCGCCGCGCGTTGGTCTTCTGTGGACCCCGGGATACTGGGGCCTTGCGGGCGGCTTATATGGCTGGCATGCCGGCTACTGGGGGCCACACGTAGGCTTTTACGGTGGAGTAAATTACGGCTTCGGGTATGTGGGACGAGGCTTCGTAGGCGGAGCCTGGGCAGGAAATGTGTTCCGCTACAACACGGCCGTGACGAACGTGAACACTACAGTGGTTCACAACACCTATGTGAACCGGACGGTGATCAACAACACTACGGTTAACCGAACCAGCTTCAATGGACCGGGCGGAGTTGCGGCGACGCCCAACGCCCAGGAGCAGGCTGCGATGCGCGGTC
The DNA here is from genome assembly GCA_965277855.1 of Bryobacteraceae bacterium. Classification (GTDB taxonomy): domain Bacteria; phylum Acidobacteriota; class Terriglobia; order Bryobacterales; family Bryobacteraceae; genus Bog-105. The sequence continues at coordinate 3,146,503 of OZ255847.1, forward strand.
CACGGGTGCAACCGACCGCACCGCAGATGTCGCACCAGCAGACAGCTAGCACTGACCGCAACCAACTGGCTTCAGTCAACGGTGGCAGGCCGGCGACGACGGCGATGAACACAGTAAATGGCAGACGGTACAACCAGCAAGGGCGCATTGCCAACGGAGTTGCTTCGGGACAATTGAACGCCCGCGAAACGCAGCATCTGGAGGGCCATCAAGCGAATTTGAACCAGGAAGTACACAACGAACGGCAGGCGAACGGTGGCAAGTTGACTCCGCAAGAGCGGAATCAGGTGAACCGGCAACAAAATCGAGCCAGCCGGCATATCAACGAAGAACGTCACGAGCCGAAGCGCGAACCGAAGTAAATGAGAATGAAGCAGCGTCTTGCATTAGCAGTGTGCTTGCTACCCGCGGTGTTTGCCGGATGTTCGCATCCGCGGCCGGCAGTGTATTATCCGCCTCCGCCACCACCCGCGTTTACGGATTTCGCGCGCCGTGGATTTCGGGATGGCGTAGCGGCGGCGCGACGCGATGTTCGGGCCGGCACACCGCCAGGAGTGGATCATCATCCGCGCTTCCGCCATCCACCTGTGCCGCCGCCGGCGGTGGAGGATTACCGTCGCGGCTTTCGCAGCGGATATGAGCAAGTGATCCATCCGCCGCGGCCCTGACGGGTGCGCGACACAAAGTGATAGATTTGTGCGCAACCCAGGGGCGTCGAGCAAATGACCCGAGGTTAGCCCACCGGTCGCTTACGCTCGCGGCTCAGTTTAATTATGAAAAGGCTAAAGAGAGTTCTCTTGAGAAAGACACTGATAAGTTTCTGGGCAGCCATCGGTCTTGGCTTCGGCCAAACGCCAGTTGGCGACAGCGGCATACACAAGATCCGTCACGTGATTGTGATCATGCAGGAGAACCGCTCCTTCGATCATTACTTCGGCACTTTTCCGGGGGCTGATGGCATCGCCATGCAGAATGGCGCTCCGGCGGTATGTATTCAAAACTCTGGGGGAAAAACCTGCAGCCGGCCATTTGTCGAACATCAGGATCGTAACGGAGGAGCGGCGCACTCCGCGGCGGCGGCGGCCCGAGCGATTGATGGCGGCAAGATGGATGGCTTCCTCGCGGTGGCCGCGGGTGCGAAGAGCCCGTGCAGGAACGCTACTGACCCTAACTGTAACGAAACCGGCGGCGCCGGAAACAACGGCTCTGGCGTCAATCGCGTCATGGCCTACCATGTTCAGTCCGATATTCCCAACTACTGGGATTATGCGAAGACTTACGTGCTTCAGGACCGTATGTTCGAGCCAGTTGCTTCCTGGAGCTTGGCCTCGCACCTGTATATGGTTTCAGGCTGGTCGGCAAACTGCACTGATCCCGATGATCCAGGGACCTGCCGAAGCGATATTGCACGGCCAAGGCCCAAGCCAGATGTCGAAACTCCCTATGGGTGGACAGATTTGACCTGGCTGCTCAACCGCAGTCATGTGTCTTGGGGCTACTACCTAGATGGCGGTCCAATGCAGAAAGGCCCGAGGCCCCGAGACCGGCACACGGCTAACAGGGGTGTTCCGGAGATCTGGAACGTTCTTCCGCAGTTCAAGGACGTGCATCAAGACAAGCAGGCCGGCAATGTCGAGACCTTAGATGCGTTTTACAGCGCTTTGCGGGCTGGAACCTTGCCTGCGGTGTCCTGGATTACACCCAACTCCCGTGACAGCGAACATCCGCCCTCGCTGGTGAGCGTTGGACAGTCGTACGTCACGCACATCGTCAATCAGGTCATGCAAAGCCCCGAGTGGGACAGTACAGCGATCTTTCTTGCCTGGGACGACTGGGGCGGGTTTTACGACCACGTTACACCGCCCGGAGTCGATAAGCTCGGGTACGGGATTCGGGTGCCCGGCATCGTCATCAGCCCGTATGCCAGGCGTGGATTTATCGACCATCAAACGTTGAGTTTTGATGCGTATCTTAAATTCATCGAAGACGACTTCCTAGGCGGAGCGCGGCTCGATCCGAAAACCGACGGCCGTCCGGACCCGCGACCCGACGTGCGCGAGAACGCGGCCGTTCTCGGCGATTTAACGCGCGACTTTGATTTTTCGCAAACACCAGCCGCGCCGGTTATTCTGCCGGAACATCCGCAGACTACGCTCACGCGCTAACAGCTGCGGGAGGCTGATTCGTCAACCCGAATCCCAAAAGCGCGTTTAGAGAAGTGGAGGGATTGCAAACAGTAATGAAGCTAAAAAATAAGGTGTTTACATCAGGCGCCATGTTGCTTGTGCCATTCATGGCAGTAGGATTATCGGCACAGAACTCCACATCATCGACTTATACGAATGGGCAAGGTGATCAGGTCACCACTACGCGGTCGGGTTCGCCGGGAGATCGGTCTGTAGACCGCAGCGTGACCGCTCCGAACGGGAAGACGTACAACCAGGACACGACGGTTAATCGCAATCCGGGTAATTATTCGCGAAATACCACGACGACCGGACCCAATGGAAAAACAACGGATTCCTCAAACAACGCGACGTGGGGCAATGGACAGTACAACGACACCAAATCCTATACCGGCCGCGACGGAAAAACAGCGACCCAGCAGACGTCGGTAGATCACAGTCCCGGCAATTACTCGCGCGACGTGACAACGACGGGACGAAATGGTAAGACGACCAACTTCCAGAACAACGCGACCTGGGGCCATGGGAGTTACAACGACAGCAAATCGTTCACGGGCACGCAGGGCAAGACGAGCAGTTTGCAGACTAGCCGCAGCGGGGGCGAAGTAACGAAAAACTTCAACGGCCGGAACGGACAGACGCGGAGTTGGAGTCATCCGGCGCGCCGCCGCCGTTAATGGTTTAGTTCGCGAAAGCGTAGGCCAGCGATGCAAGGCCGTGATCCGCGCAGAATAGGTCATGGCCAACATTGCGAAGCCGCCGTGCGACGAAGCTTCTATTCGGGCTAGAGCAGCGTGCCAGCCGGTAGCGGGCCATGGCGGATGGGTACTGGCCGCCACGGTACTCGGCTCCAGCCTGGCGTTCATTGACTCGACGGTAGTCAACGTGGCGTTACCGGCTCTGCAATTGGCGCTCCGGGCCACGGTCTCGGACGTGCAGTGGGTGGTCGAGTCGTACGCGCTTTTTCTGGCGGCGCTTCTGCTGGTCGGCGGTTCGCTAGGAGACCGTTATGGACGGCGGTTGATCTTCACAGTAGGCGTAGTCTTGTTTGCACTCGCATCGGCTTGGTGCGGTCTGGCGTCCAACGTCTTCCAATTGATTGTGGCGCGGGGTTTACAAGGCATCGGCGGAGCTTTGCTGGTGCCTGGGAGCCTGGCGCTCATCAGTGCCTCATTCGCCACCGAGGAACGCGGGCGAGCGATTGGCACCTGGTCCGGCTTTACCGCAATCACCTCCGCCGCTGGCCCGGTGCTTGGGGGCTGGCTGGTACAGAATTTTTCCTGGCGCGCTGTTTTCTTCATCAATCTGCCCGTGGCAGCGGCGGTGATTGCGATCACGCTAGCCAAAGTTCCCGAGAGCCGAAATGAGAGCGAGAGCAGACGCTCACTGGATTGGACGGGCGCGCTGCTGGTCACGCTCGGTTTAGGTGGGATCATCTTCGCGCTGATTGAGCCATCGAGCGCCCTGTATGCTGCGCCGATCGGTGTGCTGGCTTTAGTGTTACTGCCGTTTGTTGAGAGCCGCGCGGCTTCTCCGATGCTGCCGCTCGATTTGTTTCGCTCGCGGGATTTTAGCGGCGCCAATCTGCTTACACTTCTTCTGTACACGGCTCTCGGCGGTGTTCTTTTTTTCTTTCCGCTCAACCTGATTCAGGTGCAGGGCTATACCAGCACGCAGGCCGGCGCCGCACTGCTTCCACTCATCCTGCTGATCTTCTTTTTGTCTCGCTGGTCAGGCGGCTTGGTCGAGCGTTATGGAGCGAAGAAGCCGCTGGTGATCGGTCCGGTGATTGCAGCGGCTGGTTTCGCACTCTTCGCGCGGCCTTCCATCGGCGGCAGCTATTGGAGTATGTTTTTCCCGGCCGTTTTACTGTTGGGCATCGGTATGGCGGTTAGTGTCGCGCCGCTCACCACCACCGTGATGAACGCGGTCAGCCCCGAGCGGGCCGGCGCGGCGTCGGGTATTAACAATGCGGTCTCGCGCATCGCGGGCCTGCTGGCGGTAGCGGTACTTGGGCTGGTCGTCATCACGGTTTTCAACCACCGTCTCGATCAGCGTTTGCGAGACCAGCAGGTTCCTGCCACCGTGCGTCAGGTTGTCGATTCGCAGCGAGCGAAACTCGCCGGGATCGTTACGCAAGACAAGCGCGCACGGGAAGCAGTTGCCGCTTCTTTCGTTGATGGTTATCGGGCGATTGTCTGGATTGCGGTGGCGCTCTCGCTGGCAGGGTCGTTGAGCGCAATTTTGTTGATTGGATCGGAGAGCGAGCTTCGTGCAGTTTCCAGGGCTAGTTCGGGACAGCCGTAGCTTTTCGCGCTCTTCTAGTCTGCTCGGAGCGGACGCGGTGTCGCGGAGCCGGAGCGAAACTGCTTCCTAAATCTAGCGCACGTAACAATCCCCGGCAGTCTCGATCTGAGAGCCTCATGCGGGAATTCGTAAATCCATCGCGAGTACCGGCGTTCTATCCCCAAGAGCCACTTCTCCGACTCACCGACTAAACGTCCATGTGGAAACTTAGTTGCTTATTCTCGTTATAGAACCTTGCAGTTCGTTGGTCATGAACGCCATAGCCCTGAGTGCAAGCCGCTGACCGATCACAAGTCGCGGCGGAAAGAGCACAAGACTTGCAGTCCGTCCGCTCCACTGACTGACCCTTTCGGGGCATTCGGTTACCTGAGGAATGTCCGATCAACAGTCGTGATTTAATCTAGAAGGCTGGCGTTGAGCGGAACATCATTCACCACGGTTGCGGATTAGTTAGCGGGTGGTGATCGGAGATGAAGCAGTGGCCTACGAGCAGATTCAGATTCGTGACATCGTCGAGCGAGGAGTAAATCACAGTTGGAGCATTCCGGAGTTCCAGAGGGGCTTCGTATGGAAGGCGACGCAAGTACGTGATCTAGCCGAGTCACTTTGGTATGACTATCCGATCGGATCGCTGCTCGTCTGGAATAGCCGAGGTCCCACGGAAGAGCAGCACGCTAACGATGCCCAACGGCCGAGTTTATGGGTGGTGGACGGGCAGCAAAGGAGCACAGCCTTAAGCATCCTATTTGGACGCAAGCCTTATTGGTGGCCCTCTGTTGATGAGTGGAACAGGACTGTGCGGAAATTCGACATCCGTTTCGACATCAACGCAAAAGAGCCGCCGTTTTTCTGGGTGGCCGATGCCGTAATTCGTAATGCTCCTGGCTCACGCTATGTGCCAATCCGCGATCTGCTTGTGCTTGATACAGGCAAAGAGAGTGACCAGAAGCGACTCCAGGAGCTAGCAAAGCAGATTAAGATCGATGGTTTCTGCGATGGCATGGACGCCATGGAAGTCTACACACGACTCGATCGGGTCCGAAAAATTCGAGACAAGGACATCGTAGCGATAACCATTGATCACGAACTCGAAGATGTGGTCGAGATCTTCTCCCGCCTGAATAGCCGCGGCACTCGCGTCACGGAGGCGGACATCTATCTTGGGGTTGTCGCGGCCAGAAATCCTGGTTGGGTTCGAGACACCTTCTTGCCCTATCTGCGCTCCTTATCAGAATCCGGCTTTGATCTCGACCCCAACCTGCTATTCCGCACTCTTACCGGAGTCGGTGCGAAGAGGGTGAGGTTTCGCGAAATTCCGGATTCCTTCTGGGAGCCGAAGAGCATTGCTCCAGCTTGGGACAAAACCGCGAAAGCATGGAAAAGCCTCGTCACGCGGTTCCGCGAGTACGGAATACTGAGTGCTGATCCCATGCCCACACAAGCGGCGCTGGTTACGATGGTCAGTCTCATAGAGAAGTTCGGTGATGGCCCCGATTTTCGCTCTACACTGTACTGGTTTCTCCAGGCTTCGCGGTTTGGTCGCTACAGCGGGTCCGGAACGACGTCGCTTGAGGAAGATCTCCGGGATGTGAATGAAGCCAATTCGTTGCCTAACGCGATCGATCGTTTGCTTCGTCGCTTCGAGCATCCCAAGGCTCTAACGGTCGACGACTTCCTGCGTGATTATGCAGATGGCCGTTTTGGCCGGTTCTTTCTCTATTTGTTGGTCTATCGCAATAAAGCGCAAGACTGGGATGAGCATGGCCATAGGCTCGGGTTCGAAGGGACATCACTGTTGTCTGATTTTCGCCCAGATTGGCATCATATCTATCCCAAGAAATACTTGCACGGCAAGGTACAAGATTCCCTTATCGATGCGTTAGCCAACATCGCAATTATTGGCCCACAAATGAATATTCGGATCAGCGCTAAGGATCCGCTGAGCTACATAGCTAAATACAAGGTCACCGACCGCAAACTATCAACAACAGTTCATCGATCCGGAGACCCTCTCGCTTTCCCCGGAAAAATACGAACCATGGCTACGCGAACGAGCTGCACACCTAGCCAAAGTTGGCAACGAGTTCCTTGACGAACTTGAGCCCACCGAGTAGCTCAGCGTCGTGGTTACCCGCGATTCGAATTTGGGTCGTCGACGCAAGGTTTTTGGTGTCCGCCGTTTCTTGTTCGAGTAACGCGCAAATCATAGATGTGAGCCTCGGCGGGGATAAATGCTGTCTGATCGCGCATATTTGGTGACGTTCCTTCAATCGTCTTGTATCCGCAATCCAGTAGGGTCGGCTGGCGTCAGAAACGTGCATCTGAGAGTGAACTTCGCCGGGTCGCCATCAATCGAACCAGATGAAGAGCTCCAAGAAGTGCACGTCGAATGCGGATCGTAGCGGCCTAGCTACTCATGGCCCGTTTGCGTGATATTGATTGATTCAAGACACAACTCTCGTTCTAGCGCATCCGCCGCATTCTCCAGTACTTCCTCCTCCCGACCCCCATCTCCAGGAGCCGGCGCAAAGCCTCTCAGCTTGATCCGGTTGAGATAAAGGCCGCGCGCCGGCAACAAGCAAGAAGCCGACCGGGAATCCCGGTGGAAATTTCTGGTAGGAAGGACATAGGTTTTGCAACGACCCTTAGCCCGAAAACCGAGGCGTTATGCGGTACGGCTTAAGGTTGACGGCACTTTCGGCAATCAGCAAAGATAGCTGCACGGACCGAGTTTTCGGTTTTTGTTTCCGTCCCGGTGTGCAGCGAAAACCTGCCGATCCGGGCGAAGTAGGAATGAGGAAAAAAGGCGGATTGTAAGTGAGAATGGCGGAAGCCTGCCCTAAAAGCAGCCGCCACCCGAAATTTCTTATGTCTTCTGAATCAACCGAACAAGCGGAACCGAAATGGTTTGCGCTGCGTGTGCGAGCTAAGCATGAGAAGAGCGTGGCGGAACTCATTCGCCTCACGGGTTTCGATTGCTTTCTGCCGGTCCAGCATGTGCGCCGTCGATGGTCACAACGTTGGAAAGAGTTAGAGTTGCCGCTGTTTCCCGGTTATGTATTTTCCCGTTTTAGCCGGGAACACTGGACCCGGGTGGTGAACGTGCCGGGAGTGGTGGATGCGGTGCGCTTCGGCAAGACGCTCGCGACAGTAGAGGAAGAAGAGCTGAAGGCATTGCGCGTGGCCGAGAACGCGCGCTGCGATCTCGAGCCGTGCGCCTACTTTCCAGTAGGGGAGCGCATTCAGATTGTGGACGGGCCGCTCCATGGACTGAGCGGAACGGTGGTAATGGACCAGGGCCGCTCCGAACTGATTCTCTCCGTGACGTTATTGCAGCGTTCGGTGCGGGTGAAGATTGAGCGGGAGTTGCTGGACCGGGTACTGACGGCTGCCTGATTGTTTCGCAGCGAATACGGCCTCGATAAAAGAACAAAGTATGGAAAACGTGATGACAGGAGAAGAAACGATTCCGGTTTCGCTGCGCCGGAGCTGGCAGGTGACGCCCTTTCGCTGCACCGAATTCGGACCCCGCCAGTCGCGCTACTGCATTTGCATTCCGGTGATCAACGAAGGTCAGAAGATCACCAAGCAACTGGCCCGCATGCAAGCGTTGGGGCTGGGAGCGGACGTAATTCTGTGCGATGGGGGAAGCACGGATGGCAGTACAGATCCGGAACGGCTGCGCGATCTGGGCGTGCGGGCGCTGCTGGTCAAGAACGGGCCGGGCAAGCTCAGTGCGCAGATGCGGATCTTCTTCGCCTATGCACTGGAACAGGGATACGAAGGGGTAGTCACGATTGACGGCAATGGCAAAGACGGTGTCGAAGCTATTCCCAGGTTTATTCAGGCGCTGGCGGACGGCTTTGACTTCGTGCAGGGTTCGCGCTATGTGCCAGGCGGGAAGGAAGAGAACACGCCGCTCGACCGTAAGCTCGGCCTCAAGTTTTTGCACGCCCCGCTGATCAGTCTGGCGGCAGGCTTCCGGTACACCGATACCACCAACGGGTTTCGCGCGTTCAGCCGGGAGTTCCTGCTCCACTCGGCAGTACAACCGTTTCGCGACGTCTTCGACACTTACAATCTCCACTACTACTTATCGATTCGTGCGCCCCGCCTGGGTTTGGCGGTGAAGGAACTGCCTGTGACGCGCTGCTATCCGAAAGCTGGACCCACGCCTTCGAAGATATCGGGTTTGTCCGGCAAGCTGGCGATTTTGCAACTGCTCTGGTATTCGGTAATCGGGCGTTACAACCCTCGGTCATAAGTGTTCTGGACGAACTGAACCGCTTCGCTCAGCGCGGCGACCGGCTGTTCGGCCTCGCGCATTTCGAGCGAGATCCAGCCTTCGTAGGGCAGCGATCGCAAAGCGGCGGCCACGGCACGGTGATCGATCCGCGGCTCGTGAAAGGCGCCGAGATTCGGTTCGCTGACGTGGAAATGCTGAAGGATGTCCCGATGCTCGCGCAGAGATTCAGGAATGTTTTCGCCGGCGAGAAACATGCAGGCGGTATCGAGATGTAGGCGAAAGCCGGGCGACGAAACGGCTCGTACCAAGGCCGCTGCTTCCTGGCTGTTGGTGATGAAGGTGCAGCCGTACTGGGGCGGGTTGGCTTCGAGGCACAGACAGACGTTTCGCGAGGCATAGTAGCCGGCAAGCTCCCGGAATACCGGGGCCGCTTGAGCAAAAGCGTCGGAAGGAGATAAGGCGCCACGATCACGATTTTTGGGCGCGCCGAAGACCAGGTTGACGGCGCCAATTTCGACCGCGAGATCGGCGCACAGTTTCAGATGATTTACCAGATTCAATCGTTCAGCGCTGGTCCCGAAAAGCTGGCAATCGGGTTTGGCGAACAGGATGGCTTGCAAGGAGGGAACCTGAAACCCGGCGTCCGCGAAACTCTGCCGAAAAGTTGCCATGGCGGCAGGGTCAGCGTCCCGCCAGTCGGGCCAGAGCCGGGTGGGCGCTACTTCGAGCGCTCGAATGCCGAGGCGCTGCAGTGTAGCGAATACCTGCTGGTCAAGAGCGGGCGACCAGGCAATATTCGAAACGGCAATGTTCACGCGCCGGTGCTCCGGCGTTCGAAGTCAATGTAGGCGCCAAGGCGGGAGAGGACCTCGTCGGCGCTAAAGCGGTAACCGTCGTGCTGGCCGAAGAGTCCGGCGTGCCGGCTGCGAATGTCGTACGCCGCAACGGGCGCGGGCTCGCTGCCGATGACGGCGTCAGGAAAGAAACGGCGGTGTATGACCTTGGTCGCTACCGGCTCGGTAGCCAGATTGATCAGCGGTACTTGCTGTTTGAGGATTACGTCCAGGTCATGCGAGATCGAAGTCATGTCGTAGTACTGAAATACGCTTTCCGGGTTGATGGCGTTGAGGCAATTGTTGTGCAAGAGGTCGTAAATCACGTTCTTTTTTAAACCGGGACCGAATAGAGCCGGCAGCCGCATCACGAGCAGATTGGGAAATGCTTCCCGGAGCGCCGTCTCCACGTGCAGGCGGTTTCTGCCGTAGGCGTGGTTGGGAAGACTCCCGCAATCGAAGGATTCATCGACGTTTGCCGCCGTCGGATAAACATCCACGGTAGAAATCAGCACAGCGCGTTCGGCTTGCACGGTGAGCAGATTCGCCAGGAGGCGGTCAATGGCCGCCCGGTCTTCTTCCGGCGCCTTGTTGGCCAGCCATTTCGCAGCGCTCACACCGGAGCAGACCATCAGGTCGTAGTGCCTGCCGCGGATCTCTTCAATGTTGGTCGAGCGGTAAAGATCATCGAACGGCCGCTGCTGCTTCAGGTTAGTTCCGACGAAGCCGGTGTGTCCGATAAGACAGGTTCGAGACATAGCGTTTTGAAATATAGCATCGCCGAGAGGGATAGATGACGAGTTGGGCGAGTCAGGAGTATGACGCCGTGATAGTGGGTGGCGGCTTTTATGGCTGCTGCCTGGCGTTGACCTTGCGCACCCGGTTCCGCCGCATTCTGATCGTGGAACGCGAATCGGAACTGCTGTCGCGCGCCTCCTACGCCAATCAGGCCCGTGTGCACAACGGCTATCATTATCCGCGCAGCCTGTTGACGGCGAGCCGTTCGGCCGCCAATTATCCGCTCTTCAAAAAGGAATTCGCAGATTGCATCGACGAGAGTTTCGTCAAGGTTTACGGCATTGCGCGCGGGAGTTCAAAGGTCACGGCTTACCAATTCCTTCAGTTTTGCCGGCGGGCGGGGATCCCCGCCCGCAAAGCGCCGGACGCGATCGCACGGCTGTTTAACCCGGCGCTCATCGAAGAAACCTTTTTCACCGAGGAGTGCGCCTTCGATGCCGTGCGTCTCCGGGATGGTCTGCGGAAAAAGCTGGACGAGCAGGGTATTGCAGTGCTCTGTGGCGAAGAAGTAGACCGGCTGGAGGCGGGCAAAAACCGCAATGTGCGAGTCATTGCAAAGAGCGGCCGGCAGTGGGAAGTGCATTGCGCTTTCAACTGCACCTACGCGCGTTTGAACGAGGTCCTCGCGCGCTCCGGACTGCCCAAGCTGCCCCTGAAACATGAAATGACGGAGCTCGCCTTGATTCAAATGCCCCCCGCACTCGAAAAGCTGGGCATCACGGTCATGGATGGTCCGTTCTTTTCATCCATGCCGTTTCCGGCTCGCCAACTCCATACGCTTTCGCATGTGACTTACACCCCCCATGCCTCCTGGAACGATCTCGAGCAGGAGCAGACCCCGCGCTTTCCGGCGCGACTGCCCTCCAAGCACATTTTCATGATGCGCGATTCGGAGCGCTACCTGCCGTCGCTGCGCGAGGCGCGCTACGTGGATTCGCACTTCGAAATGAAAACGGTTCTGCTGCAGAACGAAGTCGACGATGGTCGTCCCATCCTGTGCCGCTGCAATTACGGCATCAAAGGTCTCTATGTGGTTCTGGGCGCCAAGATCGACAACATTTACGACATCAATCAGGTGATTGAAAAAGAGACTTTCACCGAGGAAGTGAAACATGAACTTTACCAGTAACTCGTCATTTGAGTCGAGCGAACCCCACGTCACGGCCCGGAACAATGACACGCTGATTTCGGTCTGCGTCATTGTCCCGGACCGGCCCGAATTGCTCGAGCCATTTATCCGCAATACAGTCTCGGTGCTCGAAAGCTTCGTGACCTATTACGAGATCCTGCTGGTCGATAACAGTACCCCACCCGAGGTGCATGCCGCCATCCAGAGTTTGCAAAAAAGAATTCCTCATCTTCGAATGTTGCGGCTCTCCCGCCGCTACGATGCGGAACTGGCGATCGCGGCGGCGCTCGATCATTGTGTAGGCGATTACGTGGTGGTGATGGACTCGATCTTCTATCCTCCTGAACTGATTCCTAATATCGTCAAGCGCGCCATCGGGGGATGCGACGCCGTGGTCGCCGAGGCGATTCGCAGAGCCCCGGGTCCGCTCGACAAGATGGTGGCGCAACCGTTATACCGCCTAGCCAGCCGGGTCCTCGGTTTCGCGCTGAAACCGGATGAGTCCTATTACCGGGTCTTCAGCCGGCGTTTGGTGAACTCACTGATTCGCATCCGCAGCAAGAATCGCTCCCTGAGTTCGATGAATGGCCTCATCGGTCTCCGCTGCCAGACGGTGCCTTATGTTCCGCATTCGGAGCTGCCTGAAATTCCGGCCCGCCGCCGGCTCAGCCGCCAGCTCGCCACACTCGCCAACGTTGTGGTCTCGAATAGCGGCATCCCGCTGCGTTTCGCGGCTATTCTTGGTTTGCTGGCCAGCGGCCTGAATTTTCTCTACCTTTTTTATATTCTGGCGGTCACGCTCGTGAAGTCCCGCATCGCCGAGGGCTGGGTCACTAACTCGCTCATGCACACCACGATGTTTCTGCTGCTCTTCATCATCATGACGATTCTGTCCGAATATGTGGCCCGCATCCTGGATGAATCCAAAGAGCAGCCGCTGTATTTCGTCGAATCCGAAAGCAACAGCACCGTTTCGGCGGCGAGTCTGGAACGCCTAAACGTCGTCTGAACCTGGCGGCTATTTGAATACCATCCCGGTCATGACCCATCGCGCCTATTTCCGTTGCTTAGCCCTCTTGCCCCTGCTGCTTCTGTTGAGTGGCATCGGCTTGAGTGGTGTGGCCGCAGCGAGTCCGGCGCAAGCCGGTGCCAACTGGCGATTCTATGGAAGCGATCCAGGCAATACGCGGTTTTCCCCACTCGCTCAAATCAACAGCAGCAATGTGGGTCGGCTGCAGGTCGCTTGGCGTTACCACGCCGGAGGCAGCGATACTTCGCTCCGGACCGCCATGGAATGTACGCCGCTGGTAGTCCGGGGAGTGCTGTACGCCACCTCGCCGGTCCTCGAAGTAATAGCACTCGATGCCACCACCGGCCGCGAGATCTGGAAATATAATCCGTTTCCGGAACGCCCGAGCTACTGGCGCTTGTGGGTTACGGCCGCCATCGGCACCTTTTTTCTGATGGCTCTGCTGATGGTCCTGAGACATATCTGGAACGGCCGCGGCAAACGGGCTGGAGTCCTCCAGTTTTCGGCCTTGCTGCTGGTAGTTACCGTCGCCGGCTCACAACCGGGATTACTGCACAGGATGGTCCGCCGCTTGCTGCCCAATCCCATGCTGGAACAGCGCCACTCTGGTCCGAACCGCGGGCTGACGTATTGGGAGAGCGGAGGGGATCAACGAATCTTTTTTGCGGGCGGACACCGCCTGGTCGCTCTCGATGCGCGCACTGGCCGTCCACTGCCTGATTTTGGCAAAGACGGCGTGGTCGATCTCTTGCAAGCCTTAGCGGAACCTGGTGGGAGCCGGCTCGACCGACTTTCCTATGCCGTCACCTCGCCGCCTGTCATCTGCCGCGATCTGCTGGTAGTAGGCTCGGCCGTCGGAGAAGGGCCTGATCCGAGCGCCCCCGGCGACGTGCAGGCGTTCGATGTCCGAACGGGGCTCAAACGGTGGACGTTCCACACGATTCCACGCCCCGGTACGGCCGGCGCGGAGACCTGGCCGCGCGAGGCCTATCGCCGGACCGGAGGCGTGAACTCCTGGGCCGGCATGTCCGTCGACGAAAAGCTGGGGTTGGTATTTGTGCCCACCGGATCGGCGGCCTTCGACTACTACGGAGGCGATCGGGCCGGCCAGAATCTCTATAGCGACAGCCTGGTGGCGTTGCAAGCGCAGGATGGCCGCCCCAGCTGGCACTTTCAGGCGGTCCATCACGATCTGTGGGATTACGATCTGCCCTGTCCGCCGCTGCTGGCCACTATTCAGCACGATAAGAAACCTGTCGAAGCCGTGGTGCAACCTACCAAACAAGGCTTCCTGTTTGTACTCGACCGGCAGACCGGCCGGCCCATTTTCCCGGTCGAGGAGCAGCCTGTTCCGGCTTCAGACATTCCGGGAGAACAGGCCTCGCCCACCCAACCGGTTCCGGTAAAGCCCGCGCCCCTGGTAAGGCAATCGATCACCGAGAGCGATCTCACAAATATCTCGGCGCGTTCGTATCGCTACGCACTCGCCCGGTTTCGAGCGCTCGCCGGTGGCTCGTTGTTTCTGCCGCCGAGCCGCCGTGGAACACTCGTAGTACCGGGTTTTCAAGGAGGCATAGGCTGGGGTGGAGCGTCCTTCAATCCGGAGACGGGACGCTTCGTCGTAAACACCAACGATATTCCCTACCGCCTGCGTGTGGTTGACTCCCACCGGTCGGATTACCCGTACAATATCGAAAATTTCGATGACCCGTTTGTCGATGAAGAAGGCTATCCGGCCATTCGTCCACCCTGGGGCAAACTGTCCGCTCTCGATCTGAGCACCGGCGACGCCCTGTGGCAAGTACCGCTCGGCGAGTACCAGGAACTGACTCGACGCGGTATACCGGCCACCGGAACCGACAATATCGGCGGCTCGTTGCAAACGCACGCCGGGCTGGTTTTCATCGCGGCCACCAAAGACCGTCAGTTGCGCGCCTTCAGTGCGGCCTCGGGCAAAGTTTTGTGGAGCGCGCTGCTGCCCGCAGCCGGCCATGCTTCCCCGGCTACTTACTCAGTTCATGGCAAACAATTCGTGGTAATCGCCGCGGGCGGTGGTTCCATTGCCGAAAGCGCTCCTTCGGGCGATGAGTACATTGCATTTTCTCTTCCGGACAACCATTAATCGTGCCTACCAATACCTTGGCTTATTCCGAGCCTGCCATTAGCGACCGTTCCGTCGTGTCGCGTGCTCAGGCAGAACAGCTTGTCATCCGGCTGGCGCAGATCTTCCTGGCCGCCTGGCTCTGCTCCTATCTGGTCAGCGGCCTGCGAGCGGCCTTTTGGTTCAACGGCTATCCGGTCAATGGGCCGTTTCAGCTGTATGACCCTTTGCGGCGGCTCGCCGCCGGACAGCACGCCGGAACCGATTTTCAGTTTTTTCACGGTATCGGGATTCCGTTCTTGCATTACCCGCTGTTCTGGTTATTCGGAGGCCACTCGCTGACCGCCGCCGAATTATCCCGCCAGTTCACCTCGCTGCTCCTGTTCGTCGGCAGCTTGGGCGCCTTTCTGTGGGCCGTGTATCGCAACAGCCCGATTCTACGGCTTCGGGGCAGGGTTCTTCGTTCTCCCTTTGTGGCAGCCGCCGTTCTCATTTTGCTGCTTGAGCAAGTCTTCCCACGGGGCGCGGAGCCGGGTCACAGCCTGGTTTCCGGCCGCTCCACCATGCCGCTGCTGGCCTTTGCCCTCCTCCAACTCCGTCTGAATCGCTGGCTCAAGGCGCTACTCACCGGATGCGTCATTGCCGGCGCGTTTACCTTCGGCACCGAACATGGCATCAGCCTCACGCTGGCGCTGTTTGGCATTACGGCGCTCTCTACCCTCCAGGCTCTTTTCCTGCGGAAGTTTGACGCGGCTTGGGAGAACATTCGATTTGTGTCTCTGGCGCTGGCAAGCGCCCTCATTACGGGATGCGCGCTGTTTGTTTCTTTCTGCGGCCTGGACGGCGCTCGCCGTGCGCTTCATTTCAATCTCGTGGAACTGCCGGCCGACCAGTTTTGGTTTTTCGGCAGCCCACCCATGCCGTATCTGACCAGTCTCTGGCAACTCCTCTTCAATCGTCATGTAGTCCTGTGCTTTTTGCCATCGCTTCTGCTGCTGGCCCTCTTAGCCGGTATCGTCTCTTCCCGCTGGCGTCGTCCGCTGCGCCTGGCTTCCGATTGGGGCGCTCTCGCCGCGCTGATGCTCACCTATGGAGTGCTAACGGCCATTCCGCTCATCGGCATTTTGAGCCGGCATTACGTGTTCCCCCAGGCACGCATCTTTCTGCTGGTTTCCACACTGGCCCTGGCGCATGGCTTTGGAGCGGCGACGATCGGACGGATCGCCTCGCGGCGACTGGCTGGCCGCTGGAGCGTAGCCGCACTGGCCGGCGCTCTCTTTGTCGCCGCTGCCGCCGGAACGAGCCTCTTGCTACTGTTTCGTTCGGCGCAGTCCGCCACCCAAACCGTTCAGCACTGGCGGCAGCCGGCTTCCTTCAGCCGCTCGCTCGACGACCATTGGAACGCTTTCATGACAGGCGCTACCCGGGTCATCGACACACACCGGGTCCGCCCTCAGTTAACGCTTTGGTCCGAGTACGCCGCGTTGCTCGATGCGCACTACGGAACTTTTCAGCCGGCGGAGGACTACATCATTCACAGCGTGGGGCAGGAGCGCTGGAAGCACTACTTGGAGACCTTTCGCCAAACGAACCCGGAGTTCGTCACCACGATGACTTCGCAGTTCTCCTTTGCCGAGTGGCTGCAGGATGAACGTTGGGAATTCTATGAAGATTTGGTCGATAATTATCTGCCGCTCGAGAACGTGGAGCACGCTACCATCTGGCAGCGCCGCCCGGGGAACTGGGTCGAGGCCGGTCGCAATTATCAGGCACTCCCGCTCAGTAGTGGCGGCGACAGCGTCACCATACCCGGCGCATCGGCTGGAGCTACCGGTATTGTGGTCCTGCGCATCCGGTACCAGGTAAGGAACCCGTGGAAGAAGCTCCCGCTGATCGGAGCGACGCCCCGGTATCTCGCCGCCGTCGAGGGTACGCCGCGCCACATGCCTATCTCCTTCCCGCCGTACTGTTCCAGTTTCCAATTTCCCGTCAAACTCGCCGGTTCCGCCCCGGTCACCATCCATTTCCACACCGAAAGCTTCTTGCCGGGCGCGCAACTCCACGTCGAGTCCGCCGAGATGCGTGTCTTGCCGCGGAATCCCGCCTCGGCGGTGCTGTTTGCCGCCCGCCGCATTCCTTCGCGCTATTAAACTTTTCGCAGCTTCAGCCGATAAGCTCCGTAGCACCGCACACGCCTGATGATCGCCACTGAAACGAAACAACAGTCCGTTCCCTCGAGCAACGCGCGAGCTCTCTATGCCGCTCTGACGGTTATGCTTCTGCTCTCCCTATTGGCCGGCGGTTACTGGAAATACAAGCACCGCGCCCGCGTGGACGAGTTCGGCCATCCGATTTCGCTTGAGCCGGGGAGCGGACGGGTCACACCCGCCGCCTCCGCTCAGGCGGAAGATGCTGGGGCTCGGGCACGCCTACCTGAATTTCAGAACGTTCCGGCGGCTCCCGTCGCCGAATTGACTTCGGCTGCTCCGTTTTCGGACCTGCAGGGACAATGGGCTCGCTCGCAGGGCGACGAAAATTCGAGCAGATACTCCTCGCTTGCCTCCATCAACCGCAGCAACGTGGCGCAGTTGCAGGTTGCCTGGACCTATCACTCAAACGACGGCAAAGCGAACATTCAATGCACACCGGTCATCGTGGAGGGCGTTCTCTACGCGCCCACGGCCGGCAATGCGATGGTGGCTCTCGACGCGGCTTCCGGGCGCGAGTTGTGGCGCTTTCATCCGGGTGGTCATCCGGCGCAGCGCGGCCTGCTTTATTGGCCCGGCGAAGGCGGCAGCGCTCCCCGCTTGTTCTTTACGAGTGGAGCCTCGCTTTTCGCGCTGGACGCCAGAAATGGTCAACCCATCCGGGAGTTCGGCCGCGACGGCAAAGTCCCCTCCGGCGGAACCGTATCGCCTGTGCTCGCTCAAGGCGTTCTGGTGGCGGCCAACTTCAACGTAGTCTCCGGTTACGACGTAAGATCCGGACGCAGCCTGTGGAATTTTTCTGTCCTTCCAGACCTCAAGGCGGAGAAGGCGGCGGACGGAGTAGCCGTCGATCAATCCGACCGTGGGGCCAACGTCTGGGGCGGCATGGCCGCCGACACTCATCGAGACATTATCTATGTCGCGACGGGCGCTCCTCACCCGAACTTCATCGGACTGGATCACCTGGGCGACAATCAGCATTCGGACAGTGTGCTCGCTCTCGAAGCGAAAACTGGCCGTCTCCTCTGGTCCTTCCAGGAGGTCCGGCACGATATCTGGGATCTCGATCTGCCGGCACCGCCCAATCTTGTGACAGTTCTCCACGAGGGGAAACGCGTGGATGCAGTCGCACAGGTTACCAAACTGGGAAATACCTTGTTGCTGGACCGGGTCACGGGGAAACCATTATTTCCCTATCGCTTACAACGCGCTCCGGTTTCTAAACTTCCCGGCGAGCGCACTGCGCCCTATCAGCCGGTCTTCTCGCTGCCTCAACCGTTTACCCGCCAGCAATGGCAGCCTGGCGATATAACCGACCTGTCTCCGCAGGCTCACGCATTCGTCCTGCAGCAGGTGGAAACCGCCAACTACGGCTGGTTCCAGCCCTTCGAGCCGGGCAAACCCACCGTCTACTACAACGTGAACGGTGGCGCGGAATGGACCGCGCAAGCTTCGATCCGGAGACTGGACGCTTGTATGTCAATGCGAACGAGATCCCCTGGATCATGACTGTGCTGAAAACCCGGTTGTCAGCCTCCGGGGGGTCAGGCACTTCCTCACCCGGCCAGCAACTCTTCGTCCAGAACTGCGCCGGCTGCCATGGCGTCAACCGCAAAGGAAAGGGCGTCGCGCCCTCCCTGCTGGGCTTGGCGAATCGCATGCTCGACGACGAAGCGACCGCTATTATCCAGCACGGCCGCAATGCCATGCCGCCAGTCGCGGTCCCGGCCGCGCAACGCCAGCAAATTATCAATTACCTTTTCGACCGGGATCTTCCGCCCGACAACGCGGAATCCTCCAAAGACGCCCGCTACAGCTTTTTCCCCAACGGCTATCCGAAGTTGATGGACGACAATGGCTATCCCGGCTCGAAGCCGCCTTGGGGAACGCTCAATGCGATCGATCTGAACACCGGAAAGCTGGCCTGGAAAGTGCCGCTCGGGGAGTACGAAGAGTTAACGAAGCGCGGCGTCCCCAAAACCGGGACCGAGAACTTCGGCGGCTCGACCGTCACAGCCGGCGGCCTGGTTTTTTGCGCCGGCACGCGGGATCTGAAAATTCGCGCCTTCGACAAGGACTCGGGCGCCGAACTCTGGTCGGCCAAGCTACCCTTCGGAGGCTTTGCTCCACCCGCAACCTATCAGGTCAAAGGACGGCAGTTTGTCGTCATCGCCGCCACGGGAGGCGGTAAGCTGGGAGGCCCTAAGGGAGACGCCTACGTGGCCTTTGCCCTGCCGCCGTCCGGGTTGCCGTAGCGAAGGTCGCCAATATCAGGGCAACGCTTCATCGTGTTGCCGGCAGAGGCGCCGCCACCACGATCCACGGATTCGCTTTCAAATCCTCGAGCTCGCTCTTCTGCCAGGCATATTCCTTATGAGCCGCCAGAAATTGCGCCGCATGGAACGCCACCCCGCACGGTTTGCCATTCCCCGCGACAAACGACATCTTCTCGGCCATGGCGCTGTCGGCTACCTTAGCCTCAACCGAACCGGCCGGTCCAAAAGGATCCTGCCATCCCTTCATACCCCGACTGGACCGATCAATGTGTCCACAGAGAGTCCGCTCATTAGGGTCGATTTCCTTGGTAATGACATCGTAGTGATCGGTTTCGAACTTCTTTCCAGCTTCCACGTCGATACGTCCCTTATACTCGGCCATCAATTGATCCCAACGGCGCAAGCGCACCAGGTCAGGCGTATTGGGATCGTTCGCTGGAAAGTCGGTCTCCTCGGCAATCAATTTGGGATTAATCGGGAAGTTAGAACCGACGAAGTAACCGTTGCTGGTCTTTTCCAAAGTGACGTAACGCAGCCCCAGCTCAAGGCGGCCAATTTCATTGGTTTTGCGGTCACCGACCAGCCAGGTATTGGCATAACCGCCATTGTTGCCCCGCTCCATCAGGCGCGCGAACCCGTCGACAGAATCGGCGTATTGCATGGCTTGACGAGCACGCGCGAACTCCGGAACGCCTTTCCGATCGAAGCCATGGAAATTGCCGATGGTGGTTTCGGTAATCAGGATCCCCGCGTCGTTGATACCGAAATCGTCGCCGCTATGGATCAGACCAGGAACCCCGTCCATGATGAAGTGATGACCGCTCGAAGGCGCGATGTCGAAGATCACCTTCCACCGGCTGCCGCTCAGATAGTCGCTCCAGTTGTTATGCCCGATGACGATGCGGCCGTCCTTCGTGTAACTGCCGGTCGCCACAAAGGCGCTGCAGTGCTCACCGACACTGCTGGGGACGCCCTTGGCCTGCAAGCGGTCCGCCTTGCCGTAATAGTAAGGGAATTCCATGTAGGCGTTCATTACGATCAGATCCATCAGGTCGATCTGCGAACCGTGTGCCCGGACTCCCTCAGCCATACCTTGCAGTTCCTGGCGATACTCGGCAGGAACCGAGGGCCAAAACGTCTTTTCCGCCACTGCCCGCAAGTCACTCCAGCTGTGTTTCACGTCATGCGTGACGCTGAGCGCAATGGCGCGTTTAGCATCGTCAATTTCCTGCGCTAGTAAATAGCCGTGCTGGTACCCGACTGTCGCGGGACTGCCCACGAGGTGAACCAAAATCCAGCCACTTCTCGCCGGATTGCGAAAAGCCCCCGCTAACCGGCCGTCATTTGCCGGGGTAGAAGGCGTGCGAGCCAGGATCGTTCCGGCAAGCAGAATCAGTAGGGAAAGCCGGCCGGCTAAGGTGCGCATAATTTTCTACTGTAGCGGAGATAGGCGCAAACCATCACGCAATAAACTTCTGCTCGCCCAAATCATCGAACCTCGGGGCAAAAGGCGCATCATAGTAGAGAAGTGCAATCGGCCACCGAACCCGTCAATCGCCAGCAAGACTTGAATTCTCTTTCGCTGCTCACCGCCATTGTGGTGCTGGCGACGGTGACGATGACTTTCGGCGCTCTGATCGCGGTCTTCGTGATCCGCTCGCAGAGCCAGCAGTTTTGGGGGCATATCCAAGTGCCCGGCATTCTGTGGGCTACCACCGCCACGCTTTTGGCAAGCAGCGCCACCTTCGAAGCTGCTCGTATCCGGCTCAAAGCCAACAATCAGCGGGGCTTTTTTAAGTTGACCCTCTGGACCACAATTTTAGGAACGTTGTTCCTCTTCGGCCAGATCGCGGCTTGGTTGGAAATCCTAAAAACGCATATCAGCCTCGCGCATAACCCGCATTCCTGGTTCATCTTCCTGTTTAGCGGGTTGCATGGTTTACATATTCTGTTAGGTTTGGGCGGCCTCGCCTACCTGCTCAGCCGGACAAAAGAACCCGCAGGCGGTCCCAGGTATCAGATGCACACGCGCGCCGTGGCAAACGGAGTAGGCGTGTTCTGGCACTACCTGGATTTTATGTGGGTTCTGTTATTCGTGCTTCTGCTTTTCTGGAAACCGTGATCCATCGCGCGACGCCAGCCACTTTTTCACTACGCTCACGAGTTGCTCCGCCTGAAACGGCTTTGAGAGATAGTCGTTCATACCGGCTTCAAGACAACGTTCCCGCTCGCCCGCCAGCGCGTTAGCAGTGACCGCGATGATCACGGGCTGCCGGCCCGCAAGTTGCCTGATGCGCCGGCTGGCTTCGAATCCATCCATAGTAGGCATTTGACAATCCATCAGGATCAGGTCGTAAGCTTCCGCTCCCTGTGCCGTAACCGCTTCACTACCGTCAGAAACCAAGTCGATATGAAAGCCTGCACGCTGCAGAATCAGTTGGCCAACGCGCTGGTTGATTGCGTTGTCTTCGGCCATCAAAATACGCGGCTTGTGTTCCAGCGATGAGGTGTCGCTCACTATAAGTCCCGGCTGCAGCGAGCCACTAGAATAAGTAACAAGACAGTTTCACAGATACCAATTTAAAATTCAACCGGATTAAATGCGGATGAGTGTACGCAAACCAACAAAACAATAAAAATTGATGAGCAGAGCTCCCGGTTTGCTTTCCCAAGATAGCATTTGAACGAATCAGGAAAGCCTGAAGTTTTACGACAATTTCAATGAATTGAAAAACTCTTCGGGGTGGCAACCGCTTCGTCGCGTTCCACTTTACCGTCTCGAATGTGGATGATGCGGTGTGCGTGCATGGCGATGTCCTGCTCGTGAGTCACTAGGACGATCGTGTTGCCCTCGAGATGAAGGCGCTCAAACAGGCCCATGATCTCGTTACCGGTATTGGTATCCAGCGCTCCGGTAGGCTCATCGGCGAGCAGAATGGACGGTTTGTTAACCAATGCGCGCGCGATGGCGACACGCTGTCGCTGACCACCGGAAAGCTCGTTCGGCTTATGATCCATTCGCTGTTCCAGATCGACCGCGCGCAGGGCCTCCCGTGCGCGTGCTACTCGCTCCTGCGTCGATATGCCGGCATAAATTAACGGCAATTCCACATTGTGCAGCGCTGAGGCGCGCGCCAATAAGTTAAATGTCTGAAAAACAAAACCGATTTCTTTATTTCTAATGCGCGCTAGCTCGTCGTCCTCCATGTCGCTGGCAAGCTTTCCGTTCAGATAATAAAGCCCTTTGGTAGGGCTATCCAGACAGCCGATCAGATTCATCAAAGTCGATTTACCGGATCCGGAAGGACCCATGATGGCAACATATTCACCGCGTTTGATGGTAATGTCGCACCCCGAGACGGCATGGATTTCCTGGTCTCCCATGATATAGGTCTTCCAGAGATCGAACGTGCGGATGACCAGGCCTTCCCTTTGCAGCTGTTCGCCCAGTTCTTCGCGCTGCTTAACCGTGAGTTCCTGGTTGGCTTCAAGTATCGCCATAATTTGCTCTCTAGCGTGCGACTGCTAACCGGCCGTCGGTGCGGCCATTGGCGCCTGCTTGTTGTCGACCTTCACCTTAGCATCGTTCCTTATGGTACGGATCACTTGGTAACTGCCGGTAACAATCTCGTCCCCCTCCTTAACGCCATTTAGTACCTCCACATCGGTAGCGCCCGTGATCCCGGTTGTCACCCCGCGAAATTCGGCTTTACCGCCGCGCACCACGAACACGCCTTGCATTTCTTCCTTAGCCGCTTTCTGCGCGGCTGGATCCGGCGGCGGCGGTTTCTGCCCGGGCTTGGGCTGCTCCAATTGGCCCTTCTGTCGCACAGTAAGCGCCTGAATGGGAATGGCTAGCACATGCGACCGGGTGGCCGTGACAATCTTTGCCGTGCAGGAAAGCCCGGGTCGCACCATATCTTCGGGAATATCGAGCGCAATCACTACTTTAAAGTCTTTTGCTTCCTGGCCGGATGTCTGGCTCTGAGACGCCGCCACTCCGGTCGAGCGTAGCAGCGCAGTATCGCCAATTTCGATTACCCGGCCCTTGAAAATCTTGTTAGGAATAGCGTCGATCGAGACATCGGCTGGCTGGTCCATCTTGACGCTCACAATATCGGTTTCATCGACATGCACTTCGGCCGTGATGATCGACATATCGGCAATCGTCATGATGGTGGAGGCGGTCGAGTTCTGAATACCCGGAACCACTGTCTCGCCCACGTGAACGGGCAGGTTGGTCACCACGCCATCGAGTGGCGCGGTCGCATCATACTGCGACAGAATATCGGACGAGCGGGTCAGCATCGCCTCGTTTTGCGCTACCTTCTTTTGCGCCGAGCCCAGCTGCGCCGCCGCCTGCGCCCGAGCCGACTGCGCTTGCTGCACCTTGCTTTGCGACGATTGCAAAGTTGTCACAGCCAGATCGTACAAGATCTTTTTCGCTTCGTAATCCTGCGAGGCAATCAACTTGGCATCGAAAAGATCCTTGCTGCGTTTCAGGTCGACCTTTTTCTGTTCGACGTCAGCGCGGTCGTGGTCCACCTGAGCCTGCGCCACCGCTATGCTGTCATCATCCGACTTGACACCGGCCTCACCAGCCGCCGAATCAGCCAGGGCCGAATTGAGCGCCGCCTTCTGAGCATTTAAATCCGCGCGTGGCTGCACGTCGGCTAAGCGGGCCAGCACCTGTCCGCGCTTTACATGATCGCCTTCCTTGACAAAAATGGCGGTAATAGGAGCTGGTCCCTGCGTATTAGCCCCAATATTGATGTAATTGCGGGGCTTTACCTCGCCCGATGCCGTGACGAGCGCCGTGAGGTCGGCGCGAGTGACTTTGCCCGTCTGGAGCGTGACAATGCCTCGCTCGCTGATACGAATGCTGGCCACCACCGCGCCCGCGATGACGACCAGCAAGCCAATCAGTATCGTTATCTTCCACTTCTTCTTCAAATTCACTCTCCGCTCAAACTCAGACGAAACCGGCGCAGCTAGTGTTCCCACAATATAGAAAACAAATCCCTTTTCGCCGCCGGACGGGATCTGTACACGTAACCCAGAACACCCCTATACGTAAATACGTTTAACACGAGCATGAATCCCACACAAAACGCTGTACGAGATGGTGCCTGCCCAGCGCGCCATCTGCTGGGCATCGATCGAGACCCGGCCTTCTGTCCCGAGCAGGGTAACGGCGTCCCCGGGCTTCACGCTTGATTCGCTGACATCGATGGTCGTTAGATCCATGCTGACCGCGCCCACGATCGGCGTCAAGCGGCCCTGCACAATGACGCTGCCGCGATTGCCCAGACGATGCGGAATGCCGTCCGCATAACCGGCCGCCAAAACCGCCAGCCGCATCGGGCGAACTGTGCGGAACATGCCGCCATATCCAACCAGTTCGCCGGCCAGAACTTCTTTAATCGACAGGACCGTGGCGCGCCAACTCAGAGCGGGCTTCACGTGCAACAGGCTGGGCGGGGCGTGTCCGCGCGCCGGCGATACATATCCATAGATGGCGTGACCCGGGCGGACCATCTGACGCCAGGCGGCGGTGCGGCCGTAAGCCACCGGAATCGTGCTCGACATGTGCAGCAGGCTTGGACGAACACCGGCTTCGTGCAAAGCGGTAACGATCGCCTCAAACTCCTCCATCTGCTGTTCGGTTTGCTGCGTCTGGTAGTTTCCCGCTGAAGCGAAGTGAGTCATCAAACCCTCCACTTCCACGTTCGCCGCGGCCCGGATACCCTGCACAATCTCGGCCGCGCTCGCCCGCACACCCAGGCGTCCCATGCCCGTGTCCAGTTTGAGATGGCAGCGATAGCGCCCGGAGCGGGTACTTGCCAGACGATTCAACTCTGCCAGATCCTCTAAGGAATGAATTACCGGCGTGAGTTCATAGGCGAGCATCGCTTCGCGCGTGAATGGCAGAAAATCGGCCATCACCAGAATGCGCGTGCGAACGCCAGCGTCTCGCAAGGCGATCCCCTCTTCGGTGTTGCTGACCGCCAGCCAGCGCGCTCCGCAGCCCTCCAGCACGCGCGACACCTCGACCGCGCCATGACGATACGCGTCCGCCTTCACAACCGGCATCACCTCGACGGCCGGCCCGACAACGTTCCGAATGGCTTCGAAATTCGAGGCAATCTGGCTGCGCGATACTTCCACCCACGAGCGATAAGGCAACGCCGTGGGTGGCGTGTAAGTCTCTTGCGTGTAAGTCTTCTGATGCAGCGGCGCAACGGCCAAAGACGACGAATGCTTCATTTCCCGTTTGAATGCCTGCCCGATAACTCGCTGAGCATAGTCTCATATTGATCGGTGACGATCTCCCAACTATAGCGGCTTTCCACGCGGCTCATGGCGCGGCAACCCCAACCGGACCGCTCGGAAGAGACGAGATCGACTGCCCACTGCAGCTTACTTGCAAGATCCTCGCGCGAAGGTGCAAAAGGCACTCCAGCAGCGCCCGCCGCTTCCCTGTTTTCAGGATTGTCGAGGTACAGGACAAGAGCCCCACGACCCATCGCCTCAATCAAAGCCGGATGCGTTCCGCCTACTTCCGTGGCCTGCACGTAAGCGGCACAGTGTGACTGCAGCTCCCGGTAGCCATCGCCATAAATAGCGCCCGGGAAGACGACTCGCGAATCAGAGGTATTCTTCACTTCTGCTATGTAGTTTCCAGCATACGGCGCATCCCCGACGAGTGCAAGCTGGAAATCTGTCTTGACGTCTTCAAAGGCCTGGCGAACCAACAACGCATTGTTCTCCGGCTCGAGGCGGCTCACATAGAGCAAGTAGCGCCCGGGCTCGAGACCAAGTGCTCGCACGTGGCTGCTGCCTTCCAAACGTCCCGTTTCAGCGCCGTACGGAATGAAGGTCGACGATTTGCCGAATCGGGATAAGTAATACTCGCGGATCGTTTCGGCATCGGTGATGACGGCCGAACAGCACCAGGTGGCCAGCCATTCGGAAACCAGGTACCAACCGCGAGCAATGCTGTTCCACTTTTTGCGGCGGCGCTCGATGCCGTCGACATTCAGCGCCGTGGGCGTCAGCAGTAAACGCGGCCAAATCGTGAAAATGGCATTGGCGGCATTGCAGTACAGGAGAACGTCAAAGCGGCGAAACAGCACGTCCAGCGTAGAGAAGGCCGTGTGCGCAATCGTATCCAGATATTTGTGGGACAGCGTGGGAAGGTAATGCAGTTTTACGCCACGGTAGGCGGGCGAGGAATGGCGCTGGCGGCAATACACCGTAACGTCATGGCCGCGCGCCGCCAAGCGAGTGCTCAGTTCCTCCGCAAACGTTTCAAAGCCGCCGTAGTTCGCGGGAATGCCGCGAGTTCCTAATAAAGCGATCCGCATGGCGAGCGCTAAGTGGACCGCTGGTCTTCGCGGTTCACGGGGAAGCTCACCGGGCGATAGGAAAACCAGTTCTCTAGAGGTATCGCGCCGGAACGACGACGTCGCATGATCTCGCGGCGCTTGGCCCACGTTCGTCGCCACAGTTTACAGACTTGCCAGAACGCGGGCAGGGACTGCCATTCCACCAGCAGGCAACCACCGATTACTACCAGATCGCGCGCCGTCAACGGCAGCCAGAAATGGCGGTACAAGCTTCCAGTCGTGTTCTTCATGCGCAGCAGCCAGCGATTCTTGACCGAGTGCCGGTTGAGAATCGGAGAAAGCGAACGGCGCTTCTCCGGCGTAACGGTACGCACGTGCCAAGCAACAGCATCCGGCGTATATAGACACTGCCAGCCGAGCAATTGCGCGCGCCAGGCGACGTCTGCATCTTCGCGATAGGCAAAGAAATCGTTGTCGAAAAACTCACCGAAAATCGAAATGTCGCGGATCATCGCCCGGCGATACAGGCAGGCCGCCCCAGTGCCTCCGATGACGTAAGCAGCATGATCGTATTGGCCCTGATCGGGAGCACCATTCCCGCGATCCAGATGACGCAAGTTGGGAGTGAAATAAATCCCTGTCGAATCGAGCACCGGCGGGTTTCCGATCTCCCATTCCGGCGAGGCGGCTAGCAGCTTGCCGCAAACGCTTCCAACGGTTGTACGGGATTCGCCTGCCACCACTAAGCGGGTCACAAACTCAGGCAGAAGACGCACGTCAGGATTCAACGTAAGGATCCACTCGGCCTCGCCGGCGGCGGCCATCGCTTGATTTTGTCCCCCCGCAAAACCTATATTTTCCTGGTTATAAAAGATTCGCAAGCGTTCTGCGTGCGCGAAGCCCTGGAGTATTTCAGGGGTGGCATCGCTCGACGCATTGTCCACCACCACGATAGCGAGTGGATCATATTCCTGCGCCAAGGCGTGCGTCAGGCAGCTGGCGATATAACGGGCACTGTTAAAGGTAACGATGGTGATAGCGACCGCCGGCTTCAAGGCGACACCAGCTTGAAATAGAGCCGCCAATAAATATCGAAACCGATCGCTTGTTGGATCGTGAGAATCTCACGTTCGCTGGCCGTCATTACCGACTCGATCCGTTCGGCGTCTGGCAGCGCATCGCGAAACTGCCGCCAGCGGCGCAGAGCCTCCCATTTGCCGCGAACAGCCGGCCAGGGATGGCCTTGCTTCGTCGCCGCCAGCAGCGCCAAAAACTGCCCGGCGAGAATCGGCCAGCCAAAGCGGCGCAGCGTCCGGCGAGGATAGTGTTTGGCAATAATCAGAATCTGATTGCGGGCGCTTAAGAAGTAGACGCGGGCCGCGTTCTTGCCGAGCGTAGCTTTTCCCAGATGCACAGCCGTCGCAGCCGGTTCATAGATGCCGCGAAACCCGGCGAGCGCACAGCGTATCCCGAAGTCGACATCTTCATAGTAGGATTCGAACCGTGTTTCGAGCAGGCCGATCCGGTCGAATACGCGACGGTGGAAAAGAGCAGCCGTCATGGGCGCCAGCCAGATCGAACGGCGCTCGGACCAGACCGGCCCATCAGGCCGTTCATACCCACAGCGCCAGGCATAAGAGCCGCGCGACACCAGATCCCAGCTGCCGTCCAGCCGGTTTTGATCGCCCGGCTGAAACAGTTTACCCACCGCAAAGTCAGCGCCCGCCTCCTCAGCTGCGTTCAGCAGGCGCTCCAGCCAGTCGGGCGCAAGAATCACGTCATTGTTCAGAATCAGAATCCAATCCGTGCCGGCTTGGGTGATGCCTTCATTGACCGCCGCCGCAAAGCCACGATTGCTCGCCAGCGGAATATAGTGCACCCCGGGAGCGGACGCTATTTCCCTAGTGTTATCGGTACTGCCGTTATCAACCACGAGAATCCGGTCGGGAACACGAGCCTGTGAACGAAGATTCACTACACACGACCGGATTAAATCGGCGCGATTCCAGGTCGGAACAACCGCCGCGACAGTGGGCATCAAAGGAATCGAGAGCGCGAAGCGCAGGTAGCGCTGCATTCTTAGTGTATCCATTGCCTTTGCACCCCAGGAACACGCGTACTAGCTCTTCTACTAGTACTAAAAGTTCAGCAAAGTTAAACCTTCCTGTGACGCGATGGCTAGTTACTGAGTCTATTCGTCGGATAGTGTACTTCAGTTAGCCAAAGGGAAGAAAAGAGAAAAAATGTCATTCCTCGCATGGATAGTTTTAGGTTTAATCGCCGGATTCATTGGAAGTAAGATCGTGAACAAACGCGGCGAAGGGTTGCTGCTGGATATTATCTTGGGAATTGTCGGCGCAGTAGTGGGAGGCTATTTGTTCTCCGCTTTTGGAGCCGCACCAGTTACCGGTTTGAACATCTATAGCTTGTTGGTCGCGGTAGTCGGGGCGATCCTCGTTTTAATTGTGTACCACGCCATCCGGCGAAACGCGTAAAGGCAGCCACTGGACGCGGGAATGCTGTTCGATTCCCGCGTGTTACTCTGGCGGCAAGTTGGTCCATAGCAAGCACAGGCTGCAATGCCGCGCTAACAAACCAAAGAGGAACTTCGGCGGACGTGGGCGCGGATCGCAAGTCCGTTGTGCGCGCGAGTTCCTTAGGAAATCGATTCTTCTTGCGTGCCTCCAGTCTGTTTTGGCAGACTCGGCAAGTGAGCGTGCGGCATGAGAGCACGCCGTTTGCTTCTAGTCATTCTCGCTGGCTTTTGTCTCCTGAGCGCGTTATTTGCCGCTGTCCAGACTCCTGATCTCGAAAGAATGGCCTCCGACGTAAGCAAGATAGGCAAGCGCACCAGCCGGCAAGTGCAGCAACCGGGAAAGTTCCGCGAGTATGATGGCTGGGAATACGAAAACTTCCCGCTCCCGCCGGATTACCAGGTCCCCGCCGAATGGGTGTTTGCGCGCCTGATGTATCGCGCTGTAGCGAACGGCCGAATCAATAACTGGACTATCGACTATCCCCGCTCCGACCGGCACCTGTCGGCAGCGGTCCGGCGTCTCACCCAAATCGATGCGCGTTCGGCCGAACAGCCCGTTGCCACTGAGGACGGAGACGATATCTACAACTGGCCCTGGCTCTACGGCGTCGAAGTGGGCCACTGGGATCTCACCGATTTCGAAGCTGCGAAACTCCGCGACTATCTCGATCGCGGCGGCTTCTTCATGTGCGACGACTTCCATGGCACTTGGGAATGGGAAACTTTCGTAGCGAGCATGAAGCGTGTCTTTCCGGATCGCCCCATCGTCGACATCCCCGACGAGGACGCCATCTTTCATACCGTGTATGATCTCGACGCCCGCTATCAAGTGCCAGGAGAGCAGTTTGTCTACAGCCATCGCACCGCTGAAAAAGACGGGTTTCAGGCCCGCTGGCGCGGCATCTATGACAGGAAGGGCCGCCTCATGGTGGCCATTTGCCACAACATGGATTTAGGGGACTCCTGGGAACACGCCGACAATCCCGTTTATCCCGAACAGTACTCCGCCCTCGGCTTCCGTATCGGAGTAAACTACATCGTCTATGCAATGACTCATTAGCCGTTATATAGTCCGGTAATGAGTCAGGTTACCGGGCTGGTAAACAGCATAGAGCGGTCGCGTAAACAGGTCCTCGCCTCAGTTAAAAGCCTTAGTTGGGAACAGGCCAGTTACAAGCCGGACGCAGGCGAATGGTCTGTAAACGAGTTACTCGAACACTTATATCTGGCCGAGTATTCGGGAATCAGTAAGATCTGGGGAGCGGCCGAAGGTTGGCATCGCGGTCGACCCGTCTGGACCGGCGAACACACGAATCGCGGCCAATCCATCTAGCAAATCATCGAATGAACCTGGAAACCGAAAGAGAAAGCGCCTCCGATTGCCACGCCGCACATCGGTGGCCCATTGCCGTTCTGGACGGAGAGTCTGCACAGTTGCCAGACTCTACTCGAGCGATTGATCCCGGTGCTGGATGGAGCGGACCTGGAGGCCATTATCTTTCCTCACTTCCTGTCGGGACCGCCCGACGCCCGGCAGCGACTCGAGTTCCTGCGCTTTCACTTAGACCGGCATCAAAAACAAGTTGAGCGCGTCAAGGGGAGTTACGGTTTTCCTAAATCCTCCTAGTATTACTCCGTTAAGTAGGCCTAAGGAGCCCGGACCTGGCCGCAGTAGCAGCAGCAACCGGTCCAAGTGCAGAGCAGTTTCTGAATTTCACGACGCGTCCTCGGCAGGGTCCAGCCAGAAGTTTTTTTTACTGCGCAGGGTTTCCAGCGTGAGGAAGCTATGTGCAAGCATGACCAGAGTTACATGGTGATGCCATCCGATCCAACTGCGGCCTTCATAATGATCGAGTCCAAGTTCCTCTTTCAGTTGTTGGTAATCCTGTTCGATTTTCCAGCGCGCTTTGGCAACCTGAACTAATCGCCGGAGACTGTAATCGGCGGGCAAATCGCAGAAGAAGTACTTCGTCGGTTCTGCGTTTTTGTGGGGCCACTCAACCAGCAGCCAGATTTCTTTGCCGGGTTCACGGCCTTCATGAAATCCATGAGAAGGTTGCACGCGCCCGGCCCAAAAGCGCGACTCCGACCAGCCTTTGCTGCCTTCCCGCCAACGAATTCTCTTCCAACCCGCGGCTTGTTGAGCGGCTTCCCTCACCGAAACGGGCCGCTGTTTCCCGTAGTGCAATGCACTGGGTGGGCGGCCCGTCTGTTTTGGTTTCAACTTGCGCGGTTGTGGCGGCTCTATCCAAACACCTGTTGTCGATTGCACGCCGACGGCATAGCATAACTTGCGCTTTTCCAGTCCTTCTCGAAACCTGGTTACATCTCCGTAACCCGCGTCCGCCACCACAATCCGGTCCGCCAGACTCCACCCGCGTACCTGGTCGATCATGTCAAAAGCCAGTTCCCACTTCTTTTGAAATTTCACCTCCTCGGGAATGCCGGCCTCTGTGCGATGCTGCTTATCCTCGGCCCAACTCTCCGGTAAATAGAGCCGCCAATTCAACACCGCTGCTCCTTCCGTGCACACTTCATGCAGGCTCACTGCAACTTGGCAATTCGCCGTCTTGCCTAAGGTCCCAGAGTACTGACGCTCCACTCCCACCGAATGCTCACCTTGTTTGGGAAACCCTGTATCGTCAATTACCCAGATCGCATCCGGCTCTAACTCGCGCACCATGCGCCGCGCCAACCGCTCCCAAACCGGCGCCCACTCCCATGGGCTCTGCCCAACGAATTGCTGCAGCGCTTGCTCGTTGCCGTCAGGCAACCGCTTGGCCATCGGCTCGATGGATTTGCGCTCTCCATCCAACAGCAGGCCGCGAACGTACACCGATCCCCAGCGCCGCCGCTCGCTGCGCCCTACCGATTCTAAGAGATCCACCAGGAACTGCTCCAACCGCTTCCGACAACGCTCCAGCTGGGCATCGGTCATGCCCAAACATACGCCCCTCGAACGTGCTTGTCAATACTTAACGGAGTAATACTAGTGGAGTGTCGCGATGAAAACGTTACCACGCGATGCAACTCCGGTCGCTCCGCTCGCGGCTCTGAAGCTGCGTATTCTTTGATCGGAGCCATGAGCCACGTCAGTGGCTCTCCAACCGGAAGCACGGAAACCATGAGCGAAGCGATTGGAGTTCTCTACTTCACTAGCAAACGAAATGGTTGCGACACTCCACTAGTGCGCGGAGAGAAACGTTCTCCAGATAGTATCGACGGCGGCATGTGTCAACGACGAAGCCAGTAAACTCCCGCTCTTTCGAAACGCCGAGCCGTAAAACCAGCCAGCCACCGAAGCCAGCGCCACATAACGCCAGTTTGGAAACGGCGCGTGCAGAATATGAAAGAGCCCGAACAGCAGCGAGACCGCCAGTTGCCCCCAAAACCAGCTGCCCACCGAACGAGAAAGCAAGCTTTGCAGGAAACCGCGGAAAAATAATTCCTCCAAGAGCGCAATAAACAGGAAAATTTCGAGATAGTCGATCAGAAACGACCCTGCTCCATGCCAGCGCGGATTCCAGCGGGTGAAATGCGTGGCGAGACTCAGCGGCACGGCGATCACGGCAAACCAGCCAAAGTTTAATGCCGCCTGCTTCAAAACCGTAAGCGACAACCGTAAGTCATAGCCAAGTCCCGGCACCGGTCGTAAGAAAGTCCAGGTCCAGGAAGCCACCCCGATCAGAAACAGACGTGCCATGAAATCCAGGTTCACCGGTACCGCGAAGATACCCCGCAACTGCCCGGAAAGCACCACCGCGATTAGGAATGAGGCGGTTAGGACGTCCTGCCAGTTGAGCGCCGTAAGATTGCCAACGGGAAAGAAGCGATAGATCGCCAGAGGGAGAAGCGCAACCCCCACCAACTTGCCTAAAGCCAGAGGATGAAAACCACCTGTGCCGGTCGCATACAGCAAATACGGAAGGCAACAAACCAGCACCCAGGCCTCCCAGCGCACATTGCTCCGACGATTGTGAAAACCAGGAAAAAGAGCAGCGGCTAATTGAATCAGAAAGGCGAAATAGATGCAAACAGCCTCGCTCGTGGAAACTCTATAGTGGGCCGCATAACCGTGAGCGACCCAGCCGAATGCGACAGCGATAACAAGCAGCGTAGCCGCAAAGCCGCGCGAGTGACTACTCACACGCTAGGCGGATTGAAACTCGACTTTTTTGCCCGCGAGCGAAAGGTTTTCCCGCACGTAGGTTTCATCCCACAAGTTCGAATTGACCGCTGAGATGTGCGGATTTTGCAGAACCCATAGATAGCCTTTCATGGCGGGCTTCATATCGCCGGGAATAATGCGATTTAGCTTATCGATGCGCCATTGCGGTACCGGCTGCAGCGCCTTATGATGCGTGGCTACCGCATGTGCCGTCTTCATGCCGATCATGCCTACGCCGTGCGCTGAGGCATCGATAATGGCCTGATCCACGAAGCCGCCATTGATCACGTTATAAGCCATTTGCACTCCATCGTAGTGTCCAAGTTGCGTCGCCTTGCGGAGTACTGCGGCCGGATCGTTATGCGATGTGACACCCAAAAATCGTACCTTGCCTTGTTTCTTTAGCTCCTGGAACGTTTCATAGATGTGCGGATTTTCCAGTTCATCGGCCGTGTTTGCGCCATGTGGACACATCAGGAAATCGAAGTGATCGGTCCCGACGCGCTTCAGGCTGGCTTCGAGCGAATCCGTGATGCACTTACGGAATTGCTGGCTTCCTTCGACTAAGTGCGCGTAATCCGGCCGCATGGCGCTGCTGAGATAACTGCCGGCGAACTGGTCGTGCTGGCCAGGAAAGTAAGTCAGATAGTATCCGGGCTGCTCGGCCAGATTGGTCTCGCGTATCTCGTCCACCCGGCGCATGATAGCGCTTTGTTTCTCCGCCGGAAGACCGTCGAAAACTTCTTTATAAAGGTGATTCCGCAGATTACTAAACGCACTGACCTTGGTTTGGAGAAATACTTTATCGCGCTTGGCTGAGCCGCCGAGCAGCTTGCCATAGGCAATCTCGCAATCGCCATTCCCGTAGGCCGGCGCCATGTCCAGATAATTCAGCCCCATTTCGATGGCCAGATTGAGGTGTTGATAATTGTCGGAGCGGATCGGATCCCCGCCCGACACCACTTCCGAAATCATCAGGCCCGAACGCCCAAACTGCCGATAGAACATGCCAGATTGCTTGTTGCGCCATTCGAGTGGACGGCTTGAGCTTTCCGGGGCGGCCTCCGATGTTTGAGTGATCAGGGACGAAGCCGCCGCTATTCCAGCAGCGCTTCCAAGAGAGGTATGCAGAAAATCACGACGAGACTTGCTAACAGACATGGAGACCTCCAGGGGAATCGTACTTTATCAGTGTCGCCTATTCGGAGCGGGGTGAGCCCCCGAGGTCACTTGACACAGGCTACGTGCACACGTATAATTCAAACATGAACGTCACGCTCTCCATTAACGACGAAACCATCCAGGAGGCCCGCTTGCGCGCCGAGGCTATGGGAACGAGTGTGAACCAATTAGTCCGCGACTACCTGGAGCAGTTGGCTGGCAGGAACGATTTAAACGCCCTGGCCGAAGAGTTCGAGCGGATCTCGCGTAATTCTCAAGCCAACCCCGTGGAATGGAAATTTAATCGCGACGAACTCCACGAGCGCCGGTGAGTCTGGCTTTCTTCGATACCAACATTCTGATCTACGCCGACGATACCTCCTCGCCGGAAAAACAGGAGCGCGCCATTACGCTTTTTGCCGAACACCTTCGTCGCGGCACGGCTGTGGTCTCTCTGCAGGTTCTTCAGGAATATTTTGTGGCCGCCACGCGAAAGCTCCGTTTGGCGCCCGAGATCGCCCAGCAGAAAGTCGAGATCCTGGCGCGCTGCAGAGTGGTCCAATTCCATCCGAGCGACGTGGTCGCCGCCATCGAGTTGCACCGGCTTAGCCGGATCTCATTCTGGGATGCATTGATCGTTCACGCGGCGCGATCGGCAGGCGCGGCCATACTGTACAGCGAAGACCTGCAAACGGGGGCTTTGCTCAGTGGAGTACGTGTGATGAATCCATTTACGGCAAGCGAGAAATCTCAACCTTCTGCTTGACTTGCTTTCGTACGACGCTTTAACATAGTTACTCCGAAGGAATATCTCATGATGAGCCCCCGTTTATCTTACGCGCAAAAGCAGTGGTGCACCGCACGTCAAGATGACAAGCTCGTCTCACAGACCGCGGTCGCTCACGCCACCACTGGTCTCTTTTTCATCCTTCTGTAACCCTCATTTCGCCGGCATCTTGCCGGCTCCTCGCTGAGTTAGTTACAGCCGGATTACTGTAGCTGCCAACCGAAGTAAAAGAACACAGGAGTTTTGTATGTTGTGGAAGCGAATTGTAGTGAACCCTCAGGAGCGGGTTTTATTCGCGAGGAATCAGCGGTTCGGAGGGATCCTGTTGCCGGGCGAGCACCG
Source organism: Bryobacteraceae bacterium (assembly GCA_965277855.1). Taxonomy (GTDB): domain Bacteria; phylum Acidobacteriota; class Terriglobia; order Bryobacterales; family Bryobacteraceae; genus Bog-105. The sequence continues at coordinate 3,181,959 of OZ255847.1, forward strand.
TCTTTTCGTGCTCCCAGGCACATCTTTAACGATCGAGAGACACGACATCCGGAACCTGGTCTTCCGGAGTGCCTGGAGCCGCTACTTGCTGGCGGAAAGACCCGCGATTGTCGAGCAGTACTTTACCCGCGTGCAAACCAACCGGTCCCAGGTCGGCATGGTCTACGTCGATGGAGAACTATTTCGCGTGCTAACGCCAGCCAAGAGCCTGCTGTTCTGGCGCGGACAAGCGACTGTGACCATCGAAACAGTTGAAGTGTTGCCCGAGCTGGAACTCTCCGCTGACTTGTTCGAGAATCTCAGCCGGCGTTAGTACAGTGTCGCGATGAGAATATGACCACGCGGCGCAACTCCGGTCGCTGCGCTCGCGGTTCTGAAGCGGAGCCATGAGCGAAGCGATTGGAGTTCGCAGCAAACGAAGAGATTGCGACACTTCACTAACTCGTTCTGTGGTGATGCCACATCAGTTGTGCCATACTGATGTGGCATCAACACAGAAACGTAAATGGGCCAAGACAAACTCGATCTGCTGCAAGGAACCCTGGATGTAATGGTTCTGCAAACACTAGCGACCCTCGGGTCGCTGCACGGCTATGGGGTCGCCCGCCGTATAGAACAAGTGAGCGGGCACCAGGTGCTGCTAAATCAGGGCACCATTTATGCCTCGCTCGTCCGCTTGCAGCAGCGTGGCTGGATCTCGGCCGCGTGGGGCACCTCCGATAACAATCGCAAAGCCAAGTTCTACCGCATCACCCGGCGCGGTCTTAAGCAATTAACGGCCGACGCCGAGCACTGGAACAGGCTCGCCGATGTGATGGGACGCATCTTCTCCATGTCTCCCGAGGCTGGTGAAAAATGATCGACTTTCTGCGCGAGACGGCTGGCCGCGTCCGCTCCTTCTTTCTTAAGCAATCGCGGGAAGGTGATCTGAGCGGAGAGTTCGCCGCCCACCTGGATTTCGCAACAGCCGAGAACATCCGTCAGGGCATGCCCGCGGACGAAGCGCGCCGGAAGGCTCTGATCGACTTTGGAGGGGTCCAGCCGGCCAAAGAACTGCATCGCGATGCGCGCGGCCTGCCCGCCCTCGAAAGCGTCTTGCAAGATCTCCGCTACACCTTCCGCGCCCTGCGGCGCGATGCTGGTTTTACCTTCTTCGCAATCCTGATCGTTGGGCTCGGCATTGCCGGCAGCACGGTTGTATTCAGCGTGCTCAACACCCTGCTGGTCCGCCCGCTTCCGTTTCACAATCCGGACAAGCTGGTCTGGATTGCCAACGACAATACACAAGCCGGTTTATCGGGCGAAACCGCCCAGGTCAATCCGTTTCTGGAGTTGAAACAAAGAAATCACTCTTTCACCGACGTCGCCGGATACTACGCGTTCTACGGAATTGGTGATAGCAAGCTGATCGGACAAGGCGAGCCCGAACGCCTCAGCACCGTCCCGGTGACCGAAAACTTCTTCAGCATCTTGGGCATTAAGCCGGCGATGGGACGGCTCTTCAACCCGCAGGAATGCAAGTGGAATGGCCCTAAAGCCGTTTTAATGAGCAACGGTCTCTGGAAACGCCGCTTTGCTTCCGATCCCAACATCGTGGGCCGTGAGCTGACCATGGATGGCGGCAGAGTAACCGTGGTCGGTGTTCTCCCGCGTTCGTTCGACTTTGGTTCCATCTTCGCTCCGGGTACGCGCGTCGATTTATATTCTCCCTTTCCGCTTAGCGGCGAAACCAATCGCTACGGCAATACGCTGGCTATCATCGCCCGTCTGAAACCTGGAGTGACCGCGGCCGCCGCTCGCTCCGACGCACGCAGAGTCTCCGCGCTTGCCACCAGAGCTCATCGCGAGTGGAACGACTTCGTGCCTGCGCTCATGCCGCTCTCCGCACACATCAGTGGAAAATTGCGTCCCGCCCTGCTGGTCTTAGCCAGCGCCGTGGCGGTCGTCATGTTGATCGTTTGCGCGAACCTCTGCAATCTGTTGCTGGCAAGAACCGCCACCCGGCAGAAAGAGATTGCCGTACGCACCGCTCTAGGCGCCGGCAGGCGTCGCCTCATCCGGCAACTGCTAACCGAAAGCGTCGTCCTGTCCTGTTGCGGAGCCGCGCTTGGCGCACTACTCGCCGCTATCGGCGTTCAGCTTCTTTCGCACTTAAATGCCATCAGCATTCCGCTTCTCGACAGCGTGCATCTCGACGCCCGCACCCTCCTGTTTACCCTGATCGTCGCCATTGCAACCGGCATTCTCTTTGGGCTCATCCCCGCGCTCCAGGTGCGCGACGTCAATGTGAACGACGGCCTGAAAGAAAGCAGCCGCGGCTCGAGCGAGGGAAGGAGGCACAGCTGGATCAGGAACACCCTGGTGATCGCCGAAGTGGCTTTCGCCTGCATGCTGCTGGTAGGAGCAGGCCTGTTAATGCGCAGCTTCTTGCGAGTGCTGGACGTGAACCTGGGCTTTCAGCCCGAGCGCGCCGCCACCATGCGCATCGATCCCAGTTCAACCTACTCGACCCAAGCGCAGCGGAACACTTATTTCGACGAGGCGCTGCGGCGGGTCAAAGCCATTCCCGGCGTTCACGCCGCCGGCCTCACCGACGCCTTGCCGCTGGGCAGGAATCGATCCTGGGGAGCAGGCGTCAAAGGAGTCGTGTATGCCCGCAACGAATACCCGTCTGTCTTTCCCCGCATCATCAGCGACGGCTATTTCAAAGCTATGGGCATTCCTATCATTGCCGGTCGCGATTTTAGCGAACGCGACGCGCCATCCACCGAGCAGGTCGTCGTCATCAATCAAACCATGGCGCGCTCCCTCTGGCCCGGACAGAATGCCCTTGGCAAATTCCTCCAAGCCGATCGTGACCGGCGCGTCGTAGGCATTGTCGGCGACGTGCGTCATCTCGCTCTCGAACAAGGATCCGGCAACGAGATGTATCTGCCGATTCGCCAGTGCAACGATTATCAATCCGTGGATCTGGTCGTGCGCACCACTCTACCGCCAAACGGTTTGGCCTATGCGATCCGCACTACCCTAAAAACTCTTGACCCGAATCTGCCCGGCAACGATTTCCGCTCCTTACAGACATTGGTAGACAAGGCCGTTTCACCGCGACGGTTCTTCGTAATTCTGCTAAGCGGCTTCTCCCTGTTCGCCCTAATTCTCGCTTCCCTAGGCATCTATGCCGTAATCTCCTACTCTGTCGAACAACGAACGCAGGAGATCGGCATTCGGATGGCGCTAGGAGCCTCCGCCGGTCTTTTGCAAAAACAGATCCTATTTCAGACTCTGAAACTCGCTGCCGCCGGCATGTTCGTGGGCATACTCGGCTCGGCGCTGCTGACACAGGCGCTGAGCGGACTCCTGTTTGGCGTGACGGCTAACGATCCGCCGACCTTCGCCGGGATGCTAATCGTTTTGACCGCCGTAGCGGCTCTCGCCGGCTACATCCCCGCGTATCGCGCTTCGCGAATTCACCCGATGACCGCCCTGCGCGTGGGTTAGAACAACAGCTTTAACGAAAACTGGATCTGCCGCGAATTGGCAGCGGTCCGGCTGATCTCTCCAAAACCCGAACCCCTCACGATATTGGAAGGCAGCCCGAAATTCACAACGTTAAACAAGTTGAAAAATTCTGCCCGGAACTGCAGATTAATCAGTTCTCCCTGGCCGCGTGTTCCGAAAGGCGTATCTTTAATCAACCCGAAATCGAAGTTATGCAGAGCAGGACCGCGAAACGTGTCGCGGCCTAAGCTTCCAAAGCGCCCGCTATTGGGTCCCGACCCGCCTGGAACACCTACCGGAATCGAAAAGAATGAGGCGTTATTCGCGCCATCGCCGAAGTAGTCTTCCCGAATTTTTCTGTTCGCCGAAAGCGCGGGCTGCGCAATCTGGTCCGGCCGGTCGACACCGTTCGACCCCACGCCTGTTTGCTGCACGCCCGAATACACGGTAAACGGAAGGCCGCTGGTGACGGTAGAAATACTCAGCAGTTGCCATCCGGCCGTCGCCTTGCGTGTCGCGCGCTGCAGAAACGGAATTCCGTCGACATGCAGATCCTGGAATACGCTCGCCGAAAAAGCCTGTTGCACGTCGAAGGTAGACGGTCCGCGTTCGTCCGCGGTATGAAACGGATCTTGCGGCCACGCCTGCGCAATCGCACCCGACGAACCCGAGATAAATCCGCCGAGCACCGAACTCGTGTCATCGAGCGACTTGGACCAGGTGTAACTCGCCTGAACACTAGGTCCGCGACGTCCGAAATTTCCTTGCAGAGAAGTTTGCAGAGCGTGATACGTCGAGTGAGAGCGATTCGTGATAAGGCTTTCGGTGCCGAAACCGCCCGTCGCTGTGCCGTTCGCATCGAACTGCGTGAAGCGCGCGAATTCGGCCGTAGCGCCCGGATAACCGTTCGGAAAATTCATCGCCGGCAGACTCATCCCGGAAGTTCCCACGTAGGCGGCATTCGCATCGAGACCCCCGAAGTGGCGTTCCAGGCCCAGCGTCCAAGTACCCAGATAAGCATTGCGGAAATCGGGCGAAATCGTGGAAGTGTTCAAGGGCGTAATCAGATGATTGGCGCTGAGCGCGGCGATCCCCTGCTCAAAACGGTTCACATCGATCGGGGTGTTGGCTGGAACTGCTTTCGTGTTGCGCGCCGCGAAGATATCCGTGCCGCTGGGCGTAAAAACTTCGGGCAATTCGTTCGGCGTGATCGGAACGCCAAAGGGTACCGGCGATCCCGGTGTAGCAGTCAGCCGCGGAGAGATTACGAAGGGAGTAGAGCCCGTCAGCGAATTATCCTGCCAGATATTCGGTGGAATTGTGGTTAACGCTCCGCCTGCGGTCAACACCGTGTCTTTTGCCGGACGCCACGTCAATCGAACGCGAGGCCCCCAACCATTCGCATTGAGCTTGTACGCAGGCTGCGGATTCACTTGATACTGCTGATACTCGCCGCTCGGGCCATCGAGCGTGACCAGGTTCGAAGTGCGTTTCGCTCGTTCGCTAATCGGCCAGTACAGCTCATACCGGAGACCGTATTCGAGAGACAACCGGTCAGAAAGCTTCCAGGTGTCCTCGATAAAAAAATTCGTGTTGTAGCGTGAAATCGCCGCTACGCCGATCTGATCGCCTTGCGGAAAATACGCGGGCGCCACGGCGAGCGTATAAGCGAACGGACTGGCTGTCAGCAGAGCGCTTAACGTATCGGGCAGCGGCGCTCCGGCCGCGACATCGTGAGCGCCGCTCAACGAACGAATCGCTACGGGCGAATAAGCGGTTCCGCCGCCAAACGTGTAGGAACCGTTCGGAGCAGTGCCGAAATACGTGGTGTCGCGATTCGCCCGAAACTCCGCGCCGCCCCGTATCGCATGTCTGGCGGTGGTCCAGCTGACATCCTGGCGCCCTTGAAACAGGTTGCCGTAAGCCGACATCACGGAACCCGCGGCGGTGTTGAACGATTCGAACAAACCATCGTTGAAGGTTAGTGCCGGATCGCTGCGATTGGAAGTAGGAAACGAAGGCGTGCTGCGGGTATAACTAATCGCAGAGTTCCATACAAGCCTTGGCGAGGCAATTCGCGTAAATCGAATCGTGGCGTTGCGTTGGCGGTCCATGTAGCGCACACCGAAACTCGGATCCACCGCAGTCTGATCGGGGTTCGTGGTCGGCCCATTTAAATTGTCGAGTGTAAAGCGGCCGAACAGTTGCGATTTATCGGAAATCCGGTGATCTATGCGAATCGAGAACTGGTCTGCGTCGGTCGTCACCTTGGATGAGGTCGCATAGGTCAATGCGCCGAACGGGCCCGCCGTGTCATTCGGCAACGGGTAGCGGGCCAGCAGCGGCGCGATTTTAGAATTGACCGGGACGAACAGGGTATCGCCTGGGAATGCCGTGGTGTCGATGCCTTGTCGCTGCGCCGCCGTCGGGACGGGGAACACTTGGGTAGTGCCGAGCACCTGCCGAAAGCCCTGGTATTCGGTGAAATAAAACGTCTTGTTCCGGCCGTTGTAGATGCCCGGCAGAATCACCGGACCGCCGTTCGTGAAGCCAAACTCGTTGCGGCGAAAGGGTGGGATGCGGCCTGGATTTGCGGGCGATCGACGGTCAAAAAAATTGCGCGCATCGAGAGCTGAGTTGCGTAGAAACTCGAACACGGAGCCATGAAAACCATCTTTGCCGGAACGAGAAATGACATCGGTAAAGCCCGCTGCCCCGCGGCCAATCTCGGCGGGCATCCAGCCGGATGTCGATTGAATCTCCGCGACTGCGTCAACATTGAAGTTCGAAAAGGTAGCGCCGCCCATCTCGGGATCGCTCGTATCGGCGCCATCCATCGCAAACACCGCTTCTACCCCGCGCTGCCCGTTTACGGCGAACTGCTGCGTGAAATTGGATGCACCATTTGAATCTGTCATGGTGCCCGCCGCGAGCAACAAAAGCTGGCTGAAATCCCGCTTGTTCAAAGGGATCGAGGAAACGGCCTGGCTCGATAACTGCTCTCCACCGCTTCTGGCCGCCTCCGTGCCTGGTTGGCCCAACGACAACACGCCTTCCGGCGAAAGCACGATATCATGCAGAGGCGTCGCCGGAGGAAAACTGATGGGCTTTTGATAGGCGATGGTCCGACCGTGCCAGACAACACTGAGAACATATCGTCCCGGCCGCAGGTTTCCGAAACGAAATGCGCCGCTCGGAGTGGTCACAGCCTTTAGCGCGTTGCCTTCTAAATCGAGCACAATCGTTGCGCCAGCGATCGCGTTGCCCGAGGTGTTGGCTAAGATGCCCTGCCAGCTCGGCGGGCCACCGTCGGCGCACAGCTGGCGCGCAACCAGAATTAAAAGGGAGAGAGAAAAGCAAAAAGGCCGAAGCACAAGCCTTTCAGCATATCCCGCCTGCTACTGAATCTAGACTAGAACCGGATTCGGAATCGCCACAGGAGCAACACCCTCGCCGATCTGCTGCCGCCACAGGGCATAGTAGAGTCCCGTGGCAGCCACCAGTTCCGTGTGAGTGCCTTGTTCGACGATGCGGCCTTTTTCCAGCACATAGATCTGTTCCGCGTGCATGACGGTAGATAGGCGGTGGGCAATCAAAATCGTCATCACGTCCGAACGTTCTCCTACGGTTCGGATGGTGCGCGTGATCTCTTCTTCCGTGATGGAATCGAGCGAAGAAGTGGCTTCGTCGAAGACCAGCAGCCTCGGTTTGCGAAGCAACGCCCGGGCAATCGATAAGCGCTGCTTCTCACCGCCGGAAACTTTCACACCGCCTTCGCCGATCAGCGTGTCAAGCCCCTTATCGGCGCGCGCCAGCAGCGAGTCGGCGGCCGAGCGGTGCAACACTTCCAGGCATTCAGCATCCGTAGCATCAGGACGCACGAACAGCAGATTCTCGCGAATGGTGCCGGAAAACAATTGCGTGTCTTGCGTAACGAAGCCGATCTGCGCGCGCAACTCGTCGGGATCGATCTGGCCGGCATCGATGCCGTTGTAGCGAACCACGCCCGCATGCGGCTGGTAAAGACCGACCAGCAGCTTCACCAGCGTGGTCTTTCCTGCCCCCGATGGACCCACAAAGGCCACCGTTTGGCCGCGAGTTAATCGAAAGCTGACATCGCTGACGGCCGGACGGTTTGCAGTACGGTGCTGGAACGTGGCGTGATCGAATTCGAGAGTTTCCAGATTTCTCAGCGGAACAGGTTCAGCCGGTTTCGGCTCAGGCGGAATCGCCAGGATTTCCTGCAGCGTGTTGAGGGAGGCTTCGGTTTCGCGATAGATATTGATGATGTTGCCCAGCTCCTGCAACGGCCCGAAGATAAAGAACGAGTAGATAAATAGCGAGAAAAACTGACCAACCGTAATGCGCTGCGTGAAGATCAGGTAAAGCATTAGAAAAAGAATGCTGGTGCGGAGCAGGTTGACCGCCGTGCCTTGCAAAAAGCTCAGGCTGCGCAGATAGCGAACCTTCTTCAACTCCAGCTTCAGGATTTTTTCAGTGGTGGTGTTCAGCCGGCCCACTTCCTGCTTGGCCAGGCCGAGCGTCTTCACCAGTTCAATATTGCGCAGCGATTCGGTAGTAGAACCCGCCAGCGCGGCCGTCTCCGCAACAATTGTCTTCTGAATGGTTTTGATTTTGCGACTCAAAACTGAGCTGATGACGCCGAGCAGCGGCACCGTCAACAGGAACGCCGGCGCAATCACCCAATCGACCCGCAATGCGTAGATCGTGACGAATATCACTCCGACCGTCGCGGTAAACAGTATGTTGACGAAAGCAGTGATGAAGCGCTCGACATCGGAACGCACCTTCTGTAGCTTGCCAAGAGTTTCTCCGCTGCGCTGATCTTCGAATACGATGTAGGGCAGAGAGAGCGAGCGCTCCACACCGTCCGCGTATAACTGCGCTCCCGTCTGCTGCGTGACCACATTCACGTAGTAGTCCTGAAAGTTTTTGGCAACGCGCGAGATAAAAGCGACGCCGACTGCCGCGCCCAGCAGCAAGCTGACTCCGCTGATGAACTGCCCCGTCGTGTACTGGTGGAATTTGGTGGCGTACGAATCGATGATGTGCCGGAAGATTAATGGATCGAGCAGCGAAAAGATCTGGTTCACCGCAGCCAGGAGCAGCGCCAGAAGGACCAGCCGCAGATGCTTCTTAAGATAATGGAACAGTAATGCCATGCCGTTTTTCTTTGATGCGGCAGCCGGGCCCGATGATCGTCCGACGCCCAAAACTTTAACAAACTTCAAGCCCGATCAGCATCTACCCGGATGGTGGATACAACTCGCTATCAAGGCAAGCGCCTGCTTTATCTGCTGGCCGCGATGTTTCTGCCGGCAGCTTTTCTCTATCTCAGCATCGTCTTCAGTCTAACGGCGCAGAAGTCTTCCGAAACCGCCCGCCAGCAGTTGTGGATGCTGCGTCTGGCTCTTTTCGCGCTGGCTATCTTCGTGCCCGCGCAACTCGTCTCGGCCCGCTACATTCAAAGCATTCTGCGGCCTCGCACGAGCCGCGCCGGGAAGCTACTCCAATATCTGGCCGTTTTGGTGATGTCACTCGTGATCTCGTTCATCGCCGTGCTCGTTCTCGAAGCGGCCGGCTTTAACTTACTCATCCGCAGCAGAGGCCTCGGCTAAGGTACCCTTCGTTTCTGCACCACCGCAATTGCGTCAACGGCCTTGCTCGTCTCCTGCACAGCGAAATCCCATATCGCGATGAGCTGTGTCCGGCGTAGCCCAGAGTCGATCTGAAACACGCACCTCTCGTGCTGGGTTGTAAAAAGAGCCCCCACGCAAGACTCTTTTGTTCGGCTCGGCCTCGTAGACATCTTGCACCCACTCCCAGACGTTCCCGAGCGTGTCGTAGAGACAGTAGCGATTAGGAGCCTTTTGGGCAACCTCGTGTGTCCGATCTCCGCTATTGCCATCGAACCACGCTATATCGTCTAACTTTCCGTATCGCGCAGTTGGTGCTCCTCCTCGAGCTGCATATTCCCATTCGATTCCCGTCGGCAAGCGCATCCCGACAGCTTTGCAAAAGAGCGCCGCATCGTTCCACCCGACGCGATCAACAGGCCGGCTTGCTCCGCGATAAAGGCTGGGGTTCTTGCCCATTACCTTCTCGTATGCCCGCTGTGTGACCTCTGTCTGGCCAATCCAAAATGCCTTTGAGTAGATCCGTTTCGGGCGCTTCTCCCAACTGAAGCACTCGGGGTCACCAGCAGAACAGCCGAATATAAAAGTTCCTCCCGGAATTCTCACGTACTGGAGGTGGTCGACCGGGTTGGTCTTCGTAACCTGTGCAGATCCGCAGCCAGGCTCGACGACGGTAATTAACGCGAAGGCGAGAAGCAATGGAATAAAGCCCACTTCGCTGCGCCTCCACGACTCCCCTCAAACCACCGCATTCCTGGCAATCACCTCTTTGTAAAAATGCGCGCTCATCTTCGGAATGCGTTTTTGCGTCTGGTAATCGACGTAGTAAATGCCGAAGCGCAGGTCGTAGCCGTCGGCCCACTCAAAATTGTCCAACAGGCTCCAGACAAAATAGCCGTGGACAGGGAATCCTTCGTTCGCGGCGCGATGAAGCTGGATCAGGTAATTGCGCAGAAACATCACCCGGTCCGTGTCATACACGTGGCCGTCAGGCGCAACAACATCGGCCGAAGAGCAACCATTCTCCGTGACGTAGATGTCCTTCACATTCCAGATCTCCGCCAGATGGCGCACGCCCCAATAAAGCCCCTCCGGGCCGAAGTTAAGCCAGCTGGACGCCATGTGCGGATAGGACGAGGGCAGCGGCACCACCGCGAATCCTTCCGGGCTGCCGGCGGCGCGAATGTAAGTCGGATTGTAGATGTTGATTCCTACCAGATCGAGCGGGCTGCTGATGATTTTCAGATCCTCGGGCGTAAATTTCGGCGCGGCCACACCCTCCTTTTGCAGGTATTGCTCCATGTACTTGCCTTCGAGAATGACCGTCAGGTACGGCGCATTGATGACACGTGTCGCCAGCACGCTGGCCTTGACATGCTCTTCGGATTCAATGATGGGCGTCCCCGGCACGTAGTTCTCGGCCAATCCGACCTTGGTCCCTGAACGCGCCTTCGACCGAATCGCTTGCACCGCCATGCCGTGGGCCAGCACTGCATTGTGACGCGTCTGATTCAAGGCGGCGGGCGCAAGCTTCAGCCCCGGCGCAAAACGCCCGTCCCGGTATCCGAGATCGATGAAGGAAGAAAACTCATTCATCGTGAAGAAATTATGAATGCGATCGGAAAAGCGCCCGGCAAAGTAACCCGCGTAGTCCCCAAAAGCTTTTGCTGTCTCGCGTGATTGCCAGCCTTGATAGCGATCCTGTAGCGCTTGCGGCAGATCCCAGTGAAACAGTGTGCAAAAGGGATCAAGATCATTCTTTAAAATTTCATCCACCACCCGCTGGTAGAAGCTGACGCCCGCTTCATTGGGTTGGCCCGTGCCTTCCGGGAAAATGCGCGACCAGGAGACAGAGAAGCGATAGATTTTCGCGCCCAAGTCCTTCAGCAGGTGAATGTCTTCTTTATAGCGATGGTAGTAGTCATCGGACACATCGCCCGTTTCGTTGTTGTGCACCTTCCCCGGAATGTGGGAGAACTTGTCCCAAATGGAAGGTCCACGGCCACCCTCTTTCGCGCCGCCCTCGACCTGATAGGCCGCGGTGGCGCATCCCCAGCGAAAGGCGCTTGGAAATTCATAAAAGTTCGGGCGTGCGACGCCCTGTGCATTAGCGGCAGTCGGCGTCAGCAGTCCCGGCATAGCAGCGGCGCCCCCGGCCGTGACTGTTCCGATGGCCTTACCGAAGCTGCGCCGGGAGAGTGTATCGAACGAAAGTTTATCGAACCACCTGGTTGACGACATGATCGCTTTACAGAGTATCGGATTGGTGCTCACGATGGTTCCTCTCCCTGAGATTTTCCTGAGCCACCTGCACTATTCAGCTAAGTCATGGTCTCCGCAGGTCATATTCCGAAATCGCCCCAAAAACCCCGCTGGCTCGGTTGGAGGGTTCTCTCGCTATTGGGCAGTCATCGCAAGACGGTAGCGGGTCTCAGCGTTCTGATCGTCGTGACCTCTTGCCTTGAGATCGCTGTTCCATTCCTCACCAAGGGAATCATCGATAAGATCCTGCGCTCGTTGACCGCACCTGAAACTAGCTCGCTACGGACGCTCGTCATCTCCGCTATTTCCATCTTCCTGGTGGCCGTGGCCACGCGCCTGTTGCGTTCGTTTTACAATTACCAATCGGTACGGGCGGCCTCAGAGGCTGAAGACGAAGCGAAAAATGCCGCTTTCGCCAACTTCCTGCGGCTTGACACCGAATTTCACACCCGCGTAAACACCGGCGAAATCGTCGGGGCGCTCGATCGCGGAGGCACCGCGATATTCGTAATCCTCAACGAAATCGTGGGACAGAATCTCGTACCGCCGGTCTTGATCGCAATCGGAGTACTGGCTTCGCTCGCTTGCAAGAACTACTGGATTGCCCTGCTGGTCTTTTCGCCGCTGCCGGCCTACTTGGCGGTAATCAGCCGGCTGGGCGGACGCATGCAGGCGGCCGAGCAGCAGGTCAGCATCGCCTTCGAAAACGTGAGCAAAGAATCTTACGATATTTCGAGCAATGTCCGGCTGGTCAAAAAATTCTCGCGCGAACAACAGGAGGCGCGCTCGCAGCGCGAACTCCTCCGGGCGGCCCGCGCCAAGCATCATCGCGCCGAATCGCTCTGGGTCAACATAGAAAACATTCAAAGCTTCATTGCGACCGCTGGACGCGCCGGCGTGATTACACTCGGCGGATTCTTTGTGCTGACGCACCGATGTACCGTAGGTGATTACGTTCTCTTCGTCGCCCTGCAGGACATGATCTACGGCCCAATCTCACAGCTTTCCGTGATTCTGCCCAAACTGCGCCGCAATCTCTCGCGCGCCGAGCGGCTTTTTGAAATCCTGGACGAGTGCTCTGCCATTGCAGACGCGCCCAACGCACGAACGCTGCTCCCGGGCAGGCACTCGATCGAGTTCGAAGACGTCTCGTTCCGCTATCCGGACAATGATCGGTGGGCTCTTCGCGGAGTCAACCTGCGAGTCGAGGCCGGGTCCACAGTCGCACTCATTGGCACCAGCGGGTCCGGCAAAAGCACGCTGATGAACCTGCTGCAGCGCCTCTACGAACCGCAGCACGGGAGGATTCTGATAGACGGCCTGGACGTTCAATCGATCACCCAGGCCAGTCTGCGCGACCAGATTGCGGTGGTGCCGCAGGAAATCGAACTCTTCTCGCGATCTGTCAAAGCCAACATCGGTTATGGCCGGGAGACGCTATCCCTCAATAAAATTCAACAAGCAGCACGCCTGGCCCAGGCCCACGACTTCATCGAACGGTGCGATCAAGGCTACGACACGGCGGTCGGCGAACGCGGCGCCAAGCTGTCCGGTGGTGAACGCCAAAGAATCGGCATAGCGCGCGCCATTGCCCGCGACCCCAAAATTCTGGTCTTCGATGAAGCCACCAGCCATCTCGACAACGAAAGCGAACGCCTCATTCAGGTTGCTCTCGAAAAGGTCACGGCAGGGCGCACCTGCTTCATCATTGCCCATCGCCTCTCCACGGTTCGGAAAGCCGATCTCGTCGTGGTCTTCGATCAAGGCAAAATCGAAGCCACCGGCACACATGAGGAACTCTGGCACTCGAGTCCCACGTATCGAAAATTGCATGGCCTGCATCTCACAGAGCCGCTTGCCCCCGCAGCTGTAGCGGAGCAGGACGATTTCGAAGAAGAACTTTTACTTGCGGGGTAATCGGCGTGGCGTATGTTCGCTTAACAGGACCAGGGTCACAAGAATAATGCCCGTCACCATACCCGAAGCATCGATGGCAACATCTCTCCATTCAAAATGATTGCGATAGAACACCATCTCAAGGATCTCCAGAGTGACTGCCAAAGCGAAAACAGACAGACAACCGGCGACCCTGCCCGAGAATCCTTTGAGTTCTTTGCACAACAGAAACACCGTAACGAGAAACGCAAAGAAATGCCCGGCGGCATGCAAACGTCCGATCGTTCCCAGCTGCACCTTTAGCGGAAAGGGCATCAGCGAGATCGTGATTACGAATAACAGCCAAATCAGAAACGCATGCTTCATCTACTAATCATTAGAGCGAAAGCTTTGTTTCGGTTATAGCGGCGGGGTGCCGGTTAGACCGCATTGTTTGGCTTGGAGAGTGAGGTGACGCCATGGCCGCGAGTTTCGCGGATTCTGATAAAGAGCATGTAAAGGACGATGATCAGGTTGATGACAAAAATCGCGACGCGGTCCCAATCCATTCGCTCGACCATCTTCAACAGCTCCCAGGGTAGATAGAGAGCACCCGACAGTAACGCGAACCACTCCGCCCACACTCGACGATTCCATAAACCCCAAGCTTCGATGAAGCGGACCGAGGCGTAACTGCCTATCGCCGCGCCAATCATCCACCAGCGCGTATCGCTGATAGTAGTGGCCGCGTTCAGCAGCGTTTGCCCCAGACGGCGATCAAAGTCTACATGTAAATGATAAAGAAGGTTTTCGGCGAATTCCTGAACGTGCGAATGGACCGCCAAAAGGGCCACACCGAGCACGATCACCAGCACACCCTTGAAAGCTTCGAACGAAGCCACGGCACGCAGGCCAGCCTTGCTGGTCCGGTCATCGACTGCCCCTTGTAAAGGCGCCGGTCGGCTTACATCTTCGAGGCCCGTCATTCTCAGATGCTCGCACACCGGAATGAGCGTTAGTTCCTACGAGCTACCGAAATCCATATAGTCCTAGAACCATTTCTACAACTAGGTGTATCTTCTTGAATGTTCCGAGGTACACTAGTTGCAACATGGGCGGTGACGCACTCGCGCGTCCCGCCCCCTCCGACACAGCAAGGGTCCGTCCAAACCGGGCCTTTGCTGCGAATCCGTAGCCAAAGAATAGCTCAAATTCCGTCTCAATACATCTAGGAAATGGCTGATTGAGTGGCATTTTTAGACATTTCTTTCGCTAACAAGTACTGCTGCTATACCTCGCAGTACTATTTTCTATAAATCACGTTGTTTTAATTTCACGCATTTACGCGAATTATAGGATTGAAGCCCTGAATTCTATTATTCGCCCCGGTGCCGGGCTCAAGTCAGGGTTCAAGGCAGTACTCGCCGCAGCACCAGAGTCGCATTCAGTCCTCCGAAGGCGAAGGTATTCGAGAGAGCCACGCGCAAATCGGCTTGTCGGGAAACATTTGGCACGACGTTCAGGTCGCAGGCCGGATCAGGTTCTCGGAAGTTGATAGTGGGAGGGACTACACCGCATCGTAGAGCCATCGCCGTAAGAACTGCCTCGACCGCCCCGGCCGCCCCCAGCGTGTGGCCATGCATGGATTTGGTGGAGCTGACGAATACCGAATCCGCTTTGACGCCCAAAACTGCTCGAATCGCTTGCGTTTCCGACGCGTCGTTGGCTTGCGTGCCGGTACCATGAGCATTGATGTAATCCACCTGGCCGGGGTCGACGCCAGCGTCGGCGAGCGCCCAGGTCATCGCCTTCCGGGCGCCATCCAAGGCCGGCTGTGTGATGTGATGCGCGTCCGAACTCATCCCGAATCCGATCACTTCGCCCTGAATGGCCGCTCCGCGCGCCCGTGCATGCTCCCACTCTTCGAGCACAAGCATTCCGGCGCCTTCCCCCAAAGTGAGCCCGCGCCGGTCCGCCGAAAAAGGACGACACGGCTCCGGCGACACCACGCGCATGGCCTCCCAGGCCCGTAGCAAACCTTCGGCGAATACCGCTTCACTGCCGCCCGCAATGGCGGCTGTCACTTGCCCATGTCGGATCATCCAGAATGCCTGGCCGATGGCATGATTAGACGATGAACACGCGGTCGAGATGGTGTACGCCGGCCCATGAATGCCCCATTCGAGTGAAATCTGGCTGGCGGCGGCATTCGACATGGTCCGGGGAATCGTCAACGGCGACACCCGCGGATTCTTCTCGAGATAAAGCCGCTGATAGCCTTCCTCTTCAGTAAACTGGCCGCCTACGCTACTGCCCGTGACAACGGCCGTGCGATCCCCAAGCCCGTCCCGGAATTGCAGACCGCTCTGCGTGACGGCTTCGCGCGCGGCCGCCACACCGAGCAACGCAAAGCGCTCGAGCAACACCATTTCTTTTTCTGAAAAATAATCGAGCGGCCGAAACTCCACCGCTTCCGCCCCGTACTGAAACTTATAAGGAGGAGTTCCTGTATCGCGCAGTTTCCTGATTCCGGTCTCGCCGGCGCTGGCCCGCCGCCAGCATTGGGCGACTGAGTTCCCCAATGCGCAGATCAGCCCTTGTCCTGTGATCGCGACGCGCCTCATCCAGAGGCATCGGTCGACGGGACTTTGCTTTTCTTCTCCACCAACTGCCGCACGCCATCCACCGTCTCGCGCACCGACCGCAGCTGCGCCACACCCTCGTCGGGAATCTCTATGTCGAACGCTTTTTCCAGCTCGAAGACCAGATTGATGCCATCCAGCGAATCGATTTTGAGTTCTTCGAAGGTGCTGTCGAGAGAAATCGATTCAACGGGCATGCGCTGCGTCCGGGCGATCACTTCCATTACCTTCTCCCCCAGATCATCCGCTTTAGCGTAGGCAGCCATCTTCCGAACTCATAATAACGTGCGAGTGGGTGGGCAAACACATGGGAGGCATACGGCCGATCCGTTCTCCATCTGTCCGGCCAGAAAGCTCCGTTCAATCGAACCGCATTTGTCTTGTTTGGTCCGGAGTGTTGGGCGTTACAGCAAAAAGCCCGCCTATCGACTTCGTGTTTGGTTTCGAGCCGATTCCTGCCCAAACCAAGCAATCAATAATCCTGCTTCTGTGTGATTCGTGCAGCTAACGTGAACATGCCGAATGCGATCAACATGATGATCAGTAATCTTGCCCAGGGGAGCGGGTCGCTGAGCAGGAATCTGTGATGAGAATCCCAGTGCATTGTTCCGAATTCCCCCATAGTCCACATCAAGTTAAGCCGATAGGGCCGAAGCGGCGGCCACATCGAAATCGATAGCTCCAGCATCAGAGCTACATAGCACGCCACAGGAGCCGTATATTCCCCGCCCAGAACCACCGACAACAAAAACGCTGCGGCAAAAATGACCGAGCCGCAACTAAACCACAGAAAGCTGAAGTGCAATGCCTCAGTAAATGGGTACGCCTCATGCACGAGTCGCGAAAGCGACGGTATCAGGAATGCGGGCAACAGAGATAACACCGCCATTTCCGAAAGCCCAACGATAATCTGTGTCGCTGCCAGATGCAGCCGACTGACAGGAAGTGCAAGAGTGAATGTCGCAGTGCGATATCTCTTTTCCCGGCGCATACCGCCGAGGCCGAGAAACATCATCAGGAGTGCGAATACGCCCTTGGCTGTGCCTGAGTACATAAGAGTATAGATGTGCTCGTTGTAATTGTGTCTTCGGAGGCTGGAGGGAATGGGACTCCCGTTCGCTTGAATTTGTGTGTGAAATAAAACAGCAAAGAAGCAGAAGGCCGATAAAGTAAATGCGATCATCGCGAATCGCGTCCGGCTCTCTCTCCAAGCCTTGTACCAGAGCATCGATCCCATTTGTTCTCGCTTTCAGAAATCCTGCTGTAGGGTGATCCGGCCGGCTAGTGAGACCAGGCTAAAAACAACCAGAAAAATGATCACTAGGGCAGTCCACGGAAACGGTCCGACGAGCAGAGACGCGTTCGATTGAAAGTAGGGCATTCCCGTTCCGCTCATGATGTCGTGTATGTCAAGCGAATAGCGCTCCGCGAATGGTAAGTCAGCAATCATGGAGTAACTAAGTAAGGTGAGAAAGGCGACGACCGGCGCCGTATACTCTCCGGCGAAAGCAATAGACGCCAGGAATCCTATCGTGAAGATGAATGCTCCTCCGGCGGTCCACAGCAGGCCGAACTGCAAAGCCTGAGACCACGGGTAAGACTGGCCCATATATGGAGAAAGCACCGGGATCACAAGCGCAGGCAGAAACGACAATGCTGCTACTTCCACGATCCCAACTGCCGCTCGCGTTAAGACCATGCGTATCCGACTCACTGGCAGTGTTAGCGTGAGGCCAGCAGTGCCGTAGTCCCGTTCCCGCAAGAGGCCACCCACTCCCAGCAAAAGAGTTAGCAACACAAACAACTCCCGGAGATAGCCTTTGTAAACGATTCGCCAAATATATTCCACATAGGTCAGTGGTCTGTCGGAGATCCCGGCCCCTTCGCGGTGGAATAGCACAAAACCAACGCACAATCCCGCGATCGTGAGCGCGCTCAAGAGGAACCGTGTCTCGCTCTCCCGCCAAGCTTTGTAACAGAGCATCAGACTCCCTCTTTTACTGTCTCGAGGAATACTTCGCGGAGACCAATTGGGGCTATCTCGACGGAAACCGGTTCCATGCTGCGAGCGAGTTCAACGATGGCATCGGCATTCTGGTTTGCCAGCAAAACAACTTGACGGCCGCTAGTTTTGATTTGCTGGATGCCTGGGATGCGAAATTTCTCTCGTGACTGCTCTTTGGTGAAGCCCAGGGTGATGCGCCGGTAATCCTGCCGCATGTCATCCAACGACAGATCCATCACCAGTTGTCCGTGGTCGATGATACAGACGTGTTCTGCTACCCGCTCTACCTCCGCAATTTGATGCGAAGAGAAGAATACAGTAGTGCCGTCTGCTGCAGCGCCGACTAATGCTTCGAGGAGTTCTTCAATCGAAACGGGGTCGAGTCCTTCGCTTGGTTCATCGAGAATCAAAAGCGCAGGACGGCGGCTCAGTGCGAGCAGTAGCGCGAGTTTAGTCCGCATACCCTTCGACAGCGCTTTCACTTTGCGCCCTTGGGGCAACTGATACTGCTTGAGTAACCGTTGTTCCACCTCCGATTGCCAGTCGGGATAAAACGACTTGATAAAGCGGATGAGTTGCTCGACTGTCATGTAAGTATAGAGCTGCTTATCTTCTCCGACATAGGCGACCTCCCGGCGCATTTCGCGGTTTGCTTTTGGATCGGTGATCGACATACCAAGAACTGTTCCCGTACCTGAGGTGGGATGTGTCATGCCCAGCAACATCTTGATCGTCGTGCTCTTGCCCGCGCCATTGCGGCCGAGGAAACCGGTAATTCGCTGACCGGCCACCCGGAGACTAAGTGAGCGGACTGCCTCGCAATTCCGGTACCGTTTTGTCAGCTTATCGGTTTCAATAATGCACGATGTGGACATGATGGACCTCTTTAATCGATCTGTTCCGTCAATGCCGGATAGAACAGCTCTGCCTCGAAGAGCCTGTGTATTTCTTCAGCCGATAGACCCTCCTGCTGAAGTGCTTCCACCAGGGCCTGAACTCGCATTCGGGCAAAGCGAACTTTATCGGCCCGAGATTTTGTGCCCCGCCTGGCTGCCACGTAAGCTCCTAAGCCATGCCGGAGTTCGAGCAGACCCTCGTGCTCGAGCTCCGTATAGGCTTTGGCAACGGTGTTATGACTGACCACAAGTTCTTTGGCCAGCGTGCGGATTCCAGGCAGTTCGTCGCCGTGTTGCAGGACGCCCGTTTCGATGCCGTGACGTATCTGCCGCATCACTTGCAGGTATAGCGGCTGCCCAGCCAAAGGGTTCAGTTTGAAGACCAAAATCAACTGTACCACTGTCAGAGTACAGTGGTCAACCGGGACTGTGCGATCCAGCACCGGTTTAACTCTTCTGCCGCTCAGTGGGTTCACGTCAAGCTCACTTGCGACTGCGCTTCCCACACCAATGAACGGATAGTCAATGATGCGGCGGTGACGGACTGGCTGCGCTCTTTCGAGAACACGCGCACAACGGGCCCGGGATCAAGCGCCCCGCCCGAAGGACAAGCGATTTCCTTTGCTGAATGGCGGCTCGCAGCCGTACCCTGTGCGCTTCTAAATCAAATCGGCAAAGGGCCGCAGCTCGCCGGCTGTCGCGACCAGGCCAATGCGCGTCAGCGTATCCAGATAATCCTCCGCCGTATAAGGCGGATGCTTCAGCCTGCGCCGGATCTTTTGTACACAGCTGCAAAAGGCACCTTGCGCCAGATTCAGGTGATTGCAGAGAAATTCATCCGGGTGCTGCACGTCGATCCCGAATGGCGCCAGCGAAGCTTTCGGAAAGTCCCTGATGTTTTGCGTCACGATCATGTCGCAGCGTCCGACAATGGCGGCCGCTAGAACATGCCGGTCATCCTGGTCCGGCAAAGTAAGCACCGGGATCAGCGGCTCGTAGCCGGTGACGAGGCAATCGCGGGTTTTGCTGTCCATGAGATTACGTGTCCGCTCCAACGCAGCACGTTCCCGGTACGGCTCATTAAGCAGTAAATTCTCGATCCATTCCTGGTGAATTGCGGCGGTCCATCTCGCTTTGTACAGATCGGTTACGGCCAACTGCAAGAGCAGGTCACGCAGCGGCGCGGGATAAAGCACATTGGCGTCGAGCAGCGCTGCGTACCTGCTCACGAGCGGCGATAGCCCATGTCATTCTCCTGCGCTTCGGCCGTCAACTGGTCCAAGATGGCCTCGCGCTCCTCGTCGATGCGCTTCTTGTAGGCCATTACATCATCGATGAGAATCCGGCGATGCTTGCCGACGAGGCGATGAGGAATCGCCTTCTCTTCGAGGAGCCTGATGAGGAACGGGCGGGAGACGTTCAAAATGCTCGCGGCCTCGACAGTGGTCAGCTCGGCATTTTCAGGGATGATGGTGACTCCACGGCCCGCCGCCATCGCCTCCAGAATGTCCACAAGCAGCGCACCCGCGCCGACTGGCAGCTCGATCGAGTGCTCCTGGCCGGCTTCCGTTACCCGCAGGGAAAGCGGCTTTTTACGACGCACATAGTCTGACAGACGCTGCCCGGAAACGCGAGCTAGGGCGACATCCTGCGCTGTAGGAGGCGCTTGATGATGAGAGTGTGCAAGACCGGGCATACGAACCTCTCACATCAGAATAAACCACATTTGAAATAAATGCTGCAGGCGAAATATGTGCACTTAATTTCTGTCGTTGGGCTTATCTTAGCCGCAACCGGGCGGAACGTTTGAATGATTTTATGTTCGGAGTTAAGTCCGGCCCAACTGGCGGTGACATTTCCACCTGGGAGTCAGAGCTAGCAGGTGGAAATCAGCACTGGCTGATAAAACCCGGATTCCGAGGGCAGCATCCAGTGTGCCTCTTTGAAATCGGCTCCAAGAAGGGCGCTCGTGAGTTCGGCTCGTAAGACGGCTCGGTACGTGGATACGTAGTGATCGGACTGCCATCCCGCTGAGCCCTGACGCGTGATGTAAAGGTGAAAATCGTATCGCAAATCGTCCCTCCAGTCCCAGATCTGGTGGACGATGCGACGCTCTCCGTGGTCCAGGTAGAAGTCTGGACCTTGCACAGTGGGTCGTTCCTGGACAAGACGATCGTAATCGCGGATGCTTGCCAGGAACACGCCGCCATTCCGGAGTTTCTTCCGCATTTGGGTCGCGGCCTGGCAAAGCTGATCATAGCTTGCGAGGTGCGGCAATGAATTGTCGAGGCAAACTACGGCGTCAAAAGCGTCTTCGGGAACAGGGCTTAGATCGAGCAGGTCCGCCACCACGAATCGGGCATTGATGCCCCGATCGGACACCTCGCGACGAGCGCGATCGATAGTGGCAGGACTCAGATCGCAGCCCGTGACTGCGTGACCCCGCTGGGCGAGGCCGATCGACTGTGTCCCGATGCCGCAGGCACAATCGAGTATTCGGAGAGGGCGAGGTACTCGGGCGGCGCGTTCTAAGTAAGGACCAATCGCACTGGCTTGACGTTCGATCGAGGCATTCCAATCTGCAAACAGCAGGTGGTATTGGGAAGCGAGTTCGTCGTAACAGCGGCGCACCTGTTCGAACATGCATTTAGAAACGCTTGGTTATTGGGGCGGGGTTTCCGCCTCGAATCCTTCGTCGAACGAGGCGGTCGAACCGCATACCGTCACCTTCAAGTTCTTGGTGGCTTTGAACGGTACCTGGTTACTGGTGCCGTAGCGCATTACGTTCACTACGGCTCCGGGTTCTGAAGCGGTGTAAACGCGGCAGGATTCCAGCTGGGTGCGACTCCACTTGTTCTTTTCGAAATTGATTGCAGTAAATCTCTGTTCGAAGAATCCCAGTGTCTCCGCGCGCAGTGCACAGGAAAGCAGCACCGCCCCAGCCAAAATCTTTGCGACAACCATCACTCTCTACTCTGTCAGAGTGCGCTGAAGCCCCAATCCGGAGAACTTAGTTCAACAAACCGCCATGCCCCAGACAGGCGATCTCCCAACCCGAGATCCGATATTGCGCGAGGATCGGTGGCAGCACCAGGTCGAGCACGTTCGGTTTGGTCGAGCGGAAACAGCAGGGCGCGGACACAATCGGAATGTCGTCCTTGTAGCTCAGCATCATCAGATTACCCGGCTCTACCGGCGCTAGAAACCGCTCCAAATGCGCGCCCAGTCGCAGCAGGGCACGTCCTACGACATCTTCTGGCCCGGCGGGCGCAGTCGTAGAAGCCACCAGGATCACCGACGGTTTGGTGCGCAGCAGATGCTGCAAAGCCCGCGTCACCTGCTCTTCTTCTTCGACCGCCGCCAGAGCGTACCGCAGATTTCCGCCGAAGCGTTCCACCCGCGTGCGGACCACCCCTTCAAATAACGTGCGAGCCCGGTCGCCGTGCACCGGGTCCGTATAAAGCACCCCTACGCCCGTCTCACGAATCGGTCTGGCCTGCAAAATAGCGCCCCGCTCGTTTAAGATCGATAACATCGTCTCGAGCTGCGACTGCGCCACCGCGAAAGGCGCGCTCTTGATCGTCGCCATGCGCTCTCCCGCCCTGACGTACCGGTAGTTCGCTACTGTCGCGATCGCTATGCTGCTCGTGCAGTTAATCTGCCGCAACAGTTCGTCGTCCACCAGTGCACAGCAATTCGCGGTAGCTACCAGATTGGCTCGTCCGCCCGCTGCCAGCCTGATTTCCACGGATCCGCAGCACATGGCTTGCGCCACCTCCATTACTGCTTGATCCTCGCCAATTTCACCGTCCTCGAGCTCCGTCACCCAAACCTGTTGCATGCCTTCCGTCTGCAACAAGCGGATATCTTCATCGCTCAGCACGTGTCCCTTGGCTAAAAGCTTGCGTCCGCCCTGCCGGAAAATCGTACAGCAAAGTACGCGGCCGGTTGATTCTTGGATATCTAAGGTAAGTGCTCGCATTACTTCCTCCCGCCAGTCTTTTTAGTACTAGTTGACTGGTGGTACTGAGTATAACGGTACTTTTTTATAAAAAGCTAGTACAAAATTGAGAACTTTGCATTTTTTACCAAATATTTTTTGGGAAGGGGGATTGAAGAGCAAGGAAAGTACCACGCGAGCTGTAATTTTTACCGAAGACCTGGTTTCGCCAATGTGGGAAGTGCCACCAGTTCTGAAAACTTCTCATCTGGTGTACGGAATATTTCGACGTTCGGATCACCCAGCTGCTTTAAAACCGCAATTTCATCGCAATTCTGGAATTTAGAGCATCGCAAACAGTCTTTCCAGACCTTTAGTGGTAATTCACCGCGTTCGACTTCATGGAACCCCGACTTCTCAAAAAACCCCGGCACATAAGTAAACGCAAAAATCGAAGCCAGCCCGTTTTCCCGCGCCTCCGATTCCAGGGTTTCCACTAACGCGCGCCCCACACCGTGCTGTTTCGCCTCGGGCCAGACGGCGAGCGAGCGAACTTCGCCACTGGTCGGAGTATAAAAATGCAGTGCGCCGCAGCCCAACAGATGCTCCCCGTCGTAGGCGCAACTGAAGTCCCGGATGTTTTCCGACATCTCGAACTCAGTGCGCGGTAGCATGATGCCATCCGCCGCATAGGCGTTTATCAGGGCGAGAATGCGCGGAATATCCTGCATAGTGGCTTTGCGTACCGCTACCGAGACCGCCGTCATAGCTGCGCCCCTTCCCGGGTTTGGCTGACGACGCCCCGTAAGCGCGTCCCGACCGGGATCCCGGCGAAAACCCGGGCGCACACATCCAGTTCCTGACCGCTGGCAATCACTACTTCAGATACTCCCTTTTCCACTGCACCCTTGGCCGCCTCGAGCTTGGCCTGCATTCCACCGTACGCGACTCCGCTCTGAATCAAACCCTCTAGCTCCGCCATCTCCAGATCCGGCAACACCCGGCCGTTGGCATCCTTAACCCCAGCCACATCCGTCAGAAAAAGTAGTCGGTCCGCCCCAAAGGCCACGGCGCAGGAGACCGCCATTTGATCCGCATTGACGTTATAAATAGTTCCGTGCTCGTCACCGGCAATACACGCTATAACCGGCAGATAACCGCCGTGAATCAGTAGTTCGAGCAACGCCCCATTCGACGCAACCGGCCGCCCCACAAATCCCAACTCTTCTCGTAGCTGCTCGGCCCGGGTCAATCCGCCATCCACGCCGCTCAGTCCCACAGCCGGCTGTCCCGCCGCGCTGAAGGCAGCCACGAATTGCTTATTCACACTGCCCGCAATCACTTTGCAGGCCGCGTCAATCACCGTCTCGTCCGACACGCGCAAGCCGCCTACAAAGCGGCTGGCAA
This sequence comes from Bryobacteraceae bacterium, assembly GCA_965277855.1. Taxonomy (GTDB): domain Bacteria; phylum Acidobacteriota; class Terriglobia; order Bryobacterales; family Bryobacteraceae; genus Bog-105. The sequence continues at coordinate 3,206,141 of OZ255847.1, forward strand.
TCCCCCGCTCTTCGAGAAATCGCGTCATCTGTCTTCCGCCCCCATGCACCACCGCCACCCGGTGCTCCCTGGCTAGGGCCCCTATCTGCCACGCCAGACTCGTGCGGCTCCGCTCTTCGTCCAGCAGGGTACCGCCTACTTTTACTAAAACCTTCACAGCAGGCCTTCGGTCTCAGGCATCCCGAGCATGAGATTCAGATTCTGAATCGCCTGCCCGGCCGCGCCCTTCATGAGATTGTCTTCGACCGCGACAATCACCGCGCGCTGGCTCTCCGGTTCAAAAACGAACCCAATGTCGCAAAAATTCGTGCCCTGCACGGCGCGCAAATCCGGCAGCTTACCCGGCGCATAGAGCCGCACGAACGGTTCGTTCTCATACGCCTCTTCATAGATCGTCAGTAGATCTACCGCTTTTTCCACCCGCTCGGTCCGCACGTAGATCGTTTCCAGAATGCCCCGCATGAGCGGCAGTAAGTGGGCGGAGAAGGTAAACTCCCGTTCGCCCAGGCCGGAATGTTCCAGCACTTCAGCGATATGGCGGTGCTCCATGATGCCGTACGCGCTGAAGTTTTCCGCCGCTTCGCAGAAGCTGGTGTGAAGTGTGGCCTTACGACCCGCGCCGCTAATTCCCGATTTGGCGTCGCAAATGATTCCGCGCGTTCGATCGACGACCTGCGCCCGTACCAGCGGGCGGATCGCCAGATTAGCCGCGGTCGGATAGCAGCCTGGATTCGCCACCAGCCGCGCCCCGGCGATCTCCTCGCGGTAAAACTCGGGCAACCCATACACCGCTTGCTCCAGCAACGCCGGCTGGGTGTGCCGTTCCTTGTACCAGCGGGAATACGCTTCCCCGTCTTGCAGTCGGAACGCGCCGCTCAAATCGATCACCCGGGTTTCATCGCTGAGCATGTCGCCGGCTAGTTTCATCGACACCTCAGGTGGCGTTGCCAGCAGGACGACTTCGAGTTTCTCCTGACTGACTGCCTCTTGGCTTGCCGGAATGGTGCGTGCCGGAACACTTCCGAGCGGCAACGAACTCGGCTCGGCGTCGCCTCGATGCTCCAGTTGCACTACTTCCACTCCGGGATGCTTATCGAGCAGTTTGACGACTTCGGCCCCGCTATACCCGCGGAATCCGGCGACCCCAACCAGATGCCTATCTGAGTAATTATTCACAGCACTGAATAATTATACTATGTGGTCCTCTTCGTTCCCTTAAAAAAGGGATTCACGATGGTAAGCTCTTGTATCTTCTGGCCATCTTGCATATCTTCCGTGTAGAGGACTTTACAAGAAGCCTCCAAAGCTGTGGCGATCACAGTGGCGTCGTAGATTCCGTAACCATACCGTGTTGCGACTTCAAGGGCAGATTTATGAATTGGTAAAGTAACGGGCCTGGGATCCGGACATAAGGTAACAACGTCTTCGAGCGCTCTTCGAATCTCATTCCACGGTTTGTGGAATTTGCGTTGCGCTACGGAGGCGAACTCGTTGAGTTGCTGCACCCCGATGATGCCGCCGACTTCCAGAAGGTCCTCCGCAACAAGTGAGCGATCATCACCTTTGCGGTATGCGTAGATAAGAACATTAGTGTCGAAGAACGGCTTATCGCTCGTGGGCATCCTCACGATCGAATGTAAAGTCGGGAGGAAAACTCCACTTATTCAGACGAAGTCTTTCGAGCGCCTTATCGCGACTCACGTCCCGAGCTACTCGGAAATCTCTCTTCCCAGCAACAGTGACTTGGACCTCGTCACCTTCTTTCAGGCGTAGCGCCTCCACCAACTTGACGGGTAACCGGATCGCCAAACTGTTGCCCCATTTTGAAATTTGCATAGATATATCTTAGCAATGTATATCTTAAAGTTCCAGGTGGCGGGCAAAAACGCTACTTTCACTGATGCAAGAAAAATGATGCCGCTTAATTGGCTATTCCTTCTTCTTGTTCAAATCCTTGATCATGTTGAGATGCTCTTTCAAAGTCGGCAGAGTCGTTGCGGCAAATTGCTTGATATCTGGATTGGTGCCGTTTTGCGCTTCCGTCTGGAACTCCGAGACATCCTGCTCGTGATCTTTTACCATGTCCTTTACGTACGCCTTATCGAACGCGGCGCCCGACAGGCCGGACATTTTGTCCAGCTTCGACTGGTGTTTGGAATCGAGCGATGACGGAAGGTCCATGTGCTCTTTGCCGGCCACTTCCTTCAGCTGATCGTTAGCCTTGGAATGGTCATCCACCATTTTCTGGCCAAACTGCTTCACACCTTCGCTCCCGCCCTTAGCTGCGGCGATTTTGCCCAGCTCAACTTCCATCATGCCGCCCATGGCCGCGTTCTTGACGAATTTTTTGTCATCTACGTGCGCGGTAGAGGTGCCGGTGCCGGCCGCCGGATTATTTAATCCGCCCGGGGCGTTTGCATTGGGGCTCTGTTGTTGGGGTTGCTGTTGCTGCTGTGGCGCGGACTGCCCGCCGCCGGGCGCTTGGGCCAGCACAGGCTGGGTGGCGGCGAGCGTAAGAGCACAACCGCCTAAAATCACACCTCTGAACAAAGTTTTTCGCATATGGTTTTATCCTGGGTAGCCTGATTGGTTTACCCGAAAGGGCTACACTCCAATGGACATTCATTCCGGCTCAGGACGTTTCATGCGCGATAGCGATCTGCCAATTCTTCAGATGTCTAGTACTTCGAGAGTAAAGCCACGCAATCGGTATTTCGCTACATGGTGCCTGTTGAAAGTACGGGCGTGCTGCTTCTTTCTTAGCGCTGCTTGCTGCTCCACCCACCACTCGCCCTGTCCGCCGTTCTGGTAAAACTGCTCGCATAAACTGAGGTGCCGGGAGAAGCCTGCGCGCAGCCGCGCCCCGTAATTTTCCAGCAGAGCCTCCTCGGCGTCGAGCCGACCTTCCTCAAACGCGGCGAGTGTGGCTGCAGCCAGAATGGCTTCCCGTATTGAGTTGCCAGCGCCCTCGCCACATACCGGATCGAAGCGTAAAGCCGCCGTGCCGCACGCCAGCCATCCAGGTCCGCACAAAGAATCCGCCAGATAGGGCGCGGCCGGAAAGCGACCCGTCAAACGTGAGACACTCTCCACTTGCGCGCTCACGAGCCGGCTCTGTCCCAGCAAGCTGTTGTAATCGCCACCCATGCACAGCAGCGACCCGACTCCCTCACCCGACGGCAGCAGAAACAGCCAGCCGTCATCGACCGCCTCGATCGAACAGGCGGTTTGGTCACTCGTATCGCGCAGCTGTACCGCGAGAGCGGCCGCCATGCGTTCTCCGAAAATCGCTCCTGGGCGCATCCCGGATGACAACAACCGCCAGCCAGCCTCCGAGCATTCGCAGGGGGGCGGAACTCGTTTCCAGAGTTCGCTTAAAAGCTGAGCTTCCGATGCCACCCAGCCGCTGTGGGGCAGCGCTACGGGTGGCGCTCCCGGCTGCCAGGCCACAACTCGCTTTTCAATGCGGTGGAGTGGTTGCAGGAACGCATCGTCGCCGAAAACGTCGCGCAGCAAGTGCGCCGTGGCGGGACTGATCAGCAGAGTCGGCGACCTCTCCCGCGCCGCCGCCCTGTAATGAGCAGGCACGCCCCGGTCGAGCAGCAAACGGGCGCAGCAACAGGCCGCGATGCCGTCGCCTTGAATGCTAACTGCTGCCGGCATGAACCGTTCGTGAGTGAGCGCCAGCCAGCCAGCCGGTCACATTCGCCACCGCAAAGCTGATCCCTTGCAGATTTCGTTCGGGTGCTACGCCGGGGATGCTTCTCGGATATCCGCATGCGGCGTAAACCTGCCGTCCGTCCCGCCACTCCGCCATGACTTCGTCCCGCTCGTAGCGATTGTCGAGCAACACGCCCGTGACGCCGTCAAGCGAGCCCGGAAACGCTCTCTGTCCTTGCATTTCATAGGCGGCCACAATCGTAATATGTAGCTCCCGCGCCCGCATCACCCTCACCAGAAACGCTTCCGTGTAGTCGGGATTGACCGTACCTAAAGAGAGATTCACGAAATCCATCCGCTCGGTTAGGCACCAGTCAAGGGCACGCAGCAATACCGTTCCGCTGGTAGCAAGCTTCTGGTCGAATACCTTAACCGCATAGATCTCGGCGTCCGGCGCTTTTTCGTGAATCACCGCCGCCACTGCCGTGCCATGGCCCAGGCGGTCCACATAACTACGGTCGATGCCCGTCTCCGCGATCCAGATGCCGCCTGCCACCCCGCCTACGTGGGGATGAGCCGCATGAACGCCGCTGTCGATAATGCCGACTTTCAATGCGCCGCCGCCTCCAGGTGGGCCGCCGGAACAGCTCGATCCACCAGTTGCTCCACCACGCTCCCGTTCTCGAGAACGATCACCTGATCGCCCAGACTCACCAATGCCGGACGGTGCGTCACGATGAGAAGCGTGCACCGGCCTGCGAGCGCGCGCAGTGTTTCGCGAATGGCGGCCTCAGCAGCGGGATCGAGCGCTGAACTCGGCTCGTCCAGCACCAGAATTTTCGGCTTGCGGAGCAGCGCGCGGGCAATCGCGAGACGTTGTCTTTGTCCCGCCGATAAAGCCAGCCCGCGCTCACCGATCGCGGTCTCATAACCTTCCGGCAGCAGAGCAATAAAATCGTCGATGCCCGCTGCGCGGCACGCTTCCCGGTACTCCGCTTCCCTTGCGCCCGGCCAGGCAAACAACAGGTTTTCGCGAATGCTGCCGAAGAAGAAAAATGGAGTTTGATCGACGATTCCGACGGCGGCACGCAAATCCGCCATCTTTGCGTCGCGCAGATCCTGGCCGTCAATAGAAACCTTGCCGGCGCTGGGATCGAAAAACCGTAGCAACAAATCGGCGACGGTCGATTTGCCCGATCCACTGGGCCCGACGATCACCGCGGTCGAGCCGCCGGGTATCTCGAACGAGACCTGGTGCAGCGTTTCGGCGCGCCCCCGATAGGAGAAGCAGACTTCTTCGAAACCTACACTTCCCTCATGAACCGCAAGCGTTTGCGCATTCTCTGCTTCGCTCACTTCAGCGGGCTCATCCAGCAGCTCGAACACCCGCCGCAGCGAAACTGAACCGGTAATCAGCGCTGAATAGGAGCCGATGAGACTTTGCACCGGCGATAGCAGCCGCGAGTGATACGCCATGAAAGCCATCAGGCTGCCGAGCGATAGCGCGCCCGCAATCACCAGCGAACCTCCATAGAGGAACAGCCCCGCCACCGAAAGCGTGAGCACCGCGCCCGGCAGCGCCCCGGCAATGAACGATGTCGTCTGCATAGCTAGTAAGCCGGTCACAAACGCGTCGTTGTGGCCGCGAAATTCCCGGTTCTTGCGCTCCTGCGCATTTTGCGTGACCAGCAAACGCATGCCAAGAACCGCATCGATGAGAAAACTTCCGATACGCGCGCTTTGCTGCCGCACCACCTGGACCTTATCGCGCAGGCGCTGCTGATACGGACGCATGGCCCACAACAAGAGCGGGATGGTGGCCACGCTGATCAGGAACATGCGCCAGTTGAGCGACGCCATGAGCACGGCGCTTCCTATTAAGAACAAGACGTTGGTCGGCAGCGAGAGGAGTGTGTCGGAGCTGAGCCGCTGGAGTTCGCTGATGTCGTTGTTTAACCGCGAGACAATTTCGCCGGTCTGGGTGCGCGCGAAATACTGCGGGGAGAGCGTCTGCAATTTGCGAAACGCCTCCAGCCGCATATCGAACAGCACCGCTGCCGAGACCTTCGTGTAGAGATAGGTGGTCAGCATGCCGAAGCCGAACGAGAGTCCGGCGCAGATTCCCATCCAGCAGGCCAGCAGCCATAGGTCTCGCATGTTGTGCCGGTTAAGCGCGTCGTCGATCAGCAACTTGGTCAGGTACGGCTGCGCCAGCGTGACGGCGGAGGAGAAGAAACTGAGCGCAAACAGCGGCAGGAAGCGTAGGCCGTGGGGGCGCAGAAAGGCGAGCGAGCGCCCATAGAGTTTGTAAGGAATAGAGCCTCGTAGGGTAGGCTTCAGCCTGCCATCTCCAGTTCCTGTCAATCCCTCAGCCAACGCTTAGGCTCCCGGCGTCATTACCATGTTCGAGGTGGTATCGGCGTTCAGGTCGATCGTCTTAGTCAACTTCAGCGTCTTGCTGTCATAACAGTCCACCTGAAAGCCCGCCACGTAGATGTAGAGCGAAGTTCCGCTCGGCGAAAGCGCCAGATCGAATCTGCGCCGGCCGTCAAACTCCGCCTTTTGAATGAGCTGCTTGCTCTTCATATCGAACACCCAGAACTCGCTGCGCTTATTGCCGTGCAAACCGCTCATCGATACCGTGTACCCGCGGGAGCGGTCGGGCGTGAGCCAGAGCGCCATGGTGTGTGTCGTGCTCGGCCCCACCGGCGTGAAGTTGATGTTACGCGTGGCCAGATCGATGTCTGCGATGCCGAATACCGGCCGGTGCACTACCGGATCGGAAGCCACGAACAGCGACGTCACTTTGCCGGGCGCGTCGTTGGGATTGTCGACTAAATTCAGAGACACCGTTTGAAAGCCGGGATAAGCCGGCTTCGCCAGGTCGATCGTGTCGATCAGCTTAAAATCGGACGTCTGGAAGATCTGGATGTTTTGCCGGAAGGTATACAGATACTTGTTGTCCGGCGACAAGCGGAAGCCGCACATCACGTACAGGCCGCCCAAGCCGTACAGATCTTCGTCTTTGGGGAACGGCGACGTACGCACAATCTTATGGAGTGCGAGATCTACGACCACAAACTCCGCCGGCTCGCGCTCAAACCGGTCGATCTGTTTCATCGAAGGAATCAGGATGCTGTACAGATATTTGCCGTCGCTGCTGACCGCGCCCCCGGCCAGCCGGTACTCCTTGCCATCGGCGTCGAGCGAAAACGAGTCGATCACTTTATGCGAGGGCACATCAATCGTAACCACACCGCTTTTGCGCGGCGTAAACGCATAAACGCGTTTGTGGTCTTCCGACATGATCAGCTGCATTGGCACATCCGCGCCGATATCGATCCGGTCGGTCACCGCCTGGCTGGCTTCGTCCAGCACGAGGACATGATGCGGCCAGGCCCCCAGGAACATGGTGCCGCCGTACGCCGTGCCACTCAGGCCTAGAGCCAAGACCAGACTAAACAACCGATTCATCATCCCTCCCAAATAAGCTGATAAAAAAAGTAAGTGTTTTATCTGCGTTGATCCGCGTTTTTTATCAGCTTCTACAGCTGCCCACGTCTTACGGATACACGATATCCACGTTCCGCCAGTCCTTGGTGGCGGCCGCGCATTTGCTGGTCCAATCCGGGTAGCCGTTCAAGTGATCGGGCACCTGTGCCGGCCAGAAGCAGGTAATGTAGCAGTCGTAAATGTCGCGTTCCACTGGCTGGCACAATCCCGCCGTGCCGCCGGCCGCATCCACTTCCCAACCCGGAAAGAACGCCAGCGAGCAGCCCGTCGGGATGTGCGGCTTCTGCGCCGGTCCCCCTCCCACACCGTCTTCCTGCAATCCGAGCACGTCTTCTGCCGGGGGATGAGTCACTTGTTCTTCAAGACGCGCCGCCTTGCGATTAATCGGTCGAAGATGTTTCATTCGTGTGGTTTCCTATCCTCGAAAAACTGTAAGAATCCTGGATTCTTCTCCGCGATCACGCCATAAATTCCGAGACACACATCCGTCCAACCGCGAATCCAGTCACAGTAATGCAGGTTGGCGTGGCCCGTATCGCCATAGCGCACGAAAGCCTCGTGATGACAGCCGCCGGCGCACAGCGGCCGCGCCCAGCAGGTCTGGCATTCGTATTTGTTGCTCACGTTGCCGCGCGCCAGAAAATCATGCTTCTTTTCTTTGTCCATGCCCGTGCTGATATGCCCGAGCTTGTGCGTATCGGAATCGACAAAGCGGTGGCACGGCGCGATGTCGCCCGAAGGCCCGACGCCCACCAGCCCCAACCCGGCCCCACACGGATGCGACTTGCTGATTCCCTGATGCAGTTCCGACAAAGTATCGCTCACGTTCGAAAACCCGTGGTGCTGATTGCGCAGCGCAAATTCCAGGTACTCTTCCGCCAGCGCCGTAAATTGCGCCAGTACCGCATCCATGCCGGGCTCGTTGATCGAATACAAACGATTCGGCGCAGTGGTCACGGGCGCGAACCCGACTTCGTGAAAACCCATGTCATGCTTCAGATGCTTGTAAATCTTCAGCACATCGATGTCCTGCGTGGTGAGCGTAACCCGCGCCGCAATCGGACGGGTTCGATGTTTCGCCAGCAGTTCTCTTACTTTCGGCGCAATAATGTCGTACGTCCCGCGCCCGTTCGGCAGCACGCGGAACTGGTCGTTCATCTCTTTCGGTCCATCGATACTCACCGTGACGCCGATCTCATTTGTAGCCAGAAAGTCGATAACCGAAGGTGTCAGCAGCGTGGCGTTCGTAGTCAAGCTGAAATCAATCTTCTGGCCGTGCAGCGCCGCCTGGTCCCTTGCATAGACCACCACCTGCTTGAGCAGCGGGAAATTCATCAGCGTCTCGCCGCCGAAAAACGTAATGTGAATCGTGCCCCGCCCGGTGCTCTCTTTGAGCAGATAATCCACACTGCCGCGCGCCGTCTCCCAGTCCATGAACTTCTGCTTGCCTTCGGGTGTAGCTACCTTGTCGGCGCCGAACTCATAGCAGTACGTACAGGAAAGATTGCATTGATTGGTGACGTTCAGCACCATCGTCTGCAGCGGAAAATCGTCAGGCGGCTCCTGCACGATGTTTTCAAATCCCGTTTCGTCGCGCACAGCCCGCAGTTCAAACAATTCGTGCAGACAAGTCCGCACCTCTTCTGCCTCGAACCCTCGCGCGGCCACGTCCCGGACTACGTCTTCTTCGGTCCCGGAGTCGGCCGTCAAACGGTCAAGTATGGCCCGGCTTAGCACATCCAGTTCAAAAATTCCGCCGCTCGGGACCAGGTATCCAAACTGCGATTCCACTCCCGTGAATGTATGTATCTCCCCAATCGAATACGTTGTGCTCATGGCGCCACCTCTGGCTGATCGAATCTCAAGTACTGTGGTACGGTCACAATCAAATAACTTCTCGCCGTCAACGGCTTGGCTTTATCTCCGGCCACTTTGGGCGGCGGCAGATCCCGATCGAGTTCCGCTTCCACCCATACGTCGCCATAATTGTTCTTGGAAAAACGGCGCTCCGGATTGGGACCTTCGTGCGCGGGCGTAAACAGTCCCGTTTCCGAGTTCAGGGTGCCCACATAGTTCGTATCATCGTCGCCATACACCGCGTAAAACTCTTTCATCGTCCACTTGGCATGCACTGGCCCGATCGGCAGATCGTCCGCTGTGTTGGCTTTTCCGTCGGGTCCGTTCAAGTAGGCAATCGCTTCGAACTGCACAAAGCCTTTCGGGTGGGTAACGCCGCCCAACCGCGACAGCGCCGTGTCCGGAATCACCTTAATGAAATCGATATGGTCATAGAGCGCCACCGCAGAGGGCAGCACCACTCCACTGAGTGCAATGTCGCGCTTGCCCGGGATTGCGTCTTTCGCCACTGTTACTTCCGCCTTCAAATGCGACGGAGTCACTTCCGTAATGCGATCGATCGTCACGCCCTGCCCCAGATCCAGATCCGCCGGCTTCATGCTTTTCTGAAAGCCATCGCCAAAGATCTGTAACGTGCGTTTTTCTCCGGCGCGCAGCATGGGATCGTCGACGCCTAAAATCGTGACGCCCGCGCGCGGCTTGTACATGCGCACTTCGAAACCGAACTCCTGGTAATCGCCCCACATCCAGCGGCCTTGCGCTTCCGAGGCATCGCGCGACAGCATCATCGTCTCCCGCACGGTAGCCGCCGCCTGCGGATCTTGTGAGGAACTTCGCAGCACAACGGACTCGCGATTCGCGCCCAAGTCCGCTGAAGTTGCTCTTTCGTCTGGTGGCGCGAGATCGCGGCCTGTGCTTGCTTTCACCGCCTTCGTGTCCTGCGACCGGCCCCGCCAGGCGTACCCCTGATACACAGTTGTCTTGCCGGTGCGCGTCATCACCGCGCCGCTCTTCGCCGAGACCAGCCGCGTGCGCGTGGCGTACACATCCGGATCGGCCGTCTTTTCAACATCCATCTCCCCGTAATAGGCGCCTTCGCCCGGTTTGTAAGCCGTCACCAGCCACTTGCCCGTCACGTGCGGCGACTGCACCGTCGTCTGGAACGCCGCCCACTCCGGCGTATGCAACGGATATTTCTCCTGCATGTAGGAGATGGCTTTTTCGAACGGCTGGCGCATGTCCGTGCCCGGAGGAGGAGGCGGCGCGCCGGGTTCGGGAGGAGGCCGCAAAAACGTCGTCAACTCGGCCGAAGGGAAATAGCCGACGTGCATGTTGTACAGCAGCTGCCATTCGTCTTTGGAGCGCCGCCACGAGGCCGGTTTGCCAAACGCATGGCAGGCGTTGCAGACTTCTTTCGTTTGTTCCGGAACGGTTTCATCTACCACCCGTTGTTCGGCAAACCACTCGACCGGCTTCGCCTCTTCCGGCGCCAGCCCATGCTCGTTAGCCAGGTAATGCAGAATCTCGCGCGCTTCGGGCGACGTAAGGCGCAGCCCGTTCAGCCGCACCATGCGCTTAATCACTTCTTCCCAACCTTCGGGCGTCGTGCGCACCCAGGAAATGCGCGTCAGATTGCCCGCCGCATCCGCCTTGTGACACCCGCCGCACTTCTCGATGACCAGCTGGTTCTTTACCGGTAGGCCCTCCTCGGAAGCAGCAGGCGGGGACAATGCGGCAGCGCTGAAGGTAAAAAGGAGGAAAGCCGGAATGAGCAGCCGATCGATTGTCATGAGCCCCACTGTGTCCTTGCGTGACGGTACCGAGATACCAAGCGCGGAGTTCCTATATCGGCGAGGACATGGAGGACGGGCTTCCGGGCTGAATTGCCTTGGATCGCAGGATATCACGCCTGTGCCCAGCTGTGCAGAAAAAACGAAGAGCGGCGATCCTCACCCCTGTATGGCCTGGATGTCCCTCTCTCGCAGCCTACTCGCGGCAGGGGCGGCGGAACGCAGCCCGGAGCGGAGCGAAACTGCCTCCAGACCATGGCCCTAGAGGGCACTCGGCGATAACCGTGTTTCTAGGTCCTTATCTCGTCCTGGCAGCAAACAGGGCGCTAATCTCTGTCGGAGAATTCGTCGAGCAACTCGTCCAGCATTGCCTGCCGGTAGCGGAAGTTGGTCCTTTTAAGTTTCGCAATTGCGTCAGCGAGGTCGATCAATCTATCCCGCGCAGCTAAGCGCAGAATGCCGAGCGTTCCGGTAACTTCGAACCCTTTCATGAGCGCAACAGAGGTTCCTTTACGCTCGTCCATCAAGATAAGATCCGCCTGCAACGAAAGCGCGAGCGTGATGGCCGCACGTTCTCCGGCACCCAGAGGTTGCAAGACTTCATCGTCGATCAAATCCACCGGCTGCACTTCCAGCCACGGCGGACATGCAGCGATCCACTCCCGAATTGGGGCAGGAGCCGCCGGATGGCGCAGTTCCTTATAAACCGCATAAACCGCCTCGGTAATCGACACCTTTTTGAACAGACGAGGCAGCACCTCGATACGGTCGATGCAGAGGAGATAGAAGCAAGCACAGGCCGCGATGCCGCGCCACCAAACGAAAGAGGAACTTCGGCGGACGTGGGCGCGGATCGCGAGTCCGTTGTGCGCGCGAGTTCTTTAGAAGATCGGGCTTGTATCGGCTACAACCAGCCGCATCACAGGCCAAGGCGCTTAAGGCCTCGGCTTTCGCGCTCAGCGTCTTCTCTGGTGTATTCGATCCAGACGTCATGGGCCTTGAGAAATCCGTCGAGTTCGTAACTGGTTTCGATGCCAAGGAGCTTCTGCAATTCCGGTTTGGTGATCCGATCGTGCTTATATTCCTCGGCCAGCAACGCTTCCAGCGCCCTCCGCGATAGATCACCGCCGCTGGCACTGAGACGGCCAGCAATGTCATCAGGAATTTCGACGATCAAATTCATTTTGCTCTACGATAACCCAGTTGCGCCGGTCTCAGGCCGGGTACTCGCAAGTTTCCGTTAGCTCTGCAAAAAATCAGACACGAAGATGTCTTCGCAAGCCATACGCCGTTTCGATAGGCCTTGCTCGAAGTGGTAACGCAGAAATGTATCGACCATCTTGCGATTTGCCTGCAAACCATAGGGCCACCAATCACCTGACGAACTCTGGCCAAGCAGTTCCACATCCTCATCGATAAGCTTGCTGAACCAGGGCACCATGGTAGCCATGTTATTGAAGATCTCGCCTTTCGTGTACTGCTCGCGAGCGGCGTCCTTGGCGTCACAGAATGCCTGGTATACGGAACGCAAAGTCTCCGGCTGCTCCTGTGCCAGTGCCTTGCGGACGGCGACTGTGTGCATGGCAGGAAAGATCCCGGTTCGTTTGAAGTAGTCCCGCTCGGTGGCCTGAAACTCCGGGAAAAGACGCGCCACCTGCGGTGACTTGTCGAGATAGCACTTCGGTACGTCGGCGGAAATGAGCGCATCGATTTCTCCCTTTTCGAGTAGCGCTCCCAAATCCGTTCCGGGCGGCGCTGTGGTGATGTCGATTCCAGCCGGATGCACGAGCGGCACGAAGTCCACCGGTTTCATGGGCCAATCCAATCCTCCGATCACCCAGCGGCTTTGCTCGGGTTTTACACCAAACTCGTCCGAGAGAATGCCCTTCGGCCAAACGCCTGCATCATGACCGTACATGGCTAACTCGCCGACGGTTTTGCCTGCCAGATCCTGCGGCTTCTTAATCCCGCTTTTTGTATTGATATAGATCGCGGAATGCCGGAAGGCTCGCACGGGAAACACGGGAATGGCTAAAAACGGCGGATCGTCAAGATCCATGGTGCGCAGGAAGTAGGAGAGGCCGAGTTCTCCGACGTCATAAGCGCGTTGCCGAACTAAGCGCTCAAACACTTCTGTGATGATCTGATGAGTTTCGTACTGCGCATCGACGCCCGTAATCTTTATGCTTCCATCCACGAGTGCGCGGTGACGATCGTAGTTTCCAAATCCAAGTTTCAGTTTTACGTTGGCCATGTCTGCATCGTAGTCATATGGATGCGCACTAGCGCCTGATCTGAGCGCACAAGCTGTCCCAGTTGCCGGACCGATTGCTTGACGGTCCGCGTCACTCAGTGCAGCTTCTTCCATGATGAAGCGGCGCGTCTTGCCGTTTCCCGGGAACACGAACGGGCGACACATGAGCAGATCCGGCGCAAAAAAGCCCTCTCCCCGGTTATTGGGGAGAGGGCGGTTGCAGCCGAAACGCCGTTTATTCGTCGACGTCAGGTTTTTCAGGTGCCGGGCGGTTGAAGTCGCTCGGGGGGCGAACCTTTTTCTCGCCGGGATAGGGCCGCTTGAACCCGGTGGACAGGTACCAGTTCAGATGGTTGACCGTGTCCGGGTCTTCGAAATCGGGCTTGGTCAGTTTGCCGGCGAAGACCTCCGCCTTCTTATGGAGCCACGCCACCCGCAAGGCTTTCACCGGGGCGCTTTCCCCCAGCGCTTTAGCAGCATCGCTGTTCGTTTTGTTGGATGCCATCGCGGTAACGCCCTGGTCCAGCGGGATCTGGTTCGGCACGTGCGACCACGCCTTGAAATTGGCCGCGGGCGGCAAACCCTTGACGAAAGCCGTCCTCATGGGCGACGCCACTAGGTCGAACTGGTTCATGGGCGGCAGACCGAGGATTTGCTCGATCGTCCGAGTCATGTTCACCTGCGTGTAGTAGGTGTGGTCGGCGGGTCCGCTCTGCACGGCGTATGGGCTGACGATATAGCCCGGGCTGCGATGACCGTCGACGTGGTCGACGCCGTTCTGCGCGTCGTCTTCCTCAATGAAGATCGCCGACGAGGACCACACGTTGCTGTGGCTGATGTAGTCGATCATGCGCCCCACCGCTAAATCGTTATCGGCCTGTTCAGCGTCAGGGGTTGGCGGCCCGCCCGTGTGGTCGTCCATGACCCACAGGATGCTCAACGCAGGCACCGTACCAGCTGCAACGTCACTCTTGAAGTCTTGCACCCACAGATCCACGCGGAACTGGTCTGGAATGCCCAGATCGAACTGCGGGAAGTTCTTGATGAGGTGGTCCGATACGGACGGGATGGAGCACTCTGCCTGCACGGTGTTCTGATAAAACAGCGTCTTCTCCTGCCCAGCCTCGAAGCGCTTCGCATCCGCGTAAAACTGGCTCCAGCTCGGCTCGCTGGTCGAACCGTCCGGCTGTTTAAACGTATCGGTCTCGACGTATTCGCCGTAGATCTTCACCGGCAGACCGGCGGCCGCTGCTTCCGAGAACAGGAAGCCCTTATTCTGATAGGCGAGGGCATCGCCGGCGTTCCCGCCTGGATAGCTGCGGACCCAGTCAGGCGACTGGATGTCGTCGGCGTAAGGCGCCAGGCCCTCGGTGATCCACTGGTGACCATCCGCCGATTGCCGGCTCGGGTTGTAGAAATTGTCCAGCAGCGGGAAGCGCTTCACCAGGTTGTGCGCGTTCGGCGTGTCCTTACCGCCGAACACCGCCAGCGAGGGGTCGCCATTACCTGCGGCCACGTCGCCCAGGATCTGATCATAGGTGCGGTTTTCACGGATGATCAGGAACACGTGCTTGATCAGCGACGGATCGCCAATTTTGTTCGGGATGGCGGCCGGCCTGGCATTCGGGGCGCCACCGGCGGCCGTCTTGATATTTCGCGCCAGATCCCAGTGGTTGTTCTGGAAAACCTGCTTCGTCATCAGTTCCAGGGTTCCGCTATTCGGCGGGGGAACGAGGCTGACGGTGCCGTTGTCCTGGTGGGTATTGTAGCCGGTGACGCCGTAGTCGGTCTCGAACGAATAACGCGCGCCGATACCCTTGTCGTTCGCAACGATGAGCGTGTTATCGGCTTTATCCAGCACCACCGAGCTCGGCGCATACGCTACCGGAATCATGCCCATGACGGGATTGGTCACTTGCGGGCTGAGGTTGACCACCCCGATCGCGTTGGCATTGTAAAGTGCGACATAGGCAACGCCCTTTTGGGCATCGACTGCGATCGAATTCGGCGCGGCGCCGTAGGCCGGTGAGCCTTCGCCCGGCACTCCGATCGGCAGCCCCAGGTCAATCGTCCGCACCACCTCGTTGCTGGCCGTGTCGATCACTGAGATCGTGTCGCTATAGGTATTCGCGACCAGCAGGTACCGTCCGTAAAACGCCATCCCAGTCGGGTGCAGCCCGGTCGAGATGTTAGCCGTGACCTTCATCGAGGCCAGATCAACCACCGAAACAGTACCGGTGATAGCGGCGCCAACCACTGGATCGGCCACGATCGGAGTGCCGGCCGACCAGATCTGGAAGTCCGCCTCGGTAGCGGCCCGGCCACCCTCGTTGCTGATGTAGGCAGTCTTGCCGGTGCTGTCGATCACGACGCTGTGCGGCGCATTGCCGACACGGATCTGCTGACCCTGCTTCGGCGGCGTCGCGGTCAAATCGATCTTGGCCAGCGTATCGTTCTGGTTTAGCAAGGCGTAGGCGCTCTTGCCATCTTTTGCGACCGCGACCCCGCCGGGATAAGAAGTCTTCGGAGTATAAAACGTGCCGCAGGGTACCCCATAAGAGCCCGTGGGGCTGTTCGGAAAGCAGGTGATAAAGCCATTGTTCGGCGGCACCTTGACCTGGGCGTAGTCTTCCAGCAAGCCCGCTTCAGAGACCTTGGCGACGGCCACGTTGCTGCTGTCCTGGCTGAACACCAGGTACTTGCCGTCTGACGAATAAGATATCCCGCTATAGCTGCCGCTCGAATCCTGTCCCAACGTGAGGAAGTCCTGCAGGACTTCGCCCGTGACGGTGTCGAACACCTCGACCGACTGCGACGCGCCCATAGTGAGGACGGCGGCCGTGTGATTGCGGAGACTGGGATTGAGCGCGATGGCCTTGGCGCGGACCCGTATGCCGAGGTCGACCTGGGTGCCGGCTGGAGTGATGACCTGGCCCGTGCTGACCACATACGAGCCGTTCGCCTGCGCGCCGGGGACGTAGGTCGGGAACGGCACGGACTGACCTACGAACGACGCCGGTACGCTCAACCCCGTCGCCAGCAGCCCGGCGAGCGGACGCAGACGGCTCATCCCAGATTTACTTTTAGAGTGGTCTCGATACTTTTTTCGGGACGTTTTTCGAAACATGTTACGTTCTCCCCATTTGGATTTTTTTATTGCGCAGCCAGCAATCAGCTGTCCGACATGGGAGGAAAATGCGGGCATATCCCCGACACATCGGCGGACCTAATCTTTACATGCGATCTGCAACGGGCTGATGACGATCCAGTGAACGTTCCGTTACCGGGAGGCAGCTCCGCATTGAGCAGAGCTGGTTGAGCAGGAAAGGTTGAGCCTGGAACGAGAGTCAAATCGCCGTTGAATGATTCAAGTTCATCGCGCAAGTACTGACAGGCGACGACTCCATGCCGACAAGCCGACGATACATCCAGTTTGTGAGGACCTATCGGCAGCTAACTTCGCGACAGTGTGAGCACAAAAGGCAGTCTCACATTCTTTACGTTCGGGTCGCCGGCAATGGCAAACACTCTGCCAAGGAGTCGATTGTCACGCAGAAGCAGTTTGATTTGAAGCGTCTTGGCTCCGGTTCTTACTGCATCAGGTGCATCGATTTTCCCGATGGACAGGCCTGTAAACGCTTCACCCTCCGACCGCATCTCAGTCATTTCTTCCGCTCGGCTGCTCCCAATAGCCAGATTCGCGGCTTCACTTGAGTCAATATTGAGTTCAATCGGCATGTTCGCGCCGTCACCTTCAAGCAGTCCCCGCCATCGTCCTCTCAATGCCGGAGTCGCGACGAACGGTTTGCTTGGAAAGCCGCAGTCTTCCTCTGGCCGACGCCAGTCCGGCAGGTAGTTCGCGAGCACCTCATCGCACACGCTGTAGGCTAGCTCCCATGTGTTGGACCGATTTGTGACGACTACGCAGGCTAAGTCTTTCGACGGGACAAAGCACATCCTGTTGGCAACTCCCGGGTCTCCGCCGCTCTTGAAGAAGAAGGGAACCCCGGAAGTGGTTTGGCTCTTGAACCAGCCAAAAGTGGTCGCGACACCGGATGGACCAGTGAAGACGGGTCGATGCAATTCCTCGATGTTCTGCTCGCTAAGAATCGCCGCTTGGCCCTTAGCTCCAGGCGGCATATTGAAATGCCGCATATTGAAGAGGGCGAAAAGAGCGAGATCGTGAGCGCTCGCGTACAGCTCGCCTGAAGCAGGCGTGGATGTGGTGTAGTGCGGGATAAGACGGCCATGCGCGTCGTAACGCATTGCGCCGCTTTGCTCTCGAACAGTATCGCTACCGAGAAAGCTGTCCTTCAGACCAAGAGGCGCCAGCACTCTTCGCTGCATAAGTGCCCCAAACTCCGTCTGCGTGAGAGCTAAAGCGATTGCATTCAGCGCCGCAAATCCGATGTTGCTGTACTCGTAGCAGGCTGCCGGAGGGTACGCCAGCCTGCCATATGCTTGAAGAAGGGCGTTTGGACTGGGGACAAGTCTCGCTTCATTCGCTTCATAGGATTGATATATGCCCGGCAGACCGCTGACGTGAGCACCGAGTAGCCGGACACTCACCGCTTCCGCGTTGCGGGCTGTGCCCACGAGTTTGCATCCTGCGAGAAACTTATTTGCGGGCTCATCCAGGGAGAGCTTACCTTCAGCGGCCAGGGTCATGATAGTGGTCGTCGTGAACGGCTTTGTGACGGAGGCCAAGCTGAACGGGGTACGCGGTGTCGTCTTTAGGGCCGCTTCCTGATTCGCCCAACCAAAACCCTCCTCCCAAACGATCCGCCCGCCGTGTGCCACTGCGACAGCTACTCCGGTCGCGTCACCTCGCGCAATCGCCTGCTGAATTCGACTGCGTACCGGGTCGAAGTTCACCTTGCTCGCTTCACCATTGAAGACCGTTGTACCGGCACTCAGCTTCGCTGCCACAAGGCTCCCGAGCGACGCTGAGAGCATCCACCGCGTCACTTCACGACGGTTTGCGCGTGCCTTCATGTGCATCCCCTCGCTGCCTTGATGTTGTAAACGAAAATACCGTTACCGTAGAGTGGTGTGTCCAGGTTAATTGATAGCCTGGAGGCAGTGTCGCTCCGCCTTCGCCTCCGCTTCCGCAACGGTAGGCTCGAAGAGAGGCCTTTACTATTTCTGTTCCCGGACGGAAATGTCACCGATATTCGGGGCTATACAGTCGGGAGTCGGTCGTGCTGCGAACTTTCTTAGAAGAGGTGGTCTTCCTGTTTTTCCGGTACCTTGGGTTGCTTCAGCACGGTTCCGGCCGGTCCAAATTTGCGCGTACACCGGACACCAAACGTCCTGTGCGCTTCAGTCAACCAGCGCGCGCAACGGCCCCAGCCAGGGTTCGTAACGTCGCCAGCGCGCCACCGAGGTGCGATAGATCGGCTGCCGGGTCTGCCACTTGCTGGGGGTGTTCACGGCCCGCGGATTGCATTCCGGGCGCAAGCACGCGTCATTCCACGCCAAGCCGCAGGCCTCGATGATCCGACGGATCGCTGGCTCGGGTGCGCGGGTCAGGTCCTCGTAATCGACCTCGATGAAGCGATCCGCCGGCAGCACGCTGCGCCAATGGTTGACGAGCCGCTGGTAGCCGCGGAAATACGCGACCAGTTCCTCGCCTCCGGTCGGAAACGCCAGCCCCGGATGGAAAAAAGTTTGATGGATCGACAGCGCGGTATCGACTGCGGCGCGGCGGCAATGGATGATGGTGGCGCGCGGGAATGCCACGTGGATTAAACCGGCCCAGAGAAAGTTGAACGGCATCTTGTCGGTCACTCGCGCCGCCTTCGGCGCGATCGCGCGCAGCACGCCGAGATAGTCGGCCGTCGCCTGAGCGAGGAACGGCGTTTTGTTCCCGGCGACGCCAGAAGCGCACAGGCCGACCTGCTGGCCATCGTGCGCGAGTTCCAAGCCGTGCCACGCCGCCCCGCGCTGATTCCAGAAAGGCAACTCGCCGCCAAGCGCGACCTCGGGATGCATCGAGACGATCTGCTCAACCAGAGTTGTGCCGGACCGCGGCATGCCGAGGATCAGCACCGGCGTCGCATCCGAGCTGCCGAGTTCGGACGCGCGCGCCATCCATGCGGGTGTGCAGCGCGCAATCAGGCGGTCAATCTCCATTGAAAACGCCGCCACCTCGAACGGCACAAAACCCCGGCGCACGGCGTCCGCCGAGTCGAAATGCTGCATGGCCAAGGCGTAGTCGCCCAGATCCTCCGCCGCCTTGCCGATCGCGAGGTGAAG
This sequence comes from Bryobacteraceae bacterium, assembly GCA_965277855.1. Lineage (GTDB taxonomy): Bacteria > Acidobacteriota > Terriglobia > Bryobacterales > Bryobacteraceae > Bog-105. The sequence continues at coordinate 3,225,473 of OZ255847.1, forward strand.
CCGCAGGCGTTGCGCCGTTTCCAACCGCGGCGTGGCCAGGGCGGCTTCCATCCGTGGCAGCAGACCGTCATCTTCGCTCGTGACGGGGCGACACCGGACCAGCTCGTAGTAACTTCCCGCCAGCAGCGGCGCAATCGCGATCGCGCGTTCAAAGCATGCGCGGGCCTCGTCGAAACGGCCGAACTCAGAAAGCAGATTGCCCAGCAGATCATGCGCCATGGCGTTTCCGGGATCGCGCGCCAGCGTCTTGCGCAGCACCAGTTCGGCTTCCTGATGGCGACCCTCCGTCAGCAGCGCCCGCGCATTGCCCAGGCGGCCGAAGCTCGTCTTGCCCTCGGTTGCCGCCGCGCGGCGAAAACACCCGATCGCCTCGTCGCGATGGCCCAGTGTGTACACCAGGTCGCCGGCGCGGAACCACGCCTCGCTCAGCGATGGGAGCAGCTCAGTGGCACGGTCGTACGCCACGATGGCCCCACGCATATCGCCCAGCTTCTCCAAGGCGATTCCCAGCCGGAAATAGGCATCGGTGTAGCGCGGGTTGGCGGCGACGGCCCGCTGCAATGCCGCGATCCCATCCGGTACGCGACCGTCCTCAAGGCAGGCGAGGCCTAGATCGTGCTGGATGATGGAATCGGACGGATCGAGCAGCGCTGCCTCGAGCAACGGCTCGATCGCCTCGGCTGGTCGCCCAGCCGCGAGCAACTCAGTGGCCGACGCTAGCAGAGCCGCCACCTGCTGCCGCGCGGCTGGGGTTAGAGACTGAGACATGGCGCGAACCCGGCTTGAAAGCTGTAGCGTCATTCTACACGCCGTCGAATCGCTCAGACCTTTAAACCGCGTTGTTCTAAAAACAACACGCCTGACGGTCAACATTTGTCAACGAAATGCCGACTGCGAGCCGGAAGGCGGTGTACAAGTGGCTGAATCGCTGTCGGGAGCAAGGGATCGCAGGATTACTCGAGCCGAGCCGAGCGCCGCAAGAACATCCGAATCGGGTGGAGGAGGTATGGCGGCAGCGGGTCCGCGCGGTGCGGCAACAACATGTGCGCTGGGGCGCGCGGAAGCTGTTGTTGCAACTGCAGCAGCAGTACGGAGTGGAGACAATACCGTCGGCCAGCACGGTAGGCCGGCTGCTGCAGGAGCTCGGCATTTGCGAGTCTGCGTCCGACCGCTTCTGGCCTCCCTTTCTCTGGCTGCTACGGCGATCCCGGGTTAGGGAGAAATGAGTTTTTAAGACATGAGCAGATCTATCGTCCGATGCCTTATGGACCGGCCACCCCAACGATGACCCTGACCACTGCTTATCGTTCGATGAGCCTGCGACCGGCTATTACTTAGAGAGGCCGAGGGGCCGCTGCACCAGACGCCTGCTATATGCTGAAGCCATGTTTTTGAACCGTGTTGTTCTAGTTGCAGTTCTTAGTAGCGCAGCCTTGGCACAAAGTGCGCCGAATTTCGGGCCGAACGTCTATATCTTCGATGCGAGCATGCCGGCGGCACAGGTGCAGTCTAAGCTGATTTCGCTGGCAAACGAAGCGCAGTTCAGCACGAATCGCTATGCGGTGCTTTTCATGCGCGGTGCGTACAGTGTGGAAGCGCCGGTAGGGTACTACGAGTCGATTGCCGGGCTGGGTGAGACGCCCGGTGACGTAATCATAGACGGATTCCTGACTCCAAATTACGGTTCCACATTTCCCGGCGTCAATATCACGGACACCTTCTGGCGTTCGATGGAGAACCTGACGTTTAATCCCGCTACCAACAGCGCGCAGAACGCTGCTCCGAACACGCTGCAATGGGGTGTGTCGCAGGGTGCTCCGTTGCGGCGCCTGCAGATTAATGGCTCGCTGGAACTGACGGATTCCTACTGCGGCAATGCCAGTGGCGGCTTCATCAGCGATACGGTGGTCACGGGGAACGTTAATCCGTGTTCGCAACAGCAATGGTACACACGCAATAGCTCGCTTGGCAGTTGGACGGGCGGCGTCTGGAATATGGTTTTTTCGGGCGTGCAGGGAGCGCCCGCGGCGACGTACCCGAATCCGCCGGAGACGGTGCTTCCGGCGACTCCGGTGAGCCGCGAGAAACCGTTTCTTTACATGGATGGCAACGGCCAGTACAACGTGTTCGCGCCCGGGGTGAAAAGAAATTCGGTGGGGGTAACGTGGTCGACCGGCACGGCTCCCGGACGTTCCATCCCTATCAGCCGGTTCTTCATTGCGCAGCCTTCGACACCGGTGGCGGCGATTAATTTGGCGCTGGCACTCGGCAAGAATCTAATACTTACTCCGGGCATTTACAATCTAAGCCAGCCTATCCGTGTCGACTATCCAGATACAGTGGTGCTTGGTTTAGGTTATGCGACGCTGGTACCGCAAACGGGAAAGGAAGCCATTACCGTGGCGGACGTAGGCGGGGTGCAGATCGCCGGGCTGTTAATTGATGGGGGTCCGGTTAACTCACCTGTGCTGCTGAGAATGGGTGCAGGGCCGTTTGGTCTGGCTCTCCCGAAAGGCGGATTCTTTTCTCACACGAGCGATCCTTCATCTCTCAGCGACATTTTCTTCCGGATTGGAGGAGCTACCGCCGGGAGTGCGACTACCAGCCTGGAAGTGGACAGTGCGGACGTGATCCTGGATGATATCTGGGCTTGGCGCGCCGATCACGGCAACGGTGTGGGCTGGACAGAGAACACAGCGAGCCATGGCTTGGTGGTTAATGGCGATCGCGTAACGGCGCTCGGGCTGGCGGTGGAGCATTATCAACAGGAACAAGTGCTCTGGAACGGCAACGGCGGAGAAACTATTTTTTACCAGAGTGAATTGCCGTATGATCCGCCGAGCCAAAGCGCCTGGATGGATGGCGGCGCGAACGGCTATCCGTCTTATGTAGTTAGTAAGTCGGTAACTTCGCACCAGGCTTACGGGTTGGGAATTTACTCGTTCTTTAACCTTGGTATCAATATCATCGAAGATAATGCTATGACTGTGCCGGACGTAAGTGGCATTGCGATACATGATGCTGGCACGGTATGGCTGAATGGCAGCGGGCAGATCACGCATGTTATTAACGGGCAAGGGGCGCCGGTCAATAGTAGTTTTGCAGATAAGCTAAGTCCGGTGGTTAGTTATCCGTAGTGAAGCCATTTTCGGTCCTATTTTTGCAACGCGGGCTGAACGATCTACGAAACCGGATCGGGCTCACTCGCTGGCTCGACGCGATGCCCGAAGCAGGATGGGAATACGGGGTAGATCTCGATTTTCTCCAGGAAATTTGCGACCACTGGAGAAATGAATTCGACTGGAAGTAATCAGGTAAAAAAGCTATCGGCCTTTCATCACTACCGCTACGAGTCGGACGGCCTTGGGATTCATTTCATCCACGAGCGCGGTACGGGTTCCGCTCCTCTTCCTTTGATCGTTACGCATGGGTGGCCTGAGGAACGCGGCGCGTATGCGCACATGCAGAGGACGTGTCCACAAACTGCCGCTTATGGTTTGAACGACTCACCGGCGGGACTCGCGGCCTGCATACTTGAAAAATTTCGCGAATCGTCGGACTGCGACGGCGATGTTTATCGAAGATTCAGCCGGGATGAACTATTAACCAATCTGACGTTGTACTGGATGACCGAGACGATCTCTTCCTCGTTCCGGATGTATTACGAGAACCAGGAAAGCGCCGCTGGTGTTCGGGCGCGGTGACTTCGTTCAGCCGCCGTGTGCCGTTGCTCTTTTCCGAAGGAGATATCGACGCCTCCTCGCGCTTGGGTCGAGCGAGGTTACAACGTGCAACATTGGACTGAGATGCCTCGCGGCGGCCACTTCGCGGCCATGGAAGAACCGGAACTGCTGGCAGAGGACATTCGTGATTTTTTTCGGAGATTTCGGAAGTAAGGTGACGGGAAACATACAGTACCGGGAGCCCAGGAAGTCATCTCATATCGGATGACCACGTCATACACGCTGCACGGTAAGGCGACTGCCTGGGCGACAGCGCGGGCCGCGTTTATGGAAGGGCCCCATCCGCTGGGCAGGATCGAATGCAAATTAAGATCCCGGTCTTAAGTGCGGACGAGTTTGCGAGGGCTTTCGCGGCAGATCCCGCGCCGGCTGCTGCGCACAAACGCAACGAGCTGGTGGATGTGTTCCGACGCGTGTTCCGCCTCGAGCCGCTGTAAGGCTTCTTCCTGGCGGAGTCCAGAGCGATAGAGCAAGCGGTAGGCGGCCTTGATCTCCTGAATTTCGTCAGCAGCAAATCCGGCGCGCTGCAGGCCAACTGTGTTCACGCCTTTGGCCGCTACATTGAAATCGGAGTACAGAAAAAAGGGCGGCAGATCGCTATTCACGCGCGTGTTCCCGGCGATCATGGCGAGTTGACCGATCTTGGAATACTGATGCACCACAACGCCGCCGGAAATGAATGCCTGATTCCCAATTTCAGAGTAGCCGGCGATCAATGCGCAGCTGGCGACGACAATGCCGTCACCAAGCACACAGTTGTGCGCGATATGGCCGGAGGTCATGATGAAGTTCTCGTCGCCGATTTTCGTTTCCGACTCGGGCTGAGTGCCTCTTGAAATCGTGTAGTGCTCCCGGATTTTATTGCGATGGCCGATGCGCAGATAGCTGCGTTCGCCTGTAAAGTTTTTGTCGAGCGGATCGGTGCCGAGAACGGTGCCGGCTGAAATGTCGTTGTCGTCGCCTATAGTCGTCCAGCGCTTGACGTACACATAGGGTTCAAGGCGGCAGCGAAGTCCGATTTTGACATCAGCTTCAATGATGCAAAATTCGCCGATGCGCGCGCCCGGCTCGATGACGGTATCAGGATGGACTTGCGCGGTCGGCGCAAGATAAACCGAAGGGTCGGCGGCCACTCATGCAAGTATGAGGCATATGCCTGCTGTGACGGTCGCCGAGCTGGCGCGCGTGTGTGAAGGTGAGATAGAGGGAGATCCGACGCGGACGGTGTCGCGAGCCAATGCGCTTGACTGCGCTGAGCCCGGAGATCTTTCGTTCGTCGCTAACAAAACTGCGCAGCGCCAGGCTGCTGCGTCGCGCGCCGGCTGCCTGATTGTAGAAAATTCGTTCGACCTAACGGGAGAGTGGTCTCTTATTCGCACGGCGCAACCACGGTCTTCGTTTGCCAAAGCATTGGCGCTGCTTTATCCTGCTCGCCAACGCGCTGCCTCCATTCATGCAACGGCCGTGATCGCCAGTTCAGCGAGTTTGGCAGATGGCTGTTACGTCGGACCCGGTGCGGTGATCGGCGAGTATACGCAAGTAGGCGCCGCCACTTTCATAGGTGCCGGTGTGTACGTTGGCGATCGCGTCCGTATTGGAGATCACGCGACGATTCACCCTCACGTGACGATTTACGATGAAGTGCAACTTGGCGCACGCGTACTTCTTCATTCAGGTACTGTCATCGGGGCGGATGGTTTTGGCTTCACTCTCGAAAAGGACCATTACGAAAAGTTTCCGCAGGTTGGTACGGTCTTGATCGAGGACGATGTTGAAATCGGCGCAAATTGCTGTGTGGACCGTGCGGCTCTGGGCGTGACTCGGATTGGCGCAGGCACGAAGCTGGACAACCTGGTTCATGTGGCGCATAACTGCGTGATCGGCAGGCATGTTGTTATTGCGGCGCAGACGGGGTTTGCCGGTGGAGTGACGATCGGCGATTACGCGGTGGTGGGCGGGCAGGTTGGAGTTGGGGAGAAAGCGCGGGTAGCGGCAGGCGCTACGGTTGGCTCAGGAAGCGGCATCCTGAGTTTCCAACGTGTGTCTGCAGGTGAACCGGTATGGGGTACGCCGGCACGTCCTCTACGTAAACATTTGAAAGCGCTCGCGAACATCAATAAGCTGCCGGTGCTGAGAGGCGAAGTAGAGAACATGGCGCGACGCCTGGCAGCGCTGGAGACAGATTCAGAAAAGTGATACGGACGATTGTCAGGATTCGATGGCGCGATCGAGGATGACGTTTGCCCTGCCGACCATGGAGCGGATTTGTTCGAGACGGAGGCACAATTGGTCATCCACTGCCGTCAATTCGAGATAGTAAGCCAGTGACTCGATCGCACTCAATGGCTGACGTAATTCGTGGGCGAGTTCCTGGAAGGCGACGGGGTTAACACCCGTATCATTACGATTGCTCAGAGCATCGTTGTTGGTAGGAATATCTTCCAAGAGGGCGTAAATACGAGGGGTTGCGTTATTCATGCGGAGATTGGATACGGCTTTCATCAGGCGATGAAAGCGGTAAGGAACCGACCGTCTGATTGTGCGCTCTATCGGCCTGGGAGTCAATAGTTCTTGCGGGAGAAAATCCGAGTACTTTTGCGGTGCTTCGGCCGGCCCGGTTGGTAGTACCGGGCTGTGCTATTCTCGTGACGTAAACGAGAGCTTACGGGCCTGTGGCGCAGTTGGGAGCGCGCTTCCATGGCATGGAAGAGGTCGACGGTTCGAACCCGTCCAGGTCCACCAATTTTGATAGCGGATCTCGCGATCCGGCATGTGCGGACTCGCACGCCGTTCGCCTTTAGAACGGGTGGCTCATTTTCGAATTTCCTTTCTGTGTTGCTTTCTAAACACAGCGTCTTAAGTAATTGCGCATAATCGTCGCAGGGCATCGTTGGGCTTTGTCCATTCGGCGAACTGATCTTCGACGGCGGAAACGACTCCATCGAGGAATCCGAAATAACGATTGTGCAGACGCAACCGGCGCGTGAGTTTCCAGACCCGTTCGATAGGGTTGAGTTCCGGGCTGTAAGGAGGCAGGAAGTCCAAGCGAAATTGTGGAGCCTGTTGATCACGCCAAGGCAGCTGGAGTTTGGAGCGATGATACTGCGCGTTGTCACTGATGGCGAGGACGCGACGTCCGGAAACAGCGCTGGCCTCGCGGAAGATTTTGAGGAACTCCCAGAAGGACTCGCCGTTGAATCGGCCGGTCTCGCGGCGAAACAAAAATTCGCCATCCCGCAAACGGACTGCGGCGAAGTAGCCTACGCTCTTCCGGGTCGGATGATGGTACACGATCGGATCTCTGGTTTCCGGTGGAACCCACATACGGCAACGGGATCCCTGTTGCTGAAAATGCACTTCGTCCAGCGCCCAGAGGTCCACGGCATTGTCCCGCATTAACTTGCGGAGTTTTTTTTATGCGCTTTCTGGCGCGTCGGGTCGGCTCGCGCCAAAACGGGCCGGGGCTTGCGGAGCCGGAACTCGAACTGCCGGAACAAACGCTGGCATTGACGGACCCCCAAGTGGATGCCGTAGGTCTTCGCCAGCCAGGCCGACAGCGTCTTGCCATCCCACAGGTTGACGCGCATCCCCGCGTCGCTCGGCCTCTCTCGCAACACTCGATTGATCTCTTTGATCTGCTTCTCACTCAGCCGGCTGGGGCGTCCGGACCGTTCTCCCTCGGCCAGACCCCCCAATCCCTGCTGCTCGAAACGGTGAACCCAATACTCGACGGAACGCGGTGCATCTCCCAAAAGCCGTGCTACTTCAGGGCAGGTCATACCCTGGGCGACCAGCAAAACGCCATGCAACCGGTGATCGTAGCGCGACTCCTCAGAACGCTGGATCTCTTGCTGCAAACCAAGCACCGACATCGCGTCCGATATCCTCAGTGGTCTCATAATGTCAGCAGACCACGTTTCACTCATGATGCGCAATTACTTATGACGTTGTGTTTAGTAGGTCTCGTGGTGAGTGGCCTTGGATCAAGTACCCTACTATCTACCTCGTCGAGTCGTAGATCTGTTGGCTATTGCGAATTATCTACGACTGCGCTTATGATGACTTTAAGTACCAAGAAATCCCGAGGTCAAATTGCGATTCTCCGTACCGCATCCCATCCCCTATCAGGGCAGTAAGCGCAGACTGGCGGCAGCGATACTCAGCCATGTGCCAACGGGCCGATATACAAGACTTGTAGAACCGTTTGCCGGCTCCGCTGCAGTTACCTTAGCCGCTGCCTCTCAAAAGAAGTTCGACACGTACTTAATGGGCGATCTGCTTGAGCCACTTGTGCGGCTTTGGGGAATGATCCTCAACAACCCCATCGAGGTTGCCACACAATACGAGGCATTGTGGTGCAAGGAGCGCGAAAAGCCAATTAATGGATACTATGAGATTCGCGCCCAATTCAATGCCGACAAGAGTGCCGCGAAACTGCTGTATCTCTTAGCGAGATGTGTGAAGAACGCTGTTCGGTTCAACCCTGCTGGCCAGTTTAACCAGTCACCGGATAAACGCCGAAAAGGCACACACCCTAAAACCATGAAGACAGAGTTAGTTGCTGCACACCGACTTCTCTCCGGCAAGTGTGACGTCATGCACCAAGATTTCTTCTCCTTGTTTCTGCTGGCGAAAGAGGGGGATTTTTTCTATTTAGACCCGCCATATCAAGGTACGAGCAGAGGCCGCGATCAACGTTATATCGGCGGTGTTACCCGCGAGCGAATGATCGAAGCGCTAGCGATCCTCAACCAGAAAAAGATACCCTTTGTTCTGAGCTATGACGGGTTCAGTGGTGAACGACACTACGGCGATCCTCTTCCTGCATCAGTTGCGAATCGAATTTTGCTGAATGTTGGTCGGTCGAGTCAAGCAACACTCAATGGTCGTGATGAGATCACTGTCGAATCGCTTTACCTCTCACACGCAATTGACCCCGCTAACGGCACCACTAGAACGCTGTCGCTGCAGGATTTTGTAGTAGATCTAGCGCGTTCATTTGATTTTTGATTTCACAATCCTCTTGATCTGCTCTGCAACAGTCCTCTGGTTCTTTTCGGCTTGAATTTTGATTCGATCAAAATCGTTTACCTCATCACCGACCCAAACAAGGTCTGCCCGTCGTTGCGTCTGCATGGCGACGTGATTGTAATTAGTCGATCCGGCCCAATAGCAAGAAAAGCACACATCAACTACTTTGAGGCTCAACCAATTAGGGCAGTGCTCACAAGCCCATGACTTTTTCCGATTGCATGAACCGCAAAGAATTTGAAATGGTTGCGCTTCTCGGCGTTGTGATTCGCCGGCAACTTCATAGGGAACTCGGTGATCAATTTGTAGGTTGTGTTTAGCCCCGCACATTTGGCATAAATCGCCAGCGGCGTGAATCAAGGCATCTCGTTCTTTCTTCGGTAGGAGACGTCGTCCTGCCTTGCCTCGCTCCAATTCTCTGTCGTCAAAAGCGTAGGCGGCAATGGAACGGCCGTTTGTGTGCTTGACCTTTATAGTCTTCAACCGGAATCCAAGATCCTTAGCATCTTGAGCGGCCCGGGGCGGATGATCGTATCCTGCATGATTGATTTCTTCTGTTGTGACAAAGCCGTTTTTGACAATGCTGTCCAAAACAAATCGAGCCCGCTTATTTTTTACTGCTGCAATTCGATCGAGAAGCTCCTGAGCTACACCTTTAGCCATCGAGTAGTTCCGTTGCTGGGACGCTTAATGCCGCGGCAATTGTGTGGATGTTGATCAGACTGATATTTCTCTCGCCGCGCTCGACGCCGCCGATGTAGGTACGGTCGAGGTGGCAAGCGAGCGCAAGTGCCTCTTGCGAAAGCCCCTTCTCTTTTCGGAGTTCGCGCACTCGTTGACCGAAGTGCTTTTGAATCTGCGCCTCCTGCTTCCTGTCCATCTTCGTAATGAACCATTAAAGATGACAATAAGTCCACGGGCTTAAAGTATCTATTGCTCCAGCCAATGCCATGATTGCAGGGCCGTGCAAAAGAGCAAGAAGCTTCGCGTTCCCGCCGACGGCTACGGGCCTCATTATTGACGCTCCAACTTCTCCGCCATCTCCAGCATCTTCGTCACGCTATTCCAGTTGCGCGCCGTCCCTACCGTCTGCAAAGCTTTCTCGATCCGGCGGACGGGCAGTTTCGTTCGACCCGCGCCAAGCGGATAGTAGATATACAATTCACTTCCCACCGCGAACAGCTCTTCCGGATCCGTCTTGATCCCCCGCACTGCTTCTCGTGCTGGTTCACCCGGATCGCTTGCCAGAAATGTCACCAGCAGTTTGCTCCCCACCACCTCAGGACGCGCACCGAATGGATTCCGCGCCACTACGCTTCGCATCTCCGCGCAAGTCCGCGCCACTACCTCGCCGGGAAAGCCGAACGTTCGTTCGATGCCGGCTTCAATTCGCTTCACAACTTTCTCTAAGTCCCGCTCACTGGTCCGAAAGACCACGTTGCCGCTCTGCACATAGCTCTGCGCTTCTTCGCACCCCAGCGAATCATACAAATTGCGCAGCGCTTCCATCGAAATTTTGCGATAGCCCGGCAGATTCACGGCGCGCAGCATCGAAATAACCACCACTTGCGCTTACCTCCTGCGCCCGAACGTCCCGCCTCCGACTAAGCCCAGATCAAGGACCACCGCGATAATCAGAAAAATCAGCTGAGTGGTTCCGATGTGCCCGCCATTTGTTCTCTGAAGATAGCTATAGACAATCAGGGTCAAAGGCAGAAAGAGAAAACCTAGCACGGGCACAATCACTCCGTGATATAGGCCAGTGAAAAAGTTCGTAAAAAGCCATAGCAGAATAATGGCGATACGCGGAAAGGCAACGGCGAGGACGGCAAGTAGACAAGGCATGCTGGAATTTCGCTGATACTCCTCTTTTTGGATTTATTGCCAATACTGCCATTGTCCGGCAGCGATTACATAGCCGCTTAAGAGAGCGTTGGTGACGGCGTGCATCAAGATGCAACTCGCCACGCTCTTCGTGCGGATCATCCAATAGTTATAAATAATTCCGGCGACGAGTCCTACGTCCCAGTAGGGCCCGTGTTCCGAGGCAAATAACAGCGCCGTGATCCAGAAAGCGAAAGGCGCGTAGGTTCCGAGCGGAACGCGGCGAAAATCACTGTTGATAAGCCATCGCATCAGCCAGGCTCGCCAGAATAATTCCTCGACGATGGGAACGATGACCACCGCGCGGACGGTGCGCCAGGCTAAGATCCACGGACTATGCAGGGAGGCGGGCTGCAGCGAAGAATGCAGATGCCCGATGATCGAGTTCGAGAACAGGATAGTCTGCCGGTACCCCGGCAGTAATACATCCGGCGCAATCCACAGGAGGAACACCAGGGTTCCGATGGCCACACTGGCGAGCGGCTGTACCGGTTGCCAGGTTAACTCTTTGGGCCAGCAAACCGCGCAAACGGTCGCCAGGCAGAGCACCCGAACGGGCGATGCCCATGCAGACTCGAGCGGAAACTGCGCGCCAATGGCGAGGAAAATCAGGAACACCACGAACGGTGCGGTGTATTCAATGGACGGGTATGTTTCGCGCCAGCTTGCGGTCTGTGTTTCCAAATAGATATCCGGCTCTTACCCTATCTGGTCCACAAACGAGCGAATCTGATCCTGCTGCTGGGGCGCAGCGGTCTTCATGGCTTTGGCTGCTTCGTCTCTCGCGCCCTGTTTGTCGCCTTGCTTGAACAAAGCCATGGCGAGGTGCAGCCTGAAGGTGGGATTTTGGGGCGCATCCTGGACCGCTTTGCGAAAAATCTGCAACGCTTCGGCGTTCAGATTCTTTTGGTAGTAAACGAACCCTAACGTGTCTGAAACAGCCGGGCTATTAGGAACCTGTCTTTGGGCTTTGGTGGCAAGGGTCATAGCCTGATCGAGATTTGTTCCGGCTTCTGCGTTTATGAAAGCCAGGTTGTTGAGCGCCAGGGTATTTTGCGGATCGACGCCCAGAACCTTATTGTAAGCAGCGGACGCTTCTTTCTTCTTCCCCTGGGATTCAAGAAGCAAAGCCTCATTCAGGAAAGCGGCGCTACTTCGGGGATTCACGGTACTGGCCTGCTGAAACGAAGCCATGGCCGCATCGTACTGATTTAAATCGCGCTGCAGAACTCCCAAACGAACCCAGGCGTCTTCGTATTTGGGCGATGTTTGTAGCACTTGCTTCAGATCGGCAACGGCGGATTCCGCCAACTGTTTGGCGCGATCGGGATTCGATTTGGCCGCCATGCCGGCCGCGGTTGCTTCGAAATTGGCTAGTTGCGAGCGCAAGGCGTCATTCTTCGGGTTCTTTTGGACTACATCCCGCATGCCCTGAACCGCGTCGTCGACTTGGCCCTGCGACATCTTAATGGTTTGGAGACCGATAAAGCCCCGGAAGTCCGGCGGATTGGTAGCCCACACTTTGTCGTACTCGTCCTTGGCTTTAGCGGGCGCTTTCTGTTGCAGGTAAATCGACGCCAGAGTTAAGCGGGCGTCGTTCAAGTTCGGATAATCCTTCACGAGCGCTTCTAACTCGGGCTGTCCGTCGCTCACCTGGCCCGATCCGATCTCGGCTTGCGCGTGCAACAGATGGGCTTCCGGATTGGCGGGCTCCGATGTCAGGACAAGTTGTACCTGTTCAATGGCTTTGGCGTAATCGGCCCGCCCGTTATAGATGCGGGCAGCCAGCAGCCGCGCCGGCAGGAGACGTGAGTTTCGCCGCAGTGCTTCGAGCGATTCGCTAAGAGCGCCGTCAACGTTATTTAGACCCAGATAGCCCTTGGCCAGATCCAGATGTAAAACCGCGTTCCCTGGATTGTTTTGGACCAGGCTTTTTAACTCAGCCACTGACTTGGCGAGATCTTCCTTGGTGCCGCGCTGCAAGAGTAGAGAGGCATACACCTCATTGGCGGTTGTGTCTTTCGGATTCTTCCCGGCAATATCTTTGGCTAGCTTAAGAGCTTCGCTATTCTTGCCCATCATCTGGTTTACCGCGATAATGCGCTCCTGATAGGCCAGCGCCTGCTTCGGCGAATCTTTCAAGCCGGCGTTGTACTGCTGCAGAGCATCGTCATACTTTTTCGCGCGCACGAAAAAGTCTCCGACGAGCTGATGAGCGTTCGGAAATGTCTTCGGATCATCGAGCACCTTGCGCATCAGCGATTCGGCTTCACTTTCCCGATTGGTCGCCAGCAGATAATTGCCCAGATTGTTGTAGGCGCCCACCTCGGAGGGATCGTTCTTGACGCGGTCGCGTAGCACTGCTTCCGCTTTCGCCGGCTCGCTCGAACGGCTGTACTGCAGAAAGAGGAAGTCATAACCGGGTCCCCAGGTTTTGTCGTGCGCGAGCATATCCTGCACTAGCGCTATGGCTTCATCGCGATGCTGCGCCGCGACCAGCGTTTGCGCGTACCAGCCAACAAGATCAGGCGAGTGGGGCTGCAAGGCATTCGCTTTACGAAAATCTTGCAGCGCCTTGTCCGTGTTTCTGTCGGTTAACGCCACTAAGCCTTCGACTCGATAGCTTTGGAACGAATTGGGTGCGTGTGCCGAAATCTTGGAACTCAGGTCGCGGACATCGTCCAACATCGACCGGTACTTGCGAGGGTCGGTGGCGTAGACCGCCAGGTAGATCTCAGCGAGCTTGACCTCCGCATCCGTATTGGCGGGATTCAAATCGACGGCGCGCCGGAAATAACCCACCGCCTGGGCGGCCTGACGATCATCGATCAGATTCAAGCCCTCCCGGTAATAAGCCTCCGCATTGGTCTTGTCCTTGGAAATCACTTTCTGATAAAGAATTGAGGCTTCCTTGAACTTCTTGTTCTGGTGGTATCGGTTCGCAGTGGCCAGCAGCCTCTCCGGACTCTGCATACAGGCAGACGAAAACAGTAAGGCACAAAGGGAAGCTAAAGCAAAAACATACTTCATAGAATTCTGGTACTCACTAGGATTGTAGGCAAAACCGGGACGTCTCTTCAATTAAGTATGGTGGAGCGGGGTAAAACATCTTCTGTCCTACACATCGGCAGAAGGACTATTTTCTTTAGGATTTGTGTCAAGCCGATATAAATTGAACGGGGAAGGGATGCTCCAGCGGCGGATATAATCGGCGGTAGTGCGACTTCTGTCCTTAATCAGTATCCTATGCCTTGCCATCCCTGGTACGGCAGGCGCGCAGCATGCAACGTCCCGGCCTCCCTCGAGAAGGGTTTTGCCGGCCGTGACGCTGCCGTCCGAACCCGGAGAGTATGCCGTCATCTACACCTCAATGGGCACTATCGTATGCCGGCTGTTTGACCATGAAGCGCCTAAAACCGTGGCGAATTTCGTGGGCCTGGCGAGAGGAACCAAAGTCTGGACGAACCCGGCTACAGGCAGAAAGATGAGGACGCCGCTGTACTCCGGAACGACCTTCCACCGGGTTATTCCCGGATTTATGATCCAGGGCGGCGACCCGCAGGGTACTGGCGAAGGTAGTCCGGGCTACACTTTCGATGATGAAATCGCCCCAGACAAGCACTTTGACAAGACTGGGGTGTTGGCCATGGCCAACGCCGGTCCGAATACCAACGGATCGCAGTTTTTCATCACGGTCGCGCCGGCTTCGCACTTGGAAGGCCATTATTCGATCTTCGGCGAGGTCGTCTCCGGCCAGGACGTAGCGGACGCTATCTCGAATGTGCCGCGTGATGAGCAGAACGATAAACCCAATACGCCGATCAAGATTGTGCGAATAGCGATCAGAACCGTCCCGAATGAAGCGGCGAAGCCGGCCGGCACTCGTGCTCCTGCCCCGAAAAGCTGACTCCGAAAGAGGAGTAACAGATCGTGCTAAACAATCTTCAGGTAACTTTTCCAACAACTTAGCGAGAGCCGCCAGCCGCCGGCGAAACAGCCAACAGTATCTCTTGAGCGGGCTGATCGGAGATCAGTCTCAGGAGAATGCCATGGGATCTGTTATCTGGATGTCGCTCTGTTTGGCTTTGTTTGGCGGAGCGGCCTCGGCACAAAATACTTTTACAATTACCGGAACGGAAATTCCGGCCGACTTGCTGCAGCAGAATTATGGGAAGATCCCCAAGGGGATTACCGGCTACGATCTAAGTATCTGCAATATCAGCAAAGAAAAGCAATCGGTGGTAAGCAGCGAGATCTACCAGGCGCTGGCCAAATCGACGGCAGGTCTGCAACCGATCGGACGTCAAATCATGCTGGCTTCGATCCTGCGAAATCAGAATCGGAGCAAAAGCACGGTGGTTACCCTGGTGCTCTCGTCGGTGGGCGGGGTGCTGTCTATTTTGAGTTCGTCAAAATACAGCGCTCCCACGGGTCTGCTCACGGGGGTTGCGGTGGGCACTATGTCCGCGCAACAGATCCTGACTAACTTCAAGCCGGTCCTGGGAAACGATCAGGTGGAAAAGTTTGAAAATGACGTGCTGGAACCAGCGCTTGTGCTGGATAGCGGATCGTGCGTAGAGAAGACGATGTTCGCCACGGCGCTCACCCCTGCCGCGAAAACGAACGCTTTGAGCTTTCACGTTCGATAAGGCTTCGATGACCTGGCGGCCACACGGGGGATGAAAACGGGCGTTGGCGACGGATTGGAATCGGGGCGCTGACGCTTCAGGCTCGGACTACTTGATTCATTCGAGCACGCTTAACTGCTGGTGCTGTCGTGACGGGCGTAGTAGCCTTTGCGGGCGCGCACTTGCAGGTCTTTATGGCCCTTTACTTTGATCAGGACTTCGTGATACTTGCCGTCATTATGCAAGGGCTCCGGACGATAGAACAGATTGTATTGATGACGGAGCTCGTTGGCCACATTTTCAAATGACTGATTCAGGTCTTTGGCTTCGAACGGAAAGAAAGCAGCGCCGCCGGTTTGATTAGCGAGGTAGCGCATGAGTTTGTCGCCTTCGGTTTCGATGTGGCTGATGTTGGTGGAGATGGTGTAGATGACGGTATCGGCGCGCTGGGCCATTTCGAGCGCCTGTTCCCGGCTGTAGCGGCTGTCGTTATCTTCGCCATCGCTCAGGATGACCATGGCGCGGCGGAATTTGTACATCGGCTGGTCGAGCATCAGCTTGTCTTTGCAGGCGTAGTAGATGGCGTCGTACAGAGCGGTGCCGCCGCCCGGGCGCAAATTGCGTACCGCATTTTCGAGCACGTTGGTGTTGTTGGTCATGTCGGCGGCGAGCTCGGCGGAGGTGTCGAAGCTAACAATGATGGCCTTGTCTTGAGTGCGCATCACGCTGTTGATGAAGTTGGTGGCGGCTTCCTGCTGGAAGTGAAAACGATCGCGAATGCTGTTACTGGTATCGACGAGAACGGCCAGGCGCAGGGGCAAGTCGGTTTCGGCGGTGAACTCCAGAATGTCCTGCGCTTTCTTGTTTTCGAAAACCTGAAAATCGTTTTTGTTGAGATCGGTGATGAAGCGGCCATGCTTGTCGGTGACGGTGAATAGCATGTTGACGCGAGTCACTTCCGCGCGGATAGGCGCCTGATCGTCAGCCTGCGCCGGAGCGGTATTTTGACGGGCACTGAGAATGCCAAAACACGTAAGGCCAATGGTGAGTGTCAGTGCTGCGAACTTCATCGAGATGCAACTATTCTAGCCGTGTTGTGAGCGCAGCGCGGCGAGCACTTGCGCGAGTTCGGCTGGCAATGGGCTTTCAAAAGACATGGGTTCGCCGGAAACCGGGGAGTGAAAGGCGAGGCGATGGGCATGGAGGAAGAAACGATCTGGTAGGGGTGAGAGAGGCGGTGCGCCGTAGAGACGGTCGCCGGCAATTGGATGGTGAAGGCTTGAGAGATGAACGCGGATCTGGTGGGTACGGCCCGTACCGATGCGCACGGCCAGATAGCTGAATTTTTCGAAGGCTTCCAGAACGCGGTAGTCAGTGAGAGCGCTCCGACCGGAAGCGATCCGGGTTGTCATACGTGAGCGGCGAACGGGATCGCGGGCGATTGGCAAGGTGATGGTTCCCGCGGGCGACTGAAAGATTCCGTGCGCCAGCGCGAGATACGATTTTCCGACCGTGCGGTCATGGAACTGGCGGGCTAGCGATTGGTGGGCGCGGTCGGTGCGGGCCACCACCAGTAGGCCGCTGGTCTCGCGATCGAGCCGATGCACGATGCCGGGACGGAGGTCGCCATTGAGGGAGGAGAGCGAGCCGAAGTGATGCAGCAGCGCGTTCACGAGCGTGCCGCTAGGATGTCCGGCCCCGGCGTGTACGACCATGCCGGCGGGTTTGTCGACGACCACCACCTCGTCGTCCTCGTAGACGATCTGAAGCGGAAGGTCTTCGGCTTGCGCCCTCAGGGGCTTGAGTTCGGCGGGATCGACAGCGATGATTTCGGTCCCATGCAGTAGCGCTGAGGCGCGAGCGGGGTGACCGTCAACCGTGACTCGGTTCTGCTTGATCCAGGATTGCAGGCGCGAACGGCTGTACTCGGGCAAACGCTCGTGCAGAAAAGCATCCAGGCGCTTCCCGGCATCGCGCGTCGAGGCGGTCAGAAACACGGTTTAGCGGACTTCGGCGAAATCGGCGTGCCCGTTCTTGTAGCGCAGTTCGCCGGCGTCCACTGGAAACGGCAGCGTGTTTTCTTTGGGCGGGAGCGGGCACGTGGCGTAGGGCGTGAAGGTACAGGGCGGATTGTAGGAGCGGTTAAAATCGAGGTCCACTTTCCCATTTTGCGGCAGAGGCGTGTTCACCATGCGGCCGGCCTGGTAGGTCTGGGTTTTATTGGTGGGGTCTTTGAAGAGAAAGAACAAGGTTTTGCCTTCGAAGACCGGGCGTAGCCGATGAGTCTGGCCTCGATACACAAACTCCACCTCGCCGGGGCTATCCTGCATCTCAGTTTGTCCGACGACGTTCAGAATGGGGATCTTTTTTGCATCCGGCACGAACCTGGCTTGGAAATGGAGGGTGGGGTTGGTGGGGAAATATTTTAGACCCTGAAAGTTCTTCAGGACTGCGCTCCTACTGTCTTTGGCGCGGACACATAGTTTATCGAGGCGTTGGATGATGTAGAAGGAGACGGAGCCGATCTGGACAACGTCGGGTTTGTCTTCGTCGTAGCTCAGCTGGCGGGCCGGGCCGTTTGCTGGATGGAATGTGACTTTGTTGGCGGAGACGTGCAGGGTGCCGGCGTGTTCGGGCGCGGAGCCCTTCGGGAGAACACAGTCGTTCGTTGCGGCGGAACCGATGGTGTTGTCGCCCTGTTTGAGCCAGAACAGGCCGACCAGAGTGAGCCAGCTGTCCGGCTGGCGGAGCTTGCTGTTGCGGTCGGTCTGCCACTGGCGTATCGAATCGGAGTAGGTGTGGGGGGTCGCGAATAGGGCGAAGATCCCGACTATTCCTATTAGGAATCGGTACATTGAATCAGGATAGCAGGATTTTGGGATGGATTGTCCATTGCAGAGGACGAAGAAGCTGGTATGCCGTCCTGCTCACTTTGCTGACAAATCTTGTCGGCGAAGGACTTGTTTCGCGACCGGGCGCAGTTTGGTTAAGAAGCCGTCGATAGGGGCGGGCTTGCCCTCTCGATGGGTGGGTTCGAAGGTCGGTCCAAATGGGACGATGAGGCCGTTGTCGTCGGACGGCGGCTTTAGCCAGAATCCTTGTGCGAGGGCTCCTGGAATGCGCAGCAGGCGTGGTTCGAAGTTGCCGTCCTGGACCTCTTTAAGCCCGCTCAAGGCAAGCGTTGCCAGCAGGGCTCTTTTGGCGGCGTTGCCGTAGTTGAGACCGCTAATTGCGTGGGGAGGCGTCGCATTGATGTCGCCTGTGACGACGTCGCCGGAAACATCACCGGCGAAGTAGCGCCAGCTGACCAGCCTGGCGACATTTGGCAGGCGGAAATTTCCCTTGGTATCCTGCAGGCTCAGAAGATAAATCGGCTGGGGATTCGGGTTAACTGGTAGACCGGCGGGAACGCGGTTTAGGTCGACGAGGTGCTGGAGACCGGCCTCGAAAGCCTGCCTTAAAGCGGTTGACGGTTTGGACAGAATGATGGGCATAACGGCGCTCCTAGGCTTGACCGACTAAATATGTATCGCTCCACTCCCCCGCGTCCAGGTAAGCGTTAACGAATTGTTCGTACGGGATGGTCGAATCTTCGTAATAGGGGTCGGACACGTCGACCCAAAATTCGCCCGACTGGGAAATGGAATAACCGCTGAGCATGACGAAGTGAGCTCCCGATTCGGCGAACCACTGAATTCTGGCGCAGAGCGGCCGTCCGGAGTCGATTTGCTTGCGGATGATGCCGAAGGTTTGTGATTTTGGAATCGGTGAGTTGTTTAGTGCTTGGCCGGTGGCCGTGTTGACCGCATCGAGGGCTGTTTCGAGAGCGGCCGGTTGATCGCATTTGTCCTTTGAATCTTTGCAACAGTCCAGGCCTAGCGCAAGTTTTGCGATGGCGCACTGTTCGATTGGCTTACTGGGATCGAAATAGCTCGCAACGGTGGCGGCGACCGCGGCCCAGCACCAGTTGAGTTTTTGTTGGGTTTCGATTTCGAAGTTACTTGTCATGGTTGGCCTTTTCGTCGTGGGTGTGAGGTGGGAATAAGAAGAGGAACGGGCCAATGATGGTGATGGGTCCGGAGGATGACGAATCGAAGGGGCTGCCGCCGGGATTTTTCGGATTACTCACTGGAGCTCCGCCCTCTTGAGCCGTTGCGGGGCTAGCCGTAGCTGGAATCTGCGGATTGGAAGCATTTGCCTGCTGACTGGCTGTAAACGAGACTCGTAATACGTTCTGCTCCACCGCACCTTGAAATTTCACTGGCGGGGTTTGTGCGCTTGAATCGACACGCTGGGTGATTGCAAGACCGTCTCTTTCAAACTTGATTTTGTACTCAATCAACATGACTTATGTCCTTTCATTTTTCCGAGTGAGATGCCAACAACTGTGTGAAGCGAGGATCGCGAACCAAGTCCGCCACATCGGGCCAACGGCTCAAATCTTTAAGAACACCGATCGGTGCCTGAGTGAGCACAGAAAGAGTATCGTTCCGGCGATCGAGTGCTTCATAGGTCAAAGCCACCGCATAAAGAGTCTCTGCATCATTTGGCGCTTGCTGTAACGCTTGAACGATTTCATACTCCGCTCTCTTTCGCTCTCCAACCTGTGCGCACAAGTAAGCCAAATAGGCTCTGATATTGCCGCTTCGAGGATGTTTTGCGATCGCGGCTTCGGCCAACCCCAAGCCGCGCTGATAAGCCCATTGGGCTTTGGATCTCAGGTAAATGCGGCGGTAAGCAGTGCCGAGATTCATCCAAGATAAATATCGATCCGGTCCGAGCCTCAAGACTCGCAAGAGGTAAGGAATTGCATCGCGGTCCCGTCTCTCGTACATCAACACAACGCCCAAACTGGCAAAAGCAATTGAAGTCTCACTCAATTTGATAGAGGATCGGAGTTCCTGTTCGGCAAGTGAGAACTGACCAGAGTTAAGATATGCCACTCCGAGCCCGTATAAAGTTCGCGGCTCGTCGGGCGCCAATTTGACTGCTTGCCGAAAATAGAGAACTGCCTCTTTGTATTTGGCCTGATCGTAATAATAACTGCCGAGAGCGATGAAATTTCTATATTGGTGCGGGCCAACTTTCACCGCTTTTCGAAAATTGTTAAAAGCCTCATCAATCTGAGCATTTTCTTGAAACGCCTCACCGAGCCTCCGATAAGCGCCGTCACTGTTTGGCTCCAATTCAATAGCTCTCTGGTATTCCACGATCGCCTTCTCGTACTGGTTCGAGGAAGCCAGAACTTGCCCGGCAACACAGTGGACTTCGGGTAAGTCTGAGTTTCTTTTCTCTGCTTGTCGCACCGATTCTGCTGCGCGATCAAACCACTCTTTGTCACCAGTTGTGCCGCCTTTGAGCTGCTGCGCTTCCGCAAGTCCGGCCCAGGTCAGCGCTGAATCGTAATCACTTCTGACAGCTTTTTCAAAGGACCTACGGGCCTGATCGACCGTCCTATCGCGACCCAAGGCTGCGAGTCCGGCTTGATACTCCTGTTGAGCCGCCGCATTCACACTCGCTCCGCCGTTCGGCGGCGGCAGATGCAACGTTTCCGTCACCGTCCCGGCAAGCGCGGTCGGCACATAGCGCATCTCACTCGCCTTGTACTCCGCCGTCCATTCCCGCGCATCAACGCCCGACCGCAAATCCGCCAGATACGCATGTACCGTCACAACATCGCCATGGCGCTCGGCGGTCGCGCGCAAAGCATGGCTGGCGCCTACTAACACGCGTGCTTCGTCCGAGGTATGAACATGATTGCGAATCACTTTATCTAGAGAGATAAACCGGAAGCGGGTCTGCGGGGTGCTTTTCAATTCAGCTAACCGGTTCGCGGTGTCGCGCAGCAGCACTCCCGAGAAAGAGCCGTTGTCCGGCAACAAGGCCAAGTGCACCTTCTCCGCAGGGCCGGTGGTGCTCTGATACGTGATCCAGCCAGACCCCGCCGTCAGCAGCAAAAACGCCGCCGCCACTTGCAGGCGTTTGCGCAGGCGCGATGGCCCAAAGGCTTGCTCGACTTCCTCAGCGCTTTGAAATCTCCGCTTGGGGTTGGGATCGAGGCAACGGGCGATGATGCGGTCCCAACGGCCATGTCCGGTAGGCGGCTGCCAACTTAAATGCTCGCCTGCGGGAAGCGTGGACGAAACCAGGCCCAGGTCGCTGGGCGGCTGGCCGTAATGCAGCTCCCACAGGATCACCCCGAGCGCGTATATGTCGGACGTAACCGATGGCTTGGCCCCGCGCCACAGCTCAGGCGCCATGTAAGCCGGAGTGCCGCCAAGCAATGCGGCAGAAGCGTCGGCGTTTCGGGCGAGACCGAAATCGGTGATCACCGCGCGAGTAGAACCCGCCGAATCCGTGGCCAGAATCACGTTGTTCGTCTTCAGATCGCCGTGGATGAGCTGGTTGCGGTGCGCTTCGGCCAAACCGGCGGTCAGCTGTTGCGCGATGGCGCGCGCTTTGCTTTCCGGGAGGCGCACATGGTTCACCCGCTCGGCCAGCGTTTCGCCTTCGAGAAACTCCATGCTGATGAAATCGATTTCGCCGTCGGGCGTGGAAGCGGTGTGGATCTCGAAGATTTTGCAGACGTTTGGATGGCTGATCTCGCGCGCGTTGCGAACTTCGGGCGGCAGATGCGTGCCGAAGCCGGCCTTGGCGCATTTGAGGGCTACGCGCCGGTCGAGCTTCTGGTCGATGGCCTCCCAGACGATGCCCATGCCGCCTTGCGCCACTTCGCGCACGATGCGGAAGCGGTTAATCAGGATCTGTCCCGGTTGGAACGGGAGCTTGCTTGCGGGCGGCGGCTGCAAAGGATCGAGCAGGAAACGCTGCATCCGCTTTTCCCACTGCACGTAGCTCCAGGCTTCGTTAAACAGCTTGGAATTGGCGTGGCAGGCGCGGCGCAGGTAGGCTTCGCGTTCGTCTTCGGGGTGGCGGAGCGCCTCCTCGACGAGCGTCATTGCGAGATCCTTAGTCTGTGATCTGCCTTCCATGAGCGGGCTCCATCCGTTCGAACAACCAGCGGCGGGCATCGCGCCACATCCTTTGCATGCTGCGCAGCTTGATCCCTAGCACGTTGCTGACCTCTTCGTCGGTGAGACCGAGAAAGAATTTGAGCTCTATCAGCCGGCACCATTCGGGATTTTCGGTTTCGAGCTGCTCGAGCAGTTGGCCGAGGCCGATCGCGACATCCACTTTAGAGCCGCCGGCCGGCAGGATCTGCTCGAGACTGTCGAGGCCGATCAGGTCCACGTCCGGCCGCGCGCGGGCTTGATCGATCAGGTAGTGACGCATGGCGCGGCCGGCGATCGCAAAGAAGTGCTGCCGGTTTTGCCAGTCGCGATCTTTGGCGGCGACCAGCCGGATATAGATCTGGTCGACCAGCTCGGTGGTCTGGAGCGAACCGCCTGGGCGCTCGCCCTTGAGACGGAAACGCGCCAGGCGCTGCAGGTCCGCGAAGACCCGCTCGAAGAGATCGTTTTCTGCTGCCGGGTTTCCCTCGCGCCATTCACGGAGCAATTGCGTGATGTCCCCGGCGTCGTCCGGCATACGCCCGCCTTACCAGTTTTGAACCGTTGCACTTTTCTAACCACAATCTCTGGAAAAAGTTTGGCGGACTTTTTTCGAACTGCACGCTTACTGGAGTGAGGCGGAATTGCTTGGGTGTTGAAAACCCAGGGAGGGCCGCCCGAAACCAGGAGGAAACTATGAAACTCGCTTTGTATTCGGCTTTATTCGCGGGCGCGCTGACATGCGCTTCCGGATATGCACAACCACTCGATGCCCAGGCAAACGTGCCATTCAGTTTTCGGATCGGCGATACTGTTCTGCCCGCGGGCGCGTACAGAATCAACGAAACCAGAGACCTGCTACGCGTCAGCCAAATGGAAGGGAAAGAAAGCCTTTTTCACCTCGTGATGCCGGCTTCGCGCTCTACTGTTACGCCGGACAGCCGGCTGCGCTTTACGCGCTATGGCGATGAGTACTTCCTCACGAGCATCTGGAACGCAGATTCGAGTGAGGGATTCGCGCTGACGCCGAGCAGGCGGCAGAAAGCGCTGGCCATGCATCTCAGAGGGCGAGAGACGCCCGGCGTAGCTTTGCTGCCGGCCACTCGTTAGGCTGGGGTGTTGTTGGTTACTTAGGGCGCACCGTGTTTAAAGGGTGCGCCCATTTTGCTTGAGCGTGAACTCGCGAAAGTTCCGAGAAATAGCCGGGTCAATTGCGCATTTCGAAGCAATAAATGCGACCGAACGCGTAAGATGTGGGATTGAATGATGGCGGCGGCAGGAAGCCGAACTGGCCGCCACCTTGATAATTTTGGAAGGTCACCGAATAGGTATGGGGAGCAATCTTCTTACTGGTGAACTCTTGATTGTCGCGGTGGCTGCCGGATGAGTAATGAAAGATGCCACCTGTCTGCATTCTAAACTCGCGGTCGTTCTTGTGCTCGTGGAAATGAATCATCTGGTATTCGCCGATTGAGACGCCGTCGGGAACCACCACGACGAACTCTTCCTGGTAGCTCGCTGAGTGGAGCGACGAAGATTGCCAGACGTTCGCGTTCATATCCGGCTTGATGATTCCAAAGGAGACGAGGGTCTTCATGACTCCGCCGATCTTTGTATTAAAGACCAAGGCTTCAATTTCTTCCCAATTTCCCGTGCGGTCCTTCTGATACATCCCGGGCTCAGTCGGGAGTGTCTGAGACGATGCAGATGCAGCATTGAGAGCTGGAACGATAGCAAGGAGAGCGAAAGCGAGAAATTGTTTAACCATGTTTCTCTCATCGGTCATAAAGAAGCGTTGCTTGAGTGAAAAAGGCCCTAGGACGCCGCGAGAATTTTCCTGTTCGCGCAGGTCGCCTCGGAATCGACAGCTACAACGTCTCGATAATCTCATCACGTGACACCTGTTTATGGTTCGCAACAGCCCGAAGAATAGAGCTGAACGTGCCGAGACGGAGAGCATTATGAGCTGGAATAGCGAGCCGCTGATGGCCAGGAGCGGAAGTTTCCAGAACGATGTGGCTTCCAACCTGGTGCACTTTGGTGTACTGCCAATGTCGACAGAGAACGTCAGCGAGATGCTCTCCGGAAATATCGCGAGGAAGCTTCACGCTACCGATAAGATTTCGTCCCGCACGAGGTGTAGCCGGATCGTTGCCGGAATCTGCTGATCGAAGAAAAACGCGGTCACGGCCTCACGAGCATTTTGCCGGAGTTCGTTCCACGAATCGCCTTGCGAAAAGATGTTCTCGGTCAGGCATTCAGCACTATAGCCGCCATCCTGCTCTTGGATGACTTCGAAGACCAACTCGTTCATACCTCCTAATAATACGGCGGCCCCACGACGATGGCACTAATCGCGAAAAGCTATCACTGTGGCGGAAACCCTATCACAAAAACAGAGATGGAAGTCTGACAGCTGGCTAGCCGCGCCACTTGTGGTCAAAAAAGTGAATAGTTAAACCAGCAACCCGGCATGGCCAGGTCTCCACCTGGGTGGGGGTGACGACGACGATGAATCCGGTACTCCACCTCGAGAGATCGATCCGAACCTCGCCGAATGGGTTGACGAATTGGCCATCAGGTTGTTCAATCCAGCCTGCCCTTCTTAGCCCTGTTTTGAAGTTCTGCAGGTTCTTGTGAGTATCCATGATCTGACGGAGAATGCCGGGTTGAGAGAACGAATCGGTTGTTCGCACTAAATGCGGGGACGAAACAACCGAGATGAAATGTGCTAAATTCGACGCCGAAGCCCGCCTGCGCGAAATCCAAGATATAGCCCGAAGACGAGACGCGGAACTCACGCAAAAAACAGCGCTTGTAAAGGGAGGATGTTTGATACTTGGCAACTCCTATGGGACGGCCCCCTTTCTGTACTGTGGAATAAATCCAGGATCCATCGAGGAAGAGGACGATGAATTTTCGGAAGGCCCCTGCTCCAAGCAGCCACATAATTATCCTTTCCGTGTTGCCCCCGAGGATAGAGATCTTAGGAAACGTGGGAAGAAGAAGCCTTACTACTTCTACAATTGCCATAATTTTTGCGAGCGCCACAACGACTTAGGTCAGTGGTTCCACGATCGCTTCACCAGTACATTCCTCATTCCCTGGCGAACGGCAGAAAGCACGTCACTTTGGAGTCTCAACGAGCAGACCAATGGCTTGTTATTCAAATCCTCCGGCGAGATTTTGAGCAAAATGATTGAGCATCATGAGGCGAAGCTGCTAGTCGTCGCGGGCAAAGTCTCAATTCGTTGTTTGCGCAGCATCATGTCGGCTTTCGAGCCTCCCAGCGAGGTTCCTGACCCTTGCTGTTTCAAGGGTCCTGGCGGTACTTATCAGTGGTCAAGGACTCATCTCCAAACTCAAGGTCGAAAAATTTGTGTGCTGCAGGTCCCGCACTTTTCACGCGCGAATTCCCAGGAGCGCCTCGATGAATGTGCGAATTGGCTTCGGCATCAAATCTCTGACCTCCGCCTAGACTAGGAAACTCGGATACTGAAATTTCCCGGGCCAGTTAATCGCGAAGCTCCACGACCGTCGCCCCCGCGCCGCCTTCGGCCGACGTTGCCGGATAGAAACGGCTGACGTGCGGATTGGTTCCGAGAAGATCGTTCACTGCTCGCTTCAGAATTCCCATGCCGTGTCCGTGGATGATGCGGACGCGGTCGACGGAGGCGAGGGCGGCGGAGTCAAGAAACTTATCGACCTGTTCCACCGCTTCTGCGGCGCGCTGGCCGATGATGTTTAGTTCGCGATAACTCACGTCGAAGCGCGGGCCGGTTTCGACGCGGACGTTTTTCGGCAGGCGGGCGCGTTCGGCGGCTTGCGGGCTCACTACTTCCACTATGTCTTCGCGCGGTACCTGCATCTTTAAGAAACCGGCCTCTACTTCGAGCAGGCCGTTCTTCAAAAAGCGGCGCACGGTGGCGATTTCACGCACATCTCTGAGCCTAACGCGCGAACCTTCCTCCAGGTTCAGCCGGGTGGGGACGACCTGCTCGCCTCGGACAGGCGGTGGGGCGATTGCTTCGGCTGCTTCTTCGCGGAATTCACGGGTGGTTTTCGAGATCACCCGTTTGGCCTGTTCGGCGGCTTTGCGCTGTTCGCCGGCTTCGGCGAGCTGGGCCAGAGTCATTTGGGCGCGCGCTTCGAAGTCAGCGACAATCGCGTCCGATTTGCGCTCCCATTCACGCTGGCGCTGCTGTTCGCGGCGCACGGCATCCGACTCGAGCGTCGACTGGCGCTGCTTGACTTCGGCCGCGGCCGCTTCCATCTCCCGCGCGAGGCGGGTATTTTCGTCGGACTGCCGGTGGAGCTCGGAAAGAAGATTTTCGAAGTCAGCCTGCAGCCGGGGCAGGACGGAACGGGCGTGCGCGAGCACTTCGGGAGGCAGCGCCAGCCGCGTGGCAATATCGAGCCCGGCCGATTTGCCAGGGATGCCGAGGCGTAGTTCGTAAGTCGGCTGCAGAGTGGCGTCATCGAAGCCCATGGAGGCGTTCAGTACACCCGGAGTGCGCGCGCCGTAAAGCTTTAGCGGGAGCAGATGAGTGGAAGCGAGACAGAATGCGCCCGACTGGCGAAACTGGTCGAGGATAGCCACCCCGAGTGCGCCGCCTTCGTCAGGGTCGGTGGCGCGGCCCAGTTCATCGAGCAGAACCAGGCTGTCAGGAGTAACCGCGGCCAGCATTTGTTTGACGTGCAGCAAGTGGCCGGAGAAACTGCTCAGGCTTTCTTCAATGGACTGCGTGTCGCCGATGTCGGCCAGCACGTCGTCAAGCAGCGGGAATTCGGCTTCGGTCGAGGGGATGGGCAGAGCGGCGTGCGCCATCAGAGCGAGCAAGCCGGTGGTCTTCATGGTGACCGTTTTGCCGCCGGTATTGGGACCGCTGATGAGCAGGCAGCGGCGTTGCTCGTCGAGCTCGAACGAGATCGGGACGATGGCTTTGCGCTGCTTGCGGAGGATGGATTCGAGTAAGGGATGGCGGGCGTTGCGCAACATAAGCCGGCGGGGATCGCGGCTAAAGGTGGGTATAACGGCATCGAAATCGCGCGCGAAGGCGGCTTTGGCGAAGAGGCAGTCGAATTGAGCGAGGGCTTCGGCGCTGGCGGCGATCTCGGCGCTGTGTTCGCGCAGAGCGCTGGTGATTTCGGCTAAGATGCGCTCGATCTCGCGGAGTTCGTCCTCGCGCAGCCGTACCAACTGGTTGTTGAGATCGATGGTTTCGAGCGGCTCGACGAAGAGCGTTCGACCGGTGCCGCTAGATCCATGGATGATGCCATCGACGCGGCCTTTCTGGCCTGCCACGATGGGCACGACGTAACGATCATCGCGGATCGTTACGAATTGCTCCTGCAGCGTGCCATCGCTGCGGTGGGAGCGGACGAAGCGTTCGAGCGATTCCTCGATATTCTTCTGCTGGCGGGCGAGGTCGCGGCGGATGCGCCCGAGGGCGACGCTGGCGGTGTCGGCTAGGCTGCCGTCGGGCAGAAAGGCGCTTTCATAGCGGCGGGTGAGATCGCGCAGATCGGCCAGACGGGCGCTACGAGCAGCCAGACGGGGAAAGCGGTTGGCGGCTTTCTGGAAGATGGCTCGGTATTCGCCGGCCACGGCCAGAGTGGTGAAGAGATCCTGAATCTGGCGACCGTCGAGCGAAGCGCCTTCGACCCTGAGAATGCGCAGTGAGGTTTCGACAGCGGGCAGACGGTCGAAGCGCAATCGGATTAAGGCGGAACCGGAGGCTGGTTGGGCGCCCACCGCATCGCGCGAGTAGAAGATGGCTTCGCGTAAATCGGCCAGATCGGATTCGAGCAGGCCGAGGTCGTGGTGGGGCTCCAGGTTGGCGGTGAGATCGCGGCCTGCCGAGCTGCCGGCGTAACGGGCCACCAGGTCGCGCAGCTCGTCGAATTGGAGGAGTTGGGTACTGCTGAAAGGCATAATCAGGGTCGCGTTACGACAGGATGCACGCCGCGGTGACGGGCACAGGTTTCGACCACTTCGCGGGTTCCTTCGGTGAGCAGAAGATCTCCCAGCGAAGCGAGGGGAAACCAGCGGACATCGTGCGAGTCGTCACCGGGCCGTAGACGCCCACCCGTTATTGTGCAGTAAAAATCGACCAGAACGTAGTGATATTCGCACCGATTGTGTTCGTCGGGCATGATGCGCTCGAAGACCGTCGCCAGAGAATCGGCGGTGACGGTGAGACCGGTTTCTTCAAACACTTCGCGAACGACGGCGTCTTCCAGCCGCTCGCCCGATTCGACGCAGCCGCCCGGAAGCGACCAGTAGCCCTTTAAAGGAGCGTTGCCGCGTTCGACAAGCAACACGCGATCCGCATCGAGGATCAGGGCGCCCACGCCCACAACGGGGCGGACGGGGTACCGGCGACTACTGCCATCCTGCACCCCAGTTAGATGACCGCTAGTCGATGGCAGCTAAAACTTCTTCCACATGGCCGTCGACCTTGACCTTGGGAAAGATCTTTTTGACTTTGCCGTCAGGAGTAATGACGAAAGTAGCGCGATCGACTCCCATGTACTTCTTGCCATACATACTTTTCTCCCCCCAGACGCCATATTCTTCGGCCGCTTTGTGATCGGTATCGGCGAGCAGAGTAAAGGGCAAGGCGAATTTGGATTTGAATTTGGCCTGGGCGGCGGACGTGTCCGGGGACACGCCCACGATGACGGTATTGGCTTTGGTGAATTTTTCGGATGTGTCCTTAAACTGGCAGGCTTCCTTGGTGCAGCCGGGGGTGTCGGCCTTGGGATAGAAGTACAAAACGACGTTCTTGCCGCGGAGAGAACTGAGGGTAAAAGGCTGGCCGGCGTCCGTATTGAGGGAAATATCGGGGGCGGAATCGCCTTCTTTGAGGTTGGACATACGGGAGGGAGATGTTGGGGGGAGGGGGATCGCTTCAGATTTCCGCAAACTTTTCTCTAGCAAATATCTTGACAATGTCATACTAAGGTTTTATGATTGTGTTGTACCCAATCAGGGTAGGAGATTTAGCAACATGCCAATGATTAAATACGGTCCTTTCCAAACCGAAACAGAGGACTTCCCCACAGGATTACGTTTGTTCCAGGATTCGTTGTCGCGGTTATTTAGCGAACCGGCTTCGCGGCCCTGGTCGCCAGCCGTCGACATCAGCGAGACCGAGAACGAACTCGTGTTGAAGGCGGATGTGCCGGACGTGGATCCGAAGAATGTGGCCATCCAGCTCGACAACGGCACGCTGACATTAAAGGGCGAGCGGAAGTTTGAAGAGCAGAAGTCGGATCACAAAGGCTATCACCGGATTGAGCGGTCGTATGGCAGTTTCGTGCGGGCGTTCAGCCTGCCGGACAGCGTGGACGGCGAGAAGGTGAAAGCGGATTACAAGAACGGCGTCTTGACGGTGACGCTGCCGAAGAAAGAAGTGGCGAAGCCGAAAACGATTAATGTTGAGATAGGCGCATAAGTTTAGAATTGGGCGCGTAAGCGCAAGTTGCGTTGAATGGCCGGGCGGTGAGAACGGACGACAAATACGAATCGTCGGCTTTCGCCGTGCCGGCCACTTGACGTTTCACCCCACTGACCGGACGTGCGAGAGCTCAATCCGGTTTTTCCTAGGTGCTGACTGTATACATTCGCAGGCCGCCCAGAGAACTAAGCTACAAGGTCAGTGCGTGCTCGTCGAATGCGGTTTGCTTTCGTCTGAATCTAGTTTGTGAACGTCTTTACTGCGCGCTTCATTTACATCATGCAATTTCCCGATAGCAGCCTTGCGTTGCGCGTCGACATCCTGTTGTTCCTTCATGCGCGCCATCCAATCGGTCTTCGCTGCTGCCTCGTCTTTTCTTGCTTGATCCACGGCTGGACCTTTCCCCCCGGACGACTTGATCGCGGCCTTAGTAGCCTCGATTTTTTGCACATACACTTGGTGCGCCTGACGTGTTTTGTCGCCGGCCTGCCCCGAAAGTGCACTTAATCGCTTAACTTCCTTTGCGTCCGCGGCGCTCTGCGCGCCATCGGCTTTGACGGCGCTTTTATCTTTCGACGCGTCCTGCCCATATGGAGTGACAGGCGAGCCGGTCAAAATCACCGTACCCCCCAACGATAGGAGAGCCGCGATTACTATGCTGATGGTTCTTCGATTCATTGGATCCTCCCGTACATGGTAACAACTGAAAGTGACTCCTAAAGTCGTTTACTTGAGCATTTCGTGCCCTCCGCCCATTCGCTGAAATGTTCACTGCCAAAGGTGGAGCGGGCCTCTTGGCCTAATGTCACTCACCTAAGCCAAATAGTGGCGCGCGGACACTTTGTTCGCCCTGTCGGGACTCACCTCGGCGATCCCTCAAAACTGCATCTGCCGCCCATCTTCACCGCCTTTCCTGATTCTCGTGGGGCAGTTCCGCGAACTGCGCCGGCCTCGTAGGCCGGCTCTTCAATGCGTCGAGACCACTTAAGTAAGTGACATTGGGCCTCGTAGCCTGCGACCTCTCGGGTCGGCCGGCCGGGTGCCGCACTTGGACGCTCGATTTCCTCAACATCGCCCCCGTCACCGAACGCCCACCCGTCACATCCACGCCTGAACCCGTCACTTGGCTCTCCACGTTACTGTCCTTACTCAGTGCGATTTTGCGCCGCTGGGATTGTCCTTGAGCTTAGGCGCAGCCTTGTTCGCCGCCGCGCCAACCCCCAACCATCCCGCTGCCGCGTCGTCATTCAAATTCGCCAGCCCCACCCGCGCCTTCCTTATGGGAAGAAGAATTCCTCCGGGATCCAACATTGGTTGCCCTTCCCCGAACCTCCATGTGCTGAACATCGAGGCCGCGTCCCCGAATCGAACCGGCCTTCCAGAAAACGCCACGCGCTATCAACTCAGTCAGGGTAACTGCCGTTTCTGCCTCAATAAGGATGAGCCGTATCTCCGCATGCTTTCCATCGGCGATCGCCACTCGCGCTTACTTCTCCAGATCTATCGCGGCGCTTGCCAGAAAATCGCTCTCCCCTCCGGCATCTATCGCATCAGCGCCTGGCACGATGCCACGCTTGTCAAAGGCAAACCCGAAATCGCCTTCCTGCAACCCGCAGCGCCGGATGTGCTCCTCCTCGACGCCAACCAAAATCCCAGGCCCGGCTTTTGGGCCATCCGTCCCGATCCGGCCCCCTCGACTGCTCCGGCCACCAACGCGAAGGTCGTGTCTCAGCTAATGCTACTCAAATCTGCTTCAGCTCAACCGGAGAACCCTCCGTCAGCCTATGGACACCCTCTTCATAACCTAAACACAGCGACCTTTTCTCGACGCAGGAATACCGTACCCGATCAGCAATCGCAGATTCGCTGCTAGCCCAAACTGCCTTTGAACATCAAAAAGCCAACCCAGGCTAAAGCAGTGGCGTCGTTCAGAAAATGGGACATCATACACGGTAGGAGCGCACGCCGTCCGAGAAGGTACGCCACGCGCCACATCATTCCCAATACGGCGGTGGGCGCCATAATTCCAATTCCAGCCCAGAAGCCATGAACGGTATAGCCCAAATGCGAGAAACCAAAAGCAACGCCCGGAATGAGCACCTGCGCCGCTTTTCCATAACCAGCTTCAGCGAAATGGGTCATCAGCAGCCCTCGAAACAGAAGCCCCTCACAGAATCCAGCGGTGATTCCTGTTGCAAGCGACGCAACTAGATGGAAGCCACGTGGCGCAAACGCATATGAAATGGGGATGCCCATTCTCGGTAGGAATCGGAGATTGCTACCGATAGTGAGTCCCGCAAAAAACAGCGAGAGACCCCATGCAGCCCAATTCCCGCAGCGCCATGCGCCGAGCTGTCGAAACGACTCGTGGCGGCGTTTGAGAACCAGCAACACGATGAGCACAGACACCCACTCGGCCATTACCGGGCCCACGAGGCTCCAAAGATAGCGTTGCCCCAACGTGCCGTGCTGCGCCGCAGGAATCACTGACGTGACAAGCTTTGAAGCGCCCGTGATCAATCCCGGCAAACCAAACCCAAGGAGAACCCATTCGAGCCAACAGAACCAGTGCGACTCTTGTTCCCTCATTCTTCTAAGCAGCCTACCTGAGTTGGTTGGAGCGTTAGGCTGGCGCAAATGGCAACGCAACCCTGCCTCTGAGCCGCGTGCGCCAGCAAGCGTTTTTTTGAATTTTGCGGCGGATAGGAGCTAGTTCCAGGTAATGTGATCTCCCGGCAAAAGCGGCAATTGCAATGTACCGGGATCTCGAAAATCAATCTCGACCGGAGTCAGCCGTCCGGCAAAAAGGCGTCTGACTGCCAGATGCTGCGGATGGTTCCCGACGACCCTGTTTAATAGACTGCCCCAGACAAGCATCTCCCGTTTCCCGTTTACCACGACTTTCATTTCCAGGGAAACTGAACAAGCTTCTGGAAAGGCTGTGCAGTGAGCAGAAGCTTGGTTACACACGGTTTCCGGGTGATCCATCCGAGAAGAAAGATCCTCAAGCTCCTCCTTCGAGTTCGCTGCCAGCAGGACCGATACATGAGTCTTATTAGCCGGGTTGAAAACTTCAAAGTACAGTCGGTAATACTTTGCATTCATCATGGAGGGCAGGATGAGCCGCTGAACCGGCGTATCTGTCGCGGGACGGTCTTTCATCGACTGCACGGAAATAATCCGCAACCCGTTGGCCCGCACCTGATAACGCGCCACTTCTGTTCCCAAGAAACCCTGCAACCCCCTCCGCGAAAAGCCTTTCGCATAATAAGCGTTCTCAATCATCAATTCCATCGAAGCGGATAAATCCACCCAGCCGCCACCCGGTTCAAAACCGTTGTAATCGCGCAATACGTCAGGGAATGGTGTGTTGCGCAAGTCAGGCGATCGCAACAAGTACACCGGCGCTTGCGGAACCACCTGGAAAACTGGATGGCGCAAAGAGCAAGATAGGAACGTCAACGGAAAAATGATAAGCAGGAAAGGCTGACACCCGGTCGCCTGTTTGTGCACGCCGCTATCCCATTCTCAATGCGTTCATCGGGTCTATCTGCGTCGCGCGGCGAGCTGGAATAACACTTGCGCCCAGTGCGACCAGCACAAAAACAATTCCCGTCAACCCAAACGTCATTGGATCCGTGGCGCTGACCTCAAACAGAAAACTCTTCATGATGCCCGTCAGCACAAAAGCTCCCCCGATACCAAGCGCCGCCCCCGCCACTGCCAAAGCAAGCCCTTGCTTGAGTACCATTCGCAAAATGTCGCTTTGTTGCGCCCCCAGGGCTCTTCGAATGCCCATCTCTTGTGTTCGTTGCGCCACCGAATAAGCGATCGCACCGTACATCCCCACCAGCGAGAGCAACAAAGCCATTCCCGCAAACGTACCCAGCAGAATTGCCGTTAACCGTCGCTGTCCCAGTGTTGCTTCCAGGGTGTCGTCCATGGTCCTCACATCGGAGACCGGCTGGTTGCTGTCGACCGCCAACACTGCACTGCGGACCGCGTGAACGAAACTCAACGGGTCACGCGCGGTGCGCAGCGCCAGGTAGGCAACCTGCGGCGCGTGTACTACATTAACGACGTAAAATTCTGGACCGCTATCGGCGCTCAGACCGGCCTCGTGAACATTCGCCACGATACCTGCGATTTCCATAGGACCGGTGTGATCGACTCCCTCCTGCAAATGTTGGCCGATCGGGCTCAAGCCGAGCGGATACGACGGCCAGAAACGCCGGGCAAAACTTTCGTTGATAATCACTGCGTGTTTGGCAGAGAAGTTATTGTCCTGTTCCGTAAACTCGCGCCCTCGTCTCAATGGAATATGCAGAGTACGAAAATACCCGGGCGTCACGCTCTGCAGCCGCGCTGTTGGCTGCTGGCTGCCGTCAACTACCGGTTGGCCTTCAACGAGTACGTTTGTGCCCAGCCAACCTGCTGTCGTCGGCATCGTCATCGCGACCGTGGCGCTACGTACACCGGGGATCGCTTCCACACGCCGCACGACTTCGCGAAAGAAGACTGCCCTCTTCTGATCCGTTCCATACTCGGCCGGCGGCAACGCGATCTTCATCGTCAATACATTCGCTGATTCGAACCCTGGATCGACAGACCGTAAATGCGCGAAGCTTTTCAGCAGCAGGGCCGCGCAGATTAACAAAATAATCGACAGGGAAATCTGCCCAATCACAAGCAATCCCCGCGCGCTTACCCCAAGCCACATGCGTCGCCCGCCCGATCCATGCCCCGCGCCCGCACCACTCTCTCGCAACTCGATCGCCAAGTCCCGGCGTGAGGCGCGTATCGACGGGAATAGCCCAAACAGAATGCCGGTCGCAATAGACAGAACAAGCGTGAATCCCAGCACCATTCCGTCCAGGCGAATTGGCGGCCTGCCAGGCATATTGAGGGCGCTCACATGTCGAATTCCGGTGAGTGCCCACGCCGCTAACAAGCTGCCGGAGATGCCGCCTCCGACGGCCAATACCAGGCTCTCGGACAAAAGCTGCCGGACCAGCCTGCCTCTGGCAGCGCCGACTGCCGCACGCAAGGCAAACTCGCGCGACCGTGAGTTGGCTCGCGCCAGCAACAGCCCTGCGACATTAGCGCACGCAATCAGCAGCACCAAAGCCACAGCTCCAAACAAAATCCAGAGCGTCGGTCGCAGGTCTGCCACGAGTAGGGTCTGGAGCAATGTCGCATGTATCGCTAACCCTGGCCGGGAATCCATGTTGCCCGGGTGAGCACGTACATATTGCCGGTTCAACACATCGAGTTCTGCCTGCGCTTGTTGCAGAGTCGTTTGCGGCTTCAATCTTGCGAATACTGTGAGCGGCGTCAGGTACGGCCAAAATCGCGCGGGCAGAACCGACCATTCCGTGGGCTTAGTCACCCACACGTCCGTGTTCGTAAAAGGAAATGAAAATCCCGGCGGCAGAACTCCCACTATCGTGTAAGGCAGCGAATTGAGCGTCGCCGATTTACCGGCAATTTGCGGATCACCCTGAAAGCGACGCTTCCAAAGTGCAGCGCTAATCATCATCACCGCCGGAGCTTTGGGCGTATTCTCCTCTGGCAGAAAGCTGCGGCCTGCTATTGGTGTCACGCCTAGCGTTTGAAAGAAATCCGCCGAAACTCTCGCACCCTTAATGGCTTCCGGCCCTCCCCGACCGGAGAGCGACATGTCTTCCTGTAACTTCAGATAAGCTCCGATGGCGCTGAAGGATCGCGCAGTCTTCCGCAATTCTTCCACTCGCGGCGGCAACAGAGCGCCACCGCGCTCATTCTTGTGAACGTCGTCCACCGAAATGCGCACCAGTCGCTCTGGTTCTTGATACACGAGTGGCTTCAGGAGCACACCTCGAATGACAGTAAAAATCGCCGTGTTGCCGCCGATCCCGAGCGCCAGTGTCAGCAACGCCGTCAAGGTGAAAGCGCGATTCTTGCGCATCGTTCGCAGTGCGTATCGCACGTCTTGCCAGGTTGTTTCGAAAAGAGAGAACCTATTCATCCGGTACACCTCCTCGCGGATCGCAGTCGCATTGCCAAGCTTCCGCCGTGCCGCCGAATATGCCGCCTCCCGCGACATTCCTCGAGCTATGTTCTCTTCTGTTTCGGCCTCGATATAGAACTGGAGTTCTTGGGCGTTTTCAGTGAGCCGTTCTGCCCGGCGAAAAACCCGCCACTTCATCCGCCTACTCCGTCGCCGGTTTTAAAATGCGGCCGATTCCAATCACGAGCCGCTCCCACCGCGAAGTGGCAGCCGCCAGTTGTTTTCGGCCCCTTGCAGTCAGCCGGTAGTACTTCGCCTTTCGATTGTTTTCTGAAGTGCCCCAGAACGAAGCGATCCATTCGCGATCCTCTAATCGATAAAGCGCCGGATAGAGAGAGCCGTGCTCTACCTGCAGTACTTCCTGCGAGCCCTGCTCAATAATGCGAGCGATCGCGTGGCCATGTGCCGGACCGAGAATGAGAGTCTGCAGAATCAGCATGTCAAGAGTTCCTTGCAACATGTCTCCTTCCGCGCTTTTCCGTTTGGACATTTCTCCGCACATCATTCTACAGCACTCTTGGTATGTTTTTCTAGTGGAGCTGTAAACCGCATAATAGCCTCACTTCTCCACGTCTGGCCAAAAGACCCACTAGAATCCCATACCAAAGTAGGAGCGAGATGCTGCTACTATCGAGCGACAACGGCGCGCGGCGCACTTACTCACTTCAGCAACTTACCGAGCCACGACCATCAGGGAGTGGTTAGCAAGCGTCATTCTGCGACGAGAAGTAAGGTAACTAGGGCCTGACGCTTGAAAAACGAGGAGAAACGACGATGAAATTGGCGCGGGCGACATTGATTCTCGCCCTGTCCTCAGCAGCAGCCTGGGCTCAGGTCAATGCGGGCGAGCAGCAGCCCGAAGCCGGCCTGCCTTTCAACCTGACCACTGTCGCCACCTTTGAATTGCCCTGGCGGCTAGCCTTCCTTCCCGATGGCCGCATGCTCATCACCGAAAAGGTCGGACCCGTGTGGCTGGTGTCCCAGCAGGGAGAGAAGACCCCGGTGGCCGGTACGCCGCCGGTCTATTGGGAGGGCCAGAATGGCATGCTCGGCGTCTTCGTCTCGCCCCATTTCGCCACCGACCAGAGTATCTATCTCACCTATGCGGAGCCCGGTGACTATGGCGGTGGCCTGGCACTGGCACGCGCCAAGCTGCGTACCACCGCCAAGTCGGCTCGACTGGGAGACCTAACTGTGTTGTGGCGTCAGATGCCCAGGGGCAAAGGCGGCCAGGAAGGCGCGCAGCTCGCCTTTTCGCCCGACAACCAGTATCTGTTCCTCACAGTCGGCGATCGTCAGCGCTTCACTCCAGCCCAGGATCCGGACCAGCCCGAAGGCAAGGTCCTCCGCCTCACGCTCGATGGCAAACCCGCCCCCGGCAATCCCAACTTCGGCAAAACCGGCGCTCCCACCATTCCTCTCATCGATCCGCCCAGCGACACCGAAGCCGCCAAGACCGCCAGGGTGGTGAGCACTTACACTTTTCCCGACGGCAATCGAACACCGGCTGAAACCTGGGCCGTCGGCATCCGCACACCCTATGGACTAGCCTTTTCGCCCACCGGTGAATTGTGGGAACTCGAGCATGGCCCTCGCGGCGGCGACGAACTAAATCTGATTCAGCCGGGCAAAAACTATGGCTGGCCGCTCGTCTCCTATGGCAGGAACTATAACGGCGTGCCCATTCCCAATCCCGACACGCGGCCCGACTTGGCGAAACCCGTCATCTATTGGGTGCCGGTGATCGCGCCCGGCAATATCATGTTCTACCGCGGTACTCAGACCTTCCCGCCCTGGAACGGCAACGGTTTCATCAGCGGCCTCACTACCAAAGCTCTCGTCCGTGTCATCTTCGATGGCCATGGCGGCGCCAAAACCGCCGAGCGTTGGGATGTAGGCCACCGCATCCGCGACGTGGAAGAAGGCCCCGATGGCTCGCTGTGGATGCTCGAAGACGCCAATCCCGGCGCGCTGATTCATGTCACGCCCAAGTGATTCCAGGGAGAATAACCATGTCTTTTGCACACCTTCGACGCCTCTCTTCTTGCCTTGCTCTCATGGCCGGCTTTGCGCAAGCTGTATATCCGGCCGATATTCTGATTGCCGACGCGAAATCGCAGCCGGAAAGCCTCACCGTCGCGCCCGGCGGCATACTGATCGTCGGCAGCGCCAGCACACCCTTTGTCTATAAGGTGAGCCCGGGCGGATCGACCGCTGAGAAGTTTGTTGACGCTAGCGCCGAAGGTGCCGGGACTTTTTTCTTTGGCATGCTGGCGGATCCGTCTAGCGGCACCTTGTGGACCTGTCAACTCACTCCCGTGCCCAACACCAAGCCGGTGCAGCGCCACACCGCCTTGCGAGGCTTCGATCTTTCCACCGGCGCGGCCAAGCTCCGTTGGAACCTGCCCGGCGACAACAGCACCTGCAACGATTTTACGATCG
Source organism: Bryobacteraceae bacterium (assembly GCA_965277855.1). Lineage (GTDB taxonomy): Bacteria > Acidobacteriota > Terriglobia > Bryobacterales > Bryobacteraceae > Bog-105. The sequence goes on from OZ255847.1 coordinate 3,263,723, forward strand.
GGCCCGATAAAGCTCTCTACATAACGGATACCGCCAACGGCAAGATTTACAAGCTCCCGTCCGGTGCTTCCACGGCGGAACTCTTCCTGGAGCACCGCGCGCTTATGGGCGTTGATGGCATCACCTTCTTAAATGGCACGCTCTACGCCAACAACGTCATCTCGAATAATCTCTACCGAATCCCAGTCGACGCGAGCGGCCGGCCCGAGGCGCCGACTGTTAGCAGCTCTTCAAAAAATGCGCCGACCTGCCGGGCCCGCTCCACAAAATGAATCTCCAGGATCCAGTGCCGCGGCAACCCATCGCTTCCCGGCTGCCGGAGTTCAGCGTGATTTTCCGGATGTATGTATAGCGACACTTTGTCGTTCGGAATTCTTTCATGAGGGAATTGCCCAATCAAGTGACCCGCCATCGCGCCGCCAAATTCCCAATGGCGCTCCTCCCCATAGCCAACCACCCACTCGTAGAGCTCGCTCGCTTTGATGTGAGGCGTGTCCTGAAAATGCTTCTTTCCCTCCCGAAAGGCGCTTTCCGCATCCATTCGTAACTGGTGCTTCAGCGCATCTTGTCCCAGCACATAAGTTCGCCCGAAATCGGCTTCCCATCGCTCAAACACAGGACCGAAATCGAGGAAGACAATGTCATCTTCAGTGATGATCCGGTCCGGAGGATTGTCCGCATACGGATACAAGGTATTGGGTCCAGAGCGCACAATGCGCTTGTGCCAGTAAGTCCTGATTCCAAACATCTGTTCGGCCAGCGCATACACTTCCTCGTTTAATTCCTTCTCAGTCACCGTTGGTCGAATGAGACCCTTCCGGCCGATTTCACCGAAAAGCGACTGTGCCTTCTCCTGTGCCTCCCAGAGCTCCTGTGCTTTTACTTCGGTCAGGGGTAACGTCACAAAATCATTCTGAGGGCCTCGTGGTGATCACGATCTACACCCATTTCCCCAACCCCATCGAACATCATTGCCGCCCTGCGTTCAATCAGGGCAGAAAACATTCTGGCCTTGTTGGGTACAAATCGTACAGAGTTTCAAGTGAGCAGCCGGAATCAGCATGTCAAGAGTTGCTTGCAACATGTCCCCTTCCGAACTATTTCTTCTGGACATTTCTCTGCAAGTCATTCTATAGCACTCTCGGTATGTGTTTCTAGTGGAGCTGTAAACAGCTATCAGAGCCACGACCGTCAGGGAGTGATCGACGCGCGCCTTTAAATTCGATTACGCCGTATTAATGAGTCGTTCCTGTCCTACCCTGAGAACGGAGGTCGTGCTCCGCACTTTGTCGACGCCTGCTAATTCCGAATCGATAGAGGCGCCCATCTCGCCCGTGGTCGAACTACCAGGGTTGCCGTTTCTAGGCGTTTTTCTTGCGCTCCGTCGTGATCCACTTGCCTTGTTCTCTCGCCTGCTGCAACAGCACGGCGACAGAGTGCAATTTCGGGTTCTCGGCAGAAAGGTCCTTTTGCTTTGCCACCCTCAGGATTTTGAGCAGGTCTTGGTAAGAGATCGCGACCGCTACGGGCGCTCGGTCGAAGTGCTCGCTCTCCGTTCCCTGTTCGGCCAGGGCCTTCTTGCCAGTGAAGGCGCATTGTGGAAGCAGCAGCGCACCATGATTCAGCCAAGCTTTCAACACGGCGCAATGAGGCTGTATACATCCATCATGTTGCAGCGCATTTCAAGTCAGATTGCGCACTGGCATATGGGCGAAATCCTCGACATACATGAACGCATGATGCAGTACACCCGTGAAGTCATCTGTGCCGTGCTGTTTGGAAGCGCACCGACGGTCAACCATCGTGAAATCGGCGATGCGGTCTCAGTGGTCTTCGGCGATCTCAGGGCCGAAATTCTGTATTTGTCCCTGTGGCGACGGCTGCCGTTCTCGCGCAACCGGCGATGGGATCGCGCCGCTACCCTTCTTCACCGCTCGATCCAACAGGCGATCGAAACCCGCCGCGCATCGGGCGACTCCGGCGACGATCTGCTAGGCGATTTGCTTCGCGCTCGCGATCCGGATGGGAACGCCATGTCTGCTCGGCAATTGTTGGATGAGATTCTCACCTTCTTTCTCGCCGGACACGAAACCGCCGCCCTTGCTCTCACCTGGAGCGCCTATCTGCTCGCAATACATCCGCCAGCGCAGGACGCGGCGCGCAGCGAACTTGTCAACGTGACCACGGGAGAAACTCTCACCCCCGAGCACTACCCGCGATTGCGCTATTTAACAGCTGTTGTAAAAGAAGCTCTGCGCCTCTATCCGCCCGTCTGGAGTTTGGGACGGAAAGCACTTCATCCCGCTGTTCTAAATCATGGTGTTCTGGGCGTCCATCAGGTCCGGGAGAAAACCGATCTTTGGCTCTGCCTTTATCAGCTACACCGCGATCGCCGTTGGTATTCCGATCCCGATCGCTTTCAGCCCGAGCGTTGGCTGACAGGCGACGTAGTGCCACCCTTTACCTATCTGCCGTTCGGAATCGGACCCCGCGGTTGCATCGGTCAGCACTTCGCCATGGCCGAAGCCGTACTCGGCTTGGCGGCCATCCTCAGGCAATTTCGCCTCTCGCCCGCATCGGACGATCCCGTTGGCCTGAGTCCCTGGATCACCTTGCGACCCAATCAGCGAATCCACCTGCGACTAGCGCCCTCCACCGCAAAAGAATCACAGCAGTGATAAAGTGCCTGCGTGAATCGTCTTTTGTCCTTGCTCCTCGCTTTCGCATTCGCCATTTCGGCCGCTGACACCTCCGCCCCTCATCTCGAAAAACGCGGCGCAGCCACCCAGCTCATCGTCGATGGCAAACCCTTCCTCATGCTCGCCGCCGAACTGCACAATTCCAGCAGCTCCAATCTCGATTACATGAAACCCATCTGGCCCCGCTTAGCCGCCATCCCGCTCAACACCGTCCTCACGCCCCTGACCTGGGAACTCATCGAACCCGCCGAAGGCAAATTCGACTTCACCCTCGTCGACGGCCTCCTCGCGCAAGCCCGCGAGCAAAATCTCCACATCGTCTTCCTTTGGCTCGCCAGTTGGAAAAACGGCATGTCGAGCTACGCTCCCGCCTGGGTCAAAAGCGATACCAAACGCTTCCCGCGCGTTATCGAGAACGGTCATGAAGTCGACATCCTGAGCACGCTCGGCAAAGAAACCGAAACCGCCGACGCCCGCGCCTTCGCCTCCCTCATGCATCACATCCGCGAGGCCGACACGAACCACACCGTTCTCATGATGCAGGTCGAAAACGAAGTCGGCGTGCTCGGCGCAGGCCGCGATCGCTCGCCCGTCGCCAACCGCGAATTCCTCGCCCCCGTCCCCGCCGAACTGCTCCACTACCTCGCCGCCCATCGCGACTCGCTCTACCCCGAACTGCGCGATCTCTGGGAGCAAAACGGCGCGAAATCTTCCGGCACGTGGGAAGAAGTCTTCGGCCCCACCCCGCGCACCGACGAAATCTTCATGGCCTGGCACTACGCCCGCTACGTCCACGCCGTCGCCCGCAGCGGCAAAGCCGCTTATGATCTTCCGATGTACGTCAACACTTGGCTCGCCGGCGAAGACACACCGCCCGGCGAATACCCCAGCGGCGGCCCCCAACCCCGCGTCGTCGATATCTGGAAAGCCGCCGGCTCGTCTCTCGACATCTACTCGCCCGATATCTACAAGCCCGATTTCGCAGCTTGGTGCCAACATTACAACCGCGCCGGCAACCCCCTCTTCATCCCCGAAGCCAACGGAGGCGCAACCGCCGCCGCCAATGCCTTCTACGCCTTCGGCGAACGCGCCGCCCTCGGCCTCTCCCCCTTCGCCATCGACTCCTCGAACGACAAAGAAAACGCCCTCGGCAAAAGCTACGCCTCGCTCGCCCAGCTCATGCCGCAAATTCTCGCCGCCCAAAGCACTGGCGACATGCACGGTTTCGTCCTCGATAAAGATCACCCCTCCATCGAATTCGTGATGCACGGCTACACCCTGCAAGTCAGCCTCGACCAGGTCTTCGGCTACAAAGCCCAAAACGGCTTCGGCCTCATCATGGCTACCGGCGCCAATGAATTTCTAGGAGCAGGAAAAGGCTTCCGCGTGCTCTTCCAACCCCGCGCCGCCGGCGCGCCGCAAGCCGGAATCGCCTCCATCGATGAGGGCCGTTTCGACGGCGATCGCTGGATCCCCGGCCGCCGCCTCAACGGCGACGAAAGCGACCAGGGCAGCTACTGGCGCTTCGACCAGCGCCAGATCAATATCGAAAAAGCCGTCCTCTACCGCTTTCAATAAGCTTCAGCTAACACCGTTCCGGCTATCCAGGGATCGGGTCGGGATACCACTCATCAAACTTACGCCGGGACTGCGGTTCACCCACACTCACTTCCTCAAATAATGCAAGTTCCTCTCCCACAAATACAGTCGGAGTGGCCTCAGCGTTAGACCTTGCTGCCACACCGGTCAGTCCAGCCGCGCGTGCGTCTCGTCCGATCGCTTGGCAAGATGGCCAGGTTACACCGAAAGGAAAACTGTCGGCAAAGCCAAGCGCCGCTATCCCCTCACGGGTGCATGCGTCGAGAGCACTGACTGGAGGAACTTCGAAAGTAACAAGTTCTGGGCGCGCGTCCGGCAACAAGTCGAAGAGCTTAATGGCCCGCCCAGAGTGTTGAGCGCGCGCATTCGCGGCCGCGACATCGACCGTGGCATTTAGGTAAAGAGCGCCAAATTCACCCGCCGGGTTCCAGCGACCGCCTCGTTGCTTCGAATAAGCCGTGTCGGCCGGATCGATCCAATCTGGATCGATCCAATCTGGATCAGTCCACTCTGGCGCGACTACTCGATAATACGGGCCTCCGCGATGAACCGTGCGTTGTACGCTCACTCACGTCCCGCTGTAACCGAATAGCCGTCCGAGATACGCGTAAATCGGATCGACCCCATCCACTCGCAAGGTCTCAAGAATGGTCCGATTGCCAAGCCATGCATCGGGTGTGCGCACGATTTCCGGAATGCGAGACGCTATCACACGTTTACGAAACACCTGTGCGAGATCCAACAGGCGTTCTACAGAAGCACGTTTCTCGCGCGGTATCCCTCGCGTTTCCCATTCGCTGATCGATTGCGCGCGACGCCCCAGGAGATCGGCCATTTCAGATCCGGTGAGTCCAAACACCTCGCGGATCTCGTCGAGTTCACTAACGGTCGCTTTCATATGCAGTCAGAATATCACAAAACGTCGGAGCCTGTTAGGTTCCGAATATCTCCCGGCTATTTCGGTGCTGCCGCTTTGGCGCCCTCTCCGGGATACAAACCCTCCAGCGGCCGGTCATGCCCGTTTACCGGCATGTCTGGCCTCGGCAACATGCCATCCCTCATCGCTGTGTTGTACAAAAAGACAGCCTCCACCACTGCCGCTTGCTTCAAGTCTGGTTCGCTCAAATGCTCGTACGTGTCCAGGTTGGAATGATGCGTGCGGCTCATGTAGTCTCTCGCATCTTGAATAAAACTAAACCCGAGAAGACCAGCCCGATCAAATGCCACCTGGTCACTAGATCCGCTGGTCAGGTTGCTCACCGCCGCAACCCCTAAATCCGCTAACGGCTTCAGCCATTGAGAGAAAATCTCGGCTGCGCCCAGATTGCCTTGTGTGTAGATGCCCAGTATCTTGCCGGTCCCATTGTCTAAGTTGTAGTAAGCGTCTAACTTCGCCGCTTCGGGCTTCATCGTCGGTTTTCGCTGCACATCGCGTAAGGATAGCGGCACTTCCTTGTCCTCCGGAGCCTCAGAGAAATGAAGCGTAGCGTAGTGGCTCGTAACATAGCCCAAAGATCCGAGGAGTCCTTCTTCCTCCCCGGACCAGAGAGCGATCCTGATCGTACGCCGCGGCTTAGCCTCCAAACGATTCAAAATCCGCATGGCTTCCATCGCCACCACCACGCCCGCGCCATTATCGGTTGCTCCAGTTCCTGCGAACCAACTGTCCAGATGCCCGCCCACCATCACAACTTCGTCTTTCAACTTTGGGTCTGTGCCTGCGATCTCTGCAATCGTGTTGAATCCCTGCGCGTGCTCATCGTCGAAATGCGTGTCGATTCGAACCTTCACCTTCACGGGTACTTTCTGATTGAGAAGTCGACTCAAACGGTCCCTGGCTTCGGTTTCGATCACTTCAGCGGGGATCCATTGCCTTCGCTCCGGTTTGAAGACGGACCATCCGAGAGAGGCGTTCAAATCATCGTGCAATACGCCCCCTGAGCCGCCCGGCATAATGACAGCAATGGCGCCTTCAGCGGCGAAAAACCTGGCAACCTTTTCTTGGAAGGCAAACCCTGCGAACACTTTGCGGTAGTCCAAAGTCTGAGCCGATTCGTCAAGCGGATAGCGAGCATAATCAGCCAGCTTCGCCGCATCAGCATGTTCCATTCGCGGCACGTCCTCTGGATCTACCTCTGGCGACATCGCTGCGTGCCCATATAAAATAACCTTGCCTCTGAGCTTTCCTTTCCATGGCGCAAACTCATCCTCGGTCTGTATCCCCGGAACTGCGATCAGATCCGCTATGGCCTCTTCCTTTGTTGGCGGTGACCAAGGGGTAGCTTGCGCCAGGAATGTACCAGACCCTGGGCTTACCATGCTTAACGACGCGCTCAACTGTGTCCATCCCAAGCCAAACTCGCCCCAACTCTCCAAATGAGCGTTGCTGCAGCCCATGGCGGTAAGCTGTTTGACCGCCCACTGGCTGGCTGCAGCCATCGCCGGCGAACCGGTAAGCCTCGGCCCAATACCATCCAATAAAGCCGCCGCGTATTCCATCACGTGCGAGTGTTGAAATCCCTCGCCTCGAATACGTGAATACATCTGCAGATCCGGCGTTTCCGCAGGGTCTTTAGCTTGCGCTCCCGCTGAGAATGATGCGGCAAGGACCAGCGCAAATACCAGCGCATTTCGTAGATGGGCCATGTGCTTCATCCTACTGAGTCTCGCATAATATAGCGGAACTAATTGAGGGCGCGAGCGTCCAATCGTGCATGGGCAATCCGCGCGGTGTGAGACGCGATTTTGTGGCTCTTGAGAAGCGCCGTTTTCAAGCGGTGAAGCTCTTCGACAAGAACTTGAACAACAGCGAGATTGGCCGTCGGCTGAAGGTGAGCAACCAGACCGTCAGTAGATGGCGGAAGGAATATCAGGAAGCGGGCGAGGGAGCTTTGCGACAGGCGGGCCGAGCGGGACGATTGCCTTGTTTAAGTGAAGCCGACAAGGCCCGTTTGACGGAGTTGTTGCTACAAGGTCCCGAGCGCCTGGGTTATGAAACGCCCTTGTGGACGTGTCCACGAGTGGCCCACTTGATCGAAAAGAACTTCGAGGTGAATTACCACCCAGGACACGTTTGGCGTATTCTACGGCAGTTGAATTGGAGTGTGCAACAGCCCGTGGGCCGCGCCTTGGAGCGCAACGAAAGTCTCATTGACGAATGGAAGAACAAGCGGTGGCCAGAGATTAAAAAAAAGCCCAGAACGAGGGCCGGACGATCGTCTTCATCGACGAAAGCGGTCTGAGCCAGCGGCCTCCTCGGCGGCGCACCTGGGCGCCTCGCGGGCAAACACCCGTCCTGCAGTTTCATTTCAACTGGAAGACGCTGTCCGTCATCGCCGGTGTCACCGTCTGGAACTTCTACTTTCAGATCTTCGAAGAAGCCATCAAGTCCGCCCAGATCATCGAGTTTCTGAAACACTTGCTGCGCTATATCGAAGGCGACATTCTGCTGATTTGGGACCGGCTTCCGGCTCACCGTAGTAACGTCACGCAGCAGTTTATCCGCGATCAGCACGGCCGTTTGGAAATCGAGTACTTACCGCCCTACGCCCCGGAACTGAATCCAGTCGAGTACATCTGGGCACATTGCAAGCACCATGACCTGCCGAATGTCTGTGCTAAAAACCTCTGGGACCTGAGTGAAGGAGCCCGCCGCTCTCTAAAGCGCATGCGTCGCCGACCGAGGCTGATCACAGCCTTCTGGAAGCAGGCTTCTTTATTCGTTTGATTCCGCTATCTTATGCGGGATTCAGTAATTCGTCTCGTTTGCGCATGGCGGGTCGCGCCTATTCTCGCCCCTACAACAAACCGGCATCCAAAAGCTCACAAAACATTTCAGTCGCGTGACGCGCTAACACTTCTTGTTGCTTTCGCGATTCCGCCCCGCTGTCCAACCCAAGCGTGAATCGTTGCGTAATGCTGCCGGTCAGCAGCGCCATGAACGTCTCGGCGGCGTGTTTGCTGTTTTCCACCGATATCGTGCCATCCCGGCGCTTCCTGGTCAAATATTGCGCCAGTACTTTATGCGCCCGGCCCGGTCCTTCCCGCCAGAACAGCAGCCCCAGGTCTGGAAATGCCGGAGATTCAGCGATGACTACCCGGTGAAGTTCCCGGTTCTCCGGACGCATCATCATGGCATACAATTCGAGCGAGAACTTCAGCAGCGCCTCATGGTGATCTCGCTCCACACTCAACTCCCCCACCGCATCGAACATCATCGCTGCCCTGCGTTCAATCAGGGCAGAGAACATGCTGGCCTTGTTCGGGTACAAATCGTACAGAGTCTCGAGCGAGCAGCCGGCCTTTTTGGCGATCGCACCCATCGTCGCTCGAGAAAAGCCCATCTCCAGAAAGACCGCGGTCGCAGCGTCATGCAACTGCTTCCGACGCTTCTCCATGTCGACCGCGGATAACCGTCCCCGTTTCGATCTGCCCGTTCTCTCCAGACCCTTCGCCATAGTATCCATGCTATCCGAATTAATAATCCGGTAACGTATGTTACGCTACTGGATGATCACAGTGATGGGTAAAAACAATGATTCCATTCACCACAAGGCAGTATCTGTTTCATTGACGGGCTCAAGCATTGCCCGTACTTACGGAACGACAAAGGAAATACATGCCAACTACTCGCTTTAACACCACGCTGGAAGCTATTAAGGGTGGGGTCCAGAACTTTACGATCGAGAAGGCCACGTCCAACATCGAAGGCTGGGAGGATTACCTCTCTAAGCACGATCATGAGGGCGTGAAGAAGGTTGTTCAGGATTTGGGCAAGCTGAAAAATCTGCTTAACTCCGGCAAAATCGACGGTGAAGAAGTCAAGAAGCTCCTCTCGAAAATGGGCAAGGAGACAGCTGCGGTTGCCGGTGACGAGCAGAACGCGAATGCCGGTCACATTCGTGAGCTCGGCGAGGCGCTTTCACAGGCCTCAAAGTAGAAGAACAGGGGCGGCTATCACAGCGCCCCTTGCCTGACTCTTCGCATTTGCCTGCAACGAAACTAAGAGTTTCGTATCTAAACTGAACAGGAGGTCGCCACTGCTTGCCCGGTAATGAAACTGCCCAAAACTGGAAACCCAGGTATAACCCCTGGCTCATCGCGGTAGTTGTCGCGCTGGCGGCGTTCATGGAGGTGCTGGACACAAGCATCGCCAACGTCGCTTTACCTTACATTTCGGGTGGCTTGGCCGCCAGCCAGGATCAAGGCACCTGGGTCTTGACAACTTATCTGGTCGCCAACGCTATCGTTTTGCCCATCACCGGTTGGGTCACTACCATCATGAGCCGGAAAAAGTTTTTTCTCATCTGCATCGGCCTGTTTACCGCCAGTTCCGTTTTGTGCGGCATTGCGCCCAGCCTGCCCATTCTCCTCATTGCGCGAGCGTTCCAGGGAATCGGCGGCGGCGGTCTCCAGCCGATGGCGCAGGCCATTATGGCGGACGTGTTTCCTCCCGAACAGCGCGGTATGGCGTTTTCTATTTACGGCTTAACCGCCGTCGTGGCGCCCGCGCTCGGGCCTACGCTCGGCGGTTGGATCACAGATAACTACAGCTGGCATTGGATCTTCCTCATTAATCTACCCGTCGGTCTCATCGCCTTCGCGCTGGTCACTCAACTCGTCGAAGACCCGCCTTTTCTCGAACGTAGAAAACTCAGTGATAGCCGCTTCGACTATCTGGGATTCTCGGCCCTGGCGCTCGGCATTGCGGCGCTTCAAATCGTGCTCGATAAAGGCCAGGAAGATGATTGGCTCGGCTCGCACTTCATCACCACCCTCGTCATTACCGCCGTTGTCTGTCTGAGCTTTCTGGTTGTCTGGGAGTGGTTTCACAAAGACCCGATCGTCGACGTAAGACTTTTCAAATACCCGAACTTCAGCACCTCGTTCGCCATGATGCTGATGATCGGCGTCATCTACTTCTCCTCCACCGTGCTGATGCCGCAATTTCTCCAGGTCTTGATGGGCTATACGGCCGAAAAGGCAGGCCTGGTGGTGTCCCTCGGTGCCGCGCTCTTGCTGGTGGAACTTCCGATCGTAGGCATTCTGACCGGAAAATTTCCCGCCAAATACCTCATGGCCTTCGGCTGGATTACGCTGGCCGGTGGACTCTATCTGTCCGTCAAGCTGTTGGATCTCGACATCAGCTTTAACACGGCTGCCTTGATCATGGTCATGCAGTATCTGCCGCTCGCGTTCCTCTTCATTCCAAGCACGACCGCCTCCTACATCGGCGTTCCGCAGAGCAAGGGTAGTTCGGTATCGGGTCTGGTGAATTTTGCCCGCAACATCGGCAGCAGCATCGGCACCTCCATCGCCACGACAATTCTCGCCCGCAAAGCACAGTTTCATCAGGAACGACTTTCATCCCATACCGCCGCCGGCGATACTAATTTTCAAACTCTGTGGAATAGCCTGACCCAATCGCACCAGCTGCAAAGCGGCGTTGGAAAAGCCGACGCACAGAACGGCGCACTCGCTCAGATCTATCAGACGCTGCAAGCGCAAGCGTCTGTGCTGTCCTACATGGACGCTTACTTCCTGCTCGCGCTCGCCGCCGGGCTCATGTTCCTGCTCTCCTTCGCCCTTCGCAAAAATGATCCTAAAGCAACGGAGCAACACGCTGCTCACTAACCAGTCCCGCTTCCCGACAAACATTCGCACCATGATCGACTTCGTTCCATTCCGTCATCGACTTTCCAAATTTCTCGTTTTCCTTTTCGCGCCCTTGGCCCTCGTATTCGCACAACAGCAGCCGGGCGCAACCTCATCGCAAAGCACGCCGCAAGCCTCGCAACTCCCCGTTTCCGGGCGTACCGCTCAGTCTTCCGGCACCGTGAACACGCAACAATCGACCGGTCAGGGCACTGGCGCGAGCGTCGTTCAGCCGTCCTTGCAAGTGTCCGGTCCTTATTCAGGGAGCGCCGCAGGACCTGAACTGCCGGCCGGAGAAGTAAGGCTGGGTTTGGCCGAAGCAGTGCGGCGCGGCTTGCAGGTCAATCTCGGAAGCCTTACCGCCGGCACTTCCTCGCAGACCGCACGAGCGCAGCGCGCCCAGGCATTCAGCCAGCTGCTCCCTCAGGTTTCCGCCAACCTCGGCGCGACCGAGACGCAGGTCAACCTGGCCGCCTATGGATTGAATAACGTCGGCGGCGGGATGATCCCAACCGTCGTTGGCCCGTTTCATTACGTGCAGGGGGAAGGCGCAGTGAACTGGAACGCCTTGAACTTTACCCAGATTCGCAACTATCGATCGAGCAAGGAGCTTGAGAAAGCCGCCGTGTTCGACCTGCACAATGCGCGCGATCTGGTGGTGTTAGCAGTGGGAGGAACCTACCTGCAGGTCATCTCCGACATCGCACGCGTCGACTCCCAGCGCACCCAGGTGAAGTACGCGCAGGCCGTGTTCGATCAGTCTTCTTCGCAGCTCGAGGCCGGAACTAACACGCGCATCGATGTCACACGCAGCCGCGTGCAGCTGCAAACCGAGCAGGAACGGCTCATCTCTTTGGAAGCCGATTTAAAGCAGCATAGAATCTCTCTGGCGCGCCTGATCGGCATCCCGCTCGATCGCCAGCTGGTGCTTACTGAGCCGTTCGGGTACCACGAACTGCAACCAGTCGATGAAATGGGCGCGCTACGCGATGCCTTCGCCCATCGCTCCGATCTGCGCTCCGCTGAGACACAAGTGAAAGCAGCCGAGCTGGCCGTGTCGGCGGCACGGGCCGAGCGTTATCCCTCGATCACCGGCAGCGGCAACTATGGAGCCATCGGCACCGCCCCCAACAACTCGCATGGCGTTTTCACCGCCACCGCCACCGTCAACATTCCCATCTATACGGGCGGCCGCACGCGCGCCGATATCCAACAGGCAGAAGCCGCCTTGAAGCAGCGCCAGTCCGAGTTTCAGGACGAACGCGGCCAGGTAGAGCAGGATGTCCGCAATGCTCTCATTCAACTGCAGACCGCCATCGGGCAAACGCAGCTGGCGGAAAGTAATCGCAGGTATGCTCTCGACACTTTGAATCAGTCTCGCGACCGCTTTGAAGCCGGAGTCACAAACACCGTGGAAGTAGTGCAGGCTCAGCAGCAGGAGTCGTCCGCCGAGTCCGATTACGTTTCCAGCCTCTACGCCTTTAACCTTGCGCGACTCACGCTCGCTCGCGCCACCGGGCAGGCCGAGCAGAATGTCGGCACGCTCTTTGCCGGCGCTCACCCATAGCCGCCGCCTCAGTATTTGGACAACAATCTCTGGAGAGTAGATCAGATGAGTGAAACAACAGAAACACAGGAACCACAAACCAGTCAGCCGCCCGCCGGCAACCAGGGCGATAAACAGCCTTCTCAAGCTAATGGCAACGCCGGCGACAAGGACCAGAAGCCCGAAAAAGACCAGAAAAAGGAGCAGACGCCCGAGGAGAAAACTAAGCGCACCCGCGCCCTGCTCATCTTCGGCGCAGTGCTTCTGGTGGCGGCCATCGGTGGCCTCTTGTACTGGCTGCACGCCAGAAATTTCGAGAACACCGATGATGCCCAGATCGATGGCAATCTCAGCCCCGTCGGCACGCGCATCGACGGAACCATCATCAAAGTCTATGTCCAGAACAATCAGACCGTAAAACTCGGAGATCCATTGGTCGATCTCGACCCGCGCGATAACCAGGTGTCGCTCGATCAGATCGAAGCCCAAGTCAGGCAAGCGCAAAGTAACTTGTTGTCGCAACGGCCCAATGTGCCGATTACGCAAGTCCAGAACGCGACAAACATTCTTTCGGCGCGCGCCGATGTGGTGAGTTCCGAAGCCGGTATCGCCACCGCCGAGCGTGACAGAGACCAGACCGCCGCCCAGGTGGTCCAAACGGAAGCCGCCAACAACCGAGCGCAAAACGACCTCAAGCGCTACAAACTTCTGGTGGACAAACAGGAGATCTCGAAAGCCGACTTCGATCAGTACGAATCCACCGCCAAGCAGGCCGCGGCTAACCTGGTTGCCATGCAGTCCGCTCTGCTGGCTGCCGAACGTACCGTCGATCAGAGGCGCGCGCAACTCGACCAGTCGAAAAGCAGGCTGACGCAGAACGAACAAACCGCCGCGCCGCAGCTACTCATCAGGCGCGCCTCCGTGCAGCAGCAGCTCGCCAACCTGAAGTCCGCTGAAGCGCAGCGTGAGCAGGCGCTCCTCAACCTCGATTACGCCAAAATCAAGGCGCCCGTAGCCGGCATTGTGATGAAGCGCTCGGCGCAGGTGGGCAGCAGAGTCCAGGCCGGCCAGCAGCTGCTGACCATCTCTGAAATAGGCGACCTGTGGGTGACCGCCAACTTCAAAGAAACTCAGTTGCTCCTCATGCGCCCCTCTCAGCACGTCAACATTCACGTAGATTCTCTCGACCGCGACTTCAGAGGAACAGTCGAAACGATAGGCGGCTCGACCGGCTCTGTCGCCAGCACTCTGCCTCCCGAGAACGCCACGGGAAATTACGTGAAGGTGGTGCAGCGCATTCCGGTCCGCATCGCTCTCGATCCCAATCAGGACGGCTTAGACCGCCTCCGCCCCGGCATGTCAGTCGAACCGAAGGTTCGCGTTAGAGATTGAGCCGCGCCGTTTCCGACCCGCGCCGTTTCAGAGCCGCGCGCGTAAGGGGCTGAGAAAAAATCCCGTTTCTAAAGCATTTGACTGTACTTTTGTTTGAAGTGGCCTTAAGTTGGAATGGATGACTACGTCGGCAGCTGGACCGGAAGCGAAGCTGCAGGGGAAGCCGCGTTATACGAGCATCGACCGAAGGCAGACATTTCTGGCCGCAGTGGATGTGGAAGCCCTGATTCCGCCGGGACATCGGGCGCGCGCGGTATGGGAGCTTACCGGCCAACTGGATTTCAGCGCCTGGGAAGAGGGAATCGCAGCGCGGGAGGGTGGGGCGGGACGGCCCTGCTTTCCGCCGCGTTTACTAGCGGCAATCTGGCTGTATGGATACGCCATTGGGGTGGCATCGGCGCGGGCGTTGTCGCGCATGACGGCGTGGGAGCCGGGTCTGCGCTGGCTCACCGGATGCACGGAAATCAACGCGCACACGCTCTCCGATTTTCGGATAGAGGATCGGGAGCGACTGGACGGATTATTCACGAATCTGGTGGCGGTGCTGCGGCGCGAGAAGCTGGTGAATTTTAAAATCGTGACGCAGGACGGCACGAAAATAAAGGCGCGCACGAGCAAACAATCGATGCACCGGCGGCCCACGATCGAGAAGGAATTGGAGCAAGCGCGCCTGCATATCGAAGAACTGGACCGGCAGGCGCGTGCCGACCAAGCGCAGGATGAGCGCAGGGTGGCGGCGCAGAAGCGTGTGGCGCGGCAACGGGTGGAACGGCTGGAGAGAGCGCTGCAGGAAATCGGAAAGCGCCAAGAGGAGAAGCCGGCCAGCCAACGGGATGAAGTCCGGGTCAGCAGCAGTGAGCCGGAAGCGCGCAAAATGAAGCACGCAGATGGAAGCTGGGCACCGAGCCATAACGTGCAGGTGATGACTGATGCGCAGGAGAAAGTGATTGTGGGGGTGTCGGTCAGCGACGCCGGTAATGACAAGCAGCAACTGATTCCTGCCGTGGAAGCGCTGATCGAGCGCCTGGGGGAGAAGCCTGGCTGCGTGCTGGCCGACGGCGGCTATGTGAGCCGTGAGAACGTGGAAGCAATGGCGGAGAAGGGCGTGGAACTGATCGCCCCGTTAGCGGAGGAAACGGCGCGGGAGGCGGGGGCGCTGGCAGCCAACGGGATGGATCCGGAGTTTGGCCGGGCGGTGTTTCTATGGGATGAACAAAGGAAGGTTTTTGTGTGCCCGGCGGGGCAACCGATGGAGCAGATAAAGACGCGCAAGCACCACGGGCGAGTGTGCGAAGTGTACAGCGCACGGGCCGAACAATGCGCCTGTTGTGAGAAAGCGCCGCGCTGTTGCCGACACCTGAAGCCGGGTACGCCGCGCCAGATCGAACGGGTGCAGGAAAGCCCAGCGATGCGGACCTTCGCCGAGCGCATGGAGAGACCGGAGAACCGGCAACTGTACAAAAAACGCGGCGCGGTTGCTGAAACGCCGCACATGCATTGGAAGGGCAACTGGCATTGGCGGCGGTTTTCGGTAGGGGGCTTGCAAAAGGCGGCGATGGAAGCGCTCTGGTTGGCCATGGCGTACAACACGCAGGTGTGGAGCCGTGTGCTCTGGCGGCCCCGGATGGCAGCGCTGAGTGTCTAAATAGCCTCATTCTCCGGGAGAGCGCCTCCGGAGAATGGAAAACGGCAATTTGTCGAATACTTCAGACCGCAATCCGCAAAACTCGCGTCCTTATTTCCATGTTCATCGAAATAGACAGGGTTCGAAGACTTAGCCTGAAAATTGATTTTTTCTCAGCCCCGTCAGCAAGCGGTTCTTTAATTTTGTGCCGGATAGTGGCTAGCTTGCTCGCATCAAATCGAAGTTGAAAGGAGAATTAAAAAATGTTTTTCGTATCCGGAATCACCGGAAAAGTAGGTGGAGCGGCTGCGCGACAGCTGCTCAAAGAGGGTAAGACAGTGCGCGCTCTGGCCCGCGACCCGCGGAAAGCCGCCGAGTGGTCGCAGCAGGGTGTCGACATCCGCCAGGGAGACTTCAACGATGCTGCCGCCTTGGGCGGCGCTCTCGAAGGAGTCGAAGGAGCGTTCCTGATGATGCCCCCGTTCGCCGCTCCCACACCGGACTTCTCAGAGGCCAAAGCCATCGTCCCCAGCTTCCGCGAGGCTCTGCGCCAAGCCTCTCCACCGCGACTCGTGGCCCTCTCCTCAATCGGCTCGCAGCAAAGCAGCCGCCTCGGCACGATCACCTCGACCTATCTGCTGGAGCAGGGCCTCAGCGACCTGCCCTTTCCAACCGCTTTTATCCGGGCCGGCTCATTCCTGGAGAACTATCTATACGCCCTCAAATCTACACCTTCCACTGGTCGCTTCGACACCTTTCTCACGCCGGCGAACCGCCCCGTGCCGATGGTCGCCACCGAGGACATCGGCAACCAGATTGCCCGCCTGCTGGTCGCCGGCTGGACCGGCAGAAAGATCATCGAACTCGGCTCTCCCATCAGCCCGGACGACCTCGCCCGCGCCTTGACCGAAGTGCTCGGCCGAACCGTTCAAGCACACTCTATTCCTCGTGAGCAGTGGACCGCCAGCTTACAAGCACAAGGCATGCCGCCCGGCGGCATCGCGCCCTTCGAGCAAATGGAGGACGGCTTTAATTCCGGTTGGATCGCTTTCGGTGTGCCTGGCACCGAACCGATCGCCGCCACCGTCACTCCCACCCAGGTCTTCACTCAAGCGAAAACGAATTGAAAACTCCCCATTCTTACCGTCTCTCATCCCCGTCGCCTCCTCCAGCACTATGTCTCTGTCGCACTCAGCCGCCCACTTCCCCGCATCGGAAAGATACCCGAACCGGCTTCCCCGGCCCTCCCCAAAAACTACGCTAAGTCATTGTAAATAAAGTACTGACTTTATTGTCACTCCTGCGTGACCGGCCGCCCCGCGCGCCTCTCCTGCCTAAACCCGTAATTACCGCCGACTCCTTTTATGGACGGTAAAAACTCATCCCTTTCTCGCTGTCTTCTTCTTCACCGCCTTCTTACGCGCCCCCGCCGCCACCTTCGTGTTACTCACAAACTGCTTTCCCGCCCGCGATCCTTTTTTCTTCTTCTCATTCGTCGCCGCCTTCTCTTTCCCACTCAACTGCTCCCAGGCCTTCTCCGGCAGATAGCGCGCCGTGCCGCCTTCCCTCCGCGCCTGCTTCTTATCGGACGTGCTCCACTTCTCGTCTCCCCACTTCTCCAAACTCTTCTGCGGCGCGCTCTTCGCCTTCTTGTATCCGCCGCCTTCCTTCTCGTACTCCTGCGCGACCAGTTGCGCCTTCCGCGCACTCCACTGTCCCGGGTTTCCGCCCTTGTCCCCAGCCATCACTTTCTTCTTTACCTTCTCGCGCAGCTCCGGTTTCGTATACCGCTCTGGATCCGATGTCTTCTTCTTCGCCATACTCTTTTTGTCAGTGATGCCAAGCGCCTGCCGCATCGCTCAAAATACTCGCAGCGGCTTTCCGTTGTTATCCTAAAAGTTCTGCGACTCCTTTTCCTCTGTATCTCCCTGTGCGGAGCTCTTGCCTGTGCTGCCGCATCGCTACCTCCGAACTCCCTGATCGACATTCTGCAGCGCGAGCTCAACCGCGAGTTCACCGCCCTCAAAGCCAAAGCCGACCCCGCTCCTTACTTCCTCGCCTACGAAGTCACCGACCAGCAATCCTCTTCCGTATCCGCCTCCATGGGCGCGCTCGTCGATAAATCACAAAACCATCAGCGCGGCGTCGATACCACCATCCGCGTTGGCTCTCCCAAGTTCGACAACTATCATCCGTATCAAGGCGCGCCCGTCCGCTTCACCACCTTTACCGGCCTGAGCCTCGACGACGATGCTAACCAGATCAACCGCACCCTCTGGGCCACCTCCGACCACGTCTACCGCCTCGCTTCACGCCGCTACCTCCAGCTGAAAACCGACAACCAGTTGCTCGCTCAGCAGGCGACCCAGGATGCCGATTTTTCGTCCGACGAGCGCGCCACCTACTCCCAGTTGCCGCCTACCTTTCGCTACAATTCCGACGAATGGGCTGGCAAGTTGCGCGCCTGGTCCGCCCTCTTCAATCAGCACCCCAAGATCCTCGGCTCCGGCCTCACCTTCCACGCCCAGCGTGAAATCCGCACGCTAGTCAATACCGAAGGCACCGCCGTCCAACTCGGCAGCAACTTGTTTCGCGTCGAAATGCAAGGCGCAGCCGTCGCCCCCGACGGCATGGAACTGAGTGACTTCTCGAGTATCGAGGCCACCGATCCCGCCCACCTGCCACCCGACGCCGTCATTCAAAGCAAGGTCCAAGCCCTCGCCGAAAAGCTCGATCAACTCGTCGCTGCCCCGCCCGCTGAACCCATCATCTGCCCGGCTATTCTGTCCGGCCGCGCCTCCGCCGTCTTCTTTCATGAAATTTTCGGCCATCGCGTCGAAGGCCATCGTCAAAAAGATGTCTCCGAAGGCCAGACCTTCACCAAGATGCTCAACCAGAAAGTCCTGCCCGACTTCATCAGCGTCGATTTCGACGCCACCCGCAAGGACTATGCCGGCGTCGATCTGATCGGTCATTACGAATACGACGACGAAGGCGTCAAATCCCGCCCCGTCAAGCTCGTCGATGCGGGCACTCTCAAGACCTTTCTGCTCTCTCGTTCCCCCGTCGGCCAGTTCCAGCATTCGAACGGTCACGGCCGCCGCCAGCCCGGCTTTGAAGTGGTCTCCCGCCAGTCCAACCTCATCGTCGAATCCTCGAAAAAGGTCTCTTCGCAGCAACTGCGCGCACTCCTGCTGGCGGAAATCAAAAAGCAATCCAAGCCCTACGGCCTCTACTTCGAAGAAGTATCGAGCGGCTACACCACCACCGGCCGCCGCGGACTCCAAGCCTTCACCGTCGTTCCACTAGTGGTCTATCGCGTGTACGGCGATGGCCGTCCCGATGAACTGATCCGCGGCGTCGATATCGTCGGCACCCCGCTCGCCAGCTTCTCCCGGATCCTTGCCACCTCCGACCACGCCGAAGTCTTCAACGGCTATTGTGGCGCCGAATCCGGCAGCATCCCCGTCTCCGCCGTCTCGCCCGCCATCCTGGTCTCCGAAATCGAAACACAAAAGAAGCCCAACTCCCAGCAGCAGCTCCCCATCCTGCCCCGCCCGGTGGCCGAATGACCGTCCGCATCTTCACCGCTTTTCTGGCCCTGATTACCTCCGCCTTTGCCCAATCCGACTGGCAACACGACACCGTCCTCCGCGCCATGGCCGACGAAATGGCGCGCTCCAAAACCCTCTCTCTCAACACCCTCGACAAGCCCTATTTCATCCAGTACACCGCCGAAGAAACCGAGGAACTCGTGGTCGATGCGAGCCTCGGCGGCATCACCCGCTCCACGTTGATTCATGTCCGCCGCCCCGGCGCGGTCGTTCGTGTCGGCGACTACAAGTTCGACAACACCAACTCGGTCTACTCGCGCCCCTTTCGTTTCGGCCTCTTTCCGCTCGACGACAATTACTTGGCCATGCGCACTACCCTCTGGCGCACTACCGATGTCCTCTATAAAGCGGCTATCGACCAGATCACCCGCAAACGCAACATCGTCCGCGAAGTATCCGACCCCGACAAAATCGCCGACCTGGCCCCCGCCAAACCCGCCCAGGTCATCGAGCCGCCCATTCAGCTCAACGTCAACCAGGATGCCTGGAACCGGGCCGCCCGCGCCGCCTCCGCCCGCTTCAGCGCTTATCCCGAAATCACCACCTCCGGCGTCAAAGTCCAAATCCTCTCGTCTACCTATCGCATGACCAATAGCGAAGGCACCGTCATCCGCATCCCGCAAGTCCTCAACGAAGTCGAGGTTCGCTCGGCCGCCCGCGCCGGCGATGGCCATCGGGTGTGGAACCACCAGTTCGTCGTCGTGCCCGACCCCAGCCAGTTACCCGATGCCGGTCAGTTGGCCAAAATCGCCGATTCCGTAGCTGCTCAAACCGCTTCGCTCGCCAAAGCGCCCCTCGCCGAGGATTACGCCGGACCCGTACTGTTCGAAGGCGAAGCCGCCGCCGAAATGATGGCTCAGAGCCTGACCGACGCGCTTCTGCTGCACCGCAAGCCCATCGTCCCTCCCGGTTCCAACGAAGCGGCCATGCAGACGATTGACAGCGTCTGGAGCGCCCGCGTCGGATCGAGCGTTACCCCGGACTGGCTCTCCATCTACGACAACCCGCTCGCTAAAGACTTCCAGGGAGCTCCTCTGGCGGGCCACTACCCGGTCGACGATGAGGGTGTCCTGGCACAGCGCGTCAACCTGGTTGACAGGGGCAAGCTCAAAACCTTCCTGTTCAGCCGCATGCCCATTCGAACCTTCTCGGGATCGAACGGCCATGGCCGCCTCCCAGGTCCCTTCGGGTCGGAAGAACCCGTCATTGGCAACCTCTTCGTCGAAACTGCCCAGCCCGTTCCCGAAGCCCAGCTCAAATCCCAGCTTCTCGAAAAAGTGAAAGCAGCCGGTCTCAAATACGGCATCGTGCTGCGCCGCCTCGACTTTCCGGCCACCGCCTCCATCAACGAACTGCAAAGCATGGCCCGGCAGTTGCAAAAGAACGGCACCGCCCGGACCCTGAATCAGCCGCTGCTCGCCTATCGCGTCTACCCGGATGGCCACGAAGAACTGGTGCGCGGTTTCCGCTTTCGCGAGTTCAGCGCCAAAGATTTGCGAGATGTCGCAGCCGCTTCCGATCATCCGTACGTCCTGAACTATGTGAACAACGGTTCGAGCCTAAACATCGCCGATCTGCGCTCGGAGGCCGCCTTGTCGTCTATCATCTGCCCGTCGCTGCTCTTTGAAAGCATCGAACTGGTTCGGGCCGAAAACGAAGGCGATGCCGCTCCGCTCGTGCCTGTGCCCGCGCTCGTCGCCAGCAGCAAGTAGTTATGCGCATTCTCAGCCGGGCCATCTTCAAGGAAGTCTTTGCCAGTGCGCTGCTCGGGAGCGCCCTCTTTGTCTTCGTTCTCTTCCTGCGCACCATCAACAACCTCTCTACCCTGCTCGTCAAGACCTCGGCGCCCCCGGCCGTGGTCGCTCGGCTGCTCCTCTACGCCCTTCCGGCCACGCTGCCCTTTGCTCTTCCCTTGGGCGTGCTCGTGGGTGTCCTGATTGGCCTCAGCCGCATGTCGGCCGACAGCGAAATCACCGCCATGCGCGCTTCCGGCGTCTCCAGCGCCACCATCGTTCGCCCAGTCCTTTTGTTTTCCACGATGGCGCTCCTGGTCACCGCCACCGCCTCCCTCTGGCTCACGCCTCTCTCCCTGCATTTAGAAACAAAAGTCGCCCGTAATTTTGCCGCCGCCCAGCTCACCGGCGACATCGAGTCGCGCATCTTCAACGAACAATTCCCGAACATCGTGCTGTACGTCGGCAACGTCAGCGCCGTCGGCAAACAAATCTTCTGGCATCAGGTCTTTATCGCCGATGTGACACCGGCCGACGAACTGGCGCATGAAGGCAAAAACCGTGGCGCCGGACCCCGCGTCATCGTCGCTGAAGAAGCCATTCCCCATCCCGATCAGCTGAATAACCGCATCATCCTCGACATGCGCAATTTCCGCTCGACCGAGCGCGATAAAGAGGGCAAAGTCATTACCACCGTCGCGCCCACCCAGGTCGAAGCGCTGCAAGCCCAGAAAACCGAAGAGCTGCAGGTCAACAAAACCGTCCAGGAGTTGGACACCGTGCCGCTCTATAAGCGCGTCTACCGCCGCCACGATCTTTCGCCCAAAGACCACGTAGACGCCGCTATCGAACTCCATCAGCGTTTCGCCCTGCCGCTCGCCTGTATCCTGCTTTCGCTGGTCGGCATCCCGCTCGGCATCTCTTCGCGCAAGGGCGGCAAATCCGCTGCCTTCGTTCTGACCGTATTGTTGGCTTTTCTGTATTATCTGAGCTTCATTACCCTGATCGGACTGGCCAAAAAAGGCAGCCTCCCGGTACCCTTCGCCGTCTGGACACCCGACACCGTCTTCCTTATCGCCGGCTTATTTCTGACCTCGCGGCTCGAAAGGCCCGGTGACCAGGATATCGGCTCCTGGTTCAGCGGCGTGATTCAGCGGGCCGGTAAACGCCTGAAATCGCTGCGTCCGCAGCCCGGGCAGCGCCAGATTCGTATCGGCGGCATCCGGCGCTTCGGCCTTCGCCCCCTCCTGATCGACGCTTACGTGCTCAACGGCTTCTTGTTTTACCTGGTCGTCCTGCTCGGCGCACTGGTCTCTTTAATCGAAGTCTTCACCTTCTTCGAGCTCCTGGGAGACATGATCAAGAACGACATCACCA
Organism: Bryobacteraceae bacterium; assembly: GCA_965277855.1. Classification (GTDB taxonomy): domain Bacteria; phylum Acidobacteriota; class Terriglobia; order Bryobacterales; family Bryobacteraceae; genus Bog-105. Next base: position 3,285,961 of record OZ255847.1, read on the forward strand.
TGTCAACCATGATCGATTACCTCTGGCACCTCGCGCCCAGCCTGATCTATCAGGTCACTCCCATCGGGACTCTGTTTGCCTCGCTGATCTGCTTCGGGATCATGACGAAATACAACGAAGTGACGGCGTTCAAAGCCGGCGGCGTTAGTGTCCACCGTTTGGCTGCCCCGGTGCTCGTCGTCAGCCTCCTCATCAGCGGCCTGCTCTTCGCCTTCGACCACTTCTATATTCCCGAGGCCAATCGCCGCCAGGAAATGCTGCGCGCGCAAATCAAAAACAAGCCCGTTGCTACTTATCTGCGGCCCGACCGCCAGTGGGTATTCGGCCAGGGATCGCGCGTCTACAACTACAAGTTTCTCGATCCGCGCAAATCGTTGATGTCGAATGTGAACATCTACGAGCTCGACCCCAAAACGTTCCGCATCGACCATCAGATTTCGGCAGAACGCGCCTCGTGGAACCCGTCCGCGAAGCAGTGGGAATTTCAGAACGGGCTGAGCCAGATTGACAGTGAACGGGGCGACGATTACCGCCAGTTTCACGGCAAAACGGCTATCTTTTCCGAGCTAACGGAACCGCCCTCCTGGTTCGCCAAAGAGGAAAAAGAGTACAAGGAAATGAACTTCGAGGAACTAGGCAGCTACATCCGCGAATTGCAGATCAGCGGCATGAACACCGTCCCTCTGCAGGTGCAATACTACAAGAAATTCGCCGTCCCGCTCTTCGTACTCATCATGTCGCTGCTGAGTATTCCGTTCGCATTCATCGCCGGAAACCGCGGCGCAATGACCGGAGTCGGTATCAGCCTGGCGATCGCCATCGCCTATTGGACCATCGGAACTTTATTCGAGCAGATCGGTGATTTGAATCAGCTTCCTGCGGCTATGGCAGCCTGGTCGCCTGACATCATCTTTTCGCTGGCTGGCCTCTACTTCATGGCGCGCATGAAGACTTGAGAAGGGAAGGATGTGGTGCGCCCGGACAGATTCGAACTGCCGGCCTTCTGGTTCGTAGCCAGACGCTCTATCCAGCTGAGCTACGGGCGCAACATTTCAAATTATATCAGCGCCATCCGCCGGGGGTGGCATTTCACCGAAGATAGAATCGGACAAAGCCAAACCTCGCACGCAGTTCCGTCCGGCCGCCTTGGCTCGATAGAGAGCCTCGTCCGCCACTCTCACAAATAGATCGGGACTCCGTTCGGAGCCATCGGTGACGGTGACTCCGAAACTCGCGGAGACCTGGATTTCCGTACCGTCTACGATCATTGCGTGTTCGTAGAGCCGTTCCCGCATACGATCGGCCTGGTGGGTTGCCTGCTCCATGTCGCAGTTCGGTAATACCACCAGAAATTCCTCGCCGCCATAGCGTCCTACCTGGTCATAGGTGCGCATGTTGCCGCGCAAGCGGGCAGCCGCTTCCCGCAGAACCGCATCGCCCACAAAGTGTCCATAGGTATCGTTGATTTTCTTGAAGTGATCGATGTCCAGCAACACAATCCCAACCGTGCGGTGTTCGCGATGGCAGCGCGCCAGTTCCTGTTCGAGCGCGACCGAAATGGCGGAGCGGTTCGGCAGCATCGTCAGCAGATCTTTGTTGGCCCGGTCGCGTAATTCCTCACGCGCCTGCACCAGATCCATTTGCAGATCCACAATGCGTTTCCCTACCCGTAACCGCCCCTGTAGCTCATGCTGGTCGAAGGGCTTGACGATGTAGTCGTCAGCGCCCGCTTCGAGGCCTTCCACGGTCTCGCCTTTAGTGTTCTTTGAAGTTAAAAGGAGGATGTAGGTGTAGGGCTCGCGGCCCATTTCACGCACCCGCCGGCATACTTCCGGGCCCGTCATTTCGGGCATCACCCAGTCCAGAATAGCCATGGGGGGAGGGTCGGGTTGTAAGAGAATTTCCCAGGCCGCTGCGCCGTGCTCGGCCAGCACCACTTCGTAGCCCCAGTTCGATAAAGCGTTCCGCAGCATAGCCCTGGATGTTGCGCTGTCATCTGCCACGAGAACCTTCATACTGGCCACTTTTGTTCCTCTAGAAGGTACTTCGGCCATGTACTGCTGAAACATTAGTTTTTTCAGAAAAATATTTGCCGGGTCGCAAGATTAAATGACTGGTCCGAACAGGTGAGAGGATACAGCGATGCCGCTCGCAATCATCGGAACGTCATCCTATATTATGGGTGTGACGCGAGAGTATTTCTTTCAAAATACTTAAATCGTTGTTTTTTAAGGAGCTTGGATGCAGAATTCAGTACTAGTGCCGATGGTTGTCGAGCAGACATCGCGCGGGGAACGTGCCTACGATATTTACTCGCGTCTGCTGAAAGAGAACATCATCTTTCTCGGCACTCCGATTGACGATAACGTAGCGAATCTGATCATGGCTCAGATGTTGTTCCTTGCCGCGGAAGATCCTGAGAGAGACATCTCGCTTTACATCAACTCGCCGGGTGGATCGATTACTGCCGGACTGGCCATTCTCGACACGATGCGGCTGATTGAACCGGATATTGTGACCTATTGCCTTGGGCAAGCTGCGTCGATGGCAGCCGTTTTGCTGGCTTGCGGCACCAAGGGGAAGCGGTTCAGCCTCCCCCACTCGCGGATTTTGATACACCAGCCGTCGATGAGCGGGCTAGGTGGTCAGGCGGCCGATATAGACATTTATGCCCGCGAGATCCTGCGCATGCGCCAATCGCTAAATGAAATCCTGGCCGACGCAACGGGCCAGCCGGTAGAGAAGATCTCCCGCGACGTCGATCGCGATTACATTCTCGAGCCTGACGCTGCTTTGGAATACGGCATGATCGATCGCATCATCACCAGCCGCAGCAACTCTCCCGTGCCGACAACCCGTTAGGCACGCCAGTACTCACGAAGGGGCTGAGAGCCGCTATGATCGAAGGCATGATGACGGTGCGGATCACCGAAGACGAACTCGCCCGTGATGTGCGCGCGGTGTTGGAGAGGGTTCAGCAAGGCGGCGAAGTAATTATCGAGCGGGCCGATCATCGGCCTGTTGCAGTGATCAGTTCCCCCCATCGCACCGGTCGTCCGATCAGCGACATTCTTCGAGAGGCGAAACAACGCAACTCGACTGTTACGCTCGACGATGAGTTTGGGGAGGACCTCAATGAAATCATCGCCAGCCACCAGAAACCATGGATTCCTCCTTCCTGGGATTAGTGCTCGATTCCAGTGCTGTTATTGACGCCGGTTACTGATCGGACGGCTTGGCTAGTCGGTCAGATCGAGGGCCGGGAGGCGGCAAAGGGGAACGTGGTGGCTGCTAATCGTAGCGGCCGTCACTTCGATAAGATTCACGGACTGACTGTTTTCCCGTTCTGAGAGCACGGCTACCCCCATCAAGGCCGTATCGGCGGGATCGCGACAGAAGAACTCCTGTTTGCTCGTACTATAAGGAGACGCCCGGGCTATGGTTTTTGGAAAGACTTTCCTGGATTTGGTAGCCGAAGTCGCTAATTTGCTTGACCCTAGGTTCAAAGCTGGGTTAGAGTAATAGTTCCGTCACGGAGTTCCAGAGTAATAAGCTTTGCTTATCGGATAATGCTACGATCACGGTTTTTTCTTGGGGGCCTCGCTCTCCTGGCGGGTGCCTTCATCGGAACGTGTCAAACACCCTCCAGCTCAAATCCTGCCGGCAGCACCACCACGAACTCTGGCACCCAAGCGGCGCCTGTCTCTCCCACTGACAGCCTTTTGCAGAAGGCGGATGCGCATTTCAATAGCGGTCGCCAGTTTTATTTCCAGGGCGATGTCGCGGGCGCAAAGCGAGAGTTCGATGCGGCTATTAACGCGTTGCTGGATGCGCCGGACTCCCTCGCCGATCACCGGAAAGTCGAACGCCGCCTAGATGAGATGTGTGATCTCATCTATCGTTTCGATGTAGAAAAACTGGGCGCAGGACAGCAACCGGAGGATGCCGCAGTGCCGTTCGACAAAGCACCCATCGACGAGGTCAGTCACATGACCTTCCCGGTGGATGAGAGCCTCACGCCCCGGCTCAAGACGGAGTTGAATCAAACGACTTCGGGTATACCGCTGGAGCTTTCCGAACCGGTTTTGAGCTACGTGCACTTCTTTTCGACCGAGCGGGGCCGCGGCATTTTGTTGTCGGGCTTCAAGCGGGGTGGGCGCTATCGACCTCTGATCGAAAGAATCTTTGCCGAAGAAGGCGTGCCGCAGGAGTTGGTGTACCTGGCACAGGCTGAATCGGGCTTTTTGCCACGCGCCGTTTCGAACAAGAGCGCGGTAGGAATGTGGCAGTTCATCTCAGGCACCGGATCGAATTACGATCTGGTACGGACAACGGCATTGGACGAGCGCTTGGATCCCGAGAAGGCCACACGTGCGGCGGCGAAATACCTGAAAGATCTCTATGCCCGCTACGGCGATTGGTACCTGGCCATGGCAGCGTACAATTGCGGCCCTGGCGGGGTGGATCGCGCGGTGGAACGCACCGGCTATGCCGATTACTGGGAGTTGCTAAAACGGCACGCTTTGCCGCGTGAGACGGCCAACTATGTGCCGATCATTGTTGCCATGACCATCATGGCCAAGAATCCACAAGATTACGGTCTCGAGCATATCGACGTCGATCAACCGGTCGATTACGACTCAATCCAACTCAGTGCAGCCACCAGTCTGGACCTGCTGGCCGATGCGACTCAGCAGCCAGTTTCGGTAGTGCGCGATCTGAATCCTTCGCTGTTGCGCAGCGTGGTACCCGCCGGTTTCCAGGTGCACATTCCCAAGGGAACTGAGAAATCAGCCCAGGCGGCGCTCAACACCGTGCCGGCGGAGAACCGGAAGGCTTGGCGCATTCACCATGTGGAAGCAGGCGATACGCTCGAGGCGATTGCCAAGTCCTTTCACATGTCAACAGGCCGGATCGTGGCGGTGAATCGAACAGCACAGTCTATTGAAGCCGGTGATGTGCTGCTGATTCCGGCCGTTTACCATGAGGAACGCACACCTGTCACGCGGGCGGCGCGCTCACGCAGAGGCCGTTCGCGCAATGTATCGTCTGCCAAAACTCCCCATTGGCGCGTGCTGCGTTCGACCCATGTCGCGGCTTCCCGGCACGTTTCGGCGCACACGATACATCGAAGCACGGCAGCCCTGGCTGAGTAGATTCTCTCCAAACTCCACGTTGTTCTTTTGTAATCCAACATCAGCAATGGTGTGAGTTGTCAGAAAACTCGCATCGCACTGTGAAATAATTTTGCTTCTCTCATCATCTCGATGCATAGTAAGGAAGTGCGATAGGAGGAAGGCGTGAGTATCACGTACAATCTGGCAGATAAGCAGGAAGACGATTTTGATTACGAGGATGAGCACGTTGAACTCGAGTCCGACAAAGACGAGTACGGTGCGGACGACGATCTCGACGATCTGGGCGAAGAAGAAACTGTTGTACCTTCGCTAGCAAAGAAGGTTCACTCGGGACCGGCTGAGACCAGTAAAGCGCCGGAAGCGTTGCCCTCGATGACATCCAGCGACATGGGGCGAAGTCAGGACGGAGAAGACGACCTGAGCGAATTAAGCATCGTGGTTGTGGAAGCAGAGACTCCGCCGGTTCGCAAGGCCTCAAGCCGTAAACCGAAAAAGGCGGCCGCAGCGCCCGTTCCGGCGAGCACGAACGAGCCTGCCGCGATCCCAGCCAAGAATACTCCAGTAGCCAAAAAGAGCGCTGCCGCGGCGAAGAAGACTTCATCCAGCAACGCGACTGCGAAGACTGCGGCCAAGAAGGTGGCAGCTAAGAAGGCTGCGCCGAAAAAAGTAGCAGCTAAGAAGGCAGTCTCGAAGAAAGCTGTCGCCAAGAAGGTCGCGGCCAAAAAAGGCGTGACCAAGAAAGCGGTGAAGAAATTCGCTGCCAAGAAAGCGTCGCCCAAAAAAGTTGCGGCGAAGAAAACCACCAGCAAGAAGTCGGCTCAAAGCAGGGCTGCCGCAGTCAAGAACCTGTTTAGCAAGAAGTCCGCTTCAAAGAAGGGAAAGAGCGGCAAGGCGGCAGCTTCCAAGAAGAAGAAACGGTAGACGGGATCGATTCATCTGGGCCATGCTTTTCGAGCACACAGTTCGAAAGAGAGCATGGCCCGGGTAATTGTGCTTTATTTTGCCCCTTTGCGAACGACCGAGCGGCAGCGTTCAAACAGCTCAAGAAGAGAATCGGCGTACTCTTCCGAGGAGCGAGGACCTTTGCCGCCAAACCCCGCATTAGATGTTCCTTTGCCATAACTGGTGGTTACGGCAATGAACTTCATCAGCTCGAGCGCTACCTCGTCCGGGTTGGTGGCATGCGGCTTTTCTGCAATATCTTCTGCCATGTATGATCGTGGCTCCTTGTTCTCAAATCTAGAAACTAGCCTGATTTTCGCACCTGCCGCGAAAGCAATTGAGGGAGCGGAAATTCAGGATCGCCAGAGATGCCGATACGCGCCCTGAAAATGATCCGCAAAATGCGCGGAGGCGCACAGGCGCATCTGGTCGAAGGCGAGGATGGCGCGTTCTACGTAGTCAAATTCACCAACAATCCGCAGCACCGGCGCATTCTGGTCAACGAATGGCTGGCGTGTTCTTTTCTGCGTTACTTGCAGATTCACGTGCCTGAGATAGCGCTCATCGAGTTGACCCCGGAGTTTCTGGGGGATTCGCCCGATATGTATCTGTCCATCGGGTCGAGACGCGAAGCGATACCGGCGGGCATTCACTTTGGCTCGCGGCTGGCCGTTCACCCGGAGAAAGTGGCGACTTACGATTTTCTGCCGGACAAACTGCTGCTCAAAATTGAGAACCGGGTCGACTTCTTGGGTACGCTGATCTTTGACAAGTGGGTGGGCAACACGGATTCGCGGCAGGCGGTGTTCTTTCGCGCCAAAGCGAAGACCTGGACCCCGCTGCGCGGGGACACTCCTGCGAGAGTGGGATTTTTTGCGCAAATGATCGATCAGGGATTTGCTTTCAACGGGCCGCACTGGCAATTTCAGGATTCGCCGATTCAGGGGCTGTATCACCGCACGTCGGTCTACGACGAAGTACGTTCGCTCGATTCGTTCCAGCCCTGGCTCGAGATGGTAGAACATTTTCCGGCTGAAGTTATGGACGCGGCCTGGAAGGGAATTCCGCGGCAGTGGTTAGATGGCGATGAAGACGAGTTGGAGAAGATGCTCGAAACGCTACTGAAGCGGCGTGCGCGGACCGGCACATTGCTGCTTGAGGTGCGGCAGAAGCGCGCTAGTGCGTTCGCAAACTGGCGCTGATGGCATTCACTATGAGTTGGGCCGTTACGGGCGTGAGCAGGATGCCGTTGCGGTAGTGGCCGTAGGCGAGAAAAAGGTGCGACGACTGCCAGGGTCCAATCTGCGGAGCTGTGCTTGATGGACGAAACCCGATCCAGGTTTCGCTCGGCGTGGTTTCGGCCAGGTGCGGCAGAACAAACGCGGCCTGTTGGGCGAGAGATGCGGCCTGGGCGGGTTCGATGCTGCGATCCCAACCCACATGTTCGACAGACGCGCCGGCGATGAGCAGACCGTTGGCACGCTGCAAGAGATAGGTGTGGCCATGGCGGAGAATGCTGTTGCAGGTCTGGTCCGGCTGCTGGAAACCGATGAGATGGCCCTTCACGGGCTCAACCGTGGGTAGGGGTGCGGCGTTCTCTACCTGGATCGAACTGCTCCACGCTCCTGCGGCGACGACCACGCCATCGAACTGCTGCCCTTCGACCTGAACGCCGGTTTCGGCGACCCGGATGGCGTTAACAGGCGTGTTCTGCAAAACGGACACGTCCAATTGACGGCACGCCGCTGAGAGAGCAAGCACGAGTTCGCGGGGATTGACGATGGCGTCGCCAGGGTAGAACAGGGCCCCGGTTAGACCCTCGGAACGGACACGCGGCCAGAACGTGGAGACCTGCTCCGTCTTGAGAATCTTAGAGGAAAGGCCGAAAGCAGCTTGGCGCTCCGCCCGGGCGAGCAGCAGACCCCAATCCGCGGAATCGTAGGCCAGATCGAGCGCACCGCATTCCTGATAGTCGATGGCAAGACCGGCAGCGCGTTCGAGCTCGCGGACAAAGTCGGCGTACAAAGAACGAGATTCGAGAGCCATCAAAGCGAGAGGCGAGGGCTCGTCGAATTCACCTCCGGGCGCTAGCATGCCAGCCCCGGCCCAACTGGCCTCGCCTCCAATCGAGCCCTTCTCGAAGACGGTAACTTTAAAATGCTGCTGCGCCAACCGCCAGGCAATCGACATTCCGATGATGCCGCCGCCCGCAACGGCAACCGAGTACTGCGGCCGGCTCACGCCAGTTCCTGAAGTGGCTCCGGTTCCACAGTCGCGCGCTTGACTACTTCCAGGAAGGCACGAGCTGCATGGCTCAGAGCCCGGCGGGCAGGATACACCAATCGTATTTTGCGTTCTAGATTTAGTTCTTTGACCCGGATCTCACGTAACAGGTCAGACTTGAGTTCCTGTTCGACGCACATACGTGGAAGGAAAGCGACGCCTTCGTTATCCTGCACCAGCCGGCGAATCGTTTCTATCGTAGGCATCTCAACATCCATGTTCAGCGGAACTTTGTGCCGGGCGAATTCCCGCAGGACAGCCTCGCGATAGGGAGACAGAACATTGTGCGCAATGAAAGTCTCCATATCGAGTTCGCCGATAGAGATCTCCTGCCGGTTGGCAAAACGGTGCTGCGGCGACACGATCAGGGTTAAACGATCTGTATAGATGATTTCGGAGAGCAGGTGATCGTCGTTCGGGTCGTAGCTGATGACGCCTAATTCGAGTTCACCATCCAGCAGCTGCGAAGGCACCTTGCTCGATTCGGAGCGACGGACCTGGATCTTCACTTTCGGGAAGATGCGCCGGTACTTCTCGATGTGCTGAATGAGGTACAACGACATCGATTCGTTGGCCCCGATTGAAAGGCGTCCGGCGTAGTTGTCCTTCAACTCGCGCAGCGAGTTCTCGAGATCCGCTTCGAGATTCTGAAAACGACGCGCATACTCGAGCACCACTCGTCCGGCGTCAGTAAGCAGTAGCTCGCGACCCGAGCGGTCGATGAGTTTTTCTTTGAGATCACTTTCCAGGCGTTGGATCGCGATCGAGATAGCCGGCTGGGTACGCAGCAGCTTCTCGCCAGCACGCGAAAAGCTCCGCTCGGTGGCAACCGTGAGGAAAACCTTTAAAGGATATAGTTCCATAACGGCCTCTCCGACTGAGGCGTTTATGTCATCATTATATCTAATAACAATTGGCAAGACTATAAATTTGCATAATCGGTCCCGTTAATTTAGCATGGGGAAAAGTTCACCTTAGCCAGGAGCAGCTATGAGCCGAGTCTACGTTTTCGACACCACTCTGAGAGATGGCGAGCAATCGCCGGGTTGCAGTATGACGACGCTTGAAAAGCTCACGATGGCGTCTGCGCTGGTGGATCTTGGGGTCGACATACTGGAAGCGGGATTCCCCATCGCTTCTCAAGGTGATTTTGAAGCGGTAGACGCGGTGAGCCGGCAATTTCCGTGGGTGCAGGTAGCGGCGCTGGCGCGTTCCTGCACGCTCGATGTAGAGCGGGCCGCCCAAGCGCTGCAACACGCCAAGCGTCCGAGAATTCACACCTTTATCGCTACCAGTGACATTCACCTGAAGTACAAACTGCGCAAGTCGAGGCAGCAGGTGCTGGATGAGGCGGTAGCGGCGGTCACGCTGGCGCGCAACTATACAGATGATGTGGAGTTTTCGGCGGAAGACGCGACCCGGACCGAGCCAGAGTACCTAGAGCAAATCAGCCGTGCGGTGGTCGAGGCGGGCGCGCGCACGGTGAACCTACCGGATACGGTGGGATATTCGACGCCCGATGAATATGGCGAATTGATCGGCAGAATGGTGAAGATTCTCGGAGACGGAGCGGTGGTGAGCGTTCACTGCCACGACGATTTAGGCTTGGCGGTGGCCAACTCGCTGGCGGCAGTGCAAGCAGGCGCCCGGCAAATTGAATGCACCATCAACGGAATCGGCGAGCGAGCCGGCAATGCGGCGCTGGAAGAAGTGGTGATGGCCATGAGAACGCGCCATGACAGGCTTCCGTTTGAGACAAAGATCAATTCCGAGAAGTTGTTTCATGCGAGCCAGACGCTTACCAAATTCATCACTTTCGGGCCGCAGCCAAATAAGGCCATCGTAGGAGAAAACGCCTTCGCGCATGAAGCCGGCATTCACCAGGACGGCTATTTGAAAGAGCCGACTACCTACGAAATCATGGATCCGGCGAGCGTGGGCGTGCCGAAGACTAGAATCGTGCTCGGCAAGCATAGCGGACGCCATGCCTTAAAGCAAAGAGCGGAAGACCTGGGATTCCCGCTTACAAAGGAACAGCTGGATGACGTTTACCACCGGTTCACACAAATGGCCGACAACAAGAAGGGCTTGCGGAACGATGAAATTCTGGAGCTGATCCACTTAGTGCTTGGGCCCGCGAACGCCGAGGAAGCGACGACGGCCATGATGGGTGCGGACCGGTAAGCGATGGAACTGCGAGTGCTGCTGCTGCCGGGCGACGGCATTGGTGTGGAAGTAACACGCGAGGCGGTGAAGGTTCTCCGCCAGATTGAATCTAGTTTTGGACACAAGGTAACTCTGAGCGAAGGCTTGCTAGGTGGCATCGCCATCAAGGAAACCGGCGACCCGTTCCCGGACGAAACGAGGCGGCTGGCGGCGGAAGTTGACGCGACGCTGATGGGTGCGGTGGGCTTGCCGGAGTTCGATAACGCGCCACCGGAGAAGCGGCCCGAACGCGGTCTGTTAGGGATACGCAAAGCGCTAGGAGTGTATGGCAACCTGCGTCCGGTTCGTTCGTATAAGGCGTTGATCGATTCGTCCCCGCTCAAGAACGAGCTAGTGGATGGCACCGACATGATCATCGTCCGCGAGCTCACGGGCGGGTTGTATTACGGAACACCGCGCGGCATTTCCGGGAGCGGTGCGGAAGAGCGGGCGGTCAACACGATGGTCTATACCAGGCCGGAGATTGAGCGCATTGCACACATGGCCTTTCAGTTGGCGGGTAAGCGGCGCAAGAAAGTCACGAGCGTGGATAAATCAAACGTGCTCGAAAACTCGCAGCTGTGGCGGCGCGTGGTGACGGAAGTCGCGACGCAATATCCGGACGTGGCGCTCGATCATTTGCTGGTGGATAACTGCGCCATGCAGCTGGTCTTGAGTCCGAAACGGTTCGATATCGTGCTCACGGAGAATCTCTTCGGCGATATTTTGAGCGACGAAGGGGCGGTGCTGGCCGGTTCTATCGGCATGCTGCCTTCGGCATCGATAGGAGCGAAGAGGCCTTCGGGCGCATGGGTTGGGCTCTATGAGCCGGTACACGGATCAGCACCTGATATTGCCGGCCAAAATAAGGCGAATCCGCTGGGCGCGATTGGATCGGTAGCGGCCATGCTGGAATACAGTTTTGGGCTGACCCGCGAAGCGCAAGTCGTTTATGAAGCGATCGAAGAGGTTTTGAATAGCGGGCGCGTGACCGCTGACTTGAAACCGGCGGGTAAGCCGGCCGGGACTAGCGAAGTAGGCGACGCGGTGAGCCAAACGATGGCGGCTCACGCGGCACAGCACGCGCAAGCAGCCAGATAAAGCAGGGCAAAATTATGGCAGAGCAAAATGGTACGGCGAAACAGCCGCGCACCATCATTGAAAAGGTTTGGAAGAACCACTTAGTCAGTGAACGGGAGGATGCGCCTGCGCTGATCTACATCGATCTTCACCTGGTTCACGAAGTGACTTCTCCGCAGGCGTTTTCGGGTTTGCGGGAGCGCGGCTTGAAGGTTCGGCGGCCGGATCTCACCGTCGGAACGACCGATCACAGCATTCCCACGCACGATCGCAATTTGCCGATCCTGGATAAGGTTGCTGCCGCGCAGATTGACCAGTTTGAAGAGAACTGCCGCGAGTTTGGGATACCGTTCTTTGGCCCGCACAGCAGCAAGCAGGGGATCGTACACATCATTGGACCAGAGCAGGGTTTCACGCAACCCGGGATGACGGTGGTGTGCGGCGATAGCCATACCGCTACGCACGGTGCTTTTGGCGCGCTCGCGTTTGGCATCGGTACAAGCCAGGTGGAGCACGTCCTGGCGTCGCAGTGCCTGTTGCAAACACCTTCCAAGACTTACGAGGTGCGAGTGGAAGGATCGTTGAAAAACGGCGTAGGTGCGAAAGACATCGTTTTGAATTTGATCTCGCGCATCGGCATTGGCGGAGGAACCGGCTGTGTATTCGAGTATGCGGGTCCGGCGATTCGAGCGCTTTCAATGGAAGAGCGCATGACAATTTGCAACATGTCGATCGAGGGAGGCGCGCGGGCCGGCATGGTTGCACCGGATGACACGACTTATCATTATCTGGCCGGGCGTCCGTATGCTCCGCAAGGAGCGCATTGGGAACGCGCCGTGAATCTTTGGCGGCAGCTGCCGACCGACGAGGGCGCGAAATTCGATAAGCGCATTGACATTGATGCCAGCGCGCTGGAACCGATGATCACGTTTGGCACGAATCCAGGCATGGGCATTTCGATTACTTCTCCGGTACCGGATCCGGCGGCGGTGAGCGATCCCCTCGAGCGCGATTCGCTGGGCAAGGCGCTGCGCTACATGGATCTGCCTGCGGGCAAGCCTCTGCTGGGGCACGCGGTGGATGTGGTGTTCATCGGCAGTTGCACGAACTCGCGGATCTCGGATCTGCGCGCGGCGGCGGCAATTTTCAAGGGACGTAAAGTGAGTCCCAAGGTGCGTGTGATGGTCGTCCCGGGCTCGCAACAGGTAAAGGAGCAGGCGCAAGCGGAGGGCTTGGACAGAATCTTCAAAGAAGCAGGCGCGGACTGGCGCGAAGCGGGCTGCTCTATGTGTATCGCGATGAACGGCGATCAGTTGCAGCCGGGCGAATACAGCGTTTCGACCAGTAACCGTAACTTCGAAGGACGGCAGGGCAAGGGCGGCCGAACGTTCTTAGCGAGCCCGCTAACGGCGGCCGCGACGGCTATCAACGGTGTAGTCACCGACGTGCGGACGATGCTTTAGGAGCTGGACATGGAAAAATTCATCACTTTCTCTGGACGGTTGGCGCCGCTGCCGATCGATAACGTGGATACCGATCAGATCATCCCGGCGCGCTTTCTGAAGACCGTGTCTAAGGCCGGGCTGGGTGACCAGTTGTTCTACGATTGGCGGTACGACGAAGCCGGCCAACCCCGGCCGGATTTCATACTGAATCGGCCCGAGGGGCAAGCGGCCAAAATCCTGCTGGCGGGCGATAACTTCGGCTGCGGCAGTTCGCGCGAGCACGCTCCCTGGGCGCTGGCGCAGTATGGCTTTCGCGCGGTGATCAGCACGTCGTTTGCGGATATTTTCAAGGGCAACTCGTTGAAAAATTCGTTTCTGCCGATCGCGATTCCGCCGGATGCGCACAAGGCGTTATTCGCGGCCGTGCTGGCCAATCCAACGACTATCGTTTCGGTGGATTTAGCGCAGCAGTCTATTACGTTACCGGATGGACAAACGGTGAAGTTTCCGATCGACGATTTCGCGAAGACGTGCATGTTGGAAGGCGTAGACGAGCTGGGTTATATTCTGCAGCAAGCGGATGCGATTTCGAGTTTTGAAGCAAAGCGGCCGCTCAGTGTAAACACGTTGGCGGCAGTCTGATTCGGGTTGCTCAATCACTGATTCGCCGCCATTAGCAGCGGTTTTTGCATGTTACTGTGAAGCTTATGTCAGCGCCTTTCAACTTTCACCTCGAACAGTACGAGGGGCCGCTGGATCTGCTGTTAGACCTGATTCGCAAGCAGCAGATCAACATCTACGACATTCCGATCGCGAAGATTACAGCGCAGTATCTGGATTACATGCAGGAAGCTCTGGAGCTGGATATCGAGCTGAGTTCAGACTTTGTGTACATGGCTGCGTCGCTGATTCATATCAAGAGCAGGCTGCTGCTGCCGCGCGACCCGGAGTTGGACAAAATCGCTCCGGAGGAAGATCCGCGCAAGGAATTAGTAGAACGCCTGATTGAGCACGAGCGGTTTAAGAATGCCGCTGAAATGCTGCATCAGAAGCGGATTATTGAAGAGGCGGTCTGGTCGAATCCGCAGATCGAGCAGTTTCTGGCAGATGATCCGGGCCCTGGTTTAGCGGCTACCATTTTCGATCTGGTCAAGACGTTTCAGGGCGTGCTGGAGCGTGCGAAATTCCGGCCGCTGTACGAGATTGGCAAAGAATCCGTCAGCGTGCCGGACATGATGCATTTTCTGCGGCGGCAACTGGGGAGATCGAACGGGCAGGAGGTGCTCTCCGCAACGGTTTTGTTCGAAGATCAGCGGAGCCGCCGCGCGACGATCTGCTTGTTCCTGGCCATCCTAGAATTAGTGAAACGGCAAAGCATTGCGTTGATGCAAGGTGAGGCGTTCGGAGATATTGAATTGCGGCGCGGGCAAGAGTTTGAAGAGAACGCGGAATCGACGGAAGATCTGGCAAGCGTAGAACAGGATTATCGCTGACCTTGGGCATGGAAGAAATGGATCGAGTGATCGAAGGAGATCACGAAGTAGCGCAGCAGGAATTAGAGCTGAACGAAGAAGATGTCATTATTGCCGATGCCATCTCCGAACCGGAGCCAGCGGCGGCGCATTCGCAGCATGCGCTGAAGGCCGTGATCGAAGCGGCCATCTATATCACGGACGAGCCGCTGACGCTCGAGCAAATTGCGACGGCCGTTCAGCAGCCGGTTGAACAGGTGAAGCAAGTTCTGCAGCAATTGGTCCAGGAATACGCTGCGCCGGACCGCGGCTTGTCGATTCGCGAATTAGCGGGCGGATACAAGATGGCAACGAAGCCTGAACATCACGAGTCGATCCGGCGTTTCGTCAACCAGCTGCAAGCGCCCTTTAAGTTGTCGTTAGCGGCGCTCGAGACACTGGCGGTGGTGGCGTACAAGCAGCCGATTACGGCTCCGGAAATCATGGACGTGCGCGGGGTGCAGGGCGCAGGTGTTTTGAAGACGCTGCTCGATCGAAAATTGATTGCGGCTGCCGGACGCAAGAATGTGCTGGGGAAGCCGATCCTGTATAAGACGACGCGCGATTTTCTGATCCAGTTCGGATTGAGCTCGCTCGCTGAGTTGCCGACGCTGAAGGAGTTTGAAGAACTGGGCCGGTTTGCTTTAAACGAAGGAGAAGAAGCGCCGGTTATCGAACCGGCAATAGAGTCTGGCACCGAAGCGCAGAGCGATACA
This sequence comes from Bryobacteraceae bacterium, assembly GCA_965277855.1. Taxonomy (GTDB): domain Bacteria; phylum Acidobacteriota; class Terriglobia; order Bryobacterales; family Bryobacteraceae; genus Bog-105. The sequence goes on from OZ255847.1 coordinate 3,301,281, forward strand.
GCTTCACTTGAGACCATGGAGAGTTCGGACGAACATGGCTGAAGAACGTCTCCAAAAAATTCTCGCGCAGGCTGGGATCGCGAGCCGGCGTAAATCGGAAGAGCTGATTGTGGCGGGGCGTGTTTCAGTGAATGGCAAAACGGTGACCGAGCTCGGATCGAAAGCCGACGTATCCGTAGACAAAGTCAAAGTAGACGGGCAGATCTTGAGCGCGCCCAAGCATCATTTGTATATCGCGCTGAACAAGCCGAAAGATTGCGTGACCACGGTGCGCGACCCGGAAGGGCGTCAGACCGTGATGTCTTTCTTCAAAGGCATGCGCGAACGAATCTATCCAGTGGGGCGGCTCGATTATGCCAGCGAGGGACTGCTTTTGCTCACCAACGACGGAGACTTTGCGAACCGGCTTATGTCGCCAGCCAGCCACATTTCGAAGACCTACCTGGTGAAGGCCAATGGCGGCCTCTCGACCGAACAGGAGCAGGCATTTCGGACTGGCCTTCCGATTCATGGACGCCGCACCGCGCCGGCCGGGATCAAGCTGATCCGCAAAGGCATCAATCCGTGGTACGAGGTGCGGTTGGTGGAAGGGCGGCAGAATCAGATTCGCATCATGTTCAAGCATTTCGGGCGGCTGGTAGAAAAGCTGAAGAGGGTCAAAATCGGCTTTCTCGAATTGGGGACGCTTAAGCCGGGCGCATACCGGACATTAACCAACGTGGAGGTCGCGCGCTTTCAGAAGCTGATGCTGGCCGAAGCTCCGGGCGAAAAACGAGAGGCGGCAAAGAAGCCTGATGAACGACGCAGAAATCACCGCAATCCTTAAGGCCGCGCAAACTATTGCTGTAGTCGGGCTGTCGAACAATCCGGCACGCGCCAGTTTAGGCGTATCCAGATTTCTCCAGCGCCAAGGGTATCGCATCATTCCGGTAAATCCGCAGGAGACGGAGGTACTGGGGGAGCGCGCCTATGCCACGTTGCAGGAGGTGCCCGGCACGATCGACATTGTGGATATTTTCCGGCGGTCGGAGTTCGTGTCGGCCATCGTGGATGAGACGATTGAGCGGGGCGGCGCACCGTGTATCTGGATGCAGGAAGGCGTGGTGAGTGACGAGGGCGCCGCGAAAGCAAGGGCGGCCGGCATTCCTGTAGTGATGAACCGTTGTATTTTGAAGGAACTGGCGCGCCTCCTACCCTGACCGTCAATCCGTTTTTCCAGCGCCTCATGATTTGCGTATTCAATTCGAGTTGCGTAAAATTACGGCGCTGATACGTGCTGACAGGGGCGCGCTGCTCGTCGTGACAGCTCTGCTGTTCAGCGTTTCGCTGGCCTGCACCACGGAATCCGGAGTTGTTCTTCCGCAGGCGTATGTAGCTCCAATGACGGTGAATGTCCGTTCGCAGCTCAATCAAAAGAACAGTACGGTCGTGGTTTTGAAGCATGGTGACCGTGTCGGCATTGTGGACGTTCGACGCCGCTATATCAAAGTGCGGACTGCTAAAGGGGCAGAAGGATGGGTCGATTCATTCGATCTTTTGCGGCCGCAGGATATGGAGCGAATTAATCGCGAGAGGGCGCAAGCTCGCGCGCTTCCAGTAGAGGCGTATGCGACCGCGTACGAGAGCCTGAATATTCATCTCGATCCGAGTCGCGTTTCTCCCGCATTCGCACAGATACCGGAAGGCGGCCCGGTCAGCATACTGGCCCGTAAGGTGACGCCCAAAGCTACTTTGGCTAACCGCTCGCCGGTGCTCTTTGAAAAACCCAAGTTACCGGTGCGGGAAAAAAGACACAAGAGTGTGAATGTGCTGCGGCCTCCGATGCCTGCTCCGCCGGGAGTTCCTTTGGATTGGGAGACGGCCTTGGGAAGTGGAGAGAGAAGCGAAAGCGAGGACGCGCCGGCAGACGTGTCGAAGAAGGGCAAGTCAACTAAACCAGAAACGCCACCCGTTATGGAAGCCTGGACCCTGGTGCGAACAAAGAATCAGGAGACGGGTTGGGTACTGTCGCGCAACTTAATGATGTCGATTCCGGACGATGTGGCGCAATATGCCGAAGGCAAGCACATCACGTCCTATTTCGATTTGGGCATCATCAACGACGATGAACGCGGGCCCAAACACAACTGGCTCTGGACGACGATTTCGGGAGCCGAAGCTTTTGACTTCGACTCGTGGCGCGTATTTCTCTGGAACCGTCACCGGCATCGTTATGAAACCTCTTACCGGATGCGGCAGGTAGAAGGATATTTTCCAGTGCGCGTGGATCCTGGCGCTGCGACTTCGTTAGCGCGTACGTTTCATCTGGTCACCAAGGATGAAGACGGGCACTATCGAGAGCGAACGTATAATTTCGACGGCACGAGAGTCCATCTTGCTGGTGTGGAAAATTATCCACCCGAAGGAGCCGTCAATCGCGATGCCGAGCAAGCCACGAAGAAGGATGCTGGCGCGAGTGCTTCCTGGCTGAAACGCGAGTGGACTGCTTTGAAGCAGCGCTTGTCTGGTAGCCGCTAAGTCTCGTCAATTCTACCGGTGATCTCGACGCGGTCCATGGCGAGAAACTGTTTGACGTGCGGATGGGTGCAGGTTTCCAGTTTGTTCACCGGGCCGAAGTAGATCGCTTCGCCTTTGTAGAGAAACATCACCGTGTCGGCGACTTTCCACATGAGGTCGAGGTCGTGCGTCACGACGACGGCCGTCAATTTCATATCTTTCTTGAGCCGGAGCATCAGGTTGCCTAAGTGATCGGACATGATCGGGTCAACCATCGTCGTAGGCTCGTCGTAGAGGATACATTCCGGGTGAGAAGCGAGTGCGCGAGCAATAGCGACAGCGCGTTTGTAGCCGGTGGCGAGGTCTCCGGGATACGAATCCTTGACCTGTTCGAGATCCACTTTGCGCAGCAGATCATTTACCACGTCCTCTTTGCTTTGCTCGGTCTGGTCGTCGCGTGTTTCGAGCGAAAACTCGACATTTTCGCCTACCGTTAGAGAGTCGAAGAGCGCACCCGACTGAAACACCATGGTGACCTTGCGCCGTATGTGGCTCAGTTCAGCCTCCGACATGTGAGTGATGTCGGTGTGCGCCACAATGACCTGACCGCTGTCGGGCTGGAGGAATCCCATGATGTGACCGAGGCTGACCGATTTACCGACGCCGCTCCGGCCGATTATGGCGAGTGTCTGGCCTTCATCGAGATAAAAACTGACATTCTTCAAAACCGGATGATCGAAGGTTTTCGAGACGTCGCGGAATTCGATGTAGTGTGGAAATTCTTCGTCCGCCATCAGGAGGGCGCTACTACCTTCCTGGCGGATTCTTGCACATCGTCAATCGGATCACTTAGCCACGCAGCCCATTCCTGAGGCGTATTCACGTTGGGGACCGGTTGGCCAAGCGCCACAATCTGTGCTCCTACGTCGTGGACAAGATCGAGCAGGCAGAGATGACGCACGTTAAGCGCTCGCTGTACGGTCGGCAGGCACTCAGTGCGCCAGACTCCGCAGAGCGGCTGGATGTGACCGGATGCATCCTGACAGACGACGCACGAGGCGCGACTTTCCTGCGCACGGGCAAGCAGTTGAGTGAGCCACTCGCACTGCAGCCCGGGCATGTCACAGGCAACGATGATGTTCCATTCGCCCCGCCGGGACGCCAAGGCGGCTTCGATACCGGCTAATGGCCCCAGAGAGGGACGAAGATCGTCGAGGCGCTCGAAGCCCAGGTCGGAATAACGATGAGATTCCCCGACCAACGCCAAATTCTTTGCGACAGAACTCACCTTGGCGGCCACATCTTCTACAAGGAGATGAGAAGCGAGAGGCAAGCGCGCTTTGTCGCGGCCCATGCGCCTGCTGCGACCGCCCACCAGTACGAAGCCCGCCACGCGCATTCCCAATTATTACACTGGGTTAGCCGATTTCCGGGTATAATCGAGGAAACAAACTGAGGGTCTTTTGTCTTTATGTGCCCAGGAACTCGGACAGCTTTCGGGTCGGCATCTTTGGCTGAATCGGCCGGTTTGGAGGAGTGAATTTAGCCTGGCATTCGCTAATACCCATGCTTCGCCTCCCCCTGTGTTCAGCGCCAATACTGGCGGTCGTCTCCCTGCTGCTGTGGCCGGCATCGTTCGCACATGGTCAAGCGGGAGCTCCGGCCCATGTGCAAGCCATTCGATTCTGGTCGTTTGGTGATGTAACGCGAGTAGCGATTCAGACCGACGGCGATTACAAGCTATTTTCCGATCAGATTGAAAAACCGCCTCGCGTCTATTTTGATTTAACCGGTTTGCGACCACCTTCCGCCGCTCATCGTGGAGTGCAGGTGGTCGAGATCAAAGATCGCCTGGTGAAGCAGATTCGCGTAGCGGAAGTGAGTCCCGGCAAGACGCGTGTGGTCTTCGATCTGGAATGCCCGGTTGAGGTTGTTTCTTCGCAATTGGTGAACCCGGACCGCTTGATGATCGAGCTTCGTCCGAAGAGCGCGGTGAAGCCGACGGTGTCGCTCGCCCGCAGCTCGAGCGGTTCGGAAAAGGTTGATTTAGGAAAAGCGGGTGAGGGCGGGAATGCTCCGAGCTCGCTGCTCGAGAGCGCCGCTCCGGCTGTTGCGAGTTCGGAAAAACCAGGTGCGAAGAAAGCCTCGGATGCCAAGCGGCCGGTGGTGGTTGTGGCCAATAAAGCCACTACCCCGACGGACGTCCGGCAAAGCGAGCCGGCCCGAGAGCAGGTTGCGCCGCCAACATCGTCACCCTCTGATCCTCACACTTCTTCGGTCCCGCCCGTGGTTGGGGATGAAGCCGATCACTCCGAAGGCGCCGCGGCACCCGTGAATGGCACCCCTGAAGCCGCTCCCGTAAATCGTACGCGCGGCACGATTTCCGCGGCGAAGCGCGACAGCGGGGGTGATCGATCGCTGGTCCGTGTCCTGGGCCTGAAACTCGGCCGCGTGGTGATCGATGCGGGACATGGCGGCCATGATACCGGCACTATCGGCCCGAATGGCTTGATGGAGAAAGATCTGGTGCTCGATGTTGCTCTGCGCCTGGGCAAGCTGATCACGAAACAACTGGGCGCGGAAGTGATTTACACTCGTTCAGCCGATGTGTTCATTCCGCTCGAGCAGCGAACGCGCATCGCTAATCATGAAAAAGCCGATCTGTTCATTTCGATTCATGCGAACTCTTCGCCGGAATCAAGCGCTACGGGTGTCGAGACGTTTTACTTCAATCTAACTTCGGATCGAGTCGGACTGGACCTGGCGACGCGCGAGAACGCGACTTCACTCAGTTCGATTTCAGACCTTAACGACCTTTTGCACAAAGCAGTACTCGAGAACAAATTGGAGGAGTCGCGCGAGTTTGCGCAGAAGGTGCAAACAGCGCTCTGGTCGACATCGCTCAAGATGAATTCCCAATCGCGTGATCGCGGTATCCGGCAGGCGCCTTTCGTTGTTCTGATCGGAGCGAGCATGCCCTCGATACTGGCTGAGATTGGGTTCGTATCGAATCCGCACGACGAGCGCCTGATGAAACGAGTCGATCAACGGCAGAAAATTGCGGAGGCGTTGTTAAAAGGTATTTCGCAATATGCCAGCACCTTGAGCCACGTCCAGATTGCGCGGGCTGGCGCAGAGTAGTTCAAGCCGGCCGAAAGGCTGGCTGTAGGGAATGTTTATTCGACGTCGTCGAAGCGGACCTTAGTGAACTCGAGCGCTTCTCTTTCCATCGGAGCCGCGGAGTGGCCGAACGTGATGCATTCGGCGATGTAGGCTGACAGGAAATTCTGCATGCCACCGCATCTTTCATATGAGCTACATGTACCAGCTCATGGGCGATCAACTTTTCGGCATTTCTGCGCTCAACGCGGATCGAAATGCCATAACCCAACGTAAGTCCTTCGGCGCCCGCTGTGAGACCGATGGCTTTTGCCGCCAGACGCAGAGCTTCATCCTCCGGGAATGGAATTTCCGGTACAAGCAGGATGCGAACCCGATCCGGTAGCTTCACTCCGGCTTCGCGAGCCAGCTTTAATGCGTGATTGTCCAGAGGGAAGCCGTCACGTAGAACCCGGTGTTCCTGGTCGGCAGCCCAAACGGCGGATCGAGGGAGCAGCGCAGCCAGATTTTCATCGGGGCTCATGGCGATGCTTCCGGTTCGTTCACCAGCTCCACGGTCGTGCAATTCTCTCTTACGTCTGCAATCCTGAATTTTCTTGGTTGTTGCTTTTCGAGGCTATCGAGTTCCTCCAGGCACGCGCTTAAGGCAGCGCGGAGGCGGCTCACGTTATCGGCGTCGTTGTACCACTTCCTATAAACAACGGTCTCACCGATTTTTTTGGGTGTGTTGGACCAAGTGCTTCGTTCCCAACGCTGCAAATCAGCCAGCACACAGAGGAGGCGGGCGAAGTCTTGCCTATGCTCAAAGAGATCGCCGAGGAAAGTACTCAGCGCTACTTCGCTGATCAACTCAGGCAGCTCCGGATACAATTCGGCGGCTCCCGAATAGCCCCAACTCGCCACATTCGGAATTAGAGCGAAGAAACCTAGCCGGGAGTGTCCAGGCGTGATGGCGCCGTGGACCCTACCGTCGTGGACGATCAGCCCCGGGTAGTCTTCCGTCACCTTGAAGCCATCATCAGTATTCTCATTCGGCCTGAGGGTATCGATGGAATCGCTCATTTCTCTTCACAAGTTTAGTTCCAGCCGCGATCTTGAGTTCATTTCTGTCGCTGCGGCCGGGATATTCACTGCGCGACAGAATTCAGCACCCGGGCTGTCGGCACAAATCTGGAGGCCGGCAAGCAGTGTGCGTCCTGGTCATCGAAAAAGATATGCGCCCCGAACGCTCTTAATACTTCGTCTTTGGGTACGCCGCCCATAAAGAAGGCTTCGTCGACCCTCAGGTTCCAAGCGCGCAAAGTGCGAACCATCCTTTCATGAGCCGGGAAATTGCGCGCAGTGACGAGCGCTGTACGAATACGGCACGTTCCGTTCGATCGGGATTGTTCCTGCAGCAAGGCCACAGCACGTAGTATCTTCGCCAAAGGGCCTTCCGGCAGCGGTCTTTGCGCATTTCGGATTTCATGTTGCAAGAACGCTTCGAGGCCTTGCGACCGGTAGATCTGCTCCGCCTCATCAGAAAACAAAACGGCGTTGCCATCGAAGGCCACTCTGAGTTCTTGCACCGGGGTGCTCTCATCAGCTGGACCGCAATAGATAAGACCGGCGGCAACTCCTGTGTTAGCGGCGGCCTGCACATCGTCTTTCGAGGCGGACAAAAACAGGTCAACCGAGAAAGCTGCGAGATAGGGGGCCATGCTTGCGCCGCCGGTAAGCGCCGCCCTTGTTATATCGAGACCATAGTGTTGGATCGAGTTGAAGATACGCAAGCTGGTATCGGCGCTGTTGCGCGACATTACAACCACCTCGGCGCGCCGTTCGGTCGGAGCGTCTGCCTTGAAACGTAAGATCATCTGGGCCAGAGGAAATCCTGCACCTTTCGGCAAGGGCTCCTGCTCATGCTCAAGCTGATAGGCTGAGTACGCTTCCAGACCAGCGGTTTCAAATATCCGGTCCTCTCGCGACAAATCGAAGAGCGCTCTGGACGAAATCCCAATCACCAGGGACTTCGAGAGATCTACCGGCATCATCGTGCCCCTCCTGCCTGGTGCTTGAGGCACGTTGGACGAAAGTTGTTTCGAAGCTGAAAAGCCATGGTAATCGGAGTAGTGGCGCGCTGAGTCGAAGTTCTCACAAACGACTGCGGTCCGCCCCGGAAGTCCGAACATGCGCTGGGTCGGAGGGTGAGGACGCTCAATATACTCGAAGAGTGCCTTTGACCATCAGCGCAGAGATATCGGGCACAAATCTGGGCTATTTGCTGCACAAGAATCCCGCACATACACATTCATTTGAAATGCCGTTCGGACGCGCTCACGTGTTCTATCCGGAATTGAGCGAGAGCCGGAGCCGAGCTGCGCTGCTACTCGATGTTGACCCGGTTGCCCTTGTGCGAGGGCGCTCGCATTCCGCGGAAAACTCGCTCCATCAATATGTGAACGATCGCCCCTATGCTGCATCGTCTTTTCTAAGCGTGGCGATGGCGCGTGTTTTGGGGAGCGCGATGAACGGCCGCAGCAAGGAACGGCAGGAACTCGCCGAAACGCCCGTATCATTTGAGGCGATGATCACGGCGGTGCCGTGCCGGGGCGAATCTGATTTGCTTACTCGATTATTCGAACCGCTAGGCTACCAAGTCGAGGCAAAACACTACAACCTTGATGACAAATTCTTGGAATGGGGACCCGGTCCGTACCATACGATTCGCATCCGCAAGACCGTTCGATTGCAAGATCTGTTGACGCATATCTATGTCATGGTTCCGGTGCTCGACTCTGAGAAGCATTATTGGGTCGGCGACGAAGCCGAATGACACGCCCTAGGGGGTTTTCAAGCTTGAATCGGTAATGGCAGCCATTCCCGGAATGTCGGAAACGAGATTGGTTTGAGAAAAGGTGTTCGCGAAAAGCGGGCACACACAAAACGCCAGCGAGATAGCCGGCCAACATGCAACACGTGGCATCTTCATAGAGACTCCCTGGTCGTTAGATAAAGTCCCTGCCGGTTCTACTTCACTATTTCTATGTGAATTGCTCGTGTAAGTACCAGGGCGTCAAGCGCAGTACTTGCAATGTTGTTTGGCAGACCTAAGTGAATGCCTGCTTCAGATTTACTCGCCGGAATCGCTGCTGACTTTCAATACCGCCAGAAACGCTTCCTGCGGAATCTCCACGCGACCCACGCGCTTCATGCGTCGCTTGCCTTCTTTCTGCTTCTCGAGCAGTTTTCGTTTGCGGGAGATGTCTCCGCCGTAACACTTCGCGAGCACGTTTTTGCGCATCGCGGCAATCGTCTCGCGGGCAATAATCTTGTTGCCGATAGCTGCCTGCAAAGCCACTTCGAACATCTGCCGCGGGATGAGTTTGCGCAGGCGTTCAATCAAAATCTTGCCGCGTTCGTAGGCGAAATCGCGATGAACAATCATCGAAAGTGCGTCGACCGGCTCGCCCGCCACGAGCACGTCCATTTTCACCATCGGCGAAGTGCGGTGACCGGAGAGATGATAATCGAGCGAAGCATAGCCGCGTGAAGCCGACTTCAAGCGGTCATAAAAATCAAGCACAATCTCGTTCAGCGGCAACTCATACAGCAGCAGCACGCGGCTGCCGCCGATGTATTCGAATTTCTTCTGTACGCCGCGCTTTTCTTCCACCAGCTTCAGCACCTCGCCGATGAAATCTTCGCGCGTGATCACCGTGGCATCAATAATCGGTTCTTCGATCTTCTCGATACTCGACGGATCAGGAAACTTCTGCGGATTATCGACGTCGATCACCTCGCCACCGGTCGTCGTAATGCGATACCGCACGCCGGGCGCAGTGGTAATCAGATCGATTTGAAACTCGCGCTCTAAACGCTCCTGAATAATCTCCAGATGGAGCAATCCGAGGAACCCGCAACGAAAGCCGAAGCCAAGCGCCGCCGAATGCTCGGGTTCGAAATTGAATGCACTGTCATTCAGGCGCAGCTTTTCGAGTGCGTCGCGCAGCAGGCCATGTTCGTGGGATTCAACCGGATACAACCCCGCGAAAACCATCGGCATGATCTCCTGGAACCCTGGCAAAGGCTCCACGGAAAGATCTTTCTCATCCATGATGGTGTCGCCGATCTTCGCATCGGAGACGGTTTTGATGTTGCAGAAAACGAAGCCCGCTTCGCCCGCACCCAGTTCATCGCACGGCACAGGCTTAGGCGATTGAAAACCCAAACCTTCCACTTCATGAGTGCTTCCGTTCGACCAGAGTCGAACCTTCTGCCCTTTCCGGAGCGTGCCATCGACGATACGGGTGAGAATGATCACTCCGCGATAAGGATCGAACCAGGAGTCGAAGATGAGCGCACGCAGCGGCGCTTTGGGATCGCCTTTGGGCGGCGGCACGCGTCGCACAACCGCTTCTAAAATATCCTTGATCCCGATTCCGTTTTTCGCGCTGGCCAGGATCGCGTCCGACGCGTCAAGACCCACCACCTGCTCAATCTGCTCGCGAATTCGTTCGGGCTCGGCCGACGGCAGGTCGATTTTATTGATCACCGGGATGATCTCGAGATCGTGATTGATGGCTAAATATGTATTAGCCAGAGTTTGCGCCTCGACTCCTTGCGAGGCATCCACTACCAGCAGCGTTCCCTCACAGGCTTGTAAGCTGCGCGAAACTTCATAAGTGAAATCGACGTGACCAGGAGTATCGATCAGGTTGAGTTCGTAGAGATTGCCATCGTCAGCTTGATAATTCAAGCGCACCGCATGAGCTTTGATGGTGATGCCGCGCTCGCGTTCGAGATCCATCGTGTCGAGCACCTGCGCCATCATCTCGCGCTGCGAGAGCGCGCCGGTGTACTCGAGAAGACGGTCGGCGATGGTCGATTTGCCGTGATCGATATGCGCAATGATGGAAAAATTCCGGATAAAGAGTGGATCCATGAATGCGCTAGACTGAGGGGGTAAAACTGGATTATCCCACAGCGAGTGCTTACGCCCCGCCGTTGTGTAAGCCCCTTCAATGCCTTATAAAACGTTTCATGGATCGCTGGATGCAGGGGGTCTGCGTATCGGATTGATCGTCAGCCGCTTCAACGAATTCATAACCGAACAGCTGGCCAAAGGCGCGTTGGAAGTGCTCGCACAGCGCGGTTGCCCGGAGGAAAACATTAGCATTGCGAAGGTGCCAGGCGCCTGGGAATTGCCGGTTGTGGCCAAGTATATGGCAGCCGGTTGTGATGCAATGATTGCGATTGGAGCGGTCGTGCGCGGCGATACGCCACACTTCGAGTATGTAGCGGGCGGAGCGGCGGAAGGCCTGAGCAGGGTCAGTCTGGAAACCGGTGTTCCTATAGCGTTTGGTGTATTGACCACGAACGACATGCAGCAGGCGATGGACCGGGCCGGTGGCAAGAGCGGCAACAAAGGCGCGGAAGCGGCTGAAGTGGCAATCGAGCTGGCAAACCTATTGCGTCAGATCAAAGAGGCGCACTAGCGATGGCGGCCCGGCATAGATCGAGGCGGCGTGCCTTACAGGTGCTCTTTACCTGGGACCGGCGCGGTGGATTGATCGACACAGCCATCGACCATTTTTACGAAACGCTGTATTCGGAAGAGAGCGAGAACCGGCCGAAGCCCGACAAATTCATGGAAGAACTGGTGCGCGGAACCGTGTCTGATGCGGCACGCATCGATGGGCAGATCGAAAAGAAGTCCGAGCACTGGCGGCTGGAGCGCATGCCGGTGGTGGATCGCACGATTCTGCGGCTGGCCGTCTACGAGATGAGCTTGAACGCGATCCCTGCACCGATCGTGATCGATGAAGCTCTGGAACTAGCGCGGCAATTTTCAGGAGACGAGTCGGTTTCGTTCATAAATGGAGTGCTCGATGCAGTGCGGCGCGAAACCGAAGCGCCGCTGATCGAAACGAAAGCTGCTGCGCCGGAATAGCTGTCTGCTGAGCGGTGGGTATACGATAGCCGTGAACAACTCAAACTGTCATGTCCTTCAACAGCCCACTCAGTCGTCGCGGCGTTCTAAAGTCAGCGGGCACAGCCGCCGCTCTTACCGCTTTGAAAAGCCCTTCGCTTTTTGCCCAGGAAGAAGGCAAAGGCCCCACCACATCGACGGTAGCCGACCGCGAACGACGCATGGCGTGGTGGCACGAAGCCCGCTTCGGCATGTTCATTCACTTCGGCCTTTACAGTGTGCTGGGCCGCCACGAATGGGCCATGGAAGAGGAAGGCATCCCTGTAGCCGAATATCAGCAACTGGCCAAACAATTCAACCCGAAACCGCACGCCGCACGCGCCTGGGCTAAGCTCGCCAAGCAAGCCGGCATGAAATACATGGTGATGACGACCAAGCATCATGAAGGCTTCTGTAACTTCGATACCAAGCTGACCAATTATTGTGCGCCGAAGCAGGCTGCTGGGCGTGATCTGGTCGCGGAATACTACGAAGCGGCGAGGGGTGAAGGCATGCGCGTGGGCTTTTACTACTCGCTGATGGACTGGCACCATCCCGATGGAGCGAAGTGTGCCCATGATGAATCGGCTCGCCGCCGCTTTGTCGATTACACGCACGGGCTGGTGCGCGAGCTCTGCACCAACTACGGCAAGCTCGACGTTCTCTGGTACGACGTGGCTTGGCCGCTTTCGCCCGAAGGTTGGGAGTCGGTGAAGATGAACAAAATGGTACGGCAGCTGCAGCCGGATATTCTGATTAACAATCGCGCCGAAATCCCCGAGGACTTTACGACCCCGGAACAACACATCACGGCTACCGCCGAGCCGTGGGAAGCATGCATGACCATGAATGACAGCTGGGGCTATCAGAGAGCGGACGACGATTGGAAAACTCCCAAGACGATTGTTCGCAACCTAGTCACTTGCGCGCAAGGTTACGGCAATTATTTACTGAACATCGGGCCCAAACCCGACGGATCGATTCCACAGGAGTCGATCGATGCCCTTACCAGTACCGGCCGCTGGATGGACGCCCATGCCCCACTAATCCATAAAGCAGAGCTCTGTCAGGTGAAAAGTTCAGAGTTTGCCAAGTTCACGCGGACGGGGAACAAGCTGTATGTTCACGTGCATTTCTGGCCCGGCAGCACGGTTGCGGTCGGTGGCTTGACGAACAAAGTTCTGTCGGCCAAACTCTATCCCTCCGGTCAGCCGCTCAAGGTGCATCAGGACGAATTTCGAACGCAATTCATCGGCGCGCCAGCGCACGCTCCGGACGCGCTGGTCAGCGTCATTGAAGTCGAATGCGATAGCGAACCGAAACAGAATATGCGAGCTATTCGCGAAAATCGGCCGCGCCTGGAAGTCGGGATCTAAACTTTCGTCAGGCGGTCACGCGACCCGCAGTGATAGCGACTCGCTGAGTTGCAAAAAGGCGTTGACCCAGTCCTGCGCTTTGGCGTCACCGCGTGCGGCCCGCCGTTTCGTGCGCTGGTAGAGCGTTCCCTGAATCGCATATACATCGTTCTGCACGGACCACAAATTCACTGGGAAGGGCATTGATTTTAGAATCTGCAATGTTTTGCGCAGGTGTTCCAGCTTGTCGAGGTTAGCGGCATCCAAGCCGAACTGCCGCGCGAGCGACTCTAGTTTGTGGCGCAGTAGGAATTCTAAAGTAGTGGTGTCGAGATTGGTGTTGCTGGCCTGCGCCTCACGCAGCAGACTGCGGATGCGTTCGCCATCGAGCTCTTCCGCCGAACAGGCGCGGCGCAGCAGGCTGTTGATGGCATACTCAACCGCTGCGGCAAATTCGCGCGGCATTGGCGTCCCTAGGTTTGAAATGAAGCGCATCAGTGCCGCATGATGTTCATATAACTGCAGGTAGGCAGACTCGGCTTCGGCGATCGTGCTCGACAGAATAGTGCGGACAATACGACGCTGCTCATCCCGGAAAAGGGAACGCAGTGAGTAGGTCTTTTCGCCAAAGCGACGGTCCAGCAGGCGCACGACTTCCGGTATATCCACGCGTGCGAACGATTCGCTCAGCGATTCCAGTAAATCCTGGTACAGCGAACCGCCTTCGAATTTCCTCACACCGCCAGCCACATTGTGGTCGCCAAAATGCACAACCCAGAAGGTGAGCGTCTCGCATTCCTGCGTAATTTTGGAGGTAAAACTGGCCTGCCCCAAAGCCATGCGCATTTTGCCGGCATCGCGGGTGTGATAATCAAGCCGCTTCACGGTGTACGAAAAGATATCCGCGCGTTCGCCGTAGGGCGCAAACAGCGAACTGATGGAATAGTGAGCGCCTACCTTTTCGAGATCGACGATAGAAGGCTTGACGTAGCGACGATAGATGTCTTCGCCGTTTCCGTATTCGGCGATGTTGCTCTTGGCATGAGCCAACCGCTCGAGAAATTGTGGCTCGACCGACTCATTAAACAGCTGTTCGGCCAACTGCACCACACGCCCGGCGTACTGGATAACCTGAACCGTCTCAATGCCCGATAGATCGTCAAAGAACCAGCCGCAACTGGTATACATGAGCATGGCATGGCGCTGCAACTCCATGAGTTTCCAGACGACTACCTGCTCTTCAGCCGGCAATTCGCGCGCAAACTGCTCTTTGCCAAAGCGGTTCCGCACGTCTGGACTGCGATCGAGCACGATATCGATGTAGGCATCGCGCGCCGCCCAGGGATCGCGCAGCAAAGTCGCACCCAGCTTCTCAAAACGCGGGGCAACCCAATCGCGCAGAAAATCGAGTGACTCGCGCAGCGGTCTGCGCCATTCCTGATGCCAGCCTGCCCGGCCCGAATTGCAACCGCAGTTGCTTCGCCAGCGTTCGACGCCGTGCACGCAACTCCAGGCCGTACGTTCGTAAATCTGAACCTCGTACTGCGGCGGGTTGAGTTCCAGAAATTCGCCGTAGTTGGTGATGCGTGCGGATTTCTTGCTTTCAATAAAATCGAGTGAATAGGCGAGCGCCATTTCACCATGTTTGTGATGGTGTCCATAGGTCTCGCCATCGGTTGCGATGTGAACCATCTGCGAACCGGAGCGCGCATCGGAGAATCCGCCGAGCAAACGGGAGGCAAATTTCTCGCCATTGTCAAGCAGCTTTTCAAACGCGACCGCTTGCGAGATCGGGCCATCGTAAAAAAATAAATTGATGCTCTTGCCGCTCGGCGTGTGGAACACATAGGCGCGTGTCGGATCGATTTTGGAGCCAGTGACATCGCTCCAGTCACCGCCTTCCACCGGCCGGAATGCCTTGGCCTGATGCGGAGCAAGGATGGTGTAGGTAATGCCCGCTTGCGCCATCAGGTCGAGGGAGTCGACGTCGACAGCGGTCTCCGACAGCCACATGCCTTCGGGCGGCCGTCCAAAGCGGCTCACAAAGTCCCGATAGCCCCAAAGAATTTGTGTCCGCTTATCGCGCGTGTTGGCGAGCGGCATGATGATGTGGTTGTAGGCCTGCGCAATGGCCGAACCGTGGCCGGAAAAGTTTTTGAGACTCTGCCGGTCGGCATCGATTAAACCGCGGTACATGTCGGGCGCATGTTCGGCCGCCCACGAGAGGAGGGTCGGTCCGAAATTGAAGCTGATTTTCGAGTAATTATTGATGATGTGCGCGATGCGCTGCCGGTCATCCAAAATGCGCGCCGCTAGATTTGGACCGTAACACTCCGCCGAAATCCGCTCATTCCAATCGTGGTAAGGGTACGCCGAATCCTGCAGCTCGATTTCTTCGAGCCAGGGATTCTCACGGGGCGGTTGATAGAAGTGGCAGTGGATGCAAAGATATCTCATTCGTTAGGATTGCCCGGCAAGAAGCCTGCTTCAGCCCCATCGTGAGCGTGTTCGCGGAGGCTTGATCTTCTCACGTTTCCGGAATAAATATCGTGAAAACTGCTCCGCTACCCCGTTCCCGGTTGGCGGCGCCCACGCGGCCGGAATATCTCTTAACGATAGAAGCAACGATGTGGAGACCCAGACCGGAGCGAACTTTGCTGTCGGTCTTGGTGGACACGTTAGGGCGAAAGAGACGTGGCAGAAGATCTTCCTGAATCCCGGGGCCATTGTCGGAAACAATAATAGAGAGACCGCCGTCGTTGCGCAAGGTTTCGATTTCGATACGGCCGGGGCGGTGCATAATTTCGACTGTATTCAGGAACAGATTGGCAAATACACGCTCCCAATCTTTAGACGAGCCGGGGAGACGCGCTTCAGCGGGAATGCGTCTCACCCAGCGCATGCGAGGTTTGCGCGCCGCCTGACAATAATCGGTGACGGATTGGATCGCATCGTCAACAATGGAAGCGAGACTCGGTGTGCCATCTGGAATTGAGCCGAGAAGGCGTTTGCCCCGCTTCACGCTGCGCGTGAGGGTAGCGGCCAGAGGCTTCCAGTGCTTGTCGGAGCTGAGCAGTTCGGCAGCCTCGGTGATCGTCTCGAACACGTTATTCAGGTCGTGAATCAAACTTTCGTAGCTAAGATCGGATTCCGAGTTATCGTCCATGGCTCACGCCTATTGCGTAATGCTGCGAAGCGTCGAATAGAATTCCGGGAATGAAACGGATGCGGCCTCGGCATCGTGGATCACGCACGGTCCATCAGCCAGCAGAGCGGCAATCGAAAATGCCATGGCAATGCGGTGATCGCCGCGGGAATGAATTTCAGCCGCCCGGAATTTTTGACGGCCTGGAATCTTTATGGTGTCGGGCGAGGTTTCTACTTCGATTTGCATGGCGCGCAGGTTTTCCGCAATTGTTTCGATACGGTCGGTTTCTTTGACGCGCAGTTCTCCAGCTTCGCGCACGATCAATCCATTCTGACTGACTGCGCCGAGAATCGCCAGGATGGGAATTTCGTCGATCAGAGCGGCGGTGGCAGCGCCTTCAATCACGCCGCCCATAATGCGCGAGCCTCTCACCTGCAGGTTGCCGATGAGTTCGCCATTGAGTTGTTCGATGTGGAGAATTTTCATCTGTGCGCCCATGCCGCCCAGGACGTCGAGGAGTGCGGTGCGGGTAGGATTGAGGCCGACACCAGTAACGATGAAGTCGGAATCAGGCAGCAGCAGGGCAGCGACCAGAAAGAAAGCGGCACCCGAGATATCTCCCGGGACAACTAAGGTTTTCGCGGAGAGAGAAGCGGGACCGCGCAGCCGGACGAGGCGCGGTTCGATAGAGAGATCTGCGCCCAACTCGCGCAGTGCGATCTCGGTGTGATCGCGCGTCGCGATCGATTCTTTGACACTCGTTTCTCCGTCAGCATAGAGACCCGCGAGCAGGACACAGCTTTTTACCTGGGCGCTGGCTACGGACGGTTCATAAGCAATGGGACGAAGAGCGGCGCCGTGAATGGTGAGCGGCGGATATTGACCGTCGCGTGCTTCCAGGCGAGCGCCCATTTCGGCAAGCGGCTTTATCACTCGGCGCATCGGGCGATTCACCAACGATTCGTCACCTGTAACGGTGGTAGTGAATGGTTGGGCTGCTAGAATGCCCGATAACATTCGTATCGTAGAGCCGGAATTACCGGCATCGAGCACGTCTTTGGGCGGCCGCAAGCCACGTACGCCCTTGCCATGCACAGTGAGAATCTGCCGGTCATCGTCCTTGGTAAATTCGTGCGCAATGCCCAGCGCACCCATGCAGGCCAGAGTGGACTGGCAATCCGCGCCGGTCGAATAGTTATAGATTTTCGAATCGCCTTCGGCGATAGCCGTCAGCATAGCGTAACGGTGTGAAATCGATTTATCACCGGGAACAGAAGCGAAGCCGTGGATCGCCCGCGCCGGCGATATTTGTTCTGTCATCGGAACTCGTATTGTACGACCGAAACAAAATCTCGTCTGTACGAGTGGCTCATCCGGCAGGGCGATTGATGCGTACCGCGACTGTGTAACCAATCCGCCAAGATTCAACACACGGGTGCGGTGGCTATGAGCGATTGCGGGTTTGCCCTCAATTATGGCGGGTTTCCGGCGGGCTTTCGGGCCAAGGCCCTTCTTTAGGACCGGTCTGCTGTTTCTTCATGAAGTTTGACTTGTATACGGAGATTCCGTATACTTTAGCTGTTTGAAGTTGCCAACGCTCGTAAGCAATGACCGCTTTGACGCGAAAGCGGAAAAGCTGCTGACGGTCGACCAGCGTGACGACTTCGAATTTGCACTGGCCGCCGCACCGGAAGCCCACCCGGTCGTTCCGGGCCTGAACGGGGTGCGGAAAGCGCGCTTTGGAGCGCAATCACGCGGCAAGCGGGGCAGTGTCCGAGTGATCTACTTCTATGCGATCAGCCGGGAGGTTGTGTATCTGCTCGGCATCTATGCCAAAAATGAACGAGAGGACCTGACCAATGACCAAAAAAAAGCCATCAACAAAGCCGTCGAAGAGCTCAAAGCCGCTTTCTAAATCGACGTTTGGCGACGATATACTCTATGGTTTAAACCAAGCTATCGCGCATCAGCGCGGCAAGATCAAGCTGCGTACACGCCAGATTTATGTTCCTGACGCTGATGTGTCGGCCGTGCGTAAGAACACGGGCCTGTCACAAGCGGATTTCGCCGCTCGGTATGGCTTTAACCCGCGCACGCTGCAGGACTGGGAGCAAGGCCGGACGAAGCCGGACACGGCCGTGCTTGCTTACCTTCAAGTGATCGCGCGGAACCCGGAAGCCGTTGAAGCCGCCTTGAAAGCGTCTTAGGCGGCGAGCCGTCCTGTCTTCAGTTTTCCTCACGCGCATATTCCCCTATTCGGGGAAGCGCGTCGGTTTGAATTGCGTATGATCACCGATTTCCCGCCGGATGACAAACCATCTCCAAGCCGAGCGCATCGCGGCGCTGAAAGCCTTTCCAGAATGCATTGCCGTCTTTATCTTTTCCGGTGCTGTACGTACCCGCATCTTTTTCGCCGTCCGGCACGATCCATTTGCCGTCATTCGAACGTTCAGGAAGGACGTGCAGATACGACGACTTGCTTTGGTCACCTTTGAGATACAGGTCCAGGAAAGCAGTAATGAAATGCTGGTTGATGGAAGTAATACGGTCCTTACGCCACGCGGGCTCATCGAAAGCTTGCAGCAGAGGGTAAGGAAGCGACACTCCCGCAGGAGCCGGATTCCCGCCCGTGTTATGCAGTGCATTCTCATAAACGAGCAGGCATCGTTCCGAGTTAACCGCTTTGTCAAACGCAGGCTTGATGCCGTGCGCGAAATCCGCAATGTCGTCGTGATCGCCGGCGATAAAAAGAGACGGGATATGAATGTCTGCCAGCCCCGCCGCATCCCAGGCGCTAAACGGCGGCTGTCCGCCCCAGGGAGCAATCGCCACAATGGCCTTCAGGCGGCTACGATCGTGCGCTTGAAACTTGGGGGTGGCGGCTTGCCAGTTTGCGAGATAACCGCCCGGCACGAATTTCATCAACATGCTCGAAGCGCTGTATCCCGCGCCTGCGCTGGCCAAAGCACCGTAACCACCCATGGAGTAGCCAATGAGCGCAACGCGTCCGGCATCCAGAATTCCGTGCAGAAAATGTCCCGGTTCATTAGCCAGTTGCGCAAGAGAGTCGATGGTGAACAGCTGGTCGTTTGAGCGATTGAGCAGCGTGCTGGGAAATGCCTGCATGTCGTCGAAAACCGAATCGGTGTGATCGATCGCGGCTGCCACATAACCCTTCGACGCGAGATTTGCACCAAGATATGTCATGAAGTAACGCGAACCCGGATAGCCGTGCGAAATGATGACAAGCGGAAAGGACGCCCCCTGCGACGGCGGTGCGTCACGCAGGGCCTTGTCGGGAATGTCGAAGCTTGACAGGCTACCCAGAGCGCGGCCGCCGGGAATGGGCATGTGATAAACAGTCTCTTCGCTCTGCCCCGCAGGAATGACAGCCGGATACCAGACTTCTACCGTTAGCGGGCGATCATAGAGTGGCGCCTTGCCCGTTTGTTTGTGGAAGTGCAGGATATCGATTTGGCTGTGATGCACCAGGTGCAGCGTGCGTACGCCCACCGGGAGCTTTCCACGAGCGGCCAGTTCCGGCGCATCGGCGGCGGGCACACTAATGTAGCTGGCTGATTGCGCGTTCGCCGCCATCGCGAACGCAATCGATAAGACGAGTACACGAAACACAGAAACATAGTGTCACGAACATTTTGTAAAGCAGTAATCTGGTCGTGGAGTCTTTTGACGTGAACCGAAGAGATTTTGCCCGTTTGAGTATTGCCGCGAGTGTTGTTGGCGCGTCCGCGTGGCGAGCTTTTGCCGACACATACGACTATCCCTGGAAGCTCGGCATCATCACCGATGAGGTCGATGCCGATTTGAGCCACGTGTTGGGCAGTTTTTATCCAAAATATGGGCTGAAATGGGCGGAGGTCCGCAACCTGAAGCTCGACGGCAAGAGCAAATATGCTTACATGAGCGCTACGCCTGCGCAGCTAAAAGAGACCAGGAAGATGCTTGATGATGCCGGCGTCAAAATGTCGGTGCTGGACACGGCCGTTTACAAAATTACCTTGCCTGGTACGAAGTCGATCGGTGAACATGAATCGACCGAGCTGAATCCATCCGAGGGCGACTACGCGCGGCAGCTTGACGATCTCAAGCGCGCGGCCGATGCGGCGCATATTCTCGGGACCGATCGTTTACGGATTTTCACGTTTAAGCGGGTAGCCGATCCGAATGCCATCTTTGACCGCATCGTAGAGGACGTGCACAAAGCCATTGCGGTCGCCAAACAGCAAGACGTGCAGCTGCTGGTTGAGAACGAATTCAGCTGCAATACGGCGGATGGGGCGGAATCCGCCAAGCTGTTCAAGGCTATTCCCGATCGAACATTAATGCACCTTTGGGATTCCGGCAACTGCTATGAAGCGGGCGAGCAGCCTTTTCCAAAAGCTTGGGATCAACTCGACCACAGCCGGATCGGCCATCTCCACCTCAAAGATGCGGCCGGTAAAGGATGGCGGCCAATCGGAGGCGGCGAAATCGATTTCGTCGGTCAATTCAATGCACTGAAGAAAATGAAGTACGCCGGTACGATGTCGCTCGAAACGCATTATCGAAACGCCGAGCACAATATCTACACATCGAGCGTGGAATCCATGAACGGCCTGGTCACCGTGTTGAAAAAAGTATGACCGAAGGGGAGTAATCTGTTAGTGGACGTTCGCTCAGGAGGAACCATGTTGCAAACCGCCCTCGAGAAACCCGGTCGCCGGACATTTCTGAAAAATTCAGGGGTCGCCGCCGCTAGTTTACTGACAGCCGCGTCAGCTAAGAGAGTGCTCGGCGCAAACGACCGGATTCGCGTGGCCGTCATTGGAGTCCGGGGCCGTGGCTGGGACCACGTAAAGGGCTACCACTCGCTGCCGGGTGTCGAAATCGTTTCCTTCTGCGACATTGATGAAAACGTACTGCGCAAACGCCTCGATGATGCCGACAAGATGGGCATTGCTAAGCCGCAAACTTACGTTGATGTGCGCAAACTGCTCGAAGACAAGAATGTGGACGCCGTTTCGATCGCGACGCCAAACCATTGGCATTCTCTGATAGGCATCTGGGCGGCGCAAGCCGGCAAGGATATGTACATTGAGAAGCCTTGCTCGCACAACTGGTGGGAAGGCCATCAGCTGGTAGAAGCGGTCAACAAGTACAAGGTGATTTGCGAGCACGGCAGCCAGTGCCGCTCGAGTGCCGCCATTCGGGAAGCCATGGATCACATGGGTTCAGGCTTGCTGGGTAACGTCTACATGTCGCGGGGACTTTGCTACAAGTGGCGCAAGACGATTGGACATGCAGGCCCGGAACCGGTACCCGCGGGAGTGCATTACGATCTCTGGACTGGCCCGGCGCCGCTGAAACCATTCACTAAGAATCGCTTTCACTACAACTGGCATTGGATCTGGGACACCGGCAACGGCGATTTGGGCAACCAGGGGATCCATGAAGTAGATTTGGCGCGTTGGGGTCTCGGCGTGACTTTTCCAACGAAGGTTTCGGCGATCGGTGGCCATTTTCTGTTCGATGATGACCAGCAGACACCCAACGTTCTGACGGTTGCCTACGAATTCAAAACGCCGGACGCGAAAACCAAGATGATGAACTTCGAAGTGCGCGGCTGGATGACCAACCATGAAGCCGGTATCGGCACGAAGGAGTTTTCGAGCAGCGGCGTTCCGGCGGCAGGTTTGGCCAAGGCGTCTACTCCTGCGGCAGACAAGGCTTCGTTAGGTCCTGCGTCTGGCGCTCCCTCAACCATCGGTAATCTCTACTATGGCTCGAAAGGCTATCTGGCGATTTCGGATTACAACTCGTATAAATCGTTCCTTGGCGAAGAGAACGAAGAGGGGCCCGAGCGGCATGCGCCAGTGACGAACGAGCATTTCGCGAATTTCCTCGAGTGTGTGCGCAGCCGCAAAGCGGAGGATCTGCACGCGCCGATTCTTGAAGGACATATTTCTTCCACGCTTGTCCATCTGGCAAACGCGTCATACCGGCTGGGACGCACGATCAACTTCGATCCGTCTACCGAGAGCGTGGTCAACGATTCCGAAGCTACGGTCTTATTGAAGGGCACCTATCGCGCGCCATATATCGTGCCTGAGAAAGTTTAGAGCTTGTCGTGGGGTAGGCTTTAAAGATTGCCGGAAAAGTATTGGCCGCAGATGAACGCTGATAAACGCCGATTGAAAATAAATGTTTTATCCGCGTTGATCCGTGTTCATCTGCGGCTAGATCTGCTTTTTCTTCAATCTCTTTAGGCCGCCACCTTTTTGCATTTCGAAAGCCGGCTCTCTCGCGCCAAGCTGAGAGAATAACTGAATGAGCCATGTGACAATGCTCCGCGCAGGTGTGGCCCTGCTTTGCTGCCTGTCGGTCGGACCAAAGTTGGTCGGGCAGGAACCGCCAGTGAACATGTCGCCACCCGGCAAATCGGATTCCGATCAGGTGATGAGCGCGGCCGCTATTTCAGCTTCTAAACAAGATCCGGCGGCAGTCGAGCGGGGCAGTAAGGTGTATCGCACAAATTGCGCGGGCTGCCATGGAGTGGCGGCCAATGGCGGCGCTGGTGCGCCGGACCTGGTGCGTTCATTGTTAGTCCTGGATGACGAAAAAGGCATTCTGATCGGCCCGGTGGTTCGTGAAGGGCGACCAGATAAAGGCATGCCAAAACTGGGTTTGAGCGAGCCGCAAATTGCCGATGTCGTCGCTTGGCTGCATGCCCGAACGTATGCGGCCGGGCATCGGGTGACTTACGTTTTCCAGAATATTGTGACGGGCGATCCTCACAAAGGCGAAGCTTACTTTAATGGCGCGGGCGGATGCGCTTCATGCCATTCAGTAACTGGCGATCTGGCCGGAGTAGGTCGCAAATACGATGCCATGTCTCTGCAAACGCGCTGGCTGCAACCGCGCAACCAACGTTCGAGAAGCCGGTCCGCGGAAAGTCAGACTGCCAAGTTAGCGCCCACCATCACAGTAACGCTCCCAAACGGCCAGAGCTATTCAGGCGTCCTCGAACAGCTGGACGACTTTACCGTAGGCTTGCAAGATGCCCAGCATCAGTATCATTCGTTTAGCCGTGAACGCGTCGACATCAAGGTAGCGGTGCATGATCCTTTGAGCGCGCACGAGCAACTGCTAAGTAAGTACACAGATGCTGACATTCATAACGTAACTGCTTATCTCGCTTCGTTGAAATGAACCTATCTAGATTTGCTGTTTCACTCATTTGGGCTGTCGTACCTTCATTAGTTCTTGGCCAAGGCTTAAACCCGGCCGCGCTGGTGAACAAGCCGGTGGACACTTGGCCGACTTACAACGGCGATTATTCCGGCCGCCGCTTCAGTTCACTCGACCAGATCAACTCCGGGAATGTGCAAAACCTGGCACTCGCGTGGGCGGCTCGATTCACGGGAAGCGGAGGTCCCGGCCTTCCCGTCGTCATTAAGTCCACTCCGTTGCTGGTAAACGGCGTGCTCTACTTCACTGCGCCTAACCATGTGTGGGCGGCCGATGTACGTACGGGGCGGCAGCTTTGGCATTATCAGTATCCGACCAATACCGGAAGCACGATCGGCAACCGCGGCTTGGGAATGTATGAAAACTGGCTGTTCTTCGAATCGCCTGACAGTCATCTAGTCAGCCTGGATGCAACCACCGGAAAAGAGCGCTGGAAAGTCGAGATCGCCGATCCGAAGCTGGATTACACCTCGACCGTCGCGCCGATCGTGGTCGGCAATCACATCCTAACCGGTATTGGAGGCGATCATCTCGACAACCCTGGCTTTCTCGAGTCGCACGATCCAGAAACCGGCGCTCTGCAATGGAAATGGTTTACGACACCGCGTAAAGGCGAGCCAGGCATTGAGACCTGGCCGAACGAATACGCGGCGGCTCATGGCACCGGGCAGACCTGGATGCCGGGTACCTACGATCCGCAGTTGAACCTTTACTATGTCGGAACCGGCAATCCCAATCCCGTGATGGCGGACAAGAGCCGCAAGGGCGACAACCTGTATACGTGCTCGATTGTGGCGCTGAATCCCGACACCGGGAAACTGGCCTGGTATTACCAGGTTTCCCCCCACGATGTGCATGACTGGGATGCGGTGGAGACGCCAGTACTGGTGGATGGGACAGTGGCGGGCAAGCCGCGGAAACTGTTGGTCCAGGCGAGCCGCAACGGTTACTTCTTTGTGTTGGACCGGACTAACGGCGAGCATATTCTGACCAAGCCTTTCATCGATTCACTGAACTGGGCGAAGGGGCTGAATGCCAAAGGGCAGCCGGTGCCGGTACCGGCAAAATTTCCGACGACCGATGGCGTGCTGGTTTCGCCGGCCTCGGGCGGAGCCACTAACTGGCCTGCGCCAAGCTTCGACCCGAATACCGGACTGCTTTACGTCGGGTCAAATCGCAGTTACAGCATGTTCTATTTGACCGACACCGATGAACGGCCGGAGGGCTGGGCGGGCTTGGACAATGTGGTGAGCGGTGACGGCGGAGCTTTGCTTGCCATCGACTACAAAACCGGTAACATCGCCTGGCGGCACGACTGGCCTACCGGCAGCGGCGTAGTCTCAATGCTCTCTACCGCCGGCAAGCTGCTGTTTACCAGCAATCAGAAAAACTTCGTGGCGATCGATGCCACTAAAGGAACAATTCGCTGGCATACCGGTCTGACCGGAAATCCCAGCAATGGGCCGATTACTTACCTGGTAGACGAGAAACAATACGTACTGGTGGCCGCCGGCGATACGCTATTTGCCTTCCGGCTGAACGATGCGACTGGAAACGCCACTGACTAGCTGCGATAGCCGAGCTTGTCGTTGTCGAACTGCGAGTTGTTGCTTTTCTTCTCGCGGACGACGGCGAAAATGGAGACCACTACCTGGGCGGCGAAGAAGATGATCCAGAAGTTCATGCCCTTGATAAGGCATCTGGCTTACCAGCGAAGTGGCAAGGCTAAGTTGTTCATTCTGAAAGGCAGACATCGATAGCTCCAGAACCGGAGTTCCAAATCGATACGCCTGGGCCGTTTCATTTCGGGAAAAGGACCAACCTGGAATTCTGATAAGATTTCGTGAGCCGCCGGTCAACTAGAGCTTTAGTCAGTAACATCGCCGCGTTTAGCGTTGTTCTAAAGCGGCGAGAGGAAGGAACAGAATGATTTCACCCTCGTCCACACAATTGGTGCTCGCGCTCTTGCTGCTAGTCTGCCTAACGAGTTTTACCTGGGCCATGCGCAATTTCTTTGTTAAGCCGGAGCGCATGACGCCAGGACTGAGAGTGACACTCGCAGCCGGGTTCGTTTTTGCACTAACGCATTTTGTGGTGTTGTTCCGAACTTCAGATATCGAGCTGATTCCAGCCATCGCGGCAGCGACTCTGTACTGCACGGCGCTGGCGCTTTTCTGGTGGACGATTGCTTCGCATCGTGTGCAGCCGCTGGCCGCGTGTTTTTCACGCAATGAAGAACTGCACCTGGTGCAACACGGACCGTATCGCCTGGTGCGGCATCCGTTCTACTGTTCCTATCTGCTCACGTGGTTGGCGGGAGCGGTAGCAACGCTGAATCCGGTGCTCGGGCTGACGTTTGTGGTGATGTTCTTCTTATATCTGGCGGCAGCGCGAAACGAAGAGAATAAGTTTGCCACGAGTTCGCTGGCAGAAGCCTATTCGCGATACCGCCGCTCGACCGGGCAGTTCTTTCCCAGTCCGCTCAAAGTGTTAATGCACCGGCGCGTGCAATAACGCTCGCTCAGCCCTGGTCGTAGTCATCATGGTGACGCCACCAGGCGCCGGTCTCGTTGCGTCCCTTAGGTGCGCGGTCGAGCCACTGGTAAGCGCCCCAGAGGCCGTCCAGTCCACGCGCATAGGTGGAATAGGTGTGATAGATCCTGCCGTCCTCAAGCGTGAACGCGCTCATGCCCGGCCGTTCGCGCACGTACGTGGGCACGTCAGTTCCGGACATCGCCGCGAACTCGACGACCGGTCCCTTGACCGGCGCGGCGTCCATGGCGCGGCCGCTACGCCGGTAGTTGTATTCGACATTTCCCTCGCGGCGTTGCTGATCGGTGAACCAGACGTTGAAGTCGAAGTTGAAGTCACCGCCGAACGAGGACGCCCAGGGGAAGGTCCAGCCCATCCGTCGCTTGAACGCCTGCAACTTTGCGATTGGCGCGCGCGACACCGCCGAAAGGGTGACGTCGTGGTTGGCCAGGTGAACCACGAACCCGTTGAAGCCGTCCGCGATCATCGAGCAGGATGGACAGCCAGCCGCGTAGTCGGGGCCGAACATGAAGTGGTAGACGAGCAGTTGCGAATTCCCTCGGAAGAGGTCTGCCAGCGAGGCGCTGCCCTCGTCGGTCTCAAAGCGGTACTCCTTGTCGATTCGAACCCATGGCAGATCCTGCCGCTGTTGGGCCAGCTCGTCGCTGCGCCGTGTAAGTTCCTTCTCCGACTTAAGTAGCTCGAGCCGGGCTGCGAGCCACTGTTCGCGTGTCCCGGTCTTGTGTCTCGTCATCGTGTTTGTCTCTCTCGATATGACCTGTTGATTAGTGCTCATGAGATAAATTTAGTGCCGGATGTCGAAGCGGTGGGAGTGACAAGTGTGGCGGGATTCCGATGGACTCTCTGATCACGGCCGCGGCGCGTGCGCTGGCGGCGGGTGATCCGGTCGGTGCATTGAAGCGGGTCGCGCTGCGCGACGATGCGCCTGCGCTCGCGCTTCGAGGCATCGCGATGGCGCAGCTTGGCGATCTGGCACGAGCAAAGGTGCTCCTGCGAAGCGCTGCGCGCGCCTTCGGCCCGAAAGAAGGAGTGGCCCGCGCGAGGTGCGTCGTCGCCGAGGCCGAGATCGCACTTGCCTCGCGCGACCTGGGCTGGCCTGCGAGAGCACTCGATGCAGCGCGGGCGACGCTCGAAGAACACGGCGACCGAGTGAACGCCGCACATGCGCGCTATCTCGAGGTCCGACGTCTGCTCCTGATCGGACGTCTGGATGAGGCGGAGCGTATGCTCGCCGACCTTGACCCGACGCCCTTGCCGCCTGCATCGAGGGCCGCCCATGAGCTGGTGGTGGCGGGGATCGCAATGCGGCGTCTCCATACGAAAGCGGCAAGCGATGCGCTCGCCCGGGCCGGCCAAGCCGCGCGGCAGGCAGGCATCCCGGCGCTGATGGCGGAGGTTGAAAGCGCATCCCTTGTCCTGAACACGCCCGCGGCGCGCCTGATTGCGAGCGGCCAGGAGCGGCTCCTTCTGCTTGAAGAGGTAGAAGCGTTGCTCGCGTCGAAAGCCCTCGTCGTGGACGCCTGCCGTCATGTCGTGCGCGACGCATGCACTGTCGTTTCGCTCTCGAGACGTCCAGTGTTGTTCGCAATCGCGCGGGCACTGGGCGAAGCGTGGCCGCGCGACGTGCCGAGAGACCTGCTCCTGGCGCGGGCATTCGGAGCGAAGCTTGCCGATGAGTCGCATCGCGCACGTTTGCGAGTCGAAGTCGGGCGGCTTCGTCGAATGCTGCGGCCGCTGACGAGCATTAGCGCGACGCAGCGAGGGTTTGCACTTGCGCCACGCGGCACAAGAGAAGTCGTCGTGCTGGCCCGGCCTGTCGATGAAGAACACGCCGCGATGCTTGCCTTCCTTGCCGACGGTGAATCCTGGTCAAGTTCCGCCCTGGCGCTTGCGCTCGGAACGAGCCAGCGTACCGTGCAGCGAGCGCTCGACTCGCTCTCGACAGCAGCAAAGGTGCAGTCGTTCGGGCTCGGGCGAGCTCGTCGCTGGCTGACCCCGCCGGTACCGGGATTCACGACGACTTTGTTACTCCCCGCGCCACTGCCGAGTGACTAAGATCGAAGCATGAGTCGGACACATGAGGTAAACACGGCCGAAGTCGTCCGTGAGTACGGTCCCTTTCCGGGTGCCGACAGCGTGCATGGAGTAACGTTTGACGGTCAGAACGTCTGGTTTGCTGCCGGAGATAAGCTAAACGCCTTCGATCCATCGAGCGGTCAGATGCTTTCTTCGATTGATGCCGTCGCGCATGCGGGAACCGCCTTCGACGGCCGGCATCTATTTCAGCTCGCCGAGGATCGCATCCAGAAGATCGATCCGAAGAATGGCCGTGTGCTCGCCACGATTCCGGCACCCGGCCAAGGCGGTGACTCGGGGCTCGCGTGGGCCGAAGGGACGCTGTGGGTCGGGCAGTATCGAGATCGAAAGATCCATCAAGTCGATCCCGAAACAGGGGCGATTCTTCGCACGATCGAGTCCAACCGCTTCGTCACCGGGGTCACCTGGGTCGATGGAGAGCTGTGGCACGGAACCTTGGAAGCTGATGAGAGCGATTTACGGCGAGTCGATCCTGGAACCGGAGAAGTTCTTGAGAGTCTCGAGATGCCGCGCGGAGTCACTGTTTCGGGGCTCGAATCCAATGGCGGCGATCGGTTCTTCTGCGGAGGAGGACGGAGCGGTAAGGTCAGGGCGGTCCGGCGGCCTCGACGAGGCGTCGCGAAGGGTCACACAGAACGAACTTGAACCTCGACGTGGCTGTCACGATTCACGGTTTCAAAAGACACCGGGAGAAACAGTTGAATCACCTCCATATTCGTGAGGGCATGCCGGGTCAGCTTGAGCGCCGCGAAGCTGCCTTCGCCTGCTAGTGCGTAGGGCAAGAGGAGTTGGTCAGTCAGGTGTTCCCCGGCAACTGCATCTGAAACAAGATATTCGCGTGCTTCCCGGACCACGTCTTTGGCGACATTCTCGGCCGTGATGCCGATCTCTCCGAAAGATGTGAATGTCTCGGTGGCTGCGTCGCTCTCAATCTCCAGCATCACGACATTGCCGGGACCGGGCGATAGCTTCGTATTTACAATCCTGGTTTCGATGCCGCCGGAAAACATCTCCTCGACCGTGTCGATCTCTCGTTTTGCTATCTGGGCCTGCAGATTCGCCACGATGGCGGTTACTCGCTTCTGAACCACTGGGCCGCGGACGCCAACGTGCAAGACGGAGAGCTTCCGGCATGGCTCGATTACAGCGCGAAAACAGCCGCCGCCCGCAGGATAGAAGCCGTAACGTTCCAACGACAGGTTGACTTGCGAACCCATGCGCCGGATAAACGGCAGAAAGGTCCGATCTAAGAAGTCGAACGGCGGCGCTGACTGATTGTGCGTTCCGCCTTGGATAGTCAAAGTACTGGGAGCATCGGCCAGCATCAGCGCCGGTAGTACCGTCTGGAAAACCAATGTGCCGCTGCCCGCCGTGCCAATCACAAAGCGATACTCACCGGGCTTCACTGCTTTGGGCGTGAAGCACAGGGACTGAGAACCGAGATGCGCTCCTGCGATCTCCGCCTCTCCGATTTGCCCCGCCGCCAGAACACTGGTCAGATGTTGACGTAAGAGTCCGGGCTTCTTGCGGCCGGCCCGGATGTTTTCCATCTGAAATGGCTGGCCTGTCAGCAGTGACAGCGAGAGCGATGTGCGCAGCAGCTGGCCGCCGCCCTCGCCTCGCGCGCCGTCAATTTGGATCATAGTCAGCCTTTTACACAAACCACCTGACGCAACGTGTGGACAATTTCCACCAGGTCCGATTGCGCCGCCATCACGGCATCGAATCGCCACACGCGATCCATTGCTCTTGATGGGTCCGACCGGTGCAGGAAAGTCGAGATTAGCGCGGCGCATCTTCGAACTGAAGAAAGCTCGTCACGCCGTTAAGGGCGAGTTCGTCGATGTGAACTGCGCCACCTTGCGCGGCGACGGCGCTATGTCGACGCTCTTGGACATGTCAAAGGTGCATTTACCGGCGCGCTAAAGGAGCGGCCGGGTCTTCTGCGCACCGCCAATAAAGGAGTTCTCTTCCTGGATGAAATAGGTGAGATGGGATTAGACGAGCAGGCCATGCTGCTGCGCGCTTTGGAAGAGAAGACATTCTTGCCGCTTGGCTCCGACCGCGAAAGCAACAGCGACTTTCAGTTGATCGCAGGAACCAATCGCGATCTGTACCAGGCGGTGCACGAACGCCGCTTCCGCGAAGATCTATTGGCACGCATCAATCTCTGGACCTTTCGCTTGCCCGGCTTGAAAGAGAGGCCGGAAGACATCGAACCCAACCTTCAGTTCGAACTGGAACAGGTCGCACAGAGAACAGGCCGTCGCGTCACTTTCAGCAAAGAAGCACGCAAGGCTTTTCTCTCGTTTGCCTTATCGCCCGCGGCTGACTGGAAAGCAAACTTTCGCGATCTGAATGCCGCAGTGGCTCGCATGGCAACGCTCGCGCAAGGCGGACGGATTTCGGTGCAACTGGTGAATGAGGAGGTCGCGCGTTTGCTGGCGACCTGGCGCGGTCCTGTGGCGCCCGAACAGTCTCAGCAGCTGGCGCTTGTCCTGTCTCCGAAGCGAATCGAGGAGCTCGATCCTTTCGAGAAAGTTCAGCTCGAACACGTGCTGGCAGTTTGCCGCCGCTCCCGGTCACTATCAGAAGCCGGACGCGCGCTCTTTCAGGCCTCCAGAGCGAAGAAGACATCCAACAACGATGCAGATCGCCTGCGCAAGTATCTGGCTCGCTATGCGCTGGAATGGTCAGCCCTCGCGGAACGGGTTTAAGAATTTATTTTATGGGCTATAGAGGCCTCCAGCTGCATTCAATATTTCCTTCATTTCCTTTCGCAGTTCACTCGGCGAGACGACCTCGACCGCATCGCCCCATCCGAGAATCCAGCGACGAATTTCGAAAGGTCCGCCCGCCCGGAACGCGAGTTGGACAGCGCCCTCCGGCAGATCTGTGAGTTCCTGACTCGGATGCCACAGGCGCTCGTGCACATAGGGCGCTTGATCCGCCCGGAAGCGGAGAACGACGCTCATAGGCTCTTGCCAGGAAACGCCGAACGCATCCTCGCGACACTTCTGCGGACTGAATCCGGGATCTATCTCGAATTCCGTGTCCAGGAGGCTCACTGACGATAGCCGGTCAACCGAAAGTGTGGCAGTGGCCGTGTGCTTTGGCACCTGTCCGACCACATACAAGCCTCCGCCTACGAACAAAAGACGGTACGGATCGAACTCATAAGTCTTTGGTTCCGGTCGCGATGGCTTCCGGTAAGTGACGCGGCACCTTCGCTTGCGGAGAATCGCCTCAATCAAGAGCGCGATTTGGGGTTCGTGAGGGCGAAAATCTTTCGCGCCACAGGTCCACGTGTCGAACTTTTCGGCCACGCTGGGCGGCACTGCGCCGGGTGACGATTCCACCAGAGCTTGCAGCTTGAACACGGCTGCCGCTAGTGAGTCACTGGCCGGCAGCGCCGCCTGCGCTTGCCCGGCAGCAAACAGCAACGCGTCCAGTTCCTGCGGCGAAAAACGAATATCGGGTATCTGCGATGAGAGCAGCCGCGGTCGGGATAGACGGCCCTGTTCGTCGCCCGCAATGGGATAACCGGCGTCTTCAAGAGCGCGCAAGTCACGACAAATGGTTTCCCGGCGGGTTCCGAACTGAGCCGAAAGTTCACGAATGGTTGGGGCTTGCTCTTGCACCAACATTCGAAGCAGTGCCAAGATGCGTACGATCTGCCGTTCGCGGCGAGCTTTGGACGAGCGCGGACGCGTTTCGCTGCTTCGCCGTTCCTCCCGTGACTGCCGTGTACGCATCTATCCTGCATATCGGGCGCTGTGGCAATTTTCTTTAAAGCTCCAGTACCAGGACGTTCTCGAAAACTTTCTCTGAGTGAACAACTGTGACGCTGGATCGCACAGAGGGAAACTAGCCTGAAAGGAACTTATGCCACACCTTTCTCAACAGACCGCTGCATTCCTGTCCCGGGGATGAGCAAACGACGAATGTGGAATGGAACGCCCGGCATTGACAGCCTTTTGCGCAAACTCAAGAGCAATCCGGAAAATCGCAAGCCGAAGGAGGCGGCCGGATTCGTCATATCCGAAACCCCGGATCTGTTTGCCAACAACGATAACCTGCGTGAAATTACCCGCGTGCGCGATGCTGTCCGCGATCTTCGTCGAGACGCGAAGGCCATTGATGTAGAAGACGAGTCGCTTACTCGGGCCTGTGAAGCGGATTTCCGCCGCTGCTGCCTTTTGATCTGCGGACGGATTATCGGCGGACAGAAGCGCGAACTCACCGAGAGAGACCGCTCCTGTTTGGAGCAGGTTCTAGGATTCCCGGTCGATTCGACTGAACTCGCAACGGTCAGCGCCGAACTGCGCTCTCGCCCAGTTGCCGAACTCGATGGCCTGTTCCCCATGCTGCTGCGGCGCAAGCTCGACGTCGATACAAAATATCTTGACCCGTGCGATTCGCTCATCCGCAAAATCGAGACCATCGCCGAATCGACCGGGAAAATCTACGGAGACAAGCTCGGCAAGCGTGCCAACCTCGCGACACGTGTCGGCTTACAACTCCGCTGGCTGGTTGATACCGCCAGAGAGCGCCAGGCAGACTCCCCGCCAGACTCTCCGGAGAAAAGCGCGAACGGATTAACCGAGCCGGTCAATCCAGAAACTCTCGACGACATCAAGGCGGAGCTGATGGGCCTGATCGGCCTGGAACCCGTCAAAAAAGATTTTCTGTCGATCTCGAATCTGCTTCGAATTCGTCAGCTCCGAAAACAAAACGAGCTGAATACCGATCCTTTATCGCTCCACCTGGTTTTTACCGGTAATCCCGGAACCGGTAAAACGACGGTCGCCCGGCTTCTGGCGCGTGCGTATCGGGCCTTGGGCGTTCTCTCGAAAGGGCATCTGGTCGAGGTCGATCGCTCCGGACTTGTCGCCGGCTACGTGGGACATACCGCGCTCAAGACGAAGGAGGTCGTGAAGCGAGCGTTGGACGGAGTGCTTTTCATAGACGAAGCCTATGCGCTCCTGGGCGAAGGTAAAGACTTTGGACCGGAGGCCATCAACACACTCCTTAAGCTGATGGAAGACTATCGTGAACGCCTGATTGTCATCGTAGCGGGCTACACGGAGCCCATGAAGGCGTTTCTTGAAAGCAATCCCGGACTCAAGTCGCGCTTTAATAAGTTCATTCACTTTGGCGATTACTCCACAGCGGAGATGGCTCAGATCTTCGCATACATGCTCGGCAACGCACAGTACCGGGTCACCGATGAGGCGCGCTCGGTGATCGACCCGGCGATGTCGGGACTGCGCCTGGCCGGGAAAGAGCATTTTGGAAATGCACGGGTGGTTCGGAATCTTGTGGAGCACGTACAGCAGGAGCACGCCAATAGGCTTTCGCCGGTTGCAGAACCAACCACGGCAGATCTGCTTATCATTGAGCGCGCCGATATCGAAGCCGCGGCGGCCGCGATGCACTCCCGAAGTGCAAGCGACGAACCTGACGGGGGTTCGAATGGCGAATAGAAAACAGTTTCGCTACGTGGCCCGTTATGTCCTCCTTTGCTGGATCGGCTTAGCCGGCGTCTATGGCCTCGTGATGGGCATCTACTATCTCTGCCGGAAAGATATCTCGCTCACGATCATGGTGTCCCAGGCGATTCTATACAGCGCCATGTTTACCGTACTTGGACTCCAACAATACAAACTCCGGCGCGGCCGGAATCAGTTGCACCGCCGCAAAGAAGGCTGGGGGCTTTCGAAAAGAGAGATGGATGGCGACCTCGACGAATCGGAGGAGATCGATAACGGATGGAACTAACGGATCCTGCATTCCAACGAGTGACGATCGCGTCTCTCATAAAAACTGTCGTGATGATTAGCTGGGTACTGAGCCGTCCCGAACGGATTGGAGCCGCACCCGAACAAGAAAGTCATTCAGCGGACCGCGCGAAGTAGGTTCCTCCGGCAGAGTAGACTCGGAGGCCGCCTCTTCGAGCTTCCCGATCAAGCGCCTGTATTCAGCTTCATAAAAACTCCGCGCCTTCGCATCAAGCAAGCCGTTTTCTAATCCCAGCATTTTTTTCTCCACCAATTCCGGGAGGTAAGGTAAGCGAAACTCTTCGTTCAGCGTGACGAGGTTGGCCTCTATCTTCCCGGTGCGCATGAGGTGTATGCCAGTCAGAATCACACGATAAACATAAAGAAGCGACTTGATGCGCGGCGGGTTTTCCTTTTGAAATAAGTCCCACTGCGTCGCAGCGAAACCAAGATAATGATGGCTGTGATGACGGGTGATGCAACCGGTCGCGATCTCTTTTAGCTCGAGGTGTTCTGGTGTGCTGTGT
The DNA here is from genome assembly GCA_965277855.1 of Bryobacteraceae bacterium. Classification (GTDB taxonomy): domain Bacteria; phylum Acidobacteriota; class Terriglobia; order Bryobacterales; family Bryobacteraceae; genus Bog-105. The sequence goes on from OZ255847.1 coordinate 3,335,555, forward strand.
ACGATCAGCGGCGAGTAAAGCTGCTCCAGAACGTAGCCATTCCTTTTCAGCAGCATCGTGAAGAACTTGAGAATCTCGTGTCACCAGGTCCATTTCGATTCCGCCACGCACACCCGACACCTCAATCGTGTCCTGCTTTGGCAGCAGGCCAACGGATTCCTTCGCGGGTAGAAGGTGAACGCCGCGCAGGTCATAGTCCGAATCTGGGAACGGAAACCCGTACAAATGCGCGCCGCTGATGGTAGCAAACAGCAAAGGGTAAGGATGGCTGGAAGCTTCTGCCTGCAGTAGTTCGAAATCAATCACAGCTGGTACTCCGGCGAAGCAGACGCCCGCCGCGCGCGGATCAGGAAATCGTTGGCGCGCTCATAGTCCGGATGGGCCGGTAGTCGGGTTGAGTCGAGTGCTTCATCAAGTTCGCGATGGAGAGCAAGGCGCCATCGCTCGACTTCTTCCCACGCCACTTCCCCACGGCGAATTGCTAAGAGCCGTTTGCGGTATTCCTCGACTCGGAGAGGTACGAAGCCGTGCTTCAAAACTGCTACGCCGGAAAGAAGCAGGCGAATCAAATGCATCACGTGCTTCCAACGTATTTGCCCGCTACTCCGAAGATCCTGTTCCAGCTTCTTGAATTGCGAAAGTACGTACGCGTTATACGTGCGATGAACGTATTGCGAGAGAAAGATATGCCGCAAATCAATCAGCTCTTGGGCAATCGGAGTACAGGTTTCCACCAGGGGTGAATAAAGGCACTCCAGGGCGTTCGGATTCGCTTTCAGAGCAAGACGAATGAACTTTTCGATTTCCCAATAGGCTTCTTCATTATCCGTTTCCAACTGCTCGGGAACGCTGGCAAGTGACCAGGCAAGTTCGGCCGGGGGCAGGTAGAAACCACGACGGTCCGTGTCAGAACCTCCTTGAGTCAGCCCGTAGGCGGTCGAACCGACGATGCAGCGATAAATCACAAAGCGATAGAGTCCTGTTGAATCGGCCGCTCCCGGCACTTCCGCCTGCACGTGCTTGAAGATACTGAGTTCGGCCCGTCGAAAGCTTTCCTCGGGACCATCCGCAAAGCGAACGCGATAGCGGTGGTCTGGACCGCTCGGACTATAAGCCACAATGCCGACCCGGCCGCCGAGTCTGGTCAGCACCTTCGTTCCTTCCGGGATGACAAGGTGGGTCTGATTCTCGCGCTGCAATTTCGCCTACCTTTGAGCGAGTTCCAACCTTCGGCTACAGTTTACGAGACCCGACTTCCTGGTGCGCGGCCAGCGCCCGCAACGCACTGTTAAACCAGCTGAACGAAATCCGTTCCTGTTCGAGCCGAACACTGTCGCCCATCACGTCGTCCTTCAAATCCCTGAACAAGGAATGTTCCGAATGCGTGAGCCGGCTGAGCACGCCCTCATATGGGCCTTCTTCAGTCACCCAAAGTCCGCGATGCGCGAGCAGGGTCTCGCGATCCATCAGGAACGCTTGCACTTCAGGAAAATTCGCACGCAGACGATCGAGAATGGCAAACCCGTGCGTATCGATGTCACCCCAGTAATAAAGCGGTTTCTCTTTCAGCCACCCGGCTTCCGCCAGAAGGGGAACACCATAGCCCAATCCGAAGATCACCAGGCTACCGGGTATCTCAGGAAACGCCAGGCCATTGATTTCGTTCTCGGTAATAAACACTCTTTCAACCGGAATCGACAGCTGAACAAACTGGTCGACGGGAACACTTAAATCGCTCAAGCCCTGAATCTGCAGCCGATCGTCGAGGATGCGAAACCGGATCAAAGGCGGTTTGGCGATCAGGCCGTAACGCTCTTCAAAACTCTTCGAGCGCCCGGCCAGCGTGGCCTCCGCAGTCTCTGGAAGCACTCGATCGAGCAGCTCAGACAACAGACCTTTGCGCGCCTCGATGAACTTGGTATCCACGCCAGGTATTTCGAGTTGGCGAAGATAGAGCGGCGCACCCGAACGATCCGCAAACCAGGTGAGGATGGCTAGAATCCGGTCCCAGTCGTCGGCATGATTGAGCGCGGTAAATGGACGCCGAGCAAACCAGTCCTCTAACGCCGGGAATCGACTTATGCTTTCCTCGACCAGACGCTGGAAGCAGTTAGCTTCGGATTGCTTGCCAATCAGGCGAGTGGCATCGTTTTTAGTCGGCAGGATGATTGCGGCCGGTACACGATTGTGCCCCAGAGTGCGATGCTTTATTTGCGCCCATTGAATCTCGTACCCGAAATCCCGCGTGGCCTTGCTGCCCTCTTCGAGATTTTTGATCCACTTTCGAACCTCATCAAAGCGGTCTGAAAGAGCAGCCGCATCCGGTTTTTTGAAGCGCATTTTCAGAGGAAATTCGAGCTGACCGTCGCCACCGGTTCTCAACAGCCGTCCTGATTCCCAAAATCGCTCCACCTGCTGCCTGATAGCGGCTGGTGCGGTCCATTCCATGGACATCTTAGGCGCTGCGAGCGTCCCGTTCAGCCCGGTATTCTTCAATCGTCAAATTGCGCAGCATGGATTGCCGGCCCTCGTGATTATGTACGAATCCTACGCTTGCCACAAACGGTTCGATGATATGGATCTTCTGCAGCGGAGTAACAATCAGTAACTGCAGATTCAGCCGCTTGAACAAGTCGAGTCCGTAGCGGGCCGATTCATCCGAGCCCCGTCCGAAAGCCTCATCGATCACCACAAACCGGAAAGAGCGCAAGCGTTCCTTGTTCCACTCGAGCCCAAACTGATAGGCAAGGCTGGCGGCCAGCACGGTATAGGCAAGCTTCTCTTTCTGGCCGCCTGATTTGCCGCCCGAGTCGGTATAGTGTTCGAACTCGCGGTCGTCTTCCCGCCACCGTTCGGACGCCGAGAAAGTGAACCACTCGCGCACATCAGTCACTTTCTCTTTCCATCGTTTATCTAACTGCGCGCTGCCTTCACGCCCGCGGAAACGCTCGATGATCGCCTTGACGTTAAGAAATTTCGATTCTGAATATTCCTCGTCGTAAGATCCGGTCAACGTGCCCTCGGTACAAGCCCGCAGGTCCTGGTGAAAATCCCGAATCTCTACATCGGTATTCGGCTCGGCTTCGAGTGTGATGTAGCGGCCCGGGTTGTAATCGATCTGTTGCAGGGATTTGTTGATCAGTTCGATACGCCCGCGAATCGCCTCCCGTTCGCGATAGAGCTGCGATTGAAAATTGGCCACTTCGCGAATCGTGTTCTCGTTGAGCAACTCTTTAAATCGCGCCTCAAACCGCGGCAGATCGTCCGACGCAAGTTGGTTCAGCATCCCGCGGTATTCTTCCGCCGCCTGGATACTGGCATCGGCCTCTTGCGTTTCGAGCGGATACCGGGCACGATACGATTCCATCGCCTTCACAATTTGCTCGGAGAGCCGGGCGATCTTCTTATCTTCCGCGTCGATTCTTGTCTGTATCCACTCCCGCATTTCTCTTTCGCGGTTGTCGCAGGATTCAACGGTTACGCTCTGTTCCCCTAATGCTCCGCGGGCCATGTCATCGAGCCGTGGAAATTCCTTAGCCGTGACTTCATCCGGCACAGCCGCTAAGATCTCCTGGCACTCCATCGCTTGAGACTGAGCATTTTCGAGCTTGTGCCCGGCAAGCGTGTTTTGCTGGTGATACTGCTCCAGCCTTCGCTCCGACTCCTCGAGCAATTTTTCCAAGCCCGCCAGCTGGCCCTGCAGAGTGCGCAAAATATCCGACCCCTGCTCCAACTCCCGGCGCTCCGCCTCTAACCGCTCAATCTCGATCATCGGCGATTTCCAATCCAGATCGCGGAAGCTTTGAAAAACAGAGAGCCGGTGCAGCACCAGCAGCCGCTCTTGCAACGCCTTGCCCTCCGCCTGCAGAGTTGCAATACGCCCCGAACTTTTCTGCAGGCGCGTATTAAGCTCTCTGGCCTGCGTTTCCAGAGCAGCGATTTTGGCTTCGTTCGACCACCCCAGCACAAAGCGGGAGCGATCATCGATGCGGTAACGGTCGTCCTTCTCGTGACGTTCCCCGACGCCCTTGATCTGGCCTGACCGCGTGATGGCCTGACGTTCGCGCCGGAACAGATCCAGCGAATCGCAGCAAACGTAGTTGAATCGCCGTCTGATCTCCGCGTCCAACCAGTCATAAAAGACCGGGTGCGGCTTGATGCCGATTTTGTGAACTAGCGAGGACGCGTCGATCGCGGGCTGCATCTGAAAATGCTCGGCTGTTTGCTGCCCCCGGATGCGGTAATACACCAACCGTCCTCCGAGATGGGTGCGGTCCACAGACTGCGCCAATGCGGCATAATGCGCATCCGGAACCAGCAGGGACAAACCGAAATTGTGCAGAACGCGTTCCATCGCACCTTCCCAATCGCGCTCTTCGGGACGAACCTGCAGGAGCTCTCCGGCGAAAGGCAACGTCTCCTCCGTAAGCCCCGTCGCGCGGCATAGTTGCTCGCGCAGATCGAGCATGTTCCTGGGGAGATTCGAACGGCGTCGGCGTAGCGACTGAAGTTCGGATCTGAGTTCCTGTTCCTGCTCCTCCAATTGACGCAACTCGACAATCGCTTCCGTCAGCTCGTTCTGTTTTTCGGCCTGGCGGATTTCCGTTGCCCCCTTCTCCGCGGCGATGTCACGCTGGTTAGCCAAGAAAATCTCTTCATTCACCACGCCGGGAAGGGCCGCCGTGCCTGCGAGCGCGTCGTAATCTCCCGCTCGCCTCGCCCGTTGCTCCTTCTCTCTTTGATTCTCGAATATCTCCGCCTTGATCCGTTCCAGCCGGTTCCCGCCATTCTCGGCGATCGCGGTCTTTACCTCGTCGCGTTCGAGACGGCGTGCTCTCTGCTTCTCGGAAAGCGACTCGATCCGGCCGGCCACGACGCTCAACTCGGCCTCTAACTTGGCCGTGCGCTCTCGCAGCAGCGCCAGTTTCAGGAAAGCCGACCACGGCCGCAACATGCTCCGGCTGGTGCGCAGCAGCGTGACTTCGCCCGCCAGCTGCTCCAGCGTTTTGCAGTCGGTCACCAGTGGAGTCAAGCGGTTTATCTGATCCTTGGCCTTGAGCACTGCCTCGTGCGCCCGGTTCAGATCGTCGAAGTGATTGACAAGAGCCGCAATGCGAGACTCAACCGGGAATGATTCCAGCATGTGTTCCCGTACAAAATCGGTCAGATTTCCCACGGATTTCATGGAAACTGTCTGGTTGAATAAATCCAGCGCCTGTTCGTTCTCAATTCCAAAGCGGCGGCGGTACGCCGCCCCAAACGGTGGAAAGGTGTCGAACAATTCCACATCCGGCATTGCGCGCAGCCGTTTCCTCAGATCCTTTACTTCGGACCCAAAGCCGGCTAAGTGCTCCGCAATCGCTAGCGGACGGTCGGCCACCACATAAAGACGCGCCGGTTGCTCCTGCACGTCCTTGATCCAGAAGATCTGCGTCAACGTGACGGTTCGATCGAGATCCTGGTTGTAAAAGCGGCCCAGGATCACCGAATAGCAGCGATGATCGCGCAACGCGACAGGCCGGACCGAAACGCTCGATTCGCCTCTCTCCGATTTATAGTGCCCGAATACATAACTCCTGAGATTCCTCTCGCGGTTGTCCGCTCCGGCCGCTTTGTTGTAGACAATCTTCTGCGGGGGCACTAACAGCGTGGTAATTGCATCGACAAAGGTCGACTTACCCGAACCGATGTCGCCTGTGAGCAAGGCATTCTCTCCGCCGAAATCGAGCGCCCAAACCTGGTTGTGGAAAGTTCCCCAGTTATAGATCTCAAAACGGTTCAGGCGAAAACCGGACCGCTCGGCGGATGAGCACAGGTCCAGCATTTCGGATTTGGCAACCGCGTCAAGCTCTTTCAAAGCTCCTCCCTTCCGCCTCGGGTTGTGATCCGGCCTCTGGTTGTGATCCCGAAACATAATCGCGATATTCGGAAAGCCGCTGATCGAACTCCTTCAGCCACTGGGCATCGACGAAGGCTTTCAAAATACGGCGCACCTCGAAGCGATCGTCCTGTCCGCGCAGTTTCCGTAGAAAGCCCATCTCCAACACTCGATTGATATGGCCGTCGACGCGGTCAAGTAAGCGGGCTTCATTGGCGGTCTCCGGCAGGAAAACACCGATCATATCGACAATGTTGTCGCGGCTTACAATCAAGCGCGTCTCGCCGCTGATGGCATCGAACTCAGCCAGCCGTTTGCGCAGCAGCGCGAGCAGCAGGCTTACCGGATAGCTCAGTTGACGGCGCGGCACCAGCCGGGGGATTTCCTGCTCTCCTTCCGCCGCGGTTCGCTGGCGCAGATAGGCATATCCTTCCGCCTCATCCAGGATCATCTCCAAACCAAGCAGCGCAACGTACTCGCGCACCCTCGCTTGCAGGTTGAGCAGCGATTGCCACAGGGCGGGATTGTCCTCCTGATAGCTCACGCCTTTCATTAACGCGATCAGAATGGGGGAAATATCGTTGTTTGTATCGGAAGAATCCAAGCCGTGCCTTACTCAGTTGACCGTGGCGAGCCGGCGCGTTTGCCGGCTGAAAATGACTAGCGGCAAAGTAGCTTGCCGCCTATTTCCATTCTCGTCTGTCCAGGACAGTGTCTGCTTATGGCCGTCGTCGATAATCGCGGCATCCGATTCCGCGGCGATACTGAGATAGGCGACCAATTCAGCCAGCCCGTGTTCGAGCGGCGCATCCTCGACGAGTTCAGCCAGCGATAATTGGTTCCGCGTTTGGAGCATGCGTCGGATGTGAGCCGTCAATCGGAGCTTGTCCACGTAGATCTGCTCAAACAGAGCGTCAGCGGGCAGGTCTTGCGATCCTTCCACCACGATATGCTCCGCCAGAGTGGTCCTCAGAGGCGGACGAAACAGCGGGCGATCCATACTGAGGTCAACCGCCGGGGCGGCTTCATCCAGTTCCATAAACGGCCCGTCCGGCAGCCTTCCGCGCAACGGAATTGCGAGTTGCTCCAATTCCCGAATGAGTTGCAGGATGCGCCGGTTCTCGATCCACATTTGATCGTCGAGATAGCGGCGCAGCTGCTCAGACAGGCGTGCAACCGTGCGCTGTGCGACTTCGCCTGCCGCCATCCAGTCATAGTGAATGCGCAGCAACCGGCGGTCGGGCGCGAGGTCCCGGATCGCGTCCAATGCGAAGACCGCCTGCAGTAATTCAGAGAGCTCCGACTGCCGCGTAGGCGACAACAGGAAATCCCAAAACGCCCGAAAACTCTTGCCCTGATCGGAGTCCATGATGGTGTCCCGGTCTCCGAAAATCTCCTCCAGCAGCGATCCCTTCCCTGCTTCCCAAGTCGCGATTCGCTCGCGCACGGCGCGGTCCAGTGTCCGGAAGTTCTGCTCCACCACACGGAAATCGGAGAGCAGTCCCCGAGCCATGTCGGACATTTGCAGGAACCGATCTTTCACTTGTGTTGCGTCCAGCAGAGAAATTCGGCCTTCGCGAATTTGCCGAATATCCGCGTCGATTTGAGCTTTTCGCTTTTCCAGTTCGGCAAGCCGCGCGGCGGGGTCCACTTCCGTTCCCTCGGTGATCTCACGCAGCAAAAAGAAAACGGTTTTCAAACGCGATTCCGCCCCCACGAACTGCTGCTGCTCGAGACTGGCCAGCCAATCGATGGCTTTCTCGGTAGCGGGAGTAATGTCGAAGTGCGGTTCATCGCTATCCGCCGGGTAATACTTGCGGAGCCAACCATGTTCGTCGGAAGACCAGTCGTCCAGATATTGCGCGGCCGTCTTGGGGAACAGGTTTTCTGCCAACTGCTCGCCCAGATAGAACAGATAGTCTTCGAGGCGCGACACCAGTTCCGGTCGAGCCAACGTGCGAACGTTCGGTTGAATGAAAGTGCGGTGCAGAAAACTGATGATCAACGGGGCGTGTTCGGCAGCGAGTAAACGCCAGGTCGGATGCTTTCGTCTCAGGGCTTGGAGGGTGAGATATTCCATCGAGCCTCAAACGCGATGTATGCGTTCCAGACCGGGCCAACGGTCGAAGTCGCGATCGAACGTCAAGATAGATCGAATCTCCCGCCGTTCCATTACCGCGATGTGAACCGAGTCACGAGCGGAGAATAGACCGGGATCCTGAATAATTTCGCCGGCGCGCTTAACATCGGTTTTTTCGATCGGGAAGACATCATCGACGAGATTAAGTGTAAGATCTAGTGCTGGCCGGATAGCCTCACGACGGCCAATACTTGTATAACGGTGCAAGATTTCCTGGAGTACCTCGGCGTCCGTAACCAGACGGTGTCCTCCTGCGATCAGTTTTTCGAGCAGAATCTGCGCTTCGGATTTATGGGGGTGCGGCCCCCCAACCAAGTACATCGGAATATTGGAATCGATGAAAATCAATCCTGATATCCGCGCTCGATCTCGCCCAGCATCTGCTCCATGTCCGCAGTGGGAAATGAATGCTCCACAGCGCGCCGGATAGATTTCAATTTAACTTCGGGAGCAATGACTGGCTGCCGCGAACGTGCCTCGCGCAACGCACGGCGGACCCATTCGCCCACCGCGAGATGTTCACGCTGCGCTAACTGCTGAATATCGAGGAGTTCCTGATCAGGAAGGAGGACCTGGAGTCGCATACTCATAGTGTGAGTATAACATGGTCGTTGACTGAGTATATTGTCGCACGTGACCAATCGAAGTCACACTAAAAAGTATAGACTACCTATATACTAAGGATTCGTGACCAAGACAGCGAAACTCTTCATCAACGGCGGCAGCCAAGCCGTTCGACTGCCGGCCGAATTTCGTTTCGATGGCGACGAAGTATTTGTCCGGCGGGACGAGCGCACCGGCGAAGTAATCCTATCCAGGAAAACCAGTTGGAGCACGTGGGACGAGTATTTCGAGCTTCGGGACCTTGGCAAAGCGGTGCCGGAAGAGTTTATGGCCGATCGTCCACTGAATGTCCCCTTCGATCGGAACGATCTCTTTAGTGACGAGAAGTGAGTGAACTCTTCATGCTCGATACCGATACTGTGAGCTACGTCATCAAAGGGAGCGCCCCGCAGATCGACGATCATCTTAGAAGCTTAAACGTGACGCAGGTCTGCATCTCGGCCATCACGCGCGCTGAGTTGCGCTTTGGCGTCGCGAGGCTCCCAAGACTGAATCGCCTAGCGGCCGGGGTCGAGAAATTCTTGAGCGGCGTTCCAACATTACCCTGGGACGAAGTTGCGGCTGATCAGTGCGCTACGGTACGAGCCGACCTGGAGCGCGGTGGAACCCCAATTGGAATCATGGATACCCTGATCGCCGCCCATGCCAAAGCCCTGAAGGCGATCCTCGTCACGAATAATGTGAACCACTTTCGTTTAGTCAAAGGACTGTCGATAGAAAACTGGGCAGAGTAGCAGCTGAACGCTTGGCCTGCAAAAGCTGATACCATACCCCTGCAATTCGCTTTCTAAGGAGCGCAAAAGTATGGCAATCCCAACCGAGAATGTTGGTTCTCTCCCCCGACCTGCCAGGCTGCAGGCGGCTCTGGCCGATTATGATGCAGGCAAGATCACCCACGAACAACTGCAGCGCGAGCAGGATATCGCGTGCCGCGATTCGATCGAGCGCATGGAAGCGGCAGGCTCACCGATCGTCTCCGATGGAGAGCAGCGCGCCTCCAGCTTCGCGACCTACCCGCTAACCGATACACTCGGGGGTACCGGGATGGCTAAAAATCTGGCAGCCGACGGTCAGTATTTCGCGATTTTCAATGATGGTCACCATCGCCAGCTTCCACGGCTGGTGGCCGGTCCGTTCCGCTACAAAACATTCGCGTCTGAATACGTGAAAGAAGCCAAGAAGATCGCGACCAAACCGCTCAAGCAAGCCGTCATCGCTCCATCCATGTTGTCGCTGCTCTATCCGCTCGATGGTGAACTCCCCGGCTACTCACGCGAACAGTTCCTCGCCGACCTGTGCGACGAATGCGAAAAAGATATCCGGCAATGCTTTGCCGCCGGCGCAGCGCGCGTTTCCATCGACTTCACCGAAGGCCGTCTCGCCTGCCGCAACGACCCAAACAACTCCTGGACCGGTCGCGGCATGCTCAAACAATTCATCGAACTGAACAACCGCGTCATCGACCGCTTCTCCCCCGAAGAACGGAAGAACATCGGCATTCATACTTGTCCCGGAGGCGATTGCGACTCCACCCACAGCGCCGACGTCGATTACGCCGAACTGCTTCCTAGCATGTTCCAGATGAACGCCGGCTACTTCCTCATGCAACTCGCCAGCGAGCCGGATAAGGAGCGAGTCTACAAGTTAGTGGGCGAGCACAGCCGCGCCGATGCCAATGCCGTCAAGCAGGTCTGCTTCATCGGCGTCATCAATCCGCTGAATGCTCGCGTCGAAAGCGCGGAAGAGGTGGCCGGTGATCTCATTACCGCTTCTAAATACATCCCGGTCGATCGACTTGGTTCGACTGACGATTGCGGCTTCTCGCCCTTCAGCGTCGACAACAAACCAAAACACGGCTCGCCCGACGCGGCCCGTGACATCGCTTTCCAAAAAATCGCAGCACGCGTAAAAGGGACCGCGCTGGCGTCTGAAAAATTGACCGGCCAGAAACAGGCGGCTGCGCAGGGAACCTAAGCTGTTTTCTCCACCAGTGCCCCCGAGTAAACCGGCCAGAGCCAGTTGGCGCAACCGGCTATTCGCCCCCGTGTTGCATCTGTGTAGAGTGCCCGCAGCTTCTGAGTCAAGGTGCCCACCTGGCCCGTTCCCACTGGACGGTGATCGATCTCCAGCACTGGCGTGACCTCCACGGCTGTGCCCGTAAAGAACAACTCATCGCAGACGTACAATTCGCTCCGATCAATCGATCGCTCGACCGTCTGAACGCCAAGATAGCGCTGCGCCAGTTCAATCACCGATGCCCGAGTAATGCCCTCCAGAATGTTATCTGTTCCGGGCGGCGTCACCAGTTTGCCATCGCGCACCATAAATAAGTTCGATGTCGCGCCCTCTGCTACGTGTCCGTCATCGTTTAGAAAAATAGCCTCATCATGGCCGCTGCGCCGCGCTTCATCGAGCGCCAGCGCGCTATTCACGTACGCGCCACAAATCTTCGCTCGACCCGGAATCGCCGTGTCCTGCACGCGCCGCCAGGAAGCCACGCCCGCTCTTACGCCTTCTTTGTCGAGCAGGTACTCGCCAAACGGGAATGCGGTAATCGAAAAATCATCACTCTCGTCGGCAGCTACACCCACGCGGGCCGCTGATTTATAAGCTAGCGGCCTCACGTATACATGAGTGTGGAAATTGTTGCGGCGGCAAAGTTCGGCAGTAATTTCGGCCAGACGGGTGGCCGAAGGCGGCACATGAATGCGCAATATGCCGCAATTCTTCTTCCAGCGCTCATAATGTTCCACCAGGCGCACCAAGTACAACTCGCGGTCTTGTGACTGGTAGTACCCGCGAATCCCCTCGAACACGCCCGTCCCATAATTCAACGCATGGGTCAGGATGTTGACGTTCGCCTCCGACAGTCGGACAAAACGGTTCTGAAACCAGACGATCGTGTTGGGGTTTGGCGCTTCGCTATGCATGATGACTCCTGCTAAGCATCATCTTAGCAGGAAAGCACCACCTTGGGGTGGTGGCTGTTCTGCGCTTAGACAGCTCCGGCATAGACGAAGGGTCTCTGACCGCTGCTCTTCCAGAAGTACGCCAGAATAATCACGCTTGCGACCGCCGCATAGGCGCACCACAATGAAGTAAACGCGTATCTCCGAAACGCCATCACCGTCAGCAGGATAATCAAATTCGCCGTGCCGAAGATGACCATGTCCCTCTCTCTTGAGAAAAACAGCGATCCGCAGGTGGCGATCACATACAAAATTGCCACCGCCGTATTGTCCGTCGCTGCATTGATATACACGATGCTGTTCCGCTCAATCGATACCTGCAGCGGATACGCAGTCAGCGCCCACAAAATATAGAGCGCCGTTAAGCTTCCGACTACCAGAAAGGGCAGCATCCGCCTGCGGCACCTTACATCGGGCTCGAACAGCAGCACGCTCAACGGCAGCAGGAATGGCAGCAACCCTTGCGCATACAGCATAAAGGCAGCCGCCATGTCGTGCGTTACCACAGGTGACAGCAGTCCATCTAACCCGAGCCAGACGAATCCCTCGGTGAACTGATGAATCGCAAAGAGCATGGGTAGCGACGCAAACAACAGTTCGCGCCTGTGCTTCACCTTCGTCAAAGTCACCACCCCGAGTGTTCCCAGAATCCCGCTACCCACGAAGTTCGCTGTCGCTGAGAAGCACATCTATCTCTCTCACCGCGGATCGGAGATTTACGACTTTCGTTTAACCGTCAAAGACGCGAACGCCTGGCTGACCGGCATGATCTGCATGGTGTTGATATTCACGTGCGCCGGGCGTGTGGCCACCCAATGAATCGCGTCCGCGATATCGTCGGCTGTCAGCGCGTGCGTTCCTTCGTATACCGCCGCCGCCTTTTTCGCGTCGCCCTTAAACCGCACCTGTGAAAATTCTGTTCCCCCGGCCAGCCCCGGCTGGATGTCCGTCACCCGAATCGGTGTCCCGACCAGGTCCGCCCGCAGATTTAAGCTGAATTGGTGTACGAACGCCTTCGCCGCGCCGTACACGTTTCCCCCTGGATAAGGCCATTCCGCCGCTGTCGAGCCGATGTTGATGATGTCGCCACGTCCGCGCTCAATCATCCCCGGCAGCAGCAGTCGCGTCGTGTACATCAGTCCTCTTACGTTGCTATCCACCATCGCGTCCCAATCGTCCAGCTTCGCCGTCTGTGCCGGATCGAGCCCGATGGCTCCGCCGGCATTATTGACCAGCACGTCTACTTCTGCCCACTCTCCCGCTAAAGCCCCGATCGCTTTCTCCGCCTCATCCCGTTTCCCCACATCGAAAATGAGTGGATGAAATGCCTCGCCCAGTTCGCTCTTCAGTTTCTCCAGACGATCCCGCCGGCGTCCGGTCCCAACCACCTTGGCGCCATCCGCCAAAAACTTGCGCGCTGTAGCTTCCCCAAATCCCGATGTAGTACCCGTAACGAAAACGATCATCTCTTCAGCATAGATTCGCTGTATCAGATGCCGCGTTGCGGACGGTAGCCCGGACGGGCGCGGACCTTGTATTTGCGCATCGCTTCGTCGGTAAGTTCGATGTGGATTTTGCGAAAACCTTCGTTCGCATTCGGTTGCGGATAGTACGTCACCACATAGCTGTTGCCGAGATCCTCGCGAATCGACTCGAACGCTTCGACCTGCTTTTGCCAGGTTTTCGCGAAGTAAGTCTTGCCGCCGGTGTTGGTGGAGATGCGCTTGAAGATGGTGCTCGATATGGGATCTTTGTTCACTTCGTTCGTCGAAATGACATAGATTGGAATGCCTTCGTCTTCTGCCACCGCGCGCACATCGTCCGGCGCAACCATGCTGGCGTTGTCCGGGCCATTGGAGAACACGATGACGACTTTCCTCCCTGAGACCTTGGCGGCATCGCGCAGAGTCAACAGCAAGCAGTTGTAGAGAGCCGAATCGTCACCGGCAACGGCTTTGCGCAATCCGGAGATGGCGCTAGTGCGATCCCGATCGAGCGGCACGGCGCGGTTCAGATTGCGGCTATAGGTATAAACTGCCACCGAATCCGCACGGTCGAGGCCGCGAATAAAGTCGGCAATCGCATCGGAGGCGTAGACGAAGCCGCGATACATGTAATTGCTGGTGTCAAACAAGACGAAGACATTCGCGCCCGCGGCGTTGGAGCGAAGATCTACGGCGTTACCGCTGGGCAGGCTAGCGGACTCAGCAGCCGCCGGCGCGTTACGCATGGCCCGCAGATCGCCATTCTCGAGCACCTGCATCGGGGCGTGGTTTCCTTCGGCAAAGGTATTCAGTTTTTCGCCGATGTCGTCTTCGTACACCTTGAAATCTTTCGGTTTCAGGCCGTTCACGTATTTGCCCTTGTTATCCACTACGGTAAAGCTGAGCACCACGAGGTCGACTTTGACGTGGAAGGTGGTCTGATCGCCCTGATCGGCGCGCATCCAAAGACTAGCGCCCAAGACAGCTAGGGTAAGCAGAGCGGTAACGCGAAAAGGTTTGGTCATCAGGCTTATTCGTTCTCCGGTTTGGCCATGGAAAGCGCAGGATTTTGATGTTCGCGAACTTCTTTTCCGACAGTGTGTAAAGACCGCAGAATGGCGGGCCAGTCTTCCAGGTGAGTGGCGAAGATATTTTCGATGGCGGAGCGGTTCCACTCTGGAATATAGGCATCCAGACTATGCACGGGTACTCCGGCTTCGTCCGCTAGCGCGGCGTAATAGAGATTGTTCGATTCCCAGCTCTCGGCGAGGATGCGGCTTGAGTAGCCCATTAACGTCGGGAAGGTGCGCAGGTAAAGCAGCCCGGGCCGGTAGGAATGGGTCAAAGTGGGTTTGGGTGTTCCAAAGGCGCTCGATATCACGGCTGGCGAAAGGGCGGGATTGTGGCTTGCTTCGAGCGCTGCGATTTCGAGCGACGGAGGATCCGGCGCAAGAGTCTTGAGCGTGGGGTCTTCCGAAATTTCGTAGAGCAGGGAAGTGGGAACTTCAGCGAGAGCGCGATGGAAGTCGCCCGCATGAAGCTCGTCGGCGGTCGCTTCCACTCGTCCGGGTGACTCAAAGCGCCGCATGGACTCAAAAACCTCCGGTTCCATAGAGGGATTCAGCGCGGTCGAGACCAGCAGATTGCGGCCGCGCTCGAGATGCAGCGCAATCCATCGAAGCTGATCCGGGGATACACTGCGCCAGCGATTCACCGTAACATCCACGATCATTTGGGGAACCAGATCGGCCCAGATGAGAGCCTGTTCCCGTCGCGGCGTAAGGAAATTCTGTTCGGCCTCCGCCAGCGCATAGGGCAGCGAGATTAGCGAGCCGGTAAGCCGCCCGCCCGAACTGGCCGGCCAGCCTGATCCTGCGACTTCCGTCGAGCGCCACTCGGCAGGCAGCCCTTCCGGGCCAATAAAGTCATGGCTGCGAACAAAAACAGGATTGGTGAGCAGGATCTGCGCGCCGGCAGGAGCGTAGTAACAGTACACAAAGCCGACCAGAGTATCGCGCAACAGCGGAGCGAGAGCTGCGCGCGGATCTTTCTTGTCGGGATTGCGGGCGAGTTCGTTGAGATCGAGTTTGTGCTCCTGGTCGATGTGCCGTTCGCTCCAGTATCCAATTGTGTAGAAATTCTTTTCCTGGGAAGAGATTGCGCCTTTTACCGATTCCGCCTCGGACAGTCTGCTCAGCTGTTGGTTAATAGCTTTCAGCGATTTCTGATCGACCGACTTCTTCAGCAGATGGTCGGAAAGAGCGAAGAGATTGTCAAGTGACACCAAACTCTGCGCATCGAAGATCCGTAGGAAGTTTTCGGCCGGCGAGGTCAGCGTGCCGCCTTCATTCTGCAAGTGGCCGACCAGTAGTTCAACTAGGCGGTCCTGGCGCGATCCGGTACCCGATGACTGCGCTGACGAGAGGAGAAGCTCGACGCCGGAACGGCCCGCCTCAAACAATTCGGCTTCACCGCTCGATTGGCGGAACGGCTCGATCAGCCGGGAGAAGGTGGCGTCTTGAGCTGCCGGAAGAATGGCATTTTCGCGACAGAGAATGCGCCAGAGTTCAACCAGCGACTGCAGAGTGCCAAGTTCATCGGCTCGCAAAAGAGCATTGCGAATGCTCTGCGTCTGGCCAAAGAGATCCACGTAATGCTGAATCGAATTTTCACTTAACGATGGAGCATCGGCAAAGACGACGTATTGTGCGCTGTCGGCCCGGTAGGTGTTCAGAAGACGCGAGACGAGCTGGGGGGAAAGCGGTCGCGCGCGGCCTCGATCGACATCGTTCAAGGTGAGAAACATGCGCAGTGGTTCGTTCTCAACCGTCTTGCGGCTCAACCCGAAAAGCGCTTCGAGCAGGTCATCGCTGTTGCGCCAGTTGTTCGCCGAGCGCGTCAGCTTACCGTCATATTTGCCATGCGGATGTTTGACAAAGAGACTACGCCACACGTCGATATTGCCGGGGATGTGCGGTTCACCATTCGGATCGATGCGGAGAGAACTAGTCAGCAGCATGAGTTCCGTGCTGGAACGAAAGACCGGGCGTGCGGGACCGGGGCTGGTGACTTTCCCGCGCAGTGCTTCATAGAAGCGTTTGAGATGCTCGGGCGTCGTCAAATAGGCGGCGGCCGGTCCATCCACCCGCGACAGGGCATCGAAATAGCTGGCCAGCCAGCCATCATCGGTGGCCATCAACTTTTCGAAAAAAGCCCCGGGGTTATTGGGCGAGGCGCCGGCGAGGGAAGCCCAGGTCTTTGGCGATCCCGGGACAACAGCCACGCCGTTTCTGACCTGGAACATCGCGCCATAGAAGTCGAGTACGTGGGCGAAGACTTTCAATTTCGCCGCGGACGCTTGCTTGCGCAGCACCTCGGCGGTCGGCCGGTCGAGATGCGAGAGTCCGAGATACAACCGGCATAGCGAAGGATCGGACAAAAAGGCGTCGACAAAATCGGATCCATTATTGCGTCCGGCTGCCGAGAGCCAGTACTGCGCGTTGTAGAGTACTGGCACAGCCGTCGGAGTGTAGGGGAGTTCAAACGGGTGATTGCCGCGCAGATCCTGCTCCAAAAGCGTAAGCGGGAACCCGGAATCAACCGTCAGGAAGGCGCGAGTCGCATTCACCGTCTCGAGTACAATGTCCGCGCCGCAAGTGCCGCGCATGCGATAGCCGAGAATTTTGAGGAGATCGCCAGTCTCCGAACTATCGCAATTGGGAATGACGATTTTGCGATCTTTGGTGGCGAGAGCCTGCAGTTCACGCGCCTGGCTGAGATACCGGGTGAGCAGACGCAGATATTCGGTAGGTTGCAGAAGCTCATTGCCCGAGGCTTCGAACCCGTTTGTCACAATGTTGCGCGCCAGCGCAGGCAGCAGTTCTTCCGGTGAAAGATCCGGAGCGAGTGCCGCCATACGGGCAAACGACGAAAGCGGGCCGGGAATCAGAACGGTTGAATATACCGAATTTTTGGAGCGCGCGGGTGGCGCGGAAAGTCCCTGACCGCCGGCCGATCGAAATTGTTCAAGATCGGTCTTTAGATAGGTAGTCTCGTTGTTTACTACATCGTCGAGTACCGCCTGCCTGAGCGCAATTTGTTTTCTCGAGGGATCGGTTTCCGCTGCTGCCCAACGCAAATACGCCTGGCGAGCATCGCTGCCTTGGTGCCGCTCCAGAAATTCAGCCAGGGCCTCGACGGCGGCCGGATTGCCCGGAGCCGCGGCTTCCTGCTTGAGGAGAGATTGAGCACCCGCCAAATCGCCCGAAGCTTCGTGCTGCGAGACTTCATCCCGCAAATCGGCGGCCGATTTGGCAGCGTACAGGCAAGTTACGCTTGCGACGGACAACACAATCGGGAAAGCGAAAGCACCGGCACGGGCGCATCTCATTCTCCAGGCGACAAGAGCCACAGCGTTATTCCCCCAGTTTAGGTTTCTTACTTTACCACTTACGAACCGAGCCGAGCGTTCGGATTTCGATAAGTCACTCTAATGAGAACACAGTACTTCCCGCCCTTGCGCTCAACCGCGATTTTTGAGATGCAGCGGGACGAGGAACGGCTTAGAAACTTGTAAGCCGTCCGTTGATTTCGATAGCGGTCCTGCACCCTGATAGCGCCGTCAGAGCCGCGAGCGTAGCGACCGGTGTATTACGCCAATGACCGGCACAGCTTACCAGAAAGCGAACCTGCGCCAAGCTGCGCACGCTCACCTGCGAACCGGCTTGCTAAAGCCTCAAATCCCGAGTTGCCTCCGCAGGCGATCCGTCTCTTCTTTGGGTATCAGTTTCAAATGCACCGTTCTATGGTCGCTCTCCCGCAAATCCACTTCCACGCCACTCGCCGAGAGCGATTTGAGCACCTCCGGCGACTCCCAAAAATCAAAATCGCCCTCCTGCGTCGCTACCGCCAGATACTTGCCGGGTCGTAGCCTCTCTACCGAAAAATGCAGATACTGATCCACTTCTCCCGGCACCACCCGACCTGCTCCCGAGCCGTTCCCCTCTTCCGAAATCAGCAGCACCCGCACAGCGCGCTTCGACTTCCTGTCGCCTGTCACCTCAACGTCTCCACTCGTCCCCGCCACCTTCTTGCTGTATGTCAATTGCAGATCGAGCACCGCGCCTTCCGCAACCGGGATGGCGTCCCAAGGCAAATACTCGTTTCCCGACTGCACGGATTTCAAATAGGCGTCCGTCGCGTTATTAAACAGAATCTCGTAAGTACCAGGGGCCACATCATCGAATACATAAAAGCCGTTGTGCTTCTCGAACTCCGATCCGCTAGACCCATTCTTCTCTAATGCCGACAGTAGAACTGCCCCTTGCGGAACCGTTCGCTCGTCCTCCATCGCGACTCGCACTCGCACTCTGGCGGGCGTAAAAGGCACGATCGAAATACCCGCGAGATCTTGTTGGCCTAGTTTGATGTCCGCTCCGCCCACTATGCGAACCGTGCCCTTGCTATGGTCGAGCAACGTCAGTCGGTGAGTTCCCGGCGTCAAGTCCTCCAAAGCAAACTCACCGTCACTTTGGATTTTGACCGAAGGCGAAACTGGTTCGACCTCTTCCTGGGATGAGGTTATTGTCAGCGAATACTTTGAATATGAACCGGTCGCAACCGCAATCCTTCCGCTTACCCGTAGTAACGGTCCGCGTTGCACGTGAATGTCGATATCGGGAAGTTCCTGGCCGCTCCCCATGCGAATCGGTTGCGCTTCGGCCAGTCGCAGCACGCCCGGATAAAAGGTTTTCAGATCATGTAACTTGCTGGGATGTCCGTCCTGGTCAACGTGAACCTGCCGCCCGCCGGCGACAGTGGTTTGCTGTTCCGTACTGACGTAGTAAATTCCAGGCAACATCCCCTCGAAGCGATATTCGCCCGCCAAGTCGGTGGTGGTGTCATCCGCCGGCCGGTTCGGCTCGCTATTCCGCTTCCGGCGCTTCGTCCACAAAGTCACTTGCCGCCCCGATACCGGCTCCCCATCCGCATCGAGCACGCGCCCGCTGATTGTTCCTGCCGGCCACAGCTTTAAGGTCAAGTCCGGCAAGCGAGCACCTGCCCGGATCGTCAACAGCGAGGGTGGGTCATCTGCCTCAATCTCGCCGTACCCGCCAGCCAGAAACCCCGTCTTGTCGGCCGTCAGCTTGTAATTTCCCGGCGCAACCCCCGCGAACCGAAACACGCCTTGCGCATCAGTAGAAGCCACCAATTCGAAGGTTTGGGCACCTTCATACGAACCGAGCGTCACCTCCGCCTTGGCCAAAGGTTCGCCGGTCGACGCATTTACGACGCGTCCTTCCACTAAAGTCAGCTTGGCGTCCTCTAATCCGCCCTGCTGACCTGCTCCGACCGATACCAATAGAATGCCGATCAACCAACGCATTTCTCAAGTAAACGCCGTTGCAACCAATTTGGTTTCACCTGCCTGCCTGCCGGGATTGCTCCTCCCAAGTCTCATAAGCAGCCACCCGCACGTCCCGTTTCGGCTTCCCCTCAGGCCACTCGACTCTTTGCCAACACAGTATGCTACATAAAGCATAGGGACTGCAGCACAAGAATGGTGATCCTTTCCGCTAAATAACGGAGAATTGGCACTCCTTGACACAAGTGGGTCGAATAGTCTCGTGCATCGCTGGGCTCGCTTGCTCGACCGCGTGCGCAAGGCATCCACCCCCGAACTCAAACTGCCAATGGCCGAATGAGACCCATGCAAAGGCCCTGAAGCTGGGCCAAAACTCAGACAGACAGCATCTCAGCGGC
Organism: Bryobacteraceae bacterium; assembly: GCA_965277855.1. Classification (GTDB taxonomy): domain Bacteria; phylum Acidobacteriota; class Terriglobia; order Bryobacterales; family Bryobacteraceae; genus Bog-105. The sequence goes on from OZ255847.1 coordinate 3,355,412, forward strand.
GCGCGTGCGAGGGACACCTGCATGGCGGCTCTGTTTCAGGTGATTGCAAGTGTTCACAACGTATCGCCGGAGGACGTTCACCGATCTCTCGGGCATCGTCGAGTTTCTTTCGATTTAGCCGTTATCCTGTCGTTTGCCGTCCTTTACGGATGCGGTGCAAGCCTTCTCGTTCGCTGGCTCTATCGAATTTACGGAACCAGGGAGGAATTAACGACAGTGGTGATAATGACGGTCGTCGCCTCGCTTATCGCCAGCACCGTCGGCGTAATGTTCGGTGAGGTGTGGTCCGAAATTTTGGAAGCACTTCGAATCGGCAACGGGCATATGAGTTATCGAGCGACACGGATCCCGTGGACCCAACATCGCCTTGGCTTTTTTGTGGCAGGTATCGTCGCGTTTCTATTGATAGCGGTGGTGTATCGTCGTCGAGCCACGACAGCGATTTCACGGCCTCGCCCTCTGACTTCTGCGTTCACATTCGACAAATAGCGGCCGAGGATCCAGCGCACATGTTCGGCTACCCGGGCGTCGCCGGCCAATTTCTCCTTTGGCAATTATTTAAAGAAGGATGCCACTGCATACGCCTGGGAAGTAAGCACCTACTTAAGTTGCGCGGCGCAGGCCCTGGCTGATCATTTCTTTGAGCAAGGTCTGATAACCGATCCCGGCTTCAGCGGCGATTTTCTTCGCCCGTGCGATCTCTGAGACTGGAATACGCAGCGACACTGCTTTTGTTTGCTTCGATTGCACGCGGGCGACCAATTCGGCCAATACAGCCGGATCGGTTCTTTGGACCTCTCCTCCTGGCATCACTTTCAAAGTCCCTCGTTTCTTCCCGTCATCGAAGAGCTCTTCAGCGTATCTTCGACCATCTGGGCTGGCGTACCAAGCGGCTTCTTCTGACTCGGTTTTAAAATTGGGCTGTTTGATTGTCTTCCCGATAGTTTTATTTGATTTGCGGGGCATATTTTCTCCTCAGTGAAGGTTCAGTGCTGTAGGCCGTAATCGGTCGGCGACGGCCATCGCGCAGCATGAAGAAGACGGTCGGATACCGGCCAGCAGTGGTTATTCCGTAAGCCACTGAGCGTTACTCTCCGTGAATCGTCTTCGCTCGCCTGGTCACGTCAATCGAATACTCCTTCCACTTCTTCAGGCGAGACATTGTGCTGGGCGATGTGCTCCAGGCTCCATTCGTCCCACTCGAATTCCATACCATAAGTATATACATATTGCACACATCGGCAAAATAAAGAGCAAGGTATGAACCCCGTCGAAGCCATTTTTGTTTTAATTTCCCCCGCCCGTTGGGATTGCCCAACCCCAATGAGAAACTAAGAGTTTCATGACTGGAAATGCAATTCGCGCGAAGTATCTGGAGTACTTCGTCGGTCACGGTCACCGCCCGGTACGCAGCTCCTCTTTAGTTCCGTCCGACGATCCCACCCTGCTGTTCACCAATGCCGGGATGAATCAGTTCAAAGAGATTTTCCTGGGACTCGAAAAGCGCGAGTACTCACGTGCTACGTCCGCGCAGAAATGTGTGCGTGCCGGTGGGAAACATAACGACCTCGAAAACGTCGGCTATACCCGTCGCCATCACACCTTCTTCGAGATGTTGGGCAATTTCTCCTTTGGCGATTATTTCAAGAAAGATGCCATTGCTTATGCCTGGGAGCTGGTCACCAGTCCGCAATGGTTTGGCATGGCGAAAGATCGTTTGTATGTGACAATTTTTCGCGAGGACGATGACGCCGAAGACCTCTGGCAGAAGGTCGCCGGCATTTCAAAGGACCGTATTTTCCGGCTGGACGAAAAAGACAATTTCTGGCAGATGGGCGAGACCGGACCTTGCGGCCCGTGCTCGGAGATTCATTACGATCTCGGCCCCGAAGCCGCCGCTAAAGGTCACGAGCACGAGCAGTTTCCGCTGGACGCAGGAGGCCGTTTCGTCGAGATCTGGAATCTTGTTTTTATGCAGTTCGACCGCCATACCGGCGGGAAACTCACGCCGCTCCCCCGCCCTTCAATCGATACCGGGATGGGACTCGAACGCGTGGCCGCGGTGCTGCAAGGTAAAATCTCGAACTACGAAACCGATTTGATCTGGCCCATCATGGAACGCGCCGCCAAATTGATGCAAGTACAAGTCAATGGTTCGGAGCGCGTGGACACAACGCTTCGCATCAATGCCGACCATGCGCGCGCCACTACCTTTCTGATCCATGACGGAGTGGTCCCGGCTAATGAAGGTCGCGGCTATGTGTTGCGCAAGATCATGCGGCGTGCTTTGCGCAATGGAAGGCTGGCCGGGGCGAACGGCTTGTATCTTCATCAGCTCACCGGTTTCGTCGCTGATCTAATGAAGCCCGGTTATCCGGAATTGCAAGAGAGCGTCGAGCGCGTGGCGCGCATTGTGCGCGAAGAGGAGAATCGCTACGCCACCACCTTCCAGGTGGCCGAGAGAGTTTTCACCGACGAGGCCAAGTCCGCCGTCAACGGCGTGCTGCCCGGAGCCGCCGCATTTAAGCTGTACGACACGTACGGCCTCGCTCTCGATGAGCAGCAGGAGATGGCGCGCGAGTTTGGCCTCGCGATCGATCATGACGCCTTCACGGCTGAAATGGAAAAGCAGCGCACCCGCGCTCGCGCTAGCTGGAAAGGCGCGGAAAAAGGGCAGATTGCAGACGTATACAAAGCCCTCGGTCCCGTCGAATTCGCCGGGCGCGAGAGCTTTGAGATGCCCGTCGAAGTCGCGCAGCTGATCGTCGAGAAGAATGCGGTCGCTTCCATCGCAGAGGGCGACGGCGAAGTTGTGTTCGCCCAGACTCCTTTCTATGGCGAGTCCGGCGGACAGGTGGGCGACACCGGTTTCCTTCTTCATCCGGCGACACGCGAGCGTGTCGCCACCGTGCGTACCTCTTACAAGCCTGTTCCGAATAGCATCGTCCAAAGGATCGATGTCCTGCAGCCCATCCATGTTGGTGACCGTTTGCTGGCGGTGGTCGATGCCGGCTCGCGCGGGGCCACCATGCGCAACCACACTGCCACTCATCTCCTCCATGCCGCGCTACGCCAGGTGCTCGGCACGCATGTCAAGCAGGCGGGCAGCGTAGTCGAACCTGGACGCTTGCGGTTCGATTTCACTCATTACACGTCGCTCACCAGCGATGAACGCAGCGAAATCGAACGGCTGGTGAATCAGCAGATTCTCCTGAATACTGCGTTGCAGACCGACATCATGGACCTCGATCAGGCCTTATCCACCGGCGCGATGGCTTTGTTTGGGGAAAAGTATGGCGAGAGCGTCCGCGTGGTGAACATTCCCGGCTTTAGCCGCGAGCTTTGCGGCGGCACTCACGTGTCGCGCACCGGAGACATCGGGCTGTTCAAGATTACCTATGAAGGCAGTATTTCGGCTGGCGTGAGACGGATTGAGGCGCTTACGGGTGCGGCCGCGCTCGAACGTTTCCAAGACGCCACCGCCCAGTTAGCCCGCATGGGCGAGCTGCTCCACGCATCCGACTCGGGAGCAGTCACTCAACTCGAAAAGATGCTCGAACAGCAGAAGGCGTTCGAACACCAGGTAGAGCAACTGAAGACCCAACTGGCGCATCAACAAGTGGAGAAGCTGACCGGGCGCGTCATCCGTGGAGTCACGGTGCTGGCGGAATCATTTGAAGGTCTCGATGCGAAACAATTGCGAACCGTTGCCGATTCGCTGCGCAACAAGTGGGGCAGCGCCGTCCTTGTGATTGCCTCGGTGAATAAATCTCAGGTGGTAATCGTCTCGGCGGTCACCAAAGATCTCACTGCGAAGGTGCAGGCGGGAAAGCTGGTCAGTGAAGTAGCGAAGGCGATCGGCGGTAAAGGCGGCGGCCGTCCCGACATGGCCGAAGGCGCCGGTAAAGATGCCGGCCTGCTACCCGCGGCGCTGGCGCACGTGTATGAAACCGTCGAGGCGCTGCTGTGAGACATCTATTAACAGGGAGGTTTGGTGGAGCAATTTGATGTAGCGATCGTAGGCGCCGGACCAACCGGGCTCGCGTGCGGGATTGAATTGCAGAAGCGTGGCTTGCGGCCTGTGTTGTTCGACAAGGGCTGCGTGGTGAATTCGATTTACCAGTACCCGATTAACCTTGTGTTCTTCACCACGCCCGAATTGCTTGAAATCGGCGACATTCCCATGACGTCGCTCAACGAAAAACCGGGCCGCACCGAAGCCTTGAAATACTATCGCCGGGTGGCCGACCATTACCAACTCGATGTCCACCAATACGAAAAGGTGCTGGGCTTCGACGGCAGCGACACCAATTTTTCGATTCGCACGCAAACCAGTTTGGGCGATCGCCATTGCTATAGCGCGCGTAAAATTATTCTGGCCAGCGGCTACTACGATATCCCCAACAAGCTCGACATTCCAGGCGAGCACTTAGACAAAGTAATTCACTATTATCGCGAGGCGCATCCCTATTACAACCAGGACATTGTAATTATCGGCGCTAAAAACTCGGCGTGTATCTCGGCGCTGGAACTCTTTTGGACCGGCGCGCGGGTCACCATGGTGATTCGCGGGGACCGGATTTCACATAACGTGAAGTATTGGATTAAGCCGAACATTGAAAATCGCATCAAAAGCGGCGAAATCCAGGCATTCTTTCACAGCACCGTAAGAGAGATCCGTCCGCATGACGTGGTGCTCGATACGCCGGAGGGAGAAGTACTCCTCAAGAACGACTTTGTGTTCGCTATGACCGGCTATCGCCCTGATTTCGAGTTCATGGCAGAGCATGGCATTCATCTCGATCCCGCGACTTCGAAACCAATTACCAATCCGGCAACTCTCGAGAGCGAACGCGCAGGTGTCTATCTCGCCGGCGTGATTGTAGCGGGCACTCACACGAATGAAATATTCATTGAGAATGGCCGTTTTCACGGAAAAGTAATCGCAGAAGCGATCGAGAAAAATTTGGCTCTTTCAAAAGCATCCTAAGCCCTGTTTTCGTTGTATGATCTTCGCATGTCGCTAAAAGCAAGCACAGGCCGCGATGCTGCGCCACTAGACGAAAGAGGAACTTCAGCGGACTTGGGCCGAGCGCACAGCCGGTTTGGGGCGTCGGGCGCGATTCCAAGAGAGGGCGCGTCCGTTGTGCGCGCGAATTCATTAAAAGAACGGTTTACTCCCGAAGACTGGTCCGTTATCACGCTCGCTCCTCACATGGTGGCCACCGCCGTGATGATGGCGAGCTTTAGTGGTCTGGGCGGAACGGCGAAGGAAGCTTTTTCGCTGGCGCAATCCCTCTCACAAGGTATGGCCGGATCAGACCCTTTGATAAAGGAAGTCTCCTCACGCGAAGAACTTTCCACTGCTCAGGCCACCTTGCGGACCAAAACCGGCGCTTTAACAGGTGGCGACTTCAAACAGCAGTTGAACACCATGGCTGTCGAGAGCGCCCGGCACGCCACGGAAATTCTGGCGCAGCAGGTGCCGGACGAAGTGGCTCCGTTCAAACAATGGTTGATGGATACCGCCTATGCGGTGGCAAATGCTTCCAAAGAAGGCGATTTCTTCGGCATCGGCGGACAGCGCATCAGCGACGGTGAACGCGAAACGCTCACGCAGCTTTCTGACGCCCTTGGTGTTCAACCCAAAATTGCAACCGCTTCGTAGGGTAGCTTTATAGACTGCTAAAAAGTGTTGGCCGCTGATAAACGCCGATTAAGAAAAAACGTTTTATCTGCGTTGATCCGCGTTGTTCTCAAAACACCATGCCTGACGGAAAATCTGTCGACGAAACACCGAATCTGAGCGGGAAGCGTGAGCGCCCCGTTCCCCATCCTGCGCAACACCAGTTTTCATCCCCCAGGGTGGCCGAAGGCCATCAGAGGTTCATCGGCGGCAATGTTTAGTTTGCTTTGGGAGAGGCTAGCCCCTAAGCAACCCAGCCAGCCGGAGCCAGCCAGCGAAACAGGAAGAAATGTCTTCCGCAAAGGGTGCACCGGAACGGCAGAAGCAGCCAGTGCACAGCCTTTTCAATGGTATTGCGAACTCCTACACTGCGAAAGTCAACCGACTTGCAATGCGGACAGCATGAGGAGAGCATGGCCTTAGGCGCCGGCTTCTTCCTCAACTGCCGCACAAATCATAGCCTCGGTCGTCAGCATCAGCGAAGCGATCGAGGAAGCGTTCTGGAGCGCCGTGCGAGTGACCTTCGTTGGATCGATCACGCCCGATTTCACCAGATCTTCATAATTGCCGGTTGAGGCGTTATAGCCAAAGTTTGGATCCTGATGGGTCTTGATCTTCTCTACTACTACGGCGCCTTCGATCCCGCCATTTAAAACGATCTGACGAACCGGCTCCTCGCAGGCGCGGCGCACGATCTTGACGCCGAACTGTTCATCGCCTTCGAGCTTCAGGTCAGCCAGTGCGGCCGAAGCCCGCAGCAATGCCACACCTCCGCCCGGCACAATGCCTTCTTCCACCGCCGCGCGAGTAGCATGCAACGCATCTTCCACACGCGCCTTCTTTTCCTTCATTTCGGTTTCGGTCGCCGCGCCGACTTTGATAATCGCCACGCCGCCCGCCAGTTTTGCCAGCCGCTCCTGCAGTTTCTCACGATCATAATCCGAAGTGGTGTCTTCCACCTGGGTCCGCAGTTGGCGAATGCGCCCTTCGATATTGGTCTGTGTTCCAGCACCGTCAATTATGGTCGTATTGTCCTTGTCGACCGTGACGCGTTTGGCACGGCCCAGATCTTCCAGCTGAACGCCTTCGAGCCGGATGCCCGTCTCTTCCATGATGGCCTTGCCGCCGGTCAGAATCGAGACGTCTTCCAGCATCGCTTTACGCCGATCGCCGAATCCGGGAGCTTTCACTGCGCATACATTCAAGGTTCCACGCAGTTTGTTGACTACGAGAGTCGCTAGCGCCTCGCCTTCCACTTCTTCCGAGATCAGAAGAAGCGGTTTGCCGGCGCGCGCCACTTGCTCGAGGAGCGGCAGCAGATCTTTCATGCTGCTGATTTTCTTTTCGTGAATCAGAATGTACGGGTCTTCGAGAACACACTCCATGCGCTCGGGATCGCTCACAAAGTAAGGCGAGAGATAGCCGCGATCGAACTGCATCCCATCTACGGTTGCGAGTTCGGTGGTCATCGTCTTTGATTCCTCGACCGTGATTACGCCGTCCTTACCCACCTTCTGCATCGCTTCGGCAATCACGTCGCCAATGGTGGAATCGCTATTCGCGGAAATACGGCCTACCTGGGCAATCATGTCACCCGAAACGGGCTTCGAGAGCTTCTTGATTTCTGCGACTGCTACTTCCACCGCTTTATCGATACCGCGCTTGATGGCCATCGGATTCGCGCCCGCCGTGACGGCTTTCACACCTTCGCGGAAAATCGCCTGCGCCAGAATCGTAGCGGTAGTGGTTCCGTCGCCCGCCACATCCGAAGTCTTTGACGCTACCTCCCGCACCATCTGCGCACCCATGTTCTCGAGCGGATCTTTCAACTCGATTTCTTTCGCGACCGTCACTCCATCCTTTGTGATAGTCGGTCCGCCAAATTTTTTCTCGAGTACAACATTGCGCCCGCGCGGGCCCAAGGTCACTTTCACCGCATCGGCCAGCTGGTTGACACCGCGCAAAATCGCCTGACGGGATTGATCACTATAAATAATCTGTTTTGCCATAATTTTTTCCTTGTAAGTCGGGAGTCTTTCCTACTCGGGTTACGCGCTTGCTTGCAGAATGCCCAGCACGTCATCTTCGCGCATGACGAGATACTCTGTACCATCCAGTTTGGTTTCGCTGCCCGAATACTTTCCAAACAGGATCCGATCGCCGGCTTTCACGTCCAAGGCGACCAAACTGCCATCATCTAGCCGCTTACCATGTCCAACGGCCATCACCTCACCCTGCTGCGGTTTCTCCTGGGCGGAATCGGGGATGATGATGCCGTTCCGGGTGGTTTCCTGCTCCTCGATCCGCTTCACCACGATGCGGTCGTATAAGGGTCGAATATTCATAACTTCGTGAGCTTGCCTTTCCTAACGTCGTTCTCCCTGGCTTGCCTCTCAGGCAAAGGTCTCGAAAGCGCCTTTCGCGGGCTGCCGCACTTCAACTGGGGAATGGACATTGCAACCTCCTCGGTCGCTAGCTGTCTAAGAAGAGGTATTCGGAAAACCCGATCTCAGTTATCCGCAAGTCAGGTAAAGCTCTCTATTAACTAGTATCGGTTAAGCAACTCTGATTGTCAATCGAGATCTGTCATACTAAATGAGCATACTTTACTTCGGTAAGTTAAGCCCCAGCAACCGCAGCCCGAGTGGACACTGCCCGCAGGAACGTCTGCCCCGGCCGCAACAGGAAAAATTGGTTTGATCGAAACAGTACACCGGCATAGCTTCAACGGCCTGCCTTCTAAAGAAAGTTCCAAAGTCCGCAAAATCGCGTTTGTCGGCGATTACCTGCCTCGCAAGTGCGGCATCGCCACGTTTACCTCTGACCTGCTCGAAGCCGTTGCCGCGGCGTACCCGCAAAGCCAGTGTTTGTCGGTGTCGGTCAACGACACTAAAGACGGCTATGAGTACCCGGAAGTAGTTCGGTTCGAGATTGAAGAGCAGGACCTCTCGTCCTATCTGCGTGCCGCCGACTTTCTCAATATCAGCAACGTAGATATTGTCTGCTTGCAGCACGAGTTTGGTATTTTCGGCGGCTTGGCAGGCGGACATATCCTGGCGTTCCTGCGCGAATTGAGAATGCCTGTCGTAACCACGCTCCACACTGTCCTGCAGGAACCAAGAGCGGATCAGCGCCGGGTAATGCAGGAACTTATCTCACTCTCGACTCGGTTAGTTGTGATGGCTGAACGAGGGCGACGGATGATCGAGGAAATCTATCAGGCGCCTCACAGCAAAATCGATCTGATTCCGCACGGCATCCCAGACGTCGGATTTGTGGATCCCACTTACTTCAAAGACCAGTTTGGTGTGGAAGGCAAGATTGTCCTACTCACCTTTGGACTACTTTCGCCTAACAAGGGAATTGAGAATGTATTGAAGGCGCTCCCCGAGATAGTGGCGGAGTTTCCAGAAGTCGTCTACATCGTCCTCGGTGCGACTCATCCCAATGAACTCCACGAGCACGGCGAAGCCTATCGGCTCAGTCTCGAAATTCTGGCCAAAAAGAACAAGCTCGAAAAGAATGTTATTTTTTACAACCGCTTTGTTGAGCTGGAGAACCTGAAGGAATTCATCGGCGCCGCCGACCTTTACATCACCCCTTATCTGAACGAAGCGCAGATCACTTCAGGCACACTCGCCTACACTTTTGGTGCGGGTAAAGCAGTTGTGTCTACGCCTTACTGGCACGCCGCGGAACTGCTCGCTGAAGATCGCGGCGTGTTGGTCCCGTTCGGAGATGCGCCCGCCATTGCGCGCGAGGTCATTGGCCTGTTGAGCGACGATACCCGCCGTCATGCTATTCGCAAGAACGCCTACCGGATCGGCCGCGAGATGGTCTGGAGTAATGTAGCGCAACAATACATGCGCTCGTTCGAATTATCCCGTTTGCAGGGAGCTGCGCTCTCGCGCAAGTCTCTCCTCACAAGAACACTCGACCGAAGACCGCGCGAACTGCCGGAAATCAAGCTGGATCACCTGTCGCAGATGACCGACTCCACCGGCCTTTTCCAACATGCTGTCTTCAGTGTTCCGAACTTCTCCGAAGGCTATTGCACAGATGACAATGCCCGCGCCTTTATCCTGGCGGTGTTGCTCGACGAGTTGGGAGAGGACCAGGCGCGCGGGCACGCCATAGCCAGCACCTGCGGCGCCTTTTTGCATCACGCTTTCGACAGGGCTAAGAACCGCTTCCATAACTTCATGAGCTTCGACCGGCGCTGGCTCGATGAGCAGGGCTCCGAGGACTCGCACGGACGTGCCTTATGGGCTTTGGGAGTGGGTGTAGGGCGTTCTCCCATTCGCAGCTTTCAAATGATGGCCGGACAACTCTTTCCTCTGGCCTTACCCGCCGTAACAGAGTTCACCTCGCCTCGCGCCTGGGCCTTCAGTCTCATCGGCATTCATGAATACTTGCGGCGGTTAAGCGGCGACAGCCTTGTCAACCAGACGCGCGACAACCTGACTGCCAAGCTCATGGAGCTTTTCAAGAACAGCGCGCGCCCCGACTGGATGTGGTTTGAAAACGAATTGTCCTATGACAACGCGAAACTCGCCCATGCCTTAATCTTGAGCGGACGCGCCAGCGGGCAGCCGGAGGTCTTCGAGACAGGTCTGCGCGCCCTGCGCTGGCTCACCGAATTGCAGGTCTCGGAAAAAGGCCACTTCCGGCCGGTTGGCAGCAACGGCTTCTACACGCGTGGCGGCACTCGCGCCCAATTCGACCAGCAGCCCATCGAAGCTCACGCAACAGTCTCGGCTTGCCTTGAAGCCTATCGGGCCACCTCGGATTTCTGGTGGTACGAACAAGCGCAGCGCGCCTTCGATTGGTTTATCGGCTGGAACGATCTCGGTCTGGAACTCTACTCTCCCGAAACCGGTGGCTGCCGCGACGGCTTGCACGTCGACCGCGTCAACGGAAATCAGGGCGCCGAATCTACCTTGGCCTTTTTGCTTTCGCTCGCTGAGATGCGCCTGGCGCAAGACATGATTTCCAGCTTTCAGCAACTGGTTGCCGTTGAACAGTAGGCGCTCCGCCCTTCCGCCTCTCACACCTGCCCATGCCATTCGACATAAAACGAAGTTCTGTAGTGCTAAACCCGGACCAGTCGCGTGTTCTTCTGCGGCCATTCGAACCAGGCGACGCTGCGCGGGTCGGCCGGATCATGTCACGGATCCTGGCGCTCCCGGAAGAGCAAATCGGCTCTATCCTGAACGAAGTCACCGGCGAATTTTCTCAGCGTCATGAGCAAATCTGCCAGCTCTTTCTCGACCGCTACAACGAAGTCTGTCCACTGCTGCCTATCGAGGACGAGATCTCCGCTCAGCGGCGTCTTTTGATCGGCTCCTATTTCCTCGCCGAGTACTCGCTCGAATCCGCCGCCCTTTTCAATCCGTCCATCATTTCCCATCCCGATCAAACCAATCTGCCGGCGGGCGCTCTGCGCTTTGTCCTGAGCTTGCGAGCCACCGGTGAGGGTCACATTTCTTCCATCACCTTTCGCACCGGTATCATTCATGCCGATCAGCGGATTGAGGTGGAAGCGCCTGCTCATTTTCTGACTGAGGCACGTCAAATCCCACACCTGGTCTACGAAAAAGCCCTGTTCGAACGCAAGCTCTTCGAATTACATTTAAACGGTGACTTCACTTGCCGCATCATGAGCCGGCTCGGCGATTCCTTTGCGCTCGAAGAGCTTCGCGCTAGTCTCGACGCCGAGACCGCCGAACAGTCCGAGCAGCAAACTACCGCGCAGGGGATCTGGCTGCTCGCCCGCTCCAACTACGAGGTCCGTTTCCAACCCGACCAGCCGCTCTCGGAACGCATCCTCTTCCCAGCCACCCCCTCGCAGCGCAACGGCATCGAAGACGCCCGTTTCGTGCATTTCCAGAAAGATGACGGCGCCTGCGTTTATTACGCCACCTTCACCGCCTTTGACGGCAAAGTCATCATGCCCGAACTGCTCGAAACTTCTGATTTCCTGAGCTTTCGCTTCATTACCCTGAACGGGCCCGCCGCCGAAAACAAAGGCATGGCCCTCTTCCCGCGAAAAATCAACGGGCGCTACGCTATGCTCTCCCGTCAGGACAACGAGAACATCTACCTGATGTTCTCCGACAACATCCATTTCTGGTACGAGCGCCAGCTTCTCCTCCGCCCTACTTTCCCCTGGGAGCTCGTCCAGCTGGGCAATTGCGGATCTCCTATTGAAACCGAGTCTGGCTGGCTGGTGCTCAGCCACGGCGTTGGCCCGATGCGTAAGTACTGCATCGGCGCATTTCTTCTGGACCTCGCTGATCCATCAAAGGTCATTGGCCGCCTCCGCGAACCCTTCCTCACACCGAATGAAAACGAACGGGAGGGCTACGTGCCCAATGTGATCTACACCTGTGGCGCTCTGCTCCATCACGGCGAGCTCGTCATTCCCTATGGCTTGTCCGATCACGCCACTAGCTTCGCGACCGTCGCGGTCAGAGACCTGTTGTCGGCCATGCAGTAAGCCATTCTAAACACATCATGCATTCCGGCAACCGAGTCGCTGTCCTCTCCCCAGTTGCCTGGCGTACGCCTCCCCGCCAGTATGGCGCTTGGGAAACGGTGGCCAGCAACATTGCCGAAGGCCTTGTCGCCCGCGGATGGGATGTAACTTTGTTCGCCAGTGCTGACTCGGTGACCAACGCCAAGTTACACGCCGTTGTCGAACGCGGTTACGAAGAAGATCGGTCTATTGATCCGAAAGTAGCCGAAAATCTGCATATCTCAGAAGCATTCGAACACGCCGCCGAGTTCGACCTGATTCATAGCCATTACGACTTCATGGCTCTGACTTACAGCAGACTGGTCAAAACGCCCGTACTCACCACGATTCACGGTTTTTCCTCGCCCAGAATCATGCCAATTTACGACAAGTATCGCGACGGAAACTTTGTTTCCATCAGCGATGCCGACCGTGCCCCCGGGCTGAATTACCTGGCCACCGTCTATAACGGTATCGATCTCTCGCTCTACCCTTTGCGTGAATCCGCTGGCGACAATCTGGTTTTCCTGGGCCGGATCCATCCGGATAAGGGCGTTCACCTGGCGATCGAGGTGGCCCGCCTGAGCGGCCGCCGCCTCATGATCGCCGGGATCATTCAGGATGAAACGTACTTTCGAACCCAAATCGAACCGCATCTCAATGAGGACAACATTCGCTATGTCGGACCAGTCGGAATTGCCGAAAAAAACGCCTTATTTGCACAATCATCCGCTTTGCTCCATCTGAACACCATCCCTGAACGTTTCGGACTGGTGCTGGCCGAAGCGAACGCGGCAGGCGTTCCGGTGATCGCCATGGACCTGGGTTCCTGCCGCGAGGTGATAGAAGACGGCAAAACGGGGTTCTTGGTAAACGATGTAAACCAGGCCGTCCGCGCCCTCGAACGCCTTCCTGAAATCGACCCCGCCGCCTGCCGTCAAAGGGTCCAGCAGCGCTTTTCCATCGAAACCATGGTCGAAGCCTACGAAAAGGTCTATTCCACGATCCTTGCAGCCCCGCGCTGAACTCCGGTCTTTAATCGGAGCCATGAGCCACGTCAGTGGCTCTCCCACCGGAAGCACGGAAACCATGAGCCACGTCAGTGGCTCTCCCACCGGAAGCACGGAAACCATGAGCGAAGCGATTGGAGTTTGCTCTGCTGTCGGAATCGCACGGACACCTCACTATCCGCCATACACATCCTCCTCCGTACTCCAGATCTCGGTACCGTCCGCAATCCGAGTAAGACTCATCGTCAAACGGTATTGCTTGCCGGCTCTGGGCGGCTGCGCATCGAACTTCGAAAAAGTCGGGACATAGCCGCCCTTCGGTATCTGTATTCGCACCGGATCGCCACCCGGCCAGCACGAGCCCTGATAGTACTCAAGAAGTTTCTGCCGCAGCCGCCGTGCATCGTTCCGCACAATCGGGTCCATCCCGGGCTCGAACGTCGCGCTCCGGTCAAACACGGAAATGCCGACGCTGTACTCGCACAGTTCATGGGCGCGGCCGGCCAGTGTCTCTTCCACCACGAACCGCAAAAACCGCCTCATCCGTCCCGCATTCACGAAACCGGCACTCTGCAGGATTCTCGCAAGCTGGTTCCGTATCGCCTCTGCAGGCACCCTTCGAGACTTCTCAATGACCGGGAAACGCACCGGGAAAACGTTTGCGCGCAACGGAAACGGAACGGCTGGATTCATGGAATTACTTTCCTCGTCTGTGTAAAGGTACGAACAGTTAACTTGGTTTGGAAAGGTAAGAGCGGGAGTCCCAGGAGTATAAACAGAGGTATGATTTGCTTCTTACTTGGGGTAGAATTACAAGGCCACTGACCTATTCGCGCAACTAAATTGGCTTCTTGAGTATGCAAGCTACGAAGCACCAGTTACCTGTACCGGAAGACCGGGTGCGCGTCTATTTGAAAAAGATCCTCGCCAGTCCCGGCTTCTTTCGTGCGGCGCGGATGCAACGCTTTCTCACCTTCGTCATCGAGGGACGGCTCTCCGGCAAAGATCACTCCGAAGATCTGAAAGAAAGTGTCATCGGGATGGCGGTATTCGACCGTGATCCCGATTACGACCCCAAGAGCGATCCGGTGGTGCGCGTTGAAGCGCGCCGCCTTCGCAGCAAATTGGACGAATACTACGAAGGCCCAGGCAAAGAAGATGCGGTTCGCATCGAGCTTCCCAAAGGCTCCTATGCGCCGGTTTGGGATTGGCAGGGCGAGCCGGAAAAGCCCGTCGAGAAAATCACCCAGCCCGCGAAGAACCGCTGGTTAGTGCCGGGTCTGCTGGCTGTTGGCTTCGTTTTGGCTGCGCTGCTCATACTGTTGACCGTCAAAGGCGAGTGGCGCGAACGATTCTTGGCGGCCGGTCGTTTCACCGTTCCGGAATTAAGGATCCATTCTTTGGCGGTGCTGCCTTTTCGCAATCTCTCGTCCGATGCCAAACAGGAATACTTGATCAGCGGATTGACAGACGAGATCACTACCGATCTCGCCAAAATCCGCAGCCTCACCGTCATTTCGCGAACGTCCACCGATCAATATCGAAACTCGACTAAGAGCCTTCCCGCGATCGCCCGTGAACTCCATGTCGACGCCGTCGTCGAAGGCACTGTTCGAACCTCCAAGGATCGCGTGCGAGTCACTGCTCAGCTCATCAAAGCAGCCACCGACAGTCATCTTTGGGCCGAAACCTACGAGCGTGACGCCGGCGACATCTTTGCTCTGCAGTCCGATATTTCGCAAGATATTGCCGAACAGATTGGTGTCACACTAAGCCCTTCCAGCAACAAGAATGCGAACGAACGCCCTAACAGCCGTGAGGCCTACGAGGACTATCTTCGAGGACGTTACTTCTGGAACAAGCGCACTCTGGATGGGCTGGAGAAGTCAATCGCCTGGTACCGGAAGGCAACTCAAATCGATCCGGCTTACGCAAATGCCTACGCCGCGCTCGCCGACTCTTACGTTCTGTTGAGTTCCTACGGCGGTCCGTCTCCTGCCGAATCGCTTTTGCGAGGCCGAGCTGCCGGCGAGCAGGCCTTACGTTTGGACAATAGTCTCGCCCAGGCTTACACCGCATTGGCCGCCGTCAAAATCGACTACGACTGGGACTGGCAGGGCGCCACCCGCGAATTCGAGCGCGCGCTCGAACTAAGCCCCGGCTACCCGACTGCCCATCACTGGTACGCCCTTCACCTTTCCCGCTTAGGACGCCATAAAGAAGCCGAGCGCCAGATTCAACGCGCGCTTGAACTCGATCCGCTCTCGCTCATCATCAATACCGATGCCGGCGAAGTGTTTAGCTATGCCCGCAAGCCGGAGAAAGCGCTGGCGCATGTCCGCCGGGCACTCGACCTCGATCCAAACTTCGCCGAAGCGCATCTCGTTCTCGGCAAGATCTATCTGCAGCAGCACGATTTCACGAAAGCGATCGCGGAATTCGACACCGCCAACCGGCTCTTCGGAGACACGCCGAACGTCTGGGCCCTCAAAGGCAACGCTCTCGCCCGCGCCGGAGAACGCACCGAAGCATTGAAGATCGTCGAGAAGCTTGAAGCGACTGCCAAAGAACGCTACGTCTCAGGCGTCGACATTGCCATTGTGTATTGTGGCCTTAACGATCACAAAAACGCCATGCGCTGGCTGGATGACGCCTACCAGAATCGCGGCAAAGGACTCAACATTATTGGCGCCGACCCGCTGTTCGACGGATGCCGCTCCGATCCGGCATTCCTGGCCCTGTTAAAACGCCTCAAGCTGAGCCGCTAAGTCCAACTCTCAAGAAGCCACCGGTGCAGATTGAACTTGTCCCCTCCGCACCAGAACAAGAATCTGTTCTTGCAAACTTGCTCGAACTGTACATACACGATTTCAGCGAATTTCATCACTTGGAGTTAGCGGCCACTGGCCGCTTCGGATACCCCCATCTTGCGCTGTATTGGAGTGAGAGCGATCGTCATGCCTTTCTCGTCAAAGTTGATGACAAACTGGCTGGGCTGGTCCTGGTCAAGAAGGGGTCTGAACTGTCTCCCGGCGAGGCTGTCTGGGATATGGCAGAGTTCTTCATCGTTCGCGCCCACCGCAGGCAGGGAATTGGAATGAAGATAGCGCACCAAGTATGGAGCAGATTTCCGGGCCGTTGGGAAATCCGCGTCATTCAGTCGAATCGCTCCGGCCTGAATTTCTGGCAGCAGGCTATCACAAATTTTAGCGGCGAGCCGGTCCATCCGGTTCGCCTGGAAAAAAATGGCGAACACTGGTCCCTTTTTGCTTTCGAATCCCCTGAATTGCGTTAACTTAGGGTGTGAACAAAAGGCGAACAGCATGAACCTTGCACTCGATTTCGGAGACCCTGCCTCCGCCGAAGAAGCCCTCACCATTCAGACCCGCACGCCTCTTGCGACTCTGGTGGCGCGCTTCGAAAAGGCCCTGCTTGATGACGAATCACCAGTCCGTGCCATCCGGCGCCAGCCTCCGAAAGCTGCCCGCTTCGCGCCGTTCCCGGACCGTCTCGACGCCCAACTCCAAACCGCTCTGAACGCGCGCGGCATCGATCAGCTCTACGTGCATCAAGCGGCCTCCATCGAGCACTCGCTCGACAGCAAGAACGTAACAGTCGTCACGCCCACGGCCAGCGGCAAGACGCTCTGTTACAACTTGCCGGTATTACAATCCACACTTGCCAATCCATCGGCCCGCGCCTTGTATCTCTTCCCTACCAAGGCACTCGCCGAAGACCAGCGTCTCGAACTGCAGCGCCTGAATGATGCCGCTGGCGGTTCCATCGCTTGCCACACCTATGACGGCGATACGCCTTCCGATGCGCGCCGCTCCATTCGCGATAAAGCCAACGTCGTGATGACCAATCCCGACATGCTCCATACCGGCATCCTGCCGCATCACACCAAATGGGTCAAGCTCTTTGAGAATCTCGAATACTTCGTCATCGACGAACTGCATTATTACCGCGGCGTCTACGGCAGCCACCTTGCCAACATCCTGCGTCGTCTCAAAAGAATCTGCGAATTCTACGGATCGCGGCCCAAGTTCATCTGCTGCTCCGCCACCATTGCTAATCCAAAGCAGCTGGCCGAGTCCATCACCGAACAAGACTTCGAGCTCGTCTCGGAAAACGGCGCGCCTTCCGGCGACAACTATTTCATCTTTTACAATCCACCCGTTGTCAACCAGCAGCTCGGCATTCGCCGCAGCTATCTCAATGAGTCGCGTCGCGTCGCGCTCGAGTTCATCCGCCAAAACGCGCAGACCCTCGTCTTCACAAACAATCGTCTGGCTGCCGAAGTTCTCACTACCTATATAAAGGATGCCTGCTCGCAGCTCCCCTTCTCGCAGGAAGCGGTGCGCGGCTATCGCGGCGGTTATCTTCCCAAGGAGCGCCGGCACATCGAGCAGGGATTGCGCAGTGGTGAGATCCGAGCCGTCGTAGCCACCAATGCGCTCGAGTTAGGAGTTGATATCGGCTCGCTCGACAGCGTGATCCTCGCCGGCTATCCCGGAAATATCGCGTCCACCTGGCAGCGCGCCGGTCGCGCCGGTCGCCGCAGTTCCACCTCCGTCGCCGTGCTGGTCGCTTCCAGCGCGCCGCTCGATCAGTACATCGTCGAGCATCCCGATTACTTCTTCGGAGCCTCGCCCGAAGAAGCGCATGTCAATGCCGACAATCTTGAGATCTTCCTGAACCATCTGAAATGCGCCGCTTTCGAACTGCCCATCCGCGACGACGAAACGTTCGGCGGCCAGGATGTCCGGAAGCTTTGCCAGTTCTTAGCCGACGACATGCACCTGCTGCACCACTCGGGCGATTGCTGGCACTGGGTCAGCGATAGTTACCCGGCCGATTCCGTCAGCCTGCGCGCCGTTTCCAGTGATAACTTCCTGGTAGTCGATATCACCGGAGACCACCGCATCATCGGCGAAGTAGATTTTCCATCCGCTTTAACCACGCTCCACGAAAAGGCAATTTACCTCCACGACGCCCGCCAGTATCAAGTGGAGAAACTCGATTTCGACGGGCGCAAAGCCTTCGTCCGCCACGTTGATTCCGACTACTTCACCGATGCCATCGTGTACACGCAAGTCAGCGAACTCGCGCAATTTGAAAACACGCCCTGCACCGGCTCAAAAGAAGTTCAGGCGGCACACGGCGAGGTGCGCGTGAAACGTCAGGTTGTCGGCTTCAAGAAAATCAAATTCTACACGCTCGAAAATGTAGGCGCCGGATTACTCTCCCTCCCCGAACAAGAAATGCACACCACTGCTTTTTGGCTTCACCTCCACACCGGTTTCTTCAACAGCTTTCAGGGATTTTCGACAGCTGATTTACAGGATGCCATTCACGGCTTGGGCAACCTACTCAAAACCATTGGAACGGTTTTGCTGTTGAGCGATGCACGCGATCTGGCGGTGGCGGTGCTCGATGATTCCGCTGAAAAGAAACTAGCCTTCGAACCCGATGTAGTGCTTTACGATAACTATCCCGGTGGCATTGGTCAAAGCGATCCCTTATTCCGCCGCCGCGACGAACTGGTTCAGTCAGCGCTCGATCTGGTCTCCAGTTGCGCCTGCCAGAATGGCTGCCCCAGCTGCGTCGGACCCCACAATGAAATCGGCCGCCGCGGCAAAGAAGGCGCGCTTCTGATCCTGCAAAAACTCAGTTCTTATCTGCGTTAATCGGCTTTCATCTGCGGCCTAATCTTCTTCACCGCTACCCTACGCCCGCGTCTCATCCTGATCTTCCGGAAACACCGCATACCCGCCCGGCGGCGGATATAGCGTCTTCAGCAAATTCAAACGCTTCCGCAAATACCGGCTGGGCAACTGCCGCGGACCCGTCTCCACGTCGATATCGCAGCAAATCCCGTGCAGATACAACGTGAGCGTATCAATAAAGGACTGCCGCACGTAATCTTCAAACACCTGCGTCTCGCGTTTGATATTCGACTGGCGTCGCAGCAGCGTCTGCTTCACCTGCCAGCTATCATCGTCCACCTCGCCGTGAACGCTCCCCGTCAACTCATCGCGAATCAGCGCCTTAAAACTCGATGAAGCTTCCGGCGACCGGTTATCGGCCACCAGTTCCGCCAACCGGCGATACAAGCGGTAATGATACTCCGCCACATCCTGTTCTTTGAGCGCAAAAACCAGGACCGTCTCATTTTCAAAAATCACTTGCGAGGCCCACGATTGATGCCCATCCGCCGGACGTTCCGCCACTACGAAATCCGATGCCTTCTCGGAGCCTTTGCGCTTCTTGCTCCTCGGCTTTATCGCCCCGCGCTCGGTCGTTCGTTCGAGATAGGGCACCAGCAAAATCGAAATGCGCGGCAGCATCGCCGCAAGCGAAGCAGGCAGTGCGGCAATGGGCTCTTCCAGGTATTCTTTGACGACCTCTTCACTCATCGGGAGAGAAGCGCAAAAATAACTGAAGGTATTACTAAGGGGAATTACCTCCCCGCGGAAACGTTCGGCAAACTGACCAACACTGACACGTGCCAGATTGCTTTGAGCCGTTACGGCGGGAGTCGGCTCTCTTTGGCTGGACATCTACGTTTTCGACCTCGATTCTAGCAAAGCGATCCCCTGGCCAAACCGCTCGCGCACCCTCGCGCATACCAAAAACCCGCTGCTAAAATTGAGAAAACAAAAGTGCGATTTCTCGTTTCCGCGGGCGAAGCATCGGGTGACTTGTATGCCGCTGGGGTCGTGAAACACCTGTCCGAGCTTCTGCCGGAGCTTCACTGCTATGGTTGCGCCGGCCCCCGGCTGCAGGCCGCCGGAGTCAAACCAGTCATCGATGCGTCGAGCGTCGCGGTCGTCGGACTGGCGGAAGTAGTCGGCCATCTGCCGCGTATCTATGGCCAATACCGCAAGCTCGTGCGCTACGCAAGCCGGCACAAACCTGTCGCCGCTCTCCTCACCGATAGCCCGGACTTTCATCTCCGCCTCGCGCGTCATCTCAAGCGGCTCGGTGTCCCGGTCTTCTACCTGGTGGCGCCGCAGGTCTGGGCGTGGCGTCAAAACCGGGTCAAAATTATTCGCCGTCTGGTCGATAAACTCTTCTGCCTTTTCCCTTTCGAAGAAGCCTGGTTCCGCAAACACGATGTCGACGCTACCTATATAGGGCATCCTCTCGCGTCACTCGTGCACCCGCACACCACCCGCGACGAGTTCTTCGCCAAACATGATCTGCCCCCTGCTCAGCGCCTGATCGTCCTTTTGCCTGGAAGCCGCGCCGGCGAGGCTTGCCGCCACATGCCGGCGCTGATCGAAACTATCCGAATTCTCCGCCGGGGTGAGCCACTATCTTTTCTTCTCGCCACCCCCAACGGTTTCACCACCCACGCTGCCTTACAAAGTTTTCGGGAACCTCTCGCCGCGCTGTCCATCAAAGTAGTTGAAAACGAGACCTGGGATTGTATCGCGCACGCCGACCTCGCCTTAGCCGCCAGCGGCACCGTCACCATCGAGGCCGCTGTGCTTGGCACTCCCATGGTGACTTTTTACAAGGTCAATCCACTCAGTTGGCAGGCGGGTAGACGTCTGGTGAAAGTTCCGTTTCTCTCTATGGTCAATTTGATTGCCGAACGGCCCGTGGTGCCGGAATTGATCCAGCACGAAATGACCGGTGTCAAAGTAGCCGCTGCTGCGCAGCATCTGCTGTCCGATCAAACCGCGGCCGACGCCATGCGCAGCGAACTCGCTCGCGTTCGCGCGCTGCTCACCCGGGAGGGCGACCCGCTCCGCCGCGCCGCCGAGCTTATCGCCGGCGCCATTACTTAGAACCACGTCGTATCGCCTGATGCTATTCACCCGCCACAAGAGACAATACAAGAGGATGCGTTGTGACAGATGGGTACTCGTTCTTCTTCTGGGCTCTGCCGCGTGCAGCTTCGCACAGGACCACCGGCCCACTATTCAAGTCCAGAAGTATACGATCGACGCCGAGATCAATCCGCGCACCCAGTCGATTAGCGCTACCGCCAAAATCGAATTCACTCCGCTCGATAACCTCAACGAGGTTTCTTTCGAGCTAAACAACGCCCTCGCCGTTTCAAAAGCCGTCGACGCGTCCGGTAAGCCGCTTGCCAATTCCCGCGACACCCAGGACTTCACCATCCATGTAAGCTTCCCGAGTGGCTTGGTGAAAAGCCAGCCCTCGCAGCTCTCTCTCAGCTACGATGGCAAGCTCACCGGCGGCGAAGATTCTCCGGTTTCCGGTATCAAGTTCGCTGCTCTCCATCCTGACTTCGGCTATCTACTCTACCCCGCGCGCTGGTTCCCCGTGAGCGGTTACACCACCAACCGCTTCCTGGCCGATCTTCACATCACCACACCCGCTGAATATAAAGTGGTCGCCAGCGGCGACCTGAAAACCGACGCCGCCAAGAATGGAATCACTTATTCCTTCCATTACGACAAAGCCAGTTTCCCCGGTAGCATCGCCATCGTCAAAGGCGACGGCACACGCGTCAGTTCGCAAGGCATTACCTCCCAGGTGTTCTTTCGCGACAATCAGGCTGCCAACGCCCAGCCCTATGGCGAAGAGACTGGGAAGATCATGACGTTTCTGACTTCGGAGTACGGTCTCGCACCGCAGGCCACTATCTCCTTAGTAGAAACCGAAGCCGGCGCGGTGAATGGCTACTCGGCGCCCGGCATCGTGTTTCTCGCGCCCGGTTCCATTACCAGACAAGTCGCCACCCGGGTTCTCACCAATCAGCTGTCGCGGCAATGGTGGGGCACGCTTGTCTCTCCTACTAACAGGAATCATCTCTGGCTGGAAAATGGTCCAGCCCGTTACTCCGAACTGCTTTACGCCGAACACACTGGCGGCGTCGGCGCTGCCGAAACCGACTTGAAGAATACCTACGTCGAGGCACTCACGGTTAAAGATCCACCCGTGTTGCAGGCAGCCCGGCTCGAGGATTACTCACCTGAATACTGGGCGCTCACCGCGGCTAAAGGCGCAGCCGTTCTCAACATGCTGCGCAGCGTGATGGGCGACGCTAAGTTCAAAGCTGGCCTACATGCCTTCATCGACAAATATAGCTGGCAGTCCGTCAACACCGAGGATTTTCGCAAGGTGATGGAGCAGGTCGCCGGACAGGACCTCCGCTATTTCTTTATCCAATGGTTGGAATCGAGCGGATCGCCTGAGTTCAAGCTTGAATATACGGTCTTTCGCACCCCGCAGGGCTTTCGCGTGGTGGGCAAAATCAATCAGGACCTCGATACCTTCCGCATGCCGGTCGATCTCCGCATCGAGACCGAGGGCAACCCGGAAGACAAAGTGATCGAAGTGACAGGTACTTCGTCCGAGTTCAGCGTCGACACTTTCGGCAAACCGCGCAAGCTCACGCTCGATCCCAAACACGTTTTGCTGCGACTCGATTCCACCATGCAGATTGCCGTCGCCATCCGCCGCGGCGAACAGTTCGTTGCGATTAACGATTACGCCAATGCCCTCCGCGAATATCAACGCGCGCTCGAAGTCAACCGCAACAGCTCCCTCGCCCACTACCGCATCGGCGAGTTGTTCTTTAAACAAAACAATTATCAATCCGCCGCTAACGAGTTTCGAACGGCCATCAACGGCGACCTCGACCCGAAATGGACCGAGGTTTGGGCCCACGTCAACCTCGGCAAAATTTTCGATGTAACCGGACAGCGCGATCGGGCGGTCAATGAATATAAGTTGGCTATTCGAACGCACGACAATACTGGCGGCGCCCAGGAAGAAGCCGCCCGTTATTCCACCAAGCCTTATGAGCAGAAGAACTCGGAGATTTAGCACTGCCCTTCCTCTCGCACGGCCGAAATAGCACTAATCCTAGGGCAATTCACCACTCCAACCGCATCAAAATTGTAGAGTGTGGGCGATCTCACCCCACTATGGCTATATGCGGAAACGCGCGTTTTGGATGTTACCCTGAAAGGGCGCAGGAATGAGGAGCTTTTGGACGATAGATTGAAGGAGTTGATGCAGGAGCTAGGCAATGCCATCAACGAATCTCTCTCTGATTCGGACCGCATTGCGGGCGCCATCGGAGAGATCAAGCGCGCTGGCTATGACGTGTTTCTCGTACTTGAGGCAACGATTGGTTTCAACAAACGCGAAGACGAAGACGCTGAGGGCGAACTAGAACCCGGCGAGGAATCCGCCAAACCCGTTCATTTCGAATCTGCCGGCAAAATCCGCCTTACCTCTCAGGATCAGAAATTTTTAAGAGCTTTGAAGATTTCCGTAGAAGAGGAAGGCCGCTAGCCTGCCATTTCTCGATACACTGCATACGTCTCCTTCACCCCTCGCTCCCACGAAAATCTCAGAACCCGGGAATTCCCAGCAGCAATCAATTCCCCCCGCAGTCCATCCTCTTCTGTCAACCGGCACAACGCCCCGCGAATTGCTTCAACATCCAGCGGATCCACCAGCAAAGCCGCACCCGCGGCAATCTCCCCCAACGCCGATCCAGCTGAAGTAACCACCGGTACACCCCAAGCCATCGCCTCCAGCACCGGCATGCCGAATCCTTCATCGAGCGATGGAAACGCAAACACCGAAGCTTCTCCATACAATTCATCCAGCCGTTGCTGACTGATGTAGCCGGTGACGTCAATCCGGTTCCGCGCCGGACTCGTCGCAATGCGTTGCAAAATCTCATCCGCGCGATAGCCGCTTGCCGCTCCTGCCAGCACCAGCCTCCACGATTCCGGAATCGACTCGAATGCCTCTACCAGCCGGGCGACATTCTTCCGTATCTGAAGTGCTCCTACGAAAAGAATGATCGGCTTTCTCGTTCGATCTCGCATCACAGGCTTAACGGAAACGCCATGCGGCGCCACGCGAATCCGGCTTCGCTCTACTTTCAACAAACTGCTTACTTGATTCGCCGTGAACTCCGAGACTGCAATGATCAAATCGGATCGTTCCGCCGCTTCCCTCGCTTGCCGCGTAAAGCGCGCCCGGAAATCAGCCGAAGAATATTCCCCGGTCATCACAAACAAATCATGAAACGTCGACACTACATGCCGCGCCTGTCGCCGGTCGACTCGTTGATTCAACGCATGAAAAACGCCGGCTCGGAAAGTTGGCACACCCGGCAGCAGCGGTCTTCTTCTTACATTGGAATGTGCCGTTGGGCTCGCCCTGAGAAACTGCCTGGCTCGATAACAGTGAAGAAATAAGTCGTCGGGATGACCGGTAGCAAGGCCGTCTAACAGATGCTGTGAATAAACTGCAATGCCGGTAGGATGCTCGTCCACACTGTAAGTAGCATCCAGGGCAACTCGCACGTACTCAATCTTACAGGCCGTATTCCTTCAGCTTGCGATAGAGCGTCGTGCGTCCGATGCCCAGCATGGCGGCCGCTACAGTGCGATCGCCCTTCGTATAGTCCAGCGCCAGCAGTATCGCCCGGCGCTCCACTTCGGCCAGCGGCTCGATTCCTCTGGGCGACGCTGTGCCCTCGTTCAATCGCGTCCCCAGCGCGCCGAGAGAATCACTCGTCAATTCCTGCTCTCGTTTGCGATTTGCCAGCGAAGTCGGCAAATCGGCGCAACTCAGCCAGGGTCCGCTGTTCATCGCCACCATCTGCTGAATCGTATGTTCTAGCTCGCGAATATTACCGGGCCAGTCATATTCCAGGAACGCTTGCAGCGTTTCTTCCGCCATGCGGTGATTGTTGCCATAACGTCCTAGAAAATGGTCCGCCAGCGTCGCGATATCTTCTTTGCGCTCGCGCAGCGGCGCCAGCCGCACCCGCATCACGTTCAAGCGATAAAAAAGATCCTGCCTGAAACGCTTCGCTTCCACTTCCGCCGCCAGGTCGCGATTGGTCGCCGCGATCACCCGGAAATTCGAACTCCGCTGCGACAGCCCGCCCACTGCCCGGTATTCCTTCTCCTGCAGCACCCGCAGCAGCTTCATTTGCATCTCGAGCGGCAGTTCGCCGATCTCGTCGAAGAACGCCGTCCCGCCATTCGCCGCATCGAGCAGTCCGAGCTTCTGGACGTGAGCTCCGGTAAACGCGCCTTTGGCATAACCGAACAGCTCGCTCTCCATCAGCTGTCCGACCAGCGACGAGCAATCGACCACTACGAAGTGGCCTTGCCCTTCCATGTTGTGGATCGCGCGCGCCACTACTTCCTTACCGGTGCCGGTCTCGCCCAGAATCAAAACCGGGAAACGCGACTTACCCATCCGCGTCACCAGCCGGTGAACCTGTTGCATCGCCGGCGAGGTGCCAATCAGGGTAGAAAGAGGCGAGACGTCAAAGGCTAATTGCGGTAGCACAATACCGTATCGATTACCTTGACCGTTTTTGCGAACGAATTTTCAGGAGAGATGTAGCAAAGACTTCACACCTTAATTTTGAATCCGCGTTAATCGGTGTTCATCAGCGGCCATGTTGTTTTCTGCGCGCTGGCTTTCCTAATTCTTCTCTCCCGGCACTGGCCCTGTATCCAGACGCACCACAAAAA
The DNA here is from genome assembly GCA_965277855.1 of Bryobacteraceae bacterium. Classification (GTDB taxonomy): domain Bacteria; phylum Acidobacteriota; class Terriglobia; order Bryobacterales; family Bryobacteraceae; genus Bog-105. The sequence continues at coordinate 3,381,125 of OZ255847.1, forward strand.
CGTTCTTACTTCCCGCGCCGATCGTAGCCGCCAGCCGCTGCGCCGATTCGATCGATGCTTCCTTCCCCACCAGCACGCGCCACAGCGGAGTCGCTCCTTGCTTCACTGCTAGTTGCGCACTCCCAAACTGCTGCGCGTATCCGGCGCGCGCGCGCTCGGCGTTATCCTGATTCGCAAACGCCCCTGCCTGCACGGCGTAAAGCTCGTTGCCCGGCGTCTGTCGCGGCTCTGCGATCACTTCGATCCGCACCTCGCCCACGCCAGGACCCAATAGATCAATCTGCCTCGCGGCTGCTTTCGAAAGATCGATAATGCGTCCCTTCACAAACGGACCGCGATCGATGATTCGAACGTTCACCGTCTTGGCATTGGCCAGATTGGTCACCCGCAGCCACGTGTTGAAAGGCATCAAGCGGTGTGCCGCCACTAGCGTTTCCATGTTGTAGATTTCGCCGTCGGCTGCCGGCCGCCCATGATACGGAACGCCATACCAGCTCGCAATGCCCTGTTCCGTATAGCCGACTGGCAGCGGCGTCGCCGGCAACGATCGGCGCGATGGAGCGGGCACCGCTCCCCGAGCTAAATTCCCGCGTCGATGCCGGTGCCCGCATCCTGCTAGCGCTATCGCGCACAACATAGCAGCCACTGTGACTACTTTGATCCTTCGATTCATTTCGCGCAAACCCCTGCGATTCGCCATCATGATCGCACCTTCCACTGCCGATCGGGAAGTCTTCGCGCGATCAATAAAACAATTCCGCCTCACTACGTTGCTTCACTATTTTCCCCTCTCTAACGCTTTTTGCCGGTCTTACGAATCTTTTTTCTTGACTTCTCTTGCGAACAACTTTATATATGAATCACGCTGCGATCTGTATAGATTGCAAATTTACGTTTATGGAGAATCTTCGATGAAGAACGCAACTAAGAAAGCTACCGCGAAGAAGGCCACTAAAAAGGCCCCGGCAAAGAAGAAGAAGTAACTGAACTCCCGCGCTAGCGGGACATCAAAAAACATTCGCCTCCGGCAGTGCCGGGGGCGTTTTGTTTTTACCCCCTCCGCTCACCTCCCACTCTCTTCCGCACAATCCCAAAACCGAGCCGGAAGCGTGTGCGACCTAAACGCGGCGCGCCACGCCACTGTCCGCCTCCCAAAAAAAAGCGCCAGCCAAAGCCAGCGCCTTTCCAAACTGAAGCTTTAATCCTTGTTACTTAAGGAAGCGTGTAGCGAAGATCCACCCAGTACATGTTGATGTGCGTACCCGAAGGCGCCCCCGTTGCGATGCTCCACGGATTGCGTGTCAGATACGAATATTGCGTGATGACCGACAGCCCACCATAGCTCGGGTTCTTCCATAACGTCTGCACGATGCCGATCGATCCTTCCTGCACCGCGCGATTCTGGCTGTTCGGCGCGCCCTTATACCCATATCCTACGTACACCGGCTTCGCCAGCGTGCTGTTCGGATTCGTCGAATCGTAAATCTGGTCCCGCTTGATGTAGATCCCGCCATAATACGCATACAGCAGGGTGTTCTTCCGCAGGTTCACTTCAAACCCGTCCACCGTCGAATAGGAATGCAGCGGAGACAGGCTGCCGTCCGCCCGGATCACCACATCCGGCGCCTGCGCGAAAATGTAACGGCCGCCACCGGATCCGAAGAACGTATTCGCAATGATGTGGAAGTTCTTCGCCACTTCGAAATTGCCGTTTACTTCACCCGATACCGCCGTCGCCGACGACGTCGTGTACTTCGTGGGGCTCCCCGCTCCATACGCAAACCGGAACGTGCGAATCAGTCCCGCTGCTTCCACGTGCTCCAGCTTCTTGCCCACATGCCCGTCATATGCGCCCTTGAACACAATGTCCGGATGCAGGTTCGGCGCCGTGTAGTTCGTCCCGCCATTCGTTGCCGCGCCATTGTTGAACTGCGTCGCCGCCGTCGTTGCAAACTGCATCGGAATCGTCGCCTGTCCCGATCCGTTCGCTCCGCCGATATACTGTTCCGGATTTTCCAGCGAAACACCGAACGCCACATTCTCGTTTGGATGCGCAATGAACCGGAACTGCGTCTGCCGCGACCACACCAGGCCCGCCTGGTAATTCGTGTCAAAGTCTTGCGTATAGAAGATGTCACTCGGCAGCGGCGACAAACCCTTCCGGTTCGGTGTCATCAAGCTCCAGTCTTGTCCGCCCAGCACCTCGAACCCGTCCTTCTGCACATCCACAAAAACATTGCGCATGCGAAACGTGTCCGCGTTGCTCGTCACAAATACGTTGGCCGGCTGGTTGCCCAGAAAGTCAGCCTCGAAGTAGCCCAGAACTTTCGCGCCCAGCACCTCGGAGTCCACCCGGAATCCAATCCGCGAGTTCTGTGTCGAAAAGTTCGTTTCCGAAATATGATTGCTCGTCGACGTGTTGTACGGTATGTTCCCGAAGTTCGTGCCAATGCCGCTACCCTCGTTCGTCGAGCGCCCGAAGAACGTCGCATCCACAAAGCCCAGCGGCGTAAACGTCGTGTTCCCAATGCTGATGGATAAAGCCGATGAGCTGTGCTCGCTTGTATGTTGCCCTCCCCGCGTCACACCTCCCACCACCAGCGGAGTCGCGCCGCCGACTATCGGCATAAGTTTCGCCGGTTGCTCATTCGAAGCAGTCGCATTAGCCGCGACAGCCTCCGCACCGTCCCCCGCTGTCGCCGGTTGCGGGTTGGCCGCCAGCGACTTCTCGAGTAATCTCTGCTGCTCGTCAACCGCCTTCTGCAGCCGCTTGATTTGCTCTTCCTGCTGCGCGATGTGATCGCGCAGTTGCTTCAAATCCGCTGCATTGTCCGACGCCGCACTGGTTGTCGAAACCGGCGTCTGGGGTGAACTTTGTGTCACCTCCTGGGCCGTTCCGACGTGTGTGGCAAGTAGCGTTACGCAAAGTACGCCCAAGGTTGGTGCGCCCCAAATCTTTCTCTTGCTCATAGTCTCCTTATTAAGGCTTGAACTCATGAGCCGCGCCAGGCGCACACCTCTCGCTTGCTCAAGTCCTCCCTGAAATTCACTTCAACTTACCGAAGCAGTGTTACAGGGCAATGAAGTTTCTGCAAAGCCAACGAAGTTCCTGCAAAGAGTGGAGCACCGCACTCTAACGGCTAGCGAACGTGATCGACACACCGTTCTTAAGGCATCATATGTTAGGTTGAGCGTTGCGTAAATTAGTATTCAGGTCGGAAATCGAGGTATCGTGACATTCCGTTGGAAATTCTGCCCGCCTACAGCAATTTTGCTAGTCTCTCTTTTCCTCTTTCAGAGTTCGCAAGAGATCCTCTACGCGCAGGTGGCTGTTCCGGATGCGCAGCAGCTCGATCAATTGCTCGCGCCCATCGCCCTCTATCCCGATGCGCTGGTCGCCCAAATTAACGCCGCTTCCACCAACCCCCAGGAAATTCTCGACGTGAGCGGCTGGCTGCAACAGAACCAAGGATTGACCGGCGATGCGCTTGTCAATGCGGCCCAGCAGCAGGGCTTCGATCCTGCCTTCATCGCACTCCTCAGCTTTCCGCAAGTCCTGAATATGATGGCGCAGAACATAGATGATTATGCCGCCATTGGAGCCGCCTTTTCCGCTAATCAGGGAGCGGTCATGGATTCGATTCAGCGCTTGCGCTCGCAGGCTTATGCTTCCGGCGCATTGCGTAGCAACCAGCAACTACAAGTGGTTCAGCAGCCGCAAGGCGCGCAGCAGACCATCGTCATCCAACCAGCCAATCCCCAGGTTGTCTATGTCCCGCAATACGATCCCGCCGTGGTCTATGCCGGGCCACCCGATACCGGAGCTGTCGTCGCCGGCCTCATTACCTTTGGAGCGGGCATAGCCATCGGTGCGGCGCTCGCCAATAATCGGCCTTGGGGCTGGGGCGGCTGGGGTTGGAATTGGGGTCACCGTACCGTCATCGTCAATCACAACACCTGGATCGTCAACAACAATCGCTATCGCCCGCGCCGGGTCACCTATCGCCCCCGCCCCGTGCCTTACGCCAATCGGCCTGGTTATGGCGGCAACTGGCGGCCCTCAAATCGCCCCGGCTACAATCGCCCTGGCGGCAATCGCCCGAGCGGAAACTATCGACCCAGCTCTAATAATCGGCCCGGGCCGGATAATCGCCCTGGCGGCAACTATCGCCCCAGTTCCAGCAATCGTCCTGCTCCTGGTTTGCCCGGGAATGGTTCGCCCGCGAACAACCGGCCGAATAACCCTGCCAACCGACCAGCTGCCGTTTCACGACCCGCACCGGCCACCCGTCCCGCACCAGCAACTCCGGCGGCTCGTCCTGCTCCGGCCACGCGTCCCACTTCCAACCGCAATCCTTATGCCGGATTCAATCAACCCAACAAAGGTTCTGCGGCTCCCGCGCCGCGCCCCACCGGATCTCGTCCCAGTGCTTTCGGCGGCGCACCCAGTGGCCGCGCCGAACAGGCCGCTAGTTCTCGCGGTCAACGCAGCATGGGCGGTGGCGCTCCCCGGGCCGCTGCTCCGGCCCCACGCGGCGGCGGTCCACGCAAACGCTAGAACAAAAGCCTGAGAGGTGTTCCATGACTTTTCCCATCCACCACAACAGAAACCACATGGCCCAATCCGTTGTTGCCCTGCTGCTCTTCTCTGCAACAGCTTACGTAGCGGACGCGCAGGGCAAGACATTTCCCACCGCACACGAAGCTGCCCAGGCTCTCTTCACCGCCATTCAATCGGACGATCTCTCTGCCTTGAGCGACATACTCGGACCCGACAGTAAAGAACTCGTCTCCTCCGGTGATGATGTCGCCGACAAAAACGCCCGTGCTCGTTTCGCGAAATCCTACGACGAACAACATCGCTTCGTTTCGGCTGGCGTTGGAAAACTCATACTGCATGTCGGCGCGAGCGACTGGCCGCTGCCCATTCCGCTGGCAAAGACCGAAAAAGGCTGGGCCTTCGATACCGAAGCCGGCAAGCAGGAAGTGCTCTACCGGCGGATCGGCCGCAATGAACTCGACGCCATCCGCGTCTGCCGCGCCATCATCGATGCCGAACGCGCCTATAAGCAGGAAGGTCACGACGGCAACCCGCCCGGCGTTTACACCCGTAAATTACGCAGCGATCCCGGCACTCAGAACGGCCTGTACTGGGAGGAGCAGGCCGGCGAGTCCGCCAGTCCCGGAGGACCCCTGCTGGCCGAGGCCGAAGGGGAAGGCTACGACATCGGGACTGGTAAACACAATCCCTTTTACGGCTATCTCTTTCACGTGCTGACCGCGCAAGGATCTCATGCCCACAACGGTGCCCGCGACTACCTGGTCGACGGAAAACTCACACGCGGCTTTGCCATCGTCGCCTACCCGGTCGACTACCGCTCGAGCGGCGTGATGACCTTCATCGTCAACCAGCACGGCACCGTTTATCAGAAGGACCTCGGACCCGATACCCGCAATCTCGCCAAAGCCCTGACCACCTTCGACCCCGACCCCTCCTGGAAAGTTAGTCAATAAACCTTGAGCGATACCGCGTTTAACGATCACCCTTCTTCCGCACTTCTTTAAGAGTCTGGCGAAGCACGGGGAGCATCGCCAGATCTTTTTCGCCCCCTAATGCCTCCTTCAACGCAATTAACGTTTCCAGGTCGAGCACCTTGATCCGAACTCCTTCGCCTACGTTCATTTCCAGAGAATGTGGCGCCAGATCTTCATACGTCAGGTCTCGGCCCACAGTGGCCAGAAGATCCAACGGGCCAGCGGTAGTGAGTAGATTGAGGTGTCCGTAACCAGACAAATGGCTTGCTGCCGGCCTTAGTCGCCGCTCCGGTTGCATCCGGAATACAGCGTCAAGTGATGCGAGCGCCAAAAGTAAGCGGTCGATATTCGCTGCAGTGCGCGCGTAGACTAAGTCAATGTCGTATGTCTGGATTGGCGCACCATTCAAGACAGCCGCCAGACCACCCACCACTATGAATTGGCATTCGTTTTCTGCCAAAGTCTGCAGTACGGCTCGGAGCCTTCTCTCACCCATTCAACGCACGAATCGCTGCGAGATCTTCTATCCGTTGTTCCAAAAAAGCTAGGCGCTCCGCCGGTGTGAGAGAAAGCATCCAACGAATCAGAGTCAGATCCACGCCGTCTGAGCTGTATTCCGGCAGCGGTGCGGGCTCGATAAAAGCCTCTTCGGAGCCTTCTGAAGCCCCTTCAGCGCCCGTTGGTCTGCTCATAGAGCTGATCAATATCCCGCTTCAGCTGGTTCATCGAAGCATTGTCGATGTACACCATGTGCCCGGCATTGAAGTGGTCGCGCGTGATGTTCTTGTGCGCCGCGGGCGGCAGGTCCATGTGGTCGAACGTGTAGTCGACTGCGAAATACGGCGTTGCCGCATCGTAGTTGCCTTCCGCGATAAACACGTGCATGTAAGGATTCTTCGCAAACGCCCGCCGCAGCGCCGCGCTCGTGCTCGCAAAGCCCGACCACCCCGTCGTTTCGAAATCCCAGCCCTTCACGCCGCCACCCAGCACGAAATACTGCAGCTCGCTTTCGTATCCCAGCTCCTGCTTGACGTAATCGCCAAAGACCGATGTGTACGGCGGACGAATCGCCGCCTCGCTCGGATCGAAATCCGGATCCTGTTCGGTAGCCGATTCCTGCGGACCGGTGAATCGCGCATCCAGCCGCCCCACCATCTCGCTCTTATCGCGCAGCAGGTCCGTGTCGAAGTGCGATAAATCCACCCGCAAACGGCAGCGCTCCACATATTCTTTGCTCAACCCGGTATAGCGCGCCAGTTGCGTCGCCACCGCGTCTCTTGTCTGGGGCGGCAGCGCGTCGCCCTGCTGAAGCGCTGTTAAATACTCGGTCGAAGCCCACTTCTCCACCTGTTCGCGCAACGCCGTCAGATTCGTCTCCAACTCCGGCGCCAGCTTGTGATGATACGCCGCGGTCATCGCATAGGTCGGCAGATACATCACATAGGGCAAGTCATTGCCCGTTACGAAACTGACCGTCTGGAACTGCAGAATCGTCGAAATCAGAATCACGCCATTCAAGGCAATCCCGTGGTCCACCAGATACCCCGAAAGCCCAGCCGCGCGCGTCGTCCCATAGCTCTCGCCCGCCAGGTACAGCGGCGAACTCCAGCGTGAATTCTTCTGCAGGTACATGCGGATGAACTCACCGAACGCCGCAATGTCGCCATTCACGCTCCAGAACTTCTTGCCCAGCTCCGGCGTCATCGCGCGGCTGTAACCGGTGCCGATGGCATCTACAAACACCAGGTCGCTCCGGTCGAGCAGCGTATCCTGGTTGTCCTCCAGCTCAAAGGGCGGCGGTGGCATGAACCCGTTCGGCTGCATCTTCACCCGCTTCGGTCCGAACGCGCCCATGTGCAGCCAGATCGTCGCCGAACCAGGACCGCCGTTAAACGCAAATGTAAGTGGCCGCTTCCCACCACCGTTATCCATCGTGTACGCCACGTAGAACATCTCGGCTTCCACTTTGCCCTGATCATCCTTGACCGGCAGCCGCGCCGCTGTCGCCGTGTAGGCCAACACCTTGCCGCGCACCGTAATCTTGTGATGCGTCACCGACGGCTTCTCTTCCGGCGGTGTCTTCGCCTCCGTCTTTGGCGGTTCCTTCGCGCCGTCGGTCGGCGGTTGTTGCGCCATCCCGATCCCCGCGCCTATCAGCCATACGGCGCAAGCCAGCTTCCCACGTGTCATGACGCAAATTATCCCGCAACCCGCTTTAAGAAGCGTTTGTGATACGTTCATTCCCAAGGCATGTTTCGAAATTCTGTCCTTCTCTCTTCGCTGTTACTCTTATCGGGAGCAATGTCCTCTCCGTCCGCGTCTTCCACTGGTTTTCTGCTCACTGCCAACAAAGGCGCTCACACCCTCGGCATCGTGGACACACAGTCGGCCAAGCAGATTCAGGAGCTGCCCGAAGATGGCGTAACCGGTCATGAAGTCGCCGCTTCGCCCGATGGCCGCACCGCCTTCGTTCCCATCTATGGAAACTCTGGCGTCGGCAAGCCCGGCACCGATGGTCAATCCATCGATGTCTTCGATCTCGCCACTCACAAACGCACCGGCAGCATTCAGTTCGATCACCCCGTCCGTCCGCATTGCGCCGTGTTTGGGAAAGACGGCTTGCTTTATGTCTCTACCGAACTCGATAAATCCGTCAGCATCATTGATCCCAAAACACTCAAAGTCGTCGGCGCTGTGCCCACCGGTCAGGAGCAGTCTCACATGTTTGTGCTTTCGCACGATGGACGCCGCGGCTATACCGCTAACGTCGGACCAGGCACCGTCTCCGTCCTTGACATCCACGGCCGCAAAACCATCGCGGTCATCCCCATTGCGAAAGAGATTCAGCGCATCTCGATTTCGACCGACGACAAAATGGTCTTCACGACCGATCAGACCAAGCCGCAGGTCGCCGTCATCGATACCGCTTCGCACAAGCTCAAAACCTGGATTCCGCTGCCCGACGTAGGCTTCGGCACTACGGCCACTCCCGACGGACGCTGGCTGCTCGCCACCCTTCCCGGAGCTAACAAAATAGCCGTCATCGATCTCCAGACCCTCAAAGTCGATCACTTGGTGGACGTGCCCAGCGCCCCGCAGGAAATCCTCGTGCGCCCCGACAACCAAATGGCCTACGTCTCCTGCAACACCAAACACCAGGTGGCCGCCATCCGCATTTCGGACTGGTCCGTCGACCACCTCATCGACTGCGGCAAAGACACCGACGGCCTGGCTTGGGCCCCCGCGGCTCATTAAACCAACCCTTTTATTACCGTCGCCCATTCCTTGTGCCCCTCCACTGTCATTTCCCTGTCTCACCCGCCCGCCCATTTCCCCGCATCGGGAGAATACCCGAACGCTTCGCTCCAGCCCTCCCACCAAGCCGCTCTAAGTCACTGAAAATAAAAAAATAACTTTCTTCTCATCCATCTGTGACTGGATGCTCGCGCTTCTCCCTTGGCCATTGCCCTTATTACCGCCGACTCCTTTTATGGACGGTAAAAACTCTCCCTTCCTCGCCGTCTCCTTGACCTCCTTCAAAAAAATCGCCCAATCTGGAAATACCATTTCCGATGCCCCGCATCGCCCACGCTTCCACCCACAAACAACGGCCCGAGTAACGTACTCACCAGCACCCCCGCATTCACGTCCATCGGCAAGCGTGTGGTATTAGGAAATCCATACATCTTCGCGAACTCATAATCAGCCAAAAAATAAGCCCGGCTGCCGGTTACCGGCGACAATACCGCCACCTGCTTCAGATATCCAATCCGTCCGAGAAAATATTGGTTCCCATACAACTCGTTCAGACCATAAGCGCTCAACCGCTGCGGTCCGCCCAGATAAAACAAAGGCAGCCCCGAGTTCTGCCGGTTGAAAATCGTGCCGCCTTCCACATCGAGCATTAGCGTGGAATCAAATTGCAAAGGATGAAAGTAAGCCGCCGTCCCTTCGAGCACCGGCAAATGCTCCATCGTGCCGGGATTGGCATCCAGCCAGCGCATATCGGTCTTGATGAGCTCGCCGTGATGCGGCACCACTTCGTCATCCAAGTGATCAAACGTGTACGCGAGTTTTGTTGCGCCGTAGCGGCCCTGAATCTCCGGGTAGATCGACTGGTCGCCTAACCGGAACGTGCTCGCCAAGTGACTCGATTCATATCCGAACCGCAGCTCTCCCGTGTTCCCGAAGCTGTACCCAAAATCCAATCCGCCGCCCGCGCTCCGTTCGCGGTACAACGCCAGCAGCCGCGATCGGCTGTAGATGTCGAAGGGTCTCGTCTCCGCATAAGCGCGAGGCGCAATGAACCAGTGACTCAGCGCAGTGAATGGGTGAAAATATTCGGTCCGGATGGCATACGTGGAACCTGCAATGAAATCGTTGCGCAGCTCCGATCGGAACCCGCCGAAGTTCAATGCAGTCAAGCGCGCCGCCGCCGTGAACCGCGTGTTCCGGTAATCCGAACCATCCACGATAAACGCAGGCTGCAGCGTCGGCGGCCGCGATGGCGAGGGATGCACGTACACGCGCAAACCCGGGCGTCCGTTTTCGACGACCGCCGCGTAATTGATATAGGCAAACACGTTCGTCCCCATCACCTGCGAGATCTGCGCCTCAACAGTCGCCGGGTCCAGCCGTTGCCCGATATCCTCGACGAAATACGACCGAATGTTCTCGGCCAGCTTTTCGTTAACGCCTAATACTTCCACAAACTGCGGCGGATCTACCGTAGTCTTGCGCTTCGCCTGGCGTTGTTGCTGGTAGGCCATCCAGTCCGCATCATCGAGCGACAATTTGCCGAGCAGCGCCTGTTTTTTCTGCGCGCCCGCCTCCCCGCGCCGAATCACTTCCCGATAGTCACCAAACGATCCAGTGGACAGCCCCGAGCAGTTCACCGTGATCAGCATATCGGCGGATTCGATGTTGCGTTGCTCATTCGCCGCGATCACCGCGCTCAACGATCGCGCCAGCACACCGAACGCGGTCTGCGGCTTATTCGGATCGAACGGATCGGTTTCCAGATACACCGCAATCACGATATCGGCGCCCATGTCCTTCACCAGGTCGACCGGCAAATTGTTCAGCAGGCCGCCATCGACAAACTCCTGCTTGCCGTCAACTACCGGATCGAACAATCCTGGAATGGACATGGTCGCCCGCATTGCTTCTGCCAAAGCGCCTTTCTCAAACACATGTGCCCGTGCCGCTACGATGTCGGTAGCCACGGTCCGGAAAGGAGTTGGTAAATCGTCGAAACTTTTCATCTGGCTGTAGGGCAGCGCTACGCGGCTCAGCAGGAGGTTCAAGCCCTGTCCCGAGTTGAAACCAGACGGAATCACCAGCCCGTTGCGCAAGCCGAGGAACGTTTCGTTGCCCACCGAGCGTACATCTTCCTTTCGCCGGAAGGAAAGCTTCCGGTCGTCCGTCTCGCCGTTGACCAGTGCGCTCCAGTTCAGTTGATCGACCGTCCGGTGCATCTCGTCTGCCGTCATGCCAGACGCATAAAAACCCGCCACCAGTCCGCCCATGCTCGAGCCCGCGATATAGTCGACCGGTATGTGGTGCCGCTCAAACCATTCGAGTAAACCCACATGGGCCAGACCGAGCGCCCCGCCTCCCTCGAGCGCCAGTCCAACCGTCGGCCGGTGCTTCGCCGGTTGTTGGCTAAAACAAATAGTGGCCAGTAAAAGCAGGCTGCTAAGCCTCGAAAAGATTCGTCCCATCTCTAAATGCAAGCCTACGCTGCTGCTTTTCTGCGTCCTCCTTTGCCCGGCCGATACCGGTGCGCCGTCCAACGCCATTCGCTTCTCGCAAGTCATCGAACAGCTTTCCCAAAACGACGCCTTCCGTGAAAAGCTGCTTCAATCGCTCGACAATCTTCCCAACGCCTGGGGACTGATCGGCGACAAGCAGCGCGCCCGTTTGCGTGACTTCATTCTGCAGCGCAACTGGTCCGGCATCGATCATTTCCCGGCCATTACGGTGGGCGAACTGCGAGCCTCCGTCACCGCAGCCAATGCCGCGGCCCGCCACTATCCATCTGTCACCACGAAGCTCGCTCCGCCTTACGTCGAAGTCGGCCCGTTCTCGACGAGTAGTGGAGGAGAAGCCGGCTGGCAGCCCTCTGAAGCCGAATTGCAGTCGCCTGCTGCCGATCCGTTGAAAGATCTCGGTTACGGGCTCATGCAAGGCGATCCGCCCCATCCCAAACTCTGGAAGTGGCACAACCGCAGTGTCCGCGCCGCTTTCCTTTTCAATCGTTTGTCGCTTAATCCACTGCTCGACCACGCCCACGCGTTTCATGTTCGGATCGGCTCCGAACTCGCCGATTCCCCACAATCCCTGCTCGCTCTCCTGATCCGCTCCGGCGCGGACGTTTGGATCGAAGATTCCCGCTATTTCGCCAACTTCGGCCATTTGCATTTCAAAGGTCAGGACGTCATGATGCCGTTCTGGCTCAACACCCTGATCCCCATCCCCCACTCGAAACAGAAACTCCTGGTTCCGGTCAGCCACGCCGAAAATGAAATCCGTATTCGCGGATTCCAAGGCAACGCCGACGTCAGCTTCTACTTCGGGATCGACGGCATGACCGAATTCCGCACCATGGACACTCTCGATCAGTATTGGGTCGGCAAGAACGTGGCCCACGTTTATCGCGCTACCCAGGCGATTGAAGTCACGCGACTGCTCGGCGAAGCTCTAAAAACCTACGCCGTTTTGCAACGCGAGCATCCGGAGCTGCCCTTCAATGGCTACTACCGTTTCGGTGTCTGCCAGGACGTGATCGCCGCCATAGAGATGAAGATGCAGGGTCAAACCACGCTTTTCCCGATCACCCACGATCCCGAATACTTTCGGGGCAAGTCCGAAATCGACCGGCTCTTCGCCCGACTCCCCAACGATCGCCGCGGCAAACCAGACTGGTCGCGGGTCCGAGGATCGCTGCCCGCTCAGAACTTCGCCGACCTGCAAATCCCCGGCTTTGCGAGGCATCTCGAATTGGTAGCCGAATCCGAGCTGCAGGGCAGCGAAGTGAGGAACTGGTCCTGGGGCGGAGCGGCCCTCCTGCTTGCGCTGTCCGCTTTGCTGATTGCCCGTTCGCGCCGCCCTGCAAAGTCCCAACAAAATCTTCCTAAATAATTTATTTCGGAAGATAATGAGAATTATTTTGTCCTGCAATTACCAATTTGCGAAAACATGGCGACTGAATTGGTTGCGAACCTCCTGGATGGCACGGTTCTGCAAACAAATCCTCTGGCGACGGTCATGGCAGACTGCGTCGTTATCAGGGACTCCGCCCGGACGTCCCACAGCATTATCGGACTTTCACGGCTCTCCGGCATGCGTCAGATCCGGACCACACACCCGGAGCTTCTCGTTATAGCCGCCGGCCTGTTTCTGATTTCCGCTGCCGCTTTTTACTCGAAAGAAGGAGCGGGCGCAGGCCCTCCCATCGGCCTGCTCGGCTTGGCCTTTGCCATCGGCTATCTGTTGTCGCGACGCGCTTCGATCGCCTTCCTCGCCGGCCGGGAGACCACTGAAACCATTAGTGGGTCTCTGTCGGAAGCCGCCGCGCTGATTGCTGCCGTTCGCTCTGCCCAAATTCAATCTGCTGACTCCGGACCTTTCGTAGTGGCAGCTTCAGCGTAGCGCCCCAGCAGCGCAGGCAAATTCTGCGAAAACGCCGAACGCGCAATCACCACGTCACATCCTTTTTCCTGTGCCGCCTGCCTGAGATCCGCCTGTACATGCGAAACGAACCCAACCAGTTCGACCCCCCTCGTCGCTTCCTTGCCTTTCAATTCTTCGATCAAAGCGAGTGGCTCCGCCTTCGTGTCGTTCAAGTCCAGGATCAAGACCGCTGGCCCTTCTTGCGCCAGCGCCACTGCTTCCGGTCGTGACTTGACGAACACAGCAATGAGTCCGGCGCGTTTGGCAGCGTCCTGGATCTTGACCGTAAACATCAGGTCACTCAGTACAGCCACCACCGTCATCCTTGGATTTGTCATTGAAATGTCATTCGGCCCCACGCCGGTCGTTCTCCATTCGACTTTACCGGATACTTCTTTGGACGGCTTATCATCATAGTGATTATGAGCGTTCTAGTGCAAGCGCCCCCGGAAGTTAATCCTCTGCAAGATTCGCTGCGCTTCGCGCGCCGCGTCCCACCCTGCGCCATTGTGATTTTTGGAGCCAGTGGCGACTTGTCCAAGCGCAAGTTGCTGCCCTCGCTCTATCGTCTGTTTTATGAACGCCGCATTTCCCAGAATTTCGCCGTCGTCGGAAGCTCCCGCACGCCGATGTCGGACGATGAATTCCGCGACAAGATGCGCGAATCCGTCTCGAAATTTCTTGAGGATGCGCCTTTCGACGAGGATGTCTGGAAATCGTTCGCTCAAACGCTGTTCTACGTCCCGGGTGACATCAACAAGCCCGAATCGTATGAGGACCTCAGGAAGAAACTGGACGAAGTGGAGAAATCGCACCTCACAGCGGGCAACGTTCTTTTCTATCTTTCGACCCAGCCGAGTTACTACGCGGAAGCCGTGCTCGCGCTGGGAGATCACAAACTAAACGAGGGCAACGGCTGGCGACGGGTGATAATCGAGAAACCGTTTGGCCATGATCTCGAAAGCGCGCGTAAGCTAAACATCGAGATTCACAAAGTGTTCGATGAATCCGAGGTGTATCGCATCGATCACTATCTCGGGAAAGAAACCGTTCAGAACATTCTTGCGTTTCGCTTTGGCAACAGCATGTTCGAGCCGCTGTGGAACCGGCGTTATGTCGACCACGTGCAAATCACGGCGGCCGAATCGATCGGTGTGGAGGGGCGTGGCGGCTATTACGAAGAAGCAGGCGCCCTGCGCGATATGATCCAGAACCATTTGAGCCAGGTCATGTCAACTGTGGCGATGGAGCCGCCCTCGGTATTCGACGCGGAGAATGTGCGCGACGAGCGTGCCAAATTGCTTCGAGCGGTACGCGTGATGAAGCCCGAGGATGTTTCCAAGTATGCCGTCGCCGGGCAGTACGGACCTGCCGAAGTTGCCGGGGAGCATTTGGTCGGATTTCGGGAAGAGAAAAGCGTCAGTAAGGATTCCCAGACCGATACCTATGCCGCCGTCACTTTCTTCATTGATAACTGGCGCTGGGCGGGCATTCCGTTTTATATCCGCACGGGTAAGCGCATGCCCAAACGCGTAACCGATATTGCCATCCAGTTCAAAGCGCCGCCGCTCGGCCTGTTTACGCAGGAGACAAAAAGCGGGCCGCGCGAAGTACGCCCCAATCTGCTCGTGGTGCGTATTCAGCCCGAAGAAGGCATCTCTTTGCGCTTTTTATCTAAGAGTCCGGGCAGCGGAATGCGAGTACGGCCGGTATCCATGGATTTCAATTACGGCTCCAGTTTTGGCGAACGCACGCCGACCGCTTACGAAACTTTGCTCGTCGATGCCATGGTCGGCGACCCGACGCTTTATACGCGACAGGATATGGTAGATGCAAGTTGGCAGATCGTGCAGCCGATCCTCGACACGTGGACTAAATCCAAGTTCGATTTCCCCAACTACGCTTCCGGGACCTGGGGTCCGAAAGCGTCTGATGAAATGCTAGCCCGTCAGGGCCACGTCTGGAGAACACCATGAGTAGCGCTGTTATTTCGCCGGCTCAGCCGGAGCAGATTTTGAAAGGGCTGGGTAAACTCTGGACCTCGATAGGCCAGGAAGAGAAGCGGCAAGGACAGCCCACCGTTTTGCGCGCCTGCGCCATGACTTTGATCGTTGCAACCGACGAGGTCGACCACGGCGCGCTCGCTTCTAAGACGATTGCCGAGCTGATGAAAGAGCACCCGAGCCGGGGCGTGGTGCTGGCCGTCTCGAAAGATGGTCCCACCGAACCCGAGGCGCGCGTTCTGGCCCAATTCTGGAAGCCGTTCGGGAAGGCGCAACAGATCGGCTGCGAAGAGATCGAAATTAAGGCGCGCTCCGAGAGCTGGCCGAATGTCGGTCCCATCGTGCTTGGATTGACCGTTGCGGATTTGCCGGTGGTGTTCTGGTGCCGTTTTCAAGCCGCTCTGTGCCAGGGCGCTACGAACGATCAGCAGCGTGGCATGAAAACGGTGATGGATCTGTCTACCAAGACCATCATCGATACGCGCGGCCTCGATGCTCAGCAAGCTTTTCAAACCCTGGATAACTGGCGAAAGCAAGGCTATATTGTGGCCGATCTCGAATGGACCCGGCTTACCTCCTGGCGCGAGCCTCTCGGACACGTCTTTGACAACACTGCACGCCAGAACAAGTTTTCCAGCTTTCACACCATTGAAGTGGAATATCCCGAGGACAAACCTACCCCGGGCGACTTTTACATCGCCGGCTGGCTGTCTGCACCGTACAAGGCGAAAGTTGTTTTCAAGAAAGTGGAGGGTTTCGGTCCCGGACTTCACGCGATTACGCTGCGATCCGATTCTGAATCCATTACTTTCGAGCGCACGGGCGAAGGATGCATGAAGATTCAAAGCACGAACGGCCGGGAACGCGGATACAGTTACTCTGACTCGACCGATACCGCACTAATGACCGAAGAACTGTCCATTACGGGCATCGACCCGTCCTTCGAGAGTAGTTTTGCCCGCGCCCAGGAGCTGTTGAGTGAGTACCGCTGAAAAGCCGGGCGTTCACGTTAGGAACACTCCGGAAGAGGCCGCGCAGCAGTGTGCTGATTCCGTGATCGCGTTGCTTTCCGAAGCTTTACAATCCGACGGCCGCGCCACATTCGCTATCTCCGGCGGCAGCACGCCAAAGCTCCTGTTCTCCGATCTGGCAAAGAAAGAATTTGACTGGTCAAAGGTGCACATTTTCTGGGTGGATGAACGTTGCGTTCCCCCTGACAGCGATCAAAGTAATTTCAAACTGGCTAACGATACTCTGTTAGCTCCGGCGCGAATACCGGAGAGCAATATCCATCGCATCTATGGAGAGCTTCCACCGGCTGAAGGTGGACAGCGCTATCTCGACGAGATTAAGCAGTTTTTTCAGTTAAGAGATGGTGCGATTCCAGTCTTCGATGTCTTGCATCGAGGCATGGGCGCGGACGCGCATACGGCCAGTTTGTTTCCGGGCAGCCCGCTGGTTAATGATCGTAGCGGGATCGCCACCAACGTCTGGGTTGAAAAGATGAAAATGGACCGTGTTACGTTGTTGCCGGCGGTTTTGCTAGCGCCGAAGCATACCATCCTGCAGGTTTCAGGCGCTGACAAAGCCGAAGCGGTCCACGAAGTACTCGAAGGTCCAAAGGATTTTTCAAAGTATCCTTGTCAGATCGCAAGCCGTGACAGTCGCGCCACCTGGTTTTTAGATAAAGCGGCCGCCGCTAAGCTGTAGTGCGCCTGGTAGTCGTGCTGCTGGTAGCAGCTTGCTTTACCGGGTGTTCAAACGCTCCGATCGTTCCGCCGCCGAAGCCACCGCTGGTTCACTTGAAATTCAATCGCCTGCTGTTCGCCGGCGACGTGATGCTGTCTCGCGGTGTCCGGCGAGCGATCCTCGATGCGGACGACCCGGCTCTCCCATTTCGCAAAATTGCTCCCCTGCTCGCGAGCGCCGATCTCGCCTTTGTCAATTTGGAATCGCCGTTCTCAGATCACGCACCATACCACGAAGGTGGGCTGGTGTTTCATGCTCCGCCATCGACCATCGCAGGCCTGGAACTGGCCCATATAGCGGTCGCTTCGACGGCGAATAATCATGCGCGCGATTGCGGTCCGCATGGTGTCGGGTACACCGTTGGCTGGCTCTGTGCGCACGGCATTCAGCCTGTCGGCAGTAGTTCGACGGCTGCACAGACCCATCGCGGCGTTGTATTGGAGCGCAATGGAATTCGATTCGGCTTTCTGGGCTACACCTACGATCAGCAGAACGGCAATTGGCGCGATATTGACGAACGCATCGCAGTGGCTGATCCAGCGATTGTCAAAGCAGATGTTCATGGACTATTATCCCGTTCCGAGGTCGTAATCGTCTCCATGCATGGCGGTATCGAATACGCCGCGAAGCCGAATAAGATGCAAATCGAATTCGCTCACGCCGCCATTGATGCAGGCGCAACACTGGTTATAGGGCATCATCCACATGTCGTGCAGCCGAGAGAGACTTATCGGGGGCGGCTGATCTTTTATTCGCTGGGCAACTTTGTCTTCGACCAGTTTCAAAGGCAAGCAACGCAGCACGGCGAAATCGCGGAAGTCGATTTTTTGGGGAAACAGATTTTCGCGGATTACGTTTGGCCGGTGAAGATTACCCGCACCGGCCCCGAACTCGAAACGAAATGAATCAACCGCCGGTCGGCTGCTCGATGTGGCCGCCGAATTTGAAGCGCATGGCGGAAAGCACCTTCTCGGCGAAGGTATGCTCTTCACGGGAACGGAAACGCGTGAACAAGGCCGATGCCAACACCTCGGCGGGTACGGCTTCTTCGATCGCCGCGTTGATAGTCCAGCGGCCTTCTCCTGAATCGTGGACAAATCCGCTGTAGTTCGAGAGATCACCGTTTTCCGTCAGCGCCATCGAAGTAAGATCCAAGAGCCATGATCCGATCACGCTGCCGCGGCGCCAAAGCTCCGCGATATCGGCCATGTTCAGAGTGAAACGTTCATCTTCCACGAGTTCTTTCGAATCTTTATTTTTCAGAATGTCAAAGCCCTCGGCATAGGCCTGCATAACGCCGTACTCAATGCCGTTGTGGACCATCTTGACAAAGTGTCCAGAGCCCGGAGGCCCGGTGTGCAGATAGCCCTGCTCGGCAGTTCCGCCCATCTTCTCGCGTCCCGGAGTGCGCTCGATGTCACCCATGCCCGGCGCGAGAGTTTTGAAAATCGGTTCGAGGATTTTGAACGCGTCGTCGTCGCCACCCACCATCAAGCAGTAGCCACGCTCGACACCCCACACTCCGCCGCTTGTCCCGGCATCGAGATAATGAATGCCGCGCTTTTTCAATTCGGCGGCGCGGCGGATGTCATCTTTATAGAAACTGTTGCCGCCATCGATAATGGCGTCACCTGATTCCATGGCGGCGGCCAGGGTTTGCACGGTGTCTTCGGTTGGCTTGCCGGCCGGCACCATGACCCAGACAGCCCGGGGCTTCGGGAGTTGTTTGACCAGATCTTCCAGCGAACTCGAACCACCGGCTCCTTCACTCACGAGCTTCTTGACATTGTCGGCATTGAGATCGAACACGGTGCATTTGTGCCCACCCTTCTCAAGCCTCCGGACCATGTTTGCGCCCATGCGCCCCAAACCCACTAAACCAAGCTGCATATCTCTCCTCGATAGAATCCTAAGTAGTCGCCCGGCAACGCATTGCGCAGGGCTTGGCGATTTCTCGCCGGTGCCGTCCAAGCCCCGCTTGGCTGCCAGGCTAAGAAGTTCGTCACATTCATTCCTAAGCTTAGCTACCTTACCGCCTATGAGATTCGTCAAGAAGCGTCCGGTTTCAGTTGGTTTGTGGATTTGCCTGGTGGCTTGCACTCTGGCCAGCTGCAATCGCAGGCACGTCACTACGATTGCGGTGATTCCGAAGGCGAGCGCTGACATATTCTGGCAGAGCGTGCACGCGGGGGCGGCCAAAGCGGGCCAGGATAATCACATCCACATTCTGTGGGACGGACCGCCGAACGAGACGGACATCGCCACGGGCATGCAGATTGTGGAAACGATGATTAATCGTAAAGTGGATGCCATTGCGCTTTCGCCTTCGGATCGTTCGGCGTTCAAGATTGTGGTGGATCGCGCGGCCGCGGCGGGCATTCCGGTGGTGATCTACGACTCCGCCATCGATACGGACAAATACTTCAGTTATGTCGCCACCGATAATTACTTGGGCGGCCAAATGGGAGCGGACCGGCTCGGGCTGATACTGCACGGCAAAGGAAAGATCGTTATGGTGAAGACGACTCCGGGCGGCGCGTCCACTACGGCGCGGGAAGATGGCTTCCGAAATGAAATCAAGAGCAAATTTCCGCAGATCCAGATTCTGGATGAGCGTTTTGGCATGGCCAGTATTGCGCAGTCGATCAACGTAACGGAAAACATGATGACAGCGCACCCGGATTTGGATGGAATGTTTTGCTCGAATGAATCCGGCAGTGAAGGCGCGGCACAAGCCTTAAAAGCGCGGCACAGCAAATTGAAGCTCGTTGGCTTCGATTCCAGTCCGATGCTAATCAACGAATTGAAGGCGGGTTGGATCGAGTCGCTGGTTATTCAGGATCCGTTCAAAATGGGTGAGATTGCCACATTACAGGCCGTAAAGGCATTGCGGCGGGAGCCTGCCGAAAAGAAGATTTTTCTCCCGCCGCATGTCGTGAACCTGGAAAACTTGAACGAACCAGCTATTCAACTCCAATTACATCCTGACCTGGACCGCTACCTGAATTCTCCGAGTGATTAGTGCCGGTAGGAAGCCATCAGAATATCGCCGGGTTGTGGTGTGACAGCGGTGCTGGCGAATACCACATTCGTGCCGCTCAAAGTGTAATCGAAATTCGGATTCAGCAGCACACCGTTCTTGTAGAGCTTCAAACTGCCGCCAGGATTGGGCGAATTGAGCAACGTGAAAGTGGTGTTATTGCCGTCGATCGTGCCGGCTGGATTTTCGTAATCAACAAACGTTGCTTGTACGGCCGTGCCCGCAATCCGGTAGTAAGCTGTGACAACGTCAGTGCTTTTCGGAATACTTGGCGTCAGAAACGTTACCGTCGAGCTGCTGATCGAGTAATCGATCCCGACGGATTGCAGCAACCCATTGCGGTACAGATTGAGACTCCCGAGCGGCGAGGGCGGATGCGACAGAGTAAAGACGGCATTCGATCCATTGAGTGTTCCAGCGACCGCTTCCCCATCGATAAAGGCCGCCGTCGTGACGTTCGAAGTGCCGCTATTCAGGCTGAGGCTGTTGACCTGCGCGCTTAAACCTGCGACAGAAGCATTGATGCTGGCGAGATCGGCACTCAGACTTGTCACCTGGTTGATCGCGATCGGCAAAGTGGCATACTGTGTCCCGGGTGGAGTGCTTCCGCCGCCTCCCGATGTTCCCGTGCCACCGCTCGAACCGGCACTACCTTGAGTAGTTGAAGTCCTCACGACGGCAAGGGTGAGCGGCGTCGTGCTTTGGGGCACCTGCCAGGTTTCAGTCCAGGTTGCGATTCCGCTGCCGTTGTAATAGACGACCTGGTAGAAGGTCCCGGGCGAAGCGGTCGAAGTGGGGACGAGCAGGACGGAGAGTGCGCCATTGTAAATCCGGGCGGAGGTGCTGAGCGGCGCACTGGAGCCGGACCCGGTAAAGCCGTTCCAGGTGATAACTACAGTTCCGTTAAAAGGAGTGCCATCGGTATTAACAACCGTGTCACGAACTTGTGTAAGGGTTGACTGCGCAAACGCAGCTCCAGTGGCGAGCATTGTGCAGATGAAAAGGGTCCAGAGCAGCTGGCGAGTTTTTACCATAGTGCCTCAGTCAAGATTTGAAGTCGGAATTGCTTCGGGCGACTTCAGTCAAGCACTTGGAGACATATGGATGAGATCAGCGGGAGGCGTTCGAGGAAGCGCTGTCACCTCTAAAACACCACAGGGCAGGAGTTTAGCGCGTTTTCAAAAAAGATCGGGAGTGCTGTGACTCTAAATACTTTCAGACGAGACGGCCGCCCGTCCGGTCGATGCGCTCGGCATTCAAATAGGGCTGCAACACGGCCGGCACCAGTATGCTGCCGTCCGCCTGCTGATAGTTTTCCACGATCGCGACCCAGGTGCGGCCAATGGCCAGACCGCTGCCGTTCAGGGTATGAACGAAGTCTGGCTTCGTTTTTCCACTCTTTGCCCGGATCATAGCCCGGCGCGCCTGAAACGCCTCGAAGTTGGAGCAAGACGAAATTTCCTTGTAGCCACTCTGGCCAGGTAGCCAGACTTCAATGTCATACGTTTTGGCAGAGCTAAAGCTGGTATCTCCGGTGGCCAGCACCACGGTGCGGTACGGCAATCCGAGTTTCTCGAGAACCGTTTCAGCGTGATGAGTCAACGCTTCATGTTCCTGGTTGCTTTGCTCGGGCCTGGTGAATTTGACCAGCTCTACCTTTTGAAACTGATGTTGCCGGATCACCCCCCGCACATCGCGTCCGTACGAGCCAGCTTCACTTCGAAAGCAAGGCGTGTAAGCACAAAGTGAAAGGGGAAGCGAATCGCTGTTCAAGGTCTCATCGCGGAAGAGATTTGTAACCGGCACTTCCGCCGTGGGGGTGAGCCACAGGTCATGACCTTCGCAACGAAAAAGATCCTCAGCAAACTTTGGGAGCTGGCCGGTGCCGTAAAGACTAGTTGAATTCACCAGAAACGGCGGCAGCACTTCCTGGTAGCCATGTTCACGAGTGTGCAAATCGAGCATGAAATTGGCCAGTGCCCGCTCGAGTTTTGCACCCAGACCCCAATACACAGAAAATCTGGCACCGGCCACTTTGGATGCCCGTTCCAGATCAAGGATGCCGAGGTCTGAGCCAAGATCCCAATGCGGCTTGGGTTGGAAGGTAAACTCCGCGGGCGTGCCGTGACGGCGCACCTCTAAGTTGGCAGTTTCGTCTTTGCCTACCGGGACATCCGCTTGCGTCACATTTGGAACGCGCGCCAGGAAATCACGAAATTCGGTATCGAGGGTATTCACCTGGCCGTCGAGTTCAGCGATGCGCTCGCCCATGGCCCGTACCCGAATCTGCTGTTCGGAGGTATCGACGCCGGTCTTGCGCAACTGCCCGATTTCGACCGTCGCCTGATTGCGATCGGCCTTCAGGCGCTCGCTCTCCGTCACAATCTGACGCCGCTTGGAGTCCAGTTCGCTGAACGAAGCCACATCCAGGGTAAAACCGCGAGTAGCTAGACGCTCGCGAAGCTGGTCCAGGTTATTACGGAAGAAGGAAAGATCGTACATCCGATTGCTAATTACGGCTTTGCAGCGGGACCCACGCCTGCCCGTCTGCTTCGCCCGTGTAGTCTGCGCGCGGCCGGATGAGCCGGTTGTTCCGATACTGCTCGAGTATGTGCGCGGTCCAGCCCGACATGCGGCTGATAGCGAAAATCGGCGTGAATAGATCGACAGGAATGCCTAGCGAATAGTAGGTAGATGCGGAGTAGAAATCGACGTTAGCGTTCAGACCTTTGAGTTCTTGCACGGTCTGCTCGACGCGCGTTGACTTCTCGTAAAGATCAGAGTGATTGGTGCGCTTGCCTAATTCCTCGCTCATCTTCTTCAGATGAGTCGCGCGCGGGTCAACCACATGATACACACGATGCCCAAAGCCAGGAATTTTTACTTTGTTGGCGAGGTCGGACTTCACTTTGGCTACCGCTTCATCGCTGGATTTCGTTTCGAGCAGCATCTTGATCACAGCTTCGTTCGCGCCGCCGTGCAGAGGGCCTTTCAAGGCGCCAATAGCGGACGTGACCGACGAGTAAATGTCGGATAACGTAGCGGCTGTAACACGTCCGGCAAAAGTCGATGCATTGAGTTCATGATCGGCATGCAGGATGAGCGCTAAATCGAAGACCCGCTCCATGATGTCGTCCGGCTTTTTTCCGGTTAGCGTGTAAAGGAAATTAGCGGCATAGCCGAGAGCCGGATCACCGGCCACCACTTCTTTTCCATTCCGCAGCCTGTCGAACGAGCTCACGATGGTGGCTACCCTGGCCATCAGCTTGACGGCCTTCGCGGTATTCGCGTCCGGCGAGTTATCGGCCGCCTGCGGATCGTAGAGACTCAGCATGGAAACCGCCGTGCGCAGAGTATCCATCGGCGAAGCGTTCTCCGGCACATTTTTTAAAAACGCCGTGACTTCCCCAGGCAGTTCGCGCTCGGCCACCAGCGAAGACTGTAGCTTTTGCAATTCACTTTTGGAAGGCAATTTGCCATTCCAAAGCAGATAGATCACTTCTTCGAAAGTGGCATTGTCTGCAAGCGTATGGATATTAAAGCCGTTGTAGCTAAGAATGCCCGTATCGCCATCGATAAAGCAGATGCTTGAAGTAGTAGCGACTACCCCTTCAAGACCTGCGCCTGCGCTCGCCATGAACGTTTTGATTCTCCCGTTTTGATTCTATATAACTCGTCGATTCCAGCAGCCGGCAAAGCGCTGCCAGCATCGTAGATGAGGAAACACAATCAGCTTTGCGCAGAGGTGATAATACATATTGGTGACTACACCTGCACAGGCACTCCCGATGCCGATCGGGGCGGCTGCATCTAGTGAACTCGACAACGAGACGCTGATCCGTGCGTTCCGCCTGATGTACTTATCGCGCAGCCTGGACGACCGGGAAATTCTGCTGAAGCGGCAGAACAAAATTTTCTTTCAGGTGAGCGGCGCAGGACACGAAGCAATTCAGGTAGCAGCGAGTATGGTGTTGAAGCCATCCTCAGATTGGGTTGTACCGTACTATCGCGACCGGGCGCTCCTATTAACTTTGGGCGAAACCCCGGAAGAGATGTTATTGCAGGCCGTAGGAGCAGCGCGCGATCCGAACTCCGGCGGCCGCCAGATGCCTTCGCATTGGTCGTCGCGCGCCCTTCATGTAATTAGCGCGTCTTCTCCCACCGGTACTCAGTTCCTGCAGGCGCTCGGTTGCGCACAAGCGAAAAATTATCTGAACCGCGAAAGCGATGAAATCACGCTGGTGTGTTCCGGCGAGGGCGCCACCAGCGAGGGCGAATTCTGGGAATGCATGAATATTGCCTGCCTCGACCGGATCCCGCTACTTGTGCTCATAGAAGACAACGGCTATGCCATCTCTGTACCCGTGGAGCGGCAGACTGCTGGCGGAAGCATTGCTCGTCTACTCGAAGGATTTCCGCATTTACTGCGGCTCGAGGTGGACGGAACCGATTTCGTCGAATCCTACCGCGCCATGAGTCACGCCGCTGCCTATTGCCGTGCTGGTCACGGGCCGGCCCTGGTACAAGCTTCTGTTATCCGGCCTTACTCGCACTCCTTGTCCGATGACGAGCGGCTGTATAAATCGCAGGCTGAGCGAACCCAGGAGGGATTGCGCGATCCGTTGAAAACTTTCCCCGAGGTGCTGGTGCAGCGGGGCATCCTTGGGCGGCAGGCGATCGATAACATCATGCGTGAGATCGACGCCGAGATTGCCGAAGTCTCCCAGCGGGTTTTGCATGAACCGGCCCCTGCGCCCGGGTCGGCATTCCGGTATCTATATTCCGACAAGATAGATCCGTGTTCGTCGTCGTTCGCGTCTGAACCCAAGTTTCAAGGCGAACCGCGCACCATGATCGATTCGATCAATCGGACCTTGGCCGAGGAAATGCGCCGCGATGACAAAGTAATTGTGTTCGGCGAAGACGTAGCTGATTGCAGCCGCGAAGAGTCGCTGGCGGAGGTAAAAGGCAAAGGCGGCGTGTTCAAAGCGACTGCGGGTTTGCAGCGGGAGTTTGGCAGCGACCGTTGTTTCAACACACCGATCGCGGAAGCAGCCATTGTGGGGCGGGCAATCGGCCTGGCGGTGCGTGGCCTGAAGCCCGTGCCCGAAATTCAATTCTTCGATTACATCTGGCCGGCCATGATGCAGATTCGCGATGAGCTCGCCAATTTGCGCTGGCGCTCGAACAATGAATTCAGCTGCCCTATCGTCCTGCGAGTGCCGATCGGCGGCTATCTTACCGGCGGCGCGATTTATCACAGCCAGTGCGGTGAAGTCACGTTCACCCATATCCCCGGACTGCGGGTGGTTTTTCCATCGAACGCGCTCGACGCTTGCGGGCTACTGCGCACGGCCATTCGGTCGGACGACCCGGTGCTGTTTCTCGAGCACAAAAAGCTGTATCGCGAGCCCTACAATCGTGCACCGCATCCGGGCTTGGATTTCACGATTCCATTCGGCCAAGCGAAAATCGTGAAAATGGGTCAAAACCTGACCATCCTGACCTATGGCGCTCTGGTACAAAAGGCTCTGCAGGCGGCGCTGCAGTTGGAACAAAAACGGCGTGACTTATCGATCGAAGTGATCGATCTGCGCACGCTCTCACCCTATGACTGGTCAACGATTAGTGAATCTGTGAAGAAAACGAATCGTGTAATGATCGCGCATGAAGACATGCTGGCCTGGGGCTACGGAGCGGAGATTGCCGCACGCATCGCCAGCGAGCTGTTTACCGAGCTGGATGCTCCGGTGGGGCGGGTGGGTGCGCTGGACACCTGGGTCGCCTACAATCCGCAGCTGGAAGACGAGATCCTGCCGCAAGTCTCGGACCTGGTGGCGGAAGGCGAGCGGCTGCTGGCGTTTTAAACGTTTGTGTCCTCTTGCGGCGTCGCGCATTGATTCAAAACAAACGCGCTCAAAAATAAGGGCAGCGTTGCCAGCCAGATCACTTGTGGATAGAGGTTGTGATCTCCCATTTTCCCGATCAGCGGCGAAAGTACCGTTTGCATGATTCCGAAAGCAAAGGTTAGCGCGGACAGCGCGAATCCCGCCCGGCCCGGTCCAAAGATGTCGATCGGTAGCGCGTAAATATTCACGCTTCCGGCCAGCACCGCAAAGTAGCTGATGGAGATGCCGGCGGTCGCCCAGGCCGCATTGGGAGCGAAGGGAAGCAGCAACGCAAACAGAGAGCAAAACGCACTTACCCAAACAGCTCGGCGGCGTGCATCAAGAGCTTTGATGTTTCGCTTCATCCAGTGCAGCGAAAGCCAGCCGCCGAAAAATCCACCAACGTTTGACACAAGCGGCGGGATCCAAACGTAGGCCGCTGATTGCTTAAGCGTGATTTTGTGTACATGGACCAGGTAGAGCGTGAGCCAGTTGGTCCAGATCGAATAGGCTGCCATCCACAGGACATTGGCAGCAATCAGCAATAGCAGATTGCGATCGCGCAGCATGGCGAAACCGGCGCGTTCGCCGGGAACGTTTCGCTGAACACACTCCGAGTCTCGGTAGCGAGCAGGGATGGCGCGGTTCACCAGCAGCCACAAAGGAATCCACACAAGGCCGATGATGCCGTTGATGAGAAACGGTTCGCGCCAGCTATGAACGAGGGCGAAGCCGATCCATAGTGGCCCGATCACTGCTGCCAGGCTTAAACCGATCTGGTTGGCGGCTGCGCCCAGCGCTCGCTCTTCCGGTTCCAGATAGAGGCCATTCAGCTTACCGACCGCGGGCGTACTGGGTGATTCGCCCACGCCTAAAGCGGCCCGCCAAAGCACCAGTCCACCAAAACTTCTTACCAGCCCGTGACCGATCGCCGCAATGGACCACCACCCAACTGCTCCCGACATGGTGCGATTGATTCCGAATCGATCCAGCATCCAGCCGGTTACTAGAGAGCTGATCGCATAGGTGAACGAAAACATGGAAATCAGCCAGCCAAACTGCGTTTGGTTGAAATGCAGACTGGCCATGATCAGCGGCGCGAGGAGGGACAACAGATTGCGATCGAGGTAATTGAGCGTGGAAGAAATAATGAAGAAGCTGACCGCGATCCAGCGAAGCGGGACACTAGAGGTGACAGGGCGCAAACATCCATGATCAGACAAAACAATTTCAGCCGCCGCCAGTTAGCTCGCTATTCCCGTTACGCTACCGCAGCCGCTCTCGTGTCGCAAGCTGTGGGCGAAGCGGGCGAGGCGCAAGTAGCGGGTTCGATTCTAGACGTTGGCGATATTCGCGTCGGTCACTTCACCGACGCTCGCAGACCGACTGGCTGCACGGTGATTCTCTTCGACAAGGGTGCAGTAGCCGGTGTAGATGTGCGCGGGTCTGCGCCGGGCACTCGCGAAACAGATCTGCTTAGTCCGGTGAATGTCGTGGCGCAAGTGAATGCCATTGTGCTTTCCGGTGGCAGTGCGTTTGGTCTCGACTCTGCTACGGGTGTCATGAAGTATCTCGACGAAAAGGGAAAAGGCTACCGGGTCGGATCTATTGTCGTTCCGATTGTTCCGGCGGCAATTCTTTTTGATTTGAACGTCGGTGATCCCAAGATTCGGCCAGATGCGAATTCGGGCTATGCTGCTTGCGTGGCTGCAAGCGCCACCCATGTGCCGGAAGGCAATGTGGGGGCGGGCGCGGGAGCCACTGTCGGGAAATTATTCGGTTTCCATGGTGCGATGAAAAGCGGCTTGGGTACAGCCAGCGTGAGAATCGGCGCTAGCGACCTAGTCGTAGGCGCTATCGTCGCCGTCAATGCCGTGGGCGACGTGAAAGACCGGCGAAGCGGTAAAATCCTGGCGGGCGCTCTTGCTGAAGATGGCAAAAGTTTTCGCGATTCCATGGCCCATGTCTCGGCGGGAGAGTTGCTTGCAGAACATCATCAGCATGTCAACACCACAATTGGAGTTATTGCTACCAACGCAAACCTGACCAAGACCGAGATGACAAAAGTCGCGCAGATGGCGCACGATGGTTTCGCCCGCTGCATCTATCCAACACATACGGCAGCCGACGGCGACACCATTTTTGCCGCTGCTACAGGTAGTTCGAAAGTAAAGGCGGACACTATTACCATTGGCTCGGTAGCTGCCGAGGCCATGGCGGATGCGGTGCAACGCGCGGTGGTCATGGCGACCAGCATTCCGGGATATCCCGCGCGTCGCGATCTTCCGGCGAACCTGCGTACGTTATGAAACGACAGCGGCTACCAGCGGATCGTTCGCGATTGAAAACTGTCCGGCTCGATGTTCACCTTCTCCTCGTGCCGCAGAGCTCCGTTGGCCAGCAGGATCTGATGCACGCCTGGTGTGAGATGCAAGGTGGCCGGTGTTTGTCCGAACATCTTGCCATCCACGCTCAATAGCGATCCGGAGGGAACGGACGTGACAACGATCACTCCCGAACTGGCCGACATTGGAATATACAAACGACTTTCCTCGGGCAGGTTGAAGATGCGCCGCGCCGTCGTGTAGCCATCGAGTTCAGCGGTAAGAGTGTGACGTCCGATGGCGAGCGCCATATTGCATGGAGTATTGCAATTTGCGTCGGAACGCTCGTCGACTACGATATGAGCGCCGGCGGGTTCGGTCAGTAGATCGATATCTGCCGTGCTCGATTGTTTCTCGGCACTCGCTGGAGCGACCTCGGCCGGAGAAGCAGAATTGGCCGGAGCATTATTCTTTATCTTTTGTTCGTGTACCGAGGCCGCCGGCGTCCGCACCGGCTGCGCGCTGCTGAGATCGCGGGTCGTAGGCGGTGCGGGCGGGGCTGCCGCGTTGGTCTTCAAAACCTCTTCGGGGATCGCAGAGCCGGAGGTCAGCCGCAGTAAGAAAACGATCGCAGCAGTGACAGCGAAACAAAGCACAACGATCAATGCTAGTTTCTTGCGTGTAGGCCTGTGTCGGGTGTCTTCTTCCTGCTTGAGCAAGAGCAGTGTTTCGCGCAGATGCTTGTTCTCGGGGGCTGCCTCCTGGGCCGCTTGTTCGAGCGCGATGGCGAGAGCGCCGACAAAGTCGCTGGCCGAAGGGAAACGATCTTCGGCTCTCTTGGAAAGCGCGCGCTCCATCACTTTGGCAACCGTTTCGCCTAGCGCCGGATTAGCCTCTAAGATGGACGGCGTTTTCTGCTGGCAAATCTGGTGCAGCAGCGCGGCCAGCGTTTGTGCAGCGAATGGTTTGCGGCCGCTCAACATCTCATAAGCCACCACCGCCAGCGAGAACTGATCCGACATGCCGTCGACGGTTCTGCCTTCCATTTGTTCCGGCGACATGTAACTGGGCGTGCCAATCATGCTGCCGCTCTGGGTGATTTCGTGCGAAAGCGTTTTGGCTACTCCGAAATCGGTCAGCTTGGCAGAGCGCTCGTTGCCGAACCCGTGTGTGGCGATGAGGATGTTGGCTGGCTTTACATCCCGATGGATGATGCCTTTGCGATGCGCGTAATCGAGCGCCTCCGCCACCTCGCGCAGGTATTGAATCAGCTCGGTGCGCTCCGGTATCTTCTCTTGCCGGAGCATCTCATCGAAGGAGGGTCCGGGTAGAAACTCCATCACGATGCAGGCGAAATCGTCCTGCTTGATTACATCGAAAACGGTAACGATGTTCGGGTGCGATAGCGTGCCGGCCGATTGCGCTTCCTGAAGAAGCTTGTCCCCTTCGCGCTGACGTGCGTCCGCGTCCGTCAACTCGGTAAGAGAAATGGTCTTGATCGCGACAGTCCGGCCAAGGGCGGGGTCGAGCGCTTTATACACAACACCCATCGCCCCGCGACCGATTTCGCCCGCGATCTGATAACGCCCGACGGGGTTCACCGCTCTCAGTATAGCCACCGTCAACTTGTCTAAGTTAGTAGAAAAACAGGCTCAGGCAAGGGATGTGGACGCTGTTGTTACGATAAAGATACCCCATGATTCCTGAGGTGATTGAAGAAGGACTGACCTTCGATGACGTCCTTCTGCAACCTGCTTACAGCCAAATAACTCCCGCGGAAGCGGATACTACCACGTGGTTGACGCCTAAGATCGAACTCAAAATTCCTATCATTAGTGCGGCGATGGATACCGTTACCGAATCGCACATGGCGATCGCGCTGGCCCAGCAAGGCGGTATCGGCATCGTGCATCGCAACATGTCGATTGATAAGCAGGCCGAAGAGGTGGATCGCGTTAAACGCAGTGAGAGCGGCATGATCGTCGACCCTGTCACGATCGAACCGGAACGAAAAATATCGGAAGCGCTGGAAGTAATGAGTCACTATCGGATCTCCGGTGTGCCTGTTACCAAAAACGGCAGGCTCGTCGGCATTCTGACAAATCGCGATCTGCGGTTTGAAACACGCTATGACCTCCCGATCGAAGCGGTAATGACGAAAGAGAATCTCATTACGGTATCGGTTGGCACGACTCTCGAAGAAGCAGAAAAAATTCTGCATCGACATCGGGTGGAAAAGTTACTGGTGGTCGACGATGAATTCGCGCTCAAAGGGCTGATCACTGTAAAGGATATTCAGAAGAAGTTGAAGTACCCGAATGCCGCCAAAGATGCGCAGGGACGTTTGCGAGTGGCAGCGGCCGTAGGCGCAACGGGCGACTATTTGGACAGGGCGCAGGAACTGGTGCGAAAGAAGGTGGACGTTATCGCGATTGATTCGGCGCATGGCCATACGCAGCGCGTGATGGACGCCATCAAAGCTATCAAGCATTCCTGCCCGGATGTCGAGGTGCTGGCGGGTAATGTAGCGTCCTACGAGGGCGCGCGCGACCTGATCCGGCTGGGCGCTGACGGTATAAAGGTGGGCATCGGCCCCGGATCGATTTGCACCACGCGGGTAGTAAGCGGTGCAGGCGTTCCGCAAATTACTGCCATATCGCAATGCGCCAAAGCCACTCGCGAAGCCAAAATTCCGCTGATTTCAGATGGCGGCGTTAAGTTCTCGGGCGACGTTACGAAAGCCATCGCCGCGGGCGCCGATTCCGTGATGATCGGCAGTCTGCTGGCCGGCACCGACGAAAGCCCTGGCGAAACAATTCTGTATCAGGGACGTACCTTCAAGAGCTATCGCGGCATGGGTTCGATTGGCGCGATGCCGTCCGGCAGTTCCGATCGATATGCGCAGGCGGCCAATGGAAAGCTGGTGCCGGAAGGCATCGAGGGCCGCGTGCCGTATAAAGGTCCGCTGTCCGAGATGAGTTACCAGTTGGTTGGCGGTCTGCGAGCGGGTATGGGCTACTGCGGCTGCCGCACGATTTCTGAATTGCAGGAGCACTCTCATTTCTTGCGAGTGTCGGTCGCAGGCCTCCGCGAAGGCCATGTTCACGACGTGATCATCACCAAAGAAGCCCCGAATTATCGCCTCGAGTAGCTGCTGGTTATCTCACCGGCGCCAATCTGACTTATTCATAGCGCAATGCGAGTGTAGGATCGATCCTGCTCGCCCGCAAAGCTGGTATGAAACCGGCCAAACCCGCGATGGTCACCAGCGTTATTGTTGCCAAGGCTACCGTTAGAGGGTCATGCGAAGGGATGCCATAGAGCTGGTTTTGCACCAGCCTGCTCAGCGCGATCGCCAGGGGCACACCCACCAGCGTCCCTGCGCCGATCAGAATCGACACTTCTTTCATCACCATCCACAGCACGTTACCCTGCAAGGCGCCGAGCGCCATGCGGATGCCGATCTCGCGTGTCCGCCGTGCCACCGTGTAGGCCATCACGCCGTATAGCCCGATCACGGCCAATATAGTCGCAAGCACTCCGAATACAGAAGACAAACTTGCCACCAATCTTTCTGTTCGCAATGACTGGCTTATCTGCTCCTCCGCCGTGCGCATCGCGTAGACGGGCACATTCGAATCGAGCTGTTGCACTTTGTGCCGAATCAACGGCATCACCTGCTGCGGATCGATGGCCGTGCGCAGGTAAACTGTCATACCGCCTTGGAAACGTGCGGCCAGATACGGTGTATACGCTTGCACCGGAATGGCATCGCGGAGATTCGTGTATTTCACATCTTTCACCACACCAATCACTTCCATGTCGGTCTTCGTTCCCGGATCTGATCCATAGCCAACATGCAATCCCACCGGGTTTCTGCCTTTGAAAAACTTCTTGGCGAAACTCTCGTTGATCATTACTTTGGTGGCATTCCAGTCGTCCGAATCAGGTCCGTGCTTGATCTCTTGCGTATCGTTCACCGTAAAATCGCGCCCCATCAGAATCGGAATGCCCATGGTGGCAAAGTAACCGGGGCTGACGGAGTTCATGTAAGGCATGGGATGGTCTCCTGGCTTCGCCGTGTATCCTTCCACTGTCATGGAACTCTCCCAGTCGTCGTCATTCAAAATCCGCAGACTGGCCATCCCTACTGAACTGACCCCTGGCATCGCTTGCAACTCTTCCGTTAGACGCTTGTAAAGAATCTTAGTTCGTTCCGCGGAGTAGCCGCTCTGCGTTGGGTCCACTTCAAATCCGAGCAGGCGCTCCGCCTTAAACCCGGGACTCAAATTGCGCAGATTCGCGAGCGTACGCATGAACAAGCCCGCGCCGATCAGCAACAGCAACGACAGGGTGACTTGCAAAATCACCAGCCCTTTACGAAGCGGCACATTGCCTGCTACTACTGAGCCCGCCTGGTTCTTAAGCGTTGGAGCGATATCTGACTTTGAACTCTGCAGCGCCGGGATCAAGCCGAACAATACCGCCGTGAGCAGCATCACTCCCAGCGTGAAACTCAGCACGCGCCAATCGGGCATCGACGAAATCGTAAGCTCACCGGTGGCTTCGCCCGGAAGATAAGCCGCCAGTAGAAATCGGTCCGCCCAGAATGCCAGTAGCAGGCCGAGCAGACCTCCAAAGAAAGAAAGGAGCGTGCTCTCTACCAGCAACTGCCGGATTACTCGCGCGCGCCCTGCGCCTATGGCCAGCCGGATGGCAAATTCACGATAACGAGTGGTGGCGCGTGCCAGCAGTAAGTTCGCCAAGTTAGCGCAAGCCAGCAGCAAGACCGTTCCGGTTAGGGCCATCAGCACCCAAAGCGGCGTTCCGAGTTGCCTCCGCACATACGAACGCCCCTGCGAGCCGGGAAGTACATCGATCGTGCACTTCAGGAATTGTTTCCGGTCGAAGTCCGAGGCATTTCGGAAAGCGGCCTCTCTTACTTCGAGTTCAAGCATGTTGTGCATGAATGGCTGCAGTGAAGCTTTGGCCTGCTTTAAACTCACTCCCGGCTTCAAGCGCCCAAACACATTCACCCAGCGCTGACGCCGATTCTTGAGACCGTCCCAGTTCGGTGTCAATTGCGCCTTCATCATGGTCGGTACGAAGACTTTTGCCGCGCGACCCAGTTCCACGCCGTCGAAGCCAGCTTGCGCCACGCCCACTATCGTCATGTTGCGCCCGTTCAGTACGACATCTTTGCCGAGGATCTTTGGATCGGAGCCGAAGCGGTTCCTCCAGAAGCTATCGCTTAACACCGCCACCGGATGGCCGCCTGGATTTTTGTCATCCGCCGGAGTAAACGTTCGTCCCAACTGCGCTTTCACTCCGAGCACTGGAAAGTAAGTGCCCGAGACAAGTTCTGCGTTGACCAATTCGGTTCGGCCACCAAATCCCAGATTCGTTTGAACCGGATACCGGCAGAACATGCCTGTGAAAACCTGGTTGTTCTGCTCGAAGTCCTTGTACATCGGGTATGACAAGGCGTTCATACCCCAATTGCTGCCGTAAAACGGACCTGGCATCGCTAACAGGGCCAGTTGTTCCGGGTGCTGGACCGGCATCAATCGGAGCATCACCTGGTCGAGCAGGCTGAAGATAGCCGTGTTCGCCCCGATCCCGAAGGCTAGCGACAATATTGCGACAACAGTAAACAAAGGCGTGCGGCGAAAACCGCGCAGTGCGTATCGAACGTCGTTCCAGATAGTGGTCATGCTTAGTTGATCCCCTGAATACGCAGCGCGATGGCCTGATCGAGCGTCAGGTCTTTAATGCCCCGGGCGCGCAAGCCTTGAATGTATTGCGGAGTGACGCCGTGGATACGCATGGCGATCAATTTGTCTCCTCCCGGATTGTCAAAGCCAAGCTTCTCAATCGTCTCTACATACTCAGGCGAAACCCCGTGAATGCGAAAGGCAATAAGTTTGTCTTCGTCCTCTACTTTGAGACCTGCCGATCGCAACTGACGCACAAACTCGGGTGACACGCCATGAATCCGAAACGCAATCAATTTACCGGCCTCGTTCGCAGGGAGGCCAGCGGCGCGCAAATTCTTCACAAACTCCGGCGTCACACCGAAGATCCGGAATGCGATCAATTGGTCTCCATTGAGTCCGCCGATCGATTGCGCTTTCATCTGTCTGGCGAAATCCGTACTGACATCGTGAATGGCGGCCGCGAATAGTTTGTCGTCCGTGAAGTCGCTGAAGCCCAAGGCGTCCATCCTGCGGATATATTCGGGATGGCTCGTAAAATCGAAAAGCCCAGCACCCTCCGCTCCCTTCAGGAACCCTTCACACCGCAGCGTGCCCGCCTCGCGTTCTATTGTGAATTGAACATCTCGTTTGCCGGACCCGGAAAAATTCAACCCTTGAAAATCACTTGGTTTCCAATCAGAACTGCTGTCGGAATTGTGGCCGCCCTCCTTCGAATAGCGAAGCGAAAAAGTTACTTTCCCAGGGTCATCGGAATGGCTTAGCGTCCACTCGCCATGCTGATCCATCCCGTAAGCCAGTAAGGGCATCAGCAGAGACACACCGATCGCGTTCAGTCGCATTTGCATTCACCTGATTCTTAAAAAACGCCGGCTACTTTCAACGCGATCAACTGATGCAGGCTCAAATTCGAAAAACCGTGCTCGCGGACCTTTCGCAAAAACTCAGGCGTGATGCCCTGCACCTTGGCAGCGATTATCTGTCCTGTGGACAGGTCCTTGAACCCGGCCGATCGCAAGCCGCGCACGTACGCCGGCGTGATGCCCTGCGTTTGGAAAGCCATCATTTGCCCAAAAGAGAAATCTTCAAAACCGAACTCGCGTTTAAATTCCGCCGCTTGTGCCGGATCGATGTCCTGCACTTTCATCGCAATGAGCTGGCCTGTCGAAATATCGCGCCACCCCGCAGCCCGCACCCGCTTAACGTAGTCCGCGGAAACGCCTTGCACTTTCATGGCGATCAGTTCACCGGCCGAAGCATCGAATCCGGCAGCCCGCATTGCCTTCACATACTCGGGTGTTACGCCTTGGATCTTCAACGCAATCAGCTTGTCAACACTGAGATCGTTCACCCCGGCTGCTTTGAGCGCATCCATGTAAGAGCCATCGTGGCTTTTACCGGTATCAGGCGCCTGCGCTTCGTCTTTGTCATCCCAATCGCTCGCCATCTCTGGCGGAGCGGGCGGCGTGGGAACTGCAACGGGCGCGGGTCGAGTCATTGCCGGAACTGTTGGTCTAGGCATGACCGGAGCTGGCGTCGGAGCCGCCGGCGCATCGCTGATCACCGCGGGAACAGCCGCAGGCGCAGCCGGTGAGTCTTGCACCGGACCGGCGAAGGCATGGCCCAGCGTGGCGGCGCTCAGGATCGCTCCCGCCACACAAAAACAACCGATCATGGCCAACCCACCCTGCGGGACGGCGCTCTTCACAATGTCCAAACCCAGAATTCTACTTACTCGGGCTTTCAGAACGCCGCCATTGACGCCCACCGCCCAGGCCGGTGCAGAACGCCAACCTTCCATCAGCGCTAGCGCTCGCGCATAATTACCTGGATCGCCGGATAGCTCCACCGCCACATCGTCACAGCAGTTCTCGCGTTCGTTTCGAACGAACCGGTTCACCCACCAGATGGCCGGATGGTAAAACAAAACCGTTTCGGCGAAGATTTGAAACACATTGATCAGGCAGTCGAAACGTTTGATGTGTGCCAGTTCATGTACGATCACTGCTTCCAGTTGCGCCGGCGTCAAGCCGCAAAGGGCAGTCACCGGAAGCAAGACCACAGGGCGCAGCCAGCCCACTGCGGCCGGCGTTTTGGCCACACTCGATTGCAGATATCGAATTCGCATGCCGATGCTCAGACTGGCCTCGAGTTCCGCGCAGCGAGCGCGCAGCGCACCTGCCAACGGCGTGCACTTCTCGCGTAGCATTTTCTGCAGAACTACATAACCGCCCAATGCCCGCAACGACAACATCGCCACGCCGCCGATCCACAGCCAAACCAAATCATCGATCCAATGGATAGCAACCAGCGAATGGGCGGCCTGATCAATCGGAATGCCAGTGGCGGAGCTCGCGACCACCTTCAATCCGCGCAGAGCCGCCTGGAGATTGGAAGGCGCAGCCTCCGCCCTCTGTTGCGACGCGAGTAGATAAAATGTAATTGGAGGCGCCGCCATCATCAACCCGAGCGTGATCAAGCCCGCCGCATACCGCAGGTCCGCCTTGCGTGTGAATGCGGTGAACACATACAGCAACAGCGCTAGCGCCGTTCCCTGCCAGAGAAAGTGGATCAACGTCCAACCGAATAAATCGATGGTGGCCGGAGTGAAAACAGCGCCGCTCATTTGGCCTTCCTTTCGTAATCGTCCAGCATCCGCCTGATCTCCTCGATCTCGCTGGCGGGAGTCTTTTCACCCGATAAAGCATGCATCATCAGATCGCTCGCCGAGCCGGCAAAGGCCCGCTGCATCAAGTCACCCACTAACTGGCGCTTGGTGTTTTCGGCAGGTTGCTGGGCTTCGTATACGTGCGCACGCTCGTCCTCGTTGCGGCTCACCATGGCTTTCACTGCCATGATCTGAAGCAACTTGAGCACCGTTGTATAACCGGTGGGTTTCGCCCGCGAAAGCACTTCCTGCACCTCGCGCACGGTCGATGGCCCCCGCTCCCACAGCACCCGCAAAATCTCTAGTTCGGAGGTAGTTGGCTTGCCTATCGCTTCCTTCGCCATACTTAGAGCCTATTACGAAAGTATTCGTAGTGTCAACGAAATTATTCGTAGGTCGGTTAAATCACTGATCGTTTCCGGGACCCAGGTGTCGGTTTTTGGGCTTACTTTTCGTTCTTCCCCGTTCTTCCAGGGTGCGGTGCTATCCTCACGGGCGAGGCTGTGTGCAAGTCGGTCGAGCTCGGTATCTGCGCGGTGTAGCCTACGCTCTCGTCCTACTTTCCGTCCTGTACGCGGCTGACACGAATCTCCCCAAGCCGTTTCGCGAATATCCCGGCGACGAGTATAGTATCGGCAAAATCGGCCTGCCTCCTGATTTTGAGGAAAAGACCGAGATGGTTTTTGCCCGTCTCATGTACCCTTCGATCCCCGACGCGCGCTTCCGTCACGCCGGTTGGGATTGGACTAAGGGGCACTCCAGTTGGACCAACGATTATCCTCGCGCGGACCGTCATTTCCTCGAAGCGGTTCGCCGTCTCACTCGCCTGCAGGCTCGTTCTGTAGAACAGCCTGTCAGTCTCGATGACCCGGGCGATCTGTTCAACTATCCGTGGCTCTACGCGGTCTTTGTCGGTGAATGGAATATCGACGATGTGCAGGCAAAAACACTGCGCGATTACCTGGAGCGTGGCGGCTTCCTGATGTGTGACGATTTCTGGGGCAGCCGCGATTGGACCGTCTTCAACAAAAGCATCAGCAAGATTTTTCCAGACCGTCCGGTAGTCGAAATCCCGAACGGCGACGCCATCTTTCACACCGTCTACGATCTCGATAACCGCTATCAAGTGCCCGGAGAATGGGGCGTTCGAACCGGCGTACCGTTTCGCAACGACGGTTACGTGGCGCGCTGGCGCGGCGTCTATGATGATCGCGGACGGCTCATGATGGCCATCAGCTTCAACTCCGACTTGGGCGATTCCTGGGAGTGGGCCGACGATCCCGAATATCCGGAGCAGTATTCTGCGTTAGGAATCCGCCTCGGCGTAAACTACATCATCTATTCGATGACTCATTAAAGGGAACGAAGGAGACCAGAGTGAAGCTTTCCTATATCAGCGCAATAACCGCTTTATTGTTTGCATCTGCGTTTGGTTTATATGCGGGCGACGATCTCAGTCCCGATCAGGTAGCGCTCCTGCAGGACTCCGGCGGCTGGGTTTACCTCAGCATGAACGACAGCGATAATGGCTTCCCCACGCAGCATGTCTGTTTCGACGGACGCCCGCATCCTGAAACCTGCAGCGGAACGCTGACGTTTAGTCCCGGCAATACTTTCGTGCAAAAAACCACCATTCACCACCAGAGCGTGTCGCGCCACGGCACGTATCAGATCACCGGCAGTCAACTCGCGTTCTTCGACGAGTTCGGTACTCGGGACGGCCCCTACGCGATTAGCATCGACCCGGAGAACAAGATGCTGACCATGGACCTGCCGCCGTTGAAAAGCAAACTCCAGCTATACAAGGAGTACAAGAAGCAACAGGCGGATGCCGAGCATAAAAGCAGCAACAAGTAGTCGCCGGGTCAAGTCACTCCTGGTAAATCACAAACGCAAACTTCTTCGAATCCGGAGACCACGAATTTACATTGATCGTTCCCTGGCCCCCGAAAAACTTTGTCAAGACCTGCGGTGTATGAGCCGTGATCGTTTTTCCGGGTAGCGGAATCATCCGCAACGCCACTTCCGAATGCCCGTTATGTCCTGCTGTTCCTTTTGAAAATGTCAGAAACACCAGCTTTTTTCCATCGGGCGAACAGTGCGGAAACCAATCCTCCTGCTCATCACTCGTCACTTGCTGAGCGAGCGTATCTCCCGGTCCCGCGCCGCTCGCCGGCATGCGCCAGATGTCCCAACTTCCCGATCGGTCGGAATTGAAGTAAATCCATTTCCCGTCGGGAGAGTAATCGGGACCATCATCGTAGCTGGGCTTCGAGGTCAGCCGTTCCTGCTCGCCTCCATTCACCGGCACCCGGAACAGGTTGAAATGCCCGTTCCGTTGCGAGACGAAGGACAGCCATTCACCATCCGGCGAGAACGCATGAAAATAGCTAGGCGTCTCAGGCACAATCAGTTTCGCTGCGCCACCAGCGGCGGCCACTGTATACACCTGCGATCCCTTCGCTTTTCCACTGGATGAAAAGGCGATTAACTTCCCATCCGGCGAAACACTCTTGTCGTTGTTACATTTATCGAGTCCCGCCAGATTGATCTCTTCCAACTGCGGCGTTGGAACGCCGGCTCCCACCGGCAGCTTCCACAACTTGCCTCGCGAATTAACCAGCAGATACTTGCCGTCCGGCGACCAGTTCGGAGCCTCGATCATGCCATCCATCGCGTAAATGACTTCTGTTTTTCCGGAAGTCAGATGGTAGATGGCCACTTTGCTGTTCTTGATGGGCGGCGTCTGTTGCGAAAACACGGGGTAATTCAGCGCGAGCAGTCCTAGAGCCGTTATCCTTGCCGGCCGCCAGTTTCGAAGTCGGGTCATTGTGACAATATTGTAGGCCGAAGAGATTTATTCCTTCAGGACTCTTTCATCGTGAAAAAACCCTGGCTACTCCCAGCCTTCCTCGACGTCTCAATTTTTGCATCCTTGATTTTTATGCCCCAAGCTCAACATATTTCCGCGGCCCCAGCGGCCGGCAAGTCTTTGGTTTACATCGGCACCTATGGGAAAGGCGTTCAAGCGTTCCGCCTCGATGCCGCTAAGGCCACTCTCGAGCCGCTTGGCCTGGTTGGCGAGGTCGTCAACCCGTCCTGGGTCGGCACGGATCAGGGCCACAAAAATTTCTACGCAGTCAGCGAACGCGAAGGCAAAGTCAACGGCGGCGTAGCCAGTTTTTCGATGGATCGCAAAACAGGCCGGCTCCATCCGCTCAATCATGTGGATTCCGAGGGTGAAGCGCCCTGCTTTCTGGCGGTGGACGCTACCGGCAAGACGCTGGTCGTTGCCAATTACATGACCGGCGGCGTGGCCTCGTTTCCGGTCAAGCCCGATGGCAGCCTGGGCGCCATGGCGTCGCTGATGACTGCGCATGGCTCTGGTCCGAATAAGCAACGGCAGGAAGGCCCACATGCGCACGAAGCGGTCATCTCGCCCGATAACAAGCGCGTCTACGTCCCGGACCTCGGCCTCGATAAAATCCGCATTTATCGCCTGGATGCTGCTTCGAGCAAGCTGGTCGAAAACGATCCGCCCTTTGTAAAGGTCGACGCCGGCCATGGCCCCCGGCACATTTTGTTCGACAAACAGGCTACCCACGCTTATGTGATCAACGAACTGGAACCGGTCGTGTCGGTGTTCTCACGTGACGCCTCGAGCGGAAATCTGCACCTGATCCAAACCGTGCCTGCCCTTCCGGCGGGATTTACGAAAGAGAATACCGGCGCCGAGATCCGGCTGGATCACGCCGGGAAATTTCTCTACACCTCCAATCGCGGCGCCGACACCATTCAAGTGTTCGCAGTCGATCCGCAAAAGGGAACGCTCACCGCGGTCGAGAGCGTACCGACCGGCGGCGAAGGCCCGCGCGGCTTCGCGCTCGATCCTACCGGTCAACTCCTGCTGGTAGGCAACCAGAAATCGAACAATCTGGTCGTCTTCAAAGTCGACCAGGCAACCGGCAAGCTATCGCCCACCGGCCAAAAGCTGGAAGTCACTTCACCCGTTGACGTGCTCTTTGTCCCGGCTGAGTAGCTATAAGCGATCACTCAAGGCATCGTCGTCCAAGCCCTGGGTCTAAATCCGCCTCCGATACGTTCTTCTTTCCTGTTTCAAAGGTGCAATCGTCAAGCTAACCTCGCGGAACAATTCGAACGGTGGCGGAGCGGGCCTCGTCTTCGATCATTGGTCCGAGATACCGGCTGGACCTGTACTTGGCCCGGTACGCATCATCGATTGCGTCATTCATCTGGCTCCCAACCCTCTCGAAGCTCGCTTCCTTCGTCATGCCTGCAATCGTAATGCGTCCCGCCTTCTGCTTAACTGCAGCTTGATACCAACTCGATCCGGCACCGTTGTAGGCACGCACGTACAAGCCACCGTTCACTACGACCGACCAGATCCACGCTGGAGTGCCGTATGTCTTTCCGTCCTCGCGGAAGGGCGCCACATGCAAGTCGTCGCTCTCTGCCATCGTGCGCAGTTCTTCTTGCGGCCATGCACTCATTTGCTTCTCCTCTTTCGCTTACTAATTCTGCCGCTTCTCGAACACGGCCTTCACCACCGACAGCGCAGAGAACGCGCACGGCCACCCAGAGTAAAAGGCGATATGCGTCAGAACTTCGGAGGCCTCTTCCTGAGTCAACCCGTTGTCCATGGCGCGATTCAGGTGATATGTGATCTGCGCGGCTTGGCCGGCCGCGATCAAGGCGCCCACCGTCACTAGGCTGCGGTCGCGAGGCGCAAGCGCAGGGCGCAGCCAAAGCTCCCGGAACAGCAAATCGGTTGTGTTCTGCACCAGTCCAGGCGAGACTGCGCCGAAGTCATTGCTGACTTGCGTTGCACGCTGCGCCTCCACTGCTTCATCAATCGGTAAAAGCTTCTCCTTCGCGGGAGGAAGTTGGTCTACAGCAATGCCGCGCTGGTGAAAGATATCCTTCGCAACTGTCACGGCAGACATCGCATTCGCCCAGCCGGCGTAGAAGGCGAGATTAGTAATGATTTCGGACAATTCACTCGGCTTGACTCCGCTATCGAGCGCCCGCGCAAAGTGAAACGGCATTTCGACCGTCTGGATGCGAGCGATCAGCGCCGCAACCGTAACCACGCTCCGGTCGCGTGATGATAGTCCCCGGCGCTTCCACACACCGTCCAGCAAGGGCCCTTTCGTGAAATGCTCCAAGGCCGGCGACACCGTCCTTAAGTCCTCATAAGTAAGCGTGGACGGAAGTTGATTTGTTTTCTTGCTGTTTGTCATCTTGTTTCCTGAGCAAAGCTGAACTGACGTTTTCTTCCTCTAGCGCATTACGTAGCCGCCGTCCACAGAGATGGACTGGCCAGTAACGTAGCTCGCTGCCGAACTGCACAGCCAAAGGACCGCATCGGCGATTTCCTCCGCCCGGCCCAGGCGCTTCATCGGAACGAATTTTTCCAGCATCGCATTCAGTTCATCGCCCTGGCCTTCCGCGATCATCTTTTCGCTCATAGGCGTCTGAATCATGCCGGGGCAGACGTCATTCACGCGGATGCCTCGCGTTGCATACTCGAGGGCGGCACTCTTGGTAAAGCCAATCACCCCATGCTTCGCAGCATGGTAGGTTCCGCGCTGCGCACCACCGATGAGGCCGCCCAGCGAAGAGCAGTTCACGATGGCGCCGCTTCCTTGCTCGCGCATCTGGCGCAACTCGAATTTCATGCAGCTCCATACGCCGCGAAGATTGATGGCCATGATGCGGTCGTAGTCTTCACGCGGCGAATCGGCCGTTTCAGCAAGTACGTTCTGCACGCCTGCATTGTTGTACGCTGCATCCAGCCGCCCGAACGTGGCGACACACTGCTTGACCATCGCTTCCACCTCAGCGTCATCCGACACGTCGCAACGGATGCCTAGAGTCTTGTAACCCTTGTCGGCGAGCTTCCTCGCTTCTTCTTGCACTTCCCTCTCTTTCCAATCGGCCAGCACCACGGATGCTCCTGATGTGGCGAAAGCCTTCGCTGTCGCCAGGCCCAATCCCGAGGCTGCACCTGTTACGAGTGCTACTTGTCCTTCAAACGAAATGTTCATAAAAAACGCTTTCTCTTCTGTATTGCTCATCGGCGAGCTTGTCGCCTATCATTTGCCGAACTGGTACTGCTTGCCCGTTACCTTTTCCATCCACATGACAGCCACTCCGTTCTGTTCTTCCTGCAACGCGATGTGCGTGACAGATGTCGTCGGCCGTCGCTCCATGCCAATGCTTCACACCAGGCGGAATCCACATAACATCGCCTTTACGCATCACCTGAACCGGACTGCCCCATTCCAGAGGCGGTCGGAACGGCGGGGATGCCGCAGCCAAAGGGCATGCTGATTTACACGCGTGACGGACACATGTCCGTGCAGCTGATGTATCCGGCTGCGGCAAAGACGTCAGACAACGAATATGTCCGGAACGGCTATGAGGCATCTTTCGGCAGCTACGAGATAAACGAAGCGGCGCACACCGTCACGCATCATGTGCAGGGTTCGATAACACGCGACGCTCTTGTCGGTAGGGACCTGCCTCGCCGTTACCAATTCACCAAAGACGGCCACCTGATTATCCGCTCAGCCAATGCGAATGAAACCTGGTCCGTCACCTGGGAGCATGAATGATTCGAAAGCAGCCAACCTTCATCGTTGCCTGTCTGTTGCCATGGGGTTTGGCGTTGGCGCAGACATCGCCGGCAGATCTTGATTCCGAGCAGATCACGATCACACCGCCGCCTTCCCAAAAGGTCATAACCGGTGCGCCCGATCGTTTCACTGGCTCGGTTCGTGTCCGGTCGCTCTTCGACGCGAACTCGCCGGCTCGTTCGACTGCCGGCGAGGTGCGTTTCTATCCGAACTAGACGCCATGCACCGACGAACCTCTCTTCTGACGGTCTTGAGACAACTTGCATGTGAGCGGCGCAGGCGAATCCCAACGTTAAAATCAGCACGCCCGAATGCATGGCCTTCGTCGTAAAGAATTCCCCGGTTGGCGGTTAGCGGCCGACCAGCTGCTGGTGGAACGGCGAGTATCGATCACCTTGCAGCTTCACCTCCGAAGATGCCTCTCCAAGGCGGTGTGTCTCTTCCGCAGTCAATTCAACATCTGCCGCCCCCAGATTCTCTTCCAGCCGTTCCAGTCTTGTCGTTCCTGGGATGGGCACAATCCATGGCTTTCTCGCAAGCAGCCAGGCAAGCGCAACCTGTGCAGGCGTCACCTTCTTGCGCTCTGCAAATGCGGTGACAACCGCCACGAGCGCATGATTCGCCTTCAGGTTTTCCGGACTGAATCTGGGAAGCGTGCTGCGGAAATCAGTCTTGTCGAAGGTCGTGTCCGCGGGCATCTTTCCCGTCAGGAAGCCTTTGCCCAGCGGACTGAACGGAACAAAGCCGATTCCCAGTTCCTCCAACGTAGGCATCACTGTCTGCTCCGGCTCTCGGAAGAATAAGGAATATTCGCTCTGCAGCGCCGTGACGGGTTGAACCGCGTGAGCACGGCGAATCGTTTGGGCCGCCGCCTCCGATAAGCCGAAGTGCTTGACCTTGCCTTGCTGGATCAGGTCTTTCACCGCGCCGGCAACATCCTCGATCGGAACGTTTAGGTCGACGCGATGTTGATAGAAGAGGTCGATGGCATCCACCTTCAACCGCTTCAGCGACGCTTCTGCCACCGTCCGAATGTGCTCCGGGCGGCTGTTCAGGGCACTCCACTTGCCGCCGTCCTCCGGGTTAGCCTCCCAGCCAAATTTCGTCGCAATAAGCACCTTGCCGCGAAAAGGCGCCAGCGCTTCCCCGACAAGCTCTTCGTTCACCAGCGGTCCGTACACTTCGGCCGTATCGAAGAACGTCACGCCCCGATCCACAGCAGCGTGCAGCAGCTTCGTCATTG
Organism: Bryobacteraceae bacterium; assembly: GCA_965277855.1. Lineage (GTDB taxonomy): Bacteria > Acidobacteriota > Terriglobia > Bryobacterales > Bryobacteraceae > Bog-105. Next base: position 3,425,622 of record OZ255847.1, read on the forward strand.
CTCCTTTGTCCTTCGGAGACCCGTACGACCAGCTCATGCCCATGCAGCCAAAACCGATTTCTGAAATCTCAAGATCACTCTGTCCAAGTTTGCGCGTCCGCAAGATATTCCTCCCGATTCTTTGAGGCGTTCTCTTCGCCCCTATCCTTACCGTATTGCGGAAAGCATGCTGCCGGCTTACCCGATCCTGCTCATTTATTGCCCGATCCTGTCTAGCGATCTTTTTTTCTGCAATCGCCGGCGGATAAGGAGATACCCTGCAAGCAGAGCAACTTCGATGTCGAGTAAACCGAAAAGCGCTATGTCTTCTGATTCGATCGTTTTCGAAATGAGACACTCACTCGCTAAGCGGATCCATGCCATCACCGCCAAAGCCGGAGAGCATGCAACGGCAATTCCCGAGCTCTTGCTGTATCACCGCACAACGCCGACGCCCTGTTACCGGGCATCGTATGAGCCGAGTCTCAGTGTCTTTGTGCAGGGACGAAAGCGCATCATTCTCGGCGGCCACGAGTACGTGTGCAATGCGTCCTCATTTCTGCTCTCGTCGATCGACGTGCCTGCGCAGAGCCAGATCGTGGAGGCTTCTGAGAAGACGCCGCTACTGGTGATGTTTATCCGCTTCGACATGCCTACGGTGCGAGAGGTGCTCAGCCGTGACGACATTCCTGAACCAAAATTTTCTTCGCAGCGCCAGGGCCTTGCTGCCGGCGAGACTACAGCGGGACTCCTCAGTGCGTGTCACCGGCTACTTGATCTACTACCGAACCCTGAGGACATTCCTTTTCTCAGCCCGCTGATCCAACGCGAGATAATTTACCGCCTGCTGAAGACACCACAGGCGGCCCGTCTCCGCGCCATCGCTACCAGCGGCGACCTCAGCCAAAGAACGGCAAGAGCGATTGCGTGGCTTCGAGCCAATTACGCCAAGCCGCTGCACATACAGGAGTTGGCCGACACGGCGAGAATGGGCGTGTCCACCCTGCATCACCAGTTCCGCTCGCTGACTGCAATGAGCCCACTGCAATACCAAAAGCTGCTGCGCCTCCAAACCGCTAGAGAAAGAATGTTGATGGACGGATTGGACGCTACTACGGCGGCGTACGAGGTCGGCTACGAAAGCGTGAGCCAATTCAGTCGGGAGTACAGCCGATGCTTCGGCCAACCGCCAATCCGCGACATCAAAGGCATGAAGGGGAACAGTATGGCCGAAATCGAAGCTGTCTGAATTTCATCTCCAATCTTACCTGAAATATTAACCGTCGCTCGCCTGCCAGCCGCCGAACCTTTCTTCCAAAGCCCGGCAAACACGCAGCGCGGTCATCTCCTTCCAGGGCCTTACAATTACCTGGATGTTTACCGGTAAGCCGCCACTCTCTCCGCAGCGCACCGTCGCGGCCGGATATCCAGCCACGTTCCACGCCATCGTATAACTGAATCCGCGGAAATTTTCTTCCTGCAGCGAACCGCCGTGCTCCAGCGCCGTTTGCGTGTACACCGGGCAGACCACTACATCGAAATCCGCGAAGAACTGCATCATGTTTGTTCGATACTGATCCCACTGTGCCCAGCGTCGCGCCAGTTCCGTAGAACTGGCGCGATAAGGCCGGAAATGGTCGACAAACGCAGTTAGAAAAGGATGCACCTGCAAACTGCCCGCCTCCGTTAGGTAAGCATCAATCCCGTCCCCGCCGTCTGCGCCCAGCAGAGCCAGTTCTAACTCGTAAACAGCTTCTATGCCCGGCGGACGTCTCTCCTCCACATGCAGGCCCAAGTGCCTAAGTGCATCCGCCGCACTCTGAACAGCGCTTGTTATGGGAGCTGTACACTCTGCGAACCCGTTGGAAGTAAAGAACGCGACGCGCAAACCTTTCAACTCATCAGCGGCATCGAGCGGCATGGCGGAAGCCGTAAAATCCTGACCGTCCGGATACGCCAGCAACTGAATCGCCAACTCCAGATCCTCGACACGCCGCGCCATCGGCCCGATCTGCCACAACGCCTCGATCCAGCCGCCAGCCGGAGGAACATGTCCGGTGCGCGGCAATCGCCCGCTCGTCGGCTTGATACTGGCAATCCCGCAAAACGCCGCCGGAATCCGCACGCTTCCCAGCGCATCACTGCCCAACCCCAGCGGTGATCCGCCAGCCGCAAGCAGTGCCGATTCTCCGCCGCTACTGCCACCCGGACTGCGCCCCAGGTCATAGGGATTGTTGGTCCGCCCGTAGATCAGATTGTCCGTTTCGAACGAAAACAACAGGTCCGGCAGATTGGTTTTCGCAATCGGAATCCCTCCTGCTTCGCGCAACCGAGCCACCAGCGTTGCATCGCGATCGGCCAAGGCGGAGTGTTTCCGGCCCATTGTTCCAGCCGTGCACTTCGTTCCCCGGACATCAATCGAATCTTTCACTGAGAACGGAACACCGTGCAGCGGCCCGCAAGCTTCTCCCCGCGCCAATTGCGCATCCGCCGCTCTGGCGTCCGCCCGCGCCGGTTCCACCAGCAGATCCACCACCGCATTCAGAGCCGGATTTACCTGCCCGATCCGTCTCAGGTGTTCTTCGATCAATTCGAGCGATGAGATCTCCCGCCCCCGGATTCGCGCCGCCATCTCCACTGCACTCAGTTCCAGCAACTTTTCAATCTAACAGCGCCTGGCCTGAATCACTTTCTCGAATTAGTTACATAGACTAGTAACTTAGCTTTAACTTTTTACGATGAATTGCTCGAGGGTATTTGGCCTTTCCGCCGCCTTGTGTTCGCTACTGCTCGTCGCAGCAGACCTTCCTTCTAATGACGACCGTCTCTGGGAGTACCGCAACCTCGGTAAAGCCTTTTACGAAAACCCCGACACCCACGTTCAATCAGCCCAAGAGCTCAAGAAGGCTCTCGATCTAAAGCCTGATTCCGTCCGCGAACGCGTCAATTACGCGCTGGCGCTGCTGCGCGCCGGCCAGACCGACCAGGGCGTCGCCGAATTGCTCAAAGTGCAGCAGCAGGATCCCTCGCTGCCTCATACCTGGTTCAATCTCGGCATCGCTTACAAACATGCCAGCGAATATGACAAAGCCATCGAGCAATTTCGCGGCATGATCAAGCTCACTCCGAACGAGCCGGCCGCCCACTACAATCTTGCCTCCGTCCTGCGTTCGATGGGCAATAATCAGGCGGCCATTCCCGAGTTTCAGGCTGCTGAAAGGCTCAACCCGAATCTAGCCGGTCCGCACTTCCAGCTATTCAGCTTGTACCAACGCCTCGGCGACAAAGAATCCGCTGCCCGCGAACGCCAGGTTTTCGAAGAGGCCAAGAAGCGGGATGAGGGCGCCGCTGTAGGGGAGAACATGGAATGGTGCTTCTATGCAGAACTCTACGATCCGCCCGAAAGCCGATCCTCAGCCGCGAAGGCGCAGACCCGTTACGACGATCGCGTGATTAGTCAAGGCTGGAACTCTCCCGGCGCGGGCGCTTTGCTGATCGATGCGGATGGCTCCGGCCACGCCGATTTGCTCGCCTGGTCAGGCAATCACATCGCTCTTTATAAGCGCGGAGCCAACGAAGCTCCATCCTCCAGCTTCGCCGGCTTGCAAGATGTTGTCGATGTCGCTGCCGGCGATTTCGACAACGACGGCTTCACAGACTTATGCGTGCTGACCAAACATGCGGCTATCCTTTTCCACAACGACCACGGCCGGTTTAGCAAGACGCGCGAATATCCGGTAACGGGTGCTACCCGTGCGCTTTGGCTCGACTACGATCACGATTACGACCTCGATCTCCTGCTCTTCGGGCCGAATCCGACACTCCTCCGCAACGACGGCCAGAGTCAATTTGAAAAGAAGGACGGGGCATTCCCCTTCGTGAAAGGTCAGGCTCTTAGCGCTACTCTCTTTGCCGTGCGAGGCGACACCGCCGCACAAGATGTCATCGTCTCTTATGCCGATCGCCCGGGTGTTCTCTATCGCGATCAACTTAACGGCCGTTTTCAGGCCTGTGATCTCCCGCAACTCAGCGCCGGTTCCGATCTTCTGCAGGCGCAGGATCTCAACCACGACGGCCTGCTGGATCTGGTCAGCTATGCTCCCGCCCCGCATGCACTTTTGAATACGGCGCGTGACGAGGACAGTGCCGCTTCCTTTAAACCGACCGATCATTTCGACGGTCCGCCCTCATCGCTACGCGCCGACTTCAACGGCGACAATCGCGAAGATTACGCGCGCTTGCTGCCGGATGGCTCGCTCCACCTATATACCAATGCTTCTGGGGAAAGCCGCTGGGCCACCATCGGCATCCAGGGCGTCAAGAACATCAAACAAGCCCTCGGTTCAACCGTGGAAATGAAATCCGGACCTTATTATGAGAAGCGTGTCGCGCAAGGCGTTCCAATGTCCTTCGCCGTTGATGGCCGCCCAGACATCGATACCGTTCGCATTACCTGGCCCAATGGCCTGATCCAAAACGAGCCTCACCAGAAAATCGGCGCTCCTCTACATATTGTGGAGGCTCAACGTCTCTCCGGCTCCTGTCCCATGATCTTTACCTGGAATGGCGACAAGTTTCAGTTCATCACCGATGTTCTGGGAGTAGCGCCCTTGGGCGCCAGTTCCGGCGACGGACATTATTTCCCCGTCGATCACGACGAGTACATCCAAATCCCAGGTTCAGCTCTCAAGCCGCGGAATGGCAAATTTCAGATCCACATCACGGAAGAGCTGCATGAGGTCACGTATCTCGACCAGGTGCGTTTGATGGCCGTCGATCATCCATCCGCGGTCTCCGTTTACACCAACGACAAATTCAAGTCGCCGCCCTATCCGGAGTTCCGCCTGTTTGGTTCAGAAAGCAAAATTCATCCGGTCCGCGCTATCGGCTCGCACGGCGAGGATGTCACCGGCCGTCTGGCCCGGATCGATCAACGGTATCCGGATCACTTCGCCCACAACACCGCCGGTGTCGCCGAACTGCACACTCTCGACCTCGATTTTGGTCGTGCCGCACAGGACGATAAAGCCGCACTTATCCTGAACGGCTGGGTCGATTGGGCCGATGGCAGCACGTTTCTCGGAGCTTCCCAAAGCGGTCAGGGTTTAGTCTTTCCGTATTTACAAGTCAAGGATCGCGCCGGGAAGTGGCAAACCGTGGTCCAGGATATGGGGATTCCCTCCGGCAAACCGAAGACCATCGCCGTCGATCTCACCGGTAAGTTTCTCTCCAGTTCGCGCCAGGTCCGGATCGTCACCAATCTATGCGTCTATTGGGACGAAGCGTTTCTCATCGAAAATTCCGCGCAACCGCAGGTCCGCAGTACGAATCTCGATGCGGACCGTGCCGATCTCCACTTCCGCGGCTTTTCGCAAGCCGTCATCGATCCATCGCGTCAACAGCCAGAGCGTTTCCTGTATGACCAAGTTCGGCCGGTTTCGAACTGGAATCCCACCCGTGGCGATTACACACGTTACGGAGATGTCCGCGCGCTTACTTCTTCCATTGACGACCGTCTCGTAGTCATGGGTTCGGGCGACGAATTGAAGCTGGAATTTCCGGCCGCCCATTTGCCCCCTCTCCCGGCAGGTTGGACGCGTGACTTCTTATTGCTTGTCGATGGTTGGGCTAAAGACTCGGATGCCAATACCGCCTTCAGCGCCAGTGTTCTCCCGCTGCCTTTCCACGGCATGAGCGCCTACCCCTATCCCGCAAACGAATCCTTCCCGGCTGATAGCCTGCATCGGGCGTACATCCGTGACTACCTCACTCGGCCGGCGCTTCGTCTCATTCGTTCGCTTGCTCCTGTCGCGCCTGCCGGAGAATAAGGTGTGTGTGTTTTCGTTTATTCGCTCGCTGTCGTGTTTGTGACCGCGAGCCTCCCCCAGTCTCAAGCTTCGACTCCCACCGCTCGCCAGATTGTCGATCGCATCCAGCAACATCTGGGGGTCACGCTGCCCGCAAACACAGTCGATACGTTCAAAGCGGGCGATCCTAACACACCCGTCACCGGAATCGCCGTCACCATGATGGCTACCTACGACGTCTTGCAGCGTGCCGCGGCCGCAGGCCAGAACTTTGTTATTACTCACGAGCCGACCTTCTACAATCATCTCGATTCGACGGCGACTCTCCACACCCAGGCGGATGCCGTTCTGGCTGAGAAAGAAAAGTTCATCGCCGACCACCACCTGGTCGTCTGGCGATTCCACGACGGCTGGCACGCTCATCATCCAGATGGAATTCTGCTCGGCATGGCGCGGGCACTCGATTGGCTGAAGTACCAGGATCCCAATACGCCGGCCCTTTTCTCCCTGCCGGCGGCCCCTCTCAAGGACCTCGCCACAGACATCCAGAAGAAATTGCAGATCAAAGCCCTGCGGGTAGTTGGCGATCCTTCTCTCACAATCACCCGCATCGCCTTTCTCCCGGGTGCAGCCGGCTCCGCCCGGCAGATTCAACTCCTCGAAAAACCCGACGTCCAAGCCCTTATTATCGGCGAGACACCCGAATGGGAGACAGTCGAATACGTCGCCGACGCCGTTACGCAGGGCAAGCCGAAGGCCCTGGTAATCCTGGGACATATTCCCTCCGAACAGGCTGGCATGGCCGAATGCGCCACTTGGCTTCAATCCTTTATTTCTGAAATACCAATTCATTTCGTTCCCGCAATGGAACCATTTTGGAAATCAAATTAGTACTAGTCTTCCCGCTGATATATACTGAAACTTCCTTACAACCACGTGAACTTCACTCCTTGAGTTTTCGAGAAGTGCTGATTCTAAAAGAGATTTCTCAACACTTTACCTAGTACCAGTAAAACTACGGCTATCTCTGTCCGGAGAAATCCCGTTACTATGACCAAAGACGCAATTGTCCCTATACTTGCGCGTTAATTAGGTGTTGGAGGTTATATAGTATGGTTTTTAAAAATGCCAGCAGAGTGGTCGGAGCTCTGGCAGCAATGTTCGTTCTTCATGGCGCGGCTTCCGCCGCGTCGGTAGGTGCCGGTCAATTCAACCTGTCCGGTTCCGTTTACATCACAAGCACCTCGTTCCTGTTCGGTCAGGGCAGTGTTCCCACGGCAACGTCCGCGGACCAGACGGCCGCCGTTACACTTCCGGCCACGGGTTCTTTTAGTGCTTTAACACCCGGTTCTATCGAGGGAATCAGCAATCTTTTGACTCCACTCAACGGTGGCACCTTCGGGCCTGGTCCGGTCACTCCGGGTACTCCTTTCGTGCTGTCGCCCTTTATCACTTTGAATACGATTGGAATCTCGACCGATCTTACTGGCATTCCGGTCAATACGGGTGTGCCGGTTTGTAGTGGAACCTCCTCGGACAACGCCATCGGGTATACCTGCTTGGCAAATATCCCTGGTTCGCCGGTCGTGCTGCAGCAGGGCGTTACCGGTGTTACGGCGCTCTTGAATCTTCAGGGCCGCGCTTATATGACGGGTTCGACCACTTATACTCCGCTCATCGGCAAGCTCTCGGCTAACTTCACTGCGGCCCCGGACGCTACAATTTCCGGCCTGCTGGGTGACTTTGCTACTAACGGTCACATCGAGACCGCTTATGCCGCGAACTTCTCCACTACTCCTCCGACCGTGGTTCCGGAACCGGCCTCGATGGCCCTTCTAGGCGCCAGCCTTTTCGGTCTCGGACTGTTGGGCAAAAAGAAGCTCGTTAGAAAGTAAGTCACTAATTACTTCTTTCTTGATAGACGGGGCAAAAGCTCAGGCTTTTGCCCCGTTTCCATTTTGTAAGTCTCTGTTAGTTGAACATCTTTCCGCGCTTGTCGGGAGGATCCCAACGCTCGTCACGGCTTCTGGAAAAGCCAAGCTTTCGCCTGCTCGAAGCCCCCTCCGAATTCCTATTGCAGAGGGACCTGGTTGAAATCCCGCGCAGCCGGTAAATATGCTGGCATCGAAAAAGGCACCGCCCGATCCGACATTTCGGCATTCTCGAGCGGACACAAAATAGGAGTGCGGCGCAGTTCAGCCTTCATTTCTTCCAATTTGACCAGATACCGCGGCTCAAGTGTTGCCATATCGAAATGAAGAAGCTCGATAGAACACTCGAACATCGGCTCGTAATAAGGTGCAAAACCGGCTAACGGAGATCCTCCCAGTCGTCGCAATATCAGCGACGCGTGATGCCGGGTGCTTGCTGTCGTGAGGCCTACCCCGCCTCCTAACCATTCCGCTAACGCAAAACTCATCAGCGCTATGTTGATGGCTGCAGTCGAGCATCTCGCCCGCTCGCTCAGTGCCCACGCACTCGCCTCCCCATAGTGAAGGCCGCGTCTGCGCGCATCTGCTACCTGCTGCGCAAAGGCCGAACGGAAGATCGGACCGGTTTCGGGCGAAACCGCGATTGCTGCCTTGCTGCAGATCAGCTCATCGAAGCCACTGAGAATCGGCCTGTAACGAGCACATCCCACTACTTCCCCATCGTTCGAGTCTTGCAGCAAAACGTGCCAGCTGTGCGCGTCCAGTTTGTGCCAGTGCCGACCGTCCGGAAGGAGTGTTGCTGCGATTCCCGCATACTCCCGGTATACATTCCCCCGCAGTTTCTGGAGATCGAACATCAGCTTCGAATGCAGGTCGGAGCTCACCACATCGTGCGTTAATGAATTCGGAAACTCAAGCCCGGACGGCGCAAGAATTTTAAATTGCAATCTGCCGGGTTGGCAGACATTCTTTTCTCTAGCGTACATTCCTATCCCCACTTCGTCGACAGTAATAACCCACGTGCTACAGCCACACCCATGTCCCGCAGCACTTCGCAAGCTTTTCCGAAGTATCCAGAAGCTGGATACAAAGAAATATGTATTTCTTACATTCTGAGCGAAGTTCATGCCATAAGACAAGCGAAACTTTTCGTTTTTTTTATCTCACCATCACCATCTATAATCCTTGCTAATACAAAAGCGGCGCAACACTACCTCCCGCACGCTCTATCCGCTTCACTAGATCAATCCGGGTTTATCTTCAAATTCATCAATTTGCAGCCTCTAAACCGCCAGCAGTGCTGTCGCACAGAAGTCCTGCCTTGTGCGCCTGCAGCTTGCCTCGTCAGAACGTGAGCCGGTTCACCTACCTGCTGCCGGAACTCAAGCTGTTAACCAGGTGAAGAGTTCGAAGCTGGTAAATTTTGCCTATCTTCTTTCCTCTATTCGAAAGGTGCTGTTGAAAACTTTAAGATCTCAGCATGAGAGGATTTTGGAATCGGAAGAAGATCCTTGGCCAGACTATACCTGTGGTGAGCACCGCCGTCTTGGCCGTCTTACATCCTGCTAGGTTACGCAAACCCCGTTATTCGGTAAGGAGTGCCAACCCTGTCTCTCCCCTGAGTCCCGAAAAATGAGATCTTTGTAGAGATACGAGGAATAATGCCAAACTTTTGCACTAGGTTCCTTGGCCTGTTGGCGGTCGGACTCGGCCTGTCCGCGCAAACTACTGTGCAGATGAGAAACGCGCAGGGTGAAAACGTCGGCACGGCTGTCCTCACCAAAGCAGAGTCTGGCGGCGTACAGATCGTCCTCGACCTCTCCCACTTGCCACCCGGCGAGCATGCCATCCACGTTCATCAAACCGCTAAATGCGATCCGCCGCAATTCACCTCTGCGGGCGGTCATTTCAACCCGGATGGGAAAAAACACGGTATGAATAACCCGGCTGGCCCCCATGCCGGCGATATGCCGGACTTCCTGGTTGGCCCGGACGGCACCGCCAAGGTAACTGTTATCGCCCTCGCCGTCACCTATTCCGAAGGTAAGCACTCAATTTTCAATAATGGAGGAACTGCCCTCATCATTCACGCTTCTCCTGACGATATGAAGAGTGATCCTGCCGGAAATGCTGGAGCACGAATCGCTTGTGGCGTAATTACAAAGGAATAGTCCCGTCTACCTCGCTGCCCTGGTTCAGCAAGGCGACCCAACCGCTTGGGCCACGCCCTAACCCGTTGTATGTGCGTTCCCTGGAACTTCTCTTCGTGCTGTCGCTGCTCGGTTTGTCAGTTTCCTGCTGGGCCCACATTGTCGCCCTCTGCGGCATCGACCCCAGTTCTAAGTTCCACGGGCTCTGGCTTTTTCAGGTCATTTTGTCCGCTCTTCTGCTGCCGGTTGCGGTCGAAGTACTCTCCCGCCGCAATCACCTCGACGTACTCCGGTCTCCTCGCTGGATGCGCTTGACCCTGGGCGGCCTTCTGGTCTACTACGGCCTCCACTTCTACTTCTTTCTATACTGGTCTGTCGAAAATCTGAAAAGCTCCAGCACTTGGGTGATGTTCTCTTCGGGCTGGTTGGTCCTCTTCGCCTTAACTACCGTCTACTACTGGATCCGCAGCACTGAGTCCAGGACTACCTCTTCGCCATGCCAGGGAGAACCGGTTTAAACCATCCGCCACGCTACGATGAGGGAAGTCGTCTCGCTAGATCCTATTTCTCAGCCCATGAATCTCAGCATCGATCGAACGGACCAGCTTGTCTCCCCATCCAGCCGGGTGCCTGGCTCACTTGGGGAGTCTCTGCAGCCAAGAATCGCAGTTGAAAATCATTTCGCCCAACTCGGCCATACCTATCGACACGGAAGGTTTTACCGCCAGTTCGAACATCGGGTCACCCGGCCTATTCTCAAATCCTGCCTCCAAGCTGCAGGCCTGTATCGGCGGGGATTGAGAAATGCTCTCGCTCCGGTACTCCGCAATGTTCAGATCCCTTTTTCCGGCTTGCCTCGCGAACTGGATGGTTTTCAGATCCTGCACCTCTCCGACTTCCACATCGACGCAACCCCCGCCCTGGCTGAAACTTTGGGATCGCTCCTGCGCGATTTGCACCCAGATGTCTGCCTCCTGACCGGCGACTACCGGTTTGAAGATCACGGGTCGTGCGAGCCGCTCTACCCGCTCATGCGAGAGATCATTACGAATATCCATGCGAGTCTCGGCATTTACGGTATCTTGGGGAACCACGATAGTTCTCAAATTGCGTTGAAACTCGAAGAAATGGGCGTCCGTATGCTCATCAACGAGTCGGTGGAAATCGGCGCCTATCGCACGCCACTCTGGCTGCTGGGGGTCGATGACCCCTTCGATTTCCGCTGTCACGACCTGCCACGCGCTTTGGCCCCGGTCCCGCCCGACAGCTTCCGTATCCTGCTGGCGCATGCACCCGAAATTTTCGAAGAGGCCGCCGCTTCCGGCATCCATCTCTATCTCTCGGGACATACCCACGGCGGCCAAATCCGTCTTCCCGGCATTGGAGCTGTGCGAAGCAATGCCCACTGCCCGCGTTCTTACACCTACGGGCTCTGGAAACACGGCCTCATGCAGGGACACACCAGTCCTGGAGTAGGCTGCTCCTCCTTGCCCATCCGCTTTGGCTGCCCGCCCGAAGCCACGATGATCGAGCTCAAACGCGCTTCCGCCTAGGCTTCAAAGCGCCTGTGCAAAACAGCTAAACAGCTTCAATTGTTCTGGCCACGCCGCGATCTGGTCTTCCGGATGCCACTGCACGCCCAGAACAAACCGCTGGTCTGTCCGCTCCAAGCCCTCGATCGTCCCATCCGCCGCGCTCGCCACGATTTTTAGTCCTTTTCCCGGCAAAGCCGCCGCTTGATGGTGCCGGGAATTCACCTGCCATTTCTTCACTCCGGCGATTTCGCCCAACAAACTTGCGCCGTCAATTAAGACTTCATGCGCCGGGAGGCCTTTATCCGTTGTTTTCATCACATGCGCCTCCGGCTTCGCCAGATGCTGAACCAGTGTCCCTCCGTAGTACACATTCAGGATTTGCAGCCCCCGGCAAATCGCCAGTATTGGTAGCCCCCGGCTGATGGCTTCCCCGATCAATCGCAGCTCCACCTCGTCCCGCCGATCGTCCGGCTCTTCCGTCTTTTCATGCCGCTCCTCACCGTAAAGCGCCGGATTCACATCCGTGCCACCCAGCAGCACGAGTCCTGCTTCGTCTGCCCACTGGACTGTACCGCCTACATCGCACGGTACGGGCTCCATCCCGCCCGCCTCCACCGCCTTCACATACGGCGCTAACCTATGTCCATCACGAAACGGAAGAAGAACTCGCCTGACCATCGCTCTTCTCGTGTACCGCATCCGTTCCTGTCTACGCAAGCCGAAGGCATCCGCTAGCATGGTCCTTGCGCTTTCTTCGCGGGCCGATTCTCATTCTGCTTGCCGGAGTCTCGTTCGCGGGCTCACACCCGGATTGGGACCATCTCAGGCAGCAGATTAGTCAAACCCTGCACATCCCCCAACCGCTCCCCAGCTTGCAGCAGAAATCCTACGGCAAATTTTCTCCGCTGCCGGGCGTGTCCATTGAGCGCGTATCTTATGCCACCGCTTATGCCCTGCGCGTCCCCGCACTCGTGTACCGCGAAGCAAGCCCGACGATCATCAGACATCCCGCGCTCATCATTGTGAATGGCCACCGTGGCGACAAGTCTTCCTGGTACGCCTGGTGGGCCGGTATTTTGTACGCCCGCGCCGGAGCCGTCGTCCTGACCTACGACCCCATCGGGGAATTCGAACGCAATAAAGAGCGCCTCTCAAAAACGGACCAGCATGATGAGTTCATTCCCCCCGACGACATGGCGCGCCGTCTTTCCGGTCTCATGATCACCGATGTCCAACAGGCTGTCAGCTATCTCGCCACGCGCAAAGATGTGGATCCTAAGCGCATCGCCGTCCTCGGCTATTCGATGGGTTCGTTTATCAGTTCTCTCGCCTGTGCCATCGACACGCGCGTTCATGCCTGTGTTCTGGCCGCCGGCGGCGATCTCGATGGACCCGATGGCTACTGGGACAAGAGCAACAAAATGTGCCAGGGTATCCCCTATCGTTCGCTTTCCTTCCTCGGTGATCGCGGTCCCATGCTCTTCGCTTTAAATGCGAAACGTGGGCCCACATTGATAATCAACGGCGCCGACGATGAGGTCGTCGACATCCCCCACCATGCCCAGGATTGGTTTCAAAACCTGCACAAACAAACCGTCTCGGCTCTGGGCAGCTCGAAAAACGTCTTCGACTTCGCCTTCGTTCCAGGCGGCGGTCATCGCCCGTACTTTCTCACGCGGATTGCGGCGCTCTGGCTGGAAGAGAAACTCAAATTCCCGAATTGGGATCGCAAACAGATCGAATCCCTCCCCGAAACCGAAATCGGCCGCTGGTTTGCCCAGACCGATCCCGCTTTCCATTCCAGCCCCAACCAGCTGCTCAACGAAGCGGGCACCGTCGCCCTCGGTGACAACATCCCAGCCATACCCCGCGACCAGCTGCACGCGTTGCCCGAAAGCGTCTGGAGTTACGAGCAGCAGAACTACATTTACGAAACCTGGGTCGACCGCGCGCAAGCCGCCATCCGCTCCGGCGCACCCTGATTTTTACCGGGTCCGCTCGCCCCCGCATGTTACTCTTTAGCTTCTTGTCGCGTTATGTCTGACCCGAAGTTGCAAGTGATCCCGATCGGCGGGCTTGGTGAGTTCGGGATGAATTCGATGGCCCTGCGCTACGGCGACGACATCATCGTCATCGACGCGGGCATGATGTTTCCTGAGTCTGAACTCCTCGGCGTCGATATCGTTACGCCCGATTTCAGCTACCTCGAACAGCACGCCAGTATGGTCCGCGGCCTTATCCTTACTCATGGCCACGAAGATCATATCGGCGGAGTGCCTTTTCTTCTCGCCCAGTTAAATCTCCCGGTCTACGGCACCGAGTTCACCCTTGCGCTGGTGGAACGCCGCCTCGATGAGCATGAAATGCTCGACGAAGCCAAACTCCATCCCGTCAAGCCCGGCGAGCACGTCAAACTCGGTCCATTCGATATCGAATTTGTGCGCGTCACGCATTCCATCGTCAGTGCTGTCGCTCTCGCCATTACCACTCCTCTGGGCGTTGTTATCCACACCGGCGATTTCAAAGTTGATCCCACTCCCACCGACAACGAACTCTTCGACCTGCACACCTTCGCCGACTACGGCAAACGCGGCGTCCTCTTGCTCATGTCGGATTCGACCAACGTCGACCGTCCCGGCTATACCGAAAGTGAACGCGCCGTTCGTCCTAAGCTTGAAGATCTTTTTGTGCGCAGCGAGCGCCGCCTCATTATCTCGTGTTTCAGCAGTTCCATTCACCGGCTTCAGCAGATCCTGGATCTCGCCGATGAATACGGCCGCAAAGTCGCCTTTCTGGGCCGAAGTTTACTCAACGTCACTGAAATCGCCCACAACCTAGGCCTCCTCTCGATCCCCGAAGCTGTTCTGCTGCGCCCCCAGGACATCATGCAGATGGCGCCTGAGAAAGTGGCCGTCGTGGTTTCCGGTACCCAGGGCGAGCCCATGTCCGCCCTTTCCCGCGTAGCGGTCGACAATCATCGCAATCTGTACCTCCAGAAAGGCGATACCGTTGTCCTCAGCTCCCGCATCATCCCCGGTAACGAGAAGCCCATTTTCCGGATGATGAACCACATCGCCCGGCGCGGCGCGGAACTCGTCTACGGAACCACCAAGCCTCCCATTCACGTCTCCGGCCACGCCAGCGAAGAAGAGTTGAAGCTCATTCTAAATCTCGTCCGCCCGCGCTATTTCATTCCCATCCATGGCGAGTATCGTCAACTCTCCAAACACGCTTCGCTTGCTCAACACCTGCGATCGGCCGGTCTGGAAGACACCTTCGTCCTCGAAACCGGCGATACTCTCGAGATCGATCACCTGGGTGCCCGCCGAGGCCCCAAAGTCGTTGTGGGCCGTGTCTGTATTGATTCCGGCTCGCTCGACGACGTCGTCGAAGACATCATCATTCGCGACCGCCGCCATCTCTCCGAGGACGGATTCGTCCTGCCCATCATCGCCATCAACAAGCACACCGGAAAAAGCGAAGGCCTGCCCGAAATTGTCAGTCGCGGCTTCGTCTCGAGCGACAACGCGGGTGTCCTGCAGGAAGCCCGCACCGTTGTCGCTCGCACGCTCGAAACCTCTACCGCCGAAGAACGAAGCGATTGGGGCGTGATGCAGGAAAAAATTCGTACCGATCTCAAGCGCTTCCTCAGCAAGCAAACCCAGCGCCGCCCCCTGATTATGCCCGTGATCCTCGAAGTTTAACTCGCTTGGCTTGCGATAGAATTAAGTCCGTACTTACCCAGGAGGGTTTAAAGCTATGAAGAAGTTTACGTTTGGGTGTTTCGTGACCGCTTCGCTGTTATCCTTTGCGGCTTCGGCCGACCAGATGACCGGCTACATCTCAGACGCCCATTGCGGCGCCAAGCACAACAAAGTAAGCGCCGCCAATACCAAGTGTGTGAAAGATATGTGTATCAATGGCGGTGCCGATCCAGTGCTCGTCGTCGATAGCAAAGTCGTTAAGTTCGATGACGCTTCCAAGAAGAAGGCTGTCCCGTTTGCCGGACAGATGGTTAGCGTCGACGGCACCATGGACGGCGACATGCTCAAGGTGAATTCAATCTCCGCCGCCGCCCCCGCCCAGTAATATCAGCAGAACCTCAAGCGAGGCAGATCATTTCGAAAGTGAGATCTGCCTTCGTCTTTCTCAACCCCCGCCTGCAATATAGCTTTCTAGCTGTTCGATCGTTTGCCCTTGCGAAGTAATAATCCACTTGATCAAGTCCCCGATCGATATCAGTCCAGCCAGCGCCCCGCCTTCGTCCACTACCGGTAAATGTCGAATCCGGTTTTCTGTCATGATCCGCATGGCGTCGTCCACCGAGCATTTTGATTCAATCGTAATAGGAGGAGAGGCCATTACCTCCGACACTTTCGTCTCCTTCGAAGAGCGCCCCTGCAAAATAATCTTGCGCGCATAGTCCCGCTCCGACAGTACTCCTAAGAGTTTTTCGCCGTCAACCACCAGCAGCGCGCCGATTTCCCGGTTCGCCATAACACCCAACGCTTCATACACCGTGGCCGTAGCGCTAACTGTCCATACCTGTCCGCCCTTTTGCTTGAGAATTGCCGATACCTGATCCAGAACCTTCATGAGGCACCTCCTTCTGTTTCCCTGGCGATCAGCAGATCCAGCCTATAACACCCGCTAACCGAGCGGAGTGTGGTATCGGGTTCTGTAATCGTGTTATTGCTCAAGGCGAGTATAAAACTGCGCCTGGTTGGTGTAAACAGTAGTTGCGCCGAGAGCGAACGGAATAAGGGTTTACGAGCGCGACGTTCCAGCCTTTGGCCAATACGATTGCCAGGCCACAGCCATCGCACCCGACCGTTTCGTAAACGGACTCTATGGAGCTAGCAATAGCACGAGCGAGTGGACCGATCATCTTTTTACAAAACTCCCCGACCGATCGGACCATCGTTTCGAACGTCGCTTTCAAAGCCACGCAGTTCTTCATGACCAACGGAAAATCGATAGGCTTCGGAACCGTAATCAGCTTGGGACCATCCGCCTCGCCCATCCGGGTTGCTGTGGATCACTAGGAATGCAAACTCACCAACGTTCCCACCCAACATGCTCCAATCCCGGCTCAAATAACGTCGGATGAAACACCTCTGCGAAAATCTGAAGCGACTCCACCAACCGCGGACCCGGCCGGTTCATAAATTGATTTCCGTCGCACACGAAAACCTGTTTGCTTTCGACCGCTTTCAGCCGGTTCCATTCCGGACGCTCCTGCAGCGCACACATTTCGGTGCGCGTGCGAACAAGATCGAATCCGCACGGCAGCGCCACGATGATGTCCGGGTCCGCATTCACCAGTTCCTCCCAGTCCATCCAAGGCGAGTGTTGTCCCGGCACTCCGAACAAATTCTCCCCTCCAGACATTTCGATCAGCTCGGGCACCCAGTTGCCCGCAGCCATCAGCGGCTCTATCCATTCGATGGCAGCGACTCGCGGCCTTACGCCGGCCGCCCGCGCCCGAGACGAGATATCCTGCATTCTCGCTTTGAGACTCTGCACAAGTTCGCGCCCTGCATCGGCGTGCTCGCAACGACAAGCGATCTGTTCGATGTCGCGCCAGACATCGGCCAGCCCGAAAGATTCTAAGGCAATGATTTTGGCTTGCGTTCCCACGTCACGGCCAAGTGCTTTCTCGACTTCCTCCAGGCTGACCGCGCACACTTCGCATTGGGTCTGCGTGATGATGTGGGTTGGCTGCAGCTCCTGCAGCAGGGCCGCATCGACCTCGTAGATACTCAGCGCCGACCGCAGTTTCTCCTTCACCAGTGCGTCAATTTCCTGACTCGATCCCGAAACGGCGAAGCTCGGATGACTGCATACCGGAAGTCTAAGCACCTCCGGCGGAAAATCGCATTCATGCGACCGGCCGACCTGATAAGCGCCGAGACCTAACGCGTGCACAATCTCTGTAGCGCTCGAAAGAAGAGGTAAAAGCCGCAGTTCAGACACAAGACATATTTTAGGTCGTACAAAAAGAAAAAAGCCGGTGATCCGGCCTTCTCTCAATTTAATTGCTCAGGGAACTTGGTTGGGTGGGCTGTTTTATGGGTGGGGGATAGAAGGGTTTTGTTTTGGCAGGGCTTACTGCTGAGGGATTGCGATGCGGAACAACCTTGTGTTCCCTGAGCTGATCTTGTTCATTTACGCAAATCTACAAAGCAAGCATATTGCCAAACGTCAAACTCAATATTTCCCTTCACTTATACGTGTTGCTCAGAAAAAACCGAGTCGCAGGATTTACCATACCGGTAAAGATTTCGGGAAAGGCATTTCATCAGCTTGCCGCCGCGGTTCAAATTGAAACAGATTAAGGACGGGCAGGCAGCGTTTGCGGCAGGGAAGACGCACGCTGCACAGTAGCCGAAGTCGCGTCGTTCAGGGACACATGATTCGCGTCGAGCGTAATCCCGAGTGTCTGATCGAGCGAAACATGCGCGGTACTGTAAGTGACGAGCGCAGCGATTTCAGCCGATTGCGCGGTGGCCAGATCGCGCTGCTGCTGGACCACGGCGTACGTGGTGGATGCGCCCAGCGAGAATTTCTTCTGCTCAGCCGAGAGTAACTGCTCCTGAAGTATACGGTTCCGGACGGCAGCCTGATAACGAACGCGCGCCTGCTGCAGGCCGATTGACTGATTGGAAACATCGACCACGATCTGGTTGATATTCTTCTTGGACTGTAACTGGGATTGCCGGATAGAAAGCTGGTCAATCGAGTAGTCGGCCTGTGCCTGCCGGTTCCGCGCGTTGGCAAAAAAGCCGACGCCAATATTCTGGCTGGGAAAGTTTCGCCGGAGCAGCTGCCCCAGGCCATTACTAATGCCGCCCACGAAGTATTTATCAGAGGTGTAACAAAGCTGAGTGGAACCGCCCAGCGAGGCCGGGCAGGGCAGGAAACCCGGTGGAATCGAAGCGGATCCTGCGCCGACGCCTCCACCGCTCCTGCCGAGAGACACAATCTGCGCTTGACCGGACAAGCCCTGCTGCGTTGCGTTGAGCTGGGGAGTGAGTTGCGGCAGGACTCCATTTCCGGTGGCTAAAGCGTTTAGCCTGAGATTTTCCAGATTGATCTGGTCGACGGCGAGGTCGGCGCGGTTCTTCATGGCGGTCGAAACCATCTGGAGCATGGGCGGAAGTTCGTCCTTCTCGGGCACAACGATGCGGTCAAGCGGAATCACCTCTACTTCAGCGAGCAGCGGGTCGGCCAAGCCATTCCGGCTCAGCACGTCTTTAATGGAAACCTGCTGTTGGGCCAGAGTCGTTTGAGAGACAACGAGGTCCTGTTCGGTAGAAGCGACCTGAGCTTCGGCGGTAGTAACGTCGAGCGGGGCCATGGTCCCGATCTGCACCTGCTTCTTGTTGTCGCTGAAAAATCTCTGCGCCACGTCGTAGGCACTTTGCTTGGCTCGCACATCTTCGTAATCGGCCACCAGTCCGTAATAGAGATTCAGCACGTTGACGACAGTGCCGATGACCTGGGTCTTGAAAGTCAGGTTGTCCTCATTGACGAGATTCTTGTTGACGTTAATGGTACGGCTGTTCAGGGTGACACCGAATCCTTGCAGCAAAGGCTGCTGGACGGTTAGCGAGAGTGTGACGCCGTTGCTGGGATTGAGCGTATCGGAAGGCACGTTCTCATGCAGGTAGGAATCGTTATACGAGAGTGAATACTGTCCGCCGGTAATCAGGCCCTGGCTGATGCTTTCGGTGTAGTTGTGTTTGCTTTCGATCCAGTTTTGGGTTTGGGTGAGTCGGAGGTTCGACTGCGGTGTGGATAGATGGCTATACGACTGGGAGTCTTGAAACACCGGATCGAGGGTGGGAACAATCGATCCGATTTGGGTGATGGACCCGCCGAGCGTATTGCCGGAGTTGGTGTTATTGTTGTTGCCCGAGCTGACACCCGCCGCGTTCTGGCTACCGGCCGCGCCCTGTCCGCTCGCCACCTGACTGGATTGAGTGGAGAAACTGGGCAAGCCCGGCAAGCCGCCGCCGGCCTGGGCGCGTTCGACTTGCCAGACGGCGGCCAGTGGATTGTACCGATCGATCTCCAGGTCGATATTATTCTCGAGCGCGAGAGCGAGCGCGTCCTGCACGGTAAGGTACAACTTGCCCGCCCGGATCAGATCTCTGAGCCGCAGCGAGTTTCTGAGGCGGATCGGTGGTACGTAAGCCGCTGAGTAGGGCCGAATGAAGATAAAATTATCCGGTTTCTGCGGTGCAATCGACTGCTGCTGCGCTTCGGCACTGGTCCAAACAAACAGCAGGGAAAGCACAACGGCAACCGCCTGCCGCCAGCCCGTCCTCTCGGCCATCATTGCTTCTCCTCGGCTGCGGATTTGGGCAAGTTGGCGGGCAGGACCGAAGCCTGCGCCACATGGCCGGTGAGCGCCTCATCAACTGAGATGTGATTTACGTCGAGCGTAGTGCCAAGCGACTGGTCGAAAGCGATGCGCGCATGGCTGTAATTAGCCAGCGCCTGTGTCTCCGCGCTGTCGGCCGTGCTCAACGTCTGCTGATCGAGCACCACCTGATATACGGTCGAAGCGCCGAGCGTGTACTTCTTCTTGTCGGCGTCGAGTGTTTGCTGCTGCAAGATTCTTGCTTTTACTGCCGAGTCGTACCGGACCCTGGCCTGGCGGACGCCGATCACGGCGTTTTGCACATCCACCCGCACCTGGTTATATTGCTTCTGCAGCGTCAACTCCTGCTGTCGCAGTTGCAGCACGCTGGTGGCGTAGTCGGCTTGTGCCTGTCGATTCCGAAGTGGAATATTGAGCGAAAGTCCGGCGGAGTAGCTGGGATAGTTACGCCGGAAAATTTGCCCGAGCAGATTGCCATAACCACCGAGGACGAATGGATCGGCCTGGCCGTTGACATCCACGCCCGACAATCCACTGTTGGTAAGGGTGGTAAAGACCTGGAGAGTCGGTTTCAATTCGTTCTTGATAGCCACCAGATTGATCTTGTTACTGTCGATGGTCAGATGGTCCTGCGCAATTTCCAGGCGGTTTTTCAATGCCTGCGCCACCAGTTCGGGAACCGGTTTCAGCTCATCCCGTTCCGGAACCTGTATAGTATCCAGCGGAACGACGTGAACCTCGGCCAGCAGCGGGCTAGCGACGCCGTTCCGGCTCAAAGCGTTTTTGAGAACGATCTCCTGCTGCAGCAAGTTGGTCTGCGAGATGAGCAGATCCTGCTGGCTGGTATAAACCTGTGCTTCGGCGCGTGTGACCTCAATCGGGGCGAGGGTTCCGATTTGCACCTGCTTCTTGTTGTCGTCGAACAATGCCTGCGCGGTGGCAAGCTCATCCTTGCGCGCTTTCAGATCCTGGTTGAAACTAACCAGGTCCCAGTACAGATTCAACACCGAAGAGACGGTGGTAATGATCTGCTGCTGAAACTGCATCATCGAAACTTTTTCGTTGTTTTTAGCGACCCGTATGTTGCGTCCCAGAACGGCCACACCGAATCCGTAGAGCAGATTCTGGCTGAGCGAGAGACTCAAGTTCCCGCTGTTGTAAGGATTGACGTCGTAAAAAGAGCTATTGAAATGGTTGTGGCTGCTGGTGTAGGAGAGCTGCCCGGTTAAACCGAAATCGGTCGACTGACTATATTGGGCCTGATAGATACGCGAATCCTGAATCAGTGCGGTGGTTCCGGTGAGAACGGTGTTGCTGTTGGGACTCGTCGCATGCCCCCATTGCCCGAAGAAGCTGAGTTGTGGATCAAAACTGGGAATGGTTGGTCCGAGCTGTGTGATCAGCTGACCGCTCGAGCTGACATTGGCGCCCGCGGCGGCCGTAGGACCTGTCCCGGTGGCCGAAACGCCGGTTGTGCTGACGCTGGTAGGTCCCTGCACCACGGCTACACTGACGTCTCGCAGCTGACCGCCGCCTCGAGCGCGCAACGACACTTGTCTGGTGAGCAGTGGACCATAGCGCTGAATCTCGATGTCCAAATTGTTTTCGAGCGCCAGAGCGATGACGTCTTTAGCGGAAAGGTATAAGTTGCCCGCCCGCACGAGAGTTTCGAGCCTGCTTGAATTTGCGAGATTGATGGGCGGGATCTCCGACTTCTGATAGGGCCGCGTTAACCAGCCCAAGCCGCGTTGCGGCGGATCAATCCGAATGGCCGTCTGCTGCGCGGGCAGCAGTCCAGCTACTAATAAGTAGCTGCACAGAAAAGACAAACAAGCTTGCAATCGTCTCATTAAAATCGTTTTGAACTCTCAGGCATCTTTACTCAATCCCCGCCCTAATGAGAACGAAGCGCCTTCCGGCCGGGTTCCCTCAATTTCGTGAATCCTCATAGTAACGCAGCAAATGGATTTGTGGTTACTCCTGGGGCAACTCGGCGACCATCCGCCGCCTAAGCTCTAAGTGCTTTCCTTATATGGATATAGGCAAGTCTCCGCATGAAGAGCGTAGCTGAATTATTGTTCGATAATGGGAATCGTTGCCCGCTTGCTATGCTTTCGGCAGATCATGAACGTGATGGAGTTGTTTGAGCAAACTGGCGCCTATCTGAGAGGTCATTTCCGCCTCACGAGCGGCCTGCATAGCGGCGAATATCTGCAATCGGCCAAAGTGCTGGCGCACCCTGTGTACGCGCAGCGGCTCGGCGAGGCACTGGCCACGCAATTGAGACCGCTCCTGTCGAAAGCCCCCACTGCTGTTGTCTCACCCGCTATCGGCGGACTGATCATTGGCCACGAGGTCGCACGCGCGCTAGGCGCACGCGCCCTGTTTACTGAACGGGACAGCGGTTCGAACGAGATGACTCTGCGGCGCGGTTTCGAAATCAAAGAGAACGAGCCAGTCGTGGTAGTGGAAGATGTAATCACCACTGGGGGCAGCACAAAAGATGTGATCCGCGTCTTGCAGGCGGCAGGAGCGAACGTGCTGGCGGCCGGGTCGATTATTGACCGCAGCAATGGGAGCGCAGATGTGGGAGTTCCGCGAGTGGCGCTTGCGACGCTCAATCCGATCGCTTACGATCCCGCCGATTGTCCGCTCTGCCGGGAGGGTACACCCGCCATTAAGCCCGGATCACGGCGTGTGTAGGGTAGGCTTAACCTGCCATCCCGATGAGAAACCTGCGCTTCGAAGTGGCCTACGACGGAACCGATTTCCACGGCTGGCAGGTGCAGCCCGGCCTTCCCACGATTCAGGGATCACTCGAAGAAGTGATCGGCGCAATCGAATCCAAACCAGTTCACGTGATCGGTTCCGGTCGTACCGACGCCGGCGTCCATGCTCTGGCGCAAGTGGCGGCCGTGGCTCTGTGCAATCCCATTCCTGCCGACAATTTTCGCCGCGCGGTAAACCGGCTGCTGCCGCGCTCGATTCGAATCGCCGACGTGCAGGAAGCAGCGCTGGAGTTTCATCCTCGCTTCAACGCCCGCCGGAAAACCTATCAATACCGGATTTTTCGCGACGAAGTGTGTTCCCCCTTTGTTCGTTCTTTCGTCTATCATCATCCGTTTCCGCTGAACGAAGAGTTCATGGCGGCTGCGGCGGTGCTGCTCGAGGGTGAATATGATTTCACTGCGTTCGCTGCCTCCGACGAACAAGATGAGCGAGATGCTTCCAAACGGCGCACGATCTTCGCGTCGAGTTTGCAGCGCGCCGGGGACGTATTGCAGTATTCCGTGACCGGCTCCGGATTTCTGAAACACATGGTGCGCAATATCGTAGGTGTGCTGCTCGAAGTAGGCAAGGGCAATCTCGCCGCGGCCGACGTGTTGGCTCGTCTCGATCCCGGGTGCGGGATCCGTCCTGGACCGGCTGTACCGGGTAGCGGGTTATTTCTGGTGTCGGTGGAATATGAAAAGTAAGCAGCCGTTTCGTAAAGTTCTGGTGGCTAATCGCGGCGAGATTGCGGTTCGCATCCTGCGCGCCTTGCGTGAACTCAACATCGCTGGCGTCGCAGTCTTTTCAGAGGCCGATCGTCTCGCATTGCATGTGCAAATGGCCGACGAAGCCGTGCCGATCGGCCCCTCTGCTTCGTCGGAAAGCTATCTCTCGACGGCGCGCATCCTTGAGGCCGCGCGCCGGACCGATGCTGAGGCGATCCATCCCGGCTATGGCTTTCTGAGCGAGAACGCCGGGTTCGCGCGGGCGTGTGCCGAGGCCGGCATTCGATTCATTGGGCCGTCCTGGCAGGCCATCGAACAGATGGGCTCGAAAACAGCCGCCCGGCAACTGGCCATGGCCGCCGGTGCTCCCGTTGTTCCCGGTACCGAAGCGGCTCTTGCTGATTTGGAAAGCGCCAGGCGGACGGCGGCTCAAATCGGCTATCCCGTCCTGCTCAAAGCCTCCGCGGGCGGTGGTGGAAAAGGCATGCGGCGTGTAGACCGGGAATCGGAGTTGCTTGCCGCTATGCAAGCAGCCTCGAGCGAAGCGGAGCGCGCCTTTGGTTCCGGTGACATCTATCTGGAAAAATTAATTGATCGCCCTCGCCATATCGAAGTGCAGGTGCTGGGCGACGAACACGGCCACCTAATTCATCTAGGGGAACGCGAATGTTCCATCCAGCGGCGTCACCAGAAAATTATCGAGGAGTGTCCTTCGCCGCTCGTGCTTGCACGGCCAGAGTTACGCGAGCAGATTGGCCAGGCTGCGCTCCAAATCGCTCGCGCCGCGCAGTATTCGAATGCCGGGACGCTCGAGTTTCTGGCCGATCAACACGGTAATTTTTATTTCCTCGAAATGAATACCCGGCTGCAGGTCGAGCATCCCGTCACCGAGTGGGTCACCGGCATCGACCTGGTGGAATGGCAGATCCGCATCGCCGCCGGGCAACGCCTTACGCTGCAGCAGGAAGATATTTCCTGGAAAGGTTCGTCCATCGAGTGTCGCGTTTACGCAGAAGATCCGGCTAACAATTTTTTCCCTAGTCCCGGCCGGATCGCGCGTTATATTGAGCCATCTGGTCCCGGCGTGCGCATCGATGGAGGCGTATACGAAGGTTGGACAGTGCCCCTCGATTACGATCCGTTGCTCGCCAAACTCTCGGTATGGGCCGCAACGCGCTCGGCCGCGAGCCAACGCATGATTCGCGCGCTTAACGAGTTTCAGGTGCTCGGGCTTACGACGAATCTGACTCTGTTCGATACTCTGATGCGAGATGATCGCTGGCAAGCCGGAGACCTCGACACCGGGTTTCTAGAACAGTTCATGAAACACCAGCCTTGGCAATCGAAAAATCCTGACGGCGTAATTGCAGCGGTGCTCGCTGCCGCTCTAAGCCACGACACCGACAGACCACTTCCAGCCCCCACCGCTCCCAGTCAGTGGCGCACCGCCGGCCGCCAGGCGCTTTCCCGGTGAAGCTCAACGTTACGATTAACGGAGAGAGTTGCGTCTTGTTGCTCGAGAGGCGGCCCGCCAATCTGACGTATGCCTTGGAAGGTGTCGGTCGCCAAGCGGGAGAAGCTTCGATTGCCGAGGTGAGTGCCGGGATTTATTCCGTACTGCTTGGCACACAAAGTTTCACCGTTCACCTGGTTTCAGGCGTGCAGGAACTGGAGGTCTGGATCGGCAAAGATCGTTATCGAGTCGCCTTTTCCGATATTCGTGACGTTGCCGGAAGTACCGCGAAGCAGGCGAACAAGGGACCGCTTGAGATCCGTGCCCTTATGCCCGGGAGAATTATACGGCTGCTGGTCGCGCGAGGAGATCGGGTGCAATTGGAACAAGGAGTCATCGTCGTCGAAGCCATGAAGATGCAGAACGAAATGAAATCGGCGCGCGAAGGCACTGTGTCCCAAGTATTCGTCAGTGAGGGCGCAATCGTAGCAGCGGGTGAAAAGCTGTTGGTGATCGATTAGTTTGTTCGGGATCATGGCCATATTGGATTGTAAGTTTTGCGGCGGAACCGGCTGGATTATTGCCGAGCAGGATGGGATCTCCTCCGCCCTGCGCTGTCGCTGTTTCGCTGAGAACCAGATTCTCGAATTAGAGTCACAGTCACAAATTCCGGCCAATTATCAATCCGCCTCATTCGAGACCTTTCACCTGCCGAAAGACAATCCCACCGTGCAACGCGGCTTGGCTGACGTCATGCTGGCGGTCGCTGCGTTCGCGCGCAATTTCCCGGACAACGATAAACCGGGTCTACTGCTGGTGGGTCCGCCCGGCACCGGGAAAACGCATCTGGCAGTCTCAGTCTTGCGCCTGTTGATAGGGCGCGGCCACGAAGGTATTTTTTTCGACTACCAGAACTTGTTGGAACAAATCCGCGCCGGCTACAACGAAAAGCTGGGGGGCACCAGCCGCGAAACCTACCGCGTTGCGCTCGAAGTAGAGTTGCTTCTGCTCGACGATCTGGGCGCACACCGAGTGACCGATTGGGTAGAAGACACGGTAACGTCGATCATCACTTACCGCTGCAACAACCGTTTGCCGCTCATCGCAACCACTAATCTGCCGGACCCCGAGATGGGTGGCAAACTCGTGGACAAGTCCGGTATCGGGACCAGTCAAGCCTATCGGACCAGCCTCGAAGAACGGGTGGGCGAACGTGCCCGTTCCCGCCTCTTCGAGATGTGCCGCGTGATCCGTATGCCAAACGTCCCAGACTACCGCGTAAAGCCCTACCGACCGTAGAACGGGCCAAAGCCAGCAAAGCACTCACTCCATCGCAAGAACCTGACTTTGGGTGGGGCGGCCACCGGCCTGCGGCGGCTTCGCAGGCCGCCTTGCACGATCCTTAAGCTTTAGCGCTCGCTCCGAAACTAGCCACCGCTGCCTTCTCATCCTCGTAGGATGAAAAAATTGTATGCAGTTTCGTGATCTGCATCAGATCCTTCATCTTGCCCTGCAAATGCAGCAGCTTCAACGAACCGCCCTGGTTCGTAGCCGTCGTGTACGCTCCCACCAGTTCACCCAAGCCAGCGCTATCCACGTATCCGACGTCCGCCATATTCAGGACGATATTCTTCGTTCCCTTCGCCAGCAGCGATCTCAATTCGTCGCGCAAGATCCCGGTATTCTCGCCGAGAGTGATTTTTCCGTTGAGGTCGACAATTGCTACGCCCTCGACATTTCTAACTTTTGCTGAAAGTGCCATGCAGAGCTCCTTTACTCGATTTGCAGCGTTTCATTCTAGCTTATACAGCGGGCGAGACAATACCCAATCGACTGGTTTGCAAGCCCAATTAGTACCGCCGCTACACTATCAGTAATGAAGCTGGGTATCGATTTTGGGACGAATCGAACCGTGATCGCTGCCGCCGACCGCGGAAACTATCCGCTGGTTTCGTTTGAGGCGTCGGACGGTGCGGTTTACGATTGGTATCCCTCCCTGGTTGCCGTGCGAGGCGAAGAGCGGCGCTTCGGCTGGCAGGCCTGGGACTTGCAGGCCGATGAGTCCTGGACCGTGATCCGGTCCATCAAGCGACTGCTCGAAGATGCCGGTCCCGACACGCTGCTCGATCTGGGTGAGCGCGTGAAACTCATCGATCTGCTGCATGGCTTCACCAGCGCCTTGCTCGCCAGCCTCCGCGAGGGTTCGAATCTTCGCCTCAAACCGGATGAACCCATCGAAATCATGCTGGGAGTGCCCGCGCATGCCAACAGCAATCAGAGATTTTTGACGGTCGATGCGTTTCGCGCGGCCGGCTTTCGCATTCTCGGCGTTCTAAACGAGCCGAGTGCCGCCAGTATCGAGTTCGGCCACAGCCAACGACAGGGCAAAGCGAAACACGAACTCGTTCTGGTTTACGATCTCGGCGGCGGCACTTTCGACGCCTCTCTGGTCGCGCTTGATGAGCAGGTCCATCATGTGATCGCCTCGGAAGGAATTCCTACCATCGGAGGCGACGATTTCGATCACATCCTGGCGGATCTCGCTTTGGACGCAGCGGACGTCAGCGCGCCCGATCGTGACCGGCTCTCCGCCTCCGCCTGGTTCCGGCTACTCGACGAGTGCCGCACCAAGAAAGAGACCCTCAATCCCAACTCGCGGCGTCTCGCCATCGATCTCGAACATGCCCATCCCGACTGGGGAACCGTGCAAGTTCTCGTCTCAGACTTTTACGAAGCGGCCCGCCCGCTGGTAGAAGAAACGATCAATGCGGCCGAAGACCTGGTGCGCGACGAGCACGAGGAATTCGAAGCGCTTTACATCACGGGCGGCGGTAGCGAGCTTCCACTGGTGGCGCGCGTCCTTCGCGAGCGTTTTGGGCGGCGCGTTCGCCGTTCTGCTTACACTCGTTCCGCTACGGCGATCGGTCTCGCCATTCAAGCCGATCAGCCCGATTCGTACAAACTGAGCGAACGTCTCTCGCGCCACTTCGGCGTTTGGCGTGAAGCCGCCGCCGGAGCCACCATCGTCTTTGACCCGCTGTTTGAGAAGGGCGTTCCCTTACCCGCGCCGGGCGATCCCGCGCTCACCATTTGCCGCGAATACACGCCCATTCATAACATCGGTCATTTCCGGTTTCTGGAGTGTACCCATCGCACCGTGGCCGGGGTTCCCACGGGCGAAGTAACGCTGTGGGACGACATCCGTTTTCCGTTCGACCCCGGTCTGCAAGGGGACTCCGATCTCACCAGGAGTCACATCGGCCTCACTCATGCGGCTTCCGCGCAGCGCATTGAAGAGCGTTATGAATGCGATGGAGGCGGCGCTATTTCAGTGCTGATCGCGAACCACTCCACCGGGTATTCGCAGACCTATCGATTGGGGCGCTGGTCTCACCAGCAGGCGAGCAAAGCCGTAAAGCCATCCATCCGCGGCAAACGCACCGCTGGGGCGAGTTCCAACTAACGGCCGGCTTTCGATGACCGGCTATCGAGCAGTTTCTCGAGTTTCGAACCCGGCACAATCATGGTTTCATTTCGCTCCGGTCCATTCGAAACCGAGCCGATCTCGACGCCCGTTTTTTCTTCTAAAAAGTTTAGATACTGCCGGGCTTCGGACGGCAACTGTTCCAGCCGTGTCACACCTTGCGTCGATTTCTTCCAACCCGGCAGCTTTTCAAAAATCGGCTTGATCGCTTCCATGCGCCGCGTGCTGGCCGGCATGTGCGTAATACATTCGCCGCCCACTTCATAAGCCACGCAAACCGGAATCTCACTCAAGTCATCGAGCACATCGAGCTTGGTCATAATCAAGCTATCGAAGCCATTCACTTCCGCGGTATAGCGCAGCAGCGGCACATCGAACCAGCCGCAGCGCCGCGGCCGTCCCGTTACCGACCCGTACTCGTTGCCCGTCCGCCGGATCTTCTCGCCCGCCTCCGTCAGATCTTCCGACGGAAACGGACCCGCTCCCACACGCGTAATATAAGCTTTCGATACTCCGATAATGCCGTCGATTTTGTTAGGCGGAACTCCCGTCCCGGTGCAGGCCCCGCCCGCCGCCGCGCTTGAACTCGTCACGAACGGATAGGTGCCGAAATCGATGTCGAGCATCGTCCCTTGCGCGCCTTCGAAGAGAATGCTCTTGCCGTCGCGGATCATCCGGTTCAACAGATGTGAGGTGTCGCAAGCTAACGGGCCAAGCTGCTCCGCAAATTGCGTGTACTGCTCCAGAATCTCGTCAAAGTTTCCGGGGTCGGAAATGTGAAACGCTTCGGCAATCAACTGCTTGTCGTGCGCCAGCGCTTTGTACATCGATGCGAAGTCGTTATCGATAAGGTCGGCGATGCGAATCCCGCGCCGCGCAATCTTGTCCTCATAACAAGGCCCGATGCCGCGCGAAGTCGTGCCGATCGGCGTCCGATCCTCCCGCCCTTCTGAAATTTTCTCGATCGTGCGATGAAACGGAAACAGCACATGGGCGCGATTGCTGATCTTTAATTGCTTCCGAACGTCCACACCTGCCGATTCCAGCCCGGCGATCTCTTCGAGCAAGGCGGCCGGATCGATCACCACCCCATTGCCAATCACCGCCAGCACACCCGGACGTAGAATCCCGCTCGGAATCAACTTTAAAATGAATTTCTGGCCTTCGATGAACACCGTGTGACCGGCATTGTGGCCGCCTTGATAACGCGCCACGGCATCAAAGTTATCGGAGAGTAAGTCGACGATCTTGCCTTTACCTTCGTCGCCCCATTGTGCTCCGAGCACAATCAAATTACTCATGACTTGGTTGTTGAAACTTCGATTGAAACTGCAAAACTCCCGATTGTACCGCACGCCCCGCAAGCTCCTTAAGAATCAGGAACTTGAGCGATTTGACCGGCAACAAGAAAGTCGCTCGCCTGTGTTACTCTGGGCAAAATGCAGATGTGCGGTGTCTTTCAGGCGCTCGGTCCGGATATCTTTCATCAGCTGATACGCGGCATCTCGATCGGTAAGCTGCGCACCTATCAGGTCTACGAACGCTTCAAAATGCGCGCCCGCTTGACGAAGGTGAATAGCGAAGCTCTCCGTAAGGCCGAGCCGCGATTCTGGGCCCGTATCGAAGCCGGCGAAGAGGATTTTGCCACCGACTTGTCACAGGTATTTCTGCTCTCTCATCTCGACATGATCGTCGATGTACTCAACTTTCTGAATATCCCAAACGAGCAGGGTTTTTTTGATAAAGATCTGAAGCCAGAACAGTATCTGACCGAGGATTGGCACAAGCGCGTCTTCGATCAATTCGCCGAAAAGTATCCGCGCGAAATTTTGCTCTTCTACATCAATCACCTCGATTGGGAACTAACTAAGACGGACGCTGTGTTTCTACCGGCCGCCTAACCTGCGGTGCTTGCCATGGGCGATATCAAAGCATTTCAAGAACTGGTCAAAAAGGGTGATCTCGACGGTGTACGTACCGCGCTCGCCGGCGATCCCTCACTTCTCGATGCCGCTAACGAATCCGGCCAAAGCAGTTACTTACTTGCGCGCTATTACCGGCAGCCGGCAGTTGCCGATTACTTACTAAGTCAAAGTCCCAAATTGGATGTCTTCGATAAGTGCGTCGCCGGTCAGGTAGATGCAGCGCTTGAAGAAATCGATCGCAATCCCTCGCTCTTGACAATGCACAATTCCGATGGCTGGACGCCGCTTCATCTGGCCGCGTTCTTCGGCCATCCTGAATTAGCCAAAGCCTTGATAAACCGCAACGCCGCTGTCGATGCACTCTCGACCAATGCCATGCAAAACACGCCTCTCCATGCGGCCGCAGCAGGCGGTAGTATGGCTTCAGTAGCCTTACTGCTGGACGCCGGTGCAGATGTCAATGCGCGCCAGCACGGAGGTTGGACTGCGCTGCATGCCGCCGCGCAAAACGGTAACCACGAGATGGTGAAGCTGCTGCTGTCGCATGGCGCCGATCCGGGCCTACGCGCGGAAAATAACCAGTCTCCGCTCGACCTCGCTTTGATGCACGGTAAAGGTGACATAGCTGCGCTGCTCGAACAGCAAGGGGCCCAGCTCCAGTAAAGAATGCTTGAAGCACAACTCGAAGAATTGCGCAAAGCCACTCTCGCCGCGTTTGCGTCGGCCAGTGGCCTCGAAGAATTGGAAGCGGCCCGTGTCCACGCCCTGGGACGCAAAGGCACGCTTGCGATTATTAGCAAAGACTTCGGGAAGTTGTCGCCGGAAGACCGTGCGCGGCTCGGCAAGCTGCTCAACTCCGTCAAACAGGACCTCGAAAGTGAGTACGAGCAGAAAAAACGGCGCTTTGCCGAAACGGTGCTGGCCGAACGCTTAAGCCGCGAATGGATCGATGTAACTTTACCTGCCCACGGCATACGCCCCGGCAGCCTGCATCCCATCACGCAAATTCAGAATGAGATCGAAGACCTGTTCACCTCGCTCGGCTTCGCTGTCCTTGATGGGCCCGAAGTCGAAACCGAAGAATACAATTTCGATGCCCTGAATATTCCACCCTCGCATCCAGCCCGCGACATGCAAGATACATTCTGGCTGAGCGACGGCAACCTTCTGCGCACCCATACGTCGCCAGTTCAAGTGCGCGGGATGCGCCGCCTCGGTCCGCCGCTGCGCATGATCGCGCCGGGCCGCGTCTTTCGCAATGAAGAAGTCGACGCCTCGCATGAGCATACCTTCTATCAACTCGAAGGCATGATGATCGACCGCGAAGTTTCGGTCGCCAATTTGATTTACTTCATGAAAACGCTGCTCAGCGGCATTTTTCATCGCGATGTCACTGTGCGTCTGCGGCCCGGTTATTTCCCTTTCGTCGAACCTGGCTTCGAACTCGATATTCGCTGCCTGATCTGCGACGGCGCAGGCTGCCCGGTGTGTAAACATAGCGGCTGGGTAGAGCTGCTACCCTGCGGCCTGATTCATCCCAACGTTTTGCGCCTGAGCGGCATCGACCCGGAGGAGTGGGGCGGCTTTGCGTTTGGCCTGGGCATGACGAGGCTCGCTATGATGCGTTTTGGGATCGACGACATTCGCCAGATGCAG
Organism: Bryobacteraceae bacterium; assembly: GCA_965277855.1. Classification (GTDB taxonomy): domain Bacteria; phylum Acidobacteriota; class Terriglobia; order Bryobacterales; family Bryobacteraceae; genus Bog-105. The sequence continues at coordinate 3,457,428 of OZ255847.1, forward strand.
GGCGGCGATCTTCGATTCCTTTCGCAATTCTGATTTTTTTCGGGAGCCCTCTTTCATTTGAAGTTCTCTTATAAGTGGATTCGCGAACTTGTACCTGGCCTCACTGGAGAGCCCGCGCAACTGGAACGCCTGATCACCATGAAAACGGCTGAGTGCGATGGCATCGATCCGGTGGGAGCGCACTTCGCCCAGGTCGTCGCGGCGCGTGTGCTCACCGTCGATCCGCTGCCTAAAGGCAAGAACAAGTCCGTGCTCATCGAAATCGGGCCGGGCAGGCAAGCAACAGTGGTGTGCGGCGCTTCCAATGTGCGGCCGGGCATGCTGGCGGCCTGGGTTCCACCCGGGGCGTCGCTCGAGGGCAAAGCGATCGGCAAAGCTTTGATCGAAGGCGTCGAAAGCGAAGGCATGCTGGCCAGCGCCTTCGAACTCGGCATCAACCGTGATCACTCCGGTTTGCTGGAACTGCAGAGGGCCGAGCCAGGCCAGCCGTTACACGATCTGCAACCGGACTGGATCATCGAGATCGACAACAAGAGCCTGACGCACCGCCCGGACCTGTGGGGGCACATCGGTATGGCCCGCGAGGTCGCCGCCATTACCAAAAACGTTCTGCAAGACCCGGTCGATACCAGCCGTTTACCGCAGGGCGATGCCGTGTGGAAGGTCGAGATTGAAGACCATTCGCTCTGCCCCCGTTATAGTGCGCTCGTTTTCGACAACGTCCGCATCGGTCCGTCTCCGCTTCCCTGGCAATTGCGTCTGGAAAGGGTCGGCTTAAATGCCATTAACAACATCGTCGACATCACCAATTACGTGCTGGCCGAACTGCCGCAACCGATGCACGCCTTCGATGCCGATAAACTTTCGGGCAAAACGATTTATGTGCGGCGCGCGCGCGAAGGCGAGCAGTTGCATGCTTTAAATGGCGAAACGTATGAGCTGGCCAAAACCGATCTGGTCATCGCAGATGCCGCCGGCCCTATCGCGCTGGCCGGGGTGATCGGCGGCGCAGAGACCGCCATTTCTGCAACCACCACTCGCATCGTTCTGGAGAGCGCCAACTTCCAGGCAGCGACTGTTCGCCTGACATCCGTGCGGCATAAGCTGCGCACGGATGCTTCCATGCGTTTCGAGAAATCGCTCGACCCGGCAAATACCGTTCGCGGACTGGCCCGTGCCGCCGCTCTGCTCGAACTGGCAAACCCGGAAATTCACCCCATCGGAGGCGTGATCGATAACGAGACGCCACCTAAGCTTCCTGACCCAATTACCCTCCCGATCAGCTTCGTCGCACGGAAGCTTGGCAAGACGATCGCAGAACACGAGATCACCGGCATCCTGCTGTCTCTCGGCTTTGCCACCACTGTGACCTCGCCCGGCGTACTTTCCGTTACGGTGCCCAGCTGGCGTGCCACCAAAGACATTTCGCTCAAAGATGATCTGGTCGAGGAGATCGGCCGCATGGTAGGCTACGGCGAGATCGAGCCCGCCCCGCCGCTCATTGCTTCCACTGTCCCGCCGGAAAATCCCATGCGCCACTTCGTGCGCAAACTTCGCAACGTGCTGGTCGGCCAGGGCTTCACGGAAGTTCATAACTATTCCTTCATCACCGCGGCCGACGCGCAACGCTTTCGTCTCAATCTGGCCGAGCATATCGGCGTGCGAAATCCAATCGCTTCTGAACTCGCCCATCTACGCCGGAGTCTCATCCAAGGACTGTTTCAGAATGCCGTTAGTAACGTGCGGCACTTCGACGAGTTCCGGCTTTTCGAGATCGGCAACGAGATTCACCCCGCGCAAAATGCCAGCCTGCCCGATGAAGTCACTCATCTGGCAGCGCTCCTCTACGACGCCCACGCCGACGAGCACTCGTTCTTCGAGTTGAAGCGAGTGGCCGAATGCGCCTTTCCTGATCTAAGTCTCACTGCTGCGCCCAAACCGGAATTCTTCGAGCATCCCACGCGCACTGCGGACATTCATTGGAAAGATGAGCTTATCGGCAGGCTATTCGAACTGCATCCGTCTCTGCCGGCGAGCGAAGGCATGGAGGGCCGTGTTTTCGTCTTCGACGTGAACGTACAAGTGGCGCTGGAATTGGCCACTCGGGACGAATTCAAGTACAAACCACTTCGCAAATACCCCAGCAGCGGCTCCGACCTTTCGGTAGTAGCCGCGCTCGATAAACCCGCCGGCGAATTACAAAGCCTTCTCACCAAGCTGGCTGGGGAAGATCTCGTCTCCATCGACTTCATCCGGGTTTACGATGGCGCGCCGCTACCCCCAGGCCAGAAAAGCGTTTCTTATCACCTCGAAATCGGATCTCTGGACCACACTCTCTCGAGTGACGAAATAGCTGCAGCCCGTGAGAGAATCGTCAACGGCATGCGCGAACAAGGGTACGAAATTCGCGGCCTCGACGATCATTAGTTCTCCAGAAAAAGCGCCCGCACTTCCTGCCAGTTACTTACCCGTAGGTACTTAGTTTCACGGACATTATGCGGAGCTGTGTACAGGATGCCTTCTCCTTTGAAGCGCTCGAAATGCCGCACATCGTCGTCGATTAGGTAATCGGCCGCTATGATACTTTTGTCTCCGCAGAACACGACATTCTTCGGCGAAATATAAGGGAAATGTTTCTGCAGCCAGCCGAACTTGGCGGCAAAGGAAACCGGTACGTCCATCGCCGCAGTCGTAATAAAGACCTCATATTGGCTCATCAGTTCTTCGATCACGGTCTGGCTATCGGGCATCACCGGAATCTCGGCGAAAAACGTTTCTGATTGAAAATACTCGCGCGCTCGGGCTACGTGTGCCCGGTCGATCACTTCGAACACACGCCGCCCGTAGAAGTCGTCGGGAGTCAGATTGAGACTGAATTCAGCATTGTACTTTCCCAAGTAGTGCGCCATCGTATCGGCGCAAACCTCGTCCATATCGATCGCAATCCGCTGCATGTTTCCTACCGTAGCTCACTCTGAAACTCCGCTTGCGAAAATGAAGTTTGTCTTCCCTTATTGCTGTTCTGGACAGTCTGCAAGCGCATACTTCCTCCGCGCTTTGGCTCAGCGATTCTCACACCGCGATCGTGGCCGATGTGCATCTCGGCTACAGCTGGGCGCAGCGGCGACGCGGCGAACTCGGTCCTTTAGCCGATTTCCGCACCAGAGAAAAACTTCTTGCTCTCACCAACGATCTGCAACCGAGACAAATTATTTTCCTGGGTGATCTCGTGCATGCGCCCCGCCCTTGCGCTCCCGAGCGCGAGTGGATTGAGAACATGCTGCGAGAACTAAGCGATCGCGCCGAGATTGTGGCCGTGCGCGGCAATCACGATCGCGCCTTTACCCGGGATTTCGGCCATCTTCCGATCAAGCCGCTTGAATTCTGGTCGAACGATTTCGTTACGGCCGTCCATGGTGATCGCCTCCACGCCGCACCCATTCCGGAACACCACACCTTGATCGCGGGCCACCTTCACCCTTGCCTCGGAGTTCGGGATGCTTCGGGCGCAAACCACAAGCTTCCGGTGTTTCTGGCCAACCGCCGTTGCATTCTCTTACCGGCCTTCTCTCCGTTCGCCCGCGGCTACGATATCACCGGTGGCCTGCCTGCAGACCTTGCCGCCTGTTTTCGCGATGAGCCCATCGAAGCCTATGCAGCCACCGCCACAAGGGTGGCGCGTCTAGGCCCGCTGCGCCGCGCCATCGAACGCATCAGCGAAGGCGATGTCAGCGTGGCCGCCCAATTTCGGCGTCGCGCTTCTCGCTAGCGATCCATCACCCGGCGTAGCGGCAGCTGAGATCGGCGTCATTCTCTATGATGGGATTTCAATCCTCCCATGCCCGAACCAAAGCTGCTGCCCGCTGCCATCCTGGCCCACATCGCCCGCGAACTCAATCTGCCTCTGCCGGGTATTCTGGCCGTGCTAAAACTGCTGGAAGAAGGGGGAACCGTGCCCTTTATTGCGCGCTATCGCAAGGAGGCCACCGGCAATCTCGACGAAGTGGCGATTGCAGCAATCCAGGAGAAGCATGCGTATTTTCGCGAGCTGGAAGACAGGCGCGAGACCGTTCTCCACTCTATCTCCGAACAAGCGAAACTCACACCGAAACTCGAAGCGAAGATCAAAGCTGTCCTCGACCGCAGCGAGCTCGAAGATTTGTATCTGCCTTACAAACCGAAACGTCGCACTAAGGCGACGATCGCACGCGAAAAAGGACTTGAACCGCTCGCCAATTATCTCTGGGATCAAGTCGCGACCGGCACGCCCCTGCATGATTTCGCCGCGACGTTTTTTGACGCGGAAGTGGCCTCAGTGGATGAGGCCCTAGAAGGCGCGCGCCATATCATCGCGGAACGCATTAACGAAACGGCCGAGTTCCGCAGCCATCTGCGCCGGATGATGCTGGGCGAAGGCATGGTGGTCAGCCATGCGGCGGAAAACGCTAAAGATCCCGAAGGCAAATTCAAGATGTATTTCGAATACAGCGAACCGGCGGCAAAAATTCCTTCGCATCGCATGCTGGCCATCCGCCGTGGTTCGAACGAAGAAGTGCTGTATTTCCAGATCGAGCTGGATGCTGCCAAACCGGTCGCTTATCTCAAGAGCAAGGTGATCCAGCGGCCCGGAGATTGGGTTCCGCAGCTCGAAGCGGCCGTCGAAGACGCCTGGCGCAGGCTGCTCAATCTCTCCATTCAGACCGAAGTGCGACTCGAATTGAAAGAGCGTTCGGATGCTGAAGCGATTCGTGTCTTTCGCGAGAATTTGCAGAATCTGCTGCTCACGGCGCCGGCTGGACAGATCAATGTGATTGGTCTTGATCCCGGGCTGCGCACCGGCTGCAAAGTGGCGGTGGTTGACGACACAGGAAAGTTTCTGGCCCACGATGTGATCTATCCGATCGAGCCCAGGAACGATCGGGAAGGCGCTTCCCGCACACTACTGGCGATGATGCAGAAGTTTCAGGTGCGCGCGATCGCGATCGGCAATGGTACCGGGTCGCGGGAGACCTCTGCGTTTGTACAGGATTTCCTGGAAGCCTCCAAGCTGCCGTCCGTATTTAGCGTAGTAGTGAATGAATCGGGCGCTTCAGTTTACTCGGCTTCCGAACTCGCGCGCCAGGAATTTCCGGATCTTGACCTCACGGTGCGCGGGGCCATCTCTATCGCACGCCGGTTGCAGGATCCTCTCGCCGAACTTGTCAAGATCGATCCGAAATCCATCGGCGTTGGCCAATACCAGCATGATGTCGACCAGCGCAAACTGAACGATGCGCTCGAAACGACGGTTGAATCCTGCGTGAACCGGGTGGGGGTGGATCTGAACACCGCGTCGTTCGCGCTGCTGCGCCATGTCGCCGGCATCAATGAACGCACCGCGCAGAAAATTGTCGAGTTTCGTAATGAAAAGGGACGCTTTAGCTCGCGTGTTGAGCTACGCGCGGTACCTGGCTTCGGGCCCAAAACGTTCGAGCAGGCGGCCGGTTTTTTGCGTATTCGCGGAGGTGAAAATCCGCTTGACATGACTAGTGTGCATCCCGAGTCGTACCCGATCGTACAGCGTATGGCCGAATCGCTCTCACTTTCGGTTGGGGAACTCATCGCTCAGCCCACTCTGGTTAACTCGGTTCGTATTGAACAGTTTCAGACCGAGGCGGCCGGGATATACACGCTGAAAGACATTCAGGCCGAACTGCGCAAACCGGGGCGCGATCCGCGCGATCAATTTGTGACGCCCAAATTCCAGTCCAACATCAAGCAGATTGCGGATCTCACACCCGGCATGGTGCTCGAAGGCGTTATTACGAACGTTACCAATTTTGGTGCATTTGTCGATGTTGGCGTTCACCAGGATGGCCTGGTGCACGTCAGCGAGCTGTCCACTCGTTACATCAAAGACCCTAACGAAGCCGTGAAAGTCGGGCAGGTGGTGCGCGCGCAGGTGCTCTCCGCCGATCCCAAAGCCAAACGCATCGCGCTTTCGATCAAAGCGCTGCAGCAGGCCGATCTCCCGAAAGTAAAGCACGCGCCGCAAAAGGCTGTGCCGTCCCGCTCGTTTGACGATCAGTTGAGCCAGCTCTCCGACCGTTTCAAAAGCCGCTGAAGTGCGCCTCTCGATAGAACGTGTCCGAGCCGATGCGATTCGGCGAACGCTGTTCAGTCCCGTTTCTCTGAAGGCGGCGATTCGACGGCTGGGATTCGTGCAAGCCGACCCGATTCGCGCGCCAGCGCGCGCGCAGGATTTGATTCTGCGCCATCGTGTCACCGATTACCGGGCCGGAGATCTAGAACGGCGCTATTCCAAACTCGATATCGAAGAAGATTTCTTGTACGCGTATGGCTTTCTGCCGCGCGAAAACTGGCGTCTGCTTCATCCGCGCACGGCTGCCGGGCTCACCACTCTGGAACAGAAGGTGCTCGCCATTGTAAGGCGGGAAGCGCGCATTCATCCACGTGAACTCGAAGCTCATCTGGGACGGCGGCGCGCGGTTAATGCGTGGGGCGGCTACTCCAAGTCCACCACGCAGGCGCTTCACCGGCTGCATTATCGGGGGCTGCTGCGCATCGCCGGTCGCGAAAACGGCATACGTCTTTATGAACCCACGCAGGGTTTTGAGGAACATCTTTCCGCGGGCGAACGGTTAAAAGAAATCGTGCTGCTGCTCGTTCGTATTTTTGCGCCGATGCCGCTGCTTAGCCTTCGCGAAGTCCTGCGCTATTTTCCCGGTGGTCGACCGCTGATCGAAGCGCTGCTTGGTTCGGGCGAACTCGAAACGGCTGATGTCGAGGGGCTTGCTTACATCTGGCCGGCCGGCACGTTGCGGGCAGCGAAACCAGCCGCGACAGTCAAATTTCTCGCGCCCTTCGATCCGCTGGTGTGGGATCGCCGCCGCTTCGAGCACCTCTGGGGATGGCGCTACCGGTTTGAGGCTTACACGCCGCTTCCCAAGCGCCGGCTTGGCTATTACGCTATGCCTCTTCTATGGCATGATGCGATGATCGGCTGGGCCAATGTTTTGCGCGAGAAAAGCCAGGTGACGGTGAAGCTCGGCTTCACCGCGGAGCACCCCCGGTCGCCCGAATTCGAGCAGGCGCTGAGTGACGAAATCGAGCGGCTGCGCCTATTCCTGACGCCGGACCGCTGACCGCGCGGACCACTCGGCACCCGCGAGCACGATCATGGTGCCCACAAACGCCCACAAAATAATGCTGATCGACTGGACAAATGGAGGCACGTCGTTGATCAGCTTCGCCCGCAGCCACGGCCATGTCCAGATATTCAGGTATTTCGAAATCTCGAGCAGCACCGCCACGACGATCGAAGAAGGAATCAAGCGCTTCACGCTGATTTTAGCGTTGGGCAACAGCCAGTAAATCAGGAAGATCATGAGCATGGTGGCGAGCATGGCGAACGCCCGTAAGGCGATCGTCTGCAGCAGCGCGCCCGCGTGGCTGGCCCCGAATTTGGAGCTTAAAAACCGCACGTTCACCGCCGTCGCACTCACCGACGCTAGCACCAGAATTCCGCAGCCAAAGATTAGTCCTAAACTAATCCCCTGGTTACGGAGGAACGAACGATTTTGCGGCACACGCCAGATGCGATTGAGAGCCACCTCGAGCGGCACGAAGATGCCATTGGCGGTGAATAAGAGAAGGAAGATCGAAAGCCAACTGAATTTGTGATAGCTGGCTTCGAGCAGGTAGCCGCGAAAATTGACGCCGAATCCCTCCGGAAAATAGGCGTTCACGGTCTGGATAATCATCTCGACGCCGGGCTTCCAGTGGAATACCGAGCGGCACAGCATGATCATCGCGACCAGAAACGGAAAGAACGAAATCAGGATATTCGCAGCAACGGCAAACGAATACACGTGCACCTCCGTTTCGAGGAGGAAACGAAACAGGTCGCCGGGCCCCGAGTGGCGGCGGTCGGCGTAGAGGTGCGGCGCTGGAAGAGGCTCTGGAACTTGTTCGATAGAAGTTAGTGGGGGCGGGGCAGAACGGCTCTCCACTACTTTGTGGACGCCTGAGGCCTGACATTGGACAAGGTGTAACTATCGTCGTCCGCCACATCGACCGTAGCGGCGATCCGCTCGCCTACTTTCAGGGCAGTGAAATCGTCCTTCGACCGGATCGGATAATCCATGGTCATCGCTTCCATGTAGTTGGGGATGGGAGCGCCGTCGATTTTCGCGGTTTGATGGGCTGCATCCAGCGAAACGATTTTTCCGGTGAGTGGGTAGCGATGTTTGATCTGCGCCTCTGGCGCCGGCCGGGTGCAGGCGGCCAGCCACGACAGAAGCAGGACGAGCGATATGATCTTCACAGTTTCTATTTGAGCGTAACTCGCTATAATGCGGAACGATCGCTATCTGGAGGCATTAGATGGGAACACTCGCACCTGAATTGCCGGCAAATTCCGGCGAGAGCTTTGCCAGCGATGTGGCAGGCATGGGCAATTTTCTGATTGATCCCGGCGCAGCGGCGAAACGGGTTCACAGTAAATGGTTCTGGGTGGGACCACTGATCGTTTTCTCTGTGGTTTCCATTGCTGCAAGTTTCATCCTGCTGCCGATCACCAGACACGTGATGGAAGTGGCGCCATTACCGCAAGGGGTCACCCCGGAACAATATCAGCGCAGCATGGAAATCGGTTTGAAGATCCAGCAGTACGCGATGTATTTCGCGCCTGTGACGGCCGCCATCATTTATGCTATTCAGGCTGCTGTACTGCTAGCCATGGGCGCTGTTACAGGAGTGCAGGCCAAATTTCGTGAACTTTTTAACCTGATCGCCGGCTGCAGCTTGATCCAGGTAATTGCATCGATTGCGTCGGTTATTATTCTGAAAGCTAAGGGGGAGGTGTCGACGGTCGCTGAATTGCGGCCCGCGCTGGGCCTCGACATCTTTCTGCCCGCCACCGCTAACAAGATACTGGCAGCGTTTCTCGGCTATTTTTCGGTGTTCGAGATCTGGTGGATTGTCATGCTGGTGTTGATTTACAGCGTTGCTTTTCGCGTGAACAAAGGCAAAGCATTGACGGTGGTTTTGCCGCTCATTCTGTTGAGCATAGCGTTCCGGGTGGTAGGCGCGGCGTTCTCCCGCTGATCGCCAGCGGGTTTACAATGAGAGCGGATACGTAAGGAGCCTGAAGTGTTTCGAACGATTGGACCGACCGAATTAATTGTGATTATCGCGGTGTTCGTTCTTCTGTTTGGCGGGAAGAAGATTCCGGACCTCGCCAAAGGCCTGGGAGAAGGAATCCGCAATTTCAAGAGTTCGGTGAAGAACAACGAAGAGGTTCCCAAAGAAGAAGATAAGAAGGTTTAAGGCAAACACAAAGACCCCGCACCAGGAGGCCGGGTCTTTGTGTTTACTGAATCGTTAAACTACTTAGCCGCCGTCTTCTTCGGCGGAACGATCGCGTCTTTCACCGATTTTGCAATCCGGAATTTCACGACCTTCTTGGCTGGGATCTTGATCGACTCACCAGTGGAGGGGTTCCGCCCAATACGGGCTTTGCGATCGGCTCGCACGAGGCGGCCAATCCCCGGCAGCACAAACACGCCGTTCTTTTTGGTCTCGCGAACCGCGAGTTCAGCGAGCGACTCCATGAACTGCTTAGCCACCCTGTTATTGATGCCGGTCGATTCCGCAAGCTCTTTCACAATTGCGGTCTGGGTCATTCGTTTTACTTCTGCCATCTAGTCCTCCCTACTCTTGTTTTGTTTTTATGAAGTGAACTCTCGTACTGTATTGTTCGCGTCGTACATTTCGGCGAGCGATTGAGAAAAACAAAACAATAAGAAAATGTTCGGTCTCCAACTTGTCAACTCGATCATACAGGGAGGAAAAGAGCGATGTAAAGCAAAAAAGCGCGAAAAGGCAATAATTTAGCCTATTTTGCGGGTTTTCTGCACTGGAAGGCCCGTCAATACGGTGGATCAATGATCCTGGATCCGTTTTCCTAGTCGCTTTCAGGCAAATAGAGGCGCTGTTCGTCCGCACCGTACTCGAACAGATGCGCATAGCGGCTCCAGTTGATCAGGGTGTCCAATTGCTCTTTGGCCTCCGCTTCCGAGAAGTGTTCATCGAGGATGTCGACGAAGAACTCGCGCTTGACGTCGCCGGTCTGTTTTCTTTTCAGCGCCTCGAGCACGGTTGAAATAAAGGGAACGTAGACCAGCAACTGCTTCTGAAAGAGCTGCCAGCTTTGTTCCACGTCGGCGCTGGCGAAAGTCTGGCCTTCGCGGGTAATGATGACGTCACCCTGAAACAGTTCGGCAAAATCAAACAGTACGGCGGCGTCCGCGGTCGGCAGCAGATCGTCGACTTCGAGACGCAAACGCTCCGCTAGTTTGGGCAGATCTTCGCGGCCACCCTGGTCGGCAATGATTTCGAGCAATCCGCTCATGCTGCCGACGCGCGCATGAGGCAGTAAGGGAAAGCGGGCGTTACCGGGAGTGGTGGGCGCCCGGCCAACGTCGACCTTGAGATTGGTCATCAAGGTGTAGATGTAGTTACGAAAGCGGCGAAGCGAGGATTCCGCCTGTTGCGGGGACGAGGGATATCGATCTCCAGTTCGCCTCGAATACGGCCCGGATTGTCGCCCAGTATGACCACCCGATCGGATAGCAGCACGGCTTCCTCGATGTTTGTGCGTGACCAGCAGAATGCTTTTAGCCGGGAACTTGCCGGCCTCCTAAAGATCGCTAATTTCGCCCCGCAGGTTCTCGGCCGTGAGGACATCGAGCGCGCTGAAGGGTTCATCCATCATGAGGACGTCGGGCCGCATCACAAAGGCTCTGGCAAACCCCACGCGCTGTTTCATGCCGCCGGAAAGTTCGCGCGAATAGGCTCCGCCAAATCCCTCCAGACCCACAATCCGCAGAGCCGCCTGGTTAGGTCTGACTACTGTCGGACGCGTTCTCCTTCTTCTCGTCGTCAGCACGATTGTCTGGACACCGATCGCCGTTGCCATCGGGTTTTAATCCCCGCCTTTCGCGCATCCTCCAGCCCGTAGTTCAAGTCCTTGCGTCTTTTCCCGCAAACTTTGTCTTCCCATTCGCCACTCTGCTCTTTCTGCGGCTCGGCATCAGCTTCAACCGGGGCAGCATTCTTCTCATGGCGCTCGGCGCGCAATGCTACTTGCTCTTCAACATCATCGGAGGCGCACAAAGCATTCCCAACGACCTGCGAGAAATGGTCACCAGCATGGGGCTGCGGCGCATTAAGGTCTGGCGCATGCTCATCGGTCCTGGCGCATTCGCCTCCTGGGTGACTGGCGTTATCACTGCATCGGAAGGCGCCTACATCGCCGAGACTACTGCCAAAGGCAACTGGCCCCGCATCGTACTTGGTGTGGGGCTGATGAGTCTGTTTGTCGTGGGTTTCAACAAGCTCGTCTGGGGGCGCCTGTACTAACTAGCTCGCCGAGACGAAATACAGACTGGGATAATCATGCGAGCCAATCGATGCGGGAGATGAAATCCACCGCCGGTGTGTCTCAAGATGTTCGAAAGAACGGGATACTGTCGGCCCCGGCCGTAGCTAAAACTTTTCCGATTTCGGATGGCGAGCTGACGGTGCTCGAAGACATCCCTTTAACGATTCACGTAGGGGAAGTGAACTTCCCCGCCACTGGTTTCCATTTTGTAGAGATCGGCCAGCGTAACCAGAGGCCGCCAGAAAAAACCAGCCGCCGCCAAAGCTCATCATGCCGTTCCAGACCAGGCCAATTGCCGAGCGGGGCAGTTCCAGGCGGGTGAATCGCTCCCATAGGGAGAGCCGGTAAATCATGTTCCAGGCTTGTCCGGTGAATATCGCGAAGGTGGATGCCGCTTCAAGGCCGAGTAGGCTGCCGCGAAACAGCGCGATGAATCCGGTCACCGTGATAGACAGAAAGCCGAGGACCGGGACCGACTGGAGAACGTCCAGCAGCGGGCTCAGGATCTTCTCGGCTCGACGGCTGTGAGCCGCTTGTCTAGGTAGCCGTAAATGAAAGTGAACAGGATGGAAGCAAAGAGCGCCAGAAACATGCGCAGAGTGGAACGGGCTGCGTAGTTGGGCAGGTTAGACGGATCGACGCTGATGGTGGGAATGATTTCGGGTGGCGCGAAGTCTACCAGCGAATCGGCTCCGACACGGGCGACAACGTACAGCGACAACGTACAGGAGTGCCAATGTACCTAGCGCGACCGCCAGATCGGCAAGACCGAAACCGCCCGACTTAAGAGCGGCGCTCAGGACGCCCAAACGGTCGACTGGATTTCCCGAGAGCCTGGCTGCCGGCGGCACGTCAATCTCCTGGAAGCAAAGAACATGGGCTGATGGAGCAGTTCGGGAAGAGTCTGAGTGCCGGGAAAAGCGGGAGGTTTCCTGGCTGCAAGACAAAGGTAGCAAAGTGTCGCCGGCCGCAGACGTCGATGCTTGGGCGATAAGGAACGGCTAGGGCATCTTGGCGGCCAGCACGTCGAGTTTGTCAATCGCGGGCGCTGTCGAAAACAAATCGGGCGCTTTTTGCATGAGCGCGGCGGCGACTTGGCCTTTCAGATGCGCTTCGCGGCCCGCTTCGTCGTTGAATACGTCGAAGATGCCAAACGACGATGGTCCCATCTGTATGGCAAACCAGGCGATGGTGCCGGATTCGCCTTGCACGATGGGCAGGGCTCCTTTTAGAAAGTCCGCCACCTCCGCTTCTTTTCCAGATTTCGCTTCGAGCCGTGCTAACAGGGCAAACTGAATCATTTGTTTCCTTTCGATGACACTGCTCCGGTTGAAGCAGTTCTGGAAGCAGGATGCAGATACTGCGGATACCTGTTCATGTTATTTCGGTTGCGGAGGTTGCGGTTGCGTAAGTTGCAACGGAACCGCTATGATTCTTCTTCCAGCCCCGTTCGCTCGCCAAGTTTACTTTTAAGCTCTTTGGAGGACTTTCGCGTGAAGTTAAGCTTGTCTGTCATTCTGTTTGCGTCGGTGCTGGCAGCGGCGGATTTGCCGGGCGGAAAAGCTGCGGGAGATGCATCCTCGCCGAACTCCTGGAGCCCTGCGGCAGCGGCTAAGTATCTGGATGGACGTCAACTATGGTGGCAGAAATGGCCGGTTTCGCAGCGCGATCATGCGACGGCTTGCGTGTCGTGCCACACTGCGGTGCCCTTTGCATTAGCGCGTCCTGCTTTACGTAGCGCACTGGGTGAGACCGCTCCAACAGCAGCGGAGGCGTTCTTGAGCGAGGGCGTGGAGAAACGCGTTCGTCTCTGGAAAGAAGTCGAGCCGTTCTATAAGAATTCAGACAAAGGGCCGACGAAAACGATTGAATCGCGCGGCACCGAATCCGTCTTGAACGCCTTGATACTAGCCAGCAAAGACACGTACGAACAACGACACAGTGAAATCACGCGCGCCGCATTCGACAACATGTGGGCGCTGCAGTTACAATCGGGTCCGCAAAGCGGCGCATGGGATTGGCTGAACTTTCATCTCGCTCCCTGGGAGTCGGACACCGCGCAATATTATGGAGCAGCCCTGGCGGCGGTTGCTGTGGGGAATGCGCCGAGTGGATACTTCACGAGCTTCCAGGCCAATATTCAGTTGCTACGAAGCTATTTACTGACTCACTTCGCTCAGCAGCCGGTGGCGAATCAACTGCTGGTACTGTGGGCTGCCTCGAAATCGGCCTTAGTGTTACCGGCGGAGGTGCGCGCCTCGTTGCTCGATTCGCTCTATACGCAACAGCGTCCGGATGGCGGCTGGAGTCTGGCGACGCTTGGGCCGTGGAAGCGGGTGGATAAGACTGTTCTGCCTGTAACGTCGGATGGTTATGCCACTGGCCTCACGACGTTTGTTCTGGAACAAGCCGGTGTGCCGGAACAGGAAGCTCACCTGCAAAAAGGGATTGCTTGGCTTGTGCAGAATCAGGACAAAGAGCAGGGATCGTGGTTTGCTTACTCGATGAATAAAGAGCGTGTCCCCACCTCCGACGTTGGGCGGTTTATGAGCGATGCCGCGACTGCGTACGCGGTGCTGGCGCTCGAAAATCACCGCTAAATTAGCCGGCTAATTGCTGGAAGTTTTTTGCTTCGATAGCGTGTAACCGGCCTTCATGGCGTCGGCTTCGGTCATGTACTGACCCTTTTTCGTCTTGCCATACCAGCGGTCTCCGGCCTTGTGATAAACCTTTGTTTCCGGGTTGACCCACACCATACCGGGACCACCTGTCTGGTTGCCGATGGGCGTTGTCGAGGCTGTCTTGGACTTGGCGCTGGAACGGGTCGTAGGTGTGCTGGCGGCGGTTGGGGCGCTTGCTGCAGGTGCCCTGGGAGCAGGGGAGGCGGCTCCAGCCATGACCATCGGAGTAATGGACGTGACTGTCTTGGCTGGAACGCCGGCTTTAGATAGATCGGCCAGTGAAGAATACGGCCGGCCGGCAATAATCTTCTTGGCGGTGGCTGCGCCCACGCCGGGTAGAGCCTCCAGCTGACTTTGGCTGGCGGAGTTCAGATCCACTTTCGCGCCGTTCGCGGGAGTCTGCTTCGGGCTTCCCTTGGCGGCCGTGCTCCGTGAATGTGACTTCTTGGCCGTTGCGGTGGACGTGGTGTCCTGTGCGGGCTGAACTGCGCTTGCCGCTGCCACGCCCGACGAGAGAGCGAGAGCTGTTAGCGCCATCGGAACCACGAACCATTTTTGAAGCGTCATCATAATAGATCTGCACACCCTTTTTGTAACGAAACGAACTGATCTTAAGAAGCATATAAGGCGTGGTCAAGTGGTTGCAAGGTCGAGCCAGCCAAAAAGTACCAGGTCCCCGCATGGCGTCCGTCCCCTATGATGTATAAGAGACTTGCGTCAAGCAGGCCCGGGTGGCGAAATCGGCAGACGCAAAGGACTTAAAATCCTTTTTCGCGCAAGCGGAGTGCGGGTTCAAGTCCCGCCCCGGGCACCACCTAGCTGGTTGTCCAAACCGGACACACAGGTAACAGATTGTTCCTAAGAGATAGGTAACACTGTTGGCCCGAAGGGATTTTCGAGGGTTTGCAAAGTTCTTTCCTCCAGATCGATATAGCCCAGATCGTAATCCATAAAGCTGACCAGCCAGATGCCGTCCTCAACTTCCTTGATGCCGACGGCTTGACCAGCCAGGGACTTGCTCAGATTGATTTTCTTGCGATGCAGGCAGATGCGCCCGCAACAGGTCACGAGCACAGTTTTGTCGTGAAACGGATAGTGCGGCTCCAGGATGCCGACATAGGGCTTGGCCGAAGCCGTATAGAGCTGAGACGGAACTTGCATAGCAATTGCTTCGTGCGGGCGTTCGTTGTTGAATTCCTCAAGAAAGGTGTCGAACTTGCCCTGCTGCTGAAGGATGTTGCCGCCCGCCGGACGGGTGGCTTCTTGCTTCAGGGTCAGGTGCATGCGCTCGTGTCGGCCGTTCTGCTGCGGATGACCGGGGCGAATGCGCTCGATGGTAATGCCCAGGCGTAACCACCAGACCGAAAGTTTGGAAAGCTGAAACAGACCATGCGGCGAAGCGAAGGGAACGCCATTGTCCGAGCGAATGGCCTGCGGTAGGCCGCGCTCCCGAAACAGGCGATCAAAGGCCCGCCGAGCCAGTTCTTCACGATTCGATTCCAAGGCTTCACACAGGAGCAGATAGCGCGAAGCATGGTCGGTGACGGTGAGCGGATAACAATAACGTTTGTCGCCGAGCTGGAACTCGCCCTTGTAATCGGTGCACCACAGGTCATTCGGCCGCAAGCCATCGGAAAGAGGCGTGCCTTCGGCTCGCGTGCGTGGCCGCGCCATACGCTTCACCAGGTCATGCCGATCGAGTACAGCATGCACAGTGCTGGCCGCCGGCACTTTGACCGCGTGCGGCAATCGTCGCAGCAAGCGCTCGCGGATCTTACGCGCACCCCAGTGCGGTTTCTCGCGCTGGGCTGCGACGATCGCCGCTTCCACTTGCTCCGGCAACTGATTGGCATACCGGAAAGGCCGGCCTTTCCGATCGCTGAGCCCTTCCAGACCGCATTGTTCTTACCGCTCAAAGATCTTGTAACCAGTCTTGCGCGAGATCCCGAATTCCCGGCACAGCGAAGCCATGCTTTCGCCGTCCTTCAGCCGGATGACAAACCGCATTCGTTCTTCCATCACAGAACTCTCCTTCCATGGCATCCCTTTCTCCGCCTCCCTTCAGGCGAAAAAGTGTAACCCATGTCTCCGGTACGTTCTGTTACCTATGTCTCGGGTCGGTCATCCGCAACGAGTTCGATGCCAACCGGATCTCAACCAAGGTGACCGCACTTATGTAGAGCTGATGAAGCGGACGGTTGGCAATGAAAGCGACAACTCTCGGTTCGGGTCTGGGTCGGCGCAGCTCTGATAAGACATTGGTATCGAGCAACCATGCCATCAGAACACGACATCACGTACGGGAAGACGTTCGCGTGGCGGCTCCAAGTCGATATCTCTGTATGGCGAAGCCTGCATTACGGCAATGAGATCAGCGCTCGTAAATAGGCGCATTTCACCCGTAGAGACGGCCTCGTCAGAAGATGAGGGCAGAGATGATTTTAGGGCCTGTATGAGGGCTTCTTCGATATCTTGAAACCGGCCGGATTTCATTCGTTCCAGAATAAGGGTTTCAAGCTCGGGTTTGTGGATCTCAATGGTCATGGGCAGGTCGTCTCTCCTTTATGGTTTCATAGGTTTGCCTTCCGGCGCCAGTATTGAACAAGAGCTCTAGAAAAAAATATGGTTTTTGCGGGAAGCTCTAACGGCTCGCAGGGGTCGAACCGTACTCATCGAAACGCCCTTGTCAGCCAGTAACGTCAAGCTGTGGGGGCGGGACGATTCTGTCTGACACGGAGGTGGCCTTATCTGCCGGCCAGACAGGTAATAAGCTTTCCCTTCTCTCGACCGGAACACTTGGTTGGCGAGGGTACAATTTTACCTTGGAAAGCACCGATGGCCGTCCCTGATTTCCAGAGCTTTTTCGTACCTGTCCTGCGTGCAACCCTGGACGGTAAAGAGCATTCCTCGGCTGAGATCCGTGAGAAGGTCGCCGCGGAACTGGACCTCACAGCGGAAGATCTTGATCAAAAACTCCCCAGCGGCACGCAGACCGTGTTTGCTAACCGAGCAACCTGGAGCACGGTTTACCTAACCAAGGCGGGCGCCCTCGAAAGGCCCAGGCGGGGGACCTTTCAGATCACGGAACGCGGTCGTCGTCTTTTGCAGAAGTGTCCACGGCGCTTCACTAAACAGGCGCTTAACTCCTTTCCAGAGTTCGTCGCGTTCAGTAGAGGTCAAGGAGCAGATACCGGCAAGCCAGAGGAGGGGGACGAATCCGTAAAACCCTCTGATGACTCGGCCCACACGCCAGAGGAAAACCTGATAAGCGCTTACCAACTCCTGCAAAACACTTTGGCTAACGAGGTGCTCGAAGCGGTGAGAAAATCCACACCTCGCTTTTTTGAGGAGCTGGTAGTCGATCTCCTCGTCGCAATGGGTTACGGCGGATCGGTTGCTGATGCAGGGAAAGCTGTGGGTCGGAGTGGCGATGACGGCATTGACGGCATTATCAAAGAAGATAAACTCGGCCTTGACTTTGTCTACATTCAAGCAAAGCGGTGGAAAGACTCGGTTGGAAGGCCAGTGATTCAAGCATTTGCGGGAAGCCTGGAAGGTCATCGTGCCAGAAAAGGTGTCTTCATTACGACATCCATTTTCACGTCGGACGCAGTTGACTATGTTCAGCGAATCGAGAAGAAGATCGTGTTAGTCGATGGTAAACGGCTCGCCGATCTGATGATCGAGCACAACGTCGGAGTTACTGCGACGCAGACCTTCACGCTCAAAAGACTTGATTCTGACTATTTTGAAACCGCTTGAATTTCGCTCGTCGCCGGCTCAATAACCAGTAGCCCGAGATCGCATGGATTGCAAAGAATGGGCTTGCGATTAAAGCGTTTCGGCGCGGGTTCCCATCAATGTCTGCCCATCAAATTTCGGTACCATCTGGCGATCAAGAGCAACTTCGTGCCCTCCGCGACCTGTTACAGGCGCGGCGAGGCCACGGTTACGGGCGCGAACAATGAACGACAACCGGTCCCGGCTTCGGTGCGCGAAGTATTGGTCCGGATTTTGACCCACATGGAAGAGGGGCAAGCAATCACGATCATTCCGGCGAGCCATGACTTGACCTCATAGGAGGCCGCCGAACTTGCTTGCTGTGCCGCGCCAGTACATGGTCCGGCTTCTGGAGGTGGGGAACTTCCATCGAACCTGGCACTCACCGGCGCCTCTATTTTCAGGACCTGATGACTTACAAGAAAGCGCGTGACCGTCAACGGCGGCAAGCCTTGGATCAGATGGCTCGCGAAGAACTCAAGGCCGGGACGTATAACGTTTTCGTGTTGCCGGAAGAATGAGTGCGGCCGGCACTCTGATCGCCTAGGGCTGTGAAGTCTTTGAGTTCGCTTCAAAGCGAGCGGTTCTCGCGGTAGGCATATCAAAAGATCTGAGAATGTGTTACAAGTAGTACAAGATGGACACGACAGTACGTAATCTCGATGAGCAGGCCTATAGAGCACTGCGGGCTCGTGCGGTACTCGAAGGACGTACGGTTGGCGACCTGATCTCCGAAGCGATCCGCGTATATTTGCTCCGACCAACGACTGTTCAAAAGCGCGGAAGTCTTCGAGCGTTGAAGCCAGAACCATTCCCTGAAGGAAATGAGCGGTTAAGTTCGGAAATTGATTCGATTGTCTATGGCCAGCGGTGATCGTTCTCGATTCTAGTTTTCTCGTTGGCTTCCATAACGAGCGGGACGGGCATCACCAAACTGCTTCCGTTCTCATGGATCAGTTCCTGGTAGGCAAATGGGGCAGAGGATTGCTGCTTGAATATGTCTTTTTGGAAGTCACAACCGTGCTCCTGGTTCGCCGCGACCTGAACGTCGCTACACGCGTGGGAAATATCCTACTCGAGGCGCAGGAATTGGAGTTCGTGCCATGCTCGGATTTGTTTCCAGAGATCTTTAAGGCGTTTCAAGACCAAAAGAGCACGAAGCTTAGCTTCGCCGACTCGGCGATCGCGTACGTGGCTCAACAGCGAGCCGAGGGGCTCGTCTTAACCTTCGATGACGAACTTCGGAATATCGCCGGCATTCAGATACCGCGATAACTCGCCTTACCGTACAAGGCGTACGACGTGGTCATCTTATACGAGATGACTTCCTGGGCTCCCGGTACGGCCTTGCGGATGGTGGTACGCCCGCGCCCGTGCGCCCTGCACGGTCTCGGGTTGCGAAGCGGTGGACTCGTCAACGGAACTTTAAATCGCTCTTGGCCATCGTAATTCTCGCCTTATGGCTCGCCCCAACGCGTATCGGCGCTTAACGGGCAGCGGAGTGCCACGGATTATCTCACTGGGGTCCTTCTAGGTCTAGCTCTTGATCAGGTCACGTGACATCGCGCGCTACTGTTCTTTCTTATGATCGTCAGCTTCAGCGACCGGCACGATGAACCATAGCCGCCTTTACGCCCAAATGGATCAGTCACACTGCGCTATCGGCTACATCCTGTGGAATCCGCCGGCCTCCCGTTACGCGCAGATGCGAACCCAATCTTCAGTGCACTCAGATAAGTCATGACACCCTACTCTGAGCGTTTATAAAGAGTGAATGCCACAACCAACGCTGGGCAAGCTTGAGACGTTAAGTCTTCGTGAACTATGGAGAAATGAAGAGCGGGACTTCACGCCATGGCTGGTTCAAAACATCGACCAGCTCTCAGAACTCCTCGGCGTGCAGATAATCGTTGAGCAGGCTGAGAAAAGGGTTGGAAGGTACGAACGCGACATTCTTGGCCGTACCGAGAACGGCTCAATCGTCATAGTCGAGAACCAGCTCGAGGGAACCGACCACACTCATCTTGGCCAATTACTTACATATGCCGCTGGCCTTGATGCCGCCATCGTTGTGTGGGTGGCTCCCGAGGTTTGCGATGAACACCGCCGTGCGATTGAGTGGCTGAACAACAAGATTGTCGACGAAGTTTCTTTTTTTCTCGTACGGCCTGAGGTTTTTTCCATAAGCGGATCGCCACCTGCTGTGAGGTTCAATTTGGAAGCGGCCCCAAGCAAATTCTCCCGCCATCTCCGTGGCACAACACAAAGTCCGTGGCGGGACTTTTTGAGAGACTTTTGGGAAGATCTCTGTCCTTACCTCGCCGCGCACGGTGATGGTTGGGCACAAGGGCGGGCGGCGATGAGTGAGAACTATCTTTATTCGACTGTCGGCAAGAGCGGCGTTAGTGTGGGTGTCGATTTTAATAAGTCGTTATCTCGGATCTTCGTGAGAATCTGGCTGGAAGGCGACACGGCAGAAAGGCAGACGGTGAAGTCGCGGTTCGATCTGCTCGCAGGCTATCGATCAAGTATTGAACCGGAGTTTCTTGATGAGGATCTGCCTCTGTTCTGGGAGCGCCGCGACGATAAAAATTGTTCCACCGTATTCGTTGCTCGTTCTTACGACTGGGACAATATCTTGGAAGCGACTCCAGAGCGCGAAGCTCTGTTTTTGTGGATTGCTCGGAACCTGACCGCATTTCGAAAGATCGCGATAGATTACTTAGTCGACGGTCGAACTCAAAGTGAAAACTTCAGCGACAGCGTCGACAAGAGTCTGAACGCAGAGCCTGCCGTCCATTTTGAAGGGGAGCTAAGTGACGAGTCTGAGCACGCGCCAATGCTGGCTAACGAAGTGGCCAACCGGATGTCTGATGATCTTGCTGAAATCCAGGCGTTCAAGCTCGGCTTTACAGAAGATCAGGTTGCTAAGTTGATTCGTCACCCTTCCCGCACTACTGACTTAAACCCCGGCCAAGACGATTCGCAATAGTTGACGACGGTAGATGTAGCGGACATACCCGGCCAAGATCTCTGCTTGCGCGATCCTTTGAAGCACTATCCTATCTATCCGATCTGGAAAGCTGCAAAGCTTCACTTGTCTGTCTAACGCGCCTAGCTGTAGAGGTGCGGAAGGGTTGTGACCGGTTCTTGTCGGCTAACTGGAAATTGACAGCTTATCCCTCTGTAGCACACCGCTTAAACTCTTACGTCAGCGTTTATGGAGCGAGCTTCATACTCAGCGAATCGCCTTAATTAAGCGAAAGTTCCCAGTGTTCCCACACTTAGCTCGATACTGGGAACCCCGTAAGTTATTGATTGATAGCGGCTGTTCCCGCTGCTCCCAGTGTTCCCAGTTGTAGCCGCGAAGTTATGTAAGCAAGTAATTTCGCTGGCGTACATGTGCGCGAGCAAGCAGACAGGGAACTCCGGAAACATCGTTTATTGTCAAGCAGATGCACTGAGAACAGACCGGGAACAAAACTGGGAACTGGGAACAAATTCAGGCCTCGGCTCTCCGGTAGCGCCATTCCAGCCTGGCGCCCTGACGTTCGCGGTAGCGCTCCCAACCCAATCCGCGAAAACAGCGAGCCACTCGGTTCTTGTCTGCCTGTGTCCACTGAGCCTTCGGTTTATCGAGACAGCATGATAAAACTTCTGAGACGGAGGCGCGCTCGCGGTCTTCGCACCAGCGCGCGATGAGTTCTTCCCACGGATCTCCGTCAAAACGATCCGCTTGTTCCTGCGCAGCGGCGTCCACGAGTTCCCCGGTTTCCAACCACCAAGCGGCGCCGGCATCGAATCGCGCCTTCGCTTCGGCCCAAAGTTGATCACGGTCGCGCGCGAGGTCGTCGATATCGATCGAGCCACATGCCACCGGCCAAAACCGGCGGCCACCCGTGTCGTCGCGCAGATAATTCGAATGATTGACCGTTCCGGCAAAAACGCACTGTCGCGGCGATTCAACCAGACGTTTGCCATAAGGCGGCCGGAAGCGATCGGTGGTGCGACTCATGAACGCCTTGATTCGGCTGACTTCTGAACGGCTGAGTGTATCGAGTTCGGAAAGCTCGATAATCCACACGCCGCGGACCTGGAGCGCCGAATCTTTGCTGCCTAAATCCGCTAATTCGTCGGTGAAATACGGATCCGCCAGCGTCTTTAGGGCCGTCGATTTCTTAATGCCTTGCGGTCCTTCCAAAATCAGGCAGCAGTCCGCTTTAACACCGGGTCCGTAAATTCGTGCAACCGCCGAAATCAGCCAGCGCGAACCAACTGCCCGTGCATAGTCGCTGTCCTGAGCGCCCAAATACGTGGGTAGCCAACGATCCAGCCGCTCCACACCGTCCCATCGTATCGATTCTAAATAGCTGCGAATCGGATGAAATGCGCGATCCTTCGCCACCGTCTGCGCAGCTTGCCCGGCGGTATGCACGTCAACCAAAATTCCATTCCGCTGCAACCAATCGGCCATCAGGCGATCTTCGTGGTCGGTCCAGCCAGTGCCGTCTGGAAGCGCTCCCCAAGGAGTGGTGCGTACGGCGACCGGCATCAGGTCGAATTCATTGAACGCCAGCACGCTTTTCCAATCGGGCGCATAGCGCAGAGCACTGATCGCATTCGCGAGGACCGGATAGATATGTCCCTCGCGGTTGGCCGCTGTTGGTTTGGACCGGATCAGCTCGTTGCGCCAATCGAAGCTGATGAAAGAAACGTGCGCGATCTCGCCGAGGACGGCTTCCGGTCCGAGAGTGGCAAGGTGATCATCCACTCCCTTGCCCTGCGAGAGCTCCCATTCGTAGAAACCGACCACCGCTCCTTGCCTGCGCAGGTGCTGAGCAAGTTCCACGCGCGCATATCGGACCTGCTCTTTCGATCCTGCATCGGCATCGAAAGCAATCATGACCTTGCGATCTTTCCACGTGATCCAATCGAGATCCGGGGCCGGGCCCTTCACGTTCAATCGCTGCCCGTCCGGTCCTGTGGCCTTGGCAATTGTTCCGCGCCAGTTGAAGACGCCAGCTATCCCAACAGGAAGGAATCGCGGTGCGTCCGCCGCGTTCCAGGTCGCCAGCCGCCACAAGGCCAGAGTTTTGAACTCACCTTCGGTGAGAATCAATGGCAACGTGGTATTGCGAAGCAGAGCGGGATCGGCACCTGGCGGGAGATACAACATGTTTCCGCGGCCAGGCGGACTCAAGTACTTCTGCTTCACCCGCAATTCGCCGTTTGCGCCGGCCTCGAGATCGGGATGATCGCGCCGCAGGCGGTACTCACGAACCTGGTGCGAGCCCGGCGAAAAGTACGGAATCGCAATGCCCGAGTAGTCCCCTCCTTTTCTCCCTGTGAGCTGCGCCCCCGTAAACGAATCCACGCGTCTTAGAAACGCGGCTTGAGCGATGTGGCGATCGATCCAGCGTGCTTCCAAGGCCAGCAGATCAGCACTCGCAAGCTCCGAACCGGCCAGACTGGAAGGAATGGATGGCTCGCGAAGCGCATTGGTCGAAACGAAGCCGTTTCTTCCATTACGGTGGTCGCCCGGCAAATGAGCCAACCGGTTCGAGAGATCCACGTTTACCTCCTTTTAGATTTTTTCAAGTCCGTGCTGGGCTCACGCTGCTGCCGGTATTGCCTTTGGCTCGGGTATCTGTGCAGCTGCCCTTGCTTCGGCATCCCATTCGATCCGGAGCTTCCGGCCGCACGAAGGGCAATCGAGCTCCGCTGCATCGGTCTCGAGATGTTGTCCGCAAACGCATTCAAACGGAATACATGGATGTTTGACGCATGTCGATGGCGGCCTCCAGCCCGCAAGAGGGCCTTATGCGGCCCCGCGCCTTTCCTGTCTTTCCTTGCGGTCCAGCACCGAAATCGAATCCATGACGACTTTAGTTATCGGCCACGGAACCTTGACTGGCCCGCTATCGGTCTCGATGGTGCGTTCGTATTCGCGGTAGATCAGCTCGCCTTCAATGAAGACATGGGAGCCGGTCTGGATCTGCGCTGCACAATCGGCAATTGGACCGTAACAGATACAGGTGTGCCACTGCGTCTTTTCCTGCCAATCGCCCTTGGCATCTTTGTATCGTTTCGAGGTTGCGACAGAAAGCCTGGTCATGTTCCTGCCGTTTTGATTTGCGGTGGTCCGGGCATCCTTGCCGGTATGCCCGCAGAGAGTACGCGATTGATATTCATATGGGTTTGTTCCTTTCAGAAATGGAATGAGGGTTGCGCAATGCAACCCCTGCCTGACCGGCGAGGTCCGGGGTAGCAAGAGTCAAGCCGAGGGGGATCGCCCATCCTTGCAGCGAAGCGGAAAGGACGAAGCGCAGCGGAGGGCTGCACAAGCGAAGCGCGGAAGCCTGGGGATACGGCTTCGACACGCGCGAGGGCGGGGCCATTAGGCGCTGCTTTTGTTCTCATTCGCCGTTCTTGGCCGCAAATCGAGTGCGGCGGTGGAATGAAAAGCTTCGCTTAAGGCGGATGACAACTTCTCTTTCATATGGCCACCGCGTAAGTTTCTTGAATTGATTTTTGTGAGAGAGCGGTGGTGTTCTGATTGGACCGGGAAAGTGATCTTTCGAGCTTCTCGGCATTATCCGTAAATACTCGTGCATCATAGCTTGGACGGGAGAGCGCTACATAAGCGAGCACTTCGTTTATCAGGGCGTGAAGGCGGCTGGCGGACGTATCAATATGCACAATGATCCGGTCGACCGTCGCGCCCTGCGACGAGTGGCTGGTCATCGCATAGGCGTAATCGAAATGTCTGTTCTGGTTCAGATTCCAGCTCACGACACGATCTGATCCGTCCAGCAGTACCCGCGCATTCCCGTCCGAGTCGAGGTATTTAATAGTGCCCGTATCCCGAGTACAGATCGCTTTGTCCCGCCAGGGAGTCAAGAATTGGACACGATCACCAACAGCGAAAGACCGTACTTCGGCCTGATACACCGCAACTCCGCTCAGCCTGGCCGGATCGTAGGTGACGAACTTACCATCCGCTCTTCTGACGGTCAGCAGGTTCTCATCTGCGTTCACTTCAACAACCGAGGCGTAGCTCTTAGCCCCGAGCCCTAGGGCTTCACTGCCTCTGTGGTACCGGACAGAATCGCCAACGTGGTAGGAACCGGCCGCCTTGCGATCTTCACTGGTCAGGTCTTGCCGATTCTTTAGAACACCGAGTTTGAAAACGTCATTACCAATTTGGCCCTTTTCCTTAAGTAGGGAGCGGATGATGGTGTTGAGTTCTTCTCTCGACTGATTGTCGGGAGAGATAACGAGCGTGCTCTGTGGCGCTTCCGCGAAGGCCCGCGCAATGGTTCTAAAGCGATCGTGTCTATCGTCAATAGCCTCGACGCGATGCTGGAATTTTAAGAGCTGTACGCCGTCAGCAATCCGACCATCTGCCATAGCTTCCACAACCATGCGAAGACCGTCGTCTTTTTGCCGGACGATCTTTTCAAGACGAGCGACGCCCAAACCGGAATCTTGTAGTTCTTCGAAAATCCGGCCCGCTTCTACCGATTGATGTTGTTTGGTGTCTCCGATCAGGAGGACGCGATCGCCTGGCGCTAGCGACTGGAGAAAGGAATGCAGCTGTTTGCTCGAGGCGAGACTGGTCTCGTCTACGAAGTAAAGCCGGGGACGAAGGGTGTCGTCCGTTTGCGGTTGCTGCTTCGGCAACAGATGCGCCTGCAGAGTCTCGGCCGGCATGCCTGTTTCCTTCAAGCCTTTGACGGCGCGTGAGGTAGGACCTAAACCGTACGCTGTGTAGCCGTTCTCTTCGGCGAGTTCTCGAATCGCGTTCAGCGCAGTGGTCTTTCCCGTTCCTGCCCGGCCTTGTATGCCAAAGATGACGTCCCGATTGGCCAGGGTCTGGTGAATCAATCGGATTTGATCTGAATTCAAATCAGGCTGGCGGTCACTATTCGCCTGGCTTGTATAGCGTGCGGTGATGGCGTCTTCTCCCAGCAAACAGATGGGCGCTACTTTGCCGTGTCCATCACACACGATCTGGATGGTTTCGCGTTCGATGGCCACCAGCTCGGGAGTCGTATAACGAAACGCTGGAGCATTCGGACGAATGTGCTGAACCTCAATGAACTTTCCGGCCGCTTTCTGCCGTTCCAGTTCGGCTGCTACTTCTGGTAAGCCGATGCGGCCGCGAGCATGCCGCAGAGCATCGCGAACGACTTCGAAGTGCTCGAAGACAGAAGTCCGTTCGGCCAAGCGATTGCGGGCGAAACTGACAGCAGCTTCAGCCTTGCTCATGGCTTGATCTGGTCGGATGGATTTGACATTTGCACGGCTTGCGGCGGAAACAAGTTGCTGCGGCTGATTGCCGTGTTCCACTGCATTCTGCTCAAGCTCCTGCAATTCTCGCAAGGCGGTTTTCTGTGCGGCCCTCCAATTCATCTCGTAAATGCGGTCCCGGGATTCGATCTCACTGTCCGAGAGGCCGCTCTCTTCGTAAGGTTCCGGTGCATATCGTTCCTCCAGGTTATGAAGCAACTCCTCGCGGGCGCCCATCTCAGCTTCTTCCCGCTCGAAAGCGGCTTGACTGAGCAGTGCCGCAGGAGAGGCAGAATGCTCCGCGGCCTCAGTGCGCGCATAGCTCTCGAGGCGCGCTTGTTCGTCGCGCTCGTTCTCCGCTTGACGGTAAGCGGCGGCGCGAAATTCTTCGCTGTTGAGCGTCGCAGTGATCGCCGGGGCTAGCTGGCGAAGGCCATCGAAAGTCGCGTTGATTTGGTCGAGGCGGCCCTGGTGATAGGTGTCGATTACTTCAGCCGGCGCATGGCCTTCCAGGAGGTCGTTTGCCCAAGCCTGTTTGATCTCCAGAGCGGACCCTAGGAGCTGATCTCTGACTTGCTCCAATTCGCGACCAGATGCTGGCGTAAAAGTTGGCTGAACCTGCTCCGTCTTATGACCGCTGAACAGATTTCGAAAGCTCTCAAATGTGAATGCCATTGTGTAATCCTCCTTTGCTCTTACGCCGCTTTCACAACTGCTTCTTTCTTCGGCTTGTTAGCCGGTTCCGTCCTGGTCCGTTTCGATCCTCTTTCGGCAGGAAGGACCTGCTCGAAGATCTGGGCCGCGACGTAATTCAGGTCGCTATCATTCAGCGACCTGGCGTAATCCTGCAGGCACTTGATAAGGGCAGGATGAAGTTGTAGTTCGAGCTTCTCCGGCCTCGTTCGATCTTGCGGTTTGATGGTGATTTGCATGTGACTTTGTTTTTCCTTTCTAGAAAGTCAAGATTGGCTTGGCGTGAAACTGAATGGTGGCCGGATCGACCGGTCCGAAGTAACGAGAATCGAAACTGCGTGCGTTGAAGTCGCTGATGGCCCAAAGACCGCTGCGATAAATCCCAAAGCGAGCGTGCACGAGCGCGCGCCCGTCTTCGATCGGGGTTTTGGCGCGGTGTTGGGCAGCAGCTTTCCGTCGACGGAAAAGCCGTTTACTGAGTCTCGCATAATATAGCGGAACTAATTGAGGGCGCGAGCGTCCAATCGTGCATGGGCAATCCGCGCGGTGTGAGACGCGATTTTGTGGCTCTTGAGAAGCGCCGTTTTCAAGCGGTGAAGCTCTTCGACAAGAACTTGAACAACAGCGAGATTGGCCGTCGGCTGAAGGTGAGCAACCAGACCGTCAGTAGATGGCGGAAGGAATATCAGGAAGCGGGCGAGGGAGTTTTGCGACAGGCGGGCCGAGCGGGACGATTGCCTTGTTTAAGTGAAGCCGACAAGGCCCGTTTGACGGAGTTGTTGCTACAAGGTCCCGAGCGCCTGGGTTATGAAACGCCCTTGTGGACGTGTCCACGAGTGGCCCACTTGATCGAAAAGAACTTCGAGGTGAATTACCACCCAGGACACGTTTGGCGTATTCTACGGCAGTTGAATTGGAGTGTGCAACAGCCCGTGGGCCGCGCCTTGGAGCGCAACGAAAGTCTCATTGACGAATGGAAGAACAAGCGGTGGCCAGAGATTAAAAAAAAGCCCAGAACGAGGGCCGGACGATCGTCTTCATCGACGAAAGCGGTCTGAGCCAGCGGCCTCCTCGGCGGCGCACCTGGGCGCCTCGCGGGCAAACACCCGTCCTGCAGTTTCATTTCAACTGGAAGACGCTGTCCGTCATCGCCGGTGTCACCGTCTGGAACTTCTACTTTCAGATCTTCGAAGAAGCCATCAAGTCCGCCCAGATCATCGAGTTTCTGAAACACTTGCTGCGCTATATCGAAGGCGACATTCTGCTGATTTGGGACCGGCTTCCGGCTCACCGTAGTAACGTCACGCAGCAGTTTATCCGCGATCAGCACGGCCGTTTGGAAATCGAGTACTTACCGCCCTACGCCCCGGAACTGAATCCAGTCGAGTACATCTGGGCACATTGCAAGCACCATGACCTGCCGAATGTCTGTGCTAAAAACCTCTGGGACCTGAGTGAAGGAGCCCGCCGCTCTCTAAAGCGCATGCGTCGCCGACCGAGGCTGATCACAGCCTTCTGGAAGCAGGCTTCTTTATTCGTTTGATTCCGCTATATTATGCGGGATTCAGTAGGTCGTATCGAATCGGACTTGTCTCAGTCGCCCGAAGAATGGGCTTTAGGATTGGCTCAAACCCACCTGGGCAAGAGCCCGGATCGATTGCTAACCCGGCATGAATGGCTTGCTTGACGGTCTCTCTAGGAAGACAGATTCCGGCATAGCTCCCGGACAGTTCGGGTACCTCTTGGCACAACCCGATCGGCACGGAATTGCTGAAGTTGATGTGCAGCCGCGCCACTTTCAGCAGCGAGTCCGTTGCGATATAAAAGACGGCGACAATTGCGCAAATCAGGAGCATGGTTTTCTTTGGGCGAGCGTTCATACGGGTCTCGATCTACTTGGTTGCCATCGGCTCATAAGGGCCGGGGAAGATGATGTCCTTTTTCACTGAGACAGCGAAGATCTCACCGGGCCGGATCTTCAACGTCGGCTGGATATTCAGGTTTCGGTTGGTAAGCTGCTCTCCCAATTGCGAAGCTTGGGTGCCGACGCCGGAAGCGATCACTTGGCCGGTGGACGGATAGTTTAAGACGCTCCCGTTCGTCCGGTTTTGAGAAAGCTGGAGCCCGGCAGAAAGGATGGAGCTGAGAGCAACTCCGGCGATGACTCTTTTCCAGTGATTGTCTGTCTGATCTTGGAGGCCGGCCGAGCCGTCTGAAGCATGCGAAGGCATACGGTCCAGGTCGATGAAACTGCCATCGGGAAAGTAAACGGCGGTCCATACGATCTGGACCCCGCTTCTGTCCGTAACTCACGCTCGAGTTGTACTCACCGACTAGCCGCGAGCCGGCCGGAATTTCAACGTACTTCTGGCTGGGCGAATCATAAACGTCACGCACCACTTCGGCAATCAAGTCACCGGGAAGATCGGACACAACCTTGTTGGGAAGAGCAGCGGGAATAACCGTTCCGCGTTGGACGACCCACGGGCTTAACGGAGGTGTCCGCGTCGTTTTTAGATAGTCGTCACCCGCGCCTTCCCCGCCGCCGTCAAACTGCCGCTTTCCCGTCTGGTCATTCTGACTTCGGAACCCCTGCGCGCCCTCGTTTTCAGCCAGCCCGGATACGCCCACGGGCGGAACCGATGCAGGATAAAGCGCTGGTGTCGATGTGGGCGGCATGGAGTTGATACGCGCGATGTCATTCTGAGCCGCATCGAGCGCAGAGCTAGGGTTAGCTTGTGCGGCGGTTGTGCGTTGTTCCTGCACGCCTGTGGGGGCTTCCCTGGCTTGCTGCTCGCGCTCCATTTGGCGGCTCAGAGCTTGCGTGCGAAGCTGCTTTGGGCCATTCATGGAAGCAACGGGAGAGGTGGGATAGTAACTCGGCTGATACGCCGGAATGATGTTTTGATTAGCAGCATTGCCAGCGTACGCAGGGCTCGGACTTGCCGTTTGACCGCTGGCGGTTTGCGATGTCCCGATAGGCAGACCGGATAACGTGGAAGGCGGCGCTGGCTGGCCTCCCTCAATCTGCTCTCGATTACTTGTCGCAGCATCGGAAGCAACCGTTTGGGTCTGTTGCGCCTCTTTCATGCGCTCCTGGCGCTTGATGCGATAACAGAAACCGAAAACGACGGCTCCAATCAGAAAGAGAGCAAGTACGATTCCGACAATGAAAACTTTGCCCGAGATCGGTCTTACAATGGCCGGGATGCGGCCCGCCAGGTTAATTCCCGTTGCCATGAGAGGCACTCCTTGGAATCAATCCTTCGTTGGTGATGCAGGCACGTTGCTGGGCCTCCCGACACCTTCCAAAAGGCAAGCGTGCTCGAACAGCGCGTCCACAATGAGTTCATTCCCATCCCAGCGAGCATTCGCCGGAATTGCTCCTCGGGCATCCTTAAGTTGCACGACCGGCAAGCCGCGGTGCCGCGTTTCCTCTGAAAGAACAATATGGGTGTGAATGCCATCGTCCCCAATCTTTTCGGGCCGAAGGTAAGCAGCATCTTTGCCGTAAAGCTTGACGCGGTATTTCCAATTCCGAATCGGCTTCGCCGTGCTGAGCGCCGCCAATCTGGCTGCTTCGGCCTGTTCTCGATCGGTCTTAGCTCTCATGGCGTCCGCTTCTGCTTTTTTCTCCTCTTCGTCTTCTCCGGGATAACTGAATCCGACTCGTGCCATGTGATCGTGGCTGGTGGAGACCAGTCGCACGTAGTACGGTCGCTTGTTCGTCCCGACAGTCATCGTGGTGTCGAGACCAGGCTCGGTCGGTTTGAGCACGAGATAAGTGAACTCGCCAGCTCCGGTTCCGGCCGTCCTGGTAATCACTTCGAAGCGGTGATCGCCCCAATCGAGCGCATCCTTTTTCGGAATTTCGCCCGCTTCCAGATCGAGTTCGCAGACCTGCAAGACGGCACACACTACCGTGGGGACGCCTTGGCCGTAGACATAAAGTACCCGGCCATCTGGTCCGCTCAACGGCGGTGGGCCACCGTTGAGCCAGCCTTCCGAAAGGGCCAAGACAAGCCGGGCGTTCGCGGGCAACGGGGCCTGGCGTTCCACTTCGAGAGAGCCGCTGCTGATCGTGCCTTGGATCTGCGGAACCGAGCGGCCCTTGCGCTTCGGCTTCGCAGGCTCAGCGTTAACGGGCGTAGCCGGATCGCCTTGCAAGATGTTTGCCGCTCGCTGGTACGCCGCCGCGTTCGGCATCGCCTGCTGCTGTTGCGCGTGGGCGAGGAATGCGCCAATCGAAACGCTCAATATCCAAGCTCTTGTCATTGCACCTGCTCCCAACTCAATTCGGTAATCAATAAGCCCAGACTGTTTTCTTCCCGAGCCTTTTCGGAGCTGGGAATATGCATGTCGTAAGTAACGCGGGCACGCCAGGTCTTCTGGGACGTAACCTGCCCGGCCAGAGAGGTGGTCGTCTCTTCCCACCAAATTCCAAAGGTGTGGGTGCCGGCCACGTCGAACGTCTTGAAATGCACGCTGACAGTTCACCGCTGTTGGCGCGTTTGATAGGGTCGTTCCGCTCGAACCAGGAATTGAGCGCGCCTTTAGCCTGGCTGCCATCTCCGACAAACAGGAAGGCCCGGTCCCAATCGTTGGCTTGAGCAGTTCGATCCGTTGTGACCGTACGCCAGGATTCGAGAAACGCCCTGAGGGCTTGCACCTTGACCAGGTCCCAAGTCTTCGCGTTCATGTCGACCGGCTTGGCAGGACCGGCGTACGCGATATTGCCGGCTTTGTCGCGGTCTACCACGTAGAGAACCTGTTTCGGTAGTTGTCCCAAATAACCGAGCCAGCAAACTGCGCAGAGAATGATGACTGCTTCGAGAAATGCAATTCGTTGCCAATTCTGTTTGGCGGCAACCGGATTGCTCCAGATCTCTTCAAAAATCCGTTTGGCTCGGCGTGTTCCCTCGTCAAGACACACTTCGCCTGTTCGTTCTGTGGTGACTGCCTGCATGGTCCCTTCTTCTGCTAGTTGTTAGTGATGAAAACCGCTAAACTGCGGCGGCGTGCCGTGTGATCCTCCACCAGGCATACGACCGATAGCGGAAGCACCTGTCTGTGCCATGGACGCTGCTGCTTTACCCGTGGCGGAAGTAAAGCCACTTGCCGATGGCTGAGATGGCGCCGCACCACTCGGGGACGCCCCTCTCGCGGCAGCTCCGGCTGCGGTGCCCGCGGCGCTGCCGGCTGCTTTCCCGGCTCCGACCGCAGCCGCTCCAGCCGCTCCGGCAACAGCAGTGGCCCCGGCGGTGACAACACCAGCGGCAATGAGTCCAGCTTGGACGCCTGCACCAATTGCAGGAGCCATAAAAGTGACGAAGTCACTGTGAGACAGATTCGGTGATCCCCCGAAAAGCTGAGAGACTTGCGAACTGGCGAACCAGACGATACCGGCATACAGGATCGCGCCGCTCATTATCACCCAGCAGCTCTCTACGCTCGCGGCCGAGAACGGGCTCTGTTGCGCTCTGGTGATCCACGTGTTCGTTAGCGGCCACGCGGCACCCGCCAGCATGTAGAGCACCATCAACTTCACCCCGCTTGCGACGGAGAACGCGAAGTAGCGCTCGACGTAATTGGTGGTCCAACGAGAACCACCGAAACCGAGAAACAGATAACCCATGCCAATGGCTAAGAAGGTCTGCACTTGGGTCACGATGAACTGGAATGTGATGACCAGGAAAGCGAAGCAGATCACCAAAGCTGCTAACTAAGATCAGCGAAACCGCAGTCGGAAAGTCCAAAATCAAACCGGTCTTCGTGGCTTGCCAGAGTAACGTCCCGAAGATCTTAAAGCCCTGCAGGAGCATTGTGCTCGGACCTAATCCCGGAATTCCGCTCGCCTGTTTGCCGATCGTGACGAACATATTGATGATGTCCCCCATCCAGGCTTGGCCATTCATCAGGAGCGAAAGGAAGAAACCCAGAATCAAGATTTTATTCGCCGTCATCATGAGAGCGGCCCGAATATCTCCGTGATAATTCATCCAGAGATTCCAGCCGAAAACAGCCAGCTCGAGACCAGCTAACGCGTAGAACAGGTCATAGGCGTACGGAGCAACTGCCGAAAACCAGTTGCCGATCATGTTTTGGTAGACAGCGGTTAATTGCGACGGATCCGTGATGGTCGGATTCGCCGGCGGAGGCAATACGCCCTGCGATGGCGGCACCACCGGTTGGAGCTGCGCCAACGCGATTGCTGGCGCAAGCATCAGTAGAAAGCCGCCGGGCATAACCAGTCTGGGTGTATTTACCATGTCCGTGTATCCGCCGTAATATCCGGCGGTGGCAGCATCACTTGGGCTGCATGGCAAGTGGTGCCCTCCGCCGTTGTCGTCCAATTAGCCGGTGAGTTCTGCGCGACAGAAACGCATTCGGCATATATCTTCTTGGTGAAAGCAGGGCGATGCGAAAACCACTCTGCCAAGCCCTGATACGTAAAAGTGGACAGATTGCCTGCGCCGGCCGCTTGTACCTCGCGAACGATTGGTGAATCTTGCGCGTGAGGGTCGTAGCAGCTGGTCAAGAACGAGACCGCGATCAACGATGCAAGAGTAAAAGCCTGTTTCATCACCAAATCCTCCCGTCAGCAGCCCAGTTCGCATGAGCGAAGCCGTTCTGTTGAGCGGCTTGTTGCGCCTGCTGGGTGTTCACTTGCTGTGCTGCGAACGCGCCTTTCGAGCCCATGTCGGCGATCATCAGTTGTCGAAGCTTCTGCAGTTGCGCCACTTCCTCCGTCGCGATCGTGTTGCCGAGCTGGAGCGATTGATCCCGGCCCATCGTCGTCTGATTCATCGTCTGGATCTGCGTCATCCACATCTGTTCGTTTTGCAGCATGCTCCCCTGATATCCAGCTGCGTTCACAGAGCCTCGGATCGTGTTGAGCGTCGTGTTCGCCCAGTTGTTGTATTGCAGAGCGTAATTCATGGCCGCATCCGGGCCACTGTAGATGCCGTAGGTTTGCCGGAAAGCAGCATCCATCTGAGCCATGTCGCCGGCTAGTCCCTGCGACTGCACCAGGATGCTCGATAACATTCCCAAGTCGTAGGAAATGTTTGTGCTGGGATGCTGCGCGAGGTTAACGCCTTCGCGAACCATCATCTGGGCCATTTGAATCGCATTCAGAGCGGTTTGCGCTTCTTTGATGTACGTCATAGCAAGTTGCACATGATTGAGAAGCTGAGTCACTTCCGTTGCGCCAAGCGGATTCCAAAACTGCGCCCGCGCTTCTTCGACCGGTGCGCAGAGTAAAGACAAACACATCGGAACAGCGATCGATCCGTTTTTACGCACAAGCCGCCGCCTCCTTTGCGGCAGAAATGGTAAGACTCTCGTGTAGCTCGGCCCAATCCTGCAGCCCGCGCATGCGAAGCCACGCAGCGGGCCAGTGCGCTCCTTCGCGCTTGATCAGCGAGTCGACTATTTCGCGGTCCCGATCGCTTGAGGCTGCCAGGAAAAGACAGTGCCACGCGGCCGAGTTCGACAGAGATCATCCTCTTTCCGTCCGGCGAGGTCACATAGTAATGGGATTTGGGCTCCGCGTGCGCGATCAGTTCGCGGTCGGTTACGTTGAGCCCGAGCGCCTCGTAATCCGCGGCCCCGTCAAAAATTGCTTGCGGGTTGGGCAAACAGACTTTCGTAAAGCATTCCTGAATGACGGCGTTCTTCAATGGCGACCCGAGGACTTTCGAGAGCTCCTGCACAACCAGCCACACCGCCATATTCAACTTGCGTCTCTCGAAGAGGAACTCATCAAAAGCTTGGGCGGCCATGGGAGGGGAGAGCGCCTAACGGAATTCGTCCACGGTGACAAGCATGGGAACGTCAGAGTGCAACCGTCGCCGGATCTTCCCGAAGATATATAACAAAGCGCCATTCATGGTCTTGTCCATCCGGTAGAGTTCGTCCATCTCGAAAACACAGAATCGGCTCATCGAAAGGTTGTCGCTGTCGCCGTCTAAGATCCCACCGGGATATACTTTCAGCGCATCCTTCACCTCCCTTGACGGCACAGCCATGTGGAAATCGGTAAGCGACCGCAGATCCCGTTGATCAGAGGGAAATTCAACGGTCTGCTTCACGGTGTTCCGAATGGCATAAGTCATCCTGAGATCGTTTTGCACCAGGAGCAGTTCGATCCCTTGCGCCGCTCGATCCTTGTCCGATGGGGTATCCAGATCCTGAAGCGGGCATAATCTCATGTCCGCGTTATCAGGGCTGATGTCGTAGAAATCTCCACCTATTGCTTTGCAAAGCGTGTAGAGCGCTTTCTTCTTATCGAAAGCAAATACCTGAGTGTTTGGGAATCGAAACCATTGGGCCACGCCCGCAGCCAACCAAGTTGTTTTTCCTGCACCCATCGGACCGACAATCAGTTGGTCGCCGATATCACGGACATGCGCATGGAAGCGATACGGTGAGCCGCCGCTCGTCACGCCGTAAAACAGAGGCGCAGACTCAGGTGGAAAGTACTGAGACGGATTGAATCTGTGTCCAAGAAAGGGAGCGGACAACGGCATCATGTGGACCATGTTTGCCGTGTTCACCAAGAAAGTTCGGCATTCTTTGTAGTGCTGCCCCGGAAACGTTGCTAGCCAGGCAGCGACCGCATTGATCGTCTCAACCCTGCACGAAAATCCGCAGTGATGTTTCACGACCCGCATGATGGCTTCGACGACCAGCCGCAAGCGCTCGGCATCGGATTCCATGACGACGACCTTGGCTGAGAAGCGAACGAATACTTCTCGTCCGTGCTCGGCTGCGCTCATCGCTTGCTTGGCATCCTGTTCCATCTCGGCGGCAAACCCATCGAGCGTCATTTCCCCAACTTTGATGGGCGAAAGCTTTTTCAAAGGCGGAGTCTTGCGGAAGTCCCACTTGCTCTTATTGGCCTCGTGTTCTTCCTTTGCTTCCTGCTCATCGAGCAGCTGCGCTTGCTGGCAATAGCGAAAATGATAGGGGATCGAATCGAGTTCACGCAGAATTCCCGCAAAGCTTTGTTCCGGAAACCCGTCAATCGTAATTACTGCAATGGGTTTACCAGGTACTAACTTATTTAGCGGGTCGCCCAGCTGCGGCTCCGCTTCCCCCGTGAAGTCGTCGGTGGCCAGATACTGATTCAGAAAGATAGGAGTTTCCGGCCGCGCGAACGGATAATCTTCGGCGGTAATACATTGCCAGATGTACGGCAGAAGCAGGTCAAACGTCTGGCGCGTTTCTCCCACTCGCCGTTTGGTGGAAAGTAAGCGCCGGGCTTGCAACAAGTTGCTCTGTAGCAACGAATCGATTTCAGAGACTCGCTTTTGGAATACCGCCAAAGCTTTGTCGCCCGGACCGTCCAGGCCGCTGTCCTCTGCCGAAAAAACCCGCCGCGCGGCATTCTTGCCACCCTGCAGAGAGGGTTCAAACGACAGCGCCAGGAAATAGCGGCTCAGCCTGGTAGCCGCTTCGCCTGCGACTGCAAAACGGTTCCTTCGCTCTCTTCGATCAAATACGAAACCGCATCCGGCCATTCGGCCTCCCGCCAATATTCGGAATACTCCTTTCGGATCAGGTCACACTGCGCGGTCCGCCCTCTTCCCAGCCGCAGCTTTTTGGCGAGGCGGTTGGCAACGTGCCACGATTCATCTGGGGTGAGTGAATCCATATCGGAACCGGTAAATTCCCACGCGGCAAGGTAGAGACCGGTGGTGGTGAGAATCACGCCTTCTGCCGCCAGAGCGATAACTCGAGACTCTATAAGGCGAATGGTTCAATCGTTCCGCTGGTGGTGAGTGTGCCACCAACCAGCCCGCCGCCCACCGGTCCAACCGGCCAGGTGTTTAATTCAGCCGGTGCGGGTAATTTCAACCTGAATGCCTGGAACGGTGGCAGCCGAACAACGGCCAGTGTGGTGCACACCACGACAGGCGCAGTTTACACCGGCTTGGCCCTCGGAAACAGCGGTTCCAGCAACTATCCGTATGCGGCGAACTTCGCAGGCAGCATCGACGTGTTCAATTCGAGCTTTGGTTCGACTACGCTCAGCGGCTCGTTCAAAGACCCCACGCTGCCCAGCGGTTATGTGCCGTACAACGTGCAGAACATCGCCGGGACATTGTTCGTCGAGTACGCCAAAGTAGATCCGGTGACGCATCAGGCGTCGGTAGGCGCGGGATTCGGATATGTGGACGATTTGACACGAATAGGAACTTCTTGAAACGGCTGGCATCGGGCGGCACGCTGAACGCACCCTGGGGAGTTACGGTTACACCCGCGAGTTTTGGGAAATTCGGGAGCGACGTGCTGGTCGGGAACTTTGGAAACGGGGAGATCAATGCCTTCGATCCGAGCAGCGGAAGCCGGCTGGGCACGATTACCGATTCGAAGGGAAATCCGCTGGTGAATACCGATCTCTGGGCTATCAACTTCGGCAAACCCGAATGCCCTGTACTTCGTGGCTGGTATTAACAACCAGGCCGATGGGCTGTTCGGGGAAATTCGATCGACGCCGGAACCAGGAGCGGGAAGTCTGGCGGGCATCGGCGCATTGTGTTTGGCCTTTGGTGTTTGGGGCCGGCGGATGCGTTCGCTAGCCTGACGTTCGATAGCCTGAAAGCATGGCGGTTGGGCAACAGCATGCGAGTGGCGGAAGCTCAGCGGCTTCGGTCCCGGAACCTTCACTGGCTGAACGGGCGCGGACACTCATAACAATCGGTCGAACGGGCACTCTCTCCACGCACTCGCAAAGAGTGTCCGGGTACCCGTTCGGCTCGATGATGCCGTATGCGGCGGATGAGTCGGGCCGTCCGGTATTCTTTGTGAGCAGCATGGCCATGCACACGCAGAATATGCGGCAGGATGGGCGTGCCAGCCTGCTGGTCATGCAGCCGGATGTTTCAGGCGATCCCCTAGCTGCGGCGCGGGTAACGCTGGTGGGCGAAGCTCACGAAGTGAAGCGGGACGAGGTTTCAGAGCTTTACTTAGCACGGCATGAGAACGCTGAGTACTGGAAGGATTTCACCGACTTCTTCTACTTTCGCCTGGCAGTCTCAGACGTATATTTCATCGGCGGGTTTGGCGTGATGGGCTGGGTTACTGCCGAAGAATATCAGGGCGCGCTGCCCGATCCTTTGGCAGAAGCGGCCCCTGGAATCATCGAGCACATGAATGCCGACCATGCCGATGCGGTAAGGCTCATCTGCCGGCGTTGGGTCGATCAGACAGCCGAAGCGGCTACAATGACGGCGGTCGATCGTTTAGGATTCCATCTACGCATCAAGTCGGGTGAGCGGATCTTTGGCGAACGGGTCGCGTTCCCGCGAGAGGTTCGATCCAGCCAGGATGCGCGGACGGTTTTGATCGAGATGGTCCGGCAGGCCCGGCCTGCTTGACTCCTGCAACTCTGCTGATTCTGGGATGCGGCTACACGGGCACTCGCGTGGCAAGGAAAATGGCGAGCCTGGGATGGCATGTGATTTGCACCAACCGCGAGCAAGCGCAGATACCGGGAGTGGAGTGCATCGAATTCAACTTGGCAGCGGTAGCCCGTCTGTCGCATGGAATGACGGTTTTGCACTCGATTCCGCCAGTAAGCGGGCAAGATGAAAAACTGCTAGAAGCCCTCCGGGCGATTCAGCCCGCTCGCGTCGTGTATCTTTCGACCACAGGCGTTTACGGCTCGGCTGAGGTCGTCGATGAGCACACACCGGCAGCGCCCGAGTCGGATCGCGACCGGTTAAGAGTGGCAACCGAACAATTCTTAGCGGCCGAGTCCTGGTCGCACCTGATTCTTCGGCCAGCGGCCATTTACGGACCCGGCCGCGGCGTACACGAGAGCGTTCGGATCGGCAATTTTCGGATTCCCTCAGAGAGCCGAATCGTAAGCCGGATTCATGTCGATGATTTAGCGGGACAGGCGATTGCGGGACTGCAGAGTGCTCTGTGCGGGGCCTTTCCGGTGGCCGATGAAGAGCCTTCCACCTCGCTCACCGTAGCGCAGTTCAGCGCGGATTTCCTGGGGCTGACGCTGCTCGCCCAAACGACTCCTAGCGTGACGTCGGGACGGCGCGTGGATGGCTCGGCAGTTCGGCGCGCATTGGGTTATGTTCTGCAATACCCGACGTTTCGCCAGGGTGTGCCGGCATCGTTTCGAGCGCCAGCACGATCAGGCTGATCCAAAGCATGTCGGCGATGAACAAATGCAATAGCTGCATGGGAAGAGGCGCCAGCAGAGCCAGGTTCAGCATGCCTGCGGCGATTTGCAAGACGGTAATCGAGATCACTGCGATCGATGGTTTGCCAACACGGCGCAAAAGGCCGGCAGCGACCCAAACGATGTAGGCGGCGCCAGCCATCGCGATCAGAGGGTGAATCACTCGCAAGCGCAGCAAAATGTTGGAGGCGACTGCGAAATCCTGCTGCATGCCGCGTGCGAGCGACGACGCCGGAAATAGCGTGTCACCCAAGGCGGTGATGGTTCCGGTGATGCTGACGAAAATCGTAACAGCCAGGGCGACCCACAGCGGTTTACGCACGTCGCGCAAACGCAGAGTTTCCGTCGCGCTGGAGGCCAGCCATGCCGTGATTGTCAGCGCGGCCAGCAGCAGCATCGTGTTCGTAAGATGTGCGGAGAGGTACCAGACGCGGCCAGCCGATTGATCTTTCGCGACCAGACGAAAAATGACCAGGCCCGCGCCCAGCAAGGCTTCGATCAACAGGAAAACGAACGAGAGAACGGCATAGCGGCGCACCGGATGCTTGCGGGCGAATGCGAAGAAGGCCCAGATGAGCATGACGAGAACCGCCATGGTGTCCAGGCTTGTCATAAAGCGATGGGTGTATTCGATGGCCATGGGCGCGGCCATCTTTTGCGGCAGGAACTGGCCGTTGCAGCTGGGCCAATTGGCGCCGCAGCCGTCGCCGGAGAAAGAAACGCGTACGTAGGCGCCCCATAGGATGACCGGGATGTTGTAGAGCAACACACCCCAGGCGAACAAACTGAAACGGCGCTGCGATTTGTGGTGGGCCAGCTTCATTTATGCGTCGCGCCGGCGTATCTGAGCCACCATCAGGATGGCAGCGATGCTCGATATCTCGGTGATGCGGTTATCCATCACCATGTCGACGGCTTCAGAAAAAGGCTTCCAGGCAACAGCGATTTCTTCTTCGGGATCGAGGTTGCGTTCGGTGGGTGTGAGACCCGTAGCAAAATAAGTGCTCTGAACATCGTTGACCACTCCGTTGCAGCAATCGGCAGCGCCGAGATAGCGCCATTCGGCGGCTTGCACGCCAGCCTCTTCAGCAAGTTCGCGTTGCGCAGCAATCAGCATATCTGTTTCGCCTTCCACGGAGCCGCCGCGCGGAATTTCCCACGAGT
Organism: Bryobacteraceae bacterium; assembly: GCA_965277855.1. Lineage (GTDB taxonomy): Bacteria > Acidobacteriota > Terriglobia > Bryobacterales > Bryobacteraceae > Bog-105. The sequence goes on from OZ255847.1 coordinate 3,497,689, forward strand.
AGTGATTGTGAGGGTAGCGCCACTGTCCGACAAGAACAATTTCATCGCGCTCGTTCAAAGCCACAATACCGACCGACGGACGAATTTCAACGACGCCATAGATACCGGGGCCGCCGTCTGGCCGTACTACTTCATCCTCGCGCACCCGAATCCAGGGATTCCGGTAAACGATTTTAGATGAGAGCGTTTTCCAGGGGTTTCGCGGCCTCACGATTTAACAGGCCTCCCGGCACATATCCGCGAGCATGGGCAGATCGACGTTGCCGCCCGAGAGTATGATGCCGACACGCAAAAGACTGCTCGGAATCTTGCGTTGCAGGACGGCGGCGGCCGCCACCGCGCCGCTGGGCTCGACGAGAAGTTTCATGCGCGTGAGCAGATAACGGAGGGTGGCTTTGATTTCTTCTTCAGAAACGAGAAGGACATCTTCGGCCAGCCGGCGAACAATGTCGAAGGTGATTGCGCCGGGTGTAGTCGTGCGTAGGCCATCGGCGAGCGTGGCGGGTGCGGGAATGGTTTGGCGCGAACCGGCTTGCAGCGACAGATGCCAATCATTAGCCAGGGCGGGTTCGACCCCGAAAACGCGCAGAGACGGGCGCAGCTGTTTAGCAGCGATCAGGGAGCCAGAGAGCAGACCACCGCCGCCCAGAGGCACTAAGAGAGCGTCGAGATCGGGCTGCTGGCGGAGAAGTTCAAGAGCGCAGGTTCCCTGACCGGCGATGATCCAGGGATGATCGTAAGACGGCAAAACGACCGCTCCGGTTCGTTCGGAGATTTCGCGCGAGAGCGCTTCCCGGTCGTCGCGCAGCCGATCGAAGAAGATAATCTCTGGGTTGTAGGCTTGCGTCGAGTGCAGTTTGGATTGCGGCGCATCGGTCGGCATCACGATCGTGGCGTGGACCCCGAGATGAGCGGCGGCGATTGCGACCGCTTGGGCATGATTGCCCGAAGAAAAAGTGACGACACCGCGCCTTCGTTCGTCATCGCTCATGGATAGAAGAAAATTCGTCGCGCCGCGGATCTTGAAAGCACCTCCGCGCTGCAGGTTTTCGCATTTGAAGAAAGCCTGGTGGCCGCAGGCTTCGTCGAACAACCGGGAGGTGGCAACCGGAGTTTCACGCGCCAGAATTCCAATACGCGCCGCAGCTTCTTCAAGATCCGGGAATGCTGGTGCGCTCGTCAATAGCCCGCCTTTTTGTCGACCAGATTCATTAGCGCCTCGCCTTTCACATAGCGGTCGAAATTGTCTACGAAGACGCGCATCGAGAGATCGAGCCAGTCGGGGTCGCTGGTGCGATCAGTGCAATGCGGAGAGATGAGAACGTTTTGCAGATCCCAAAGCGGATTGTCAGGGGGCAGCGGTTCGGTTTCAAAGACATCTAGGGCGGCACCCGCAATTTTGTTCTGTTGTAACGCGCGGATAATGGCGTCCTGATCGACCACCGGGCCGCGCCCCACGTTAATCACGAGCGCCGACGGCTTCATCACATTGAACTCGTCGTCGCTCAACATGTGATGCGTGGCGGGAGTGAGCGGCGCCGCGGCCACGAGCACGTCAATTTCATGCAGCACTTCGTGCAGCTGGGTATCGGGCAAAACACGTTCGAGAATGGGATCGTCTGCGGACTGCTCGGGACGTCTGCGAACGGCGTGAATCTTCATGCCGAGCGCGTGCGCCAGCAAAGCGCATTCACGGCCGATTTCGCCGTACCCAACGACGCCCATAATCTTGCCGGGAAGCCACGTAACGTGAAAGTCATCCCAGTGGTGCGCACGCTGGCTATCGATCAGACGCCGGCCCTTCTTGTAATAAAAGAGAATGCTGAAAATGGCGAATTCGGCAAGCGATCGTTTGAACACACCGCGCGCATTCGTTAGCGGAACGGGGCTTGCGATCAGCTCCGGAATCATCAGTTTTTCAACGCCCGCCGAAACCGACTGAATCCACTGGAGTGACTTGGCGGAATGCCAGACTTGGTCAAACGGAACAGTGCCCGGGAGGCCGGAAATCACCGCGATGTCGGCATTGGGCGCGTATTTTTGAACAGAGGCTACATCGTCGCCAACGAAGATATCGGCACGATCGCGGAGCGGTTCCACATTGCGTAAAAGGTAGTGACCAGGCGGACAAACCACGAGTACGTTCGGCTTTGGCATGGGGCACTCCTATGTTAGCGAGTAGGCCGTTACTGAATTATTTCTGCCAGATAGTCTTAGCGTTCACGAATTCGCGGATGCCATGCGGGCCCAGTTCCCGGCCGTAGCCGGAACGTTTCACTCCGCCAAACGGCAGCCGCGCATCGGACGCTACCGGAGCGTTGATGAAGACCTGGCCGGCCTCGACGCCGTTGATAAAGAATTCAATTTCACTTTCGTCGTTGGTCCAGACGCTCGATCCTAGTCCGAAGGGTGTGTCGTTGGCGAGGTCGAGAGCGGCGGCGGCGTCTCTAACACGGAAGAGCAGGGCGACGGGGCCGAAAAGCTCTTCGTAAAAGATTGGTGAATCGCGAGCGATGCCGGTGAGTACAGTGGGTGGATAAAAGAAGCCTGGACCGTCCACCTGGCGGCCTTCCGTAAGGATGGTTGCGCCCGCTCTCTGCGCACGGCTAACTTGATCGGCGAGATTTTCGCGAATTTTCTCGGTAGCGAGAGGGCCAATATCGGTCGATTCATCGAGCGGATCGCCTACACGCAACGCTTCCATGCCGCGTACGAACTCGCGCTCGAATTCGGGATAGATTTCGTCCGCGACCAGAAAGCGCTTGGCGGCGATGCAGGATTGTCCATTATTAATCGTGCGAGCGGCAATGGCCGCTTTGACGGTGGAAGATAAATCCGCGCTTGGCATCACGATGAACGGGTCACTGCCTCCCAGCTCAAGAACGGTTTTCTTGATCTCGCGGCCAGACTGGCTGGCCACCGCACTACCGGCCGGCACACTACCGGTGAGCGTGGCGGCCGCTATGCGATTCTCCTTTAGCAGAATCTCTACCTGATCTGCTTCGATGAGAAGCGACTGAAAGACGCCACGTACAAAACCAGCCTCTTCGAAAATCTCTTCAATGGCGAGCGCGCATTGCGGCACATTGGGTGAATGTTTGAGCAGGCCCACGTTGCCCGCCATGAGAGCCGGGGCGGCAAAACGAAACACCTGCCAGAAAGGAAAGTTCCAAGGCATCACGGCGAGCACAGGACCGAGCGGCTGATAGCGCACGAAGCTGCGGCTGGCGCTCGTTTCAATGACTTCGTCCGTGAGTTGTCTCGCTCCGTGTTCGGCATAGTAGTCACAGGCAGTAGCGCACTTGCGGGCTTCCGCCACGGCCGAGGCGAGGGTCTTGCCCATCTCGATGGTCATGATCCGGCCGAGGCGCTCGGCCCCAGCGTTCAAGATGGCGGCGGCTCGACGGAGTTTTTCAGAACGTTCCGCATAGGATGTCTGGCGATGTTGTCGGAACGCGGCCTGAGCCAGGCTCAGCTTCTGTTCGATCTGCGGCGCGGTCAGGGGCGCGAACGTTTTCTCAGTTGTACCGGTGGTGGGATTGAGGCTTGCTATGGACATGCGGAAATCGATTTTATAAGAAGTCACCTGGTTAGACCGGGTGGATGCGGGGCCAGGCGAGCTCGAACCCCTGTTGAATAAGCAACCGCTGAAAATCCGCGAGCAGCGGCTTAGAATTGCGGACAAATCGCGGGCTCGTGTTTCTGGCAATGGCGAACGAAGCAAGTGCTCCGGCTGCTTCGCCGATGTTCCATTCGACCGGATGCAGTCGATAGCAACCGTTCGTAATGTGAGTGGTCCCGATATTCTTTGCGGCCGGCAGCAGATTTTTCATTCGTTTGGGCAGTAACGCGCCGAGAGGGATCTGGAACGGGAGCGAACTGATATCGATGTAATTGGTTCCGCCGGCGGAGGGATGCAGATCGATGCGGTAACAGCCGATACCAACCGAATCCGAAAAGACTTCGGCAGTCGCCTCGTCTCGGGGCTTGCCTGTTTTTTCCGCGCGCATATCGGTGCCGACATGCTGCTCCAGTATGGTGAACTCAGCCTGGATGCGGCGCGCTTCGCGAATATAGACAGACTTCGCCAGGCCGTCCTCTGTATCGACGATGTCCTTTCGCAAGCGCAGGCCTCGGAAGCCGATCCCGCCATCGGGGCGTGGGGCCGCGGTTTGCATCCAGTAGAGAAACGACAAGCTGAGTTGCTTTGCGTCGCGCAGCAATTCCGCTCTTTTATTTGCATCCGCCGTGACCAAATCGCCCAACCAGTAATCATTCTGCGGCCAGTTCACCAGAGTAATGTCGCTTCGATAAGCGCCGGGAGTAAAGTTGTTGCGGTCGGCGATCCGGCGATAGGTCCAGATGTTGAACCCTGGATCGGGCTGGTTTGGTTCCGGGTTGGGCTTCAGGTGCGCTCGGCGGGGGCCCAAGGTCTTCGGCTCGCTGGCGGTCCAGTTCAGCAACGGCCCGGCCCACGCAGGCGTGAGCTTTGGAATGTAGTCACGCCAGAATTCATACTTGGCGGGTTTGTCGATGGTGTGATCTTCCCCTGGCAGAAAATCCATTGCGAAGCAGAACGTGAAGGATTGACTGTTGGCGGGCAGAGCCGTGGGAACGGCGTGCTTCTCGCCCGTTTGCGACTGCGCCTCGGCTCCAGTTACAAATTCTGTATTCGTCATCGGCAACAGATCACCGAGTTCAGTGGCGTCTATGAAATATTTTGCCGTGACGGTTCGTCGCTGATCAGTCCGGCGATCCGAGAAGCTGACACTCGTCACCCGGTCGGATTGCACGGTAGCCGATTCAGGCACGTGGAGGAGCAAGACCGTAAGTTGTCCATTGCCTTCGAAGGGCGCAAGCATTTCCCCGAGCACCGCCACTGAAACGCGAAATTCATGCGTGAGGCGAGACACGGTTCCGTTGCCGGGGTTCAGATCCGCCTTTCCTCGGGCGGTTTCGTTGAGCGGATAGTAACGCCGGTAAAACTCACGGACAGCATTTCGATACTGGCGATAGCTGCGGGTGCAACCGAATTGCTCGATCCACGGATGCTCGTCGGGAGGAACAGCCTGTGCGGTCAACTGTCCTCCGAGCCAGTCAGTTTCTTCGGTGAGGATCACGCGCCTACCGTTCCGGCAAGCCGCGAGCGCTGCGGCAAAGCCTCCGACGCCACCGCCCACGACCAGAACGTCGCAGTGAATCTCGGCTTCCTTCGAATTTAGTTGCGCCGCGAGAGCGAGGGTACCGGAACGTTGGAGAAATTGGCGGCGATTCATGGCGACAGGATATATGGCTGAGGAAAGTCGCGACGTACACATCCAGAAACAGCTATCCTAAATCAGAGCTATGCTGGCGACCAATCCCGCCTATTTCGAGTTCATTGACTTCATTGCAGCGGGTACGACTCCTGAACAGATCATCGCCTTTCGTCCGTCCTCCAAAATTCAACAGCGAGTGGAAGATTTAATCAGGAAGGAGCGAAATGATCGCCTTTCCTTAGATGAGCAATCCGAATTAGATTACTATTTCCAACTTGAACATATCCTTCGCATGGCAAAAGCTCGCGCCGAACAGATCCTGATGCGTGCCTCGTGAAGTAGATGAGGCCACACGGCAGAAAGTGATCCTGCGGGCGCGGGAACGTTGCGAATATTGCTTATATCCTGCTGGCCAATCCGCTTTTGCTTACCAAATCGATCACATCGTTAGCCGAAAGCACGGAGGGGTCTCAACCTCCGTCAATTTGGCATATTGTTGTATATTTTGCAATCGCTACAAAGGCTCCGATGTGGCGACCATAGACGCCGAAACGGGAGAACCGGTAAGGTTTTTCCATCCAAGGCGGGACCAATGGCAGGATCATTTCCGCATACGCGGAGGGATGATCGATCCATTGACGCGCGAAGGCGAAGCGACCGCCCGACTGCTGCGGTTCAATTATGCCGAACGAGTCGCCGAAAGAACTGCACTGCAAAGCGCAGGACACTATCCACGAGGCACAGGATAGCTTTGCGTTTCCCGGCTTCCTCGACACCGCGGCCCAACGAACTGGATCGGTGGTTCGCAGTTCCGCGAGATGCACCACCAGGCGGTTGACCAGGTTGACGGTTTCGCTTTCCATCTCGCGGTCGAGCGCTGCCAGCTGTCCACTGAGATATTGATGGAACCAAAAGGCTGTCACGGCGACGAAGAGACCAAGGAGTGCGGGGATCATAGCCTCCGAAATGCGTTGGCTTGTGATCGCCAGGCCGGCTGACTGCGAGGTGCCCAGGGTTGGAAAAGAATTCAAAAGGCCCAGGACCGTACCGAAAAACCCGATGAACGACGCGGTAGCGGCCACGGATGCAAGCGTCGTCAGGCCGCGCTTGATTCTTCCGCGAACCGTGGCAGCTGCACGCTGCGATGCCAGCTCGACGCACTGGATTACGGGAGGCAGCAAGTACAAGCCAGGCATGGACGTCCTCACAAATCCAGACACCACTTTGTGACCGGTTGTTCCAAGTCAGAAAAGCATTTCGCCGGTCGAGGTGAGATTGCGAGATGGCCGATTGCCATGGATTTCTCCGCCTTTTCCATCCGAGTCTAAGGGTGCGCTCAAATTAAATCAAGTTCAGAAACGAGCGGGATGTTCGCCCTGAGGAAACTGCGTTTGCCGCTGCGACATCTATTTAGCCAAGGGGAGGCGCCTTATGGTGCCGGCACACAAAACACTTGGGATTATCAAAGGCATAGGCGAAGCTGCGCCTTGGAAGCGACGCTTCGTCTGGTTCGGCTTTGCAGCTGCGACCGCATTGTCTCTCGGCGCTATCGGTCTCCGCGCGCAGGACGATCCGCCGTCGCGCGTGGCTCGCCTGAATTATGTGAGTGGACAAGTCTCCATGCAGGTTGCCGGGGCGGACGATTGGGTTATGGCTGAAGTGAATCGGCCGTTCACGGTGGGCGATTTCCTTTATGCCGGTGATAACTCAACTGCGGAATTGCATCTTGACATAGCAGTGATACGCGCCGGCGCGCAGGCCAGCTTTGGCTTTCTAAACACAGCGTCTTAACTAATTGCGCATAATCGTCGCAGGGCATCGTTGGGCTTTGTCCATTCGGCGAACTGATCTTCGACGGCGGAAACGACTCCATCGAGGAATCCGAAATAACGATTGTGCAGACGCAACCGGCGCGTGAGTTTCCAGACCCGTTCGATAGGGTTGAGTTCCGGGCTGTAAGGAGGCAGGAAGTCCAAGCGAAATTGTGGAGCCTGTTGATCACGCCAAGGCAGATGGAGTTTGGAGCGATGATACTGCGCGTTGTCACTGATGGCGAGGACGCGACGTCCGGAAACAGCGCTGGCCTCGCGGAAGATTTTGAGGAACTCCCAGAAGGACTCGCCGTTGAATCGGCCGGTCTCGCGGCGAAACAAAAATTCGCCATCCCGCAAACGGACTGCGGCGAAGTAGCCTACGCTCTTCCGGGTCGGATGATGGTACACGATCGGATCTCTGGTTTCCGGTGGAACCCACATACGGCAACGGGATCCCTGTTGCTGAAAATGCACTTCGTCCAGCGCCCAGAGGTCCACGGCATTGTCCCGCATTAACTTGCGGAGTTTTTTTTATGCGCTTTGTGGCGCGTCGGGTCGGCTCGCGCCAAAACGGGCCGGGGCTTGCGGAGCCGGAACTCGAACTGCCGGAACAAACGCTGGCATTGACGGACCCCCAAGTGGATGCCGTAGGTCTTCGCCAGCCAGGCCGACAGCGTCTTGCCATCCCACAGGTTGACGCGCATCCCCGCGTCGCTCGGCCTCTCTCGCAACACTCGATTGATCTCTTTGATCTGCTTCTCACTCAGCCGGCTGGGGCGTCCGGACCGTTCTCCCTCGGCCAGACCCCCCAATCCCTGCTGCTCGAAACGGTGAACCCAATACTCGACGGAACGCGGTGCATCTCCCAAAAGCCGTGCTACTTCAGGGCAGGTCATACCCTGGGCGACCAGCAAAACGCCATGCAACCGGTGATCGTAGCGCGACTCCTCAGAACGCTGGATCTCTTGCTGCAAACCAAGCACCGACATCGCGTCCGATATCCTCAGTGGTCTCATAATGTCAGCAGACCACGTTTCACTCATGATGCGCAATTACTTATGACGTTGTGTTTAAATCTGGATGACCGGACCGTTCAACTCAAGCTAACCGGCGGCGACCTGTCTATCCGCGTGCATGACTTCGCACCCGATCAAGTGTTTGAGGTGGATACGCCGAACGCGGCCGTCAACTTGTTGCGCGATGGAGTCTACCGTTTTCGCGTGGATCCGAATGGAACCATGAGCTTCCTTGTGGTCCGCGAAGGGCAGGCCGAGATCACGGGGGGTGGACAGGCTTTCACGCTGAATCGTGGGAACAGCGCGAGTCTTACGGGAGCTGAGCAGCTCGCCTACGATATCGAACTGGCGCCACAAGCGGACGAATTCGACCAGTGGTGCCAGCAGCGGGACGCTCATGAGGCTCGGCTTGCCTCCGCCCGCTATCTGCCGCCTGGAGTAGTTGGTTACGAGGATCTCGACGATTACGGCAACTGGCAGAACACGGAGGACGACGGACCGGTATGGTATCCGCGCCAGGTGGACGCGGGATGGGCACCCTATCATGACGGTCACTGGATCTGGATCGAGCCGTGGGGTTGGACGTGGGTTGACAGCATGCCCTGGGGCTTCGCGCCGTTCCACTATGGACGTTGGGCTTATATCGGGAACCGCTGGGGCTGGTGTCCGGGTCCGGTGGGCGGCTGGCGCGGCGGGGGGCCGGTCATTCGCCCCTACTATGCACCGGCGATGGTCGCCTGGTTTGGCGGTGCTCACTGGGGAGCAGGCATAAGCACCGGCGGCGGTCCGAGTCTGGGCTGGGTGCCGCTCGGCCGGGGCGAAATCTATACGCCTACCTATCGCTGCTCGCCCCGCTACTTCAACAACGTGAATGTGAATAACACGCGTATCGTGAAAACCGTTAACATTACGAATGTCTACAACACTGTCTACGTAAACAAGCAGGTTTACAACCAGCAGTTCATAAATTCGCGGGCCCCCAATGCAGTGATGACGATGCCGCAAACGTCTTTCGCCGGTGGACGGCCGGTTCGTCAGGCCGCAACGCCAATTCGTTCAGCGGATCTCGGACGTCTGCAGACTGCCTCGGTAGTGAGACCACCCGTTGCTCCGACCCCCCATTCCCCGCTTGCCAAATCCGGCGCACGCACGGCCATTCGGCCCGCTCCGGAAGTGATGAGCCGGCAGGTAATTGCGCGCAGTGTGCCTCCGCCTGCGCCTGCAGCAACCTTCGCGGCGCGGCAACCCTCCTTGCAGCAGCGACAGGCAGCGCAGCCGGGGAACATGCAGGCGCCTCAGAATACTTCCTTGTCGCGATCGGCACAGGCAAACTTCAGGCAGGTGCCTGCTGTCCGGCCGGTCGCAGTGCAGCCCGGTCAAAAGTTCGGTGAGCCGGCGATCAACCGTCCCGCTCCTAATCGTTTGGCTGCTCCGTTGAGTCAGCAGCAACCGAGGCCGTTCAATGAGAGTGCCGATCATCCAGTCCCCGCAGCCTCACGTGGGGCGATGGCCCCGCCACTCCGGTCCACGCCGTCTGCCGCGACAACTGCCAATCGGCCGACCGCGCCGGAAGCACGGCCTGCTAGTCCAACGCGTCCGACTACACCAGCAGCACGTCCGGCGAATCCAGTACGCCCGATTACGCCGGAACCGCGTCCAGCTGCGCCAACTCCACGCCCCGAACCCGCACCCAATCGCCCTCCACCCGCCGAACGACCGGCGAGCCCGGAACGAGCGCCAACTGTTGCGCCTCGAACTGAGCCGCCGCGTGCAGCCCCGCAGAAAACGGAGCCGCCGCCGACGCCACCGAAAGACGAGCACCGGCCGCCGCCCCCGCCGCAACACGAAGACCACTCGAAGAAAGATACGAAAGACCACTGAATTGCACGCTCTGCGCGGGTTTCTCTTCTTCACGGGTCCACTGCGCAGAGCGCTTTACCAAGAGAGTAATGGCGCAATGAGCTCGCATCGCTCACGGTGCTGCGTAATGCGATCATGCTTAAATGCGGACTACGGTCACCTTGGATTCCGATGTTGAAGCGTTGATCCGAGAGGCGATGAAAGAACGTGGGCTGTCTTTTAAAAAAGCACTGAACTCGGCCTTGCGCGCTGGGTTGACGCAAGCAAAGTTGAATCGCCGCCGCTTCGTGCAAGCGACGTTCGCCCTTGGGTCCGATCAGAAATTTCGCTGGGACAAGGCGTTGGCGGCAGCCGACGCAATAGAAGCCGGAGAATTCAGCCGCAAACTCTCGATGCTCAAGTGATCCTGATTGACCTCCATCCCGAGGAGCACGGGCCCGGCGCTCTGTACAGTTTTCTTAATCTCTACGGATGGACAGTCGGACCAGTCGATTGTGTCTAATTGGGACATCTACAAACCAATGTTTTCACAGTTTTGTTTCTGAAATCATTGGTTGTGGAGGTAGTGGATGGGGTCGGTCGCTGAAGCCCTCCAGAGAGGCAAGGATACCGCAATCACAGTGGTGGCGAGCACCACAAGCACAGCCGTCAAAATCATCACCGGACTATGAGTCGAGACGCCGAAGACGAGTTCGTTGAGAAAATGGGCAGCGGCCCAGGATCCCAGGGCTCCGAGTGAGAGTCCGGCAACAGTGAGGCGGCCGGCGTGTGACCCAGCCCAGTACAGTATGCCCGACCGTTGCGCCCCCAGAGCGAGACGAACGGCGATCTCTTTTTGTCGGACGTTCACCCAATAATTTAGAACGCCATAGACGCCTAGGGCAGCAAGCGTCAAAGCGAGAATCGCGAAGCTGGAAAGAAGGGATGCGCTGAAGCGGCGGCGGTCGAGCGTGGAGGCGAGAGACGATTCGAGCGGCTGCAGCGCTTGGATCGGGAGATTGCGATCCAGTGAGCGGACCACGCGCCGGACGACGGGACTAATAGAACCTGGATCACCGGCCGTGCGGATCACGACCGTCATGGCGGCCGAAGGCTGCTGGGCGAAGGGGATGTAAAGCTCCGGTTCCGGCGGTTGGTCGAGACCCATTTGATGAACTGCTCCTACAACGCCCACGATTTCGTAAAGGGGACCAGTCATGTAGGGGCCGCCGAATTTGATCTGCTGACCGAGGGCCTGCTGGGGCGCTGCCCACCATCTGCGTGCGAGAACTTCGTTAATTACCGTGACGGGCGGGCTTGCCTCGCGATCGATATCGGTGAAACCTCGACCGGCTTTCAGGCGCATATGCATAGTTTGGAAATAAGTGGAGTCAGCAATCTTGAAAAGCGTTAAAGGGACGTTCGCTCGCGCAGGAGCAGGGCGGCCGGCGACGGAGTACCAGTAGTCGCCGCAATCGTCGAGAGGGCAGGTAACAAGGCCAGCGGACTGAATGCCGGGTTCACTACGAAGGGTCTTCAAGAGCTGGTCGTAAAAATGGCGAATTCTGGCATCGTCGCGATAGCTGGAGTCGGGCAACTGGAGTTGGAGTGTGAGCAGATGATCCGAGTCAAAGCCGGGATAAACGGACTGGGCGGCGACCAGGCTGCGAAGCAACAGACTGGCGGAAAAGGCGAGGACGAACGTGACGGCGATTTCGGCAATCACCAAACCATTGCGCAAGGCTCGGCCGCGAGCACCGGCGCCGGCTTGCGCGGAACCTTCCTTGAGCGCAGTGGTGAGGTCGAGCCGGCGCGCATTTCGAATGGGCGCGAATCCGGCGAGCAAACCCACTACCAGACTGATCAGTGAAGCGAAGCCGAGGACAGGGAGATCGAGACGTACTTCGGCGAGGCGCGGGATACTGGACGGACCGGACAATACGAGCAGGCGCAGGCACACCGCTGCCAGAAAAACGCCAGTGAGACCACCCAAAACAGCGAGCACCAGATTCTCCGTGAGTAACTGCCGGGCCAGGCGGGACGTGCCCGCTCCGAGTGCTGCACGCAGCGCAAGTTCGCGCACGCGGACCGTGCCTCGAACCAGCAGCAGACTCGAGACATTGGCACACACCAGGATGAGAATCAGCGCCACTGCGCCTAGTAGCAGGAACAAGATCGGACGAATCGTGCTGCCGGTGACTGCATCGAGCAGAGATGTGAGAGAGGCGCGATGATCGTTTTCCGGGCCCGGGTCGGCGATGGCGAGGCGCTGCATAATGCCGTCCAGATCGGCGCGGGCAGCGGCGAGAGTGACACCCGGCTTCAGCAGAGCGAGCACGCGCATGGAGCCATGCTCGCTGCGCTTCACCGTTTGCGAAGCGGAAGGTCCCAGCGGCAGGTAAACATCCGTTTTGACCGGGAAGAACTTTAAACCGGGGCGCAAGACGCCAACCACCTGAGAGGAGCGGCCGTTAAGTGTCAGCGCGCCTCCCACAACGTTTGGATCAGCGCTGAAAACTTTGGCCCAGAACTCATAAGAGAGGAGCACAACCGGCGGTGCGCCGGCATGATCGTCGTCGGCGGTGAAGAGACGCCCGAGTACCGGTCGCGAACCGGTGAGCGGGAAGAAGTCACCGGTGACCAGCCCGGCCCGCGTCTGCAGTGCATCGCCGCGGCCGGTGAGAGTGAGGCCGCCCATCTGCGTGCCGGCCATTTTTTCGAAGCTGTGATTTTCGGCGCGCCAGTGCGTGAAGTTGATCCAGGTGACGCTGATGCCGCTAGCCTGGCCACTCGATTCACCGAGCTGCACGAGCCGTTCACTCGACGGATAAGGCAGCGGGCGGAGCAGCACAGCGTACACCACGCTAAAGACGGCGGTGTTTACTCCGATGCCCAGCGCCAGCGTAAGAATTACGGCCAGGGAGAAGCCGGGAGCTTTGCGCATGCCACGCAGCCCATAGCGGATGTCCTGGAGAAAGCTTTCCATACGCGGAAAACGCCAGGCCTCGCGAGCCTGTTCGCGCAGCAGGGTGGCGTTCCCGAGATCACGCTGGGCTAGTTGGCGCGCTTGCGGGTGCGGCAATCCCAGCTGCTCGCGCTCGTCGGTTAAGAGATCGAGGTGCGATTGGATCTCATCGCGAAGCTCGTCGTCCAAAACGGGGCGGCGTTGAACAAGTTGCGCAAGTTTGTTCCACCAGCGTCGCATTTAAGACTCCGGCGCCAGAATTTTGCCCATCGCGTCTACGAAACGCAGCCATTTCGAAGTGGACTTTACCAGTTGCTTGCGGCCCAGTGGCGTCAGGCGGTAATAGCGCGCGCGGCGTCCGTTGGGAGACTTCTTCCAGTCTGCCGTGATCCAGTCACGTTGCAAAAGGCGCTGCAATGCCGGATACAACGAGCCGTTGTCAACCACGAATTCGTTTTGTGATTGCTGTTCGAGCAGCTGCGAAATACCGTAGGCATGATTTGGCGCACTCAGAAGCGTGCGCAGGATGAGCACTTCGAGGGTACCCTGCAGAAATTCCAGGCGTTCAGGTTGTTCGTCTACGGTAGGCACTCCACCTGTATACGCCTAATTACTTCAAGTGTCAAGTGAGGCGAATCAGCCGGCGGCGATTTCAGCGCACGCGTCGGCATCGACCTGGGTGAAATCTGCTTTGTTGAGGAACACGAACCTGCCGGCAACGGCAGCCGCCACCAGGGCAAGGGCAGCCATACAGAAAGCGGCGGCATAACCGAAGCGGTAAGAAACGGCGCCCGCCGCCAGCGAACTCAGGCCGACGAAAAGATCGTAAAACGCGCTCAACAGGCCGATGGTAGAGCCATGCTCGGCTTCGGGAGTTTTGCGCAGAACAGTCGCGGCCACCGAAGACCACGGAAAGGAAAACCCGAAGCCCAGGATGCCGGCGGCCAGTATGGCGATGGCCGGAGAGGGTCCGGCGGCGATCAAAAGCAGACCAACCGCCATGGCAACCAGGCCGCTGTAGAAAGTAATGCTCGGGTGAATGCGATCGGGCAGGCCGCCCAGAAAAAATCGCGAGAAAAGAATGACCAGGGCGTAGGTGGAAAACGCCGCTGCGCCCGAGTTGCCATAGCGAGCCAGGTGAAGAATCAGGAAACCGGCGACTACCGGATAGTGCACGTTGACGAAGCCGATCGCCAGCCCCGGAGAGAGCAAATGAGAAGGGAACCAATGGCGCTTTTCTATCTCGAGCGAGGGCTCAACATCTTCTTTCACGAAAGCCGCCAGCGCCAGACTCGTCAAAGCTGCGGCCACTTGCAAAAGAGCGGCGTGGCGGAAGGTGCCGAGCAGATGGCCGATCGCGGGGCCAAGGGAAACGCCGCCCCAAATAGCGCTGCTCAGGTAACCAAGTGCCTGCGCACTGCGTTCCACACCGGCGACTTCCACCGCCCAGGCCGCAGCTCCCGTGTAGAGACACGCCTCACCAAATCCCTGCAGCACGCGACCCAGGTAGGCGCCCGCCAGATGTAGCGGCAGCAGATAGGCTCCGCCTGCCAACGCACAGCTGAATAGACCAGCGAGAAAAGTGATTTTGCGGCCCTTGCGGTCGGCCAACGGGCCCGAGAAAAAACGCGCCCCTAACGCGACAAAAGAAAACGTGCCGATAACCCAGCCAACCGTACGATCCGAGCCGCCGAGATCGTAACGAACGTGCGGCGCGAGTGCCGGCAGGACCGTACCCATTCCAAGAAAGCCGAGAAATGTGGCGCCAACTAAAGACCAGAAGCGCGCTGTGAATACGCGCTTGCGAGACCCCATCTATTTACATTGTAATTGGGCCTGAAATTTACTTCACGAGCCGCAAAGCCTCTTCCAGCGCTTCGACGAAATAGTACTCGCCCCACATAACGGATTCGTCGACCCCGATGGCCTTGTTTAAGTGATACACGCCTCCGCGCAGTATGCCTTCCCAATTAGGATCGGCATCGCCGAGATGAGTAGTGCAGAGTCCGCGCAGAATATGAATAGCGGTTGACCAGTAGAAGTGGCCTTTGATGGGGTCGGTGATGTGCCGGCAGAGACGCAGTAATCCGGCCGCCGCAATCGCCCCGGCTGAGGTGTCGGTAACGTTGCGCGTGTCGAACGGGGCGTTATAGTCCCACGGCGGAATACCGTCGGCTGGCGTGTGAGTGATGTAGTAATCGGCGCAGGCCTCGGCTGTATCGAGAAACCGAGGATCGCGGCTGTACTCGAAGGCATTAGTAAAACCATAGAGCGCCCAGCACAGCCCACGCGACCAGCAGGAGTCACTGCGATAACCCTGCTGCGTACTGTGGCGGAGAAACTCGCCGCTATCGCCGTCAAAGACCCCTTCATGAGCAGTCGAGCCATCGCCGCGCACCAGGTGTTTGCGAACCGTCAATGAGGTTCGAGTGGCGATATCCCGCAGGTGCTTATCGTTCGTTTCACGAGCCGCATAAAACACCAGGCCGACATTCATCATGCTGTCTATAAACACTGAGTCTTCGCTCGTCAGTGAGCGAATGTACTGCCCTTTTTCATCGAAGGCGGACGCGAGTGATTTCCCAGCCTGGACGATCACCTCGCGCAACGCATCATCGTTGGTGATTTTGTACCAGCGCCGATAGGCGGATAGAAAAATGAATCCCAGATCGTGAACATCGGGGTCTGCTTTGCGCACTTCGAGCGGCCGGCTGTAGCGCATGGCATGCTCCCACCAGAAACGCGACTCGCCATGATTGGGACCGAGCCGCTTATAAAACAGCCACATCATCCCCGGCAGAAAGCCATCGCACCAGTGAGCGAGCACCGGCTCGTCGTGCTTCCAGATGCCATCGGAGGTGAAGATCGGATAGTAGTCTGGATAGTTCTCGATCAGGCGGCGCACTTGCTTTTGGGCGAAGCGGAAGGCGTTGTCGAAGAGTTTAGAATCGGTCTCAAAAATGAATTGAATCACTCGCGCACCAGCGAAACAATTATAGTGATTGCAACGTTCATGTGTGCCTCGGAACGCGGCTGGCAGATGTGCCGCCTTTGCTACCATCGGGTTTCATGCCAACCAAAGTCACGATTGTGAACAACGGACCGATCCGCATTGAAGGGGACTTTGAAATCCACGATTCCGAAGGTAATTCCTTTGGTTTAGCTGGGCGTACGGTGATCTCGTTGTGCCGCTGCGGGCTGGCGGAGAACAAACCGTTTTGCGATGGCGCACACGGACGCAGCGGGTTTATGTCGCAATGTAAGGCACGCGATTTGGAGCCGCCCAAACCGCGCGTGTAAACGTTCTACGTAGAGCTGAATCGGCAGGGGATCTCGTGGCAGAGACGGACGTAGCACGCAAATCATCCGCTCCCACGCGCCTCGTTGAATTAGACATCCTGCGTGGCTTTCTGCTGCTCTGGATGACACTAACTCATCTGCCTACCAAAGCCAGCCTGCTTTCGAACCAGACCTTCGGGTACGTATCCGGGGCGGAAGGTTTTATTTTTCTGGCCGGCTTTATGATCGGCCAGCTGGAGCATCGCATTGAAGCAAAACGCGGTCGAGCGGCTACAGTGCGCGACATTCTAAAGCGTCTGCGCCGGGTGTATCTCTATCATGTCGGCCTGCTGGTGATTGCCTTCACGATTGTGGCCGAAGTGGCGTTGAAGTTTCATCGCCTCGCCTTGCAGAACCTGCTTTCGTTCTATTTCGCGCACCCCAAGCAGGCCGTCATCGCAGCGGTGGCGCTCGAGTACCGTCCATCACTGCTCGACATTTTGCCGATGTATGTCATCTTCCTCGGATTGACGCTGCTGGCCCGGCGAATCGCCCGCAGTTATGGCTGGGACCCGGTCGTTTACCTCAGCTTCGCAGTTTGGGCGGTGGCCCAATTTGGTTTGCGAGCTTGGATCTATCGACACGTGAATTTGTTTCACCTGGGAGTTCCCGAAAACTCAATCGGCGCCTTCGATATGTACGCATGGCAGCTGCTCTGGATGGTGGGTCTCGCACTCGGCAGCATTTACTCGGACCAGCTTTCGGGAGTCGATGCAACCGAAAAGGCCGCGCGCAAGGACGGTTTTCCTAGATGGCTCGGTGTCCTGAGCACGTGTGTAGCAATTATTTTTCTCGTGCTGCGCTATAGCCCGGTCGACCACTGGATCAACCCGGATTCCTACGGCTGGCTGATCGACAAATGGCATCTCGGCCCCGCGCGCGTCATTAACTTCGCAGCGCTCACAATTTTTTTTGTGCGCTTCGGGCAGAATATTGCGTCGCTCCCTGTTTTGCAGCCTCTCGCACTGCTGGGACGTGCTTCGATCGAGGTCTTCTCCGTCCACGTTCTCTGCTGCCTGGTGGGTGATGCGCTCAGCCGCGATGCCGATCCCAATCTCCCGTGGTCGCAGCAGATTCCATTGCTGGTGCTGACCATCACTGCGCTTTTTGTGACGGCATACTTGAGCGGCAAATGGTCGAATTACCGGAAAGCGCGTCGCAATCTAGCAGTCGCGCATTGATTCACGGCCCGAGCACTCGAATATCGCTCAGGTTTCTATAGTCTTCGGCGTAATCCAATCCATAACCCACAACGAACTCATCCGGAATTTGAAATCCGGTGTATTTCACGTCGACCGGCTGGATACGCCGGTCCGTCTTATCGAGCAGCGTGGCGATAGCTAGCGATTTCGGCTTGCGGTGCTCGAGCATGCGCTTCAGATACGTCAGAGTAATGCCACTATCGATGATGTCTTCAACGATTAAGACATGATGTCCTTCGATGGGAACATCGAGATCGCGCGTAAGCTTTACCTGCCCGGAACTGGTTTTTTCGTTGCCGTAGCTCGAGATCGCGAGGAACTCGATCCGTACGTGAAGTCGCTCGAAGGCGCGTGCCAGATCGGCGACGAAGATGAAGGAGCCCTTCAGTATGGAGATGAGATAGAGCGGGCCTTCGGGGTAGTCGGCTTCGATTTGGGCGGCCATTTCTTGCACGCGCTTTTGTATCTGCTTGGCGGAAATCAAAACCCGCGTCGCGCTTTCGGGCGTTGCTGACTCAGACATTGACGACAATGTTAGCCCGGAGCGCCGGCGGGCTGCTTGGTACACTGAATTTCCAATTTCGTTGCAATATCCAATTTCGTTGCGGTACCGCACATCGGAGAACTATGCTTCCAAACTTTCGCATCCTGCTTATCGGCGCAGCAGCAATGACGCTGGCAGGTAGTTCATTACGGGCGGACTTCCTCACGATTCCGCAGCCCTCCGCCGCCTACCTGAGCAGCACAACGCTCGCTTCGTTCACCGATCCCGACCAAACGCTGATCGGAGCGCTGAGCGTGGGCGCGGAAACGATCGTGTATAACAACTCGCTGGAGGAGTGGACGGTGCCCACAACATGGAAGCAATGGGGAACTCCGCCCGCCGTAGAATCGGCGACCCCCAGGGTTGGTTTCACGAACGGAAATTCTCTGCTGGGCATCGGCTTCAGCAAGCCGGTTTCCCAGTTTGGCTTTGAGGTAGGCCCCAACAACCAGCAACCCGAGCAGATCTCGGCCCAGTTCTTCAGTGGAACGATGCTGGTGGGAACGATCACGCTTTCGCCGAGCGGCAGCAACGGCGCGCTGCTCTATGCGGCCTCTACCTCGACGAATCCATTCACGAGCATTGTGGTCGCCGACGCGGCGTCCGGCGATTTTGCGATTGCCGAGCAGCGGTTCGCCTTAGCATCGGCGCCCGAACCAACGACGTTCGCGCTCAGCGGTCTGGCGCTTCTGGCCGGGCTGGCGCTCATCCGCCGCAAGCGTTCCGCGTGAACGAATTTCAACTGGAGCCGGGCAGCAGCCGGCTACTGCCGCTGCCGATGTGAATGTGCGGAGCAGTAGCAGCTCCGGGTACGGCACTGCGAAACGCCAGGTAGGAAATATGCAGCCGCTCAAGCAATTTGCGCAGCCAAAGGCCTTCCAAGCCGTCCGGATTTAAAGCAACATCGACCCGGTTGCGATGATCAAGTCCCATTGAGCGGTGAAGCATGGTCTGCCCCAGGGCGCTTACCGGCAGCGGACGATGAAACCGGCGCTCAAACTGAGTGGAAATAGCGGGCAGACCGGCGAGATTAAAAGGCGCACTGCCGTCGTAGCGAATCATGGAATTTTTCAAAGTTCCGAAAGCGGCGGCTCGCTCCGCCCGTCTTTCCGTTTCTGCCATCGCCTTCAGCTCATCCAGCAGCTTGAGCCGGTTACGCGCCAGATCGAGAACGCGCTGCCTCGATAGCAATTCCTGAGTAAAACGATCGAATTCCGATTTGGCCAGGATACCCGCGCTGAGCAGTCCCCGTCTGTCGTCTACCACTAACTGCTGCCGTGACACTCGGTGTTCAGCCGCCTCGAGCATAGCGTTTCCATCGGCAGCCGTCATGTCTTCCAGCCGCGTCTGGCTATATAAGGTGCGAGCTAGCGTGGCTTGATCCTGGGCGTCGGCCAGATTCTCTTCCGCCTCTTTTTGGCGCGACATGGGAAGCGTTCCCTCTGCCACGAGCGCTTTGACCGCATTCAACTGATTTTGCGCACGCTCGACGGCACTCACGGCCAGCGCGTCAAGCGGCGTCGGTTGTTGTGCGAGCAGGAAAAGAGCAAAAAGTCCTAGCAGCACCATCCGTATTTTACTTGCGGGAGATAAGAAGCCTGTCCTGACGAAAGGCCCGCGAATTGTAGTACGCTAGGCGCAGGAGAGCCTTACGAGAACGCTGTCACGCCCCTCACTTCCCTCTGATTCCGACGCCGATGCCGCCGCTACTGAGCTTGCCAGCAACTGGCCGATCGCAATCGAGGCCGCTGAATCGAGGAAAGCCGAAAACATTCGGGTACTCGACTTGCGCGACGTTACGACCTTCACCGACTTCTTTGTCATTTGCACCGTTACTAATCCACGCCAGGGCCAGGCCGTCTGTGACGAGGTGCAAAAGCAACTGAAAGAGGCTGGCGACTGGGCCGTGAGCGTCGAAGGTTACGATCAGGCGGAATGGATTCTGCTCGATTACGGCGACTTCCTAGTTCACATTTTCTCTGAAAGCGCCCGTAAGTTCTATGACCTCGAGCGGCTTTGGCACCCGGCTAAAGTAGTACAAATTAAAGAACTTTTAGCAAAATAGTACCGGTATTTGGCGGCTTACACCCTATACTTAGGTAGCGGGGTCTTGTTTACATTAGATGAACTATCTGGGAGCGCTCACGCCGCGCCACTTCGATGTCTTGCATGCCATTGTGCAGAACTACATCGAAACGGGTGAGCCAGTTGCTTCGCGAGTCATCGCCCACAAATACCCCATGAGCCCGGCCTCGATCCGCAACATGATGGCGGATCTGCTCGACGAAGGTTTCCTGTCCCAGCCCCACACCTCCGCCGGTCGCGTACCTACCGAACGCGGCTATCAGAGTTATGTAAAAACGCTCTTCAGTAACCGCATCATTCAGCCGGAGATCGACCGGTTGCATGTCGAACTCGAAAAGGCCGGTGGCGTGGAAGCCAGAATCGAACGCTCTTCCAAACTCTTGACGGAGATCACGCGCAACTTCGGTATTGCGGCGGCCATTCCCACCGAGAATCAGACCCTCGACCAGGTGGAGTTGCTGGCGCTCCCCGATCGGCGCATCTTGATGGTGGTGATCACGCGCGACCGCATGGTCCGCAACAAAGTGATCCAGATCGATGAAGCAGTGGGGCAGGATGAACTGACCTCCATCCGCAATTACATTAACTACAATTTTGGCGGTTGGGTGCTGTCGAACATCCAGCGCGAGTTAATTCGGCGGTTTGATCTGGAAAGCGCCGCCTACGATGCCATTCTGCAGCGCGTGAATGTGCTGTATCAGCAGGGACTGCTCGATCTCGGAACGATGCCGGAAGTCCATTTCGACGGAGCCGAGAACCTGATCGGGTTAGACCTCCATCTGACCCGCGAACGGGCTCGCGAATTGTTCCGCGCGCTCGAGGAGAAAAAACGTATTCTGCAGTTGCTGAATCACTTTCTCGAAGAGCGCGAAGGCGAACCTTCGATTCAAGTTGGACTGGCGGACATCCACCCGAGTATGAGCGAGTTGTCACTAATCGGGGTACGGCTCACCCTGCCCAATGGACTGCGCGCTCACGTTGCGGTACTTGGCCCCATGCGGATGAATTACAGCCGGGCGGTCTCTGCTGTGCTGCATGTCGGGCGTGCTTTCAAGAACGCCTCGATGCAGTAGGTAAGCACGCACTTGCTTCGTATTCCCGGCTATTTTTTGGCGCTCTCACTACTCACCTGCGGCTCGCTCGCTCTGGGCCAAACCGGTCCGCAAAACGATTCCAGTTACATTGCACCCGATGGGACGGCACACGTCACGCGCGTTGTACCGGTTCCGGGTACCATCAGTCCTGAAGCGCAAAAGCAGCTCGCTCGTCCTGCCTCGGATGCGCCACGTCATGAAACGATCGAGCAACGCCGCGCGGAAACCGACAAATGGCAAAATCGCGCAGGCCAGGAAGCTCGCCAGGTTTATCCGGCACAGATCGAAGAAAAAGAAATCGCCGGTGTGCCGGTTCGGATTATCATTCCGTCGAACGCCGCCTCGGACTTGCGAGATCGCGTGCTCATCAATGTGCATGGCGGTGGTTTTAATTCCGACTCGGGATCGCTCACCGAGAGCATTCCAATCGCAAGCCTGACAAAGACTAAGGTCGTAGCGATTCTGTATCGCCTCGCGCCCGAGCATCCATTTCCTGCTGCGGTCGGCGATATCGTTGCTGTCTATCAGCAGTTGCTCAAGACCTATCGTCCGGAGAAAATGGCCCTGTATGGCACCTCCGCGGGCGCGGTATTGACCGCGGAAGTGGCGGTCCGTTTGCGACAACTGAAATTGCCATTGCCTGCGGCACTCGGTATCTTCTCGGGCTTCGGGGACTTCAGCCAGCCCGGCGATTCGCGCGCCATTTTCGCACTCAACGGCTTTTCCGGACCGCTCACTCCACCGTTGCCAGGCGGCAATCCAGACAGCAGTTACACCAAGTCGACATCTTTAAAGGATCCGGTGCTCTCGCCCATTTTCGCGAATTTGACCGGTTTCCCACCCACGCTTTTCATCACAAGCACCCGCGACCTGCTCCTCAGCGGCACCACCATTCTGCATCGTGCGTTTTTGCGCGCCGGTGTAGACGCACAACTCGTCGTCTTTGAAGCACTGCCGCACGCCTTCTGGAACAATGTGCATTTACCGGAGTCGCGCGAAGCCGACGAAATAATGGCCCGCTTCTTCGTGAAGCATCTCGGCAAGTAGCGCCGCAATCGGCCGCTGCGCCCCACATGGTACAACCAAAACACATGCCCAGCTTCAAGGTGCAAACTAGTCTCGTCACGTATCAAAGCGTGGTCGAACGCGGCATCTTGCAGTCGGCTGCACGCTTTCTCCCGCCGAGCGCCGGCAAGTTTTTCCTTGTCACTACCGAAGACCTCTGGCAGCATCATCAACATTCGCTCGATCCCCGCATCACTGCTCGCGCACACGTGCTTTTCTTTCCGGGCGGTGAATCGAACAAGCGGCTTTCCTGCCTTGAAACGCTGGCCGACCAACTCCTCGAAAACGGCGCCGATCGCACCAGTGTCATCATCGGCTTCGGCGGCGGCATCGTCACCGACCTGAGCGGTTTCCTGGCCGCGGTGTTCATGCGCGGCATTCCGGTCCTCCAACTTCCAACTACTCTGCTCGCGCAAGTCGATGCGGCGGTAGGCGGCAAAACCGGCGTCAATCTCGCCGGCGGCAAAAACTTGATCGGCAGCTTTCACCAGCCGCTTGCCGTCCTGATCGACCCGGACGTACTGGCAACGCTCCCTGACCGCGAATACCGCGCCGGTCTTTATGAAGTCATCAAGTGCGCCATCATTCGAGACCCCGAGCTCTTCCGCTTGCTTGCACAACGGTCCGACGCAGTACTCGCTCGTAAACCGGACACCGTCGATGCGCTCATTGCCGCAGCCGTACGCATCAAAGCCGAAGTCGTTTCCGCCGATGAACGCGAAGGCGACCTGCGGCGCATCCTCAACTTCGGCCACACCATCGGCCACGCCATCGAAGCAGAAACTCGCTACACACAGTTTCTCCACGGCGAGGCCATCGCGTGGGGCATGCTCGCCGCCATTCATCTGGCCCGTATGACGGGCACTCTCTCAACCGGCGACGCCCGGGTCATGCGCGAATTGATCGCTCTTTACGGACCCTTGCCTTCCGCCGCAAATTTGAAACCGGAAAGCCTGCTTGCGCGCCTCGCCGGCGATAAGAAAACAGTAGGCGGCAAAGTGCATTTCGTCTTACCCACCGCTATCGGCCGCGTCACTATAAAATCTGGCATCCCTGACGAAAAGATCCTTGCGGCCATCGCCGAGAGCCTTCACTAAATGCCGCTTGGAACCACGCCGCCCGGCGCGGAGACCGAACAACAAGCCTCCCGCTGGGTGCAGGACATGTTCGCCGGCGTTGCACCCCGCTACGACCTGCTCAATCATCTCCTCTCGTTCAATATCGATCGCGGCTGGCGCAAAGCTCTACTTGGAAGCCTCGCGCCCGTACTCGCCAATCCGAACGCCTCCGTTCTCGATCTGTGCTGCGGTACCGGCGATGTCATGCTGGACCTGGCGCACGTCTCGCAAGCGCGCATTATCGGCGCAGACTTCTGCCATCCCATGCTTCTCGCCGCCCAGAAGAAAACGCAGCAAAAAAACTCATCCGCGCAACTCTTCGAAGCGGACGCCCTCGCCTTGCCTCTCGCCGCCAACACGCTCGACGCTCTCTCAATCGCCTTTGGCTATCGGAATCTCACCGGCTATCAAGCCGCGCTTAACGAGTTTCGCCGCGTGCTCAAGCCCGGCGGCGTACTTGCCATTCTCGAGTTTTCTCATCCCCGTGCAGCCCTTACCCGAGCTGTCTATGGCTTCTATTCGCGCACCATTCTACCCTTGGTGGGCGGTCTGATTTCCGGTTCACGGGAAGCCTACTCTTATCTACCCGAATCCATCCGAAAATTTCCCCATGCCGATGTCCTCGAACAGATGCTCCAAACTGCCGGTTTCACTCAAACTCGCGTGCAACTGCTCTCCGGCGGCATCGCCGCACTGCACACCGGCCTGGCCGCGGAAGAAGCTTAGTTTTCATTCCATGTTGAAAAGTCTCCTACGGTCGCCTCTCTTGCTGGCCTCGCTCACACTCTGTGTCCAGGCCGAAGTCCCCATCGCGCAAGTGATGAACATTCCGAATACTGGCCAGCAGATTACTCCGCTCGCCCCCCGTGGCGCTCGCTTCACGTATCTGAACCCGGGTCTGGCCGCCTATCCGGATCACGTAGTCGGCCAGGCCGTGACCGCCGTCGCCAGCCCCGACCACAAGACCCTGCTCGTCCTCACCACCGGCGATTACGGCATCTACACAGCGAAAGGCGCGCGCGACACCGCCGCCTCCACCGACTGGGTCTTCGTCTTCGATATCACCGGCTCGCTGCCGGTTCAGAAGCAAGCCATTCAGCTGCAGAATACGTACAACGGCATCGTCTTCGATCCCACTGGCACAGTCTTCTACGTAGCCGGTGGTCGCGACGATAACATGCACATTTTTCATCTGACTGGCGTCGTCTGGAGAGAACAAACCGATAGTCCAATCGCGCTCGACCACGTCAGCCAGGCCGGCGGAACCGACCCCGAAGCGGCCGGTATCGCGATCTCGCAGGACGGCTCTAAAATCGTCATCACCAATTACGAAAACGATTCGATTTCTATCCTTGCCAAATCCGGCAACAGCTGGAGCAAGACCACTGATTTCGACCTCCGCCCCGGCAAAATTAATCCATCCCAATCCGGCCAGCCCGGGGGCGGCTATCCGTTCTGGGTCTCCATTCAAGACAACGACACTGCCTACGTGTCCTGTCTCCGCGACCGCGAGATCGATGTCCTCAATATCGCCGGGACACCCTCACTCACCAAACGCGTCAAGCTGAAAGGGCAACCCCTCAAGTCGACTCTCAATGCCGCGCAGAGCGTTCTGTATGTCGCCGAAGACCAGGCCGATTCGGTCGCCGCCATCGATACCGCGACCAAAACGGTTACTGCCGAAGTCAGTGTCGCTGCGCCCGCCGGAACCATACCTTCGGCCTTCGCCAAATTGTCCGGTAACAACACCAACAGCGTCACCATTAGCCCCGACCAAACCACCCTCTATCTCACCAACGGCAACACCAACAACGTGGCCGTCGTAAGCGTTGCGAAACTCAGCACAGGTAACGCTGTACTTGGCCTGATCCCCACCGGCATGTATCCCAACTCAGTGGCCTTCAATGCCAATGGACGCTCTATGTACGTGGTAAACGGCAAGTCCCCGGCCGGCCCCAATCCGAAGCACTGTCGCAGTGGAGGCGCTCTTCCGCAACTGACCTCGGCCAATTGCAATGCCTCAAATTCCTACACTTTGCAGGTCACCAAAGCCGGCCTCCAGTTCCTCCCCACGCCGCACATTAACCAGCTCGCCGCGCTGACCAGCCAGGTCGCCATAAATAACAAATACGTAACAACCGAGAGCCCCGCCGCCGCCGCGACCATGAACTTCCTGGCCGGCAAAATAAAGCACGTCATCTACATCATCAAAGAGAACCGCACCTACGACCAGATCTTGGGCGACCTTCCCAAAGGCAACGGCGATCCCGCGCTCACCGAATTCCCGCAGAGCGTTACGCCGAATCTCCACCGCCTCGCGCAGAACTTCGTTACGCTCGATAACTTCTACGACACCTCAGAGGTCAGCTACGACGGCTGGGCTTGGTCGACCGGTTTCATCGCGCCCGACATCATCCTGCGTCAGACTCCTGTCAACTATTCGTTCCGCGGCGGTGTGGCTTACGAATCGGAAGGTGACAATCGCGGCATCAACCTGGTCTTGCGCACCGGCATCAACGCCGGCGACCCCGACGTGCTTCCCGGCAAGACCGATGTCGGCGCTCCAGACGGTCCTGCCAATCAGGTCAACACCGGCTACATCTGGGATCAGGCCCTGCGCGCCGGGCTCACGGTGCGCAACTACGGCTTTTTCGTCGACAATATCGGCAAAGCCGTCGCCTATCCCGGCAACACCCATGCCGTACAAGTTCATCCATCCAATTTCGCCCTCGCCGGACGGACCGATCTCAATTTCCGCGGTTTCGACCAAACGAACGCCGACCTATATCTGTTCAAAGAGTGGGAGCGCGAGTTCGATACGAAGTATGCCGGCAGCGGCTTTCCCGCCTTAAATCTTCTCCGTTTGCCGCACGACCATACCGGAAAGTTCACCAGCGCGCTCTCCGGCGTCAACACACCCGAACTGCAAGTAGCCGACAACGATTACGCCGTCGGCTTAGTCGTCGATAAAATCGCTCACAGTGTTTACGCGGGCAGCACACTCATCTTCGTCATCGAAGACGATGCGCAAAACGGAGGCGATCACGTCGACGCCCACCGTAGCGTCGCTTTCATTGCCGGCCCCTATGTGAAGCAACGCGCGCTCGTCTCCACGCAATACAACACCATCAACTTCCTTCGCACGATGGAGCGCGTTCTCGGCCTGCCGCCTGCTCACCTGACCGACGCGGTAGCGCAGCCAATGGCGGATGCTTTCGACACCACGCAAGCTTCCTGGACCTATCACGCTGCGCCCTCTGCCATGCTCTACAACACCACTCTGCCCCTGCCCGCAAAACCGGTCGCCCTGCAGATCCCCAAGCCGGCGCACGACGCCAAATATTGGGCTCGCGTCACGAGAGGTTTCGATTTTTCCAAAGAGGATCGCCTCGACCCGGAAGCCTTCAACCGCATCCTCTGGCAAGGCCTCAAGCCCGACGCACTCTACCCCGGCGACGCTAACCTGAGCGAGACCCACATGCGCTACAAGCAAGCTCTGAAAAACCGCAACAGCACTGCCACACCTGACCCGGACGGCGAGTAAGTGCGTTCCTTAAAAAGTCGCCCTGTCTTTCCGGTACCGCCGAATTAAGTTATTCGTCGAACTATCGTGCTCGAGCTTCGGCTCGTCTTTGCTTTCGAGTTCGGGGATGATGCGCTTCGCCAGAACCTTGCCCAATTCGACGCCCCATTGATCGAACGAATCGATACCCCAGATAGTGCCCTGCGTGAAAACGGAATGCTCATAAAGCGCAACCAGCCTGCCCAGCGTCTCGGGCGTAAGTCGCTCTGCAAAAAGCGTGTTCGACGGCCTGTTGCCTTCGAAAACCCGGTGCGGCACCAGCCAGTCGGGAGTGCCTTCCGCCTTGACCTCCTCGCTAGTCTTCCCGAAGGCCAGCGCTTCGGTTTGTGCAAAGACATTCGCCAGCAGCATGTCGTGATGTGCGCCCAGCGGGTTCAGAGCGTGCGCAAACGCAATGAAGTCGCAGGGAATCAGCCTGGTTCCCTGGTGAATGAGTTGATAGAAAGAATGCTGGCCGTTCGTTCCCGGCTCACCCCAATAAATGGGGCCGGTCTGATACGTAACCTCGGTCCCGTTCAGCGTCACATGTTTACCGTTGCTCTCCATCGTCAACTGCTGCAGGTAGGCTGGAAATCGCTTTAAATATTGTTCATAAGGAAGCACCGCAACCGTTTCCGCGTGAAAGAAATCGCTGTACCAGATTCCTAAAAGGCCCATCAGCACCGGCAGATTGCGCTCGAACGGAGTCGTGCGGAAATGTTCATCCATTTCGTGAAAGCCGGCCAATAGAGACCGGAAGTTTTCAGGACCAATGGCAAGCATCGTGGACAGGCCAATGGCCGAGTCCATCGAATAACGTCCGCCCACCCAATCCCAAAACTCGAACATATTCGCCGTATCGATCCCAAACTTCGACACTTCCGCGCCGTTGGTCGAAACAGCTACAAAATGCTTCGCAACAGACTTTTCATCTCCACCCAGGCCTTTGAGCGACCAGTCGCGCGCCGTATGCGCGTTTGTCATCGTCTCGAGCGTAGTAAAGGTTTTCGAAGAGACGATAAACAGAGTTTCTGATGGATCGAGATCGCGGACCGCTTCTGCGAAGTCGTCGCTGTCAACATTCGACACGAAGCGAAACGTCATATCGCGGCTGCTGTAATACTTCAGCGCCTCGTACGCCATCACAGGTCCCAAGTCGGACCCGCCGATTCCAATATTGACAACGTTGCGAATACGCTTACCGGTATGGCCCTTCCACTCTCCAGACCGCACACGGTCCGAGAACGCGGCCATCTTGTCTAACACCTCGTGTACGTCCGGCACCACGTCACGCCCATCCACCACAATCGATGTTCCACGCGGCGCACGCAAAGCCACATGCAGCACGGCCCGATTTTCCGTAGTGTTGATCTTGTCACCCCGGAACATCGCGTCAATTCGCTCTCGCAAACCCGACTCCTCCGCGAGTTGCAGCAGGAGTTTTACTGTCTGGTCAGTAATGCGATTCTTCGAGTAGTCGAGGTAAATTCCCGCCGCCTCCGCCGTCATTCTTTGACCACGCTCCGGGTCGGCGGCGAAGAGTTTCCGCAAATGCATCTCGCTGACTTGTTTGAAATGATCTCCGAGCGCCTTCCATGCCGGGCGGTCGGTAAGCGGGCGATTAATTACGGTCTTTGTTGCGGTCTCCATATCCATCCTTCTTTGGGCTTTTTAGGAACGAGCTTCAAACGCGTGCTCCCGTCGCCCTCAGCATAGCGCTGCCACAGGCGAAATCCCCCCGTAAACTGCAACAGGATTGTCATCTATTTCGACGACCAGCACATTCCTCACGATACACACTCCGCTCGACTAGCCTTGCCGGATCTGGTTGCCAGTGGCATTCTGAACCGATACTTGTTGATGCGAAAGCTAGCAATTTTGGACTCAAGCGTCTGACGTGGAATTTCTAGCAGCGCGGCGGCCCCGGAAGGCCCGGAAACGCGGCCATCGCACGCCTCTAGCGCCGCTTCAATCATCTCTTTCTCGCGTTCCGTAAGCGCCGCCAGAGAGCCCACCGGCTTCGCTAAACGAACCGGCGTCCGTTTCAGCCAGTCTTCCTCCACCCAAAAAGTATCGCCATCGCAAAGAATCAAGGCCCGTTCCACTACGTTCTGTAACTCGCGAATGTTACCGGGCCAATCATAAGCTTTGAGTAACTCCAACGTGTTCTTTCTAATGTGCCGAATCAATTGGCTTGTTGTACTCGCGTACCGATCAATGAAATACTCGGCCAGGATCGGGATATCCACTCTTCGTTCACGAAGGGACGGTACCTCAATAGGAAAAACATTCAGCCGGTAAAAAAGATCCTCGCGGAACGTCCCCTGAGAGACTCCCGAATATAGATTTCGATGCGTTGCCGCCACGATCCGTACATCTATTGAAATGGGTCGATTGCTTCCCACCCGCTCAATTTCCCGCTCCTGCAACACCCGCAATAGCGCAATCTGAGTATCCGCCGGAAGATCGCCGACTTCATCCAGAAAAAGCGTCCCGCCATCCGCCGCTTCGAACCGTCCCATGCGTCTTTGCAGCGCTCCTGTGAACGCACCCTTCTCATGCCCAAAAAGTTCAGAGGCAATCAGCGATTGAGGGATTGCCGCGCAGTTCACGCGGATGAAAGGTTTGTCTGCGCGTTTTGACCGGCGGTGAACCGCTCGCGCCAGCAGTTCCTTCCCAGTGCCGGTTTCACCCAAAATGAGTACCGTGGCATCTGACTGGGCCACCTTCGCTACTTGTTTCAATACTTGCTTTATAGGTTCAGAAATTCCTACGATCTCCTCGAACCCTACAATCTCATCTGATATATATGGGCGCTCGTCGCGCTTGGAAACAGCCCGAATCAGGTACCGCTCCGATTTGTGCGGCTGAAAAGCATTTTTGCTCGTGTCGAGTTCCAGGCACTCGTTACAATTCATTGCTCTGCCCATTCGATTGCCCGATAGCCTGTGCCGCATGACCGGCAACCGTTCCACTGCGCTGCAGTTCTTACCAGTCCATGATTAGTCATTCTGAGTCTTGCCAGCCAGTGCATGGCCGTCAATGTCCTTGCGGCAAATTCGTGTTGCTCCAAATGCAGCAATCGGGCACAGAGTTCCAACGGAAGGCCAAGCAGAACTCGAAGAACGAAACAACTCCGAAGGGAACCGCTCATTCCCAGAACATTTCTCAATTCGATCGGCAGAGTCGGCCATCCCTTGGATGTCTGTTCAACGGAATCCCGGAGATGAGGAATAGAGATATCGATCACCTTGCATAGAAGCGATTCTGCGCTCAGATCCTCGGGATCTAATGACTCGATAGCTTCAAGAGCCACATGTTCCGCCGAATTCATGTTGCCGGTGAGTAGCAGCGCCACGTTGAAAGCGTTGCAGACAGCGGCCGATAGTTCAAACTCAACACGCATATATGTACCTTTCTCGATTGTTTGATCCCGATAGAACGAGCGCTGGCTTGCGCCAAATTTGAAGAGAGAGTGCTACGTGAGAGTAATTTCGCCCATATCGATTCCAACCAGCAGCGGTTCCTTCACAATCTGGTAGTCGCCTTCATACGCATACACTCGGCGCTTCGTCGGCACTTTGATGCCATCCACGTCGCGATATTCCGAGGCGTAATTCAGCCCGGTCGCGTCTCCCAGTATGTCTACCGTGTAATCGTGCCGTCGCAGCAAACCATCCGGTCCGAAGCACGAGATCTGCTCGCGAGTATGGCTTTTCACGTAGTCTGGAAAAGTAACTCTCAGACGCCTCCAGATTTCTCCATCTACCTGGATTGATGAAATCTCCTCCGTCTTAAATCCTTCATAGGTGTAAAGAAACGGAGTGGTGAGATACGTCCACAAAGCTTCACCGCAGAAGTAGGCGACATGGATGTCATCCCAAGGCGTCTCCCTCTGCTGACCTTCGAACGACTTCTCCGGGTTATCGCGGCATGCGATGAGCGTTCCGTCAACCTTCTCCATCACGATGCGGTCCGGTTCGAAAACAGACCGTTTGTCTTGACCCGGAAAATCCGTGACCAGACGCTCTTGCTTCGTATCGGCCGTCAGAATGACATTCTTGAGAACGTCACCCTGGCCCTTTACATACCAAATCGCACCGGTAATCGACGCGCCCACCTTGATCGACTTTAGCTTGTTCCAACGTTTCAGACCGCCATGGGCCTGAACAGCCAAATCCAATAAGTCGCTCATGTTACTGCACGAGGGAAGACGCCGCCAGGCTAATGATGTCTGCAACCTCCTGAGGGTGCGAAACAAAGGAAGCGTGGCTCGCGGCAACCGATTGCACTGTGGCGCCCATCCGCTTGGCCATGAACTCCTGCGCCGGTGGTGGAATCATTTTGTCTTCCGTCGACACCAGGTACCAGGAGGGAATCGTCTTCCAGGCCGGCGCACCTTCCTTGCCGGTGAAACTCGCGACGCTCAACGGCTTCTGCACCGCTGCCATCAAAGCCGCTTCGCTCTGGCTGGCATCGGCGGCAAAAGCCTTCTGGAAACCTTCGCGGTTAATCCAGAGAAAGCCGTTCTTGTCAGGCCAAATCGCAGCCGAGCCAGGCGAAGGCGCTCCTTGCTTGCTGAGTCCATCGAGACTTTCACCTTCGTCAAGGCCGAATGCTGTGATGTAAACCAGAGCCTTCACCTCGGGAGTCTCGGTGGCTGCCCCCGTGATCACGGCGCCTCCGTAGGAGTGCCCAACCAGAACCGTAGGTCCGGTCTGCATCCCAAGGAGACGACGCGTCACCGCGATGTCGTCCGCCAGCGAAGTCAACGGGATCTGTGCCGCTGTCACATCAAACCCCTTCGCCTGCAGCAACGGAATCACTTTGCTCCAGCAGGAGCCGTCGGCCCAGGCGCCATGCACCAACATTACGTTTGCCTTTTGTTCCATGTTTGTCTCCAATTCGTGTTTGTTTATTTTTCAAATCAAGTCAAGTCAAAAGCAAGCACAGGCCGCGATCCCGCGCCACCAAACGAAAGAGGAACTTCAGCGGACTTGGGCCGAGCGCACAGCCGGTTTGGGGCGTCGTGCGCGATTTCACGAGATCGCGAGTCCGTTGTGCGCGCGAGTTCCTTAAGGCGAGCCGAAATCAGGCCGCAGCCTGCTCGCCGTAAAACGGGTAATCCGTGTAGCCTCGTGAATCGAAAGTGTAAAAAGTGTTGCGGTCGTAAGGATTGAGCGGGAGCCCCAATTCCAGGCGCTTCGGTAGATCCGGGTTCGCTAGAAAATAACGCCCGAAGGCAACCAGATCGGCATCGCCTTTCTCAACAATTGCCTCGGCAGTAGCGGGCTCGAAACCGCCCGCCGCGATGATCTTGCCCCTGAAGACTTTTCGCAGTCGTTCGCTGGCAACCGGCGTCTCACCTTCCGCGATCAACTCGTTCCCTCTCACCCGCGGTTCGATGATGTGAAGATAAGCGAGTCCAAACCGGTTCAACTGTTCCGCCACATAATCAAACAGCGCCCCTGGGTTGCTGTCCGACATCGCGTTAAAAGTTCCGCCAGGCCCGATCCGCACGGCAACCCGCTCGCCGCCCCACACCGATGCTATTGCTTCCACCACTTCCAGCAGAAAACGGGACCGGTTCTCAATCGAGCCGCCATAAGCGTCGTTGCGCTTGTTGCTGCCGTCCTGTAGAAACTGATCGGGCAAATAGCCATTCGCTGCGTGAAGCTCCACTCCGTCAAAACCCGCTGCTTTTGCCCGCTCGGCAGCTTTTCGATACTCCTCGACGATTCCTCGAATTTCTTCGATTTCAAGCGCCCGGTGCGGCGACGGATGGACCCAACCATCAGGCCCGGAAACGCTGGCCCCCGAGTCTAACCAGTAGGGCGGATCGACCGAAGGCGCTACGGGTGCTGCGCCGCCGGTCATAACAACGTTCGACGCCCGGCCCTCATGCCAGAGCTGCGATAGCATCTGCCCGCCTTTCGCATGAACCGCCTCCACCACTTTCTTCCAGCCACCCACTTGTTCCTCTGAATACAGCCCAGGCGCTCCAAACCATCCGCGACCGGTAACCGAAATTGCGGTTGCCTCAGAGATAATCAGGCCACCCTCCGATGCGCGCTGGCTGTAATACTCAACCATCAGGTCGCCGGGAACATCGCCAGGCTGTTCAGACCGCGAACGTGTGAGCGGCGCCATCACCACCCGATGCTGCAGACTGATTGCGCCGATTTGTACCGGCGAAAAAAGCGTACGATTTGTATCTTGAGTCATCTCGCTTTACTCTCCCTTTGAAATCGTTCTGCGATTCGCTCATGTCATTTGTTTCTTCTTGCAACTCGATTCTGCCAAAAGCTTTGTGCACCGCCAACCCCAGTTCGAGTCTCCTGATCCACTCGATAGTGAGCGCCCGTCGGCCTCTTTCGAGTCATCGATCATCGGCTGCGAATCGAGCAAGCACAGGCCGCGAGGGATGGCTTGTACAACCTCTTCTTTCGCGAAGTTGAACTCGGAGAGTTAAATCTGGAAGTTCTGCGCTTCAGACCTGCGCCAACGGCGACTCTAGGCTCGCCAACACGACCCGTGCAGGCGGCATTCTGGCACGAGCGCTGTTATTGCGATTTCTGCGCCTGCGCCATCTGGTCGATTGCAAAGCTGAAGACTTCCACAAGCACCCGCAAGCGTTCTTTCTGTCGCTTAACCGGAAATCGCTTGGTTCTTGTCAAATCAGCTATGCCGTGAAGGTTCGCCCAGAAGAGTTCCGCTAGGATTTCAGATTTCGTGCTCTGCTCAGAAAAGAGCTTCAAAATCTGGGAGAACGCGAATCGCAACTCTGGAGGAGTGGCGGGATCACCGAAAGGTACGCTCAGACTGAGTGAAAACATCGCTTCGTACAAAGCGGGAGAGGCGGCGGCGAACTCCAGATAGGCGTTCGCAACCGTTTCGAATGGATTTCCGCGCTTTCCCCGTTTCCGCGCCTTCTCCAAAGCCAAGCCCAGCTCCTGGAAACTCTCAACGGCAACTGCGGAGACAATGCCCTCGCGGTTATCGAAGTGGGAGTACAAGACGGGTTGGCTGTAGGAGATCTCGTCCGATAGCCGCCGCACGGTTACGTTGGGCCATCCTTCGGATTCCGCGATCTGTCGAGCCGCACTGATGATTTGTGCCCGGCGAGCCTGCCTGTCCCGCGCCTTTCGTTCCTCAATGCGCTTGGTCGCCACCAAACGCATTATAGCGCCGCTAGAATTTTTTATACTTAGAATCCTGCTCCGTCCGATTTGCGTCTATAATAGCGTTGCTAGCTTTTCTATATTGGAGATAAAAAATGCACGCCCTCTTTCCGCCTTCTCTGGCCGCCCTCGTCTCTGTCGCAATCATGGTGATTGGTTGTTTCTACATCGCCGCTCCGCGGCGAATCCTGGGAGGTTTTGGCCTTAAGCCGCCTGCATCCGATGCTGACACTCTCGCCTGGCTTCGTCTAAAAGGGATTCGGGACGTCGCGTCTGGCTTGGCCGTGCTGACCCTGATGCTGACAACGAACAGCCGGACGGTAGGCATTGTTCTCCTGGTCTTCGCCCTCATCCCATTCGGCGACATGGTCAACGTCCTTTCGTCGGGAGGCCGAAAAGCAACAGCCTTTTCCGTCCATGGCGTGACATGCGCAGTCATGCTTTTCGCCGGGCTGTTGCTGATCCACGCCTTCTAAGTTAACGACCTGAAGCCCCTTCCTGTAAAGATCGGGTTGCCCAACCATGCTGGAAGCCGACTTCCCCGTCACCTCTCCAGTAAACGTTCGTACGAAGCATTAAAAGGAGGCTGTTCTATGCACCTGTTCACCATGGCGACCCTGTTCGTCGTTCTTACTCTGGTAGGCGTTGAGTTCTCTGTCTCTGCCTTCGTGAACCCTGCCGCGTGGCGGCTTGAGCCCGAAGCGCAATTGAAGATGCTGAGCCGTTTTGCTCTCGTGCTTGGGAAGGTGATGCCGGTCTGGTATCCGTTCTCTACCCTGCTTTTCGGTATCGAGACCTGGCTTTACTGGCACACGCCAGGGCAAGCCATCCTGCTTACTGCCGTTTCCATTTGGGTTTTTACTGCAGTGATATCGATCTTTTCCCTGGTTCCTCTCAATACTCGGGTGGCGGAAGGTGCTGCTGACTGGCAGCGGATACATCGGATTTGGGACCGGAGACATCGAATGCGGATAGCCGCTCTCGCCACTGCGGCTGTCCTGCTTACATACGTCGTAGTTCGCTGAGAGATTGAACAAACAGGACCGTTGTTCCGGCTTCTCCAGTGGGGCAGGTGCCAGCCTGCGGCGGCCGCACCAGGCTGCCTTGTCGGGGCCTCGGTCTCCGCCCGGCCCACGACATTGCCGGATGGGATTATTACGCTTATTTCCGCAATTGAGTTTTAGTCGTGAAACGGGACCCAGAACATCTTTACCTCGACACTAAGCATGCCCGACTTTACCGTCGGATCCTCGTTTAAATCTGAGCCAGACCACCGTCGACGAAGAGCTCGATGCCGGTTACATAGCTGCTGTCGTCTGATGCCAGGAAGAGTACTGCTTTTGCGACCTCATCCGGCGTACCCGCACGACCGAGCGGAATGTCCGGAATTGAGCTCTCCACAAACTGATCAATTTGCTCGGCGCTCAGCCCAAGGGAGAGGCTATAAGCAGGAGTCGGCACAAGGCCCGGGCTGACCACGTTGACGCGAATCTTCCGTGCTTTCAAATCGACCGACCAGGTGCGTGCGAAGGAGCGAACGGCCGCTTTAGTCGCGCTATAAACCGTGAATGCTGGGCGCCCCTTGGTAGCTACGATCGATGCGTTCAGGATCACTGATCCGCCCTCTGCCATCAGCGGCAACGCCTTCTGCACTGTGAACAGAAGTCCCTTCACGTTGACTGCGAATTGCTTGTCGAAGTGCTCTTCGGTAATTTGGCCAAATGGTGCAAACTCACCGATGCCGGCGTTGGCGAACACGATGTCGACCTTGCCCTTTTGCTCCTTCACGGCTGCGTAGATCTTGTCGATTTCTGTGAGCTTGGCAACGTCGCCTTGAATGCCGGTGACGTTCTGGCCAATTTCTTTAACAGCTGCATCCAGCTCATTCTGGCGGCGGCCGGTGATGAATACATACGCACCCTCGTTGATGAACTGCTTGGCGGTTGCAAGCCCGATCCCGCTGCTGCCCCCCGTAATGACCGCGATCTTCCCGGCTAATTTCTGTGACATGTACTTTCTCCTCAATGGCCTCACTTGCGGCCATACAAGCAGTAGATTTCGCCAGTCCCGATAAGGTCGCAGTTATTTATCGATCGATCAATAATTGTATAGAGGCGAATTTGTGATGTTACTCAAGACCGCAAAGCAAAGTAGACGACCCGGCCGCCCGCGCCGCTTCGATCCAGAGCAAGTGCTGGAGAAGGCCATGCATGTTTTCTGGGAAAAAGGATATGAGGGCGCTTCCCTGCACGACCTGACAACGGCGATGGCGATCCCGTCACAAAGTTTGTACAAGGCTTTCGGCAATAAGCAAAAGCTGTTTGAGCAAGCATTAGCACGCTACCTTGTCGGCCCCGTTGCCTTCATTCGAGGCGCGCTGAACGAGCCAACAGCATACGCTGTAGCCGAGCGGACGCTCCGCGACTCGGCCGAGTTCCTCGCCGCCCAGCCTAAGCGCTGCGGATGCATGACTATCCAGGCAGCCTTGGTCGGCGGTGAGGAGTCTCAGCCGGTGCGAAGGAAGCTGATTGCTCTCAGGCTGCGAGCGCAAGCGGCGCTGCGCCGGCGCTTTGAACGAGCCCAGGAAGAGGGCGATCTGGCGAAGACGGCAGACGCTAGCGACCTGGCACGGTTCGTCACAACCATGTTTCAAGGCATGACCGTCCAGGCTATCAATGGCGCCAGCGTCAAAGATTTACTTCGTCTCAAGGAAACTGCTCTGCGAGCATGGCCAAAGTGAAAGACAGGCTCAAGCCGCCATCGCGCCAACGATCTGTCCCCAGCTGAACGTGTTGCTTCAAAAGCGCAAAGGCCGCGGCTGCGCGCCAACCAGTCCACCAAGGAACTCACTTTCCCTTCGGGCGGCGCGCTCGACACCGCGGCCGTGTTGCGCGAGTTCCTCAAAAGCAAGCACAGGCCGCGATCCGGCGCCACCAGACGAAAGAGGAACTTCAGCGGACTTGGGCGCGGGTCGCGAGTCCGTTGTGCGCGCGAGTTCCTCAAAAGCAAGCACAGGCCGCGATCCGGCGCCACCAGACGAAAGAGGAACTTCAGCGGACTTGGGCGCGGGTCGCGAGTCCGTTGTGCGCGCGAGTTCCTCAAAAGCAAGCACAGGCCGCGATCCGGCGCCACCAGACGAAAGAGGAACTTCGGCGGACTTGGGCGCGGGTCGCGAGTCCGTTGTGCGCGCGAGTTCCTCAAAAGCAAGCACAGGCCGCGATTCCGCGCCACCAGACGAAAGAGGAACTTCGGCGGACTTGGGCGCGGGTCGCGAGTCCGTTGTGCGCGCGAGTTCCTCAAAAGCAAGCACAGGCCGCGATTCCGCGCCACCAGACGAAAGAGGAACTTCGGCGGACTTGGGCGCGGGTCGCGAGTCCGTTGTGCGCGCGAGTTCCTCAAAAGCAAGCACAGGCCGCGATTCCGCGCCACCAGACGAAAGAGGAACTTCGGCGGACTTGGGCGCGGGTCGCGAGTCCGTTGTGCGCGCGAGTTCCTCAAAAGCAAGCACAGGCCGCGATCCGGCGCCCACCAGACGAAAGAGGAACTTCAGCGGACTTGGGCGCGGGTCGCGAGTCCGTTGTGCGCGCGAGTTCCTCAAAAGCAAGCACAGGCCGCGATCCGGCGCCACCAGACGAAAGAGGAACTTCAGCGGACTTGGGCGCGGGTCGCGAGTCCGTTGTGCGCGCGAGTTCCTCAAAAGCAAGCACAGGCCGCGATCCGGCGCCACCAGACGAAAGAGGAACTTCAGCGGACTTGGGCGCGGGTCGCGAGTCTGTTGTGCGCGCGAGTTCCTCAAAAGCAAGCACAGGCCGCGATCCGGCGCCACCAGACGAAAGAGGAACTTCGGCGGACTTGGGCGCGGGTCGCGAGTCCGTTGTGCGCGCGAGTTCCTCAAAAGATGCGCTTCCGCCCATAAGCGACTGCATCGACCGACCAGGCGCCGGGCCCCACGAACGACAGCGCCAACGCGATGGCCGACGACAGCACGCAGGGCCAGAATTCTCCCGGCGTCGAGAGCGCGATCCAAAGCTCGAGCAGAGCCACCAGCACGCCTGCGACCGGCGTCCAGAGCCCCACAAACAGAAGCGCTCCCGCTCCCGCTGCCGCTATCGTTAGCAGCACATGGGTCGCCTTACCCGGTCCAGTCAAAGACGTAAACGAATCGTGAATGAGAAAGGTCGAGACGGCCAGCCGAAGAATCACTAATCCTTTGCCGGGCCAGCCGTTGGCGAATGTCGAGAATAACCGTTGCAGAACGCTCCCGTTCCGAGCCTACGGGAACCACCGCGACAATGAAACCCCAAATCGAGTTGGCGCTTTCCCTCTTTCGAGTGATTTACAACTCGATAATCCCCCGCTTTAATCCGATCATAGCAGCGTGCGTGCGGTCGTTCGCATGCAGTTTCATCAGAATGTTCTTCACCCGGCTTTTCACCGTCTCTTCCGTTATCGAAAGCTGAGCGGCGATTTCTTTATTCGCATTGCCGCCCGCGATGAGCCGGAGCACATCCATCTCGCGCGGCGTCAAATCTTCCTCACCTGAGTGGTCCGCAAGCTCTACAGCTACCGAAGGCGATAATGTTTTGTGCCCGGAATGCACAGCACGGATGGTCGCCAGCAATTCCTTGTGCAAAAGGTCCTTCAACAAGTACGCTCTCGCTCCGGCCTTTAGAGCCCGCAGCGCTTGCACGTCGCCGGAGTAAGTTGTCAAAACGATGATCCGCGCAGCGGGCTTATCTTCGCGAATAGCTATGATCGCGTCGATACCGCTTGTCTCCGGCATCTGCAGATCCATCAGCGTGATGTCTGGAGAATGCTGTCGGAACTGTTCAATGCCTTCCCGCCCGTTTGACGCCTGGGCAACTAGTTCCATATCGGCTTGACCACCAATGAGTGCAGCAATACCCTCCCGCAGAAGGGGATGATCGTCGACGACGAGAATGCGAATCGTTCGTTGATCCGGATTGCGAGATACGCTCGTTGTGGGATCTAGGCTCATAACTCTTCTCTGTTCCTTCTGCCGGACGCGCTCGAACTTCCTCGTTCACTCGATTCCCGGTAAGCTATAGCCGCCGGCACCGTCACCTCAACCTCAGTGCCCCGGCCGAGTTCGCTCCATAATTCGAGCTGTCCACCAATACTGCCGGCGCGCTCTCTCATGCCCGTGAGACCCCAGTGTCCTTCACGCCCGCGGGGCGTCAGAACATTTGGATCCATGCCGATTCCATCGTCTCGCACGCGCAGTCGCAGCATTCTCCCGTCATACCGTAGGTCCACCTCTATTCGATTCGCTTGTGCGTGCCGGAATGCGTTCCCCACCGCCTCGCGTGCAATGCGATAAAGGTCGTCCCGCAGCGTGGGATGCACCGGACGCGGCGCGCCTTCTACGAGCACTCGGAACGTAGCCGGCGGCCTCCCCACTTCGGCATCCACCTGCTCGTCATTTATCTGCTCGGCCTTCACATGCTCGGCCCCGAATTCTGCGCCTAGCGCAGTAAGTGTCTGGATCAGGTCATCGCTGCCCGGCCGGTCGCTTCGCAATTCCTGCACCGCGTTCCGCCCTTCGGTGATCGCCGCCGCGGCACGATCGATCGCAATCTCGAGTGCCTCGCCCGCTTCCGCTGGTCGTTCCGGAAGCATGTTTCGAACGGCCTGAAACCGTAGCATCAGCCCGTGAAAGCTCTGCAGCAAAGTATCGTGCAACTCCCGGGCGATCCGAGTCCGCTCATTCACCCGCTCGTCCAGACGCACGTTATACTGCTGCGCGATCTGATTGAGTCGCCACCAGTATGCGGCCGCCAGCAGCAAAGCAAGCGCCGTCACAACGCCCACCCGGAACCAGGTGGTTTCATAAACGTAAGGTTGCTGTGTGACCCGGTACACGATCCCCGTTCGATCCCAAACCCCGTCCCCATTGCACGCCCGCACGTGGAACAAATGAGCGCCCGCCGGAATGTTCGTGTACACCGCGGTGAGCAGGTTGTCCGCATCGAGCCAGACCGGATCGATGCCCTCCATGCGGTACTGAAATCTGATTTTTTCCGGCGAACTCAGAGAAACGGAATCGAAATGAAGTTCCGTGTGATGCGTGCCCGGCGGCAGAATCAGCTCTCGTCCGGCGATTTGCCTGGTGCGTCCCAGCGTCACCGCGTCTACGAAAATCCGCGGTTTGTCAACACTAGTCTTCATGCGCGCGAGATCGAGCTCTGCTAATCCGTTTACCGTCGCAACCCACAGTTTGTTATCACGCGTGATCGCCATGCTGGGTGCTCCCACGCTGCACTGGGTCGAGCGCATCCCATCCGCTAACCCGAACGAGGTGTAGTTCAGCGGCGAATCGCGCTCCTGGTTTGTTTGTTCTAATGCTGGCGTCGGAAACTTGAACAGCCCGTTCCCGCCGCTAAACCAAAGCTCCTGGCGAAAAGCAACCATACTGAACAAATCCAGTTCCTGATCCACGTTTACCAGCCGGTTTGCCTCTATGCGGTCGACCCCTTTGGGCGCTGCCACCGCATAAAGGCCACCCGACAGATCCTCTCCAAAACTCATCACGCGCGGATCGAAGATGTTCCTCGCTGACGGGACCGTCGCAAAATGGTCCCCCGTCATGCGATCGATTCCACGGCTCGTTCCAGCCCAGATATCTCCGCGTTCGTCCTGGTGAACAGCCAGTACCCGATTGCTGGACAGACCGTCCGCGATCGTGTAGTTACGAAAGCGTCCGTTCAACATGTGACTTAGCCCGCCCTCGCCTGCAATCCACAACGAACCGTCTCGCGCGACCTGGATCCCGCGCACCACCTCGCCCGGCAGCCCCTGCGCTTTCGAAAACTGGGTGAAATGACCATCCGAAAAGCGGTACAGGCCTCCTCCCCACGTGCCCACCCAGAGATCGTTGTTTTGATCCTCCGCCAGCGCCCACACACAGGAGTTCGAAAGGCCGTCTTTTTCCGCGTAGGTGTGAAAACGATGCCGGTCCAACACCGAAAGCCCCCCGCAGTTGTTGCCGACCCACAGGCTTCCATCCCGCCTCGACAGCACTGTCATAGGTATGTTTCCCGGCAGTCCATCGTCTTGCGTAAACATTCGGATCACCCGGTCCTTGAAGCGGATCAGGCCCTCTCCGTTCGTCCCGGCCCAAAGATCGCCATCCCGATCGCTATAAATCTCCCTGACCGAAACTCGCAGCAGCGGCTCCGGCGTAGCCGTCGAGACTCGAAACAGACCGCTCGAAAATTGCACCCACATGGTTCCCTGCTGATCTTCGTAGGCTTCCTCCGCCCTCTTCCCGAGATGCCCCGCAACGCCATAACCGGGAAACCGTTCAAGCCGGTCGCCTTCACGTCGCGCCAGACCTGCCTGCGTGCAAAACCACGTTGCTCCTTTATGATCCTGAAAAACGTGCAAATACTCATCTCTGCGAATACTTAATTGGCTGGCCAGCGCTGCATGCTCCACGATCTGCGTTCCATCCCACTCCACAAACCTTTGTTGCGTCACAATCAGCAAATGACTATCAGGCGTTCCCTCGATCCGATTGACGACCTCGCCCGCCAAAACGATAGTGAAGCGTCCATTCTTGAAACGATAAAGTCCACCACTGGTTCCGACCCACAACGAGCCGTCTCGGGTAAAGCGAAGACAGCTGATTTCGTCGCTTAAGCCCGCGCCCGGATGATAGAAGACCGAAAAAGACCGCTCGAAAAAGTCCAGCGCGGGACGAGCTATCCGCGCTAAACCGGCGCCGGTTCCCACCCATAAGTCGCCATTCGGCCCTTCGGCAAGCGCTCGCACGATCCCTTGCGGCGCCGGCTGTGGCGCGCGAAAGTAAATCGGCGTAAATTGCCTTCCGTTGAATCGAGCCAGACCCGCATCGGTGCCGATCCAGAGAAAGCCATTGCGCGTCTGGACGATGGCATTCACTACGTTCGACGGCAGTCCGTTCTCGACCGTAAAGTCGTTGCGAATAAATTCGCTTGTGGGCGCACTCGGATCGAGCGCCAGTCCGCAACCGGCGACCACCGTAAACAGAGCGAGCCAACGAATCACCGTCACCTTGAGCCGGGGCCTGTCCATCAGATCTAAGTATCAGAGACAACCCGCCGTGTTTCCGCATGCAATCATCACAGAATGAAAAGACGCAGTACGGGCAACGTCCCCGTGCTTCTGCTATTTGCTGCCTTCACTCTCAATCCGGCGTCGAAAGCGGCGCCTCTTCCCTCACAGCACCCGTATCGCCAGCAGATCGCCGCAATGGATCGCCTGCTAACTTCCGTCAGGCCCATCTCGCAGACCAGCCTGACTTCAGATGGCTTGCTGGTGGCGTGGTCGACCGCAGGAGCACAACCCGGAACCGAGTCCATTCAGATTGCGCCGGTCGACGGCTCTCGAACCGCCCAGCAGCTCACCGCGGGCAGAACTGGCGCGCCCTGCCGTGACCAGGCACCCGTGTGGTCGCCTGACAACCAGCGAATCGCCTTTCTGTCCGATTGCAGAACACCCGGCCAGCTGCAGCTATATGTAGCCGGTTGGCCGAAGAATGGAGATGCCCGGCAGATGACTAGCGTCACCGGCTCCGTGGCTCATCTGCAATGGTCCCCTGATGGCCTGAAAATTGCTTTCCTGCTCGTCGACAATGCGTCGCGAGCTCCCAGCCCGATGGCCGCCATCAAAGCCCCCATCGGAGTCATTGATGAGCAGCAAGAAACCGAAATACAGCGTGTCGCTGTAACCGACGTAGCTACCGGCACAACGCGCGAGCTAACGCCCGCCGCTCTGTACGCCTTCGAGTTCGATTGGTCCCCCGACAGCCGTCAGCTCGCCTTTACCGGCGCCCCGCCGCCCGGCGATGACAACTGGTATGTGGCCCGGCTCTACACCCAGTCGTTGTCGGAGCTCAAACCGCACTCGACCTACCAACCGGCTCTCCAGATTGCCTTGCCGCGATGGTCACCCGACGGAAAATCGATCGCCTTTATCTCGGGTCTGATGAGCGATGAAGGCGCTACTGGCGGAGAAATTTATCTGCTCCCGCTAGCGGGCGGCCAACCGAAAAATCTCACTCCGCAAAGGTCCTCTACTCCCTCCTGGTTCACTTGGCGTTCGGACCAGAGTCTGCTCATCACCGAGTTCAAAGGCGGATCGAGCGCCATCTCACTATTAGATGTTTCGAGCGGCGCAACGACCACGCTCTGGCTGGGTGGTGAAACGATTCATGCCGGGCCGGAAGCGACCAGCCTCTCGGTGGCGAAGAGCCCAGGTTCGCCTCTGCCGGTCGTTGCCTTAGTTCGAACCTTCTGGTCAACACCGCCCGAAGTATGGGCCGGTCCAATCGGGAATTGGCATCAGATCAGCCATGAAAATGCCCAAATAAAAACAACGCCCGCCCGAGCAGAAAGCATCTCCTGGAAAAATGATTCCTTCCACGTGCAAGGCTGGCTCGTCTTCCCGCCCCACTTCGATTCCTCGAAACACTATCCAATGATCGTCTCCATCCATGGCGGCCCCGCCTGGATCTTCACTCCCCGTTGGCCCGCCACCGACTTCGATCTCACCGCCTTTTCGGAACTCGGATATTTCATCTTCTTTCCCAATCCGCGTGGCAGCTTTGGTCAGGGCGAACACTTCACTCAGGCCAACCGGCGTGATTGGGGCTTCGGAGATCTCAGCGACGTCACTTCCGGAGTCGATGCTGTTCTCGCCCGATACCCGGTCGATCAAAATCGCGTCGGGATCATCGGTTGGAGCTACGGCGGCTCCACTACATTGTTCGCCGTCACCAGAACCAACCGCTTCCGCGCGGCAGTCGCCGGTGCCTCCGCTTGCAATCTGCAAAGCTACTATGGCGAGAACTCGATCGATCAGTGGATGCTCCCCTATTTCGGCGCATCTGTCTATGACGATCCAGCCGCTTATGCTCGCAGTTCAGCGCTGACTTACGTAAAACAAGCCAGAACACCCACCCTGCTCCTGGTCGGTGAACGCGATGGCGAAGCGCCCCCGGCGCAATCCTTCGAATTCTGGCACGCCTTAAAGGCCCTGCATGTGCCCACTCAGCTTGTCGTTTACCCCGGCGAAGGACATGCTTTCAGCCGGCACGAAGACCGCGTCGACTTGCTCGAACGTTCGCTCGAATGGTTCATGCGCTTTATGCCCGCGCAGTAATGAATCCCGCATCATGACTCGCGCCGGTTCTCGCTGGATTCTGGTAATGCTGGCCGGCTTCACCTTCGTCAGCTACCTTTTGCGCACCAACATATCTGTGGGCGCTGAGCTGATGATGCCCGCTCTAGGTCTATCCAAGACCGACATGGGCCAGATCTTTACCAGCTTTCTCATCGGCTATGCCATCTTCCAGATACCCGGCGGTCTGCTCGGCGATCGCATCGGGCCAAAACTCACTCTCGGTGTTTCCGTTCTGGTTTGGGGAATCTGCACCATGCTCACCGGCTTAGTCGCGCACTCCACGAAAACCGCCTTCCTGACGCCATTCGCCTGGCTTTGGACTGTCCGCTTCGTGCTGGGGCTCGCCGAGGCAACCACTTATCCGGTGGGATCACGCGTTGTCTACAACTGGATCGCTCCCCACCAGCGCGCCTTTGCAACGTCTCTGATGCTCACCGGCACCTCCATCGGAGCAGCGGTCGCATCGCCGCTCATGTCTTGGCTGATGGTGAG
The DNA here is from genome assembly GCA_965277855.1 of Bryobacteraceae bacterium. Taxonomy (GTDB): domain Bacteria; phylum Acidobacteriota; class Terriglobia; order Bryobacterales; family Bryobacteraceae; genus Bog-105. The sequence continues at coordinate 3,542,448 of OZ255847.1, forward strand.
GATTGGTTGGCCGGCAGCTTTCGGCGTTACTTCCATTGCAGCGTTCCTCATCGCAGTGGTCTGGTTCTTGTATGCCGCCGACAAGCCTCCCAACGGGTCGAACGCCGCTGTTCCGGCCCCCGAACATGACTCCTCAAACAACCTGAAAGACATCATCAAATCCAGGCGAGTCATTCTCCTGTGTCTCAGCTACGTAAGCGAAGGCTACGTCCTGTTTCTCTTCGTCTTCTGGCTTTATATCTACCTGGTTGAGGTCCGCGGCTTTAGCATTTTGAAGGGCGGCCTCGTAGCTGCTTTGCCCTGGATCACCGGACTCTGTTTCACGCCACTCGGTGGCCTGCTCTCAGACCGTTTCGCCGCCGCCCGAAACCGCGTAGCTGGATCGAGGTTTGTCATCATGCTGGGCTACTCGGCATCCGGTCTGTTGTTATTTGCCGCCGCCTATTCAGCTCAACGAATCGTCTGCATCGCTGCTCTTTGCTTAAGCGTCGGATTTCTCATGGCCGCGGAATCCCCGTTCTGGGCTTGCGCTACTTACTTCTCCGGGAAACACGCCGCCACCGTCTCCGGATTAATGAATACCGCCGGCATCCTCGGCGGCATCGTTTCCACCTCCCTGATTCCCGTTCTCGTTTCACACTTCGGATGGCTCGTGGCGCTTAGTTCCGGCACCGTTATGGCTCTCATTTGTAGTCTGATCTGGATTACGATCGGAAAGGAGTCCAGTTACTGAGGCGGTTTCGCACCCACCTCAATCACGGCCTCCGCAATTTGGCCCAGATACTTGCCATCGGCCATCACATCGGCCGCTATAGCAATACGAGAAAGCCTATTGCGAAAATCAGCGGGAATCGTGATCGAGATACTCGTCGTTGCTGTTTGACCAGCACCGATGCTGAACGTCGAAATCGCCGGAACGCAGCCCCACCTCGCAGGCAGCGCTAACACCACCTGCAGCTCAATCGAATGCTGGCGATGGTTCCGCGCCCGAATCTCAAATTGGCGTGTCTCCCCCGGCAAAACGAACGATTGATACGGATAAAGCTCCACCCAGGATGCGTCCAGTCCAATATCCGTGTCCGGATCGGCAATCAGACCGCGAATGAATGCGTCCTGCTGCTCGAGTTTCGCTTTGAAGTCACGCACCATATCGATATCAAGCAGGAATGGCTCGCCATGCCCCGGACAAAGGATTTGCGGCTTGAATTCGATCAGGTTTTCGGCCGATTTCAAATGATCGCCGATCTTCACCCGGTTGCGATAAATCAAATTATGGCGGATCTGGAAAGGCTTAGCGGCATCGTGAAAGAACGCGTCTCCGGTGAACCCCAGCCGGACGCCGTCTATCGTCGCAAACAACGCCATTTGAAAATTCGTATGGCCTGGTGAATGGACAGCGGTGAATTCGAACTCCTCCCACCGAAAGACTTCTCTGTCGCGAATCACTCGATCCACTCGTATCGCCTGCCCGAGCGTACAACCCAGATTGTGCCCGCCCGGGTTTTCCAGAATTCCCGCGAAGTTCTCAAAACACCAGATCTTCGTCCCATGGTGTTCCGCCAGATACGGAAACCCGTTCACGTGGTCATCATGCATGTGACTCGGAATCGCCACATCGATTGATTTCAATCCATGATTAGCTCGCAGATTTTCGATACTATGCTCGACAAACCGGAAACGATCATAAACCCCGGCAGCATCTTTGAATGCATAAAAAGAGTTCCAGCTGGGGCCGCCGTAATCGAGGAAGAGTGCTTTGCCGCTATCGCTAACGATGGCGTAAAAGCTCGACATCGTCTGGTGGTGAGCAATCACGTGAGGAGTCAATTGCCGCGCCTTATTGCCCAGACTGCCGCCCCACGATTTCCAGTATCCAAACCAGTTGCTCAGCTTCGTAACCAGATCCCGCATTCCGGGAATTGGATCGGCGATCTCAGCGCCGTGCGATGGACAAAGCACTTCTGGCGAGAGCTTGATCAGTTCCGCAAGAGAGTAAGCCGATAGATCCACTCCTTCGTGTTCTTCGTAGTAATACTGCGTGTCGTAAAGCGTCTGAACCTTTCCGGGCGAATGCATCAGATCGCCAGAAAAAGCGACTTTCTTGCCATCAATCTCGCCAATCAACGTAAGCGATCCGGGCGTATGTCCGGGCGTCGGTTGAATAAAGAACTCATGCTGCTTCCAGCGAAAACTTTCGTAGTCGCGCAGAACCGCGCTTACCGGAATATCCTGCGTGAGAGAAAAGAAATCGTTGCGAACATAATACTGGTCAAAGATCCGGCGATCGCGCCAGAAGTTCTCCGCGCCTTCGAAATACTGGCGTTCATGGACCGGCACAGCAATCGGAATGCGCTGTTCCACCGCGCGGAAATCGCCTTGCCCTTGATCGCGATGGTGATGCGTATGCAGAATCCAATCGATTGAGGAAACACCCAGTTCGGATAAATGGTCCAGAATCGCGCCCGAGCCGAAATCAATCAGCAGACCGCTTGTTCCACTCTTGATGAGGTAGACATTACAGGTGTCTTCCAGAACAAAAAGGTGATCGGAAATTCTGCGTGGCTTGCCTGCTGGACGGAACCCCGGAGCGGATGTTCCTGATCCCACCTGCGCTGCCGCCGCCGAAGCAGCCGTGCTCTGCAAAAAAGCCCGTCGCGATGGATATCCGTTCGCCATTCCAGGCACAATAGTACCCATGTTCCAATCCCGATTCCTGCGTAGCTTGCTGCTTATCCTGACCTCAACCAGCAGCCTGCTTGCACAAAGCGAGAAGATCCGCATCATCGCCTTTGGGGCGCATCCGGACGATTGCGACATCAGGGCCTCCGGCACGGCCGCGCTTTGGGTCAAGATGGGCTACGCCGTCAAATTCGTGTCCGTCACAAACGGCGACGCGGGACATCAAACCATGCACGGCGACGAGTTAGCAAAACGCAGGTTGGGCGAAGCAAAAGAGTCCGCTCGCCGTCTCGGGATCGACTACGAGGTTCTAAATAATCACGACGGGCAGTTGCTGCCAACGCTCGCTGTGCGCGAACAGATCATTCGGCAAATTAGAAGCTGGAAGGCAGATGTTGTGCTTGCTCCCCGCCCCAACGACTACCATCCCGACCACCGCTACACGGGCGTCTTAGTCCAGGATGCCGCCTATATGGTGGTGGTTCCGAACGTCACTCCCGACTTGCCAGCGCTGCGCAAAAATCCGACTTTCTTCTACTACCAGGATCATTTCAAAAAGCCGAATCCATTCCAGCCGGATGTCGTAGTCTCGCTCGATGACGTGCTGGACAAAAAACTCGACGCCCTCGATTCGCACGTCTCGCAATTTTACGAATGGCTTCCCTGGGTGGATGGAAAGTTAGCCGAAGTGCCCAAGGATCACAGCGCGCGCAGGACGTGGCTCAAGCAGTGGATCGCCAGTGATCCTCCGCCTGCCGTTCGCAAACAGCTGGTGAAATGGTACGGCGAACAAAAAGGCAACGCCGCGAATTACTACGAAGCCTTTGAAATTTGCGAATATGGCGCTCAGCCCGATGATGCACGTATCCGTAAACTGTTTCCGATGCTCCGCTAGCGAAGCCCCTCAACTAATCGGGCTCTGTTTCATGGATTGTCTGACGTGAATGCCAATTAGTTATTTCGGAGGGGGTATTCTCCTGTAACTCCGCAATCAAGCAACCATGAATGCGCGCCCCCGTCTAGACACAGGCAAATCTAAGCCCACGCAACCAACTCAGGAAAGAAGCCGAGACCAGGCTGCAAAGAGCTTTCCGAGATCGTTTCGAGCGGTTTCTCGAACGAGATTGAGCCCGTAGACAAACATTAGTCGGCTTGGGTTGCAAAATCCCCCTCCTTCGCTTTTCTTACAAATCAATGGATATCCGTAATCGACAAAAAATGAATCATCTAGGACCTGACACCAATCAACCTCGGGCATTTCATTCTTCATAACTGTTCCGAAGTAAGTCGCTACATCAACGCTTAGAAGAATAGATTCATCTGTAAGTGTCTGATTAGGAATTTCAAGACCCTGCAATTCCTTGGAAAACATGCTTTCAATTGGTACAATTTCCCGCTGGGTGAAAATACGAGACTGGACCCGTTTAATAAAAAAGCTGTCAACCACTGTCAAATCTTCCGCTCTGTAAGTCGGCATCCAGGAGCCATTTCCAGAGGACCCTTTGATCGAGTTCACTAAAGCCTCTATGCGAGAAACTCGCGTCTCTAGAAACCAGCTAAAGAAGGCCTTGCATTCGTCTCGGCTCAACCTGAGCCTGTCGACGATGCGAAATAACGGACTTGGTATCGGAATCGGCTGCACTAAGTTTTTCTGCCAGAAATTGATCATAAAGGCTATGGGGAATAAACGACCTGAAATACCTGATTGTTGAAGTGCGTTTATCAAGAGTACTGCCGCCGATTCGACCTATCGCCGCCTCGGGATTGAACTAGGAGGTTCTAAATAATCAAGACGGGCAGTTGCTACCTAGACTGGCAGTTCGCGAACAGATCGTAGTCTCGTTCGATGACGTGCTGGACAAAAAACTCGACGCACTTGATTCGCACGGCTCGCAATTTGTGAGTGGCTCCCGCCCTTCGCTGGCAGCTGGTGAAATGGTACGGCGAGCAAAAAGGCAACGCCGTGAATTACTACGAAGCCTTCGAAATTTGCGAATACGGCGCTCAGCCCGATGATGCACGTATCCGCCAGCTGTTTCCCATGCTCCACTAGCGAAGCGCCTCATGTGCCCTAAACGCGTCGCGAGCGGCGCACCGGCCGCTTCTCGAGAAACGCCGTAATCCCCTCCTGCGCCACCGGCTCCTGCACGTTGGTACTCATCGCCTGGCTGGCCAGCGCATAAGCTCCCGCCTGGTCAAGCTCGGCCTGCTTGTAAAAGGCGTTCTTGCCAATTCCCACGACCACCCGGCTCGATTGGGCAATACGATCCGCCAGCGATCGCGTCGCGGATCGCAGATTTGCCGCCGGAACCACGTGATTCACCAGGCCCCATTCGGCAGCTGTATTTGCGTCGATTGGATCGCCGGTCAATAGCATCTCCATCGCGCGCTTTCTCCCGATCGCACGCGTTAAAGCAACCATGGGCGTCGAGCAGAACAACCCGAAACGAACCCCCGGAGTAGCGAACGACGCTTGTTCCGAAGCAATCGCCAGATCGCAAGTGGCCACCAGCTGGCACCCTGCGGCTGTCGCCAGCCCCTGCACCTCTGCAATCACCGGCTGCGGCACCGACTGGATCTTCGCCATCAGGTGAGTGCAGGCGCAAAAGATCCGCTTGTAATCGGACGGGCTCCTTTCCACCATTTCCGTCATATCGTGCCCCGAAGAAAAAACCGGGCCTCGCGAGGCAATGATGATCACCTGCACCCCACGGTCTTGCTCCAGACGTGTTAAACACGCCAGCAGTTCGAGCGTCAGTTCCACAGAAAGTGCATTGCGGCACTCGGGGCGATTGAGAGTAATAGTAGCGATCTTGTTATCGATGTCCGTATACAGACCTGCTTGCATGGAAGCACCTCTGCTATATTTTGCTCCAAATTTGACCCCCCGGCATCGCCTCCAGGTACTCTACCTGCACTATTTCTTTAGCGCAGCCAAACTCTTACCCGCCAAGCCAACCCGGGACGCAGCAGCCAGCAAGTGACGGTCATTCGTCCAGATCTCGGTTTCGCCTGCCTCTAGCGCCGTTGCCAGATGAATAGCGTCACCGGCACGCAAAGGAACGGGCGGCGGGAGGCCTCGAACCAGCGTCGCTGTCCTGCGCAGGAGAGCATCCGTTACCGCGATCAGATTCCAGAAATCGGCCTCTACGTGGCTTCTGAAGAGATCGATTAGTTCCTGACCTTGGCTGCCTGTGAGCGATCCCTCCCGAACATGGCGGTGAAATATACAAGTGACTTCGACGAGCGCCCAGGAAGACGAACAAATATTCGCTGCCTCGCGAATCAATTTCCTTACAGCTGTCGCATCCCGTTCATTCACGTAATACTTTGCTACGTAGGCGGAATCCAGATACATCGTCAGCGGTCTTCTTCTAGAAAACGCCCGCTGTCCCCATCTACCGAAGGAAAGCGGCGCCAGAGATCGCGCAATTCAGGCAGCCGGGATTTAGCAGGCCTTTTCGAAAGGGGACGTAGCTCCGCTACCGCCTCCCCACGCCGTTCGATAACGATCACTGTACCGTCCGCCGCCTCGCGAACCAGCTCGGAAGTGCGGATATGAAGGTCGCGGATGGAAGCACTTTTCATGTGCTACATTGTAGCACCAATCCGCCTGCCCTCGCCCACAGCTCTCCGCCGTCGCCCGGTCTTACCGTATGACACCTTGTTTCGCCCCAATATTCCGAGCCACCATGGAAAATCTCTGGCCCAACCGGCACACAGAAAGGCGTTTCGAAATATGTCAACACGAAGCAACGCAGTCCACGTCTCAAGCCTGCTCATCACCCTCGCGATGACTGCCGTCTTCGGGTCCGCTCAAACACCCGATGACACCGAACTGAGAAGCCTCCCCACCTTCACCAATGGCGTCGACGCCTACATTTATGGCTATCCGCTACTCATGTTCGGCACCACCGGGAAGGTCGGCACCACCGTGCCGGATGCCATCACCAAACCCGGTCGCGCACCCCTCAATCAATTCGCCAAAGAGACAAGCCTGCCCACCAGCGCCTTCAAAGACGTGGTCCTGCCAAGCACCACCACTCTTTATGCCTCGTCGTTTCTCAACCTGGCGGCCGAACCCGTCATTCTGCACATTCCGAAAATCGAAAATCGGTTCTTCCTGCTTCAGATGCTCGATGGCTGGACCAATGTCAGTCCGGAATCACCCGGTTCGCGCCTCAACAGCCAGGAAGGCGATTATGCCCTGGTTGGGCCAAACTGGAATAAGAGCCTCCCGTCCACTATCACGAACGTGATCCGTATGGACACAGACTCGATGTGGATAATCGGCCGCTTCTACACGAACGGAACCGACGCCGACGTTCAAACCGTGGTCGACACCATCTATCCAGGTCTCACACTCACTCCGCTCAGCGCGTACGGCGACAGCTACACACCGCCGGCAAACTTGCCCGTCGAGCCATCGGTAGACACCACTACTACCCCCCTGCATCAAGTCGCCGGCATGGATGCATGCGCCTTCTTTGGAAATCTCGCCTCTCTGATGAAATACAATCCCGCCATACTGCCCCAGGACCGCGGCCTCGTCAGGCGTCTGTCGGAGATCGGAATTTCGAAAGGTCAGTCCTTCGACTGCACGGCGATTGATCCCAAAAAGTTGGCGGCGCTGCAGCTGGCCGTAATCACCGCCCGAACAGCTCTCCAGTTTCAATTGCCGATATCACCGACCGCCACCTACTGGTCCATGCCCCTCAATGTCGGAACATACGGAAATCAATACCTGCTGCGAGCCGAAGTCGCCGAAAACGCTCTCGGAGCCAACAACCCGATCGATGCCGTCTATGGCTACACCATGAACGACGGCACGAACACCCAGGTCGACGGCAGCAATCATTACGTGATCCACTTCAACGCTCCCACGAATAAGCAAAACGCAGGAGAAATCCCGCCCGTCAACCCCAAAGCCTTCTGGTCAGTCACCATCTATAACAGCGATGGCACCCTGGTAACCAATCATGTGGTCGACTACAACGCCATCGGCGTGCCCTACGTGCAAGGTCACCATGCCTGTTTCAATTCTGACCAGTCACTCGACCTGCATCTGCAAGCCGATCCGCCGTCCGGCGCGCAGGCTTTCTGCAACTGGCTGCCAACTCCCCGCGACAAATCATTCATCGTCTTTCTGCGCATGTACTGGCCCGACCAAGCCATACTCAACGGCCGCTGGATTCCGCCCGCCATACAGAAAGTCAACTAACCCGCAGTAACCGTCCTGTCGAGGCCGTGTTGCCAATAGCCAGAAAACCTACTCGGGCCAACAACAAGACACTCAAGGATATCTGTTCGGTTTGTTCGGTGTTATCAATCGCCTCGTGAACACTCCAACACATGTCGGGACGGCACTGCCGAGTATTGCAGTCGCCATCATCCACCAGGATGCTCGAACCACCATGAGCATGAGAATTATCCATGAGAGATTTATCGAGAGTACCCGTTGCCACGCGGCGCAGTCAGATTTGCGGATCAGTCCTGCCAAGAACAGCAATAGGCTTCCCCAAAAAACCCACGGCTCCATAAAGCTGAATCCCCCGGTAAACAGTGAGAGCACGAACGTGAGGGCTATGGCTGCGATGCCAATACCGATGTCGATCGGATTCAAGTAACGCGTTAACACAGTACGAAAGTTGTGAAAGGCCTGTTCTCGCCTACGATTGCCCGTGAAGCAAAGACAAAGTAGAGCACTACAAGTTAATACTACGTAAACGCCCATGTTTCGGCGCACTGCAGTGCGAGCTTTGTCTAAAGCCGGACCGGGCGGGAAGGAGTCGCACGAGACAGATCAGATGCGAGACCAGCTAATCAAAACTACGCAGCCAGATATCGCGCACCGAGATCTTGCACGGCTGGCTTTCGATCTCGAAGCCGATGAGTCCCGGTTGATTATTAACCGAGTCTTTGTTGTCATCGATGAAAACAGCCATCAGCTGGCCGTTCATGATGTGCATCATCACGCCGTCGCGTGCGATGATCTCGTAGTCGTTCCATTCGTTGACTCTCACATAGCCGCCGAGCGCCTGCTTGTCGCCGATGCGGGCAACGAGTCGGTTGGTTTCGCCGGGCAGCGCTTGCGTTACCTGGCCCCGATGCGCCAGGATGCCTTGCATAGTGTTTTCGGAATACCACTGGCCTGTGTACGACGCCGCCTGTGCGCGCACCGGAAACCAGAAGTCCGCCTGCGGTCCGGTCATCATAAATTTCAGGTCATAGGGCGGTTCGCCGGCGGGCTGCGCTCGTGTCCAGGGCACGCCGGTGACGCTTCGGTATTGAATGCCGCCGCCCCCTCCTTTCTCGATCTTCATCTGCAGCTTCAGATCGAAGTCGCGCGTTTTATCGCCGCGATAAACGATGTAGTTGTTGCCCTTTGGCTTGCCCTCCAGCGTTTCGCCTATCATGACGCCGCCTTCGACGCGCCAGATGTTGCGATCGGCGTCCCAGCCGCTGAAACTCTTACCGTCGAAGATCTGCTTGTAACCCGTGTGCTCGTCAATGTCATAGGGCGCGGGTTCATGGAACTTCGGCATACCAGGCAACTTCTCGCCGTGTGGACCCGTCTGCGGCGGCTGCGCAGCGGGAGACTCCAACGCTGGCGGCACGGACTGGGAGATCAGCGTCCCTGGAAGCACCAGCAAAAAAATTCCCCAACGACTAACCGTCAAAGTGGTCGACACCGCGTAGCGCCCTCATTTCGCGTTCACTGCATCTTCGCGTATTCCGCCTGGGCCTGTTTGAAAATCGGGATGTCGCGGTCCGCGTCCTTCCAGAGCGTGAGGAAATCCTGATAGGCGTTTTTGGCCTTGCCCACATCGCCCGAGACAACATACGCTCTGCCCAGTTGCAAATTCGCTAGTGCGCCTATCGGGTCGGCAAGAACGATGCCGGGATGGTCCAGGACCTTTTGGAATTCCGTCGCCGCCTCCCGGCCCTGCCCCGCCTCCAGGTACGCCTGGCCGCGCACATAAGCCGGATACAGCCCCCCGAACCTGGCGAAGAATGCCGTGCCCGGCATGGCCAAATCGTAGGGCAGCGCCGTCTGTAGCCGCTCGATCGCGTCCAGCGGCGTCTTTTGGGAAAGCGCGAGAAGCGCACGCAGCGTGGGGAGATACTCGAAGTGCACCGGAGTATCCTCCGGGAATCGTTTTGACAAGTCTTCGGCGAGCTTTTGCGATCCGGCCTCGTCGCCTGAGAGCGCCAACGCAAATGCCGCGGCATACTCTACGTCGCGGCCTTTTCCTAGTTCGAGCGCCGCGCGGGCGCGTTTTTTCGCCTGCTCCCGATTTCCGACTTGTGCTTCACACACTGCCTCCGCGGCCTGGTAAATGGCGGCCTTCCCGCAATCGCCATTCTGTTGCGCCAGTTCGATGGCGCGCTGCCACATCATCCCCGCGCTTCGCATCTGTCCGGAGTGCGCCAGGACCATCGCCTCATTGTGCGACATCCAGTCCTCCGCCTCGCGGTTTCCACGTGCGGCATCGATTTCGCGTTTCATCCCCGCTTCGTCGCGCTTCAGAAACGCGAGATAGTAGCGGTAGGCCAGAAAGAGGGGGATTTCCAATTTGCGCTCCGCAGCGCGTTCCAGCGCGGCCGCAGCTGCTGCGAACCGGCCAAGCGAAATATTGTGGCAGGCAAGAGAATCATAGGCGAATGGGAGGTCGGGATTTAACCGGATCGCCTCCTCGCTACCTTGAATTCCCCTCTCATATTGCCCAGTCCCCCGCGTGCCCCATCCGCCCAAAACTCCCCAGGCCTGCCAGGCTGCGGGATAGGTTTGTACCCATGCCTCGATAGTGCCCAATTCCTTCTGCAAATTTCCCGTAACCTGCCGGTCGTAGAGAAACAGGATAAAGAATCTTTCCCGGTCGCTGACGCGATCCCGCAACTCATAGGCTCTCAGCGTGGGCGCCATGGCCAGATCGGTTTGTCCCATATTCCACAAAAAGAAACCTAAATCGGCTTGCGCCATCGCGAATTGAGGGTCGATAGCAATGGCGCGCTGGAGGTGGGGGATGGCAGCGGCGAAACCATGGGCGAACAGAGCGGTACGGGCGGCACTGTACGCCTTCAGTGCTTCCAATGAGGGCGTGGTCGCCTGTTCGAGGGGCGTCGAATGATCCCGGATGGTGGAGAGCGATTCCCCCAGCCGAGCCCTGATCCGAACCGCAATCCGCGTGAGCGCATTCAGGACCTCTTCTTTTCTTCCCGCCTGCGTCTGCTCCTGGCCAAGAATGTCTCCGGCGGGGCAGTCTCTGGCGCGTAACCACAACACATACTGGCTTCCGAGGCTTGCAATCGAGCCTTCGAGGACAGCCGTGCCGCCGGTTCGCTCGCAGATCTCCTCGGCCACCTCGGAAGTCAGGCGCGTATCAGGCGTCCGGTTCATGAAACGCAGTGCCTGCTGTACCTGTTGACCCGAGACGAGAGTAAGGAACGGGGACTGCTCTAATTGCACAGACAATCCCTGCCGAAGGATTCCATCGAACACCGGATCGCCGGTCTTGTTCTCGAATTCGCCCAGCACAATTTTATTCTTCCGGCTGAGTGTCGGCGTCGGTTGCAAAGAAGAGTGTGCGGCGGCGGTGAGTCCAGGGCGTAACCTGCCAACTGCCGCCAGCTCCCGCTCCAACTCGGCAGTCGATTGCCAGCGGCGTCCCGGGTCTTCCTCCAGACACCGGGTCACGATCGTTTCCAGCTTGCGCGCACGGAGGCGCCTCCGCTGGTGAGCCACCCGCTCGCCCGTCAACACTTCATATAGCACCCGGCCGAACGAGTAAATATCCGTCCGCTCATCCGACGGTTTGCCCTCCCGCTGCTCCGGCGCCATATAGGCGGGCGTCCCCATCACCACTCGCTCGCCCGTGAGTGTTTGATCTCCTTGCAGGCTCGCCAGCCCGAAATCCAGAACCTTGACCCCGCTCTTTCCGATCATGATGTTGCCCGGCTTCAGATCGCGATGCACGATCCCCTTCGCATGCGCCTCCACCAGCGCCGCCGCCACTTGCGACGCATACACCAGGGCCGTGTTCATCGGAACCGGTCCGCTTTTCAGCCGCGCCGCTAGCGTTTCCCCCTCTACCAGTTCCATCACCAGGTAGTTCGGCCCAATATCGTAAAGCGTGCAGATGTTCGGGTGGTTCAGCGAGGCAATCGCCCGCGCCTCCCGCTCGAAACGTGTGCTAAACCGCTCCTGAGTGATCTTGATGGCGACAGCCCGCCCTAAGCGCGTGTCCACCGCGAGAAACACTTCGCCCATGCCGCCTTCGCCCAGCTTGCCTTCGATACGGTACGGCCCGAGGCAGGCCCCCGCTTCCAATCCGGTCAGAGTCGAATCCCCCAACAGTTCGGCAGCGTTCTCGATCGCAGCCCGATCCAGAAATTCGCCGCCCGCCCGCTCTACCAGCAGCGACTCGATTTGCCGCCGCAGATCCGGATCGCTCTGCTCCATCAGTGCCGCCCGCTCGCCGGCGCTTGCCTCGCGAACCGCATGGTACAGCTCTTCAATTTCGCGGAAACGCTCCGGCGTCATCACGGCGCTACCGATGCTGTCGTCGCTGTAGGGCTCAACTCCCGCAGCAGCCACGCCTTGGCCAGATGCCAATCCCGCCGCACCGTGCGCGGCGAAATCTCCAGAGCCGCCACGATCTCTTCCTCCGTCAATCCGCCGAAGTAACGCAGCTCGACCACCTTAGCCTGCCGCGGCGCCACTTGCGAGAATGCCGTCAACGCCTCGTCTAAAGCGACAATCGACCGGTCCGGGCTCGCTGATAGAACAGCTGTTTCGTCGATGTTCACCTTCGCCACGATTCCGCCGCGCTTCTGCGAACCCCGCGCGCGAGCCGCGTCCACCAGAATGCGCCGCATCATTTGCGCTGCCATCGCAAAAAACTGCGCGCGCGCCTGCCACTCCACGTTGCTCACCTCTACCAGGCGCAGGTAAACCTCATGGATAACGGCCGTCGCCTGGAGCGTATTGCCCTGGCTCTCGTTCTTCAGATACCGGCGCGCGATCTGGCGCAATTCCGGATACACGCGCTCCGCCAGTTTCCCCAGCGCGGCTTTGTCTCCGCTCCCCCAGGCTTGCAACAGTTGGGTGATTTCTGCAGAACGTGCCTCGATGGATAGCCCATCCCCTATGGGCAACAAAAATATACCAGAAAATATGGCCGCTCTTGTCCCCCCCTTCCGCCTGTACCAGCGGAAGGAGAGCAACTCCCAAAGTGGTCTCCTCCAGAAAGATAGGAGTCTCACATGAAACACCTAACAACTATTGCCCTTCTGCTCAATCTCGGTGCGGCGGGCGTCTACGCGCAGGAGAGACCCGTAAGGATGACGTTTTCGGGGACTACTAGCCCCAGCGCGATCAATCTGGACATTCCGGCCACACAGACCAGCGAATACAATCTCGCCGGGAACAGTACCCTGGGCGCATTTACCTTTCGTACGATCAGCGCGAACGGAACTACTGAGCAGCATTCCAGCACTTGCGCAGGCCCAATGCAGCATTATTACCTGGCGACGATCGGCGCGGGCGTATTTCGCTTCCAGGATGGAAGTCTATTGACGGTCGATCTCACGGATGGATCCGATTGCGTCGATCTCGCCAAGTTTAGGGCCCACTGCGTCAGGACTTTCAAAATCACGGGCGGAACCCACCGTTTCAAAAATGCGACCGGCATCCTCGAGTTCAGCGAGTCTTTTATCCCGGTGTCGGTCGACTTCCACCACATGCCCGTGTTCTTTACCGCTACCGGCAATGCCACTGGAACCATTTCGGGAGTGGCCGCCGCACGGGAGGAACAGCAAGACGAGCCGCAATAGGAAGGCCTGAGCCCGCCCAAACTCCCCGTGCTCCTGAGTGCGGCGAGCCGTTTGGTTCCTTAGGCTCGGCACGCAAATCCGTGCCCTGCTGGAACGGCGGTTCGCCGCACCTGTTTACAGCAGCTTACAGAGCCGCGACCGTATAGGACACAACTGGCCGGTTTTGCTGCGTGCTTCCGGTAAGATCGAAAGTCTGAAAAGCGGGGGCGTGCTGGCGGCGCTGTGCCGAACTAGTTGTGGGTAGATGCTAAACCACTCCACTCTCCGATCCCCGGCGCAATTATGCTAGGGTGATCCGCAGAGGGACGCATGTCATCATCCAGACGCGATTTTCTAAAAGCTAGCCTCGCCGCCGCCGCACTGCCCGCTGTCGCCGGCGCTGTCGTTCCAACGAAAGCCTCGGCGACCGATTGGGTCACACTCGGGAAATCAAATGTTAAAGTGACACGCCTGGCGCTCGGGACAGGAACGCACTCCGGTGCGCAACAGCGTCACTTGGGACAGGAGGAGTTCACCCGTATGGTGCGCTACGCCTACGACCATGGCATCCGCTTTTTTGAAACTGCGGACGCCTATCACGGCATGCCGGAGATGCTTTCCATCGCCTTGAAGGGTATTCCGCGCGATTCCTACCGCCTGATGACTAAGTACGATGTGCATCACTCCGAAGACCCGATGGCAGCCGTCCACCGGCTGAACGCTGCTTTGGGCACGGACTATGTAGATATCATGCTTCTTCATTGTGTTCGCAGCCCGAATTGGCCGGCTGAAACGAAGCACCTGCAGGACGCCTTTCAAGAGGCCAAAGAAAAGAAGCTCATGATGGCTCATGGCGCGTCCGTGCACGGCAAGCAGGCTTTGGCCGCCTTTCCCGGCAATCCGTTTCTGGATGTGGCCATGATCCGTATGAATCACAATGGCACGCGCATGGACACACCGTCCCTGCAGGACATTGACGATCGGGGCGACGTCCCGTTCGTCGTCGATCACATGCAGCGAACGAAAGCCGGCGGCGCTGGCATCATCAGCATGAAACTGGTCGGTGAAGGCCAGTTCAAAAATCCCGACGATCGCCAGGCCGCGTTAAACTACGCCTTCCGTAAAGCGGGTGTAGATTGCGTGACCATCGGATTCGGCAGCACCAGCGAAATCGACGAAGGAATCAATCGCATCTCAACCGCATTAAACGCCTAGCCGTCGTCGGTGCGGATGAACCGAATCCCGAATCCGAGCCGGAAGCGTCAGCGCCCCGATCCTAATCCTCCGCAACACCGGTTTTCGCCGGACAATCATCTGCCATCAGCATCATTCGCTTCGGGCACTCGATTGGGATTTGGTCTGTTCGCTTCGCAGGCGCTGCTCGAATTTCTGTTGCGCTTCGGCCACGGTGTGCCGGTAACCTTGGGGATCGATCCACACCGAGGGATCATCGTCATGATGGCGAGCCAGCTTCGCCTGCATGTCAAAATATTCGCCGTGCGCGCCGAGAAAAATGTCGCAAGGCAACGCGCGAAGTAGCTCGAAGGTATGCTCAAAATCCTGTGCAATGCCGGCATAGGACGCCGGCTGACTTGGCGTTGCAATCAGGCGATAACTGTCGAGGGCGGAGAGGCCGCCCACAATGACAACGTGTAGCGTGCGGCCTTCATACGAAACTTCCATGGTGAACGTGGTGCAGCCGCGCGTGTGGCCCGGCGTTTTGTGTGCGGTGAGTTTGACGCCGCCAAGCTCAATCAACTCACCATCGTGGAGCGTGCGGTTCACGTGAGCGGGAGGAAACCGCGGCAGCCCCGCAAAATCAGTGGCCCCACCGGACTCGGCAGTACTAACGTCGCCGTCCATAACCATCAATTTCGCGCCGGTCTGCTTCAGGATGGAGGCCGCGCCCGCGAGATGGTCGAAGTGAGCCTGACTGTTCAAGAGAATCTTCGTGTCGGCCCAGTGGAAACCGAGCGTCTCGACGCTCTTGCGGATGAGCGGCGGCGAAGATTCCAGGTTCGCATTGATGAGTATGTTGCCGGCAGGCGTCGTGACGAGATAACAAGCCAGATCGCGGCTGCCGACATAAAACAAATTGCCCGCAACGCGAAAAGGCTCTTGCGGCGTCGTCCACGCGGAATTTGTTTGCGCCCCGGCTAATGACAAAGCAAGAATCAGACCGAGAGCGGGCGCTCTTTGGAATGACTTGCCCGGCGTCGACACCGCTTGAGTGTATCGTGATCTAAGATCATGTGCATTCAATTTTCAAAACTCCTTGCCGTCGCGATCCTCACTGCCGCGGCCGTTCCGCTGATCGCCCAAAGTGCCGCGCAAGCTCAGAGCACGGGCCAACAGAAACCTGCCGGACGTCCGGAAGACACGGAAGTCTGGGAGCCGGTCCCCAAGATTGTCACGCCGGGCGCGAACAACACGGCGCCTCCTTCTGACGCGATCGTGCTGTTCGACGGCAAAAACCTCGACGAGTGGGTGTCGAACCGTGACAAGTCACCGGCGAAATGGACCGTCTCCGACGGGGTACTAACCGTGAACAAGGAGAAGGGTTCCGGAAACATCGAAACCAAGCGGTCCTTCAAGAATTACCAGCTCCACCTCGAGTGGAAAATTCCCGCGAACATCACCGGCAGCGGTCAGGCACGCGGAAACAGCGGCGTCTTTCTGGCCTCCACCGGGCCCGGCGACGACGGATATGAACTGCAGATCCTCGATTCATACAACAACAAGACCTACGTGAACGGCCAGGCTGGCAGCATCTACAAGCAAGCCATTCCGCTGGCCAATCCGAATCGCAAACCCGGCGAGTGGCAGACCTACGACATCGTATGGACCGCGCCCACCTTCAACACCGATGGATCGCTAAAAACTCCGGCCTATGTCACAGTCCTGTTCAACGGCGTGCTGGTCGAGAATCACTTCGAGTTGAAGGGCCAGACGCTCTACATCGGAAAACCGTTCTACAAGCAATACGACACCGCGCCGATCAAGCTGCAGGCGCACGGCGACAAAAGCGAACCCGACAGCTTCCGCAACATCTGGGTGAGAGAGATCCAGTAGTACTCATGACCGTCCGACAACTCGCGCTGGACTGCAGGAAAAACAGGCTGATCACCATCATCGCTTCGATTGCCTCTGCTGCTCCAGGGGAAGAATGTCTTCAACGGGTCTCGCCTGAAGCAATGCGCCCAAGCCAAGGATCTTCGACCGACAGCCTGTTGTCTTTAAGTTGCTGCTCGGTCACCTCGAAAGATGCTCGAACAGAATAACCTCCCTGCAACAGAATGCCAAGGTTTGTGTACGGCCCTTTAGGAGGTACATAAAGCAGATCCTCCAGCGCAAACGTCCATTTACGGGTCGTCCCGGGATTCAGGCGCCTACTGACAGGTAGATCGCACAGACCACCGCAAGGGCGGTAAAGCTCACGATCGGTGATTGCATACTCCCTTCCGTCGGGTGCCGTCGCCGTGAACTCAATCCGCTGAAGACGGCCAATCGACACGAACAAATCCCGCGGTCTTGAGCTTAGATTCTTGAGAAATACTACCAGGTGACCATAGGGTAGATCTGATTGCAGGCGGAGACCAATAGTCAGGCCGTTAACGGCAGGGCTCCACCTTATCGCTTCCTCAGCAAAGAGGCGCAACTGGGTAGTCAACAGGCTGAACGTTTCGATTACACCAAGTAGAAGCAAATCACGGCGACGCATGACGATAACCCACTCCAGACGGATTGCCGGTTTGACCGGTTCCCGAAGTTTGGCTTGCCGATCAGCGCTCTCGTTAACTAACCCGCCGTTCGGCCGCTGTATCAACCGAAGGCGTATCTCTCTAACGCCCCGCCGCCGCTGCCCCGCCATCCACCAAAGCCCGGTTAATCTCCTCGCGCAAACCCAGATTCCTCACCAGCCGCAACAAGTAATTCGGATGCAATCCTAACGCTCGCGCCGCCTGCTTATAATCGCCCTTCCCCTGCACGTACGCCTCGATAATCGCGTCGTGTTTCGCCTGCCCCACCGATTGATGATATTTCGCTTTGGCGTCCCGCGGCGCGGAATCCATTAGCGGTTCCGGCAAATCTTCCGGCAGCACCCAATCCGATACCCCCAGCACCACCGCCCGCTCCATCGCATTCTCGAGCTCGCGCACATTGCCCGGCCACGAATACTGCAAAATCATCTCTTCCGCTTTCGGCGACAAACCCTGCAACTGCCGCTTGCATCGCTCGGCCGAACGATTCAGGAAGTAGCGCGCCAGCAGCGGGATGTCCTCTTTTCTATCCCGCAGCGGAGGCGAATCCAGATTCACCACATTCAACCGGTGAAACAAGTCCTCTCGAAACCGGCCATCCTGCACATCTTCCTGTAAATCGCGATTGGTAGCGGCTACCACGCGGATGTCGAGCGGATGCGCCTGTGTTCCTCCCACCCGCTCGAACTCTCTCTGCTGCAGCACTCGTAACAGCTTCGCCTGCAAAGAAGGCGCTAGCTCTCCCACTTCGTCTAGAAAAATAGTCCCGCCTTGCGCCAGCTCGAAACGTCCGCGCTTCAGGGATACCGCTCCAGTGAACGCTCCCTTTTCGTGCCCAAACAACTCGCTCTCAAACAAGCTCTCACTAAGTGCTGCGCAGTTCACCGCCACAAAGGGTCGGTCTTTGCGCGCACTCTTCTGATGGAGGGCCCGCGCAATCAATTCCTTGCCCGTCCCGCTCTCACCGGTGATCAGAACCGTCGTATCGCGCGGCGCAACTCGCGCCACCAGGTCTAGTAATCGCCGGATCGACGCGCTTCGCCCCACGATCCCCGTGTTCGCGCCAATCTGCTCCTGCAGCAAAGCCTTCTCGGCCTTCAGCGTTTCTACTTCCTGGTTCGCCTCGAAGCCCACCGACGCCAAGGACGCAATTGCCGTCAGAGTGTCCAGGTGGGCGCTTAATGCTTCCTGCTGCCGCTCTTGCAAGCGCACGATCAACGCGCCTCCCAGCAGACCGTCCAGATACAGCGGCACGCCCACTACGCCGCTCGCCGCATCTCCGAATGCTCCCTCGTCACACACTCGATCGAGCGCCACACAAAAATTCGTGCGCAAACTGCCTGCCCGTTCCGCATAACGCGCCTGCAGATCTTCGGCAGTGCCACCCAACAGCAGCACACCTTCGCCCAACGGCATAAAGTCTCGAATCAGTCGCAGAATCTGGTCCTGCAGCAGCGTCACCTGCGCTTTGCCGCCGCTCGACGCCAGCGCTCGAAACAGAAACACCAGCGAACACGCCGCCAGCAGCACCGGCTTGGTGTCTGCCGCCGACGCCGCATTTACTTCTTCGCCCGCCGACTCCCCGGACCGAAACATCAGCACCGTTCGCCCGATACCAATCTGATCGCGATCTTCCAGCCAGCGCTCCGCCGAGCGAATTCCGTTTACATACGTACCCAGCGAACTCCGTAAATCACAGGCCGTAAAACGTTCACCCTGCCGCCGCACCTGGCAATGTCGCCAGCTGATATCCGGCTCGGCCAGCACAATCTGCGAATTCGGTGCGCGCCCTACCACCACTTCTGCCGTACCCAGAGCAAAGCGCGTACCGGCTTGCGGACCGTTAATCACGATCAGTTCCGCACCCATAGTCGATTCGACCTAGTTTATCCGACTGTCGGAATCAGCCCGCGTCAATCGCCACCAGTTCCTGTTCGTCAGCCAGGAATCCGGCTTCGTCAGTTCCCTCATCCAAATCGAGAAACCTGGTGTCGAGCAGCCGCTCTGGTTCTAGTTTGCCCATGGCCGACAGCAGCGTTTCCTTCAGGAACGGATGGTCTTTCTCGATCTCCACGAACATGTCCCGGAGCGTTCGCCTTACTGTTCCCGTCTTCTGCGAGCATCCGCACGGAATAATCGGCGCGCCCATCGCAGCCGCAAAAGCGCGCGTCAAATCCTCCGTGACGTAAACCAGCGGCCGGATCAAACGAAACTCCCGTTTGCTCGACCAGGTCACCGCGGGCAAAGCGCTAATCCGCCCCGTGAACAGAGCATTGCGTAAAAACGACTCGCAAAAGTCATCGGCCGTGTGCCCAAATGCGATCACATTCGCGCCAAGTTTGCGCGCGACTTCATAAACTGCGCGTCTTCGAAACCGGCTGCACAAATCGCAGCCATGATCCGGCTGCTCCGTCAGCAGCCTAAGCGAAGGCGCGTCTTCTGTATAGGTCCACTCCACTCCGCGCGCCCGTAAATACTTCCCGACCGGTCCGATCGGCGCCAGAAACTTCCCCTGCTCGATCGTAAACGCGCACACCGAAAACGGAATCGGCGCACGCTTCTGTAACAGCAGCAGCGCTTCGAGCAGCGTCAACGAATCTTTGCCGCCCGACACACCCACCGCCACGCGATCCCCTGCCCGAATCATGCGAAATCGCGCAATCGCCTCGCCCACCTTCCGCAGCAATGCCTTTTCCAGTTCCACCGCCTACCAAAATAGCGAACCCACCCGCCAGCGTCACTGCCCGCTGTTTCAGGGTTAGTGTCCGTGAGCCACTTGGAGCGGGTTTCCGCTCGAAGTTTCTACAATCATTCTGGCCTCACAGCGTTAAATCCCGGGGTTTAGGGCAGAGCCTCATGAGAAAGATTGCCGCCGCTTCGTCTCCCATAACGCTCTTTAGAGCCGTGACCTGCCGATTACTTCCGGGTGGCCCGTCATCCTGGCACATCGTGAAATACAAAAGGATCGGTAAACAAATCGCGACTAATCGTCGGCGCAGAGTTGTCGACTTGCCTTGTAAGCCCGCTCTTAATGCAAGGTCCAGGCCAACAAGCAAGCTGCGACTAGCAGAGCGCAGATAACGATTGCCACAAACTTCTGTGACGGTAATCCAAGTGGCATCGGATCCAAGTGCGCAAATTCCGGATCGTGCCAGGCAGTACCTGGAAACATCGGCGCGAAAAGCATGCTCACGAAGTATGCTCCAGCGACCACTGCAGCCATGAGCACGTGTGGAATCGTAAGCGGTCCCATTCCGAACAATAGCCACAATGATGCCAACCCAAGAATGATGCCAATGACCATCGTCTGGCAGTTATGAAATTTGGCATGAGCAGGCCATCGCGGGTTGTACAAATGTTGTTTAGCCGTGACCGGAATGAGAGCATCCACCACAAAGCCGCCGAAATTCCATACGGCGACAAGAGCGACTATCCATTTTGCAATTTGCATGTGACTTTCCTAAGAAATTGTTGTTGATTGACACAGAGCCATGCGTGCGCTCCGGCGCCGGAACGCAGGCCCGGTCAGCATTGCTCTATTAATGGGGCTGCAAACAACGAACGCTTGTTCAAAGCCCCCTCTTTCCGTCGCAGGTCGCTTCTGTTTAGGCCGGCAAAGGATTCTGTCCCATGCGCTTTTCACCCATCTGCACGGATTCCCTTACGACATCAAAGCCATACCGAACTAGCTCCGCCTCGTAAGTCGCCAAAGCTGTGGGAAGGAAAAGCCGTTCCTCCGCGGCCGCTTTGAGTTGCCGCCCCAACAACGCTGCGTCTCGCATTGCCAAGTTGGCGCCGCGACCAAGCGTCGGTGTCATAGCATGGACAGCGTCCCCAAGCAGCGTGACATTCGTCGGATTATCAAGCGTCGAAGGCACTGTGGTGTACATGCCGACAATAAAGAAAGAAGAAGGGTCTCCGCTCGAAACAAGGCTGCTCGCTTGCTGTGGCCACTCCTTCAGCATGTCGACAGCAAGCCGCTGTAGATCCTCGGCCGGCACACCGTGTAGTTCTTTGTCACTCTTGGGAAAGTGTTCGTGGCGGCCGCCGACAATACAGACCAGATAATTGTCCTGCTTTTTGAGCGACGCGGATGGCAGGATCTGTTTTGCAGCCTCATGCGGTGCGAGAGGAAACCTTACTGCGCCGAGACCAAGAAATAATTTGCGCTCGTCCATAGCAATCGAGAAGATGTCATCCAGCGCCTCAGAAGGCGCAAGTTTCGAAGCAACGCCGTAGGGTACACGACCGTAAATCGCCTGGACGCCTGCATCCATCGTTTGCAGTTGAGGCGCCCGCTGCTGACGCACCGTAGATCGAATGCCATCGGCTCCCACCAACACATCACCCTTCGCGGTCGTGCCATCTGCAAAGCTGACAACAACACCCTCGGCACCGGATTCATAATGCGTCACTCGTTTTCCGAAATGGCACACCTTTTCCATGCCGATTAAGAGGATTTCGCGCAAAGTGGCACGATCCACGTTGCGGTGAATCTTCTCCTCCGTCACGAAATCAGGCCAGAACTTAGCATCCTGTCCATCGTCAGTGGGGAATCGCTTTGCAACGCTCAAGTCCGTATTAAGAATCGTTGTAAACGGCTGCGTCCGCATCGCCGTTGCTTCAAACAAGCGATGCATATCCGGCGGAAGCACCTCTCGGAGCGCGTTCAGCGCGTCGGCCTCCAGGTGCAGCCGATAACCCTGCGGACGATCCCAGGGGCTGTCGTCACGGTCAAAAACTACTACGTCGATGTGAGCGTTGCGGAGCGCCTGGGCAAGGCAAAGACCACCAAGTCCGGCACCAACGATAAGTACTTTAATTTGAGGCATAGTCGTCCCTCCTCCTCGATGGGGGAAGGACGTACCGGTGACCTAAGCCTCTTTGAGGACGGTTCTCGTACGAACACTTTCGCGTCGCCCGGACTACCTACCGGGCTGTGGCTTTCGCACGTCCACCTCCAGTATACGTTCATCGGAGCTGAAGCAAATATCACTTTTCGAGGCAAAGGAATAAGTAACGGCGAAGGGTTTACCATCCGGACCGTGAGCGCATGGTCGGCTACTCGGAAGTTGCTCTGGCGAAACAGGCGTTTCGGGCAACAGACCAGTTGGCCCGCCGACTGTCATGCAAGCCTGAAGGCGTGTCTGTAACCTTCGCGACTACATCACTGGCGAATACCTAACCATCGACGGCGGCCTCACTACGCGTTCGCCTGATCCGAAATCCGCCCTTGCAGGTTGACTTTTCACAGTACCGATCATCTGGCAGATCACTCGTCCGCTACTAGTAAGCTGTCCCGGTCATATCGTTAGTACGCCGGTCGCTGTGCTCGCGGCTCTGACTACCGCAAGCGGAGCCATGAGCGAAGCGATTGGAGTCTGGCTCTGCTATCGAAATCACCGGGACAGCTTACTAGTAGGCAAGGCATTGATCCAAGGGTCCGCTGACGCTAGCCGTTTGTCGGCAGGTTGATCTCAAGCCCGTCGGATTCCGATCATGTCTCTGCATTTGCGACGAATGCATCGCAGTGTGCGCCGGCATAATCGAAGACGATCAGCGCGCTCGCGAACCTCAGGTGGATGCCTCAGGGCGAACTGAACAGCCTCCGAGCACTTGCCGCAAGAATACTCACTGAAAGCATGTCGCCGGACTCTGGAGCATGACACTAACCCGAAACTCCGTTCGGATCTCTCACACGGCTCGGCGAACCGAAATACACTGGCGAGAGAAACGCCGCCGCGCCGACGCAAGCTTCCGATATCCTCGAACCATGGCAGAACGAGACCACAACCTTTCCGAACTCGCGCCACTGCCAGACTACAATCCGGACGGCGTCGATCTCAGTCTCATTCGCTGGTCCCTCGATCTTACGCCCGCCGAACGTCTCGAGTTCCTCGAAGACCGCATCGCGGACATCCTCCGAATTCGCGCTCTCAATGCAGGAGCATAAATTCTCGCTCTGCCTGACTGCGCTCGACGAGAGCGGAACGGAATTTATTCTCGTCGCGGCCTTGCCGCTCCTTCGGCAGACGGCGCAAGAGCTGAAAAAGCGGCAAAGTTGATTGCTCCCGTTTCGGTTGCCATCCCGCAGCCAGGCAGTTCTAATCCGTATTGGATACTGGCGGATATCGTATGCGGGCACTCCTGATCCTGGGTATCGCTCTCTCCCTATCCCCTCATGCGACGTCCGCCGCCGCCAACGAAACCGTTAATTCCTGGTGGTACCGCCAACCGGCAAGCAAGTATTGGGAAGGCTTACCCCTCGCCAACGGCCGTCTGGCCGCCATGGTATTCGGGCGAGTCCGCGACGAACTCATACCCATCAACGACGAATCCCTCTGGACCGGATCTCCTTACGACCCCAACAATCCCGACGGCCCAAAAATTCTCCCTGAAATCCGCCGGCTGCTTCTCGCCGGCAAATTTGTCGAAGCGCAACAACTCTGCCAGGGCTTGATGAGCCGTCCCATCTCGGTGCAACACTATCGCCCGCTCGGCGAATTGCGCCTGCACTTTGAAACTCCCAACAACACACACTCCTATCGCCGCGAGTTAAACATGGATTCGGCCACCGCGCGCGTCACCTATCAAATCGGTGATACCCACTACACGCGCGAGGTCTTCGCCTCCTACCCCGACCAGGTGCTCGTCGTGCGCATCGAAGCCGATAAGCCGGGCCGCATTTCCCTGGCCGCGCGTCTGGCCAGTATCGAAACCAGTGCTCACAGCACCACCGCACCGGATCACGAAATCGCCATGGCCGGAACCGTCGAAACCGTCACCGAAGGCAAATCCGCCCATCCGGTCATCCCTTCCAAAATGCGCTTTCAAGCCCGCCTCAAAGTCATTGCCGAAGGCGGAACCACCGGCGTCTGTCGGATCGCCGGAGACGAGAGCCGCACCTCAGCCTGTGTCTCCGTCAACCAAGCCAACGCCGTCACCATCGTTCTCGCGGCCGCCACCAACTTCGTCAAATGGAACAATCTCAGCGGCGACCCGGAAGCGCGCGTTTCCCAGCGCATGGCCGCCGCCCACAGATCCTATGCCGATCTGCTGGCCCGCCACCTGCACGATTGGCAGCCCCGCTTTCTGGCTTGCCGGCTCGATCTCGGAGGCCACGCTGCTGCCCAAGACGACACCACCACCCGCCTCGACAAGATGCGCCAGGGAGCCACCGACCCGCTCTTCGAAGCTCAATACTTTCAGTACGGGCGCTATCTCCTGCTCGCCGTATCCCGCCCCGGCACACTCGCTTTCAACAACCACAACGTCTGGGTCGACAACGGCGAGGAGCGTTGGGCTGGCCGGTGGACCCTCAATGTCAATCTCGAAGAGTGTTACTGGCCCGCTGAGGACACCAATCTCGCCGAAACCAACGAGCCCCTTCTCACCTTTGTCGAAAGCCTGGCTGAAGCCGGCGCTCGCACCGCCCGCGAGCTGTACGGTTATCACGGATGGGTGGCGCACTTGGGAACCGATATCTGGATGAATACCGCCCCCACCGACTTGACCGGTCCAGGCATTTGGCCGACCGCTGGACCTTGGCTATTACAAAACCTCTGGGACCATTACCTTTTCCAGCCGGACACGCAATACCTCAAGCGCCTGTACCCGCTACTGCGCGGGTCCTCCGAGTTCTTCCTCGATTTCCTGATTGAAGAGCCCTCGCATCATTGGCTGGTAACCGCCCCCTCGGTGTCCCCCGAGAATTCCTTCTACACTCCGTCTCATCAGAAAACGCAAGTCACCATAGGCCCCACCATGGACAACCAGCTTCTCCGCGATCTCTTCAACCACACTATCCAGGCGGCCGCTACGCTCGGCGTCGACCCGGACCTGCGCGCCCGAATCGCCGCTGCGTGCAAGCGCCTGCCTCCCACTCGTATCGGGCGGCACGGGCAAGTCGAGGAGTGGCTCGAAGATTACGACGAACCCGAAGTAACGCACCGCCACCTTTCGCCTCTCTACGCGTTCTATCCCTCGGATCAGATCACGCAGTCCGCGACGCCCGAACTCGTCAATGCCGTCCGCACAACGCTCGATCGTCGTGGCGAAAGCAATCGCGGATGGTCGGGCGCATGGAAAATCTGTCTTCGCGCGAGGCTCGGCGACGGCGACCGCGCCGAAGCCTTGTTACGTCGCATGGTCACCGACATCAGCATCCATCCCAGACCCGCCGATAGCCCGAACGTCCCGTCCTTTGAAGGGAATCAAGGCATCCAGGGCGTCACCGCCGGCATCGCCGAAATGCTGCTGCAGAGCCAGGGGGAAGCAAGCACAGGCCGCGATTCCGCGCCACCAGACGAAAGAGGAACTTCAGCGGACTTGGGCGCGGGTCGCGAGTCCGTTGTGCGCGCGAGTACCTTAGACGAGATCCGCGTATTACCCGCACTGCCCCGCGCCTGGCCCGATGGAAGCGTACTTGGCTTGCGCGCCCGCGGCGGCTATGTCGTCGACATCGCCTGGCACAATGGCGCACTCACCTCCATCAAACTCCACTCCACGCAAGGCCGCCTGTGCCATCTCGCTTACGGCCAAAAAGCCGTCACATTCCCAACCCGAGCCGGCCAGACCTACCTCAAAAACGCTCATTTGGAGTAATTTCGGTCGGTTGGCACTCTCCAACATTCTTGTAATGTTCATCCGTGCGAAACATCCGCCTGCGCTAATGGAGAGGGCGATTTTTTCGTTCAATTTATGAATCCGAAAATCCTGCTTCTCGAAATTTTTTCTGTTTCACTCGCTCCCGCCGGCACCATGGCCCTGATGGGACTCGCCCTGATTTCGCTGACTTTCATCCGCGTCCCCAAGCGCACAGGGCACGGCTGCGCGCCGCCACTCAATAAAGGAACTCGCCTGTTCTTTGGGCGGGGCGCTCGATCCCGGGCCCGTTGTGCGCGTGTTCCTCAGAAGAATAAGAAGTAGCCTCACGGCATTTGGTCAAAATGTATTTCCTGCCCATTTTTATTAGCTTTACTGTTCCTCGTGGGGCAGTTCCGTGAACTGCACCGGCCTCGCAGGCCGGCTCTTCATCGCGTCGAGCGGCCTTATCAAACCGACATCTCCCTCCGGCCTCACCCCCCATAATGTTTTTATAGTCTAAGCGTGAATATCATTCAGGTCATCCTACTTGCCGTCGTGCAAGGCCTCGCCGAGTTATTGCCCGTCTCCAGTTCCGCCCACGTCGTCGTGGCCGAAAAACTCATGGGTCTCGACCCCTCTTCTCCCACCATGACCTTGCTCCTGGTCATGCTGCATACCGGCACCATGTTTGCCGTCATACTTTACTTCTGGAAGCAATGGCGCGCCACTTACTTTCAAAGCGCGCCCGCTTTCAAACGGTATGCCGGGCTGCTCATTGTAGCCACTGCTGCTACCGGCGTAATCGGCTATGGCCTGCAAAAAGTGATCGAAAAAACCGCCTTTCGAGACGCGCCGAAAGCCGAGATCGAAGACCTCTTCAGCCATCTCGAACTCATCGCGCCCGCCCTCGCGGCAGCCGGCATTCTGATCCTGATCGCCGGTCTCTACGAACGCCGCCACTCGCCCGTAAACGTCAACGTGCAGGACGTCGATCACCTGGGCATGCACGAGGCCGGACTGATCGGCGTTATACAGGGCCTGTGTCTTCCCTTCCGCGGCTTCTCGCGCTCTGGGGCCACCATCTCGACCGGCATATTAGCTGGCGTTCCCAAACTGCGCGCCGAAACTTTTAGTTTTGCCCTGGCCGTTATTCTCACGCCGGCCGTCGTCATCCGCGAGATCCTGCGCCTGGTCAAAGCCCATCACGCTGACCCGACGCTTTCGCTCTCCTCCGCCGTGCTGCCCAGCCTGCTGGGAGCCGTCTTCGCCTTTCTCGCCGGTCTGCTCGCCCTGCGCTGGCTCAGCCGCTGGCTGGAGCGCGGGCAATGGTATCTGTTCGGGATCTACTGCCTGGTCGCCTCCGTTGTTGTTGCCTACCTGCATCGCGCCGGCTTTTAATACACCCCATTGTTCCCGTCGCTCCGTCTTCTTGCTTCTCCACTCTCATGTCTCTGTCTCATCCGCCAGCCCATTTCCCCGCATCGGGAGAATACCCGAACGGCACTCTTCGGCCATCTCGGCAAATCGCTCTAACTTATTGAATATAAAGCATTAAATTTATTGTCACCCATCGGTGACTCGATGCCCGCGCTTCTCTC
The DNA here is from genome assembly GCA_965277855.1 of Bryobacteraceae bacterium. GTDB lineage: Bacteria > Acidobacteriota > Terriglobia > Bryobacterales > Bryobacteraceae > Bog-105. Next base: position 3,569,887 of record OZ255847.1, read on the forward strand.
CTGCCAAGATCAATAATTACCGTCGACTTCTTTTATGGACGGTAAAAACTCTCCCTTTCACCGTTTCGCTTGCGCCGTTCGCCGCCAGACCGGACTCGTCATTTCCATAGTCCACACAGGGCCGCCCAGGTACAACGGTCCTTCCATTTTCACGAACGCCGGGACCGGGCCCGCACTAATCCACACACCAATCTCAGGAAGCTTTTTGCCGATTAGCGGCGCGATCATTCCAGCAATGCCGCCCAGCTCCGGCTTGATCTCAAACCGCGTGGATTTGCGATGCGCCTCTGCCACCGAAAAAGACTCCTCGCCCGCAGCCTTTATAGAGAGCGTTAGCAATCGCGGCTTAGGGGCAGAGACTACGTAAGACAGCTTCGTCTCCCCACTCTCCGGCGAGATGTTCTTCAAGACGTCAAGGATAATGCCATTCGCTAAATCGGGCGGAAGGTCCAGGTGTTCCGTGTCTACTTTTTGTTGGTCCTTGTCCTTGTAACGAACGGTCACCTCGTTGCTGATGGCGTTGATCAGCACGTCCACTGCTTTCGGGAAGATCGGCCCTTTCTGGATGTGATGGTCGCGTATTAATCGAAAGTGTCCGCGTTGCGTGAATACGGCCGTTTCGTCGTCGATCGAGCCGTCTTTGAAACGGAAGATCAGGCGGGACGATCCGCGTTCTCCATGAACGGTCTGAATGAGATCACCTGTCGCCAGTATCTTGCCCTCTGCTGAGCGAAGCGCCAGAAAACCATGTACGGCGCCTTCCTCATATCGCACGGGAACTGGTTCACCGGCCCGGGCAGTGCGCCCGAGCAAAAGAGTACCGGGCAAAATGACGATTAACGGAAGCCGCAGGCGGCGCAGGAAAGACAACACCTTCGATAGATGCAGAAGTCAAAATACCTGGTACAAAAACGAGTTCGCATTTGGCTCGCAATACTCAAACCACCCGCACCATATGGTCCGGGCAGTTCAATTGCGCCATCCCCAGCAGCCGCTCCGGCAGGTCCGGCCCGTGTTTGGCCAAAAAGGGCACGATCGAGAAGAACCGTTCCTGCAGCTTCCTTTGCGGGTACATCAGGTTGATCAGGTATTGCGCCTTGCGCGCCGCCATCTGATCCCGCCGCAGCGTCTCGCGCGCCGCCTTCTCCGCCAGATGACGCAGCTGGTACTTCATTTTCGTCCCGCTCTTCTGCGCCGCCACTTCCAGCGTCGGATCAAACTCACGCAGGCTTCCCCGCAGCTTGTCGATCGAACTCGCCATCAGGTGTTCCAGCTCGGCAAACTCGTCCGCCAGCCCCGCCGGCACCAGTTGCGCCGCAATTTTGCTCTTCACCTTGTCCTGATGATCCAGCAAATCCGGCATCGTCAATCCAAAGTGCCCGATCAGTTTATCCGCCCGCTCATCGAGCAATGTGAAGCTGTTCCGAGGAAAAATTACCGGCATCCGCCCCAGCAGCTTCTCGTACAAAACCTGCCCCTGCGCCATGTACGCAATCTCCGCCGGGCCACCCACGTAGCTCACCGTCGGCAGCAGAAAATCCTGCATCACCGGCCGCAGCAGCGCATTGGGCGACAGCCGCTTGCTGATCCCGCACAAATCTGCCGTGCCGTATTTCTGATCGCGCGCCGTAAACTCGCCCTCGTTTACACGCAGCGGAATTCGCTTGCCGTCCTCCAGCAAAAACAGCAGCGAGGTACTGTCTTCTAAATGCACCTGTGCGTGATACCCTGCTTGGGCCAGTTCTGTATCGCGCGCCTTAAGCCCTTCGACCAGCTCCGGCACCCGCTTCGCCGTCTTTGCCAGAAACGGACTCGCCATTTCACGAATCGCGGGCGCGAGCGGATCTAAGAACAGCAGCCCGTATCCCCGCAGTACATCCTGCAGCAAAGCCTTGAACCCCGAGCTAAACGTCGCGCCCGGCCCATACGCCGCCTGTAACCGCTGCACTGTTTCGTCCGCAAACGGCAGCTCGCCTAAGGCCTCGCGGACTTGTTCCCAAGACAATCCGCCGATCGAAACGTTGCCAACCGGACCTCCGTTCGCGAGCTCATTCGCCAAATTGATCTTCGAGGGCCGCGCCTCTTGATCGAACAGCCACACATGATCCACTTCCGCCAGATCATGATCTTCCGACGCCAGCCAGAATACCGGCACGGCCCGCAGTCCTTCGCGCGTCAGCCGCTCCGCCAGCTTTACCGCCGTCAGCGCCTTAAAAACGGTATACGATGGTCCCGAAAACAAACCAACCTGCTGGCCCGTCACCACCGCCACCGTGCCCGGCCTGGCTAATTCGTCCAGCGCCGCCGAATCGCCATTCTGCTCGCGCAGCGCCTCCACCAGCTTGCGCCGCCTCTCTTCCGGATACTCGATCTGGGCCGCTGCCCGCGCAAAACTAGCTGGATCGGCCGGATTGTGAGCGAAAAATCGGCTTACCCGATCGAAGTCATACAGAAAATCCGCAAAGAGCCGACTCGTTCCGGGGATTTGGGTCTGGTGAACACACGAAGGCTCCATAGTTAACGCGCGCTATTTCAGATGAGTGCTTCCAGGCCAAAGTTACCAAACTTTGCCCGGGCGAGTAGACAATAGGGGAATAGGTAATGATCGACGAACAGGAATTCCGCACCCGCTCGAACGACGCCCTCGACGCGCTCTACCGCAAGCTCTCCGCCGCCTCCGACGAGTTCGAATTCGAGCCCGACTTCAACTCCGGCGCGCTCTCCATCGAGTTCGAAGAGCCCAAAGCCCGCTTCGTCGTCAGCCCCAACACCCCCGTGCGCCAGATCTGGGTCTCCGCTCACTCGCGCAGCTTTAAACTCGACTGGAAGCCCGACCGTAACGCCTTCGTCCTGCCCGATACCAGCCAGACACTCGATGAACTCATCGGCTCGGCCATTAGCCAGCAGGTCGGCAACGAAGTCAAACTGTAAGCGATGGCGGGTGTCTACATCTCCTATCCCTTTTGCGCGCAAAAATGCTCGTTCTGTAACTTCGCGTCCGACGTTGCTTCCGAGAAAACTCGCCTTCTCTATCACGCCGCGCTGCTCGACGAATTGCGCAGTCGCCGCTGGTCCCGCTGGCGCCCCGAAACCCTCTACTTCGGCGGCGGCACACCCAGCCTCATGCCTCCCGAACTCCTCGCGCAAATTCTTCAACTCATCCCCAGCGAACAGCTCGGCGAAGTCACGCTGGAATGCGCCCCCGGCACGCTGAACCCTGAAATTCTCGTCGGCATCAATCGCGTCAGCCTCGGCGTCCAGTCCTTTGTGACAGAAGAACTCCGCCAAACCGGTCGCCGTCACACTTCCGAAACCGTCGTTCACGATGTTGCCCTTCTGCGGGCCAATGGCGTCGAAAACATCAACCTTGACCTGATAGCCGGACTGCCTGAACAAACCGAAGCCTCCTGGGAACAATCACTTGACTGGATCGAACGCGTCGCCCCGCCGCACGTCTCTATCTACCTGTTTGAATCGGACGAAGACAGCCGCCTCGGCCAGGAACTGCTGCTAGGCGGCACGCGTTACGGCGCAGCCCGCATGCCTGCTGACGATGCCATGGCCGCTTTCTACGAACGCGCCGTCACCCGACTCACGAGCCTTGGCATTCACCGCTATGAAATCTCCAACTTCGCCCAACCCGGTTACGAATCCCGCCACAACTTGAAATACTGGCAGCTCGAACCCTACATCGGCTTCGGTCTCGACGCCCATTCGTTCGACAATGGCCGCCGCTGGAGCAACCCCGACACCCTGCCCGCTTACCTCAACCGCACCCCTGCCGAAGCAAGCGCCACCGATCCCGCCGAAGAACACTTCTTCGTGGGCCTGCGCCTCACCAAAGGCATCGAGCCCACGCCCGCCGAATGGCAGCGCTTCGCCCAACCCATAGCAAAATGGACCCGCCAGGGCCTCCTCGAGCACACTGGCCCGTCTCTCCGCCTGGCTCCGGCCGGCGTCCTGCTTTCCAACGAAATCTTTCAAGACTTCCTAGATGTTTAAAACGAAAATAACGCGCTTATCTGCGTTCATCCGCGTTCATCGGCGGCCATTCCATGCCTGAACTTCTAATCGACCTCCGCAGCGACACCGTCACCCGCCCCTCCACCGCCATGCGCGCCGCCATGGCCAATGCTGAGGTCGGCGACGATGTGTATGGCGAAGACCCCACCGTCAACCGCCTCGAACAACGCGCCGCCGAAATCTTCGGCAAAGAAGCCGCTCTATTCGTGCCCACCGGCACCATGGGCAACACCATCGCGATCAAGCTCCACACCCGCCACGGCGAAGAAGTGCTCTGCGACGCGCGCTCCCACATCCTCGATTGGGAACTCTCCATGCTCGCCTGGTTTGCCGGCTGCCTGGTTCGCGCTGTCCCTACGCCCGACGGCATCCTCACCTGGGATCAGCTCGAACCGAGCCTGCGCCGGTTTGGCCCGCACAACGCCCCCACTACCCTTATCTCGCTAGAAAACACTCACAACATGGCCGGCGGAACCATCTATCCGCTGGCTGTCCTCGACGATATCTGCGCCCGTGCCCACGACCTTCATCTCAAGGTTCATATGGATGGCGCGCGCGTCTTCAATGCCTCTGCTGCCACGAACACACCTGTTTCCCGCATCACTCGCGACGTCGATTCCGTCATGTTCTGCCTGTCGAAAGGCCTCGGCGCGCCAGTTGGCTCCCTCCTGGCCGGTTCTGCCGAAGCCATTGCGCAAGGCCGTCTCTACCGCAAACGGCTCGGCGGCGGCATGCGCCAGGCCGGTGTCCTCGCCGCCGCCGGTCTACTAGCGCTCGAAGAATCGCCCGCTCGCCTGGCTGAAGACCACCGCAACGCTCGCTTCCTCGCCGAATCGCTGGCTCAGCTCCCCGGCATTTCCATCGATCCCCAAAAAGTGCAGACCAACATCGTTATCTTCGACATCGCCGCTCTTGGGATGCCAGCCGCCGACTTCAGCCGCGCGCTTAAATCCCGCGGCATTCTCGCCAATGGCGTCGGTCCCACTCGCATGCGCATGGTCACCCACTGCGATGTTTCGCACGCCGATTGCGCACGCGCCATTGCGATATTGCAGGATGTGGCAGTAACTGCTGCTGTCTGATACTATTCAGCGGTGCTCATCCTTTCTGCGATTCTGGCCATCTTTGTGTATGGCCTTATCGCGCCGATTCTTGGCGCTCTGCTTCCCTCCTACGGCCTTACCGCCGGACAGCAAGGCTCGCTTGCAACTTTGTATGCGCTGGGTCTCGTGGTCGCCTCGCTCTCGGCCGGCCCCATCATCGATATCAAAGGCAACAAACTCGCCCTTCTCGCCGGTCTCGCGCTGGTCATCGCTTCCCTCGCCGCCGCCCCAAATGCGGGCGGCTTCAATGGCCTGCGCGCCGTTTACTTCGTTCTCGGCTTAGGCGGCGGCATCGTTGTTACCGGCTCGAATGCTCTTGCCGGCGCAGTCGACCCCACGCGCCGCGGGTCCGTACTCAACTTCCTCAACCTGTTCTTCGGACTGGGCAGCATCATCACCACCTACATCGCCAGTGAACACATCAACCCCGCCATGGTCTGCTACATCATCGCCGGCTTGGCCGCTGTCGCCCTCATCGTCAACGGCCTTACCGCCATGCCCCGGCCCACCGGTGTCGCCAGCTTTAAATTGAGTGAAGTTCCCGCTCTCGTCACCAGCCCCTCTCTGATCCTTCTTTGTCTTTTCCTCTTTCTTTATGTCGCTTGCGAAGTCGGCGTCTGGAACTGGCTCAAAACCTATTTAGTCGATACCGTGCATTTCGATGAACGCTCCGCTGGCCACGTCGTAAGCTACGGTTTCGCTTTTGGCATCCTCCTTGGCCGTGTCGTCGTCTCACGAATTCTGATAAAGGTCCCCGCACTCACCGTCACGTTGGTCGTTTCCGTGCTCATGGCCATCACCACCTACGCCATGCTGCATCTCGAAGGCAACGGCGCTATCACCGCTGCGGTTTTCTGCGCCGGATTAAGCATGGCCCCCGTCTTCCCGACCACTCTTGCCATGGCTCAGGACGCCTTCCCCCGCGGCACGGCCACCGCCATGAGCATCGTCATTACCTTTGGCTGGATCGGTCTCGCCGTCAGTTCGCCCATCATTGGAGCTCTCGCCGAGGGCGGCAACTACCGCAAGGCGCTCCTGCTCATCCCGATCTTCTCCGTACTGATGGTGCTGGTCAATCTCATGCTCCGGCCCGTCATGCGCCGCCCGGTTGCCGAAACTGTAGCGGTCTAGTAATTTTTTACTCTTTCGCATACACTGTGAGCGACCTGCCAAGGAGGTCCAATGGCATTTTGCTCGAATTGCGGTACCCAGACGGATGGTGCGTACTGCCCCAACTGTGGCTCATCCATGGGCGGGGGCCCAAGTGCGGCGTCCGGTAGCGTGCCGCACGGTTCACCGACCGCCATTCAAGCGCCCGGCCTGACCGAAAACGTCGCCAGCGCCCTCTGCTACACGCCTTTCTTCGTCGGCCTGATCGTCGATATCGTCATGCTGGTCGTCGCCCCCTACAGCCGCAATCGCACCATCCGCTTCCACGCGCTGCAGTCGCTCTTTCTCCATGCCGCCATCTTCGTCTTCTGGATCGTGCTGCAGATCATCCTCGGCTTGTTCGCCGTCATGACCCACGGTGTCGGATTCTTCGCCTCGCTCGGCCTCTATCCGCTCATTTCGCTCGCCATCATCGCGCTCTTCCTGGTCATGATGTACAAGTGCTACAACAACCAGAAGATCAAGCTCCCCGTGATCGGCGACCTGGCCGAGAAACAGGCGTAACCCGGAACGCTCCAGCGCACGTCCGATACTGGAAGCTGTGATGTATCGCCTTACCCTCGTGTCCGTTCTAGCCGTGTTTGCTTTGCAGGCGAGCGTTACCGACATTACCCCGCGTGTTGGCCTGGTCGAAATCTACGGAGCCCGCAAGGTCTCGCCCGAAAAAATCCGCAAAGCGCTCGGCGCGAACGCCGGCGATCCCATGCCGTCCCGTCTCGATGCCGAAGACCGCATCGATAAAGTATCGGGTGTCCTCGTCTCACGCGTCGAAGCCGCCTGTTGCAGGGGCCGCAACATGGTCCTCTACGTAGGCGTCGAAGAACGCGATTCGCCGCACATTGATTACCACGAGAACCCGACCGGCGAAATGACTCTGCCGCCCTCTCTCCTGACCGCCTATCAATCGTTCCTCGATGAAGTCGCCGGCAGCATTCGCGGCCGCAATGCCGACGAGGATCTCACCAACGGCTATTCGCTTATGAAAGATCCGGAATGCCGTCGCCTGCAGCAGTCTTTCATTCCGCTGGTGACCGCGGACCTGCCCACCGTCGACCGCGTGCTGCGTGAGTCCGCCGACCCCGAGCAGCGCGCCGCCGCCACCTATCTGATCCAATACGGCCCACGCGGACCCCACACGTCCGACGTCGTCGTGAATGCCCTACAATACGCTCTGCGCGATAGCGACGATACGGTGCGGGAGAACGCCGCGCACGCACTCAAAGCCGTTGCCGTCGGAGGCAAACTGCACCCGGACCAGCAAATCCGCCTTGAACCTACCTGGTTCGTCGAGTTGATGAATTCCGTCGTCTGGTCCGATCGCCGCGACGCCAGCCGGGCGCTTGTCAACCTTACCGAAACCCGCAATCCCGATACGCTCGCGCTGCTGCGGGAGCGCGCATTACCCTCGGTCCTCGAAATGGCACGATGGCACGATCTCGAGCAGGCCTTACCCGCCTTCATCCTGGCGGGGCGTCTGGCGGGCCTCGATGAAGCGGCCATCAAAGCCGCCTGGGTCAACGGCAACCGCGATGAAGTCCTGGCAAAAGCCGCCAGCCCAAACGGCAAACATTCGACCTTCCCCTCCATCCTTCATCACGCCCACAGCAGCGAGTAGGCGAGTTGGAAAGATGCCTACGCCTGGCGGCGAGCCGAATCAGCCGCTCTCGCCAGATTCAGCAGGGTTGGTATAAACTCCGGCGACTGGCCGATAAAAAGTCCGTTCGCAATCAAGCCGTTCGCTGCTCCCTCCGCATCGATCTGGCCCGGCGTCACAGGCCGGATGACTGCGCAGCGCGGTAGGTCCGGGCTGATAAATTCACAAGGCACCGGAAAGATCAAATTGGTTTGCACTAACGGATCATGCGTGGCGTTGAAATCCGGGAACGTGAGTCCGGTCTTTGGATCTTTTAAAGGCGCAAGCGGGGTTTGTACGGCATTCCCGGCGAAATCCACCCATTCCAGGAAATGGGCCACTTCATCGCCGCCGATACTCAAAACAATCTTCAGCACTTCGGGATTCGACACCTGTTGCGCCAGAGTGGCGTACAGGCTGGAGCCCGCCTGCTCGATCATGCCGAAGTGAAAAGCAGCCGTGTTTGCGAGCGCCTGCACGTGCGCCGCCGGTGTGAAATCGGCATTGCTTCTCGGTATCGCGCTGAACTTGCCTGCGAACAAACCAGGAAGCGCTTGCGGAAACTTTGCGCCGAAGTCCGGATTAGTCGCACTGCGATACCGCACATACCAGCTTGTATCGACCGAGAGTTCCGTTAGATTAGTCAGCCGTCCCATCTGCTGCGCGCCTTCCGCCTCGCTGCTTGGTAACGTCCGAAACTGGTCTAGATCCACCGGTTCCTCGCCCTTTGAAATGAGATATGCGTTCAGAAATTCGGCGTGACTTTGCTCGTCCAGCGTATTGCTCGAGATGTACTGGCCAGCGTCCCCGTCGAGATTAGTCAGCGCGGCGCCATAGGGACTGGGCGTTCCTTCCGTAAATCCGCCCAGTTCGGCATATTGCTGCCAGAGGTCGCTTTCGATCAACTCCGCAGCCGCCAGGAACTTGAGAATGGCCGCGTCCCCGCGCGTCAATTTGCGCTGTGCTCCGTTTTGTTGCGTTGCCGAGTCCATTGCCGTAAGCGCCGTTGTACCCGCCACTGCCGCGCCTATAGCGAGACTACCTCGCAAGAAAGAACGGCGGTTCTTAGCTGAATTTTCAACACTGTTTTCCATTGTTTTTTTGAGCGCTCCCTTGCGCACGTCCCAGCTTGCGAGATTTGCCGAGAGTAGTTGTTCGCGTGCGGTGAACAGTTTGTAAAGATGGCTGCGCCCGGTCGACTATACTGAAACCGCGTCCGCTCCATGCATTACCGGATTACGCTCGAAGGCGTCGTGCAGGGAGTGGGCTTCCGGCCTTTTGTGAAGCGGTTAGCCGACCGCTTTTGCCTGCCCGGCATCGCCTTCAATACTGCGGGCGGCTTGATCGTTGAACTTGAGACAAACAGTGAAGACCAGGCGCATTCTTTTCTTAAAGCGCTGAGAGCCCAAGCGCCAGTTGCTTCTAGAATCGAGCGCTGCGCGATGCAGCAGCTTTCGGAACAAGCGCACTACCGAGGCTTCCGAATTGCGGCTAGCGCCCCGCGCGACAACAGCTTCACTCTGATTTCGGCGGATCTGGCCACCTGCCCGGCCTGTATGGCCGAGTTACAAAATCCGGCAGACCGCCGCTTCGGCTATCCCTTTATCAACTGCACCAACTGCGGCCCCCGTTACTCGATCACTCTTTCCACTCCCTACGACCGCGCGAACACCACGATGAGCCGCTTTCCGCTATGCGTCGATTGCGCTCGCGAGTACGCGGACCCGGCGGACCGCCGCTTTCACGCCGAACCGGTGGCTTGTCCCGTCTGCGGTCCCCGCCTTTCCACCGCCCTGCCCGCCATACAAGATGCCCTGGCCAGCGGCCGTATAGTAGCTATCAAAGGTCTGGGTGGGTATCAACTGGCGTGCGACGCTTTCTGCGCCGAGGCCGTCGAATTACTCCGCATCCGCAAACGCCGCAGTCGCAAGCCATTCGCTCTCATGATGCGCGATGTGGCAACCGTACGCCGGCACTGCCTGGTTAGCGATGCCGAACAAGCGGCGCTCCTCACTCCCGCCGCACCGATCGTCCTGCTCAAAACGGCAGTCTCGTCGGAGTTGCCGCCCGTCGTAGCGCCGGGCTTGCGTGAAATAGGCGTCATGTTGCCGAATACGCCGCTCCATCATCTATTGTTCAGCGACTCGCTCACCTGTCTGGTCATGACCAGCGGCAACCTCAGCGAGGAGCCGATTGTCATCGCGAATAACGACGCGGAGACGAAGCTCCAGGCGCTGGCCGACGAAGTCGTTACACACGATCGTGATATCTTCATGCGCGTCGACGATTCGGTCGAGCGAATCTTCGAAGGAATTCCGCGGGTGTTGCGACGCGCGCGGGGCTTCGCGCCCGAAGCCATCGTGCTCGCTCACGAAACCGGCGAGATTCTGGCTTGCGGTGCGGAATTAAAAAGCACTTTCTGCTTAACGAAAAGCCATTTCGCGATTTTGAGCCAGCATATCGGCGATCTCGATAATTTCGAGACCCTCGAATTTTTCGAAGAGACATGGCGCAACCTCCAAAGCGTGTATCAGGCACAGCCCCGCCTGATTGCCCACGACCTGCATCCCGATTACCTCAGCACCCGCTGGGCGCAGGCTCGGCCCGAACCGAAATTCGCGGTGCAGCACCATCACGCCCACATCGCCGCCTGTATGGCGGAAAACGGCTTGCACGAGCGTGTCATTGGCGTTGCTTTCGACGGAACCGGCCTCGGCACGGACGGCCAGATCTGGGGCGGTGAATTCCTGCTCTGCGATTTTGCCGGCTTTGAGCGCGCCGCGCATCTTCGCTACACGCCGCTCCCGGGTGGCGACCGCGCCGCCCGCGAACCCTGGCGCATGGCCGCCGCTCATCTGTACGAAGCGCTCGGTATCGAGTATCGAAACATCGATCTGCCCTGCTGGCACCAGACCACCCCCGCCAACTGGCGCGTTCTGGACCGACTCCTTCAGAAACCAACGCTTCTTACCTCCAGCTGCGGACGTCTCTTCGATGCCGTTTCTTCCCTTTGTGGCATCAGCCAGCAAAGCAGCTACGAAGGGGAATCGGCCATGCTGCTCGAAGCCGCTGCCGCCCGCCACGAAAGCAACGAGACTTACGATTTCCACTTACAAACCGAGTGCCTTCCCTGGATCGTCGATCCACGAAACATGCTAGTCCAGATTGCACGCGCCGTCTCTTCCGGGCAATCTACGCAAGTTGTTTCCCGTTGCTTTCACAATTCGATCGCGCGTATGATTGAGGTGGTCTGCGGTAGGCTTCGCGAAAGGAACGGCTTGGACAAAGTTTGTCTTAGCGGCGGCACTTTTCAAAATTTCACGCTTCTGGCGCGCACTGTCGAGTTACTCCGGCGCGCCGGCTTCGAAGTTTTCCTGCACGCCAAAGTTCCACCCAACGACGGCGGCATCTCGCTGGGACAGGCCGTCATCGCCGCCGATTTTCTCGCCAAGGACATGCTCGATGTGCCTCGCTATACCCGGTAAAATCAGCGCTCTCCACGACAACTGCGGCGTGCCCATGGCCAAAGTCGACTTCGGAGGCATCACGCGCGAAGCCTGCCTGTCCTACGTGCCCGACTCGCGCATCGGCGACTATGTGCTCGTCCATGTCGGCTTTGCCATCAGCAAAGTCGACGAGGAAGAGGCCGCGCGAACGTATCAGTATCTGTCCGAAATGGACCAGCTCAGCGAACTCGATAGTGACGACGAGGCGAACGCCCATGAAGTACCTTGACGAATACCGCGATCAGCAAATAGCGCAAAAGTTAGTGGAGGAGATTCGGCGAACCGCCACCCGGCCCTGGGTTCTGATGGAGGTTTGCGGCGGCCAGACCCACTCCATCGTGAAATACGGCCTCGATTCGTTGCTCCCCGAGCAGGTTGAACTTGTGCACGGGCCCGGCTGCCCGGTGTGCGTGACTTCGCTCGAGATGATCGATCGCGCTCATGCCATCGCACGTCATCCGGAGGTCATCTTCTGCTCTTTCGGCGATATGCTGCGCGTGCCTGGTTCGAGCAGCGATCTTTTCAAAATCAAAGCCGAAGGCGGCAACGTTCGGATTGTCTATTCGCCGCTCGATTGCCTCAAAATCGCCCGCGCCAATCCGGACAAGAAGGTGGTCTTTTTTGCCATCGGCTTTGAAACCACCGCGCCCGCGAACGCCATGGCCGTGTGGCAGGCCAAGCAACAAGGAGTCGACAACTTTTCCGTGCTGGTGTCGCACGTGCTCGTTCCACCCGCCGTTACCGGGATCTTGAGTTCGCCCCACAATCGCGTGCAGGGTTTCTTAGGTCCTGGCCACGTCTGCGCAGTCTCCGGTTGGGCCGAATACGAGCCGATCGTGGCCGATTATCGCGTGCCGATCGTCATCACTGGCTTCGAGCCGGTCGACATTCTGCAGGGTGTGTTGATGACCGTCCAACAGCTGGAGCAGGGACGCGCGGAGCTTGAGAACGCCTATGGGCGGGCCGTTCGTCGCGAAGGCAATCCCGCAGCCCAGCAGATGATCGAGCGCGTCTTCCAGGTGTGCGATCGCGCCTGGCGCGGTCTCGGCGTTATCCCAAAAAGCGGGTACAAGCTTACGCCGGAATTCAGCGCCTACGATGCCGAGCAGATCTTCGATGTCGAAAGCGTGCGCGCTATCGAGCCCGCCATTTGCATCAGCGGACAAATTCTGCAGGGCCTGAAGAAACCCCACGATTGCCCGGCCTTCGGCAAACAATGCACACCCGAAACACCGCTGGGTGCGACCATGGTGTCGGCAGAAGGCGCCTGTGCCGCTTATTACAGCTACGGACGGCATTTGATCAATGCCGATATGTTGATGAAGGCTTAAACCAGGCGCATGGAAAAAGACTTCGTCCTGGCGTGTCCCATGCCCATTACTCAACGTAAGAACGTCATCATGGGGCACGGCAGCGGCGGCAAGCTCACTGCGCAGCTCGTCCACGATCTGTTTCTGCCTGCCTTCGACAACCCCTACCTGCGTAAGCTCGACGATCAGGCGGTTCTAACGGCCGGTTCGTCGCGGCTCGCCTTTACTACCGATTCATTTGTGGTTACGCCGCTCTTCTTTCCGGGCGGCGATATCGGTGAGTTGGCTGTCAATGGAACGGTCAACGACCTGGCCATGAGCGGCGCGCGTCCGTTGTTCCTCTCAGCCGCTTTCATCCTGGAGGAAGGTTTGCCTTTGGAAGACCTCTCCCGGGCGGTTGATTCGATGGCCCGTGCGGCGCGTGCCGCGGGCGTCTCGATCGTTACCGGCGATACCAAGGTAGTCAACAAGGGCTCAGCCGACAAACTGTTTGTTATCACGTCCGGTGTCGGTCTCATCGAAGGTGATTCGTCTATTTCCGCCTCGAATGCGCAGGCGGGCGACGTCGTCATCGTAAGTGGCTCCATCGGCGACCACGGCATGGCGATCATGTCCGTCCGCGAAAGTCTGGAATTCGAGAGCGAAATTCGCTCCGACACCGCGCCCTTGAACGGACTCGTTGCAGCCATGCTGAAAGCCGGCGAGATTCACGCCCTGCGCGATCCCACGCGCGGCGGTCTGGCCACCTCGTTGTGCGAGATCGCTACGTCATCTTCCATTGGCATTGAAATCGAATCGACGGCCGTACTGGTGCGCGAGGATGTAAAAGGGGCTTGTGAAATTCTGGGTCTCGACCCGCTCTTCGTAGCCAACGAAGGTAAGCTTGTCGCCTTTGTTCCCGGCCCTTCGGCGGACGCAATCGTCAACGTGATGCGCGCCCACCCGAGTGGTCGCGAAGCAAGAGTGATCGGTCGCGCCGTGCCGGATCATCCCGGCATGGTGCTCCTCAAAACCGAGATCGGTGGTCGGCGCATTTTGGACCTGCCCTTCACCGAGCAGCTGCCGCGAATCTGCTAGATACGAGATTCGACTTGCTTTCGGATTGCGGAAAATACAACGGCTGTTAGTGCAAATACACTCTTGACTTCCAGCCCGTAAAGGTACAGACTCGATTGCGGAGGAAGTTGCCCATGCCGGCAGATGTCGCTCCGTACGGCCGCTCCACGCAGAAGGCGCCCGCCGTCAAAGAAGTCCACGTTTTGTGGATTACTGCTGGTCTTGGCTGCGATGGGGATACGATTTCCATCACGGCTGCCACCCAGCCCAGCGTAGAGGACGTTCTCCTCGGCGCAATTCCAGGACTCCCCAAAGTTCACCTGCATAATCCTGTGCTCGCGTATGAAGTCGGCGACGACTTTATGAAGTACTGGTATCTGGCGGACGAAGGCAAGCTGGAACCGTTCGTGCTCGTCGTAGAAGGCTCGATTCCGAACGAGAAGATCAAGAGCGAAGGCTACTGGGCCGCTCTCGGCAACGATCCCGACACTAATCAGCCGATCACTACCTGCGAATGGATCGATCGCCTGGCGCCCAAAGCGACCGCCGTGATCGCGGCCGGAACGTGCTCCACTTACGGCGGCATCCATGCCATGGCGGGCAATCCCACCGGCTGCATGGGAATGGCCGACTACCTGGGATGGGACTGGAAGTCCAAGGCTGGGTTGCCGATCGTCAATGTTCCCGGATGCCCGGTGCAGCCGGACAATTTCATGGAGACGCTGCTCTATTTGCTGTATCAGCTGGCTGGGCTCGCTCCCATGATTCCGCTCGACGATCAGCTGCGCCCCAAATGGCTCTTTGGAGCCACCGTGCACGATGGCTGCGATCGCGCGGCCTATTATGAGCAGGGCGATTTCGCGACCGACTACAATTCGCCCAAGTGTCTCGTCAAAGTAGGCTGCTGGGGTCCGGTGGTAAATTGCAATGTCCCCAAGCGCGGCTGGATGTCCGGCATTGGCGGCTGTCCCAACGTGGGCGGCATCTGCATCGGCTGCACCATGCCCGGGTTTCCCGACAAGTTCATGCCCTTCATGGATGAACCTCCTGGAGCGAGAATCTCCGCCGCGGTCATTAGTCTCTATGGCGGAGCGATCCGTTCGCTTCGCAGTATCACGAATAATACAGTCAACAAAGAACCAAAATGGCGTCACACCGGCCGGGCACTCACCACTGGATATACGCCGCATACTTACCGGTAAAAGGCAAAGGGAGTTACTAAATGGCCACCACGACAGAGCCCGTAGTAGCAATCGATCAATCGCAGCGCCGGCTGGTCGAAATGAATTGGGATCCGATTACCCGGATCGTCGGCAGTCTCGGCATTTACACGAAAATCGATTTCGCCAATAAACAGGTCGCGGAGTGTCACAGCACCTCCTCTATTTTCCGTGGCTACAGCATCTTCATGAAGGGCAAAGATCCGCGCGACGCCCATTTCATTACCAGCCGCATTTGCGGTATCTGCGGCGATAATCACGCCACCTGCGCTTGTTATGCGCAGAACATGGCCTTCGGCATTCGGCCGCCGCGCATGGGCGAGTGGATCGTGAATCTCGGCGAAGCAGCCGAGTACATGTTCGATCACAACCTGTATCAGGACAATCTCGTCGGCGTTGATTTCTGCGAGCAGATGGTCAAGGAAACGAATCCCGGCGTGCTTGCGAAAGCCGAAAAGACCCAATCGCCGAATGCCAATCTGCACGGCTACCGCACCATTGCGGATATCATGCGCGCGCTCAATCCATTTACCGGATCGTTTTATCGCGAAACACTGCAAATGAGCCGTCTCACGCGCGAGATGTTTTGCCTGATGGAGGGCCGCCATGTTCATCCTTCCACGCTCTATCCCGGCGGCGTCGGCACTGTTCCTACGGTCCAGCTTTTCACCGACTACCTGGTTCGCCTGATGAAGTACGTCGAATTCATGAAGAAAGTTGTGCCGCTGCACGACGATCTCTTCGACTTCTTCTACGAAGCGCTCCCTGGCTACGAAAAGGTGGGCCAGCGTCGCATTCTACTCGGTTGCTGGGGCTCGTTCAACGATCCGGATGTCTGCGATTACACTTACCAGAACATGGATAAGTGGGGCAAGGCGATGTATGTCACACCGGGCGTCGTAGTCGATGGCGAGTTAGTAACCAGCAACCTGGTCGATATCAATCTGGGCATTCGCATTCTGCTCGGCAGTTCTTACTACGACGGTTGGGAGCAAGGCGAGACATTCGTATCGCGAGACCCGCTGGGCAACCCGGTCGATAAGCGCCATCCTTGGAACCAGACCACCACGCCGCGGCCGCAAAAACGCGATTTCAAAGGTAATTACTCGTGGGTGATGTCGCCCCGCTGGTACGACAAACGGACCGGCGATTACCTGGCGCTCGATACCGGCGGCGGCCCCATCGCCAGATTCTGGGCGACCGCACTTGCCGGCACCGTGGACATCGGCTACGTCAAAGCCACCGGACACAGCGTCAAAATCTATCTGCCCAAAACAGCCGGTCTTCCGGAAACCGAGTTTGAGTGGAAGATTCCCAAGTGGAGCAACGCGATCGAGCGAGATCGCGCCCGCACGTACTTTCAGGCCTATGCCGCTGCAGCCGCGCTTCACTTCTGTGAGCAGGCCATGAAGGATCTACATAGCGGAAACACCAAAACCTGGACCGATTTCAAAGTACCGGATGAAGCAATCGGTTGCGGCTTCCATGAAGCAGTGCGCGGTGTCCTGTCGCATCACGTGGTGATCCGCGAAGGCAAGATCGCCAACTATCATCCCTATCCGCCTACGCCCTGGAACGCCAACCCGCGCGATGTATACGGGACGCCCGGGCCCTATGAGGACGCCGTGCAGAATACTCCCATTTTCGAAGAAAATGGGCCGGATAACTTCAAGGGCATCGATATCATGCGCGCCGTTCGCAGCTTCGATCCCTGCCTGCCCTGCGGTGTGCATATGTATCTTGGAGACGGTAAAATGCTGGACGTCCGTCATTCTCCTATGTTTGGAGTGCAGGCGCACTAGCCCCGATGTCAAAAGTCGACGAAGACCGCGTCCGGCGCATCGAAGAGTTGGTGCGCCGGATCGAACTCATTCCTGACCCCGATTCGCGCGAGAGCGCGAGCCAGCTGATGCAGGCAATTCTCGAGCTGCACGGAGCGGGCCTGGAGCGGATGATGGAAATTGCCTTTGAAGCTGGATCGAGCGGCGAAGCGCTAATTCGAAAATTCACAAGCGATAACCTGGTCGCGAGCCTGCTCGTTTTGCATAATCTACATCCCGACGACCTGGAAACAAGAGTCCGACAGACTCTCGCCAAACTGCCCGGTCATATCGAATTGCTGAGCGTCTTCGAGGATCGTGTCCGCGTCCGCGTATCTTCCGGCAACACCCGGGAATCTGTCGAAGCCGCTTTGCGAAACGCCCTGCCGGATGCCGCCGAAATCATCGTAGAAGAGAGTCTTCATCTAAACGGTTTCGTTCCGTTGTCCATGCTGGGAACGCTCTCCTCCAGCACGGGTTGACATGGCGCAAGGTTCCATCGCAGCGCTTCGCAAATTCGTGCGTCCGCGCACCTCTGAGGAAAAATGCGATAGCTGTGGCGTAGAAGTTCCGGCTGAACATATCCATCAGTTCGATCCCGTCCGCCGCCGTATCGTGTGTGCGTGTGATTCGTGTGCCGCTCTGTACTCGACTACCTATCGCGAAATTCCGCGCCTCGTTCGCTCTCTGCCCAATTTCCAAATCTCCGACGCCCAGTGGGACGATCTGATGATCCCCATTTCGCTCGCCTTCTTCTCCTTTCAAACGCCGGCGAATCGTGTCATAGCCCTATACCCCGGACCTGCCGGAGCAGCTGAATCGTCCCTGCGCCTCGCCGCTTGGGAGGACATCGCAGGCACTAATCCCGAGTTGCGCAACATGCAGCCTGACGTGGAAGCCTTGCTGGTCAATCGAGTCGGCCTGGCGCGCGAGTACTTTATCGTTCCTATCGATGAATGCTACAAACTGGTAGGCTTGATTCGCTTGCACTGGCGAGGGCTCTCCGGCGGCGCTCTGGTCTGGGGTGAAATTGATCGTTTCTTCGCGGGGCTGCGCTTGCGAGGGCAATCATGCCCAACCTGAGTTTTACCGTCGACAAAGCGGAAGCCGTCCCGTTCGCCGCCACGCCCACTATCGCTTTTAAATTACAAGTTGCCAATGCCGATGGAGCCGAAAACATTCAGAGTGTCGCGCTGCGCTGCCAGTTATTGATTGAAGCTTCCAAGCGCCGCTACAATCCGGCCGAACGAAACTCCCTGCGCGATCTCTTCGGGGAAAGTGAACGCTGGAGCCAGACCATGCGCTCGCTGCTCTGGTGTCAGATCGGGATCACCGTCCCTGAATTCACCGGCAAAGTTCGGATCGATCTGCCTGTCCCCTGTACCTTCGATTTCAATGTGGCCGCCGCCAAATACTTCCATGCGACCGAGAGCAATGACGACGTGCCTCTCTGCTTCCAGTTCAGCGGCACAGTTTTCTATCCGGCTTCTTCGGATGGTTCGCTCCAGATCGCCCAGATTGGCTGGGACAAAGAAACCCGATTCCGCCTGCCCGCGCACGTATGGCGAGAGATGATGGACCACTACTATCCAAACAGCGCCTGGCTGCGGCTCCGCCGCGACGTGTTTGATCGCCTCCACGAATATAAGCGAGTGCACGGCCTTGCTACCTGGGAGCAGGCGCTCGAGAACCTGCTGCCGCTCGAAAAGGAGGCCGCCTCGTGAACTTCGCGCCGCTCGAAAAGATTGCCAACGCGATTCTCTACGAAGGTTTTCTGCTGTATCCTTACCGAAAATCCGCCGTCAAGAATCAGCAGCGATGGCATTTCGGAACGCTTGGCCCTCGCAACGACGTCAGCCCAACCGAGATGCAAACGGAGTGTCTGGTCGAAACATCCGGGCAAACCACGATCGATCTGAAAATTCGTTTCTTGCAGGAGGATGTCGAGCGCGAACTCATTTTTTCGAATGTGCTGCTGGATGCGCATGTCGAGACGACTTCTTTTTCTTTTTCTCCCATAGCCGGCCAAGTGGAGATCAAATCCAGGCCGCTCGGCGAACAAGTGGCCCGCTTCTCGGTTCGGATCAACAACGTTGGCCAGGATCGCTTGCCTGGCTCGGACATGCTTTCAACCCACACGCTGCTGGCTGTTCACGATGGCGCGTTTATCTCGTTGCTTGATCCTCCCGACCGCTATCGCGCAGCTGCCACTGCTTGCCATAATGTCGGCACCTGGCCGGTCCTGGCAGGCGCAGAGGGCGAGCACCACCTGTTGCTCTCCTCTCCCATCATCCTTTACGATTACCCGCAAATCGCACCCGAAAGCCACGGCGACTTTTTCGACGGCACCGAGATGGATGAGATGCTCACCCTCCGTGTGCTGACCCTTAGCGACGAAGAAAAGCGTGAAGTGCGCGAGGGAGGTGAACGCGGCCGCCAGATCCTCGAACGCACCGAGACGCTCCCGCCCGAACAGGTCGCTAAACTCCATGGCGCCATTCGCGGCCTGCGCCCCATGAACAAACTCGCTTACCGCGAAGGCGATCGCGTTCGCTTGCGGCCTAAGAAAAAGACCGACATCTTCGATATCGCTCTCGATGGAAAAATCGCCATCATTGAATCGGTCGAATGCGATTTTGAAAATCGCATTCATCTCGCGGTCACTGTCGAAGACGATCCGGGCCGCGACTTGGGCGTGGCCCGCCAGATCGGGCATCGCTTCTTCTTCTCGCCGGACGACGTGGAACTGGTATGAAGATTTTGGTCGCGGGCATAGGCAACATATTCGAAGGCGACGACGCGTTCGGCTGCGAAGTGGCGCGCGCGCTTGCCTCGCAAAATCTGCCCGAGAACGTGCGCGTCGTCGATTTCGGAATTCGCGGTCTCGACCTGGCTTATGCGCTGCTCGACAAGCCAGACCTCACCATTCTGCTCGATGCGACCCGGCAGGGCGGCGCGCCCGGTACCGTCTACACGATGGAGCCGGATCTCGCCAGTATTGCCGGTTCGGGAGACGCCACCCTGGATACCCACGGAATGGACCCCGTGCGTGTGCTTCGCATGGCTCAGGCGATGTGTGGCGATCTGGGCGGAGATCTAGGTCGTATCTTACTGGTCGGCTGTGAACCGGCCGATCTCGGCGGCGAAGAGGGGCGCATGGGACTTACCCCGCCCGTTGCCGGCGCGGTCGATCAGGCGGCGGAAATTGTTGCGTCTTTAATTCAGAAAGAATTAGTGGAGGTTATAACATGTTCAGCAAAGTGACGGGCAGCCTGATAATGGCTCTCGCGGTAGTGGTCGTGATGGCCGCTCTTCCAGACATAAAACGCTACATTCGGATCAGCACCATGTAACTGGGCCGCCGTGTGCACGAGTTGTCAATTGCGCTGAGTATCATTGAGGGCGTCGAGGAAGAGGCGTTGCGGCAAGGAAACGGACGCGTCTGTGCCGTACATCTGAAGCTCGGCCCGCTTTCCGGCGTCGTCAAAGAAGCCTTACTCTTCTCCTACGGACTCGCCTGTGAAGGCACCCCGCTAGAGGGTTCGTCTCTGCTCATCGAAGATATCCCCTTGCGGATCTACTGCTCCGGGTGCTGTAGCGAGGAGTCTCCAGTCTCACTGCAAAGACTCGAATGTCTGCGCTGCGGCTTGCCGGCTAGTAAGGTCACGCAGGGAGATCAATTGGAAGTAACCGCTCTGGAGTTGCAAGCGTGAGCCAGACGCGTCTGGTCGAAGTTCGCCAGAAAGTTCTCAATAAGAACGATGTAGCCGCGCGTCTCTTGCGCGAGCGTTTTGAAGCCGCTGGCGTCTGCGTCATTAGTCTGGTCTCGAGCCCGGGCTCCGGCAAAACGGCATTCCTTGAGCGCATTCTCACTTCCCTTCAGCCGGAATATAAGGTGGCCGCGCTGGTTGGCGATCTCGCCACTGAGAACGATGCGCTTCGTCTCGCGCGCAGCCGCGCTCCGGTCAAGCAGATCTCGACCGGAACCATCTGCCACCTGGACGCCGCCATGGTCACTACTGCGCTCGACGAATGGAAACTCGATGAATTCGATTTCCTGTTCATCGAGAATGTCGGCAATTTGGTCTGCCCATCGAGCTATGACCTTGGTGAGAAATCGCGCCTGGTGCTGCTTTCGGTCACCGAAGGCGAAGATAAGCCGCTCAAATATCCGACCATCTTTCACACTGCCGATATCGCCGTCATTACCAAGCTGGATTTAGCCGAAGCGGTAGAATTCTCCCGCGAACTGGCCAATCGGAATATCCAGTCAGTCCGCCCTGGAATGCCAGTCTTCGAAGTGTCTTCCAAGTCGGGAGCAGGCATGGACGTGGTTCTCGAATGGATTAAGAAACAGACCCATCCCAGTCCGCAATTCCAAATCTGAGCCGGAAGCGTAAGCGCCCCGATCCCAAACTCCCCTATCTAAGCTAACGCCGCACCACCAACGAACTAAGCTTATTCAAATGCAAAGTCCACCCGCCGGGCACGACAGAAAGATAATTCCCGTCGTTCACCTCGCTGGCCTTCTCGAGCACTCCTTTGTAAGTTCCCGCCGCCAATCCCAACCGCCCTTTCAAAGTCACTGTCTTCTCATCGCCTCGATTCACTGCCACTAACACCACCTCGCCGCGATAGACCCGTTCAAACATCAAAATATCGTGGTCCGCATACGTCGTCAGATATTGACCCTGCCAGATCGCAGGGCTCTTCTTTCGTAAGTTGGCGAGGGTACTAATAATCTGGAAGGCCGGGGTCGTCTCGTCCCACTTATTTAAACCGGGGCGATTATAGGGATCGTCGTCCCCGGAATTTACATCTCCAGGGGGCGGAGTCGCGTTGTCGTTGTAATACGCCAGGTATTGCTCATCGCCGTAGTAAATGATCGGGATCCCGCGAACCGTCATCAGCAGCACAGTGCCTAAATCCATCCTCTGCTGACGCTCGGTCTCATCGGTCAGCCCTAACTTCTGTAAGCGCACCAGAGTTCGAATCTGGTCGTGGTTATCGAGAAACGTCCCTTGCCATGTATCTCTTCCTTGAAACGCCTGCACTCGTTCATGCAGCATGTTATCGAGGCCAAATGCGTCGAGCTTCTGGGTCGCATCCTCGTAATCCCCACCTATGAATTGATTCAGCGCGAACGACAGCTGAAAATCGAGTATGTTTGTTCCGTAAAGTTTGTAGTTGTTGGCGAATCGCAGCGACTTCGCGTCCCCTGCGCCACCGTTCGACCATTCGCCTACAAAATAAGGTGAAGGGCGGTTCAAGGACGCGAGATGGTCCCGCATGGTTCGCGTAAAGTTGGCAATGAATTCCGGGAATGGGAATTTCACGGCGTCCAGCCGGTAATCGTCCACCCCGTTATCGATCCATGTCTTGCCCGCGCCCAGTAAGTACTCCGCCATCGCCGGATCGCGCTGATTGTAACCGCTCAAATCCGCCAACAGGCAGTGATGCAGCTGCCAGTAACTCCAGTTATAATCGGCCAGGCTTTTAGCATCGATACAGCGCTGGTCGTCCTGGTTATGTTTGTAATAGCGTAGTCCGCTTGCCGGATCGTAGTCATCCTCGTAGCTTTTGATGAACACTTTGTCGGCCGCTTCCGTCTCGAATAACTTGCCGTTGACATGGTTATCGTTCGGATTCGAGTGGTTCAGAGTAATGTCCTGGATATAGCGCATTCCTTTGGAGTGCAACGCGCTGCTCAATTGGTTCACGTCACTCCAGGATCCGAAATGCTCGTTCACGCGATAGTAATTCTGAATCCAATAGCCGTGATATCCCGTGCCATAGCCTGTTCCGGGGGCATAGGCTCTCACGTTCTCCATCAGGGGCGTCACCCAGAGGGCGGACACGCCCAGATTGTTCAGGTAATCCATCTTTTGAAGGATGCCCTGAATGTCGCCTCCCCAATATCTGCGAAACTCATCGTTCTGAGTGCACGTTTCAACGAAGCAGTTACGTGAGTTTGTCGCAAAAGGGTGTTCGGGATCTACGTAAGGCGCGTAAGGCTGGTGTGGATTAAACCGGTCGGCCATTAGGAAATAAATCGTTCGCGACCGGTAGTCCTCTGCCGCTGGCCGGGCGGCGTCTGGCTGCTGTCCGCATGCCTGAAAACCCGGCCAGCAGACGGCAAGCAGCAGGGGTAAAAATCGTAATCTCATGAAGGGCTTCAACCTCGTAAAATTTGCGTCAATTCGACTCTTCTGTCCACCCATGCGCTTTCAGCGTCCTGGTGATTTCTTTGGCGATCGCTTTCGCCATGCGATTCGCGTCGCCTTCCGCGCCTTGCTTCATCTCGGTTATGCCGCCGGCCGTTGCCGCGACTTCAGGAGCAGCTCCCGCACCCATCGTTTCCGCCGCACCCGGTTTCCGCGAGCTCTGCGACTTTGCAGTAAATTCGGTCAGCATCACGTTATCCGCCGGCTTCTTGAGATAGCATTCCACATGTGTCTCTACGGACGAGGCGCCTGCCCCGAGACCGATCGCCATCCGCTTCGCCCGGTTTCCTTCGTCCATCACCAGAAAATCCCCTTGCACCGCCAGGCTGTTATCGGGCGCCGGCTCGCCTGAAGCGCCTTTGCTCACCGGCAACCCGGTCTTCTGCAGGTCCTTAATCAACGAATCGGAAAAGCCATCCACAATCTTATGCGCCAGCTTTGCCTTCTCGTCATCCTGCGCTCCGCTCACTCGCATGCGAACGCGGTTTAGCCTGCCCTGGTTTAGCTGCACCTCGTCGTCATTGGCCGCGAAGCTGTACACGACGATAGACGTTGGTCTAGTCAATGCCTCGCTGCCGGAGTAGGAGCGAATCGGTTTGATCTCTACGCGTCCCGTTCCCGGCATCTGCGCACTGCCGAAAGACGCGAAAGCCAGGCAACTTACAAGTAAAGCGAGATGCTGTCTGCGATAAATCATGTCATTCGTCGCTAACGTCGCGCCGAAGCGCTCTGCCGTACAAAATCGTACGAGTCCACATTCACCACGAGACCCTTTTGTGGAACCGATACCCTCATGTTCTTCATCACATTCGGACCGTCGGGTACGGGCGAATAATCCTGCGCGATCGTCATAGGGCCGCCCTCATAAGTCGTCCTAATATCGAGGTGACTCGCCAGATGCGTCGCCGAATTCACCAGCATGGTCATCGAATCCGTCGACTGAATCAGATTGCGGGCCTCCAGCCGTGTCATCCCGCCGGGTCCGGGCGAGATCTCCGCCTTCTTTACGGCCGCCATCATCTGTTGCGGCTTGTTATAGCTGCCGGCCAGCTCCATAATGTCCTTCACGTTCTCCTTGACGCCCGCCGCCACTCTCCCCCGTATCCCGCCCATCTGCTTCTGTTGCGGCGCGGAAATCGTCGTTCGCTGCATCTGGCCGCTCGAATCGAAACGGACCTGGTCCACCATGGGTTCGGACGGAGTTCCCTTCCGGATCACCGTCACTCGCTGCTTCCACTCGTATTGCACCATCTGCTTCACGTTCATGCCCATTGCCAGCAGAATGATGCGGCTGTTGGCGATTTCGGCCAGCAGAGGCGTAATCGAGATGACCGCGCCAACCGCGAAAAGTGACGCTACTCTTTTGCCTGGTGTTTTCATTAGGGAACTTAGCCTGAGTTACAGAGTGGCAGGGTTCCCGGCATGTCATAAGTGTCATACCGTATGATGCTTCCGTTCTTCGTCAGCCCAACGAAATACTAAAACAATCGAATGAGATGCGCAGATCGACCTTCGCCAGAGCCGGAAAAACCGCAGTCATCTTGGCCTTTCTGATATCCGGGTCCCGTCTCAGCGCGCAGGAACTCGCACTCGATCAAGCCGTCCAAATCGCTCTTCAGCACAACATCGAGATCTCGAACACGATCCTCGACGTATCAAAGACGAAAGACCGGTCGGCCGCCTTCCGTACTACGCTGTTTCCTAAGTTATCCCTCTACATGCTTGGTTCCTATCAATTGAGTTCCGTCAATATAACCGTTCCGCAGGGGACATTAGGAACCTACCCGGTTATCGGGCCGCTGCCCGGGCATGATATCCACTACGACACGCCCATGCAGCCCACTGGCTTCTTCGTGGGCCGCATTTCCCAACCCTTGTCAGCGATCTATCGAACCCGGCTCAACTTGAAGGTGCTGGATTTCTCTACCCAGCTGGCCCGGCAAAAGCTGCGCTCGAAGCGCCAGGACACCGTGCGTAATGTTAAACAGCTTTACTACAACATCGAACAGATTCAGAGTTCGCTAGTGGCAGCGCGTGAAACCGTCCAACTTTATAAGGAAGTTGAGCGTGTTACCAGTGACTATGTCCTGAAGCAGACGGCTCTCGAATCGCAACTGCTGCAAGCTCAAGCTAACCTGGCCGATGCCGAGCAATCCGAGCTGAGCCTTGCGAATCAGCAAGCCGATTTGAAGGAACAGCTCAACGACCTGCTGGGCCGCGATGTCCTGACCGAGTTCGGCGTTACCGAAATCAGCCGCGCCCGCCCAGCTAGTTTCGATCTGGTCGCGGCTCGACGCCAGGCGCTCAAACAACGCCCGGAAGTTCAACAGGCGGCGCTCAAAACCCTGCAATCGCAACAGGAGGTTCGGGCCAAACGCGCCGAATATATCCCCGATATCTCCGCCGAATTCAACTCGATTACGCTCCTGAACTTCAATTCGTTTCTGCCCGGCGGAAGTTATAGCGTCGGTGTAAGTCTCTCCTGGGAGCCCTTTGACTGGGGCCGTAAACGAAACGAGCTGGCCGAAAAACGCAGCACCGTCTCGCAGGACAAGAACACGCAAACCGCGACGGAACGAAAAGTCATCATGGAGATCGACTCCAAATACCGTCAGATCCAGCAGTCCTGGTCGCAGTTGAGCGCTGCCAATCTCACGCAGCGCGCGGCCGCAGAGAACCTGCGTGTAGGCAAGAACCAGTTTGAAGTGCACGCGGCTCTTTTGCAGGTAGTCTTCCAGGCTCAAACTACACTCGCTCAGGCAAACTCCGGTTACTATCACGCTCTGGTGGATTACTGGACCGCCCAGGCCGATTTCGAACATGCACTAGGAGACGATCAATGAAGTCCCGCTCGATCCCTCTGGCCGTGGCCATCCTTCTCTCCTCGTGTACCCGGCAGCAGCCCGCACTCGAGAAGAACGTAACTCCAGTCCGCCTCACCACCGCCGAATCTTTCTCACCCACCCGAGGCCAGCGCTATTCCGCCTCCATCCTGCCCAACCGCCAGGTAAACCTCGCTTTCAAAGTAAATGGATTTGTCGAATCTCTCTATCAAGTCAGGGGAGCGGACGGACGGACGCGCAGCGCCGATATCGGCGATGTGGTGAAACAAGGAACGACCCTCGCCCGGGTCCGCACGCAGGATTACCAGTTCCAGGTCTCGCAGGTGCAGGGGCAAGTGCAGCAGGCCCGCGATTCCGAGCAGACCGCGGCCGCGCAACTGGCCCAGGCGCAAGCTTCGGCAGCCAAAGCCGAGCAGGACTTCGAACGCGCCGATGCACTCTACAAAAAGACCTCGCTCACCAAATCCGATTACGATGCAGCTAAAGCGAACCGCGATGCCACCCGCGCCCAAGTTGAAGCAGCAAGTTCTCAGCAGCAGGCAGGAGCAGGAGCGCTTCACAGTTCGCAAGCAATGTTGGGCAGCGCCAACCTCGGTCTACACGACACCTCGCTCACCGCTCCCTTTTCCGGTGTCGTCATTCAACGATCGATTGAACTTGGCTCGCTGGCCGGTCCGAGCCTAGTCGCATTCGTACTGGCCGACGTCTCGTCCGTCAAAGCGACATTCGGCGTTTCCGACATCGCTGTCTCCCGCTTGAAAAAAGGCGAGAAGCTGGTCACCTACTCGGAAGCCTTTCCCAACAAGCAATTCCAGGGCTTCGTCAGCGCCGTCGCGGCGGTCGCCGATTCGAGTACGCGCTCCTTCCAGGTCGAAGTAACCATTCCCAACCGAAACGGCCTTCTCAAACCCGGCATGATCGCCTCGCTCGATGCGGGCAACTCACCCGCCGCTGCACGACCCCTCACCGTCGTTCCGCTCAACGCGATCGTGAGCGCGGGAAGCGAATCGAGTCAATTTGCAGTGATGGCGGTTATAAGTGGAGTAGCTCACCGCACGCCAGTTACTCTCGGTTCGACTTATAGAGACCGCATCGCTGTCACGGGCATCGACGCCGGGCAAAAGATTGTCAGCTCGGGCGCAAGTTTCATTTCCGATGGCGAATCCGTCACGGTGATTCCATGAGCGACCTGCATCATCGCTCCGACGCCGAAATCATCAGCCGCACTCACAACACCGCCCGCTTCTTTGTCGAAAATCCCCAAATTGCCTGGGTGCTCTTGATCGGCACAGTGGCCTGGGGTCTCTACGGCTATCTCCACATGCCGCAGCGCAAAGACCCGGACATTCCCGCGCGCCAGGCCATGGTGATTACAAACTGGCCGGGCGCGAGCGCCGGAAAAGTAGAAGAACTCGTCACCCGCACCATCGAACAGACGCTCGCTTCGAACTCGAATATCGCCCGTATCGAATCTACGTCGCGGGCCAACGTCTCCTACGTCACCCTGACGCTCTCCGACAAGTTATCCGATACCGGCCAAACACTCGACGACATCGGCGGACGCCTCGCCGCCATCAACACTCTCCCGCAGGGCGCCGGACCTATCAATTTCCAGCGCGATTTTGGCGACACCGCGACTCTGTTGCTCACCGTGGCCAGTCCCAAGGCCGATCCCAATGAACTCAACCTGCGTGCGCTATCCATCCGACGCCAGATTGAAGCGGTTCGTCCCGCCGGCGCCGCCCATCGCGCCTCACTCGTTATCTGCCTTCCGATCAACGTCGACAAACGTCTCATCCTCTTAGCCGTTCCCCGTTTCGAAGAATATCTGCAGCAACAGCAAGCCGCCTCTGACGTACGTGTCCTCAATGGCCCGGGCTTTGTCGGAATCGATTTCGCAAGCTCCTGGAGCGATCCGGCACTCCTCGCCGCCCTCGAACGCTTCCGTTCTGAAAATTACGGCGACAACCTCATTCACCCCGATGCCTGGAAGCCTTTTATTGTCCGTGATCCTGCCGAAATCCTGCCAAAACTGCGCCAGGTGGCGGGCGAAAAATACAGCTATCGGGAACTGGACAATTTCACCGACGAGATGGCAAAAACGCTGCTCACAACGGCCAGGACGGCCGACGGGCCGCCGCTTGTCTCGAAGGTCACTCGCACCGGTGTTCTCAACGAAAAAATTTATCTTCTTTATTCACAAGAAAGGCTCGCGTCCTACGGTCTCAAACCTTCGAACTTGCAAAACATCTTGAACGCTCGCAATATTACCGCGCCCGGCGGCCAACTCACCGTGGGCAGCAAGAGCGTTGTTCTAAATCCTTCCGGCGAATTTCAAAACGAGGATGAGATTGGCAATGTCATCATCGGCGTCACCTCGTATGGCGCGCCCATTTACCTGCGCAACGTGGTCGATACCGTGCGCGCCTATGACGATCCCCCACAGTTTCTTAACTATTACTCCTGGCGCGACAGCCAGGGCGACTGGCAGCGCACGCGCGCCATCAGCATCAGTGTCCAGATGGGGAAAGGCGAAAAGGTGGGGCACTTCGCTGCCTCGGTCGATAAGACGCTCGCCGCTATGCAGGCCCGGATCCCGCGCGATCTCATCGTCGCCCGCGCCAGCAACCAGGCCGATCAGGTCGCCGAAAATATCAAGTTGTTCATGACCAGCCTATATGAGGCAATCGTGCTGGTTGTGATCGTTTCCCTTATCGGCTTTTGGGAATGGCGCTCGGCTCTGCTCATGGCGCTCGCCATTCCCATCACCCTGCTCATGACGTTCGGCATGATGGACATCATCGGCATCGACCTGCAGCAGGTCTCCATCGCAACCTTGATCATTGCGCTCGGCTTGCTGGTCGACGATCCGGTCGTGGCCGGTGATGCCATCCGGCGCGACCTCGCTATCGGCCATCCTCCCCGCATCGCCGCTTGGCTCGGCCCGACCAAACTCGCCACCGCCATCATGTACGCCACCGTCACCAACATCGTGGCCTACCTGCCGTTTCTCCTGCTCACCGGCGATACCGGCAAATTTCTCTTCTCGCTCCCCATCGTGATTTCCTGCGCCCTCATCGCCTCCCGACTGGTATCCATGACGTTCATCCCGCTGCTCGGCTACTATCTGCTGCGCCCGCGACCCGAACTAACGATTGAGCAGCGGCGTACGCGCGGGTTCGGCGCAGCGTATTACCGCGTCGGGCAGTCAGCGATCCGGCATCGCTACCTGGCGCTCCTGCTCTCTTTCCTCGTGCTGGGAGTTGGCTTCTGGATCGGCTCAAGCCTGAAACTGCAATTCTTCCCGAAGGACCTTTCGCATCTCGCCTTCGTCAACATCTACCTGCCCGAAGACGCCCCGCTTAGCCTCAGCAACTCCACCGCTGCCAAGGTCGAACGCATTGTCGAGCAGGTAGCAGGCGAGCAGCATCGCCCGCTTTCGTCGCTCGATACCTTTATCGGCGGCGGCGCTCCCCGCTTCTGGTACTCTCTCGCCCCTGAACCGCGTCACGCCAATTACGCGCAAGTGGTCCTGGCATTGCGCGATGAACACGATACCGCGCCCCTCCTGCCCGCTCTCCAGTCACGCCTCTCCGGCGAGATTAGCGGCGCTCGTCTGGATGTCCGCCAACTCGAAACCGGGTCCGCCGTCGGCTTACCCATCCAAATCCGCATTTCAGGAGATAACATCAACGCGCTCCGCGCCACCGCCGACCGTATAAAAAACATTCTCACCGCCAATCCCAAGGCAGCTAGGGTACGCGACGATTGGGGTGAAAGCCGCTTTGCTCTTGAGCTCAAAATCGATCCCGATCGCGCTAACCTCGCCGGCATCACCAATCTCGATGTGGCTCATGCCTCGGCAGGCGGAATCAATGGCGACCAGCTCACCGTCTTGCGCGAAGGAGACAAGCAAATTCCGGTCGTCTCCCGCCTCCGTCCCAACGAACGCGCCCAACTCGACGAAATTCAGAACCTTTACGTCTACGCCAGTTCCGGCACTCAGAAAGTGCCGCTCGGCCAGGTGTCTCGCATCGATTACAGCCTGCAGGACGAAGTCATTCGACGCCGCAATCAGTTCCGCACCATCACCGTTTCCGCATCCCCGCAGGACGGCATACTCGCCTCCGAGATCATGCAACAGGCTCAACCGGCGCTCTCCGCGCTGGCCGCCCACTTGCCTCCCGGCTATCGTTTGGAGATTGGCGGCGAAAAGGAAAAGCAGCAGGATGGCTTCGTTCAATTAGGAATTGTGCTTTTGATCTCGTCCGCCGCCATCTTTCTCGCGCTGGCCTTCCAATTCAAGAGCGCCATCAAGCCCTTCATCGTCTTCGCGGCCGTGCCCTATGGCGCTGTCGGCGCGCTGCTCGCGTTGTGGATTATGGGTTCGCCCTTCGGCTTCATGGCGTTTCTCGGCGTCGTCAGCCTGGTCGGAGTCATCGTCAGCCACATCATCGTTCTCTTTGACTTCATTGAGGAGATGCATGCCCGTGGCGAACCCTTCGAACAAGCCGTGCTCGATGCCGGCATCATGCGCCTTCGCCCGGTTCTCATCACCGTCGGCGCAACCGTGATCGCCCTCTTTCCGCTCGCCATTCATGGCGGACCGCTCTGGGAACCGATGTGTTACGCCCAGATCGGCGGCTTAACCGCGGCCACCTTTATCACCCTGCTGCTCGTGCCCGTCATCTACTCCATCTGCGTGCTCGACCTAAAACTCGTGAAATGGGATGCTGCAATCACACCAGCAAATTCAGTTTCCGAGATGGCTGGGGCAACACTCTAAACCCGCGCCGATCGCGGCTTCAACCCGCCTCTCGCTCGTCGGCCCCTTCACCAAAATGCCCGTTCACCCGCGCAGCCTGTACATCCGATTTAAACACCGGCATGTCACAGGCGCAGCAATCGCTGCAGCGGTGGCACCGGTCGCACAGATGATTGCCGCACGCGTCCTTCGTGCAGTAAACGCAAATATCCCGTGAGGCTTCACCACAGATCGAACAGCTAAAGTTACTTACTTCCATCCTCTACTTATGAACTTTCTTAGAAGCAGGCGTCGATTCCCTGCTGATGATACCGCGACAACGCTGCGCTTCCCCATCGGCAATTTTATAGTTCTCTTCGATATTTGTCGCTAAGTCTCGAATATAGTCCCGAAAGCGCTCCCGGTTATTGAAGTTGCGCGCAATTAGCTGGCTGAAACGGTCTGCCGTCGCCCGGTCCGCGTAGCTCCTCACCCCTTGCTCCAACGCGCGCGTGGTCACGTCCAGCGCTTCCAGTCGGAAATAGTCATCGAGCGACAAGGCCAGCGAATCGGTCTTTTGCATCAACTGCGCCGTTGTAACGGAAACATCCTTCAACTGTTGTTCCGCTGTCTGCCACTGCAAAATGTAAGTTGTCGGCGCGCCCTTTTGATTGCTCCACTGCTGCGGCTTCAGCCCGTCGACGACTGTCTTCAACTCGCTCGTATCCTTAGTTACGTTCTGTAGGATCGTTCGGACATCCCAGGAGTTTTCCACGCCCGCCGTTTGCTGTTTAGCCCATCCGCTCACTGCCGCGAAAATCAAAAAATAAGGCAAGCACTTCATCTACGGACCGGGCGCAAACTCCTGCACGGGCAGCATGCGCGCCACCACTTTCTCCCCTTCAATCACGTCTCCATTGTGCGTTCCCGAATGGCCGGGTGTTACAGCAATCCACAGATCCCGGAACGGCTTCACCGTATAGCGGTAGAGCGACCCGCGATCCACCCGCCGCGAAATCGGCTCATCCGGCCGCACCAGAATCGCATCCAGCGCCCGCACCACCGTTGGGTCGGACTTCGGCAGTCTCGTGTGCTGCACGCGTATCTCGCCTTCCAGTACATCGATGCGCAGCGTATTATCCTGATCGATCGCTAAAGCTAGCGTCGCCGGCTGCACCGCTGTAATCACCGCGGTCGGCGTAAATATCCGTTGCTGTGGCTGGCTCATCGATGGTTGCAAATGCACTCGCACTCGCCCGCTCATTACATCCAGCAGATCACCTGCCCGGGCTGTGTTCTGACGGAAGACGATGCGCGAATTACTGAACAAAACAAAATTCGATCCGCCGCTTACCGTGAAGCGTGCGTAGCCATCGCTCCCCGTGGTAATCACCTGCCGGACCGGCACCTGTTCCCCTGCACTGACCGCCCACGGCTGCCGGTCTCGCTCGCGCGAAACTTTACCCGTTACCGCTACCGCATGTGCTTCGTAAGGTTGCATGGCGTAAGTGTCCACTGGAGAATCCTGCGCACACGAGGCCCCGAGCAGAGTGGGACTCAACAAGAGAGCCAAATAAACCGTGCGCATTCGACGCCGTCCGCCTGACCAGCCTTCTCATTCTCGCAGACTTATTCACTTTCCGCTTTTCGCGAACACATCGCTTTTCACAATCCCGCCGCCTTCACGCACGGTATGCAATCGGTTCACGGCCACGTTTACCAGTTTCTCCGTCGCGCCGTTCGGCCAGCGCACATCAAGATCTACTTTGTCCGCCGCGCCTAATCCAAAATGCAGGCGCAGATCGTTCGCCGAATAGTAACTCGCCTGGCTCAATACTTCCTGCACCTGCACCTTCCCGCCATAATGCGCCGTCACGCGGGCCCCGATCGCGCTCCGGTTCGATTTCGTGCCTACCAGCTTCACCTTTACCCAGCGGCTATCACCCTTTACATCGTTCCGTAACAACGACGGCGGCTCGTTCAAGTTCATGATCAGCACATCCATGTCGCCGTCATTATCGAAATCGCCGAAAGCACATCCGCGGCTGGCATGCGGCGCTCCGATCCCCGGGCCCGCCTGATCGAGCAATTCTTCAAATTTGCCATTCCGCAAATTACGAAATACAATCCGCGGACTCTTGAACGGATAATTCGGCAGCTGCTTTTCGATCTCCGGGTATACGCTGCCCGTCACCCAAAACAGGTCTGGATAGCCGTCGTTGTCCAGATCGAACATGCCCGCGCCCCAGCTGATAAAGCGCGTCTCCACGCCCAGCCCCGACGCATTCGTCACATCTTCAAAATTTCCCTTGCCGTCGTTCCGGTACAGCACCGCCGTATCGTCCGCAAAGTGCGTTTTCAAAATGTCCAGATTGCCGTCAAGATTGAAATCGCCAATCCCCAGGCCCATCCCGGCCTGCTCCATGCCGTCCTCATTCAGCGCCACGCCCGTCTCGAGACCCACATCGGTAAACGTACCGTCGTGGTTATTCTTGAACAGGAAGCTCGGCGTCGAATCGCAAGCCACGTAAATATCCGGCCATCCGTCGTTATCGAAGTCCGCCGCCGCCACCGTCATGCAGTAGCTGCCTCTAGCTTTCGAGATGCCCGACTTTTCGCTCACGTCGGTAAAAGTGCCATCACCGTTGTTGTGATACAGCAGCATGTCCCCGGGAGGCAAGCCGCGCGGTCCACAGTTCACCGGAATGCCCTTCCAGTTACAAAAACTGCTTTCCCCGGGCTTCGGGATCTTCGTCGGATCGAACTGCAGATAATTCGCTACGACAATATCGAGACGCCCGTTGCGATCGTAGTCGACAAAGCTGCACCCGGACCCCCACTTCGTTCCCGCATGCAGCAAACCGGCTTTCTCGGTGACGTCGGTAAACGTGCCATCGCCATTGTTGCGATACAACAAATTCTGCCCGTAATAAGTCACGAACAAATCTTCAAACCCATCATTGTTGTAATCGCCCACCGCAACGGCTGACGCCCAACCCACTTTCGTCAAGCCCGATTTTTCGGTGACATCGCTAAAGGTGCCGTCCCGGTTATTCTTGTAAAGCCGGTTAGTCGTGCCGGCCGGCGGCCCTTCGAAGCGCGTCCCGCTCAGTGTGAAAATATCCAGCCAGCCATCGTTGTCGAAATCGATAAACGCGCACCCGCAGCCGGTCGTCTCGACAATATAAGTCTTCTTATCTTCCGGCCCGTAGATCAGCGGAGCATGCAACCCCGCCTCGGCCGCCACATCGGTGAAACAAGCGTTGAACGGTATCCCAGACGCCTTGCCGCGCGGCTGCGCTTTTACCGCACGCGTGGAAACGCCCTGCCCGAATGCGCCCAAAACAGGCGCACCGAGCAACCCCATCATCGCGCGCCGGCTGATGCTGCTTTCGTTCAAACCTGCAGTGTATCAGCGGCCAACCGCATCAATGTAAGATGCGACATACATGCTCTCTTTAGTGGTTCAAGGCTGGCGTTCCTGGCTGCATGCAAAGAGTGTCGCCGTTCTAGCCATACTGGCACTCGCCTTGGGTGTCGGTTCGGCTACGGCTATCTACACCGTCGTCCAATCCGTTCTTCTGAATCCTCTGCCCTATGCCAATCCCGACCGCTACCTCACCGTACTCGGAACCTGGCGCGGTTTGCCGGACGCCAAATCAGCCTGGTCATACCCCAACTGCATCGATTTCGAGCACCGGGCCCACACCGTCGAATCTCTCGGATGCGTCAGCAATCGTGACTACAATCTGGTCCTGGGCGATCAGGCCATACACGCCGAGTCCGAGCAGGTGTCGCCCTCTTTTGTTCGCTCACTCGGTGTGCCGCTCCAAAGCGGATCCTGGTTCAGCTCCAGCCCGAGCGACTTGCACACCGCCGTCATCTCGCATTCGCTCTGGACGAGAATCGGCTCTCCTACCAACCCGGCCGGCAAGCGGCTCTTCATCAACTCCATACCTTACGCCATCGCTGGAGTCGCACCAACCTGGTTTCGCTTTCCCGTTAATAACCCCACGGTCGACCTCTGGTTGCCGCTCGATCCCGTCCGCGGCGAGCGGTCCAACCGTGAGTTCAAGTTCATGGAATGCTTCGCCAAACGGAAGCCAGGCGTCACCAACGCGCAGGTTGATGCCGATATGAAGCGCATCGCCGCCGAACTGGAGCGCGAACATCCCGACAGCGAACAGAATCACACCGCAACCGTACGTCCTCTGCTAGCCGACACCGTTAAGGCCGTCCGCCCCAGTCTGCTTTTTCTGCTTGCCGCGGCCGCTGCCTTGCTCCTCATCGCATGTGGCAACGTGGCCGGCTTGTTGCTGGCCCGCTCTGTCGGCCGCAGTAAGGAAACCGCCATGCGTGTTGCCCTCGGTGCTACGCCTTGGCAGCTCGTTATCCAGTACCTGGCTGAAGGTCTCTTCGTCTCCATTTTTGCCGCTGCCCTAGGTATCGCGCTCAGCGTTAGTCTCACGAAAATCGTTCTCTGGCTAGCTGCCGATAGTCTCCCGCGTGCCTCTGCAGTTGCCGTCGACTGGCACTCCGTATTCTTTGCGCTTCTCCTCGCTTTGGTTTGTGGCGTTCTCTTGAGCTTGGCCCCTCTCTGGCAGGCTGCTCGTACCGCCCCCAATTCCGTTCTTACCAGCGGCGTACGTGCCTCCGCCAGCGTCACGACACGCCGCTTGCTTAGCGGCTTCGTGATTGGCGAAATTGCGCTCTCTTTCGCCTTGCTTGCAGTCGCTGCCTTGTGCCTCCAGCATCTGGGCATCCTGTTTCATCGCGACCCCGGTTTTGATCCGAACCATGTCACGAATTTCCAAACGTTCCCCCCGCTCGCTAAATACCAGGACTCGCCATCACTAACCGCTTACCAGTCGAGGCTTCTTGCCGCAGTCGCTAGAATCCCGTCCGTCGAGTCCGTCGGCTTTACCAACGTGCTGCCCCTCAGCAGCAATAAGGTCGACATTGTAGCCGTTCCTGATGGCCGGCCGATCAAGGGTTTCAATTTCACACAACTGGTCAAGCTGTACGATTACGAGTTCCGCTGCGTCAGTCCCGGCTATCTGGAAGCTATGCGCATTCCGCTCCGCGCGGGCAGCTATCTCCCGGATGTTGCGTCCGACGCTAAGGTGCTACCCGCGATTGTCAGCGAAACCGTCGCCCATAAACTCTGGCCTCATCAAAGCCCCTTGGGTCACTCCCTCCAAATCGGGGACATCAAAATGCCCATCCGCGTCGTTGGCGTCGTCGGCGATGTGCAGGACGCTCTAACCGATCCCTCGGGCGGCCACATCTACGTCTCATATAAAACTGTTTGGCTTCGTATCTTCACCATGGGCTGGGCCGTACGTACTCGCTCCGCCGACCCGCAGCTTGCGGACAACATTCGCCGGGCCGTTCGATCCGTCGACCCCGGCCAATCCACCTTCGCCGTCCAGCCCATGACCGAGTTGGTTCAAAATTCCCTCAGCCGCGAAAAACTGCAATCGTCCGTCGTTTCTTTCTTTGGAGCTTCCGCACTCCTGCTCTCCATCCTCGGGATTTACGGAGTCATGTCTTATTCCGTTCGCCAGCGCATCCCGGAAATGAGCACGCGCCTCGCACTAGGCGCAACCGGCAACCATCTCATCAGGCTCGTCGTCACCACCGCCGGCAAAATGGCGCTCGCCGGTATCTTAATCGGCCTCGTCATCACCTTCGCTGTATCCGGCCTGTTGACCTACTTGAATATTTCCGTCAATCACGCGCCGCCGTTCCTGGCCGCTGGCTCCTTCATAGGCTTTGCCACGCTGCTCTCGTCCGCTTTTCCGGCCCTGGTCTCCGCCCGCCTTTCGCCCGCGCTCGCCGCCGGCAATCCCGCCGAATCCATTTGGAACCGAACCCGCCAAAGTTACACGCGCTTTTCTCAAGCGGTCTCAGGCTGGGCCTCGCCTCCAGAGGTGGGACACGCCGCCGAAACTGCGCTGCTGGCCGAAATAGCGGACACTACGCGAGACGCCGACTCCTTCGACGACGCAATGACGGCCGCCCTCGTCATCGTCACCAAGACTCTCAACGCATCATCTGCTACTCTCCTGATTCGCCGCTCCGCCGATTTGCCCTTTCATCGCCTCGCCTCCGTACCCGATAACTCGATCGATTTATCGCTTCCGGCCGACGCGCTTCTGCTCACCCGGCTGGAGCACTACTATCCCGCGCTTCCCATCTCTGTCGGCGACCTCGACGTGCTTCATCGCTGGTCTCAAGAAAAAGCCCAGATGCGCATCGACGAGGTCCGAACTTTAACTAAAATCGGACCCGCCGTGGCCGTTCCAGTGACCGTTGCGAACTGGACCGTTGGCATTCTCTTCGTGTCTCCTCCGCGCGATGCGCCCGGCTTCGCTCCTTCCGAAATGCGGCTGCTGCGCAGTGTCGCCGCTCAATTTGCCCTGATGCTCGAAAACTCGCGGCTCACAGGTCGCATTCTCGAGCAGGAGCGTTTTCGCCGCGAAATGGCGGTAGCCGCAGAAGTGCAGCAGCGCTTGTTTCCCGAACGCCCACCCGACTTCAGATCAGGCCATCTGGCGGCCTATTGTCTTCCGGCCCGCGGCGTCGGCGGCGACTACTATGATTTCCTGCGCCTAGATCCGAATCAGATCGGCATCGCCTTGGCCGATGTGGCTGGGAAGGGAATTGCCGCCGCTCTGGTCATGTCGGTCGTGCAGGCCTCTTTGCGCAGCCTGGCCGAAAGCGAAGGTGTCGCACCTGCTCGCCTGGCGGCACACATGAATCGCCTGCTCTGCGCTTCCACCGGACCCAGTAGCTACGCCACTTTCTTCTACGCCACCTTTGACGAAACCACCCGCCGCCTTACCTATGTCAACGGCGGCCACAATCCCCCGTTTCTCCTGCGCAACTCGAAAGCCCATACCATCGAGGAACTCTCCATCGGCGGCATCATTATCGGCATGTTTCCACCCGCAGTCTTCGAACAGGCGTCCGTCGACCTCGAACCCGGCGATGTCCTGCTAGCTTTTACAGACGGCGTTTCCGAAGCCCACGACCCGAACGAAGAAGAGTTCGGCGAAGAGCGGCTTCAGGATTTACTGCGGAAGCACGCTCACCTCAGCGTCGACGACATGTCCGGCCAGATCACCACAGACTTGCAAACGTGGATGGCTGATGCGCCGCAGCACGACGATTTGACTTTCATTCTCCTCAAAATCAGGTAATTGTGATGTCATGATGATTAGTGTGACTTGACATCAAATCCAAATTCCTTTATCCTCTTCTCATGCGCACCACTCTCGACATCGACGAAGACATCCTCCGGCTAGCTAAGGCCCTATCGCACCAGCGCGAGCAGAGTTTGGGTCGTGTCGTCTCCGATTTGGTCCGCCAGGCCGTCCGTCCGGCATCCCAATCAGCCCCACGCGAGGGGCAAATCCCCTGTCTCCCGCGCAAGCCCGGTGCCCAGCCCGTCACATCCACGGCTGTCAAGGAACTGCTTGAAGCGGAGATTTGAATCAGGGTGATCTAAACTGTTTTGCCTGGCCTTCTCGACGTAAACGCCCTCATCGCCCTGATCGACTCCGACCATGTGGACCACTCCACGATGGAAGTCTGGTTTCTACGTCACCATCAGGCAGGCTGGGCCACTTGCCCGCTCACCGAAAACGGCGTAATACGGGTACTCTCGCAGCCCACCTACCCCAGCGGCCAGCGCACTCCCGCCGAAGTTGTCCAGATTCTCGGCGCCCTCAAGAACGCCTTCCGCTCCACTTACACCTTCTGGCCTGACGCCCTTTCCCTAACCAACGACGAGATCTTTGACGCTCCCATGATCGTCAGTTCCCGCCAGGTCACCGACGCCTACCTTCTCGGCCTGGCCCGGCATCACGACGCAACTCTTGTCAGCTTCGACCGCTCCCTCGCCTGGCAAGCCATCCGCGGCGGCTCGAAGGCGCTCGTCCAACTTCCGCGCAATTAACTCCGCGACTCCTCGCAGAGCGCATTCCGCACTCGCTGGCAAAAAAGGACGCTTGCGACGAGTGCCGCTTAGTTAACACCGTACTGGAGGGCTTAGCGCGGCGGCTTCGCGCGCCGTTTGCGCGTCTCCGGGACCTCGATAAAGTCCCGACCGCCCGGCGGCAAGCGCCGCAACCGTTCCTGAATTTCGCCCGCCTTGGCCCGGAGCAGCGCCCAGCGATTCCAACCAAGGATCAGGAGCGCGACCGAGCGGCTCGTTAAGTTCTGCTAGGCCGGCACGCTTTGGTCGCACGAGACGAGAACGTCGAACCCTCCCGCTTCGGCGGCGTCGAGCGAACGTCCGTTTTCAAGCTCGGCCGCCCACCTCGAAGGCGGTCGCGACCTCGCGTTCCGGGCGCAGGAAGCGTGCCAAACCCTGCGGCACGTTGTTATTGAATAGGACCTTCGACATATCCCCTTCCGACGGCAAACGCAAGAACGGTTTGAATGTCGGAGGGGGAAACGGAGGGAAACTGCTCGTGGATCTCAGCCACGCTCAACCCGTCGTCGAAGTTCTCCACAATCGCGTCGGGCGTAATGCGAAGACCGCGAATGGTGGGCGCGCCATGCAATTTCTCCGCGTCGTATTCGACGATCGGGCACGCTCTCCAGTCAATGTCGGTTCGAATCATCGGAGCCTGCCCTCCCCATCCTAACGCTTTGGAAGCCGCGCGGCCAGCGAGGTTTGAATTGTGGGTTTCGGGATTGGGCTCCAACGTAAACTCGATCACGCCTTTGCGGCTTCCTGGACCCATAACCAGCTACCCATAGCCAGCTTTGATAATATTGGATCGTCATGCCAAAACACCAGAATGATCGCCTTCAAGGGACTTTGGACATGTTGATACTCAAGGTTCTCGCCAAATCGACTGCATCGCATGGATATGCCATTGCGCAGCGAATTCATGGGTTGACCGTTGATCGGCTGCGGATCGAAGAAGGATCGTTGTATCCAGCGCTGCACCGGATGACCAACGACAAATGGCTGAAGGCGGAGTGGGGCGTGACCGAGACAAATCGCAAGGCCCGATTCTACAAAATCACTGCCCTTGGCCTGCGGCAACTGGAACAAGAACAGAACCGCTGGGTGGAACTTACCAACTCCGTGGCCCAGGTCTTGAACCTCGCTTAAGGAGCGCGGATGTCTTTCTTTACCAAACTCTGGAACAGCATCTCATCACGGAAATTAAATGCCGAGATACAGCAAGAGATCGAGACACATTTGGCGTTGCTTGAGGATGAGGCTCGTACAAAAGGGCTCAACCCGCACGACGCTCAGATGGACGTCCGGCAACTTTTTGGCAATCAGGGCAAGCACTTTGAGAACACCCGGGATACAAACCTCTCTGACCGGCTGGACGACCTCGCCCACGACGTACGCTTTGCTTGGCGTCAGATGCGCCGGAACCGCGGATTTACCAGCGTCGCTGTCTTGGTGATTGGCCTCGGCATCGGCTCTGTGACGACCATCTTCAGCTTGGTCAATGCCGTTCTGATTCGCTCGCTCCCTTACACCGATACTGAGCGCCTGGTTTACCTCTGGACTCCCAATCCGCTATTAGGAACGACCGTCCCGAGAGAACTCGCACCGAGTTCCCGGACTTTTATGAATGGCAGCGGACGAACCACTCGTTCTCCTCTCTCGCCATGGTCAATCAAAGAATGGTCAATTTGGCGCATGCCAATGGTGTCAAGCGAATCGCCGGCGCATTTGTCACGGGGAACTTTTTTGAAACCCTGGGTGCCAAGTCGAAGATAGGCCGAACCATTACTCAAGAAGACGATGAGCCTGGTCACGACGACGTTGCGGTTGTCAGTGACTCGCTTTGGCATGAACAGTTCGGCGGAAGGCCGGACGCAATCGGAAAGGTGCTGGTTCTCGACCGGAAACAGTATGCCGTGATTGGAGTGATGCCGGATTCCTTCGGATATCCATTCGATGGAGACATTCCTCTGGTTAGGCCCGGCTTCCGGCGCACTGAGGTATGGATTCCGCTCGCTCTTAATGCCGCCAGAAAAACAGATCGAACGAATTTCGACAACGTTGACGCGGCGATAGGCCGCCTTCGTCCAGGCGTCTCTGTTAAGCAAGCTCAAGCGGATCTCACAGTCACTGAGAAGCGATTGAATGTCCTGAATCCAGCCGGCCCAATGCAGGGCTGGCTAGCCCTTGTTGTCCCATTCACGGAGACGATTCTCGGCCCGGTAACCAAGATGTTATGGCTGCTCATGGCCGCAGTTGGGCTGGTCCTCATGATTGCGTGCGGGAACGTGGCCAACCTGCTGCTAGCTCGTGTCACCGGCCGACTCTCCGAGATTGCTCTTCGTGCCCGGGCTTGGCGCCGGCCGCAACCGCATCCTGAGGCAACTGCTTACTGAATCAATGTTGCTGGCTCTCCTCGGCGGCGCAGCCGGACTGGCCGCTACTTTCGGCTCCGTTCGCCTCCTTGCGGAAATAAACCCGGGAAACATTCCGCGTTTCGATCAAATCTCGGTGAACCTACCCGTTCTGACCATGGCGATCGCGGTTTCCGTGGTGAGCGGCGTGCTGTTTGGTCTCGCGCCAATGATTGCTGCCTCGAAAACAAATCTCGGCGAGCTGCTGAAAAGTGGCAATCGAGGGATGACTGGCACCTCAAACCGTCTTCGGCACGCACTGATTGTTGCAGAGGTTGCGCTCGCCTTCGTTTTGCTAACCGGCGCCACTTTACTGATTCGCTCTGACATCGAGCTGCAAGCGGAGAATTCAGGCTTTTCCAGTTCTACATTAACGATGAATCTGCCGCTGGACGGCCGCTACAGCAAGCCTGAGCAAAGAACAGGATTCTTCTTACAGTTTCTAGAGAAGGTCAGG
The DNA here is from genome assembly GCA_965277855.1 of Bryobacteraceae bacterium. Taxonomy (GTDB): domain Bacteria; phylum Acidobacteriota; class Terriglobia; order Bryobacterales; family Bryobacteraceae; genus Bog-105. The sequence goes on from OZ255847.1 coordinate 3,611,394, forward strand.
TATTTACCGGGAGTCGTGAGCGCAGGAGCTACCAGCGATCTGCCCCTGGACCACTCTGAGAGCCTCGGTGACGTGGAGATCAAGGGATTCGGCAAACCGAAAAGCCTGATCGATACAAGGTGGATAACGCCTGGATATTTCGAAGCGCTTGGTCTGCCTCTTTTGGCAGGGCGTCCCTTCAATGAGCATGACATAAAAAATGTCGCTTCCGCTGTGATTGTCAATCAGGCGTTTGTGAAAGGGTTTATGCACGGTCGAGACCCGTTGACCGTGCAAGTTCGATCGGGCTCTAATCTTTCGAGCCGGCGGTGGGCTTTAGTCGTTGGAGTGGTTGGCAACATCAGGCACTCCTCACTGGAAGAAAAACCGCGGCCGGAGTATTTTCAACCATATCGGCCCAACTTCGATGCCTGGAACTTGCACTTCGCAGCAAGATTGCGAGTGCCGGAAGAGATCGCGATTGAATCAGTACGCAAAACCCTACACGATCTCGATCCCACACTGGCATTGGACGATGTTCGGACAATGAAAGAGCGCATGACTGAAGCAAACGCGCGGCGGCGCTTTCAAACGGTCCTTCTGGTAACGTTCGCCATCATCGCCGTATTCCTAGCCATGATCGGTATCTACGGCGTAATCGCATTCTCGGTCCGCCAGCGCACAACAGAGATCGGTCTCCGTATGGCTCTGGGTGCATCATCGCAGCAGGTGCTGGTGATGGTGGTGCGGCACGGCCTCAAACTTGTTGCAACCGGACTAGCCGTCGGCGTTGGAATTGCCTTGCTGTTAATGCGCATTCTCAGCGCATGGTTTTATGGCGTAGGTCCCAATGATCCGCTGACGTTTGGGCTGCTACCCTTGCTCGTCTTGGCCGTCTCAGCTTGTGCCTGTTTAATCCCAGCCGCAACCGCAAGCCGCGTAGATCCGGCAATTGCTATCAGAAATGAGTAACACGCTGCATCCTGGTCCCAGATTGAGGGAGGGCTCCGACGCCTACCTTCTCGGCCTGGCCCGGCATCACGACGCAACTCTTGTCAGCTTCGACCGCTCCCTCGCCTGGCAAGCCATCCACGGCGGCTCGAAGGCGCTCGTCCAACTTCCGCGCAATTAATTCCGCGACTCCTCGCAGAGCGCATTCCGCACCTGAATCCGCGTGACCCTCACCTGAACCTTTTCCGCTTCTGCGAAATTCTGATCCGACCGCAGCGCCACCTCATAGTGCGCCAGCAGTTTGCCCAAAGCCGGGTCATCTGGCCCGTACACCCGCTCGCGGGTCGCCGCCGCTTGCCGGAACAATGGCTCTGCTTCCGCAAATCGCCCCCTCGCGCAGTACAGGATCGCTAGATTTCCATCCACCAGGCCCGTATCTACATCCTCCGCCCCGAGCGCCGCTTTGTCGATTTCGAGCGCCCGGTCTAAGTCGCTTTCCGCTTCCGTCCACCGCCTGCGCACCACCGCGAGTGCTCCCAGGTTGCTGAGGTCTCCCGCTACCTTCGCGCTGTTTGGCCCTATAGTTTTCTGGTCGATCCGCAGCGCCTCGGTATAGAACTCTTTCGCTTTCCTTCCGCTATGCTTCCCCTTCATGTAAAGCGTGCCAAGTTTGCTCAAAACCGTCGCCACATCCGGATGCTCCACGCCGTGCATAGCCTCCAGCGCCACCACCGAGCGCTTCAGAAGTTCTTCCGCGCTGCGCGAATCCCCTTGCGCTTCTTTCACTTGCGCCAGATTGCTCCAGGACGCTGCCAACCCCGACCGATCCCCTCCAGCGGCGCCCATCTCCACTGCCCTGGTTAGATACTGATCCGCTGCCGCATAGCGTGACCGCGCCAGATTGATCCGGCCCAGCAGACTCAATGCCGCCTGCCGTTGTAGAACCTGCCCCGCACACTTCTGCGCTTCAGTCAGGGCCGCCGTGGCCAGTTCTTCCGCCTCTTGATACTTGCCCCGGCCGTACAAAGCCGCTGCCAGATTGTTCCGCATTTCAGCCCGCAACTCCGGTACAAGCGTTGCCTCCCCGGCGGCAATCGACATCGTTCTCCGGCCTGCCGTCTCCGCCTTCGCGAGTTGCCCTTCGTTGACATACAGCAACGTCAAGCCGTTTAGCGGACCGATCAGTTTCGGGCTTTTCTTGCTGAATGATGCCTCCCGATCCGCTAAAGCGCGTAGATAAAACGTCTCGGATTCCGCGTACCGTGCCTCGGCCCGATACACTGCTCCGAGGTTGATGTAAATTGTCGATTGCACCTGGCTGTCGGGTGCCCCATCCAGCTGCAACAAAGCCCGCCTGAATTGTTGTTCCGCCTCCGCATATCGCCCGTTCGCATAAGCGTGGCTACCCGTATTGTTGAGCTCGATCGCGGTCGCCGCTTTCGTCTGGCTCGCCCAGATTTGCCATCCGCTTAGCAGCAGTACGAAAAGTTTCGTCTTCACACTTCGATCATGAAGTGCCAACAGCCTCCCGCACCAGTATCAGGGCGTAAGCTTACCGTGTGATCTTACGGTAAGTTCTCACTTCTCGAAGCCGATGCGCTCCAGCAACCTGCGAAATCGCGGTTCGTCGCGCAACACGTCGACCACCGGATGCACCTTCAATCCAATAATCGAAGACTCCCGCCGGTCCGCGGCCCGCTCCAGCCAGTCCAAAGCCTGTTCGCGCTCCCCTAAGCCTAGATGAATCAAAGCGAAACAAGCGGATGGTACGGGCCGCGTGGCCGCTATTTCCCGTAGTCGCGCGGCCAGTTCCCGCGCCCTCTCAACATTTCCCGATAAAGCGTATGCCTGCCCTAGCGCTCCAAAAATACTTGGTACCTCCCCGGCCAGCGCCAGCCCTTTTTCGAGCGAGGCAATGGCTTCCGGGTAACGCCCCTGCTGGATGTAAGCTCGCCCGAGCGCCGTATAAGCCTTGTAGTAAGACGGATCCTGTGCCAGCAACGTCCGGTATTGCGCCAGTGCCGTCGCGTAATCCCGGCGCAACAGCGAGACGTGAGCTCTGGCGCCCAACATGACCGGCGAAAGCGGATCCAACTGAATGCCGATCTCCAGCTGCCGCGTCGCTTCGTCCATCCGTCCCAACTGTGCCAGGTGATCGACACCGTACCAGTGATGAGCCGGTACGTACCCGGGATTGAGCCGTAAAGATCTTTTGAAAGCTTCCTCAGCGGCCGCCCAAGCCCAGTCATACAAAGTCAAAATCAGGCCAAACGAGGCCTGAGCTTCCGCCGATTCCGGATTGAGTTCGAGCGCGCGCTTTACCCATTGCTTCGCTTTTTCCATCGAGGCGGGGCTGTCCACAAAGCCGTACTCGGCCAGCAGCGTATAAGTGTCCGCCAAGCCCGCGTGCGCCGGAGCCGAATTCGGATCCTCCGCAATGGCCTGCTCAAAGCAGATTACGCTTCTCTGCAAGCCTTCCGCCGTCCGCTCCCGCGCATGAAATCGCCCCTTCAAGCAAAGCTGGTAGCTGTCCAGATTACGTTTCGCGCCCGCCGCCTCCGCCGCCCCTTCACTGCCTTTCGTGAACCGCAATTGCAGAGCGTTCACCATCGACTGCGCAATGTCTTCCTGAATATCGAAAATATCCCGCAGCTTGCGATCGTAAATTTCCGACCATACGTAATGGTTTTGCCTTGTTTCAATTAGGTGCGCACTCACCCGCAAACGGTCCGTCGTTTGCCGGACGCTGCCCCGCAGCACGTACTCCACATCCAGGCGGTCCCGCACCGTTTCGAGTTCGCCCTGCTGGCCTTTTAACTGAACTGCTGAGTTCCATGCCACCACTCGCAATTCCGGGATGCGTGTCAAGGCATTGATTAACTCTTCCGTCAGGCCATCGCTCAGAAACTCGCTCCCGCCGTCCGCGTTCAGGTTGATAAACGGCAAAATCGCAATCGTATTCCGTTGCGTTTTCTCTATCACCGCTCCTCTCGAAGACCGCCTGCGGAAAGCCGGCGCGTACCGCCCTTTCGGAAATTCCACCACCACGCTGTCGTGCCGCCCCGATCCCTCGTAGTACGTCTGCAGCTTCGTCCGCAAACGTCGCGCCTCTACCCGTACGATCGGATCCAGCCGCGGATCGTAATCCGCCTGCCGGTCAAATACCTGCATCCCGATCACGCTCTCTTTTAACTGCGAAGCATTCCCGCGCAGCGCTTCTTCCACTGCAAAATGCAGAAACCGCGCCATCCGCGGAGATTCCGCGAAAATTCCGTTCCCCAGAATCTTATCGAGTTGTTCACGAATCGCCGACGGCTCAATCTCAGGCCAGACAGGCGCCCCAACCCGCCCCGTCGACTCTTCCATTTTCATCAGCATTTCGTCCTTTGCTCCCCCGCTGTGGCCGCCTCTTCACAACTCCAGCACTGCTCCGCGCACCACCGGCGTCACGTAGCCGCCTACTTCGATGCTGCTCTCTCCATCCCCCTCGTTAAACCGGAAATGTAATAGGCTTCGCCGGCCCATTTTAGTCCCTTGCTCGCTCATCAGTTGCGTCCCGCTTTCGTGCGCACAGAGCTTATGCCGGGCCATGTAAGCGGCCAGCGGCCCGGTCGCGCTTCCCGTGGCAGGATCTTCCACCACCCCCATCTCGGGTGCAAACATGCGAGAGTAAGCGCCCTCCGCCGTCGGCGTAAACACAAACAGCATCACCTCATTGGCGCTCGTGCCCAGCAGCTTTCGCAATCCGGCTCGTTCCGACCACGCCCGGTCCACAGCTTCTGTATCCTTTACCGCCACAAAAACAGCCGGGTTCCCCGCACTTACCCATTGCGGCGCAATTTCTAACAGATCCTGCACTTCAAGTTCCAAGGCTTGCGCGCATGCTGCCCGCTCAAATACCTTTCCAAACTCGATCTTGGGCGTTGTCAGCCAGAAAAGCGGTCGGTCCAAGTGGTCTATCCGAATTGGCACTGTACCGACTCCTTCTTCCAAAGCGAAACGTTCGGCTTCTTTCGCCACCCGGCCCCCCTCCCACATCACAAAGCTTGTCCCGATCGTGGGATGCCCGGCAAACTTCAGTTCCCGCGCCGGTGTAAAGATGCGCAGCTTTGCCACACAATCCTCCCTTGTAGGCTCTAAGACGAAGACTGTCTCGGAAAGGTTCAATTCCTGGGCGATCCGTTGCATCGTCTCGCCATCTATCCCCGCTGCGTGCGGAAACACCGCCAGCGGATTGCCTTCAAACCGCTCTCGCGTAAAAACATCGACTACCTGGTATTCGTATCGTCTTCGTTCAGACATAATTAAACAGCACCGTTTCCGCAGTATACTTAGTCGGTTGCCTAATTGTCTATATGAAAATGGAAACTGCTCTGCGCGCTCTCGCCAACGAACGTCGTTTACAAATTCTCGCCTGGCTCAAAGAACCCGTAGGCCTATTTCCCCCGCAAGTCGACGGCGATCTTCTCAAAGATGGCGTCTGCGGCCTTTCCATTGCCCAGAAGCTCGATGTCTCGCAACCCACTGCCAGCGAACATCTGAAAGTCCTGACACAGGCAGGCCTGATTAAAGGCAAGCGCATCAAACAGTGGACATTCTACAAGCGCGATGAAGCCGGCATCAAAGAACTGAAAAAACTCCTAGCCAGGAAACTCTAAATCCGTAGGGTAGGCTTTAGCCTGCCATCTTCAACCGTCCGCCCATGGGACACGAGCGTCCCAAAATCAAACCTTCGCCGCCGTCGCCCCTTCAAACACCCGCGAGATCAATTCCTTCGCTTCGTCCTGAATGCGCTTCAAATGATCTTTGCCGGAAAAACTCTCCGCATAGATCTTGTAAACATCTTCCGTGCCGGAAGGCCGCGCCGCAAACCAGCCATTCTTCGTCACAACTTTCAATCCGCCGAGTGCTGCGCCATTTCCCGGAGCTTTGGTCAGCATCGCCTCGATTTTCTCGCCCGCCAGTTCCTTAGCGGAAACCTGCTCCGGCGATAGCTTCTGCAAAATGCCCTTCTCATCCGGGGTCGCGGGCGCATCGATCCGCTCGTACGCCGGATCGCCGAATTGCCCCGTCAGCTCGCGGTATCGTTCTCCGGGATCTTTGCCCAGCTTTGCCGTGATCTCCGCCGAGAGCAGCCCGAGGATCAGCCCATCCTTATCGGTGCTCCACGCTTCGCCGCTCTTTTGCAGAAACGAAGCCCCCGCGCTCTCTTCTCCGCCAAAGCCGAGCGATCCATTGAGCAGCCCATCCACAAACCATTTGAACCCGACCGGCACTTCGTATAACTTGCGTTTCAAATCCGCCGCCACGCGGTCGATCATGCTGCTGCTCACCAGAGTCTTACCCACGCCCGATTCAGGCTTCCATTCCGGCCGGTGCTGGAACAGATAATCGATCGCCACCGCCAGATAGTGATTCGGATTCAGCAGTCCGCTGCCGCGCGTCACGACCCCGTGCCGGTCATGGTCGGTGTCGCACGCAAACGCCACGTCGAACTTATCCTTGATGGCGATCAGGCCGGCCATCGCATACGGCGATGAACAATCCATGCGAATCTTGCCGTCCCAGTCCAAGCTCATGAATCGAAACGTCGGGTCGACGTCCGTGTTCACCACCGTGAGGCGCAGCTTGTACTTCTCTGCGATCCGAGGCCAGTACGCCACGCCTGCGCCGCCCAGCGGATCTACGCCCAAATTCAAATCCGCTTTCTGAATCGCCGCAAAATCAATTACCGATTGCAAACCGTTCACATACTCGGACACATAATCGAACCGCCTCGTTCTCGCCGCCCGCAGCGCGCGTTCCACCGGCATCCGATGGACGCCCGCCAGACGTTTACCCAGTAGTTCGTTGCCGTGATTCTCGATCCACTTAGTAGCCGTGGTATCTGCCGGTCCGCCCGATGGCGGATTGTATTTGAACCCGCCATCTTCCGGGGGATTGTGCGACGGCGTAATCACAATGCCATCGGCCAGCCCGTCTGTACGGCCGCGATTGTATTTCAGGACCGCATGCGAGAGCGCCGGCGTCGGTGTGTAGCCACCTGCTTCATCGATCCTGACTTCCACATCGTTTGCCGCCAGCACCTCCAGCGCGGTCAGAAATGCCGGCTCCGAAAGTGCGTGCGTATCGAGTGCCAGAAATAATGGTCCGGTAATTCCCAATTGCTTCCGGTATTCACAAATCGCCTGCGTAATCGCCAGAATATGATTCTCGTTGAAGCTGCCGTGGAACGAGGAACCACGATGCCCCGACGTCCCAAATGCCACTCTCTGCGTCTTCTCGCCCGCGTCTGGTTTTAATGTGTAGTAACTAGCCACTAAACGTGGTACGTGAACAAGCTGCGAAGGATCTGCGGGTTTTCCGGCTCGTGCATCGGTTGGCATACAGGCTCTCGGTCGTCTCGGAAATGGGACGCCTCAACGCGCCCCCTGTTTCAATTCGCTCTATATAGCTGTCATCTACAAATATTTCCGCGCCATCTTTCGCCACAACGGCCACTCCAGCCGCTCTTCCGCCGGCCACACCTCTAACGAATGCGGCATTCCCTGACGATTGAATATTTCAGACATCCGGTAGCTCTCGCCCAGCGACGCATCGGCCGCCCCGGCCCCCAACACTAAATGCATGCGCCGGTAGTGCTCCACAAACCACGGATCGCTCGTATTCGGCAGATAATCCACCGGGTTGTTGAAATAGAAATCGTTGTCATAGTACCCATCCATCAGCGGCTTCATATCGAAAGTTCCGCTCATCGCCACGCACCCCGCAACGACGTCTGGATGCCGTAAAGCGAAGTTCAACGCCTGGTATGCTCCCATGCCGCACCCTGTCGTCGAAAGTTGCGGCATCCCGCTCCGTCCTTTGATAAGCGGCACCACCTCAGCCAGCACGTACGCCTCATAAGCGACCTGCCTCGTCACCCGCTCATGCGGATGAATCGATTTATTTTGCCAGCTCGCCGCATCGATCCCGTCTACGCAAAATACCTGCAGTTGCCCTGCATCGATCTTGGCCGCCAGCTCTGCGATCATGCCCGCATTCTCATACTCAAAAAAACGTCCCGTCCACGACGGATACACCAGCAGCGGAGGACCCGCCTGCCCATACGCCAGCAGTTCCATCTGGCGCCCGACCCGCTCACTCCTCCAATTGTGATAATCACGTCGCATTCCGCCGAACCCCCTTCACAGTATTGCCCTCCAGCATCCCTTGCAACTAATCGACTACTTAGCAACATCCAAACGGTACGGAGCAGGGGCAGTTTAGAATTGACAAGATGGCAACGCGTCGCTTCCTGGGCGTGTTTTCCGGCTTGTCTTTCTTCTCCCTTGTCACAAAATCTTTGAGACCTCTAGTCATGGCTGTTGTCATTTCAGCCCTCTTGAGCACCGCGCAGATCGGTTCCGCTGCCTATGTTCCAGAGCCCAACCCTGACCCCTCTGGTCAAACCACTCAAATCATTGACCGGTATTTGCACGCTACTGGCGATAATGAAAATTCATTACATGGAGCCTCGATGGAAGTGGATATCGACGCTTCTGTCCCCAAGCTGCAGGAAAATGGTCGCCTCCACGCACTCCGGCTCATCTCACGTATGGGCCACATCAGTTACCGCGTCCTTGGTTTCCAGGGCAGCAACACGGTGAAGAATCAGATCATCGCCCGCTACCTGCAAGCCGAACAGCAAGGGCAGACCAATTCCAAAATGGCTATCACGCCTGTTAATTATCGTTTCCATTCCAGAGGAGTACGGCGCACCCCTTCTGGAGAAGATGTCTTCGTGGTCGCTCTCTCCCCGCGCAAACATGCCGCTGGATTATTTAAGGGCGAGATGTGGCTCGACTACAACACCTGCTTGCCCGTTTACGAAAAAGGTCGTCTCGTAAAAAACCCAAGCATCTTCTTCAAGAAAGTAGACTTTGAACGCGCCTTCGCCATTCACAACGGGAGAGCGGTTCCTCAGCATATGAGCAGTGTGATAACCACCCGGCTCGTGGGCAAAGTCGAACTCGATGTCAACTACACGAACTTTTCCGAAACGCTTGACGACGCGCAGTCGGGCGGTTCAATCCTGTCTTTAACCAGCAATTTTGCTCAGTAAGAAAGGCCGCCGCTGGGGGTGTGAATCTCGCCTTCCGTCAACCCCTCACGACCGCTTGGCGGTCCTTCGGTTGAGTATGGGAATACGGGCAAAGTAACATAAGAAGTAAGCGCACGGGCCGCTCGCTGCTTTCTTGTGCGCGTTCCGTAGAAGCTTCAAGGGAGTCCATGAGAACGCTTTTTCTGAATCCGCCTTCATTTGAAGGCTTCGATGGTGGAGCAGGTTCACGCTGGCCTGCAGCCCGTGAAATCGAATCCTACTGGTACCCGGTTTGGCTCTGCTATCCCGCTGGCATGCTGCCCGACAGTAAGGTCCTTGACGCTCCGCCTCACAAAGTTTCCATCGATCAGACCGTCGCCATGGCGTCGGATTTCGAACTGCTCGTACTCTTCACCTCCACTCCCGGCTTTACTGTCGACGTCAAAATCGCCGAGATGATGAAGGACGTCAATCCCAAGCTGAAAGTCGCTTTCGTCGGACCGCCCGTTACCACTGAGCCGGAAAGAACATTGCGCGCGTCTAAGGCCATCGATTTTGTCGTTAAACGCGAGTTCGATTTTGCGATCCGTGACTACGCCCAAGGTAAGCCCCTCGAAGAAATACCGGGCGTTGTCTTCCGGAAGAACGGTGAATTTCAAAGCAACAGGGAAGACTCGCCCATCGAAAATCTCGACGTGCTTCCCTGGGTGACCAAGGTCTATCAGCGCGACCTCGACTTCCATCGCTATAACGTTCCGTTTCTCCTCAATCCATTTATCTCCTTCTACACTAGCCGCGGCTGTCCGGCACAGTGCACCTTCTGCCTCTGGCCCCAGACCCACTCCGGTCACCGCTGGCGTCTGCGCTCCTCCGACGACATCGTCAACGAGTGCCGCTTCGCTCTCGAGTCGTTTTCCGGCCTCAAGGAAATCTTCTTTGACGACGATACCTTCAACTACCAGAAGGCGCGCACCATCGAGCTCTGCGGCAAGTTAAAGCACCTCAAATTCACCTGGAGTTGCACGTCGCGCGTCACGACCGATTACGACACCCTCAAAGCCATGAAGGAGGCTGGCTGTCGCCTCTTAATAGTCGGCTACGAATCGGGCGATCAGCAGATCCTCAAGAACATCAAGAAGGGCGCAACCATCGACATGGCTCGCCGCTTCACCGCCAACTGCAAGAAGCTCGGGCTCGTGATCCACGGCGACTTCATTGTCGGCCTGCCCGGTGAAACGCGCGACACCATCCGCACCAGCATCAACTTTGCCAAGGAACTCGACGTTGAAACCATCCAGGTTTCCATAGGCCATCCCTTTCCGGGTACCGAGTTCTACGATCACGTCAAGAAGAACGGTCTCATCTCCATCGACGAAACCATGACCGACGATGTCGGTCATCAACTTCCCAATTACGAATACCCCGGGCTGGATCGCGCCGAGCTTGTAGAGTGGGTCGAGCGCTTCTACGGCGAATATTACTTCCGTCCTAAAGTCGCCCTGCGCCTCATCAGCAAGGCAATGTTCAAGACCGACGAGCGTCGCCGCCTCTACAAAGAAGCGCGCGAATATCTTGCTCTCCGCTCCAAACGCAAACAGTTCGTGAAGGATCACAATAAGCAGAAAGAAGAGACGCGGGCAGCGGCCATGAGCGCGGGAGACTGACAGCCGCGATGGTCGAAGCGAGCGCAATTGAGTCTCGCCTCAAACTGAGAACTCTCCTGCTGGTGCTCGCTGTCACCATGTTTAACGCTGTCGGGAATCTTTCGCTGGCCTGGGGCATGAAGCACGTCTCCACCCGCGTCGGCTTCGATCCGCGCGGCTATCTGCACGTCATGTTGAATCCCTTCGTCGCCTCGGGCATCCTGCTGCTGATTTTCTGGCTGCTCACCCGCATGGCTCTGCTCAGTTGGGCCGATCTCAGCTTTGTGTTGCCTCTTACCGGGATCGGCTATTTTCTGGCCGCCGTTCTCGGCCGCGTCTTCCTGCAGGAATCCATCTCGCCGGAGCAGTGGTTCGGCACCGGACTCATCTTCGTCGGCACCGCTCTGGTTGGCAGCACCAGCCAGAAAACATGAAGTGGTTTCTGCTCACCGTTATCGTCGTCGCCACTGTCCTAGGCGACCTGCTCCAGAGTCATGAGATGAAGCTCAGTGGCGAGCAACACGTCGATGCTAAGGGCCTCGCGCGCCTTCTGTCCATGATCTTTCGCCGCCGCTATCTTCTGCTCGCCATCTTCTGCATGGCGATTTCGTTCTTCGCCTTCATGGCGCTCGTTCAGAATGCGCCGCTCAGCTTCGCCGTCCCTGCCTCGGCTGCCACCTTTGTCCTGGAAACAATTCTTGCCAAATTTGTATTGAAGGAAACGGTCGGTCCCCGCCGCGCTCTCGGCGCTCTGCTGGTGCTTGGCGGAGTTGTTCTTCTCGCCCGCTAGTCGGTTCCTCTACCGTGGTCCGTTAAGCTAATTTGTCAGCGCCCGTGCACGTCCTTTTTCTCTTCTTTCTTCCCGCCCTCCTCTATCAGGCGCTTTCCATCGTGGCCTCGCTCAATCATCTCCGCCGCCGCTCCTCTGAACGCTCCCTTTTGTCCGCTTTTCAGCCACCCGTCTCCATTCTCAAACCGCTCCGCGGTCTCGATCCGAATACCTTCGAAGCTTTCGTCTCGCAAGCCACACAAAACTACCCCGATTTCGAACTCCTCTTTGGGGTAGCTGATGAATCCGATCCCGCCATCCCGCAGGTCAAACGCCTCCAGCAGCTTTTTCCGCAAGTGCCCATCTTTCTCGTCATTGGCCACGAGCCGCTCGCCAACGGGAAAACCGCCGTCCTCGCCCGCCTCGCTCAATCCGCGCGCCATCCTGTCTGGATCATCAACGATAGCGACATCAAGGTGCCTCACAACTACCTCGCGCAAGTTGTCGGGCCGCTTCACGATCCCTCCATCGGCCTCGTCACCTGTCTCTATCGCGCGCGAGCTCACACTCTGCCCGCCCTCTGGGAAGCAATCGGCATCGCCACCGACTTCATGCCCAGCACCCTCGTCGCACAGCTCATCGGCGTGCGCGAATTCGGCCTCGGCTCCACCATCGCCTTCCGCGCTGCCGATCTGCGAAAATTCGGCGGCTTCGAAGCCATCGGCGATTACCTCGCCGACGATTACCAGCTAGCCAAACGCATCACGCAAACCGGCCAGCGCGCCCTGCTCTCGACCCTCTCGGTCGAAACTTCGCTCGGCGATGCGACCTGGTCCGGCAGCTGGCAGCATCAGCTTCGCTGGGGCCGTACCATCCGCAGCTCTAAAGGCGGCGGCTATGCCGGTCTTCCCATCACCCAGGCCGGACTCTGGATTCTCCTCGCTCTCCTCGCCGGCTTCAAATTCGTCGCCCTTCTTCTTCTCGCCCTTCGCCTTACCTCCGCCCTTGTCAGCAGCCTCTTCGTCCTCCGCAGTTTTCAAACCGCTCGCCTCTTCTGGCTCGCCCCGCTCTGGGACATCTATTCCTTCGCTATCTGGCTCGCCGCCTATGCCGGCCGTGAAGTTCGCTGGCGCGACCGCATCCTTCACATCGATTCCCAGGGCCGCATCCAACCCGACCGCTAATCCGACCCCGACCCCGCGCTCGACGCCCTGCGCCAATCGGCCCACGTGCTAGCCTAATGTCTTCCGCTTGCCTGCACATGCCCCGCATCTGCACGTCTAAATCAACATCGACTGGAGTCTAATTAAAATTCATGTGTTCCCTTGGCCGTAGCACTGCCGTCTTCCTCGCGATAGCCGCCTCTGTCGCCGGAGGCCTGCAGGCGCAAGCGATCGCCCCCGCCAAAATCGCCATCGTCAACGCGCAGAAAGCCGTCGCCGATACCCAGGACATCAAACGTGCTCAGGCCACTCTCGAAGCCAAATATCAACCCCGCCAACAGGCCATCCAGTCCTTGCAATCGGACCTTCAAAACATTCAGCAGCAGCTCGCCTCGCCCAACATGACTCCCGATCGCGAAGCGCAGCTCCGCCAGACCGCAACCGACAAACAAAAACAGCTGCAGCGCCTTGGCGAAGATTTGCAAGCCGATGTAAATGGCGAACGTCAGGATATTCTAGGCCGCGCCGGGCGTCAAATGACTCAGGTGATCAAAAAGCTCGCCGAAGATCGAGGCCTCGATGTCATCGTCGATATCACCAATACCCTTTACTTCAAACCCACCCTCGATCTCACCGCCGAAGCCACGGCCGCCTACGACAAAGCCTACCCGGTGAAGTGAGGTCTCTCAATGGGCAGTTATCTGCAGCACTACGGCGCCGGCGAAGAACGCCGCAACCGGAACATCCGCAACATTATTCTCGGCATGGTCGGTCTCATTGTCCTGCTTATCGCCCTTTACTTCATCTTTCGCGACTACTCCGAGAAGCAGACCGTCAAACGTTTCATCGCCGAGCTAAACAGCCACCAGTACCCTCGCGCCTACGCCGACTGGGGCTGCACCGTCGCCGCTCCCTGCCGCAACTACGATTACCAGCGTTTCTTGCGGGACTGGGGACCCGAAAAGAAAATCTCTTCTCCCTGGAAGGTCACTTCTGTCGACGGCTGCAAGGCCTTTGTCACGGTTAACGTACAGGCTACCGGCTCAGAGCTTCAATCACTCGGTGTGGAACGCGGCACCAAAACGCTCATGTACGCCCCCGCGCCTGAATGTCAGGAGCCCGGCTGGCACTGGAAACAATTCTTCCAACGCCTGACCGGCAACGCCCCTCCGCCGACCCCCCAACGCTGATCCGGTAGGATCGGCTTCAGCCTTCCATCCTAAAACGTCAAATGTAAACTGGCCTGCAAAAACCGCGGGCTCCCAATCGTGTGTTGAATCTGCCCCAAGTTTCCGCTCGGCGGATTCAGCACAGGCGGCCCGAAGTTATAGAACGACACGTTGTTGTTCGGCGTATCGAAGCTAGCGTGATTGAACAGGTTGAACGCATCGAAATTGAACCGCAGGTGCACTCGCTCGGTAACTCGAAAATCTTTCCCGATGGTATTGTCGAACCGCACTTGAAACGGGCCTCGAAACACATTGCGGCCGCCATTGCCGTAACCCGATTCCGCTGTATCGCAGCCGCCCGTCGATTGCGCGAAGGCGTCGCACGGCGGCACTCCGCTCTGCCCCGGCTGTAAAAACGAAGGATAGAAAGAATTCACATTCAGCACCGGCTTCCCCGCATTGATCCCCGTTGTTCCCTGTAGTTGCGCCGAAGCCGTGGTCGCGCCTCCCGCCAGCGGCAGGATCGGATTCGTGATGTAATCGTTTGCCGAGTAGTAAATACTCGCTACCGACCCCGAGAAATCATACACGTTATACGGCTGCCCGCTCTCCGCTACGGCCTGACCACCCACCTGCCAGCCATTGAGCAGCGCACCTAGAAACTTGTTCTTCACCGGACTCGGCAGATTGTACGAATAATTGATCAGAAAAACGTGCGTCCGGTCGAAGTCCGAGTTGCCATATCCACTCTTCGGATTTTGCGGATCGTTGCCGTTATAGAAAAGCCCCAAACCACTCTGCTCGTCGAGCGAATGCGACCACGTGTATGACGCCGTAAACTGCAGTCCCGACGAAAGGCGCTTGCGCAGTGAAACCTGTAGTGCGTTGTATGACGAAATGCCTTCCGCTTTATACAACACGGAGTTCGGACTATAGCCAAGGTAGGGGACGCGCAAATCGGTGTTTCCGCCTGTCGTGCTGGCCACCGGCTCATAGCCGTTGATGTTGTAGCCATATGAGTAGATCTCCCCATGGATCGGGTTCTGCGGAGTGGCCACGCCCGGTTGATTGAACGGAATGGGCAGCACCAGATGGACGCCATGCGTGCCGCTATAACCCAGCGTAAAGAGCCAGTCGTTAGCCGCCTGATATTGCAAATCGAAAGAATAATTCTCCGAGTAAGGCAGCTTGGCGTCGGGATCGTAACCGCCAAACAAGAACGGTCCAAACTGGTTGCCTGCCGGGAAATCGCCGCTCGCCAGCTGCGCCGCGTTTGGCAGTAACGCCTGAAATGCTCCTGCGTTTACTGGAGGCGGCGCTGGCGCTGTTGTGCCGAATGGATTGGCGAACTTGGCGCCCGATTGCGCTGTTACGGGCGTCACGAATGGCGGCTCGAGCGTCACACCGAACGGTCCGTTATACCCTCCTCCGGCACTCGGTGAAAATTCGGAAAAGAATTGCCCGCGATCGTAGTACAACCCGAACCCCGCCCGCACCGTGAGCTTCGAATAGGGTGTCCATGCGAACCCCACCCGCGGCGCAAGCCCCCACTGCCTCGCCCGCATAGTCGAGTCGCTCACCCCCGGCGTGTGAAATTGTTTATTGTTGCCGGCAAACACTATCCCTGAGTTCGTAATGGTGTCGCTCGCGTCATCGTAGTTGTACAGGTTGCTGTAGAAACTTGTTAAGTTCCCATACTTCTCCGACAGCGGGCCATCGTAATCCCAGCGCAGCCCTAGCGTGATTGCCAGGTTACTCCGCAGCTTGTAATTGTCGTTCACGAACGCGCCCACCGTATCGGAGCGGTAATAGCGATTGCTGTTCCCGTTGAACAGCGATGAATTGTTTCCTGACCGCACGTCCCCCGTCAAGAACGTCGTGAAATCGGTAAACGCCAAACTGGCCGTGTCGTTATTGCGATTCAGAATATTGAGCTGTGTGTGATCCCACTGCGCGCCTATCGTCAGAGTGTTCTTCCCGATCACCCACCCGAGATTCGATTCGTATTCCCACTGGTTCTGGAACATCCCGGCATTCGAAAAATTGCTGGTCGGACCGAACGAGAAGCCGTTTCCCAACGCGTCATCAACCCTCTGAATGTTGATAGCTGGAAACCTCTGCGAGCCAAATACATTAATCCCGTAATCTCCCGACGTAAACGGCTGAGACGTTCCTGCAAAAGCGCGCAGGCGCGTAAACCCGATATGCTGTTCCCAGGTCAGTGATGGATTGAGAATTACCGTATTTGCAATGGAGCCGACCTGGCTTCCCGCACTCAGCTGTTGTGTAAAGCCGAGCGAGTTACTGCCGCTACCAAACGGGTTTGTCGTAGGGTCGTCCTGAATGTAGTACTTCAACGACAACCTGTCCTTTTCGCTGACGTTGTAGTCAACGCTCACGCTGCCCTGATCGACGTTCGATTGCGTGGATGGCCCCTGGATTACCGCGTTTGCGCCCAGATTCGCCGCCGTATCCGGTCCAATGCTCGCGCTCGGAATCAGAAACTGGCCGTTCGGGAGCTTAGCGTTCAGCAGCTTCGACGCAATCGGATCGATTTGGCTGGGCGCAATACTGCTGCCGCCAAAACTCGCGTTCGCCGCATTGGCCAGACCGGCCGCGCTGCGATCGTTCGTCAGATACTGGGGCACCGTCGCAAACTGCGTGCTCAATAGCGCATCCCGCGTGCGCACACCCTCATACGAAACGAAAAAGAATAACTTGTCTTTCTTGATCGGACCCCCCGCTGTCGCGCCGAACTGATTACGATCCAGCTTCGGAACCTTCTGCGTAATCGCGGGATCGGCATTGTAAAAGAACGGCGCTGCATTCCAGAAGTTGTTCTGAAATTTTTCGTAAAGCTGCCCGTGTAATTCGTTCGTCCCCGATTTCGTTAGCACGCCGATGTGCGCCCCGCTGTTCGATCCTTGCGTCGCGTCATAATTCGCCACGTCCACTCGAATCTCCTGAATCGATTCCGGCGCAGGCGTTGGCAGCGCTTGTCCAATTGCCGAGTACACTGAGGTACTGGTCTGAATCTCCCCCCCTGCTCCGAAATTCTCTCCTGTATTCAGGACAAAACGGTTCTCGCCCACTTGGCTCGTCGATTTGCCATTAAACAGGTTGTTCGTCCCCACCCCGTTCAGCGAAAAACTGTTGCTCGAATCCCGCTGGCCATTTGCAAAGATAGCCTGATTGCCGAGTCCAGCATTCGAACCAGAGCCCCCTAGAAAATCGGCATTCACCCCCGGCGCTAAAATCGCCAACTGCGTGAAACTGCCCGTCCCCAGTGGCGTCTGCTGAATCGTCAGCTGATCGACCACGTAGCCGTTTGTCGTGTCCACCTGGTTCATCAAAGGAGTCCCGGTCACTTCCACCCGGGTCGCCTGCCTACCAACATGCAAGCTCCCATTCACGGTAGTCGTACGGCTTCCTTGTACCAGAATCTGCGGGTGAGTCTCTGTCTCGAATCCGGCCGTTGAGAACGAAAGTTCATAAGTCCCAACGGGCAAATTCGGTATCAGGTATTCCCCGTTCGATTTCCCTTTTACTGTTACCTGCAGATTTGTGGCGACGCCGCGCGCTGTCACCGTCGCATTCCCAACCGAACCGCCAGCGGAGTCCTGTATCGTTCCCGTGATCGCGCCGACACTTTGCAATTGAGCCCGCAGTGTCGAGCCCGGAAACAAAAAAAGCGCCGCACTGAGCGCACACATAGCTGTCTTGGTGAATCGGAACGATAGAGACATCTAACCCCTCGAAATCAGCCCTGAAGATAGAGACTAACATCGACTATAGGGTTTAGTTGTCACAATTTTGTGACGGGTGGTGAAATCAGTACTGAGTTAGTATTGAGGCACAGCCGAGCCGTGCCCCTTACTTTTGTATCTCAGGCAACGCGTCGACGGAAAACGAACAAACACCCCAGCAGCCCCGCGCCCAACAAAACCAAACTGGAGGGCTCCGGCGTGGCAGAGGAAGTAGTCGGTGAGACTGTCGCTGTGCCGATCGTCGCCCCGGTCAGGTTCGGTACGCCGAAGACGGATGCAAGATCGCTGCCGAGAGTCGAATTCACCGTTAGAACGTCGCCCGTCCCAATGTTGAACAGCGGAACGTTCATCATCGGCGCTCCGCCATTCACCAGCACTTCGGCACTCAGCAGCGAGCTGTTCAGGTTGATCACATAGTTTTCAGTCGTGACCATCGTTCCCACACCCGTCGGTGTGGATTTTCCCGTGAGTGTCAGTCCGCCCGAGTGGTCGATCATGCCGGTTGAGGTGTCTCCACCCGTTATTGGAAAATTCACCGTGGCAACGCCGCCCGGCATCGTCAGGGCAGTCGGAGGCACTGTGCCGATGGTAAAAAGACTTTGGAGTGTCGCTAAAGTCGAGCTATCCAGCGCGACCGTTGTCATGCCCCCGGTAATAGGCGCGGCTTGCATCGCCGCCGAGCAGATCAGAACACCGCAGGACGCTAACAGCTTGGTTACGCTGACATGGGGTAGGTTCATATAAAATGCACTTTCCTTTCTAGTTTCAGCGCGGCCGCAACTTAGCGCTCGCGCCGATCCATTAGAGCCACTGATCCGAAACTTGGATGGTTTAAGTTAATGGCGCGCCACTTCTTGTTTCGCCTAAGTTGAACAAACAGGCCAGATTTTTAGCATTGTCAAAACATCCAATTCGCCTGCTTAGGGGCGCTAATCTGTAAGGAAATGGAGTTACCTCTAGCCCCTTCCGACCCGGCACGGGAAAAGCTTCAACAAGTCCGGGAGACGCTGCTTGTTCTGCACAAAGCGTTGCTCGATTCCGAACGCACCGCCTACGAAATCGTGCATGGGCCGATCGCCTCGCCCGCTGCTTTTCTGCAGTTGCTAATTAACGACGACCGGTTCTCCTGGCTGCGTCCCGTCACCACGCTGCTGGTCCAGATCGACGAGACCTTAGCCGCCAAGAAGCCGCCCGCCAGCGATAAGGATTTTGCCCGTCTGCTCGACGATACCCGCGCGCTTCTCTCGCCCTCCCGCGAGACCAACGGGTTCTGGAAACGTTATTCCGGCGCTGTAGACCGCGACCCGGCCGTCGCCCTTCACCATGAAAACATCGAAAAGCAACTCATCTAAATCCTCCCTCACCGGTAAGCCGCAATCCCCGTTACCCGTTCCCCAATCACCAGCGTGTGAATGTGCTCGGTGCCTTCATACGTTTTCACCGTCTCCAGATTGCACATGTGCCGCATGATCGGGTACTCATCCATAATCCCGTTCGCACCGAGCAAATCCCGGCTCAGCCGCGCGCATTCGAGCGCCATCGCCACATTATTCCGCTTCAACATCGAAATATGCGCCGCTTCCAGCTTTCCCTCGTCCTTGAGCTTCGCCGCCCGCCACGCCAGCAGCTGCGCCTTGGTAATTTCGGTAATCATCCACGCCAGCTTCTCCTGCACTAGTTGATGGCTCGCCAGCGGCCTTTCATCGAACTGTTTGCGCGTTAGTGTGTACTGGCGCGCCGTCTCATAGCAGTCCATGGCCGCCCCAATCACGCCCCAGCCAATCCCGAACCGCGCCTGCGACAGGCACCCGAGAGCCGTCTTCAATCCCTTCCCGCAAGGCAGCAGATTCGCTTCCGGTATTACGCAATCGACGAAATGCAAACTAGACGTGACAGAAGCGCGCATCGACAGCTTGCCATGCAGATCGCTCGCCGAAAAACCTCGCGTTCCGCGCTCTACCAGGAAGCCTCGAATCCCCTCTGGCGTGCGCGCCCACACCACCGCTACATCCGCCACCGACCCGTTCGTAATCCACGTCTTCTCGCCATTCAAAATCCAGCCGCTGCCGTTCTTCGCCGCGGTCGTACGCATGCCCGATGGGTTCGATCCAAACCCCGGCTCTGTCAATCCAAAACACCCTAGCGCCTCGCCCGATTGCAGCTTCGGCAGCCAGCGCTCTTTCTGCTCCTCTGAACCATACGTATAGATCGGATACATCGCCAGCGCGCCTTGCACGCTCACAAAGCTGCGCAGCCCCGAATCGCCCCGCTCGATCTCTTGCATGATCAGGCCGTACTCGATATTGTTCAGGCCCGCACAGCCATAGCCTTCCAGGTTGGCCCCAAAGAAGCCCAGCTCCGCCATCTCGCGAATCAGATGCTTCGGAAACGTCGCCGTGTTGTATGCATCCCGGATCACCGGAATCACCCGCTCATCCACAAACTGGCGCGCTGTCTGCCTTACCAGCAGCTCCTGTTCGCTCAACAAAGAATCAAACTGAAGATAATCTACACCAGGAAAACGAGCCATAATCGCACTCCCATTGTCACTTAAGCCGGTTCACCGCAGCGCCCAGGGGGCCGGCTTTAGCCTGCCGTCTCACTCTCTCCTAAACTCAAAACATGAAACAAGCTTGTCTGCTCCTCGCGCTCGCTCTGCAAATCTCCGCCGCCACCTCCCCGGAATTCGCAGCCCGGCGCGAGCGTCTCCAGAAAGCCATACCCGATGGCATCCTGGTTCTCTTCGGAGCGAACGAAAGTGAAGATCTGCACACCGGCTTTTTTCAGGAGCCCAATTTCTTCTATCTAACCGGCTGGCAGCAGCCCGGAGCCATCCTCGTCATCACTCCCAAGCCCAGTCCCGACGATCCCGCTGCCTCCGAACGCGCCCAACTGCCTCGCGAAATTCTCTTCCTGCCCCAGCGCATCCCCAGCACCGAAAAATGGACCGGCCGCAAGCTCGGTCCAAGTGATCCCAACGTTCTCTCCGCAACTGGTTTCTCAACCGTGCTGCCCGCCGAGCAATTCGAATCCGAACTCACCAAACTCCTCAGCGTCTATCCAAAGCTGTACGCGCTAAACGCTGATCCCGCCGCCTCTGCCCTCGCAAAAATCGCCCCGCTGCGTCCGCCTGCCGACGCCAAAATGTCCATCGCCCGCCAGCGCATGGAAAAATCACCCAGTGAAATCGCCGAAATCCAGAAAGCCACCGACGCTTCCATCGACGCCCATAAAGCCGCTTGGCAAGCCATCGCTCCCGGCAAGTACGAATACCAGATTGAAGCCGTTATGGTCGGCACCTACCTTGCCGAAGGCTGTCAGCGCAGCGCCTACGCACCCATCGTCGGCTCTGGCCCTAACTCGACCACCCTCCACTATTCTCAGGATTCCCGCCGCATGGATGGCGGTGAAGTCGTCGTTATGGATGTAGCGGGCGAATACAACAACTACGCCAGCGACATCACGCGAACCGTTCCCGTGAATGGCAAATTCACACCCCGCGAACGCGAAATTTACGACATCGTGTTGGGTGCGCAGCAGGCCGCCATCGCCGCCGTTAAACCCGGCATGACTCTCGGCCGCAGCGGTCCCACCAGCCTTTACAAAATCGCTTACGACTACATCAACACTCATGGCAAAGACCAGCACGGCAAGTCCCTCGGCCAGTACTTCACCCACGGCTTGTCCCATCACGTCGGACTCGACGTCCACGACTCCGCCGACAACACCGCACCGCTCGCCGTCGGTATGGTCATCACCGTCGAGCCCGGCATCTACCTCCCCGAGGAAAATCTCGGCGTTCGCATCGAAGACGTCGTGCTCGTAACCGACCAGGGCGCAAAAGTCCTCAGCGCCGCCCTCCCTAAAGATCCTTCCGAAATCGAAAAGCTGATGGCCTCAGCTGGTAAGCCGTCCAGCCATTTATGAACTACCGGCTGTTCGACGCCGGGCACTTGTCTCCTGCGCTTGCTCTTTGAAAAACTCCTTCAGCGTCCGCGGTTCGCTACCTAAAATGGCGCGAAGGACGAGCGCATTGCCGCCCGGAAAACCATACTGGCCATAGTTTGCGAACATGCTTTCCATGCCGTCTCTAAAAGGTCCTTCTGGCACATGAGCTCGCCTTACCCACTCGTCGAAAGGTATCTCGACAGGTGTGATGGTTCGGCCCAGCAACTCCGACATGATCTGCGTCAGCTCGACCCGATCCAACATCCCAGGCGCGCAAAGCTCAAATGTTCCGTAGTCGAGCTTGTCGCCCGTGAGTGCGATAGCGGCCGCTTCCGCCACATCGCGATAGTCCACATAACTCGCCCGCTTGTCGTTGGCGTATGGCAACGAGAACGTACTCCGTTCAGTCACTTCCGTCCACCCGTCTGCCAGTGTCTGCATGAACATCGTTGGTTGCAGCACTGTAAATGTCAGGCCGGATTCGAAGAGCGCTTCCTCCACCGGACGCTTCGCTGAATGATTTCTCATCTTTGAAATCGATGGATGAATCACGCTCGAGAAAGTGAATTTCTTCACTCCCGCGGCTACCGCTGCATTGACCATCGCAACACCCAGTTCCGCTTCGTTCGGTGCGAAGGCAGGGTTGAGGTGAAACGCGCCGTCCGCGCCTTCGGCCGCCTTCCTTAAACTCTGCTCGTCGTTAAGATCTCCTACCGCTGTCTCGTCGGCCCCCTGGGCAATGGCTTCCGCTCGCTTGTCCTCACTCGTAACAAGAGCCTTAACCAGTGCGCCGTGTGCCTTCAACGCGGGTAAAACATAGTGAGCATATTTGCCGCTCGCGCCTACCATCAGAATCTTCATTTCTTCTCCATTCCCTATGTCGGACAGAGAATAGATGCCTAATCCCGCTCGGCGCAACACTGCAAGAATACGGAAGAGAATGCACCAGGGCTCATAGTGCCCCGGCCCAGGTCAGCGCTTACCGCGAGGAACATACTGAAAGCACTGCTCGAGCGGCACACCAAGCACGATTGCCACTTTGAACGCCGTCTCTAGCGAAGGCGAATATTTGTCTTGTTCGATGGCTATCACTGTCTGCCGTGTGACGCCAATGCGATCGGCAAGTTCCTGTTGCGTCATCTCGCGAAGCGCCCGGAGTTCTCGAATCTGGTTGCGTATGGCGGCCATCAGAGCGTCTTCCGGTAAGCCACAATCTGCGTGACGGTCTTCGTTATATCCGCCACCACCAACATGCTGAAGAAGACGCTCAGGAAATGCAGTCCTATCATCCTGCTGTCCAATTGAAGATGGCCGACGGTCGCGTGAAACCACAACAGGCCCAGCCCGATCACCATCAGTGAGGCGAGCACTATATAACCGGCACGATAGCCACGTAGTTCGATCAACCGGTCGCGCTCATCTGTTACACGGTTCCGCGTTAGCGCGGCAATCACCGACTGCAGGATGATCTGCAGCACGATAATCGCGATAATCATGCCCGCGACTTTATTGACGGAATTTTGCCGGTGCAGGAAAAAATAAGGGCCGTACACAACGAGTTCCGCCGACAGTGAGGCGTAAAGAGTCTTCTCCCGATAGGAAAGGCTTGTCGCCATAGAAATCGCTCCAGTGTCAAAGATATTTGACATACGAAACATAGCATCTGAAAGCGCTACATGTCAAATATGTTTGACACTGCTTCTTGAGAAGCCGCTCACCGTGCCTTACTGCTTCACGTCCACGGCATGAGGACGAAAAATCTGTCGCACTGTCTGTCGAAGCCAGACGTGCAGCAAATCGCTATCGAAGCGTGGATGCCAGACCATCGAGTAGCGTATTGGCGGAATCTCTTTCGGTGCTTTCAGGCGCGGCAAGTCCAGTAGATCTGGCACGGGCGTGGCAATCCGAGTGGGCAGCGTCAGCACCAGGTCTGTCGATTCGAGCATTCTGATTGCGGCCAAATAGTAGGGCAAGTGAACAGCCACACGACGCTGCAGGCCCCTTTCACCCAGCGTACGCTCGATATGGTTCTGCTGATGGGGCTGTGATTCCACCGAGAGATGGCGAAAGCTGAGATACTCCTTCAACGTGATAGTACTTTTGCCTCGACTGAGCCCGCGGCCGAGAACGCAGACGAAGCCGTCCTTAAAAAGGGGCTTCACGCGAAACGTTGTAGGGACAGCCAGTGGACTGAGGATCAGATGCGCTGCCGCCGTTCCATTGTCTTCATGCGCCCGCTCATGCCAGGGAACCACCTCCAGGGTGATGCCCGGCGCAATCTGGCTGCAGAGCGCCGCCAGCGGTGTTAAGACGACATTGCTTGCATAGTCGGTCATGGAAAGACGGATGTGCGCTTCGCTTTGCGCCGGCGAAAAAGGCTCTCCTGCCCAAAGTCGGGCCAGGCGGGGCAGAATTTGCCCCAGCTCGTCGAGCAGCGCACTAGCGCGCGGAGTGAGCTCATAGTTGCGTCCCACCCGCACCAGCAGTTCATCACCCAGCTCTGAGCGCAGGCGATCCAGCGTACGGCTCATAGCAGATTGGCTGAGATGAACGCGCTCCGCCGCCCGGGTCACATTTCGCTCATGCAGCAGCGCCTTCAAAGGAAGCAGGAGATTCAGGTCAACATTCCGAAGTTGCACCGGGTGCATACATGGCATTCTAACAATGCATGAAGCGCCGATCGGTCCCGAACACTCCAATTCCCAGAGGACAAATACGCATGCCACTAAATTCGTACGTTACACTCGGCCGTTCCGGTCTCCGGGTCAGTCCATTTTGCCTCGGAACCATGACCTTCGGCGAAGACCTCGGCGGAGGCTTCGGAGCGAGCGTGAAAGACTCCGAAGCGATGCTTTCGCACTACTTGGAACTGGGCGGAAACTTCATCGATACGGCCAACGCCTACACGTCCGGACACTCGGAAAAGATCATCGGCGACTTCTTCCGGCAGGGCAAAGGCAAACGCGATCGCATCGTGATCGCGACCAAGTTCTTTATGAACCTCTTCGCCGGCGACCCAAACGGGGGTGGGGCAGGAAGAAAGGCCATCGTAGCCCAGTGCGAAGAATCACTGCGTCGCTTGCAGACCGACTATATCGACTTGTATTACCTCCACAACTGGGACCGCTTTACGCCCATCGAGGAAACCATGAGCGCCCTGGACGATCTGGTCAAGTCGGGAAAAGTACGTTACCTCGGCTTCTCCGATGCTCCGGCGTGGAAGGTTGCGCAGGCGCAGGTGATGGCTCATTTCCGCGGTTGGAATCCCCTGATTGCACTGCAGATTGAGTATTCCCTGATGCAGCGAACCGTCGAAGGCGAACTGGTTCCCATGGCGCAAGAACTGGGCCTCGGCGTCCTCCCCTGGGGGCCGCTGAAAAGTGGCGCTCTGACGGGCAAGTACACACGGGCGAACGGCGCAAAGATGCAGGGGCTGCGGGGTTCTCGCGCCGGAGATTTCACAGAGAAGCAGTATGACATCATCGATGCGGTCGGCAAGATTGCGGCGGAGTGCAACACCGATTCCTCTACTGTGGCGCTGGCCTGGCTGAAGGCCCAACCGGGGGTAAGCTCTAGCATTATTGGTGCGCGAACGCTCGATCAGCTGGATGCAAATCTCAAGGCGCTCGATCTCCTGCTCACGCCCGAGCAGATTGCGTCCCTAGACAACGCCTCCAAGCCCGTGCTCAATTTCCCTGCCGACTTCCTCACCCATTCACCCTCCATTGCCCATGCTGGAGCGACAGTCAATGGCGTTCCGAGTCAAACAACATTCTTGGTTCCAAAGGACGACAGCTCCCGCTGGTGACAGCCTGAACGAGACAGGGAGAGTTGCCTTCCGAGGGATTAGCTAAACTTTTCCATCCGAACTTCGAAACCAATACACCAATGAATCGAGTTCTGACTGGCAACCAAGCCCTCATGCTTCCTGGGCCACTGTCACTAGCACTTTGCCTTTAGAGCCACCATGTTCCAACTGAGCTTGCGCTTCCCCTACGCGTTCGAGCGGGAAGCGCCCGGAGATCGTGAGGCGCACCTGCTTATCGTCCAGCATCCTCGCTACTCGCTCTAAGTCTTCGCGGGTTGATTGCGCCATGGCAAAGCGGGCTCGCTGCCCGGGTGAGTGTGCGAGAGCGAGATTCGGTTGGGCCGCCGCCAGCACGAGCATCCCTTCCGGTTTCAAGGCAGCCCAGGATTTCTCCTCCGTCTTGCCACCTGCCAGATCGAACACCAGATCCATCTGGCCCGCAAACTCTTCCAGCTGATCCGTGTTGTAGTCGATCGCTACGTCCGCACCCAGCTCCCGCAGGAAATCCTTGTTCCGGCCGGATGCAGTCGCGTACACGGTCGCACCGAGCCGATGTGCGAACTGAACGGCGAAGTGACCGACTCCTCCGGATCCCCCCTGGATCAACACACGTTGGCCGCGTTGCATTTCGCCCTGCGTCATCAGACCATGCCAAGCCGTCATCGCTGCCAGCGGGATAGCTCCTGCATCGACGAGAGAGATGGATTGCGGCGGGGCAGCGACTTTGTCCGCACGAAGGCACACGTACTCCGCGAAAGTACCCGGGTCTGTTCCAGGGAAGCCGTAGACAACATCTCCGGGCTTCCAGTCCGTGACACCCGCGCCCACCTCTTCCACGCGGCCGCTGGCATCGAAGCCGAGCAACAAGGGCAGGCGCTCTGCCGGAAACATGTGCGGCACTTCGCCGGCGCGCCCTTTGACATCGGCCAGGTTCACACTCGTTCCCGCAATCCGGATGAGCACTTCCCCAGGTCCCGGTGATGGCCGTTCGATCTCTTCCAGGCGAAACTGATCGATACCTCCAAACTGGGGCAGCATCATTGCCCTCATCGTCTTCGCCGCATTTGTAATTGAATCTTTTGGCATGGCCGAGTCTCCTTTTCGGCTGTGTTCAACAGCCGACATCTTTAGCGTAGAGTGGGAGAAGCGAACGGACAATGCTGAAGCGTACGCTTTTCCGTCGCCATCGTACGGAGATCTCATGGATCCACTCTCGGATGTGCTCTCTCTTCTGAAGCCGGTGAACTACGGCTCTGGCGGCCTGACCGCGGGAGGAGAATGGTCGCTGGCCTTTCCCGAGCACGAAGGGATCAAGTGCTACGCCATCGTGGAAGGAGAATGCTGGCTAGCTGTCGAAGGTAATGCGGGATCTGTGCATCTTCAGCAAGGCGACTGCGTGGTTCTCCCTCATGGAAAGCCGTTCCTGCTCGGAAGCGATCTGGCGCTGACACCGGTGGATGCCCGGACGCTCATTTCAAAGAGGCGTTACAACGGTGTTGTTTCGTGCGGCTCGGGAGAGGGGTTCTTCCTGGCTGGAGGTCATTTCCTCTTGGATGGCGATGCCCGTGTTCTCCTCGGTCTCCTCCCACCCATCGTGTCGCTGCATGGTCATCGTGAGAAAGAAGCGATGCGCTGGCACATCGAACGTCTTGCAGAAGAGCTGCGCGTACCCAAACCGGGCGGAGCGCTTATTGCACAACAGATTGCATACAGCATGCTGGTTCAGGTGCTTCGCCTCTATCTGGGCGAAGTCCAAAACGATGGTATCGGCTGGCTGTTCGCACTCTCGGATAAGCAGATCGGTTCGTCGCTTGAGCTGATGCACGGTGATCCAGCGCACCGATGGACAGTGCTGGAGCTTGCAAGAGCGGCAGGGATGTCTCGCACTACGTTCTCTGAAACATTTAAGGCGAGAGTGGGAATGCCACCGTTGGAGTACTTGACGCGCTGGCGCATGCGGCTCGCTGGAGAACGGCTGTTGCACTCAAATCAGGGTGTTGGGGAGATCGCACCCGCTCTAGGATACGAATCCGAGAGTGCTTTCAGCGCCGCCTTCAAACGCGTCATGGGAAGTTCTCCGCGGTCTTACATGCGTGCGTCGCATGGGAGTGGCTCGACCGCATCGCCCGCACGATAGGCTTGGCACATGAACAGCTGACCTTATCGTTTAAAAGAACGTGAGCTTTCGGTGGGCATGCGTAAGTCAGAGGCAGTAACCCTGCGCCACCCAGTAATGCCAATCGCCGATGGCTTCGGCAGTTGATTCGTCCGGCTCGACGGGGGTTAGTTGCGAGAGGGGGACAGCCATCCTGCGATCCTGCCATCGGATCAGGACGAGCATGTCGTGCTCGCAGACATCATCCGGGGCCATACGCAGGACTTCTACGTTTTCATCTTCCCTGAGTGGCGAGAGGACTTTCGCTGCGATGCACTTCGCCCGGAAGGGAAAACGGATTTTACCTTCCAAGTAGTAATACCAACTCAGGACTTGCTCTTCCGGCGCGCATCGACGATGGCTTCGTTGGCCCAACACCGAGATAAGCACAAATTTACCCATAGCCACTTGAACGGTTCGTCACTAGATGTTCAGCGAGCCTACGCTTCTTTGACGAACGGCAGGACCCCGCAAGGCGGCCTACCGGGCAATCGACAATTACGTTTATCAAGGCGTCCTGGATTTCCTTCGGAGGCGCAGCAAGGTGGAGTAGCGCGGCACCACCCGCTTTACCTACAAGGCGGTGTATGGCGGCCTTAGCGTTTTACGTCTTCGTCGTGTGCAGTTAGGCCCTCTTCCGTGAGCTTACTGTGAAATCAGTCCGAAAGCCGGATGCCGGAAACCGGCACGTCCGGTTTGATGAGCAGGGATGAGAACCAGGGCGGCTTCGGCCAGTACCTGCGCTCGTTCCTCGACTCTACTCCATTGATCTCGAACACCCGAAGACGGCTAGTGGTCCATTTGCATCGAACTTCGAAACGAAACCGAAACGCGTTGTGATTAGCGTATTATTTTGTGGATAATGAAGGCGTTCACTGCAGGCCAATCATCGCCTTTTGCGGCCAGGTTAGCTCCAGGTCGCAGACTTTGGTACCTCTGATAGAAGCGGCTGGTTGCTGAGCGGCTGGCGCTTGTACCACGTCGGCGAACAGCATGTTCTTGGCCAACACCGTAATGGTGTAAAGCCTGCGCATCGTGCAAGGCGGTTCGTTCGGCTGGTAAGTGGTCCGCAGTTCCTCCCCTGTATACGTCCCATCTTCGTGCAAATAACCAGCAAACTCGTAGCCGAACCACACGTGTCCTGGCACTCCTTTGCATTCGTCACGAGCCCAAATCAATCGGTCACGGATCTGTATCAGTGGAGTTGGGATGTTGCCGCATTGTCCCCAAAAGACCGCCGTCTTCAGTAGCTCGGGCGGTTTCTGTGGCATTGGCAGCCCGTACGAGACCAAAGCCTCCGAAGTATGGTGATCCGAGTATGTTAGTAATACCGAACTCGTCTCATTCTTCTTCTTAATGCAGGTTACGTGGTTTTCCATCGTGGCAAACAGCTCTGCGCTAGCGACTATGCAGCGCGTGCCAGGGTCTGTCTGAACATGAGCTATGCTGGATTTCTCGTGGTTAAGCGGGATGTACGAAGCCGCGACGAAGAACTTGAGCGGCTGACCAGTGTACAGCGTAGTCT
Source organism: Bryobacteraceae bacterium (assembly GCA_965277855.1). Taxonomy (GTDB): domain Bacteria; phylum Acidobacteriota; class Terriglobia; order Bryobacterales; family Bryobacteraceae; genus Bog-105. Next base: position 3,640,354 of record OZ255847.1, read on the forward strand.
CGTGATGGCCAGTGGGAGTCTGGCACTCGTTAAACCGTTGAGCAAGCTTATCGCTGGCTTGCTTCACGAAACTACGAGTGTTCTGGGAGCTGCTACTGTATGTATCCGTGGTCTCGCAGAGTTCTGCAGAGGCCGACTCGTTCTTACCGAAGTCAAGGAATCCGCTCGCCTTCTGGAAGCTGTAGCTTGCAGATCAATCGCGACATACGGCGATGAGTAGATCTACGCCGGGCGAAAAGGGGTCGGGCTATGCATCACCAGCGCTCGTACTGCGGGCATAACCGCGGAGAGACCGTCGATTCTTACGCAATGGTCCTCAATGCGATGTTGAATCTCGGTGATTTTTCGGTAAGCGTGAATGACGGCGGATAAGGTTGCTGATACCGGATAGCCCAGATTCCTGCGGCGAGTCCGGTTCTGTCCGGAGTGGCGGGTGTTGCGGTGTGATGGCGGTGCAATGCGGAGAGCGCCCTCCTGCTTCCGACGCTCCGCAAGTGGTGTAGGCTACAAACGTTGACTGAGCTGATGCACGGTGATCCAGCGCATGATGGACAGTTCTGGAGCTTGCAAGAGCGGCAGGGATGTCTCGCACTACGTTCTCTGAAACATTTAAGGCGAGAGTGGGAATGCCACCGTTGGAGTACCTTACGCGCTGGCGCATGCGGCTCGCTGGAGAAAGGCTGTTGCACTCAAATCAGGCTGTTGGGGAGATCGCACCCGCTCTAGGATACGAGTCCGAGAGCGCTTTCAGCGCCGCCTTCAAACGCATCATGGGAAGCTCTCCGCGGTCGTACATGCGTGCGTTACATGGGAGTGGCTCGACCGCAACGCAAACGCACTCCCAAATCAATACTGAAGCTAGCCGATCTTGAGCAGTCCAAATCGGCTGCCCTGAACAGCTTGCCTTCGATCGGTTCTCAGCGAGCCCGTTCTATTGGCGCTCGCAGCCTGCTCAACGATTCCGCTCGTCAAAATGTCCTCTTGCCTTCTTTATGGAATTCCAATTCATTCCGATCCAATTCACCAATTGCTGCATTGGCTCCAGCAGAGTCAGTCCAAGAGCGGTCAGTTCGTATTCCACCCTTGGTGGAACTTCCGGGAACACCTCACGGAACAGAAAGCCATCCCGCTCCAGGTTGCGTAGCGTGGTTGTCAACATCCGCTGAGAAATTCCATCGACCATTCTCTGCAGTTCCGAGAAGCGGGCACGGTGTTTTGGGGTCTTCGCCAGCATCACCACCAACAGAATGCTCCATTTGTCCCCAACCTTTGTCAAGAATTCCCGAACGGCTTTCGATTCCTCGTTCTTACACATGAGCGCCAGGGGCTCCCTGGTCTTTTCACCGCGTTTTCCCATGGTTACTTCGATGTGCGTTCCTGCGGCGAAAGTGCCGTCTTCTCATTTCGCTGCTCTCACTTCATAATGCAGGTATTCAATAGTAACCAAGGAGAACATATGGCCGAATCACAATCGAGACTTCCGGCGCCGGTCGAGCTTGCCGGCGCGCCCGACAACCCAACTCCTGTCCTATCTGTAAGCCCGATTGTGCTGCCGGCGACGGAGCGCGGCCAGGATTTGCAACTACGAGTCTCGGCACCCGTAAACGGGAGCCAATTGCCTGTCATTGTCTTCGCGCACGGCTTCGGCTCTTCCCTGGACGGCTATGCTCCGCTAGCGAACTTCTGGGCGGCTCGCGGCTTTGTCGTCATCCAACCCACCTTTCTCGATTCGAGAACGCTGAATCCCAATCCGAAAGCCTCACATAGCGAGGCAGTCCAAGCCTTTCTCGACGATCCCCGGAAATTTACGATGTGGCGGTCTCGCGTTGCGGACGTGAAGCGCATCCTCGACCAACTCGATTTCATTGAAGATTCCGTTTTGGGGCTCATGGGCCGCCTTGACCGAAGCCGCATCGCCGCAGCCGGGCATTCTTTCGGCGCTCAAACGACAGCGCTGTTGCTGGGCGCGAGAGTGATTGCTTCCGACGGCAGCTTAGGTGAGGATTTTTCCGATTGGCGGATTAAGGCGGGCGTGCTGCTCTGCGCAGGCGGCCGGGGTGAAGCTCTTAGCCCGTTCGCAATCGAGCATTTTCCGTCTCTAAATCAGAGCTACGCCGAGATGACGACACCGACTCTCGTGATTGCGGGCGACAAGGACTACTCTCCGCTAACCGTCCTCGGGCCGGAGTGGTTTACGGATGCCTATACGCTGAGCCCCGGAGCCGGGTGGCTGGTCACATTGTTTGGAGCGGAACATATGCTCGGCGGCATCTCCGGGTATCTGGTTACAGAGACAACTGATGAGAACCCCGAGCGAGTCGCGGCGGTACAGCGGCTTACCGCGGCGTACCTCCGAACTGCGCTCTATCCCGGAGACACCGCCTGGGCCGCGGCACGCGCCGCGTTGCTGGGAAGCCCTGACCCGGCAGGCCGGGTTGAGGGCAAATGAGCCCAAATCCCCGAGATTTTTCCGCCCCCCGCCCGACTTCCTTCTCAGCTTGTGCTGAGACCATTGCGCTTCGATTTCCCGATACCGGCTGCCATTTGCCTCTCCATCGCGCTCGCCGCCTCCGGCCGCGCGCAAGTCTCCCCCGATTCCCAATTCAATCTCGCCTACAAAGCTCTCAACGCCAAAGACTACGACGCGGCCATATCAGCCTTTCGCAAAGGCCTCTCGTTACAGCCGTCGAACGCCAAGGCCCACAAAGATCTCGCTTACACACTGCTCAAAACCGGCGACAACGCCGAAGCCCGCGACGAGTTCGCCCAAGCGCTCAAACTCGACCAACACGACGACACCGCCGCCCTCGAATTCGCCTTCCTCGCCTACGAAACCAAAAAGCCCATCGAAGCCCGCCGCACCTTCGACGGGCTCCGGCACTCCGCGAACGCCGCCACTCGCAAAACCGCCGCCCAGGCCTTCACCAACATCGATCAGCCGCTCGCCGATAGCATCGCACGCTGGCAGCAAGCTCTCAGTCGCGTCCCCGATCCCAACGCGCTCTCCACTTTCAGCGCCCATTGGGAACTCGCCCAAACCGCCGAACTGCGCGACGATCTGCCGCTCGCTGCGGAACAATTCGCCATCTGCCGCCGGCTTAAACCCCAGCTGCCCGAAATCCTTCCCATTCTGGCCCGCCTTTGGGGTGAACTGAACCGCGTCGAAGAATCCCGCGCCGCCTGGCTCGCCGCTTCCCGTTCCGCCGATTCCCGCACCGCTGAACTCGCTCTTGAAAACCTGGGCCCGCGCTATCCCTACCCCTACGAATTCGCCGCCGCTCTTAAACTCGATCCCAAAAATCTCGCGCTTCGCAAAGAACTCGCTTACCTCTATCTCGCCATGCACAAGGAGCCCGAAGCCATCGAGCAGTTCCAAACCCTGGTCGCCCTTGATCCCACCGATCACGCAGCCCAAGCCCAGCTCGATCAGCTCCACGGCATCAAACCGAAGCCCGTCTCAGCCGCCCGCAGCGGCGCATCCTCTTCCGTCGACGCCAAAGCTCTCGGCAAGAAAAGCCTCGCCATGGGCTATCTCAAAGACGCCATCAAGTACCTGCACCAAGCTCACGAAGACGATCCCGACGACGCCGACACCATGCTCCAACTTGGCTGGGCTTACAACCAGTCCAAAGACGACGCCGACGCCCTCGACTGGTTCGATCGCGCCCGTCACGCCGGTGATCCCTCCGTCTCCGGCGCAGCCTCCCTCGCCTTTCACAACCTGCGCGGCGATGTCCTCCCGCAAACCACCATCTGGAGTCTCCCCATGTTCTCCAGCCGCTGGAAAGACGCTTTCAGCTACGCCCAGATCAAGCACACCTTGCCTATCCCCGGCTTGAACAAACTCAACCACATCGTTTTGTTTTATCTGTCCGTCCGCCTCGACGGCGACATCAAAAGCGCCATCCCCACCCACGTCGCCGCGCCGCAATACCTCTCCACAACCTCCTTCATCGTCGGCGCAGGTGTCGCCTCCAAAACCTGGCACCACTTTACCGGTTGGGCCGAGGCCGGCGAATCCCTGAACTACCTGCCCTCCCGCCACGACCTCGCCTCCGCCCTACCCGACTATCGCGGTGGCCTCGACTTCGCCAAAGGCTTCGGCCATCTCCTCGGTAGCCAGAAAGCCGGCCCGTTCCTCGAAACCACCGCTGACGCCGTCTATATCAGCCGCTTCGACAAGGACTGGCTCTTCTACACCCAGGACCGCGCGGGCGAAACCTTCCACCTCGGCGTCTTCTCCGCCCAGGCCGTCTTCAACTTCAACTACGAACACGACCTCAAACAGCAATACTGGGCCAACTTCATTGAAATCGGCCCCGGCATGCGTTTCCACGCGCCTTGGATGCCGCCCGCCCTCTATCTCTCCACCGATCTCTTACACGGCTTCTACACCATGCCCTCTCCCCGCAAGAACTACAACGATTTCCGCGTCAGCATCTGGTACGCCCTCACCAAATGACCACCCGTCTCCTCGCCGCTCTCCTCCTCGCCGCTGCGCTTGCTAACGCCGGCACTTTCCAACTCCAAAGCGTCGATGCCAAATCCTGGACCGCCATCCTCGCCTCCGTTGGCCTCACCGAAGATACAAAGCGCTCGCCGCAAATTATCGTCGCCGGCTCGAACGCTCCCGCGGCTCTAGCCAAGCAATCGCAAAACCAGATCCTCATCCTCGAAGGACCGAGCCCCGCCGCCACACAACTCGGTATCCTTCCCGATACCGGCACAGTCTCCGTGCGCCAGATCAGCGACGTTCACGCTGGCGATACCAAAATCATCTGGGAGAAGCCGCTCGACATTACGCCTTCCAAAGTCCCCACCGATTTTCAAATTTTCGCGCGCGAAAAATGGAAAGGCGCGCCCTTGCTGGCAGGCAGACGCACCGCCCAGGGCGCAATCCTATGGCTGGCCGTCCCCCCGGGCGAGACCGGCATCGAACGCTTTCCCTACCTCCTGCAAGCGCTCGTCGATCTCGGCTGGAGCGCTCCCGCCCAAACCACCACTCTCTGGGCCTTCTTCGATTCCGCCTATCGCATCCGTGCCGACCCCGCTTATCTGGCCCGCCGCTGGCGCAAAGCCGGAGTCGGTGTCCTGCATGTCGCCGCCTGGCACAATATGGAGCTCGACGCCACCCAGGACGACTATCTTAAACGTTTGATCGAAGCCTGTCATCAGAACGCCATCTCGGTCTATGCCTGGCTCGAACTGCCGCACGTCAGCGAAAAATTCTGGGCCGATCATCCAGCTTGGCGCGAAAAAACCGCCGTCGGCCAGGATGCCCAGCTCGACTGGCGCAAGCTCATGAACCTGCAGAACGAAGCCTGCCGTCAAGCCATCGCCACCGGCATTTCGACCCTCCTCGACCGCTTCGATTGGGATGGCGTGAACCTCGCCGAACTTTACTTCGAATCGCTCGAAGGCGCTCAAAATCCAGCGCGCTTCACCCCCTTCAACGACGACGTTCGCGCGGAGTTCAGCAGGCAAGCTGGCTTCGATCCGAAACTTCTCTTCGACACCGCATCTCCGTATAGCGCCGCCACAAACCCCGAGGCCCTCCGTAAATTTCTCGACTACCGCGCCGGACTCGCCGCCCGTATGCAGCGTGACTGGCTCGCTCTGATGGATCAGTCGCGCCGCTCGAAGCCCTACCTCGATGTCGTCCTCACCCACATCGACGATCGCTTCGACCCCAACATTCGCGACGAATTGGGCGCGGACGTTGCCCGCACTTTGCCGCTCATCGCCGCCCATAAGGATACGCTCCTCGTCGAAGATCCCGCCCCTCTGTGGGCTCTCGGTCCCGAACGTTACGGCCGCCTCGCCGAAAAATATCGCCTGCTCTCCCCCGACCAAAAACAGTTCGCTGTCGATATCAACGTCGTCGAGCGCTATCAGGATGTCTATCCCACCAAAAAGCAAACCGGCGTCGAATTATTCGAATTGCTCCATCAGGCCGCTGTCTCCTTCGGCCGCGTTGCCCTCTACTTCGAAAACTCGCTCGAAAAACAGGACCTGGCTCTGATCCCTGCGGCCGCCACGAACGCTCACACGGAACAAACCGCTCCCGACGAGATCAAAATCGAATCGCCCGACGTCACCCGCATCGTCTGGCAAGGTCCCGCCGAAATCGATGGCCGGCCCTGGCCCATCCAGGACGCCAATTCCATCCTCGCTCCCGAAGGCCGCCACCGCCTCTCCGCCGGGATCGCCACGCCCGCTCTCACCCTCCGCGATTTCAACGGCGTCATCCATTCCGCCACGGTCAATTCCAAACAGCTCGACCTCGCTTATCAAAGCAAAACCCGCGCCATCGCGCTGCTGAATTCCGCCGTCTCGCAAATCGAAGTCGACGGCCAGCCTTTCCCCCACGCAAGCTCGGGAGCGCTTCTGCTCCCCTCCGGCCAGCATCTCGTTACCTTCTCGCGATAAACTGTTTTGCCATGCCGCCCTCGCGCCGCCATCTGCTGGCCTCTCTGCCCCTGCTCGCCTTACCCGGCGACCCCGAGTCTCCCCGCAAACTCAAAATCGTTGTCACCGGCGGTCATCCCGGCGATCCCGAATGCGGCTGCGCCGGCACCATCGCCCGCTACACCGATCTCGGCCACGAGGTCGTTCTGCTTTATCTCAATCGTGGCGAAGGCTACTGCCGCGGAGCCGACCCCAGCCAGTGCGGAACGGTTCGCACCGCCGAAGCGCAAAAAGCCTGCGAAATCCTGAAAGCGCGCCCCGTGTTCGCCGGACAGTATGACGGCCGTGCCATCGTCGACAATGCCCACTACGACGAATTCCGACGCCTCTTTGACGCCGAACATCCCGACATCGTCTTTGCCCAATGGCCCCTCGACCAGCATCGCGACCACCGCGCTCTCTCCAACCTGGTCCTCGACTCTTGGCTGCGCAGCGGCAGGCAGTCCGCCCTCTACTTCTACGAAGTCGCCGACGACACCATGATGTTCAATCCCGCCGAATACGTCGACATTTCGCAGGTTGAATCCCGCCGCCGCGCCGCCTGCTACGCCCACGCTTCCCAACAACCCGACAAGTGGTACCCCGCCCAAACCGAAATCACCCGCTTCCGCGGCCTTCAGAGCGGCCATCCCCAAGCCGAAGCCTTCCTGCGCCACTGGCAAAGCAAACCCGCTCTCCTCCCCTAACTACTATCTGCCGCAAAATTCAAGAATGCGCTTGCCGGCGCCGGCTGGCCATCAAAGTTTCATCAGCGGCCAAGCCTTTTCCTCAATTCCCCACACTGAAGTTTGCCCCCGCCGTCGCATGCTGACCGCTCGCCGATGTAACCCGCACTTCCACGATATGCGCTCCATTCGAAAGCACCGTCGTGTCAACCGCAAAATTCCAGCCGACATTCGGACACCCGCTTCGTCCCGGAAACGCCGCACACACATCGGGCCGCAGCCCCCCATAACTCGCATCGCCGAGCACCACGCCATCCACCAGCACAGTCACGCTCGCAATCGCCTCGTTGTCATCAATCGCCCAACCCCCGAAATTCACCGTCCCGCCCAAAGCCGCGGCTTGTGCGCTTGGAAAATCAATGCCCGTTCGGATCGGACTCCCCGATTGGTTCGCTACCTGAAAAGAAGACGTAACCGTTGTGCTCCGGCCTGCACTATTCGTCACCGTGACCGTCAGCGAATGCGTGCCATCCGCCAGCATGTTCGTATCGAGCGCGTAGTTCCAGCCGACATTCGGGCATCCGGTTTTGCCCGGATACACCGCGCACACATCGCTACGATCGCCACCATACGAGGCGTTCCCGAAAGCAACACCATCTACCGCAATCTGAACCGTCTCGATGCCCGTATTGTCATCGAATGCCCAGCCGCCGATGTTCGTGGAGCCCTTGAGCGCTCCCGAGCTCGCGTTCGGGAAATCCACACTGACGTGACTGGGATTGGCGCTGCTCCAGTTGGCCACCGTGAACGGAAACGACGCAATCGAATTCGGCGGCTGGGAAAAGAAGAGCCCGAACCCGTTATAAGCCACTACCTCGAGCAAATGCGGGCCATTCCCGAGAACACGCGTATCCACTTGCACGAACCAGGCCTGAGCGGAAGTGGTCAATCCTTGTGAAGGACAGTTGTTCGACGAGAGCAGGGACGCCCCAAACCCCTGCCTGTTTGGGCCGGAGTACGTAACCGGATTGCCGTCGATGTTAAAAGACACACCCGCCAAGTAGGAATTCACCGGAGCCGTCACGCAGCCGGTAAACAAAGTAATGCCCTGATACGATCCGCCTCTCGCATCAGGAGAAATAGACGTAATCGTAAATGGACTCTCGGCTGTCGCGTTGGAAACCGTAAACGGCATTGTGATCGTTGCGCTTTCGCCTGATTCCGATACAGCTGTGACCACCAGCATATGGCCGCCATTCGAAAGCACGGAGGTGTCAACCGATACATTCCATCCAACATTCGGACACCCGGCGCGCCCGGAAAATGCGGCACAGGCATCCGGTCGCGCGCCGCCATAGCTGGCACTGCCATACGCTATGCCGTCGATCGCGATCTTCACTTGCGCGATTGCTTCGTTGTCGTCGAGTGACCATCCTCCGAAGTTCACCCTGCCGCTGAAGGGACCGGAGTTGGCGCCCCCGGGCAAGTCGCTGTCGATGTGGATCGGATTACCCGCCACGCTGAACTGCCGCGTTTCCGTATACGTTTCATTAGCCGTCGTCTGTGCCGTTACCGCGAGGATGTGCGTCCCGTTTGCCAGGGCGCTGGTGTTCAGCACGTAATTCCAGCCCACGTTGGGGCAGCCTGCCCGAGATGGATAGGCGTTGCATACATCGGCCCGAGTTCCCCCGTAAGCAGCATTGCCCAACACCCTTCCATCCACCGCAACCGATACCGAAGTAATCGCTGCGTTATCTGCAATCACCCAGCCGCCAATCCCGTTGTTTCCACTCAACGGCCCCGACATTGCTCCCGGCGCATCGATGCTCAGCTTGATCGGATTGCCCGTATCGCTCCAGTTGGCTACAGTAAACGTTACGCTGGTTGTCGCATTTCCACCCGGCGAAATCACCGTCGGATCCAGCGTATGCATTCCGTTCGCCAGGCGTGTTGTGTCAAGCGACAGCACGTACGGTAATCCTCCATTTGGGTTGCTCACGCAGTTCTGGGGCGTGAAGCCGCACGAAGCCGCTGCCCCATACGGCACGCCATCCACCGCAATCAACACATTGGAAATTGGGTTCCCCTCTGCCAGCGCTTCTACCTGAACCTTCGTCAATCCCTGCAGTGGCGCACTCTGCGCCGTCGGGCTGTCGATCTTCACGCTTGTTTCGCCGCCAAACCCTATCCCGCTCAGAGCCACCGAATGCGGCGACCCCGCCGTTGAGTCCAAAATCGTCAGCGTTCCGGTCCTGGCGCCATTGCCGCTGGGAGTAAACGTTACGCCAATCGTGCAGCTCGCGCCGGAAGCTATGGTCTGGCAATTATTGCTGAACCCAAAATCACTAAGCGTCCCGCTGTTGATGCTTACCGAGTAGATCGAAAGCGAGCCGGTTCCCGTGTTATGAACCGTCACCATTTGTGCCGCCGATTGCGTACCCACGTGACGAGGCGCAAAACTCAGAGCACCTGGCGCAACGGTTCCTGTGGAAACGCTGGTCCCAGACAGTTGAATGTTCTGCGGCGAGTTCAGAGCGTTGTCGCTGATCGTGAGCGCAGCGTAGTTTCCGCCTGCCGCTTGCGCCGAAAAGATCACATTCACCTGGCAGCTGGCGCTCGAGGCTAGTTGCGTCGGGCAATTGTTGGTCTCGCTGAATCCGCCCGGGTTGCTCCCTGTAATCGCAATGCCCGATATCGACGTTGTCGCGGTACCAGTGTTCGTAAGAGTAACCGCCAGAGGTGACGAACTAGCGCCTTCCGCCACACTCCCGAAAGAAAGGTAATTCGTCGAAGCAACCAGCTGCGCATCCACCGCCCCAGTCCCGCTCAACGAGATCTGCTGTCTCGCATCTCCCCCATTCAGTGCGTTGTCGGTTAGCGTAACCATACCGGTAACTTGTCCCGCTGTGAACGGCGCATACGCAATCGACACTTCGCATTCCGAACCGGTGCCCAATATCGTCGCCGAACTGCAATCCACGCCGCCAGAAGCCTTCTGCAAAAATCCTTCGCTGATATTCAATCCGGAGAACGTAAGCGCCGCGTTCCCTGAGTTCAATACCCTGGCCAGACTCGTACTACTCACCAATGCCGGTGTGGTGACCGGAAAGTCCAACAGCCCCGCTGGCTCGTGTAACTCCAGAATGTACTGAAATTCCGACAAGTACACGCTGCTGTCCGCGCCGATTGCCACTGCGGAAGGGTTAAGCGGCACGCCGGTCGAAACCGCACCTTGCGGGCTATTCATCAAAGGGTTGCTCGCATAGCTGCCAGCCACCGTCACGATATTCTGCGATCCCTCGTCTACTCGCCTGACAAGCTGGCTATCTGCGATGTAGAGATTACCGCCCGCGTCCACCGCGACCGCATTCGGTGCACTCAGATTGGCGCTGGTCGCAGCGCCGCCCTCCCCGTTCGGTGTGGTGCCCGTTGCCTGTGCTCCGGTTCCCGCCACCGTTGAAATCACGCCCGCTGGGCTCACTTTTCGGATCACGTTATTCACACTGTCCGCGATGTATAGATTTCCAAAGCTGTCTAGGGCAAGGCCTGCCGGAGAGTCCAGGGTGGCGTTTACCGCGGGGGCGCCGTCACCCGTGTAGCCGGCCGCGCTCGTGCCTGCCACCGTGCTCACCGTCCCGTTTTGTGTATTCAGCTCGCGCACCACGTTGTTTCTTGAATCCGATACATAGAGATGCCCGCTCGCGTCCATTACCAGTCCCGTGGGATCGCTCAATTGCGTTGCAGTTGCTGTCCCGCCGAGCACCGTCGAAATAGTCCCCGTCAGTCCATCTACTTTCCGCACGACGTTGTTTTGCGAATCTGCGATGTAGAGATTTCCAAGCCCGTCCACTGCCAGACCTCGCGGCTCGTCAAGACTCGCCCCTGTAGCGGCCGCTCCATCGCCTGTGTATCCGGCTTGATAAGCGTGCCCGGCGATCACACGCGCCGTCGTCGTTCCCGCCTGCAACTCGTAAACAACATTGCCGGTCCAATCCGAAAAGAACAGGTTCCCGCTTGCATCTAAAGCGAGACCCGCGGGATTGATGGCCTGCTGTGAGAGCGTATCGATCACGGCCGGCGAGATCGACACCTGCGGACCGCGCCCCGTGCCCGAAACCAGCATTGTGGCCAGCACACTCCCCGTTCCGTCCGTCACCACGACCGCATCTTGCCGGACCCCTGGAAACTTTGGCGAAAATGTAACCGTCAGGCTGCACGAGGTAGCGCCGTTACCGCAGCTTGCCAGTCCCGCCTGGAAATCCTGCCCGTATCGCAAATAGATTGCCGGTTGCGTGGCAGCGCCCGCCAGGTTCAGCGTCAACGTCTGTGCTGTCGACGAACTCCCCACAGCAGTGGAACCGAAATCCGTCGGAGTGGCCAGCTGCTGCGTCAAGCCCAACCCTGCAAAGACCACCAACAGCCCAGATAAAGAAATAAAGCGCACACACCCCCCCGACACTTTGGGTGGGTATATGCCAAGATTTCTCTCAGTCCAATCTTCGCCAATACCTCAAAACAGACTGCCCGCCACCTGCTCCGCCACGTCGCGCGCCTGTTCCAGCCGCCGCGCACGCTCTTTCGATGTCAATCGCACTAGGAACGCCCGCTCCCGCACCCGGCTCACAATCAACTCGAACGATGCCTTCTCGCAGGCCACCGCCTCGTTCCCAATCCCCCGCAACACGATTCCATGCGACCCGCACTGTTGCAGATAATGGCCGAACTGCTTCCGATGATCCGTCATGGCGATCACCTCAATGCGCACACTCGCGGTCGCATTCGAGAACTCACAAGCGTTCCCGGAAACATGTTCCGCCAGCGCTGATCCCACCACGCCAGAAACCGTAGCCGTATTCACCCACGGACATGCTTCCTCGCCGTGCGCCGCAACTGCCACCAACAAGAACAACAAACACTTCAACGCAACGGACCGGCCTTGAGAATCTTTCCGCCTTCCTCGACCACATACAACTTGTTGACCTCCAAGTTAGACAGCCGATCCACCTGCCCGCTCAACCAGCGCAACTCTACCGAATCCACCTTCGCCGCCTGCTCCAGGCCGAAGTGCATGCGCATGTCATTCTGCGAAAAATAACTGCCGCCGCTGCGCAACTCGTCTATCTGCACCAGCGGTTTCGGTGCTTCCGGCTTCGTCTTGGCCGTCACCGTAATCCGCGTCCCGATGCCCGACCGGTTCGATTTCACGCCCACCAGCTTGATCTTGATCCAGTTCCGTTTGAGCGTAGAATCGCAGCGCAGCATCTGCGGGATCGCATTCACGCAATTCACCGCAATATCCAGATCGCCATCGTTATCCCAATCGCCAAACGCACACCCGCGCGCCGGAGCATTCTCCAGAATCCCGGGGCCGCCTTTATCCGTTACTTCCTCAAATCGTCCATTCTGCAAGTTTCGGTACAGGTACTTATGCTCGGCATACTTTAAATCCGCATTCGACTTGTCCACTTCCGGATATACGTGTCCGTTCGACATCAGGATGTCCAGCCAGCCGTCGTTGTCCATGTCGAAGAAACCAACGCCCCACCCCAGCAGGCGTGTGTTCACACCGAGTCCGCTAGGGTACGTGCGATCTTCAAACGAACCATCGCCCAAATTCGTATACAGCGAGTCGGTATCGCCTGCGAAATTGGTCTTCGCAATGTCAAATGTGCCGTCCCGGTTGTAATCGCCAATCGTCACCCCCATGCCCGCCTGCGGTTTTCCTTCCGGCGAGAGCGCCGCGCCTGATTCCACGGCAATATCTTTAAAAGTCCCGTCTTTCTGGTTCTGATACAGCGTCGCGGTACTCGAATCGTTCGCCACATAGATGTCGGGCCAGCCATCGTTGTCCAGATCCGATGCCGCCACGCTCAATCCATACGTCCCGCGCGTGTTCCAGATGCCTGCCTTCTCGCTCACATCGGTAAACGTGCCATCGCCATTATTGCGATACAGAATATTTTTGCCGCCCGCCAGTCCCGGCGGCCCGCACGCCACCAGCATCCCCTTGTAAGTGCACGGTCCTGCCTCGGGCGGCGGCGCAGTCTTCAAGTCGAAATCTACATAATTTGCCACAAACAGGTCTAAGTGGCCATTCCGGTCGTAATCGACGAAAGTACAGCCGGTATTCCATCTTGTCTTGGGTCCGGGCTGCAGTAACTTCGCCTGTTCTGTCACATCGGTAAACGTGCCGTTGCCGTTATTCCGGTAAAGCGCATTCTGGCCGTAGTAAGTTACAAACAAGTCTTCGTTCCCGTCGTTGTTGTAATCTCCCACACAGCATGCCTGGCCCCAGCCGGTGCGATGTTCCAAGCCCGACCCCTTTGTTACATCGGTAAAGGTGCCATCGCGATTATTTTTGAACAAACGGCAATGCGGTTTATCGCCAGCCGGAAATCCTTCCAGCCGCCACCCGTTCACCAGGAAAATATCGAGCCAGCCATCATTGTCATAGTCATAAAAGGCCAGCCCGCACCCGGTGGTTTCCAGCAAAAACTCATTCTTGTGCTCGCCGCCATAAATCGTCTTGACATTTAAGCCGCACTCTTTGGCCACATCGACAAAACTCACTCCCAGTGGAGTGCCTTCAATCGGAGACTTCGGCCCCTTCGCCGCCGGACGCGCCTTCGCCGAATACTCCCGCTCGCTCGGCCCCGGCAACTTCACCTGCTGCCCCAGCAGGCTCTCCAACGGCAACACGAGTGCGGTCCCAAGCAACGACCGCCGGTTAATCATACGCATAAATGTTTTATCTGCGTTGATCCGCGTTCATCTGCGGCCATAATTCTTTCTGCATTGCCCCAACTCACCGATGCATATGCCAAGGCACACTTTCATTCGAAATCTCCGGATGCTTCCGCAAAAAATCCAACGAGTACGTCGGCGCACCTGGATCAATCTGCTTAGTAGCAAACAAAGCCGCCTGCTCGGCCGCCTTCTCCTTCTGCCCCACCCGCCGGTACAAAATCGCTAAGTTGTAATGTGCCGCCACGTCATCTGGATCGATCGCCTGCAGCGCCTGAAACTGCTGAATCGATTCCTCGTATTGATGTTGCTGATAGTAAGAAATCCCCAGCTCCCGCCGCGCATCCCGCGATTGCGGATATTGCTCCACCACCAGCTGCAAATCCGCAATTTCAGCATCCGGATTAGCCGACCGCCGCTCCACAATCGCCAGATAATACAGCGCACGCGCATTGTTCGCGCTCATTACCAGAGCCTTCTCCAGACTCGCCCGAGCTTCGCTGTACTTCTCCCACTCGATGTAAGTCAGTCCCACATTGATAAACCCATCCGCATAATCGGGACGCAGCTTGGTAACTTCACTAAACGCCTGAATTGCTTCCGCATACTGTAACTGATCTAGATATGCGATACCCAGATTATTCCAGCGCATCCAGTCCGGATTATCTTGCGGCAGCGGAGCGCTCGTCGCGTTCTCTCCCAGCTGTAATGTCCTGCTCCGCGCCGCGAGCTCAATCAGCGGATATGCCGGATGATCCTTTCCCAGCACATTATTCAAATAACTCTGCCGCAGATGCCGGTAGTTCACGCGCGCCGTCGCCGTCAGCGGACCGCACGCATCCGCCGGAATGTGAAACTGATACCGCACCAGCGCCGAACGTCCCGCCTGAATCGTGTTGTCATACGCCATCGAATGGATCGTCCAGACTTTGTGGTTGTCTACAAACTCACCCTGCATATTCACCGGCCTGTTGGTAAAGCTGTGCGCTCCCTGATCGATCATCCCGTCCGGCTGGATAAACCCGCTGTGATAAATTTCCTTACCGCGCGCATCGCTTACGGAAAACTCCACCCGTGTCTCATACAGGTCGCGCACTTCCGGTACCAGCGAGTGGCCGATGTTCTTGTTCTGGATCACCACCAGCATCTCCACGTCTTTGCCGGGCTTCAACTGAAAAGGAACCGACCCAACCGGCGCAGCCATCGCCGACCCTTCCTGCTTCACGGCAAACAAATCCACGTTTAGATAATTGCCCGACTGCAAAAACCGAATAGTCTTCTCTAACTGCTCGGCAAATCCATAGTAAAACGGAACCGCCGTGTTACCCGCCGGCCAGCGATGCGACGCCAGCGTCCCATTCTTCGTGCCATAGTCGTGCAACTTAGCCGCCTCGCGCGGCATATGGCAGCTCTGGCACGTCTTGAAATCCGCTGTGTAAAACGTCAAAGGATTGCGCTTCGAAAACTTCGAGTTCTGCCATTCGTCGTAACTCGTGAAAGCTCGAATCCATTTATAGTCATTCAGCGCATGCGGCAGATTCGCTTTGTGACACGCCGCGCAGAATTCCGGCGACCGGTAAAGGTTTTTCATCACCGCCTTCGAGTGCCGGTCCGGGTGCTGCATGATCTCTTCGTAAGGCACCTCCCCCGGAATACGCGCCCCGTTTTCATCCGTCATCACCGCCGGCACGCCCATCACAAAACTGCCATTCCCCAGCGTCGACTTCAATGCCTGCACCGAGTGACAGGTCGTGCATGTCAGCCCGTCTTGATCGAAGCGCCGGTCCACCTGCGCGCCTGGCATCAAAGCGCCCGACAGCACCCCGATCGGGTTATGGCAACTATCACAATGCCGCGTGTATTCGATGCCCTTCGTCTGCGCCAGAATGTTTACGCTGGTGCGATAGAACGGTGTCCGGAACGAATTCGAATGTGCCGATTGTCGCCAGTGGCTGTAGGATTCCTCATGACAATGCCCGCAATACTGCGCGCTCGGAAACGCCCCCGGCCGGATAAAACCACCGCTCTGCAACGATGCGTTCCCCGGCGCAGCCACGCTGTCTTTGCCAAACGGATAACTGTAATTCGCCCCGACCTTATCGGAATAACCATCCCGATTCGATTGCGCAAAGGAGAACAATCCCAGCAAACCACCCGCTAGGATTACCGTCCCTTTCCGCCACCAACTCATCCCAAGAACCTCGATGAGCTATTCTCTCATTTCAGAACCCAATTCAGTCGATTGGCTCGTCCGGCTTCAAGCCGACCAGGGTGGTCTGAATCATGGCTTGATCGAAGTCTGCTCCTTGCGCGTCAACCGCCAGTTCCTCGCCCCTATACTTCAGCGTCCGCCACAGCTTTTCCTTTTTGTGGTATTCGACCTTCACCCGATATGGGCTCTTTACCGTCGGGAAATAGGTCATTTCGCGCTTATCACTATCTTCGGCATAACTGCCTGGATCAAACCAGTAACAACAGCACTCAACGCTGGCTTGCCGGGTTTCTGCTGAACTTGTTGCACACGGGGTATCCGGAAAACCAAAGGGTTTAGCAGCAACCTTACTCTACTCAATCCTCGTTTGTGGCGCAATAGCCCACAAGAGATCGCCTCCGACTATCGACTGAAGCTCGCTGATGTGAAGGCATTGCTGGCATATGCGGCCAAACACCAAACAGCTTCTCCCGCCGCTTGAAGCGGGTTCTCTTCGACCATAACGTTCCTGCGCGATTACCCTTTTTCTGAAAGCGTGCGAAGTTGAGCTTGCCGATCAAATGAGTTGATCTACAATCTCCAACGGAAAGCTCCTCGCGATGGCAGAGGAGCACCGTTTCGACGTCCTCCTGACCGGCGATCAGAGCTTGCGATACGAACAGAACATCTCCCACCGGAAGATCGGTGTTGTTTCAATGTCAGATAACCAGTGGAACATCGTAAAGAAGTACGTGCCTGCGATTATCGAAGCAGTCGAAAACGTAAAGCACGGCGAAGTGCTGCCGGTTTACTGCGGTAAGTTTATCCCGCGCAAGTTTAGAATGCCAGGTGGTCCATGAAGCGCCGCAACACTCACGGCCGAGCCCGCCCACTCGGTTCATCCTGGACTGTATAATCTGCCGGTACTTGAAACAACGCCGGACTCGGCTCACCCCGTCTCACATTGGTTAGCGTGTAAGTCGATTGCCCCCAGCGCGGATCGTTGTGTGTCGACCTCACCACCACCTGCAAATCGGGCGCAGTCCAGACTTCGCTCTTTTCTACAATCGGCTGCGAGTTCCCAATGGTACCGGCCGGGATCGTTCGCGTCACACTCTTGCCGATCGCATTGATGCCGCCGATGGTTTGCTGCCCCAGGTCCGTCTCCACCCGGCTGTCTTTCGCATCCCCTTCGAAAGGTGGTCGCATCCCTTCCCGTCCGCCATTGCGCGGCTTCAATGCCCGCCGCATGGCTATCTTTTTCGCCGGATTCAACACGTACGTGTATCCAGCCACTGGATCAGCGATAAAAGTAATTGCGATCGAACCAGCCTGCGCCCAGGGTCCGCCTTCGATCGTTTCCTGCGAGTACGTACGTCCCTGGCTGTCGCGCGACACATGCCCGCTCGTTGTGCGTGAGATCGTATTTCCGTCCATCAGTGTTTGCTGCATGGCATTAGTCACGTCTGCCGAATACGGCTGGCCCGTCACCACTTTGCCCGGACGCATGATCCCAAAGGCCATCGGGCCCCCCGCGAAACCGTGCGGCGCCGGACCACGCATACCCGGACCACCCATGCCCGGACCGCCCGGCGATTGTGCAAAAAGAGGAACGCACACAACACAGAGCAACCCTGCCAAAAAAACAGCTATCTTCATACCAGATCTCCCTGCAGCTCGAAATACTCGCTCATCTAAGATTCCTACTCGGCGATTCCTACTCGGCGATTCCTACTCGGCGCTCAACACGTGCACTCCCAGCGGTTGACCATCGATCCCGAGCACGACGTTAGCCAGCACTGTGCGGTCTCCCGAGTTGCCCGTCGCGACCGGTTGAAAGAAAATTCCCGCCGCCGCCAGCGACGATACCGGCACCTGCATCTCTACAATCCGCGGCGCACTCATCGGTAATTCCGGATTGGAATACGGGAGCGCAATAAAGCTCTCTCCATTCACATCAAAGGACGTCGTATGGGCAGCAGCACTCACTACCGGCCGGGAGGTCTCGGCAACCGGTCGCTGCCGGGGTCGCGGCGCAACCAGAATGCCCACCGCCAGCGTCGCGGCCACCGCCATTCCCCACATAAACCGCTTCATCACTTTGGGTGTACTGGCGCTCTCGGAACGGAACGCCGCAACGAGTCTGTCCCTAGTCGCGGTCGACTCTCCCGCAGGCTGTGCGCCCACCAAACCATCGACTCGAAACGAAACACGCGCGAACTCATCCCGCTTCCGCCGGCACTCCTGACACGCCGTCACGTGCGCCCGCACCTGCGCATATTCTGCTTCTGCCAGTTCGCCGTCCAGGTAGCGGATCAGCATGCCGTTCGCCAGATGATGCGCATCCTTCATAGCACCTCCTTTAGCCGTTCCAATCCCCGTTGCACGTGTTCCGCGACGGTCGAAACGGAGAGACTCAGCGCTTCGGCGATCTCACGATACTTCAGCCCCTGCGACCGCAGCACCAGGCAGTTTCGCTGCGCCGCACTCAGCTGTTGCATCGCTCCTTCCAGCCGTTCTGCCTCTTCCCGGGCCAGCATCGTTTCTTCCGCGCTCGCCGTCGGCGCAATCGGATCTGCCCGCATCGCCCTCTCGTCCCACGCTTTGGTGTGCGCCGCGTGAAAAGATAGCTGCACATTACGGGCCAGGTTATGCGCCACTCGGTAGAGCCACCCCCGCAAATGGCTCTGATCTCCACCCGCCAGCAAATGCTGATGGAGCTTTAGGAAACTTTCCTGAACCGTCTCTTCCGCCGTCGCCGCATCCATCCCGAGGTACTGCAAATAGCGGCGCAGCGAAATCTGCTCCCGGTCGTACAACTCCAAAATCAATTCGCCGTTTGACGTCTCGCAGCGTCCCTCACCCCAATTTGCCGCCGTCGCATCTAATGCCTTCGCCGCCGTCATGGGGTTATTGTCGCGAGGGCCACAAGAGAGTCTCGTTGGGGAGTTGCACTAGGGGTTGTAAGACTCCCTCGTGGCCTGCCGTCTCGCATGCTATGTACTCGTAAAACAATTAAACCCGCCTATTTTCCGGGCCTCCGCAGAAAAAATGTGGAACTTTATTCGTCCGTGCGTCTCTCGTCTACAATCGCACAAGCAAAAAATGAAGATGGGCAACACAGACAGCGCCGGCGTACCCGATTTGCAGTACCCAATCGGAAGATTCCAACCGCCCGACGACATCGACCCCCAACAGCGCGCCTCCTGCCTTTTGTCGCTAGAGCAACTGCCTGCCCGCTTGCGTTCCGCCGTCGCCGACCTGAGCCCGGCGCAGCTCTCCGCCACCTATCGGCCCGGCGGCTGGACCATCACCCAGCTCGTCCACCACATCGCCGATAGTCACATGAACGCCTACACGCGTTTTCGCTTGGCCCTTACCGAACACGCACCCACCATCAAGCCCTATCACGAGGGTGCATGGGCTGAACTCGAGGATGCTCGCTCGGCGCCTGTCGAGCTCTCGCTCGTCTTACTCGAAGCGCTCCACACCCGCTGGATCCTTCTCGCCAGATCCACCTGCAGTGAAGACTTTCACCGCTGCTACTTCCACCCCGAGTTAGGAGAAACCTCGCTCCACCACGTCCTGTGTCTCTACGCTTGGCACGGCGAACACCACCTCGCCCACATCCTTTCCGTTGCCCGCTAGAATATTTGCCCCACCTTCCCAATCTCAAAGTGGCCCGCCACTTCCTGGAACGCCCGAACCTGTTCCGCCTCCCAACTCGCCTCTTTCGCTAATTCCTGCGCCATCAGCGATGCCACCCGTGGCGCACACTCCAATGCCGCGTTCACATTCAAAAACAACGCCCGCGTACGCCGCGCCAGCACATCGTCCACCGTACGCGCCATCTCGGAACGGACCGCCCAAACCACCTCGGCCCCCGTATACGGGAGCGCCGCCGTCAAAGGCTCCGCCAGCGCCGCATTCTCCCGCATCAACTTCTGAATCGCCGGCGCATCCGAGCCATAAAACGAAAGCGTCCCGAACTTCGCCGCTTGTCCATGAAAGCCATGTATATTCAGCTGCCTGGTCACACACTGCTTGTCCGGCAGCTTCGCGAGCGTGGCCGCATGGTTCACGCAATCCTCCGCCATATGCCGGTACGTGGTCCATTTCCCGCCCGTAATGTTCAACAGCCCGGATTCATCGATATGAATCGTATGGTCGCGCGACAGCGCCGCCGTGTTCCCCGAATCGCTCGCCTTCACCAGCGGCCGGATGCCCGTAAACACACTCAGCACGTCACTTCGCGTCGGCGCTTTATGCAGATACTGCGCCGCCGTCGTCAGAATAAATTCGATCTCCTTCTCCATCGGCGCCGGCTCGAGCACTGCTTCCGGAATCGGCGTGTCCGTCGTCCCCACCACCGTATGCTCATGCCACGGTATCGCGAACATCACCCGCCCGTCGCTCGTGTGCGGCACCATAATCGCTGACTGCCCTGGCAGAAACGAGCGATCGAATACCAGATGTATGCCCTGGCTCGGCGAAATCATCGGCTTTACGTTCCCATCTGCCAGCGTGCGCAAATGATCCGTGAAAGGTCCCGTCGCATTGATCACCACCTTGGCGGCGATCTCGAACTCACGGCCCGATTCCAGATCTCGCGTTGTCACGCCATTCACAAATCCGTCGGCATCTTTGCTCAGCGCCGATACCGGCGCATAGTTCAACAGCGTAGCCCCCTGTTCGTCCGCCGTCGTCACCATGTTGATCAAGAGCCGGCTGTCGTCGAACTGGCCGTCGTAATAAATCACCCCGCCGCGCAGCCCGTCTTGCTTGATCGTCGGCAGCCTCTCCAGCGTCTCTTCCTTCGATAAAATCTTCGACGAGCCGAAGCCATACTTGCCCGAAAGCAGGTTGTAGACTTTCAAGCCAAGCCCGTAAAACGGCGCTTCCCACCAGTCGTAATTCGGGACCACAAACGCCAGGTCGCTCACCAGGTGCGGTGCGTTCTGCCGTAGCAGGCCGCGCTCTTTTAGCGCCTCCATGACCAGCGATACGTTCCCCTGTTCCAGATACCGCACTCCGCCATGCACCAGCTTCGTGCTGCGGCTCGAAGTTCCTTTTCCAAAATCGCTCTGCTCCAGCAGCAGCGTGTTATAGCCGCGCGAAGCCGCATCGATCGCCACGCCGACGCCCGTCGCGCCGCCTCCCACGATCACCATGTCCCATTCGCCGCGATGCCCCTCAAGGCGCTTCACCATGTCGGTCCGCGTCATTTGCCGCCGGCTCCGCTCTTTGCCTTTTCAGCCGGCTCTTCCCATCCCTTCGCTCGCTCAAGCGCCTGCGCCCATCGCTCCTTCAACTGCGCTATCTCGCGATCCGGTTCTCGCGGATGAAACGTCTTATCCACCTTCCAGTACGCTTTGATTTCTTCCTTGTCTTTCCAGAAATCAACCGCCAGCCCCGCCAGATATGCGGCCCCCAATGAAGTCGTTTCCGTTATCGCCGGTCGTACCACCGGTATGCCCAGCAGATCTGCCTGAAACTGCATCAGCGTGTCGTTGCCCACGGCGCCGCCATCCACCCGCAATTCTTTGATCGGCATCCCGGAATCGTCCTGCATCGCCTGCATCAGATCTGCCGCTTGAAACGCAATGCTTTCCAGCGCCGCGCGCGCCATGTGTCCCGCCGTTGTTCCGCGCGTGATCCCGATGATCGTCCCACGCGCATACGGATCCCAATGCGGAGCTCCCAGCCCGGTAAACGCCGGTACCAGAAACACGCCGCCATTATCCGCCACCGTGCGCGCCAGCGCTTCCACTTCTTCCGACCGCCGGATGATGCCCAATCCATCGCGCAGCCACTGCACCACCGAACCCGCCACGAAAACACTCCCTTCGAGCGCGTATTCAATCTGTTTGTTGATTTGCCAGGCGATAGTCGTGAGCAGCCGGTGTTGCGACTCCACCGCTTTCGTCCCCAGATTTTGCAACAAAAACGCGCCGGTCCCATAGGTACACTTCGCCTGCCCCGGATCGAAACAGGTTTGCCCGAACAGCGCCGCCTGTTGATCGCCCCCAATGCCGGCAATCGTTACGTCACCGAGCCCCAGCGTAGTCGACACCTGCGCGTACTTTTCACTCGACGAGCGCACCTCCGGCAGCAAACTTTCCGGAACCTTCATGGCCTCGAGCAACTCCTTGTCCCACGTGCCTTGCTGAATGTTGAACAGCATCGTACGGCTGGCATTCGTGGCATCAATAATATGCGAGTGCCCGCTCGTCAGGTTCCACACCAGCCAGCTATCCACCGTGCCAAACGCCAGCTGGCCCGCCTCCGCCTTTTCTCTCGCCCCCGCCACGTTCTCGAGCAGCCACATAATCTTGCTGGCCGAAAAATACGGGTCGATTAACAGACCCGTCTTCCGGCGAATCGTATCTTCCAGACCCTGCTCGCGCAGATCACTGCAAATCCCCGCCGTCCGCCGGTCCTGCCAGACAATAGCGTTATAGATCGGCCGCCCGGTCGAACGGTCCCACACAATCGTCGTCTCGCGCTGATCGGTAATCCCAAGGGCCACCAAGTCCCGCGGCCGCGCCTGCGCCCGGCTCAGCGCCTCAACCGCCACGCTGATCTGCGACGACCAGATTTCTTCAGGATCATGCTCCACCCATCCCGCCCGCGGATAGATCTGCCCGTACTCTTTTTGCGCCGCCCCGCGCGCCACTCCCTCGTGGTCGTACAACACCGCACGCGAACTAGTCGTACCTTGATCCAACGCCAGGATGTATTTCATCGACCCCGAACTCCCCAGCTAGTTGTAGCTCATCGCGCCAGCTTTGCCCATGCGGCCTGGCTTGCGGGGAGCTGCCGCCTAATGCTCAAACTCCATGGTCAGTTTGCCTGCCGGACCGCGATAGAGTACTGCGAGGTTCTTCAGTTTATGCTTGCCGTCTAACGGAAAATACAGGTATCCGCTCACCTCGTCCTTTGCTTCCTGCGTCGGTAGCTGTTTCGCGCGGAGCGCCTGCAGGAGTGTGTCGTTTCCCTGGCTTTTGTTGTCCATCTTCGTGTTGGTCGTCTTCTCGATCGGGTTGCCCGGCGAGGCCCCGCCTCCTCCCCCGCCGCCCATCATGATGCCGCCCATGCCAAAAGTCTGGCCGGTCTTCTTCACTTTGGTCGCCGAATTGGTCACCACCAGCGCCCCTTGCCCGGCCAGTTCCTCCGGTTCGAAGGGCTTCGATCGCTCCCCGTCGTCATGCGCCAGCAAGATGAAGTCGTCCGGGTTTACTTGCACCGCCTGATCCGTCTTGGGCGTTACTCTGACCTGCAAAAGCACGATCCCTTTGCCCGGATCCGCTCCGATCTTCTGCTTGACCTCGTCGGCATCCAATACAATCGTCGCCACGATGTCCACTTGCTCGTTGCCGGCGCTGGTCGTCGGAGAGATGACCTTTTTCGCCGCAAAGGCGGCCGTCACAGAGAGTGCTATCACCCCCGCGGTACTGATCAGACGCATAACTCAGCTTCTCCCGTCCAGCCGGGAATGTCTCGCAGACCACCCAAATGAGTGCGAAGATAGCCGTAGGTGAGTGCGCGAAACATCATCCGGAATAATCCGCCGATCCAGGTCCGATCCAATCGGCCTGGATGGATTTCCCTTACAGTATCGCCGACTTTGGAGTCTAAAGAACAGATCGCGCAAGCTTTCCGTGCGCATCTCGGGCAACTCCCCGAGGGGCTCGCCGATGCTTTGCTGCTGGCAATGGACGAACTGGTGGGGAACGCCATCGAACACGGCTGTCACCTCGATCCCTGCGGTACCGTCGATGTATCACTCATCCGCACCAATCGCCTCATCTTGATTTATGTCCGGGATTATGGGGCCGGCTTTGCTATCGGGCAGGCCGGTCATGCCGCCATCAATAATCCGCCCAACAATCCTCTGCTGCATGCCGAACTGCGCAGTCAGATGGGTTTGCGCCCGGGAGGATTTGGCATCATGCTCGCCCAGCAGGTAGCCGATGAACTGATCTACAACGAAAACGGCAACACCGTCCTGCTTATCAAGTATCTCGATCAGTCGGCTCCTCCGAAACCTGAAATCGAACTGCTAACGCCCTGAACCGGTACTTTCATCGGTTCCGTTTCTCCCCTTCAAGTTCGCGTCAAAGAAGTCGGTCATCATCTCGTATAACGGCTTACGCAGAGCCCCGCCTACGCCGTGCGACTTCTGCGGATACAGCTGCATGAAAAACTCCTTGTCCGCCCGTTCGAGTGCGTTCGCCATCTGCATCGAATTCTGAAACAGCACGTTGTCATCCTCGATGTTATGCACGATCAGCAGTTTGCCTGACAGCTTACCTGCGTTCTTTACGTTGGAGCTCGCGTCGTATCCTGCCTTGTTCTCGTCCGGCGTGCCCATGTACCGTTCCGTGTAGATCGTGTCGTAGTTGTGCCAGTCGGTTACCGGCGCACCGGCCACGCCCACCTTGAACACATCCGGCGCGAGCAGCAGCGAGTGGATCGTCATATAGCCTCCGTAACTCCAACCCGTGATTCCCACCCGCTTCGGATCGACAAATCCCATCTCTAACAGGTGCTCGACCCCCAGTTTCTGGTCCGCTACTTCCTGCTTGCCCAGTTCGTGATAGATCGGCGCTTCAAAAGCAGTACCGCGCCCGCGCGATCCGCGGTTGTCGAGCTGCCAGACCACATAGCCCCGATGCGCCAGCACCTGCTCCCAACTCAGGCCATACCAGCGATTCCGCACGGACTGTACGCCCGGGCCTCCATAAACATAAACGATGGCTGGATACCTGGTCCCTTCGCGAAAGTTCGCCGGTTTGATCAGCCTCGCATATAACACCGTTCCATCCGGCGCTTTGACCTGCTCGATGTCTTCCGGCAAAAGTTGATACTCGTCTGCCAGCTTCGTATCAGCAGCCTGCAGCACAGCCTGCTGCTCTCCCCTGGCGTTTGCCACTATCGTCTGCTCAGGCTGCCGCAAGCTCGAATAGCTGTCGACGAAGTTTTCGCCGTTCTCACTCGCGTGAATCTCGTGTGTGCCTTCTGCTTGTGTAAGACGCGAGCGCTCGCCGCCCGTCACCGGGACGCTATACAACTGCGTTTCCAGCGGGCTCGCCTCCGACGACGTATAGTACACCCGGTGTTTCGCTTCATCGATTCCCGCGATGCTTTGCACTTCCCAGTTGCCGCTCGTTAATTGCCCCAGCAACTCGCCCTTGTCCGAGTATCGATAGATATGCCGGAAGCCGCTGCGTTCACTGGTCCAGAGAAACTCCGGGCTGGTCTTCAGGAAATACAAGTTGTCCGCCACCATCACCCAGGTCTTCGATTGCTCGTGCAGCACCCGGTGGGAAGCGCCCGTGGCCGGGTCGCAGAACAGGAGATCGACCTGGTCCTGCACCCGCGTAAAGCGCTCGACGGCGATCTGCGAAGAGTCGGGCAGCCATGCCACCCGCGCCAGCAACGCGTTCGTCTCATCGCCAGTCTTCATCCACTTCGTCTCACCCCCGTCCGCCGCCACGCTGCCCAGCTTTACCAAAGCATTCGGCGTTCCCGCCTGCGGATAACGCTCCGGTTCAGCCAGCGCTCGCTCCCCGGTCAGATCCGCCTGCGGATACATGAACTCATGGCTCACGTCGAATTGCAGGTAAGCCACTTGTTTCGAATCCGGCGACCACCAGGTCGCTGTCCCCAGATCCAACTCTTCCGGATAGACCCAATCCAGCTGCCCGTTCAGCAGCGTCGGTGAACCGTCATGCGTCAACTGCCGCACTTTTCTGCTCTTCAAATTGAGTACAAACAGATTTGATTTCGACCGGTAAAGCACCTGCTTCCCATCCGGAGAAAGCCGCGGGTCTTCTTCGTCGATATCTGTTTTAGTGATCTGCTCTACTTTGCCCTTCGCGTTGACGATGAACAAATCGCCCCTCACCTCGGCCAGCAACTCGCGACTATCCGGGAACCACTGGAAGGTAGATGACGACACACGCCGGTTTTGCCAGCCGAACTCTTTCGGCTCAGTCGACGTTACCGCCGCTTTCTCAAGCTTCTCCGGACGAAACCACTCTTTCGCTTTTTGCTCGGCAACTGGATACAGATACACCGCTCCGTTTTGCTCATAGAAAAATGCGCTTCCATCGGGTGACCAGGTCGGTGTAATCGCGCGCGTCCGGTGCTGTGCGACGAAGTCGTCGACGGTCACGGGCTTCTTCGCGCTCTCCTGCCCATAAGCAAAAAACGCGCAACTCAGCAACAGGAAAAGCGACCGGCGCAACATACGAATCAGCACTCTTGCAGTGTAATCGCTCTACATCGATTCTTCAGATTCTCGCGTTCTGATAGTGCTTAGGAGCCCGCAATGAAAAAGATTCTTCTCGCGGCCGCTTGTGCGGCTGTTGTCCTCGCCGCTCAGGAGCAAAAATTAAAGCCGGCCGACGTGCCGTCCGTGGTCAGCGCCGCTCTGGCCAAGAAATATCCCGACGCACACATATCTGGCTGGACCAAAGAAGTGGAAGACGGCAAAACGACTTATGAAGCGTCGGTCACCGATCGCGCGGCCAGGCGCGATGTCGTTTTCAATGAGGCCGGCGTTTTGCAAGCCGTCGAACAGGCGATTCCGATGTCGGAACTTCCTGCCAAAGTAAAGCGCGCGGTGGAGGGCAAGTACCCCGGGGCCGTGCTGCGTAAAGCGGAAAAGATCACCACCAACGATGAAACGCAGTACGAAGTAGCGCTCGGCAAAGCAGCGAAGAAGGAAGTGCTTTTGAGCGCGCAAGGCAAGGTTTCAAAAGAGGAATGACATCTGTGCCAGTCGGAGTTTTTACCGTCCATAAAAGAAGTCGGCGGGAATTACTGGTTTTGGCGGGAG
This sequence comes from Bryobacteraceae bacterium, assembly GCA_965277855.1. Classification (GTDB taxonomy): domain Bacteria; phylum Acidobacteriota; class Terriglobia; order Bryobacterales; family Bryobacteraceae; genus Bog-105. Next base: position 3,667,268 of record OZ255847.1, read on the forward strand.
GGGTGCGCGGGCGGCCGGTCACCGCCGAAGGAAAATAAAGTTTCTATTTTATTATCAATAACTTAGTGTGGGCCAAGGGGAGGGCTGGATAGGGGCGTTCGGGTATCCTCCTGATGCGGGGAAATGGGCGGACGAATGGGACAGAGACACGAACTTGAAAAAACAAGGAGAGCGAGCGACGGTAGTAACAGGGCGGTCTGTCGTATGTCAGATGCCCAGAATACTGAGGCCCAAACCGCCTTTTTTGGGCGGCATTTTCACTTCCTTGACAGTTTCAACATCCTTCTTGGGCTGCGGCACTTCCTGACTTTTTGCTTCCTGTTCGGGAGGCGCGATGGTTGCGGTCTCTTCGACGAGTGGCACACCTAGAGCCGTCAATGCGTGCAGCGCTTTGGCGGCAATTTCGGGCGACGGGTCTTTCGTCAGATCACGCAACATCGGTACCGCTTTCAAATCGGCTAGAAACTGCATGCCCCAGACTGCCGCCTGACGCATCATCGGCACGGATGATTGTCCCAGCGCGATGAGCTTGTCCAGAGCACCCTCTACGTGGAAGCGGTGCAATCCGATCAGTGCATTCACTAAAACCCGGTGAGCGGTGTCCGATAGCGCGGCCCGGAACACCGCCACTGCGCCTGGTTCGTCGGATAGCCACAATGCTTCGAGCGCATTCGCCCGCACGCGGGGGTCTTCCGACTTCATCTGGCGCTCAATGGCCGCGACGTTCGGCCGCATTTCACAGAGCACCTTGGCCGCTTTTGACCGTACGTGCTGATCCCCGTGCAGTGTCAGCTCCCGGAGCCAGGGTAGTAAGACTTCCTGGTTTCCCGCGGCACGATAGATCCTTAACGTGCGCTCCATCTGACCGAGACTCACCGCGCCTTTATACTCGGCCAGTTGGGCGCGCAGTCTCAGTAAGAACTGCGGGTCCGAATCACGCAGGATCAAGGCCGCCTTGACGGCCTCCGCATGATCGAGAAAGTCGGCATGAAGGAGCAATCCCACATAAGGGCTCGAGGCCACCATCCAGTAACGCATCTTCTGCCAGGACGCATCCGCTCCGTGGTTGGCAATGTGCCGCAGGCAAGCGCGCGTCACTTCCAGCGGGTTGGAATCCCGCAAACTGCGAAAGGCGGCCAAAAAACGGCCGGTATCGCACACCGCGAGTTCCAGCAGTTCCTCTTCTATAAGCGTCAGCTCGAGCTGATTCTCGTTTGCGATTGCTGTGACGCCGTTAGTCATTTCGTGATCCGCTGTTCGCTTTTCTTATCGGTGAACCAGGCCCGCGGTATAGAGTGTTTTTTATCGCTCCAGGAACAAACCTGGAAATAAAAGCCAAAGCCGCAGCACTCACTTGTAGCAAAATACCTGGACCCTGCTCGCGCCCTCACTGCCGGGGAAAAGGATGAGAAGATTTGGACAATTCGCAAACTCAGCTTACTGGCCTGCAAAAAGCTGCCATCCTGCTCGTTACACTCGGTCCGATCGAGAGTGCCGCTGTTCTCAAGCACATCACGGAGGAAGAGGCGAACCAGCTCGCCCGCGCTGTCGCTCAGCTCGAGCGCGTTTCGCCCGGTCAGGCCGATAAAACGCTGGAAGAGTTCAATATCGTCGTAGCTTCCCAGCAGCTTTATCTCAAGGGCGGGATGGAGTACGCCGAAAGAATGCTGACCGAAGCCTACGGTGTTTCAGTCGCTCAAACTTTACTGGAGAGACTCTCCAAGTCTTTTGCCAAAGGCGGCTTCAACTTCGACAGTTTCCGCAAAGCCGATCCTCAGCAACTCGCCAAATTGATCCAGGATGAGCATCCGCAGACCATCGCCCTGATCCTCTCGCATTTCGATCCGTCGCAAGCGGCCACGCTCCTTAGTTCTCTGCCGGCCGAGACCAGAACGGACGTCGCCATCCGGATGGCCGATCTGGACCAGATCTCACCGGAAGTAGTTCGCAGCATCGCCAGCGTGATCGACAACAAGCTCAGAAATCTGGGCGAGCTGAGCCGTGAAACGCATGGCGGCATTCGTGCGGTTGCCAATATTTTCAATCGTCTGGATCCGAACACCTGTGCGCAATTGATGGACGCCATTGAACAAAACAAGCAGCCGCTGTTTGAGAACATCCGCCGCTTCATGTTTGTATTTCGTGATCTGGAAAATCTGGACAACACGGCCATCACCGCTCTGCTCTCACGCTCTAACAGAAGCTCTCTGATCATCGCCCTCAAAGGCTCCAATGAGTCGCTGCGCCAGAAGTTCCTGGCCACCCAATCGCAGCGCGGGGCGGCCATGATGTCCGAAGAGATCTCGTCGCTGGGACCCGTGAAGCTGCGCGACGTCGATGCCGCCCAACAGGAAATCATTACGCTGGCGCGCGAAATGGAAAAAGAAGGAAGCATCAGTCTGAAAGGCTCGCCGGATGAAGAATATGTCTATTAATCCAGACCTGGACGACCAGAGTACAGCCCTCGAAGTGTCCCACGAAAGTCTGGCATTCCTCGGTGACGTGCCCGTCCAGGTATCCGCCGAACTGGACCGTCGAACCATCTCGGTCCGTGACCTTCTCAAGCTCGAAGAAAACCACCTGCTCCTGCTCGGACGCCCGGCCGGAGAGAACATCGACGTCTTTGCCGGTGATGTGCTGATCGCCACGGCCGAAATTCTCGCCAGTGAGGAACGCCTCGCCGTTCGTATCGCCGATCTCCTGGGGCAATCGGGCGCTATATGAAGAGAAGCAGCTCTGAATTCGGGTCTACACGCTAATGTCTCCTGATACCTCCGCACTGACTTCCTTTTTCGATCTCTGGGTCGATCAGTTTGCGCGCGCGCTCGAGATGTTTACCGGTGAGCGCCCTGGCGTGGCTGTCGCATCGCTCGCCGCGTTGCCCTCCGTTGACACGGAAACGACGCTTTGGTGGAAACAGCCCTTCGCCAGTGACGCTCTGGGTGAATTCGATACCTGGGTGGGCGCAGCGGAAGCCACCTGGCTCGCTCTCAGCCAGGCACTCGGCGAGTCCGATCCCGATGCCTGCCGCTCGACGTATCTCGAAGTGTTGAGCCAGGCTCATCACGGGACGGCCAATGCGCTCACGGAAGAGCCGGTCAGGCTGTTTCGCTGTCCCGCCGGCGAGGAGTCGTCCGTTCCACAGTCTGCCTCTCTGGTCTTAGCAACCGCCGCCATCACAGTCGGGGCGAATCCCGCGCTGACTCTGCTCCTCGCCATTGAAGCAAACGCCGCAGGCGTTCTCAAACACCTCGATCCATTACACAGCCAGGCTGAATTGCAGGACGCCCAGCTCTCTTCGGGATCCCTAATGATGGGCCGTCTGCGAGATGTGAATCTTCCGATCTCGCTGGCTCTCGGCAGCACTCATCTCTCGATCAGCGAAGTGCTTCGAGTGAAACCCGGATCGCGCCTCGGGCTCAACAAGGAAGCGGGCGATTTGGTCGATCTGCTGATACATGGCACGGTGGTCGCGCGGGGCGAGATCGTCCTCGTAAAAGAGAACTACGGTCTCCGCATCCGACAGATAGTCAGCCGGACCGACCGGCTGGCTCTCTGTCCACCGATTGATTAAGCGGACTCGATTCAGCGAACAACACCTAACCCATGAAACGCGCTCTCACCCAACAGGAAATCGATGCCGTCTTTCGAGGTTCTGCCGAAAACTCCGAATCGGCGGCCGAGATCGAAGCTTTCGACTTAAAGAAGCTCGACAAAATTCCTAAATCGCAGCTGCAATCGCTGCACATGGTGCACGAAAACTTCGCGCGCAATGTTGCCTCCAGCTTGTCCGCCTATCTTCGTTCCTATGTGATGCTCAATCTGGTCAGCCTGGAGCAGATCTCCTATGGCGACTTTCTCGAGAGTGTCTCGTCTCCCGCCTGCATCGCCTATTTGAGCCTCCAGCCCTACGATGGCGCAGCCATCCTGGACCTCAACACCAATCTCTTTTTCCGGCTGATCGAGATTCTTCTGGGCAGTAAAGAGCAGTCTTCGCCCACGGTTCAGCGCAAGATTACCGATATCGAAAAGAAACTGCTGCACACGATCCTGCGCGTGGTCTTGCGCGATCTGCACGAATCCTGGAAGAGCGTCGCTGAAATCGACTTTTCCGTTCAATCGCTGGCCAGCGAGCCGCAACTTCTGCACATGCTTGCGCCCGCCGAAGCGATGATTTTAATTGCCATAGAGGTCCGCCTGGGTTCCACTTCGGGATTGATGAACCTGGCGATCCCTTCCATCTTCATTAAACGTTTGCGTAACAACTTCGAGCAGCTGCAGCGGATTCGCAAAACGAAAGCGACGCCACAAGATCAGACTCACCTGGCTCGCCTGCTGCAACCGGCGAGGCTGCGGTTGGACGTGCAACTTCCCGGTGGCATTGTCTCCGCGGAGACGCTGTTTGAACTCAAAGAAGGTGATGTTCTGACACTCGATCAGCCCCGGAATGGGGAGTTCTCCGGCCTGCTCAACGGCAAAGAAAAGTGGGGCGGCCAGATTCTCGAGCGCGGCGGGAAACTCGCTTTTGAGGTATCGCGGGCTAAACTCGCGGGAGCGCCCCGTTGACCCCTGGGTATTATCTGAACGCGAATTTGAAACGCTCCCACCACTATAGAGAGGAGAGCGAAAGTACTCTGTATGAATCTGAACATCCTGATTGTCGACGACGCCGCATCGATCCGGAAAATTTTGCTGCGGGTCATTTCTCAGACCGATTTGCCGGTTGGGCAAATACATGAAGCCGGTGATGGCATCGAAGCTCTCAATATTCTCGGCAGCACACCCATCGATTTGGTTCTGTCGGATGTCAACATGCCGAATATGGATGGCATCCAGTTCCTGACCAAGCTGCGCGCGAATCCAGACTGGAAGCAATTGCCGTTCATCATGATCACCACCGAAGGCAGCCAAGCGCGCGTGCTGGAAGCGGTGCAACTCGGAGCTAATGGCTACGTTCGCAAGCCATTCACTGCGGAACAGATCAAAGAAAAGATCACTTCCTGCCTGAAGATTGCTGCCTGAACCGTTTGTGGTGGCGGGGCGTTCGCGCCCAGTGTCATTGACAATTGCGTGGGTAAGGGTTCCTTCGAAAAATCCACTGATCTCCCGATTTCGGGTTGGCCTTGCGCTTTTTACCTTCTGTTTCGGAAACACCGGCTTGGCGTTCCTTGCGAGCATCCGGGAGATCGTCGTTGCCTCATCTGATGAGCAGGGCAAATTCGTATAGGATGAAAGACCTAGAAAAGCCACAGCTAAGATAATCGCTACGGATGGCGTCCCCCGAAACTTCAGTGACGGTCGCTAGCCTCATGGTCCGCTTCCGCTCCGGCGACCGCGAAGCCGCCGACCAGTTGTTTGCGTTGCTTTATCCGGAACTGCGCCGTTTGGCAGCCGCCAAGATGAATGCCGAAAGAAGCGATCATTCCTGGCAACCATCCTTACTCGTCAACGAGCTTTACCTGCAGTTGATCAAGGTGAAGTCTCTGCCCGCCCCGGACGACTCCACTCGCTCGGAACGCGAACACTTCCTGCAATTTGCCGGACACGTGATGCGCCATCTACTGATCGATCATTCACGGCTGCTCTCGCGGCGTACGACTAAGATCGACATTGCGCACTTCGATGCAGTGGGCGGAGAGGAAAACGTTGCGACGCTACAGGAAATCGACGAACTGCTGGACAGACTGGGAGCGATCCACCCGCGGCTGCGCAGCGTGGTGGAAATGAAGGTTTTCGAGGGTTCACCGGTGGAGGAAATTGCGCATCGGCTGGAGGTTGCGCCGCGCACGGTGGCCCGTAACTGGACCTTCTGCAAAGGATGGCTGAGGGAACAGCTAAAAGTGGAATAAAAATTGGGCTGACATGGCAGTTTTTGCGTCTGTGTACTCGCTCTAGAATTATGGAAGACGTGTTCGGGTCTGTCTTGCGCCTGCTGTGCTTAGTTGGTCTGGTTTGCCCTTTCCCGAACTGGAGCGGCTCGTGACCGACGGGCAGTGGCGCGCGGCCTGGATCCTATGCGAGACCGCGGGCGATCTGGATTCGGAAGCCCAGCGCGAATACGTGCGTGGCGCAACGGTAGATGGTGAGGTCGAATGTCGCGTCATCGCGGTTTTCGAAGAACTCGAAAGTGAGCCCTCCTATCCTCCCGCGCCCGACCGGCGGGCCGGAGATACCGTCGGGCGCTACACCCTGCTGGAGCGGATCGGCCAGGGTGGAATGGGCGAGGTGTATGCCGCGGAGGACGCGGAACTCCGGCGGACTGTCGCCTTAAAATTTCTGCCCAGCGCCGTCGCCCCCGACAAAGCTGCCGCCTCGCAAGTGATCTCGGAGGCACGACTCGCCTCCCGGCTCAACCATCCCAACATTGTTACGGTGTACGAGCTGATCCAGACGCGTTGGGGTCTCGCCATGGCGATGGAACTGGTGGAAGGGCAATCGCTGCGTGCGTTGCGGAAAGCGCGCCAGCTGTCTGCCCGGGAAACCATCGAGATCGGCCGGCAAATTGCGAGCGCACTGGCGGCTGCTCACCAAAAAGGCATCGTTCACCGCGATATCAAACCGGAAAACATCATGGTCCGAGCCGATCGCTACGTCAAGGTGCTCGACTTCGGGCTGGCCCAGAATATTCGCGACCGCGCTCTTAACGGAACGAGTATGCATCTCCCTGTGGGAACCGTGCGCTACATGTCCCCGGAGCAGAAGCTGGGCGGAGACGTAACCGGAGCAAGCGACGTATATTCGCTGGCGGTGGTTCTGGAAGAGTTGGGCAAGTGGCGTCATCCTCTGCTGACGCAAATGCGAAACGCATCGCCGGAACGACGGCCGAGCACGGAGAAAGTGGCCTCGCAACTGGAACGGCTGGAGAAGCCCTCTCATTGGCCGCTGGTAGCGTTGAGCCTGGCGGCGGTAGCAGTGCTCGGCGGTTTCCTGCTATTGAACTTCTGGAATCGAGGTCATCCGTCGCATGACTTACCCCAGGACCTCCACTTCCAACAGATCACCCGATATGAAACGGGTCACGATGTTACCGTGGCGCGGCTTTCGCCTGACGGAGAAAGTCTCGCGTACGCAACTGTGGATGGCGGGTTGATTGTGCGCAACGATCGGACTTCATCGGTCCAGGAACTGAACGCCCTGCCAGACTTCGCCTTTACCCAGTTGTTGTTTCCGTCCGATGTTAGCCTGCTCGCGGTCGGCCTCGTACGCGGCGTCTTTGAGACGTGGGCAATACCGCTCAACGGAGCCGCAGCCAGTCCCCTGCTTCCCAATACCCAATTGCTGGCGCTTTCGCATGACCGGAAGCGCATCGCCTGGCTGAACGAAAAACACGAAATCTGGACAGGTCCATTGGACCGAACTGGGGCGCGCCTGCTCTACAGGAGCAGACCGGACGAAAGGATCGCCACACTTTTCTGGTCCGCGAATGACAAGACTGTGTGGTTCAATCGTCTGCGTCACTGCTCCCCGGCGCTCAGTCTGCGGGACGTCTCTATCAACCCCGATACCTGCGAGGAAAGCGATCTGGCTTCGAAGGCTCTCGCGGCCGATCTCGCCGCGGTGCGGTTCAGACACATTCGGTTCAACTCAGGCTTCTTCGCCGACAACGGAGAGTTGTTGTTTTTGCGGGAGAATGTGGACCGCATCAGCAATGCGGGCTTCAATGTATGGTCCCTGCAAACGGATGGAGCAACGGGTGACTTAGCCGGCACGCCTCATCAGGTGTCCCGTCTGAGCGGAGTGGTGCTGTCTCAATTGACGGGGAGCCGCGACGGCCGCAGACTGGCAGTCGTGCGTATCGATAGCACGACACAGACGTACCTCGCGGACTGGCAGATGCCGAAGAACGCGGACAACGGTCACGGTCTGGTCGCGCCGCCCCAGGGCTTTGCGAGTTCATTTCCAGGTCGGCGGCGCGGAATCCGTCCCCTGTCCGCTCCCTTTCCGCTGCTGCGCAACCAGCGCCGGCTGACGCTGGAGCAGACCAACAGCTATCCGCATGTCTGGACGCCCGATAGCCAGTGCGTCATCTTCGAGTCGGATCGCAATGGGCACCTGGAACTCTTCCGACAGAATCTGAAGCACAGAGAAGCCGAATTGCTTGTCTCTACAGCGGGCGATGTCTACATGCCGCAAGTCACACCAGACGGCAAGTGGCTGCTCATGATGTACAGAGATCTAGCCAATCCCGACAAGCCGGGCAAACACACGCGGCATCTCCTGTTGCGAGCCCCCATCACGGGCGGCCAGCCCGTCGAAGTTCCCTTAAGCCAACCGCTCGATGAGTTCCGCTGCAGCTTGCCGGGGCACGGGACAGGCTGTGTTCTCCGCACCACGCAGGCGGATGGGCAGCGCTATTTCGAGCTAGATCCCATTGCCGGCAAGGGACGCGAACTAGGGCGTACTGCGTTTGTTTCCACCGGGCTCGGTCGCTGGTCACTTTCACCCGACGGCACGGAAATCGTTGTGCCGGACACTCATAACGCCGGCCGCTTCCTCGAAATACATCTCCATCCGGCTCTCTCCGATCGCTCACAGTCCTGGCGTCAAATCGAAGGGATCGGGCGCATGAGCAGCATTTCTTTCGTCCCGGACGGCTACGGCTGGCTGGCTAACTCGCCGATACTCGATTCAACGGTTAATATGGCGCTCCTGCCGTCCTTCGGCGACCTCTTCCGCGCCGAAGGTTTCTTTTATATCGATGCACGATTGCAGCCTCATCTGATCTATAAGAGCTCGACAAACATCTCCGGCGTAGTGTCGCCCGACGAAAAGCATATGGCCTTGCTCGGAGCCGACGTAACCAGCAATGTCTGGAGCTTCGAGCGCTGATCGCCTGGCTCGAAAACAGTTTTGGATAGGATGGCATGTTTCGCTGGGGTGCACTCGCTCTTAGAAGTGGATCAGCACTTCACCCTGCGAGGAATATCGATGAATCCCCATTTTCCAGACATCACTCGCGTTACGTCCCCCTGCGGAGCGCAACGCAAACCGTTTTCTATGTACCTGTGTTTATTGGCGCTGGTGGGCGCTTTGCCCTCGTTCGCCGCCACGCTCACCGTTACCAACACAAACGATAGCGGCTCGGGGTCGCTGCGCGACGCGATTGCGACGGCATTGTCCAGAGACACCATCAACTTCAATTTGCCTGCCCAATCCACCATCACGGTCGCGAGCGCGCTTGCCATCTGCAACTCGCAGACCCTGACGATCAGTGGTCCTGGTGCTTCTCAGCTGGCTATCAGCGGCAATGGCGCGGCGCAGGTCTTCAACATATGTAGCGGTGCGAACGTCACGCTATCCGGACTGACCATTGAGAAGGGTTCTTCGAACATCGGCGGCGGCCTTTACAACAGTGGAACGCTCACCGTCACCAACAGCACGCTCGCGGGCAACTCCGCGGACGGAGGCGGCGGCATTTTCAACACTGGTACGCTCACGGTAACCGATACCACCTTTACGGGCAACTCTGCAGTCGGAGCCTGCTCCGGCGGCGAGGGCGGCGCCCTCAACAATTCCGGCGGCGCGGTCACGGTAAGTGACAGCACGCTCTCGGGCAACTCCGCCGGCTGCGAAGGCGGCGGCATCGAGAATAATTACGGTACGCTCACGCTGACCAACAGCACAGTGTCGGGCAACTCCGCCGCCAACGAGGGTGGCGGCATCGATAATAATAACTTTGGCATTCTCGCGGTGACCAACAGCACGATTGCGGGCAACTCCGCAGCCGCCGGCGCCGGGATCGACAACTTCGATACGATCACCCTGAAGAGCACGCTGCTTGCCAATAATGCCCCTGGTGGGAGTTGTTTGAATTTCGGTGGAGCAATTAACTCGCAGGGCTACAATTTGTCCGATGACAACACGTGCGCTTCCTTCTTTACCGGTCCGGGCGATCAGGACAATGCTGTGAAAGGAGCGGGATTGGACCCCAAGGGCCTGCAGAACAACGGCGGGCCGACGCAAACCATTGCGCTGCTGCCCAACAATCCTGCAGGGACGAGTCCGGCGGTGGATGCGATCCCGGTCACTAGCTGCACCGATACCAACGGCAAGCCGGTCACGACGGATCAGCGCGGGGTCACGCGCCCGCAAGGCAAGGGCTGCGACATCGGCGCATACGAGCTGGTTCAGAGCGTTCCGTTCTCGAGTTTCAGCGCGTATCTGGCGATTGATACGGGCCGGCATCCCGGTTTTGTGCTCACCTCTCTGTTTACGCTGGGCAGCGCCAGCGCGGGGCTGAATCCGGCAACCGAACCCATGACGTTGCAGATTGCCAACTACACGCTGACTCTGCCGGCGGGATCATTCCATCGCCTGTGGAATGCTTCAAACGCGCCCTATGGCTATGAAGGCACGGTGAACGGTGCAACCGTGGCGCTCGGCCTTGTTCCTCTGGGCAACAACACGTTCTCCTTCGATGCGGCTGGTTCGCCGGTGACGTTCCCGGGCATCAAGAACCCCGTCACCGTGACGCTCACCTTCGGCACGGATACGGGAACTACAAGTGTGAAGGCTCTGATCACGTCGTACTGAGCCAACGTGGTGGGCAGTCGCCGCAGCGCGGCGGCGGCCCCACCTCCGCTTCAGCAAAATTTCCTGGCAAAAGTTTGCGTAGGGCGGCAGTTTTTGCTGGGGTGCACTCGCTGTAGAGGTGTATGACTACTTCACCTCGTCACTCCTCCCTTCGATTTGCGGCGCCGCTGCTGGCCGTACTCACTTTTATGGCCGCGCCGCATCTCAACGCTCAAGTCAGCTTTACCGGTGCCCAGATCACGGTACCCGCCAGCGGACTGAATGAGCCCTACGGCGTGACGGTGGACAAGGCGGGCGATGTCTTCATCGCGGATAGCTACAACAACCGCGTGGTGGAGGTGACGCCCGGCGGCGCCCAGACCACCGTACCCGCCAGCGGACTGACGGTTCCCGATGGCGTGGCGGTGGATGGAGCGGGCGATGTCTTCATCGCGGATTTCGAAAACAGCCGCGTGGTGGAGATTCCGGCTGGGGGCGGCCCGCAGACCACGGTGGGCAGCGGACTGAATCATCCCTTTGGCGTGACGGTAGACGGAGCGGGCGATGTCTTCATCGCCGACACGTTCAACAGCCGCGTGGTGGAGGTTCCGGCCGGCGGCGGTCCGCAGACCACGGTGCCCGCCGGCGGACTGAATAATCCACACACTGTGGCAGTGGATGGTGCGGGCGATGTTTTCATCGCGGACACCGTCAACAACCGCGTGGTGGAAGTTCCCGCTGGCGGCGGTCCGCAGACCACGGTGGGCAGCGGACTGAATCAACCTTATGGCGTGGCGGTGGACGGAGCGGGCGATGTCTTCATCGCGGACACCCAGAACAGCCGCGTGGTGGAGATTCCGGCCGGCGGCGGCGCGCAGAACACGGTAGGCAGCGGACTGAGTCATCCCTTCGGCGTCGCGCTGGACGGAGCGGGCGACGTTTTCATCGCCGATACGGGCAACCACCGCGTGGTCGAGGTCCAGACGGTTTCCGTGAACTTCGGCAGCTTAAATATCGGCGCCGGCGTCACGCTGACGCTGAACTACAACATCGATGCCGATACAACGCTCGGCATGCCGAAAGTGCTCACCCAGGGCGCGCCCAACCTCGATTTCACGCTTTCCGGCGGTACCTGCAGCGGCAGCGTGACCAGCGGCTCATCCTGCAGCGTCAATGTGACGTTTACGCCCAAATTCGCCGGAGCGCGTAACGGCGCGGTTCAGATTGTGGACGGCAGCGGGAACGTGCTGGCAACGACCTACATTCACGGCATCGGCGTGGGTCCGCAGATCGGTTTCGGCCCGGGCGTGCAGACCACAGTACCTGCGAGCGGGCTGAATAACCCACCGGCCGTGGCGGTGGATGGGGCGGGCGATGTCTTCATCGCCGATGGCAACAACCTGCGCGTGGTGGAGGTTCCGGCCGACGGCGGCCCGCAGACCACAGTCGGCAGCGGATTCTATGGCGTCACTGGCGTGGCGGTGGATGGAGCGGGCGATGTCTTCGTCGTGGATTTCGGCGGCGGCGGCCGACTGCTGGAAGTGCCAGCCGGAGGCTCCCAAACTACAGTGCTCAGCAGCGGGCTGAACGGTCCGAATGGCGTGGCGGTGGATGGAGCGGGCAATGTCTTCGTCGCCGATAGCGGAAATAACCGCGTCGTGAAATTTCCGGCCGGCGGCGGCCCGCAGACCACGGTGGGCAGCGGCCTGAGTCATCCCTTCGGCGTGGCGGTGGACGGAGCGGGCGACGTCTTTATTGCCGATTACTACAACAGCCGCGTCGTGGAGGTTCCGGCCGGCGGCGGCCCGCAGATGACAGTGCCCGCCGAGGGCTTGAATGAAGCCAGCGGCGTGGCGGTGGACGGAGCGGGCGATCTCTTCATCGCGGATTACGGCAACAATCGTGTGGTGGAGGTTCCAGCCGACGGGGGCCCGCAGACCACGATTGACAGCGGGCTGAATGGCCCCGATGGTCTGGCGGTGGATGGAGCGGGCGATGTCTTCATCGCGGACACCTTCAACAGCCGCGTGCTGGAACTGAACCGCTCGACGCCGCCCACGCTGAGCTTTGCCGCCACCAACGTCGGCTCGACCAGCAGCGACAGCCCGCAGTCGGTTCTCCTAGAAAACATCGGCAACGCCACGCTTTCGGCCATTCCTCCGGGTTTGACCGTCGGCGCGAACTTCGAGCAAGTAGCCGGCTCGGGCACGCCCGCCGATTGCACCAGCAGCTTCTCGCTGACACCCGGAGAAGGCTGCAATCTGAGCATCAGCTTTACGCCGAGAGTGAGCGGTTCCATCAAGAGCGCGGCCACCCTCATGGACAACTCGCTGAACGGCAACCCGGCTATACAAAGGATTACGCTTACCGGAACCGGCGTCGCTTTGAGCCAGACGATTAGCTTCGCACCCATCGCGAACCAGGTGCAAGGCACGATGCTCGCGCTGCATGCAACGGCCAGCTCCGGCCTCGCGGTCAGTTTCGTTTCGCTCACGCCAACCGTGTGCACCGTTTCGGGCGCAAGCGCGACGCTGGTCAATCCGGGAAGCTGCACGATTCAGGCTTCGCAGCCCGGCAACGCGCAATACGCGGCAGCCACGCCGGTGATGCAGAGCTTCACGGTAATTCCGGCGGCCAACTTCACCATCACTCCGATACCGCCGGCGGAAACGGTCTACCGCGATAGGCTCGGCGGCGTCATTCTTAAGCTGCAATCCGTTCACGGGTTCAACGCGAATGTGCAGCTGAGTTGCTCGGGCGGTCCCGCGGGATTGCAATGCGCGGATCTGCCGCAAACGGTGCGCGTCAACGGAACAGACTACGCCGTCTCCGGAGTCCTGTTCCCAGCGAACACGAAACCCGGCGTTTACACCATCACGTTCACCGGTGTTTCGGGCTCGCTGTCGAACAGCACGACCGCGAAGTTCACTGTCAAGTAGACTCATGAGCCGGGGACGTTTCCCGGCTCTCCCTCTCCACTTAGTAAGTCAGAAAGGAATACATATGCGTCAATTACTTTACTTCTTTACTGCCGCTGCTCTTTTGAGGAACTCGCGCGCACAACGGGCCCGGGATCGAGCGCCCCGCCCGAAGGACAGGCGAGTTTCTTTGCTGAATGGCGGCGCGCAGCCGTGCTCTGTGCGCTCTTCGGGAGCGGGAGCCTTTTTGGTCAATCGTGCAATCTTTCCACTCTCCGTGGAAGCTATGCGGGTACGGTTGCCGGTCACACGCCAAACAGCACGCCGGTCGCCTACCAGGCCCTGGCGCACTTCAATGGCCCGGGCACCTTTTGGATTTCAGGTTTCACTTACGTCTCGAATGGATCGGTAATCGTCAGCGATGATAGAGAATCAGGGGGAACCTATGCGGTCGACCGCGATTGCAGTGGCTCGATTCAGATCACGTCCAACGGGCAGACCTTCAAGTTCGCGATTCTGATCACCGGTCCGGATCTGTCGCAATTTCAGATGCTCGAAACCGACGGCAGTGCGACCACAACGGGCAACGCATTCATAAAAAAATTAGCTCTCGACCACTATCGCAGTTACCGGCAATTTCTCACGAGTATAGATAGCCAGGAGCCGTTCAATCTGAGATAAACATAAGAACCACCAAATGTTTAGAGCGGAGAGAGGAACGGCCCTAGCCTATGACAGAGTGTAGCCGAGCAGGTTTTGAGTTTCAGGCATTATTTTCCAGAGAAGTGATCGGGCGATTCGATGGCGGACAGATCACCTCCGATGGGGGAGGGTTGCTGCTGCGCGAAGTGGAGCGGCGCACACGCATCCTGGAACGCTTCACCGGTTGCTTCAGCGATCACCGCGCGGGCGGATCGGATTGAGCACAGTGTAGCGGAGTTGGTGGCGCAACGGATTTATGGGCTAGCGCTGGGTTATGAAGACCTGAACGATCATGATCAGCTGCGCGCCGATCCGTTGCTGGCCGTGCTGTCCGGCAAGCGCGACCCGGAAGGGAAAGACCGTAAACAGGAGCGCGATCGCGGCAAAGCACTGGCGGGCAAGAGCACGCTGAATCGCTGGGAGTTGACGCGCGCCGATGCCAACGGGCAGGAGCGCTACGCCAAGATCATCATGGATCCCGAGGCGATCGACCGGCTACTGGTAGAAGTGTTTCTGGAAGCCTACGCCACTCCGCCAGAAGAGATTGTTCTCGACCTGGATGCCACCGACGATCCGCTCTACGGCCGACAGGAAGGCCGCTTCTTTCACGGCTACTATGGCCACTACTGCTATCTGCCGTTGTACCTCTTCGCAGGCGAACATCTGTTGTGCGCACGGCTGCGATCTTCGAATATCGACGCCGCGGCAGGCAGCCGGGAAGAAGTCGAACGCATCGTAAAACAGATTCGGGCATGCTGGCCGGAGGTGCGGATCATTCTGCGCGCCGACTCCGGCTTCTGCCGGGACGAGTTGATGAGCTGGTGTGAAGCCCACCAGGTTCACTATGTATTCGGTCTGGCTCGGAATCAGCGGCTCCGTAAGATCATCGACGCCGAGATGGTGGAAGCGCACCGAGTACGCCAACAGACCCAACAGGCAGCCCGCGTCTTCACCGAGTTCGCCTATCAAACGCATGACTCCTGGCAACGCAGCCGTCGTGTCGTGGCGAAAGCCGAGCAGTTGGGCAAGGGCGAGAATCCGCGCTTTCTCGTGACTTCGCTCGATGCCCTCCGCTGGCCGGCACAGGCGCTGTACGAGCAACTGTATTGTGCACGGGGTGAAATGGAGAACCGCATCAAAGAACAGTTTTCCCTGTTCAGCGATCGCACCAGCACCGCCTATCTGCGTTCCAACCAACTGCGACTGTATCTCTCTTCGATGGCTTACCTGTTGCTCGAAGGCTTGCGGCGGCTAGGTCTCAAAGGGACTCAGATGGCGAGAGCACAGTGCCCAACCATCCGTCTCAAACTGCTCAAGATTGGCGCGCTGGTGCGCATCACCGTGCGCAAAGTCTGGGTTTCATTCTCCAGCGGCTACCCGGACCAGCTGCTGTTCGCCCGCGTCTTTCAGCAACTCCGGTGTTGACTCTGACCGTGGTTCGGTTCTTTGACAATTCTTTTTCAACCATTGAAAGCATCCTTCAAGCCCGTGCGCCTGCCTGGCTCTCCTACCCGCTCTTCGTTGCCACTTCCCTGCGTTCCGCCATACCAGCTCTTATCATCAGGATGCCGCCCCTCCTCGTGAGAAAGTCAGGCTAGGCGGTTGCGCGACTTACGTGCAAGCGCTGTGCGATGACCGTCGCCTGGTCCATCAGTGGTTTCAGAATGCTCGAAGCAATAGCCGTTATTTCCGGAGGCGCCGTTTCAGGAGAGCCGGCATTGAACGGGGGCTTCGGACCATACTCCATAGCCAGTTGGGTAACTTGAGCAACTGTTGCGCCACGCAGTTCTGCCAATAGAACGAGCCCAAAATCGATTCCTGCCGTCACACCACCTCCTGAAAACCGATTGCGGTCGGCGACCACCCGGCTATGCACAGCTTCAATCCCTAGTGCCTCCAAGGCGTCGTAACAAGCCCAATGCGTAGCAGCCTTGTAGCCGTCCAGAAGACCTGCCGCAGCCAGGATCAGCGAACCGGAGCAAACGGAGGTAATGTAGCGAGCCGTCTTGCCTTGCTCCGCCAGGAAAGCAAGTACTTCGGCATCCTGCAGCATGTCGTTGGCGCCAAAACCGCCGGGCACGAACAAGACGTCCAGATTTGCTGGACAGCCGGCGAAAGTCGCGGTCGGCAGGAGAGATATCCCTGAATCGGTCAGGACTGGTTCGAGTGTTTTCCAAAGGAGATGCGTCTGGCCGTGCATACCCAGGGCAGCTTGCGGGCCGACCAGGTCCAGCAGGGTCATCTGAGGGAAAAGGAGCATTCCGATTTGCAGTGGCGGCGGAGCATCGGAGGAGTCGGTGTGTTCGAAGGGGTTTGGCATAGGCTCGAATATTAGCACGACCGATCGTGCTAATATACGGGGAGCATGGACAAGACACCGTCTTCCACCCGCTTCCGCATCCTGGAACACGGAACGGATCTGTTAAGCGCATCCAGTTTGGCGGGCGTTACTCTGGGCGTTTTGGCAGAGCGCACCGGGATGTCGAAAAGCGGGCTGTTCGCGCATTTCCGATCTAAGCAAGATTTGGATCTAGCTCTTCTGGAGCATACTGCCGCAATAGCCGGGAAACAGGTCGTTGGGCCAGCGATGACAGCTCCCGAGGGACTGCCACGGCTCAAAGCGCTCGTGCACAACTGGTTGGGATGGACGGCAAAAGCTGGTCTTTCCGGAGGTTGCCCGGTAGCAGCCGGCATGTTCGAACTCGACGATGGCGAGGGTCCTGTTCGGGATCGCTTACGAGAAATGGAAGCGCATTGGCGCGGGGTACTTGGGGCGCACATCGAGCGCGCGGTCTCTCTGGGACACTTGCGATCGGATACAGATGTCGATCAGGTTGTCTGGGAGCTGTGCGGGATCTATCTCAGCCATCACGCGTCACTCCGGTTCGTGAGAGATCCGAAAGCTGATCAATACGCTCATACTGCGCTGCAAGCTCTCTTTACGCGATGTACGCCCACTGTGGAGCGGAGAACGCGCCGGACTGAATCGAAACAGATAATAGCCAGACCGCGCCGGATGCGGTGATGTCAGCAGTATAGGAATACGGAGAATAGATGAAGCTCATATTTCTTCTTGGCGCAGCTCTGGCGGTCTTCTTCTTGGACACGCTGCTGGCCCAGATTGCTCTACGAATCACCGGAGTACCGAAAGGGTTTCCGCCTTTCACTTCGTTACCCATTTTGTCCGGCGTCGTAGGAGGCTTTCTCCTTGCGGCCATCACGTATGCAGTGCTCCAACTGGTCACTCCACAGGCGAATCGTGTATTGTTCTTCATTGCGATCGCTGCCCTCGCACTTTCGTTCGCTCTGCCGATCCGTTTGAGCTTTACCAAGTCGCAGCGTTTTGCTGGAGTGACACCCGCGGCACAGATGTTTCTCGCCCTGATGCACACGGTTGTGGCTACCGGTGCAGTGACAGCCCTCACAGCAGTTCGACAGTAAAGACACTAGCTGGCCTTCTTGCCTCGAATCCAGGAGGTCGCATTTGCTTGGGGACAGAGAGAGAGAAAGAGAGAGATACAGGGATGACGAAGCTAGTTGGAATCGAAGAGCATTTTGTCACTGCGGACATCAGGGCTGCCTGGGAAGCATCTTCAATCGGACAGGAGGGTACCGGCGGATTCGATCGAGGCGAAATCGAGGAGCGGCTCGACGATCTGGGCGAGCGCCGGTTGGCGCTGATGGACGAGAGCGGGGTAGATGTTCAGGTGCTCTCCGTGACCACGCCAGCTTTGCACAACCTCGAACCAGAGGAGAGCGTGAGGCTGGCACAGCGGACCAACGACATGGTCGCCGCAACTGTAGCGAAGTACCCTACACGCTTTCAGGGCTTTGCCACGCTGCCGACAGCAGCGCCGAAAGAAGCTGCGCTTGAACTTGAGCGGGGTGTGACTCGGCTGGGGTTAGTGGGGACGATGCTCTGCGGCCGTACACGCGAGAAGAACCTGGATCATCCAGACTTCTTGCCCATGTTTGAGACCGCCGCGAGGCTCGGAGTGCCAATCTTCCTGCATCCGCAGATCCCGCAACGCGCCGTCAGGGAAGTCTACTACTCAGGTTTCAACGACCAGATCGATACCGCTTTTGCCACGTTTGGGCTCGGGTGGCACTATGAAGCCGGTATTCAGTTCGTACGCCTGGTCCTGGCCGGTGTCTTTGATAAACATCCAGATTTGCAGATCGTCCTGGGCCACTGGGGCGAGGTTGTTCTCTTCTATCTGGAACGGCTCGCTTCGCTGGCGCGTGTAGCGCATCTGCAGAAATCTGTGGCCGACTACATCCGGCAGAATCTATATGTGACACCCAGTGGCATGTGGAGTCATTCCTATCTGCAACGCACGCTTGAACTGGTTGGGCCGGAGCGCATTCTGTTCTCCACCGACTACCCGTATCAGTACCGCCCAGGCAAACCGGGTCGATCTTTCATTGAAGATGCAGCTCTTGCTCCGGAGCAGAAGGAGCTATTTGCTTACGGGAACTGGGATCGGCTCACTGGATCAGCACGCCGTGGATGATAAGCCGTGAGCTCACCGGATTGCCCAAACCTTCGATGCTGTTGAAAAACTCGGGCTTGCAGTCCGGATTTCGGATTCCTGACTGATTTTGTTTCTTACCTGGAGAAGAAGATCCAGACCAAGGACGAGGTTCTGGCCGAGCTGATGGCGGAGCACGTCGCGTTAAAAAATCAGCGGTGACGGGGACACACACACTTATCAAAATGACGCTAACTGAATCCTCACTTGCGGCTTCGCACCGAACTTTCACGCGCAGACACTTTCTTATTGGCGGTCTTCTTGGTGGGCTTGCTGTGGAGTGCCGCCATTGGCTCCCCACGTGTAGAGACAGCCATTAGCCACGCGTTGAGCCCGAATTCAAGGCCGCTTGCGGGTTTGCTCTCGCCGAATACTTGAGCGGCTTCTAATGCGACGGCTCCATGGAGGAACGCCCAAAGTGCGATAGATGCCTGCGCAGCTCCGTCCGACCCGGCAATTCGTTGCACCTGCTCGAGGGTGAACGTCCAGAGGCTTTGGCGGAAGGTCGCATCGTGCTCCGGCGCGTGGAGACTCATCATCACCTCGTAGAGGTAACGATTGTCCCTTGCGAACTTCAGGTAAGCAGATGACATGTTGCGGATTGTCGTAACCGGTTCGGACCGGTCGGCTGCCTTCCTCAGCGCCAGTTCAAGTTGTCGGGCAGCTTCGTTTGCTAGCGCGGCTTCCAGTGCTGAGCGATCGGAAAAGTAACGGTAGATGGCATTAGGCGCCAGGTCGAGGGAGGTCGCGAGACTCCGTAACGACAAGTCGCGGATGCCTCTCCGCGCCAGATCCTTCACCGCGGCCGAAAGGATGGCCTGGCGGTCTGTTTTCGACGGGTAAGACATGAGTAACACTGTACACCTTGACACCTGCAAGACGAAAATGTAAACTGAACACAAGTAAGATGTACAGTGATCATCTTAGGAGAAATGCGTGGCGAATTACAAAGATGTCGTGGTGACCGGGGTCTCCACCGGAATTGGCTGGGGAACCACAAAGGTGCTTGTTTCAAAGGGATTTCGCGTGTTCGGTTCGGTGCGCAAGCAGGCTGACGCCGATCGTTTGCAAAGAGAGTTCGGTGACCGCTTCGTGCCTCTCCTGATGGACATTACGGACGCCGACGCTGTAGATCAAGCTGCCCGGAAGGTCGGCTTCATGATAGGGGACAGGAATCTGGTTGGCCTGGTGAACAATGCAGGAATTGTGGTGGGTGGGCCACTGCTTTATCTGAGGCCCAGCGAGTACCGGCGGCAGTTGGATATCAACATGATCTCCCCGCTTGTGGTAATCCAAGCCTTCGCTCCTCTTTTGGGAACGTATAAGAAGAGGCAAGGTCCGACCGGCCGAATCGTGAACATCAGCTCTAGCGGCGCAAAAGTTGCTATCCCGCTTCTCGGTGCTTATAGCGCCTCCAAATCTGGTCTTGAAGGAATGTCGGACGCGCTGCGGAGAGAACTGATGTTATTTGGCATCGACGTCGTGATCATTGAGCCGGGCACCGTGAACACGGCGATGTACGACAAGGGCGAAAAAGAAGATCTGAGTGAGTTCAGGCAGACCGAGTATTGGGAGGCAGTGCAGAAATTCCAGAAGTTCATAGTCGCCGAAGCACGTAGTAACGGCTTATCCCCTGAGCGTATAGGCGAAGCCGTCCACGTGGCACTCAGCACGGCGAAACCGAAGGCACGCTACGCCGTCGTTCCGCAACGTTTCAAGAACTGGACACTGCCCAGACTCCTTCCTGCAAGGATGCTCGACACCCAACTCGCAAAGCTGCTCGGACTCACAAAGCCGTAGCCAGAATCGGACGGAATTCCAACTCCGTTAGGCCTGCTCTGTGGTTCAGGGTTGGATAACGCACCATCCGGAAGTTGAGACCGCAAGGCGTTCGTGGCGCTAACATGACTTTGCCGGCGAAACGGAAGCGGCACTGCGGGGACGCAACCATGCTGAGCGGAACGGGGCTCATGGCCCGGCGCCGCCACCTGGTGGACGGTGAAGGGACTAACCTTGACCGGAAAGGTTTCCGCCTAGTGCAAACGCAGCGCCGATCAGCGCAAGGTGTGAAAAAGCTTGCGGAAAATTGCCAACCTGGCGCTTTGCCTGGTTGTCGTACTCTTCGGCGAGCAGCCCGACATCGTTGCGTAAGGCGAGCAGCCGCTCAAACAAGGCCTTTGCACGTCGTCGCGGCCGATCAGTTTCAGACTGCTAACCAGCCAGAAGCTGCAGGCCTGGAACATACCCTCGCCGGGCGGAAGTCCGTCATCGGCCGCCTCCCGGTTGTCGTAGCGCATCAGCAGGCCGTCGCTGGTCAGCTCACGCTCGATCGCCTCTATTGTGCTCACAATCCGTGGGTCATCGTGCGGAAGAAAGCCCAGTCCAGTCATCAATAGCACCGAAGCATCCAAGGTATCCGACCCGTAGAACTGCGTAAAGGTCCGCTTCTCCTGGTGAAATGCTTTGTCGCAAATTTCCTGGTGAATGGTGTCGCGTATCGGTTCCCAACGCTCCGCCAAATCATTCTGTTCCCGCATCCGCGCCAGTTTGGCGGCACGATCGAAGGCCACCCAGGCCATTACTTTCGAATAGGTGAAGTGACGCCGCTCGCCGCGCGTTTCCCAGATGCCATCGTCCGGTTGTTGCCAGATCTTTTCCAGGTGAAAAACGAGATCCCGAAACAATTTCAACTCGAGCTGCGGATGCTCCGTCCTGAGATTTGTCTGCGCGAAGTGGAGCGCACCTACGATTTCTCCGTAAATATCAAGCTGCAGTTGTTCCGAGGCTTGATTGCCGATCCGTACCGGTTTGGCTCCCTCATAACCGGCAAGCCAGGATGCGGTCCATTCCGTTAACGTGCGCTCACCGGAGATGCCGTACATGATCTGTACTTGGTCGGGCGCGCCCGCCACGGTGCGGCGGAGCCACTTCACCCAATCGGCGGCCTCGGCGTGATAACCCCCATTCATCAGTGCTAAGAGCGTTAGCGTCGTATCGCGCAGCCAGCAGTAACGATAATCCCAGTTGCGTGTACCGCCCAGCTGTTCCGGCAGAGAAGTGGTTGGCGCGGCTACGATTCCGCCGGTGGGACGGAACGTGAGCGCCTTCAACGTGATCATGGAACGTACAACAGCATCACGGTAGGGGCCGTTGTAAGTGCATCTTCCGGACCATTCGCACCAGTGTTCCAGCGTGTCTTTCAATGCCTGCTGGTGATCGATGGCGCGGGGTGTGGGGCTATGGTAGCCGCCGTATGTGCCGTACGTCAGAACGAAGAACTTCGTCTCGCCTGCTGCTACATTAAACTCGGTGACCGTGCTGCCTTTGTCGTCGCAGCGCTGCGTTACATCGCTTCGGAGCACCACCAGATCCGGCCCAGCCTGCAGGCATACGCCGTCCGCGGAAAGCGAAGACCACGGCACAGCCGACCCGTAATTGAACCGGACCACCAGCTTGCTTTTCATTGAAACGCTGCCCGACACTCCGCGAACCATGCGCACCACATCTGAATATTGTTCGCGCGGCGGCATGAAGTCGACCACCTCCACGACGCCCCGGGTGGTTTCGTGGCGCGTCTCCAACACGAGTGTTCCCGGCAGATAGCGACGCGAGCTGGAGGTCACGTCATCCGTCGGAAAAACCTGCCAATATCCGTTTTCCTCGCCGCCAAGCAAACGCGCAAAACAAGCTGCGCTCGAGAAGTGTGGCCAGCACAGCCAATCGACGGAACCGTCGAAACTTACCAGCGCGGCGGTTTCCAGATCGCCAATCAGGGCATAGTCTTCAATTTTCGGCATAGCGTGAGATTAGTCAGAATTTTCTGCCAGTATAGGTCCACTCGTATCAGCATTGCTCAAGGAAAAACTTCTCCGATCGCGTGCGCAAGCTCATGGATTGTTGTGTGCTCAGTGGAGTCGTCCTGTTGCGGCGTCGCGCCGTCCAGTCTTTTTTGCGAGTCTCCCTTCAATTGAGAAATCATTGAGCGTAGCTCTTCCGCGGACGAAGGGAGATCATCGCCGTCCTTGCGCACTTCCGCGAGCTGCTCTTCGAGTAACACGATCTCGCTCACAAATGACTGCTGCAACAAATCACAAACGTGGCTAAGCCTTGGCACAACCTCCTTGCGCTCCTCGCTGCGGACGTCCAGTTCATACGGCTGCACGTCGAGGCTTCTGCGAAGTAAGCTAAAGCTCTTCGTGAACGTGTCACGCAATCCAGTCATCTGCGCATACTTCTCCGAAACAGAGCCTTCCGATTCGCGGATCTGAGCAACGCGCTGAATCGGTTGTAAGGTTTTGACAAGCAGAGACTTAATTTGGTCGAAGGTCCAGACCGGCTTGATCTGGTCGTAGATGAGCCACATGGCGGTGATCCCGAGAAAGACGCCGGCAACCCGGTCTCGCGCTTCGTTCAATGAGGTCGGAGTTCTGGAACTGGTCAGAGTCGCAAGATAGAAACAATAGGAGAATTGGCGACCGGCGTAGGCAAGACGCGGGCTGCTCAGGTACACCCATGCGCCGAGGAACCCTGCACCGGCCACGACTACGGTCAGACCGGCGATATCTTGCAGGCCGGGGATGATCCAGATCAGAGCCGCGATTGCGCAAAGGCCGGCAACACTGTCGCCGGTAAGCCGCAGTGTCTGCTTCTCCCGCTCTTCACCCCTGGCGCCAAGCGCAGTAATCAGACACGTGGTCACCGAAGTGCTGATCTGCGGCCAATCGATGGCTTTGTAGAGAACCCAGCAAAGCATGGCCGCGGCAGTCACTTTGAGAGCGTTAATTAAGTATTGGTTGTTCGACCAGGCATCGGGCTTTAAAGCTTTTTGCTTCCCCTTGGATGCCGGGCGTTCGAGGACCGTTCCAGCCCCGCTAAGCATTCGATTGATCTTGGCGAGAGTTGCTCCAATCCGTTCAAAGGTCGTACCTGCCAGCTCTTGCCGTTCGCCTTCAGAAAAGTTGGCGGGGCGGTTAGCTGAACAGATTGCCTGTCGCAACGCTTGACACTGGTGGACCAAGATCGGGATTACTGCGCGATCTCGTTCGCCAAGATGTTGGTTCTGCCGGGAGGCAAGAACTGTCATTTGATCGACGAGGACCGCGGAGAGCTGAATAGCGCCGGAGACCTCGGCATGAATTCTCTTCAGTTCGGGACGTTGATTTTCCGCCGCGGCAAGCATGGCTTGCAGTCCTGCCGTCCCTTTCAGCGCCTGGTTGCTCAGCTGGCTACTCAGCTGTTTGCGCGATTTGCTGTCGGCCTTCTCTTGATAGAACGACGAGAGAGTCGATTCAATCGCTTTCAGCCGTGAGGAAAACTCATCCTGCAGATTTTGAAAAGGATCGCGTGAATGAAAAGCGAGCTCAACGGTGACGCCAACAGCAAATCCAACCAACAGTGCCAGCCAAACGTACAGAATCAATTCCAAAGTCGCTTCCGCGGGAAGACCCTTGTCCCATTGCTGGATGAACACCTCTCCAAAGATCCCTGTCATGAGCCAGACTTTTCCCATTTTGGTTGAGGCTTGGCTGAGGAACATACTGACAAAAATGAGGACAGCACAGCCGACAAATCGGATGGCAGCTCCATCGCCAGGCAGAGACGCAAGCGCCAGCGAGTAGACCAGTGCGAGGCCGGTGATAACAGTCATCAGCAGTAGGGACTTAACGCTTTTGACCGGCGACTCCCGGGAAACAAAAAACACCATGTACAGGCTGACACCAGCCTCCGGTAGATTGAAAGCCATGTCGATCCAGAGCGTGATTACCAGTGCCGCTACAATCCGCAGAGTGGTGTGTAAACGTCCCGGATAGGGTGTTAGCTCTTCCCGGAAAAATGAGACGACTGATTGAAGTCTTCGCGGCCTTCCGCCCGATTCAGCCATGGTGGATCTGACTTAAACGCTCCTGTCTTGTCAGCTATCAGCCCTGACCGCTATTTCCGCCGTCGTGCCAATCCGTAGCGAGGAACCATTCCTCGGTCGAAATCGGATACGTACGGCGTACCGGCTTGCGAGACGGACCCAATTGAGAGATCGCTGCACCACAGGTAATCCGCCGGGAGTTCCTGGCGTCCCACCTTCAGAACTGGAATCAGAAGAGCTCACCCCGCTGCTGATACTTTGCACAATTCCTGTCAGCGCGTAATGCGGATCACTCATCAAGAACACGTCAGCATGCATGCCGGGTCGGATATGTACCAGCTGAGCTTCCCGAAAATCGGCGTCAACGTACCATGAATTCTCGTCGATTAACGTGAACAACGCTGATCCCGGTCTGGCATAAGCCCCTTCCGCGATATTGAGAGCCACAATACAACCGCCGAACGGAGCGTAAATGTGCGCATGTTTGAGATTGAGCCTTGCCTGATCGACGGCGGACTGGCGCGCAGGACGCTCCGCCAGAAGAGTATCGAGCAGAGGAATGGAGTATTCGTCTCTTCGCAGCATGGCAACGGATTTGCTCACGTTTACTTCATTTTGGTCGTGCTTGGTCTTAGAGCTGTTGAGCTTCTGTTCCGCTATTTTTACCTGCTCCTTTGCCGCGTTCAGGCTTTGTAAGGCATTGTCCCGCGCCGTTTCATACTGATCGAATTCCTCACGGCTGATGTATTTGTCGGCCGCGAGCGGCGCGTTTCTTTTCACCGTGGTTTCGGCCAGCGTATATCGATCGCCGGCAGCCGCCAGGTTTGCGTTGGCCACCACCACCTCGGAATCCGCGGACTTTACGTCGGAATTTCCGTTCCGCACTTGAAGCCGGCTATCCTGAACGCCGGCGCGAGCAGCCGCGGCCTGATTTATGTCGGCAGCAATGATTCGCCTTTGTTGCACGATCTGCTCTTCCAGCGTTTGCTGATCTGCCAGAGCCTTGTTGAGGCTGTATTAGTATTGCGCGGAATCGATTTCTACTAATAGTTGACCTTTTTCAACGCAGCCGTTATCCCGAACATGCAGCGCAATGACGCGGCCCTCGACTTCGGGCGCCATACCGATGTAGTAGGCTCCTACACTTGCGTCCTGTGTGCGCGGATACAACGTCATCTTCTGCCATACGAGAATCACAACCAAAACCGTGGCTGCCATGATCGTGATTCCTACCAGGCGACCGATGCGTTTACGGCGGCGGACATGCGGATCCTGATCAGCGGCGCGGCCATCCTCCTCGTGGCTCTCGCGCTTGTTCTGATCTTCGTCAGCCATGGAAACAAAACCTCTGTAGAGCTTCGATCGATTTGGCTAGGAGATGAAGAGCCATATAAAACCCGAGGCACAAATCATCACGCAGAGATAAATCACAGTCAACGGACCCAAGTACGGCTCGATCTTGAGCCGGACAAAAACAACCCGGCTGGCAAATGCAACCGCTATCCCGAAAACCATGCTGATCAGCCAGAATGGAAAATAAGATCCCAGGATATCCACGGTGTGAGCGGATGCGCAGCCGGTAAGCAGCAAGTTCAGGGCAATGCCGGCGGCAGCAAATGGTTTACGCATCATCAGCGAGACTCTGCGGCAGTTTTCGGTATCCGAGGCCCGGCTGACAGCAAATCACCAGTGCTAAATGCAAGCTCCGCAGCGGCGGACAGAGTATGCGTACGAGCTTCCGCATAGGCGCTTTCGGCTTGGGCAGACGCTGCCTCCGAATTGATCAGGTTTAACAGATCTTTAGTTCCGGAAGTATAAGCCTCCTGAGACGCTCGAAAGAACTCGACAGCCGCATCCAAAGAAGCCTTTGCTGCACCCTGTTCCTGAAGCGCTGTGATCACGTTGATGTAAGCATTCCAGACTTCTTGCTCGACATTGATCCGCAGATCTTCGAGCCGGTCGTCTGCCTGCCGGATCTCCGATTTTGCCTGCCTCAGCCGGGCTCGGTGCGCTCCGGTGTCAAAGAGAGTCCAATTGAGGCGGCCTGCGATGACGTAGGTGTTTCCCTGAATGTTGCTTACACCGGCAAACGCCGCGGCGCTCGCAGTACCGACGCCGTTCGTGCTGTTGGTAGAAGAAGTGTACTGTTCAGCAGCGTCGATCGTAATCTTCGGGAGGAGTTCTGAGCGGGCTCGTTTGGCTTGGTACTGAGCGGCTCGAACCTGGTCTGCTGCTTCCAGCAGTTCAGGACGGTTCGCCAAGGCTCGTTTCAGCAGATCGTTAGCCGAAGATTCAATTGATGCAGCGGACGGCGTACTATTCAGCGGCGCAATATCAATGGCCTGTCCGGCTCTCAAGCCTACACTGGCCGCAAGCGCGATTCTTTCGCTGGCAACGCTCCCTCTGGTTTTTACAAACTGAGCGTATGCCGACATCCGTCGAGCTCTTGCCTGATCCAACTCGACGATGGTGGTTAAATCATTCTCGAACCGTTTCTGCACGGACTTCTCTACCGAAGCGCTGGCATCGTTTGCCACCGAGGCTGCTCGAAGCTGTTCTTTGGCGGCAAGGAGTTGATAGTAGTTCCTCGATATCTGAAGGGCGACCTTCTCATGAGTTGCATTTAGCGCCATCTTCGAGGCAAGCGCCAGAGATTTTGCCCGGTCATAATTAGCCCGGTTTCCGCCAAAGTCAAACAGGACCCAGTTGAGATTAACGGACGGTTGCACGATCGTGTTATTGACTTTGAGTACGCCTTCGGAGGAGAGATTCGGCGGCAGACCAAACAAGAGGTTGCCCTTCAGTGCCAGCGTGTTGAAGGCCAGAAGCGGAAACAAATCGCTTCTGGCAATACCGACAGCTTCTGCCGCCTGTTTAGCCTGCTCCCATGCGATCCGGGTTTGAGGATTGTTCTTTTCTCAATTGGGGAAGCGAAAGAACAGTATTCGAACCGGGTAAGGGGTCCATGCCTGAAACGGTGGATTGCGAACTCAGTTGACCTAATTCAGACGAACCAGCCGTGAGCTGCGCGTTGCAAGTTGAGACTAAGCCGGTTGAGGCTAGCAGGAACAAGAATGATCGGCAGGCGAATCGAGGCATGTAAATCGACCGGGGACTCACTTTGGGATCACTTTAGAAAACGGATCAGCGGAACTGCTTTCTACGGCCGAATAACTGTAACGTGAAAGGGCTTTGCGTTTGCGGAGGCGTGGGCAACGGCATCGTTGGCCTGCCCAAGCGGAAAGTCCGTTACGGTGAACTGACTCAAGTCCAACAGTCCGGCCCGAATCAGGCTGGCAAGGCGGCTCACGGCCTGTGGCGAGTACATCCACTGTCCGCGCACGGTAATCCAATTTCGCATGATCCAGGGATATGAAAGTTCAAGGCCTTGGCCACCCGCCATGCCAACACCGCCCATCAGGACCACTCGACCATGCGGGCGGACCGTCATCATAGCGGCGCGCACGGCTGTTGTGTTCGCTGATGGCGGCAGCATGTCCAGCACACAATCAATCGGGCCGCTCGCCGCCTGCATCATGCTCTCTCGATCTTTGGTCTCGTCGCCCACCAGCTTTACCGGTACTACGCGAGGGCCGAAGCGATGTTGAAGATCCTGAAGAACTGCTTCGTTTCTGCCGGGCGCAATCACGCGCCCTGCTCCCATGGCGAGCGCGACTGCAACGGCGGAACTGCCGTAGTTACCGGTTGCACCGCTTATGAGAACCGTCTCGCCAGCCTGCAGTTCGGCCGCGAGCAGGCCACCAAAAGGAACCAGCAGCGTCACCAGTGCACACCACTGCGAAGCGTCGCTGGACGTTATGGAACCGATCCGAATCGCGTTCTCG
Source organism: Bryobacteraceae bacterium (assembly GCA_965277855.1). Classification (GTDB taxonomy): domain Bacteria; phylum Acidobacteriota; class Terriglobia; order Bryobacterales; family Bryobacteraceae; genus Bog-105. Next base: position 3,695,637 of record OZ255847.1, read on the forward strand.
GTAGGTACCCTGACCTGCTCGGCAAAGGGACCATCGTGGAAATAGTTCTGTAAATGCAGACCACCCTGATCGCGTGCGCTCCAGCCCTGCAGCGTAATGTCTGGGGTGAGCGCATTATCGCGCGATCGCACTGTAGGGTCACAGAGGACCCAATCGCCTTCAGCAAGCTGGGTCGCATCCGGGCTGACCGAACGCACGCGGCCGATCGCACCGCACCCTGGCACGACGGGCAGCTTCAGTAAATACTTTCGCTCACCGCTGAAGACCTCATCCGCATAGTGCAAAACAGGCGCGGCGACAACGTCAACAATGACATCTCCCGTCCCGCGGACTGGTGCAGGCAAGTCTTTCACGTTCAGCTTCGATCCAAACGCCTTCAGCACAGCAGCTTTCATACAAATAGGCTGACGTAAGGCGAGTGGTCCAGCAAGGCCTGGCATTATCCTAGTATTCGTGAGTGCCAGTAAACAGAGCGGACTTTTACCTTTCGGGTCGACGCCCAGCCGAACAGAACTAGGCAATTTTCTCAGGTCGCGCAGAGGGAAGCTGACGCCTGAACTGGTGGGAATCCGAGAGACGCGACGGCGTCGGACGCCGGGGTTGCGCCGCGAGGAAGTTGCGGAACTTGCAGGCATCGGCATCGACTGGTACATCCGCCTGGAGCAGGGGCGCTCCGTCAGTCCTTCCCTGACTACCATCAACGCCCTGGCTAAGGCCTTGCAGCTTAGCAGCGTGGAACACACGCATCTGCGGACGCTTGCCCGAACCCCTGATCGCCCCGCCTTCGAGCGTGAAATGGTTTCGGATTCGATGCGGCGAATGGTGGCAGGCCTAAACCATCCGGCTTACATCACAGGCCGTCGGTGGGATTTGCTGGCGTGGAACGATGCAGCAACGCAAGTGTTCATGGATTTCACTCTCATCCCGGAGCAGGAGCGCAACATTCTGCTTCATATGCTGACCGCCCCAGCCATGAAACACCTCTTCGGCAGGCGGTGGGCTGATGAGGCGAAGCGCATGATCGCCCTGTTCCGCGCAACGTACGATTTTTGGGCTGGCGATCCGGCGTTTGAGGAGCTTCTCGATCGCATTCGTCAGGGGTGTCCTTATTTTGAGAGATGGTGGGAGACGCACGACGTGGGCAGCGGCGGCGGGGTTCCGAAGTTGCTGCATCATCCCAGCAAAGGCCCTCTCCGCTTCGAGACGGCAACCTTCCAATCAAATCTTGACGGATCGCTGCGGCTCGCAATCTACACGCCTGTTTAAGAGAGCTTGGCTTGAATATAGTTGGCAACTCACCTCCGCGGAGGTCTGCCACGTCAATGCGGGCTGGGCACTTAATGATCAGTCGATAGGCTGGCGATCGTCGTGCCAATCGCGCGTTATCTTTCCGCCTCGGCCGCAGCAGTCCAACAAGAGACAGTGGTGGGATTTGGGTGCGTACCGCGATCAACTTGAGCGCGGACCAACGTCGCGACAGGACATAGATGTAGAAACTAGTAAGCTGTCCCGGTGATTTCGATAGCAGAGCCAGACTCCAATCGCTTCGCTCATGGCTCCGCTTGCGGTAGTCAGAGCCGCGAGCACAGCGACCGGCGTACTAAGGATATGACCGGGACAGCTTACTAGTGGCAGGCTAAAGCCTACCCTACGGCGGGCTAGCATGAAAATTGAATGCTACGCCTGTTTCGTGTTCTCGTCTGGCCCAAGTTAAACACCATATCCTCCGCGCAAAGTGCACTTTATAGGGGTCTATGGATCTACCTGGCCTGTGCCGTTGTCTCGACCGTGGCCGGCTTCGGACTGATACGCAATGCCAGCGGTTTGCTCTCCACCCTGGTCCTGCTGCAAACCTGCGGCTTTGTACTCATTGGGTTGGGCATCGGCGCCGGATCCCGCTTCGCCGCCCTCGCCGCTGTTGCGATCTGTGCGACGAACCTGATCGCTGCCGGCGCACTCTTCCGCCAGCGGCCCCTCGTTCTAGCGATCGAATTGTTCGTGTTATTACTGCTGATCGCCTCGGCGCGCGCCGCGTTTTACCTCGCCCGAAATCAGTCGCCCTCGCCGACCGCCCTCGCAGCCTGGTGGAGCAGAGCGCGCCCCGTTCCGCAGATCGCCACCGCTCTCTTCGCAGCGGTAATGCTTCTGGCCGTTTCGCTTCTCGCCGTGTTTCGTGCCTTCATTATGCCCACGAACGCCATGGAGCCGACCCTCCGCATCGGCGATCACTTCTTCGCTCTCCTGCCGGCCTTCATGGGTCCTGTCAAGCGCGGCGATCTGGTGCTCTTACGCATGCCCGGCCCGAATCACACTATTACTTTGAAGCGCGTAGTCGGTCTGCCTGGCGATCATCTTCGGCTGATTGATGGCCACCTGCTGCTCGACAACAAACCACTCCGGGAGCCCTACGTCCTCTCGCCCAGTCCTTTCCCGGTACTCAATTTTCCTGCGACCGGCACTCCCCTTTCGGTTGGGCCCACCTATACGTCACTCGTCACGGCTATGTACCGCGACCACGTCCGCAATCACCAGCTGGTGGTACCGCCGGCCAGCTATTTCGTGCTCGGCGACAACCGCGGTAATTCGCTCGACAGCCGCTATTTCGGTCCTGTTCCCGCCACCGAGATTGTAGGCCGCCCTGTCTATATGTACGCTACCGCCAAAGCCACCCCCAAACCGCCGCACGCTCTCGCCCGTTACTCACTGCATTCCTGAGTTACCAACCGGTCGAGCCATTCTCAAACGGGATAATGAGAGTACATGGAAGCAATCGATCCAACGGCTACTCCGCCATCGGCGCAAGACAACATCAACACCGTAGTGGCGCTGGAAGAAGAAGCGCGGCAACAGCGGAGGATCTCCGATCGCATCTCCGATCTGATCGCCAATTTCGTAGGCAGCATTCCTTTTGTAGTTCTTCATCTTGTGTGGTTCGGTTTCTGGGTGGTTATCAACACGGGCATTCTCTTCGGGAAACTGAAATTTGACCCGTATCCGTTTGCGCTGCTTTGCATGCTGGTTTCGCTGGAGGGCGTCCTGCTCTCCACCTTCGTCCTGATTAAGCAGAACCGGATGAGCCAGCGCGCCGACCAACGCGCGCATCTTGATCTCCAGATCAATCTTCTGTCGGAACGGGAGGTCACCAAAATTCTGCAGTTGCAAAGACGGATTTGCGAGCGACTTGAAATTTCAGAAGCACTTGACGACCAGGAGGCGACCGAGCTCAGTTCAATTACCGCGGTGGGTAACCTTGCCCACGAACTTAACAAGCACATGCCCAGGAATGTCTAAGACGTTTCGGATTGCTCTCGCTAACCTCCAGATCCCGGCGAACCCGGAGGAGTCGATCGTTCTTGCCGAAGAGGCGATCGCTCAATCGGCCATCGAGCATGCCGGCCTCATCTGCTTTCCAGAATGTTTCATTCCCGGTTACCGCATCGGAAAGGTAGTGCCGCCTCCCGATCCGGTATTCCTCGAACGCGCGTGGGCCGTTATTGCGGAGGCGGCCGCGAAAGCAAGTGTTACGGTTGTCCTCGGCACCGAACGCATCGTAGATGGAGCGCTGTTGATCGCGGCGCTGGTCGTCAATCGGGATGGAAGCATCGCCGGCTTCCAGGACAAAGTGCAGCTCGATCCTTCCGAAGAGGGGATCTACTCGCCCGGCTCTGAAAGGCGCGTGTTCCAAACCGGCCCGCTGACATTTGGCGTGACCATTTGCCATGAGGGATGGCGGTATCCGGAAACGGTCCGCTGGGCGGTCCGGCGCGACGCTCAGATTGTGTTCCACCCTCATTTCGGTGAAGCCGAGCCGGGCAGTTACCGGCCGTCGAGTTTCGCCGATCCCGCCAACTCTTTTCACGAGAAGGCAGCCTTGTGTCGCGCGGCCGAGAACACCTGCTTCTTCGCCACGGTGAACTGCGCCAGCGCCGGATCGCCTACTACTTCAGCGGTTGTGCGGCCCGATGGGAAACTGCTGAGTTTCCAGCCTTACGGTGAACCGGGATTGCTTATTACGGATATTGAGCTTGCGGAAGCAACAGGTCTGCTGGCGAAGCGGTATAAGCCTGGTTAGCTATATTCCAAAATCTTCGCGCTCGTTACCAGCTTGCCGCCCTCGGACGCGTTTGGTCGAAGTAGGGCTTGGCTTTCAATTTGAGGAAAATGATCGGCGTAGCCATCAGTACAGCACCGATGGCGAAGGCCAGGGCGAAGCCCTTGCTTTTGACGCCAGATGTCTGGATAGCTCCAACACCTAGGGGAAAGAACAAAAGGACCGCAGTAATCAGCCCGGGCGAAAATCTTCCCCGCGTCCAGGTAAATGGAGCTACGTGAAAGAACGTAGCATTAATCAACATCAAGGCCGGAAAGCTGAGCGCAATTGCCGGCAGCACCGCCGCGATTTCCGCTGCGACGACACCCAGAACAATTACAAGGGCATTGGTGATATAAAAATCCTGCCATCGGGCGGGCAGGTGGAGTACGTTTTGCGCCCAGCTTTGCCAGTCAAAGACGAATTCCTCAAGTACGTGAATCCCGTATGAGGCAAGGCAGAGCCAAAGGATGGATTGAAACATTGACATTGAGTGTAATAGCCGTCGTAGCCACGTGTTCTCTGGTCATCCTGCTATGGGTCCCCAGACGGCACAAGTAACGCCTGGATCCCGCGGCTTTGGCCCTCGCTATTTGAACGGCTTGCTGCACTTCGATCACCTCTCCAAGATCTCCGCACTCATTACCAGGTTGCCGCCGCCGGCTCGGAAGCGCTCCAAAGTTCTGCGCTCGCCGTCTGGCGTGAGCGCTTTAATCGCATCAATCACCAGTTCCACCTTCGCGCCCATGCCGAGCAGGCCGAAAATCATCTCGGCCACGCAGTATTCCGTCACCAGTCCGTATACTACGTATCGCTCCGCGCCCAAACGCCCTAGCAAAACGCGTAGATGCGGATTGGTAAACGGATCGAGCGAGTGCTTTTCTACGATGATCTGAGGTGCAAGGGTCCCACTCTCGTTACTCAGCACGACTGCTTTGCCGGTCGAAGTCGAGGAACACCTTTGCTGCCCTTGCGTGCCTATAACGCAGTGCGGCTTCCACGTCCGAAACTCCGGATCATCTTCCGTATGCGCATCGGCTGTCGAAACAATCTGGATATTGCGCGCCAGCGCGAACTGCGTCAACTTGCCTAGAGTGGGCTCAATCAACTCGGCACCCGGCACGTACAAGGCTCCCGCGGACGCCAGAAAATCGAGTTGCGTGTCCACATCCACAAACACCGTGCTCATGGATTTGTAGTCTGCAGATCTTTGCGCACAGCCTCTGTCAGGTCTTCCAGGTTCTTGCTGATATTCACCCGGTAACTCACCTGGTTTTGCAAGTCCCGCAACGCCGCCGGGAGCGTCGCCAGACTCTTCTCCATATGGCTGCGCGAGTCGGCCGCGCTATGGCCGTCTTCGAGCAGATCGCCTCCCAGAATCACCGGCCGTATGAGCGGCGAAGTGCCAAAATCGCTGTTACATTCGTTCTGCAAAGCGAGAATGTCGTTCCCCGGCAAGCGGTATACCTGCTTTGCACCCGGCCGCGTGCTTTTCTCTTCGTTGAACTTCGCCGTATACTGCACTTCGGCACCGCGCTTGATTTCGACCAGCTTGTAGACGGCCGACAACGAGGGCGCATCAGCCGACGTCGCCAGCTGCGTTCCTACGCCAAATGCGTCGATCGGCGCGGCCGCCCCGATCAGCTCCGCGAGGCGGTGTTCATCCAGGTCGTTGGTCGCGAAAATCTTCGCTGACTGCAGTCCTGCCCTGTCGAGAATTCCACGTACTTCCTTTGAAAGCGCCACCAAATCCCCGCTATCCAAACGCACGCCCCACACCGGCGGGCCAATCTGCGTGACCAGGCGCGCCGCTTCGATCGTGTCGTAAGTATCGAGCAGGAACACTGTGTTCTCGCCCAGCAATTTTTGTAGCGCCAGGAAAGCTTCGCGTTCGTCCCCAAACGCCATCGTCCACGAATGGGCCGCCGTGCCCGAAACGGGAATGCCGAATCGCTTACCCGCTTCCGTGTTACTGGTTCCGGTGCAGCCGCCGATGTAAGCCGCGCGCGCGGCCAGCACTCCCGCCGCAGGTCCATGTGCGCGCCTGCTCCCAAACTCCACCACCGAGCGGCCCTGGGCCGCAATGACGCAGCGCGCGGCTTTCGATGCCACCGATGTTTGAAAGGCAAATGTCGACAGTAAATAGGTCTCGACCAGTTGCGCCTGAACGACCGGCGCGCGAATGATAATCAGCGGCTCATTGGCAAAGACGGGCGTGCCTTCCGGTATCGCAAACACATCGCCCGTAAACCGCAGCGTTCGCAGGTATTCGAAAAACTCGGGCGGCGTGTTACGGAATTGGGCCAGCGATTTTAGATACTCAACATCGTCGGCTTTGAACTGGAGATCGCTGAGATACTCGATCGCTTGCGCGAGTCCAGCCGCGATGAGAAAATTGCGCTGTGCCGGCAATCGCCGGACCGACAACTCGAACGTTGCAATATCGTTTGCTTTGCCGGATACAAAGTAGCCGGCCGCCATGGTGAGTTCGTAAAGATCGGTGTTGATCGCAGACATGTAAGGGGGCTTCGCGAGCCGCCCTTACTTCTTTGAACTGCCGGCCGGTTTGATCGCGTTGCTTGCTTCCAGGATATCGTTCACCGGTTTCGCATCGATGTGGTAGAGCGTTTGGTCGTTCTCCCGTTGCGCCAGGTAACCGCCTGCATTCTTCGCGAATGCCACCTTCTCGGTGCGCTTGCCTTCATTCGAAGTCACCGTTACCGTGAGCGCAGGCGAGGTAAATCCACTCGTCTCGAACTTGGCCGCCGCTACATCGCGCAGCTTGTCGATAAATGCCTGCACGTTGCCCGCATCCATGGTCTTGCCATCCATCTTCCAGTCCGTGCCGCTGCGTACCAGTTGCTTGCTGCCGGAATTCGTCTGAATGCCGATCTTAGTCGGATCGCTGAATCCGAAATCGAATACCTTCTTGTTCCGGTAATCTTCCAGTGGCTTCTCGAGCGTTTTTCCCAGGTCAGCCGACACTTTGTACGCGCCCGGCAGCACGCTGCTCTTCGCGTAATAATCGTCTTTGTCTTTGCGTACATCGAGCGTCTGCGTGCCGGCGGAGTCAGCCACCTTCACGCTCGACACCGGTTTACCGGCCGCAAAATTCGCCGCCGCTTTCTTTGCGTCATCCGCGCTGCCTGAGAGGTCCATCTTTGCCTCGCCCAGCTTGCGCAGCAGTTCTTCTACCTGAAAGCTATCGGCCCGGTAGGGCTGCGGCTTCAGGATCTGCCATTCATTGGCGTTGTTCTTGCCAAATTCGATACCGCTCTTGCCTGCATCCAGATCGATCCGCGTCAGCTGATTGGTATCGAATGTCAACAGCCGCTTATCGCGCAAATCGTTTACCGATTTATCGAGCGCCGTCTTCACAGATGAGGCTACCGCGTAAATCTTCGGATCGCTGCTCGTACGCACATAGACCAGCGACCCCGCCGGCACATCATCGCCAAACAGTACATCTTCCGACTTGCCGTTTGTTTTGTGGACGGTCACGTCGAGACTGGGGGCGTTCAAACCATACTTCGCCAAGTCGCCCGACTTCTCTTCCACTACGCTGTCCGATGTGATCGGGCTCAACGTCCCAACCAGGGCGGTTGCCGCATCGTTATCCGCTTTCCACTGCTGCGGGGCCGTCACCATCCACTTGCCGTTCTCCTTCTGCAGCGTGACGGTTGAGCCGTCTTTTTTCCGCAGATCAACGGACTTGATATCGCGCTCGGGAATGTCGGCGATCTTGGGAGAGGAAGCGGTCGGCGTTCCGGCCGGCGAAGCAGAAGGCGGGTGCTTCTTGGCCCACCACACGCCTCCGCTCAACGCGGCCAGCACCACAGCGGCCACCAGTAAATTACGCGGCTTCATCTCTTATCTCCGCTTCAGGAAGATCAACACGCCGCCCACGATAATCAACAGCGGAATGGCTATCAGGTCCGTGTAGGCAAATACGTTCATCTGCCGCTGCGTCACATTCAGCCGCCGGTCTTCGGCTTCCTTCGGACGAATGGAAATCAGATCTTCATCCGACGACAGCCAGTTCACCGCGTTCAGCGCCAGATCGCGGTTCGACTGGAATCCCAGCATGCTGTTATCCAGGAACCCGGACGAACCCACTACTACGAAGCGTCCCGGATTGTTTGGCTTGCCTGTATCGTATGAGCCCGCGACGCCAAGAGCGAATGGACCCTTCTTGTTGCTCGGGTCGGACGGATTCACTTCATTCGTCGAGAGCTTGGTGGTTGCGATCGCCTTGTCTGTCGTCGAAAAAAGCTTCTGATTCGTCACCTTACCGGCGTTTTTCACCTGCAGCGAACGCGATACCGGGAAACCAGTCGAGCTGTTCTTCAAATCGTTCACGATGGGATGCGATTCGTAGCTGCTGATAATCGGAATCTCCGGTCCCAGCCCCAGCAGCTGGCCCACCGGATTTTGTTCCAGCACCAGGTCCTTATCCGCTGTCACGCCCCAGCTTTCGAGCAGATTCACCAGCCCGGCGTTCTCCGCAATATGTTCGCGGCTGAAATCGAGCGGTGGGTCGAGCAGAATCATCGCCCGGCCGCCATTCTGCACGAAATTCTTTATGGCAGTCACCTCGTTGGCTGTGTAATCGGCCGATGGCCCAGCAATCATCAGCACGTTGCAATCAGTTGGTATCGCCGTCTTGTCCAACAGCGTTACCGCTTGCGCCTGATAGTTATCACGCTCGAGCAGTGTTTTGAATTGGGAAAGCCCGTTGCCGTCTGTTCCATCGAGCGAATGTTCCTGCGAGCCGGTGGCGAAACAAACTTTTCGCACGCCCTTCAAGTCTTTCAGGAACGCTCCCGTGATCCCTTCTTCGGTGACCGCCTTGGCTTCTTCCCGCCGCGAACCGAGTTCCACAAACGCCGTGCCTGCATACCGTACGCCGTAACTGCGCGCCAGCGTCGGCTGCTTCAGATAGTCGACATACTGGATGTGGACCTTCGGCGAAAGATTGGCATAGCGGTCGAGCATGCCCTTCGCCTGTGAGAATCCACTTGCTTTGTCGATGTAGGTGATCGTCACCGGCTGCTTCAGGTTCTTAATTACCTTCGCGGTTTCCTGCGACAGTGTGAAGCGCTTGTTACTCGTCGTGTCGTAGGTTTTGTTGTAGCGATTGCCCAGCCAGTTCACCAGCACCAAGGCGGCAATGACGACAATCGTGTAGAGCGATGCGGTGGCTCCAAACCGTGCCTGGCGCGCCGCAATCGTATTCTTTCTGTCGGTGGTGTCGACGTATGTGGAATCTGCCATTACGCCCTCCACCGCAGCGATTCAAGCGAGCGTGCTGTCAGAAACAAGCCCAGGAATGTCATGGAAAGGTAGTAAATCAAGTCCTTGGAATCGATCACGCCGCGCGAGAAGCTTTCCATGTGGCTCACGATCGATAGATAATTCAATACCTGGACGGTGTCGCTGTTGCCAAACGATGTCGTCCAGTTCAAAATCCACAGGACCAGTGCGAGCGCGAAGCCGATGGCCCCCGCTACAATCTGGTTGCGCGTTAAGGTCGAGATGAAGGTCCCGAACGCCAGCAAACACGCGCCTTGCAGCAGAATTCCCAGGAAGCCCGTCAGGACCGGCTTCCAATCGGGATTGCCGTAGATAAACAGGAACGAATAATCGAAGAGCAACACGGCGAGCAGCGCCGCGTACATCAACACGGCCGACAACCACTTGCCCATCACGATCTCCAGGTCGTGCACCGGCGAAGTGACAAGTAATTCAATGGTGCCCTGCCGCTTCTCTTCGGCAAACAGCCGCATACTGATGAGCGGAATCAGAAACAATCCGATCACCGCAATGTTTGAAAACAGCGGGGCGATCACCTGCTCATTGATGTTCATGGGAAACGATTGCCCCTGCATCTGGCTTTCGATCCCGGCCTTTACGAAACTCGCGCTGATGATGTAAGTGAACACGCCGCTCAGCACCGCGAAAATAGTCAGCAACACCCACGCGATGGGCGACACAAAATACGAGTACAACTCGCGGCGGCAAATGGTCCAGATATTTCTCATTGCGCGTCTCCCGCGACTTCGATCGGAGCGGCTATGGGCACCGGTTCGTGCATCGCGCCGTGAATCGGACTCCCGGTCAATTCGAGGAAGACTTCTTCGAGCGTCAGCGTCGACGATTTCAACTCAATCAAATTCCATCCGGCATGCACGATACTTCGCGCGATATCCGGCCGTGCATTGTGGCCGCTCAGGCTCTCGATTTCGAATACATAGCGCGGCCCGCTGGTCACGCGATCGAGCACTTTACTCACCCCCGGCACCTGCTCCAGGCGCTGCCGTACGGCTGCCGGATCGATGTCGCCCGCATTCTCGACCTGGACCTGCGTGGCGGACCCCAGTCCTGCCCGGTTCTTCAAGTTCTCGACCGAATCCGTCGCCACCACCTGCCCTTTGTTGATGATGATGACCTTTTCGCACACGGCTTCGACTTCCGGCAATATGTGAGTGCTCAGAATAATGGTGTGCTCGCCCGCCAGGCTCTTGATCAGTTCGCGCGTCTCATTGATCTGCTTGGGATCGAGTCCCGAGGTGGGTTCGTCCAGAATCAGCACTTCCGGATTGTGTATGATCGCCTGCGCTAAACCCACGCGCTGGCGGTAGCCTTTCGAGAGCTTGGAGATCAGCTTGCCGCGCACGTCCATCACGGCGCAGCGCTCCATCACTTCGCCGGTCCGGCGCTTGATGTCGCTGGCAGTCATGTTTTTCAGCCGCGCCACAAACGTGAGGTAATCCTCCACGCTCATTTCGCCATAGACCGGCGGCGTCTCCGGAAGATAGCCGATATGCTTTTTTACTTCGAAGGGCTGGTCGAACACATCGAAGTTCGCCACCGTCGCCTTACCCGCCGTCGGCGGCATGAAGCACGTCAGGATCCTCATAGTGGTCGTCTTTCCCGCCCCGTTCGGCCCGAGAAACCCCACGATGTCGCCCTTATTTACTGAGAACGAAATGTTGTTGACGGCAACATGACGCGCGTATCTCTTCGATAAACCTTCAACCTGAATCATATGGTTAGAACACACTTCACCGGTTAACGGAATGTTGACCGTCGTTCCATGCAGAAGCGCTTGGAATCACCAGCATATTACAAGCAGCCATCCGGCTCTAAAACTTCAGACGTGAAAAACCGTCGAGCGTTTGAGTCGTAGCGAAGATTACTTACATCGAGCCGACACCCATGATCTGGAATCCGGCATCCACATATAGTATGTTCCCAGTAACTCCGCGGCCTAGGTCGCTCGCCAGAAACACCGCCGCGTCTCCCACCTCTGCCGGATCGGTATTTCTACGTAATGGGGCGACGTTGGCTGCGCCCTCGAGCATCTTCGAGAAGTCTTTCACGCCGCCTCGAGCCGAAGTTGTTCTAATGGGCCCGGCGGAGATCGCATTTACCCGGATATTACTCGGTCCCAGATCGTTCGCCAGATAGCGCACGGTTGCTTCGAGCGCCGCTTTCGCGACACCCATTACGTTGTAATTAGGCATGACACGCGTGGATCCGATGTAAGTCAGGGTGGTTATGGAACCACCGTGCGTCATGAGTGGAGCCATTGCTCTGGACACCGCCACTAAGGAATAGGCGCTTACCTCATGCGCCAGCAGGTACCCGTCGCGTTCCGTCTGGATAAACGGCCGACCACCAATGTCTTCCTTATTTGCGAAGGCGATGCAGTGGACCACGGCATCGATTTGCGGCGCGCGCTCCCGCAACTCCGTCACCAGCCGCTCCATCTCTTCCGGCCTGGTTACATCGCACGCCATTAAGCCCGAGGCTTTCAGTTCGCTCGCGAGTTCTTCGATAGATTGCCGCTGCCGCTCATTCTGATAGGTAAGAAAAAGCGAGCCGCCTTCGCGCACCACCGCTCCTGCGATTGCATGCGCGATGCTCCACTTGTTTAATAAACCTAAGACAAGTACATTCTTCCCGGACAAAAGTTGCGGCATCGAAGGGACATTGTAACGCCTCAGTGTTTGACGGCGATCGCGGAAATTTCGATCTTCGCGCCCCCGATCAAGCCAGCCACCTGCACGGTGGCTCGCGCCGGTTTCGGATCGGGCATCAGCTTTTTGTAAACTTCATTCATTTTCGGAACGTCATTCAAGTCCGTAAGGTAAACGGTGACAGAAGTAATATCGGTCATCTGAAAGCCCGCTTTCCTGACTACCTTTTCGACCGCTCCAATCGCATTGGTGGTTTGTAACGTGATGTCGGTCCCAGTCACTTTGCCGTGCGCATCGGGCCCTTGCTGACCCGCCACGAAGAGAGTGTTGCCCGCCACATAGCCATCGCTGAACGGCATCCCTCTGGTAAAGCCGATGGCCTTATTTTGCGCAGAAGCGCTGCCCAGAGCGGAAAGCAGCACTATCCCGGCTATCCACAGATGCTTTGTCATTTTCGATCTCATCTCCCTTGTTGTCATTTGAAACCGCCGTTTTCAAACATCCGAAAGCGTCTCTCGAGTTCCCGCTGCTGACGGGCCTTCTCGTCTGCCGGCAAGAAACTATACTCGATGCTCGCTCGCGCCATGCCTTTCAGATCCTCATAGTGCAAACCGAAATCCTCTACGGCCCGCTCGTACTCGTGGGTCAAATCGATACGCGACACGGCTTCATCATCGGTTGCAAGCACCACCGGCACATCCTTCGCGCGGTAAAGAGGCAGCGGGTGGTCCTTTCGCCGAATCCCCAGAATCAAATCGTTGCTGGTGAGGTTGATTTCGACTGCGACGTGCTTGGTGGCCATCTCCGCGAGTAATTGGTACGGCTCCCGTTCATACATCACATCGACGCCATGCCCGATGCGCTCGGCATGTCCTAGTTCGACCGCTTCGCGGATATGAAAGGTGAGGCCTTCCGGGGGGACGAGCCCCGGCGCCAGTTCCCCCGCGTGCAAGCTGATGTGCACCTTCGGATAGACCGAGTGCAAATAGTCGATCATCTGCATCTGCCTGTGATACTCCGCCATGGGCACGGTCCAATCCTCCGGCATCACCAGGTTGATGCCGACTACGCGCGCATCTACTGACGCCAATTCGAACCCGAGCAGCGTTTGTGCAAATACCTGTTCGGGCGGAAAGCCGCGCAGCACTTGAAACAAGTACCGTATCGTTACATCACAGCCCGCGCGCTTTTCGTGATCCGCGCAGTGCCCCAGCCGCGCACGGTCGGCTTCCGCCGCATCCAGTTCTTTCCGGTCGGTCTCTACATTCTGCCGCAAGCCGGCTTTGAAGAGCGCCTCGCGAGTGGCCGCCAAGTTTCCGCTCCACCCTGTTTTGTATCCGAGCCTCGCCGCCAGCGCAAAATCAGGCGTGTGCATGATTTCGAGATACTGTTCATTCTGCGTGGCTGCGCGGTTTGCCATTTCGTTCAGCCACTCGCCGAGGTGACGCCGAAGATCGATGTTCTGAAAACGATCGAACGCTGCGAAGAAATGATCGTGCCCGCTCACGCCGGCCGACGGCACAAAGCTGCGCATCGAGAACGCATCCACCAGGGTGGTGTAGAACCCCTGATCGCGGAATGCGTCCGCCGCCGCCACTTGCGCCTGGCCGCAGGTGGTATTCGTCCGCACCGTCAGCGTCGCTTTGTCTACGCAAAGCCCATCGTCGGCCGCCGCCTGAATCAGCGACTCCGCATAAATCGCCCCGAACAAATGCGTGTGCAGATCCGCGCCCTTGGGCATCTTCGCAAGAAACGCGCGCAACTCCAGCGGACTGTTTCGAATCTGCTCCAGCCGCTGCCCCGGGGCGATCAGCAGAAGTAAACTGCTAAAGAAGACGAGATGCATTATGCCGTCTGCATCACTCGCGCGATCGCCGCCGTCATCTTGTCCCAATGCGCGGACTCCGCCGCCAGCGCCTTGTGGCCGGTTCGCGTTAGTTTATAAAATTTCGCCCGACGGTTATTTTCCGAAACGCCCCACTCCGCCTGGAGAAGGCCCCGCAACTCGAGCCGGTGCAGCGCCGGATAGAGCGCGCCTTCCTCCACCTTCAACACGTCCGCCGAAGCTTGATGAATAAAATCCGCCACTCCATAGCCATGCCGGGGACCTGGCAAGAGAGCGCGCAGAATCAACATATCGAGCGTCCCCTGCACCAGCTCGCCGCTGTTCTCTTTAGCCATAACCCGCTGAGGGAAATTATGGCCTGCGCACACGCGCCTGTCAAACGGGCGTCAATTCTTCTAAGGAACTCGCGCACAACGGACTCGGGATCAAGCGCCCCGCCCGAAGGACATGCGAGTTACTTTGCTGAATGGCGGCGCGCAGCCGTGCCCTGTGCGCTTTTGAGGAACTCGCGCACAACGGACTCGCCGGAAGCGGCCAAGTCCGCCGAGTTTCTCTTTCGTTTGGTGCCGCATCCGGCGGCCTGTGCGCTTTTGAGGACCTCGCGCGCAGAACGGACTCGCGATCCGCGCCCAAGTCCGCTGCAGTTCCTCTTTCGTCTCATGGCGCGGCATCGCGGCCTATGCTTGCTACTTCTCCACCGGCACACGCAAACTCACTTCATCGCCAGTCTCCGTGAACGCCGATACCGCGACTGCCTGCAGCGAAGTTTTCACTTGCACACTGAGCTTCGCGGTGGCAGTGCCATTAGCACGAAAATCGATCACCGATCCGTTCAAAGCATTGCCAGTATCGATCGCACAAGTCGCTTCTTTTAAATTGGCATTGCACGCCAGGTAAACAAATCCGCTTCCTGCCTCTCCCACCATTTTTAAATTCGTGGTCCCCACATGGTCGCTGCCCAGATGAATGGCCTCCGCCGACATCTTTGGAGCACCCACCCGCGCAGCCCGATAGACACGAACGTAATCCACCAGCATTTGCGCAGGATTCGGCGTCGCGGCGTTTGGCGGACCCGGCCAGTCACCACCTACCGCCATATTCAAGATGAAATAAAACGGCGCATTAAAAACCCAGCGGCCGCCGTCCGGCACCTGGTTTGCTGTTCGTATGAAAAACGGTTTGCGCCAGTCGTCCACGTAAATCTGCACCATGAAGGGCGACCAGATCGTTCCGTAGACGTGGCAATGCGGATCTTTGTCATCGATCCGCATCGCGTGCGGAAAAGTATAATCGGCGCCCAGGCTGAACAGGCCGCTCTGTGCGGTCGAACTCGGACCATGCAGGGTCGACTCGATCACGTGCGGTCCCAATCCGCCGCCGCTGCCCCCGGTCGCCGGAACGTTTTCCATGATGTCCATCTCTCCGCCCGCCGGCCACGCTCCATTCGTTCCGAGCATCCAGAACGCCGGCCAAAGACCTGCGCCTACCGGCAGCGCCATACACGTTTCCAGCCGCCCATACTGAAAGTCCTTGAGCCCCAGAGTCTTGATACGCGCCGAGGTCCAAGTGCCCGCGGACGCCGGCCCTGGACTGGTGCGAATCGCCTCAATCACCAGGTTTCCGTTGCCATCCTGGTAGGCATTCGGACGCTTCGCGTCGCATGGCGCAGGTGACGACGATCCGGCCGCACAGTAGGTCTCCATTTCGTGATTGCCCCAGCCTTCCGAGCCTACGTCGTAGTTCCACTTCGTCTTATCCAGGAACGTTCCGGGCGCCGTAGCATTGAATTCGTCGCTCCAGACCGGTCCCTTCCACTCCTGAGCTTGCGCCCCGCCGGAAGCGATCAGCCAAACCGTTGCAGTACAAACGAAAATAACCGTTCTCATCTCGAAGGCAAAGTAAACCACAAACCGGCATTCCGCGGCCAGGCCTAACGGTTAGCCGGCGATTCGATCGCTCCCGAATTACCAAGAATAAGGATTACCAACAATAAGCCGCAATGACTCTCGAAGCCGCGGCGTAGTTCGCGGAGGTGCCCCACAAGGACCAGGAAAGGCAGTTTAAAGACAGGGCGGGATCGCAGACAACATTCAGCGCATCGCGAAGATCTACGACAAGCAATCGGCCTTCGTCCTGCAGGCCTACCGCGCTGTTGAAGACAATTGCCGCAGCGATTCCATCTGTTTCTTCTCGGTCCAGGCGCACACCTCGGCGATTTGGCTTTTCGAAAGCCGCGCGTCGGGATGCATCCAGCAATAGCCGCGTTTCGGCATAGCTCCGGAAAGGAGGTTCTCGCAAATTCCACTGAAACCGGCGGCCAACTCTTCCGGACCTTTCTCTTGCAGCTTCTGCCAGTCGGAGAAGTTGAGGTTTTGTCGTGCATGATTGACATCGTGCACCAGTAGTAACGAAGCGACCGGCAGGTGTACATACCAGGGCCACACGGTATCGTTTGAATGGCAATTCGCACAAGCGCTTTTCAGCGAATGTGCGACCGGAGCCGGCATCGCTACTTGCGGAAACAGGCTTCTCGAAGCCGGCGTTTTTGGATTCGAAGGTGTTGCGATGCCGAACGAAACCAGTAGTACGACAGCTCCCGCCCAAAGCGCGCTCCGGCCTGAAACTCGCATCGAAGCTACCTAGCCGCGTGTTCCTGCCAGAGCAACGAGCTCTTCGATAATCTCTTCGACGGAATGAGAGCGGTGGCGCAGCGCCTCGGCCACCTGGTTGGTCTTTTCGGCTTCTTCGGCATTTTTCTGGCCCACGCTGCCGATGTAGGTCAATGATTGCGTGATCTGCTGGATACTTTTGTTTTGCAGCCGCGAGTTCGACGCGATTTCGTCGATCACAGCGTGAATGCGATGTGCCTCGGAAATGGTAATGGCCAAGGCGCGCGCAGCATGGTCGCTGATCTCATAGCCCTGCGTGGTCTTCTCTACCGACGCCTGCACCAGGTCCGCTGTTTGCCGTGCCGCGTCGGCACTGCTCCTTGCCAGATTTCTTACTTCGTCCGCTACCACCGAGAAGCCCGCGCCAGCCTCTCCGGCACGCGCCGCTTCCACCGATGCATTCAGCGCCAGCAGGTTGGTCTTGAATGAAATGTCGTTGATTACTTTGATAACGCTCAGAACGCGGTCGCTCGACTTCTGCGCTTCCTTCGTGGCTTCGACCAGACGGCCGATGGCGTCGGAGGCATGGTCCGCATGTTCCACTGCCTTCGCGGACGAAGTGCGTGCCGATGCCGCGTGCTCGTCATTGGTTTTCAGGCTGCCTGCGAAATCACTCACCGAACTGTCAATTTCCTGAATCGCCGTCGAGGTCGAAGAAACGCCTTCCGAAAGCGAACGGCTGGCCTCTGTCATCAGGTCGGTCGAGCTTTGTGCTGCCAGATGCTCCTGATTCAACCGCGAAACCACGGTATTCATGCGCTTCGTGATCGATCTCGCCAGATAGGCCACGCAGGCGACTACAATCGCCAGACCGATCAGTAAAGCTCCCAGAATGTTCCGCAGGGATGTCGCGTTGCTCTTTTGCAGCTGTGCGGCCGCCGCTTTCGATTCGCGCTCGGAGATCTCGACCAGTTTTCGTACGTACGCTTCATACTTCGCGCGTTGCGGTTCGTACGTTCCGAAATAGAGCTGCCTGGCTTTATCGGTCTTGCCGTCGCCCACTGCCTCGAGCACGCTGGTGTCGATATCCCTGAGAACCTTGGCATCGAGCTCGCTCATCTGCCCGATGGTGTTACGCACTTCGGGCGATGCGGTCAGTTCCTTCACTCGCGCAATGACTTTCTGGTTCTCGTCATACGCCTTGATCTTGCGCATGTTCGATGTTGGATTGTCCGGATCCAGCATCATGGTCTTGGTAGCGTCGTCTTGCGTAATCAGCAGCGAGAGGGACGTTAACGCCAGTTCCTTCAGCTGCTTCGCCCGGATGAGCGGCGTCGCGTTGTCCAGCAAGCTTCTCCAGGTAATCAAGGAAATCAGCAGGCTCATGAAAGCCAGCGGAATCAGCGTCAGGTACATCCGCCGGGCAAGAGTGAGGCGTTTCATCGAGGTACTTCTTATTTCTTGACCGTTACGATCAGCTTCATCCTGGGGTGAATGGAGCACCGCACTTCGGCGACGCCTTCTTTGTCGAAAGGCACAGTCGAGGACGCGCCCGGGGCTTGCCGCCGCAGGTCGAACTCCATCCCCGGCGTGATCGAAAAGACGTTGTGCGTCACTTCATCGGAGTTCTGAAAGACAATCTTGTCGCCCGGTTTAATGGTGATCTCGCTTTGTGAAAAACTGCGGTCTTTCTGGACGACCGGATGATCGGCCGCCAGGGCCAGCGATCCGCTGAAAACGACAGCGGCCAAGCAAATCGGAAATAACTTTTGTGACATAAAATCTTGCTACCTCGGTAGTGCCGGAACCGTGGCCGGTTTATCAACACTTGTGAGCGAACGCAAGAATTCAACAATGTCGGCCTTTTCACCCGCTGTGAGACGCAGTGGAACAATCTCCGGGGCGAGGCTCGCGCGCTTTACTCTGCCGCCTTCATCATAGAAATCGACCACCGCTTCCAGGCTCTGCTCGGAGCCATTGTGCATATAGGGCGCGCGCAGAGTCGCATCTCTTAGTGTTGGCGTCTTGAAGGCATGCTGCATGGCTTCAAGTCTGAGCAGCGCCCCGCGGCCCAGATCGTCGTCGTTGACGCCGATATCATGAAAGCCTGAGTCGGTAAAATTCCAGCCGGAGTGGCATTGTGCGCACTGGGCCTTGTGGTTGAACAAATCGAAACCGCGCTTTGCCTGATCTGAAATGGCCTGCTCGTCTCCGCCGATCCAGCGATCGAAGGGCGCTTCGCCGACCACGACGGTTCGTTCGAAAGTCGCAATTGCTTTGGCGATCGTTTCTTCACCCAGCGGCTCACCTGGATAGGCTTTGGCAAATAGCGGTCTGTATCCCGCTATCGATGAGACGCGATTTACCGCTTCGCCCACCGGCATGTTCATTTCGGCCGGCGACTTGATCGGGCCCAACGCCTGTGCTTCCAGGGAATCGGCGCGCCCATCCCAGAACATCAGATCGCCGTAAGCGGCGTTGAGAATCGTGGGGGTATGGCGTTTCAGCGGTTTCATGCCGTCGCCGATACCCTTGGGAAGACCGTCTCCCCATGCGAACCCGGGATTATGGCAGGTCGCGCACGATATGAATTTAGATCCGGAGAGACGCGGATCGAAGAACAAAGTTCTTCCTAACAACTCGCGCGCTTCGGTGTACTGATTCGTTTTAGGAAACTCGGGAGCGGGCGGCCGTTGATACTTTTTCCTGAGCTGGGCACGATCAGAATCTGTGTAAGTGCCACCCGCATTGGCGGCGGCTGCGCGGCCGATCCAGGCGGCAGATAACACAAGGGCTATCACTGATAATCCCAGGCCAGAGCCCCGCGTCGAAAAACGAATCCGAGTCATTCCAGGTCCTTCGCAGCGCGTCTGAGACGCTTTCTCTAATTCTGCGAGAAGAGTGCCGGCCGCCCGACTTTTTCTATCTCGGATTTGCCCGCGCTCGAAATTAATGATTGGCGGGGAGTGCGTAACGGCCGCCACCGTGGCCGAAATCTTCTACTTGCCCTAAAACAGTGATTTGCTTTTTGCTGTTTCTTTTGCTTACTCCGCCAAATGGAACTGCAAGTGCATCTCATCCTCAGTACCGATGGCTCCCAGCGCCGCCGTTGGGGGTTTTAAATGGAAGTCAGTAAGCCGGATAGTAGCGCCGCCCTTCCAGACTGTTCTGCCTGCATCCAGCGTTCGCACGACGTGTACCGCTACCGGCCGCGTCCGATCTTTCACGGTTAAGTTTCCGGAGATGGCATAGCTAGCGCCATTCGCCTGAACGGAGGTTGACTGGTAGCGCAACAACGGATACCGGCTGGACTCCAGCAGATCGTTTAACGCATAGCGTGTGATTTTTTCGCGGTCTTTCGGCTTCACCCAATCGTCTTCGCACACCAGGCTCGCCGCCTGCACCGTGAACGTCACCTGCGGCGCCGGGTTCTGCGACACGGTGCCGTCATATTGCCGGAATATCAGGTGATGTTTTTTTCCCGCCATGAGGCCGGTCTTTCGTACTTCGAGAGCGAACTCGGAGGCAGCATTCGGCAGCAATCGCAGGCTCTGCGCTCGCAATAGTGGCCCGCCAAAAGCCAGCGCCCCTGATACAAGAAAGCTACGCCGTCTCATTTGCCTCCGAAGCGTAGCAGATACCGCCGCTGCCATGCGCGGGTTATTGCTTGCAGCACGTTTGTAAACCCCGCCTCATTTTTCAAAATAGTTAGACTGAGCTATGCCCGACAGAATGCAATATGGGCCTTTTCGTGGCCGCCGCATTTCTACTTTCCATCACGCCTGGACCAGGGATTTTCTATGTTTTAGCCCGCAGTCTGGCCGGCGGACGGAAGGAAGGCTCAATCTCTTCTTTGGGTACATTTGCCGGTGGTTTGGTTCATGTCATTGCTGCCGCCTTGGGGATATCGGCCATCCTGGCCGCGTCCGCTGTTGCGTTTAACGTCGTCAAGTATGCGGGCGCATGCTACCTGATCTTTCTCGGCGTGCGCATGATACAGACTCGATCGGTGCAGATGAATCATGGATCATCAGTAGCTCGCGCTGCCAGCGACGCCTTCAAACAAGGTATTTGGACAGAGGTGCTGAACCCGAAAACCGCCTTGTTCTTCCTCGCGTTCATTCCCCAGTTCGTCTCGCCAACGCGGGGTCACGTCTTCCTGCAATTCCTTCTACTCGGGATGATTTCGGTGACACTGAACACTTGTGCTGACTTGACAGTCGCTTTTTTCGCAGGCCTCATTCGCGAAAGGTTGCGCAGCAACGTAGTTCTGCAGAAAAGACAACGCGTCGCATCCGGAATTGGAATGATCGGGCTGGGAGTGTTCGCCGGTTGTACCGGTACATCTCACTCGCGTTAGCCGTACCCGAGCAGAGTGACTTTGGTAGAGCGAACGTATTGCTTAAGTGGGCCCCGGAATTTGTAGCGGTAACTCGCACAGCAAGCAGGTTGGCTAATCCTGCTTTGCTCAAAGCATGCTGGCCGAACTAGTGGGTACCAGCGTTCTCGACATTCTCGCTTTCCCTCTCAGCCTGAACCGGCGGCCCGCTCAGTGCCGCTACATCTATTTCGCTTCGCGGAGAAAGTCAGGGATGGCTAAGGGCGTCATACCGATCCGTCGAAATAAGGCTTCCAACTGCTCCGTTGTGCCGCGCGGCTTCACGCCCTCCGGCGGCAGAGTTCGTGCTTTCGCCGGAGCCGCGAAATCGGTGATCGCTTTCTCGAAACCTCCGGGAAGATACCAATTTAGAAGGCGAGCGTCTGCCGTATCGACACGGAAGGTATGCACGCAGCCGGCCGGAATATAGGCAAACGAGCCTTGCTTAGCGGTGAACCGTTCGGTGCCTGCAACGAGGGTGATCTCGCCTTGCAAGATGTACAGAGCCTCATCCTGTTCGTGAGTGTGTGGCGCCGGTCCGGCGTTCTTCGGGCAGAGCTGTTCGATCAGCGAGTAAGATCCGCCTATCTGTTCTGCGGTCGCCAGGATCATCCAAAGGCTGTCCTGCAACCAATAGGCTGAGGACTGGGCAACAGGAAGTGCGAAGGGTTTGCTGGAATTCGTCTCACTCGGCTTAGTGGCCCTGTTGCTGTCACTCGGAGGGTCAGCGAGCGGAAGGCTGGGGGCCGCTATCTGGCCAAACTCGCGCGAAGCCTCCTCCGCCATCCAGCGCGACGGCATGGGCGTGGATCCAGGCGCGGGAACTTTTCGCTCCGACGCCGGAATGGCGAGGCTCATGATAATGGTTTCGAACCCCGCAGGCGTGTAAAAATTCAGCAGCCGCGTACCGGCCGCATCCACCGTAAAGCTGTGTTCCGTTTCGCGCGGAATAGAGACGAACGTGCCGGGCCCGGCCTCTATTGTCTGGCCGGCGACCTGATACGTGCAGTGGCCTTCCAGTATGTACATCCCTTCGTCAGTCGGATGCATATGAGTGGCGGGACCTCCTATGCCCGTTCCGCAGACCTGCTCCAGGAACGCGAAGTTGTTGCCGGTGAGGGAGCTGGTGGCAAGAGGCATCCACAAGTTGTCAATGAGCCAGAACGCAGTGCTGTTCTGATTGGTGAGTAGATAAGGTTTGACTTTTGAATACATGAAAACTCCTGTTCGCGATTGATTGGTAATGCTGATTACCTTTATCTCAAGCCGATGGTAACATCAATTACCAAGGGTGGTCAAAGCACAAGCGAAAGTAAAGCGCGGCGCTTCTCGCGGCGTGCCTGGGAGGCGTCTCTCTGACGTGATCGGAGCAGCGGGCGAACTCTTTCTCGCACACGGCTACGCCGGCGTCTCGATCGAAATGATTGTTGAGAGAACCGGTGGATCATATCGAGATCTCTACAAGGAGTTTGGCGGGAAAGAATCACTCTTCCTGCGAGTGATGAGCGATCTTTGCAGCGAGGTTCTCGCTCCCCTCCGTGCTGCCGCCAGTGCGAAGGATCAGCGGGATGTGCCAGTTGAAAAGGTGCTGTTGGCGATCGGCAAAACCGTCCTCCGCACGGTGCTGTCGCCGCGGGTTCTTGCCTTGCATCGCCTGATGATCAGTGAGGCTGCGCGCTTCCCCGAACTGGCAACGACCTTTTTTGAGATGGGTCCGGCGAGCGCCAACGTTGCCTTGGCGGAATTTTTAACGGCTCGCGTCGCCTCTGATGGGCTGCTGGTTCACGATCCAGAAGTATCCGCGGCGATCTTCCTCGATATGCTGATCAACAATTTGCAATTACGAATGCTGACGGGGGGCGTTGTGCAGCAAGCCGAGATCAACGAGCGCGTTCGGGAAGCGACCCGCATCTTTCTGCATGGCCTCAGACGCCGGTAAGGTGGTTTGGTTGCGAGATTTGGCGGTCTGACTCAGTCAAGGGCGCTGACGCTTCCGGCTCGGAGTCGGGATTGTCAGGACGAAAGGGCCTTCACGAGGTCGTACAAAAACGTTTCGCCTTCGTAAAACGACTTGACACTCATGCGCTCGTCGCGGCCGTGGATCCGCATGTCGGTGCGGTCCTGAAACAAGCCCTGGACGCCGTAGGTCGGGATGCCCGCATTGCGCAGATACAAGCCGTCCGTGGCGCCTACCAGCATCTGCGGCAGAATCGGCGTGCTTGGCCACAGCGTATCCGTCACGCTGGCAATCGTCCGCATCAAGGCCGGATTCAGCGGTGATGCCGGGCCTTTGGCTATCTCACCCAAAACCTGGATGCTGACCTTGTCGTCCGCAAACACCTTCGCGAGCGTCGTTTGCACATACTCGACGGAATCTTCCGGCAGCACCCGGCAGTTCACGGTCGCGGCGGCCAGTTGCGGAAGGGCATTGCGGGCATGGCCGCCTTCCAGTTGGGTGGCCACACACGTCGTGCGCAGCATGGAATTCCAGGCCGGTGACGCCGCTGCCGCCCGCTTCATGGCTTCTTCCGAACCCGTTGCCACCTTCGCCAGATCCCCCGCATTCGGCGATTTATCGATCTTGGCCATTTGCGTAAAGTAGGCGCGCGTTACATCGTTCGTCTTGAGCGGAAAACCAAACTGCGAGAGCCGGTCAAGCGCGCCGGCCAGGTGATAGATGGCGTTGTCGGGCACCGGCATGGAGCTATGGCCGCCTTTGTTGTGGACTTCCAGACGAAAGTTGATGACGTACTTTTCGCTCACCTGCACATCGTTCGAAATGCGTTTGCCATCGGGCGATTCCTCGGCAAAGCCGCCCTCATTCAGGGCATACTCGGCCTCGATGAGGTCGCGATGATTCTTGGCCAGCCAGGCCGCTCCGTTGTACGGTCCGCCGCCCTCTTCATCCGCCGTGAGCGCGACGATGATGTCGCGATCGGGCTTGAATCCTTCCTGTTTGAAGCGGATCAGATTGGCGATCCAGAGCGCCGCCTGCGCCTTATCGTCCGCCGTGCCGCGCCCGTAGAAATAGCCGTCTTTTTCGGTGAAGACGAACGGGTCCATGCTCCAGTCCTCGCGTTTTGCTTCGACCACATCGGTATGCGCGAGCAGCAGCAGAGGCTTGCGCCGGCCGGTTCCGTGATAGCGTACGACAATGTTGGCTTTCGTGGGTATGACGCCGCCCACAAAGATATCGGAGTCAGGGAATCCGGCCGCTTTTAGCCTCGCCGCGACCGCCTCGGCCACCGGAGTGGTGGCGCCGGTCGTGTAACCGGAGCGGATCTCGATCATCTGCTTGTAAATGTCGTGCGCCAGTTGCTGGTCTGCGGGCGGAGGCATGGTGCCGGCGGCAAACGCAAAAATCGATAAAGAAAAGAAGAGAAGCAGTCGGCGCATGGAACATCATTACATGATGTGGTCGAATTCCTCCAGCGTGTTCCGCCGATGCCTGATCGCGCTCCTGCTTGTCGCCCTCCCGTATCCGGCCATGGCTTATTCCGTGCTGACCCACGAACAACTCGTCGACCTGGCCTGGAAAGATCTGATCGAGCCCGTCCTGCTGGCTCGCTTTCCCGGCACCACGCGCGACCAGTTACTGCGTGCGCATTCTTACGCTTACGGCGGCTGCGCCATTCAGGACCTCGGCTACTATCCATTCGGCAAACCTTTCTTCAGCGATCTGACGCACTACGTGCGGTCGGGCGACTTCATTACTAATCTGCTGCGCGATGCCCAGACGGTTGACGAATATGCCTTCGCGCTCGGGGCACTCTCGCATTACATGGGAGACAACATCGGCCACAAGGACGCCATTAATCGCGCCGTTGCCCTGGCCTTTCCCAAGCTGGCGCAAAAATACGGCAACTCTGTGAGCTACGGGCAAGGTCCGCATCAGCATGTACGTGCGGAGTTTGCCTTCGACATCGGGCAGTTGAGCAAGCACCGTCTGGCTCCGGCG
This sequence comes from Bryobacteraceae bacterium, assembly GCA_965277855.1. Taxonomy (GTDB): domain Bacteria; phylum Acidobacteriota; class Terriglobia; order Bryobacterales; family Bryobacteraceae; genus Bog-105. The sequence continues at coordinate 3,720,500 of OZ255847.1, forward strand.
GCTTACCTCGAACATGTCGGTCTGAGAGTCTCGCGTTCGCTGCTCGATCGCGCTATTGCCGAGACCTACGGCCTGGAGCGTGACGAAGTGCTGGGGCAGGCGCGCCCCGCGATCCGCAGCTATCGGGCGGCTGTCCGGACGTTCCTGCCGCGCTTTGCCTATGCCGAAACTTCCATTCACCGCGACGAGTTTCCGCCCGATACGCCGAACCCGGCTTTCCAGATTTACTCCGACCGTCTGGCGCGAGCTGAATTTGAAAAAACGTGGAATCCCTTTCGCCGGCGCGCCGGACTAAAGACACATCTGGTCGCGTTTTTTGTCCGCATCGTTCCTAAGATCGGCGCCGCTTCCGATCTCGCGATCTGCATTCCTACGCCTGAAACCGAAGACCTTTACATACACAGCGTGAATCGCAGTGTGGACGCTTACCGGAATTTTCTGCAGCAGTTAAAAGCCGCGCCGGGCGGCGCTTTCACACTGGCAAACCGCGATCTTGACACCGGCGATCTCACGAAGCCCGGCGTTTATCCGCTGACCGACAAAACCTACGCCAAGCTGCTGCATCAGATCACCCGAAGTCACGCGCACGCTGCTCCAGTGGATCTTAGAGACAATATCCTCGCTTACTACGCCGACCCTGCCGCCCCGAAAAACAAGCGAGTCCAAACGGATCTGGATGTGTTGCAGCGGGGCGACCAGAGAAGGCAGGCTAAATCCTACGCTACCTCTTTTCCAGTTCCTGGACCCGCCGCTCCAGCGCCCGCACCGTCTTCAGTAATTCCGGCAGCTTGGGATACACCGCGGACGCCCGCAGCCAGTCGTTCGCTTCAAACGCCGGATATCCGCTGACCACGGCGCCTTCCGCCACGTCGCGGTTCAATCCAGACTGCGCCCAGACGATCGCGTTCTTGTGAATCGTGATATGACCGGCCGACCCGGTCTGCCCTGCCATAATCACGTTCTCTTCGAGCGTGGTACTGCCGGCCAGCCCGGTCTGCCCGCAGATGATGTTGTCTTCTCCCACTACGCAGGCGTGTCCGATCTGGCACAGGCTGTCGATTTTGGCTCCTCGTTTGACACGCGTCTCGCCGAGGGTGGCCCGGTCGATGGACGTCAACGTCTGCACTTCCACGTCGTCCTCGAGCACCGTCCGGCCGGACTGGACGATCTTGTGCTGCCTGCCATCGTTGCCGCGGGCGAAACCGAAGCCGTCGCCACCGATGACTACGCCGTTGTGCAGCGTGACGCGATCGCCAATCAGCGAGAATTCGCGCACCGAGACATGGGAGTGCGCCGTGAAATCGTCGCCGATCACGCAGCCTTCATAGATCACGGCATGGGGGTGCAGCACCGCGTTCGGTCCAATCACGGTGCCTGCTCCCACCACTGCATATGCCCCGACCGATGCGTTGCGCCCCAGGGTGGCGTCGGGCGCGATCACCGCCGTTCGATGAACTCCCGGAGCGGGTTTAGGCGGTTGATAAAACAAGGCGAGCGCGCGCGCGAAATCGAAATACGGATTGCGCGAGACGAGCGTGGCAGCCAGGGTATCCTGCAACATCTCTGAAGCGATCACGGCGGCCGCTTGCGTGTTCTTTGCCTTCGGCGCATATTTCACGTTCGCCAGAAAGCTGATTTCGCGCGGACCGGCTTTTTCGAGGGTGGACACGCCTGTGATCGTGGCGTCGCCGTTTCCGCTCAGGGCGCATCCGAGTTGCTCTGCTATTTGCGCGAGAGTGAAGGAGGGCATAACAACCTGACAGCTAGGGTTCGGCTACGACGGGATTGCGCAGTTCGCCCACGCGCTCGATCGTTACGACTGTCTCATCGCCCGGCTGGAGATAAACGGGCGGCTTGCGGCTGAATCCAACCCCGGCCGGAGTGCCCGTCGAAACAATGTCGCCCGGTTCCAGGGTGAACACACTGGAAAGAAACGCAATCAGTTCCGGAATCTTGAAAATCAATTCGCTAGTGTTCGAATCCTGCATAGTCCGGCCGTTCAACGTGAGCTGAATTTTGAGATTGTGCGGATCCGGTACTTCATCGGCGGTGACGATGCACGGACCCATCGGTGCAAAGGTATCGAAGGTTTTGCCCATCAGCCACTGGCTGGTGGCTTTCTGGTAATCGCGCGCCGAAATATCGTTGACGATCGTGTATCCGAACACGTGGTCCGCCCACTTTTCGGCCTGGATATGCCGTCCGCCGCGCCCAATTACAAACGCCAGTTCGGCCTCGTAGTCGGGTTGTTGAGAGACTTTGGGCAGCACGATGTTGTCACCAGGCCCGATCACCGAGGTGGCAAATTTATTGAAGATGGTGGGAACCTTGGGGAGCTCCGCACCAGTCTCTTTGGCATGGTCGAGATAGTTCAATCCTACGCAAATCAGTTTGCGCGGCGTCGGGATGGGCGCCAGGAGTTTCACACCGGAAAGTGGATGGCTAAGCCCGTCTGGTTTCAGCATTTCAAAATGCTCGATGGCATTCAGCACGCTTGAAAAACCAGCCCCCGCGAGATCAATGACATTGTCACCATCCAGCAGCCCGGCGCGTACTTGGCCACCGGATTCAAAAGAAACTAGGCGCATGCTTGTCATCTTAAGCTGCGCCTGGTTTTCTGAGCTTATTTGACGGCTACTTTGGCGTGATCGCCGAGCTTATGAACATCTTTCGCGAGCAACGCTTTGGCAAAGTTGAAGGCGCGGCCGATGCCGGTAGGCGCGGAATCCCAGTACTCCGCCTTTTCGACCGATACTTTCATGAGGGCGATCTCGGGGTCTTCCAGACCTTCCGGGAAGAAGAGCTTGTACGGCGCTTTCCAGAGTTCCTGCATCTTGGCTTTGTCACGCACCAATATCGCCTTGCCGGAGGCCGAGATGAATTTGTTTTTCTCCGAATCCGCAAAGCTCACGTTGACCTGACGGTGCTGCTCCGCTTCTTCGACTTTCGGGGCATGCGCTTTGGTGAAGAACCAGAGATCGCCATCGAACTCTACCTCCTGGGTCGTCATGGGGCGACTGTGCAGCGAACCGTCGTCTTCCATGGTGGTGAGCATGGCAAAGTGGATACCCTTCATGAGTTCGGCGAGCTTTTTTATTTCTTCTGTTTGTTCAACCAAGGATTGTTCTCCAGTGAGTGGGACTAGTCTGTCGTGCTAACCGTTTCTCACTCTGCGCGTTTAAAGAGCGACAGGAGGAGACTTAGATGAGCAAATGGCAAAAATTGCTGATTTGCGCGGCACTGGCACCGCTTCTTTTAGCCGGAGAGCAATCGCTCGCACCGCCCGATCTGGGCCAGCTTTCGCGAAAACAGTTTGAGGACCGCCTGTCGAAAGCCTTGGCCGCTTCGCCGCAGTTGCTGCCGTCTGCTCCGGTTGCGCGCTTGTCGCAAGGGGAGGACGGCTGCGCCATTCCGCTGCTCGAAGGACGCGTTTCGCCGACGCGACGACTGCAGCGTGAAACCCTGCCGGCCGGTTCGGGCAACATTGACCATATGCCCATCCTGGTTGGGCGCGTTTGCCGGGACTGGTTGAAGAAATAGTCTGGGCGTATTTCTCACGGGCCTCTAAGGCAGGCTCTCCAAAAAAGTCCAGGGGTATTCTGGGATTTTCGCGGTCACCCCGGAGCAGAGCATAACTACGGTGACAGGCGAAAACGCCTGTTCCACAAGAGGCGCAACTACGGTGTGCGGGTGCGGGCAATTTCGGGCGCTTCTTCGACGGGATGCGAGAGCACGCTCTCGGGCTCCAGATAGTAGCGTGTTAAGCCTTCTTTGAGAATGTCGAGCGCTGTCTCGGGCGTATCCGCGAAACGGAATAAGCTCAGATCCGATTCCGAAATCATCCCGTGTTTCACGAGCGCTTTGAAGTTGATCACTTCGTTCCAGAACTCGGAGCCGTAGAGCACAATCAGAATCTTGCTTTCGAGTTTTTTGGTTTGCGCGAGGGTGAGGATTTCTGAAAGCTCGTCGAGGGTGCCGAATCCGCCCGGAAAAACCACCAAGGCCTTTGCCAGGTAGGCAAACCAGAATTTGCGCATGAAGAAGTAGTGGAACTCGAAAGAGAGTTCCGGCGTAATGAACGGGTTGGGCTGCTGTTCAAAGGGCAGTCCGATGTTAAGGCCGATGCTTTTGCCGCCGGCTTCGGTGGCGCCGCGATTGGCCGCTTCCATGATGCCGGGGCCGCCGCCTGAACAGACGACAAAACGGCGCAGGGCGTGCGAGTGTCCGTCGCTGGCAGACACTCCAGCAGCCCATTCGGTTGTTAGGCGTGCCAGCGTGCGCGCCTCCTGGTAGTAACGGCTTAACAGGCCTTCTTCCTGAATCCGAGCGGATCCGAAAAAGACGATAGTGTCGTGAATTTTCTCTTCCTGAAAGTGAGCCAACGGCCACAAATACTCGGACAGAATACGCAATGGCCGCGAGTCCTGGCTTTGTAGAAAAGCCTCCTCGCGATAGGCCACCGGACGGCGCTGTCCAAGCTCATCGGGGAGCGAGAGGGAAGTGCGATTTTCGATTGCCGGCAAACTTCGATTGTCGCACCGTTGCGGGCGGCAGTTCCCGTTATGGTTTGGCGGGCGGAGTCAACTGTTGTACTCTTGTGGGCTATACGCTATTGGAGTATGCTGAGTTATCAGAAGCTGGCGACGGTGGTCAGCACAGACAGATTCAACGCGGACGCGGATGATTTGCTGACAGCGGACGAGCGGGCCAACCTCGAATTCTCGCTTGCGCTTTTCCCGGAAGCGCATCCGGCAATACCAGGATTGAACGGCGTGCGGAAGGCACGCTGGGCAAGGGCGGGCACAGGAAAGCGGGGAGGCCTTCGCGTCGTCTACTTTTACGCGATTAACGCCGAGGTCGTGCTGCTTCTAAGCATCTATTCGAAAAACGAACGAAAGGACCTGACCAGTGAACAAAAGAAAGGCATCAACAAATTCGTCGAAGCGTACAAAAGAAGCTTCTAAGCGATCGCTCGCCGACGATCTCATCCAGGGCTTTAAAGAGGCCATCGCGCACAATCGGGGCGAGATCAAACTGCGCACCCGGAAGGTTTTCATCTTCAACGATATCGACGTAAAGACCATTCGCGAGCAGACGGGCTTGTCACAAGCCGACTTCGCCTTTCAATATGGATTCAATCCACGTACCCTGCAGAAATGGGAGCAGGGCCGGGCGAAGCCAGAGACCGCGGTGCTTGCTTACCTTAAGGTTATCGCTAAAAATCCGGAAGGCGTCCAGGCCGCGTTGAACGAGGCTTAGGGGTTTAGCCTTTCGTAAGGGGCGCGAAGGCGCTTTCGGGCTGCGATTGCTAAAATTCGGGCAATGGCTGGACGCACTGTCTTTACAGTCCTCGAAGAGACCGCGAAGCAATATGGCGACGCCATTGCCATGTACCAGCCAACCGGCAGCAAAGCGGGTAGCGGCTATCGTACCTATTCCTGGAACGAATGGCTGCGGAGTTCGCGCGAGATCGCGATCGGGTTGCAGTCGCTCGGTTTGAAGAAGGGCGAAATCGTCTGCGTGTTATCGGAAACACGCGCCGAGTTTTACTTGGTCGATATCGGCATCATGGGCGCTGGGGGAGTTTCGGCGGCGCTCTACACGGCTTACCCGATGCCCGATCTCGCGAAAAATATAAAAGCCGCGACACCGCGCTTCATCTTTCTAGAAAATCTGAAAACGCGGGACGCTTTGAAAGCTGCTGTTGAGAGTAGCGAGGGAGCGGTCTGGCCCGAGCACGAAATTCTCATCACGGGCGAAGCGCCTGGCGTTCTGACGCTTGAGTCCCTAAGAGTGCGTGGCCAGGAAATTCTGCAGCGTAATCCCGAAGCGTTCACTAAGCTGTCTGGGGACGTGTCTCCTGAAGACGGGGCGATCCTTTATCTGACGTCGGGGGCCACCGGCGAGCCGAAGATGGGGCTGACCACTCATGCCGCCATTCTGGCCAATATCGATATGGGCCCGCAGGTGTTGCCCATCGGCCCGAGCGATTCCACGGTTGTCTTTCTGCCGTCGGCGCATATCGCACAGCGCATTGTGCTGGAACTATTTCCGATGCGCATGGGGACACCGATCTGGTTTTCGGAGAGCCTCAGCCGCCTGCCGAACGAACTTCGCTCAATCCGGCCTACTGTTTTTCTTGCTCCTCCGCGAGTGTGGGAACGGATGTACTCGACGATTCTGACGGAAATCAAAAAGCGGCCGGCGGTTGCTCGCAAGATCTTTCATGGAGCGCTCGGTTTAGGTCTGGAAGCAGCCAAATATAGGAACGAAGGCAAACCATTACCACTCTGGCTATCGCGCGCGCTGAAGCTGGCAGACAAGCTGGCTTTTAGCAAGATCCGCGAACGGCTGGGTGGCCGGATTCGGGTGGCTGTGTCAGGGGCGGCTCCGCTGGGCAAAGACCTGGCTGAATTTTACGCGGCCATCGGCATGCCGCTGATCGAAGGGTACGGTTTGACCGAAGCGGGCATTCTCGTGTTCAATCCCATTGACTGGCCCAGGGCGGGTAGTATAGGCAAGCTGCTGCCGGGGGTGGAAGCTCGTCTGGCGGAAGACGGCGAATTGCAGATACGAACGGCGTGCTTGTTCGAAGGGTATTACCGGGACGATGAGGCTACCCAGTCGGTGATGAGCCCGGGAGGGTGGTTTTCGACCGGCGATATTGCCGAAGTCGACAAAGACGGCTATTGGTACATCACGGGGCGCAAGAAAGAGCTGATTGTATCGTCGAACGGCAAGAAGATTTACCCGGCGCGCATTGAGAATTTGTTCAAGGTCGAGCCGCTGGTCAACCAAGTATTGATCGTGGGCGACAAGCGGCCCTATATGACCGCCTTGGTGACGGTAAACCAGGCTGAGGTGCCCGTAAATGGGTCGCAAACGGGCGGGGACGATACCGTCACCAAGGCGGTACAAGCCGCTGTAACGCGTGTGAATAAGCAGCTGGCCGACTTTGAGCGGATTCGGCGGTTTAAAGTGCTAGACCGGGATTTTTCGATCGAGCAGGGTGAACTGACACCAACAATGAAGATTCGGCGGGCTCGTGTACTGGAGAATCATCAGGAACTCGTAAGCCAACTCTACTTAGGGCGAGAAGACTCTCAGTGAACATGACATCCGCGGGCAGCGGGTTGGCGGGAGGCGTGATCTCGAGAGACATAGGCTGATTTACTGAGATCGTGGCGGCTGAAGATTCTTCAAGCTCTTGGAAAAACTGATTCACGCTTACGTGAGTTTCCCGCAAACGAACCACGATGGCAACGGAGATTACACTGAAAATCGCGGCGATAAGGGCGTAGTGCATACCTGGCCTCCTCTGTTAGAGCGAACTTGGGTGATTTTGGGCGCTGCTAAAGTGTGGAGAAACCCGGTTCCGTTTCTCAACGAATAATCTATGCCGCTCGTTTTCGATCGACCCATCCGGCTCTCTCCTCTCTTTCGTGAACGCGTCTGGGGGCGGCAGAGTCTGGCACCTTACTTTCCGGTTGCCACTTCTGACGCGACCTCTAAAGAACCTATCGGCGAAGTTTGGTTTACCTTTAGGGAGAATGTGACATCGCTCGGGATGACTTTAGGAGATCTGATCGAGCAGCAGCCGCATGTTCTTGGAACGGCAGGAGATCCTGCGCATCCGGGTATCTGCCCCTTGCTGGTTAAGCTGCTTTTTACCACCGAACGGCTGTCGGTACAGGTTCATCCCGACGACAACTACGCCCAGGAACATCATCAGAGCCTGGGCAAGACGGAGGCCTGGTACGTGATGGACGCCCAGCCGCCCGGTGAGGTGGCGGCCGGTTTCCGTGAACAGCTGTCGCCCGAGAAGCTGCGGGAATCAGCAGAGAGCGGCGAAATCGAAAGACTGCTCGACTGGCGAAAGGTCGTTCCTGGGGACGTGATCTACGTGCCGGCCGGTACGGTTCACGCGATCGGGGCTGGTTTGACGATCTGTGAGATCCAGGAGAATTCGGATGTTACTTACAGGCTTTACGACTATGGGCGGCCGCGCGAACTGCACCTGGAACACGGGGCGAAAGTGTCCCGGCTAGGACCTCATGAAGAGCAGCCGAAGGCGGTGAGATTAGCATCGTGGCGGGATCAACTGGCGGCCAACGGGTATTTCAGGATTGAGCGATTGCGCCCGATCAACGCCGTCCAGATCGAGCGCGGCGTGCCGTATTATCTGTTGCTGATTTGCCTGAAAGGATCGGGGTCGATAGGAGACGAACACTTTCAGGCAGGCGAGTGCTGGATGGTGCCGGCGGGCAGCGCGGCAGTGGACATCAAAAGCACGGATTCGGAGTGGATATTGACCTACACGGCAGGGGAAGCTACGGAAGCGCTGCGCGGCGAGTAATCTACTTGGGCAGGAAAGCCTGCAGCAGGATGGCGATTTTGACCGGCTTGGCTACACTGATGCGACGGCTTAGGACCGCGTAGTTGCCGGCTTCGATTTTTGCCAGCAGGCGCATGTAGATGGCGCGCAAGGCCCAGAGAGAACGACGGCTTTTGGGTTCGATCAGGTCCATGAGGGCCGCCGATTCCTGGTAAAACGATTGGGCGCGGGCCGCTTCAAAGCGCATCAAGTCCCGAAATTTTTCGTCCTCTAAGCCGGAGCGCAACTGGCTCGACGGCACGCCAAAACGCGATAGATCTTCCTGCGGAAGATAGAAACGGTTCATAGTGGCGTCCTCACGCACATCGCGCAGAATATTGGTGAGTTGAAAAGCGATGCCGCATTTCTCGGCAAGGAGCAGCGCCTTTGAGGACCGGAATCCGAAGATGTGGACAACCGTCAAGCCGACGACCGAGGCAACTCGATAGCAGTAACCGTATAACTGCTGGAACGTTTCCATGCAGGCTGGTTCGAGATCGGACAAGATGCCGTCGATCATCTCGTGGAAGTAGCGATGAGGAATGCGATAGCGCTGCACGGAATCCCAAAAGGCGGGCCAGACCGGATGGCCGTCGACTTCTCCCTGAAGGGCGCGATCGAGTTGGAGACGCCACTCCAGTACCGACAAGCGCAGACGGGCTTTGTCGATGGAAGCAGGATCGTCGCTCAAATCGTCGCAGTAGCGCATGAAGGCGTAGATCGCGCACATGGCGTCGCGCTGCGGCTTCTCCAACAGAAGAAACGAGTAGTAAAAGTTTTTCGCGCGCCGCTTCGCCACATCCCGGCAGTAGTCGTAGGACTCGGCGAGTATTTCAGCGGAAATGGACACGTGGGCGGCCTGCATTTAGCTCGTGCTTCTCACCAACCGGTTGAGGTCATGCGTCCCACGGAGTCGGGACGCAGCAGACTGAGAGTCCAATGAAACTTGCGGTCACCCCTGGGAAGAGCACCAGTACGGTGACAGGCGAAAACGCCTGTTCCACAAGAGGAGGCCCACTGGTTGGTTTTGGGGAAAGTAAGTGACATTGGGCTGAGGGTCTGCGCCACTTGTTTAGAACGGCATGCGACGGCGAATGGCCTGGACCAGAATGCCGAGGCGCTCAGCTTTGGTAATGCGCGGCCGTGCGGAAAGCACGTCGTAGCCATTCAGCCGGATTTTCTGCAAGATTCTCATGCCGCCGCGACTGAAGAGATCGAGATCGAGCGATAAGCGCCAGTCCACCATGTCGATCAAGGGAAGGCCTTTGCGAAACAGATCTTGCGCCACATCGACCGCATCACCCATCGCGGACTGAAACGCGTAATTGTATTTGCGGGCGAACAGTTCTTCCAGAGAGTAACCGTGTTTGGCCAGCAGGTCGAGCGGCAGGTAGACGCGATCTTTTTGCAGATCGACAGTGACATCCTGCCAGAAATTAGCGAGCTGCAGAGCGGAACAGGTGAAGTCGGAAAGGCGCTGCCGTTCGGCATCCCGGTAGCCGCAGAGGTAGAGCACGAGATGGCCGACCGGGTTGGCCGAGTTCCGGCAATAGTTCATGAGTTCTTCGAAGTTGTTGTAGCGGGTAACGGTCTGGTCCTGCTCGAAGGCGCGGATCAGCCGATCGAAAGGTTCGACGGGGATCTCGCGGCGGACCACTGTGGTGCGAAGCGCGATGAAGACGGGATGTACCGCTTCGCCCTGATACATCGCCAGCAACTCACTGCGCCACCAGGCCAGCAGCCGCAAGCTCTCTTCGCGGTCTTCGATCTCATCGCCTAAATCGTCTGCCCAGCGGCAAAACGCGTAGACGTTGTAGAAGTCCTGGTGCAGATCTTTGGGAAGCAGAAAGCTGACGAGCTGGAAATTCTCGTAGTGGTGCGTGGCGAGCCAGCGGGTATATTCGAGCGATTCGGCTTCGGTGTAAACAGTCGTATCGGGAGGAACACGCTGGACGTATTCTTTCGGCTGTAGGTGAGCGACGGGCAACTGGGACTATTTTACGGGATGATGGCGGTTTTTATTTGGCCGTTGCGGTGGTGCGCCAGATCGTGCAGCACGCGCGGTAATTCGCTCAAAGGCTGTTCCTGGTTGACGAGGTGAGAGGCGTTGATTTTTCCTTCAGCGACCAGTTCGAGCGAACGGCGAATGTGAGCGGGCGTGTGATGGAAACTGGCCTTGCAGGTGATCTCACCGTAATGCAGCAGAGTGGTGTCCAAGCCGACCTTGGTACCGGTGGGACAACCGCCGAAGAAATTGATGACGCCACCTTTGCGAACGAGTTGAGTCGCCAGTTCCCAGGCATCGGGACGCCCAACCGCTTCGATCACGACATCGGCTCCCCGATTGCCGGAGCGCATTTTTACTTCGGAGACGAGCGAGGCATCGCGATTCAGATCGACATTTCTGCTGGTCAGAATTCCTTCATCCGCGCCGAGCAGCAGCGCGCGATCGACCTGCTCGCTCCGTCGCGCGATGGCGAGGACACGTGCGCCGTAGGCCCACTTGGCGAGGCGCACAAACATGAGGCCGATGGGACCCAGACCGAGAATGGCCACGGTGTCGCCGGGCTGTACATGGCTCTCCTCCAACCCGCGCACGGCACAGGCCAACGGCTCGATGAGCGCCGCATCCTTGTAGGTGATTGAATCAGGAATGCGATAGGTGTTTTTGCGAACGATGCGTTCCGGAATGCGAATGTACTCGGCGTATGCGCCGTTATTGAAGAGCAGATCCTCGCAGAGATTCGGCTGCTGGTGACGGCAGAAGAAGCATTTGTCGCACGGCGCGGAATTGGCCGCTACGACTCTGTCTCCCAGCGAGAACGATTTAACTCCTTCGCCCAAGGCTACGATGTCGCCGGCTAACTCGTGTCCGAAGAGAGCCGGGGGTTTAATCATACGGGCATGGTAGCCGCGGCGGAACACTTTGACATCGGTCCCGCAGGTAAGCGCAGTACGAACGCGAACAAGTAATTCGCCTCTGCCGATGGCCGGTACTGGGACAACTTCCAGGCGAACATCCTCTTTGCCGTAGAGAACCGCGGCCTGCATCTGATCTTCCAGGGTTTCGGTCAGCGGGAATGGAGAGGCGGGCCTAGCAAGAGTGGTAGCCATCAGTTCCTCTCCTGAGGATGAATGATGACTTTCAGGGAACGCTCCCGAGGATGCTGCGCGATATCGATACCTTCGACAATATCTTCCAAGCTCAGGCGGTCTGAAACGAGTTCATTCACAGGCAGTTCGCCGTTAAAAACAAGCGCGGCGGATTCGGCCTGCAGATCTACATCGGCACTGTAAGAACCCAAAAGCATACGTTCACCTACACAGATGTCGGCACCGGAGCAATCGATCCGTTCGTTCGCCGAGGTCTGCGCAAAAAGCAAGATCTTTGCTCCTGGACGTGAAATGCGAAGTGCTTGTTCCACCAAACCGGGGGCGTTGGTGGCGAGGATGACAGCATCAGCCCCGCGACTGGCGGTTGAAGTTTTGACGGCTGACTCAAATGAGGGCTCGCGGGGATCGAAGGCTTTAGCGCCGAGTCGCTCAGACAAAGTGCGCCGGTGCACGATGGTGTCGGTTGCCAGAACCTGAGCGTTACTGCGTCGGATTAGCATCGTGAAGATCAGGCCAATCGGTCCTTGACCCAGAACGGCGACCATATCATTAGCGTGCAACCCCAGCGACCGTGTGGCTTTGAGGCAAGTATTCACTGGTTCCACCCAACAGGCTTGATCGAAGGAGACGTTAGCCGGGATACGCTCGATACCGCGCTCGACAATCCAGTCCCGAACCCGGACATATTGCGAAAAGCCTCCACCAGCTGCCTCATAGGCGGATCCGACGCCGACTTTCTTATAGACAGGGCACTGGGCATAGAGCTTACGCTCGCAAAAGAAGCAGGTACCGCAGGGAATGTGGTGGAAGACGATGACGCGGTCACCGGGCTGGTATTGAGTGACGCCCACGCCGACGGCTGCGATTACGCCGGCAGTCTCGTGTCCGAAAATACGCGGCCCAGGCAACAAGTCGTACTCGATTTTTTTGAGATCGGTGTGACAGATACCACAGCTCTCGACGCGAATCAGTAGTTCGCCAGGTTCGATGGCAGGCGTGGGAACGGACTGGACTGTCACCTGACTGCTGCCCACATATACTGCCGCCCTCATGCTGGCCGGCACGGCGAGTTGGCTGTGTTCAGGCGAGCCGGGCGCCCTCGGATTCTGTGATAATTCTGCTACTGACAAGAAACTCCCCTAAAGCCTTAGCGGCATCCCCAGTCCGGCTTCTCAAGCGAAGCAGAGAAGGAACCACGTTAGGATGCGTAAGAGCGTGTAGTACGATTTTCCCACGAGCGATTCTGCCTTCCGGGGACCGCATGCGATTTAAGTCGAATCCGAATGACTCACTGGCCGTATCGGAAACTACTTTGATGCAGGCAAAAGGCAATTGGGCGCGTCTGGTTCGCGCGGCGATCCCGGCGGCCTCCATATCGACAGCTATCGCTTCCAGCCCGAAGAGATCGCGCTTTTGATGGGCGTCGTTGGCAATGCGGTCCTGGGAGAGGAGAGTGCCTTGCACAAAGACTTGATCCGATTGAACAGCGGCGCAATTGTAAACTTCGCTGGAAGCGGGGGCAAGCACCTGGGTGGCGACGATAATTTGAGACGCCTCTAAAGCGGGATCGAGGCCGCCGCAAAACCCTGTGCTGATGACCGCTTCTAAGCGCGATGAGGAGAGTTCAGCAACCATGCCTGCTCGAATCGCGATTTCGACAACCTGGGCGGCCAGCACGGGCCCAGCGCCGTTCGCAGCCAGCAGTATACGGCGGCTTTCCCAGATGCCTTCGTACGCATAGTCGACGGGCCATTTCAATTTGCGAACGCCGGTCAGGAGGTCGGCAAAAGGTCGGAGTTCAGCCGCTTCAGAGGCGACGTAGAGGATCGCCATGTCGGACTTTCAGCAATACCCGTTGGCGCGGAACCAGCCAATAGCGCGATCAAGCGCATCGTCGACCGGTCCGGGAGTGAAACCCAGGTTGCTGGCCGCTTTGGCGTGTGAAACAAACATTTTGATACGCGCCATCCTGACTGCCTCAATGGCTGCAACGGGCTCTTTACCGGTGAGGTTGGCCCAGGCAGTATTGACCAAGCCGGTGAGATAGGCGATACCGTAGGGGATGCGGGTAGTGGGCGCCGTTTTGCCGGACAACTCCGCCAGGCGTCCGAGAATCTGCTGCAGAGTGAGATTCTGGCAACCGAGAATGTATCGCTCGCCAGGCCTGCCCCGTTCGGCAGCCAACAGATGTCCTTCGGCGATGTCGCGCACGTCAACCAAGTTGAGCCCGGTGTCTACAAAGGCCGGCAACTTGTTGCGCAGGAAATTCAGGATGATGTTGCCGGTAGGGGTGGGACGCCAGTCATGATCGCCTACGGGCGCGGTGGGATTGACGATGATGATGGGCTGGCCGGCGCGCGCTTTCTCTAGCGCAACCTGCTCGGCCAACCATTTGGAGCGCTTGTAGTGGCCGCTCATATCGTCGATCGAAACCGGGCTGTTCTCGTCGCCGTCGGCGCCGTTAGACATTCCAATACAACCCACTGTGCTGGTGTAGACAACACGCTCGACTCGAGCGCGTTCGGCCGCTTCAAGAATGTTGCGGGTTCCGTCCACATTGGATTGATACATCTCCTGGGGATTGCGGGACCAGAGACGATAGTCGGCCGCAATGTGGAAGACGAACTGGCAACCCTCGACCGCAGCCACCAGCGATGCAGGATCGCGCAGGTCGCCGGTACAGCGCTCGACGTTTAGCTCGCGAATCTGGCTGGTAGGGCGGCATAGCGCGCGGACTTTGTGGCCCCGTTCGGTGAGCAGACGCGCCACGTGCCAGCCGATAAAGCCGCTGGCTCCGGTGACTAACGTGACAGGTACTCTCAAGGATGGCGTAGCGCGATACCTGGGTTGGTGAACGACGTGGCGCTCATAGGCCCCCGGTCGATTTGGAGAGAGGCGGAAAAGCAGGCGCTGGCAAAGAAGAATTCTTAATCTCGAAACTACTATGGGCGTACGAAGCACCGGCAGTTTGGTGGGCCGGGGACGCGGCGGATTTGACGGCGGCGGGCTGGTGCGACTCTTCTGAAAAAGCCATCGCCTTCCGGTATTCCGCCAAAGCAAGAACCGGGAAAGTGTTTCGGTAGTCGGTATAAGCGAGATAGAAGACGCGTGGAAAGCCGGTACCCGTGCAATACTCCTCGTTCCAGGTTCCGTCAGCGCATTGCGTTCGGATCAGGAAGTCGATCCCGTTGTGCAGACTTTCGCTACGTACGTCGCCTCCAGCGAGTAGAGCGAGGATGGCCCAGGCGGTTTGCGAGGGAGTGCTCGGGTTGGCGATGAAGCGCTTCTCGTCGTAGCTGGCGCAGCTTTCACCCCAGCCGCCGTCGTGGTTTTGATAGGCGCGAACGAATTCAATGGCCTGCTGGATGAAGGGCTCGGTTTCGTCGACGCCGGCGGCCCGCAGCCCGCGCAATGCCAGAAAAGTGCCGTAGAGGTAATTAACGCCCCAGCGGCCGTACCAACTGCCATCCGATTCCTGCACGCGCAGCAAGTAGGCAACGCCGCGTTTCACAGCCGGATGATCTTGTGAGATGCCGGAACGGATCAACGCTTCGAGCACCCGGCCGGTGATGTCCGGGCAGGAAGGATCGAGCATGGCGTTGTGATCGGCAAAGGGAACATGACTGAGGATGCTCCAGTTGTTGTCGACATCGAAAGCCGCCCAGCCACCGTCTTTTCCCTGCATGACGAGCAGCCAGTCGAGCGCGCGTTTGACACAGGCACGCTGCAGCGCCTCGTCCGAGCCGCAGACTTTTTCCAGCGCCAGCAGGACCATGGCCGTGTCGTCAACGTCCGGATAAAATCCGTTGTTGAATTCGAAGGCCCAGCCGGAGGGCTCGGCATTGGGACGTTTGACGGACCAATCGCCTTTACGCCGGATCTCTTTCGAAATGAGCCAGTCGGCCGAACGGCGCAAGGCGTCGGCTGGAACCTGGCCCGCTTCGGCTAAAGCAAAAGCCGCGATGGCTGTGTCCCATACGGGCGAGAAGCAGGGCTGCATGTAGAAGCCACGCTCGTCATCGACCATCAGGTAGTTGAAGTGCTTTTCCGCTTCCGCGCGCAACGGGTGATCGGGCGCGTAACCCAATACATCGAGAGCCATCACGGCATATTGCATGGAAGGATAGATCGCGCCGAGACCGTCGGAGGCTTCGAAGTGCTCGATCATCCACTCGCCGCATTTCTGAATGGCATGTTTGCGAACGAAGTGAAAGCCGAACTTCTCCCAGCGCTTCAGGAAGCGATCCAATTGCAGGAAAAGATTTCGCCAGCTGAAAAACCTGACGTCACGTGCGGGAAGCATGGGCGCGCCGGGCACAAACAGCTCATCCAACGTGAACCCGGCCGGCACAGGACGACACGGATTCGCCGCGTGGACGATGGAAAGCGAGAGAACGATCGCTCTGGTCCACGACGACATCTGGTAAATGAAGTTGAACGGAAGAAGAATGATCTCGGGCGGAATGGAAGGACAGGCGTCGCGCGGGAAGAGATTGAAGAGGCTGAGATTGGTGCGTACGTAACTGTTCGAAGCCTGCAATCCGCCCTGTTCAAGAATCACGTTACGCAGGCGCTCCATGCGCTCGTCGGAAACGGGCACGCCTGCGACCTTCAAGGCAAAATAGGCCTTGATAGAGGCATTGATTTCCGACGGGCCCCCCGCATAGATATTGAAGCCACCGTCCTTTAACTGACGTGCCAGGATGGCGCCTACAGCTTTGTCAACCTTTGCACGTGTAGGCGGATCCCAAACCCCATTGACCGGGGAATTGAGCCACAACTCCATCAGGATGTAGTCGGATTCGAGGGTCGTGTCAGCGCGCAGGTCGGCCCACCAGTAACCGGCGGGGGCCCGATCAGTGAGAAGAGCCGCTGAAGCTTTCTTAGCGGCTTTTTCAGCAGCGGTACTTAGGAAATCTTCAATTTGAACACTAGACTTCATCGTTTCAGCAAATACAAATGCGCCTAAGCGCGAACAATATTCAGACGCGGCGTAAAGCCTTCAAGATCCGCCGGAAGAGTAAATCGAACATCTTCTTCCTTAATTTCGGCTTCTTCGAGGTTGCTATACCCTTGACGCTTCAAATGGCTGACTAGTTCTTCTACCAGGTGTTCGGGGGCCGATGCACCAGCGGTGACAGCAACAGTGTTGACGTTATCGAGCATTTCCTGCCTAACCTCACTCGCATCATCCAAAAGATACGCAGGAATACCTGCCTTTTCGCATACTTCAACGAGACGCCGGGAGTTAGAACTGTTCTGCGAACCGACGACGAGCAGCGCCTGGCACATCGGAGCGACTGCCTTCACCGCAAGCTGGCGATTTTCGGTGGCGTAACAGATATCTTGTGTCTTTGGACCTACGATACTGGGAAAACGTTCTGTGAGACGCCGCACGATGTCGCTCGTTTCATCGAGAGACAAAGTGGTTTGCGTCAAGTAGACTACCTTGTTTGGATCGTGGATGGTAAGCCGGTTCACGTCGTCAACATCGGAGACGAGAAATGTATTCTCCGGGGCTTCTCCGAGGGTACCGATGACTTCGTCGTGATCTCGATGACCAATTAGAACAATCGTAAAACCTTGTTTGGCGAAGCGGACAGCTTCCAGATGTACTTTTGTGACGAGCGGACAGGTCGCGTCGATCACCTGCAAACGGCGTTCCTTGGCTTCACTGCGCACAGCAGGCGACACGCCGTGCGCGCTGAAAATCACGCGTGCGCCTTCCGGCACTTCACTGAGTTCCTCGACGAAAATAGCGCCGGCGCTGCGCAGTTCATCGACTACGTGACGGTTATGCACGATCTCTTTGCGCACGTAAATGGGCGCGCCATAGAGATCGAGCGCGATGCGGACTACATCGATCGCGCGAACCACGCCCGCGCAGAAACCGCGGGGCTTCAGCAGCAGAATTTTTTTAGTGGCCCCGGTCACCGGGACGAATGAGTTTGCCGTAATATCGTCGGCCAGACCAAGAGAAGCCATAGTGAGACTAATAGTCGAATTATAACAATCAGATGCATTGGAATCGAGCGCGGCGCTGCCCGGGACCGATCAATCGGATACCATAAAAGAAGATTCGGTCTTTTTACGTTTAGACGGCAGGTGGTTAATAGTATGCCGTCGACCCCCTTAATCATATGAGTGTCTCTGCTTCGGAAATGTGGACGATGGCGACGTATGTGCTCCGGCAGAAAATGGCCGGGCGCAAACAGTATCCGCTGGTTTTAATGCTGGAACCACTCTTCCGCTGTAACCTGGCGTGCGCCGGTTGCGGGAAGATCCAGTATCCGGCGCACGTATTGAAGCGCCAGCTGACGCCGGAGGAATGCTTTCAGGCGGTGGACGAATGCGGCGCGCCTGCGGTGTCGATTCCCGGTGGCGAACCGCTGATGCATCCGCAAATCGGGGAGATCGTGGAAGGGTTAGTGGCGCGCAAGAAGTACATCTACTTCTGTACCAATGCGCTGCTGCTCGAAGAGAAGCTCCATCTCTTCAAGCCGAGCAAGTACCTGGCGTTTTCGGTCCATGTGGACGGCCAAAAGGAGCATCACGATTTTTCCGTGTGCCGCGATGGAGGATATGACGCAGCCATTGGCGGGATCAAAGCAGCGCTGGCGGCGGGCTTCCGTGTAACGACCAACACGACGCTGTTCGACGGCGCGGACCCCAATAGCGTGCGCGAGTTTTTCGACGAGATGATGGAACTCGGCGTCGAGCGCATGATGATCGCTCCGGGATACTCGTACGATAAAGCGCCGGACCAATCGCACTTTCTCGGCAGGGCACGCACGAGGCGGCTCTTTAAGGCGATTCTGTCGAATCGTAAGAAGAGCTGGCAGTTCAACATGTCTCCGCTGTTTGGCGAGTTCCTGATGGGTAAGCGAACCTTCACCTGCACGCCGTGGGGAATGCCGACCTACAACGTATTCGGCTGGCAGAAACCCTGCTATCTGCTGCAGGACGGGTATGCCGATACCTTTGCGGAGTTGATGGAAGAAACGGCGTGGGCGCAATATGGGACGGAATCGGGCAACCCGAAGTGCGCCAATTGCATGGTGCATAGCGGCTATGAAGCCTCGGCGGTCGATTACGGATTTGGTTCGCTGCGCGGGTTCTTTGCGATGGCCAAAGCGTCGTTGTTTAACGGGTACAAAGACGAAGACGCGAAGGCATTGCTAAACGAGCCTTATAAGCCCGTTCACTCCTATAAGCCTCTGGTGCAGATCAAACAAGGGGAAGAAACGCGCGCATGAGTGAGGCCGCTTCCAACCCCGACAGCCTTGAAATCGTCCCCGGGTTTACCCACGAAAAACTGCAGGGCTGGATTCCGGAACTGGCTTCGGGTGAGGAGATTCGGGAAGCGCTGGAGAAAGCATTCGATTACCGGGGCGATGTTACGTTGACGCGCAAGGATGGAAGCGCGGTCGAAGGCTACATCTATGACCGGCGGCAGGGCGATACGCTGCAGACTTCGTTGGTGCGCATCCTGCCGGCCGATGGCACACCGCGGCAGAG
The DNA here is from genome assembly GCA_965277855.1 of Bryobacteraceae bacterium. GTDB lineage: Bacteria > Acidobacteriota > Terriglobia > Bryobacterales > Bryobacteraceae > Bog-105. Next base: position 3,739,506 of record OZ255847.1, read on the forward strand.
TATTCCTTTCTCAGATATTGCGAACCTGGTTTTCAGCGGGCGCGATACGGCAGCGGGGAAGAGCTGGGAATCGTGGGTGCGCAAGTACTGGGAAAAGAAAGAAGCCGGCGAGAATGCCGCGATCGAGCCGGAAGCTCTCGATTAGTGAGAACTAAGTCAAGCCGCAGATGAACCTCTGATGGCCTATCGGCCAGCCTGGGGGATGAAAACACCTTCCCGGAGGCCGACGATGCCAGCCTTCGTCCAAGCTAAAGAAGACGGCCTGAGAGGCCGCCGCAGGCCGAGGGCCCGCCCCACAAAGCTCTCCTTTTCGTCACATCGTTACTGGCTGGGCTTAACTAGCGGAGGGCTGGCGTTAGATCCTCTTTTGGCTGATCGATCCGCTTATTTCGCTTGTCTGTCGCTTCCGGCTTGAATAAGTTCTTGCTGAACCAGGGATAAAGAGTCGGCAGCAGATACAGCGTCAAGACGGTAGCGGTCACCAGGCCGCCGATGACGACCGTTGCGAGCGGGCGCTGTACTTCGGCGCCGCGCGAGGTCGAGAGAGCCATTGGGATAAAGCCGAGGCTAGCAACGAGTGCCGTCATCAAAACCGGGCGCAAACGATCTTCCGCGCCATCTTTGACTGCCTCGGCCATTTCTTTTCCCTGCTTGCGAAGGGCGTTGATGTGACTCACCATCACGACTCCGTTCAGCACAGCTACGCCAAAGAGAGCGATAAAGCCGATGGAGGCGGACAGGCTCAGGTTCAAGCCCCGCAGCCATAGCGCGGCGATTCCGCCGACCAGGGCAAAAGGCACGATGAGAAGAATCAGCAGGGCCTGCTTGATGTTGTTGAAGGTGGCGAAGAGCAGCGCAAAAATGATGGCGATGGAGACCGGCAAGACAATCATGAGGCGCTGATTGGCGCGTTTTTGATTTTCAAATTGACCGCCCCAATCGACGGTGTAGCCGGCGGGGAGCTTGACTTGTTGCGCCATTTTCTGCTGCGCTTCCTTGACGAAGCTGCCCAAGTCGCGGCCACGCACGCTGACCTGCACGGCAACGCGCCGTTTGGCATTTTCGCGGTTGATCATTTCTGCGCCGTGCACTGTTCGCAGATCCGCTATTTGACGGAGTTCGACGAGCGCTCCGGCGGGCGTTTTCAGGGTTAGCGAGCCGAGCTGATCGACGTTATTGCGGAAGCTGTCGGGCAGGCGGACGACGATACCGAAACGGCGCTCGCCCTCGATCATTTCGGAGACTTGTTTGCCGCCCAGCATACTTTCTACAAAACCCTGCACATCGGAGACGTTCAAGCCGTAAGGAGCGAGCCGCTCGCGATCGAGTTCAATGCGCAGTTCGGGGACGCCGGAGGAGACGTCCTTGGTGATGTCAGTTGCGCCGCGGACGGAGGATATCATTTTTTCAGTTCGTTCGGCGAGGCGTTCGAGAACGTCGACATCTTCACCGAAGATCTTGATGGCCACATCGCCGCGGACGCCCGTGACGACTTCATCCAGACGCATCTCCATTGGCTGGGTGAATTCGTAGTCGACGCCGGGGATTTCGTCCAGCGCGCTGGTCAACTTCTGGATCAACTCTTCTTTCGTTTTGCAGCATTGCCAGTTCGCTTTCGGCTTGAGCGTGAGATAGGAATCCGATTCATAGACGCTCATGGCTTCGGTCGCCAGGTCAGGACGGCCGAGTTTGGTGACGACTCCGGTTACTTCCGGGAAACTGCGAATGACTTTCTCGATTTTGTCGCCGAGAAAGATCGATTCGTCGAGCGAAATGCCGGGCAGCCGTTTCGAGGTGATAACGATGGAGCCTTCGTCGAGGCGCGGCATGAATTCGGTGCCGATCCACTTGAGCGAAGCGACCGCACAAACTACCAACACGCCGGCCACGAGCAGGACGGGCGTGCGGTGGCGCAGCGACCAGGCAAGCGATGAAACGTAAGCGGCACGGAGATGTTGAAACCAGTGTTTTTGCTTTGCCGGACCGGCGCTGTGGCGGCGCTTTCTCCCGGCAAGAATGTAAGACGAGAGGGCCGGGACAACGAACAGCGCGAGCAGCAGCGAGCCGATGAGCGCGGAACAGACGGTAATCGCCATGGGATGAAACATGCGGCCTTCTAAACCTTGCAAGGTGAAGATGGGCAGGTAGACGGCGATGATGATGGCGACGCCAAACAGGATAGGGCGAGCTACTTCATGGACAGCGGCACGGATGGTCTCTCGATTGTCCGCGGAGCCGCTTTGCTCGAGACGTCCGACGAAGTTCTCGACCATCACGACGGAGCCGTCGACAACCATGCCGAAATCCACCGCACCCAGGCTCATGAGGTTGGCCGAGACGCCGAAAAGAGCCATGCCCATGAACCCGAACAGGAGGGAAAACGGAATGACGCAGGCAACGATGAGCGCGGCGCGCCAATCGCCCAGAAAGACCAGCAGAACTGCCAGTACGAGCAGTCCCGCTTCCATGAGGTTGTGTTTGACCGTATTGATAGTGCCGTCTATGACGGTGCTCTGGTCATAAAACGGAACGAGATGGACGCCCGACGGCAGTTTCATGGCGGCGATCTTCTGCTTGACGCTGCGAATCAGATTCCGTCCGTTCGTGCCTCGAATGGCGATCACCATGCCTGAGACCGTTTCACCCTGAGCGTCGTGCATCACCGCGCCTTGCCTCGGCATGGGACGCGGCGCAATATTCGCGACATCCCGCAGCAGCACGGGAATACCGTTGTAGGACTCTATGACAATGTTTCGAAGGTCAGCGATGCCGGTGGCGCGGCCCAAGCCACGAATGGTGTACTGCTCGCCATTATGAGAAGCGAAGCCGCCGCCGAAGTTCGCGTTATTTTCTGAAACTCGGCTTACGACATCGTTGGCGGTCAGGCCGTAACGACGCAGCGTATTGGGATCCACTTCAATCGTGTACTGTTTGGTATAGCCACCCCACGAGTTAATTTCGCTCACGCCGGGCACAGTTCGCAAGTCGTAACGGACGTCCCAGTCATGGAGTGTTTTGCGCTCCATGAGCGAGAGATTGCCCCCTTGCACGGTGTACTGATAGACCTCACCGAAGGCGGTCGACAAGGGTCCGAGCATGGGCTGAAAACCTTGCGGAAGGCGTGACTGCGCTTGCTGCAAACGCTCGGTGACAAGTTGCCGGGCGAGGTAGATATCCATCGAATCGTCGAACACCGCCGTGATCATGGAAAGCCCGAGCTTTGAAACCGAACGCACGGTCTGCATCTTGGGCATGCCCAGCAGGCTGGTCTCGATGGGAAAGGTGATGAGCTGTTCTACCTCGATGGGCGAGACGCCAGGAGCTTCCGTCGTGACCACGACCTGCTTGTTCGTGAGGTCCGGGTACGCTTCGATGTTGAGGTGCAGCATGGTGTACAACCCGCCGACCAGCAGCGCGCAAACCGCCATCAGAACAATCCAACGATTCTTTAGGGCGAAGTCCAGCATAGAGTTATTGGCCGATTTGGCTTTTCAGGAGCTCCGATTTCACGATGAAACTGCCACCGGTAACGATGGTGTCGCCCTCTTTCAGACCGGCGGAAATTTCCGCTTCACCGCCGGTGCGGTGAGCGATGGAAACGGGGCGCGCCTCGAAGGTGTCGTCTGCCGTTTTGACAAAAACGACTGAGCCGCCATTTAGATTCTGTAACGCTTGCTCCGGCACAAAAATGGATCGCCGCGAAGATCCCTCGGAAATCTGCGCGCCGGCAAAGATGCCGGGATGAAGCTTCTGATCGTTGTTGGGAAGAAGGATGCGGGCTTGCAGGGTGCGGGTTTGTGGGTCAACTTGCGGCGCAATATAAGTGACGCGGCCGGTGAAGGTCTGGTCTGGGTAGGCTTGTGAGGTTACACGCGCCACGCTCCCGACATGCACTTTGGCGATGTCGGACTCACTGATCGAGGTGACCATCCAGACGCTCGCCAGATTGGTGATGGTGAACGTCTCAGCGCCCGGTTCGACGATGCTGCCGAGGCCGATTTTGCGATCGACCACGACACCATCGATGGGCGCCAGGATCGGCGCGAGCTCTGTCTGTTCAGTGATGTTGCCGGTCTGAGACTCGGGAATGCGCAGCAGGTCGGCCAGGTGAGTGGTTTCTTTCTGCTGGTTGATGCGGGCATTCTGTAAATCCGTTTGGGCGCTGCGCAGATCTGACTGGGCGCGCTCCAGCTCCTGCGGCGAGGCGGATTTCAGAGCAATCAGCCGCTGCATCCGATCGCTCATGCGAGTGCGATAGTCGACCACGTCCTGCTGACGCCGGATTTCGGCCGTGGCGGAATCGAGCGCCGCGCGCGTTTCGTGTACCGAATGGCTATGTAAGCGCGCCAGAACAGTTCCCCGGTGAACTCGAGAGCCGATGGTGGCGTTCAACTCGGTCACGCGGCCGTCGGCATATGAACCCACGTGAGCCGTGTGATCTTCGTTCATCATGATCTGACCGGGGGCAGTGAACGAGACCGCGATCGAGCGCGAATGCACCTGTGCGGTCTCAAGGCCGGCCTTCTGCTGCGACGCGGTTTTGATCTTTACTTCATTCGGCTTGCCGGACTGCTCCGTATTCGGTTTTTTCTCGCCGGTACTCTGTTGGGAGTTTCCCTGCCCGCAGCCGAGTAGCGCGATCAGACAAACACAAACGATTGCTGCGCGCTTCATGGCTGAAAATCAAGGCCGCCCGCGACCTGCAGATTAACGATGCTCTGCCGAAGCTGCACCAGTGTCTGGCTGTATTGAATTTCGAAATCGATGCGGCTGCGTTCAGCATCGAGCAAACGAATTAGATCTATGCCGCCTTCGCGGTAGGCGCCCCTGGCCAGACGCGCGGTCTCTTCCGCTTTGGTGCGGGTGGCGGGCATTTGATCGAGCAAATGCTGCTCGTCCGAGTAGGTTCGTAAAGCGGCGGTCACATCTGCTTTGATGTTAGCTTCTGTCAGACGAAGGTTTGATCGCGCCATATCTACTTCGGCATTGGCCGTGCCGATGTTGCCCTGGTTGCGATTGCGGAGCGGCAAATCGATTTGCACAGCGGCGTACAGCGTGTCGAATCCGACGTCTCGCTTATAGCCGGCCAAGATTTCCGGGTCGGGTTTGGCGTTGGCGTGCTGCAACTTAACGTTCGCCTCAGCGCGGCTCGTGGCTTCCTGCGCCAGCTTTTCTTCGACGCGCAATTTGAGCGCCGTTTCTATATCCGGCAGAGAGACGGAGGGTAGATGTTCGAGTGCGCCAGAGAGGCTGGTCGAAACCGGAAAATCGGAGCGGCCCATGGAGCGATAGAGAGCGACCAGAGCCTGATCGTAATCGCGCGCTGCATTGATGGCCTGCATGCGCATGCGATCGCGTTCGACTTCGATGCGCAGCAGATCAACCTCGGGGGCGACGCCTTCGTGAACTCGGTTGCCGATATACTGCACGTCGGTCTCGTACGTGCGCAAGTCCTCCTGATATAGATCGCGCACGTGCGCCGCCCCGGCCGCTGTCCAATATGCCAAGCTGACATTCGCCTGTATCTGGCGCTTCAAAAGATCGTTCCGCAGTTCGGTGTTGTGCAGATCCGCGGTAGCGACATCTACCCGACGCCCGCGTTTACCGCCAATCTCAATGACTTGTCCGAGGTACGCGTAATCTTCGGTCGACTGCCAGTAGGAGAACGGCGGAGGAGAGGACCAGCGCACATCCTCGGTCTGCAGATAGAGGCGCGGATTGGGGGAGAGAGCGGCCTGCGCGCGCTGTCCCTTCGCCTGGTCGATGCGGCTGCGGCTCGCGTCGATAGAAGGGTTATTAGAAAGAGCTTGCTGCACGGCATCCTGGAGACTGAGAGAATTTGTTTGACCGAAGCAAACACCTGCCGCCACAAGAGACGTCAAGATTCGAAAGCGCATCTACCTTCTATTCGCGCACAGGTTGAGGCTGGTGCGCACTTTTGATTTTGGCGAATCATCTATAAACTCGGGATAAACCCCGCGAACGATCTCCTGGATGCTCACGGCTTTGGTTTAGCGTGTATTTAAGCGGCAGTAGTTACATTCTAGGGCAGGGTCGGAGCGAGGGACAGGCTAGTGCGGCAGTGCGATTACTCCTGGTAGAAGACGAGACAGACAGCGCCGCGATGCTGGCGAAAGGACTGCGGGAACAGACCTACGCGGTCGATGTTGCGCCGGATGGAACCGCCGCTTTAGAAAAAGCACTGGTGAATCGGTACGATCTTCTGCTGCTCGATGTGATGCTGCCAGGCATGAACGGATTTCAACTCTGCGAGCGTTTGCGAAAGGAGTGCGTTACTGCGCCTATCCTGCTCCTGACGGCTTTGGACGGGGTGCCGGATCGCATTCATGGCCTGGATGTAGGAGCGGACGATTACCTGGCGAAACCCTTCGATTTTGGCGAGCTGCTGGCGCGCATCCGGGCGTTGCTGCGGCGGGGTCCCAGGCTGCAACAGCCGATTCTTACAGTGGACAATCTGGAAATCGACACTCGCTCGCGGACGGTGCGGCGGGGAGGTGTGCCGGTCGAGTTAACAGCGAAAGAATACGCGTTGCTCGAGTGCCTGGCGCGCGAGGCCGGCAAAGTAATGGGTCGCCAGGAGATCTCGGAGCATGTCTGGGATGAGGAATACGATCCGTTCTCCAACCTGATCGAAGTTTACATTCAGCGGGTAAGAAGGAAGATCGATTCGGCCGGGTACAAGCCGCTGATTCATACGCGCCGTGGGGAAGGCTACTGCATGGCTGCCGACTCAGGGCGGACATGACGGCGTCGGCACGCGCCCGGGTAGCTTTGCGTTATACGGCGCTGTTCGGGCTGGTGGCCCTGATCACGGCGGCGGGCATTTACTGGTTGATTCGGGACAACGCGTATTACCGCCTGAATCAAACGTTGGAGTCCACTCTCGAAGTGGCCACGCTCACTTTGTTTCACGAAATACAGGAGAACGGCGATAAGGCGGCGGGCGAAGCGGCAGTACGCGACGTATTTAAGCAGATGTACCAGAAATCGTTCCCCGGAGAGCAGGTTGCGATCTGGGACGGCCAGCGGCTGGTGGCTTACAAGAAGAATCTCGGACGCGATCTCTCGAACTTATCCCAATTGCCTCCGATGAGCGCAGACGGTTTTCGTAATACTGCCGATTTGAGGATCGAGACCAGGCATGTGCTTGTGCCGGAAGTAAAGACCACCTACACGGTCGCGGTGGCTACCTGGCGGGGTGATGTTTTGAACGACATGGCTTCGGTGTTCCGGGCCCTGTCGATTGCGATCCCGGCGGCGCTGTTTCTAGCAGCGGCCGGCGGTTACGTGCTTGCGAAGCGCACCTTAGCGCCTCTCACCAGCATGGCAAGCACGGTAGATGCGATTACCTCGAATAATCTGGACCAGAGAGTGCAGGTGGTCAACCCGAACGATGAACTGGGGCAGCTGGCGATCCGTTTCAATAAGCTGCTCGCCCGCCTGCAGGAAGCGTTTCAGCAGCAGCGGCGTTTTATGGCGGATGCGGCTCACGAATTGAAGACGCCCATTACGGCGGCGTTAGTGGCGGCGCAGGTTACGCTGCAGGGCGGCGAGCGCGATGAGCGGGAATACCGGGAGGCGCTGCGAATTATCGAAGAGCAGATGTCGCGGCTGAAGCAGCTGGTCCAAAATATGTTTCTGCTGGCGCAGGCCGATGCTCATGCGGTCGCCTATCATCCCGAGCCGGTTTACTTCGACGAGATCATCGCGGAAGGTTACCGCGCCATGCGATTTCTGGCTGAGAGCAAGGGAATTGCCATGCACATGGCCGGCCTGCCCGAACTCAGCTGTCTAGGGGATGCCGGCCTGCTGCGCCAGGCGGTGATCATCCTGCTCGATAACGCTCGCAAATTTACGCCGGCCAGCGGACGGATCGACGTATCCGTAGAGATGAAGAACGAGACGTATGTGCTGCGAATCAGCGACACGGGTCCGGGCATTCCGGATTCCGCCAAGCCTTATTTGTTCGATCGCTTCTTCCGGGTCGATCCGTCACGGGTGCGTGGCCAAGCTGACGGAGGCGGGGCAGGACTCGGGCTCGCGATTGCAAAATGGGTGGCCGATGTGCACGGGGGCGACTTGCGGCTTGAATCGTCTGATGGCTTAGGCAGTACGTTCGCTTTGGAGCTGCCGCGTGTGTTGCGGGCGGAGCGGGCCAGCTGATTTCCGCGCGGGCCAGGTCGGTGTGGCTTTACATGGCGATCGTTGTGATCTCGCCGATTGCGAGTTCGCGCAAGGAGGGCTCGATGAGGCTTCGGTCGCCTACCACCATCCAGATCACGTTGTTCGGGCAAAGAATTGACTGGGCGGCACTTCCGATATCGGCGACGTTCAAAGCGGTGACACGGCTGACGTACGTGTCGTAGAAGTTCAGCGGCAGGCCGAGTTGCAGCAGGTCGCCGAGCAGGTTGCCGATGGCGTTCATCGTTTCATGGGAGCCCGGAAGTTCGAAAATCTGCTGCTGTTTGACCTTGTCCAATTCGTCAGGCGTGACGGGCTTCGTTCCGGTAATGCCGGATAGTTCATGCAGGATTTCGCGAATGGAATCCGCCGTTTTGTCGCCCTGGACGGATGCGTAAGCGAGGAATGGACGTTGGGCGCGGGCGGCATAGAGCACGGAGCCCGCTCCGTACGACCAATGCTTGTCTTCGCGCAGGTTCATATTCAGGCGCGCCCCGAAGGTTCCCCCAAAGACGTTGTTCATGGTCTCGAGCGCGACTTCCGTTTCCGAATCGGCAGGCGGCGCGATGGTGCCGGCAATCACCACCGATTGTTGCGCGCCCGGTTTGTCCACCAGGTAGATCGCAGGTTTAGCAGGACGAGCCACTCGATCTAATTTCTTGTTTGCGACTTTACCGGAAGCCCACTCGCTAAACAGCCGTTCAAGCTTGGGTTTAATTTCCGCGACGGTAGTATCCCCGACCACAATCAAGGTGGCGTTGTTGGGCTTGAACCAGTGGCGATGAAACTCGACTGCGTGTTCCCTGTTCAGCTTTCGTACCGTCTCTTCGGTGCCTGACCCGGTCAGCGGAGCGCCGTAAGCATGATCGTTGCCGAACAAAAGAGGAGGCAGCGCACGCAACGCCATCTGCAGCGGCGTAACCTTCTCGTTGGCAATAGCAGACAACTGCAATTGCTGCTGCCGGCGGAAGTCGGTCTCGGGAAAAACGGGATCGAGGATGACGTCGGCGTATAAATCGAGCGCCTGGTCGAGCGTGGGTTTGAGGGCTGATAGGAAGACTGTAGAGGTGTCGAGATTGCAACCACTATTCAGCTGCGCGCCCAAGCTTTGCAGTTCATCGCTGACGTCGAGCGCCGTCCGGCGAGTGGTTCCACAGGTGAGAAGAGCAGAGGTCAGCCGGGCGATTCCGGCCGTTTCGGGGTGATCGGCGGCGAAGCCTGCATTTAAATCGAGCCAGAAATTGACAACCGGAATCTGGTGACGTTCAGCGACCAGCAGCCGGAGACCGTTCGACAGGGTGTCTTCCTGAATGGGCGGCAGATGCAACTCGTGCGGCGCTCCTAGGTCAGGCATTTTGGAGCGATCGGCTCGTGCTGCTGCCGGCGGCGTTACGGCGCGGAATGGCTGCACCTCGAGGGCATAAACACCGTCGGAAAGCCAAGTGCGAGCGGTTCCGAGCAAGGCAGACGGCGAAGCTTCCGACAGATGTTCCAGGCGCTGTTTGTAGCCGTTTGACCTTCCCAGGTAGGTCTGATTGGTGGCCAGAATATCGGATTTGCCCCCGAAGCCGCCAATCCGTTCTATGCCACGAACAAAGCCGGCAAACGATTGCGTCTTGATGCGCTCCAGTTCATGCGCTGCCGGACCATCCTCCAGGAAGCGGGTTAGCTCTTCGTCGACGGCTGTCTCGACGCGGCGCAGGTCGACACCCGGTTTTGCGGTAGCGACAACGACGAACTGGCTGCCGATTTCGCGTTCATCCAGGTAAGCGGCCACCTGGGTGGCAATCTGATCGTCGTAGACGAGGCGCTTGTAGAGCCGGGAGCTGCGCCCGGCGGACAGAATGCCGCCGGCCAGCCGTAAATGGTCAGCAGCCAGCGTGCCGTATCCGGGCACGTTCCAGACTTTATAAAGACGGCTCTGGGGAACACGGTCCTCCACCGTTTCACGGCGTTGGCCGGTCATCTTCTCGACCCAGGCGCGTTGATGCGCCACGGGCGGACCGGGCGGGATCTCGCAGAAAAAGCGCGTAGCCTTCTCTTCCGCCTGCTTGACCGTGATGTCGCCGGCCAGCACCAGCACGGCGTTCGAGGGCGTGTAATAGGTTTTAAACCACTCGCGCACGTCTTCGAGCGAAGCAGAATCGAGATCTTCCATCGAGCCGATCACGGTGTGGTCGTACGGGTGGCCGACCGGGTAAGTGGCCCGGACTACCAGATCGTCGACAATGGCGTAAGGCTGGTTATCACCCTGGCGCTTTTCGTTCTGGACAACGCCCCGCTGCAAGTCGAGAATTTCCTGGCTGATGGTGCTCGCAAAATAACCCATCCGATCGGACTCGGCGAATAGTGCGTAATCGAGGGCGGAGGTGGGAACATTTTCGAAATAGTTGGTTCGATCTTCGCTGGTGGTGCCGTTTAAATCGGTAGCACCGATGTGCTCCATCGCTTCGATGTAGCTGCCGTGCAGATGCTCGCTGCCGCCGAACATTAGATGTTCAAACAGGTGGGCGAACCCGGTCTTTCGCGGCTTTTCGTTCTTCGATCCGACGTGGTACCAAATGTTCAGCGCGACTACCGGAGTCTTATGATCTTCGTGGACGAGAACCCGGAGGCCATTCTCTAAAACGAGCTCTTCGCAGGGGATTTCAAGGTTAGAAAATTGCATTCGGGCGTGAAATCGCCACGATAGCAGATGAGGGCCGACCTAGAGAGCGAATTGCTTGGGCCGGCTGCGGGACAGCGATTGGTCGAGGTAAGTAAAAAACCGCGCTTCGTCTTCGAGCTCTAATTCAATGGCAAGCCACGCCAGGTCCAGCGGTGCAATGGCATTTTCGAGATGGTTGGGGCAGTTGATCCGATCCTTCTCGGTAGTGACCAGAATGTCAGCGCCATGGGCGCGGGCCTGATGCGCAACTCGCTGGAGCTCCACGGGATTGTAGGCGTGGTGGTCGGCAAAACGCCAGCGGAATACTACGTCGAGTCCCAGAACCTCAAGTGTTTGCCAGAAGGTTTCGGGGTTGCCTAATCCGCAGAAAGCCCCGACGCGGCGGCCGGCGAGACTCGGAATGATTTGCCCGTCCCGGTATCCATACCAGGACTTGGCTATCAAGCGCGTGCGGAAGACCGGGGCCTCTGGATTGAGCTGCTGCAGGCGGGCGCGAATGGCTGCAAAGCGATGGTCGTTTTCAGCCCTCGTGATGATGAAAGCGTCCGCCCGCTCCAGTGCCTTCAATGGTTCGCGCAAGCGGCCAAGCGGTACGACTTCTTCTCCGCCGAGCGGGTCGAGTCCGTCGATCAAAACTATGTCAAAATTTCGTTCCAGGCGAGCGTGCTGGAAGCCGTCGTCCATCACGAGAACATTGATGGACGGGAATTGCCGGAGCAGAATTTGCGCGGCTTCATAACGCTTCGAACCGATACCGAGAGGCGCGGCGACCGAGCGCAAAAAGATCTGGCCTTCGTCACCGGTGACAGCCGACGGGACCTTGGTTCCAGGGCCGAAGATGAGGAACTCGGCGGGTGTCTGGCGGCGATACCCACGCATCAGAATTCCGGGAAGGTTGCCGCGCGCCACGAGCTGTTTTATGAGATAGACGGTGAACGGCGTTTTGCCCGATCCACCGACGGTGATGCCTCCGACGCTGATGACGGGAGTTGCCAGGGGCCGTGCAGTGAGAGCAAAGTGTATCGCTTGCCTGCGTTTCACGATGCCACCCTTCTTCCAGAGGGTCGCCAGCGGGGTCAACAAAGCCCGCAGGAAGCAGTTATATACATTGCGGCGCGACGCGCTGTGGAAGAGCGGCCAGAGCTGGTCCGCGATATCACGGGTAGAGTTGCGCTGGCCTTCGAGCAGCTGCGCGGCGCGCGACCCAAGCTGACGTGCCTGCTCGGGATTTTGCAGCACGTCACGAACTGATTCGGCCAAATTTTGTCCCTGTGGCAGCTGTACAAAAGCCTGGGCGGAGGCGAAGTCCTGCGCGATGGTGGCGAAGTTTTCCATGTGCGGTCCGACGATGATGGGTACGCCGGCGGCGGCCGGTTCGAGGATATTGTGGCCACCGCGCGGGGCAATGGAACCGCCGACAAAAGCGACGTCCGCGAAACGGTAAGCGCCCGAGAGCTCTCCCATGGTGTCGAGCAAAAGAACACCGGGGAGTTCGATAGAGGATGAAGGATCAGACTTGCTGGTTGTGCGGCGCACGAAGTTGAGCTTGCGAGCGACGAGCTTCCGGGCGACTTCGTCGAAACGGGCGGGCTGGCGCGGGACAAGGATGAGCAGCAGGGCAGGAAAGTCAGCAGCAAGACTTTTGAAGGCGTCGAGCACCACATCGTCTTCGTCGACTGAATGCCGGCGGAGGCTGCCTCGTTCATTAGGTCCGACTGTGCTGGCTGCGATCCATACCTGCCGTGCGCCGAAGGTATTGAGTGCGATCTGAGCAGGGGTAAACGAAGCGGCGTATTTCAAGTTTGGAGCCACCGCGACTTTTGCTTCCTCTGCACCCAAAATCAAATAACGCTCGCGGTCTTCCAGGCTTTGCACCAGGATGCGGTCCGGCATCCGCAGAATGGGACACAGCCATTTTCTAAGCAGACGATAGCGGGGCCAAGTTCGTTTGGAAATGCGTCCATTCACAATGGCGAGCTGTGCGCCAGACCGTTTTGTCTCGGAATAGAGATTGGGCCAGATTTCGGTTTCAAGAACAATCAGTAGCGATGGCTTGATGGTGCGCAATACCCGGCGTATACAGGACGCATAATCCAGCGGGCAATAAAAGATGCCCTTCACATGAACACCGGCGTGTTGCTCGGCAAAGCGCCGTCCCGCGACAGTCGAAGTCGAAAGATAGAGAGGGACGAGAGGTTCCTGCGTTCGTAACACTTTGATGAGAGGCAAGGCAGAGGCGACTTCGCCTACCGAGACAGCGTGCAACCAGATGGATCCGGGCTTCGTCCGAGGGAAGGACCGAGGCAGGAAGCCAAGACGCTCGCCGAAGTGGGGCCAATAAGCTCGACTTCGACAAAGCCGTGCGAGAAAATACAAGCCGACGAACGGTGCAAGAACGATTTGGAGTAGCCGGTAAAGGAGCAGAACGCTTTTGAATCTAAGGAAACGATTCTTGATTTTGAGTATAGCTTTGGCGGCCGCGGTCCCGATGCTGCTGTTAGCAGCGGAAGACAGACATTTTCAAGCTGGGGCGGCGAGCGCGTATGCGCATCAGCAATCGGAAAAGGTGACGGTAGGCGCCAAGCCTTACGACAACGACGAGCTGGTTAGCAGTGCGTTTGGGAAGAAGATCGATTTTCCTAAATATGGCGTGGTGCCCATACTGGTGGTGGTCGAGAATAGGCGCGATCAGGCTTTGGATTTACGCGAACTCGCAGTGAGTCTGGTGGCGACTGACGGGCGTCACGCGAAGGCGGTTCCGGCGGAGGATTTGCCGTTTTTGGCCACGAGCGGCAAGCATCCGTCGACCACCGGCGTGAAAATGCCGATTCCGCTGCCCAAGAAAAAGAACCCGTTAAACAATCCGGAAATTGCCGATCGGGCGTTTGCGGCGAAAGTGCTCGCCCCGGGCGATACCGCCAGCGGTTTTTTCTACTTCGAAGCGCAGCAGGAAAGCGGCGACAAATTGTATGTTGATGGATTGCAGGATGTGCGTTCGGGGAAGGAATTGTTGTACATCGAGTTTCCGCTGAGGGAATAGCCGATCTCTAGGAGCGACGACCGCGACCTATGGGACACGCCTGAGGATCGGCACGCCGACCCAGCAGACTGTAACTCCGAGTGATACGCTTCTAAGCGATTTTTGGAACGCACTTAGTCGAACAGCAGTTGTTCACGATACTCTGAATCAGAAATGCTCACGCGCTTAAAGGTTTCCGGATTCAAGAATCTGATTGATCTTGATGTCAGCTTCGGTCCTTTTACATGCATAGCCGGCGCAAATGGAGTCGGCAAATCAAACCTTCTCGACGCCATCGTCTTCCTTAGCGCACTAGCTGACCGACCTCTGATCGACGCTGCTCTCGCGGTTAGAGACCAAGGCGCTAAAAGTGGTGATATTCGAGGCTTGTTCCACCATGTAGGAGACTATTTCAGCAAGGAAATGACCTTTGAGGCTGAGATGATCATCCCTGGGACTGGGGCGGACGATCTCGGCCAAGCGGCCGTTGCTAGCAGCACGTTTGTCCAGTACACAGTAAGCTTGCGTTATAAAGAGGACGAGACTGCTCGAGCTCTCGGCTCTCTCGAGCTCGTTCAAGAGGAGCTAAACCATATAACATTGGGTGAGGCACCTCGACATCTTCCTTTTCGTCCATCCCGTGCTTGGCGCAATAGGACAATTACCAACAGGCGACGAACCCTTAAATACATTTCCACCGAAATTAAAGGCTCTGATCGGCTCATCAATGTTCATCAGGACGGTGGCAGCAGTGGAAAACCGCAAAAGCTTAAAGCGGCGAACCTGCCGAGGACGGTTCTTTCAGCGGCGAACTCTGCAGAGTCGCCCACTGCAACCCTTGTCAAACGAGAAATGCAAGCTTGGCGGCTGCTTCAATTAGAGCCTTCTTCGTTACGTGAACCCGACGGCTTCACCGCACCGGTTGAGCTGGCAAGTGACGGAGCTCATATGCCCGCTGCGTTATACCATCTGGCAAATATGTCCGGGCAAAATGGTTCGGACTCAGCATCCATCTACAGCGAGGTGGCAAACCGTGTCGGTCAATTAATCAACGATGTAAGGTCCGTTTACGTAGACCGCGACGAGAGGCGGCAACTGTTAACGGTTTATGTAAAGGGACGAGATGGAACGTCGTATCCGGCCAGAGCCCTGTCCGACGGGACTCTCCGCTTCCTTGCCTTATCTGTGCTCTCGCTTGATCCAGACCCGCATGGCGTAACCTGCATGGAAGAACCAGAGAACGGAATACATCCGGAGCGCATTCCCGCGATGATTCAACTTCTGCGTGATCTCACAACCGATGTGTATGCGTCTGAGTTCGAAGAAGGCGTTAACCCGATCCGCCAAGTCATAATTAATACTCACTCGCCGTCGATCGTCACTCAAATTCCAGATGACAGTCTTTTGTTGGCCGAGCTTGTCGATGTAGTTAGAGACGATCGTCCTTCACGCGGACTTCAGCTTCGCTGCCTACATAAGACTTGGCGCGAAGAAGAAGGCGTCTCTGAACCGATCTCAAAAGGGCAGTTGCTCGCGTATTTAAATCCGGTGTCGTTGCCGGAAGAGGACTTTCTACAGGATACGGCCACGAAAGACAATGGGGGCGAGAGCCACAACCGTTCTCGCCGAGTTATTGATCGTGAAGACCTCAGACAATATAAGATTCCATTTTTTGAGATCGCTGGGTGACATACACCCTGGTTGCCGACGGATCATCTGACAGAGTGCTACTCCCTATTCTGACGTGGTCCCTGAAGAACTACACCAAGGAGCCCATCGTGCAGCACTGGGCTGATTTCAGTCGGATTCCTCGCCAGCAAAAAGTAGAGGCAAGGTTAAGAGTCGCCTTAGACCTGTATCCATGCGATCTTCTCTTTGTACATCGGGATGCCGAAGGTCAGCCTCCCGAAAAGCGGCGCCGTGAGATCTCGGCGGCCTTGATAAACACTTCCGTCTTTCACATACCCGTGGTTCCGGTTCGTATGACTGAGGCCTGGTTGCTTGTTGATGAGCTTTCAATTAGATTTGCAGCCGGAAATCCTAACGGTAAAGAG
Organism: Bryobacteraceae bacterium; assembly: GCA_965277855.1. Taxonomy (GTDB): domain Bacteria; phylum Acidobacteriota; class Terriglobia; order Bryobacterales; family Bryobacteraceae; genus Bog-105. The sequence goes on from OZ255847.1 coordinate 3,755,449, forward strand.
GAACTTGATCTCCCAGAGATCGGCAAGCTTGAGGACATTCCAGATCCCAAGACAGTGCTTTACGACGCACTGTCGAGAGCAAGCGGGCGCAACGCGCGGCGACGCTCCACTTTCCCAGTGCATCAACGCGTTCATCTCATACCCAACTACATAGGCGATTTTTCTCTTTTGGAACGTTTACCGTCGTTCCAAGTCCTGCAGCGGGATATTAAATCGGGTCTAAGACGTTGAGGAAGATACCTCCGGCTAAAAGTTTGTCTCACAAAGAGTTTTTGGCCTTTGGCGAACTGGAGTGGTTGGGCGGAACAAATTTACTCTTACGAGTTGTCGGTTATGCCTCACTGTAATTGCTGCGAGGACGAGCGGAGCGGTGGCGCGTCGCTGCTGCTTAGTTCCAGTAGTTTCGATCCAGATTGCGGAACTGCACGGCTTCGGCCAGGTGTTTAGCGGAAACGCTCTCTGCGCCGGAGAGATCGGCTACCGTGCGAGCCACGCGCAGCATACGGTCGTGTGCACGAGCAGACAAATTCATCCGGCGCACCGCCATTTCGAGAGTTCGTTCGCCGCTTTCATCTAAAGCACAGAGCGTGCGTAGTTGTGATGGCGGTATTTGGGCATTGTAGAAGCCGCGGGCGCGCTGAGTTTCGCGCGCGCCTTCCACTCGCTCGCGAATTTCGGCCGAGGAAACACCGTCTGTTTTACTGCGCAGTTCTTTGTACGGAACAGCCGGCACTTCGATGTGCAAATCGATACGATCGAGCAGCGGACCGCTGACTTTTGCGAGATAGCGCTGAATGATACCGGGCGTGCAACGGCATTCGCGGGTGGTGTCGCCATAAAACCCGCAGGGACAGGGGTTCATTGCAGCGACCAGCATGATGCGGGCTGGAAAGGTGAGGGTGCCATTGCTGCGCGCCAGAGTGACCGAGCCTTCTTCGAGCGGCTGGCGCAGTTGTTCGAGAACGCCGCGTGGAAACTCCGGGAGTTCATCGAGAAAAAGGACGCCCTGATGGGCCAGGCTTACTTCTCCGGGCCGGGGATTTCCGCTGCCTCCGCCGATCAATCCGGCATCGGAAATGGTGTGGTGCGGTGAGCGAAACGGCCGGCTCTTCAAAACGCCGATGCCCGACGGCAGCACTCCGGCGACGCCATGGATTTGCGTGGCTTCGAGAGCCTCGCGAAACGTGAATTTGGGCAAGATGCCAGCGAACCGTTTCGCGAGCATCGTTTTGCCGGAACCGGGAGGTCCGATCATCAACACGTTGTGACTGCCGGCCGCGGCTACCTCGAGCGCACGTTTGGCCATGGTCTGGCCCCGTACATCGCTGAAATCCGGGCCGGTCGAACTGCCTGCGCTTTGGTCGTGAGGCGTCGCGGTCACCGGGCTGAAATTCTCCGGTTGGTTGAGGAATTGAACCACTTCGGCCAGATGACGCAAGCCGTATACCTGGATGCCTTCGGCCACGGCAGCCTCGGCGGCGTTGTCGAACGGCACCAGCAGGTTCCGAATGCCGCGCCGGGCCGCGCACACAGCGATGGACAATGCACCGCGCACTGGACGTAAGCTGCCATCGAGCGACAATTCGCCGATGAGCAGATGGTCATCCGAGCGGGCGACTGTACCCATAGCTCCGAGAATGGCGGTGGCCATGGGCAGATCGAAACCAGCGCCTTCTTTGCGAAGATTCGCGGGCGCCAGATTGATCGTCACCGATTTGCTTGGATAGCCGAAGCCTGAGTTGAGCAGGGCCGACTTGATACGTTCGCGGCTTTCCCGGACAGCCGCGTCGGGCATGCCGACCGTGACAAAATCCCGGTTCGTTCCGGCGGGATACATGTCGACTTCTACGTCGATGACGTGGGCATCGATCCCCTGTATTGCTGCGCTAAAGGTGCGGAACAGTGCCACACAAGCTAGTAGCCGCCAGTTTAGATCTTCTCAGCGGGCCCGCTCGATCTCAGTCGATCGGACTCAATCGACGAGGCTTTGGAGGATACCTGGGACTGGCTTACGAGCCATTTCGCGTTTTCCTGAGAGCAAAGCGATTCAACGCGCTCCGCCAAGACGGGGTGCGGATCGCTTAATGTCAGGTAAGGTCCGGCATGGGCCAGATAGAAATATTTCTCACGCTCCAAGGCTTCGGCGGTAGTGCGATAGCTGGCCCAGTTCGCCTGGTATTGGTTGAGTTGCTGTATTCCTTCCAGGACGGCAATCAAAACGCCCAGCACGCCGGCCAGTTGGGTGGCAGAATGGACTCCCGAGGTGGTCAAAGCCGGGATCATGGCAGCTGAGGCGATGGTAAACGTTTTGAAGCATTTGTGAAGCGCCCGATTTAACCGGCTACGACGGTCGTACCAGCGCAGCTGGTCTTCGAGACGGTCAAGTGTGACCTGTTCAGCGGGCAATCTTGATGAAGTGTCGGAAGTGAGAAGATCCGGCATGATTTGAGATACCTCTTGCCCGTGAGCTTGCGTCGAAACGATCCGGCAACCTGGTCGGTGGTCAGCTAATCACCTGATTCGAAAGGAAAAGAAAGAAAGTTAAGGCTGGTCACCGGCTGGCAGGCTTTTTTATCTGCGAGAATAAAGGTGTTGCATTCTGCTTTCCGATGAGAATCGCGACGCCCGGCGACTGCCAGATTACTTGTGAACACTTCGAACGAAACAGGGGAGAGCAAGGGTCTCCGATTGCCCTTTGGACTGACCTTCGCAAGTCTTTATAAACGCGAAGGAATGGTGGAGTTGGACCGCCAGTTTCTGCGGCAGATCGAGGAGTCGGAGCCCGATCTGCATGCCCGTCTGATCGCCGCCCGCGAAGATCCGCCCGCCGCCCACACCAAGAGTTCTTCCGAGCTCATCGTCGAGCTTGCTCCCCATCTGGAAGACTTCATCGGGCACGTCTTCGGCATCGAAACCGAACTACACCGCCTGCAGGAGCGCCACTCCGAACTTGCTCCTCTGTTTTCCGTGAAGCGCCGTTTTGTGCAGCGCAAAGCCATTGTTGGACAAACCGCGGCCACGGCCAGCGAGATCGACGGCTTTGCGGTGGGCGCGGAACTCGAAATGCTGTTACAGGAACCGCTCACCGAACTCAGCTTCGCTACGCACGTAGCGCGCTGGCTCGAAGAGGAAGCGTCGCATATCGACCATCTAGGCCTAGCCGCGCAATATGCCGCGTGGGCTACGCTCTCGCCACTGGGCAAGCGCCAGCACGCCGGCGGCGTTCTCTTTAAGGTTCCTCACAAGCTCGACATGGAGCACCTGGTGCCCGTCGAATCATCGGTTCATAGCGGCCTCGTGCAGCTCGAGTTGCACAGCGATCACTGGCGGCACCGGGAAGGCTTTCAGCTCACCGATCCCGGGACCGACCTGACCGGCGCGCTCGATCAGGCACACTACTGCATCAAGTGCCACCACCAGGGCAAAGACAGCTGCTCGACAGGTCTTAAAGAAAAGGACGGCGCGTTTAAATCGAGCGTCTTTGGCGTGCCGCTCGCCGGCTGTCCGCTCGATGAAAAAATCTCCGAGATGAATGCTGTCAAAGGGCAAGGCAATCCCATCGGCGCTCTCGCGGTGGTTACCATCGACAATCCCATGGCTGCCGGCACCGGCCATCGTATTTGCAATGACTGCATGAAGTCCTGCATTTTCCAGAAGCAGGAGCCCGTCGACATCCCGCAAGTTGAAACGCGGACACTTAAGGATGTGCTCGAACTGCCCTGGGGCTTCGAGATCTACAGCCTGCTTACGCGTTGGAATCCGCTGAACTTCGCCCGTCCTTATCCGAAGGCGGAGACCGGTTACAAGGTCCTGGTCGTCGGCCTGGGACCTGCCGGCTTTACCCTCGCTCATCATCTTATGAACGACGGCCATACCGTTGTCGCGGTTGACGGACTCAAAATCGAGCCGCTACCCGGCGACATCTCGGGAGTCGATCCCTATGGGGAACGAGTTCCCTTTCGCCCGTTGCGCGATATCACCGAAATCTACGAACGGCTCGATGAGCGCGTGATGGCTGGCTTCGGCGGCGTCGCGGAGTATGGCATCACGGTTCGCTGGAACAAAAACTTCTTGAAGGTCATTCGTCTGTTGTTGGAACGCCGCGCTGAATTCGCCATGTTCGGCGGCGTCCGGTTTGGCGGCACGCTGACGGTGGATAGCGCTTTCGAACTCGGCTTCGACCACATCGCATTGTGCGCCGGAGCGGGTCGCCCGACGGTGATTCCGATGAAGAATGGCTTGGTGCGAGGCGTGCGCCAGGCGTCGGACTTCCTCATGGCGCTGCAACTCACCGGCGCTGCCAAATCCGATTCGCTTGCCAACCTGCAGATCCGGATGCCGATCGTCGTCATCGGCGGCGGCCTCACTGCGATTGATACGGCCACCGAATCGCTCGCCTACTACACGGTACAAATCGAAAAATTCCTGCAGCGTTATGAAGCGCTGGTTAACGAAATTGGCGAGGACGCGGTATTGGCTGCGTGGAATGCGGAGGAGAACGAAATCGCGCGTGAATTCATCGCGCACGCACGCGCGATTCGTAACGAACGAGCTGCCGCTGCCAAAGACGGTCGTTATCCCGATCTGATCTCGCTGCTGAACTCGTGGGGCGGCGTCACCGTTGCTTATCGCCGCCGTCTGGTTGACGCGCCCAGCTACACTCTCAACCACGAAGAGATCGCCAAAGCTCTCGAAGAAGGGGTACGATTCGCCGAGTGCCTGGCGCCGCAGGAAGTAGAGGTCGACCAGGCCAACACCGCACAATCGCTCATCTTCGAAAAGCAAACCTTCGACGCCGGCACTGGACGGCTGACTCCCACAGGAGAAAAAGTCACCCTGCCGGCCCGCACCATCCTAGTGGCCGCCGGCACGCAGCCCAATACCGTTCTGGCCCGGGAAGACGAAGAAAATTTTGTGCTCGATGGGCGGTTTTTTCGGGCTGTCGGTGAGGATGGCGAACCGGTTAAACCCGAGCGGATCTCCAAACCGAACGACGTCCGCGTGCTCGTTTCCGTGCGGCCCGATGGCCGGGCGATCAGCTTCTTCGGCGATCTTCATCCTTCGTTTTCCGGTAATGTCGTCAAGGCCATGGGCAGCGCTAAGCAAGGTTACCCGGTGGTTTCGCGCGTCCTGGGCCGCCGCACGGTCGAGACGCCGACACCAGCGGATCTTCTCCTACGTCTAAAAACCGATCTGCGTGCCGTCGTTGAAGACGTTATTCGCCTCACGCCTACGATCCTCGAAATCATCGTGCGAGCCCCCATCGCCGCGCGTTCGTTTCAGCCCGGCCAGTTTTATCGTCTTCAGAACTACGAATCGCTCGCCACCCGCAGTGACGGCACCGCGCTGGCTATGGAAGGCCTGGCTCTTACGGGCGCAAAAATCGATGCCGAGAGGGGATTGCTCCACACCATCGTTCTCGAAATGGGCGGCTCCTCCGACCTGTGCGCTTTGCTCAAGCCGGGCGATCCCGTTATTCTCATGGGCCCGACCGGCACGCCCACTGAAACGCCTTCGAAAGAAATAGTGCTGCTTGCCGGAGGCGGACTCGGCAATGCAGTCCTTTTCTCGATTGGCCAGCAGTTACGCGCCTCAGGCTCTCGCGTCGTCTATTTCGCGGGTTACAAAAAGATCATTGACCGCTACAAAGTAGAGGAGATCGAAAAGGCGGCCGACGTGGTCGTCTGGGTCTGCGACGAGGCTCCAGGTTTCACTCCGGGCCGCGTGCAAGACAGCGCGTTTGTCGGCAATATCGTCGAAGCCATGGCCGCCTATGGCCGGGGCGATCTAGATAACTCCGCTATCGCCTTGAACTCAGTGGACCGCCTGATCGTCATTGGCTCCGACGGCATGATGCGCGCGGTTCAACAGGCCCGCCACTCCGTGTTGCGGCCCTATCTAAAGCCGGACCACCATGCTATCGGCAGCATCAATTCGCCCATGCAATGCATGATGAAGGAGATCTGCGCGCAGTGTCTACAGGTACACAAAGATCCGAAGACGGGCGAGGAGACGGTAGTCTTCTCCTGCTTCAATCAGGATCAACCTCTCGATCATGTGGAGTTCAGCAGCCTTCGCTCCCGCCTGTCTCAAAACGGCACGCAGGAGAAGCTGACCAAACTTTGGATCGATCACTGTCTGCGCCAGATTGGCGCCCGCCCGGAGCTGGTCGCCCAGTAGCCGCTTTACTTGCCCTTCATTTTCATCAAGTCTTTGGCGCCCGATTCGTGTTTCTCGAGGGTCGGTAAAGCTGCGGTCGCGTAAGCTTTCAGGTCCGCGTTCTGACCGTCGCGCGATTCTTTGTTATAAGCCGCAATCGCTGTCTCGTGCCCGGCCACCATGGTGTGGACATACTTCTTGTCGAAGGCGGCCCCTTTCAGCTTTTCAAACGGCGCAATGGCCTTCTCATGCTCAGCATCGAGCCCCTTAGGAACGGTCAGACCTGCTTTCGTCGCGACCATGCCGATCTGCTTGTAGTCGGCCGTGTGATCCGTTACCAGCATCTGCGCGTAATCTTTCACCGCCGGTGCGGTTGCCTGATCTGCCGCCAATTGACCCAGATGCGCCTCTGTCATGTCGGTTTGCGCGACGAGGTCGACGAAAGACTGGTCACTTGTCGCCGCTGAACCCGTATTCTGCGCAAAAACTGCTGTACTGGCCACAGTCGCAAACAATAAACCCTGTACAATCCATTTCATAGCGTACGTTCTCCTGCTTGTTAGACGGCTTCAAACCAGCTATTGCATCAGAACAAATACCAGTGGCTAATAATTATTGTTGCTGCAGTCGCCGCTCCACAAATTCGCAAGCTTCCCGGCGGGTCCGGAACGAATCGAGCAAGACCCTCTTCTCAATCAGCGAACCGGAGCGATATACTTTCCAGGGCAGAAAATTCTCTTGTTCCCCATCCCATTGTTCGTTGAGCCAGGGAGTCCACAGCACGAGAAAGTGCCCACACTCGTAAGCCCCTTTGCGTATACACTTGAACACGCGCTTCATTGGCGTCTTTTAGAATAATCCTCGACTGTGATTAAACGTAAAATCGCTACCGTCTGCGCGTTCTGCGTCTTTCTGTCGGGCTGCTCGCTGGTCTATTACAGCGCCATGGAGCATCTCGGCAAACAGAAGCGCGACATTCTGCTGCAGCGGTTGATCGCAGTGAAAAAAGATCAGCAGGCCACCCAGGAGCAGTTAAAAACGACCCTGCAGGCCTTTCAGGAAGTGACCGGGTTTCAGGGCGGCAATCTGGAAAAGGTCTACAACAAGCTCAATAAGGAACTGGAACGCTCGGAGGGCCGCGCCAACAAACTGAAGGGCCGCGTCGATTCGGTCGACCAGGTGGCCCAAAGCATGTTCAGCGAGTGGGCAGGCGAAATAAAAGGCATGCACAACACGACTCTGCGGCGTCAAAGCGAAAACTTGCTACTCACGGCTAAGCAGCAGCACACGCAATACATGCTCAAAATGCGGCGGACCGAAGAAAACATTCAGCCCGTGCTGGAAGCGTTTCGCGACCAGGTAACGTTCTTAAAACACAACCTAAATGCGCGCGCGATTAGTTCCCTCAAGAAAACGTCGGCTCAGATTGACGCGCAGGCCGGTTCCCTGATTCGCGACATCGACGCTTCCTCGAAAGAAGCAGATAAGTATATTCAGACCCTGTCCAAAGCGGACGCGACGTAGAAGGGTTCGCCGGGCAGCTAGAATTTCCAATCCAGGCCCAACGAAGCACCCATCGGCTTTCCTCCGGCCCAGCAATGGGGATCGGAAGCAACCAGGCCGCCAGCCGCGGCAAAGGCGTCATGGCAATCGGTCGTCACCGTGCGGCCGCCCGCGCCTAAATCGTAGTGCGCCGCCGGGCCGTTGCGGGTATAAGCCCAGTCCGCATAGAGGCCCAGTTTTTTCGTCGCCTGGTATTTATAGGCAAACGCAAACATGTTGGCTCTGTTGTCTGCCTTTAGCCCGCCGGTGGCGTCCGTTCCGGGAATGCCACCAAACGGAGTCGCGTAAGAATCGTTGTGCTGCCCCGGGTCGCCCGGCGCACGGAAGGCGTGCGCCCAGCCGAAGTTCAGGTTCGTCAGTTTAGTGAGCTGCTGACTCAATGCGAACCAGGTTCCGAGCCGCTGCCGTTCGTTCTGAAACGTCAAATCCGAAGGCACGTAGCGATGTAGCGTTTCAAAGATGCCGCTCACCGTTGTCTTGGTCGGGAAGATGTACTGCGCTCCAATTTTTCCTGCATCCTCGTCGGCGGTATCCTGCAGTGTCAAGAGCTGAGAGATTGCGCTCGGCGAAGCGTACAGGCCGGTGATGTCGCTCGACCGATTTACTTTCTGATGGCGTTCATAGGCTCCGGCTACATACAGTTTGCCTTTCGTATAAGTGAGGCTGGTGCTGACTGCGTCACTGAACGATCCATCACTGCAAGTCTGCGGGACGATGCCGCCGCTGCCAGGAATATTGCCACCAGTACAATCGCTTTCGCCCGAGGCGATGTTGTCGCTATTGTCGGCGCGATTTTGCCCGGGCGAGAACAGCGTTGCCAGCGCAAAACCATGCCAGTTGGGAGACTCATACCAAATCGAATGATCGAGCCGCGTGCCGAATTCCACACGGTTATCGCCACCCGTATTGCCCATAATGACCTGGTAATCGCCCAGCATGCCGTAGAACGGATTCATGCGCATGGTCGAGTTCTTGTAGGGCGCATCTGTTTTGCCGATTTTTAAAGCGCCCCACTTCTTGGAGTCGAACCCCAGGTAAGAGTTGCGCGATGTTAACGCGCCTTTTACCACGTTGCTTTGCGAGCTGTTCGACTCGGCCGTTCCCGGCATGGAAGCGACGTCTACCTGTGACTCAAATTGATACACCAGCCGGAACGGCAGACTCCCCAATAATTGAAATCCACGCACGCCGATGTATGAAATGTTCGAGGAAATATCGGGCTGAAATCCGAGTTTGCCAACCGGTCCAAATCCGTCCGGGCCTACCAGGCCCGAAATGCCTTTGGTGATCACGTCAAAGGAAAGGTCGATATTGCCATAGGGTGTGATCTGGCCATTGGGCGTCACGAATGTTAGGCTGTCGCCTGGCTTCCGCTCCAGCAGTCCGTGTTTCTTGGTTGTCGAAGACTGCGGCGCACCCGCCAGCAGTGGCTTCGCTGCAGCCGCAGTCACCACCGGCTGCAGTGCCGGTATGACTGAGCCGACTACCAGCGGCTTCTGCTGCTCTTTGTCCGACACCACTTTCTCAATCCGTACCTGCAAGGCGTTCATCTGCTGGCGGAGCGCCTGCAATTGCGCCATCAGATCGGCGACTTCGTCGGCATTCATCGCCAACGGCGCTACCAGGGCGCAAACCGCCGCCAAACAAATTCGTAAATAAGATCTCATTGTTGTCCTGTTTCTGCTGTGCACACCCGCTCGCGAATCGCCCGGATTTCTCGACAGGCGCGCGAAACAGTCCACCATCCTGGATTGGTGCTACAAGATCTGTCGCGGCATCCACCACAAAATCTCGCTGAGAAAAGTCGGCCGGCGCTCCGTACTTTGTTAGCGAATGCGCGACGCCTCGCAGTGAGCGGCGCTGCCTGCTCTAGACTTATGACGAAATTCGAGAACTGGTCCATCGCAACCAGAGTGTCGGCGTTAAGCGCTGTCTTAATTGCCATTGCCTGCGCGACCAGCCTGGTGTGCGTAACCAGCACCCGCAAATTGCTCGGAAACCTGAACGGCATCGCGACTGTTTCCGTTCCAAATGTGCAGCAGATTACTGCGATTCAGGCGCTTGGCTTAGAGTTTCGAGGCACCAGTCTTCTGATGGGAACGCCCGGTCTTTCTGTGGGTTATAAAACCAAACAGCTGGCCCACCTGAAAGAGTTGCGCTCTGAAATTCTGCAGCGTGTCCAGAAATATGGCGGCGTTGTTTCTTTGGAAGAGCGCCCCACCTATCAGCACCTGCAAACCGCTACCGGAACTTTCGTCAAAACACTCGATCACTTTCTCGAGTTAAGTTTGAGCGGCCATAGCGTTCAGGCCGGAGCATTCTGGTCGAGCGTCGGCGGCGCCATATCAAAAGCTTTCCGCAAAGCGCTGGAAGATGAAGTCACGGTAAATGAGCGATTGAACGAGCAGCACCTCGAGTCCGGCCTCTCGGCCGGCCGGTTAGCAACCAGGCTTTCCTGGAGCCTACTGTTGCTCTCCGCGCTGTTGGGAGTAGCGTTAACGCTGCTCATAGTGCGGGGAATCACGCGAGCGCTGAACGCTGCCGTCCACAACCTGCGCCGCGCCGCCGAACAGGTGGCCAGCGCATCGAATGAAGTGGCGGCGGCGAGTTATGACCTGGCCGAAAAGTCGAGCACGCAGGCCGCATCGCTCGAGCAGACCTCCGCTGCCGGCGAAGACGTGACACGCACGGCGCGCCGCAATGCCGCTAATTGCCAAACCGCAGCCTCGCTCATGCAGGAGACCGCTACGGTGGTAGCTGAAGCGAACCGGAGACTGGATGGCACGTTAACCAGCATGGCGGAGATCACCGCTTCGAGCGAGCGCATCGCCAAGGTCATCAAGGTGATCGACGAAATTGCCTTCCAGACCAACATTCTGGCTTTGAACGCCGCAGTAGAAGCGGCCCGCGCCGGACAGTACGGCGCAGGCTTCGCCGTGGTTGCCGACGAGGTGCGCAGCCTCGCCGCACGCTGCGCCCGCGCCGCCGAGGAGATCGCGAACTCCATCGGCGAATCGGTCACCAATGCCTCTACCGGGAAAATACGCCTCGATCAAGCCGCCGAGTCGGTACACAACCTGGGTGCAAGTGCGCTCAAAGTAAAGGAGCTGGTAGGACAAGTCGATACCGACGCCCAGGGTCAGACGGCGTGCATCGATCAGATCGCACAAGCCGTTCTACAGATCGAGCAGACCACCCAGCACACGGCGGCCATGGCAGAACAAAGTGCCTCGGCCAGCGCCGAGCTCAAAGCCCAGGCCAGCGCGATGGAAGATGTTGTGGGACTACTCGAAGCCTTGATTTAGCAGCCAGTACGTTCCCACAGCCCCAGAAAGTTGGCTTGACTTATTTAAGTCGCTTCGGTATGATTTGCTCATGAAGCCGGACTCGATACGCACAAGTATTGACCTGCCCCGCGATTTGCACCGGCGGCTGCACGAGCTTGCGGCACAGCGCGGTTGTTCGGCGCGACAGTTAATTTTGCAGAGCATCGAAAGTTCCTTAGTATCATCCGGCCGCCAGCGACCCAGGAAACGACTAAGCCTCGATACTCCCCTCGTGCCACTTACAGGCAAACCAATAAATTTAACTGACGATCAGATCTATGCCGGCCTTGAGTTTCCCTGACGTCAACGTCTGGATGGCAGCGCTGCTGCCTGAGCACTCTCACCATCAGATCGCTAAATCCTGGTGGCAATCCAATGACTTCGATTCCCTCTGTTTCACTCGTATCACGCAGATCAGCGTTTTACGGCTGCTCACAACTGCGGCTGTAATGAACGGAAAGCCACTCACAATGAGAGCCGCTTGGAAGACATACGATCGATTGTTCGCAGATGATCGCGTGTCGTACATGCCGGACGCTTCAGGAATAGACCGCTTCTTCCGCCTCTACGCTTCGGAAAATGTCGCCTCGCCGAAGGTTTGGGCTGATTCCTGGCTGCTTGCTATGGCTGAAATCCATGACGGAACAGTGATCACGTTCGACATGCGGTTAGCGTCGCAGACTAATTCGGCTGCCAGAGAACGTTGCTTGCTCCTCACGTAAGCTTCTGCCGGAGCTGAGAATGCGCACTGAGGTATCGGCTTCGAATCAGGTTTGGGAGACCGGCAATGCTGCAAGACTCGCAAGTACTTGGGAAAGCGGCGGGATTGGCCGGGTTGGATGTTGCATTGCGCCAAGCATTTATAACCGAGATGAAGGCAATGAACAGCGGTGAGTGCCAATGAACGGATGGAGGGAACGTGCGGGTGACATCGCCGTTTATATCGCCGCGGCGGTTGCGTTCGCGGCTGGTCTCGTCTGGTACGCCTCTGCGTCAGGTCCGAATGGGGCTGACCTATTCGTTCGCTGGGGAGGTTTGGCCCTTAACACGGCAATCCTGTTCGGTTACCTAGTCAAAGACAGTAGACGAAACTGGAACGCACTTGCGTTCTGGGCGCTCACAGTAGCTATGCTGTCTGCACACCTCGTCCTGTTCACGTTGGTCCTCCTTCACACGCAGGAATGGAAGGTACTCTGGTTTCTCGCCATGTACCCCATAGAAATTCCCCTTTTTCTCTTCTTTCGGGATCGAGTAATCACTATGGACCCCCCTACTCATCGAATGCGATGAGCATTGTAGTTCCGCCAAAGAACGTGGCGGCCCTGGACTGGCTTTCGAATGATTACTTACGGCAAGACTGTATTCGGATCAGCGACCTTCTGGAAACTTGGGTAGCCAGCCTTGTCTCGGCCAAGGACGACGCCTGGTTGTTTCCAGCGGCGACGTTGAGCACTCCGATGCGGCTAAATAACTTGTGGCGGAGAAATTTCGTTCCAAAGCTAAAGCCGATCGGTTTGACGTGGGCAACCTTCCAGGTCATGAGAAGATCGTTTGCCACTTTCGCGAAGCAAGCCGAGATCGACGCTCACACCCGTTGTGCTCACATGGTGAATAGCGTGGATGTAAACGAAAACGAATACGCCGTCAGCAGCTTTGAAGCTCGTCTGGCGACGGTTCGAAAATTGGAGTCTGCGGTTGGGTTTTGACCGCAGCCGGGCACCGATTGGGCTCTCCGCAACCGTAAACTAAACGAGGAATTTGGGGTCAGAAGGTTTAACGGATTAATTGGATTAACGGCGGGATTGAGTGGATTTGCTAAGTGCGTGAAAAAATGGAGCGGGAGACCGGGTTCGAACCGGCGACATCGACCTTGGCAAGGTCGCACTCTACCAGCTGAGTTACTCCCGCTTGCTGGTCAATTCACATTTTCGAACGTTCTTGTTGCGAAGTCAATTCATGTGATTGCAATCGAGTGGTTTAGTGCGGTTTCGGGTTTGAAAACAGGCTATTGAGACCGCTTCGGCCCGTGGTGTCAAGCACTATAAGTGCTTCTCCTATACAGACTTAGACAGCCGTCAGTTTTCTCTATCAAAAACAAAAGCCTGTGTTAGACTGAACTTTCCGAAGAACGGAAAGAGTTCCCCCAGAAGCAAGTCTGCTGCCTTGCGCAGCAGCTCATCACACACAGAATCCGCCTGCTCACTCTTTTCCACAGCAAGTGGAAAAGATGTGGGAAATCTTTGCGTTCTCGGGAGTAGAGGAGTGAGTGCCGTTGGTTGATGCGTGGGAACAAATCAAAGGTTGGCTGTCCACACGGCTCGGCGCGGGAGCATACGAGAACTGGCTGGCACAAACCTCATTGGCGTCCTTGCGCGATGGCGAACTCACGGTTCGGGTACCTAACGAAACAACCGAGGCCTGGATCCGGCAGGAATACACGTCCCATATCCGGGGCGCGATCCAGGAGTTGAATCTGCCGGTCCGCCGCATCCGATACGAGATTGAAGCCTTATCGACCGCGGCCGTGGCCGGCGGCGGCGCGGGTGGTTTCACCGCGAGTGCGCATACGCCAACCCGCTTAGCGGTAGCCGCCGAACCACTTTTCGAAAACACCGCAGCCTGGCTCAACCCGCGCTTGACCTTTGATACCTACGTGGTTGGCTCTTCCAACCAGTTGGCGCACGCCGCCGCGCAAGCTGTCGCCAGCATGCCCTCCCGCAGCTACAACCCGCTCTTCATCTACGGCGGTGTAGGTATCGGAAAGACCCACTTGATGCATGCCATCGGGCGCAGCCTGCTTGACCATTACGGCGGATTGAATGTGGTTTACACTTCGAGCGAGCGTTTTATGAACGAGATGATCTCGTCGATTAAGCTCGATCGCATGTCGCTCTTTCACCGCCACTATCGTTCAGCGGACGTACTGCTGATTGACGATATCCACGTCATCGCCGGCAAGGAGCGTACCCAGGAAGAGTTCTTCCATACCTTCAACGAACTGTATGACCACCGCAAGCAAATTGTGCTTTCGAGCGATTCAGCGCCGAATCAGCTCTCCGGCCTGGTAGAGCGGTTGCGCTCGCGTTTCGAGTGGGGCTTGATGGTGGACGTACAGGCGCCTGACCTCGAAACCAAAATGGCCATTCTAGACAAGCGGGCCGAGGCAGAAGGTGTGGCGCTGCCGCAGGATGTGCGCATCTTCATTGCGACCAAAACCAAATCGAATGTGCGCGAGTTAGAGGGAGCACTGACCCGGTTGATCGCTGTTTCCTCCCTCACCGGGCAGCCCATCACTCTCGCCATGGCCCAGCAGACGTTGAAGCATTTAAACACCAGTCCGGAGCGCAAGATTTCGGTGGAGTCGATCTTGCGTGCGGTGGCCGAGTGTTTTTCCATGCAGCCAGCGCAACTGAAAATTAAAAGCAACACCCGCCAGATTGCTTATCCGAGGCAGATTGCGATGTATCTGGTGAAGGAACTAACGCACGCCTCGTTACCTGAAATTGGACGGTATTTCGGTGGGAAACACCACACCACGGTTTTGCATTCGGTACAGAAGATTGACGATCTCCGCCAGCGCGATGAAGATCTGAACAGTCTTATCCAGAAGCTAACAGACGGGCTGCAATAGAGTTATGTTGACCTTTCACAGCCCTGCCGGAGACAATCCTGTGACCACCTGTTCAAGAATTCGCTTCAGGCCAGTTTGGCAGAATCCACCCGCCCGAAATCCACAGGCTGAAATTGCTGCAAGCTGTATTTTTTGCTATAATTTAGAAGGAATTCAACATTTCCACAGCTCCTACTAAGACGGTTCTTTACTAGTACTTATAGAAGACAGGACTAGGAAGAATAAGTGCATTTGGACTAAGGATCCTCTCAGACAAAGAATCAACATGGAATTCTCGGTCAGCAAGTCAGATCTCGTACGCGAACTCGGGTTAACGCAAGGAGTTGTAGAAAGAAAAACGACTATTCCGATCCTGTCGAACATTCTGGTCGAAACCGATCAGGACCAGGTATGGCTGACGGCCACCGATCTCGAACTGGGCATTCGCTGTTCGTGTCCGGCGCGCGTGAAGAAGGAAGGCGCGGGCACCATTCCGGCGCGGAAACTGCTTGACTATGTGCGACTGTTGCCGGATGCCGATGTGCAAGTTAAGCTGGCGGAGAATCAGTGGGCGAGTTTTGTCTGCGGGCGGTCCCGGACACGCATTGCCGGGATGTCTCGCGAGAGTTTTCCGGAGTTGCCGCAAATGCCGGATGTGCTGGCGGAGATTCCGCTGGCCGTCTTGTCACAGATGATCTCGTCGACCATCTTTGCGATTTCATCGGAAGAATCCCGCTTCACGTTAAATGGGGCGCTGTTGATTCTGAAGGAGACCGGTCTCGTGATGGTCGCAACCGACGGACACCGTTTATCGCTGGTGGAACGAACTATCAATCTGCCGGGTTTGACAGGCTCCTATCGCGCTCTGCTGCCCAAGAAAGCCATGAGCGAGATTCAGAAGCTGGCGAATGACGACGACACGAAGAAGATCGAATTTTCCGGCAATGACAACCACCTGTTTTTTCGTATCGACAAGCGTCTGCTTTTGAGTCGCAAGCTGACCGGAAATTTCCCCGACTACGAACGCGTTCTGCCGAAGGATCATCCCTACACGCTCGTGATTCAGCGCGATGAACTTAAGGCATCGATTGAGCGAGTCGCGCAATTCGCCGATGAGCGTTCGCGGGCCATCCGCATTCAGGTGGTGAAGGGCGAACTGAAAGTTCATTCGTCGATTTCGGAAACCGGCGAAAGTGAAGAGACGATTCCGGTGGAACACGATGGAGAGAACGTCGAGATCGGCTTCAACGCACAATACCTGCTCGACTTCCTGCGCACCGTGGATGGCGCGGAAGTGGAGTTTCGCTTCAAAGATTCCAATAGCGCAGGCGAATTGCGCCCGCATACCGGCGCGCCCGACACAGTGTATCGCTATGTCGTGATGCCCATGCGTATCTGATACGCGATTGAGGGCTTTAAAGAAGAGAAAGGTTGCAGGTCCGCGGAGTAAATCTCACGCGCGATCCGGCAATACGTGGTTTAAAAAGTATGGCGACAGTAGCTCAAAACGAAACGTATGACTCCACCAGCATTAAGGTGCTGGAAGGATTAGAGGCTGTGCGGCTGCGGCCGGCTATGTACATCGGCTCTACCGGGGAGATGGGTTTGCATCACCTGGTGTACGAAGTCGTCGACAACTCCGTCGATGAGGCACTGGCTGGCTACTGCACCGACATCAGCGTCACGATTCATATCGATAATTCATTGACGGTAGTCGACAACGGTCGCGGTATTCCGGTAGATATGCACGCCGAAGAAGGCGTCTCGGCGGCGCAGGTAGTCTTGACGAAGCTACACGCCGGGGGAAAGTTCGATGCAAACACCTACAAGGTTTCAGGCGGGTTGCATGGCGTGGGCGTGAGCTGCGTCAATGCGCTGTCGGAGACACTGCACCTTGAAGTCTGGCGCAACAAAGCCACCTGGGAGCAGGATTACGAGCGCGGCATTCCCAAAAGCCCGCTAGTGCAAACGGGCAAATCCAACAAGACGGGCACCAAGATCACCTTCAAGGCCGATAGCACCATCATGGATGCCACGGAGTTTAACTTTGACACCTTGGCCGTACGGCTGCGTCAGCTGGCCTTTCTAAACAAGGGTCTGAAAATTGTTCTCACCGACGAGCGTGCGGAAAATATTCGTTCGGAAGAGTTCTTTTATAGCGGCGGAATCGCGGAATTTATCAAGCACTTGAATCGCGGCAAGGCGGTGCTGCATGAGAAACCCGTTTACTTCGAAGGCGAGCGCGAACTGCCGAACGGCGGCAAAATCGCTATCGAAATCGCTTTGCAGTACAACGATACCTACTCCGAGATAATTTTTAGCTTTGCCAACAACATCAACACGGTGGATGGCGGCACACATCTGAGCGGATTTCGCAGCGCGCTCACGCGCAGCATCAATGCAGCGGCGCAATCTTCAGGCTTGATCAAAGACGCGAAAGACAACTTGACCGGCGACGACGTGCGCGAAGGTCTCACGGCGGTGGTGAGCGTGAAACTGCCGCAGCCGCAGTTTGAAGGGCAGACGAAAGGCAAACTGAATTCCGATATTCAGGGCTTTGTCGTGCAGGTGGTAAACGAGAGCCTGGGCGAGTTTTTCGACAAGAATCCGGCCGTTACAAAAAAGATCATCAGCAAGGCGATCGATGCGGCGCGGGCGCGTGAAGCGGCGCGCAAGGCGCGTGATCTCACGCGTCGTAAGGGAGCGCTCGATTCGGGGGGCTTGCCGGGTAAGCTAGCCGATTGTCAGGAGCGGGATCCGGACCGCTGCGAACTGTTTCTGGTGGAGGGTGAATCGGCCGGCGGCACCGCTAAATCGGGACGCGACCGCCGCTATCAGGCTATTCTGCCACTCAAGGGCAAGATTCTGAACGTGGAGAAGGCGCGCTACGACAAGATGCTGGGGCATGAAGAAATCCGGGCGATGATTACGGCGATCGGTACAGGCATCGGCAAAGGCGAAGACTTCGACATGGCGAAGCTGCGCTACGGCAAGATCATCATCATGACCGACGCCGATGTGGATGGGTCGCATATTCGCACGCTGCTGCTGACGTTCTTCTTCCGTCACATGCAGGAGTTGATTACGCGCGGGAAAGTTTTCGTGGCGCAGCCCCCGCTTTACCGGATCAAAAAAGGCAAGAGCGAGAAGTACATTAAGGACGACAAAGAGTTCACGCGCGAGATTCTGCGGCGTGCGACTGAACATTTGACAGTGGAACTCGGCACCGTGCCCGAAGGAACTCCTCCGGCGGTGATCGAAGGCACGGAGTTGCGTAACTTCTTAATCGCTCTCGATGAGCTAGCTCAAATCGGGCAGCGCATGGAGCGGCGGGTGCGTGACGCGCGGGTGGTCGACGTATTTACCGATGTCTCGCTGCCGATCGACGTAAAAGCCGACCTGCAGAACGAGGAAAATGCCAAGGTGCTCGCCGACCGGCTGCGTGAGGCCAAACTCGAAGTCGTCATCGAACGCGAAGAGGAGCATTCGGCTTGGATGGTGGGCTACAAAGATCCAACAAATGCGATCCGCATGATCAACACCGAGTTTGTATCGTCACCGGAATTTCGGAGACTGCGGGCGATCGTGAAGCAGGTATCGCGCTGGAATACGCCGCCTTTCACTATCGTGAGGGACAGCCGCCGCGATACCGTCACCAACTGGCGTGAGTTGCTCAACACGGTGAAGACCGAAGGCATGCGCGAAGTCAACATCCAGCGCTACAAGGGGCTGGGCGAAATGAACGCCGAGCAACTGTGGTCTACCACCATGAACGCGGAAACACGAACGCTGCTGCAGGTGGATCTGAATGACTACGCGGAAACCGAGCCGATCTTTTCAACATTGATGGGTGAGGACGTCGAGAGCCGCCGCAAATTCATCGAGGAAAACGCCCTCGATGTACGAAACTTGGACGTTTAAGCTGAAAAGCTGGATGTGCCGGCCACTGCCAGTCGCTGCCTTGCATCCATGACAGAGCGCATGAGAATCGGAGTTTTTGGATGGGGTATCGTCGCCCCAAAATCGCCTGACATTGCCGCCTTCAAAAAAAACCTGGCTTCTTCCGAAACGTGGCTTTCTCCGTTTGACGGTTTTGGGCCGGATAACTTTCTGGTCGGGATGCCGGACTTCTGTTTCGATGTTTACCAGAAATTCATCGATGCGCGTTTTGCCCCGCGCTATTTCCAGAACCTGAAAGAAAAGATGGATTTGCCGACGCTCTATGCGATGGGTTCGTTCATTCAGGCGCTTGGACAAAATCCAGGGATAGAAGAAGAAATCAAGGCGCTCGGTTCGCAAGCGCATGTGTATGTGGGCACCGGCCTCGGCGCGATCGACACCACGTACCGGGCCAGTATCCGGCTTTATGAAGCGCAGAAGAAATGGGATTGCTTCTGGGCGAAACCGGAGCGTAATTCGGCGTTGCGGGAATACGCCTCGCAGCGCAAGAGCTCGCAGGACAGCGTCCCTGCGCTTCCGGAATCAGTGGATGAGGAAGACCGCTCCTCGGCCGAGCAGGCCTGGAACCAGTATTGGATGGCTCAGTCTCCGGAATTGCAGGAATACCTCGCTGAGCTGGCGGAGATTGATGGATTGAGTATTGAGGGGTCGATCGAGGCGGGCAAGCTGAATGCCATCCGTGAGAAGGAAAAGCGCCGCATCAAGTTGCACGAGAAGTGGCGCGCGCCGGAACCGCCTTGGAAAGTCACGGCCAACCTGATCTGGAACATTCACAACACGCCGGCCGCGCAAATATCGATTTTAGGAAAGATTACCGGACCATCGTTTGCGCCTGTCGCAGCCTGTTCCACCTTCGGCGTGGCGCTGAGCCTGGCTATGCGCGCCATCCAAGCCGGTGACGCAAAGCTGGTGGTAGTCGGGGCGACCGATCCGCCGCCGCATCCGTTGACGGTTGGATCGTTTTACAGCGGACGAGTCTTATCGGCGGATCGCACCGTGTCGGTTCCGTTGACCCGCTTGCAGGGCACACACATTGCCGGCGGCGCGGTGGTCTGGATCATTGGTGACATGGAGTATTTGAAGAGTAAAGGATTTAAGCCATTCGGGATGGAACCGCTGGCCGTAGGTGTCACTTCGGATGCGCACCATATCGTTACTCCCACCAGCGAAGGTCCGAAGGCCGCCATTTTGCAGGCGCTGGCAGATGCGCAGGTGACGCCCGATGAGATTGGCACTTGGGATTTGCACGCAACCGCTACACCCGGTGACTATTCCGAAATGACCACGCTGCGCTCGGTGCTACCCTCCTCCGTCATGGTGACGGCCCGCAAAGGAACCTTCGGACATGGCATGAGCGCGGGAGGCGGCTGGGAGTTGACGGCGCAATATTTAGGCTACGAACAACACGAATTGTTTCCCACGCCGCTGGCGAGTAAAGAGCTGAACGAGGCGATTTCGAGCGTGCATGACCAGTTCGTGTTCAACACGGCCTGCGAATTTCCGGAGCAACTGGGCGGGAAGTTGTCGATGGGCATCGGCGGAATCAATGCGTGCGTGATTTCGAAACCGCTTGAAGATTCTTGATCGGCGAATTAAATGGCCGCCGATGAACCTCTGATGGCCTTCGGCCACCCTGGGGGATGAAACTGGTGTTGCACAGGATGGGGAACGGGGCGCTCACGCTTCCCGCTCAGATTCGGTGTTTCGTCGACTGATTTTCCGTCAGGCATGGTGTTTTCAGAACAACCTCTGATGGCCTTCGGCCACCCTGGGGGATGAAAACTGGTGTTGCACAGGATGGGGAACGGGGCGCCCACGCTTCCCGCTCAGATTCGGTGTTTCGTCGACAGATTTTCCGTCAGGCATGGTGTTTTCAGAACAACGCGGATAAAACTTTTTTCAATTCGACGTTTATCAAGGACCAACTTACTCGTGTCGTAAAGCGGTCCAGGGGTCGATCCGTGAAGCGCGCCGCGCCGGAAAATAGGTAGCTGCGACGCAAATCACGAGCAGCAGTGCAACAGCTCCAAAGTAGATCCCCGGATCAAGCGCCGTCACCCCGAAAAATGCGCTTGCAGTCAGACGAGCGATGGCAAGACTGAGCAGGAATCCAAGGGCAGCGCCGAGCAACGCAGGCAACATACCTTGCCAGATGATCATGCGCAGTATTGCTGCGCGTGAGGCGCCAAGCGCCATGCGCACCCCGATTTCACTGATCCGTTGATTGACGGAATGCGCAATCACCGTATAGATGCCGATCCCGGCGAGCGTGATGGCGAGTGCGGTAAAGGCGCCGATAATCCAGGTTTGCAAGCTGCGCCAGAGAAATTGGCGGCTGAGGATGTCGTTCATGCTGCGCGGCAGGAAGGTCGCGACAGAGCCATTCACTTTTGCAACGGCCGTCTGGATCGCGCGCGTGTAACTCACCGGATCTCCTTTCACGCGAACAACCAGTGCTAACCAGGGAACGCCGTTGTACGCGGCTGGGAAAAATATTTCCGGCTGCGCTCCCTGCTCCAAACCTACTTGCGGGACGTTGGCCACCACTCCGATGATTTGCTCCAGCTGTGGCGAACTGACGGAAACAGAGATGCGTTTTCCTAGAGGGTTTCGTCCGGGCAGTAGTTTGTCAACCAAGGCCTGATTCACGATGGCCACGTTGGCGCGTGCGCTCTGGTCCGTGAAATCACTACCGGCCAGCAGACGGATCTGCATGGTCTCGAAATAATGAGGCGTGACGGCAGTCCAAACTGCGTAGGGGCGGTCCGACATGCGCCGGGACCAAGGCTGTTGACCTTCGACCAGGACCCCGCCGCCACTGGCCGTACCGGTAAGCGGAAGGTCGGAGGTAATAGCAGCCGAGATCACACCGGGCAGCGAGCGAATGCGGTTGAGAATGCCGTGAGTCAGCGGATCCAGCTGGTCCGCGGCGGGTTGCCCGTTGCCGGCGGTCGGCGTCGAAACATACATGGTGAGCAGGTGTGGGGCCACGAAATCAGGATTGATTTCGGCCACTTTGATAAAGCTCTTCAAGAGAAGACCGGATTCGATCAGGAGCAGAGCAGCAAGTGCGGTTTCGAAAGCGACGAAAAGGCGGCGCAGGTTTTGATGGCGGCGCGAATCAGTGGTACGGCCCATACCTTGTTTGAGTGTTTCGTTTAAATTGAGCAAGCCGGCACGGAAGGCCGGTAAAAGCCCAAAGGCCACACCGGTACCTGCGCCGAGCAGCAGCGCAAAACCAAGAACGCGACTGTTGACTGCGATTTCGTTCATGCGGGGAATAGCCGTGAGCGGAAGCGTTTTGAAAATTCGCACAAGAGCAGTGGCCAGCGCGGCTCCAGCCAATGCGGCAGCGAGTGACAGCAGAAGGCTCTCGACGAGGACCTGACGAAACAGGCGGACGCGGCCGGCGCCTACCGCCACACGAACAGCCAGTTCACGCTGTCGGCTCCAAGTACGGAGCAGGCTTATGTTCGCCACGTTGCCGCAGGCGATCAGCAGAACGGTTGCAACCGCCCCGAAGAGCAGCCAGAGAGCGCGACGGATATCGCCTTGTGACGAAGCGACACCCTCGCCCGTAAGGGAGCTCTGCAGGCCGGCTACTCTGACGCCCACACCCTTGTTCTCGTTCGGAAATTGTTCGGCGGTTGCGGCGGCGAACGAATTTACTTCGCTGCCGGCTTGCTGAATGGATATGCCGGACGCCAGCCGGCCGAGCGCGGTATAGGCTCGCATCCCACGTTGATTGCCGGGAGCATGGGGATCGAAGGTAAGTGGGAGCCAGATATCTTTGCGGCCAAGAGCGGTGAAGTTCTGAGGTAAAACGCCGATCACCCGGTACGGCTTGTGATCTAACAGAAGTATCTTGCCGAGGACTGCACGCCCAGCAAAGTGGCTTTGCCAGTAAGACCAGCTGAGAATTGCCTCGCCGTCGCGACCCGGTTGGTTTTCCTCAGGCCGGAAGTTGCGGCCCATCAGAAGCTGCACTCCCAGCACGGGCAGCAAACTCGCTTCAGCACGTCCCAGCACCACTCGCTCGGGCGTACTTCCCCCCGTAAGCGTGGCTTGCGTTGTGATGAAGAGGGCGAGTTGCGAAAAGCTATGAAGATGTCGCTCCCAATCGAGGTAATCGGGCATGCTGACGTCGTTGTCGTTGCTGCGAAAATCCGTAGCGAAAATGCGGACCAGGCGGCTGCTGTCGGGAAAGGGGAGCGGCCGAAGAATAACCGTATCGACCACGCTGAAGATAGCCGTGACGCCGCCGATCGCCAAGGCCAGGGCGAAGAAGCTGATGAGCGTGGTTCCAGGATTTTTTCGCGCCAGGCGTAAAGCAAACCGGAAATCCTGCAGCATCTATGAAAGGATCGTCCCCGAGACTAAGTATTAAGAGGGTAACAGATGGAAGCGATGCCGGTAGTGCGCGTGAATCGAAAGGCGGCGGATCGCGTCGACTCGGGACACCTGTGGATTTTTGCGAGCGACGTGGTGAGCCGGGGTGAAGCTGCGCCTGGGGATGTGGTGCGCGTGGTGGACGGAAAAGGCCAGAATCTCGGGACCGCGCATTACAGTTCTTCCTCCCAGATCACGCTGCGGATGCTGAGTTTGCGGGTAGAAGCGGTTGACCGGGAGTTTTTGCGGAATCGGCTGCGAGCAGCGGACGCGTACCGGAAACGCGTGGTGCAAGACTCGGACTCTTACCGGCTGGTGCACGCAGAAGGCGATTTATTGCCGGGGCTGATCGTAGACCGATATGGCGATTATCTGGTTTTACAACTGCTCGATCAGGGGATGGACCGGCTGGTTCAGGAAGTGACGGCGGCGCTGGTCGAGATCTTCGAGCCGAAGGGCATTGTGGCGCGGAACGATGTAGCGATCCGGACCAAGGAAGAGTTGCCGCTCGATATCTCCCTGCTGCATGGAGCGGTGCCGGAGCAGGTGGAGATCCGTATGAATGGATTGATGCTGGAAGCAGATCTGCTCAGAGGCCAGAAGACGGGCGTGTTTCTCGATCAGCGGGAGAATTATCTGGCAGCGCGGCGCTATGCGCGCGGGAGAGTGCTGGACTGTTTCACCGCGACGGGCGCATTTGCCTTGCATTTAGCTTCGCATTGTGAATCGGTGGAGGCGGTAGACAGTTCAGCGGCAGCACTCGATAGGCTGCGGGCGAACGCGGCAAAGAATGGCATCAATAATGTGACGGCCCACCAGGCGAATGTGCTCGAATATCTGCCGAGCCTGGTGAACGCACGACGCACGTATGACCTGGTCATCGTGGATCCGCCGGCGTTTACCAAATCGCGCGCGGCGCTCGACGGCGCGGCGCGCGGATATAAGGAGATTAATTTGCGGGCATTGCGCTTGCTTGCGACGAGTGGTGTTTTGGTGAGCTGCTCCTGTTCGCACCACATGAGCGAGGCGCATTTACTGGAAGTCATCGCGGCGGCGGCGCTTGATTGCGGCAAACGGCTGCGAGTGCTGGAGCGAAGGACCCAAGCGCGCGATCACCCGATCTTGTTAACGGTGCCGGAAACGCACTATTTGAAGTGTCTGATTTTCGAAGTAATTTAAAGAATGACTTTGCAAGGCGATTCAGTCATTGCAAACAGAACCGTGCTTCCGGTGCTGCCATCGGGGAAACTTCCTCATTGAAGCCGAAAGCCATCACGCTGGTGTAAAGACCATCTATCGGGGCGCGGTGAACGATTAACTGCTTACCTTGGATGTCGAACACCCAATACTCGATGATTCCAGCCCGAGCGTACACTCTTGCCTTCACCTTTAGATCGAAGCGAACGGTCGAGTCAGAAATTTCAACGGCAAGCAAGACGTCCTCTGGTTGGGGATTCGAGGAATACTCTTCGGAAGGCCGTCTTAGTACTTTGAGATCCGGCTCCGGCTCGCTGGTCGTGTTATCTGTTGTTGCCACATCGGTGGGCGCCTCGGCTTCAACTCGTTCAGCACCGAAAATTCTGGCAAGCTGTTCATGAACTCGTTTCTGCCAGATGACGTGTGGTCTTTTCTTCCCCATGCGGTCGATAATGTCCCCTTCGATGAGCTCCCACTTCTCGGCATTAGGGATTCCCGCTTCTACAAGGGCATGCGCCTCCTCGCGTGTCCACACCTTGCGTGGAATTTCGACTTGAATATCAAGGAGATCCGCAACCGTCTGCATGTCCTTCATTGTATAGAGATTTTGTTATTGCACTGATGGAGAGCGGGGTGCGCGAGATGAAAGTGATAGGTTTTGGGGGAACGTAGGGGAATCGAGCAAATGCCCTGAGGTAGCCCACCGGTCGCTGACGCTCGCGGCTCAGTTACTGGATTTCCAAATCTCTCGTGCGATCCGCGCCAGGTAAATGCGCGGGGGATCTCGTTGAATCAAAGAAAATCGCAGCAACTTATAAAACGACGCGGTGATCGCCGTCGCGTTTTGTGATGCGTTGCCGGTCGAGGTATTCCAGCAGCGGGATGGCGTATTTGCGCGAGATTTGGGTCCAGTCCTTAAATTCAGGGACTGAGAAACGACGCCCCTTGTGGGCAGCGAGTGAGTGACTGATGTGGGCGATGACGTCGGTGTGGAAGACAAGAGATTCCGAGATACGCACCAGGCGTCCGTTCTTGATCAGACGTTCCAGGAAATTGGTAGCGTCGGGGGCTTCTGCGCCGCTCGCGCGCAGCATGTCTAGCGGATTCGAGGGCTGGTAGCCGGCTTGACGAAACTGTTGCTCGATGCGCAGGAGAGCGGCCGCTTCGCGGGTGTTGACGTGCGGTTTGTGCGTGGCCAAGGCAATCGAATCGCCCTGCTGGCGGATGGCGGGGTTGTTTTGGAAGACCGCCGCGGCCAGCGCATTTTCCAGACCCAGGCGCGCTTGCGCCAGAGGAGCGCCCGCCAGGGACGGGTTTTGCGCGTGAAAATTCTTGAGCCACAAGGCGAGAGTGGCGCGACGTTTCTTCAACCAGGCTTGCGAAACGATGCGCTGCGCGGCCTCGACGAAAAGCAAAGCGGAAGACTGTTGGATGATCGATTTGATTTCTTCCGGGGTTTGACCAGTAAGGCGGATGAGATCGTCGAGACGCCGGCCGTTTTCCCGTTCAGCGACATACTGTTCCAGACGGGCGGTGACAGATACAGTTTCGAGTAGGGCGAGGCGCTCAGCAGCTTTGCTACGGCTTAACTTTTTTGGAGGAAACGCATCGAGGACCGAACCGCCGCCAATAGTCTGGGCGGGCGTTGGACGGCGGAGAACGAAACGGTCACCCGGCAGCGCCAGGACGGGTTCAGCAAGATCGAGTTGAATGAAGTGACGGCTCAATGGCCGCACGCGGGCGGTAATCTCAGCAGTGCCTAGATGGAGGAGGGCGTCTTCCTGGCGGCGTGGGACATCAGCACCGGCGAGCCAGTTGACGGCAGCGTGCAAGGTGCTGGTGGTTTCGAGCGGGCCTTGCGAGGCGAGGACAAATCCGCGATGCAGTTCGGAGTGATCGACGCCGCTTAGATTAACGGCGGTCCGTTGCCCGGCTCGCGCGAATGCGATCGACTCGTTGTGTGTCTGGAGACTGCGAATGCGCGCTTCCCGTCCGCTCGGATGAAGGCGAACCGTATCACCTACGCGCAGGCAACCATGCGAGAGTGTGCCAGTGACGACCGTACCGAAACCTTTCAGTGCGAAGCTGCGATCAATCGGTAAGCGGGCGAGACCGTCGCTCTTCCGGAGCGTATTTTGGGTGGTTTGGCGAGCGAGTGCGATACGCAGCTCCTCTAAGCCCAGTCCGGTCAGGCTGCTGACGGAGAGGACAGGAGCATTTGCGAGAAAAGACTTTTTGACGAGATGTTCGATGGAAGATCGAGTAGCGGACAGCTGATCGGGCGTGGCGAGATCAGTTTTGGTAAGGACGATGAGACCGCGCTCGACGCCGAGCAAGCGGCAGATTTCGAAGTGCTCGCGGGTTTGCGGCTTGACACCTTCGTTCGCCGCCACGATGAGCAGAACCAGTTCGATACCGGCGGCTCCCGCGAGCATGTTCCTGATAAAACGTTCGTGGCCTGGAACGTCGACAAAACTGAGTGGCCGGCCCCCAGGCAGCGTGAGGTGAGCGAAGCCGAGATCGATCGAGATGCCTCGCTGTTTTTCTTCGCGCAGCCGGTCGGTGTCGATTCCCGTTAGCGCGCGTATCAGAGAGGTTTTGCCGTGATCGATGTGGCCTGCCGTCCCGACCACCAAGCCACCGGGAGGGTTCATATTACTATCTGACATGCAGGCGGACTGATCCTATGGTCGCATTTGAAGGGGAGAGACAAGCAGACGATGAGTAGCCGTTTAGACGCAAGCACAGGCGGCGATTCGATACCACCGGACAAGCGAGGAACTTCGGCGGACCTGAGCGCGGATCGCGAGTCTGTTGTGCTGCGTAGTCCCTTAAAAGAGCTTCGGAGGCGTCATGCACGGGCCGAAGAAGGCGGCGGAAGCGAGCGGCGTGAGCGGCAGCATAGCGAAGGAAAACTGTCGGCTCGGGAGCGCATTGATTTGCTGCTGGATGAGGGCTCGTTCGAAGAAATCGACAAGCTAGTTCGGCACCGTTCGCATAACTTCGGTATGCAGCACAAGCTGATCGATGGCGACGGATTTATCACCGGGCATGGGTTGATTCACGGACGCGCGGTGTTTGTATTTGCGCAGGACTTTACCGTGTTCGGCGGATCGCTGTCGGAAGCCAATGCGCAGAAGATCGTGAAGGTGATGGACCTGGCGCTGAAGACGGGAGCGCCGATTATCGGGTTGAATGATTCGGGTGGGGCGCGGATACAGGAGGGCGTGGTTTCGCTCGCCGGATACGCGGATATTTTCCTGCGCAATACGCTCGCGAGCGGCGTGATTCCGCAGATTTCGGCGGTCATGGGACCGTGCGCGGGCGGCGCGGTTTATTCTCCGGCGCTCACAGATTTCGTTTTTATGGTGGATGGCACCAGCCATATGTTTGTGACGGGACCAGACGTGATTAAGACGGTGACGCACGAAGAAGTCTCGAAGGAGACGCTGGGCGGAGCGAACACGCACAACGCCACGAGCGGCGTGGCGCAGTTTCTGGCAGCCGACGATGCGGATTGTTTGCGGCGCATACGCGAACTGTTGACGTTCCTGCCCCAGAACAATTTAGACGGTGTGCCGGAGGTGGCGACCGAGGATCCAGAGGAGCGAGCCGATGCCGAACTGGACTCGTTGATTCCGGCCGCCTCGAATCAGCCGTATGACATCAAAGACGTCATTACACGGGTGGTGGACGATGCGAATTTCTTCGAAGTGGCGGAGCATTTTGCTCGAAACATCGTGACAGGTTACGGAAGAATGGGAGGCCAGACGGTAGGCATTGTGGCCAATCAACCGGCGCACCTGGCGGGCTGTCTGGATATCGATTCGTCGACCAAGGCGGCCCGCTTTGTGCGCTTCTGCGATGCCTTTCAGATTCCCATTCTGACCTTTGAGGACGTACCGGGATTTCTGCCCGGGACCGCGCAGGAGTTCGGCGGAATCATACGGCACGGGGCGAAGTTGCTGTACGCCTATGCCGAGGCGACGGTGCCGAAGATCACGGTGATTACGCGCAAGGCCTATGGCGGGGCGTATTGCGTGATGGGGTCGAAGCATTTGCGCACGGATATCAATTTCGCCTTTCCGACGGCCGAGATTGCGGTCATGGGACCAGAGGGTGCGGTCAGCATTCTGTATAAACGCGAGCTCGAAAAAGCAGCCGGTGGGCCGGAGATGCGCGAGGCGAAGATCAGCGAGTATCGGGAACGGTTTGCGAATCCGTTTGTAGCCGCCGAGCGGGGTTATGTGGACGACGTGATCGAACCGCACGAGACACGGGTGAAAGTAATTCGGGCGTTGCGAATGCTGGCGAATAAAACAGACACAATGCCGCGGAAGAAGCATGGAAACATTCCGCTTTGAGCGACACGATGATCAGCAGCAAGGGCTATTAGCGAGATAACCGCCGCTCGCGAAGGCCCAACCAGGACGCAAGAACGACGGCTGACAAGTAAGCTGCATCGATCACGACAGGAGCTGGAACTCCAAGCACTGTCTGCTGCTTGAATTCCGGATCGAACTAGATAGTGTCTGACCGTCGTGGAACTTTGCATGCGGTGACCAACGCGGATTGTAGATATGGGTTCGGTTCATACTGCAGCATGTGCCGCAATCGGTAAGCTCACGCCGATCACTGAAAAGATGAGCCTGCTTGCAAGAGTCATTCGCATGTATTGTGTGTTCTCCAGAGTTCGTTGAGGTGATGGATGCCTTACTCTACCGGCTCGGAGTCGCTGTTTATGGTAGTAGTTCCTACTCCGGCTAATCGTGCGTATCTTGCCGCGGGGATAGAGTGAAGAGTAGAGATTATGCTGTACGAAATTGAGAGCGCGGCGACGAGAGAGAATGCAGTGATTTTGCTGCATGGGCGGGATAACGTCGCGATTGCGCGGGTGCCGTTGGCGGCGGGACAGGAACTAAGCGTCGGGGGCAGGGTGGTGGCGGCGCTGACGGATATTCCGGCAGGTCACAAGATAGCGCTCGAAAGGATTGAGAAGGGGGAGCGGGTATATCGATACGGGCATGTGATTGGTGTGGCGACCGCGGCGATACGAGCGGGCGACCATATTCACACGCAGAATCTGGGCTTTGAGGAGTTTGGGACGCGGGTGCCGGTGGCGCGACAGGAGAAAGCCGAACAGGTAGCAATATCGGGGGCGAGTTTTTTAGGATACCGGCGGACGGACGGGCGGGTGGGCACGCGCAACTATATCGCGGTGGTGGCGGCAAGTAACTGTGCGGCGCATACAGCGGAACTGATTGCGCAGAGTTTCGACGAAGAAGTTTTGCCGGCCGGGGTGGATGGGGTGGTGGCATTCCCGCATGGGGAAGGTTGCGGGCACACGATCGGTCCGGACACGGCACAGTTGCAGCGGACGCTCGAAGGGGTGCTGCATCATCCGAACGTTTCGGCTGCGATCATTTTGGGGCTCGGTTGTGAAGTGAACCAGGTGAGCCATTACCTGGGGGGCGGAGCGGCAACGGGCGCGGCAGCGGAGAATCTGCACGGGTTGACCTTGCAGGAGAGCGGTGGGACTGCGGGGACGGTAGACGAAGCGCGCAAGCATGTCTGGAGGTTTATCAAACGCGCGGCGGAAGAGAAGCGGACGGAGGTACCGGCGGCGGCGATCCAACTGGGATTGAACTGCGGCGGATCGGATTCCTTTTCGGGGATCACGGCGAATCCGGCGCTGGGATACTGCTGCGATTTGATTGTAGGCGCGGGCGGCACGGTGGTACTGGCCGAGACGACGGAGATTTTCGGAGCGGAGCACGTGCTGGCGGCGAAAGCTCGCAACGACGAGGTAGCGGAGAAGCTGCTAGCGAGCGTGGCGCGCTATAAGGCTTATCTGGGGCAATTCGGAGGAAGCTTTAACGACAATCCGTCGCCGGGAAACAAAGAGGGCGGGTTGACGAATATCACGGAGAAGAGTTTGGGGGCGATTGCGAAGTCGGGGGCGACGGCGCTCGAGGACGTGGTGCGATATGCCGAGCGAGTGACGGCCAAGGGCTTCGTTTTTATGGATACGCCGGGGTACGATCCGGTGTCCATTACGGGACTGGCGGCGGGCGGGGTGAACCTGATCGCGTTTACCACGGGGCGCGGCAGTGCGATCGGGTTTCCAAGCGTGCCGGTATTGAAGATTGCGAGTAATTCGGCGATGTACCGGCGGATGACGGGCAATATGGACGTGAATGCGGGGCGGATTGCGGACGGGACGGCGTCGGTAGAAGCAGTGGGGCGGGAGATTTTCGAAGCGTTGCTGCGGGTCGCCTCCGGGGAAAAGACGAAGGCGGAGACGTTGGGGCATCACGAATTTTCACCTTGGCGGATCGGTCCGGTTTTGTAGCCGATGGGATCAGCTTTGCGCGGTGGGCCGGATGACGATCTCGCCCACATCCACATTAGCGGGCTGTTCGATAGCGAAAGCAATGGCGCGTGCTATCGCGTCCGGCGGAATCGCCATTTTGTCTCGTGTATCGATGATCTGGGCCTTGACTTCGGGATTCGTCATAGATTCGGCGAGATCGGTGTTAACGAAGCCGGGCGAGATGATGGTCACGCGGAGCTTGTCGCCGGCTTCCTGGCGCAGACCCTCTGAGATGGCGCGCACGGCATTTTTCGTCCCGGCGTAGACCGATTGGAGCGGGACAATTTTGAGGCCGGAGGTAGACAGAATGTTGACGAAGTGGCCGAAGCCCTGTTTGCGAAAGACAGGGAGCGCCGCGGCAATTCCGTAAAGGACGCCTTTGAGATTGACGTCGATCATTTCCTCCCAATCGTTGACGCGCAGATCGTCGAGGAGAGAAATTGGACCGACACCGGCGTTATTAATGAGAACGTCCAGCTTGCCGTAGCGTTCGCAGGCCAGGTGGACGAAAGCGGATAGATCGCTGCGGCGCGTGACGTCTGTGGGCAAGCAGGCGGCTTCACCGCCCGTACGCTCGATGCGGTCCACGAGAGCATTCAACCGATCGGGGCGGCGCGCGCCGAGTACGACTTTCGCGCCGCGTGCGGCGAGCAGAAGCGCCGCCGCTTCACCGATGCCGCTGCCGGCGCCCGTAATTGCGACTACCTTGTTTTGAATTTCCGACATAACGTTGCCCTTTTATTTTCCGTGATGTGAAGTTGGAGATCGCGAGGAATGAGCGAGTTACCGGGTGTGGCCAGGGGAGATAGGGGTTTTCGGCTGGAGAGAAATCGTACGGGGAAGAACCTTTTCTACAAAGGACCCGATAACGAATGGCCGACAACGATTCTTCCTCCACGAAACTGAACAAACTCGTGCAGGAAGCCACCTCCAGTGTATTTGAGACTATGTTTTCGCTGGCGGTGACCCCCACGAGCGTTGCCAGCAGAGGGAAAGAAAGCTCAGCGAACGAGGGCCTGGTGGCTCTGGTGGGGTTGGCGGGGGCGGTAAGCGGAAGTGGATGCTTACGGCTGAGCGGAAAGCTGGCCTGCCGGATCGCGTCGATCTTCATGATGAGTGAGTACAGCGAAGTAGACGGCGACGTGATGGACGCGATTGCCGAGCTGAGCAACATGATCATGGGGAACGTGAAGTCGTCGCTAGAAGACGAATACGGCACAATGGCGTTGAGTATCCCGACGGTGATTTTCGGGGAGCATTTCATCACGCGCAACCTGGCGCTGGCACAGACTCTGACGGCCGGTTTCCGGTGCGATGGCGAAGATTTCAGCGAGACGTTCACCATCACGCTGTGCGTGCTGACGGATAGCAAGAATCGCGAGTACCTGAAGGAACTCGCGGATTTTCACGCACAAATCGTTTAAGCGGGGCTGGACAATCCGATGACATTAACTATGACTGCGCCGGAACAGGCGCAAAAACAGGCGCTCGGGATGACGAGTAACGAGAAGCACCTGGCGTTCAACCTGGGCAAAGAAGAGTACGCGATTCCTACATCGTGCGTGCGGGAAATCATGGGGTTGCAGGAGATTACGCCGGTGCCGCAGACGCCGGCCTACATGCGCGGAGTGTTGAATCTGCGCGGCCGCATTATTCCAATTGTCGATTTACGGAGCAAGTGCGGACTAGCCGGGATTGAATACGGTGCGCACGCCTGCATCATTGTGGTTCAGGTGACAACAGCAAGCGGCGCGGCGGTGCCAATGGGCCTGGTAGTGGACGGCGTTCTGGAAGTGATGACGATCAACAAATCGGAAGTGGAGAACATGCCCGAGTTTGGAGATATCGCGCAGGAGTACCTGCTGGGCGTGGCCAAGTGCCAGGGGAAAGTGCGGGTTCTGCTGGATATCAATTTGCTGTTGAGCAGCTCGGAGCTGACGGCGTTGAACAATACGGCGAACACAGCGC
This sequence comes from Bryobacteraceae bacterium, assembly GCA_965277855.1. Lineage (GTDB taxonomy): Bacteria > Acidobacteriota > Terriglobia > Bryobacterales > Bryobacteraceae > Bog-105. Next base: position 3,787,994 of record OZ255847.1, read on the forward strand.
AGCGCTAGACGGCAAGAGACAGCGGGAACTTAGACACACACGGCGATTGGGGAACAGCGGGACATGCAGACAAAGAACTGGACGATAGGGAAGAAAATCGCGCTAACGTGCGGTGCGTCGTTGGGATTGATGCTGCTGGTGGCGGGGGCCGGCGTCTGGGGAATTCGCGGGATCCGGACGCAGTTGACGCTTGTGATGACAGATTCGCAGCCGGGCATTCTGGCGCTGCACTCAGTGCTGGGCGAGGTGGAGCAGATGCGCGGGGACGTCTTGGTGCAGTTGACAAGCTTAGCGGCCGACTTTAAACAGTCGCGGATTCACGAGTCGGAGAAACTGCAGCAAGAGGCGATGGCGACGCTGGAGAAGTATGGGAGTTCCGGCGGGATCGGGGGGAATGAGGCGGCGCTCTATCAAAAGACACACGAAACGACAGGCAAAGTGATACAGGCGCTGGCCGAAGTGAGGCAACTGGCAGAGAACGGGAAGGTAAAAGAGGCGACTGCGCTCTGGCAGAGATCTGTGAATCCGGCGTTGTCGCCGTATCGAGCTGCTATCCAGGACGAGCTGAACTACAACCTGCAATCGGGCGCGACGTTTCTCGGGAAGGCAAACGAGCTATCGACCACGAGTGGGTCGACGCTGGGGGGCATTGTGCTGTTCGGGGTGATTTCACTGGTCGGTTTAAGCGCGGTGACAATTCGAAGTACGAATCGGCGGCTGCAGGAGAGCACGAACGAGATCCGGCAGGGCTCGGAGCAGGTAGCAAATGCGTCGTCGCAGGTGGCGTCATCGAGCGAGCAACTGGCACAGGGATCGAGTGAGCAGGCGGCAACGATCGAAGAGACATCGGCTTCGTGCCGGGAAGTGGAAGCCACGGCGCGGCGGAATGCAGAGAACGCCACGAATGCCGCTAGTTTGATGGGTGCGGTGGATGCGGGTGTTTCGCGGGTCAATCAGCGGCTGGGCGAGATGCTGACGAGCATGGGCGAGATCACCGGTTCGAGTAACCGGATCGCCAAGATCATCAAGGTGATTGATGAGATCGCGTTTCAGACGAACATTCTGGCGCTGAATGCAGCGGTAGAGGCGGCACGGGCGGGCGAAGCAGGATTAGGGTTTGCAGTGGTGGCGGATGAGGTGCGAAGCCTGGCGCAGCGATGCGCGCAAGCGGCGAAAGACACGACGACTTTGATTGAAGAATCGGTGCGGAGTGCTAAGACCGGCAGCCAGCGATTGAACGAAGTAACGGAAGTGGTACAGGAGATCACGACCAGCGCGAGCAGCGTGACGCTCATCATCTCGGAAGTGAGCCATGGCGCGCTGGAGCAAACGCGCGGGGTGGAGCAAGTTCTGAAGGCGCTGACGCAGATGGAGCAGGTGACGCAGAACATCGCAGCGAGCGCGGAAGAAGGAGCTTCGGCGAGCCAGGAGCTACAAGCGCAGGCGACTGGAATGCACTCGGTTATCGATTCACTCGAGGCAATGATCCATACGGAACGGACTGATAAATCGCAACGGGCGAGGAAAGCGTTGGGCGGAACTGAGAGCCGGGCAGCAGCCAAGTCGACGACGGAAGGATTGGCGGCGTTGAACAAAGCGATCCGGTCGAACAGCACCACGGTCACGTTCCCGGTAGCGAAGAAGAAGATGCCGACGAGCTTTGAGGAAGCATTGCCGCTCGAAGAAGGCGAGTTCTCACGATTCTAGCTGCGAGGAAACTGGCGCGGCTGGCGAACGGGTGATATGGAAAGCACACTGCTGGAAAAAGAAATCGACAGTCTTGCGGTCAAGCTGCTGATCGACGATGAGAGCCACTCATTCACGTCGGAACTGCAGACGCTGGCGGCAATCCTGAAGCAGTATGCAGAACATTCGCAGGCGAGTGTAGCAAAGGATGCGACTCAGCTTCTAGAGCGCCTGGAGGGACTGGACAGCGCGCCTGACGACATCTCGTCGATGCTGGAGAACCTGCGGCTTTTCCAGGCGGCGCTGGCGGGAGCGGGCGAAGAGACACAAGCCAAGTCTGGCAACAGTGTGAGCAGCAGCCTGGCGGATGATCTGGAACTGCTGGGCGATTTTGTGCTGGAGGCGACGGGCCATGTAACGGCAGCTGAGACATGCCTGTTGTCGCTCGAACAAGATCCGGAAAATCAGGAGACGACGAACGCCTGTTTCCGGGCGATTCACACGATTAAAGGTGTAGCGGGATTTCTCGAGCTACACAGGATCGGCGAAGTGGCGCATGAAGCCGAGACGGTGCTCGATCAATTGCGGAACGGGCTGCGGAAGGTATCTCCGGCGGTGATCGACGTTCTACTGAAGGCGAACGATTTTCTGCGGGAAGAGATTGCGGGCCTGGCTGGGCAGTTGCAAGGCGGGAAAGCGACGCCGGCGAGTGGGAAAGAAGTGGTGCTGGCAGCGCTGCTGGGGCTGAATAAGCCGGCTGAGGAGCGGGTACAAGAAAACGTCATCCCCTCGTTGCCGGAATCGCGTGTTGCGGAATCGCCGAGTGCGACGCCCGCTGCGGCGAATGTAAAGGCTGAAACGAAAAGCGTGGCGCGTTCGGTGAAGGTAGACACCGAGAAGCTGGATTACCTGGCGGACATGGTGGGCGAATTGGTGGTCACGCAATCCATGTTGAACGTGCAGTCGGCCAGCAGCGGTCAACAGGATTCGAATTTCACACGCCAGCTGGCGCAGCTGGGGCGCATCACGGCTGAAGTACAGAAGACGGCCATGGGCATGCGCATGGTTCCGCTGGGGCAGACGTTTCAGCGGTTGACGAGACTGGTGCGGGATGTGTCGCGACAGTTGGGAAAAAACGTCAACGTGGAATTGTCGGGCGAAGACATCGAGCTGGACAGAAATATTGTGGAGGAACTGGCCGATCCGTTGATGCACATGGTGAGGAACTCGCTCGACCATGGCATTGAGATGCCCGAGCAGCGCATGAGGTTGAAGAAGCCGCAGGCGGGATGCATCCGGCTGGCGGCGAAACACCGGGCAGGACAAGTACAGATCGAGATTTCGGACGACGGACGGGGATTAGATCCGGCTAAGATTCTGGCGAAAGGCCAGGAGCGCGGGTTGGTGAGTCAGGCCGCCTCATTGAGCGAGCCAGAGATTCTGCAGCTGATTTTCGAGCCCGGATTTTCGACGGCTGAGAAGGTGACCGACATTTCCGGCCGCGGCGTTGGCATGGACGTAGTGCGGAAACAGATCCAGAAACTGCGCGGCCGCGTTGACCTGCAATCGACGCTGGGCGCGGGAACAACCTTCGTCCTAAGGCTGCCGCTGACGCTGGCGATTATCGACGCGCTCGTCGTGGGATTGGATGGCGGCCGCTATATCGTGCCGCTCTCAGCGGTTAAAGAAGTGCTGCGCCCGAGTGAAGACATGATTCACACGGTAGAGGGGCGGCACGAAATGGTGATGATCCGCGGGCGCTTGTTCCCGTTGTTCCGTCTGGCCACTCTGCTGAAGCTGGAAGGCACGGCCAAGAGTGTCTCGGATGGAATTCTGATCACGATCGAGGCGCAATCGGGGACGTATTGCCTGGCAGTAGACGAATTACTAGGGAAGTCAGAAGTGGTGATCAAGTCACTCGGAGACTTGATGCCGCGAGCGACCGGTATCTCAGGCGGCGCGGTATTGGGCGATGGCCGCATCGGCCTGATTATCGATCCGGACTTTATATCCGACAGACATGCCGCCTAGCGCAGCAGGTGGTTTGCAGATAGAACGCGGCTTTACTACCGGAGGCGGCCAGACGGTGCGCCCGCTGCAGGCGCAGGAATACGAACGCATCAGCGATTTTATCTATGACCACTGCGGCATTCGATTGGGCTTAGCCAAGCAAGCGCTGGTTTCGTCGAGGCTGACCAGGCAGATCGAGGAGCTGGGGCTAAATACTTTCAGCAATTATCTTGATGCAGTCGTGGCGGACCGGTCGGGGAGTCTGCTAGCCACGATGACGGATCTGTTGACGACGAATTTCACAAGTTTTTTCCGCGAGACGGCGCATTTTTCGTTTCTGGCAGATGTGCTTGACAGGTTGGGGAAAAGAAACGATGAGATTCGGATCTGGAGCGCGGCTTGTTCGTCGGGGGAAGAGCCGTATTCAATAGCCATGGCGGCGGCTGAGCGTGACATGTCGGCGAAGGTGGCGATCGAGGCGAGTGACATTTCGACGCGTGTTCTGGAGAAAGCGCGACAGGGAGTTTACGCGATCAATGCGGTTGCGAATCTAGAGCCGCAGATGCGGCGGAAATATTTCTTGAAAGGCGGCGGGCGCTCGGAGGGATTGTGCCGGGTGATGCCGGAGATTCGTTCGCAAGTCAGTTTCGAGCAAGTGAACTTGACGCAGCCATTTAAGCGCAGGCACAAGTACGACATGATCTGGTGCCGGAACGTGATGATCTATTTCGATAAGGCGACGCAGGAGAGGGTGGTGGAGAGACTTGGCGAGTGGCTCAAGCCCGCCGGTTTTCTCCTGATTGGCCACTCCGAAGCGCTTAGCGGAATGAATCATGCGCTTCAGTATGTGCAGCCGGCCGTGTATCAGAGAGGCAAATAGCCGGGGATGGCGCTGCTAACGGTTGGTATCGGTGATTGTCGGGTGAGTGCTTCGGCGGAGGACACGATCGTGACCTATGCGCTGGGGTCGTGCATTGGCGTGATGATGCATGATCCGGTAGCGCGGGTCGGCGGACTGCTGCATATTTTGATGCCGGATTCGCGGCTGGATCCGGCAAAGGCCGCCAGCAATCCTCTCTTGTTTGCCGACACTGGACTTTCCTGTTTGCTGGAACAGTGTGCGAAGAAGGGCGCGGTGAAGAGCCGGACGGTGGTCCACCTGGCGGGCGGGTCGCAGATGTCGACGGGCGGAGGTTTGATGAACATCGGGCTTAAGAACCTGCGGGCGATTCATCAAGGACTGGCCAAGGAGCATATGCGGGTGGCGGGCGAGTCGGTGGGCGGGCGAGTGGCGCGAACGGTGCGGATCAAAGTGGCGTCGGGGGAGATCGAGATTCAGCAGGTGGGCGCAAGCGCGGCGTTGAGCACGCTGCGCTCGGGAAACATCGCCAGTGGCCATTAAGAAGAAGATCCGGGTGTTGATTGTGGATGATTCCGCGATTGTGCGGAGCATTCTGATGGACGCATTGTCGGCCTCGCCGGAGATCGAGGTGGTGGGGACCGCGCCCGATCCTTTTGTGGCGCGAGACAAAATTATTCTGCTAGAGCCGGACGTGTTGACGCTCGATATAGAGATGCCGCGGATGGATGGCCTGACGTTTTTGCGGCAGATCATGAAACACCGGCCGATGTCGGTGATCATTATCAGTTCACTGGCGCAGGAGTCATGCAAAGTGACATTGGAAGCTTTGCGGCTGGGCGCGGTGGATGCGCTGGCGAAGCCATCCGGCCCATTTTCGATCGGGGAATTGCGACAGACGCTGGTGAGTAAGATTGTGGCGGCGGCGTCCGCGCGGACGCGGGTTGCGGCGGCGGAGGCGGTAAAGCCGCTGGGCCCGAAACCGCCGCTGGAGAGCGGACTTGGAGCGCGGCTCGAAAGATCGAGCGTGATTGCGCTAGGGGCGTCGACCGGAGGCGTGAACGCGCTCGAACAGGTGCTGCTGGCGCTGCCGAACGATTTGCCGGGAATTGTGATTACGCAACACATTCCGGCCGGATTTTCGAATGCGTTTGCGCAGCGGTTGAACAGAATTTGTGAGCTAACGGTGAAAGAGGCGGCCGATGGTGATCCGTTGCAGGCCGGGCAAGTGTTAATCGCGCCGGGAGATAAGCACTTGATCCTGCAAAAGAACGCCGGGGGTTTTACGGCGCGGGTAAAGGACGGGCCGCAGGTTTGCTATCAGCGGCCATCGGTGGATGTGCTTTTTCATTCAGTAGCGCGGGCGGCCGGAGCGCGGGCGATCGGGGTTTTGTTGACGGGCATGGGGACGGATGGAGCGGACGGATTGCTCGCCATGCATACGCAGGGGGCGCACACGATCGCGCAGGATGAAGAGAGCTGCGTGGTGTTCGGGATGCCGCGGGCGGCGATTGAGAAGAAGGCGGTGGATGAAGTTTGTCCGTTGGACAAGGTGGCCGGGTCGATTTGCCGGGCGTTGCGGGCGGAAGTTTTCAGGTAGGACATTTTGATGCTATGAGAGGCGCCTGGAGAGGCTGCTGAAGGCCAGGAGCCGCGTTCATCATCCTCGCGCGCCCCGGCGCCGCGGCCAGCATCAGGTTTCAAAATCGCGCCTGCCACCTGGCATTCCCATCGCCAAAAAGTACAATGGCAAAGACATGAGGATCATCGCCGCTCTTCTTCTGGCCAGCGTCGCCTTCGCCGCCGACTCACCCATTCGTCTGTCCGACATCCGCAAGGTCTACATCGAGCCCATGCCCAACAATCTCGATCAATACCTGCGCTCGGCCATCTCGCGCCGCTTCCACACTACTCTCTCGGTCGTCCTTAAAAAGGACGAAGCCGACGCAGTCATGACCGGGGCCAACATGGGTGCCCAACGAACCCAAGAAGCCACCGTGAATCTGAGCGATCGTTCCGGTCGCGCTCTCCTCTGGACCGGCACAGCGGGTGATCGCAAAAAGCTATTCGCCGGACTCAAGCACGGTGGCATGGAGAAAATTGCCGACAGCCTCATCGCCCAACTCAAGAAAGCCATGCAGCGCTGAAATCGAGAAGGAGATGAACGCTTCTCTATTCCGCCTCGTCAACTTCGCCGCAACAATTGCTTTTGCTTGTGCGTTCAGCGCAGTGGCGTTGCAAGCAGCCGATGCTCCGCCGAGCTGGGCCTACGGCACGCAGCCCAAGGCAGCCCCAGCCGTCAAAGCTCCGAAGCCTCCGCCCGACACCACGCCCCAACACCTACCAGGCAGCGCTCTCGAATTCACCAAAGCGCAGATCGGTAATCCGTTTGGCCCAGCTGACTGGTACCCAGGCGACCATCCCGAGATGCCGCCCATCGTGGCCCACGGCCGCCAGCCCGCCGTTTGGGCCTGCTCGTTATGTCACTATCCAAACGGCAAAGGCCGCCCCGAAAATGCCGGTGTCTCCGGCTTGCCTGTCTCCTACTTCGTCAATCAGATGCACGATTTCCGCGACGGCCTCCGTAAGAGTTCCGATCCTCGCAAGAAGAACACTAACCTGATGGTGACCTATGCCAAGACCATGACCGATGAAGAGATCGAGGCTGCTGCTGCCTATTTTGGCGCCATGCCCTGGACTCCATGGATTCGCGTTGTCGAAACCGCCACCGTTCCCAAAACCCGTCTCTCTGTCGGCATGTTTCTTCCCCTCGAAGGCGCAGCCCGCGAACCCATCGGTGACCGCATAATCGAAGTGCCCGACAATCCTGATGCAACCGAAGTGTTGCGTAATCCTCGTTCCGGGTTCATCGCTTACGTCCCTACCGGCAGCGTGGAAAGAGGAGCGGCGCTCGTCACCAACGGCGCAGGAAAAACCGTCGCTTGCGCGGTCTGCCATGGTGTTGGCCTCAATGGTCTTGGCCCGGTTCCCGGTATCGCCGGACGCTCCCCTAGCTATCTAGCCCGGCAGCTTTTCGACATGCAACAGAATACCCGCAAGGGGCAGTGGACCGAGCTCATGAAACCGGTTGTGAGCAAGTTAAGCAGCGAGGACATTCTCGACATAGTTGCCTACACGTCTTCGCAAACTCCATCAGCGAGCCATTGATTCCCTTATATTCATCGGCATCAGTTAGCCGGTCGTTTTTGTAACTGAGGCATCATGTCCTGGAGCAAATCGTCCTGGATCAAACAAGCGGATGTCGTGCTTCGTTCGTCCTTCCACTATCAGGTCCGCCAGAATCTCTCCCAGCACACTTGTAAATTTGAAACCATGCCCGGAGAAGCCTGCCGCTACCGTCACCTGCGGAAACTCGGGATGCACTGTTACTACGAAATGCTCGTCCGGTGTGAGGGTGTAAAGGCACGTAACGGCTCGCAGTAAGGGCCCGTTTAGGTGCGGCAGAAAACGTTCCAAATGTTCCCGCAATTCATTCACATCTTCTTCGTGAATGTGGCGGTCCACTGTCACGGCTGTAGTGTGCGCGCCTCCGCTATGCATCGCCACTTTCACCCCGCCGGCTGCTCCATCGACTGCCGGAAATCCATAAAACACGTCGCGGCCATCCACATCCCAGATGTAAATCGGAAAGCTCTCCGGCAGAAACGGATCCACTCCGCCCGGCGGATCGAACCAGCACATCACGTGCCGCCTTATGTCGAAATCAATCCGCAAGTCGCGCAACATTTCTGACGCCCATGCTCCAGGCGCCAGCACTAATTTCTCTGCCTCATATTCGCCGCGGCTTGTCTGTACCTTCACACTGCCGCCTGCGGTATCTGCGATCCACCCGAATACCTCTTCTTCGAAATGCATTTCCGCACCTCGCAGCGCGGCCCCATCCAGGTGCGCCCGCACGGCCGTCTCGGGCCGCAGCCATCCCGCTCTTAGTTCGTAAACAGCTACCTCGTCAGCACGCGGCTCCATCGCCGGATAGCGCCTTCTGATCTCCCGCGCATCGAGCAGTTCAAACGGAAGATCGTGCTCTTTCGCGCTTTGCAGCGTTCCGCTCACCACTGGGCTGCCGGGAGGCCCGATCATCAACCCGCCCGTCAACTGCAGCAGCCGGCTGCCTGAAGTGCGCTCCAGGTCCTCCCACAATTCGTACGCCCGACGAACTAGCGGCACATATGCCGGATGTTCGTGATACGCCTGCCGGATAATGCGCGATCCGCCATGCGACGATCCCCGGTCGTGCACCGCGCCATACTGCTCGAGACCAAGCACACGTTTCCCGCGGGCCGCCAGATGAAAAGCAGCGGCGCTGCCGACGCCACCCAACCCCAGCACGATTACATCTGCCGTCATGAATGCTGCCGTGTACGCTGCACTTTCACTACCGGGAATCCTAACTCTTTGGCCCGCGCCAACAAGTGCTCGTACTCATCGGCCGCCATCTCCGGCGTTCGACTCAAGACCCACAAATACTTCCGGTTCGGCGTGCCCACCAGCACGCGGCGGTATTCGGGATCTATATCCAGCACCCAGTAATCGCCCGAAAATGGCCAGAAGAAAGTGACCTTCAGCTTCGATGTCACTCCGTTCTTATCGGCGAGCCGTGCCGTACCATGTGTTGACGTAATCTTCCCGCTACTCTCCCGGCAGGCATTCCCGACCGCTATCTTTCCGTCCGGCCGCAGCGTATACGTGGCCATCACGTCGCTTGCGCATTTACGCTCAAACCGGTTAGGCAGCCGCGCAATTTCGTACCACTTCCCCTCGTATCGCTTCAGGTCCAATCCCGAAACCACCGGCAAGTCCGGATCCTTCGCCCGCAGGAGTACCGTGGCGCCCGCCACCACAGACAACGAACCGAGAATGACAAATGCAGGTCTTCGCATAGCATCTATGTTCGCCTGCTTTCGATCCGTATCAATTCCTGGCGATCAAAGATGGCACGCTAAAGCCTACCCTACGGGCAGAGAAAACTCGCTACGGATGCGCAATTACCAGCAGTGTCTTCGCTCGAGCCATAGTCGCTTCGAGCGCCAGTTTAGCCGTTTCGGGATCGAGCGCCGCGAAGCTTTCATCCAGAATCACCATGTCCGCCCGCTGCAGCAGCGCCCTTGCGATGTACACACGGCTCTTCTCGCCATGCGACATTTGCCAGCCGCCTTCGCCCACCATCTGCATCAAGCCTCCCGGCATGCGATCGAGCAGACCGCCTAAGCCGAGTTCGCGGCAAACTGTCTCTGCTTCCGCCATGTCGCTCTGCGCTGGCGGCCAGTTCCGACCTAGTAACAGATTGAACGCCAGTGTCTCGGTAAGGATGTGGTTCTCGTGAAACTGTGGCGCTGCCGCGATACGTTTCCGCCATTCCTCCGCGCCTAGTGTGTTGCGGTCCAGCCCTCTCGCCAGCAGCAACCCTGATTCGGGCTCGCGCATTCCCGAAATTAACGACGCGAACGTCGTCTTACCGCCGCCCGATGGCCCCTCCAGCAGAATGCGATCGCCTTCATACACGCATAAACTTCCCGATTGCAGCGCCGCTTTGCCCGTCGCCCTATAGCGGAAACTGAGCCGGTCTGCTTCTACCACCTTGCGCGATGCGGAGCGCGTGATTCTTATTCCTTCGCCTGAGGCAACCGGCCGCGCTGCCGCTCGAACCAATGGTCCGATCCGCTGGAACGCTACCCAGGCAGCAGCCACATCGGCAAATGACCCGGTCAATTTTCGCAAGGCGGCATAGGCCAGCAAGACTCCGCCCAACGTAATTCCTATCCTGCTGTCGACGCTCTGCCGGGCTGCTATCTCCGGCAACAAGCAGGTTAGGCCAACTAACAGCCAGCCCCGTGGGAGCGCCGCTACGAGCCATGCGCCGGTTTCATCCAGCGACTTCGAAAGCCCCTGGTAATTGTGCAACGCGCGATCTTCTCCATCGTGCCAATCGCCGCGCGGCAGCTGGGCCAGGCGGGTGCGATGCCCCACCATGCTCTCGACCAGATCTTCGGTTAAGTCGAGCCGTGTTTCGGTCCATTCCGCGTAGCGCCGCAAAAAGCGCCACCCGGCGAACACCGTCACCGCGCACCATGCGGCCAGCACGGGCGCAAACCGCCCAAGCACCAGCATGGCCAGTAAAATCTCGACGATCGCCAGTAGACCTGCAATCCCTCCGCTGAGAGCCAGCGACTCCACCGCCTCCGCTTCAAGCGCCTGGCCGAGAAACTGGCCGATGCCGCCCTGCCGCATCTCTTCTGGCTGGAGCTTCATCGCTCCACAAAGTAACCGCCGTTTTAAGAAGCCGCCGAGGCCGACCGCAAACAGGCCCTGCAGCCGGGTCGTGACAATCTGGCAGGGCACCAGGGTCAGCAATAGTAAGGCCCAGGCTCCGATCCAGGCCCGATCGAGCCGCCCGGTGAGCGAAAGGCTGCCCAGCAAGCCCCATGATAAAAGCCACAAAACATATTGCAGGGTGTGGGCGGCGATCATGCTGGCCGCGTTTCCCAATACGCCCGCCTGCCGCAACAGCCCCACTGCCGGACCGCCTGGATCCGGCCGCAGCACCCAGCCGTGAGTAAATCGCTTCCCTGCGAGCTGCTCGTTGAGCAACAATTGCAAAGCTTTTTTCCGGTGTCGCCGCGGCAACCCCGCGTCTTCGAGTAGCGCCTCCAAAGCCGGCCGGTAAACCAATTCGGCCGGCTCAAGCAAAGCGGAACTAAGCTGCTGAATGCCTAAATTTACCCGTTTGAGTTCTGGCGTGAGCACCGTGACCCGTTTTGCACCGGTCCACAGAACCGCCAGGTAGGAACTTTCTGTTACGCGAATGATCGCCGGATAGCAGCCAGCCAGATCGTCCATAGCTTCGGCGTTAAAACCAGCGCGCTTGGCCGCCTCGAGAATCCAGCTATCGATGAACTCGCCGGCGGCCGGTTCCAAGTGCACAGCCCCGCAGCCGGTGATTTCTCGCAGCGCGTCGCCCAATCGCTCCAGCGGCCAAGCCAAATGTTTGGGATCCACGAGTCTAGTGGCCCGGCGTCGCTCTTTCATTAGCATGTCGCGTCTTCCGGAGAAGGCGGCCTGAGAGCCCGCCGCAGGCTGCGAGCCTGCCCCACCAAGGGGGTTAGCCATGCCAACGAAATCATTGCGCCGACTCTGCTCAAGCTACTTCCGCCTGCGGCAGAGCGTGTTCGGCTAATGAAGCCTCTTCCATCACCCGCCCCGCATGGACGTGTATGCGCCGAAAGCCCGCTCCGCCCCACAGTTCCCCGCGTGTCTGCCGCTCGGCCGCCAGCAATTGCGAGTAGCGGGAATCCGCTCGGGCACTGAGCTCATCCGGCTTGCCCGCTTCCGCAATTTGCCCCTCTTCTATGACCACCACCTGATCGAATTCCTGCGTCTCCGCCAAGTCATGCGTGATGCAAAGAAGCGTTGCGTTCTTCCAGAACCTGCGCGCCCGGTCTAGCAGTTCGCGTCTTTTCTCCCGATCAAGCCCGCGAAAAGGCTCGTCCAGGATCACTAATCTAGCATCCGGCCGCAGCAATGCCCGTGCGAATCGTACCCGCTGCCCCTCGCCTCCCGAAACCAGCGCGCCGCCTTCCCCCAGCTTCGTTTGCAGGCCTTGCGGAAGAGATTCGAGCACTCCGCGCAGCAACGCATGGTCGATCGCTTCGCCCACTCCGCTGTTTTCCGCCGGTGCTCCGTATCGAATATTCAAAGCCAGCGATCGATTCCAAAGTTGTACCGCCGGATCGACCCAGGCGAGCGATGGCCTGAGCTGTTCGACATTGAGCGGTTCGCCGGCAATCCGAATCGTGCCTTCGCTTGGTTTCAGCCAGCCAAGCAGCAGACCCACCAGGCTCGATTTCCCGGCGCCCGAAGAACCAACAATGGCGGTGTGGCTTCCGGCCGATATCTGTAGATCAACATTTTCGAGAATCTGGTGGCCGGAGGCTTTCACGGATACGGCTTCGAATGAAATCGACGGAGCGGCGCTCAGGCCGTCCGGTACAGCCTCTGAAAATGGCTCTTCTGGCGCACCCAGCGGATCGAGCAGGCGCAATGTCAAATTCCGGTAATACGGATACTGGCGCACCAGCGTGCCGATCTCCTGCCCCAGGACCGGCAAGTTCAAGACCCAATACACCAGCAGCAGGACGCGTCCAACGCCGGCCCCGCTGAAGGAATGCGTTAGCAGCAGCGTACCCACTAATCCAAACATGGCGAACAATTGCAGCCCTTCTACCCACACCGCCACGCGCTGCAAGCCCAGCACAGCATGCGCCCATTCCCCCAGCAGCTTCTGATGTTCCTGACAGACGTTACGCTCGCCGCCGTGTGCGCGGATGGCAAAAAGGCCTAGCATGGCTTCGAGGTAGAAGCGAGTCAGGCCAGCGGCGTGACTTCGGACTCGGAGATCGCGCTCTGCCAGGATGTGTTGCGTCGTAAAGGCCGGAACGAGTACGACGGCCACGATCAGCCAGGCGAAGGGGGCCACGGCGGGCTCGAGCCAGGAAATCGCGGCCGCTGTGAAGCAAAGTTCGAGAACAGCCCGCAAGAGCTGCCTGACTTGGTCCGGCAGATGGCGGAGTCGTTTTGTGGCGTGGCTTCGTTCCGCCATATCTGAGGTAAGACGGCTCTGAAAATAGCGGTCGCCGAGCTTGGGAATCTTTTCGAGGAAGCGGATGCGCAGCCGGTTTTCGATTTGGCGTCCAAGCCGCCCGGCGATGGCAAAGGCGGGAAATTCAAGACAAAGCAGAGCCACGCCGAACAGGAGCACCGCCGCAAGCGCGCCGGTTCGCTGACCCGCCAGGCCCAGTACTCGTGTGACATCGAACAAGCTGCGGAATAGCATGGCCTCAACAACTGTGCCGCCCGCTGCGATTATCAGCGCCGAAAATAACAGAATCGAACCCATAGGTCCTGAATGCCAGAGTGCTCGGGCTAGTTCGCGGCCGGGCGAGAGCGGCTTCTCCGTTATGGCGGCTGCCAGTTCAGTCCCGAGTTCTGCGGGCGGCGCGCCCCCCTGCTTCCCCGAGATCCGGACCAGCACAGCGCCGCGCACCACGATCCCGCTCTCGTCGCCGTTGGCTCGTACCGGCCAGTAGCGCTCTGGAATACGGTCCGGATTGCTGGAAAAGGTGTTTAGCAGCCGGAGCGCCCCGGTTCCCCGCGCACCCAGAGAGGGTATCAGCCGGATGGCCGCATCGAGTGCGGCCAAGCCACGCCAGCTTTCATCCGCGAGTGCGTGATCGAGCAGAGTCTTTCTAGCCGCGCCTGCTACTCCCAGTCTTTTGAGCCGGCCATCGAGCAGCGCCTGAAAATCGGCAGAACCGGCAAATTCTCTCCAGCCGTCCGCCGAGGCAGGCATGGCATGACGGTAGATTTCGGCTTCAAATCGCCGCAAGCTGACCCAGCGCCGCCCGACCGCCGGATCCATTACTTGCAGAAAATCACCATGACGCCGCCAGACCACTACGAAATGCGTCACTCCGTTAGGCAGGACTACCACCACTAAGGCCGGCAGCGCTTTGGCCTCGGGCGCAAATAGATGATCGACGGGTAAGAGAAGCTGCTCCGCTCGCAAACCAAGTTGGTTCGCTACCTCTTCCATGGTGTCAATGGAAGTACCGTCGATGCCGGTCTGGCAGGCTTCGCGCAAGCGTCCATAGCTGACGGGCAGGCGAAAGCCGTTTAACAGACATTTTAGGGCCGCGGGCCCGCAATCCATGTTGGAGGTCTGCACCACCTCCGGCACGAAGAATCTCCTCAAGGTGCACCCAGCATCTGCCCGGCCGAACGTAAAACCAGCGCAGCGGGGGACAATCGTTCGACTTCGATTTCGACGGTACCCGGGAGTCCGTGCTGATAGGGAATACGCGAGTGGCCGGCGGCGTTTACAGCCAGCTCGACCCGTACTTTGCCGTCGCGAATATCGGACGCCACGTTTGAGACTCTGGCCGGCACCGTGCCGTACTGAGCCCAGGGGAAGCCGTCCAGTCGCAGGGACGCCCGCTGCCCCCGATGCACTTTACCCAAAGCGGATGAGGGCGCAAATTCGGCGACTACCTGCAGCCGCCCGACCGGTAGGATTACGCCTAACTGCTGGCCTTCGCTGATATGTGCTCCAGGCTTCAAAACGGCCGATTCAGCAAGCCGTCCCGAAATCGGCGCTCGAAGTTGACGCCGGCCCAGATCGCTCTTGAGCCGTTCGACGGCAGCTGTTGTGTTGGCCTCTTCCGCCTCGAGCTTTGCAATATCCACCAAGAGCTGTTTCAGGCGGACGTCGCGATCCCGATTGCGCACTTTCAGTTCGGGCTCCAGCCGCTCAATCGAAGCCCGCATCGTTTCGACAATGGCTCGCTTACTCTGTGCGGCTGTTTGCGCTTTTTGCGTATCGGCGGTGGAGAGAATGCCCGCCGCGTGCAACTGATTCGCGCGGTCAGCCTCCTGTGATGCCAGCTGCGCCTCGATTTGAGCCTGGCGATATTGTTCGGTGGCTGCCTGTCGCGAGAAAACGAGCACGCGCCGCTCGTCGGACATTCCATCGCTCTCGGTATGCATTTGCGATCGGAGCGCCGCTATCTGGGGCCCAAGGGTCTCCAGGCGGGTCTGTTGTTCCTGCAGGCTGAAACGTTGCTCGTCGTCATCGAGCGAAATCAGAACCTCGCCCGCTTCGACCATTCTGCCCAGGGTTAGATGCCCACTCACTAGCCGCCCGCTGCTATTGGCCTGAATGGGATAGGCCGAGCCATTCACTTCCAACCGGGCGGACTCGGATATTTCGTAGTGGGTGACTCTTGCGGCGAGGGACCAAGCCGTCCAGGCAGCCAGGAGAACGAAAGCTCCGGCCAAAACACCAGCCGATTTCAGACCGTTGTCGATCCGCAGAGCCTGATTGACTCGCCCAAAGCTATTGGCCATTACAAATAGTGGTGGGAGACGAGACAAAAAAGTATGGCCGCTTCGAAAAAAATTGAAGCGGCCGCTAGTTTTTACTAATGCTTTGAACTGATTATGCCGAAAAGAAAACCATGCACAACAAACCAGGCACATCAGATGCTACGACAACAAAATGACTACTGACCCCACATGCACTTACCGGCTTTAACATTGCTCTTGATCTTCATTTGGTGATCTCCTTTCGTTGAAAACGAAGTTTCCGGCTGGCGGGCTAGAAACTCCTAAAGTAAATGAACAGAACTGCCGAAGAGAAGACTACTGGCCCCACATGCACTTGCCGGCTTTAACGTTGCTCTTGATTTTCATGAGTGAAGCTCCTTTCGCAAAAATTCCGGGTTCCGGCTGGCGGGCTAGAACCTGGTTTACTACTCCTCACACTAACTAGTCTTTCTGGCGCAATTCGCCAAGGCAGATCGTATATCACTACGCTCGGTTGACCGGCCTATATGCCTGTCTCCCTTGCAGTTAGCGTCGTATGCTGCGCGGACTAGATACTAATTTTTATAACTGATTTCGCGATTTATTCAAACACTTTTTCGCGAAACTTGAAATAGGATTCGCCCGAGAATTTAGCCAGTACAGCGTAGTCCGTATCAAATGCGGGAGAGGGAACTTATGCTGGATTTGTCACGAGCCTACTGAGGCCATACGTACCGAAGAGTCGGGACGCGGCAGAAAAGCAGAAAAGATGGCAGGCTCTGGAAAATCCAGGGGTGTTTTTGGGATCTTCGCGGTCGTCCCGGGCAGAGCACCACTACAGTGACAGGCGAAACGCCTGTTCCAGAAGAGGAGCACTGAGGCACACAGGCTGTCGATACGCGGTCGATCAGGCGGTGCTATCCTCGCAAGCGAGGCAGTAGCCATGACTGGCCGGACAGCAATCGTCTTAATTGGCTTAACGGCCGCCACTCTCGGGAGTGCCTATGCACTGGATCGAACGCTACCGCGTTCATTTCGCGAGTACCCGGGCATTGAGTACCGGATAGGCTCGATTCCGCTGCCGTCCGATTACCAGGAGAAAACAGAATGGGCGTTCGCCCGGCTGATGTTTCCGGGCGGCTGGAATGATGGCTACGCCGCGCGCGAAGATCCGGATTGGCGCGAAGGCGCCTGCCTCTGGACGCAGGATTTTCCCCGTGCCGACCGGCACTTCTCTGATGCATTACGGCGCCTCAGCCGCATTCATGTCCGGTCCGTGGAGCAGGTCGTAAACCCCGACGATGGAGACGAGATTTACAACTGGCCCTGGCTTTACGCTGTGCAGGTCGGCGAGTGGGGCATCACCAATCCTCAAGCCAGCAAGCTGCGAGACTATTTGCTGCGCGGCGGCTTCTTTATGGCTGACGATCTGCACGGAACGGTCGAGTGGCAGGTCTTCGAGGAGAGTATGAAACGGGTGTTCCCGGACCGGCAGATTGTCGACATTCCTGACTCCGACCCTATTTTTCACACGGTGTACGATCTTGACGAGCGCTATCAGATTGTCGGGTTTGAGCATCTGGAAGATGGCCACAAGAAAGACGGCTTCGTGGCTCGCTGGCGAGGTATTTACGACGACAAGCACAGGCTCATGGTGGCGGCCTCAGTGAACTCCGATATCGGCGATTCGTGGGAATGGGCCGATTCGCCTGAGTATCCAGAAAAATACTCGGCTCTAGGCGTGCGTATCGGAGTGAATTACGTGGTTTATGCGATGACTCACTGAGTCGCGCCGCCGAGATTGACCGCCTGAGCAGAACCGTAATACACGCCGTTGAAGAGAAGTTTGAAAGTGCCATGGGGTTGAGCACGAAACGTGACCTCCGGGCCCAGTAGAAACACTTTTCCTTTGCCCAGGGCCGCCTCAGCAATAGCGGTTCCACCGTCGAGATACTGCTGGCCCCAAGCCCAACCGCTGACCAGCGGCTTCGGGCCGGAAAACCAGGCGACTGCTGCAGTGTGTTTAAGGGCTGCGTCCGGAGCAAGCTTGAAAACAGGGCTGTTGTCGAAGAAGACATCGGCCTGCGGCGGCATGCCATAGGCTAGTGGATTGGTGTTGTCGATATCGACCTTCAGAAGCGAACCAGGGATGTAGTATTTGTCGTGCGGAAGCGGGTGCGGTTTCCCGTCTGCACCCATTTGCGTGAGGTAATCTTCGACCGGCAGACCGAGGAGTTCAGTAAGCGCCGTCGAACTGCCGATCGTCACGATGGAGCCCCCCAGTTCCGCGAATTGCCTAAGTTTGGGAAGAGTGTGTTCGGGCGTAATTTTGCCCAGCCAGGGACGGTATTGGTCAGGGATGTCAGCGGGCTTCGGTTGACGGTCGAACGACCCCTCACCGCGTTCCGCGCCCGGCTTACGAAATGCACCGTCGGTGAGCACCAGCACGTCGAATTTGCTTTTAAGATCTCCAGCGTCAAGCGTCTGAGGATACACAACCTCGAACGGAAACTCGTATTGCTCAAACAACCAGCGATCCCACCCGGAAGGCATCAGGCCGCCATACTGATCGTAGAGTCCGATGCGAATCGGTTTGAGTTTCCAGGATGGGCCCGACGGCGGCTGAGCGACCGCGGTTGGGGACACTCCCAACTCCCTGGCGCCGCGTTCTAAGATTTCCAAAGCCTTTACGGAAGCCGGAATCCAGATGGCACCGGTACCCAGGCTTCGATCGTCGACATGCTGCTCACTCGCGAGCCAAAATACGTCGCAATTGGCACGGAGCAGTCGATTCACGACCGTAAAGGAATCGTTCATCCGATGGCTGACCAGATAACCGGCCGGATTCGCCGGACCGCTGACTTTGCCTTCGGGAGGTTTCAACAGCCCGTTGATCTTGCTGAACGGCCCGTCCACGTTTTCGAAAACGCGATTAAAGGCGATGCCCATCTGTAAAGCGAGGGTCCAGCCGGCACTGTCATAAGGCGGAACAGGCGGGCCGCCGGGATACTGAAAATCGTTCGGGTGATGCTGTGGCTCGAACATATCGAGCACATGCGGGCGGAAAGCTTGCGCGGTCTTCACGACGTAAGAACCGGCGGGATAGGTTTTGCCGCCGACTTGAAATTCGGCATCCGCGCGCTGGACGGTAACACCGACCTTAAGCAAAGCGTTCACGAATTTGGTAGCGGTGGGGAAGTCGGGCTGGGCCGACGAAATGATGTAAACGCGGGGGTCGCGGTAGGCAGGGTCGTGCAAGATTTTCTGGTAAAGACTAACCGGAAGACGCCCGCGTTCGGCGTTGGGAGCGGCCGCGCGGAGAGCGTCGATACGGTCGGGAGTGATGGTCCAGTGATCGGCGCTCCCGTTATGGATCGAATCTCGGCCCATTACGTAGAAGTTGTAGAGCAGGGTTTCCCGGTTGCGCGAGGCGTAATCAAGAATGGCGCGGTTGTTCGTGACATCGTAGTCGATCGACTGGCGATAGTGCCAAGTTTGAGGGGGCACCGGCAACGGCCAGTCGCCGGTGGGCAATTGCTTGTCGGCAATCAACGGAATCTCAATAGGGGTGGGGCTGCCGATGATCTCGGTCAAAAGCCCGATCATGTTGTGAAAATAGGTGATGGTGCGAAGACCGCCGTTCCACCAGGTGGAGTAATTCGCTCCAGTGCGTTGCGCCGAGCCGCCTTTCCCTTCGGCGACCAGGCGCTCATGCATCGCGGTTCCAACTGCTTCGACCCCAAGCGGAATCAACGGATCGAAATTGTAGTTAAAGGGATCACGAAACGGCGGCATAAAAATCACCGCTCCGGCCGGCCCGGTTTGATGGTGATTGTAGACGATCTGCGGGAACCATTCGAGAAATAACTGGCGATTCATGTTGGTGGTTTCCGGCATGTTGGACATGTAGAAATCGCGATTATTATCGTGGCCGATGTAGTGCTGAAAGAGGCGCGGCAGGAATTCGAGTTTGCGTTTGTGCGGATCGGGCTCGCGCATGTACCAGCCGGCTACCAGTTCCTGGCCGTCGGGATTCGCCTGGACGCAAAGCTGGATGGTGTCGTTCAGGAAGCGCATGGTTTCGGGGTCGTTGCGCGTGAGCATCTGATAGACATGCTCCATGAGTTGCTGTGAGCCAACGGTTTCGGTGGCATGGAGGCCGCCATCGATCCAGACGATGGCTTTACCGTCATGGGCAAGGGCATGCGCCTGGTCGTCGGTCAAATTTTCGGCGTGAGCGATCTTCGAAGAAATATCTTTATAACGGGCTAGATGGCGCAGGTTTTCGGGCGACGAAATGATGGCCATGTATTGCGGGCGGTTTTCGGCGGTGGTTCCGATGTCGACGAGTTTCATGCGGTCCGATTCCGCGGCTAATTTTTTCCACCAAGCTTCGAGCTGGCTGTAACTCGCCATCTGGTAGTCGTCGCCGACGTTGAACCCCAGGGCTTGCTGCGGCGTTGTCAGGGGCGGTGTTGGCAGTTTTGCCGGGAGCACGCTGGTCGCGGCAAACAGGAAACAGAAGAAAAGACGCTTCATTTCTTGGGTTTGCCTTTGCGCCAAAAGACGGAGCAGTCGTCGAAGTCTTGCTTGTTGGGAAAAATGTCGTTGAGTTTGAAGTCGTCGATGACTTCGTCTTTGCAGGATTCAACCGTGGCAAAGCGGCCTTTAGCGATTTGTTTGCCGAGTTCCTTAAACGAAATCACGTGATAGAGATCTGCTTCGCGCTGGGGCAGTTCGAGCTTATGCGAGTAAGAGAATTCCATTCGCTTTGGGGGGCGCTGTTTCAGCAGAAAATAGACCATCTCATCGGCCATGTATTCCTGGCCGGGCGGGGTCACTTCTTTAATCTTCTCTGCGATTTTCTGGTAATCGCTCCAGTGTGTGGCGTCGCGATCGTCGAAAAGATACTTGGTGAGGCCAGCGGCGAGGATGATCAGCAGAATGGCCACCGGCCAGCGGGGCCGTTCGGGACTGATAAGGCGGGAGCCTACGTAATAAAACCCGGCGCTCGCGATGACCGCGACAAACGGGATTAGAAAAACAAAGTACCGGCCAAAGGTAGGATGCGCGGTGGCGATGTAAGCGCCATCGACAATGGCAAGAGCCGCCGCCAGATAAAACTCGCTGCGCAGTATGCGATCCCATTTGCTCTTTCGAGCGAGAAACAGCAGGCCGATGATGGCGAGCAGGCCGAGAAGCAGAGTCTGGGTGGATTCGGTCCAATCGAGAAAGATGTCGAAGTCGTGCGCGCCGACATCGCCCCAGTTCACACGGCGGAACAGAGCCTGGTATTGCACGATATTAAAAAAAGCGACACGGGGAGCTTTCGCTAGCAGCCAGAATTCGGGGAGGAATGGAAGCAGTGCGCCTACGCAAAACGCAAGGAACTTACGCGAGCGGCTGCCCGCGCGGTTCACAATGACGATCCAGATGAGAAGGACAGGAACGGTGGGGGCGGTGAGCAAGGTTGCCCCGGCGGAAGCGCCGGCGAGAAGACCTGCGACAAATGAGAGCAGTGCGGCTGGACGGTCAACGGCCCGGACTGCTACGCGAAACGCTACGAATAGCAGCAGCATCCCGCTGCCATAAGCCTGCGCGACAGGCCCAAAAGCAACCACTACAGGGTTTAGACCGACTAGCGTAGCGACTGCGACCGCACAGGAGAGCTTCCAGCGTTGCTCCGGGAAGCGGCGCATCACATACGTAGCGGCGAGCCAAACCGTCGTGATGACGAATAGCGCGTCAAAGAAATGAACGGCGCGCCAGCTACTTCCAAAGACGTGCAACACGGCGGCATTGAAATAGGCGTTCAACAGCGTTTGTGGAAAGGCAAAATCCAGATAGGGGGTCTCGCCCCAGCTGATGAGCTGGGCGGCTACCAGATGAAAGCCTTCATCCCAGACGAAGGCCATCGTTTGCGAGTAGATCACCAGTCCGGCGCTCAACAGGGTAAGGAACATCCACAGCAGGAGCCAGGGTTGACGGAGTTTATCGATTAACGTCGATTGCGGCGACCCGTTCACTTCCGTCACAAGATCACTGCCCGGCATCGTTATTGAGAAGATCCAGTTTGAGACGAGCCAGAGCTGAGGCGCTGGTGATAGTTGGGATAGGGCGGCCGTTCAAACGTGGGCGGTGGATTTTTCTGCAAGAGTTCCAGTGCGACGGCAACCGCCTTTTCGAGTTGCGGATCGTGACCTTCTCGCACGAGTTTGGGATCGAGTTCGACTTCGACATCGGGAGCGATGCCGTGATTTTCGACTTCCCATTGCCCGGTGATTCCGTAAAAGGCCCAGCGCGGCGCTGTGACAGTGCCGCCATCGATCAAAGGCGGATAGTTGCCGATGCCGACGAGGCCGCCCCAGGTTTTCATCCCTACCAGCGGGCCCACTTTCGCTTTGCGGAAATACCAGGGCATGGCGTCGCCGCCGGAGCCGGCGAATTGATTAATGATCATGACTTTCGGGCCATAGATCGCTTGCGTGGGATCGGTGATGTCCTCTCCTTCGCGCGTCGCGATGCGGCCCATGGGTCGGCGGTTGAGGTATTCGATCACGTAATCGGCAATGTCCCCGCCGTGATTGTAACGTTCGTCGATGACCGCGCCCTGACGGCCAATCTGCGCAAAGAAATAACGATTGAAACTGGTGTAGCCGCCCATCGCCGTATCGGGTAGATGAACATAGGCGAGTTTGCCACCACTGAGCTGATCCACTTTACGGCGGTTGTCTTCGATCCAGGCAAGATGCCGCAGATTTTGTTCGTTGTCTACCGGAACGACGGTGACTTCGCGAGCGCCACTGCCGTCGGGATTTGGACCGACCTTAAGTACGGTTTGTTGACCGGCCGTTTCAGTAAACAAGCTGAACAGGTTTTCGCTGCTGCGCAGATCACGGCCGCCGACGGCCAGCAGATACTCGCCCTCTTTGACGTTAACGCCGGGCTGAGTTAAAGGGGCCTGGAGCTGAGGATTCCAGTTTTCGCCATTGAAGACTTTCGCAAAACGGAAACGTCCGTTCTCGATTTTGTAATCCGCGCCGAGCAATCCCACTTTGAGTTTGGGCACTTCGGGTTGGGAGCCACCGCGAATAAACATATGGCCAACCGTGATGTTGCCCAGCATTTCTTCGAAAAGGTAAGTCAGATCGTTACGGCTTGAAATGCCATCGAGATAGTGTTCGTAGAACTTGCTGGCGTCGGCGAGATTTAGACCGTGCAGGCTGGGATCGTAGAAAAAGTCACGCTCGATGCGCCACACTTCGCGGTACATCTGCTGCCACTCGGCGCGGGGATCGACGGCCACCTCCATGGCTGCTAGTTTAAGCACGCCGTCGCCGGGCTTGGCCGCAGTTTCGGCGCCGGTAATCACCCACTGTTCGCCCTGTTTATAGAGCATCTTCTCGCGATTGTCAGAGAGGATGAAAGAAGTGACGCCCTCCACGATCTTGTCGGTTTTGCGTGTTTTGAAATCGAACTTATTGACGGTGATCTGTCGCGGCCCCTCACCCGTGCTTACGATGGGCGCGTCCTGCACAAAGAGAATCCCTTCTTTGCCGGGCGTGACCGCAAAATAGTTTTTCTCGGGCAGCGGCAGAGCCAGAATGCGCTGGCTGATGTTGTCGAAATCGATGCGCGTTTCAGGTGGTGGGCTTTCTTTGGCGGCAGCATCCTTCGGCTTGTCTTTGGTATCGGGTTTGGCGTCGTCTTTCTTATCCGCCTTGTCCTTATCTGACTTGTCGGCGTTTTCGTCATCGCTTTGCGGTGCGAGCGGCGAGGGCAGATCTTTGCGCAACACAGCCACGTAGACGGCGTTGGTGACCGGATGGCCAATGCTCGACATGTCGATCCAGCCGCCGCTCAAGGCGATGTTTGTGCTGGAAACGAAGAACAAATACTTACCGCTCTTATCGAAATTGGGCGACGTGGCGTCGCTCAGACCGTCGGTGACTTGCGTGCTCTTGGCGGTCGCCAGTGAATAGACGAATACGCCATGCTGATGATTGGCGAGTTGCTTTACGTAGCTGATCCAGCGGCTATCGGGCGACCAGTGCGGATCGAAGCCGTAGGACGGGCTATCGTAGCGGTCCGTGTCTACTTTTACGGGCGTTTTGGACGCCACATCGACATACCAGAGGTTCAGCCGCTTATCGAAGTAGGCAATCTTTTTATTGTCGGGCGACCAGACGGGCGAATAGAAGTACGACGGCGGATTGCCCAAGGCGATTTTGGTGACCGTCCCCAAGCCGTTCTGGTCGCGGATGTGTAGCGCGTATTCGCCGGATTCGTCAGAGAAATAGGCGACTGACTTGCCGTCGGGTGACCAGGAAGGATCACGGTCGGCCACGCTCGGAGAGGCGGTTAAATTGCGGATATTGCCTTTTTCGGCGGGAACCGTGAGGATTTCGCCATGCGCTTCAAAGACGGCGCGCTGGCCAGTTGGCGAGAGAGCCGCGTTTTCGATTTTGGCGACGCTCAGCTTTTCGAAGTGCGGGCGGACCTCGGGAAGATCGGCGGAGACCTGAATATCAACCCGTTTGGACGAGCCCGACTTCAGATCATAAAGCCAGATGACGCCAAACTGTTCATAGACGATGGCGCCGGGTCCGGCGGAGGCGGATTTAAGGTCGAGTCCATCGTTCTTCACGGCCTCGGTGACTTTTTGAGAGGCCGTGTCGTAGACCCACAGACTCACCGACCCGCTGCGATCCGACAGGAAATAGACCTTGTTGCCGACCCACATGGGGTTGAAGTCGTTGGAATTTTCGCGGGGGATTTTGACAGTGCTGGAGTCGGAAAGATCGGCCAGCCAGATCTTGGTGGTCTGACCGCCGCGATATTTTTTCCAGGCGGGCTGCCATTGGAAAACCGGCACGTAGGCGATGTGCGATGCATCGGCCGAATAAGAGCCATCTTCGGCGGTGGCTAGCGGGAGAGCTTTGGGAAAGCCGCTGGCAATGGCTACGGTGTAAAGTTGACCACTGTCGGCGTAGCTGTCGCGATGGGAGCCAAAGAGAACGCTCTTCCCATCGGGAGTCCAGCCGATCGCGACGTCGGGTCCGGGGTGCCAGGTGAGGCGGCGCGGCACGCCGCCTGTGGCCGCGACCACGTAAACATCCACGTTGCCGTCATACTCGCCGCTGAATGCGATTTCGGAACCGTCGGGTGAAAAATGCGGATTGAACTCGCGGCCAATGCCGGTGGTGAGGCGACTGGCGTTGCCGCCATCCCTGCTAACGGTCCAGAGATCGTTGGCATATTCAAAAACGATTTGCGTCTTGCTCAGAGAAGGCCCGCGCAGAAGCAGGTGATTATCGGATTGGGCGCAAAGCACGCCGGAGAGAGAGAAGGCGGTCAGTAAAGCGAGGAAGCAAGGGTGTCGCGTCATGCGGTTTGCTTATTATAGGGCGAAAGTTTCATTTGGATCTACGAATGACCGTTGCCCAAATATGCTCTGGCGTGAGCCAACTCCGGATGAGAGATGCCTTCGCGCCCCGAGAGTAGCGCTTGGTAATAGGCGCGAGCTTTCTCCGGCTGCTGCGCCAGCTCCGCGGCGTGGGCTGCTCCGCACAGGCTGTTGAAGCGATTGGGATCGGTCTTCAACGATGCCTCGTATTGAGCAAGAGCATCGCGCGGGCGGTTCAATTCCAGCAGCATATCGGCTAGCATTTCGCGCGCCGGAATCTCGACTTCGCCTTTGCCGGTTCCATCCTGCTTCTCGGCAACCGATGACAGTAAGCGGGTAGCATCGGCTGTGTTGCCTTGAGTGAACGCCAGCCAGGCGTGAGCCTCATCGCGGCTGGTGGTCATCTGGTCGGCCACGTAGGCGTAACTGCTCTTGCGGACGGCCTCGAGAGCTAAATCGTAATTATTGACCGCTTTCTCAGCCGCTGCACGATCCCGCAGATGTCCAGCTGCAATTGCCTTGGCCCAATCGATTCCCGCTTGAAAATCCGGCGCGGCGGCTGCCGGCAACGTCAGCTGATATATGTCCTTCCAGGCCTTGGTCTCAAGCATTAGCAGAGATGGAAAGTTCACTTTGACGTAGAAGTAGTAATCCTGCATGTCTTTGCTGAAATCCAGTTGCTTCACTCGAAGCGCGTCAGACTCGACCGCCTTCGCTCGATCGACATCGCCGAGTTGAAGATAGGCGTACTCTAGGAAATCCATGGCATGCAAGCGGTCCGCGGTGGCGTGCTGTCGTTCAGCCGCAGCCACGGAGGCCAGATTCGATTGAATATCATCTTGCCAGTCGCCGAGCCGCGCGAAAATGTGAGCAGGCATGTGAAGAGCATGCGCCGAAGCAGGAGCGATCCGCGCATAGCGCTTTGCGGCAGGCAGCGCTTCACGAGCCATTTCGGGGTTATCGCAGGCGTGAATCAGATAATGAGCAACGCCCGGGTGGTCAGGTCTTCTCACGAACACAGCGTTTAGAACCGATACTGCTCTTTTCCGGTATGCAAAATCATCTTTGTCGGCCTGCGGAGAGGCAAGAAGCGACAGGGCATAAAAGACGGCGGCTTCATCATCGTCTGGAAACTGTTGACGCAGGTGATCGAGCGATTGCGAATAGGCGGCGGTGCGCGTTTCGTAGGTTGCTTTGGGATCGTTGGTGTAGAAGGCTGCGGCTGCCTCGATATATCCGCGTTCCCGTTCCGTTTTACTTCCGGCTTGCCGCGCTTTCTGAATTAAGGCAAACCCCTGTTGGAGAGTGGCTTTTGAGGGGCGATCCCATAACTGCCGGTAGAGGCTCATGGCTTCTCCCCAGTAGGCCATGGCGCAGGCAGGGTCTTCAGTCTCTAGCTGATGGAATTGGGCTTGAGCGGCGTTGTAGCCGAACGAGTGAAGCAGCGCTATGCCGTGCTCAAACTGGCCCTGCGCACTTGGCTCGCAAGAAATAGGGAAGGAGATCGAACCGAGTTGGATCGTGTCTGGTGGCTCCTCATGATGATGCTGCTGAGCGTTCCCAAAACAGGCTGCCGATAGCAGAAGAATCACCACAGACGTTTTCGTGGACTTCATTCGGCAATATCGGCAGCGTGAAGGTGGCCGTGCGGCTGCGCTGGTTTGGAGGGATGCGAATGGCGGTGGGGACGAAGCAGTCCGGTTCGTTCGAGTAGGTCGAGGTCATGCAGAACTCGGTAGGGATCACTATCGGCAGTCACGAGGCCGTTCTGCAGGACGATGCAGCGGTCGGAAATGCTTTCGAGAGCGTTCAGGTCGTGGGTGGCCATAACTACGGTGCGCTCGCCGCCCGCCCAGGAAGCGAGCAGTTCGATGATATCGTTCTGGCTGACAGGATCCAGGGCGGCAACCGGTTCGTCCAGGAGCAACACTTCCGGCTCCGTGACGAGAACGGAAGCCAACGCCACGCGTTTCTTTTCGCCGCCGGAGAGACGATGCGGCGGACGGTCGTGGAGCAACGCGATTCCCATGTCTTCGAGCGTCTGGTTTACGCGTTCGCGAATTTCATTCTTGGGCCAGCCGAGCTGCAGCGGGCCAAACGCTACTTCGTCGAAGACGCTGGCGTTGAAAAGCTGGACATCCGGATTTTGAAAGACGAGGCCTACCCGGCGGCGGAAGTCGTAGAAGAAATCGGCTTGCCCGAGGAGCGTGGACGTCACGGCGTGGCCATGGAATGAAACGAATCCGCTATCGGGAAAATTCAGCCCAGCGAGAAGCCGCAAGAGCGTGGACTTACCCGATCCGTTCGCACCGAGCAAGGCAACTCTCTCCCCATGCTTCAATTCAAACGACAAATTCTTGAGTGCGGGCCGCGAATGATAGGAGAACGAAACACAATCCAGGGCAAAGGTGACAGAGGAATGGCCGAACATAAGTTTTACGTGTCGAGCCAGATGAGCAGCATAGCGGGTAACACGAAAAACACTAACTGCAGCCAGTGAGAAGGTGCCAGCACGAGGTCGTCGAGAAGCTGAATTTCGCCGCGAAATCCGCGCGCCTGCATGGCAAGGTGAACGTCGCTGCTTAAGGCGAGGCTGCGGTCTAGCAGCGCACCCGAAATAGCAGCAGCGGAATTTCGTTCTTCAGTGGATTCGATGGGGCCGAGGAGCCGGACGCGTCTCGCTTCGAAGAGTTCTTGTGCCGATTGGAGGCAAACAAAGATATATCGATACGTCATTTGAAGAATGACGATCACCGGGGTTGGGACACGGAAAATGCGCAGCGCACGCAGTAGTTGATTCCAGCGGGTAGTGCTCAGCAGAGCGAGCACGAAAGTGGCGGCCGTTTCAGCGCGGAGCAGGAGCAGGATTGCCGAATGGAGGCCCTGCCTGGTGATGGTCCAGCCGAAAAGCGGGACGGTGGCGACGCTGATACCGGGCGTGAGAAAGATCGCCGGAAGAGCGATGACACCAGTGAAGACAACCACGCCGAGCCAGACGCGCGTCGCGAGAATCCGCAGTGGGATATGGGAGACCAGTGCGATCAGGGCAGCAAACGCGAACAGAAGGGCCACGACCCAGAGATGATGTGCGGCAATCGCCGCGAAGACGAGTGCGCCCAGTCCGATGATTTTGATCCGAGGGTCTAGCTTTTGGAGAAGCCCGTCTCTTTGAGCGATTGATTCTGCGAAGAGAGCTTCCTCCGAGGTATGCAGAAGGGAATCGATGGATTTTTCGAGAAACGTTTTTCGGATACGCTTGCGCGGAAGGCGGCTCACTACGGCGCTAGTGAGGCAAACCAGCAGGATGATCGTGCCTGCGCCAATGGAAGCAGCAATGAAGTAGCCGACGCCCGCATTGCGAATGAAAGTAGGCGCATAACCAGACAACGGCGCAAGCCAGAGTTGCGAGAGGCGTGCGATACCGGTGGGCACCGTGCGGGGCGGAGCAAGATGACTCGAAGCAGCTGTGATGGCGGCGCGAGCGGCGGGATCTTTGAAGTCGGCGGGACGCCATTCACCCCAGGCGCTTCCGGCCGCGAGAATGCCAAGCGGCGTCAGCACAAGAAACAGACCGAGCACGGCCCAAAGTTGGGGCGACGAAGACAACGGGAATCTCGTCTTTGGAGGCGGGTCCAGCCGCACGGATTCGCGATCGGGAGCATCGGATGCTGTGCCACGGAGCAAGGCGGGGTCGGAGCGCTGCAGATAGCTGACTAAGCCGGCGGAGATGACGAACTCCGCGAGTCCGGCCAAGGTCAGATGTCCGGCCATCATGGCTGGAACGGCGATCGACAGGGGATAGGGCGCGTACAGGGGAGTGCCGTCGGACGTATGGAAAAGAAGCGGTTGCAGGCCGAACTCGACAGCGGCGCAGAGCGCAGCCAGGTTGATCGCACAGTAACCGGCCAGTCCGGCAGCAACGGCCCGGCGCGCTGACACCAGCGCAGACTTGTAAGCGAGTACTCGATAGACCAGATAGCCGGTGAGCGAGCCCACGATGGCCATGTTGAAGCAGTTCGCTCCGAAGGCCGTGATGCCGCCATCTCCGAAAAGTAGAGCCTGTATGAGCAGTGCAGTGGATATTGCGAGGACGGATATCCACGGGCCGAGAACAATGGATGCCACGCCCATTCCGACCGCATGCCCGGTGGTGCCGCCGGGCAGCGGAAGATTGAACATCATGATGACAAAAGCGAAAGCGGAGAAGACGGCGAGCAAGGGAATGACACGGCTGTTCAGTACGCGGCGCGCGCGGCGCAGGGCGATCCACCAGAACGGCGTGGCGGCGACATACAGAGTCGCGCAGGTGGAGGGACTCAAATAGCCGTCAGGAATGTGCATAGCAGGCGCCGGGCCGTTCCGTACCTAGAAGTTTAGCTGGAGGCGGGCGTTTACGCTGCGCGATTCACCAAGAGCAGTACCTGAGAAGAGACCGGAAAAGTTTATGACGTTCAGGCGATCGGTCAAATTGTCGCCGTCAATCTGAAAACGAATGGGATAGCGTTCGTTCTTGCTCAGCAGGACACCAGCCGACGCGTTCAAAGAAAACAAGGGAGCAGTGCGGCCGCGATCGAAGTTGACGTGATTGACGATGGCCGGTCCGTATTGCGCGAGAGCATCTTCATAGGTGCCCGAGAATTCTACGGGCAAACCCGAATCGTACGTTGCGCCGAGGGCAAGCCAGATGCGAGACGTCAATTCGCAGCGGATGCGCGTACGCAAGGCGTTTCGTTCGTCCTGCGAAACGGGGAAAACGCCGGAGAGAACAGAGGTGGCATTTGTCGCGTCATCTCCCAGGAACAAGCCGCCAGTAACGGGATTGTAGCCATTGCCCCGCAAGTTCGTCCAGCTCGCATAACCCGAGAAGCGTCCCCATTGCGGGACGTCGAGTTTCGTTTCAGTACCGTAGATGTTGGCGAGCGCAAAGGTAATCGGAAAACTGACGCCGCTGTTCAGCAGCAAGTCATCATCGGGATAGTTGTGATAGCGCCGCCAGAAGAAATTTGTATTGAGTCGTAGATGTCCAAAGAAGCCGCGACCGAAACCGGCCTGGTAATAATTGCCGCGCGCCGGTTGAACCGGGAGACGGAGTACGTTATCGCTGAGACTTGTCACTTGGGAGGAACTAGAGACGAGAATGTTTTCAAAAGCCGGCGTTTGGAAAATACGATCGTACGAAGCGCGAAACACAATCTGCGTTTTCGGCCAGTAGAGCGCTATGCCGGCACGCGGACTCCAGCCGTGTTGCTTGACAACCAGGTCGTAGTGATCGAAGCGCAGACCGCCGCTGAGTGTAAGATTTTTCCAGTGCAGCTGATCTTGCCCGAAAGCGGCCTGCTCGCGATCCGGCGCGTGCGCGTAGAAGCGAAACAAGGGAGGAGTAGCGGGATCGAACTGCGCTGGATCAGTGATTAGATAGTTCAACGATTCCTGAATGGAAGCGTAGTCCGATTCAACTCCAGCTTTGAATTCATGGATACCGGCATGAGCCGAGATCGTTCCTTTTACGTACTGTTCGTGGTAGCCCCGCCCTTGGCCGGCAATCAGAGGCGTGGCTAAATCGTTCGACCAGTAGCGGGCGGTTAAATCACGGCTCATGGCATGAAAATCGCCGAGCACGTTGGGCGAAAAAATATGCTGGTAGGATACCTGGACTGCGCTTTCGTAGCTTTGGCGATCCTGACGCTGGCCGTTCTGTCGCTGCACAACTTCGTTCGGCACGAGGAACTTCGACTGAGAGCGCCGCAGGATTACCGAAATTCGATCCTTATCGGTCAGGTCGCGTTCATATTGAGCCATGAAGTCGGCTGAGCTTCCGTGATTAGTAAAGTTTTCGGTCACTGGCGGATCAAGGTAGCGGTCTGTCAGCGAGCCGGCCGCACTCAAACTGAAGGTGTTTTTGCCGAGGCCGTATTGTGTCTGCAGGTAGCCATTCAAGGTATTAAACGTGCCGCCAGATAGGACCGATTTGCCATGAAACCCCTGGCGGGTGTCGCGCCTTGTCTCGACCTCAACCACGCCGCCCATCCGGCGGCCGTATTCAGCGGGAAAGCCGGCCGTGTAGACGTTCATGGACTGCACGCTGCTGGCGTCGAAGTCGGGCGTGTAGGCGGCGGAACGATTTTCTGTCAGGGGGATGCCGTCTACGACGTACTGCGTCTGGTTTTCTTCAGCGCGCGGATGCAGTATGCCGTTTGCTTCGAAGACCCAGCCTGGTTCCTGGTTTACGAGTTCACCAAGAGAACGGCCAGGCGCAGCAGTTAAACGATCTTGCAGCGTGGCGCTGCCGATTTGATTGGAACCCGAGACACTGCCGGTGTTGATTAGGGCAGCATTCTCTTCTACATCAACTACGGTTTGCACCTGCTGGATGCCCAGCTTCAGCGTCAACTCTTTGGGGATCGCCGAGCGAACGTCGATCGATTCGGAGAGTGGGGCGAAACCTGGCCGCTGCGCTTTGAGTGAGTAGTGTCCGAAGGGCAAACGCTTTACAGTGGCGTGTCCGAGCCCGTCCAATTTGAAGGTACGCGCGTACTCGTTGGCCTTACTGACGAGTTCGACTGAGCCCTGGACCGGCAGGCCGCTCGCATCCACGAGGGCAAGGCGCAATTCGCCGACGTTGGTTTGGGCGAACAAGGATAAAGACAAAGAGAAAGAGAAAAACAGCGCCAGCCTGAAGGGAACCACTGCTCTTAGTATTGTTCAAAGCCGCTAACGCAGGCGCAGCTTTTAGAACGGGATAACGCTGAGTCCGGGAATGTTGCGGAAGTGGCGCACGTTTGAGGTGACGAGCGCGTAACCGAAGTGAAGGGCGGTTCCTCCGATAAGCAGGTCGGCGAATGGGATCGTAATTCCATTTATCCAGGCTTCAGCATCGATTTGTGCGACGACTTCGCCGATCTCGCGGGTGAACGGCTCGGCTGGGATAGCCGCAAACACCGTGTCCAGATGACTACGCCGTTTGGACGCTTGTTGCGGTGACTGGGCGCGGTAAACACCGTGCCCTAGTTCGACTACGCTGATCGCGGACAGCACGATCTCGGTCGAAACGTGTTGCTGTTGGAGCCCGTCGAGGAGTGAGCTGACGGGTAGGCCTTGACGCTCGGCGCCAACGAGCACGCTCGAGTCCAGCAGCAATCCCATGCGCTATTCATCCCACACGTTGCGAATGGATTCCCGGTGAGCGTTAACACCTTCTTGCACGTCTCTGGCGAAGTCTCCATCTGGAACCGGCGCGTAACCGAGTTTCTCTTCGTAAGCTTTTGCCAGGGCGATACACTCACCGATCTTGCGTCCGACCGGCTGCGGCTGCTTCATAACAGCCACAGGACGGTGATCTTCGCGTTCGATGATGATTTCGCTACCACGCTCGATCTTTTCGAGCACGGAGCGAACTTCGCGAGCTAGCTCGGCTTCTGTGATGCGGACCGTCGCCGGCGGCTAAAGGGGAGGGTCCGTCCAGCCATTAAGGCGCGTGTTTTAGCTTGACGAGCACAACGCCGTGCGAGGGAACATCGGCCGAAAACGCATCGCCGAACTTACCGCGATCGGCATGCGCCCACAGGTCGCGAACGGAAAAATCACCGTTAATCTTTAAATCCGACTTGCTGGCAGTGACTTTGGCGGATGCCGCGCCCCGATTGAAAAGGCCAACCGCTTCAGACCCGTCCGCGAGCGGACGCGCCCAGACCTCCAGACCGCCATTTTTGGATAAGCGCTGTGCCTGTTTCCCG
The DNA here is from genome assembly GCA_965277855.1 of Bryobacteraceae bacterium. GTDB lineage: Bacteria > Acidobacteriota > Terriglobia > Bryobacterales > Bryobacteraceae > Bog-105. Next base: position 3,820,566 of record OZ255847.1, read on the forward strand.
AGTGCATCCTGATCGATGGCGATCACTTCCTTGTTGGTCAGAATCTCCATGATCGCGGGCGTTACGTGACGCAGATCGTTGCCGGCCAGCAGCGGAGCGGCCAGCAAACTCCAGAGGCTCATATGCGTGCGGTATTCGGTATCGGTCATGCCGCCGTTGCCGACTTCCAGCATGTCAGGATCGTTCCAATGCCCAGGGCCCGCATAGTAGCCAAGATCGAGTTGTAGTTCAAAGCCGATGTGCGACATGGATTTCCAGTTATCGCTGATATCGCCGGTAGTACGCCAGAGATTCCCGCCGACGCTCTCGCCCCAATGCGGACCGTTGAAGACGCCGTATTGACAGAGGCTGTAGACAATCGGCCGTCCGGTGGCTTGTAGCGCCCGCCCCATTTTGGCGTAAACGGCGGGCATCGAATGGTAATCGTAGACCTGCGAACCGCTGCACCAGTCGTATTTCAAATAATCGATGCCCCAGGCGGCGTAGGTTTTAGCATCCTGCTCTTCGTGTCTGTAACTGCCTTCGAAATTGGCACAAGTTTTAGGACCGGGTGACGAGTAAATGCCTAGCTTGAGACCTTTACTGTGGACATAATCGGCCAGCGCCTTCATGTCGGGAAATTTTGAATTCGTCTGAATGTTGCCCTGCGTGTCGCGGCCGGCTTCCCAGGTGTCGTCGATGTTGACATACACGTAACCGGCGTCCTTCATGCCGTTGGTCGCCATCGCATCGGCCGTCTCGCGAATCAGTTGGTCCGTTACTTTGCCGGCGAACTTATTCCAGCTGTTCCAGCCCATCGGTGGAGTCTTGGCGAGCCCGTTCGAAGGCACGGGGGCGGCTGCGGGCAGCGACACTTTCTTGGGGGGCTCCGGCATGGGACCGGGAGCCTCCGACGATACGTGTTGCAAGTGCATTTGCCGGCCGGGACGATCCTCTCGCGACGGAAACTGCAAAGTCAGGGAGTCGCCTTCGACCTTTCCCGTGAAAGTGGAGCGTTGTTCTTCGCCGAAATTGTCACGCACGACATCGAATGAAAAGGTGTCGCCGCTTATCTTGCCATTGCTGATGACCTGGTTCTCATCCCGCATGGACATGTAGCCGGACAGAGTGTCGTTGGTTGCGTTTAGGAAAAGGGACGTCTCGCGCGGCGGCCCACCGCCTCCGGGCATCTTCGTGGACCAGTGCCCGGTCAGGTTGGCAGCGAGCGCGACCTGACCCACGAACAGGGTAAACAACAACGAGCGGATGAGATTCATGGCTTGACTCAAGAATTCTATACTCTCGCCGGGACGCCGCCGCAGAAGTTCAGCGACTAGGCCCGTAATGTATCGATGAATTCGTGGATCCGATCGAGACCACGTTCGAGTTCGGTCCGCGACGTTGCGTACGAAATGCGCACATGATCGTTAGTGCCGAAAGCTTCCCCGGGCACAACAGCAACGTGTGACTGCTCGAGCAGTTTGGTTGCGAATTGCATGGAGTTCTTCACAGCACCGCTTCCGTAGGCGACAGAAATATTTGGATAGGCGTAAAAAGCGCCCTTGGGGGTGCCGATGGTGACGCCGGGAATTTGGCGAAGCCGTTCTACTACGAAGTCGCGGCGCCCGCGATACTCGGCCAACATCTCGCCGACGGATTCCTGCGGCCCGACCATCGCTTCCAGTCCGGCCTTTTGCGCAATCGAGGTCGGATTGGACGTGGAGTGGCTCTGCAGCTTGGCCATGGCGTTGATGATCGGCGCGGGAGCTAGTGCAAAACCGACGCGCCACCCGGTCATGGCGTAGGTCTTCGAAAGCGAACCTGCGACCAGGACGGAATCCTTTGCGCCCGAAACCGCCGCGATCGAGAACGGCTTGTCTTCATAGACAAACTGGCAGTAGCACTCGTCCGTCATCAGATAGAGATTGTGTTTATTGGTCAGCTCCAGGATCTTGCGGAACTCGGCTTGCGAAATTACGGCGCCGCTCGGGTTGGAAGGCGAGTTAATGATGACTAGCTTCGTCTTGGGCGAAATGTGCGGTTCGAGTAGCTTAGCGGTAATCTCAAAGCCGTTCCGCTCGTTGGTCTCGACAAAAACACAGGTCGCTCCCGCGTAATTTACAACGTCCTTGTAGGTAACCCAGTAAGGCACCGGAATGATGACCTCGTCGCCGGGGTTCAACAAGGCCTGCATGAGGTTAAAAATGGCGTGCTTGCCGCCTACCGTCACTAGGCATTCCGATGGCGCATAGTTCGTACCGAAATCCAGCCGGTGCCGTTCACAAATAGCGGCTCGCAGTTCGGGAGTTCCGCTGGTATTGGTGTATTTGGTGAAGTTAGCGTCGATGGCTGCAACGGCGGCCTGTTTGATGTTGCCCGGGGTGGGAAAATCCGGCTCGCCGGCGCCGAAATCAACGATGTCCGCGCCCTCCCGGCGAAGGCGGTCGGCATCGGCCGCCACTTTCATGGTGGAAGAGACACTGATGGTCGAAATACGTTCGGCGATCTCCGCAGTAGCTAGCATGGTGTTTCCTTTTCAATGTAGCGTTTTTATCGTTCAAGTTTTGAGTGCAGGCGCGTTAGCACGGACTGTGGAACAAATTGCGTTACATCGCCGCCCAAGTGAATAATTTCTTTGATCATGCGCGAACTGATAAACGAATACTCCGCGGTGGCGGGCAGGAAAATCGTCTCGGTTTCCGGGCGCAGACGGCGATTCAAATGCGCCATCTGCAGTTCGCTTTCATAGTCGGAAACGGCACGGATGCCACGCACGATGGCGGTGGCGCCCTGCTCGCCGGCATAATCGACCAGCAATCCGTCGAATGATCCAATAGCGATGTTCGGGAGTTGCTGCGTAATCTCGTGCAACATCGACAGCCGTTCTTCGACCGAAAAAAGGCATTGCTTTTGTGAATTACTGAGGACAGCTACGATAAGGTGATCGAAGAGACGCGCACTGCGGGTGATCAGATCGAGGTGGCCATTCGTGACCGGATCGAATGAGCCGGGATAAATAGCAACAGTAGGATGACCGCCGGTTTTCATCGGGCAAAAGGAAGCCTTGAGTGTAGCTCTCACTCTTCTCCCATGGATTTTAGCAGCGTAATCGATTCAAAAAACGACGGAATTTATGCCGTTCAGACGCATGCGCGAGGCCCGGAAGGCGCACTGCCGATTACGGCGGCGATGCTGATCGAGCAGCCCTCCGGCAATCTGTTCGGCTTGACGCAAAACGCGGGCATGGGGTGGGCGCCGGAGGCTCTGGGCGGCAAGCAGGTGCTGATCTTGAGCACTCACGGCGGCGTGCGCGCTGAAGATGGAAAACCGATTGCGCTGGGCTATCACACGGGCCACTGGGAAGTGGGGCTGCTGGTGGCGGAAGCAGCGCGCGAGTTGACCGCGCATCGCGCCATTCCGTTTGCCGGCGCCTGCACCGATCCTTGCGACGGGCGTACGCAAGGCACTCCGGGCATGTTCGATTCGCTGCCGTATCGAAATGATGCCGCCATCGTTCTGCGACGGTTGATCCGCTCCTTACCCACCCGGGCCGGGGTGATCGGCATTGCGACCTGCGACAAAGGACTGCCCGCCATGATGATGGCGCTGGCAGGCACGCTCGATTCCGCTTGTGTGCTCGCGCCCGGCGGCGTCACTCTGATGCCCGAGCATGGCGAGGACGCCGGTAAGGTACAGAGCATTGGGGCGCGGTTCGCGCATAACAAAATATCGCTTGAAGAAGCGGCGCTGGCGGGTTGCCGGGCGTGCGCTTCGCCGGGCGGCGGCTGTCAATTCCTGGGTACAGCGGCTACGTCGCAAGTGGTGGCCGAAGCACTTGGTTTGACGGTTCCTCATGCGGCACTCGCGCCTTCCGGGCAAGCGGTCTGGCTCGATATGGGTCGCCGCACGGCACGAGCTCTTTTGCGGTTGCTCGAGCTTGATCTGCGCACCCGCGACATTGTTACGGCGCAAGCGATCGAAAATGCCATGACGGTCCATGCGGCGTTTGGCGGCTCGACCAATCTGCTTCTTCATATACCCGCCATTGCTCACGCGGCAAAACTGAAGCGGCCGGAAGTGGCGGACTGGCACCGCATTAACAGGAGCGTGCCGCGTTTGGTAGATGCGCTGCCTAATGGCCCGCGGAATCACCCGACGGTGGAGGTGTTCCTGGCTGGCGGCGTGCCGGAGTTGATGCTCCATTTGCGACAGGCCGGATTGCTGCATACCGACGCGCTCACCGCCTCAGGCGAAAAGCTGGGCGTGGTTCTCGACTGGTGGCAACAGTCCGAAAGGCGAGCGCGATTTCGCGAACAACTCCAGGAACTCGATGGCGTCGATGCCGATAATGTGATCCTCTCGCCCGACCGGGCCCGCGCAAGAGGCCTTACCTCCACCGTTTGTTTCCCGCATGGCAATCTTGCGCCCGAAGGCTCAGTCGTTAAAGCAACTTCTATCGATCCGGCAGTCGTCGATCCGGACGGCGTGTACCGCAAACGCGGGCCGGCGCGCGTCTTCGTAAGCGAACACGACGCGATCACCGCCATCAAAGAGTCTCGTATTCAAGAAGGCGACGTTATCGTGTTGATCTGCCGCGGGCCGATGGGCTCAGGCATGGAAGAAACTTACCAGATTACTTCGGCACTAAAGCACTTGCCTTTCGGCAAGCATGTGGCGGTTATCACAGATGCCCGCTTCAGCGGCGTTTCGACCGGCGCCTGCATTGGTCATGTTTCGCCGGAGGCGCTGGCGGGTGGGCCCGTTGGCAAGCTGGTGGACGGCGATCTGATCGAGATCGTAGTCGACCGTAATAACTTAGAAGGCTCGGTGAATTTTATCGGCGAAGGTGGTGCGGTGTTCCCAGCCGAAGAGGGCCGAAGGCGCTTAGTCGAGCGCGATTTACGCGACGATTTACGAGCAGACCCATTGTTGCCGGAAGATACCCGGCTCTGGGCTGCTCTGCAGCAGGCGAGCGGCGGTATCTGGGGGGGCTGTGTGTATGACGCCGATGCAATTGTGGCGCGGCTCAAGCAGCCGTAGCGGATGGTTCCGCTTTAATAAGGGCTCCAGCTCCCGTCGCTCTGGTGTTTTTCTTTCTCGTCCTGCTTTTCTTTGGTTTTTTCCTGTTGCGACTTCCCGCCCTTGAAATACAGGTGTACGGTCACATTGTGGGTGGATGCGTCGGCCGTGTAGTCGGACCGGGTATCAGCCAGATGGTCGAATAGGCCTTGCTGTTGGACTCGCTTCAGGAAGAAATCCGGGTAGTCAGGATTGAAGGGGTGACCCTGTTTTTCGCCCCAAAGCCGAGCGATCACAGGTTCGGTGGTAACGTCCAGCCCCTCAATGTCGAGCTTCTGGAAATTGTAAGGCGAACCGGGAGTCACGTTGTAGATGATGTCGACCGCGCGCTTGGTATCGTCCGGGTGAACGTCGGTGGTGATGCTCGTGTCCAGGAGCCCACGCCGCCTCATTTTGTGGGTTAAATCCAGGCGAAAACGATCGATCTGATCCCCATTAAACGCCTGCCCGGTCTTGAACGGAATGGTGGAGCGAATCTCGTCCTCGTCCAAGCCGTTGCCGCGAAATCGAATCGAGCCAAATCGAAACAGCGGACCATCCTGGATCTGCAATTTTACGATCACGCCCAGGTTGGTTTTGGAGGGCTCCGTCTCCACTTTGGGAAAGCTGACCGCAGCATAGCCTTTCGCGGCGTAGAGTGGCCGGATGGTGCCTTCCAGGATCATTTTGAGCCGTGTATCGGATAGCGGAACCCCCACGGCGATCTGGTTGACCGCCCGGAGAATGGTTCCGGTATCGACAGCCTGGTTGCCCGATACAAAGACCTGCGAAATGGTAGGGGCGGGCGTCTCGGGAGAAAACAGCACGGTAAGCTGCTGCGGGTCATCGTTTGAGATCACGGCTTTCACGCTCGCGCCGCCCTTGGGATGTCCGAGACATTCTTCCAGGGCCGCCGTGTAACGATGCAGAACGCCCTCGGTACCCGGAATGCGGTCCGAATACAGAGGGACTTGTTTTTCCAGACACGAGCGTACGGTATTTTCAGGCATGTTCAGGCGTTCGAAACGCATCGGGAATACTTGCGTGTTTTCGACTACCTGGAACGTGACATCGTAGGCGGGCACAGCGCCCGGGCTGGTCCTGTATTCATATGAGACATCATTGAAGAGCTCAGTGGCCTGGAGCTTGCCGCGAGCGTTGCTGATAATGGCGGGGTCGACGCGCATCCCAAGCGTTAATCCACTCTGTTTCACGATGCCGGCTGCCGGGTAGAGTTGATTGCCCTTCACCACAACTTTGCGCAAAGTGCCGGGGGGCGCCTGTCTCTTCGCGGATGACGCCGGGCGTGGCGTTTCCGATTGACCGGCAGCAAACGAAGCCAGCCCGCAGATCAGTGCCGCCGCCATGCCGAAGGTCGAACGCATACCTATATTCATGATACGTAGCGAACGGGCACTCGGTAACAGTAAACGAATGTCGCGCTCCCGCCGGAGGCGATTTGAGGCGGGCTTCTGGCAGGGAGTCAACACCGTTCAGACCTCCGAAGTGCCTGTAAAATAAGGCTTAGATGCTACACTTGAGTCGTAAATGACTTACGATGTGGTGGTAATTGGCAGCGGACCAGGTGGGTATTCCGCTGCTGTTCGAGCTGGCCAATATGGTCTGAAAACAGCCTTGATCGAACGCCAGGCACGCCTCGGTGGAACCTGTCTTCTGGTGGGTTGTATTCCGACAAAATCCTTGCTCCATACGGCCGACGTCTGGGATTATTTCAAGGATTTGTCCGCCCAGGGCATCAAATGCAAAGATCCGCAACTGGATTACCCGCGGGTACTGGATCGTAAAAACAAGATCGTGTCCAAGCATTCGAAGGGCATTGATTTCCTGATGCGTAAGAACAAAGTCGACGTTCTTAAAGGTGATGCGCGGCTTTTGGGAGGCGGACGCATCGAAGTCAGTGGCCCTCAAGGAACACAAACCATCGAAGCCAAAAACATCATCGCGGCAACAGGCTCCGAGGCCCGGATGCTTCCCGGGATGCAGTCGGATCAGAACCTCATTCTCACCAATATCGAAATTCTGGACATCCCGGCGGTACCGAAGTCGATTGGAATTATTGGCGCTGGAGCCGTGGGCGTTGAATTCGCATCCATCTTCAACCGCTTTGGATCGAAGGTAACCATTCTTGAGATGCTGCCCCGTCTCGTGCCGGTTGAGGATGAGGAAATCTCGAAAGAACTCGAAAAACATTTCAAAAAGACTGGCATCCGGGTCGAAGCCGGCACAAAGGCGGAAAACATTCGCAAAAATGCGAACAGTGTCAGCCTGACAGCCACGCTTGCGAACGGCAACAAAGAAGAGATGGAGTTCGAGAAGCTCCTGGTAGCCGTCGGTCGCAAGCCCAATACGGAAAACGTCGGGTTTGAGAACACTCAGGCGCAGTTGGACCGTGGCTTCGTCAAGGTGGATGCGTATCAACGTACGCACGAGCCCAATCTTTACGCCATTGGCGACATCGTGGCGGGCACCCCGCAGCTGGCACATGTGGCGACGGCTGAAGGGATGGTCGCGGTGGCAGCTATTGCCGGGAAACCCGTCCGCCCGATCAATCGCAATCGCATTCCGGGCGCTACTTACACGGATCCCGGCATCGGCAGCGTTGGATTGTCGGAAGCGCAGGCTCGCGCGCAGGGATTCAAAGTCAAAGTCGGCAAATTCCCCTTCGTCGGTAACAGCAAGGCCACTATTCTCGACAAACACGAGGGCTTCGTCAAAATCATCGCCGAAGAGACGCTGGGCGAAATCCTGGGTGTGCATATCATCGGCCCGGAAGCATTTGAGCTGATTGCGGAAGCCGTTACGGCAATGGAATCAGAAGCGACCGTCGAAAGCATGATGTCGACCATTCACGCCCATCCCACCATCTACGAGGCGATCGGCGAGGCATTCAACAACGTCTACGGCCTGGCCATCAACGTCTAGGCAAAATTGGATGAAGAGACCTCTGGCGGTGCAGGATCTCGGCTGCCTGTCGTATGCGCCAGCCTACCGAGAGCAAATGCGTTTGGTTAACGAGCGAAAACAAGGCCAGGGTTGTGACACATTGCTGTTTGTCGAGCACCCGCACGTCGTGACCATTGGTAGAAACGGCAACGAGCAGAACGTTCTAGCCAGCCCTGACATCCTCAGCCGCTCCGGGATAGAGTTTGTCGAGACCGATCGCGGTGGCGACGTAACTTATCATGGTCCGGGGCAAATCGTGGGATATCCGATCCTTGACTTGCGAGAATGGAAGCGCGACGTACATGCCTACTTCGTAGGCGTCGAGCAGGCATTGATTGACGCCCTGGATACATTCGGGGTCAAAGCGGAGCGAATTCCGCAGCGTGGTTATGAAGGTGTTTGGGTGAACGGAGCAAAAATCGCCGCGGTAGGGATTCATATCAGTCGCTGGATTACGTCCCACGGGTTTGCTCTGAACTTAAGCACTGACCTTTCCTATTTCAAATACATTGTTCCCTGTGGATTGACCAAGCCGGTCTGTTCGCTTCGTTCGCTGGGCTGCTTCGCAACTCGCGACGCGGTGACGGATGCTCTGGCTGCATCGTTCGCAGAAATTTTCGGCTATCAGCTGGTGATGGCAAACGCAGAAATGCAGGAGATTCGATGATTGACGTCGTGATGCCCCAGATGGGCGAGAGTATTACCGAAGGTACGCTGACGCGCTGGCTTAAGAAACCCGGCGAGAAAATTGAACGCGATGAACCGCTGTTCGAAATATCCACCGACAAAGTCGACACCGAAATTCCGGCGCCCGTCGCAGGAGTTTTGAGTGAAGTGCTGGTGCAGGAAGGCACCACGGTCGCTATTAACTCGATTGTGGCTCGCATCGGAGATGGATCTTCGGCTGGCGCCGCTGCCCCGCCGTCGCCGCCGCCTCCCGCCAAAGAAGAGCCGCAACCTGTCTCCACGCCACCCGCCACGGACGTCGGCCCGTCGGCCGCCGCACCGGAGAATCGGACCCAGTCCGCCGCTCCTCCGCCACCAGCACCGACGCCTGTAGGAGCCGGGCCGTACCCGATCGAGCCACCGCCCTCTCCGGAACAGACTGCCGCCGCGCCTCCACAACCTAGTTCTGCGCAGGCAGACGGCAACGAAGACCAAGGGCCTTTATCGCCGCTGGTACGCAAAATGGCGCGTGAGTACAACATCGATCTATCTCAGGTAAGAGGAACAGGCGCGGGAGGAAGGATTACCAAGGCCGACGTAGAAGGCTTCATGTCCTCTCAGGCGGCCAAAACCTATAGCGCCCCGCCGCAACAGCCAAGTGCCGCAACAGCAGCGGCTCCGCCGCCGTCTCCCACTTCAGCCGCGCAGGTGGCTGCTGCGCCCCTGCCCCTCGCTGAATCCGCGCGAGTTCGCACCGAGCCGATGAGCACCATGCGGCAGAAGATCGCCGAACACATGGTCATGAGCAAACACACCTCGGCTCACGTCACGACGGTTCACCGGGTCGACATGACAAAGATTGTGAAGTTGCGAGAAAAAAGCAAAACCGAGTTTCAGGCTCGAAACGGTTTTTCGCTGACCTTCCTTCCCTTCGTGACGGCCGCTACCGCCGAAGCGCTGCGCGCGTTCCCCATCTTCAACGCCTCGCTGGATGGCAAGAACATCGTGTATTACCGCGACATCAATCTCGGCATCGCCGTAGCGCTCGAGGGCGGCCTGATCGTTCCAGTCATTCGCAATGCCGACGAACGCAATGTGTCGGGGTTGCAGCGCGCCATTGTGGATCTCGCCACCCGCGCCCGCTCGCGTCAATTGAAGCCCGACGAAGTCCAGGGCGGCACTTTTTCGATTACTAATTTCGGCAGCTTTGGCAGTATTTTCGCGACACCGGTCATAAATCAGCCGCAAGTCGCGATTTTAGGTGTAGGAGCAGTGGAAAAAATACCAGCGGTGGTCGAAGGCGATGCCATCGCTATTCGTTCGCAAGCTCATCTCGCGCTTACTTTCGATCACCGGCTGATTGACGGGGCGCTCGCCGATCAATTCTGCCAGAAAGTGAAGTCGATTCTGGAAAACTGGTCCGCGAACATTCTCTGAGCGAAACCGCATTGTCGGGATGAGGGCGGGGTTGTTTAATTGGCAGTCCGCCCCATTCCTGCGGGTCATGCGAAACACTTTGGGTACGTGCTGCGTTTCAGTTTCGGCCTTTCTGGACAAGGATTTACTGCTCTGTTGGCTATACACTACCCCGCCGGGAGTGGACAATATATTTTTCTATTGACGAATTCTTCACGGAGGTTTAATATTCCTTTGGGTTGTATTAATTCCAACTGATTACCTTAGCGAGAAAAGGGGTCCATGCATGACCTTCCAGGTCGGTGAAAAGGTGGTTTATCCAAACCACGGCGTCGGAACAATCGAAAATATAAGTTCCCGTTCTTTCGGAACGCAGCAGGAGCGCTTCTATCTTCTTCGTCTTGCTCCCAGCAGTATGACCGTGATGGTGCCGTTCTCCCACGTGGGCGATCTAGGCCTCAGGAAGGTCACGAAATGCAGTGAGATCACACGAGTTCTAAATTACCTGGCAGCTGGACATCCGTCTTGTGCCCACGATTGGAAGGACCGGTTCAAAGAGAACTCCGACCGGATGCGCGGCGGCAGTCTACTTGAGATTGCGGAGGTCTTCAAGGCGCTGGTGCTTATCCAAATGTCCAAACCCTTGTCGTTTCGCGAAAAGAAGATGCTGGAAAGGGCGCGCAGCATGCTGATTCTGGAGACCTCGGTCGCCAAATCCGTGAGCGAACCAGACGCCGTCAACATCATTGCCAAAGCACTCGGCAAATCCCATTTACCGATGCCCGAAGCGCTGTAACAGCTACGCGCCTCGTTGAGCCCGCTGTCGCTATACTAATCTCTGGACTGGCACGTGGCGCTATCGTCTAACGGTTAGGACAGAGCCCTCTCAAGGCTTAAATAGGGGTTCGATTCCCCTTAGCGCTACCAATCTTGAAGAACTTATAGGGATTCCGCTGCAGCAGTTCATAGTTTGTCTTTGATATAGGCTCCTCCCATGCGACCTTTCTGCTTGCTTCTGTGTCTCGTCTTAGGCGTCGCGATGGCGGCGAAGGATCGTAACTGGGAGACAGGCAAGGTTCTTGACGCAAACCACTCCCGCTATCTTGCGGGCATGGTCGGCTCGTCGCAGACCATCGGCAACGCGCAAATCTATGGGAATTCTGGTTCGTACAACGAAAGCACCTCAGGCGCGCGCCATGCAATCTACAGGACCACCGAGACGATTCTCATCGAAGGAACCGAGTATGCTTACTTCGCCGAAGAGGCCCACCGATCAAGATGGAAAAAGAACGCACTCCTAACTGTGAACGCTCCCGTCAAATTTGCTATCGAGAAACGGAAGCTCTACGTAATCGACGATGAAGGTAAGGAGCACGAAATGGAAATCACGAAACGGGTGCTCAGATTGCCTCTGACCGACAGTCGGTCTAAATAGGCTCTCGCCGCAGAGAGCGAACTGTAGAAAGTTGTATTGAGAGCGCGTAATTTGGACCGACCATTTTTGCTGCCGGCGAGCCTGATGAGCGGAGTGTACGGGAAACTAAGGCGACATAATCAGCCGCTTCGATAACATTTCTCCAAAATTATTAATAACGCCAACTAGTCACATCCGCTCCCGGCGGCGCGGTCTTCAACATATGGCCCGCCATCTGCGGCAACACCCGCTGCACTTCAGTCGGGCCTGAAACGCTCATCGGTACGTTCGGTTCGCCGGTGTAGCAGTGGGGCATGCCGGGTCCGTAATCGAAGGTGGCATCCGAGTGCGGGTTTTGCGTGGCACGCAACGCCTGCTCCATACGGTGTACGCCGTTGTTCAGGAACCAGGTATCGCTGTCGCCCACTGCGAGATGCAGCTTGCCTTCGAGTTTTGGCCCAAGCGTGCGCCAGTCGCGCGCCAGGATAGCCGTTAAGTCATAGTGGTCATGCCAGTAACGAACCACAGCCGGATCGACCACGCCGGTGCGCTTGTCGTAGACAGGTTTTGGATAGCCGTCGGCCCCGGCAGGCGAGAAGACGGCCTGCCAGATATCGAACTGTTCCGTGGATCGCCCGTGCGTCCCGAACACAAATTCGCGGCGATTGGCGGGCTCCATCTCGGCCATGATCGAGCCATCCGGTTCACGCATCTCTGCGATCGGAATGCTGCCGAACAGGGCCGCCCGGAAATAGGCATTCTTGTCATGGCAAAGATCGACGTTCTGGTAGGCGTGAAAGTCGACCGGATCCGGACAGCTCGACCAGGTTCCGTTGTAGAAATCAGGGTAGAAAATCTGCGAGGCGAGTGATTCCCAACCACCAGTTGAGCCGCCATAGGTAGCACGCGCCCAACCCTGGCCGATCGCGCGGAACTGCTTTTCGATTTGCGGGATCACCTCTTCCGTCAAAGCATCGCCGTAAGGACCCACATTCGCGGAATTGACATTGTAGGCGTCGTCGTAATACGGGTTTGCGTCTTGGACATAGAGAATGATCACGCGCGGCAGGCGGCCGGAAGTCCAGTCTTGAAAGAACTTGTAACCGTAGTCGATCTTCTGCCTCGCTGTTTTCGAATCGTCTTTGCGAGGAGTGGTATGAAACGGAACGCCCGCGGTAAATCCGGCGTGGAAATGGTCTTGATAGATCACCAGTGGATAGTAAGCTGGCGTAGTCGGGACCCATAATTTCACTTCCCTCTGACCACTGCTCGAATTTACAATTCTCTTTCGAGTTGTTGCCGGATAACACGCAACCATAGAATTGAGGCTCGTTTCCACATAGATCATGTGTGATGGCGCAGGATTTCGTAAATCCTCTTCAGTGCGTAAGAAACATCTTTACCAAACAAGACGGCCTTGCTAACGCCGACTGTTTATTTCTCAACAAGAGCCGTGCTCCGGCACAACCGACCAGCCGTCAAAACTGGCCGATGAGGGAATCGTATACTGGCCGGCACGCCTCTTTATCGAAAAAGTGGAGTGATTAGATCGGCAGTTCCAGAGACTCGTTCCAGCCGCGGATATCGTAATGGGCCCTGATAGTCGATACGGGCTTCATGCTGGGAGCCATCCGCTGTATAGATGATCTCGACCGGCACTCTGTTTGAATTCGCTACCGCTTCCTGAAGCTTCGTTGGGGTGAATGAACTGCCATTGATGGAGACAATATGCGCGCCCATCGTGAGACCTGCGCGAAAAGCCGGTTTATTCCAGGCGACCGCTCTGATGACACCCTGTTCGTTGACTGTGAGCCCGATGGAATAGGAAAGGTCTGTCACGCTTCCATCAAGCTCCTGCTGATGATAGGCCGCTGTGGGAGTTGTCGTGTAAACAAGCCGGTAACCGGCTCTGGTCAGGCCGTCGAAGAGATGAGCGCTGCTGTGCGAATCGAGGCGCTCTCGCAGCAGTCGAGCCCAATCGTAGGGTGTCACCGCGGAAAGAGCGCGGCACACGTCGTCGAATGTATAAGTGTGGGTGACGACGCTGCCATCGCTGCCGGCGAAGAAAGCTCCGGCAAAATCCTCAAGGCTTTTCTGTCCCGCGGTTTGCTTAGGGATCAAGCTGTCCACATCCAGCCAAAGGAGAATTCCTTCCGCGTAATAGTCCTCGCGACGCTGCCAATCCTTCCACGGAACCGCATGGCCCGCATCGAAAATAGGGTCGTTGTTGCTATCCTGCAAAGATTTCCAGGCGCGGCCGCTGTGGGCTTGCGCGGCCGCGGCGTCCAGAGCCAAAAGATCGAGAGCCTCTTGTCGCGTAAGCAGACCGGAGCGGGCGGAAAGTGACAGCGCCCAGAACTCCGTCTGTCCCTCATACACCCACAGAAGACTGTCCCGCATAGGCAGGTTGAAGTTGGCCGTCCAGTGATCAGCCGGTTGCATGAATAGGCCGTTCCACGAGTGAGTATACTCATGCGGAAAAAGTGTCACGTCGGAAAGATGGGCCGTCGCATTTCGGAAAAAATCGGCAGACAGGTTGATTTCGCTCGACTCCAGGTGTTCAAGACCGCCGCCACCCGGCAATAGATCACTGAGCGACACCAAGAAATCGTAGTGAGCGTAATGAGTGGAGTGGAAGAGTTGGAGCGTCTTAAGAACCATGGTTCGCAGGCTTGCCAGTTGAGTGTCGGAAGCGCGCAGGTCTTCCGGCGCATCGCCAAACAGATCGAGTGTGACAGGAGAGCTCGCGGCTGGAGCTAGATCGACCGCTTTGAAGTAGCGGCCCGCATACACGGGCGAATCAGCCAGACGCTCAATGGTCGTCACCTTGTATATGGTGCGGTCGTTGGAAGAGCTTACACGCTCCAGAGAACTTGCCTGATAAAACAAGGCGGGTAGTTTCAGCGTTGCCTGCACTGGCAGGTCACGGACATAGTAGCCAGCCGGATACAGCATGAGACTCTGCCAGGGAATCTTGATTATGAAAGGATTCATGGTCTCCATTCCGCCCCTGGATCCAACCGGCGAAAGGTATTGAAAGTCGGCTTCCAGAATCTGCACGCCGGGCTGAACGTTTATGTGAAAAGCGAACACGTTTACCGGATCGCGCTGCCATGCAAGCAGGCGGCCACCTGCTTGAATACATAGGCCGGCGAAGCTCGCGATCGGACCCGTAGCAGCATGGCTCCCGGACTCCCATTGCGGGTAGAGGAGCACCATGGGGCCGCTTTGCAGCACCGGCACAGTCTCATGCACTCTATAAATCTTGTGGGCCGTGTCGGTGGCATCCACATCGATTCCGATCAATCGTCGATACGGACGGTCCTGAGGCGCTTGAATCGCTGGAGGCAACGGCAGTTGCTTCGGACCGACACCCACCTGCGCCCAGGCGGCAGACCCTAGAAAAAGCGCCAGCCAAAGAGTCTCGCGACGGAAGAACTTCATTCTTCCGCAGGATAGCGATCTGACCTGGAACAAGGTTGGGCGATCGGGCGCGGGCGTACACTGGCGTGCATCGGGAGACTCTATGGACAAGCTTCTGGCGACGATCTGGCAGGATACTTTATACACGCTGCGGACGATGCGCAAGCAGCCGGCGTTTGCCGCCACAGCGGTGCTTACGCTGGCGCTGGCGATTGGCGGGAACACGGCGATGTTTACGGTGATCCGCGCGGTGCTGCTGAAGCCGCTTCCTTATCCTGACTCCGACCGATTGGTGAGCATTTCGGGAGGCGCGACGCCGGCGCGGTTTGCGGAGATGAAGGTCGCCACTCACTCCTTCAGCGGGATGGGCGCGTTCACGAATGAGGACAGTCCGACGCTTTCGGGCGGCTCGGAACCGGAGGTGCTGAAAGGGACTCGTGTCTCGGCCAATTTTCTGCAAATTCTCGGAGTGACGCCGCTACTGGGCCGCAGCTTTCGTGCGGACGAAGATTTGCCCGGCGGCGCACCGGTGGTGATGATCAGCGCGCGGCTGTGGCAGCGGCGATTCGGAAGCGATCCGCAAATCACCGGCAAGACGGCGACGCTCGGGGGGACGCCGTATACGATCATCGGCGTTCTTCCGCCCCGCTTTCTGTTTCCGTTTGCCGATCTGGACGTGTGGTTGACAGCGCCGTCCGAGTGGCCGAGCATGCCGGCGAAATCGAGAGCTTTGAGTCCGTTCCTGACGCTCTTTGGACGCCTGAAGCCGGGAGTTAGCATCGAGCAGGCGAGCGCCGAGGCGAAGGTGATTCGCCGGCAATACGCAATGGCGCATCCGACCATGCTCGACGCCAAGCCTAAGAAACCGGAGAAGGTAGTGGCGTTGAAAGATTCGCTGGTGACCGATGTGCGCTCGATGCTTTGGATGCTGCTGGGCGCGGTTGGTTTTGTTTTGCTGATTGCTTGCGCGAATGTGGCGAGCCTATTGCTGGCGCGAGCGACTTCGCGTTCACGGGAAACGGCCGTGCGATCGGCTCTCGGCGCCACACGCGGCCGGCTGATCGGGCAACTAATTGTAGAGAGCGTTGTGTTATCGCTGGCGGGCGGAACGCTCGGGGTAGTGCTGGCCGGTTGGAGTTTGCGCGCGATCCCCGGCATGACCGCGTTCGACCTGCCGAGAGCGCAAGAGATTCATTTGGACTGGATGGTGCTCGGATTTGCCGCGGCGGTCTCGCTCGGAACAGGCGTGCTCTTCGGACTGACGCCGGCGCTAGGCGCATCCCGGCCGGATCTGCTTGGGGTGTTGCGCATGAGCGGAGCGACTGCCAGCCAGGGCTCTTCCAGAGGAGTGGCCGGGTTGAACGTGCGCGGACTATTGCTGGTGGTGCAAGTTTCGCTTTCGATTGTGCTGCTGATCGGCACGGCGCTATTGATTGAGAGCGTGAGCCGGCTGCGCGGAGTCAATCTCGGATTCAATCCGTCGAATGTGTTGACGGCGAATCTTTCGCTCGCGCCGGCACGCTATGACACGGACCAGAAGAGGTCGGAGTTTTTTGCGCAATTAGTCGAGCGGATGGGATCCTCGCCGGGCATTCGGAGCGCGGCGGTCGCGATGTTTCTTCCCATGATGGGCTATGCCGGAACGCCGGTGCAGGATGCCTCGCAACCGCTCCTTAAGTTGAACGAACGCCCGCTCGCGACGATCTCGGTGGTGACGCCGGGTTATTTTCAAACTCTCGGCATTCCTTTGCGGCGAGGCAGGGACTTCACGGCGCGGGATAAAGAAGACGCGCAGCGAGTGGCCATTATCGATGAAGCTCTGGCGCGGCGATTCTGGCCGGCTTATCCGCGTGGTCAGGATCCCATCGGCCAGCATCTCTGGGTAGGCGGAGTGAATCCGCATCCCGCGGAGGTTGTGGGGATCGCGGCGGACATTCATCAAAACCTGGAAAACAGCGCGTGGCCTGAAACAGTATACGTCTCGTTTGCGCAGAACCCGCAACCGTTCGCGATGCTGGTGATAAAGACGGAGGCAAGTCCGCTCGGCTTCAGCGGCGCAGTGCGCGAACAGGTGCGGGCGTTGGATAAGAATCAATCGATTTCGGCGGTAAAGACGATGAACGAGCTGGTGGACGAGCAGACAGGGCAACGCCGTTTGCTGGTGATTCTCTTGGGATCGTTCGCGACGATGGCGCTGCTGCTGGTGCTGATGGGGATCTACGGCATCATTGCCTACTCGGTAGCGCAGCGGACGCAGGAGATGGGCATCCGGCGCGCGTTAGGAGCTCAACAGGGCGATATTTTGCGGCTGGTCGTTGGGGAGAGCTTCCGGCTGGCTTTGGTAGGCGTGGCAGGTGGAATCGCTGGAGCGTTCGGTTTGACGCGGCTAATGCGCAACCTGCTGTTTCACGTAAGCGAGACCGATCCGGCCACGTTCGTGACGGTCGCACTGCTGTTTTTGTGCGTAGCGTTGGTAGCCAGCTATATTCCGGCACGGCGGGCGACTCGCATCGATCCGATAACGGCGCTGCGGGTTTGAGCCTACGGGACTTCATGGAAGGGCATCAAGCATTGGCCACAAATGCATGAATTATCTGGAAGGCGATTCCGGAGACGAGAGCGGCGGCCGGAATAGTGAGTATCCAGGCAACTACGATGTTCTGGGCAACGTTCCAGCGTACGGCGCGCACTCGTTGAATAGAGCCTACGCCGGCGATCGAACCCGCGACCACGTGCGTGGTTGAGACTGGTAGCCCAAGCGCCGTCGCGAACAGGATGGAAATAGCTGCGCCGGTCTCCGCGCAGAAACCACTGCGGGGTTTGAGGCGCGTCAGGCGCGTGCCGACCGTTCTGACAACGCGCCAGCCGCCGCTCAGGGTGCCCAAGCCCATGGCTGCCGCCGAGGCGAGGATCACCCAGCCGGGAACATGGAAGTTCCGCTCGAAGCCGCCGGCCACCAGCACCGCCGTGATGATGCCCATGGTCTTTTGAGCATCATTGGTTCCGTGTGCACAACTCAGCAGAGAGGCGGACAGAATCTGGGCATGCCGGAAGAAGCGGTCCATGTGGCCTGGCGTGAACTTGTGGAAAATCCAGTAGACCGCGACCATCAGCAGATAGCCGAGCGCCAGGCCCATAAGCGGCGCCAGCACAATAAAAATAAGGGTGCTGGGCCATTTGCCGACGATCAAGCCGTGTAGTCCGGCTTTGGCAAACGCCGCGCCCGCATAGCCGCCGATTAACGCGTGCGAAGAACTGATGGGCAGACTCAAATACCAGGTGAAGATGTTCCATAAAACCGCGCCGGACAAGCCGGCAAGAAGAACATACGGGGTGACAACGCTGGTATTTACGAAACCTTTGCCTACGGTAGCGGCGACGCCCGTTCCAAGAAAAAACGCGGAGAGAAAGTTGAAGATGGCCGCCAAAGCGACAGCCTGAAGCGGACTCAAGACACGGGTGGCGATGACTGTTGCGACCGAGTTGGCGGCGTCATGAAAGCCATTTACAAAATCAAATAAAAGCGCAATAAAAACGATCAGTATGACGAGGTTGAGGGTAGACATTGGTCAGCTGTTTTTCACTGCCACGTTCTGGATGACTTCCGCCACATCCTCGCAGATATCGGTTGCGTGTTCGAGAACTTCTAAAACCTCTTTTTGTTTGATCAGTGTCAGCGCGTCGATGGGCGACGAGAAGAGTTCCCCTAAGGCGGTCCGTTCGACCGCGTCAGCCTCGTTCTCCAAGCGGTGGACCTCGATGCAGTCTTCGAGCACGGACGTCTTTTCGTTTAACGCGTTGAGAGCTCTGGCGAGCGCCTTGCAGCAATTATCGATCATCTGGCCAAGTTCAATGGCCGCCGCCGGGATAGGGTCAACCCGGTAGCAGGCGATGCGGAAGGTGGCGTCTTCAATGGCATCGAGAACGCTGTCGAGGGTGGTGGCAAGCGTCTGAATGTCCTCTGGATCGAAAGGCGTGATAAAGGTGGCCTGCAGTTTCTGGAAGATCTGATGGACGATGTCGTCCGCGTTTTTTTCCAGCGCCTCCATTTGTTTCGAAATGGAGCACATGCCTGAGTAGCCATTTCTCAGGCCATGGAGAAGCAATTCCGACGATTGACACACGATACTGGCGTGTTGATGAAAGAGCTCGAAAAACTTCTCATCGCGGGGCAATAGGTTCATAGGTGAGGCTTACGGTGGCCAGCGCGCTTAAACGGCCGAATACACCGATACCAAACGCATGATACCGATTTGTAACAGTGGAGTTTTGGGCCGTTTAACGGGGCCCGGAAAGGGTCATGCCGCTGGTGGGTTCGGACGCAGGCGAAGGGATGCTGAGCTTCTTCTTCATGCGGGTGAAGGCGGCCTGCTCCTTTTTGCCGTCGACGATTAAATGGTCAGCACCGCTGAAGTAAGTCAGCTGGTTGCCTTTAACAACGCCTTTGGCGGTATCTACCATTTGCGGTGCGCCGCCGTTGAGGATGACCTTATCGTCTTTCGTGTAGTACTCGCAGCGCTCGCCGGTGCCGGTTCGGGTGCGGCCGGGTGAAATGACATCGGAGATGGTTACCGCGCCGGTGGCGACGGCATGGTTCAGCGAGGATTCGTTGCTGGGCTTGTCGGATTTCGGGCTCAGGTAGGCTTCGATGTTTTTGGCGAGGATGGTCATCTTGTCGCGTACGAGCTTGACGTTCCCGGTGTAATCGGCAATGCGCGTATCGTCGCGGTAGACAAGGCTCGGGGCGTAGACGGTGGTGTAGATGGGTCCGGCAATGCTCGCTGGTTGGGCGGTGTTTTTGTTGTCGACGAGCTCGCTGACAACGTTGCCCATGGCGTTGAGCGATTGATTGTCGCGATCGATGATGATGTGATCGGCGGAGATGCGATTGGCGGCCTGCCACATCACGACATGACCCTCGTAGGAGACCTGTGAATTGTCATTGCGCGTCTGCATGTTTTCGGCGCGCGCCTGCATGGGTTGAGTAGCGTCGAGCATGGACGTGCCGGGTTTCTCGTTGCGGTCGGGTTCGTGGGTCGAGAGAACGTGGCCTGAGGCGTCCATGTCGCCATTGGCCTGGTTCATGACGATTTTGTCGCCCACGGCCGAGCCGGTGTCATCGAGCACACGGGCATTTTCGGTGAGCGTGATGCGGTTGATCGATTGTTCGAGGAACGCTTTTTTGGCCGAGGCTTTGCGGGTACCCTCTTCGTAGCGGAAATTGCCGGATTGATCGATGGTCGCGACCTGGTTGGAGTTCTGTGCGAATTTTACCGTCATGAGATCGCTCCAGGTCAGCGCGGGGCAAGGCGGGATCGGTTTGCCATCTTTGCCGAGCTTGGGCTTGGCGAGAGCAGCCGCCTTATCGGTGTGGGTGACGGCATTCCAGGCAAGCAGCGTATCGACGTAGCTGCCCGCGCCATAGAGCACGCGCAAATGCGAGCCGTCGACCGTGCGATGCGATTGCTCGGGCCGGTTGGGCTTGAATTCGAGTTGCGCCGCGGACGACGTGCGAATCTCCTGCAAGTCTTTGCCGCCCGGCTTCATTTCGAGTTCAATGTGCTCGCTTTTCAAGATGCGGGTTTCAGCGAGCTTTACGCCGGGCTGAGGGAGCGGGGTGGATTCGGCGACGCTGTGTCCATCGGCCATCACGAGATGCAACTGGCTGTCGGTGACGGGTTCTTTGCCGACTTGTTTGGTTTCGAGAGCGAAGCGGAGATCGGCGCGCGCACCGGTCAGCACGGTGTGGGCCCCGGGTTGAGAAGATTCGACTCGCGCATCGCCGTCGCCGATGATTTGCACGAGTTGTCCGTTATCGTCGAAGAGCGCGGTCATCTTGTTGGCCGAATAGCCGGTCTCGCGGTCCTCGCGTTTCTCGCGGCCCACTCGTTTGTCACGACCCATGCCGTGATCGCCTTCGATCTGGTGCAGGTAGCCGTCCTGCAGAATGACGAGGGTGTCGCGGGCATTGATGGTGGTCGACTGGCGCGTCATGCGTGACCACGGCGACAGATAGATCTTTTGCTCGGCCTCTTTGTATACGAGGTCGTGCGTTTCGATGTGCATTTTCTTGTTGACCGGGCCTTTGCCGATCCAATCGAGTGAGACGTTCGCTTTCAGATGAAGATTCTTGGTGTTGGGATCGTAGTCCGCGCCGATCGCTTTGCCGTCGCCTTCGGTAAAGATGAACGAGGCCGGAGCGTTGGTCTGCGCTTTGCCGGTGCGTGTTTCGTAGGTGACGCCGGTGGTGGTGACGCGCACGCGGCGCGCGGCTTCCTTCGGGTCTTCGGCATTTCTATCGATCGGCACATTGATCACGATGTAGACAGCGCCTTCGGATTTAAGAACGCCGGTGCCTTCATCGAAGAGGGCGCGATCGCTTTGCACGTAAGTGTAGGACGAGCCTTTCTTATCGTAGAGACGCAGGCGCACTTTCTTGAGCTCGAAGGTGGAGGGGTCGTGAGTACCTTCAAAGGCTTCGGCATCAACCCGCACGACGGGCTTGTTCGTCTGCGGGTCGTCTTTCTTGTATTGCCAGCCGCTCGGCGCGAGACCTTCGAGACCGGTTTTCATGGCGGGCGCGGGATTGACGCGCTGGCGGCGCGCGGAGTCGAGACGGAGCTTCAGCGTGTAGCCCACCAGAATCGAGATCACCACCAGGGCAACGCCTAGCAACAGAGAATAACGACGCATGAATAGCCGCGAAGAACTCTTTCAGGGTAGCAAGGGCAGAGTGCATTACAGTTCGAAGAAAACTTGAGTGCGCTGCCAGTAGGCATTAGACTGCCAGATCGGTATCTGTTTGAGATTGTTCTATTTACGATCTGCTCTTGTCACTCGCGAAGGCAGTGTGCTAAAACTGTCCTGGGTGGCCGGGCAGTTAAAAAGCCCGGTCTTCAACGGAACAAGTTCGTTCCAAACCAATCTGATGGAGGGTTAACAGTATGGATATTCGTCCGCTACACGACCGTGTCGTGGTGAAACGGATTGAGGAAGGCGAGACCATGCAAGGCGGTCTTTACATTCCGGATTCGGCAAAAGAGAAGCCGCAACAGGGTGAAGTGGTTGCAATCGGCAAAGGAAAGCGCAGCGATGACGGCAAGCTGAACGCGCTTGATGTGGCCGTAGGCGACCGCATTCTGTTTGGCAAATATTCCGGCAACGACATCAAGCTGGATGGCAATGAGTATCTGATTATGCGTGAAGACGAGATTCTGGGTGTGCTCACCAACGGCTCGTCTAACGGCGCGAAGAAGTAGGGAGGTTTTCAGAAAATATGGCTGCAAAACAAATTGTTTATAGCGAAAACTCGCGACAGGCGATCCTGCGCGGCGTCAACCAGCTGGCTGATGCGGTGAAAGTGACACTCGGTCCCAAGGGCCGCAATGTTGTGCTCGAGAAGAAGTTTGGCGGACCGACGATCACCAAAGACGGTGTGACGGTTGCGAAAGAAATCGAGTTGAAGGATCCGCTCGAAAATATGGGCGCGCAGATGGTGCGCGAAGTAGCGTCGAAGACGTCCGACATCGCTGGTGACGGAACCACGACGGCGACCATTCTGGCGCAGGCGATTTTCCGCGAAGGCGTAAAGTCGGTGGCGGCAGGCGCGAACCCGATGGCGCTGAAGCGCGGTATCGAGAAGGCTGTCGAAGCGGTGGTCGAGGAAGTAAAGAAGTTCTCGAAGCCGGTTTCGGGCGATGCGATTGCCCAGGTGGGAACGATTTCCGCCAACGGTGACGCGACCATCGGAACGATCATTGCCGAAGCGATGCAGAAGGTCGGCAAGGACGGCGTCATCACGGTGGAAGAATCGAAGACCATGGTTACCGAGCTGCAGACGGTAGATGGCATGCAGTTCGACCGCGGTTATCTCTCGCCTTATTTTGTGAGCGATCCGGAGCGCATGGAAGTGGTGCTCGAAGATCCCTACATTTTGATCCACGAGAAGAAGATCAGCAATATGAAGGATCTCCTGCCGCTGCTCGAGCAGATTGCGCGTTCGGGTAAACCGCTGCTGGTGATTGCGGAAGAAGTCGATGGCGAAGCGCTGGCGACTTTGGTAGTGAACAAGCTGCGTGGCACGTTGAACGCGGCTGCGGTGAAGGCTCCTGGCTTCGGTGATCGCCGCAAAGCGATGTTGGACGACATTGCTGTGCTGACCGGCGGCAAGTCGATCATGGAAGAGACCGGCATCAAGCTCGAAGGCGTGAAGCTGGAAGACCTGGGCCGCGCCAAGCGCGTCACGGTCGACAAAGACAACACGACCATCGTGGACGGCGCCGGTACGCAGAAGGCGATCGAGGGCCGCATCAAGCAGTTGCGCGCTCAGATCGACGAAACAACTTCAGACTACGATCGCGAGAAGCTGCAGGAGAGGTTGGCGAAGCTGGCCGGCGGAGTGGCGGTGATCAAGGTCGGTGCTGCTACCGAAACCGAGATGAAGGAAAAGAAGGCGCGCGTGGAAGATGCTCTGCATGCAACGCGCGCGGCTGTGGAAGAAGGCATTGTCCCTGGCGGCGGCGTAGCGCTGCTCCGGGCCGGCAAAGCGCTTCAGACTCTGAAGGCGGATGGCGATGAGCAGATTGGCATCGACATCATCCGTAAGGCAACCGAAGAGCCGCTGCGCCAGATCTCCGGCAATGCCGGTTTCGAAGGCGCCATCATCATCGAGAAGGTTCGTTCGAATGATGACAGCTCGTACGGATTTAATGCGGCGAACGGCCAGTTCGAAAACCTGGTCGCATCCGGCGTGATCGATCCGACGAAGGTGACTCGTTCGGCTCTGCAGCATGCGGCGTCTATCAGCGCGTTGATGCTGACGACCGAAGCGATGATTGCGGAGATTCCGGAAAAGAAGGCTCCGGCTGGACCGCCGGCGGGTCATGGCCCGGACATGGACTACTAAGAAGTAGCCTTGTTCGAAGCTTTGCTCCGGCAAAAAGAAACCCGCCTGGTTTGATCACCAGGCGGGTTTACTTTTTTCCGAACTGCTCGGACGGTTACTTTTTCTTGGCTGCCGTCTTCTTCGACACTGCTTTCGCAGCTTGCTTGGCCGTTGATTTCTTGGTTGCGGTTTTCTTCGCAGCAGCTTTTTTAGGGGCTGCCACTTTCTTTTTCGTGGTCGTTGCGGTCTTCTTAACCGCAGCTTTTTTCTTTACTGCCATTGTGATTCTCCCATTCGGATAACAGGTACTCGCAAAGAGTACTTATAACGTGGAGCCTATCATTTTTTCAAACGTTTCCACAAGTTTATGTTTGATTTGGTTGCGAGCCGCGGTACTAGCGATGGCGTTTCGATGGTGTGGCCGGTTGTTATTCTGACTCCTTAGAGGTTGTTTATTGTCCCGACTTAGTGCTGCTTTCCGCTGCTTTTTTTCGCTGTTGTTTTCCGGTGTGCTGCCGGAAGATGTGGCGCTCGAGTATGGATTCGTGCAAGCGAAACCGGCTCCGGTGACGCCCCCTGTCGAGCCGGTGAAAGTGAACGTCAGCGATGGCGCGTTGCAGATGCTGAACATTCTGCAGCGCGACTCGCGGCTGATTGATTTCTTGATGGAAGACATTGCGGGATATGAAGACGACCAGATTGGAGCGGCGGTGCGCACGATTCATACCGACAGCAAAGCGACGCTCGCGCGGCATGTGACGCTCACGCCGGTGATCGATGGAGTGGAGGGAACGTTTCAGAAGATTGAAGCGGCGAAAGCGCCCGATCCGAATCGCATCAAGCTGATTGGCAACGTGCCGGCGAACGGGAAAGTGCCGGGCGGCATCCTGCGGCATCGCGGTTGGAAGGCGGTTTCAATCGAGCTGCCGGTACTGGGAAAACAAGATGTGACGGTGATTGCGCCGGCTGAACTGGAAGTGGAATAGCTTTCGTTATGTCTGAATTTGTGATCGGGATCGATCTCGGTACGACGAACAGCGCGCTGGCGTTTGCGCAGGTGACGAGCGAGCAGGTGAGCTCGGGTGTCAAGCTGTTTCCTGTGGCGCAACTGGTGAATCCGGGGGAAGTCGCGAAGCTGGATCTGCTGCCTTCATCGCTTTATATTCCGGGGGCGAACGAGTTTGTGGAAGGGTCACTGGCGCTGCCGTGGAATGGGCAGCCGCCGTACATTACGGGACAGCTGGCGCGCATGCGCGGCGTGGAGAACGCGAGCCGTTTGGTGAGTTCGGCGAAATCGTGGCTGTCGAATCCAACGGCGGATCCGATGCAACCGCTGTTGCCGCTGACTGCGCCGGACGGGATTCAGAAAGTGTCTCCGGTGGAAGCTTCAACGCAATACGTCGCGCATTTGCGAGCGGCCTGGAATGCGGCGCATCGAGAGGCGTTGCTCGAAGAGCAGCATGTCTTGCTGACGGTGCCGGCATCGTTCGATGCGGCCGCAAGGGATTTGACGCAGCGCGCGGCGAAACTCGCGGGGTTGGGCGAAGTGACGATTCTGGAAGAGCCGCAGGCGGCGTTCTATGCGTGGATTGCGCGCAATGCCAACTGGCGAGAGCAGGTGACGCCGGGCAATTTAATTCTAGTGGTCGATATCGGCGGCGGCACCACGGATTTCAGCCTGATTGCCGTCACGGAGCAGGCAGGCGAGTTGCAGTTGGAGCGTGTAGCGGTCGGGGAGCATCTGCTACTGGGCGGCGACAACATGGATCTGGCGGTGGCGCGGCAGGCGGAACAGCAGTTCGCGCAGAAGGGCACGAAGCTCGATGCCATTCAGTTTCACTCGCTCTGGCAGCAATGCCGGGCGGCGAAGGAAGCGCTTCTGGCGAGTGAAGAAGACGCGCCAAAAAATCAGGCGTTGACGATATTGGGTCGCGGGACGGGGCTGATTGGCGGCACGCTGCGCGGCAAGGTGACGAGCGAAGAAGTGCGCGGGCTGTTACTAGAAGGATTCTTTCCAGTGGTGGGCGCCGATGCTGCGCCGCAGCGGCAGAGACGCGTGGCGCTGGCCGAAGTGGGATTGAATTATGCGGCCGATCCGGCGGTGACGAAACATCTCGCGCAGTTTTTGCGCAATGCAGGCGGCGGAGAGATCGCGCGGCCGACGCATTTGCTGTTGAACGGCGGAGTGTTGCAGGCTGGCGCGATCGAGCGACGTCTCTTCGAAGTTTTGAATTCCTGGCTCGCGGCAGCGGGCGCTCCGGCGGCAGTCGAGCTGGCGAATGAAACGAAGCGGGCCGACTTAATGCACGCCGTGGCACAGGGCGCGGCTTACTACGGATTGGCGCGCAGCGGAAAGGGCGTGCGCATTCGTGGCGGCGTGCCGCGCACGTATTATGTCGGGATCGAATCGTCGCTGCCGGCGATTCCCGGAATGGCAGCGCCGATGAAGGCCTTGACAGTGGTTCCGTTCGGGCTGGAAGAAGGATCGAAGGTGGAGCTGCCGCAGAAACGGTTTGCCTTGGTGGTGGGCGAGCCGGCGGAGTTCCGATTCTTTTCGTCGCTTTCGCGGAAGAGCGATGCGCCGGGCACGCTGCTCGAAGATTCGCTGGAGGAATTGGAAGAGCTAGCGCCGATGGAAGTATTTCTGCCGCCGCACAAAGACGAGACACGCGAGGAAGTGGTTCCAGTGACGATCGAGAGCAACGTGACGGAAACGGGGATGCTCGAATTGTGGTGCGTGGCGGCCGATGGGCGGCGCTGGCGGCTCGAGTTCAACGTGCGCGAACGAGCCGCGGCATGAATGTCGGGATCGATTTAGGAACGACCAATTCGGCGCTGGCTTACATTGATCCGGAAGAAGCCGCGGAAGCGGATTTTCCACCGATTCATGTACTGCCGGTCGAGCAGCAGATCGATGCGAGCCGCACGGGTGTACTGCGTACCTTGCCGTCGTTTTTATATTTGAGCGAGCCGCCGGTGGTGGGCGCATACGCGCGGGACCAGGGCGCGCTGCTGCCAACTAAAACAGTGCATTCGGCGAAATCGTGGCTGTCGAATTCGGAAGCGGATCGTACGGCGAAGATTTTGCCTTGGGATGGCGGCGAAGAAGGCCGTGTGTTGTCGCCGGTAGAGGCTTCGGCGCGTTATCTCGAGCATTTGCGAGCGGCCTGGGATACCAC
The DNA here is from genome assembly GCA_965277855.1 of Bryobacteraceae bacterium. Classification (GTDB taxonomy): domain Bacteria; phylum Acidobacteriota; class Terriglobia; order Bryobacterales; family Bryobacteraceae; genus Bog-105. The sequence goes on from OZ255847.1 coordinate 3,847,549, forward strand.
GAAAGGCTCGGCGCTGAGCGGGCAGCAGGTGGTGTTGACAGTCCCGGCGAGTTTCGATGAAGAAGCACGCGAATTAACGATTCAGGCGGCGCAGGAAGCGGGCATTCCGCAGGTGACGTTGCTCGAAGAACCGGCGGCGGCGTTCTACGCGTGGATTGCGGGGCATCTGTCGCGATCGAATAAGGAACTGTTCGACGGGCAGATTGTGCTGGTGTGCGATGTGGGCGGCGGCACGAGCGATTTTACGCTGGTGCGAGTGGATCGCGAGGGCGATCGCGTGCAATTCACGCGGACCACCGTGGGTCGGCATTTACTGCTGGGCGGCGACAATCTCGACCTTACAATTTCGTGGCTGGCGGAATCGAAGTTAGGCAAGACGTTATCGCTGCGGCAGAGGAGTGGGCTGCGGCGGCAGTGCTCGGCGGCGAAAGAGACGCTGCTGGCAGTGAACGGTCCGGCGTCGGTGGATTTGACGGTGGTGGGCGCGGGCTCGTCGTTGATTGGCGGAACGTTGAAGACGACGGTGACGCGCGAGGAAGTGATGGAGTTGTCGCTCTCGGGCTTTCTGCCGCCGTGCGAACTCGCGGATAAACCGCAGCAGGAGAAGCAGAGCGTGTTTCGCGAGTTGGGGTTGCCGTATGTTTCCGATCCGGCGATTACGCGGCACCTGGCAGATTTTTTGCAGAACTCGCCGGCAGCGGAACATGGCGTCGACGCGATTTTATTCAATGGCGGATTCTTCATTCCACAGGTTTTTCGAGAGCGCGTGCGGGATGTGGCCGAGCACTGGTTCGGGCGACGTCCGGCGATTTTCGAGAATCAGGATTTGGATCTGGCGGTGAGTATCGGCGCAGCGTATTACTCGTATGTGCGGGCGACGGGTAGTGGCGTGCTGGTGCGCGGTGGACTGCCGCGGGCTTACTTCCTGGGATTGCAGGATGCTGCTGGGTCGACGGCTGCGCGCGCGGTGTGCCTGATGCCACGCGGAACCGAAGAAGGACAGGAGATCCGGCTCGAGCAACCGGAATTGCAACTGGTGGCGAACACGCCGGTGGCATTCCGGCTGTATAGTTCGTTAAGCCGAACGGAAGATGCTGCGGGCGACCTAGTTTCGTTTACGCCGACCGACGACATGCTCGATCCGGCGAGCGATCCGCGGCTGCATGCGCCTCTGCGGGCGGTGATTCGCTTCGGCAAAGGCGGCGAGCGTTTAGTGCCGGTGACATTAGGCGCGAAGCTGAACGAAGTCGGCACGCTCGAGACGTGGGCCGAATCGAAGATCAGCGAGCACCGGTGGCGTCTGCAGTTTCAATTGCGCAAGACGGGGCTGGGAGCGGAATCGACGGCAGCGGTATCGGCAGTGCGTTCGAGCGCAGTGGTGACTCCGGAAGCGTTGGCGAATGCGGAAGCTTTGATTGAACAGGTGTTCAGCAAATCAGGAACGGGCTTGCCATCGGAACAACTGCCGGCACGATTGGAACAGGCATTGGGATTGGGAAGGCTGTCGTGGCCTCTGCCAACGGTACGCACGTTGACCGATAAGCTGCTGGCGCTGGCGGATGGGCGGCGAAAGAATGCGCCGCATGAGGCGCGTTGGTTGAACTTGACGGGTTTTTGTTTGCGGCCGGGGTTTGGATATCCGGGCGATGAGTTTCGGATTGAGCAGGCGCGGCGGGTGTATGCGAGCGGCTTGACGTTCGGGAACCAGGTGCAGAACGAGATCGACTGGTGGATTTTCTGCGGACGTATTGCGGGCGGGTTGAACCGCAATCAGCAGGGCGACATTTTTCAGCGGCTGTCGCCGGTGCTGTTGCCGAAGCAGAAGGTAAAGGTTCGGATGAACCAGGCGTTGTATCGCGAGATGTGGCGCACGGCGGCGAGTCTGGAGCTGTTGCCGCAGCAGACGAAGACGCAGTTAGGGGACAGCCTGTTGAATGCGGTGAAGCGCGGGGAAATGCTGGAGGCGGCTACGTGGTGTTTGTCGAGGCTGGGCGCGCGCAAGCTGTTTAGCGCGCCGATTAATTTGGTGCTGCCCGCTGCAACTGTGAGCCGCTGGGTGGAGGCGCTATTGAAGGTGACCCATACACCTTCGTTGCTAGAAACACTGGTGCACATGGTGCAGATCACGGGCGACACGGCGCGTGATTTGCCGGCAGCGACGATTGATGCGGTGCGGCGGGCTTGCGAAGCGCACGCGCGCGGCGCGGAATTCTTGCGGGAACTGGCGGGCGGTGCGGACGATCAGGCGGCGGGCAGCCGGGTGTTTGGGGAAGACCTGCCGGCGGGGTTCGTGCTCGCGGTATCGAGCGCGGCCGGATAAGTGCGCGAGACAGCGATCATTGAGGGCATTCGCGAGCTGGCGGCGCGCGGGTATCGCAGCAGGGCGTTGACGAAAGGTATTGGTGATGACTGCGCAGTGCTGCGGCCACCTAGAGGGCAGGATCTCGTTTTCACGACCGACTTCGTTTTAGAAGGCCGGCACTTCGAACGCGGCACGCATTCGGCGGGCGATGTGGGACACAAGGCGCTGGCGCGCAGCTTGTCCGATTTAGCGGCGATGGGAGCGGAGCCGGTGTTTTGCCTGGTGTCGCTGGCAGTGCCCGCGGAGTTGGCGGGGCGTTGGACGAAATCGTTTTACAACGGCTTGCTCGCTTTGGCGGAGAAGCATCGGATTGCACTGGCGGGCGGCGATTTGGCGCGCTTCGACAAAGTTCTGGTGGACGTGATGTGTTGCGGAAAAGTGCCCAAGGGCAACGCTATCCTGCGGAGCGGCGCGCGCCCCGGCGATGCGATTTATGTCACCGGTGAGCTAGGAGAATCGGCGCGTGGGTTTGAGACGCAACGCGGTGCGGCGTGGCGGCGGCATAAACGTCCAGAGCCACGAGTAGCGGCGGGGATGGCATTGCGACGATTGGGCGTGAGTGCCGCGATTGATTTGAGCGATGGGCTTTCACTCGATCTGGAACGCCTGTGCCGGGAGTCGAAGGTCAGCGCGGATCTGAATGGCGACGTGCCGGTGATGCGGGGAGCATCGCTCGAGGAAGCGCTGCATGGCGGCGAGGATTATGAGTTGCTATTTACTGCGCCGGCGAAGACGCGCGTGCCCGATCGCATCGAGGATGTGGCTGTGAGGCGTATCGGAACAATCGTGCGTGGCAAGGCGGGCGTAGTGCGTTGGAAGGGGCGGGCGATGTCAGCAAAAGGGTTCGATCATTTCGCATGAGTAAACCAATGAGCGCCGCGCCGATTCTAGATTTAATCGAGGCGTTCCGGCGCTCGAAGACGATGTTTACGGCGGTGCGGTTGGGGGTGTTTGACGCGCTCGCGGCCGGGGAGCAGGATGCGGCGACACTGGCGGCAAAGCTCGGACTAAATGAAGAGGCTCTGCGGCGATTGTTGGACGGGTGCGTGTCGCTCGGGTTGGTGGAACGCCTAACTGGGGCTTATCGCAACACTGAACTGGCGCAGCGTTATCTTGTGAACTCGAGCGCGGAGTCGCTGGCGGGCTACATCAATTATTCGGATCAATCGCTATACGTGTTGTGGTCGCACCTGGATGATGCTGTGCGTGAGGGGACAAACCGCTGGATGCAGGCGTTCGGCGGGCGCAACGCATTATTCGATTTCTATTTCCGCGATTCGGTCACGACAGCTTCGTTTCTGGGCGGCATGCATGGATTCGGGCAGATCTCTTCGCCCAGCGTGGTGCGGGCTTTCGATCTGAGCGGATTCAAACATCTGGCAGACTTGGGTGGAGCGACGGGGCACTTGGCGATGGCGGCTTGCGAGGCGTATCCGCAGATGCGGGCAACCGTGGTGGATCTGCCGCCGGTGATGCCGTTTGCGCGGGAATATATTGCCCGGGCGTCCGTTCGGGCGCGTATCGAGACGCTGGCTTGCGATTTCTTCGTCGAGCAGTTGCCGGCCGCGGACTTATATGCCCTTGGTCGAATTTTGCACGACTGGGGCGATGAACGCATTGCATCGCTGCTCGCCAAAATCGTTTCGGCGCTCCCCGCCAATGGTGCGTTGCTGATTGCCGAGACGCTGCTCGACGAAGACCGGACGGGACCACGAGCGTCGGTGATGCAGGATTTGAACATGCTGGTGTGTACCGAAGGACGCGAGCGGACGCTGACCGAATACGAGGAGTTGCTGAAGGGCGCGGGATTCGCGACGGTAGAGCCGAAGCGGACGGGAACGCCGCTCGATGCGATACTGGCGCGAAAATAGCGTGCCGGGAACAAGCACGAGAAGCGTAGAAGCAACCAACGATGGTCAGCGACTGGCTTATGTGCTGGCGTTTTTTGCGATTTACTTCATCTGGGGCTCGACTTACTTTGCCATCCGGGTGCTGGTGGAGACAGTGCCGCCGCTGCTCGCGGCCGGACTGCGGTTCGCGATCGCAGGTGCGGTGTTGTACTTGTGGGCCAGTCTTCGCGGAGCAGTGCAGCCGACGCGCATCGAGTGGCGCAACCTCGCGGTACTCGGCGCGCTGATGTTCCTGGCGGCCTATGGCGGATTATTTTGGGCGGAAAAGAGCGTACCGTCCGGCGTAGCTTCCGTGCTGGTGGCGACGATTCCGGTGTGGATCGCGGTATTCGAGATTTTCGTCTTCAAGCTGGAGCGGCTGCGGGCGGCGCTGGTGGGCGCTATTTGTCTGGGGTTCGTGGGCGTGGGATTGCTGGCGTTCAATCCAGGCGCGGGGAAAGTGAGTGTACTGGCGGCGCTGGCGATTCTAGGGGCGGAGATTTCATGGTCATTCGGGACGGTGCTGTCGAAGGGGATGGCGCTCCCGGAATCGAAGCCGATGACGGCGAGCGGCGAGATGTTGACGGGCGGCATCATGCTGCTCGTCTGTTCGGCGCTGGCGGGAGAGTTGCGCACCACGCCGCATTTTTCAACGCAGGCGTGGTGGGCGCTGCTCTATCTTGTGGTGGCAGGATCGCTGGTGGCGTATACGGCGTATGTATGGCTGCTGGGGCGCATGGCGGCGACGAAGGTAGCGAGCTATGCGTATGTTAATCCGGTGATCGCGTTAGGAATCGGCTACTGGCTGGGCGGAGAGGCGGTGACGGCGCGCACGATGATGGGTACGGGATTGGTGCTGGCGAGCGTGGTGTTGTTGTTGGCAAAACGGGGCGAGAAGGGGCATTGAAGCGGGAACCGTCGTCCTCCAAAAAGGCTATAGAATCGGATGAAGCCGACGAGGCGAAGATGGATTTGAAAGCCACACTCAGGAGTCACGTCAATCCAGGCGGGTTCTGTACGGCAGCGAGCTACGTCCTGATTGTTGTTGGCGTTTATGCAGCTACTGCCCTGACGACTAAGCCAGACAGTCTTGGTCACGAATGGATTCCCTCTATGCTGCTTGCGATGCCCTGGTATTGGCTGGACCGATGGCTCCTTCTGCCTGGATTGATTGTGAATGCCGCCCTTATGTACTTGTTGGGCGCGATCCTGCAGACTTTCTGGCGACGCGTTATAACGCGATGAGGAAGCGGAACGGCCTCATCGAAGCGACTGGAATTATCGCGTTCGGTATGTTGCTAAACGCCGCAAATCCACAGGAAAGATTTTATGCGCCAACGCTAAGCTGTTTTGACGCTAACAAGCAGCCGCCATTGAACGAGGTCCAGCGGACGCCAGTGCTGGTCTCTCCAAATGGGCGCTATCGAGCCTATGCGCGCATGGATTCCAATTTTGATGCGACGGCCTCCCCGCCCTGCCGAACGAAAGCTCAGTTATTTGTCTCTTCCAGGAAGTCGCCCTTTGAAATTGCTTTCGGAGAAACCACTTCGAAGAGTGACGACGCCGCTGTTTCGCTTGGGCCAGTCGCCTGGTCACCGGATTCTCGCTGGTTGGCTGTGGAGCGCGCAGCCGGCTATTTCGCCTCAGATTTTGGCGGGATTGATTTCATCCTATACGACTCGGCTACACAGAAAGTAAGCACACCGGATGTGCTCGGCATCATAGCGAAAAAGATTGGAAAGCGATGCCTACTCGGTTATCACTCGTTTAAGGGCTTCAATGCCAGGAACGAGTTGATTCTGCGAGTTGCCGACTGGCAGGATGATAACGGGCGAGAGACGCACTGCATTGAAGGAACAGCGGAGTGGCTCTTCGATCCGATTACGGGGAAGGCGCAACCATCAGCACGCAGCAAGCCGTGACAGGACTAGTCGCTTCTGTCGCAAAATTCAAAAACCGGCTTGCTGACGCGCGCGGCTCAGAAACAGGTGGTTTGGCGTTGCTATTTTGCGACGAGAAGTACAGTAGCGAACCGACTACTGAAATGTGAGCTTCGTATTGGCTTGGCCGGCTGAGTTGGTCAGCACAACGGACACCGATCCGATTTTGGTGACATCGCCGGTTACCGGGAAGCTGGCCTGCATGGCGAAACTGCCGCCGGCCGGATTGCTCGTGTAGAAATACTTATGGAAATCGGAGGTCGCGTCAACAGCCATAGGAGTCGAGTTGATCTTATTCCCGTTCAGGTCGTAGAAGGTGAACGAAAGCTGTCCGGCGGTGTAGGTGTTGTCGAATCCGTCGATGGCGATTACCAGGTTGGGGTCTTGACGCAATGCCGTGGCGTTCGAAATGTGTATCGTCGCGGGTGTAATCGAGTACGACTGAGTGACCGGCGGGGTATTCGGGAAAGTCAGGGTAAACGTAATGGTGCCGGCGGTGGTCCCGGTTTGGAAACCGATAGCGGACTGACTGTTGTAAGTCGCGGTTTGGGATCCGGCGGCTAACGTGACCTGGAGATCGCGTCCGCCGGTCGCGAGAAACACGATGGATGGGTCATCGGTTACGCCATTGACAGAAGGCGTAAAGGTCATGGCGAGCTGGCCGATGGCGTCGACCTTGCTTGGGGCGGAGGCTTGGACGGTGAGATTAACTTGCTGGGCGCTCGTGAGGGGCGACTGGCTTACTTGCAGCGAGAGAGTTGGAACGGGCGAAACCACGCTGAGGCCAGTGAGATTGAAGATGCGCGTTCCGATAGCCAGCGTGCCGGTGAAGGTGCCGCTCGAGGTGGCATTGAACGTGATCGAGAACGTGATGGAGGAATTGGGCTGGATGGTGACGGGCAGAGCAGGCGCTGCGCTAAGCGAGTAGGCCGAGCCGGTGAGACCTAGCGTGGTCAGAGTCACGGCGTTAAATGATGTTTGAGGATTGCTGATGGTGAAATGCAGCGTGGCTCCGCTGTCGCCCGGGATCACCTGCCCAAAGCTGATGGGCGTGGCGGCTTGTGGATTGGTACGGACCCCGGTGTCATCAGCGTAGGAGATTTGCAGGGCATCGATATCGGTGACGACAATGCCGGTTCCGACGATCCCGTAGGCGTTACTGCCGACGGTCAAATTGGCGGTAGCCTGATCAGTCTGTCCCGGAGCGAAGGTAATGGTAAAGGTGGCGCTGCCGTTGGCGGGTAGGGTCGCCGGCAGTTTTGAGGAGTCGAGCGAAAACGCGCTGCTGCCGAACACGTTTGTACTCTGAAGGGCCACGGTCGGCGTGGCCAGGGGCGATGATGTTTGATTCGCCAGGGTAAAGGTGAGCGAAGAGGTGGAACTGGTGGAGACGCTGCCAAAATCGAGCCTGGCAGTGGCATCCGGTTGCAGTTGAGGGCTGCCCTGACCATTGTTGTAGGTCAAGAGTATCTGGGGGGCGGTGGCCGTTCCTTCGAGAGTTGAGACAGGTTCAATCGTGCTTGGACACTGCGGAATAGCATTTAACTGGCAGCCGCTCTTCTGGACAATAGAGGCGACTTGGAGATAACCCAAGCGCTGTCCGGTGGCCCACGGCGTGAAATTCAACATGAAGTATTCGGAAGCGTTTGCGGCCAGGATCTTGTTTTGAAAGAGCCCGGTGATGGTGTAGTCGGGCGTGGCTTGCGGTGAGTTGGCAATATCGCTGACATAGACCAGGACGACCTCTGTTGGGCTGTTAGCGTTGTTGGTCACTCGGACTAGAATGCTCGAGGAACTGCCCTGCGGCGTCGTCGGGAACTGGTAAGCAGAGGAAAGCGGGGCATCCGGGGTAGCGCCAGTGTTGTCGTGTATGGAAAAAGTCAGATTCTGGGCGGATAAGCTAATGCCGCAGAGTGCGAGCAGGAAGAGGATGCGCATTACCGTGTCACTCCTGTAGCCGGCATCGGAATGCGCGAAAGGGTGGGCTTATCTCCTAGATGAAGCGCCCAGTGTGTACCGCCCCCGGCCGGAAAGTAGAGGTGGACCCACTGCGACGACATCCGTTCGGCAGAGAATACGCCAGCAGCGGGTAGCGGCAGCGTGTGCTCGACGGCGCCAGACGGCGAACCAATATCCAAGTCCTGTTCATTGGCCCAAATCAGCTTTGACCCGAACTGGAAAGCAGGGCCGCGGACGCCCGGGAGAAGATCGATGGAGATAACCGAGCCCTGCGGCAGGGCTATCGTGACCGCTAAGACGGAGGCATCGGTTTGGGTGAGGAGCAGCCGCGAAGAGTTGGCCGAGTCGCGTGTGACCGAAGTGACGGTTGCGCCCTCCGGCAGGCCTTCCACGGCGACCTGTTGCCACTGGTTGTTATTCCAAAAGAGAAGCGAGTGCGATTCAGGAAGCCAGGCAACTGCGCTGGCCGGGTCCGAATCGAGGTTTAAGACAGGATGGTTTTCCCGGGTCTCAAAATGGCCCAGATCCGAACCATTCGAGCGCAGCATTTTGACCTCTCCGCCGGCAGCGATGATGCCGAAACGGTCTGCAAAGGCCAGCGCGTCCGCCGACCCGAGCATGGACGGATTTGCCACCAGGCTACCCGCAACACCATAGATCGTTTTGATAGGAAGTGCACCATTGCGGGCAAAACCGGGAATGGGCGCACTGACTTGCGCGCCCAGGGTGCTGGCCAGAGCCAGGGACAAAAGTAGTTGGGGGAGATAGGAGTTCATAGAAGAAAAAACAATCTTCGAAACTGGTTGGATTTTAGGGATGGCCGATGCTGATAGAAGGCGAGCCGATAGTCAGGCCCGAGGAAGCGCTGGAACCGGAGCTTTTATGGAGCATGGCGAAGGCAACACCAGCGCCGGCAGCTGCCGCGACGATAAAGATCCACTTCTTCTTGGAATGGCCCGAGTGCACATCGCCGCCGGCGCTGGTTACGGAAACGCCGGGAGAATCGCCTTCGTCTGCGCCGGTGCCAAGTTCATGCCGGATAGGCACATTGGCGTCCGGCGAATCATAATCGAGGGCGGCCGTTTTCGTGGGCACAACATCGCCCGGATCTGTGTCGTCCGTATCCTCGTCCTGCGGTTTGGCGGCTGACTTGGAGCGCTTGTGGGCGGGTTTAGCAGTTACGTTTTCGATGACAACACCGGGCGCGGGCCGGACAGCCGGCAGATTGCCGGGCGTGAGAGGCGGCGCTTGAGACACAACAGGCGCGGACGGTGCCGGTCTGTTGACAGGGAGTATGGCCGACGCCGGTGCACTCCCGCCGAGGGTTTCTTCAAAAACGAAGCCGGCATGTGCGGCGCCCTGCGCGGCAGTGATGCGTAACGAGACAATGCCTGGAGCATCTCCCCAGTGAACCGCGCCTGTCCGGGCCCGTCCACTCGCGTCGCTGTAAACGATGGCGGCGTGTGTTCCGTCGGCAAACGTGCCGGAAGGGCCAGTGTCGGGAAGGCGGAATATGACTGCGGCGTTCGGTACGGCGGCTCCGGATTGATCTCGTACTTCGACGGAGATGCCCTGTTGTGAGTGCGAACCGGTTGGCGAAGAAGCGGCGGTCTCGGCAGCGATAACGCGCAGCTCGAGCGAAGCCGGGATGGGAGCAGGCGCGGCCGGGTTGGGCGACGGCAGCTGGCCGTATAGCGGCAGAGCCAGCAGGAGCGAGAGAGTAGACGACAGAAATCTCAAAAGCGGCCTCGATCTTCAGGCACGCAAAGCAATCCTGCGGCTTGTCCGAGTTTCGCCTGGGCTCAACCGGTCTGTTTTAACCGACTTGGATGAGCAGGACAGTGACGTTATCGGGGCCGCCGGCAGTCTTTGCGGCTTCGATAAGGTAGTGGCACTTCTCGGGCAAACTTTTCTCAGATTCGAGTGTGTTGCTCAACATTTCTTCGGGCAAGACGCCGTGGAGGCCATCCGAACAGAGGAGTAGCTGGTCGCCGGAGGTCATTTCGATAACACGCGAGAAGACGCGCAAGTCTTCCGTGCTGCCAATGGCCATGGTGAGAACATGGCGCATCGGATGTTTCTTAAGGGCTTCGTCACTGAGGCCGAGTTGGGCGCCCACTTCGGCGACCCAGGTTTGATCCTGCGTCACCAGAGACAGGCCGCCGTGCGAGAGCAGGTAAGCCCGGCTATCGCCTACGCTTCCGATCTCAAAGCCGGCCGGACCGAGATTCCTGGCTGCCAGGAGTGTGGTGCCCATGCCGTCGAATTCGGGATGGCTCCGGGCCGCTTCCCGAACCGCGCTATTGGCGTCGAAGAAGGCTCGCTCCAGTAATGGTTTCCCGTCGGGAGGGGCCGCCGTAACCAGCGTTTCATACAGCCGTTCTGCGCCCAGGTGGGAGGCATATTCGCCGGCATTCGCGCCGCCCATGCCATCGGCGAGCACAAAGATGCCGGTTTCGATGTCGCTGATGAAATAGTCTTCGTTGTTAGGGCGAACACAACCTGGGTCCGACAACCCGAAAGCCTCAAGCATAAGGCCCTCCGATTATACTGACCCAAGTTATATTGACCCAAGTCAGAAGGAGTGGAGGCTGGGGAATCCCGCGGATCAATGGCATTGGCGACGAGAAGTACGTCGTATCCTGTTCGATTCCTCTCAGCACTTGTTCTTCCAAACTGTCGGCGCCCGGTTTAACTTCCTTTGGGCTGAACCATGGCTTTCAATTGGCGGAAGGCGGTGGGATCGAAGGTGGTTTTCAGCCGGTCGGGCGCGAAGGCTCTGCCGTTGGAAGGCGTAAATTCATGACGCTGCGCCTTGCCGAGCAGGGTACGCGCTTCCGAATCGTCCGGTTCGTGGAGCAGGAGTTGCTGAAAGCGCTTTTCGGCCTCGGCAAAATTGTTGTTTTTCAGAGAAGTATTAGCCAGGTTGAACAGGTACGCCGGATCGTTCGGATCGCCCTCGATGGCTCGCCGGAAATCGTCTGCGGCCGCCGGCTGATTCATTTGATCCTCGCTGACGCCCAAATTGTTGAACACCTCATTTACCGGATAGAGCTTAGAAATTTCGCGGAAATAGTTGGCAGACGCGCCATAGTCGGCCGCGCCGTAAGCAGCTAATCCCATCTTGAAGCGCGCTTCCGCATAGCGGGTGTCTTGCGGCCGGATGCGCTGGAACCAGGAAATCGCCGGGCGAAACTCCTTGCGATCGAGGGATAGCTTGCCTAATTCATATGCGGGGTTTACGAAATTCGGATCGAGCGCCAGGGCCTGTACGAACCATTTTTTCTGCTGGTCCTTATTGATGGAAAGGAGGCCGCGGATGTAACTCTCCTCGGCGTCGACGCGGGTGAGCTTAACGGGCGTCATGAATTGATCGAGCGGTAAGTTCTGCGACGGACTGAGATAGCGAAGCATTTGCCAGGCGAGGTGCTCCTCGATACGCGCCAGATCGGCCAGCTTGCCCGCTTCGGCCTGGTCGGGACCGGTGTGGAATTTACGCAAGTCGATAATGTGGGCGCTGACCTGGAGGGAACTGTTCTTGAGTTCGGTACTGCCGCTGGCGGGCTTGGCGTCGAAACTTCCGTAGCAGACGTAATCGGCATCCAGGCTCTGGCCGAGACGGATCAGCGTGGCTTTGGTGAAATCGGCGCCCGGACGGAGAGTCAGGTGGGTGAGAGCTTCGGCGCGCGACTCGCGTCCGAAGACGATCTGATTCTGAGCGCTGAACTCGTCATTCAGTTTTTCGGATATACTTTCGCCTACCCAGTCGAGATCTGTGTATTGGGAAGAGTTATGGAATTGCAGGACTAAGACTGTCGCGGCGAAGGCGGATGGGGTTGCTAGCGAGCTCAATAAAAGGCCTATGACACCAAAAAAAGGGAGGCGGTTCGAAAACACGCCTCCATGCTAACAAGCAGTTGAGATTTGAGAAGGGCTGACTAGTTGCTGCCGCCGGTGGAGGGTACGCCCGCGCCGCCGAAGACGATCTTGGTGGATGTGCCGCCCACGTGAATCTCGTGGATGGCATTGTCTACGTATTGAACCTGGGTGCCCGAGTATTTGGAAGCCGCCTGCTCGGTATGGGCAGGGACTTCAATCGAGTCTTTCCCGTGCTTCAAAACGGCAGTGTTGTTATCGATTTGAATTTTATAGCTTCCGGCTTTGACCTGCTTGCCTTCCACCATGGTGTTGTCGAGAATATCGACTTTATAAGATCCGCTGGCAGCGAAGGCGATGGTTGCGCCGGCCGCGACAGCTGTAAATACAAACTTGTTCAGCGTTTTGTTCAACATGGAACTACTTTTCTCCTGAGTTAACTTGGCATGCTCTTCAGAGAACATGCTTTCACTTAGCTATACGTCCCTTTGACGCTCGAAAGTTTCCTTTAGTTGGTTCGGAATTTCCTTTATTCGAGCGAATTTCTCAAAATGCAGGAGAGCGGCAGCGCGAATTTGGGATTCCGTCCCAAAGCCGCACAACCAGTGGATAGTTGGGTCGCTGCGGAACCAGGTCAGCTGGCGTTTGGCGTATTGGCGTGTCCTGGTCTGACAATCGACGATAGCCTGTTCTAAGGTAAATTCGCCGCGCAAGTATTGGACTGCCTGCCGGTAGCCGAGTGACCGCAGCGCTTTCGTTTCTGGAGGAATACCCGCGCGTAACGCCCGCTCCGTTTCGTCCAGTAAACCGTTCTGAAACATGCGGGCGCAGCGATCATTCAAGTGCGCGTACAGTGCCGAACGATCGGGCGATAAACCAATTTTCAGAGTCCGGAAGCCTTCTAAAGCGTCGCGCGGCTGCGCTCGCAGATCCGAAGCCGGCCGACCGGAGAGAAAGGAGAGCTCGATAGCCCGGATGATTTTCTGCCGGTCATGCGGGTGAATGCGTCGCGCCGCTACCGGATCGCGCCAGGAAAGATAACGATGTAAGCTTTTCGGATATTTGCCGGCCAGACGGAGCAGTCTGGTGCGAAGGGCCGGGTCTCGGGCGGGAGCGGGAGACAGCCCATCGAGCAATGCCCGCAGATAGAAGCCGGTTCCGCCGACTAAAACCGGCAGGACGCCGCGCCGGGATATCTCTTGTAATACTGGACGCGCGAGGCGGGAGTAGTCGCCAGCGGTTATATGCTCTTCAAGGCCGGCGATATCCAGCAGGTGATGGGGAATGCCCAAGCGCTCGGTCTGGTTGAGCTTGGCGGAGCCGATATCCAGGCCGCGGTAGAGCTGTACCGAGTCGTAGTTGACAATTTCGCCCCTTGATACCGCGGCGAGAGCGAGAGCTAAGTGACTCTTTCCACTGCCGGTTGGGCCGACAAGAGCCACTAAGGGGTAGAGGCCGTGCGGTGAGAGGTCTACGGGCAAATCCGTAAGGAATCCAGGGCTTAGGTAACGTCCGATACCGATCACGCATCGTTCTTTCGGAGCTATACTAAGGGCAATCACTGCTCCGGCAGTGGCGACACTTAGCTCAAAGCGGTCGAATGCGTCACCCCCAATTTACCTCTCTTCGCTATTCCTATTTCCCCGTTGCGGCATTTTCGTTCGCCTTCTTTGGGTTGATGAGTCTGCCTGTTTCAGGCCAGAACGCCAGCCCGTCCTCATCGAACGCGGCGCAGTTGCCGCCTGTGACTAAGCAGCCGCACTCGGTAAAAGCGGCCGCTTACTATCACTTTTCGTTAGGGAATCTGTACCAGGATCTGGCCGCCTCGTATGGCAACCGTACGGATTATGTAAACAAAGCGATCGATAATTTCCGGCTGGCGATGAAGGAAGATCCGGCCGCGGGATTCCTGGTCGAGAATATTGCCGAACTGTACCGCATGTCGGGCCGGCTGCGGGAAGCAGTCGAGGAAGCGCAGCAAGCTTTAAAAACGAACCCAGACGACCTGAATGCGCGCCGGGTTTTGGCACATATTTATACCCAGCAGATTGGCGACTCGCAGACGAATCACGTAGACGAGAACATGGCTCGCAAAGCCATCGAGCAGTACAAGTTCGTTACGCAAAAGGATCCCAAGGATACGGAAAGCCTGGTGATGCTCGGGCGGCTGGACCGGGTGGTGAACGACTCGGTATCGGCCGAAGCGGCTTTTAAACAGGCGACGGCGGTCGATCCCGACAACGAAGACGCGATCGTGGGGTTGGCGAGCGTCTATTCGGACCGGGGTGACGTGAAATCGGCCTCCGGTCTGCTGGAGAAACTGGCGCAGACGAATCCGTCTCCGCGGGCGCTGGTGATTCTGGCTAACAACTACGAGTCGATGCATGAGTATTCGCTGGCGGCGGATGCTTACAAGAAGGCTCTGGATTTGGACCCAAGCCGTGCCGAATTGAAAACCGCTATGGCGCAGGACCTGGCGCTCGGCGGCCGGTATGACGACGCTTTAAAGAGCTATCAGGAGCTGATGGAGGCGAATGCGCAAGATCCGGAGCCCTATTTGCGATCCGCGCAGATCTATCGCGAGCAAAAGAAACTGCCGGATGCCCGGCGCATGATCGATAAGGCCAAACAGCTGGATGCCGACAACGGTGAGGTGCTTTTCGCCGACGCCAATTTGCTGTCGGATGAGGGCAAAACGACGGATGCGATCGCCGTACTGAAGACCTTGCTGGATAAAACGGCGCATCGCAGCTACGATCAGCAGCAAAAAGGGGCGCGCGCCGAAACACTGGAGAGGCTGGGCGTTCTCTACAGGACTAATGAGCAGTATGACCAGGCGGTGGCTTCGTTCCGTGAAATTTCGGCGCTCGATCCGGACCTGACGCCGCGGGTAGAAGCGCAAGTGATCGACACGTATCGCATGGCGAAAGACTTTCCCAAAGCGCAGGCGGCGAGCGATACCGCCGCGAAGAAGTATCCGACTGACCGTACGCTGACTCAGGTTCGCGCGGAACTGCTGGCCGATCAGGGCAAAACGGATCAGTCCATTGCGGAATTGAAGAAGCTGCTGAACGGCAAGAGCGATCGGGAAATTTACTTGCAGATGGCCGACACATACCAGAAAGCTAAAAATTACAGCGAGATGGCGAAGGTGATCGATTCGGCCGATAAGCTCTCGCAAACCAAGGAAGAAAAGACCGCGATCCTGTTTCTGCGCGGTGAAATGCTGGAGCGCCAGAAGAAGTTTGAACAGGCGGAGCGGACGTTCCGCCAAGTGATCGACAATGATCCGAGCAATGCCTCTGCCATGAATTATCTTGGCTACATGCTGGCGGACCAGAATACCCGGCTGACCGAAGCGCGCGATCTGATTCAAAAAGCGATCAGCCTTGATCCGCAAAACTATGCGTTTTTGGATAGCTTGGGGTGGGTGTACTATCGTTTAAACAAATTGGACGATGCGGAGCAGCAGCTGACGAAGTCCGTTCAGTTGATGTCGAAGGATCCGACAATTCACGACCATCTCGGCGATGTCTATTTCAAGCAGGGTAAGACTCAGGAGGCGATTAACCAGTGGCAATCGTCTCTAAAGGAGTGGAATACTAGTGCTGCCACCGATGCCGAGCCGGATGAGATTGCCAAGGTGCAGAAAAAATTGGATGGCGCGCGGGTTCGTTTGGCCAAACAGCAGAGTCCGCGGGTGAATTAGGAACGGCCAAATCTAGCCGCAGATGGACGCGGATGAACCACTGATGGCCTTCGGCCACCCTGGGGGATGAAAACGGGCTTGAGAATTGGGGGAAAATGAATGGGCTGGAGCAGGTGAACCTTTCCGCGTAGTGGTGGTGAAAGCCCCGAAGATGAACCTGGTTCGGTCGGCGTGGAACGCACCCTGGAATGAGCTCAGGCTCGCAGAACAACTTGTGAACGGGTAGGCGCCGGCAAGCTTCAGCGAAAGGAGTTGGCCCATGATCCCAGCAGTGGTGGAGCGATGCGCCGGCATCGACGTAGGCAAGAAGTTCCTGGTGGTCTGTGTGATGACCGGACCGGCCAAAGAAGAGGCAAAAGCGGAGACGCGCAAGTTCGGCACGGTCCGCCATGAACTGGAAGCGCTGCGCAAGTGGCTCCAGTCGGAGGGCTGCACGCGCGTCGTGATGGAAAGTACGGGCGTGTATTGGAAGCCGGTGCTGAACGTGCTGGAGGACGATCCGCAGTACTCGCCGAAGATTCTGCTGGCCAATCCGCAGCAGGTCAAGGCCGTTACCGGGCATAAGACGGATCCGCATGACGCACGGTGGCTGGCGCATCTGTTGCGTCATGGCATGATCCGGCCGAGCTTCATTCCTGCGCGCCCTCTCCGGGAACTGCGAGACTTTACCCGCCGGCGCAAGCAGATGATCGGCTTGGCGGCCGAGGAGCGGAACCGGGTACAGAAGGTCCTGGAGGACGCTAACGTAAAGATCGGCGATGTGTTGAGCGATGTATTCGGGTTGAGCGGACAGCTCATGCTGGAAGCGCTGGTGAAGGGGTTGGGCGAGGAGGCGAATCCGAGCGCCTTCGACATCGCGCAACTGGCGCGCGGCCATGCCAGGAAAAAGCTGGAGAAGTTGACAGCGGCTCTGGAAGGTCATCAGATGCGGACGTCTCATAGGACTTTGATCCGGCACGCGATGCGGCATATGGCGTTCCTGGCCGAAGAGATCGAGGCTCTGGACCGCGACATTGCCGTTTTGATCCAAGAAGCGAATTTGAACCAAGCCTACGAGTTGCTGCAGACGGTTCCCGGCATCAAGTCGCAGGCGGCCGCGACGATTCTGGCCGAAAGCGGGCCGGACATGAAGCAGTTCCCGACGGCGGCGAACTTCAGTTCGTGGTCCGGGCTGGCGCCCGGCAATAACGAGAGTGCGGGCCAGCGGAAGCGTGCACCGGCTATGAAGGGAAACCCGCACATGAAGACGGCTCTGGTGGAGGCAGGATGGTCGGCCTCGCGCACCAAGCAATCGGAATTTGAGGATCGATACCAGAGGCTCAAGCCCAGAATCGGACATAAACGAGCTATTGTTGCCTCGGCGCACGCACTGCTGATCCGTGTATACGAAGTACTTGCTAACGGGTTGCCTTACCAGCCACCCGCTGGCAATCTTAATGCGCGCTGTGTCAATAGACTGGTCCGTCACCATACCCGCCGGCTCAAATGCCTTCACCACTGGCTTGCAAAGGAAAAGACAGGGGAGCGATAGGAGATGTTTTCAGAACAACGCGGATAGGAAATGGAAGTTGCGGTATTGAATTTTCGCCCAGGATCAGGAAGTTACGTCGTAGTAAACCTGAATCCCATGCTAGGGTGAAACGTGCGCGTCTCTCTCGACATTCCCGACGAGCTGGCTGCCGCGCTCATCCCTGACGGACAAGATCCGGCCCGCGCCGCTCTCGAGGCTTGGGGTCTTGAAGCATACCGCCAGCGCCGCCTCTCCGGCTACCAACTCCGCACCCTGCTCGGTATCGAGTCCCGCTATGAATTCGACGGCTTCCTAAAAGAACATCGGGTTGAGACCTACACGGTCGAAGAATGGGAAAAGGATTGGGCTGCGATTCAGGAGCTCCGCGCCAAGCGCAACGCTGATATCCCTGCATGATCGTTGTCGCCGATAGCGGGCCGCCCCGCTATCTCATGCTGGTCGGAGCCATTCACGTGTTGCCGCCACTCTATGAACGTGTGCTCGTGCCCCAAGCGGTTGCCGTCGAACTGCAAGATGCGAAGACGCCTGCAGCGGTTCGCGCCTGGATCGCCCAGCCTCCGCCCTGGCTCGAAGTGCGCCCCGATCTCCCGGCTGACCCGGCCTTGGCCTTCCTCGATCCCGGCGAACGCGCCGCCATCCCACTCGCCCTGGCGGTCCGTGCTGACCGCTTATTGAGCGACGATTTGGACGGACGCGCCGAAGCAGAGCGCCGGCACTTGATCGTCACCGGCACCCTGGGCGTTTTGGCCGACGCACATCTGACGGGTCTGCTCGATTTCGAAACCGCCCTGGCACACCTCCGCAGCACGAATTTCTACGTGACCGACGAAGTGATCAAGCGCGTTCGCTACCGGATCGCTGGCGCGAAAGGCAACGCATGATGGACGATTGTCCCGAATTCATGAAACACCCGGCAAATAGAATTGCCACGACCAAAAAAGCCTATGACGCAGTGGAAGGCTATCTTGTTCGGCAGGAAACGAGTTTCAACCGTGAGAACGATTTCTGCAAAAACTATACTCGTTCTTACTCTTTTTCCCCCGTTGCGTTCCAGATAATTCGCCGGATATCCATGGCGATCTGCAGAAGCGTGGAATCGTCCGTGTTGTCCAGCAGAACGATGAGATCCTTCTCACGAGGCATACGTTGAATCAGCGATTGAAAGCCAAAGATGGCGCCTCCATGCATCGGGATTGTCTCACCGGCAAAAGGCTGACCTTCTTTGGGTAGTAAGAGCCCCCACCCGTAGCCGTAATTCTCCAGATTTGGCCGGAACAGCAAATCCCGGTACACCGTCGGAAGCAGACGTTCCGTATATAGCGCCTGGTCCCATTTGTAAAGATCGTCGACGGTCGAATACAACGCTCCGGCAGAAAAAGGAATCGACATGTCATAAAACCGGGCGTTGGAAACGCTTTCACCAGAGCGTTCGTATCCTCTTGCCCGGTGCGGAATGAGCATCTCCGTATGCGTGTATCCAGAATCCTTCATCCCGAGAGGGTTGAAGATGCGCAGTCGCAGCAAAGCCTCATACGGCTGTCCCGTAACCCGCTCCAGAATCGCGCCCAGAATGAAATACCCGGAGTTGCTGTAATTGAATTTGCGACCGGGCTCAAATCCCAGGTCTCCGCTACAGAACTTGCGTACGAAGTCTTCAGTTGAATAATGAATTCGGCTGGCCGGGCCATCGACGAATCCAGGTAGCGTAATGAAATTGGGAATGCCGGACGTGTGTGTAAGGAGCTCGTGGATGGTTATGTGTGTTCCCGTGTCCCGCCGATAGTACGGCAAGTAATCCGAAATGCGTCCATCGAGCCGCAGCCTTCGCTCGTTAACGAGCTGTAGGACGAGGAGAGCCGTGAATTGCTTCGTCATGGACCCTATTTCGAATTTCGTCCGGACGTCATTTGGCACATTCCATTCGAAGTCGGCCAAACCGAAAGCTCGTTCGTAAACAATCTTTCCTTGCATTGCCACCAGCACTGTCCCATTGAATTGAGCAGAGCTTGTCCTTTGCTGCATAAGTGCATCGATCTGGCCCGAAATTGATTCTGCGTGGCAAATCATAATGGCTGCCCAGCCGATGCTGGTCATCATGACCGCTGTCGCCATCTTTCGGAGCGGTACTCGGAGCATTTCGGCGCATTGATTTGAAAAGTTGTTCGACATCATCCTCCTAGAGCCCTGGGAACGGATGCTCTGGCAATTGACAGCCGCCTTATTTCAGATTTTTAACCGCGAGATGCCGCCTCCCCGTTCTTAAGATACGAATAGTCGGCCGCGGATTAGCCCCCGATGGCCTCTCGGCCACCCTGAGGGATGAAAGTTTCTTCCAGCGGCCCTCGACGCCTTTGCCAGCATTCGCTCAAGCTGAAGAAGTCGACCTGGGAGGCCGACGCAGGCCGAGAGCCTGGCCGAGGCCCAATGTCGCTTACTTAAGTGGTCTCGACGCATTGAAGAGCCGGCCTACGAGGCCGGCGCAGTTCGCGGAACTGCCCCACGAGAATCAGGAAAGGCGCTAAAGATGGGCGGCAGATGCAGTTTTGAGGGATCGCCGAGGTGAATCCCGACAGGGCGAACAAAGTGTCCGCGAGCCACTATTTAGCTTAAGTTAAGTAAGTGAAATTAGGTCGAGGGCCCGCCCCACACAGCTCTCCTTCGATTCGCCACATCGTGACTGGGTGTTTTCAGAACAACGCTGATAAAATATCGGTGTTTATTAGCGGCCAACACATTTTCGGGAGTGCCAAAGCGTACGCGACTAGATTTTTAGCAGGGTGCGCAGGCGGCGGGTTTGGATGCGGCTTACCGGGATTTCGGTCTGCTTGCGGTCGTTCATTTTCAGTTGAAAGCTTGATTTGAACCACGGGATTACCTCCCGGATTTTGTTGATATTGACCAGGAACGAGCGATGGACCCGCCAGAAGAGGTCAGGGTCCAAATTTGATTGCAGTTCCTCAATCGTGCGGTAATTAGATTGGCCTTCGAATTGGGCTGTCGCGACCGTGATCATGCCATCGTCGATCGTGGCGTAAACCAGGTCCTGCACATCGACGATCAGATTTCGGTTGTTTGTTCTGACCATCAGCTTGTTGCGATGGGAATTGGCTTTTCCATTGAACGCGTCTAGTGATTTTTCCTGGCTATGCTTCTCTTCCAGGAGTCGCTTCGTGCGGGCGACGGATTCGGCCAGCCGGTCCTTTTCGATCGGCTTGAGCAAATAGTCGAGCGCTTCCAGGCGGAACGCTTCGACGGCATATTGATCGAAGGCAGTGGTCAAAACGAAATGTGGAACGGGACCATCGGATGCGCGAACTTTTGAGATGACGCCGAGGCCATCCATGCCGGGCATCTGCACATCGAGCAGCACCAACTCGGGTTCCAACTGCTCGATCATCGAGACAGCTTCGAGTCCGTTCGAGGCCATGGCCAAAATATCGATTTCCGGGAACTCTTTCAGAAGGAATGAAAGTTCATCCCGGGCCAGCTGCTCGTCATCCACAATCAGGGTGGGAATGCTCCCCGTGGGGACGGTCGACATCGAATGCTAGTATAACGTAGGATTGCATGGCACCCGCCGCGAGGGGCACCTTACTCGTTCGAGCCGGACACGCAGTCGTATCAGAATCCGAGGAGTTTTTAATTGTCACGAAAAGGGAGTATCAAGATCGCGCCAGCAGACGGCAAGCTGGGGGTTTTGATTCCTGGCATGGGCGCGGTGACCTCGACGTTCATTGCTGGAGTAGAGGCGGTGCGGCAGGGACTCGGTGCGCCGATTGGATCTTTGACGCAGTTGGGAACTGTGCGGCTCGGGAAACGCACCGAGGGGCGCACGCCGCGGATTAAGGATTTCGTTCCACTGACGCCGCTCGAATGCCTCTCGTTCGGTGGTTGGGACATTTACGAAGACAACACCTACGAAGCCGCTTCAAAGGCCAGGGTTCTCGATACGCCCTTACTCGACAAGCTGAAGGAACCGCTGTCGACAATCCGTCCGATGAAGGCCGTCTTCGATCACGAGTATGTGAAGCGAATCAACGGGCCAAACGTAAAAACGGGCGCGAACAAGATGGAACTCGCGGAAGCTGTGATGCAGGACATCCGTGACTTCAAGAAGAACAATGGGTGCGCGCGGCTGGTGACGATCTGGTGCGGTTCGACCGAGGTGTTCCATAAACCCGCGCCGGTACACCAGACGATCGAATCCTTTGAAAAGGGATTGCTCGAAAGCGACCCGCATATTGCGCCAAGCCAGATTTATGCCTACGCTGCTTTAAAGTTGGGGGTTCCGTTTGCCAACGGCGCGCCGAACTTGACGACCGATGTCCCGGCGCTACTGGACTTGGCGCGGCAGAACGAAGTGCCGATTTGCGGCAAAGACTTCAAAACCGGGCAGACCTATATGAAGACTTTGCTGGCCCCCGGTTTTAAGGCGCGAATGCTGGGGGTGCGCGGCTGGTTTTCGACGAACATCCTCGGGAATCGCGATGGCGAAGTACTAGAAGACCCAGGCTCCTTCAAAACCAAAGAAGAAACGAAGTTATCTGTCTTAGAGCAGATTTTACAGCCTGATCTGTATCCCGAGCTGTATGGGGACCTGTATCATGCAGTACGAATCAATTACTATCCGCCGCGCGGCGATGCGAAGGAGGGCTGGGACAACATCGACATTTTCGGCTGGCTTGGCTATCCTATGCAGATTAAGATCGATTTCCTCTGTCGTGATTCGATCCTGGCGGCTCCCCTGGTGCTTGATCTGGTTTTGTTTATGGATCTGGCTCAGCGGGCGGGCTTGAAAGGCATACAGGAATGGCTTTCGTTCTATTTCAAGGGTCCTATGACTGCGCCGGGTCTTTATCCCGAGCACGACATCTTTATTCAGTTGATGAAGCTCAAGAATACGCTGCGATGGATGCAGGGTGAGGACCTCATTACTCACCTGGGTCTGGAATACTACGACTAAGTCGGGTTGTGCGCCGTCTAATGGGTAGGTTGCTCGATGCCTACCAGCCCGATCTCTTACCATTCCAACACACAGAAGCCGTCGAACGGGACCGGTTCAGACCTGAAACGAATCCTCGTAATCGGCGGAACGCAGTTTATCGGGCGTTTACTTGTGGAGAGGCTGTCGAGCGCTGGTCATGAAGTTTCGGTTCTGCATCGCAAGCCAAGACACTGTTTTACCAAGAGGGTGCATAACCTAGTGGCCGACCGGAACGATGCCGAAAGCATTAAGGCGGCGGTTGGGGCGGCACGGTTCGATGTGGTCTACGATTTTGCCTACGATTGGGAACGGGGCACCACCGGCGCGCAAATAGATGCCACGGCGCACCTGTTCGACGGTAAGGTCGGCAAATATGTGTTCATGTCGAGCGTGGCGTCCTATGGCGACGGTTTAAACCATCACGAAGGTGACGCGCTCGCGCCGGACGACCATCCGAATGCCTATTGCCGTCACAAGGCGATGAGCGAGCGGGCACTCTTCCGGCTTCACCAGAAGACAGGTTTTCCCATTGTGACGCTGAGGCCGCCTTTTGTGTATGGGCCGGGCAATCCGTTTTACCGGGAGGCTTTTTTCTGGGACCGTTTTCGCGCTGGGCGGCCGGTGATTCTGCCAAGTGAAGGCCACCGGTTGATGCAGTTCATTTTTGTGAGTGACCTGGTTGACTTGGCAATACGTGTGATGGAGAGCCGCAATACGGCCGGACATGCGTTTAATACTTCCAATCCGCGCGCCGTTACCCAGCATGAGTTGCTGCTGGAGTTGGCCCGAGTTGCCGGCGTTAGACAGCCTGAGTTGGTTCCTGTGCCACGCGAGTCGATCTACCGTGCCGGCGGGAAAGTGATCGGCGGCGAAAAGCTCTACTTCGGCGACTACTTCGATATGCCGGCGATCACGCTGATCATTACCAAGGCACAGCGGATGCTCAGCTTTAAGCCGATTGATTTTGAAGAAGGTCTGCGTACTACTTACCGTGCATATTTGAGTAAGAGGGGCTTTCCCAAACCTACTTACACTTTCGAAGATGGATTGCTCGCGCGGTATTCGGAGAAGATAGCCGAGACGCGGTCTGCTTAACGTGCGAGCGATTAATTTGCTGTAATCTGGTGGTTTTTACGATCTAAACTTGCCTGAGCGCGAGTAGGATGGAATTGATGAAAACCACAATTCTCTCCCTCGCATTAACACTCGGGCTCGCCGCTACTCTGCCGGCTGTCGCCTCTCAGGTAGGGCAAGACGCTAAAGACGCCGCTCACGATACGAAGACCGCTACGGAAAAGGGTGTGACCAAAAGTACTCATGCAGTAAAGAAGGGCTTTAAAAAGAGCACTCATGCCACCAAGAAAGGCATTAACAAAGGCGCCGATAAGGTTGCTGATAAGACGGCCACTACTTAGTTTATTCTAAGCTTGAAAATGGCTGGCGCGCCTGCGGGAGAGATCTCGCAGGCGTTTTTTGTTCTAAAAGAGGAACTTCAAGCTGAGTTGCAGGATACGCGGATTGTGCGCTCCGCTTGGGTGCAGGAAGGTTTGCGCACTGATACAAGACAGATCGCCGGCTGAGTTGTTCGCACCTCCATAGCACGAGGCGGCTGCATAGACGCCATTCCATTGGGTGTGATTAAAAATGTTGAACGCCTCGGCGCGAAATTCGAAGGCGCGGGATTCGCTTCGAATCGGGAAGCGTTTGAAGAGACCCATGTCAAAATTAGTTCGGCCAGGATTGTTGAGGAGATTGCGGCCGCTATCTCCGAACGTGAGCCCGGTAGGTTCGGCAAAGGCCGCAGGGTTAAACAGGAGCGGACCTTGTACTCCGACGGTCTGCGTCTGAGAAGGAGCCGCATGCGGATCTCCGACGATATCGACGTAAGAGCCAGTACCGACACCATTTCCCACACCCGCGTTGTCGCCGATGGCGGCATTGGTGACGCTGAAGGGAGTGCCACTTTGATACGTGACTATTCCCGACCATTGCCAGGCTCCTAAGATGGTGTGGAGAACTCCCGGTTGTGTGAAGAAAGGCAGGTCATAGACGTAACTCATGTTGAATAAGTGGCGTTGGTCGAAGTTGGAGCTGGATCGCGAGGCGTTCAAATCATAAGAGTTGATGAAGTTAGTGTCTCCCGCGTCTGAAGAATCGTCGATCGAATGACTCCAGGTGTAAGCAACGCTTAGTTGAAGACGCCCGACATAGCGTCGAGCGGATAGCTGCAAGGAGTTGTAGTTCGAGTTTGCCTGGAATTCCCTAGAAGTAATGTCGCCATAGCCCGGATACGGCCGATATAGATCGGGGGAAACATTACCGCAGGCTACGTTGAGGTTATTGGCGGCAGAGCCAGTGACCGGGTTGCCGTTGACCGTAAGGGCGCCGCAATCGGTGGCCGTGTTGATGACTTGGCCGGGGGAATAGGGATTTTGCGAACCGGCGACTGGATAGATCTGGTTAAGGTCGCGCCGATCACCGAGGTGGGTCCCTTTGCTGCCGGCGTACGCGGCGGTCACTACGGTATTTCCCGGAAACTGGTGCTGCACGTTGAAGTTCCATTGCTGGACGTAAGGCCAAGTCGATTTGGTCGGGATAGCCGTGACGTTCAATGGGCCTAACACCGCGCCGCCGGAGTTGATGCCGGTGTAGCTGGGGATGTTAAACACCGTGGTGTCCTGCACAAGCGGCGGGCTGCCTTCGAGCGACTCGGTGTTGCCTTCGTTGCCGTTGCTGTGCTCGAAAAAAATGCCGTAGCCGCCTCGGATGGAAGTCTTGCCATCGCCAACCGGATCGTAAGCGAAGCCAACGCGTGGAGCCGGATTAAAGAGGTGCCCCTTTAAGCAACCGGCGGGGACGCCTGACGCTCCGCACTGCACCAGCCCAGTGAAGCGATTGCCGCTAACTGTATCTGTCCCCTGATCGAGGAAGATAGCGCTGGGGTCGTAGTTACCTGGTTGCCAATTATAAGCGAACTTATTCTTGTCGCGATAGGTGCCGAATAAGCTAACGCGCAAACCGAGATTGAGGGTCAGCCTCTTATTTACGTGCCAATCGTCCTGGATGTAAGGCTCAACAATCTTATAGCGCTCGTAGTATTTGGGAAGCGCGTTGGATTGCTCGAATGAATAGATATTACCGGTCAGGAAATCCGCAAAGCCATTGCCGGAACTGCCAGATGCAGTGCCGTTGAAGGTGAGGGTTCCTTGCGCCGCCTGGAAAACTGAGCTGTCTTCGTTCTTTTGAGCGCCAATAACAGAAGCGCCGAAAAGCAGATTGTGGGGGCCGATAATTTTTGTCAGGTTGTCTTTAAAGGTGAAGGTTGGATTAGAGTTATGCCAGGGGAAATATCCCGTTCCCGCTGTAAAGCCGCCACCGCTGTATTCGGCCGTGTTGATGATGCTGACGTTCGGCAGCAATCCGCGAGCCCCGTTATCAAATATACCGGGCAGATCGAAATTGGCAGGGCGCGACACGTTGCCAATGGCGTTCAACGAAATGTGGTCGGTTGTGTAGCTGAAGACGAATTCATTGAGCAGGGTGGGGGAAATCGTCGAAGTGAGATTCGCCACCAGGCTAACGCCGGGTCCCACGAAGTTGGTACCAACGGTCGGAAAATCGCCCGATGCCCAAAGCGGTTGCGGGGTCGCAGTATTCCACGAATCATGAATGAAGCGAAAGAAGAAGCGTTCTTTATCGGAGATGTTCTGATCGACACGGACGAGTTCTTCGCGGAACTTCGTCTCCTGTGCCGGCGCTGCGTTAAAGAAGGAACTCGCGCCGGAGCCATTGTTCGCAGCGGGGATGAGGGGAAGCAAGGCCTGGGCTTGCGGCGTAACTGGCACCTGGAAATTGGGGTAGTATTGCCCTGTGCCGGGCATCACAGGACAGTTTGCTCCGGGACAGACATCGGAGAAATCGCCGGTCCGCTCGGCGGCCGAAGGCACTTGATTATTGAAGGTTGCTCCGGGGACAAGTTCCCGACGCCACTCTTCTGAAAAGAAGAAAAAGGTTTTATCGCGGCCGGTGTTGTAGAGTTTGGGGATGAAAACGGGGCCGCCGACGGTGTACCCGAAATCGTGTTTCTTGTAAACCGGGCGGGTGTTCTGGAAGAAGTTCCGAGCGTTGAAATCATCGTTGCGCAAGAACTCGAAGGCGTCTCCGTGGAAATCGCGGGTGCCCGATTTGGTGATGGTCTCGATGGTGGCGGAACCGTTGCGGCCGTACTGCGCGCCGTAGTTTGAGGTTAAAACTTTCAC
Source organism: Bryobacteraceae bacterium (assembly GCA_965277855.1). Classification (GTDB taxonomy): domain Bacteria; phylum Acidobacteriota; class Terriglobia; order Bryobacterales; family Bryobacteraceae; genus Bog-105. The sequence continues at coordinate 3,874,058 of OZ255847.1, forward strand.
TTCCGCGACAGCATCGACGTTTGGATAGGTGTTGAGGGAGCCATTACTGCCGTTATCCATGTTGTCGCCGCCATCAAGTTCCCAATTGTTGTATTCGGTGCGTCCGCCATTCACGCTGAAGGCGACGCTGCCGGTGATGCCGACCGTTCCTTCGTCCTGTCCGGTCTGGTTACTGACTCCGGGAATGAGGGTGACCAGTTGCGTGAAGTTGCGCCCGTTTAGGACTAACTGATCGATCTGCTTATTGGTGATGGTGCCGGATAACTCAGCTGTCTCCGTCTGGACTTGCGCCACTCCTTCACCGGCCACAGTGATTTCCGAATTCACCTGACCTGGAGTTAAGCTGGCATCGGCGCGGGCCTTTTCGGCTACCCGCAGTACCAAGTCTTTCACAACATATTGCTGAAATCCCGAGGCCTTTACCGTGATGTTGTACGATCCGGCCGGCAAACCAGGAAAGAGGTAATCGCCGCTGTCGTTGGTGGTGGCGGTGCGCGTAAAGCTCTGCTGATTGCTCGAGATGGTAACGCTGGCGTTGGGCAAGGCCGCTCCGCTCGAATCGTGAACGGACCCGGTAATCGAACCTTCCTGCGCCTGACACAGCACCGCCGCGAAGGCCAGCATGAAAAAACTAAACGACAAAAACCGACAGATCGACCCCATGAAACCTCTTCCTGAAAGCGCGAAGCGTTTTAAATAAACAGTCTTGAGCGTCCCGGCACCGCGAGTTCGCCAAAGGTTTGCTATGTGTTTAGCACTATAAGAGACCGGGCGACGCCTGTCAAGCAAAAGCTTTCGTGCTTGTTCGTTAGCCGCAAACGTTTGCGGGCTCGGCGGAGATCTGGCATGATCTGAGGGGGATCGAATAGACTAAGCACGATGCCGGTGTTGATGCGCGACGTGGCCAGAAAAGCAGGCGTATCGATCACCACCGTCTCGCACGTCATCAACAAAACGCGGCCAGTCGCCGAGAAGACCCGGACGCGCGTGCTCCGCGTCATCGACCATCTCAGCTATTACAAGAATTCGTCGGCGCGCCTGCTGGTGCGCGGGCAGAGCGACCTTTTTGGTCTGATCATTTCCGACATCGAAAACCCCTTTTTCCCGGAACTAATAAAAAGCTTCGAACAGGCGTGCGCTGCCCGGGGACTTCAAGTTCTGCTCTGCGCCACGAATTACGACCCGGTACAGGCCGAGTACGCACTGCGACGAATGCTCGAGAACCGGGTCCAGGGCGTGGCGGTGATGACGTCTCAGTTCGGCGAGGCGCTGGCGTCGCAGTTGACCGCGAAGAATGTGCCGGTGGTGCTGCTGGGGTCGGTTGCAGCGCGGAGGAACCGGAGCAACATCGCTATCGATTACTGGAAAGGCGTGCTTGACGCAGCCCGGCATCTGGTGGAACTCGGGCACAGGCGGATTGCAATCGCGGCAGGTCCGCAGGAGCAAGTCTCGGCGGTGGAATACCGGGTAGCCATTGAGAAGGCTTTACGCAAGATGCGCTTGAAACCCTTCGCAGTGCTTGAGGGAGATCACCGGCCGGAGAGCGGGGCCTGGGCGGCACAGAAACTTCTGTCCGCATCCGACCGGCCGACGGCCATTTTCTGTGCGAACGACCGCATGGCGATTGGTGCGATTGGAGCGGCTGAAGACCTAGGCTTACGCGTGCCGGCGGATGTGTCCATTATTGGAGCGGACGACGTCTGGATGTCGCGCTACTGCCATCCCCCGCTCACAACCGTCCGCATTCCACGCGACAGGCTCGGTCAGATGGCGTTTGAGGTTCTTACCGGAATGCTGCGCTCGAAACGGCGGCCTGGCGGGCAGCATATTCTTGAGACGGAGTTGATCGTCAGACGGTCGACCGAGCCGTGCGGCGAATCAGTGAAGAAATGGTGAACGAGGGCGGATGGCGAATCAGGTAAAAGGAAAAGTAAAGGTCGGGATCATCGGATCTCAATTCGAGGCTGACATTCACGCAGCTTCATTTCAGTTGATGCCGGAGGAGGCCGAGGTGGTAGCGGTGGCGTCTCCCACGCCCGGTAACGCTGAAGAGCTGGCTAAGAAATACGGCATTCCGCGCGCGTTCCTGGATTATCGCGAGATGCTGAAAGAGACGGATATCGAAATGGTGACGATCACGGCGCCCAACCGGCTGCATGCGCAGATGACGATCGACATCGCGAATGCTGGCAAACACGTGGTCTGCGAAAAACCGCTGTGCATGACGCTGTCCGAAGCCGACGAGATGATTGATACCTGCCGGCGAAAGGGCGTGATGCTCGGTTACGCGGAGGAGCTTTTCTTTACACCAAAGTATGTCAAGGCGAAGGAAATGGCGGACCAGGGCGGGTTCGGCAAAGTCTATCTGGTGAAGCAGAGTGAGAAACATTTTGGTCCGCACAGCCCCTGGTTCTGGGATTTGGAGCAGTCGGGCGGGGGCGCCATGATGGACCTTGGCTGTCACGGGATTGCTTTCTGTTATTGGTTTCTGGGGCGGCCGGCGATCAAGAGTGTTTACGCACAGCTAGGCACTTACGTTCACAAAGATAAGACGCGCGGAGAGGATGACGCGGTTTGTATCGTTGAATTCGAAAATGGCGCGAATGGCGTGATCGAATGCAGCTGGGCCAAGCGCGGCGGCATGACGGACCGTACCGAGATCTATGGCGAAGGCGGCGTTACGTACGCGGATCTGCATATGGGCAACGCGCTGCCGACCTATAGCGAGTATGGGTTTGGGTATGCGGTGGAGAAGGCGCCCACCACCAATGGCTGGAGCTGGCCGGTATTTGAAGAGCACTGGAATTACGGCATTCCGCAGGAGATGCGGCACTTTGCGCGCGTCGTGCGAGGTAAAGAAACGCTGCAAGCCTCAGGCGAAGATGGCCGGGTGGTGATGCAGGCACTCTATGCGGCATACGCTTCGGCCGGCGCGGGACGAAAGATACAAATGCCGTACACGCCCAGAATGAGCAAACCGATCGAGGAGTGGCTTGGGCCTTTGCAGGTCGAGAAGCCAAGCAAGTAATGACGCCGCTGCTCTCCAACATTCTCAATCAGCCAGAGTCTCTGCGTGCGGTGGCGGCGTATCAGTTCGGCGACGGTTGGCATGCGCTGGTACGGGCGGCCGCCCTGTTGCAATCGAAAAAGCGGGTCGTTCTCAGCGGGATGGGCGCTTCTTTTCATGCGTGCGTGCCACTGCAATACACGTTGTCGGCGCAGGGCATTCATGCCTTGGCGATTGAGAGCGCCGAACTGCTTTACTTTCTTCCGGCGGCAATCGACCACGATACTGCCGTGATCCTGGTGTCCCGATCGGGTGAAAGCGTTGAGGTCACGAAAGCGTTACCGCTTCTGCGGGAACGCGGCGCGACTGTGATCGGGATCGTCAACGTGGTCGGGAGCACGCTCGCGCGGGAAGCCGATCAGGCGATCGTGCTCCAATCTCCTTCGGATCAGATGGTGGCGATTCAGTCGTATACCGCGACACTGCTGGCCTTTGCCCTGCTCTCTGCAGTCATAAGCGGTGAGGCGGATGAGGCCAAGGCAGAACTGGCGCATGCCATCGATCTGCTGGCTGGTTTTGTGCCTTCCTGGGTAGGGGCGAGCGAGGGCTGGAGTGAATTTCTTTCGCAGGCGCCCTTGTATTTGCTCGCGCGCGGGTCTGCTCTGGGAGCTGTGCAGGAAGGTGTTCTGCTGATGCACGAGACCGCCAAAGCTCCGGCGATCGGACTATCGGTCGCGCAGTTCCGGCATGGTCCGGTGGAAGTAGTCGATAGCAGTTTTCGCGCGATCGTGATTGGCACAGCGGCCGCCACACGCGAATTCGATATCGAGCTGGCCAAGGATCTGGGACGCATGGGCGGGCAGGCGCGCTGGCTGGGTCCCGATGCGGAACAGGCCAACCTGGAGCCGCTGTGTTCCTGGCCTTCGATGCCTTCGCGCTTCACTTCGATTGCCGAAATCATCCCGCTGCAGCTCGCGGCTTATCGCAATGCTGAATTACGCGGAATACGTCCGGGCGAGTTTCGCTGGGCGCCATTAGTCACTAAAACGGAGGCGGGCTTTTCCGTCCCGGTGCCGCGTTGAGCGTTCTGTGTGTTGACATCGGCGGCACGAGCACGAAGGCTGGAGTCTTGAGCCCCGGCGGCGACTTGTCGCTGGTCAACTCCATTCCGACTCGCCCCAGCAAAGAGGCCTTCTTCTCAAATCTGAGTGAGCTAATTTCGCAAACCCGCGCCGCCGCTCGCGCCACTTTGCAGGACGACCCTAGACAGCTAGGCGTCGCGGTGGCGGGGTTTCTGGATGCACATCGGGAACATCTCGTCTACAACTCAAACCTCGCGTGGCTGGAGGGATTTCCGCTGCGTGAGTGTCTGGTCGAAGTGTTTCCTGATCTGGCGATCGAGCTTGAGGTGGATTCGAATGCCTCCACCATGGCCGAATATCAAATGGGCTCGGGGCAAGGCAGCCGCCGCTTCTTGTGCGTGACCGCGGGCACCGGCTTGGGTGTAGGCATGACGATTGAGGGCGTGCCAGTTCGTTTTGCTTACGGCTGCCTGGGAGATATTGGGCACGTGGTCGTTTTGCGGGATGGGCCCGTTTGCACTTGCGGCGGCAAAGGCTGCGCGGAAATCATGATCTCGGCGCCTGTCCTGGCGGAACGATACAAGGGCGCATCTGGTCGAGAAGGACAGTTCACTCTGCGCGATGTGATCGACGCCTCGAAAACGGGTGATGAAGCCGCCATAGAAGTGTTGCGATCAGCGGGCGAGTGGCTGGGAGTGGCGGTGGCTTCCATGGCGAACATATTCTTCCCTGACCACATCGCCATCGCCGGAGGTTTATCCGCCGGTGGAGCATTCGTACTCGAACCGGCAGAGCGCGTCTTTCGCGAAAACGCTTCTCTCTTTGCCCGATCAAGCGTTACCTTCGGGGCCGCCACGCTCGGTTCGAACGCCACGATTATCGGCGCAGCCTGGCCATTCTGGAATAAGCAACTTTGAATCTATGGAATCACTGAAACGCCGCGAATTCTTAGGCCTGTCGCTGGCCCTGGCGGCTTCCCTCGAAGCCGCTGATCCGCACTGGAACTTTCCTACAGCAGCGCGCGACCGCCTCTCTGTCTCGACCTATCCGTTCCGGCACTTGATTGCAACGCCTCATACCAATGGGGAAGAAACTGCCAGCTCCGGCATGCCGCTCGAGCAGTTTGCGCACACCATTGTTCCTGACTTTGGAGTGCCCGGCATAGAGCCGTGGAGCCACCACTTCAAGTCAACGGAGCCCTCTTACATTGGCAGGCTGAAGAAACAGTTCGCCGCCGCCCGTGTTCATGTCGTAAACATACCGGTTGATATCGATGCGCGTCTTTGCGGCACTCCGGAACAGCGCGAAGCCGGTCTCGCGGCGTATCGCAAGTGGGTGGATGCGGCTGTAATTTTGCATTCGCCCGGCATTCGCGTCCATCTGCCGCGTGGTGAATCCGGCAGCGACATCAGCTGCTCGGTCAGCGGGCTCAAAGCGCTCGCCGCGTATGGCGAGTCGAAGGGCATCGTGATTAATGTCGAAAACGACGAGCCGGAAATTGAACTGCCCGAACGCATTGTAAGAGTTCTCAAAGCCGTTGACAGCCCATACCTGCGCTCGCTGCCCGACTTCTGTAATTCCATGCTGGTCCACAACGACGAGAACTATAACAATCAGGCGCTCAGCACCTTATTCCCGCTGGCTTACAACATCAGCCACGTGAAGGATTTCGAGCAGGACAAACAAAACGTGTATCGGGTGAACGTGGAACACATTCTGGGCATAGCGAAAGAAGCCGGTTACAAAGGCTATTTTTCGATGGAATGGGATAGCGAAGGCGATCCGTATCCAGGCACCAAAGAGTTGATTGCAAAATGCCTGAAAGCGCTGGCCTAGAAAACCTTCTCGGTTCGAGCCATCGGCGGATCAATTTTCGTTGTTCCGGCTTTTGGCTCTTTTTCCAAAGCTATACTCGGAAATGTTGCGGGTAAAAGTCTGAGTATGAGAATAAGCGCCTTCATGAAATTGGAACATTAGCTTCCATGTCCCAATATGATCTAGTCGTAATCGGCTCCGGGCCTGCCGGGCAGCGCGCCGCGATACAGGGCGCCAAGACAGGTAAAAAAGTAGCGCTGGTCGAACAGCGGGAAGTGATTGGCGGGGTCTGCATCAACACCGGCACCATCCCAAGCAAGACGATGCGCGAAGCCGTACTGCATCTGTCCGGCTATAACTACCAGAATATTTACGGCGTGAGCTATCGCGTAAAGGAGAAGATCACCATGGCTGATCTCGCCTTTCGCGTCCAGCATGTGATCAAGACGGAAATCGATGTCACGCAGGCGCAACTGGCGCGCAATGGCATTGAAGTGCTTACCGGGGTCGCTAGTTTCAAGAGTCCGACGTCGGTACTGGTGAGTGGAGTGCGCGGGGCGTCGGAGATTAATGCCGAAAAGATCGTGATCGCTACCGGCACCAAGCCGGCCTCATCCGCCAAGGTTCCTATTAACGCGCGCACGATCATCAATAGCGATCAGATTCTAGACATGCCCAGCATTCCACGCACTCTGCTGGTGGTGGGCGGCGGTGTGATCGGCGTGGAATACACGTGCATGTTTGCAACGCTGGGAGTGCGCGTGACGCTGATCGAAAAACGGCCACGGCTACTCGAATTTGCCGATGCCGAAATCGTGGAAGCGCTTTCTTACCATTTACGGGATCACCGCGTCACAATGCGCCTCAACGAGGAAGTGCAGAGTGTGGAAGAGACGAATCCTAATGGCGTCGGGGGTGTAGTGGCCTATCTCGAAAGCAACAAGAAAGTGCCGGGAGATGCGCTGCTGTATGCGGTCGGCCGCCAGGGGAACGTAGATGAACTCAACCTCGCGGCAGCGGGACTCACGGCCGACAATCGCGGGCGTATCAGCGTAAACGAGAATTACCAGACTACCCAGCCCAACATCTACGCGGTGGGTGACGTGATCGGTTTCCCGAGCCTGGCTTCCGTTTCCATGGAGCAAGGCCGCATTGCCGTGGCGCACGCTTACGATAAACCGTTTTCGTCGAACCCGAGTTATTTCCCTTTCGGCATCTACACCATCCCCGAAATTTCGTTTATCGGCAAAACAGAAGAGCAGCTAACCGACGAGGACGTACCGTACGAGGTAGGCGTAGCATATTATCGGGAGATCGCACGCGGTCAGATTCGCGGCGACACGACCGGCCGTCTCAAGCTGATCTTCAATCGTGACACTTTGGACCTGCTGGGTGTCCATATTATTGGTGAGGGCGCGTCGGAACTGCTTCACATCGGGCAGGCAGTGCTGATCTTGAAAGGTAAAGTCGATTACTTCGTGGACACAGTCTTTAACTATCCCACGCTGGCGGAATGCTACAAGGCAGCGGCGTTTAACGGACTGAACAAATTGTCTCGCAACTGACGGCACAACTTATATGGCGAACAGCGTAGGTGTCGTTATCACGGAAAGAGTTACGGTCGGTGTAGTCTCAGGCAACGCGCTGGTGGGCGAGCCACGGATCACTCCCGACGACCGGTCGGTCTCCGACTCCCTATTAGGCGTTCCAGCCGACAGCATTGTACAGCGCATTGTGTCCGAGCTTGAAAGCCTTAAACTCGCCGACGCGCCTACTCATGTGGGCATTGGGATGCCTGGAATTATCCGCAACGGTATTGTGGAGGACTCTCCCAATCTGGTCCAGTTCAAGGGCATTCACATAAAAACCATCATGGCCGAAGCGCTCGAACCGCTCTTCGGTCAAGTGCCCGTCTCGATCTTCAACGACGCCGACGTGATGGCGGCCGGCATGGCGGCCACGCGCGGTCATCTCGACAAACTGATTCGCGTCTGGACGCTGGGCACGGGCGTGGGTTATGGTCGCTATCCTTCAAACGACGGCGTTTGGGAGGCTGGCCACTCCGTAGTTACACTCGATCCGAAGGAGCATTTTTGCGGATGTGGCGGACGCGGACATCTCGAAGGCATTGTCGGCCACCGTTCTATGCGTCTGCGATTCATGGATATGGAGCCGGATGAGGTGTTTGCTCAGGCCCAAGCGGGGGAAGCGCGCTGCGTAGATTTCGCCAAGCTGTGGCATCGGGCGTTAGCGGCCGCCACGGCCACTAGTATCCATCTGGATGGTCCAGGCAAGTTCTTCTTAACTGGTTTTAACGCTCGCTTCCTCAATATCAATCTGTTCAACGAATACCTGCATGAAATGGTGAAGCTCAGCCCGTTGCAAGGATATTCGCTCGAAGTGGTGCCTGGCGGCGAGGACGTGGCCATAATTGGTGCGGCTGTTAATGCGGAGCGCGCTGTCGCGAGAGTTGGGCGCGCGGGTGGTTGAGACAAATCTCACCAGACGGTTTGAATCGTGGACGCCCGAATTCGCGCGTCTCGACTGATGACCGGGACTCCGAAATAGAGAGCAGTAGCGGCGACAATCCGATCGGGCATATCCGGCACTGAGTCCCTTGGCACACTGCGCATTGCGTGTACTACCTCGGCAGTGAAAGGAGCCTCGTCCAGAATGTGATTCGGATTAGATAGTGCGCTTCTCAGATTCGTGAAAGCAGACTCCGGTAGACGTTTTTTTTCGACCAGATAGACCACCTCCGCCAAGCTGATAGGTGCCAGTTTAATCTTCTGCCGGGACGCTGCAGCTTTATCTATGAAATCTTTCGCCGCAGACGAGAGGCGGGGGTCACCAAACAAATACCAGAGTGCTGCATGAGTGTCGGCAACACCCGCGATCATCAAAAATCTCGGGCGAAATTCTGGAACATTTCCCGCCGGTTTTCGTCGATCTCCTCTGCGGAGGGCGCGAGGCCAAATTTGGCCCATGTCCCATATCCCGTTTCAAACGGCTGATTGGCTGCCTTGATGGGTCCCTCGGAGGTCAATGTGTCTTCCAGGACGCGGCTGATATAACGATCAGTCGAGAGACCCTTCGCTTGGGCGTGCGCTTCTAACGACGCGCCAAGTTCGTCAGGAAGTTCTATCATCAGATTCATTGGCTTGCGTTCCAGCTTATACCTTTCAGTTTAAAGGACCTCTAGCAGAATGGAGAGGATTCCCGAACACTCGGCGGATTTCAACTGATGCTTCGTCTTTACCTCTCACTTTTCTCGCGCGCCGCTAGAAATTCATCTCCTGCCTGCCAGGTGGGCAAGCGGGGCAAATTAGCCGTATCGATGCCTATTCTCATGCCAAACGTGGCCATCTGGACCATTCCATCGAAATTCCAATCGGCGTGATATTCGTCTGACGGACGGTGATAATGTTCGGCGTTGTACTGTTCGAAAATCGTTTGGCCGAAGTCTGCCGGTTTGCCGACATAGCGCGTACCTTGCGAAACACTGAAGGCTGGTATGCCCACCCGCGCCAGCGAAAAATGATCCGACCGGTAATAGTGACCCTGCTCGGGCGTCGGATCCGAAGCAATCTGCAGGTCCATATTCCTGGCATCGCGCTGGATCAAGGGCCAGAGCGACGTGCGCTCTGCGCCGCCGACCAGGACGTCGTGAGTTTTGCCGAATGGATAGAGCGCGTCGTAGTTAATGTCGACAGCGGTCATGCCGGCCGGAATTACCGGATGCTCGCCGTAATACTGGGAGCCCAGCAGACCTGATTCTTCCGCCGTGACAAACAGAAACAGCGCGCTCCGCTCCGGCTTCTTTGGCAAAGCCGCCCAGGCGCGCGCCAGATCCAAGACCACCGCGCATCCCGTTGCATTGTCCACCGCGCCGTTGTAAATTTTGTCCCCGTTCACCGGCACGCTGATGCCGAGGTGATCCCAATGCGCGGTGTAAAGTACGGCTTGCGATTTCAATGCCGCACTCGATCCATCGATGCGGCCGACCACGTTCCGGCTTTCGATTTCGCGCAACGTTACTGGTATGTGGCCCACGACATGTACACCGAGAGGCATAGGCTTGAACGATTTTTCGTTCGCCATGTTTAACAGCTCGTCGAGCGATTTGCCGCTGGCTTGGACGAGCCGTGCGCCCGCTTCTTCCGAGAGCCAGGCAGCTAATTTGAGACCCTTCTCCCCCGAATTCAATTTTAATTCCGGGATCTCGCGGCTGAACGAACCACTTACGACGCCCCACCCGTAACCGGCGGTAGGCGTCGTGTGAATGATCAGCGCTGCCACCGCACCCCGGCGCGCGGCTTCCTCAAACTTGTAGATCCAGCGACCATAGTAGGTTAGCGCCCGGCCGCCGAAAAATTTCGGGTCGTTTGATGGGGGCTCATTCGTGAAGTACACCAGAACTTTCCCGCGTAAATCCTGTCCTTTATAGTCATCCCAACCAAATTCAGGGGCCGAGATACCATGTCCGACGAAAACGGCCTCCGCATCGAAATCGTTGTCCGTCGCCTGGGACAGCGCGGTTCCGACAAAGTCTTTCACGAAGCTGAACGACACGTTTTTCGAATCATTGACAGCCTTCAAGGTGGCGGAAGGCTGCGTGGTCGATCCCACCAGCGGCACACGTTGAAAATAACTGCCGTTGTCGCCCGCAGGTTTTGCGCCCGCTGTTTTCAATTGCGCCGCTAAATACTCGGTAGCCAGCTTTTCGCCGTTGGTTCCGACGCCGCGGCCTTCCAGCTTATCGCTCGCGAGGTAGCGCACATCGTTCCGCATCTTTTCGCCCGAAAGCTGAAAAGTTTCCGCTGCTGTCGCTGTAAAAGCGAGCAACGCCAACGCGAGCCACCATTTCGACATGGTTTCAGTCTACTCACATTTATGAAATGCTTACGCTTATTTGTCGCGAAATCGCTACACTTGTGTTTGACATGGGCGCATTGCGCAGGTTCGATGTGAGCGCGCTGCGCGACCTGAAGGTAAGCGCGCTTCGCGTGCGTGCCGTTGCAGCTGTCATTGCCGGAATCATCGGCCTGTCCTGCCTTGGCTACGCGGTGGGGGCCACGGCGGCGGTGGCGGCCATGGTTCTTCTTCTCGCCGTTCTGATTGCCGGAACCTATGCCCGTTTGGGCGAAGCGGTGGCGGCTTCTCTGACGGCTGCTCTGTGTCTCGACTACTTTTTTGTTCCACCGATTAGAACGATCACGATCGGCGACCTGCAAGGCTGGTTCAGCCTGCTGGTGTTTCTGGCGGTCTCACTACTGGCCACCAGGCTTTCCACGCGCGCCCGCCAGCAACGGCAGGAACTGATCGCCCAGCAAAAGGAAACCGAAAAACTGCACGCGTTGAGCCGCGCCATGCTGCTGATTAGTGGAGAAGATGTTCGTCGCCTGATTGTGAACAAGTGCATCGAGCTTTTCGACTTCTCTGAAGTCGCGCTTTACGAGAGTTCATCGGGATTAATTCAGCGCTCGCAGATCCCCGGTTCGTTTCCAGACGAAGTATTAAAGCGGGCAGCCGTGTGCGGCTTTTTCGACTGCCGCAAAGATGTGTGTACCTCCGTGATTCCCATCGCACTCGGGAACAAAACATTCGGCAGCCTGGCTTTTTCGGGCAAGGCGCTTCCTGAATCGACGATGCAGGTTCTGGCGAACACGGTCGCGGTTGCCTTGGCGCAGGCGATGGCTCTCGAAGCAAGCACGCGTGCCAACGCGATTCGCCAGGGGGAAGAGCTTAAATCGGTTATGATCGACGCGCTGGCGCACGATCTGAAAACACCGCTCACCATTATTGAGGCTGCGACCGATATGCTGCTGCCGACAGCCCAGACCACGCTCGAACAGCAGAGAGACTTAATTGCGGTGGTGAAAACAGAAACCAAGGGTCTGCGCCGTTTAGTGGAAGAGGCAATTCATCTCGCTCGCATTGATGCTAAAAAGTTAAAGCTCGAAGCGGAACCGCTTTCGATCGAAAATCTTCTACAGGCCGCTCTGGAGAGTATTGCGGAACGCGCTAGCGCCGGGCGTATCCAGGTCCAGCTGCAGGCAGACCTGCCGCCCGTGTTTGTCGATCGCGAACTGCTTGTGCAGGCCCTCAAACAATTGCTGGACAATGCACTCAAATACAGCCCGGCACGTTCCGATATTGTGGTCACGACCGAAGAGTTGAACGGGCTTGTCTCGATCGCGGTGCAAGATCGCGGCCAGGGCTTGACGGATGTGGAACAGAGCCGCGTCTTTGAAAAATTCTATCGAGGACGCTACGACAGCTCCCGCATCCAGGGTACCGGCATGGGCCTTGCTATCGCCAAGGAAATCGTGGAGGCTCATGGCGGCGCGATCGCGGTAGAAAGCCTAGTGGGCCAGGGATCGCGCTTTACAATCACCTTGCATGCCGCTTCCAAAGAACTGCCGGTTGATCGCCAGGTGACTCATCCCGCTTGATCTTGCTGCGATGATCGATACCAAGGCACGCATTCTCCTCGTCGACGACGAGCCGCAGATTCGGCGCGTTGTGAAAACCGCATTGACCGCGCAGAAGTATGAGGTGGTCGAAGCCGGCACCGGCGAAGAAGCTCTTGACCTGCTGAAAGGGGCCGACCCCGATCTGATACTGCTCGACATCAACATGCCGGGCATGGGTGGTATTGCTGCCTGCCGCGAGATCCGAGCGATCTCCGAAGCCGCTATCATCCTGCTTTCCGTGCGAAACAGCGAAGCCGATAAGATCACCGGACTCGATGCGGGCGCCGACGATTACGTGACTAAGCCCTTCAGCGTGAACGAGCTCACCGCGCGCATCCGGGCGAATCTGCGACGCCAGCCTGTTCAGGAAGAGAGTCTTGAGCCGGTAGTCGTTTCCGATCAGCTCTCGATCAACTTTGCCGCCCGGCAGGTAATCGCGGGAGGCAAGCCGGTCCGCCTCACGCCGAAAGAATTCGACCTGCTGCAGTACCTGGTATCGAACGCGAACCGACCTGTTACGCACCGCAAGCTCCTGCAGACACTTTGGGGGCCGGAGTACGGCAATGAAGTAGAGTATCTGCGGGTGTTTGTCAGCCAGCTGCGCAAGAAAATTGAGATCGATCCCGCCCATCCGCAGTACGTATTGACTGAGCCTTGGGTGGGCTACCGGTTCGCCATGCCAGCGACGTCATGAACGGCAGCGGGAAGCTCAAGATCTTCCTCGGTTACGCAGCCGGCGTAGGAAAGACCTACCAGATGCTCGAAGAGGCGCAAGGCCTGAAAGCGCGCGGCTCAGATGTTCTGATCGGCTACTTTGAGCCGCATGGCCGCAAAGATACCATCGCGAAGACCGAAGGTTTGGAGATGGTTCCACGCAAACTGGTGAGCTATCGCGGTTCGGTATTCGAGGAGATGAATACGGAAGGCATTCTCGAGCGGCATCCCGAGATTGCAGTCGTCGATGAGTTTCCGCATACCAATGTCCCCGGTTCCGCGCGAGAGAAGCGCTGGGAAGACGTGCTGGTCCTGCTCGATGCCGGTATCGATGTGCTTACCACGATGAATGTGCAGCACCTGGAAAGTTTGAACGATCAAATGGGCCAGATCACGGGAGTTAGGGTCCGCGAAACCATTCCCGATTGGGTGGTGAAACGGGCTGACGAAGTGATCATGGTCGACCTGACGCCGCGTGCTTTGCTGAACCGGCTTGAGCGCGGTGTTGTTTACGCGCCTGACAAAGCCAAACTCGCTCTCGAGAATTTTTTCAAAGAATCCACGCTGGTCGCCCTCCGGGAACTGGCGCTGCGGCAGACGGCGCACGAACTCGAAGGCAGAATTGAGCAAGGTGAATCCGCTCCGCTGATTCTTTCCGAGCAGCCGTGGCCGGCTAAGGTGCGGACGCGCCGCCAGGATGATGCGGTGGTCATTTACATTAGCGACGACCCCTCCACCGCGATGCTGATCCGCCGTGGCAAACGGGTGGCGGACATCATGGGCGGGAATTGTTTTGCCGTCTTGGTGGCGGAGAAAGGCGACTTGCAGACCTCGCCGCCGACCCAGCGCAAAGCCATCGAGCGGCACCTCAACTTCGCCCGCAATCTGCACATAGAGACTCGCGTCCTAGCCGGTACCGATCACGCCCAGGCGATTGTCGACTTCGCGCGGCTGCACAACGCGCGTCAAATCTTCCTGCCCCGCATCGTGGCGAAGGGGCTCGAACGAATGACGCAGAAGAGTCTGGTGAATGAGGTGGTTCAGCTCGCTCGGGACATGGAAGTCACCATCGTGGCGGACCGCCGCCAAGCCAATGCTTCCTGCTAATTTTGTCCCTTACGATAAACTGGGGTCTTCGGGCCGTGGCGCAGCCTGGCTAGCGCGCTTGCTTGGGGTGCAAGAGGTCCCGGGTTCAAATCCCGGCGGCCCGACCAGCGACACATTTCAGTCAAGCTTGACTCTCGGGTACTCAGAGACCCAGAACTTCATAGACCCCGCTTTCCTCCCGACTGTTGTGGCGAATGCCGCGATTTTTGCGAGACGTTACATTCTGCGAGTATCAATAGAACCCTAGAGTAGTCCGTATGTCGGGGAACTTTTTGAGGGTGGCGGAAAGAGTCGATCGGGACCCTTCACAATTCCGCTCGATGTAGAATCCCAGTAAGCACCCCACGAACCCCTCTAGCGTATAAGAGACCGTGGCTTGATAGTGGAAAGCATGAGAGATTCCGAGGTGCTTTCCAGAAGACAGAAGTGGGTTGATTTGATTGGGCGACAAGAGCGCAGCGGCAAGGCTGTAAATGTATTTTGCCGGGAACACGGGGTTAGCGAGCCGTCTTTTTACAGTTGGCGGAAACGTCTGAAGGCGAGCGATCCAGTGCGGTTCGCCTTGGTGGACGCCAGTGGGCCGGGCGCGAGGGACGGTGCGCCTATCGAACTGTTACTGTCCACCGGCGACCGCTTGCGCGTCTTGCCGGGCGCGGATGCCGCGACCCTGCGCACGTTGTTGAGCGTGTTGCGGGAACGCATATGATGCACCTGCCGGCCAGCGTGCGGGTGTATCTGTGCGCCTCGGCCTGCGACATGCGCAAGAGCTTCGACGGGCTGCACGCCCTGGTCAGTCAATCGATGGAGCTGGACGCGTTCGCCGGACATCTGTTCGTCTTCGCGAACCGGCGTCGCGACCGCATCAAAATACTCTATTGGGATCGCGACGGATTCGCGGTGTGGGCGAAACGGCTGGAAGAAGGAACCTACGCCATGCCGTTCGGCGAGTCCGCCGAGAAGCGGCGCGAGATCACGGTCGCCGAACTGGGCTCGCTGCTTTCCGGTATCGATCTAAGCCGTGCAAAGCGAAGAAAGCGTTATTGTCCGAAGATTGGCGAAGCCGCATAAGCGTCGAATCCTGGCCATTGTTGCGTAGCGCTCAAGAACATTTCAGGCGATAATGTTTTCGAGTGCCGATCGACCGCGAACAACTGCCAGCTAGCGCGGAAGTTTTGCAGCGGATGGTGCTCGATCTCATTGCGCAACTGGACGCTTCCGAAGCGCGACGGATCAAAACAGAGAACCTGCTGCGGCAGTTACTCGCTGCAAAGAGCGGCCGGCGAAGCGAACAGATCACCGACGAGCAACTGGCGTTGTTCGAAGCCGAACTGAAAGCGCAGGGTGTGAATGTCGAGGCTCTGTCGAAGACCGATGAAGGCGGAAACGGGCCCGACGATGAAAATCCGCCGGTTTCGAAAGGCTCCGCGCCCAACCCGCGCGGTCGCCGCGTATTGCCCGCGCATCTCAAGCGCGAGCGCATCGTTCACGATCTGGACGAGGCGGAAAAACATTGCGAGGTCTGCGATCGGGACCTGCGCGAGTTCGGCGAAGAAACCAGCGAGCGCTATGAGTACATTCCCGCGCAGATGATCGTGATCGAAGACGTCTGCAAGAAGTACTCTTGCGAATGCACGGTGAAGACGGCGGGCAAACCGTCCCAGCCGATCGAGAAGGCCACGGCGGGCGCAAGTCTGCTGACGCAGGTCATCGTGTCCAAGTACGAGGATCACTTGCCTTTGCACCGGCAGGCGAAGATCTTCCGGCGCTCCGGCGTCGAGTTGAGCGAGCAGACGATGTGCGGCTGGATGCGGCAATGCGCCGGTCTGCTCGATCCGCTTTACCGGAAGCTGAAGGAGTTCGTGTTGGCGTCGAAGGTGGTGGGAACCGACGACACGCCGGTGAAGGTGTTGGACCGGAACTTGCCGCACACGCGCACGGGACGTATCTGGCCCTATGTGGGAGATCGCGATCACCCGGCGGTGATTTACGACTACACGCCGACTCGCGAACGGGCCGGACCGGAAGCGTTTCTGAAAAATTATCGCGGACATCTGCAGGCCGACGCTTTTGTTGTGTACGACAGCTTCTTTATCGACCCCTCGCGGGGAATGGTGGAAGTAGGCTGTTGGGCACACGCGCGCCGTCATTTTCACAATGCCCTGGCTAACGACCAGGCGCGCATGGGCGGAGTGCTGGCCATGATCGCGCATCTCTACGAAGTGGAGAAAACGGCGCGCCTGAATCGATGGAGCGGAGAGAAGCTGCGCATGGCAAGGGAACTGGATGCGCGTCCGACGCTCGACCGGCTGCACGAGTATCTGCTGACGATCCGCGAACAGGTGCTGCCGAAGAGCGATGCGGGACAGGCGGTCGCTTACACGCTGAAGAATTGGACGGCGTTGACTCGCTACTGTTCCGACGGCGATTTGTCTATCGACAACAACGCGACGGAACGTTCTCTGCGGAGTTTCGCTGTGGGTCGGAACAACTGGACTTTCTTCGGGAGCGACAACGGCGGCAGAACCGCGGCCGTGCTGCGCAGCTTTCTCTCTTCCTGCGAACTCGCTAAAATCGATCCGTTTGTCTGGTTCCAGGACGTGCTCGGCCGCATCGCCGAACATCCTATTACACGGCTTGAAGAACTCCTGCCGCCTCTCTGGGCTCCAGCTTCGCGGTAGGTCTCCTCTCACGCATTCAGGATCAGTCCTGCAACCCTTCCTGCGCCAGAGGGGTTCATCGGGCGCTTACGAATCCCAGAGTCTAATGCAAGACAACCGCAGCCCCGCAGTGCACTTTATGCAATCAGCTTCGTCAGGAGCTTTCAATACATCGACGACAGGAAAATTGGAATCTCTATACGACCGACTTATTCAGGTCGACAAGTCTCAACGGCCGCTAACCAGGGGGGAATCGAAGCAATTGTGGATTTCATTAGCGGTAGTCGTTCTCTGCTTCACATCAACGATTTTTCTCATTTGGCTACAAAGACGACTCGGACTCTCGGGTTTTCCTGAAGTAATTCTCATCGGCGTGAATGAGCTTTTCCTTTTAATAACAATCATCGGCTGGTTTCTAGTTTTGCCGATAATGAGCCTCAGGGCAATCGGCTTCGATTGGAGACAGATTCAATCTGACATCAGACTAGGTTCCTTTGCGAGAAAAGTGAAGTTTAACGTTTCAGGCGATGAAAAAGATCTAGAACTAATTACTGAGCTTCGAGTTTCCTACAGTCCTGAGGTCCTCAATTTCGCCTCAGAACGCCTACAAGGAAAAGTTGATCGGATCCGTACGACCTGGAGCACCATCGTAGGCACGCAATCAATCGGATTCATCGTCTTTGCCGCTTTTCAGATCTTTACAGTACCTTCGCCCCTTCAAACCGCTGCGATAAAGAACCTGCCGATTTTTGCAGTCGTATCTTTTATTCTTGGCTTATGGAAGTGGGTTGCGATCAGAGATGAAGATGTTTGCCAACGTATTCAAGCGCTTATCCAGGTGCTCTCGCTCGCGGCCAATCCAAGACATGAAGGAGAGTGAGCGCGTAATTTTCCAGACTTGGCTTAGGCTTTCATCTCGCCTCGCGCTCCCCTCGTATCGACATACACCTTCCTTTTCAAAACCTACTTGCACTGCGCAGGCGTCCCAATCGCCAGCCATTCTCCATTGTTTTTGCCTTGGTCGCTGGCTACGATCTGCACTTTGGGTGAAGCGCGCAGCGGGATGCGCCAGAATTCCCACTGGATATCTTCGTCCTGCATCGGAATGTTTTCCAGGATTGTCGCGTTACCAGCATCGCGCAATTCCACGCTTAGCGGCTTAGTCGATGGTCCGTGGAACACCGGCAGAATGAGGCACCCATCAATTGGCACTGAGATGCTGCTCGATTGAATCGCGCCCACCCGTCTGTCGGCTCCGCTCCAGCTGCCGTAGACCGGTCCGCGCGGCGCCGGTCCGTGTAGTTTGATCGGCGGCTGGCCGTTCTGCGTCCAGGCTGGATCTTTGCGCCACTCAATACCCGGAAGGTTATCGCCCACTTGCGATTCACTCACCACCGTCACTTGTGGAAATGCACTCGACTCGCCGATTTGGGACGATCCGCTATATACCGAGAATCGCCCGCTGGCATACTGAACCGGCACAAACGCAATCCAGGCCAAGCTCGGCGGCGTCTCGGAAGTCAGCAATTCCGAGGGGAGGCCGAGTGACAGCCGTTGTCCGCTGCCAACCAGTTCGCCGGCTTCATTCACCACCGTGAACCGATTGGTAGTGGCTTTTGTCCAGCCTACAATCTCCACCCCGGATTGAAGCGGAAAGATGCGCGTGATTTCACCTAGGACTGTTGAATTGTCCTTTCGAATCGAACTGTCCTTCGGGAACCCGGCATTGGAGTAAATCGAAAGATCATCCGCCTGCAGCACTTTCAAATACTGTTCGACAAACTCGGGACTAGGAAAGATATTCCGCAGAAGCCGAGGATCGTGCACCCCGTTCTCCACACTCAGCTGCGTCACTTGCGCGTCGACATACGGGCGGATGCCTGTCCGTTCCCACCAGCGTAATTTGAGAAATCCAATCGCTATAAGGACACCCAGCAGAACTGCAAAAAACGGTGGCGAAGTTACACGCCATCCTCTGCGTGCGGAGAGCCAGATGAGCGCTGCCGCGCAAACGCCCCAGTTGATCATCACTAGGGTCAGATAGCGCGTAGCTTTGGCGTTCGTATAAAAACCGTCTCCCGGTTCCATGCGGCCAGCAGCTGTCAGCAAAGCCGCGAGAATCGTAAAAAGATAGGCGCCGAAGAGGACGATTCCGGTTCTCGTGGCCAGCAGTCTGTGGCGCACCACCACGCTGAATAGCAGCAGCATGACAGCCAGCTGGCACAGTCCCAGGTAGACGCCAAATTGCGGACTCTTCATACCTCCAAACGGCATGCTGAGATAGGAACCTAGAAACGCCATCGTGTAGGCAGGGTGCCGGAACAGATTTGCCGGCTGCAGATTTCCGCCGAAGCGATAACCCACGAAATACAGGCCGTCGGCTACGACTCCGCTGATCGCCAGCGCGCCTGTTAACCGTTTCGTCCAGCCACAAAAGTAAGCCGCGACCACGAGCACCGGCCAGACCAGCAGTCCGTTTCCCGACGAGTAAGTCGCAACAAATCCCAAAGCAATTACACTCGTCAGCAGCGATGCACGTGCAGAGCCTGAGATCGCCCGGGAAACCAGCCACAAGGCCACCAGAAAAGCAAACTCCATAAGCGTCCACGCAATCAGGAAGGGATCCGCGAGCGCCAGGGCGCTACCGCGCCAGCCAATCATGATTCCCGCCAGCGCAATGGCGGAACCTCGTGCCTCTATCGACAGCAGAGTGTCTGCCGCTATGCTCCGCGCGATGACCAGCCAGCATCCGAGATAAAAAACGAAACTGACGACGACCGGAAAAATGCGGCGCGCATGAAACAGTAGCAAGTCGATCGCGAACACAATATCCGGACCGACAATCCTGTGCTCGTTGTGCTGCAGCCAGAGATAGCGGAAGTCAAACGCCCGGATGTTTGAAGCATTGGCCGCGACGCGCCAGTAATCCCAAGTCGGAATCGTGACATAGAGTTGTGTAATCCGGTAAATTGTCGCGCCCCAGTTGTAAGCTGCCCACGCAGCGAGCAGAATCAGCAGAAATCGTGCAGCCAGAGCGGGTCCCCGGGAGCGGATAAACATAATTGAAATGACCGATCGCTACGTTAGACTACTTCTGTGGCGAAAAAAGCGTTAGTTACGGGTTCTTGCGGTCTCATTGGCTCAGAGGTATGTCTTCACCTTTCCCGGCATGGATTCGAGATCTACGGTGTCGACAACAACGAGCGTTCCGTATTCTTCGGTCCCGAGGGCGATACGCGCCGCTCCCTTCATCGTCTTCAATCACAGATTAGCGGCTACCGTCATTCGCAAATCGATATTCGCGATCGCGCCGGGGTCCTCAAACTCGTCAATGAAATTAGGCCGGACGTGATTGTGCATACCGCTGCTCAGCCTTCGCATGATCGAGCGGCGGCCATTCCGTTCGACGATTTTGACACCAATGCGGTGGGCACGCTGAACTTTCTCGAAGCTGCCCGCCGCGCCTGCCCTGAATCTCCCTTCGTTCATATGTCGACGAACAAAGTATATGGCGACCGGCCCAACACGATTGTTTTGCGTGAACTCGACACTCGCTGGGACTACGCCGATCCAGCTTTCGAACATGGCATCCCGGAAAGCTTTTCGATCGATCAATCGAAGCACTCGCTCTTCGGAGCATCGAAAGTGGCGGCGGACGTGATGGTGCAGGAATATGGGCGTTACTTCGGGATGCCTACCTGTGCTCTGCGTGGCGGTTGCCTTACCGGGCCGAATCATGCGGGCGTCGAGTTGCACGGCTTTCTGAGTTACCTGATTCGCTGCAACCTGCAAAATCGCGAATACAAGGTCTTCGGCTACAAAGGCAAACAGGTGCGCGACAACATTCATTCAGAAGATGTCGCTAACTTCATCGTCGCCTTCTGTGACGCGCCGCGCAGCGGAGAGGTCTACAACATTGGTGGCGGCAAAGAGAACTCGTGTTCCATTCTCGAAGCCTTCCAAATTGTCGAAGAGTTTACCGGCATTCCGCAGAAGTACAGGTACGTGGAAGAGAATCGCATCGGCGACCACATCTGCTACTACAGCGACCTTCGCAAGATGAAAGCGCACTACCCGGGTTGGACAATCACACGATCGCTGCGCGACGTCTTTCGAGAAATCACCGAGTCCTGGGAGATCCGTCTGGGCGAGGCGCAACCAATCGCCGCAGCAACTGCTCGTTGATGAAGGTTCTGATTACCGGTGTTTGCGGGTTCGTCGGCAGCCGTCTGGCCGCGAGTCTCCGTGAACATCTTACTGGCTGCGAAATTGTCGGCCTGGATAATCTGCTGCGTCCAGGCTCGGAGACGAATCGACGCGAGTTGTGCCGCCTTGGTGTGCATTACGTCCACGGCGACCTGCGCCTGCGCAGCGATCTGGACGCACTGCCGGCTTGCGATTGGGTGATCGACGCGGCGGCTCATCCCAGTGTTCTCGCCGGTGTTGACGGGCGATCGAGTCCCAGGCAACTCTCGGAACATAATCTGGGCGGCACGCTGAACATACTCGAATACTGCCGGGAACACAAAGCCGGATTTGTTCTTCTCAGCAGCAGCCGGGTTTATTCGGTGCGTGATCTGGCCGCTTTACCAGTTCATCCGCAGGCGAACGCCTTTGTCTATGACGAAAGGCCAGGCGCGCCCGTGGGCGTGAGCGCCTCTGGGCTCCTCGAATCTTTTTCCACGCGCCAGCCTATTTCTCTATACGGCGCAACCAAATTAGCTTCCGAAATCATGGCAGTCGAATATGGACTGACCTTTGATTTTCCTGTCTGGATCAATCGCTGCGGCGTGCTGGCCGGCGCCGGTCAATTCGGTACCGCCGAGCAGGGCATCTTTTCCTACTGGCTACATGCTCATGCGGCGCGTCTGCCACTCCGCTACATCGGCTTCGGGGGACATGGTTATCAGGTGCGCGATGCTTTCCACCCCTCCGATCTGGCCAGTCTGGTTGCCTTGCAATTGCAGCGCGATCCTCCCGCCGATCCCATCTATAATGTCGGGGGCGGCGCTTCGAATTCGATGTCTCTTGCTCAGTTGACCGCCTGGTGTGACCAGCGATTTGGCCCACACGCGCCGCAGCCCGACACGCGTCCCCGTCCCTTCGACATCCCTTGGCTGGTCATGGATTCTGCTCGTACCGCGACCGATTTTGGCTGGGCTCCGCGGCGTTCGCTCACAAATATTCTCGACGAAATCGGAGCTCACGTGCACGCCAACCCGGACTGGCTCACACGCGCCGGTGCTGTATGACGAGCACCAAACCAGATCCCGATCGCCCGCCGCTGCGCCTGTTGAGCATCATCATTCCGGCGCGCGATGAGGAAGGCTGCATCGCCTCTACCGTCGAGCACCTGCATGTCGAACTTCGTCTTCATAAAGTTCCTCACGAGATCATCGTCGTCGATGACGGTAGTACCGACACCACTTGGGAGCGTTTGCAGGATGCCTGCACGCGTGTTCCTCCGCTGCGTCCCGTGTTGAACACCGGAGACCATGGTTTCGGACGGGCCATCATCTATGGTCTCGACCACATGGGGGGCGATGCGGCAGTCGTGATGATGGCTGACGAATCGGACGATGCGCGCGATGTGGTCCGCTACTGGCAACTGCTGAATGAAGGCTGGGATGCCGTCTTCGGTTCTCGTTTTGTGAAGGGAGGCGGGACCATCGACTATCCGTGGATCAAGATGCGCGTCAACCGCCTGGCGAACTTCTTCATCCGGCTGCTCTTCAACATTCGCCTCAACGACACCACGAACGCCTTCAAGGCCTATCGCGCCACCGTGATCGACGGCTGCCGCCCTTTGATGTCACCGCACTTCAATCTCACCGTCGAACTGCCACTCAAGACGATCGTGCGCGGCTATAGCTGGACGGTGATTCCTATAACCTGGCGCAACCGCAGGTCTGGGGTGCCCAAATTAAAGATAAAGGAAATGGGCAGCCGCTATCTCTTCATCGTCCTCTATGTGTGGCTGGAAAAATACTTCAGCCGCGGCGACTACCGCCGCAATACATAGGCTCTTTTTTCACGATGCGGGTGATTTTTTGCACTTCGCCTTGCGCTAACGTTTAAACATGGCAACGGTAGCCCTGACCATTGCCGGCTCCGACCCCAGTGGGGGCGCCGGCATTCAAGCTGATCTCAAAACTTTTCATCAGTTCGGTGTGTACGGCGAGGCGGTGCTGACACTCATTACGGTGCAGAACACGCAGCGATTCTCGCGAGTCGAGTATATGCCGGCTGATCTGGTGACCGAGCAGATCCTGGCCGTGCTCGATGACATTCCCCCCAAGGCCGCCAAGACCGGTGCGCTTGGCAGCGCCGAAGTGGTCGAGGCGGTAGCTGCGCTGGCCAAAACTTTCACCTTCCCGCTGGTGGTCGACCCGGTTATGATCAGCAAGTCCGGTGGTCGCCTGCTCTCGCAAAAAGGCGAGGAAGTTTTGAAACACAAGCTCTTGCCGTATGCCTGTTTAGTAACGCCGAATATCCCGGAAGCCGAGTCGCTGGCCGGCATGAAAATTCGGAACGAAGAAGAAATGTGCGAGGCAGGCGATCGGATTTTGCAGTTTGGTTGCAAGGCGGTGCTGGTGAAAGGCGGCCATTTACCCGGTGAGCCGGTCGACATCCTGCGCTCGCCGTCGTCTCGCTCCGTTCCCTTCAATAATGGCTCGCCCTATTCGGGTAGCCGGGTACCGACAAAACACACACACGGGACTGGCTGCACGTATTCGGCGGCGATCGCGGCGGCGCTGGCGTTTGGCAACACGCTGCCCGAGGCAATTTTGCTTTCGAGACAGTATGTACAGCTGGCGATTGAAACCGCGCCGAAGCTGGGCCGTGGCATGGGCCCGGTGAATCACTTTGCTAACGGTTCGGCTAAGCTCGCCCGGCAACCGTCGAGCATTGCGGGCGATTAGTGTGATGGGCCGCCTTCTTCGCAGCAGTTTGGCGCTTTTTGCCTTCGTAGCCATGTGCCCGTTGCCGGGCTGGGCACGCGTGGAGATCGCGCCTTGCAAAAACAACTATTCGCCGGAACAGCAGGTCGCGCTCGGACAGAAAGCCGCGCAGCAAGTTTACAAGCAGATGCCGGTGCTGCCCGATTCGAGTCCGATCACGCAATATATCAAGCACCTGGGCGAGAAGCTCACCGCGCAGGCGCCGGGCTATAAGTGGCCCTATAACTTTCATGTGGCCAATGTCGCCGAGATCAATGCCTTCGCGCTGCCCGGCGGAACAGTTTTTGTGAATCTGGGGACGATTCAAGCGGCGGACAATGAGGCGCAGCTCGCCGGCGTGATGGCGCATGAAATCTCGCACGTCGTTCTGCAGCACTCCGTCTGCAACGCCTCCAAGCAGCAGAAAGTAGGTTTGGCCGCGGGTCTCGGACAAATTGCGGCCGGCGTTTTGTTGGGTGGCGCAGCCGGGCAACTGGCTTCGGAGGGAATCGGGATGGGCGCGGGACTCGGCTTTTTGAAGATGTCGCGCGGGGCCGAACAACAGGCTGATCTGCTGGGAGTCGGCATTCTCTACGACGCCGGCTATGATCCGCATGGCATGGCGCAGTTCTTCGAAACCATTCAGGCGAAGTACGGAAAGGGCGGCTCGCAGTTCATGAGCGATCATCCGAATCCAGGCAATCGCACGGAATATGTAAATAAAGAGATTGCCACTTTCGTTCCTCGCGCCAACAACGTGATCAACACACCGGAATTCACGAGCATCCATTCGCAGGTATCCGGTATGCACGCCTATACGTCTAGGGAAGTCTCCTCAGGTGCCTGGAAGCAGCAAAGTCCGAATCAGACGGTCGGCGCGGGCGTGAGTCAACCGGCACAACTGGTTGCCGGCCCGTCCGCGGCCGATTTAACACTGGCCGGCGATTGGAAAACACTGCGCGGAAGCGGATTTTCGATTAGCGTGCCGGGTACCTGGCAGGCTTACGGGAACAAAGTGGAAGCGATGACTGCGCCATCCGGCGGCTTCTCTCGATCTTCTGATGGGGGCGTCGGCGGGGTCGTCTATGGCATGTTGACGGACGTCTACCAGATTCAGGGGCGCATGACGATAGGCGCAGCGCTTGATTCATTAATCAGTGGTATGGCGCGCGATAACCCTGGACTCGTCCCGGGTGCACAGAGCGACGTTACTGCGGGCGGAGTGAGCGGGCGCTCAGTCGAATGCAGCAATGCGTCGGGCAACGACGGCAAAGGCGAAAAGGACTGGTTGGTGGCTTTTCCGCAAGGTAATTACGCGCTTAGATACTTTGTGTTTGTAGCGCCCCCGCAGGATTTTGAAAAGCTGCGGCCGATTTTTCAGAGGATGTTACAGACGCTTTCGTTGCGCTAGGCAGAATCTTACTGAGCGCCCCACGTGAAGGTCAGCGCGGGTGAACAGGCATCGGATGAAACGGTGACATGCATTGTTCCGTGTTGCTTGCCCTGGACAAACGGAAGCACCATGGACTTGTAGGTTCCTGTTGCATCGGCCATTACGGACAATTCGTGGCGCTCTCCTTCCGATTCGGTCAACATTTTGAGTGGACTTGCGCACGAAAGCCGCTGGCCTCCAGCAACACAGCCTCTGCCTTCGGCGTCAGCAGCACGACCTCTGCCCGGCAATTTTTGTCGGTGGCTGCAATCGGAACTGGAACGATTTTGTAGAACGCTTTTAGCGTTTCGCCCGAAATCAATCCCAACCGGACTGGCTCTCCCTTGGCCGGGTTTATCGGCAGGTCAATCGGGTCATTGGGCGTCTTAGGATCGCCACACGTGCCAAGCTTGCCCGCGCAGATCGCAAGCCCCGTTGCGTCTAGCGTTACACCTGACAGTGCTTGAACCGGGCTCCGGGACGTGACAGGCCAATTCACCAGCGTGTAAACGGCTTCTCGAGGCAAGCCGCTCGCGAAAATCCGATACGTGATCGTCTGCCCCGATCGCGAAATCTCTTTCAGAGTCATGGCCGCGTTCGGCGAGTTCAGTCCTGGCCCCCAGGCTTCATGCATCTTGAATAATTGAGCGACGCTCGCCTGCACGTCGGCCGGGAGCTTTTCCTGGGCCGTTAAAACGGCCGCCAACGCGCTGGTAAGAAAAAGTCCTCGAACGATCATGCCGCGGCTGTCCATGAGCAAGTAGTGCCGCAAGCGTATGAGTAGTCTCAAGACGGGCTTAGATCATCAGGCAAGCGGCTGCTAACCAGGCACCCCGGTCACGCTCAGAATCACAATCGTCATATCGTCATGCTGCGGCGCCCCGCCTGCGAAACCGTCGGCGGCGCGGAAGATTTCATCCACCAGCGTTTCAGGGTGTCTGTTGTCACTGCCCTGCAGGATGCCGATCAGATTCCCTTCGCCCCATTCTTCCTCTTGCGAGTTCATCGCTTCCGATACGCCGTCAGTGAAGAGAACGATCAGATCTCCGGTTCGTAGCTGCACAGTATCGCTCTGATAAGCGGAAAATGGCAGAAGCCCAACGGGTGGACCGCCGGTCTCCAGCCGGACTAACTCGCGCTGACCGCCATCGCAGCGCAGTAGCAGAGGAGCGTTGTGCCCGGCATTCACATAAGTGAGTTCTTGCTGCGCGGCATCGTATTGCGCGTAGAAAAAAGTCGCGTAGCGATTAACGGGCGAGGTTGCATACACCAGTTGATTCACATTCTGGACAAGCCTCTCCAGACTGTCGCAGCCGCCCATGGTCTGGCCTCGTAGAGAAGCCTGCAGGCTGGCCATCAGCAAGGAGGCCGGAATGCCTTTTCCCGCTACATCGCCGATGGCAAGACCGAGTACCTGATTGGGCAGCTCCAAAAAATCGTAGTAATCGCCGCCGACTTCCCGCGCGGGACGACACAATCCGAAGCAGTCGAGACCAGCAACCCGAGGAAGAGTTTGAGGAAGTAGCCGCTGCTGCACCTCGCGTGCGATCGATAGTTCACGCTGCAGCACTTCCCGCTCGGCGGCTTCGTTTGCGATGGTAGTCGTAAGACGGGTGTTCTCGACCGCCACAGCCGTTTGCTGCGCGACCGATTGCAGCAAGCGCATGTCGTTACTGGTGTATGGCGCTTCCCCGTCACGCCGGCCTAAGCTCAAGAACCCCAGCAACTCCTTCCTGCGCGTGAGTGGCACGAGCAACTGCGCGCCTAGTCGATCGAGTTCGGCGCGTTCCACTTTGCTGAGCTGCGTTATCCAGGATCGAGGGTCATCAAGATAGACCGGCAATGCCTGACGGGTTTGCTGGAGTGTGTTTACGGTCAGTGAGCTATTGCCGAACTCAATGGAGGGCCGTTCTGTATAGCCGCTTGCGAAGGCGAGCCGGTAAGCGTTTTGTTCACACAAGAATACGGCGACCTCCGAGATGTGCAGCGCCTCCTTTACGCGCGTTCCTACCGTCGTGAGCAGCGGCGGGAGTTCAAGTAGAGAGCTCACCGAGTCGGCCAGGGTAGAGAGCAGTTGTTCGGCGTAGTTGGCTTCGCGAAAGAATCGGCGATCAATCCAGGAAGCCAATTTTTGCGCCCCGAGACCGATAATCAGGATCGTGCCGATACCGGCAGCGGTGAGAGTAGCGCGTTGCGCAAAGGTCATTCTTCCCGATAGGAGGGCAACGAGCAGAACAACAATCAAAGACACAAAAATCTGTATTACGATCAAACCGCGCTTGGCCAGTGCGTATTGCAGGCCTTGGCGCACGATCACCCGTACGTCGAGGGCGCGCTGCACTACGGTTACGTATGCGAGCGTGATGGGAAAGAGCAGTAGCAGCGCAACTACCGGGATGGTGAACCAGAATGGAAACGAGATTTCTGGCACGTGCATAAATCTCGAATAAGAGTCTGCCAGGGATTGGGGAACAAAGCTGATCAGCAAACCCGCAGCTAAGACGCGTAGCCGACGGCGTTCATCGGGGTCCCGCGTTACGACCAGCTTTCTAGTGAAGACGCTAAGAAACACCAGGATCGAGAACCAGGACAGCAATCTAGCCACGACGTCTTCGTACGGGCTTAGTAAGGTGTTGTAGGGCCGAACTTCATTGCGGAGTGTCGCACTCACAGTCACGAGCAAGCCTGCAATTATCGCGGGCACGAGAAGGAACCATTTAAGATTGGGCCTACGGCGGTCGAAGTCCGCCGTCTCTGGAAAATATAACGAGAACGAGATCATCCAGATTGGCCAGCTCCACGTTGCCGCTTTGCGATACACAACCGCAAGATGGTTGAAGGGCGCCTTCCAGGCCATCACCTCGTCCGGCCAGTTCGCCCCGTCACAGGCAACGCTAAAGCTCCAAAGAAGCGCCAGCAATAACCAGGCCCGCCGATTGCGTGTACGGACACTTGCAACGTAAAAACCGAGAAGCAAACAGAGGAAGGGATTTATAACGCGAAGAAGAATATCAAGAGTCCAGGAGCGCAGCATAATCACCTGGAAATGGTGTGCGTCGGACCAGATGTTCGTCAGTGTGGAGAGCGAAATTGCCAACTGGAAGGCGATGGCAATTACAAACCAGACGCTGAGCGCAATGTAACGAGAGCCGTTCGAGTTTGATACCGGCATCGCTCACTGCTCTCCAACGCTCAGGATGACAATGGTCATGTCATCGTGCTGCGGCGCAGCGCCGGCGAACGTATCGGCAGCCTGGAATACCGCTTCTACAAGTGCTTCCGGGTCTCGCCTGTCATTGAGCTGCAGAGTGGCAAGTAATTTTTCTTCACCCCATTCTTCCTCGTCCACGTTCATCGCTTCCGACACGCCATCGGTGAAGAGAACGAGAAGATCTCCACTTCTTAGCTGCACCGTGCCGCTCTGATACTCGGAAACGGGAAGCAGCCCTACCGGTGGGCCGCCTACGTCGAGCTGTACGGGCTCCTGATGGCAGCGCAACAACAGGGGAGCGTTGTGCCCTGCGTTCACGTAGGTGAGCTCTTGCTGTGCGGCATCATACTGCGCATAGAAAAAAGTGGCATAGCGATTTACTGGTGACGCGGCATACACCAGCTGATTTACGTTTCTCGTCAGCGTTTGCAAGTTGTCGCAGCCACCAATCGTCTGGCCACGCAGAGAAGCTTGCAGACTGGCCATCAGCAGCGATGCTGGGATGCCTTTCCCGGCTACATCGCCAATAGCCACACCCAGCACCTGATCCGGTAACTCAAGAAAGTCGTAGTAGTCGCCGCCGACTTCGCGCGCGGGCCGGCAAAGGGCGAAGCATTCGAGACCGGCAATTTTGGGAAACGTCTGTGGGAGGAGCCGCCGCTGCACATCGCGCGCAATGGAAAGCTCGCGCTGCAGCCCTTCGCGCTCGGCGGCTTCACTGGCGATGGTGGATGTGAGGCGGCTGTTCTCGACGGCCACCGCCGTCTGCTGCGCCACCGATTGCAGTAACTGAACGTCGGTGCTGGTATAGGGGGCTTCGGAGTAACGCCGTCCTAAGCTCAAGAACCCGAGGAGTTCTTCGCGGCGGGAGAGCGGCACCAATAACTGCGTTCTTAATTGATGCAATTCCGCGTGTTCGCGACGATCAATGCGCGCCGTCCAGGACTGCGGATCATCCAGGTACACCGAAACCGCCTTGTTCGCGCGCTGCAGCTCGTTGATAGTGGGCGACCGATCCGAGAACTCAACGGCCGGGGAACCGGGATAGCCAAACGCAAAGGCCAGTCGATAGGCGTTGTGTTCGCACAAGAAGACAGCTATTTCGGAGATATGAAGTGCTTCGGCAATGCGAGTCGTGACCATGGTAAGCAGCGGTGGAAGTTCTACCAGCGAGCCTGCCGTATCTGCCAGGCGGGCAAGCAGCTGCTCGGTGTTGTGTGCTTCGCGAAAGAAGCGACGATCGATCCAGCCGGACAGACGCCGTGCGCCCAGTCCGACTATCAAGATAAGACCAATACCCGCTGCAATCAGAGCAGCGCGTTCGAAAAATGTCAGCCTTCCCGAGAAGAATGCGGCCAGCAAGATGACGACTAACGACACCAGCGCCTGAATGAGGACCAGACCTCGCCTAGCGAGCGCGTACTGCAAGCCTTGCCGCAGAATCACGCGGACATCCATGGCGCGTTGCACCACCGTCACATAAGCAAGCGTAATGGGAAATAACGTAAACAAGCTGAAGACGGAAACTATCAGCCACGTTGGGAATTCCATCTTCAGCATCCGGCGAATCACAGTTTCGAGAACGACTCCTGGGACAAAGCTGATCGCCAGACCGTAGAACAAGACTTTCAAGCGCCGCCGATCGTCCGGATCCGTGGCGGTCAAGAATTTCGCCGAGAGGATTGCGAGTGAAAGGATGAGCAGAACGTACAGCATTAGAGGCCGTACGATAACGAAAAGGCTGAAATTCCTATCGATCGAAGCACCCAGCGAGCTACCCTCGTTAGCGGCGATGCGCGTTGCCACTGAGAGCACATAGAGCGCGAGCGCTGGGATGAGAACAACCCATTTCAACCACGGCCGCCGCCGGTCGAGCCCGGACCGGTCCGGGAAGTAGATCGCGAACACCAGCATGAATATTGGCCAGCTGTTCAGGACCGCGCTTCGATAGACCAGAGCGACATGTTTAATTGGCGTGTGCCAGTACATCACCTTGTCGTGTACGTCGCTCCCGCTCGAGACCAGGCTGAAACTGACTAGTACCGCCAGGAGCAGCCAGGCTTTCCGGTCCCAGATTCTTACCGCCGCCACATAGAAACCGAGGAGCAGGCAGGCTAACGGCGTCACCAGATGCAAGTTCAGAAGCAGGGCCCAATCCGCAATTGGGGATCGCCCGGAACGTTGGACCTCACTTCCGATGGTCGCTACAACCGTCGCTTGAAAAGCGAGCGTACCCGCAAATAGAATAGCCAGCAGGATCGCAGACCGAAAGCGAGTTTTCGAGGGATCGGACATCCGGCAGAATCACATGGATTCTACATGAGCGATGCCGAAACAAGTCACTTACTTAATACTTCGGAACGGTTGGATCGACCTTGTCGCTCCAGGCCGTAATACCGCCCGTCATGTTACGCGCGTTCTTAAAACCACTTGCTTTGAGTAAGTCAACAGCTTTCTGGCTGCGCCCCCCACTCTTACAATGCGCCACTATTTCGGCATTGGGGTCGAGATCATTCAGGTGCTTTGGTAAGTCACCTAGGGGAATTAGTTTCGCGCCGGGGATGCGGGCGATCTGGTATTCATGCGGTTCGCGCACGTCTACGAACGAAAATTCATCGCCGCGATCCAGCTTGCTCTTCACTTCGGTCACGTCGATTTGGTCGCTAGCTGCTGCTGGTTGAGATGCCATAGGCTTTATTCCGCAAAACTCCTGATAGTCGATTAATTTCGTCACTGTAGGATGCTCGCCACACACCGGGCATTCGGGATCGCGGCGCAATTTCAGCTCGCGAAAACGCATCCCCAGAGCATCATAAAGCAGCAACCGGTTCTTAAGTGTTTCGCCCACCCCAAGGATGATCTTCACTGCTTCGGTGGCTTGAATCACGCCGATAATGCCCGGCAGAATGCCGAGCACCCCGCCCTCCGCGCAACTCGGCACTAACCCCGGCGGCGGCGGCTCAGGATACAAGCAGCGATAGCACGGACCGTCTTCATAGGCAAAAACAGTGGCCTGTCCTTCGAAGCGAAAGATCGAACCATACACGTTCGGCTTCTTCAGCAGTACGCAGGCATCGTTGACCAGGTAGCGCGTCGGAAAGTTATCGGTACCATCAATGACGACATCGAAATCCCGCAAGATCTCGAGAGCGTTCGCGCTCGTCAAGCCGGTATCGAACTTATCGATCTGAATGTTGGGATTGATGTCGAGCATGCGATCAGCGGCGGAATCGAGCTTCTTGCGGCCGATATCCTGCGTTCCATGAATCACCTGGCGCTGCAGGTTCGAAGCGTCGACGACATCGAAGTCGACAATACCCACGCGACCCACGCCGGCTGCCGCCAGATACAAGCCCACCGGCGCGCCCAGGCCACCAGCACCGATCATGGCGACTTTCGCCTGCTTTAGCTTCTGCTGCCCTTCCACACCCACTTCGGGCAAAATTAAATGGCGGCTGTAGCGGGCGATTTCTTCATTGGTCAGCGCCGATGTGGGCGCCTCTGCGATTCCGGTTGCCCCGCCGGCTATGCTCGGCACAATCGAAATGGTCTCCGTGCCTTCGAGTTCTGTCGCCTCTTTATCCAGGTAGCGAATGTCCTCGTCGTTTACGTAAACATTCACGAAACTGCGGAGCTTGCCGGCATCGTTGAAGAGGTTGCTTTTGATGTTCGGATAATGCGCCGTCAACGCGTTCAATGCATCCGCTACGGTCGCGCCGGTCACATCCACCGAATCCTGTTGCTCGGTGAACTGCCGCAGCGCGGTGGGGATTAAGATCTTGGCCATTTGAGTTCCTCTTGTTCTGCTGTTGTCTGGTCCATGTCCGGCAAAAAACTGTTAGCGTGGTCGAACTTACCTCGCTGAATGGAAAGCACCACGAACGAGTACCAGGGACAGGAATTCTGTAAATCTGTTTGCGAAAAATAGGCGTCGCAATCGGGATGAGAATGAAAGATGCCGATCAAATCGAGGCCGCGCTCCCGGGCCGCGATGTCGGCGTTGCGCAAATCTTCCGGCCGCAGCTCATATCGTTCGCCCTGCTCGCCGGCGTACGCGTTTTCGAGAGCGATTGCCTCTGTCACCAATTTGGTTCCGCCTTGCGTATGCCCCAGCATCGCTCCGCAGCACTCGTTCGGGTAGGTTCGCTCGGCATGTAGCAACATCGCTTGCCAGGGCTTCAATTCGATTTCGATCATGCCGTCATCCGGTCCAGAACTGCTCGCTGAGATATTTCTGGCCGCCATCGCAAAGAATCGTGACCACCAGTCCGCCGTTCCCTTCCGCGGACAATGTTTCCGCCACGCGACTCGCCGCCACCACGTTGGCCGCCGCTGAAACACCAACCAGCAAGCCTTCTTCTCTGGCCAGCCGGCGCGCCATCTCGTACGCGTCCTCCGTTTCGATCCAGAGATTATCGTCTGCCAGCGCTGCATCGTAAATGGCAGGTTGCAGCGAAGTAGGCATGTGCTTCGTGCCTTCCAAACCGTGCAGCGGCGAGGCGGGTTGCACCGAGTAACACTCGACGCCGGGCAAGTCTCTCTTTAGTCGCCGTGTGACACCCGTGAAGGTTCCGGTCGTCCCCAAGATTGCCACGAAATGCGTGACGCCGCCCGCCGTCTGCTCGATGATTTCGGGCGCCGTCGTCTCATAGTGCGCCTGCCAGTTGGCCGGATTGCCGTATTGATTGGGATAGAAGTATTTTTCCGAATCGGCCGCGTAGATAGCCTGACATGTACGGAACGCTCCATCGGAACCCTCTGCCGCATCGGTTAAGACGAGCTCCGCGCCGTATGCTTTGAGAATTTGTTTGCGCTCCGGCGATGCACTTGCCGGCAGGCACAGCTTCACCGCATAACCCTTTGCCGCGCAGATCATGGCGTAGGCGATGCCAGTGTTCCCGCTGGTCGAGTCAAGCAGAGTTTTCCCCGGCGTCAAAAGACCGCGCGCTTCGCCGTCACGGATCATGTTCAGCGCCGGGCGATCTTTCACGGAGCCACCCGGATTCAGGAACTCCGCTTTGCCCCATACCGTCACGTCTCCACGGCCAGCCAGCCCAAGCTTGAGAAGCGGCGTATTGCCGATGCGTCCAAGCAGACTCTGCTCGGATGCGATTTCCACAGCGACAGGCATACCTCCAGTTTATGTTGCTGCCTTCGCCGAACAGCTGGCCGACATCGGGCTTTGCAGTATTGTAGAGGCATGAAAGCTGACCGCGCGAGCGTCTCCTGGGATGAGCAGAAGAAGAAATGGCTGGTCCGGATCGTGGTGGGCGAGGAAGTGATTCGCCGTTATTGCGACGATCCGCATGAAGCCGACAAAGCAAAGTTGACCGCCTCTGCCGTCAAAACCGCGGCTGACGAGGGCTACGATTTAGTTGGCTCCGACGTTTCCTTTCAATGACGCTCTAGCATTGAAGGGCAACGTAATCCACCTTTGGACGGTCGATCTGGATGCCGATGTCCCCACCCTTGACCGCTGCCGCCGCCTGCTTTCGCCCGCGGAAGAGGCGCGAGCGGACCGCTATCGGTCGCAGCAGCTGACAGACCGGTTCATCGCGTCCCGGAGCCTTCTTCGGGTACTTCTGGGTTCGTATCTCGCGCAATCCGCACAATCGGTGGAATTTGCGTTTGGGCCCGCGGGTAAGCCCTGCCTCGCTGATCCCACATCCGACTTGCAATTCAATATCTCGGAGTCGCAAGGCGCCGCGCTTCTTGGATTTACTACCGGCTGCGAACTGGGTGTCGATATCGAACGTGTGAGGCCTTTGGAGGATATGGCCCAGCTAGTCGAACAGTTTTTCCACGTAGATGAAGCCCGCGACTTCTTTTCCCTCCCCGAACAAGATCGTGAGAAAGCGTTCTTCGCCTGCTGGACTCGTAAAGAGTCCTATATAAAGGCGCTGGGCGGCGGTCTTTCCGTTCCCCTTGACGGCTTTCGGGTTACCCTGCGACCTGGCCAACCTGCACAGCTATGCCCGCCTTGCGACGAGTGGACCTTGCAGGCCGTTACTCATGTGGGCGGCTACGAAGGTGCGATCGCTTATCATGATCGCCGCCGTCCCTTGCACGTTTGGCCACTAGCAGGGACAGCAGAACTGCTTGCACGTTTCGCTTAAGCTGCCTCCTCGACTAATTGCGGAGCCGCAATGCTGTCGAGTGACTTATCAATCGCCCGCCCCAACATGCCGGCGAACGGCGGGGCCGTCAATTTCTCGTGTTCACCTGCTATTTCCGAAATATTGACCTTGCCGGCAAGATGTCCCCACCCGAGCGTCGGGTCGTTGCCGCGCAGCGGCGAGCTATCGGGGCAGCTGAACAGGTGCACTTCACCTGCGTAACGCTTTGGCTTGTAATGAGTCAAAGCATAGTAGTTGCGATGTTCCACGCTGGCATCCAAGGCTCGTATCCGTCCTGCGGAACGACGGCTCACCGCCAGCTTGCGATTATCCAGGGTCGCCTTCAGACGCTTGCTGAGGGTGGCCCGACGCTCCGGCCCGAAAACGATCTGTTTCAGCGTGTTGCCATACTGGACCTGAAATCGTTCGAGCGGACTCAAATTCCCCAACACGGACCGGGTGTAGTGCCATTCGCAAGTGTCCAGCAGTCCAAGAAATCCGATTTCCTGCCCGGCTGATCGAAGCTGCTGCGCCATCTCGAAAGCCAGCACGCCACCGAACGAATAGCCGGCAAAGTGATAGGGACCATGGGGCTGGATACGTCGGATTTCTTCCAGATAGGTGTGCGCCATCTCTTCTACGCTGTCCAGTACTTTCGAATCTTTGCCGGACGCCTGCGCCTCGACTCCATAAACGGGTCTATTCTCCAAAGCCTGCGCGACGAATTGGAAGTTCAGGATGTTCCCGCCCAGTCCCGCAATCAGGAACAACGTTGGCTTCTCTCCATCTGTCTGGAACGGCACCACGGGCGACCACGCCAAATCCTGATTCGCTACCGCTACCAATTGCGCTAAGGCGCGCATCGTGCGACGCTGCACCAACTCGCTCAGGCGGATATTCGCGCCATACGTCTCGGCGATCTTCCTCATGAGCCGCGCTGCGCTCAAAGACTCTCCACCGATCGCAAAATAATCGTCCGATGCCTGTACCTGCGGCAGATGCAGAAGTTCGCGGCACCAGGCGCACAGAACGTCTTCAATCTTTTGCAGCGCCGGATCAATGGGAGTCGCACCAGCGGCGTTCTCCACCTGACCATTCTCTTGTGATGAAAGATCAAGTTGCGCCAGCATGACTCGATCGACTTTCCCGCTCGACGTCACCGGGAATTCGCTCAGACAGTGCAGCGCCGATGGCACCATGTAGCCCGGCAAGCTTTCCTGCAGGAAGCCGCGAAGCTCGTGCGAGTCTAGGGCCCGCACATTGGAAGCCGTGCAATATCCGACAAGGCTCTTCGAACCGTTCCCCTCCGACCGAACAACCACCACCGCCTGTTGCACGGCCGGATGCCTCTGTAACGCCGCTTCCACCTCGCCGAGTTCGATCCGATAACCTCTGACCTTAACCTGCGAGTCCAGACGATCAATAAACTCCAGGCGTCCATAAAGATCAAAGCGAACGAGATCACCTGTGCGATAGATCCGGCCTTCTTTGTCAAAGGGATTATCCAGGAATCGTTCGGTGGTCAGTTCCGGCCGGTGCAGATATCCCCGTCCAACCATCGGTCCGCCGATCCAGAGCTCGCCCGGCGCCAACGGCGGCAGCTGTCGACCCCTCTTGTCGACAACGTACACTGCGACGTCCTTGAGCGGACGACCGATCGGGATCGTTTCACCGGTGCTGGTCAACTCATGGCAGGTCGCACAGACCGTAGTTTCAGTGGGCCCATACGCATTTACGATCTTCCCCGGCATGCACTCGAGCAACAGCGCAGCCAGGCTCTCGGGAAACGCCTCTCCGCCGACCAGGCAAACTCGCAGTTGTCCGAAGGCCGCTGCTCCATCTGGATCGCTCGCCAGCATACGCATCAGAGTCGGAGTGCCCATTAGATGAGTTACTCCGTGTTGCCGGATTTGTTCAGGCACTGAGCCTGGTCCGGAAACGATGGGCAGTCCCTCGTCACCCTCGTGCAACACGATGTGGAAACCGCGAGACAAGCTCCAGAGCAGTTCCATGACGCTGATGTCGAATGAGGAGCTGGCAATGGCCAGCATCACTCCGGGCTCTGGCCCGAAAACCGGATCTAAGGCATCCAGGAAAACCGCCAGGTTGTGATGCTCGATCATCACGCCCTTAGGCGTGCCGGTCGAGCCGGACGTATAGATCACATAGGCGAGATCGTTGTCGGAAGTAACCGGCGCGAGCGAGCCGGTGGCTTCGTTTCGCCAGATAGCGTCCGCGGAATCGATCGTTACGCATTTTGCCGTTGCCTCTTTAAAGCGATAAGCCAGCTTGCTGGACGTAATCACGAAAGGCGCGCCCGAGTCCTGCATCACCGCATCAATCCTGCCCGGGGGCAGAGAGGCATCCAGCGGCAGGAAAGCCCCGCCCGCTTTAACGACACCCAACATCGCGATCAAAAGATCGATCGATCTCGCCAGATGAATGGCCACAATTACGTCAGGGCCACACCCGAGAGTTCGCAGGTGTCGGGCCAGCTGGTTCGAACGCTCATTCAATTCCCGATAGCTGATTTCCTGATTCCGGAAGCTCGCGGCCACCTTAGCCGGATGACACGCCACGCGAGACTCAATGACATCCTGAACAAACGCGCTCGGGCGTCGTTCTCTCGCGATATCAGCCGTAGAAGCGGGTACGAAACTCAATTCCGAAACCAGCGAATAACCTGGGAGCGCCATCTGTGACAGCAAGTGCAAGAGGCAATCGATCAGGATGCCGGCAAATTCAGCGCTGAAGTATTGAGCATGGTACGAAAGCGAGAGACTTGCCTCGTGGTTCATTGACAACGAGAGCAATACGGCAGTTTGCGCTCTAATGGCTTCTGAAATTGTTTCCGCTGAGGCTTCACCGCTCAGCACGACGTGGAAAGCACAATCCAGCCGGTCGCGGGCAATCCTTTCCGCGTTCCGCTCCGGACATTCCGGCGTTTCTCGTCTGTCGCCGCTTCGAAGCGACGTTGATACGGCTTGCAGGAAGCCGGAAACGGTACCGTCGCATTCCGCAGGAACCGTGACGGCGCACCAGGGTTTAGCGAACTCGTTTCGCTCATAAACCCACATCCGTGGATCAACTTCAGCGGCCGGGTAGCAAGCAAGAATCTGGCCCCAGGCAGCAGCCAGCAAACATTCCAGGGACACACCTGTTTCACGGCAGCGGGCTTCGATAGCGGCTGTAGTCCGGCAAGAGAGTGACCTGGTGCAAGATCTCCACTCCGGCTCGGGTAGAACCCACTCGGCCTCTGGCGATCTTTGTAAAGATCCTAAGCCAGGAGCAAAACTCAGCGGCTTCCCGCCACGCTCATTTGTCTCGTTGTCTTCAATTCGCATCGCGGCTTCTGTGTCGTCAACGCCGGGCAAGAAGACACCTGACGCCGTACAGTTCAGCTATCGGCCGGGAGGCAGAAAGTCTACAGACAAAAACAGGTAGGATTACCCCGAGTAGGGGAAGACAGCAAGCTAGGCGCCATCGCTCCGTGGAGTTCCACAGATTTTTGGATGTCATTGAGGCCCAGGTGCTGGCCGATCTGGATGTACACCTCATCCTCGATAACTACGGCACTCACAAGACGATTCGCGAGTTTATCGAAGTGCACAACGAAGATCCCAAGCCATTTGTATGGACCAGAACGGCTGATCAAATCCTGGACAGCATCGCCCGATATGCACGCCGCACACTTGCCACCCATCCGAGACTTTATTCACGAACCATTGGGACGAGAGACTAGCGTTGGATTACATCTATGCGATCGTATACGTCGACAGCCGCCACAAGCACTGCCGAAATTTATTCTGCTTCTCTTGCCTGGTGGAACGCTTTCGTCGGAAGCCGGTATTCGCCCCCAACTTGCCGGTGCCAATTAGCGTCGAAGAAATCCCGCCATTTATCTCTGAAAGTCACAAAGCTACTCAACATGATCATTTCGCTGTGCGCACGGCGTGAATGGTCATCATGGTTTCGAACTTGCCCGGCGTGGGCGCGATCGAGTCAACTTCGGAGAATGCATCCGCCTTTATGTCTTTGAAGGTGACACGCGAGGTGACGAGCCATCAGGTCCGCGTTCCGGCTCTTCAATGGTGAGCTCCGCGCCATCCCAGTTGATCACTACGGCCTCGGCGGCTTCTTTCGGCTCACAAATACGCTTACCCTGATTGTTGCAGTCCATGGCGTGCAGCCTGTTCTCCTTGGCGTCCCAC
Organism: Bryobacteraceae bacterium; assembly: GCA_965277855.1. Taxonomy (GTDB): domain Bacteria; phylum Acidobacteriota; class Terriglobia; order Bryobacterales; family Bryobacteraceae; genus Bog-105. Next base: position 3,912,827 of record OZ255847.1, read on the forward strand.
CAGATAATGCCGAGCAGTGACATGTCGGCTGGACCGGCCTTCCAAGACTCTTCGGATAGCAGGGTTTTCCCACCTACTGCCGGTCGCCATGTCTCTTCACCCTTGCCTTCGGTGCCAGGCGGCATCCCGGATGCTGGCTCGAATTTCACACTGAGTGTCCAATGACCGCCGAATGATTGAATGAGGGCGGGCAGGGGAGACACTGTTGCGGGCGCTGGCGGTGTCGACTGGGCGCCACTGAAGGAGGCATGAGCGAGGCAGAGCAGCGGTAGGGCGGCGCGGGCGAGCGACCTTCTCATGAGCATTTCCTTGGAGTGTTGGCCCCACCAGAGCCTAGCACGTCGATGCATTTAATTCCGTCGCCTTGGCGCATGGCGGAACATCGGAAGGCGCGCGACCTTATCTACGGCACTCACAAGACAGCAATCATCCGCAATTGGGTGACCAAGCGCCCGCTCGCCGCACACTTGCCACCCATTCGAGACTTCGTTCACGAACTATTGGGACGGGAGGCTAGGAACGCCTGGCTGAGTGCTTATTCGTTGCGCAGAGCGATCGCCGGGTCGATCGAAGCAGCGCGCCTGGCCGGAATCAGACAAGCTGCCATGGTCACCACGAGAATGCCCAATACGGCTGCGCTTATCGATCTCGGGTCGGACGGGGTCAATCCATACAGCAGCGAACGAAGCAATCGCGCCGCCGCCAGCGCCAGCGGCAGTCCGATCAATAGGCCGACCGCGCAAATCTGCAGCCCTTCCCGCAAGATCATCCAAAGCACCCGCCCGCGGCTGGCCCCCAGCGCCAGACGGATCCCCAGCTCTGAAGTTCGCCGATTGACGTTATAGGCAATCGTTCCATAGAGGCCAGTGGCCACCAGCGTGACGGCGAGCAGTCCAAAACACGCCGACAAGCGCGCAATCAGCGCCTCTCCGGTGATCGATTCGTCGAACTGTTCCCGCTGCGTCATAGGCTGTAACATCGCCAGGTCCGGCGCAAAGCTTGCTAATACCCGCTGGATTTCTGGAATCAGCAGTTTCGGATTACCGGGCGTGCGCACCTCCACGTGCATCGTGCCGAGATCCGAGATTTGCGTATACGGGAAGTAAGCCATCGGTTGCCCTTGTTCCTGCACACTCGTGTATTTGCTGTCGGCGGCCACGCCCACGATCGCGAACGACAGCTTGCTTGAAAACGACACCGTGTGCCCGAGCGCGCTCCGCCCTTTAAGGTAACGATCTACAAACGTGCGGTTGACAACCGACGCTTTGGGTGAGTTTTGCGTGTCGCCGTCGTTGAAGTCGCGCCCTTCAACGAGCCGGATGCGAAGCGTCCCGAAATAGTTCGGACCAACCGCATTCCAGCGCAACTGGGATTGCTGGCCGGGATGCGGATCTTTGCCATCGAGAACCTTTCCTCCGTTATTGCTCCACTGCGAACCGAGACGATTTTGCATCAGCGTGACAGCTTCTACTTGCGGCAGAGAGCGCAGCTTGTCGATCAGCCCGCGGTAGAAAGCGATGGCCTTATCTTGGGCATTCGCAGGCAAATGCGGAGTCACTCCGAACACCAGCAAGCTTTCGGAGCGGAAGCCCAGGTCTACGTCTTTCAAGTTTTCTAACGTGCGAACCAGTAGCGCCGCGCCCACCAGCAAAACCAGGCACAACGCCACCTGCAGCGCAGTCGTGAACTGTCCCACGCGCCGTTTCGCCTGGTCGCGAAAAGCAGTCGCCAAAGTCGTCTTTAAAGTTTCGGCGATCGACACCTTGACGGCGCCTAACATCGGCGCTAAACCTGCACTTATGCCGGCCACCAGGGAAATCGCCAGTGTAAACGCCAGCACCCGCCAATCGGGGGTAAGATCAGCCTCTATTTCCGACCATTTCGCCAATACCTGCGTTGCCACTATGGCGAACAGCCAGCCAAGCGCAGCGCCCACCAATACCAGCAGGAGGCTTTCGACCAATAATTGACGGAACAGCCGTCCCCGGCTGCCGCCTAACGCCAGCCGTACGCTGAACTCCCGCCGCCGGGCCGTGTTGCGTGCCGCCAGAACATAGACACGTTGCCACACGCGATGATCAGAATCACTCCGACCATGACAAGCAAAAGCGTCAGCGGTTTTTCATAAGCTTCTTTGTAGCCGCTCAATCCGCGGGCTTCGAGCAGATGCAGACGGGTCGGCTTCTCCCCGCGCAATGGTTTCCCGCCGAGGTGTTCATAGGCGGCCCGCTCGAAAACCGGATTCGCGCCTGCTTCTGCTTGCGCCTTGTTTACACCCGGTGCAAGGCGCGCCGCCAGCAATAAGCACCACCAATTGGGCGTCGCATAGAACTGTTCGCCCTGCATGCCCCAGGCATTCAACTCCGGCCGCGTTTGCAGCGGAATCCATATATCGGTCGCATCGCCGCCCAGTCCTTCGAAGCGCGGACCAGCCACACCGACAATCGTCAACGCCACTCCATTGATGGATATCGTTTGGCCGATCGCCTGGCAGTTGCCCGCAAAACGCCGGCTCCAGTAGCCGTAATTTAAAACGGCAACGGACGTGTGCTCGCGCTCGTCCGCCGCCGTAAGAAGCCGTCCGCAGCGCGACTTCACTCCCAACCCGCTGAAAAAGTTGCCACTCACCATTTCGGTGGACGCTTCCTCGGGCAGATTGCCCGCCCGCACGGCGATTTTGTTCAAGCCCAGCGGTACGTAAGCCATCACGTCCGAGAAAACTTGCTTATCCGCTCGCATCCGCTCGAACACGGACTCACTAAACGACGAATAGGCATTCCCCGTGTTACTTGCTCCGTCGGGCTGTCCGTCAGAGCGCAAATAGTAAAGCTGCTGCGGATCGCGCACCGGCAACGCCCGCAATACAACTGCATTGATCACGCTGAAGATAGCCGCATTCGCTCCGATGCCCAGCGCCAGCGTCAGGATCGCTACTGTCGCAAACAGCGGGTTTGCGCCCAAACTTCTTACCCCATACTTCAGATCTTTCCGGAAATCGTCCAGCCAGTTCATCCCGCGCAATCTCCTTTTGTTACTTTCGCAACTGCACCACGTCGATCCGGTCGAGCATCCGCAGCGATCGGGCCGGCTTCTTGTCATGCGGCGCAACAATACGCAACGGGCCGTCCTTCTCGGCCAGGGGTTTCCCGCCGCTCTGGTCGGCCAGCAGCAAATCGCCCTCGCTGAACGCCGTATCCATCTCGGTCAGCGTGTAAACCACGGCATATCCGTCGCGCCCGGTTGCCAGCACATACGTCGAAAGCGCCTTCCCGCGCAGAGCCGGGCCAAACGGAACGCTCAAACTCGCCAGCACATCGTGCAGCAGCACGCCTTCATACTCCACCGTGTTGCCGTGTTCTTGCGCCTTGACCTCATGGCGCGCCATCTTGGCCAGATCCTTCTCGGTAATTGCAACGTCCGGGCGGTCGCCTACGTGAACATGTACCGAAACCGTAGCCGCCATCTCCGGCCGGCTCGCCACTTTGGGCGTTTCCTGACCGGCCGCAAACCCGGCCAGCACGACCATAGTCATCGAACACAGCATCAGCTTCATTCCTGCATTATCCCCATTCAATGTTCGGGACCGTGCGCTTCCAAGTAACATGTTTGCGTACCTATGCGCTCCCGTTCGTCCCCGATTCTCTGGCTCTTGATCGCTCTCTACTTCGCCGCCAGTATCACTTACTTCGTTGCGACTGCCGGCGCTCTTTACGACCGTTCCGCCCACGCCGACCAACATGCCGAAGATCCGTTCGAGATGAACTACGACACGCTGACCGTCACCCGCGTCAGCGACGAAGCGCGCGCCGCCGGTTTGACGAAGGGCGCTGTTATCGAATCGCTCAACGGTCAACCATATCGCGGCGAAGCGCAATGGATTTCGATCGACCGTAAAGCCCGTGCCGGCCAAGTCCTGCGGATCGGCGTGCATGATGCGAAGGGCCATCGTCGAACAGCAGACATCCATCTTCGAACCGCGCACCGGCTTCCCTTGTCGACGATCCAGTGGATCAACCTTCTGGTATTGCAGTTTGTCGGCCCTTTGATTTGCCTGCTGGTGGGCTATTGGGTGATAGTAGCGAAACCAGCTGAACGCAACGCCTGGCTGATTCTTCTGCTCTTGACCATGCCTGAAGTGCTCTTCGGAAGGCCTGATTGGTGGACCGGCGGCTTGCGAGTATTTCAGGAAGTCTGGTTCCAGGTTTTCCAAAACATTTCTGGGGTGCTGGTCTTGCTCATCGGGATCTATTTCCCCGAACGCTGGCGTCTCGACCGGCGCTGGCCCTGGCTCAAATGGGTCCTGATCGCGCCCCAACTGGCTGGCCTGGTGCTCGCCCTGGGGGTCACATTCGGCGAGTTCTATTACCCATCCATCGGCCTCTCCATTCAAACTCATCTTTCTCTCGTCGACAAAGCCGGCAGTTGGCTGGCGCTGGCTTGCGTGTTCCTCTACTGGGTCGCGATCTTCGACAAGCTGCGCTCAGCTTCCAGTTCCGACGTTCGCCGCCGGTTGCGAGTCCTCTGCGGAGGCTCGGTGGTGGGGCTCGGCACGCTGCTTGTTGTATTCGTGCTTCCCCCGGCGCTTCAAATCACCATTCCTCGGCCAGTGCTTCCCTGGCTTCTGGCACTTGGGGCGCTCTTTACTCTCTTCTTTCCGTTCTCTCTCGCCTATGTGGTCGTCGTGCAGCGGGCGCTCGATCTCCGCATCCTGCTGCGTATGGGGACCAAATACGTCTTAGCACGCATCTCTCTCCGGATCTTTCAGCTCATCGTATTTGCGATCGTTGTATGGCAGCTCACCGCACCCCTGCTCTCGCGGCAATCGATCCAGCTGCACGACGTGATCATTCCGCTCCTGCTGGCTGCGCTTTTCGTCGCGCTCGCTCATTTTGGTCTGGGCCGTCGGCTGCAGTTCTGGCTCGATCGCCAATTCTTTCGCGAAGCCTACCACTCTGAACTCGTCCTCAGCGAGCTCTCCGAGCAGGCCCGCACTCTTACCGAAAGCGACTCGCTTCTCTCCACCGTATGCCGTCGCATCTCGGAAGTCCTGCACGTGCCACAGATCTCTGTTCTCCTGCGCGGAAGCCAGGTGTTTCGTCTGCAGCAAGCTGTTGGCATCGATTTCGTTACTCCGCTTCTTCTCGATGAATCTTCTAAGGCCGTTGAGACGCTAACTCGTGACCAACGCCCCACCACGCTCTATCGCGAAGATCCGGAGAGCTGGTTTGCCCAGGCCGGTACCGCTGAAAGACACATGCTCGATGCGGTGAATGCGGAACTTCTGCTGCCGTTGCCCGGCCGCGACAAGCTTCTTGGCCTGATGACCCTCGGCCCTAAGCTCTCCGACGAGCCCTATTCACCCTCCGACCTGCGTCTTCTGCAGTCGGTTGCCCAGCAAACCGGCCTTGCGCTCGAAGTCAGCGAGCTTGCTCATTCGCTCGCCCGTGAAGCCGCCCAGCGGGAGCGCATCAACCGCGAGATCGAAATCGCGCGCGAAGTGCAGGAGCATCTGTTCCCGCAATCGATCCCGCAGCTGCCGGGGATCAGCCTGGCTGGCGCCTGCCGCCCCGCTCAAGCCGTCGGCGGCGACTATTTCGACTTCATCCAACTCACCGATGGCCGCCTCGCGCTGGCCGTCGGGGATGTCTCCGGCAAAGGTGTTTCCGCTGCCCTGGTCATGGCCGGCCTGCGTGCTTCCATTCACGGCATGATGCTCGAAGAGGGCGTTCACAATCTGTCGAAACTCATGGCGAATGTGAACCGCGTCATTTACGAAGGTTCGACGATTACTCGCTACGCCACCTTCTTCTTTGCCATCTTCGATCCGCTCCCGAAGCAACTTAGCTACGTAAACGCGGGCCATAATCCGCCTGTCATCCTGCGCGAAGGCTGCAGCCCCCTTCTCCTCGAAGCGGGCGGACCAGTGATTGGCCTGATTCCCAATCTTCAGTATGAAGAGCAGACCGTCGCGCTCGAATTCGGCGATCTGCTTATCGCCTACACCGACGGCATTAGCGAAGCTATGACCATGACCGACGAGGAGTGGGGCGAAGAGCGCATGGTCTCTTCCGCGCTCGGGGTGCGAAGCATGACTGCGGATGCCATCGTGGCAAAATTGTTTGCCGACGCCGATCTCTTCACCAACGGCGCACCGCAACAAGATGACATGACCTTACTCGTGATGAAGCTCTAAGTCTCTGAGCAACACGTGCAAGACGGTCGCGGGATTGAGCGCGCCGCGCGAAGAAATAGCGTGTTCCCCTTTTTTTCGCCGCGCGCATCCGCGACCTTTGCACTCTCAACCGGTCGACAGCATCGGCAGGATCAGTCGCAGTACCGTATTCACCAGTTCGTCGAGTGGAACACGCGGAACGCTGTCCACCCACTCTCCAGCTGCTCCATAAATGGCCCAGGCTGCCGTTGTTGCCACCAATTCGGGCGCGATGCCGTTCGCCGGAGGATGCCGTTCTACTCCCTCCAGCAAGATTCCCCGGCTCACTTCGATGATGCTCGCTTCCAGAAACGGATTAAATTGTCGCTGCCGCTCACAACCGCCGCCCTGCGCCCGGGCCCGAAAATCGCAGACCGCGCGGATCAAAGCCCCAATCGCCCAGGCACAGGTTCCGTCAAAACGCACCTGCCGCTCCGCTAATAAACTGTGAAACCGCCCGGCAACGGAAGATTTGAGCAGCGCAAATTTATCCGGGTAGTGATCGTAGAACGTTGCCCGGTTCACGGTGGCCAGTTCGGCAATTTCCTGCACGGAAATCTGATCGAAACTTCGAGATTCTAATAGCTTGTCTAAGGCCTGCTCTAACAATTGCCGTGTCCTCCGGATCCGGGGGTCGAGCACTTCGCAATCGGCACCAGCCATAGATGACTCTCCTCAACGTAACACTTGCATCACGGCAAGAGAAAGCAACATCTGTTGTATAGTCGACAAGTGATGGATTCTTGTCGCATCATTTCGTAAGGAGAACCGTTTATGGCTACGCTACTACGTCTCGATTCGAGCCCACTCGCCGAAAAGTCGATTTCGCGACAGCTCACAGAAACATTCGTTCAAACCTGGCGGGAGGCTCACCCGGAGGGAACCGTCACTACCCGTGACCTGTCAAAATCGCATCTGCCCGTCCCCACGGCAGATTGGATTTCAGCAATTCGCACTCCGAAAGAGAACCAGACTGCGGATCAGCAGCGCCTTTCGCAACTCTCCGATGAGCTCATCTCGGAACTGGAAACGGCCGATGAGTACGTCATCGGCGTTCCAATGCACAACTTTGGGATTCCCTCAGTCCTCAAACTGTGGATCGATCATATTGCGCGATCCGGACGCACATTCTCTTACGGCAAAGACGGTCCAGTCGGACTTTTGCAAAACAAAAAAGCGACGTTCCTAGTAGCCAGCGGTGCCGTCTATCGCGAAGGAACTCCCTTTGCTGGTATGAACTTTGTCGAGCCGTATCTGCGAGCTGTTTTTGGCTTTTTGGGCGTTTCGGCGATCTCCTTTATCGCTGCCGATGGCGTGGCACAAATCGCCACTGGCCAAGTTGACCCACAAGTCTACTTGCAGCCCACCCACGAACTCGTTAAAGCCAGGAGCGCCGCATGAAAATCGTCGCGCTAATTGCTCGAATCCTGCTCGGGCTCTTGTTCCTTGTCTTTGGGTTGAACGGATTCCTGCACTTCATTCCCATGCAGCCTCCACCGGGAGTGGCCGGCCAATTCCTGGGCGCGCTGGTGGCATCGCATCTCGCGATTCCCATTTTTGCCGTTCAGGTTCTGGGCGGAATCCTTCTTTTGCTGAATCGCTATGTGCCGCTGGCACTGACGATTCTCGGCCCTGTTATTTTCAACATCTTCTTCTTCCACCTGTTAGTCGCGCCAAGCGGTTTACCTCTGGCGATACTGGTGATACTACTCTGGATTGTGGTCTTTTGGCGTCTTCGCAGTCACTTTGCCGGCCTGTTCACAGCCTCTGGAACCTGATGGGGCCCGGTTCGGTCAGGCTGGCAGGAATTCTTTGAGGGGTTCGAAAAACGTCTGCACGAAAGACGTGGCCGTCTGTATCGCCCGCTGACGGTCCCCGTTGGCGACGCCCACCACCACCCGGACGAGCGCCGTGTCGCTCCGGTTATACCGTATGGAATCGGTTACGGTGTAGATCTTTGCCGAATATTCACTCGCGACTACGCGATTGTGCGACTGGTACCAATACAGAACCACACTTTCGTTGTCGCCCCGGGCGATCACGTATTCGTTGACCGTGATTGGGGTGTTCTGACCTTTAATGGGAATCGAGACATCGCCCGACTGGGCCGGCACCCATCCGCTCCCGGGCAGGCAATTCTTGGGCGAATGCGGCGCTTTTCCTGTGCGTTGGGTGGAAAAATAAGCCACAAACAGGGTCGCCGTCTGCCCGTTTTTCTGATCCACGTAGACGCGCGACAAGATATCGTCCGCCTTTAAGACGTCCAGCGACTCTTTGTCCATCTCCATTTCCTGGGACATCGTCCAGTCGCTGTTATTGAGCGTGAATTGCGCGAGCGCCTTATGCGGCGGTGTCTTTTCAGAACGCGAAAATCCGTAAAAGGTCGCGGCTTGCAGGATGAGAACGAAGCTAAGTATTTTGACGCTCTTTGACTGCCAGAAATTATTCATTTGTTCCTGCCCGATTCCACTTCTTCGCTCCGAAACTGATAAGCCGGTGCGTCAACAAAAGAGCGGCCATCGCCACGATAAAAACGATGTAGCCTTCTGTCTCGTGGTACGCGCCTTGCGCCAGCTTGGTATTGATTTCCGAGAGCATTCCGGTGACTGCTACCCGCACGCCGTTCGCGCCGATCGCGATCGGTATCGTCGCCGCCAGCAGTACCCACCGCATCCAAACTCGTTTGTCGGCAAAATAGCTGTAAACAAGGGAAAGAAAAGCGAGCGACATCAACGAACGTATCCCGCTGCACGCTTCTGCTATGTCGAGTGTCTGACTCGGCAACTGCAACGTATTTCCCGCACGCAGCACGGGAATCCCCGCGGCACTAATCATGATCTCGCCTAATTGGCTGGCGAGCATTTGCAGCTTCAATGTCAATTGAGCATAGATGATCGCAGGAATCGGGATCATGAACAGCAGGAGAAGCAGCGGAAACGAGAGAATCCGTATCCAGCGTGTTCCGCCCAGATAGAGAATCACACCCACCAAAGCGATGACGAACGCCAGCCGCGCCGTAAACAGCTCCGCCCCTAGCGTTCCCGCCAGCGCTTCCGCGGCGGCAAAAACAACCAGGAATAAGCCCCAACCATTTGGCTTGCGAGGCGTGGCTAACAGCAGTTCCCGCCGCTGCCAGGCAATATATCCGGCAACCACAGGGACGAAGAATCCGTGCCCCATGTTCTCGTCGGTCGCCCACTGCACTCCCATGCGGTAGAGAATAGGGGCGTAACAAATAAAGAGCAGTGCGCCAAACCAGGCGATTGGCTGCCAGGAAATAATCGGCCTTGCTGTCGAAGCGCTCGTCGACTGGGCCGGGGGCGCGCTTACCATGGGTTCGCTGAATCTCCTTTAGTTAACCACACTTGCTCTAACTCAATCAGCAAACGATACTCTCCACTATTCGTATCGTCTGCAATCGTCAAATCTTTAGGGTTGCCGGCACTGCTCCTGCAAGAAAAACGAGTCGACACCCGCCTCTCCCGCCGTCACATGCTTACGATAAAAGTAAGCTAAGTGGCAGGCGAAGAAAGCTTATAACACCCTTGTCCCCCAAACTCCGTGCATTTCAGCAACCATCGGGCCGACGGTTGGCGCGCTACGTCTTTGCCATCTCGTTGCTTGTAGCTTTCGCCGCAACTCCTCTCAAGAGCCAGTCCCAGCAATTTTTCCGGGTGGCTGACATCAAGCCCGGTCTTCACGGCATCGGGCGCACCGTTTTCTCCGGCAACCGAGTTGAGGAGTTTCAGGTCGAGATTCTCGGGCTGTTAAACAACATCTCGCCGAAGCAGGTCATTATCCTCGCGCGCCTCAGCGGCGGTCCCTTAGCGCACACCGGCATCTTACAGGGCATGAGCGGCAGCCCGGTTTACATCGACGGCAAGCTTCTCGGCGCAGTCGCTTTAGGTTTTCCCTTCTCAAAAGAGCCCATCGCCGGCATACAGCCCATCGAGCAGATGGTCTCCGAATCCAGTCTCAATGCTCCTGTTGCTCGTCCGCGCTTCCCCTCCCCGAGCCAGGTCTCGTTCTGGAATTTCTACCGTCGTGGCATCCCCGTTTCCAATGCCGATGTGCCGGCTGAGCCATCCGTCACGACTCCCTTCGGCCATCTCACTCCGCTCGGTATTCCTTTGTCTTTCACCGGCTTTACACCCGCTACTCTTCAGACGCTGTCAGCCGGTTTCCAGAGTCTCGGCTTTCAGACGGCTGCCGGCTTGAGCGGACAGGCAGCGGGCCCTTTGGCCAGCCAGGTGGCCTTCCAAACACCCCCCCAAGCCGCTCGAACTATCGTCCCCGGCTCCATGATCAGCGTCGGCCTGCTGACTGGCGACCTGAATATGACCGCTGACGGAACCGTCACTTATGTCGACGGCAAACGCGTTTACGCCTTTGGCCATCGCTTTCTCGATATCGGCTCGGTGGAAATGCCCTTCGCGCACTCGGAGGTCATCGCGCTGGTCCCAACTCTCAACAGTTCTTTTAAGCTCTCCGCTCCGCAAGCTTGGACCGGCGCTATTCTCAGCGACCGTGCCAGCGCCGTCTCCGGTGAAATTGGCCGTTCGGCTCACACCGTTCCGCTGGAAGTCAACGTACACTCCAGTGCCACCGGCAATCACGCCTACCGGTTTCAGGTCGTGAACGATCGCTTTCTCACACCTTTTGTTACGCAAGCGGCCCTCTTCTCCGTGCTCGATGCCACGGAGCGGACCGCCGGCAGGGGTACCGTGCAGCTCACCGGCCGCGTGGAATGGGAAGATCAGTTGCCGCCGCTCGAAATCACCGGCACCTTCGTCAGCGACAGTGGTTTAGTCCAGCAGGCCTCGACCGACGCCGTGGTGCCACTTGGTTTTGTCCTGGGCGCTGGGTTCGGCGACATACACCTCAAGAAAATCACTTTCCGGCTCGAAGCCAACGAGTCCAAGCAGCAACTTCACCTCGCCCAAGCCTGGACCTCTACGCACGATGTTCACCCCGGCCAGGCTCTCCAGATCAGCGCGCTGCTCGAAGGCGAAAACGGATTTCAGATGTCACGCACCCTCCAGTACCAAATCCCCAGCGGCGCTCCCGACGGGCCGCTCAACTTGACTTTGAGCGATGGCAACACGCTCAACTACCCCGAATTTGCCGGCCTGAGCCAATCGTCGAGCCACTCGGCTGCTGATCTGATTCGCACCATCAACTCCTTTCGCGATAACAACGCTCTGTACGTCCGTGTGTGGCGTCCGCAACCCTCTTTCACCATCACCAGCCCCACCAGCGCCGGCGAACTGGACGACCCGCCGCCTTCGGTTGCGTTGGTCCTGTCCGACCCATCCAATTCCGCCACCAACAACGCCGGGTTAGCGCTCATTCGCGGTTCGGAAGTGGCTCAGCTTTCCGTTTCCACCCCTGGCTTCGTCGTCACCGGCGCAAAAACTCTTCAGGTGGAAGTCAAGGAGTGACCCTCATCCCACGCCTCTTTTGGAACGCCTTGCTCCTCGTATCGGCATTGTGTTCCTTTTCCTTTAGCGCCGCCGCCGCAACGAGTACCGCCTGGCAAATCAGCGGTTTTAACGATTTTTTGAAAGGCCGTCTCACGGGTTTGGCTCTCGACGCTAATGGACGCCTCGGGCCGGGACCCTCTATTCGCTGGACCGCTCCACTCGACCAACCCGCTCTTTGGGACTTGGCCCGCGGCCCCGATGGTTCGGTCTACGCGGCCACCGGTCATAGCGGCAAGGTTTTCAAAATCGAACCCAGCGGCCAGTCGTCTCTGGTCTGGACCGCTCCACAATCGGAAATCTTCTCGATCTGTTTCGATTCTCAGGGGGTGCTTTTTGCCGCCACCTCGCCTTCCGGCGGCCTCTATCGCATTGAAAACGGGCAGGCCCGGGAGGTCTGGCATTCGACCGCCAAGTACATCTGGAGCCTTCAGCCGGCGCCGGGCGGCGTTATCTACCTCGGTACCGGGCAAGGCGGCCGCGTTTTCCGTTATGCCGCCTCGGGCCAAACTGAAATCTACTATGAAACCGGGCAATCAAATATCACTTCTCTGGCCCTCGGTCCCGCCAATCACCTCTATGCAGGTTCCGACCCGAATGGTTTGCTCTACGACATCACCGGTCCGCGACGCGCGACCGTGCTGTACGACTCTTCCCTGCCTGAAATCCACTCCATTGCGGTCGATCCCGATGGGACGATCTATGCCGCGGCCATGGGAGGCGCAGTCGCCAGCCGTACTGCGCCCGGTCAGACTGCGCCGCCGCCCGCTGCTACTCCTACCGTGACGGCAGCGCCCACTGTAATTACCGTTACAGCGGATAAAAGTAACGGCATTCCTGCCGCCATCGACGATCAGGCCGCCAAAACCATCGATCAAACTCGGAGCGGCGTCTCCTCAGGCGCATCCACCGCTGCTTCGGCAGCAACCGGCGTTACCGAGATCAGCGGCGTGGAAAAATCCGCCATCTACCGTATCCGCCCGAACGGCGCCATCGAGAACATCCGAAGCTCCAAGGAAGACAACGTCTATTCGCTGTTGCTGGACGGCAAAGCGCTTCTCTTCTCGACCGACGACCATGGCCGGATCTACCGGTTGGCGGATGGCCGCACCAGCCTGCTTGCTGAACTCGGCTCCGGGGAGGCGACCGACCTCGTTCAGATCGGCCCACGCCTCTTTGCCTCCCTCAGCAACTCGGCTCGCCTGCTCTCGCTCGATCCGGCCGGTACTTCCTCCGGCGCTTATGAATCGTCCGTCCACGATGCCTCGTCGGTGGCACGCTGGGGTCACTTTCAGTGGCACGGCACCGGGTCAGGTGTTCTTTTCCGCACCCGTACCGGATATGCTGCCCGCCCGGACGCTACCTGGAGTCCGTGGTCAGCCCCAATTCGCTCGCCTGCCGAGTCGCTCATCCAAAGCCCTTCGGGCCGTTACATTCAGTTCCGGGCCGAATGGGTCGCCGGGAGTGACGCCCAGCTCAATTCAATTGATCTGCCCTATTTATCTCAAAACTCCGCACCGATCGTCCGCAGCATCGCCGTCACGTCGGTTGCCGGTACAAATACCGCCAAAACGGGCGTTCCCGCGGCGCCGGCATCTTCCGCCTACTCCATCACGGTCACCGACACCGGCGAAGCACCGGCCGCCAGTTCCGCTACCTCCAGCAGCCAAACGGTTTCTCGCCTTCAGACCACGCAAACCCAAATCTCCTGGCAGGCTGACGATCCGGACAGTGACAAGCTCGTCTACTCGGTTTACTTTCGCGCGGAAGACGCCAATCAATGGCAGATGATTCGCAATCACATGTTTGAAAACACGCTGCTGCTCGACCCCGACGTTTTCGCCGACGGCCGCTATTTCTTTCGCGTGGTGGCATCCGATGCGCCTTCGAACGCACCTGAATACGCGCATCAAACCGAACTCATCAGCACGCCCGTCCTGATCGACAACACGCCCCCTGTTGTCTTGATTGCCAATCAAGAGCGCCACGGCGCAGTGGCAGAAATCGAAATCGAAGCCAGCGACCAGACCAGCCCGCTACGCCTGTGCGAGTATTCGCTCGACGCCGGCGCCTGGCAACCCATCGAATCGGTCGACGGCATTACGGACTCGCCTAAGGAGCGCTTCCATGTGCAACTCGATAAACTCCGGACCGGCGAACACCTGGTGGTCTTCCGCGTGTACGATTCGGCCGGCAACGCGGGTCTGGCGAAAGCCGTCCTGCGCTAGAATACGCTTGTTGCCGGTGTAGCTCAGGTGGTTAGAGCGACGGTCTCATAATCCGTAGGTCGCAGGTTCAACTCCTGCCGCCGGCACCAGTTTCTCGCCCTACTGCTTTACTATTACCGAATAAATCCGGTCCAGATCTTCCGGCGAATAGTACTCCACTTCCAAGCGGCCTGACTTGGCGGTTCTTGCAACGAGCTTGACCTTAGTGCCCAAGGCCATCGACATTTCCTCGATGGCGGCTCGAATGTTCGGGTCAACCTCTTCCGTAACTTGTTTCTTATCAGAGCGTTGTGCACCTTCACCAGCCGGTTCAGTGATCTGCCGTACTAATGCTTCTGTATCTCTGACCGACAGCTGGCGTTCTTTGATCGCCGCGCAAAGCGACTTCTGCCTCTCCGCATCTGGAATGTTGACCAGGGCCTTGGCGTGACCCATCGTGAGCGCTCCGTCTATTAACTCCTGCCTCACTTCAGCCGTTAATTTAAGCAAGCGAAGGAAGTTGGTGACCGTCGAACGATCCTTGCCCGTCTTTTGGGCCACCTGCTCATGACTCAGGTGATATTCGACACACAATCGCGCGAACGCAAGAGCGATTTCGATAGGATTCAGATCTTCCCGTTGGATATTCTCGATGAGGGCCATCTCAAGCGCTTCGTGCTTTTCGAGCGACCGCACCATGGCCGGAATCTCCGTCAGTCCGGCAATTACCGCGGCACGCCAGCGACGCTCGCCGGCGACGATGCGATACTTGCCGTTTTCGAGCGCCCCTACCGTGATGGGCTGAATCACGCCCAGGCTGCGGATCGATTGGGCCAATTCTTCGAGTTTGGTGTCATCAAACCGCTCCCGCGGCTGCTTTCTGTCCGGCTCAATAGAATGAATCGCCAGGATCTGCATCGGTCCCGCCGGCTCTGGCTCAATGGGCGGGGCAGCAGTCGGACGTTCCGAAGTAGTCGGTTGGGGTACGTCCTTAGTTCGATTCGGCAGGAGCGCCGACAGGCCCTTGCCCAGCGCCTTTCGCTGACTTCGGTCGGGCTCTTTGTTCATGGGCCAGTATTTCCTTTGCGAGTTGAATGTAGGCCTCGGCGCCGCGGGAGCGAGGATCGTAGGCCAAGATGGTCTTGCCAAAACTAGGCGCTTCCGCTAACCGCACGCTACGCGGGACTACCGTGCGAAACACCTCGTCCGCGAAGAATTCCCGCAGATCGGATTCCACCTGCCTGGTCAGGTTCGTCCTGTCGTCATACATGGTCAAGAGAACGCCTTCCACCCTTAACTGCGGATTGAAGCCATCTTTGATCCGGTCGATAGTATCCATCAGCTGCGAAATTCCTTCGAGGGCGAAGAATTCGCATTGAATAGGGACCAACACGGAATCCGAAGCGACCAAGGCATTAAGGGTTAACAGATCGAGGGCAGGAGGGCAGTCAATTAGAATGTACTGATAGTCGGGCCTGACCTCCGCTAAGGCATCTTTAAGTTTCTGTTCTCGCCGGTCGACGTCTACCAGGTCCAGATTGGTGGCCACCAGGTTCTGATCGGCGGGCACCAGCGACAAACCGTCCCATTCGGTTTCGGTTACGACCTCTTTGATGCCGGCTTCACCGAGAAGAACATGGTACAGCGTCTTGGTCTCATCTGTTTTGTGAACTCCGACCCCGGTCGTAGAGTTGCCCTGCGGGTCGGCATCGACCAGCAAGACTTTTAATTCGGAGGCGGCCAGCGAAGCGGCTAAATTGATCGCGGTGGTGGTTTTTCCGACTCCACCTTTTTGATTTGCAATAGATATGACGCGGGCCAAGACTTCCGCATCGTATCACGCTCCGCGCTCACAGAGATGTTCCACGTGGAACACTCATTCGCCAGTGTTCCACGTGGAACACTCCTCCTGCTAAACCGAAGCTGCCGTCAAGCTCAGGTAAATATCCAAAACCGCTACAGCCGCCGGCGTTACTCCCGGAATCCGCCCTGCCTGCCCTAAGGTTTCAGGCCGCACGCGATTCAGCTTCTGCCGAACTTCATTGGATAAGCCCGGAATCCCTTCAAATGCAAACCCTGCCGGTATTGCCCGTCCCTCCGCAGCCTTCAACTCCCGGATCTGCCGCTCCTGCTGCGCCAGATAGCCGGCATATTTGGCTTCCGTTTCCACGGTCGTCAATACGCCGTGCCCCAGTTCCCTGCCTAGCTTCCCGCTTATCCATCTCTCCATGCGGGCTATGCCAGCCTCAGGACGCCGCAACCAGGTCAACAATGTCGGATTATCCGTTGCCGTCTCTAAACTCACCAGCTCCGGCACCATGACGGTTCGGGTTCGTTCCAACAGAGTTCGGACTTCCGCTTTCTGCGCCTGCTTTTCCTCGAACACCGCCCAGCGCTCATCGCTTACCAGGCCCACCTGCCGCCCTACCGGCGTCAATCGCTCGTCTGCGTTGTCAATGCGCAAGTGCAGCCGGTACTCCGCTCGCGAGGTGAACATCCGGTACGGCTCGTCGGCGCCCTGGTTAATCAGATCGTCCACTAGAATTCCGCTATATCCATCGCTTCTCCCAAGCTGCACCCCCGGCAAGTTCTTGACCTGGCGCGCCGCATTCAGCCCCGCCATCAAGCCCTGGCAAGCCGCTTCTTCGTAACCCGATGTCCCATTGATTTGCCCCGCCAAGAACAAGCCCCGGATTGCCTTCACCTGCAGCCCGTGATCCAGTTCCCGCGGATCTACCGCGTCGTATTCAATCGCATATCCCGGCCGGATCATTTCAGCGTTTTCTAAGCCCGGAATCGACTCGAGCATCGCCGCCTGTACGTCGACCGGCATGCTGGTCGACATCCCGTTTACATACACTTCGTAGGTATCGACACCTTCCGGCTCGAGGAAAAGCTGGTGACGGCGTTTTTCCGGGAATTTCACGACTTTGTCTTCAATCGAAGGACAGTACCGAGGGCCGATCCCTTCAATTTGTCCGCTGTACAACGGCGAGCGCGCCAAACTTTCGCTTAGAACACGGTGCGTCTCGTCCGTCGTATAGGCCAAGTGGCAGCAAATCTGCTCGCGGTCGATCCGCTCGGTCAAAAAAGAAAACGGCGTTGGCTTCGTATCTCCCGGCTGCTCCTCAAAACGCTCCCACTCGATGCTGCGCCCATCCAGGCGGGGCGGCGTTCCGGTCTTCAAACGCTTGGTAGGCAGCCCCAACATCCGCAGATGAGCGCCAAGCGCATTAGACGCTGCTTCGCCCGTCCGGCCACACGCGTACTGAGTTGTCCCGACATGCGCCAGCCCGTTCAAGAAAGTCCCCGTTGTTACCACAACAGCTTCAGTTACGAGGTCCCGACCATCTTTGAGCCGCACACCCGCTATGCGCTGGCCGCCACGATCAGCGGGGGCAAATAGCAGTTCGCTCACCTCGGCCTGCAGGATTCGCAGGTTCCGCTCTCCCTCCAACCACTCCCGCATTCGGAGTCGATACTGCTTTTTGTCGCATTGCGCTCGCGGCGACCACACCGCCGGACCACGGCTCGTATTCAACAAGCGGAATTGAATGCCCACTGCATCCGTCAATTCACCCATTACTCCGCCGAGCGCATCGATTTCTCGCACGAGATGTCCCTTGGCTATACCACCCACCGCCGGATTACAGGACATCTGCGCAATCAGATCGATGTTCATCGTGACCAGCGCCGTGTTGAGGCCCAACCGCGCACACGCCCGGGCCGCCTCGCAGCCCGCATGGCCGCCGCCGATCACCACCGCATCGTACTTCTTTTTCATCAATAACCTATCCGCTATTCTAGCTGTGAAAATGAGGATTCTGATCGTGGGCGGGGGTGGCCGGGAGCATGCTCTCGCCTGGCGTCTGGTGCAATCGCCGCTCGTCACCGGAATGTATGCTGTCCCAGGCAACCCTGGGATTAGTGACTTCGCTCACTGTCTGGAGTCGCCCGACACCATCGCTGGTTACGCGGACTTGGCCGAGGCGCACAAAGTTGATCTCACGGTGGTCGGACCAGAAGCGCCCTTGGTTGCTGGCATTGTCGATCACTTTCGCAGCCGCCGCCTGAACATCATCGGTCCTACCCAGGCAGCGGCCCGACTGGAAGGCTCAAAACTCTTCGCCAAAGCCTTCTTCGAACGCGCCGGTATTCCTACTGCTCGCTCGGGATCGAATCTCAGCAATTTCACTTATCCCGTGGTCATCAAAGCCGATGGCTTGGCTGCCGGAAAGGGCGTTATCATTGCCGAAAACCAGGCACAAGCCCGATCGGCTATTGAAAAGCTTGGCCCCGAAGTTCTGATCGAAGAGTTCCTCGACGGTGAAGAAGTCAGCTTTATCAGTCTTTGTAACGGAGAGTGTATTACATCGTTTTTGCCGACCCAGGACCACAAGCGCCTCCTGGACCAGGACGAAGGACCGAATACCGGAGGCATGGGCGCCTATGTCGACTGCCGCATCTTATCTCCCGTCCAAATCAGCGAGATTGAGGACCGCATCATGCGTCCCGCCATTCGTCAGATGGCCCGCGAAGGCACTCCTTTCACAGGTTTTCTATACGCCGGGCTCATGCTGACGGCGGACGGCCCCAAAGTTCTGGAATTTAACGTGCGCCTGGGCGATCCTGAAACTCAGGCTCTCCTGCATAACTTAGACGGCGATCTGGCTCAAGCTCTATACCAATCGGCGCTCGGCGAAACACCCCAACTCGTCTCGAACCCGTCATCGTGTTCTGCCTGCGTGGTCTTGGCGGCCCACGGCTATCCTGGCGAGGTCCGCACGGGCGACACGATCAGCGGCATTGCCGCCGCCGAAGAGACAGGCGCCCAGGTGTTCCAGGCAGGCACTAGAAGAGAAGGGAACTCGCTCGTCACCGATGGCGGCCGCGTTCTCGGCGTCACCGCTAAGGGCGACACTCTCCCATCGGCCCTTAACAACGCTTATCAAGCCGTCGAAAAAATCCACTTCGACGGCATGCAATTCCGCCGCGACATCGGCCAGAAAGGGCTACGCCGCTGGTAGACTGCAAGAAGTCCCGCAAAGATCGCACAAACCACGGGGACGTAGCTCAGATGGATAGAGCGGCCGCCTCCTAAGCGGCAGGTCAGCAGTTCGAATCTGCTCGTCCCCACCAAACATTCAGACTTGAAAGAAGAAAGCAGATGCAGCGGGACGAATCGAAATCATCGGCCCGCTGCTTTTGCAATCAGGTTTTTAGCGCTGCGGAATCGGAGCAGGTTCAGCAACGGGCGTCTGGTCGTCCGTCACTGGCTGGGCAACCGGCGAGGGCGTTTTCGCAGGACCGGTCACCAACAGTGAGTAGTAACCTGTACCGTCGGTGGCATCATTTCTTGAAACCACCACTTTGTACACTCCGCTTGCGCCTGCGATGATGCTGCGTTGCGCTACGGTGTCTCCCGCGCTATAGCCATAGTCAGTGCCGTCCGGCCCGATGAGCTGGATTAAGGGAACGAACGACGTGTTTGTTCCCGTCTCCCTTGCCGTCACCGTGATGCTGTTGCCCTTCACGGCATTGAAACTCCACTGGTCGAGGTCTCCGCGCAGGATGCTGCCCGTGTAAGTCTGCCCAACATTCATTTGTCCGCCCTGGTCTCCGCTTGGTACGACAAAAGCTGCAGGGGATCGCGCCATGTTCAGCAGATAATTTCCCACGCCATCGGCCGAGTCGTTGCGTGAGACGACCACGGTATACGCTCCCGTTGCGTTTGCGGTGATGTGACGCTCCGCCCACAAGTCGCCGGCACTGAAACCGAAGTCTGTGCCGTCCGGCCCGACCACTTGAAGCAGCGGCACAAACGCCGTGTTTTTGCCTGCCTCGCTGATGCTCACGGTAACGTCGTCACCCTTATTGGCATTGAAGCTCCACTCGTCCAGATCGCCGCGCAGAACACTGCCCGCGTAGTTTTGGCCATTATTCATCGCCCCTCCCTGGTCTCCGCTCGGGACGAAAAACGTCCCGGGTGATTTCTCGAATGTCAGGAAGTACGCTCCGACCCCGTCCGCCGCGTCGTTCCGAGACACCACGACCGTGTACGCTCCGGTGACCCCTGCGGTAATGTGGCGCTCCGCCGATAGATCTCCCGCGCTATAGCCGTAGTTGGTCCCGTCCGGTCCAATCAGGTGGATCAGCGGTACAAACGGAGTGTTGACGCCTTCTTCGCTAACGCTCACCCGGATGTCGTCGTCTTTGTTTGCATTAAAGCTCCACTGGTCTAGATCGCCGCGCAGGACGGTGCCCGAATAACTCTGTCCGTCCGTCATCGGACCACCCTGGTCGCCGCTCGGGACAACAAATGTAGCCGGCGCCCTTGCCATCGTCAGGAGATAGTGGCCAATACCGTCGGCTGAGTCGTTTCTCGAAACCACTACCTTATACGTTCCGGTGGTCAGTGCGGTGATATGACGCTGCGCCCACAAGTCTCCCGCGCTGTAGCCGTAATCCGTTCCGTCCGGCCCGATCAATTGGATCAGCAGCACAAACGCCGTGTTAATGCCTGACTCGCTAGCACTTACTGTAATGTCGTCGCCCTTGTTAGCGCTGAAGCTCCACTGGTCCAGGTCACCGCGCAAGATACTGCCGGGGGAATTCTGTCCGTTGTTTAAGACTCCACCCTCGTCGCCCGCTGGAACGACGAACGCATCTGGCGACCTCGCCATAGTCAGAAGATACTGACCGACACCATCGGCTGAGTCGTTTCTCGAGACCACTACCTTGTAAGATCCGGTAGCCAGTGCCGTAATATGACGTTGCGCCCATAACTCTCCTGCGCTGTAGCCGTAATCCGTTCCACCAGGCCCGATTAAGTGGATCAGCGGGACAAACGCCGTATTTATTCCTGACTCGCTGATACTTACTGTGAGATCGTCGCCTTTGTTGGCGATGAAATTCCACTGATCCAGATCACCGCGTAAGATACTGCCGGGATAGTTCTGCCCATTTACCATCACGCCGCCCTGATCTCCCTGCGGAACGATATACGGAGCAGGCGCCCTGGCCAGCCTCAACAAATAGTTACCGGTGCCGGCAGCCGAGTCGTTTCTGGAAACAATTACTTTGTAGGTTCCCGTCGAGCCTGCGGTGATGTGGCGCACCGCCCACAAATCTCCCGCGCTGTAGCCGTAATTTGTTCCGTCCGCTCCGATCAACTGGATCAGAGGCACGAAAGCCGTGTTTGGACCCATTTCACTGGCAGTAACCGTAATATCGTCCCCTTTTATCGCAGAGAACGTCCACGTGTCCTCCTCCGTTCGACCAGAGATGGACCCCGTCGCATTGCCGCCATTCGTTAGAACGCCCTGCGCCAGCGCGTAGTTTTGGATAAATGGGATGTAGAGAACTACCAACCCGAAAACGCGCAAAAACCGTAATGTTGTCGCCATTTCTTTCTCCTCCGAGCTCGTCATAACCACCAACACGATCGGGTCGCGTAAGAACAGAGGCAACTCACTCTCGCGGCGCAGCGCGCAATAGACGTTCAGCCGCGCTCCAGTTGAGAGATAATGCCGGAACAGGAACGGTTGTTTTCCGCGACCCAGGTAAATGCGCGATCCTCCGAGAGATCCGCATTCGCCTCACTAAGTAATTCGTAGAAACTGGATCGAAACGGACAGGGGGCGGCAATTTAGTTGCATAACATTTACGGCCATGACCAAACCACCGGCACTGCCTGGCAACGACGACTTTTTCTCAGAAGCCTATGAAGAGCTGCGCCGTGTGGCCCGGAGCTTGAACGGTCGCCAGGGCAGCCTTACCTGGAACCCGACCGCCGTGGTTAACGAGGTTTACATCCGAATGGCTGAGTCAAAGAGCTTTCACCCCGCTTCTCCCGAGCATCTGAAACACGCCATCATCCGCGCCATGAAGTATGTGCTGGTCGAAGCCGCCCGGCGGAAAGCGGCATTGCGTCGCGGCGGCGGCGCCGTACCGCTGCGGCAAGTTTCTTTGGATGATAAAGCTGCCCAAACGGCCTGCTGTGACCCCGAGGAAATCCTGAGCGTCGATTTCGCCCTGCATGAGCTGGCGCAGCATGATCAGTTTCAGGCGCGTGTTTTCGAGTGCCAATTTTTCGGCGGCTTGGAGATCGCTGAAATTGCGACCCTGTTCGGGATTTCAGAGAAAAAGGTGCAGAGAAGTCTGCGTTTCGCGAAAGCCTTCCTGACGGTGGCTCTTACTAGAGGGGTCACCAAATGACTGCTGCCAGGCTCGCGCGCATGGAGGAGATTTTCGAGCAAGTAGCAGATTGCTTACCACCCGAGCAGCACAAGTTACTAAGTGACTTATGCGGTGAGGATGACGATCTTAAAGCGGAAATTATGACTTTGCTCGAGGCGGACGCTACCGGTAATCACCGCATATTACAGCATGACCTTGCCAGCCTGGCGGCCCAGGTACTCGAAGCCGACGACTTACTGGTCCTCCCCTACCGTTTTGGCCGTTACCTGCTTCGAAGCTATCTCGGTCAGGGCGGTATGGGCCGCGTCTACCTGGCTGAACGCGAAGACCTGGGTGACCGGGTAGCAGTCAAGTTTCTACAGGATGCCTGGACTTCACCGGGCCGCCGTCAGCGCTTCACGCAGGAACAGCGCCTGCTCGCCGCTCTGAATCACCCTCGCATTGCCCGGCTTTACGACGCCGGCGTGGAACAGGGAATGCCCTGGTTCGCGATGGAATATGTGGATGGTATTCCCATCAATCAATACTGCCGGGCGAGAAATCTGCCGTTAGAAGATCGCCTGACACTCCTCCGCTCCGCCTGTGAAGCGGTTGCCTATGCGCACCGCAACCTCACCGTGCACTTGGATTTGAAACCTTCGAACATTCTGGTTACCCCCAGCGGCGACGTGAAGCTGCTTGACTTCGGCATCGCCAGAAATCTTGATCGAGAGGGCGGCGAGGCTGAGAAAACAAAAACATCGTTGCGCCTGTTCTCGCTGAATTATGCTGCGCCGGAGCAGATTCGAGGTGAGGTTCTCGACGTTCAGACCGACATTCACGGCTTGGGGCTGATCGCCTATGAGCTGCTCACCGGCTCGACTCCGGCCGACCTGACCAACGCGAGCGCGGCGGAACTCCTCCGCTATACCGAGGAAGACGTTGAACGGCCCTCCGTAGCCGTTCGTAAAAGCGAAACACTGGCTGTGCGGGCATCGAAAGCGGCCTGGACCGACCTCGACGTCCTGTGCCTCACCGCTCTTCACAGAGACCGGCGACGTCGCTATCCGACAGCCGAAGCTCTGATCCGGGATCTGGATCACTTTGAAAAGAATGAACCGCTCGAGGCGCGTACCGACAATCTTCGATATCGAGTTACTAAGTTCGCGGCACGTAATCGCGGCCGGATTTTCGCGGTCGCTGCTGTTCTGCTGGCGCTGATCGCTCTCAGTTTGTTCTTTACGGTCCGTCTGGTGCGAGCGCGCGATCAGGCACTGGCCTCTGATTCCCGCACCCAGCGCATCGATCGTTTTATGCTGAATCTCTTTGCCGGGGATGATAGCGTGGCAGGTCCGGCCGCTGACTTGCGCGTGGTGGATCTCCTAGACCGCGGCGTCGCGCAGTCGAAAAGTCTCCAGGCCGAACCAGTCGTGCAAGCTCAACTGCACTATACCCTCGGAGCCCTCTATCACAAGCTGGGACATCTCGACCGCGCCGAGCCTTTACTGCGTTCCGCCTCGAGGGAACAGGCCACGCTGCTCGGTTTACAGAATTCAGAAACCATGAAAAGCCAGCTCGCTCTGGCCGACGTTCTCTCCGATAATTCGGCGTCCCAGGAAGCGGAGCGCCTGGTGCGCGAAGTTCTCGAAAGGGCTAAACAGGGCGCAAACGACCGGGATATCGCCGCTGCGCAGCTGGAACTCGGCGCAGTGTTGAGCGGAAGGGGAGACTACCATCAGGCGATCCCCGTTTTGCAGGAAGCAGCGAATGCACTGGGCAAGCGGGCCGAAGACGCGGAACTGTTATCTGAGGCTTTGGGCTACTTGGTCGTGTCGCATTACTACCTCGGCCAGGTGAACGCGGCCGACGAGGTGAATCAGCGCGCGTTGTCGCTCGATACACACTTGTTTGGGCCGACTCATCCTTATATCGGGGTTGACCTTCAGAATCTCGGCGATATCCAGCTGGATCGTGCCCAATATCCGGCAGCGGAACAAACTTTCCGGCGGGTTGTGGCCATTTACCGGGCCTGGTATGGCCCGCTTCACCCGAAAACGGCTAACGGTCTCCTCATGCTGGGAAGATCTCTCAGCTACGAGAAACAGTTCAACCAGGCGGCGGCGCTATACGACCAGGCGCTCCAGGCAGCTAAGTCTTCGCGCGGCATTGAGAGTGTGCCGTATGCCCTGGCTTTGAATATGATTGGCGATCTGGACAGGGATCGAAACCAATTAGACCGCGCAGAGAATAACTTCATGCAAGCAAAGGAGGTCTTTAAGAAAATGCTCGGCGAGCATCATGAGCTTTATGGCCTCGAATTGTCTAATCTCGGCTCCGTCTATCTCGCCGAAAAACAGTGGCAGCAGGCCGAAAGAATCTTACGACGAGCGGTTGACACTTTACTGAAGGCAGTTCCGGATCAGCTGTATACCGGAATCGCGCAGGTCAGGCTGGGCGCCGCACTAGCCGGCCAAAAACGGTATGCAGAGGCGGAGAGCGAAGCGCTCGCCGGAAACAACACTCTTCGAAAGCAGTTGGTTCCAGCTACCGTCGAAGTCCAGACCGCTCGAAAAGAACTCTACAGCATCTATCTGGCGGAGAACCAGCCCGCCAAGGCCAACCAATTTCGCTAAGTTCCAATACACTTGGAGAGAATGTCTACGCCCATCTACTTCGTCGGTTACGCGGTTATCATCCTTGGACTTGCGTTGGGAGCATACTATCTTCACGTACCGACTCGCTGGATTGTGGTGGGCATCATTATTCTCGCAGGAATGGGGTTGACCGGCTTTGCCAAATCCCGACAGCGCGGGCAATGACTTGCAGATCCCCAAAACCCACTAGTCCGCCTCGACCCTCTTACCTCACCCGTTCGCTTGTGTCGTTCCTTCCGTTGCGATATTGTTAGATCCACTCGACCCTACGTTGAGGAGGCCCTAAACTTGTCTTGTCTCTCCGCTCTAACCGCGGTCGCCCTGTTTCTAGCGCCCGCCAACCTGTTAAGTGCTCAAGCTCCGCCGCAAGCGGGCGGCGAAGCCAACCTGGTTCTGCCCAACCTGGCGCAAGCCACTTTCTTTAACGGCGCTATAAATGGACGATCGCTCCTGATTTATGGCCTTTTTATCGCGGCGCTCGGTCTCGTCTTCGGCCTCGTCATTTACCGCCAGCTGAAAGCGGCCGCCGTTCATCGCTCTATGCTCGAGATCTCCGAACTGATCTACGAAACCTGCAAAACCTATCTAGTTACCCAGATAAAGTTCCTCGTCGTCCTCGAAATCTTCATCGGCGCGATCATCATCTTTTATTTTGGCCTTTTGCAGCACTTTGAAGCTTTTAAAGTTCTAATCATTCTCGGGTTCAGCATCATCGGCATTTGCGGGAGTTCTGGGGTCGCCTGGTTCGGCATCCGCGTCAACACCTTCGCGAATTCGCGTACCGCCTTTGCCAGCCTGCGCGGCAAACCATACCCGTGCTACGACATTCCGCTGAAAGCCGGCATGAGCATCGGCATGCTTTTGATCAGTGTCGAGCTGCTCATCATGCTTTTCATCCTGCTCTTCGTTCCGCGCGACTACGCTGGGCCCTGCTTTATCGGCTTTGCTATCGGTGAATCGCTCGGCGCGGCGGCCTTGCGGGTGGCCGGCGGCATCTTCACCAAAATTGCCGACATCGGCGCAGACCTAATGAAGATTGTCTTCAAGATCAAGGAAGACGATGCCCGCAACCCCGGCGTGATCGCCGACTGCACCGGCGACAATGCCGGCGATTCGGTCGGCCCCAGTGCCGATGGTTTCGAAACTTATGGCGTCACCGGCGTCGCTCTCATCTCCTTCATCGTCCTGGCCGTCAGCAGTTCTATCGTACAGAGTCAGCTGCTCGTCTGGATCTTCGCCATGCGCGTCATGATGGTCGTCTCGTCCGGTCTCTCTTACTTGCTGAACGCCGCCTGGGCCAAGAGCAAATACGCGCAAGCCAATGAGATGAATTTCGAGACACCGCTCACTTCGCTCGTGTGGCTCACGTCACTCGTCTCGATCGCGGCTACTTATGTCGTGTCGTACCTGATGATTCCTGATCTCCAGGGCGACTCGAGTCTCTGGTGGAAGCTTTCGACAGTCATCACTTGCGGCACCCTGGCTGGAGCTGTCATCCCGGAACTGGTAAAGGTCTTTACCTCGACCGAGTCTACCCATGTCCGCGAAATCGTAGCTTCCTCGCGCGAAGGCGGCGCTTCGCTCAACATCTTGTCGGGCCTGGTCGCCGGCAACATGAGCGCCTACTGGCTGGGCCTGGCCATTCTGCTGCTGATGGGCGTCGCATATGGTGTGAGCACGCTCGGCCTCGATAACCTGATGGCCGCTCCGTCCGTCTTCGCTTTCGGTCTGGTTGCCTTCGGCTTCCTGGGCATGGGACCCGTTACGATCGCAGTCGATTCCTACGGGCCTGTTACCGACAACGCTCAATCTGTCTACGAACTCTCCACGATCGAGCAGATTCCCGGTATCGAAGCCGAGCTCAAGCGCGACTATGGTTTCGAAGTAAACTTCGAGCGGGCCAAAGATAATCTCGAAGAAAACGACGGCGCGGGTAATACTTTCAAAGCCACTGCCAAACCGGTCCTAATTGGAACGGCCGTGGTCGGCGTCACCACGCTGATCTTTTCGATCATTATGGCTCTCACGAACGGCCTGCAGCCCGACCTGCTCTCCAATCTTTCCATCCTGCATCCGCCATTTTTGCTGGGCCTGATTGCGGGCGGTTCGGTAATCTTCTGGTTTACGGGCGCTTCCATCCAGGCCGTCACTACCGGTGCTTATCGGGCCGTCGAATTTATTAAAGCGAACATCCAGCTGGAGGGCGTTACGCGCGCTTCGACCGCCGATAGCAAGAAGGTGGTTGAAATCTGCACCCGCTATGCGCAGCGCGGCATGTTCAACATCTTCCTCACGGTCTTCTTTGTCACGCTCGCCTTCGCCTTCGTCGAGCCTTACTTCTTCATCGGCTATCTCATATCGATCGCGCTCTTTGGCCTCTATCAAGCTATCTTCATGGCTAATGCGGGAGGCGCCTGGGACAACGCTAAGAAGGTTGTCGAAACAGAATTGAAGCAGAAGGGAACTGACCTCCACGCCGCTACCGTGGTGGGCGATACGGTGGGCGACCCTTTCAAAGACACCTCTTCTGTCGCTCTGAATCCCATCATCAAATTCACCACTCTGTTCGGTCTGCTGGCGGTTGAACTCGCGGTCTCGCTCACCGCCGAGCACGGCCCCGCCATCGGTCACATCCTGGCGGTGGTTTTCTTATTGACCTCCATGTACTTCGTCTGGCGCTCCTTCTACCGCATGCGCATCGGTGGCAGCAATGAAGTGATCGTTGAAGAGCCCGCAACCAGGTCCGCCGTCTCGGCGCGCTAATCCTGGCGCCAGAATAATGTCATGGCCACTGCTACCCAAAACCTCACGTTCGAGGAGTTCGAGAAGCAATTCGGCCATCGCGAACGCACCTACGAGTTCTGGTATGGGGAGGCTATTCCCAAAGGCATGCCCACGTGGGTTCATGGACTGTTGCAGCAAATTATCAGCGGTTTGCTGCTCCAAGCGGGTTTTATTGCTGCCGCTTTTGAAGTGGAGCTTCGCATCGAATCCGGCGTACGCCCAAAGCCGGACGTAATTGGCAGCAAGACTAAGTTGTCCGGCCGTTATCCGTCCTCGGGTCTGGACGTAGTGATTGAGATTCTCTCCGAAGACGACAAATACGCGCAAGTGCAGAAAAACTGCCGCAAATATCAGGAATGGGGATTCGGCCAGATCTACCTCGTGGACCCTTCAGATCGCTCTGTGCTCGAATGGCGAGACGGGGCGCAGAATCCTGTTGCCTCCATGGCCGGCATTCCCGTCGAGCGAATCTGGCAGAAATTGGATCTTCAGTATGAAGAATGAATCTCCGGCCAGGATTACGAGCTTTGTGTTCGTTGCCGTTGCTGGTAGGCTGCGACCTTCACTTTGTTGCCGCAGAGATTCATACTGCACCAGCGGCGTGATCCCTTTTTGCTTACGTCGTGAAAGTGGAGAACACAGCTCTCGCACTTGCGCAGCCGCTCCGGCGGCACTTCCGTAAAAAGCGCTAACGTGTGAGCCGCGAGTAGCGCCCACAAATTATCGGGCATTGACGATCCGAAGACCGGTTCCTGTTCGAGCCTGCCTTTCCTCAGTCCGATGGACGACCGCACAGGGTGGGCCTGCAACAGCTTGTTCAACTCCGCCAGGAAGTTAGCTCCCGGCATCTTTCCGCCCTCGAACTTAAGGACCGCCGCCCTGAGATGCTCGCGGAAGGCAAGTAGTTCTCGTAAGAACGCGTCTGCCTCGTGCGAGCCGCGCCACGTGTGCAGCGCTGCCTTCAGCCTGGGGGATGTCACCAGGCCCGACGCAAGGAACCAGCGTTCCAAGGCTGCTGTGTCGGGCAGCAACTCGATTTGCGCGCCGTCACTCACGGGCGCGGTATTCAGCAGGTCCAAGGCCGGCTGGTTGCCCACCATGAGGAAGCCGTCGACCCAGTCCTGTGTCTCAATCGCCGTTTGGGAACTAATTCGCCTATTCTCTCAAAAAAAGCCTAACACTATTGTTGCGACTTTTAGCGGTGTCTACCACTCTTACCTAGCGGAGATTGCAAACCTGCCCTATGACCACCGCTTACCATCACGCCAAGGTGTGTGGCCTCAAACTGTCCTATCGCGAAGCCGGTCTCACCGGCGCTCCCACCATCGTGCTGTTGCACGGATTTCCCTCGTCGTCGCATATCTTTCGCGACCTGATCCCCAAGCTGGCGCAAAAGTTCCACGTCATCGCCCCGGACTAGATCGGGTTCGGCTACAGCGACGCTCCGAGCATCAAGGAGTTCCACTACAACTTCGATAACCTCACAGCGCACATCGAGGAACTGCTCTTCGGCGTGCTGAAGCTCCAGAAATTCAGCATCTACGTGCAGGATTATGGAGCGCCAGTGGGTTTCCGCATTGCTTCGCAACACCCCGACGCCATTGAGGGAATCGCGGTGCAGAATGGCAACGCGTATGCCGAGGGCATCGGGCCGGCATTCGATCCGCTCAAACGCTTCTGGGCCGCAACGCTGAGACGGAACAGGCTGTGCGCGGTCTACTTACCAAAGAAGCAACGCAAGCGCAATACACACACGGTGCGAAGAACCCGGAGCGGATCAGCCCGGACGCCTACACCTTCGACCAATTCCTGCTGGACCGTCCAGGCAACGATGCTATCCAGCTCGAGCTACTTCACAACTATCAATCGAACCTGGCGCTCTACAACAAATGGCAGGAGTATTTTCGCAGCAACCGGCCTCCAATGCTGATTGTCTGGGGTACGGGCGACCCCATCTTCACCGTCGAGGGAGCAAAGGCGTTCCAGCGCGATCTTTCCAAAGCGGAACTGCACCTTCTCGCAGCCGGTCACTTTGCTCTGGAAGAGGCAAGCGACGAAATTGCGGAGCGGATCAACTCGTTTCTGGGTTAATGGAAACGCGGCGTGAACAACTCATTCTTCTCGAACGCCGCCTTGGTATTCGCTTACGCCGTGGCGTTCGTGTCCTCCCTGGCGTTCGAGAGTCCACAGGTGAGAAAGCAAGCCTGGATGCGCAGCAAACAGCCACTTACCCTAGTTATCTCGGGTGAGCTCAAAGTCGTTCCAGGTTGCTGAAGCGGCCGCTTCTTCGAAACTTCCTGAAAAGGTATAAGTAAGCGGGGTGCGCGCCGAGTGGTGCGCCCCAAGCAAAGTTTCAATATCCAAAAATTTGGCCGTAACCTCCCGCGGGATAACCGCGAATAGTGTCGAGGAGCAGCGCATACGCGCGAAATGAAAGTCTTCGGGGCCGCCAGACAGCGACGCCTGCGCTCGCCTCCAAGGAGCTAACAACAAGAATGAAAAGAAACACAAGAATGACCGCGCTCGCCTGGACCATTACCGGCGCGCTATCGACCTTCGGGCTACTCGCCGGGCAGCAATTCACGACGCCCGCCGTGCCCGCCACCGGACAGAAAACCAGCATGATGCCCAAGAGCAATGCCACTCCGGCGATGCTCAAGTCGGCGTCGAGCGCTATCGAGATGCCCGACTCGGCGGCTGCCGCCACCAGTGGTGACGGACCGTCCCCCGGACCTTTCGGGCCAGGTCCAGGCTGTAATTTGTTCCCGGCGGCGGCCTCTACCGGCACCACGGTCGGGCTGTCCTATTTCGGGCCGCCTCCTTCCTCCACCAACCCCAGCCTGGTCGGCCCCTATCAGTTGCTGCAGTCCGGCCAGGTCGACCAGAAAAACGGCACCATCACCTTGCCGCTTTATGAAGGCTATACGGCGAAGGGCCACGTACCGGTCTGGTACATCCTCACTGACGTCGACGACCAGAATGTAGCCAGTTTTCTGGGTATCAATTTCTCGACGAAACTTACCACTGCGGCCCCCGGTGCACGGACGGCCAATTTCAACTCGAACGGCGAACTGATCTTTAACGCAGGCAGCGTTGATTTCTCGCCGCATAGAAAACTGGTCGCCGGCAGTTCCTCTGCGTTTCCTCCCGCGGTGGCCCAGCCCGGGTCGCGGGGCGACGCAAGTTATAGCCCGCTAGTGCGAGTCCTCAACTCGGGTGGCGCCATTTACAACGCTCCCATCGTTGCGTTCGGCGAGACCCCCGATAAGATTAATTTCCCGAACGGCCACGTCGACTACACAAAGGTGCACGACCAGGTGCTTGCCATTGATCCCTATAATGAAACTGTCACTTTGCAGTTAGTCAACGGCTTCAGCTTTGGACGCCCGCTCTGGTACATTTCCATGGAAGCCAGCACCACGCTGGTGGCGGCGATCGAGGGCAATACCTATGCGCCTTTGATGTCCAAGCTCCTCACCGGGACAGACGACAGCTTCGGCAGTCCGATCGAGCGCATCTTCATCGCAATTAACGGCGAAATGGATTGCGCGAACCCCGCGCGCCAGGGTCTGAATGCCTCCATCACCGACTTCCATCGCCCCAACAATACGTTCGGCGGCATCCCCACCATCGCTAACGATTACAGCCCCATGTGGAATGGCCAGCTCTACCAGTGGACGGAAGAATCGATCAGCAAAGGCTACCGCATGCAGCTTCGTGAAGAGTTTCAAATCCTCACTTACGCGCAGGACGGCCTAATCACCGGACCGAACGGCGCCAAGTTCGGCGACAGCCAATTCGTCATCAACTGCCCGCCTGTACAACGTCTGAATTAGTTACTGCAGCAGGTCGTTCAACGCCTTAACCTTTTCGGCGGGATACTTGGGCTGGCGGTCATAGGTCGCGAGCCCATTTACTTCCTGTTCGACATCTGTCAGCTGCGTATAACAAGCCCCTGCGACATTTTTCAATTTCGCCAGACCTTGAAACAATTGCGTCAAACGAGCCAAGGCCGCGTCTTGCGTCTTCTCCACGCCAGAATAGCCCCAACTCTCACCCGGCGCATGCGCACCTTCTGGAACAAAGGCAATTCCGCCGAACTCGGAAAGGTAGAGCGGCGTTCCGTTGTACCGGTATCCCGGCAGCAAGGCGATCCGCCCATTCTTCGGCACGGTGGCGCTCTCCGGCGTTACGTCTTTATACTTCTGGTAAAGAACTTCACCCGATTTTTCATAATCGTGAATCGCAAACAGATCTGTCTGGTCGGTATGCTGCCAGCCCTCGTTATCGATCACCAGCCGCGTACTGTCGAGAGTGTGCGTTAGTTGATAGGTCTCCTTCAAAAACGCCTGCTGCCGCACATCCTTCAGATCCGGCACGCCCCAGCTTTCGTTGATGGCGTTCCAAATGATGATCGAGGGATGGTTGTAATCGAACTCGATGGCTTCCATCCACTCCTGGTTAAACCGCTGCACTTCTTCGGCGGTGAATTCCTGCGCATCCGCAATCTCTCCTGAGACCAGCAGGCCGCGCTTATCTGCAAAATAGAGAAACCGCGGATCCGCGACCTTCTGATGTTTGCGTACACCGTTAAAACCCATCGACTGCGCCAGATCGATATCACGCTCAATCGCCGCATCCGAAGGCGGTGTCAGAATACTCTCCGGCCAATAGCCTTGATCGAGCAAAAACTTTAAATAAACAGCTTTACCGTTCACCGTGACCCGGTCATTCGCGACCGCTACGGTTCGGAATCCGAGATAAGAATCCACCGCGTCTACCACCGCGCCGCCGCGCCGCAATCGATATTGCAGCTTGTACAAGTTTGGCGCACCGGGCGACCACAACTTTGCATCTGCCACCTCCACGGTTGCCGAAACATGGTCCTCACTCGTTTGCGCGCTTGCCGAAGCCACTGTTTGCGATCCATCCATCACCGCAATTTCGAGCGTCAATGGCTGCTGCGACCGTTCGGCCAGCGCGCCTTCAAAATGAGCGACGCCATCCTGCCCGGCCGTTACGTGAACATACTTCAAATGGTTTTCGCCGGTACTCTCCATCCACACCGGCTGCCAGATCCCACTCGTGCGTGTATAAAAGATGCTCTCTGATTTGACTTTCCAAAATTGCTTGCCGCGTGCAATGGAGCGATCCGTGTCGGGGTTGAAGGCGCGCACCGTCAATACATTTCCCCCAGCGCGCAGAGCCCGCGTGATGTCGAAAGTAAACGGCACATTCCCGCCTTGATGCTCGCCGAGGTACTGCCCGTTCAACCACACCGACGCCTGGTAGTAAACCGCCCCGAAATGCAGCAGCACGTGTTGGGTGGCCCAATTTTCCGGCGGCCGGATCGTTCGCTGGTACCACATCACGCGATGAAAACTGGTGTCCTGAATGCCGCTCAACTTGCTCTCGAAACAATACGGAACTGCGATCGTTTTGGGAGACGCCAGGGCGTGCGCGAACCACTTGTCCGCCATGCCTCGATCTCC
Organism: Bryobacteraceae bacterium; assembly: GCA_965277855.1. Taxonomy (GTDB): domain Bacteria; phylum Acidobacteriota; class Terriglobia; order Bryobacterales; family Bryobacteraceae; genus Bog-105. The sequence goes on from OZ255847.1 coordinate 3,945,833, forward strand.
GTCATCGAAAGCGAATGACCACGCTCCATTCAACGTCAGCCATTGCGAGCGCTCAAACTGGGGATTCGGAAACTCCGGTCGCGGAACCGCCCCACTCGCACCCATTGCAGCCGCCAACCCCAACACCAACCAGAAATACATGCGGGTATTGTACAAGCCTCAAATCTTCTGCTGCTTCCAGCTGCCCCGCCGGAATAGCACCAGCGAACTCAACGTCAATAGCAGATCCGCCGCCAGCACGGCCCAAAATGCACCGCGCGGCCCTTGCTGCCATCGAATGGCAAGCAACCAGGCCAGCGGCAATTGAAACACCCAGAACACAAAAAAATTGATCAGGGTAGGCGTGAGGGTATCACCGGCCCCATTGAAGGCCTGCATCAACACCATGCCCCATCCATAGCTCACAAACGAAATTCCAAAAATGGTCAGGCAGGCGATGGCAGTCTTCACCACCAATGGTTCCTCGGTAAATACGCTCACCAGCCGCCCCGGCACTACGATAAACACGATCGAGACCAGCCCGAGATAGAGCATGTTGTAAAAGCCGGTGCGATAGACCGAGGTCTCGGCTCGTTCCGGCTTGCCCGCGCCTAGATTCTGTCCGACTAAGGTAGCCGCTGCATTGCTCAAACCCCACGAAGGCAAAATCGTAAACACCAGCAGGCGCACCGCAATCGTATAGCCGGCAACCGCCGCGCTGCCAAAGACTGCCACGATCCGTACCAGCGCCATCCAGCTTGCCGTAGCTAGTAAGAATTGAATCATGCCGGTTGAGGCCACGCGGAGCAATCGCCCCATCACCGGCAGGTTCAAGCGCACCTGGTCGCGGCGTATCGTGAGGCGGTTTTTCTTCGAACCCAATTGCCAAAACTGGAACAGAACACCAATCCCGCGCCCCGTCGTCGTTGCTACCGCCGCGCCATAAACGCCTAGCCGCGGAAAGGGTCCCCAGCCATTGATCAAACACGGGTCAAGCACTAAATTGATGCCGTTCGCCAGCCAGAGCGTGCGCATCGCCAGTGCCGCATCGCCCGCCCCGCGAAAAATGCCGTTGATCAGGAACAACAGGAAGATCACCACCGAGCCGCCCAGCATCAGGCGCGTGTACCGCGCATTGGCTTCGATCGCCGCCGTCCCGCCCATCCAGTGCAACAACGTGCCAGCCTTCCAGAAGCCCACCACGCCCACGACTGCAGAGATCGCGATCGCCACCAGAATCGATTGCACCGCCGAGTTCGCCGCTCCGTCCGGATCTTTTTCTCCGGTGCGTCGCGCCACAAACGCCGTAGTCGCCATGCTCAATCCGATCGCCACGCCAAAGATTAAGGTCAACAGTGATTCGGTCAGCCCTACTGTTGCAATCGCGTTAGAGCCCAGCCGCGCGACAAAGAACACGTCCACTACTCCGAACAACGATTCCATCACCATCTCCAGAATCATCGGAATGGCCAGCAGCACAATCGCCCGGTTCAGACTCCCCTCCGTGAAGTCTTCTCGCGTTCCGAATAGCGCTTCTTTGAGCATGCCTACCCCATGTTAGGATGCGCTATGCCGCTTCTCCGTGCGCTGTTGCCGTTGCTTGCCTTCTGTATTCTCGTCTTCGGGCAAGCTCCTGCAACTGCCCCGCCCACTCCCCAAAACCGCATGGCCGCACTCCTCAACCAGGCGCCCGGCGCGTGGGATACGCAGCAGCTTGCCAACATGGACCGCTTGCGCGAGGCGGCGCTGCGCGATTCCTACGCCCTTACCGAACTCCGCCATCTCACCGACAACATCGGGCCCCGTCTGGCCGGCTCTCCGCAAGCCGAACAGGCAGTTCAATATGTCGCTGCCGAAATGCGCACGCTTGGCGCAGATGTCCAGCTTGAGAAGACATCCGTCCCGCACTGGGTACGCGGAGTTGAAACGGGCGCTCTCACCAAGTGGACCGGCCAATCCCCCGGCACCACGCAAAAGATCGTTCTCACGGCTCTCGGCGGCAGTGTGGCCACTGCTTCCGATGGCCTGCTCGCCGACGTCGTTGTTGCTGATTCCTTCGACGATCTCAAACGAATGCCAACCGGCAGCGTTCAAGGCAAAATCCTGCTGCTCAATGAACATTTCGACAAAGCTCTCGCTGCGGAAGGCAGGGGCGGCGAAGCCTATGGGCAAGCCGTGGTCTATCGTGGCGCTGGACCGACCGTTGCTTCCTCGCTGGGCGCTGCCGCCGTACTCGTTCGCTCAGTCGGGGGTGCTGATTACCGCTTACCTCATACCGGTATGACCTATTACCCGGATGGCACTTCCAAGATCCCAGCCGCTGCTGTGACCGCCGAAGACGCTGACCTTCTTGCCAATCTCACCCGGCAAGGTCCCGTGCAGATGCGGCTCACTCTCACTCCGCGAACTCTCCCGCGCATTGACAGCTACAACGTAATTGCCGATTGGAAAGGCAGCGCGCACCCTGAACAAATCGTAATCGTCTCGGGCCACCTGGATTCCTGGGATCTCGCCACCGGCGCGATCGATGACGGCGCCGGCATCGTCGTTTCTATGCAGGCCATTCACCTTCTGAAACAGCTTGATTTGCATCCCAAGCGAACGGTGCGCTTTGTCGCCTGGATGGACGAAGAGCAAGGGTCTGACGGTGCGCAAACCTACGCGCAGGATCATGCTGCCGATTTGGCGAACCACGTGGGCGCTCTCGAATCGGACTTGGGCGCCGGTCACCCTATTGGCATCACTCTTACCGGCACACCCGAACTTGCGAAATGGCTGACGCCTGTTGGGCACGTTCTGGATGCGATCGGCGCAGGCCTCATCGAACGCGGCGAAGAGGCGGGCGAAGACATCAATTTTCTCAAAGGAGTTACCGGCTTCGCGCCGACGCAGGACAGCCGATTTTACTTCAACTATCACCACACGCCTGCCGATACTTTCGATAAAGTACTTCCGCGCGAGCTCAACGAAAACGCGGCCGTAATGAGCGTTCTCGCTTACGCTTTGGCTGATTCCCCGCAACCTGCACCGCATTGATGGACCCCGCACCCACATTCTTCGCCACGCCCGAAGACTTCCGCTGCTGGCTTGCCGCGCATCACAATCAGTCACCGGAGCTGTGGGTCGGTTTTCATAAGCGGGCGACGAAACGTCCCTGTATGACCTGGCCAGAGTCGGTTGACCAGGCGCTCTGTTTCGGCTGGATTGATGGCGTCCGCAAAAGCATCGATGAAACGAGTTACAGAATCCGCTTCACCCCGCGCAAAGCGCGCAGCAAGTGGAGTGCGGTGAACATCCGCCGCGTCCAGGAACTTATCGATACTGGCTTGATGCAAACCGCCGGCCGGAAAGCGTTCGACGAACGCGTGCTGGTCGAGAATGCGCACTACTCGTATGAACAGCGCCACCTGATCGCGCTTACTCCGGAACAGGAGCGCCTCTTCCGGCACAACAGAACCGCCTGGGCCTTCTTCAACTCGCAGGCGCCCTGGTACCGCAAAGCAGCGCTTTGGTGGATCGTCAGCGCCGAGCGGGAAGAGACTAGAAAGAAGCGTCTCCTCCAACTGATAAACGACTCAGAGCAGAATCGGCCCATTGCACAACTTGATCGCAGACCCAGAGAGTAGTGTTTAGTTACTACTACCGTGTTATAAAACATGATAGACTGATTTTGTTGTGAGCGCGAAGAACTCTGCGCCAGGCCAGCAGAAGCGCTTTGCGGCATATATGGAAAGCCTGGCGCACGCCGCAGGGCATGCCGATCGAGCGAAGCCGTTGCAGTTGTACTGCACGGGCCTGCTGTTGCCGGGAGAACGCAAAAGCGTGGAGCCTATGGCAGCGCGCTTAGCACCGGACAATGTACGCCGTCTGCACCAGTCGCTGCATCACGTGGTGGCCGATGCTGGCTGGAGCGACGAGACACTGCTGGAGAAGGTACGTGAATACGTGTTGCCGGCGATGCAAGAGCAGGGGCCGGTGGTGGCGTGGATCATCGACGATACCAGCTTTGTCAAGCGAGGAAGACATTCGGTGGGCGTGGAGCGTCAGTACTGCGGGGTGGTGGGCAAGCAGGAGAATTGCCAAGTCGCCGTCAGTCTCTCCATCAGCACCAGGCAAGCGAGTCTGCCGATCGCGTGGCGTTTATATGTGCCGGAAAGTTGGGCTGGGGACGAGCAACGCCGCCAGAGCACCGGTGTTCCGGCGGCGATTCGCTTTGAGACCAAGTCGGCCCTCGCGCTCCAACAAATCGAACGAGCGGTGGCGGAGGAACTGCCGAAAGCGCCGCTGTTAGCCGATGCCTGGTACGGCCGCGACCACCTGTTTCGCGAGAGGGTCAGCCAACTTGGCTTGGCGTATGTAGTGGGCATTCTGGAAGCCACCAGCGTCTGGCGCCCCGGGCAAGTCCCGTTGCCGAGCAAAGCTTGGTCGGGAAGAGGGCCACGGCCCAAATTGCTCCGGCGCGACGCTGAACACCAACCAGTCTCGGTGAAAGAGCTAGCCCTGGGGTTGGCCGTTCGCGCCTGGAAACGCGTGACTTGGCGGGACGGAAGCAACAGGAAACTACGTTCGCGGTTTGCCGCGGTGCGCGTGCGTCCCTCTTATCTCGATGACCGTCGCGCGGAACCACATCCAGAAGAATGGCTGTTGATCGAATGGCCCGTAAGGGAAAGTGAACCCACTCGCTACTGGCTGTCCAGCCTGCCCGCAACTACCCGACTGACGGAATTGGTAAGGCTGGCCAAACACCGCTGGATCATTGAACGGGACTACCAAGAGCTCAAGCAGGAACTGGGATTGGACCACTACGAAGGGCGTGGCTGGCGGGGCTTTCATCATCACGCTGCCCTCTGCATTGCGGCTTACGGCTTCCTGGTAGCAGAACGAAGCCGTTTTTCCCCCTCTGCACGCGCCGGCCAACTGGAGCTATGCGCCCCGCCGTTTCCTCCCGACTTCCAGCCCCGGGGCTCGTCGCGTACGGGCCGAGCGGCATAATCCGCACTCTATTGCCACGCTCCGCCTCCAACTGGCTCGCGCGCTTCTCCGCCAACTTCCTTGCTGCCCATTCTGTTGCGTGTTGCGTTTATAACACAGTAGTAGTAGTTAGAGATTCCGGAGAAGTGTGGCCGCCGATGAATGCTGATGAACCATTGGATGTCCAGCGGCCATTTGAAAACTTATTGAGAAATGCGGGCTGCGCCTTTGCGTAGGGCGTTTTGTTTTTGCCGGGACTCGGAGGCTCGCAGGTTAGCTGCTTTGTCGAAGGCAATTTTTGCGCCGGCGGAGTCGCCTTGCCGGCGTAAGAGGAGGCCGAGCGTGTTGAAGGCTCCGGCGTCGGTGGGATCGAGTTCGGTGGAGTGGCGTAGGGCGTCTATTGCTCCGCGGACGTCGCCTTTTTCTTTTAACTGCATACCAAGCTGGAACCAGGCGTCGCTGTAACTCGGGTTGTGGTGGGTGGCGCCGCGGAACTGGTCGATGGCCTTGTCGGGATCGCCGGCGTCGACGTAAACTAAGCCGAGTAAATAGTGCGCTTCGGGGAGGGTGGGATCGAGAGTTACAGTTTTCTCGAACTCGGAGCGGGCGTGGGTGAGGTCGTCGGTTTGTTTGTAGGCGACGCCGAGATCGTAGTGAGCATCGGCGGCGTCGGGATGAGCGGCGGTGACTTTCGCGAGCTGGGTGATCGCCTCCTGATATTTGCCGGCTCCAATGAGGGCATAGCCGACGTTGACCTGGACGTGATAATTGTGCGGATCGGCGGCGAGTATTTTGCGGTATTCGGCGAGACCGGCAGCGGGATCGCCGGAATCGACGAGTACAGTGGCGTAACTGTTGCGGGCCGAGTTGTCGTTGGGCGTTAAGAGAAGTGCCTGCTGATAGGCGCGGCGGGCGGCAGGCCACCGTTTCTGACGCTGTGCGGCACTGCCGAGCGCGATCCAAATCGCGGGGTTGTTGGGCACGAGAGTGGCGGCTTTCTGCAGAGCGGGGATGGCTTCGGGGTCGCGGTGCAGATCAGAGTAGGCGGTGCCGAGGCGGAACAGGTATTCGCCATTGGCTGGTGCGAGGGACGCGGCTTTCTGGAGAGCTTGGAGGGCTTTTTCACGGTCATTCTGGAGCCAGGAAGCAGCGCCGAGATGGTACCAAGCCTGAGCTAGTCTGGGATCGAGTTGGGTGGCTTTTTGAAAGTGCGGAATGGCTTCCGGCGTGCGATGGGCGGCGGCAAGGAGGAATCCAAGATTGTCCTGATAGGTGGCCGAGGCGGGCACTTGTGCAACGAGTTCCTGATAAGCGGCGAGCGCGCCATTGGTGTCTTTGGCGGCCCATGCCTGGCGGGCTTGCTCTTCCAACTGCGGGACGGATTGGGCGGCGAGAAAGAGGGCCAGGCAGAGGGAGACTGCGGGTACCGGCACTACAGCTGTTCCATGGTCGAACGAGCGGCGAGATCGCCGATGATAGGCAGACGCACCTGCTCCAGGTTGGCGGCTTTGACCAGCAGATAAATCCAGCAGACGAAAATAACGAATTTCAGAAGGCCGACGAAGGCATGTTCGGTGTGCCAGCCGGGCAGGCCGAGGATCAGGGTAGGCAGGGCGGACGAGATGATGAGCCAGGCGACGAAGAGATAGAGAGACTGGAAGCCGTTGAAGCGGACCTTGATGTTTTGGCGGAAGCGCTGGGAGGCGAGGATGATGATGGCGGGAATCACGCCGAGCACCGGGATGTAGCACAGGATGGAGGCGGTGCGATCGGAGATACCGTCCAGGAAATCGGTAAACTGCGCCTGACCCGGGGCGAGCTGTTGCCGGCCGCAGTGGGAGCAGTAGGCTGCGCGGGAGTCTACGCTCGAACCGCAGTTGGTACAGAAGGGCAACGATTCATTCTCCTCATTCTTTATATTCGAGGGTACGCTAAAACGGGTGAAACAGTTCCGTGGGAAGTGGGCGCGTGGGGCCGGTCGAGAGAGTGGATAAGCCGGATGGCGGGTTGTGTGAGAGCTGTCGAAACCGGAAGGTGGTGGAGACGGATCGGGGGAATGTGTTTTACCGGTGTTTGCTGGCGGAGGTGGATGCGCGGTTTGCGAAGTATCCGCGGTTGCCGGTGCTGGTTTGTGCGGGGTGGAGGGGTGATGATCGTGCTGAGAAGGATCGATTCAGGAGCGCACGAAAGTGATTGGCCGCAGATGAACACAGATGAACGCAGATCTTAACTCTTTGACTGAGCAGGTGATTGGCGCTGTCATTGAGGTTTCTAACGCTCTGGGCGCTGGATTTCTGGAGAAAGTTTGAGAGCGGGCGCTCCTTAAAGAACTCGCTCTTCGCGGTATTCGGGCTCGGCCGCAAGCCTCGTTTTCGGTTAGTTACAAAGGTTACTCGGTCGGAGAGTATTTCGCTGATATTCTCGTCGAGGAGGAGCTCGTAGTCGAGCTTAAGTGTGTGGACCGCTTGGCCAACGAACATACGGCGCAATGCCTTAATTATCTGCGAGCCTCTGGCCGGACCCTCTGTCTGTTAATGAATTTTCAAAAGCCTAAAGTGGAGTGGAAGCGTATCGTCCATGGGGGGCGGTGACATGTATTGGTTTTATGATCTGCCAAGCTGGCTGTCCGGTCTTCTGGTCGGGGCTTTTTTTATCGCTTTGGGTTTGATCGGGCTGTTTCCTACCCGCAACTGGGTGCGGAATTTGCACCGGGTTGGCCATTCGCACAACGACATTGTTGGCTTTTACCTGGCGGCGGTTACGGTGTTTTACGGCATCACACTTGGCTTGCTGGCGGTGGGGACATGGACGACGTATTCGGATGTGGAGACACGAGCCGAACAGGAGGCGATCGCGCTGGGGAGTTTATATCGCAGTGTGGGCAGTTATCCGTCGCCCTTGTGCGGCCAGTTGCAGCAGGATCTGCGCGAATATGTGCGGGAAGTGATCGATGTGGGCTGGCCGCAGCAGCGGCATGGAATTGTGCCGACGGGAGGGAGCAAGCGGCTGGCGAAGTTTCAGAATCACTTTTTGGAATTTGAGCCGAAGAGCGAGACGCAGAAGATCGTACACACCGATGCCTATGCGCAATTCAACACGCTGGTGGAGCGGCGGCGCGGGCGGCTGGATAGCGTGACGGCGGGGTTGCCGGGTCCGTTGTGGGCGATGGTGCTGATTGGCGCGTTTATCAGCATTGCGATGACCTGGTTTTTCGACACGCCGAGCCGGGCCATGCATGCCTGGATGACGATTTTGCTTTCGGGATTGCTGGGATTGATGATTTTTCTGGTGGCGATTCTGGATAATCCATATCGGGGGAGTGTGAGCGTGAGTCCGGAGGCGCTGGAGCGGGTGTATGACCAGATTATGAAGCCAGGCGTGGGAACCGGCACCTGCATGCGCTAGTCAGATGACGGTTGCCGAATTTACCCCGCTGGTGTTGGGGGCGGCCCTGCTGGCGGGCTTTCTGGGATCGCTAACAGGTTTGGGCGGGGGAGTGATTGTGACACCGGTGCTGACGTTATTCCTGCATGTCGATTTGCGCTACGCGATCGGGGCAAGCCTGGTCTCAGTGATCGCAACTTCGTCGGGAGCAGCGGCGGCCTATGTGCGGGAGGGCTTTTCGAATATCCGGATCGGGATGCTGCTCGAAATCGCGACTACGTTGGGAGCGCTGGTGGGCGCGTACCTGGGGACGCATGTTTCGACGCGTTTCTTGAGCATCGCGTTTGGGCTGCTGTTGCTGCAGGCGGCGTGGCAGACGGCGCGGGAACGAAAACCGGGAAAGCGCACCGTGCCGGAAGATCCGCTGGGCAAAAGATGGAAGCTCAATTCGCAATTCAACGCGGCCGAAGGCATGCAGCGGTATGTGGTGCATCGCGTGAAGACCGGGTTCAGCCTAATGTTTGGAGCGGGCATCGCATCGGGTCTGCTGGGCATCGGGTCGGGATCGTTGAAAGTGATCGCGATGGACCAGGCGATGCAGTTGCCATTCAAGGTGTCGACGGCGACGAGTAACTTCATGATCGGGGTGACGGCGGCGGCTAGCGCGAGTATTTATTTGAGCCGGGGCTATGTGAGTCCGGCGATTGCCATGCCGGTGATGCTGGGGGTGCTGGGCGGGTCGCTTTTAGGGACGCGCTACTTGAGCCGCCTTTCGGTGCCTTTGCTGCGGCGCGTGTTCGCGGTCGTAGTGGGGGTGATTGCCATTGAAATGATTGTGAACGGGATTCGGGGCACGGTTTGAAAGTCACGGACAGTTCGATTGAACGGAGCGTAAGCGTGTTGCTGATGGCGGGCGTGAGTTTGGCCGGTGCGGTGACTCTGCTCGGTGGCGTTTTGTTTCTGAGCAGGCACTGGAACGAACCGGTGAGCTATCAGGCTTTTCATAGCCAGCCGCGGGTGGACCGGATCATTCCCGAGATATTGCGAGGGGCTTGGCACGGGCGGGCGCGGTCGATTATTCAGTTCGGAATTCTTCTGCTGATTGCGACACCGGTAGCGCGGGTAGTGGTGTCGCTGGTGGGATTTGCCATGGAGCGGGACAGGGTGTTTGTGGTGATTACGGCGATTGTGCTGGCGGTTTTGGTGTATAGCCTGGTGAGCGGGGCGGTGACGAGTTAGTCAGGCTGAATGGCAGGCTTTAGCCCAATGTCGTTTACTTAAGAACATCAGGTACGAGAAGTCCTGGAAGGACGACTCCAAGCAGCGCGGGGGTAGGATCTGGGTTTGGTTCGATAGGGGAGGATGTAATCGGTAGCGATTGAGATGATGCGGTCCCAGCAGGTCTGCCATTGTCGTGGGGTGCGCGCAGCGTTGAGGTCGGGCAGAAAGGTTTCGACGAGCGTGTAGACGTTGGTAAAACTGACGCGGCGCGGCGCCACCTGAGCCTTTTCGGCGGCCAGACAGATGACGGCGCGCACCAGATTGTAAGCGGCCAGAGCGAGGAAAAGCTCCTTTCCCAAGAGGTCGGCCGAACGGATCGAAAGTTGTTGCAGGCGAACGGTTTGCTTAATGGAGCGCAAATCGGTTTCCACGTTCCAGCGCCGGCGATAAAGGGCGCTGAGAGCCTCGGGCGGCAGATCGAGCGTCGTGAAGAAGTAAAGGAATGCCTCTTTGGACGAAGGATCCGCCGCTAGGCAAACGAGCCGCCCGGAGACGCTGGCCTGCTCCGGAACGGGACCGCCGCAGCGATCCAAGCGGGTGGGCCGCCAACAGACAGTTTGTTCCGAGGGAGCGGTCAGCGGGGCACCGGCCAACGCTTCGGCGCGTAAGCGAGTCAAGCGCACCAAGGCGGGACGACGGTGTTGCGCGGCGGCCCAGGCTACCGCAAATACGCCAAAATTCCTGTCGCCCAGCACCACCGCCTGCTCCGGCAAATGCGGAATCGCTTCTAAAGCCAATTGTTGCTCGCTGACGGCTTCCGGGCCCTGATAAGGACCCCAATGGGGACGCAGCGCCAAGCCGGTTTGTACATCTTGCAACACCACCAGCCTTAGCATCGGCCAATGCGAGACGCCGTGCTGATTGCGTGAGGGCGGATAGGCGCTCACCAGATCGGGAGTATGCGGCAGCGTGAGGGTCGTTCCATCCAGCACGAAAATCGGGCGGTCCGGCAAGACCGGATTGCGCGGCAACCAGCCGCGCAGTTGTTCGACAATGCGGTCAAAGACTTCGATAGCCACCAGTGTGGGCAGCTTTTGCCGCGCCCGGCAATAGGCACCCGCGCGCGCCGAAATCCTCTGGAGTTCCCGCTGACCCTCCCGCTGGCTTTGCAGCAGTTGCTGAACGGCTTGGGTGAGGGTGCCTTTGGGCAGCAGACGTTGTAGGATCATCAGCCGGACCACGGTACCCAGTGTGTAGATCCTTTGACGGGAAAAGGCGGCCCCTGCCGGGCGCAACGCGCTCCACAACCGACGATCGCCACTCAAACGTTCAAACAAATCTAAAACCAAACGGGGATGGGGAAGGCTCATCCCGAACATTTTCCTATCTTATTGTTCTTAAGTAAACGACATTGGGCTTCAGCCTACCCTACTGGCTGCCTTATAGGTAAGAAGCTTGGCTTGCATACTATTGAGCCGGCTTATGAATGTTGTAGCCTTAAGATTGCTTCACTTTTCAAGTGACCTATGGACAAAGGCTATTTTGTACTGGACTTCGCTCACTCGCTGCATGGCCCTGTTAAGCGTATCCAGATCAGTTATAAGACACTGGCTTATTCGGCCTGTCTGCTTGCCTCGATAGCACTGGTTCTGTTCGTGCTGTTTTCGAGCTACGTGTTGATGAGCTGGAAGGTGACGAATTACGAGCATATGCGGGCGGACCTGGATGGGCTGCGTACGCGCTATGTGGAGTTGCAGAAGCAGGCGCGGCAGAACAACCAGCAGATTGCGTCGCTTGAGACTTTGGCCGGGGAAGTGTCCGTGGCTTACGGCATCAATTCTTCGAGAGGCGATATGGACGGCGAGCCGATGGATGCGGATTCCGAGCCGAATTTACGGACGTCGCTCGAGCAGTATAACTTTTTGCAGTCGGCTTCGTTTTCGCAAATTTATCATCAGTACGCGTATCGCTGGCAGGCGCACAATGAGCCGAGCCTGTGGCCGCTGGTTGGTGCGCTGCGGAGTTCGTTCGGCGCCAGATCGGACCCGTTTTCCGGGGAGGGTGCGTTTCACACTGGACTAGATTTGCAGGCTCAACGAGGAACACCGGTACATGTGACGGCGGATGGGGTGGTGCAGCGCGCGGGTTGGAGCGGCAAATTCGGGAAGCTCGTCGTGGTGGACCATGGCAATGGCATCGATACGTATTATGCGCATTTGTCGCAGTTTTCGGTAGTGCCGGGCCAGGAAGTGCGGCGGGGCGAGGTGATCGCGCTGTCGGGCAGTACGGGGCATGCGACCGGGCCGCATTTACATTACGAAGTTCGTCTGAGCGGGACGCCGGTGAATCCTTACCGGTATATGGGGAAGGCGCCGAACGCGCAAGGCTGGTCGGCTTCGCACGGCGACCTGGGTTTATAAGCCTCAAGTTATAAGCCGATACTGGAGTTGTGGGTCCCGCTATCACGCGCCGCAACGTTCTCGGGCTGCTGTTGACTGAGTTTGTGCGGTTCCCCGATCCGGCGACCGAGAATATAGTCGTCCGGCTCACTAGCCCCGCGTACACCAATCTTCTGCCGTCGGCGAGTAATCAATTCGTTTCGCTAAAGCCGCATGTTCTCTATTTTTCATCGGACCGGGTGAATCGCCGGTTGCAGCCATTCGCAGTGGATTTGCGCACGGGCCTGGTGAAGCAAATAGGCGAAGCGGAAGCGCTCGATCCGTTGTCGTTGACGCTCGACGGGCAGTACCGGGCAGCGCTGTATTTCCTGGACGGCGGCACGTTGGTGTTGAGCCGGCCGAAACGCGACGTGCTGGCGCAGGATGTGTCGGCGTTTGGGGTGGGGAAGAACCGGGCGGAATTGTATGTAGTGTCGCGCGGCAATTTGCAGTTGCTGGGGAAGAGCGAAGGGACACCTGTAGCGGCGGATGCAGCGGGGCCTTGTCTGGTTCGTCCGGGGGCACGCGGCGGGTGTCTGTTCACGCGGTCGGAGGGCCGGGAGTTCTGGTATGCCGTGGCCGGCGGGAAAGCGGTGCGGCTGGCGCAGGGGGATATTGCGAGTCCGCGGTGGTCGGCGGATGGGGTGTCGTTGTTTTTTCTGCGGGACGTGCCGAAGAATAATGTGCTGGTTTCCGAGATTCACGAGGTGAAACCGGAAGAGGGCATGGAACGGTGTCTCTTTCGGACGAGCCAGTTCGCGACGTTTTCGACGAACAGCGATGATTCAGTGTTTGTGGGGGCAAGCAAGAGCCGCGCGCAGCCGCATATTTTGCTGCTGCTGCGGGCTACGGGGCGGGAGTTTACGTTGTGCGAGCACCGGGCGACACAGGCCGCGAAAACGCAACCGGTTTTTGCGCCGGATAGCAGGCGGGTTTATTTCCAGAGTGACCGGGAAGGCAAGAGTGCGATTTATTCGGTGAATGTGGAGAAGTTGATTGAGCCTACAGAGTAATAAGTTGGCCGCCGATAAACGCGGATGAACCACTGATGGCCTTCGGCCACCCTGGGGGATGAAAACGGGCTTGAGAATTGGGGGAAAATGAATGGGCTGGAGCAGGTGAACCTTTCCGCGTAGTGGTGGTGAAAGCCCCGAAGATGAACCTGGTTCGGTCGGCGTGGAACGCACCCTGGAATGAGCTCAGGCTCGCAGAACAACTTGTGAACGGGTAGGCGCCGGCAAGCTTCAGCGAAAGGAGTTGGCCCATGATCCCAGCAGTGGTGGAGCGATGCGCCGGCATCGACGTAGGCAAGAAGTTCCTGGTGGTCTGTGTGATGACCGGACCGGCCAAAGAAGAGGCAAAAGCGGAGACGCGCAAGTTCGGCACGGTCCGCCATGAACTGGAAGCGCTGCGCAAGTGGCTCCAGTCGGAGGGCTGCACGCGCGTCGTGATGGAAAGTACGGGCGTGTATTGGAAGCCGGTGCTGAACGTGCTGGAGGACGATCCGCAGTACTCGCCGAAGATTCTGCTGGCCAATCCGCAGCAGGTCAAGGCCGTTACCGGGCATAAGACGGATCCGCATGACGCACGGTGGCTGGCGCATCTGTTGCGTCATGGCATGATCCGGCCGAGCTTCATTCCTGCGCGCCCTCTCCGGGAACTGCGAGACTTTACCCGCCGGCGCAAGCAGATGATCGGCTTGGCGGCCGAGGAGCGGAACCGGGTACAGAAGGTCCTGGAGGACGCTAACGTAAAGATCGGCGATGTGTTGAGCGATGTATTCGGGTTGAGCGGACAGCTCATGCTGGAAGCGCTGGTGAAGGGGTTGGGCGAGGAGGCGAATCCGAGCGCCTTCGACATCGCGCAACTGGCGCGCGGCCATGCCAGGAAAAAGCTGGAGAAGTTGACAGCGGCTCTGGAAGGTCATCAGATGCGGACGTCTCATAGGACTTTGATCCGGCACGCGATGCGGCATATGGCGTTCCTGGCCGAAGAGATCGAGGCTCTGGACCGCGACATTGCCGTTTTGATCCAAGAAGCGAATTTGAACCAAGCCTACGAGTTGCTGCAGACGGTTCCCGGCATCAAGTCGCAGGCGGCCGCGACGATTCTGGCCGAAAGCGGGCCGGACATGAAGCAGTTCCCGACGGCGGCGAACTTCAGTTCGTGGTCCGGGCTGGCGCCCGGCAATAACGAGAGTGCGGGCCAGCGGAAGCGTGCACCGGCTATGAAGGGAAACCCGCACATGAAGACGGCTCTGGTGGAGGCAGGATGGTCGGCCTCGCGCACCAAGCAATCGGAATTTGAGGATCGATACCAGAGGCTCAAGCCCAGAATCGGACATAAACGAGCTATTGTTGCCTCGGCGCACGCACTGCTGATCCGTGTATACGAAGTACTTGCTAACGGGTTGCCTTACCAGCCACCCGCTGGCAATCTTAATGCGCGCTGTGTCAATAGACTGGTCCGTCACCATACCCGCCGGCTCAAATGCCTTCACCACTGGCTTGCAAAGGAAAAGACAGGGGAGCGATAGGAGATGTTTTCAGAACAACGCGGATAGGAAATGGAAGTTGCGGTATTGAATTTTCGCCCAGGATCAGGAAGTTACGTCGTAGTAAACCTGAATCCCATGCTAGGGTGAAACGTGCGCGTCTCTCTCGACATTCCCGACGAGCTGGCTGCCGCGCTCATCCCTGACGGACAAGATCCGGCCCGCGCCGCTCTCGAGGCTTGGGGTCTTGAAGCATACCGCCAGCGCCGCCTCTCCGGCTACCAACTCCGCACCCTGCTCGGTATCGAGTCCCGCTATGAATTCGACGGCTTCCTAAAAGAACATCGGGTTGAGACCTACACGGTCGAAGAATGGGAAAAGGATTGGGCTGCGATTCAGGAGCTCCGCGCCAAGCGCAACGCTGATATCCCTGCATGATCGTTGTCGCCGATAGCGGGCCGCCCCGCTATCTCATGCTGGTCGGAGCCATTCACGTGTTGCCGCCACTCTATGAACGTGTGCTCGTGCCCCAAGCGGTTGCCGTCGAACTGCAAGATGCGAAGACGCCTGCAGCGGTTCGCGCCTGGATCGCCCAGCCTCCGCCCTGGCTCGAAGTGCGCCCCGATCTCCCGGCTGACCCGGCCTTGGCCTTCCTCGATCCCGGCGAACGCGCCGCCATCCCACTCGCCCTGGCGGTCCGTGCTGACCGCTTATTGAGCGACGATTTGGACGGACGCGCCGAAGCAGAGCGCCGGCACTTGATCGTCACCGGCACCCTGGGCGTTTTGGCCGACGCACATCTGACGGGTCTGCTCGATTTCGAAACCGCCCTGGCACACCTCCGCAGCACGAATTTCTACGTGACCGACGAAGTGATCAAGCGCGTTCGCTACCGGATCGCTGGCGCGAAAGGCAACGCATGATGGACGATTGTCCCGAATTCATGAAACACCCGGCAAATAGAATTGCCACGACCAAAAAAGCCTATGACGCAGTGGAAGGCTATCTTGTTCGGCAGGAAACGAGTTTCAACCGTGAGAACGATTTCTGCAAAAACTATACTCGTTCTTACTCTTTTTCCCCCGTTGCGTTCCAGATAATTCGCCGGATATCCATGGCGATCTGCAGAAGCGTGGAATCGTCCGTGTTGTCCAGCAGAACGATGAGATCCTTCTCACGAGGCATACGTTGAATCAGCGATTGAAAGCCAAAGATGGCGCCTCCATGCATCGGGATTGTCTCACCGGCAAAAGGCTGACCTTCTTTGGGTAGTAAGAGCCCCCACCCGTAGCCGTAATTCTCCAGATTTGGCCGGAACAGCAAATCCCGGTACACCGTCGGAAGCAGACGTTCCGTATATAGCGCCTGGTCCCATTTGTAAAGATCGTCGACGGTCGAATACAACGCTCCGGCAGAAAAAGGAATCGACATGTCATAAAACCGGGCGTTGGAAACGCTTTCACCAGAGCGTTCGTATCCTCTTGCCCGGTGCGGAATGAGCATCTCCGTATGCGTGTATCCAGAATCCTTCATCCCGAGAGGGTTGAAGATGCGCAGTCGCAGCAAAGCCTCATACGGCTGTCCCGTAACCCGCTCCAGAATCGCGCCCAGAATGAAATACCCGGAGTTGCTGTAATTGAATTTGCGACCGGGCTCAAATCCCAGGTCTCCGCTACAGAACTTGCGTACGAAGTCTTCAGTTGAATAATGAATTCGGCTGGCCGGGCCATCGACGAATCCAGGTAGCGTAATGAAATTGGGAATGCCGGACGTGTGTGTAAGGAGCTCGTGGATGGTTATGTGTGTTCCCGTGTCCCGCCGATAGTACGGCAAGTAATCCGAAATGCGTCCATCGAGCCGCAGCCTTCGCTCGTTAACGAGCTGTAGGACGAGGAGAGCCGTGAATTGCTTCGTCATGGACCCTATTTCGAATTTCGTCCGGACGTCATTTGGCACATTCCATTCGAAGTCGGCCAAACCGAAAGCTCGTTCGTAAACAATCTTTCCTTGCATTGCCACCAGCACTGTCCCATTGAATTGAGCAGAGCTTGTCCTTTGCTGCATAAGTGCATCGATCTGGCCCGAAATTGATTCTGCGTGGCAAATCATAATGGCTGCCCAGCCGATGCTGGTCATCATGACCGCTGTCGCCATCTTTCGGAGCGGTACTCGGAGCATTTCGGCGCATTGATTTGAAAAGTTGTTCGACATCATCCTCCTAGAGCCCTGGGAACGGATGCTCTGGCAATTGACAGCCGCCTTATTTCAGATTTTTAACCGCGAGATGCCGCCTCCCCGTTCTTAAGATACGAATAGTCGGCCGCGGATTAGCCCCCGATGGCCTCTCGGCCACCCTGAGGGATGAAAGTTTCTTCCAGCGGCCCTCGACGCCTTTGCCAGCATTCGCTCAAGCTGAAGAAGTCGACCTGGGAGGCCGACGCAGGCCGAGAGCCCAATGTCGCTTACTTAAGTGGTCTCGACGCATTGAAGAGCCGGCCTACGAGGCCGGCGCAGTTCGCGGAACTGCCCCACGAGAATCAGGAAAGGCGCTAAAGATGGGCGGCAGATGCAGTTTTGAGGGATCGCCGAGGTGAATCCCGACAGGGCGAACAAAGTGTCCGCGAGCCACTATTTAGCTTAAGTTAAGTAAGTGAAATTAGGTCGAGGGCCCGCCCCACACAGCTCTCCTTCGATTCGCCACATCGTGACTGGGTGTTTTCAGAACAACGCTGATGAACGCTGATGCGAAATTAGAAGAACGAGTCAGGTGAGTTCGCGGCCGGCGGTTTCGGGGATCCATAGGGCGCTGAGGGCGGCGGCGGCGAAAGCCAGGGCGCAGGCGGCGAAGCCCCAGGTGAGGCCGTGGAGTTCGCCGATGCGGCCGATGGCGAGGGGGGCGAAGGCGCTGAGGCCGCGGGCGGCGTTGTAGGAGATGCCGAGGGCGGTGGCGCGGATGGGCGTGGGGAAGAGTTCGCTGCCTACGATTCCTGAGCCAGTGAAGAAGCCGGTGCCGAAGAAGGCGCTGATGGAGGCGGTGAGGAGAGTCCAAGCGGGTGAGCGGGCGGCGGCAAAGGCGGGTACCGAGAGCGCGGCTAGCGTGAGGTACGCAATGAGAGTTTGCTTGCGGCCGAACTTGTCGGCGAAGATGCCGAAGAGCAGGTAGCCGGGGAGCATGCCGCAGAGATTCAATATTGTCAGGAAAGCCGTGAAGCCAAGCTGGCTGAAGTCGCGGCCGCCGCTCGCAAGGGGCAGGGCGAGATAGGCGGGGAGCCAGGTGAAGAGTCCCCACCAGGCGAACATGCCGAAGGTGTTCATGGCTAGCAGGGCCAGGAGGCTGGGGCGGACGGTTTTCCAGAGCGCTTTTGTCTGGCTGCGGTTGGGGGGCGATTGGCGGCCCTGTTGCCAGATAGCGGGTTCGGGGACGTCGTGTTGAATCCAGAGCGTGACGAGCGCGGGTAGGACGCCGACGAAAAAGACCCAGCGCCAGGAAGCGTGGGCGAGCACGAGACCGGCTACGACAGCGGCCAAAGCGTAGCCGATGGCCCAGCTGCTTTGCACGATGCCGATGGCGCGGCCACGCCAGGCGCTGGGCCAGGTTTCGGCGACGAGCGTTGCGCCGGAGTTCCATTCGCCGCCCATGCCGAGTCCGAGGAGAAAGCGGAAGACGGCGAGCATGGTGATGCTGCTCGAGAGACCGCAGGCAAATGTAAAGACGGAGTACGTGAGGATGCTGAAGCTAAGCATTTTGCGGCGGCCGAGACGGTCAGCAAGAAGACCGAAGCCGAGACTACCGATGGCGGAGGCGATCAGGGTGAGCGTGTTGAGGAAGCCGGCGGTGGATTTGGTCATGCCGAACTCGCGCATCAGGGTGGCGAGAACGATGGAGTAGAGCATGACGTCGAAGGCGTCGAGCATCCAGCCGAGTGCGGCGGCTAGCAGCGTGCGGCGCTGGGCGACGGTGGTGTCGCGCCAGCGAAACGGCGGGGCGGTGATGGTCGAGATGGCGGCCAGGGAAGTTACTCGACTTTATTGTCCTGCGTCGCGGCACTCGGTTGAGTGGCCGGCAGGTTCGGTCGAACGTCGTAGCGTGAATGCAGACCTGGAACAACAGGCAGGCTCGCACGCATCCCTGCTACCCACCTGACCGCCGAGGAGGAGCGTATTCGCTTCAGCAACGTTGACCAGGGCGTCCGGTCCCACGGCGGTCTCTATGCATTGCAGGTGTTGCGGACGCAACCGCCGCCGAGCGGCGCAACGGTGACTACCATTTCGGTCCCTACGGCGTTTATTGCCGGCGCGCCGTAAGGCCGGCTGGACGGCATGGAGTCGCTCTTCACCGCCACGGCAGGTTCCATTGAGATCAATCCTGAATACCAGGCGAACTGCCTGGAGTCTTCGGCCCGGATTATGGTGTTCTCGACGTAGTGAAGAGCCGGCCTACGAGGCCGTCGCAGTTCGCGGAACTGCCCCACAAGAACCAGGAAAGCCAGTACAGATGGACGGGATGCAGTTTTGAGCAACGGCCGGAATAAAGTCCCGGCAGGGCGGACAAAGTGTCCGCGCCACCATTTGGCTTAAGTAAGTGAGATTGGGCTAAAGCCTACCCACGGAGGTCTCACGGGCTTCATCGCGAAGCTATCGGAATTTCAAGGGCGAAGGCCTTGGTTAGCTTTTATGCAAAGTGGGGTTACGGTGGAGAGAGGAACAGCATCTTGTCTGGTTTGGAGCCGGAAAGGACGCCAGGAAAGGCGGCATGGCAGGCCAGAGGCGCGATGGCACTTAGTTTTGGGATCTTCGCGGGTCACCCCGGGGGAGAGCACTACTACGGTGACAAGCGAAACGCCTGTTCCACGAAAGGCACACTGGTTGGTTTTGGAATAGTAAGTGATATTGGGCCATGCGCATAGCGATTGATACGGGCGGGACGTTTACCGATTGCGTGTACGTGGCGGCGGGGCGGCTGCAGATTTTGAAACTGGCTTCAACGCCGCTCGATCCGGGGCAGGCGGTGCTGGAGGCGGTGGCGCAGATTGCGGGAAGCGCGCCGGCGGAAGTGCGGCATGGCACGACGGTGGGGACGAACGCGCTGCTCGAGAGGAAAGGCGCGCGGGTGGCGTTTATCACGACGGCGGGCTTTGAGGACACGCTCGGGATCGGGCGGCAGGCGCGGACGAAGCTTTACGATTTATTCTTCACGGAAGAGCCGCCGCTGGCCGCGCGGGAGTTGTGTTTTGGGGTGGCCGAGCGCACGGCCCCGGATGGCACGATTTTGCAGGCGGTAGACGTGGAGAGCCTGAGGGCTTTGCAGCAGTGGGTCCGACAAGTGAAGCCGGAGGCGATTGCGGTCTCGCTGCTGTTTTCATTTGCGAATCCGGAGAATGAGCGGGCAGTGGTGGACGCGCTGCGCGAACTCGGGATTCCGGTATCGGCGTCACACGAGATTCTGCCAGAGTTTCGCGAGTATGAACGGGGCTCGACGGTAGTGATCAACAGCTATTTGACACCAAAGGTAAAGCGGTACATCGAGAGCGTGAGTGACGGGCTGCAGGGACGAGGCTCGCGTCTGCACGTGATGCAGTCGGCGGGAGGAATCGTGCCGGCGGCGACGGCGGCGCGGGAGCCGGTGCGAACGATTTTGTCGGGTCCGGCGGGAGGCGTAGTGGGGGCGCTGGCGGTGGCGCGGGCAGCGGGATTTGAGCGCATATTGACGTTCGATATGGGCGGAACTTCGACGGACGTGGCGCTGGTGGATGGGGCAAAGGGGTTGAGCGTCACGACGGAATCGCAGGTGATGGGCATGCCGGTGGCGGTGCCGATGCTGCGCATCCATACGGTGGGCGCGGGCGGCGGGTCGCTGACGGGATTCGATCGCGGCGGAGCGTTGAAAGTGGGTCCGGAATCGGCCGGAGCGGAGCCGGGTCCGATCTGCTACGGGCGCGGCGAACTGCCAACGGTGACGGATGCGAATCTGCTACTCGGGCGGCTCGATGCAGAGTGGTTTTTAGGCGGCGGCATGCGCTTAGACGAAGAGCGCACGCGGCATTTTGTGGACAGGGCGAAAGGCAGTCTGGCTGATGCCGAGGTGTTTGCGGAAGGCATTATTCGGCTGGTGGACAAGCACATGGAGCGGGCGCTGCGACACATTTCGGTAGAAGGCGGACACGATCCGCGCGATTTTACGCTGGTGAGTTTTGGGGGCGCGGGGCCGCTACATGTGTGCGCGCTGGCAAGAGAGTTACAGATTCCGAGGGTGCTGGTGCCGCGCATGCCGGGCGGACTTTCGGCTTACGGGATTCTGGTGTCGGACGTGGTGCGGGATTATTCGCGGACCGTAATGGTAAGGCCAGACGATGAATCGCTGGCGGGAGACTTCGAGGCTCTGGAAGAGGCGGGCGGGCGCGAGATGAGGGAACAGGGGTTCAGCGGGGTGGCAATGCGCATGGCCGACTTGCGGTATGCGGGGCAGGGCTATGAGCTGACGGTGGATTGGAGCGAGGATTTTGTGAGCGATTTTCATACAGCGCATGAAGCGCACTACGGGTATTGCGACAGGGCGCGCGCGGTAGAGGTGGTGAACGTCCGTGTGCGGATGATGGCCTCCACCGAGCAAGCGGCGGCGGAGAAAGTGGAACGGCGGACGGGGGGTGCGGAGCGGGCGGTGATCAAACACAAGCGCATTTACTTTGAAGGCGAATGGCTGGAGGGTGTGGTGTATGACCGCGATGGTCTGGGCGCGGGCGATGAGTTAGCGGGGCCGGCGGTAATCGTAGAGTACAGCGCGACTACTTTCATTCCTCCGGGGGCACGCGGGCGGGTAGATGAATGGGGCAATGTGGTGATTGAAACAGGAGCGGCGGGGTGACGGACTTCGCGGAGCCGATCGAGCTGGCGATATTCAAGAGCGCACTGCATTCGATTGCGGTCGAGATGGGGATTGCATTGCGGCGCACCGCGTTTTCGCCCAACATCAAGGAGCGGCGCGATTATTCGAGTGCGGTGTTCGATGGAGAAGGCCGGGTTATTGCGATGGGCGACGACATGCCGGTGCACCTGGGATCGATGCCCATGTCGCTGCGGGCGGCACTGGACAAGCTGGCGCTCGAGCGGGGAGACGTAGCGATTCTGAACGATCCGTATGCGGGAGGGACGCACCTGCCGGATATTACGTTGGTGATGCCGGTGTTTGCGGAGGGCGTGCGGGAAGCGACGTTTTTTGTGGCGAACCGGGCGCATCATGCGGATGTCGGCGGGATGTATCCGGGGTCGATGGGATTATGCCGCGAAATTTATCAGGAGGGGATACGCATCCCGCCGGTGAAGTTGATGGTAGGCGGCGTGCTGAATCGGGCGCTGCTGGAAGTGATTTTGAGCAATGTCCGCACACCCGAGGAACGGGAAGGTGACTTGACCGCGCAGTTAGGCGCGTGCCGTATCGGCGAGACGCGCGTGCTCGAGTTGATCGGCAAGTACGGACTGGAGCGGGTCGGACGGCAGGTGGAGGGATTACTGAATCACTCCGAAACGCTGATGCGCGCGGAGTTGGAGCAGTTGACGGAGGGAGAGTTCGCAGCGGAAGACTTTCTGGATGACGACGGCGGGGGGGAGACGCCGGTGCGGATTGCGGTGCGGATCAGGACGGAACCGCGCACAGGAGAGATCGGCATCGACTTTACGGGATCGGCGGCGCAGGTGGCGGGGAGTTTAAACGCGGTGGCGGCGATTACCTATTCGGCGGTGTATTACGTCATGCGATGCCTGTTGCCGGAAGAGGCGGCGGCGACGGCGGGGCTGATGCGGCCGGTGACTTTGACGATGCCGGTGGGAACAGTGGTGAATGCTTTGCAGCCGGCGGCGGTGGCGGGTGGAAACGTAGAGACGTCGCAGCGCATTGTGGACGTGCTTTTGCGGGCGTTTGCGCAAATTGTGCCGGCGCGGATACCGGCGGCGAGTGCGGGAACGATGAGCAATTTGACGATTGGCGGGGTGGACCCACGCACGGGAAAAGCGTATGCGTATTATGAGACGATCGCGGGCGGCTCGGGCGGGCGGCCGAATGGAGACGGTGTGGCCGGGCGGCATACGCATATGACGAACTCTTTGAATACGCCCGTGGAAGCGCTGGAGTTTGCGTATCCGTTCCGGGTGCGGCGGTATGCTTACCGGCCGGGGTCGGGCGGTGCGGGATTTTATTACGGCGGCGAAGGATTGATCCGCGAAATTGAATTGCTCGGGGCGGCGCAGGTCACGCTTCTTTCGGACCGGCGGAAGTGGCCGCCGTACGGCTTGCAGGGGGGAGCGGCGGGCGCACCAGGGCGGAACGTTTTGATGGATGCGGGAAGGGAGCGAGATCTGCCGGGGAAGTGCAGTTTGGAGGTCGAGCCGGGAGCGGTGTTGCGGGTGGAGACGCCGGGTGGGGGCGGTTGGGGTATGCCCCGTTCAAGCGCTGACAGCGGCAGTGTTGATGGGCGCGGCTAACAGGTCAGCGCGCTGCTCGAGATCAGTTCGAAAGAGCTTGAGACGGCGACCTTCCCAGAGGATCGGGACAAGTGGCGAGGGCGGCGCCTGCGGTTCGACCGAGATGATGCAATTGGCGGGGATGTAGATGTTACCGCGGTGTTCGCCGTCGCAGTAGACGGCTAATATTTCGGACTTCAAGCGATACGTGGTGGCGTCGTCCACTTCGGGTACCTTTCGTGGCCCATTTGGGGTTGGCTTGATGAAAAAGATAACACTTCCGGCAAATGTTGGCAAGTAGAATTTGCCGGGTGCTGCAAACAGTTCCGGCAGGGCAGCAGAAATAATTTTACTATCCGCGTGTCTTTATTTTGAATGAGATAGAGAAACTTTGCTCGCATGAAGCAAGTTGTATAGCGAAAAAGTGGAAAATATTGCTCGACAGCGGGACCTAAGCCATGCAATATTTCTAGTACCGCTAGTACTAAAGCGGTGACGACTAAATCATGCACACACCAGTGATCATCGATCATCATCACGTTCTCGCGATTCTCCAGGTTGTACGAATCCTGTTCGGGTTCTAGGTTTGTGGTCCGGCGAAAGCGATGCCCTGATCGCTTTGGCCGTGGAAAAGATTGAAATCGAAGGCGATCCTGCACTGCCAAGTTGTGGGTGTTTCAAGCCGCAAGAAAGTATTGTTCCTGTGGCAGAGAGAGAACAGATGATAGGGGGAGCCGTCCGGGCAAGATGTGCGATGCGGGATAACAGAATGAGGCGGACTGAAGGCTTCCTCTACCAGCGTGATTATTTAAGATTCCGACATGGAGCCAGGCGGTAAGCCACTCTTGCTCGAATTCAACGGCAGGCGGCAGCAGAACTGCCGATGAGACTGCGAGTCATGGTGCGGTTCGTGCAATAAAATCCAGCCTTCGTGTGTGAGAACTGGGGGCAACCGGCACGTCGCAAAATTACGGGATTACGCCGATAGAATCATCCAGGTCGCCTGACAATGTCGTAGTCGTGGGGTGAGCGATGGAGTGTATCATCGGTCACTTTGGCCCATGACTGTTAAGACTACCAGGAGAGGTTCATGTCAATTTCGCGATTGGTTCCCGCTGTTATTTTCGGCGTGTTAGCACTTCCCTTTTCCGTTCCGCGAGCCGCTGCACAGCAGACGCCGCAACCTGACCCTCAAATGGCAGTGGTGTTGAATGAGCTGAAAGCGATTGCCGGAACGCCAATTATCGATCTGAAACCAACCGGCGCCAGACAACAGTTCGGGGCGGAAGATGCGGCCAAGATCATCGCGCGGGAGACCGGGAGAGCAAATGCCGTTGAGCACGTTGGAAGCGTGATTGATACGATGATTGCCGGGCCGGGCGGCGCGCTGCCGGTTCGTATTTACCGGCCTGCGGGTGAAGGACCATTTCCCGTTATCGTTTATTTTCACGGCGGCGGTTTCGTGATTGCGACCATCGACACGTATGACGCTTCCGCTCGTGCTTTAACGAATCTGGTGCACGCGGTGGTGGTAACGGTCGAGTATCGCAAGGCTCCGCAATTCCCGTTTCCGGCGGCCGTGAACGACGCGATCGCGACTTACAAATGGGCGGTACGAAATGCCGCCTTGATTCATGGGATTCC
Organism: Bryobacteraceae bacterium; assembly: GCA_965277855.1. Lineage (GTDB taxonomy): Bacteria > Acidobacteriota > Terriglobia > Bryobacterales > Bryobacteraceae > Bog-105. The sequence continues at coordinate 3,970,418 of OZ255847.1, forward strand.
CGGGAAGATCGCGGTGGCCGGCGAGAGCGCTGGGGGAAACCTGGCGGCCGTGGTCTCGATGGCAGCGCGCGATCAACACTTGCTGACGCCACTGCATCAAACGCTGGTGTACCCGGTTGTCAATAACGACCTGAACACGCCTTCAGCGATCGAATTCGCGAACGCAATGCCGCTCAGCACGCCTGCTCTGGTCTGGTTCTACAAGTATTACTATTCGAATCCAGCTGATAACAATAATCCGTATGCCTTTCCGTTGAAAGGCAATCTGGCCGGACTGCCTTCAGCGACGATTATTGGAGCGCAAATCGATCCGCTGCAAAGCGAAGGGCAGCAGTACGCAAACGCTTTGAAAGGAGCGGGCGTGGCGGTGAATTACCAGCTCTACACCGGTGTTACACATGAGTTCTTCGGAATGGCAGCCGTGTTGGACAAGGCAAAGGAAGCTGAAGAAGTGGCGGCGGCCGATTTGAGAGCTGCTTTCGCCAAGTAGCTTACTGCTTACTTTCCACTTTCAATTCGGTCGGGGAATCGCGCGCGCTTTCGTCTAATTCGCCGAGGCTGCATTCGCCCGCTCGATAGGAGGCTGAACCGTTATCAGCTTGAGAAGCGTGCCGATTTTAGGTGAATTGATACCGTGAAGTGATTGAGTTTAGATGGATGTAGCTCTGTCCCTTTCGCAGCGTGCCCGAGGATGCCTTCTCGGCGGTGCAGTAGGCGATGCGCTCGGCGCTCCTGTTGAGTTTATGAGCCACTCTCAGATCCTTGCCCAATTCGGACCAAGCGGTATTCGCGATTTTGCTCCGGTTTACGGACTCACCGGGGCGATTACCGACGATACGCAGATGACGTTGTTTACTGCCGAGGGTCTGATACGAGCGAATGTCCGATACAGCGCGAGGGGTATTTGCCACCCGCCCACCGTGATCCATCACGCCTATCTGAGGTGGCTGAAGACACAGGGCGAGAGTCCGAATCTTGAGCCGCAGATTGATCTCAATTGGCATGTGGCAACGGATGGCTGGCTGATCAATGTTCCTGCGCTTTGGTCCAGAAGAGCACCCGGAAACACCTGTTTATCCGCTCTATCCAACGCCAAACATATCGGCGAACCTGCGAGGAACAACAGCAAGGGCTGCGGCGGCGTGATGCGAGTAGCACCTGTCGGCCTCGCTGCAAATTGTAATTCAGCTTTCGAGCTTGGCCGCGAAAGCGCCGCGCTCACGCATGGGCATCCGTCTGGCGTTCTAAGTGCTGGGTTTCTCGCCTTGCTGATTGCGGAAATCGTGGCTGGAAACTCGCTCCAAAACGCGATTCGGGCATCGAAGGCCTGTTTGATCGTTGAAGCAGATCACGAGGAAGTGCTCAGAGCCGTGGAGAAAGCCGAGACACTAGCCTTGTCACCGGCTGCAACTCCGATACCTGAATCGCTCGGGCAGGGTTGGGTAGCGGAGGAAGCCCTCGCGATAGCGCTTTACTGTGCGCTGGTAGCACCCAACTTCGAGGATGCAATCATCCTGGCGGTTAATCATTCCGGTGACAGTGACAGCACGGGGGCCATTGCCGGGAATATATGCGGCGCACTCTATGGCATGGCTGCCATTCCGGCCCGCTGGCTCGATGCCGTTGAATTGCGGAATGAGATCACGGAGATGGCGGATGATCTCGCCGGGGTTTGCGAAGGCACTCTGGACTTAGCTGGGGAACTCACGTGGAACCGCTACCCGGGCTGGTAATGATACGCCCTATGGCGACGCGACAACCGGCTCGTTCGCCGAAACCAGCAACTCCATCTTGCTAAACAGGCACGCCGCATCGATCGGCTTGGTCAGGTAATCGTCCATACCGGCCTCCAGGCAGCGCTCGGCATCGCCTTGCATCGCGTGCGCCGTCAAGGCCATAATCGGCAGTCGCGTCCCGGTCTCCTTCTCCCGTTTTCTAATTTCCGCCGTGACTGCGAATCCATCCATCTCTGGCATCTGCACATCGCACAGGAAAATGTCGAAGGCTTGCCGGGCGAGCGCCAGTAACGCCTCGCGCCCGTCATTGGCAACGAACACGAGGTGTCCTCGCTTCTCGAGCATCCGCTTCAAAAGCAGCTGATTGATCTGATTGTCGTCCGCGATCAAGACGTCCCACGTCCGTCCCGCAGACTTCTCCTCCACCACTGTCGTCTGCCGGTCCTGCGCTGCTTCAATGACTTCCCGCCCCTCACACTGCATCGTGAAATGAAAACGGCTTCCACACCCCGCCTCGCTCTCCACCCAGATCCGGCCGCCCATCAACTCGACCAACCGACGGCAGATCGCCAGCCCTAAGCCGGTTCCCCCATACTTCCGTGTCACTGACCCGTCGGCCTGCTCGAACGCGTTGAAGATCAAAGCCTGCTTTTCCTTCGGTATTCCGATGCCGGTGTCTTCCACCGTGAACTGCAATTGACACGATTCGCCCTCGCGTACCGCCTGCCCCTGAATCCGCAGCTTGACCTGGCCGCTCGCCGTGAACTTGATTGCGTTGCCGATTAGATTGATCAAGATTTGTCGCAGCCGTCCCGGATCCCCGACCACAACCGCCGGCACTCCGGCTTCCTTTTCAAGCAGAAGATCCAAACCCTTTTCCTGGGCTTTAAGCCCAAGCAGCTTAACCACCGACTCCGCCAGCTCCGGCAAACTGAACTCGATCGCCTCCAGATCGACTTTCCTGGCCTCGATCTTCGAGAAGTCGAGGATGTCGTTAATGACCGTCAAGAGCGACTCGGCGGAGCTTTTCAACATCTCCGCATAATCGAACTGCTCGCTATCCAGCGTGGTATCGAGCAGCAGCCCCGCCATGCCGATAATTCCGTTCATCGGCGTGCGGATTTCGTGGCTCATATTTGCCAGAAACTCGCCCTTGGCGCGGTTCGATGCTTCGGCTTCTTCCTTGGAGCGCTGCAACACGGCCTCGGCCTGTGTCCGCGCGGTAATATCTTGCGCCGCCACCAGCCGCGCCGCCCGCCCATTCCAGTCGATCTGCCGCGCGCTGATCTCGACATCGATCACTACCCCGCTTTTCAGCCGGTGCTTCCATCGCCCCAAATGGTCGAGTCCCGCATTCGTCCGCTGCACTTGCTCCAGCAGCTTCGGAATATCCTCCGGCGGCCGTACATCGGTGATCTTCATCGCCAGAAACTCTTCTCTCGAGTAACCGTAATGCGCGACTGCAGCCTGATTCACCTCGATGTAGCGCAGCGTTTCACAGTCGTAGAGAAACAAGGGCAGAGGCGTGTCGGAAAACAAGAACTCAAACTTCGACTGGCTCGCTTTCAGCTCCTTCGTCCGTTGCTCGACCAGGCGCGCGAATCGCAGCTCGCTGGCCCGGATCTGCCGCACCCGCAGCTTGTAAGCGACCGTCGCGGCAACCGAAATCAAGACGACGCAAGCGAAATAAAACGGCTCGGTCTGATAATAATGCGCCTGCACCGTGAACACAGCCGAGGCCGGCGTTTCCGTCCATCCTCCGGCATTGAAGCGCGCCGCGACCCTGAACCGGTACGTTCCGGGCGTCAGCTTGGTGTAGTACGCCACCTGCCGCGCGCCTGCCTCCACCCAGCCCCGGTCGAATCCTTCCAACTGGTAACGATAGGTCACCTTCTCGGGTGCTAAAAAGCTGAGCGCCGCATAATGAATCTCGATCTGTTCGGTCCCCGGCTTAAGATCGTGCGGCTGGTGGATGTCCATCGCTTGCCCGTCTGCTACCAGCAGCTCGGTGGCTGCCGGCGGCGGTTTGACAGGCGCCAGCAAATGCCTGGGATCGATCACCGCCACCCCCTCGGCGGTCGGAAACCATAAAGAGCCGTTACTTGCCCGCCACCCCGACGGCTGGTTTCTTCCGTTGCACTCCTGGCTCTTCATGCCATCCGCTCTGCCGTAAACGATCGATCGCACGCGCTCCCGCCTGCCTTGCGCCACGTCCTCCAATTGATTTTTATCGACCCGGAAAATTCCCCGAAAACAGCTCAGCCACAAGCTGCCCTGCCCATCGTCCAGCACCTGCGTAATCGCATCCTCATACAGCCCCTGCTTCGTCGTGAACGTTCGAAAAACTCCCCCTCTATATCGGACGAGGCCTCCGCCATTGGTTCCAATCCACAGGGTTCCGTCGGTTTCTCCTTCGATCGCCGTCACGAACTCTTCGGGCAAGCCCGGCCTTCCCCCGTAGGCGCTTACTTTCCCCCTGCTCAGCCGCTTCAGGCCGTGTCCGATGCTCCCAATCCAAAGATCTCCGTTATCCGCCACATGGAGGGACATGATCACGTCGTCAGCCAACTCCTTGTCTCCCGCGAAGGCCCGGAAAACGCCTGCCCGATAGATATAGAGTCCCTTCACCGTCCCGATCCAGATCTGGCCATCCCAGTCTTCCGCCAGGCAAAGAACTACCGCGTCCGGCAACTCATCTTTGCCATTAAAATGCTTGACCCGCAGAGCGTTGTCCACGAGGTTCAAACCCGCTCCGTCCGTCCCCACCCAAAGCCTGCCCGCGTCATCTTCGAGGAGCGCCCGGATCAAGTTGCTCGACATCCCATCGGCCACCGTGAGCGATCGAAATCGCCCGTCCTGCAGCCGGTTCAAACCGCCGCCCTCGGTGCCCATCCACATACTTCCGTCGCGCGTCTGCAAGACTGATGTCACCCGGTTATGTGACAGGCCCTGCGCTTTGGTATAGCTCTGCACATCGCGCGGCTTGATCCGATTCAGTCCCCCGCCATCCGTGCCGATCCATAAACTGCCCTCCCGGTCTTCGAACAGGGCCGAAACCAGGTCCGTAGGCAGCCCGTCCGCCGTCGTATAAGCGGTAAATCTTCCCCGGTCGAGCCGGTTCAGGCCGCCCCCGTCCGTTCCTGCAAACAGATGTCCGTCGACACTTTCGGCAATCGCCCGCACGGTGGTGTTCGCCAAGCCCTCTCGCCTGCCGTAATTGACAAATTTTCCGCCGTGCAGCCGGTCGATTCCGCCCCCATCGGTCCCAATCCATACATCGCCCGAGCCGTCTTCATGCAGCGACAGAACCTTATTGCTGGCCAGTCCCTGCCCCATTTTGTAATGGGTACAGTTCCCGTCCCAGACCCGGATCGCTCCCGCGTCTTGCGTGCCCACCCACAGATCGCCCTTGCGTCCGCGTAGCAAGGTCGTCACTGCATCTTTCACCTGAGCTCCGCCCACCTCGAAAGCAAGCAGCTGCCTGCCGTTCCAAACCATCAGTCCTTGTCCCGTACCGACCACGAGATGGCCCTGCCCGTCGCGAGCCAGCGCCGCAATTTTCGTTTGCGATCTCTTGTCGCCCGTAAGTAAGGCGCGAAACGTCCCGTTTTTCCAAAGGCTCAGCCCGCCTCCGCGCTGCCCGATCCACAAGCTGCCGTCGCCATCGGCATAAAGGCTCTGAATATAGTCTTCCTTCAAGCCGGCCGTGGTTTTGTGGTTGAAAACCGCGAATTGGGTACCGCTAAAACGCACCAGGCCAGTCTCTGTACCGAGCCACAGATAGCCATCGCCGGTCTGAGCAATAGCCTGAATGGAATTCTGGGGTACACCGTCCTCTACCGTCCAGACATCATGCGCATAGATCCGAAATGCCTCGCGGGCATCCGCCGCCGAAGCCCGACCCGCAGTTGCCCCAAACCAGGCAATCCCGAAGACACCGGCAACAAGCAGGGCTCTCCAGGTGCATAAGGGATTCGACATCGGCTGTTCTGTAAAGGGAGTGGCGACCGGGACAAACTCGTCCCATATTCTTTACCGGCAGAATGCCGCAACCGATTAGTACGTAAGTCCTCCAGAATGGAAAATTCCGCTCCACCCACGAGCGCCGGCTTGTCGGCGAAATGCCGGCAAGGGGCATCCAAGACAGGACCATTCCAGTAAGTCCGTTGGAAGTGAGTGATTTAGCTGGTGAGCGCGGAAGGAATCGAACCTTCAACCTAGTGATTAAGAGTCACTTGCTCTGCCAATTGAGCTACGCGCCCGGTGGGGGGAACAACGAGGCGCGAGTGCGCCACTTGGTAGTTTAGCATTACCGGTTTGTTGGAATGGTGGCATGGCGGAAGATCGGTTTCTGGCGGCGGCCATTGAGGAGGCGCGGAGCGGGTTCGAGGAAGGCGGGATACCGATCGGGTCCGTTTTGGTGTACGGGGGAGAGATCATCGGGCGGGGGCGTAACCGGCGGCTGCAGAAGGGTAGCGCGATTCTGCATGGCGAGATGGATTGTTTAGAGAACGCGGGCAGGCTGGCGGCGCGGGTGTATCGGGAATCGGTTTTGTACACGACGCTATCGCCTTGCCCGATGTGTAGGGGGGCGATTCTGCTGTACAAGATTCCGCGGGTGGTGGTGGGCGAGAACCGGACCTTTCTGGGCGCGGAAGAATTGCTGCGCGGGGCGGGCGTCGCAGTGGAGGTGCGGCAGAGTGACGAGTGTTTTGAACTCATGGCGCGGTTCATCCGGGAACAGCCGGCGCTTTGGAATGAAGATATCGGGGTTTAGTGGCTCGTTGCGATGAGTTCGTTAGCATAGCCAACGCGCGGTTGAAAGTCACGGTTAATTCGTAAAGACTGGGCATCGTGCAGCACTCCCTCACGGTCGCGCCTCGGTTTCGGCGCCCAGCGGGCCATGGGTACTCCTTCACGGTCGCGGCTCGGTTTTTTATTTTTTGTCGCGGCTGGCCAGGACGGATTCGGCGAAGTAGTTGACGACTTTCGCTTCGCTGCGCGCGACTTCATAGAAAGCGGAACGAAGCACCTGCTCTTTCGCCTGGAACAGGCCCTGGCGGATCTCTTCCTGCACGCGCGGATCGCTTAACTGGCGCTGTCCGGCGGGCTCTTTCGCGATGAGCTTCATGATGCGGTAGCCTTCCGAGGTGTGAATCACCGGGGAGACCTGGCCGGGGGTCATGGCGAGGATGATTTTGCGGAGCTCGGGATTGGCTTTGTCGAGCGCGGATTCAGGAACGAAGCCTACATCGCCACCGCTGGCGGCGAACTGATCTTCGGAGTAGCTTTGCGCTAGCTGCGCGAAATCCTCGCCCTGGCGGACGCGCATGTCGAGCATTTGAATTTTGTTGCGAGCCTGAGCGTCGGTTTGTGATTTGTCGTTTTTCAAATTGTTGACGGAGGGGTCGGGATTAGGTGTGACGACGATCTGGGCGAGGCGCACCTTGTTTTCGGGCAGATTGAAGCTGGCCTTGTTGGCGTTGTAGAAGGCGGAGACGTCGCTATCGGAGATGGAGATGTGGGAGCCGATTTCTTTGTTGATCAATTTCTGCACGCTGAGCTCGCGACGGATCTGCGCTTTGAGATCGACGGCGGACATTTTGCGCTGGTCGAGAAGCTTTTGAAACTGCTCCTGAGTGTAGGGGGCTTTGGCCTCGTTGAACTTGACGTCGACGTCGGCATCGGAGGCGAGGAGGCCGGATTTTTCGGCGCGCTGGTTCAGGATTTCATTGTCGATCAAGGCGCGCAGGGTTTCGAGGCGGAGCTGGGTGTACTGGTCGGCGTTGGTTTTGATGGGTGAGTTGGAGAACTGGGCGGAGATGGCGTGATCGAGCTGGGCGTAACTAATGGGACGTCCGTTGACGGTGGCTGCGACGTTACTGGAGATAGGCTGACGGCAGCTGGACGCAACGATTAGCAGAGCCGGAAGGAGTAGGCCGGCTCTCTTCGAAATACACTTCATCGAGGGCTTACGCTTTGGCCTTCTTGATCTCGTCGACCAGAGCCGGAACAATGTCGAAGAGGTCGCCGACGAGAGCGTAGTCGGCGGTTTCGAAGATGGGAGCGTTTTCATCTTTATTGATAGCGACGACGGTTTTTGCGCCTTTCATGCCGACGAGGTGCTGGATAGCGCCGGAGATGCCGACGGCGAGATACATTTTTGGGGCGACGGTCTGGCCGGAGCTGCCGACCTGGCGCTCCATGGGGAGCCAGCCGTTGTCGCAGATGGGGCGGGAGGCGGCGAGTTCGGCCCCGAGAGCCTGGGCGAGGGCTTCGACGACGGCGAGATTGTCCTTTTCCTTGATGCCGCGACCGACGGAGACGATGATATCGGCGGCGCTCAAATCGACTGAGCGTTGTGCTTCCTGAAAAGGCGCTTCGGGCCGGCTGCGGATCTGGCCGGGATCGAGATCGACGGTGACGTTTTCGACGGCGGCCTGGTTTTGCGTGGGGGCGGCGGCACGAAATGCGCCGGCCTGCACGGAGACAAAGGCTGGACTCGTGTTGGCGTGGACGTCGGCATTCAGCTTGCCCTGGAAAAGCTGGCGCACGAAGGTGAGTTGGCCGTTCTCGAATTTGAAGCCGACGACATCGCTGACGAGCGGCTGGCCGAGGCGGGTAGAGAGTTTGGGGGCGAAGTCACGGACCTGGTAGGTGTGGGGGAAGACGACGACCTGGGGCTGCTGGGTTTGGATGAGTTGCGCCAGAGCGGCAGTGTAGGCGTCGGGGGTGTACTCAGCGAGTAAGGGATGATCGAGCGCGAATACTTTTTCGACGGGATACGTCGCGGCTTCGGCGGTTTGTGGAGCGAGTTCGGCGCCGAGGACGGCGGCGGCGAGGGGGACACCCAATGAGGCAGCGATTTGCTGACCGGCGGCGAGTGCTTCGAACGACATGCGATTCCACTTGCCGGCACGCTGTTCCAGGACGACCAGGACACTCACAGGACGCGTACCTCGAAGCGGAGTTTCTCGACAAGCTGGCGAGCGATTTCTTTGGGGTCGCCCGAGAGAATTTGAGTTTGCTTATTGCGATGCGGCGGGTAGATTTGAGCGATTGCGGAAGAAGCGGATTGACCTGCGCCGAGCTCGCCCGCGGAAAGAGTTTGCAAGGTTTTTGTTTTCGCTTTCTTGATCCCCATCAGGGTGGCGTAGCGCAGTTTCTTGATGCCGGATTGCACGGTGAGTACCGCGGGCAGTGGTAAGACGACGTGCTGGAACCAGCCATCTTCGAGCTCCCGTTTGACGCGCACGGAGTTGCCGGTTGGTTCGACCTCCATGACGATGGTGGCGTGAGAGTAGCCGAGGAGTTCAGCCAGGACGACGCCGGTCTGGCCGTAGCCTAGATCGTCGGACTGAAGCCCGGTGAGCACGAGGTCGGGCGATTCGGCGGTGATGGCTTTCACGAGGAGTTGCGCGGTCGAAAGGGGATCGAGACTGGTTTGGGCGGTGGTTTCGATGTGTATGGCGCGGTCGGCTCCTTTAGCAAGAGCTTCGCGGATGGTTTGGGCTGCGCCGGGCGCCCCGAGCGAGACCACGATGACTTCGCCGCCGAGTTTGTCGCGCAACTGGAGGGCTTCTTCGAGGGCATAAGCGTCGGGTTCGTTCATTTCGAACGAGAGATCGCTCTGGTCGAGCCACTTGGCTTCGGCGTTGAGGCGGAGGGCGGAGTCCCGGGCAGGGACCTGCTTCACGGAGACTATGATTTTCATGACTGCAACGGGGTTCTTTCTATTATGACGGGCGGGTGTGGAGGAGAGACGGCAGGCTGAAGCCTAGCCTACGGTCGGTAGCGTTTGAAGATCAGGCAGCCGTTAGTACCACCGAAGCCGAAGCTGTTGGAGAGGGCGTATTCGATGGGCATGGGGCGCGCGGTGTGGGGGACGTAGTCGAGGTCGCAGTCGGGATCGGGGAAATCGAGATTGATGGTGGGCGGGGCGATCTGATCGCGGAGGGCGAGCACAGTTATGCCGGCTTCGAGACCGCCAGCGCCGCCTAGCAGGTGCCCGGTCATGGACTTGGTCGAGCTCACGGCGAGTTTGTAGGCGTGATCGCCAAAGGCATTTTTGAGGGCGGCGGTTTCGGCGCGGTCGCCGAGGCCGGTGGAGGTGCCGTGGGCGTTGATGTACTGGACCTGGTTGGGTTGGATCTGGGCGTCGCGCAGGGCGTTGCGCATGACGCGATAACCGCCATCGCCGTCTTCGGGCGGGGCGGTGATGTGGTAAGCATCGGAACTCATGCCATAGCCGACGATTTCGGCGAGGATCCGGGCGTCGCGGCGGCGGGCGTGTTCGAATTCTTCGAGGATGAGGATGCCGGAGCCTTCGCCGACGATGAAACCGTCGCGCTCTTTGTCCCAGGGACGGCAGGCCTTGTGAGGCTCGTCGTTACGGGCGGAGAGGGCACGCATGGCGGCAAACCCGCCGATGCCCATGGGGGTGACGCACGCTTCGCTACCGCCGGCAATCATGACATCGGCGTAACCATGCTGGATGAGGCGAAAAGAATCTCCGATAGAGTGGGCGCTGGTGGTGCAGGCCGTGGCGGTGGCGGAATTGGGCCCCTTGGCGCCGTATTTGATGGAGACGAAGCCGCTGGCGAGATTGACGATGCAAGATGGGATGAAGAAGGGCGAGATGCGGCTGGGTCCTTTCTCTAGATAGATGCGGTGCTCGCGCTCGATGACTTCAAAGCCTCCGATACCGCTGCCGATGTAGACGCCGATGTTTTCCGCCTCTTCCGGGGAAGCGTAGCCGAGGCCGGCGGATTGCATTGCGAACTCGCTGGCCGCGACGGCGAACTGAATGAAGCGGCCCATCTTCTTGACTTCTTTTTTGTCGATGTAGAGGAGTGGGTCGAAATTTTTGACTTCGCCCGCGATGCGAGTACTGAAAGCAGAGGCATCGAACTGCTGGATGGAAGCAATGCCGTTTTGGCCTTGCCGGATGGCCGCCCACGTCTGATCGGTACCCGTCCCGACTGAACTGACAAGACCGACGCCGGTTACAACAACTTTCCGAACTGCCATTATTTTCCTACCCGCGGGAGGCGGGGAATGTAGCACAAAGCGCGCAACTACTTCTTCTTTGCCTCGATGTAGTCGACGGCATCTTTGACGGTCTTGATTTTCTCGGCGTCTTCGTCGGGGATGTCGAGGTCGAAGGCCTCTTCAAAAGCCATGACCAATTCGACGATGTCGAGGGAGTCCGCTCCCAAATCATCGACGAAAGAGGCGCTGGGCTCGACCTGATTTTCATCCACACCAAGTTGTTCGACGATGATTTGCTTTACTCGTTCTGCTACCGGCATTGCTTGTTCTCCTGTGTTCGCAAATTTTCGTACCGCTCCGGCGAAGCTTTGCGGTTCAACACACTACCGTACCTCATTTAGTTTTCTGGACTGGAGATTGGGGGCAATGATGGCAGGCTAAAGCCTACCCTACGAGTTTTTCTGGACTGGGGCGGCCGAGGGCGGTTGGGTTCAGCGTGGCTAACATGTAGGGTGTTGACGAAGGCTACCCAGATTTTGTATTTACACGGATTCGCTTCGAGCCCGCAGTCGCGCAAGGCGCAGTTCTTCGCGGCCAAGCTGGAAGGGCTTGGATGGCAGGTCAGCATTCCGGACCTGGCGGAGGGTGCTTTTGAAAAGCTGACGGTGAGCAGGCAGTTAGCGCTGGTGGGCGAGGAACTCCAGGGGGAACCGGCGGTGCTGATCGGCTCGAGCCTGGGCGGTTATGTCGCAGCATTGTACGCGGCGAGACATCCGGAGGTGGAGCGGGTGGTATTACTGGCCCCGGCTTTCGACTTTTACCGTTTGTGGACAGGCGAATTGGGACCAAAGCGGGTGGCCGAGTGGAGAGAAACGGGAACGATTCAGGTCTTTCATTATGGAGCGGGCCGGGAAATGTCGCTTGGCTACGAATTTCTGGAGGACGCGAGCAGGTTTGAGCCGTTTCCGGATGTGCGGCAGCCAGCCTTAATCTGCCATGGAAATGGCGACCAGGTAGTACCGGTGGAACATTCGGTTACGTTTGCCGAGGAGCATGCGTCAGCAAGATTAGTACGGTTTGAATCCGGGCACGAACTGACGGACGTATTAACAGATATCTGGGACGAGACGGAAAAGTTTCTGGCGGCGGACATTCCGAGATGAACGTTTGGCCGGCAAAGCTGATATAGACTGAAGTTATTGTTCAGAAGGGCCGTGGGATATTGTTGCAACTGCGATTTTGGGGGTTGCGTCCAAACACTCGGCCAGGCACGGGCAACGTGCCGGAACAGGTGTGTAAGTGATTTGCGAGCAAGAAACAGAAAATGCGGGGCGTATCGATGACCGGACCTGATTCCTCGAATTTGGACAGACTCCTGATATCGAGCAACATCGAGGAGCCGTGGTACAAAACGATCGTCAAGGGCATCCGCGAGACGATCAGTCCGCCGAAGCTGCCGCCGCTTGAGCTGACCTCGCGACCGATTGAGAACACCAGTTTTGGCGACATGTCGGCGCTCGAGTTGCCCTGGTACAAGACGCTGTTCTCGGGGATCCGGGAGTTAATCCATCCGCCGAAGCTGCCGCCGCTGGAAGTGACGTCGAAGCCGGTAGAAGTAGGCACAATCTGGGGTGCTTACGGCGGGGGCGAGAAGCGGTCGGGCATGGTGTCGGTAATGATCCACGTAGGTGTGGTCGTGCTGATGCTGGTAATTTTCCAGAAGGCGCTGGTTACACCTAAGAAGAAGCTGACGGGCGAGATTATTTATGTCCCGCCGTACCAGCCAAAACTGCCGGCAGCCGCTGTTAAGGCGGGAGGCGGTGGCGGCGGTGGGCAGAAGATGCCGACGCCGGTAAGCCGGGGCATTGCGCCACCCAGAGCGCCCAAGCAGTTTATGCCGCCCGCGCTGGCGGTGGAGAAACCGAAGCTGCCGGTAGTTCCCACTATCACTGCGCCTGCGCCGGTCATTCAGGCGGACAACTATGGCGATCCGCTTTCGAAGATTTCACCGTTATCGGGTGGTCCAGGTTCGCAAGGGCTCGGTAAGGGAAGCGGCGGCGGAGTGGGTTCGGGTGATGGCGACGGATTCGGCCCTGGGTCCGGCGGCGGAACGGGCGGCGGAGCGTACCGGGTAGGCGGCGAGGTTTCAGCGCCGATTCTGGTGAGCAAGACGGAGCCGGAGTATTCGGAAGACGCTCGCAAGGCGAAGTATTCCGGGACGGTATTGCTTTCGCTGGTAGTGGATGCGAATGGACTCCCGCGGGATATCAAAGTAGTGCGGCCGTTAGGGCTGGGGCTGGACGAGAAGGCAATTGAAGCCGTGCAGAAATGGCGTTTCCGGGCGGGCATGAAGGGCGGCCATGCGGTGGCTACACAGGCGACGATTGAGGTTAGTTTCCGGTTGTTGTAGAGTTTGACGGCAGCCTAAAAACTAACTTGGCCGCAGAATAACGCGGATCAACGCAGATAGAAAGATTTAGTTTTAGTGGGCGCTTGGCGCAACGAGGATCGCTACGGAGTCTTGGGGTAGTTTGAGGGTTTCATCCTTCAGTTCGTAGGTAGTCTCGGAGCACAAATGCACTTCTGCGTGTTTCCCGACTGGGAAGCATTGCGGTTTTTCGGCTAGATTGCAGATGATTTGCACGTGGCCGCGTTGAATGGTCAGCCAGTGCGCAGCCTCGTCGAAGTGAACTCTCACATCTTTTAAATCTCCGCTGGTTAGAGAAGGGCTCTTTCGACGTAGGGCGATCAAGTCTTTGTGCCACTGGAGCAGATCGGCGTGTGGCGATTTTGTCAACTCGTCCCAGTTCAGTTTGGAGCGTTCGAAGGTGGCCGAGTCTTGCGGATCGGGTACGTCTTTGGGCTGCCAGCCAAAGGCGGCGAATTCGTTGCGGCGACCTTTGGAGACGTTGTGGCCGAGTTCCTTATCTTCATGGTGAGTGAAGTATTGGAACGGCGCGGAGGCGCCGAATTCTTCGCCTTGGAAGAGCATTGGGATGTAGGCGGAAGTAAGCACTAAAACGGCAGCGATCTTAGCTCTACCGATACTCGTGAGATGAGACAGACGCTCGCCGGTGGCGCGGTTGCCGATCTGATCGTGGTTCTGGGCATAGGCGAGGAAATGATGGCCGGAGAGCGAGCCAATGGGCCGGCCGTGCAGGCGCTTGCGATGGGCGGAGGCGATGCCGTCGAAGACAAAGGCCTGCTGCAGAGCTTTGGCCAGTTGCGAGAGGCTGCCGAAGTCTTCGTAGTAGCCGTTAGTTTCGCCGGTGAGGACGGCGTGGAGGGCGTGGTGGAAGTCGTCGCTCCACTGGGCATCGATGCCGTAGCCGCCAGCTTCACGCGGCAGGACAATACGGGGATTGTTGAGATCACTTTCGGCTATCGAGACGAAGTAGCGGCCGAGATGCGCGGAGAGCGCGGCCAGTTCGCGGGAGAGCGATTCGAGAAAGTGTGTGGCGGAGCTGTCGACGTAGGCGTGGACCGCATCGAGGCGCAGACCGTCGAAATGATAATCGCGCAGCCACATGGCGGCGTTATCCAGAAAGAAGCGGCGGACTTCGATACTGCCGGGATGATCGAAATTGACGGCGGAGCCCCAGGGTGTGTGGTATTCGGAGGTGAAGTAAGGACCGAATTGCGGCAGGTAGTTTCCGCTCGGGCCGAGGTGATTGTAGACAACGTCGAGAAGAACAGCGAGGCCTTTGGCGTGGCAGGCGTTGACGAGCTGTTTGAGTTCGTCGGGCGCGCCATAGGAGTGATGGGGGGCAAAGAGGTCGACGCCATCGTAGCCCCAGCCGGAGTTGCCGGAAAACTCACAGACGGGCATGAGTTCGATGTGTGTGATACCGAGTTCAACAAGATGATCGAGACGGTCTATGGCGCTGAGGAAAGTGCCGCCGGGCGTGAAGGTACCGATGTGGAGTTCGTAGAGAATGGCGCTAGCGAGAGGTTGAGGCTGCCAGTGCCGGTCGGCCCAGGCGAAGGCGGAATGATCGACGATTTGCGAGGGGCCGTTGACGCCCTGCGGTTGAAACGCAGAGCGGGGATCGGGAAGAGGCTGGCCATTGTCGAGTACGAAGCGATAGAGATCGCCGGGGCGGGCCGCTTCGATGGTCGTTTGCCACCAACTGAGTTCGGCGTGCTGCAGAGGGTGCGCCTGGTCAGCGAGTTGGACGGATACGGAATGAGCGTCAGGCGCCCACACGCGGAACGTGTGCATAGTTTTTATATTGGCAGCAAGCGGGCTATTGTTTGACCAGCAAGGCTACCGGAAAGGTGTGAAAGATCTGTGACAAGGACAGGCTGCCGCCGGAAAGAGTTTGGCCGGAGAGGGCATTGCGCCAACTGCCGGGCGGGATGGAGACGGTGGTGTCGCCCCAGTCGCCCTGGAGCTGCCAGACGAGGCGCGGTACAAGCGTAAGGACATTTGGGCCGCGCGCGAAGCCGACGAGGTGATTGGCTTTGGCGCCGCCGACGGTGAGCGGACGATAGGCGCCGGATGCGCCGAAGGCGGCGGGATTTTCGCGGCGGACACGCAAGGCTTGCCAGAGGGTCCACAGCTTGGGGAGGCCTTCGTCTATACGCTCGAGAATTTGCGCGGGATGCAGGTTGGGTAATTCGGCGAGCAGGCGACGGCGCTCTTCGTAGTCTACGGGGCGGCGGTTGTCCGGGTCGACCAGGCTTAGGTCCCAGAGTTCTTCGCCCTGATAAGTATCGGGGACACCGGGCGCGGTGAATTTGAGCAACGTTTGCGCGAGCGAGTTGATACGGCCCGGATGGATGAGGGGCTGAATGAAGCGTTCCAGAGCGGCCAGGAAGGTCGGATCGCCGTAGAGTGCATCGATGAAGGCGTGGGTGGCGTTTTCAAAGTCTTCGTTCGGAGAAAGCCAGCTGGTGCGCTGTTTGGCTTCGCGCATGGCCTTTTCGATATAGGGGTGCAGGCGATCGGCGGCGATGGGCCACGCGCCGATCAGGGTCTGGTAGATGAGGTATTCGGTGTTCTTGTCGGGGGAGAAATCGGTCTTGTATTTTTCGTTGGCGGCTGACCAGGATTGCAAGGCTTCATTCCACTCGACAGGCATTTCAGAGAGGAGACTGATACGGGCGCGCACGTCTTCGCTGCGTTTGGTGTCGTGGGTGGAGGAAGCGAGCATGGTGTTTGGGCGAGTGCGGTAGGCATGGTCGCAGAAGGCGTGAAATTCGTCGACAGAGACACCGAAGCGACCGGGATCGCCGCCGACTTCGTTCAGTGAGACGAGGCGGTTGTAGCAGTAAAAGACAGTATCCTCGACACCTTTGGCCATAGCGGGACTGCAGAATTGCTGGAAGCGCATGACGAATTCGGATTCGAGGCGACCGTGGACACGTAGCAGGAGAATGTCGCGGATGAAGTCAAAGAGATCGGCGTCGATTTCGGGGCGGTTTTGTTTGGAGGCTGCGATGGCTTCGTTGGTGTAGCGTTCGTCTTCGGCATTGATCTCGTCGCGGAAGGGAACGATGTAGGTGCGGTAGATGGGAAAGCAGGCGACCACTTCGCGGATGGCGCGAATGACGTCGTGTCGGGTGTAATCGCGCTGGTCGCGCTGGGACTCGCAGATTTCGGTGAGGAGGTCGGTGAGGCGGTTGACATCGCTGCCGAGCAGATCGCGCAGGACGCGATGTTTTTTGTCGCGGCAGACGGCGGGGTAATCGGTTGGTTCGCCGGTGAAGTTTGCATAAATTTCGTTGAAGCGGCCTTCGTTGCTGGAGTCGACGAAGAGACCGGCGGCTTGATTGAGGTAATCGTAGCCGGTGGTGCCGTCGATGGGCCAATCGGTGCGGAAGGTCTCGCCGGGTTCCAGGATTTTTTCGGCCACGATCCAGACGTCGGGTGCTTCTTCACGTAAACGCTGGAAGTAGTGATGGGGGTCGCGCAGGCCGTCGGGGTGATCGATGCGGATGCCATCGAGGACGCCTTCCTGAAGCCAGCGAAGAATCAGGGCGTGAGTGTCGGTGAAGACCTGGTTGTTTTCGACGCACAGGGCGACGAGGGTATTGACGTCGAAGAAGCGGCGATAGGGCAGTTCCTGCTTGGCGGTTTCCCAGAAAGCGAGGCGGAAGTTCTGCTGTTCGAGGAAGGCGTCGAGCTGATCGATTTCGCGGTTGATTTCGCGGAGGACGGTATCTACGGCATCAGCGATGAAAGGTGTTTCGCTGAAGAGGCGATCGAGGAGGCGATGAATGACGGCTTTATCACGATGGCGAGCGAGTTTGCTGGCGGGATCGGTGGCGGCGGGGCTGGGTAGGCGGCCGCAGGAATCGGAGAGGAAGGCGAGATAGTCGGACCCGGTAGACGCGGCGGCTCCTTCGAGAATGGTGGGGAGTGAGCGAGGGGCTACCGGGAACTCGTTATCGAAGTAGCGGACGGTGAATTCCCCGCCCTTCCGCTGGATGCAGATCTCGTGGCGGCTGAGGACGCGGCCGTAGTGATCACCGAGGACGGGAACCAGCATTTTGTTGCGGAGCTTTTCGTCGTTGGAGCGCCAGTTGATATCGAAGTAGGGAGCGTAACGGCTGGAGGGACCGTTTTCCCAGACATCCCACCAGAGACGGTTATGGCGGCCGCTAATCGCCATGTGGTTGGGGACGATGTCGAGGACCTGGCCGAGATGGCATTCGCCGAGACGTTTGGAGAAACGGTCGTGAGCGTCCGCGCCGCCTAGTTCTTCGTTGACTTTGTGGTGGTCGACAACATCGTAGCCGTGTTTGCTGCCGGGTGCGGCTTGTAGATAGGGCGAGCTGTAGAAGTGCGAGATTCCAAGAGCATGGAGATAATCGGCGATCCCGGCGGCAGCGTCGAAGCCGAAATCGGCGTGAAGCTGGACGCGGTAGGTCGCAATGGGAATACGGGGCATCCTTGATGAGAGTTTAGATTGCGGTGCATGGTTTCGGTTCGGGGGTGGGAGATGCGTGTGTGGGCCGGGACATTGGTGACCGGCACCGATCATGTCCCAAGCCTGACTTGGCCAGAGCTCGTGGCTAACGCGCAAGACTGATGAAACCAGGGCGCTCCTCTGTTAGCTGACGCTCGATAATCTAAGTCGCGCGCGGCGACCGAATGGCATGATCCTGCGCGAGGTAGTGCATGAGAACGCTGGTGTCAAGACCGCTCAATAAATGCTTTGAGCGCGGCCTGCTATCAAAGGCACTCTGCGCTATCGCGCAATGAGTCGAGAACGTTTTCGCCGGTGAGGCGTCGATCACAACGGCCAAATTGCCGGCCAATTTCCCGACATCTACGCTGAATTAGGCATGAGTGGCATCGGTTCCGGATTTACTTCGTTTACGCTGACACCGGCGGCCGCCACTCCGGAGCCTGCCACGTTTGTTCTTTTCGGGATTGCAGGATTCGTCGCCGTTCTGTACCGATCACGGCGTGCGGGTTAGCGTCAGGCGTTGGTGCCACCATCGACGGTCAGGTTGGTGCCGGTAATGTAGGATGCCTCGGGACTGGCGACGAATGCCACTAATGCCGCGACCTCGTCCGCGGTCCCGTACCGGCCTAGTGAAGTTACTGCTTTCTGACCCGGCGCCCAATCACCTGCGGCGGGGTTCATGTCAGTGTCGATTGGACCTGGTTGAACGTTGTTGACAGTGATGCCGCGATCCCCGAGCTCGCGGGCCAGCCCCTGCGTAAACATTTTGATTGCGCCTTTCGTTGCCGAGTACGGCGCCATGGCGGGGATGGAAACACGCTCCCCCACGCACGAGCCCATCATGATGATGCGCCCTCCGCTCTTCATATGCTTGAGGGCTGTTTGTGTGGCGACGAAGAGGCCACGGACGTTGACAGCAAAAACGCGGTCGAATTCTTCCAGAGTCGTCTCCTCTACCTTCTTCGGAATGACGGTGCCTGCATTATTAATAAGAACGTCGATGCCGCCGAAGGTGGAGACCACCTTCTCGACCGCACCTGCGACGGCTTCGGCATTGGCGGCGTCTGCCTGAAGGGCGATGGCTTTGCCGCCGGTATTCTCAATCGCTTTGACAACGGTCGCGGCCCCCTCGGCATCTTTCGCATACGTGATCGCTACGGTTGCTCCGTCGGCGGCCAGACGTTTTGCGATCGCAGCGCCAATGCCGCGCGATCCGCCGGTGACGAGTGCCACTTTGCTGGTTAACTTTGGCATAGATAAAATCTCCTTTAGTTTTTTGCCACTTACCTGGTGAGTGATTGCACACCGGGCACCAATCGAAATTCCTTGTATTTCTGGAATTTTGCAACCCGCCTTGACGCCGTAGTTTCAGCATTTGCTGAGATTGCAGCGTGGGAGATGCTGGAGAAAGCCGGAGAGCAGAGGTGTGGCCCGTTCACGAAGCACGCAAGACTGGCTTTCGAGAGCGGCCGAGCCAGTCCCCCCGCCCAGACAAAGGTATATAGTGATGAACAAATCACTTCGGTGGAGGATGAATTGTGAAGCAAGTCCTTGTCAGACTTTTGACGGTTTTGTGGCTGACGCCGGCCCTGCTGAATGGGCAGGCCGTGGCAAACGCTTCCGTCAGCGGGCAGGTGAGTGACCAGTCGGGCGCGCCCGTGGCGAATGCGGCGGTGAAGATGATCGAAACAGATCGCGCGGTGACACATCCGGGAAGCACGGATGGCGATGGGCGGTACACGATTCCGAACTTGCCAGTAGGACCGTACCGGCTCGAAGTGGCGGTCAACGGATTCAAAACCTTTGTCCAGAGCGGCATTATTCTTCAGGTGGGCGACAGCCCGACACTCGACGTGAAGATGCAGGTTGGTTCGGTGTCCGAGAACATCGAAGTAACGGCCGCGGCGGCGATGGTGCAGACCGATCAGACTTCGGTGTCGCAGGTGATCAATCAGAAACAGATTGTCAATCTGCCGTTAAACGGACGGCAGCCAACGCAGCTTGTGCTGATTTCGGGCGCAGCGGTGGTGACGCCGGCGGGCGATATGTCGGGGAGCAAGAATTATTTCAGCTCAACCACCATTTCGGTCGGCGGTGGCCAAGCCAACGGGACAAATTATCTGCTGGATGGCGGTGATAACACTGACACGATGACGAATGTGAATCTGCCTTTTCCATTTCCGGATGCACTCGAAGAATTCAGCGTGGATACCAATGCTCTTCCGGCAAAGAATGGCGGGCAGCCGGGCGGCGTGGTCAACATAGTAACTAAGTCGGGCGCCAACGACTTTCATGGTGACTTATTCGAGTTTTTACGCAATGGTGATTTGAACGCCCGCAACTACTTTGGAACGACTCACGATTTCTTGAAGCGGAATCAATTTGGAGGAACCGTTGGCGGCCGGATCATCAAAGACAAGCTTTTCTTCTTCGGCGGTTATCAAGGGACGCGGATCAGTAATGTTTCGCCTAGCTCCATTGCCTATGTTCCGACAGCGGCAGAGCTGGCAGGAGATTTCAGCGCGGCGGAGTCGCCGGTCTGCCAGTCGAACCACACGACGCGCGTAATCAAGAACCCGGGCACGGGCGCCACGATCACCAATACCGCGAATGTGTTCTCTTCCGGGCTTACTTATGATCCGGCCGCTCTCAAGATTGCCGCCATGCTGCCCAAAACCAGTAATCCATGTGGCCAAGTGACTTACTCGACGCCCTCGATCCAGGATGAAGATCAAGGTGTCGGGCGAATCGACTGGATCCAGAATTCGAAGCATACGGTTTTCGGCCGCTACTTTCGGACCGTCTACAATCAACCGGCATTTTATGATCCGACCAATCTGCTGACCACGGGGAGCGCCGGCAATGATGAAGGCGTACACGCCATAACGCTGGGCGACACCTACACCCTCAGCCCGACGACCGTGAACTCGTTTCACGCGACATTTACGCGCCGCACAGATCTGCGCGGACCGAACTCTAACTTTTTTAACGCCAAGGATTTGGGCATTAATATCAGCACTGTGGTGCCGGATGATTTCCGGCTGACGGTCTCGAATGGCGGGTTCAGCGTGGGTTGTGGCACGTGCTCACCGGCACATTTGAACATCAACACCTATCAGTTTGCCGATGACATTGATTTGATCCGAGGACGGCATCACGTTGCGTTCGGGGTGGACTACATTCGCAGCCAGAACAACATTCTGACGGGCTATCTGCAGAATGGTAGTTTCAGTTTCAATGGCGTGGCGAGCCTCGATCCGATTCTGGATTTCCTGACAGGCACGATGAGCGGGTTCAGCCAGAGTCTGCCGCAGCAACCGACTACGCGGGCCTCAATCCCGGCGCTTTACGTGCAGGATACATTCAAGATGACGGACCACCTAACCGTAAATGCCGGCCTCCGCTGGGAACCGAATCTGTGGCCCACGGATTATCATGAGCGCGGCGCGGCATTTTCCATGGCAAATTTTCTGGATGGGGTCCACAGCAGCGTATATCCCAATGCCCCGGCGGGAGCGCTCTATATCGGAGATAAAGGGGTGCCGCGCGGTTTCTCCAACAATCGCTATAACAATTTTTCGCCGCGTCTTGGGATCGCCTTTGATCCGAAGGGGGATGGACGACAGGTGCTGCGGGTGGGCGGCGGCATCATGTATGACTACGGCATGCTCTTTACCGCGCAGCGGCTCGCTTCGGATCCGCCTTTTGTGAATGAAGTTGATTTAACGACCAGCAAACCCGGCGGCTTGAGTAATCCATGGACCACCGGCTACAGCTACCCGGGCGGCAATCCGTTTCCACCGGTGGGTAATTACTTTCCGAACTATGCGCTCTGGATCATTCTGCCGCAGAATCTGAAGCCGGTTACGCTGTATCAATGGAATGCCACTTACCAGCGGCAGTTTGGCAAGGATTGGCTGGCATCGGTGAGCTACATGGGGAATAAGACAACGCATCTCTGGACGGGGCAGGAGTTGATCCGGCTGTCTATAGCCCATCGGTCTGTGCTGAGTTTAAGTCGGGGTGTACGACGTCGAATACAAATCAGCGAAAAGTATTTGGCCAGTTGAGCCCGGGACAAGGGCAATATTATGGAAATGTCGATATTCTGGATGACGGCGCGAATGCCAGTTACAATGCAATGCTGGCTTCGATTCAGAAGCGGCTGAGTTCTGGAGTAACATTCCTGGCTAATTACACCTGGTCGCATTGCGTGAGCGACGCGGACTTCAGCGGTGATATTACAGGACCGGGTTATATGAATCCCGCTAATCGAAGACAGGATCGGGGCGACTGTAACTTCGATATACGCCATATTTTCAACAGCTCTATTGTGGCTACGAGCCCGGTGAAAGGGAACAGCATTTGGGCGCATTTGCTGGGGAACTGGCAGATTGCGCCGCTAGTGCGCATGTTAAGCGGAACTCCACTCAATGTGCTGACCGGAACCGATGCGTCGTTGACGGGGGTCAATCTGGACAGGCCAAATTTGATCGGCGGCAAAGATCCGTATACCGAGAATTGGGGCGCTAATTTGCCGGTGTATCTAAACGCTGCCGCTTTCAGTAAGAACGCTCCGGGAACTTACGGCAACTTAGGGCGTGATGTTTTACGGGGGCCGGGGTCGATTCAGTTTGACGCTTCGCTAAGCCGGATTTTCGGGATACATGAGGCGATTAAGCTCGAAGCGAGGGCGGAAGCGTTTAACATTATCAATCACACTAACTTCGTGGCGGCGGCCACGGGGACTGGCATTCCGGGCTTATCGACCAGCGGGATTCAGCTGAACTTGAACTCATCTAATTTTGGCCAGATCACCACCGCCGGCGATCCGCGCATTTTGCAATTCGCTCTGAAGCTTTACTTTTAGACAGGGCTCTTTTCCTTCGAGGGAGAATCCCGATAGGAAAAGCAGGGTATCATGCGGGCAGGAGATTCTGCTCATGTCCCAGGTGCTGACAGAGGTTCTGACGGCGAATGAAATATACGCGGCGCAGTTCGGTGAAAAGGCGAAGTTGGGGATGCCGCCGGGACGGCAGTTTGCAATTTTGACGTGTATGGATGCGCGTTTGGATCCGGCGAAGTTTGCGGGACTGGCGGAGGGAGATGCGCATGTGGTACGGAATGCGGGCGGCCGAGCAAGCGACGATGCGATCCGTTCGCTGGTGATTTCCCATAAGTTGCTGGGGACGAAGGAGTGGTTCGTGATCCATCACACGAATTGTGGGATGGAGTCGTTCACCAATGAGGTGATGGGCGAACTGCTGGAGAAGAGCCTGGAGACAGCGTCGTTTACTGAGGGCAAATGGAAGGACAGCGGAAAGGGACCGGGGTCGCGGGAGGGTCGCGGGATTGACTGGCTGACGATCGGCGACCAGGCGCAGAGTGTGCGCGAGGACGTGACGCGGATCCGCAACCATCCGTTGGTATCAAAAGCAATTGCGGTGTATGGATTTATTTATGACGTAGCGTCTGGACGGCTAGTGGAAGTTCCGGGCGCTGGACGGTAGGTTCGGAGGAGGTAAGCATGATCGTGGCGGATCTGGCGCGGATTGAAGGGCGTACGTATCCGGCGCGGCGGCGGACGCAAAATTTAGTGGGTGGGGCGAGTCCGATTGCGGCAGATCAGTTTGCGATGGGGCATGTGACGCTCGAGCCACGCGGAGGCCAGGTGCCGTGGCACAACCAGGAGCAGGAAGAGATCTACTTTTTGCTCGAAGGGGAAGCCGAGATGTGCCTGGGCGCGGAGCGACAGACCTTGCGTGCTGGCCAAGCGGTTTATATTCCGGCAGGCGAGTTTCACCAGCTGACGAACTTGTCGGATGAAGTATGTAGAATGCTGTATTGCTACGGGCCAGCGGGCGAGGTGGCTCACTGGCGGCAGGAATTGGCGGGTACGCTGCCGAGAGCGGGTGTGGATGTGCCCGCGCTGCCGGAGGGATCAGCGGCGCAATGTATATAGACGACTCGCACGTACGGATTGACGGTCCCGCGAAAGTTACGGGGCAAGCTGTTTTCAGTTCCGACGTGATGGTCTCTGATACAGCGTATGACTGGCACGGGCTGTGGTGCAGCGCGATGATCGATTCTCCGGGGTAGATCCGCAACTGATTCAGCTGACCGGCAAACAGCTCGCGTCGCCTGGGCATCCAGCAGTGGCGCTGGCGGATGCTTTCGGTTATCTGGGAGTGAAGCGGATCGAGACAGTAGCGGAAGCCGCCCCGGCGGGCAGCAAACCGAGCGTGTATGCAGATCTCCAAAACGCGAAGCTTTCGCTTGCGAGTAGCGGGCCAACATTGAGGTGGGCGTATGGAGCGCAATTCGCGGAGGTGCGTATTCACTCGTTGACGGGCGAGTTGCGCGTGGCGCGATTGACGGGGGCTTTTGCGGCGGGCCACATTGTCAATAGGCTCACAGCTTCGAGCCAGCTGCGTGGAGGCATGATCGGAGGGTTGGGATCAGCTGTGTTGGAGGCGACCGAAATCGATGCGCGGTCGGCCAGTTATGTGAACAAGAACTTAAGCGAGTATCTGGTTCCAGCGGCTGCCGATGTGCGGCAGGTCGAGGTGATATGGGCCGATCAAGAGGGCGATCCGCTCGACCTGATTGGAGTGGGAGAGATTGGAATTATTGGAGTCAACGCGGCGATTGCGAACGCGGCATACCACGCAACGGGCCATCGTTTTCGCAGTCTGCCGATCCGGGTAGACGATGTCTTGGTGGCCTCTGCTACCAGATGACTCGTAATCCTTTGTATTTGCGGAAGTGTCGATCGCGAGAGATGACGGGCAGATCGTCGCTGAGGGCGGTCGAGATGATCAGGCGGTCGAAAGGATCTTTGTGATGCCAGGGCAGCTCATATAATTTGTCGACGTGCGGCTGACGAAGCGAATAGGAGGTGATGGCCGCATTGGCGCAGATGGCCGCTAACTCATCCTTTGTCAATGCGAGCTTGCCAAGACGACCCTTGACGGCTACTTCGGCTTCCGAGACCACGCTGAGCAGCAACTCCGAGTCCAGATCTTCAAGGATTCCCCGCACTCTCAGGGGCATCGCGTCCAAGCCGCCCTTAGCGCCGACTTCGACGACGACGTGGGTATCGAGCAAGAAGCGCCCAGCCATCAGACATCGCCAGCCAGCCAAGCGTCGAGGTCTTCCTGCGGCCGCGCCCAATCAGGATCGATCACGACTTTCTTGTCGCCGAGAACACCAAAAACCCTTTTGCGCGGCAAACCTTCGACTTTGCGGACGATCTCAACAACGGGGATGCCGCGCTTCGTGATCGTGACGCGGACGCCTGCCTCGGCCTGCTTGATCAGCTCAGGCAATTTGTTTTTGGCTTCCGCGACGGTGTAAACCATGGCTTATTATAGCTATCAAGATAGCCACTTGCAATATGATTGCGTTCAGAAGGAGTGGAGATAGTTAGCAAGGGCTGAGGGCAGCGTTAGATGGAGGCTGGTGCCAACGACCAGGCCGAGGGTGAGGCCAGCGAGGATGGCGGCGAGAAGGAGCCAGGGGATGGGCCGGGCGCGCTGCGGAAGGGCGGGCGGATCGGGAACTTCGTAAGCTCGCAGGTATGGGATGGGGTCGAGTTTTGCGGGCACGAAGGTGAGGGATTGCGTTGCATCGGCGGATTTCGAAAGGAGGAGAGTATCGGAGAGGCAATTGTCTGGCGTGAGGGGAGCGCTTTGGGAACAGGCGTAGAGAGAAGCGCGAGCGGTGGCATCAGGGCCCGATTTGAGGAGAAGGACGATGTCGGAGACGCGGCGGAAGTGGCGGTTGTGACGGGCGCAGTCGTTAGGTGTTAAGCCGGTGTGGGTGGCGAAAGAGTACCAGCCGAGTAAACCCGAGCCAGGGGCGAGCAGGGGTGGAGATTGCTGCCAGGTGGTGGGCATCACGGGCTGGAACGTTTGCAGAGTGATGTTGCTGCCGTTGATGACGCCGAAGAGAAGACCGGTGCTGGATTCGGCCGCCGGTGCAGCGACAGGGAAGCTTTTGAGGAAGGTGGGGGAGAGCTGAACGGTGGAGGGGACGGAGCGCTGGGGCTTAATGGAAGACATGCTCGTCGGCTCTCCACATGATAAGCCTGCCCGTACAATCAAAGCATGTCGGCGAGCGCGGTGAGCGAAGAAATTCTGACGAAATATGAGCCGGTGATCGGGCTGGAAGTGCACGTGCAACTCGGGACAAAGACGAAGATATTTTGTAGTTGTCCGGTGGAATTCGGTGCCCCGCCCAATCAGAATGTCTGTCCGGTCTGCCTGGGCTTGCCGGGTGCGTTGCCGGTGGCCAGCAGGCAGGCGGTGGAACTGGCGATCAGCGCGGGGCTGGCGCTGCATTGCACGATCAACCCGTTTTCACGATTCGCGCGGAAGAATTACTTTTATCCGGATTTGCCGAAGGGCTACCAGATTTCGCAATATAACCAACCGCTGGCGGAGCACGGCTATCTGGACATTCTGCTGGCCGGGGGCAAGAAGCGCATCGGTATAACGCGCGTGCATATGGAGGACGATGCGGGCAAGAGTCTGCATGATGGATTTGCTGATTCGGACCGGTATACCTATGTAGATTTGAACCGCTCGGGGACGCCGCTGATCGAGATTGTGAGCGAGCCGGATATGCGTGCTCCGGATGAGGCGTATGCGTATTTGACGGAGATTAAGCAGGTGCTCGAGTACATCGGCGTGTCGGATTGCGATATGGAGAAGGGGCAATTGCGCTGCGATGCGAATGTATCGGTGCGGCCGCGCGGACAGGAGAAATTCGGCACGAAGGCGGAGGTGAAGAATCTGAATTCATTCCGGTTTTTGAAGCTGGCGCTGGAGGATGAGATTGAGCGGCAGGTGGAATTGATTGAGGCGGGCGGCAGGGTGATGCAGGAGACGCGTTTGTACAACGTGGATCTAGGTAAAACGGTGGGCATGCGGAGCAAAGAGCAGGCCCATGATTACCGTTACTTTCCTGAGCCCGATCTGGCGCCGCTACGCGTTAGCGAGCACTGGCTGCGGGCGGTACGGGAGAAGCTGCCCGAGTTGCCGGCTGACCGGAGAGACCGGTTCGTGCGCGATTACGAATTGCGTGAGTATGATGCGCAGGTATTGACGCTAACGCGCGAGACGGGCGATTACTTCGAGGCGGCAGCGAAGGTGAGCGGTGATGGGCGAACGACGGCGAACTGGGTGGTGGGCGATCTGATGGGTTTGCTGAAGGCGGCGGGAAAGACAATTACGGAGTCGCCGGTGAAAGCGGAGAGTTTGGGCGAACTGGTGCAGTTGATTGGCAAGGGCGAGCTTTCGGGCAAGCTGGCGAAAGAAATTCTGCCGAAGATGTTCGAGACGGGCGAGCGGGCTCGGGTAATTATGGAGCGCGAAGGATTGAAGCAGATTTCCGATTCGGGGGCGCTCGAGAAGATAGTGGAGGAGGTGCTGGCGGGGAATCCGAAGCAGGTGGAGCAGTACCAGGGCGGGAAGACGGCGGTGATCGGTTTCTTAGTCGGGCAGGTGATGAAGGCGAGCCGCGGGCAGGCGAATCCGGCTGCGGTGAATGAGGTTTTGCAGAAGAGGTTGAAAGGTGCTGCCGCAGAGTCTTAACAAAGAGCAATTTGCGAAGTATCCAGCGCAGGCGAGGGCGCTGGCCGTGAATAACATTGAGTTGCTGCGTGGTTTGCCGCTGAGTTTCCTCCCACTGCTGCTGCGGGAGACGATCGCATACGATTGGCGGTTTCCCGCCGAAAAGCGCGAGATCGAGAATCAATTCCGCTATCTGCAGGCGCTGTCGGCGGAGCAGCGAGCGAGCGTGATGACGCCATTTGCGCGCTTGCAGATGGCAGACGATCTGGAGAAGTTTGACTGGGTCAATTCACCGGTGCAGTTTTCTGAAAAGCTGAGCGCCTATCTCTGGGCCAGTCACCAGATGGATGACTTTCGCAAGGCCTCGATCGAGTATGTACACCGGGTGAATGGGGCGAACCCTGCCGCGGCGCTTCCGACCCACAGGCTGGTGATCGCGGTGATCGGACAAGGAGCGGAGGGCCGTGCCCACCAGTGCTTCCTGAAACTGCGCCCGCACGGAGTACATTACACGAATGTAGTTTCTGAAGCCGGGATGAGTACGATATTCGAAGCAGTGGCGGCGCGTTCGAAGGCCCATCCGGAGCCATTTGCGCACTGGTACATCGACGGAGATCTGAGTGTGCCTCTGGATGCGCCAGTTGCCTGCGTTTCTTACCACGGTTTGGAAGGCGCGCGACGGGTATTGTTGAGCAGGATGGTCGCCACGATGCAGCCCGGTGGCGGCGGACCCGAACTGCTCAGGACGCGGCTGGTAATGATGCAGCCGGAAGAGGTAGGTTTACCGGGTGGTGAGCAGGATGCGGTTTTGAGCCGGTTTAAATTGAGCCTTTTGACGGAAGGGTCGGGTACACAGATTTTCAGCACCAGTTTTGTACAGTGGGCAGCGCGTGAAACTTTGCGCCGGGCGCAGCCGTTGACACTGCTGGCGCGATTTACCCCGAGACAGCGGGAGAGCCTGATCCGAAGACTAGAGGCGGGCGAGGAAAAGGCAGCAGTCGATCCGGAAGCTTCTCTGATAGACGCCGATATGGGGGCTTACTACACCTGGATCAACGAGGAGCGATTGCCAGAGGCCGAGCGAGCCACATTCCTGACCTGGTTCGAAGGCCAGAAGCAGGCGTTTGCCTCGGGACCGGGATTGGCTGCGGCGACCACTGATAACACGGCGATTGGATTGGGCGACATTCTAAAGAAGATCGCCTGAGCGAAGAGCGATTGCTGCGAAGAGCCTCAGTAAAGAAGCGGGAAACGCCAGAAGAGACGTGGGGAACAAAGCGAAGCTGAAGAGCGAAACGGCGCAGCGGCCTGTGGGTATCAAAGAGATTGCGGCCAAGTTAAATATCTCGATCGGCACGGTCGATCGCGCGTTGCATGGGCGGCCGGGCATTAATGCAACCACTGCGGCGAAGGTTCTCAAGACGGCGCAGGCGCTAGGCTACAAGCCGAATGTGGGGGCGCGTCTGCTGAAGCTGAATCGGAAACTGATCATCTCGGTTCATCTTCCAAAAGAAATCGCGGCGTTTTTCGATTTACTGAGGAATTCGATCCGAGAGGCAGCGAGGCCATTTCAATCGACGGTGGAGCTGCGGTTCCGGCAATATCCGACGTTAGACGAAGGAGATGTGGCGGCTTTTGAAGAAGCGCTGCGTGAGCCGGTGGACGGCATTATCATGGCGCCCGGGAATCCCCGCCGGCTACAGCCGCTGATCAAGATAGCCGTAGCGCAAGGCACGCCGGTGGTTTGCGTGGCGACCGATGCTCCTTCGACGGAACGCCTCACCAGTATTTCAGCAGACCCGCATGTGGGGGGCGGCATGGCGGCGGAGATGCTGACGCGCTGCGTGCGCAAGCCTGGTCCGGCGCTTGTGATCACGGGCAACTTGCGAGTGGTCGATCATACCGAGAAGCTGCAAGGTTTTGCGGAGCGACTCTCCATGATGGGGAGCGCGCTTGCGCTGGTACCGGTGTTAGAAACCCACGATCATCCGGCGGAAGCAGAACAGAAGACGCGCGAAGCGGTGGCGCGGTATCCGGACGTGAGCGCTGTCTACGTGACGACGGCGAACTCGCTACCGGTTCTCGATGCGTTGAAGCAAACGGGACACCTCGGTAAGATCTCGATCGTAACGACGGACTTGTTTCCCGGTCTGGTGCCCTACATTCGCAGTGGAGCGGTGCTAGCGAGCATTTATCAACGGCCGCAATCACAAGGCAGGATTGCTTTCCAAACTATGTATCATTACCTGACGGATCGCCGTCTGCCCCCGCGAATTTATCCGCTGCCGCCGCACTTAGTGCTGCAGAGCAATCTAGACCTGTTTCTCGAGATCGTCAATGCCAGTCACGACGATGGAAGTAATTCGGAGGCGGGATCGGATTCCTGAGGCGGAGTGAATTAGGGTTCGCGCAATTCGTTGACAGCTTTGAATTCCTGGCGCGCCCGTTTTGCCTGTCCGGCTTTTGCATAGAGTTGGGCCAGCTTGTAATGGGCTGAGCGCCATGCTGGACGATATTGAACCGCTTTTTCCAGTTCGCGGACCGCCATTTCCGGCTGATCATTTTCGGCGTAGAGGGAACCCAGTTCGTAGTGAGCCTGAGCAAAGGCCGGATCGTCTTTGAGCGCCCGCAGCAGGTATTCTCTGGCCGGATTCGATTCTGGTTCAGGCCGGGAGCGCAGGCTCATCGCGTAGTAGTAGTTGGCGGCGGCGTTTTCGGGGTACAGGCGTGCGAACCGTTCGAGCCGCGATTCCACCTGGTTGGATAAGTCGGGCGCGATGCCGATCATCTTGCCCAAGAATTCGAGGGGGCGCGGGTCGTCGGGATTGAGATCTACAGCGCGGCAGAGGGTTTCGACTGCGTCCTGATACTGGCCGAGTGAGTATTGAGCGACGCCTAAGCCGACGCGTAACTTTGCCGACTGCGGGAAGCGGGTTACCGAATAAGAGAAGACCTGCAGCGCTTCCCGATAGCCTTTGTATTTCAAGAGCTGCGATCCAAAGGCGAAAAGATTCTGTTCGGAGGGATCGGCGCGCGCGGCAATCTGATACTGGTTGGCGGCCTCGCGGAAGTTGCCTGCGGCCTCTTCGCAATCGGCGAGCAGGCGATGGGTCTCGGGCTGTTCGCGCGCTTTTAAGTCTGCCCGGAGCGAGGCGCAGGATTGGGCAGGGGCCGCCCGGAGAACAGAACTCCAAAGGGAGAGAGCAAGCACGGAGAAACAGAGCAGGCGAAGTGCCGCACTACCAATAGAACTTGAGGGCAAATTGCAGTTCCCGGGCATCGTTCGGGTTGTCACGAGTGGCCGTGATCTGTCCGAAGTTTACTGTGTTTACGTAGTTCAGGTTGGATGGCAGGGCAAAATTTGGCGTATTGGATAAGTTAAAGGATTCGGCGCGGAATTCAAAACGCCGCGTTTCGCCCAGTGGAAAGCTCTTGAACAGAGACAGATCCAACCGGCGGAAAGCGGGCCCATACACTTGTCCCTGGCCTCCGCCCAATGGTGAAAGATCAGTTTGACCGATGGAGGAAACAGCCGCCGGCGTGGCGAAGGCAGCAGCATTATAGAAATGGCTCACGCTTTGACCGGCGTACGGATCGCTCCCCGAGACGCCGTTGGCATTGCAACCGGTGCCCGCGCCGGTGGCTGTTGCGCAGGGAACTGTTTGGGGCTGACCTGTGTTGACGGTGAGAATCCAGTTCATGCTCCAATTCCCCAGGATAAATTGGGCGAACCGGTTTGAACCTGTACCGAGATAAGACTTACCTCTGCCAACCGGAAGCTCATAGGTGCCGCTGCCTGTAAAGGCGTGACGGACATCGAAAGCGGCGGGGCCATAGTCGCCTTGAATGCCGATGATTCCGGTGGCTCGGTAGCCCTGCAGGCCGCCGCCGTTCAGAGAATCTCCGGCATCGGTGAGCGTCTTCTGAAAGGCATAAGAGATCAGGAGAGCGAGGCCATTCGAATAGCGCTTTTCGAGCTTGACCTGCAGCGCGTTGTAGCTGGAGATGCCAATGGTATCGAGATACGGAGAGCCGCGCGCAAAATCCGGGAAGGCGATGAAGTTCTGGGGATTTGAATTCAACGGAAGCAGCTGATGTTGCAGATTTGTGCTTGGGGAAGATTCAAGATGGCGCGAGACGCCACCGACATACGAGGCCTGGACCGAAGTGCTTGCCGCGAGCAGGTGTTCGACAGAAAAATTATAGTTTTCGTAGTAAGGTGTTTTGTAATTCAATTGAATGCCGCGGAGTGCCAGCCCATTCGCATCCACCAAAGAGGCGCTGAGTGGAATCGCGGTCAAGCCATTCTGGAGGGTGGCATAAGCGCCGTTCGAGTATTGGATAGGCGTGGCGGGATCAGGGGAGGGAAAGCTGAAGGAGAATTGAAA
Source organism: Bryobacteraceae bacterium (assembly GCA_965277855.1). Lineage (GTDB taxonomy): Bacteria > Acidobacteriota > Terriglobia > Bryobacterales > Bryobacteraceae > Bog-105. The sequence continues at coordinate 4,002,025 of OZ255847.1, forward strand.
GGGATAGTTATAGCCAAGGCTTGGATAGCCGCCGCGGTTTTCAAAAGCGCCATAGTACATTCCGTATCCGGCGCGGACCACCCAGCGATCTGAAGGACGAAACGCGATGCCGAGGCGCGGCGCAAAATTCGTGGTCTGCACGTTGGTGAGACCGGATCCATATTTGTTGGTGTAGACGAGCTTAATGCCATCCTGCTGCAGGAGCTGATTAAAACTCGGCGAGAGAACCGGATTGTTTTGGCGGGAGGCAGGAATCAAATACTCAGCTGAACCGAAGGGGGTGCCTGGAATGAAGTTGGCCTGGGCATTGTAGGTCTCGCCGGTTGGACTGAACCACTCGTAGCGAAGGCCCAAGTTTAGGGTGAGTCTGGAAGTCAATTTCCAATCGTCCTGGAAAAAACCACCCCAGTAGGAACGCTTGGCGGCGACGCCGCCGAAATTAGAAGCGCTCACTGAGTTGGAGCCGCCCACGAGGTTGGGGCCGCCGACAGCTGAGGCCATGGGCGTCAATAGCAGCTGAGCGATGCCGGTGCTGTTGTCGGTGACGCCTGGAATAGATGTATAGGTCCCGTTGAAATCGAATGCGCCGCGCGAGGTAGGCGGGGCTTCCCAGGGGAACTTGATGTTTTGATACTCGACGCCAGTTTTGAAGGTGTGCGGCCCGTAGATTTTAGTGAGGTTCTCGGTTAGCTGGATGGTATTGCTGTATCGATCGCTGACGAGCCATTCGGCAGCGCCTAAATTCGTCAGGCTACCAAGGGTGATGTATGGCAGTCCGCCGTTGCCGGGCGTTTGTAAAACGCCTGGTATGCCGAATTTTTCCGGAATGTTGCTGGTATCGGAGCCGTAGGCTTGCTGGCGTATGGTGTGTTCCCGATTGAAACCGGCACGCGCTTCGTTGACGAGCGTGCTGCTAAACGAGTGGGTGTAACTCAAGGCCGCGCCCTGGGCATCGGCTGTCTGATCGCCGTTAGCAAAACCGCCGCCGTCCGCATAGCCGGTAAAAGGTCCAGGGAATTGGGACGGGCTGTGCGAATAGCTGTAGCGCAAGAAGGCCTGATCCTTCTCTGAAAAGTATTGATCGAGACGCGCGTCGAAAGCATTCGTATCGGTAGTGTTTTTGCGATTCACGCTGTAGTTGTTGAGGAGTCCGGGCTGGGTGGGAGCCGGATACAGGGACAGGAGATTGAGGGCGAGCGGGTCGAGGCGGCCGGCGGGAATGATATTGCCGGCAAAGGGCTGTCGGACGAACTTGCCGCCGGGAAGCTGCCGCGTGGTGGCCGGATCGAAGACCGTTCCAGTGGGAAAAGAGCGGCCGAGCGCATCGGTGTAACTGCCGGTTTGGGAGTTTACGAGATCCGACAGATTGGTGAAGCCGCTGCTGCGCTCCAAGGCGGTGGGAACGGTGGCAGTCTGGGGCGCAGCCTGGCGGATGCGCGTGCCCTCATAATCGCCGAACCAAAAAGTCTTGTTGCGTATGATTTTGCCTCCGGCAGTGACGCCGAACTGGTTTTGCCGGAACTCTCCCTTGTTGGTCCGGTTGGCATTTTGAAAGAAATCGGCGGCATCGAGCTTATCGTTGCGCAAGAACTCCCAAGCGCTTCCGTGCAACTGATTTGTACCCGATTTGAGAGTGGCGTTTAAGACAGCGCCACCCGCGCGTCCGAACTCCGCGCTGAAGTCGCTGGTCTGCAGGTTGAACTCGGCAATGGCATCGACAGGAGGTTTAATGACGAAGCTGGCGCTGGCCAGGAAATCGACATCGCTGGTGTTGTTATCGATACCATCGAGGAGATAGTTATTCTGGGCCGGCCGGGCGCCGTTGGCTGTGAAGAGCCCTTCGGCATTTTGCCCTCGCCCCTCCTGTTGACCTTGCGTGACACCCGGCGCGAGTCGCGCCAGAAAAGTATAATTGCGTCCATTTAAAGGCAGGTTGTTGATTTCGCGGCTTTGCACCACCTGGCCTACCGAGGCGTTCTCGCTTTGGAGGGAAGCGACGGCTGCCGTCACTTCAATCGAGTTCGAAACCTGGCCCGGGGCGAGAGAGAAATCAACTACCGCCTGTTGCTGAATATCCAACTGCAGACCCACCTTCTTTTGCGACTGGAATCCCGGCGCTTGGGCGCTCACCGAATACTTGCCGATGCGCAAGGGCGTAAACGTATACTCGCCTCCGCTCGAGCTGACTGCCGTCTGGCTGACGCCGGTGCCTTCATTGAGGAGAGTCAGCGTAGCGCTCGGAATGACACCGCCGCTCGAATCTTTCACCGTGCCAAGAATCGTGCCGGTATCAACTTGGGCGTTGGCGGTGAGCGCCACAGCTGCGAGCATGGCGAATGCGAAATGGGGATAAACAAGCCTCGACATGGATGGTTCCCTTTAGCTCGAAATGTGCTTCAGTGGATGCGATACTATCACCCCAGCAGGTGCCTGTCAACGTACACGAAGGTTATTTACAGCCAGATTGTTTATGAATTCTTTTTGCAATGCTACAAAGCCTGTGATCTAATCGGTAACGTACACAGGAAACACGCCGCGCATCTTGCGTTCCCCAGGGTCCGAGAGAGGGCGATTTCCGGCAATCATGTCCAGCCAGCGAAAGCTTGTTCTCCCTCCCGCGCCTTCCGGCGAGAAGGGGATTGTGCAGTGCTGGGCGGCGCCGGTTGTGATCCCGACGTACTGCCCAATGCCTCCCGAAAAGAATCCGATGTTTCTCGAGAGCCGAGTCTATCAAGGCAGCAGCGGGAGCGTGTATCCGTTGCCGTTCACCGAACGCATCGCACGTGAACCGGTAGCGCGGGAATGGCAAGCAATTCATCTGGAGAACGACTATCTGCGGGTGATGATCCTGCCGGAATTGGGAGGGCGGATTCATGTGGGGCTGGACAAGACGAATGGCTACGATTTTTTTTACCGGCAGAATGTCATCAAGCCGGCGCTGGTTGGCTTAGCTGGTCCGTGGATTTCGGGAGGGGTGGAATTTAATTGGCCGCAACATCACAGACCGGGGACTTACATGCCAGTGGAGGTGGTCTGGGAAGCGGGCGCCGATGGATCGATTACAGCGTGGTGCGGAGATCACGATCCGCTCGACCGCCTGCAAGGAACGCATGGCATTTGCCTGCATCCAGGCAAAGCGCACATCGAGTTGAAGGTCCGGCTTTACAACCGGACGCCGCTCAGGCAAACGTTCCTGTGGTGGGCAAACATGGCGGTGCAGGTACACGAGCGGTATCAATCGTTTTTTGCGCCCGATGTCCATTACGTGGCGGATCACGCCAAACGGGCGACCAGCACATTTCCGCGTTGTGAGGGAGTGTATTACGGGATCGATTATGGGGCGAGGCCTACGGAAGGGGTACGGGCTGAAGAGTCGCCGGGACATTTTGTTCCGCCTGGCGATTACCCAGCGAACGATCTGAGCTGGTATGCCAATATCCCTGTTCCCACTAGTTACATGGCGCTCGATTCGAAGGGTGATTTCTTTGGCGGCTACGATCACCGGCGAGAGGCAGGTTTGGTGCATGTGGCGAACCATCATATTGCGCCGGGCAAGAAGCAGTGGACCTGGGGCAATGGTGAATTCGGCTATGCATGGGATCGGAACTTAACGGACGAGGACGGTCCGTACGTGGAATTAATGGCGGGTGTTTACACGGATAATCAGCCCGATTTTTCGTTTCTTTCGCCGGGAGAAGTGAAAACGTTCAGCCAGTATTGGTACCCGATTCAGCGGATGGGCGTGCCGACCAAGGCGAACCGGCAGGCGGCGCTACGCGTGGAAGTGGCGGCTGATCTAAGGGTGGTCCGACTGGCATTGTGCGTAACGGAGGAGTATCAGGATGCGTTGCTTTCTCTCGAATGGCAGCGGGCCGGCAGCGAGACAAGATGCGTTGGCCGATGGACGGCGCAGTTAAGACCTGGTCAAGCCTTTCAGGTCGAGGCGGAACTACCGTCCGAGATGGGCCGGGAGGATCTCCGGGTGACGTTACGTGATAGCGAAGGCGACGAGATACTTTCTTACCGCAGTGACGAATTTGCTGGAAAGGGCGGAGCCGCTCCGGAGCCGGCTACAGAACCTGGGCAGCCGTCCGAGATAGCGACAATTGAGGAGCTCAATCTGATCGGGCAGCACCTGACGCAATACCGGCATGCAACCAGAAGTCCCGTGTCGTACTGGCAGGAGGCGATCCGGCGCGATCCGGGCGACAGCCGGGCGAACCATGCATTGGGTGTGTGGCATCTGCGTGGCGGCGAATTCCAGCTGGCGGAAGGATATTTTCGAACCAGCATCGAGCGCCTGACTGCTTGCAACCCAAATCCGGCAGAGGGCGACGCTTGCTATCATCTGGGGCTGGCGCTGCGCTACCAAGGACGCCGCAAGGAGGCGTATGACTCGCTTTATAAAGCGGCCTGGAACTATGCCACCCGCAGTTGCGCTTATCATGCTTTGGCGGAACTCGATGCGGCAAACGGTCATCTGGCCGCGTCGCTCGATCATTTGACATTGTCATTACGCACGAATGCCGACAATGCGAACGCCCGTAATCTTGGCGCAGTGATCTTTCGCAAGATGGGACGAGAGGCGGACGCGCGGAGCTGGCTGGAGCAGAATCTGGCATTGAATCCCACCGACCAGTGGGCGCGGTATCTGGATCGGGGAACAAGGCCGGCGAACAACCAAATGGCGCTCGACCTGGCGTTCGACTATGCGAGAGCCGGCCTCGATTCTGAAGCGTGCGGTGTGCTGGAGACGGCTGACTTGAGGGCGGCGGATGGCAGCGTACCGATGGTTTGTTACGCACTCGGGTACTTCTACTCAAATCGAGGCGATGAGCGCGCGGCAACGCGCTGGTTGACGAAAGCAAGCGAGGCTGCACCGAATCTTTGTTTCCCAAGCAGGCTAGAAGAGATGTCGATTCTGGCGTGGGCAGCCGATCGCGAGAAGTTTGACGCGAAGGTACAGTATTATCTGGGCAATCTGCTTTACGATCGCAGGCGTTATGGAGAGGCGATTGAGCGGTGGGAAGCGTCAGTAGCGATCAATGCCGGCTTTGCGACGGCATGGCGGAATCTTGGCATTGCGTATTTCAATGTTCTAAGAGATCCGGTGCGAGCTTTGAACGCTTATGAGGCGGCGTTTCAAATCGACCGTGGCGACGCGCGTGTTTTCTATGAGCGCGACCAGCTCTGGAAGAGAACCGGTGAGCGGCCTTCCAGACGTCTAGAAGAAATGCAGGCACACCGCGAGCTGATCGAGTTGCGCGACGATCTCTCGATCGAGCTGGCAGCAGTTTTTAACCAGGAGGGGCAGCACCGGGAGGCGCAGTCTGTTCTGCTGTCACGCACGTTTCAACCCTGGGAAGGCGGGGAAGGACTGGCCATTGCGCAGCACGTTCGCACGCACATATCGCTAGGACGCCGCGCGCTGGTGGAAGGTGACGCAGCGGCGGCCCAAGTTCTCTTTGCAGCCGCTCTAGGCACTCCGGTCAACCTGGGCGAAGCGAAACACCCGTTAGCAAACCAGGCCAATATCTTTTACTGGATGGGTGAGGCCAGCGAACGGCTCGGTGACCGATCCGGCGCTCATCGGATGTGGGCGCGAGCCGCTGAACCGCACGGCGACTTCCAGGAAATGAGTGTCCGGCGGTTCTCTGAAATGTCGTACTACCGCTCGGTAGCGCTCGGTAAGCTGGGGCGGACCGCGGAGTGTGAGGAGTCACTCGACAGCCTGCTGGCGTATGCCGAAGATCTGGAGAGAACGGTTCCGGTCATTGACTATTTCGCTACGTCGCTGCCAGCCATGCTGTTGTTCGAGGAAGATCTGGAGCGAAAGAACAGGTTGCAGGCTTGGTTCCTCAAAGCGCAAGCCAAGGCCGGATTGGGCGAGGAGATGGAGAGCGCGGCGCTGTTGCGAGAACTTTTGGACGAAGATCCCAATCATGCTCTGGCGGCCGATTTTCTCGCAGAGATCGACTGTCGCCGGAGGCTCTCGGAGACGGCGAGCGTTGGTTCCGGGACGGTGCAGTGACGGACAGGAAGGGGAGCACGCTGAACGGCGAGACTGCATTGCATGGCGGGAACCTGAATTTCCGATACACCGGCCTGGTTTGCGCAGTGGCCGCACTGGGCGGACTTCTATTCGGTTATGACTATGTGGTGATAGGGGGCGCCAAGCCGTTTTATGAAGCCTACTTTCATCTCACAACGGGAGCGCAGGTTGGGTGGGCGAACAGCTGCGCGCTATTGGGTTGCCTGATCGGCTCCATCCTCTCCGGCACGCTTAGTGACCGGTTCGGCCGTAAGAGCCTGTTGATACTGTCGGCGGTTCTTTTTGCGGTCTCATCGCTGTTGACTGGCTGGGCGGCCACATTCTCGCTGTTTGTCACCTGGCGTATTCTCGGGGGTGTCGCCATTGGAATCGCTTCGAATATCTCGCCTACTTACATCGCGGAGGTAAGTCCCGCAGTCTGGCGAGGTCGGCTTGTCTCACTGAATCAGTTGACGATCGTCGTGGGAATTTTGATGGCGCAGATTGTAAATCTGCTGATTGCAGAGCGGGTCCCGGAAGGCGCAACGGTCTCGTTGATTCGCAATTCCTGGAACGGCCAATTCGGATGGCGGTACATGTTTATGGCGGTGGCGGTACCCTCGTTGCTTTTCCTTATTGGCGCGATATTTGTTCCGGAAAGTCCGCGCTGGCTGGTCTCGAAAGGGCGGGAGTCGCAGGCCCGGGCAATCTTCAGCCGCATCGGCGGTGATGACTACGCACTCCTCGCGACGCAAGACGTAGAAACAGCGGAAGAGACCGAAGCCGGTGGAGTTACATCGCGGAATGTATTCCGATCCACAAAGCTTCGCTCGGCACTGATAATTGGTGTCGTCCTGGCCGTGCTCCAGCAATGGAGCGGTATCAATATTCTTTTCAACTATGCCGAAGAGATTTATCGGGCCGCCGGCTATGGCGTAAACGATGTTCTGTTTAATATCGTGATCACTGGAGCAATCAATTTACTCTTTACACTGATCGCGCTGCGGGTGGTCGACAACTGGGGACGCCGCCCATTGATGCTGCTCGGATGCGCTGGAATTGCGGTTTCGCATTTTCTGATTGGCTTGGCGTATCGCTGGGGCGTGCAGGGCGTACCCGTTCTGCTATTCACTTTGCTGACGGTCGGCTTTTACGCTATGTCGTTGGCGCCCGTGACCTGGGTGCTTATATCGGAGATCTTCCCCACGCGATTCCGGAGTACAGGAGTTGCCATCTCGGTCTCGGCTCTCTGGATTGCCTCCTTTCTGTTGACGTTTACCTTCCCAGTCTTGCGAGAAAATCTCGGAGAATCAGGAACCTTTTGGCTGTACTCAGGGATCTGCGCCGCAGGGCTTCTCTTTGTTTATTTCCGGGTACCCGAAACCAAAGGGAAGGCGCTGGAAGACATCGAAAAGATGCTGGCTGGACCGAGCAGTTCAAGTGTTCATCGTTAACGATTGATCGAATCCCAAAATTATGTATAAATGCATAGCACTGGTGCTTTTGGCAACTCTCGCTTGGGGCGCGGACACCCCAATCCTGCTCGATGGGCACGCGACCGGCCGGATTTACGACGGAATCGGAGCAGTAAGCGCCGGGGCGTCATCGCGCCTGCTGGTCGATTATCCGGAGCCGCAGCGGAGCCAAATTCTGGACTATCTTTTCAAGCCGAACTATGGCGCTGCGTTGCAGCACTTGAAAGTCGAAGTGGGAGGCGATGTGAATTCGACAGACGGCTCGGAGGCGAGCCATAGCCGGTCTCGGTCCGATCACGATTACACGCGCGGTTACGAGTGGTGGCTGATGAAAGAAGCCAAACGGCGAAACCCTGAGATACAGCTGGATATTCTTCCCTGGGGAGCGCCCGGCTGGGTGGGCAACGGGCAACTCTACTCTTCCGATATGGCGAACTACATAGCGGATTTCATCGAGGGCGCCCAGAAGCAGTACGGTTTGCACATCGAATACGCGGGTATCTGGAACGAGAAAGTGTATGACGCCGAGTATGTGAAAGAGCTGAAGAAAGTGTTCGCGAAACGGAAGCTCGATACGAAAATCGTCTGCTGCGATGAGTACCCGGGCCAACATCAATGGCGCATTGCGAACGCTATGCGTCAGGATCACGAGCTCGCTGCTTCGGTGGACGTGCTGGCGGTGCACTATCCGCAAACCGAAGATGGTGCGCTGACAACGACACATCAGGCAAAGGCGTTGGGCAAGCCACTTTGGTCGAGCGAGGACCAGCCCAACTCAGGCGGCGGCCCCATTGTCTCGCGCGATTGGGAACCGGGCGGTCGGATTCTCTCTTCGGTGTACAACCGCAACTACCTAGAAGGGAAGTTGACAAAGACGGAAATCTGGAGTCCGGTGACTTCTTATTACGACAATCTCGCTGCTCCTAATTCCGGGCTTATGTATGCGAATACGCCGTGGTCTGGATACTACGACGTGCAGAGCACAGTCTGGGTGACGGCGCACACCACGCAATTTGCAAAACCGGGTTGGAAGTATATGGATTCCGGTTGCGGCTATTTGCGCGAAGGCGGCACCTATGTTGCTTTGCAATCGCCTGACAACAGGGATTGGAGCGTAGTTGCCGAAACCATTGCGGCGAAGCATCCGCAAACCGTGGCGGTTCGAGTTACTGGAGGATTGCGGGCAGACACGATTCACTTATGGGAGACAAACGCCGGGAAGACGTTTGGACACGTCTCCGATTTGCACGCGCTTAATGGGGTTGTGACGGCAACTCTCGATCCCGATTCCATTTACACTTTGACGACTACGCAGGGGCAGGCGAAGGGTAGCGCACAACCTCCAGGGAATACTCCGTTTCCCATGCCTTATGAAGAGGGATTTGAGAAAACCGCGCTCAATCGCGCACCGAAGTTTCTGGCTGATCAGGACGGAGCCTTCGAAGTGCATGCCTGTGTGGGCCGCCCGGGGAATTGCCTGGCGCAAGTGATCACACAAAAACCGATACCATGGGGTCCGCTGCCGAATCCGTTCACGATGGCCGGCGATGCGAGTTGGTCGGACTACACGGTGAGTTCGGACATCCTGCTTGAAACAGCGGATGAAGTGACGGTGGCGGGGCGCATTGATTCGGCAGACGTGTTCCAGGACGGAAACGCGCTGTATCCGAGCGCCTATGTTTTACGCCTTCGCAAAAATGGCGATTGGGCGCTGCTGTCGACCAAATACAAGCGCTCGCCGCAAACGCTCGCCGGCGGAACTATCCCGCTGCAGGGAAAGCAATGGCATACGTTGGCGCTGACGTTCGAGGGCAGTAACGTTTCGGCGATGTTGGACGACCAAGTGCTGACAAAGGCGCATGACACAACCCATAAGAGCGGAATGGTTGCTATCGGGAGCGACTGGGGCACTGCGGAGTTCGACAATCTGGTCGTCCGGCGAGTTGGGGCCCCATGATTGAGTTCAGGAGCGGGTGACGGCGGCGTGTTCTTCGTTGTGGTGCCGTACGTCGATGCCTTGCACCAGGAAGAGCACGTCTTCGGCGATGTTGGTGGCGTGGTCGGCGATGCGTTCGAGGTTGCGGATCACCGAGAGCAGGTAAAGCGATTGCGGGATCTGCTGGGGATTGTTGGCCATGAAGCTGATGAGTTCGTGGTAGCTGGCGGTGCGCATGTTATCGACCGCATCGTCGGAGGCGAGGACGCTGCGGGCCATTTCGGCGTCGCGGTTGACGAAGGCGTCGAGGGCTTTGCGGACCATGCTTTGGGCGAGTCCGGCGATGTGCGGGATGTCGATCAAGGGCCGGATCAGAGGCTCGCGCATCAGAGCCAGTGCGCTTTGCGCGATGCTGACCGAGAGGTCGCCCATGCGTTCGAGATCGTTGTTGATTTTAATAGCCGCTGTGATGAGGCGAAGGTCGGCGGCGAGCGGCGCCTGAAGAGCGAGAAGGCCGATGGCCATGTCGTCGATCTCGATTTCGAGCTGATTGATGCGAGATTCGTTGCGAATGACCTGTTGGGCGAGGTCGTCATTCTTTTCGACGACACCTTGAACGCTTCGATAGACGGCGCTTTCGACGAGCGCGCTCATCTCGAGCAGTTTGGATTTTAGTTTTTCAAGCTCTTGTTCGAAGTGACGCACAGAGACCTCCCGAAAAGTATGAGATGGATCAGCCGAAGCGGCCGGTTACGTAATCTTCCGTTTCTTTCTTGCCTGGGTTCTGGAAGATTTTGCGGGTGTCGTCAATTTCGATGAGCTTGCCGAGCAGGAAGAAGCCGGTGTAATCGGCGAGGCGCGCGGCTTGCTGCATGTTGTGGGTGACGATGACGATGGTAGTCATTTCTTTGATGTGAAAGAGGAGCTCCTCTATTTTGAGGGTCGCGATGGGATCGAGCGCGGAACAGGGTTCATCGAGCAGCAGCACTTCGGGCTCGACGGCGAGCGCGCGCGCGATGCAGAGGCGCTGCTGCTGACCACCGGAGAGCGCGGTAGCGGGCTTGTTGAGTTTGTCTTTGACTTCAGTCCACAGCGCGGCATGGGTGAGACTGCGTTCGACAGCTTCGTCGATGACGGATTTGTTGCGGATCCCGTTGACGCGCAGGCCGTAAGCCACGTTATCGAAGATGGTCTTGGCGAAGGGATTGGATTTCTGGAAGACCATGCCGATGCGGCGGCGCACGTAGGTGACATCGAGCGAGAGCAGATCGGCGTTGTCGAGCAATAATTCGCCCTCGACGCGCGTGTTACGGATGGCCTCGTTCATGCGGTTCATGGTGCGCAGGAAGGTGGATTTGCCGCAGCCGGAAGGGCCGATAAACGCGGTGATGCGGTTGACGGGGATGTCGAGAGTGATGTTATAAAGCGCCTGGAAGGCGCCGTAGTAGAAGTTGATCTCCTTGGCGCTGAGCTTGGCAGACGGGCGGGCCGGAGTGGGACCGGCGGGCGCAGGCGGAACGGGCATGGCGGTTTTGATGGTCTGCGGTCCGGGTGAAGTAGCCAAAGTTTATCTCCTGGAGGACGCAGGTCCTCTGGCAATAATCATGCGAGCGGTAATGTTCACGAGAAGAATGAGGGACAGCAGGACGAAACCGGCGGCCCAAGCTTGCTGGTGGAGATCTTCATCAGGGGCGATGGCGTAATTGTAGATCATGACCGGGAGCGTGGCGATGGGAGCAAGCCAGCCTTTGCTCCAGAACATATTGCCCAGAGCCGTGAAGAGGAGAGGCGCAGTCTCGCCGGCGACGCGCGCCAGGTTAAGCATCATGCCCGATGTGAGACCGGCGATGGCAGTCGGAACCACCACAGTGAAGATGGTTTTTGCCTTGGTAGCGCCGAGCGCCATAGCGCCCTCCCGCATAGCGGTCGGAACAGCGCGCAGAAATTCTTCCGTAGTACGCACGGCGATAGGAATCATCATGATGCCGAGAGCCACGCCGCCGGCGAGTGCCGAGAAGTGTTTCATGGGGCGCACGATCAATGCGAAGGCGACGATGCCGATGACGATGGAGGGGACGCCGTTGAGCAGATCGACCACATAGCGGATGAGAAAAGCGAAAGCCTTGCCGCTGTACTCGGCCAGGTAGACACCGGCAAAGAAGCCGATCGGGACACCAATGAGCGTAGCGACGAGCAGGACCTTGCCGCTGCCGACAATGGCATTGGCCATGCCGCCACCGGTTTCACCCGCCGGCTTGGGCAGCTTAGTAAAGAAATTGAAATTGAGGGACTTTGCGCCATGCACGAGCAGGTAGCCCAGGATGAAGAAGAGAACGCCGATAACGAGGAGAGTGCAAAGTCCGGAGAAGGACAACATGACGATGTTGACCAGCTTGCGGCGAGGAGAGATTTCCATGGTCATGGAATCAGGAGGCCCTCCGGGAGGTGGCGATGATGAGGACGCGGGCGATGGCGTTGATGACGATGGTGAGACCGAAGAGAACAAGGCCGAGGAAGATCAGCGAGGAGACGTATAGATTGCCACTGGCTTCGGCGAACTCATTGGCGATAACGGCGGCGATGGAATAGCCTGGCGAGAGCAGAGAGCCGGAAATTGTGGGGGTGTTGCCGATGACCATGGTGACGGCCATAGTTTCGCCGAGGGCGCGAGCGAGAGCGAGAAAAACGGAGCCGATGATACCAGTGCTGGCGGTAGGCAGGACGATGTCCCAGGTGGTTTCCCATTTGGTAGCGCCGAGCGCGAGTGCGGCTTCGCGCTGTTCGACAGGGACGGCGAGGAGCACTTCGCGCGAGACCGAGATGATGAAGGGCACCACCATGATGGAGAGGACAAGACCGGCCGAGAGAATGCTGACGCCGTAGAAATCGCCGCGGAAGATAGGTAGATAGCCGAGCGATTTCTGAAGCAGGGGCACGACGAATTTGCCGATGAATGGAACCAGGATGAAGATGCCGAGGAGACCGTAGATAACGCTGGGAACGGCGGCGAGAAGTTCAATGAGGAACGTGAGAATGTTCGAGAACCGGGGCGGCGCCATTTCGGCAAGAAAGATGGAGGAAGCCACGCCGAGAGGCACGGCGATCAGCAGGGCCAAAAACGATGTGACGCAGGTGCCATAGATGAAGGGCAGTGCGCCGAACTTGCCGCCGTTCGGATCCCAGGTGGAGGTGACAAGAAAGTGCCATCCAAATGTCTTGACGGTGGGTTGAGAACTGAGCCAGAGTTCGACCACGATCAGGGCCACGATACCGAGCACTAAGAGTGACGAGGCGAAGGTGATGGCGTAGGCTAACTCATCGCCGCCCCGCAAGCGGCTCATAAAAGTCTGGCCGGCAGGGCGGCGAAGTGCGTCGGTGATGTAGGTTGTACTCGCCATACAGCGATAGCGGCCGCTACGCCAAGTTTAGGCTATTGAATCTTGGCGATCTGTAGTTGTTCTTTGGCGACAACGGATGTTGGGAGCTTCGCGTAGTCGAGCGATTCGACCGAACCTTGCCCGGTGGTGATGGCCCATTTGAGGAAACCGACCAGGGCTTTCTTCTTGGCGGCATCCGAGATCTTTTCGGGGACCAGCAGCCAGGTGAACGTGGAGATCGGATAAACGCCGGTGCCGGATTCGTTGGTAATGGAGACGCGGAAATCGGCGGGCATGGTTCTGGAGGCAGCAGCAGCGGCACTGACGGAGGCAAGATCAGCTTTCACGAATTTGCCGGACTTGTTTTGCACCATGCCATAAGCGAGATGATTCTTAATGGCGTAGATCAGCTCGACGTAACCGAGCGATCCTTTCTGCTGCTTGATGACACCAGCGACACCATCGTTGCCTTTTCCTCCGAGACCGACAGGCCAGTTGACAGAAGTGTTCTTGCCGACTTTGGAACTCCATTCGGGGCTGACTTTCGAAAGGTAATCGGTCCAGCAAAAGGTAGTGCCACTGCCATCGGAGCGATGAACGACCAGGATTTTGTCATCGGGCAATTTGACTCCTGGGTTGGCTTTGGCAAGCTGGGGATCGTTCCAGGTTTTGATGGTGCCCATGAAAATTCCGACGAGCGCTTCGGGAGTGAACTTCAATTCCTGGGTAATACCGGGCAGGTTGTAAGTGGGGACGGCGGCGCCTAACACCGTCGGGAACAGCAAGACTCCGTAGCCGTTCTTATCTTTGAACGCCTTCAGCTGTTCGTCGGTCATGGGCATATCGCTGGCGCCAAAATCGACGGTGCCTTCGGTGACGCCTTTGATGCCGCCGCCGGATCCGTTGGGCTGATAGTTGATCTGAGCATTGCCGACGGATTGATACTCACTGAACCATTTTTGATAGATGGGAGCGGGGAACGTGGCGCCTGCGCCGGTGAGGCTGGTTTGGGCGGCGAGAGGGAGTGAGACGGCGGTCGAGGCGAGGACAAGGGCTCTAGTCCAACCCGCCAGCTTGGAATTTTGCATGCTCATGAATAGTTTTCCTTGCGCTCCGGGCCGTGATCAAAGCGTGTGCGAGACCCGGAGCAGATTAGTGCTCTTCTAGAGTGACGGTTGGTCATCAATGCTACGTGACAGTCCGGTTACAACCGTGTGTATTCCGATCAGTGAGCGTGATCGTTGCGGTAGATGACGCCTTCCTTCATGACGAAGAAGACACTTTGCGTGACTTGCACGTTGTCGAGTGGATTGCCGGGCGTGGCGACGAGGTCGGCGAGCTTGCCCGGTTCGAGGGTGCCGATTTTATTCTGAAGGCCAAGCAGCGTGGCGGCGACAAAGGTGCCGGCGAGCAGAGATTGAGATGTGGACATGCCGTCATTCGCCATGAGGACGAATTCAACGGCGTTGTTGCCGTGAGGATAAACGGCGGCGTCGGTGCCGAGCGCGATTTTGACGCCGGCCTGCAGAGCGCGGCGAACCATATCGTCCTGAGATTTCATGGCGAGATCGGCTTTCTGCTGGACAAGTGGAGGAAATTTAGATTCGCGCAAGCCGGTGCGTGTGGCGAGAGTAGGGACCAGATAGGTGCCGCGCTCGCGCATGAGGCGAAGGGCTTCGTCGTCGAGAAAAGTGCCGTGTTCGATGGAGTCGATCCCGGCACGGATGGCTCGTTTGGCGCCTTCCGCGCCATGCGCGTGGGCGGCGGTTTTGCGACGCAGTTCGTGCGCGGCGGTGACCAGGGCGTCGAGCTCGGATTGCGTGAGTTGCGGAGTGTCGACATCGTCAGTGGGCGAGAGGACACCGCCGGTGGCGCACGTTTTGATAATGTCTGCGCCGTATTTGATATTGAAGCGAACGGCAAAGCGGGCCTGGTCGGGCGAGTTGATGACACCGTCTTCGGGGCCGCTTTCGTGGTTGAGAATACCGAAGCGAAAACCTGCGCCATCGTCGCAATGACCGCCGGTGGAGCCAAGGGCGCGTACGCAGACGAGCATGCGCGGCCCGGGCACGATGCCGGCATTGATCGAATTGCGCAGGCCGACATCGAGGAAGTCAGAAGAGCCGACATCGCGCACCGTGGTGAACCCGGCCATAAGCGTTTTGCGGGCGTTGGCGGTGGCGCGGATGGCTCGCTCGGGAATGGTGCGCATGAGCTCGCGGAGTTGCGCGCCGTTGTAATCGGGATCGAAATCCTGGGTGAGGTGAGTGTGGGCGTCGATGAAGCCGGGAAGTAGCGTGGCGTCGCCAAGATCGATGACGGTGGCGTTAGCGGGAGCCGGGCCGTGCAGCGATTGAATTTTGCTACCGGAGACGATTACGAGGCCGGGCTGAGTGAGGACGCCGGATTTGCCATCGAAGAGACGCGCGGCTTTAAGGACGTATGTGTTGGATTGAGCGGAAAGTGTGGAGGCAAGGACGAAGGCGCAAAGGAGAGCAGCTCGCATGAATGTTTGAGGATAACGTAATGCGCGCGCCGCTTAGTGGGCGCCGCCGACTGCCATCTTCTTAACGGATTCGTGCGGTTCGGTTCGGGCGATCAGACGCCGGTAGAGGTAACGGAGGACATAAAACGAACAGCCGATGGCGACGGCTAAAACAGCGTTGACGACGAGCGTGGCCGCCGCAGTAGACAGGAAGCCGAGAGCATCGACCTTGTTCATCTTGGGCAGACGCCGCCAGGTTCCCCATTCAAGTAAACAGATACCGATGTAGGCTGTGACGCCGGCCAGAGCGGGAATGGGAATGTGGGAAATAAAGCGGCCGCCCACGCCGATGAAGGCCAGGATGAAAATGGCGTGGAAAATATTCGAGAGGCGCGTGGTGGCGCCGCAGCGCACGCTGGCGAGACTACGGGCCGGGATACCAACGCTCATGGGCGCGGCGAAAACGGCAGCGACCATATTCGCGATACCATAAGCGCCGAGCTCGGCATCGGCGTCGGCGCGTTTCAAATGCTTGTGGCGACCGCGAAAGTGTTCGACCACGCGCGAAGTGACGAGCAGGTTGACGGCTGATACGAAAGCCAAGCCGAGCGCGGCAGGTATGACACTAACTACATCATGAGGAGTCCAGGAGAAGCCTGCGAACGAAGGAATCTCCAACGGGAGCCGACCGATTTCTCGCTGGTGCAAGCGGAAAGTGGCCGCGATGGCTACAGCTGCAAGCACGCCAAGCAAGGGAGCGGGCGCTTTCGGCAGAAGATGAGCGGAAGCGAGCGCGGCCACGATGACTACGGCGCTGATGATGAGAGCGCTGGCTTGCGTTTCGCCCACGCGGGAGAGCACCTGCCAGCTTTGATACAGCATATTGTTTGAAGTTCGATCGACGACGGCTTTTACGCCAAGCATGACGCCGAGTTGCGAGAGGATCATCATGGCGCCGATGCCGCAGGAGAAGCCGGTGACGACCGGGTTGGGCACTTTCTGGATGAAACGTCCGAGGCGGAGGAAGCAGAAGACCAGTAGAAAGACCGACGCCACCATGCAGACTTTGGCAGCGCCGCCGACGCCCTGGGATTGGACGGATTGCGCGATGAAGGGGACAGTTGCGCTGGCAGTGCCTCCGATGAGAACGGGGTTGCGACCGAGGAGTGCGGTTACGGGCGCAGTAGCGACGGATGTGACCAGGCCAAGCATGGGAGGAAGACCCATCATGCTGGCCAGGGCGAGGCCATAGGGAATGGCAATGAGCGCCGCAACGAGACCACCGGACAAATCGCCGGACAGGGCCCGCCAACTGTAGCGAATCGGGAAAGAAGTCAAGAAAGTGATGCCTCTAGAAAAGTTCAGAGAGCGACGAGGCGGGCGGACGAGCCGGACGTGGGCTGGACCGCGTCTTGGAGAAATTAGGCGCGGAGGCGCGCCTCAGGCGTTATAGGTTTGAGCGAATGCTGTCTTGAATTTAGCCATGTCGTCTTTGCTGCCGACAGTAACGCGGACCCACTCGGGCCAGACCGGCCAGACACGTCCTATATAGACTTTCTGTGCGGCCATTCCCTTGTAGAAGTCAGCGCCCGGCCGCTTCACGTTTATCATGAAGCAATTGCTTTCCGACGGAATGAATTCCACATTTTTCGAAGTCAGCCAGCTGAAGGTATCCTCGCGAATATCGGCCATAACCTGGCGGCGTTCGGGAACCAGATTTTTGTTTTTGATGCTGGCGGTAGCGCCGACCATGGCGGTGACCGGCATCGCGCCCGCGCTATAGGGCGTAATCTTCTTCAGCAAGTCGGGACGGGCGAAAGCAGCGCCCGCGCGCAATCCGGCCATACCGTAGAGCTTCGAGAAGGTGCGCAGCACGACGACGTCCTTACCGGCAGCCACCATGTCGCTGCAAGGAACGGCGCTTTTCGAAATGTGAATGTAAGCTTCGTCGATGAGAACTACCGAACAGGCCGGCTTGTTGGCCACAAGATACTCGATATCGGAGCGGCTGGTGAGGGTGCCGGTAGGATTGTTGGGGTTGCAGACGTAGAACAATCCCGCATTGGGAGCAGCCGCTATCATGGCTTTTACATCGTGATCCCAGGTGCCTTTACGTAGAGGCACATTGACCGTTTTGGCGCCGATGAATTTGGCCGCGCGCTCGCCGGCTTCGTAGCCGGGATCGGCTTTGACGAAGGGTTTGTCCTTAGAGCAAAATGCAAGCACCGTTTGATGAAGAGGGGCGCTCGATCCGGCAAAAATTTCGATATAGGCCTCGTCGGGTTTGTAGCTGAACTTGAGGCCGTCGACATCGCCCATGGCTTCGGCCAGTGAATAAGTATCTTCATACATATACCGGCCCCCCTTTTTGACGACGTTGTAAATGGCGTCTGCGGCTTCGGGGGACGGGCCCATGGGATTTTCGTTGGCGTTGATTTTGACGGCATCGGCCGGCATGTTCTTCACCATCGAGAGTTGAGCAAGAGCTTGCTCGTTATAAAACGGCAGGGCGGCGCCAGCCGTCAAAACGGAAGCGATGCGGCCAAAGTTGCGACGCGAAAAGCCCCGTCGCAGGAAATCGGATTTCTGATCTTCACTTAAAACTGATGACATTACGTCTCCTCACACCCAAGAGATTGCGATGTTCTAGCTAGCTGGTTCTTTCTAGCTAGCTGGTTCTTAAGTTAAGCGGCAGTGGCCGCTCGAAGCAAAACAAGGGTAGCCGAAACGTGGGCTAGCGGCAAAACAATGTGTGCCGTCTGCATCTCAAGAAGCCGCGGAGACTACTTACAGGAAGTGGTCACTTAGAGCGCAGTATCAAGGGAAGTGTATCACCGCTGTAACGGAAACAGGAAGGGCCGGTGCGAATTTTGCAGTATTAACGAGAAGCGATCAGGCTCCGGCGCATCGCGAGGCGGGCTATGGCGGGCAAGGAAAGTTCACCGGAAAGCAGTTCCCGGGCGGAAAGGCTTTCCTTGGTCACTCCATCGTGGGTGTGCTGGGCCGAATGAGCGAGCATGTGGTAGATTTCATGAGCCATAACCAAGCCTATGGCGGTTCCGAAGGCGGCTTGATAGGAATGAGGATTGCCCCGGCCCACAATACGCTGCAGGCACTGCCGGATGCGATCACACTCGACCTCGCCAAAGGGCAGTATTTTGCCGTCGGAAGAGTAGGCCATGGCGAGAGCGCCGCGTTCATCCGAGAGTGCTCCCACGGGGAGCGCATCCATCGAGCAACTGCCTTTCATCTGAAAGACAAACAGCTCGGAAAACTGCTCGTGCGGCTGGGTGTTGGAACGGTCGCGAATATCGAGCGTCAGTCCGACCTGCTTGAGAACGTGTTGTAACTGGTGCTGTAAGGCGGTGAACGCCGGTTGAGAATAGGGTTGATCGTAGCTTAAGAGAACAGTAGCCGGGGAGGGTGCGGTACCGGCAAGGCAGACAGAAGTTAGAAAAAAGCCAACAATGATCGAACGCACCTAAGCCTCTCAGACAGGGAGATTGGCAAAGGCAGCTGGATGGCTGCCATCGCAAGTATATACCTTTTTGTGGCGAAATCCGGGGGAAAGTCTCTGCCGGTGGTTTGCGAGGCAGGGTTGGATACCCAAACTTTTTAGTAGACTGTTTGCGATTTCGGCTGTTATACTCCTGAAACAAGTTCAGCGGAATTAGTTTAGGTGCATTCTGCCGCCTTTTGGCTGCATGGCCGGCAGAAGTTGTTTTGCCTTTCGTGACGGTGTCCGCTCCATGTTGAGAAGTGTCTGGGTCAACGTATGACTGCCCAAAAGTCAACAAGGAGTCTGGATGTCAACAAACCCGTTCCGAGTGTTTCCCAAGATCGTTAGAGGCGTCGCCGCGATAGTTGCCTGTGGATGCATGGCAACGTTCCTTCCCGCGCAGTCCTACCAGGGAGGTGTGCGCGGAGCGGTCACCGATCCACAAGGCGCGGCAGTCGCCAACGCCAAAGTTACTCTGACTAATACCGGAACCGGAGTGCCGCGCACAACGTTGACGACGGCTGACGGCACCTATGTTCTCAGCAACGTCGAGCCCGGCAATTACTCGGTAGCGGCAGAAAGCCCGAGCTTCAAGCGATATGAGCAGCGCGGGATCGTGGTGGGAACGCAGGAGTTTCTCAACGTCGACTTGAAGCTGGAAGTAGGGAACATCACGCAGAGCGTTACCGTGACGGAAGATGTGCCGCTGGTGGAAAATTCCAATGCCTCGCAAGGACAGGTGCTCGACCGGCAGCAGCTGGTAGATTTACCGAATCTCGGGCGAAACCCGTTCACATTGTCGAGGGTGGCGCAGAATGTTATGCCGGTCGGCAACCCGGCTTACAACCGCATGGAAGATCAGAGCGGCTCGTCGCAGATATCGATTGCCGGTGGGCCGGTGCGCGGGAATAATTACCTGCTCGACGGGGTGCCGATTACCGACGCGGATAACCGGGCGATTATTATTCCGTCGATTGAAGCCGTACAGGAAGTGAAAGTGCAAGCGAATACGTACGATGCCTCGATGGCGCGGACGGGCGGCGGAATGTTCAACACGCTTTTGAAGTCGGGGACGAATGAGTACCATGGCGTCGCATTCGGCAGCACGCGTCAGACGAGCTGGTCTGGCAATAACTTTTTCAACAATGCGGCTGGACTGCCGCTGCCACCGCAGGTGAACTACACCTATGCTTTTGCGCTGGGCGGAAGGGTCTGGATTCCAAAGGTGTACGACGGTAAGAACAAGACGTTCTTCTGGCTGGCGCGGGAAGGGTATGACGACAAGCAATCGAACTCCTCGCAGCTCTACACGCCGACTGCGCTCGAGCGAGTGGGAAATTTTTCTGCGACGCAGGCGCAGGGGGGCGGCCAGCTCACAATTTTCGATCCATCGAGCACCGTGAAAAATGCCAACGGAACGTTCAGCCGGACCGCCTTCCCGAACAACATCATCCCGACCAGCAAATTGAATCCGGTGGGGCTGGCGATGGCGAGTACGCTGGCTCTACCCTCCTCCAATCCCAGTTATTACGGGCAGAATGACCTGACGGTGGCGGGAAGTCTGCCGGCGCGGGCGCATCAGACTACCGCCAAGCTGGATGAACAGTTTACCGACTGGTGGCGGGCGAACCTCAGCTATCTGAGTTATCTCTCGCTTGAGCCGGGGAACACGTGGTTCAACTCGATTTCGTCACCGGATCAGTGGCGGCTGCTGCGAAATGTGAATGCCACGCAGCTCAACAACACATTTACGATTTCGCCGACGCTGGTGCTTTCGGCTCGTTACGGCTTCAATCGATTCCCGAATTACGGTTACCAGGTCAGTTCCGGCTTAAATCTCGGAACGCTCGGGTTTAGTCCGTCGTACGTGAACCAGGTGTTGTCGCCGACATTCCCAGTGGTGGGTTTGTCGACGGTTTATAACAGCCTGGGCGGCTTGGGCACTAACAACGATTTTTATTACGTTCATTATTCCTATAACGCTTCAATCAGCGCTTCGAAGTTCATGGGACGCCATAGCGTAACGGGTGGGTTTGACTGGCGAAAGATTAATACGAGCGGCCTCGATTACGGGCAGGGTGGAGGGGACTTCAACTTCAACGGCATCTGGACTAAATCCGCGACGGGAACGGGTGGCGCTGACCTGGCCGATATGCTGGTCGGACTTCCGCACGATGCTTCAATCACGGTGCCGACCAAGCTAACTGACTTTGTCGGCTATTGCGGCGCCTATCTGCAGGACGATTTCCGGATCAACAGTAAGTTGACGGTGAACTATGGACTGCGCTGGGAGCATGAGTCGGGGTTACAGGAATCGAACAACGGGATCGTGACCGGATTTCTGCCGAATGTATCGAATCCGATCCAATCTCAGGTCAGCGGATTGACTACGAATGGCGTGATTCAATTTGCGGGGCAAAACGGTGCTCCCGGGTCGATCGGTAATCCGAACTGGAGCAAGTGGGGTCCGCGCGCGGGATTCGCCTGGCAGGTGAGCTCGAAGACGGTGGTGCGCGGCGGCTATGGGCTGTTCTGGGCCCCTCCCTTCGGCATCGGAGCGCCGATTCAAACAGCCGGATATTATGCGACGACCTCGAATACCTTTACCAATGACGGTTATCAAACGGCGACTTCTAATTTGACCAATCCGTTCCCGAATGGCCTGAATAAACCGGCTGGAAGCAGTTTGGGGCCGCTTGCGGGTGTGGGACAAACCGTGAGTTTTGCCGATCCGGAGTCACGTTCGCCGCGAGTACAGCAATTTTCTGTCGACATTCAGCGCGAATTGCCGGGCGGAGTGGCATTTGAGCTGGGCTACGTCGGATCCCGCTCGTCTCACTTGACTACCATGAGCGGCAACATGAATATCAACGCGCTCAATCCGTCTTACTTCGGGCTCGGCTATAGTGCCCTCACGGCAAGCGTGCCGAATCCCTTACACGGCGCGGTAAGCACCACGAGTAACTTCGGTGGCTCACAGGTCGGACAATACCAGACGCTGCTACCTTACCCGCAATTTGGCGAAGTAAACCTGAGTTTGAGTGATCAGGACAAGGCGCAGTACGATTCGCTTGTGCTGAAGGCGCAGAAGCGGATGAGTTATGGATTGACTTTTCTCTCCACCTTTACTTGGGCGCGTAGTTTTGACCAAGGCAATGGCGGTCCAGGCAATTTTCTGAATTCGGGGAATTCAGGCGTGCCGCAGAATCCTTACAACATTGCGGGCGAATGGGCGCCCTCCTATTACGACTCTCCGGTTCGCTGGGCAACCACATTCAGTTATGACTTGCCGTTCGGTAAAGGCAAACAGTTCCTTGGTTCCACCGGGCGCGCCATGGACATGGTTGTAGGCGGATGGTCGTTCAATGCCATCTCGATTTACCAGACCGGCTTTCCTCTGCAGATCACCCAGACGCCCGACAACAATTCATTATTTGGCTTTGATTCGCAGCGGCCGAATGCGACTGGGATTTCGCCAGTGACAAGCGGGAGCCTGGAATCGCGTTTGAATAACTACATCAATCCGGCCGCGTTTTCGGCAGCGCCTGCACTGACCTTTGGAAACACGGCGCGGAGTTTGGGGATGCGCGGGCCGGGGCAGGCCAACTGGGATTTATCGCTGTTCAAGACGTTCAGCATTTCAGAGCGCTTCAAAGGCCAATTTCGCACGGGTTTGTTGAACGCGTTTAACACGCCGCTGTTTACGTCTCCCAGCACCACGTACGGATCGTCGACATTTGGGGTGATTAACTCGCAAGCGAACTTTTCGCGATTAGTGGAACTTGGCGTGAGGTTGTACTTTTGACGACTGGCCGGCGGAAGTTCTTAGCGCGCTCAGCGGGACTCATTGCAGCTTTTCAGACGGATGCTGTGCTATGCGCGCAGCGCGCTACCGATGCAGTCACCGGTCGGGCGGCCGATACGGTGGCGCGGGACGAAGATTTCTGGTTTAACGTCCGGCACGCTTTCACAGTCGACCGCAACATGATCAACCTGAACAACGGCGGCGTTTCCCCGGCGCCGAAGATCGTGATGGATACAGAGATACGGTATCTAGAGATCGAAAATCTCAATCCGTCTTACTACATGTGGAACGTGCTCGACCCGGGTGTTGAAACAGTGAGACGGCGGCTGGCGCGGATGTTCGGTTGCGACCCGGAAGAGATAGCCATTACGCGCAATGCCAGCGAAGGTCTGGAGATTATTCAGCTGGGTATGAATTTGAAGCCGGGCGACGAAGTACTGACGACCAATCAGGATTATCCGCGCATGATCACGACCTGGCAGCAGCGGGAACGCCGCGACGGGATTGTCCTGAAGCAAATCACTTTTCCAGTTCCGCCGCCGAGTCTCGATTACCTGGCCAAACGCATCGAATCGCATATAACGCCCAAGACCAAGGTCATCCATATCTGCCACATCACCAATCGGACGGGACAGATTTTCCCCGTCCGGAGCATCTGCCGGATGGGTAAAGAGCGCGGCATTGAGGTGATTGTGGATGGCGCACACGCTTTCGCCCAGTTCCCCTTCAAACATGACGACCTGGAGTGCGACTATTATGCGACGTCGCTGCACAAGTGGGTGCTGGCGCCGATCGGCACGGGCATGTTGTATGTACGCAAATCGAAGATCCCGAGCATCTGGCCGATGATGCCGGCGCCCGACTCCATGCGTAACAACATTCGCAAGTTCGAAGAGATCGGGACACATCCGGCGTCGCAACGCGATGCCGTGACGGAGGCCCTGAATTTTCATGACAGCATTGGACCGGAAAGGAAAGCCGAACGGTTCCGCTATCTGCGTAAACGATGGTCTAACCGCTTGCGCGAATTGCCGGGTGTCAAGATCCTCAATAGTGAAGATCCAGAGCAGTCTTGCGCCATTGGCTTCATTAGCGTAGATGGAATGGAAGCACCGAAACTGGCGAAGTATCTGTGGGAAAAACAGCGGATCTGGACCGTCGCGGTGGTTACGCCAGGTGAGTATCAGGGCTTGCGAATCACGCCCAACGTGTACACGACTCTCGAAGAGATCGACACGTTCACAGAGGTTATGGAGAAGGTGATTCGGAACGGTTCGATTCCTTCCTAGCTTGGCAAAAACAGCAAGACGGTAGCGGATCGGAATACAAACGCATTAAAATCTGAATTGGCCTCCGCGCAGCTCATCAGTTGTTGCCAGGGGGTCGATCCGTCCGCAAGTGAGGCACCACGTCATGTGTCGAGCCACTTTCGGAACGACCGAGCATTCGACTGCTGCGCCTCAATTCGACGAACGAACTGTCTGCGCACCTGCCTGCTCAGGCCGGTTACGGAGCGGTGCGCTTTAAAACATTTAGGAGAGAAATGTCCAACGAAATACATGACCGGCTGGCCCATTCGTATTCAGAACTCGAAGACCTGAACCTGCACGTCAAAGAGCAGCGCAAGAAGAGGGTGCCTATCGGACAGATTCAGGAAGAACGGCAGAAGTACCTGACCGACGAGAAGCGAATCAAAGCCGTGACGGTTTTGTTCAGCGATCTCGAGGGCCGCCTGCACATGCTCGATTACGACAAGCGATTCTTGCTGGGAAGCTGGGACAATCTGACGTTCGACGGGTCTTCCATTCGCGGATTTACCGCGCAGCGCGAAAGCGATTTACGGCTCGGAATTGACTGGAGTGCATTTTACTGGGCCCCCTGCGATATTTTTGGTTCGGGTAAGGTGCTGGTGTTCGGTCATGTGATCGATAAGGACGGTACGCCCTATGCCGCGGATGTACGCGGCGTACTTCAGGCTTACGCGAATAGCGCTTTTGAAAAAAGTGGTCATGTACTGAACGCGGCCAATGAAATTGAAGGGTTTCTGTTTCAAGGAGCGGATGCGGAGCGGCGGTTCTATCACACTGGCCGCTTTGAATATGTCAACACAGGCGGCTACTATCATTCCTTGCCGGGCGATCCGCTGCGGTTGTTTATCGATTCTTCAGCCGATGTGCAGCGCGCGATGGGCTTTGAGAATGAAAAGGACCATCCGGAAGTAGCGCCTTCGCAATTCGAAATCAACTATAGTTATGCCGATGTGGTGACGGCCGCGGATCAGATTCAGCTCTACAAACTAATTTGCCGTCAGGTTGCGACCAAAATGGGATTTACGGCGAGTTTCCTGCCGAAACCAGTAGTGGGTGTGAATGGAAATGGCATGCACACCAACGTCTCGATCAGCAAGGGCGGCAAAAATCTCTTCTGGAACGCGCAGGGAGAGGAGAAGATGGACAAGTTCGCCTGGGATTTTGTCGATCGCATCCTTTCGCATGGCAACGACTTGTGCCTGTTGCTAAATGCCAGCGTGAATGCTTACCGGCGGCTCGATCCACACTTCGAAGCGCCGAATCAGATCAAGGCGTCGGCTACGGATCGCGGCTCGATGGTGCGTATTCCGTTAGGCAACGAAAGAAGCGCGCGCGTCGAAGTGCGATCGGTTGCGCCGGACGCAAACCCGTACATGGTTCTCTACTCGATTTTCAAAACGGGTCTGGAAGGCAAGATCGCGGACGTGAAAAATATTCGCGGCGCGGATCGCTATCTGCCCGACAACATCTACGATGCTCTGCGTAACTTTAACGCATCGGAATGGACCACCGAGTTGCTCGGCGCCGATGTGAAAGGGCGGTATGCCGAATTAAAGCAGGCCTCGGCGGATCGGTGTCCGCGTTTGTTGGGAACGTTTGTTAAATCGCCTGAAGTACAGTATCACCACGAAGTGTACAACCAGTATTTGTGGAACCACTTCTAAGCATTTCAGGAGGGCGGGGCTTTGGCCTCGCTCTTTGTCGGCCAGGTTAATTCGGCGGCCCGACTGAAAGCTCGTTATCGACCGATTTCACGCCTTTAACTTTTTTCGCGAGCTTGGTGGCCTTAGACTTTCCCCGGTCGGAATCCACCCGGCCTTTGATCGTGACCACACCATTCTGTACCGTGACTTCGTCTGCGCCACCCTTCACGTCTTGATCCGTAGTCAGGCGCATACGAACCTGATCAATGATGCGATCGTCGGAGACGGCTGGCTTCTGATCCGCGGCCATAACGTGCATCGTGGCCGCGCATCCCAAAAGCAAAGCGGGTACTAAAAGGCGTTTCATGAATCTGCTTTCAGGCTAACATCATGACGGCCGTTCGGAGTCTTCGGTTCCAACCATGGCGCGCCAGTCAATGGCGGTCAAGAACTCGGAATCTTCGCGCCATTTTGCTTTCACCTTGACGAACAAGGAGAGGAAAACTTTGTGGCCCACCAGTCGCTCAATTTCCTGCCGGGAGGCGGTGCCGATTTTCTTTAAGATCTGGCCTTTTTCGCCGATGAGGATGGTTTTTTGGCCGGGACGCTCGACGTGAATCGTAGCCGCTATCCTGGTCAGATTTTTTTTCTCTTCCCAGGTATCAACTAGCACCGCCGAAGCATGAGGAACCTCTTCGCGCACCGAACGCAGGATGGCTTCGCGAATAATCTCGGCGGCCAGAAAACGCATGGGCTGATCGGTCCAGTGGTCTTCCGGAAACAAAGCAGGCGCGAGCGGGAGATGTTCGATGATCAAGCGTTTCAGCTGGTCGAGCCCTTCGGATTTGCGCGCGGAAATCGGCACCGCATCGGCGAACGGAAACAGCTTAGCGTAGTTTTCAATGAGGGGAAGCAGCAGGCGCTTATCGTCGAGCCGGTCGATCTTGTTCAAGACGAGTAATGCTTTGCCGGTCTTCGATAGCGCACTGACGGCTTTCTGATCGTCCTCGGTAAGCGGCTTTGTGGCGTCTGCCAGATAGAGGACCAGATCGCGATCCTGTATGGATCCCCGAACCGTGTCCATCATGCGCTTGTTGAACAATGTGTCCGCTTTGTGAATGCCTGGGGTATCGATGAAGATTATTTGCGCACCAGGTTCGGTCAAGACGCCCTGAATCGAGGTACGTGTGGTTTGAGCTTGTGGGGCGGTAATCGCCACCTTCTCGCCTACCAGGGCGTTCAGCAGGGTCGATTTGCCGGCGTTAGGCCGACCGGCAATGGCAACGAATCCGGTGCGATGAGCACTCTCACGGCTCATGCCATGACGCTCACGGACGACATTGTTTCCGGACGCGAGATGCGAACCTCTTCCACCCGGCGCTCGTTGCCTGCCAGCACTTCGACGCGGATGCCGCCTCGCTCAACCGTCTCGCCAACTTGCGGCACGTGTCCCATCCATTCGGCCACCAATCCCCCCACGGTGGTAGATTCGGTATCGTCTTCCGGGCGGAAATCGAGTAAGTCGTGCAGCCGGTCCAAATCGAGACTGCCCGGCGCGATGAATACATGGTCCGCTTCCTGCGTTACGTCACGATCAGGTTCGTGTTCATCACGTATTTCGCCGAGAATCTCTTCGACCAGATCTTCCATAGTGGCCAAGCCTGCGGTGTTGCCATACTCGTCGACCACGATGACCATGTGTGAACCGTTGCGCTGCATCTCGCGCAACAGATCGCTAACCGGTTTTGTCTCCGGGACAAGCGGGACCGGCCGGATCACGTCTTTCAAGGATTTGGTTTTGCGCTCCTCCTCGTCAAGTTCAAAGATGTCGCGGACGTGTACGAAACCACTGATATTATCGATCGAGCCGGTGTAAACAGGAATGCGCGAATATTGTTCGTGAATGACCAGCTGGCGCAAATCTTCGACCGTCTTGTCCGCTGAGATGGCAACAATATTGGGCCGCGCGGTCATCACCTCTCGAACGTTCTTGTCACCGAATGCCACTACCGAGTGAATGAGCCGGCGATCTTCTTCTTCGAGAATGCCTTCTTCCGCGCCTGCCGTGATGAATGCTTCAATATGCTCTACGGAATCGGTCTGGGTGTCTTCGCGATTGCCGTCCCCGTCCATATCGAGCAGCGACTGAAAGCCGCGAATAGGCGCCGCCAAGGGACGGATCAACGTGGCCAGGAGCTTGGTGAATGGCAGTGTTTTCTCCAGCCATCGCGCATTTCCCCTACGATACAGCCATTGCGGTATCAGGTAACTCGAGATCAGCATGGCGGCAAATGAAACAGCCGCGGCCTCCAGCACACTTTGCCAGGGCGGAACAGCGGTACGAATAAACGCGCAAAGATAAAAAACGCCAAGCAGGAATAGCGAAGAGTGTTTGATGAGCGAAAAGGTGAGCGAACCGTCTTCGAGATCCAGGCCAATCTTGTCGGACAGTGTTTCGCGAAAGAGCTCGAGCGACGGATAGTCCCGGCGGATTAAACGCAGTGATTCGAGATAGAGGAGCTGCACGTACGATACGAAGCAGAGAAGAATCGTTAGAAGAACGGCGAGCGCGAGACACAGCAGGTTCATTACTGGCGTGCTCCGGAAGCAGAGCGGCTGCGCGCTATTAAGGTAGTAGGCAGGCCGAACACGCTGCGCCATTTGCGCTCTGCCCGCGCCATTTGGCCGCCGTCGAGTTCATGGTCGAGCCCCGTCAGATGAAGAAAGCCGTGCAACATCAAAATGCGAATTTCGTCCATCCAGGAATGGCTTAAATCATTAGCCTGCGCCGCGGCGCGCTCAAGCGAAATGGCAATTTCGCCGAGTTCGCCTGCGCCTCCACCGGCCGGGAACGAGAGTACATCGGTGGGATAATCATTTCCCAAAAAAGAACTGTTCAGGCGCTGCAATTCACCATCGTTGGTGATGAGGCAAGTGAATGCGCCAGCTGAGATGCTTTCCGTCAGAGCGCGCGAGAAGTCAGCAAGTTCTTTCCGTTGCGCGGGAGAAATTTTAGGTTGATCGGGCAATGCGCGAAAGAGAAGCGTGACTCGTTTCGTGGCCGCAGGAGGTTGCGAATCACCATCAGGGGACATAGGCGATCAGGTAAGCGGAGGGAACTCCGGAATTTCTACAGTATTGTTCGGCGGAGGTTCGAGGCGCGATTCCGGCGGAGCGTCGTTGCCCAGCCGCAAGGCCAGTTGGCGACCCGCGCCAATCAATTCGTTGTAGCGATCGTAGGCTTTTACAATGCGCTGCACAAGCGCATGGCGAACCACATCTTTATCGTCAAACCTGACGAACGCAATGCCCTCGACGCCTTTCAGAACATCGATGGCATTCAGCAATCCGCTTTTCTTGCCGCTCGGCAGATCGATTTGTGTCTGATCACCCGTCACCACCATCTTTGAGTTGAATCCCTGACGAGTCAGGATCATCTTCATCTGCTCGAGCGTGGTGTTCTGGGCTTCGTCGAGAATAATGAAGCAATCGTTGAGTGTGCGGCCGCGCATGAACGCCAGAGGAGCGATTTCAATCACATTGCGCTCCAGCAATTTCTCCACCTTTTCGGAATCGATCATGTCGAAGAGGGCGTCGTACAAGGGCCGCAGATAGGGATCTATTTTCTGTTGCAGCGTGCCGGGCAAAAAGCCCAGGTGCTCACCCGCCTCTACAGCGGGACGTGTCAGGACAATACGGCTCACGCGTTTATTCAGATACGCCGAGACCGCCATAGCAACTGCCAGGTAGGTTTTGCCCGTTCCGGCTGGACCTACGCCGAACGTCAGGTCGTGATGCTCGATGGCGTCGACGTAATGGCGTTGATTAACGGTTTTGGGCGCCAGAACTTTCTTGCCGAACGTTCGCGACTTGCCACTCTCGACCAGTCTGCGCAGCGAAATATTTGGATCGGCAGTGACCACCCGCATGAAACTGTTGAGATCGCCATTGTTAAACGTGTGACCTTCGCTGACCAGGCCCACGTAATCTTCCAGAATCTGTTCCGCGCGGTGGACATGCAGCTCGTCTCCTTCAAGTTCCAGAGAGTTGCCGTCCAGCAGACGCGTGCGGAGATTTAGTTCGGATTCGAGTAAGCGTATGTTCTCGTCACGAGTGCCGAATAACGGTTCTATACCGCGAGTGATCTGAATGCTGGACTTCATCAAGGAGGGGAGAGCATTGACGAGCTGACAAAGGAGGCGTATTTCACTCTGGTTCGGCAACCCTTTTGGTTGCCAGGTCGCAATGCTTCGCGACACCGGTGGCGTAAACGCCGAAAGCTCATTCAGCCCGAAGTATAGCAGGATTTAAAGGATTTTGCGGTGACACGCGGGGGGTTGGAACTCCTTTTCAAAGAAGCGTGAAAGGCCGGTCACGGCAGTCGATACAAATCTCAAAAAAATATTTCTCTTTCATAATCAGCGGTTTGCCTGGAATCGCGAATTGCGGCTTCCGTGCTCATAGTTCGTTTTCGGGGATACGAGTGCTACTTTCAAATCGCTCCCGAGAACTTCTCGCGAGTCAGATATCAATCGAAAGCCGGGCCTTCCCGGCTTTTTCAATTTTAGGAGGCCGTTTCATGGGTGAACTTATCGTGATGCAAAAAAGAGAAGAAGCAGTAGAAACGTCAGAGCGCCTGCAGGAAACGCCGCTGCAAGCGAGTGATAAAAACACAGCCGCCCTCGACCTGTCTCCCTGGAAGCGCGCTCCGAAAGAACGCTCGGCCAGTTACTTTCCCACATATTCGACCATCGCCAAAGCGATGCAGGCGACCATGCGCAGCTGGGTTCGCGAATGGTTCAACTTCAACACCGAGATCCTGCTGCGCCCGCACAGCGCTTACCCGATCCTGGTTTATCAATGCACTCACCCCTTCTCGGGCCGGCCGACCAACACCTTCACGTACGACATTCAGCAGACGGAGACTCTGAACCGCGCTTTCTCATCGGCTGCTTTCCGCCTCGGGCGTGAGCTAAAAGCTGTCGACACAAAAAGCTTCAGCTGGTTCACTCGCGAGCATTACTTCGCTTACCGCAGCAAGGAAGTCGTGAAGTATGTTTCCAAAAATCGCCGGGCGATTTACAAAATGCTGAACGTGGAAACGGTTCTCATGGATAGCATCCTGAAATTCGCGGTGATCGACATCCCGGCCATCGGGCTGGAGGAAGCAACGGTTCAACTGCGCCGCACCTTCCAGACCCAGTTGCGCCGCTTCTCAGAAGAATTCGATTTAAGCCACCGTGCAGACGAATTGCTGAAAGTGGCCACCGACGCCCTGCTCTCCAAACTGCCTACCGACAACGTCGTGACCCTGCCAGTGCGCCGGGAAGAGAGTGAGCCGCTGCCGCTCGCCGCGTAATTGCCAGATCGAAAAGGAATCGAGATTACTCATGAAAAAGAACAATAGAATCCTGCGCCCGCTGAATGACTTTCAAGTATTCAAAGGGAAATGCGAACAAAGCATGAAGGCTTTTGGCGGCCCGCTGATGGCGCAGCACGAAGCGAGTTTTCTGATTCGTGAGGACCAGTCCCTAGCAGGCGGCAGCTCTATGTATGCCATCTACCGGCGTTCAGAGAACCGGATTCTGCAGATCATTCCGGCTAAAGTAACGGAGTTGAAGAGCAGAAAACCGGCTCCGCTGAACGCCCTCGATCAGGTCCGCCTCAAATTTGCGGCGTGATGCTCAAAGCTTCACGGTGACGGTTTTGATTTCGGAATATTGCTGCAAACCGTATTCTCCGAGTTCGCGGCCAATACCGGACTGCTTGAAACCGCCGAACGGGGCGGCTGCATCGAAGACGTCGAAGCAATTTACCCAGACGGTGCCGGCGCACACGTTGTTGGCGACGTGATGCGCCTTGCTGATGTCGCGCGTCCAGACGGCGGCAGCTAAGCCGTAGATCGTTTGATTGGCGCGCTCGATCAGATCATCCATGTCTTTGAACTTTAGGATGCTCATCACCGGGCCGAAAATCTCTTCCTGGGCGATTTTCATTTCGTCTTTTACATCGGCAAAAACCGTCGGCGCAACGAAATAACCGCGGTCGCCAACGCGCTCGCCGCCGCATACGAGGCGCGCGCCTTCTCGCTTGCCGGCTTCCACGTAGCTCAAAACTTTGTTGAATTGCTCGCTGTCCACTTGTGGGCCTTGCTCGGTTTTGCGGTCGAGCGGATCGCCCACACGGCGGCGCTTCGCCCGTTCGGCGCTGCGCTCTACAAATTCGTCGTA
This sequence comes from Bryobacteraceae bacterium, assembly GCA_965277855.1. Classification (GTDB taxonomy): domain Bacteria; phylum Acidobacteriota; class Terriglobia; order Bryobacterales; family Bryobacteraceae; genus Bog-105. The sequence continues at coordinate 4,033,816 of OZ255847.1, forward strand.
GACCTTTTCTTCCACAAAAGCCCGTGAACCCGCGCAGCAGCACTGTCCTTGATTGAAGAACAGCGCAAAGTGCGAGCCTTCCACCGCCTGCTCCATATCGGCATCGGCAAAGACGACATTGGGACTTTTGCCGCCCAGCTCGAGCGTGACGCGCTTGAGATTCGACTCAGCCGACGCTTTCAAAATTAAGTGACCAACTTCGGTCGAACCCGTAAACGCCACTTTGTCGACATCCATATGCCGAGCAAGGGCTGCGCCCGCAGTTGGACCGTAACCGGGAAGAATGTTTACTACGCCATCCGGGAATCCGGCTTCGACGATCAGTTCGCCCACTCGCAATGCGCTGAGCGGCGTCTGCTCGGCAGTCTTCATCACAACCGTGTTGCCGCAGGCCAAAGCGGGCGCGAGCTTCCAGGCCTGCATGAGCAGCGGGAAGTTCCAGGGTATGATCTGTCCCACCACGCCCACCGGTTCATGGCGCGTATAACAGAAATAATCGCCGCTTATTGGAATGGTTTTGCCCTGTATCTTGTCGGCCCAGCCGGCGTAATACCGGTAGCACGCCACTACCAGAGGCAAGTCTGCCGTGCGGGCGACTTCCTTTGGTTTCCCGTTGTCGAGAGATTCCAGCATCGCCAGCTCCTCGATGTTTTTTTCGATCAGATCGGCCAGACGGTTCAGCAGCTTGCCGCGCTCCGCGCCGGACATGCGCCGCCAGGAGCTTTTTGTGTGAAATGCTTTGCGGGCCGCCTTGACGGCGAGATCCACGTCCGCAGCGTCAGCTTCCGCCACTTGCGCGAGCTTCTCGCCAGTCGCCGGATTGATCGTCTCGAATGTCTTGCCCGATACGCTGTCGACCCATTTGTTGTCGATCAGAATTTTAGTTTGTTGAATCGGCGATGTCGTCGATTGAGGTTCAGTAAGAACGGTTGCCATGATTCGACTCCTTTGAATCAACTCAATACGAGAACATCATATTACCTGGCCGGTTGAACCCGCATCGACACGTTTCCATTTCCTCCCGACGCGGATCGTGAGCACCCCGCTCGCACTGCTCAATAACAGATCTCTGTGAATTTGGCCGTTGATTTCGACGGCGCCCGCTTTGATCTTGCGGGTTGCGTCCGTCACACTGTCTGCCAGACTTAATGTTGCGAGCAATTTGTCGATTCGAACGCCTTTATCGGTTTGCGCCTGGGGGGGGAGTTCCACGCTTTGGATATCTGCCGGTTCCAGGCCTTCGCGCACCTCGCGATTGAACGCATCGCTCGCCAGCCCGGCCTCTTCCGCTGAATGAAAATCGCTTACAATACGGCGCCCAAGCTCCATTTTTGCGTCCATCGCACTCTTATACCCGGTCGATATCGCCGAGCGCATCTCTTCAATACTGGCCAGCGATTCGTCGGTCAACAGTTCGTAATAGTGATACATCAGCTCATCGCTAATCTGCATTACCTTACGGAATATGATCTTTGGGGGCTCGGCGATTCCAATGTAATTATTTTTGGACTTGGACATCTTCTCGATGCCATCCAGGCCCTCCAGAATCGGCACGGTCGCCACGATCTGCGAAGCCTGACCATAATCTTTCTGAATCTCACGCCCGACAAGCAGATTAAAGGTCTGGTCTGTACCGCCCATTTCGACATCGCATTCGAGAGCGACTGAATCGAAAGCCTGAACTAACGAATACAAAATTTCATGAACAAAGATCGGAACACCTTCCTTGAAGCGCTTGCTGAAGTAATCGCGTTCGAGTAAGCGGGCGACGGTGTACTTGGAACACAGCCGGATGAGGTTTTCAAATGTCAGCGGTTCGAGCCAGGTGCTGTTGAAGCGGATCTCCGTCTTTTCGGGATCCAGGATTTTGAACACCTGATCCTTGTAGGTTTCCGCATTGCGGTTGATTTCATCGCGCGTCATGGGGGGACGCGTGATGTTTCGTCCGGTGGGGTCACCGATCAGGCCAGTCATATCGCCGATCAGAAAAATGACGGTATGCCCGAGATCCTGAAAGTGCTTCATCTTTCGCAGCAGCACGGTGTGGCCCAGATGCAGATCGGGAGCGGTGGGGTCGAAGCCTGCCTTAACTCGTAGCGGGCGATTCTCTTTGGCCGAAATTTTCAGGCGCTCGCGCAGCTCTTCTTCCCGGATCAGCTCAGCCAGGCCCTTCTTCAAATACGTTAGTTGTTCGTCGACTGGGGCAAAAGACACGGTAGGCTCGTTTCATTCTAAGGGGCTCGCTTGTGCCGACTCTTTATAATGAACGGCATGAAATTCGTTGCGCTCCTGTTAGCGAGCGTCACCACGATGGCCGCGCAATCTTCGTTTGACAAGCTGGTCGATCAATACTTCGATGACAACTTTCATCTGAATCCTTCATTCGCCACCGCCTCCGGCTTTCACAAGCCGTATGACACGCAACTCGAGGATTATTCGCGGGCCGGAGTTGAAAAGGAAATCGCGCTCGACGAAAAGTATCTTGCGCTTTTTGAGAAGATGCCGCAAACGGATGATCGGGACTGGATCATCTCGCATTTACATGCCGACCTCCTGGCAAATCGCGACATCCGGGTATGGGAGAAGAACCCTGACATTTATTCGAGCGGCCCGACCGGTTCTATTTTTTCTCTGATCAGCCGTAAGTTTGCGCCTCAGCCAGACCGGATGCGAGATGTGATCGCGCGCGAGAAGCGGATACCGGCCGTGCTCAATGCCGCCAGAGCCAACCTGAAAAATCCTCCTCGAATCTATACCGAAGTCGCGATCGAGCAATTACCCGGCATTCAGAGCTTCTTTGCCAGCGATGTTCCGGCCGCGTTCACGGAAGTGAAAGATCCGGCGCTCCTCCGGGAATTCCAGCAGACCAATCGCGCCGCCATTGAATCGTTGAAAAGCTATGAGCAATGGTTGCGCAGCGATCTTCTGCCGCGCTCGCACGGCGACTTCCGCATAGGCGCAGAGAACTTTCACAAGAAGGTGATGTACGAAGAGATGGTCAACCTTCCACTCGACCGCTTACTTCAAATCGGCTATGCCAACCTGCATGAAAATCAGCAGAAGCTGGTTGCCCTCTGCAAACAGATCGATCCCTCCAAAACACCACAACAGATTGCGCAAAAGTTTGAAAAGGATCATCCTGCACCCGATCAACTCCTGCAAACTTTTCGCAACACACTATCGGGCCTCATCGACTTCATCAACCAGCACAAGATCATTACCATTCCTTCGACCGTCCGCCCGATCCTGGAAGAAACACCGCCGTTTGCGCGCGCTCTGACTACCGCATCGATGGATACGCCAGGCCCTTACGAGAAGGTCGCGACAGAGGCTTACTTTAACGTTACGTTGCCCGAAAAGAATTGGTCGAAGGAGCGGACTGAGGAATTCATGACGGGCTTCAACCGGGGCACGATCGAAAGCACTGCTATTCATGAAGCCTATCCGGGTCATTACGTCCAGTTGCTCTGGTTTCAAAAAGTTCAATCGAAGGTGCGAAAGCTGATCGGCTCGAATTCTAATATCGAAGGCTGGGCCCATTATTGCGAGCAGATGATGATCGATCAGGGCTACGGCAGCAACGATCCCGAATTGAAAGTGGGTCAATTGCTGGATGCGCTACTCCGCAATAGCCGCTACATCGTTGGTATCGAAATGCACACCGGTAAGAGAAGCTTCGAGCAGGGAATCGATTTCTTCGTGAAGCAGGCTTACATGTCGCATGACTATGCGGAGCGGGAGACCAAACGCGGCACATCCGATCCCACTTACCTGGTTTACACGCTAGGCAAACTGGAGATTATGAAGCTGCGCGAGGATTACAGGCAAAAGATGGGCAGCCGTTACTCACTCGAAGAGTTTCACAACAAATTTATCCAGCAGGGCGGTGTGCCAATTAAGTTGATTCGTCATTCGATGCTGGGAAACGACTCGTCGCCTACTCTATAGTCTTTGAACAAATACGATGGCGATCACGACGGACGGTAAAACGTCACAGTACAACCGCTTCCTTTTACTAGTCGCGGGTCTAGGCGGTTTGCTGTACGGCGTAGACGTCGGCATAATCGGCGGCGCACTGCCGTACCTGGAAGCAACTTCGGGCTTAAATGCGGGGCAGCTTTCGATCATTGTGGCGGCGGTCCTGCTGGGCAGCGTCATCTCGACCCTGTTCGCCGGACTGCTAGCCGATTGGATGGGACGCAAGCCGCTGATGATGTTGAGCGGCCTGACGTTCGTTTTGAGCATTCCGGTGATCGCGCTGTCGCACGGCTACGGGCCCCTATTCTTCGGACGACTACTGCAGGGAGTCAGCGGCGGCCTCATCGGCGTGGTCGTCCCGCTGTATTTAGCCGAGTGCCTGGTTGCCTCGAAGCGCGGCAAGGGTACAGGCATTTTCCAGTGGCTCTTGACGCTGGGCATCGTTTCGGCGGCTTTGATCGGCATCTACTACAGCTACCGGGTAGCCGATGTTACGCGAGTGGCCGATGCCGTCACTCTGTTTGCATTTAAGGATCAGGCGTGGCGTCGCATCTTCTGGGTGTCGCTGCCGCCCGGTCTGTTGTTTGTAGTGGGAAGCTTTTTTGTGGCCGAGTCGCCGAGATGGTTGTTCCGGAAAGGGAAGACGGCGGCAGCTCATGCGGCTCTGCTTCGTTCGCGGACTCCGGCCCAGGCGGACACCGAGATGCGCGAGATGGAGCAGACCGCTGCCGCCGGTCCGAGTACTGCTCGTGGCATCCGAGTAAAGGATTCATTGTTGCGGCGGAAATACGTGATCCCGTTTCTGCTGGCCTGCGTGATTCTGTTTTGCAACACCGCTTGCGGCATTAATTCGATCATTGGCTACAACACGAATATTCTTTTGCAGAGCGGCTTGTCCGATGTGCAGGCACACTGGGGATACGTCATCTTTACGCTGGTCAATTTCCTGTTGACGATCGTGGGCATGACGCTGGTGGATCGCCGCGGCCGCAAGTTTCTTTTGACAGTGGGCACGACCGGAATCATCTTGTCGACCATAGTTACCGGTCTGCTGTTCATGCGGACCGAGAAGCAGAATCTAGACGTGCGCGAAGCGGTGCAGGTGATGGCAGGCCCGGACCAGACGCTGAACTTAAAATTCGATCAATCCGAGGCAAGCCGGTTGCTGGCGGGCCGGAACATCAATCCTTCCAAAGCCGCCCTGGTAATAGTTTATGCCTATGGTGACTTCACAGCCGAGACTACGGTTGTGCGCTCCGATGATCCGGGTGCAACTCCCATCCACATCACGCGGGAGAGTGCGGTGCCCGCAAATAAGATCGAAGCTTTTTCCAAGAACCCCTTCGCGGACGTGAACACGGCACGTGCCGCCCCTCTGAAAGTTGAGAAGGCGCTCATCAGTCCCATTCCTCCGGCCAGCAACGGATGGCTCGTCGCGCTCAGCCTGTATACGTTCATGGCCTTTTATGCCATCGGGCCGGGAGTTTGTGTGTGGCTGGCGCTTTCCGAGTTGATGCCGACACGCATCCGTTCGAATGGCATGAGCATTGCGCTGGTGATCAACCAGATCGTCTCGACCACGCTCGCCGCAATTTTTCTGCCGATTGTGAGCAATTACGGCTATTCGACCATCTTCTTTGTGTTCGCCGCTTTTACTGTGATCTATCTGCTGACAGCTGTGTTCTTCCTGCCGGAAACCAAGGGCAAAACACTAGAGGAGATTGAGGAACACTTTGAGGGCGCGGTAAAAGGTTGATCTCGGCATGGCAGAATGAAGAGCGATTCATGCTAACGGCCATAGCCTACGATACTCACGTGGAGCAACTGTTCGAGCGAGTTCAGCAACTGCACTCATTGCTAACAGCTGCTGGCGCGCCGTATCGAATCGTGGGTGGTCTGGCTGTTTTTATTCACGTTTACGAGCGTGACCCACTCCGTGCCCGCCTCACCGCGGACGTTGACGCGGCGGTTCATCGTGAGCACCTCCCGGCTGTCATTGAGGCGGCTCGGGGAGCAGGCTGGGTCCATCGGTATATTGACGGAGTTGTCGTCCTCATTGAGGCTGAGCACCGCAGGTCCCGTTCCGCGGTCCACCTTTTATTCCTGAATGAGAAAGTTCGCCCGGAGTATACGGAAACTGTTCCTGCTTCCCCGCCTGCGAGGACTCAGGAAGGTATTTTCCTGGCTTCTGTCGACGATCTCGTCCACATGAAGCTCACGAGCTATCGCCTTAAAGATCGCGTGCACATTCAGGACCTCGACGCCGTTGGACTGATCAGCCCGGCGATGGAGGCGGGATTGCCGGCGCTCCTCAAGAAGCGACTAGTTAAGGTTCGGGACAGCGAATAAGATGCGCCTGGCATCCCAAATGCGCCACCAGCGTCCTTTGTTAAGACTCACGCGCTCGATCAAGAACTTAGGCTAACCATGGGGCTACCTGCCCACCTTTCGCTTTTCTCGCTCTGCGAGCGTTTCATGCAAGAGCGATTTGATGTAGATTCGGTATGGCAGACCTTTTTCTTCGGCCTGCTTCCGCGCTAAAGCCAGATCGGCTTCAGGAATTCGCAGGGCAACCACGGGTGTCGATGTCTTCTTGGAACTCGCGATCCGTTCCAGTAACTTTTCCTTCGTCAACACCTGAGCATCGCCATTTTTTAGGGCTGTAAGAAGCTGTTTGCCATGAACGTTGCGGTTTTTGTACCACCATTCTGCTTCTTCCGCTTCGTTGGAAAAGGTGGGTACGAGGCGTTTGACTTGTTTCTTCATTTCTTTTTTTTATCGAGACGTCTCCGTGAAGGCCTTCTTGTCTGAAAGAGTGGCCGGAACGCCGTCACAGCGCGGACTCTGTCAAGGCGGATCGTCCACACGACAGTGATTAATCGACCTGCGCTCGTTAGGCCCATCGAGCGATATCGCTCTTCGTTATCGATCAATTCATAAATCTCGGTAGTGTATCGCAATGTATATACATTGCGCAGAGGGCCGGTAAAACGACCCACGAAATTAAACGGAACTTCCGGCCGTGAATTTCCGTTACCCACCACAAGCCAGATGTGCTGGTGCCTGCCGGCAGCGCTGCGCCTATGGATTTGTGTGAACATAGAAGGTAACCCCTTTAAAGAAGCAGGACTTGTGCACGGAAAACTCTGTCTGTTTACCAACAAAAATGGCGCACTGCTTGCGATGGCCTGTCTATCGCTCGCCGCCTGTGGCAAGAAGCAGCAAGCCATGAACCCCATGGCCATGATGATGGCGCAAGCGGCGCCGGTACGGGCCGTTGCGGCCAAGTCTACCGATGTTCCATTAACAATTGCGGCTGTAGGAAATGTCGAGTCTATGGCCAGCGTGGATGTCAAATCGCGGGTGGCCGGCCAGATTCTGCGCGTTACATTTCAGGAAGGCCAGAACGTCAGCAAGGACCAGCTGCTTTTTGAGATTGACCCCGAGCCGCTCAACCGGCAGATTGCTCAGATTCAGGCAGATTTGACGAAGGATGCCGCGCTGGAACAGCAGGCGCATGCCAACGTGGCCAAAGATCAGGCCAATATTAAACAGACACAAGCGGCGGCCGACCGCGGCATGCAACTCGCCAAGGAAGGAATTTACTCAAAAGAGCAAACGGAGCAGGTAGTGGCAACCAACGCTGCCGGCTTGGCATCGTTAGCTGCGGATCAGGCTATGGTGGAAAGCGCAGCGGCCTCGATTAAATCGGATCGCGCCCGCTTGGGACAGACGCAGCTTCAGCTGCAGTATACGAAGATCACTGCGCCGATTTCGGGCCGTGCCGGCGCAGTGAATGTGAAGGCGGGGAACCTGATCAAGGACAACGATGTTTCGCTTGTCAACATTCTGCAGATTTCACCTATATACATCAGCTTCGGAGTGCCGGAGCAGTTACTCGGCGAAGTGCAGAAATTTAATGCTCAGCAGCCTCTGTTGATTGAGGCCAAGTTGGGCGATGCGGCCAGCATCACGGGTAAGTTGAAGTTTATCGATAACACGGTCGATAACACCACGGGCGCGATCAAATTAAAAGCCGAGTTCCCGAATACGAATCACGCGTTATGGCCGGGCCAGTTTGTCGACGTACAAGCGCGGCTCAGCCTGGAGCACAATCGTATTCTGGTGCCCAGCAGCACCGTCGAGAACGGGCCGCAGGGCAAATACGTATGGGTGATGAACGCGACAGATAAAACTGTTGCGATGCGTCCGGTGAATGTACTGCGCCTGTATAAATCAGGTGCGCAGGCAGAGCAGGCCGTCATTGGCAGCGGCCTTCAGGCGGGCGAAATGGTGGTTTCCGAAGGACAATTGCGTCTGATGCCGGGGGCCAAAGTGCGCGTGCTCGAAAATAACGGAGCGCAGCTGGGTGCGAGTGGTATGCGCCAGGCCGATCCCGGTAACTCCTGAGGAATTGAGATGCAATTTACCGACTTCTTTATCCGGCGCGCCATAACGACGACGCTCATTATGGCGGGTATTCTCGGCTTTGGACTGCTGAGTTATTTCTCGCTTCCGGTGAGCAACTTGCCGGCGGTCGAGTATCCGACCATTCAGATCTCGGCGTCTCTGCCCGGCGCCAATCCCGACGTGATGGCATCGTCGGTGGCCACGCCGCTCGAAAATCAGTTTTCGAACATAGCCGGCATAAACAGCATGTCATCGTCGAGTTCATCCGGCTCGTCGAGCATCACGCTGCAATTCGACCTCAGCCGCAACATCGACGCCGCGTCGCAGGATGTGCAGGCGGCGATCTCGCGGGCGCAGGGATCGCTGCCCACCAACATGCCTGCCCCGCCCTCGTATTCGAAAGTAAATCCGGCGGAACAGCCCATCCTTTATATCCATCTCAGCTCGCGCACGATGCCGCTGTCGCAGCTTGACCAATATGCCGAACAGTTGATGGCGCGGCGCATGTCGATGATCAGCGGCGTGTCGCAAGTGCAGGTATTCGGCGCGCAAAAGTTCGCCGTTCGCGTCCAAGCCGACCCCGCCAAGCTCACGGCCTACCAGGTCGACCTCGAACAGGTGCGGAACGCGCTGGCAACGGGCAGCCTGCAGTTGCCGGCCGGATCGCTTTATGGGTACACCAAAGCGTACTCGGTCGAATCCGACGCTCAATTGAACAACGCTGCGCAGTTTAAGCAGTTGATCGTCGCGTACAAGAACGGCGCTCCGCTGCGACTCGGGCAGCTCGGGAACGTGCTCGACAGCGTCAGCAATAACAAGACGAGATTCTGGATTCAGGGTGATCCCAGTATCGTAATAGCAGTTCAGAAGCAGCCCGGCGCAAATACCGTCAAGGTAGCCGACGCGGTCAAAGCGCTGCTCCCGACGCTCAAAGAATCCATACCGGCTGGAGTCGAAATTGGCCAAGCTTTCGATGCTTCGCAGAATATCCGCGAGTCGATCGCGGACGTGAAATTCACGCTAATCCTGACGATCTGTCTGGTCATTCTGGTCATCTTCGTGTTCCTGCGAAATGTATCCGCAACTCTGATTCCGAGCCTTGCCGTCCCGTTGTCTCTGCTCGGCACGTTCGCGGCCATGAAGCTTCTTGGTTTTACCATCGACATGCTCTCCATGATGGCTATGACCCTGTCAGTCGGCTTCGTAGTGGATGACGCCATCGTCATGCTCGAGAACATCGTGCGTCACATGGAGATGGGTAAGCCTCGCATGCAGGCGGCGCTCGATGGCGCGCGCGAAATCGGCTTCACGATTGTGTCGATGACCATTTCGCTGGTGGCGGTGTTCATCCCGGTGTTGTTCATGTCGGGCATTATCGGGCGTTTGCTGCGCGAGTTCTCGATTACGATCGCGGTCGCAGTCCTGATCTCGGGCCTTATCTCACTGACGCTGACGCCGATGCTCTGCAGCCGATTTCTCCGGCACGAGAGCCATCCCACCGGAGCCTTCTATCGCTATACGGAGCGCTTTTTTGAAGGGCTTAACAGTCTCTATCGCCGGACCCTGCAGTTCGTTTTGCGGCATCGACCGGCCACGCTGTTGCTTAGCATTGTGTTGACGGTGGCCACCGTTTACCTGTTTGTCGTCATGCCGAAAGGGTTCATGCCGACCGTCGACCAGGGCTTTGCGTTCGGCGGGAGTGAGGCATCGGAAGACACCTCGTTCGACAAGATGATCGGCCTGCAGCAGCAGGTCAACGAAATCCTGCACAAGAATCCGTGGGTGAATATGTACGGCTCCGGCGTCGGCGCTGGTCCTAGCGCGGGTCAGAACCAGGGCTTCATGTTCCTGGACTTGAAGGAAGATAAAAAGCGGCCCAAAGTAAACGTCATCATCGGCCAGCTGCAACAGGAATTTGCCAAGATACCAGGGCTGATGGTGTTTCTCCAGTCACCGCCGTTGATCGAGTTGGGCCAAAACGAAGGCCGAAGCCAGTATTCAGTGGCCTTGCAGGATGCCGATACGCCGGAGCTATACAAATGGGCGCCGGTGCTGGAAGCGAAGCTGCACTCGATTCCGCAGCTGCAGGATATTTTCAGCGATCTTCGTTTGAGCAGTCCGCGCTTGGAAGTCCACATCGACCGGAATCGCGCGCTCGCTTTAGGCGTCAATCCAGACGCCATTGCGAACACACTCTACGATGCCTATGGCAGCCGCAAGGTGACTACCATTACGGCAGCGGCCGACCAATACGATGTGCTGCTGGAGGTGCTGCCGCAGTACCAGCGTGATCCGGCTGCGTTGGAGGGCCTGTATATTCGTTCAAGCGCGAACAAGCTGGTTCCGCTCTCGGCCGTGACCGATATGAAGCAGACCGTAGCGCCGTTGAGCGTGAACCACATCGGGCAATTGCCGGCGGTCAATTTCCAGTTCAACGTAAAGCCAGGAGTGTCGCTCAGCCAGGCCACGGTGGCTATCGACGAAGCTGCGCGGCAGATCGGCATGCCCGATACGATCAGCTTCAGCTACCAGGGAACGGCAGCGGCCTTCCAAAGCTCGCTGCGCGATCTGGGTATTTTGTTGCTGATCGCGGTGCTGGTGATTTACCTGGTACTCGGAATTTTGTACGAGAGCTTCATTCACCCAATTACCATTCTGTCCGGGCTGCCGGCCGCCGGCATCGGGGCGCTACTGACACTCTTGCTTTTCGGCGAAGACCTGAACTTATATTCGTTCGTCGGTATCATCCTGCTGATCGGCATCGTAAAGAAAAACGCCATCATGATGATCGACTTCGCGCTGGCGGCGGAGCGCAAAGAAGGAAAGTCTCCAGAAGAGGCCATCTTCGAGGGATGTATTCAGCGATTCCGCCCGATTATGATGACCACCATGGCGGCTCTCCTGGGAACCTTGCCGATCGCGTTCGGCACCGGTTCGGGTGGCGAAGCGCGACGGCCGTTAGGTATTGCCGTGGTGGGAGGCCTGATCGTCTCGCAGCTGCTGACGCTTTACATCACACCAGTGATCTACGTTTACCTGGATCGCTTCACTCACCGGCGCGAGAAGAAACCGGCAAAGACGGTGGCAGGTGTCTGGCCGGGCGAGAAGAGTCTGGTCGAGCAGTAATAGCGCTGAGGAAGGGCGAGTAAACCAGCCTGCGGTGGGTGCGAGCCGCATGCTCCGCGGCATCTACTCCTTGCGCCAGCAACTCGTCCAGGAACTCAGGTTCGATTACCGCGAATTCCTTTGAGATAGTGTCGACGCTTCGCTGCTTCCAGCGTTGGCCGAAATAGCCGGGGTCGCTGCGCTGTTCTGTAGGAGCTTCAATGCGGCCGCCTATCATCACGGTGTCTGGATGAAGCTCCAGAATGCCCGCGGCTTCGAGTTGCCAGTCTGAATTGGTTAGGGTCAGCTCCGGGTCGACGAAAGCGATCAGTTCGTCCCGGCGTGTGGCCAGCGCTTGCAGCTGCTCCCGACTTGCTTGTGGAGAGGTGATGGTGAACGCGCGATGTGCGCCGGGTTTCCTGCGAAAATGCCAGTGAACTCCACCGGCAAAGAGTGGGCTTTGCTCCAGCTCAAATCTTCTTCCATACGGATGCGAATCCAGATATCTCTGCAGAACACGCTTCTGTGAGGACACGATGTAACTCTTCGACGCGTCGTCGTCGGCAGTAGAACTGGCATGAACGCGCCAGCTGTATACAACTTCGGGTATGTGAATGCCGGCATGCCCGGCGATGAGAAAGCGCACGAAAAGATCCCAATCGGGACTGCCTTCTGTACCCGCGTCTGAATAGGCCCCTAGAGCGAGCGCCTTCTCGCGGTCGATCACGCCAAGGTGAGCGATGTAAGCCGAGTTCAGCAGCAACACCGGGTCCCAGTTGGGCTTCAAATACGGCTGGTAAAAGCGCGATCCGATTACCTTGTCTTCGTCCGTGTAAAGCAGCGCCGGAAAGTTGTGCGACTTCACGGCCGAAGCAACAATCCGCAGAGCATCTGGATACAGCAAGTCATCCGCGTCCACCGGAAGAATGTAACGCCCGTGCGCCTCTTCCAGACAGCGGCGCATGCCCGCTATGATGCCGCTGTTCGATTCCAGGCGAATGAGCTTGACCCACCGATAAGTGCCGAGGCTCTGCAACGCTTCGCGTAACTCTGAGCGCGAACACCCGTTATCCAATAGCACCCACTCGGACGCGCCATTCTCATTTTGCCGTGCAATTGAGCGGATCAACTCATGCAGATACTTCACCGGACTGCCATCCCACACCGCAGTGAGAATAGAGAAGAGGCCGGGTTCGGGATTTTCGCTATACTGCTGTTGCCGGTCAAGCAGTCGCTTCGCGATCCAGCGTTGATAATCCCGCGTTTCGCGGTTGGGAAAAAACGCATCTTTGTAACGCCGCAGTTTGCCTTTCCAGTAAGCGGCGACGTTCGATGAAGCGACTAACGGCAGCGAAAACCTCCCCTTGGTATTGTTCTATATTTATGAGCCGCGAAGACCTTTCTGAACTTGAATCAAAAGCCGACGACGCCGCTCTCCGGCAGGTGCAGGCCGAGCTTCGAGTATCGCAGCGCCAGCTGCAACGGCTTCTGGAACTCGTCGACAAGCATCACGGGCAGCTCGCCGCCCACGAATCTTCGATTGGACGGCTCGACCGCATCATAAACGAAATGCTCACCGGGCGCGTCTGGCGAACACTGCGCGCGACGGGCAATTTTGCGAAGCGCCTTATGCCGGGATTTCAAGCGCCCTCCTCGGACAGCATCGCTCTGAATACTGGACAACGGTCGTATCTGATGTGTGACGAGCCGAGACCAACCGATCTCACCCTACGCAGCGGCAACATCACCGTGCGTGGTTGGGCTTTGGCACAAGGCGGCGTCGATTCAGTCCAGATCCAGGTGCCAGGAATTTCGATGATCGAGACACGGCCTTCGCTCCCACGACCCGACGTGAAAAAGCATCATCCAGATCTCGACAAGACAGGCCGCACCGGCTTTCTGGTTGATGTCGACTCTCTCGAACTGCCGAATGGCCGCCATACCATTACCTTGCGTCTGATGTCCCAGGGGAAGGCTATCCGCGAGACGAGAACCGCCGTCCAGATCGATCACGAACACGGTTTCGCTTCTGACTACTATCGCTGGATATTCGACTTTGAAGAGCCCGACGACGAATTGATCGCGCTGAAGCTGGCCGGCTTCTTAACTCGGCCCGTCTTCAGTATTTTGATGCCCGTTTTCAATACCGATCCTGCGATTTTGACTGCCGCTATTGAGTCGGTGATGGCACAGTCCTATCAAAACTGGGAGTTATGTATTGCCGACGACCACTCGTCACGGGCCGAAACGCAATCCGTCCTGCAGCGCTTCGCCGCGGGAGATTCCCGGATCAAAGTGGTCTTCAAAACCGAACAAAGCGGCATTTCGAACACCTGTAACGCCGCTTGGGAAAAAGCGTCTGGCGATTATGTCGCCTTTCTCGATCATGACGACACTCTCGCGCCACATGCGCTCGCCTATCTGTGCGAAGCGATCGATCGCCACCCGGCAGCCGATCTGCTTTACAGCGATGAGGACAAAATCGACAACAAGAACAAGCGGTTCGAACCGTTTTTTAAGCCCGACTGGTCGCCGGACCTGATCCTCTCGGAAAACTACATGACTCACTTTCTTGTTTTGCGGCGAGATCTGGCCGAGAAGACCGGCCGCCTGAATCCGGAGTATGACGGCAGCCAGGATTACGATTTAATTCTGCGTGCGTCGGAGCAGGCCCAGGAGATCCATCATGTTCCGAAGGTGCTCTATCACTGGCGCGCCACGGAAGGATCCACCGCAGTGACGCAGGACAATAAGCAGTACGCGCTAACGGCCGCGCAGCGCGCTCTGGAAGGTCATGCGGAGCGGGCCCAGACCATCAGCCATATCGAAACAGGAAAAGTAATTGGCCGCTGGCGCCCACGCTATGCAATTCCCGAGGGTACGCGCGTGAGCATCATCATTGCCTCTGGCGGTAAGCTCGACGTGCTGAAGGAGAATCTGGAGAGTCTGTTCGGCAAGACCCGGTATGGTTCGTTCGAAGTCGTTGTGATAGACAATTCGAAGCAGAACAGCATCGAAGTCTATGTGCGCGGCTTGGCCAGGCAGCAGCCCAACCTGCGTTACATCGACTGGCGAAACAAACCGTTCAACTATTCCGCTATTAATAACATCGCCGCCCGCCAGTGCGATTCGCCCGTATTGCTGTTTCTGAACGATGACACGTCCGTGATCGAGCCCGACTGGCTGGAGGCAATGGTTGAATTGGCCATGCGTCCTGAAGTTGGGGCCGTGGGCCCTAAGCTGTTGTACCCGGACGGCCGCATTCAGCACGCCGGGGTCATTATGGGCCTTTACGACAACTGCGGGCATGGCTTCAAGGGACTCGATGGCGCCACCCAACACTATTTCGACTTTCCCGACGTCATTCGCAACGTGAGCGCCGTCACGGGCGCATGTCTGATGGCCCGTGCCGACGTCTTCTGGCAGGTGGGCGGCTTCGATGAGGTAAAGTTCGCCGTGGCCTTCAACGACATCGATCTCTGTCTGAAAATCGGCAACCAGGGCTATCGCGTGCTCTATACGCCCCACGCCGTTTTGACTCACTACGAGGCGTTTTCGAAGACCTCAAAAGATCTTGTTCCTCACCCTGAGGAAGTCGAAGCTATGCGGCTGAAATGGGAAAGCGCGATCAATGCCGACCCGTACTATAACCCCAACTTAACCCGGAATGACGAAGACTATTCGCTCAAAACTCGCATGTGAGTCCGAAACTCGTTAAGCTACAACTAGAGAGTTTCATGAACAAAACGGGCGAACGCATTACCCATACCGATTTCGAGGGCCGGACCATCACTGACGCCAATGCGCTGTTGAAAGATCCCAAAGTGCAGGAGACCATTCGCAGGCTTTCGAGAAATCGCATCGCTGGGCCCCGCAAAGGCGAGGTCACCTATCTGCGCTACCGCAAGCCAGAATAAATCCGGCAAGTGAATGCCGTACAACCTGCTCCTGCTCCCACTGTTGGGCGGGTATCTGTTTTTTCACATCACGCACTATTTCCGTTTCAGTGCCCAGCGTTTAGATGGTTATCGCCTTCTGTTGCAGACAGCTATTGCCGGTACTTGTCTCGCCGCCATTGCTCGCATTCTCAGTCTGCTGTTGGATCTCGTCTTTGGAAACAATATCGTTGAGCGTGCCTGGGCTTTGTTCTCGCCGTTCGCCTTCTCGGGTACCAGTGCTCTGTCCCTTCTACTCGGACCCGGGATCGCCCTCATCTGGAACTGTTTTGTCGATACCGAGGAAGCCAAAGAAATTGAGATCCGCAAACACGGCAGCTCTCTAACCAAGTTGCTGTATCGCGCGCAAAAAGAAAACCTCCTGGTCTCGATTACGCTCGACACTCGCAAATGGTACGTCGGCTGGGTCGCCGAATCTCCCAACCTCGATCCCCAGGAGCTTTACTTCCGTTTGCTCCCATTCACCAGCGGTTATCGCGACTACAACAACCTGGAAGCGATTCGCACCAACTTCTACGAAGACGTGCTGGGCCACGAATCGATGAACCTCAACGATCTCTACATCACTCTGCCGCTCAAGGATGTGAAGACGGCCAACCTGTTCAACGAGAATCTATATGACGAATACTTCGCGGGCCCGGGCGCGGAAGCCGGTGAGGAGTGATGGCCCTCTCATGCGCCATCTAAACTGAAGCGTCCGGGCCCGGTAATCAAAATGGTAAGAGCCCAGATGAAGAATAGCAGCGCAAGTTCGCCTCCATGCGGCCCCGAGAGCGCGAATTTGTGAACCAGCATGAAGGCCGCTCCTGTGTTGATGGCCACGATCAGCGCCGCCCAGCGCGCGGCCAGCCCCAGTGCGATCAGCAGGGAGCAAACCACGTCCGAGAGAATCGCGAACAGCAGCGTCAAGCGGCCGCCGATGTGCAGCGGGTCCGGAAAATGCGCGGCCATTTGCGAAAAGTGGACCACCTTCACCCATCCGTGCAAAATGCACAAGCTCAAGCCAAAACCAACACGCAGAATCAATAAACCCAAGTCATAGTGCCTCGGCAGAAAGCTCAGCCTCATGAATTTGTTCATTCGTGTCATTGTGCCACTATGCGCGAACATAGCTAAATGCGTCTGCGCTGTTTCGGGCTAGCCTGTCTGGCTGCTGGTATCTGTTTTGGACAAGAGCGCATCGAGCAAACACGAATCGAAGTGACCATTAACGGCCAGCGGCAATCGCTGAACGGACACTTGATCGTCGCGCTCAGCAAAGACGAAAAGACCGAGCCCCGCTTTCAGATTGCCGAGACTTATGAATCGGCCCAGGCGTTCGGTTTAGATGTGGAACATCTTGCGCCGGGCGCGCCGGTCGTAATTGATGCGGGTACCGCCGGTTATCCCCTCGAACACCTCTCTGATTTGCCCGACGGAGATTACTTCGTGCAGGGAGTCTTCAATGTCTACGATCAATTTCACCTGGCCGGCGGCGCGGTCGTGGAACTGCCGCCTGATCATGGCGAGGGTCAGCAGTGGAACGAAAAACCCGGCAATCCGTACTCGAAACCGGTCAAAATTCACCTGAGCCTCGAACTTGAACTAACGTCCGCGTGCTTCTTGGAAGGTAGGATAATTGTCTGTGGCGAAGCACGACGTCATCATCAAGAACCTGATGGCCTTGACCCGCACTCGCTCGTTCAACGCTGCCGTGAAAGGGTGGGAAGTCAAGAACGTAGTCTCGCTCCCCGAGTGGCAGACTCAAGCTTGCGAGCTTTGCGGAACGAGGTTTCGTCAAGGTGCTCGTATCTATTACCCGAAAACAAAAGCAACGATCTTGGTCGACGGCACTTGTCTGGAGACTATCCGGAAGAGCCATTTCCCTTTGACGTTTGATTTCGCACGGGCCAAACAGCAAACACATCGCACACTCGTAGGTCTCTACGGCGATCTCACCGATCCCGGGAATTGGCTCAAGTGGCTTCTCGACAATACGCCTCGTCGCCTCGCCCCGCTCTTAGCGGATCTGCAACTTTTCGGTGCCCTACCGAGCCGCAAGGAACTGGATGATTTAATTCAGTTTCACGACAAGAAGAGACGCTTTAGGCGGACTGCCTTGCTTCCAAACGCAAGAACACTGGAAGTCATTCTGCGGATCAAGATTCCGTATGAGATCACGATAGAGCAAGCCAGGAAGATTCAGGCCAGATTTGAGCGGAAGCCAACCCGCGTACGCGTTCCTGCTAACGCTCGGGCATATGCCGCTCGGATTCTTCAGCCCTCTATGAAAGCAGATCCAGATTTGAATGCCTTGTGGGCGACTTTAACGCAGACGGAAAAGAGAGCCGTTGCCGCGATTGCCGCCCTGGACGAACGGGCGGCGCGCGAAGACTCCGTTTTATGCTCTCCCGCGATGGCGACCGCTTGGCCTAGCGCGCGCCGCGGCCCCATGTTCGTATGGAATTCTAAAGTGGGACTCGGATTCGTGGGAGCGGAGGACCGAGTCGATGATCATAAAGCACATGTTTGGATTTGGAGATCTCGCAAATACGGAGAAAATGCTTTTGATCTTCAGTTTTGGCGTGGAGTTGCGGGATGTTCTGCGGAGTCAGTAGACCTGATGGAGAACCTTGCCTTTTCCTCGTAACGACCCTTTCGCGGCCAGACGATTGCCAGGCGAACGAACGTCATCACATGTTAAGCCGCGCCCCATAACTCGCCTCGTTTGACCGAGAAGGCCTGTCAGAGAAGCAGCCGGCCATGATTGAAGGCCCGATAGTTACGCGCATTTCCAGCATCGGGCAACCTTTTCGTTCATCCGTGCGCCATCCACCCCCCAAGTTGTCCGTATAGTCGGCAAGTCGGCCGAATGCACAGGCTTCACTTAATCACCGAAACCATCTGCCTCACAAACACCCCTCACCTCACCCGCCGGTAAACCACGCTCAATCCCGTCCGCCCCACCACTCGATACCGCCCCAGCCACCGCCGCACTTCCGGATAAACCGTCAACGCTAAACGCGGATTCAACAACCCCAATCCATCCACCACCCAGGTCGGCTTACTTCGTACAAACTCCATCCTGTCCACCGCCGCCGCTCCGCCATAGATCGCGTCTCTTGCCTGCAAATGCCGGTCCGCCGGCACGCCAGTGAGCGCTTGCGAATCCCAGAACTGACTATCGCTCGTCAACCGCGTATAGACATAAATATCCGGCCGGTAACCCCACACAAACAGCGTGTCTCCCGCCCGCGCCCCCGAGCGAATCACGTTAGAAACGGCCCGCGCATCCTGATCCATCACCACATCGCTCCACCGCAGCCTCTTCCCCGTCATGTTGTCGTAAGCCAGACTCACGTATCGCGGTCCAAACCGAACGAACGGCACCAGCAGAGCCACACTCGCCAGCGCGATCGTCAGAGCCGGCTTCCGCCGCCACGCCAGCACCAAACCTCGCGCACCCGCCACCACCATTGGCGGCAGCAGTTGCAAAAAATAATGCGGCGCAAACCGTGTCCCCAAGCAAACCGCCGCAAACGAAACGAGCAGCCAGGTCGCCAATCGCCACCGGTCCCGGCGCTCACTCCGCCAGAGCGCCACGCCTGCACCTCCCGCCAGCGCTGCGTGAAACCCGAACCAGTGCAGCGACCGCGTCACCCCGGTAGCAAACGGATGCAGCACCGGCGATTGCGCGGCGTAAATCCAACCCCAACGCCACACCTGTTCGCAATAACCCGCCCACGCCCCCGCCGCTACCGCCACACCACTCGCCAGCAACAACGGCACCGCAAACCCCACCAGCAGCATCGGCAACGATCCGAACAGCCACAACCCGCACACCGCCAGCACAAACAAACCCTTCGCATTCGCCAGAAACGCGACCGCGCACAGCGCCCCCGCCTGCCACGCGCGCCCGCTAAACGCAAAATAGACCGCGGCAATATGCGGCGCAATCATCAACGCATCCGCCGCGAACGCGATCACCGCCGAAGGCAAATAAAACGTCAGGAAGAAAGCCAGCAGAACCGCCGCTGCCTGTCCCTCCCGTTCGCCCCACCACGCCCGCGCCAACCGGTAGATCAGGTAACACGCCAGCACCACGTACGCCGCATCGAGCAAGCGTAGGGGCCACCCCGCATAGCCGCCAATCAACCAGTAATAAATCGCCGAGAGCGGTGGCTTGTCGTACCAGAAATCGCGATACGGCACGCGGCCATGCACCAGATTGAGCGCCGCCGCGAGGTGGTAATCTTCATCCGCCCATAGCAGGTTCACATGGCTCAACCGCAATAACGCCAGCACCGCCACAGCCAGTGAAACAGCCCCTCTTCTTCGCTTGTCCTGCTGCTCTCCGGCGCTGCTTTCATCCACTCACCGCGTATCATAAGACATACGGCCAGGCACTCCCCGCTTTTGGCAGATCTATTCAAATGTGCCTCATGCAAATGTGCCGATGAAAACACTGCAGACCGTCGAAATCGCCAAGTCCTACAACGGCCGCAAAGTTGTCGATAACGTCTCCGTCTGGGTCACGCAAGGCGAAGTGGTAGGCTTGCTCGGTCCCAACGGCGCAGGCAAAACTACTTCGTTCTACATCATCGTCGGCCTGGTCAGTCCCGATGCCGGCCAGGTGCTTCTCAACGAACAGCCCATCACCGAACTGCCCATGTATCTGCGCGCCCGACGCGGCGTCAGTTATCTGCCCCAAGAACCGTCCGTCTTCCGCAAGTTGAGTGTCGAAGATAATCTCATGGCCATCCTGCAGACCCTCTCACTTAATGGCCGCGAGCGTCGCGAACGCATGAATATCCTCATCGACGATCTCGGCCTCGAAACCGTCCGCCACAGCAAAGGCTACATGCTCTCGGGCGGTGAGCGGCGTCGCGTCGAAATCGCCCGCGCTCTCGTCCTCCAGCCCGACTTTATTCTGCTCGACGAGCCTTTCTCCGGCATCGATCCTATCCAGGTCCTCGAACTCCAGCGCATCATCGGCGACCTCAAACGCAAAGGCATCGGCATCCTCGTCACTGACCACAACGTGCGCGAAACGCTCGCCGTCACCGATCGCGCCTACATCATCAACAGCGGCCGCATCTTCCGCGCCGGCTCCCCCGATTCGCTGGGCAACGATCCCGAAGTCAAGCGCATTTATCTCGGCGAAAACTTCTATTTCCCACCCGTCCCCGTCGCCTGAATCACCCCAACCTCCGGTTTTTCCTACATCTTAAAAACCCGTGCGCGGTGTTAAACTGAGGGGCAAATGAGTTCGCTTTCGCAGCGCCTTCATCTCGGGGTACAGCAAAAGCAGATACTGACTCCCGGCCTCGTCCAGATGGTCACGGTACTGCAGCTCAACCGTCTCGAGCTGAAGGACATGATCATGAACGAGATTGCCGAGAATCCCGTTCTCGAAGAGGCCGGCGAAACGGGCGAGGATCTCACTCCCGCCGAAGTGCAGTCCCTTCTCGAACGTGAACGTCCCGGTGATCCTGCCGACCAGGCCGTCGTCGATCGCGTCGAAGCCACCGAAGGCAAGAGTGTTTTAGACACGCCCTCGGAAGGCGATTTTTCCTCCGAAGCGGTTTCTGCCACCGATGCCTCCGCCCCGGCTACCGCGCCCGAAGAACCCGTCAAAACCGACAACGATCCTTTTGAAGAAATCGATTTCGGCAGCTTCTTCGATGACTATCTCGATCCCGGCTTCAAGAGCCCGGCTTCTGAATCGGTCGACAAGCCCTCGTTCGAAACATTCCTGTCCTCGCCCGTCACCTTGAGCGATCATCTGCAGAGCCAACTCAGCGTTTTGCTCCTGCCCGATCGCATTCGCCAGGCAGCCAATACCATCATCGGCAACCTCGAAGAAAGCGGTTATCTCTGCACGCCTCTCGAAGAAATTGCCGTCGCCGAAGGCCTGAAACTCGATGACATGCAAGCGGGGCTCCGAGCCGTGCAGTCGCTCGATCCCACCGGCGTCGGCGCGTTCGATTTGCGTGGTTGTCTCCTGCTCCAGCTCGAAGCTCGAGGCAGCCGAGATTCCGTCGCCTGGAAAATCATCCACGACCACCTGAAGCTGCTCGAAACCCGCCAGGTCTCACAGCTTTGTAAAGTGCTCGGTCGTCCCGTCGAACACATCCAGATTGCGCTCTCGGTCATCCGCCACCTCGATCCAGCCCCCGGGCTGCGCTATTCGAGCGTGGGCGCTCGCCAGGTTGAGCCCGATGTCTACATCTCCAAAGACGGCGACGACTACCTCATCACGCTCAACGACGACGACATCCCCCAACTCCGCCTCAACGGTGACTACAAACGCATGATCGATCGCGAGCAGGAGCCAGATCGCGACGTCCGCAACTATGTCAAGGAGCGGTACGCTTCGGCCTTGCAGCTGATCAAAAACATCGAACAGCGTAAACAGACCATCATGCGTGTCTGTCACTCGATCATTCAGCGCCAGCCGGATTTCCTGGAATCCGGTATCGATCACCTGAAGCCTATGATGATCAAGGAAATCGCGGAAGAGATCGGCGTTCACCCCTCTACCGTTAGCCGCGCCGTGGCGAATAAATACGCGCACACCCCGCAAGGTGTCTTTGAACTGCGCTACTTCTTTTCCGAGGCCGTACAGGGCCCGTCCGGAAGTGCTACTCCCCTATTAATCGTGAAAAGGCGTGTGAAAAAAATGATCGACGATGAAAACACAGCTCATCCCCTGACCGACGAACAAATCACGGCTCGCCTGGAATCGGAAGGCATTCAGGTCACTCGGCGGACCGTTGCAAAATATCGCGAGGATATGAAAATTCCCTCGACACATCAGCGTCGCGTCCGCGCCTAATACACGAAATTGTAATTCGAGTTTTTTAATTTGTGAAAAGGCCGCGAGCGTCGCGCCTCGGAAGCGCGATCGTCCGTAAAAGAGGAAAAAATGAAGCTCATTGTTTCCGGAAAAACCAAAGAATTCACTCCTGAAGTGGAAGAGAAGTTCAGCGCCAAGATCGCTAAACTCAGTAAATTCATCGAGCAGCGCGGCGAAAGGGAGGCGCACGTCACCCATCACGTCGAGCGCCATCTGCACCGCATCGAAGTGATCGTCAATTTTTACGATCATTCACTGGTAGGGGAGGGAATCGACGCCGATCTCGATCTTGCCCTCTGCCATGCTGTCGAGAAACTCGAGAAGCAGGTGGTCAAGCTGCGCAATCGCTGGCGCGATACCCACCGCGACGCGAAAGCCATTCGCTCCACCAAGGAAAGCTGGGAACAAAACGGCGAATCCTCTGCGCCGCCCGCTGCGCTCTCGCCTTCGCTCAATGGCAACGGCCGTCCTGCGCGCCCCAAAGTCTTCCGAGTCGATTACAGCGAAAACCGCAAACCCATGACCCTCGAAGAAGCCCTGCTCGAGATGCAGCGCGATAGCGACGATTACGTCGTCTACCGCGACGCCACGCGCAACTGCCTCTCGGTTCTCGTACGGCGCGTCGACGGAAACTTCGACTTGATCGAATCCTGAATCGCGCAGGCAGTTTGTGTCCGTTCCTGCACATAGGTAACAGAGCCACGACCGTAAGGGAGTGTTTGGCATTGCTAACTTGCCCCGAAAGTAGCTAGCTAGACGTTCACGCTTCCTCTTTAACAATCTCGCTGGATGCGGTCTCGCTCGGATAGTTGAAAAAGAGTTGATTGCCGTCTGGATCATCCACTACCAGGAGCCGGTAACCCCAGGAACCCTCCTTGACCGAAACGCCGTTAGCCTCGAGTTCCCCGCGCAGCCCGTCCAACGCGGCGATCGCAGCCTCGTGCGTCTCCTGCTCGACGTTCAGGGAAATGAATATCAAACCCTTCCCAATCTTCTCCGGCCATTGGTCGGACAGGATGAGCGCGCAGCCCTGCCGCTCCACCTGTGCGACGTGCGCTCTGCCGTCCTCCTCGTATCGCCAGGGGCTCGTGAAGCCCAGCCGGTTAACGTAAAAGCGGATCGAAGCCTCAACGTCCGTCACGTGTAGGACAGGGCGCGCGAACCAGTCTGTCATAGGCTCAATATCCTCGCATGAGACAACTTTTTCCTGCGTCTTGAATTCTACGCTTACGCACGCTCACCGAAAGCTCACATTTCGCTCCCAGCTACACTGGAATTAGTAGCCAAGTACGCCCTCTAGCAACCGGACTGTTCCCGGTCCCTGAAAAACGCCGCCTCGCGAACAGGATCGACAAACACGATCGAAAAACTTCGATGGCCAAGCCCATTCCACAACCAGACGCCCCCTCTCCGTCCGCTGCGCCTGTACCTGCGCACGATCTGGTCGTCATCACCGGCATGAGCGGCTCCGGCAAACTAACCGCGCTCAAAGCCTTCGAAGATCTCGGTTTTTATTCGGTCGACAATCTCCCGATAGCGCTGCTCTCAAAATTCGCCGACCTGTCTTACGAATCGAAAAAGCGTGGCGCACTCATCATCGACATCCGCGAAGGCGAAGAGCTCAAACGCTTCCCTAAAATCTTCCGCGAACTCCGCTCCCGTCTCAGCTGCGCCCTGCTGTTCCTCGACGCCGAGGACGAAGTGCTCCGCCGCCGCTTCAGTGAAACGCGCCGCCCGCATCCCCTGGGCAGTGAATCCACTGTCCTCCACAGCCTTATCACCGAGCGGTCGCAGCTCGCCCCCATCCGCGACTTGGCCGATCTGTACATCGATACCTCCAAGCTCAACGTCCACGATCTGCGTGCCCTCATCTCCGCCAAGTTCCAGGAGTCCACCGAAAGCAACAAGATCGTCGTCTACGTCAACAGCTTCGGCTTCCGCCATGGCGTCCCATCCGATAGCGATCTCGTCTTCGATGTCCGCTTTTTACCCAACCCGAATTACATCCCCGAGTTCAAGAAACTCACCGGCCGCCATCCGAGCGTTGCCCGTTATATCCGCTCGTTTCCGCAAACCACCGAGTTCATCACCCGGATCTCCGAGCTTCTGATCTATCTCCTGCCGCACTACATTCGCGAAGGTAAAAGTTATTTGACCATCTCGTTTGGCTGCACGGGCGGCCATCACCGCTCGGTCTTTATCGCCAGCGAGATCAACAGGCGTCTCAAAAAGGCCAGCTATTCCGTTAAGGAAAGCCATCGCGATATCGGCAAATAATCCGTTATTCGAGCGCGGCTACGGTCTGCTGACCTGCCGCATTGTCCTTGTAATTCGAGTAAAACGATTCCAGCTGGCTCCTGTACCCGTATACCCCGAGCACACTCGCATTCACCTTCTCGACGAAGTATTTCGGCAGCCAGAATCCGCCAACCGGCAACTGTTCGAGCTGAAACTCCGTGCCGGGCTTCACTCGCGCCACGAAAAAACCGAATGTGACCGGCTGTGTCACTTCAGCCCGCACCTTGACCCAGTGAAAATGCTGCTGGTCGATCCACATTTGCCCGCGCATCCCGAGCAGAACACGAGCTTTTGCCACCGGAGGCCGGTAATCGGGCTTAGGCGTGGCGTCGAACTTGTAACAGGCGACTCCACCCACTTCTTCCGTTCCGATCAACCGGAAATTAAAAGCATCCGTCATTTGCTGCATCAGCAGATGCTCGTCGGCCCGCAAGCTCTGAAACTTTCCTATGCGCGCCTTGCGCTCACTGGCAGATTCGTTGCGCCTGTTCTCGATCTCCTGGCGCAGCTTCTGCTCTTCGTCCTTCTGTTGCGCCCGGCTCAACGGTTCGTTGTCGAAAGATATAGACCGGTTATACGGCGACCCGTCGATCATCAGCACTCGATATGTGTTCGATTGCCGCGACGTCGGTTTTCCCGAGTCATCCACTTTGCTCTTCACGTCCTTTTCGTCGAACGAGAAGCGAAGTTGCGCATTCCAGTCCAGGGTGTTCGCGCGCACCGCCTGGCTGATCACCTGATGCGTATCTACGCGCTGGCCGTCCAGACCCGCACCTGCCGCAGCCTCAAGGCAAAAAACTGGTATTAGCGCAACGATCAGTCCAAACCGTCTCTGCAGCTTCACCATCTTTTACCTCGCCTCTCGCGATCTACGCGTCCGCTTCCGTGATAAATTTTACAAAATCTTCCTGCCGCTTAGCAATTGCTGTGCGCGAGCCTCGGAAAGGCGTCTGGATCCCGCTCTTCTTCCGGTCCATCCACGCACTCCAGGTCCTTCTCGATCGACACTTTTAAAATCGAGTGATCCGCCCCGACGTCAAAGTAGAGCCCTAGATCCTCGCCTCTCGCCCAAGCCTGTACTTGCCAGTGCGGAGCAGTTACCAGAATCGTCTCCCCGTCGAAATACGCTCGCGGGTCCCGCCCGCCGGTTGGCTCCAAGACGTACCGAAATCGCGCATCATTCGGAAACACTACAGCTTCCTCAATCCGTCCGCCCGAAGCCAACTCCTCCACCTCGCGCCGGTTCACCCGCAAGCGAAGTGCATTGCCACGGAATCTGAGCTTCATCTATCTACGAGTGTATCCGCCATTCGCCGGCGTAGATGTTGAATCGCTCGCCGCGCACAAACCCGATTAACGTTACTCCTATCTCGCGAGCCGTCGCAATCGCCAAGCTAGATGGACCACCCACCGTCGCCAGGATCGGCGCGCCAGCCATTCCCGCTTTCTGGACTAGTTCAAAGCTGCTTCTGCTACTCAGAAAAAGTACGTGCCCAGCTAACGGAACATGTCCGTTGTCGAGCGCCCAGCCAATCAGCTTATCGAGCGCATTATGCCGGCCAATGTCCTCGAACACAGCTTCCAGCTCGCCTTCCGAACCGATCAGGGCCGCCGCATGTAGTCCGCCCGTCTGCGCAAATCCGGCCTGTCCGCTATTGAGCAGATCAGGCAGCCGCTGGATCAGCTCTGGCAGTACTGTAAAACCATCCTCCTGTACTTGAGCCCGTTCCGCCAGCGCCTCGATGCTACGCTTCCCGCAAACACCGCAGCTCGAGCTGACAAACGTCGCCCGCGACATGCGCCACATCTCGACGTCCACCTCGTGCGCCACTTCGATCAACAGTTCATTCGAAAGCTCGCCGCCGATACTTCGTACCTCCCTGACCTCCTCCGCACTCCGAATCACGCCTTCCGAGTACAGAAACCCGAGCGCCAGTTCGCGGTCATGCCCCGGCGTCCGCATCGTCAAAGCCAGGCTTTCGCTACGATGGCTGTCTTTAACCCAATACCCCAACCGAATCTCAAGCGGCTCTTCCACCGCCACCTGATCCATCACCCGGCGCGCTTCCAGCCCCTCCACACGTTTCACTGGAACCTGCTGCGCGAGTGAGGACGAGATGGCTTTCATGGCTTCTTATCTTCCAGCCTCCCACGCCTCGCGCTCAACGCTTTCGTTATGGTAATTAGAGAATGCTGTTTGTAAGGAAAGCATGAATACCCTCGACGTAAATGATCCAGAAGCTTATCGGCTCGCTGAGGCCATAGCTAAGGAAACCGGGGAAACCATTGCTCTCGTAGTGACCAGGGCTTTGCGCGAACGCTTGGAGCGTCTCCCTAAACGCCAGGACAAGGCCACTCTGGAAGAACTCCGTGCAATTGCCAGCCGTTCCGCTGAGCTTTTGAGAGGTCGGTACGTCGACCATGCGGAGTTCCTTTACAACGAGAATGGCCTGCCTAAGTGATTCTCGACACATCCGCTTTAGCCGCGATCTTATTTGGGGAACCGGAATTCGAACGGTATATCAGGCTCATTCACAGTGCAGAACGCCGCCGGATCAGCGCGGCTAATTTTGTTGAACTTTCGATGGTCTTGGAAGGCGAATTCGGTCCCGATGCTGGCCTGCAATGCGATTTGTTCTTGCGTCGGGCCGAGATACTTATCGAGCCCGTTACCCTGCACCAAGCGTATTTAGCGCGCCAGGCATTTATCGATTTCGGCAAAGGTCGTCACCCGGCGGGGCTGAATTTCGGAGATTGTTTTGCCTACGCGCTTGCCAAATCGACCGGAGAGCCATTGCTGTTTAAGGGACAGGATTTCAGCAAAACGGACATCACAGCAGTGAACTAGTCGCTACGTCCACCGAAATCTCCGAACCTGGAGCAATCCGCCAAGCCGGACAGGCAGAGAAGTTATGTGTATTCTGAAGGGGAAAAAACGGCGGCTATAGTGCCAGCCCGATTGGTTGCGGGGGCAAGATTTGAACTTGCGACCTTTGGGTTATGAGCCCAACGAGCTACCTGACTGCTCCACCCCGCTCTTCAACTGTAACAACCGCCGCCCGGCCGGTCAACCTTCAGCCGCCTTTTTCGCCCCATCCTGGACTATTGACAAGCAACTACTGCAGTATAAATAGTGTCGTAGCTTTGGCCCAAAAATGGCAACACCCGGTACTACGCGCAAGCGTCCTTCCACCTCCTCCCGCACTCTGCAGCGCACGGCTTCCGCTCGTCCCCGCCTCGATCAGCCCGATCTCTATCTCAACCCGCACCTCAGCCTGCTCTCCTTCCAGCAGCGTGTTCTCGAAGAAGCGCGCGACCCCGCCACCCCGCTCCTCGAGCGCATCAAGTTCCTGTCCATCCTCGCTTCGAACATCGACGAGTTCTTCATGGTCCGCGTCGCCGGTCTCTGGCAGCAGATTGAAACCCGCACCGCGGAAATCAGCATGGATGGCCGCTCTCCTACCGAGCAACTCGAACTCATTCGCCACGCCGTCAATAACATCTCGCTCGAAATCTACAGCCTCTGGCGTGACACCCTCCTCCCCGCACTGCGCGACGAGGGCATCTTCATTCTTGGTCTCCACGAACTCAATCCCCAGCAGAAAGTCGCCGTCGATGACTACTTCCGCCGCATCGTTTATCCCGTCCTCACTCCTCTGGCCGTCGATCAGAGCCGTCCCTTCCCGCATATCTCGAACCTCAGCCTGAACATCGCTGCTGTCATCAACAACGGCGACGAGATCGAACGCTTCGCCCGCATCAAGGTCCCCGATTCCCTGCCGCAACTCGTTCCGCTGCCGCCACAATCGACCGAACTCGCCTTCGTCTGGCTCGAAGACGCCATCAAGTCCAATCTCCGCCTGCTCTTCCCCGAGATGGAAATTCTCCGGTCCGATATGTTCCACCTCACCCGCGACGCCGAACTCGCCATTCAGGAACTCGAAACCGACGACATTCTGGAGAGCGTCCAGGAGGCCATCTGGCGTCGCCGTTTTCGCGATGCCGTCCGCCTGCAAGTCAATCCGGACATGCCGCAGCGCCTTGTCGATATCCTCACCTCTAACCTCGAACTCGATCAGAACGAGGTCTATCGGTGCGATGGCCCGCTCGATCTCGGCCGTGTCCGCGCCCTGCTTAGTGTCGAGCGCCCCGCCTTAAAAGACAAACCATTCGTTCCCGTCACCCCCAAACAATTCGCCGCCTCGCCCGCCAGCGAGATCTTCTCCGCCATCGCTGAGAACGACATCCTCGTTCATCACCCCTTCGAATCCTTTCAGCCTTTCATCGATTTCCTGCGCGCCGGCGCAGAGGATCCAAATGTCCTCGCCATCAAAATGACGCTCTATCGGGTCGGCCGCAACTCGCCCATCGTTGAAGCGCTTCTCGACGCCATCCAGAACGGCAAGCAGGTCGCCGTGCTGGTCGAACTAAAGGCCCGCTTCGACGAAGAGAGCAATATCGAATGGGCGCAGAAACTTGAACGTGAAGGCGTCCACGTTGTCTATGGATTGCCGGGCCTCAAAGTCCACGCCAAAATGGCCATGCTCGTACGCCGCGAAGGCGAAGCCATCCGCCGCTACATTCATCTGGGCACCGGCAACTACAATCCCGTCACCGCACGCATCTACACCGACCTCGGTCTATTCACCCTAAACGAAGAGATCGGCGAAGATGTCAGCGACCTCTTCAATCACCTCACCGGCTATTCGGCGAAAACTTCTTACCGCAAGCTGCTTGTCGCGCCGCACAGCATTCGCAGCGGCTTCG
This sequence comes from Bryobacteraceae bacterium, assembly GCA_965277855.1. Classification (GTDB taxonomy): domain Bacteria; phylum Acidobacteriota; class Terriglobia; order Bryobacterales; family Bryobacteraceae; genus Bog-105. The sequence goes on from OZ255847.1 coordinate 4,063,168, forward strand.
AGCGCCTGGTTCACGCCGAGATGCAGCGCCATAAACAGCATGGCGATGGTCATCTGATCTTCAAAATGAACGCTCTCGAAGATCCCGGCATGGTTCGCCTGCTTTACGAAGCGTCGCAAGCCGGTGTTGAAATCGATCTCATCGTGCGCGGCGTGTGCATGCTCCGCCCCGGCCTGCCCGGCATCAGCGAAACCATTCGCGTACGCAGCATTCTCGGCCGCTTTCTCGAGCACAGCCGCATCTACTACTTCCACAATGGCGGCGAGGAACTCATCTATGTTGGAAGCGCCGACCTTATGCCGCGCAACCTGAATCGCCGTGTCGAAGTCTTGTTCCCCATCGAGAACCGCCGCATGATTCGCCGCCTTCGCGACCGTGTTCTTGAAAAGTATCTGGAAGATGAAGCCGGCGCTCGTATCATGCAACCCGACGGCAGCTACACCCGCACGTCACCCACCGGCAAGAAACTATTCAGTAGCCAGTCTTGGTTCGCCCGCCACGAGGCTTAACCAAGGTCTTTGATCTATCCTGCTCTTGGAGGACACTTTGCCCGAAGGCGTCACCGCTCGGCTAGCTGCCATTTGGATTTTGTTTGCCGCCGCCCTCCCGGTCTCCTTTTCCTGGTTACAATCCGATCTCAAACCGGGTACCGGCTTCGCAGTCTTCGTCAAATTGCTGGCCGTTATTCTAACCGCGTCCACACTGGCCGCAGTGCTCGTTTTCTACTTTCTGAAGCGGTGGCGCACCGCCGCCGAGCGCCTCGAAAACTTCGTCGTCGCGCTACCCTCCACCGAGATTACGCTCCCCGAGTATGAACCGGCTGAACTGGGCCGTCTGGCCCGTAGTCTGCGCGCCATGGCCGAACGTGTCCGCGTCGTCATGGATCGCGCCAATCTCGAGTTGTCCCGCCGCGAAACCATCCTCTCCTGCATGGCCGAAGGCGTGCTCGCCGTCGATCGCAATCTCCGTGTCATCTTCTGCAACGACGCTTTTGCCCGCGCTTTCACCCTGCGCGTCCCCTTTACCGAAGGCCGCATCCTCTACGAAGTGGTACGGGAACCGCTGATCCGCGACATTCTCCAACGCGTTGTCAGCACCGGCGAGCCCGAAACCGATCGCTTTCAGCTGCCCAGTGCCGCGGGCCGATGGTTTGAAGCCCGCGCCCTCGGCTTCAGCGAGCAGCCTCGCCAAGGGGGCGTCATCGTGCTTCACGACGTGACCGATCTCGAACGCCAGGAGCAGGTCCGCAAAGATTTCGTGGCCGACGTGTCTCACGAGCTTCGCACCCCGCTCGCCGCCATCCGCGGTTACGCGGAAACCCTGCTCGACGGCGCTCTCGACGACCAGGAGAACAACCGCAAGTTCGTCGAAATCATCCAGTCTCACGCCATCCGCCTCAACAACATCGCGTCCGATTTGCTGATTGTCTCCGAGCTCGACCGCAACGTCCCGCCGCCCATCCCGCCCGAGAAGATTTCCTTGCTCGACGTCATCCACTCAGCGGTTCATTCCGTCGAACACAATGCCTCCGTCCGCGGCGTACGAGTCGATACCGGTCGCTGCGAAGATTGCTCCGTCGTCGGCTATCGCTTTCGTCTCGAGCAGGCACTCACCAACCTCCTCGACAACGCCGTCAAATTCAATAAGCCCCAGGGCGAAGTCGCCGTCGAATGCGCCCCCGCTGACAACGGGCAAATCCGCGTCGCCATCTCCGATTCCGGCATCGGCATCCCAAGTGAAGACCTCAAGCGCATCTTCGAACGCTTCTACCGCGTCGACAAAGCCCGTTCCCGCCCCGCCGGCGGCACCGGACTCGGCCTGCCCATCGTCAAAGAAGTCGTCGAACGCATGGGGGGCGCCGTCACCGTCGAAAGCCAGCTGGGACGCGGCTCCAAATTCATCATTCTTCTCAACGCCGCCTAAGCTGTCAGAAAAGATCTCCCGGGGTTTGATCCAACCGCAAGAAACCAGCCGTATCAGCTAACGAGTTGAACTATGCGCCCCCTAGGTTTAGAAGCCGTCATCACAAGCGATTTTGTCTCACGGTATGAGCTTCTCACCATTCACACAACCAAGGCACCCGAATTCATCGATCTGACCGGCACGGTCCTGAAATTAGTCCGGCAATCACGCATCGAATTCGGCATTGTCAATATTCAGACTCATCACACGACTGCGGGCTTGCTGGTAAATGAAAATGAGCCGCTGTTACTCGAAGACTTTGCGCGCCACCTGGAAGAACTCGCCGGCGCAAAGGCTCATTACCGCCACGACGAATTGGATCTGCGTACTGGAATAGCCCTACACGAACGCAAGAATGGCCATGCGCACTGCAAAGCAATGCACTTGCGTAACTCGGAAACCATTAATATCGCCCACTGCGACTTGGATCTGGGTAGATGGCAGCGCCTCTTCCTGGTCGAACTGGACACGGGATGCAGCAGGACCTTATCGATCATGCTCATGGGCTGCCGCGCGGCGGGTACCAGATGAATGCCAACGGTAATGGCGAAACAGGCCTGGATGATTCAGAGTTGGTGTGCAGGGCGCAAACCGGCGACCAATCCGCATTTTCTGAGTTAGTGCGGCGGCATCAACCCGCGTCGTTGAGACTGGCCAGAACTATTCTTCGCAACTGGGAAGATGCCGAGGATGAAGTTCAAAACGCCATGTGCAAAGCATTCGAACATCTAAGGCAATTCGAACATCAGGCTCTGTTTTCCACTTGGCTGCATCGTATCGTCTTAAACCAATGCTTCATGCGGCTCCGGCAGCTGCGCAGGCAATCCGCTCAGTCGATCGACTCCAATCCCTCCATCGACTTCAAACATGACGCATTGCCGCCGCCTGTCATTGCTGAATCTCCAGAGAACAAGATCGCTCGTCAACAGTTGTTCCAGATCTTAGATCGGGAGGTCAATCATCTGCCGCCGGCCTTTCGTTCCGTGCTTGTGCTTAGAGATATCCGCGAACTTCCCATGCATTCGGTAGCCAAAGAATTGGGCATTACCATTTCTGCCTTGAAAAGCCGTCGTGCGCGAGCCCGCTGTGAATTGAAGGCGCGTCTGGAACGCCGCTATGGGGACAAGACTGCTATCCGGCCCGCTTGATTTCCCCGCTAAACACCAGCGTTGTGGGCTTTGCACTGGCGGATCCAACCGGCTCCATGCTGATGAGCATGGAACCCACCTGGCCTACCTCAACTGGTCCTCTCAGCACAGTGACAGCTCGCCCGTGTACATCCGTTTTGAATGATTCGATGGCCTGCGGCGCGCCATTTCTCGGCGTGATCCAGCTCTCATAAACCCAGCCCGAAGGCGGCACAGGCAGGCCATTCACAACCATTGCCAGCCCAAGCTTCTTGTGCACGTATAGCGCGCCATGCAGCCCGCCTTTCTGGGTCTCCGTTAACGGCACTTCCACCGTTCCTGGCGCAGCGAGAATTTCGATCATGCTTGACACCCGCGCGGATTCGGGTGCCTGCGAAGGCTGTAGTGGTTCGGGCCGCCGTGCCTGGAGTATCCACACGCCAAGAGCCGCCAGCGCAAAGCTCGCCGCCAGCGCCACCAGCCAGGGAACCCAACTGCCCCGCGTGTCGGGCCTCGCTCCGATCGAACTGGCAAACCGGCGTCGCAGACGGTCGGGAGGATCCACTAGCGGAACCGCTTGGGAAATGGCCTGAGTACGGCTGAGCGCGCGCTGCAGTTGCCCTTCGCAGTGTACGCAGCCCGCTTGCAGGTGCTCGGCAAACGCGTTCGCTTCCGTTTCTTCCAGGCTGCCCAGAACGTAAAGGTCATAGCTGTCCTCAAACCGTTCGCAGCCTTGTTCCGGTAAGACGCCGCTCATGCCAGGTCCGCTCCCACCAGCACGCTTCGCAGGCTCTTGAGCGCGCTACGAACTAACCCCTTCACCGTGCCAAGAGGCTTTTGCAGCTGGTGCGCGATCTCACTCTGCGACATCCCCTCGAAGTGAGTTAATTCAATTACCGCGCGCTGGTCCGAGTTGAGCGAGCCGAGTGCCGCTAGTACCGCCTGTTGATTCGCGACGCGCTCGGCTTGATTGTCGTGCGCCGAGAGCTGCTGCGGACGCTCCCAATCCCCAAAGTTTGCCGAGACAGTTTCCGGTGTGTGGCGTACCGCCCGCATATAGTCGAAAGCCCGGTTACGCGCCACCGTCACCACCCAACCTTCTAAGTTTCCCTTCTCTTCATTGAACGTGCCAATGCGGTTCCAAATCCTCAGCAGCGCCTCCTGGGTAACGTCTTCAGCCATGGCAGTATCTTTCACGGCGCGCAGAATTACCGAGTACATCAGTTTTCCGTAGCGGTCGTACAACTCCATCATGGCGGTTGTGTCCCGGCGCTTGAGCCGTTGCACCAAAGCAGATTCAGAAAATGCCGCCGCCGGGTCAGACATGGCGGTCAGTAACGAAAGCTGGTGCGAAGTGATCGCGGAAATACGTCTCGCTCGAACAGGAGGCTTGCGTCCGTTGGCCGTATAGAGTTCGAGGAGGCATCGCCGGCAGCATTCAATGAGCCAACCGTAAGATGACAGGTAGTCACAAAGTCTACCCATCATCTTAGCGGCTTTCGCTTGCTGGCAATTCGAAAGGCGAGGCTATGGCATCAACACCGAATCGATTACGTGAATGACACCGTTGGACTGGTAAAGATCGACGGCCGTTACCTTCGCAGTACCCCCTTTTGCGTCCGTAAGAATGACACCGTCCCCGGACGCCATCGCGGTGAGTTCCTCGCCATTCACCGTCTTTAGCGTTGCTTTACCGCCGCCCGCCAGGATAGCCTTCTTGAGCTTCGCCGCATTTAACTTTCCGGCCACCACATGATAGGTAAGAATCTTAGTAAGCTGCTCCTTACTTTCAGGCTTCACCAGGGTGTCGACCGTGCCGGCCGGTAACTTCTGAAAGGCTTCGTTAGTCGGCGCGAACACAGTGAATGGGCCCGGGCCCGACAGAGTGTCAACCAAGCCCGCCGCCTTCACGGCGCTAACCAGCGTGCTGAAATCCGCCGACCCGGAGGCATTCTGAACGATATTCATTTTGGGAGACATGGAATCGTCGGCGGCAAAGCTCAGGGCGGAACAGCCCAGAACCAATACCGCGGCGAGTGAAGTTAGTTTTTTCATTGTTTTTCCTTTAGGAGAGTCATCTTTCGTCAACTCGCCAGCTAATACGGCTGATTACTCCGCCATGGATCAAAATGAATCTTATTTATTCGTGCCTACCGCAGTACAATTTGAAAACCATGCCCCACCCTGACCGCCAGAACATTGCCTCCGGAACCAAATGGGAAGCGATCGTGGGCTATAGTCGAGCCGTGCGTGTCGGCTCTCGCATCTATCTCACCGGCACCACCGCTACCGATGAACAAAACGAAATCGTCGGCGTGAACGATGCCTACGCTCAAACCGCCCAGGCCATCCGCAACATCGAACGCGCCCTGCAAAAAGCCGGTGCAACACTCGCAGACGTAGTCCGTACCCGCATGTTCGTCACAGATATCTCGCGCTGGCAGGAATACGGCCGCGCCCACGGCGAGTTCTTCGCCGACATCCGCCCTTGCGCCACCATGGTCGAAGTCCGAGCTCTCATCGACCCGCGCATGCTCATTGAGATCGAAGCCGAAGCCGAACTTTAGCTCAGTAAAGCAGAAGATCTGTTCGCGCTGCCAATCGAAGCCATGGCAATCGGTTCTGTCTCGAAATCAACTCGCCGATCGCAGACACGAGATGCCCGTAGGTGGGCTCCCGATTAGCCCAAGTACAATACCTAATTCAGGCAAAATGCGAGTCATAAGCAGTTTTGTGTCTATACCTCTCTGGACAGTGCTGACGTTCACGGGTCAAGTATGGGCGCAAACTCCCCCTACCTCAACTCCCGCGCCTCCTCCTCCACGCGCCGCGGAGAGTGGAAATCAGCAGCACCGCGTTGGCGGTTTTGTTCCCGGCCAAAAACGCCCTCCCGGAGATCCCGCCCAGATCGCGCATGGCAAAGTGCTCTTCGAAATCAATTGCCGTGGCTGCCATGGAGCTGACTTGCGCGGTGGCGACTTGGGCGGTCCGAATCTGCTCCGCTCCCAGGTCGCCCTCAGCGATCAGGATGGCGAACTCATCGTGCCCATCATTCAGGGCAGCCGCCAGAAAATGGGCATGCCCGCCATCGGCTTGAATACCGCCGATGCGAAGTCTGTCGCCGCTTACGTACGCAGTGTGGAAGAGACGATCGGGCAACAGGGCACGCCTCCCTCGGCCGGCCGCGAAGCGCCCAGCATCCTCGTAGGCAACGCCGCCGAAGGCCAGGCCTTCTTCGCCGCTAAATGCAGCGGCTGTCATTCCGCCACCGGAGATCTGAAAGGCCTCGCCACCAGAATCTCCGATCCCAAAACTCTACAGACCGCCTGGGTAGCCGGCGGCACTCGTGGCGAACTCTCCGACGACACACCGGGCGCTCAGAACCCGCGCACCGTAACCGCTACTGTGACCCTGCCGTCCGGCGAAAATGTCGAGGGCCAGTTGCTGCACATCGACGACTTTCTGATCAGCCTCAAGTTAGCCGATGGAACCGAACGTTCCTTCGAGCGGAATGACGGTGTTCCTAAAGTTGTCATGCGCGATCCCATGAAGGGTCACCGTGATCTCTTTCCCATCTACACCGACAAAGACATTCACGACGTGACCGCCTACTTGGTGACCTTAAAATGACATCCAAAAAACTGCTGCTGGCGTCGTTCCTGCTAGCGCCGGGAATTCTTCTGGGGCAGGGCAAAGGAGTAGCGCCGGCCGACCTGTTGAAGCCCCTCAAAGACTCCTGGCCCACTTATAACGGCGACTACTCCGGCAAGCGTTACAGTGCCCTCACCCAAGTGGATTGTTCGACCGTCAAGCATCTCACCCTGGCTTGGATGAGCCGTGTCACTCCGGGCCTGGATACGGACGGCGAAGGCGGCGGAGGGCGGCGCAACCACGAAGAAAACAACGTCATTGTAGGCGGCGAAGGTCCGGGCGACATCGCCATACATGGCGGCTCTATCAAGGCGTCCGTTCTGCAAGTAGACGGCACGCTCTACTTCACAACCCCCGATAACGCCTGGGCGATGGATGCGCGCAGCGGCCGCGAACTGTGGCACTACTTTTGGAAGACCAAGGGCGGCACCCATATCGGCAATCGCGGTCTCGGAATGTGGAACGACTATCTGTTCATGGAGACACCCGACGACTTCCTCGTCTCGCTCGACGCCAAAACCGGCAAGGAGCGCTGGCACAAGGTCATCGCCGACTTGGATCAAGGCTACTTCTCCACGCCGGCGCCGGTAGTCGTGGGCAATCACGTCCTCGTAGGAACCGGCGACGATATCGATGCTCCGGGCTTTCTCCAATCGTTCGATCCTGAAACCGGCGACCTGCAATGGAAGCACTACACGGTTCCCATGGAGAAGGGCGATGCCGGCCTCGACACCTGGGCGAGTCTCGATGCCGCACGGCATGGCGGTGCACAAACCTGGATCCCTGGCGCTTACGATCCTGAAACGAAACTCTACATCTTCGGCACCGGCAATCCCACGCCCGCCTTCACCACCGGTACACGCGGCGAGGGTGACAATCTTTTTACCTGCGCCCTGATCGCACTAAACGTCGACACCGGCAAAATGGCCTGGTATTTCCAGACTTCGCCGCACGACATGCACGACTACGATTCCGCCCAGACCCCGATCCTAGTGGATGCTATGTTCCATGGCAAAATGCGCAAGCTGGCATTGACTGCCACCCGTAACGGCTATTACTTCACGCTCGATCGCGTCACCGGCGAGCGCTTGGTAACTACCAAATATGGCGCGTTGACGAACTGGGCGAATGGCCTGAATAAATTCGGCGGCCCCCGGCACGATCCCGGCAAAGACGCTACCGTCCCCGGCTCACTCGTCTCCCCCAATTCCGACGGTACCGTGAATTGGGAGCCACCCGCCTTCTCTCCGAAGACCGGTCTTTTGTACGTCGCGGAGCACAACAGCTATTCGATCTTCTATCTCACCGACACCGATCCGCGCGGCTCCATGGGACTCGGCGGCAAAGAAGAAGCCGAGATCGGTTCCGGCGGTAGTTCACTCACCGCCATCGACTACAAAACCGGAAAGATCGCCTGGAGACATCCCTACTATAGCGACGGCGGTGGTGGCGGCGGCGTGCTCGCAACGGCCGGCGGACTCGTCTTTGCCGGCGATGGCGCCGGCAGCCTGGTCGCCCATGATGCCGCTACCGGCAAGCCCATCTGGAACACGCGCATCGGCCATGTCACCAACGCACCGCAAACCTATTCGCTCGACGGCCACCAGTACGTCATCGCCGCGACCGGCACAACCCTCTGGTCCTTCCTGCTTTATTAGCAATCTCGATGCAACGAAAAACCAGCCTGCCATCCCGATATCTCGCCTACTTCGCTCTATTTACCCTCCCTCTCTCTGCTTTTGCGCAGGAAAACCCCATGGATGCAGTCCTGCACCAGTTGGAGCAGGTACACAAGTTCTCCGGCGTCAGCATTTCGCCCGACGGACGCTGGGTATCTTGGGTCAGCGGTCCTGCCGGTTCCACCGCAGAGTCGGTTTATGTCTACGACTCGCAGGCCAGGGGAGCCAAGCCAAAGCGCGTCGAAGCGGGCAATTCGCTGGAGAATACGGGAGCCTCAGGCATCGCATGGTCGAGCGACAGCACGCAAATCGCCTTCTTGACTCACCCCGATTCCGGTCAGGACCAGATCTACCTGGCCACTCCGGGCAAGAGCACAAAGTCAAAGCAACTCACCAATTTGACTGGGTACGTCACGCATCTCCAATGGCTGCGGAACAACAAGCAGATCGCCTTCCTCTATGCCGAACACGGTGGCGGCGCAGGTCCCTTAGCTGCCGTCCCCGCACAGACCGGACTCGTTGGAAGCGACATTCACAATCAGCGCCTCTCGGCCGTGCAAGTCGAGTCCGGCGAGGTTCATCAGATCACGCCGGCAAATCTAAACATCTACGAATACGACTGGTCTTCTACAGCAAACCAGATCGCAGCCATCGCCGCCCCAGGTCCCGCGGACAACAATTGGTGGACAGCAAAGCTTTACACCGTCGCCGCCGATACCGGACGCATGACCGAAATCTACGCTCCACCTGCAGACCGGCAAATCGCCGCGCCCCACTGGTCTCCCGATGGCAAAAAAGTAGCGTTTCTGGGCGGCCTGATGAGCGATGAAGGATTCGATGGCGGCGACATCTTCGTGATCCAAGCAGTCGGCGGCGAAGCGCGTAATGTGACTGCTGGATCGAAGGACACGCCCACCGGCATCCGCTGGCGCAGTGAAGACAAGCTTCTCTACACGGAGGCCGTCGATGGCGGCGGCGGAATAGCCATGCTCGATCTAAAAACCGGTGTGAATGAAGTGTTGTGGAAGGGATCGCAGGCTCTTCATGAAGACGGTAATTTCCCCGACCTGAGTATCGCCGCCGATGGACTGACCAGCGCCGCCATTCGCAGCACCTGGGAGCAGGCGCCCGAAATCAGCGCGGGACATATCGGCGATTGGAAAGCCATCACCAGCGAAAATGCCGGGCAAAAGGTGATGTGGGGCAAAGCCGAGAGTGTGCTCTGGCAAAACGGCGAGTACCGCGCACAAGGCTGGTTACTCTATCCGGCCCGTTTCGATGCCTCTAAACGCTATCCGATGGTTGTCGAAATTCACGGCGGCCCCTCCAGCGAGAGATCCGCTTCCTGGCCTTCCGCGCACTTTGACATGTCCGTCATGGCCGCGGCCGGCTACTTCGTTTTCTTTCCCAATCCGCGCGGCAGCTACGGAGAAGGCGAGACCTTCACGCGGGCCAACGTCCAGGATTTCGGCGGCGGCGATCTCAAAGACATTCTGGCAGGTGTAGATGCTGTCGAGAAGAAAGCTCCGGTCGATGACGCCCGCATCGGCGTGACGGGTTGGAGCTATGGCGGCTTCATGACCATGTGGACCGTTACGCAGACCAACCGTTTTCGCGCCGCCGTAGCGGGCGCAGGCATCGCCAACTGGCTCAGTTATTACGGCGAGAATTCCATCGACCAGTGGATGATTCCGTTTTTCGGCAAGTCGGTCTATGACGATCCGCAGGTCTACGCCAAGAGTTCGCCGATCACCTACATCAAACAGGTAAAAACGCCTACGCTGGTCGTCGTGGGCGAGCACGACGGCGAGTGTCCTGCGCCCCAGTCCTTCGAATTCTGGCATGCCTTAAAGGCGCAGAATGTGCATACCGATCTGGTCGTCTACCCAGGTGAAGGCCACTCTTTCCGCGATCCGAAAAATCGGCTCGACGTAGTAAAGCGGACCGCCGCCTGGTTTAATCAGTACCTTCGCTGACCGCGCGATCTTACTTCTCCCGCGCCAGCCTCAATTCATCTTCGATCTCGTAAATGCGATCCTTGATCGGCTTTTCGGGTTTACCCGCCTTTGTCGCTTCTTCGAGCTTGCGCTTCTGCAACGAGAGCCTTTTTTCAATCGCGGTGATCTCACTGGAAACGGGCGCGGGTACCGGAGCCGCCGCTTTCTTGGCACGAGTCGGACGCGGCTTGGCGGGTAAACTCAATTTCACCCCGAACTCATCCCGCAATTCTTTCTGGATCAGCAGGAGCTCATTGGCAAGTTCGTTAAAGCGGCTGATCAATTCTTTCTTGGCAGCGCCATGCAGCTTTGAAATATCTTGCTTGGCCTGCCGGTATTGTTCGAGGGTGTTGGGCATCGTGCGAGTCACTGAGTCGTTCGTTCGATGAGTTTAGCAACTCCCCCTTACCTCTATCCAACCACTGAACCCGGTCGCCAGAACAACTGCCGCCGCAACAGTCGCCGAGGCGTCTCAAAAGCCTGCAATCGTCTAGGCCCGGTTTCCGCGCCGCACGGACTCGCAATCGGCAGCCACTGGCTGATCGACGGCTCAGTCACCCCATTTGGGATCGATCCGTTCTGCATCAGAACCTCATAGTTCAGGGAATAAACATTGCGCCAATAGTCAACAGTCACTTTGGCCGCGTTGAAGCCAACCGTTCTCGAGACCGGCGTCGTGCCGCTCTGCTGGAAATGATAAATGTCCAGATAGTAAATGCCGCTAAGCGTCGACAACACATAGATAAACCCGGTAAATTCCACCGCCAGATCCAGATAGGTCGCCCCCGCCGTCTCCGTTAAGTTCAAAAAATACTTCGAAGACTGGCTCGCAAACAGCGGGTGAGGATTCGCGCCGATATCGACCGCATGAATGCGATTGTTGCCCTGCTCGAGCACGAGCACCACGCCTTCCGAGGTCAACGCTGTCGCTACCGGATTCCCGAATAGTCCAGGCCTCGATCCGCTTCCGGCGTGCAAAGTGGCCAGCAGGCTCGTCGATGCGTCGACATCGCTCATGGGCGACATCGGAAGCTTGATCGTCTCGAGCTTACCGGTAGCCGAATTGATACTTACAGCCGCCCCGGAGGGATGCAGCAACAGATCGTTACAGGGCAAATTGAGCTTGCCCCAGGCCTGATTGCTCTTTGGATTAGAAAAGCCGGGCGGCGAAAGATTCACCTGCCGCAACAGGTTATGACCATTGCTCGAATCCAGATAAAAGTTCGCGTGGGGATCGCCGGTCGGGCTGTAGATCAGGTGTGAGCCGCTGTCGATGGCGCAAGGAAGTTTGGCATACCCGCTCTGCTGGTCGCCATTCGCGCTCGGAATCGAAGCCATCTGATCGAGCAAGCCACTGCCGCCGGGAGCGCAAGTGACGCTCGTATAAGAATTCCAGTCGTATCCAATGTCGCCGGTTGCATAATTCACGCTGATCCCGCGAAACTCGCACAACTGTCCCGGCTTGTTGGAACAGTTCTCGCCACTGGGCGCTGCCGGAGCATTCGCACAAGCCCACACATGATCTCCATTCGAACCTATCGTGGTTTTCTGCTTGTGCAGGTAGACGGTTTGCGGATTGATGGGCAGTTTCAGCTCGGTGATCGCCAGGCTCGCGCTCAACCCCGCCGCGCTGCTGGCCCCGGCATTCGGGATCTTCCCGGTTGTCCCGTGACCGACCAGCGTTCCTTGCGCGGTCGTGGCCCCGTCACTGGCATAAAAAGCAACCGTCAAGACAATCGTCCCGCCATAGGGCAGGTTCGAAAAAGTAGCCGAGAGACTCGCCCCGGGCTGTCCGGGTACCGTCAAAACTTGAATACGCGGTGTCCCGCCGTTCACCACCGCTGTCACCTTGTAGTAAGCTGCCGCCGCCGGGAACACCGGACCATTCTGACCGTGGTGCGCTGGATCAGGCTGAATCGTCAGGCTCACATCATGCGTAGCCGTTAATTGATCCACATACGTCCAAGGTGAGAGCACCACCTCACACGCCGTTTCCGCCACGTTCGCCACCGCTACCAGCGCGCCTAAAGCCTGCAAAATTGGCCCAAGAATCGGCACCGTATCTTCAAAGGCGTTCCCCAGTTCGCCTGTCGTGATGAAGCTCGTCACCTGCTCCACAAACGCCGTAATTTCTGGCGACGGATTCGAGACCAGCGTCTTCCAGAACGTCGTGAAAAACGTTTGCGGATCGGCTTTCGTGGCGATTTCGCTCGCAATGAACTTCACCACCGCCGTAATAAACGGGACCACCACAACTTTTACAAATAAGTCCAGCTCTAAGCCGAGCCCAAAAAAAAGCAGCACCATCGGCAAGCTCAAATTGAAAATCGTGGTTAAGGCGATCCCCAGGCCTTCGGTCTGCTGAAAGTGATGCGACCCGTCTCCCAAACCGCTCGCCAGTATCGCGGCGCTCGAGGCGTTCTGCGGAAAGTCAAAGCTGATGTTGACCGTCGACGACTCGACAGGGATTCCGAGAACAGTCAGCTCCGGCTTTATGTAGCCGATGTAAATCGTGTCGGTCGGATTCGGCAGATCCACCGGCGGATTGATCGTGATACTCGGCTGTTGGGGAAGGACATTGCCGGCTTTTGAAAATTGCAGATAGAGCCCCAGCCAGCGCGAATACCAGTTGGTGAATGCAAGCGTGACGTTTGCCTCGCTGCTAGATGCGATCGTCACGCTGTACCCGCTCTGCTGCGGCGTAAAGTTTTTTAGCGCGAAGTTGATGTTAGAAGTCTCGCTGCGTGCCGCTTCGGCCTGTGTCTCGAATGCGGCGCCATCGTGCCGGAACCAGATCTGCCCGAGCAAGTCGTTGTTGGAGGATGCTGTTCCGGCGCGATGTGTAACGTCCGAACCGAGCGTGGTATCGTTCTTAACGCTGCCAATCGCCGACGCCATGAATTGCGCCAAGTGCGGCTGAATACCCGGATTCCATTTAGCATCGTAAAGAATCAAACCCGTGTTGTTGCCTTTGGTGCTTTTGATCGGCGCGCCGTTCTGGTCGGTATACGGGACCAGCGTGGCCCAGCCAGTCGAGTTGCTGACCGTCATCGCTTGCTGCGGCATCGCGGGCCCCGCCGTTCTCAGATCTCCCACGACATTGATCAAGTCGCCGACATCGGTCTGAATATGATTGGTTTGAATATTTGCGGCAGACTTTCCTTCCGCCGAAAGCGCTTCGGGATGATAGTTGGCCAGCGCCGTTGCCCAGTCCACCGGACCCAGATGTTCCTGCTCGTCGAGCAGATCCTGTAATGTCTCCGCCGCCGGTTGCCCATAAAGATGGCGCTTTGCCGACATCGCGATCGGCTGGCCCGCCGACACTTTGCGACTTGCTAGGTCGAACGCATGCGCATACCCACTCAACGGCGGTATGGCGTACATGGCCGACATGCTCCATTCGCCGGTCGCTGCGTTCGCATCCTTGATCACGTAAGCGGCTTGCAGACTATCGGTGGACGCCATGGCTTGTTCGACCACGTGCGTTATCGCGCTATCCGGCAGTAACGCCAGAAACTTGTTTCGCCTCCTGCCGGCCAGCACTGCCGGATGCGATGGATTGACAGCCTCCAGCCGGTACTTCGTTCCCCCCAGGACAAATTCATAAGTAGCGCCTTCATGCGCCTCATGCGAGAAGTCAAAGAAGAAAGTGCGCGCTTTGTGCCGGCCACGGCGATACGCTCCTTCGGCCGTAGACAGCAGACCCAGCGCAGCGGCCGAGGTGGTCGCGCTTCGCAGAAAATGACGCCGCGATGGTTTCGCCCACAGTGTCAGTCGCTCGATCTTTCGCTGGGATCGAATCTTCGCACCTTTTCGCATACCTCAACTCCTTAACGTGGTCTGGGCCGCCGAGCAGCGGGCCTGGTGTCATTCCAATTCGTATCGAAAGTACTGGCTGAACACGCTGCTGTGGGAGGCGTCGCGGCTGCGTATGTGCCGAACTGCCCCAAAGCAACCGGGCTGATCCACCTGCTCCCGTTGTTCATAGCGGGTCCGCATCCAGCCGGAGAATTGCCGTTAACCCCCGGATACCGCCTGCCATCCGGACAGATGGTTAAGCCATTCGAAGGCGGCGCTGCAGTCGGTTCCTTGTATGCCGTAAATATACAGTCGGGCGCGCCGGACGTGTTCCAATAACCCGGGAACACGGTATGTCGTCCGTCCAGCACAAAGTAAATCCCCTGCAATCCCGCAAAGTCGACGAACGCATTTCCAAACGAAACATTGCCGGTGATGTTGGCCGCCGATAAATTCGCCCCTTGCAGGAAGGCACTGGCAAAATTGATTCCAGCTATCTGTGCCTTCGCGAAATTCGCGCCAACCAAATAGGCGTTGCTGAAGTTTGCGCCGGAAATCGTCGCACTTGCGAAATCGACTCCTGCCAGATAAGCCCCCGCGAAGTTAGCGTTGTTCAGCGCCGCGCCGGTTGCCGAGGCACAATTGCCGGGAGACCAGGTAGCGCAGGGCGCTGCAGCGTTTAGTGGCGCCGAACTGAAGAAGTTCGCGTTCGCGAAATCGGCCGCCCCGATCTGTGCCTGTGACAGATTTACATTGCGCAGGAATGCTCCGTTCAGGCGCGCTGCTGGAGCGCCCGCTTTCTCCTGCAGGAACGCCCCGCTCAAGTTCGCCTGATCCAGGTTCGCGTTACTTAAATCGCTGCCATAAAGCACGGCGTTCGTCAGATTGGCAAATCGTAAGCTCGATGCATTCAATCCAGCCCCCGCCAGATTGGCTCCACTCAAATTGGCATGATCGAAAGACGCACCCTGCAGCGTGGATCCAGGCATCTGCGCCCCTGACAGATTCGTGTACGAGAAATTGCTTGAGCAGCTTCCGTCGTCGACCACCGTCACGTTCGTGAAATCAACCGTCGTCAGGTCCATCAACTGGTTCACGTCCCCCGAAAAATTGACACAGTTCAAAATCGCCGAATCGAATTTCGCGCCCCCCAATTCGCTCCCCTGAAAAGAAACGTGACTAAGTCGCGCCCCCGAAAAGTCGGCCTTCTGCAAATTCCATTGCGTCAGCTGCACGTTCGAGATCGCTGTATTGCGCAGTCTGCAACCGCTGCAGTTGTTATTCAGAATGCTGTCGTATTCCCGTCCGAGAATCGAATCCAAAGGCGTCAGAAATAGCCTCTCCCCCGGAAACCCGTTCGGAAACGCGTAATCCGAAGTGGTTCCATTCAGGCCGCCGTTTTCGTACCAGGTCGCGAATACGTTGTTGCCCGCGTGAAGGAATCGCGTATTCTTGATCAGATTCAACGAGGGGCTGTCCAAATTCGCCAGCCGTTTTTCTTCAGTACCCGAGGCGTCATCGTCAGACGAAAAAATCGCGCTCGCCTGCGTCTCACCGCTGCCCTGTGTCAGTTCCGCTTCTCCGTCTTGCAGAGGATCGGTCTGCGGCCCCACTACCCACCGGAACGCCACCGTATACGTCGACCTTCCGGTGAACTCGTTCCCCGGCACTGAAGTCCCAAGCGTCAGATAATCCGAAGCGCTGCCATACGGGACCGTGCTGTCCACCGTTAACGGAAACGTTCCATTCGCGCCCTGCCCTTGCGTGTCGATGAACATGTAATTCCCTAGATCTCTCAGCATCGTCGCCTGCGGATTCCCCGCGCAGTTTCGCGAGACCACCAGCCAGTACTTGGGCGGCGTCTGTGAAGGATTTAGCTGCGACGAATACCAGCAGCCCGTGTGAGATCCCAACGACTGCACCATCGGTTGCGCAGAACCGGGAGCTTTCGTGTTCGGCACTGGCAATTGAAACAGCGAGTTGAAGTCGAAATGTGAACTGGCATAGTCCGCATACAGTTCGCCTACCGGAATGCTCGGAAGATCATACCTCACGCGCACCGCGCCCTGCCGGTTCTGCTGCCCTGGATCATATAGCGGATTGGGAACAAGCGCCCAGAATCCCGGCCGCACCGTTCCGTCTGCATTCACCAGCGCCGCGCCTTGTGCACCCGCGGCACCAACCACTACACGCTCTGGCTTCTCGACGAAAGCATCGGCAACCGAAACCGTTACCTTATAGAGCCCGGCTTCCAACAGACCCCGCGCGCACCGCTGACCTCGCCGCCCGTTTATTCTCATCACCACGTGATTGGTCGACGACTCCGACAGCGTCACCAGGAAATGGGAAGCAGTGCCTTCGACGCAAACTCGATTCACGCCTTCCGCGAGTCGATACCGTGCCGTCTGCTTTGTCGACGTGTCCCAGTCGAGCAAAATTGCTTGGCCACTCTGCGCCGTCAACTCCGGATCATCCGCGAAAGCATGTGAGTGAAGATCTGCCGCTTCAGCGACAGCAGTTACTAGGCACACGCTCAATATGCCGCGGACGATGCGCATCAACATCACCGGTTACCTCTTCTAAAAATCGAAATCCAGCAAATCAAACGTCAGCGGCATCGTGTTGTCGAACGCGCGACTAGCAGATTTCAGCTGCAGCGGTTTGCCGGCGATGAAATCGTCCTGTTCACTCTCCACGCTGCCCGAGTACGTCGCTTGGCGTATCATGTGATCGAACACAAACGGCAGCCCGTGCGCCCCCAGGCTCGAAGGTTTATCCATCACTTGGAAATGGAGATGCGGCGCATCCGTGTTCCCCGAATTGCCCAGTTTGCCGAGCACAAATCCCCTCTGAATAATCTGGCCTAAATGCACCGTGACCGAACCCGGCACCAGATGCGCATACATGATGTACCGCCCTCCGCCAATGTCCACAATCACGTGGTTGCCCGCGGCTGTAGCCGCCGTCGCTCCCGGCGGGTTGGCGCCTGGCGCCTCGTTCGGCAGGGCGCGAACGACTTCCACCACTTTTCCCGCTGCCGCCGCATACACGCTGCATCCGTAAAACGGATAGCTCTTCAGGTCTTTCACGTTGCCCGTATAACCACGCCCTTGCGCGTCCAGTTGCACGAAATCAATCGCGAACATTTCAGCCGGTTCCACTCGCCCGTTGATCGGGCTCAGCACCCCGCGATGCGGCGTGATCTGCTTGCAACAGCCATTTCCGTCAAGCCAGCGCACGCCTTTTAGCGGCGGACTCAGACGAACCGGCTCTGCCGCGTTCACCGTCACAGGCTCGTCGATGGCCGTGTAGCTTTGCGTTGCGCCTTTCTCCGCCGTTTCCGTCACCGTGACCCGGTGCGAGATGTGCGAAGGTACGCTTTGTCGGTCCGGATACGTCACGTCAAAATAAACCGCACCCGCCTCGCCACCCGCGAGCACACGCACATAGTTGCGCTTATCTAAAGTACTCGGAAAATTAAACGGCTGCGCCTGCGCCGTGACATCCTCATTCAGGATCGTCACAACTTGATTGCGGCCGGTCCGGGCATTGCCATGATCGGGATCGACCACTTCAAACGCCACGATTGTCATCGGTCTGGTCGAGTGATTCGTCAGTTGAGCCACGTACGCCAGGTGAACTAAACCATCGGTGCCCCGAACCGGATTTACCGGTCCAAGAACGCTCCAAATGGCCGGCGACAGCACCAGCGGATAACGGATTCCATCGCCCGCTGTTTGCGGTGCATAGAACTCGGCCAAAAGAGAGAAAGACAGCAGGATCGAAGTAAGTAAAGGAGCCACTCGTACGCGAGTGTAAGGCAAACAGCAGCGTAGAGGGAATAGATCTATTCTGATCGCGATGTGATTTTCATCTGATCAGCTACGCCTGTCATTCTAAACACTCTGCGGATTTGCCACACGACCTAAAAAATCAGCTTCATCGCCAGCTGCAACTGCCGCGACGATCCCGAATCGCCCGGCGGGAAACGCGTACTCGTAATCACGCCCAAAGTAGATTGTCCCAGTGTCGATCCAGGCTGTCCGAAGTTCGACTGGTTTAATAGATCGAATGCGTCTGCCCGAATTTGCCAGCTCAGCCTCTCGGTCAACTTCGTGTTCTTCACCAGAGCCGCATCCAGGTTAATGAAGCCGGGACCGATAATAGAATTCCGGCCCAGGTCGCCGAACGCCGCTCCCTGATTCACCAACACTGCCGTCGGATTCCGAATGTAACTGACGAAAGCCGGGTTACCGTTTAGCGCCGGTGCAAAGCCGGTTTCAATCGGTCCGTTTACGCTCGGCCGCAATGTTTGCGCACCTGTGAACGATGTATTGGTCGTATGAAAATTGATCGGGTTCCCGCTCTGTACCTGCTCGATCAGTGAGATCTCCCAGCCTTCCACCAGTCGGTTTCCCTTGAACGGCAGATCGTAAATCCCGCTCAGTACCCAGCGGTGCCGCGCATCGAAATCCGACAGCCCGCGGTCGCCCCGCAGGTTGTAACTGTCCTGCACCACCAGCCCCTGCACGTTGCGCGAATTATCGTCAATCGACTTCGACCACGTGTAAGAAGTGTTGAACTGCAGCCCGCTCGAAAAACGTTTCTGCAGCGTCAGCCACAAAGCGTTATACGACGAATTCCCGACACTCTCATAGACCACAATATTGCCGAGCGGCAGACCCGGATCAATCGGGCTTGCCGCTGACAGCGCTCTATACGGCCGCACTCCGTTAATCGGCTGGTTGTAATTGCGCGCGATGTTGAGATCCGTCCCCTTATTCGCGAAGTAGCCCACCATCAGTCCATAATTCGCCCCGAGATCCTGCTGAAGATTGAAGTTCCACGATTGGACCTGCGCATTTTTGTAGTTGTGCGCCACCGAAGTGGGCGCCACACTGCCGCCCGCCTGCCCAAACGCGTTCTCAAAGTTTAATCCCGTGCCCGATGTCGTCACGTTTACCGGAAACGCATAGGGAGGATTGGCCGCCAGGCCCGACACGAGCCCCGTAATCGGCTGGTCCACAAAGATCGCGTACGCGCTGCGGATCACCGTCTTGCCGCTCTCGAACGGATCCCACGCAAAGCCTACGCGCGGTTCAAAATTCAACGCGCTTTGCTGGTACGCGCTGCCCGGCCCTCCACTCTGGCCCACATGCAGCAGCGACGCACTTGCCGGATCGAACACCACGAACCGGTTTTCCGCTTCGGTCGGCGTGCCGTTCCAGTCGTATCTCAGCCCCAGGTTCAGCGTCAAAGTCCTGCTCACCTTCCACTGGTCCTGCACGAAAGCGCCCACCGCGTTCACGTTGATGCGCGCCGCGCGGTTTGAGTTGTTCGCTGAAAACGCATTTGCCTGATCGTTTAGGAACGACGTCAAGCTGGCAAAGCTGAATGTTCCTGGTGTAAACGAAAAACTGTCGTTGATCACGTGATAGAACGACGGCCCAAAGCGCAGGTTGTGGTTGCCCCGCACCCAGCTCATGGTGTCCGATAAAGTGATCGTGTCGTCGCCGCGCCCTTGCGGAAAGCCGCTGATGCCGCCGAACTCCGTTGTCCCGTTGCCAATGTTGATCTGCGGCAGCCCGATCGCCGTATTCACGCCGCTATCGATACCGAAATCCGCCGCGTTCAAGACGTTCTGTGGCGCGAACACGATGTGAATCCGGTTGAAGCCGGCTCGTGCTTCATTCACCAGCGTCGGCGAAAATACGTGCGAATCCGTCAAGGTCAGAAGTTGACGCCAGCCCTCCCGCGTATCTCCGAAACCAGGCAGATTGTTCCCGTCTGTCACCGGCGGTTCGTTCCGCTGATCGTGCTGCATGGCGTAGTACGCATTGAAGCGGTTTGCCTCACTGAAAATCTGGGTAAAATTCGCCGTGCCCTGGTGAATGTTCACCGGCGCTACCGCCGACCCCGTAAACACGTTCCCAGCCGAGTTTGCCACCGGTATCAGCGGAATTAGCTTCTCCACCACCGGGCTGTACGATCCCGCTCTCTGCGCCGCACTCAAAACCGGCGTCGCCAGCGGTACGCTTTGTCGCTGTACCAGCCCTTCATAGCTCAAAAATAAAAATGACCGATTCCGTCTGATCGGACCTCCCCCATCGGCGCCAAACTGATTTCTTCGGAACGGCGATTGCGCCACGCCCGACGGGTTGGTGAAGTTCCGCGCATCCATCGCATTGTTGCGAAAGAATTCATACACCTCCCCATGCAAGTCGTTCGTCCCGCTCCGCGTCTCGATATTGACGATCGACCCCGAGTTGCGCCCATACTCCGCCCCATACGTCGAGTTGTCCACCCGAGCCGATTCCACCGTGTTGATCGTAGGCTGAAACGTGATCTGGTTCTGCGCCATGTCGCTCATGTTCACGCCATTGATCTGGAAGTTGATTGAGTCCTCGCGACCGCCCGCGGAGTTAAACGCAAACGAGCCCTGCCCGCGCAATGGCGCCGTTAGAAAACCGTTCTGCGGCGGCGTAACCGAACCTGGAATTAGTAGCGCCAGATCCACAAAATGCCGCCCATTGAGCGGAATCTCCTGTACCGTTGCCTGATTCACTACGGTGCCAACCGATACCGAACTGGCCTCTACCAGCGGCGCAAGCGAACTCACTTCCACTACCTGGTTCGAAGACGCCGGAGTTAATGTGAAATTCTGCGTCGCCCTGCTGCCCACCGCCAGCGTCAGTGCGTTAGCCACTTGCGATTGCAGCCCGGGCGCCTTCACCTCTACTCGATAGCCGCCCGGCTGTAGCGAAGCCAGCGAGTACAGACCAGCACTGTTGCTGGCCACCGTGTGGCTCTCGCCGGTAGCAGGATTGCTGATTACAATACTGGCATTTGCAATCACCGCGCCCGTTGCATCTGTCACGGTTCCTTCTATCGTTCCGGTCGATTGCGCCCAAATAATGCCGGGAACGATCAGCAGAACTGTCAGCCACTTGCAGGAAAGAGAAAACATGAGACCCCTCTTGAACAGAAAACAGCAGACAGGGCCGTTCGCTCGATCTTAGCTCAGATAGGCGGATCTTAGCCCAGATAGGCAGATCTTAACTCAGCTAAGCCGAGCCAGAGTGCGACCATGAAAACACTCTCACATGCCTGCGTCTTCCTCCTATCGCAAAGCGATCTCGGCCGCACTCCCGCTAGCCATCCCTCTCCTTCTTGCGGCCGCCAGCCAGCCGCAACCAGATTGGAAAGCGTTCGGCACTCCGATCCGGGCAGCCAAGCCCGATCCCGCCATTGCCGGCGCGCTGCGTGAGGTCTCGTCGGTTCAAATTCGCAAAACGGTAGAAACCCTGGTCAGCTTCGGCAACCGCAACACACTGGGCGGCATGGAAGGGAATCCCGCCAAGAACGGCACCACCTCGGCGGCAGGCTGGATCGAGCAGCAATTCAAAAGTTACTCTGCCGCGTGCGGCGGCTGTCTCGAAGTAAAGCGGGATACCTGGACCGAACAGCCCACCTCGCGCATCCCCAAACCCACTATCATCACGAATGTCTACGCCATCCTGCGCGGTTCTTCCGACGCACAATCCAAACGCATGAACCTCGTCACCGGACACTACGACTCCCGCAACACCGATGTTCTGGACTCCCAAGGCCTCGCACCCGGAGCCAACGATGACGCGAGCGGGGTCGCCGTAAGCCTGGAGTGCGCCCGTGTCTTGAGCAAACGAAAATGGCCTTCTACTCTGGTTTTTGTAGCCGTCGCCGGCGAAGAACAAGGACTCAATGGCAGCCGCCATCTGGCGCATCTTGCCAAAGAAGAAGGCTGGCAACTCGAGAGCGTGCTTAACAACGACATCGTCGGCGGCAACACCACGCCCGGCGACCGCCTCCAGGACAAAACCGCCGTTCGCGTCTTTTCCGAAAGCATCCCTGCCAAGACCTCCCCGGAACAGCTCAAGCGCATTCTCATGCTTGGCGCTGAAAGCGATTCGCCCTCTCGTGAACTCGCCCGCACGGTGGCCGATGTAGCTCGCACTTACACTTCATCCAGCCTCAACGCCGTTCTCGAATTCCGCCGCGATCGCTATCTGCGTGGCGGCGATCACACCTCCTTTAACGCCGAAGGTTTCCCAGCCGTGCGCTTCACCGAATGGCGCGAGGACTTTCATCATCAGCACCAGAACCTCCGCACCGAGAACGGCATCGAGTACGGCGACCTGGTGAAATTTGTTGACTTTGCCTATGTTGCCAAAGTGGCTCGCTTGAATGCCGCTGTGCTCGCGGTAGCAGCATCTGCCCCGGCCCCTCCGCGCCATGTGCGCATTGTTACCAACGGGCTCGACAACAGCACGACCTTACAGTGGGACAGCCCCGAAGCCGTCCCGCCCGGTACTCGCTATGAGATCGTGTGGCGCGAAACATCCGCCGGCGACTGGCAATCTGCATTCGACGCCGGCGACAAAAATACCGCCACCCTCCCCATCTCGAAAGACAACGTAATCTTCGGCGTCCGTTCCCTCGATGCCGCCGGCCACCGCAGTCCAGCCGCTATCCCAGAGTAAGCAACCAGAGTAAGCAATCAGAACAGCGGCTTCGCAGCACGCCCCAAGCCTTTTACCGCCCGCTTGCCGGGAGCACTTGCCTTCTTTACCGCTGTCTTCTTCGCGGCGGGTTTTTTCCGGTTCACACCCAACGAGCGCTCCAGCAAATCCTCAAGCAGTTTCTTCTCGGACGGTAACACTACTTTTCCAAACTTGTCGGGCCTCTTGCCGGCGAGCGCCCGCATCTCTGCCAGCCAGCGTAACGATTCCGCCGCCGGATGATCGCCGATCTCCTCCACCAGCTGCAGCGCTGCTTCGAAGTCCGGTATCGAACGGTAATTGGCCAGAGCTTCTTTCAAATTCCCCTGCTCGCGGTGGCACTCCGCCGCTTTTCGAAAATCGCCCACCCCTTCGTGGCAAACCGCCTCAAGCTTCGCCTGGCGCTCCGGAAGACTCCGTAAAATCTCGAGCGCCGCTTCGAAATGGTGATTCTTGATCAGCAACTGGATCGCGCGCTGCTGCAACCGCTGCGTTCTAACAACTCGATCCGGCAGATCGAGCGCTTCATAGAAGGGCGGCAACACACTCGTAAGGAGCACGGCGTTGTGGCTGTTCACCACGGCCGCTTCGAGCTCCTCGACCCAGCCCTTCGACCGCGCGTCAATTTCGACCCTGATCCACGCCTCCATCTCGCCAACCCATTTCGGAAGGCTCTGCGCCAGATCCAGCAAAGCGTTCAGGTGTCCCTCGCCCGTCGCTCGCTGCACCCGTCCGATCGCAGTGAG
Organism: Bryobacteraceae bacterium; assembly: GCA_965277855.1. Lineage (GTDB taxonomy): Bacteria > Acidobacteriota > Terriglobia > Bryobacterales > Bryobacteraceae > Bog-105. The sequence continues at coordinate 4,086,665 of OZ255847.1, forward strand.
CACCGTCGACAATCCGGGCCGACCCGCATATCCCGCCGCACGAGCCGACTCGAGAAAAAAATCCGCCCGCCCCAACTCCGGCGCGAGCCGTGCATTGCGCAAGCCCAGCAGAAAACAAACTTCCGCCAGCGTCAAATAAGCGGCATTGCGCGCGGCCGCATCCACCACTGCCGCCAGCGTCCCTGGTCGGCCCAGCAGCGTAATCGCCTGTTGCGCCCGCGACCACGCCACGTCCGGTCTCACATCCACATATTGCCGCGCATCCAGCTGGCAACGCTGCACCCGTTCCTCGAGATCCAGCTCGTCTTCCTCAAGCGTTTTCAGCAGCGCGGATGGAATGCAGGAGGCCACTCCGTTTCCAAATTCTCCGCCATTCAGAAACATCGTGCTCTCGCGCACAATCTCCTCTGTCGGATCGATATCGACCCAGAACAGCCGCTCCGTCGGACGGCTTAACGCCACCCGCAACTGGTCAATCGCCAATCTCCGCCGCAGCCTCTCGACATCGTTCCAGGCATACAGCCGGCCATCGTTCTTGATAATTCGCTCCAGATGCCGCCCCGCATCCAGTACACATACCGAATGGAAGTCGAGCCCCTTCGCTTCCGATACCGTCAATACAGCGCGCCTCGCTTGTTCCGGAATCTGTGCCGGCACTTCATCCTCGAGCGTAATCAGCGCCAAACCTTCGCGCGCCGATAGCGAAACCAAAAGCTCGTTCAGTTCCGCTCCCCTCGCCGCGCTGCAGTATAGAACCTGGTCGGCTGCATCATCTTCGATTTCGGCGAGCCCGGTCCCGCTCGGGCGCTCATGCTTTTCCAGGTGCGAGTAGAGCCCCCACACTTGATTGACGAGCGTGGCGATACGGTGCGGGCTCCGCAGGTTCGCCGAAAGCAGATACTCCGACGGCGTGCTCAAACGCGCATGCAGCAGGTCGCTCAACCAGCCCCACTCAAAGTCCGTCGGGCGCACCGTCTGCGCCTCATCTCCCGCTAACAGAAAAGTCGCAGGCGTGCGCCGCCGGCTGTTGATTCGCCCATTCAGTTCCACCAGCAGAAATGCCTCGAGCGGCGTCAAGTCCTGGCACTCGTCTACCGCGATGCAGTCGAACTCGAACAACGCCGGGTCTACGTCGCCCTGGTCCGTTCCTGGTTGGGTACTCCGCAGCCGCTCCATTGCCCGCCACGCCAGTGCAACTTCTGGAAAATAATTTTCGGCCAGATTGCCGGTTTGCTTTTCCAGGCGCGCCACCGCATCCAGTGCCGCTGCCACCGCCGCTTCGCCCAGGTAGCGCGTGCGCCTCTTCCGGTACGCTTTCGCCGAAACCAGCGGACCTTTGCTTGCCGTGAATCGCCCCAGATCCAGCGGCAGCGCATCCCCCGCCAAGTGCGCGTACAGCTCGTCATAGAGCGCCGTCTGGCTACCTGCCCATGGCCCAAGACTTCTTGCCAATGGCGTCAAATCCCGCAGAAATCGTCGCTTAGCCTCGCGCTCCCCAGTCGCGTCTGCCGGCCCTTGGAGACCCAGCACCTGCCGCACCAGATTCGGAAACGTCACCACATGAAATTGTTTATGCGACGAGCAAAAACGGTCGAAGTACTCCCGGGCCAGCAAGGCCAGTTCCCGCGAATACGTGACGTACAAAACATGTTCCGCACCCGCTGCATCGGCTGCGTTCAAAAGCGCCGTTGTCTTCCCGGATCCCGGATGACCCTTCAACAGCCGCACCGTTTGCCGCGACGAAGCGAACTTCAACTGTGGTTGCGTCCACGGCAGTGGCCCGTACTCCTCGCGCCTCAGATCCTGCACCGAAACCGGCAGGTAATGATTCTCTAAAGACTGCGCCGTCAGAGGCGAATGATCGTCGTGGTGCCGTATATCCCGCAGAAACAGCGAGCCGTCCGGCACATCCGCAAACTCCTCAGATTCTTTTAAAGGAATCGCATTCTTCGGCGCCCACCACGCGTAAAAGTGGCTTCCATGATTGCCACCCAAACGCGATCTCCGCCAGCCCCGGTTGACTCCCTGCGTCGCTTTGTAATGCAGCCGCTGCGCATCCACGCACAGCCGTTGCAGCAGGAAGGTGGCCCGCTTTCCAATCGCGTCGCGCCCGTGATCGGACAACTTCTCTAGAAAATCCTGATGGCAGAACAGCGCGTTCGCCGGCCTCGTTGTCCCAAACGTCTCCATCAAGCCAAGCTGCCCCCTGGTGGCCATCATTCTCAGAATAGCGACCTCCTCGCCTCCTTCGATGCTCTATAGAATGGAATCACAAATCCGGCCAGGAGCCATCATGAACAAACTGCTTCTCTCGCTTTTCGTAACCGGCGCAACTCTGGCGCAACAACCGCCCCCGGCTACGCCACCCGCCCCGAAAATACAGTCGCCCGAAGTGCAGCCCGGCGGTCGCGTCACCTTCCGCTATCTCGACCCGGCAGCCCAAAAAGTGTCCGTCAACATCGAGGGTTCTAAGAGCCCCTTCCCCATGCAAAAAGACGCCGCCGGAGTCTGGACCTTCACCTCTGAACCCATGCCGCCCGATCTCTATGGCTATACCTTCGACAGCGACGGCGCTCATCGCCTCGATCCGCTCAATACTCAAATCAAACCCAACCTGCTCAACTTGAGCAACGTCGTTCACGTACCCGGCCCCACGCCTCTCGCATGGGACGACACAGACATTCCGCACGGCGCGATCCATCACCACTTCTATCGCTCTGCAGTGGTCGGCGATAACCGTGACTTCTATGTCTACACGCCGCCCGCTTACGATCCGAAAGCCGCCACTCTTTACCCGGTCCTCTACCTGCTGCATGGTTTCAGCGACGACGCCAGCGGCTGGACAGCGGTCGGTAAAGCGAATCTGATTCTCGATTCTTTGATCGCCGCAGGCAAAGCCCGACCCATGATAGTCGTTATGCCCCTCGGCTATGGCGCTCCTGAAATCGTGCAGCCTGCCGGTCCATCCGGCAGTCGTTTTCAGGACCCTGCTCTACGTGAGAGGAATTACACGAAATTTCAGGCCGCTCTCATCAACGAAGTTTTCCCCTTCGTCGAACGTAACTACAGAACCGACACGCGCCGCGAATCCCGCGCCATCGCCGGACTCTCCATGGGTGGCGCCGAGTCTCTGCTTACCGGCTTGAACCACCTTGCTTTGTTTTCTTACGTCGGCGCATTCAGCGCTGGTGGTCTCAATGCCGATTACCCGAAAGCCTTCCCCCAACTCGACTCTTCCGCTAACGGCCAGCTTCAGCTCTTGTGGATCGCCTGCGGCACCGAAGATCGTCTGATCACTCCCAATCGCGCTTTGATCACCTGGTTGAAATCGAAGGACATACATGTCACGCCTATTGAAACGCCTGGCATGCACACCTGGATGGTCTGGCGTCGTAACCTCATCGCTTTTGCGCCGCTGCTCTTTCAAAACTCCACCAGCGCGCCGGGCGTAACCGCCTCTAAATAAAAGAACGGCCGAGAGCAACATCCCGCCGGCCGTTCTTGGCCGACTCCTCTGAATTGAACCGACAAGGACAATTCACTCTATCTCCGCTGTTGCACGGGCGCACTCTACTCGAAGGAACCTCCTGGTATCAGCCGGCTTATGGCTCCAGCCGCGTTTTCAAGTAATCCAGAGTCGTTTTGTACTCGGCAAAAATGATCAGGCGCTCATCGGAGCGCCAGACTCTCCTTCGCGCAGGCGGCTACGAATGAGCTTTGTCAGCCAAACAAACCGGTTCGTCCTCGAGCGGCAGAGGATCAAGTCGATTTAATCCCAGATCGTTGAGAGCTGCATCAATCGCTTCGATTTCGGGACGCAAAATGTCGACCCAGGTCTTCAGCCTGGAGCCGACCGTTTGCCCCGCGTGGCCAGTTCGTTCTTCCCGTTCTCGATCTCGTCGGCGGTGTCCTCTTCGGCGGATTTCTCGGCAGCATCTACCTCCGATGCCGCCGCGCTTTCCGCTTCCTCGAGACCGTCTTTAAACCGCAGCCACGAATTCGCGAACGTGTAAGGGCAGGAGAGCAATCGCTTGTTGAGAACTTCAACCGCGAATCGGCCTGCTGCCTGCTGTTCCGGATCACTAAAAGAATCAACCGCTGCAACAACGGCAAGGCGGTTACGAACGCTGGCGAGCATGCCCGTAAGCGGCAGCTCGGAAGCAACTGAGGCTGACTGACTTCCCGACAGAATGCGGACTCCCGATGCGCAACATTGGATAATTGCCGATGAACGAGAAGTTTATCAGTCCTGCTCCTCACTTCCCAATACAAAACGTAGAAAAAATCCGGTTCAGAATATCCTCGGCCGTAGTAGCTCCCGTCACCCCGTCGATCGGCCGCAGCGCCGCATACAGATCCAGCAGCAACATCTCATGCGGCATCCCGAAACCAACCGCTCGCCGCGCATTCTCGATCGCTTCCATGCTTTCCCGCAATAACGCTTCGTGCCGCAAGCTGGTCAAACTGCCGCTTTCCGGACTCGCCAGCCCGCCCGGCGCAAGCCGTTCCAGAATCGCTGCCCGTAGATTCTCTACCCCCTCGCCCGTCACTGCCGATACCGCCAACAAATCAGCCGGTTGCCCGTCATGCCGCCCCAGGTCCGCCTTGTTGCCCACCAGCAACGGACGCCGCTCACTCAACCTCGCGAGTAACTCGCGATCTTCGAGTCCCGGCTCGCTAGAAATATCGAAAACCAGCAGCGTTAAATCGGCATCCGCCATCGCCCCGTAACTGCGCTCCACTCCCAGCGATTCCACCAGGTCATCGGATTCGCGAATGCCCGCCGTATCCACCAGCCGCAGCGGAATGCCACCAAGTGTCGTATTCTCCGAAACCAGATCCCGCGTCGTACCCGCCACCGCCGTGACAATCGCCCTGTCCTGTTTCAGCAGCCGGTTGAACAGACTGCTCTTTCCTACATTCGGCCGGCCGGCGATCGCCAGCGTGAATCCTTGAAACACCAGCTTGCCCGCCACAAAGCTGCTTATCAGCGAACGCAGTCCGTCCGCCACAATGTCCAGACGCCGCAGAATCTCTTCCGGCGGCGCAACACTGATATCGTCTTCCGCGAAATCGATCCCCGCTTCGAGCAGCGCGATTAATTCCAGCAACTGTTCTTTCACTGGTCGGATGCGCCGCGAAACGGACCCTTCCGCCTGCTGCGCCGCCACGCGCGCCTGATACAGCGTGGTCGCATCGATCAATTCCCGCACCGCTTCCGCCTGCGGCAGATCGATCCGGCCATTCAGATAAGCACGTAATGTAAACTCACCCGGTTCCGCCAGTCGTGCCCCAGCCGCCACCGCCCGCTCGACGCAGAATCGCAGCACCACCGGCGAGCCATGACAGGAAATCTCGACCACATCTTCCGCCGTGTACGAGCGAGGAGTCTCGAAAAAACTGACAACGACCTGATCGATCACCGCGCCCTGCTCATCCACCAGTTCGGCCAGTGCGCTCGACCAGCTGATCCAACGCGCTTCGCTCGGGAAACGCACAATTTGCTCCGCGATCAGCCGCGCCCGGATACCGGAAAGCCGGACCACTCCCAATCCGCCACGGCCCAGAGGAGTCGATAGCGCAACGATGGTGTCGAGCGTCTTCACCGCAGTCCCGCTCTAGCGCGTGCGACTACCGAGCCGCGACCGCAACGGAGTAACCACGGCCCTTTTAGCCGCGGAATCGAATGAAGACGCAGCATTCGGAGCCATGAGCCACGTCAGTGGCTCTCCAACCGGAAGCACGGAAACCATGAGCGAAGCGATTGGAGTTCTATGGAACCTCTCCCGGACCGCGTCTTTAAGGGAGCGCTTACCTATGCCAAGGAACTCATCGATACAAGCCACTAACGCGAACCGCGATCCCCACCACTATAAGGCCGTGCAGGACCACGCGGCGGACGACTATTTCCCCTCGCATCACCACGCCGCCCCTCAAATCGATCACCGGCGCTGTTCCCGCCGCGAAACGGTCCGCGCGGAGCTTGCGGCGGAGCCGGAGGCGTCGGCATATCCGCCGGAACAATCACCACCGCCCGCGATGGCCCCACGCCCAGGCTCTCGCTGCGCAGCTCTTTCTCTTCCCGCAGCGCCAGATGAATCACCCGTCGTTCCCGGCTAGTCATCGGGTTGAAGTGAAATGGCGTATGCGTTCGCTTCACCTTCTCGGCCGCCGCCAGCGCGCTCATTCGCAACTCTTCCAACCGCAACAGCCGGTAGTCGTTCGCGTCAAACGAAATCAGCGAATGATCTTCCACCGGCAGCCGGATCGCTTCCATCGAAAGATGCTCGAGCGCCAGCAAAAGCTCCGCGCGATTGGCCAGCAGCAGATCCACATCCGTCCCACCGAACACCACCATCACTTCCGGATTTTCTACCTCCGGATGCGGGTTCTCGATCGAACGCAAATCATACGAAACATCAAACCCGGCGTGGCTAAGAACGGGCGTTAAGAATTTTTCCAGAATCGGCCGCAGGGACTCGACAGTATATTTCATGCAGTCTATTTCTTAACTGTCCTCTTAACAGGCGCTTTGCCAACCGGAGGCTTCGTAGCCGGAGACCTCGTCACCGCCGGTCCGGCAGCGGCCGCGGGCGTAGCCGTGGGCATAAATCTATTGATAATCAATTGCTGCAAGATTCCGACCACATTGCCGGTTAACCAATATAGTACAAGTCCAGCCGAAGCGGAATAGAACATGAACCCGAACATCAGCGGCATGAACATCATCATCTTCTGCTGGTTCGGATCCACGCCCGCCGCTGGCGTCAGCTTCTGCGACCCGAACTGCGTCGCGATCAGAATCAGGGGCAACAGATGAATCGGCAGCGTCTCCGCCGAAGAAAGATCGGGCACCCACAGCCACGGCGCATGACGCAGCGCAATCGCGATACTCAGCACCCGATAGAACGCATAGAAAAACGGCAGCTGCACCAGCATGGGAAGACATCCGCCTACCGGATTTACGCCCTCGGTTTTATACAACGCCATTACTTCCTGGTTCTGCTCGGCCTTCTTCGGATCGCGCATACCGATGTTTTTATACTTCGCATTGATCGCCTGGATCTGCGGCTGCAGCTTCTGCATCTTGCGCGCCGATTTCAGGCTCTGCAAACGGAATGGAAAAAGCGCCAGGTTAATAATCAGCGTCACCAGAATAATCGCCCAGCCATAATTGCCGGTCCAATGGTCCTTCACATAGTTCAGCCAGATGAAGAGCGGCTTCGCGATGATTCCAAAAAAGCCCCAGTCAATGATTTGCGACAGCTTCGGATTCACCTTGCGCAGAATATCGAGATCCTTCGGACCGACGAATAACGAGAGATCGTTCTGCACGCCGCTCGACAAACCCGCGCCCACAAATGGGACCGGCTTGTCTTCGCCCTTCAGCGTGAACTGATCCGAATACGTCCGCACCTCTAACGAAGCAGCGTCTACCGGCAGCGCGACCGCCGCAAAAAAGTTGTCCTCCAGACCGGCAAACGTGTAATTGCCCGAATCGGTAATCGGACCGTTCTTCGCGTCCTTCATCGTCTTCGTGACCAGCTTGTTGGTCGTGGCATCGTACCGGATGGTATGCTCCGTGGCCGATGCGTTTCGCACCTTGTTGTCGCCGAATCCCCCGCGCCACGTCAACAAAGCCGGCACTGGAACCCCGTTCACCAACACACTCGATTTAATCTGCGAAAGATAGCTGTCTCGCAAAAACGAAAACGATTTATGAATGGAAGCCTTGCCGTCTGAATACACATAATCGAGCGTCAAACCACCGTTCGAAATTTCCGGCTTATATAAAACCGCATTCGGATCGAACGCCGGCTTCTGCCCGGTCAGGTCGAGCGAGAACGGAAGCGGCACATCGTTCGACTCATTCGCAATCACCTGCAACGGCTTGCCCGCGTCATCCTGATACCGCTTCAAAACCCAGCTCTTCACCACCGCGCCCCGATTACTGAATACGATGTGATAAAAATCCGTATCGACGTCGGTGAGCACTTCGGCCGCCCCCTCGACTTGGCCCGCGACCAACGGTGTCTCGGAACTGACCGCCGCCGGAGTCGCTTGTGCAACCTGCGGCTTTTGAATCACCTGCGCGGACTGATTATCCGTAGCCGGCTTCACCGGCTTGGGACCCGGTGCTGGCTTGAACAAATACTGCGAAACCAGCAGCACCAGCATCATCAGGCCGAGTGCAATCGGCAACCGCTTTTCTAACGAAGGCGGCTTGGGCGATAACCCGCCCGGACTATTCGACATAAATGGATCTCACTTCATCTTCAATCTTTTTATCTGCGTTCATCCGTGTTCATCCGCGGCTAGATTTTGTTCTTCAACGAACAGGATCGTACCCGCCCTCATGAAACGGATGACAACGCCCCAACCTCTTCACGCCGAGCCAAATCCCCTTCATCGCGCCATGCTTCGCCACGGCTTCGAGCATGTATTCTGAGCAAGTTGGATAGTACCTGCACGCCGAAGGCAGAAGCGGCGAAATCACCAGCTTGTAGCCCCGCAACACAATCACTATTGATCGTTGCATCGGGTAAATAGCTGGCCCACTTCACGGCAGAGATCTTCAAAGGGCGCGTCCAGAACACTGCGCCTGGGATTGAATACGATGGTCCAACTACGGGGCAGATGAATAACTTTCGCACGCACCGCTTCGCGCATCCGTCGCTTGATCCGGTTCCGTTTCACCGCTTTGCCTAATGCCCGCGGCACGGTGAACCCAAACCGGGATGGCGTCGGATCTCCCGCAACCGGGAGACAAAAAGCAGCAAAATATCGGCTCGTCATACGGACACCGGTGGAATAGATCTCTCGAAACTCAGCCGACCGGAGGACCCGCCTGGCTTTAGGAAGCGACACCAATTCCTACGCAGCAGAACCCAAAAGGTTCAAGCAAAAACAACTCTACTTATTCGCTGCGCGCACGGCCGGCTCGTCACTCACCGTGAGCTTGTGGCGGCCCTTAGCGCGGCGTCTCGCAAGCACCGCCCGCCCGTCCGCAGTCTTCATGCGGACGCGAAACCCGTGAGTCTTGGCCCGTTTGCGATTGTTCGGCTGAAACGTACGTTTTGGCATACTGATCTCTCTTCTTACTTTGCTGGACTGTGTGCGGACGCACTACGGCGAAACCACAAACTGCAAACCTTTAGTATATGCCAGAAGGCGATCCGTGGCGCCGCGGACACTCGCGCCGGAGCATAGAATAAAGCGAGGCCTCCATGAATACCGCGGTCCCTCAAACTTCCTACCTGTCTGTCGATGAGTATGCACAACTGCCTGACGTGCTCGGGTTCAAGGACGAACTGATTGAAGGAGTGCGCGTTTTGGCCCCAATGCCTAAGTTCCCCCACACCGTTGTCCTTGACAAACTCGAAGAGGCATTGAAGAAGCAGTTCTCATCCGATGAAGTTCGAATTGTTAGGGAAGCGGGCTGGCGCATGTCCGTCGACGGAACGGAAAGCGTTCCGGGTCCAGATCTCATGGTCATGTCTGTGAAGGATTACGAGCGAACGGCTCAATCGGGCGGCTACTTCGACGGTCAACCCCTCTTTGTCCTTGAAGTTATTTCCCCGACCGAACGACGACCTCGACGAATGCAAAAGGTTGGTCTGTACCTCGAAGCGGGTGCGAAAGCCGTAATCGAGATTGACTACGGCAAACAATGCGCTTTGATCTACCGGCCGGAGAAGCAGGCCCCCGAGGAGATTAGAGATCGAATCACATCCCCCTTTGTTATCGAACTGTCTGAAATTTGGTGATCCCTAAGTGTTCGGGACGCGTTTGCAAACGTGACAGACTCGCGAACATCGCGGACTTCAACAGCCTCATTGCTCGATCGCAGGATTACAACGTCCCAGTTTTCGAGCTCACTGATGATCAACTTGAAACTGTTGGAACAGTCCTGAAGAACATGAAGAAATCGCGTGATCAATTCAAGAGTTTGTTCGAGGGGCTGGCAACGTCTGTGATCAACGTCACTGCTGGATTCACGGAGTTCCTAACGGCTTAGCGCTCACGGCGCGCAAACATCAGACTCCAGGTGTCATAATACGCGTCCATTCGCGCACCGTTAGCGAACGCAGGCCCTAGCCAGCTTCACCGTCTCCAAACAAAATGTCTTATCCGTTTTCATCCGCGTTGTTCTGAAAACACCATGCCTGACGGAAAATCTGTCGACGAAACACCGAATCTGAGCGGGAAGCGTGAGCGCCCCGTTCCCCATCCTGCGCAACACCCGTTTTCATCCCCCAGGGTGGCCGAAGGCCATCAGAGGTTCATCAGCGGCCCATTACTTCTTCGACGCCCGCCAACGCCAAAGGCGATCGAACCGCACTCACCAGCGCACCCAAATAGAAAACGCTCCCCACGATCAGCGTCAGTTGCAACCCCAGATAAATCGCCAGAAACATAGCCGCCGCCGACCCCATCACACTCGAAGCCGCATTGATAGCCCACGCCCACCGCACCGACGCCGGCATAATTTTCTCGAGCAGCGTGAGCCCCGTAGGAAACGGCATGCCCATGGCGAACCCGAGCGGGCTGATCAGCGCTACCGTAATCAGCATCTTGAGCGGCAAAGGAAGCGACACGCCGCTTTCCGCGATCGGCGACACCACCAGCGCCAGCACGATATTCGCCCCAATAATAAACAGCAGTGCGAACAGCAGTTTCCGCAAATCCTCCCCGATAAAGTAGCGGCTGGCAAAACTCCCGCAGCCGCTCGAGAGCAGCATCGAAAAAATGATCACGGTGAGCGCGTACGTCGGATGGCCCAGAAACAGCACAAACTTCTGAATCAAAGCCACCTGAATCACGATGTAACCCGCGCCAATACTCAAGAAAAACAACAGTGCGCGAATCGCCCCCGCGTCGCGCGGTAGACGGTGACCCAGCACCAGCGGCGGCAGCGCCAGGATCACCAGCGTGGCCAGAATGCTAATCCCGACTAGCGCAAATAACACCGGCAGCGCGGAATTGATCTTGTAGTCCTCCGTCTCCTGCGAACCATGCCGCACGAAGTCCAGCAGATCCCGCGGCTGCACCGTATAAAAAAAGAACGGGCGATTATCGCTGATCGGCCGCACGTCGAACGTGTAACTTGCGAAGAAGGCCGCCGGATCCGTCGTGGTGAGCAGCGTCCGGAACGGCGTATCGAATGCTGTTCCCGGAGTGTAAACCACCTGCATTGCGCTTTTCGCCGCGGTCGCTTGCACCTGCTCGATATCGGCCTGCGTCAACGGATTACGCGAAATCAGAATCGTATCCTGCGCCCCCCACTTGTGAAGCTTATTCAGATCCTCCCGCACGACCGCGATATTTCGCGCCGGGTCCATCTGCCCCATTTGCTTGAGCGCCGTATAAGCCAGCGCCACCACGCGCAGCGATTCGCGCGGTGGATCGAAGCCCCAGCGCGTGAACGCCATCACACCATCCGGCGTCAGGTGCGACAAGTAGTCAGAAAACGCATTGGTCGTATAAAGATTGTTTTCCGAAAGCGCGAATGCGCCGGCGGCTGTCGAAGCCCACGTATCCACCAGCGTCGCTTGCAGAACTTGATATCGCTCGTTGGAACGCCGCACAAAAGATCGGCCGTCTTCAATCGAAATATGAACACCCAGGCGCGAGTAAAGACCATGGCTGTAGTACCCATAGCGTTTCTGCATGATTTCGCGCGCAATGATCGGATTGATTTCAACTCCAGTCACATCATGGCTGCCCGAAGCAATCGCGCGCGCCACATCATACCCGCCGCCCGGGCCGATAATCAGGGTCTTCGCGCCCGGCCGCAAATGGTACGGAAAGCTCGGGCCGTGACTCGCCAGATCCACTTTCTGCGAAGGCGTCAAGTGATCGATGTCCAGTTGCGCCACATACGTGTTCGCGTCCCCGTCGATCACAATCAACTGCGCGCCGTCAGGCTCTCGCTTCAGGGCAATACGCGAAAAACTATTCCACTTCACGAACTCTTCGTTCTTAAGCTGCTGCCCTTTGGCGTATTTGACGTCGATCACCGGATACTTTGAGTTCAGCGTTATCAGACCGACCAGCAACAGGCCCAGCAGCACGGCTAGTACGCGCCCACCCGACGAACCCGCCAGATGAAACCAGATAGCCGCCGACACGGCAAACAGCACTGCGGCAATCAGAATGGTGTTGGGTCCCCCTAACCAGTCGAGCAGCAGCACCAGCACCGCGCATCCACCGGCCGCCCCGATTAGATCGAAAAAATACACCCGGTTCACCCGCCCGATGGTATCCGCGACGACCAGCGACACCACCGTTCCGGAGAGCAGGAACGGAACAGCCGCCACAAAATATGCTGCGATCAATGCCGCTGAGTTCATGTCGGCCCCGCGACTCAGCAAAAACGACAAGCTCAACACGATCGCCACCGCATTGGTGATCGCCAGCGACCCGATTTTCTGATACAGCGTCCCCGGCCAGCCCGCCACTACGTACGAGAAAACTCCGCCTGCGCCGAGGCCGAACAGCGCGATCGAGATAGCCAGGAAAGCAAAGTGATAAAAGTAAACCACCGAGAATACGCGCGTCAGGGCCAGCTCCAAAAGGAGCGTGGCGAGCGAAGTGGCGGCAATTCCGAAATAGATCTGCGGCCAGGGCCGGCGCAGGCCCAAATGTGCGGCTTCTTTGCGCAACGATGTGACGGGGGACAACCTTCAGTTTACGGGAATGCCCGGAGTGGAGCCGATGCGTCGTGTCCTTTCGGCAAGCGTGCATGACTTTGCATAGCTTTTCCTAATAGCGTCGGCAGACGGGAGAGGAGCCGGGAGGCAATCCCACAGCAAGCCTACTCATCTTCAAGCCCTTCCCAACTCACTTCTAAGTCGGGCAGCCCAAAAACGTCGAAACGGGCATAGCAGTACCTGTCTGCGGTTTTCCCACCTGGAAGCAGATTTGCCATCCGCTGTATCCCTTCAAACGAAAAACCAAGTCTCTCAGCAATGCGCCGGCTTGGTTCGTTTCCCCTCGAGTGCGTAAGACCGACTCGCCGCATTCCAAGCGCCTCAAACGCATAACGAAGCATCGCATTCGCTGTCTCCGTTGCGACGCCTCGACGTTGAGCGCTTTTGCGGACCCAATACCCGGTGTCGCACTGGCGAGCTTGCCAGTCGATATCGTGGAATCCACACCAGACAACTGCTTCACCGGTTTGCGTCTCAATTCCAATGAGCTCGATGACCTCACGCAACAGGAAGCTGGCCATTACATGGCGGTTGCGCATCTCCATCAGCTCGGCTGTGAACGCATCTCGATTTTCTGCCCATCGCATCCATTGGTTCAGTTCTTCCCAGGTTTCTGCGACCGCCACAGATGTGATTGCGCCGTCACCAACTTTTTTCGGCCGGATCGTCAAACGCGGCGTGCGGATCGGCATTGGAACATCGATCAGGACTGGACCGGCGACTGCCATGGCCATCTATGATACCGAGTTCATCGCCACTCGATCGGTGCTGATAAAACACTCTTGTCACCGCTACGGTCGCCCGTTGCACCCGCCTGCAATCAATTGACCAGACCATGGCACTGGCTCTACAATCGCGTCATATGATTAGCCGAGTCCGTGCTTTGTGGTTATCCGTCCTGGTCGGCTTTCTTGCGCTCAGCCACCAACTTTTACCGCAGGATTTCAGCCCGAAGAACACGCCCCAGGTAACAGCTGCGGGCGTTACCTTCGCAACACCTGCCGGATGGTCCGTCTCTTCTAACTCATCCGCTATTTCTGTAGTCACTCCGGAAGGTGATACTCACGTCGTGGTCTTGGACGAGAAAGCGCCCGCCGCCGCTGCCGCCATCACGCAGGCTTGGGCTACTTACAAAGCGGGCTTTACAAGGCCCGTGCGGATTTCGACTGACATACCAGATCGTGACGGATGGACCGCGGGAAAGCAGTTCTTATACGAAACGTCGCCGAATGAGAAGGCGGTGGTAGCAGCGATTGCACTCCGCGCGGGAGACAACTGGACGGTGGTCCTCCTCGATGCTTCCGAAGCAACGTTGGGGAAACGGGGAGCTCAGGTCGGGTTAATAGTGGGTAGCCTTCGTCCCAAAAGCTACCAGCGTGAATCGTTTGCAGGACGCAAAGCCCTGCCACTTACCAGCGAACGGATCGAGACGTTGCGCACATTCGTCGAGACCTCGATGAGAAAGCTCGACGTGCCTGGCGCCGGCTTCGCACTGATCGATCAGGGCAGGGTTGTGTACGAAGGTGGTATCGGATTGAAGGAACTGGGCAAACCGGATCGCGTCGACGCCAACACGCTGTTCATGGCCGCATCCAACACCAAAGGTATGACCACCCTGCTCTTGGCCAAATTGGTCGACGAGAAAAAGCTGCAGTGGAATGAGCAGGTGACCAAGGTCTATCCCGATTTCAAGCTTGCCGATGCGACCATCACCCAACAGATGGAGATCATGCACTTGATCTGCGCCTGCACAGGTATGCCCCGCCAAGACCTCGAATGGCTTTTTGAGTACAAAAAGTTCAAACCCGCTTCAACCTTCACGCTGCTCAGCGGCATGCGCCCCACAAGTAAATTCGGCGAGGTGTTTCAGTACAGCAACTTAATGGCGTCGGCAGCAGGCTACATTGGCGCGCATGTGTTCGAGCCTCAGGGAGAACCAGGTGCAGCCTACGATCGTGCCATGGATAACCAGATCTTCAAGCCGCTGGGGATGAAAGACACCACTTTCGATATGGAGAAGGCTCAGCACTCGGATTTCGGCAGCCCGCACTCCGATGACATCGATGGCCGCACGAAGCTTATAAAAATGGATCAGAACTATTCAGTTGTCCCGTTCCGGCCCGCGGGCGGCGTTTGGACTTCAGCGCATGATCTGGCCCAATATGCACTGCTGGAGCTTCGGCGCGGCAAACTCCCCGATGGCCGCCAATTTGTTTCTGAAGAGAATCTGCTGATGCGTCGTAAACCGCAAATTTCTATCAGCGAAGACGAGACCTATGGAATGGGCCTTGAAGTGAATAATCACTGGGGCGTTCCTATCGTTCACCACGGAGGCAGTCTCTTCGGATACAAGAGCGATTGGATGATATTGCCGGACGCAGGCATTGGAGCCGTGCTGCTGACCAACTCCGATAGGGGCGGGTCCTTGTTGGGCCCGTTAATGCGCCGCTTGCTCGAGGTTGTCTACGACGGTAAACCGGAAGCAGTGGCCTCGGTCGATGCTGAGGTCGCCAATTACCGAACCGTCATAGCGAAAGAACGGGCTCGCCTGACCTTTCCCGCCACTGCGGACGAAGCATCCAAACTAGCCCCCCATTACATGAATGCCCAATTAGGCAATATAAACCCGAAAAAATCGGGGGAACACCTGGTCTTCGCCTGGGACGGTGGCGAGAGCCGAATGGCGACCCGCAAGAACGACGACGGAACCATCTCGTTCATCAACGCGGATCCGCCGCTCAGCGGCTTTGAATTCGTCAAAGGTGAAAAAGAGGGAAAGCGCGACCTCATTGTTCGCGATGCCCAGCACGAATACGTGTTCGTGGAGGTGCATTAGCTTGTTACGTTCGGAGTGAACGATGTCAAGGGCGGTCACTTGTTTTTCAATTGTTGCCGTGCTCGCGGTGTGTTCCTGCCGCTCGGCCCACTCGCAATGCATCGCTACACCGGACATCCAAACATCTATCGACGCCTATGCCGCGGCCGCGGCCGGACCCGCTCCGGAAGTGGATCGCAAAGCCGCGCAGAAGAAGGTGCTCGACAAAGCGATCGCTGACCATCCCACAGATCCCTTCCTGCTTGATCGCAAACGCGACTGGTTCGACAACAATACCTCGGCCGGTCGTGAGGCCGTCATCGCATTTTTCGCAGCGCTCCGCGAAAAATATCCCGATCTTCCGGCCGTCACGGCCGAATACGCGGATGTCTTGAGAACGAAAGATTCCGCACAAGCTATCAAACTGCTCGAAGTATCAGAAAAGGCCCACCCGGGCGATTCGTGGACGCACTACAAACTACTCCCCTTTTACGCAGACGGCAAATCTCGTAACCCACAGCGTCTGTCCGAAGAGATCGACGCCTACTTAAAATTGTGCCCTGCTCCCGACAGCCCGTACGTCTATCGCATAATCACCTCCCGCGGCACTCACGAGCAGATCGTGCGCCACGCGGGCCTCTTGCGGAGCCGTCTCGAAGCCGCATCCGGTAAACCGAATCAGGGCCTGTGGACCGCATTGTGGAATCTCGAATTCAAGGCCGCCTCACCTGCCGGCCATCCGGCCGTGCGCGAACGCATCCGTCAAGACCTTGCACGCTTCGAAACCCTTCCCGATCCCGGCCAGGAGACCTGGCTGACCTTCTTGTTACAAGGCCATAAACTTCTGGGCGACAACATCGCAACCGACCGCCTCGAAGCGCGCATTGTCGAAAGATTTCCTGATTCCTCCGAAGCGGAACGCATAGTCACCCAAAATTGGCAGATTGCGCACCCGTTTCCACGCGACGGCAATCACGCCTCGCAACAGGCCTGGTATCGCCTCAGCGCATCGGCCGAACACGACTGGTACGAACAGTTTCACGACCCAATCCGGCTCTGGCAGCTATTCAATGCAACGGCAGCACTCGACGAGTCCAAACCGGACGAAGTGCTTGCCGTTGCCCGCAAGTACGTCAACGCGTATCACCAGAATCCCAATCGCTTCTACGTCGGCAGCCCCATCGAATTCGAAGTGGCCGATGCGCTCATCAAGAAGAAAGCATTGGCTGTCGAAATCCCGGTTTGGATTGATGAAGGCTTTCGGCGCGAGAACAACAGGCCGAGCCGCCTGCTCGGGCGGCCTCGCGATGAACTGACCGACGACATGAAGGCCGACGCCGACCGCCAGATTGCCTCGATGCGGATCGAGCGCGCCCGTATCTTGCTCGACTATTACGACGCGATCGGCCAGCCTGCGAAGGCCGCCGGAATAGGGGATCAACTCGCGGGCGTCACTCCCACCGACGACCGGTTGAAGCCTGAACTCTACGAAGTGCGCGCCCACGCCGCCT
This sequence comes from Bryobacteraceae bacterium, assembly GCA_965277855.1. Lineage (GTDB taxonomy): Bacteria > Acidobacteriota > Terriglobia > Bryobacterales > Bryobacteraceae > Bog-105. Next base: position 4,103,704 of record OZ255847.1, read on the forward strand.
CCATGCAAAACCAAAAACTCGACGCCCTCATGTATCTCCGCGCCGCCCGCGATCTCGGCGGCAAGCAAAGCTACCGCGGCGTGACCGATGCTGTGGAACTCGACAAGAAAATCGATCTGCTCTACCGGGAACTTGGCGGCACCCACGCCACCTTCGCCCTATTCACCAGCAATACCGGGCTCTCGCCTGTATCTTCGATGAGTTGGCAAGCTCCGAAGAACCCGCTCCCTTCCTTCAGCCTGACCGATCTGGGCGGCAAGACCTGGAGTCTCGCTGGCCTCAAAAATATGGCCGTACTGGTCAATGTCTGGGCCACCTGGTGCGGCCCGTGTCGCGAAGAGCATCCCGCATTAGAGAAGCTCTACCAGAAGCTTAAAGACAGAAAAGACATCGCGGTGCTTAGCGTCAGTGTCGACGAACAAGCCGGGTTGGTGGCGCCCTATATGGCCGAACACAAATACACCTTTCCGGTCGTGCTGGGCAAAGACCTTGTCGACGCTGTCATGGGCATCGGCGGCGCCGGCATACCGCAGAACTGGCTTATATCGCCCACCGGGAAACTGGAAACCATTCAGCTCGGCTATGGCGCGGAACCGGACTGGCAAAACCTGATTTCCAGCAAGCTGCAGCAAATGACAATGAAGCCAAAATAAAAGCGCCCTGCGGTCTCCTCACGCGACATGAGTCGCGCTCAGAACTGGCCGGGTGACCACTTCGATCCGGAAGCAGCCTCGCAGGAATAAAGCCGCCGCTCCAAAGGAATGATCGAGGGCATCTTCAGCAACAATGTCACGGACACAAATTTCAGTCTACCGGAACGCCCAAAGCAGCCGCGATCCGCCGTGCAATGCGTCCGCAAGCCTGCCCGTCCCCATAGGGATTGTGAACATGAGCCATGCGTTCGTACTCCTCCCGATCATCCAGCAGGCGCGTCGCTTCTGCCAGAATCACCGCCGGATCCGTACCCACTAACTTCACCGTTCCCGCCGCCACCGCCTCCGGCCGTTCCGTCGTCTTGCGCAGCACCAGCACCGGTTTGCCGAGCGACGGAGCCTCTTCCTGCACGCCTCCTGAATCACTGATAATCAGGTACGCCCGCTGCATTAGATCGACGAACGGCAGATAGTCAAGCGGCTCCGTCAACACGATATTCGCCTTCCCGCGCAGCCACGTCTCCACCGGTTTGAGCACATTCGGATTGCGGTGTACCGGCCAGACTATTTGCACATCGCTCCTCTCGGCGAGCTGCGAAACGGCCCGGCAAATGTTCTCAAATTCCGGCCCAAAGCTCTCTCGCCGGTGCGCCGTGACGACGATGAGCTTCTTGCTTCCATCGATCGCCACATCGAGCCCGGATTCGGCGCCCGCTTGCAGCCGGTCACGTACCGACAGCACGGCATCGATCCCCGTGTTCCCCGTGATTTCGACTGTCTCGCGCCCCACGCCTTCCCGCCACAGGTTCTCCGCCGCGCCTTCCGTAGCTGCAAAATGCAGCGTCGCCAGACGCGTCGTCAGTAGCCGGTTCATCTCCTCGGGAAACGGCGAGCGCAACTGAAACGTCCGCAGCCCCGCCTCCACATGCGCCACTGGAACATCCGCATAAAACGACGAGAGCGCGCCGCCTAACGTCGTTGTCGTATCGCCCTGCACAATCGTCCACGACGGCTGTACCTTCGCAAACACCTCCGGCAAAGCCTGGATCAAGCGCGCCGTCAACTCCGGCAGCGTTTGCCCTTTGTGCATCAGTTGCAGATCAAACTCGGGCTTCACATCGAAGATCCGCAAAACTTGATCGAGCATTTCACGGTGCTGCCCGGTGACGCACACTACCGGCTCCAGGTATCTGCAAAACGGTTCCTTCCTCAGCATGACTGTTAGCGGGCATAACTTGATCGCTTCCGGACGGGTGCCGAATACCAGCAAGATGCGTTTGCGGGAAGCGAGGGAGGAAGTCGAGCTACTTGTGCCGGTAAGTGATTCGACCCTTGGTGAGGTCATAGGGCGACATTTCGAGGGTCACTCGATCACCAGCCAGGACTCGAATACGGTTGCGACGTAATTTGCCGGCCAGGTGAGCAAGCACTGTGCGGTCCTGGTCCAATTGCACGCTGAACAGTCCGCTCGGGAATTTTTCAACCACGGTGCCAGTTACTTCTATGCTGTCTTCTTTACTCATTCGCCTCTTACTGTTTGATTTGCGGCGCTAGCTGAAGCGCTAAACCGCCACAGTCGATCAGTATACCGCAAAGTCGCTAATTTCAGGGCTTTTGCAGGTCGTCCGCGCGAGCGAAAGCACTGCTGCAGAACCCAGTTCCTGCCCGGCAACTCTGCTTGGTTTACTCTTGAGGCGGGGCCCAGTTTGCCCTGACCGAAAGAATCCGAGCGTGCCGAAATCGACGGGTGAGTTCAAAAACAAAAACGTTCTGGTTACCGGCGCCGGACGTGGCGTTGGCAAGCGCCTCGCTCTCGGGTTTGCCGCGCTTGGCGCGCGCATCGCCCTCATGGGCCGCAGCAAAGCCGAAATCGATCTCGCCCATATCGAAATCGAACAGGCCGGCGGCAATGCACTGCGCATCCGTGCGGATGTCACCGACCCCGAGCAACTGGTCCTCGCCGTGGATCGCGCGCGTGTCGTCTTCGGCAGTCCCATCGATATCCTGATCTGCGCAGCCGGTACGCTCGGTCCCATTTACCCCTTCATGCAGAGTTCCGTCAAGAGCTGGACCGAGACCATCGCTATTAACCTGCTGGGCGTGATGCATTCCTTTCGCGCCGTTCTACCCGCCATGACAGAAAAGCGCGCCGGAAAAATCATCGTGCTCGCCTGTGAGGGTGATGACCTTCCGAAGCTGAATTTATCCGCCTACACGACTTCCAAAACAGCCCTCGTCCGCTTCGTCGAAGTCGTCGCAGCCGAAGTGCTCGAACACAACGTCCAGATCAATTGCTTCGATCCAGGACCGGCCTACACCAACCTGACAGACGAAATCATTCACGCCGAAGCTAGACTCGAGCCGCGCGTTATCAGCGAAGCGAAGGAGACGCGGCGTACCGGCGGCATCTCACCCGAGCTCCAGCTCAAAGTAGCCACCTTCCTCGCTTCCGAACAGTCCAACCATGTCACCGGAAAATTGCTCCACGTTACCGACGACACCAACAAATTACGCAACGAAACGCTGCGCCCCGATGCCTTCACCCTGCGCCGCATGCACAAATAGTTATTACCGCCGACATGCTCTTATTGCCCTCGCAACATCTCGTTTCTGTACCATTCCGTGCACTCCTCTCCCGCGTGGAACGTACCATCGGGAGCGTTCCACGGCCCTCCATCAATCGATCTAAGTAATAAGAAATAAAACACTTACAAGATTACTGTCCGCTGTGATCGCCAGCACAAATCCTGGCGGCGATGTTACCGGTATCCCCCGCTGTCTTTTTTATGGACGGGAAAAACCCACCCTCAGTTAGTCGAAAACTTGTAAATCGTCGTCTGGTGAAACTCGTCCCCGGGATGCAAAACGGTGCTCGGAAAGTTGGGGTGGTTCGGTGAATCCGGAAAGTGCTGCGTCTCCAAGCACAACGCGGAGCGATGCCGGTACAACCCGCCAATGCCGCGGTCTTTCCCTGTTAAAAAGTTGCCCGAATAGAACTGCACGCCCGGCTGCGTCGTGAACACTTCCATCACGCGCCCCGACTTCGGCTCTTCCACCCGCACCGCTGCTCTAGTCACATCGCCCGGATGATTCAACACAAAATTGTGATCGTATCCTTTGCCCAGCTTGAGCTGCTCGTTCTTGACGCTGATCCGCGCACCGATATCCATCATCTTCCGGAAATCGAAAGGCGTGCCGGCAACTTTCTCTAGCTTGCCCGTTGGAATCAACGTCGCGTTCACCGGAGTGAACTGGTCGGCATCGATCATCACCTTGTGCGTCAGCACCGTCGCACTCCCCGCGCCGCTCAAGTTGAAGTAGGAGTGGTTCGTCAAATTGAGCACCGTGTCTTTGTCGGTTTTGGCCGAGTAGTCGATGTGCAATGCGTTTTCGTTGTCGAGCGCATAGCGCACCGTCACGTCCAGATTTCCCGGAAAGCCCTGCTCGCCGTCCGGACTCAAGGTATGCACTTCGAGCGCCGGCATACCGGCCGTTGAGACATCTTTCGCCTCCCACAAGTGCCGGTTGAAGCCGATCGTCCCGCCGTGCAGCATGTTTGGGCCATCGTTGGTCGGAATGTGATACTGGTGGCCGTCCAGCGTGAACAGGCCGCCTGCCAGCCGGTTGGCATAGCGCCCGATCAAGGCGCCAAAATACGACGTGTTGGTCTTGGCCGCGTAGGGCGTCACGTTTACGAATCCGAGCACCACGTCATCCATCTTGCCGGCCCGATCCTTAACGCGGATCGATTCGATCACCCCGCCGTAATTCGTGATCTTCACTTCCATGCCGGAGCCGTTCTTCAGCGTGTAAAGATCTGTTTCCTGACCATTGGGAGTCTTCCCGAAAGGCCTCTTGGGCAGAGTACCCGCGCTTTGCGCATAGCTGATGGCGGGCGTCCAAAGTAAGAGTGGAAGAAGGAGAAACGTGAGAGCTGAGGTGCGCTGCATAGGCGTACTCATCTTAATGTATTGCCACGAAGGAGCCTTCTGCCGCGTCAATCCTGATAGCGTAACCAGTGATGCCGCGAATCGTCTTTTACCTGTTCATGCTGCCCGGAATACTTATGGCTCAAGAGAACATTCCCCGTCCCCATTTCGTGCGCGCTGCCGGAGAAGCGACCATCAAGGCCAAGCCGGATCGGGCTGAGATCACCATCGGCGTTTCTACCAAAGCCGGCACGGCCGAATCCGCTTCGAACCAGAACGCCAGCGAGAGCAACAAGCTGCAGAGCGCCCTCAAGCAGGCTTTGGGCAGCGGCGGCGAAATCAAAACCTCTGGCTACTCACTCTCGCCGCAGTACGACTACGTGCAGGGACACGCGCCCCGGCTGTCCGGCTATCAGGCGGAAAACACGGTCAACGTCACGGTCGACGATTTGTCGTTGCTCGGCAAGGTCATCGATGCAGCCACCGCGAACGGGGCAAACCAGATCAACGGCATTTCTTTCACGTTAAAAGACAGCTCGGAGGTTCGGTCGAAAGCCCTGGCCCAAGCGGCTGTAAACGCGCGTGCCAACGCGGAATCGATCGCCAAGGCCCTCGGAGTCACTGTCGTTGCGTTGCTACAAGCCGAGCCCGCCGAAGTGCCCGCGGTTCGGCCCCTGATGATGCAGGCGCGCATGATGGCTGCATCGCCGGCGCAGGCGCCCACGCCAGTCGAAGCAGGCGACCTGGATATTCACGCCACTGTTTCGGTCACGCTCGAAGTAAGATAGCTGGAGACTGAGACTAGCTACCTGACGCGCAGCTTGCAGAGCCACGACCGTAAGGGAGTGGTTTAGCAGCTGACCGAAACCTCAGTCTGCGGCGACCATGGACGAAGCGATCGCGAAACCCGCTGAGACTCCGGAGATTCCTGACAAGCTATATTTCCGGATCGGCGAAGTAGCCAGACTCGCGGGCATCAAGCCCTATGTTCTGCGCTTTTGGGAATCGGAGTTCGGCGGCCTGGGACCCAAGAAGTCCGGCACCGGACACCGGCTCTATCGCCGCAAAGACGTCGAGTTGATTCTCGAAATCAAACGGCTTCTTTACGATCGCCGCTATACCATCGAGGGCGCACGCAAGGTCCTCGACTCGCGACCGAAACGCGATCCGGCCAAAACAGCAGGCCCGCAAAAACAGGCAGAGCTCTTCGCCCCCTCCGGTGTTCCTTTCCACAAAGAACTACGCAAGGAACTGTCGGAAATTCTCGAACTGATGAAGGATGCGGTTTAAGTCTCGACCGCTGCTTCCTGCGGCGCATGCGCGAGGATCAGCTTTTCGTACAGTCCTGCGGCCGCTAACTGGCTGGCAGACTTCTTCGACGAAGCGGTCGCGCGATGAGTCAGACTGTCGCTGATGCGCGCCTCCACCGTAAAGAGCTTCGCGTGCTCCGGACCGCTTGTCTTTATCAGTAGGTAGCGCGGGAAAGAGTAGCCCATGGCCTGCGTCTCTTCCTGCAGCAGATTTTTGTAGTTCAAGAGAGCAGTCGGTCCCAGCTCGTCGATCCGTTCGAGAGTCTCGAGTATCTGGTTTCGAATGAAGGTCCGCGCCACTGGCATGTCGCCATCCAGATGCATCGCCGCGATCACCGCCTCCAGGGCATTGGCGAGCAGCGTTTTGCGTTCCCGGCCGCCATTCCGATCCTCCCCCTTGCCCAGCTGCAGAAAATCGCCCAAGCCCAGCCGGAGCGCGCATTCGTAAAGATGTTGCGCGCTTACCAGGTGTGCTTTTATCTGCGATAACCGCCCCTCGCTCGCCTGAGGGTATCGCAAGACAAGCGCTTCACTCACCGCGAAGCCAAGTACGGAATCGCCCAGAAATTCGAGCTGCTCGTTATCGCCGGACTCTTCGGGAGAACTGCCGGACTCCGCGGTCCAGGAACGGTGCGTTAAAGCACGGAGGAGGAGCGTGCGATCACGAAACCGATAGCCGAGTTTCTCCTCCAGCGCTTCGACAGACGCCTGCATCGGAACTCCGATTACTTAGGTGCCGCTGCTGGAGCCGCCTTCAGCTTCGTCGCGTTGTCCTTTTGCTGTTGGGCAAACTGCTTTACGGCCGGCGGCGCGGCAGCCATGGCGATCACTTTATCTGCCGCCCCAATGGCATCGTCATATTGCTTGTTCTCTACATAGGCCTTGGAAAGGCGGACCATCGCCACTGAGTTCTCCGGCATCGTGTCCAGCGCGGCCTTGTAGTGCGTGATCGCCTCGGGATACTTTTTGTCGAGTTCGGACGCCTGGCCCAGAGCATCGTTCGCCTGCGAGGTCAGCTGCTTCTTCAAATCCGGCCACTTCTCCGGCGGGAACCCAGCCGGCGGAGTATTGGCGGTTTTCAGCAGATCGAGCGCCTTATTTGCGTAGTCCTGGACTTTCTTTACGGTCTGGTCTTTGTCGAGATCGGTATCCTTGGCGTGCGCGCCGATCGTTTCCGCCATCGTCACCCGAGCCGTAATGTCGTTCGGGTCGGCCGCAATGACCTGCTGCCCGAACGCTACTGTCTGGGCATAATCCTGCTTTCGCTGCGAGGCCTCCATCGCCATATTCAGCAGCATGCTTTTATACTCGGTATCGGCAAAATTTTCCAGCACTGCATTGATGTCGGTGATCTCCGCATCCAGATTGTTGGCCTGGGCGTCCGCCTGCACCTTCTTGAGCGCGTCGACTTCCTTTTGCGACTTTGGTTTGGGTCCTGCTTGCGCGCCGGCCGCTGGCGCACCTGCCTGCCCAGCAGGCTGTGCACCTTGCTGTTGGGCGAAGCCTGGAAAAGCTAATACGGCCAGCAGTGTGGCCGAGCTGAAAATCTTTTTCATACTATTTGTCTCCTGAGGAAGATGAAATGCTTTGCATTGCCCGTTCGGTGGCGTCGCGAGCCTTGGCTGATATGCCCTGCGTCGCCAGCGCCGATTGGAATTGAGTCATCGCTTTTTTCGGATCGCCTGCCTTCAATTGCAACTGGCCCAGATAGTAATGCGACCAGGCCGCCGAGGAAGAAGCAGGATTTGCCTCGACCGTACGCTGAAAGAGATTGAGAGCTTCATCCCAACGTTTCTCTTCCAGTGAAATAAGTCCCAAGCCGTAGTACGCCCGGGCCTGGAGAGCCTTGTCGGACGTTTCGCCCAGCGCCTTCTTGAAGGCTTTGCGGGCATTTTCGGAGTCGTGCTGTTCAAACAGTCCTTCCGCCGTCGAGATCGACTCCTCCGCCGGATCGATCTGCATCTTGACCGGCGGCGCAATCACCCGCGGCGGCATGGCCTTTACGAACTCGACATTCTTGAGCCGTTTCTCTTCTTTTCTTACGTCGAGCGCCGTCAGCAAATCCGGATAATACAGCCGGAACGCATCCAGCTGTTTTTCGTAGGCAGGCAGCAGATCGGCAAAACCGGCCGTCAGAATGAAGCCCTGGCGCATGGCGTCGTTCACGAACGAGGCGCGCTTTTCTGCGCCACCGTGCATCAGGCGGCTGTCGATCGCTTTGATCAGGCACTTGGTCACCAGCAGTGAAAAGTCGTCTTTATAGGCCAGATCGAGCGCGGGCGCTTCCTGGGCGTATTTCGCCAGGGGCTTCTTGCTCTTGATGATCTCGCTGTATTTGAAGCTGAGCGGATCCAAAAGATACGCCAGGTAGGCGTCGCGTATTTCGTCAACCACCGGTGTACTCGTGGGCGTGATGATCACGAAATAGTCATCGCGATAGCTGCGTACCTGCACCTGGTCTGGAGCTCCCAGCAGATCGAGATAGATCTGGAAGCGCCGGCCCAGATAGCCGGAAGGATTACGCAGATAGCCATTCGCTTCAAACAGCGTTCCGATGACTGCATCCTGATATTGACCCATGGCAGCCGTGTAAGCCGGTTGCGAACGGTTCCAGAGACCCTCCAGATCGGCCTCTTTGTAGAAACGAGCTAACAAAGGGCTCAGACCGCGCAAGCCTTCCACATCGGGCGGTACCTCGCCGGAAGGCAGCTCAAAAGTAGGTGCGTCTCCGGCCGTCAAAGCGAACGACAGGTACTGGCTCAAATCGGCTGTATCTGAAGCTTTTTTGTGATGCTGATAAAACTCTTTGAGATCAGGCAGGCTCGGGATCTTCTTCTTGGCCAGTTCTTCGCGGATCTGAGTGCGAACCTTAAACTGTTGATTCAAAGGAGAATCGATTCCGGCATCGTAGCCGGCCGCATTGATCGCTGCGAGCGTGACGAACATAGTAAGACTAACGCTGAATTCGTTTTCTCCGGCGTGCGAACGAATGCCTTGCGCAGCGGTTGAACTCTGCGGAAAAGCTGGAATAGCCGCTGAGGAAAGAGGGAGCGCGAGGAAAAGAGAAATAGCGGAGATAAAACGGATCAAGAAAACCTTACTGCGAACTTGTATATCCCGATAGTTTAGCGTAGGAACATTGCTGTTTTAAGCGATATGGTAGCTTCGAGGCTCACCGGCCACGAGCGCCGGACTGAATCAAAAGCCCCTATCCGGGCATCTATTAGCAGGAGAAAGACAATGGCAGGCAGCCACACAGTTACCTTTACAGATGATAGTTTCGATAAAGATGTCCTGAATGCGGACGTTCCTGTCCTGGTGGATTTCTGGGCGGAGTGGTGCGGCCCTTGTCGCATGATGGGACCTACTGTAGATCAGGTGGCAACCGACTACGCCGGCAAGGTCAAAGTCGGCAAGCTGGACGTCGATTCGAACCAGCAAACCGCTTACCGTTACGGTATTCGGGGCATTCCCACTCTGCTGTTGTTTAAAGGCGGCCAGATTGTAGACCAGAAGGTCGGCGCGATCGGCAAGCCTGAATTCGAGAAGATGCTCGAAAAGCACGTGGCCGAGACGGCCGCCAAAGTAGAGTAAACAAGTTTGCATAACGGCGTCGTGCTTAACGGCACGACGCCGTTTTCTTTTTTGAGTGATACTCTGTGGGCATGTTCCGATCGTTGTTGATCCTGGAACTGCTCATCCTTCCTTATGGGCTCAAGGCCCTTCCCGATCCGTCTCTCGCTTTAAACTCCGCTATTTATCGTAATGATTTGCCTACGGTTCAATCCCTAGTTGCCAGTGGTGTCGACATCAACCAGGTCGACCCCGTAGGCAGCACTCCGCTCCTGACCGCGATCCTGGCAAACCGGACCGCGATTGCTCAATACTTGCTCTCTCGCGGCGCCAATCCGAACGTCCGCCAGGGCCAGACCGGGTCAACTGCTCTGCTCTACGCGGTGCGCGCCGGCCAGCGCGAATCCGCGAGAATTCTGCTAGCCGGCAGAGCCGACGTGAATTTGAGATATACCGATGAGCAGACCGTACTGCATGCCGCCGCGGAGCAGGGTGATCCAGTGCTGATCGAGCTGTTGTGCAAAGCAGGGGCGAGCGTCGCAGCCGAAAACAACAAGGCGGATACGCCACTAGACGAAGCCGTCAAGCGAGGGCGAACCGCCGTTGTCGCTGAACTTCTGCGTTATCACGCGGATGCGGCCCGCGTGCATACCGGCGACGGACGCGGCCCGCTGCAGCAGGCCTGCATCAAGGATTTTGCCGCGCTCATTCCCCTGCTCGCCGCGTCAGGAGCCGATCCCACTCTTCCTGACCGCTCCGGCCAAACACCGCTTGATCTGGCTTTGGATTACAAGAGCCTTCATGCCGTCGAGGCTCTCCTACGGCTCTCGACAAACAACAACCAGCTCCAGGCCAACTTCGACAGTGCGATGCAACTGGCCATTCGACGCGGGCGCGCCGTAACGGCAGGCATGCTGCTCGATGCCGGCTGGGATGTGAATCGCGCCACTGCGGAACAGTCGTCGTATTTGAACGATGCTGCCCTGCAAGGACAGGAAAGAATCGTGCGGCTTCTGCTGGATCGAGGCGCTCGCATCGATGCCCGCAATGAGAATGGCGGCACCCCGCTGCATGATGCCGCGCTCTCAGGCAATCCTGGCGTTGTCAAGCTGCTGCTCGATCGTGGAGCGACCATCGACGCACGCGACTCCGATTCCGGCGCAACCCCGCTAATGCTGGCCGCCTCGTTTGGACATACGCCAGCGGTTGCCCTGTTACTGCAGCGCGGCGCCAACCCGGCGCTCAAAGATCACCACGGACGCACAGCTTTGAGCCGCGCGCGCGAAGGGCAAGTGCCCGACCTGGTTAAGCTGCTCGAAAAGGCTCGCTCACCGGCCCAAGCCGCCTCCTGAAATCAGCCCGTCTCCTCGCGCCTTGGTGACAGCCTTACGGTACTCTTGTTCGAAAAATGCCTTCCAAATCTTTGGCCAGAACGCTCCCGGTTCTGGTCCTTTTCCAGGCCCTCGCGCTCATCCCGTTTCGTTTCACGACGACGATGGGGGAACGGGATAGTTATCGCATGCTTCTCGGCATGCTCGATGGCGTCGCGCGGGGTTCCCATTTTGCCAGCCCTCTGCTGTATAACCGCCAGGTTTCTTTCGGATACTACGCCCTGATCTACGGTCTAACTTCGCCGCTGGGATACTCACCGGGCGCATTTATCGCCGTCATGAACGCTGTCTCGCTTCTCGCTGCGATTCTGTTTGTGATTCCTTTTTTCCTGGTTGTTGAGCGGCTCTTTGACCGCTCCATCGCGATTGCGTCCTGCCTGATTCTGGCTGTTCTGCCTGTCTGGTGGAACGTGGCACTCTATGGCCATCCCATGACGCCGGCGATGCTGCTGTTCTTCTCCGCTTTGGCGCTCCTCGTGCAAACGAGCGAACGGAAAACTCCGCTATGGGCGCGACTAATTGTCCTTATCCTGCTTGCGATTGCCTTGACGTTCAGATTCGATCTCATAGTGCTCATTCCGGCACTGGCCGCTGTTGTGTGGCGCCGCTATAAACGGATTGCCCCTAGCCTTCTCGAAACAGCTTTTTATGCCATCGGCGCAATTGTGCTTTTCAAACTCGCGCAACTCCTGCTACCGGCTGTCCAGGGCGGACCGCCTCCTGAATCGATACTGGCGCTGGTGGAACGATTCCACAGCGCGAAGCAGTTCACAGGAGATCTGAAAGGCATCGTCCGTTTCGCGATCGTGATCATGGGCCAGGGATTTACGCCTCTCCTGCTAGTGCTTGCGCTTCCGGCGTTTTGGATCGTGTTCCGCCGGCGCAATCTCGCCCAAATTCTGTTTACCGCCGGCGTGATCGTGCCGATTTCTGTGTTTTTTCTTCCCAATCCATACCCGGCCCGCCACTATCTCGCGATGGCGCCGGCGATTGGCACAAGCGCGGCCCTGAGCGGGTGCTGGTTACTTTCGCTGGTCTGGCGTCGCATTCCTTCCGGCACTTCACCGGGGATCTCGGAAAACGGCTGGATCTACGGCGCAGCGGGCGCTCTGGCGTGCGTTTTGGTCAGCCTTGGCTTTCAGCATGCACCGGGCAGCGCGGGCGAAATCAAATCTCCCTTTATCACGCGCTTTACTCTCGATAACGACAGAATCCATCACCGAGAGTTAGCCGCCGACCTCCTGTCAATTCCCGGCCCAACCCATCCCATTCTTGTTCTCTGCGACTCCACCTTTGTCACCGCGCAAATGGAGATGCTATCCCATGGCGTCACGGTTCAGCCACACTGGTTTCCGGTTGCTGACGAGCCGCCGCTTCTCTTCCACGAAATTAAATACCACGGCAACTCTTTCGAGATGCTCGAACAATCCTGGAATCAGACCGTGGTCAAAGAAGCGATTGACCGGATGAATGTGTACCCGGGCGACCCAATCCTGGTAGATCCCTACGACCCCGTGATTTCCTACCGTGGCTCACGCCCGAGGGCTCATTTGGAACGGACCCCGGCCGGTGAACGAATCGATCTCCCGTAAGAATCAAACCGGCACACGTGCCAGCCTGGCGATGGCAAGAGCGCTTGACTGTGCGATTAAACCTGGCTTCAGCTTATAGTCAAAACTCATTGGATCGGTATTATCTCAACCGACATTTTTCATGCCGATACTCAGTGCCGATGCAGATCGGAGTCGTCGTTATCGTCCAAAATCCAACGTCTCCAGCTTTCCGGCAACCCTGCTGTTTGGCCGTCATAGCTTCTCCACTGATGATCTTCGGTTTTGAGTCTCGATGAGCGTCGTAAAACCACTATCGAAAGATTTAGAAAACCTGCCCAGCAGCATCCGAGAATTGCCATATCCAGCCATTTCCACTTGCTATTGATGCACAGAACAGCAATTATGACAAAACTAACGAAAGTAAGGAAAGCGCGCAGGAACTGTCTCATACCGAACCGCCGGCCAGCGTATCACGTCGATGGCGCTGACGTCGGGAAAGGGTCAGTGGAACAGGCAGGCCAAGCCGGGCTGCCGCGGTGGGCACACGAGACATACCCGATTGCCGAGCGGCGTGCGCGCGCTCAAAGAGGCGTGGCGTGGTGCACGCTGAAATCGGAAGGCAACGGACGCTTTCTTTACTCGTTTACGGGCACGCCGGAAATACCAATGACCTTCAACAGCTCCATGCAAATATGGTTCCTCAAACACCGGAATGTGGCTAATCGAGGTTTGGGGCGACGGCAAGCTTGCGGCTAAACTAAGCAACGCTCTAAGGATTCATTGAAAGCTTCGCCACCCGCCGGTGAAGACATACTGAGACAAGTCCCGTGCTCGGCGCACACAATAGCAGCGCCTTAATCACTATGGACTTCATCTCATGTTAGGTTCTGTCCTCACCACCCCCAGTTTTGTTCTTCCCGAACCCCGGGCCGTCGATATCCTGCTGGCAGACGAGCTCACGCTGGTTCGCGAAGGTCTGGCTGCTCTTTGCAATTCGATCCAGGGCTTTCGCGTAGTGGCCCAGGTCGGAACTGCCGCAGCGGCCCTGGTCGAGATTGAACGTCTGCAGCCCGCTCTTGCGCTGCTCGATTTGGGTCTCTCGGATCTGGCTGCAACCGAAGTGATCCGGCGGGTACGAGAGCAGGGGCTAGCGACGCGATGTGCCGTTTTCTCTATACGGAAGGACCGGAAAACGGTGCTGGAAGTATTGCGAAGCGGTGCCTGCGGTTATCTGCTGAAGACTTCGAGCGCTGACCAGATGGCTGAAGCGCTGAGTCAGTTTACGCAGGGTGGCATTTACGTCTCGCCACAAATTGAAGTAATGTCGCTGTTCGGCGAAGGCGGCCACCGCCACGAAGCGGATCCCATCGAATCGTTGAGCAGCCGTGAGTTTCAAGTCTTCTCACTGCTGGTGGATGGTATTCGAGCGAAAGAAATCGCGGCGCGGCTGGCACTGAGTCCAAAGACGGTAGACACTTACCGTTCAAGTTTGATGCGTAAGCTCGACATTCACGATGTCGCGGGCCTGGTGAAGTATGCCATCAAGCGCGATTTAGCGGACTTGCGCGCCTCGTAAGCGCTTCCGCCGGGACCTTGCCGGTTATGTTAGCCTGAGGGTGATTCAAGCCTCAGGCCAGAAAGGCAGTTGTCCCAGTTTGACCCGTCATGAATTGAAGGAGCAGCTGCAACACGATCAGTTCACTGATTCTGTTTCCGGCGCGCTTCATTACGCCAGTTCGCACAAGCAGAAAGTGATCCAGTGGGGAGTGATCGCCGGTGTGGCGATTCTGCTCATCGGCGGCGCGCTCTGGTTTAACTCGTACCGTAAGGCGCAACGTGAGAACGATTTGCAGGCAGCTTTCGCGGTGGTCGATGCGCAGGTGGGACCGCACAACGACTACACGAAGACGTTTGCCACGCAAGACGAAAAGAACAAAGCATCTATCAAGGCCCTCACACAGGTCGCGTCCAAAGACAACGGCACGCGTGAAGGATTGCTGGCCCAGTATTACTTGGGCACGTTGATGGCACAGACGGGCGACTCAAAAGGTGCGGAGTGGAATCTAAAGACAGTCGCCAGTTCGAGCAGTGATGCGGCGGCTCTGGCGAAGATTGCTTTGGCGCAATTTTACATCAGTGCCAACCGTGCCTCGGAAGCGCAGGACTTGCTCAAGTCTCTCGTCAACAAACCTACCGACCTGGTATCGAAAGGGCAGGCGCAAGTGTTGCTGGCGCAACTCGACGCCAGCGCGAATCCCAAAGAAGCGAAACGCATACTGGACGGGCTAAAGAAGCCTGGCGAGAGCCCTGCAGTCACCCGTGCCGCGGACCAGCTCGCCGCACAAGCGGCGAAGTAGTTCTTGTCCACATGCTGCGCCGACTGCGGCTTGGTTCCGACCATCTGCGCGGACGGCGATTTCCTGAATTAGCTCATCCTTACCGGAACGACTTTCAAAGAGATCGCGACCGGATCATCCACTCCCGTGCATTCCGGCGTTTGGAAGGCAAGACGCAAGTGTTTGCCGCTGGCGCCGATGACCATGCCCGGAACCGGCTGACTCACACCATAGAAGTCTCGCAGGTAGCTCGTACGCTAGTAGTGGCTCTCGGCTTGAACGAAGAATACACCGAGACGCTGGCGCTGGCGCACGATCTCGGGCATCCGCCATTCGGGCACGTGGGCGAGAAAGAACTCGACCGGCAAATGCAGCTCTTTGGCGATTCGTTCGAACATAATCTGCACGCGCTGCGCATTGTGGATCTGCTGGAAGAACGCTATCCGCGATTCGATGGCTTGAATTTAACGTTTGAGGTGCGCGAAGGCATCGCCAAACATTCGCGCGAAATCGAAGTTGGTCAAGAAGCGGAGTTGCAGGAGTTTCTGCCGGGACAGAGGCCGGTGGTTGAGGCCCAGTTGATCGACATGGCCGACGAAATTGCCTATAGCGCGGCAGACCTCGACGATTCGTTTGCCGTGGGATTGATCGGGTTTGACGAACTGCGGGAGTACGTGCCGGCGGCAGCGGATCTTGTTGAGACGGCAGAGACGCAATACCCGGGAGCATCGCCACGCGTGCGCTTTTGGGAGGTGCAGCGCCAGCTGATGAACCTGCTGATTGGCGGCCTAATTGAGGGTACAGTCGAGGCGGCGGACCGGCATAGAGTCGAAACCATTGAAGAGGTTCGCGCGCTCAGCGAGCGAGTGGCGCAGCTGACACCGGAGACGGCAGAACTAAACCGGCAGATCAAAAAGCTGCTCGTGGAGCGCGCCTATTCCTGCAGCCAGCTGGGGCTCGACCGAGAGGCGGCAGTCAGGAAGCTGAGAGATCTGTTCGAGTTTTTACTGGCAGATCCCCAGCAGGTCTCGCCGGGATATCGAGCGCATCTGGAAGATACGCCTGTGCACCGCGTGATTTGCGATTACATTGCCGGCATGACCGATTCGTATTTGAACCGGGTGCATGCCGAATTGGTCGGTTCATGATTTTGGAAGCGCCAAATCATCAATCGTATGATGGGCACCATGCAGCGGCACTGGGGCGGGATGATGGTTTGGGCTTTGCTGGCGGCGTGTTCGACCCAGCTTCCGGCGGGGGCGCGTCTGCAGGAATCGCGGGCCGCCGCGCCTGAGAGAGTTCCCAAACCACAAGAGCCGCGCAAGCCGCTTCCGTATAGCGAAGAAGATGTTACGTATGAGAACCCGAACGCGGCCGGGGTGCAGCTGGCAGGCACCTTCACCCGACCGAAGGGCGATGCCGCCGTTCCTGCGATCCTGCTACTTTCAGGCGCGGGTCCACAGGATCGCGATGAAACCATCGCCGGTCACAAACCGTTTCTGATTCTCTCTGACTATCTGACGCGGCGCGGTTTCGGAGTCCTGCGAGCCGACGACCGTGGGACCGCACAATCAACCGGCGATTATCAAACCGCCACTACCCAGGATTTTGCGTCGGACGCCCGCGCCGGACTGATCTATCTCGCTTCGCGCAAAGATGTCGACGCGAAACGCATCGGGCTGCTCGGCCACGGCGAAGGGGCGATCGCGGCCGCCATGGTCGCGGCTTCCGATCCACAGCAGGTGGCTTTCGTTGTTTTGCTGGACGGCACCGCCTATTCCGGCCAGAAGGTATTGCTTGAACAAACAAGCCGCGCGGAACAAGCCTCCGGCCTGTCCGACGAACAGGTGGACGCGGATTTTCGACTCGGCTCCGGCCTCTACAAAATGGTGGAGGAGGGTCGCAGCGCGGCTGATATGCAAAAGGCGCTGGCAACCGTGCCCGAAAATTATAAGGTCTTCGCCGAACCCTGGAAACGCCAGGTACCCAAATTGCAATCGCGCTGGCTTCGTTTCTTCCTGACATACGATCCAAGCACGGCGCTCGAAAAAATCAAATGTCCGGTGCTTGCCGTCTTCGGTTCGAAAGACATGACGCTCGATCCGGAAGAGAACGCCTCCGCCATGAAATCGGCCTTCTCGCACGGCCATAATCACAATGCCAAAATCAAGGTTCTGCCCAACCTGAACTATCTCCTGCAGAAGGCCAACACCGGGCTCGGGCGTGAGTACTCCATCATCCAGGAAACGATGTCGCCGGTGGCGCTCGAAACCATTGGCGACTGGCTCGCCAAAGAGGCATCATCCGTCAAGGAATGATGCGGATCTTTTTCACGTAATCCAGTTTCGGGAAGTGCTCTTCCAGGTAAGGGTTGCCGATATCGGCGATCGCCGCCGGATTTGGTCCCGTGCCGCCCGGCGAAATCTCGCCATAATCGGTATACAGCTTCGCTACGTTATCCATGCCCTGGACCACTTCGCCGAATGGCGTAAATCCCTGCGGATCGAGTGCGGCGCTATTGTCGGCGAGATTGATGAACAGCTGCGTGCTGCGTGAATTGGGCTCGCCCGTCTTGGCGAACACCACGGTACCGATTTTATTCGAGACCTTTGGAGGATCGTCCTTGATGGTGATCTCGCTCCAGGTTTTGTTTAACTGCGGATCGCCGCTCATGCCCCATTGCACGACGAAACCGCGTAGCGCTCGAAAGAATGCATTGTTGTCGTAAAACGTCAGCTTCGTAAGTTCGTAAAAGTGGTCGGCCCCGATCGGCGACCAGTCACGATGCACCAGAATGACCACGTCTCCCTTGGTGGTCTGCAGTTGCGCCTTAAATTGCTCCGGGGCTTTTTCCTGATCGGCCTTTTTCGCGCCCCCGCAAGAGCTCAACAAGCAGACTACAATGGCTCCCGCCAGGCTGGCTTTCGTCTTACTCATTTCGCGTCTCTCCAGTTCGGTCCAATGCCAGTCTCGACCAGCAGCGGCACCGATAACGCGTGTACCGTTTCCATCTGGTGCTTTACCAAAGCGGCGAGTTCCTCTTTCTCAGCGGGCGGCGTTTCAAACACAAGTTCATCGTGCACCTGCAGCAGCATGCGCGATTTCATCTGCTTCTCGTCAAGCACCTGTTGAATGCGTATCATGGCTAGTTTGATCAGGTCGGCGGCGGTGCCTTGCAGCGGAGTATTCACGGCGGTGCGCTCCGCAAACGAGCGCGCGGAAGGATTGCGGCTCTGCATGTCCGGTATGGGCCGGCGTCGTCCGTGCAAGGTTTTGGCAACGCCCGTTTGCCGCACCTCTTCAATGGTCCGATCGATGAAGAGCCGCACTCCGGCATAACGCTCGAAATAGCGCAGTATGTAGAGCTCCGCCTCTTTGCGATCGATGCCGAGCGTTTGGGCGAGACCGAATGGCGTTTGCCCGTACACAATTCCGAAGTTCACCGCTTTGGCGGACCGGCGCATATCGGCGTTGACCATTAGTGGATCCACTTTGAATACCTCCGCCGCCGTGCGCGTATGAATATCTTCCCCATTATTAAATGATGCAAGCAACACCGGGTCCTGCGACATATGCGCGAGCAGCCGCAATTCGATCTGCGAATAGTCCGCGGCCAGCAGTTCCCAACCATCTTCCGGGATAAACGCCGCGCGAATCTCGCGGCCTTCTTCGGTGCGAATCGGGATATTTTGCAGGTTCGGATTGAAAGACGAGAGGCGTCCGGTAGCTGCGCCGGTTTGATTGAAAGTTGTATGGACGCGGCCGGTGTCGGGATTGATCAGCAGTGGCAGAGAATCGATATAGGTGCCTTTTAGCTTGGTGAGCTGCCGGTAATTGAGCACCAGTTGCGCGACGGGATGAGCAGCCGCCAGACTTTCCAGCACGTCGGCGGCAGTCGAAGTCCCTTTGCCTCTGCCGTATTTGACAGGCGAGGGCAAATTCATTTCTTCGAACAAGACTTTGCCGAGTTGTTGCGGGGAATTTACGTTGAAGGGATGACCCGCGAGCGCGTAAATCTGTTCCGCGGTCTTTTCGATGCGTTGCGCCAAGCGTCCGGACAGTTCGGCCAGCACCCCGGTATCGATGCGCACACCTGTGTTCTCCATTCGCGCGAGAACGGGCGTGAGCGGCAGGTCGATTTCATGGTAGACACCGGTTAATTCTTGCGCGGCAATCTGCGGCCGCAACACTTCGACGATGGTGAGAGTTGCCTCGGCCTGTTGTTCCGCCGCAGCGTTTAGCTTGCGATCCAGCAGCCGTTCGGCCAATGCTTCGGGCGAAGTGCCGCTCGGATCGGCGCTCAACAAGAACGCATAAAGCAGCGCATCATCCGCCAGATTTGCCGGCGTGACACCCAGCCGTAGCGTTGCTGCCAGAAACACCTTGGCATCATGCACCACCTTGCGAATGCTTTTGGATTCGAGAACCGGGCGAAGCGCTTCGAGCTGCGCTAAAGGAATCGCGCGCCCCTCGCCGACTTTGAACGAAAGTCCGATAAATCCATTGGTCAGGTCCGCCGCCACGGCAAGCGGTGCATTGTCGGGCCGCTTCGCCAGCCATTCTTTGATCTCGGCTTCCTCTGCCAGCGTCGTGTAGTCGCGCGAGAAGCTGTCGTCCTCCGGCGGCAGATCCCGCAACAGACTAAAGAATTCAAGCTCCTTGTAAAGCCCTTTGAGAGCGGCATTGTCGGGAGCCTGTCGCTTTAGACTCGCGAGTTCCCATTCAATTGGAACCTCCGTATGAATGGTGGCAAGCTGTTTGCTCAACACGATCTGATCGCGATGGTTGAGCAGGCTTTCGCGATACATCTTGCGTTCGACTTCAGAGGCGCGTTCGAGCGCACCTTCCACCGAGCCGAAACGCAACACCAGATCCTTCGCGCCCTTTTCTCCGATGCCCGGAGCGCCCGGAATATTGTCGATCGCATCGCCCTTCAGCGCCAGCAGATCAGCCACCTGGGTGGGCTTCACGCCCATGAACTGTTCTACCTTGACGGCGTCATACCACTCGTCTTCCTTCATCGGATTCACCATGAACACGCGCTCGTTCACCAGCTGCATCATGTCCTTATCGCTCGAGACGATCACCACATCCAGCGGCTTGGCGGGCTTCTTCCAGGCAATTGCACCAATCACATCGTCCGCTTCAAAGCCCGGGAATTCGAGGATCGGAATATGCAGTGATTCGAGCAAACGGCGCACGTAAGGAATCTGCGGACCGAGGTCTTCGGGCATTTCCGAGCGATTCGCTTTGTATGCGGCGAAACTCTCTGAACGGAATGTGGGTTCGCTGCTTTCGAAAATGGCCGCTATATAGTCCGGCTTGAAGGTGGTGATCAGCTTGCGCAGCATGTTGCCGAAGATGAAAATCGCTTCGGTGGACAAGCCGGAGGTGGTGCGCATGGGCGGAGCGCCGGTACGTGCGCGAGCATGATACGCGCGGAAGATAAAGCCGAAACTATCGATGAGGAAAAGACGGGGAGCTGGCAATATCTTTAGGATAAGAGACGGCTTCTATCAGCTAGCCGCCGAGTAGTAGTCTGCCTCCTAATTACAGGTGCGATGGAAAGAATCGTTTGGTCTGCAGCTGGTCTGGACGCTTGAGGAAATGCCAGGTTGAATCATGACGGAGACACAGAGAACCTCGGATTTTTGTTCATGCTTATAAACTGAGCAGTTGCGGGAATGAATGGCTACGACTGAACACACGATAAACGATGCAATAGCTGCCTTGCTCCGCCACACGCGACGGACGTGGGGCAGCACTGATGCCGTTAGCTCCGAAAATACCGGAATGCTGAAAGGGAGCTCAAAGCGGCCTGACATTTTGGTGCTCGAACAGAATGTGTCGCCCGTTGTGATCGAGACCGAAGTGCTTCCAGCCATATCAGTCCAAATTGAAGCAGTATCTCGACTAGGTCAGAACCTCAAGAGTACAGGTCGGCCCCTTCTATCCGCCATCGCCGTCCGATTGCCCGAGAGGTTTCGCCAAAAAAGCGGAACATCCTTGAGCCTTGAGTTATCAGAGGCCCAAGACTTGGAATTCGCGCTGTATACCGGAACCAGCAGTACGGATTGCACACGCTGGCCGAGCGTCGGATGGCTTAAGGGTGGAGTCTTAGATCTCTCACTGCTCGCACAATCCGCATCTGTGCCTCCCGCAGTGATTGAACACGCCGCGGAGCGACTGATCGAAGGGGTAAGTGAGGCAGCTTATCTGATAGACGGATTGGATGTTAAGTACACTGGCGCTCTTAAAAGAATAAGCGAGGAACTACTGCAAGAAGACGGACAACAAACCCGTCGCATGGCGGCAACCATTCTTGCAAATGCATTTGTCTTTCATGAAAGTCTTGCAAGGGGTCCAGGCAACTTGGGAGATGTACTGTCTCTCGACGAGATCAAGGGTGACAAAGGCCATCTGACCAAATCGGCTGTCCTTCAAGAGTGGACCAAGATCCTTCAAGTCAACTATTGGCCGATATTTGAGATCGCTAGGAGAATTGTTCTTGCGATCCCTTCTAATCACGCAGTCGCGATTTTAGAAAAACTCGCTGGTACGGCTAAGGATCTAATTGAAAGCAACTTGATGCGTTCTCATGATCTAACTGGAGCTGTTTTTCAAAGATTGATAGCGGACCGCAAATTCTTGGCCGCATACTATACAACTCCCGCTTCGGCCGCTCTGCTTATAAGCCTGGCTATTACCCCGAACGGGACTCCAAATGGTGGCTCTTGGTCGAATAAAGAAAAGGTGGTTGCGCTTCGAGTTGCGGACTTTGCTTGCGGGACTGGAACCTTGCTGTCCACAGCCTATCAGCGCATTGGCCAGCTTCATGAAATTTGGGGCGGGAACGCTGAACTTCTTCATCCAGAAGCAATGGCGAATTCGCTTGTTGGCTGCGATGTCCTTCCAGCGGCGGCACACCTTACCGCTTCCATGTTAGCGGGCGCGCATCCTACACGGACCTACCAGAAGAGTTCGATTTTGACAGTACCTTATGGTAAACAGCCTGGTGGGGAAATAGCACTCGGCTCGCTCGATTTATTGCGCCCGCAAGGCTTGCTTGAAACTCACGCGATCGTTGCAAAATCGGCGCAAGCCACAGGAGAAGTTGCGATGGAAACATGGGCCGATCTTCCTCACGAATCGTTCGATCTGGTTGTTATGAATCCTCCCTTTACACGAGCTACTGGTCACGAAGGTAAGAAGATAGGCATACCAAATCCCATGTTCGCTGCATTTAGCTCAAGCAGTGAGGAACAGAAGCTCATGGGAAAAGCTACTGAAGCACTCACGCGAAACACGAGCGCACATGGCAACGCGGGAGAGGCCTCGATCTTCTTAGTAGTGGCAGATCGCAAACTTCGAGCGAATGGAACATTGGCGCTTGTAATGCCCTTAAGCCTCATGTCGGGAGATGCTTGGGAGCAGTCGCGTGCTCTCCTCGCGACCCATTATGACGATCTGATCCTGGTTTCTATTTCTGGGCATGACGGCGGTCACCTTTCGTTTTCCGCGGATACCGAAATGGGTGAGTGTCTTGTCGTCGGGAGGAAGGCTCCATTCGTTGGTATTCCGGTAGAAGATGAATACTTGGTCAAAGGGAATAAGAGAGCTACATTTGTGATCCTAAACGCCCGGCCTGCATTCCCTCTGACGGGAACAGCTGCAGCAGCCGAGATACTTTCTTTGATTAGGTGCGGAGATTTGCGGATGCTGGAGGACGGACCGGTTGGAGGCACCCGAATTCATTTCGGGAATGATCTGATTGGGCATGCCTTGAACGCACCACTCCCGATCTCGAAACCTTGGAACATCTCGCGAGTATCCGACTTGGCTTTGGCTCAAACTGCTTTCCAAATCGCCCAAAAACATCTGCTTTTTCTACCTGGAATGAAATTACAGGACGCCGTCCCGATTCCGATCACCACGATCACCAAGATCGCAACGATTGGACCGTACCACATGGACATCAATGCGGAAGGTTCAAGGAGCACCGTAAGAGGACCCTTCAAGATAGTCCCGGCAGATATTAATAGCGCGCCTACATATCCGGTGTTGTGGGCTCATGACGCTGCTGCAGAACGCAAGCTTGAGTTCAAAGCCGATTGCGAAGGTATCCCTAAGAAGGCGCAGACTTTTGAAGAACAGAAATTTATCGACCACAAAGTTGCCGCCATCTGGAAGACCGCATCGAATTGCCATTTCAACCGAGATTTCCGATTCAACAGTCAGTCGACTGGAATGCAATTCACTCCGAGGCAGACAATCGGGGGACGAGCATGGCTGTCGCTAAAGCTTTCTTCACCTGAGCGGGAAGCGGTTCTGGTTTTATGGGGCAATACTTCATTGGGATTGCTAATGCATTGGTGGCATGCCAACAAACAACAATCCGGGCGGGGCAGCATAGGTAAGGCCTCACTAGAGGGGCTTCCGGTGCTTGACGTAGAAAAACTGAATGATGAGCAAATGGAAAACGCTGGTCAAATTTTCGAGGCATTGAAAAGCAAAGATTTCTTGCCGATTAACGAAATGAATCAGGACCCCTGGAGGCAAGAACTAGATCAGCTTTTCTTCACTCTGGTACTACAGGTTCCTTTCATGACAATTAGGGGCGGCCCCCTTGAGCTAATTCGATCGAAACTAGCGAAAGAGCCGTCAATACATGGGCACAAGTCCCAGTAGCAGCTGGGCCCTGCCAAACACGGTTTTAGGACAATAGCTGGAAATGCGGCAGGCAAGAGGCTATCAGCAACACTTAGCGTTCTGGTATTTGCGCCGGTAGCGGGCGTCTGAAAAGTGCTTCCACTCGGCGGCTGACGGCGGGCGTCCGCTGGCGCGCAGATGACGGGCGTAGGCGGATTCGTCGGATAGCTCGCGGAAAAGTTCCCGCAGCAGTCGTAGCCATCGCAGGATCGGCGTCATACTCTCTCCACCTCCAGCGTTGAGAGAACAAACGGCGCTTCCGAAGTAGCGGCCGCGCGAGTGCCGCGCAGCAGGCCAAACCAGACACGCAGGGAGTCCAGAACTATCACCAGCACAAGCGCCAGGAAAGCCGCGCAGACTGTTGCATCCAGCCGTTCGTTAAAAATGACGGCGTGCGTCTCGGCTACTTTAGCGGCCTCGATCTTCCCCGTTGCGAGAGCCTTTTCAAGCGCGCGCGCGTGCGCTAAAAAGCCGAGGCGCGGCTGAGGGGAGAATATTTTCTGCCAGCCCGCCGTGAAGGTCACCGCCAGCAGCCAGCCTAGCGGTACCAGGGTGATGGCAGCATATCGCAAGCGGTGCATCTTGATCAGAATAGTCGTAGCGACGCACAGCGCTACCGCGCTCAACAACTGATTCGAAATGCCGAAGAGAGGCCACAGCGAATTGATGCCGCCCAGCGGATCGATGACGCCTTGATACAAAAAGTAACCCCAGCCGAGCGTTACAGCCGCGCTGGTTACGAGCACGCCCGGCATCCAGGATGTCCTACCCAGAGGCCGGTAGACGTGACCCAGCAAATCCTGCAGCATGAAGCGGCCGACACGTGTGCCGGCATCGATGATGGTCAAGATGAACAGCGCTTCGAACAGGATGGCGAAGTGATACCAGAAGCTCAGCAGGCCGCTGCCGAAGCCGGTTTTTTCGACCACGTTGCCGAAAATCTGCGCCATTCCTAACGCGAGAGACGGAGCTCCGCCGGTGCGCCCAAAGAGACTCTGTTCACCCACGCTATGAGCCAGCTGCGCCATCGAGGCAGTTGTGACGGGAAAGCCCCAGCCGGTAATGGTGTGAACCGCAGTAGCAGGCAGCGCGCCCACCGCGCCCGGCGGAGAATTCACCGCAAAATAGATGCCCGGTTGCAAGCTGGCCGCCGCTACCATGGCCATGATCGCCACAAATCCTTCCAGCAGCATAGCGCCGTAGCCGATGGGCCAGGCATGCCACTCGCGCGCAATCATCTTCGGCGTGGTGCCGGATGAGATCAGCGCGTGAAAGCCTGAAATGGCGCCGCACGCAATCGTGATGAAGCAGAACGGAAAGACTTTGCCGGCAAAGATCGGCCCGGTCCCATCGACGAAACGGGTCAGCGGAGGCAGCGCCAGTACCGGATGCGTACCAACAATTCCAAGCGCCAGAAGAAAGATCACGCCCAGCTTGATGAAGGTGCTCAAGTAATCGCGTGGCGCAAGTAGCAGCCATACGGGGAGTGCACTTGCCAGGAAGCCATAGATCACGATGGCAATCGCCAGAGCCACCCCGCTCAGCGTGAACCACACCGACCAGCTGGAGGACGCCGCGACCATCTTTCCGCCATAGAGACTCAACAGCAGCAGCACAAATCCCACTCCCGAGCACTCGAGAACTTTGCCGGGCCGCAAAAAGCGCAGATACAATCCCATGAAGAGCGCGATAGGAATCGTCATGGCAATCGTGAAGGTCCCCCAGGGACTTCCCTTAAGCGCATTAACCACCACCAGGCCCACCACGGCCAGGAGCACGATCATGATGAGCAGCACCGTGATGAGGGAGATGAAGCCGCCCACCTTGCCAATCTCTTCACGCGCCATTTGCCCGAGAGTTTTACCGTCGCGCCGCATGGAGCAGAACAGAATGACGAAGTCCTGCACCGCCCCTGCCAGCACCGCTCCGAAAAGAATCCAAAGCGTGCCCGGCAGGTAGCCAAACTGCGCCGCTAGCGTCGGACCTACTAAGGGTCCTGGCCCGGCAATCGCGGCAAAATGATGACCCAGCAGAATCCATTTATTGGTCGGCTCGTAATCGTGGCCATCGCGAAATCTCTCGGCCGGCGTGGCGCGACTGTTATCGAGCGCCATCACCTTCGCTGCGATGAACTTCGCGTAAAAGCGAAAGCCGAGCAAGAAGGTAGCGGCAGCCGCCGCCACCAGCCATAAACTGTTTACCGGTTCGCCACGCCTGGTCGCAATGGTTCCAATAGCCACAGCGGCCAGCAAACTAATCAGCGCCCAGCAGAGTGTTCCGAAATGGCGTCGCATCAAGAGAAATTCTAGAACTCGATGGCAGCGGTAATCAATGCCGCCACCAGGATCACCACCAGCGCGCCAATGCAAGTTGTGAAAAGCGCTTTGTTCAGCGCCGATTCCGGCCGTTGTTCCAAACGAATCCCAATCACCGGCGCAGGGCTCAGCCGCGGAGCCACCTTTTCAATGCGCGGAGCTCTCGGCAGGTCGCTGCGCGCAGCAGGCATTTCAATCACCCTCTTGACACTTGGCTCGGCGCTCCCCGAACGGCACCTCAGAGTCTGCTTCAAGCCCACTACCAGAAACAAATCGGCTGTCTCGGAAACCGCCCCGATATATTGTCGCGAAACCCAGACTTCCTGGCCCGTCTGAGCGTTGATCACCTGCACATCGGTTCGCGATCCCGTTCCCAGCAGCCATTCGTTCGGATCGGAATGAGCGATTGCCGGATAAAACGCAAACCTCCGGCGTCCGATATAGTCGAGCGGCGAAGGCACGAGCGGCGCTGACATCTGTTCAAGTGTAACGAAGGTGGGGTGGGCTAAAGCCTGCCATCTGCTCCAACGTTTCCCAATACTCTAAACTGGGTACGTGCTCCTCGCAACCGGACTTTCTGCTTGAGCTCATCCACAGTCTTTGAAGCCGATTCACCCATCGCAACGAAAGCGGCCGCCCGGCGCTCGTTCCTGTTGATGTTCTTCTGTACCCTGATCGGCGCGCTGGCTCAAATGCTGATCAAAACCGGCACCTCGCAAGTCGGGGCGCACATCACGTTGGGCGACCTGGCCCACCAGCCATCGTTGTTTTTCGAGTTCTGTCTCAATATGGTCCGTAACCCCAGGCTGTTTTTCGGTTATGGTTGCTATGCCGTAAACGTGCTGCTGATTGCGGTTGCACTAAAGGGCCGTGAACTGTCCCGTCTCTATCCGATCATCGCTTTGACTTACGTCTGGGTGACTTTTCTCTCGTTGCTGTTTTTGCCGGACGAGCACATGAATTTTTTCAAATCGATCGGTATCGCTTTTATCGTTCTGGGTGTATCGATCCTGGGGATCAAGAAATAACCGTGCATACGCCTCTCAGCTCTATCCTGCTGGTTCTAGTCGGCTCGTTTTTCGGGTCATTCGGCGCTGTCTTTCTGAAGTTGGGCGCGGAGCACATGCAGGGCAGTCTTTCCCGTCTTCTTACTAACTACTGGCTCGCTACTGGTGTAGTGATCTACGTAATATCTTCCGTGTTTTACATGATGGGCGTATCGCAGGGCCAACTCACAGTTCTCTACCCGATGGTGTCGCTCGGCTATATCTGGGCGATGATCTGGGCGCGGATTTTCTTCAAAGAACCATTCACCATGGCAAAGATCGGCGGCTTGGCCATGATCATTGTCGGTGTTTCACTCATCAGTTTTGGCAACGCTTAAGCTGCTTCGTCCGACACGTGGATGCGCCAGGTCTCGGCAAAGTTCTTGACCGCCGGCGGCACTCCATGTCGCACTACGATGCGCAGCATTTCCAAACCGCTCCATGCAAAGAAGGCATACGTGATCCACTGGTGTGCCGCTCCGCCGGCAAACACCGGCAAGACAAACTGGAGAGCGAACAGCACAAACATGCAGAGCGCTTCCCACCAGGCGATCTCCATGTTCAGCAGCAGCGCGAGACCGGCGAAACTCTGCGCAATCGTCAACAACAATTCGGATTGCTGACCTGCATCGAGCGCAAATCCAGAGACTTTCCCAACACTAATTGAGAAGACTACCGGCAACATCGCCACCAGCAGTGTCCATTGATTGATGTTGCTCGAAGCGATGTTCATGACGGCCACCGATGCTTCATCCTCCTGGCGGGCAAAGTAAAACGTGGACGCCAGCTCCGGGAATTCCGACACCACCGGCGCAAACCATTGAATGACCAGAAATGTCGGAATGCCGATCGCTACGGCCATCGCTTCAATGCTCGCCAGAAATGGTTCGGCTACGAAGTAAATGATTGCGCCCCCAGCTACAAAGCAGGCGAAGATACCGGCAATACGCCTGGGGCGTGCGGCCAAAACGATTTTACGCGGAATAGTCGGAAGCTCTTTGATGTCCTCTTTTTTTTCTGGTGGCAGCTTCGTCAAAATATACAGATAAGCCGCGTACATCAACACGAGGACAATCGCGTCGTACAGATGTAAGTTCGCCTTCCACCAGATCACCAGCGCATAAACGAGCGGCGGGAAAAGCGCCACTACTTCCACGCTGTGATGCAGATCGAGTTGTATCTTGCGCAGGGGTTGTGTCTCCCGGCGGCGATGCATCACGGCCGCGGTCAAGTAGATCATGGGCCACGCCAGTCCGGTGAGCAGCCGCAGCGCTCCGGTCAAGTTCGCGATCAGTAATGGCGTTTTCTGCTGCCAGGCAAGGACGGCTTCCACCGCAAACTCGGGCAGCGTCTGCATCCACGCCAGGATCGCCAGCGCAAATCCCTGCGCCACAAAGAACTGGGCCGCTTCCGCACCCCACGTAATCAGCACGGAAGCAATCAGGATGCACGGGGTCGTCCACAACGCCGCCCAGGGACTCGCCTGCGTCATCGGCGCTCCCACCAGCAGCAGCGCGTAGCAGGCTAGGAACTCAGGCGAAGCGGGCTGTTTCCGGTAAAGCCACTTACTCGAACGTAACGTGCGCATCGCGTCCGCTGGTCGAACTCTGGATGACCGAGTGCCTTTCGAAGGCCGCTGATTTTACGGGGAAATCGGTCCGGTAATGGCCGCCCCGGCTCTCCTCGCGCGCCAGCGCCGCCAGCGCGATCAGCGAAGCGACTTGGTGCATATTTCGCAATTCAAATTGTGCACGCCCCGCCGAACTACTCGGCATCATTTCGCGCGATGCCAGCCGCTTGCGCGCCGCCTCCAGTTCCGGCCCGTTTCGTAGAACCCCGCAGGCATTCCACGCGATCGCACGCAAGTCGCGCTCCGTAATGGCAGGAAACAGCGCTGGGCTTTGCTCTGCTTCCGAAGCCATCACGCCCGGCAGTGACGCCATCGCTTGCCCCGCCCGAGCTCCAAACACTACGCCTTCGAGCAACGAATTGCTGGCCAGCCGGTTCGCCCCATGTACCCCTGTGCACGCAACTTCTCCGGCCGCATACAAGCGCGGCAGATTTGTCTGCCCACCAAGATCTGTCTTCACCCCACCCATGGCATAGTGCGCCGCGGGACGGACGGGTGCCTGCATCGTTTCCAGATCCACACCATACTGCAGGCAAGTTTCATAAACACGCGGAAAGCGTTCGCGCACAAATCCTGGTGAGAGATGAGTCAAATCCAGGTAGGCACAACGATCGCCGCTAGCTCGCGACTCCATTACGATGGAGCGAGATACAACGTCCCTCGGAGCGAGTTCCTTCAGCGGATGATAGCGTTCCATGAAGCGTTCCCCACTGCTGTTTCGCAGGTACGCCCCTTCCCCGCGCAGCGCCTCACTCAATAAAAAGCGAGGAGCGTTGTCTAGAAATAGCGCTGTCGGATGAAACTGCACAAACTCGATATCGGAGATGGTCGCGCCTGCCCGGTAGGCGCATGCCACGCCATCGCCGGTTGCTACATCGGGGTTGGTCGTATTTTCGAAAACTCGCCCCAGTCCGCCGGTTGCCAGTAATACCGCCGAGGCATGAATTGGAACAGCGCGGCCAGTCTTTTCGTCGAATGCCACCACTCCGGTCACTTCCCCTTCCGCTTGTAGCAGGTCGGTGACCGCGGAAAAAATCTGGAAGAAAACATTGGGCAGCGAGCGAGCTTTATGGCGGAGCGTGCGAAGGATTTCCTTACCCGTCGAATCTCCATGCGCGTGCAGGACGCGGTTCCGGCTATGGGCGCCCTCGCGTGCGAACAGCAGCTTTGCGCCTTCCCGATCGAATTCTGTACCCCATCCGATCAACCGCTCAATCGCGGCTGGCCCTTCCTCCACCAGAGTCCGCACGGCTTCTTCGTTACATAGCCCATCGCCCGCGACAATCGTGTCGTGTTCGTGAAGTTCTACTTCATCGTCGTCGTTTAGTGCGGCCGCAATGCCACCTTGCGCATACTCGGACGACGATTCTTTCAGACTGTCTTTAGCTACGACCAGAACTCGCCCGGCTTTCGCCAACTCAATAGCAGCACTAAGGCCCGCGACGCCGGCGCCAACTACTACGAAGTCTGTATGAAGGTGCTGGGATGAGTCGGCGATACTTCGATAGTACAGCCCTCAGCCCCAGCACCCAGGAAACAAACTACGGGATTACTAACTGCTGACCAGCCTGAATTTTATTCGGATCGTTCAACTTATCTCGGTTGGCCTCGAAAATTTTGTTGTAATCGTTGGCATTCCCATAGAACTGCTTGGCGATTTTTGAGAGCGAGTCGCCCGCTTGCACGGTATAGGTTTGGCCGCCACCCGCGCCGCCCCCTGCTGAAGCTGCCGCCGCTTGGGACGATTGCGGTTGCGGCAAACTCGAATCTACGCTGATATCAGCCGTCAAATCGCTATAGCTGCTATCCGCCGCTTTAATCTTGTTCCAGACTTCATTCTTGATGTCTTCCGAAGGGGCAGCGCCCTGTATGAACAGCTTGTTATCCTGCACGTGAAGGTGCGACAAACTGACGCCCTTCTGCTGGATCGTCTGCAACGCAGCACTATACTTATTCTTCAGTTCCTCGAGTCTGTCCATGGGTCCTCTTTCCTGTGGTTGGACCGAGAAAACCCACAAATAGTTGCAGGTCGAACCGTGGCGACCCTGGTTTTAGTTCTAGTAAAGTCAATCCCGTAAACTAACCCACATTCATGCTTCCCGCCTTGAGCACGGCCGGCAACAAAATCATACGCGCCGCTACCGGGGACGCTGCCCTCTTGCGCGGCGTCAATCGTTCCGGCCTGGAATACTCGTCGCCCGACCCACCCGGCTCACTCGCTCGCGCAGCGATCACAGTTGACGAACTCGATGCCATGGCCGCCTGGGGTGCGAATCTCATCCGCGTTCCCTTCAATCAGGAATGGGCTCTCCCGACCGCCTCCTACGACGCCGAACCTTACCTGGCGGCGCTCGATTTCGTCATCGAGGAAGCTGCTGCCCGTGGACTCTATACGCTGCTCGACCTGCAATGGCTCAACGCCACCCAGCCCCGCGGCACCCTGGGAAATGGCCGCCCCAACTTCGTTCCGCCTCTTCCCAATACAGACTCCATAAAGCTATGGGGTTATCTCGCGCGCCGCTACCAACAAAGCACCAGCGTCCTCTTCGATCTTTTCAACGAACCTCACGATCCGCTACCGGACGATCCTGTCCCTCTCGAAGCCATTAACGCAGAGAGCGAACTCTCTACGCTTCGCCACAAGCGCGTGCGGTTCCACGAATGGCAGCCGTGGGCCACTCATCTCATTCACGCTATATGGCGCGAACATCCCGCCGCTCTCGTATTTGTGTCCGGTCTGGACTGGGGCTACGACCTCGAAGACTTTTCCCTGGCAGACGCAAACATCGTCTACTCCTCGCATGTTTACCCAAACAAGCGCAAACCCTGGGACCAAGCGTTCGGCCATCTCGCCCGCCGCGCACCGGTATTTATCGGCGAGCTCGGCGGCCAGGATGCAGATATGGCATGGGGACGAAAACTTCTCGACTATTTGGAGGAACGTCAAATCGGCTGGGCCGCCTGGAGCTGGTCCGATCATCCGCATCTCATCCATGCCGGTTCCACGCGATTTGAACCGACTCTATTTGGAAGCCTTATTCGCGGGTCTCTCTTGCAAAATCGCGAAGGTTGAAAACAGGAGTCAGATCTTCCACTTCGCCTCGAGATCCCGCCCGCAATAACAAAGATTGATTGGCTGCAAACTGTAAGTCGAGCAAAATTTCCTGACCAGCCCAATGCACGTACACACGTCGTTGCTCCACGTGACTGACGGCTGAAAATCGAAACGGCATCGGGTAGCGAATTTCGCTCGCCTGCGGATGGGCGAAAAACAGGATAAGATCGCCCTCAATTTGCCTCGCCCAGAACAGCGGCAGTTGTTGTCCTTGCAGTAACGGGCGCACGCCCGCCGCTACTAAACTGTCAAACGCATGCTCCCGGATCGATCGCCGCATCTGCGCATAATCGGCCGCTCGCCTTTTCCCTGGCTCTCGCGTGCTCCGTTTCCAAACCAGCTTCGCTCCGTCATTCGCTAACCTGGCAAACACGCGCAAAACTTCCGCATCCATCCACCGGCAGTCCACGTACAGCGCGTCGACCTCTATTTCACGCGATCGCACCTTGCCGCGCTCTACCCGCGCCTCCAGCAGGAACGCTTTCGAAATCCACAACGCCTGATGGCCCGCTAACTCTTCCGGCGCCACAGCACCGCGCATCTCCCACACATAATTTGCGCCCGGCGTCCGCTCGGCCCGGGGTATTCGATCTGCCATCCAGGCGTCTTCCTGTGGCAGGTAGAGTCCCACTCCGGCGTATGTCCTGCCCAGCCGCATCCATCTTGATACCTCTTCCAAATAGCTGTTGAAGGCGGGCAGTTCAGCGGCAAAACTGCTGTCCGGCCCCACATGAACCGAGGCGTAGAATTCCACCTCCTTGCCCTCGGGCTGGTAAGGCATGCCATGCCACACGATCTGATTGACCCCATTGGCAAATAGCGCGTCTGCCAGCAATTTCAGATCGCCAATCGCTTCCTGCTTCCACAATTCTTCGGCGGACTCGTCCCATCCCGGGAAACCGTAGATACAGGTAAACGTCTCGGCGCTCACTACGGGTTTGCCGGCCCAGGCTGCGGCGGAAGCCGCGATCCGCGAAAACGCCGGGGAGAATAACAAGGCTTCCGATTCGGGAATGTCCACCGACGCATACGCTGTCAGTAGATCGACTGGCGCTCCGTGGCATTGGACACGCGACACAGCTCCGTGATCATGGCAGATGCGCGAGAACGCCTCGAAAAACTCGCGCTGCATCGCCTCAGCGCGTAATTTTCGATAGTCGTAACGTACGTCGCGCTGCTTCTTGAATTCGTCTACGTAGGGTCGCAGCGAATAGCCGAAACGCGATTCAAACTCGCCCCACAATTCCGCCGACCACATCCGCTCGGTCTCGATCTCCAGCGAATCGCAAAAGAGCGCAGATTCACTGCCTTGTAAACCCTCCCGCAGCGCACGTAACAGCGGTTCCGCATATCGTTCCAGCGCCTTCGCCGAAAGATGATTCACCACCAACCCGGGCCCGCTGGTGGCGGCTTCCCACGTTCCGGCCAGCCGCTGCGTAGAAGCCCCGTCAAATGTTTGCGCAGCATCTTCTGTTTCTACCCACGACCCTCCAAAGGGCCAGCTGCTGCCCAGCGTAAAGTCGCAGCGCAATCCCAGTTCATCGGCCGTGCGCTTGGTGTGCCGGATCAGTTCCTGCCAGCGCGCCTGCAGCCATGCCGGCCGTTCGCGGTCATTCCCTTTTTCATCCAACCAGCCCGGGTGCAACCACGCCAATTCCACGCCCCCGAACCCTATAGTGCGCACCCACTGCAACTGCCGCTCGATATCCCGCTCTTGAAACGGTCCCGAGAGCCACCACCATCTGGTCAGCGGCCGGCTATCCACGGAACTTCCCCAAGCCGCTATACATGCTGGTAGAATCCCATGTATGAAAAAGCTCCGCTGGCTCTTACTAATTGCATGTGCCGTCGTGCTGGTGTCGGCGCAAACCGCTGCTCCCGCTAAGTCGTCCGCCAAAAGTTCCGCGCAAGCGACCGCTTCGCAGGACAGCATGATCGACATCAACTCTGCTACTGCCGATCAACTCGACACTCTGCCCGGCATCGGCGTAGCTCTCGCCCAGAAGATTATCGCTGGCCGTCCCTATCGCACTAAGACCGAACTTACTACCAAGAAAGTCATCCCGGCCGCCACTTATGCGAAGATCAAGGACAAAATAGTCGCGCACCACACGAAATAACCCAGCGAAGTAATCAGACAGTCCGGCGCCGAAGAAGCCAAGTCGCGAGCAACCCGCAAGCCGCTGCAAGTGAAAGCCAAATGCCAGGCATGGCACGATTACCTGTCGCATGGATCAATAGAGTACAAATGGCAGGCGTAAAACCGCCGAAGGCCGTCGCGAGACTGTAAGCCAGCGAAAAGCCGGCCGTCCTCACTTCCTGCGGCATAATCTCCGTCAAATAAACCACCATCGCCCCGTTGTAAGTGGCATACAAAAAGGAAAGCCATAGTTCCACTGCCAGTAACCTGATGTAAGAAGGCGCGGCAGCTAACCACAGCAGCGCCGGGTAAGCACTTACAATGAGGAACACGGTAGAGGCAACTAACAACGCCCGCCGGCCCACCCGGTCCGACAGCGCACCCATCAACGGCAGCCATACCAGGTTCGACACACCCACACACAGCGCCACTTGTAAGCTTTCCTTCCGCCCGAGGTGCAGCACAGAGCTCCCGAACGTCGGCGTATACGTCGTAATCATGTAAAACGAGACGCTAGTCATCAGCGCCAGCAGAAATCCGTACAGCACCGGCCGCCAGTTCGAACCCATCGACCGCACGATTTCCCGAAAATTCGGGTGCTTGCGCTGCGCCAGAAACTCTTCCGTTTCTTCCAACGAACGGCGCATCAAGAATAGAAAAGGAATAATGGCGCATCCAATTAACAGCGGCACACGCCAACCCCACGCCGTCATCTGCTGTGGACTTAAGCGTTGTGCCAGGATCACGCCGATCAACGCCGCCAGAATCACAGCCATTTGCTGGCTGCCCGATTGCCAGCTCACGTAAAAACCTTTACGCCCGGCCGGAGCGATCTCGGAAAGATAAACCGACACGCCACCCAACTCCACGCCCGCAGAAAATCCTTCCACTAATCGCCCCATCAAAATAATCAGCGGCGCGAGCATGCCCAACGTGGCGTAGCCGGGTAAACAGGCGATCGAAAGCGTACCGAGCGACATCAGCCCGAGCGTCAAAATCAAACCGGCACGCCTGCCGTGCTGGTCGATATAAGCGCCCAAAACGATCGCTCCCAGCGGCCGCATCAGGAATCCCGCGCCAAACGTCATGAAAGTCCGCATCAGCGAAGCAAACTCGCTGCCGGTGGGGAAAAAGGTCTTGCCGATAGCCTCGGCGTAGTAGCCGAAGACCATGAAGTCGTACATCTCGAGGAAGTTCCCGCTGGCCACCTGAATGACCGGCCAAAGCTTCGACTTACTCACTGTCTCCCGAGCGTTCAGCTCCTTCAAACGTCAGCCGATTCCATTCTTGGCCGTTTGAAAAAACTGCCGCTCCACCATCAGATGCAGACGCCCCTTATTGACCATAATCCCCGCCATCCTACGCGGAAAGACGCTATTATCCTCGCCGGCATTTTGCGCATCTGCCGGCAGAAAGATATCGAGCAGCTTTCGTTCCTGCACTTCCTGCAAAATCGCGGCCGCCTGCACTAACAGCTCCCGATCGTGCAATTCGCGATGAAAACGAGACATACGAGACTATTACCTCACAGGCCTCTGACTGCGGTTATTGAATCGCCGCCAGAATCTTCTGCGCCGGTTCAAACCCTGGATTCAAACGTAGCGCATTCTGCAACTCCACGCGAGCCTCGTCCCGCTGCCCCAGACGGGCCAGCGCCGCGCCCAGGCTGGTGCGCAATTCCACATCGTTCGGCCGATAAACTAAAGCGGCCCGATACTCAACGCTGGCCCGCGTGTTGTCGCCTGCTTTCGCGAGTTTGTCTCCGAGAGCGAACAACACATCGCCGGCATGTTCCTGCGCTTTCGGATAGTCCGGCCTTTCGAGCAGCACTTCCTTGAAATCCGCGCTCGCCGCCTCCAGTTCACCGTTCTCCGCTTCCACGCTCGCCAGATCGAAGCGGGCATCGGTGTACTTAGCGTCGATGGCCAGCGCCTTCTTGAACTGCTCCTCCGCCTGTTCGAATTTTTGTTCGGTAAACAGCGCAATGCCAAGCTCGGTTGCCGCCACCACGCTATCCGGATTCGCTCGCGTGGCATTGAAGAAATAACTTTCGGCCAGGCCGGCATCTCCCTTGCTCAACATCGCGTCGCCCATGTTGAAGTTCGCCGCAAAATCCTGCGGATACTTCTTGATCCGCTCTTCCGAAAGCGCTGTCTGCAGCACCTCCCTGCGATCTCCATCCGCCTCCGGCAATACCTGCAGCCAGAGGTGGCCCATCTCGTCAGTCGCTTGAATGCCGCCCCGCACTTCCTTCGGCGGATGACTTGGATTTCTCAAGTTACTGGCCGAATTATCGTAGTGATACCGCATCGAAACCACCGTGCCCTCGGGAAGCAGCATCGGTTCTTTCAGCTGATAAACCCCCTGCCAGTTCAGATCCCAATCCGGTATCCGCACCAGCCACTTGCGCGTCCCGTCGGGCAGCGTCGCATAGCCTTCCATCAACTTCGCCAGATAGTGCGCATGCGGATAGATCGCGAGGACGCGCAAATTTAACGGCACCCGAAAATCATCGCTCACCAGGAAGTCTTTGTCACCGGCCGGAATATCGATCGCCCCGTCATGCTCCAGCTGCACCAGCATCGGAAACTTCGTCTGCGGCTTGTCGGTAAAGTACAGCCCGATCTCGGGCCTCACCGTTTCCGGCTTGCCCGTCGGGCGCAAATGCACGTTCAACACCAGGTCCATGCCCGGCTCAGCGCGCCATGCCATGCCGTCCGGCTCGACCACCGGCTTGCTGCCCGGCTTCCACGAGAGAAAATGCCCATCCGGATCGAACGTGCTCTCCTCCACCGAAAGATCCATACCCGGAAAGCCCTGCCCCGCCGTCTTCTCCTGCCGGTACGCCGACCCCGACCGGTCAATAATCACATTGGCGTGATGAAACACCTGCGGATTGCCCGGCCGCACTTCCATCGCCCGTACCCATTTAGTTCCGTCGATCGGCACCGGCAAAATGAAATTCCAAAACACCTCATTGCCGTCGGCAGCCAGTCGAAACGGTTGCTTCACATGCAGAATCAGATCCGGCTTGCCTAACTCCCACTCCGAAGAAAACACCGGAGCGGGCGGCGCTTTCGCCAGATTACCCGCCGGCGCCCCCTGCGCTGCCCATTGCTGAAGTAGTGCGATCTCATTGGCGGTCAACCGGCGCTCGTCTTCAAATTGCCCGTAACCCTGCTGCGGCTGCCATGGTGGCATGAAGCGCCGTTTTGTCACATCGGCGATCTGACGGGCATGTCGCCTGGCGTCTTCGTAACTCAGCAGCGAGAACGGTCCCGATTGGCCCGGCCGGTGACAAGACGCGCAATTCTGGTAAACGATAGGCGCAATATTCTTCGCAAAAGTCACCTCCGGCGATGCTCCACGCGCCGCCCCAACCGCGCCCAACATCAACCCGCACACTGCTGAAAGCTGATTGAGGCGCGCCATCTCGGTGGAAACTATGCTAACGCGAACGGCTTCTCGTTCACAAATCAATGTTGTCCGCCGATAAACCTCAAATGGCCTGTCGGCTACCCTCGGGGGATGAAAAGATGTTCTGTGGCCAGAGGCGCAAAAGAGTTGTGGCCGCAGATGAACGCCGATGAACGCGGATAAGAAAAGTAAGAGCGGGCGATAGTAGCAGCCCGCATTAGCAGTGAGCCACCGGGTGTTTTCAGAACAACGCTGATACAAATTAAATGTTCTATCTGCGTTGATCCGCGTTCATCTGCGGCCAAATTTAGTTCTTATCAATCGCCTTAGTCGTATTTTTCGTAAATAATCTGCTTGCGGTCGAAGCCCCGTGACTTCAATTCCTTCCGCACATCATCCACCATCTCTTTCAAACCACAGATGTAGACATCGACATTGCTCTGCTCGTCCTGTGTGCGGATGGCGAGGGCTTCATCCAGATGGCTCTGCACACGGCCTGTTCGTCCCTGCCAGCCGGCAGAGGGGCGGGTGACCGTCGGCATGAATTTGAAACTCGGATACTCCGTCGCGAGGCGCTCGAGTTCTTCGCGGTACAGCAGCCCATCCTCATAGCGTACGCCAAAAATTAGGGTGATATTGGGCTGCAAGCGGGGCAAGTGATCGAGCAGCATCGAACGGAACGGCGCGATTCCGGTGCCGGTGGCCACGAATACAGCATGGCGTCCAGGATGCCGCAAAGTAAAGTAGCCGAGCGGTTCGTGCATGTCCACTTCGTCGCCCGGACGCAGGTCGAAAAGCCAGGACGAGACTAAACCGTCCGGCACGCGATTCAGGCATAATTCGAATCGATTGCCCGCGCGCGGGGAAGCGATCGAATAGGCGCGCGTGATTTCCTTCTCGCCCTTATGCTCCACCACCGATACAAATTGCCCAGGCGTAAACTGCAGATGCTCTACCGCCGGAACTTCAAACTGGAAGTGGTGCACTTCCGGGGCGAGTTCCCGCCAATCCACCAATTTTGCCTTCAGAGTAAGTACCTCTTCATATGATGAGACCCGGCGAACGTTCTTCGACCGGGGACTGGGGCGTCATCTGGCTGAGAAGATCCAGAAACATGCGCCCGCGCGGACGGCCGTTTTGGTTCTGCTGACCGATGCGGTGCAGAAATACCAGTATCGCTAATACCTCTGAATTGCGTAGTGCCGGCAGAGTCTCACGTTCGCCGCGAAGCTTTTGATAATCGGCTAGCGACGCGGCAAACGAGCGCTGCACGGCCACCGCCACGGTATTCTCTGGAACGGTCTGGTATACCAAGCCGGATTCGAGCGTGCGGTGTGTTTGGATCAGCGCCGCCAGAGCTTCCATGACATCCGTATCGATTGCGCCGGTGGTGCGCACCG
Organism: Bryobacteraceae bacterium; assembly: GCA_965277855.1. Classification (GTDB taxonomy): domain Bacteria; phylum Acidobacteriota; class Terriglobia; order Bryobacterales; family Bryobacteraceae; genus Bog-105. The sequence continues at coordinate 4,142,221 of OZ255847.1, forward strand.
CCGCCTGAACCAGAGCGTAAATGGTGAACAACAGCAGTTCCTCGTGCTCGGAAACAAGTTCTTCGCTCACCAGAATGTCGGGATTCGACAATTCATCGGCGCTCACTGATAGCGGCTTCTCGTGCCGGTGCGCTTCCTGCAGAAATTCGCAGCCGAGCGGGCAGGAGAGTGAAACCTCCCGTTCTGTTCCGCAGCAGATGGTGCAAATTTCGCCGCCGACCGCGGGGCAATGACGCTTGGGTCGGCGGATACCGCAGATCTTGCAGAGAAGGGGCTCGGACATCGGCTAAGAACCATTATCGGATGCGGCTCCTGTCGGCCCACCCCGAGGAGGCGGCAGGTTCGGAAAGATCCTACCTATTGCCCAATTCGGAACGTTGGCGCGCGCTGTTTCAAACTGACTCCGCGATTTCACTTTGAAACGCGTTCGCACCCGTACCCGTTTCAGAACGATTCACAGCGCCCTCGACAGCTGTGATTCTAGCCGTCACCGTGAGCCCTCGCCCCGCAGATAACCCGTTCGCAATCAGTCATTTAAGTCGTCTTTTGAAGCTCCGAAAATCCCCTGGCCAAACCCTTGCTTTTTATCTCGGCGAAGCCAGACGCAGAAAGCGATCCGGCCAGGAGATTTCAAATGACTGCCGCCACCAAAACCGCCCTTTGCCCGACCCTCAGCAACCAGTTCGCACGCCGCGACGAACTGATTACCGAACACCTGCACCTGGTAACCGCGATCGCTTCGCACGTCCAGCACTCCGTTCCGGTTCACATCGAATTGGACGATCTGATCCACGCCGGGACCATGGGGCTGATCGACGCGGCCACCAAATATCGTGACGACAAGGAAGTGTCGTTTCCCAGCTACGCCAAGCACCGCATCCGCGGAGCGATTCTCGACAGCTTGCGGCAGTCCGACTGGGCCTCGCGCGACCTGCGCAAGCGTTACAAGCAAGTGGAGAACGTGACCAACGAACTGACCACCCGCCTCGGCCGCACGCCGACCGACGCGGAAGTGGCGAAAGAAATGGGTCTCGACAGCCGTCGCTGGCAGGCATTGATGGTTGATTTCCGCGGCCTGAATGCAGTAGCCGCGCAGGCCCACGCCTACGAAGACGAAGAACAACTGGCGCCCGAAGTTCCGGCCTCCCCCGCGCAGTCTCCCGACCGTTTATTTGCCCGCTCGGAATTGCGCGAAAAGCTCGCCGCCGCTATGAAGACCTTGCCAGTGCGCTACCAGCAGGTCGTGAAGATGTATTACGAAAACGACTTGACCATGAAGGAAATCGGCAGCACTCTGGGCGTAAATGAAAGCCGCGTGTCGCAGATTCACAAAGGTGCGCTCGAGCGCATGCAGCTGGCCCTCGGCACGACCGGCATCTGTTCGGCGGCGGCGTTTTAAATGAGAGTCGCCTCTCGCGCAGCAATTGGTTTAACCTCAGGCACGCGTTTTATCGGGCGCAGGAGTATCGGCTGGTCCGGGTTCAATATGGCCCCGGCGCCGATCTTGACCGGCATGCCCGTCTCGAGTGGCAGAATCCAGTTGCGAGCCAGTGTCGCTAGTGCCAGCAGCCCCTCCAGCCGTGCAAACGGTTCGCCGATACACATCTTGGCGCCTCCGCCAAACGGAAAGTAAGCGAACTTGGGGATGTTGATAGTCTCCCAACGCTCCGGTTCGAAATTGTCCGGCCGCTCGAAATACTTGGGGTTGCGCTGCGTAATGTAAGGACTCACGAAGATACTCTGGCCGGCTTTGATGCTGTATCCGCCGAAGTCAAGGGTTGCCTTCGGTCGGCGCGCAAACAGGAGCGCCGGAGGATATAGCCGTAGAGCTTCTTTGAAAACATTAGCAGTGTACGGCAAGCGCGGCATGTCGTCCAGCTTTGGAGCGCGTTCGCCCAGCACTTCGTCCAACTCGCCGCGCATGCGCCCGGCAACCGCGGGGTGCTGCGCCAATAAATACCAGGTCCAGGTCAGCGCGGCGGCTGTTGTCTCGTGGCTAGCCAAAACGAAGGTCACTACTTCGTTCTGTATGTCTTCGTCGGTTAATGGTGCGTCGTCGCTATTGCGCTGGTTGAGAATCAGCGAAAGGACATCGAGCTTGCCAGTGCCTCGCCGCTGCTCGATGATCGGCGCGACAATCCGCCGCAATTCTTCACGCTCTCGAGGAAAGAAAAGACTGCGACCTTGCGGCCTCAATCGGCGGTACGCCCGCGCCAGCGGTTCGAATAGCGTTATGGCCGGCACCAGCCAGTTTCCCTTGCGAGTGACACGTTGCAGTACATCAGCGATCTGCCCTGCGCTCGCGCGAAAATCCGTTCCAAAAAGCGTAGCGCCCACGATCGCCAGCGTCAGGCGTCGCATCTCGCCGCGTATGTCGAGAGTCTCTTTCTGTTCCCATTCACGAGACAGGCGTTCAGTTTCTTCGACCATGACCTCGGCATACGAAGAGATCTGATCCCGATGAAAGGCAGGCTGAAGAATGCGGCGGCGTTCGCGGTGCAGCGGTTCCTCGCGGGTCAGGAGGCCATCGCCAACCAGTTCGCGCACCAGCGTCGCTCCCGTGTCGCGCATAAATTCGTGCTGCCGCGTGACGAGCAGTTCCTGCACTAAATCGGGATCGTCGACCAGGTACATCCGCTTGTGCAAAATCCGAAACGAAGAAATCGGTCCAAAGCGTTTCCCCGTGCTCTCGAAAAACTGGAGCATTCCGCCCGTCGAGCCGCCCCTGAGAAAGCCCAAGACTTCCCGTCCACGTGGCCCCGGAGGATGTCGCATCTCCCTATTGTCGCGTTTTGGAAGCAGGATTCCGGCAGCGATCGCTGCAGTATTTCACTTCTTCCCAAACGCTCTGCCACTTTTTGCGCCATGTAAAAGGACGTCCGCAGCGCTGGCAGATTCTACTCGGCAGATGCTGTTTTTTTACTCCACGCATACAACTCAGATGAGCCGCCGAACGATCACAGCGCAAAACTTGCGATCCCTGGCTGGTGGCTGAGCTTCATCTCTCTTAAGCGGCGGACTGCTCAACTCGCGAGTACGCTGGCCGTTCTTCTACGAGTGCGCTTTCTCCCTTTGCGCACCTGCTTTTTGTACCAATCAGCAACATCTTCTTCGGTCACCCCTTCGGCATCGAGCATGGGCCGCAGTTCCCGGGCAATGGTTTCGGCGGATTCGCGCATAAGCTTGCCGAGGTATTTACGAAGAGCCGCCCGCACGAACTCGCTTCGGGTCATCGCTCCAGACTTGGCTAAACGGTCCACTTTCCGGCAAGAACTTCGGTGGATCGTTGGGGGGCCGTTTGTAATGCTATCGGCGATTCCGTTCTGGCGCGCCTGGCCGCCAACCCATCTGGAGCGTCGGAAATTCCTGGAACTCCCGAAGAAAGCAATATATCGCATACAATATCTACATGGAATGAGGTTCGTGCTCGATACGTGCGTCATTGTGGCCGCTGTCAAGAGCCGAACGGGTGCTTCCCGGGTCCTAATCGAACCCGCGGTAACGGGAGAAATTGAATTCGTGCTTACGGTTCCCCTGGTCAATCAGTACGAGGAAGTTCTCTACCGCCCTGAGAATCGGGTAAACGAATGGGCTGACAATCATCTCGCTAAGCTGATTAGCTCCCTGCTGGACGCGGCGAAGTGGATCGATCCCCATTTCTCGTTCCGGCCGACACTCCAGGACGAGGGTGATGAACTTGTGCTCGAAGCAGCTATCAACGGGAATGCAGACATTGTGACCTTCAATGTTCGCGATTTCAAGCCGGCATCTCGTTTTGGAATCCGCGTGCTTCGGCCAAGCGAGATCCTACAGGAACTTCACCAAGGAGGTTTTGACGAACATGGAGAAAAGTAACTTCGCGCTGAGGCTCCTGCCTTCCTTGCACAAGGCAGCACAGCGCGTTGCAGAACGGGAAGACTGCTCTCTGAATCAACTTATCAACGTTGCACTCGCCGAGAAAGTGGCGATCTTGGACGCTGACTACTGGCAGGAGCGCAAGAAGGTGGCTGCACAGATGCCAAAATCAGAGATCCAGGATTTACTGGAACACGTTGGCGGCGATGAGCCTCCCCGGGAAGGCGACAAACTGCCGAAAGATTTCGATATGAAGAAATTGCGAATGAAGCTCAAGCGCAAATCCGCGGCTCGACGATCTGCTTAAAGCCTGCCTCGCATCGCTTCTAGCGCCAGCGCGTTTGCCATTCGACTTCCCTTGACATTCCAGGGAAAACGCGAGATTCTGATTCTTACTTAGAATCTCTAATGAAGAAGCCGGATCGACTCGACCTCTTGCAAGGCACTCTGGATCTGCTGGTTTTACGCATTCTCTCCAGAGAAAAGCTGCACGGCTACGCCATCGCTCGCCGCCTTGCGGATTTTTCGGATTCAATCCTGCAAGCCGAGGAAGGCACTCTTTACCCCTGCCTGTACCGTATGGAGCGGCAGGGCTGGATTGAATCAGAAATTGGCCAGTCGGAAAATAACCGGAAAGCGAGATATTACCGGATCACAACGGGCGGAAAAACTCACCTTCGGGGACAGCAGAAGAACTGGGACAGCTTCGTTGACGCGGTGTCCAACGTATTTGCCCGGACAGCGGGTCCAAAATGATTGCGCAGCTTTTCCGGGAATGGCTCGATCAACGACGACGAGTTAAAGACGAACTCGAATTCCACCGCGATCATCTCGAACAGGAGTTCACAAGTCTCGGATATAGAGCCTCCGATTTCAGGACACTCGCTCGCCGGCGACTGGGCTCGTTTCGCAAACATCAGCGGGACGGGCGTGAGCAGCTCAAAGCACGAATCCGAGATGTGGCAGGAACCCTCATCACGATGCGGCCACGCAATCCGTGGATCTCGCCCTCACTCGTCACAATCGCCAGTCTTTTTGTAGAATTCCTTTTGCCTTGCGATGTGCTGATGGCAATACCTGTAGTGATCTGGCCCGCCGTTCTGCTGTGCATCCTTCCGCGGGAAGTTTCCCAGGCCCTGCAATACCGATCTCAATGACGGTATCACTTCTATTCTGTTTCCACGTTGCTGTCGACCAGTCTGGCAGCCAGCGCTGTTTGGGCTGGCATGCTCTTGATCTGGCGTCTGCCACGATGGCCGTCGCAAGGCTGGAGCGTGTCTATTTTTGTCGTGGAACTCATCGCGTATTTTCTGGCTTGTGGACTCGCTCTTCAGCTGTGGTCCCGGAATCGCCTGCGCCGCTGTCGTTCGTGCGCCCGCAAGCTATCTCTGCCTGACGAAAAGGGCAGAGTGGGGAGCTTGCTGGTGAATACCATCACGGAGTCGAGTGTCTGCACTTACGGTCATGGAAGTTTAACGGTCAGCTACTGGCAGAATTCGTGGCGCGGTAATGGCGACTTTTGGGATGAGATCTTTAAGGCGAGCCATTGCTAACGTCGCGATAGTCGGGGCAGTCGCCGTCCGGCTCTGGGCCGGCAACTCCACCGACATCGCTCGCGCCAGTGATCAATACTTCGCCCCCCTTGTGGCCGCAGGAAAAATCTCGGCAGCAGCGTGTGTCATGGTAAGCGATGGCCAGCCGGCATTCGTAAAGCTATACGGTCCTGTTGACGCTGAGCATTCGTTGTGGCGGATGGCTTCTGTGTCGAAAGCGTTCACTGCTATCGCCATCATGCAATTGGTTCAGCAAGGCAAAGTAAGACTCGATGATGACGTCAACACCTACCTCAAACATCTTCACGTGCCCGAAACGTTCCCAAAGCCAATTACGATTCGGGAACTACTGACGCACCGCTCCGGCCTTGACGATCGCTTCGTCGGTGATGGCTTCAAAGCGGGACGGCAACCGGCGATGATCGAGATCATGCAGCGCGCGTTGCCTGCGCGCGTTTATCCACCCGCTACGGTGGAATTCTACTCGAATTACGGATACGGCCTGCTGGGAGCGCTTATCGAAGAGGTTACCGGTGAGCGGTTCGAGCAATACATGTCCGGCAACGTGCTTCAGCCGTTGCAGATGAACCACAGTACCTTTGATCAACCTCTGGCCGCAATGTCAAAGATGGCGCCTGGACGATGGTTCTACCAACACTCCGCTCCAGCCTCGTCCCTCGTCTCTACCGCCAACGACATGCTGAAGTTTCTGGTGTCGACGGTCGAAAGAAACAGCGCGCTAATGACAACGCAGTCATTTGAGCAAATGACGCCACGACCCGATCAGTCCATTCGGCTCGAGCATGGTCTTGGATATTGGACCGGCAACGATCGCGGCCATCATCTCGTCGGGGCAAGTGGCGACAGCGGCAGTTTTCACAGCGTACTCATGGCCTTCCCCGATGAGCATCTCGGCTATTTCACTCTCGTCAGTGGCGGAGGGAATGCGGTGGCATGGGATTTCTACGAACGTTTCGCCCAAATCGCCCTCGGTCCGCCCCTTCACCCAAACCTTGAGAAGTTAACTCCCTGGCCCGGTACCCGGCAGCTGCTGTCCAGATTCACGGGGCTCTATCGAAGAGCGCGCTATCCGCATCACGACATTTCGAAGACGTTCATCATCACGGACCTCACGCGCGTAACCGCCGGGGACGGAACTCTTCGCATGCGCGGATCTCGCTGGCTGCAAACCGGCCCACTAGAATTCCGCAAAGAAGATGGTCCGGAGAAAGTTCGTTTTCAAGAAGACCAGAAGGGCCGGATCCAGTTTTTAGGCGACTCCGACGAGCGAATCGGATGGTACGAATCGGGGTACGCGGCGGTCGGGTTCTACCTGGTCTTTACAGCTTTATTTCTCGTCGGTGCTTTAAGAACGAACACGCTCATGCGCTGGATTTGCCTCGCATCACTCCTGCATTCGATAGGCTGGTTAACCGTTGCCTTGATCATCGGCCCCAGCAACCTGATATTTGGTCTGCCCATCGTACTTCGCTGTATTCTCTCGATCGGAACATTGCTCCCCGGCCTCGTTCTCCTCGGTATCTATTCAGCTTGGCGTCGTCGGACTCCGATACAGTTTGCGTTAGTGCTCTTACTCACCGCGTACCTGCCGTTCGTGAACTACTGGAACTTAAAACTCTAACGAATACTCAGCTGATACGGCAGAATCCGCAACATGCCGCCTTTAAGAAAGACGTGGCTGGGAATACCCGGGATAAACTGCCGAATCTTGCTTTCGGCCGCGGCGTCGCCCATGGCATCGGGAGAAGTATTCGTCAGCATTTCAAGCAAGCTTCTACGAGGCGGATACATCACCAAGTTGGTGTCACCCGTGGGCGGCAGATGTGCTTTCTGTCGTATCGTCGCGATTGCCTGGTCCAGTCCGCCGAGTTGATCGACCAACCCGTTCTGGCGCGCCTGGCTGCCCATCCAGACTCGCCCCTGGGCGAGCGGATCGATCTGATCGTAGCTCCGTTTGCGAGCGCTGGCTACCTTCGTCACGAAAATCTTGTAAGTCGATTGGATGGATTCATGCAGCTTCTGTCGTGCCGCGTCCGAAAGCGGCTGCGAGATTGAATCCAAATCGGCCAGCTTTCCGCGCGAGAGCAGTTCCGCCTGTATACCAAGTTTGTCGAGCAGCCCGTGCACCATAGGCCGGGCATACAGCACGCCGATCGAGCCCGTGATGGTATTCGGGTAGGCGAGCACCGGGTCGCCGGTCATCGAGATGTAATAGCCGCCAGAAGCAGCCACGTCCGACATAGAAATCACCATCGGCTTGGCGGCGCTCAAGAGTTTCAGTTCATGCAGGATGACGTCGGAAGCCAGCGAATCGCCGCCTGGTGAATTCACCCGCAGGATCACGCCTTTTACGCCAGAATCCTCGCGCACCTGCCGGATTACTTTCGCGAATGCTCCATCGGCAATTTCAGTCTGGCTGCTCAGCGTGTTCGAGGGATCGCCCTGGACGATGTCCCCATCGCCGACCAGCATCGCAATGCGCGTGCCCCGACCGGGAGCCGCCCGGAAATAGCTTCGGATATCGAGTTTGTTCAGCTTGCTCAGGCCAGTCTTGCTCTTGAGTGCCGAGTACATCTCGTCGTTATAGCCGAGGACATCGATCAAACCGCTGGCTTTGGCCTCATCGGCGGTGAACGGGCCCTGGTCCACCAGCGCCTTCATGTCGTCCGCGCTCTTATGCCGTCCCTGCCCGGTTTCAGTGCAGAAATCGCCATAAATCTGATCGAGCACCTGGCCGAGCACTTCGCGCGTCTCGGGGGACATATTGCTGCGCGTGAAGATATCGCCCGCATCTTTGTAACGTCCGATATGGTCGACTTCAAACTGCACGCCGAGTTTGTCCAACCCGTTCTTAAAGTAAGTGGCCTCGAGCAGAAAGCCTTTGACGTTCAGCGTGTCGCCGGGCGAGAGATAAATCTTGTCAGCGGCAGTAGCCAGATAGTATTCGCGCGTGCTCGGTGACTGCAGAAAGGCATACACGGGTTTACCGGACTTTTTGAAATCCAGGATCTCCTGCCGGATTTCCTCCAGACGTCCCCAGCCCGCGATCACCCCACGTGGGTCGAGCACCACCGCCTTGATGCGGCTGTCGCCGGCCGCCTGCTGCAGCGACGTCCAGATATCACGCACTGTCGGGGCCGCCTGCTGCTGGAAAAAAGGAATGGCAATGTTGACGGGAGCGCTTTCGGGAATGTCGCCCCGCAGCGAAAGCACCAGCGCGGAATCGCCGGAAACAGTAGGCGGCTTATTGGCAAAAAGACGTCCAGCTGCCAGGAAAAACACAAAAACTCCAAACACCGCAACGATCAGCCCGATAATCACTCCCAGCAGAAATTTCCACATTCCGAATCTCCCATTGCAGCGTAGCAAGAAGGAGTACGGCGCCCGCACAATTCAGGTACGCGAGCCGGTGCGCAAAACGGAGATGCTGACGACACGGAACCGACGAGAGTACGTTTTTCTCTTGGTATGAACTTGACGCGCATCGTGGTTCTGCGTGCGAACACGTCCGGGTGCTCGCCGGAGAACTGTTCTCTACCGATGATCGCGAGCGAAAGCGCTGGGTCAGCGGTTTGCAGAAGAAGCTCGACGCAGGCAAATCGAGTCGCTCGTTAGACAACTCCGTTCGTTTCCCACTCTTCTACCCAAGCGGCTGAACTGCTGTGGGTCGCGCCAGGAACTCTTCGTCGGCTCCGGCGTCGTCGAGGTGGCCTCCAAGACCTTCATCGCCAGACGACTCAAACAATCCGGAATGTTTTGGACCGGGCGGTGAAAACGCGATCATCGCACTTCGTTGTTGCCGGCTCAATCGGAGGTTTGAAGACTCTTGGGCCTCACGCGCCCTGGTGGCTTAGTCCACATCTATGTCCTGCACCTTTTTAAATTTCGGCCGCTAGCGGAAACTACGCACCGCTTCCGCTTCGTCGTCGAAAACTTCAAACACCGTATAAAGCTTGGTGATCTGCAGCAGATCCTTGATTCTCTTGGAGAGGCCGACCAGCTTCAGCTGTCCGCCTCCGTTCGTAACCGTGGTAAACCCCGACACCATTTCCCCTATGCCCGAGCTGTCGATGTAGGAGACTTCGGCCAGGTTCAGCAACAGCTTCTTGTCGCCCGTCGCCGCAAAGTTACGGATCGCATCGCGAAACGCACTCGCGCCCTCCCCCAGGGTGACTCGCCCCGCCGCGTCCAGTACCGTGACATCGCCCACTTGGCGAGATGTCAGTTTTACACTCACTTCTGCCTCCTCTCACGCACCAATTTTGAATTTGAAAACTAAGACTTCGCCAGAGCCTTCACCAGCCGGACTTCGGTTCCGCCACCAGCCCGTGGATGCAGGTCGAACTCGTCCATGAAGGCTCGTGCCAGCATTAAACCCCGGCCGGATTGCCGCAGCAGATTCTCCGGCGCCAGCGGATCGGGAAGCCCATTGTAATCAAAACCCTCGCCCTCGTCCCCGATCACCACCGTCAGATCCTTCTCCGAACGCTCGATCTGTAAATGAACCTTCTTGTTCTTGTTGTAGCGGTTTCCATGCACTACCGCGTTCACCGTACATTCGCGTACCGCCATGCCGATCTGGTGCTGCTCATCCTCCTCCAGACCCAGCCGGGCGGCTTCTTCCAGCACCATCTCTTCCGCTTTGTCCGCGGTCTCTAACGTTGAATCGAGCGTTGTCTCAATGTTCTCCATGGGGCTGCGTTCAAACCGGGACATGATTACAGAAGCATTCTAAATCAGGCATCTCAAAACGAACAGTCAATTGAAGATAATAGTACCTCGAACCTGCCGGATGCTCTGCCGGTTCGTCCGCAAAACATGCCTCCCGCCGAACCTTTTCATTTCGAGACACGCATCCGTTTCATCGATACCGACGCCAGCGGCCGCATCCATTACACTGCGCTATTCCGCTATTTCGAATCGGCCGAAATCGAGTTCATGCGCACCATCGGCCTCGTCTATCTGCGGGATGAGTTTACCTTTCCGCGTGTCCATGTGGAGTGCGATTATAAGCTCGCTTTGGGGCACGACGACCTGATCGATATTGCTGTATGCTTGACAAAGCTGGGGCGCTCATCGGTGCGCCTGGAGTTCCGGACAACCAGGGACGGCGTGCTGGCTGCAACAGGCGTGATCGTCGTTGTTTGCATGGACCGGAATACGCAGCGGGCCATCGCCATACCGGATAAGTTGCGACGCAAACTCCAGTCGGTACTGATGGACTTGCCAGACGCGTAAGGAGGCCTCCATGGCCACGGCAGAGCAGGCAATAGGCGGCATCGGGGGTGGAGCATTTCTGCTCGGCGACGCCTCACCGGAGAACGTCTTTACTCCCGAAGATCTTAATGCCGAACACCTCGCTATCGGCAAAGCCGCCGATGAATTTTATACCCGCGAAGTTCAACCCGCCCTGGAATCGATCCTGCAACAGCAGCCGGGCGCAGCGGTAGCGGTGCTTCGCAAGGCCGCGGCGGCCGGGCTCACGGCCATCACCATTCCGGAACAGTTTGGCGGTCTCGAACTCGATTTAGCGTCCTCGCTGATCGCCGCCGAGCGTTTGGGGCGCGATGGCTCTTATGCCGCCTGGCACGGCGCTCACACCGGCATCGGCACTCTGACCGTCCTCTACTTTGGGACCGACCGCCAAAAGGAAAAGTACCTGCCTCTGCTGGCCCGTGCGGAATTGATTGCCGCTTATGCCTTGACCGAACCACAAGCCGGTTCCGACGCCTTGGCCGCCACGACTCGCGCCGACCTTTCCCCGGATGGCCAGACCTATCTCCTCAACGGCCAGAAGATGTGGATTACCAATGGCGGCGAAGCGGGCCTCTTTACTGTCTTCGCCAAAGTCGGCGGTAAGGACTTCACCGCCTTTCTGGTCGAACGCTCCTTCGGCGGCGTCCAGAGCGGTGCCGAGGAAAAGAAAATGGGCATCAAAGGCAGTTCCACTACCGCCGTTTATTTCGAGAACGTGCCCGTGCCGGTCGCAAACGTCCTCGGCGAAATTGGTCGCGGACACCTGATTGCCTTCAACATCCTCAACCTGGGGCGCCTTAATCTCGGCACGCTCGCGGCGGGTGGCGCGAAGGATGTGCTGTCGGTTTGTCTGAAATACTCCAAAGCTCGCAAAGCGTTTGGTTCGCCCATTGCTGCGTTCGGCGCCATTCAACAGAAGCTCGCTGAAATGGCGATCCGCATCTATGCCTCCGAATCCATGGCGTGGCGCGTCGTCGGTCTTGTGCAGGCGCATGCCGATCGCACCAGCGATACCTTGGCCGCCGCCGAAGAGTACGCTGTCGAGTGCTCCATGGTCAAAGTCTTCGGTTCGGAGATGCTCGATTACGTGGCCGACGAAGGCGTACAAATCCACGGCGGCTACGGCTTTCATCAGGACTATTCCGTCGAACGCTCCTATCGCGATGCCCGCATCAACCGAATCTTTGAGGGCACCAACGAAATCAATCGCCTGCTGATCACGGGCATGCTGCTAAAGCGTGCCGCCCGCGGCAAGCTGCCCCTCCTGGCGGCTGTTAAGGAATTTATGACGGATCTGGCATCGGGCACTTTCAGCGACTCCGCGGCCGATGCCGAATTGCGATTGGTGCAGAACGCCCGGCGCATCGCGCTGCTCACCCTCGGTCTCGCCTACCAACGCTTCGAGACGGCGCTCGACAAGCAGCAGGAAGTCTGCATGAGTCTGGCCGACATTCTGATGGAAACCTTCGCCATGGAATCCGTTCTCCTGCGCAGCCGGAAACGAAATGCGCCGCAAGCGAAAGAGATCTGTTCGGTGTTCCTGCCTGACTCTATGACGCGAGTCGAAATCGCTGCTCGCAATGTCCTCGGCGTCTGTTCTCCCCCGAGTACGCTTCGCGCGAACATGTCGATTCTCCGCAAGCTGACCGCCTACGATCCGCCCGATTCGGTTACCCTGCGCCGCAGCATCGCCACGCGATTGCTCGAACGAGAGCGTTACATCTCATGAACATTCCGCTCACGCCCCTGCGCTGTCTTTACCGAGCTGTCGACCTGTATCCGCGCAAAGAAGCTGTCGTTTGCGGCGATCAACATTTCACGTACACGCAATTCGGCGAGCGCTGCGAACGTCTGGCAGCGGGCTTGCACGCAGCCGGCATCCGGCCCGGCGACCGCGTTGCTTATCTGAGTTTCAACACCCACCAATTGCTCGAAGGCTATTTCGCTGTCCCTCTTCTGCGGGCGATTGTCATGCCTTTGAACGTTCGTCTCACACCTTCCGAACTCACTGCCATCCTGAACCACGCCGAGCCTCGCTTGTTGTTCTTTGAGACCGATTTTGAACCGTTAATTGCCGCGTTCCGTCGCGACTGTCCCAGTGTGGAGCGTTACATTGCCCTCGATAGCGAGTATGAAGCCATGCTCGCGCAGCCTCCTCTGCCGCGCCCCGATCTCTTGTCCTTTGACGAGAACCAAACCGCCGAATTGTTCTATACCAGCGGCAGCACCGGCACTCCCAAGGGCGTTGCTCTCTCGCACCGCACTCTTTACTTGCATGCGCTTAATGTCAGCGCCACCATGCTGCAGAGCGATCGTTTCGTTACGCTCCACACCATTCCGCTTTTTCACGCCAACGGCTGGGGCTGCCCGCAGACCGTCACGATGAGCGGCGCTAAACACGTTATGGTGCGCCGTTTCGATCCGCCGCAGGTGCTCCGGCTGATTCAGGAAGAAAAAGCCACGCACATGTTTCTGGTTCCAGTGATGGCGAATGCGCTTCTGAATTGCCCGGGACTCAATAATTATGATACGTCGAGTTTGCACGAAATTCACTTAGGCGGTGCAGCGGCTTCGCCCGAAATCGTGTCCCGGCTCGAACACGCATTCCACTGTCAGGTCACGTGCGGCTACGGACTCACTGAAACCGCGCCCATCGCGACGTTCTCGCGCGATAAAGCCACCGTCCACTACACCAGCGAAGCCGACCGCACTTCTCGCCTGTCAATGGCCGGCTGGCCGATCCTTGGAATGGAGGCTCGCGTGGTCGATGCCCATCTGCGCGACGTACCTCGTGACGCGGAAACTATCGGCGAAGTGCTCCTGCGCGGCGATAACGTGATGGACGGCTACTACCGCGAAGAAGAGGCCACGCGCACTGCTATCACCGATGGCTGGCTGCACACCGGAGACATGGCCGTGTGGGACAGCGAGACCACGATTCACATCGTCGATCGCCTGAAAGACATCATTATCAGCGGCGGCGAAAATATCTCGTCGATTGAAGTCGAGCGGGCTATTTCGTCACACGCCGCCGTGCTCGAATGCGCCGTGGTGGCGGCGCCCGATGATAAATGGGGCGAGATTCCGGCCGCTATTCTCGTCCTCCATCCCGATCAGATTCTTACCTGCGAGGAGTTACTTGCCTTCCTGCAACCGCGCCTGGCTAAGTTCAAACATCCGCGCTTGATTCAGGTCCGAACCGAACCCTTACCGAAAACCGGCACCGGCAAAATCCTCAAACGCGAACTGCGTGAGCCGTTCTGGGCCGGCAAAGAACGCCGGGTGCACGGGATATGAGTTGCAGGAGCCGGCTAAAGAGATTGATGAAAAGTAAATCTGCCGCAGATGAACACGGATCAACGCAGATAAAAGATTGATTTTCAATCGGTGTTCATCAGCGTTCATCAGCGGCCAACATTTTTTCAGCAATATCTGAGGCCTACCCTCCATCCTGATCCAAAGAAGCAAAGGTCTTCCGTCCATGAGCCAGATGCTCGAGCAAAGGCGCCGGCGACCATAGATCCGAGCCATGCGCTTGTTCGAATTCCTTCACGCGGCTCAGCACCTGATTCAGCCCGATTGTGTCGGCATAAAACATGGGCCCACCGCGCCAGGCTGGAAACCCGTAGCCGTTCAAATAGGTGACGTCTATATCCACCGAGCGCAGCGCAATGCCCTCTTCGAGAATGCGCGCACCTTCATTCACCAGCGCCAGAATGCAACGATCCACAATTTCGTTCGGCGCAATGGGTCGCCGCTCGATGTGTGCGTCCCGCGCCGCCTGTTCAATCAACTGCGCGGTCTCCTCATCCGGCGAGGCTTTGCGCTGCGCATCGTACCGCGACCAGCCGCGCCCTGTCTTTTGTCCGAAATGCCCGCGCTCGAATAGCAGATCCTGCACCAGCGGCTTGCGAACGCCCGGCTTTTCATCCCGCTCAAACTCCTTGCGAATCGCACGGGACACATCGAGGCCGGTTAAATCATCCATCGCCAGCGGCCCCATCGCCATGCCGAAGTCGTACAGCGCCTGACTCACTTCTTCAACTGACGCGCCCTCCTCCACCAGAAAATGCGCTTCCCGAATATAGGGCGCAATCATGCGATTCCCGATGAAGCCGCGGCAGTTCCCTGCCAGCACCGCCACCTTCCCAAGCCTTTTGCCGAGCGCCATCGAGGTTGCAATCACCTCGTTGCTGGTGGCTTTGCCGCGCACGATTTCGAGCAGCCGCATCACATTCGCCGGACTGAAAAAATGATTGCCAATCACCATCTCCGGGCGGCTGGTCGCGGAAGCGATCTCATCGATATCCAAGCTTGACGTATTCGAAGCCAGAATGCAGCCCGCCTTCGCAATCTTGTCCAATTCCGCAAAGACCTGTTTCTTCACCGGCATGCTTTCAAACACCGCCTCGACGATGATGTCCGCCCGCTCGAAGCCGTCGTAAGTCAACTGCGGCGTTATTAGCCCCAGACGCTGCTCCATCACTTCTTCTGTAATCCGGCCTTTCGCCAACGAGCCGGCATAGTTCTTGCGAATGGTATTCATGCCGCGATCGAGCGCTTCCGGCGAGCTCTCTTTGACGATCACCGGGATGCCAGCGTTCGCGTAAGTCATGGTGATACCGCCGCCCATGGTTCCGGCGCCAACTACAGCCGCCCGGAGCACTTCCATAACAGGCGTATTCTTTGAAATCCCGGGAATCTTTCCCACGGTTCGTTCGCCGAAAAAGGCATGAATCAGCGCCTTCGATTGGGTCGAAAACAGGCACTCATCGAAAAGCTCCGCCTCACGCCGGCAGCCTTGTTCGAAAGGCAGTTCCGTGGCCGCTTCGATAGCGTCGATGGCGGCCAGCGGCGCGGACAATCCTCGCCCCTTCTTGCGAGCTTGCTCCCGGGCTATGACAAAGAGACCAGCGGGCACCATAGATAATTTTTTTTCACGTTCGCGGGTTTTGGGAGCGGGGCGATCTGCTATCTCACGCGCAAATTTCAGCGCCCCGCTGAGCAGATCCCCATCAATCAGCTGGTCCGCCAGGCCGAGCGAAACCGCTTCCGCTGCTTTCACCGATTCGCCGCCCGCGCACATTTCGAGTGCCTTCGCGACGCCTACCAAGCGCGGCAAACGCTGCGTGCCCCCCGCGCCCGGTATCAATCCAAGCTTTACCTCCGGTTGCCCCACCTGCGCATCTACTGCGATTACCCGGTAATGCCCGCACATAGCCGTCTCCAGACCGGCTCCCAGCGCCGACCCATGAATCGCTGCCACCACCGGCTTTTCCGAATCCTCGATCGACCGCAAATACGGCAGCAGATCCAGGCGCGGCCGCTCGCCCGAAACGATCTTCCCGAACTCTCGAATATCAGCGCCCGCCATGAACGTCTGGCCTGCTCCCAGCAGGACGATGGCGCGCGCCTCCGGCATCAGGTTCGCGTTCTGAATCGATTCTTGCAGGCCTTCTCCGACGCCAGGGCCAAAGGCATTCACCGGCGGATTGTCAATCGTGATCACCGCCACATCACCGTGCAACGCAAGCTTCACCAAGTCAGGCATGGACTCTCCAATTGTAGGTATATACTGTGGCTGCTCGCATGAGAGAAGCTGTGGTGGTCGCCAGTTCGCGCACAGGTCTCGCGAAATCATTTCGCGGATCGTTCAACAGCACGCGGCCCGAAGATCTGGCGGCACATTGCCTGCGCGATGTGCTGCGCAAGGTCCCTCAGCTCGCATCTTCTGACATAGAAGATGTCATTCTCGGCTGCGCCCTGCCGCATGGTGCACAAGGCATGAACATCGCGCGCCGGGTTGCCCTTTTAGCCGGTTTGCCGTCTTCCGTCGCAGGCGCTACTGTGAATCGTTTTTGTTCGTCCGGCCTGCAGGCGATCGCCATGGCGGCACACGAAATCGTGAGCGAAGGCGCCAACGCCGTGATCGCAGGCGGAGTCGAAAGCATCAGCCTGACCCCGCGTGATGTGAATCCCCATCCACGGCTTGTGGAGGAGCAGCCCGGGTTGCAGATGGAAATGGGCGTCACGGCGGAAGTGGTAGCCAGGCGCTATCGCATCAGCCGCCAGGCCCAGGACGAATACGCGCTCTCCAGCCAGCAGCGGATAGCTCGCGCGCAAGAGAACGGCTTCTTCGCTGCGGAGATCGCGCCCATGCACGTCACCATGGCCGTGCTCGATAAAAAGACGGGCCAGCCTGCGGGTACGCAAGAAGTCTGCTGCGATCATGACGAGTGCAATCGTCCCGATACCACGCTCGCAGGCCTGTCCGCTCTCAAACCCGTGTTCGACCCTAACAGCGGTCAAGGTTCGGTGACGGCAGGCAACAGCAGCCAGCTATCCGATGGAGCGTCGGCCACGCTCTTGATGGCGCGTAGGGCGGCGGATGAGTTAGGCGTGCCGTATCGCTTGCTTTATCGCGGTTTCGCCGTGGCTGGATGCGAACCCGATGAGATGGGAATAGGGCCGGTCCTCGCGGTGCCCAAATTGCTGGCGCGCCACGGCCTAAAAGTTCGAGACATCGATCTCTGGGAGCTGAACGAGGCCTTTGCGGTTCAGGTGCTTTACTGCCGCGACCGCCTCGGTATTCCCCAAGACAAGCTGAATGTGAACGGCGGTGCTATTTCTATCGGCCACCCGTTCGGCATGACCGGCTCCCGCCTGGTAGGTACCCTGGCCAACGAAATGGGTCGCCGGCAAGGAGTCAGGTACGGCGTGGTAACGATGTGCGTAGGCGGCGGGCAAGGCGCGGCAGCGCTTTTCGAAAGCACTCTTGCGTCGGCGTAAGCCGCTGCCTCTGCTTACTTATGGTGCTCCAGCTCGTGAATCTTGAGTGCCGTCTCCATGCGCTCAAAGCCGGATCGCATCTCTTCGCGGAAAAGCTTGAATTCAGACTGCGTCTCCTCGCGAGATCGCCTGAATTCAGATTGCATCTCATTTCGAAGGGAATCGATCTCGTTCTCTAAAGATTCCTCGACGGCAGTGATCTGGCCCTCTAAAGACCCCTTAACTGCGGTGATCTGCCCCTCTAAGGAACCCTTGACCGAAGTGATCTGCCCTTCTAAGGACCCTTTGAGATCGTCAATGCGCTTGCCCAGCGAGTCGCGCGTATCCGTAATGCGGTGATTCGAACGAATCAGCATCGACAGCGGTATCACGATGGATAACGCCAAGGTCAACACCTGTGCGTCGGTCAGTTGCACGTCAAGTCCGCTCGTTCTATTTTCGCTTAATCGCCCAGGCTTTGAATTTGCGGGTACTGTTCGTCGCTTACTTCGTAACGGGCGCGGCCGCGGCGGTCGCGGCTTGAACCAGGCCAGTCCAGGCGCAGATCCTGGCACACTTCGTCGAGCATCTCAACCGTGGCGCTGCGTTGTTCGAGCGCAAAGGCCGTGACCAGCAGGTTGTCGCTCAAAAGGTTAATCACGCGCGGAATACCTCGTGAACGGCGATAAATTTCTTCCAGAATTTCCGGCGAAAACACCCGCTGATTCGGCATACCGGCGCGGGCCAGCCGCGTTTCGATGTACGACGCCGTCTCTTCCGGCGTGAGCGGGTTCAGCGAGCAGCGAAGCACAATTCGCTGCTTCAACTGCCGCAGTTCCGGTGTGTCCAGCTTGCGGTCCAGTTCCGGCTGACCGGACAGAATGATCTGTAGCAGCTTGCCCTGGCGATTTTCCAGGTTGCCCAGCAGCCGGATTTCTTCGAGAACATCCCAGTCCAGGTTGTGCGCTTCATCCACAATCAGCACACACGTCCGATTCCGGTGTGCCTGCTCGATCAGTAAGGCGTTCAACGCAAAGAGGACATCGGTCTTCGACTTCCGATCACACTTCAAATCGAAGTCGTAAGCCATCATCTCGAAAAACTGATCCGGTGTCAGCCGCGAGTTAAAAATAAAGGCGAATTCGGTCCGTTGCGCGTCCAGAATGTCACGCAGGCATTCGAGCATGGTCGTCTTACCGGTTCCGACCTCACCCGTCAAGACAATAAAACCACGGCGGCTGCGTACGCCATAGGTCAGGTTCGCCAGCGCCTCTTCGTGCTGTGGGCTGCGATACAGAAACTCTGGATCGGGGCTGATATTAAACGGGTTCTCGGAAAATCCAAAGTACGCGTTATAGATCGCATTCTGCATGCGTTACTCCCGTCCCAAACGGCAAATGTCAGTCGAATCGGTCAAGGCCGGCATGTGTCGCAGTGTTTCCATCATACTCAGTCTTATCGGCAATTCTAGTTCCAACTTCATTAAAATTTGGTCCGCCAAACGGCTGCAGTGCGACTATTTTTCAAATTGCACGCGCACCCAGCCCGGAATCGACGAAGGCTGCCCTTTCATAAAGACAATACGACGTGTCTTAGGGAACGGAACATTCTCACGCAAAGCTTTTCCGATAGCGGGTACCGCGCGCAGAATCTTCTGGTAGGCGGCCTGACCGGTATCGAGTGATCCGGCTTTTGCCAGAAAACCGCTGCCCCAGCCGAGCGCCAGGAGGCACGTCAGCGGCTCCTCCCGCGCCGCCGCCAGATCGGTCTTGAGCTTGTCGACAGTGGCGCGCAGGGCGGCCAAACCCGCCAGATCGGCGTACTGGCTGTGAAGTTCCAGTTGTGCGGCAGCATAGCTGTTTGCGGCGTCGACGATCATCTTAGCGTCAGGGATCGAACGCCACCCCAGAGCCCGCGTTAATTCAGGATTCTCAAAAAACGTCCGTTCCTGCCAGTCGCCGCCGAAAGACGTGCCCGGGCTCGCCATTTCGGCGAAAACCGGTGTGGCGTCTGCCGCCCGCTGACCGGAGACACTGCCCCGTCCGGCCACTTTCCAGGCCAATTGCGGTTTTCCCGCCTGACGGGTGTCGAGCGAGGCCGTTCGCGTCAAATAAACTTTGAGCGAAGACGCTTGCGCGGTTTGGCTGTCGGCAATGCTAAGGATCTTGACTTGCGATGCGCCGGCGCTTGCTTCGAGCGGTTCCGCCACCCGGCGCGGCAGGCGATCGCCTTCGAGTGACGAAGCGACTCGTTCGATGGTGGCCGGTGTCCAGCGCGAAAACACCAGACCCGTGCGCAGGGCACCCTTTAACGCCGACGCCGGGAGATAAGCGCCGCTGGTATTGGCCGCAAATGTGGGAATAAAGAGCGATTCCGAAGGCGCCGAATTCCAGACAGTGCTTACGTCCGGGTGTTCGAACGGTACGCGCCGCTGCGAAAAGTTTTGCGCGAAGCCGCCCCAGGAGGCAAAATCGAGCTTGGTGGCTTTCCGCAGTTGCGTCAAATAGCCCTCCAGTCGCGGCCCGCGCGCCAGCAGCTTGAAAATGCGGTTCTGGTCAAGAACGTTCACTTGTTCCTTCCAAACCATGTAGTCAATGGGCGAAAGCTCCCGGCCATCCCCGACCAGCAGCGGCGTAAGTGCTGTCACCTTATAGCGCATGATCGGTGCCCTCCTCCTGTGGCTTCGTTTTTTCAGACTGACCTGGATCAGGCTGGCTTGTATCGACCGGCGGTTCGGATTGGGCTTCCGGATCGGGCTGAATCTCAGCTTCGGGATGTGACGGCAGGTCCGATTCGCTGACTGGCGCTTCTGCCGTCTGAGGCGGCGGACCAACTTCGGGGACCGCTTCGGCTGGCATTTCCGGCTCCGCTTGCGTCTCGCTTCCGACCGGCGGTTCTGCGAGGTCCGATGCTGTCTCGACCTCGGGGACAATTTCAGCTGGCATTTCGGACTGGGTATCAGTTTCGCTCGCGATGGGCGGTTCGGACGGCGTCTCTGGCTCGGGTTGAATCTCGCTTTCGGGATGCGACGGCAACTCCGGTTCGACAACCGGCTCGATGATGGCTTCCTCGGTTACGGGTTCTTCCACGGCTTCCAATTCCGTTCGCGTAATAACCAGCGGGAGTTCCAGAGCTAGAGCCAGACCGGACCGGTAAACCGGATGCGCAAAATTCTCGGGTGCCACATCGACCGCCGCCCCGCGGGGTTCGGCCTGCGCCGCGAGAACAGAACCTTCCATTACCATGCGCAGAGCTTTTTTCGTCGCGTGGCCGGCCGACCGGCTTTCAATCGCTCCAGAACGCACGGTCAGCTGGTAGTCTCCGCCACTCCAATCCACTTGATCGGAGGATGATGGCGAGTACAGCGATAACAGCCAGTAGCGCGAGCCGCCGTTGGCCTCCGGTCGCACCCGTCCCAGCTTGGGGAGCAGCAGACCGGGCCACTGGCCGCGCTCGAATTCAGGAGCTTCGGCATGTCCCCAGCCACTCGACCGGCGACCGCCAAATCCGCTATCGGCCAGCAGGCGGAAAGCAGCTTGCACCCGGTCGCTCCAGGTGGATTCGGCGGACTCATCGGCGAAGCGCACGGCCGTCCAGAGACCCGCGCCCGGCTCAAACTCTACACATGCTGTACTAATGAAAGAAGGCGCCATGCCGTCCACCCGGTCCACCGCAGCACTACGCCGCAGCACGCTGCGAAACGGACTCGAGTTGGGACGATCCCGCCGCAACAGGCAGCCGCTTTCGGCATCCGGCAGCCACTGGTCGGCCAAAATGTTGCCGCCAGTGACAAGTGCATCGATGACACTGAGCGGCACAAAGTGCACAGCCTTCCACCGGATTTTAGCCAGAAAGACCAAGTTCGGCGCGGTCACCTGAGCAGCCGAAGGGGGCCAGACCGAAGCCGGCGGAATGGCGAACAATGTGTCGCCCTGAAACGGAAACAGCGAGGTGAATGCTACGGCGGATTTCGGCGCGCGAGCGGTCGCGTCGAGCCATTCGTCGAGAAAACCGAGACGTTGCAGCGCCAGTGTGACGGCTGAGAAAAGACGATCGCTCCGATACAAGATGTCAGTTCGATCGAGCCCACCGTCCGCCGGGCCGAAGCGCCAAGGACCGGCCGGCCGGAGGCGTATGAGAAGTCCGGACGGCATTTAGGCGAGCTTCTCGGAGAGATCCTCAGCGCCGGCGAGTTGCTGGAAGGCGGCCAGGTCAACGCTGGCCAGCAGGCTTGCTTCCGCCGCGCCTTTGGCGTAGTAATCTTTGCCGCGCCAGGTTAGATTGAGTGCATTGAAAGAGACGCGGCCACTGCCACGGCTTCCGCCGCCGCCGAGCGCATCATCTTCGAGCAGGCGCAGACTCTCGGCCACGCGCGCCAGCAGCGGTTTATCTTCCGGGCACAGCACGTCGAGCACCATGCGGAATCGGAAGCGCGCCCCTGCGGGAACCCGTTCCAGCGTACGCGGATTGGCTTGCGACGTAATGCGATCGACCGCGTTCTCGCTTTTCACTTCGGTAAGTTCGTCGTCCAGATTCTCGCGCATTTGCGGAGTGATGCTGTCGAGCACCAGAGGCGCATCGTATACCGTCAGCCGCGCCGGCGTGGCCACGGCGGATTCGCTGGCTTCCCCACCCACCTTTTCCATCCGGCCCGAGTTGCGGCCAAACAGGATGCATATTTCGTCGTCAGGCCGGTCACTCTGGTGGATGCGCACTTCCTGCCCGCGCCGTTTCGAAAGATAAACAAGCTCGCCCGGCACGGCCATCCCGAGGCTCTGTTCGAGCAGCGAACGCAGGCGGCCGCGCAGCGAACTGCCCGGGATATAGGGCAAGCCAAAAGCATCTTTGACCACCGGGTTGTCGGCGCCGCCGATCTCCAGAGAGCCTTTGCCGGCGCCAATGTGAAGGCCGGTATGGCAAGTAATTTCACCCTCCAGAACTAGTTTTCCGAGGAACGTCAATTCAGTATCTGCGGTATGGGAACTCATGATTACCTGTGTTCTGGCCTATTCGTTGTAGGCAATAATGGCTTCAAAAAGATCGCGGAAACGCTCGTAGCCGCGTGTATCGTTCTTGCGCGTTACTTGCAGCAGAAGGCGTTCGAGCGCATCCAGGCTGCGCAGTGAATGCCGCGCTATGGTGTAGGCGAGCCGCGCGCGCACCATCACGAATTCATGCTGGCGTTCGGATTCCGGGGCACGCGTAGCACGGCGAACCGCGTTGTACAAGCGGCGCAACTGGCTTTTGGTGCCCGAGTCCATGTCGCGCATACGGCTGACAATGACGTGCGCCTGGTTGTCGAGATAAAGGCTATCGCTGATCAGCTTTTCGATGTCGATCTCGGGTGGGCCTTCACTGCGCCGGTCGCCCGGGCCGCGTCCACCAGGTCCGCCGCCTCGGCCTTCACGACCCCGATCGCCTCCCCGATCTCCGCCGCCACCCCGCCCTTCATTGGGGCGTGGCCCTCCACCGCCCGGACGATTTTCACGCGGCGGACGATTCTCCGGACGACGTTCTTCGGTCTTCTTTTCTTCGACTTCAGCCATGTATTTCGATTCCTTTTCCGCCCGCGATCGGAGACCGCTAGTTTAGAGTGCGAAAGTTAAGCGCCAGCCGCGAGCCGGGCCCATTCCAGGCCCACCCGCGCCGATGGTCTTAACTTGAGTCCTGCCGCCCTCTTACCAATCAGGTTGGTGATGACGGCATTACGCAAATTATTTTGTTCCTTGCCGCGCGCCTGTGGAATGACTCGCGAGAGGCGCATATACGTGCGCCACGGTTTATCGACGCGCATCGCTTTGCCCCGCCGCACCGCACGCGCCGTGAACGCTTCCCGATACACCGAGGCGAGATCGTTGAGGTAACCGGGCGGATAGCGGAAATCCCGCACCAGCCGCACTAAACTTGTTTTCAGCTCTTCCGCATCCGGCAGCCGCTTCCACTCGAGTGTGCGCCCAAACAGATGCACCGCGCCGAGTTCAGCCGACTTTGCCGCGCGCAGTTCGACGCCGGCTTCGGCCAGCAAGGCGGTTGGCGGCATGTCCGATTCGGGCGCGATAGCCAGTGCCATGCTGATGCTTTTCGCTTCCACGCCCGGCAGCGAGGCGAGATGCTGCTCGGCGAATTTCTCAAACAGGCGGTGCAATTCGCGGGCTAGCAGCACCAGCGCGTCCCAACTGCCTGCCACTGCGAAGTCATCTCCGCCGCGATAGAGAATCGTGACCTTGCGCCAAAAGTCGGGCAAGGCGCAGAGAATCGCCAGCTCCCCAGCGAAAAATTCCTTGAACAGCGCCGAGAAGTGGATATGCTCTTCTACCGACCCTGCACGCCGTAACTGCATTTCAAACTGGTCGACATCGCCGCGCAGGATGCCCCATTTCTGGGCTCCGTCGGCGCGGTCCGCCAGTTCTGCTGGCGAACACGGTTGCCCGTCGTCGTTCATCGCAAAGCGGCGTGGAAAAAGGATGCCTTCTTCCTCAATGCTCGACTGTTCGCGCAGCGGCCAGCTGTACGCGCCGCTATCCCATAAAAAGGCAGCCGGGTCCGCATCCGACCAGCCCACCGATCTCGCGGACACCAGGCCCCCGGCAAATTCGGAGAAAAAGCTTTGCGCCACAGGCGTGGCTAGTGGTTCGAATGGCGCGAAAGAAGATACATCGCTCGATGTGAAAGGGCTGGTCAAAGGGCAACAGATCTTGGCCGACAAAGCGTCGTCGAGGCGCTTGCGAACCACCGGCCATGCGCCGAGATTTTCGGTGGTCGCCCAAACCAGCCGCAGTGTATCGACAGAGCGGCGCGCGATCGATTCGGCCGCTTTGCTCAGAAACTCCTGCGCCCGTGGAATATCTTCTTCAGCCAGCACCAGTAGAAACTGCTCGGCGCTGCTCGACCCGAGCAACATGCGCGACAGTTTCAGCTCGGCCAACAGAGCGCGAGGAAGAACTTCGCCGATCAGAGTCAGCCAGGAGCAACGCCCAATCAAGTCCATCGATGAATCTTCCGGCCCAGTATGGAAAGAATCCAGGAACTCTTCAGTTCCGAGTAGTTGAGCTTGCAGGAAGACTTGCAGGGACATGACAGAGTGGGTCGAAGCGGCTCGCAAAAGGCGGGCTGGGCGTGTTTAGCGCGAACGTTCTCAGGCTATCACAGGGGATGATCCCGCCAAACGCCGTAACGATTCGCCGTAAGGCGCGCGAGCGACGCCGCGTTCGGTAATAATGCCCGAGACGTAGCGGTGTGGGGTGACATCGAATGCTGGATTAGCGACCTGAATGCCCTCGGGTGCAATCGAAACCCCTTGCACATGAGTCACTTCTTTGGCCGTCCGTTCTTCGATTGGAATCAAATCGCCTGATGGCAGTGTGAGATCGAGTGTCGAGATAGGCGCCGCCACATAAAATGGCACGTTGTTTTCTTTGGCCAGAACCGCGACCCCATAAGTCCCGATTTTATTCGCGACATCACCATTGGCGGCAATTCGATCGGCGCCCACAACCACGCAGCCGATGCGCCCGCTCTTTAGAAAGTGGCCGGCCATGTTATCGGTAATCAGCGTTGTCTCGATGCCGTCGCGCTGCAGTTCCCAGGCGGTAAGCCGTGCGCCTTGCAGGAACGGGCGAGTCTCATCGGCAAATACATCGATTTTCTTGCCAGCCTGCACGGCCGCGCGAATCACTCCAAGGGCCGTTCCAAACCCGGCAGTGGCCAGAGCGCCGGCGTTGCAATGCGTGAGTACTGTCTTGCCGTCTGGAACCAGCGGCGCTCCATGCCGGCCTATCGATTGATTGATCGCAATATCTTCATTGCGAATGGCCTGCGCTTCGTCGACCAGTCGCTGCTGGATCTCCGGCAGGCTGAGATGCCGCACCGAAGCATACACCTTCTTCATGCGATCGAGAGCCCAGAAGAGATTGACCGCGGTGGGCCGGGTCTTCGCCAAAGTGTCACAGATCGCGTGCAAGTCGGCCTCGGGGTCATTGGATCGCAATACGCCTAAGGCGACGCCCATGGCCGCGGCCACGCCGATGGCGGGCGCACCCCGGATGACCATGTTGCGAATGGCATCAGCCACCTCGCGATAGTCACGGCAGGTGACAAAAGCTGTTTCCAGCGGCAGACGCGTCTGGTCGATCATAACGACGCCGGCCGCCGTCCACTCAATCGTCTCGATAGTAGTTTGGGCCAGGACGGCGGATTGGGGCATACACCTTCAGTATCGCGTTGCGAAACTAGATATTTTTCCCAAACGCCAGAGCCACAACCGACACTGCATTAAAACAGCCGTGCATCACCATGGACGGAATGATCGACTGAGTGCGAGCACGTAAAATGCCGAACACAACTCCGGCCAGCGTAATAAACAGCGCGTATTGCCATACCCAGGAGTATTCAAATCCATGCAGCGCGCCGAATAAGACTGCCGTGAGGAGCACGCCTCCTATCGTCCCGAGGGTTCGCGACAACAGCGGCTGAATGAATCCGCGAAAGAACAGCTCTTCAAAAAGCGGAGCGAGCAAAACCGCGACGATGGCGAAAAACGCGAACGAAAATCCGGTTTTAGTCAGTTGGTCGAACGGCGTCGGGATCTTCGGAGTCTTGAGCAGAGCGCCGAGCGACGACAAGATGAGCGCCAGGATGAGGCCTCCTAAGGCGGCCAGCAGAAGATTGATGTGCGGCCGCTTCCAACCCAGCGAGCGAAACACCGGCTGGTGATAACGGATGCCAAATACGACGCGAAAACTGAGGTAGACGAGCCCGTAAAAAACAATCTGGAACGGCAGCGCGATCGACATGGGATCATCACGCAATTTGGGAAAGGGAATCGCCAGTAATCCGATCCCCACTAGCGCGACTACCGTGAAGGCGAATAGCAAGCCAAAAACCAGCAGCAGATCGACGTATCCCCAAAAGGGCTCACGCCTCGGCGCCGGCTCCGGAAGGACAACCGCTTCGAGCGGGAAACTCTCAACTTCTTCGGGCTCAGCTTCTTCAGGCAACATGACGCGCCTTCATCACTTTGCGGAGTGCCTCAGCCGTATGGCTGCGAGCATTTGATAAAAGCTTTTCGGGCGTGCCCTGCGCCACAATCTGACCGCCCCCCTCGCCCCCTTCCGGGCCGAGATCGATCAGATAGTCAGCACTCTTGATCACGTCGAGATGATGTTCGATGATCACCACAGTATTGCCGAGATCGACCAGCCGCTGCAACACGTCGAGCAGATGCCGCACATCCTCAAAATGAAGTCCGGTCGTTGGTTCATCGAGCAGATAGAACGTCTTTCCAGTCTGCCGCTTGCTCAATTCCTTCGCGAGTTTGATGCGCTGCGCTTCGCCTCCCGAAAGAGTGGTCGACGACTGTCCCAGATGCAGATAGCCGAGCCCCACTTCGGTGAGCGTTTTCAGCTTGGCGTGTACTTGCGGAATCTTGGTGAGCGCTTCGAGCGCTTCGTCCACGGTGGATTCGAGCAGATCCGCGATGCTTTTGCCTCTATATTTCACCTGCAGCGTTTCGGTGTTGTAACGACGCCCGCGGCACACGTCGCAGGTGACGTACACATCGGGCAGAAAATTCATTTCGATGCGCTTCAATCCGTCACCCTGGCAGGCCTCGCAGCGTCCGCCCTTGACATTAAAACTGAATCGCCCGGCTTTGTAGCCGCGCTCGCGAGACTCAGGCAACATCGCGTAAATTTCGCGTATAGGCCCGAAAACTCCCGTATAGGTGGCGGGATTCGAGCGCGGCGTTCGCCCAATGGCGGACTGGTCGATCTCAATCACTTTATCGATATGTTCCAAGCCTACAATCGCGTCATGAGCGCCCGGCGGCTGACTCGAACCGTAGATCTCTTTGGCCAGCGCGCGGTACAGAATGTCGTGGACCAAAGTCGATTTACCGCTGCCTGAAACCCCTGTCACCACGGTAAGAGTGCCCAGCGGAAAATCGGCGGATACATTTTTCAGATTGTGTTCAGTAGCGCCTTTCACGCTCACCAGGAGGCCGTTGCCTTTACGGCGCACTACCGGCATCGGGATAATCGTGTGGCCGGACAAATATTCGCCGGTTAAAGAATGCGGCGTGCGCATGATGTCGGCAGGGCTGCCGTGCGCCATCAGCTCACCGCCCAAACGACCGGCTCGCGGCCCCAGATCGATCACGTAATCGGCCCGCTCAATCGTTTCCGCATCGTGCTCCACTACCAGAACAGTATTGCCCAGGTCGCGCAGGTGGTGCAGCGTGTCGAGCAACCGGCCATTGTCTCGTGGATGAAGCCCGATCGATGGTTCATCAAGCACATAAAGCACGCCGCGCAGCTTCGAACCGATCTGCGTGGCCAGCCGTATCCGCTGCGCCTCTCCGCCCGAGAGCGTAGCAGACGAGCGCTCAAGGCTCAGATAGTCGAGTCCCACGTCGCAGAGGAATTGCAGCCGGTTCTGAATCTCCTCGGTCACTCGTCCCACGACCTGCATCTCGCGATCGGTAAACGTCCAATCACGCAACAGCGGTAACGCGCGCGCGACCGGCAAGCCGGTAAAGTCGGCGATCGAAAGGTCTTTCACTTTCACGGCGAGACTGGACGGCTTCAGCCGTTTTCCTTCGCAAGCCGGGCACAGCGTGGGCGACATGTACTCCATCAACCACTCGCGATAGCCTTCGCTCGAGCGCGCATAATTCTCGTCCAGCGTTTTGAGAATCCCCGGAAACTGGCTGTTTCCGCTGAGCAGCAGAGTGCGTGTTTTTTTAGGTAGCTGCTCGAACGGCGCTGTCAGATCGAGCTTGCACGCTTCCGCCATTTCCGTGAGCGCGGAAGACATATAAGAAGATGCGGAACCGGGTCCGAGCCCTCCATCGAGCAGAGGCTTTGACGGATCGCTGATCACTTTCACCGGATCGAAGGCCCAGGTGCTGCCCACACCCTTGCAGGTTTCGCATGCGCCATAGGGGCTGTTAAACGAAAAAGAGCGTGGCTCGAGCTGAGGAATGCTCGTGCCATCGTTCGGGCAGGCCAGCTTTTCCGAGTAGAGTCGCTCGGGGCCATCCACCACCGCTACAATCACCAGCCCGTCGGCCCATTTCAGCGCCGTTTGAATGGAATTCTCCAGGCGATGCTCGATGCCGGGCTTCACTACCAAACGATCAATGACGACTTCGATGGTGTGATTTTTGCGTTTGTCCAGTTTGATGGCCGGATCATCGAGCGTGCGAAGTTCACCATCCACGCGAGCGCGGAATCCCCCTTTGGCAATTGTTTCGAGTTCTTTCTTGTACTCGCCCTTGCGGCCGCGCGCGACGGGCGCAAGGATCATGATGCGCTCGTTCTGATGCAGACTGAAAACCTGATCCAGGATCTGCGCCGGCGACTGCCGCGCAATCTCCGCGCCGCACAAAGGACAGTGCGGCACGCCGGCTGAGGCAAACAGCAAGCGCAGATAGTCGTAGATTTCGGTCACGGTACCGACCGTCGAGCGTGGGCTCCGGGTGGTGGTCTTCTGCTCGATCGAAATTGCCGGACTGAGCCCGTCAATCGAGTCGACCTCCGGCCGCTCCATCTGGTCGAGAAATTGGCGGGCGTAGGGCGACAGCGTTTCCACATAGCGCCGCTGTCCTTCGGCGTAAATCGTGTCAAAGGCCAGCGAGCTTTTGCCCGAGCCGCTCAGCCCCGTAATCACCGTGAAAGTGTTGCGCGGTATCTCGACGCTGATATTTTTCAAATTATGCTGGCGGGCGCCATGCACGGAGATGCGATCCAACATGAAAGGGAATCTCTTCCATTGTCGTTTACCGGAGTTTGCGCGGTACCCATAGCACTGGAAAACCAATCAATCGGAGCTACATTAGTGTGGAAGGAGAGAAATGCTCAACGGATTCAAGCAGTTCATGTTGCGTGGCAATGTAGTTGACCTGGCGGTTGCGGTCGTAATGGGCGCCGCGTTTGGCGCGGTGGTGACGGCGCTCGTGAAGGACTTATTGACGCCCCTGATCGCGGCCGTCGTCGGCAAGCCGGACTTTTCAGGCATTGTTTTTACGATCAACAATAGTAAGTTCCCAATCGGCGATTTCATTAACGAGCTTGTGTCATTTATCCTGATAGGAGGTGCTATTTACTTCGCCGTCGTACTGCCGGTAAGTAAGTTGCTGGCGCACATGAAGCACACAGAGAAGGTTGCGCCCACCACTAAACCCTGCCCGGAGTGCTTGAGCGACGTACCGATCGCGGCGCGCAAATGTAAGTTTTGCGCATCGCCGCTAACGGCCTCTGTAGTGTAGGCTTCAGCCTGCCATCGTTTCATGGCAAAGAGTTTCGAAGAGCTATCCGAAAGAGAGATTCTGGCTTTGGCCGTATCGCTCGAGGAAGAAGACGGGCGTATTTATGGCGAGTTTGCCGACGGCCTGCGCGAATCGTTTCCTGCCACTTCTCGTATGCTCGCGGAAATGCAGGATGAGGAATCCGCTCACCGCTCGGCCTTGATCGAGTTGTACCGTCAACGGTTTGGCGACCGCCTGCTTTTGATTCGGCGGCAAGACGTGAAAGGTTTTGTCTCGCGTCCGCCGGTTTGGCTGGTACGACCTCTTGGGCCCAATGCGGTTCGCAAGGCGATCGAAGCGATGGAGAGCGAAACCCAGCGTTTCTACCAGCGCGCCGCGGCGAAGACGGCCGATGTATCTACCCGCAAGCTGCTGAGCGATTTGGCGGAGGCAGAAGCTAAACACTCGTCGGCCGCCGGGACCATAGAACAGAAGCACCTCACGCTTGCCGTACATGCCGGTGAGACCGAGGCGGCCAGACGAACTTTTCTCCTGCAAATCGTACAGCCTGGGTTGGCGGGATTGATGGATGGTTCGGTTTCAACGCTCGCCCCGCTGTTCGCAGCTGCTTTTGCCACGCATAAAACCCACGACGCGTTTGTTGTCGGTCTGGCTGCTTCGGTGGGAGCGGGCATCTCGATGGCTTTCGCAGAAGGCCTCTCTGACGATGGCGCAATTACCGGACGAGGACGACCCGTCATCCGCGGATGCGTCACGGGTGCGATGACGTTCGCCGGCGGCATCGGCCACACTCTCCCATATCTCGCCAGTGACTTTCGACTCGCCACCAGCATCGCCATTGCTGTCGTTATTGTGGAACTAGGTTTGATCAGCTGGGTCCGGCAGCACTACATGGATACGCCGCTCCTGCGCGCCGCGCTGCAAGTTATCGTAGGCGGCGTGCTGGTCTTCGTAGCCGGTATTATTATCGGAACGTCGTAATCATGTCCGCCCAAAACTTAATCGAATACGCTGATGCCGGCCCCGAAGTGCGCGCCGTCTTCGACGACATCATGGCCACCCGAAAAACCGATTCGGTGAACAACTTCTGGAAAGCCCTGGCGCGCGATCCAGCCACCTTAAAGCGAACCTGGGAGAGCCTGAAACAGGTGATGGCTCCCAATGGCGCGCTGGATCCGCTAACCAAAGAGATGATCTACATCGCGGTGAGCACGGCGAACCAGTGTTCGTACTGTATCGCCTCGCATACCGCCTCGGCGCGCAAAAAGGGCATGACCGACGAAGCCTTCGGCGAACTGATGGCGATCATTGCGATGGCCAATGAGACGAATGCTCTGGTAGCCGGTTACCGGGTCCCGTTGGACGAGCAGTTCCAGTAAGCAATGCTGCTGGCCGAAGCAGTAGACGTTTCCCGCCGCATCACAGCGACCAGTAAGCGGCTCGAAAAGATTGATCAGCTGGCCACTCTGCTGCGGCGTCTCAGCCCGGACGAAGTAGAGGTCACGGTGGCCTTTCTGTCCGGTATTACGCGGCAGGGCCGAATCGGCCTCGGCTATGCCACCTTGCGCGCGGCTGTTACTGCGCCGGCAGAAACGCCTTCCATCGAGCTATTGGAGGTTGATCGCACCCTGGCTGAACTCGCAACTGTTCGCGGCCCCGGGTCCGAGTCACGAAAACGGGAGTTGTTGAATGTGCTGTTTGGACAGGCGACCCGGGAGGAGCAGGAGTTTCTTTCGGGGTTGCTCGTCGGCGAATTGCGGCAGGGGGCGCTCGAAGGCATCATGATTGAAGCGCTCGGCAAAGCCTCCGGTCTAGGTGCGGAAAGAATCAGACGCGCGGCGATGATGGGTGGCGGATCGGCCGGCATTGCCCGGGTAGCCATGGCGGAAGGTGAAGCGGGCCTCGCGCAATTCGACGTGCAGCTGTTCCGTCCCGTGCAGCCGATGCTCGCGCAAACGGCAGAAGATGTGGACGACGCTTTATCGGAACTGGGTGGCGAAGCGGCCTTCGAATACAAGTTCGACGGCGCTCGCGTACAGGCTCATAAATCGGGCGATCAGGTGAGGATCTATTCGCGCGGATCAAATGATGTAAGTGCAGCCATCCCTGAGATTGTCGAGGCCGTACAAGCGATGCCCGCGCGGGATCTGATCCTGGACGGCGAAGTCCTAAGCTTTGATCGCGCCGGACGCCCGCAGCCTTTTCAAGTCTCCATGCGGCGCTTCGGCCGGAAAGTAAACGTCGCGCAGTCACTCGACGAATCGCCCATGACGCCGATCTGGTTCGACCTGCTCTATGCCAATGGTGGATCGCTGATCGACGAGCCGCAAGCCGCCCGCTTTCGCGAGTTGTCGGCGCTTGTTCCGGCGGTGCACCTGGTGCCTCATCTAGCGACGGAGAATCGCGATCTGGCTGAAGACTTCCTGCATGCTTCTCTAGCCAGCGGGCATGAAGGCGTGATGGCAAAAGCCCGGCAGGCAAGCTATGCGGCAGGTTCGCGCGGACAGAGCTGGCTCAAAATTAAACAGGCGCGCACTTTGGATCTGGTGATACTGGCAGCCGAATGGGGCAGCGGTCGCCGCAAAGGTTGGTTGAGCAATTTGCATTTGGGGGCGCGCGACACGGAGAAGGGCGGTTTTGCGATGCTGGGCAAAACTTTTAAGGGCTTGACTGACGAAATGCTGGCCTGGCAGACCGCCGAATTGCAAAAGATCGAGATCGCGCGCGACAAATACACCGTGCACGTCGAACCAAAGATAGTTGTCGAAATAGCATTCAATGAAATTCAAGTGAGTACACGATACGTGAGCGGACTCGCCTTGCGCTTTGCCCGTGTGAAGCGTTACCGCCCGGATAAGCAGGCCAGCGATTCGGATTCCTTCCAAACAGTTCAAAAACTGGCTGCGACCGGGGAATGAAAGCACGCTGGCTATTCATTGGGCTGGGCTTTGCTCAATTACTTTCCGCCCAGAACCCGCCGCCGCATCAGGAGACGGTGGTCGTTACAGGGACTACCGTGCCGGTGCCGCTTGAGGAATCGGACCGTTCGGTAAACGTGATCGGCAATTTGCCAAAGGAATTGCTGCTGTTCGGCGGTCTGCAGGATTTCCTGCAACTCGATTCCTCCGTTGATTTGCAACAACGCGCGCCGGGCGGCGTGCAAGGCGATATATCGATTCGCGGCGGCACCTTCGGGCAGACGCTGGTATTGATCGATGGCATGCGCGCCAACGACGCGCAGAGTGGACACCACAATTTCGATGTCCCGGTCCCGCTCGACGCCATCAGCCACATCGAAATCCTGCGGGGCGCCGGCTCCACTCTCTACGGTTCCGATGCGATTGGCGGCGTAGTCAACGTCCTGACCCGAGCCGGCGAAGAGCCCGAACTCGTCGTTCGCGGCGCCGGCGGCAGCTTTGGCACTAACGAGCAAGGCGGCCGGCTGTCTCTCGGGAACAAACTCATCTGGCAGCAGTTTTCGTTTTCGCGTGAGCTGTCCGATGGATTCGAAGACGATCGCGAGTATCGCAACCTGGCAGGTTCTTCCGAGACTTTCCTACGCAGCCGGCTCGGAACCACCCGCCTGTTTCTTTCCGGTCTCGACCGCCCCTTCGGCGCCGATCAGTTTTACGGCAACTACAAATCCTGGGAGCGCACCAAGACCTGGTATACGGCGCTTTCTCAGGATTTAGGACGCAACACCGCGTTTACTTTTTCTTTTCGCCGGCACACTGATCTCTACGAACTCGATCGCGATCATCCAGACTTCTACAGCAACCGCCACTCGGACGAAGTTTGGGACACCACGTTGCGCCGCCATGATGAACTACCGTTTGGCGCCACTCTGTCCTACGGAGCAGAAGGCATTTACGACAGCATCGAAAGCAACAATCTCGGACATCATCATCGCCGCCAAGGTGCAGGTTACGGTGTGTTGGACTTTCGCGCGCTGCGGCGATTTTCGCTCTCGTTGGGCGCTCGCGAGGAGTTCTTCGGCCCGAAGCAGACCTTCTTTGCGCCAACGGTAAGTGGCGGCGTCTGGCTTTCGAATCAGGTTAAGCTGCGTGCCTCGGTGAGCCGCGCGTTTCGCCGCCCCACCTACACCGACTTGTATTATTCAGACCCGGCGGACGTTGGCAATCCCAATCTCAAACCGGAAGAAGCAATGAATTATGAGGCCGGAGTCGACTGGCATCTGAAACGCGAATGGCTAGCGTCCGCTACGGTATTCGATCGGGAAGAAAGGAATGGCATCGACTATATACGCGCCTCTCCGACAGAGCCCTGGGTTGCGACGAACTTCGATCGCTTACGATTCCTGGGGGTCGAAACGGGCATAAGCGGGCCTCTTTCTCACGGACAGCGAGTCTCCGTGCAATACACTGCGCTACACGGCTCGCAAGGCTTGTTACAGGGCGAACAATCAAAGTACGCGTTCAACTATCCGGTCAACGAAGCCGTGGCGGCGTGGCAGATTCTTTCGGCACGAGGATTTCTGGCACGTACCCGAGTTGGTGTACTCAACCGCTATCAGCAAAACGCCTATGCACTCTGGGACGTATATCTCGGATGGACGCGCTCGCGCTTCCATCCTTACCTGCAACTCAGCAACATCACCAGCACGCGCTATCAGGAGATAGCCGGGGTCGACATGCCCGGCCGCTCCGCGATAGTTGGACTCGAAATCTGCGCCTGGTGTAAATCGAAATAGCCGAGATCGTGTTAGCTGCAGCCGGAGGTGCCGCCGCAGTTTTCGCATTTGTAACAGGAGCCGTTGCGGGTCATCATGCTGCCGCATTCGGAACAGAGCGGGGCATCGCCGACCACGCTGGCGTCGAACGCTAGAGCAGTCTGTGGATCGGGCAAGGTGGGCCGAAGCTTACTCACTTCTCCGGCTTCGCTCGCTTCGGTAATACCGAGAAAACGAGCACCGAGCCAGCGGAAGATGTAATCGATAATCGACTTCGCGTAAGGCACCTGCTGGTTACCGGTCCAACCGCTCGGCTCAAAGCGAACATGGCTGAACTTATCGACGAAGAACTTCAGCGGAACGCCGTACTGCAGGCCGTAACTGATGGAGGTCGCCAGGGTGTCCATGAGGCCCGAGATGGTGGATCCCTCTTTAGCCATCGAGATGAAGACTTCGCCGGGTGTTCCATCGTCATAAAGACCGACGGTGATGTAGCCTTCGTGGCCGCCGATCGAGAACTTATGCGTGACGGACTGGCGCTCGTCGGCCAGCTTGCGGCGTACCGGACGGTAGACGATCTTCTCAACTGCCGGGGTGGCCGCTGGAGCGATGGCAACAGCCGCTTTCTTTTCCCCTTTGCCGGTGCCGGAACTAAGCGGTTGCACGCGCTTGGAGCCGTCACGATAGACGGCAACCGCCTTGAGACCGAGTTTCCAACTTTGGATGTAAGCCTCCATGACATCGTCGACGGTAGACTCTTCCGGCAGATTGATGGTCTTCGAGATGGCTCCGGAGATGAAGGGTTGAGCTGCGGCCATCATGCGGACATGGCCCATGTAGTGAATGGAACGTGTGCCGTTTTGTGGCCGGAAACTGCAGTCGAAGACCGGCAGATGCTCAGGCTTGAGATGGGGAGCGCCTTCAATGGTTCCCGTGGCATCGATGTGAGCGACGATCTGCTCCGTTTGTTCCGGGTTGTAGCCGAGCTTGATCAGCGCCTGAGGAACAGTGTTGTTGACGATTTTAATGAAGCCGCCGCCAACCAGTTTCTTGTATTTGACGAGCGCGAGATCAGGCTCGATACCGGTGGTGTCGCAATCCATCATGAAGCCGATGGTGCCGGTAGGAGCGAGTACGGTGACTTGCGCGTTACGGTAGCCGTTCTTAGAGCCGGCTTCAAAGGATTGACGCCAGCAGTCTTCGGCGGCCTGGAACATGGCAGTGGGAACGCGCTTACTGTCAATGCCGTTGACGGCGTTCCAGTGCATACGGATGACGTCGAGAAATGACTGGGCGTTTTCTTCGTAACCAACGCAGGGGCCGACGGCGCCCGCAATACGCGCACTGGTAAGGTAGGCTTGGCCGCACATGATAGCGGTAATGGCGGCAGCGAAGTCGCGTCCTTTGTCGCTGTCGTAGGGCAGTCCGAGCGACATCAGCATCGCGCCGAGATTGGCGTAGCCGAGACCGAGCGGACGAAAATCGTGGGAATTTTTGGCGATCTTTTCTGTGGGGTAAGACGCGTTATCGACCAGAATCTCCTGCGCGAGAATCACGGTATCGACGGCATGACGAAACGCTTCGACATCGAAAGCGCCATCCGCGCCGATGAACTTCATCAGGTTCAGCGAAGCGAGATTGCAGGCCGAATCATCGAGGAACATGTATTCGGAGCAGGGATTGGAAGCGTTGATGCGGGCGGTGTGCTTCGAGGTGTGCCAGCGATTGATAGTTGTGTCGAACTGCATACCGGGGTCGCCGCACTGGTGAGTGGCTTCGGCGATCTGGTGCATGAGCTGGCGCGCTTTCGAACGGTTGACGGGCTGGCCGTTGGTCACGCTCTTGGTCCACCACTCGGCGTCATCCACTACGGCTTGCATGAATTCGTCTGTAGCGCGGACGGAATTGTTCGCGTTCTGAAAGAAGATCGATCCGTAGGCGTCCCCATCAAGAGAGGAATCGTAACCGGCGTCAATCAGGGTGTGGGCTTTCTTCTCTTCTTTCGCTTTGCACCAGATGAACTTTTCGATATCGGGATGATCGGAGTTCAGGATCACCATTTTGGCGGCACGGCGCGTTTTGCCGCCCGATTTGATAACGCCCGCGAAGGCATCGAAGCCCTTCATGAAGCTGAGCGGCCCGGAAGCGCGACCGCCGCCCCAGAGGTGCGCGTCTTCTTCGCGAATAGCGGATAAGTTGGTTCCAGTACCCGAACCCCATTTGAAGAGCATGCCTTCGGTTTTGGCGAGATCGAGAATAGATTCGAGCGTGTCGCCCACAGAGTTGATGAAGCAGGCAGAACATTGCGGATGGTTCTCGCCGGGCAGGAGTTTTTTAACAACCTGCGTAGCTTCGTCGAAATAGAAGCCGTACCCACGGGATTCGCGCACGCCTACGTTGAACCAGACGGGAGAGTTGAAGCAGGCTTTCTGGGTCAACATGATGTGAGCCAATTCGCTGCGGAAATTCTCGCCGTCCTGCTTGCTCTTGAAGTAGTTGCCGGAGAGGCCCCAGTCGGAGATCGTGTCGACCACCCGGTGCACGAGTTGGGCCACGCTGGTCTCGCGTTCCTGAGAGCCCATACGCCCATGGAAATACTTGCTAACGACTATATTGGTGGCAGTCTGCGACCAGTCGGCGGGGACTTCGACATCGCGCTGCTCGAAAATCACCGAGCCTTTGTCGTTGCCAATCGTGGCAGTCCGGAGTTCCCAGTTAACCTGGTCATACGGGGTGGCACCCGCTTCCAGTTTGCTGGTGAAATAGCTGGGAAACGACACGCCGGTGCGTTCCTCTCTTAATAAGGACTTGTACTTGCGTCCATCGAGTGCGGTTGCGGTAGCGGTGAGCATGAAGGTCTTTCGGCGGGGATTGTCGCGGCGGAGGCCGATTCAATCAACAGTGTTATTGAACCGCAAAAGTTCTCGCAGGTCAATACGTATCGGCCACATTATCTTGTGGATTATCTGTGCAGAAGTACTATATAAAGTGGTGTGCGCTCAAGTTGTTCTAGGGAAATGACTTAGCGTAGCAAAGAAGAAGGTTGGGAGAATTTGAGGAACGAAGCCAGATTGTTGCTCTCGCGTGGTGCCGGCGAGTGGGACTGGTGAATTGGGTTTTTTGAGGAACGAAGCCACGGGAAGCGCGATTTCGGCGGGGCGGACATTTGGCTCGCCTGCGCGGAATTTAGCAACGGGCGGAATGGGCTGGAAACGGAATCTGACGTAAGTGTTTGAAGGGAACAGAGAAAACAGATTTGCGAGGTCCAGTATGACAGCGGGAATCGGCGTCTTTGCAACTTTGCGGAGGAACCGCGCATCTCTAGTCGTTGTAAGAGTGCAAGTCATGTCAGACATAAATGTGAAGGACTTTCAGCGTGTGTTGGAAGCCAAGAAAAAAGAGTTGTTAGCGGGCGGATCAGATCGGGAAGAAATCTTGATCGAGAATGCCGCCGAAGACTTCGACCGTTTGCAACAGCAATTAAACCGGGAAGTGGCGATCCGCAATCTGGATCGCGAATCGAAGTTGTTGAAGGACGTGCAAGCGGCGTTAAACCGCATTGCGGAAGGAACCTTTGGCGTGTGCATGCGCTGTGAGGAAGACATTCCGGAGAAACGCTTGAAAGCCCTTCCTTGGGCCGCCTATTGCGTGTCATGCCAGGAAGCGATTGACCGGTTGCGTGCTGCCGGTGAATCTGTCGACGACGACGCGGCTGGATCAGAACTGGCTGCCTGATTGGCCTGTAAGGTCCTGTGAATGGAGAGCCTCAACGATCTGCTTGAACTTACGCCCGCCGATGCGCAAGCGCGGCTAGCGCATCCGGAAACGTCTAAGTTGATCGATGTACGGGAACCCGAGGAGGTGATCGTGGCTAGCATCGAAGGAGCTCAACTGATCCCCATGCAATCGATTCCAGGCGAGTTGCAACGTCTCGAAGGGCTAGCCGATCACAGCGATCTGTTGGTGTTGTGCCATCATGGCGTTCGCAGCATGCAGGTTGTAAACTGGCTGCGGAATCAAGGAATCGAAAACTGTTTCAGCATCGCCGGTGGCATCGACCGTTGGAGTAGCGAACTCGATTCCACAATTCCCCGCTACTAACTATTGATTTAGTTTTTTATAGACCTTGAGATTGAGTTTTACAATGTGATGGCTGTCAAAGACGCTGACCAGTTTTGTCTTGCTGGTCAACCCTTTTGATTCGGCTCTTACCTGGTAATTTATCTCGGTGCTCAACCCGAAGAAGTGATAGTGGCCGTCGGATTGGGCGATATAGGAACGAACCTGCAGGGTCTTAGTGTCTTTAAGAAGCACGATCGCCTGGCTGATCGGCTGCTTCTCTGAGTCAAGTACCAATCCCTCGATCGACCGGGTTGTTGCAGCGTTAGGAGCAGAAGACGTTGAGGGAGTTGTGACGGACGGCTGTATTTGAGCTGAGGTCACGGGGCCGAAGGCCAACAGAAGAGATGGCAGGCTGAAGCCTACCCTACGGTTTAGTGCCAGTCCTCTTCCTCTTCGCTCTCTTCTTCATCATCGTCGTCTTCGTCTTCGTCGAAATCCAGGTCATCATCGGCAGCAGCAGGACTATCTTCCTCCGCCTCGAGTTCGACCGGATTTAAACCCGCCACTTTCAAGGAAGCTCCGCACTCATCGCAGGACAACACGTCGCCCTCGTCCAATTCCTCTTCTTCTACGTCGATGGACGCGTTGCATTTGGGACAGTTGACCATAGTTAAATCCTCTTCTAACCCGGATCTAAGCGTGCCGGACGGCGGCTCCATTCAGCTGGTGATCATAGCCGGAGAGCTCTTCGGGCGATACCGTTACGAGGACTTTATCCATATCCTCAGACGATTCGATCATGTATTTCAGGTGAGAGGCGGCGAGACGCATGCAGTAGGTATCGGACATCTTGCGGCCGCGTTGCGCCGCGAGTTTTAACAAAGCCGGATGAGGCAAAGCAATTACCTTTTCTTCAGGTGTTCCGTCGTGAGGTGTTACAAAAAACTTAACATCTACAGTGTCGGCATGTCGAATAGAAATGGCCGTCTGGAGCCAGCGAAATTGGACTTTCCACGTGCGGCCGAAAGGGTCTGGGCCGGCATCAAACAGGCGGCTTTCGTCACTCATGACCCGATGCTAACATGCGGGAAAAAGTGGGGTGGGAGGTAAACGTCAGATGACCGTAGAGCGCTGTCCGACGAGGGAAAGAAGCTCATGGCGAGTTTCTTTGTTATCGCGAAAGGCGCCGAGCATGGAACTGGTAATGGCTCCGGAGTGCTGTTTTTCGACGCCGCGCATCATCATGCAAAAGTGGCGTGCTTCGCAGATAACGCCGACGCCGCGCGGCTGGAGCAGATCCTGAATAACATCGGCTACCTGCTGCGTGAGCCGCTCCTGGATCTGCAGACGGCGAGCAAAGACGTCAACCAGACGGGGAATTTTGCTGAGGCCGATCACCTTCGAGCCTGGAAGATAAGCCACATGCATTTTGCCGAAAAAAGGCAGCATGTGATGCTCACACATACTGAAGAATTCGATGTCGCGGACAATCACCACTTCGTCGTATTCGACGTCGAACAGTGCTCCATTCACGATTTGCCCGATGTCGGCCTGGTAACCGCTAGTGAGAAAGCCGAGAGCTTTTTCGACACGCTCGGGTGTACGAACGAGGCCATCGCGAGTAGGATCTTCACCGAGGCTGCGAATGATTGCTTCCATATGCCCGGCGATCTCACCCCGCTTTGCTGGCGACCTACGTAGTTCTACAACCGACCCCGACCGTTTCTTGGGAGGGGTTGCACCTATTTTAGACATTTTGTGGCCCTAGACATGTACTGTGACTCTTTCATTTTCAGGCATCAGATGGAGTTGGCCTCGAGCTGTGGACAGATCGACTTCGAAACCATTGCGATCGGTTTCCTGAACCTGGATCTTCGATAGCTGCAGGTTGTCGTGCCCGAACCACCCGCCCCACAGTCCTTCTAAAATCGCGGAGAGCACGAGAGCCACATTCTCGGTAGTGGGAATCAGGTCCGCGAATTGCGGAACATCGAGGTTAAGATTGCGGTGCGAGAAAATCGGCAAAACGTGTCTTTCGAGTAATCGATCGAGACCTGCCAAGTCGAGGAGTAGTCCGGTGTTTGGGTCAACGTTTCCTGCCACCGTGACACTCAAGGAATAATTGTGACCGTGCCCAAAGGGGTTGTTGCACTTACCGAACAACTCGGCGTTCCGCTCGTCGCTGAGAGTTTTGGAATGCAAACGGTGAGAAGCGGAGAAATGGTACCGCCGGGTTAACTGCGTCATGCCGCTATCTCGTCTGAGGACGCGGTATCGTCGTTGTCCGGATCACGCAGAACATCGACGTAGAGATCATTAGTTTCGTAGAGGCGCACGCGGAATAAGCGGCAGGACAGGGGTTCGATGCGAGTGTCGAGACGCCGCCAGATTTCGTTCGCAAGGTTTGGGGCAGTAGGAACAATCTGGTCGAAAGGAGGCACTTCGTAGTTCAGAAAGCGGTGATCCATGGGCTGGATGACCTCTTCCTCCAAAACATCCTTGACCTGCTTGAGGTCGATTACCATGCCAGTGACGGGATCCGGGTCGCCCTCGATGGTTACTTCGACGACAAAGTTGTGACCGTGGCCGTTCGGGTTCGCCTCTTCGCCATACAAACGCTGGTTTTCCGCATCGCTGAGCGCGGGAATCCGGCAGGCGTGGGAGGCGGAAAACTCGGCTTTACGTGTCACAAGCATCGACAACCTGTTGGATGCCCGGGTACAGGCGTTAGATACTGATATTAACTCCCTTGGGAGAGGAACAAAGTTGGCATCAAGCACGGCAGAAAGTCTG
This sequence comes from Bryobacteraceae bacterium, assembly GCA_965277855.1. Taxonomy (GTDB): domain Bacteria; phylum Acidobacteriota; class Terriglobia; order Bryobacterales; family Bryobacteraceae; genus Bog-105. The sequence continues at coordinate 4,183,484 of OZ255847.1, forward strand.
GCAAGGACGAATCGAGCGGCACAAGCGGGGTTTTCCGGTAGCGTGAACGTACGCAATGTATTACGGGCAGCGCTGGGATTGCTGACGGCGGCATTTCTCGGCTTATTGATATTCAGTTTGCGCGACACGACGGCCAAAGAAGGTGAGAAGGCGCCGCAATTCAGCATTCTGACTGATACCGGAGAGCGCGTCACGCCGGAATCGTTTGGCGGCAAGGTACTGGTGCTGAACTTCTGGGCCAGCTGGTGCGCCCCGTGCGTAGAGGAGGTTCCGTCGTTGAGCGCGATGGGCAAGAAGTTCGGGAGTTCCGGCGTCGTCGTAGTAGCGGTAAGCACCGACAAGCGACAGCAGAAATACCGCGCATTTTTGAACAAGATTCCGGTTTCTTTCCAGACAGCGTGGGATCCGAAGTCGGACATCAGCGCGGAGTACGGCACCTTCCAGATGCCTGAGACGTACATCATCAAGAATGGCCGTATTCTGCGCAAGTTTGCCCAGGCGGAAGACTGGACAAGCGACGATATGACGCAGTACATCCAGAGCCTGCTCTAAGCAGCGGAATCGCGATGGCGGCAAACGCACAACTCATCTCGCAGGTGGAAGCGCAGCTTGGAAAGAAGGCGTTGCTGACGCAGGCAGCCGACCTTAAGCTGTATGAGTACGACGGCGGGGTAGATAAGTCGCTTCCGGAACTGGTGGTCTTCCCGCGGACAACTGAAGATGTAGTCAGGCTGGTGCGGCTGGCGCGCGAACACGCAATGCCGATCGTGGGACGGGGCGCCGGCACGGGACTGAGCGGGGGCGCGATCGCGCGAGCGGGCGGCATGATGATTTCTTTCGCCAGAATGAACCGGATTCTGGAAATCGATATTGCCAACGAGCGGGCGGTGGTGCAGCCCGGGGTGGTAAACCTCGACATTTCGCTGGCGGTGCAACCCTTCGGTTATTTCTTTGCGCCCGACCCATCGAGTCAACGCGCGTGCACGATCGGCGGCAATGTAGCCGAGAATGCGGGCGGCCCGCATACGCTGGCGCACGGGGTAACGACGAATCATGTGGTGAGTCTGGAAGCTGTTCTGCCGAATGGACGTGTGATTGAGGTGGGCAGCAGCGCGCCGGACGCGGCCGGCTACGACCTGGCGGGATTACTGACCGGCTCCGAAGGCACGATGGTGCTGGTGACGAAGATTGGCGTTCGATTGATGCGCGAAGCCGAAGCGGTACGGACGATGCTGGCGATTTACGGATCAGTAGAGGCAGCGGGGAACACGGTGGGCGCGCTGACAGCAAAGGGCATAATTCCGATCGCGCTCGAAATGCTGGACGGTCCGATGTTGAAGATGGTGGAAGCGGCCACGCACGCCGGCTACCCGACAGATGCGGCGGCCGTGTTGCTGATCGAGGTAGAAGGATTGCAGGAATCGGTCGACGAGGAAGCCGAACAGATCCAAACGGTTTGCGAGTCGTGCGGAGCGCGCGAATTCCGGGTGGCGCAATCGGCGGAGGAACGAGCGCTGCTCTGGAAGGGCCGCAAGAATGCTTTTGGAGCGATTGGGCGCGTCAGTCCGACCTACTACGTGCAGGATGGCGTCGTGCCGCGTACGCAGATTGCGCGGACGTTGTGCGCGATTGAAGAAATCGGCGCACGTCACGGCATCGCTATCAGCAACGTGTTTCACGCGGGCGATGGCAATATGCATCCGATTTTGCCGTTCGATCCGAGGAAGCCGGGTGAACTCGAGAAGGCGCAGCGGGCGGGTGAAGAGATTCTCGAATTTTGCATATCAGTGGGTGGATCGATTTCGGGGGAACACGGTGTCGGGATGGAAAAGATGGAGCTGATGAGCCGGCAATTTTCGGAAGAGACGCTCGCCCTGATTCAACGCTTCAAGCACTTGTTCGACCCGCATTGTAGTTTGAATCCGGGAAAGTTGTTACCGACCGGGAAAGGCTGCTTAGAGATACGGCAGCGGCCGGAAATGGTGGTTTGAACTAAGATCCACATGCGAACGATTCATGTAAGAACAATTCCTGTTCTCGGAGGGTAAATGAAATTCAATCCAGCGAGTATCATTGATGATCTCACCCCTGATCAGAAAGTCGACCTTCTTGAAGCTTTGTGGGTCAGCTTAGAGTCTCAGGCAATCGCCCCCACGGAAGAGCAGGAAGCGGAGATGGACCGGCGCATGGCTCGTTATCGACAAGAACCGTCAAGTTCTGTGCAATGGAAACAGGTAAAGAATAGGATTTTAGAGAAACTTTGACTTTGCCCGTCAAGTGGTTAAGTGAAGCCGTCGATGAACTTGTTACCGCAACGGATCGCTATGACGGCTTAGAAGATGGCTTGGGAATTCGATTCCTCAATGCGGTGGACGCCACGATTGAGTTGGTTCAAAAAAATCCGTTCGGCTATTCATTGCTCCGTAATGGCCGTCGGCGTGCCAATGTGAAAAGGTTCCCATATGGTCTGTTCTTTGACGTGGAGGGTGATGAAATCATCATTGTGTCCTGTTTTCACGCAAAGAGAAATCCAGAAGAATGGCAGAAAAGATAGTCTATTTGTGGCGTAAGGGCGCCGCCAGAGGTCTCTTCCTAAACGAAGAATATGCTTACTATCGCGTGGTACAAGCAAGATCTTGTGGTTCGCTACTCAAACGAACAGTCGCGCCGCGAGTCGGAGCACATGAGACGGTGTGCTTTGATCACCGTTGTCCGCACGGATTTGCTGCTTGAAGAAGTAATACATTGGGGTTTCCCACTCGGTACTGCGATGCCGACATGATGACTACTTCCCCGAGGGAGCACGTTTCTATTCTTGCCGGCGATCTCCGGTATTGTCTTCGTGTCTTACAAAAATCCCCGGGGTTTGTATGCGCGGCCTTACTCGCGATCATTCTGGGGGTGTCCGCTACAACCACCGTCTTCAGCTTGATAAACGCCGTGCTTATTCGGCCTCTCCCCTACGATAGTCCCGAACGCCTGGTTTATATGTGGGCGCCGGCACCGAATGTAGGTGGCATTGAGCGTGAGACTCCGCCATTCTATGCCGATATTGTGTCGTGGCAAAAGACCAGCCATTCTTTCGAGAACATCACAGCCATGCGGCGCTACATTGCCTTGCTGCAAGGCAGTAGCCCGCAACGGCTTGGGGGCGCTAGAGTCTTTGGCAACTTCTTCGAGACGCTCGGAGCCACCGCCCAGCTGGGTCGCCTCATTGGGAAGGACGATGACCAGCCCGGAAGGCAATTCGTCACAGTAATCAGCGACAAGCTTTGGAGATCCAGGTTTGGCGGAGCTCCCGACGCTGTGGGAAAAAGCCTGCAAATCGGAAGGCAGAGATACCGGGTTGTCGGTGTAATGAGAAAAGAGTTCTCCTACCCGCACGGGATTGACTTTCCCGGCCAATACGAGTTGGCGTGGCTACCCCGTACTGATCTCTGGGTGCCTGCCGCCCTCACTCTAAAGCAACAAGCAGATCCAAGCTTTGAGGGTGTAGACGCCGTTATCGGCAGGCTTCGCCCGGGTATAGGTTTGTCGCAGGCGCAATCTGAAGTCTCAGCCATTGAGAAACGTTTGACGCCGCTCCACCTCGAAGGCTGGCAGGGTCAACAAGCGCTCCTCGTACCGTTTGTTGATACAACGATCGGGCCGGTGCGACCGCTGCTCCACCTTCTGCTGGGAGCTGTATGTCTAGTCCTACTGATGGCTTGCGGCAACTTCGCTAGTCTCTTGATGGCGCGGGCTGCCAACTCTCTTCATGAAGTAAGCATCAGAATGGCGCTAGGCGCTCAGCGGTCGCGCCTCGTCCGACTGGCGCTGACCGAATCGCTATTGCTCTCTATCGGTGGTGGGGCGATCGCTACTCTATTCAGTTTTGCCACTATGAGGATGGTCGAGAGAATCAATCCTCATGACATACCTCGGTTTGAGGAAGCAGCTATAGACCTGCACGTGCTTCTATTCGGATTGTTTGTTTCACTGGCAACGGGCCTGCTTTCCGGCATCATTCCCACGCTTTTGGGACCATTCCCAGATCCCGGAGAGACGCTGCGCAAAAGGGGACGAACAATTGCCGGCGGTTCCTGGCACGCTCGAAATGTCCTGCTCGTCGGACAGATCGCCCTATCGATGGTGCTGTTGACCGGCGCCGGCCTCCTCATCCGCAGTTATCTGGCAGTGCTGAGTCAAAACAAAGGCTTTTCTCAATCAACGCTCACTATGAGCATTAACCTGGACGATCAGACTCAAAATTCAGACCGGATCCGACGCCGATTGATGGACGGGATTCGCAGTCTACCCGGAGTCCAGTTCGCGGGATCGATCGATGACTTGCCACTTAGTACTTCTGAAGACAAGGGATTCCTGGATGTTGACGGTTACGTCAGCAAGCGTATGGAGACGGTGAGTGTCCGAGAAACCGCTGGAGATTACTTTCGTGCAATGCAAATACCACTTCTTTCCGGGCGTTACTTGCAGGACAGCGATGTGCAAGTTCTAGCACCTGATGCATACCCGCGCTTAGCCCTCGTCAGTGAGAGTTTCGCTAAACGATATTTTCCCGGTCGAAATCCAGTAGGGCATCGACTAAGAATAAACAAGTCTGCTTGGGCCAGGATAGTGGGTGAGGTGGGGGACGTTCGACACACCAGTCTGGAGGAGGATCCTGAGCCAATCGTCTACTATCAGAATGGCTTGGCCGATAGCGTTGCCATCAGGACAACAGGGCCTCCCGCGTCGGTGATTGCATCTATCCGAAATGCCGTAAGACTTCTCGCGCATGGGGCGTCTGTGACGGATATAAGAACCATGAGTTCCTATGTCGACGAAGCATCTGCCCGGCGTCGCTTTCAAACAACTGCCTTAACAATGTTTGCAGGTGCGGCCGTGCTCCTCACGCTTGTTGGGCTTCACGGCCTACTTTCATTTGCAGTCAGGCAACGCACAGCCGAGATCGGCATTCGGATGGCAGTCGGGGCTTCCAGTGGAGCGATCCTCAAAATGATCGTTGGGTACGGCTTGAGGTTAAGTGTAATTGGCATAGCGATTGGCACGTGCCTAGCATTCACTTTGGCGCGAGCCATGACAAGCTTTCTTTACGGTGTGCAGGCAATCGACCTTGAAACCTTTGTGTTCGTTCCAAGTTTAATCCTTCTTGTAGCTCTGATTGCTTGTATCGCGCCGGCTTGGAAAGCCGCGCGTATCGAACCTGTTCGAGTTCTCGGACAACAGTGATCGGCTGAGAGAATATTCCGGAATCAGCCTGGATGTTTGTCGATTTTCAGGCTGATATTTTGGGGCTGAGAGGCTTGTTGCCGCGTCCATTGAGTGGTGCAGCCTGTCAGAAACCTAGTGGTCGTTTTGGGCGATCAGTTAAACCTTCGATCCTCCGCGTTCGATGGCTTCGACCGTGAGCGGGATCTGGTCTGGATGGCCGAAGTCAGTGGCGAAGCGACACACGTGCTTTCGCATAAAGTGCGGATCGCTTATTTCCTGTCCGCGATGCGTCACTTTGCGGAAGAGGTGCTCGCGCACAAATACAGGCTTGCGTATCGCCAGCTTGATGACACAGACAATCGAGCTGTTTTAGATCTCGAATTACAAGCGGCGATCGAGCGTTTCCGGCCGCAGTCGATTGTTTTGGTAGAGCCGGGTGAGCATCGTGTGCAGGTGATGATCGAGGCCGTCGCGCGCGACGCGGGTATTTCACTGGACATGCGGCCGGACCGCGATTTTTATTGCAGCCGGGAAGAATTTCAGGCGTGGATAGAAAAGCATCCAGCGCTACGCATGGAGTTCTTTTATCGCGAAATGCGCAAGAGATCGGGCGTGCTGATGGAGCGCGGGAAGCCCGTGGGCGGCCAGTGGAATTACGATCCGGAGAACCGGAAGAGTTTCGGGAAAACGGGTCCTGGTTTGCTGCTCATGAAACCGCTGGCGTTTCCGCCGGACAAGATTACGCGTGACGTGATCGCGCTGGTGGAGCAGCACTTCGCGAAACATCCAGGTTCGCTCGATCTTTTCGATTTGGCGGTCACGGCGAAAGATTCGCTGGCAGCGCTCGCCGACTTTGTGGCCAACCGCCTGGCGCATTTTGGATCGTATCAGGATGCGATGTGGACCGATGAAGCATTCCTCTATCATTCACGTTTGTCCGCGCCTATGAATCTGAAGCTGCTCGATCCGAAGGCGGTGGTGATGGCGGTGGAGGATGCATATCATCGTGGCGAAGCCCCGCTGGCAGCTGTCGAGGGGTTTATCCGTCAGATTATCGGCTGGCGCGAATATGTACGCGGCGTGTACTGGGCGTTCATGCCGGAGTACCTGGAGCGGAATGCGCTCGATGCCAAAGAAAAACTGCCGGACTTTTACTGGGATGGCCAAACCGATATGAACTGCCTGCAACAAGCGATCGGGCAGACGCTGCGGTTCGGGTATGCGCACCACATACAGCGGCTGATGGTCACCGGATTGTTTGCGCTTCTGTTCGGGGTAGATCCGATCGAGGTGCATCGCTGGTATCTGGCGATTTACTGGGATGCGGTGGAGTGGGCGGAACTGCCCAATGTCACGGGCATGTCGCAATTTGCGGATGGCGGTGTGATGGGATCGAAACCCTATGTGGCGTCCGGCAAATACATCGATCGCATGAGTAACTACTGTGAAGGCTGCCGATACAAACCCGGCGAGTCGACCGGTGAGAACGCTTGTCCGTTTACTACGCTGTATTGGGATTTTCTGCTGCGACATGAAAAGCTGCTGAAAGGCAATCAGCGCATGAGCATGCAAATGAGAAATCTGGTGCGAATCAGCGGAGAGAAGAGGGCGGCGATCCAACAACAGGCGTCGGAGTTCCGGCAATCGATGCCGAAGGGAAGTTATTAGCAGAATCTTCGGATCGCGCGGGCGCTACACAATAAGTGCGCACGGCCTACAGCTCCCGGCGCTTCTTACTACTGCAGGTTAACGGATGAACTTCAACTCGCAGATTGACAGTGCGCTTAGTGGCTCCAGTTCATGGCGATCGGCGGTCAGCAACACGGCGTCAAGCGCACCTGCAAGCGGGAGGGCCGCGCAGTCGGCGAGAGACACACGCTTATGGTTGGCCTTGAGGCGGCCCATTGCTCTCCAGAAATCGGCTTGCATATCGTTGCGCTCGGTTATTCCCAGGGCGAGCAAATCATTAATTGCATCGGTTGCCGCACTCGCTCCACTTGCACGCGAGAAATCATAGTAAACCTCACATAGATTAAGAGCGTGGGCGAAGACGTGACGTTCCGCAAGACGTATGTGATTTGTTACGGATTCCGCGCCAGGTTCGTCTCGCAAAAAGGCGATCATCGCAGATGCGTCCAAGACCACCTTCATTACTGGGTTTCGAGTTCCAAATCGTCGTGTTTACGTTTGAGAAACTGTTCGACAGACGTCGCGACAAATGCATATTTGCCGCGAGTCTCCGCGAGCGCGTCTTCGGCAGGTCTGCTCTCCGGTGTAGCAATTTGCTCTAAGAGCGAGCGGATTCCTGTCAACATCGCCTTTACTTCTTCCTTGCCGGGCGCGGCTCGATCTAGTGATGGATGAACAGCCCGATTGTGCATTTCACGCCAGATTTCAAGGTAGGCTCCTTGTTCATCAGAAGCATTTGGCGCAACTAGTAAGCAAGCTTCGTCAAGCGCGACTCCAGCGAGTACCGTGGCGGCCGTTAAATCTTCCAATTGAAGGCAAAGTTCGGCTTCGCGCAACACTCTCAATAAAAGATCCCGCTTTGAGAGAACGAGGACGGCTTCAATATGCCGATTAATTTCCTCCGGAATTGAAGATATGGCCATGAATCAAAGACCTCAATTTAATAGTATCGGGATGCCGGCGCCGAATTCTTATCATTGAACGATGCTATCCGGCTGTTGAGGCGTGCATGTGCTGCAAATCCTGACCGAGGCGAATGACGGAGAGAACGTCAGGGCTAACAGCCAACCCCAGTTTGCCATCGACGTAGGCTGAGGCCAGCGTGTCGGTGTCACAAGCGGCGACGAGCAATTTTCGTTTGAAATCAAATCTCGGGGTGTGCTGCGTGTCGTGCGCCTTCCCGTGAATACATACCAGGCAGGCAATGACAATGTTGCGAACGTGGTCGTGATAAACGGAGCGCTCATGAAGTGAATGATTATGGTTTCAGGGTAAGCGCTGCTTTCGATTGTTGGAAGGCCGATAGAATATGGGTTCTGCTCCTCGTACGCTTGATTGTTCTGCTGAGTGTTGTGTCGCTGGTTCTGGCGGCGGGGCCGCCCAATTGCGGAAGCTGCCATAAGGGGATTGCGGCGAGCCAGGAGCGGACGGCTATGGCGCTGACCTGGCGGAACAGTCTCCCGGCGGATTTGCCCGAGAAGAAGGCGGAGGGTCCAGCGCCCGAAATTGAATACCTGGTGGAGAGAGCGGCGGCGGGATTGCGATTTGGCGTGACGATGCCGGGTCCGGAGGGCACTCCCACGGCGATGCAGTATCCGGTCGAGATTGTGATGGGCGGCACGCGGCACGGGTATAGTTTGCTGGCGCGGGTGGACGAGGTCAATGGCGAGAAACTGGCGCGAGCGCCGCTGGTCGAGACGCGGTATCTGCAGTATGCGCCGGAAGGAAAGCTGGAGCTTTCGCCGGGGTTTCCGCATGAGAAGCCGGTGGGGCTTGAGACCGCGATCGGACGGGTGCTGACTCCGAAATTTGAAGAGAAATGTTTGAGCTGCCACGGGCAGGCGTCGCGGGGTGTGACGTGCGCGGACTGCCATGCGGCGGACGGGAAACACTTTCAGAATCCAGGGAAGCTGTCGGTCGCGGAGCGGATGCAGACTTGTAGCAAGTGCCATGCGGGGTTCAGCAAAGTGGTAGATCCGATGCCGGACGATCTGCTGATTTCGGATCAAGTAACGGCGTTGAGCAATAGCGAATGCTGGCGGCAAAGCGCGGGGCGGATCACGTGTACGAATTGCCATGATCCACATGCGGATGCGCCGCGGCAGGAACTAGTGGCGCGGTCGGAGGCGGCTTGTAAGACGTGCCATGTGGCTGGCGCGGCAGCGCCACATGCGGCGCTGTGTCCGGTGAATCGATCGAGCGGTTGCGTGGGATGCCATATGCCGGATAGCGAGCATAGCAAACCGTTCGTGATTAGCGATCACTGGATTCGGGTGCATCCGGAACAACAGGTCGCGGTGCCGGTGGCTTCGCCTGAGTGGAAGAGTCAGGTCACACCGAAGCGGGCTTTCGTGAGCGTGCTGGCGATGGATAACGAACAGGCTATCGGGCGGCTTCGTGAGGAGATTGGGAGTGGCGGCACTTCGTTTTTCGAGGCGGCGCGCGCGAATTCTATAGACCGGGCTTCGGGGGTAAATGGTGGGTACCTGGGGGATTTGGAGGCGGCCGAATTAGATCCGGTTTGGCGAGGGGCGGCGCTCGCGTTGCAGCCGGGTGAGGTGTCGCCGGTCGTGGGAAGCGGGGGCAAGTACTACCTGGTGCGCCGGATGCCGCGCAACTTTCGTGAGCAGGCGGAAGTGCATTTCGATAAAGCGATGGAGCTGAGGAAGGCGGGTTCGCGGCAAGAGTCGGTGAATGAGTTGCTGGCAGCGCTGCGGATCGATCCCGGATTGCTGCGGGCGTTGACGTATTTGGGCGTGACTTCAGCGGAGGCGGGGAATGTGCAAGCGGGGGCGGCGATCTTAGGTGTGACGACGGGCGCATATCCGCAGGATGCCGGGGCGCATTTTAATTTGGGCATTGCGTATGGCGCGATGGGTGATGGGCGCGAGATCGGGGAGTACCGAAAGGCGCTCGAGATCGATGCGGATTATGTGCCGGCTTATCTGAACTGGGGCGGGACATTGTTTGCGAAGGCGAAGTATGACGAAGCGGCGGAAGTGTACCGTCGAGGGATTGCGGTGAATCCGCTGGTGGCTTCGCTGCATTACAGTTTGAGTTTGGCGTTAGACAAGGAGCAGAAAGGGGCGGAGGCGGAGAGGGAGTTGAAGGTGGCGCAGGGCATTGATGCGCGGGTGGGGAAGTGACGAGTGTTGGCCGCAGATGAACGCCGATAGACGCCGATTAAGACGAATTAGCTTTGTGCTGGTTTGCTTTACCCTAGTGGGCTATGGCGAGACGTTGGGGGATTTGGCGGGGCGGGCGGAGCAGTTGATTCGTGGCGGGGACCGGGCGGGGGCGTTGGCGGCGCTGGGGCAAGCTGGAGAGGCGACGGAGGCGTCGGCGGAGGCGGAGGACCGGGTTGGTTTTTTGTATGCCGTGTTGCAGCAGCCGGCGGAGGCTACGGGCTGGTTCGAGAAAGCAATCCGGCTGGACGATAAATTTGCCGGGGCGCATTTCCATTTAGGCGCATTGCTGTGGAATGGAGAGCAGCGGGAGCGGGGATTGCAGGAACTGTCGCGGGCAGCAGAACTGAGTCCGAAGACCTTCGATTATCGGTACCGGCTGGGCGCGGCGTATGCGAAATCTGGCGATGTGGAGCGGGCAATTGCGGAGTTGAAGGAGGCAGTGGCGCTGGAGGGGGCGACAGCGGCGGGCTGGGCGGAACTGGCGCGGGCGTATCAGGCAAAGGAAGATCTGGGCGATGCTACCGAGGCGTTTGGCAGGGCGGTGGGTTTGGATGCGGCGAATGATGAGTTGCGTAACAGCTATGCGTTTGCGTTGATCAGCACGCGGCAGGCCGACCGCGGTATTAAAGAGGCACAGAAGATTTTGACGCATGACCCGCGGAATACGAGTGCGCTGATGAACATCGGGTATGCGCATTTGAAGAAGGGCGAATTTGCGGAGGCGGCGGTGGCGTACCGGCAGGTGATTGGGATCGAGGCGAATTCGGCGGCGGCGCATTATGATTTGGGGATTTCGTTGAAGAGCCAGGACCAGCTGGAGGCGGCGCAGGGGGAGTTTCGAGAGGCGATCCGGATCGATCCGGCGCTAGCGCAGGCGCATTATTCGCTAGGCGTGACGGACTGGCAGATGGGGGACTTCGCTGGCCTGGCGGAGGAGATGCGGGCGGCGATCAAAGTGTCGCCGGAATACGCGGAGGCGCATTACATGCTGGGGATTGCATTAAAGCAGAGCGGGGATGCGGATGGGGCGCTGGCAGAGTTGCGGGAGTCGATACGGATCGATCCGGGAACGCCGGGACCGTATAACACGATTGGACAGATTTTGCGCTTGAAGGGTGATAAGCAAGGAAGCGAAGAGGCGTTTGCTACCGGGGCGCGGATTAAGAAGGAAAAAGAGTCGGAGCTGGCGAATACTTTGGAACAGGGGATGCGGGGCGGGACAGTGATGAAGCCTATGGCGGGGGAGAAGCAGTAATTTGTATTGGCCGCAGATGAACGCGGATGAACGCGGATGAGGAGAACAAAGTTCTCCCGAAGGGATTTTATCTCCTCGTTGTGTGCTGGTTTACCGGTGTTCTCTTTGGATCAATTGCTGGGGGATACGGGTCTCGGGGTGCAGTTTGTGAATGTGGCTCGGGAGGCGGGGTTGCATTCGAAGACCACCTTCGGGGCGGAGAGTAAGAACAAGTTTTTGCTCGAGACTACCGGCTGCGGCGTGGCTTTCATTGATTACGACAATGACGGCTGGCTGGATATTTTCTTTGTCAACGGTACGCGGTTCGAGGCTACTTATGCGGCCGGTGAGGCTCCAGTCAGCCGACTGTACAAGAATAATCGCGATGGCACGTTTACCGACGTCACGGTAAAGGCGGGGGTGGCGCGGACCGGCTGGGGACAGGGCGTGTGCGCGGGCGATTACAACAATGACGGGCATGAGGATTTGTTCGTTTCGTACTGGGGCGATTGTTCGCTTTATCGAAACAACGGGAATGGCACGTTTACCGATGTGGCGGCGCAGGCGGGGGTAACAACGCGGACCGGGACGGGATTGCAGCGGTGGAATACGGGATGCGCGTTTGTGGACTATGACCGGGATGGGCATCTCGATTTATATGTAGCCAACTATATAGATTTCGATCCGAAGACTGCGCCGCTGCCGGAGAGCGGTCCATGCCTGTATGAGGGCCTGGTGGTGGCATGCGGGCCGCCGGGGTTGAAAGGCGGAAAAGACATTCTATTCCACAACAATGGCAATGGGACGTTTACCGATGTTTCGGAGAAGGCGGGGATTTTGAAGAAGCAGGGCACGTACGGGCTGGGCGTGCTGGTGGGTGATTTCGACGGGGATGGCTGGCCGGATATTTACGTGGCGGATGATTCGTCGCCGTCAGCGCTAATGAAGAACAACCATGACGGCACGTTTACCGATGTGGCGCTCGAGTGGGGCGTGGCGTTCGGGTCGGATGGGAAGACGCAGGCGGGGATGGGTGTTTCGGCGGCGGATGTGTATGGGACGGGCCGGCTGGACATTGTGAAGACGAATTTTGCCGGAGACACATCGACTCTCTATAGGAACCAGGGCGGCGGCAATTTTGAAGATGTCACATTTCAGGCGGGGTTGGGGCGGAACACTCGGTTTTTGGGTTGGGGCGCGTGTTTTTTGGACTTCGACAATGATGGGCTACCGGATATTCTGACGTGCAACGGGCATGTATATCCGGAGGTGCGGGAGAAAGAGAACGAGTCGGGGTACCGGGAGCGGAAGGTGCTGTATCACAACATGGGGAATGGGAAGTTTCAAGATGTATCGCAGCTTGGGGGGCCGGGGATTTTGGAGACGGTAGCGGGCCGGGGGTGCGCGATCGGCGATTTCGATAATGACGGCGATCTAGATGTGGTGGTGAATTGTGTGAATGATGTGCCGCAGTTGCTGCGGTGCGATTCGACATTGAAGAATCAATGGTTGAAGGTGAAGGTGGTGGGAGTGAAATCGAACCGGTCGGGGATTGGGGCGCGAGTGTACTGCACGACGGCAGACGGGAAGCGGCGGATGGACGAAGTGCGGAGCGGCGGGAGCTATTTTTCGCAGAGCGATTTGGGGGTGCATTTCGGGTTGGGGGCGGCGATGAAGGCAGATGTGGAGGTGCATTGGCCGAGCGGGGTGGTGGATAAGATGGTTGCGGTGACAGCGGGGCAGGTGTTGAAGGTGGTAGAGGGATCGGCTAAATAAGCGGACTATACTTTGCTTATGGCCGATGCGAATGGTTCCGAATTTAGCGAGCCGTGGAAACGCAACTGGGAAGAGCATGATCGGATCTGGAAGACGTTAGCGTCGATTACGGAACGGATGGACGGGCTTGCCAGGGACCATTCCATGATGCATACACATCTGCAAGATCAGAAAAAGAATATCGACAATTTGCTGGATGGATTGCGCAAGCTGATCGACCGGATTCCGCCAGAACGATTGAGCTGATTTTTGCCCGCTCACCACTGCTCGACTTGGATCCAGGGGCGAAGGCGGAGTAGAGCGCCATCAAGGCAGAACTCAAAAGAGCTCCCGTTTTTGCGAAGATTCGTCTACCCGGTCGGCCATAAACTCGGCAATTTTTGGATCATTGATATCGCGCGACGAGGATATCGCGCAACGAGAAAAACTCGCTCCAATCCTGCGGCTTACGAGACAAAATCACGTCTCCGGATGCCGGATCGCGGCGGATATAAACTTCCGTGCCCTCAAATCGGAAGGCAACCGGGAGCCACACGGCTTGACTGCCGCCGTTGGTGAAAAGTTTGGCTTTGGAATGGGGCATACATGTAAGTACCATGATATCGATCAAATAACTTGCTTGATTGAGTTGAGATCACAGCCGGCTTATCTTATAGATCTAAGCCTTCTGCGAGCAGCGTGGGACGGAAGAGCAAGAGGTCGTCCGCATTCATAGCGAGCACTTGGATTGTTACCCGGCCAATGGGTGTTCGGTCTAATAGCAAGGGACCGTCGAACTGAAAATGATTTCGCCAGAGATCGATTCTAGGGTGAAAGAGACGTACGAGTCGACCGGAGACAGCATCAACACCGGCGATGTTGGGCCCTTTGTAAAGGTTGCAGTGGGGACGGGCGAGTGCCAAGTTTTCTGGGATTGTTTCCCCACCGTGTTTCTCGGCTATGACATGGTCGATTTGAAAAGGGGCCGGGAAGATTGATTGGGGAATGCGACAGTACTCGCAGCGGCCCGAGTCACGCTCCTTGACGTTTCGAGCAAGCTGTCGATTCACCGATGGGTGTTTGGCGGAGCGCTTAGAAGCTGACGGGCTTTGGATTGCACCACGCCTAGGAGTATGGTGATGTGCAAATAGCCCTCGAGTTCGTGCCTCTCGCCTTCCGTTAGAGAATCCAGGCGAGCTTTTGCTGATAGCTCATTCACGCGTTCTTCGTCCGTGGGAGGAAGTTTTATAGAAAGTAAGTAGCGCGCGACGTCAGGGGTGAGTTCGGCAGGATCTTCCTCAATCATCCGTGCGAGGATGGCGGCTTGGGTATTGGGAGTGAAGATTTGGGAACTCATTTATGGTTGCGTCTTAATTATCGATTATTTTTGCGGGTTGCGATGTACCACTTGCCCTAATTGCCATAGGAAAAATGATCGGTAAATGGAAAACGGCAGGGCTTTCGCCCTGCCGTCTGTTCTTACGTTATGGTTGTGCCGTTTACCAGCTAAATACGCCGGAGTATTGGACGCGGCGCATGGAGTACGATGCGCCGTTAAAGGCGATATTAGTAATCTGGCCAGCGCTACCGCTGGTCACGTCGGTGTTCGGGTTATCGAGATTCGTATGGTTGAGCGCGTTAGTTGCATCCATGCGGAGCGTAAATTTGACTCGCTCCGTTATGCTGAACTGCTTCATGACAGAGGCGTCAAGATTCACAAAGTGCGGACCGAAAATCTTAGAATTGATGGGATAGTTGCCGAAGCTGTTGGGAGCCGGCGCCACAAATGGACCGGTTAAAGTCGGATCTGGCAGGATCCACGCGTTGCGATTTTTACTCGGCGCGTAGGGGCTGCCGGTACCGACGTTCGGAATGTTGTTTGGACCGGTATACGGTTGACCTCCCGTGCTGCCGTAGTTATCCAAGGTCGGATAGAGGGGACGTCCACTGTAATACGTAAAGATGCCACTCACATTCCAGCCACCAAGAATGGCATCGACAAACCGATTGCTGCTGCCGCCGAATTTTCTACCGTGTCCAAATGGGATGTCGTAATTGCTCGCAAATACCCACTGTTGGCGTGGGAACTCGCCATTGTCTACATAGCCAAGCGAGCGGTCATAGAGGAACGTATACGACGCACTGGGTCCAAAGCCGTCTCCCTGGGCGATCTGGTAGGTGTAACTGCCCTGCAGGCTAAGACCCGAGAAGCCCTTGATGTTCACACTGCCTTGGAACGAATCGTATCGGCTGTTAGCGCAATTGCAATAGTTGTCGATACTCGAAGTGTTTCCATAGTTGTAGCGGGGACCGAGCAAACCGTCGAACGGCCGAAGTACATTCTGGTTGTTTTGATAGCCGGGCAGGAAATAGGGAGTGTTGTTGTCGAAGCTGTTACCCAAGCCTGCTCCGGTGTGGCGACCTGAATTTCCAACGTAACCCGCTGTAGCCGCGATATGGCTGGTGACTTGGCGCTGAACAGTAAAGTTGTAGGCGTAGACTACGGGCATGGTAAAAGTGCCGGGCCTAGTCTTGCAGTCCACTCCGGAGGGACAAGGCAAAG
This sequence comes from Bryobacteraceae bacterium, assembly GCA_965277855.1. GTDB lineage: Bacteria > Acidobacteriota > Terriglobia > Bryobacterales > Bryobacteraceae > Bog-105. The sequence continues at coordinate 4,199,127 of OZ255847.1, forward strand.
TACCCTGTGGGCTGACGTTGTAGGTAGGAGGAGCGGGCGGTCCCGACGCCAGAGTGAAGATGTCGCAGAAGTTGTTGCCGCATGTTTGCGACTGACTTAGAGATTGATTAGCGAGAACAGGCGGATTCTGAGTTACATTGTGGCCGAAGGTGGAGCCGAAAGTTCCCAGACTATACGACCAACCGTAACCGGCGCGAATGACCGTCTTCGGAGTGATCTGATAGGCAACCCCAAAGCGCGGTGTGAAATTGCGCCAGTTCATGTTCTGGTATCCATGGCTACCGTTAAGGCCCGTACCAAAAACGTCAAGTAGACCAGTATTTAGGTTATACTCAGCACCGTTTTGCGGCCCATTGACCGTTTCCGGGAACACCATTTCCCAGCGAAGGCCGTAAGTGACAGTGAGCTTAGGGTTGGGACGCCATTCGTCCTGAGCATAAAAGAAGTTGCGTTTCTGGCGTTCCTGCGCATTGGTGCTGCTGCTGACATACCGGCTGAAGCTGGAGACATCACCTAGCAAGAAACTGGCTAGGCCAAGGCCGGCAGTCGAAGATCCGGTGGGCGTGCCGTCCGCGTTAACCGTACCCAAGCCAGTTATGCTGTCGTTGAAGTGCAGTTCGCCCGCGCGATGATTGTCGCTGGGTACGCGGAGATTTTCAGCGTACCGGATATCGGCACCGAATTTGAAGTTGTGATTCCCCTTTACCTTGCTGATGTTGTCGACGAACTGGTACTGACGCTCAAATTCGTCAAGGGGGCAATTGCACTGGTTGACGCCAAGCGAGTAACCGAGTTCCTGGCTGCCACCGACGGGATTATCGAGGTAGAACGCCGGTAAGCCGGACGTATAGAAGTTGTCGGTATTCAAGTTGGGGATGCCCGCAGCGGTGGCCGGACTACTTCCTACACCGTTCGGGACGTCAGTGACGTGGTAACGCAAATAGCCGAAACGAAATTCGTTAATCAGAGTGGGGTTAGCGGTATATGTCCAACCTGCGGAAACACTTTGGTTTAATGCCTGAGAGCTCCCTGCGTAATTGGCATTGTTGAAATTGGGACCGCCGGCAGCAAGGCCGAACGCTCCAGGAGCATTTAGACTAAAGCCCGCATAGCTATAACGTCCGAAGAAGGTATTTTTCTCGTTTCCGTAAAAATCCCAACGGGTATCGACCTGATTGCCAGTGGTCACGGCGGTTCCGCTGTTTGTGTAGTTGTTATAGGGGGCGTTAGCCGTTACCGACGCATTAGGGGCCGGGAAATAGTTCAGAATAGCCAAGGCTTGTGGACTCAACCGCGAAGGGAGTATCTGATTGTTTGGGAAAGGCGTACGGCCGATGCCGTTGGAAGGGTTGCCGGTCAGCGGATCGTAGATCTGGTACAGACAGCCATTCTTAGCGGTAAGACAGCCGGGGTATCCAGGAGAGGCCTGCAGCCAATCGCTGAGATTGCCGAGCCGGTCAGCAGCCGTCGGGACGCTGGTAAGAACCGAGCCCCCCTGGTTTTTTCGGGTAAGCTGCGCGTCACCAAAGAAAAAGAGCCGGTCCTTAATGAGGCGCCCGCTGACTGAGCCGCCGAACTGATTCTGGTGGGTTGTCGGAGCGTAAGCGCCGGGATGCCCACCGATAGGCGAATTCTCCGTGAACGGGTTACGGCCGAAATCCTGAAATCCGGGAGTATTGAGGTAAATGTAATCGAAGGCATCGCCATGGAAGGCATTGGTGCCCGACTTGGTGGAGTAAGTAAGCAGACCGGCGCTGAACGTATCGAACTCAGCATCGAGGTCCTGATTCGACTGCTTGACTTCAGTCACGGAGTCGAAAGTCGGATTGATGACGATGATCCCGAGAATGGGGTCCTGGTTGACGGTGCCATCGAGGTAGTAACCGGTGGCGTAGAACGGCTGACCGTTTACTTCTATTTGTTGACTACCCTGCGGATTTTCGTCCGCGGCGTGCGACCAGCCCAGCTTCACTGTACCGGGGTCCAGCAACTCAAAGGCTTGCAGATTGCGGCCAATGCTTGGCAACTGCGAAATCTGCTGCGCGCTGAAAGTCTGCGAGACGTCGGCGCGATCCGTTTGCAGCAGCGGCGTAGCGGCCGTGACTTCGACCGTCTGGTTCACGTCGCCGACCTGCAGTGCGGCGTTAAACTGGGCGGATTGGTCGACCTGAACTATAAGATCGCTCGATACGACTTTCTGGAACCCGGGGGCCTCGATGGTCACCTTGTAGGTGTCGGGAATCAGTTGCCCTTTGGTGTAGCTTCCCGAGTCATTAGTAGTGACCTGAGACGAGGTGCCTTTGGTGGCGTTGGTAATCGTGACCTTGGCGTTGGCCACGGCGGAACCGCTGGAATCAGTGACGGTCCCGATGATGCTGCCGAAAACCTGTTGGGCGGTGACGCTACGGCTCGATAGAACAAATAGAGCGAGTGCGAGACAGATACAAAACGAAAGACCCTTGCAAATTCTGAACATACTTCTCCTTGGAAGCTCTAACCTCTAAGACAGCTGCTACGTCCTGGTAAGACGGACCGATTGGCAGCATACATCTGGAATGTAGTGTAGTTCATTTGTGGGATTTTGTAGCCCGAAAGTTGTAGAGAAAAGTAAATTTTTTATTTAGGTCTTGACTTCGGGGCTGTAAGCGCTTCCGGCTATTGAAATCGGGAGGAATTTGGGGCGAATCTATACTTTTCAATATGTTGCAGCTTGTGATCGGGGTGCTCTGGGCGGTTGCCGGGGGAGTGAGCGCGGAGCACCAACGCGGGTTGGACCTATATAAGGAGCAGAAGTACGCTGAGGCGGTTCAGGCGCTCGAGCAGGCGGCGAAGGGGGAGAATGCGCAGTCGGCGGAGTTTCGGGAATCGGCCTTGCTGATCGGACAAAGCTATTTTCTGCTGTCGCAAGCGCCGAAAGCGATTCCGTGGCTGGAGCGGGTGCCGGGGGTGAACGAGGCGAATTATATGTTGGGGTACGCGTATTTGCAGGCGAAGGAGCAGGACAAGTCGCGGCAGGCGTTTGCGCGACTGTTCGGCCTGGAGGCGAACTCGGCGGCGGGGCATCTAGTGGCGGGGCAGATGATGTTGAAGAAGGACTTTGAAGAGCAGGCGCTCGGGGAGATTCAACGCGCGATCGCGCTGGACCCGAAGCTGCCGGAGGCGCATTTCCTGCTCGGCGAGATTGCGATTGCCAGGGGAAAAGTGGACGAGGCGATCGCGGCGATGAGCGAGGAACTGCGGCTCAATCCGAATTTTTCGATGGCGTGGTACCGCCGGGGGGATGCGTATAGCCGGCAGGAGAAGTGGGGGCAGGCCATTCCGGACTTGCAGCGGGCGGTGTGGTTGAACCCGGATTTCAGCGGGCCGTTCATTTTGCTGGGCAAGTGCTACTTCAAAAAGGGGGACTATACAAATGCCGAGGGGATTTTGCGGCGGGCGTTGAAGATCGATCCGCAGAATGCGTCGGCGACCTATTTGTTGGGCCAGACGCTGATGGTGGAAGGGAAAAAGGATGAGGGGCGGTCGGTGTTGGAGAGGTGGAAGACGATGCGCGAGCCGCCAGGTTGAACAATCGAATGCTGGCCGCTGATGGACGCAGATCAACGCGGATAGGAAGGATTAACGCGGCCGTACCAGGGCGCTTACGCTTCCGGCTCGGTTTGGGAATGCTGGCGATTTGGCGTTGCATGTCGATTTCTGGGCAGGAGTGTGTCACGTGTCATCCGGCGGAGACTAAGAGCCATGCGGCCACTCGAATGGCTCATGCCATGGTGGCGGCGGGGGAGAGCGGGTTTGGCAAGAATCTGCCGGACCGAGCTTTGCGGGAACCGGGTGGTGGGTTCGAATTTACATTTGGGCGCGATTGGCTGGGCGTGACGATGACGGCGGAGCGCGGGAACGAGCGGGCACAGGGAACCATCGAGTGGGTCATGGGCGCCGGGGCGCAAGGGCAGACGCCGCTGGTAAAGACCGCTGACGGCCGGACGCTCGAATCGAGGATCAGTTATTTTCCGCAGCTGGGGCAGTATGGCATTACGATAGGGCAGCCGGGTGGGGCGTCGGCGAGTGCAGGGTCGGCGTTAGGAGTGGTGCAGAGTGCTCGGGCGCTGGCCGAGTGTGTTGGCTGCCATTCAACGAGTACGTCTACGTCGAAGGAGGTGCAGCCGGGGGTGCAGTGCGAGCGGTGCCATGCGGGGGCGCTGGAACATGCAGCGCGCGGGAAGGGCGTCGTTTCGAATCCGGGAAAGATGACGGCGCGGGCGCAGGCGGCGTTTTGCGGGGGGTGTCACCGGCTAAAGGCTCCGGTGGATGACTCGCAGTTGGAGAATGTGCGGTTTCAGCCGCTGCGGTTGGAGAAAAGCCGGTGTTTCGCGTCGGGGCAGCTATCGTGTACCACTTGCCATGTGGCGCACCAGGATGCGCGACGGAATGATGCAACGTTTTATAACGCCAAATGCCGGAGTTGCCACGGAGGAGGGGCGGAAAAAGTGGGGCACGTGGATGCGCGAGCGACGGGAGACTGCATCGGTTGTCATATGCCGTATGTGGAGCTGCATCCGGCGCTGAAGTTTACGGACCATTACATACGGGTGGTGCGCGCGGGGGATGAGACGGCGGGTTTGATGCGGCGGCGGTGAGGTGTAGGAGTGTTGATGTTTCAAGAAAACGAAACAGATGGGGATACTCGGCGCGGGAAGCCTTTTCCGGTGGTGGGGATTGGCGCCTCGGCGGGTGGGCTGGAGGCGTTTGGGCAATTGCTGGAGGCGCTGCCGGTGGATACCGGGATGGCGTTTGTGCTGGTGCAGCACCTGGACCCGCAGCACGAAAGCCAGCTCACGGGATTGCTGTCGACCCACACGAACATGCCGGTGGTGACGGTGGAGGATTGCATGCCCATCGAGCCGAACAAAGTGTATGTGATTCCACCGAACACGAGCATGGGGATTGAGGATGGCTGTCTAAAGCTGGCGGAGCGCGAGGCGGGGTTGCATTTACCGATCGACATTTTCTTCCGGTCGCTGGCGAGCGTGCAGGGGAGCCGGGCGATTGGGGTGGTGCTGTCGGGGAACGCCTCGGACGGGAGCATGGGGCTGCGGGCGATCAAGGCAGGGTGCGGGCTGACGTTTTCGCAGGACGAGGGAACGGCGCGCTTCAGCGGGATGCCGCGCAATGCGGTGGCGTCGGGGGCGGTGGATTACGTAATGCCACCGGCCGATATCGGGCGGGAGCTGGCGCAACTCGGACAGCATCCGTCGCTGCATGCCGCACGGTTTGGCGAAGAGAACGGGGGAAAGTGGGCGCCGGAGGATGACGGTGAGCTGAGGCGGATCTTCGCTTTGCTCAATGCGTCGACCTCGGTTGACTTTTCGCATTACAAACCCAATACGATGCGCCGGCGGATCGGACGGCGCATGATGGTGCTGCGCATTGATTCGCTCGGCGAATACCGGCGGTACGCGGAAGAGCATGGGTCCGAGCTGGGTGAATTGTACCGGGATTTGTTGATCAGCGTGACGAGTTTTTTCCGTGATCCGGCCGTATTTGAATCGCTGACGAAGCATCTGGCGGAGAGGTTGGGACAAGACGGGCAAAGGCGCGAAGCGATCCGGGTGTGGGTGCCGGGTTGCGCGACGGGTGAGGAGGTGTACACGCTCGCGATTTGCCTGAATGAGCTGCTGGAAGAGAAAGGGCTGGCGTCGCCGGTGCAGATATTCGGGACCGACATCAGCGAGTTGGCGTTAGACCGGGCACGGCGGGGCACCTACTCCGAGATTATTGCGGAGACAGTGTCGGCGGAGCGGCTGCGGCGGTATTTCAGCAAGGTGGAGAGCGGCTATCAGGTGGTAAAGCAGATCCGGGAGAGTTGTGTATTTGCGCGGCACGATCTGACGAGAGATCCACCGTTTTCGCGGGTGGATCTGGTGAGCTGCCGCAATCTGCTGATCTATCTGGATGCGACAGCGCAGCGTCGGGTATTACCGGTGTTTTATTATGCGCTGCAGCCCGCCGGGTTGCTGCTGCTGGGTAGCGCGGAAACGACGGGCGCGGCGAGCGAGCTATTTACGGCGGTGGATAAAGAAAGGAACCTCTACGGCAGAAAACCGGGGACCGCGCGATTGGGAATCGACTTTACGGGAGGAGCGCAGAACGGGAATCTAAGTCGCACGGCGGGGCGAACGGACGGCGCGGCAGCAGCGGACTTGCACCAGCGAGTGGACCGTCTGGTACAGAGCAAATACGCGCCGGATGCGGTGGTGGTGGATGGCGATTTGCAGATTGTGCAATTCCGGGGACATACCAGCGCGTATCTGGATCCGACACCGGGCGATGCGAGTTTAAATTTGCTGCGAATGGCGCGCGAGAGCCTGGTGATGCCGCTGCGCCGCGTGTTGCAGACCGCCACAGAAGTGGGACATTCCGTGAAAGAACGCGGTGTGGTGCTGGACCGGGACGGGCGGCAGGAGGAGATCAGCCTGGAAGTAACTCCGCTACACGGCGATGCGCCTGGGGAACGGTACTGGCTGGTGGTGTTTGCGGCGCAACAGCAAGAGGCGGCGAGGACCGAAGCGAAATTGATCGAAAGTCCAACGATTGAAAGTCCGGCGGGCGAAGCGGATGGGAACGAGAGCCGCTCTTCGCAGTTGGAACGCGAACTTGAAGAGACGCGGGAATACCTACGTAATCTGACGGAGGATCACGAGGCCCACGTTGAAGAACTGCGGGCGGCGAACGAGGAGGCGCGGAGCTCGAATGAAGAACTGCAATCGACAAATGAAGAACTGAGCACGACGAAGGAGGAACTGCAATCGGCCAATGAAGAGTTGACGACGCTCAATGAAGAACTGCAGAACCGGAACGGGGAGCTGAGCGCGGCCAATAGCGATTTGAAGAACTTGCTGGCGGCGGTGAGCGCGGCGATCGTAATGGTGGATTCCGAGCTGCGCGTACGGCGGTTCAATCCGGCGGCGGAGAAGCTGTTGCAGTTAGGGTCGATTGATATTGGCCGGCCGGTGGGTCATTTGCGCGGGAAGATCAGCACGCCGAACCTGGAGAAACAAATTAAACAGGTGATGGAAACTCTGCACACGGTGGAAGTGGAGACGGAGGACAGCGAGGGCCATTGGTATTCGATTACGGCGCGGCCGTACCGGACATTGGATGACCGGATAGCGGGCGCGGTGATTACACTGCAGGACATTCATCTGTTGAAGCGGGGACTGCAGACGGCGGAAGAAGCGCGGGATTATGCGGAGGGCATGATCGAGACCGTGCGGGAGCCGCTGATGGTGCTGGATGCGGACTTGCGAGTGCAGCGGGCGACGCCGGCGTTTTACGAGACGTTTCTGGTATCGCGCGAGGAGACGCACGGACGGTTTCTGCATGATCTGGGGAACGGGCAGTGGAACCAGGCGCGGCTGCGCGAGTTGATCGGGGCGGCTTTGTTTCGGGATGAGGCGTTTCAGGAGTTTGAAATACAGCATGACTTTCCGCATATCGGCCGGCGCACGATGCGGTTGAACGGGCGCAGGATACCGCGATACGACTCGCAGGTACGCACGTTGCTGCTGGCGATTGAGGATGTGACCGCGCGGCGGGAAGTGGCGGAAATTCGATTTCAACGGCTGTTCGAGACGGCGAAGGACGGGATCGTGGTGGTGGAAGCGGAGACGGAAACGGTGCTGGACGCGAATCCGTATTTCTTGCAGGCGACCGGATTCGCGCGCGAACGTATAGTGAGTAAGAAGTTACGAGATGCGGCGCCGTTTATGGACTTGCCGCAGACGGCCGGTCTGATTTCGCTGCTGAAAAGCCGAGAGGCGGTGCGCTACGACGATCTGCCACTGCGCAAAGGGGACGGCGGAACGATCGATATGGAGCTGGTGGCGAACCTCTACCGGGTGGGTACGCAACCCGTGGTGCAGTTGAATTTGCGGGATGTGACGGCGCGGAAGGAGCAGGAAGAAAGTCTGCGGCGCGCGGCAGAGGATAAAGTCGTGTTGGTGCGCGAGATACATCACCGTGTGAAGAATAATCTGCAGGTGATTGTAAGTTTGCTGAGTCTGCAGGCGAGATATACGAGCGATCCGAAAGCGGTGGCTGGTTTCCAGGAGACGGAGGCGCGGGTGCGGGCCATTGCGCATATCCACGAAACACTGTATGCGACGCCGGATCTGGCGCAGATCGAGTTTTCGTCTTATTTGACAAACCTGGTGCGGGAACTACTGACAATTCACATGATTGTCAAGGACGGAGTGGCGTTGGATCTACAGGTGGAAGAGATCGTGCTGGATATGGAGCAGGCGATTCCCCTGGGGCTGATTGCGAACGAGCTAATTCTTAACAGTTTGAAGCATGGCACGCGAAAGGGGCGAGGCCAACTCAGCGTTACGTTGACTTACAAGCGCGATCCAGGAGTGCCTGCCAGGGGTGAGGCACTCGATAATGGCTGGGCGCAACTGGATGTGAGGGATGATGGACCGGGGTTTCAGGACGGGATTGACCTGGAGAACGTGCAGTCGATGGGATTTAGGCTCCTGAATTTGTTGACGAAGCAACTGCACGGTCGCGTGATTTTTTCGGTGGGTCCGGGGGCAAAGGTTTGCGTCGAGTTTCCGCTGACTGTGGAGCAGTCGGTGGCGGATGCGACAACCGAATGACTCTGCGCATTCTGATCGCGGAGGATGAACAGATAGTGGCGGCTGATTTGGAAGACAAGTTGAGCCGCATTGGTCACCAGGTGATTGCCATTGCTTGTTCGGGTCACGAGGCGATCGATATGGCGGAGCGGCTGCGGCCGGAACTTGTATTAATGGATGTGCGGCTGGAAGGGGCGATGGAAGGGACAGAGGCGGCGCGGCAGATCCAGCGATTGACGGGTGCTCCGATCATTTTCATCACGGCGTATGCGGACGTGTTCTTGCGCGATCCGACGCTGATGCGTCCGCCGGGATTGTGTTTAACTAAGCCGTTCTCGATGCAGCAGTTACAGCTGGTGTTGGACAGTATTGTAGAGAAGTAACTCAGCGTTGAGGTGAAGTTAGTTTTCCTAATTGTTTATTCGTAGTTGCCGATGTTGGGGATGCAGATTGGCGGGCATTGAAGTTAATATCTACCGCAGCATTCTTTTCGAAAGTTACTTCTTTGCCGCGGGCGATTAGAGTGGAATATAGATTCCAGGCCATGCCGTAGTAGCCGAGGGCAAGCCCCACGTTCGGTGAAGCTTGCGCGGCCGCGGAGCCTAATAAGCCGAAGCCCATACCGCCGCCGAGGAAGTTACCGCCGACGTTACTGCCATGGCCGGTAATGGCGTGGCTGGCGTTGCGTGTCTCGTCGCCCTGGCCGGCGCTGCGCGCAACTAATACAGAGGCAGCAGCGGCAATGAAGCGGGTTTTCGAATCGGTTGCCTTAACGCCTCCCTCGCCATCGACTTTGAACGGCGCGCCACTGCTTTCGGCGGCACTCAGAGTGGCGCGTGTCTGGAACTGCAATTCTTTCTGGCGGGGTGCCGCCGAGTGCTGTTCCGGGTCAGATGCGGGAGGGGCCGTTAAGGCGAGGACTTGCGGAGACAGTTGGATGTTTTGGAAGTTAAAACGGAGACGTCCGCTGTGATGGAACCAGCCGGCTTTCTTAGCGACGACTACAGAGCCATCGAGATGCGTGCCTTCGGGGAGAACTAACTGATGGTTGTCGGAGAAGAGTGGTTCTTCGAGCACGGCATCGACTTTTTCGCCCATCGTCGAGCTACGGGAATCGAGCGGAGTTAACAGCCGGGCGTGAACGATGCTGCCGGCGGCAGGTTGCGAAGCAAGCGAAGCCATAGCGGTCTGGGTGAGAGGTTCGGATCCGAAGTCGAGAGGGCTCTGCAGTTCGGCGTTAAAGCGGGTGCGGGCGGGCACATACTGAGGGTGGTAGGGGAGACGGGACCAGAGATAGCCGGTGACCTGATCTTTAAAATCGGGACTGCGCACCATGCCGGGGATGCTTCGGACGGTGTCCAGTTTGTCGTTGATCTGATCCTTAGCCATCTGTTTGCCGGTGCCGAGAACACCGCCGGTATGGTTCTGCGGGGCCTGCTTTCTCGGGGGCTTTAAGGGATAGATGGAGTTCAGTCCAGGGCCAGCCACGGTCGAGAGCGTCATCTTGTGCCCGTCGGGAAATAACAGGGAGGTGAATTCGACATTGGCAATGTGGAGCGGTGTGAAGTCACCTCCGAAGATGGCTCTGGCGCGCTGCTGTTTCGGAACGGGTTGCAGGCTCGAAACGTGGCCCGACACGGTAGTTCCGGCCGGGATTACCTGGCGGTCAAAGGCGTACACGGACGCCAGAAGTTTGGCCTCAACGGGTGCATTCAGCCTCTTGGGGATGCGCTTGACGAGGTAGAGGCGGAGCGGCTCACCGGCCGGCACTATGAGCGGCATGGTTTGGGAAGTATCGTTACTCCCACTCACGCGAGTGGAAACGAGTGCAAGCAAAGTGAAGAAAATTCCGGCAGTTCGTCTCATGTTATAAAGCCTTTCGTGCTTCTCGATCCGGCGGCGACACGAAGTCGCTTGGACGGCCGAAGTTAATTTGAGTTCTTCTCTGTCTTCGGACCTTTGCCGCTGACCGCGGAATCCGGGAGGGCGTAATAACCGGCACGGGTACGGACGGCTGATTTGCCCGAGCCATTAACAGTGACCTTTATTTTCCGATAGCTGCCATCGAGCTTCTGCAAAGCGGGCGAATACGCGATAGTGTACTGGCTGCGAATGTCCTGGGCAATCTCTACCGCGAGCTGCTGTACTTCATCGACATCTTTTGGATAGAACACGAGGCCCCCTGTTTGAGACGTTAATTGCTTCAAGGCGCGTTTCGCTTCGCTTGCCTGGCCTCTATCTTCTTTGCTGAACAAGCCGATGGCGTAGATGGCGACTTCACTCTGGGCGGCCTTTTGGACGAGGCGATCGAGAGACGTGCGGCTGGCGTTGTCGTTGCCGTCGGTGACCACCAGCAGGACCTTCTTATCCTTCTTAGCTTCGGCCCTGGTGTAGTTGAGCGATAGATTGATGGCGTCGCGCATGGCCGTGCCACCGCGCGAATCGATCCGGGAGATGCCTTCCCGCAGCCTGGCTGGATCGTTAGTGAAATGCACATCGAGAAAGGCGTCGTCGTTGAAATTCACTATGAAGACCTCGTCGCGGGGATTAGAGGCCTTAACCAGAGAGAGTGCGGCAGCCTCGACGCGCGAGCGGCTGGGACGCATGCTGGCGCTGTTGTCGATGGCGATGCCGAGAGACAACGGTATGTCTTCGTGACGAAAGACTTTGATCTGCTGGGGTGCGCCGTTTTCGAAGACTTTGAATGCCTCGCGAGGCAATGAGGTCAAGGGCTTATTCCGAGCGCCGACGCTGACATGTAAAACCACTAGACGGCTGTGCGAGCTGAATTGCGCCCAGTCACAGGCGGCGAGCGTGACAAACAAAGCAAGCCCGGAGATTTTGATCGCGGCGAGAGGACGGTTCAGTAGCACTCCTTCTTTGGCAGATGCCGGCCGGCTTCGCCGACTATTACGACTGTAGCGGGAAGGATTCCAGCCAGGGATAGGAAAGTGTAGGAGACCTGTAAAGATTGTAGTTTTCAGAAATCAGTAGCGGGCTTATTACAAATCCCGACCGCCCGGCGGCGAGTACGAGCTGGTGATATTGAACTTAACTGGCAGGCGAAAGACGATGAGGCGGTGAGACCGGCCGTTCTGCGAACGGGCTAACTAGAACTGGACCTCGCAGCCCGAGCGGTATTCCAAGAAGGAAAACCAGTGAATGTAACATCGACTGAATTTGCTTTGTTACAGACCTTTTTCGAATCTCCAGGGACGGTGCTTACCCGGGACACGCTGGCCGAGCGTGTTCTGGAACGGAAGTTTTCGCCATTCGATCGCAGCATCGATCTGCACGTGAGCAATTTACGGAGAAAGCTTGGACCGCAGATGGACGGGACGTACTGCATCCGGAGCGTACGGGGAATTGGGTATTTGTATATTTGGCCGGCAGAGCAGGTAGTTACGGGAGGCCGATTGGCAGAGGGCCTGCGGATTGAAATTCCCGCAGGAATCGGAACGGCGGCGTTGGTGCTTCTCGCGATGTTTGCCGGGAGGAAGAGCGCAAGCGAGCACTGACAGGAAAGAGCCGGAGGTGGGGGTAATGCAAAAGGAGAAAGAACTGGAGTGGCGGAGGAAGAGGGATTCGAACCCCCGGACACCTTTCGACGTCAACGGTTTTCAAGACCGCCGCCTTAAACCACTCGGCCATTCCTCCGAGGACTAGTTTAGCGGATTCAGGCTTGCTGGACAGGTTCGGAAAGTGCGGGTTCGGGGAGGCGGACGAGAGTGTCGCGCGGCAGCAGAAGAATCGCGAGAGCGCCGAGCATGGCCACGCCAAAAACAAAGGTCATGGGAATCGAGTAGCTGCCTAAATGGCGGCGCAGGTAGGACACAAAGAACGGGCACCAGGTTTGGCCGATGGTGTTGATCGGCAGGATGACGGCCATGGCGCGGGCCAGGGTGTTGATGCCGAACTGTTCGGCGGCCATCAAAGGAATCAGCATGTAATCGGCGCCCATGGAGAAGCCGAAAATGACGGCAAAGGCGTAGACAGTCCAATGATGGGCGGGGGTGACTTGCAGAAGCAGCAGGATGGTGAGCGCAACGATGAAATAGGTGGTGGCCATCACGCGCTTTTTGGAAAAGATATCGGCGAAGTAGCCGATGCTGAGGCGTCCAGCGATGCTGGACCAGAGGATGAGCACGGAGGCGCTGGTCCAGGTATCGTTCAAGAGTTTCTGGCCGGTGAAGCCTTCGTCGCGGAAAACGAATTTCATGTGCATGTTGATGGAGCCGATGGAACCGATGGAGCAGATGCTGCCGATGAGAAGGAGCCAGAAGGAGCGGCTCTTGAGAAGAGTGGAGTAGGCGTGTGGCGGCTGGGTGTTATCGGGTGGGGGATGATCCAAGCCGTCGGGGAACTGGCCCAGTTGGGAAGGGCGATCACGCAGAACGAAGAACGCAAGAGGCCACGCCAGGAAGAGAAGCGCGCCTAGGGACAGCAGAGCGACCCGAAATCCGTAATGCTGGGTAATGAAATTTACAAAGAAGGAGCCGAGGCCGCCGAATAGGCCAACGCCGACATAGACGATGCCCATGGCGCGACCGCGCATTTCGCGAAACCAGTAGGAAACGAGAAGCTGATGGGGAATGGGGCCGGAGCAGATGTAGCCGACGGTGTAGACGAAATAAAGGGCAAAGTAGGCGAGCAGCGAACCTTTCATCAAGCCGAAGCCGAAGAACGAAAGGGCAGTGAGACCGGTACCGGCAATGAGGAGTTTACGGGGACTGAGGCGCGGGATGAGCAGAGGACCGGCCCAGATGGTGAGCAGCGAAGCGATAGGGAAGCCCAGAGTAATCTGCTCGATATTCCAGCCGAAGGTGGACTGGAAGTAATCGTAAAAGAACGAAGTGTTGTAGTACGGAATGCCGACGGCAAGGCCGAAAGTCACAAAGGCGGTAGCAACGATCCACCAGCCGTAAAAGGTTTGCCTGGTGGGGGAACTTGCAGGAGTAGTTGGCACGGTTTGCGACTTTATTTATAGTAAAGCGGCCAGGGAAAAAGCGCCCGCTTCTACTTTGTTCGCTGATTTTCGGCACGATTTTCGTAGTTACAGGTGGGATAGAATGAGCGTCTAACCACTTGTACACGGATTCTGGCGGGTCCTCAGAGCCAAACCTGATAGGCACTGCCGAAAACGTGATTTGGGAATCTTATGAGAAATCTCAGTTATCGAAAGTCACTCCGGCCATGGCTGGCATTGGCGACGCCGCTTTTATTGGCATCGGGTTTGATGCAGGCCGTCACGCCTAACACACGCACGTTTACCGCGGACGAAGATGCGAAAGTGCAAGGCGTGATCATATCGCGCGATGGCCAGACATTGAAGCTGCGTACCGATGACGATTCGGTCGGGACGATTGACCTGACCGACGGAACGAAAATTCAGTTGAAGCGTGGCATCCTGCGACGTAGATCAAGTATGGATGCGGCGGCGCTGGTGCCTGGACTGCGGGTAGAAGCAGATGGGCGAGGGAATGAAAAAGGCGAGTTGATCGCGAGTAAAGTGACCTTCGATCCCAGCTCGATGAAGGCTTCGCGGCAGATCGATACGCGTGTTTCGCCGATCGAATCGAGGACCGGAACGCTCGAAGGCCGCGAGGGCCAAGTAGAAGGCCGGGCGGGACAACTCGAGACACGGGCCGGACAGCTGGAAGACGGGCAAAAGCAGACGAACCAACAAGTGGGCCAGGTGAAGACGCAAGCGGACCAGGCAACTCAGGGGGTCACCGATGTCAACAAGCGCGTGACGAACCTGGATAATTACGAGCCCGCGGACTCGGCCACGGTGTATTTCAAGATCAACAGTTCGGTGTTAAACTACCAGGCGAAAAAGGATCTGGACGGGATCGCACAGAAGGCGCTGGCGGCCAAGGGCTACATGGTGGAAGTAGCCGGATTCGCGGATACCACGGGCAACGCATCGCGCAATCAGGTATTGAGCGAGCAGCGCGCGAATGCGGTGACGAGATATCTGGAGCAGGAGGGAAACATTCCGATTCACCGGATTATCACGCCGACCGGTATGGGAACGTCGCACGAAGCGGCGAGCAATGAGAACGCCGATGGGCGCAAGATGAACCGGCGAGTAGAAGTGAAGGTGCTGGTGAATCAGGGCATGACCGGGCAAAGCGGCACAGCCGACGCTACTAAGCCTCCTGCACAATAACAATTAGAAATGAAGTAGCCGGTGACATGCTGCGGGTAGATGCGCCCATACAATCCGTCGAATAGTTTATTCATGCCTATTCTCCGGTGGCGATCTCGATCAGCTCTAAAACCGGCTTCCGCAAGGGGAGATAAGTGGCAGAGCAGAAAGGCGGACCAGGGTAGCGACGGTTTTACAAGCAAGTGACAGCAGCTTTTCGGTCCAGGCCTGCTGAGGACACTCGCCCGTAAGCCAGAAGAAGATCACGCCCATTTGGAAGAACCAAAGCACATCCGGCAGATGCCGCGACAGATCTCCGGGAATGCGTAGCCCGGATTTGTCAGCCTCGAGTCCTCTGACACCTTCGATGGCATGCTGAAGCTTGTCCTGCATCTCATCGCAAGAGCGTTGATAAAAGTCCATCACTATAGCGTCTTTGGATCGGTAGTAATAATAGGCAGCTCCGGTTGCAACTTGCGCGTTGGCCGCAATACCGCGCTTCGTCGTGTTGTCGAATCCTTCGCGTTGGAAGAGCTCAAGCGCAGCTTCGAGAATCTGGGCGCGGGTGGCTTCGGATTTGGGCAGGACTTCTGATTTTGTCATTCTTGAACGTGTTCAACAATGATGTGCAGCAGAGTGAAGGCGGCCGTCACCCTTTATTTGCACATGTTCAGAATTGCTGGCGGATGATCGGGACGAAGGATTGTGACGGAGCCGGCGATTCTTGCACTGCTGTGCCTCAGTCGCTACGCAGCGTTTCCATGGGATTGAGTGACGCGGCTCGGCGGGCTGGGATGTAAGTGGCGCTCAGGGCCGCTGCAAAAATAAGCGCTCCTGAAACGGCGTAGGTTAAGGGATCAATCGGGGCAATTCCAAACAGTAAGGAAGATATCCAGCGGGAGAGGGCTCCGGCCGAAACTAATCCGAGCGCGCCGCCGATGGATGTGAGTATCAGACCTTGCCGTAGGAAGAGGCTTTTTACCATGGCGGGTTCGGCGCCCAACGCAACACGGATACCGATCTCTCTGCGACGCTGTGCCACTGCATAAGCAAGCACACCGTAGACTCCGATTAGCGCGAGCGCCAAAGACATGGCTGCGGCGATTCCAAGCAGAACGAGAGCGAAGGAAGTGCGCGCGATGGAGAGTCTATAGAGGTCGTTCAAAGTTTGGACTCTCGCCAAGGGCAGGCTGGAGTCGACAGTGTGGATGGCAGCTGCGATTTCCTTGCGAAAGCCCTCGGTGCCGGCGCGCCTGCTGCGTAGCGCGAAGGCGACGCCGCGGCGAACTCCGGGGAAATAGACGATTCCCGGGGGCTGCCGATCGACGCCATCGTCATGGACGTTTTCCGCCACGCCCACCACCACACTCCACGGTCCGTCTCCGTTGATGCGGATGCGTTTCCCGACCGCATCGCGTGGCTCACTCCAATTTTCGCGAGCCATGTTTTCCGAGACGATGGCCACGCGGCGTTGATTCAGCAGATCGTTCCAGCTGAAATCGCGCCCAGCGACAAGCCGCGTGCCAAGGGCGGCAAAGAGGCCCGGCGAAATAGACTTGATGGTCCGGTTCGGAGGGATGCGGCCAGCAGGCGTCTTGCCTTCGACGGAAATGGGGTTGCCGTTGTGGTATTCCAGTTCGAGCGGCAAAGCAGTAGCAAACCCGGCTGCGGTGACACCGGGAATAGCGGCCAACTTGTGGAGAATCTCCGCTTGCGTTTGGGCGAGTTGCTCGGGCTCTGGTACCTGCGCCTGCGGAATAAAGAGCCGGACCGTCTGAATCTGCTCGGGGTGCGTGAAGCCCGGTCTCACTGCGTGCAACGCGACAAAGCTGCGAAGCAACAGGCCGGCTGCTATCAAGAGCACCAAGGCGAGCGCCACCTGTGTGACTACCAGTGCATTTTGAGTGCGTAACTGCTGCGTAGTCAGGCTGACGCCTCGCGCATTTTGCACTCTGAGGCGAAGACCTGACTTGAGGACGGCGATAAATCCAAACAACAAGCTCGCTGCCAGGGAGCAAGCCAACGCGAACAAGATACTTGTCGAGTCGATCGAAATCTCTCCCATTCTGGGCAGAGATGTGGGTCCATGAGTGACCAACAGGCGAAGCCCCATGTATGCCAGACCCAAACCCATCAAACCGCCGAGAACGCCCAGAGTAAGACTTTCGATAAGCAACTCACGCGCGATCCGCGCCCAACCCGTGCCCAGGGCCGCGCGAATCGCAAACTCCTGACGCCGGGCCTGCGCCCTAACTTGCACGAGGTTTGCTACGTTCGCGCAGACGAGCAACAGCACCAACGCCAGCGCGCCCATGAGGACGGTAAGAACGTCGCCAACGTCGCCAACAACGTCCTGCTTCAGAGAATGAAGGTTGGGTTTGACTTGAAGCTGCTGCAGTGTTTGCTCCAAGCCCGCTCGGACGCCCCACATGCGCAGCACATGTGCAATGTCTTCATTAGCTCGTACCAGGTTGACGCCCGGTTTGAGCCTGGCGAGTCCGGTCTGGTCGGCGTCGCTCGATCCAGGGACGCCGACGGCGACGCGTTCTGAAAGGAACACGTCAGGGGTGAGATCGAGAAACGCAAAGCTCCGGGGCATGACTCCGATCACCTGATGAGGAACAGAATCGATGAGAACCAACCGGCTGAGCACATGAGGATCGCCGCCAAACCTGCGCTGCCAATAGGTATAAGAGAGGATGACCGTTTGTTGAGCACCCAGCTTCTCATCCGCGCTTGAAAACCAGCGGCCTACATGGGGACGCACTCCCAGCGCACGCAGGACGCCAGCCGTCATCGAGACGGTCGCGATCTGCTCCGGGTCGCCAATGCCGGTGACGGCTGCCGAACCTGGAGTCCAAACACCGAACTCCTGAAAACTCTTTGCGTTTTGTTTGTACTCGGCATACATGTCGAGGGAAAGCGGCCAATCCTTGAAGACCTGCCCCGAAAACACCGCGGTGTTAACGACGCTGATTAATTTGTCGGGCGCACGGTAAGGCAGTGGGCGGATTAGAACGGCATCGACCACGCTGAAGATGGCGACATTTGCGCCGATTCCGAGGGCCAGCGAAAGCAGCGCAGGGACGCTAAAGCCTGGTTTGGTACGAATCATGCGCAGGGCCTGCCGCAGGTCGCGCCAGGCGCTTTCAAGGAACGTGAGGGTATTCATGCGATAAACCTCCTCCTGGATCAAGGTTGTGTTGCCGAGTTTTCTGCGGGCAGCGGCTTTAGCATCCGCCGGGTCCATGCCGCGTGCGATGTATTCCTTCGCCGTGAGATCGACGTAGCAGTCGAGTTCTTCGCGCTGTTCGAGATCGGCTGCATCACGTCTGAGAAATCTGCGCCAGTTCATCCTTGTTTCTCCGCAACGGGATTCAGAATGCGACCGATCGCGCGCACCAGTTGTTCCCAGCGCGATGTCTGGGTCGCAAGTTGCTTCTTGCCTTCGGGTGTGAGCCGGTAGTATTTTGCCTTGCGATTGTTTTCCGACGTTCCCCAGAACCCAGCGATCCAGCCGCGATTCCGCAGACGGTGCAGCGCAGGGTAGAGCGATCCGTGTTCAACCTGAAGAACATCTTCTGAACCGCGCTCGATCGAGTGAGCGATCGTTTGTCCATGCGCGGGGCCGAGCAGGAGCGTTTGGAGGATTAACAGGTCCAGCGTTCCCTGGACCATCTCGGACTGGAGTGGGGATGCGCGTCTCGGCATAGGTTCGTGTCGACGACCGACTAGTAGCTCTGTTCGTATGATACGAAGGGCTAGATGGAAAGTTCCGTATTTGTAAAGATCAACGATATGGACGGGCGGCTTATTTGAGCGATACTCGGAATGAGGTGTCATTGAGTGACACATCTCCGAGGGCATACGAAGTTTACTTCGAACGGTTGAAACGAATGACACCTGCCGAACGGCTCAATCTGGGAGTGGTACTTCGGAAGGCGGGAGATTCGGTTCAACCGGCCGAGGCCAAGCGCAAGAATCCTGATGCTGGCGAAGGCGAGATTGCATTCCGCATCGCGGTAACCAGGTTTGGAATAGAACTCACACGCAAGGCCTACCGCAGGCCATAATGTCTCCCGCAGAGACTTTCGAACCGGCGCGTTCCGCATTGGAGGTGGCCGGAATTGCTGGACTTGTGAGTCGCGTTTAAGGCAGGTGCAATGTCTCTTTCGTCCGGCGCCGGGGTAGTGAGAGGTCCGGGTATTATCGAACAGTGCGCTATTGGATCGTTCACTGGCTTCTCAGCGGGGTTGCTTTGCTTATCGTTGCGAGGATTCTGCCCGGCATTCAGGTTGACGGTTTCGGCGCCGCTCTCGTTGCCGCGCTAGTCATCGGTTTGGTAAGCGCGACGGTGGGACTGGTCCTCAAGATTGTGCTGCTCCCGTTTATTGTTCTAACGCTCGGAATCGTCTATTTCTTGGTTAATGGACTCATGTTGAAGCTCACTTCAGCATTGGTGCCCGGCTTTCGGGTGGTTGGATGTCTACCTGCTGTTGCAGGCTCAATTCTGCTGACGGTGTTCGATTACGTTCTGAATCGTGTTGCCGGTTTACTATGACGAACGGTTCTGAAGAGCTCGTTTTAGGCCAGCTTTAGGGTTCCGAGGAAAACTGGACGCCTTTCTTCTCGGGGCCTAACAGCGCGAGGATGATGGTGAAGGCAAAGACGGTCGCGGCGGTTGCTTCCATGGCAGTGGCGTAGCTCATCCGTTCTGCGAGCGCGGCTTCGAGAGTGCCTACGGCGCCGGCGGCCAATGCGCCGCACTGATAGGCAAAGCCGGGCAGGAATCCACGAATGGCATTCGGCGAGAGTTCGCTGAGGTGCGCCGGGATGACCCCCCAAGCGCCCTGTACACAGAATTGAATGAGGAATGCCCCGGTGATGAGCCAGCCGAGTTGTGGAGCTTTGGCCCAGAGCGGAGTGAGCAGAATAGCGGCGAACATAGCGACGGCGATGGCGCGTTTGCGGCCGAACCGATCGGAAAGCAGGCCGATGGTAACGCCTCCGATAATGGCGCCCACCATTGAGATAGCGGTGATAAGAGAACGCTGCCCTGCGCCGAAATGCCAGTAGCGTTCCAGAAAGGCCGGATACATATCCTGCGTGCCATGCGAAGCGAGATTCATGCCGGTCATGAACACCGCTAAATAGAGAAAGAGCTTCCAATGGCCGAGGATAGTGCCACCGAGTTCTTTCCAACTCTTGCCCTTCGATTTTTGCCAGACCTCCGATTCCTGTACGCGCAGACGGACGAAGAGGGCGAGCAAAGCAGGCAAGCCGCCTAAGAAGAACAACGGACGCCAGCCGAAACGCGGGAACACTAGAGGATACGCGATAGCTGCCAGCAAGTAGCCGAGAGCGTAGCCTTGCTGTAAGAGTCCGGAGAGCAGGCCGCGCCATTTCGCCGGAACCTTCTCCATCGCGAGAGATGCGCCAACACCCCATTCGCCGCCCATGCCGATGCCGAAAAGCGCGCGCAAGACCAGGAAGATGGCGAAGCTGGGCGCAAAGCCGGTCGCTACTTCCACGATGGAATAGAAGACGAGGTCGAGCATCAGCGGCAGACGACGGCCGTAACGGTCCGCCATGAGGCCGAAGAGAAACGCGCCTACCGGGCGAAAGGCCAGCGTCAGCGCAATCGAGTAGGCAACGGCTCTGTCGGACTGATGAAACTCTTTCGCGATGGCAGTGAGACAGAAGGAGACCAGGAAAAAATCGAAGGCATCGAGCGTCCAGCCGAGAAAACTCGCCGAGAGCGCGGCCCATGACACCTTGCTGCTGTGCGAACCGCTGGCGTGAGCCTCCATCTACTCGCGCGTGCCGCCGTCGGCTGCGGCAGCGGCTGCATTGGGCTCCCAGACTGCTTCCGGAATGCCTAAGGTGTGATTAACCCAGCGGCTCCAGACAAACAGCGCGTCGCTTAAGCGATTGAGATAGCCGACGGCTTCGTCTGGTACGGTTTGTTCGCGCGCCAGGCGTACGAGCAAACGTTCCGCGCGCCGGCACACGGTACGGCAAACGTGTAGTTCGGCATCTATGCGGCTGGCGCCCGGCAACACAAAGGAGTGCAGTGTGGGCAGAACGTCGTTGGCGGAGTCGATCTCGCGCTCGAGTTGTGTGACGTCGGCGGCCGTAATGCGGGGCTGCTTAGGATGCACGTCTTGGGGCAAGGTCGCCAGAATTGAGCCGAGATTGAAGAGCTCATGCTGCACCCGCTTCAAAATAGTGGCAAGGGAGCCGATCGCCGGGGTGTCGCGAGACAGCGATTCGACAGTGGTGCGCGCGATGCCGACAAACGAATTCAGTTCATCGATTGTGCCGTAACACTCGATCCGTTCGGCGTCTTTCGCGATGGCTTGTCCTCCCACTAGGCGCGTCTGGCCGGCGTCGCCGCCGCGGGTGTAAATGCGGTTCAAAACAACTCGGGGCTCATTGAAAGTTTGATCACTCATGTGGGGTTCCTCGCATTCTTGATTAGACCGCGTTCTATCAGGAACTCGCGCGCACAAAGGACGCGCGACCCGCGCCCAAGTCCGCCGAAGTTCCTCTTTCGTTTGGTGGCGCGGAATCGCGGCCTGTGCTCGCTTCTAAAACGAGAGGCCATAGCCGCCACTCAGCAAGGACGCTACGAGGCAAGCGAGGGTGTGGCTTTGCGGGCCGAAATGATGCGGATAAGTTGTGCCCGGCTGTAATTGACTCGAATCGTCAAAAGGAAGCGCTCAAACATACGGGACTATGGCATACATACATGCCGTGATACACAAACGTGATACGTCAAAACTGGCGTCGGCACGAAGAAGTAGCCAAACTGGTTCGATGATGGCATCTGCAGTCGACACAATACGAGAGCGTTGGTTCGGCTACGAGGTTGTGCCCGGCCGGGCCGAGTTTCACGTCGAAACTGGTTTGGCTGCGAGCACGAGTAGTAGAATTAATCGGTAAGTGTAAGTATGGACACTGCCATTCGTGTACTCGTTGCCAAACCAGGCCTCGACGGACACGATCGCGGCGCAAAAGTCATCGCACGAGCACTACGCGACGCGGGCATGGAAGTAATATACACAGGTCGCCGGCAAACGCCGGAGATGATCGTGAACGCGGCCTTGGAGGAAGATGTCCAAGTGATTGGACTTTCGATTTTATCGGGCGCGCACAATGCGATTGTGCCGCGCGTGATGGAACTCCTGCGCGAAAAGGAGATGTGTGATGTGCTGGTTCTCGTCGGGGGCATCGTCCCGGATGATGACGCGGCGGATTTGAAGAGGCAGGGCGTGGCTGAAGTGTTTCAGCCGGGCGCTTCTTTGGAAAAGATCATACGCTTTATTCGCGATTCAGTGAAACAAGTAGCCTGAGCGGAAGCTCGGCAGGAAACGGTCTGACCGGCACCCCTCTTTGTGAGCGGGCGCGGCAGACGGAAAAGGAATTAGATGCAAGACAGATTGAACATCGCGGTGTTCGTCGATTACGACAATATAGAAATTGGCGTGAAATCGACGCTACGCCGCGAATTTGACGTGTCGCTGCCGCTCGGTGCTTTGAAAGAGCGCGGTGACATCGTAGCCAAATTCGCTTACGCGAACTGGGGGCGCCAGGAGGGCGCAACCCGGCAGATGGCCGAAAATGCAGTGCAGATGGTGCAGCGGATCCCATCGCCGCGCGGCGACAAGAATGGGGCAGACATTAACCTGGCGCTCGATGCGCTGGAAATGGCCTTCACGCACGCGCATGTAAATGCGTTTGCTGTGGTAAGCGGAGACAGCGACTTTATTCCGCTGGTCAACAAGCTCAAGGAATACGGCAAGACCGTGTTTGTCGTGGGCGGCAAAGCCTTTACGAGCACGATTCTGCAGCAGAACTGTCACGAGTTCGTGAGCTACGAATCGCTGCTGGAAGACGGCGACCGGATTGTGGCTACGCCCATGCCGGAGCGGCGTGACCGCATTATGGATCGTCCGGATCGGGACCGTCAGGATCGGGGAGATCGTCCGGATAGAGACCGGCAGGATCGGGATCGCAAAGATAAACAGAAGGAGCGGGGTCCGCGCCCTGCGCCGCTCGATCTATCGCAAGCTTTGCCGCTGGTGGAACGCGCTCTGCAGGTTCTTGAACGCCGTGCCGTGCAACCCCAGCTCGGCCTGCTGAAAAGCACAATGTTGCAGCTAGATCCGGCGTTTAGCGAACGGGCCTATGGCGCAGGCAGCTTTTCCGATTTTGTCGACAAGCTGAAGAAGGCGGACTTCATTAACGTCAGCGGCTCAGGCGGCCGCTATGTGATCGAGCGCCGGGGCGGCGGCGGCCCGGAGAAAGTGGCGCCGCGGCCCGAAGAAGCGCTGCCCGCTTTGCGCGATGTTCTCGAAACGCATCGCATGGAACTCGAAGAAGGCGCTACGGCGGAAGAACTCGAGGCGTGGATGCAGGCGGAAAATCCGAATTTCCAGTTGCCCAAATATGGGTTTCAGCGCTTCTCGGAGTTTCTGAATTATGCGCAGGACAAAACTGTGGTGCGCAGCGAGCCGGATGAAGAACGCGGTCTGATTGTTCATTTGGGCGCGGAGTTTTATCCGCCGGCTTTACCGGAAGCTGCGCCGGAACCGATCTTTGAAGAGGAAGAGGACGAGCCCCAACCGATTGTAGAAGGGCAACCTACTATCTTTGAGCCCAATCCTCCGCCTCCTAAGCCGAAGAAGGCGATTCTGCGTAAGCGGGCGCCGGCCGGGCAGGGACCCGTTCGACGGCCTCGCAAGCGAAAACCGGAGTAGGTAAATCGGGAAGCGCGCGGAGTTTAGGCTACCGCGCGCTCGACATTTTCTTTTGCGCCAGCCAGTCCGAATTCGTGGGCTAATAGTTCATAAGAACGCAGGCGGGCTGCGTGATCGTGCAAAATGTTTACGAGGAGTAACTCACTCGCGCCATATTCCACCGCCAGCGACTCCAACGAAGCACGGACACTCTGAGGGGAACCGGTGATGAACCGGCGACCAGCGGTCAACATTTCAAGCGGCACGTCTTCGCTTTGCAAAAACTCTTCCGCATGTCCGACGGTGGGAACCGGGATCAGCTTGCCCTGAACAAGTTGCGCAAACATCATACGGGCGCTCAATGAGAGACGCCGGGCTTCGTCGTCGGTCTCCGCGCAAACGACCCAGGCGGCTACGGCCACCTGCGGCTGAGACGCGCGCTGCGAAGGTGCAAAGCCCTGTTTGTAGAGTCGCGCGAATTCGGCGCCTCGAGAATTGATGAAATCGGCGAAGCAATACGGCAATCCAAGTTCTGCAGCCCAAATGGCGCTTTGCGGCGATGAACCCAGCAGCCAGATCTCGGGCTTGGCGAGCGGGTTATTCTGCGCGGCTTGTTCCATGTAGTTTAGGAGTTCGTCGAACTGCTCCGGAAAGTCGTCCGGGGCTGGATGACGACGGTCGCGCTGCAATGCGATCGATACAGCGCGACTAGTCCCGGCGGCACGGCCGACTCCGAGGTCGATACGGCCCGGGTAGAGATTGCTCAACATGCCGAAATTTTCAGCGACTTTGAGCGGGCTGTAGTGAGGCAGCATAATGCCGCCGCTACCCACCCGGATGCGGTTAGTAGCGGCGGCTAGAGGTCCGATTAGAACTTCGGGGCTGTTGCAGGCAAGTCCGGGAGTTCCATGATGCTCGGCCACCCAGTACCGGTGATAGCCCAGCTGGTCAGTCAGTCGGGCGAGTTCCAGGGAATTGTGCAGAGCATCGGCCGCATTGAAGCCCTCTGGAATAGGGGACTGATCGAGGACGCTGAGGGTGAACAGCGGATCTTGCAGTGACATCTGTTGTTAGATGCGGGGATCGGGCGGTGTTGATTCGCAGGCTTTTTACGGTAATTGGGAAGCGAGCAGCAGGCCGATTGAGGCGACCCCGGCATCTTCGGCGAGAGCCACAATGCTGTCGGGCAGATGCAGCGTCTCTTTGACGCTGCGGCGGAGGTGATAAGCCGCAAAGGTCGATCCCAGCGCGCCCAGAACCCCATAAAAAACGCCTAACCAGGGGGAACGCTTCTTCGCGGAACAAAAAATCGCCCCGCATAGCGCCCCTGAAATCACGCGGGCAGCAAGCGGACCTGCTTGCGTGCGTGCGGGAGTCGCAGGAAGCTTGTCGGCGATCAGTTCGCCGAGCGCCAGGAGCGCCGTGCTGGATGCTCCGCCAACACTGCTGAGAAAGCGCAGTCTCGAACTTTTTAGAGGCAGCCGGCCCCGCCGGACAAACTGGCTGACCAGCGCGGGGGCGGACATGCAACGCATGCCGGCCACGATACCGAGCGCTGCTGCGCCCGCGTATACCTGCTCATCTGTTTTCATGAATTAAGGCCCAGCCACTCGTTCAGCAATAGCTGCGGATCGGTTTTCAAGTCGACGGGTATGGTGCCGTGCCGGCCATCCTGTTTCTCGAACTCAGCAATGATGCCATCAGGAGTCGGCTTTAGCTCGAGACGTTTTTCGCGCGCCTCCAGGCGGAGCGTGTTTTCAAGCCATGCCATGTAGACCTTAGTACGCATCTGGTGGCCGGCCAGCGCCGCTTTGTCGAAAAGCTGCTTGGTGAAATCCGAAGTTTTCAGCTGCTCAGCCCAGGGTCCCACTGCTAAAGCTTGCGCCCGATCGTTCTCGCGACGTTCGTGAGCGGAGCCGTCGCGCTCGTCAGCAGTTTCGAGGCTCTTTAAAGAGTTTTCCAGATTGTCGAGGAATCCCATCGCCGTTAATTGAGTTGGACGGTGGAATGCAGCGAACCGCTACATTTTGATCGCTGATTTGCAGATCCTCGTCCCGGCTGCGCTGTATTCTGGCAGGCATGAGCTCGATACGCGCGATGCCAGGGGGCCGAGCCGATCGTGAAAGCCTCGCGAAGGGTCCGAACGGCCGGTTTCTCTGCCGATGGTGCAGTCTGGAAGTGCCGTCTGGGCGTCACACCTTCTGTTCGGACTTCTGCGTGGAGGAGTGGAAACTACGTAGTAATCCCGGCCACCTGCGCGAGCGCGTTTTGGAGCGCGACAAAGGAATTTGCGCGCAATGCGGGATCGATTGTGTGGCGCAATTCCGGCATGTTAAGCGGCTGCGTGGAACGGCACGCCTGCGGGCTCATCAGGAATGGAAAATCGGAAACCGGAAATCGTTATGGGAAGCCGATCATATTCTGGCGGTGATTGAAGGAGGAGGGGAGTGTGATCTGACGAATATGCAAACACTCTGCCTGAAGTGTCATCGCATCGTAACAGCGGAATTGCGGACGCGCCTGGTGCAGGGAAAACTCGCCGCGAAATGAGGAACGAACTATTGTCGTCCACCTCTCGAAATGCAAAAACGTATATTGGGCCGGGTTGGCCTGCGAGTTTCCGCCATGGGGCTCGGGTGTATGGGGATGTCCGAGTTTTACGGATCGGGAGATGAAGCGGAGTCGATTGCGGTTATTCATCGCGCGCTGGAGTTAGGCATCACCTTCTTCGATACGGCCGACATGTATGGCGTCGGGCGCAATGAGGAGTTGGTCGGAAAGGCGCTCCACTCCAACCGCAACGGGGTGGTGATTGCGACTAAGTTTGGAAACGTGCGAGGCGAGCAGGGCGAGATGCTGGGCATAAATGGCAAGCCGGAGTATGTGCGCTCGGCATGTGAAGCCAGCCTGAAACGCCTTAACACAGACGTGATCGATCTGTATTACCAGCACCGCGTTGATCCCGCGACTCCGATTGAAGACACGGTGGGCGCGATGGCTGAGTTGGTAAAAGACGGGAAGGTGCGCTATCTCGGTTTATCGGAAGCAAGTGCGGATACGGTTCGGCGGGCTCAGGCGGTGCATCCGATTGCGGCGCTGCAAACCGAATATTCGTTATGGAGCCGCGAGCCCGAAGATGGCTTACTTCAAACGGTGCGTGAACTGGGCATTGGCTTCGTTCCCTATAGTCCGCTCGGGCGCGGATTTCTGAGCGGTCGGATTAAATCGATAGAAGATCTGGATCCGGCCGACTGGAGGCGGAATTCTCCGCGTTTTCAGGGCGACAATTTCACCCGCAATCTGCGACTGGTGGACGAAGTGGAGAAGATTGCCAAAGAGAAGAACTGCACTGCTTCGCAACTAGCGCTGGCGTGGGTTTTGGCGCAGGGCGAAGATCTTGTGCCGATACCGGGGACGAAACGCTCGAAGTACCTGGAGGAAAACGTGCGGGCTATCGACGTTCAGTTGACGCCTGCCGATCTGGCGCAAATCAATGCCGCCATGCCGGCCAATGCGGCAGTTGGAGGCCGCTATAGCGAAGCGGGTATGCGGACGATCAATCGCTAAGGAGGAAAGCCGAACTTCGCGCTCGTGCCCTAGTAGACTAGGTGAAACGGCTATGGCGAAGAAGATCGATAATCTGCAAGGCAGCCTGGAACTTCTAGTTTTGAAGACACTGGAGCGTGAAAGCAACCACGGCTTCGGAATTTCGGCGCATGTGCAGCTGGCCTCCGAGGGGCTGCTGCAGATTGAAGAAGGATCCTTATATCCAGCGTTGCACCGGCTGGAGCGAGACAAGTTGATCGCAGGCAGCTGGAAGGTAACAGGCAGCGGGCGGCGGGCGCGGGTCTACTCCGTTACGCCGACCGGCAAGAAGAGGCTGGCCGAAGCGCGCGAAAACTGGAAGATTGTTTCGCGGGGTGTCAAAAAGTTTCTGCGGTATGAGTGATTAACGCCGGAGCCGCTGAATCGCAATGCTCTGGCCATAGCTCTCCTCGAAAGTCCGGGCCGCTTCGCTGGCCGCCCATATTTCCAAATCTGGATCATCTTGCGCGTCGATCAGGATGGTGACACTGCCGTCGCGCGCGGAACTGGTGACTTCAGTGACTCTGGCCTCGTGACCACGATCGAGGGCGTCGGCCAGGCGGAGTAGCGGAGCAAGGCAAGTGACGATGCGTTTGGCATCGGGCTCGAGAGCCTGGAAGTGGGAATGCCTGGATTGCGGCATAGATTTGCGATGAAAGCGGCACAGAGCCGCAATGGTGAGGCGCTCTTTGTCGGTAAAACCGGGGAGATCGGAATTCGCGACGAGGTAGGCCGAATGTTTGTGGTGCGAGGTGGCGCTGACGAAGTGGCCGATATCGTGGAGAAGTCCGGCGGCTTCTAGTAACTTGCCGGCGGCGGCGGGCAGTTGATGGAAGGGCTGCAGAATTTCGAATAGCCGCTGGGTGAGGCAGGCGACCTGGCGCACATGCCGGAGCGATACGCCATACCGTTTGGCCATGCCTTCCACTACAGCCCGCTGCTCGCGGGAGAGCTGCGCCAATTCACGCCCCACACCGCGCTGCGCTAAATCGGCGATGATGCCGTCGCGCACACCCGCCGCCGAATAGTAGAGAGACTTGTGGCCGAACAGTTTGAGCACGGCGCGGAATACGCAGGCGCCGGCAATGATGATCTCGGCGCGTTTTGGCCCGATGCCTACCATCTTGCGGCGGACATTTAGATCGGAGCTAGCGATAGCCTGGAAGAGCTCGTCAATCTGCGAAGCCGACGCCTTCATACCATCCGCGGTGTCCCTTTTGGCTCGGGGAACCTGGTTTACGGCACACACCAGGGCTGCGGCGGTGGCCGAGGTGGCGACAGCCCGATCGAATTTCTCCGCCCCATGCTGTTTCCAAAACGAAGCGAGTTTCTCTTCGATGTAACTGCTGAGACGGTGCAGTTCTTCCGGCCGCGGCGGGTCGCTCTGGAGAAAGACTTCGGTTAAACGTACCGCGCCGAGCGGCTTCGAAACGGCATCGATGAGCTGGCCGTTCTGGCTGATGATGAGTTCGGCGCTTCCGCCGCCGACATCTACAATCAGGGTTCGTTCCTTCGGGCGCGGCCAGCGGGATTCCACCCCCAGATGAATGAGTCGAGCTTCTTCCGGACCGGAGATAATTTCGATTTTGCTTCCAAGAGCGTGGCCGGTGCGTTGAATAAATTCGTCTTGATTGCCGGCGTCTCGCACGGCACTCGTGGCCACTGCGCGCAGGCCAAGGATGCCAAGCCGAGTGTAGGCGGCGGACATACGCGCCAGTGTGGCGCACAGGAAATCGAGGGCTTCTTTGCTGATGCGGCCGGAGCGGAAGACGCTTTCGCCGAGGCGCGTCACCTGGCGGTCCTGCTCGAGAATACGGGTCTCACCATGGCTCACGTCAGCGGCCATCATCCGCACGGAATTGCTGCCGATGTCGACTGCTGCATAACGAGGCATATAGGTGTTTATAGCAGCCGAACGGTTACGAGCGTGTAACTGAGCCGCAAGCGTAAGCGACCGGTAGCCGTAACTGAGCCGCGAGCGTAAGCGACCGGTGGGCTTATGTCGCGCACCCGAGGAAAAGAATGTCATTCTTGATTTTTCGGAAATCGTGTAATTATGAGGAATTGCAATTGCAGTGTTGAACACTAATTGCTGCTTGCGCCTCCGCCGCTGATTAAAGCCGGATTCATTCAATCTGTAGAAATTGGTCTAGCGAGTTCGCCATTTCATGAATGCTTACTGACAATCCGCGACTGGAAGTTTTATTGGTGGAAGACAATCCAGCCGACATTTACCTGATCAAGAAAGCCATTCATGCGGAAGATCCGGCGTGTCATACCGTGGCCATTGGAGATGGTGACACGGCCATTGAATATCTGGCGGCCGAGCGACCGGATATCGTGGTGCTGGATTTGAACATCCCGCGGCGGGATGGGCTGGAAGTGTTGCATTTTATCCGCGCGGAACGGCGATTAGCGGGACTCTTTGTGGCGATATTCAGTTCATCACCAAAGGATGCGATGGAGCGGATTGCGCCTCTGGCGAATGCGCATATTCAGAAACCGTTCGAACTCGATTCGTTTCTGCGGGTGGGAGAAATCGTGATGCGGTACTACTGGCAGAGCCAAAAGCTAAAATAGAGGCGATGCCCCCTCTCTACCGCGCCGCTGTGTTTGCGATCTGCCCGTGCGACGCATGAACCAGGTATTGCGTCCGGCCTCCAGCCGCTATCGGAATTGGATCGATCGCTGGGAAAACGATTTATGTTTCCGGTCGAACGACCGGATTGTGCGCCCCTTTGAACTCGGCGCCGAATGGAGCGGACGCTGGTTATCGGGAGTAGGACCGATCGATTCGCTCGACGAACTGGTTGAGTTGAATGACGAGATCGCCCGGCGCAGCGTGGAATTTTTCGGCTACGATCCGCCAACTGACTTCGAGATCTCGGGTGACTGGCTCAGCTTTGCGTCGCCCGTGGACACGCCTTATCCCGAGAACAACACGGTGCGGGCGTTGTGGTATCCGGCCAGGAATAACAACCGTAAAGCGGTGGTGCTGCTGCCGCACTGGAATTCGAAACTGCCGCAGCACAATGCACTCTGCGCAGGCTTGCAGCGGCTCGGCATATCGGTGCTACGGCTCAGTTTGCCCTATCACGACGCCCGCACTCCCGCCGGCCTGGCCCGGGCCGATTACGCCGTTTCTTCCAACATTTGTCGAACCATCGACGCCACGCGGCAGGCGGTGATCGACTCACGGGCTTGTTTCGACTGGCTGGAGCAGCAAGGCTTCAAGGACCTGGGCATCATTGGCACGAGCCTGGGCTCATGTTACGCGTTTCTGGCCAGCGCGCACGAGCCCCGGATCAAAGTGAACGTTTTTAATCACTGCTCCACTTATGTGGCGGATGTGGTTTGGGAAGGCTTATCGACCCGGCATATCCGGGAGAGCCTGGAAAATGAGATTGATCTGCCGACGCTACGCAAAGTCTGGATGTGCGTCAGCCCGCCGAGTTACTGGGAGCAGTTCACGGCAAAGAAGCATCATTCGAAGTTCATCTACACGCGCTACGACACAACCTTTCCGGTACATCTGTCGAAACAGGTGATCCAGAGCGCACGAGCTCAAAAGTGGAGGCACGATGTGGCCGTGCTGCCGTGCGGCCATTACACCTTGGGCGCCTTTCCGTTCAAGTATCTGGCGGGATATGAAATCTGTTCGTATCTGAAGCGTAATCTGTAAGGATCATTCGGCTATTCTGGACGTTGGTCCCATCGAAGCTGTGAATTGAACCTGTGACTCCAAACCTGTGAATGATTAAAGCGAGGAAAACAGCACCTTCCTTTGTCGTGTGTCTGATGCTTGCGTTACTGGCGCTTCCAGCGAAGCCGCAGGGGAGTCAGCAATCCGGCGGCAGTTCCAGTTCGGGCGGGATGCAATCGGGCGGTAGTTCCGGCGGATCGTCGCAGTCGAATCCGGGCGCACAGATGACGACGCCGGCGCCACAGACGGGGGACCCCAGTTTTCAGGGAAGCGTGCCCGAGGGACAGGCGAGCGCGACTCCTATTGCGCTCAGTTTCGGTGACGCAATTAACCGTGGATTGCGCGCGAACCTGGGCTTGTTGACCAATGAACAATCGAGCCGGGAGATCCGCGCGCAGCGTCTTAGAGCGTTGAGTGCGCTGCTGCCGCAGATCACGGGTCAGGTAAGCGCCACCGAGGAGCAGATTAATTTGCAAGCTTTGGGGGTGATGTTCTCGGCCCCGGGCTTTACCATTCCAAATATTGTGGGCCCGTTCGGTTATCAGCTGGCGTCGGTAAATGCGAGCATTTCGCTATTCGATTACACATCGATCAGTAACTTCAAAGCTTCGCGGGAGGAGACGAAAGCGTCTCTGCTTTCGGTCAAGAATGCGCGCGATCTGGTGGTGCAGGGAGTCGGGAATGCGTACCTGCAAATTATTGCGGATGCAGCGCGCATTGTGGCGACGCAAGCGGAGATCGATGCGGACCGGGCGGTTTTCACCAATGCCTCTCGCCGGCACGATGCCGGCACGGCGATTGCGATTGATGTGACCCGCTCGGAAGTCGAGTTGAAACAGCGGCAGCAAACGCTGGTGGCGGTGAGTAATCAATTTTTGAAAGACAAGCTGATGTTGGGCCGGATCATTGGCCTGGCGATCGGGCAGGATTTTACGGTGGCGGATCCGTCGCCTTCCGTCCCGATGTCGGCGGTCTCGCTGCAGGATGCGCTGGGAAAGGCGTATGAGCACCGGCCGGATTACCAGGCGGCGAAAGCGCGCGTGCTGGCGGCGCAATTCACGTTGCGCGGGGCCAAGGCGGAGCGCTACCCGACGCTTACGGCGAACGGTTATTACGGCGATGAGGGCATACACCTGTTCACGAAATCGCATGGCGTGTTTAATGCGACGGGCGCGCTGCAGTTCAACATCTTCGATGGCGGCCGGATCAAAGGCGATATTCTGCAGAGCGATGCCGAGTTGAGGAACCGGCGCAACGAGATGGAGAACCTGCGCGGGCAGATCGATCTGGAAGTGCGCACCGCACTGCTCGATCTGAATTCTTCGCAGCAGCAGGTGGGAGTGGCGCAGAGCAACGTGCAGCTGGCGAATCAGACGGTTACACAATCGCGCGACCGCTTCATAGCCGGAGTGACGAATACAGTGGAAGTGGTGCAGGCCCAGCAGTCACTGGCGGATGCAAACGAGAATCTGATTTCGGCGCAGTATCAGTACAACCTGGCAAAGGTGGCCCTGGCGCGATCGCAAGGGTTGGCCGAAGAGAACATCCGCACCTATTTCGCGAACAAGCCGTAGCTTCGTAACTACCGTTCTCCATCCCTTTTGCTCCTCCATAATCTTGTCCCTGTCTCCCACGCCAGCCCATTTCTCGGCATCGGAAGAATACCCGAAGCGTCCTCCCAGGCCTTCCCCGAAAACCAATCTAAGTCATTGAAAATAAACGGGTAGATTTATTGTCATTCGCCCGTGACCGCCGTCCCGCGCGCGCCTCTCAGCAAAACCGTTAATTACCGTCGACTCCTTTTATGGACGGTAAAAACTCAAGGCGCCCGCGGCGGTGAAAGTTTCTGGCAACGCTATTTTTCGAGGAAGAAGTTGCCGGCAAAGAGGGCGTCAATGCCGGAGGAGTAGAAGCTGCGGACGGCATCGCGCGGCGTGCAGACGAGTGGATCGCCGAAGAGGTTAAAGCTGGTATTGTAGAGCACCGGCAGGCCGGTAGCGTCGCCAATGGCAAGCAGGAGAGCGTGATAGAGCGGGTTCGTCTCGCGCGCGACGGTGTGGACGCGAATCAAATTTTCGCTGAGAATCGCAGCTGTGAAACGATCGCGCCAAGCCGGTTCTACTTCGCCGATCGTGGCCAGAAAACGAGCGTTGCGGCCAACGCGGAAATATTGGCCGGCAAGCTCTTCCGGAACGGAAGCGGCAAACTTGCGAAAACCCTCGCGATGTTTGATGTAGACGTTAAGGTTTTCGGTCGAGTACGGATTGAGGGGCGACGCGAGAATGCTGCGGTTGCCAAGCGCGCGGGGGCCAAACTCCATGCGGCCTTGCATCCAGGCGGTGATTTTGTTGTCCGTCAGCGCGCGAACCGCTTCGCGGATCAGCTCTTCGTCCGTGATGAGATAACGGAAACGAAGTTTGCAATTTTCGAGAACCTGCTTGATCTGGACGGAGGTGTAAGCAGGGCCGAGACAGAGCGTCGGAAAAGGGACGGGCTGGCTTTCGCCGTAAAAGTTGTGCCAGGCGTAAAGGGCCGCGCCCAGGGCAGTGCCGGCGTTACCGGCGGCAGGTTGCACAAAGACATTCTGAAATTTCTGTTCGAGAGAGCGGATCAGCATGGCGTTCATGGCCATGCCACCGGCGATGGCGACACTGTCCACCCCTCCGAACATAGCGGTGATCGCTTCTTCGATAGATAGCTGAAGGCTACTCGCCAGGTCCGCTTTGGTGGGTTCAGAGATTGGGTTTTTCGGCTCGAGGCCGGTGGCGGCATAGAACTTGCTGCTAAAACCGCCCTGGATCAAGCGATCCGCATCGAAGAAGCTGCGATCGAATCGTGGCCAAGCGTCAGCGTCGAGATGGATGATCTGCCGGAAGACGTCAAGGTAGGCGGGATGACCCTGAGCGGACAGCCACTGGACCTTATGCTCATCGGCACGGGCTTCAAAGCCGAGGAGTTCAGTGACCCGATTGTAAAGATCACCGAAGGAATCAGGAAAGTAAAGTTCGCGAACGCGCGTCAGGCGATTGCCTTCGCCGCGAAATAAAACAGCGGAGCGATAGTCTCCGGCGCGATCGATACTCAGCACACCGGCGCTCGGAAAGCCGGAAGCGTAGTAAGCGGAGGCGGCGTGCGCGTCGTGATGATCGACGACGACAATCTGACTGGCGGGAAAGCGGGCGCGCAGCTGCAGTTGCGCCGCGCTTTCAAGCCCAAGAGCAAAGGGGCGGGCCAGGGCTACACAATCGATGTCGCCG
The DNA here is from genome assembly GCA_965277855.1 of Bryobacteraceae bacterium. Lineage (GTDB taxonomy): Bacteria > Acidobacteriota > Terriglobia > Bryobacterales > Bryobacteraceae > Bog-105. The sequence continues at coordinate 4,233,200 of OZ255847.1, forward strand.
GAATCAACGCCGGCCACTTCGAGCGCCCGGGCAAGCGCCTCATCGGGGAAAGCACCCGGGCGGTTATGGCGAGCAAGCTTGTTCTGTTCCAGTGCCGAAACGATTTGGCCATCTTTGATGACACAGCAGGCGGGATCGCTGAGCAAGCCGCCCAGGCCTAGAAGAACGTTTGGCATGTTCAGGCGTTTCGCAATCGTTCAATGACTCGTTCGCGGCCGATGCAGGCGAACACGGCGAACGCGCTCGGGCCGACTGACTGGCCGGTGAGGGCGGCGCGGCTGCCGTTGATCAAAACTCCCGCCTTGACGCCGCGTTCTGCGGCTAAACTGCGTAGTTCAGCTTCAGCGATGGCTTCGGAGAACTCGGGGTTGGCGGCAAGACGATCGGCAAGTTCATGCAGCAATTCGCGAGCGCCGGGCACTTCGAGTTTGTCGAGGGCGGGCTTTTCGATTTCGAAATCGTCGGCAAAGTAGGCGCGCCCTTTGATCGGGAAGTCCAGCAGGGTGGCGTAGCGGGAACGAATTGTGTCGACGACATGTACGAAGAAGGCTTCTTCGCCGTAAGGCGCAAGCTTGTGATCTTCGAGAACTTTCCTGATAAGCGGCGCAAGCGCGGCGGCGGGCATACTGCGGAGATGCTGCGAATTCAGCCACAAGGCTTTGGGGTCGATGGGATCGGCTTCGGTGAAATTGACGACCGCGTTGCTGCGGTTCACGCCTTCGAAACTGAACGCGGCGGTCAATTCGTCCAACGTCATCTGTTCACGATTGTCTTTGGGAGACCAGCCGAGAAGACAGAGGAAATTGATGTAAGCCTGCGCGAGAAAACCGTTATCCCGATAAGTCATCACGCTGACCACCGGGCCATGTTTGCGCTTCGAAAGCTTAGCTCCATCGGGTGCAGTGAGCAGCGGGAGGTGCGCAAACAAAGGCATAGCGACGCCGGCGGCTTCGAAAAGCAGGATGTGCTTGAAGGTGTTCGAGAGATGGTCCTGTCCACGGATGATGTGGCTGATGTGAAGGTCGATGTCGTCGGCGCACGAGGCGAGATGGTAAGTCGGCATGCCGTTGCTGCGCAGCAGTGCGAAGTCTTCTATGTCGGCCGTCAGCTTGGATTGCCGGCCGTAGACTTCGTCGTGGAATTCAACAGCGTGAACCGGATCGCGATCAACGCGGAAGCGAATGGCGAAGGGCTCGCCTGAATCAGCGCGACGCCGGCTTTCTTCCGCCGAGAGAGCCCGCATTTCCGGGTTACAGAGCCAGGGACCTGCAGAGTGCGGTTTGTCGTCTGAATCGGATACGGCCGGCGTGAAATCGCGGTAGGCAAGGCCTTTCGCGAGCAAGCTATGGGCGAGCCGGCGATGGAGATCCAGGCGCTCAGACTGACGATAAAATTCGTCCCAGCCGAGGTCGAGAAAGTTGAGGCCCTCGTAGATCGAATTGAGCGAGGCTGCGGTGTTGCGCTCGAGATCGGTGTCGTCGATGCGCAACACCATGATGCCTTTATGCTTGCGAACGTAGAGCCAGTTGAAAATGAAAGTGCGGGCGCTGCCGATGTGTAGATAGCCTGTCGGCGAGGGCGCAAAGCGGGCGCGAATCATGAACTCTCAGTGTAGCCGCCGGTAGAGATCGAGGAACTGCGGAAGAGGCAACTGCTCGGCGCGCAGACCGGCTTCGGGAGCGCTGTCGATGCGTTCGCCGTAGACCTCGCGCAAATTGTTGCGCAGCGTTTTGCGTTTCTGACGGAAACAGCGGCCGACGAATTTCAGCAGTTCGTCTAGATGTTCCGGCGGTGACGATTTGCGTTGCAGGAGAACTGCGCCGGAGTCGACTTTAGGCGGTGGATGGAAGGCGTCGGGCGAGACTTTGCAAACAAGCTGAACATCGCAAACAAGGCGCGTCGAGACGGTGAGATAGCCATAGTCACGAGTGCAGGGATTGGCTAAGAGACGCGCGGCAACTTCCCATTGCATAAGGAAAACGGCGGATGGAAAACGCGCGTCGAGGTGAAGGAAGCGGTCGATGATGGGCGAGGTGATGTAGTAGGGCAGATTGCCGGCGAGAACTGCGGGTCCCCACTGGGTGAGGTCGGTATCAAGAACGTCGCTTAGATGGATATGGAGCTTGGGCTCAGCGATGAAATGCGACTGCAGAAACCGCACGAGCGAAGGATCGATTTCAACGGCGTGCACTTCATCGGCATGACGGAGAAGGTGGCGGGTGAGCGCGCCGCGGCCGGGTCCGATTTCGAGAACGCGCTGCGTGTGATCGCCGCAAGCCGCTTCTGCCAGACGTTCGAGAATGCTGTCGCGAATCAGGAAATGCTGGCCGAGTTTGCGGGGCAAGCCTCAGTGTAGAGCAGGGTCAATGGGGATCGCGGTGCGTTTAGCGTCGTCGTTTAGCACGGCGATGATCGCGGACGAACTGCGAACGCGTGCGATTCTTGGGAGAATCTTTTCGATGGCAAAGTCATGCAGGGTGGGCGCAACACTGCTACAGGCGTCGGATGCGATCACCACGGCGTAATTGAGATTGTGGGCATCGCGCGCAGTTGCTTCTACTCCGAAATTCGTTGCAATTCCGCAGATGACCACCGTTGTTATGCCGCGTCGTCGAAGCTGCAGGTCAAGTTCGGTGCCGAAGAAAGAGCTTTGCTGGTGCTTGGTAATGTGCACTTGGGCGGGAAGCGCTGAGACCTCAGTCACGAGAGTCGACCAGTTTTCAGGGAGTCCTTCAGCGGGCAGGTTCATTGGCGCGTCAGCCGGCTGGTTCGGGCGATCAGCATAGTCTTCGGAGTAGCTGGTATTGACCAGGACGACGATCCCGCCAGCTGCCGCGAGTGCATGGCCGAGTTCGATAGAGCGTGCGATCACCTGAGCGCTGTCGTGGGGCGTGAGCGGAAGCGCAAGAAGACCGTGCTGTAGGTCAACAATAATGAGCGCCGTGGTCGCCGGCTCTAAGACCAGCATGGGCAAGAGCGTAACGTCATCCGAAGCCGTATCATTGCTCGTGTTTTCAAACCGTGTTTTTAGCCTAGCAGTGAGAGACCCGGGCCGTCTGATACGATTTTGGCCATGCGGGCAATTACGGCGGCTTTGTGTGCGGTGCTGTTTGCGGCGGCGATATCGGCCGAAGAAAAGCCGCTTGAGATTTACTTCATCGACGTGGAGGGCGGCCAGTGTACCTTATTCGTGCCGCCGCATGGACAGACTTTGCTGGTCGATACGGGGTGGGGGTATAACGCTTTTCGTGACGCCGACCGTATCGTCGCGGCCGCGAAACTGGCGCATATCAAGAAAATCGACTACGTGCTGATTACGCATTATCACTCCGATCACGTGGGCGGTGTGCCGCAACTGGCGCAGAAACTGCCGGTAGGGACGTTCATCGATCATGGCGAGAATCGGGAGCAATCGAAAACGTCTGCGACGCTTTATTCCGAATACCAGGCGGCTCTTGGGAACTCGCACCACATTGTTGCCAAGCCGGGCGACCGTTTGCCGATTAAGGGGCTTGAGGCGGAGGTGGTTTCGGGCGATGGGAACGTGATCGAGAGCGCGCTGCCGGGCGCGGGACAAAGTAATCCTCAATGCAGCCAGGTGAAAGAAAAAGGACCGGACCCGAGTGAAAATGCGCGCTCGCTGGGAACGGTTTTGCATTATGGCGAGTTTCGAATTGTGGACTTGGGCGATCTGACGTGGAACAAAGAATTGAAGCTGGTGTGCCCGGTGAACAAGCTGGGGAAGGCGGATTTATTTGTGGTGTCGCATCATGGTCTCGATCAGAGTAACGATCCGGCGCTGGTGGATGCGATTGCGCCGCGGGTGGCCATTATGGATAACGGCGCGAAGAAGGGCGCCTCGCTATCGGCCTGGAAGGTTGTGAAGTCTTCGCCGGGGCTGGAAGATTTGTGGCAGTTGCACTTTGCCGATGCCAATGGAGCGGAAGGGAATGTTTCGGATCCGTATATTGCGAATACGAGTGAGGCGGATACGGGTTTTTATTTGAAGGTGAGTGCGCGGAAGGACGGAAGTTTCACCGTATATAATCCGCGCAATAAGTTTTCGAAACAGTATGCGGCGGCCACCGGGCGCTGAGAATTAAGGGGCGCGGCGAATGCGACAGCCTGCTGTTAGCCGAAAAAGTCGCGCACCTTTTCAAAGACGCTTTTTTCGTGCGGGGAGTTCTCGACGGGCAAAACTTCCTGCAGCTGTTCGAAGAGCTTACGCTGATCGCGCGTAAGTTTCTTTGGGATCTGCACGTCGAGATGAACGTAGAGATCGCCGCGGGCACGGCTGTTTAACTGGGGAACGCCGAGATTCCGGAGACGGAACTGAGCTCCAGCCTGGGTTCCTTCGGGAATCTTGATGGTTTGTGAACCATCGAAAGTGTCGATTTCGATTTCTGCGCCGAGTACGGCCTGGGCGACGTTGATTGGCAGAGTGCAATGAAGATCGGTATCGTGGCGTTCGAAGACGGGATGTTCAGCGACTTTGATGACCACGTAGAGATCGCCGGGCTGGCTGCCGGCAGGACCGGGATTGCCTTCGGCGCTGAGGCGCAGGCGGGTGCCATTGTCCACACCGGCGGGAATGTTGACCTTGAGCTTTTTCTCGACGCGATGAAAGCCCTCGCCGCGGCATTGGGTACAGACCTGGCGGATGACTTTGCCGCGACCGGCGCAGGTGGGGCAGGTTTTGCGAATCGCCAGAAAACTTTGCTGGTAGAGGACCTCACCGCGGCCGTTACAGACCGAGCACGTGATCATGCCGCCGTTCGGTTCGCCGCCGGTACCCTGGCAGCGGGTGCAGGCCTCCATGCGGGGAATCTGCAGATCGGCGGAGAGACCGCGCATCGAGTCTTCGAAACTGATCTCGAGATCGTAGCGGATGTCCTCGCCTCGTGCGGTTCGACGGCCGCCACCGCGACGCCCACCGAAGATGTCGCCCAAGCCAAACAGATCGCCAAGGATATCGCCAAAATCGGCGAACTGGGACTCGTCAAAGTTCGGCGCACCGCCGCCATTGACGCCCTGATGGCCAAACCGATCGTAGGCGGTGCGTTTCTGCGGATCGCTGAGAACCGAGTAGGCTTCGGCAGCTTCCTTGAACTTTTCTTCCGCTTCGTGATTGTTCGGGTTGCGGTCGGGATGATACTGCAACGCGAGCTTGCGATAGGCAGTTTTCAGCGTGCCATCGTCACAGTCGCGGGACACGCTCAATATCTCGTAATAATCTCGTTTACCAACACTCATCGGCATGTAGCACTCACTCGGGGCAGGTTTGGAATCAGCTGTTTACCGCTACTTTCACCATGGCAGGACGGAGCAGCCTTCCTTTGAAATAGTAGCCGCGCTGATACTCTTCCAGAATAGTTTGATCGGGGTGGTCTTTTGTATCAACCATTTCGACGGCGTGGTGGATGTGGGGGTTAAAAATGGCCACTTCCGACGAGATCGGTTCGAGACCCAGCTTACGGAGCGCTTCGCCGAAGCGCTGGTAGATCAGTTCCAGGCCCCGGGCGTATTCTTTGTCGGCGCTCTCGGCTTTGAAGGCACGCTCAAAGTCGTCAAGAACGGGCAGGAGCGCTTTTACCGTGTCCATGGAAGCGTATTCGATGAGCTCACTGCGTTCGCGCTCGTTGCGGCGGCGGAAGTTGTCGAATTCCGCCTGGCGGCGTTGCATGAGATCCTGTAACTCGTTCTTTTCTTTGAGGATGCGATCGCGGTCGCTGGCGATTTCATTTACAGACGTAGCTGGTTCGGTAACGACTTCCGCCGCGGCAGGCTGGTCCTGCGCTTCATCGGAGACAGCGGCGGCATGGGTCTTCAATTCGGATTCCATAAGGTAAGTACGTAGGGAAACGGATAGAGAAATCTATCCGTAACTTCCAGACTAGCAAAAAATAGAGAATTTTCGCTGCCGCGGCCGTTGGCCGGCCTTTGGCGTGCCAACATCTCAGAAGGCTGGCAGGCTAAAGCCTACCCCACGAAAACTGCTAATTTCGCCCGCGAGATGCGGCGGCAGCGGCAGGTTTGGCGGTATCGATGGGGGTCGGAGCAACCGGCGCCACCGCATCGGGCGATTTTATCAGCCCCAGCGTTTTGCGAAGTTCGGTATCGATGCGGGTGCGAATGTCGGGGTTGTCCTTGAGGAACTGGCGGGCGTTTTCGCGGCCCTGCCCGATGCGCTCGCCTTTGTAGCTGAACCAGGAGCCGCTTTTTTCGACCACGTTATTCGCCGCGCCCAAATCGAGCAGATCGCCTTCGCGCGAGACGCCTTCGCCATAGATGATGTCGAACTCGGCTTCGCGGAAGGGCGGCGCCACTTTATTTTTCACGACTTTGATTTTTGTCCGGTTGCCGGTGACCACATCGCCGTCCTTAATGGCGGCAATGCGGCGGATGTCGAGACGGACGGAGGAGTAAAATTTCAAAGCGCGGCCGCCCGTCGTCGTTTCGGGATTGCCGAACATTACGCCGATTTTTTCGCGAATCTGGTTGATGAAGATCAGGCAGGTGTTGGATTTAGAAACCGTGCCGGTGAGCTTGCGCATGGCTTGCGACATCAGACGGGCTTGGACGCCCATGTGCGAGTCGCCCATTTCGCCATCGAGCTCCGATTTGGGGACGAGCGCGGCGACTGAATCGACCACCAGCACGTCGATTGAGCCGGAAGTAATCAGAGCGTTGGTGATTTCGAGGGCCTGTTCGGCGTAGTCAGGTTGCGAGACCAGCAGATTATCGACATCCACTCCGAGCTGCTTGGCGTAGATGGGATCGAGCGCGTGCTCGACATCGATGAAGGCAGCCATGCCGCCGAGCTTTTGCGATTCGGCGATCACCTGCAGGGCGATGGTGGTTTTGCCGGAAGACTCAGGGCCGAAGATCTCGCAGATACGGCCGCGCGGCAGGCCCCCTACGCCCAGCGCGTAATCCACCGAAATCGATCCCGACGAGATGGCGGAGACGGGCACAATGGCTTCTTTTGCGCCCAAGCGCAGGATAGAGCCTTTGCCGAACTGCTTTTCGATTTGTCCCAGTGTGAGACTGAGGGTACGGGCGCGTTCTTTTTCGTCCATGGGATTCCTTCTGAGTATAACGTGAAACAAAAGGCGAAGGAAGTGTTTTGGGGAGGAAGCCCGCAATCTCCGTGTTCAAGTAACGAATTGCCCCGCTACTCGCACAGACTGTCGTCTCGCTCGTTTTCGCAGAATGCCTTGAGCCGTTTGCTGGTAGAGCGGAGAAGGCTGGCCGCCCCGATCCTGGACCTTACTGGATCCAATCCCACCGTGCTCCCTGAATATCCCCAACGGGCATTCGGCGAAATTTTCGGGCAGATCAGCGATGCGCGGTACCGGCCGGATCCGTTTGGCTTACTGGACGCGAGGCAGGCTGTTCAGGAATTCTACCGGGAGCACGGGATCGCGGTTGAGACCTCCAGCATCGCGCTCACCGCCAGCACCAGCGAGGCGTACAGTCTTCTTTTCAAACTTCTCTGCGATCCCGGCGACGATGTCCTGGTCCCGGTTCCTTCCTATCCGCTATTCGAGTATCTGGCCGGGTTCGAAAATCTGCGCACCGTTCCTTACCAGCTTCGCTATGACGGGAGTTGGTTTCTCGATTTAGCGCATCTGCGGGAACAACTGACTCCTCGCACGCGCGCCGTTGTAATTGTGAACCCGAATAATCCAACGGGTTCGTTTTTGAAAAAAGCGGAGCACGAGAGCCTGATCGCACTCTCGAGCGAAACCGGTATTCCCTTGATCGCCGACGAAGTTTTTATGAACTACGAATTTGCTGGCGATTCCACACGCAGCCGAACGCTCATCGACGATCACCGCGTGCTCAGCTTCTCGCTGAATGGTCTCTCGAAAGTGGCAGGAATGCCGCAAATGAAACTGGCGTGGATCGTCGTGAATGGCCCTGTTTCTGAACGGCAGGATGCCTGCGAACAGTTGGAGATTTTGCTCGACACATATTTGTCGGTGAACACGCCCGTTCAATTGTGCGCGCGCCAGTTGTTCGGCGTCGGGACGGATATTCGGAACCAGCTCTTGACCAGCGCGAGAAACAATTTGGAGTTCGCAAGGGAAGCGCTGGTGGGGAGCCCGCTGCATGTTTTGCATGTGGAAGGCGGCTGGTCGGTGATCCTGCAACTGCCGCGAACACGCGGCGAAGAGCAGTGGCTGCTTGCTCTGCTGCGCGAACAGGATGTGCTTCTGCAGCCCGGATACTTTTTCGATATGCCGTCGGAAGCGTACGCCGTGGCCAGCCTGATCACCGAGCCGGCCATATTCCAGGAAGGAATTCGACGGACTCGCAATTTTGTGAGCGCGGTGGCCGGCTGAGATTACTCAATGGTGAATATCTGTTTGGATTGCGCTTGCCGGTTGCCCACCAGGTCGTGAACGGTCAACAGAACGATGTAAGCGCCGTGCGGTGCGTCTTTGCCAATGTTCAATGCGATGTTTGCCGGCACGAATTGCGCAGGATAGAAGCTAGTGGCCTCTAAATGGGCGGCGTTCGCTTCCTGGATGTAGGGTTTTCCGTTGGGAGACAAAACCAGCACGCTGTATGCCAGATGGTGACTGTTATCTGGTTTGCTCTGGAATCCTGTGATGTTGAACCGGGCGTACACCGTGTCTCCAGCGCGATAGGCGGGCACGCTCAAGGCATCGGCATCATCCTCTTTGCGCAAGAACGCGAACTGCTCGACGGCCACTTCGGCCGTGGGCGTCACTTCGACACCGCCGATAAAAAACGGCAGATCCGCCGAAGTTTGCGCACCGGCGAAGAGATCTTTGACGCTGACATGGATGTGAAACTCGCCTGCGGCTACGAACGAAGGAATCGTGAAAGACGCGCGCCGTTTCGGGACCCAGTTCTTGTCCTCTGCCGCCAATTCAGTCTGGATCTCACCGGATGTGGACGGGGCCAGAGGACGACCCTGTGCGTCCTGCGGAGTGATCTCGTAACTAAGCCCGATGCTCTTCGTTTCTGTGCCCTTCGCGGTGCGGATTTGGAAGCCGGCGATTTCGAACGTGAAGTACAAGGGGTCGCCAGGCAGGAAGCGCGTAGTAGGGGAGACAAATGCTCCGTCTTCCGCGGTTGAAATGCCGGCCTTGATTACCGCCAGCGACGAATCGGCCGCAAAACAAGTGGAGGCGGAAAGTAGCATCAGAGACAAATACAGAGCCGACCACGCAACTGCGGCACGCAAGCGCGCATCGGAAAAACTGTTACCGTAAGTTACTGAGCAATGCATAAACGTTCGAGGAAGCAGTTCAGTTTCGGCGCCTTCCTGCTGGTGGGAAGCGTGCTGCCCCACCTCGGTTTTGGGCAATCCGTACATCCGGTAACCGGTCGCGTGATAGCGCCTGTCATGAGCGTCAGCGGCGCCGACTGGCTGGACCGCGAGGAGCGCGTGCGTGAGGAAAAGCCCGATGAAGCCATTGCTCAACTAAATCTTAAACCGGGCATGATGGTGGCCGATATCGGTGCAGGTACCGGCTTCTACACAGTCCGGCTCGCCAGGGCGGTTCTTCCCGGCGGGTTAGTCTACGCCAACGATATTCAACCGGAAATGCTGGAACGGCTGAAAGCGAATGCCAAGGCCAAGGGACTCAAGAACGTAATTCCAGTTCTCGGCACCGAATCGGATCCGAAACTGACTCAGCAGAGTCTCGATATGGTGTTGCTGGTCGATGTGTACCACGAATTCTCGCGACCGCAACGCATGCTCGACCGCATACGCGATGCGCTGAAGCCCGACGGTCAGCTGGTATTGCTCGAGTTCCGCAAAGAAGACGCGTCCGTCCCGATCCGTCCCGAGCACAAAATGAGCGTGCCGGAGGTGAAGGCGGAAGTCGCTCCGGAAGGCTATACGTTCGAGAAAGTCGTCGATACCTTGCCCTGGCAACACATCATTTTTTTTCGGAAGCGGCAGCTATGATTTGGGTTTCACATAGGTTCGACCAGGGAACCGTCAAACTGTAGAGATACACCAGGTATAGTGTGCACGCCACCACCATCGCTGCCTCGTCTGCCATCAGCCGTTACACCACGTTTAGTCGAGAGCACTGGAAAGGGCTGCGAGCCAACACGCCATTGCTGCTTAGTGAAGAAGATCTTACCTCGCTGCGCGGGATCAACGAGCAGGTCTCGCTGCGCGAGGTGGAAGACATCTTTGTCCCTCTTTCGCGCCTACTGAACCTGCACGTTGCCGCCATACAGCACCTCTATCAGGCTCGGCGACAATTCCTCGGTTCGCCTACGCCGCAGAAAGTGACTTATGTTATCGGGCTGGCGGGGAGCGTAGCGGTCGGTAAGAGCACTTTCTCACGCGTGCTGCGAGCCTGCCTGGCGCAATGGCCGGATCACGCCAAAGTGGATCTGGTGACAACGGATGGTTTTCTCTATCCCAATGAAATTTTGGAAGCGCGCGGCCTCATGCAACGGAAAGGTTTTCCGGAAAGCTACGACCAGCGCAAGCTACTGCGTTTTCTGGCCGATATCAAAGCCGGCGTTCCACGCGTCTCGGCCCCCGTTTATTCGCATCTGCTCTACAACATTGTGCCCGATGCGGTGCAGCAAGTGGAGCGGCCCGACATTCTGATCCTGGAGGGATTGAATGTGCTGCAATCGCCGGCCACTCCGAGAAACTCGTCGCTGGTTTTCGTTTCGGACTTCTTCGATTTCTCCATCTATCTCGATGCGGAGGAGGAGACCGTCCAGCGCTGGTATGTGCAGCGGTTCCTACGATTGCGTGAGACTGTATTTCGGGACGAAGCTTCCTACTTCCATCGCTACGCCAGTTTAAGCGAGACAGAAGCGATCGAAACAGCGCAGCGCATCTGGCGCGAGATCAACCTTTTGAACCTGCAGGAGAACATTCAACCAACACGGGAGCGGGCGCATTTGATTCTTGAAAAAGGCGAACAGCACCGGGTGGAGAATATTCGGCTGCGCTGGGTGTAGGTAGCGGCTTACTTCATGAGGAATACTCGATTCAAAACTTCGTTTTTGACGGCATTGATTTGTACGGTGTTTGCCACGTGGGCGGCGGCAGCAACGGTACAGGCAGCGTTGAAGAGCGCCAGTGCCAGAACGGAGGCTCCACCGTTCCGCCTGCCGGATGCGTCGGGTAGCACTAAGCAACTGACAGATTACCGCGGCAAAGTGGTCCTCTTAAATTTTTGGGCGACCGACTGCGGTGATTGCCGCTTAGAGATTCCGTCGCTGGTCGAAATAGGCCAGGCGTTCCGAAAGAAGAGTGTCGCTGTGATTGGCATCTCGACGGATATTTCGGACACGGATTTGAAGAACGCCACGGAAGCGTGGGCGAGGGTGAAGCCCTTCGTCGCCTTTCACCAAATCGCCTATCCCATCCTGATGGGGGACAACGAAGCGTTAAAACGCTATGACACCCAAGCGCTGCCGGTCAGCTACCTTATAGACACTCGCGGCCGGGTTGCCGCGACGTATGTCGGGCTGATCGACAAGGAGAATGTGAAAGCCAACATCAACATGCTCCTGGCAGAGCACCAATAGTCGGCGGATGAGCGTCAGAGGATGAGGGAGCTAGAACGCTCCTGGAAGAAAACTAGACTAGTCTTCGCGCAGGGTGCGGGCCGGGTCGATATGGATGGCGCGGGCGGCCGGATGCCAGGCGGCGAGCGAGGCAACGAGGGCCATCAGCAGAAGGGCCGAAGCGTAGGTGGCGGGGTCGCGTGGGCTTACGCCATAGAGGACGGCGGATAGTAAGCGTGCGCTGAGAAGCGTCAGGATGACGCCAATGGAAAGGCCAGCGGCGCAGAGCAGAAGAGTGCGTCCAAAGATGGAGGAGAGGACCTGGCTGGAGCGTGCGCCGAGGGCCATGCGAATCCCAATTTCTCTTTTACGGCGAGAGACCGCATAGGCCATCAAAGCGAATAGCCCCGTGGCAGCCAGCAGCATGGCGAGCGCGCCAAAGAGTCCGAGTACGGTGGCGGCGACGCGGGCGGGAAACAGCGGCAGGGCGAGTTGAGCTTTCAGACTGCCGGCGTTCGAGAGCGAGAGTTCGGGATTGAGATCGAGCACGGTCTTGCGTAACAGATCGGTAGCGACGAAAGCCGGCAAGGAAGTGCGTGCAACGAGAGTGCTCCAGTCGATGCCTGCCTGGGCTATCGGGCGAAAGACGGCGGGGTGCGGGTCCTCGCCGAGATACTCATATTTGCCGGTCTCCACGATACCAACGATTTCGAAGCCTTTGTCTGCCGGGTCGAAGCTGAGGCGCAGATGTTTTCCGAGCGCATTCTCATTGGCGAACAGTAAACGCGTGAGAGCTTCGTTGACAAGGACGACGGGCGTTGTGTTAGCACGATCGTGCGAGGCGAAATCGCGGCCGGAGAGAAGGCGGGTTCCGGCGGCGCGAAGGTAACCGGGCGAGATGGTATATATGGTCGCGCCGCGCCTGTCCGCGACCTTCGGGACAGGGCGGTCCACGCGGGAAATAACATTGTTGCTGCCGTGGTCGAGGCGAAGCGGCATGTTGTTGGTAAGGCCCACGGCTTCGATCCCGGGTATTTCGGATGCTTTTTGTAGCAGGGCGGCGGAGAAGCGGCGGCTTCCGTCCGGGGTGTAGCCTTTTAAGCGTTGGTCGAACGACATAGAGACAGCGCGATCCGGATTGTAACCGAGGTCGAGGCTGAGCGCGTGCTGCAGGCTGCGGACGACCAATGCCGAGGAGATCACGAGAACGACGGAGAGGGCGATTTGGCCGATCACGAGCAGATCGCGGGTGGTGAAGCGGCGCAGTCGAGCCGATATCGGATGATCTTTGAGGCTGGGAATGATGTCAGGCGTAAGGGCTTGCAGGGCAGGCGCCAAGCCGAAGATCAGCGTGGCCGCGAAGGACAAGGCGAGGGTAAAGCAGAGAACTGCGAGATCGGAACGAAGAGCCAGATCCATCGGAATGCCCAAATCAGGGTGCCAGGAACTGAATAAGCGGCAGGCCACGATAGCGACAACGAAACCGATTGCTCCGCCGATCGTAGAGAGCAGGATGCTTTCGGTGAGAAGCTGGCGCAGCAGACGGAATTTGCTGGCGCCTAGGGCGAGCCGGATGGCGATTTCGCGATGGCGATCGGAAGCGCGAGCGAGTAACATGCCCGCGAGATTAATGCAGGCGAGCAAGAGCACAAGCGCGGCTAACCCGGTAAGGACACCGGCAAAGCCGGTTATCGGTTTGCGTAGAGCGTTTCCGATCAGACCGGGCCGAGACAAATGAAAGCGGGTTTTCGGGTCGTTTTCGTCAGGGAAGGTTCGAGCGATCTGCCGTTGAATTTGATCGAGGTTCGCCTCGGCTCGCGCGGCGGAGACACCGGGTTTGAGGCGGCCCATAGCCCAGATATTTTGCGCAAAACGCGAGTGGTACCAATCATTGCCCGGCTCGATCTGGAGTTCCATGCTCATAGGGACCCAAAAGTTACAGGAAAGAATAAGCTCTGTTCCGGTAAAAGTGGCCGGCGCGACACCGATGATGGTGAAGGGATAGCCGTTAAGTTTGACGGTTTGTCCGAGGACGCGCGGATCGCCGGCAAAGCGGCTGTGCCAGTAACGATTGCTGAGGACGAGCACAGGATGCGCCCCGGGGACATCGTCCTCGGCGGGCGTAAAGAAACGGCCAAGCTGCGGCTGGATGCCGAGCGTTTGAAAGTAATTTCCAGTGGCTTCGTAACCCCAGACCAGGAAATTTTCGCGGGAGCGCAGGCTTAAGTTGACGATGTTCACGCGCGCGGCGACAAGACCGGAGAAGACACGGTTCTGGTCGCGCAGGGTGACGTAGTTGGGATAAGAGACATTGGATGACTCGCCGCGGTTTAGAAACACCAGCTGTTGCGGATCGGGAACGGCGAGAGAGCGCAGCAGGACATTATCGACGAAGGTAAAGACGGTGGTGTTTGCGCCGATGCCGAGCGCCAGAGTGAGAACGGCGGCGGCTGTGAAGAGCGGAGTGCGGCGGAGCATGTTGAGCGCATAGCGCAGATCGCGCCCGAAGTTTTCGAGGAGGGCAGTCGGGCGTGTGTCGCGGCATTGTTCCTTATAGAGCGTTAAGGAACCGGTCAGACGGCGGGCGGCACTCGCGGCCTCCGCGGGCGACAGGCCGGAACGAATGTTGTTGTCGATCTCCTGCTGGAGATGGTCGTGCATTTCGTCTGCGAGATCCGATTCGATCTGGCGACGCTTGACGAGAGATCGAAGCATGATTCGTACTCTGGTGGGCCAGCGCATGGAGACTCCTAATTTGCTTCGATGACTAAGCCGATCGCACCGGAGAGGCGACGCCAGCTGTCAAGTTCGGATTTGAGTTTTTTCCGCCCGGCCGCGGTGAGCGAATAGTATTTTGCGCGGCGATTGTTTTCCGATTCTTTCCATTCGGACTTGATCCAGGCCTGGTTTTCGAGGCGATGCAGGGCGGGGTAGAGCGAGCCTTGCTGGACCTGGAGAACGTCGTTCGAGACTTGCACGATGCGTTTCGCGATGGCCCAGCCGTTCATAGGTTCGAGCGAGATGGTTTTCAGAATGAGCAGGTCGAGCGTGCCCTGGACAAGATCGGTTGGTTTACCCACGAATTGTTCCCTTTGACTATCTACAATAATGGCCTGGTTTGTCGATAGTCAAGGGGTCGGGGTGAAGTACTTGCTAAGGCGTGTGTCCCGGGCACGAACTTTCCCGATCCGACCCCTCAAAAGTCAGGGCAGTCATTTTTCGTAGGCTTTGAATTAGGCTGTATCCTGTGAAATCAGGCGTCGGAGAATGCGTGTAGTGAGGGCAATAGGGCTTACTTGGGTATCGTAAGCCTCGGCATAGGTATCGTCAGCAGTTTTACCTTCAACTCGATACATCTTGTAGAATCTTCGATTGTTCTTCTTAGTGGATTTTTATCAGTACTACCGATCACCATCTTCGCCATCTGGAAACCCAGACCTGCGGCATCCATCCTGGCCTTGAACAACATATGTGTGGCTATGGCTACCGTATTTATTACTTAGGGATTTCACGATGGCGGCGTAGTTGCCCTTAAACTTGGAACTCCTAATCTCATTGTGATCGCACCTTATTGGCTCTTTTCGACCAAAAGACCAGACGATCTTGCTTAACGTTCCGCTTGTAGGAGCAGGTCCCGCAAAAGGAGATGGAATGAAGAGAACCGTACTAATTTCATCACTCGTGGGTTTCTCGATTCCGTTCTTCTGGGGAGTCGCAGCCTTCGTTCTTTTCAACATGAAGGAATCCGCCGCGAGCAACGCTTTTTGGGCCTCTGTGTACATCACATGTCCGTTGTGGTTTCTTCCAGGCCGCTGGGGCTCCATAGCAATGCCAGTTCTCAATGCCGCTCTCTATGGATTGATAGGTTTTGCAATACGCTCTATCGCCGGGAGGACCAGCGCAAATCGATAGAATCACTTTAGGTATGGCGACGAGTTCGCAGGTAGTAACGGTGGTGGATTTTCGGGCGCTGCCCAGGTACGGGGGAGCGGTTTATCATGAACTCCGCCGGGGAGAAGTGGTTGCGGTGACCAGGCCGAAGCTAAAGCATACGTTAATCCAGCACAGGCTGCGGCGCTTGCTGGAAACGCTGGCGGAGGAGGGAAGCTTTGTCGAAATCGAACTGGCGTTTCGAGCGCTGCCTGAATACGAATTGCGGGCGGCCTACGTGGCCTATGTTTGGGCAGAACGGTGGAAGAGCGCGGATCCGGAGGACAATTTACGGGGCGCTCCGGACCTGATAATAGAGGTGTTTTCTCCTTCCAGTACGGCTTCGGAGATTTATGACAAAGAGCAGCTTTGTCTGGAGAACGGGGCGCGGGAATTCTGGGCGGTGGTTCCAGAGCGTAAGCAGGTCAGAGTTTCTACTCCGGACGGCCATGCGGTCACCTGGCAGGCCGGGCAAGCGATTCCGCTGGCGGTATTTGGGGATGCGAGTATCGGAGTTGACGATATCTTCGCCGGCGTTTGAGCCGGGAAGGCGCCGAAGTTCAGGGATAATTGAGGAATGAGCACGGTGAGTACGGCTGTTCTGCTGACGCTCGAGGAGTTTCTTGCACGGCCAGAGCGCGACGACTGGCAGCGGGAAGAGTTGATTGAAGGAGAGCTGCTCGTGTCCCCAGAACCCAA
This sequence comes from Bryobacteraceae bacterium, assembly GCA_965277855.1. Taxonomy (GTDB): domain Bacteria; phylum Acidobacteriota; class Terriglobia; order Bryobacterales; family Bryobacteraceae; genus Bog-105. Next base: position 4,249,358 of record OZ255847.1, read on the forward strand.
GGTGTCGCACGCCTACATCGTGGGCCAGTTGCGGGAGGGTCTGCGTCCGGTGCTCCAGCAAGGTTTTATTGTGAGTAACGACTTCAGCTGCATCCTGCTGCCGCATTCCATGCCCGTCCCCGACCTTGCCGCGGTGCGCCAGGAACGATGGCAAGCGGCCCTCGGTGCCGATACATGGCTGGAGGAATCTCCGGAGCTGGTCATCGAGGTCTCCTCGCCGACTAATCGCAGGCTCGCGCGCAAAGCTGCGCTTTACCTGGAACATGGTGCTGAACAAGTTTGGATCATCTATCCGAAGAAACGGACCGTATCGGTGTGGACGACCGATGGCAACAGTGAAGCGCGCATGGGCGAGAAGCTGGAATTTCAGGGTGTCTCGATCGCGGTAAGCGACATTTTTCCAGCTTGAGCGGGGTCGCAAACAATTTTTCAAAACGGATTGCGAATTGTGAGATCTTGAATCTGCTGGCCGTTTTGCATGTCTTCTGAATACAGGGTGGCGCAGGAGAATTCCAGCGCAGTGGCGATCACAAGCGAATCGTAAATGCCATAACCGTAGCGCTCCGCAATCTCCAACGCCGTTTCGTGTATTCGAAGTGTGAGCGGTACCGGCTCAGGACAGAAGACGCAGATGTCGGCGAGAGTGTCGCGTATCTCATCCCAGGAAAAGCCGAACTTGGGACGCCGGAGCACCGCGACCAACTCGTTGAGCACTTGCACCGAAACCAGACCGCCCGTCCTTAGAAGAGTTCTTGCGAGGTTGGTGCGCGGATCGCCTGTGGTGGCGGCGTAAATCAGGATGTTGGTATCGAAGAATGAGGACGAGTTACCGCGCATTCGCCTCTTCGCGATCAAACTTCCAGCCGGAGGGTAGGGGCTTGGCCCGCTTACGCAATCGCTCCATGGCCACCTCTTTGCGGCGGTCGCGCTCAATCTTCAAATCGCGCGTGCCGGCGACGCTGATTTCAATCTCATCACCTTCTTTGAGCTCGAGCATTTCCACAACCGCAGCCGGAAGGCGGATAGCCAAGCTATTGCCCCACTTAGAAACCTGCATGGATATACCTCATGATCCTGTATATCATGAACATTCCTGGAGCCATGTGGCAAGGGGTCCAGCCAGCAGATTGCATCGATTCGGCGCGAACCGCTAGTACTCCCCGTACTCACTAAAAACATGTAAGCTGAATCCACTAACTTACGAACTTCGTAAGTTTACCCAGAAGTTAGTAGAACCTTCTCGACAGCGACAGTCGGAAACAGGAAGGAAGGCGTCATGCCTCAATTGAAAGTCGCAATCTGCGCTGCTCTGGCGACGCTGATTGCAGTCCCGCCCACGGGGTTCGCGGCTAGCCACCGCGAAGCACCTATTACAGCTCTCGATCACAAAGCCGATATCACGGATTTCTTTGCGTTTGTCAGCTATGACGACCCGTCCAAAGTAACGTTCATTCTGAACGTCGATCCGTTCCTCGAACCGGGGAACGGGCCGAATTACTTTCCTTTTGACGACAACGTTCTTTACACGATTAAGATCGATAACGACAACAATGCCGTGGAAGATGTCACGTTTCAGGTGCAGTTCCAGACCGAGATTCGTGCGCCGGGTGTCTTCACGGGTTTTGTGGGCGCCGGAACTGGAATCAATGCGCCGGCGAACTCACCGCCGCCGGTTGCGCCCGGAACGCCGATTGTTCCTCCGGCGATCACCGCTCTGGATGGCGCCGGCTCGGCCGGACTGAGCTTGCGCCAGAGATACACCGTCACGATGATCAAGCATGGCGAGCGTACCGCTTTGACGAACAGCACGGGTGGTCCATTGTTTGCGGTTCCCAGCAATGTCGGGCCGCGCACGATGCCGGATTATCCGGCGCTAGCCGCGCAAGGTATTTATTCGCTGGAGAATGGCATTCAGGTTTTCGCGGGGACAGTGGACGATCCGTTTTACATCGACCTGGGCGCTGCGTTCGACTCGTTTAACTTTCGAGTGGGTGCCGGGGGAGGCGTACTTTCGGCGGCGGCGGATGCCGACGATCACACGAACTTGGCCTCCGACACCGTATCTGGTTACAACGTGAATACGATTGCGATTGAAGTGCCGATTACCATGCTGACCCGCAACGGGAAGATGGAAGCGGCGAATTCACCGGCCGCCACGATCGGTGCCTGGGGCGCTACCTACCGCCCATCCATTACCGTCCGTCGAGCGCCCTACGGCTCGGCCTCATTCGGGCCTTTCTCCCAGATCCAGCGCATGGCCAATCCGCTCATCAACGAACTGATCATTGGCACCGGGTCGAAAGACTACTGGAGCATGAGTCAGCCGAAAGACGATGCGCAATTTGCGCACTTCGATTTAGACCCGCTGCTGGCACGTGTTTTCAACGCCATCTATGGAATTAACATTCCCACTCCACCACGCACTGATTTGCTGCCGTTGGTGACATATGCGCCTCCCATCGCCGCTCCGGGAACCAAGCCGGGTCCGGTGGCGGATCTGTTGCGTCTCAACACCGGCGTTCCGCCTACACCCGCGGCGAGCCGTCGGCGACTGGGTCTACTGGCCGGTGACGGAGCTGGATTTCCGAATGGACGCCGTGTTTCTGACGATGTGACCGATATCTCCGCGCGAGTAGTGGCGGGGATACTCAGCCCCGGCTTTAGCGCCAAGACCCCGGCGATTGGCGACGGTGTGAATACGAACGACGTGCCGTATCAGGAAACTTTCCCCTATGTGGCCTTCGCGCAGAGCGGTCGCGATCGCAGGCATATCGATCCAGGCGAACCGGGCTGCACCATGGGCGCCGGCGCTCCTTGTCCGGTGAACTGATTTGCCGCGACCGCCGGATCCCGCCGGTACGTTAACCGGCCCGAGACTCGGTAGTAGCTATCTTTAAGGAAAGTAAGTGGCATTGAGACGAAACGCGCTGGTTTTGTTTTTGCTGACGCCCTTATTAGTGCCGGCACAGCAGGATCAGAGAATCGCCGCTGCGCGGAAGAAGATCAAAGCCACGCCGGATGTCCAGTCCTATGACGACTTAGCGTTCGCTTTGTCGCGAAAGTGCCGGGACACCGGGGATGCGGGAGTGTGCGGGGAGGCAGCCGCCACCGTCAAGCGCTCCCTCCAAATCGCACCCGGGGACTACGAGGCACGAAAGCTCCAGGCGACGCTATACCTCGAAACGCAGCAATATTCCAAAGCGCTGAAACTCGCCCAGGAACTCAATGGCAAGGTGCCCGACGACATTGTCAACTGGGGTTTGCTGGTCGATGCGAACAGGGCGTTCGGAAACTATCCGGAAGCGGAGCGGGATGCGCAGTGGATTCTGGATCTGCGGGGCGGCAGCGCACTGGGTTTCGAAAAGGCGGCGGAACTACGCGAGGTCTTCGGCGATGCGACCGGCAGCATCGAATTCTATGAGGAAGCCAATCGACGAACTTCACCAAACGACGCTGATCAGCGGGCGTGGTATCTGACCCGGAAGGCAGAGGTCGAACTCAGCGCCGGCAGCACGCGCCAGGCCGAGGAACTGGTAAACCAGGCTTTGACCTTATTCCCGGATTCACAACTGGCACTCGGGACTGTCGCCAAAATCCGCAGCGCGCAGGGCCGGTACGACGAAGCCGCTGAACTGCTGGAAAGAAAATACAACACGGTAAAGAGTGCGGAGAATTTGTATGCCTGGGCCGAAGCAGTCGAAAAAGGCAGTCACCCTGACAGGGCGGCGGCTTTGTTTCGCGAGTTCGAAAGCAAAGCAGGGAAGGCGGACCGCGAGCTAGTCTTTTTTTACCTGGACCAGAAAAACGATCCCGGCAAGGCGTTATCGATTGCCGCTAGCCGCAGCGCTGAGTACCAGGATTGCAGTACCCTAGATGCCTATGCCTGGGCGCTTTACAGCAACGGCAAATATGCGGAAGCGAAGGCTCAGCTGGATCGAGCGCTGGCGGTTGGGGTGCGCAATCCAGTCTATTTCTGCCATGCCGCGCAAATTGCAAACAAACTGAACGACACAGACGCGGTGCTGAAGTTCCGAAAAGAGTTGACCGAATTTGGCCCGAATGCCTGCCCGGCGGTGCTGACCACCGCAAATGCCGGCGGCGAGGGCAAGCCATGAAACGAATGTGGGCGGCTTTGGCAGTGGTGGCGATGGCTTGCGCCCAAGGCAAGCTGGATCGCGACCCGGCAGCGAAAGCGCCCATTGGAGGTTCGCGGGCTGCGCGCTCGCAAATGGAGAAACTCGCGCATGCGACGACGGACGAGCGAATCCGCGCTTACGAAGGACTGCTGCGCGAAGCGCCGGACGATATACAGTTGCAAATCGGCTTGGTTTCGGCCTATTTGCAGAAGCTGCGCGAATCGGCGGATGGCGGTTATCTGGAACGGGCTTCCCGCATCGTGAATCGGATGCTTGAAAAAGACGGCGGAAATTTTACGGCGCTCCGCTTCCAGAATGAAATCGATTTGCAGCGTCACGATTTCAAGGGCGTATCCGAGCGGGCCGGAAGCATGGCTAAATACAATCCTTCGGACGCGGGGAACTGGGGCAATTTAGGCGATGCGTCGATGGACCTCGGTGAATACGAGAAGGCAGGGGAAGCTTACCGGCGCATGTTCTCGCTACGGCCCAACCTGGGCAGCTATAACCGGCTTGCTTACTGGCGATTCGTCACTGGCGATGGCCCGGCGGCGATTGGCTTGATGCGCAGTGCGGTGGAAGCGGGCGATGCCGTTCCTGAGAATACGGCGTGGTGCTGGGCCGAACTGGGCGACATGTATTTTAAGCTCGGCAGCGTGGCGGAAGCGGCCTCTGCGTACACGAACGCGCTCAGTTTATTTCCACTCTTGCACCGCGCTCATGCGGGGCTTGGGCGCGTGGAAGCTTCGCTGGGACATATGGCAAATGCCATTCAAGAGTACGAGCGCGCGCAATCGATTGTGCCGCTGGTGCAATACGCGTCCGCGCTGGAGGATCTCTACACGGCGGATGGACGGCCGGCGAAAGCTGCTGAAGAACGGGAGCTAATCGACACAATCGAGAAATTAGGCAAGATCGCTAACGAGAAGACGAATCGCACGCTGGCGCTGATATTGGCCGATCACAACCAGGATTTGCCGTTTGCCCTTGCACTGATGGAGGTGGAGATTCCGATCCGGGGCGACGTGTACACCTATGATGCGCTGTCCTGGGTGCTGTTGAAAAACAACCGTCTGGCGGAGGCGGTAACGGCTTCGGCGAAGGCTATCCGGCTCGGCACGCCCGAACCGCTGTTCTACTATCACGCGAGTAAGATCGCGGCGGCAAACGGCGACGCTGTTGCTGCACGACGCTACTCGGACCGGCTTGCGTCGCTCAATGCGCGATTCGATTTTGCCAAGACAGAGATGGCTTCGGCCGTCATTCATCAGGAGTAGAAGCAGGATGAAACGATTTTCGATCTTTTTTGGGCTGTGTTCGTTTGGCATCTGGGCTCACCCGATGGGAAATTTCAGCGTGAACCACTATACGAAGATCGAGGTTACCGGGCGTGGCGTGCAGGTGCGGTACGTGCTGGATCTGGCCGAGATCCCCACGTTCGAGCTGCTACGGAGCTGGAACATCGATCGCAACACAACGCCGGCGGAACTACAGGCGCATGGCACGCAGCAGGCTCGTGAATGGTTGAAGCATCTCCGACTTTCGGTAGATGGGCACGTGGTGCAGGCTCAGTTCGAATCCGCCAAGGTTACGATTGCCGATGGCGCCGGCAATCTTCCGATCACGAGGGTGGATATGACCGAACGGGTAGGCGACACGCGCGGAGGGAAGCTGAAATTGGAAGATCAAAATTTTTCCGAACGCGCGGGCTGGAAGGAGATTGTGATTGATGCTGGAAGCGGCGCGTCGCTGGTCCATGCGAGTCAATCGGGGAAGGACTTGAGCAAAGCGCTTACCGAGTATCCGCCCGATCCAACGGTAGCTCCGCCGCAGGATCTGCGCGCGGAAGTGGAGTGGCGCAGTGAGAAGCCAGTGGTCGCCAAACGATCCTGGCAGAGGCAGACCAGCTCACCGATTGCCGGGAAACCCGTTAAGACGGTGGTCGCGAAGATTGCGCAGCCAACACCGGTGCGGGGCGCTTCGTCGCCTGCGACGATGACGGCTCAGGCTGCACCGCCCGGCTCGGTGGTGCGAGGCGATTTTCTATCGCGGCTGCTGCACCGGCGCGAACTCACGTTGCCCATCGTTCTGCTGGCCATTCTAGCGGCTTTCGGGCTGGGAGCAGCCCATGCTTTAACGCCGGGGCACGGCAAGACAATTGTGGCCGCTTATCTGGTCGGCTCGCGCGGGACTTTACGACACGCAGCATTTCTAGGCGCGATGGTCACGTTTACACATACGATTGCTGTGTTCGCGCTCGGGCTGGCTACGCTCTTTCTGTTCCGTTATATCGTGCCGGAAAAGATAACGCTGGTCTTGGGCGCCATTTCGGGGCTTTCGATTGTGGGAGTGGGTGCTTGGATGCTTTACAAGCGGCTTATTAAGAAGGGGCACTCTCATTCCCATGCTCACGGACATACGCATAGTCATGAGCCCCCGCATACGCACAGCCATGAGCCGCATACGCATACTCATGAGCATCCGCACGAGCATGTTCATGCGCATCATCAGGAGCATGTTCACGAGCACCATCATGGCGGCCATACGCATTCTCACGTGCCGGATGAGATCTCCTGGGGCGGCCTGGTAGCGCTCGGAGTAAGCGGCGGCCTGGTACCGTGCGAATCGGCGCTGATTCTTTTGCTGGGCGCCATTGCTCTGGGGCGGGTCGGTTTCGGTCTGATTCTTCTGCTGTCGTTCAGCGTGGGTCTGGCGATTGTGTTGATGCTGATCGGGATGCTGGTTCTCTACGCGAAGGAATTGCTACCTGAAAGCACGCGTTCCGGCAATAACTCCTTTTTTCGCGTGGTCTCGATTGCCTCGCCCGCTCTGGTGATTATCGTCGGCCTGGTAATGACGGGTGTTTCGCTGGGCTGGATACAGAGCAAATGGATGATTGGGTAAGCAAAGCTGTCTAGCCTAGACAACTAGGGCTCAGGATTTGCTGGAGTATGTAGAATCCAATCGGACGGCAGATGATCACCAATGGTTAGGTGCAGTGTGAGAGGCTTTGCCGGAGACAGCTGCACATCAACCGGGGCTGCACCTGGTACGCGGAGAGAGATGGTTTGGTTGAGCCCGGAGGTGAGGGTCAGATCGATCTTCTTGGTGTCGAGATTCCAGGAGAAATTATCGATTTTCGCCTGGGTGCGGCACAGGATGCCTTTCACGGTTCCCTCGGTCAGTGTGGGTGGCACGGCGGGAAGCAATTCGATGACGCCGGGTCGCGAGTAGATTAGCATTTCCATCATGAGCGTGGGAAGAGCGCCTTGCGGATCAGGAGACGGAAAAGCATAGGGATTGTGCATGGTAGTGAGGGCCGGGTTGATGTAACCCTGTTCGAGAATCTGCTTCAGGTCGAAATTGACCAGCCAGGCGTCCTTTAAGCGAGCGGCGGCCAGTGAGCGATGGAAGATGCCGTGGGCCGAAGCATTGCCCTGTGCGCGCTTGCGAGCGGCGAGCCAGGCGGCACGGGCCAACTCAGCCGTCTGATCAGGCGTGATTTCGTCGGAGGGCCAGACTCCATACAGATGGGACACGTGGCGATGGTCGAGGCGTTCCTCGAGTGTGGGCCAGGCCCACTCTTTCAAAGCCCCATCGGTATCCAGATAGTAGGGCGGCAGTTTTGCGAGGATCGCCTGCCAGTGGCCGACATTCCCGGCGTCGACACCAAGCGTTTGGGCGGCAGTGATCAGATGGGTGAAGACTTCACGGCAAACGGCGATGTCCATATCGGCATTGATGACGGACGGCGCACCTTCGCTATTGGCAGGCCAGTTTTCGGGCGAATAGGACGGCAGAAAAATGTAGTTGCCGTGACTATCGGTGTCTTTCAGATAATCTTCGTAGAAGAGCGCCAGCTCCTGTAAGCCGGGCAGCACGTGATCGCGCAGAAATTGCCGGTCTCCGGTGACCAGATAGTAATCCCAAATGGGGCTGTAGAGCCAGCCGCCTCCAGAAATCCAGTAGTGATGCGGCCAGGTGTAGTCGAAGTGTGTGAGGGGATCGCCTTCCTGCGTGGGATGAATTCCGAACAGAGCGCCGCGCGCGCCGAAAATGTTGCGGGCATTGACTCGCGCGTCGGGGAGAAGGCTTTCGACCCAGTGCACAAAAGAATTCATGGCCTCGGGAAGATTCGCCATGGGAGCGCTCGATATTTGCAGATTGACGTTTACATTGATATGGCCCCACATGGGAGGGAATTCGCCGGATCGCAGGTACAGCCAATAGCGGCCCATATCGAAGAGATTTGCGAGCAGCGCGCCATCGTAGCCCTGGCGAGTTCGCTGATCGGTCAGCATCTCTTCGCCGCTCAGGTCATGGAGCGGGCGGGCGCCAAAGTCCATCGAGGTGCGATCGATGACTTCGGCCTGTTGAGGCCGATGGCGGGCAAGTAAGGCGTCGTAGTCGGGATTGATCTGGTCGATTCCGTGTTCGAGGGCGCTGACTTCGGCCGGCTCCATGGCAGCGTAGGCGTCAATGCGCGTGATCAGCAGGAGGGAGCGGACGCCGCGCACGTGCAGAGTGTTGCCGTCACTGGAAACGGCACCGCCATTAGCCACAACACGTGTGACGGACGCATAACCGGGCGTGCCGGATTCGACTACGTAACGGCCTTCTAAAACGAGGTGATGTTGGTCGAAGTGCCGGGTGAATCGGATCTCGTCTGCGCCGGGAGAGCTGGTGGGAGCGTGCTGCCGGTAGGGTCCGCCGACCGTGATCCCGGCGGACACCTGCCGCGTTTGGTGGTGAAGAATCATCGAGGTGTCGAGGCTGATATCGGCAGTGAGAAGCGCGTGGGGAGGGGCGGTAAGGGTTTGCACGACCACTTTGTCGGGGCGCGAAACGAAGACGCGGCGCTCCCAGACGCCCTCGTTATCGGTCCAGGTCACCTTGATTTCGCCGCTTTCAAAATCGGTGGTGCGGAGATAGTTTGTGACCTCGTGCCGGTGAGGCATTTCAATTCGCATGTCGAAAGCGGGATGGTCGCTGAGGTTATTAGTGCCGGGCGCTGTGCCCGCCTTGGCGGCCGCATTCAGCGAGAGATCAAGCGCTTTCTTGTACTCGCCCGCAAGCATTAACCCGCGCACTTCCGGGAGCACGTACGCTATCTTCGGTGCGACGAGCGGCTTGCCTTTCCAGGGCGTTAGAAGGTGTTCTTCGTTGAAGTAGATCTGCTCGGAGAGCGGGTTGCCGAAGACGGAGATGTACATTTTGCCGTCTCCCGAGAGGAGACCATTATCGGCAGCGCGCGCCGGGATAGTGCTGCACATCCCGCGACGGGGTACGGCGTGCAGGCGAGCACGGTCGGCGAGAGACATGGGATTGACTCGCTGATCGGGTGGTATGAGGGTCGAGACGGATATAGGGGCCTGGTCGGCTGCCCCGAAGGCTAGCGAGAAAGTGCTTGTTAATCCAATAAGGGCGGGAATGGAGAGTCGCGTAAACATGGGGCTTTGCGAAATTCAGGATAGACGCCGTGCGGCGCGAGACTGCGCCTTCGCGATCTCTTCCTGCCGGATCTTAGGTGGCGCGTTGGTTTCGAGCGAACGCAGAAGGCGAGCGGATGCGGCTGATATCTCATCGACGGCTCCGAAGAATGGCGCTTCGTTCACCTTGGAAGGTTTGCTGAATCCACTGATCTTTCTCACGAACTGGAGTGCCGCGTTGGCAATTTCCTGTTCAGTGATGGGCGGGTCGAAGTTGAAGAGGGGCTTAATGTTTCTGCACACATTCCAATTAAAACCCAAAAAGGTCGCCTAACGCGGCAGTACTCATCAATTAGTAAGATCGGGGCTTATAAGTACGGATTGAGGCATGGCGCAACTCAATGAAAGACGATATAATTCATCGACTCTCTCAACAGCTAGCGGAGGTGAAGCATGGCAAACAGGCGGGTGCGGCAGATCTCGAGTTTGTGCCTGATGCTAGGCGTGTTTTCTACGGCGACTGTCGTTTCGGCTAGTCCGGGATTTGGACTTCTTCGCAAAAAGACACTGGAATGCCGCGTATCAGGTGCTGGATGCGACGGGACGGGTGTATGACGCGAGCAACGTGGCCAGTTCCTACAACAAGAGTTTCCCAGTAAACGCGACAACGAGTAACAGCAGATGGAACATTCCCGGGATACCGGGCCGGCGGACCAACAATGCGGATAAGCCGCCGAGTTCGCCCGAGGACGTAAAGCAAGCTTTGATTCACGACGTGGTGGAGCAGATAGCATCGAAACTGGGAAATACTACCCGGGCGGTCGAAGTAGAGGTGGCGACCGGAGAGGCACATCTGGATCGATCGGCGGAGTTTTTGGGGCGGGCGCTGTGGTCACGGGCGCTGGACGAACTGGAGAAAACGCCGCCTTTCGCGAAGCCCGAACAGGAGGCATATCGACAGTATGATCTTGGATTGGCGTATGAGGCGATTTCTTACAGCTCGACTAACCCGACCGAGCAGAAAGAAAATATATTCAAGGCTGCCGAATATTACGACAAAGCAGTCGAGATGAACGCCAAGGAAAAGTATTTTGTGGAGACAGTGGCGCGAACGCGAGACGCGCTGGCACGTTATAAGGCGCTTGAGAAGCAGGATCACGGCCTCACTAAAACGAGCGCGGGTAGCCCTGCGCCGCATGCCGAACCGGTCGCCAATTCGGCGGAACCGCATACGGCCAAGGCAGCATCGACCGAAACCGCTGAGCATGCACCGGGCAAAATGTTAACGGTGAACGATGTTATAGAGATGTATAACGACAAAGTTCCCGAAGAGCAAATTGTGGATGTAATTCAGGGCTCGACGGTTGATTTTAACCCGCATGACAAAGACACGGTAATCGCGATCGCGAAAGCGAAATTACCAGTCACTCTGCAGAATGCGCTGAGAAAGAAGGCCGGTGCGCCGCTGCTAAAGCCGGCCGCGACGGGCCGAGCGGTGGCGAGGACACAGTGACGCGGCGCGGTTTCGGATCACTGGCCATGGCGGCTTTGACCTCGCGAATGTATGGGCAATCCGGGGGCGCCGAGATCGGAGCGGCCAAAGATCTGTTATGCCAGGGTCTGGAACTTCTTTCGGCGCAAGCCAATGCGCAGCAGGTCACGCGCGCCAATGGATTCTTTGGCCGCGCCTTGGACGAGTATCCGAGTTTCGGCGATGCGCATTACTACCGGTATCTGTGTCTTAAGAAGCTGAATCGCGAGAAGGCGGTGCAGGAAAGCGCACTTGAAAAGGCCCAGCGGTACCATTCCGATGCGTTGCAAGACCAGCGAGATCCCTTCGTGCTGGCCGTTCCGAAGATTTACGACAACTTGACTACGGTGGGACAGAAGTGGGCGCTGATTGTTGGTATTAGCCGCTTTCAACCGGACATTGGCGCCGAATCACTGAAGTGCCCGGCAAACGACGCTTCCGCATTCGCGACGCTGCTGCGAGATCCGAACGTGGGGCGGTTTCCTCCCAAGCAGGTGTTCGAACTGACCGATGAACACGCGACTACGTCCGCTATCAAGGCGCGGCTAAATACCATTGCAACCAAGGCGAAGTCGGATGACATCGTATTGATCTATTTGTCGACGCACGGTTCTTCCCGGTCCGACGACATCAAGCAGGTGAGCTACATCTACACCTACGACACGGATATTTCTTCGCGGGATCAGATCTTCGGAACAGCTTTGCCGATGGTCGAAGTATCGAGCATTGTCAGTTCGCGCTGTCTGGCGCAACGCACCGTGCTGATCTTCGACACCTGTCACAGCGGCGCGGGAGTAAGTGCGGAAACGCTATCGGGTGATGATGTAAACCGGCTGCGGGAGGGCGCCGGGAGATTTGTCCTCAGCTCGTGTCAGGCGAATCAGCGATCATATGAAAACTCTGAGCACGGTTACTTTACAGCGAGCTTGATCGATCATCTGCGCGAGCGGCAGGGCTGTATCAGGATGGCGGACTTGTTTTCCGAGGTGCAAAAAGAGGTCAGCGCACGAGTACAGAAGGAAGTCAGTAAACCGCAGGAGCCGATTATGTTTCGCAGCGAGAACGCGACAGAGATTGTACTCGGTGTGCCTCCAGCAGGCGTAAGCGACCAGTGCACCGGAAGTTATAGCGGGGCGAAGACGGCCGGTTAGCCGGCGTGCGCTCGGGATTTGGGTTTCTCAGGGACGATTTCGCTTTTGCTGAATTCCCAAAGATCACGCATGCGATCAATCAGTACTCCTAGCCCTTCTCCGGCGAAGCCAAGCAGGTATCGGCCGTGGGCCGGGAAGAAAGAGATGATGCAGACGGCTAACACGATGGCGGTGCTGAATACTATCTTCTTTCTCCTCCAACCGGAAACCGGCACGAATTTATAACCGTCCAGGCGTTTCATGACTTCTTCATCGCAAACGGCAACGATTACCAGCCCTAGTAGAAGATCCAGCATCCAGGCCATGGGTTGGTTTATAGATACAAGACCATTGCCGTCAAGCTCGGCTTTGACGGCATAAGCATTGACTACTAGTCCAGAAAGCCGCTTTTTGGGTGTGCGATAGAAATCGCCTGAATCGCTGAAAGTCCCACCAATAAGAACGAGTTTTCCAAGGAGTTTTCTTTCAAGCTCGTTCCAGGCTTTATTACCCTGAAATGGCTTCTTCTTATTAGATGGAGGGTAAGAAAACAAGTCGGAAACGTTAAGCTCATGCGGACCGGTACCCCGCATAGGAAAGATAGACTTCATCGGCAGACTCTTTTTGGCAACGAGGTTCGCAATAGAGCCCGGCTACGCGGGCAGCCCAACTTGGTTCGGTAGTGATATCGCTGGTGTTACTGCCGTTCGCCATATGATCCCTCAGAACATTGACAGTACGAGGGAAGCGACGTACGGAATCATCTTCGTCTCGCGGGTAAAGAGGAATTCCCCAATGCGTCTGCCTCTGGTCAGGGAGCGAAAAAGGCGACCTTCCGAGAACGGGTAAGGGTGAAACGATAGTCCGGTCCGACGCGCCGAACAACCAAGCCGGGAAGGTCGCAACGGAAGATAGCGGCTCCACTACTTTAAAAGCCGATATCCAGACGATGGAGGACGGCAGATTATTCAGGGGACTGCTGCTTTTTGCGTATCCAGGCCCCTCGGTTCGAATATCAACCCCGATAACTTTTGGATTGGCATCCGCTACGGTTTTGACTAAGGCGAGGACGAGTTCATAATTCATGGGGGAGTTAGATTGAAAAAAGTTCCGGTATGCTTGGTCATCAATGCCGATGGTATAGATGTTTCGGGAAGCGGCGCTTTCCGCGTTTGACGAGCGAAGGCGCAAGATATTATCCACGATGCGGCCATTTACCAGGGGAAGCCATCCCGTAAAGTCGAGCCACTGCAGTAATAACAAAACGAAGATACTGACGGCAAAACCACGACATCTGCTCCAAAACAATTTAGTGTGAATAGCCTTTTTAGGATCGCTCATCGTTACTTGCTTCCGCTAAGTGAATCTGCCAGGTGGGCTAAAGTGGCGTGACGAACTGTCAAGAGAACGGTTGGACTGGCGCCCTGACGTTCTATTTCACGCATCTGTGTCAGGTAATCCTTCCACTGGGTTGTCACGGCTGTAAACGCGGGATCCGGAGTAACCAAGATCCAGGGCGGCGTGGGGTCCGGCTGAAAGGTGCAACTGCCGCCGGCTTCCGAATCGGATTTGTCGAGAGTATATAGTCCGGCCGGCAGACCGGGAAGCGAAACAACTCCCTCGGCATCCGTGCTGCGATCCCAATCGATCGTCGCTGTTCGAGTAAGTGACGGGTTGCCGGGTGGGAGCGGCGTGAAGCGGAAGCAGTATTTACCTTCCAGCACCCGCATGAGGGCAGGCGCAAGATGAACTTCAGCACCGGCTTGTCGCACTATAGCATCGGAAACGTGACCGCCTTCGCGAACCCCCAAAACTGCGAGAGTGGCAGGTTCCCGTTTAAAAAGCGATGAAAACCAGTTCTCTTGGGAGGCTGGTGAAGCAGGACCGTCGGTTGGTTGAGGATCAACGCGCTGAACAGTTCCTTCAGGGATTTTTAGCTGGCAGGCGGTAATGACGCAAGGGCGATTTTTACATGTGTACGACAGCCAGCCAGCCGTGTCACATCCGAGAACCAGTTCTGTTTGGGTTGGACTCTCCTGAAGCTTCGAGCCTGGGGGGAGGGTTTTTCCCCGGGTTATATTCTTGCCGTTCAGTGACCAACTGTTCCCGGCAGAGACTATAAGAGCGGACGGCGTGTCTTGTACGAATGCTGGAAGAAGCCAAACGAGTGTAACAGCGCAAATAGTAAGTCGCCTCACCGGTGTCACCTTGGCCTACTACTATAACGCTTAGTTACTCAAGCGGAAAGGGTAACAGTGCAAGGATGCCGGAGCTAATTACCGGGTACTGGGACGTCCCGCTGAGTTTTGGGTTTCGTTTTGCCGTTGGCGATGTTGATGAGTTGCTCTCGACCGATGTCGTAGGAGGGCTGGCCATCGAAGAGACCGAAGGTGAAGTGGGTTTGCGTGGTTGGCCCGTTGGGTAGCTTCTGATCGGGTCCATAGCCATCGAGCGAGAAGCAGCGGGTTCCTTTGGCGGCGAGATCGGGATGCTGCTGGGCGAACAAGGCCTGATCGAAGTCGCTGCTTTCGAGGGTGAGTCGGAGGACCTGCCGGCCTGAAGGTTCGTAGACGCGCGCGAAGAGGTAAATTTTGTATGGGCCCCAGGGTTCGAGCGAGTACCAGACTCGGATGAGGCGGTTTGCGTCGATGGGAATTCGTTCGAGGACGATCTGCGTCATGCGGGCGATTTGCGGAGACGCGGCGCGGGTGTGGAGGTCGACGAGGTGAGCTAGTTCGGCGTCGCGCAGCTGCCTTTGCCCGGTCTCGGCATAGACGCGGGCGAGCATGCTGGAGGCTTGCCAGTCATTAACGTCGGCGGCTTCGATGGGTTTGAGGAGTGGGAGGGCGGAGTCGCGGTCGCCGGCGTTGATGGCGGATTCGGCGGCGAATTTGGCGATCTGAATCTGGGCAGGAGTGCCCGGCAAGAGTTGCGGGAGAATTTGGCGAAAAGCGGCGAGAGCTTCGGAATAATGCTCAGTTTTGAACAACTGTAGCGCGGAATCATATTGGGTTCGCTGTGCGGCGTTCAGTTGGGCGAGTGGATCGGTTTGGGTTTGGGCCGCGGCAGAGCAGGCAAGTACCACCGCCAGAATGGCGAAGCGAAAGCGACTTCTGGGATGCATGACGTTCTTCGTGCGCTTATGCAGACGATCTTATAACGAGGTGTAAGACGAAGCTGATACGTTAGTCCAAATAGAAGCGAGGTGAATGCAATGAGTACAAGTTGGCAATGCTGGATCTATTTAACTTGCTTTTTTTCTTTGCCTTTGGCGGCGCAGCAGAATGGACGCAACATCACGCTCGACGTAGTGGTGAATGATAGGTCATCGAAGCCAGTCTCAGGCCTGCAACAGAGCGAATTTACGCTGTTAGACAATAAACAACCGCAGAAGATTCTCTCTTTTCGCGCGGTAGAGGGCGTAACGAATATGCCCGATCCGCCCGTAGAAGTGATTTTGGTAATGGACGAGGTGAACACTTCGTTTCAGAACGTGGCGCGAGCGCGATACCAGGTAGAAAAGTTTTTAGGGCACAACGGCGGGGAACTGGCTTGGCCGGTGTCGCTGGTGTTGCTATCCGATACAGGAACGAAGATCGGTAATACAGCGACACGTGATGGAAAGGCGCTAATTGCGGATCTCAATTCGAACAGGAATGCGCTGCGCATTAGTGGCAGGGCGCAGGGATTTTACGGTGCGAATGACCGGTTGCAGTCGTCGCTCCGCTCGCTTCAGCAACTGGCTGACCATGAAGCGGGCCGTCCGGGACGAAAACTGATGGTGTGGATCAGTCCGGGCTGGGCTTATCTTTCCGGCCCGAATGTTCACTTGAGTTCGAAGGACGAGCAAGGCATCTTTCACACTGTGGTATCGCTTTCAGACGCGCTGCGGCGGGCGCGTATCACTCTTTACAGCGTAGATCCTTTGGGAACGGCGGATGCGGTCGGAATTCGAACTACTTATTATGAGCAGTTCTTAAAAGGAGTGACGGCGGCAAACAAGGTGCAGATCGGCAATCTGGCACTGCAGGTTCTGGCCGATCAAAGCGGAGGCCTGGTGCTGAATGGCAGCAACGATGCAGCCGGCGAGATTGAGAAATGTGTGGCGGATGCCGCGGCCTTTTACGTGCTGTCGTTCGATGGTCTTCCCGGGGACGGTCCGGATGAGTATCATGCGCTGGAGGTCAAGATCGACAAACCCGGCATGAAGGCGCGGACCCGGTATGGGTACTACGCCCAACCGGAACAAACGCGCGCGCATTGAGGGGATTGGGCCGGTACCGGCCCTTGACAAGTCACACAATCCGTTCTAATATAGATATTCAATATCGACTGCCTATATTGCTGCATGAGTAAAACGACGGAGTTATTGCAGGGAACGCTCGATTTGCTGATTCTCCGAACGCTGGAAGCGGGAGCGCTGCACGGCGTCGGTATCGCAGACCGGATTGAACAAGTGACGCGTGGCGTGTTTGTAGTGGCGCCAGGATCGCTTTTTCCGGCACTCCACAGGCTGGCGGCGAAAGGCTGGATCGAGGGCCGGTGGGACGAACTGGACAGCGGGCGGCGAGCCAAGATTTACGTGTTGACCAAAGCGGGGCGCGGGCAACTCGTGGAAGAGAAGCGGAATTGGGACAAGGTCATTACCGCGATGGGGCGAGTGCTGGCTGAGGAACAGTAGGGTGTCTTGGCGCAGCCAGCTTGGAAGGCTAAGGCAGCGATGGTTGCGACGCGGCGAGGTGGAAGAAGAACTCGATCGCGAAGTGCGGGACTATTTCGAGATGCGGGCGGAACGGGGCGAAGCACGCTCTTACGAAGGCGTCGAGCAGGTGAAGCAGATAGTAAGGGAAGCGCGCCTGGGAGCAATGATGGAAGAAGTGCTGCGCGATACACGCTATGCATGGCGCACTTTGCGCAAGAGTCCGAGTTTTCTGGTGGTGGCTGTGCTTACGCTGGCGTTGGGCATCGGGGCGAACACCGCGATATTTACTCTGATCAATGCCGTGATGCTGCGGCTGCTGCCGGTGCCGCACCCGGAGCAACTGGTTTCGCTCACAGATCCGGATGTGACCGGGATTGAAGCAGACACGCAGGAGAGCGGTGTGCGGCGCCTCTTTTCGTTTCGCGAGTTTGAAGAATTGCGCAAACAGAAGACAGGTTTTTCGGGGATGTTTGCCGCGCAAAGCGAACTGAGCGATTTGGATTTGTTTACGGGCGGGCACGTAGCGAAAGCACATTCGCAACTAGTGTCGGGCGGATTTTTTGGAGTACTGGGACTGAAGCCTTTGCTGGGGCGAGTCTTCACGCCACAAGAGGACCGGACGCCGGGAGCGAATCCGGTGGGAGTGATTTCATACGGCTTCTGGCAAAGGGAGTTCGCCGGCAATGCGGCGGCGGTTGGGCGCACGATACGCGTGGGGCAGACGATGTTTCAGATCATCGGGGTTGTGCCGGCGGGATTCCGGGGCGTGCTGGTGGGCGAGGACACGGACGTGTGGTTTCCGCTCACGATGCAAAAGCAGGTGATTGTAGGGCGGGACTATCTGGAACCGGTGGACATGCTGTGGTTGGGGGTGATGGGGCGACTGGCGCCCGGGATAAGGCGCCAGAGAGCCGAGGCGGAAATCAATGTAAGACTGCAGCAGACATTGCGGGGGTGGGCGGCGGCTTTGCCCACCGCGAAAGCGCGACAGCAGATATTAAATCAGAAAATCGAACTGCGCGCGGGCGGCAAGGGCGCATCGGGGCTGCGGGGCCAATATACGGATCCGTTGCTGCTGTTGATGGGAATGGTGGGATTGGTGCTGCTGATTGCATGCGCGAACCTGGCAAACCTGATGTTGGCGCGGGCGGCGGCCCGGCAGCGTGAAATCAGCATCCGGCTGGCATTGGGCGTGGGGCGGGCGCGATTAGTCCGGCAGCTACTAACAGAGAGCCTCTTGATCGCGGCGGCGGGCGGAGTGCTGGGAACGCTGCTCGCGATAACGGGCACACGTTTGCTGTTGGCGATGGTGGCGGGAGGCGTGCATGACCTGGCGCTCGACGCCGGATTCGATGGGCGCGTATTAGCGTTTACGGCGGCGATCTCGTTGCTCACAGGTGTGGTGTTCGGGCTCGCGCCGGCGTTACGAGCGACACGAGTCGATGCCAATCAAACGCTGTCGGCTAATGTGCGCGGCGCGATAGGCGCGCGCGGCGGAATGCGCAGCGGACGAATTCTGGTGATCGCGCAAGTCGCGATGTCGCTGCTGCTGCTGATGGGCGCGGCGTTGTTCGTGCAGAGCTTGCGGAACATGATGAAGGAGAAGCCGGGATTGCAGCGAGATCGTCTGTTGATGGCACATATCGATCCGGTAACGGCCGGGTATGGGTATCGCGGGGCAAAGGCGACAGCCCTATACAGACAACTTGGTGAGAAGTTAAACGCGATCCCGGGCGTGCGGAGTGTGACGCTCTCAAAAACCAGCCTTTTTTCAGACAGCGATTCCGGGGATCAGATCTCGCTCGACGTGGCGACGCCCAAGAGTTTGGGTCGGTTAGGGTCGAACTGGACGCTGGCCGGTCCGAACTATTTTGCAACGCTCGGCATTCCCCTGCTGCGCGGCCGGGATTTGACGGAAGCCGATGCGGCGCATGGCGCGCCGGTATGCGTAATCAACGCGGAGTTTGCGCGCACGTTTTTTCCGGATGTGGATCCGATTGGTAAACATGTGACTGATGAGTATCCGACCACGCGGGGAACGTACGAGATTGTCGGCGTTGCGGCGGATGCGAAGGAGCACGAACTCAACGAAAAACCGGAGCCGCGATTTTGCGCAAACATCTTCCATCCCATTGGTGGTGTGGGGAGCTTGACCGTGGTGCTGCGTACGGCGGCCGCTCCGAGTGGGGCGATAACCGCAGTGCGCCATGCGATCCGGGCCATCGATCCAAATTTGCCGGTGTTGAGCGTGCGCACGGTTAACGAACAGATAGACCGGCAATTGACGAGTGAGCGCCTGGTGGCGGAACTCGCCGTTGTGTTTGGCGGGGTGGCTCTGCTGATGGCAATGGTGGGATTGTATGGCGTGATGTCGTATGCGACGAGCCGGCGGACGAGCGAGATCGGGGTACGGATGGCGTTGGGCGCTTCGGGCGCGGGCGTGGCGTGGATGGTGCTGCGGGAAACGTTCGCGATGGTGGCGATCGGGATTGTAATCGGATGTCCGGCAGCGCTGGCGGCAGGCCGCCTGGTCTCGAACAGGCTGTTTGGATTAAGTGCGGTGGACCCGTTAACGATCGGGTTGACGGTGCTGATCCTGCTGACTACAGCAGGCGTGGCGGGTTGGGTTCCGGCGCGGCGAGCTTCGGCGATTGATCCGATGACGGCGCTGCGGAGCGAGTAACGGGATCGTCCGTCAGGGGTGATCCTGCCACCACCACATGGGCGGAAGCGACTTCTTCTCGGGCCATACCTCATCGAGTGTATTGCCATCGAAAAGCTCGCCATTTTTCATCACGTAGCGAATCGAAGTGGTGTTTCGGAGATCATCCAGCGGATTTTTGTTGAGTACTACCAGGTCGGCTAATTTGCCGGGTTCCAGACTGCCCAGGTCTTGCGACAAGCCTAGAGCGTCCGCACCCGTGAGGGTCGCGGCCCGCAGCGCTTGCCATTTAGTTGTACCAGTGCCGAGGGACCACAGTTCCCAATGGAAACTCAATCCCTGGAACTCGCCATGACCGCCGACGCAAACTTTGGCGCCATCCTGGATCATCTGCCCTGCACTGGAAGCGCTTTGCGGGTAGACGTACTCATCGGGACGATACCAAGTCATCCGCGTGCCTTTGCTGTCGATGATGTTTTGGGGCATGAAGCGCTTTACTTTGGGATCGGTCTGCACATGCGTGGTTTGGAAGAAGAGATTTTCTGTGCCGGGGCCGTCATAGCCGTCGATGACGTAGGTTGGCGTGTAGTAGATGCCCGATTTGGCCCAGAAGTGAGTGACATCTTTATACAGCGGGAAAACCGGCAGCTGATGTTCGTTACCGCTAAAGCCGTCTATCGCATGAGTGAGATCTAAGGCGAGGTCCGCCGCGCCCTCGGTGGTCGGCATAATGCGCAAACGGTTGGCTGCTTCCACGACGAACTCGCGCTGGCGGCGATTGCCGACCAGATAGGACTTGACCATGTCCGTTGCATAGTAGTTCTTATAGCGCGTGAGCACATCGGCGGCTTCGTCGACCGATTGAAAATCATTGACGTAGAAAATGCCCGGGCCAGTCGTATAGGCGCGCGGACCGAGAATTGTTCCGGCATCGGCGAGATCCGCGTAAGGGAAGATGTCGTTGGTTCCGGTTTGGGGGTCGCGTCCGGTGGTGATGCCGTAGGCGAGTGACGCGAGAAAATCCCAGTTCTGCAGATCGAGGACACCGCGGCGAATCTGGAACCAGTGAGCGTGCGTATCGATGAATCCGGGTACAATCGTGTCGCCAGAGACGTCGATGATTCTTGCGTCAAGCGGAAGGCGCGTAGAGCCGCGTGGAGCGACTGCAGAAATCCGGTTGTCGACAACGACGATGTCGGCGGATGGCAGGACCTCTTCGCCCTTCATTGTGATGACGCGCGCACCGCGCAGGACAACAGCACCGGAGGGCCGATAGCGAGGGAGTTCGATGTCCATTCGGGTCTCGGTCGGATGCAGTGTTTTAGCCCAAGCCGTGCTGTTCGGCTTATCGCCGCCGATCTTGCTGTTTGCGTCGCGAATCCTAGTCTCGATGGTCGATAGCGGGAGCGAAAGAAAGCTCGGGCCGAGCGACCAGTTTACGGTTGAGCCGTCGAGTGACCAGTGCGCTTCGTCCGCTCCGATATTCGTCAGGCGCGCCGCAGATGCACGGGGCGTATCGATATTCAAGGTGGGAGGCTCGGCACCGGTGCGTGGAACGTCGACCAGGTACAGCTGTCCGCGATAGACCGCCAAAGCGCGCTGCTGATCTGGATGCATCCATAACTGCATGATGGGTGAGAACTCGGCACCCCATAGTTCTTTTCCTTTCAGTACGAAGTGCGTTCGCCGGTCTGTTCCATTCCAGCGCAAAGAGAGCAGTTCGTACTCGGCTGCGAGAGGTCCGTGCGATTTCGTCACGGTGACAAAAATGCGGGCGGGATCGGTGGCGAAATGTGGGCCGCCCCATCCTTTAGCTGCTGCAATGGTGGTGACGGCACCGCCGGAAGCAGGTATCCAAACCAAGTCCTGCACGTTAATACCGTGGCCAAACTCGTCGGGCTGTGTCATGGCCTGATGATTGGAAGCTCGTAAGGCGACGATGCGTGTAGAATCCGGCGACCAAGCCAGGTTGGTGTAGTACGCCGAATCGGACGTCACACGCTGCGGAGCAGTCGAATCATCGGCGCGCACTTTCCAGATAGCGCCTTCTTCATTGACCCACGTGACATACGCCAACCACTGGCCGTCGGGCGACCAGGCCGGTTGATACTCAGCTCCGGCACCGGACACGAGGCGACGAGGGGAACCGCCGTTGCGATCGCTGAGATAAAGCCGCGACAGTGCGGAAAACGCCACCGCTTTTCCATCGGGCGAGGCATTTGCGCCGGCAATAACGCGCGCTTTCACAGGACCTTGCTCCACGCGTTTTGGGAAATCGAGTTTAGGCCCGAGGTCACGATGAATGGCGGCCGAAAACGGAACCACGCGCTCCGAGCCATTTTGGATATTCAGTCGGCGAATCTTCCCGCCATAAGCCAGAAGAATTTCTTCGCGGCCGGGCAGAAACGCGTAGCCGGGCAATAAATCGAGATTTGCGAAATAGGTCTCCTGAGCATCGTGCTGCACGGGGTACTTCAACCAGCGATCGTCGCCTGTGGTGAGATCGCGCACTCGCAACGCGGTCCCCGCGCCATAGCGTGTGGCATAAATCAGGTGCTTGCCGTCGGGCGAGACACGCGGCCGAAACGCGCTGCCCTGTGCGTCCGTAATAATGTCGTCGTTGCCGGTTTGCAGGTCACGCCGCGCGAGTTGCCAGAGTGGAAATTTAACGTCTTCGGCAAAATACCCAAATTTACGGGCGTAAAAGAGAGTGCGGCCATCCGGCGAGAGGCTCGCTCCCAGGGCATTGTGCCATTGATCGGGCGGCGTCGCGTCGTTGGCATTGCTCTTGGTGATTTGCACGCCCGAGCCGCCGTTGATGTCGTACTGCCACAACTCGAAGGACGATTTATAGAGATCCGGGCGTTTTTGCGAGACGATGATGTAATCGCCGTCGCGAGTCCATTCCGGCGTGGTGAACAAAGTGTGTTGATCGGACGTGATCGCGCGTGCTTCAGACCCGTCCGGCCGCGCTATCCACAGATTGTTGGCGCCGCTCCGATCGCTCACGAAGGCGATCCACTTGCCATCCGGTGAATAGCGCGGCTGCGCGTTGAAGCTGAGGCCGGTGGTGATGGCGCGCGCTGTGCCGCCTGCGATCGGCATCGTGTACATGTGGCCGAGTAGATCGAAGATAACGGTGCGGCCGTCGGGCGAAACGTCGAGCGACATCCAGGTGCCTTCATCCACTGTGAAGTCGATGGTGCGGGTGGTTTTCAGAGAGAGTTCAGCGGGCGGTTTCGCCGGCGGGGCAGTCTGACCCGTCAGACAAACTGCGGCCAAAGAAAGCACACAGGCTTTCGCTTCCCATTTGCTTTTCATTTATTTAAGGTGAGTGTCAAACCAGTCGATGATGCGTTGCAGGCTGTCGATCTGGTGCTCGCGCTCGGCGAAGACATGCGGTTCGCGCGGATAAGTCACCATGTCGGCCTCACGGTTGAACAGACGCAGAGCATGATAGAACTCTTCGCCTTGAAATACGGGCACGCGGACGTCCGAAGCGCCGTGCAGCACCAGGGCCGGCGTGTGGCAATTTTCGATAAAGCGCATCGGAGAGCGATCGTCGTAGAGCTTCTTGTCAGCCACGAAGCTGCCGAAAAATTCGGTGAGGAAGTTGGGCGAAATATCGGTAGTGGTGCTCATGCCGTACAGGTCCGTCACGGCCGCGCCGACAACCGCGGCTTTGAAGCGGTTGGTGTGCGTGATGGTCCATGAAGTCATAAAGCCGCCGTAGCTCCAGCCGCCAATGCCGAGCTTTTCCGGATCGGCAATCTTCTGCTTCACCAGCATGTCGACGCCGTCCATCACGTCTTGATAATCGCCACCGCCCCAGTCCTTATAGTTCGCTTCCTGAAATTCGTTTCCCTGTCCTTGCGAGCCGCGGGGATTCGGCGCGAGCACCACGTAATCATGCGACGCCAGCAGTACAGCCCACTCGTACCAGGTGCCAAGCCAGCCGGATTGCCATGCTTCGAACGGGCCGCCATGCGCGTGGACGATCGTTTTGTGAGGCGTTCCCGGCGTGTAGCCGGGTGGAAGCACGAGAACGCCGTAAATTTTGCGGTGATCTTTCGAACTTGTCCATGAGACCTCCTGCACACGGCCTAGCTTCCATCCCGCGGCTTGTGGATTCGCATTGGTGAGTGCTTTCGCTCCATCTTTCGCGGAATAAATCCAGACATCATCCGGGCGCGCCGGCGTCTGGCCCAGGTAGGCGATAGTTGCGCCGTCATCGCTCATGGTAAAGCCGTAGCCTTCGGCCGGTGTTTCGATCAGCTTCTTGATCTCGCCAGTCGCTGCATTCGCTTTCGCGAAAAAAGTGCGCGTGCCTTCCACGCCTTGTATGGTGAGGCTGGCGCCATCCGGATCCCATTCCGAAGAATGAATGGTCGCCTTGAAGTGTGCGCCGTATTCAACCTTCTTGCCGGTGGACAAGTCTTCGAGCACGGGCGTCTCGGCAATTTCCTTTGCAGTCTTTATGCCATAACTGATTTTGTCGCCGTTACGAAGCCAGTGCACGTGTTCGGGAGACGCGCTCCCGGTTACCGTTTGCGTGATGTTCCCGGAGTCTGAATCGAGAATAGCGACTTTCGAAACGTACCAGTAGTCGTTGAGCCGCGGGGTAGGCGAAATGCGCGCGAGAATTCGCTTGCCATCGGGCGACCAGTCGAAGTCATCGATGTTCTCATCGTCTTTCGTGACGAGGCGCGCTGTGCATTTGGCCAGGTCGTAGATCCAAAGCCGGTCGAACTTGTAGTCCCGATCTATCAATACCTGGTCGTACTTCGCGGCTTTGCGATCCTTCTCGGACTTCGTCTCGGCGTCGGTGCGCACGAAGCCGATCGACTTACCGTCGCGCGACCACTTGAACGATTTCACGCCACCCGGGATATCGGTGAGCGGATAAGCCTCGCCGCCCGCAAAGCGAATCGCCCAGATTTGTTGGTCGTGTTGGTGAGACTCTTCTTTGTGCGGGTCTTCTTTGTATGCCCAAGCACCGAGATCGGGCCGCCCTTCTGCTAGCAGCCTGAAGGTAAAGCTGCTCGCCTCCAGATGAGCCAGAGGATTCGCGCGGTCAGACAGAAAGGCAATCACTTTTCCATCAGGCGACCAGCGCGGCGACGTATCCGATTGCGCGCTGAGTAGAAAAGGATGCGCCGGCTCCGCACCGTCTTTCCCGACGAGCCAGACGTGCGCGTTTCGCTGATCACCCGCTTTGACAGGGGTTTCAAGCACGTAGGCGATGGCTCGACCGTCAGGCGAAATTTGGGGATCCGTCACTTTGCGAATGTTTGCAATATCCGCCGGTTGGACAGTTTTCAGATCGGCTGCTGACGCCCCCAATACACAACAGAGCGCCGGCAACAGTTTCCATCGTCTGCGCATTTCTAGAAGTTAATCCGCGCGGACAATTGAATTTGACGGGATGTTCCAAAGCCGATCGTTCGTCCAATGGTGTTGAAGATCTGGCCGAAGCCGGAGTTCCCCAACGTGGTATTCGGTTGCCCGAAGTTCGGATGATTGAGAAAGTTGAAAAACTCTCCGCGGATCTGCAGCTTCAGACGTTCTGTAAGGGCCGTGTTCTTGATCAGGGACAGATCGACGTTATTCAGCGCCGGACCGTAGATGATTCCGCGGCCCGCGTTGCCGAATGTGCCAACGGCTGGAACGGAGAAAGCGTTCGGGTTGATCCAGTTCGTAATGGATTGATTGGCCGGGTAGATATTCACACCGGGAGCAACGTTGGGACGCTGATTCGTAGAGTTGAAGTTGCCGGTCTCGCTCAACGGGATGTACACCGTTTCAGCGATGCCGGAACGGAACTGCCCGAGCGCGGCGATCTGCCAGCCTCCGATCATGCGATCAACGAATCCATGGGCGCCGCCCAGGAACATCTTTCCCTGACCGAACGGGAGTTCGTAGAGCAGGTTCAAAGATCCGCTGTGGCGTGAGTCGCCGGAGCTGTTGCCGCGTTCGGCCCGGTAATTGTTGATGTCTTGCGGTGCGCCATCGAACAGGCCTTGATCGTCAACATCATCGATAGCGTGCGACCAGGTGTAATTCGCGTTGAATTGAAGGCCGGAGCTGATTCGCTTGTTAAAGCTGGTCTGCAGGCTGTGGTAGATATTCTGCCCAGAGGCGGTTTCCAGAGAGATGTCGGAAAAATTTGGATTCGGCCGGCTATTCAGCGCCGGATTGAAGTAATTGATGTTGAGGTCGCGGCGCAGATTCAGGCCATGGTTCCCGACGTAGGCCACTTCAAGGGTCGAGTTGCCGGAAAGCTGATAGGCGGTGGTGAAGTTCCACTGCTGGGCATAGATGTCTGGCTTATTCCAGTTGAAACCCGACACAGAAGGAATCGGCGCAGTACCTTGTGACACGAACTGAGTCAGCGGATAACTCAGGTTGGGGATTTGGGCCTGAGTGAAGGAGGTGTTTCCCGGAAGGTTATTAGTAGGGACACTATATGCTCCGAATCCGACTGGATAGGACTGGAAGTAAATGCCGTAGCCGGTGCGCACCACGAGGCGCGGCGTGGCCTGCCAGGCGAGTGCAAAGCGAGGCGAGAAATCTTTCTTGTTGGAGTGGAAGTAGGCGCCGCCGGGAGGAGCGAGCGCATTGGTGCGCGTGTCGAATGATTGCGCGTGATTACCCGGATCGTAAGGCGGCGTTTCATAATCCCAACGCAGACCATAGTCGATCGTCAGACCCGGCCGGACCTGCCAGGTGTCCTGCACAAACAATCCCACTTGATACGCCCACGTTGCGCTGCCTGGATCTCCGACTGTCAGATTTCCGTTGGAGGCGGTGTTATTGATGAAGTCGTTCACGGTTTGATAAGTGAGAGAGGAGGTATCGGTCGAGTAGTTATCGATCTGGATCCGGTAGCCGATAGCACCCCATTTCACGCTATGCGAGCCCACGGTGTACGTCATGCTGTCGCTGGCCTGATAAAGCGAATTGATTTCTTTGTAGATTCCACGCGTGCCGGGCGTGATCGTAATTTCATTCAGAAAAACTTCGGGCGTAGGTTCGTCCGCGCCGATTGAACTGGCAAACCGCTGCATACCGATGAGCGCTTCGTTGATAAAACGTGGCGAAAAGATATGTTCATCGTGCAAAGCGATGTTCGTTGTCCGGCTGGGCACGTTCTGATGGTCATTCACTCCCAGCGCGCTCGAGTCGACGCCGAAGAGAGGTCCGTTGACGTCACCCTCGTTCATGTTGAAGCGGAAGAACAGCGAGTTTTTGTCGTTGAAATTATGGTCGATTTTTACGCTGCCGGTGTTCTCTTCGACGGCCAGGCTGCGTACGGTCGTATAGTTGTCAATCAGGGGATTACTCGTGCTACTCGTGCCAATGGGATACTGGTCGACGAGCGGCGCAAGCGACGGGGAGCGCTGCAGCGCTTGTGAACGGGCCGAACTGCTAAGCGTTGTACCGCTGCCGGTAACGCCGATGCCCTGGCGCGAGCCCTCGTAGTTCACAAAGAAAAACGTTTTGTCCTTGATGATGGGACCGCCGAGATTGGCCCCGAAATCGTGGTAGCGGAACTGAGCTTGCGGGTCGGGTTTGGCGTTGAAGAAATTGCGCGAGTCGAGAAAATTGTTGCGGAAGTAATCGAACAGCGTGCCGTGAATCTGGTTGGTCCCACTCTTGGAAGCAACGTTGACGAACGAACCGGCGGCGCGCCCATATTGGGCTTGGTAGTCGGAGGTCTGCACGCGAAACTCGGCGATGGTCTCCTGACTGCCGGTCAGCAGGCGCGCACCGCGCTCGAAACCGTTTGACATATAAGGTTGATCGACCCGCGTGGCATCGACGCCATCGATGGCGAATTGATTGTGTACGCTGTGCTGCCCGTTGAAAGACATGTCGGCAATGTAGCTGCTGCGCGCCACGGCGCCCGGCGCCTGGAAGGCAAAGCGCGCAAAATCGCGCCCGTTGATGGGCAGGTTTTCCACTTGAGAATTAGTCAGCGTCTCGCCGGGCTGGACGTCTACCGCCTCCGCTTTCGACGAAACCTCGACCACCTGATTCAGCGTGCCGGTCTGCAAGGAAAAATTCAGTGTCGCGGTTTGGGCCACGGTGATTTGAAGATCGTTTTGCGCAGCGGTGCTGAAGCCGGTGTGCTCTACCGTGACCTTGTAATGCCCGATCGGCAGATCGTTGATTGAATAAGTTCCCCGGCTGTCTGTCGTGCTCTCGCGCACCTGACTGGTAGCGATATTCTCGGCCTTTACCTTCGCGTCAGGAACCGCCGCTTGCGACGCATCATTGACTTGGCCGATCAGCTTGCCTGCCGTTTGGGCTTGCACAGAGGCGACCACGAATGCCGTCAAAAAAACTACGAGTAGATATCGTTTCACGAACAACTCCCTTTCCCGTTCTCAGCTTTCAAGTCTCGCTACGACGTGGAGCGCATGGTACGAACAGCAGGCGTTCGCCGGAAGATCACTTTGCCATCGAAGATGGTGATCTCTACTTTCGTATGTTCAATAGATTTCGGATCGATTGTCAGAATGTCGTCAGACAACACGGCTAGGTCTGCCAGTTTTCCGGGCTCGATCGATCCCTTGAGTTGTTCTTCGAAAGACGCGTAGGCTGAACCCATCGTATAGGCGTGGACCGCTTCGCGAACGCTGATCTTTTGCTCGGGCACCCAGCCGTCAGGATGTTTGCCGTCCAGTGTGCGACGTGTTGCTGCTGCGTAAATGCCGAGCAAAGGCTCCATGGGCGCCACCCACCAATCCGATCCAAAGGCCAGCACGGCGCCGGCGTCTAACAAGGATCGAAAGGCGTAGGTTGTTTTAGCGCGCTCGGTTCCAATGCGCTTTTCAGCCCAACGCCCATCATCGATGCAGTGATAGGGCTGCATGGAAGCGATGACGTTCAGTTGATGGAAACGCGGAATGTCCGAGGGCCGCAGGTGCTGCGCATGCTCGATGCGGAGACGCCGGTCACGTGCGCCGTTTTGCGCTTCGAGCTTTGCGAAAAAGTTGAGGATTGTATTATTGGCGCGATCGCCAATGGCGTGAACGGCAATCTGCAGGCCGGCCGCATCGGCGTCGGCGAAGTTCTGGTACATGACATCGGGATGGACCAGTTCGGCGCTCGGAATTCCACTCGTATTCGGCGCATCAGTAAACGGCTCAAAGAACCACGCCGTCGTCGACCCGAGTGAACCATCGGCAAACGATTTCACTGCGCCGAGATTGAGCTTGTCGTTGCCGAAGTCAGCTTTGATCCCCACATCAGCCAACCGCTTCCATTGCGGCAGCGGAAGATGAGCCGATACGCGGACATGTAAGTCATTTCGCCGCAGCAGGGTTTGATAGGCGCGGATCACAGCAAGTGTTGTTGGGAGCCCCTGTGCGCCGAAAATGCCCATGTCCTGCACGCTGGTGACGCCATTTTCTGCCGCGTATGTTTGGGCGGCTGACAGCGCGGCCATAATCTGCCCGTCAGAGGGCGCAGGAATCACGCGCTCGATCAACGAGTTGGCTGCGTCCTTGAAAATACCGGTTGGGTTACCTGCCGAGTCGCGTACGATGACGCCACCCGGGATATCCGGGGTGTTGCGATCAACGCCCGCCAACTTCATCGCCAGAGTGTTGGCCAGCATCATGTGACCATCGGAGCGATTGACGAAAACCGGATTCTTCGTTGTCACATCATCGATCAAGTTATGAGTGGGGAGAGCCACGGGCGTCCAGGCTTCGTGATCCCAGCTGCCGTTCAGAATCCATTCGCCGGTTGGGCGAGTCTTTGCAAATGCAGCAAGCATATTTCGAAATTCGGTTTGGCTGCGCAAACCAAGCAGCTTGACGCTCGTCAAGCTGCTGCCGCCGGTGTAGAAATGAACATGGGCGTCGTTAAAGCCCGGCACTACACGTCGCCCCTGCAAATCGATGACTTCGGTACTCGGACCGATGCACTTTGCAATCTCCTGCGTGGATCCGACTGCCGCAATCCGATTGGTTCGCACGGCGACCGCTTCCGCCTCGGGCGCGTGAGGGTTCTCCGTCCAGACTTTGCCATGTATCAGCGCCAGATCGCAGGAACCATTATTTGCGGGCAGGCTCAAGGCAGTAGGAACGAGAGTAAAGGTTAAGAGGAACGCAAGACGCAGAGGCACGAACTTTTTCCGGTCCGTCGCACGACGTAGAGCGACACAGCGGGCGAAACTTCACGTTTTCCGCCCGTATTTCACGAATGAGTACTATGAATGTTACACTATCAGCAGACTCTTCGCGCGTATTCGGTAAAGCCTACTCTTCGAATCCGGGTTCGGCTGCCGGCAGCACGTCGTCCTCGCGCGCTACCCATACATACAGTATCGGCAGCACGAACACGCTCATCACGAGTGTGGCGCTCAATCCGCCCACGATCACGATCGCGAATGGCCGCTGCGAATCCGATCCAATGCCCGTCGATAAAGCCGCCGGCAGCAAGCCTAAAGTGGCCACCAGCATCGTCATCATGATCGGCCGCAAGCGCAGCACCGCCCCTTCTACCGCTGAATCTTCCACCGTGTGTCCGCGCGCCCGCAACTGATTGATGTACTCGATCATGATCACGCCGGTTTGCACGGAAACCCCAAACAGCGCCAGCATTCCGATCCCTGACGACACGCTGAAATGTGTGTCCGTAAAGTAAAGCGCTAGCAAGCCTCCGATCGGCGCCAGCACCACCGTCACCATCACCAGCCCGGCCCATTTGAATGAGCCGAACATCGAATACAGCAGCATGAAAATCACCGCAATCGTGACCGGCACGATCACCGACAGCCGGGCGTTAGCCCGTTGCTCGCTTGCGTATTCGCCGGCCCATTCCGTGGTGTAGCCTTTCGGCAGCGCGACCTGTCGCTTCACCTTGTCGATGGCCTCTTGTACCGTACTGCCGAGGTCGCGGCCGCGAACGCTGTATTTGATGGCGATATAACGCGAGTTCGCCTCGCGGTAAATTTCCGAAGCCCCATCCTGTTGATGCGTATCGCACAACTGCGCGAGCGAAACTCGCTCTCCAGTGGGCGCGAGCAGCCGTATATCTTGAATTGCCTCCGGCGTGCTTCGGTAATCGGGCAGGTAGCGCGGCACCAGGTCATAGACCTGTTCACCCTGCAGTACCTGGCTTACGCTGTTGCCGCCGACCGCTGTCTGGATCGCGTCCTGCACGTCGGCCACGTTGATCTGGTAGCGCGCCGCCTTTTCCCGATTGACCTCGAAATTCAAATTCGGTTGCCCGAGCACCCGAAAAATGCCCAAATCCGCTATGCCAGGTATCCGGCTCATCACCTTTACGATTTGCTCGCCCTTACTTTCGAGCAAATGCAGATCGGAGCCAAATATCTTTACCGCGAGTTCTCCCTTGACCCCGCTAACGGCTTCTTCCACGTTGTCGGAAATCGGCTGCGAGAAATTCCAAAGCACTCCCGGAAACTTCACGACCTCCCGATCCATGGCTGCGATTAGCTCGTCTTTGTTCTCGCTGAATAATCCGCGCCATTGCGCCTTCGGTTTCAGGTCGACAAAGAATTCTGTGTTGAAAAAGCCAGTCGCGTCGGTGCCGTCATCGGGTCTGCCCAATTGCGACACAACATCTTTCACTTCCGGAAACGAGGCAAACACGCGTCGCGCGCGCCGCATCAGATCCGCGCCTTCCGCCGGTCCTGTGCTGGGCGCGAGCGTGCCCCGAGCCCAGATGGCCCCTTCATCCAAATGCGGCAGGAACTCCGATCCGATCGCACCGCCGATGAACAGTCCGATAGCGATCCCGAACAACGCCAGCACCGGCACAAAGACCAGGATCCTCAGCTTAATGGCGCGTCGCAACGCGCGCCGGTAAATCCGCACGAGGAATTCCATCGCGGGGTTGTGCCATTCTTTCGCGTTCTTGCGAAATAAAAAACTCGCCAGTACCGGCGCAATCAAAATTGAAAACAGCAGCGCGCCCAGCAGCGCAAACGCCACCGTCAGCGCCATCGGCCGGAAGAGCCTGCCTTCGACTGCCTGGAGCGTGAAGATCGGCAAATAGGCGGTGATGATGATGGCGATGGCGTAGAACACAGGCCGCTGCACTTCGTGAGCCGCTTCCCGGATCATCTCAAGAGGCGGCTTGTCTCTTGCATCCTGCCGTCCCATATGCCGCACGATGTTCTCCACCATCACCACTGCGCCGTCCACTACCATGCCGAAATCAAGCGCACCCAGTGACAGCAGGTTCGCCGGTACGTGATTCAGATCCAGGCAAATTGAAGCGAACAACAGCGAAAACGGTATCGTCAGCGCCACAATAATCGCTCCCCGCACGTTGCCCAAAAAAATGAAGAGAATGATCGAAACCAGAATGATGCCTTCGGTCAAGTTGTGCAAAACTGTGTGCGTTGTGAACTCAAGCAGGTTGCTCCGGTCGAGAAACGGCTCGAGCTTCACGCCTGCGGGCAGGAGATGGTCGTTTATTTCTTGTACTTTTGCATGTATCCCCTCGAGTGTCGGCTGCGACTGCGCGCCTTTGCGCAGCAAAACAATGCCTTCCACCACGTCCGGGCTGTCCAGAATCGACCCGTTCGCCAGGTGTATTGCCTTGCCGACTTGCCCCAGGCGAATCTTCGGCCCCTGTTCGACGACCGCAATGTCTCGTACACGTATTGGCGTTCCGTTTTGCGATGTCAGAACAATCTTCTCGATGTCCTGTGTCTTGTCGATCAGACCGACTTCGCGGATGTTTATTTCCTGCGCGCCTTCCTGAATGAAGCTGCCGCCGGCATTTACGTTGTTGTTGGTAAGCTGCTGCTCCACCTGGCTGATATTCAGGTTGTACGAGATCAGTTTGTTCGGATCGATGCGCACCTGGTACTCGCGCGTTGGACCGCCGAAACTCGATACGTCCACTACATTGGCCACCGATTTCAGCTGCTTCTCGAGCACCCAGTCCTCGAGCGATTTGAGCTCCATCGTGTCGTAAAGAGGATTCGTGCTGTGCAGCGTATACCAGAAGATCTGCCCTACTGGACTCCAGTCCGTGCCCATGCGTGGCTGCAGGCCGGCCGGCAGCGATACCGACGCCAGCCGCTCCAGCACCTTAGACCGGTTCCAATCGTTCACTGAGTCGTCGTCGAAAATCATCGTGATACTCGACAAGCCGAACAGCGAAAACGACCGCAGATTCTGCAGATGAGGAATCCCGTTCATCTGGATCTCGACAGGAATCGTCACCTGCTGTTCCACCTCTTCGGCGGCGCGTCCCGGCCATTGCGTAATCACCTGGACGTAGTTGTTGGCCACGTCCGGATAGGCTTCAATCGGCAGATTATGAAATGCAATGCCGCCCCAGATCAGCAGCATGACTGTCACGCCCAGGATCAGCAGCCGCGCTTTCAGCGCAAAATCGACAAGCGCTCGAATCACTTCCTACTGCTCGCTTTCGGCTGAGAGGGCCAGCGCATCGTTCACCACGCGCTGGCCCGGACCGATACCGGACTCAATATCCTGCTGGCCATCGAAAAACTTGCTCGTCTTGACTTCCGTTCGTCGAAATTGCCCCTGGCCCGCTGGAATGAACACCCAGTCGCGGTCATGCAGGTGCAGGATAGCTGTGCTCGGTACCGACGCATACATTCGTCCGTGCTGGCCATACAGAGTCGCTGTTACAAACATGCCCGACCGCATGATGCCCGGATTCGTCAAGACGATCCGCACCGGCGCAGTGCGGATATTTGTGTCGAGCACCTTGCCGATGTTGCTGATCCGGCCATGAAATACCTGTTCCTGGTAAGCGTTCAGCTGTACATCCGCGCGGTTGCCGAGGCGCACGTTCGGGAGCTGGTTCTCGTACACGTTGCAAATCACCCAAACGGTGGAAAGGTTGGCGATGGTGAACAGATTGGCCTGGTTGTCCGGCGTATGCACGATACTGGTTCCGACCACGTTTTGCTCGACGATCGTTCCGTCGGAGGGCGCACGGATATCGAGAACCGGATCAGGATGGTTGAGGTTCGCCCCCAGTGTGACCAACTGTTGCGAGGCCACCTCCACCGCCGCTTTCGCCTTCTGCTCGGTATTTTCGGCCATCTGCAAATCATTCAGAGAATTAGCGCCATGCGCGTAGAGCAATTGCGCGCGCTCCAGCTGCTTTCGCGCCAATTCTTCGTCTGCCTTAGCCTGCAGATAGGTTTGAAAAGCGTTCGAGATGTCGTTGCTTAAGACCTTCAGCAGCAGTTGTCCCTTGTGAACGTCATCACCCAGACGTGCGTAGATCCCAACCACGCGGCCGGAAGCCAGCGAGATGACAGGAATAGTTTTCTCGATATCCGGATTCACCACACCGGTCGCGCGGATTTCCGGCAGCTCTTCATGTTGCCCCGCTTCGACCAGCCGGAAGCGTTCCGGCCGGTCGATCCGCACCAGGTTCAGATCGGGTTCCTCCACAACTTTCGGCGGTGGCGGCGCGGCGGCAGCGGGGTCTACTTTCTCCTTCGAGCCGCAACCGGCCAAAAACAAAACAAACAGCAGGGCCGAAGCCGCCCCCCGGAACCGTATGCGTGTCATCGGATCACCTCGCGTCCTACGGAAAAATTCACCTGGTTAGCGGCCGAAAAATACGCACCCACCAGGTTCAGATAGTTCAACTGCGTGTCGCGATACGATTTCTGCGCATCGAGGAAATCAAGCAGGGTCGCTCCGCCATGCTGATAGGCGTACGCCACCGTCTCGCGCACGTCCTGCGCTTCTTGCAGATACTTGGTCTTGTAAGGCTGCAGCAGCTGCACCGTGCTCTGCAAAGTCGCGTAGGCCGAATCCACATCGTGCAGCGCCGTCACTTCAGCCTGGTCGCGCAGCTTTTGATTGCGATTTATATCCAGCAGCGTGTGCAGCTTGTCTCCCTGGTTTCGGTCGAAGATGCGTAACGGGACGTTTACACTTAGCCCCAGCGTGTCATTGGCGAACGCATTGTTGAAGGATCCGTTGTGAGTCCACCAGACGCCGAATGTCGGATCCGTCGAGCCATTGGCAATCGACAGTTGGTGATCCGTTCTCGCCTTATCGAGCGACTGCTCGGCTTCTTTTAAATCGGGCCGCGTCTCGAGCGCTGTTTCACGGAGATCCGTTAACGCGGTAACCGGCTCCCTGAAGTCGAACGGCTCCTCGACGTCGAAATTGTCTACCGGAGTTGGCTCCCGCAGCAACGCCAACAAATCGATCTTCGCCGTCCGCAAATTCACCAGCGCGGTTTGCAGGTCCGATTCAAACTGTACACGCTGCAGCTCTACCCGCTGGAAATCCACTTTGGCGATATCGCCCGCGTTGTAGCGATCCTTGTTAATCGCGATTTCTTTGTCGTAATAGTCGAGATTGGTTTTCGCCACGCCGTAGACCGCTTTGGCCAGCAACACGCGCACGAAAGCGTCCCGCAAATTGAACAGGAGGTTGCGTTCCAAATCCGCTTGCGTGGAGATGGCAATGACGGTTCCTTTTTGCGCGCTTAGGAGTCTCAATTCGCGCTTGTGCGCCCTCTCGTGCAGGTAACTGATATTGGGCGAATAGAACGTACCCGCCAGCGGCGTCCACACTCCGTGGAAAGGCGCGATCTGAGTGCCATCCGCACTTATTGTCAAGTCCGGATTCGGACGCAAATAGGCAGTAATTTCGTCGGCGCGCGACTCGTCGATAGTAACTTGACCCGCTAAAAGCGCCGGATTGTTTGCTTTGAATCTAGCCTCGGTCTCTTGCCATGTAAAGGTACGCGGCGGGTTGGCGGACTGGGCCAGCAGCCCGATCGACGCGAACAGGAGACCTAGGCAGAAACGCCAGATGTGGCGCTCCATCTTTCCTCCTAACTGACTTGTTGATCTTCGCGGGAAACTTACGCGATAGCGAAGGGCGGAGACCGGCCGCTCTTAAAGGAAACGCTCCGGGTCACCTGACGGAGCACGGGAGCCGCCACCAATGAGAAGAAAAAGAGCGTAACTGAGATTTGCTGGACGTGGGAGATGACGGGCGTATCCGTCGTCTCATACAAACGCATTAATCCATCGTTCGGCGCCTTCTTGCCTGCGTCTCCATGATGTTCGGACGTCTGCTGCCAATCTGCATGTTGGATTCGAAGGACGTCGTCAGTCGCGGAGATGTATGGGAAGAGCGCTGCTACGATTAGCGCGACGCCGCACACATGCAGCCACGCTGGTGGCGATGTTTGATTTCTGGATCTATGCCGGTAGATGCGCGAGGTACTCGCTAAAGCGAGTGAACCAAGCACCAGCCAGACCAGATTCAGCGCTGTGTCGAATTGCACTCTTTTTTACCCTAACATGCTGTATTTTCGGATTGTTCGCATGGCGCAGCCTGGTTTGTTCGCGTGGCGCAGCCTGGTTTGTTGCATGGTGTAGCCTTCCAAAGCTAACCCGCACCTAGTAAAGAACGCATAAAGAAAATGCGCAAAGTCTTGGCACGTTAATTGCATCAAAGCAATGTCTGGCTTTGCGAAAATGCGCCTCTTTCTCGGGATTTTGATGGTCGTGCTTAGCGGCTACCGGATATGCCTGGCGGGTGATCCGCCGAGCAGTTCTCTCGCCGGTTTTGTTCTTCCGAAAAGCGACACTCGCTCGTTATATTACTGGGCGTCGACGCCAATTGGCGACCAGGCGCAAGTGGTGACTCTTTTCTGCCGGGGCTGTAGCGGTTTGACAGGAGAGACAGACGTTCCACTGGTAGCTGTCCTTCGCGACACACTGGCCGACCAAGATCCTGAAAACGACCGCCTGGTTTCGGTATGGCTGCTTAGTTACATCCGGCCTAATGCTGGACGACGCATACTCTCGGCGGTTCCTTTCTTCTATTGGAGGGTAGGTGTTGGCTCGGCGGCAGTCGGCCCGAAAAGTGCCGCTCCACTGATCGATCTGAATGCCCTGCAGCACCCAGTGTTCAATGCAGTTGGCCGCGACATTCTGCAATGGGGGCTTCTCGATGGGGCGACAACTCCGATCCGCGCCTCCTCGCGCGCCTATCGCACCAATGAAGTGGACAGCGAGCGACTACATCTCGAAGAGGCCATCAGTTACTTGCAAGCTGCGCCGTCAAGCGATGACGTTGCGTCTTTGACCCGCGCTCAAATGGAGACTTTGATCGCACGACTCGAGCTGCGCAAGAGTTTGTTGGGTGGTTTGGCGAGTGAGAAGGCAGCGGAACGAGCAGGCCGCGATGCCAGTATTCGCAATGAGCAGGTTCGCAGCCGTAACTGGGAGTTACTCAGGCAGTGTGCCGACAAAACCGGTCTGTACTTCGAACCGCTGGCCATTGCGGGAAGCACTAATCAATATGCGATGCTTTGGTTCCCGACAAACGAAGCGGCCGAACCCGCGAACACGCATCTGCACCCCATCTGGAAATTGCTCAACATCAAAGATCCGTGGAGCGACAAACTGCTCCATTCGCCGGGCGTGGCGACCTATGCCCGCGATCTCGACCAGAGCGGAAACCTGCTACCTGCTGGTACGCGCGGTGAGAGGCAGGTGCATCTTACGCCACTTGGCATCTACTGCCTCACTTACCCGAAAATGCCTCTGCTGCTGCTTGATTTCCGGGCGACGATGCGCCTGAAGTGGCAAGCGGTGACCCAGCGCTCAATTGACGAGATCACTGCGGGCGTGATTGGCATATCGCATTTCACGAACTGGTATTACTACGTTGGCGCAGACCTGTATGATTTCGTCGCTTCGCGGCATGGAGCCGCGCTCAATCAATCGGAACGGCTTGACGCTTATGCGCAGTTCCGTGTCAGGCTGGAACTCGATCGTCAGCTTGACCCAGCGCTGCGCACAGAGATGCAACAACGCGTCAATTCACTGGCGATCAATCCGCTGGAAGCCGCTCCTCAGCAGGAGATGCTGGCGGCGCTGGTTCGATACGACAACCTGCAGCGCGACGCGCAAACCGGCCGGCTTCTCAAAACGGTCGACAACGACCGGCGCACTGAACTGGCGATCGACAGTGAAAGTCCGCAGCAAATATCCTGGCAGAGCTTTCTTCATTTTGCGAGTCTTGGATCTTACACTCATCGTGTCAGCGTGAAGGCAGAGAATGTTGCCGAGGTGGATCGGTATCGCCGCGTACAAAATCAACTGGCTTACCTCGATCGGGTAACGGAAAACGGAACCCAGCCGGAAGTGGCCTATGATTCGATTCAGATCGAGCACGCAGTGTCGATCTTGCGGAACGAGTTGCCTTATGTTGAGTCGCGGCCCGTGCGGACTCGCGCGACGGCAACGCTCAAAAGACTAAACGATCTCACGCAAGATGCGGCGCTGAAAACGGATTGCTCGGCCGCCGTCGTCAGCCTCGAACAGGGCAAGGGCGTTGCAGGGACACAGATTGCCCTGGAACCGGCTGTCCTGGGCAAATCGTCTAAGTGAGATTCGTTTTCCTCGCCCTGCTACTGCCTGGGATTTTCTGCGCAAGCGCTCCTTTAAACGCCCAGACCGCACCGTTCAAAAGGGTAGTCATTTTGAAAGTAGACGGCCTGAACGGGCAACTGCTACAGGACACCATGCAGCAGCGCGATGCGGTCAGCGGGAAAAGCCGTCTTCCGTGGTTTTCTCATGTGTTCCAAGAGCAGGGAGTTGTTTTTCGAAACTTCTACACGCGCGGCATCAGTTTATCAGCACCTTCCTGGTCGATGCTTGAT
This sequence comes from Bryobacteraceae bacterium, assembly GCA_965277855.1. Classification (GTDB taxonomy): domain Bacteria; phylum Acidobacteriota; class Terriglobia; order Bryobacterales; family Bryobacteraceae; genus Bog-105. Next base: position 4,287,629 of record OZ255847.1, read on the forward strand.
ACCGGAGAGCACTCAGTCATCCGGGGCAACGTCGAGTATGACCGCTACACCGGGCAAGTTTTCGACTACCTGAATTTCTTTCCGTTTTATTTTGGCTATGCCCGCGGAGAGGCGGTTGATATGCCCGGTGTGGAAGTGCTCGATAGGGCGGGTATTCCCCTTCTGATCGATCGGTTCCGGTACGAACAGGTATTCCAAAGCTTTCAGCTTTTCCAGCGAGGAGTCTCTTGGAACACCTTGATACAGGCGCTCTCCCGAACCTTTTCTGGAAAAGCCTTGTTCTCTTTTGTGGAATCGGCCGCTCCCCTCCCGTTAGGCTCCTCGCTCTCGAAACAAATCGAGAGTGAGTTGTTAGCTGGAATCAGCGGATCGTCACTTCTCTATCTCGACCTTTACACCGGCGAGGCCGACCACGAAGGCCATGCCACTAGCGACCCGGCCGGCCTGCTCCATGTCATGCAGGAACTGGACGGCCTAGTGGGGCAAATCTGGACGGCCATTCAAAAAAGCCCGTTTGCTCAGCAGACACTGCTGGTAGTGGTTTCCGATCACGGGATGAACAACGTTCCAAATATTGTAAGCCAGACCTTCAGCCTGCCGGACGTTTTCAATAGCGAAGCAGGCGGCGGCCACCATGTTGTCACTGACCGGGAGCAATTGAGCGACTTCAAATTGAAAGGCATAAACCCGCTGGTGCGGCGGGTGATTACGCCGAGCAATGCGTCGTTCTACTTGAAAGACGAGGCGTCGAAGTATCCGACCGCCTGGCTCGATATCGATGGCAACGAGCGCACGGCAGTTCATCTCCGCAACAACGACCTGAATAAGGTTCACATTTTGCTGCTGCAACTGGCCAGAAACAATCTAAGCGCTCCCCTGCGGAAAGCAGCTGCAGAAGACGTGGCGCGAATCATCGAAGCGCATCGCGAACGATGGACCGCGGAAGTCAACGAGCTATCCGAAGAGTTGAGGGCGCTTGACGAGGTGATCGAGCAGCGCCGCGAAGTGTTGCGCCACGTGCCACGAAGGATCAGTGCGGAAAGACATCGTCTCGGTGAGGACAAAGTCACACGACGCCTGCGCAGGGAATTGCAAGCCTGGCAAAACGAAGAAGCCGGTTACAAATCTTATGTGTCCCATGTGACGGCATTGCTCGCCTTTCACCCGGACGAAACGCGCCGCTTTGGCGGCAACGTGGAGACGCTGATTGCGCCGCTGACGCTTGGCGACAACAACACCGTGGGCGAGATCCAGCATTATGTGGTGGGTCCCTCGGCGGCCGGGCTTGCTATCGATGCGGGTGGCCACTTGGATGAAGAGCAGTCGTTTCGCTACGTGGACTACTTCTCGTTGTTGAGTCAGCAGAAAGCGAAGAACAATCCGCAGCCGCAGCTTTCCCAGAACCCGATCGATTTCACTGCTATGCGTCTGCCTGATGGCCAGTACGCAACAACGGACGCGCCACAGCATGCGTATTTTCTTTACGGCGATGAAGGCCACCAGATTGTGGTTCTGCAGGATCTGGCGGGAAATTTGCTGGTTGAGCCGGTAAGTCATCTCCGGCAGACCGCGGCACGAGTAAGTTGGATGCACGAGCCCTGGACGGATGACTTGCCTTTACGGCTCTTCGAAGATTCGAACCTGCAAATTCCTCCGGGAGAGGACCGCGCGCGCTGGCTGTCGCGGTGGCATAGCGAGCGGGATTGGTTTGCCGCGATCCACAAATGCAAGTATTCGAACGGCGTCATCGGAATTACTGAGGAACTGTCTGCGGTCGGCCCGGATGTTCCGGGGCGGCCCGGAGTGAGCCCCGTTTTATGTCGCTATGAAAAACGGCGGCGCGAACTGGTGCAAGCCGATTTCCACGTGTTTGCGGCTGACCACTGGAACTTCAATGTGCGTTTCCCAAACCCCGGAGGCAATCACGGCGCCTTCTTCCGCATCTCCACTCATTCGGTCTGGATGATGGCTGGAGGCGATCTGCCGGCGCGTCAGATTGATGAGCCCTACGACAGCCTGAATTTCGCTTCGACCGTTTTGAATCTTCTCGGTCGCACGCCGCCGATGCCCGAGCGTGTGGTGAGTCTTCGCTAAAGGTCTCGCTTCTGGAACTGCCACATCGCTAAAACCAGAAACACGATGGTATACAGAACGCTATAGCCAATCATCGCCGCACTCGGCACAGAGCTCGCGCCGAACGGCGAAAGGTTCATGGCGGACAAGAGCGGTGACTGCATCTCGAAAGCCGCACGCCTCCATAGCGATTCACTCGGCATAAGAATACTTGTCACGACTCCGACCGCTACGGCTTTGGGTGTTTGCGTCACTGCGCCGATCTGCTCGATCCAGCCCGCGAGAAACGCCAGACCGTGTAGCCCCAGGACGAGTACGCCGTTGGTCAGAGTGGAAAAGCGCGTCCCGAAGAAAAACGTGAGTGAGAGCAGGAGCATGCTTTCGAGCCAGATCAGGGCCATTCCCGGAAGGAGATTCCGGGCGGCCACGCCGGTCATCGTGAACACCAGCAGATTCACACCACCGACCATGAGCAGAATATAGAGCGTGAGCATGCCCGCGAAACCGAGCCATTTGCCGAGCAGCAGCTGGTTGCGGTGCACCGGCTTGGTGGCGATCGCCTGAATACTGCCGGATGCGATTTCGCCCGACAGCGTATCCACTGACGTAAGGACTGTGAGCACCACTACCAGGAGATCTATCGCATAGAGACCCAGCAGCCGCGCGTTGCTGAACACCTGCCTGCGTAGCATGAGAGCCATTTTGCGGTGCTCGAACTCAGCGATCTGAAAATGTAAAGCGGTTCCAAACAGGATCAGGAAAGCGCAGGCGGCGGCTAGCGCCATCCAGAGTATCCTCTTGCGCGCCGCTTCGCGAAAGGTAACGCCGGCCATAATCCAAATCGGCCTCACGCTTCCGATTCGCCTCCGAGCAGTTCGAGAAAACGGTCTTCCAGAGACAACTTTTGCGGCGTAAACTCGAAGACCTCTGCTCCACGTTCAACTAAGTAGCGTAAGAGCTGCGGCGCTTCCGCCATGGAATCCACGGTTGCGAATAGCCTGTCACTCTCGCAACGTAGATGGACGACTAGTGCTTCGAGCCCGTCCAAAGTGTCTTGCGAAAGGCCGGCAGCTCGAATCACGATCGTTGTCTGTCCGCTCGTGAAAGAACTCATCTCGCGCACTTCGAGTACTTCGCCCGCCCGGATGAACGCCACGCGATCGCACGTCACTTCGACTTCGCTCAGCAAATGCGAATTCAGGAATACCGTAGCGCCGCGCTCGCGTTGCACGCGGATGATGTCGCGCACCAGCCTGCGTCCCACGGGATCCAAGCCCGAGGTCGGCTCATCGAGAAACAACAGATCCGGTTCATTGAGCAGCGCTTGTGCCAGGCCGATGCGCTGCAGCATGCCTTTCGAAAACTTGCGCACCTGACGGTCGCGATGCGGAGCGAGGCCGACCGTATCGAGCATGCGCGGAATCCGCTCTTGGAGCGCACTGTTCGAAAGCCCGTAGAGCTGGCCGTGAACGCGCAACAACTCTTCGGCCGTCAGCCAGTCATAGAAGCGGAAGTGTTCGGGCAGAAAGCCGATGCGTTCCCTGACAGCGCGATCGCCGGCAGGCTTTCCTAAAACGCTGGCGCTTCCGCTGGAAGGTGTCGCCAGTCCCAACAGCATTTTGACCGATGTGCTTTTGCCTGCGCCATTCGGTCCGAGGAATCCGAAGACTTCGCCTCGGCGCACATCGAGCGTGAGTCCGCGAACAGCTACCCGATCGCCGAATACTTTTCGCAGTTGCTGCGTGGCAATGGCAGTTGTCAGATCGAATCCGAATCAATTCAGAGAGGCGGTCGCGGCCAGCGCGCGACTCGAATCGCCGGAGCCGTGCAGCGAGTAGACCATACCATCGTTGACCCATAGCAGAGAATACTCGCTAGGACGTTGTCCCCGCGCCGCGGTCTCGATGAGTGTTCCGTCGACCCCGTCAACGGCAACAGTGCGGAAGGAGCTGCCAATCTGCGGGACAGGAATCACCAGCGTGGACGACCAGTTGACGGTCTGCGAAAAGGCGTGCGCTTCGGAGGCGCTCATACCGGCGACTTGCAACCCAGCTTCGGCCAGAGCGGGGAGATCCAGATTGGGCGGCACGCTCACCACCGGCGTGCGAGTTTCGATCAGCGAAATACATCCCGCAACGGATTTTTCCGTAGGACAGTTCCCATACATCAGGTGAACTAGTTTTGACGTGTGAACGGCGATGGTGCTGCCCCCGGCGGAAGCCGGAACTTGTATATCGGAACGGCCAACCTGATCGAGCAGATCCTGCATGCGACTGCGATCGAGCGTGGTGTGAAACGCACCTTCGCCGCGGACGACGATCTTCTGTGGCGAGCCTAGATCGCTCAAAGAACGAACGTCGAACCCGGCCGCATGGCTGGCGCTTCCAACGTCGGAAACGGTCTGGGGTTCGCCCGGCTTCTCAGTGACCACCACGCTATCGGAAATCATTTGGGCGAGGAGTTTGCCTGTCGAACCGCCATTTTTCGTGTCGGTCGCCAGAGCCGACAGGTCGAGCGGCACGACGGCTACTTTTTGAATACGCAACATACTGAGGATGTGCTGGCCCCAAGAACGGGCGGGGGCGAAGCTGATCAGAAATGCGAGCGCGATGCCGGCTGCCAGCGCACCGCCCAGCGGCTTTCTCCAGGGCGCGAAAACCGGAGGCTTACTGACTGCCGGAATCTGCCGCCGGAAACGCAGGTAGGCTTCCGCCGGGTCAATCGCGGTTCCGCTGGCTGTGGGTGAGAGCGCGTTGAGCGACTCGCGCACCTGGGCGGCCGCACCAACCATTTCGGCTCGCCGTGCACGGCAGCTTTCGCACGAAAGCAGATGCTCCTCCGCGCGCCGCAATGGTTCCCCTTCCAATTCCCGGTCGATCTGCGAGCGCAGCAGTCCGTCATTCAGGCAAGTCATATGGTTTCCTCTCGTCCCACTAACCGTGTATATCGCTTTCGAAAATCAGTTTCAGCGCGGGTCAGCAGCGTACCCACACCACTCACCGCGAGTTCTAACGCATCCGCAATTTCTTTGTAAGAGGACCCGCTAGCTCGCATCAGAAGGATCTGCGCTTGGGCGGGTTTCATACGGCCAAGCACCCGGCGCACTCGCCCCGACTCTTCCAAGCGCAGCAATTCATCGAGCGGGCTTTCCGCCTGCTGCATTTGGGCTGCCACTGCAGCGGCTTCATATAGCGTTCGGCGACTGGCGGCACGCCATGCATCGATGCCCGCATGAGTGGCGGTGCGATACAGCCAGCCACCCACGTTGTCCCAAAGTGGCGCCGCGAGCGGCTGCCGCGAAAGCTTCCAGAACACTTCGTTGGCGAGCTCTTCGGCTTGCGCACGGCTGCCGACCAGGCGCACTAGAATACCGATTACCCGATGGTGATGCAAAACGAAAATCGTTTCGAAGCCATCGGGAATTGGATCGTCTTTCGCGTGCTGTTGCCCAGTCACCAGAGTTTGCGCTGCTTCCAATCTCACCTCGCTGCCGGTTTCAAATAGTAAAACGTCTGCCGAACCTGAATTCTGACATGGAATTGTGTCCCGGGATCGGACACTCTTGTCCCGGCTTCGAAGTAGTGGTTGAGTTGCGGCCCCGTGGCAGGGCTCTTCACTCGGCCAGAGATTTGCTTAGCTTTCCGGCATGGCTCATGCTTTTCACTTCGCCTGGCGATCTCTTCGCCGCTCGCCCGGATTCGCTGGGCTCGCAATCCTGATTCTCGCGCTCGGTATCGGAGCGACGACCACGATGTTCAGCGTGACCGAGACGGTTTTGCTGAAACCGCTCGCTTACCGCGATCCGAGCCGGCTGATGACGATCTCATTTCGCGTGCCCGCCTTTTCGAAAACGCTTTCCACTATCCCGGCGAATGCGCAGCATTATGAACTGTGGCGGGATCATGCGCGAACATTTGACGAAGTGGCGCTGGTTGGCGCCGATTCGCATATTTTGAGCAGGCGCGGCGAGGCTGTCCAGGTTACCGGCGCGCATGTCACCGTGAACATTTTTCACTTGCTGGGTGTGCAGCCCATGCTGGGACGTGGCTTCGCGGCAAATGAAAACCAGGCCGGCCGCGATCACGTGATCATCGTCAGCGAAAGATTCTGGCGCGAGAAGCTGGGCGGCAATCTGAAAGTTTTGCGGGAAAGTATTTGGCTCGATGGGCAGCGCTTCCAGGTGATAGGCGTGATGCCGGCGGGATTCCCGTTTCCGCACGGACGCGAGTTGTCCGACGCGCAGCAGCTTTCGCCTCAGACGGACTATTGGGTGCCGCTTGTCTTCAGCAAGGAAGAACTCGCTAACGTTTTAGGCGAATTTAACTACTCCGCGATTGCGCGCTTAAAGCCTGGTGTCACAAAAGCACAAGCCCAAGCCGATGTCGCTGCGCTTGAGAAGGTCATTGAAAAGCGATTCCCCGAACCCATTGACTTCATCCCGGTGATCAGAACGTTGCAGCAGGCCATGGCAAGGGACGTGAAGCTCCCGTTAGTGATTCTGATGGGCTCAGTGCTGGCGGTTCTGCTGATCGTCTGCATCAACTTGATGAACTTGACGATGGTGAGAGCCGTGGCGCAAAGAAAGAATTGGGCCATTCGGCTGGCCGTTGGCGCAAGTTCGGGCGATCTGCTCCGGGGTGCCTTTGCCGAAAGCCTGCTGCTGGCCTTCGCGGGCGGGGCCTTGGGTGCTTGGCTGGCGGTTTGGCTGCTCCAACTGGTTCGAGTAAGCGCGCCCGTGGACCTTCCGCGAGTCGATGAGTTGCGGCTCGATCGGACTGGCTTGCTGTTTGCGCTGTTGGTTTCGGCCTGTAGCGCGGTGCTGTTCGGCCTGTGGCCAGCCTTGCGGGCGGCGAAGGTTGACCCGCAGGAAGCCATGCAGGCGGCCGGGCGAGGAATGAGCCAGGGGCGGAGTAGCCAGCGAACGGGTAGCACACTGGTCGCCGTGGAAGTAGCTTTGAGCACTTTGCTGCTGCTGTCGGGCGGCCTACTGCTGCGGAGTTTTCTGGCCACTCTTAGCGTCGATCCGGGGATGAGCGTGGACCAGGTTCTAACGGCGCAAATCAATCTGCCGCCTGATAAGTATAAAAACGATAGCGACATCCGTTCGTTCTATCAACGGCTTGAAGAGCGGGTGAACGCGATGCCATCGGTTCGTAGTGCCGGGCTGGTTTCAGACCTGCCGCTGACGGGCGAGAACAATGACAATCCAGCCACCGCGGGCGACCGCCCGGCCCCGCCGCTTCCACAGTGGCAGCTGACGAACTATCGCTCGGCCAGCGCCCGCTATTTTCGTGCGGCGGGTGTGCCCTTGAAAGCAGGCGAGCTGTTCTCGCCGGAAAATGCGTCGGATACCGCAGTCATCATCAGTGAAAATCTAGCGGAAGCTTTGTGGCCGCGTCAGTCTGCCGTCGGACGGCCTCTGCGAATAAACCTCGGTAAGGGTATGATGCGCGTCATCGGCGTGGTGGGCGCAGTCCATGCCGCTTCGTTGGCGCAAGATCCGACGATGATGGTGTATTTTCCCGATTTGCGTCGAGCGGACCGCGACATGTCGCTGGTGGTCCGCACCGCTGGCCGGCCCGAGTCTCTTATGCCCGAGATACGGAAGCAGATCCTGGCGATCGAGCCGGAAGCCGCGATTCCCCACATGCAAACGGTCGGCGAGATCGTAACGAAGTCGGTCGCTTCGCAGCGCTTTCAAACCATGCTGCTGATGGCTTTCGCACTGGCGGCCCTCGTGCTGGCGTGTCTTGGAATCTACGGTGTGTTGTCGTTTGCCACCGGCAGGCGGACAGCGGAGATCGGCATTCGCATGGCGCTCGGCGCGCGTCCCGGACAGATCCTGCGCGCCACTGTGGGCAGCGGCTTATGGCCGGTACTCGGCGGAATCGTGGCAGGCTTACTGGGATCAGCGGCCTTGGCAAAACTCCTGCAAAGCTTGTTATTCCAGGTACAGGCGCTCGATCCGCTGATGTATGCCGGAACCGCGACCGTCCTGCTCGCAGCGGGCGGCCTCGCCTGCCTGATCCCGGCCCGGCGCGCGGCCAAACTCGACCCGATTAGAGCGCTGCGGCACGAGTAAGCGGCCGCGGCTTTGGAAAGGCTTCGTTGATTCGCTCGTAGAGTAGAAAGTCCAATCGATTGTAATGGCGAATGGCCGCCTCGAGTTGCGCGCTGGGTTCTTCGGACGAACGAAGAGCGCCCAGATTGACGGACGGCAGAGCGTGATCGGCGCTCCAGCCATATTGCTCCTGCAGCTGAGCGAATGCTTGCGATGATGCTTCCTGATGGCCGATAAAGCTGAATCGCGCCCGCATGTTTGCGACGGCCTCGTCCAAGATTGCTTCGGTTAGAGTGCCCGGAGGATAATCGCGCTCGTAGACTCCGCTGAAACAGCGCACCAGCGTATTATCAAAATCGGTCGAGAGCCGCGCTTCGAAAACCTGCTCGAGAGTGAGTAGCCGCCCCCGCTCATCGCTCACGAGTGCCGGCCGCCAGTGCCGCAGATAGGCATATTGCGAGAGCACGCGCGCGGTGGGTTCGCGCACGATGGTGATGTATTCCGATTTTTGCGGCAGCGCTTCATGCATGCCAAATTGAAAGTGACCCATGATCATGCGAAAACGGCGACGCTGCTCGAGCGGCAACGCTCGTAAATCGCTCACCAGAAAACCAGGCGGTGTGGGGTAGAGATAAGCGATCTCGGATAACAGGAAGTTTTGCGCAATTGCCTCACGAAAGGCTGTCCCAGCTGTCTTGGGAATGTGCATAAACAGCACCGTGGGTTTCGCGACTCGTTTTGTCACTGAGCCTAACTGGAAAACGGCCGGCACATGCTCAAGCGGCCAGTCATTGGAGAGCCGCACATCGAGTGTGGCTTCGGGCGCATCCGGCAGACAATCCGCCAGATCGACATAGAAGCCGTGCCTCCCCGAACATTGCAAAAATTCCGCCACATCGGGCCGGTAATGTACGGCTGCCACGTGCGCGACGGGTTGCCGGTTCACGAAAATCGTGACATGAACGGGCTGCGTAAGATGATCGAGATCAACGGCCCATCCCGACACTTCGCCATTGTGGATACCGTCGAAGGTGGCGTGTAGCCGGGGTGCGGGTTCCGGTGTCTCCTGCAGAATGGTAGTCGTGGAACGGCGTCCGACCCAATATGTGCAAGCGGCGGCAACACATAAACCGAGTACAACAATCGGCGTCACCGCTGAATGGAAAAACCACTCGAGAGACAGGCTCAATGCCCAGGCCAGCAGTATGAGGTCAGCGCGAAACGGCTTTAGGCTCAACCGGGACCAGCGGGCGGAGAATTGCTTCACGCCTGCAATCAGAAAACGAGAATCATCCATAGAACAGCGTCCGGATCTTTCACTCAAGCTTTGGTTCAGCGCGAGTGACGGCAGCACTTCGGCTTTGATAATCAATACGAGCGACGGCGGACGGAGGATTACTCGCTGATACCAGAAACGACTTTGTTATGCGGATTTAGGTTACAAAAGCGTCGAAGATGCCGGTCTCAATCGTTTCACCATGTTTCATCTGCACGAATATCCGGTAGTGGCCCGGCGAAGGAAAACCATAAGGAAAGCTCACTTCATGGGGCAGTGCGCCGCCGGCGGTCGAAGCGTGTGACATGCCCGACATGTCCATGCCAACCATGTTTTGGGCCTCAGAACTCTTTTCCTGAGCGAGCATAAATGCCGCCATAGATACAGATCCGGTCGGGTGAATATGTGCGAACACAGTGCCGTCAGTTTTTACAAAAGCGGCATGGCCCAACATGCCCATGTAGAAAGCCATGTCGGCCGGAGCCTCGCCTTTCGGTCCAGTCAGTTGGAAGTGAAAGAGCACCGGTCGCCTGGCCTGCAAGACGACTGGCGGTGAAATCCAGGTCATGCGATATCGATCGGGCAGAGTGAACTCGGTGGTGGTGGACGAAGCACGATCATACGGAGTGCCGGCGCCGAGCGCATCGTCGCCCGTGAGTGCGCGACCCTTCACGGCAGCAGGGATCTGGAGCGGGCTGACGAGGGTTTCCGGAAAACCGTTCGCGTGCACGATATCCGCATAGAGTTTATATTGGCCGGCGGGGAAGCTCGGCAGATTGAGTTGAAAAAGGCCAGGACCGTCTAAACGCGGATGCAGATGATAGACCAGATCGAGGCCAGGCTCCCGGATCAGGTAGAGATGCATCAGGTGATTGTGATCGGGGATGAGGTCGTCGACCGAACGCGTGAACAACGAATGCCAGCCGGGCTCATTAAGCCAGCCGGGGTCTTTCAAATTGAGAGTCAGCAGGCCCGGCGATGAGATTTGCGCTCGCATGTCGAGCGGCTTGTAGACTTCCGCCCCGTAGGATGCAGCTTCCGCGCTCCACCAGCGATTGCCGCCCCAGAGCGCCGCGATCGCGATGACCAGAGCCACTCCCATTGCGACGCGCCCGGCTCGAATACGCTGTGGATTCGGTGTCATCCCCGGATCGAGCTTCGCTTCGCGAACGGAAGCGCCTGCCATGGCGACCAGGGCGCACGTGAGAAAGAGGCCGAGCACTGCCAGCATCGCGCCGAGCCCAAACTGCATTCGTTTTATTCCGAGAGCAGCCGACGGCACCGGAACCGCCATCGATCCCGACCCTTGCGCGCCGTCTACTGTGATGCGAACCTGCCAGGAGCCGGGGGCCATCATCCACAGTGAGCCGGTGAATAGCTGCGGATCCACCGGCGAAACGATGAGCTTGTCGGGGATCGGTGCGAATTTTGCGCCAGGACCGGACATCGGCAACGGCACGGCGCGCATGCTGTGGATGCCGGGCGCGGCGGCTCGCACTTCAATCTCGGCCACTCCCGGGATGACCAAAGGCGGCCGGATCGTGACGAAGACTTTGTAAGGTCCGGCGTGGCTGTCTAAATAGATGTCGGGACTTCCGATGTGCGCCTGCGTAAAGCTTGCCGCAGCGAACAGTAGAAATAGCGCGGCAATCGTCGGGCTTCGCATATCAGCGTTTAGTGGTGCGCAGCCACTCGCCGCGCGAGAGACCAAAGCGGAAGGAGATGGTGGCTAGGAGAAGCGCCATTCCGACACCCACCCAGAAGGAAGAGGCCGTTTCAGGCACAAATAGATAACGCGCCCCAAACGAAATGGGCGGCATTCCGTACCACAAGTACATCGTTCCGAAAAAACGATTACGGGCGGCCGGCGTCATGAGGAAGCTGGCGAAGGGCCATTCGGCTGCAAGCAGAGTGGCGACGAAAACCAGCGCGCTGGTCACCGCCAGTTTCCAAGGATGCCAGGCTTTCACGCGCTGCCAGAAAAGGTCGAGCGCCAGTGCCGGAGCGATTAGCAGAATGGGAAAGGCTTCTGGTATGAAGTGCGTGACGTGCTGATAAACAGGCCCGAGTTTCGGCTCGGCTGGGAAGAGCGGCAGGATCAGCATCAGGCCGATGTTGAAGAGCGTGTAGAAGCCGGCTACGTAGGTAGCAGCAAACGGCAACCCGGTGGCGCGCGCCCCCGCAGCAAGCACGACCGGCGCAAAGACAGCCAATACCATGTACGGTCTTGCTGTATGCAGGGACGATCGTCCGGTATATTCCATCAACATGGTCATCAGCATTACCAGCATGACGCCGCAGCCGTAGAGGAGAAGCAGTTTGGAACTTCGCGCGGCGGCGTTGCCGGAGCGATTTACAGATCGGTTCGCGGATCGATTCATATGGCCGGCAATGAGCACGATGGTGCCAAGCAGGACTCCATAGGCGCCCAGAAACAGCACGATATGAGGCGGGCTCACGATCTGCACGTCGAGGCCATACGCATCATGCCACCAGTTATCGAAAGGCGCCGAAGTCAGCATGGTGATGCCGCCCCAGGATGCGATGAATGCTCCAAGCGGCGCGCGGAATCCCCAGATGTGAACCGAAGCGGACGCCAGCGGAGATGACTTCGAAAAGGTAGTCGACAGAATGATGTAGCCGAAAGCCACGCCGGCCAGTACTCCGCACAGATAGATTGCCATGTGCGCGGGCGTCCAGAACGTGTCACGGCCGATAGACATGTGCCATGAAATGTCCCAGTTCGCGCCGATCACGTTCGAAGTGATGGCCGCCACGGCGCACCAAATGTACCAGGGAATGGCGGAGGGTTTTGAAACCGCGAAGGTTCGGGAAAAAGGTGGGGCTCCCGTCGTGACAGCGCGTGTGGGGGTGGCCATCGAAACCTCCTGCATTAATGAGAGACGCCCTATTATCGCTTGAGCGAGACCTGTGGGTGCAAAGAAAGTAAAGGCAAGGAAAACAAAAATTACTTTCTTTTTACTGCGAAGGCGTTATAAGATAGCTGCAATTCACAGCCAGCCATGTCGCAGATTGCTATCGAATGTCGAAGTTAACCCCTCAATTGGCTCAGCGGGTAATCGCTCCGCGATTGCATGCGGAAGAGCGCAGACGGGAGATTTTGCTGTTGTTGTCCGAAAATGGGCGGATCACGGTGGAGGAGGTGGTCCGGCGATTTGGTGTCTCGTCAGTTACCGCCCGGGCGGATCTGGATGCGCTATCGGCGAGCGGGTCGCTGGTGCGTTCGCATGGTGGCGGGATCAAGCCGCTGACTGCCTCACCCGAACACCCGTTGCGTGTTCGGCACGGTATGCACCACGAGGAAAAACGGCGCGTGGCACAAGCCGCGGTTTCACTCATCCAACCCATGCAAACCGTGATTTTGTGTACCGGTTCCACCGCCGCGGAACTGGCCGGCGAGATTCGCCGGGTGCGGCCGGATAACATTACCGTCATTACCTATGCCCTCAATATCGCCGCAAAACTGGCAGACATCCCGAACCTCTCGCTAGTCATGCTGGGCGGCTTTCTGCGGCATCCCTCGACTGCCTTTGTCGGCCCCCACGCGGAACACATGCTGCATTCGCTGCACGCCGATCACTGTTTCATGAGCACCGTCGGTCTGGATGCGGATGTTGGCTTGACGACACTCGACATCATGGAGGCGCAACTCAATCAACGCATGATTGCTTCCGCGGCGCAAGTGACGGTGCTGGCCGATTCGAGTAAGTTCGGCCATCGCAGCCTGTCCCTGATCGCAGACTTTCGATCAGTGCATCGGGTGATTACCGATGCCGGCGCGCCCGCCAGCCAGGTCGAAAAACTGCGCGGGATGGGTGTGGAAGTGGTTCTGGTCTAAGCCGCTTTGAGCGACAAGTTGACCGGGCAACGGAACTTTCCTTTTCGTTTTGCTTTCTTTTTGTTTCTTTTCTCTTGACACCTCTTTTCAATCCCCTTACAATTCCGTCAAGCTCTCGTTTTGGAAATTGGATCTCAGTGGATCCGCCTTTGGTTAAGGAGTTGATGCGTCATGAGGTCAAGAAACCTTTCTAGAATTCCGCGCCAGGTTCCGGCCAGTCTGTTATTAGTTGCTTTGGTTATGCTCTGGTCCGGCTTATCCCGGGCCCAGGAGGTGACCGCTGCGATCAACGGCGTGGTGACTGATCCATCCGGCGCAGCCGTAGCAGGCGCCAAGGTCACGGCTAAAGATCTCGATCGCGGATCGGTCTTCCCGACCACAGCTGACAGCAGCGGTTTTTATAACCTTCCGCGCATTCCTGTCGGACGCTATGAAGTGCGGGCGGAAAATCCAGGTTTCCAGGCGGCGGTCAAGCCGGAAGTCGTTCTGCAATTAAATCAGAACGCAAAGATTGATTTCGCCATGCAGGTCGGCGACGTAAATCAGACGGTCGAAGTGACGACGGCAGCGCCGATTCTGCAGACTCAGTCCACGCAGTTAGGCACTGTCATCGATGCCAAGACGAACGCGCAGCTTCCGCTCGCGACGCGCAACTACGTGCAGTTAACTCTTCTTGCTCCCGGAACAGTGACTACCGACCCTTCCTCGTTTACCGGCCCGCAATCCACGTTTAACGGTGGTAAGCCAGTGGTAAATGGCAACCGGGAACAGGCAAATAACTTCCTGCTGGATGGCCTGGATAACAACCAGATCTCTGAAAACGACGTCGGTTACGCGCCGAGTGTGGATGCCATCCAGGAGTTCAACATGATTACGCAGAATGCTTCCGCCGAGTTCGGTAATTTCATGGGCGGAATCATCAGTGTAAGCACCAAAGGCGGCACCAATGCGTTCCACGGCAACCTTTTTGAGTTTTTTCGAAATGACAAGCTGAATGCCAACAACTGGGCCAATAACTGGGCCGGGTTGGCGCGGCCGCTGCTGCGCTGGAATGAGTTCGGCGGCTCTTTGGGCGGACGCATCATCAAGGACAAGCTGTTTTTCTTTGCTGACTACCAGGGATCTCGTTACGATCAACCGGCCACCAGTACCGTGTTCTCGGTACTTACAACGGCCGAACGCCAGGGAGATTTTTCACAGGTCCTTACGCAGCAGGGCATCCAGCTGGTGAATCCAGTTACCAAACAGAACATTCCCAATAACAATCTCGCGGCGGCCGGGTTGGTGAGTCCACAGGCGCTGGCCATCGTGAACTCGCCCCTTTACCCGCAGCCGACAAACGGCGGCTTGCTTAACAATTCGGTAAACACCACGCATCAATATACAAATCAGGATCAGGGCGATGTTCGTCTTGACTGGAATGCGTCTGACAAGGACCACTTATTCGGACGTTACTCACAAGGGCACATCGAGAACCCCACGACAAATAGCATTCCGCTGCTGTATAACACAGAGAACGTCTATCCGACTTACAACGGAGTTATTGATTACACGAGATCATTCAGCCCAACGTTCGTGAACGATATACGCGGCGGCGTCAATTACATTCCCGTTGTGACCGGGTCTTTGAGTGGGACGGCGTTTTCGGCCGCCAGCGTGGGAATTCCGGGAGTCCCGACTACCACTCTTCCCGCATTTGTCTTTAACAGCGGTAACTTAACGGCCGATCCGGCGCAAGTAGGGTTTGGCAATGCGGAGGTCGTACAAGCTTTTGCGACAACCGTGATCCAGGCTGAAGACACGGCCATCATCACTAAAGGCACTCACACCATGCACGCGGGCTTTCAGGCCTTCCTGAACCGAATTAACGCCTTTTATCCTGGCAACGCCGGGGTCGCGGGTCAGTTCGGATTTAACGGGCAGTATACCGGGCTAGCGGAAGCAGACTTCATTGCCGGGCTGCCTTACAACGTGCAGGGCGGCATCAATGGCGGTACCTGGGGACAGCGCTCCAGTATATTCGGTGCATTCTTTCAGGACGACTGGCGAGTCACTCCTAACTTGACACTGAATCTCGGCCTCCGCTGGGAACTGCACACGCCTTGGACCGAAGTACACGGTCGTCAAGCCAACTTCAACGAAATCACCGGAGCGTTGGAATTACCTGGCCAGAACGGAAATAGCGACGCTCTCTACAAGCAATACAACGGAATCACCAACTTCCAACCGCGGCTTGGTTTTGCTTATAGCCCGACCCACAATACAGTCATTCGCGGTGCGTACACGCTCTCGAATTACCTGGAAGGAACCGGAACTAACCTGCGATTAACGCTGAACCCGCCTTTTGCGACCGAGCATAACGTGAACTATAGCGGAACGCAGACGCCCTCCACGCTTGCGGATGGCTATAACATATTTGCGGGCACCGGAAGTTCGGGAATTAATTACCAGGGCGCTTCTCTGCGGCTTTGGGATCCGAACTATCGTCCAGCCGTATCCAATCAATGGAATCTCTCGCTCCAGCATCAGTTCGGGAATTCCCTCACTACCCAGGTAAGCTACGTAGGACAAAGCAGCGATCACCTTGTAGTACCGGTATGGGCTTCACAGTTGCAGAGGACCGCGGACGGGACGGTCCAGCCAGGATACTTAAGCGGAAACCCAACCCTGCTCAGTCAACTCGGCAATGCCAAGCTTTCCAACACGGTTGGCGTGCAGAATTACAATGCATTGCAAGTTTCGGTTCAGAAGCGTCTGGGGAGCGGCCTAGAATTTCAGGCTAACTACACCTGGTCGAAGTGCCTCTCGAATGCGGTCGGCTACTACGGCGGTTATGGCCAGGCACAGGGAAACTGGTATTACTGGCAGGATACTTACAATTCACGCCTCAATTACGGGCCTTGTTACTACGATGTACCGCAAGCCTTCAATGGCTTCGTGACTTACGACCTGCCATTCGGTAAAGGACGCGCCTTCGGCCAGAATATGAGCAAACTGGTCGATACGTTCGCTGGGGGCTGGCAGATCAATGCCATCGTGAACTGGCGCGGCGGCTTCCCCTTGACCATCGATTCGAGCGAGGACCTTAGCGGGACCAACAATCCGAACCAGTTGGCGAGTTGTATCGGGCCGCAGCATACGTTCGGCCAGCGCAACATTGGCAGTGGCGGCTATCAGTGGTTCGACCCGACCGCTTATGCCAACGAATCGCCAGGAAGCTTCGGAACGTGCGGTATTGGAACCATCCGCGGCCCCGGATTAGATACAGCCGACCTCAGTTTGACCAAGCTGTTCTCAATCACCGAACGCCAGCATCTCGAATTCCGAGCGGAAGCAATTAACTTCACAAACTCGGTGACCTTGAACGCCCCCAACGTAGGGATCGGTTCTACTCTGGGTCAGATCACATCCTCGCAGGGCGAACGCAACATCCAGTTTGGGCTCAAGTACAGTTTCTAAAGAAGAAGGAACGAAATCAGTGTTAACAAAATTGTTGAAAGCGCACACCCGTGTTCCGTCTGGATATCGCCTCCTGTTGTCTTGTTGCTTTTGCGTCTTGATCGCGGCGTTCGGTCTTCCACGGCCGGGCGCGGCGCAGGAGATTGCCGCTACCATCTCTGGTTCCGTGACAGACGCCTCGGGCGCTGGTGTGCCGAGCGCAACCATCACAGTCCATAGCACCGACACGAATACCGACGTTCGTACACTTACTGCGGATGGCGGCGGTCACTACACGGTCACTAACCTGCAGCCTGGTAACTACACCGTGATCGTGAAGGCTCCCGGCTTTCAATCGTACACAGCGCAGGGAGTTACGGTCCATGTGGCCGAGAAGCGAACCGTTGATGCCGCACTTCAGACGGGTCAAGTCACTGAGAACGTGACCGTGCAAGAGGCGACCAATCCGGTCGAGACGTCCTCTTCCGCGCAAGCCGGTACGATCACGGGCAACCAGGTGCGTAGCCTGGCTCTCAACAATCGTAATTTCGAGCAGTTGGTTTTGCTGCAACCCGGCGTTACCAACGGATTGCCGGATCAGGTTGGCTTTGGTTTGGCAAATTCGACCACCATCTCGGTAAACGGGGCTCGTGTCACCTCGAATAATTGGACGGTCGATGGCGCGGACATCAACGATAGCGGATCGAATGGAACCTTGCTCAACGTGCCGAGCGTGGATGCGATTCAGGAATTTACCCTGGCGCGCAGCACCTACGACGCCCAATATGGACGCAGCGGCGGAGGCCAGGTGCTGGTTGCGACCAAATCCGGCACAAACGCCTTTCATGGCGACGTCTACGAATTCGTACGAAACGACTTCTTGAATGCCAATGATTTCTTCTCTAACACGGCAGGCACGCCACGCGCCATCGAACGCTACAACAATTACGGATTTACGTTAGGTGGACCGCTCTACATTCCGAAACTCTATAAGAAGCAAGTTTCTAAGACTTTCTTCTTCTGGTCGGAGGAATGGCGCAAAACCAGCATCCCGGGCACCTTCAATGGTCCCGCTCCTACACAAGCCAATCTGAATGGGATTGTTACCGGTCAAGTGACCGGCGCTCCCGGCTGCGTCTCTTACAATCAGGGAAGTAATACATCCACGATAAATCCGGCGTGCTTCAGTAAGAATGCACAAGTGTATCTTAAGAACGTCTTCAATAACTTCCCGGCGAATAGTGGAGGTAACTACATTTCTAACTATTCGTCGAAACAGAACTTCCGGCAGGACATCGTCCGGTTAGACCAGAATTTCACGGATAAGCTGCATTTCTTCGCGCGCTTTATGCAGGACGACGTGCCCCAAACCGCGCCCGATGGGCAGTGGGCCAGCACCAGCACGTTCCCCGGCGTTTCTGCCGCGACTTTAGACGCTCCCGGCAAAAATGCCGTTGGCAATCTCACCTGGACGGTTTCACCCAAAATCGTAAACGAGGCCGAGTTCGCTTATTCGTGGGGCGGCATCAACATCACCAATGCGGGTATTACAAATAACCCCGCCTTCTTCAATGCGTTGACCAATAACTTCCCTTATATTGACCCGTACGGCCGGGTGCCAAGCGTTGCCATTACGGGTTCGACTGGCGTCGGTATTTCGGCCCAACCATACTTCGAGCGGAACCTCGACCGGAACTTCTTCGACAACTTCTCCTTTGTGCAGGGTAAGCATACAATACGCGCCGGCTTCAGCGCGCAATGGCTGCAGAAAACCGAAAACGGTCCAGTAAGTGCGCCTAGCTTCAGTTTCAACAGCTTTGGGGATTTCCTGCTCGGCAATGCGGCAAGCTTTACGCAATCGAGCCAGGATACTGTTCCTGACCTGCACTACGTGAACTTAGAAGGTTATCTACAAGACGACTGGAAAATAACGTCGCATTTGACTCTGAATGTGGGATTGCGCTACAGCTTCTTCCCATCTCCGTCCGACGTGCATGACACGTTAAGCGCTTTCAACCCGAATTACTACAATCCGGCAGGCACGCCTGTCCTCAATCCGGCGACTGGCAATTTCGCCGGCGGCCAGAGTCTGACTCCTATTAACTATGCCAACGGTCTGATTTTCCCAACCGGCGCAACGTGCAGGAACGCTCAGGCTATTGCGCCGGACGCGACGTGCTCTCCTTATGGATCGCTGGTAAATGCCAATTCGAATAATAACTTTGCTCCCCGGGTAGGATTTGCTTACGATCCTTTCGGCAACGGTAAAACAGCGATTCGAGGCGGATACGGCGTGTTCTATGACAGAACGCTGAATGGCGCTTGGGAGCAGAACGCATTCATCAATCCTCCCCGGGTGCAGAGCCCGACGATTCTGAACACCACGTTCGACAACGTGCTCGCTGGAACGGTAGCCGCTCCCCCGCCAAATCACTTGATCTCTACTGGTTCACCGGCATTTAAGGTTCCTTCTTATCAGGATTTCAATGTCTCGATTCAGCAGCAGATACTTTCAAATACGATTCTCGAAGTCGCGTATGTCGGCTCCTTGGGACGGCATCTGCTGGGCGAGGTGGATACGAATCAGCCGACCCTGGCGGCTCGCGCCTCTCAACCGAATTCAAACGTAAATCTGGCGGTTCCGTATCTCGGCTACTCCTATATTCAAAATCGGACACCCGACTTCAACAGCAATTACAACTCACTGCAGGTTGCGTTGAACCGGCGTGTATCTGAGGGATTGACGGTAGGCCTCTCCTATACTTGGTCCAAAAACTTAACGAATGCATCAGTCGACCGTGGCTCAAGCACCTACGATGCTTACAACTACGGCTTAAGCTACGGTCCGTCCACTTACAACACACCCCATGTGTTTGTCGCTAGCTATGTATATCAATTGCCGTTCTACCGTGACCAGCGTGGACTGGTCGGCCACCTGTTAGGCGGTTGGGAGGTGTCCGGAATCACCACCGTGCAGAGTGGGCAATCACTTACGGTCACTCAGTCGAACGATCCGTTTGCTTGCACAACCGCGACGGGTGGACTCTGTGCGGCCGGTTCAGCTGCCGGTACTTATCCGGGAGGAATTGGTATCGGAACTTCGGGCGATAGTGCGGTGACGATACGGCCTGACCTGGTGAGCTCCAACGTGAACCTTCCCAAGACCGTCGCAACGTGGTTCAATACCGCGGCCTTTACCGCGGCAGCAGGGCACTTCGGCACAGCGGGACCAGGAATCTTTCTCGGTCCTGGCCTGCAGAACTGGGACATCTCGGGCATTCGAAACTTCAAAATCGGTGAGCGGTTCAGTCTCCAATTCCGCGGCGAGTTCTTCAACATCTTTAATCACACAAACTTCAACGGTGTCGGCACTAACATCAGCGACAGCAATTTCGGGCAGGTGACCAGCGCTCACAATCCACGTAACGTGCAGCTCGGACTCAAGCTGTATTTTTAGAACGTGCCCTGCAGTACCAGCGAAGCCGTCCGCAGACTCCTGATACTCGCTCTGTGGACGGCGATGTTGCTAGGCTTCAACATTCGTGCGCTACCGCAGACGTCATCCCCCGCGCTGCAACAGGCTCTGGTAAGCGGGTCGCAAGCGTTGCAAGCCGGCAATTATCCGGCCGCGGAAGCAGCCTTTCGAACGGCTTTGGAACTCGATCCCAAGTCTGTTGAGATCCTCAACACACTGGCGGTCGCGCTAGCCCGGCAGGGAAAGGAACAGGAGGCCATCGCCTTTTACGATCAAGCCCTCAAACTGAAGCCACACGACCCGGTAACAACCCGAAATCTGTCCATCGCTTATTTCCGCGCGCAGCGGTACAAAGAAGCTTTACCGCTTCTTGAGGATTATGCTGCCGCAACGCCTAGCTTTCAGTCGCTCAATCTAACCGGGCTTACTCTCTTCGCACTTGATCGATATGGCGAAGCGGCGGACTACCTCGCCCGGGCCAGCCAGATGCAACCGCAGGATGTCGCCACTCTCGACATGCTTGGGAAGGCCTGCTACCGGGCCAAACAGTACGATCGAGTCTCCGATGTCTTTAGCCGGATCATGGCGATCAATCCGAACTCACCCGCGGCACACACCATGCTGGGGATGGCTTACGACAAGAAAGGGCGTGAGGACGAAGCCGAAGCGGAATATCAAGCCGCCGCGAAAGTGGACCCGAACTACATGGGCGTACATTCCGGCTTAGGCATCATCTACTGGAGGAGCGGCAAATTCGACGACGCGGCGACGGAGTTCAAGACAGAATTGCGCAATTACCCTCACGATCCTGTCTCCAACTACTTGCTGGGCGACATCTTGCGCAAACAGAATCGCGCGGACCAGGCGCTCCCCTACCTTGCCGCCGCCATTGCGGCCAATCCAAATTACGGCAGCGCACTTTTTGAACTCGGGAAATGCCAGGTGATGCTCGACCAACCAGCGAAGGCCGTGACGCCTTTGCGAAAAGCCATTGCCCTCAAGCCCGATTACGCCGAGGCCCATTTCGTATTGGGTTCTGCTTTGCGAAAACTCGGTAACACGGCAGAAGCCAACCGGGAACAAAAAACCGCTGAGCAGATCCAGGAGAAGGTCCGCGCTGACGGTATTCAAAAGCTGGATAACGAAGCCAGTCCGAATCGCTGACACAAATTAGGCTAAGACGCAGCAGCCTGTTGATTATCCGGGTGCAAAAGTTTCTCTGCGTTTAAAGCTCCGGCAGGAGTGTCTTCGTGCTTGAAGATGGCGTAAGTGGGGTACTCGTTCGCGCGGTACTGACCAATGCGATAGCCAATGCTTTCGAGCTCCGATTCGGTGTAGTCCGGCTTGCGCAGACGCAAGTAGACAAAGTCGGTAGTCAAAACATGCGGAGTTTCCAGATTCTCGTTTTCCGCCTGACAAAGCCCTACATTGGCGTCGCGCAGAACCTGGTACACGCTTTCGTCAAACCAGGTAGCGTTCCGAAATTCAAAAGCAGCCCGAATCACCCGAGGCAGGCCTCCCACGAAACGACGTAGCCTCTCTAAATCTATCCGGAAGCTTGGCGCGAGCTGGAACAAAATCGGTCCGAGTCGCCCGGCCGCGCGCAAAGGATCGAGCGATTCGAGGAAGTAGCGCGTAAAATCCTCCGCCCCCTCGAGCTTCAGGGAATGCGTGATCTTCATATGCGCCTTGGGAAGAAACAAAAAACCCTCGGGCGTGTTAGCAATCCATTTTTCGAAGGTCGCTGCGGATGCAATGCGCCGGTAGGTGTAATTCACCTCGACGGCATTCAAGCGCGAGGCATAGCAAGACAAGAACTTAGTGCTGGACAGTTTTTCCGGATAGAATTCCGGCTTCCAGGCTGGATATGCGAAACCAGAGGTGCCGCAATAAAGAGGAGCGTCGGACACGAAGAATCAGAGACCTGCAAACCAATCGTATCCCTGCTCGGCCCAAAAGTCATCCGGCTGGTCGTTTGTATATTCAATCGATCCGATGCGCTTGATATTCTTGATGCCGTATTTAACCGGAATCACGAGGCGAAGCGGCGCGCCATGGTCGTCGCTAAGCGGCTTGCCGTTGTGTTCATAGGCGAGCAGCGTCTGCGGATGCATCGCACTCTTCACGTCAAGGCCGACGTAGTATTCTTCGTCAGGCGTCATCATGTTGACGTAAGCGGGCAAAGCCTTGCCCGGGGGGAAGAACTTCTTGGTGAAATCGGAGAAGCGGGTACCGCCCCAGGACGTCACGACACTCCAGCCTTCGATACAGAAGAAGCGGGTGATCATTTCGACCTTGGGAAAGCTGGTCACGTCCGATAAGCGTAGATTGAGTGGCTGGACGCCATCAGCCGAGACTTTCAGACGCCAGGTCTTCCTATCGACATCTGAATCCAAGCCGTCGTCCCCATTCGGTTTGAGGTAGGTAATCTGACTGGCGTCATAGGTTGGCATTAGGTGATTGTCACTCAGATATGCGTGCGACAATTTGCGGTTCAACGCCAGGGCGCGCCGTTGCGGCCATGGTGTGTTATCTTCCTCGGCGCTTTTCGTGAGCCACTCGTAACCTCCCAAGCCCGCAGCGGCAGCCAGACCGCCGATCAGGAAACCGCGCCTGGATCGCTTGCCGAGCTCCTTTTGCAGTTCTCCCGATTCGAGAACAATTTCAGGATGTCTGTTATTCGCGTCCATCGACCAGCTCGTATCCCATAACCATGCTGCGAAAATTGTTCCAACCAGCTCGCGCCACCTGCGCGACATGCACCACAAAAAAAGCCAAATATCCCATTGTTAAAGCAAAATGAATCAGGCGAGCGAACGTATAGCCGCCGCATAAAACAGTCAACCAGTGGAGTTGAACGGGCTTATAAATCGCCAGGCCCGTAATCAGAGACCCTGCGCCCATCAAAATGATGGCGGTGTAGGAAATCTGCTGAGCGGCGTTGTATTTCTCTTGCGGCGGAGCTTCTTTGCGGATGCCAAGGTCATGCAGTACCACCGCCCAGGCATCGCCGAAGGCGGACATGGATTGCGGCGTCAGGTAACGCCACTCGCCCGAAAATACTGTGTAGCCTACATACAAAATACCGTTGACGCCGAAGAGCCACATCAGCGTAAAATGCAGTGCCATTCCATCAGAGAGACGATGGTCGATGTGAAAAGTTGAAAAAAACCAGTCAGGGAAGAAGTGGAACGGGCCGAGATGGTACGGCGTGTAAGCCCAGTAAATGAGAATGCCACTCCAAATCATGAGGAACAGCAAGGGAAAGTTGATCCAATGAAACCAGCGGATCGCCGTAAGATGTTTCAATTGCAGCTTCTGCATCTGTATTTCTCTTCGTCGCAGGACGCGTTATAGTTACGGGATAGGGTATTTCAGTTACAGCGGAGAGTAGAATTTCTACTAGTTCTCCCCTACCATTAGACCAAGTGATGATCAGGACGCCAAATTTCGCCTTTTCGCTGCCCTTGCTATCTTCTGGACTGTCACATACAAACTGTTTCGAGGCCAACTCCCTGGTAAGTACTATCTCATGCAAACTCCAGTCTGAGGGCGCCGCGACGAAGTCGTTATCCCCTCAACATTGGAGCTTGCGGCCCGGGTGAATTTTGCGTACAATCTTCCAGCAGTAGGAAGTTCTATGCCGGACGGTTCGGATGGCTGGCCCGGCAGGAACGCGCGACCAGCTACTTACTTCCTCATCGAAGGCGCGTGAATTGAGTATGAAGCGCCGTCTCGTGAGCGGGACCGGGTGAGTGAGTGCAACCCGTTTCGCTGGCACAAGCCTTTGGAAGTACTACGATTTTGCAATTTGAGGGCGCGGAAATCGCACCTGTTTTTGATTCGAGCAATGAGATGTTTTGTTAGGCTAAGGGATTAAATGCGAGCTTTGACCTTGACGGGTTTCACCGCCGGCGCGGTGATGGGCGGCCTCTCTGCCGCTGCTGCCTACGGTAGTGTGTCGAAATCCTCTCAGCTGTTTGGCCCCACGGTGTACCGAGGATCCGGCCAGCAGCGAACTGTTGCCTTGACTTTTGACGATGGCCCGAGCGAGGGTACCCTGCCGCTGCTCGATTATCTCCATAAGGAGAACGTCTTCGCCACCTTCTTTCAGTGTGGAATGAACGTCGAGCGCCTGCCGGATGTTGCCGGTAGAGTGGCGGCAGCCGGCCATCAACTGGGAAATCATTCCTACTCACACCCTACGCTGCCGTTCAAGTCACGGGAGTTTATTGAACGGGAATTCACCGAAGCCCAAAAAATTATTGAATTTGAAACGGGCGTTGCGCCCATGCTCCTGCGGCCGCCCTATGGTTTTCGCTGGGCTGGAATGCGGGCCGTGCAGGAAAAGCTTTCTTTGCTCAGCGTGCTCTGGACCGTGATCGGCAACGATTGGCGCTGGCCCGCCGATCGGATCCGAAGGCATGTTCTGCGGCGCTCTACGCCAGGTGGCATCATTTGTCTCCACGATGGCCGCGGCGTCGAGCCCAATCCGGATGTTTCGGAGATGCTGACGGCAGTGAAGAGAATCGTGCCGCGATTGAAGGACAACGGCTACACATTCCTGACCGTTAGCGATCTGCTGCACTCGTAGTGTCACTTTCCAAGCTCGACCAGGGCGAGC
The DNA here is from genome assembly GCA_965277855.1 of Bryobacteraceae bacterium. Lineage (GTDB taxonomy): Bacteria > Acidobacteriota > Terriglobia > Bryobacterales > Bryobacteraceae > Bog-105. The sequence continues at coordinate 4,312,435 of OZ255847.1, forward strand.
GTCTGCGGTCCGAGAACAATCGACTTCTTAATCGGGCTCTTTTCGGCCGCTGGTAATTGGGCCGCTTCCATGAGCTGTCGAGTCTGCTCTCTGCTTGGCAAGGCGGGCGAACCCATCTTCTGCCACGATTCGAGGACAGAGCCGTGGTCGGGAGCAACAAAGCGCAGAGTGTAAGACTTGGCATGAATCCCCTTGATGTTCAGATGAAATGTCTTCGGTGCGCCTCTCTCGTGCGGCTCAGCGTAGTTCCACAACACCACCGCGAAGCTCCCGTCAGATCTTTTCGTTACCAGTGCATTCTCCGAGTCGATCGGAATGCGCCGATCGCCTAGCCGGTGCAATAGATCGAAGACCCAGAATGATGCTTTGGGGATGTGCCGTTCCGCGATTACACCATAGCCGCCATAGAAAGGTGTCTTCACAACGCCCTGCTCTTCAAAAACATCCGAGAAGGTCCAGTAAGACATCAGGCTCACCAGCCCATCGCACTCCCGTATGTTGTTGGCGAGCCATGGTCCGATGAATGCGCTGTCTGTTACTTCGGGCTGATTCATATACGTCGCGTTGTATTCAGACCAGATAATCGGCGTGCCCGGAGCGGCCGATGCTTTCACCTGGTCGTACACCTTTTTGGCCGAACGCGCTACCATGTCGCGCCGCGTAATGGGAAGTCGCTTCCCGAAAACATCTCTAGAATCCTCGTTACCGTACACGTGAGTCGATACAAAGTCGAACGGTACATCATTCTGTTTGCAGTGTGCAATGAAGGCATCGGCCCAAGCCGCTTGAGCGGTCGCCGGACCTCCCACCCGCAGCTTTGCATCCACGCTCTTCACGGCCTTTGCCGTCACGTCATACAAGGCGAAATAAGTTTCCTGCTTCGGCTCGCCGTTCCAAAAATCGATATTGGGTTCGTTCCAGACTTCGAAGTACCATTGCTCCACTTCTTCCTTGCCGTAGCGGTCAACCAGGTGTTGCGTGAAGGCCTGGATGAGCGCGCTCCACTTGGCCGGATCCTTCGGCGGGGATGGCAGAGGCTTGTACCAGAACGGATGGGAGGTGAGATGCGCAGCCAGTTTCCGCGGCATAAAACTTAGTTCTACGAAAGGCTTGACGTGGTTATCGAGCAGCCCATCATAGATTTCGTCGACGTACGAGAAGTTGTAAACCGGCTTGCCCTGCGCGTCCTCGTCGTAAACGCCGTTCTCGTCGTCAAGGATCGCGTGGAAGCGGATGTAGCGAAGCTCGGTGTGGTCGCGGACTGTGCGCAAATCCTGGCGATAGCTGTCGCGCAGACTGAGGTTTGCGCGGCCTGATCCGAACATTTGTTCCCAGAAGTGCGGAAAGGGACGAGCGGCTGCAGCCGCATCGACCGTAATGTTCTCTTCGGAATTCGCACTCTGGGCAGACCCGGCTGGGATGAACGAAACCGAGAGCAGGAACACGCCCAGTGTTGCTGGTAGAGTTTTCACGCTCTTGTTAGAAGCGTTAATTAGAAGGATGTTGCAGGCGGTTTTCGGCAGCGCTGATAGGATGTAAGAAGTTCAAATTGTGAGGTACCTATGAAGATCCTGGCAGCCTCGATTCTCCTGCTAGCTGCGCCCGCAGTCTGCCTGTTCAGCCAGCAAATCGATCCCGGGAACAAGAGTGATGCCGCGACGTTCGGCAATCATCACAATTCAAAGCCGGAAAAGAATCCGACTAGCCGCACGGTGACCGGACAGGTGACCGACAAGAACGGGCGTGTCCTCGAAGGCGCCATGGTTACCCTCACAGACAAAAAGACCAATGACAAAACCGATTTCTTTACCAAGAAAGACGGCCGTTATCAGTTTGCGGACTTGAGTTTCACGAAGGATTACGAAGTCCAGGCCCGCTACAAGGATAAAGCAAGCGAGTTGAAAAAGCTTAGCCAGTTTGACCGGTTGCCTAAGCCTGTCCGCATCCTCGAAGTCCCGATTGACGCACCCGCCAAACCAGCAGTAGCTGTGAACTCTGCTAAGCCGTAACGTGCAAAGGTCGCGGATGCGCGGCGCGGAACAACGAAGCAACTCGTCAATGCTTGGCGCGGCGCGCCTGACCCCGCGACCGTCTTGCACGTGTTGCTAGGAGGCAAAGGTCGCGGATGCGCGGCGCGGAACAACGAAGCAACTCGTCAATGCTTGGCGCGGCGCGCCCGACCCCGCGACCGTCTTGCACGTGTCGCTAGGAGGCAAAGGTCGCGGATGCGCGGCGCGATTGACCCGGCTTCGTTTCAGGGTTGTGGATGGGAGGCTGCCGGTGAGGCCGCTGCATACTGCTTGTCATATAGCGCCACAATATCGCTCGTTATATCAATGCTGTCCGCTGCGTAGATCACCTGTGAGGCCTGTTCGCCCGACTCAACGACGAGTAAATACTGGTTCTCTTTCGCGTATTTCGAAAGCACTGTCATCAGCTTCTGACTCAGGTTCTGGAGTACCTGTTGCTGCTTTGCCTGCACATCTTCCTGCGCATCCTGTGTATCTCGCTCCAGCTTCTTCTTCTTTCCATCGATCTCACGCGACAGTTCTACTTTCTTGTTGTCCGTGAGCAGATTCGCGCCCCTTTTTAACTGGTCCTCCAACTGCACAATATCCTGTTGCCGGGTCGTGAACTCCTTCTGTTTCGGCGTCACCCGCGCCTGCAAGTCCCGCAAGGCGTTCTGCCCGTCTTTCGTCGTCACCAAAGCCTTTTGCACATTGATCACGCCGATCTTGTGTGCCCCCTCCTGTCCCACCGCGCACATCGCCAGCGAGCACGCCAACCAGCTGATCGCCACTTGCCTCTTCATTGAATTTGTCTGAATCCCCCTTTGCTTCCCGCACGTCGCGTACAGGAAAGGAACGATTCGTGTTCGGATTTCTTGCATTCTTTTTGAACCTTCCGAGGAACTCGCGCGCACAACGGACTCGCGATCCGCGCCCAAGTCCGCCGCAGTTCCTCTTTCGTCTGGTGGCGCGGAATCGCGGCCTGTGCTTGCTTCATGCAATTTAAAGAAGACCTGCAGCTAGCCCGGGCCTGCGCGTTGGGCGATGCGCTCGCCTGGCAGCGTTTTCTCGATCGCTATAATGCCAAGCTGCAGTCCGCCGCTTATGCGCTGGTGCACGATCACTTCCTCGCTCGCGAGTTGGCGGATACGCTCTGCGCAGACCTATTCTGTGGAGCAAAATCGAAACTTGCCACATATACCGGCCGCGGGTCGCTGGAAAACTGGCTGAAAGTTGTTCTGTACCAACTCTATGTCGACGGCTATCGGCACGAACGTCGATATGTTCGTTTTGACGACCGGATCTGCGCCGTCAATCTGGGCTTGCCGGCCGCCCTTCGCGAAAGTCATAACTTTGAAGAGTGTCTCAAAGCAACGATTCGCGAACTCGCGCCCGAAACGCGTTTGCTCCTGGCCAGCCACTTCTTCGATCGCCGCACACTCGCGCAGAGCGCCAGCCTGTTGCATATCCACGAATCCACTGCCAGCCGCCGCCTCGAGAAAGCATTGCGTCAGATTCGCCGCGGTGTCCTCCGGCAATTGCGTGCCGAGGGCATGGACAAGCCCAATGCTACCGAGGTCTCGTTTGACCTCCACGCCGAACTCCTGCTGGGCGTTGATATAGTGAAGGACCGATCGTGAGTTCGTCTTGCCCCGGACCCAATCTGCTTGCCGCTTTCGCGAGCCACACGCTGAACGGCGCAAATCGAGCTATCCTCGTCGCGCATCTCGCGGAGTGCGAGTCCTGCCGTGAGTGCCTTCACTTCGTTCATCAATCCAGGCCGCGCCCTCAGCTTTGTGTATCCCCTCCGTGGAATGCAGCGGGGCTGCTGGCACTCCCTGCTCTAGCCCTTGTTCTGCTGTTTGTCACCTTGCCCACAGGTACTCCGCACGCCAAGCCTTCTCGATTTCTCATGGGCGTCTCCGCTCCACCGGCTATTCACATACTGACGCCATTCCATTCACCACAGAACAATCGGCTCATCCTGCAAACGAAGCTCGGCGAGCGGTGGATCACTTTTTCGAACCCTTTTAGCCCGGTACAACGCAACTAAATCGCCTGGTACTGTAAGGCCGGTGCGCGCCCTGATATCCTAACCAGCACCGACCACGTTCGATGCCGCCTTCATTCCCTAAATCTCTGCCCCGTTTGTGTGTGGCGCTGGGATTTCCGAATGTATCGGAGTTGGGCAAAGCCGCTGAACGGGAATGCAAAGACGGCGCTACGTTTTTCGAATTTCGCCTGGACTATTTGCCCGATCCGGCAGCCGGGCTCCAGCTGATTCAAAAATTTCGCCACTCTCATCCCGACGCGTTCATCCTGGCCACCTGCCGGCATCGCAGCGCACACGGACGCTTCTCCGGTTCGCCAGAAAAGCAGCTCGAAATCCTGAGGAAGTCTGCCGAAGCCGGCGCGTCTTTTGTCGATCTCGAAATCGAGATTGCGGAAAAGATGAAAGTCGCTATTCCTTCGCTGCGCGACCGTTCGCTGCTGATCGTCTCGTATCACAATTTCCAAACGACGCCGGCGCTCGAACCGATCCTGCGCCGCTTGAACAAAGTGCCCGCCGACGTATACAAAATCGCCACCACTGCTCGCAAGCCCACCGATAATTTGCGGGTCATCCAATTCCTGCGGCAGAACGACGACTCCACGCTGGTCGCTCTGGCGATGTCTGAAATCGGCGCGCCGAGCCGCATTCTGCTGCCGTCGCTCGGGTCGGCCTTCACCTATGCGTCTCCTATCGATGCGGCCGGTACTGCGCCCGGCCAGATTTCGGCGAAAAGTTTACGCTCGTTGTATCGCTCGGAACGCCTCACCAAGCAAAGCCGAATTTACGGCATCATTGCCGATCCCGTCTCCCACTCGAAATCACCCTTCATCCACAACCGCGCGTTCCAGGCGCGTCGCGTTGACGCCGTCTACCTGCCGTTTCTCGTCAGCCACGCCAATCTCGGCGACTGGATGAACTTCGCGTCCAAGCTTCCTGTTTCGGGCTTCAGTGTCACGATTCCGCATAAGCGCCGGATCTTGCGTTATCTCGATACGGTTGACCCGCTCGCCCGCCGGATCGGCGCAGTCAATACGGTCTGGCGCAAAGCGGGGAAGTGGCGCGGGGCCAACACCGATACTGAAGGGGTGCTGAAGCCGTTGGCCCGCCACCTGCGTCTTGCGAACTCTTCCGTTTTGATCGCCGGTTCGGGGGGCGCCGCGCGCGCGGCCGCCGTTGCCTTGCATGATGCGCGGGCCAATGTCGCGATTACAGGCCGCAATTCGCTGAGTGTCCAGTCGCTGGCCCGCGTTGTCAAAGGCGAGGCCCTCACGCTGAAGCAGGCGCAATCGAAACACTTCGATGTGCTGGTCCATGCTACGCCGGTAGGCATGACCCCCAACGTCAATGAGTGCCTTTTCAGCGATCACATACCGGGCGACATCGTGCTCGATATGGTCTACAATCCCAACGAAACGATGCTCCTCAAACGCGCCAAAGCCCAGGGCGCGACCCTCATTCACGGCGCCGAAATGCTGCTCGAACAGGCCGTTTCGCAGTTTGAAATCTGGACCGGCGAATCGGCCCCGCGGGAAGTCATGCGAGGCGCTCTAGAATCTCATCTCTAAAACTCTGCGAAGCCAAACTCTATAATGTGCCAATGAGTGCCTTCACACGCCGTCAATGGGCGGCTCTTGTCGTCGCAGCTCCTCTTGCAGCGCAAGTCACTTCTACTGTTCCACCGGCCGGATCACCCGCCGCGGCGAAACCGGCCGCCACTCCCCAGGAACGCATCCAGAAAGCCTACGCCGATGTGCACGACGTAAGTGAACGTCTTTCGAAGATCGAAGTGCCAATGAATGTCGAACCGGCCTTCGCCTTCCGTGCTTAGGCCTGCATGAGTAAGGTCGATGAAGCTACTCTTCCGTTCGCCACTCTCACGGAACTGAACGCGGCGCTGCGCAGCCGTCAAATTTCCTCTGTCGAACTCACCAAGTTTTTTGGTAAGCGCCTCGAAAAGATCGGCCCGGAGTACAACGCACTCGCCTGCTCTCTGGTCAAAGACGGCCGTAAGCAAGCGAAAGACGCCGACTTTCTGTTCAAGCAGGAGCGTTCCCGGAGCCTGCTGCAAGGCGTCCCTTATGCCGTAAAAGATCTCATCGCCGTGGCCGGGTATCCCACCACCTGGGGCGCTAAACCGTTCGCCGATCAAATCTTCGACCAGGACGCGGCGGTCGTCCAAAAGCTGGCCGGCCAGAACGCCATCCTCATCGGCAAACTGTCGATGGTCGAGCTGGCCGGTGGCGGTGGGTACACGTCGGCTTCCGCTTCTCTGCAAGGTCCTGGCCTGAATCCCTGGAACAAGCAGTATTGGTCGGGCGGGTCCTCAAGCGGTTCGGGCGCGGCGGTAGCCGCCGGCCTGGTGCCGTATGCGCTCGGTTCTGAGACATCCGGTTCGATTCTTACGCCCGCTTCATACTGCGGAGTCACGGGCCTGCGCCCAACATATGGCCTGGTGAGTCGCCACGGTGCTATGGCGTTGTCGTGGACCCTCGACAAAATCGGCGTGCTGGCGCGCTCGGCCGACGATTGCGGCTGGGTGCTGCGCGCCATCGCGGGCAAAGACAACGACGATCCTGGTTCAGCCGGAAAGAGCTTTTACTACACGCCGCAGCCCTACGAACAGCGAGTGAAAGAGACCAAAATCGGCTACGCCGAAATCGACTGGACCGAATGGCCCAACGAGGCGCTGCGTCCCGCCTTCTCGACCGCCCTGGCTAGCCTCAAATCCACCGGCGCAATTATGCAGGAGACGCGCCTTCCTGATTACCCGTACGGCGCCGTGATCGGAACGATCATCGATTCCGAGGCAGCCTCCATCTTCGAGCAGTTCATCCGCAGCGGCCGGGTGGATCAACTGGCCGACCAGGGCCAGATCGACGGATTGAAAGCCTCGCTCACCTACTCGGCGCTGGATTATCTAAAGGCCATGCGCATTCGCTCGCAAATTCAAGATGGTTTTCATCAGCTGTTTGCCGGCGTCGATCTGCTGGTTGCGCCCACGCACTTTGACCCACCCGATCGCGCCGACCAGCCGTTTGACGAAAACACGCCCAAACGACCCGATCAGCGCGGCGTAGGCGCGGGCCTCATCCAGGCCTCAAATCTCTGCGGGCTCCCGGCCATGACAATTCCTTGCGGTTTAGTAAACGGACTCCCCATCGCGCTCCAGATTGTTGGCCCTGCGTTTTCTGAAAACCGCATTATTGCCCTGGCGAAAGAGTTTCAGAAACGCACCGACTTTCACCAGCAGCATCCGCCGGTCGCGGGTTAAATCTGCCCCGATCGCAGGAAGCCGATCGTTCCCATCAGCAGGAACGTAATCAGGAAGATGGTCATTGATCCTGCGTTGCGCCAGTTGGGCAGTACCGCATGAATGCCGAGGAACAGAAAGCTGCCCCCGATTAAAGCCAGAATGCCGGAAGCCCACCACTGGCCAAAGGCCGCGAATCCAGCCTGGCTGACGTTTGGTTCGCACCACGCGCCAACGAGTGTCATCAGTTCAACCGCCAGGGCCGCCGCAGCCGCTTTTCCGACGGACCTTAGACTCTGTTTCGCGATCCAGCCAATGGCGACGCCCTCCGGAATCTTGTGCAACGCGAGCCCGAGGGGACCGCTCACACCGGCAAGCTGAATGCTCTCGAGCGTTCGCACCGACCAGCCGTCGAGGAAACTGTGAATGGCCGTGGCCGCCAGAACCGGTGACAACGTAATACGCCTGGATGATTCGTGCGAGTGCACGAACAGTCGGTCAAGCAGCGCTAAGAGTAGCGCGGCCAAAGCAGTCATCAATGTGGCGGCCATCCAGCCTGCGCCATGCGCCACTTCCGGCACGAGCCAGAAAAGAGAGATGCCCGACAAGAGTCCACCGCCCGCGCCTGTCAGATAGCAGGAAATCGTGCGCGCCTGTCCCATGAGAATTCCGGCGCCCACGCCCAGCAGAGCCAGCGCAGTGAGCAGGAAGGCGGCGGCCATTTTACTGACCGGAAACCTTGACGACAAAATAAGTAAACGGCTGTGCTTTATCGATCAGCAGTTGATGTGCAACTCCGGCAGAAATGTGGACCACGTCGCCTGCCGCGAGTGTCTGACGCTTGCCGCCTGAAATCGACGTTCCGCGGATTTCGCCAGGCTTGGTCGGGTGGCCGCCGACCAGCTTCCCGCCTGAAATCATGGTCGCGGTGCCGCTTTCGACCACGAAGACGTCAGCTTCGTGCTCATGCAACTCGGACGATCCGGTCTCGTCACGCCGGATGAACAGCAAATAGTGATTCCCATAGCGCGCCAGATTATGGTCGGCATACGCAGCTCCTTTGGCGGGCTTGGCTTCGCCTAAGGATTGCAGCTGTTTCGTGGTGTATACGTCCACGTCTGCCGCCAGACATGCGGAGGCAAGAAGAAACGAGGAGAGGCAGAGTTTGAGAAGTTGTGTGGTGCGCATGGTGGATTCTCCAGGATGGCAAATCGGGGACGCGGGCTTGTGTGGCTAGAGTTGGAAATGAGCGACACTGGGGCATGGCTGCTTCCAACTCGATCATCATTCGTGACCCTGAAACTATGTGGGGCGAGCCATGTTTTCGAGGTACTCGTGTGCCTTTCCAAGCATTGCTGGATTACCTCGAAGGCGACGAGACGCTAGATGAATTCTTGGAGCAGTTCCCAACGGTTACCCGCGAAATGGCCATCACCGCGCTCGAACGCGCCAAAGAAAGTTTGCTCGCCAGTATTGGATGAACATCCTGCTTTACAGTCGTCGCTACCCAGTAGGCGAGGGCGGCTCTAGTCCTTGTGTTTGGTTGTAGCGTCCCGTGACGTTTTAGAGTTCTGGATCGGCCTCGGTTTATACCGCCGCGCCGCGAAAGCCTCGTCCTCAGCCGCTTCCTCCGGCGTTAGGTGAGAGAAATGCCGCACTACTTTGGGGATTGGACCCGCCCCCAGGATTTGAAAGGCGTTAGGATAGTCAATCTCCTCCGTTACGTCTCTCATGTTGGGATATAACTTGCCGGTAGGCCCGACGAGCGGCTTCCCTGGAAGTCGCGTCTCGGGTTGCGGGGTCTCCGGTGAGGTTTTCTTCTGCGCCGAGGAATTCTCCGCGTTTCCTGGAGACGAGAGGTTTAACATTGTGAGCTTCTGAGAACGTCTGAACATTTCTAATATCCCGGGACTCTCGTCGTGCTGTTCTGTCAAAGTGACGTTGCGCCAATGCGCACGGTTCCTTCAGTTAGCGGAGCTTTTGGTCTAAAGCCATGCGGTGGCGAACATCACGAACGGAAGCAGGTAAATTTCCCCGCTCTCGCTGTCTTCTCACACGCTTGGAGATAGCAGCATGGCGTGGATTCCCCAACTAATCACAAGCGTTGCGGTGTTATCTAACAACTTGCCGAAGATCGTACTACCGAGATTCACCCACAAAAAATGGATCTGCCCCTTGCAGTGAGACAAACAGTCAAGAGACAGCCGAAGACGACCGGGAGCCGCTATGATCAGGATATGACCGTGCATGTGACTGAAGCCGAACTTGCGCGGGATGTTCGCGCCATTTTAGCTAAGGTTCGCCAAGGCGTAGAGGTAGTGATCGAGCAAGACAGCCTTCCGGTTGCTGTTCTAAAAGCTCCTCAAGTAAAAGGCCGGAGGATCTCTGAGGTGATCGCCGCCCTCGAAGCTGATGGAGCAAATGCAGTGGTAGATGAAGACTTTGCGCGGGATGTTGAAGCTGGAATTAACGCCTACCGTGAGCCATGGAATCCGCCGTCCTTGGATTAGTTCTCGATTCCAGTGTTCTCATCGCGGTCGAACGTGCGAAGCTCACAACGCCAGAAGTTATCAAGACAATTCAGTCTTATATCGAAGACCTGCCCATCGTTATTAGCGCGTTGACGGTGGCGGAACTCGGCCACGGCATCTATCGAGCCCAAGACCCTGAACGCGGTCGGCAGAGGCGGCGTTTCCTGGATGAGATCAAGTCTCAAATCCCAATCCATCCTGTGACCGATGCTACAGCGGAGATCATCGCGCGGATAGGCGGTGAGCAAGCCGCGAAAGGGATCAATCTTCCGCTTGGCGACTTAATCATCGGAGCCTGCGCATTGGAACTTGGATACGCCATCGGCACCAGTAATGTCCGAGACTTTAGCCGCATTCCCGGACTGAACATTATCCGGCTTTGAGCAAAGCTAACCTTCGCACGGCTTTTTGTCTGCGTCCGCTTTCTGTCTGGACAGGTAAGGGACTTTGATTCGCCTTGCACATCGCCATTAACTTCCTGTATTCGTGTTTTCGCGTACTCGCGCTCCACAACCTCGCGAGAAGCTGCGCTTGGCAAACGTAAGCGCCCGATGAACCCCTCTGGCGCAGGAAGGGTTGCAGGACTGATCCTGAATGCGTGAGAGGAGACCTACCGCGAAGCTGGAGCCCAGAGAGGCGGCAGGAGTTCTTCAAGCCGTGTAATAGGATGTTCGGCGATGCGGCCGAGCACGTCCTGGAACCAGACAAACGGATCGATTTTAGCGAGTTCGCAGGAAGAGAGAAAGCTGCGCAGCACGGCCGCGGTTCTGCCGCCGTTGTCGCTCCCGAAGAAAGTCCAGTTGTTCCGACCCACAGCGAAACTCCGCAGAGAACGTTCCGTCGCGTTGTTGTCGATAGACAAATCGCCGTCGGAACAGTAGCGAGTCAACGCCGTCCAATTCTTCAGCGTGTAAGCGACCGCCTGTCCCGCATCGCTCTTCGGCAGCACCTGTTCGCGGATCGTCAGCAGATACTCGTGCAGCCGGTCGAGCGTCGGACGCGCATCCAGTTCCCTTGCCATGCGCAGCTTCTCTCCGCTCCATCGATTCAGGCGCGCCGTTTTCTCCACTTCGTAGAGATGCGCGATCATGGCCAGCACTCCGCCCATGCGCGCCTGGTCGTTAGCCAGGGCATTGTGAAAATGACGGCGCGCGTGTGCCCAACAGCCTACTTCCACCATTCCCCGCGAGGGGTCGATAAAGAAGCTGTCGTACACAACAAAAGCGTCGGCCTGCAGATGTCCGCGATAATTTTTCAGAAACGCTTCCGGTCCGGCCCGTTCGCGAGTCGGCGTGTAGTCGTAAATCACCGCCGGGTGATCGCGATCTCCCACATAGGGCCAGATACGTCCCGTGCGCGTGTGCGGCAAGTTCCGGTCCAACACCTTCACCGGCGTGTCGTCGGTTCCCACCACCTTCGACGCCAACACGAACTCCTTCAGCTTCCGGTAAAGCGGATCGAGCAGACCGGCGCATTGCCGCATCCAGCCGCACATCGTCTGCTCGCTCAACTCGACGCCGGAGCGCCGGAAGATCTTCGCCTGCCGGTGCAAAGGCAAGTGATCCTCGTACTTGGACACGATGACCTGCGTCAGCAGACTTGCGCCCGCCGTGGCCTTCTCGATCGGCTGGGACGGTTTGCCCGCCGTCTTCACCGTGCATTCGCAAGAGTACTTCTTGCAGACGTCTTCGATCACGATCATCTGCGCGGGAATGTACTCATAGCGCTCGCTGGTTTCTTCGCCGAACTCGCGCAGGTCCCGATCGCAGACCTCGCAATGTTTTTCCGCCTCGTCCAGATCGTGAACGATGCGCTCGCGCTTGAGATGCGCGGGCAATACGCGGCGACCGCGCGGGTTGGGCGCGGAGCCTTTCGAAACCGGCGGATTTTCATCGTCGGGCCCGTTTCCGCCTTCATCGGTCTTCGACAGAGCCTCGACATTCACACCCTGCGCTTTCAGTTCGGCTTCGAACAACGCCAGTTGCTCGTCGGTGATCTGTTCGCTTCGCCGGCCGCTCTTTGCAGCGAGTAACTGCCGCAGCAGGTTCTCTGTTTTGATCCGTCGCGCTTCGGAAGCGTCCAGTTGCGCAATGAGATCGAGCACCATCCGCTGCAAAACTTCCGCGCTAGCTGGCAGTTGTTCGCGGTCGATCGGCACTCGAAAACATTATCGCCTGAAATGTTCTTGAGCGCTACGCAACAATGGCCAGGATTCGACGCTTATGCGGCTTCGCCAATCTTCGGACAATAACGCTTTCTTCGCTTTGCACGGCTTAGATCGATACCGGAAAGCAGCGAGCCCAGTTCGGCGACCGTGATCTCGCGCCGCTTCTCGGCGGACTCGCCGAACGGCATGGCGTAGGTTCCTTCTTCCAGCCGTTTCGCCCACACCGCGAATCCGTCGCGATCCCAATAGAGTATTTTGATGCGGTCGCGACGCCGGTTCGCGAAGACGAACAGATGTCCGGCGAACGCGTCCAGCTCCATCGATTGACTGACCAGGGCGTGCAGCCCGTCGAAGCTCTTGCGCATGTCGCAGGCCGAGGCGCACAGATACACCCGCACGCTGGCCGGCAGGTGCATCATATGCGTTCCCGCAACACGCTCAACAACGTGCGCAGGGTCGCGGCATCCGCGCCCGGCAAGACGCGCAAGCGGTCGCCGGTGGACAGTAACAGTTCGATAGGCGCACCGTCCCTCGCGCCCGGCCCACTGGCGTCCACCAAGGCGAACCGCACTGGATCGCTCGCCTTCAGACGTTTCCGCCAACTGTAAAAAGACGGCTCGCTAACCCCGTGTTCCCGGCAAAATACATTTACAGCCTTGCCGCTGCGCTCTTGTCGCCCAATCAAATCAACCCACTTCTGTCTTCTGGAAAGCACCTCGGAATCTCTCATGCTTTCCACTATCAAGCCACGGTCTCTTATACGCTAGAGGGGTTCGTGGGGTGCTTACTGGCAAACGACAAACTCAGTCTACGAGTCTGTAAGCGGCGGGGTCTGTGCCACTGTAATGGATTGTTTTGGAATCAGCGATCGTGCTTTCCTCGGAGTCCTCTTAGCTGTCATTCTTCGCTTGGGTATACCCTTCAGACAATCTGCTATTGATGAAATAAAAATGCAGACCACTACCGTCGCAAGAAGCGCAATGATCATGCCGGTGAGAATCAGAAGTATTGGAGACATGGCCCTCACTAATCTCATCGGCGTTATCGGCCGATTTCAAGAGACGCCGCGAGCTCCATCCGTACTGGTACTGGCAACGCGCAATCTTAGTGGGCCCTGTAGGATTTGAACCTACGACCAAAGGATTATGAGTCCTCTGCTCTAACCGCTGAGCTAAGGGCCCGCGCTTCTGGACGCGTCTTCGTCTACGCTAACATGTGCCGCCTTGGTGAATTCTAAGGCATGACCGTGAAAGCGTAGAGCGAATCTCCCGCGGCCGCCACCAGGTATTGCTGGCCATCGAGAAGATAAGTTTCCGGGCCGTTGCTGACATCATCGGCCAGTCCGGCGTGCCAGAGAATCGTTCCGTTCGCCGGATCGAACGCCACCAGGTGACCCGAGCCGTCTCCGGCAAAGAGCAGCTTGCCCGCAGTTGTAAGAATGCCCATGGGGCCGCCGCCCGCCGGGAAATTGTGACGCCACGCGATCTTACCGGTTTGGTAATCAATGGCTTCGAGTCCGCCGCCATAGGAGCCGACGAAGCGTTCGGCGGCGCCGTAGCCTTCCGGGTGCGGGTCGGTATCGGTGAGGTAGAACATGCTGAAGTTCTGCGCCACGCCCACATAGAAGAGTCCAGTTTCGGGGTCGAAGGAGGGAGGCGGCCAGTTCGTCGCGCCGTCGGAGGGCGGCGAAACCAGCACACCCTCGATGGTCGCTTCTTTGCTGGGATCGGGAACCGGTTGTCCGCTAGCGGTGGTGCCCTTCGACCAGTTCATGGTTCGGATCATCGGAGCCGTCAGAAGATTTTTTCCATTGGTGCGATCAAGTAAAAAGAAGTAGCCGTTGCGATTGGCCTGGGCAAGCAGTTTGCGCGGCTTGCCTACAAAAGTGCCGTCGATCAGGATCGGCGTTTGCACGGCATCCCAGTCGTGGGTGTCGTGCGGCGAGGGCTGGTAATACCAGGCGAGTTTCCCGGTATCGACGTTGAGCGCCACGATCGAGCAGGTGTAGAGGTTATCGCCCTTGCGGCTGCGGCCAGTGAGAACCGGATTCGGATTACCGGTGCCGAGATAGTAAAGATGCAGTTCTGGATCGTAGGTGCCAGGAATCCAGGTCATGCCGCCGCCGTGGCGCATGGAGTATTCGTCGGGCCACGTTTCCGAGCCGGGATCGCCTTTCTTGACCGGCTCGCTCCACCACTTCCATTGCAGGTCACCGGTTTCGGGATCGTGCGCTTCGAGGAAACCGGGCACATCCAGCGAATCACCGCCGGTGCCTACTAAGACGTGATTGCCGACGATGATAGGCGCGGGCGTGGAGAAGTACTCCTGCTTCACGTCGGCGATTTCTTTGTGCCAGCGCTCCTTGCCGGTTTTGGCATCGAGTGAAACCAGATAATTGTCCGGCGTTTCGAAAAAGAGCCAGTTGCCGTACATCCCCATGCCGCGATTGCCGATGTGAATGCCGCCGCGTGTTTTCCAGAAGTAATGCCAGAGTTCGTGGCCGGAGTGAGCGTCGACCGCATAGGCGTTGTCGGGCGTTGAGAAATAGAGAATGCCATTGACCATCAGCGGCGTGGCTTTGATGGTGGAGGAATCAGCATCGTTGGCGTTGCCGGTCGGGACGGGGCCTTCGCCGCCCACGATTGCGCCGGGAGTCGCGCCAGTCTTGATGCGGTCGATCCAGGCCAAGGTTAAGTGCTTCACGTTGCTCCGATTGATCTGCGTGAGCGTGCTGAAGCGGCGTCCGGAGTAGTCGCCGTTATAGGTAGGCCAGGCGTTGGTAGCAGGTTTCGCAAGCAATGCCGGGTCGAGCAGTTGCGCGGAAAGGCTCACGCAGAAGCTTGCCAGCAGCAGAAGCTTCGTCATTTCAAGGTCACCAGGTAGGCGGTGAGATTGTGAATGTCGGAGTCGGTGTATTGCATCAACATGTCGGAGTGCGCTTTGAGCCGGTTGTGAATTTCCACGTGGGGCGTGTCTCCGTTGCGAGTAAAGGATCTGTAATCACCGGCCTGGTCGCGCAGCGCCACGGTGAAGTCGTCGAGCGTCAAGGGAACACCGGTGACGGATTCGCCGGATGGCAGAGTGACGGTAATGGTGACTAGAGGCTTGCTGCCGGGAGGAAGCGGTTCACCCCACCTATCGTGCGGCGAGAGGATGTGGTCCTGCAACGTGACCGGCTCATATTTTGTCCCGATTCCTTTCAGGTCGCCGGTGGCGGAGTGGCACGAACTGCAATGGCTGGTAAAGTACACCTTCCCAGCCTGGGCGTTGCCGGTGACGATGTTTAGAACTTTGTACTTGTCGCGGTCGGCGGCGTCATGGATGGAGCTGTGAAGAAAGTTGGCGATATCGGCGATCTGCTCGGGCGGCAGAGCGAACTTCGGCATGCCTTTCAAAGGACGGCCATTGAGAACAACCTGACCGATAGCGCGGCCGCCTTCGTCGTCGAGAACCAGCACAGAGCGCAGCAGGTCGGGACCTTTCTCACCACCTTTAGCGCGCGAACCATGACAAAAGCCGCAGTTGGCGATGAACGTTTTCTGACCGCGCTCAACGGATGCGTGATCGAATTTGGTGGGACGCGCCTGGACGGGATCGGGCTGCGGCGTCTGGGCAGCGAGCGCAAAAACAAAAATCGGAGCACAAGCGAGCCCGAGGATTCTGTGACCAGGAAACATTCGTTCGTTCATAAGACAGACGGCGGCTTAGCAGATTCTCTCATTGAAGCAAGCACAGGCCGCGACGGGTGCCCTCTGGGCCTAATGTCACTTACTTAATCCCTCAAAACTCCATCTGCCGCCCATCTTTACCGCCTTTCCTGATTCTCGTGGGGCAGTTCCGCGAACTGCGCCGGCCTCGTAGGCCGGCTCTTCAATGCGTCGAGACCACTTAAGTAACTGACCATTGGGCCTCTGGGCCCGCCACCAGACGAAAGAGGAACTTCAGCGGACTTGGGCCGAGCGCACAGCCGGTTTGGGGCGTCGTGCGCGATTTCACGAGAGGGCGAGTCCGTTGTGCTGCGAAGTTCCCCGTAAGCGTACGGGGCACGGCTGTGCGCCGCCACGCAATAAAGGAACTCGCCTGTCCTTCGGGCGGGGCGCTTGATCCCGGGCCGTTGTGCGCGTGTTCCCGTAAGCGCACAGGGCACGGCTGCGCGCCGCCACGCAATAAAGGAATTCGCCTGTCCTTCGGGCGGGGCGCTTGATCCCGAGCCGTTGTGCGCGTGTTCCTCGTAAGCGCACAGGGCACGGCTGGCGCGCCGCCACGCAATAAAGGAATTCGCCTGTCCTTCGGGCGGGGCGCTTGATCCCGAGCCCGTTGTGCGCGTGTTCCTCGTAAGAGTGAGCCGGCGGGACCGAATCGTCTGCCGCTAAACGGGTAAAATCGAGAATGGCTCGGAGGAGCTGTGTTGGGGAGAAGCAAGCACAGGCCGCGACGCCGCGCCACGAGACGAAAGAGGAACTTCAGCGGACTTGGGCCGAGCGCACAGCCGGTTTGGGGCGTCGTGCGCGCTTTCACGAGAGGGCGAGTCCGTTGTGCGCGCGAGTTCCTCAAAAGCGCACAGGGCACGGCTGCACGCCGCCATTCGGCAAAGGAACTCGTCTGTCCTTCGGGCGGGGCGCTTGATCCCGGGCCCATTGTGCGCGTGTTTCTCGTAAGCGCACAGGGCACGGCTGCGCGCCGCCATTCAGCAAAAGAACTCGTCTGCCCTTCGGGCGGGGCGCTTGATCCCGGGCCCGTTGTGCGCGTGTTTCTCGTAAGCGCACAGGGCACGGCTGAGCGCCGCCATTCAGCAAAAGAACTCGTCTGCCCTTCGGGCGGGGCGCTTGATCCCGGGCCCGTTGTGCGCGTGTTCCTCGTAAGATGCCTGCTCTTGCTTGCGCTGGCCGCCGGACACATGGCGGGGCAACTGCCACTCTCGCCCAGGCAAGAGCGTGCTTTTTCCGCGGAACTCGAGCAAAGCGAAGCCGCCGGAGAACCGCTGCACTGCCGGGTTGAGACGTTCAAGCCGTTTCTCGATTTTTCGTTTCGTTACGAAGCCGGTTACCTCGTCGAGTGCCCGATCGCTCAGTTCGACGGAAACAAAGCTGGGATTTCCACGCTTCTGCAGGTGCGATCGAGTGGCGGAACCGTAACCAGATTGGGACAGGGATTTGCTGTGCCGGCGATGCCACCCGCCATGCGAGACAAAGTCAATTTGCGGCACTTACACTCGGACTTAGGTTTCAGCGGTGTGTTCGCGGTGGGCGAAGGCGAGTACGAGATAGAACTAACCGTGTTCGACGACCGGCATCGGAGTCACCAGAAACACTGGCACGCCAAGGCGTCACCGCACGGTCGCGAAATGCAAGCGGCTAACGCGTTGAAACCGGGCAGCGTCGCGGCGATTTCAGTGCCGCCCTGGGAAGGCACAAGCAGCGAGGGAAAGGGATTGCGCCTGACAGTTTTGCTGGATGCTGCGCCGATGTACCCCTTTTCGAAAAGTTTGCGCGCCTGGGATCGAGCGTTCCTGCTGGGCAGTTTGTCGTCTTTGTTGCGCGGGCTGCCGCTCCAGTCGGTGCGGTTGGTCGCCTTCAACCTCGATCAGCAGAAAGAGTTGTATCACGATGACGATTTCGACCGGACAGGTTTTTACCGGCTGAATCAGGCGCTCTCCAAGCTGGAGCTTGGGACTATTTCGTATAAGACGCTGGCGCGCGAAAATGGCTGGGTGGAACTGCTGGCCAAGTTGGTGCAGAGTGAGTCGGCGGCTAAGCAGCCAGTGGACGCCGTTGTTTTTATCGGGCCGACTAACCGCATCAAAGAGAAGGCGCCGGCTTATTTGCGCGAGACAGCCGGCAAAACGGATCTGCATTTCTTTTATTTCGAGTACTATCCGACGCCGGGGCGAGAGTTCCCGGACACGATCCAGTATTGGACGGATGAGTTGAACGGCACCACTTACAAGCTTTATTCACCGGGTGATCTGGCGCTGGCGCTTACGAAAATGCAGAAGGAACTGCGAAAGAGCGGGGCTTCGATTCAACTCAGGCAGTAGGTTGCTTGATCGCCGGCCGGTTGGGATGACGCGTAGTTTGCAGAAGGAAGGCGGACCCAAGCAACCCGGCGCACAACGATCCGCTCAACACTCCCAGTTTTGCCATATTGAGAGCGTCGGCATATTTGAACGATAGCCCGGCCACGAACAGTGACATGGTGAATCCGATGCCGGCGAGCCAGCCCGCGCCGTGGATGTGCCGCCATGAGACCCCCGGCGGAAGAGTCGCCCAACCAGCCCGCACCGACAGCCAGGAGGCCAACGTAACGCCAATCGGTTTGCCGAGAAGAAGCCCGATCAACACACCGAGCGTGACCGGTTGGACAAACTTAGCGGCAAGATCACCCGATAAAGAAACGCCCGCGTTCGCAAGGGCAAATAACGGCATGATCACAAACGTCACCCACGGGTGAAGAGCGTGTTCAAAGCGGTACAGCGGAGGCTGGACGCGTTCGCAGGCGTCCTCCAGAGATTCGATGGCTGCCTGCTGCTTGCCGTCGGTCAAAACGCTCGCGTTGTTCTTGGAGGATCGTTCAAAGCGGTCGAGCATCTTGCGGCAGCGATTGAGGAAATCGCGCTGATCGATAGCCGTACGAGCGGGAATGGTAAAGGCCAGGATGACGCCGGCGATCGTCGCATGAATGCCGGAGCGCAGAACGGCGAGCCAGAGGCAAACGCCCAGTAGAGCGTAAGGCAGCGGATGACGCACGCCAAGCCGGCTGCAAAGGAAAAGCAGCAGAACAAACAGCGCCGCCCAGGCCAGATTGGGCAGCGAAAAGCTGGCCGTGTAGAAGACGGCGATGACGATGACGGCGGCAATATCGTCGGCAATGGCGAGGGCAGCGAGAAATACTTTCAGGTTCGAAGGAATACGATCGCCAAGAAGAACCAGAACGCCGAGCGCAAAAGCGATATCGGTCGCCATGGGAATGCCCCAGCCGTGAGCGTTCGGTGTGCCGAAATTAAAAGCAGTGTAAATCAGCGCGGGTACGACAACACCACCCAGTGCAGCCAGGATGGGCAGCGCCGCTTTGCGAGGGGAAGCCAGTTCGCCGACGAGCATCTCGCGCTTGATCTCGAGACCCACCACAAAGAAGAAAAGCACCATGAGCAGATCGTTGACCCAGAAATGGAGATCTTGTCGCATGACGTGGCCGGCCACGCCGATCTCGAGCGACGTATGCCAGAACGCTTCGTATGAGTTGGACCAGGGCGAATTCGCCCACAACAGCGCCGCTATCGCGCACCCGAGCAGCAGCAGACCGCCCGAAGCCTCGTTACTTGTGAACTGCTGGAAAGGACGGATAAAGCGTACGATCGGCGGCGGCTTGCGCGCGAGCGTCTCGAGGACTGGCGAGGGCGCAGCTTCGGTTTGACTGTTGTTCATGAGCGGTGACCGGAGCCCGGGGGTTTATCGCGGCCTTTCTCCATTGCACCAGAAGGCAGAGTAGCGTGCTGAGAAATCGTGAGCTGCTTTGCGCGCTACGATGGCAGTGTTGTGAAGCGCCGGTTTGTGTTCAGTGCCGCGGCTGTCACCTTCCTGATCCTGTTGAGCCTGATGATCTGGGAAGGTTCGTTCAGCTTTTCGTTCGGACCTCCCGACGTGCACGAAACGATTGTTCTGTCAGGCGTTTCGATGCTGATCTTCATTCTGGCCGTAACGCTCGCGTTCATGTTGTTCCGGACGAGCGTGAAGCTGTACATGGACCGCCAGAAGAATCGCGAGGGCTCGCGCATCCGTTCACGTTTACTGATCGGAGCGCTGGCCCTGACACTAGCGCCCACCTTGTTCTCGGCCTTCTTCAACTACTTTGTCTTAAACCGCACTTTGAATAAGTGGTTCACACAGCCGACGCACGGCATCGAGATGAACCTGCAGGATCTCGACAAATCGTATCGAAGCGAAGCGCAGGGAAGAGTGCAGGCCGTGGCGGACTGGATCAGCCTGCTGCCGCAGACGCGCGCAACATTAGAGAGCGGGCATGTGGATGCGAATTTCTTTCGTCAGCTGGGTGAGAAAGCGGCGCTGACGCAACTCACGTTGACTCCAAATGGAGGCGTGCCGATCTGGCTCTATCAACGCTTCGCCCGATCGAACGCTCCGCCCTTACAAGCAAAAGCCGTGGTGAACGACAACGGCCGCTTGCTCGGAGAGTTAACCGTGACGGCTACCCTGGCGTTAAATCCAGCCGACCGGGAAACAGCGATCCAGCGCTTCATGAACGAACAGAAGTATCTGGGCAGCCACAAGAAATTCTACGAAGACACCTATTTTTTGTTGATCTGTCTGCTGACGCTGTTTGTATTGTTTTTTGCGGCGTGGTCGGCGCAAATACTGGCGCGGCAGATCAGCGTACCGATTTCGGCGCTACTGGGTGCGGCCCAAGAGGTGCGGCGGGGAGATCTATCGTACCGGGTGCAAGTGAGCGCGATCGACGAGCTGGCTACGCTGGTGCGCGCATTCAATGCCATGACGAGTGAGCTCGAAGGGAACGCCAGTGAATTAGAAGCCCGGCGGCAATTCACGGAAGCCATTCTGGAAAGTATTCCCACGGGCGTAATTTCGGTATCGCTCGACGAACGGATTGAACGTGGGAACCGGGCGCTCCGGGCCATGTTCTCCGATGGCGCGGTGACTTCGGCCCGCAAGCTGGAGGATCTATTCACACCGGATGAACTGGCGGAGATTCGCTATGTGCTGAACCGCGCCCGACGAACGGGCGCGGCGGCTTGCCAGCTGGAACTGGCGCGCGCGTCTGCTGTCCTGCACCTGGCCGTAACGGTGGCGTCGCTTGAAGAGCAGCGCGGATTTGTGATGGTGCTCGAAGATACAAGTGATTTACTGCGAGCGCAGAAATCGGCGGCGTGGCAGGAGGTAGCCAGACGGATCGCCCACGAAATCAAGAATCCGTTGACGCCTATTTCGCTGTGCGCGGACCGGATCGGCCGCCAATTAAGGCGCGTTCAACTGCCGGAGGAGGCGCGCGGAATTTTGGAAGAATGCACGCAAACTATTCAGAGTGAAGTGCAGACAGTTAAAACTCTGGTGGACGAATTTTCCCAGTTCTCCCGATTTCCGGCGGCTCAACTTTCCTCGAGCGACCTGAATGAAGTGGTGGAAAGCGCCATGGCAGTTTTCGAAGGGCGCTGGGACAAAATCGATGTGACGATGGCGTTGCAGCCGGGTATTCCACCGATCCTGATGGATCGTGAACAGATCAAGCGAGTGATCGTAAATCTCATCGACAACGCGGCGGAAGCCATGGAAGACGCTCCGCTGAAGCGCTTGCGGGTGGCTACGGCACAAACGTCAACCGATACGATAGAGCTTTCCGTGACGGACACGGGCTGCGGGGTATCGGCGGCCGATAAAGAAAAACTTTTCCTGCCGTACTTTTCAACCAAAGGCCGCGGCACGGGACTGGGCCTGGCGATCGTGAGCCACATCATTACGGAGCACCAGGCACGTGTTCGGCTGGAAGATAACCGGCCGGCGGGGACGAGGTTTGTGATTGAATTCACCGCGGCGGCCGTCGAGAGCGAGTTACTGACGCCACTGCACCCGGCTACTCTGAAGATGTAACGTTCGAGCGATGCCGGTCAGCGAAGCAAAGATTTTAATCGTAGACGACGAAGCGAATATCAGGCAGTCTTTGCGCGGCGTATTGAGCGACGAAGACTACGACGCGACAGCGGTCGGCAGCGGCGAGGAATGCCTGAAAGCAGTCGAACGCGAATCGTACGATGCGGTGTTGCTCGACATCTGGTTGCCCGGAATCGACGGATTAACGACTCTCGCGCGGATTCAAGACATCCCGGTTGAAGCCAGGCCCGCGGTCATCATGATTTCTGGTCACGGCAACATCGAGACGGCGGTGAAGGCGACCAAGCTCGGAGCTTTCGATTTCGTCGAGAAGCCTTTGACAATCGAGAAAGTGACCGTCGCGGTAAAGAACGCCGTGCAGCAGCGCCGTATGGATCGGGAGTTGCACCGTTTACGAGAAGACACGGCTTCGCCCGAAATCATCGGCGATAGCGTGCCGGTGAAGGCCCTTCGACAGCAGCTGCGACTCATGGCGGGAACGAACGGACGCGTGCTGATCTATGGCGAAAGCGGCACGGGAAAGGAATTGGTAGCGCGCGCGCTGCACAAGATGAGTCCGCGAGCGGACGGCCCCTTTGTCGAGGTGAATTGCGCGGCCATTCCAGAAGATCTAATCGAGAGCGAACTCTTCGGACACCGGCGGACCAATCTGAACGGCACGATCGATCACAAAATCGGCAAGCTGCAGAAAGCACATGGCGGAACTTTTTTTCTGGATGAAGTAGGCGACATGAGCCTCAAAACGCAGGCGAAATTGCTGCGCGCGCTCGATGAGCACCGCTTTGAGCCGGTGGGCGCGGCGCAATCCATTCAGGCCGATGCGCGGGTGGTGGCGGCCACCAATAAAAACTTGGAGCGCGAAATCGAGAGAGGGAATTTTCGCGAAGATCTGTTCTATCGATTAAACGTGATTCCTTTTACTGTGCCGCCGCTGCGAGACCGGGCCGAAGATGTTCCATTGCTGGCGGCACACTTTTTGCGCGAATTTTCGCTGGCGTACGGGCGCAAACCGAAGGAGCTAAGCGAGGATGCGGTGGAGGCTCTGTCTCGTTATTACTGGCCGGGCAACGTGCGCGAATTGCGCAACCTAATGGAGCGCATCGTTATTTTGCACGGACAGCGCCGTATTGAGGCGCGGCATCTGCCGATTGACGGAACCCGCAGACCTGAAAAATCAAAAACTGAAACCTTCGGCAGTCTTCATGAGGTAAAGGAAGCGGCTGAACGGGATTACATTTTGCGAAAGCTGGACGAGACGAGCGGCAACGTCACGCGGGCTTCGGAGTTGCTCGGGCTGGAACGCAGCAATCTTTACCGCAAAATGAAAACGCTTGGAATTGCGCCCAAAGAATAAGCGAAAACTTCCCACGCACCGGGCACTGCTGTTGCATCTCAAGAAAAGTATGGCGGTAGAGAACGAGCGCATTTTGAAGCTGAACGAAGCTGGTGACCGGCCCGATGCCGAGTACGTTTTGTACTGGGCCCAGATGAACCGGCGAGTCGACGCGAACCATGGCTTGCTCCATGCCGTTGAACTGGCCAATAAATATAATCTGCCGGTGCTCTATTACGAAGGGCTGACTTGCACGTACGAACACGCGAACGATCGCTTACACACGTTCATTTTAGGAGGCGTGGAGGAGACGGCGAAGCGGCTGAAAAAGGCGGGGATCGGTTACGCATTCTATTTACGTCGCAAGAAATCGGACCGCAACGATGTGCTCTACGAGCTGGCGAAGAAGGCAGCGGCTGTAGTAACGGACGACTACCCGACCTTCATCGCGCGACAACATAATAGCCGCGTGCCGGAGAAGCTGGACGTCGCCTATTACGTGGTGGATTCGAGCTGCGTGGTGCCGATGTCGCAGATCACGCAACGGCAATATGGAGCGTATACGATCCGGCCGCGTATCAACAAGGTCTTGAACAAGTATTTGACGACGCCGGATGCGCTGCGGCCGAAAAAGAAATTCACCGGGCCGGTTCCGAAATTCCACACCGAGGTCACACGGCAATCCATTCCGAAGCTGGTTGCGTCCTGCGAGATCGACCACAGCGTCGCGCCTTCCCTCTGCTTTGAAGGTGGCCGTCTGGCGGCAGAAAAACTGCTTCACTATTTTCTGGAAAACAACTTGAAGCGATTTGCCAGAGAGCGCAACGAACCGACTAAGCACGCTACTTCGCACATGAGTCCATACCTGCACTTCGGGCAGATTTCGTCGCTGGAAATTGCACTGGCGGTGCGGGAATACGCGCACGAGCACAAGCTGATCGTCGAAGAATACCTGGAGGAGTTAATCGTGCGGCGGGAATTGGCATTTAACTACGCTCGCTTCGTAGAAGAGCCGGGCAATTTGAAAAACTTGCCGGATTGGTGCCGGCAGACGATGAACAAACACGAGCATGACAAGCGCGACCCCGAGTATTCAGCCAAGCAAATGACCGAGGCGCGAACCGGCGACGAGCTTTGGAATGCCACGCAGAAAGAGATGTTGCTGCGCGGCAAGATTCAAGGCTATTACCGGATGTACTGGGGCAAGAAGATCATACAGTGGTCGCGGCATTACCAGGAAGCGGCGGACACGATGATCGATATTCATGCCAGGTACGCACTCGATGGACGCGATCCCAATACTTACACCAATATCTTGTGGTGCTTTGGGCTGCATGACCGGGCCTGGGGCGAGCGTCCGATATTCGGCAAGTTGCGTTTCATGTCGCTCGAAGGCATGGAGAGAAAGACGGACACAGAGGCATACATCAAAGAAATTGGGGAGATGGAACGGACGGGGAAAGATCCCGCCATGGTAGCCTGATTCTCGCTTCTTCACATGACTTACTTAGTGACCGGCGCCACCGGTTTTATCGGCAGCAAATTGGTTGAACAGCTTCTAGCGCGGGGCGACGCGGTGTATTACCTGGCACGGAAACGAAGCGAGAAATTGCCTTCGCAAGCGTCGTTTCATCCGTGGGTGACGAGTAACAAGCCCGAATTGAATGCTCTTTCGCGGATCGACGTGGTGTTTCATTTGGCGGGCGAGCCTGTGGCGCAGCGCTGGTCGGCAGCAGTGAAAAAACGCATTTACGATAGCCGGGTGGAAGGCACGCGCAACCTGGTTTCGGCGATGCGCAGTTTGCAGCATAAGCCCTATGCTTTGATTTCTTCGTCGGCGGTCGGCTACTACGGCGAGCGCGGCGACGACGTGCTAACCGAGGGAGAAAAGCCCGGTACGGATTTCTTAGCAGAAGTCTGTAAAGACTGGGAACGGGAAGCGTCGCGGGCGCGCGAGTTCGGCTTGCGAGTGGTGCCGATACGGACCGCGACGGTGCTGGGACGCAATGGGGGCGCGCTAAAGGAGATGCTGAAGCCGTTCCGCCTGGGCATAGGCGGCACTTTCGGCAATGGCGAGCAGTGGATGTCATGGATCCACGTGGACGATCTGGTGCGGATGTACCTGTTTGCGGCGGATAGTGCGACGCTCTCCGAACCGCTGAATGGCAGCAGCCCGCATCCGGTGACAAACGCCGAGTTTACGAAGGCGCTCGCGCATGCCATTCATCGACCAGCGGTAATACCGATTCCGAAGTTTGCTTTGAAGCTGGTGCTGGGCGAAATGAGCACGTTTTTGTTCACCAGCCTGCGGGTGATACCGAAAGCGGCGGAGAACGCCGGCTTTACTTTCGAATATCCGCAAGTCGAGAAGGCGTTAGCGGCGAGCGTCTAAACGCATCGGTGATGATGGTGACTGATGGCCGCAACCATGAATCGAACCCTGGCGAGCGAATTACGGGTAAGCAATTATCAAGTTGATGCCGGCGAGTTCCTCACACCGGCGCTGGCGATTTACCCGGCGATTGTGCGGCAGAATATCGCGTGCATGGTGGCGTTGCTAGACGGCCAGCCGAACCGCTGGCGCCCTCACCTGAAAACGGCGAAGCTGTCTTTGGTTGTGAAGATGCTGGTGCAGGTAGGCGTGACCACGTCGAAATGCGCGACGACGTTGGAATTATTGGTGGCGTGCCAGGCCGGCATGCGGGATGTACTGGTCGCCTATGCTCACACGGGCGCGAATGCCCGGCGGGTGTCGGCCATTGCGGCGGCTTTCCCGGATGTGCGAGTATCCGCGATTGTCGATGCACCCGAGCAGATACAGGATTGGACAGGCACGGCGGTCGACTTGTTTATCGACGTAAACAGCGGCATGGATCGCACAGGGATCGCGCGCGAGGGTACGGACGCAATCATCGATCTGGCATCCCGCATAGGGAAAGCAGGAATCCGTTTTCGTGGGCTGCATTTTTACGACGGGCACGCGACCGAGCCGGATTTAGCAGAGCGCACCAGGCGGGCCCACGAGCGCTACGACCAGCTGTTACGGATTGTCTCTGACATGGAAGCAGCCGGGCTCAGGCTAGAGGAAGTGATCACCTCCGGCACGCCGGCGATACCATGCGCGCTATCGTACCCGCCCTTTTCTGATGGCGCATTCAGGCACCAAATCTCGCCCGGCACAGTTGTCTATAACGACGCGAGCAGCCTGGCGCAGCTGCCGGAGGAGTATGGACTCCGCCCGGCGGCGCTGGTGATCAGCCGCGTGGTGAGCCATCCGAAAGCGAATGTGGTGACATGCGACGCGGGTCACAAGAGTTTAGCTGTGGATAGCGGCGTACCGAATTGTCTGGTTCTGGGGCAGCCTTCCTTTGAGGCGCTCAAGCCGAGCGAGGAGCATCTGCCGCTCCAGCTCGACAGCAATTCCATTGCGCCGCCTATTGGCACACTACTGTTTCTGATTCCGCGGCACGTGTGCCCGACGATAAACAACTTTGACTTTGCCGTATTGGTCGAAGAAGGCAGTGTGACCGGGGTCGAGCGGGTGAGCGCGCGCGGCCATGAAGGCCCGAAGCTTCCGGTGGATTTGCATGGGTGAGCGGGCGTGTCCGGCATTGCGTCAGTTTGCGCGGCGTTTAAAGAAAGGGGGCTGCGAAGGAGTCGCAATGCATAGCAGGCGCTCAAATCAGGATCGGATGCCATGACCGATGAACCCCGACAGACGACGCCACGTCCCATTCTCAATTCAATTGAGGCGCAACTCTTCGTTGCGAACATCAAGAGTTCCTTCGATTTCTACACGACCAAGCTTGGCTTCGCGGTCGATTTCTTCTATGGCGATCCGCCATAATACGGGCAGGTCATCCGCGACAATGCACGACTCAATTTGAGGCTGGTCCGCGAACCTGTGTTCGCCGGCGATGTTCGCAAGCGCGAACAACTGCTCTCCGCTTCCATCACGGTTGCCACCGTTCACGAAATCAAACAACTATTTTTGAGTTATCAGGCTGCAGGCGTCTCCTTCCATCAGCCGCTTAAGAAGCAACCCTGGGGCGCCAGAACTTTTATAGTCTTGGATCCGGATGACAATCTCATCCTCTTTGCCGGCCCGGCAGACGACTGAACTACTCTGCTGTATAAAATTCCCAAACGCCTTTATGCATTCTTCACAGGTTTGGAGCCATTCTTGAACTGGAGGTTGAACGGTTCCCGGATGACGGGAACAGCTCCTAAACAAATCAAATATGATCGTCATGAAATTCGGAGGCTCCTCGGTGCAAGATGCCTCTTCCATCGAGCGAGTCACGAAGATAGTCAATGACCATCTGGAACAGCAGCCGGTAGTGGTGGTATCGGCAGTGGGTAAAACCACGGATCAGTTACTCGAGTTTGCGCAGACTGCCGCAGCCGGACGGCGCTACGAGGCATGGAGCGTGCTCGAAAGAATACAACAACGGCACTTTGAATTAGCCTCGGCCCTGACGGACGGAAACGCACAGGAGTACGTAGACGCCACCTTGAAAGAGGCGTTCCGAACCATCCATCTATCAGGGATGGAGTTAAGCGAGGAAGGGACTGAACTCACCCCCAAAGCGCAGGACGCAATCGTCAGTTTCGGGGAACAGCTGTCGAGCGTAATAGTGGCCGCTGCGTTCCGGCATCGCGGCATCCAGGCTACTCAGGTGGATTCGCGCCAGCTATTGCTAACCGACAGCCGTTTCACCCGGGCTGTCCCGCAATATTGGGAAACCTATGCCCGTATTCGCTGGACATTGCCGCACATCGTCCGCACCGGCTGCGTGCCGGTACTGGGCGGGTTTATTGCGGCCGACGAACAGGGTGTTACCACTACACTTGGACGTGGTGGCTCGGATTTGAGCGCCTCGATCATCGGGGCTGGCGTGAACGCCGAAGAAATTCAGATCTGGACCGATGTCGACGGGCTGCTGACCAGCGATCCACGGATTTTTCCAAGCGGGCGCCGTTTGACGGAGATCTCGTATGCCGAAGCAGCGGCGCTGGCGCACGCGGGCGCAAAAGTTCTGCATCCCGACACCTTGATTCCAGCGGTAAAGCTGAGAATTCCCGTGGTCATTCGAAATTCCCGCTGTCCGCAACGCGCAGGCACCCGAATTTCAAATGGAGTGCAAACCCACAACGAGCCGGTGAAGTCGATTGCCTGCATCACGAATCTCGATATCGTCGAAATACGTCCGATGATGATGGCCCCGCAGTTCGACTTTGGAAAGGCGATGTCTGCCATGTTAGATGAGAAAGACTGCGTGCCCCGCTATGTGGGGCATAGCAGCGAAGCTATTTTCGTCGGAGTGCAGAAAGGCCAACAGGGAGGAATTCTGGGAGATTTTCCGGGATGCACCCTGGTGCGCTTACAGCCGGAAAGCGCAGTGGTGACTCTGGTAGGAGACGGCAGCTGCGCGGCCGGGCCATTGCGATCGCGGGTCGAGAAAGCGCTCGGGATGAAGACGGGCAGCTTGCAAGTTCTACCGGTCGGTTCTCCGCTTTGCTTCGCTTTCGTGGTGAGACAGCAGGATCTAGTGAGAACGGTCGAAGTGATTCATAGCGACTTCATCGGCCAGGCAGAGTGCGAAAGCGCCCCCGCTGCCCAAGAAGTTTGGAGTGAGCCCAAAATTAAGCGGGTTTACGGACGCTTGCTGCCTTTTGCAATTCAGCCGGTGTTTAACTCCTGAGACCCAAAGCTATTTACGAGATGCCCTTCTCGGCCAGAGCCTCATCGATTTCACTATCCGATGGCGCGGATAACACCTCGCCATCGATATCCAACGTAGGCTTCTTCTCTTTTCCCCCATTTTGACGGGCTACCCATTTGGCAGCCTCCCGATCATCGTCGATGTTAATGTACTGGTAGTCGACGCCTATTTCCTTTAGATGGGCGATGGCATCCTGGGTCATGCTGCACCAGTCAGCCCCGTAGACGATCACTTTGCTCATAACATCCTCGCGGTTTGAAGTTGCGGCAGGGGCAACCGTTTCGAAGAAAAAATTTTCTTGCAAACGGTGGGCAGACCAGTCAGTTTCGAGAACACAAATTTCCATTTGCTGCATCTGATCGCATGACGGTGGAATCGTAACCTGCTTAGGTTCGAGTCCGGCCGGCGCAGGGCCATTCGTCTCCCGGCGGCCGGCAACCGCGCACCCCTACTAGGAGAAAAACATGATTGCGAGAAGCAGCGAATACAATTTAGACGAACTTTATCCGGAGCGGGACATCTTGAACCATCTGCTGGCTCCCCCCGATGAGTTCGACGAGACTGACGAGGACGACGATCTGGATGATGAAGACGACGAGGACGACGAGGATGATGATGACGTCATCGACGATGAAGAGGCGTCCGATGACGACGATCTCGATGACGATGATTTGGACGAGGAAGAGGAAGAAGACGAGGAATAATCCGGGAGGGAGTGGAGCCTCGGGATGGCGCGAAAGAAAGTCGGCTGCAAAGCCGACTTTGCAGTCCTAGAGGCCCAATGTCACTTAGTTAAGGGTGCTCGACGCGATGAAGAGCCGGCCTGCGAGGCCGGCGCAGTTCACGGGACTGCCCCACAAGGAACGAGAAAGCAATAAACATGGGCAGGAAATGCATTTTGGGCAAGTGCCCGGAAAATCCCGGCGCGGCGGACAAAGGTGTCGGCCGCGCCACCAGTTTGGCTTATCTAAGTGACATTGGTCCTAGAGACCCGCTCCACACACCCCTCAACAGTTCAGTTTGACGGGGCAGGAGTATTTTGGTTTTTGACGCTGCGCTCGACTCGAAAAGACTTGTCCGGATACGGTGGGTGCGGCGGCACGGGATTGGGATGCTCGCGGACAGCTTTTCGCAGATATGCCAGGGCCGTATCCAGTTGTTCATCTTTCCCCTCAAAGCGAGCATGCGGCAGATCATCGACCTCGATGTCGGGATCAACCCCGTGCCCTTCAATCAACCACTTACCTTCCGCGCCATAGACGCCTA
Organism: Bryobacteraceae bacterium; assembly: GCA_965277855.1. Classification (GTDB taxonomy): domain Bacteria; phylum Acidobacteriota; class Terriglobia; order Bryobacterales; family Bryobacteraceae; genus Bog-105. The sequence continues at coordinate 4,342,411 of OZ255847.1, forward strand.
GTTCAGCAGCAGAGGCAATCCCGTTATCGGCGAGCCGGTTGCTGGAACTGAGCCAGACCTCGCCGCCCCAGGTGCGTGCGCCAATCACCTTACCTAAGCCCAGACGGCGAAACCCTTCACTGAAAGCTTCCCCATCGGAGGCGGTCCACTGGTCGCACAGCACCACCACCGGACCGCGAAATGCTTCCTGCATGTTCCAGGAAGCGCGGCCTGCGCGCGGCTGCCAGTACATCCAGGATTTCCGCATGAGTTTGCCGAGGATCCAGCTATCGATATTGCCGCCGCGATTGTGACGCACATCGACGATCAGAGCCGAGCGATCGAAGACGGGGGAGAATTCCTCTACCCACTGGTTGATGTCAGCCGGTCCCATCGCCCGCAGGTGAACATAACCGATGCTTCCGCCCGACGCTTTGTCAACAGCTTCTCGCCGGGTCCACTCCCATTCCGAGTAACGTAAATCCTGTTCCGTCTTCAAAGTGATTGGCCTGGCAAGCACATCGCGAGTCGTGGAACGGCCTTTCGGCAGCACGTGGAGAAGCACAGGGCGGCCCGCCTGCCCGCGCAAAATGTCACCTGGATCGGTCGCTAACGACAATTCGCGGCCGTTCATAGCGAGGATGGTGTCGCCGTCGGAGACTTCCACTCCTTGTCTGGCGAGCGGGCTCAGTTTATCCGGGCGGTCCGGATCGCTGCGATAGACATGCTGCACCGTCCAGCCTTTTCCGTCGACGGCGGGCTGTAAAACTGCGCCAAGTGACGACAGTTCGATTTGGTCGACTCCGTGTCGGATATCGCCGCCATGAACAAAGGTGTGCAACGCCGAGAGTTCGCTCACCATATCGGCAATCAAATCGCTCAGTTCCTCGCGATCGCGCACGCGTCCGATGATCTCGCCATACTTGTCGCGCATGGCGGGCCAGTTCACGCCGTGCATATGGGGATCGTAGAAATAATCACGATGCAGGCGCCAGGCGTCGAGAAATGCTTCGCGATACTCATCGGCCGGGACGACCGAAAACGTCCAGGCGCCGAGGTCGATTTTGCTCTCGGCCATGTTCTTCGGCGACTTAAGCGCTTCGCCCTTCATGGAAGAATCGAAAACGAAAATGTCGTTCTTCACGCGGGCAAGAATTTTCTTGCCGTCACCTGATACTTCAAAACTACGCACGCCTTCGAGAAGCGTATCGGGAGCTTCGCCCTTGTTGGCAATATCCACGCACGCCAAGGTGTTCTTCCCGGGATCTTCAGGGTCGTTGTTAATCCAGCACAAGCGCTTTTCCGACGCTTGCAGGTCGGAGTAGTTTCCCGGCCCGACCGGAACCTCCCGCAAACGAGTCGCGATGCCGTCCAGATCGATGTCTACTTTGGGAACGGCGGGTTTCTTGTCTTTTTCTGCAGCACTGCTGGATGCCGCTTTCGGCGCGTCATCGGCAGGCTTGGGATGCAGTTCATCGGCAGGTTCAAACGGCGAAATCAATTCTTTTTTCAGGGCGATCGCATAAATTTTGTTGGTGCGGTCGAAGAAGGGATCGGGCTGCCGGTTGCCCCAAGGGCTCTTGACCACCGTGTTCAACGCACGATCAGAAAGCAGATAAATCCATTTACCATCGACGCTCCAATCGGCCGCAAAGCTGTTGTAACGGTCGGTAGTAAGCGGAACAGTTTGGCCGGATGCAATCTGATGCAGCATTAGTTGAGCAAAGCCGTTGGACGCCTCTTCGGAAAAGAGAATCCAGCGGCTGTCGGGCGACCAGCGGATACTCGTAAACGCCGGGTCGGAGTTGTTATCAGGTTTGGAATCGGCGATCTGCTTCTCGACTTTGGAAGTCAAGTCCAGAAGGAACAGGCGATTGTTTTTATCCTGCTGGACCATCCATTTGCCATCGGGCGAAGGAATTCCTTCCCAGCGCAACACTTTCGCTCCGGTGGTAATCTGCTCGCCGGCGCCCACGCCATTGGCCGGATATTTCCACAGTTCCACTTCGCCCGACTCCGTGGAGAAGGCATAAACAGACTTGCCGTCGGCTGCCAGGCGCGCTTCACGAAAACGGCCGGGCCGGTGTTCGCTGATATCGACGAAGCGTCCTTCTTTTTTCGCCGGAGCTACAAAGACGCGGCCACGAGCTGTCAGCACGATCTTTTCTCCATCGCCCGAGAGATGAACAGCGCTGACGTACTGCAACGGAGTCTTAATCCAGTGTTCGCGCAAGTGATCGAAGTCGGAAGGCAGGTCGATCGGAATCGTGTGGTCGGTGCCTGTCTTGATTTCAAACAGGTGCAAGTCCGCGCCCAGTTGATAGACAATGCGACCCTGCGACAGCGAAGGATTTTTCAGATCCCAACCCTCGCTACGAGTAAGCTGGCGAAGCTTCTTGCCGGACTCATCCATAGACCACAGATTCATGGTGCCGTCGCGATCGCTCAGGAAAAAGATTCGGCCGTCCCACCACATCGCATCTTTGCTGGTGCCTGTGTAACCGGCGGTCAACGGAACGGCTTCCTGCCCCTCGACATACTTCCAGAGGCTCTGCGCCGTGCCGCCCTTGTAGCGTTTGGCGTAGCTGCCTTGAAACGGAAAGCGCGTGAAGAAGAGCGCTTTCGACTGCGGGTCATAGCAGCCCTGCGAGGCCTGGCTCAAAGCGATGGGCGCGATCCGATTCTGATCGTCGATGGTGAGCAACTGCGCATCGGGCAAAGTGGAGTAGCGATAGCTGGAGAAGAGAATCTTGCCGTCAGGCGTCCAGCCTTGCACCAGAGCTTCGCCATCGAAGGTGCGTCGTCGCGGCACCCCGCCATCCATCGGCATCGTATAAACTTCGCTGGGTCCTTCGTAGTCCGCGGTGAAGGCGAGGGTTTTGCCATCCGGCGAGAAGGCAGCGGAGTGCTCTTCACCAGGGCTGCTGGTGAGGCGCGTAGCTGTGCCGCCGTCAATGCCGACTTGCCAGAGATCCCCTTCGGCCGTAAAGACTACAGAGTCGCCGTGAATGGTGGGGAAGCGATAGTAGCCGTTGGAGGCGCGGCTGGCGGGCTCCGCGGCGTTAGCTCCCAGGGACACCACAGCCAACGCGAAAAGACAAGCAAGAGACGCGCGCATATTGGACCATAGGATAGCCCAAATGCACGCAAATCAGGCGGAAGTGCCGTTAAGCGGCCACTTGACCTGACCACCCCGATGTAGCGCCAGATTGCCGATGTGTCCGGCGCGCGCTGCGGCGACGCCGGTCTCCACCGGCGCGTTCGGTTCCTTACGGCTCTTCAGGCATTCGAAGAAGTTCTCCATATGCGAAATGGTTCCATCCTGAAAACTACGCTCGGAGAGAACTGGATTTCCTTTAGCGCCTTCGCGATAAATTTCAAAGCCTGAGCGGGTGAGCTTGACGGTGCCTTCGGTGCCGCGGAATTCAAGCCCGCCATCGTCAACCGACGAAACCATGGTTCCTTCATAACCCACATCAAAGCCCGGGTAGCGGAAGCCTGCCTGCACGGTATCCGGGCAGTCCCACTGTTCAAAGAAATATTTATCCCCGATCATCTGCGCCACGCTCGGCTGAGGCGTCTTCATGGCCCAATGCACCACGTCAATCCAGTGCGCGAACAGGTCGGTCATCGCACCGCCGCCAAAGTTCCAGAACCAGCGCCAGCGCCGGTATTTCTCTTCGCTAAACGGCTGATCGGGCGCGGAGCCAAGCCAGCGCTTCCAATCGAGGAGCGTCGGATCGATCGGCAGCGAGGGCCAATCGCGCTGGTAGTTCTGATACCAGTAAGTGCGCACCTGGGTAATGCGTCCGATGTTGCCGCCCTGAATCAACTCGACCGCGCTCTGAAAATGACGCCAGCTTCTCTGCTGCATTCCGCACTGAAGAATGCACTTGGAGCTTCGCACAGCCCGGATCAGCGGATCGCCCTCTTCGATCGTGTGCGTAACCGGCTTTTCCAGATAGACATCTTTGCCCGCGGCCACCGCGTCGGTAGCAACCTTGACATGCCAGTGATCCGGCACTGCGATGAGAACGCCATCCAGTTTCTGATCGAGCACTTCTCGATAATCAATGTGCTTAGTAGGGCTGGTATTCAGGCGTTCCGGCAGCTCGTCGAGATGGGGAGAGTAAACGTCACAGGCAGCGACTAGCTGGTAAGGCGCAGCTTTATCGGCCGCGCCGAGCAGCGAGCGCATCCGTCCGCCGATCCCGATTGCGCCGAGCCGCAGCATGTCGTTCGCACCCCACGCCCGGGTAGCCGCGGCGGCCGTCATTCCACTGGCCATCAGGAAACTGCGCCGGTTCGTTTTGGTTTGCATGGCTTTCGTTGTTATATCAATCGGCACGTGAAGCGTTGCCGGAGCAGCGTTTCGAGCGCTGGAATTTGGGTGAGAGGCATGGCACGGGGAAGCAACTACGTTTGCTGAGGCGTTCCGATGAATTCTGTCAGCGAAGAACCCGATGTTACGGGCTACGGGCCCATGCTGGAACGCTTGATGGATCTCGAACTGCCGCTGGCGGTCTCGCTTGGACGCGCTCTGATGCCGATCCAGGACATCCTAAAACTCACCTCGGGCTCGCTGATTGAACTTGACCGGAATGTAGGAGAGTTCGTAGACCTGATGGTTCACGGAACGCTCGTGGCGCGCGGCGAAATCGTCTCGGTAAAGGGCAATTACGGTGTACGCATCAAAGAAATTATCAGCCGCGAAGACCGGCTGAAGCTGCGCGAGGCGGCCCACTAGCAGGCTGAATCGGCTACTTCGCCGGTTCCTTGACCTTCAGAATCCGGTCGCCATCCACACTCCGCAAGATCTGAACCGCGCTCGATGGCCAGGTGACTTCGACCGATTCGGCCTGCCTGTCCGGGCCAAGTCCAAAATGTACCGGGCCATCGCTCGCGGAAGCATAGCCAACGCTGGTGGTCATGTGGTTATACTGTGCGCCGATGCTCCGGCTGACCACCTTGATGCGTGCGCCAATGCCGTCGCGGTTGCTGCGAGTTCCTTCAAGAGCGATATCGAGCCAGTGTCCCGTGCCGGGGCTCCGGTTCATCCAGATTTCGGCTGGCCGCGCGAGCGCCGTTGTGACGGCATCTATTTTGCCGTCGCCATCCAGATCGCCGAAGGCGCACCCGCGATGCCGCGCAGGCGGAGTGGCCGCCAACCCGGCCTCTTCCGTAAAAGCCTGCCACTTGCCGGTGACGCCCAAGTTGCGAAACACGGTGTTGTTCTGGTCGACCGCCTGACCGGGCTGCGGAAGAGACCCGACGTGCCCGCGTGTGGCAAACAGGTCCTTCCAGCCATCATTGTCGAAATCGAAAAGGCCGGCCCCAAAGCCGGCCATATGCAAGCTGAGACTCCGCATCCCACTTTCAGAAGTAGCGTCCTGAAAAGATCCCTTGCCCGCATTCAGGTACACCGGGAAACTTTGATTGTTCAGGGCGATCAAGACAATATCCGGTAATCCGTCGTTGTTGACGTCGCGAAAATCGAGGCCCATTCCCGAGATGAAGTTCCCGTCTTCGGGCAACGCTACCCCCGCAGTCATCGCGACCTCTTCGAATTTGTTCCCGAGATTGTGAAACAGCGAATTGTAATAGCCATCGTTGGTCACGAAGAGATCGGGACGCCCGTCCTGGTCGTAGTCCGCCACGCCGACGCCCATGGCCTTACCGACGTGACTGCGGATTCCCCATTGCACCGAGACATCCCGGAACGTTCCATCGCCATTATTCAAAAAGAGCGAATTGGGCTGCCCTTTGTAATACCGCGGATGGCAGTAGTCGGCAGTTGTCTGGAAACCGCAGAGCGGGTGATCGCTATATTGCCACTGCAGATAATTGGCGACAAACAGGTCGAGCCGGCCGTCGTTATTAACGTCCACCCAGGCTGCCGTGACGGCCCACAGCGGTCCGAACTCTGGATCGACGCTACTGTTCAATCCGGCCTTGGCAGTGACGTCAGTAAAGGTGCCGTTGCCGTTATTGTGATAGAGCGTGTTGCGGTGAACGCCGGCCACAAAGATGTCTGGGTATCCGTCGTTATCGTAATCGGCAACCGCCACCCCGATGTCGAACCCGGAGCCCGCCAGCCCCGCGGCTTCAGTAACGTCCGTGAACACGCCGCTGCCGTCGTTGCGGAACAAGCGGTTACGGTACTTCGGAGAATCCTTGCGAAGCGTAGCGATGTTAGCGCCGTTCGTAAAGAAAATGTCAGGCCGGCCGTCGTGGTTGTAATCGAAGACAGCGACTCCGCCGGCCATCGTCTCCGGGGCGTTGCGCGCCGGCGTCTCGTCGCTCTCGAGCCGAAAGGCAATGGGTTGGTAGGAAAATCGGATCGGTGTGGAGCGGGCCGCAGTTGAAGAAAGGGCAGCCACCGCAAGCAACGATGCCAGAACAGCGGCACAGATGCCGTAAGCTTTCCTCAACGCCTGATTAAACCACAAAGAGCATCAGCGCAGCTGTTCTGTATGGTCCGGGACATGGATGATACCTTGGTCCCAGAACAGTCGTCTCAATCCTCTCGAGTATCGCGGAAGCGCTGTCGGAGGCGGAGCGACACTGCTTCTAAATTCCAGATAGTCGACCATCCGGAAACCTTCAAAATAAACCCGTGCCGGCTTGTCAGCTGCGATACTCGTCACATGACGCTTGTGTCTGAAGACGAATGGAAGCGCTTTCGATACAACGTTAAGAACCACAATCGCTATATATTTCACTCGTCTCTGCTGGATCCACAGGAAACCAGTCTCAAATATGTTTCAAGCGACGAATTCCTTGATGAGCTCCTTCAGCTCCTGCAAGCATACAAACGATTCCGAGTGTTAGAAGCGGAGACGGTTCTTTGGCGCGCGCAGCTTGGCGGCACATGCTATACGCCACCGCCGAATACTTGGATTGCGGACAACGGAAGCGAGATGCCATTAGATGGCTTTTCGTGTAGAGCTTTCCTCAAGCCTCATGATCGCGGACGAATGATCCCCTACTCGGATAAAGCAAGAGAGGGTCGAATGAACCCAAAGGGCATACCGTGCCTGTACACCGCCACCGCTCCCCGCACTGCCTTGGCCGAAATGAAACCGATGATCGGTTCCTGCTTGACTCTGGCTGAGTTCGTCACTGTGAGGGAACTCAAGATTGTAGATTTTGCCAGCGATCCTATTCAACTTGAGTCCAAAGATGGTAATCCTACCGACGAGGAAATGGACATCATGACTTGGGAAGATATCGGTGACGCTTTTTCAGAACCTGTTACCGATTCGGACAACATTGCCGATTACGCACCGACTCAAATAGTGGCGGAACTGTTTAGGCGAACGGGGTATGACGGTATTCGTTACAAGAGCAAACTCGTTGCCTTCGAGAGCTTCGAGCCTTTGGGTTCGTCGGAACGTATTGCGAACTATGCACAAGCCGAAAGTGCGCAGGCGGGCAATAAGAGGGGCCGAAACATCGCACTATTCGACGTGACCTCGGCAAAATTCAAGATTTCGAAACTGTACAAATTTGCGGCCGATCCACGTGGCGTTTTCGATTTTAGACCAGTTAACATCGAAATCTTCTGTTCCGATCAAATTCCAGAGATGGACTGATCAACAGCTGTCCAAGTTCGGCGCGGACCTTTGAATGTAGTCAATTGCCGAGGCTTCCGCCTGGCGCCTGGTCACGCGCTATCCGGAAACTGCGTGCTCGTCAGGTCTTTCACGGTCCCGGGCCGAACAGACCGGGTTAGCGTCGAACCTTGCAGTCCTAGAAGTAAAACTTGAGCCCCAGTTCGATCAACCGGCTACCCTGGCTGAACGCGGGCTTCCCGTTGGTCCCCACATTCGTATTGGTAAGCGACCCGGAGCCGTTGGTGTTCTGGAAACTGAGTTTGATATCGCCGTTGTTCTGGATACTGAACGACTCGTTCGGGTGATTCAGGAAATCAAACGCTTCCAGCCGGAACTGCAACCGCCTGGCGCTTTCACCCATCTTGAATTCTTTGAAAATCGACAGATCGCTGTTGATGCTCCCCGGACCGTGGATGTAAGGCCAAACGAGAGGGCCGTTGGTACCGGGCGCAGGCGGAGCGAAACACGAGGTATTGAAATACTGGCCCGAGGAAAGATGGCTGCGCGGGTCGCAGGTCAGCACGGGCTGCAGATTGATCGCATTCGTTCCGAGATAAACGCTGTTCGACACGTTATTCCCCCACTGGACGTTCAAGTTGCCCCCGGTATTCGGTTGCAGCGGGACGCCGCTCTGGATGCCGGTCCAGCCCGACAGTTGCCAGCCGTTGATGGCACCTCTGAGAATCGCATTGCCGCCGTGAATCGGTTTCGGAAGGTCGATGAAATAGGAGGCGTTAAAGATGTGCGTGTGATCGTACGCCAGCGGGCCGTAGTTGTTGTTCAGCGAAGTTCCATCCACCGTCGAGCCGGATCCGGCGCCGTTTCCTGAAGTGCCGTCGTAGGTGCCGAGAGACTTGCCGAAAGTGTAGTTCACAGTGAGCACCACCGGCTTGATCTGCCTGGTCCAGGAGGCTTGGAGAGAGTTATAGTTGGAGCGGCTGCCATGGCTCGCTAGATAGATGTCCTGATAATTACGCAGCGGAAAGTAGTCGTTGGTGTTGAAGGTCGAGTTGCACGCGACGCCCTGAACGCAACTAATGACGCCCGTAATCGGATCGGGTTTAAAGTACGTGCCTGGAGCGATGATGTTCAGATCGTTCAGTTTATTGTTGCTGCTCCCGACCAACAGGTCCCGGGTTCGATTACCGACATAGGAAAGTTCCACCAGCGAACGCCCGGGAAGAGCTTGCGAAATGGTGAAGTTGTAATCCCAGGTGTTGGGCGTGCGGCTGTCGCCCATCTGCAGCGGCGAGATGGTTGAGCCGTTAAGCGAACCCTGCCCGGTAGGAAGATTGGCCAGGGAACTGATCCCGGCCAGCGAGGTCAGGCCGGGTGACGAATAAGAGAACTGGCCGTTGGAGTTAGCGTCGGCCCCGGCCGCCGTGCCGGAGCCTACCTGGAACCGGAACAGGGAAGCGCCACCACGCAGAACCGTCTTTCCGTTTCCGAATAAATCAAACGCCGCGCTCAAGCGAGGCAGTGGATAGAAGGTGGGCGAATTCCACCCCGACAGTGCAATCGAACTGTCTATCTTGTGATAGACAATGCCGGTGTTCGTAGCCGCATTGGGCGAGTTGTCGTACTTGGCCAGATCGAATACGATAGCGCCGTTGCCATTGGGATTGTAGTACTGGCCGATGTGATCCAGGCGCAATCCGTAATTTACGGTCAGCCGTTTTGTCGCCTTCCAGGAATCCTGCGCATACAGGGAGTACTGCACCGACTGGGAAATAGGCGCAAGAATGCTGCTGGTTTGCGAATAGCTGGCTGCGTGGCCGGTCAGCAGGTCCGCGATCGTGTTACCCGTAGTCGTAGAGCCGTAGTTCTCGAAGGCGAAGCTGCCCTGCGCGCCGGTCGTAGTCTGCTGGTTTCCGCTCATGGCCCAATAGAAGCCGAATTTCATGGTGTGGGTGCCCAACACTTTGCTGAGGTTATCGGCGAAAGAGGGGTCGTATTTGTGCGCGCCGAACTTGCCGCCCTCGAAGCTGCCGCCAAAGTTTGCCTGCGGCGTGAATTCGGCCAGGCCGCTGGAATTGCTTGTGATGTCCGCAATTTGCGTCTGCTTTACGCCGAACAGAGGCTTGTAGGTCATCCCCAAATTATTAGGATTGATGGCCGCCGGATTCACCGGGGCCGTCACGTTCACGTAGTCCGCGTCGGCAAACACCGCCTCGTTCACCAGCGTGGGGCTGAACACCTTGGTAAAGTTCACGTTGAGCACGCGAGACGGAGTATTGGCGACCACCGGCGAAGGATAGGGCAGCGCCTGGCTGGGAGCCCACCAGGTCGTGATCGGGTGAAAATCGGTTTCCTTCTGGTAGTTAAACGATACGCTCAACTTCGTCGTGTCATTGACGTTGTAATCGATCTTCTCGGCCTGCTCCCACCGGTTCTGCGGGTTTGAATTTATAAATTGATAGTTGTATCCGTTATGTGTTGCCGGATCGATATTGGGCGCAGGGTACAGATTCATGTACGCTACCCCGTTGGGGTCGAAGTCGGATGCCGGAATCATCCCATTCACGATGGGCGCGGCGAAGGTGGGACAGCCGGCGGCGATCCTGTTCGTTCCGGTGGGAGGCGCGCAAGGCTGGACGTACGCCGGACCCCAGCCGGACGCTTGTGGAAGCGAACCCAGATAGGCGGGCGAAAAATTACCTTGCTTCATCTGCGCCGTGGGAACCACGTATTGCAGCACGTTGCCGGACGGATGCTGACTCATGTACTCATACCCGAACCAGAAAAACAGCTTGTCGTGATTACGATTGAACTTGGTGAAAGGAAGGATGACAGGGCCTCCGACATTTCCGCCGGGGAAGTAAAAATGTGAATCCGGCTTTGCCACGCCCTGGTTTTTCGTGAAAGAGTCCTCGGCATCAAAGATGGAATTGCGGGCAAAGAAATAACCCTCACCATGGAAGCTGCTGGTACCGCTTTTGCTGATCGCCTGGAACACCGTCGGCCCCTGGGCGAATTCGGCGCTGTACGAGGAGGTCAGCATCTTCACTTCCGACACCATCTCCGGGTTGATGTTCGCAATCTGGGTCCCCATGTTGCTGTCGAGCAGGCTGGCGCCGTCCAGCAAGTAACCCATGCCGCCATTCGGTATCGTGCCGTTCGCCGAGTACGAGCCGGCCGGCCCGGAGTTGCTGCCCGTCACGTGCTGAGCGCCGTTAAAAGACGAATTATTATTCAGACCGCCGTTCAGCCCCATGCCCGGGAGTATCTTGACAAATTCCCCGGCGTCGCGACCCGAGATGGTGAATTCCTCAATCATGGTCGTGTTCAGCGTCGTGCTGACCGCGCCCGTATCGACGGGCGAAATCGATTCAGCGCCTGTAACCACGTTCACCTCTGACCTCACGTCGCCCACCTGCAGATTAATGTTGGTAAGCGTGCGCGAGTCCCCTTGTGTAAGCGCTATTCCATCCGCCTCATATGCCTTGAAGCCCGGGGCGGCTATCTTCAGCGAATAGGTTCCCGGAGGAACGAGCGTTATGTTGAAAAAACCTGCGCCATTCGTGACTGCGCGCCGCAGGTCGCCGCTTCCCGTATTGCGAAGTTCCACAGGCGCGCCCGCCACAGGGGCCCCACTCGAATCGGTGGCCGTGCCGCTCAACGAAGCGGTACTCGTCTGGCCGAACAGGCTCGCGCTCACTAAAGCCAAAGTGGCGAGCAACACGCTGCCGAAATAAAAGCGCACGCGGCCGGGCGTCAAGGCGCACGCGGCCTTTGAAGATCTGTACATAGTCCCCTAACCTCTGAAAACGCTTACAAGAAATCTTACTTGGGGACATAGTAAGCAGTGTCACTGCATTAGTCAAGAGAAATTATTGCGCTTAATTTCCTGAATTCATCTCCCGTCCGAAGCCTCGGATAAAATCGTACGAGTCATCGCATCAGTACGGCTTCCCACACCAAGCGAAAAACATCCTAAATGAAGCTTAGGGGCTATACGCCAGCCTAAGGATGCCGAATTGCCCTCTTAAACCGTATACTAAAAACGAGCCTGATGTCGCAGTCATTCCGCATTACGACGCCTTTTCCAACGGTCCAGGAGACAGCCCAGCGAGCAGGCGTGACGCCCGCACGCGCCAGGGAATTGCTCGAAGTTGCGCAAGAAATCGTCGGACGAGAGAGCAGGTTAGGCGGCAGTAAAACCGGGCGGAAAACCTTCAAGAGGAGTCCGGCGAAGAGCATTGGGCGCAAGAAGCGGAAGTAAAGGTTCAAACGTAGCCGACGTTTTTCTGAACGTTCCCTACGACGCGAAATTTCTCGACCATTTTCTGGCTTACATGGCTGGATTAAGCGCGCTTGGCCTATACCCGCGGGCGACCTTAGAGATTCCGGGAGGAGAGAGGCGGCTAGATCGGATCTTCACGTTGATTCGAACTTGTCCAACTTCCGTTCATGATCTCTCGCGTATCGAACTGGATGAAAGACGGCCGATTACCCCCCCGTTTCAATATGCCGTTCGAGCTTGGGCTGGCGGTGGCCTGCGGGAAATTAGAACTTGGCAAACACATTTGGTTTGTTTTCGAAACCAAGCTGAGAAGGGTTGAAAAATCGCTCAGTGATCTGAGTGGAACCGATGTGTACGTGCATGAAGGAAAGTCTAGAGGAATCTTTCGAGAACTTTGTAATGCTTTCATTCGTTCTGAGCGACAACCTTCCGTCGAACAGATGGACGTGATTTATCGCGGACTCAAGCGAGAGCTGCCCGCGATTATGCGCAAGGCTGGTAGTAACACTGCGTTTCAAGCTCGCGTATTCTCCGATCTCCGGGTCTTGAGCCGGGCTCTCAACGCCCAGATGATTTCATAATGGCCGTTATCAAGCGGGGCCCCCCGATTCGGCAGCAGCAAGTAGTGGTGCAAGTAAATCTGAACATCAAGCCAAGCGCTCTTTCGGTTGAAGCGGCAGAGGAGTTTGATTTTCATCACCGGTCCAGAGCCTCGTATAAAATCGAGGAGTCATCGGATGACTACGGCTATCCACCCCAAGCCACTGTCCGTCGATGAGTTCCTGCAGCGCCCGGCTCGCGAAGATGGCTGCTTCGAGGAATTAATCGACGGCGAGGTTGTCGTGTCCCCCAATGTCAAAAAGCGCTACAACGATATCGTGAGACGGATAGAGCGGCTTCTGCTGCCGCTTGAACAGCATGGCTTCGTAATTCACGGTGAAGTTGCGTGCCGGATAAACGACTATGCTCTCCCGAATACCGATGTTTGTGCAATCCGAAAAGATCGCTGGGATGCCGTGGGCGATGATGACTTCCTCAGAGAGTCGCCCGCACTCGTTGTGGAGGTTGCCTCGCCCGGCAATCGCAAGCTTCGACATAAGGTCATCCAGTATCTGGAACATGGTGCTGAGCAGGTTTGGGTCGTGTACCCAAAATCGCAAACCGTTCTGGTCATGACACTGGATGAAGATCGGGAAGTACGTGAAGGCGAATGGTTACGTTTCGATGAGCTTCGCATCAACGTCACCGACATCTTTGCGAAATAGGCCACGTGGGCTACCAGCGCCACTTTCTCGTTGTATGCTCTAAAAACAAGAGTGCGGAACGCGGTAAACAGGCGCTTCAACACCGGGATTCATCTCGGCAAGACTCTTGCACTAACCGTCTCCCTTGTTTTTCTTACCGGCGCGCAAACCCCCGATCCACGGCAACTCTTTCAGCAGGCGGTCAGCGCCCAACAGCGCGGCGACTACGCGGCAGCCATCCAGCAGTACCGCCAGGCGGTGAAGCTGAAGCCCGATCTATTGCCCGCCTGGATCAATCTGGGCGTGGCGTTGGTGCACTCCGGGCGGTTTCTGGAAGGCATCGCCAGCTATCGTTCGGCGCTGGCTCGCGATCCGCACAACCGGCAGGTCCAGTTCTACTTGGCCCTCGCCTATTTCAAGAAGGGCGATGCCGCGAGCGCGAGTCGCCACTTCGAAGAGTTGTTGCGCGCCGATCCAAAGGATCTCCGTGTGGCGACCTTGCTGGGGGCGAGCTATCTCCAGTTGGGCGATAGCGGGCGCGCGCTGGCTGTGCTCGACCCGTTCACGGCATCGGCCGGTGACAATCCAGATTTCTTGTGGGCGCTCGGTTCCGCGCTGATTGCGAACGGCAGACTGAAAGATGGAGTATCGGCGGTAGAACGAGTCGCGAAGCAATCTAACGCCGCTGAGGCCTGGCTGCTGGCCGGCCAGAATCTCCTGCGGTTGAACGAGTTCGCAAAAGCCAGGGACGATCTCGAAAATGCCGCCCGCGCCAATCCCAATCTGCCCGGCGTCCAAACAGCCTTGGGCCAGTCGAGAGAAAAGAACGCCGACTACACTCGCGCGATACAAGCTTTCGGAAAGGCTGTCGAGCAGAATCCGCAAGACTTCGACGCGTGGCTTGGTCTGGGCAGCGATCAATACTTCCAGCGAGATCTCGACGGAGCCCGCACCAGTTTGCAACACGCGCTGGCCCTCAATCCTCGTTCGGCTCCGGCGCTGTACGCTCTCGCGCTGGTCGATAAGGCTCAGACCCATCCCGCGGCGGCTCTGGCCGGGATGGAAGAGGCCGTCAAGGTCAGGCCCGACTGGCTCGAGGCCCACGTTCAACTTGCCGCGCTTTATTTCCAACTGCACAGAACCGCCGATGGAGCTCGCGAACGGGCGATCGTGGACCGGCTTTCCGAAGAGGCCCGCAAAAAAGGGCCCGGGAGCTTCTGATTTTGCGTACAAGCGCACAGGCCGCCGGATGTGGCACCAAACGAAAGAGCAACTCAGCGGACTTGGCCGCACCCGGCGAGTCCGTTGTGCGCGGGTTCCTCAAAACCTCTACACTGTTTTGCACGCTTCTCCTGGCCGCCTTTGCCTCTGCTCAGGAATCGCCCGACAGCTTCGCCGGTTTATCCGCCCAAGCTGCCAAAGCGCGCGCAGCGAACGACATCCCCTCCGCCATCAAGCTCTATAAGCAAGCGCTTGCGCTAAATCCGAATTGGCAGGAAGGTTGGTGGATGGCGGGCTCGCTGCAATACGATAGCGGGCAATACGCCGATGGCGTCGATTCGCTGCGCCAATTGGTAAATTTGCGGCCCGGAACAGGCGCCGCTTGGGCGCTCCTGGGACTATGCGAGTACGAAACCGGCAGCTATGCCGCCGCGTTCAACGATATCGAGCGCAGCCTTACGATCGGTGTCGGCAATCAGCTTCAGATGATCGCGGTCCTAAAATTCCATCAAGCGCTGCTCTTAAATAAAAGAGGCGAGTTCGATAGCGCACTCCAAAAATATACTGCTCTCATTTCGCCCACCACGGACGAACAGTTTCTGCTGGGACTTGGCCTGACAGCCCTGCGCCATGCTGAGCTTCCAAATGAGGTTTCGCCCGGACAGAAAGCCCTGTTTGCGGAGGCCGGGCAAGCGCTGGCCGCCTTCCTTATCGGCAACTATGCGGGCGCTCAAACCGCCTACGATCAGCTGCTCGCGCATTTTCCCAACGATCCGGATGTGCACTATGCCTACGGCTATTTTGCCCTTCATTCCGATCCGGATCGAGCCATCGAGGAATGGGAGCGTACGTTGCGCATCGATCCTTCGCATGCCGGCGCGCACGCCATGTTGGGTTGGACATTCTGGTTGCGAAATGAGGATGAGAAGGCGCTCGCACAAGCTGAGCAGGCAGTGGCGAAGGATCCGAATTCAACCGTCGGCCAGATTGTACTCGGCCGGCTGCTGGTGAAAAAGGGGCACGTTGCTACCGGCATCGAACATCTTGCATCCGCCCTGCGTATCGAGCCGGACAATCTGGAAGCTCATCTTGCCCTTGCGACAGCCTACTCTGAAGCCGGCCGAAAACTGGACTCGCAACGCGAGCGCCAACTTTGCCTCCAAATGCAGTCAGGTGCTCTTGCCCGGCGTTAAACAGTGGATGCTGCTCGTCTGTTTTGCCGCCGCCGCAAACAGTCAAACGAAACAGCCCTCCTGTACCGCTTGTCACATAAAGCAAGCGGCCTCGCAGCCCGGCACTCCCATGGCGCGGGCCTTGCTGCTCCCCGGGCAGAACCCCACCTTGAAAGCGCGCCCTAAACTGAATTTTCAAAAAGGAAAGTTCGGCTATCTCATCGAAACCGTAGGTGATGTGAGCACCTACCGGGTCACCGACGGCAAGCGCACGATCTCTCTTCCCATATCCTGGACCTTTGGAGCGGGTGCGCAGACGTTTGTCTTGAACCGGAATGGTGAACTTTTGGAAAGTCTGGTCAGCTACTATCCCGAAACTGGGGGCCTCGACATTACCATCGGCGATAACGCCATCGATCCGCAGACGTTGGAGGAAGCGATCGGTCGCCGTCTGAAACCGGACGACCTGATTTCCTGCTTCGGCTGCCATAGCACGCACTCGGCCGCGGATCGCAAGCTGACTTTAGCTTCTCTCAGCCCCGGCGTGAGATGCGAGCACTGTCATATCGGGGCGTCGGCGCATCTCAACGCCATCTCGCACCGGGGCGCGGCAATGAATGTGAAAGACACCATCCCGGAGAAACTCGGCAGGCGTTCGGCGGAATCGATCTCCAACTTTTGCGGCCAGTGCCACCGCTCCTGGGAGACGGTCGTGCGGAATAATTGGCGCGGCGCATTGAATGTGCGATTTCAGCCCTACCGGCTTGCGAATAGCAAATGTTTTGACGGCACGGATGCGCGGATCAGTTGCCTTGCTTGTCACAATCCGCACGAGAATTTAGTTACGAACGAGACAGCCTACGATGCCAAATGCCTGGCGTGTCATGCTCCCGGCCGCACCGTGAAAGTAATTGACGTAAAGCAAGTCAAAACCTGCCCCGTTTCGCAGACGCGCTGCGTCAGTTGCCACATGCCGAAAGTACAACTCCCCGGTGGTCATCAGACTTTCACAGACCATGACATTCGCATTGTGAAACCGGGAGACCCGTACCCAAATTAGCCGCTTTACAGCAGCTTGCGGAGCCACGACCGTGAGGGAGTAACCATGGCTCTTCGAGCCGCTGAATCCGATGAAAGTCACTCGCCGATGCAACGACCATCTAGTCATTTCACGCTAACGCCGTAACTGAGCCGCGACCGTGAGGGAGTGGTGTGCGATATGCCCATTCTTCACGCGTCAACCGCGCGCCTCTAAATCTAACCAACCGAATTCACCAGCGCACCGATCGGCGGAATCGTGATCGTAATTTCATCGCCCCGCTCGAGCGTAAAAGAATCAGGCGGCACGATCCCGGTACCGGTCAAAAGAAAGGCCCCGTCGGGAAAGCTGTTATCCCGATACAGGTACTCGGCGAGCGACGTGAACTCGCGCTTAATCGATTGAATAGTCGTCACGCCTTCGAACGCAATCTCGTGCGAACGGCGGATTTCAAGTCGGATCTCGGTCTCCGGCGCGAGAGGAGTGTCGGTGACGAGAACGCACGGCCCAAGCGCACAGCTGCGGTCGTAGACTTTCGCCTGCGGCAAGTACAGCGGGTTTTCACCTTCAATATCGCGCGAACTCATGTCGTTACCGATGGTGTAGCCAATGATCTTCCGGCCGGCAGAAATAACCAGCGCTAATTCCGGTTCCGGTACCGACCACTTCGCATCGCTGCGAATGGCTACTGGCTGGCCTGGTCCGGCTACCCTGTGAGGAGTCGCTTTAAAGAAAAGCTCCGGTCGTTCAGCGCTGTACACTCGATCGTAAAAGTCCCCGCCACCGGCCGATTTGGATTCTTCCATGCGCGCATCCCGGCTTCGGTAGTAAGTCACACCAGCCGCCCAAACTTCCTGTTTGCCGATAGGCGCAAGTATGTCTCGTGGTGCGGCTTCCGAATCTCTCCGCGCCCTCGAGAGGCGTCCCTGGAGAAACACGAACAGATCATCGCGCGAAAGAAGCGAATCCCAGTCGTCCTCCAGCAACAAAAAGGAGTGGTCCTCGTTTTCGACGACCGGCCCGCGCGCGGTTTTGTAGAGCTTGAACGCCGCCAAAGAATCGCTAGCGGCGGAAGCCGCCTCCGCCGATCTGAAAGTCGGCGCGGCAGCCGCGGTCGACCCAAACACCGCGGCGATCGAAGCCCCACGTGGCGTTCAAACGGCACGGCGAGCCGCTGCGCTGCCTCACCATCTGGACGCCGCCTCGCGTATCCGCCTGGCAATAGTGACGCCGGCCGTCGTCACTGCTGCAAGTGAGCAACTGCGCCGGACCCGGAGCGATGATCGGAGGCCGCCCGCCCACTCGCCTGAGCACAAAGTCAGCACGGCAGCCGCGATCCACCCAAATGCCGCGACGATCGAAACCCCAGGTCTCATTGAGACGGCAAGGCGATCCGCTGCGCTGCTTTACGAGATCCACTCCACGGCGCGTATCCGCATTGCAATAATGGCGGCGACCATCGTCAGACGAACAGGTAATTACTTGAGCACTCAAGTGAACCGCCGAGAACGACAGCAGTCCGGCGGACAACAGAAGTAAGTTACGCAGCATGGTCATCGGGGCAATACTACCAAACACCAGGCGAGCAAAGCCAGCGTGGAATCAAAGCCCGGCTTACCATACAGAAAGGACGATTTTGCGTCCGCTTACAAATTCCTTTTCAAATGATCAAATTTCAGGCCAACCGCAGAGGTTCCGCTTTCAAACTGACTGCGTTTAGCACAGCTCTCGGCCTTCTTTTGAGGAACTCGCGCGCACAACGGACTCGCGATCCGCGCCCACGTCCGCCGAAGTTCCTCTTTCGTTTGGTGGCGCGGCATCGCGGCCTGTGCTTGCTTTTGACCAGCGTGATTTGCACCGGCCTCTGGGCGGCCGGCAGCAACGAGTTGACGCCGGAGCGAATGGCGCAGCTAAAGCCTGATGCCATGCCCATCGACCTGAATCGCGGAGCGTCCGGCATCGCAAAATGTCTGCTGGCTCTGAATACACGTGCCAGCCTGTTGATGATTACCGCGCATCCCGATGACGAGGATGGCGGATTGCTCGCCTACCAGTCGCGTTACCTGGGCGCACGCACGGCGCTCTTGACGCTCAACCGCGGCGAGGGTGGCCAGAATGCCATGTCGACTGAACTCTACGACGCCTTGGGGCTCGTTCGCACCCAGGAGTTACTGCAGTCGGATCGCTACTACGGAGTCAAACAGTATTGGGGAACGGTGATCGATTACGGATTCTCCAAAACGCGTGAAGAAGCGTTAGCGCAGTGGGGATACGAGCGCGTTCTCTCCGATGCCGTACGGGTGGTGCGCATGACCCGACCGCTAGTCGTTACGTCGGTCTTTATCGGCGCGCCTACTGACGGCCATGGCAACCATCAGGTGGCCGGACAAATGGCCCAGGAAGTTTTTGACGCGGCCGGCGATCCGCAGCGCTTCCCCGAACAGATCCGCCAAGGCCTGAAGCCTTGGAAACCGCTCAAGGTCTACGGGCGTGTCCCGTTCTTCGCACCCACGAAAGAGAAAACGATTTACGATTACGCCACCGACAAGTATGTGCCGATCCGCTTCTACGATTACGTTCACAAAAGCTGGATCGACCACACCCCATCAACCGACGTCAAAATCCCGGAAGGAACAGTCGATCCGGCCGCCGGCTTGACTTTTCTGCAGATCGGGCGCGAAGGATGGGGCTTTCAAAAATCGCAAAATGGCGGCGGCACGATTCCGCAACCGTCGCTTTATTCAGCTCCTTATCATCGCTATGGCTCGCGCGTTGAAAATACCGGCGTCGAGAAGTCGTTCTATGACGGCATCGATATTTCTATTCAGGGGATCGCTTCGTTAAGCACTGGCGGCGACACGGCGTTTCTGACAAATGGCTTGGCCAGTATTGGAGAGTGCGTGAACAAGGCTTCCGACCAGTACAGGCTGCATGAACCTGGCCGGCTTGCGGCCCCGCTTGCTCTCGGATTAAAGAAGACGCGAGACATACTGAACCAGGTTCGGACAAGCGACCTGAGCGAGCCCGGCAAGACCAACATTGCTTTCGAACTTGAACAGAAAGCGCAGCAGTTCGAAGAAGGGCTCACGCTGGCTTTGAATTTATCCTTTCAAGCAACCGTTGCCCCGGCCAAAGAACCCACGGGACTGTTTGCCCAATTTGCAGGCAGCTCGCCGACCTTCACCACCGCCATTCCCGGACAACAATTTGGCGTTACCACACAGCTACTGAATGGCGGTGCGGAAACGCTAGCGATAAATGCGATCACGCTGACTGCTTCGGATGGGAAGAATTGGAAGTTTACCTCAGAGTCCGCGCCGGTTGAAACTCTCGCCGGAGCAAATGAACTGAAGCGTAAGTTTTCCGTGACAGTCCCGCCTGACGCGACCCTGACAAAGCCCTACTTCGGCCGTCCCAACCAGGAGCAGCCTTATTACAACCTGACGGACGAGCGCTTTCGAAATCTGTCGTCCGCGCCCTATCCGCTGCTGGCGGACGCGCGGGTGGCTTTTGAAGGCGTCGAATGGGACATCCGGCAACTGGTGCAAACTAATTCACGGATTGAAAACATCGGCCTGAAGCAGGAGCCGCTTATCGTAGCCCCAGCTATTTCGGTTTCCGCCATGCCCGCCGGTGGAGCGGTACCGCTTACCGCCACCTCCTTCGCCTTTACCTGTAACCTGCGCAGCAACGTGAAGGGTCCAGCCAGAGGAATGCTGCATCTGGAGTTGCCTTCGGGATGGCGCTCCACTCCAGCCGAATATCCCTTCTCTTTCGGCCGCGATGGAGATGGAGAAAATCTCACATTTCAGATTGCGCCCGGCAAAGTCGAGCCGGAACATTACGAGATCCGCGCCGTCGCCGACTACTCCGGCCAGAAGTATTCAGAAGGCTACCAGCTGGTCGGCTATCCCGGACTGCGGCCCTATCCGCTTTACCATGCCGCTACCTACCACGCCACCGGAGTCGACGTAAAAACCGCGCCTGGATTACGCGTGGCCTTCTTTGCGGGAACGGGCGACGATGTTCCGCGGGCGCTTGAAGATCTCGGCCTGCACGTACCCACTTTGTCGGGCAACGATCTTGCATCGGCCGATCTCACTCAGTTCGACGCAATTATCCTGGGCGTCCGCGCCTATAGCGTCAGACCCGAGTTGCGCGCCGCCAACGGGCGATTACTCGAATACGTGAAGAATGGCGGCGTCTTGATTGTGCAATATAATCTTCAAAATCTCGATGACGGCTATGGCCCGTACTCGTTTTCGCTGGGCTCAAATCCCGCCAAGGTGGTGGACGAGAACTCGGCGGTTTCCTTCCTGAAACCGGAAAGCCCGGTGCTGCGCTGGCCTAACAAAATCGCGGAAGCAGATTTCAAAGGATGGGAGGAGGAACGTGGCCACGGTTTTATGAAAGAGTGGGACTCTCATTACGAGCCGCTGTTCGAAACCCACGACCCGGAGCAGCCGCCGCAGCGCGGTGGTTTACTCCTTGCGCCGTATGGCAAAGGCTTCTATGTCTATGATGCGTTCGCCTTGTACCGTCAATTGCCGTCCGGCGTTCCCGGCGCATACCGGCTGTTAGCCAATCTGGTCAGCCTGAAGAAGAATCCTGATCGTAACTAAAGCGAAACAGATAACGAATCTTCTATTGAGTAGTAACAATCCAGCTAATAGGTGCCCTTATGTTGAGACGATACTTTGCTTTGTTTCCGGCCTTGGCTTTGCTCGGTTCCTGCGGCTTACCGGCCAGCGCCCGCTCGTTTCCTGAGCCTGCAGTAGACATTCCCGCAGCAAATGCTGAAGGAATGCAAACAGCGGTCCTGGCGGGCGGCTGCTTCTGGGGCGTTGAGGGTGTTTTCGAACGCATTAAGGGCGTCAAGAAGGCCGTTTCGGGCTTTGCCGGCGGCGAGAAATCCACGGCCCACTATGAAACGGTAAGTACCGGCTCAACCGGCCATGCCGAGTCGGTAGAAGTCACTTTCGATCCCAAGCAAATCACCTACGGCCAGTTGCTGATGGTCTATTTCTCAGTCGTTCACGATCCCACCGAATTGAATCGCCAGGGACCGGACAGCGGCACGCAATACCGTTCGGCTATTTTCTACACCAACGACGAGCAGAAGAAAGTGGCCGAAGCGTACATCAGCCAGCTGAATGCCGCGAAAATCTATTCCCGTCCCATCGTGACGCAAGTCGCGCCGCTGAAAGGCTTCTATGCGGCCGAGGCATATCATCAACACTTTCTCGACAACAACATGACGTATCCGTACATCGTTTATAACGATTTGCCCAAGATCTCAGCGTTGAAGAAAGAATTCCCCCAGCTTTGTAAGCGCTAAGCTTTCACAGCTGACCCAAAACTTTCTTCTCATCCACAATCAACCACTTACCTCCCCTCCAAACACCACCTCGTTCACCTGCGCTGCTACTTTCCGCGCAGGTGAACACTATGTCTGCACCCGAAAAATCAACCGAGAAACCCACCAAAACACGCGCCGAAATCAATAAAGAAAACGCCCAGCACTCGACTGGTCCCAGAACCGAAGAAGGCAAAGCCAAAAGCTCCCAAAACCGCTTCAAACACGGCGTCTATTCCAAGCAAGTCGTCGCTCCCGGCGAAGATCCCGCCGAACTCGACGAGCTCCGTGCCAAACTACGCGACGAGCATCAACCCGCCAACACTACCGAAGAAATCCTCGTCGACGAACTCGCCCAACACTACTGGCGCATGCGCCGCATCCGCTGCCAGGAAGTCGGGCCCTGGAGAAAAGGATTTGAAGGACCGCCCGACTACCCCAAAATCGAGTTTTTCGCCCGCGCCTTAGCTTCCGCGGAGCGCAGCTTCCACAGAACCCTCACTGCTCTCCAGAAACTCCAGAAAGACCGTGGCTTCGTTCCTCAAAAAACGGTGCCTGCTCAACCCGCCGTCGCTATCGCGGCCCCTGCCCCGGTCCCCGACGACGCCATCAAGCAAGTTCTGGAATGTCTCTTTCCCCCTAATCAGTCGAACAAAAAGCAAAACACTGGCTCCGTTCCTCAAATTCTCGCCGATCCAAACATCAAAGCCGCCCGCAAACGGCTAGCCGCCGACTAAACTGCGCGTAGGGTAGGCTTCAGAAATTGCTGAAAAATTGTTGGCCGCTGATAAACGCTTATTGAGAATAAATGCTTTATCTGCGTTGATCCGCGTTGTTCTGAAAACGCCATGCCTGACGGAAAATCTGTCGACGAAACACCGAATCTGAGCGGGAAGCGTGAGCGCCCCGTTCCCCATCCTGCGCAACACCAGTTTTCATCCCCCAGGGTGGCCGAAGGCCATCAGAGGTTCATCTGCGGCTATATTTAGTTTTTCATCAATTTCTTCAGCCTGCCCGCGGCATAAGCTAAAAGCATGGTAGTAGCGGGCCGGCAGAAGTCCATCGCTTTTTTTATCGCCCTCGGTGTCGGCATTATTTCGTTCGTACTGCTGCTGTACATCGGGTGGGTGCTGCTCGACTGGCATCGCGGCATCCTGGTCTTTTTCGGCTTGCTGCTCTTGACCACTGTCATCAGCGGCGTCGTGTTAAATACCATCTTCCTGGTGCGGGAGATCCGTCGCAATGAGCAGCACAATGCCTTTATCAATGCCGTGACGCACGAGCTGAAGACGCCGGTGGCTTCGATCCGCCTATATCTCGAAACACTGTTGAGCCGTTCGGTCGACGAGACCAAACGGAACGAGTTTTACCGGATCATGCTCGAAGACAATGACCGCTTGCTTAATTTGATCGAGCAGGTGCTGCGGACCGGACGGGTGAGTCCGACGAACAGGATTTTGAACTCGGCGCCGGTGGATTTAGATACAGTGCTGCAGGAATGCGTGGCGCAAACACGTACGCTGCATCACCTGGATCCGGAGGCACTGCAGTACGTACCGGGGCCCGCGGTAAAAATCATGGGCGACCAGGACGAGCTGCGGGCGGCGGTAGCGAACCTGCTCGAAAATGCGGTCAAATATTCGGGGCAGGAAGTGAGCGTCATAGCGGACACATCGGACGTGGATGGAAAGTACATCTTTGTGCGTGTAAAAGACCGCGGCGTCGGCATCGCGAAAACCGAATTGAAGCGTATCTTTAAGCGCTTCTACCGCATTCCGGGACTCGCCCCGACACGCTTGAAAGGAACAGGGTTGGGATTGTACATCGTCCGATCGGTAGCCAAGAGACATGGCGGACGCGCTTGGGCCGAGAGTGAGGGACCGGGGCAGGGGAGCACCTTTGTGTTGCAGCTTCCGGTGGCGAAATGAGCCGGGTTCTGGTGGTAGAAGACGAGCATCATCTGGCCGAAGGATTGCGCTTCAATTTAGAAGCAGAGGGATACCAGACGAAGGTGGTCGAAACGGGAGAAGCGGCGTTGACCGAGTTACTCAGCGAAGCGTCTCAGACCTTCGACGTGATGGTGCTCGACGTAATGCTGCCGGGAAAAGACGGCTTCGGCGTGATGGCGGAGCTGCGCGAAGCAGGGCAGTTTATTCCAACGCTGATGCTGACCGCGCGCGATAACCCCGACGATATTTTGAAAGGCTTTGCGGCGGGAGCCGATGATTACCTGACCAAACCCTTTGAACTCGCCATTCTGATTGCGCGCATGAATGGTCTGTTGCGACGCCGGGAGTGGCTGCAAATGCCGAGTAATTCGGTGGTGCAGCAGTCGCCGCACGAGGATGTATACCGGTTTGGGGCGCACGACGAGATCGCGGTCGATTTCGAATTGCTCGAACTCTCGGTACGCGACCAGGTGTTTCGATTGACCCTGATGGAGGGCAACGTTTTACGATATCTGATCCGGTACGAGGGAAAAGCGGTGTCGCGGCGGGAGATGATTCAGGAAGTTTGGGGCTTGCAGGAGAATACCGATACACGTCCCATCGACAACTTCATTGTGCGGCTGCGCAGATATATCGAAGAGGATGCGACGGCGCCGCGCCACCTGGTGACGGTGCGCGGCGTGGGATACCGCTTTATCGGGCGTCCGGCCGCCGGCTAAAATTCTCTATAAAAACACCGTATTATCTGTTATAGTACAGCTGTGATTCCGTTCCGGCTCACGTTTGAGCCAGGCATTTCGCTCTACGAACAGGTAGTTTATGCGGCCAAGAAAGCCATTGTGTCAGGACACTTGCGGCCAGGCGATGCTTTTCCATCAGTGCGCGTGCTCAGCACCGCTCTCAAAATCAATCCGAATACCGCGCACAAGGTAATCGGCCATCTGGTGGCGCAGGGTGTGCTGGAAGTGCGCTCCGGAATCGGCACGGTCGTTGCCGAGCGAATGGGTTCGTCGGCCGCCGAGCGAAGCAATTTACTCAAGAAAGAACTGGAGCAGTTGGTAGTAGAAGCCAAGAAGCTTGGGCTTGATTTGGAGGAAGTGATGATGGCGCTCACTCGACACTGGCAGCGTTTAAACGGGGATGGCAGATGAGCGACATACTCCAGACCGTACAGCTTTCAAAACGATTCGGCAAGACGATGGTGCTCGACCGGATGGACATGCGTGTGCCCGAAGGCAGCATCTACGGACTCCTCGGACCGAATGGCGCGGGCAAAAGCACCACGCTGCAAATCCTGATGAATATTTCCAAACCGAGCGCAGGCCACGCCGAAGTCTTTGGACACGATTCACGGCAGATGTCCCCGCAGGACTTCACGCAAATCGGATACGTGGCGGAAAACCAGGAGATGCCGGATTGGATGACCGTAGGCGGCTACCTGTCCTATCTCGAGCCGTTCTATCCGAACTGGGACCGCAGCCGGGCAGACGAATTGTTGCGCGAGTTCGATCTGCCCTTAGAGCGAAAGCTGCGACACCTGTCGCGAGGCATGCGCATGAAGGCGGCGCTCGCTTCGTCGCTCGCTTACCGTCCCCGTCTGATCGTGATGGACGAGACCTTTAGCGGACTCGATTCGCTCGTGCGCGATGAACTCATCGAGGGATTGCTGTCCAATGCCGAGGGCGCCTCGGTGCTCATCTCCTCGCATGACTTATCCGAAATCGAAAGCTTCGCGAGTCATATCGGTTATCTCGACCGGGGCCGCTTGCAGTTTTCCGAAGACATGCAGTCTTTAACAGAACGTTTTCGGGAGGTGGAGATTACGGTCGGCGACAGGGTGCGCATGCCCGCTTCCGGCTGGCCGCCAACGTGGCTGAACCCGCAGCACTCCGGTCCTCTGGTGCGCTTCGTCGAGACGCAATTTGAACGGGAACGCACCATGGCGGAGCTACGGCAGGTATTCCAGGATGTAAAGCAAGTGGCGATCACAGCCATGCCCCTGCGCTCCATTTTCGTCACCCTCGCAAAAGCAAGTCGAAAGGCGGCCTAAATGAAACAGGCGATCCACATCTTCAAAAAGGACGTGCGCTATCTCCGCTACAACATCTCCATCACCCTCGTCGCCGCCCTGTTCTTTTGTTTGCTGGGAGTGCAGCAAACGACAGCCTCCAGCACAGGCGTAGCCGGAAACCGGATCGCGTTCTTTCTTCCCGTAACCTGGTGCTTTCTGATCGCGCGCGTCATTCACGCCGAAGCGATTCCCGGCGAACGCCAGTTCTGGCTCACCCGTCCTTACGATTGGAAAAGCCTGCTCGGAGCCAAGCTCTTGTTTATTCTGGTGTTCGTCAACCTGCCCCTCCTGCTGGCGGATGCGATCATCGTTCACGCCCTCGGCTTTTCTATTGCGCGGGAGATAGCCGGTCTTCTTTGGACACAGGTCTTGCTGGTCATCGCATTCGTGCTCCCAGCCGCGGCATTCTCGGCGATCACCAGTGGATTGATACCACTGCTGTCCGCCCTGTTCGTGGTGTTCCTCGCTATCCTCACCCTGATGGTCCTCAGCCCGCAGCTTCATCTGGGTATCTACTGGCCGCAGTTGGAGTGGGTTAAAACCTACTGTCTAGTAGCCCAAATCGCAGCCGCGTCAGCGGCCATCTTAGTTTGGCAATACGCTCGCCGAAACACCTCCGCCTCGCGGATCGTGGCGGGTGCGACAGCGCTGCTACTCCTGGCTACGAGCTTATTGCTCCCCTGGACCGCGGCATTCGCCCTGCAAACGCATCTGTCCAAACAGAAGATTGATCCCAGTTCCCTGCGGATAGATCTGGACTCCCGGAAATGGCTAGCAAATATCTATGATGCCGAACAAAACCAGATCGTCGCCGAATTGCCCCTTCGCTTCAGCGGACTAGCCGGAGGCACCGAACTCGAACCAAACGGCCTCAAGCTGAAACTCCGCGCCGCCGACGGTAAAACCTGGATTGTGAAGCAACCACCGGCTGCTTCGGTTAGCTTTGAAGCCGGCATTATTTCGCTACGGGCGCTTATGAGCAAAGACTTTTACACAAAGGTGAAGGATCAATCCCTGCAGCTGAGCGGCACCCTTTATTTCACGCTTTACGGAGACCAGCAACGAACCTACCTTCCTCTGAACGCTGGCCCGGTAGTGGCGAAGGGCGTGGGCGCTTGTTCAGCGGGGGAGCACTCCCTGCTATGCAATTCGGTGTTTCGAACAGGCCCCGCGTTGACGACGTTTCGAATCCTGCACGAGTCTTCGAAGCTAAATCGAGTGACCACGGAGCATCCTGACCGGATGACCTCGTACTCGCCCTTCCCCGCCGATTTCGCGATCGACCCTGTGTATCGCTTCTTTGCAGTGCAGCCGGAAGCCGTTTCAGGCGTGAATGTGGATGCATTGGAACCGCTGGCCCATCTCAAACGCGACTTCGAAATAGATCGGGTTCGTCTGAGTGACTTCGGGCCGCGCTCCTCCTCCAGAGCGGCGAAACAGTAGGGTAGGCTTCAGCCCAATGTCACTTACTGAATCCCGCATAAGATAGCGGAATCAAACGAATAAAGAAGCCTGCTTCCAGAAGGCTGTGATCAGCCTCGGTCGGCGACGCATGCGCTTTAGAGAGCGGCGGGCTCCTTCACTCAGGTCCCAGAGGTTTTTAGCACAGACATTCGGCAGGTCATGGTGCTTGCAATGTGCCCAGATGTACTCGACTGGATTCAGTTCCGGGGCGTAGGGCGGTAAGTACTCGATTTCCAAACGGCCGTGCTGATCGCGGATAAACTGCTGCGTGACGTTACTACGGTGAGCCGGAAGCCGGTCCCAAATCAGCAGAATGTCGCCTTCGATATAGCGCAGCAAGTGTTTCAGAAACTCGATGATCTGGGCGGACTTGATGGCTTCTTCGAAGATCTGAAAGTAGAAGTTCCAGACGGTGACACCGGCGATGACGGACAGCGTCTTCCAGTTGAAATGAAACTGCAGGACGGGTGTTTGCCCGCGAGGCGCCCAGGTGCGCCGCCGAGGAGGCCGCTGGCTCAGACCGCTTTCGTCGATGAAGACGATCGTCCGGCCCTCGTTCTGGGCTTTTTTTTAATCTCTGGCCACCGCTTGTTCTTCCATTCGTCAATGAGACTTTCGTTGCGCTCCAAGGCGCGGCCCACGGGCTGTTGCACACTCCAATTCAACTGCCGTAGAATACGCCAAACGTGTCCTGGGTGGTAATTCACCTCGAAGTTCTTTTCGATCAAGTGGGCCACTCGTGGACACGTCCACAAGGGCGTTTCATAACCCAGGCGCTCGGGACCTTGTAGCAACAACTCCGTCAAACGGGCCTTGTCGGCTTCACTTAAACAAGGCAATCGTCCCGCTCGGCCCGCCTGTCGCAAAACTCCCTCGCCCGCTTCCTGATATTCCTTCCGCCATCTACTGACGGTCTGGTTGCTCACCTTCAGCCGACGGCCAATCTCGCTGTTGTTCAAGTTCTTGTCGAAGAGCTTCACCGCTTGAAAACGGCGCTTCTCAAGAGCCACAAAATCGCGTCTCACACCGCGCGGATTGCCCATGCACGATTGGACGCTCGCGCCCTCAATTAGTTCCGCTATATTATGCGAGACTCAGTAGATAAGCCAAACTGGTCGCGCGGCCGACACCTTTGTCCGCCGCGCCGAGACTTTCCGGGCACTTGCCCAAAATGCATTTCCGGCCCATGTTTATTAGCTTTCTCGTTCCTTGTGGGGCAGTTCCGTGAACTGCGCCGGCCTCGCAGGCCGGCCCTTCATCGCGTCGTCTGGCCTTATCTAAGTGACATTGGGCTTCAGCCTGCCAGATTAGTCCTTCACATCGATGAGCCGCGACTCATTCGGTCCAGTGCGCAGCTGAACGGTTATCGCGCCCGGCGGCACAAGTTCGGGGAAGCGGTCGCCCCATTCGATCAGAACCAGCGCCGGTTGGTCGAAGAGATCTTCGAGGCCAATGCGGCGGGCTTGTTCGGCGGTGTCGAGACGGTAGAGGTCGACGTGATAGACGGCAGTTGGCTCACCGGGTTTCCCGTACTCGTGAATCAGCGTATAGGTGGGACTCGATACGTCTTCGGGGCGGGCGGCGCGGCGGCCTTCGACGATGCCTTTGGCGAGCGTGGTCTTCCCTGCGCCGAGATCGCCGATCAGCAGAACTACGCCTGTTAGAGGCAGGATGTCCGCCAGACGCTGGCCGAGCGCGAGTGTCTCTTCTTCAGACTCAGTCGTGAAGGATTGGGCGGACTTCATCGAGGGCGGCAGGGAGGAAGTGTAGCAGGTCGGTGGCGAGCATGGCTTCCTGGCCCCAGTGTTGCTGGCCCAGTTCGCCGCAGCGGCCATGCAGCCAGACGGCGGCCACGACCGCGAGTTTCCAATCTTTTGGATGTTGAGCGACCACGCCGGAGATCATGCCCGTAAGGACGTCTCCGGTACCGCCGGTAGCCATGGAAGGTGCGCCTGTAGGATTGATCCAAGCCTGCCCATCAGGAAAGGCGATAACGGTGCGGTCTCCTTTGAGCACAATGGTCGCGTTGTTGCGGCTAGCGAAGTCGCGGGCAATGGCAAGCCGATCGGCCTGCACTTCTTTGACGGATTTGCCCGTGAGCCGGCTCATCTCACCCGGATGCGGCGTGAGAATGCGAATTTTATCGGTATGCGGAAGCTGACCGGCTAGGGCGTTCAAAGCGTCAGCGTCGAAGACAGCGGTGATTTCGGCTTGCTCATACAGCTCTTTGACTAAACGCACAGTCTCGTCTTCGGTGCCGAGACCGGGACCGACCGCCAGCACGGTCATTTTCTTTGCAAGCTCCAGCAGCTTGGACGATTCGAAAAAACGAAGATGGCCGGACGGAGTTTCGTCGAGCGGCTCGGTCATGAGTTCGGGCCGGACGGCAGCAACGGTGGGCAGAGCGCTTTTGGGAAGAGCAACGGTCACCAGGCCTGCGCCGCTACGGTACGCGCCAAGCCCCGACATAGCGGGCGCGCCGCTTTTCCCAAAAGAACCGCCGACGACGAGCACGTGGCCGTACATGCCTTTGTTGCTGTCAGCCGGACGCGGACCGAATAAGTGACGGAAGTCGTCGGGCGCGGAAAGATTCAGATCGGATTGGACGAGGTCGGACGGAGTGCCGATATTTGCCACGGTAAATCGGCCGCGATTCTCCGGTTTCGGAGCGACAAACGTAACGGTGTAATCCGCCTGCACGAGGCCCCCGGAAGGCACATCAACCGAGACCTTTTTAGCAAGAGGAAACTGCTGGTTGACGAAGCGGATGCCATCGAGCGCCGGACCTTCTTTTACGGAACCGGCGAGTCCGGTGCCGAGGATGGCGTCCACCACGACAGTGGCAAGGTGAGGTCGGTTTTCAAAACCGCGCTGGGCCGGGCAGCCGCAAGCGTCGAGCATGCGGCGGTTGGTAGCGGCGTCACCCGAGAGCTCGGCCGGGTCGAACAGTTCAATCACGGTGAGTTCGCGGCAAAGCTGGCGGGTAAAAAGCTGGCGGGCGACGACAAAGCCGTCCCCCGCATTGTTGCCTTTGCCGCAGACGACGGCCACGCGGTGCTCACCGAGCGGACGAAATGTTTCGAGAAGGAAATCGACCACCCGCGAACCGGCGTTTTCCATCAGGATGAGACTCGGTATCCCGCGTTCGACGGTGAGACGGTCCACCTCGCGCATCTGGGCGGCGGTCAAAATTTTCATACGAGCTGAGGCTCATGGACAGGTTGCTCGAAAGCGCGGGAAGCGGACAGCGCGACGTTGGTCTGTACCTGCCGAGCGATCAGGAGGGTCATGTCGTCATGGAGTTCGGGTGCCCCAGTCCAGTCGCGTACTGCGTCGAGGATCAGGTCGACAATTTCGGAATCGTCGCGGTGGGCGTGTCTCCTCACGAGATCGATCAGACGGCCTTCGCCGAACTCTTCGCCATAGGCATTTTCAGGTTCGGTGATGCCGTCCGTATAGCAAACGAGCAGATCGCCGGGTTCTAGAGTGAGGCAGCTTTCGTCGTAGCGCGCGAAGGGGAACGCGCCCACCACCATGCCATTCGACTCGAGCGGCGTCACTTCATTTTGGCGAAAGAGCAGCGGCGAAAGATGGCCGGCGTTGGTGTAGGTAAGCGTGCGGGTCTCTTCGTCGAACAGGGCGAAGAAGAAGGTGGCGTATTTTTCGGGTGAAGTGTGCGCGAACAGTTGCTTATTGAGGATCGAAACAAGATTGGCAACGTTGATTTCGGGGAGATGGCTGCAGTCGTTCTCGGCGAGCGGCAGATACTGAGTGAGTTGAGCGCGCAAGGCCGCTTGCAGGGTAGCCATCAGGAGGGCCGCGGAGATGCCTTTTCCGGCCACATCGCCGATCGCGAAAACCAGCCGTTTGCCGCCGAGTTCCTGATAATCGTAGTAATCGCCGGAGACCATGCGGGCCGGATCGCACTGGACAGTGAGCTTGAGGCCGCAAGTAGGCGGAGCCTGTTTGGGATAGAGCTGGCCCTGGACTTCGCGCGCGATTTCCAATTCGGTTTGTAAACGCTCCCGTTCCTTCTCGACCACTAGCAGGCGTTCGAGATTGCCGGTCATCTGATTGAAGGAGCCGGCCAGTTCGCCAAGCTGATCGTTGCTGAGAACGGAGATACGGTGCGCGAAATCGCCGTGAATCACGCGACGCGTCCCTTCGTAGAGCGCGTTGACGGCGCGAGTCAGGCGGCGTGCGAGGCGCGCGCCGACGAAGACCGCACCCAGTTCGACCAGCAGAAAGAGAAGAGCGATCGCAACGAAGCCGTTGAACAGCGCGGTGCGCAGGAACTCGGTCCCGGAGAAAAACTTGCCGAGGACAGCGGACGGGCGGGAGTAGATCCAAACCACTGCGCCATAGGTTTTGTCAGGGTGATCGAGATGGTAATGCGTGAGGGTGGCGGGCCAGAGGACGGGAATGTCGAACCGGAAGGCGGCGGGCGGAAGACGGAGACCTGTGCCGGGCTGAGTCTCACCGGAATCGTTGAAACCAAGCCTGTATTCAGGGCGCTGGCCTTTCGGGACGGCCACCTTGGTGAAGCGCAGTGCGCCGGATTCCGCGTGCTGGCTGGTCTTATCGTCTTCCACTTCGATTAAGGAGATGGAGCCCAGATCCGGGACCAGGTTTTCAATCACGCTGTCCGATAGCGGCGCTAACGCGGTGATGTCTTCGCCGTCGCCGCTGAAATGCGCCATGTTGAAAAACTGCCCGTTGACGACAGCAAGGCCATTCACATTTTTCCAATTGTGACTGAGATGTATTTCGGGGCAATCGGCGGGAAAGCGATGGGAACCAGTTTTGTCGTCGATGTACAGGCGCAGACCAGGGAACGACATGCGGGTGCTCATCAGGATCTCGGGCGCGGCATAGGCTTGCTGATCGGGGGGAAGGCGGTGAACGGTTTCGACGAGGTGTTGCAGGGACTTGACGCGCTGGTCAAGAGCCGAAGTTGCGAGATAAATAGCGAGCTCGTTGGTAACGGCCCAGGTGCCGAGCCCCAGCAGAATGAAGACGAGAAGGAGTGGCAGAACACCGATCAGGCCGTAGACGAACAGCAGGCGATTGCGAACGCTCCATAGACCGCGCCGCTGGAAGGCTCGGAACAGGCGGAACGTCAGGAAGGCGCCGATCGGAATTAGGACGAGAACGCACAGAACAGCCCAGAAGGTTTCTCCAGTGAAATAAAAGACCGTGAAGGCGAGTAGAAACGCCAGGAAGGCAATACCGGATTTGCCCAGGCGGCGGGCTACCTGACGTAGTGTCGGCGACATCGGATTTCAATCGAGTGGTTAACCCGATTATCTCCTTTTGACGAGGCTCGGGAGATTTGGTCTGACTAAAAAAAGAGGAAGGCTAGGCGGCAGTGGCCTTGACGCCGGTGGCCGCTTTTTGTACTTTGCCGTTACGGATGCATGACGTGCAGACGCGAATGCGCTTGCCGGCGCCTTTGACCACCGCGTGAACGGTTTGCAGGTTTAGATCCCAGCGACGCTTCGTTACGTTGTGGGCGTGGCTGATGCGGTGCCCGAATTGCGGCCCACGGCCGCATATTTCACAAATTTTTGCCATAGAAATACACCTATGCTCAACACGGGGCGGAGCGCGTGAATTTGTAGTCTAGCACGATCCTATTGCAGCGAGAAGGCGAAAAGCGTATCGGCGGCGGCGATCAGGACATATTGCGTTTGGCCGAGCAGGTACGTTTCAGGCGAGTTGGTGATCTGGACGCCCAGGCCAGAGTGCCAGAGGGAAGCACCGTTAACAGGGTTACGAGCGACGAAGTTGCCGGCTGGATCGCCCGTAAAGAGAAGCTTGCCGGCCGTGGTGAGGATGCCCGGGTACGTGCTCGACCAGAACCCGGTGCCGGGGTAATCATGCCGCCACCTTACTTCGCCGGTCTGGTAGTCGAGAGCAAGTAGCGCGGAGTGAAAGAGGCCGGTGTGATACTCCATCGAACCGCCTGCATTTGCGTAATAGATGCTGTAGGACTGGGTGGCGTTGACATAGAAGAGCCCGGTTTCAGGGTCGAAAGAAGGCGCGGGATAATTAGCGGCCCCATCGGAACTCGGCGAGATGAGCGTGCCGCCTGGTTGCGGCTCTTTGGCCTGATCGGGAAGCAGCACGCCGTGCTGATCGACGCCTTTGTATCCGTTGGCGGACGGAATGAAGGATTTGGTTAGCAGGTTCTCGCCGGTGGTGCGATCGAGCAGAAAGTAATAGCCATTGCGATTGGCCTGCGCCAGCAGTTTGCGGGGTTGCCCGTGAAGGGTTGCGTCGAACAGGACAGGGACCTCGGTCGCATCCCAATCGTGTGTGTCGTGCGGCGAAGTTTGGTAATACCAGGCGAGCTGACCCGTTTCTTCGTGCAACGCGACGATCGAGGACGTCCACAAATTAGCGCCGGGGCGCGTGACACCGTTATAGACAGGGGCGGGATTGCCGGTGGTGACGTAAATCAGGTGCAGCGCGGGGTCGTAAGTGGGCGGTTGCCAGGGGCCACCTGCGCCTTGGTCGGCGGCGACGGGATTAGGCCAGGTTTCAATGCCGGGCTGGCCGGCGCGCGGGGTGGCATGCCAGCGCCATTGAACAGCGCCGGTTTCGGGATCGCGTGCTTCGAGCCAGCCGGAACTGCCACCGGCGTCGCCCGCGATGCCGGTGAGTACGTGATTGCCCACTACGACAGGAGCGACGGTGGAGAAATGCGGCGAATCGGGCGGCGCTACCTGTTTGTGCCAACGCTCGTGGCCGGTGGCGGCTTCGAGAGACACGATGTTGTTGTCGGGCGTTTCGAAGTAGAGCCATCTACCCCAGAGCGCCATGCCGCGGTTGCCGATTGCGCCATGGCCACGCCAAAAATAGTGCCAGATCTGGCGGCCGGTGTAGGCGTCGACGGCATAGGCATGATTGGGAACTGAGAAATAGAGGACTTCGTTGACCATCAGCGGGATGGACTTGATGGGCGGTCCGACGGTGTTCGCTTCGGGCGGATGCGAGTCCTTATCCGCGCCGCCCAAAATCGCGCCTTCGGGCGAAGATTTGGTGCGGTACAGCCAGGCGAGCGAAAGGCCTTTTACGTTGGACTGGTTGATCTGCGTAATCGGGCTGAAATGCCGGCCGGAGTAGTCGCCGTGATACGTGGGCCAGGCGGTGTTTAAACCTTGCTGCGCGGCCACCGCGCAGGCGAGCAAACCCAGGCAGGCAGCCACTTTGGGCCAGTTTGCAACGTTCATTTGAGCGTGGCGAGGTAGGCGGTCAAATTGTGCATTTGGGTATCTGTGAGCGTGGCCTGCAGATCGAGATGCGCCTGAAGGGGATCTTGCAAGACTATTTTGGGCGTGTCACCCTGGCGCGGAATGCTGTGGCGTTCCCCCCCGGTATCGACCAGCGTGACATCGTAATCGGAAAGGAACAGCAGGAGACCGGAAAGCGTTTGGCCGTTGGACTGAGTGACGGTGACGTGAATGCGCGGCGGTTCGGCGGATGAGGGACCAGGATAGCCGCCGTCGCCGACCGGAAAGACTAAGCGGCCTTGCAGGGTAGCAGGCGGGTACTTGGAACCGATCCCTTTCAGGTCGCCCGCAGCGGAATGGCATTTGGCGCAGGCCCCTGCTCCGTAAAAAAAGGCTTTGCCGGTGGCGGCATTACCGACCAGAACCTCTTTCCCATCCGGCTGGTGAGAGGACGCCCGGATGGCCGCGTGCAGAAAGGCGGCTATGCCCTGGACCTTTGCCGTTGGGAGTTGGAAAGCAGGCATGCCTTTCTCGGGGCGGCCTACTTTCAGGAACGCGCCGAGCTGCCAGCCGTCCTGATCGGATTTAACCAGGGCAGATCGGGTGAGGTCGGGGCCGCCTTGTGCGCCTCCGTGGGCGGTTGAGCCGTGACAGAAGCTGCAGTTCGCGGCGAAGATTTGCTTGCCGGTGGTGCCATCAGATTCGATTTGGCGGGCGTTGAGGAGAGTGACAAACAAGAATGGCAGGCTGAAGCCTAGCCTACGGGCGCTCGACATCTACACCTTTTACGATACGAAAGCCTACGTCCCAACCGTCGGCAGGACCTGCAGCGTGGGTGGCGTAGATGGCGTTCTTGACATCGGAAACGAAGCCGGCCCCTTTCAAAACGTGCTGGGTTCCATGCGTGGGAGGAATGGGATCGGGAAAGGTTTTCTCGTTGTAGTAATCCTGCACCCATTCCCATACGTTGCCGAGCATGTCGTACAGTCCCCAGGCGTTGGGGAGTTTGGAGCCGACATTCTGCGTGGTGGGTGGCGGACCATTGGCTATTGCGCGCAGACCCTGGACCGCTTGCCGGCGAATATCCTTCCAGCCGACCTGCCCGGAACCGCCGGCGCGCCCGGCATATTCCCATTCAAATTCGGTCGGGAGGCGGTAAAGGTGAGTTTTTTCAAGCTGGTTGAGCCGCCGGACGAAAGCGTTGGCGTCGTTCCAGCTCACGCTGTCGACCGGGTGGCGCTCGCCTTTGAAGAGGGAGGGATTGTGGCCCATGACTTTGGTCCACTCGGTTTGGGTGATTTCGTACTTGCCGAGATAAAAAGGTCTGGCGACGGTCACTGGGAAGCCGGATGAGGCATCCCAGTGGGCCAGCTTGTGGCACAGTGCGAGGTCGGCCGGCGACCAAAGAATTTTGGCGATCTCGGTTTGGACGGGACAGGCGGGCTCGAAGATGGCTTCCTGCATCTGGCCTGGCTGGATGAGCACGAATTCAATGCCGATGCTATTGGTAAACGACGCAGCCAGGAGCGCGAGCGCGATCACGGGTGCAAGACCTTGATGGCGATGTTGCGGAATCGGTAAGCAGCGCCCGGTTTCCAGTTGCCGGGCAGATTGAAGGAATCCGCCGCAGGCTGATAAGTCGAAACCCAATGAGCCTGGAGCGCGATCATGCCGTCGGTTTCGCCGGCGATTTTGTCGTTGCGCGGTTCTTGCACGTCCCACATCGGGATCCCGTTGATCCATTCGGCGATGCGCGGCGCAGCGCCTTCCATACGAATGCGAAATGAATTCCATGCGTTGTCTTTCCAGACGCCGGGGAGAGCGGTGGCTTTGGCGGTGCGGCTCAGGTTGAGGTTTTCGCCGAGGAGATCGCCGGTACCGTGTCCCTCATCAAGCTCGATCTGGAAGGCGCTCCCGCCCTCGGTCGAGCGCAGAAAGATGCCGCTGTTGCAGCCCGCCGGAGCTTTCACTTCCAAATAGAGCTCGAAATCCCGGTAGCGTTTGTCGGTGAGGAGCAGGCCGCCTTGGCCATAAGGAGACTGCGTGAGTTGCAGCACGCCGTTTTGGATCGACACGCCGGGAGTGGAGCCATGATGATCGGTGCGGCTGACGTGCCAGCCGGTGAGATCGTGCCCATTGAACAGGGGTGTGAAGCCGGGAGGAGTGTGAGTCTGTGCGGCGGTAACCGCTGCCACGAAAGAAATCAGGAGCCAGCGAGACATCTGGGGTTCAGGTTCTCACAAGGCCTATTCCTTATGAACCGTGGGAGTAGTCGGTTCTAGTACCGAGGGGTGAGACAGATTGTGCTCTTCTAGCGGAGAATGAGGTAGCCCATTTTTGGGTTTCGGAGGTATCTATATGCGCTTACAAACTGGTGTTTTCGCGATTTTGATGGCTGCAACGCCTTTCCTCATGCAGGCGAGCCCAACGATTCGAGTCAAGGGTGACCCGCCTAACCCAACGATCATCGTCAGCAACAATTTCACTTTTGGTGCGGACAGCCTGGGCGGGGGTGTCCTTTCATTCCAAAATCAAAGCGGCCACGACTGGCTGGATCTGAGCGTGACGGCTACCCTGCCCGACTTCACGCCAATTACTTGTGGACCGGGCCCGTTTCTGACGTGCACCATCTCGACAGCGCCCATGGGAAATGACTTTCTGTACACGATTTTGTTTGGGCCGGTGGCGAGTGGCGGCATCGCCAATGGCGGCCTCTTCTCGGTTAACTTGAACGATAACGGGGATGATCCGAGCGGGATTGGAAGTTGGGGCGCTGGAACGGACTTTGGTGCGAAAGCCAATGTGACTGGAACTCCGGAGCCCTCGGCTGCACTGTTAGTGATTGCCGGATTTCTGGGTTTGGCCAGTTGGCGCAGGCATCACCGACGCGCAATCAACGGATGAGCAAATTGTTTTTTGAGGGCCTTAAAACCCGGCGAGTTACGGACTGCTTCAAAGTCGGGATCGCTAAGGAAGTATTCGAACGAGAAGCCGTTCGAAAAGGCGTTTTTCAGGGCTTGAATAGCTTCATCGATGCGACCATTAACCGCGTCAATGTAAGCTTCATCGTACATTAAACCGCTATCCGCATTATCGATCGAGCGAGCCTGGGATATCAAGGCTCGCGCCTTCGGGGCATTTTTCTGGGCGGCGTAACACATCGCAAGATTGCCGAGTGCCTCGGAGTTCTGCGGGTTCACGGCGAGCTGATCGTAAAAAAGCCTGATGGCGCGATCGTAAGCCTGGCTAGCCTTTTGCGGTTGCCCCGCATGTGAATAGGCATAGCCCAGATTGTGTATATTTTCGGCATCGTCGGGATCTAGAGCTATCGCCTGCTGGTAAAGCTGAACGGCCTGTGAGAAGTCGGCTAGATGGTAATAGGCTGTTGCCAGATTTGAATAAGCATCGGGCGAGGGATGAATCTGGATGGCCTTCTGAAATTCGGGAATGGCCTTCTTCCATTGGCCTTGCTTCAGATACATCGCACCCACATTGTTGTAGCCAGACTCGTTACTTGGATTCTGGCTTACCTGCTCCTTAAACTCTTTCAAGGCTTCCTCTGTTTGCCCGAACAGGTAATAAGCATTGCCGAGTTGGTTGTGGTTGTACCAGTAATAGGGATTTAGCTGCACTGCTTTCTTAAAAGCGCTTAGCGCGGGTTCTTTCTGACCTGTTGCACGATAGGCGCGTCCCAGGCGAATGTAACCGTTATCGGAGTTGGGTGAAAGGTCGAGCGCTTGTTTGATCTCGTCTACTGCTTCGGCATTACGTCCGGTTTCCGAGTACACGCTGCCCAGAGCGAAATGCACTTCAGGCAGACTGGGATTGAGTTTACGCGCCTGTTCGGCGGCCAGCAGCGCTTTGGAGGCGAGCAGGCCATCTTTGTTCATGCGATAAAGCAGCAGACTTGCGTCGGCCACACCGGTCCAGGCCAGGGCGAAATTCGGATCCTGTTTGCAGGCTTGTTCGAAAAGCGAAAGAGCTGTTTTGGCGCTAGCTTCGTCACGGTGATTCTTTAAGATGTCGCGGCCTTTGAGATAGAGATCGTAGGCGGCGAGATTCTGCGTGGGCGCTGGGGCTTCACGCTCCCGTTCCTGCAGCGTGGGAGTGACCTTGAGAGCGCTTTCGGCATCGTTGGAGATTTCGTCTTCGAGTGTGAACAGGTCGGCGTTGACGCGTTCGTACGACTTACTCCACAGGGCGCGGTGGGTTTCGACGTTGTAGATTTCGGCATCGACTTTGAGGCGGTCGCCGAGTCCCTGCACGGTGCCTTTGACGAGGAGATTTGCGCCGACCTGCTTGCCGATGGCGGTCTCGGATTGGGCGAGGTTGGTGCGGTCGAGAGCCGAGGTCGAGACGGGATGCACGCTGCTCAGAGAGGCGAGACGGGCGGTGACGGCGTCCGAGATGCCCTCGGCGCGGTACTTGAGATTGGGGTCGGAACCGATGGAGTGAAACGGGATGACTGCGACGTACTTGCCATTACGCGGCGGTTCGGCGAGGGTCTGCTGCTTTTTCCAGAAGACGGAGACGGCGGCCGCCAGCGCGAGCACGGCGGCGAGCGACGAGAAGAGCAGCACGCGCGCGGAAGGCCGGCGTTTGCCGGGCGATGCGGCGAAGCGGTGAGAGGCGGGCGGCTCGGGCGGCTGGCGCAGATCGGTAAGGAGATCGGCCACGCTCGCATAGCGGTCGGCGGGGTCGCGTTCGAGGCAGCGCAAGATGATGGCGGCCAATTGATCGGAGATTTGCGGGTTGTGAAGTTTCGGGTTCGCGGGCGTTTGCGTGAGGCGCTGGGTGATGGTCTGGAGAACCGATTCGTCGTAGAAGGGGATGCGCCCGGTGGCCATCTCGTAAAGGATGAGGCCGAGGGAATAGATGTCGGTGCGGTAATCGACGCAAGCGCCATCGACCTGCTCGGGAGACATGTAGCGGGGCGTCCCGGAGGTGCTGTCGATGAGGGGGACGGGGTTCGAGTCGCCGTCTTGCGCGGGCAGCGGAGTAGCGCTGCGGGCGAGGCCGAAATCGGAGATGC
The DNA here is from genome assembly GCA_965277855.1 of Bryobacteraceae bacterium. Lineage (GTDB taxonomy): Bacteria > Acidobacteriota > Terriglobia > Bryobacterales > Bryobacteraceae > Bog-105. The sequence goes on from OZ255847.1 coordinate 4,382,032, forward strand.
AGACGTGGCCGATAGCCGTGAGAAGAATGTTGCTGGGCTTGAGGTCGCGGTGGCTGATGCCCTGTTCATGGGCGGCTTGCAAGCCTTCGCAGATCTCGCCGGCGAGCTCGCGAACGCGCGCTTCCGATAAAGGTCCGGTGCGGCGGAGAAGCTGGCTGAGATCTTCGCCTTCTGCCCAGGCCATGGAGACAAAGCGCAGACCGCTCGCTTCGCCGAGATCGTGGATGCGCAGGACGTTTTTGTGCGAGATCTGACTGGCAATGGAGATCTCGTGCATGAGCTGTTCGAGGGTGTGCGGACTGTCGGCCAGCTCGGGACGAACGACTTTAAGAGCGACGGTGCGATGGAGATCGAGATCTATCGCGCGATAGACCTTGCCCATGCCGCCTTCGCCGGCTTCGGCTTCAATGCGATAGCGCGAGCCGACCATCGTGCCTGGGACCAGAGCTCCGTGAACCAGCGGCACCGGCATGGTGGACGAGGAGTGGCCCCGGGCGGTGAGCTCGGTTAAGACGGCCTGGGGCGTAGCGAAGCGATCGAGCGGATTGCGCTCGAGACAGCGCGCGACGAGCGCGGCGAGCCAGGCGGGTAATTGCGGGTCAACAGACTGGATGGATTTGGCAGGTCCGCGAGTGCGGCTCAGCAGGGCTTCGGAAAGCGGATGAGTGGGGTAGGGCAGTTCGCCGGTGAGCAGTTCGAACGCGATGACGCCGAGGGCGAAGATATCGGAACGGGCGTCGCCGTGCTGGCCAAGAGCCTGTTCGGGAGACATGTAGGCCGGAGTACCGAGGATGGTGCCGGCGTGCGTGATGGCGGTGTCTTCAAAGGAACGTGCGAGGCCGAAATCCACAATACGCACGCGGCCATCGGCGGAGAGAAGAATGTTCTGCGGCTTGAGGTCGCGGTGGACGACGTCTTCGCTGTGGGCGGCATTCAGTCCCTGGCAGAGCTGGGTCAGAATGTCGAGAGCTTCTTCGACAGTGAGCTTATGGCGGGCATCGAGCAGAGAGCGGAGGTCGTGGCCGCCGACAAACTCCATGGTGATGAAGCGGAGGCCATCGGCCACGCCGAGATCGAAGACGCGAATCACGTTGCGATGGGCGATCTGGCGAGCAAGAAGTGTCTCTTGCTTGAGGCGGCGGAGCGACGTGGCATTCGAAGCGAGATCGGGACGAATGGTTTTGAGGGCGACAACGCGATCGAGTTCGCGATCAAGAACTTTGTAGACGGTACCCATGCCACCTTGGCCGAGGCGAGAGAGCACTTCGTAACGACCGTTCACGAGGCGGCCGACAGGCAGTTCGGAAAAGGCGCGAGCGGGTGCCGCGCCGGCGCTGGGGCGCGAAAAAGCCTGCGTGGCGAGGATAGTCGCCTGGTCACCTGCTGGAGAAAGAGTGGCGACTATAGTCTCTGTATGTTCGGCAACGAACGCCCAATTGCACTGTTCGCACGATACAGACCCTTCTTCATTCGGGGTCGCGCAAACTGGACAATTTGGCATAGACGACTCGTCACCAGTGTTTTACTTTGGAACGGGCGTGAAGCCATTTTAGAGCATTTGGCATGCCAAAAGTGAGCTAGGGCGTTTGTAGTACAAGACGCCCTTTTTGAGCAACACGCGCACAACGGACCCGGGACCAAGTGCCCCGCCCGAACTTTGTCATGACACCGCACATGGCCGGAGGCACGCGGAAAGCCGCTGAGAAGGCCTGTCGCATCGCCGCTGAAGAAGTGGAACGCTATTAGAATCTGAACCGTTGCGTTTCGTTACCAATGCACGTTAAAGCTGGCCACGTCGTAACAACGCGATGAAAACCCATCCCTAGAATGAAAGCGAGGTAAAAAGGAAAGGATCCCGCTATTGCCCGTGTCGTTAGTATGTGAGTTGACCGCTGTAATTCACACATGATTTGTCCGCTTTCCAAAAGAGGGAGCCGTAGCGTCAGGCTGGAAGTTGGAATTGAGCCGTACGTATACGAGCTCCGAGATGGAGCAGATGATGAAGGTGCAAGAAGTGGTGTTGCGGGCCATGGCGAAGAAGATCAGCTGGTGGCAGGCGGCGGAGATTATTGGGGTCAGCGCCCGCACGATGCGGCGCTGGCGGGAGCGGCTGGAACGGGAAGGTTATGACGGACTGGCGATCGGCGCAAGGGCATGGTGAGCCCGAAGCGGGTGCCGCTGGAGACGTGCGAGAAGGTGCTGGGCCTGTATCGGGAGCGCTACTACGACCTGAATATGCGGCATTTTCACGAAAAGCTGCAGGAGGAACATGAGATCGAGCTGAACTACAGCTGGGTGCAGAAAGCGCTGCAAGGAGCGGGTCTGGTAGCGAAGCGAAGCAAGCGCGGAACGCATCGCAGAAGGCGGCCCCGACACCCGATGATAGGGATGCTGCTGCATATCGACGGCAGCAAGCATTGCTGGTTTCAGAACGGACAGCGGTATGACTTGATCGTCATTCTGGACGATGCAACGAGCGAGATCTACTACGCGCAGTTGGTCGACGAAGAATCGACACGCACGGTGATGGCAGGCTTACGCGAGGTCATCGCAACGAAGGGTCTATTCTGCGCACTGTACAGCGATCGCGGGAGTCATTTCTCTCTGACTCCGAAGGCCGGCGAGCCGGTCGACAAGCATCGTTTAACACAAGTGGGGAGAGCGCTGAAGGAGTTGGGCGTACAGATGATTCCGGCGTATTCCCCGCAAGCCCGGGGCGTTCGGAGCGGAACTTCGGGACGTGGCAGGGGCGTTTGCCTCAGGAACTTCGGCTGGCGGGCATCGGCACGCTGGAAGAGGCCAATCGATTTTTGAGCGAGCGCTATATCGACATCTTTAACCGCAAGTTCACGGTGGCGGCAGAGCAGAAAGCGAGCGCCTTTCGGCGTTCTGGCCGAGCGGATCTGGACTGGGTATTCACCGTGCAAACGGAACGCGTCGTCGCCAAAGACAACACTGTCGCGATCGGCGAACGCACGTGGCAGATCGAGAAGTCTCGCTTTCGCAGCACACTGGCCGGTTGCACGGTCACCATTCACGAACACCTCGACGGACGGGTGTCGCTGCGTTACGGACCGCACGTGCTGGGGCGGTTCGACCGCCAGGGCCGCACATTGGCAAAAACACGCAAACCGGAGCGCGGTGGAAAAGACGGAGGTGTGGAAACCGGCGAAAACCAAAAACAGGTTTCCTCCGCTTCCCACACCTCCTTGGAAATCCCGCCCACTACGCGCGATTTCCACTTTCCCACCGCGCTGCCGACCCCAGTTCCCGTGCGTAAACGAAAGAACAAGGCGGCTCGCGCCGCCTAAACTGAAAACCAGAAAGCGGACAGATCACGTGTTAATAAAAGCGGACATCTTGACATACTAACAACAGGATCCCGCTATTGCCCGTAACGTTGTTCCCCGCAGAACTTAGTCTGTGGGACCTGGTTCAAAACCTTCGACCCGTACCCCTCGCTGTCATCGCCTGGACGATTGTGTTTTCGAAGGCGTAGTTCTCGGCAATCAGATCGAGCAGCATGGGGTGGAATTATCAACGTCTCATGGTCAATCAGGGGTGGATGAGCGAATGAGGCAGGGGCTGCGCCGTTGCTATTCGTTGAGAGGGAATGGCGAAGAGGTTTCTATGGCTTGCTGAGGAATTCTCGGAGTGTTCGGAAGTTGGAGAGCTGTTCAAGTGTGATGCGCCGCATGGGGATGGTGCGGTCCGGACAGCCGGTGGCTTGAAAGTTGCGGGGGACGCCGCGCAGGCCGGGCTGTTCATTCAGGGGAACACAGTCCAAGACGATCGAGTCGACCGCGTAGCTATGACTGACATGCACGCCGCGATATAGCGACAGAACATAGCGGCGCATCTCTTCAAAGGCACGAGCATCCGCAATTCTTGAACCGGGCCGCGACAGGTAGTCTTGAGCGCGCGCATTGCGGACATTGCGAACGAACTGGTTGAACGGTGTGAGCTTTGACATTCTAATTCGCCATCAAAGACGATTCCGCCATCGCGCCCACTGGCGGCGCGATGGCGGAATCACTTGCTTCTGATCAGGATGTGAAACCACTACTGACAACTGGCGCCGCCCGGGCCGCCAAAAAAGAAGTAAGTGCCCCAGTTAGACGCGTAACCAGGAGTCGTGACGGAGTAACAGGAGGGCGAGGGTTGAAACGGCGTGAGCGTGTCCCAATAGGTCAGGCTGTTGAGGGCCCTGTACCAGAGCACGCGCTGATAAGCCGAGTACTCGAAACCGTTGGCCGCAAAGAGTCCGCTGCCTTCGGCTGGCCATACAGTGTTACCCACGCTCTCGCTGCCGAATTCGAGCAAGTTGGCATATTGTGATAGCTGGCCCGAACCGAAGAGCCTGCCCGGATAATAGCCGATCCAGGTACCGTCCGCGTTCAGCCACCAGTTTCCCTGATAGAAGTAATACTGGAGCTGCAGTTCGTATTGAGCGCCGTCGGACACGCTGTAATACTGCGGTGCAAACGGCACGCCGAGCGCGATGCTGTGGTTTACCTGCACGAACGCGCCACAGGTGAGGTCGTAACAACCGGTGTTCACATAACCGTCAGCGGTGTAGTAAGTGAAAATCACCGAACTTTCCGTGCCGGTCCGGGCGGGATAATTCTGCCAGCCGACTTCCACCGTCTGGTCGCCACCCGATCCGTAGCCGATGGTCCAGGATTGCGCCAGCGAAAAGATCTCGCCGATGTCGCCGAACACATAGGGACGCCATAAATTGATATCAGCGTTATCGCCCAGGTTATTCACGTACTGGTAGGTGATGCTGTACTTATGAGCCGGGCCGCCCGCCGGGACAGACTTGCCCGGTTTGGGAGCTTGCCCGGAACCATTCGGTCCTTTTTCAAAGAACTCATGGAGAGTCTTGAAATGCGAGAGCTGTTCGAGGGTGATCCGGGTCATGGGAATGGTTTGCGCTTCGCAGCCGAGCGCATTGCCGAAATCATCGCTGGTCTTGCCGGCGGGTATCTGCGACAAGCGCGGCGTGCTGTTCGTCTTGGCTCCTGCCGGTCCGGCTATCGCCGAGGCAGGCGGCTCGGCAGCGAGCTTGGCGAGACCGAGAGCGCGCACGGCCGGCTGTTGCGTCAATGGCACGCAATCTATGGTCTCTGAGTCGAGTACATAGCTGTGGTTAACCGCCACGCCGCCATACAGCTTCAAGAGATGTTGGCGCATCTCTTCCATCGCGCTCGAGCCGGCGATTTTGACCTCCGGCCGCGCCAGCATGTCGTTGGCATCGGCTCCTCTGACGCTTTGCAGGAATTCGTCGAACGGGACGAACTTGGCGGCGGCTGTTGTTTGTGCTTGCAGGGCGCCCGTGAAGACGCTGCTTAAAGCCAATGCGCTCAAAACTGTCACAGTGGCCTTGTGTCTGGTGGAAGTGTAATTCATGAGGTTTGTCCTTTCGATTTCGGAGCTTGGTGTTTGTCTACTTGCAAGCAATTAGCAGACCGTCTCAGTTTTTCCATGTTGAATCGGAGGCACGGGCGGTGTGGGCTATCGCAATGATTGAACGCCGGTTAAGAAAGGATAATGATCCGCAGGCGCGTACCTGATACTTTCGAGCAACAGAAATGTGCAGGAGCATTAAGCCGCTAGAGGGTGTAAAAAGGATTGTCTAAACGGGGTTCTCGAAGAAAAGAAGATAGGAGAACGCTGCAGTTCTTCGATCTCTTTGCGCTGAAAGCTCCAGAGGTCGAGCAGACGCAACTTCTCCTGTTCATTGCGATCGAGCTCGGCCAATTTTCGCCGGCTTGACGCCAGTCCGAAAATAGGGAGGTGACGGTCGCTCGCAACACGGCGGCTTGCGCGTAGTCGTCGAGCAGGTTACGCTGCGCGGCTGCGACGGACAGGTTTTGCTGCTCATTTTGGCCATGGATGTCGCCTAGGACAGGAGCTAAATGGCGGAGGAATGCGGTCGTAACGGGGCGGTTGCCGACGAAGGCCCGCGACTTACCATTCGCTGTTACTTCGCGCTCGACGATGAGTTCGTCTTCCGCGCTGCCTTCTACGCCAGACTCGGCCAGCAGGCGGGTGAGTTCGGAGTTCGTAGAGACGGCGAAGATGTCGGAGACGCGGGCCTTGGTTTCGCCGCTGCGAATCATTTCGGCAGATGCGTGCGCCCAGAAGAAGACTCAACGAATCGACCACGATCGATTTGCCGCTGCCGGTCTTGCCCGAGAGCACGTTGAGGCCTTCGCCAAATCGGATACGAGCTTGTTCGACGACTGCGTAGTTCTCGACAATAAGCGGACGGGCGACTGGGTAGAAAACGTGGTCACGTGACGATCTTCATGACCGCTAAGGTCTTCCTCGATACAAATATTCTCTCTGCGCAGCGATCATCACAGGCAAGGAACAGGCCAAACTCAAGCGTGCCCTCGCCTTGAGTGAGTCTCAGGATTTCGCTACGTCAGCTCAAGTTCCGCACGAATTGTTTGTGCTCATTGCGAAGAAGGCATCTCGACCTTTGTCGACGGAGCCGGCAATGGAAAGTGGATCGAGCAGCTCATTCGCATCCTTCTGGTTTCCCAGCGCTAACGTGATGGTTACCCTTGGTGGCCGAATTTGGTTTTCTGCTGCAGCTGGATCATGGGCGGATCAAAGCCGTCGAAACAGATCGCGCGGTGCTTGCCGTCATACGGGCGAAGAGAATGGGTCGCCTGGTGCTCGGATCGAATCGAGTGGCCTTTACTATTTGGCAAAACCGAGCGGTTCAGCAAGTTGCCGATGAACCGATATATCACGATCATTGAGGGCAAGGGCATTCAGAGCTAACTCCCCGACGATACTATGGTTCTCGCCTCATGCTCGCTCGCCTCGGTCTGCCCCCCTCATTAATTTGGGGCTTTGTTGGTTTACTGCTTTTTATGATCGGCGATGGCGTCGAGTCTGGCTATCTCTCGCCGTACTTGATTTCGAAGGGCATTACAGCTGGGAACGTCGCCTGGATCTTCACCACATATGGATTTGCCGTGGGGATTTCCGGATGGCTCTCCGGGACGCTCTCGGATTTGTGGGGACCTCGTCAAGTGATCGCAATCGGCCTGTGTATCTGGGTTTGCTTTGAAGTCTTATTTTTGACGGTCGGGCTTGGCAACAACAGTTTCTGGCTGCTTCTACTCACGTACGGTTTACGAGGTTTTGGTTATCCGCTGTTTGCATTCGGCTTTCTGGTTTGGATCGTCGTAGCAACACCGGCGCGCGGACTGGGTTCGGCGATGGGATGGTTCTGGTTCGCATTTACCGGCGGACTGCCAACGATTGGCTCCGCGGTCGCCAGCTGGACCGTACCGCGGGTGGGCGCGGTGAACACGTTTTGGTTATCGACAGGACTCGTTATTCTTGGCGGCCTTATCATGCTGCTGGGCGTGCATGAGCCTCGCGGACGAAGACGCCTGATCGCACGTGGCGAGAAGCCGGTGCGCGCGCTGCTGCATAGTATTTCTCTCATCTGGCGCAAGCCCAGAACCGGCATTGCCTGCTTAGTGCGCATCATCAACACCGCACCAGAGTTCGGCTTTTTGGTGTTTCTGCCCAGTTTTTTCATCAACACCATCGGATTCACGCTGGTCGAGTGGCTGCGTCTGTTGAGCCTGATCTTTAGCAGCAACATTATCTGGAACTTGCTCTTCGGAATTCTGGGCGATCGCCTGGGATGGCGGAGGACGGTAGCCATTTGCGGAGGGTTTGGATGCACGCTCACGACGCTGGCCTTGTATTACGTTCCACTGCTGCACCACAGCTTTGTAGCGGCCGGAGTGGTGGGCGTTCTCTATGGCGGCACTCTGGCCGGATATGTGCCGCTTTCGGCGCTGATGCCAAGCCTTGCTCCGGCGGAAAAAGGGGCGGCTCTCTCGCTGCTGAACCTGGGTGCGGGCGCTAGCGTGTGGGTCGGGCCGGCTCTCGTCGGTCTATTTTTGAAACCACTGGGGGTAGCGGGTTTGATGTGGGTCTTTGCCGGGCTCTATTTTGTAAGTGGAATCCTGGCACTCACGCTAAGGCTCCCGGCTGACAGTGCATTGGAACCGGACGGAGTTTCCTAACTTTGGCGTGGCTTTGCATAGATGCTGGAACTTCCGCCATCAAGGCAGTGTTGCTCGACAGCGACGGCAGAGAAGTGGTGGTGGCGAGACAGAGCCTCAACGTGGCGCGCCCGACTGCCACTCATGCCGAGCAGGACATGGTTGTTGTCTGGGATGAGTTGCTGCGTACCGCCCGCGAGATTACGCGTCAGTCGATTGCGGAGGTGGAAGGGATTGTCACTACTGCCCAGGGAGATGGCTGCTGGCTGGTGGACCATGCCGGAAGACCCGTGGGCAAGGCGGTGTTGTGGAACGATGGTCGCGCTCATCAGGTTGTGGAGCGCTGGAGAGCTTCGGGCGTTATCGACGAGGCCTTTCGCCACAGCGGCTCGGTGGGTTATCCAGGGCTGGCCAACGCCATCCTAAGCTGGCTGAAAGAGCATGATCCCGATCGTCTGAAGCGAGCACGCTGGCTATTGAGCTGCAATGGGTGGCTCTATCTGCAAATGACCGGCGAAATTGCAGCCGATCTTTCGGATGCGTCGAACCCTTTCTGTGATGTGGTCGAGCGCGGTTATTCGAATGAACTCATCCGGCTGTTCGAACTGGAGCCTCATGCCCGCCTACTCCCCCCAATCGCTTCACTGCGCGCGCCTGCTGCATCGCTCCGCCAGAGCGTTGCTGAACTGTTGGGCGTTCGTTCAGGTATCCCCGTTATCATGGCGTCCTACGATATTGTCACCACAGCCTTTGGTTGTGGGTGCATACGCGCCGGAGAAGGGTGCGTGATCCTTGGTACAACGATTTGTCCCGAAGTGATTACGACCGATGCAGGCCGGAGCGGCATGCCCGCTGGAACAACCATCGCCTTGAACGAAGCCGGACTTTATCTGCGCGCGATGCCCACACTCACTGGTTGCGAAGCGCTGGATTGGGCAACGGCCACCTTGCGGGCGACGGATGTTGCCGATTTATCGCGGATGGCCGCAGAAAGCGCACCAGGAGCAAATGGCGTGACTTGCCTCCCGTATTTATCGCCGGCGGGCGAACGATCCCCTTTTCTTGCTCCGTCCGCGCGCGCGAGTTTGCACGGACTTTCACTCACCCAGACTCGTGAAGATATGGCACGAGCCGTCTTCGAAGGACTCTCCTTCGCCATTCGCGATTGCTTTTTGGCAGCGTCGTCTGCGCCGCTCGCCAGAGTCACCGTATGCGGAGGCGGCTCACGCAGCGACTTCTGGTGCCAACTCATCGCCGACGTTTGCGGTTGCGAAGTACTGCGGCCGTATGCCACTGAGATCGGCGCGCGAGGAGCATTCTTTTCAGCCTTGGCCGCGACCGGTAAAGCCTCATCGGTTGCCGCCGCCGTGAATCAGTATGGCGTGGAAGGCCAGCTGTATATTTCTGGCGGCAATCAAGCCATGTATCGCGATCTCTTCGACAAATATATAAAGCTTCGAGAAACGCTGGCGGCCACCTGGTGAACGCGGGGAGACGCGCATGACAGATGCGGTGTGGATTGGAATCGACCTGGGCACGCAGAGTGTTCGGGCGATTGCGGCTGACAACACGGGTTCTATTCTCGCCACCTGCGCGCAACCCCTTTTATCGAGCAGGCGCTCGGGCCGCGAACATGTGCAGGATCCCGAGGAATGGTGGCGCGCGGTATGTGCCTGCTGTCAACAAGTGATGGCGGCGGTTCCGGCCGAAGCGGCTCGCGGCGTAGCAGTGGACGCAACCTCCGGCACGATCCTGTTAACGGATGAGGAGCGTCGCTCGGCCAGCGAAGCGCTCATGTATGACGACGGCCGCGCGGAACAGGAAGCCCTGCTCGTAACAGACGCCGGCCGGGATTTGTGGGCTGAGTTCGGCTATCGCATGCAGCCGTCCTGGGCGCTTCCGAAACTTGTCTGGCTGTGGCGCAATCAAGCTTCAACCAAAAACGGACGTTATCTTACTCACCAGAATGATTTCGTGCAAAACAGGTTAGCCGGCCACAGGATCCCTACCGATAGCAGCCACAGTTTAAAGTCCGGGTATGATGTTCTGCGGCGGCAATGGCCGTATAAAATCTTCGCCAGTTTCGGTTTGCCAGAGACGATTTTGCCGAAGGTTGTCCCTCCCGGTTCTTTGCTGGGGCATGTTTCACGCGAAGCCGCCGCACAAACTGGATTGCCGGCGCTGCTCCCGATATTGGCCGGCATGACCGACGGATGTGCAGCGCAGATTGCCGCGGGCGCAGTGGAGACCGGCAGCTGGAACTCGGTTCTCGGGACGACTCTGGTTCTTAAGGGAGTCACCGAAGAGCAACTGCGCGATCCACTCGGCGTAGTATATTCGCATCTGTCGCCGAACGGCAGATGGCTGCCCGGCGGTGCGTCCAGTACCGGAGCCGGTGCGATTACAAAACTCTTTCTCGACGAGAATCTGGAACAGCTGGGAAAATCGGCCCAAGAGAATGGCCCGAGTGATCTTGTCATCTACCCTCTGGCTGCGGCTGGCGAACGCTTTCCCTTCACAGCTTCCCAGGCGCAAGGTTTTCAGCTGCGCGAGCCTGCTAATCGGACAGAACTTTACCGCTCAGTGTTGCAAGGGGTGGCGTTCCTCGAAAGGCTCTCGTTTGACTATCTGAAAATGCTCGGCGCACCGCTCACTGGCGCGTTTTCCATCTCAGGCGGAGCGACGCGCAGTCCGCTTTGGAATCAGATCCGGGCGGATGTGCTGGAACGGACGCTCACCATACCGGCAGTGACCGAGCCCGCTTTTGGCATGTCGATCCTGGCTGCATCGCATGGCTCGTCTCTCAGAGATGCCGCTGGCCGCATGGTCTCTCGCGGAACGCAAATCGATCCCGCGCTTCACTTTGCGGAAACGTATGGCGAGACTTACCGTCGGTTATTGCGCGAGTTGGAAAGTCGGGGCTGGTTGCCGCCAGCTCTTACCGACTACTCGATCCAGCGAATTGCATTATGAGCCGAATCGTTCTGGTACGACATGGGGAGACGATCTGGCATGCGGAAAATCGCTATGCCGGTTCGAGTGATATCGCGCTCAGCGACCGAGGCATGCAGCAGGCGCAGGCGCTCGCCTCGTGGGCAAGGTATGCGGGTCTATCGTGTCTTTATGTATCGCCTCTCAGCAGGGCTCGCGCCACGGCGCAAGCCGTCGAAGAAATTCTGCAAATCACGTCAAAGGTGGATCCGCGGCTTCGCGAAATAAACTTTGGAGAGGGCGAGGGACTAACTTCCCGCGAAATGGCTGAGCGTTTCCCCGAGAACTACGCCGCGTTTCGCGAGGATCCGGTCAAACATTTCCTGCCTGGCGGCGAAGATCCCATGAGGGCGATTGCGCGTGGACGGGAGGCACTCCGGGAGATCGCTGCTCGAGCTGGTCCGGAAGCAAGAGTTATGGTGATCGCTCACAACACGCTGATTCGTCTCCTCCTTTGTGATTTGCTGGGCATTGCACCCGGGCGCTACCGGCAGGTGTTTCCAGAATTGGGCAATGTCAGCGTCAACGAAATCGTTCTCACTGAAAACACTGCCGCACTCCTGCATTTCAATCTTCCGATCGCGTAAGTTCGTGGAGGCTCCTTATGAAAAGACTTCTCTTGATTGGTGATCATTTTATTTCACCCTCGCTGATGCAGGCGAGTCTGTCGGCCAGGGTAAAAGAGCAACTCGAGATTGTCGAAGCGACAACGCCCTTTCCTCTCGAACCGTTCCGCGACATTGCGGAGGTGAAAGAGGCCTCGGGCTCAGAAGAGCAGATGATCGAAGCGCTGCAGGGCGTCTCTTTGTGCATCGCCCATCACGCCCCACTCACGCAGAAGGTGTTACGGGCTTGCCCGGATCTTCGCCTCTTTGTAGTTTGCCGTGGAGGGCCGGTGAACGTCAATGTACCGGCAGCCACGGCAGCCGGTGTGACGATTGGTTTCACGCCGGGGCGCAATGCCACGGCGGCCGCGGAATTCTCTGTGGCCATGGCGCTGGCGACCCTCCGGCGGATCTCGGCAACTGACTCCGGCATCCGCAACGGGCAGTGGCCAGGAAACTACACCTTTGATACAGCTGGCTTCGAACTGGAGAAGGCAACCTGCGGTCTGGTGGGATTTGGCGAAATCGGCAGACGGGTCGCACGCATCCTGCAGGGCTTCGGCGCATCGATACTGGTCTATGATCCGTACGCGGCGATCCCAAACGAAGATCAGGTAGAGCAAGTCACCCTGGAAGAACTGCTGCAACGCTCACAATTGGTCTCGCTGCACGCTCGCGAGACGCCCGAAACGCGCGGCTTAATCGGAAGAGAGCAGATCGCCTTGATGTCAAAAGGCTCCGTGCTGGTCAACTGCGCTCGCGGCGCGCTTCTCGATTACGCAGCACTGGAAGAGGCCCTACGCTCTGGCCATCTTTTCGCGGCGGCCGTTGACGTTTTTGCGGAGGAGCCTCTGCCGTTACAGTCCTCCTTGCGCAGCTTGCCGAACCTTGTCATGACACCGCATATTGCCGGAGGCACGCGGCAAGCCGCTGAGAAGGCCTGCCGCATTGCCGCTGAAGAAGTGGAACGCTATTTGAACGGCGAACCGATGCGTTTTGTGGCAAATACCCGTTGAGGCCTATCGCTGCGTCGCAATACGGGTAAAACCGGCAGACCTCCAGATCCGGGCTGAGCTATTGACTGCTCATCCGGCGCAGCGATATAAGAACGGCTAAGGTTAAAGGAGGGTGAACTATGGCTCCACTCGACTGGTCACAATGTTCCGCTGTTGAAAGCATCCCCGGCAAGGTGAGCGGCGCGTGGGTGTTGAAAAGCACACGTTTGCCAGTATCAGCCATCCTTGAGAATCTGGAGGCTGGAGCCAATATTGACGACATCATGGAATGGTTCGACGGGCTCGACCGTGAACAGGTTAAGGCCGTGATTGAGTTCGCCGTTCGAAGCCTCGACAAAGAACCAGTATTCGCTCCCTAATGCTGATCCTTTTCGATCAGGCGACGCCCAAAAGGTGGGCTATCAGCAGAACCTTTCAGGCCGTAAGATCGCGATCATCGTACTAGGTCAGCAGCAATGGCCCAAACTTAAGCCACATTATGCACCTAGTCATTAAAGCTGTTCACGCAGCCTCGCCTGCCAGCTACGTGGAAGTTGCAATACCGCAGCAAGAATAAGATCTTTACTGGGGCGGCACATAGCGCAGTACTCCTGGAGGAATTTCACCGGGGGGCCTGATAGCAGGCAGAATGACAACAGATGAAAACCCATCCCTATAATGAAAGCGAGGAAAAAAGGAAAGGATCCCGCTATTGCCCGTAACGTTGTTCCCCGCAGAACTTAGTCTGTGGGACCTGGTTCAAAACCTTCGACCCGTACCCCTCGCTGTCATCGCCATCCTGATTCTTTTCTCGTTGTTCTCCTGGACGATTGTCTTTTCGAAGAGCAGCGTATTCGGCCGGGCGCGCCGCGCGAATCGAAATTTCTTGCGGGCCTTTCGCAAAGCTCCGAACCTGCAATCGGTGGCAGTAGCAAGTGAACAGTTCGGCACAGCCCCATTAGTGGCAGTCTTCGATTTCGGCTATGGCGAGATCGAACGCCAGGTGAAACAGCGCGGCGCGCTAGTCAATAAAGTTGCCATCGAGCGCAGTCTTCAGCTCGGCATCAGTGAAGAAGTAACGAAGCTCGAGATGAACATGAACTGGCTTGCAACCGTCGCTTCGGTCTCGCCGTTCATTGGCCTGTTTGGCACGGTGTGGGGCATCATCGACGCCTTCGAAGGCTTAGGCACGGCAGGCAGCGCGAGTCTGCGGGCGGTCGCGCCGGGCATTTCGGAAGCACTCGTCACCACCGCGATCGGACTGGCCGCTGCCATTCCCGCTGCTATCTTCTACAACGTCTTCGGCAGCCGTATCAAGGAGATCGGCACGCGCATGGAAGACTTTGCTATCGAATTCCAGAATTTTGCGGACCGCGATTTCGGCGGCTAAAGGCACCAATAAACAATGGCCTTTTCCTTTGGCGAAAGTGGAGGCGGGCGGCGGGGACGGCGCTTCGGCAGCCCGACGGCGCTGTCGGAAATCAACATCGTGCCGCTGGTCGACGTGGTGCTTGTGTTGCTCATTATTTTCATGATTACGGCCAACGTGATGGAGTTTGGTTTGGATATTCAAGTGCCCACTGTAAAGCGCGTGCAGAATACGGCACAGGACCTGCCGGTGATCAGCATCACGAAAAGCGGTGAATCCTTTTTGAATGAGAAACCCGTCAACATTAATTTACTGGCGGCGAGCGTGCGGCAGCGTTTCCACGGCGCGACGTCGGTTTATGTGCGGGCCGATAAAGAAACACCCTGGGATCCGATCGCGCAGATTATTGCCGAGTTGGGCGAAGCGAAGTTTGAAGTGAAAATGGTGACTGCCCCTGTCGATTCGGCAGCGCGGCAGCACCGCTAAGTATGGCGCAACAGCTCGACATTCTCGATCAACGCGATCCGCTGGCGCTCCCCATGATGGGCGCGCTGCTCGTACACGCGGGTGTGATAGCGCTGATGGTTTTCGGCTGGTACTGGATGAACCGGTCACGCGATACCTTTGGGGAAGCTCATCCGGCCGGTGGGCCTGCCTACGCGGTGTCCGCGGTGCATAACATTCCGATTCCGCAGCGCGAGGCCACTCCGAACCCGGTCGCCAACGACACGCAATCCGTCGTACCCACAGCGCCCGCCAAAGAAGATCTTCAGAAAAAAGCGCCGCCCGTCGATAAGAATGCCGTGGAGATTCCAGACAAGATCAAGAAGCAAGCGTCGCAGCCGCTTCATCAGCAGCAGTACCGGACGCCGGCTCCGCAGAACCAGGTTTACAGCCGTTCGCCGCAAGCGCTTTCGAATCCGATGTATTCGCAGCAGAGCGGGGCCGGGCAGGTGGGCGTCGGGCCGAACTCCCCCTTGGGCAATCGCCTCGGCTGGTATTCGGAAATCGTCCGGCAGCGCATTGCGCAGTTGTGGTCTACCAACGGACTCGATGTCCGGTCACAATCACAGGCCGCGATTGTCAGCTTCTACATCATGCGCGATGGCACGGTTCGCAATCCGCAGGTCATACAATCAAGCGGTAACCCATCGATCGACAACACCGCATTGCGAGCGGTGTATGGGGCAAGTCCGCTGCCAGGATTGCCGCCACAAATTACCGAGAGTTATATCTCGGCTCAGTTCACTTTCAATTTACGTTAATGCGCATTTTAATCGCTTCTCTTTGCCTCGTCGCCTGTTCAGGTTGGATGATGGCCCGGCAGCAGATCACTGGACAGATTGTGAAAAATCCGGGGAAGCCGCTGGTGGCGGTCACCGATTTTCGCGCTTCTGGTGGCGCGTCGCCGCTCATTTCGACGTTCAACACAACCGTGCGGAGCGATCTGGAAGCCTCGCCGCTGGTCAATTTTGTCCCCAAAACTCTTTATCCGGTACAGGTCCCGCAACAGGCCAGCGATCTGCAACCGGGTGTCGCTCCACCATCCGCCCGCGCGGCCAACCCGAAGGGCAACCGGCTGACCGACTGGAGTCTGCCGCCGATTCAGGCCAATTATCTCGGTTTAGGCTATGGCGCGGAGAACAACGGATCCTTCGTAGCGTTTGGCTGGTTCTATACGACCGCTCCGAACATGCCGTCGTTGCAGCAGGCGCAGGTGTTTGGCAAGGTCTACACGGCTCCTCTCACACAGGAAGGCGCGGTTGATGCCGGCCATCGGTATGCAGCCGATATGCTGGCCCAATTCGGCGGCAAAAGCCTGGTCGGAACGCACATTGTATTTGTCTCGAATCGTACCGGAGCCAAAGAAATCTGGGTCATGAACTGGGATGGAACAGGCGAGCGTCAGATCACGAAATACGGCTCCATCAGCACGTTTCCCTCCGCTTCGCCCGACGGCCGGCTTGTGGCATTTACGACTTACGCGACCGGATTTCCGGCCATTCAGATGTTTTCTCTTGACACGGGACGAAAACTGCCGTTTTATAACCAACGGGCATCCATGAATGCATTTGTCACATTCACGCCGGATTCAAAACGCGTTATTTTCTCGTCGACAGCAGCGGGCGGCCCGGCGCAACTCTACATGACGAACACAAACGGGGGCGGACTGCACCGCATCACATCTTCCACTTCGATTGAAGTCGAAGCAAAGATCAATCCTGCGACCGGAAACGACTTGGTAGAGGTCTCCGGTCGTTCGGGTTTTCCACAGATTTATCAAATGAATCTGGAGGGCGCCAACGTGCGGCGGCTCAGTGCAGGCACGGGAGAAGCCACAAATCCGGCCTGGAGCCCCGACGGAGCACACATTGCGTTCGCCTGGACGAGAGGTTTTGAGCCGGGCAATTACAACATCTTTGTGATGGACGTTCCCTCCGGGCAGACGACCCAGCTCACGGCGAATGAAGGCCGCAATGAAAATCCAAGTTGGGCCCCCGATGGTGCGCATATTGTTTTTGCGTCCAAACGAGGCGGTCAATCGCAGATCTGGACGATGAACGCGGACGGCACCGGCAAGCACGCGCTTACGAAATCGGGCAGCAACGAAAAGCCGGTGTGGGTCAATGCCGAGCAGTAGAACGCATTTAAAACGCCATTTAACCAGGCAGGAGATATTTAGATATTTATGCAAAGACGCAGGCTAACTCAGACGGCATGTTCGGTGCTTCTCTTAGTTGTGGCGGCAGGTTGCCACAAGAAAGCACCCCTGCCCCCACCGCCTCCTCCACCGCAAGCCGCCCCGCCACCGGCCGCCAAGCCAGTGGTCGACTATTTCACCGCCGAACCGGCGACCATCAGCAATGGACAGCCTTCTTCATTGCGCTGGTCGGTTACGGGCGCAACCAGCGTGCAGATCGACAACACGATCGGGAGTGTGAGTCCAAACGGCCGCCGCGCCGTCTATCCGACTGCCACCACCACTTATCACTTAACTGCGACTGGTGCCGGAGGGGATACCGAAGCCGACGCGACAATCACCGTAAGCAGCCCTCTACCGCCTGCGGCAGCCCCGCCAAATAACCAGTCGACCATCCAGGACATTCTGGCCCACCAGGTACAAGACATCCACTTCGATTACGACAAAAGCGAAGTGCGATCCAGTGACCAATCCGTTCTGCAAGGCGACGCGACAGCCTTGAAACAGATCTTCTCGCTCGATTCGAGCTTCATCGTGACCATTGAAGGCCACTGCGACGAGCGCGGTTCGGCGGAATACAACCTGGCGCTCGGCGACCGCCGTTCCGCCGCTACGCGCGACGCATTGGTCGCTCTCGGCGTGCCCTCGGACAAGTTGAAGACCATCAGCTTCGGCAAAGAACGGCCGCTCTGTACGGATGCTACTGAAGATTGCTACGCGCGCAATCGCCGGGCGCATTTCTCGGCCACCCAGTAACACCAAAACGACGCGTGGCTCTCTTACACTTGAGTTAGTTGACAAAGCGGGGATGGATTGCGATCCGTCCCCATTCTTTTAGGAGTTGATTCCATGAAATTTGTGCGTTTGGCAGCATTGTTGCTCACCTGTTCTTCCTTCTCGTTCGCGGTGAACAAGGACATGGTGCAGATGCAGCGCGATCTTGAAGATCGCATCAATGCGATGCAGCAATCTCTCAATTCCAAGATGGACACCTTGACCGGCATGGTCCAGGCCATGCAAAACGATACGCGCCGCACAGCCGATCAGGTGGCCACGCTGCAGGATGCGGTAAGCAATGGCGTGGCGAAGTCGCTGGCGCCGGTGGGTGCGATGAGCGGCAAAGTGGACGGGATGAGCGACGATGTCCGCTCATTGAAGGATTCACTGGCGGACCTGACCTCTCGCCTCGAACGGATGGACGCCAAGATGACCGACTTGAAGAACCAGCTGCAGATCATTCAGAATCCACCCGCGGCGCCTGGCGCAGCGACGCCAAATGGCGCGCCGTCCGCGTTGACCCCACAGGGCGGCCCCGGTGCTCCTCCGGTTGCGCAGGGCGGAGCTCCCGCCGGCATGAGCGCCAACGATAGCTACACGGCCGCAATGCGCGACTTGCAAACCGGCAAAACCGATTTAGCCTACACCGAGTTTTCGCAGTATCTGCAGTATTTCCCAAACACCGAGCTGGCCGCGAACGCCCAGTATTATCTCGGTGAAATCAGCTACAACAAGGGCGATTATGCGGGCTCGATCAAAGCCTTCGATGCGGTGCTCGAGCGCTATCCCGATAACCCCAAAACACCGGATGCGCACTACATGAAAGCGATGGCGCTCATGAAGTCGAATCAACGGAACCGTGCTGCGGGCGAGTTCCGGCTATTAGTGCAGAACTATCCACATACTGAGGATGCTCGTAAAGCACTTTCACAGCTGCGCGCGATGGGGGTGTCGGCTGCCGGCACCACCTCCACCGCCAAGCGGCGCTAACTGCCTAACGTGACCACGGCGACCTCGAATCCCTTCAGCCGTGCATGATCTTCGGTCACCGTCTCCGTTTTGGGCGGATCTCCCTTGGTTTCCTGATCCACCCATTCCACTTCCTTAGCCCGCTGCGGAAGCTTCATGTCGAAATCCCGATTCCGCTTGTTGACTAACAGCAGCTTGTGCTCCCCGCTTCGGCCCACAAACCCCAGCGCGTAGACATACGGTGAGTCGCTCGTCGTCTTCACGATTTTGTCGCCGGGCCCGAAGTTAGTCTTCAGCAGTTCGAGAATGCGAAAACGCGCGTTTGGCAGGCCAGTATTCCAATCGACCAGGGACACACTGGGAAACTGAGTCGGATACCCCACCAGTTGCGACTCGCCCGCGATATCGATGCCGAGCGATGCCAGATTACCGAAGACGTACGCGTATGTCGCGCCGCACAGATTCCAGTAGGAATTTGGAATGGCTTTCGTCACGTGGTGCGGATCGTTTTGTCCCCCGTCGTCGGCCGAAATGCAGCCAATCTCATCTACCGTCGTGCCGGTTTTCGGCGACAGGCGTTTGCGAATTCCTTCTATGTATCGAACCGTGTTCATAAACCCGTCCGCCTGCGCAAAAAACGTATACTGCTGTACGTCAGGATTCTGGTCCGGTGTCGGGCTGGCATAGAAGTGGTACGAAATCATATCGAGCGGTATCCCCGGTTTATGGTTCTTGTGATCGAGGAAATACTCGAACATTTCGGGGCGGTCTGAGGGCATCGCCAGCGCCAGTCCCACGAATTTCATGCTCGGTGAAACCTTCTTGATTCCGGCGGCGATCGCGTCGTAACGGGCAGTGTACTGCTCCGCCGTCATCTTGTGTTCGAAATCCACTTCATTCAAAATTTCCCAGTACGGAATCTTGAAATGGTGGCCGGATTCGTGCCTCTTGCCATATTCATCGGTAAAGCCGCCATTCACATACCAGCTGACCAGGCGTCCGTAGTAATCTCCCAGTTCTTTGCCCGAAGGGTCGCGCAACTCCGTGCCTTGCGTGTAGTCCCACGTCACTCCATCCGGGTCTTTCGGATACGCAACTGGCTTGGGAGTCTTGAAAAGCCACGCTGGGATGGTGCTGAAATTCAGAATTGGCGAGTGCCCTTCCGTCGCATTGATGAAGTCGATCGTCATGGGATCGATCAGCGAGAAATCCCACGAGGTTTTGCCGTCTGCCGGTGGTTCCAGTTCGGCCACGCCCAGCTTAGGATAGGGCAGCCAGGGCACATACCTGACATATTCGGCGTTCAACTTCTTCAGGGTTGCAAATACCTGGTCGTGAATTTTCGATCCGCGTTGCAAGGGCGGATTGACCACCACCTGCAACGTAGCCGTCGTCTTCGATACACGCTCCACTTGGTCCCAGGAGACCTTTACACTTTGCGCTACAGCGGGCGCGGCGCACAAACTAAATAGCGCCAATATCGCACTTACTTGTTTACTCATAATGTTTGCATCACTAACAAACCTGTCTAACTTCCAAGCCGAGCAGCGATCCTAACTTTCCGATCTTGCTCCCGATATGCCCAATGCCAATCGCGCAATGATGCGCTGGTGCTTCGGCATTCCACCGCTCGATGAATTCCCGCGCTCCGCACGGGAACCGATAGCGGCTGTTCGTGTTGCCTATTTCGAGAATCGGCCCGGGCACCGACTCTCCGTGCGCCACCAGCAGTTTGATCGTTCCGTTCCCGCGCTGCACCACCGAAAGCAGCGTCACCGGCCCATTCTTCACCGACATCTCGACCGACAGCCCCAAGCCGACTTTGCCGTGATAGACGCCTAAAGGCCGCACTTTCGTCCGGCCCTCGGCGATAGCGATGTGACCCGGCCCATCGTGTCCCATCAGAACAACATCCTCCTTGAAATCGGTCGCATAATATTCCGTGAACGAACCGCCGGCCCCAAAGCAATCAAGTACCTTCATCGCTTGCGCATTTTTCACTTCGTACTCACCGGCTACCGGAATGCCGCGCGCTGTCAGCAGGCTCGTTCCCAAAATGATGGAACTGATCACGTCTTCGTTCTCAGCGTTTCCAACGCCCTTGTAGTAATACGCCAGCGATCCGAGCGCGTGCGCCTCCACCAGCCGGTCTAACGCCACTGAGGTGCGCGCCGCTCTCTGTAGCTCGTGCACCGGACAATCGTCCTGCACGTCGAACCGCTCATAAAAGTGTTGGACCCGGTCGTCAGTTTCCGGATCGGTCACGTCTCTCCGGAGCGCCGCCAGGTCATCCACTTCAAGGATTTCCATATGGCCGCCAAAGCTCGCGCACTGTTGTGTCAAATCACTGTAGATGTCGAGCATGCCCCCGTAATAGTGGCCCATTAATCCGAGCCGGTTGTGCTCCATGAGGTAAGCCGTTCGCGCCGCTGCGACCCATTCGCTGATCTCAGTCCAGGCGTGCGGGTCGTCTTCCAGCACTCCTGTGACCTGAAAAAAGGGAATTCCACAGCGCTCAAACACATTAGCAATTTCAGGCACCGGACAAGCCTGGCACCAGCCCAACCACTCCGCCGTCATGCTCCCTCGGTCGCGCGTTCGATTGAAAGCGGCATAATCGATCGCCGGTCCCGGAGCGAGATTTAAGATCACTACGGGAACCTTCGCGCGCCGCACCACGGGCAGCACCGTCGACGAGAGCGCATAAGTCGCCACATGCAGAAACAGCAGGTCTACATCGGCTTCTCTAAACTGATGCCCTGCACGCATGGCCTGCTCCGGCGTATCGATCATCCCTAGATTGACGACGCTGACATCTTTGTTCGCCAGTTGCTGCGTAATACGCGCGTTGTGACTCATCAGGCGATCTTTCAGTCCCTCGAATTGAGGCCAATACGCCGCCAATCCAACACTGAACAAACCTATCCGGAACTTAGTCATGAGGTAAGGGTAGGCTTCAGCCTGCCATCCGCGGTTCTAAAAAGTTACGCGCAAGCCAAGCTGCAATCGTCGCGCATCCACCAGCGTGGAGCTGATCGTGCCGAAGGTCGGCGTACCCCAAGTTGTATTCGGCACGCCAAATTGCGTGTGATTAAAAATATTGAACGCTTCAAACCGCAGTTGCGCCGCCAACCGTTCCGTAATATTCGTGTTCTTGAACAAACTCATATCCCAGTTCTCAGTTCCCGGTGTCTCGAACTGGTTGCGCCCCGCGCCTCCTTCCACATGCTGCGTGGGATAAGCGAAGGCAGCCGAATTGAACCAGAATCCTCTCGGATCCTGGCCGGCTGTCGGATTGCCGATGACATTGGGCACGGACGTATTAAACGTAGGGCTGATGTTCGGCCAGAACTGGCTTGTCGTTATCGTGTGGTATTGGCCCGATTGGAACGTCGCGATGCCGTTCACCTGCCAACCGCCAATCAGCGTGTTTACTAAACGTGAACTGTTGCCCAGCAATGCTTTTCCCCGGCCAACCGGCAGTTCATAATTAAAGCTCAAAACAAAACGGTGCGGCGCATCGTAATCGGAATGGCCCCGGTCCCAGGTCTTGAACTGCGTGCTGATCATAGAGAAATCATCGGTAGTTCCGATATCTAAAGCTTTCTGAAAGGTATAAGCGCCAAGCAAATACAAACCCGAGTGAAAGCGCCGCTCGTATCTGGCAGTAAATGCCTGGTAACTGGCCCAGCCATCGTTATCCGAGAAGAGGATAAATCCCTTGTACTGTGGATACGGCTGCCGTTGCGCCAGAGGTATTGTATTAGTCGGATCGATCGTCCCCGAATCCGGGTTATACCTTTGCGGCAGCTTCTGCGAAGTGCTTCCGTTATAGCCAAGTTCGATAAAGTTATTTGAGCCGAAGGTGTGCTGGATGTCGAACGTCCATTGTGAAACGTAAGGCGTTCGATTCTTCGGGTTCAGGGTAAATGGGTTGAAAGCCGCTCCCACTCCCGCCGCCGGAAACAAGCCGTTTAAGGCAATTGTAGGAGTAGTCGCTGTTATTGTTTGGGAAGAGTAAAAAGGCGCACCCACAATCTCGAACTGCAGCTCATTCGCATTGTCGGTCGAATAGTAAATGCCGCCGCCGGCCCGCATCACAGTATTCTTGTTTAATTGATAGGCGAGTCCCACACGTGGCGCGAAGTTGTTGTAATCGGGATCCACGATTTCTGGCCTCACGCCATGCCCGGCCAAGACTTCTTGTCCCAATGCGAAATCGAAATACTCAGCGCGCCCATTGATCTCGCGCGGCCACCGTTGGAACTCATAACGCAGACCCAGGTTCAACGTCAGCTTTGGCAGAATGTGCCAGTTATCGGCCAGATAACCGCCATAGTAATTCGTCACCATGTTCTGTGACGAGTCACCTACAGAAGTAGTCGCCGTATAGGGTGTCCCCAGCAGAAAATCCGCTAGTCCATTGGTCAGACCGGTGAATTGCCCGCTGAAGCCGAAGTTCGGCACTCCGCCAAAGTCGGTAATCTCAAAATACTTCAGATGCATGATCTGAAATCCGGCTTTGAGGTTATGGTTCCCGCGCGTGACGCTGAGGTTATCCACATACTGAAAGTTTTCTTCATCCGCGCCGATGGCTTCGGAGAACGACCCGATCGTTCCAAAGCCCGTGATCCCAAATTGCGGAAGACCAAAGTCGAAGGGATTCGTCGAAGTGTTTTTCAGCCCAAACGTGGTCGCCGCATAGTTGGGGCCGCCCGCTCCCTCTTCCAGCTTGTAAGTGGACGTATCGTTGTGCCCGAATCGAAATTCATTCACGATGGTGGGCGAAAAGGTTCTCACCCAGGTAGCTGTCCATAGTTGATCCTTCAGCGGGTTATTGGTTCCTCCCAGTACCTGTATCGCTGGCACATACAGCGGCTCATTCGAGTTCGAGTAACTGCCGTAAATAGTGTCTTTGCTGCTTAACTGGTAATCAATCCGCGCATTGTACTGGTCAAAATCGTTGATCTCCTTGGGTGAAAGAAAGGTGTTGAAGGTGGGAAAGTTCGCGGCGCCCTGATTCACCGACAGGTTCGGAACAGGTGTAAACGGTATGGCCGTCTGGGAAACCGAACTCAGCCTCGAAGCAGGAATCTGGTTATTCAGAAAGGGCTGGCCATTCGTCGGATCGATCACGTTGGCGCAATGCTGCGATCCCGCATTGCTTTGACAAAACGCCGAAGTAGTCGGAAACAGGCCAGTGCCGGCGCTGTTATCCGCCAGGTTGCCTCCAAGTTGCGCCGCAGACGGATACAGACCCGTCAGATTCAAGCCTTCCCGCTGCCGGAATCCTTCGTAGTTAAACAGAAAGAAGAGCTTGTTGCGCCCGTTAAACAACTTCGGAATGACTACCGGACCGGCGGCGGTCGCGCCGAATTGATTCTGTGTGAAAGGCGGCGGCGATTTCTGCCCCGCTGCGTTTGCAAAGTAGTTGTTCGCGTCGAAATCCTTGTTCCGGACCAGATCGAACGCTATCAAGTGAAGATCATTTGTTCCCGACCGCAACGTGGTATTCACAATTCCGGCGCTGCCTCCGTAATCGGGCGTAAAAAATCCGCGCTGCACATTGAACTCCTGGATCGCATCAGGATCCGGCCGGATGCCTGCGTTGCCAAACCGCGCATTACGCGTCTCGATCCCATTCACCAGGTAGCTCGTATTGCTCTCGCGCAGCCCTTCAATTGAGATCGTCTGGTCCGTTCGTCCCGTCCAGGTAGTTGCCGGAGAGTTTCCCGTTCCAATCGGGGTTACACCAGCCGATAGCTGCGCCAGCTGAATGAAGTTTCGCCCGTTAAGCGGCAAATCCTGTATCGCCTGCTGAGTGATCACCTGCCCGGTTGTGGCGCTCTCGGAATTCAACAAGGTCTCGGCCGCCGCCGAGACATTAACCGTTTCGCTCACCGTACCGAGCGTCAGCTTCACCCCAATCGCGGCCCGTTGCGCCAGCTGAATGCTGATGTCATTCAGGTGCTGCGGTTGAAAGCCTTCCGCTTTGATCTCCAGTGTGTAGCTGCCAGGTTTCAACTGGCTGAATTCGTAATTGCCGCCCCCATCTGTCCGCCCCGCGATTGAGGTGTTCTCCTGCACATTCTTGAGCGTGAGGGCCGCATTGGCGACTGATGCTCCATTCGGGTCCGCCACGTTGATCGCGAGATCTCCAGTTATGCTCTGCCCGTGCCCTAATACCGCGCCCCACAACATCCCCACAATCGCCAGTCGAAAACAACACTTGGTTTTCATAAAACCTCTCCACATCTCAAAGAAAGATCAATTTGCTGGTTATGGTGATAGATTGCTCGACGCCTTTCAAGAACAAAAAACGAATTCCCGCAGTTTCACACCATGAAACTTCGACCGCGCGTCCAATGGCCCTTCAACAATTAAAATCAAACGTGTTACAGAAGCTAGTACCATAAGGTAAGTTCAACCCCGCTATTGGGTGGCTCTCAGGCGATTTCGCGTAGTGAAAAATATCCCAGTTGCGACCCCGGTCGGTCCTGCTCTTACGGAAGGCGAACCTCTCCCCACGTCCTCTTACCTGGTTGCTTCAATCGCGCGGGCTTGTGATGTGCTGGGAGCTTTTCGCGACGACGGTGAGTCGCTGCGGCTATCGGACATATCCAATCGCACCGGCCTCAGTAAGGCAACTGCTTTCCGCATTCTTTTTACCCTCGAAAGCCGCGGTCTTCTCGAACAAAGTGCGGATCGCAAGTACCGCCTTCGGATACGTCCGCTCAAGCGCCGTAAGTATCGTCTCGGGTTTGGGGCGCAGAGTAACGAATTTCCGTTCTCCCGCGCAGTCTGCGAAAGCGTGCAGCGCGTGGCGCTCGAAGAAGGTGTCGACCTTCTGGTGCTCGACAACCGCTACTGTGCCCGCGCGGCCATTCGCAACGTCGCTCTTTTCGTGCGCGAGCGCGTCGACGTGGTAATCGAGTTCCAGACCGACGAGCACTCCGCTCCCGCCATCTCCTCCAAGCTGATGGACGCCCACATCCCGCTGATTGCTGTTGATATTCCGCATCCCGGCGCTACCTATTACGGCGCCAATAACTATCGGGCCGGCCTGCTCGGAGGTCGTCATCTGGCGAAATGGGCGCTCCAGAACTGGCACGGCAAAGTGGATCATGTAGTGCTGCTCGAACTGCCTGCCGCCGGTGCGCTCCCGCACTCCCGCCTCACTGGCACCCTGGCGGGACTGCGCGAAATTCTGCCTCACCTGAACGACGCACAAGCCGTTTTTTTGAACGGCAATGGCCAGTATGAACGCAGCCTGGAAGCCGTACGCAAATACCTGCGCACTTCGAAAGCGCATCGCGTGCTGGTCTCCGCCATTAATGACCCGAGTGCTATCGGAGCCTTGCGCGCCTTCGAAGAGGCTGGCCGTCTGCAAGATTGCGCCGTCGTCGGCCAGAACGCCAGTTCCGAAGCCCGTGCCGAGATGGCCCAGCCCCACTCACGCTTCCTCGGTTCGGTCGCCTATTTCCCCGAGCGTTATGGCGAGACCCTGGTGCCCCTTGCCATCGAAATCATCCAGGGCAAAGACATCCCGCCGGCGGTATTTGTAAAACATCAGCTGGTAGCCCCGGATAATTTGAACCGGATTTATCCCGGCGATCCGGCCGATTCCGCCCGAGCCTTCCACGCGTAGCTAGTGAATGGACCGGATGCCTTGTTGCACCGCCAGCACTTTCAAACCGATATGCTCGATCTCATTCGCGTCGGCCGGCGGAAAAATCAGGTTGGTGCTGACTACGCGGCCGTCGTCGGCGAACACTTCGATTGACGAGCGGTCGACCAGTATCTGCAGTTTTACGCTGTTGCCTTGAACCGTGAGAGGCGCTTCGATGCGCGCCGGGAAATCGCGGCTGAAATCCGTCAATCCCGAATGTGTTCGGTCGACAAACAAAACCTTTTTTGCGGGATCGTATCCTACGGCAGTGTAATGCTCCCGGTTCGCCAACAGCTTCAGGCCAACTTCCTTTCCCGCAGCAGTATCGAGCGAAAATGCCAGCAAAAACGAGTGCGTGGGGCGCGTGTCCTCGGTTGTAGTGGCCAGCTGCTCGATTTCTCCGATCGGTTTCTGATACAGCCGGATGCCTTCGGGCGTCTCGCGCAAAGATAGTTCGCGCGGAAAAGTCATCTGCCCGCGCCAGGGACTGGTCGGCAGTTTCGCCGCGTATTGCCAGTTATCCATCCAGCCGATCATCACCGGTTTATGGCCACTCGGCAGATTGTTAAAGGTGAGAGCGCAGTAGCAGTCCTTGCCGTAATCAGTCCACAGCGTCTGAGCGGCAGGGTTATCATTCGTGAATCGCGTCCCATCGAACCGCCCGACAAAATACTGCTCACCCGACCCGCCTTCCCGGCCGCCCGGATTCAACCCGACCTTCATCACCCACCGCGTTTCGGCCGCTTTACCCTCAACCGGGAGAGGAAATAACTCCGGACATTCCCACTGCCCTCCGGTGGCCCCGGCCGGACCAAACTCGCTGAGTTGTTTCCAGGATTTCAGATTAGGTGAACCGTACAGCCGGACTTTGTGATCGTTAGGCAGCGACACCGCCATTACCCAATGCTTTGCCTGAGTGGACCAGAACACTCTGGGGTCGCGAAAATCCGACATGTTCAGGTTCAGCACCGGATTGGCTTTGAATTTTCGCCAGCTGCGGCCGCGATCGTTGCTGTACGCCAGATTCTGCGTCTGCAGCGCCGGTTTAGAGGATTGTTCCGGCGTATGTCCTGTGTAGATGGCGACCAGACAAGGCTTGCCGCCTTCGCAAAAGCCGCTCGTGTTGTGCTCGTCGACCACGGTACTGCCGGTGAAAATCATCACCCCGTTTTCTTCCGGCAACGCAACCGCCAACTCCTGCCAGTGAAGCAGGTCACGGCTGACCGCGTGACCCCAGCTCATGTGGCCCCACTCGTCTCCAAAAGGATTGAATTGAAAAAACAAGTGGTATTCACCTGCGAAATAGACCAGCCCATTTGGGTCGTTGGTCCAGTGTTCGCGAGGCGAAAAGTGATACTGCGGACGGTAAGGCTGATCCCAGGCCGCTGGGATCTTCACTTGCGCCGAAGCTACGGCCCTAGTCAGTGCAACTACAGCCAGTAGGGCTCGCCCGTTAAAATCAGGCCGCTTTCTGTTCAGGCAATTCGCTATGGACTTTAGCCACCTTGATCGACTTAGCAACACCGAGCCATTTTAGAACGGTAATCTGAATCCAAGAGATGTCGAATTCGTACCAGGCCAGGCCGTGGCGTGCCGATGTCGGATGGGCGTGGTGATTATTGTGCCAGCCCTCGCCGAAAGTGAGGAGCGCTACCCACCAGTTATTGCGGGAATCGTCGCGGGTCGCAAAACGCCGTCGGCCCCACATGTGGGTAGCCGAATTCACCAGCCAAGTGGCGTGTAGGCCAATTACCACACGGACGCATGTACCCCAGAGGAACATCGGCAGACCGCCCAACGCATAAAGGATCACGCTTGAGAGAACCAGCGGCAGCCAGTGATAGTTGTTTAACCAGACATAAAATCGATCTTTGGCCAGGTCGGGAGCGTACTTGGACATCAACTGCGTGTTGTTGTGTTTTGCTTCGCCAAACAAGAGCCAGCCCATATGCGACCACCAGGCGCCGTCGCGCGGCGAATGCGGATCGCCTTCTTTATCCGACTTCTGGTGATGAATGCGATGGGTCGCGACCCAGAATATGGGTCCACCTTCGAGCGTCAATGCACCGCAAACGGCAAAAAAGTATTCGAGCATCCGAGGAACTTTATAAGAGCGATGGGTGTGTAAGCGGTGGTACCCCATACTGATGCCTAAGCCGATAGCGATCCAATACAGGAACACCGCAACGGCTACCGCCTTCCAGTTGAAAAAGAAAAGTGCTGCCACTGCTCCCAAATGGAGCACAATCAGGGCAATCGTAGTTGCCCAGTTCAGCCGATCATCGCCGGGGAGCGTGACGACTTCAATACTCTGTGTATTCTGCATGCCTTCATGCTGAAGGTACCAGGGAAAAGGCCTATGTATTGTAAGACTTGTGTAATTCCAGGGAGATGCGAAAGAGACCTAATCGTGTTATTCTATTTTGCATGGCAATCCCGAATATCAAGCGCTTTCGGCCTTTTTGCCCGACCTGTAATGAGAGCTTCACCCTGATGTCTGTACTGCCCAATGGGACGGACGTTGACGCATACCTCAAAGATGCCGTCGGCCGTCACGACCATAAGGCTTTCCAGGAAACAAAGGATAAGCAGTTCAAAGTCCGCGTCGGTCAGCAGAAGCAGAAGAAAGCAAAGTAAGTTTCGCGTATTTTCAGGCCCGCAGCCGTTCGGCGTTACCCGATGGCTGCGGGCTTTTCATTTCTACTCCTTCAATGAGACTGAACGGCTTGCATTGCGTTTGAAGCTGCCGTCACAACACCCACGTCCGGATCTCTCGCGAGTTTGCTTAAAAGCGTTCCTACTTCAGGCGTCCTAGCCTGCTCCAGTGCGCTGCAAAGCGCTATCTTCTGGCTCTTGTCCATTTGTGGAATCATGCCCGCCAGAGCGCCCCGAACGTCTTCTTTACGGCACAGTTCCGCCAGATAGGCCACTGCGATATCGGAGCGTCCCCGCACCCGTAAATTCTCGACCAGGAACGGAAGCGGGTCAAACTCGCCGGTGCTGACCTTTCCCTGGTTAATCATGCCGAACGCCGCAGCCAGATGAATACGCGAATCGATTTCGCCCTGGTCGAAGGCCTTCTCGAGAGTCGGAAAGTCTTCCGGTTCGCGGATACGACCGAGTCCCTCGAGCGCCGCCACACGCAGCGCCACATCCCGGTCGTCCACATCGTGCAGAAAAGTAGAACGGTCTTGCGGCTGGCCCAGCATCGCCAGCGTCTCGAGAGCTGCCCGCTTTACTTTGACGTTCCGACTGCTCCCCAGTGCCGCACGCACGTCGGGCGCCGATTCCGTGCTGCGAAGAACACCTATGGTTTCGAGCGCGGTAATCTGGGTTCGTTCATCCAAATCGTGCGCCAGGAACGAAACGCCGGGGCCAGCCGATTCATCGCGGATCTTCTGCAGCGCAACGAGCGATTCGAAAATCAGGTTGTCGTCTTTGGCGTGCAAGGCCTGCACGAGTGAAGGCGCCGCCGCGCGGTCCCGCAAAATACCCGCCGCCAGAGCCGCATTGGCCTGCGCATCGACGCTCGCCCCATGGCTCACCAGATCACTGAGCGCGCTGGCCACGTCAGGCCGAATCTGCACGCCCGGGCCAATCACCTGGTCGTTGCGTGACGCGAAATAGGACCTGATCTGCCTCATGCCCTTGGTCAGCGAACTCGTCAAACCGCTCCGAACCACGTAATTCGGCACGTAAAAGTTGACGATACCGTCTGTCGCTCGGATCTCTACCTCTTCACTTTTGTCTTTAGTCGCCTGCACCAGCGGATCGAGGCTGCGCTCCGTGCCAATCCTGACGATCGATTTGACTGCTTCGATGCGAATGTCGGTATTCGGATCCGTCAGATACTGCTTCAGCGCCGGCAGCACGGCTGGGTTTCGCTTGCCGAGTTCACGAATCCGCAAAATGCGCTCATTCGTAGTCGCTTTATCGTCTTGACCGGCCATCAGACCAGCAATGGCCAAGCCGCCCAATACCGACCGCAAGACTAGTGCGTTCATAACGAAGGATTAGCGGACAACTTCGACCACAACCCGGTGTGGGATGAGGCCCGCTTCAAAGCCCAGATCCAATAACTTCTGAGCCGCGCGCGGAATAATTTCACCACCGTCAACGGTGTGGTGATTGACATACATGCCGACAAACTGGTCGGCCAGCGCGGGATCCAGGTCGCGCGCGAACTGCATGGCGTAATTCAAGGCTTCCTCACGATGATCGAGTGAGTACTGGATGCTGTCCCGCATCAGGCGCGAACACTCTTCTTTTACCGGCTCCGACAAATCGCGCCGCAAAGCATTTGCACCCAGCGGCAGCGGCAGATTGTACTTGCCGCGGAACCACTTGCCGAGATCGACGACGTTGTGAAATCCGCCGTGGCCGTACGTCAACTGCCCTTCGTGAATAATCAGGCCGGCATCTACCTCGCGGTTCTTCACCGCCTCCAAGATTTTGTCGAACGGGATGACTACCTGCTCGAAATCAGGCTGGAACAGCTTCAAAGTCAAGAAAGCTGTCGTCATCGTGCCCGGGATGGCGATCTTCTTGCCTTTTAGTTCCTCCGGTGTCAGGTTTTTGGTACTGACGACCAGCGGCCCGTACCCGTCGCCCACACTCGATCCACTAGACAGCAGGACGTACTTATCGGCCACGTAGGGATACGCGTGATACGAGATCGCGGTCAGCTCATATTCGCCCTGCGTCGCCTTGCGATTGAGCGTTTCAATGTCGTCGAGGACATGACGGAAACTCAGCGTTTGGGAGCGGATCTTTTTGGTCGCCAGACCATAGAACATGAAGGCGTCGTCCGAGTCCGGACTGTGGGCACAGACGATTTCCTGCAAACTCATAAAGTTTCCGGCAACGTGGGCAACCTCAGTGTAACAGAGGACTTAGCGGTCCTGGAGCATCTCGCGGAAGGCCGTTAGCCGCGCCTTTAACTCGCCCAGAGCCGCCTCCAGCGTTTCGAGAGTTTCGGCGCAAAGCCGCGCGACGTTCTCTTTGGCGCAGGCTTCGAGCCTCTGTGCCAGCATGCGCGCCTGTTGCGCGTGCAAACAGCCCAGCGATCCCTTCAACTTGTGGGCGCAACGTGCGACACGGTCAAAGTTTTCGACCCCCAGAGCTTCCGCCATTGCCAGCAGTTCTTCATCGCCTTCCACCGAAAACAGGTCCAGAATCTCAAGCATCAACTCGCGCTCGCCGGCACACTGCTCGGCAAACAGGTCCGGCTCGAAAACCGGTAGCGCCTCGATACCCGGCTGGGCAGCCACTGCCACCGGACCTGTCGAAACACCGGCTACGATGTCCGCCAGTTGTGAAAAAGAGGAACCGGTAGCTATGTGGCGGTCCACCACATTTGAATTCCCATCAGCAGAGGAACAGGAAACAATCGGGATCCGCACATGCTGGCGCGTCTCAATCCCACGCAAGGCGGATCCAAAAGCCGCCAGTGACTCGGCCGTTTGCCCCGAACCGAGCAAAACCGCCTCAAATTTTTCCAGGAACAAGGCCTCCGCCGCCTCTTCCAGGTTCACAACAGGTACTGCGGAATGATCTGCCGCCGTCAGCGACATCATCAATTCATCAGCCCGCTGACTATCTTCTTCTACCAGGAGAATTCGTAAGTTACTCATAGTACGTGCCGAGTTCAGGCGCGCAGGGACGTATGATTCGATAGCAACTTTACCGCCGATCGTTCCACTTTCCCTATGTATGGTATATACTTTCGGTTTAGTGGGGGTGTGCCTTCCCTAGTCTCACGACTCGCACCGTCATCGCCAAACACAATTCGCGGCCGAGCAGACTCGTTTCTTCGATCGAGCATGGTTGCGTTCTCTTCTTTAATTCTCTCTTTCCGGACGATTGCCGCCTGTGCGAACAGCCGCTCACCGGATTGAGCCGTTACCCCGTTTGTCCTTCCTGCCTTTCTCTTCCTCAGCCGCTCGAAGCGGAGTTTTATTGCCGGTCCTGCCGGACACCCTTTCTCGAGTCTTACCCGCTCGATGCGCAGGAGCTCTGTACGGGCTGCCGGGAGGGCAACGTCACCTTCGACGCTGCTTATTCTTTCGGCAGTTATGAGGATTCTCTACAGCAGCTAATCCATCTTTTTAAGTACGGAAAGGTAGAAACTTTGGCGACGCCGCTCAGCCGTCTACTGCTGCGTGCCCTGCCACGCGAGGAAAGCTTCGATCTGGTGCTGGCCATGCCGATGCACTGGCGCAAAAAGTGGGAGCGCGGCTTCAATCAGGCGGAAGAGCTCGCCCGGCCCGTGGCCAAACGCTTCGGATTAAAGCTGGGCAACGAACTAAGGCGCACTCGCTATACTCAGGCGCAAGCGGGCCTCGACCAAAGCGAGCGTCAGAAAAATCTGAAGGGTTCCTTCGCGGTGAAACGCCCCGATCGAATCCACGCCAAACGAGTTCTGCTGGTGGACGACGTGTTCACCACGGGCGCGACCCTGCGAGCCGCCACCGAAACACTAAAGCGGGCAGGCGCGGCGCGCGTAACGGTTTTGACGCTGGCCCGGGTCGATCGGCGCAGCAGCGGAAACACAACAATCTCTACCCCGAGGCGGGACCGGCCCAATGCTGTGGTGGACACGGCGACGGTGCTGACCGGACCAGGGGTGAGTTAGCGGATGATTTGGGTGTGACCCCCCACGGAGGGTGTCGCATCCCGCAAAAAGGGAGGGTGTACGAAGATGGCTAGTCTAGACCGGCTTCACAGGCCTGTTCTCGTTCTCAATGCCAGCTATGAGCCGATCAATATCTGTGCGGCTCGACGGGCTGTGGTGTTGATCCTGAAAGGCGTGGCCTCGGCGGAAGAATTAGCGCCCGCCCAGATCCATTCAGCGCGGCGCTCCCTCAACGTGCCTTCCGTGATCCGACTGCTCGAATACCGCCGCATTCCGCATCAGACGCGCGCGCTCTCCCGCAAGAATATTCTGATGCGCGACCGTTATACCTGCCAGTACTGCCACAAGACCCTGCCTTCGGGCGAAATGACGCTGGACCATGTCATCCCCCGTTCCCGCGCCGGAGAGACCACCTGGGAAAACCTGGTGGCCTGTTGCCATCCTTGCAACAACCGCAAAGGCAGCCGTACTCCCGAAGAAGCGGGTCTCAAGCTGCTGCGCCCGCCCAGACCATTCAGCTTGCACACCAGCCGTCACCTGATGCGTTTGCTCGGCCGCAGCGACGACCAGTGGCGCAAATATCTGTTTTATTCGGATTAACCGGCCATTTTGCGGTCGTCCGCTATTGCCTGCACCGGTGGGACATGCAGCCCTTGCTCGATAGCCCGCAGTCGCTCCACATCCCGCAGCGGCGGAAATCCAAACAGACGGCGATACTCGCGGCTGAATTGCGAAGGACTTTCATAGCCCACTCGCTGGCTCACCGTATTCGCGTCGGTTGTTTCCGATAGTAAAATGCGCCGGGCTTCCTGTAACCGCAGCTGCTTTTGAAACTGCAGCGGGCTCATGGAGGTAACCGCCTTGAACCAGGCATGCATCGTCGACGGACTCATGTTCACTTCACGAGCCAGTTCTTCCATGCGAATTGGCCTCGTGGCATTTTTCTTCAGCCATTCGACACCAGCCGTAATCCGCCGCGTCTGACCGCTCTCGGCGGCCATCCGGCGCAGCAGGCCGCTCTGCTCACTAAGCAGCAGTTTGTAGAAAATCTCCCGGCGAACTAAGGGCGCAAGAATCGGAATTTGCGCCGGTTTCTTCAACAGGCACACGAGCCGGATTACCGCGTCCAATAGCTCCTGATCCATCGGGCTCACAAAGAGGCTTCGCGAACGACCGGGGTCCGATTGCAAAGCCAGACCGGCCTCAATGCTCAGTGAGCCGATCTCGCTAAAATCCAGTTCCATGCTGACCCCCAGGAATGGCTTATTGCGAGTCGCCTCCATGATCTGCCCTACCAGCGGCAAGTCAAGAGAGACCAGCAGGTACTTACTCGAATCGTAAATGTAACGTTCGTTATTGAGCAGAATGCTCTTCACCCCTTGAGCGACGACACAAAAGATGGCCCGATCTACCGTATGTCGCGGCGCACTGGTGGTAGAGAGCTTGGAGAGATACAAACCCGGAATGGCAGTAAGGTAGCCGCCGTCGCGATCGCTCATTTCTGCGATCAACGCCGCCAATTGCTCTATCCGCTCCACTGCTCCGATTCTGCCATGACGCCTAATCGGAGGATTAGGCAATCATTCGACAGGATCGATCAATTCGCCTGGAACGTCGCCCTCATCAACTAGCTATGCGCTACAACAAACTGGGTTCTACCGGCCTCTTCGTTTCTGATCTCTGCCTCGGCACCATGACCTTTGGAGGCCAAGGGCTTTATCAGCACGTAGGCAAGGTCGAGCAGGCCGAAGCAGACGCCCTGCTCGCTCGCGCCTTCGAGGCTGGCATTAATTTCCTCGACACTGCCGACACTTACTCAGAAGGCGCTGCCGAGCGGATCACCGGACAGGCTTTGAAGAACTTAGGCACCAAACGCGAAGAAGTGGTGATAGCCACCAAGGGCTTCGGAGAGAGCGGTCAGGGGCCGAATGGACGCGGATCTTCCCGCGGTCACATCATGGACGCCGCCAAGGCCAGTCTTGCCCGGCTGCAATTGGACTATATCGATCTCTATCAGCTGCATGGCTTCGATCCTGCTACGCCCATAGAGGAAAGCTTAGAAGCGTTGAACGATTTGGTCAGGCAGGGACTCGTCCGTTATATAGGAGTCTCGAACTGGGCCGCTTGGCAGATCGCCAAGGCGCTCGGCCTGTCGAGCCATCATGGGCTTGCAAAATTCGCATCGCTGCAGGCCTACTACACCATTGCAGGCCGTGACCTGGAGCGCGAAATCATTCCCATGTTGACCAGCGAAAATGTGGGCCTGCTGGTATGGAGTCCCTTAGCCGGTGGTCTCCTCAGTGGCAAGTACACCCGCGAGCAGAAAAATGTGGAAGGAAGCCGCCGCTCGGCTTTCGAATTTCCGCCGGTCGAGATGGACCGCGCGTACAACGTGATTGACGTGCTGACGGAAATGGCGCAACAGAAAGGCGTGTCCGTGGCGCAGCTCGCCATTGCCTGGCTTCTGCAACAGCCGCGCGTCACCAGCGTCATCATCGGCGCAAAACGAATCGAGCAATTGAACGACAACCTGGCGGCTGTCGACGTGGCCCTTTCCGGCGAGGATTTGCAGAAACTCGATCAGGTCAGCCAGCTTCCCGCCGAATATCCCGGATGGATGTTAGCGATGTGGAGTCAGCCGAGAGCCACGCAGTTGGCCGATGCGCGTAAATGAGCGTCGTATCAATTCCCGTTGATTCTTCCTCTGTTCGTCGAGACTCTTTAAGACGGCACGGCGTCGCGCGATCCTCGCCCATACTTCCTCGCGACTTATCGTTTTGCCGGAAGCCGCATCTTCTAGTGCTTCGCGCAAACGGTCAAGCAACTCCGGGTCCGAGTCTGAAGTCGTACCGGAATTTACATTCTTGCGCTCGTTAGTCATAGCTCCAATGTCTTGTCCCAATCTTAAAAGAGAAATCGCATGAGTCACAGTATGTTCCGTACCCTGGGCCGCTCCGGCCTGATCGTTAGCCCGCTTGGCCTCGGTACCATGACCTTCGGCGCACCACGCTGGGGTTCGCCCGATGACGTCTCAGAAGCCATCTTCCATGCGTACGTCGATGCGGGCGGCAACTTCATCGATACCGCCGATGTCTACTCCGGCGGCCGTAGCGAGGAACTGCTGGGCGGTTACATCGCCGAACGGAGCCTGCGCGACAAGCTGGTCCTCGCTACGAAATTTACGTTCAACAGCGAAGCCGGCAATCCCAACGCCGGCGGCAACGGCCGCAAGAACATGCACCGCGCACTCGAAGGATCGTTGCGCCGCCTGCACACCGACTACGTCGACCTCTACTGGACCCACTTCTGGGATATGGTCACGCCGGTAGAAGAGGTATTGCAGTCACTCGGCGACCTGCAGCGCGCCGGCAAGATCCGCTACTTCGGTTTGTCCAATGTCCCCGCTTGGTACGCCACTAGGCTAGCGACGCTCGCCCAGGCGTACGCCGTTCCCGGGCCCATCGCCCTGCAGCTCGAGTACAACCTCGTCGACCACAGCGTCGAGCGCGAACACCTGCCCGCCGCCCGCGAGTGTGGACTCGGTGTCTGCTCCTGGGGGCCACTCGCCTCCGGCTTTCTTACCGGCAAGTATCGGCGCGCGGGCGACGCTACCGCGGGCCAGGGCCGCTTGGAGACCCGGAAATCTTTCCGAGAATTTACCGACCGTCACTGGCAAACTTTAGATGCCGTTCGGACGGTCGCCGCCGAACTCGACCGTTCACCGGCACAGGTTGCCATCGCCTGGGCTTCGGTTCAGCCCGGTATCACCGCGCTTCTGCTGGGTGCTAGTAAGCTCGATCAGTTGCAAGACAATCTTGCTGCTTCCGATATCAACCTGACAGCGGCGCAGATGAAGATGCTCAACGACAGCAGCCCGCTCGATCCGCCTTATCCTTTCACGAGCGAGATAAACCGCGCTATTTTTGGCGGCGCTACTGTTCAGGGCTGGTGAAGCGTCGCCGCCGTCGGAGCCTTTTTAGACGGCCGTCCGGCATTCCGGAAGAATACTTCCGCTGGATTTCCCAGTGCCAGCGCGAATGGCGGAATATCGGTAATCACTACGCTGTTCGCCCCGATGATGGCGCCTTCACCGATCGTTACGCCCTTCATGATGTGAGTACCGTTGCCGATCCAGGCGTCCTGGCAAATGCGCACCGGCCGGATGTCTTTAGGATTAATATGAGCGTTTTGCGCGCGTAAATCGGCCTCTTTCGGATGCCCGTCACTATCCGAAATCCGGCAATCCGAAGCCACTCGCACGCGCTCCTCGATCACAATCTCCTGGTTTACCGTTAACCGCACGTTCCATCCCAGTTCCGCCCTGTCTTTGATCACCAGCCTCGGATTCTCGAGAAAGCGTCCCGAGAGAATGTCGAGTTTCGCGCCCAGATACACATCGTTGCCAATGTGTATTTCGCAATGACCGCTGACAAACGGCAGCCCATCGATCGAGACGTTTCTCCCGATAGAGGCGCACCGGCCCTGGAACAGAGGATGCCGGTACAACACTGTAATTAAGAGACGGGCGCTCTGAATTACCAGATAGTGGAACTCATAAAGCGATCGCAGGAGTGGCCGTAGCGCAGCCGGCATAATTGGCGCTTGCGGACGCAGCAGCCAGCGTCCGATTGAACCGACAAACCGGTATGCCCGGTTGTCGCCCCGCTTAACCTTCAAAATCAGCGAATCGAAAGCGCTCACCTTTATAACTTATCTTGAGTTTGGAAAGGCATTCGCTATCCTGCCAGCTTTCGCCAGACTGGTAAACTGTCTTTGAATTCTGCAAAGTCGCTATTATTTTCTACACGTTTAAAAAATCCTACATGACAAAACCGGAATTTCTCTCCGCCATGGACAACGTGCTCGAGCTTCCCGACCACACGTTAACGGGTTCGGAACAACTCGATGACCTGGAGAACTGGAACTCGCTCGCCATGATTGGCTACATCGCGCTCGCCGATTCCAACAATGGCGTAAAACTTTCTCCGCGACAGATTCGGGATTGCAATTCGATCGATGATCTCCGGCGGCTGGCCGGAATCGAATAAGCTCTGCGTTCAGGATGAGTTTGGAACTATCAGCCGCCAACCCCATGGATCTGAGCGGCCGGACGATTCTGGTCACGGGCGCGTCTTCGGGCATCGGACGGGAAACGGCGGTGTTGCTGAGCCAACTGAAAGCGCGTGTCGTAGTGACGGCTCGTAACGAGGAGCGGCTGAATACAACGCTTGCTACTCTGCACAACGACGGGCACCGGGCTGAACCGTTCGACCTCTCTCGCACGGAAGAGGTTCCCAAGTGGGTACAAGGTATTGCTGCGCAGGCCGGACCTCTTCATGGCATCGTTCATGCTGCGGGAAAGCAGGCTTCCGTGCCAATCCGTTTTGTGACTGATCAAAAGGTGGATGATCTCGTCCGAACCAATCTGTATAGCGCCATCATGCTGGCCCGCGGCTTCAGCCAGAAGAACTGCCACGCGCCGGGCGGCGGCCTTGTTTTTC
The DNA here is from genome assembly GCA_965277855.1 of Bryobacteraceae bacterium. Lineage (GTDB taxonomy): Bacteria > Acidobacteriota > Terriglobia > Bryobacterales > Bryobacteraceae > Bog-105. Next base: position 4,420,288 of record OZ255847.1, read on the forward strand.
TTTCGTCGATCATGGCTCTCGCCTCTAAACCGGCTATCTCCGTATACTCGGCCACGAAAAGCGCTCTTGTAGGCCTGACGAAATCTCTCGCGCTTGAACTTGCACCGCAGAACCTGCGCGTCAACTGTGTCGCGCCGGCGTTTGTTGAGACCGAAATGCTGGAGGAGTTGCGGTCCGTTTTGACCGACGAGCAGATGGAAGCGCTGCGTAGTTCGCATCCGCTCGGATTCGGCACGCCGCGCGATGTCGCAAACGCCGTCGCTTTTCTGCTGGCCGAGACAGGACGCTGGATTACCGGCTCAACGCTGGTCCTGGATGGAGGATATTCAGCGCAGTAGAAAAGCCGTTCTCATAAAATGATGCACTCGAGTATCGCTGCTATTGAATATCATCTGCCCGAGCGGTCTGTCTCGACCGTCGAGCTGTCAGCCGAGTTTCCGGAATGGTCTGTCGAAAAAATCGACGAGAAAACGGGCATCCACGAGCGCCACGTCGCTGCGCCTGAGGAAACCGCCTCCGATCTCGCAGTGGCCGCAGCCCAAAAGCTCTTCGCCTCCGGCGTCTGCGCTCCGGCAGACATCGATTACATTCTGCTGTGCACCCAAAGCCCTGACTACTTCTTGCCAACGACCGCCTGCGGCGTGCAGGACCGGCTCGGCATTCCCACCACTGCGGGAGCGCTGGATTTCAACCTGGGATGCTCCGGCTTTATCTACGGTTTGGGTCTAGCCGAAGGGCTGATTGCGACCGGCCAGGCACAGAAAGTTTTGCTGCTGACTGCCGAAACCTACTCAAAATTTATTCACCCGCGCGATCGGAGTGTGCGTACCATTTTCGGCGATGCCGCAGCGGCCACCCTGTTGAGCGCTGTCGATACCGAACAGCCTTCGCTGGGGCCTTTCCTCTATGGCACTGACGGCAAAGGCTCGCCGAATCTGATCGTACCTGCCGGTGGCGCGCGCCGCCCGCGTACCGCCGAAACCGCAGTCCCAGTAGAAGACGAGAGCGGCATCCAGCGCAGTGCCGACCAACTCTTTATGGATGGCGCCGAGGTCTTTAACTTCACCCTGACTGCCGTTCCCGCGAGCGTAACCAAGCTGCTCGCCAAGGCCCAGCTGTCTCTCGAAGACATCGATCTGTTTGTCTTTCATCAGGCGAACCGCTACATGCTGGAACACCTGAGGAAACGCATCAAGATTCCTGCCGAGAAGTTCCAGATCAGCATGTCGCATTGTGGAAATACCGTTTCGTCTACCATTCCGATTGCTCTGAAGCACGCCTTGGCAGAGGGCCGTCTGCAGAAAGGCGCTCTGGTCGTGCTCGTTGGCTTCGGAGTTGGGTATTCCTGGGGCGCGACGCTCGTGCGCTGGCGCTGAGTCCGCTTAGATTTTACTGCCGGTACACCAGCGGCTTGAGAAGAATCTTTATGTCACCAATCGTCGGCTGATCTAAGTTGAGCACGCTGGGAAATTCAGGCATCGTGACACTGTTGTGATTTAACCGCCCGGCATCACCTACGAAGCTCTGGAGCCCATCCCGCACGCTGTAATCGGTAATCCGGCCGCGTCCATCCAGGCTGACGCTTAATTCCACCGCAGATCGCAACTCCACTGGAACCAGGTTGGCGTTCATGTGCTCGCCATCGTAAATCACCGGCACTTCGTAAGCTACCTGCTGCGTCGTCGACCCGATCGTGAAGGCAAGCGCGCTGAACAACAAAACACTGGAAGCAACGCCGCCCGTCGCGGGAATGGTAAAGGGCTGCATCAGTTCGCTCAACCGGAATTTCCAGGTATTCCAAAAACGAATCCAACGTGAACCGTCCGATTCGAGTACGAGCTGCCGCTCCTTCGACGCCATCACCAGCAGTTTGCTGCGCAAGGTCGTTGGAGCAAGGGGACTGGGTAGTCCCACCAGCGAAGATCGCATAAAGCGCAACCGGTGGATTCTCAGCGTGCACTCGTCGCAATTGCGCAGGTGTGCCTCTACCTTGGAATGCTCGCGCTGGCGCAGCCTTCCATCTACAAAATCGCTACTTCGCCGCTTTACAGTCCAGCAGATCATCGGCTTTCCATATTCGTCAGGCCATTGCTTCCGCAAAGCCCGTGTCGGGTCGCCCGGTCAGCTCTCTCCGCAATGCCTCGCGACCACGCAAAATTCTAGATTTCACCGTGCCGAGCGAAACCTGCAGAATCTCGGCAATCTCTTCATAACTTAAGTTCTGAATGTCTCGCAGCACCACCGCCGTCCGGAACACCGGATTGATTCGCGTCAGCGCCCGCTCGATCAAGGTGCGATTCTCGCTTTCGAGGGCCTGCTCGTAAGGCGACCGGCCCGGATCAGCCGTATATTCAATCGGGCTCAGGTGCTCGCCGTCTTCTTCGTCCATCGAAACTTCGCAACGGCAGTGCCGCACAAACCAGCGCCGGTGATTGTGCGCCTCGTTCACCGCAATGCGGTAAATCCAGGTTCGTAAACTGCTCTGCTCCCGGAACGAGTTGATCGTGCGAAACACTTTCAGAAATACTTCCTGCACCACGTCCGCTGCGTCGGTCTGATTGCCCAGCAGCCGGTACGTCATGCCGTAGAGCTGCTGCTCGTAGCGCTCGATCAGCTCTTCATACGCCTCTTCGATGCCCGCTCGCAGTCCCCGTAGAATTCGGGCGTCTTCCGCCGAAAGTCCTGTATGAGCACCAGCCAGGATCGAGAGGCTACCCGGAGTCCCGGTTGTGGGTTGCGCCATCGACTGAATTCTACCTCTTTAAAACTCTACTACCTACTAAGACACCGCGGCCACGCCGGAAGTTCCGTCGAGCTCACAAACCTGCCGGTAGTACTGCTCATACTTCGGAATGAGCAGGTCCGTCGAGAAGCGCTCCACCGCAGTCTGGCGCGCAGCCTGTGAGACGCGGGCATGTAGTCCTTCATCGGACAACAATTCCACCAGCCGGCGTCCCTGTGCCTCCACATCGCCCACCTGTTCCATAAATCCATCCACACCTTGCGTAATCAGGTCCGGCACCCCGCCCGTTTGAGTCGCCACCGGGGGCACGCCGCACGCCATGGCCTCGAGCGCGGCCAGTCCGAACGCCTCCATTTCACTCGGCAAATGCAGCGCATGCATGCGCGGCAGCAAGCGTTCGATATGGTCCTGTTTCCCTAGAAAGCGCACCTGCCGGTCCACGTCCAGTTCGCGCGCGAGTTGCTCAGCCGGACCACGCTCCGGTCCGTCACCCGCCAGGATCAACTCTGCATCTACTTCTTTTCGCACGATGGCAAACGCCCTGATGCAATCCAGCACGCGCTTCACCGGACGAAAATTCGAGATGTGCAATATCCGTTTGCGGCCTTTTCGTTGCTGCTCTTCGTCCGGCCGGTACAGCTCGCAATTGACGAAGTTATGAATCACCTCGATCGGCTTTCCTATGCCGAAAAAATCGACCGTGCGCGCCCGCATGTATTCGCTAATGGTCGTGACGCCGTCCGAACGTTCAATTGAAAATTTGGTAATCGGAAAGTATGAGCGGTCGGTACCCACCAGCGTGATATCGGTCCCATGCAGCGTCGTGATAAACGGCAGACGGCGCGTAGTGGTCATCTCCTGCGCCAGCAGAGCCGAAATCGAATGCGGAATGGCGTAATGCACATGCAGCAGGTCGAGCTGGTGCCGCTCGGCCACTTCAAACATGCGCGAAGCGAGCGCCAGCGAATACGGCGGATACACGAACAGCGGATACGTCGAGACTTCCACTTCGTGATAGTAAACATTCGGCGTATCGGGATCGAGCCGGATCGGATTGGCGTAGCTGATGAAATGCACCTCATGCCCGCGCGTAGCGAGCTCCAGCCCTAGTTCAGTAGCTACAATGCCGCTGCCGCCATAAGTCGGATAGCACGTGATGCCGATGCGCATCTTTTCAGTATGCGTTGGCTCTGCGCAACAGTGCCCGAATGTGATCGGCCACCCGGAGGTGTATTTCTTGCAGCGCAAGATTATGACGTAAGGAGCAGGAGTCTTGCCGACCGGGAAGGCAGATTCCTGGCCTCATAGGACTTCTTATGAGTTCCAAGATCCGTGTCCTCCCAAAAATCGACAACTCTGGCCGGGCGATCGAGTCGCAACGAAAACGACTGCGGCCGGTCGTCCCAATTCAGCAAGCAGGCAATTGTCCGATCGTTATCTTTGATTCTTCCAATGGAAAAACTGTCGTCCTCGAATATCGTCGAATGCCCAGTGGGCGGTAGCATTTTCCGCAGCATCGCAAGCCGCGAGGGCGGAATGGAAGGCAGGTCGTCTCCTGAAAGTACGGCACCCCCGCAGGCGTAGGCGACAGTAGCGTGAAAACGGTATTCGTCTTCGCTCAAATCGCCCGTCAGGAGAACACAATCCGGATCAACCCACCACAGCTTCCCGTTCTGCCAGCACCGCCTCAAGTTTTCCATAGCCGTTTCTTTGAACCTGCGCCAAGTCCGTTCGATGTCGTTGGAACTGCGAGAGCCCGAAATCAGGCCGAGCGAGGGCCACAGTGGATGGTTGCACCCCAGGATGAATGCACCGTCTCCCGCACCGCGGCGTACTGCCTGCATGCCGCGCCGATAGGCCTCGACCCGTGTCGCATTTGAGTCGTAGTGGTGTCCTCCCTGCATCGCACCCCAGAAGTTCGCGTCGAGTTTGAAATAGGTGCAGCCCCAATCCCGCCGCATCACTTCAAAGACATGCTGCAGGTGATTTTGCGCTTCCGGGTGCGTCCCGTCGAGCGCATACCAGGGTCCGTGATGCCAGCCTCCAAATGTGACACGATCGGAACGCAGCGGCTTTGCCTCGTCGTCCTTCACAAACCAGTTGGCATGTTCCTGAAACACCTTAGAATCCTGCTCGGCAATGAAAGGCGCAACCCAGATCGCGGGTTGAAAACCCCGCTCTCGAATCTGTTTCAGAATCCCTTTGATGTCGCCGCTGAAAGCGTTTCCCGTGGAGAGCCAGTCGCCTTCCGCAGACGAGTATCCTTCATAAACCTGGACGTATCGGAGTTGAGGCAATTGGGTCGCCATGAAGTCCAGATTCCTGAGCACTTGGGAAGCAGTCACGCTGGTGCCTACAATCCCGTTTTTCCCCGCCAACATATACCAGGAGCACCAGCCTGTTGGCGGTTTAGGAGGCATCTGCGGGGGATGATTCTTAGCGATTTGCGCAGCCAGAGAATCCAGCAGTTCGTCTCGATCCGGGCTCGTGCGGTAAGTGACTTCTTCTAATTCCCAGCGCTTCCCGGCAGCCAATTCCAGGTTCTCGGCGTCAACGACGATATTGATTGAGCCGTTACGGACGTAGAATTTCCCCGAGAAGCGATGGCAGGATGTGAATGCCAGAAGTATGCGCGCCGCGCCAGGCGGAGAAAGCAAGACCAGACCGTAGTAAGCGTTGGCATCCGGCGGTTCCGGAATTCTGTAGTGCTTTGCATCCAGATACGGACTGAGGTTCACGGGTCGTGCCAGGGTTCCGGCAGTTTCACTCAGCATCGTGAAGCCCTCGCCGTAGAACGATGTTTGAGGCGGCAGATTATGACGAAGCTTAAAGAGGACCACCTCTTTGACGCGGACCGCCGTATTCCCCTTATTCACGACGTACGAGCGGCAGAGATCGCCTCGCCAGCTACGATGCAGTTGTATGTCGCTGGACGACTGAGTTTGCTCAGTAAGAACAACGTAGCCAGGCCCAGGCTTGATTGGTCCCGGGCCTAGACTTGCACTTTGTAAAAGGTTTTTACAGGCCCCTGTCCCGGCCAGGAGGGCACTGCGGCGCGTGACTCGATCCGTTTTCATCGCGATTGTTTCTTGGCGCCCTTTCTTAGCGATTCAAATTGATCGATAGCAATGTACCAGTCGCGAGCAGCGGGGACTTGTAGTTATACGTATCCCGCTTACGTGAACGAGTGGTATAGACTTGGTGCAAGCGTTTTCAGTTAACGTGAACTGTCCAGTCTAGCTCCCGAGGTTCCAATGTCTCTGAACTTTCGTTTTTCTGTTGTCTTTACCATCGTTTTCGGTCTCGCACATGCTTCCCTTCTTTTGGGGCAAGGGCAAGCGGTAAGCGCCCGGCTTAGCGGAACAGTCACCGACCCGGCTAACGCCGACATGCCCGGCGCCAATGTCACGCTGTCCAACCACGAAACCGGATTCAACCGGCAATTCACCACATCGGAGTCAGGTCAATATTCCTTTCCCCTTGTTCCTCCCGGCAGGTACGAACTTAGAATCGAAAAACCTGGCTTTGATGCGCTAATCCGTCAAAACATCGTGCTCGAGGTGGGGCAGGATTCAACCATAGATGTGAGCTTAGCTGTTGGGAAGGTCTCACAAACCACGACTGTACAGGCAAGCGGAGCGCAACTGGAGACGGGTAATGCCAACATCAGCTCTGACGTGAGTAGCAAGTTGGCCGTCGATCTGCCGCTGAATCAGCGAAACCCGTTCGGCTTGGTTCTGCTCGACTCATCGGTTAATAACAGTTCGCAGACTCAGGTGTTAAACGGGCCCGGTACGCAGGGCGGAGTTGACCAGGACATTGCCTTCTTTAATTTCGGCGGCGGACGATTTGGATCCACCGAGTTTTTACTGGACGGCAATTGGAACGCCGGCGGCGATTGGGACGGCGTCATCTTCGTCCCTACAGTCGACGAATTAGAAGAAGACAAAATTCAGACGACTACCTTTTCTCCGCAATTTGGCTGGAGCATGGGAAACGTTGTGAATGCGATTACCAAGTCCGGAACAAGAAGTTTGCACGGCGACATCTACGAGTTTCTGCGCAATAGCGATCTGGACGCGAATAACTTCTTCAACAATGCGAACGGTATTAGCCGCCCGGCATTCCGCCGCAACCAGTTTGGGTTTACCGTAGGCGGCCCGGTGTATATACCCGGAATTTATCGGCAGAGAGACAAGACTTTCTTCTTCGCTGCGTTCGAAGGCCTGCGGCAACAAACGCCGACGACAAGTCTTTCCACTGTTCCAACTCTTGCCGAGAAGAACGGAGACCTTTCCGCGATCGCAAGTGCACTTTACAATCCGTTCACGACAACGTTTGTAAATGGTAATCCAACCAGGCAGATCTTCGCCGGAAATCAGATTCCGCGTCCGTTGATCAATCCGGTATCTGCCAAGATACTCAGCTACTATCCGACGCCAAATCTCCCCGGTCTTTCGAATAATTATATTTTCAGCACGGGATTGCCTCTCACCGGGACCCAGTACACCGTGCGCGGCGATCACAACATCACCGAAACGCAACATTTGTTTGGGAGATGGTCCCAAAAGCCCGATAACGACAAAGTAGAGACGGCGCCGTACCTCGGAACCAACAACGTCGCAGGACCAGGATTCAGAACGCACAATCCGCGCTATAACGGGTCACTTGGATACACGAACACCTTCTCGCCCACACTCGTACTCTCTGTAAGCGCCGGTATTGGGCACTGGGCGGAAATTGGGACGGGTCAGAGCTTAGGTTTTCTTCCTTCGACGCTCGGGCTTCCCGCCTCTCTAGATAACTTTCTCGGGGCTCCCAGCGGATTTCCGCAAGTCAGTGCGGCAGGTTATGCAAGCTTAAGCTCGGGCGCTTTGGGAGAGTTTGTGCGGACGAGTGTGTCCGCTTCCGCAGACGTAACCAAGATTCTCGGCCCGCACACCTTGACCACAGGATTCGACTACATTTTTCTGCCCTATAATCAGACGACCAGCAGCCAGCCCGTCTTCAGTTTCGGCAACGACTTCACGTCAAACCCCGGCAGTCCGGCCGGCACTGGTAATGCACTCGCCTCGCTTCTGCTCGGCACAGCAAGTAGCGGCAATATCAGCTACTCGGCGGCCATTGCCGAATCGAAGAAGTATCTGGGCTGGTATATCAACGATGAATGGAAAGCTACTCGAAGATTGACCGTGAACCTCGGCCTACGCTACGAGATTCAAACTGCCCCTACGGATCGCTTCAACCGGCTGACAAGCTGGTCGCCCAATGCAGTAAACCCAATCAGTAACCAGGCAGGCTCCACATTCCTGGGTGCGCTAGAGTACGCGGGCGTCAATGGAAACCCCCGGGGTGCTTACGACACCGCTTATCGTAATGTTGCTCCCCGGGTAAGCATCAGCTACGCGCCTACTGAGAAGTTTGTGTTTCGCAGCGGTTTCGGCATATTTTATATTCCGGCCGCTCCTCTCCCCGCTCCGCTCGGTTCTGGATACAGCCCGAGTACACCTTACGTGGGAAGTCTCGACGGCTACACACCACTCACCACAATCAGTAACCCATTTCCAAACGGCTACGTACCGCAGAGCGGCACGAGTACGGGCGGTCTGACAGATGTAGGTCAGGGTACGACAACCACGGATAGATTTAGACCAACGCCTTATGTGAGTCAGTGGTCCGCGGGTATTCAATATCAGTTGACTAAGTCAACGATTGTGCAGGCGGACTACGTGGGCAATCATGGTGTAAAACTCACCGGCGGGAACTTCCAGATTGATCAGCTCAACCCGCAGTACCTTAGCCAGGGGAATACGCTGCTGAGCCAGGTAGCAAATCCGTTTTACGGACATGTGACCTTAGGCGCCTTGTCGAGCCCAACGGTCTCTCGCGCGACTCTATTGGAGCCCTATCCGCAATTCGCCGGCAATGTAAGCCTTTACGACAGCCCGTGGGCTCAGAGTTGGTACGAGGCATTAAAGCTGAGCGCCAAACATCGCTTCTCCGATGGCCTTCAATTTCTGGTCTCCTACACTTGGTCGAAATATCTGGACACTTCGAACGGAGAACAAGGCTGGGCCTCCCACGCACAGGCGCCTCGCAACTGGTACGACACATCGCTCGACAAGTCGCTGGACGAGAACGACATTCCCAATAGCCTGGTGGTTAGCTACACGTATGAGCTTCCTATCGGGAAGGGGAAGCGGCTGCAGCCGTCGAAGTTCTTGAACGCCCTCGTTGGCGGATGGCAGATTTCCGGCATCTCGACGTTCAAATCAGGGTTCCCGCTGGAGATCGCATCGAACGCTCCGAGCAACACACTTTTCGGAGGTTCGCCGCGAGCCAATTTCGTCGGTGATCCCCGGCCTGCGCATCAGACGATTGCCGATTGGATTAACCCGGCCGCGTTCGCATTTCCCGCGCCATTCACTTTCGGGGATACACCCCGAACACTCGGCAGCGTCAGAGCACCTGGCTTCAATAATACGGATGCCAGTTTGATGAAGAACTTTCCGCTGTGGAATGAGACATCGAGATTGCAATTCCGTGCCGAGTTTTACAACCTCTTCAATCAAACAAATCTGTATGCTCCCGATTCCACGGTAGGAGACGCGAACTTCGGAGTGATCAGCACCGCGTTTCCGGGGCGATCCATTCAGTTCGGACTAAAGTTGTATTGGTGATGCGGCTCGCTGCATTGTGCGCTGCGGCGCTGTGTAGTGTTTCCCTCGTTAGGGCCGATGTTGACGCCGCGCAACTCGCCGACAAGGCAGCCTCCGACACGAAGCGACGGGATTACAAAGCAGCTGCCGACGACTATCGCAAATTGCTGCAGCTTGGCGAGGATAGCGCGGAGTTGCGCAGCAATCTCGGAATGGTTCTATACCTTGCGGGAAACGAACGAGAGGCGCTCGAACAATTTCATGTGGCGCTTAGTCGCAAGCCCGAACTGGCCGCTAGCAACCTGTTCGCCGGGCTAAGCTTGATCCGGCTTGGTCGCCCGCGGGAGGCGCTGTCTTTCCTGAAAAAGGCTGAACGTGAACAGCCAGGCGTCGCCGCTCCAGTATTGGCTTCAGGACGCGCTGATGTGGCCCTGCGCAATCTTCCCGAGGCTCGCGCGGCTTACCGGAAGGCCACAGAGCTTGAACCTGGCAACGCGGAGGCCTGGTATGGTCTCGGCATCGTCAGTCGCGAGTTGGCCGATGGAATATTGAAGCAGGCAAGTCAGGAAAGCGCTGGTGAGGCGCGGGAATCCCGCGAAGCTGTTGCTCGCAGCGACCTGGACGAGGCGGAGCATTCCTTAAGCCGCGCCATGAGTCTTGATCCAGATAGCACACAAGCGCACATGGTTCTGGGAGAAGCATTTCGTGAGGCCCAAGAGTTCGACCATTCGGTGCAAGAATACCAGCGCATTATCGACCGGAGACCCACTTATGCTCCCGCGTATCTCGGCTTGGCAACTACCTATTGGAGGTTTGGCCGGACTGAAGAAACGTTGGCCGCATTAAGGAAGGTGCTCGCGCTTTCGCCTGGAGATCCTGAAGCAAACGGCATCATGGCATCCGTGCTTTTAAGCGAGCACCAAACGACAGACGCAAAATCATTCGCCAAGCGCGCGCTGGCTAGTCAGGCGGATCAGTCTATTGCCCGGGTCACCCTAGCAAGAATTTATCTTTCTGAAAACCAGCCCGCCGAAGCGCTCAAGGAACTCCAATTCGCCGCCGGAGACGATCTGGACGGGTCTTATCACTACCTGCTGGGCATGACGCTTCGGAAGCTCGGCCAGACTAAAGAAGCAGCCATTGCACTCGAGAAAAGTAGGCAGCTTCGGGCCGAACAGTCTGCCCCAAGCGTCCCATAGCCGAGATGTCTGTAGAGATAACGGTTACGTTGACATGAGATTGGATCCGATGTTGACAGAGTCGCCGGGAGCATCGAGCCCGATGTCAACAGCTTTATGTACGCGGCGCAAGTCATTTCCAAGCAATGCAATACCAGCACTCTGGCGTCCTTCCACCTTCAGGAACACTTTGCAATCACTTAACGGAGCACTGTTTTGTAGGACTGCGTCGCGAGTATCGCGGAAATGCACCAGGCACCCTGCTTGCGAGTCTCCCTTGACACGCACTCCGGAGAGTCGAACGGACTCGGCGTCGTCGCACAGCAGACCTGGTCGAAGATCTCGCTCCGATGTGTCGAGCGTTACATCAGTGACGGTGAGACCACGAACGTGCCTCGCATAGAGCCCAAAAGACGGAAGAGCTTGCCCAAGCGCATTATGCTCAGGCCGGATTCCTGCCAACTCGGGTACATCGCGACGTGTCGCGTCTTGTTCGGTGCCACCACCGGGCGCTGTGAAGTGAATGTTATCGAAAGTGACATTTTCCACGGGATGTCCGGGCAAGCCGAGTATTGCTAACGAGGAGAACCTGCTTTCGGCACTGGCCGCATCGGCCTCGATACGGATGTTGCTGAACATCAGATTACGCAACGATTGCATTTCTGGAGGGGGCCCGGGAGCATCCACTCGAACAGGGAAACTGTTGAAGGTGACGAACACCGGGCGAGGAACATTGCGCATGATGATATTCGAGAACAGCAGGTTGTTCATGCGGCCGCCCTCGTTCATCTGAATCTTTAAACCTTCTCCCACAATGTCGTGAAAGACGCAGTTCGAAACTGCGATGTCGTAAAAGTCGCCGCGCGAGAGCAGCCCGATCCGGATGGCGGCCCACTTACTTGTCATGATGCAGTTTGTAATTACGACATTTTGCACAGGCTTGTCGCGTTCCGAGGTTTGCAAGCAAATGGAATCGTCACTGTTGTTGAAGCGCGAATTTGAGACTCGTACATTCTGGCAACCATCGAAATCCATTCCATCGCCATTGTTGTTGGCCCGGCTGTCGACGCTGATGCCATCCACACGTATATCGGAGCAGTAGAGCAAGGCAGAAGTCCACGCTGCGGGATTCCTGAGGGTAATATCTTTTACGAAAATGTTTTTGCAGTTAACGAAACGCACCATCATAGGCCGGTTTTTTCGACTGTCGCCGGCATTTGGAAAATGAGTTCCTTGTCCGTCAATAACGCCTTTTCCCTCCAGGCCGATATTGTCGGCATCGCGAGCGAAAATCAGGCAGCGGTCCATATGTGACTCATGGGCATACATGTTTCTGTGAGTGCCCGTTGCGTAATCCGCGATGTTCGTGCTACCGAGAATTGCGGCGCCGGCTTCGACATACAGAGTTACATTGCTCTTTAAAAACAGCGTGCCCGTGACATAAGAGCCTCGTTCTAAAATGACCTTGCCACCACCGGCCGCCGAGCAATTGTCGATTGCTTTCTGGATCGCGACAGTGTTAACAGTGTGGCCATCGCCGACTGCCTGATACTGCCGGACATCGACTTGGGCTTCAGCTCCGACGCTCGCCGTCCCAAGCACCATTCCGGCTTTTGACAACCACACCCTTCTATTTGAATCGGCCATTGGGTTTTGCTCTGACACTCTAGTATTACTCCGTTAAGTAGGCCTAAGGAGCCCCGACCTGGCCGCAGTAGCAGCAGCAACCGGTCCAAGTGCAGAGCAGTTTCTGAATTTCACGACGCGTCCTCGGCAGGGTCCAGCCAGAAGTTTTTTTTACTGCGCAGGGTTTCCAGCGTGAGGAAGCTATGTGCAAGCATGACCAGAGTTACATGGTGATGCCATCCGATCCAACTGCGGCCTTCATAATGATCGAGTCCAAGTTCCTCTTTCAGTTGTTGGTAATCCTGTTCGATTTTCCAGCGCGCTTTGGCAACCTGAACTAATCGCCGGAGACTGTAATCGGCGGGCAAATCGCAGAAGAAGTACTTCGTCGGTTCTGCGTTTTTGTGGGGCCACTCAACCAGCAGCCAGATTTCTTTGCCGGGTTCACGGCCTTCATGAAATCCATGAGAAGGTTGCACGCGCCCGGCCCAAAAGCGCGACTCCAACCAGCCTTTGCTGCCTTCCCGCCAACGAATTCTCTTCCAACCCGCGGCTTGTTGAGCGGCTTCCCTCACCGAAACGGGCCGCTGTTTCCCGTAGTGCAATGCACTGGGTGGGCGGCCCGTCTGTTTTGGTTTCAACTTGCGCGGTTGTGGCGGCTCTATCCAAACACCTGTTGTCGATTGCACGCCGACGGCATAGCATAACTTGCGCTTTTCCAGTCCTTCTCGAAACCTGGTTACATCTCCGTAACCCGCGTCCGCCACCACAATCCGGTCCGCCAGACTCCACCCGCGTACCTGGTCGATCATGTCAAAAGCCAGTTCCCACTTCTTTTGAAATTTCACCTCCTCGGGAATGCCGGCCTCTGTGCGATGCTGCTTATCCTCGGCCCAACTCTCCGGTAAATAGAGCCGCCAATTCAACACCGCTGCTCCTTCCGTGCACACTTCATGCAGGCTCACTGCAACTTGGCAATTCGCCGTCTTGCCTAAGGTCCCAGAGTACTGACGCTCCACTCCCACCGAATGCTCACCTTGTTTGGGAAACCCTGTATCGTCAATTACCCAGATCGCATCCGGCTCTAACTCGCGCACCATGCGCCGCGCCAACCGCTCCCAAACCGGCGCCCACTCCCATGGGCTCTGCCCAACGAATTGCTGCAGCGCTTGCTCGTTGCCGTCAGGCAACCGCTTGGCCATCGGCTCGATGGATTTGCGCTCTCCATCCAACAGCAGGCCGCGAACGTACACCGATCCCCAGCGCCGCCGCTCGCTGCGCCCTACCGATTCTAAGAGATCCACCAGGAACTGCTCCAACCGCTTCCGACAACGCTCCAGCTGGGCATCGGTCATGCCCAAACATACGCCCCTCGAACGTGCTTGTCAATACTTAACGGAGTAATCCTAGGATATCGATTGAAAATTGCTTTTAGCGGAAAGCAAAGTGAGTGGGCACCGGGCATCAGATACATCAACGGGAGCTTATCCTGTACAGGCAGCATTCCGCCCATAAATCGAGCCGCTCCTATGCATCGGAGGAGCCGCTAACTTACCAGATCGTCTGCACGGCAGAAGCACGTATGCGACGTCTCGGCTGATAACCGGGACGTTCAGGTAAACCGCTGTCGCCGCTATAATGCGGTCAGGCATATCAGGTATCTCGGCACGGGTACCCGCCGCATCGCATCTACTACGTCAATTGTGAACGGTGCTTCCTCTATTACGTACTCGGGATCAGCAAGCGCATTTCTAATCTCGTTGTAAGCCGACGCGTCGATTCTACTTTTCTCAACGAGGTAAACGATCTCAGCCAGGCTGATGGGAGACAATACGATTTCGTGGCCGGCGTCAGCAGCTTCCTCAATAAACCCCTCGCCGAATTAGATAATCGTGGATTTTTGAGGAGATACCAAAGCGCAGTATGCGTATCGGCAACGCCCGCGATCAAGCAATGTCCTCGCCGAAACCGCGGAACATCTCCCTACGGTTTTCTTCGATTTCTTCTTTAGGTGGACCTGGACCGTATTGGGCCAGGATTCCATAAGCTGACTTCTTAGGCTTCGGTGACTGGCTATTTTTGTTTTGCAGGGCTCGCTCTAAAACACGGCGCGCATAACCGGCAGCTGAGACGCCTTTAGCCTGTGCTTGGGCCTTCAATGCTGCTTCCAAATCATCAGACAGTTCAATCGTCAGGGTCATAGGTTAACTTGTTCCCCTTGTTTCAGCGTAAAGGATCGGAACGCCGGATCATCACCGGTCACTCCTGGCCCTAACGTACTAGAATCTCAGCTATGAGAACATTCTCAGCTGTTTGACAAATTTCCCTTGTATTCGCCATCATTGGACTGTCCCCAGGAGCTCAAAAATGGAAACGGCACTCGTAACCGGAGCTAGTCGAGGGCTTGGCCGCGGGATTGCGATCAGCCTCGCCGACAGCGGATTCAAAGTGTTTGCCACAAGCCGCACCATCGGGGCTGCCGACCTTCCCGAGGCGATTATCCGAATCGCCTGTGACCATACGAACGATGAGCAGACGGCTTGCGCCTTTGCGAAGCTCCAAGAAGAAACGGGCCGCTTGGACGTTCTAGTCAACTCGGCTTGGGGAGGTTATGAGCGCATGCTGGAAAACGGAAATTTCACGTGGCCTCTTCCGTTTTGGCAACAACCGATGCATCGCTGGACAAGCATGATGGATGCCGGTGTCCATGCAGCATTTACCTGTAGCTCGATGGCCGCCAGCGTCATGGTTCCCCAGCGCAGAGGCTTAATTGTAAACATCAGCTATTGGGCAGCACAGAAATACATTGGAAACGTAATATACGGGATCTCAAAGGCCGCCACAGACAAGATGACCTCCGACATGGCTGTTGAACTCCGATCGCACAACGTTACGGTGATTTCGCTCTACCCCGGATTGGTCAGAACCGAAGCAGTAATGCAAGCGGCGCGCAGTGGGTTCTTAGATATCACCAACAGCGAGAGCCCGGAGTTCTCTGGACGAGTAATCGCGGCCTTGGCGAGGGAGCGAAACCAGCTGCATAGAACGGGCAAACCTTTGGTGGCCGCTGATCTTGCCAGGGGGTTTGACATTTGCGATACAGATGGGCGGCAACCGGCGTCGCTCACTCTGCAATCAGCCTGAGCGCCTGTCTAACAAGCGACGGGATTCCTCATTTGGATCCTGCTACTCCCGTCGCTCACGCTAAGCCAAACAATTCTGTAAACAACGTTACCGCCGCCAATATCCCGGATAATAGCGATGCCCGTAATAACGCGGTCCATACCAGCGCGCTCCGGCATACGGCGGATGAGCCCAGTAGCCGGCATGCCACGCGTAACGCGGTCCGCTTGGATACCAATAGCCGCCTACCCACGAATAGCCCGGGTTCGCATAGTACGCCGGCGGAGCATAGCTCACCACCGGGGGTGGGGGCGCGGCGTACGTCACGATCGGTGCGGGCGGTGCATAATAGCCGCCTCCAAAGCCTACGCCAAAACCGAAGCGCACTCCCGCAAACAGGCTGCTGCCGGCCAACAAAAACATAGCTAAAAGTTTGGATTTCATGATGTGTTTCTTCTCCCCGAAATTTCTTTCACTTCGATACTTGCAAATCGCTTGCCAATCGCAAAGTGTTGAAAATTCGAGAAGACGTAGCAGCGCGTGGCCACCGTCGACCGCTTGGTGGTGGTTTTAGCGCAGTCGGGCTTTCTTCCGCTATTCGAGCGCTTTGAGCAATTCCCTGCGCACCGGCCAGCTGCCGATCAGGTGCTGGTGCGTCGCTTCGAAGCTGCCGGAGGTCAGCAGTTCGGTAAAATCGGATGGGTCAGGCTGCTTGTGCTCGCGTGCGAGTCCCAGCTTCAGCATCTTGGTGTTGATATCGAGCTGCGTCCGCGCCGTATCGGCCGCCGGCTGATTGGGAAACGCCGCGTCCACCTCAATCGTGAAGGCCTCATTCTCCGCCGCCGCGCTTTTAAGAGACAACAGCACCGAGTCGGCCGATTCGAGTGAGATCGCGAAGATGCGCAGCGCGACCGGCAAGTCACTGGGGTTCATCAGTAGCGCATGCGACGGCCGCACCCACACTGGCGCATTGGCGGGCGTAAGAGCTGGTTCCGGTCCCCGCTGTAGCGCCCGTGCCGTCGTGCCCAAACCGCCGATCTCGAGCGCCATTACATCGGGCTGAATACTGCGGAAACTTGCCTGCCGGAGCGGAACGCTTGTCGGCGCCTGGCAGACATCTCCTTCACAGTTCCCACTGTGTCGCTTAGCGTATTCCCGCAGCCGCGTCCAGTCGAACCGGCCGCGCAGCACGAAACGCAACTCCTGTTTCTCCGAAGCCCCCGCCACCGCATCGATGTCGCGCGTGTAGTCGAATCCCGTTTCGCGCACGAACCCGCGGTAGTCGCTCTCTACTTTGGCTTGCGCGCCTTCGAGCAGTTGCAGAAACCCGCCCTGCCGCAATGCCGCGACATCTGCAAAGAAAATCGTCGCATCCGTCTGCGGGAGGAAACGCAGCAGATCATGGTTCGTCTGCAAAAACCGGTAACGATAGCGCTCCACTCCAAAATAGATCGCGCCGGCCGCCAGCAGCGCGAGTCCCAAAGCCAGCCAGCGCCTAAATCCCCGCGGCAAAATGTCGGCCCATGTTACGCAGTCGCCATCTCCGGCACCCGCGTCTGCTTCCAAAGTGCGATGTACGGTTTAAGTTCCGCCATCGTCGCGGCAAACTGATCGAGCGTCAAGGACTGCGCTCCATCGCTGATGGCCTTTTCCGGATGCGGATGCACTTCCACAATCAGTCCGTCCGCGCCAATCGCCACCGCCGCCCGCGAAAGCGCCGGTACCAGGCTCCGTTTACCCGTCGCATGACTCGGGTCCAACATCACCGGTAAATGCGAAAGCTCGTGCAGCACCGGCACCGACGTAATATCGCAGGTGTTTCGCGTGGCTGTCTCAAACGTTCGAATGCCGCGCTCACACAGAATCACGTTGGCATTGCCATGCGCCACTACGTACTCGGCCGACATCAGCAGTTCTTTGATCGTCGACGACAAACCACGCTTCAGCATCACCGGCCGGCCGGTCTTACCCAGTTCCTTCAGCAGTGCAAAGTTCTGCATGTTGCGCGCCCCAATCTGCAGAATGTCCGCATATTCAGCCACCATCTCGACATCGCGATCGCTCATCACTTCCGTAATAATGCCGAGCCCGGTCTCCTCCTTGGCCTTGCGCAGGAGCTTGAGGCCGTCGCGCTCCATTCCCTGGAAATCATAGGGCGAGGTACGCGGTTTGAACGCTCCTCCCCGCAAAAATGTGGCCCCGTGTTTCGCCACAAAGTGCGCTGTTTCGAGGATCTGCTTCTCACTCTCGACCGAACACGGGCCGGCCATCACCACGAAATCGTCGCCCCCGATCTCTACGCCGTTGGCTTCAATCGCCGAGCGCGTCGGGCGAAATTCTTTACTGACGAACTTGTACGGCGCAGAAATGCGCACCGCCTTTTCCACCTGCGGCATCGCTTCGAGCGATTCCAGACAAGCCGTTACATCGCCCACGCCTACCGCTCCGATCACCACGCGCTCTTCGCCCTCGATCGAATGAACTTTGTACCCAAACTCCTGGATGCGCTCGCAAACTGCCTGCACTTCCGCCTTGCTCGCATGAAGCCGAATCGAAATGATCATGTTGTGTTCGTCACACCTCGCTTACAATGAAAAAGCCCACTCCGCCTTTGAGTGGGCCCCTAAACTCTCGCTACCAGTTGTTTTCACCCGCGGGTTAGCGTCAGACTGCCAGGTTCGCCACTCAACGCTCGCTCGGCCGCGCGGGCAATCCCCTGAAATTCGAGTATGACATAACCGCGTAACGTGCTATCCGCTACACTTTAGCCTTCTTCTTTCTACATGCGCTTTTTAATGTGTCCGCCGTCTCATTTCGGTGTCGAGTACGTGATCAATCCCTGGATGCAGGGACAGGTCCATGCCACGGATCGCGGCACCGCCTATCAACAGTGGAGCGCACTCCACGCTTTCATCGCGAAACACGCCGCGGTCGATCTGCTCGCGGCTGTGCCCGGTCTCCCCGACCTCGTCTTTACGGCCAACGCCGCGCTTATCCATCGCGGCCGTGCGATTTTGAGCAACTTCCGTTGTCCCGAGCGGCAGCCCGAAGCCGAATTTAACGCCCGCTGGTTCACCGAGAATGGCTTCACCGTTTCGCGGCTCCCGCCTGACGTCTTCTTCGAAGGCGCCGGCGATGCTTTGCTCGATCGCGCCCAACCGCTCCTGTGGATGGGACATGGCTTTCGTTCCGATATTCATGCCCAGCCTCACCTCGAGGCGGTGACTCAGATCGAAGTGCAGCCTCTGCGACTCTGCGATCCGCGCTTCTATCATCTGGACACCTGCTTCTGCCCCTTGCAGGACGGCTTCCTCCTGTACTATCCGGGCGCTTTCGATAAAGCCGGTATTGCCGCCATTGAAGCCCATGTCCCTTCTTCCCAGCGTCTTCCAATGCCCGACAGCGACGCCGTCGAGTTTGCCTGCAATGCTGTCAACATCGGGTCGAAAATCATCCTCAATCAGGCGAGCGGGTATACCACCAGTTGGCTCTCCGAACGCGGTTTCGACGTCACGAGAACCGATCTGCACGAATTCATGAAGGCCGGCGGCGCAGCTAAATGCCTGTCTCTGCGACTGCTGGAAGATTAAATCGCACCCACAGAAATGCACAGGTTTTCACAGCTTTTTCCACAATGCGAAAAGATGTTATGATCGGGTTGTTTCAGCCAGAATGGCTTTATTTTTCGCAGTTGCGGTAGTTGCCAGTGCTTTCGTTTTGCCGCCGGTCAAACACAAAACGGTTCCTCCGCAAACCGCGTCGAAGAAGACAGCGCCCGCGCACCTGGTCGCCGTTCGACGCACCCGGACCAGTGCGTACACTGTCAAGTCCCGAGGCAGAAAACGTCTCGCTCACGTGGCCCCTGCTCCTACTTATCAACTCCATCCCGATCCCGAGCGCTACCAGCAGATTCAGCAAGCCCTGACCGATCGCGGTTACTTTAAAGGCCAGGCGAACGGCGTCTGGGGCGACGATTCCGCCGACGCTCTGAAGCGTTTTCAAACCGATCAGAAGATGGAGCCGGACGGCAAGATTAACGCCTTGAGCCTCACCGGTCTGGGCCTCGGACCCCGTCATGACGGCACCACCGCTTCCACCGTCCCGCTCTCGGCCACCAACGCCTCGCCTCTCGATCCACCGCTGCTCGATCCACCCTTAGGCGTCCCCGCCGCTCCGCTACCCTTCGACCTCTCCATCCCGCCTCCTGTGCTTAACCCGAACTAAAATCCCCAGTGTGGCGCTCACGAACAACTATCTGGGCAACTTGCCGCTCCCGGATCTCATCTCCTAAGCCATGAGCACAACAGCCGAACAAGTCACTACTACTTTCTCTCTCGGCGGCGATCTCACGGTTCATCGTTTGGGCTTTGGCGCTATGCGTCTTACCGGCGAAGGGATCTGGGGTGAGCCCAAAAATCCGGACGAAGTCCGCCGTGTCCTCAAGCGTGCCGTTGAGTTAGGCGTCGACTTCATCGACACCGCCGATTCCTACGGTCCCGAAGTCAGCGAACGCTTCATCGGCGAAACGCTCGCGCCGTATCGCAAAGGACTCGTTATCGCCACCAAAGCCGGTTTAACGCGCCAGGGCCCCAACAAATGGTTGCCCGTTGCGCGCCCCGAATATCTGCGCCAGCAAGTCGAGATGAGTCTCCGTCGCCTGCGCCTGGAACGCATCGACCTCTTCCAGCTACATCGCATCGATGCCAAGGTGCCGGTGGAAGAGTCGGTCGGCGAACTGGCCAAGTTGCAGAAGGAAGGCAAAATACGCCATATCGGCCTCTCCGAAGTGAAGCCCGCTGAAATCGACCAGGCACGAAAAACGGCCACCATCGTCAGCGTTCAAAACCGCTACAATATCAGCGATCGCGCCCACGAAGATACTCTCGCCTATTGCGAGAAGAATAACCTGGCGTTCATCCCCTGGGCTCCGGTTGCTTCCGGCAAGCTGGCTGCTCCGGGCGGCGCACTCGACCAGTTCGCCAAGCAGCACGGCGCAACCGTGACTCAGCTTTCCATAGCATGGCTCCTTCATCGATCGCCCGTGATGATCCCCATCCCAGGTACTTCCTCCGTAGCGCATCTGGAAGACAATATGGGCGCAGGCAAACTGAAACTGGACGATTCCGACTGGCAGAAGATCGAGCAAGCCGTCAAGTAGGGAGCGCACAGGGCGCGGGCACGCGCCGCCAAGGATAACGGTAAATGCGAACCAGAACCATCCCATCGCTGAACCCAGTCCGCGCGGGTGTCTCGATGACGAAATCAAGTGCGGCGACAGATAGCCAGACTTGACGCCGTCGCCGATCATAAAAAGCAATAAACCGACAAAGCCCCAAGCTAGCTAGGGAGGGAGGCAAACCGAGGCGAGCGAGCATGAGTCGAGAACCATAGTATGGTCGCCGTCAGCTTTATTTGCGAAGGACAAGACTGAGATCATGGCGCTAGTTTACTTAGAGGTCTGGTACTCGTGGCGGGGTGGTTTTATTAACGCCGCCATAAATGAGCTTCATGCTGAAGCCTTCAGTCACCATCTCTTCGATGATGACTGGGTGTTGGCAAGAAAATGGTCGACATCTCCATCCAAGAAAGTCGCGCTTCTGGCTGTGAATGGCTACACCAGCGCTGGGCTGATTGCCTTGAAATAGCCGGAGTGCGAATCGTTCAAACCAGGATTCGTCGTAGAACCAGACCCTCTGCAAAGTAAACGATTCCGTGGTCCACCTCGGCGTTGTAGAGGGAGTGCCCCCTTGCCCCCTTGGCATCAACGTACTAGGACGACGAGTTAGCGATCATGAAGATCGTCGCGTGACCAGGTTTTTCTACCGGCAGTTCCCTGCTCGCACGTCGAGGCAAATTCGCCTGCCACCCTGGCAGTCAAACGACCGTGCGACCCTGATAGTTCGATCCCATGCTGCTCGAGCTGATTGTCGAGAACTACGCTGTCGTCGAACAAGCTCGTATCCGATTTGGCGAAGGACTTAACGTGCTTTCCGGCGAAACCGGCAGCGGCAAATCGATTGTGGTCGATTCGTTGAGCCTTCTTCTGGGCGCACGCGCCTCTGCCGAAATGATTCGCAGCGGCGAAACCAAGGCCCGCGTCTCCGGCATCTTCGCAGTCTCAACGAACTCCGAACTCACCCGCTTGCTGACCGAATCTGGCATCGAAGGCAGCGCGGACGACGAACTCATCGTCGAGCGGGAAGTAACCGCGAATGGCAAGTCGCGCGCCTTCGTCGGCAACCGCCCGGTCACCACCTCATTCCTGCGCCAATTAGCTCCGGCCTTAGGCGACATTCATGGCCAAAATGAGCAGCAAAACCTGTTCGCCGCAGCCGCGCAGCGCAACCTGCTCGACGACTACGCGCAAGCCGCCATTCTGCGCGCAAACGTCGCCGGCCTGTTTTCAGACTGGCGCGCCGCCGGCGAAAAATTGAACGAGCTCGATCGTAACGAGCAGGAGAAGCTGCGCCTGCTCGATCTCTGGAGTTTTCAGCGCAAAGAGATTGAAGAGCTGCAGCCTCGCCCCGGCGAAGACACAGAACTCGAAACGGAGCGCAAAGTTTTGCAGAACGTGACCAAGCTGCAGGAGAACGCATCAACCGCGTTCGACGCGCTCTACGATTCGCCGGCAAGCGCCAGCACGCAAGTGCGCCAGACTCTGAAACGGATGGACGAACTCACTCGTATCGACGAGAGTCTATCCGAAACCGCAGGCACCCTCAAGCAGGCTGCCGTGCTGCTGGATGAGGCCGCCTACAGCTTGCGCGATTACCTCGGCAAGCTCGAAGGCGATCCGCAAAGGCTGGAAGACGTGGAGACTCGCCTGGCCGCGCTCGACCGTTTGAAACGCAAGTACGGCCGCACCATCGAGGAAGTTTTGAGCTTCCACTCGGATGTCGTGCAAAGTATCAACGAAGTAGAAAACGCGGCCGAATACCGGGCTGCGCTCGAAGCCAAACGCAACCAGCTGGCAGACGATTATTCGCAAGCGGCCAACAGGCTAAGTGAAGTGCGCCAGGCTGCCGCCGCTCGGCTGAGTAAAGCCGCGGAAGGCGAACTCAAGAGTTTGATGATGAGCGGTACGCAATTCCGCATCGTTGTGAAACAAGGCGAATGGAGCGCCAGCGGCATCGACGAGATTGCGATTCTCGTTTCGCCGAATCGCGGGGAAGAACTGAAGCCGCTCGAAAAAATCGCCTCGGGCGGCGAACTGTCACGCATTGCGCTGGCATTGAAAACCGCCATGGGCAGCGGCGAGCGACAGGAGAGTGTCCCAACGCTAGTGTTCGACGAAGTCGATGCCGGCGTCGGCGGAGCAGCCGCTGCCGCCGTCGGAAAACGCCTCAAGAGCCTGTCGCGGGCTAATCAGGTAATCTGCGTGACCCATCTCGCGCAGATCGCCGGATTCGCCGATCACCACTATGCTGTCTCGAAGCGCGAGAAGAAGGGCCGCATTGTCACGCAGATTGACGAACTCAGCGCCGACGAGCGGGCGCGCGAGGTGGGCCGCATGCTTTCCGGCGAACACATCACTGCTGAGGCGCTCCGCCAAGCCGAGCAACTCATTCAAGCCGGACATAGTTCCTGAAGGCAGCACTTACTTTTTCTTACTCTGGCCATGAAACACGCGCTTGACCCAGGCTTCAGGCGGGTTGATCACGAACACCAGCACCAGAATCACGAAGATGAGACCGAAAGCGATCAGGGCGATGTCCATTGCTTCTCCAGAGTCTCACTTCCCAAAACCCAGCTGCCGTAAGATCGAGCGGGAAGTCGAACGCGCTTCGGGAATGCCAAGCAGCAGCGTGCCGCCAAAGTAAATGACGCAATAGAGGCCGATCACCACGATCGCTAACGGCAACGGGTGCCGCACGCCCAAAAGGATCTTCAATTCGTATCCCGGGAACGCCGCCAAGAAGGAAAGCGCCCATAACTTGGCTGTAAATGAGACTGGCAGACCAGTCGTCCCAATGGTTCGTGACAGCGACCGCCGCAGCAACGCAAATTCAATCCAACCGGCAATCCCGGCGGACGCGGTGAGCCCCGCCACACCCCATTTGGGATCGATGCCCAGCCAGCGTGGCACCTGAAAGGCAAACACCAGGCCAAGCACGGTGGTGAACGTTACCCGCACCAGAGCGAAGCGCAGCGGCGTCCTCGGATCCTGTATCGCATAAAACACCGACGAGTATAGCCGTCCGAGAGAGGTCGCCAGCAAGCCCACCGCCGATCCTGCCAGCACCGACCACACGTACACCGCGTCCGAATAATAGAAATGTCCGCCCTGGTAAAGCGCTGCTACCAGAATGTCGCCAATCACCAGAAACGCAACCGCGCACGGAATGATAAAAAAAGCGATCCGGCGAAGTCCGTTAGCGAGTCGCGTGCGCAGCGTGGCGGCAACCTGCTCACGATCGCCAACCACGCTCGATAACTCCGGCAACTCGGCCGCCGAAACCGACATGCTGAATAAACTCACCGGTAGAAACGCGATGAATTGCCCATAACTCAACGCCGATATCGCGACCGGTCCCAGATAGCTCGCGATGATCTGATCGACATAGGCGCTGATCTGGATTACGCCACGGCTCACAAATACCGGACCGAAATTGCGCACCACGGTCCGTACATGCTCCGATCCCAAATCCAGCATGGGCCGGAAGGAAGGCAGGTAGCGCAGCACCGCCGGCAATTGCACCAGGAAGGTCAGAACACTGCCTACCACGCACGCCCAGGCAAGCACTACTATCGATTGCTGTTGAGGCAGATATCTCGCAAACAGCAGCAGTGCGCCGATCATCGTAGCGTTCATAGCCATCGGTGCGGCGTAGGAAAGGAGGAATCGGCGATGGCTGTTGAGCACGCCCAAACACCAGGCACCCATCACGGTCACACCCGCGGCCGGGAAAAGAATGCGCACCAGACGAATCGTCAGCTCCCGATCAGCGCCATGGAATCCCGGGGCAATCAGGTCGATCAACAAAGGCGTTGCGAGCACTCCGATTAGCACTCCCACGGAAGCGACGCACGCCAGGATGCCGAAGACCGCGGCTGCTAAATCCTGCGCTTGTTCGGTCTCCTCTTCCGCCCGCAGCTTGGCATAAACGGTGACGAAAGCCGCCGAAAGAACCCCTTCCCCGAATAGATTGCTCAACAGGTTAGGGATCCGGAACGCCGCTTTGAACACTCCCACTACGGATGAATTGCCGAAGTAGTGCGCAATCACCCGCTCGCGGATCAGCCCGGTGATGCGGCTCAGCAGGATGCCTAAAGCTACCCGGGACGACGAGCCCATCGCTCTTGCCGGCAGTGGAGCAGCGGCCCCGGCTACCAGGGTGTCGGGAATCGTTGCGTAGTCCCCCGCAAAAGAGCTCGCCGGTACCGCCGCCGGCGCGCGAGTTCGTTTGGAAATGCGAATTCTGACTTGCAAATCGGACTTTGCTTGAGGTTAACAATTCTCTCGAATGGGAATATAGTTGGTTTGCGTCAAAGGAACACGATGCTTTCGATGCGAGCCAGGCCAAGCCTGACCAAATGTGCGCTGGTTAGTAGTTTTTGCGCGAGTGTACTTTACGGCCAAGCCAGTTCGACTGCGCCACCGGAGGTTACTAAACCGCCGGCCACCCCGAATCCGGAGAAAATGGATGTTCTCAAGCAGCTGAGTTCTTCTTTCGAAGAAGTTTCCCAGCGCTCCGGGCGTGCCGTAGTGCAGATTTTCGTCCGCAGTTTTGTGCCGGACAACAACAGCAACAACGGCGAATTACTCACAGCCGAAGATAGCAGCGGCTCCGGCATCATCTTGAGCCAGGATGGTTATATCTTGACGAATGCGCATGTCGTGAAGGGCGCGCACACGGTAAAAGTGCAGCTGAATTCGCGCATGACTGTGGAAGAGCGCGAATCGAGCGGCCGGCCGGTTAGTCGGGCCCTCACCGGAACCATCATTGGTACCGATCATGATACTGATCTGGCGGTAGTTAAGATCGATCGCCAGAATTTGCCTTATCTCACTTTTGGCGACTCCGACAAATTGAAACAGGGCCAGATCGTGCTGGCGCTCGGCAATCCGCTTGGCCTCGACAATTCCGTCACGATGGGCGTCGTCAGTGCGACCTCCCGACAGATCAAGCCCGGCGATCCTCTCGTTTATATTCAGACCGACGCGCCGATAAATCCGGGCAATAGCGGCGGCCCGCTCGTCGACACCGATGGCCTGGTAGTTGGCATCAACACTCTCATCCTCACCCAATCGGGTGGGAGTGAAGGCATTGGCTTAGCCATTCCGGTGAACATCGCTCGCTCCGTCTATGAACAGCTGAAGGCACATGGACACATACATCGCGCCCAGCTTGGCATAGTCGGACAGACCATTACGCCGGACATGGCGCAAGGGCTGAAGCTCGAAACCGATCATGGCGTGATCATTTCCGATGTCGAACCCGACGGCCCTTCGGCGCACGGTGGCTTGCAGATTGACGATATTGTCACGGCTATGAACGGCCGCGCAATTTCGGGCCTCCATCAACTCGGCGCGCGTCTCTTTCAAGTCACTCCCGGAACCAAAGTCACACTGACGGTGCAGCGTGGCGCCGGTCACGTGGATCTGCCCGTTATTACCGAGGAGCAATCCGGCGGCGAACTCGATGCGCTCGCCGACACCGTCGATCCCGTGAAGAATGTGGTGCCGCAGCTGGGCATTATTGGAATCGACATCACCAAGACCGTGCACGACCTGATGCCCGAACTCAGACGGCCGGCCGGAGTCGTAGTGGCTGCCCGGAAATCCGGCGCACCTTATTCGGGTCCTCCTCTGGCTGTTGGCGACGTGATCTATTCCGTCAACCGCGAAGTGGTAAACAGCGTGGACCAGCTGAAGCAAAATCTCGCCAACATGAAAACCGGCGACGCCGCGGTGCTGCTGCTCGAACGTGACGGTCACCTGATGTACGTACCGATGCAACTCGATTGAAACAGTGGTCTCGCTCTTCGCGTCGCAAAAGTTGCAGCATCGAATCGCGTAACGCTACCGTGGAAAGGATCATGAATCAAGGGCCAATCTCAAGCTTCATCAAGCATCACTACCGGCATTTCAATGCAGCCACTCTGGTCGATGCGGCCGAGGGCTACGTAAGTCATCTGCAGAACAGCGGCAAGATGTTCGTTACGCTCGCCGGCGCTATGAGTACTGCTGAGCTGGGTGTCTCGCTCGCCGAGATGATTCGCCAGGACAAAATTCACGCTATCTGTTGCACTGGAGCGAACCTCGAAGAGGATGTCTTCAATCTGGTTGCTCACGACTTCTACGAGCGCGTACCCAACTGGCGTGATTTGAAGCCGGAAGACGAACAGGCACTGCTGGAACGTCACATGAACCGGGTCACCGACACCTGCATTCCCGAAGAAGAAGCTATGCGCCGCATCGAAGGCGTAATTCTCAAAGAGTGGACCGCCGCCGACCAAAAGTGCGAGCACTATTTTCCCCATGAATTTTTCTACCGCATTCTGCAGTCCGCCGATCTGAAAAAGACTTTTCAAATCGACGCAAAAGACAGCTGGCTCTACGCCGCTATGGAACGCAATCTGCCGATCTTCGTTCCCGGCTGGGAAGATTCTACCCTGGGCAACATGTATGCCGGACACTGCATCGCAAAGGACATCAACAACGTGCATACGGTACGTACCGGCATTGAATACATGATGTCGCTCGCCGAATGGTATACGCAGACCGCGAAGAATTCATCCATCGGGTTCTTCCAGATTGCGGGCGGTATTGCGGGCGACTTCCCGATTTGCGTGGTCCCGATGCTGCGCCAGGATCTCGAACGAGAAGACACTCCGCTCTGGGGCTATTTTTGCCAGATCAGCGACTCGACTACCAGCTATGGCTCGTACTCCGGCGCCATCCCCAACGAAAAAATCACTTGGGAAAAGCTCAGCATCGATACGCCCAAATTCGTGATTGAATCGGACGCCTCGATCGTCGCCCCGTTGCTCTTTGCCTACGTGCTGGGCTGGTAAAACGGCCGGAACGCCTGCTATCTTTAAAGAAAGTTGGCGGGCAAGTACACGCGCGTTCGCTGATGTTTGATCGGTGAGGTGGCAGAGTGGTCGAATGCGGCGGTCTCGAAAACCGTTGAACCTGCAAGGGTTCCGTGAGTTCGAATCTCACCCTCACCGCCAGAAAAAAGGATTAATCGTTTAGCTGAAGTCTGCGTGTGCTCATGATGCATTCCACGGGTTAACCTACCCCAAGCGAGGCGAAGCGACGAGAACGACCATCCTATCCGCCCGCTGTCTGGGGTTCCGGCTATTGTTATAGCTTCCTCCACCCGGAGAAGGCTTGGCCTGCGCAGTCCGGGAACTGGCCGGGGACCGATGCGACAGGCTATATTTTCACCCAGGCTTGTTTCTCGGAACTCTCCGCTACCTTGGCCAGTAGAATCATCCCGTGCAGGCCATCTTCAAAGGTTGGAAAGTCGATGGGAATCGACGGATCAGCGATCTTGGCGTAGAAGTTCTTGAACACCTGTTTGTGCGAATCGTCATATCCCTCGCTGTGACCCCCGGGTAAATCGGCAAACTTGGCGGCCTCCGGATAAAAGAGCGAGGCGTCTTTGATAATGACCTGGTTGGGTTCGTTCCGGTGCCCGATCCAAAGAGTGTCCGGCTGCTCCTGGTCCCAGGCCACTCCCGCTTTGGTCCCGAAAATTTCGAAAGCGAATTTGTTTTTCCGGCCAGCCGACATCTGGCTCACCGTGAAAGCGCCTCTCGCCTTGTCGCCGAGGTGCAGCATAACCATGCCGAAATCTTCGGTGTCGATCGCGAACTCGTCCACCGCGCCTGACGATCCTTTTTTACCGGAAAACGTCTCGACAGATCCCTTGGGCCGCTTGCGTGTCTTATGAAAAATCGACAAATCGGCACACACTGAGGTAATCGAGAGCCCGGTCAGATGCTGGATCATATCCATCCAGTGCGACCCGATGTCGCCCATGACGCGCAATTTGCCATTCGACTTCGCGTCGAGACGCCAGTTCCAATCGGTGTCGTAGAGCAGCCAATCCTGCGAGTACGTGCCTTGAACGATCAAGATGTCGCCTAAATCACCTCGCCGGATCATCTGCCGCACCTGCTGGAGCACCGGATAGTAGCGCAGATTGTGCTGCACGCAATTGATGGCGTTCTTCTGTTTCGCCGCGGCAACGAGTCTTTGCGCCTGGTCCACGTCCAAGGTCATCGGCTTCTCACAAAGCACAGCTTTACCCGCTTCGATGGCCGCTAGCGACATCGGGTAGTGATCCACGTTTGGCGTGCAGATATGGACCGCTTGAATGTCCTTGTTTTGCAAAACCTCGTCGAGTTTGCTGGTCGCGAATGGAATGCCCATGCTGTCGGCAAACTTCTGCGCGGTTTCCGGCCGGCTGCCGACCACGGCCGCGATCTCCACATTTCCTAATCGGCGCACATTCTCGGCATGCACCTTACCCATGAATCCCGTTCCCACAATGGCTGTTTTGATCTGTTTCATTTTGTCTTTCTTCCAGTAATGCTAGCCCTTCTCCGCAAAAAGTATATTTAACCTGGCATCCGCAGTACTGCCCGTTGAACGCAGTACTATAATCCGTATTGCACCCACTGCTACGCACGCCCTGGCTACTGAGGAACTTCGCAGCACGACGGACTCGCCCTCTCGCGAAATCGCGCACGACGCCCGAAACCGGCTGTGCGCTCGGCCCAAGTCCGCCGAAGTTCCTCTTTCGTCTGGTGGCGCGGAGTCGCGGCCTGTGCTTGCTCTATGCTTGTTCGAATCTACTGGCATAAACCGTCGCCGCCCCCTTTCCCCGGATTTGACGTCCTCGCGATTGTTCTAGCGTCCTTGCTAGCTCCTTCGGCTGTTTTGGCTTTCACCATTACACTTTGGACGGTGGCTGTTGAACTCCGCTGGACCAGAGTGTCTCTTATGCCGGACGGTTTGTTCGCTCGCTGGCAATTCTGGCTGGCCGGTTCCGCTGCTTTGAGTGCATCGGCGTGGTTGCTTGAGCGCTGCTCTCGGGGCGTCAAGACCGGCAACCGGATCGAACTGCCGGCTGATTGTGAATCCCCCGTGAATTCAGAACGGGCTATGAGAGCAGTTTCCTAAATTCACACTAATCCTCAAAATTACGTATAGATTTTTGGAGTGGATCGCCACTTCCAGAGTTGTACCTCGAATGGATTGTGCTGGTTCCGGCAAAGGGAACTTTCGGCCAGCTAAGTGCATCGAAAGGAGCGTAGGTTGGGAAACATGCCCGAGACTAGAACGACCGCAGTTGCGATTACAACAGAATCTCCCAAGGTGGCAGCGGAGCTTCTGCACTCTACCGGTACGGTGTTAAGCCGCGCAGGCACCTGGGCCACCGACACTGCTCAGGAGTTTGGGGCGCTCGTTGCCGCTCTGATGGGACCAGCCGTTTTGTCTGGTTATGCTTTGGCGGCCTGGGCGCTTGCGGCCAATCTCGGCTGGACCGATAGTTTCCTGTTTAATGCCGGTCCGCTATCGAACTGGTTAATTTGGTTAGCCATTGCGGTAAGTGTGAACTTAGCGGCTAGTATCCTGCGGCGGCGTACTCGCCAGCACCGGTAAGGATCTTTTGGTATTGGGCCCGGGCGGGTTCTGGACCCGGCTCTCCTTTGTTATTCTCGATTTGAGGAAGTCCGCCGCCCGATGTCTTTCAGTTCGCGTTCCTACGTGAATCGGTATGCCCCTTCGAACCGTTTCCCACCGGGGGTGAGATGGCTACTCATTGCCACGTGCGCCATCTCGGTACTGGAATTCATACTTGGTTCCAGCCGGGCCGGTTCCTGGCTCTTCCACGCGCTCGCCTTAGTACCCTCTGAAGTCGTTCAAAACTTTGCCATTTGGGAAATCGCGACATACGTATTTCTGCACGCGGGAATCACTAACGTGCTCTGGAATATGCTGGCGCTCTGGATGTTTGGAGCGGAGCTGGAGAGAACGTGGGGCACCCGCCGTTTTGTCACGTTCTATTTTGCGTGCAGTGTGATCGCGGCGCTGACGGTCATTATCGCTGCCTACCTTTTTGGAGGCACCCATTTTCCTACCGTCGGCTCGTCCGGCCCGATTTATGGTTTGCTGGTCGCCTTCGGTGTGCTATTTCCCGACCAGACCATTCTCTTTGGCTTCCTCATCCCGATTAAAACCAAATACTTCGTGATGATTATCGGGGGCGTGATTTTTCTGCAGTCTTATATGGCCATTTCGGGGGGCGCTGGCGCGGTTTCGGTATTTGCCAGCCTGGGTGGCCTGGTCGGCGGCTATCTCCTGCTACGCGGCCAATCCCTGCAAACCCGGGTGCGCAACCCGCTCGTGTCCGGCTACAAAACCTGGAAGCTGCGCCGCGCCAAGAAGAAATTTGAAGTTTATCTTCGGAGGAAAGACTCGCGGCGTGGTCCATGGGTACATTGATCTCATACTTTTCAAACCCCGGGTACACTAAACCCGGCCGGTGTTCGTCTGTTCCACAAAGGCAGTTATTCATGAAAAGCAAGCACAGGCCGCGATCCCGCGCCACCAGACAAAAGAGGAACTTCAGCGGACTTAGGCGCGGATCGCGAGTCCGTTGTGCGCGCGAGTTTCTGAGTGGACTTTTTGTTTGCGTCGGCCTGTTGAGCCTTCCCCTATTCGCGCCTGCCCAGGATGGTCCGCAAACCCAGAACAACGATTCGGTGGCAAAACCGAAGAAGCCGGCGACCGATACGGATGCGCCCGACAAGCCGCCCATCCCCTCCGAATATAAGAAATCGAAAGAAGCTCCCGCCGATACGCCGACCTTCCGCTCGAACGCCACGACGGTAAACGTCGACGTTTCGGTGCTCGACGACAAGAATCACTTCATTCCACGTCTCGCCCCCAACTACTTCCGCATTCTGGAAGACGGCGTTCCCCAGCAGATCAGCCAATCGGGCCAGAGTGAGGCTCCCATGACGATCTGCATGCTGATCGAGTTCAGCGGGCGATTTCAGCAATTCTGGAGTTACGGATGGTACGAAACGTTACAGGCTTCCTATACCTTCCTGCAGACGCTGAAACCCGACGATAATGTGGCAGTCGTAGCATACGATCTGCGTTCGACGATTCTTTCTGACTTTTCTCCGGATAAGCGCAAAGCCGAAGAAGCAATGTCCCGTTTGCGCATTCCCGGCTTCAGCGAGTCGAACGTGTTCGACGCATTGACCGACATGGCCGATCGTATGTCGGGCATTGAGGGCCGCAAAGCCATTCTTCTGATCGGTACTGGGCTCGACACCTTCAGCAAAATTACTTTCGATACGGCGCGCAAATCGTTGCAGGAATCCGGCGTACCGATTTATACCATCAGCATTCTGCAGATCGCCCGCATGGCGCTCGAAGGCCAGGGCGGTATGGGCGCTCAGATTCAAAACATGGATTTTCTGCAGGCCGACAATGAAATGCGCACCTTCTCCAAAGAAAGCGGCGGCCTGAGCTTTTTTCCACGCTTCGTAGGCGAATACCCGCAAGTCTTCAACCAGATTGAAAGGGCATTACGGGACCAGTATTCTTTTGCCTATCACCCGACTAACGTCGCCAAAGATGGTAAATTCCGCCACATCAAAGTGGAACTGATTAATCCCGAGACGAATGAACCGCTGCGCTTGAAGAATGAAAAGGGCAAGCCCATGAAGTATCAGATTGTGGCCAAGGCCGGCTACAAAGCGCCGCGTGAAATCGAGTAGGCAAAGACCTTTCCCAACCAGCCTCCTTCTGTCAAGCACTAGATCTTTTGCGCTTTGAGTCGGATAGCAACGCGTTGACAGGTTGGCTGGTGGTCTGTTACCGTCGCTGAGTCTTTAATGCGATCTGCTCTCCCTCCTCGCGCTTCCACTCAGGCGACCATCTTGCTCGTAGACGATAATGCCGACGGAATCATGGCCCGGCGTTCCGTTTTAGAAGAGTTGGGCTATATCGTGGTTCCAGCCCGTTGCGGCTCGGAGGCACTGAAGCTTACTGAAAAGCAGAGCTTTGATTTAATCATCACGGATTACCGGATGTCGCCGGTGGATGGTCTGGAATTAATTCGAAAATTACGCGAGGCACAATTCACGAAACCGATTATTTTGCTGACCGGGTTTGCGGAAAATTTGGGTTTGCGGGCCGAGTCCACCGGAGCGGACGCCGTGATTCAGAAAAGCGCCAATGAGATCGTAACGCTTGTTCGCTACACCAAGCGCTTCTTGAATGCGCCCCGCAAGCCAACTTCTTCCCAGGCGGGCCCCCCGCTGCGGCGCGCCCAATCCAAATAACCATTCGGTTCGGTCCTCTATATTGGGGTGCATGGCTCGCTCCCGGTTTTTGCCGGTCCTTTTTCTGGCGCTCGCGCTGCAAGCCGCGGCGTCAGCGCCTCGTCGTTATGCGAACCAGGCAGTGATCGTTTCCCCATTGCTTCGTTCGCTTTCGCTGCGCGATCGCATTGCCCAGCTCATCATTGTGCGCGGCTACGGCGACTACCCGCCCAGCGAGAGCCGCGAATACCAGCGCTTCACGCACTGGATTAAAGATTCTCACGTGGGTGGATTCATCGTTGCCGGACGTATTCGTCATGGAGATGTGATTCCGGCGCAGCCGTTCGAAATGGCCGCCTTTGTCAATCACATGCAGCGTCTCGCCAGGACACCTTTATTGGTTGGCTCCGATTTCGAACGCGGCGCATCGATGCGAGTGGCCCAAACGGCGCGCTTTCCGTATCTGATGGCATTTGGCGCGGCGCACGATATCAGCGCGATCCGCCAGCTGGGCACTGCCACGGCTCATGAGGCCCGCGCGCTTGGTGTCACGTGGGCATTCGCTCCGGACGCCGATGTCAACAACAACCCGGATAATCCGATTATCAATACCCGTTCATTTGGTGAAGACCCGCAAGCGGTCGCCGAGGATGTCGCCGCATTTATCGACGGCGCCCATGCGGATCCGGGTAGCTATGTATTGCTCAGCGCGAAACATTTTCCGGGCCACGGCGACACTTCGGAAGACACCCACATGCAGCTCGCCCGGGTCGACAAGCCCCTTGATCGCCTCGAATCTGTCGAGTTAGTCCCGTTTCGCGCTGCCATCGCGCACAATGTCGATTCGATCATGACCGGGCATCTCGCCGTCCCAGCTTTCGAACCGGCGCAAATTCCCGCCACGGTCTCTTCTAATATTCTGACTAATTTGCTGCGCAATGAACTTGGATTTAAGGGCCTCGTGATCACCGATGCTCTAGACATGAAAGGTGTCACGTCGCTGTTCTCACAAGGCGAGATTGCCGTACGGACGCTCGAAGCCGGCGCTGACGTTTTGCTCATGCCGGAAGATCCCGACACGTGCATCCGCGCCGTGCTGGCAGCCGTGAAGAGCGGACGGCTCACGCAGCAGCGCATCAACGCCAGCGCGCAGAAGGTATTAGCCGCGAAACAGCGGACCGGCCTGTTTCGGAATCGTTTCGTCAATCTGGATCACATCACCGACGATCTCGACGAGTCTAAACTGGATATCCTCGCGCAGAATGTGGCCGATAAAGCGTTCACGCTGGTTAAAGATGAGAAACACCTTTTTCCGATAGCCTCGCCCGAGGGCGCGTGCCTGGTGGTGATGAGCGAAAGCGAGTTCTCCAGCCGCGGTGAAACGCTGGTGAATGCACTGCACGCCGCCAACGTGTCGATGAACGTGTATGTCACCCACGCGAGCATGCCCGACTCTCTGCTGAACAACTTCGCCACAGACATCGCTCGCTGCAAACAGGTGTACGTGGCTGCCTTCATCACGGTGGGCGCCAATCGCGGTAATGTCAACCTGCAGGGTGGCCTGGCCGGATTCCTGAAGACGATTGTGGCCGGCCCCGCGCCCGTCGCTCTCATCTCCTTTGGAAGTCCTTATCTGCTTCGCGATTTCCCCAACGTGGGTGCCTATGCCGCCACCTTCAGTGTGGCCGCCACGTCCGAAGTGGCCGCCGCGCGCGCGCTTCTCGGCAGCATCGCGATCAGCGGGAAATTACCGGTATCGATTCCGCCCCTGGCTAAGATTGGCGACGGTCTGGATGTACCACCTAAACCGAAGACCGCATCTAATGGACCGGAATGACACAGATAACCTGGCTTGGACACGCTGCTTTCGAATTGAAATTTGAATCCGGCGAAATCCTTTTACTCGATCCCTGGCTCGAAGGAAATCCTTCCTACCCGAAAGATCACAAGTTGGAAAAGGCCGATGCGATCGCGATTACTCACGCGCATATTGACCACTTCAACGACGTATTGCCGCTCACCAAGAAATTTCAACCGAAGATCGTGGCGATCTTCGAAACTGCTGCCTGGCTCGAAAACAAGGGAGCTAAGAACACGATCGGCATGAACAAGGGAGGCACCGTCGACCTCGGCTTCGTGAAGCTGACCATGACTCACGCTCTGCATAGCAACTCCATTAAAGATGGGGATCAGACAATTTACGGGGGAGAAGCCGCCGGCTTCGTGATCACCTTGAAAGATGGCCGCTCCGCGTATTTTGCCGGCGATACTGCCCTCTTCTCCGATATTGAGTTGCTTGCCCACACCCATAAGCCGGAGCTGGCATTTCTTCCCATCGGCGACCATTTCACGATGGGTCCGCACGAGGCCGCGCATGCTGCCCGGTTCGCCAAGGTGAAGAAGGTGATCCCGATGCACTACGGCACTTTCCCCGTTTTGACGGGCACGCCCGAGCACCTTGCGGAAAAACTGCAGAAAGACGGAATCGAAGTTTGGACCCTGACACCGGGCAAACCTGTTCAGTGGTAATCGCCGCCAATTAATAATGCTGGCCTAATAATGTTGCACGACGACCTGGCTGAAGCCGGTCTTGCGCAACGAATCCCGGGTGCTGGACAATTCACCGGCATCCCGGATGGGTCCGACAATCACCCGGTACAAATTCGAGTCACCTGGTTTGGCCACGGCATGCGCATGGAAACCTTTCTTTCGCAACACGGTCGCTACGGCCATGGCGTGATCGTGAGGAACTGCCGCCACCTGTAAGAATTCCTGGCCGCCTTGTGGCGCGAACTCATCACTCCTGGCTGACTTCTCCACGGTGGCTGCCTGCTTCGACTTGCGGGCTCCGAGCAGATTGCTCGTTGACTTATTTTTCTCAGCCGGAGACACGGTCGCTCCCTCTTCCGCCGACACCGAGTGAGTTTCGCCGACTTGCGGGGCGGCATTGGTGTCCTGGTTCGCACCAACTGGAGCGGCATCCGGAATAGCAGCTGCGGCCGTGTTCACTTTCTTGCCACTCGAACCGCGGCCCACCATATATCCGCCGGTGAAGGCAATCCCAAGCAAAGCCACGCCTACAAAGAAGACCGCTATCAACTGCTTGTTCCCCAGCAGGATCTCTGTTTCACGTTCGCTGCTCTGCAACATTTCTACTTTGAATTGTACTGAAGTTCCTGGGCCGTGTATCGGGCAGCCTCCGAGTTACCCTACTTATAAGCCATGTGTTTTTCAAAGAGGTTTCCGCTGACCGGCGGATTGGTCTTGCTGGCTGCAGCTTTGCTACAAGCTGCGGCTGCACTGCCCGGAATGCCGCCCGTACTCGACAATGGAAACGTCTACTCGGCCGATGCGCCCGGTCTGCTGAGCCCCGTCGTCAAGAATTTTCCCTACCGCGTTTACGTTCCGAACTCTAAAAGCGATACGGTCGACATCATCGATCCCGCCAGCTACAAAGTCATCGGTCATTTCGCGCTGCCGAAACATGCGAGAGGCTTGCTCGAGCCCCAGCATGTGGTTCCATCGTGGGATCTGAAAACGCTGTGGGTCGCGCAGGACTTGGGCGATCAGCTCACCATGATAGATCCGGCAACAGGCAAAGAAGGCAAGACAGTGCATGTTGACGATCCGTACAACATGTATTACACGCCTGACGGCAAGTACGCCGTAGTAATGGCCGAACGCGAAAAGCGCGTCGACTTTCGCGACGCCAAGACCATGGAAGTCGTTAACCGAGTCCCGGTGAATTGTGAAGGCGTCAATCACGCCGACTTCACGCCCGATGGCCGCTACATGATTGCGACCTGCGAGTTTTCGAGTGAATTGCTCAAGATCGATGTCGCCGCTCAAAAGTTGGTCGGCCGCTTGAAACTCGAGCCGAAGGGCATGCCGCAGGATTGCCGATTGTCACCCGATGGGAAAGTCTTCTATGTGGCCAATATGGATTCGAACGGCGTACATGTGATCGACGCGGCTACATTCAAGCAACTCGAATTCATCAAAACCGGCAAGGGGACGCACGGCGAGTACTTTAGCCGGGATGCCAAATACATGTACATCTCGAACCGCGGGGAAGGCAGCATTTCGCTGCTCGATTGCGCGAGCCGCAAGCTCGTCGCAAAATGGAAGATTCCCGGCGGCGGGAGTCCCGATATGGGAGGCGTCTCACCGGACGGGAAGGCGCTGTGGCTCTCCGGGCGTTACAACAGCGAAGTTTATGTGTTCGACACGTCGAATGGCAAGCTGCTGGCGCGCATCCCGGTCGGCAAAGGACCGCACGGTCTCTGCGTCTATCCGCAACCGGGACGCTACTCGCTCGGCCATACGGGCAACATGCGTTAGGCGAGCCAAGTGGCAGATCGAGCAGAACCTGAACCCTGGCTGAGAGGTCCTTTGGAAGGCGTGCATCCGCTCGTGATGCCGGTCTTCTTCAGCTTGGCGCAAGTGCGCGAGGACCTGGCGAAGCACACTGCCGGCCTGTCCGAGCAAGCGGTCTGGAAGCAATTCGGCCGGGTGTCGCTGGGGTTCCATTTGAAACACATCGCCGGCAGCGTCGGACGTTTGATGACCTATCTGGCAGGCGGGCAACTCACGCGCCAACAGCTGAAAATGCTGTTAGATGAGTCACAACCAGATCAGCGTCTGCCAGATTTACTCGCTGCCATTCACCTCCAGTTTTCGGCCGCGGAAGAGCAACTGCGCCAGCTCGATCCGGCTACGCTGTACGACCCGCGCACGGTAGGCCGCCAGGCACTCCCGACGACGGTCCTCGGCTTACTGGTTCATCTGTGTGAACATACCCAGCGGCATCTTGGCCAGGCGATTCTGCTCGCCACCTTGCTCCGGTAAGAGTATGCCCCCAACCACCCCACCACCAATCACTATCGAACAGTTTCTTAATTTCGAAGCACCGGAAGGCTATCGTTCTGAACTCATTCGGGGAGAGATCATATTGTCCCCCGGTCCGAAGCCGCTTCACCATGACGTTTTGCGAAAGATTTTCGAAACTCTGAACAATACAGTCGGCCGGCAATACAAAGTTGGCACTCGGGTCAACATGGACATGAGCGAACTGTTCTCCATGCCGTCGCCCGATGTCTTTGTTGTCTCTCATGAGCTATGGCGGCGTGCTCGTAAAGGCAGTTACTATCCACGGGGCAGTCCTTTGCTGGCAGTCGAAGTGGTTTCGCCTTCGAACTGTCCAGTGAACGTGAAAAAGAAGACGGAGCTATACCTGAGCGCCGGCACGCTCGCGGTTTGGAATGTGTATCCCGTCGAGCGACGCGTCATGGTGTTTACCCAGCAGACCACAGAGGAGTGGAGGCCAGGACAGCGTCATCTGTTAACGTTCCCAGAAATCGAGCTGGATGCAGCCGACTTCTTTCGGCTTGACTAGCCGAAAATATAGCCAATGGCAAGAGTGCCCAACCCGCGATTCACGCTGGAGCAATACCTAAACCTGGAGCGCCAGGCGGAAGGGAAGAGTGAATACCACTATGGGGAGATCTACGCCATATCGGGCGCCACGGAACCGCACGCCAGGCTTTCTGCTCGAATTGCTTATTTGCTGGAACTCCGTCTGAAAGGAAGATGTCGAGTCTACGGGAGCGATTTGAAAATCTATCTCGAAAAGCAAGATCTGTGTGTCTACCCTGACGCCATGACCATCTGTGAAGAACCAGAGTTCCTCGACCAGCGGCACGATGTTACCAAGAACCCGTCTTTAATCGTCGAAGTTCTCTCGCCCTCCACCGCATCCTACGACAAAGCCCGAAAGTCGATTTATTACCGGGATCTGCCCTCCCTGCAACACTGCTTACTCATCGAGCAAGACCGGATTTACGTGGAACATTCCGCCCGGAACGAGAACGGCACTTGGCTTCTCACTTCCTATACAAGTCCGGATCGAACTATCTCGCTTCCCGGGTTATCAGCGAGCATTCCGGTATCAGGAATCTATGAAGGAATTCTGGGGGTATCGCAATAGGTAGTTATCGCGAGACCGTCGACGAAAGACTCTTAGCTTAACGCCTTTTCCAGCCTTTTCCCAATCTCGCTCACCGCGATTGCGTGCCCGTTAGCCAGCCGTAAAACCGTGACTCTCTCAAGATTTTCCATCTCGGAGTTCCATTCCCAGGCGACCTTACCTACCGGGTCCAACACGAAAGTCTGCCGAATTCCAATCCATTGATACTGCCTGCACTTTTCGAACACTCGCATCATGCTGTCGTCCGGCGAAAGAACCTCAGCGACAATGTCCACCGGTTCCGTTGGGTATGGCACGTCGATGGGCGAAACTGACGCAATCACATCCGGCTTCGGCTGCCAGTCCGGATCGATTCGCAGTTCGATCTCCGGAGCCGATCGGTAACCTGCCATCGTTAGCAACATGCAGAGAACCTGCTGGAGGAATCCGTGGGCTGTTGTAGGCACCGACTTTTGAACCGCTTCTCCGAACCAATACTCGTAATACGGTTTTTCGTTCTCGTACCGGCAGCGAAATTCCTCGAGCGTGAGAGAGCGTGTGGCGGTCGCCATGAACTGAGTCTATACATTTGGCAAGCCCTCGGTCACAGACCACGCAAATTCCGCAGAGATTCATACAACCTCAAGTGGTTGAGATACTTAC
Organism: Bryobacteraceae bacterium; assembly: GCA_965277855.1. Taxonomy (GTDB): domain Bacteria; phylum Acidobacteriota; class Terriglobia; order Bryobacterales; family Bryobacteraceae; genus Bog-105. The sequence goes on from OZ255847.1 coordinate 4,459,546, forward strand.
CGCCTTTTGACCGCTTCATCAAAGGCGGCTTCCCTGCAAAGCGCCCGGCCAGCACCCGGTACTTTCAGGCAACGCCCAATGAGTACGGAACGAATCAGCAAGTTTCAACCGGATCGCACGCTCTACCTGCGCGGCTTTACGGGTTTTGGCGCCGCGGCGTCGCTGTACGATGCCGGCCCCACCGGTTTCAAAGTCAGCGGGATATTTCGCGATCAGGCAGACTTTGCCGTGCTCGTGGTCTACGACGCGGATAACATCTTCGAGCACTATACGGTCAAGTACCTGCCCGACTTCAACCTGTCCGGACTGGTACTCAACTTCAGCCTGAACTACCAGAATCTACAGCCGATCGACTCCGCCAAATATAGCTGGATCGACTGGGCGCAAATGGATCTGGTGCGCACCACCGGCGAGCCGGTGAAGGTGCAACTGTGGGATTATGCAACGCTCGCGTCCGGCACTTACTCCGTGGCGCAGGGCACTTACACGCTCTCAGCCGCAAATGGCTGCACAATATATGACCGGCTCACATTATTTGTCAATAATGCGAGTTTTGATTTCTTCGCAGCTGGCGGCGAATCCGCCGCGTACGTGGCACAGACCTTCGCCAACAGTATCAATAGCTATAACTGGTCGACATTCGCCAACAGCAGCATCGCGGTACTGGCTTCGGCCGATGCCAGCGGCCACCTTACTCTGAAGAACGCACGTACCGGGCTGGTCGACGCTAACGGGACCGCGGTTACCTGGAAGCAAGGAATCAAGTTTTCCGGCATTGCGGCCGGATCAAGCATTTTCTTAAACGGCTCTGCATTTACGATCGCAGCCATCACCAGTCCAACGACACTTTCTCTTACTTCCCCAGCGCCAGTACAGTCGAGCATTCCTTACCTGGCTGAATATGGCGGCGTCGATGGGAATGACGTACAAGTCTATATGGTGGTGCGGCCGGGCAACCAGACGCTGGCCGTAGACAACCCGGTTCTGCAACTCACAGGCGGCAACTCCGATAACGTCACCTGGAACATTTCGCTCGATTTCACCGCGCTGGGCGTCGATCAGATCCGGCAGGCGTGGCTTACGTTTGCTCCGCAACTGGCGTCCGGCGCAGCCTATACAGATAAAGAATGGACAGCGGCTTTCAGTAATTGGACCCTCATCGATCCCAACGGCATTCGAGCGCTGCCATGCGCAGGGCCGGCGAGTGTGCGTGCCGGCAATGGCGACCCGAGTTGCCAGTACTCCGGAACGGGCTGGAAAATTTTGTCGGCCAACAACTACTGGCGTGGCTTCGCTCGGGAGACCGCCAATCCGGGCGATAGCGTAACAATCACCTACACGAGCACTCAACTACACGATCTGTATCTCGGCACATCGCTGTTCAACAATCGCGGCATGGTTAGCGTGAGCCTCGACGGAGACGCCGCGACCACTGTCGACTGCTTCCTCAACGTGAGTTCCGAAGTGGTGACGCGGCGTCTGCTGCGCAAGGCCGTTCCCGCCGGAACCCACCAAGTTTCGATAATCCTTCTCTCGAATAATCATCAAGCGCAGAATCCGCCGCTCCCGGCGTCGCAATGGGACGTGAACTCCTTGGGCTTTCAGTTTCTCTTCGATTACATTGAAGCGGCCGTTGCTTCCGACATCCCCGATCCGGTTGTGACCTATGGCAACGTAAGTGCGGCGCTCGATTTCGATACCGATGCAACGTACAAAGTGAGCCCCCAGCGTCTCCTTTGGCACCTGCGAAAACTCGGCCTCAACGGGCAGATGAACGAATACGTCGGCGTGTATTGGTGGAATCAACGTAAGCGCATTAACGGCATATGGAACTCAGCTGTCATTACGCTCAGCGGCACGTGGGCAGCCGGCGATTCCGCCACGATTACGATTGGCACCTTCCCCATCCTCAAAGCCGTCACGCAATGGGACACGCTTGACACGATTGCAGCGCACTTCGTTTATTACATCAACGCTTCGAGTGTCTCGATGTGGGCGGAAAAAACCGGACCCGGTCAATTGACGATTCACGTCCGCACGCCGAATTATCACGACACGCTGGCGGTCAGTGGCGTGTCCACTGCGGGACAGATTTCGAAAACCGGCAGCCTCGATCCCGGCAAGGACGGCGTCTGGCAAATCGACACTAGCACTCCCGCGCCGCTCAATTTCGCCGTTACGAATTGGCATGTCGATCTTTTCCAGGCGGTCAAAGCGGCCGGCATGCTTATCACGACAGCGTTCTCGATGGAGTTAGTCAATCCGCCCGACGATGACGCCGCCGGAAACATCTGGACAGCCCGCTTTGCCGACAACACCCCCGTTACTACTCAAACCGATTTCAACGGCATCTACTCGTCGCAATGCGCCCCCATCGGCAATCTCACGAACTACCAGAAAGCCGTGTATGTTCAAATGGCAGGGCTACAGAGTGCAGCCGGCCTCATTCCCTGGCTGCAGTTCGGCGAATTCGTCTGGTGGTACTTCAGCTCGAAGCAGAATGTGCCGGTGGGCTATGCCGCTTATACGACACCGATCTCAATCGGCGTGCAGAATCCGCATGGATTTTACACCGGCGATCGTGTGATCGTTTCGGGCGTGCAGGGCATGACGGGCGCGAACGGCACCTGGCGCGTTACCGTGACTGACTCGACGCATTTCACGCTAAATGGATCCGCCGCGAATGGCGATTGGACCCCTGGTTCGGGAACCGTCTCGGGCGGCTCGATGGGGTATTACGATCCTGTAACGACGGCTGCCGCGCAATCCACACTGGGCCGTTCGCTCTATGCTTTCACCTGTCAGGACGATGACCCTACCGTTAATAACGGCGTCGACGCCAACTTTCTGGCTGCGCAATTAAAAGCTCACGTAGATGCCATTCGGGAAGCGGTCCTCGCCGCCTATCCGAATGCGCAGTTCGAACTTCTCTATCCGAACGACGTCAACAACCCTGTCTGTTACGTAAACGCGCAAAACCAATATCCGCAGGGGGGGCGGATGAATGCGGCAGTCAATCTGCCGGCCGCCTGGAAAACCAAGAATGGCAGCGGGCTCGATCGATTCAAAGTGGAGGCATTGAGTTGGGGCGCCACTTACTTGAACACGGACCTGGCCATGGAAGCTGTCACTTTCGCGTTCACGGGGGCGTTATCCTGGCCGCTGGCCGACATCGCCTACCTGGTTCCCTGGTTCAACGGGACCTGTCCGTGGAGGTCAGAATTTCAATCCGCCTCTCAACTCGGTCTGGGGCTGATCAACTTCTGGGCCTACGATCATCTAGCCTTGATGTCGTGGCCGATCCCCTTTCCAAGCCCGCTGAACCGGTCTCTCTTCCTGGGCTAAGTTACAGCTCGCTGATCGTGACCACCTTCAGAGTGTCGCCTTGGATCTCGCCATCCACCACGACTTTTAGATTGTCCTTATCCGGAGTGTCTTTGAGCAGTTGTTTAATTTTGGCATTGCCGGGATCGTCCAGCCGGAAGTACTTTTTGTCGCCGGTAATCAGGCCGTATGCTGAGCGATCGTACTTCTTCATCATGGAACAATTGTGATTGTTCCTGAGGGTGGCTTCCCGCCCGTCTTTTACCATCGGTTTGGCGCAATTCCAATCAACCACTACGCCCTGTATTTCGTCCGCCTGGACCATCCCGGCAAGACCTAGCGCCAGGCAGCCCATCCAAATAGTCTTGAGCAGCGGTGTTTTGAGCAACTCTCCTCCTTCGGCGCTCGCGCGCTAAATACTTAGACTCCGAAGAGTACCTGAAAGAAACGAAAATCCTTTTGGCTTTCCGTGCTGGGCAGGAATGAGAGAATAATTAGGAACCTTACTAATTTTCTTTGAATCGAACTGCTGTGTTGAAGAGTCGCCGTGAATCTTTCTATCGTGATCACCTCCACGAGGACGGCGGCAAGTGCCCTGAGTATGACCTGCTTTCAGTTCAGATTTCCGTCAATCTGGCGCTGACTTACGACTTGCTGCAGAACCAGCTGAGCCGCGCTGCAGCTAGCCGTGGTCTTTCGAAGTCCACTCTGAACATTCTTCTGATACTCCGGCATGGGCCGAACGCCGGCATGCAACTGCACGATTTGGGAGAGTTGCTGCTGGTGAGCCGCGCCAACATTACCGGTTTGATCGATCATTTGGAGAGCAAAAGTTATGTAAAGCGGGTGGTCGATACCGCAGACCGGCGCGCTCGCTACGCCCGCATTACGAAGAAAGGGGAAACCCTGCTCGACGAATACATGCCCATTCATTACCGGCAAATCCGCGCACTTCTGCAAGACATTTCGGCCGAGGAAAAAGTGAGCTTCCTTGAGCTCCTGCAAAAATCGCGTCAAAGCATTTCGGTGAATACGCAAGGCGGCGAAGCGGTGGACAAGGTAGCCTAAGCAGAGCCCGACACTTAGGGATAAACGATATGGCAGACGATCAACAATCACAGGCTGTTCAGGAGCGAAGTCCGGGTCAGGACCAGCCCGATCAGGACTCGAAAGGCGAGGGGCAGGATCAGAAGCAGGGTGGAGGCCAGGATCAAAAGCAGGGCCAGGATCAAAAGCAGGATAGTGGCAAAAACGACAGCAAGCCTGCCGACAAGAAAAAACCACAGGATCCGCGGCGCAAACGAACCATTCGTCTGATCGCTCTGGCTGTTTTGGTGGTTGCCTTAATTGCGGCGATTCCCATCTGGGCTTATTATTCGGTCCGAGAGTCAACCGACGATGCGCAGGTGGATGGCCACGTAGTTCCGATCAGCCCCCGCATCACCGGCACCATCCTTACTGTTCTGGTGAACGACAACCAGCCGGTGCGCGCCGGACAGGAACTGGTGCGTCTCGATCCGGCCGATTATCAGGTCGCGCAGGCGCAGGCCGAAGCAAATCTGGCCAATGCCTTGGCGACTACCAGTGAGTCGCGGGTGAATGTTCCCGTAACCAATATCAACACGCGTTCGCAAGTCAGCACCAGCACCACGCAGGTCGACAGCGGCCGGGCCGGTCTTGCCGCTGCCCAGCAAGCCGTCAATGCGGCGCGCGCGCGTATCAACACTGCCAATTCGTCTCTAGCTCAGGCGCAGGCGAATGCCATCCGCAGCCGCAAAGACCTGGAGCGCTATAAGGATCTGGTCTCGAAGGATGAAATCTCCAAGCAGGAGTACGATACTGCGGTAGCCACCGCGACTGCCAACGACGCCCAGGTCAGTTCTGCTCAGGCTTCGATTAATGAAGCGCAGCACATGCTCGATCAGTCCATCGCTCAAGTAGGCCAATCCAGGGCCAGTCTCGCCAGCGCGCTCGTGCAACAGCAGCAGAGCCGTGATATTCGTCCGAAACAGGTAGCGGTCAGTGAGGCCCGCTACGCATCTGCACAAGCTCAGGTGAAGCAAAGCGAGGCTAGTCTAAATCAGGCCAAGTTGAACATGGGCTATACGGTTCTGCGCGCTCCAGTCGACGGTATCGTCAGCCGTAAGAATGCCGAACCTGGAATGCAAGTGTCCCCTGGCCAGCAGATCATGGCCTTAGTCCCGCTCGATGACATCTGGGTCACTGCCAATTTCAAAGAGACGCAACTCAAAAAAATGCGCGTGGGCCAGAAGGTAGAGGTGTCGGTGGATACCTATGGAAGCAGTCACAGGTTCATGGGCCACGTCGATAGCATTGCGGCTGCCTCCGGCGCGAGATTCAGCGTACTTCCGCCCGAGAACGCAACGGGCAACTTCGTTAAGGTTGTGCAGCGCGTGCCCGTGAAACTGGTTCTCGAACCCGGTGAGAACCGCGAGCACATACTTCTGCCCGGTATGTCGGTGGTGCCTACCGTGATGTTGAACAGCGGCGCGGGCAACGCCTACTAGCTCTTCAAATCAGGCAAGGGCTTGATTCAGGTCCCATAAGATATCGTCCAGGTCTTCGAGCCCGATGGAGAGGCGAATGAGTTCGGGCGAAACACCGGCAGCCTCCTGTTCGGCCAAGCCGAGTTGCTGGTGGGTTGTTGAAGCCGGGTGAATGACCAGGCTGCGCGCATCGCCGACGTTCGCCAGGTGCGAAAAAAGCTTCAGCTTGTTGATAAATTGCTTGCCGGCTTCGAAACCGTTCTTCAAGCCGAATGAGAATACCGCGCCCGCACCTTTGGGCGTGTATTTCAGCGCTAGTGAATGATACGGGCTGGAAGCCAACGAGGCATATTTCACCCACGAGACAGCCGGGTGCTTTTCCAGATGTTGGGCAACAGCAGCGGCGTTCTGCAGATGACGATCCATCCGCATGCCAAGCGTTTCGACACCTTGCAGGAAAAGGAACGCATTAAAAGGGCTGACGCAGGGGCCGATATCGCGCAGGCCTTCCACACGCGCCTTGATGATGAAACTGATTTTGCCAAAGGTGTCCCAGAACTTGAGTCCGTGATAAGCGGGAGATGGTTCGGTGAACTGCGGAAACTGGCCGTTATTCCAGGGAAAGTTGCCGCTGTCGACGATCATGCCGCCGATCGAAGTGCCGTGGCCCCCGATAAATTTCGTCAGCGAATGAAGAACGATATCTGCGCCGTGCTCGATTGGCCGAGTGACGTACGGGGTGGCGAAGGTGTTGTCGATCACGAGCGGGATTTTGTGCTCGTGCGCGATCTTTGAAACAGCTTCGATATCGAGCACATTGCTGCGCGGGTTGCTGATGGTTTCGGCGTAGAGCAGTTTCGTTTTCGGCGTGATGGCCTTGCGGAAGTTTTCCGGGTCGTCGGGCTCGACAAAGGAGAAGTCGTATCCCAGGCGGCGCATGGTCACGTCGAATTGAGTGTATGTGCCGCCGTACAGAGTACTGGCCGAAACGATGTGATCGCCCGGCGCGGCTAGAGTCGTGATCGCCAGGAACTGCGCGGCCTGGCCGCTGGCCAGTGCGAGCGCCGCGACACCGCCTTCTAATGACGCTACACGCTCTTCGAGAACGGCCGTCGTCGGATTCATGATCCGCGTATAAATGTTGCCGAACTCCTGCAGGCCAAAGAGGCGCGCTGCGTGATCGGAATCGTCAAAGGTGAACGATGTTGTCTGGTAAATCGGCACGGCGCGGGCATGCGTGGCGGGGTCGGGATCATAGCCGGCATGCAAGGCGCGCGTGTTGAAGCCGAGAGGACGATCGAGGTCTTTGAGGGCCATAAGCACCCAGTATAGATGCGATGTCTATCGGGAATGAGGTCTTGCTAAGCGGCCTGCAAACAAGTTGAGCACACTAAGGCTAAGTCCAACCGCCAGGCAACCCCAGGCGAACCAGTCACCATGCCGGGTGTAAAAGGTGGTGCTGCTAATCAAGCCGTACTTAATAGGAGAGGCGACTTGCTGGTAGAGCGGGAAACGGCGTGTGATGCGGCCGGCCGGATCGATGATGGCGGTGATGCCGTCGTTGGTGGAGCGAATGAGAAAGCGGCGGTTCTCGACGGCCCGCATACGGGCGATGAGCAGGTGCTGTTCACGAGCTTCCGACCGTCCGAAATAGGCGTCATTCGAAAGATTGACCAGAACGTTGGCGCCGCGCCGGGCGAACTGGCGGACGAGGTCCGGGAAAGCGGATTCATAGCAGATGAACACGCCGAGACGCTGTTTCCCCGCTGGAAGCACGCTGATATTTTGTCCGGGCGCGAAATCGCCTGCTTCACGGGTGATGCGATTGACGAAAGAAAACAGCGGCGGAACAAATTCCCCGAAAGGAACAAGATCGATTTTGTCGTACCGACCTATCTCCGAGCCATTCGGACCGAGCAGCAAAGCCGTGTTCATGGGCTGATGCTGGCCGGTGTAGGCGACGGTACCGAAGAGAAAGTAGCCGTGTCTGGCAGCGGTCTCGTTGGCCTGTTGGCGGAAGACGGGATCGTCGAAATAGTAGAGGGGCGCGGGTAATTCGGGCCAGATGACGAGTGGGGCTGGCAGCAGATTTGAAAGCAGATTGAGGCGGCGTTCGATCTGCTCCTGAACGACGCCTGTCCAATCGAGATCGGGGTCAAGATTAGGCTGTACGACCAGAGCAGTTTCAACAGCAGGAAGCCCTTGCGGGATGGCGGGAAAGAAATACAGAACGCCGAGTGCAGCTAGCGGCAGAAGCCAAACGCGTGGATAACGTAAAATCACGCAGGCCAGCGCGGCAGCCGTTAGGGCGAAAACAAACGAGATCCCATACACGCCCAGGAAAGGAGCGAGCCGCAAAGGCAGAGACATGTCGATGCCCGCATTCCCTAGATCGAGCCAGGCAAAGCCGAAGGTGCCGTGGGTGCGCTCGAGACCTACCCAGAGAGCAGCGACTGCGGGAAGCGCGTAAGCGCGCCACATCAATGGACCAGCGAGCCAGCTGAACACCGCCAGGTGCAGGCCCTTCAATATGGCGAAAAGAAAGAAGGAGCCCCAACCGCCCCAACGGCCCATCCCGCCATGGAATTCGAGTACGAACTGGATCCAGGTACAGAGAAAGAACCAGAAGAAAATGCCGGCCGCCCAGCCATAGACAAAACGCTGCCACCCGTCCGAAGTGCGCGCCAGCGCCACCAGCAAAGGCGCAAGGGCGAAGGGAGCGAGCCAGCGGAAGTCGAATTTGGGCAGCGCGAGCAAGAGCAGTGCTGCTGTTAAGAGCGCCAGCAGACAATGCAGGAGAACCCGGCGGGAATGCGGTCCCCAGAGCGGGAACAGCCTAGGCATGCTCAGGAGCGGCAGCTTCGCTGACCCGGTCGGCCATATAGGAACTACGTACGAAAGGCCCGCTGAAAACCATCTTGAAGCCGATTCCCATGCCGTAATCGCGATAGGCGTCGAATTTGGCCGGAGTGACGTATTCAGCCACCGGGAGATTGCGCCGGGTCGGCTGAAGATATTGGCCGAGCGTCGCGACGTCGACGTTCGAGGCGTGGAGATCGCGCAAGACGGCTTGTACTTCGTCGACCGACTCACCAAGTCCAGCCATCAAACCGGATTTAGTCAGCGCCACGGGACGATGTTCTTTTGCGAAGCGCAGCACGCGCAGCGACTGTTGATAATCGGCCTGGGGGCGCACGCGGCGGTAAAGTCGCGGCACGGTCTCCATGTTGTGATTGAAAACGTGCGGTCCGGCATCGAGGACACGGGCCACGGCTTCCAGATCTCCGCAGAAATCCGGCGTGAGCACTTCCACTTGCGATCCTGGCAGAGCCTGGCGAACCTGGCGGACTGTCTCCGCGAAATGGTGCGACCCGCCGTCTGGCAGATCGTCGCGATTCACGGAAGTAATCACCACGTAGCGTAACTTCATGCGAGCGGCCATGTCGGCAACGTGCTGAGGTTCGTCGCCGTCGAGCGAAAATTCGCGTTTGGCGGCCGAACCTTTCGGTACCGAGCAAAAAGCACAGCCGCGCGTGCAAAGATTCCCCAGAATCATGAAAGTGGCCGCACCCCGATTGAAACACTCATGAATGTTGGGGCAGCGGGCCGATTCGCAAACCGTATGCAGCCGTTTTTCGCGTAATTCCGCCTTTAACGCGTGAACCGCTTCGAAGTGCGTACCGCCTTTACGCAGCCATGCCGGGAGGCGCGGCGCGGCGGACGGAGTACTCGGGCTTTCTATAGAAACTAGTGAATTCATGGAAACGGGGCTGCTTTTATTGTGGCATCGCTGACTTTGGCGCAACTGCCGCAGAAGTACTCCCACGCGCCGGATAGACGGCTGGAAAAGGTTAGAATAAGACCTGCTATTCGCCATTTAGCATGAAACAGATCGCCGTTCTGCTGCTGTTATCGAGTCTTTCGTTTGGGCAGGACACAGACTTGTCCGCAGGCGGCCCGAGCGCTTCGATGACGCAAGTTGGTAGTCTGCCAGTGCAACGCGTTGGGCCCGACGATTTGCTCAGCATCTCGGTATCGGACTGCCCGGAGCTGACGAAGAACTTTCGCGTCACGTCGAACGGCACGCTGGTGCTGCCGCTTTTGAAGGAACGAATTCAGGCGAGCGGCAAAATGCCCGGCGAGATTGAGAGCGAGCTTTCCGTGGCGCTGGTGAAAGAACAACTGTTGGTGCAGCCGGTAGTATCCGTATCGGTGGCTGAATATCGTAGCTTGCCGGTGAGTGTGCTGGGCGCAGTAAGAAGGCCGATCACCTTTCAGGCGGCGGGCGGTGTGAGTTTGCTCGACGCTCTGACGCGGGCGGACGGCTTGAGCGCGGATGCCGGCTCCGAGATCCTGGTATCGCATCCCCACGCCGCGGGCACTCCGGGCGGCGACCTGATCCAGCGCATTTCGGTGAAGCAGTTGATCGACGGCGCCGATCCGAGTTTGAATGTGCGGCTCAACGGCGGCGAGGAGATCCGGGTACCCTCGGCCGGCCGTGTGTACGTGATCGGAAATGTAAAGAGAACAGGCGTTTTCCCGATTGAGGATGGCAATGACACGACCGTGCTGAAGGTGATCGCGCAATCGGAAGGCTTGCTGCCCTACACAAACAAAGATGCTGTGATTTATCGCCGGGAAGCCAACAAGAACGACCGCAGCGAGATCCCCGTACAACTGACGCGCGTGATGGAGCACAAATCACCCGATGTCCGGCTGCAAGCCAACGACATTTTGTACATCCCGGACAGCAGGAGCAAACGAATCTCCGCCGAGACCATTCGGACCATCACGGGCTTTGGAGTTTCAGCGGGAACAGGACTGCTGATCTGGAAATAACCAATTTCACGAGTTCTGAATGAAGCAACTCGAGCGCGTAAAATCCGAACTGATCGATCCCCGCCGGCTGCCGCAGTTCATCGATGGGCCGCCGTATCCGGAATTCGAAGCGGCGCGCCCCACGGTGCCGCCGATTCACTATCTGCTGGTCGTCTACCGGCAGAAATGGCGCATCATCGGGTTTGTCGCGGCTTGCCTTCTGATCACTTACTTGATCGTTTCGCGGTTGACTCCGATTTATGAAGCCACTGCGAAGATGGATGTGGACCGGCGCATCCCGGCCGGAGTCGTGGGGCAGGAAGCCGCACAGGGAACAACCGGCGACGATGCGGATGCCTTCATGGCAACGCAGGCCGAACTGATTCAATCGGACGGAGTGCTGCGGCCGGTGGCGGAGCGTTTCAATCTGCTGGAAAAAGAAAGCCAGCTGGCCAAGCTACCGGCCGAGCGCGCGCGCCGCAAATCGGATGCGCCCGTTTACCTGAACAGTCTCAAAATCGAGCGGCCGCTCAATACTTATCTGCTCGACATCTGCTATCGCTCGCCCGATCCGCAGCTCGCGGCGGACGTCGCGAACGCCATCGCGCAGTCGTACCTGGAACATACCTTTACCATTCGCCTGCAGTCTTCCAATGCGCTCGCAGCGTTCATGGATAAGCAGCTCGATGAACTCAAAGCCAAGATGGAGCGATCCGATATGGCTTTGGCCAAATTCGAGCAACAGCTTAATGTCATCAATCCGGAAGACAAAACAAACATCCTGTCGTCGCGGTTGCTGCAATTGAACACGGAGTTTACCAATGCGCAAGGTGAGCGGGTGCGGAAGGAAGCGGCGTTCCACAGCCTGCAATCAGGGTCGATCGCGGCCGCGGAAGTATCTGGCCAGGGCGAAGAGCTCAACCGTCTGCAGGATCGTCTAAACCAGGCCAAGCAGCATCTGGCAACGATTGGGTCCATCTATGGCCCGGCCCATCAGGAATATCGCAAGGCTGCGAATGATCTTACGGAAGTGCAACGCCAGTTCGAGGAGATGCGGCAGAGCGTGGCGCAGCGCGTGGAGACCGATTATCGCCAGGCGTTAACGCGCGAACAAATGCTGGGCAAGGCGGTGGACACGACGAAGGCCGAATACGACCAGCTGAACGCGCATTCCTTTGAATACCAGCAACTCAAACGGGAAGCCGATACCAATAAGGCTCTGTACAGTGATTTGGAACGGCGCATCAAGGAGGCCGGCATCAACGCTGGTTTTCAAAACAGTTCGATTCGGATCGCGGATCTGGCCAGACCGCCCGATAGCCCGATATATCCGCGCAAGACGCTCTATCTGGCGATGGCTTTCTTGATCTCGTTCATCACCGCCCTTTGCGCAGCCATTCTGGCGGATGTCTTGGACAATTCAATTCGAGATCCGGAACAAGCCGCGCATGCTTTGGACACAAGCGTCCTCGGCACTCTGCCCACGGTGAAAGAAATGCGGCGGCAGATGACGCCCGCTCCGCCAGTCTTGACGGCTGCCGGGACGGTTGATGAGGGAAGCGAGGCGGCGCCGCTCTACGACCAGGCTAAATTTTTCGAGCCGGCGAGCAAGCCGCCAAATACGCGGCCGAAAAAACGAAAGCACGGTCTCTATGCGGGCGCAGGGAAAAGCGATGGCATTTCTTCCTACGAAGAAGCTATCCGCACGCTAAGGCACTCCATCCTGCTGCCGGATTTCGACCGCAATGTCCACTCGCTTTTGTTGACGAGTGCGGCGCCGGCTGAAGGCAAGTCGACAGCCATCATCCACCTGGCAATCGCCCATGCCGAGCAGGGCAAACGGACACTGATTATCGATGCCGATCTGCGCCGGCCGAGCATTCACAAAAAGCTGAATTTGGAGGGCGGACAGGGGCTCTCGAACGTTTTGCTGGGAGAACTGCGCTGGCGTGATGGCGTTTTCCGGACCGATGTTTTGCCGGAGCTGGATGTGCTGCCTGCCGGCACTGCTTCACGCCGCGCTTCGGATTTGATCGGGGCAATGATGATCGACATTCTGGACGAAGCTGCTAAAGAATACGACCTGATTTTCGTGGATGCGCCGCCGCTGCTTGGATTCGCCGAAACCATGCAGATCGCCACCGCAGTGGACGGTGTGGTAGTGATTGCGCGCGCCGGGCAGACAAGCCGGAAAGCGGTGGCCACCGTGCTGGCAACGCTGAAGCGGCTGCGGGCAAATTCTATTGGCTTGGTTTTGAACGAAGTCGATAAGAACAGCACGCACGGCTATTACTATTACGGCAATTACCGCAAGTATTACGCACAAGCGTCGGAGCAGGACGCTTGATTTACTCCGGGCGATGACCGGGGCGAGCGGCGACACCTTCAAATCGCTCCGGCGCCGTTTAAGAAAGCAGGCCGCGCTGCTGAACGACATAGTAGCCGTTTATGGAATTCATTTCGCCAACCAGGCCCTACCGCTGATTACCGTGCCTTACCTGTCACGGGTTCTGGGGCCAGCCAGTTGGGGGCTGGTAGCCATGGCGCAAGCATTTGGCATGTACGGCAACCTGGTGGTTGATTACGGCTTCGTGTACTCCGCTACCCGTCAAATTGCCACGGCGGCAAGCGAACGGGAAGTGGAAGAAACAATTGCGGGCGTATCGGGCGCCAAGATTCTGTTGAGCACTGCCGCGTTGCTGGCAGCAAGTCTGGCGTATCTGTTCGTGCCGCTATTTCACGCGCACCCGATCCTGCTGTGGATGGCAGTCCTTTCGGAGATCGTGAAAGCACTGTTGCCCGTTTATTACTTCTATGGCATTCAGCGCGTGGCGATTGCCTCGCTCCTCGACATCGCGGCGCGGGCGGTCGCGGCCTTGGGCATATTTATCTTCGTGCGCAATGCGGAGGATGCCTGGAAAGTGTTCGCACTGACGGGTGTTACTTCGGGCGTTACGTTCGTGATTGGGCACGTGTTGATTCGACGGCGTTACGCCTTGCGTTGGCCGAGAATCGCCGATGGCTGGCAAATGCTGCGTAGCGGCTGGGCGATGTTTCTGTTTCGCAGCGCGCACAGTATTTACACGCTGGGGAACGCATTTGTGCTCGGGCTTTTCGCGCCGCCCCAGGCGGTTGGCTACTATGCCGGTGCAGAGAAGATCAGCACAGCGGCAGTGGGATTGCTAGCGCCGTTGACTACCGTGCTCTATCCGCGCGCCGCCGCTCTGGTGAAGGTTTCTCTGGAACGAGCAGCGCGGGTCACGCGCTTTACCCTTTACGTGATGGTTGCGGGAAGTGTGGTTCTTGGATTCGTCTTGTGGATAGGCGCACCCTTAATCATTCGCATCATTCTCGGACCTCACTTCACCGAAAGCGTCAGCGTGTTGCGAGTGCTCAGCCTGCGCGCGCCGCTGATCGCCTGGACAAACACGCTCGGCTTTCAATGGCTTCTCGTTTTGGGTTTCGAACGACAGTTCCAAAAGATCACGGTCGCAGCGTTGCTGGTGAATACGCTACTGGCGATGCTCCTCGCGCCCCGGTTTTCCTACAACGGTATGGCCTGGGCCGTTCTCCTTTCGCAGAGCCTGGCGGCCGTCGGTATATTATTCGTGCTGCAGCAGCGGAGACTCAATCCATTTGCCAGGATCATGAGTGAAGTGAATGCCTGAAGTCCTCCAGAACGCGACCGAGTGCATGCCGAAGGCGGCATATGCCAGGCACTTGCGGGTGCTCTTCCTCACCAATATGATTCCGCCGTATCATAAGCCGCTGTTCGATTGCTTGTCAAAGCAATTTGGCGCTTTTCGGGTTCTGTTATCTACTCCGATGGAGCGCAACCGGGCCTGGAAAGTGGAGTGGGACGGTCTTGATGTGCGAGTCCAGAAAACCTTCACCTTCAACCGGCGATGGCGTCACCCCAGCGGATTCAATGAGGCGCTCTACGTGCATGTTCCCGTCGATACCATGGCGCAGATACGTGAGTTTGACGCGGATGTTGTAGTCTCCTGGGAGATGGGCGTTCGCACCATGTTCGCTGCCGCCTATCGCCGGACACACCGGCGATCGAAGCTGATGGTATGGGCGGAGTTCGCCGAATCCACCGAATACGGGCGCGGACCCATGCGGCAAAAAATCCGCAAAATCTTGCGCCGGCAGGTGGACGGGTTTCTCGTTACGGGCCGCAGCGGCGTCCGCTATCTGCGTGCTTTGGGCGTACCGGATCGCAAGCTGTCTCAGATCGCGTACACCACAGACGTGCAGCGCTTCGCGGCATTCCCGGCCGAGCGTGATGCGGAGTCCGCCCACCGTTTGCTCTACGTCGGCCAATTGATCGAGCGCAAAGGCCTCGTGCCCTTTTTGCAAGAGTTGGCGAAATGGGCTTCCAATCATCCGAACAGGCAAGCAGAGTTCGTACTCGCAGGCGATGGCCCGCTGCGCGGCGAACTCGAACAGATGCCTTTACCGCGAAATTTGTTTTTAACTTTCCTGGGGAATGTTGACTACGCTTCGTTGCCGCGCGTATATCAGCAAGCCGGCATTTTTGTGTTTCCCACCTGGGCCGATACCTGGGGCGTGGTGGTCAATGAAGCCATGGCCGCGGGACTGCCGGTGCTCGGCAGCATGTCAGGACAGGCGGTATCCGAACTCGTGACGGACGGGCAGACAGGATGGACGTTTCACCCCGATGTGCCGGGAAGCATGGCGGCCGCCTTGGCCCGATGCCTGGATACTCCTGCAGCAACACTGGACACCATGCGACAGCACTCCCGCCTCGCGGCGCTGCGTCTGACGCCGGCGAGCGTGTGTCAGGTCATCACCGATGCGATCGTCTCCTGCAGTCAGGCCCAGCCACGCTGATTGTATGGACAATCTTCCAATCGCGCTCTATGTTTTTCTTTTCCTGGTGGCGATGTTTGCGCCGCTTCGCTGGAGCATCATCGGCTTTCTGCTGCTTTCCAACATCGACCTCGGCTCGTTGAGCGCGAGCATAGGCCTTCTGAACACGGCGAAGGCCATGATATTGCCCGTGTTCATGCTCTGGCGATTCCGCGCTTACGCAGGCCACGGCAAAATCGTCTCGGCGCCAGTGGCTTGGTGCCTGCTGATTTTTTACGTCGCCATTGCGTCGTCGTGGTCTTTGTATCCTTCTTACGCCCTCAAACTGATCGGCCACATGATTGGATCGCTGGTGATTTGCATGGCTTTGCTGCGCGCTTCCAAAGGAGGCTACCTCAGTCAGCAGACGGTGCTCCCGGTGGCGCTCGGCACCCTGGCTATTGCGGCCATTCACTTCCACTTTCTGCACGACTGGGGCGGCGAGCCGGAACGATTCACCACCTTCGCCGGGGCACAAGCGTTCGCCGCTCTGGTGACGGCCCTCTACTGCGCGGCCTTATCGTTCAAGAAAATTCCCTGGTGGCTGCGTGGCGCTTTATGTGCCTCCTTGGCCGGCGCAGTATTGATAAACGGAAGCCGGCTTTGGATCATCGGGCTCTGCCTGTCTACTTTTGTCGCCATCCTGGTATCGGGAGTTCAGTTATGGATGAAGCTGGTGGTCACGGGAGTTGCGCTCGTATCCTCAGCGGTGCTACTGGCTGAGGCAGGGCCCCTGATGCAGCTGGTCAATGAAGGCGCAAGTTCGAATCGCATCGCGGCCGCGCTGAGTGCTGCTTACGCCGGCGACGCCAAGTCCAGAGGACTGGGGACGTTTAACTTGCGACACGAATTGTTCGTACGCACCATGGAAGCGATTGCAGGCGGCTCAACCGGCGAGTTTTTCTTTGGGCATGGCACCTGCAATGGCGCGGTGATTACCGCTACCCTGAGCAAGAATCCCGACCCGAATCGCGCTCTCCATGACGAATGGCTGCGCGCGGTTTACGAATGGGGATTGATCGGGTTAGCCCTCTGGTTGTGGTTTATTGCGGCTCTCTTTATGTTCGCAATCAAGGGCGTAAAGAGTGATCGCTATGGTTATGCAAAACCGTTGTTGATCTATCTGCCGGCATTCGCCCTCGGGTTGACTGGTGAGAACATGATTGCGGGGGCGGGCAACGCGGTCACCGTTGGTCTTCTCATGCTGATTGCGTTTGCCGGCATTGCACACCGGCAGGCGCAAAAGAGGTCTGCAGCGCGTTTTCAGCCGCTTCGTTCAAGACAGATTTTTCCTCAAAGATCTTTAGCCACGGCGTCCAGCGATTGAAAATTCTTCAGGTACATAACTTCTACCAGCAACCCGGCGGAGAAGATCAGGTTCTGGCATCCGAACACGACGTGCTCAGCCGGCATGGTGAGACGGTCGAGCAATACCTGGTGCATAATGACACGATCAAGCAAATGCCCGGAGTCGAAATCGGGTTGCGAACAATCTGGAATGCCGATACCACTCGTTCCTTCGGGAAGCGGCTCCGCGAAACTCGTCCCGATATTATCCACATTCACAATGCGTTTCCGGTGATCTCACCCGCGATTTATTACGCCGCCGAGTCGCAGGCTGTTCCGGTGGTTCAAACGCTGCATAACTTCCGCCTGGTTTGCCCAGCGTCAACCCTTTACCGCGATGGACATCTTTGCGAGGAATGTCTCAACCGGCCCGTGCCCTATCCAGCAGTTGTTCACGGCTGTTACCGCGCCAGCAGATCGGCCAGCGCAGCTATAGCAACCATGCTGACTGTTCACCGGGTGGCGGGGACGTGGAGGAGCAAAGTACAGACGTACATCGCTCCCAGTCATTTTTCAAAACGCAAGCTGGTCGAAGGAGGCCTGCCCGCCGCCAAAATCGCCGTGAAACCGAATTTTCTTGCCAGAGATCCGGAAATCGGTTCGGGCGACGGCGGCTTCGCTCTGTTCCTGGGTCGGCTGGCCGAAGTGAAAGGAGTCCGAACTCTGCTGGCGGCTTGGCAGAAAGTGGAGGGCTTTCCGCTCAAAATAGCGGGCGATGGTCCACTGCGCGATGAGGTCATCGAGGCAGCCATCCATTCAAGACAGATCAGCTGGTTGGGCCAGGTGGATCGCAATCAGGCTCTTGCCTTATTAAAATCGGCAGCAGTTTTGATCATGCCTTCTGAATGGTACGAGGGTTTGCCTATGACGATTGTGGAAGCTATGGCTTGCGGAACACCGGTGATTGCCTCAGATTTAGGGTCCTTGCCGGAACTTGTCATTCCCGGAGTCAATGGTTTCCGTTTCGCGCCTGGCGACCCGCAAGCCTTGTGCCGTCTCATCAAGCGGGTGCTTTGCTTTCCTGAGTCGCTCAGGCGGCTGCGCCCTTCCTGCCGGGCACAGTATGAATCGCTCTACACGGCTGAACGGAACTATGCTCAGCTTAAAACGATCTATGAACGGGCGATCGAGGAGTATGGTGTCGAGACCGCAGGCGAGTCAACTCTAGGATGAGTGCCGCTGCTACACAACCGCAAATTGTTGTTCCCGCCATCAAGCAACGTTCGTGGTCCACTGTCCTTCTGATTTTGATCGACGTCTTCGCTCTCGAACTTTCCCTGCTGCTGGGCTGCCTGGTGCGGCTTTCGCTTCATTCGATCTTCCCGATTGGGTTGAACCAGCCCCAATACCAGGGTCTGGCGCTGGGAGTGCTCACACTGCCGCTGGCGTACGGTTGGGTGGGATTGTATCCGGGTTATGGCATGAGCGCCGTGCAGCGGATCCGCGCGCGGGTCTACGCTACCGCGACTATCTTCGTGGTGCTGCTGCTGTGGAATTACACGCTGTACGACGGGCAATGGTCGCGTGGCGTGCTGATTTTGACGATGTGTTTCGCGCTCGTATTTGCGCCGGCGCTGGAAGCGCCATTCCGCAAGGCCCTCATCACTCGGGGGTTGTGCGGTGTGCCGGTGGTGATTCTGGGAGCGGGAGCAACCGGCGCGCTGGTGGCGAAGACCCTGCAGCAGGAACGCAATCTTGGCTTCATCCTCGCCGCCATGCTCGACGACGATCCGCGCAAGTGGGGCCAGACGATCCATGGCGTTCCCGTCGTAGGACCTCTCTCGGCAGCACAGGCCTTTGCCGGACGAGCGAAGGTTGCCCTGATCGCTATCCCTACTTTGCCGCGCGCGCAGCTATCGAACCTGGTGCAAAATCTCTCTTTTCCAAGCGTGATCATAGTGCCCGATCTGTTTGGCATGCAAAGCCTCTGGATCACCTCCCGCGATATGGGCGGAGTCCTGGGACTCGAGTTGAAGAAAAACTTGTTATTGCCTTCCAGCCGCCTGCTTAAACGGACGCTGGATTGCGCGATTGCACTGCCGGCCCTGCTGCTCAGTTTGCCCGTTTTAGCCTTACTGGCGCTCTGGATTCAACTGGTCAGCCCTGGATCGCCCTTCTTCATGCAGGAGCGCGAAGGACAGGCCGGCAGACGGATTCGTATCTACAAACTGCGAACCATGTTCGCCACGGCCGAGAACCTGCTCAGCAGGTATCTCGATGAACATCCCGACGAAAAAGCCAACTGGATTCGTTTTTACAAGCTGAAGCAAGATCCCAGAATCTTGCCCGGAGTTGGCTGGTTTTTGCGCCGTTACAGCCTGGATGAACTGCCGCAACTCTGGAACGTTCTGAAAGGAGAGATGAGTCTGGTCGGGCCGCGGCCGTTTCCGGTGTACCATCTCTCCGGCTTTCCGGAAAGCTTTCGTGCTCTACGCGCCAGCGTTATGCCGGGCATCACTGGCCTGTGGCAGGTCTCAACCCGCAGCGATGGAGATCTAGAAACCCAGCAGTCTGATGACACCTACTACATCCGGAATTGGTCGGTCTGGCTGGACATCTATATTCTCACGAGGACCATCATGACGGTACTCACGCCGCGTGGGGCCTATTGAGATCCTCCAGAGCAGCCGGCGATTCGGTTGCATATCCGAATGGCATCCGCTTAGCCCCCTTGCGACTATCGCGCAGGCGGAGAAACGGCGCTTCGAGTAAATGCCAGCTGAGGAAGGCAGCGACTCCCGTCAGCCCGAAAGCGATCGACAGACACGCCACAAACGGCAGGTGCATCTGTAGCGGCAAACAGGCTTCAAAAATCGCGGGATGGAAGACGTAAAGCGCGTAGCTGCCCTTCGCAATGACGCGCGCCGGACCACACCCGAGCATTTGAGCCAGGAGACCACCAGGACGCGCCGTTAAAGCCAGCACTAAGATAGCCGCACAGACTAACGAGATCAAAGTAAACTTGAACACCTGCACCGCTGGATTAGCCGCGCCGCTGAACATGCCGTAGAAAGGGAGCACTCCCAGACAGGCCCAGATTCCCCATCGCCGGATGCCGCGGCCCAGATTGCTGAGCAGATTCTGGTCTCGCGCCGCCAGTGCAACCAGCGCACCTAGCGCGATGGCGTCCATGCGGCACGCCGTGAAGAAGAACACCGGGTAGCCGCACCACACCAGGAACGCTCTCGAAGCCAGGGCCAACCCGGCAATACTCACCAAAACCGCCGCCAGCCTCTTCTCTGGGAGCCACAGCACGATAAACGGCCAAAACAAGTAGAAATGCTCCTCGACCGCCAGCGACCAGAAGTGACCGGGCCCGAACATGTGGAATCCGGAGACAAAAGTGTCCTGCACGTTTTGCGCATAGACCCAGAACCACCATTGATCGCTCCACCCAATCCGAGGCGCCCAACCCACTAGCGGCAAAAGCAGAAAAGCGCCGAGCAGATAGCTGTAATAGAGCGGGAATATGCGCAGCGTGCGTCGCCAGTAAAAAGTCGAAAGCGCCCGTGGCCGACCTCGCCAGCTAAGCAGAATGCCGGTGATCAAGAATCCCGACAGAATGAAAAACAGATCGACGCCGCTTTGCCCCAGCACCATGATTTTTCCGAGTCCCCGCAACAAATGACCTGCCGGAGCCGGGCTGCTCTGAAAGAAATGGAACAGCATGACGGACAGAATAGCCATCGTGCGAACTCCATCCAGGACGGTAATGTGAGACCCCTTGGTGGCGGGTGAATTGCGGTCTGCTACGGTCACAGTGCAATCAGCATCGCAACCGGCTAACTTGTCAGCAATCGCCCGAATGCCGGGGCCGGGCGTTAATAGGTTTCCTTATTACGTCCGGGTCGTCCACTCAGCAAACCTTGTCATTTCCGACGAAGCGACATCACAGGTACAGTACTAACCAATAGAGCGAATGCTTCTGCCAGCCCGGCATCTCCGGCCGCTGAGTGAGCGTTCTATTCGGATTTCAGAGCCACGATTGGATCTGTGTGAATCACACGCCAGGCAGGTACCATGGCTGCTCCGAGCGCCACCAGCATCAGAATAGAAGGCACTGCAAGAAACGTTCCGGGATCAAGCGGACTTGTGTCGTAAAGCAAAATGGCCAAGAATCGAGTCACTAGGATGGATACTGCCAGCCCGACGCCGATCCCGATACTGGACAATCGCAAACTGTGCCGGAAAACCAACATCAGGAGGTCCTGGCGACTTGCTCCCAGCGCCATACGTACGCCAAATTCCTGCGTGCGTTGTGCGGCGTTGAAAGCTAGCAACCCGGCGATCCCCAGCGCGGCCAGCAGCAAGGCCGCGACCGCGAAAGAAACCAGCAGCCACGTGCGAAAACGCTCGGCCGACAAACTTTCGTCGAGGACTTGATCGAGTGTCTCTATGTCTCCCGCAGGAAGACTGGGATCGAGCACCGCCAACTCGTGCCGGATCGTGCTTGTCAGAGAGAATGGATTCCCGGCACTCTGGACGACCACGTTCATCTGGTTAACCCAATCATCTGGCGTAGTAAACAAAAGCAGACGTGGGGCGTTGCTCGAAAGGCGCGCTTTCACATCGCCTACTACGCCAACTACCGTCAACCAGGGCTCATTGTTATTCGGAATGTCCACGCCGAATCGGATGCGTTTACCGATTGCGTCGCCACTCGCCGAGATGCGTTTCGCCAGTGACCCGGAAATTACAGCGACTTGTTGCTTTCTGAGATTGTCGCCCGGTTGCAGCAGCCTTCCGCGAAGAAGCAGCACGCCTAGTGCCTCGAGCACATCACCGCGGCAGTACATCATGTCGACTCTTTCGGTAGCACCACCATGATTTTCAATAGAGATGATTACGTTCGATGTCGAGTTAATCGGCAGATCCGAAATCGCACCGGAGTGCCGCACGCCTGGCATCGCACTGAGACGAACGAGCAGCCGGTCGAAGAAGCCGGTGATCTGCGCAGGCGTCTTGTAAACAGCCGTCGGTAACGCGACGCGGGCGCTGAGCACGTGCTCGGGCCGAAATCCCGGATTGGCCTCGGTTGCTTTAATGAGACTGCGCACCAGCAGTCCGGCAGTTGTCAATAACAGAAAAGCGAGACTGAATTGTACGATCACAGCTGCCGACATTACTGATCGTTGATTCCGGCCGTGCGTACTTGTACGCCCTTCGCCGCGAAGCTGGCTGGCCATAACGGAACGAATGGTGTTCACCAGAGGCGCCAGACAGAACAGCAGAGGCGTAGCCAGCGTTATCGCTAACACGAAAGCCGTCATTCGCCAGTTCAAACCGATTTCGTTCAAGCGCGGAAGGCTATCGGGGGCGAAACGGACCAGCAACGGCAACGCCCATAAGGCAAGGCAAAGCCCGAGCGCGCCCCCGGTCATCGACAGAACCAGACCTTCCGTCAAAGTCTGCCGGGCGAGACGCCAGCTTCCCGCGCCGAGTGCGGTTCTAAGCGCAAATTCCCGCTGCCGGCCCAACATACGGCTGAACATGAGATTTGCTACATCGGCACATCCAATCAGAAGGATGATACCCACGGCCGCCAGCATCAGCAGCAGCGGACGTTGCACACTCCCCGTAAACTCCTCGCTGAACGGAACAGTGCGCGATTCCAGAGAGAAAGTCGGTACATGCTGCCGGAGGGCCTGTTTCATCTGTGGCGGGTAGCTATCGCTGATGCGTTTGAGCAGTCCGTGCATTTCGGCGTTTGCCTGTCGAATTGTCACGCCCGGCCGCAAACGTCCAATCATGCTGTAGTCGAAGTTGCTTACGTTCTGCTGTCGGTCCTCGGCAGTCCAGGAAACGGGCACAAATAACTCGGCGGGATCGCCGTTGAATTGCGACCCGCGTATCGGGAAGGAGAATGACTGTGGCATGATCCCGATAACGGTATACGGAATGCGGTCGAGAAGAATCGATCGGCCAAGCGCGCTCTGCGGTGTCCCAAACACACTTTGAGCGAACCCGTAATTCAGCACGACAACCCTCTTCGCGCGTTCATCTTCTTCTTGCGTAAATGTCCGGCCCGCGACGGGTGATACGCCCAAAACCCCAAACAATGAAGCCGTCAAACGCGCGCCGTACACCCGCCGCGCCTGCCCCGCGCCCGAGATCTCGTACGATTGCGTGCGGTACGTTCCTGTCGCGGCAAAAGATCGATTGTGCGCCGCTACAAACAGGTAGTCAGGCGGTGAAAAGGGAAGGACGGGAAAGCCCAAACTGGGGACACCCTCGGTAACCGATACGATGCGCTCTTGATTCGGGAAGGGCAGAGGACGGAAAAGGACCGTATCCACCACCGAGAAGATCGCGGTGTTCACGCCAATGCAGAAAGCTAAAGCGGCAATCACGGTCGCCGTAAACATCGGTGATTTACGCAGTGTGCGAACGGCAAATCGCACGTCGCTGGCAGTGTCTTGCAGCCATCGCACACCCCGGGCATCCCGGCACTCTTCCTTCAGTCGTTCCGCGCCGTGCAAGCTGGAGACCGCCAGTCTCCTCGCTTCCTCGCGAGATAATCCGGCAGCTATCCCTCGTTCCGTCTCGCGGTCGAGATAGTCCCGCAACTCGTCTTCGAGATCGCTTTCGACGCGCGAACGATCGAGTAGCGATTGAAAACGAAGGCGCAATTTTCTCAGCCATCGCATATGAGTTAACCTCGGGCGGGCAGCACGATTGCAGAGATAGCCCCGGACAGGCGCTTCCAGTCCGCCGTTTCGGCTGCTAACTGCTTTCGACCTTCTTTGGTCAGTGAATAGAACTTTACACGACGGCGGCTATCGCTAGTCAACCACTCGGCGTCGATCCACCCTTCCTGTTCCAGCTTGTGAAGCGCCGGATACAAGGAGCCGGGGCCAACCTGCAGGACTTCCTTTGACATTTGCTTCAGCCGTTCGGCAAGGGCCCATCCGTGCATGGGCTCTATAGCTAGGATTCTTAAGATGAGCAGGCCCAGCGTGCCTTGGACGAGATCAGTGGGCTTCATTTGTGTTATCGATATCCGATAACAGCATACGCCGTCTTTGCCTCCGGCGCAACGAGAAACTGGCCTATGATCTTTGGATGTTTCCTGCGCAGCCGTTTAGCGGGCTGCATTGGAACAAAGACAGGCAATCCTCTGTCCGTCGCATGCCCTCGCCGTCTTTTATTGTGAATTGACGAACGTGCCCGGTTCTATCCCCGTGCCACAGCGAAACGCTACCGTAAGCGCCGTCCTTGCGCAGAATGTAATACACCATTTCGACAAAGCGCAGTGCGGTCATGTCGTTGTTGTACCAGCGCGCGATGCGGCGCAGAGCATCCATCCCGGCCTCTTCGGGTGACATGCCCCTCCGCATGTTCTCGATAATCGTGTGAGCCCCTGCGATCTTGATGTTGGCTTCTGCGTTGCCGCTGGATCCGGCAGAGCCAACCTCGGGGTCGATGAAACACCCGGCGCCCACTACGGCGACGTCGCTCGAAACGCCCGGCATCCTCCAGGGCAAGCCGCTTGACGTGCAGGCCGAAGAGAGTTGCCCTTTCCGATCGATCGTTGAGACGTATACGGGTTCGGCCGCGGGAGCGAGGGCGTCGAAGACGGCACGCCAGGTAGCCTCCGGCCCAAGACCTGCCTGCACTGCGAGCGGCTCCAACTTGTGGACCAGCTGGTCGAGATCCTTTTGTGAACCGGGAAGGAAGTGCGCTTTGCCGACCGGTTCGGGCCAGGAAGGATCGTAAACACCCGTTCCCAAAAGATCTGGATGGGAGTGGATTTGCTTCCAGAGCGCGAAGTTCTTGCGTGTGCGATCGGTTAATAGTTCCTCCCTCATAAATCCTTGCGATAGCGCGAAGGTCTGTGCGTCGGAGCCGGCCAGCAGCGCGTTCCCGGTGTGCTCCATGAGAGCGCGGCTCAAGAGCGAAACGTTCCGGATGCCGCCGACCGAGGCCACGGCCGCAACGCGCCGCGTTGGTCCGTGCAGACAGCAGGCGTCGAGTTGCACTTCGCCTTGTCCGTTGGGGAGTCCTCCCAAGCCTGTGGAATGGTCTTTGGGATCGTCTTCCTGCGTCTTGCAAACATGCAATGCCGCCTCCAGCGTGTCGCTTCCTTCCACAAGCATTTGATAAGCGGCATCGATTCCCACCGTTGCTGTTACCTTGCAGATCAGCGCGGGCAACCTGGGCACCGCGGGCCGCTCCGGTTTCGGATGGCTGTGCTGCATGTGGGTCATATCGGGCGTCTGCGCATCGCTCTTGGGCCCAGTCGCGAGCGCTGCCGATGACCAGGCTGCCCCAACCAGAAAATGTCTGCGCCTGATTTTCACGGTGATCGATTACGGGGCCTGGAACGTCCATTGCTGCCAGGGATTGCCTTGATAGGTATATTGATCGATTTTCGTACCGTTGGCTTTACTCGCTCCATCGACATCGAGCGCGAGGGCGCTATTGACGCTGATCAATTCGTATCTACCGCTGCCTGCGGAGATCACACGCCATTGCTGGTTACTCTGGCCATTCGCAGGCCACTGATCGACCAGAGCGCTGTTCGATTTGGAGGCTGCGACAACGTCGAGCAACTGGCCGCTCGCTTTGTTGGTCAACGTGATGACATTGTTCCCCACGTTGTTCACCGTCCATTGCTGGTTCGGGCCGTTGTTCAGCGACCAAATTTGCATCACCTGGCCCTGCGTGGTCGAAGAGGCAGGATCATCGAGAGCTGAGCCGCCGTTAGCACTGAGAACCACATAGGTGCCGTTAGGAATCAGGTTCGTGGTCGATAGCTCGCCGTAGACGCAGACTTGACCGCTGGCTGTCTGGGCGGTGCCGAAGCTCGGCAGGTATACCTTTCCGTTGGCAATGGTCGGCGGGGTGAACTTGGCGTAGTTATTGCAGGAGTCGCGCGAAGCATTTTGCTGGCTGTTCCACAGCGGATTCATGTCACTGGCGTCATAGGCATAGAGGATCCCCGGCACCGTCGCGTGCCATGCGCCTGAACCGTCCGACGCGCTACCAGTATTAGTGGCGGCCCAGAGTATCCCATTCGAGTTGCCGTTTGCCGAGAGCGACAGCGACCCTCCGGGATGGGCAACCGCCTGAGTGGACCCTTCATACTTTGGATTGGTGTTGAAGGTCGTGCCGTTGAACGAATAGACCCTCATGTAATCGGACTGACCCCACAGGTAAAGATTGCCGTTCCAATAATTCATCGAGTGAATATGGGAAGAAGTGGCTTGCCACTTCTGTACGGCGCTGGCATCGCCGAGATGACCCATGCTGCCGGTTTTGATCAAATGCAGCACGCCATCCTTGCCACCGCCGATTACCAGACCGGTACCAGGAATCAACAACGGACCGGACGAGGTTAGGTCGGCATCCCCGGCGTCCAGATTGGCATAGTCGGACGGGGTATGCCAATCGAGCAGCTTCAGCGTGCCGTCGGTTTTGAGAAAGGTCTCGCTAAAGTCGCTTTCTCCGTCCCAGTTGCCGTTTCCGGTAATAAGATAGACGTTCCCTGAGGCGTCAGCCGCAGGTCCGTTTCCGGACTGCCAAAGGGCGGCGCCATTTGCATTCGGCGATGCATTGAAAACCCCTGCCTGCGCCAGCGTTGAGGCATTGTAGGCAAACGTGTACCCGGCCCAGGCACCCTGATCGCAGTGGCCGGCAAAAGTGATATACACATTGTTATTTGCGAGCAGGAGACCGGCACGCTGCAGTTCATGCGCAGAGTCGAACGCGTTCGCAGACAGGGTCACCGGGCTGCCGGAATTGTCTGCTCCGGTAGCGATGTTGAGCGCGTGCAAATTGTGGGAGGCCGCGTTATTGATCCAGGTCTGGGCGACCACGTAGAGCGTTTTGGTGCTGGGGTTGATAACGGGCGTGCTCATGATCCCGGAACTGGCCAGCACATCCTTACAGGTGAATCCACCATCCTGAATGGTGAATGCGGTGCCCAGGTTCCTGTGCCAGTATTGCTTGCCGGAGTCGGCGTCGAACGCATAGACGCTGTTGTTGGTGGTGGCCACAAAGACGACGTTGTGATTTCCGCCGGAGATGCTGACATTCGACATGTAAAGCGGTTGCGCGTAAACCTGGTCGTCGACCGGCAACTTAAACAACAGACCGAACTGGGACCCGTTCACCGTAGAGGGAGCAAGAATCGTCTCGGTAGGATTTAAACCGTCGCGGTTATTGTCATTGTGCTGGGTCAGCACGTTAGTCTGCGCGCGACCTTCTGCCGTATGCAAGATCGAAATCAGAACGATACAGCTCGCAAACGCGGCCATTCGCCGGACCAGGTTAATCATTTGAGACATGCCACTCTCCTTTAGGGATCTTACAGCCTTTATGCGTCGCAAGACTGCCAGATGCTTTACCAGTATGCGATGGAGAAAGCGAAGTGGTGCGATCGTTGCACTGCTCGGCTGCTGAGCGGAAGGCTCGGCGTTCATCTTTTTTCTAACGCTGGGGATGCGCGAACAGCTTTGGGCGGGCAGCCTAAGATCCGCTGCATATGTTTAGCCAGGTGGCTCTGGTGAGCAAATCCGGTCTCCTGCGCAACTTCACTGATGGAGAGTCTGCTTTGCGCCAGCAACATGGCAGCTCGTTCCACCCGTCTTTGAATCACATATTGATGAACGGGTGCTCCTGTGAAAGCACGGAAAGCCGCCTTTAAGTGCGATACGCTTACGCCTGCAATCTGGGCGATCTGGCTCAACGACAGGTCTTGCTTCAAGTTGTCTTCGATATAGGCGAGCGCCTGTCTGAGCCTGTACCCGTTCATACGGGCACTTGAAGCAATTGGTAGTGGTTCAAATGAACTGTGCCGCCGCACCAGAGCAGAGGCTAAGGCGGTCAACAGGCTGTCGAGAAATACGCGGCCGGTGGGATAGCCGCCCTCCATTTCAGCCTTCAGCGCCCAGCAGATATGCTCGATTTGCGAATCGCGCACCTGGAAGCGGTTAACCACCTCCAGTCGATTCCTATTGAGCCCCAATCCCTCCGCGGCAGTGGCCAGCAAATCGGGATTGATACGGACAATCAGCGCGCTATCGGGCCCGTTGGGCTCCCAGATGCACGATGTTCCTGCCGGTACGATATCGATATCGCCGTGCACAGCTAAACCCCGGTGCTTCTGCCCACCGCGTTCGCAGGCCATATAGACAGAGTTCCCCAAATGAATCGCGATACGAGGTTCCGGCAGCGGCGGTGTCTCGATCCGGCCGGCCGGATCTGTCACGATGCGCACTGAAGTATCTTCCGCATCGCGCTCAAAGTGAGTGATGCTGCGCGCTGCTCCCATGGCAAATATTATCGTGCAATACGGCCTCGCAGTGCGAATCTTGCCCAACCTGCAAGCCCCTTACCTATTTCCTGGCCGATCGTGCTGTTCTAAGCCGAATGTGCGCGACTCCGGCCCGTGTTTCTGCAAACATCGGACACGCGAATGCGTTCAGAGGTCTTCGATTTATGAAGTATCTTCACGTTCTAAAATCACTAGAGCTTCATTGCTGGCCGGCCCTCGCGGCATTAGCGGTTCTAGGTTTGCCGCTTCTTGGTCAGCTCACGAGCGGCAACATCACCGGAACGGTGTATGATCCCGCCGGAGCGACTGTTCCGGACGCCGGCATCGTCGCTCACAACCAATCGACCGGAGTTGATACGGCCACAAAGGCCACCTCCGCAGGAGACTATCGATTTGAAAACCTTCCGATAGGGACTTACACTATCGCCGTTACCGCGCCCGGATTTGTTAAAGCCGCGCTGGCCAACGTAAATGTTGCACTGAATCAAACAGTAACAGCCAACGTAAAGCTGGCCCTTGGCCAGACATCCACTCGCGTCGAGGTAACGGAGGCCGCGGCGCCCATTAACACGACTACCGCGCAGATCCAGACCACTTACGATGCAAAACAAATGAGTGATCTCGCCGCTGCGAGTACCGGCTCCGGCGTGATCAATCTCGCGCTGCTGAATGCGGGTGTCACGACTAGCGGCGGAGCAGGCTATGGCACGGGTCCGTCGGTAGGCGGCCAGCGCCCTACTAACAACAGCTTCAGTATTGAAGGCATCGATAACAACGACTTGGCCGTTACCGGCCCGGTTGTTTCGGTTCCCAACGATGCCGTCGCCGAATTCAGCGTTCTGCAAAACCAGTTTTCTCCCGATTTCGGCCATTCCTCCGGTGGCCAGTTCAATGAAGTCGTAAAAAGCGGATCGAACCAG
Source organism: Bryobacteraceae bacterium (assembly GCA_965277855.1). GTDB lineage: Bacteria > Acidobacteriota > Terriglobia > Bryobacterales > Bryobacteraceae > Bog-105. The sequence goes on from OZ255847.1 coordinate 4,488,615, forward strand.
TTTCACGGGATGGCTTACGAATATTTCAATAACCGCAATCTGGAAGCCGCAGATAACCTGAACGCGGTGCAAGGCAATCCTTTGCATCCGCGGTCCGACAGTAATCGCTTCGGAGGCAATTTCGGCGGCCCCATCAAGCGGAACAAACTGTTTTTCTTTGGTGATTACGAGTACAATCCCGCCGGTGGAGTTAGTTCCGCTGCTTACTACGCTCCGACCGCCGCTGGGTACGCGACCTTAGCATCGTTGCCGGGAATCAATCAGACCAACCTCACGGAATTCAAAAAATACCTCGGAGCAGCCCCGATTCCAGCCGCTCCTTCTACTCTGCCGAATGGCAGCCCGATCGCGGTTGCGCCAGGTCCCGGCAGCAACGAAAGCTTGCAAACAGGCGTCTTCGCGCCGGGTGGTACAGGCGCACTTACCATTCCCGCAGGCTTGATCTCTTCCAGCCTGCCCAGCTTCGTCAATAGTGAATTCGGTGTCGGATCGATCGATTACAACATCTCGGAAAAAGACTCATTGCGCGGACGCTTCATTCTGAACCGGGCAGGGGTTATCGATACCACCGGCTATCCATCCGTGTTCTTCGGCATCACGCCGGTGAACGCCTATCTTGCGACGTTGTCGGAGTATCACACGTTTACTCCGACTCTAATTAACGAGTTTCGGTTTGGCTACAACCGGCTAAACGCCACGACTCCCGTGTTTGGCAATCAGTCCTTTCCCGGACTCGACGCCTTTCCGAACATCGACGTATTGGAGATGAACGCCGCTTACGGACCCGATTCAGGCGCGCCGCAATACAGAATCCAAAACCTTTATCACCTGACCGATAACGTCACTTGGACGAAAGGGAACCACAGTCTCAAGTTCGGTTTCGATGGCTGGACCGCCATTTCACCGTCGCATTTCATCCAACGTTCGCGCGGCGATTACGAGTGGACCTATCTTTCGGACTATCTTTACGACACCAATCCGGACGCGATCGCCCAGCGCGCCCTGGGAAACACGACCTACTACCAAAATCAGCAACTCGCCGGGGCCTATGCCAACGACAATTGGAAAATCACGCCCAATTTGACACTGAACCTCGGCGTGCGTTACGAGTACTTGACGGTTCCACTCGGTGAGACCACTCAGAGCTTGAACGCCAGCGCCAGCGTCCCCGGCTTGATCGTGTTTAAGTCGCCGAGCGCCCAAACGACGAACTTCATGCCTCGTGTCGGCTTGGCCTACTCTCCGGGCACCAGCGGCAAGACTTCGATTCGCGCCGGCTTCGGCCTCACCTATGACGTGCTTTACGACAATCTCGGAATTAGCAGTTCACCACCGCAACTGAGTTCCACAGTCGATGTCACGGGGTTGAACGCGACCGGGTTTCTCGCGAACGGAGGAATTCCGCCCAACGCTTCGGTCGCAGTTCCTGAGGGTGCTGCGGCTAGAGCCGCGACCTCGAGTTTCATTCCGAATCAGAGACGCCCGGAAGCGTATAACTGGAATTTTGGTATTCAGCGTCAGTTCGCCGGCAATTATGTCTTTGAAACCAGATATCTCGGGACGCGCGGCCTGTTTCTCCCGATGCAGAGTCAGTTGAACCGCCAGCCAGTGGTAAACGCTTTGAACGCCTTGCCCGTGTTTTCTAGCATGCCGAGCGCTGCCACCTTGAATTCGCTCTCGAGCAATCTGACCAACCTGCAAGCGGCTTTCGATAATGGCGGCTTTCTCGTGCCAGCCTATGCGAATGCAGGTTTTACGGGCCTGATCACCGCTTTCACGCCACAAGGCAATTCGATCTACCACGGGTGGGCGAACCAGTTGAGCCGGCGCTTTTCGAACGGCCTGCAATTCCAAGGCTCGTACACCTGGAGCCACAACATAGACGATTCAACGGATGCTTTGAGCTCGACCGTGCTGGCGCCGCGCCGGCCTATGGATTCTCAGAATCTTCGGATTGAGCGGGCGTCTTCGTTACTCGATTATCGAAACCGCATCGTTCTGCAGATGATTTACGACCTTCCGTATTTGAAGAACCGCAATTGGTGGCTGAAGAACATCGTCGGTAACTGGGAAATCGCGCCGGTGTATACCTACCAATCGGGGCAGCACGTAACTCCGCAAAGTGGAGTTGATTCCAATCTGAATGGCGATAGCGCTCCCGATCGCGTGATGGTCAATTCGGCGGGTAATCGAAACGTTGGTACAACAGCGAGCGCTTTCACGAACAGCGCGGGCGATACTGTCGCGTACCTGGCAGCGGATCCGACCGCCATGTTCATTACAGCTCCCAAGGGAACACTGCCGAATGGCGGCCGAAGTCTCCTGAACTTGAATCCGATCGACGATATCGATCTGACTTTGCTCAAACGGATCGCGATCACCGAACGCTTCAAATTGGAGTTCTCTGCTCGTGCCGTAAACATCTTCAATCATCCTCAATATACGGGCGGGTACCTGAACGATGTGGCTGCGTTTGGCCCGCCAGGAGTCGTGGGAGGCGGGGCCGGCTATCAACAGGGCACGACGGCAGGAAATTTGGCGCGAACCGCCATTGAACCCGGCTCGTCGACCTTCCAACAGTGGAGCCAGGCGTTCTCAAGCAATCCGCGGACGCTGCAACTGGCGCTCAAACTGATCTTCTAGTGAGTAGCTAATTTACTTCTTGAAGGAGGGTAGATATATTCATCGCACAATCGTCTGCAAGTCAATCAGCAAGGCGAATGGACGGAAATCACCGGCACGAGTTTCGGCTCGTCGCCTCCGCGCAGCTCGGTTTCGATGACACGGCAAATACAGCCGCTTCGTGTTGACCGGACCGTATTCGAATTGGCCGGAAGCCTCCGGCCGTGTGTGGTCGATTGTTGCCTAAATGCAGATCGCTTTGCGGGACGATTTCGCTATTGAGCACTACGTGAATGATCCGAAAACAACCGCTGAGGAACAGCTGATTACCGAGATTCTTATTCCGACTGAGTAAGTCGTTTCAAAAGAGGACGCTCGCCGATTTGACTGCTGCAACCTTTCTTCTCCTGAATCTGGCTCTCGCGTTCTATAACGTCGGGACGATCTGGGCGCACGAGGTTGACATTTTCCGCTCTTGGAGGCTGGTCGGCCCCGACGCTTTTCATCGTATCCAGACGGTCCACTGGCGCAAGCTTCCCTTTTGGGTTTTCCTGCCGGTCGGGCTTGCCTTTGCCGGTTCGATTGGCCTGGTTTGGTATCGTCCGGCCCATTCGCCAGCGTGGGCCGCGTGGTGCGCTCTTAGCTGCCAAATAGCGTCGCACGCTCTCACCGCGCTTCTGTGGGGCAGGTGGCAAGCGAAGCTGAGCAAGGACGCGCTCGGGCCCGCAAGTCCCTACCTCGCCAAGATTCTCTCCACGCATTGGATTCGAACGCTGCTGATCAATGCGTATGCGTTCATCCTTCTCGCCTGGACCATTGAATGGTTGGCGAGGAAATGAACCGGCCCGGACGAGCAATTTGTGCTCGCGCATGCATGTTCGCGGTGGTTGCCGCGCACACTGACGACAAGACCTGGCCTTCTTCATCGCTCCTTCGCGCCAGCCGTTACACTAAAAATTGCCCCAAATGTCCGAACGCCCGTTCGTTCACCTTCACTGCCATACCGATTACTCGCTTCTCGACGGCGCCTGCGATATCAAGAAGCTCATAAACGTCGTTAAGAAACAGAACATGCCGGCCGTTGCTATGACCGATCATGGCAACCTCTTCGGCGCAGTCGAGTTCTACAACGAAGCTTCCAAAGAAGGCGTCCACCCAGTCATCGGCTGCGAAGTCTATGTCTCGCAGCAAGGTCACAAGACCCGCTCCGATACCGATCGTTATAACCACCTTGTCCTCCTCTGCGAATCGCAGGAAGGCTACAAAAACCTCATCCAGCTCGTTTCGACTGGCTATCTCGAAGGCTTCTACTACAAGCCGCGCGTCGATAAAGCTCTCCTTGCCCAGCATTCCAAGGGCCTGATCGCGCTATCGGCCTGCCTGCGCGGCGACATCAACGAAACACTTATCGCCGATCGCTACGAAGAGGCCCGACGCCTCGCGAACGAATATCAGGACCTCTTCGGCAAGAACAACTTCTTCCTCGAGATGCAGGATCATCATCTCGATCAGGACAAGATCGTCATGCCGCTGGTGAGCCGCCTCGCTACCGACACCGGCATCCCGCTCGTTGTCACCAACGATTCCCACTATCTCGAGCACGACGACGTCCGGGCCCACGAAATCCTGCTTTGCATCCAGACCGGCAAAACTATGTCGGACCCGAACCGGATGCGCTTCTCCACGCCGGATTTCTACGTGAAGTCGCGCGCCGAAATGCTGCAGCTCTTTGGTGAAGTCGAGCACGCTCTGGACCGCACCTGGGACATCGCTCAACGCTGTCACGTCAAGCTCGAAAAGGTCAAGGATCCCTTCCCGCGTTTCGACGTTCCCGCCACTCACAACGCCGACAGCTTCTTTGCCCAGATCGCTCGCGAAGGTTTCGAAAAACGCCGCCCGCGTCTGGAAGTGCTCCACAAAAACGGCCGTCTCAAGTTCCCTCTGCCGGCTTACCTCGAACGGCTGGAGCGCGAGATCACCATGATCCAGCAGATGCAGTTCTCGGGCTACTTCCTGATCGTCTGGGACTTCATCCGTTTCGCCAAACAACGCGGCATCCCGGTTGGTCCAGGCCGCGGTTCCGCCGCCGGCAGTCTGGTCGGCTACGCCATGGAGATCACCGATATCGATCCGCTCGAATACGGACTGCTGTTCGAGCGCTTCCTGAATCCCGAGCGCATCAGCATGCCGGATATCGATATCGACTTCTGCACGAACCGCCGGGGCGAAGTGATTCAGTACGTCACTGAAAAATATGGGCGCGACCAAGTCGCCCAGATTATTACTTTTGGCACGCTGGCCACCAAAGCAGCGATCAAAGATGTTGGGCGCGTGCTCGACATGAGCTTCGCGGAAGTCGACCGCATCTCGAAACTCGTTCCCAAGCAGCTCAACATCAAGCTCGAAAGAGCGATCGAAGATCCGGAGCTGAAAGCTCTTTCGGCGCGCGAACCGCGTGTTAAAGAAGTGCTCGACATCAGCATGAAGCTCGAAGGTGTCTGCCGTAACGCCGGCATGCACGCCGCGGGAGTCGTCATCTCTTCCGTTCCCCTGCGCGAGCTCGTCCCGATTTACGTCACCAACAAACACGAGCTTGTCACCCAGTACGACATGCTGGGCCTGGAAAAGCTCGGCCTGCTCAAGATGGACTTCCTGGGCCTCACCACGCTGACCATCATTGATAACGCGCTCAAGCTGATCGAGAAATACTGCGGCCAGAAAGTCATCATCGAGGATCTTGCGCTCGATGATGCCGAAACCTACCAGAAGATCTTCAGCAACGGCTTCACCGCCGGCGTCTTTCAATTCGAATCCTCCGGCATGCAGGATATCCTGCGGCGCTATCAGCCGAATCGCGTGGAAGATCTCTGCGCCTTGAACGCTCTCTACCGGCCCGGGCCCATCCAGGGCGGCATGATTCCCGACTTCATCGATCGCAAGCACGGACGCAAACCCATCACCTACGATGTCCCCGAACTCGAAGAGATTCTCTCGGAAACGTATGGCGTCATCCTGTATCAGGAACAGGTCATGCAGATCTCGAATAAGCTCGCCGGGTACTCACTCGGCGATGCCGATATCCTGCGCCGGGCCATGGGCAAAAAGAGTCTCGACGAAATGGCCAAACAGCGCGAACGTTTCATCACGGGCGCCAGCGCGCGCGGCCTGCCCCCCAAGAAGACCGGCAAAATCTTCGACCTGATGGAGCAGTTCGCCGGCTACGGTTTCAACAAGTCGCACTCGGCCGCCTATGCCTACCTTGCCTACGTCACTGCCTATCTGAAGGCCCACTATTCGGTCGAATTCATGTCCGCCCTGCTCACCTCCGAGTCGGGCAATATGGAGAAGACCGTCAAGTACATCAACGAGTGCCGCGAGATGCAGATCCCCGTGCTGCCGCCCGACGTCAACCAGAGTGATCTCAACTTCACGCCCGCTGGTGACTCGATCCGCTTCGGACTGGGTGCAGTCAAAAACGTTGGACAAGGCGCGGTTGAGGCCATCGTAGCGGCGCGCGAAGCAGGCGGCGTCTTCACCTCCATTTACGATTTCTGCGAACGGGTCAACCTCGCCGCCATCAATCGCCGCGTCATCGAAAGTCTCGTCCGCGCCGGGGCTCTCGATCTGCTCGGCGGCAATCGTGCCCAGTTGACTGAGGCCCTTGACCGTGCGCTTGAAACCGGTCTGCGTGTGTCGCGTGACCGAGCGCGCGGACAGCACGGCCTCTTCGGCGGTCCCGATGAATCGCACGCCGAAGAGCATCCTCTCGCCACACTGCCCGATTGGACCATGGAACAAAAGCTCGCGGGCGAAAAAGATGTTCTCGGCATATATGTCTCCGGCCATCCGCTCGATCGCTGGAGCGAAAAAGTCGTCGATCTCGCCACTCACTTTACTGATAAGCTCGAAGATCTTGAAAAAGGTGTCGAAGTCAAACTGTGCGGAATTCTCACGGGCGTTATTCGCAAAACCAATCGCGACGGCAAATACTGGGCGGCTATGAAGATTGACGATCGCCGCGGTACCGCCGACGCCATGGTGTTCGCCAATCGCTACGAAGAACTGCTGGCCACTATTCAGGAAGATGCCGCGGTGCTAGTGCGCGCTTCCGTCTTGCCGGAAGAGGGCGGGCCGCCGAAACTCTCCATTCAGGAAATGGTCAAGTTAGAGGATGCCCGCGTCGACCTGCCTTCGCTCATATCTATCCGCATGTGGCTCAAAGATGAAACCTCCACCGAAAAGGTGAACGCTCTGAATGACCTTTTCGCCCGTAAACAAGGTGCAACGGACGTGCGACTCCGCCTTGAAAAGCCGCGCGACTTTTCCATCGTGCTCGACTTACGCAATCGCAAAGTGCGCCCCGATCGCGAATTTCGGGCAGAACTCGAGAGAATCTGCGGACCGGAGTCCATGGAAATTCTGGCAAGCTGAGCCATGGCCGAAAACGAAATAGAACCGCTCGCGCCATTGCCTGATATGGAAGAGGTGTCCAGGCCGCCGCAAGCCACCAACCCGAGCTGGCAGCGGGTTCAGCTGGCGCGCCATCCCAAGCGTCCTCACTCACGCGACTACATTCAAGGGCTTACCACCGGCTTTGAAGAGTTGCACGGCGACCGGCTTTTTGGCGACGACCCTTCCATCCTGGCCGGCATGGCGTTTTTCGACGGCAAGCCCATCATGATTGTCGGCCAGCAAAAAGGCCGCGACACGAAAGAAAAACTCCTGCGGAATTTCGGCATGCCTAAGCCCGAGGGGTATCGCAAAGCCCTGCGCGTGATGCAACTCGCCGCCAAATTTAAACGCCCCATTATTACTTTCGTCGATACCCCGGGGGCCTATCCGGGCATCGACGCCGAGGAGCGCGGACAAGCCGAAGCCATCGCCTACAATCTGCGGGAGATGTCCCGCCTGGCCACCCCCGTTATCACCGTCGTCATTGGCGAAGGCGGCAGCGGCGGCGCTCTCGGCCTGGGCGTCGCCAATCGCGTCTACATGCTGGAGAATGCCTATTACAGCGTGATCTCTCCGGAAAGCTGCGCCGCCATCATCTATCGCGATTCGGGCAAAGCTCCCGAAGCCGCTGCCGCGCTTTGCATGACCGCGAACGACCTGCTCAAGATGCAGCTTATCGATGGCATCGTACCCGAAGCTGGAGGCGGCGCGCATCTCGAGCCTGAGGCCGCCATCGCCGCTGTCGGCAAAACTCTCACGGCGGCGCTCAGCGAGTTAGCCGGCCTGTCCACCGAGGAGCTACTCAACCAGCGCTACGAAAAATTTCGCGCTATGGGCAATTTCTTCGAAGAGGTTCTGGTCTGAAACTCGGTTTTCTGGTCGCTCTTTTTGTCGTTGGTTTCCTGGCCCTCATCGCGTATTCGACACTCAACGGTCGCCGCTATCGCGTCCACGTCTGCATGACTTTCAATGGCAATTCGGCCTGCAAAACGGTTTCCGCTAAAAGCGAGCAGGGCGCTCTTCGATCCGCCGCCGAGAATGCCTGCGCCGATATCGCTTCCGGCGTTACAGACTCGATCAAATGCGAAAAAGCAGACCCGCAAAGTGTCGAATGGCTGCAACGCCCTACCGCCAAGTGACTCTGTTTTTACCGAGTTATTACCGTTTAACAGCCATTTTTGGCCCTAAAGAGCCGTTTCCCAGGGTATTTTGGGGCAGTTTAGCGGCCAAAATCGGACAAAATTCCTGCAACGAGGACAGCCAGCTTGAGCGCAAGTCTGAAAATTTGAGGAACGAAGCCAGTTTACTGTTCGCCTTAGTTATGCCGGGGAAGAGGCGGCCGGGGGCGGGTTGCGTTTTTGAGGAGCGAGGCCAGCTTGCATGAGCAAGAAAGTCTGGGTTCGCGTCCCAAGTTTGGAAATTTGAGGAACGAAGCCATTTTATTGTTCGCCCGGGAGAGGCGGTTGGCGGGTTGCGTTTTTTAAGGACGAAGCCAGCTTGCATGAGCAAGAAAGTCCGGGTTCGCGTCCCAAGTTTGGAGATTTGAGGAACGAAGCCAGCTTGTTGTTCGGCCGCCTTATGTCGGGGCGGCCTCGCGTTGCGTTTTTGAGGAACGAAGCCAGCGTGGGTAAGAAATCCGGTTCGAGATTGGAAATTTGAGGAACGAAGCCAGTTTGCTGTTCGCCCGCCTTGTGTCCGGGGAAGAGACGGCGCGGTCCTTTTTTTGAGGAACGAAGCCATCAGATCTTGAAAGCTCTTCAAGAGCGGCGAGCGTTTTCCGGTTGGTTTTTGGGGCGCAGACATGGTGATCATCTGCGCGCACGGTAGCAGCGCCGGCGGACGGGTATAAGTTGACTAAGACGTAAGTGTCTGCGGGTAGGGAAGAAAATAAACTTTCGCAGTCGGAACAACAGCTTTTGGGAGGGTTCCGCCTCGCTCGGTCGCGGCTGAAGCCTTTTGTGAACGAGACCGTCAGATCGGGTGACGTCAACATCGAGGTTTTTACAGGTGGCAATCGCGGTTATTCAGTCTTTTGAACGCGACAGCGGGAAGGGCTCTGATTCTTTCGCCAAGGCCTGTCGGAAGCGGGATTTCTCGCGCTCCGGCCTCGCTTCCAGACAACCAGAACATCTGCTTTGCGAAGATGGTCAAGCAGTCGCTGCAGCTCAGATCGATTCCAGCGTCCCCGATGACCTTCTCGCGAAAGATTCGCTCGCAGCAGCCTGCTTCAGAGCGATGTCCTGTGCTGTCTGGCTTGATCGTTGGTCGAAACGGGTGCGTAGCCGATTAGCTTGGTTGCAGAAAGACATCGCCACTGGAACGCTTTTGTGCAACTCGGATAGCCCGAATTTGAGCCGGTCTGGAAGTTGTTCCGTAAACGCTGGTTTAGGCACGTGTGCAATCCGACAGTAGCCGTCGTACTCCATCAGCTCCGGCACGGTTCTGGTTTTCGCCGCCCAAGCCGCAGCTTTATCGATTGAGGTAATCAAAAGCTGCGTAAGAGAAAGTCTCTTGCGCTTGCCAACACCTTTTCTTGCGCCCCGCCATCAGGCAGTATGCGCGCAATTTCAACGGCTCCGATCATGGTTGAAAAGATGACAAAGAAAGCGCGCTCTTTGTCGGCTGCACGGCGGCCCGGCATGTACAGCACCATGCGATTCTTGTAGTTCAGGAGCTCGGCAAATATCAGACGCTGCATCGCCTTGCCGGCGCGCGCCAACTCGGGAGCGAGAGCCGGCAGCGGGCAACCGCGCTCGATGTGATCGCAATATTCCATGCTCAGGTAGGTTTTCACAATCGCCTTCCACGGCGCCTCAGGGTACGACTGTTCCGCGGCACCAACCAGCGTCTTGATGATGTCGCGGAAAGCCTCGCGCAACGACTCCAGGAGCAGCTCATCTTTGCTCGGGAAGTGCTTGTAAAAGCCGCCGTGCGTCAGACCAGTGTCGCGCATCACGGCGGCAACTGCTGCGCCGTTTAAACCCTCGGCGCGTACGCGGCGCGAGGCGTCTTTCACAATCTTCTGATGGACTTCGGCTTTATGTTCGGGTCCGTAACGCATGACACATTGTAGGATGTCCAAGATCATCCAATGATGCAGCGAGTAAGAGTGGGGTCTAAGAAGTTCGAATCCATAGGATTATACACATCATCCTATGGACAAAAGGAGAACTTCACATGTCCCACCCAATTCTGATTACAGGCGCAGCCGGAGGTCAGCAGGGATCAACCGGACGCCGCGTCGCAGATCTTCTGCTCAATCAAGGCATTCCTGTTCGCGCCTTCGTCCATAAGGTCGATGCGCGATCTGATGGTCTTCGCAAGCAAGGTGCGGAGATCGTCGAGGGTGATCTCCTCAACCCGGTTTCCGTCCAGGCGGCGATGAGAGACGTGAAGCGCGCTTACTTCACCTATCCGGTGGCCGATGGCCTGCTTGAGGCAGTCACGATCTTCGCTGCAGGCGCTCGCTATGCCGGCCTGGAATTGGTGGTGAACAACTCGCAATTTCAGGGGACGCCCGATGATCCCGCCTTTCGCGATCTTGAACACGCGCCATCCTTCCGAAATCTGCAGCATCGCCTAGCGGATCGTATCTTCGATTGGTCGCAGATCGCGGTGGTTCATCTTCAGACCCCTCCCTATTACGAAAATGTGAGGGCTCTTGTCGCCCGAAGCGTGACCGAGCAAAATACCGCTTTCCTGCCATGGGGTAACGGCGAAGCAATCATTCCGCTCGCCGGTGCGGAAGACGTATCCCGGGTAGCCGCAACTCTTCTGGCCAACTCCGGCGTTCCGTCCCAAAATGTATTTTCCCTGTTGAACGACACTCCCACAGTACGGGAAATTGTCCAAACTCTCAGCAGAGCGATCGGACGCCCAGTTCGCTATGTACCGATCACTGACGAGCAATGGGCCGAGGCAGTCAAGGAGCGACTCAACCCTTACGCGCTCGACCACCTAAGCCACCTTTGGCAGTACTTCCGCGAGGGTGGCGCAGGACATTACCAGGCTATTGACACAGTCCGTCTGGTAACCGGGCGCAGGCCACAAACTCTGGAGGAGTTTTTCCGAGCGAATGCCGATTCTTTCGGCGCCGCCGCTTAACCAAGTCGCTAGCTTCCGGTCACGTCAAAGGAAAGTCCATGCGATGACATACATCATCCCATCACAACGCGAGGTCACAATGTCTTCAGAAACAATCTTTGGAATACAGCTCGTTCTAGGATATGTTGGGTGCCTGCTTTGGTTCGGCACGTACTTTCTACCTAAGCTCAGGTCGATGGACCGATTCGAAGCACACCGTGTCATCAGTACTGTACACAGCTTCCGCTTTTTCGGACTCGTCTTTATCCTTCCAGGCGTCGTAGGCCCCAATTTGCCGGCCGGCTTTGCTACTTTTGCCGCCTACGGGGACTTCGCAACTGGAGTGCTGGCTCTTCTGGCGCTCCTCACAGCAAGGATTCGTCCGCTCTTTTGGTCTTTCGTCGTCGCCTTCAATCTTGTAGGAGTAGCGGACATCGCCTTCGATTACTACCACGCAATCGAGGTCGGCCTTCCAGCGCTTGCCGGGCAGTTGGGCGCAACCTACGCTATCCCGATCATCTACGTGCCGATCCTGATGATCACGCATGCCCTCGCTTTCTATTTGTTGCTGCGCCGTCCACAGGCGTTGCGGGGCAGAGTTTCGATAACCGTATAACTCAAGCACTTGATCCTCGCGGATGCTGAGCAATGAGCACCAAAGGGGAATCGAACATTACAGCGGCGTCCCTCTCATGTGTGGAGTGCTGTTGTCCTCAATGGAAAGCTTTCCGCCGACGGTAGTTGTCCATGGAGTTAGCTTAGGAGAACTGAACTAAGTCCGGAAACCGCCCGTACTCCGCGCGATTGCGATCTAAGATGGCGGCCCGATTCGAATCATGAGCTCCTTGAATCGAGCATTACTGCGGAGACCATCGAAGCGGGGGTCCACTCCCAGGAAGGCAGCCCGCGGCGAGCGCTCGTCGACCGCTCGCGCGAGCAACGTCAATGCCTGATCTGTTTCGCCGATACCCAGGGATGCGAGTGCCAGGTCATAAGAGGACACATATCTGTGTTTGGACAACTTGCTGAGGTCGTCGAATAGCTTCTTCGCCTGGCCTCGCCTGCCGGCAACTCCGTAGGCGTGCGCTAACGATGCCATATAAACCGGGCTGCCGCCGGATAGACTCACTGCTTTTTCGAGTTCCGCGATGGCCTCCTGGTACATGTGCTTTTGCTCGAGCGCGTGTCCGAGTACCAGATGGACCGGAACAAAGCCTGGATCCATTTCCACGGCATTTCTATACTGCTCGATTGCCTTGTCGTACTGGCGCGCAAAGAAGTACCGTGAGCCCACCCACGTGTTGATGATGTTCGACAGCGGATCGAGCTCCCGGGCGCGTTCCGATTCCGCGATAGCTTCTGCATGGCGGCCTACCAGCGACAGGAATTCGGCGTACCAGTGACGCCCATTTGCGTAGTTCGGATTCAACTCGATAGCGCGCCGGAATTCGCGCTCAGCGTTGGCCCAGTCGCGCTCGTAGTAGAGGGTCACGAACGCCAGCGACGTATGTGCCTCTGCAAGCGAGTCGTCCAAGGCCAGCGCCTTCCTCACCGCGACCTTCGCATAGGGAAAAGTCTCTGATGGCGCCATGTATGCGTACCATCCCAGCGGCAACCAGCAATCCGCAAGGCCGTCATAGGCGAGCGCGTAATTCGGGTCCTTTTCAATCGCCTGCTGGAAGTAACCGATGGCTTGCTTGAGGTCGACTTCGGTCCTCCTGTTCCAGAAAAACCTCCCCTTGGAATAGGCCAAGTAGGCATCCGGATCGGGAGTGTGTCGACGGGCCAGCCGCGCGCGATCAGGCGGGCTCAAAGTTGCCCGGATTTCGTCAGCTATTTTCTGGGCCACTTCAGCCTGCAGCACAAAAATGTCCTTCAGATCGCGGTCATAGCTGCCGCCCCACACGTGTGTGTCGCTAGCGGTCTGAATTAATTCGACGTTGATGCGTACCCGTTTTCCGGAGCGCAAGACCGAGCCCTCGACAACTGCATCGACGTTCAACTGACGCGCTATCTCTGGAAGCGGCTTACTGCTTGCCCGGTAGTAAAGGGATGAAGTCCGGGAAATGACTCGCAGACCGCTGATGACTTCGAGGTGCTGTCTAAGGGAGTCGGCCATCCCCTCCACGAAATACTCCTCGTCTGGATCTCCGGAAAGATTGGCCAAAGGGAGAACGGCTAAAGACCGGATTAGACCGGACCCCGTGTGAGTCGGCCGCCTTTCGTGCAATCCGATGACGAAGCCGGCAATCACTATGAGGAGCAAAGCGCCGGCCAGCGCTTGTGGAAACGGAAGGAATCGTAGCCAATTTGCCGTTTTTTGGGCTTGGGCAGCGGACTGGGGCTCTTCAGCCTGCTTGTGGCCAGCAGGTTCCGCTAAATCATTAATGCGCTCGCTGAGTGGCGCGATGAAGCGGTACCCATTACGAGCGAGCGTCTCAATAAAGCGCGGCGAATCGGCCGAGTCGCCTAAAGCCTGCCGGAGCCTCTTGACGGCGGCATTGACGCTATGCTCGAAATCCACGTAGGTGCCGGCCGGCCAGAGCCGCTTTTGAAGTTCCTCTCGGGTGACTCCTCGCCGGGGCGCTCCAGGAGCATGACAAGAACGCTGAGCGGCTGGCCCGTGAGCTTAATCCGAAGGCCATGCTTCCGCAACTCGCGCGCCTGGAGATGGAACTCGAATGCGCCGAACCGGAAAATCCGGCCGGAGGCGCTCGATTCGGGCCTCGCTGCCACGCTCGACATTTATCCGCGGTACGATCTTACACCCGCAGGTGATCTTTCACCACTCGCCGGAACTGCAGATCAGTCAATAAGATCCGATGTCACCTACGTTTCGCCTGGGTTGCATTGCCCGATTTGCCCAAACCCGCGAAGCTATTCTCACGCACAAGATGCCCACGTATCCTTTGAGGAACACGCGCGCACAACGGACTCGCCCTCTCGTGAAATCGCGCACGACGCTCCAAACCGGCTGTGCGCTCGGCCCAAGTCCGCTGAAGTTCCTCTTTCGTCTGGTGGCGGCCCCAGAGGGCACCCCTCGCGGCCTGTGCTTGCTTTTGAGGAACTCGCGGGCACAACGGACTCGCTCTCTCGTGAAATCGCGCACGACGCCCCAAACCGGCTGTGCGCTCGGCCCAAGTCCACTGAAGTTCCTCTTTCGTCTGGTGGCGGCCCCAGAGGGCACCCCTCGCGGCCTGTGCTTGCTTTTGAGGAACACGCGCACAACGGGCCCGGGATCAAGCTCCCCGCGCAAAGGACAGGCGAGTTCCTTTGTTCTATGGCGGCGCGCAGCCGTGCCCTGTGGATTTCTAAGAACGCGCACAACGGGCCCGGGATCAAGCTCCCCGCCCAAAGGACAGGCGAGTTCCTTTGTTGTATGGCGGCGCGCAGCCTTGCCCTGTGGATTTCTAAGAACGCGCACAACGGGCCCGGGATCAAGCTCCCCGCCCAAAGGACAGGCGAGTTCCTTTGTTGTATGGCGGCGCGCAGCCTTGCCCTGTGGATTTCTAAGAACGCGCACAACGGGCCCGGGATCAAGCTCCCCGCCCAAAGGACAGGCGAGTTCCTTTGTTGTATGGCGGCGCGCAGCCTTGCCCTGTGCGCTTTTCCAGATTTCCGGTTTGTTTCTAGGCGGCCTAATGGCCGTCGTTCCCAGCGCTGCCAATTCCGAGAATCATCAGCACGATGCCGGGCAGATCCATTTTCCCGTCTCCTGTACTCCCGAGGCACAGAAGGCCTTCGAATACGGTGTCGCCCTTGTCCACTCGTTCTGGTACGACAAAGCGGAAAAGACATTTTCGAGCGTAATCCGTGTCGATCCGGCCTGCGCGATGGCTTACTGGGGCATCGCTATGAGCCTCTATCATCCGGTATGGGTTCCGCCCACGCCGTCCGATCTGAAGAAAGGGATCGCTGCGATCGAAAAAGCCAACTCGATTGGCGCCAAAACACAGCGTGAACGCGACTACATTGCGGCAATCGAAGCGTTTTATAAGGATTCCGATAAGATACCCTACCGGCAGCGCTCGCTCGCTTGGCGCAACGCTATGCAGCGGCTTTCGGCGCGCTATCCGGAAGACCACGAAGCCGCCATTTTTTACGCGCTGGCCTTGATTGCGACTGCGCCTCCGGCCGATAGAACCTATACGAATCAAAAGCAAGCGGCGGCGATCTTGAATCGCCTCCTGCCGGAACAGCCGGACCATCCCGGCATCGCCCATTACCTGATCCACAGCTATGATTCGCCACAGCTTGCGATTCTTGCGCTGCCCGCTGCACGGACTTACGCGAAAATCGCTCCGGTATCGCCGCATGCGCTTCACATGCCGTCGCATATTTTTACGCGATTGGGTTTGTGGTACGACTCGATTCAATCGAATCTCGCCTCGGCTGCCGCTGCGAAGAGCCAAACGGCAAGAACTCTTCCGGCCGCTACCTCGCAGGATCAACTCCATGCGATGGACTATCTCGCCTACGCCTACCTCCAGACCTGTCAAGACGAGAAAGCGAAGCGCATCGTTGACGAAGCGGCATCCGTGTCAGCTGTCGATCAAGAGGTGTTTCAAGCTGCTTATGCCTTCGCTGCCATTCCCGCGCGCTACGCCCTCGAGCGGAGGCGCTGGTCGGCAGCAGCTGCCCTTCAGGTACAGCCGGCATGGTTCCCCTGGGTGCACTTTCGTTATGCAGAGGCCATCATCCATTTCGCGCGTGCGCTCGGCTTAGCGCACGCTGGAAACATAGCTCAAGCCCGGGCCGAAATCGCAGAGCTTACGGAGATTGAGCAGACGGTTCGACAGCATCAAGAGGATTACGACTGGGCTGGGCAAGTAGAAGTGCAGCGGCTTGCTGCCGTGGCATGGCTGAACCATGCGGAAGGAAATCAGGAATCAGCATTGCGCTCGATGCGAGCCGCAGCCGATCTCGAAGACACCATGGCAAAACATCCCGTAACTCCGGGTCCAGTGTTACCGGCGCGTGAGCTTCTGGGTGAATTACTGATGGAACTGGATCAGCCGGCACGCGCGCTTCCCGAGTTCGAAGAAGTGCTGCGCAGTTCGCCGAATCGATTCAATTCGATATATGGCGCCGCGCGTGCAGCCGAGATTTGCCGCGATCTAAAGAAAGCAAAAACACGCTATTCGCAGTTACTTCAGTTATGCGGACACGCAGATACGCAAAGACTCGAACTTCAGAACGCCCGGGCTTTCCTCGAAACACGCCGAAACTGAACGGCGCGTAAGTAAGCAAGACCGTCA
The DNA here is from genome assembly GCA_965277855.1 of Bryobacteraceae bacterium. Lineage (GTDB taxonomy): Bacteria > Acidobacteriota > Terriglobia > Bryobacterales > Bryobacteraceae > Bog-105. The sequence goes on from OZ255847.1 coordinate 4,505,030, forward strand.
CAACTGCAACTCACTTCAGCAAAACAACCACAAGAAAGGACTATCACCCATGTCAACCCTCGAAAAGTGCGTCAACACGATCGGTTTATCGGTTCTCCTGCTCGTTAGCGGAGGAATCGGGCTAGCCGATGAAGTAACTGACTGGAATCACATCCTGCTCGAAGCGACGATCACGCCGCCGGCAACGCCTGCGCCCGTTTCAACGCGGAGCACCGCCATTGTGCAGGCCGCGGTTTTCGATGCCGTGAATGGCATCGACCCGCAGTACACTCCTATTCATGTCTCGCGCGCAGGCCCTCGAAACGCATCGAAGCGTGCCGCCGCGGTGCAAGCGGCCTATGCTATTTTGATTCGCCTGTATCCGGCCCAATCGGACATGCTGAATCAACAGCGGTCGGCTTCGCTGATGGTCATCTCTCGCGGTTGGTACGCCGAGCGCTCCGAGTCGATTCAAAAGGGAGTTGAGTGGGGCCAGACGGTTGCCGATGCGATCTGGGCCTGGCGCAGCAAGGATGGGTTCGCCCAGACACTGCCGCCATTCACCGGCGGAACCGCTCCCGGAGAATGGCGCCCGACGCCGCCAGCGTTCGCGCCAGGTCTTACTCCGCAACTCGCGCACGTGACTCCATGGGTCATTCAGTCACCGTGGCAGTTTCGGCCTCCAGCGCCTCCCGCCTTAGATAGCGCCGAATACACAGCCGATTTCAACGAAATCAAAGTTATGGGAAGCGCGTCCAGCACGAACCGGACGCCCGACCAAAGTGAATATGCGCTCTTCTGGAACCCAGGCAATCCGCCTGATTTCTGGAATCCCGTTGCCACGACCCTTGCAGAAAAGCATCATTTCAGCCTGTTGCAAACTGCACACCTGCTCGCTCAGGTGAATCTAGCTATGTCTGACGCCATGATTGGCTGTTGGGATGCGAAATACACGTATGTATCCTGGCGGCCGATCACAGCCATTCAGTTGGCGGACACAGATGGAAATCCCGAGACGCTGGCTGATCCAACATGGACGCCGCTTCTGGTCACTCCGCCGTTCCCGGGCTACCCATCGGCTCATTCCTGCGCCAGCAGCGCAGCGGCTCGAGTTCTTTCACACTACTTCGGAGGGGACACGGCAATCACTATCACGAATGACGCGCTGCCGGGACAGATGCGCAGTTTTCCCAGCTTTTCCGCAGCCCTCGAAGAGATAGTGAACGCTCGCGTGTTCGGTGGCATTCACTTTCGGACAGATTGTAGTGCCGGGCAGACACTCGGTAATGCCGTCGGCGAATATGTCACCAGATACTCACTCCGGCGACTGGATAGGTGTGATTGGCTTGATGAGCGGCGATGCGATTGGGACCACTGAAGTCCGTGATCGGCAAAGCACGTTCGCGCTACACATAACTTGAGTGATTTGGGAATTGACTCCGAAACTGGGACGCTTTCGCGCGGCGCGTCCAAGGCAATCTCTCACTTGCTGGTTCGCAATTGATCGCAAACTCGATGTGTTGCGAACCGGCGCGGTTATCGCGCGGGGTCGGGGCGAACCACTGCACAGAACCTAACTCTGCGGAGTCTTTTCGCGGATCAATCTGATGATTTCAGCGGGGTGCGGCGAATGCCCTGACTGCTTCTTTGAATAGATCTGTTCGCCCTGGTAGAAAACACTAAATGAGCCCGGTGCGCCAGCTCGAAGCCGGATCGGAATACCGAGTTCTCGTTCGATCTCGCTCTTGAGGCTCACGGCCTCGGCTTTAATGTCAGCTCAAAAGAAGCAGCGTTTGATCTCGACAGTCATGACAAGTCCACTCAATCCAGAAACCGACTCTGCTAAGTAGGCTAGCAGAGATCTGCAGCCCCCACATCGTTACTTCCCGTCGCAAAATTCAAAAACCGATTGCCGGCGCTGCGCGGCTCGGTAACATAGCCTCGTGCTTACAGCAGCTTGTAGGAGCACGACCGCGAAGATCCTGGTGCTTGCTGCCTGCGGAATTGCCATGATGGCAATCTGGAGACCGCGCAAGGCGATCCAGTGGCAAGTCGGGGATGAATCCCGTAGAAGGTTTGCGCACGCATGAGGGATTTGAAGAAGCAGGAGCGAGCCGCCATCGAAGCGGTCGCAAGACGGTTCGCTGCGACGTGGGAAAAAGGTAGTGATCCCGCCGACGTTTATTTCATGCTCGGTGGGAAGCGGGTTGCTGTTGACGTCGCAACGCTAAAACGGCGCGGCAGCGGCCAGGGTAATGACGTCAAGCCTCGTTTGAGGTTCGATAAAGTTGCGACCAGGCTCATTGAACGTCTGCAAGCCGCTGCCGGCGGAACTGTACCGGATGGCATGACGGTTTTGCTGACCGTCACCGCTCCGATTCTTTTGCCATCGAAAACCGCGGCCTCGCTGGAAGACAAAATACAAACAATTCTGGAGCGGGGATCACGCGGTCGAGATGAGGAAGCGACGATTCACGGGAACCGCGTCCGGATTCGAATTTTGAGAGAAGAATCGGAGCTAGCGCCAAAACTGATTGGATTCGTTCACAATGCTGATTCAGACCCGCTTTTACTGTTGAATATGACAAGTGAATTGCTGGAGCTTCTAAGCGCCGTGGGCAGCAGGCGGAGGCCGAAGCTGACGGGTGATCGATGGCTCGTGGTTACCGGCGCTGGAGAGATTTCACGCTTAGGGGCGTATCGCTACATTTGTTCGCAGATTCGCATCACGGCCGACGTTAAGAAGAGTTTCATGGTGTTTGGTGATGGGGATGTCGGAGTGTTGACGGAGTGAACCATCTACTTTTTCTGGATTGTTCACGTAGGTGTAGTGCGCCGCTAACCCAATCTTCATTTACTCTTTCTAAGCTGGGGACTCAATCTTTTCCCCATGAAACAAATTTTGACGGCCTTGTCGCTGCTGGCGATGAGCCTGCTCTGCTCTTTGTCTGTCCCGGCGCAAAACGCCGATGCCAGCATTTCGGGTACGGTCCTCGATGCAGCAGGCGCTGCCGTTCCGGATGCGCGCATTGAAGCCGACTCTCTTGAGACTGGCGCTAAGCGAATTACTGCCGCCAGCGGATCCGGCGTTTATCGTCTGAGCGCGCTCGGCGTCGGCCATTACCGCATCACCATCCAACAGCCCGGCTTTCAAGATTTCATTTACGAGAACGTTCAGTTACAAGTCGGCCAAACTCGCACGTTGGACCCGCGGCTCGAACTCGCCACAGCGACAGCTTCGGTGGATGTAAACTCGGCGGCCGCACCGCTCGATGAAGTGTCGGCGACGGTAGGCGGCGTGGTATCCGGGGAACAAGTGCGGCAGCTGCCGATCAATGGCCGCAGCTGGGCCAGCCTGATGACGCAAACGCCGGGCGCGATTGATTCCGGCACGGATAACCAGCGCAGCATCCGCTTTGTCGGCCACGGGCTCGACGACAACAATTTTCGTTTCGATGGCGTTGACGCGACCGGTATTTTCAACCAAGCCCAGAAAGGGACTTTTCGTTTGCAGTTCTCGACGGAGGCGATCTCTGAATTCCGGGCCAACGCCGCGCTCTTTTCTGCCGACAGCGGCGGCACGCAAGGCGGTCAGGTGGAAGTGGTTTCGCGCAGCGGCACCAACAACTTTCATGGTTCTCTGTTCGAGTACTTGCGTAACGATGCGTTCGACGCGCGCGGGCCTTTTGACGGGCGCAGCCTGCCGCCGTTCCGCTTGAATCAATTCGGCGGCAGCGTAGGCGGCCCCATCCGCAAGGATAAGGATTTCTTTTTCGCAAACTACGAAGGCTTGCGCCAGCGCGTCGGGCAGACGCTGATCGGGTTTGTACCTTCGAATGCGTTTCGTTCGCAAGCCGGCCTCACGTCGCCTGGCTTGAACCCCATTCTCAATGCGTTTCCAACGAGTTCGACGGCCACCAGCGATCCCAACGTGGCGCGCTACACCAGCCAGGGACATCAGCTGACCAACGAAGATTCCGGCCTCATTCGGTACGATCACAAATTTTCCGATGCGAATTCTCTCGCTGTTCGGTACAACATCGACAACGGGCTCTCGGATCTGCCGAACGGCGTCCTGCGGGACCGGACGGCCACGACGAACGCGATGCATAATGCCCTGATCTCGCTGACTACCGTGATCTCGCCCCGCACCATCAATGAGTTTCGCGCCGGCTTCAATCGCACCAATTTCGCTACCCAAAACGAAAGCCTGCTCGACACGGAAATCATCACGCCGCAATTCAGCACGCTTTACAACAACACCGGAAAATTGCAAGTCTCCAACTCGTTCGATTATGTAGACTCGCTGACCAGTGTTCATGGCAAGCACACGCTAAAGGCGGGCATCGAGGTGCGGCGGGTACAGGTGAATGCGACTGCGACTTCGTCAAACGATTTCGAGCTGACCTATGCGACAACGCCTACGTTTCTTTCGAACAATCTCAGCCAGGCGAGCCTGGTCAGCACGCTGCCGAGCACAGGCTTGCGGCGCACGGAATATTTTGGTTTCGCGCAGGACGAGTTTCGCATCACTCCGACGCTTACGGCCAACCTTGGGGTCCGGTACGAGTATTTCGGCGTTCCCTATGATGTAGCCGGGCGCGGCATCGTGTTCGATCCGATTAACTGTCCTGGCGGATACTGCCCGCAAGGGACGCCCTTTTATCATCCCGACTACAACAACTTTAGCCCGCGCGCTAGCATAGCCTGGGCGCCAGCGCCCTTCAATAACCGCTTGGTGGTGCGGGCCGGCTATGGCATTTTTTATGGCGATGGACAGATCGGCGATCTCACGGCACCGCTCGATAATCTCGCCGGCCGGGTTCTCCTGAAATCGACATCGTTCCCGGACCTGTCGTATCCCCTGCCTGTATCCGCCGCCAGCAGTCCGTCGTCACCTACTGCCCCGCGTAGCCTTGACCTGAACCGCGTCACTCCTTACACGGAAGAGTGGGGGCTTTCGATGCAGCAGGCGCTCACCACCAACACTGTCCTGACAGTGGGCTTTTTGGGTGAAGCGGGCGCGCACCAGTTCACGCGGACTTACTTGAATACTCCCGATCCGGTGACGCACGTTGTGCAATATCCGCAGTTCGGGCCCATTGATTACAAGACTACGTCGAGCAATAACAACTTCAACGCGCTGCAAGTGGGTTTGCAGCGAAACTTGAACAGTTCGCTGGTCACGAGTGTGAATTATATGTGGTCCCATGCCATTAACGACGGATCGACCGGCGGTGGTGAAACCGACTATCCGCAAAATGTGCGGTGCCGGGCCTGCGAACGCGCGTCAAGCGACCTCGATGTCCGGCAGTATCTTTCGAGCAATCTGATTTACCAACTGCCCTTCGGTCAAGGCCGACGGTTTTTGAACGCGAAAGGCTTCGCCTCGGCAATCCTGGGTGGATGGGAGTGGGCCAATATTTTAACGGCGCGCTCGGGGCTGCCGGTGAATGTGACCTATTCTCCGAAGGCGTCGGCGGTTCCGGATTTCAACACGCTGAGTGCGCAGCGGCCCAACGTAGTGTCGGGTGAGTCTCTCACGCCGCCGAATCAAACCATCAACAGCTTCATCAATCCGGCCGCTTTCGCGATTCCGACTCCGGGCAGTTTCGGCAATGCGGGTCGCAATCTGGCGCGAGGTCCGGATGTATGGCAATTGGACACGGCGCTGGTAAAAAACATTCCTCTGACGGAGCACCTGCACCTCTCGTTCCGCGCTGAAGCGTTCAACGTGTTTAATCACTCCCAGTTCGGGACGCCGGCAGCGAATTATTCGAACCTGGTTTCGTTCGGCCAGATCACCACCGAAGCCAATTCGACGGGCATCGGCACGGGCACCCCGCGCGAATTGGAATTTGCTTTACGCCTGGAATTCTAACCATGAAAATCGTTCATCGTTTTCTCTTACTATCTCTGTTGGGCCTTCACTCGGTATCGGGCGGCACAGTATCGGCTCCATACGCGCAGTATCTGCTGACGACGGCTATATCCGCTCATCTGGAACTGCAGAAAATGGGGTTGCACGTTGTTCCACCGGGCAGCGAGGATGAGAGTATCATCGCGTGTAGCGTTCCGAGCAAGATCGGCAAGAAGTCCTCGCCGGGCGACCTCGCAGTGGAGCACACCGGAAAGGCCAGCGTGAAGACCAACACGGAAGGCTCGTTTTACGATTTGGCGCTACCGCTCTCCGATGCCGGCCAACACTCGATCGGGATGATCGTGATGGAGATGCGCTTCTCGGGGGCCAGCAGTCCTGAAGATGCGGTTCACAAAGCCGAAGCGATCCGCGATGCTATGCAGACTCGGATCGCCAGCCGCGATGCGCTTTTCGCTAACGCTCCCGCGTCCGCGCCGCTGGTTCTGCTGCGCACCACTCCGCTCTCGGATATCGTGGGCGACTTCGATCATTTCGCGATAGACAGGGCGCATAATCGCCTGTACGTATCCGCCGAGGTGCATCACTCGATTGAGGTCTTCGATCTGAAGACCGGGGAACACCTGCAGAGCGTTTCCGGCGTGACGACTCCTCACACCCTGGCCTTCGTGCCGGAAAAAGGCTGGCTGCTGGTGGCTGACGGCGGCGATGCTTCGTGCCGCATTCTGGACGTCAGCGACATGCATGAAGTGAAACGCATTCCGCTCGAGGCGGGGCCGGACGCCGGATTTTACGATGGCGAAAAGCGGCTTTTCTATATAGGAAACGGCGGGCGTGGCGCGAAGAGCCCGTTTTCGTACATCAGCATCATCTCGGTTGACGAGCAGAAAGAAAGCGCTAAGATTCGCGTGGAATCCTCTAATCTCGAGTCGATGAAACTGAACCGGGCGGAGAACCTGCTTTACGTCAACATGCGTGACAAGAACATGGTCGGTGTGGTCGATCTGAATAAAAAAGAAGTGAGTCAGACCTGGAACATACCGGGGCTGAATCGCAACACTCCTATGGCCTTCGATCCCGCGCACCAGCGCTTGTTCATCGTGGGACGCCAGCCGGGAAAACTCTTCATCGTCGATAGCGCGTCGGGTAAACTCATCTCGACCATGGATGCTGTCGAGACCGCTGATGACATGACCTTCGATCCACGACAGGGCCGGATCTACATCACCGGCTCTGGCGGCGTGACCGTGGTGCAGCAGCAGGATAAAAATACCTATCGAGCTTTGACCCAGTTTGGCACCAATGGGGGGAAGACCTCCGCTTTTGATGCGCAGCTCAAGCAGTTCTATATCATTCACACAAAGACCTCTGAAGATATGGCTGGGCTGCAGGTGTATCAAGTAAATTAACGATGCAAATACGAACCGCCGCCGTTTTCCTGTCGCTGATCAGCGCCGTCTGCAGTTGCGCGCAGAATCACGCGTCCGACCTGCCCACCAATCAGCTGTTAAGCGAGCCGGGTCCGACCGTTCGCATCGCTGAAAGCGAAGTGCGGGCGCACCCCACGGTGATCGCCTATGGCGACATGCGTTTTACCGATCCGGCGAACGTCACCGCTACGAATCCGCGTGTGCGCAAATGGCTGGTCGAAAAGATCGCGAGTGAACATACGGTCGCAGTTTTGTTGAATGGCGACGTTCCGCTGGCGGGCAACGTCGTCAACGATTACGCGGTTTATAAAGAAGAGACCACGCCTTGGAGAAACGAGCAGCTGCATGTTTTTCCTGCTCTGGGCAATCATGAGTTTCATGGCCCCGACGCGCAGCAATGCCTGGAGAACTGGTGGAACGCATTCCCGGAATTTCGGAACCGCCGCTGGTATTCCTCGCAAATCGGTTCGCGGTTGTACGCCATTGCACTGGACAGCGACGCATCGTTGCTGCCGGAAAGCGATCAGTCGCGCTGGCTGGTGAAACAGATTCAAGGTCTGCCGCAGTCGGTCGATTTCCTGGTGATCAGCCTTCACCATCCGCCTGTCGCGGATATCCAGAAACATATTGAGGTCGATCACAATCCCCGGCCGAACGAAATCGCGCTGCGTGATCTGTTATCGAAACTGCAGGCGCAAACGCACGCTCAGTTTATTGTGAGTGCCGGGCATATTCACAATTACGAACGGCACAGTGTAGACGGCGTTGTGTACCTGGTTTCAGGAGGCGGTGCGGCCAAACCCTACTTCGTCGAGCGCACGCCCGATGATCTGTACCAGAGCAATCTGTTTCCGAATTATCACTACATCAAGTTCACGATTGAGCCAGACCGGCTCAAAGCGGTGATGTACCGCATTGCCAATCCCGAAGCGCACGAGTTGACAGTGGAAGCGAAAGACACGTTCGATGTGCCGGTTAAGAAATGAGCGCTTTCATGCGCGCGACGGCCAACTCCGGGTCGACTAGTAATCGCGCCTGATCGGCGTAGCGGAAGAGCGTGGCGAGATGCGCGATTGAGCGCGCGCTCTCCTGGCCGCCCAGCATTCGAAAGTGGTTCTGGTGTCCATTTAAGTAGGCCAGAAATACCAGGCCAGTTTTGTAGAACCAGGTCGGCGATTGAAAGATATGGCGTGAGAGAGGCAGCGTGGGTTCGAGCCACTGCCGGTACTTCTCGATGTCTGCGCGATCGAGCGCTTGAAAGGCGAGAGAAGCCACCGGGGCAATCGCGTCGAAGATGCCCAAGAGCGCATCGCTATGTCCTTCGCCGTCGCCTTCGATCAATTCCGGATAGTGAAAATCATCGCCCGTGTACATGCGGACGCCAGGAGGGAGCCTGCGGCGCATCTCGACTTCGCGCGCCTGATCGAGCAACGAAATCTTAATGCCGTCGATGTTGCGGTTGTGCTCGCGAATGAGAGCCAGGCAGATCTCCATGGATTCCGCAATGGTGGATCCGCCCCAATAGCCGCGCAGAGCGGGGTCGAACGCCTCGCCCAACCAGTGCAGGATCACCGGCTGCGAAACCTGGGAAAGCAGCCGGTTATAGACGCGCAAATAGTCGTCCGGTCGCTGCGCGCAGCGGGCGAGAGCACGGCTGGCCATCAGGATGATGCGGCCGCCGCATGCTTCAATGAAGGCGCATTGTTCTTCGTAGGCGGTTGTCACGCGATCGAGGGTCAGGTCATCTTCGGAAGCAAGCTGATCGGTGTTCGCGCCGCAGGCAACGCGGTAGTCTTCGGCGCAGGAGCGTCGAATCAATTCCTGGGCGTGTGGCCAATCGAGACCCATGCCGCGCTGCGCCGTATCCATAGCTTCCGCGATCCCGAAACCTAGTGAGGCGAGATGCCGGCGAAACGCCAAAGTGCTGCCCCAATCGATCGCCGTGGGATTGGTCGGATCAACGACCACGTGCGCGGCCGCATAGGCTACGCGGGAAGTGAAGGTGGCAGGCCCCGAAAGCGGTAGCGGGTCATGCGAGTGTAGCGCATAAGTCCCGGCCGTCCCTGGAAGCTCAATGGTAATCAAGTGCAAGTCTCATTCATTAACGACAAGCCGGGGAACCGTTACGGTACAGCGATCGGCCGCGGACTGCAGCCCGAGTTCCGCCAGCTGGACGCCTTTCGCGCCTTCGAGAAAGTCGTAGGGGAACGGAGCATCTTCCGCGAGGTGCCGCAGGAACAACTCCCACTGCGCTTTGAATGCGTTGTCGTAGTCGCGCGGGCCATCGACCTTCTTCCATGCGGAGAAATAGTCGTGCGCCACCGGTAAGTCGGGATTCCAGATCGCTCGCGGCGTCTGGCTCTTGCTCTGCGTTTTGCAATCGCGCAAGCCAGCTATTGCGCTGCCCTCCGTGCCGTCGACTTGCAAGGTGAGCAGATCGTCGCGATAGACCCGGGTGGCCCAGGAGGAGTTCATCTGTACAACCACGCCGTTTTGTAGTTCGAAAAGAGCGTACACGGCATCGTCCGCGGTACACGCATACCAGTTGCCGTGCTCGTCGACACGCTGTGGGATATGTGTGCGGGTATGTGTGGACAGGCGCTCTACGGCGCCAAACAGATTCTGCAGCACGTACTGCCAGTGACCGAACATATCGAGCGTGATGCCGCCGCCGTCTTGCCTGCGGTAATTCCAGGACGGGCGCTGCGGGGGGCACGAATCGCCTTCGAATACCCAGTAGCCGAACTCACCGCGCACCGAGAGGATGCGTCCGAAGAAGTCGGCGTCGATGAGTCGCTTTAATTTCAGCAAGCCGGGCAGGAATAATTTGTCCTGCACGATGCCGTTTTTCAAGCCCTTTGCTTTTGCCTGCCGAGCGAGAGTAAGGCATTCTTCTAAAGTGGCAGCCAGCGGCTTCTCGCAATAGACATGTTTGTTGGACGCCAGGGCGAGAGCTACGCTTTCGGCGCGACGGGCGGTTGTCTGGGCGTCGAAATAAATCGTGTCGGAGGGATTCTGTAAACAGGCCGCGAGGTCAGTGGACCAGCGTGTGATGCCGCACTCGTTGGCTAATGCCCGCAATTTCTCTTCGTTGCGGCCTACCAGAATTGGTTCGGGCATGACGCGGCTGCCGTCGGAGAGTTCGACGCCGCCCGCTTCGCGAATCGCCACGATGGATCGCTTCAGATGTTGATTGACGCCCATTCTGCCGGTGACGCCGTTCATGATTATGCCAACGGAACGCATGAACTTTCAGAATACTGAAGGGCCTTTCGTCTCACCGACCTCCTGACTTATGTTGCTGGTCGGCTCGCACGGTCCGAACCGAGCCCGGAGCCTCTTCCTGGATATGTCTTCTGGGAGGATGTCCGCCTTTCCGTTGATTGTGGCCGACACCGCGACAAATTCGATTCATCGGAAGGATGGTTTTGCAGGCTGGGATGGGATGGTAGGATCACGATCGTGGAAGAGCAGGAGGTGTATGGGGCGGTGGGGGATGAGGGATTTCGCAGGCTGGTGGGGGCGTTTTACCGGCGGGTGCCGGAGGATGAGGTACTGGGTCCGATGTACCTAGGACGGGATCTAGCGGCGGCGGAGGAGCGGCTGCGGGGATTTTTGATTTACCGTTTCGGCGGTCCGCAGACCTATATCGAGGAGCGGGGACATCCGCGGTTGCGGATGCGTCATGCACCGTTTGCGGTGAACCAATCGGCGCGGGAGCACTGGCTCGCTTTGATGAAGGCGGCGCTGGAGGAAGTGGCTTTGCCGGTGGAAGCGGCGGCGGTGCTGGCGGGGTTTTTCGAATCAACGGCGGAGTTCCTGTTAAACCGGCCAAACTGAAAAGACTTTCGGAACGAGCCAAGTTCATGATACGTTCGAGGGCATGAATTTCGGTTCGGTACGCGTAAGACTTCTGGCCGTTACGGGCTTGGTATTGTTGTCGCCGCTGGGCGTCGCTTTGGGTTCATCGTTCAGTCAACTGGTGGTGTTTGGAGACAGCTTGTCGGATAACGGGAACGCTTACCTGCTCAGCAAGGGGGCATTTCCCGGGGCAAATTACGGGACGTATACGTTTGCGGGCAGTGGGCTGACGACGGCATATTTTTCCGACGGGCTGAATACGACTCCGAAAGCGGCCGGCCCACAGGGATTGTGGATTGACCAGTTGGCGGGCAAGCTGGGCGTGGTGGATCCGTTGCCGTTTTCCGCGCCGGGTGGCACGGGAACGAACTATGCGATCGCGTCGGCACAGAGCGGGACGGCGAATGCTCAGGACATCGGAAACCAGGTGGCGCTCTATGCGGGCACACATGCGGCTTCGTCGACGGCGTTGTATGCGTTGTGGGGCGGAGCAAACGATTTGTATGGCGGCGGAAATCCGAAGCAGGCAGCGGACAATATCGAATCGTATATCGCGGGGCTGGCAGCTGCAGGCGGGAAGAATTTTATCTGGTTGAATTTGCCTGCGTTGGGAGACACACCTGTGGGGCAGCCGCAAAAGGCGGCGTTGAATGCGGCGTCGGCGGCGTTTAACTCGGAGTGGTCGGCCGATCTGGCGGTGCTGCAGGGCTCGGGCGTGCATGTGACGGGCGTAGATATTGGGGCACTATTCAGCAGGCTGGTGGCGAATCCGGCAGGGTACGGATTGACGAATGTGACGCAGTCCGCGCAGGGAACGGCGGGCGCGACGGATGCCGGATACTTGTTTTGGGATGGACAACATCCGACAACGCAGGGGCATGCCCTAGTGGCCGATGCGGCGTTTGCGAGTCTGACGCCGGAGCCGGGTTCAATTGGGTTGGGATTGCTGGGCGTGGTGGGATTGGTGGGGTGGAAGGCAAAACAGCGGAGGACTTGAAGATTAGGGGAGGATGGAGTATACTCCTGATTAGGAGTTAAAGATGGCGACAGCTGTTTTAGAGGAGCCAGTTACTGAATTAGAGGCACCAGTCACGAGGTTTTCGCCTTCGAAGCTGGTGGATTTGAATTCACGGCGCGAGCGGGAGCGGCTGAGCCCTTCCGGCCTGAAAGCCTTTTTCAGGATTATGGAGCAATGGCGGGTGCGGGACGAACTGGCCAAGGCTCTGCTAGGCGGAGTGACGAACGGGCCGTTTTACGAGATGAAGAAGAATTACGAGCGGGTGCTCGATCCGGACACTTTGACTCGCATTTCTTATCTGATCGGTATCTATAAAGCGCTGCATGTATTGTTTGGGAAGAAACTGGCCGACGACTGGATCTCGCTGCCGAATGCCAATGTCATTTTTAGCGGTGGTTCGGCGTTGGATTATATGGTGCGGGGCGGGATTCCGGCGATGCAGATTGTGCGGCGACTGGTAGATGGACGCCGGGGTATTTGAGCAAAGAAACGCGGCAGGCTAAAGCCTACCCTACGAGTTTGGTGCGGCAGCGAGATACGCACCGGCTGATTCCATCGCAGTACAGTGTGGCGGAATCGGCGCTGTCCGATTTGGACGAACAGATCCTGTCCGATTTAGAAGGCGTGACGAACGACCTTCTGCTGAGTGAGCATAACCGCTTGCCGGGCATTAACACGCAGGAACTGGTATACGGCGTTCCTTACTATCAGATCGTCAACGCAGCTTTCACGTATGCGCATCCGAGCGGATCACGCTTCAATGGTCCGGATCGCGGAGCGTGGTATGCGGGTTTCGAGTTTGAGACGTCGCTGCGGGAAGTGATCTTTCACCGGGCGGTGGTTTATAGCGAAATCGGGCGATTTGAAGACAGCGTGACGTATGACGACTATGTCGCCGATTTTAGCGGAGAGTTTCACGATCTACGTCATGCCGGGCGCTATAAGGAATGCCTGTCGCCGGTCAGTTACCGGGAGTCGCAAAAACTAGGGGAAGAGTTGCTGGATCAGGGATCACTGGGCATTGTGTATCCGAGTGTCCGGCGTAAAGGCGGTACGTGCCTGGTTTGTTTCCGGCCGGCGCTGATAGCCGGACTGCATCGAGGGGCGACCTACCGGCTGACGTGGACTGGGAATCCGGAACCGGCGGTGAGGGAAGAGAAGGCGGGGAAGACCAGCACGGCCCTAAGATAGATTGCATGTACTTCGCGTTTGTAATGGGTGTTTTGATCACGATGCCGGCACCGCCGGCGACCAAGACGGTACCGGTGGTGGACGAATACAAGAGCGCGGGGTCGGCGACGCCGGTGAAGGTGACGGATAACTATCGCTGGCTGGAGGATGGCAAGAATCCGGAGACGCGGGCGTATATTGCGGCGCAGAACGCGTACACGAAGCAGTATCTGGACCAGGTGACGATACTGCCGCGAGTGCGGGAGCAGATGGCGGCGCTGTTGCGGGTCGATTTTGTGGGGACGCCGCAGAAACGGGGAAACCGGTATTTCTTTACAAAGCGGCTGGCGGCGGAGAATCAGGCTTCGATTTACCTGCGCACGGGTCTGCATGGGGCGGATGAGCGACTCATTGATGCGACGAAGTTGAGCAAGGATCAGAACACGTCGGTAACGTTGGTGGATTTGACCGAAGACGGTTTGATGCTGGCCTACGGAGTGCGAGTGGGCGGAGCGGATGAGCAGGAGATCCACTTTCTAAAGCTGGGGACGCGCCAGGAAAGCGGAGACGTGCTGCCGAGCGCGAGGTATTACGGCGCACATGTGAGTCCGGACAAGAAGGGAGTGTACTACTCGAAATTCTTTCCACACGAAGGCACGCAGGTTTTTTATCACGCGTTTGGGACGGCGGTGACGAGCGACGCGGTTATTTTCGGACGGGAGTACAGGGGCGAAAAGCTAGGCGAGATCGATAACGTGGGTGTGCGGATCACGGCGAATGGACATTACCTGGTGCTGAGCGTGGGACACGGAGTGCCGGCGAAGCGGGAAGACATTCTGCTGAAGGATCTGCGGGTGGCGAACGCGCCGATTGTGCCGCTGGTGTATGGGGTGGAGAGCCGGTTCAATGAGTACAACGTGGGGGACACGTTTTATGTGGATACGGATTACGGTGCGCCAAACCACCGCATTTTAAGAGCCGAGATGGGGAAAGCGCCGGACGAGTGGCGGACGATTGTGCCGGAAAGCAAAGATGTGATCGAGGAGGCGAGCCTGGTCGATCGCAAGCTATACGTGCTGCGGCTGAAGGACGTGAAGAGCGAGTTGACGGCTTATTCGCTGGATGGCAAAGAGACCGGGCGCATTGATTTTCCGGGGATTGGGGCAGGCACGACGCTTGAGGGTCGAGCGGAGGAGAGGGATGGATTTTACAGCTTTCAATCGATCATAAAGCCGCCGACGATTTATCACTATGACACGGCGACAGGGCGTTCGGAAGTGTTTGCAGCGGCGAAGACGCCGTTCGATTCGAGCGGTTATGAGTTGCAGGAAGTGTTTTACCAGTCGAAGGACGGTACGCGGGTACCGATGTTCATTGCGGGGCGCAAGGGCCTGAAGCGGGATGGCAGTGAACGGCTTTTGATGACTGGATACGGGGGATTTGCGCTGAGTGAGTTGCCGGTGTGGAATGCGGAGTATGCGTGGTGGATGCAGCAGGGCGGGTGGTTTGCACTGCCGGATCTGCGTGGCGGGAATGAATATGGCGAATCCTGGCACAAGGCGGCGATGTTCGCGAAGAAGCAGAACGTGTTTGACGACTGGTTTGCGGCGGCGGAGTATCTGATCCGGGAGAAGTATACGGCGCCGGAACATCTGGCGATTCGCGGGCGGTCGAATGGCGGGCTGTTGATGGGAGCGGCGATGACGCAACGGCCGGAGTTGTTCGGGGCGATCTGGTGCGGGTATCCGCTGCTCGACATGCTGCGCTATCAGAGATTCTTGATGGGGCGGACGTGGACGACGGAGTATGGGTCGGCGGAGAACGCAGCTGATTTTCCGTATATCTATAAATACTCGCCGTACCAACATGTAGTGGCAGGGACGAAGTATCCGGCGGTGATGTTTTTCACGGGCGATGGGGATACGCGGGTGGATCCGATGAATGCGAGGAAGATGGCGGCGTTGCTGCAGGTATCGACGGGCAGCGGGCGGCCGGTTTTGTTGCATTACAGCTTGAAGGGCGGACACAGCGCCGGCATATCGCAGACGCAGCTTGTGGAAGACTACGCGGACGAAATGGGCTTTCTGTGGACAGAGACGGGTAAATGATGGGTTAGGCAGGTAGGGGTCACTACACCAAACGTCAAAAATCGTACTTTAAGGAATTTCAATTACTCGTTTGCCGTCCAGGGAGTCACAGATCGACGTTGAGGCGGTGAGTCGAGCATATTGTCGCCTGACTAGATCAGATGCTGAGAGGAGGCCCCACCCGTTGAAGACCATAGGCGTTTACGACGCTGGCGTCCGTGGGCAACTTGCCCGTCTTACCGAAGTCCCGGAAGAACTCTTCCATCTTCCCTGCAGGAGTAAAAACAATCAGGAGTTTACCGGGTGTTTCTCCTACCTGTGCCCAGACATGCGGAACCTTTCGGGGCATCAGAACCGAGTCTCCCGGCTTCAGGGTTAGCTTCTGGTCGCCGATCTCCACTCGGAACTCTCCCCCCATGGCATAAAGCCATTCGTCCTGAGCAGGATGAAAGTGGCGATATGGTCCACCTTTTCCCAGATTGTCATGCTCCATGATGAACATCGCCCCTTCCGTGTCAGCAGAAGAGGTTTTGAAGAGCATTTTGCTGAAGCCCAACGTATGTGTTTCTCCAGAACGATCCGCCCCCGCCGGAACCAGCCTGCTCTCATTATTTGCTTGTGGCAATTGCGCCAGCATGAGCGAAGGTGCAGACAGGACGCCAATCTTTGCGAAGTCGCGTCGTTTCATCGTGATCTCCTCGTAGGTCAGTCACCATCGCCTTGGTGGATGCCACATTATAGCCCCAAAGTTTGGACCGCATTGGACCCCAGGTAAGAAGGAGGTAGAACCGGCGGAACACCCCTGGTGAGTACCCTAAGACCACCCTCTCTTACTCCGCGGGAACTGCTTGGAGGGCCTAGTCTTAAGCCCGAGGAGAGCAGGACCATGAAACGCAGAGATTTTTTGAAGGGGACAGCGGCCGCCACGGGCGGAGGGCTGCTGACTGGTTTGGGGCCGATACGGGGACAAGGCGCGAGCAATGCGGCGGCTGTGCCAGGGCCGAAACCGAACATTTTATTCATTCTGGTGGATGAGCTGCGGTATCCGACGGTGTTTCCAGCCGGCATCAATACGCCGGGTGAGTTTTTGAAGAAACACATGCCGAACGTTCACAAGCTGTGGCACAAAGGCGTGAAGTTTGGAAATTACCACAATGCGGCGAATGCGTGTACGCCGTCGCGCGGAGTGATGATCACGGGTTTGTATTCGCAGCAAAACTGGCTCTTGACGACGATTCTGTCGACGCCGCCGCCGATGTGTGACGCGCCCCCAACGCCGCCGAAGCCGACGCGGCAACCGGTATTGAATCCGGCTTATCCGACTTTTGGCAAGCTGCTGCGAGCCGGGGGATATCAAACACCCTACATAGGCAAGTGGCACGTTTCAGATCCGCCGCCGGGCGCTGGCGCGCTGGAAAATTACGGCTTCGATTTCATGACCTATTACGATCCGACGGGAGACAACCTGCAGGGAACGTATGGAGATGAATGCAAGGGTTATCACAACGATGCGTACTCGGCGGGGCAGGCGGTGGACTGGCTGACAGCGGAGAAGAAGAACCCGAACGAGCCTTGGTGTTTGACGGTGAGCTTGATAAACCCGCATGACCGGGAGTTCTTTCCGGCGGGGACCGAATTTCAGACGGTATCGGATCTATTTGAGCCATCGAGCGGGTTGAATCCGGACAACCTGTCGCAACTGAGGCCGGGGTATGGCACGAGTAATGGGCCCGTCGTGCCCTGGGACACCAATGAGTTGAAGAGTCCGAAGTCGTATGGGTATCCGGTGCTGCCGCCGAACTGGGAATCGCGGAATGCGCTGCAGGAAAAACCATCGACGCAGGTGTTTATTCATGATTTTGCGCAAGGCATCTGGGGCGGTATTACGGATGATGCGAAGCAGGACACGCCGTCGATCGAGCAGTATCCAAATCCGAACAAGTTCGAGAACCTGCAGCTAGGCATCGCGAAGATGCCGTATAGCTACTGGCAGCGCGGGCTGGACAGTTACACGCAAGTGATGGAGATTGTCGACTGCCAGATTGGCCGGGTGCTGGACGCGCTGCATACTCTATCGGAAGAAGAGGTGGAGAACACAGTGATTGTGTTCGCCTCGGATCATGGGGAGTATTCTGGCGCGCACGGCATGGTGCAAGGAAAGATGGCCACCTGTTATGAAGAAGCGTGGCATATTCCGCTGATTGTGGTTGATCCGAGCGGACGATTTACAGGCCAAACGCATAAGATACGAACCGGGCTAACTTCGTCGGTGGATTTATTCAATATGCTCGTTAGTCTTGGTTATAGTGGGACGACGGATTGGATGAATACGCGCCAGCTGGCGAAGATTTACGGAGGCCGCCATGACATGATTTCGATGCTGAAGTCAGCCGACGCGCCGGGGAGACCGTATGTGCTGTTGGCGACGGACGAAATTGTGCCGAACTACTTTATTTTTAACAATGCGCCGACTCATGTGCTGGGTTTCCGTACGGACGAAAGCAAGCTCGGGGTATACACGAAATGGGTGCCTGTAACTTCGCATATCTTACAGCGCTCGCTGGAACTCGAATTTTATGATTACTCGACTTCGAGCGGACAAATGGAAATCGCGGACACGCATACGAGTGACTCGCGAGTTACACCGCAATTAACGAATCTGATGAATAATCTGATTCCTAACGAGTTACAGGAGAAGCTGCCGGGGAGCTTGGGATTACAGCAGGAAGGTTCTAAGATTGCTCATTTGCTGTATCGCGAATTTCTGGCGCTGCAGCCGTCGGGCGTTTGGAAGAACGGCGGTTTGCAGTCGCTGCTGGGATACGGGCGGATGTTTTGAGTTGAGGGAAGCGGGGCAGCCTTGATGTGTTTGGGCTGCCCCGTTTCACGAAGCACCGTATTACCGTGGTAATCTAGAATCGTGGTGTTGCTTCGATCGAGAATTACATCTCAGGGTCAAATTTCCATTCCTGTGGAGCTTCGGAAGAAGCTTGGGGTAGGACCAGGATCGGTGGTGGAGTGGGAGGAGGATGGCGATAAAGTCATCGTGCGGCGTGCAGGAACATTTTCCTCAGAAGATATCCACCGGGCCCTGTTTGCCGACAAGCGACCTGAGCCGCACACCCTCGATGAATTAAAAGAGGGGCTTCGCAGGCATATTCGGGAGAAGAGTGCGGGCCATTGACACCAATGTTCTGGTTCGCCTGATCAGCCGCGACGAGCCGCACCAAGCGGCTGCCGCAGACGCTTTTGTTGCACAGGGAGCGTGGGTATCAATTCTGGCGCTCGCCGAGACGATCTGGGTGTTGGACGCGGTCTACGACCGTGGTCCTGCTGATCTGGCGAGAGCGCTTCAGATGTTGTTGGATCACAGGAGCTTGATCATACAGGATAGTGACGTGGTAATAGCTGCCCTTGCTCTTTTTCGCGCGAAACCAAGGCTGGGATTCTCGGATTGTCTGATGCTGGAACTGGCCCGGAAGGCTGGTCACCTTCCTCTGGGCACGTTCGATAAGGGTCTTGCTCGCGTGGACGGTGTGGCAGGGCTTTAACTCTGGACGGGCCTGTCCGGCTAATAACGGAAGATAGCGGCGGCGGGAGCTCCGTTGGGCATTTTCTGGTTGGGCAGGCTGAGGACTTCGCCCGCGTGGAGAAGGGTTTGAACCGCGGCGTCATTCAGTAGGTCTTCGTGTTCGCCGGGTGAAGCGGCGTGGCCGGATACGGCATGGCTCGCTTCGTCAAAGACGCCGGCTGTTTCGAGGGAGTCGGAGACGAGCAGTTTGAGGACGCGGCCATCGTGGGCAGCGGCCACTATGTCTTTGAGGCGGTTGGATGCGCCTCCACCAGCTTTGTGATTATATTCGGCGAGTATCACGTCCGCCTTTTTACCGGCCGAGCGGGCGAGAGCTTCGAGGGCGCGGGCGTGCATTTCACCGGATTTGAGGCTGTTGGGTGCGCCATGCACTTCGTTCTCCGTTAAGTGCGCGTAGGTGTTGAGGGAACGGTATTGGGCGAGTTCGTAGTCGACGCCGGCAAGGACGAGCGGATCGGTGCTGCCGCGCAAGGTTTCGTTAAGGCCGCGGTCGACCTGGCGGAAGAAGTGGGCGAGGTAATCGGACTTTGTTTCGCGAGTGGTGTCGTAAGAGGCGACGATGCCTTTGGTGTGTCCGGCGGAGGGACCGGCACTAGTGCGGTCGATGCTCGCGTGATCGGGCTGCGCGGTGTTCATGTAGGAGTCGTAGCTGGTGGCAACTCCGGAAGGTAGCGGAACGGCGGTGGAAGAGTTTTGGGTGCAGCGGAGAAGGCGGACATCTTTCTGACTCAGGGCCAAAAGGTAAAACACGTTTGGTTTAGCTAAAGCGTGAAGCAGCGGGCGGATGAAGAATTGCGCTCCCACGACAGCGCGCTCGGCTACCGGTTCGGCCAACCAATTCACATGGAAGACGCTGGGAGAGCGAAAGACGGAAATGGACTGGCTATGAGGCTCCGGATGCTGCAATATGCTGTCCAAGCCGGCGAGAGAGGCGAGGAGCATTTTAGACTCGGAGCCAAACGCTTCAACCGGCTCGCGAAGCTGTTGTAAGGCCTCACGCCAGGCGAGAGCATTGGCTTTGGGATTTGCGGCTACGAGCGGCAGATAAATGCTGATACATGGCCCGGGCGAATGCAAGAGGGGCTTCAGATCTTGGAGGCCAGCGAACGCGGAGACCTCAGCTTGTAAACTTTCCATACACTTAGGAGACCGCAGGGGCTAGATTGCGTTACTTGTGCGTTTGGGGGTGGGCGAAGACTCCCGGCTAGAAGCAAGTTGCGGAAGAAAGCGCATGCGGGGCTGCTCCGTTGAAAGGCGAGGTTAATTCGTAAGGACTGGGCATTATGTACCGCTCCCTCAGAAGCTGTGAATTATTCGGCCAAATCGCCACCAATGAACTCGGTCCGGAAAAACTTCGCAATAAGACGCGCGCCACGCAATCATAGAGAACCGGGGATACATTTTCGGTCGTCCCAGAAAAGTGCAAAAGACGGGCAAATTCGATTTTTTCACAGCTTCTCACGGTCGCGGCTCGGTTTCGGCGTTAGCGTATAAGATCTAGGTTGTTGCCGCACCTGCGAGTGACTTTCATGTGATTCCGCGGGCCGTCGGGCCATGGGCCATGGGTACTTCTTCACAGTCGCGGCTCTGTAGAGGTGTGGATCAGCACGTCAGTGCGCGGATTTCTGCAAGTAGGTGCTAGAAGTGAAGGCGGAGGCCGAATTCAATCTGGCGCGGCGTGTTGCCCTGTTGGGTGAGCACGCCGAAGGCGGTTGGGTTGTCGATATTCAGGTAGGTGGAACTGGTCGATGTCAAACTGCCGGCCACGAAGGATGGCTGAAAGTGGTTGAGCATGTTGCTGAAATCCGCGTTGAAAGTGAGGCCCATGCCTTCGCGGAAGGGGAGGGCAAAGTCTTTCGAGATGGACATGTCGAGATTCCAAGTCGGCAAATTACGAAGCACTCCGGCGCCGCCGCCGTTGGTGTTTACACCGAGGACCAGACGTCCGAAGTCGCTGTAAGCAGCTTGCGGATTGGCGAAGAGGTTGAGACCGGAGCCGCCCTTGGAAGCGTTTCCCGTTGAGCCCACCGAGGTGGTGGCAACGACGTTCTGGTGAGCGGAGTTACCGCTGGTATAGGGCTTGGTCAAGACTGCATTTTCAAAGGTGCTGTCGGAGCTGCAGTTGGATTCACCGAACGATTGACAGTCGGACTGGCTGCCCGATCCGATGTTCACTTCGAGCGGCGCGCCGCTTTGAGCGGTGAAGAGTGGCGCGAAATTCCAGCCGCCCAAGAGGGTATGCAACAGTCCTTTGCCTTGAAACCATTTCGGCGAATAGACCATGTTGAGGTTGTAGACAAAACGAATATCGAAAGGCTGCGGGCCGTACATGGAGCCGAGGTCCCACGGATTAAGAACCGTCGTGGAACTGGTGGATTGTCCCAGGCCAACAGTGCCGAGAGCGCGGCTCCAGGTGAAGTTGGATTGGGTGGTCAGGTCATGCCAATCACGCGTGGTGAAGGTCACGAAGGCAGCGTTGTAGTTGCCCCAGCCCAGACTAGTTGTCTGATAGAGGGAAGCGGTCTGAGCGGGAGCTGAATCGGGCAGGGTGCGGCCGAGTGTCCAGCCGGGAGCTTTCGACAAGGAGGTCCACAGATTATAGACCTGGGTACTGGTGATTTGCGTCCCCTGCTTGGCGGCTACGGCAGCCGTGCAACTCGAGTAGGCATGACAATATCCCGAACTGGTTCCGCCTAGCGCACCTTCAAAGAAGGGCTGAGGTTGAGCAGCCTGGCCGCTGGCGATCTCCTCATAGAGAGTGCCGAAGGCATTGGCGAAGCTTTGACCGTTGAGGGTCGTCATGGTGGGTACGGCATCGAGATTGATCAATTGAAATTCGTTGCGGATGATGCGGCCGATGTAGCCGGCTTCGATGGTGAGTTTGTTTGAGAGCTGGCGCTGGATGGTGAAGTTGAAGACGTCGGAGCGGTCGGGACGAAAATTCTTATCGAGGACGGTGGCGTCGCCGGACGCGGCGTTACCGAGCTGGCCGGGAAGGTAAGGCTGCGCCAAATTTTGCGAGACTGCTGGAAGCGGTGCGGCGAGTCCGTCGGTGCCGATGCGAAAGGCGGTAGCAGCGGTTACGCCGCCTGAGCCTAAACATTGGCCGCTGATGCTGGCGCCGATGCAGGATACGGCTTGGGCGAGGCTGGTGCCTAAAAGAGGATTGAGGACTTGGCCGACGCCGTTGAGGCGGCCATAGATGCGGCTGTAACCGCCTCGAATGACAGTGGTGCCCTGGCCGAAAATGCGGCCCAGGATGCCGTCGCTGAAGTTTGGATTCCAGGCGGCTGCGATGCGGGGACTGACACCGCCGTAAAAGGGATTGTAAGGATACTTCGGGTGACCGGCGACATTGTCGATGGTGGCGAATCCGAGGTTGGGATTATAAACCTGGCCCTGCAGCGCGGCCGCCTCCCTGGCCTGCAAATAGTTCTCGGCGCCGATCTGATTTCCCGACTGATCGACCAGCAGCACCTGCTTACCGTTTTCTTCCGAAGGCGGCATCTCGATCTGGTAACCGAGACCGTAAGTGAGAGTGAAGTCTTTGCGAACGTGCCAGGTGTCGCTGAAGTAGAGGTTGTAGGAAGGGATGTTGACCTGGTCGAAGAGATTGGTGCCGATGGGCTGAAGGGCAAGGTTTGGGCCGGAGCGCGTGTAGAGGACCTGAGGCTGACTTACGATGCCTAGAATTTCGGCGTAGTAATTTTGATAGTTGGTCGTTTGATTGGCGGGTAGATTAGCGGGTATATACGACGGGCTGAAACTGATGCCGCTGAGCGCGCCGCCCACCTGATAGACGGTGTTGTTGAAAATGCCTGCACCATTATCGTCGCGCAGATGGTAATCGAAGTTGTGCTCGAAGGAGCCACCGAACTGCAGGAGGTGGTCGCCTTTGACCCAGCTGAGATCGTCGCGGATCATATTGTCGTGGCCGTCCCAGAAGCGCTGACGCACGTTCTGGGTATTGACGTTGTACGGGATTAGAGCATTGAGGCCGGCGGTTTCGCCGCCGATTTCGACAGCTCCGCCGAGGCCGGGAAGTTGCGGAGGAGCGCCATCGGTTCCCCACTGCCAGAAGTTGCGCAGGAAGCTATAGTGGGCGTCGTTGGTGAGGTTGGAGGTGATGGTAGTGGTGAGTCCCACGACCCAATAACTCGGTTTTTGGACGCGGGGTGCGCTGGCGACGGCTTCACCGGGCGTTCCGCCGAGTAAGCCTCCGATATCGGTTTGGTTGGTCGTGTTCTGGTTGAAGTTGAAGTAGCGATAGCTGGCCATTAAGTGCCATTTTTGGCCGAAATCGTGATCGATACGGGCGGTGTAGTTGTCGGAGGTTTGAGGGATGCCGACGCTGGTGAGATAACCCTGGGTGTTGTAGGTGTCTCCGAACTGGGGATCGTTCGGGGAGGGCATGAAATTCCAGATTTTGCTGACAACCGGGTTGAGCCCCAGCCCACGCGGGTCACAGGCTCCGGCGGGACAGGCAGCGGGCTGATAGGTAGTTCCGTTCACTGTAACCGGCACGGAATTCAGATTGTAGGCCTGATAGACGCCGGAAGAGTTCGGAAGCTGAACGATGCCCGCTTTCAGGAGGGTAGTCGGAACGGTGCGTTCGATGGTGGTGGCTTGCGGAAAGCGGCGGCCTTCATAGTTAATAAAGAAATAGGTTTTGCCTCCGAGGAAGGATGGCGCCATGGGGCCGCCGAGGGCTGCTCCGTAGCGATTCTGGTGCGTTTTGGGAAGTGGGGTGTAAGCCAGATTGGCGGAAGGCGTGTGATTGTTTTTCCAGTTATTAGCACCGACGGCGCTGCTCAAAAGATATTCATACGCCGCGCCATGAAACTGCCCGGTACCACGCTTGGTGACCATCTGGACCTGGCCGCCGGCCGCTCCGTTGAAGTCTGCCGTTTGATTGGCGGTACCGACCTTAAATTCTTCGATGCTCTCGATCGGGGTGGGGACGACGCCCGAAGGAGTGCCGCCGGTAGAGCCGGTGATGGTGCCGCTGCCTAAGGTGTAGGCAGTCTGGCTGCCGTCCATGTCGCTGGAGTTGTTGCCGCCGTCAAGCTGGTATGAGTTCTGGTCGGAGACGGTTCCCGAGACGTTGCCGCCCGGTGTGACGCCGGGCTGGAGAAGGATAAAGGCGTTGGCATCGCGCCCGAGAGTGGGCAAGGAATTCAGTTGCAGGCCGGAGACGGTGGACCCGATGGTGGCGTTGGAGGTTTGCAGTTCGGCTCCTGGGGTTGTGACCACCTCGACAGTTGTGGCGGTGGCGCCGACCTGAAGGG
Source organism: Bryobacteraceae bacterium (assembly GCA_965277855.1). Classification (GTDB taxonomy): domain Bacteria; phylum Acidobacteriota; class Terriglobia; order Bryobacterales; family Bryobacteraceae; genus Bog-105. The sequence continues at coordinate 4,529,333 of OZ255847.1, forward strand.
GGACATTCAGCGTGAGCACCAGACCGACGTTCACTTGCTGGTCTGGGATCTTGGTTTCCGAGAAGCCCGGCTTGGTGACGACGAGCGTATATTTACCAGGATTGACATTGAAGATGTCGTAGCGTCCGGCGTTATTGCTGAGCGAAGTTTTGGAAGTCCCTGTGGCCTGATCGGTCAGCTTGATCGTCGCATCCGGGACTGCGCCGCCCTGAGCGTCGGTTACTTGGCCGGAGATGGTTCCGGACGACGTATTCTGGCCCATAGCGGGAAGCGCGCCGAACCGGAGTGCTGCTAAGCAAAGGAGCAGCCACCCATACCGAAACGTTTTCATACGCAGTCCTCTTTCGTGCCAGAGCGGATTTAGTGAAGCCGGTGCGACCGAGGACCTGGAAATTATTCAGCTGGGAATAACGAGACTTAGTAGTGAAATTGTAGGGTGCAGGATAAAAGGATGTCAAGGCAAACTTCACCTTTTACCGGCGTCGACGGGAAAGCCTATTGATTCTCTCCCTGCAACTGCAGTACAGTGCAATGGCACCAAAGTCTCAATGACAGGTTCAGAGTCATCATCGTCAGGTCAACACCCCAGTCAACCCCGCGGGTCAGTCGGTGGAATTGTAAAGGACAAACCTCTCCGCGCCAAATTTGAAAGAAGGGGATCTGTTCCGTCGAGTGAAGGCGAGTACTGGGTTACTGAGGTGTTCCGAAATAAAGCCGGGTCGGTTCGTACCGATCTTCAGCCCTATAGCTCGATTCTTGATGTGAAGCGATCGCGGCTGATCATCCTGCTTCGCGCGGAAAAGATCGCTGTCGTCACGCCTACCACACTGGATGGATCTGCTGATTGCTGGGGATTTGACGGGTATCCGATGGGTGGAAATGAATCGGTTTCCTTGATGGATATAACTTGCAGCAGACTATTATTTTCCAACTGTGAGCAGGGACCGCATGATGCAGGGGAGCTGTGGGTGGCTTATGACCTCGGACTCGTACTCAAAGACATCAAGCCAACTCCGGACGGCGACATTACCTGGGAAGTCAGTTCCCTCTCATTGACAGAGCCAGATCCTGTTGCCTTCGAAATTCCCGAAGGATATTCTGTCAACAACTTCAGCGCATGCTCGGCTTCAAGTCATGACGCATGATCGGGCGAGGCGGTACGTGGGAAACAACGATCTTGAATTCGGCGCGTGTGAAAGTGGTGGCGTAGCCAGTGCTTGAGGCGCTGGGCGTTTTGTCAGCGTCCAGAGGATAGGCTTCGAGCGCGGGGGCCTGGGCGCGCCTCGCGGCTTTTAAGGCGGCTGCGATTAGTGCTGACGTGACACCCTGTTTGCGATAGCCGATGCGCACATAAAAGCAGGAGAGAGACCATACCGGTAGTTCGTCCACGCGGCGGAGCCGCCAGGCGTGGTCCAGATGAGGCAGGTCAGCGCGGGGCGTTAACTGGGCCCAGCCGACAGCCAACTCGCCATGGAAGGCGAGCAGTCCCGGGGGCGGACCACGTTTCACAATTTCATGGAAAGCTGTTTTGTTTTGTTCGCGGGGCTGCTGGCGATAGGCCGCGCCGATGCGCCAGTACATGCACCAGCAGCCGTTGCAGGCGCCTTTATTGCCGAACAGATCTTCGAACGCGGGCCAGAGGTCCGGTGTCAGTGGATGAGTGGTGAGCGGCAGGTCGCTCTCGCCCGGCATGGGCTTCATCAGGAGATGCTATCAACTTATAAATTCAGCGAAGACGTTGGCGCGGATGGCGGCGGCTACTCGTTCGATGTCGAAGGAGAGAGGGCGGTCGGCGGTGAGTTTGGGGGCTAGGCCGCGGATGATTTCGCGGGCGCGCTCGAGAGAAGCGGAAGAGCGCAAGGGAGCGCGATAATCGAGGCCTTCGGCGGCGGCGAGTAGTTCGATGGCGATAACCTGCTCGGCATTTTCAACGATCTGGCGGAGCTTCAGGGCGGCTGTCATGCCCATGGAAACGTGATCTTCCTTGCCGCCCGAAGTAGGCACGTTGTCGATGCTGGCTGGATGGGCGAGGATCTTGGCTTCGTTCAAGAGAGCGGCGACGCAAACATGGGCGATCATGAAACCGGACGATAAGCCGGGTTGGGAACAGAGAAAGGGCGGTAAGCCTTCGTTGCCGTCGGGATTGATGAGACGGTCGATGCGGCGTTCGCTGATGCTGATGAGTTCGGTGAGAGCGATGGCGGCATAGTCGAAGCCCATGGCGAGAGGTGCGCCGTGAAAATTGCCGCCGCTCAGCACGTCGCCGGTTTCGAAGACGAGGGGATTGTCGGTAGCAGAGCCGGTTTCGCGTTCGACGATCTCGCGCACATGCAGGAGTGCGCCACGGACGGCTCCATGGACTTGCGGCATGCAGCGGAGGCAGTAGGCGTCCTGTACGCGGGGATCGTCGGCGAGATGCGAGCGGCGAATCTCACTGTCGTCGAGCAGGGCGCGAAGATGAGCGGCGGCGGCGATCTGGCCGGGGTGGGGGCGGACATCGTGAATGCGAGGGTCGAAGGCGCTAGGCGTGCCGAGGAGGGCTTCGAGAGTCATGGCTCCGGCCAGATCGGCGAGCGCGGTGAGGCGTTGGGCGCGCAGCAGGGCGAGTGCGCCGACAGCCGCCATGGCCTGCGTGCCATTGAGGAGCGCGAGGCCTTCTTTGGCGGCGAGGCGAAGCGGTTGCAAGCCGGCGAGCTGAAGGGCCTCGGCGCTCGGGATGAAACTGTGTTGCCAAAGGGACTGACCTTCGCCGATGAGACCGAGGGCGAGATGAGCCAGCGGGGCCAGGTCGCCACTGGCTCCTACCGAACCTTTTTCCGGGATGAGCGGCAGGAGATTGTGTTGGAGCAGGCCGAGCAGAGAATCGATGACAATGGGACGGCAGCCGCTCTGGCCGCGGGCGAGTACGTTGGCGCGGAGGAGGAGCATGGCGCGGGTTTCCGGCTCGGAGAGCGGGCGGCCGACGCCGCAACAATGGCTGCGCACGAGATTGAGTTGCAAGGCATCGAGTTCGCCGGCTGAAATGTGAACGTCGGAGAGTTTGCCGAAGCCGGTGTTGACGCCGTAGACAATGCGGCCTTCGCGCAGCACGTTATCGATGACCTGACGGGAAGCGGCGACGCGCTCACGCGCGGCGGGATGCAAATGAACAGCGAGGACGTGGTGCGCAGAGGCGTGGATCTGTTCCAAGGTCAGACTTTGACCGGAGAGTTCTAACATGCCGGGCCTAGAAGATATGACCGAGTTTGTCGCGTTTGGTGCGCATGTAAGCGGCGGTGCTTTCGAGCGGTGGCACGATGATTGGGGCGCGCTCGACAACCTGTATGCCGGCATTTTCGAGAGCAGCGACCTTGTCGGGATTATTCGAGAGCAAACGGACTGCGAGGACGTCGAAGTAACGCAAGATAGCGGCGGGTAGGGCGTAGTCGCGCAGGTCGGCGTCGAAACCAAGTTCTACATTGGCTTCGACGGTATCGAGGCCGCCATCCTGCAATTCATAGGCGCGCAGCTTGTTCAGAAGACCAATGCCGCGGCCCTCCTGATGTTCGTAAATCAGAAGCCCGCGCTCTTCGGCTACGATACCGTCGAGGGCGAGTTCCAATTGGGAGCGGCAATCGCAGCGAAGACTGTGAAAGACATCGCCGGTAAGGCATTGCGAATGAATGCGGACGAGCGGAGGGCCGCCGTGCTGGGGCGACACATCGCCCAAGCGCAAAACGACGGCCTCTTCGGTTTCAGCGGGACGGACACCTTCGAAGCCATAGATACGGAAGTGGCCAAAGCGACTGGGGAAATCTGCTTCGGCGACTTTATTCAGTTTGAAATCTGACAACGAGTTCCTGAGAGTTGGATGGCCGGGACGAGCACGAGGACCCGAAAAATGGATCCCGCCTTGTACCTTCACCCTTTATTATAGGAGCCGAAGACTGCTTCGCTCGGATGCTTACACAACAGCAGCTGGCCGCGCTCCTGATCAAAGTGGCGGTATCGGCCTCGATTGCAAGCATTTTGATGCGCTTCAATCGCATTCAAAAGATCCTGCTGCGAGATGACCGGACGGTAAACGACCGCGTGCAACTGGCGTTTATATTCTCGATTTTGTTTGGGGCGAGCGCTGGGGTGCGCAGCCTGGCGAATCAGTATGCGGCAATCGATCTGGCGCTGGAAGGGTCGATCATTGCGGGGTTCCTCGGCGGATATGTGAGTGGTTTGATCACGGGCTTGTGTGTGTCGTTGCCGGATATGTTTGCGGGCAAGTGGATGTCGATGCCGCTGTTTGCGGCGGCAGGCATAGTGGGCGGTTTGATGCATGACCTGGCGCCCCGCAAAGACGATATCTGGTACTTCTCGCCATTTGTCGAAATGAACCTGTACCGTTTCTTTCGACAGATGCTGCGTTGGAATCGCGGTGCGATTGAGCGCCGGGTGGTGAAGCTGGCCGCGTTTAACATCATCTGCAACGCGCTGGTGATCACGATGGAATTGCTGCGCTGGGGCATTCATTTGGGGTTTGCCAAGCACAACACATTTTTGTTGTTTGGAGCGGAGAAGGCGAGCGTCTGGCTGATTGTGTGGTCGGCGGTTACGACATTGTTTGCGGTGTGTTTGCCGATCCGGGTGTGGAGCAGTTTTCGAGCGGAGCGGCAACTGGAATTGCAGCGCGCACGATTGACGGAGGCGCGCCTGGCCGCACTGACGAATCAGATCAATCCGCATTTTCTGTTTAATACTTTGAACTCGGTTTCGACGCTCATCCGCATCGATCCTGACCGGGCGCGCAGCATGGTCTACCGGTTATCGAAGATTTTGCGGAAGCTGCTACGCAAGACCGACAATTTCGCACCGCTGCGGGACGAGATTTCCTTTATCGATGATTATCTGGGGATCGAGATGGTGCGGTTCGGGGATAAGCTGCGCTTTCAAAAAGAGATCGATGGGGCGACGCTCGACCGGATGGTGCCGAGCATGATTTTGCAACCGATTGTGGAGAATTCGATCAAGCATGGGCTGGCCGGGAAGGTAGATGGCGGCACGATCTGGCTGCGCACGCGCATGGAAGGAGCGAGGCTGCTGATTACGATCGAAGATGACGGCGTGGGGATTGAAGAATCGAAGATGAACTCGCTGTTTCATTCAGGGATTGGGGTTAGCAACGTGAATGAGCGATTGAGAGTGCTGTTCGGGCCGGGTTCCTGGTTGACAGTGGAGAGTCAGTTAGGCGAAGGGACGGTCACGATGATCGAGATTCCGGAAGCGGAGAGCGCGGTGAGTACTTTGAGAGAGAGCGGAGCGGTGACGGAAGTTTGACTAGGGCCGATTGTCGTCAGCGGAGAAGAACGAGTAATCGGCTCTGTATTGAACTAGCGCTTGATCGCCGACCTGGCAAGCGCCGGTGGGGGCCGAGCCGCCCCAGGTGTTCAGCCGCTGAATGAAGGTGGTCTTCTTCAACAAAGTCGATGGGCCGCCGCTCGTTGCAACCGCCTTGAGCAATAGACAAGGAATGGCGCCGGTGGCGGGACAACTCGGGTCAGTTCCTGCGTTTACGCTCGCCACTTTCGTTCCCCAAACCCGGCTCGAGTCAAAGGAGCTTTGCCAAGTGGGGCAATTGACTTCGTCGGTCTCTGGCGAAACAGTGCAGCCAGATTGCGGCGTTTGGCTCGGTACGGGCAGAGGGCTTAGAAAATGCGTCAAAATCTGCTGCCGAAAATGGCGAGACAAGCGCAACGACAAGGTTGCTTGAGGAGAATAGAAGACCCAGGCGTTGCCGCCGCTGCTTGCAGGCAGACAGATATAGTTCTGAGTGCCTCGGGCGTGGGCGGTGAGAAACAGCGTGTTGCCCGGCGGTGGGGTCAACTCGGCGGGTGTCGCATCTTGACTCCAGGCGGCTGTTGATACACACAGACCGATCAAAACGCTCAGGCCAACTGCCATCTGTGTAGGTTTCCTAATGCGGCGTCGTCTTGCCTTTTTCCGATTCTCCCTCAACATGGTAGCCATCTCCTCATATCGAGTGACACGGTTCGAATCGCGGGACAAACTGGTTGGGCGGCTATGCGCCCGTGATTTGCTGCCAGGAATACGGACAATTGGTAGGAAAAACGTCCAGATCCAAACCGGTCTCGACTGCAGCTTTTAAGCGTGCGTTTTCGTAGGACTCGGACAGAAGCTCCGGAAGGGCGGCTTGGAGGCTGGGGTTCTCTCTCATGTGACGGTTTACCCGGTTCTGATGTTCTTTAATCGTGTAACCCCAACTCCTGGTCCGTTTATCTGGCTGGAAATCCCACTTAAGCAGATGCATGAGCAACACCTCCAGATTGTGGATCAGGAAGGATCGCTGCCGTTTGCCCAAGTCTTCGATCTCTTCAGCTACATTCTGGACATCAATTGGCTGGCCCGAACGAATTCGTTGCGCCTGATCGAGCGCCCAAGCGTAAGTATCGGCCTCATACGAGCTTGCCATGATTCTATTGTGGCTCAGGCGGAGGCTTTGGCGGACTTGAGTTCGTTCAGGGTTTTGCGCATGAAGGCAAAGCTTTTTTGCATGCCGGGCATGGGATTGTCTGCATCGATTTCGTACTCGAGGTTGACGGAGCCGTGATAATCCATCTTGATGAGTTGAGCGAAGATGCCGCGGATGGGTAGCTTGCCATCGCCTACGGCGACCTGACTTTCCTTGGCGGCGGGGTCTGAGAGATCTTTGATGTGCATGTCGAGGAGGCGAGGGCCGGCTTCTGCGATGGATTTCACGACATCGACGCCCGTGCGCGAGGTGTGGCCTACGTCGATGCAGAGCCCGCAGCGCGGATCCATATTCTTGACGACTGCGAGCACGCTTTGCGGGGTGGGGAAGTTTTTGTCTTCGGGGCCGTGATTGTGAACGGCGATTTTGATGTTGTATTCCTTGACGAAGGGTTCCAGTTTCGGCAGGGTGACGTGGGTGGGGGCGCAGACGATCAGGGGAAAGCCGGCCATCTTGGCGTATTCGAATTTGTGGCGGATGTCGGCTTCGTCGTCTTTGTTGAAGCTTACGTTGCCGCAGCCGACGAGGGTGATGCCGTTATCGGCGAATTCTTTTTTGGCGGCCGCGATCTGATCGGGGGTGCTATCGAGCGCGAGGTGAAAGTCCTTGACGTTCAAGTAAGGAGTGCCCAGCTGTTTGGTCATCTGGATGGCCTGCTCGCGGGAGAATTTCCGGAAAGAGTAGGAAGCTATGCCGAGCTTGATATCGGCTCCTCCGATGCGAAAATCCTGGGCCCAAGCGGAGGCACCTAAAGCGGCGAGCGTGAAACCGCCCGCGGTATGAATCCATTCACGTCTATTCACAGCGACACCACTTATATCAAATCGCTTCGAGTTCTTCTTCGAGCAACTGCTTCTCGTAAAGTTCGGCGTAGTAACCGTTTTGCTGAAGCAAGGCGGCGTGGGTTCCCGACTCGACGATTTTTCCATGGCTGAGCACTACGATGCGATCGGCGTTCTGCACGGTGGAAACACGATGGGAGATGAGGATGGTGGTGCGATGGCGCATCACGCTGGCCAGAGCGTTCAGGATTTGTTCTTCGGTGACGGTATCGACGCTGGAAAGGGCGTCGTCGAGGATCAGGATGCGGGGTTCGCGCAGGATGGCGCGGGCAATGGCGGTGCGCTGCTTCTGGCCGCCGGAGAGAGTCAGGCCGCGCTCGCCGATGATGGTATCGAGCCCATTGGGGAAGGCTTCTATATCGCTGGCGAGACCGGCAACTTCGGCGGCCCAGCGGATTTTATCGGCACCCGCATGAGGAGCGCCCCAGGCAATGTTTTCGCCGAGCGTGGCGCTGAACAAGAAAGTCTCCTGCGGGACAAAGCCGACCTGGCGGCGAAGTGCTTCGGGGTCGAATTCTTTGACATTCGCGCCGCCGAATTCGACAGAACCGTGATCAGGATCGAAGAGGCGGGGAATGAGATTGACGAGCGTGGTTTTGCCGCTGCCGGTGTGGCCAACGATGGCGATGGTCTGCCCTTCGTCGATAGTGAGATCGATGCCGGAGAGTGCCTGCCGTTCGCCGTATCTAACGGTGACGTGATGGAAGCGGAGCGTTGGGGAGAAGCGGGCGGGGTCTAGCGCGATGGCGGCGTTGGGCCGGGCAATGGTGGGTGTCTGGTGAAGAATTTCGTTAATGCGGCTGAGCGAGGCGGTCCCGCGCTGCATGAGATTGACGACCCAGCCGAAGGCGATCATAGGCCAAATGAGCAGGCCCATATAAGTGTTGAACATGACGAAGCTGCCGAGCGAGAGTTGGCCCTGCAGGAGTTGACGTCCGCCGAACAGGAGCACCAGGAGAAAGGTGATGCCAGCCAAGGCCTGCAGCAACGGCATAAAGAGGCCCTGAATGCGAGCAAGGCCGATGTTCTCGCGAATGTACTCGCGATTGAGAGTTTCAAACTGGCGCACTTCGGCCTGTTCCTGGGCGTAGGCGCGGACGACGCGGACGCCTGAGAGGTTCTCCTGGACACGGCTGCTGATGTCGGAGAACATCTTTTGAATGTGTTCGAAGCGGGTATGGATGCGACGGCCGAAAAAGATGACAGCGAGCGAGATGAAGGGAGCGGGACAGAGCGCGATGAGAGTGAGCCGCCAATCGGCCTGCAGCATGATGGCGACTGAGAGGACGAGCATGACCATGGTTTCAGTGCAGTACATGATGCCGGGTCCAAGCATCATGCGGACGGCGTTCAGATCGTTGGTGCTGCGCGCCATGATGTCGCCGGTGCGGAAGCGGCTGTAGAAATCCTGGGAGAGCTCGACCAGATGATAGAAGAGGTCGTTGCGGAGATCGAACTCGATATCGCGGGAGATGCCGATGAGGATGACGCGCATCCAGTATTGAAAGACGCCTTTGACCAGAGATAAGGCGATCAGCAGGCCGGCTAATTCGAGAACGACGCGAACACGAAAGCCTTTGGTGAGGGAATCGATTCCGAACTTAATGACGACGGGCAGAGCGGCCGCCAGGAGATCCTTGGCGAGCAACGAAGCGATGCCGAGCGCCATGCCTTTGCGATAGCGGTGGATGTGGGGCCAGAGAGTGGCTAGCGATGTCAGCAATCAGAAGCCCCAGAGTTCGGTCAGGGTTTTGGTCCATTCGAGGAGAAACGTCTTTTTGCCGTTGCGCGTTTTCCACCAGTCGTCGACATGGAAAAACGGATCGGGCGCGGCCACTGGGATGACAGTGAGCCAGGGATTTTCTTTTCGCATGAAACGCACGGCGCGGCGGGTGTGATAGTTGCTTGTCACCAGAAGGATGCGTTGGACGTGATCGCGTTTCAGAATGTTGTTGCCCACATAGAGCGCTTCGGTGCCGGTGGAATCGACGCCGGGCGGCAGCAGGACGGGGCGAAAGAGAGCCAGAGGGAATCCTTTGGACAAGGCAAATTGAATGGTGGCGTCGGATTCATGGCCGACGAGGGAAGGCGGGCCGTCGACCAAGATGTAGGGCGCATAGCCCGCTTTGGCTAACTCAGCTGCTCTGACGATGCGGGTGCCGAATTCGTCGCCACCGAGGACCAGGATGCAATCGGCTTTTTGCGGCGGGTCGTTGAGGACCAAGGGGCGGGCCAGAGCAGCGAGGAAATTTGCTCTGAATAGGTAAAGAAGGATTGCAACCAGGCATATAGCGAGTGCGCTAGAGCGAAGGAGAGGGAGTTTCCGAGTGGCTTGACGGGAAGCCGGGATGGTGGCCAGCCGCTAATCCTCGTCGGTGGTGTTCTTAGACTCGGCACGCGAATCGAGCCGTCCGACTGTTTTCAGCTTCTGGTACATGCGCTCAATCTCATCTTCTTCATCGCGGGAGAGCATACGGACAGGCTGCTCCAGAACCGGATTTTCCGCGGAAGTGCCATTCAGCGTGAGCCAAGTCCAGTAATCGCGGTGGGCGACACCATCGAAAGTGGCGAGGTGGGAGTTCTTACGAAGTTGAAACAATAGCTGTTCGATGCGCTCGGGTTCGCCGGGGTAGACGAGGCGCACATGGCGGGAATTGGTGAGCTTGATTTTCAATATTAGCGGGGAGATGAAGCGGCTGCTGTTGATTTCGCGGACTTCGCGCCAGGCGATGGCCCGTTCGCCGATGTTGAATTGGGAATCGGCAAGGCGAACAGAAGGACGGCGGGCGAGCCAGAAGAGTGCGGCCGCAGTGAGGGCGCAGAGAAAAGCCGGGACATAAGCGAGAGGCGCGCGAAAACCACATAAGACCGAGATGAGCACCCCGGCGAGGGCAGCCCAGGCGACCCGGGCGTACAGACGGGAGGCCACAAAGATCTCGACGCTCGACTCCATGATTCAAGGCTACTCCCGGGCTTCGGCGGCGTCAATGCAAGTTTTGGAAAAGGTTGGAAGCAAGCACAGGCCGCGATCCCGCGCCGCCAGACGAAAGTGGAAATTCGGCGGACTTGGGCGCGGGTCGGGCGTCCGTTGTGCTGCGAAGTTCCTTGAAAGGAGGTCATGAAACGGGGAGGGGCGGGGTAGAGGGGTGGCGGCGGCGGGCCATTTGGATGCCAATTCGGATGTAGTCGGCGCCGCTTAAGAAGGTGAAAAGGGCGCTAAGGATAAGTGCAGTAAGGTTGAGCCAGAAAAGAAGTTTATAGGGGAAGGCGGCGAAGGAGACGGTTAGGAGGACAAGAACAATTTGAAAGAAGGTGCTGACTTTGCCGAGCATAGTGGGCAGGAATTTCTTAACGCCGCGGAGGGTGCGGACGAGGAAGGCTCCGACGACTATGACGAGGTCGCGGCCAATGACGAGGGCGAACATCCAGAGGGGTATCAGACGCAGGAAGCCGAGAACGATGAATAAGGTGACGAGCAGGATTTTGTCGGCGAGCGGATCGAGAATGACGCCGAGATGGCCGGCGGCATCGAGCTGGCGGGCGGCCCAGCCATCGAGCCAGTCGCTGATGCCGGCGAGCAAGATGAAGACGAGGGCCAGGCGGAAGTGACTGGCGATCAATAGCCAGGCGATTAGTGGCGAGCAGAGAAGCCGGAAAAGGGTAACGAGATGTGGAATCGCCCGCAAGCAATAAGCTTAGGCGACTGCGCCGGAACTTCGGTGGAGCGTGGTGATTTCGTAGAAGGAGGGGTCGGACATGAGCTTTTTGACGAGAGCAACGTGCATGGCGTGGCCGGCTTTTTCGGCGACAACGCAGCCCAGGAGCGGTTTGCCGATGAGCGCGAGATCACCGAGCAGATCCAATGCTTTGTGGCGGCAGCATTCGTCGGCGAAACGCAGGCCACCGGGGTTGGCGACACTATCGCGGGTGAAGCAGACGGCATTTTCGAGTGTTGCGCCGCGAATGAGACCCATGTCGCGCATCTGATCGAGTTCATATTCGAAGCCAAAGGTGCGGGCCGGAGAGATTTCGCGAGCGTAGACTTCCGGGGTGACGTCGAGCTCGAGAGTTTGTTCGCCGACCAGCGGATGGTTGAAGAAATTTTGGCAGCGCAGCTGGAAACGGTCGCTGGGGAAGATGGTGACGCTTTTGCCACCTGCTTCGACGGTGACGGGTTTCAGGATGCGCAGGTAGCGGCGAGGGCGGCCGGACTCCTGACGTCCGGCGGCGGCGAGCAGTTGAACAAAGGGGAGTCCGCTGCCATCGAGGATCGGCAATTCGAGGTTGTCGAGTTCAATGAAGGCATTATCGATACTCATGCTGTAGAGGACGCTGAGCAGGTGCTCGGTGGTGGAGATGAAGATGCCCTTAGGATGCATCAGGCTGGTGGCGTAGCTGACGCGTTCGACGAGCTTCCAGCTGGCTCGGATGCGGGTGTTGTCGAGGTCGGTTCGGATAAAGACGATGCCGGTGTTGGGCGGGGCGGGCAGGATTCTGAGGTGAACGGGAGCTCCGTGGTGAAGACCAATGCCCTCGGTTTCTACGGGCTGGCGAATGGTCGTCTGGGAGTGCATTCTGTGAACGTGAGTATTCCTTAGAAGCATAGCAAGACGGTTTGTAATGCATTGATTCGAGGAGGGTTGCTGGACGGCTGGTGTGGTTGAATGGCCACGCTTTTAAAGAGGGAGGGGCGAAAGGCGTGTCGTTCTCGCACCGGTTTGGGAGGAGTAACTGCGAACCCTGTGTTGAAATGAAGGTGCGATTCGGCTGGGTCAAGGGACCGGCGGCATTATCTATTCAAGTTGGTTTGCGTATCTAAATGAGTGAAAAAATCCGTTCGACGACGATCCTGTGCGTGCGGCGAAACGGCGTAGTGGTGTTGGCCGGCGACGGCCAAGTGACGATGGGAAGCGAGATTTTAAAGGGCGGAGCAAAGAAGCTGCGACGCCTGTTTGGAGGGAAGATTATCTCCGGATTTGCGGGCGCGACGGCCGATGCGTTTGCTTTGTTTGCGCGCCTGGAGGCGAAACTCGAGCAGTACAGCGGAAATCTGCCGCGCAGCGTGGTCGAGTTAGCAAAAGAGTGGCGAACTGACCGCATGCTCCGACATCTGGAAGCACTTTTGCTGGTGGCGGATACGAAAGATATCTATATTGTGAGCGGGACTGGCGACGTGATTGAGCCGGACGCGGCGATTGCGGCGATCGGGTCGGGTGGATCGTTTGCCAAGTCGGCGGCGCTGGCGCTGCTGGACAACACGGAGCTTTCGGCGCGCGAGATTGCGGAGAGAGCAATGAAGATAGCGGGCGATGTTTGTATTTATACAAACGCGAACGTTACTTATGAGGAGTTGACGTAGATGGTGATTTATCTTCCGCAACAATCGTCTGACGAGACACCGTTACTGGATGAACTAACTCCGCGTGAAATTGTAACGGAGTTAGACAAGCATGTGGTGGGGCAGGCGGACGCGAAGAAATCGGTGGCCATCGCGCTGCGAAACCGCGTGCGGCGGCAGAAACTCGAGCCTGAGATGGCGGAAGAGGTGATGCCGAAAAATATTTTGATGATTGGGCCGACGGGTGTGGGTAAGACGGAAATTGCCCGGCGTCTGGCCAAGCTGGCTAACTCGCCATTTTTGAAAGTAGAAGCGAGTAAGTTCACGGAAGTAGGTTACGTAGGGCGAGATGTGGAATCGATGATTCGCGACTTAGTGGATATATCGATTGACATGGTGCGCGAGGAACGACTGGAGCAGGTGGCGGATCGAGCTGAGCAGCAGGCTGAGGAGCGGCTGCTCGATTTGCTGATGCCGCCGCAGCCGGAACCGGCGGAAAGCGTGGAGCGCACGCGCGAAAAGCTGCGTGAGAAATTGCGGGCGGGCAAGCTGGATGACCGCATGGTGGAAGTCGACGTAAAGGAGCGCGGGCCCACCTTTGAGCTCTCGACCAACGGCAACGTGGAAGAGATGGACATCAATCTAAAGGACGTGATCCCGGGCTTATTCGGGCCGCGCACCAAGAAGCGCAATATGCGGGTGTCGGAAGCATTGGAGTACCTGATTCAGGAAGAAGAGCAGAAGTTGGTGGACATGGACCAGGTAACGCGGATCGCGCTCGAACGCGTGGAGCGGAACGGCATCGTGTTTCTGGATGAAATCGACAAGATCGCCGGGCGAGAAGGCGGCCATGGACCGGATGTAAGCCGGGAAGGCGTACAGCGCGACATTCTGCCGATTGTGGAAGGGACGACGGTGAACACGCGTCATGGGTTTGTTCGGACGGATCACATACTCTTCGTGGCGGCTGGGGCATTTCACGTTTCGAAGCCTTCCGATCTGATTCCTGAATTGCAGGGACGTTTTCCGATTCGTGTTGAGCTGAAGACGCTGACCGAGGCGGACTTCATACGTATTTTGAAGGAGCCTAAATCGGCGCTGGTTAAGCAGTACACGGCGTTACTCGATACGGAGGGCATTAAGCTGAGCTTCACCGACGATGCTCTGATCGAGATCGCGCGGATCGCGGCGCAGGTGAATGAATCGTCGGAAAATATCGGGGCGCGCCGACTGCACACGATTATGGAGAAGCTGCTCGAAGAGATTTCGTTCGAAGGGCCGGACCTCAAGCGCAAGAACCAGAAGATCGACGCGGTTTACGTGAAGAAGCAGTTGAGTGAGATTGTGAAGGATCAGGATCTCAGCCGGTACATCTTATAGTGCGGCTGTGCGCCTGGCTGACGGCAGGCTTGGCGGTAAGTCTGGCCGGATGCGGGTACGTGGGTCCGGTGCTGCCGCCATCGCCGGAGCTACCGCAAGCCATCGTGAACCTGGTGGCGAGGGAACGGGGCGAGCAACTTGTGATCACGTTCAGCACGCCGAACCAGACGACGGACAACCTGGCGGTGGTGCAGCTTTCCCACGTGGATCTGAGAATCGGCACATATGCGCCGCCGTTTGATTTTGCGCGTTGGGCCAGCGGCGCGACAGCGTATGAATTAACGCCGCCAGCGGCCACGGAACGCGATAACCCGCTGCCGTCCCAAGTAACTAAGACGGTAGCCGCGAAGGACTGGGTGGGCAAGCGGGTGGCGATTGCGGTGCGGACGTCGGTGAAGAAGAACGATCACTATTCGGCTTGGTCGAACCGGGTAGTGATGGATGTGACGTCGCCGCTCGCGCCGCCGGTGGTGCAGGTGAAATCGACGGCTCAGGGCGTGGCTGTGACGTGGAACGCTGTCGAGGGCGCGGCGGAATATCAGGTGTTCCGGCAGGCCAAAGGAGATAGTGCGCCTACGCTGGTAGGCACATCGAAATCGGCTGAGTATTTGGATACGAGTTCGCAGTATGACACGCCGTATATGTACACGGTGGTGGCGATGCATGGCCCCGCCGAGAGCCTGGCTTCGCTGCCGACGCCCATTACGACAGCTGATAAATTTGCGCCGTCCGTGCCGACTGGTTTGACGGCGCTGGCTGCGCCTAATTCGATTGAAGTCTCGTGGCAGCGGAGTCCCGAGTCCGATTTAAAAGGTTATCTGCTGTACCGATCGGTGAACGGCGGACCATTGATACAAGTGGGCGATCTTCTGAGCGTGCCTACCTTCAGCGACCGGGCGGTGGAACACGGAAAGACGTACCGCTATGCGGTGAGCGCGACGGATCAGAAGGGCAATACGAGCGAAAAATCGGGGCCTACCGATGTTGTTTATTGAAGGCTGAGGGCCGCGCGGAAGGTCTGCTGGATAAGGTTGCCAGCTATGCTAGCATCGGTCCATGAGTGCGAGGCCACCGGCGGGAGCTCCTGATTGGTCAACTTCCTGAAGACTTGGATTGGGTCGTTTCAGGACTTCCTTTTACTTTCCTTTCGCGCTTTTCTCAACATATTCAGACGTCCGCATTACTACGCCGATGTCATTCTTCAAATGGACAGCATCGGCGTGGGAAGCCTGCCGATTGTTCTCTTAACCGGTTTTTTCAGCGGTGCGATTATCGCTTTACAGATGGCGCGCGCGCTGAATACTTATGGGGCAGGGAGCCAGGTAGGAGCGATTGTGGCGCTTACTCTGGTGCGCGAACTGGGTCCGGTGTTAACTGCGCTGCTGGTGGCGGGCCGCAACGCTTCCGGGATCGCGAGCGAACTCGGATCGATGCAAGTGACGGAACAGATCGACGCGATGCGTGCCTTGGGAACGGATCCCGTGCAAAAGCTGGTGACGCCGCGCTTGACTGCTACTGCCGTGATGCTACCGCTGTTGACCGTGCTATCGGATGCGATCGGACTGTTCGGTGCTTACCTAGTGGCGGTGCCGCTACTGCATATCATCACCGCGGGGCAATACTGGACAACCTCTTATCAGGCGCTGGTGCTGAACGATTTGGCGCAGGGACTGATCAAACCTCTTTTATTCGGTATCCTCATCTCATTAATTGGTTGTTACTACGGCCTGGAGACTACGGGCGGAACACAAGGTGTGGGCCGGGCGACAACGCAGGCGGTTGTGTCCGCGTCCATCTGGATATTTGTTGTGACGTTTTTGATCGATAAGATCTTCGTGAATTTGTAGAAGCTTATGCCGCAAGAAGCCGTTCTCGAGTTCGAAAAGGTAAGTTTGAAATACGGGCAGACCTGGGCGCTTCGTGATATCTCACTTACGTTGCGGCCGGGCGAAACGCGCGTGATATTTGGACAAGCGGGCGCAGGGAAAACGACGCTTCTGAAAGCGGTGATCGGGTTGATTCCGGTGGATGAGGGAAAGATTCGCTTGTTCGGGGAGGACGTGCGATCGCTGGGAGAAACCAGGCTCTATGCACTGCGGAGCCGGGCGGGATTTTTGTTTCAGGAGGGCGGGCTATTCGACTCGTTGACGGTTGGTGAGAACGTGGAGTATCCGCTGCTCAACCAGCAGAGTGATGGCAAGGACGGAACTCACAAACAGGACGGGGGGGAGGAGCAAGCGGACGAGAGGGTGCGCGATGCGTTGCGGTTCGTGGAACTGGAAAGGACATTCGATAGTTTTCCCAGCTCGATTTCGGGTGGTATGCGGCGGCGTGTCGGCATTGCGCGTGCGATCGTAACCGAGCCTCCGCTGATTCTTTACGATTCCCCGACAGCGGGCCTCGATCCGATTACCGCAAACACGATCATGTCACTGGTTGCCAAAGAGCGTGATGTTCGCAACAGTACATCGCTGATTGTGACGCATCGTTACCAGGATGGGGAAATCATGGCTGGGTACCGCTGGGATGATGCTCAGGAGGAACTCGTGGCTATCAATGAGGAGCATCCCAAATGCGCCCGCACCAAGTTCATTGTTATGAAGGACGGCTCCATCGTGTTTCAAGGAACTCGTAAAGAAATGGAAAGCTCACGGGATGATTATGTTAAGAAATTCATCCGCCACGAGTAACTATGCCCAGTAAAGATAAAGTAAGTTTCGCGCAATTAAAAGTAGGCATTCTGGGCATTGTCGCCCTGGCTTGTATCGCTTTGCTTGTGTTCCTCCTGACCGGAAACATGCACTGGTTTCAGAAAGACATTCCTTTGCATGTGTACACGTCGGACGCCTCGGGGCTGGCAAATGGCGCGCCGGTGCGGATCAACGGCATACAAGCGGGCAAGGTGGATAAGGTGGCGCTTTCGGGCGAGACAAATCCGTCACGGGTGATCAAGATCGATTTTCATGTAACAGAGGACATGCTGAAACAGATTCCTTCAGACTCGATTGCGACCATTTCATCGGATAACCTGCTCGGAAGCACTAAGTTCCTGCAGGTAAACAAGGGAACACACGCGGATACGATCCAGCCGAATGCCTTTGTGAAATCAGCGGATACCAAACAGTTCGATGCGTTGGTTGCGCAGGGTTTTGGGGTGATCGATTCGCTGCAGGCGATTCTGGAAAAAGTACAAACGATTGTCGGAGACGTGGAGAACGGCAAAGGAACAATCGGTAAGTTGTTAGTGGATCAGACCCTTTATAACAGCCTGACAGCGACGGTGAGCCAGGTTCAGCTACTGGTTACCACGCTTAATTCGAAGACCGGGACCATAGGGCATTTGATTAATGACAATGCGCTTTACGGGCAGATACAGACGGTTGTGAATCGCATTGACCAGGTCACACAGGATCTACAGAACGGGAAAGGCACGGCCGGGCTGATTCTGAAAGACCCCAAGATGTACAACGACCTGGATAACGCTATCGGGCAGTTGAATTCTATTTTGAGTGATCTGAACGCCGGGAAGGGAACGGCGGGACAGTTGTTAAGGAGCGACAAAATAGCGAAGCAGGTTTCTACGTCGCTGGACAAAGTGAATCTCACACTCGACAAAATGAATTCCGGGCAAGGTACGATCGGGCAGCTACTGGTGAATCCGCAACTCTACGACGAAACGACGGGAACGCTGCGGGAACTGCATGGCGCGCTGCAGGATTTCCGGGCCAATCCGAAGAAGTTCCTGAGCATCAAGCTGCATATATTTTGAGGAAGTTCGGGCTTGGTTCAAGTGAGTTTTGAAGTCGCTGATTATCAACGCGGATGATTTCGGGTTTACACGCGATGTGAATGCTGGAATTGTACTGGCGCACCGCGAGGGTGTTTTGACGTCGGCGACGCTGATGGCGAATGGCGGCGCTTTTGAGCACGCGGTGGAACTGGCGCAAGACAATCCGCGGCTCGGAGTCGGAACCCACCTGGTGCTGGTAAAGGGACGTTCTTTGCTCACCGGCGAGTTGCTTCCGGCCAGTCCCCGGCATTTATTGACGGCTTTGGCAACTCGCTCGTTGGATGTTTATGCAGAATTGCGTTTGCAGATCGAGAAGATGGCAAGGGCCGGTCTGACGCCCACGCATTTGGACACGCATAAGCACACACATCTCGTGCCGGCTGTTTTTCGCGCGGTGGTGCGGCTGGCGCGGGAATTCCACATCCCGTACGTGCGTTTGCCGCTGGATAGGACCGTTCGATTTCTTGGCTTGCGGCCAACTCTCGCGGGCAAGTTTTATCGGAGTATGGCACGTGAGCAGGGAGTGAAAGTGACGGATCATTTTCTGGGTTTTCACTTGACCGGGTCGCTTACGGAAGAGAGTTTTGCACTTGCTTTATCGCAATTGCAAGACGGTCTGACAGAATTCATGTGTCATCCGGGGTTGCTGGGCGAGGAACTGGCAGCGGCTCCGACTCGCTTGAAGGAGTCGCGCGCGCGGGAACTGGAGGCGCTGGTGTCGCCACGCATCAGAAACATTCTGAACGACGGGGAAGTGCATCTGCGCGAATTTTAAGGTTGCGTGACCACTCGGCCGTCGAACACAGTCAAGTAGACTTTCGTGTCGGCGATCTTCACCGGATCGATAGCGAGGATGTCATCCGAGAGGACGACGAAATCGGCCAGCTTGCCGGGTTCGATGGAACCTTTTATTTTCTCGTCGAAGCTCGCATAAGCGGACCCCATCGTGTAGGCGTGAATGGCTTCCTTGACGGTGATCTTCTGTGCGGGTATCCAGCCTGCTGGGTGCTTGCCATCGAGCGTGTGACGGGTGGCGGCGGCATAGATGCCCATGATCGGAGTCATTGGCGCAACATCCCAATCGGATCCGAAGGCGAGAGTCGCGCCGGAATCGAGAAGGGAACGGAAGGCATACGCGGTTTGGGCGCGCTCAGGCCCAATGCGTTTTTCGGCCCAGCGACCGTCGTCGATCAGATGATAGGGCTGCATGGAAGCGATCACGTGCAGCTGGCCGAAGCGCGGGATATCGGAGCGAGTCAGGTGCTGGGCATGTTCGATGCGAAAGCGTCGGTCGCGTTCGCGATTTTGCCGTTCCGTCTGCTCGTAGAAGTCGAGAATGGTGTGATTTGCTTTATCACCGATGGCGTGAATAGCGATCTGCAAGTGGGCGGCGTCGGCCTGCTCGATATCGCTCAACATCTGTTTTGGGTTTGCCAGCTCGGCACTGGGAATGCCGCTGGTATTGGGCGCATCCAGGTAGGGTGCGAACAATAACGCAGTGGTGGAGCCCAAGGAGCCGTCGGCGAATCCTTTGAGACCGCCCATGTGCAGTTGCGGGCCGCCGAAATCGGCGATCATGCCGATGTTGGAGAGATTGCGCCAGGCTGGTAGCGGCTGGTGACCGGAGACGCGGACGTTCAACTCGCCGGCGTGCAGCATTTCCTGATAGACGCGAAAGACGTTGGGAGCGGCGGACATGTCCTGGACGCTGGTGACGCCTTGCGCATTCGCGTAGGTTTGGGCGGCTCGAATGGCGGTGCGGATTTGATCGGCAGTGGGAGGCGGGATGACGCGGGTGACGAGACCCTGCGCGGCATCCTTCAAGATGCCGGTGGGATTGCCTTGCGGATCGCGCACGATGACTCCGCCCGGCACGTCTTTCGTGTTCTTATCGATACCGGCGAGGTGGAGTGCCAGAGAATTCGCGAGCGCCATGTGTCCATCGAGCCGGTTGACGAAGACTGGGTTGCTGGAACTGACGGCATCGATTAGTTGATGAGTGGGCAGCGTAGAGGGAGACCAGTTTTCGTGATCCCAGTTGCCGCCCTGAATCCAGCGACCGGCCGGCTGATGCTGGATAAAAGCGGCGAGAGTGTCGCGGAACTCTTCTTTGGTTTTAGAAGAGCGGAGTTGCGGTCCGGCGAGGCTTGCGCCGCCATCGTAGAAATGAACGTGGGCGTCGTTGAAGCCGGGGAGGACTCTTCTGCCTGCGAGATCGATGGTTCGAGTGGCGGCGGTGCGAAGCGATTTGATTTCAGAGTTGGTGCCGACCGCGATGATGCGATGACCCGAGATGGCGATCGCTTCGGCTTCGGGCTGTTGTGGATTTTCCGTCCAAACCTTTGCGTTGGTCAGAACGAGGGTGACGGGCTCCTGTGCAGCTATTAGCAGCCAGGGAAAGGTGCAGAGGATGGCCGGCAGGCTAAAGCCTAGCCTACGAGAAGCCGACATATTGGACCTCTTCTTCCAGTTCGAATCCGAATCGATTCTGCACGCGTTCTTTGAGTTGGGCAACGAGCGCTACGAGGTCGCGCGCGGTACCTGCTCCATCGTTGTAGATCAGGTTGGCATGATACTCGGCCACCTGAATATCGCCAACACGCAATCCTTTCGCACCAGCCTGCTCGAGAAACCAAGCAGACGGGATCTTGCCGCCGCGCACGAGTTCGGGAGGAACCTGGGCGGCCCTTGCAGCAGGCAAATTGGCGATGAGGATGTTCTTGAAAATGCTGCCGGCGCATTTCATGTCGGGCGGATATTTGGCATCGCGCATCGTGCGTATTTTGTGGGCGGATTCCGCCAGGAGTTGGCGGTCCCCTTCTGTAAAGGACAAGTCGGCAGCGAGGATCACCCATTCCTTTTGCTTTTTGAACAGGCTTTCGCGATAGGCGAACCGGCATTCGGCGCGGTTCATTTCGATTACCCGGCCATCCGCGAAGACGCGTACGTGTTCGATCACGTTTTCGATGGAATTTCCGTAGGCTCCGGCGTTGCCATAGACAGCGCCACCGAGATAGCCAGGGATGCCGGTCATGGTAGCGATTCCCTCGAAACCGGCGGCGATGCTGGCATCTACTACGTCCTGCAAGACTGCGCCTGCTTGCACGGTGAGGTGCATACCATGGCGTTCGATAGCCGCTCCGGTGTAGCGCAGCACGGTGCCGCGAAAGCCTTCGTCGGAGACTACCAGGTTTGTTCCGCCTCCGATGACGAGGTGAGGAACATTTGTCCGGTTGACGGATTGGAGGGCGTCGACAAAGGCGCTCTCGTTGTCGGTATCGATTAAGTGGTCCGCAGGTCCGCCGATGGCAAAGCGGGTGTAGTGGGACAGAGGCGCGTTGACGATGGTCATGGATTGAGCCGGAAGGTGGTCCAATCCTCCAAGGGTTTCGCGCCCATACTTTTATAGAAATCGATAGCGGGTTGGTTCCAGTCGAGGACTGCCCACTCGAGGCGGCCGTAATTACGTTCCGATGTCAGGCGCGCAAGGTGCTGCAGCAGCGCTTTGCCGATGCCTTGGCCGCGAGCTTCAGGATTCACGAACAAATCTTCCAGGTAGAGACCGGGGCGGCTCAAGAAGGTGGAAAAAGTGGTGTAGAAGAGCGCGAATCCGACGGCGCGATTGTCCAGATAGGCCAGCACTACTTCGGCGCACGGATGGGCTCCGAAGAGATGTTCGCGCAGCGGATTGGGTTCGGCAACGACTTCATGGGACAGCTTCTCATACGCAGCCAACTGGCGAATGAAGTTTAGGATAAGCGGAACATCTTTCTCTTCCGCCGCGACGATCCTCAATGCAGGAGGCGGTGGTGGCACTCTTAAGATCGTACCCGGTGTTACTATCGAGCTACCGATACCTGTTGCATGAAGTTTTTCCTCGATTCAGCCAATTTAGAAGAGCTGAAACAAGCGTCTGCGTGGGGCATTCTGGATGGCGTCACCACCAACCCCAGCCTGATTGCCAAAGAAGGTGTTGCGATTGAAGAGCAGATCGCGCGCATTTGCGATGTGATCGAGGGCGATGTGAGCGCCGAGGTTGTGTCGCTGCAGGCGGCAGAGATGATTCGGGAAGGGCGCAGCCTGGCGCGTATTCACAAGAACGTGGTAGTGAAAGTGCCGCTGGTGGAAGAGGGTATAAAAGCGGCTTCGGTGCTTTCGAAAGAGGGAATTCGGGTAAACGTGACACTGTGCTTTAGCGCGGCACAGGCTTTGCTTGCAGCGAAGTCCGGGGCTTACATCGTGAGCCCGTTTGTCGGAAGAGTGGACGATATCGGCTGGCCGGGCGAAGAACTGCTGGCCGACATCGTGCAGATTTATGCGAACTATGCTTTTAAGACGCAAATCCTGGCAGCTTCCATTCGCGGTCCCCGGCAGGTGATCGATGCGGCAAAGGCGGGCGTGCATATTTGCACGTTGACGTATAAAGTGCTCGAGCAGCTGTTCCATCATCCGCTTACCGAAAAGGGGCTCGCGCAATTTTTGAGCGATCACCGAAAAGCTTTCGAGCTGGTTGGGGCTTAGGAGGAACTTCGCAGCACAACGGACTCGCCCTCTCGTGAAATCGCGCACGACGCCCCAGACCGGCTGTGCGCTCGGCCCAAGTCCGCCGAAGTTTCTCTTTCGTCTGGTGGCACGGGATCGCGGCCTGTGCTTGCTTAAGAGGAACTGGCGCGCTTGAGGCGGTCCCAGATGGCGGACCACTCGGGCATTTGGGGTGGCTTTTCCACAGCGATCCAATCCCAGCCTTCCGCATCGGCCTCTCGCAGGCGGGCGTACAGCAGGCGTGCGTATTCGGCGGGATGATTGGGCATGGAAATAACGTGTCCATGTCCCGCACGCCGGGTGACGCCTTCGGAAAGGACGAAGAATGGCGTTCGTGGCGCATAGTGTTTGGCTTGCTGGCCCGGTGCTTCGGCCGGTTCGCCGACCACATGCGGCCGATCGATTTCACGTTCCCATTCGAGGCCAGTGACAGCCTCTAATTTTTCGAGCGAGATCATGCCGGGGCGCAAGATGGCCGGTGGGTTTCGGCGGAGCGTGACGACGGTTGATTCGATGCCGACGGTGGTTGGACCGCCGTCGAGGATCAGGTCGATGCGACCGGCGAGGCTTTGTTCCACGTGTTGGGCAGTGGTGGGTGAGACTTGTGTGAACAGGTTAGCGCTAGGCGCGGCAATAGGGACAGCAGAGGCGCGGATCAGAGCGAGGGCTACCGGGTGGGCCGGGATGCGTATGCCGACGGAGTCGAGACCGGCGGTGACCAGATCGGGCACGATGGCCGATTTTTTGAGGATGAGGGTGAGGGGACCGGGCCAGAAAGTTTTTGCGAGGAGATCGGCGTGAGGCGGCCAATCGACGGTAAGGGTGCGCGCCATTGTCTCGTCGGCCACATGCACGATCAAAGGGCTGGCGTACGGTCTTTGTTTGGCTTGATAAATCCGCTCGATGGCCGCAATGTTCAGGGCGTTCGCGCCGAGGCCGTAGACGGTTTCGGTCGGGAACGCGACGAGGCCGCCAGCGCGAATGATCTGGCCGGCGCGCTGCAGTGCCTCAGCACTTGATTCAACGATCATTGAACCGCATTACTCGGGCAAATCGTCCTGGCTGTCACCGGCGGTCTTGCCGGTTTTTTGCCAGACGAGGAACGCATGAACCAGGGAATCGATATCGCCGTCAAGGACGCGGTCGACATCGCCGATCGACAGTTTGGTGCGGTGATCTTTGATGAGGCGATAGGGCGCAAGCACATAACTGCGAATCTGGCTGCCGAAGTTGATTCCGAGTTTGGTGTCTTCCACCTTCTGGTCGGCCACGCGTCTCTTCTCCATCTCGTATTCGTAGAGTTTGGCGCGCATCTGTTTCATGGCACTGGCGCGGTTCTTGTGCTGTGATCGCTCGTTCTGGCATTGCACCACCAAGCCAGTAGGCAAGTGAGTGAAACGCACCGCGGATTCGGTGCGGTTGACATGCTGGCCTCCGGCGCCGCTGGCGCGAAAGACGTCGATCTTCAGGTCATCGGGTTTGATGTCAATGTTGATATCGTCGTCGATCAGCGGGTACACGAAGACCGAGGCGAACGAGGTATGCCGGCGGGCATTGGCGTCGAACGGTGAGATGCGCACTAGCCGGTGCACGCCTACTTCCGATTGCAACTGACCATAGATATTTTCGCCGCTGATCTCGACGGTGGCCGACTTAATGCCGGCGCCTTCTCCTTCGAGACGGTCGGTAATTTCGGATCGAAAGCCGTGGCGTTCGGCCCAGCGCAGATAGAGCCGCAGGAGCATCTCGGCCCAATCCTGCGATTCGGTTCCGCCGGCGCCGGGATGAATGGTGATGATCGCGTCGCGCGCATCGTTTTCACCGGAGAGCAGCATGCCGGTTTCGAGTTTTTCGAGCCGGGTTTCGAAGACGCGCATTTCGCGCTCGATGTCGCCGTTGACGTTTTCGCCTTCGCGGGCGAGTTCAAATAGGGTGTCGATATCGGAGGCGGTCGAAGCCACGACCCCTGAATCCGCGATGGATTCTTCCAGGCGCTTGCGCTGCTGCATGATGCGCTGGCTTTTCTCCGGGTGGTTCCAGAAATCGGGATCGCCGATCTCGACTTCGAGTTTGTCTAGTTCACGCTTTTTTTGAGGCGCGTCAAAGATAGCTCCTGACAGCTTCACCTTGCTGCCGGAGCGTAACGTACTCTCTTTCCAGTTCTTCGAGGGTCATGAAATTTCAGTTTACGATGGAGGGGTTTACAAGAGCGGCATCACGATAGGCCCAGCTACAAAGTCTCGACACAATGGTCCCGGAGCCAGACTTCGAGAACGGATTTTTTCACACGGCCTTCATCATAAACGGACATTAACCAGTCGTACATTTCACGATCCGCAAATTTCAGCTTGTAACCATTCCAACGCAGAAACACAGCGGTTGCCACTATGGCGGAGCGTTTGTTGCCGTCAAGGAATGGAAGGTTCTGGAGCAGGCTTTCACACAGTGCGGAAGCTTCTTCAATCAAGTCCTGGTAGTATCCCGTCTGAGGTCGAGCCAAAGCCGATTCCAGCAGAGCAGAGTCGCGGATTCCGGCAAGACCGCCCCACTTTTCAGTCATGCGATTGTTGAGCAGCATGAGATCAGACACGGCTAAATACCGGGTCATTGCGCAAGCAGGCGCAAGAGTTCCGGGTGTTCTCGCTCAAATTCATCAATGACTTGGTCCAGTGTGAGCTCCACCCGAGAAGGGCTGCATTCCAGCTTGTCAATCAATTTCTCAACAACGGCCTGTTGAGATGGATTTAGCCTCGCAATACGGTCTGTAAGACGATCGAGGTTCTGCATGGTTAAAGCTCCCAACCTCAGTTTACCTGGCCTTTTCCGACTGCTTCCCAAACAGAATCAGCGTGTTTCGTTCGGAAGAAACACCGGGCCGAGTCTCAATCGGGATTGTCAGGCTCCCCGCGTTTGGCCAACGGTTCTTCCCGACGTCTTGGGATGTCTTGCGCCTCGGGCTCGCTGCCGAGAAGAGACCGAAGGTTTTCGTAAGCGCGCGTCGTGGCGTTCAAACCAAGATCAGGCGTATCGAAAGGCTGACGGGCACCATGGCGAATATGCAGCACTTGAATTTCCCTCTGCTTATCAAGGACGCGGTAGATCACACGATAAATATGCGGGTAGCGGCCGTAAAGTAGATGCCTGAACTGTTTGTTTTCGGGAGTAAACGGGCAACGATTCGGTTGTTCTTCCAGGCTGAGAACAGCTTCTTTAAAACCCCTGTACCAGATTAGTGCGGTATCCGAAGCATTAGTGCGGTATCCGAAGCCGCGGCGTCAATCGTTTTGTAGAGTTGCGCAAGATCTCTTTCAGCGCGGGGTGTGATCTTAACGAGGTAAGCCATGCCGCGCTTCGAATTCTGCAAAAAATTCTTGGGCGGGCCTCACCTTTCCTTGTCTCGCGTCGTCGACGCCTTGCCGGATTCCTTCGCTTGCATCTGCCCGCGCTGCAATGTCGAGCAGCCTTTGATAAGCTTCTGCGTCTTGTACGATGGCCGCTGCTTTACCCTTCACGGTAAGCACGACAGGCCGTTTGGTCTTTTTAAGCTGTTTTATGAAGTCGCCTGATCGCCGGCGGAAAGTTGTTAGAGATTGGATGTCGCTAGTGATGTCAAGCATGTGGCAAGTGCGAGAAACGGCACCTTTTTAGGTGCTTTTATGATACACCGCAAACAAAAAGGGCGTGTTTCGTTACAATAAAGATACGGAATCACCGTTGCAAACAAATTCTGCGGATCTCGCAACCGCACGCTTGCTTTCCCCATACAAACCCGTAAGTAACTACTGACATGCCGCAAGGAAAAGACCCCTCGTTGGGAATTAACAGCTGGTTAGAAGATGAGCTTTACCATCAGTATCAATTCGACCGGAAGAGTGTCGACGAGGGATGGACGCTCCTTTTTCAGGAGAATGGCGTTAAGCAAAACGGCGTCGTTGCGGAGGTCTCCGGGAAAAGTGTGACAGCTGCTGCCGTGGCGGAGCCGGAACCAGCGACGGCCGAATCGCCGTACGGGCCGAGTGTGCCGCGCCAAGAGCCTCCGGTGCGCATGCCACCGGAGCAAGAGCCACCGACGCAGACTCCGCCCGAACGTGATCCAGATCCGGTGATCCCACAGAGGGAGCCGTCGCAGCCCGTTCCTTCCCCGCATGATCCTGTCCCGCCCGCGCCCTTGCCGCAGGAGGCAACGTCCACCAACGTGGCGAAGGTTGCGCCCGCCACCCCCACTAAGCAGGAGAACAAGAGTGTCGGCGCGAATGACCAGTTGATTCCGCTGCGCGGTGTCGCGGCGCGGATTGCGGAGAATATGGCGGCGAGTCTTTCGATACCGGTCGCTTCTTCGCAGCGGCAGGTGCCGTTTCGGGTGGTCGAAGAGAATCGCAACATCATTAACAAACAGCGCACGGGGCAAGGGCGCAGCAAGCTCAGCTTCACGCACTTGATCGCCTGGGCAATTGTCAAAGCCGTCAAGTCGAACCCTTCGTTGAACCACGCGTTCGCTGAGAACGGCGGAGAGATCTTTCGCGTTGTGCGAAGCCAAATCAACATTGGGCTGGCGGTAGACGTGGCCGGTAAAGATGGCTCGCGGTCATTGAAAGTGCCCAACGTGAAGAATGCCGACGGCATGACGTTTGCGCAGTTTGTGGCGGCTTACGACGACATTGTGGCGAGGGCGCGCACGAACAAGCTGCAGGTTTCCGATTTCGAAGGCACTACCATCTCGCTCACCAATCCGGGGACTGTTGGAACGCTGGGATCCATTCCGAGATTGATGCCGGGACAAGGCGCAATCATCGCGACAGGTGCGATTGACTATCCGGCCGAGTTCGCTGCATCGAGTCACGAGACGAAGGCGCTGCTGGGGTTGAGCAAGGTGCTGACGATTACCTGCACGTACGATCACCGCATTATTCAGGGCGCGGAGTCAGGTACTTTCCTCGCCACGCTGCAGCAGCTGTTAATGGGGGAAGACGGTTTTTATGAAAGCGTCTTTCGCGATCTGCGGATTCCGTACATGCCGGTGCGCTGGCAGTCCGATCAACAGATCACTCCGGGGCAATATAACGCCGGCGCGACAAACACGGATATCGCCAAAGAAGCAGCGGTGATTCAGCTCATAAATTCATACCGGATTCGCGGCCACTTACTCGCGAATATCAACCCGCTAGGGAATGATCCGGC
Organism: Bryobacteraceae bacterium; assembly: GCA_965277855.1. Classification (GTDB taxonomy): domain Bacteria; phylum Acidobacteriota; class Terriglobia; order Bryobacterales; family Bryobacteraceae; genus Bog-105. The sequence continues at coordinate 4,556,923 of OZ255847.1, forward strand.
CTACCATCCGGAACTCGATCCGGCAAGCTATGGGCTGTCGATCTGGGATTTTGATCGTCCGTTTCTGGCAGGCGCCGTAAAAGCGCCCAGTGGAGCAATCGGCTCGTACATGCAGCCGTATGAGACGCTGCGCGAGATTCTCGACCGGCTACGTACGACTTATTGCGGCTCGATCGGCATCGAGTACATGCATATTCAAAATCCGCAACAGAAGCAGTGGCTGCAGGATCGCATGGAAGGCACGATGAATGCCTGGAAGATTGAAGATCCGGTGCGGCGGCGCATCCTCAATCGATTAGTACAGGCAGAAGAGTTCGAGCATTTTTTGCAGACGCGCTTTGTCGGGCAAAAGCGGTTTGGCTTGGAAGGTTTGGAGAGCACGATCGTAGCGCTCGATGAAATCCTGGAGCGCGGCGCGAATGAAAACGTACACGAAGCGGTAATCGGCATGGCGCACCGCGGCCGGTTGAACGTGTTAGCAAACGTCGTCGGCAAGTCCATGACGCAGGTGTTTTCGGAGTTCGAAGGGCAGCCGGATCCGAATACAGTGCAGGGTTCGGGCGATGTAAAGTATCACCTGGGCGCGAGCGGCATTCACCACTCGACGCAGGGGAAAGAAATTCTGGTTTCGGTGGCGTTCAATCCCAGCCATCTGGAAGCGGTGGATCCGGTGGTGGAAGGCCTGGTGCGTCCGAAGCAGGATCGAATCGGGGATGAAAAGCGCGAGCGAGTGCTGCCGATTCTTATTCATGGCGATGCGGCATTTATCGGTCAGGGCGTGGTGGCCGAGGTATTGCAGATGTCGCAACTGGATGGCTACACGACGGGCGGCACGATCCACGTTATTACGAACAATCAAATTGGTTTTACGACCAACCCGCTCGACGGGCGCAGCAGTATTTACTGCACGGACATTGCGCTATCGGTGCAGGCGCCTATTTTCCATGTGAATGCGGATGAGCCTGAGGCATGTTTGCGGGCGGCTCAACTGGCGTATGATTTCCGGCAGCGATTTAAGCGCGACGTGGTGATCGACATCATCGGATACCGGCGGCAAGGACACAACGAAGCTGACGACCCGAGTTACACGCAGCCGGTGATGTATCGCAAGATCAAGAATACGCAGACGGTGTTGACGCAATACGCGGAACGGCTGGTGCGGGAGAAGTTCGCCGATCAGGATCACATCGACAGCCTCCGCGCCCAAGTCCGTAACCGGCTCAATGAGACGTACGACGAATCGAAGAAGAATCGCGAAGAGTTCACAATTGAAGAGTTTGCGGAAGTGCCGGCGGAGGCGCTGTTTCAGCCGAGTCCTTCAACAGCAGCTGACTACAACACGTTGGTGCAGGTCATTGAGAGGTGCACGACGCTGCCGGAAGAGTTTAATCTGCATCCAAAGCTCAAGTCACTGCTCGACAGGCGGCGGGAAGTACTGCGCGGCGCGCCGATTGACTGGGGCTTCGCGGAGACGCTGGCGTTTGGCAGCCTGGCTCTGGAAGGAACGCCGGTGCGGCTCAGCGGCGAAGATGTGACGCGCGGAACGTTTACTCAGCGGCACCTGGAGTTCAGTGACTATGAGACGGGCGAACCTTATTGTCCGCTCAAGCACCTCGACGCAAAACAGGCCAAATTCGAAGCGGTTAACAGCTTGCTAAGTGAATTTGCGGTGATGGGTTTCGAGTTTGGATACAGCGTGGCCGATCCACTCACGCTCGTGCTGTGGGAAGCGCAGTTCGGCGATTTTGTAAACGGCGCGCAGATCATCATCGATCAATTCTTGATCTCGGCGGAATCGAAGTGGAATCAGCCGAGCGGTCTGGTGCTGCTGCTGCCGCATGGGCTCGAAGGGCAGGGGCCGGAACATTCGAGTGCGCGTATCGAGCGATTCCTGCAACTGTGCGCGGAGGACAATATTCAGGTTTGCCAATGTACGACGCCCGCACAATATTTTCATCTGCTGCGGCGGCAGATGCATTGCGGGAGTGATCGTCGCGGATTGCGCAAACCGCTGGTGGTGTTCACGCCGAAATTTCTGCTGCGGTATAACAAGGCGACTTCACGGCTGGAAGAACTGACCAGCGGAGCGTTCCAGGAAGTCATTGGGGATCCGCAGTATGTAGGCAGCCACGTAAAGCGTATTCTGCTTTGTTCGGGCAAGGTCTATTACGATCTGGTCAACAAGCGCGAAGAGCTGGGACGGAGCGACGTGGCGATTATTCGCCTGGAACAGATGTATCCATTTCCGCTGCAGCGACTGGTGGATATTCTGCGCCGTTATCCGGAAGTGGCGGAGTTGTTCTGGGTGCAGGAAGAGCCGGAAAATATGGGCGCCTGGTACTTCGTGGAAGAACAGTTACAGGCGATTATCAATCCGGGCGGAACGGGGCGGCAATTGCGCTACGTGGGACGGCCCACCGCGGCCAGCCCAGCAGCGGGTGCGCTGAAGGTTCACAACGATCAGCAGAACAGTTTGGCGAATGAGGCGTTTGCGGCATCCCCGGCGGTTGTGCGAAAAGCGCGGCGTCTGGTGCGGAAGAAGCGGTAGCGGGGAACCGCACGTTTTTCAACGCGCGGCTTTTTCGATCGCGTCGCAGGCGTTTTGCAGACCATTTTCGATGGAGAGTTGCCGGCTAATGTTCCTGGCTTTTTCGGCGTAAGCCGAATTGTTCAGGATCCGCTCAATGGCGGGAGCAACTTTCCGGCGGCGGTATTCGCTGCGCTTTACCGTGCGAGAAACACCGAGGCGACGCAGGCGCTCAGCGTTGTCGGGTTGATCGTGCGCCCAGGGGACCACGAGCATGGGTCGGCCGGCTTGCAGACCCTGCGCGGTGGTGCCGATGCCACCCTGGTGGACAGTGAGCGCCGCTCGTGGCAGCAGCTCTGAATAAGGCGCATAGTCGGTTATGTAGATAGACGGAGAAGTAGGGGCCGGGGCTTGTTGACGAGCTAAGTCTCCGATCAGCAGGACAGCTCGCTGGCCGAGTGCTTGCGCGGCGGCTATGCTTTCGCCAAAGAAAGTACCCGGGCGCATGACGGCGGACGAGCCCAGCGTAAATACGATGGGAGCAGGGCCTGCGGCAAGAAAACTCTCGATGGCCGCGGGTGAGCGAGAGCCGAAGCCTGCGCCTCGCTTGTCGTAGAAGATAAAGCCGGTAGTGATTGTGCCGGCAGGCCAGTCGGGTTGCGGTCTGGCGAAATGACCGGAGAACAAAGCCAGCGTACCCTGCGGCGAGAACTGGCCTTCGAACAGCGGATTAGCGAAGTTCGATAAACCCAAGCGGCGCCGCAACTCCAGTATCGGTTTGAGCCAACGGCGCGTTTCAAATCGCCCGTAGCGCCGGGCTAATCGAAAAGGCCATTGTCCCAGCGGCTGGAGATGGTGCAGCCATTCGGCAGGGGCAAGAACAGGCGGATCATAAGCCGAGAAAAACACGGATGGCTGCAAAGCCGTCGACAACCATCGCAGTTGCAAGATTTCGGCCACGATCGGACCGGCAAAGCCCGCAGTGTGGGTGAGCAGCAGGTCGGCTCCCCGGCAGGCGGCGCGCAGATCCTCGAAAGCGCCTTCGATATACGGCGCGAGGATTTCGCGGATCAGGTGCTCGGTGCCGAGCCGGCGATCCCAAAGTTTCGCGATCAGGTCGGGGCGATCAATCAGTGTGCCCACGTCGGGCCGAACGGGTGCGAACCCGACGCCTTCAGCTTCAATTTTTTCGCGATATACGGCGGAGGTGCCGACGATAGCCTTGTGACCACGTCGCTGCAACTCGATGGCGATGGCGAGGAACGGGTGAAGGTCTCCGAACGAGCCGAAAGGATTGAGAACGATTCGGGCCACGGCGAGTTAATGCTGCAGCGGAGTGAGAGTTCCATTAGACGCTTTGCTGCGTTGGGCGGCTTCCATGAAAGCAAAGATTTCGAGGGTTACGGCATTGGGCACGGGTGGTGTTTTGGTCTGCATGAAGGCGACAATTTTGTTTGACGAGCGGAACGTAGCTGACCTCGACATCCAGTTTTGTCTCGCCTACCGAATGACTGCCTTCTTGAGAAAGCCTGTGTCATCCACAATCCAGCAAGCGATCTTGCCGTGCTCCTGCATGGCCGGCAAAACCGAACTCCGCACTTGCCGCAGCATCTCCTCATCGCTCCACGGCGCATCCGCCACCAGATGATGCAGGCTCTGATGCGTGCGCTGAATGTTATCCGGGGCCAATCGTGCAGCCATCGGCTCTACGCTCTTCCGTTCGCCGGGCAATAACAACCCCGCACAGTAGTTCTTCAGCGGAGTTTCCGATCGGCAAGTCCCGCGGCTTTAGCCAAGCCTTCCATATATGCCGCAAAGCGCTTCTCTTGTGGGCCAGGCTCGGAGGCTTTCTTTCCTACCAAACAATTCTATTTCTTGTTTTCATTTGTAACACAGAAGTACTATGAACTCGGTTGGGCTTTCCAAATGCCTGACGCACCTCACGCTTCAACAGTGGTGCGAGTCACTCAACCGCCGAGCCTTTCTATGGCCTGCGCGCGAGCGTCTTGCCAAACACCTCGGCGCAAAGCTTGCTGAAGGGAGACAGCGGATCGTTCTTGCGTTAGAGACTTGCTCAGTATTTCAGGCGCTTGATGTCGACTTGTTCGAACTTTAGCCCATCAATTCCGGGGACACCATGCGCAAGGCCGCTCCGAGAGGATCTGAAACTTTCGTCTCCGCAAGCAGAGCAAGTTGTCTTCGGGCATGAGACGGCGGACTCGCTTGTGGTTCACTGTCCACCCGCGCCGCCGCAGTTCCGCTGTCATGCGCCGCCAGCCATACGCCGGCCACTCCAGCGCGACCCGCTGCATCTCATCGCGCCATGCCATAGCGGCATCCGGTTTGGCTTCCGCTTTCTGCCAGCAGTAAAATCCGGTCCGGCTCACGCCCGCCATGCGGCACAGCCGTCCAAGCGGTATCGGGGTTGCCATCGTCACTTCTTTCTCGATGTACGGGCAAGCGAGTTGGGGGAAATCAATGCCTGCAGCCTCCGCTGCTCCTCGACATGCTGCAAGCATCGCTGCAAAAAATCGATCTCCAGTGCCTGACGCCCAATCTTGCGTTCCAAATCGGCGACCGGTGTCGTTACCTCCAGCCGTCGCTGGCCCTCGCCAGGAAAGGCTTTTCCTCCCAGTTCCCTCAGCTCGCGCCGCCAACGATGCAGCACGTTCGGACTTACCTCGCACGCCCGTGCTACCTCCGCCAGGCTGGCACCTAATTCCAGCCGCCTTACGGCGGCCTCCTTGAACTCCTTCGTGAACTTCCTGCGTGACCTCATGACTCTTCTTTCTCCATTCAATGAAAGTTGAGTCTAAACTCCTTGTTTCAGTTTTGGGGCCCACTCCAAACACTCCGGGGCAGTCCGGGACCTTGGGGGCGCCTGCTGTATTCGTTGGAGAAAAAGCCCGATTCTGTGTGTTCGATCCCGGACCTTTGTTCGATCAGATCACAGGAGAATATCGTTTTACCTTACGACCTTCGGCGTGGCTTGATTAACACGCAAGAATTTGCCAGCAAGAGATGCCGGAACTCTCGTTACGCTCATCCTAACGAAAAGATTCGTTCGGCGTCAGCCGGCTCGATGATCGGGGCTTTTAAGGTCGTGAACCCGGGCCCGAAAATGATGACCAGAGGGCAGATTGGATATTGGAGCGACACTCTTGCCATAGCATGGACTTAGCTGCTGCTGAGCGGTTTGCGATTAGGACGCGGCTTCTCTGAGCGCAATCTTGAGCAAATGCGGCTCTTCTATCTGACGTGGCGGAAACCGCAGACAACGTCTGCGGTTTCTAATGCGAGCACGATTCCGCAGACAGCGTCTGCGAAATCTCCGGGCTGGACGAGTATTCGGAATGAGACTTAGAAGATGCGCTCGTCCAAAGCCTGGAGGCATTTCTACTGGAACTGGGCAACGACTTCGCTTTCGTGGCTCGACAGAAGAGATTACGAGTTGGGAACGCTTGGTACCGTGTCGACCTTGTTTTTTCCACCGCCTGCTGTGCTGCCTCGTCATCGTCGATCTGAAACTCGGTAGTTTCACGCACGGGTTTGATTCTATGCTCGGAGAAAGACGCAGCGGTTGCACACTATGCACTCGGAAACCTGAACAATCAAGTGTTGACACCTGAGTACCAACTCGCACTTCCCACGGAGGCGGACTTAGTGGCAAAAATTGAAGTCACGCGATGCTTACTGTTAGAACAAACCAGCACTGATCATACGTGACATTCCCGTCAGATCAAACCGGCTTCGCTTGAAGATCGTCACGTCTAACACTAAAGAATGTAAACAAACGCGTTCCAAGTTCCCCTCGCCGAGGATGCCCGTTCCCTTAGATCGCCTAACTCCGACACACCATACTCCTTCCTCATCATGGACCTGCTCGCCGAAGGTCGCCACACTTCCGCCCGTAGACGAGGATCGCTACTATTCCCTCCAACTGATCGATCTATGTAGCGACAACGTTGATTATCTTGGAACGAGAAAGTAACGCAACAATGAAGGCCGTTTCCTCATTGCCGGTCCGAAATGGCAAGGATCCGTCCCACTGGTCTTAGTTTAGGCGCGTCAACTTTCTTCTTCCTTCTGCCCTGTTGATCGCTCAGAACGCGAGATGCGCGCCCGCCTCGCGGGCATACTGTTCATCCCGGCAAACCCTGGCCGCATTTAATCTCTCTGCCCCAATGCGCCAGGCAATCGAACTGGAAAAGAACGATGGCCAACAGGGGCTGAATCAGGCCGCGGCCAAGGCCCGTTGGTCTTTAGCCATGTACGACGGCAAGACCGGCTTCCTTGTCGATAATCCGATCCGCCGTTACTTACTGAACTCCATGATGCTTCCGCACCTGAAGCGCAGCGCCGATGCGGAATCACTATCTATCTCCAGTACCACTCGCCCGGGTCAAGCAAAGAGAACAATTGGCTGCCACTTCGAATGGGCTTATGTGGGCCGTCATGCGACTTTATATGCCGAAGTCTCAGGTGCTGGGGTAGATGGAAGGCTTCAAGTATAGTTCTCACAGGCGACGACACTAAACCTAAAGATTCTGGAGCTTGAACAAAATGGTCATTCCTGTAAGGCCTCGGTCCCGCTTACGCCTCTAAGTCCGATGGCCTCGACTATCGCGACCTACTCACTTTTGCTCCGTTCCGCCATACTGGTTCAGCTTTTCGCTTAGTAATTTGGACGCAACCGGCTTCTCGACGGCACCGGTAAGTATTTGTTTGCTTCCGACCTTCTCGCCATAGAGATCCTTATTGGCGTCATCGTCGGGCCGCAGCGTTCCACCCTGAAGAGAAATCCCGCCAAAAATACCGCGCGATCGGGACCAGGAAAGAACATCCGCACGCATCGTGGCGTCCGTTTGAGCACTGGCATCTCGACCGACGGGTCCGGCCGCAATCGACGCTTCTCCTCCAAGCGTGAACTTACTCGCAAGTAAGCCATCGCGTCCTTTCTTACTCATGACCAACATGACGACATCAGTAGCCGAACCGCCGGCCTGAAGGCCGAAGCCGCCGCCTTCGATGCGCATCCCCGCCGGGGCGGTCCAGCCGTCGCCGTCAGGTTTTCTACAGGAGGCATATCCTCTCCCATACTTGCCCGAGAAGATGAAGCCTGCCTTCTTCATTCCCGGGATTGCGATGATGCAGTCAGCCTTGTGGAAAAGATTACTCGGGATCGCCTTATCGGGCGTCGCCTCGATTTCGCTCAGAACTTCGCCTGCCGCTTTTAGTCGTTCTGAATACTCGTCCGCGGCAACGATCGTCCTCGTTAACATACATAGCCCGAAAACAGTTGCAAACAATAGTTTCATAACCGCCTGCTTTCTTTTGCGCGAAAGCGCAGAACACCCTATTGAGCGTTAGAGCCGCGCGCGCGTTTTATTATTTGTTCTGGCCTGACGCCGCGCGGCGCGCTGCGTTTCTCGTTTCCTCAAAACAACATCGCCCGAAAAATGAATCGTCTGATCGGGCGTAACGTCTTAGGTCGCGCAACTGCAAAAGGAGACTAGTGCGATGGCCAAAAATGCTGTGAAGAAGCCGAACATCGTAGTGATCTGGGGAGACGATATCGGCATTACGAATCTGAGTTGTTACAGCGATGGATTGATGGGTTACCGGACGACCAACATCGACCGATTAGCTTCAGAGGGAATACGGTTCACGGATTCCTACGGGGAACAGAGCTGTACCGCAGGCAGGGCCGCGTTCATTACAGGGCAGTGCGGCTACCGGACTGGTCTTACAAAGGTTGGCCTGCCAGGAGCGGATCTCGGCTTGAGCGCAGAGGATCCGACCATGGCGCAGGCCCTTAAACCGCTTGGTTACGCTACCGGGCAATTTGGCAAGAACCACCTGGGAGACCGCGATGAGCATTTGCCTACGGTACACGGGTTCGACGAGTTTTTTGGGAATCTTTATCATCTGAACGCGGAAGAAGAGCCGGAGCTTCCCGATTATCCGAACGCCAAGGATTTCCCAAATTTCTACAAGAAATATGGACCGCGCGGCGTTCTGAAATGCAAGAGCGACGGCAAGGGCGGCCAGACGATCGAGAACACTGGCCCGCTCACAAAGAAGCGAATGGAAACCATCGACGACGAGTTCCTGGCCGCGGCGCAGGATTTTGTAGAGCGTCAACATGCCAGTGGCACTCCGTTTTTCCTCTGGTTCAATACCTCGCACATGCATTTCCGGACGCACACCAAAGCGGAGAGCCTGGGCCAGGCGGGACGTTGGCAATCACCTTATCACGACACGATGATCGATCACGATAAAACGATTGGAGCCTTGCTGGACACGCTGGATGAACTCGGTATTGCCGACAACACCTTGGTGATGTACAGCACTGATAATGGCCCACACATGAACAGCTGGCCCGATGCCGGAATGACGCCCTTCAGGAACGAAAAGAATTCCAACTGGGAGGGCGCTTTTCGGGTGCCTTTGATGATGCGCTGGCCGGGTGTGATCAAGGCGGGCGAGGTCTCCAATGAAATTGTGAGTCATCTGGACGCTTTCCCGACGATACTGGCGGCCGCTGGCGATCCTGGGATCAAAGACAAGCTGAAGGCAGGGAATAAGCTCGGGGAGAAAACGTTTAAGGTTCACCTGGATGGCTATAACCTCTTGCCTTATCTCAGCGGGAAGGAAAAGCACAGCCCGCGGCCGGGATTCATTTATTTCTCTGACGACGGGGACGTGGTGGCTCTCCGATATGACAACTGGAAGCTGGTGTTCTTGGAACAGAGGACGGAAGGCACATTGCGCGTTTGGGCAGAGCCGTTTACCCGTTTGCGAATTCCGAAGTTTTTCAATCTGCGCACGGACCCCTTCGAGCGGGCCGATATCACATCCAATACTTACTACGACTGGTTGCTGGATCACTCGTTCTTAGCTGTTCCCGCCCAGACGATCGTGGGGGACTTTCTAAGTACGTTCCGCGATTATCCACCCCGCCAAAAATCGGCCAGCTTCAGCATCGACCAGGTTATGGATAAGCTGCAGCGGCCAAGCGAAGGTGTGGGATAACGGTTGGCATATTACATCCGAGTAAGACAGAAGTTAATGAAAAGAATAGCGGGGGTATTCTTTCTGATTTGCCTACCGCTGTTGCCACAGGAGCAGCCCGACCCAAATTCCGGCGCCGCAAACGATCAGGCTGAGTTAGCCAAGAAGCTCGCTAATCCGGTTGCCAGCCTGATCAGCGTGCCTCTTCAAAACAATTTCCAGTTCGGAATGGGCGGGAATAATGGTTACACTTACATCCTCAACATACAACCGGTAATTCCGGTAACGCTCAACGAGAACTGGAATCTGATTCTTCGACCTATCATTCCACTGATCCATCAGGACGACATAGCGGGTGCGCGTAGTTCGGAAGACGTCGAAGAGATCATCGCTCCAGGTGGTTTCTACACCGGTTTGGGAGATATCACTCCACAGTTTTATTTCTCCCCGTCTAAGCCGGGTCCGGGAGGTCTGATCTGGGGCGCAGGCCCTATTTTCCTGCTGCCGAGCGCTACTGATACCCACATTGGTGCCGGAAAGTGGGGGGCGGGTCCAACCGCAGTGGTTCTCGTGCAGCATGGCAAGATAACCGCGGGTCTGTTGGGCAATCAGATCTGGTCTTTTGCCGGACATCAGGACCGCCGCCCGGTCAGCCAGCTTTATCTATAACCTTTTTTGAGTATCAACCTGAAGAGCGGTACAACTCTGTCGCCGCTATCGGTAGAGGCAAGTTATAACTAGAAGACGACGCAGTGGACTACGCAATTCGTAACTGGCGCGTCTCAGATTGTGAAGATAGGGCATCAGTTGGCCAGCGTAGGACTATCGGTTCTCACTTATCCGGTGACACCGCCTGGCGGCCCCGCGTGGGGTATCAGATTCACGACTACGCTTTTGTTCCCGAAAAAATGAGAGCCATACTATTCGGGACGGCGGATACAACGAGAGCCGATGTGGCAGGTTGAAGTATCAACCGGCTGAGGGAACCGGGAAGCCGGCCGGTAACGGCGGCAGTAGTTTGGCGCGCAGAGGTAGGAGCCGCCTTTCATCACCTTTCGTGGAATCCGGAGTTTCTGATCAAGGTCGTAACTCCGATCCTCATTGGCTCCGCGCGGATTCGTCGGTACGCAGCAAGACTTCGTCTTTTCGCCTTGGTGGCCCGGTTGGAACCAGTCGCTTGTCCACTCCCAAACGTTGCCGGTCATGTCGAAAAGTCCGTAACCGTTCGGCGGATAAGTTCCAACAGGCGAGGTTCGCTCGTAACCATCGCTGCGTAGGTTCTGCCAGGGAAACTCACCTTGCCAAGTGTTGGCCATGTGATGACCATCCTGGTACAGATCATTGCCCCAGGCGTAAGTGACGCCTTCCAGCCCTCCGCGAGCGGCAAACTCCCATTCCGCTTCGGTGGGAATTTGCTTACCAGCCCAACGAGCGTAGGCTTCCACGTCGCAATATGCGACGTGAATTACCGGATGGTCGTTGAGTCCATCGATAGACGAACCGGGTCCGAGGGGATGACGCCAATCAGCGCCCAGGACAAAATGCCACCAGCTCACGACGCCGAGATCTACTCGTTTTTTCGGTTTGAGGAACACAACCGACCCGGGATGAAGCATCTCTGGCAAGGCGCCTGGATACTTGAGCGGGTCGGGTGGCAATTCGGCGAAAGTGACGTAGCCGGTCTCGTTGATAGACACGTCGCAGTCCGACATGTGCTGGATACCGGGAGGCACATTCCAGATGGATTCAAACGACCACTATCCCGAAGAGAGGCCCGCCCACCGGGTGCGAGTAGACGGATTCTGGATCGACAGAACACCCGTCACCAACGCCCGATTCCAGCGTTTCGTCATCGTCATCCGCAGAAAGGGCTAGCCCAGCAAAGCAAAAGCCCATCAGGCTAAGTGTAAAAAGCCTCACTTATTGCTCTCCGTTGTCGTCAACGCACCTGTTGCTTAAGCGGCCTCTGAATTTGAAGTTTGCTACGTTGGCGAAGCTTAAGAGCGGATAGCGCAGAAAAGGATGTAATATTTTCACTCAGCGCTGAATGACTTCTAATCGGCTCGCAACGCGATGATTTGCCCATTCGCGTACGCTTGCCTGTTGATCTCTTGAAAGTCTTCAGTTGTGGTAAGCGTCCGGCGGACACCGGTTTGAACGGCTGGCTAAGCTCCGCGTTGCCTGGCCTGTCAAAATTCGGGTGTCGCCGGACGCTTACTCTCCAGTGGCTGCAAGACCCCGAACCACGTCGTCGCAGTTCGGTCGGCCTGAACAAAGGAGAGCAGTAAAACGCCCTCGGGCGCGTCGTATTCTTTAACCGGCTGGGCGAGATACGGGACCGCTCCTACGAGAACCATCGAGCCAGCGGTTTGGATCTGCTCGCCTAAATGTTGAAGGCTCGGCCCTTCGAATAAATTTCACGGCCACCTTTTCGGCGGCTTTGTGCTGAATCCTCTCTAGAGAGATCAGATCTCTGGACTTGCCCCCTGCAGTGAGACAAATAGTCAAGAGACAGTTGACCGTTCGATGATAAATACTTTCTTTCGGAACGGCAATAGCTTTACGTTGAGGAGGCCGGTGAAGCGGAGACGGGCAATGCTCCTAGGGAACTCCTTACACTCCGTGGGACAGCGGCACGAGGTCAAAGCCATGAGCGCGCGCTTGCCTTTTCAGTCGATTCTCAGTGTGCCTGTTGTAATTAGCCTCAAGAACCGCAAAAACGCTGTCGTCATAGGGCTGACGGCTTGTGAGCATGTGGTGAATAATGCGAGCCAGTTTGTGAGCTGTGGCGGTGATGGCCTTTGGAGCTCCGAGTCTTGTTCGCATTCTACGGTAGAACGCTCCTAATCCTGATTGGCTCGCCTGAAGGGACTGCGCCGCCATTCGCAATGCCCCTGCCAAGCGATTTTTTATTCTTTTTGTTCCCGCGCGGAGGATCTTTCCCCCGCTGATGTCGTTGTGGGGACACAGACCCATCCAGGAACTGAAAGCGGCGGCACTACGGAATTTCTAAAGATCGGGGCCGACTTCGGGCACAACGGCCTGCACGTGCAGCACACTAATGCCGGGGATAGTTGTCACGTCCACTCCCAGAACTCGGTAGCCTTCCTCGCGAAGAGACAGCGCTCGGGCCGGCGGCATGACCTTGCATTTTTTCACCGAATCTTTTGCCGGCGGCAACGGTTTTGTTGCGGGATCTGCTTTGCTATCGAGATTCTTTAGGGATCGTTGGATCTCCGACTCGCAATCGGCAATTTGCTTCTGATATACCCGGAACAAGCTAACCGATTGCTTGAGCGTGAAAAGGTGCTCGGCCCGGTAGTCCCCGACCAGACTCTTGGCGATTGTTTCCTTTGTCGCCCGGATGCGGGCATCGCGTAGATCTGCGAGCTTATTCACATCGCGCTCCCCACCCAGCAAGGCATCGACGATTGCCAGCCCGGTTGTGCCTGTAATATCACTGATCACGTGGTGCAGCTGTAAATTCATCGGCTCCAGCGCCTTCTGCATATGCTGCGCATGCTGACTCGCCAGATCGACCAGACTATCTCTATGGCGAAGCAGCGAACGAACTGCACACACAGTCTGTCCGGGACGGAATGAGGCCTTCAACAACCCAACTGCATGCAGGTACTGCAGCCATTGGCAGTCCGACACGTCCGTTTTTCGGCCGGGCACATTCTTGGTATACCGCGCATTCACAAGATAGACCTCTAGCCCCGCGACTCCAGGATCTGCATGAGTGGAATCCAGTAAACACCCGTAGACTCCATGGCCACTGTGCGAATCCGGCACGCCTGCAGCCAGTCGGCCAAGGCCCTCAGATCTTCGGTGAAAGTCTTAAAACACCGCACTGGATCGGGATCTCGATCGGGCGGGACAGCCACATAGATTTCCGTGGCTCCGATGTCGATCCCGGCAGCATCCGCGTTTAGAACGGGTAGCACGGCCGTTCGCTTTTTGCTCTGTCTCTTTCGCGGCATTTTCCCTCATCGGCGATACTCTGCCGGAGCCGGACCGTCCAGGTCGTGAAAATGGGCACTCCTAAACGGGATCGAACTGCCTATCGGCAATAGGCATCCGTCACCACTGTCTTGACCACGCAACCTGAGGCCACACTGGCGAAACGGGCTCGTTTGAGCACCAATGCATTGCTCGGCCTACTTACGGTCCACCTTCGGCGCTCCATTTTCTCGCATCGTTCCTTGCCTGCTTTTAGCAGCCTCACACTGGCGAGCACCCCGTTGAGGAATAGCCGGCCGGAACTCATCGCGAACGATGGGCAGGGCGTGTATACTTCCGGCGCGTCCTAAAGCCTAAGGCCACATAGTTTTTGAGGGACCGTTAGGGGCTGAGGAAGCTGCTTTAAACAAAAGGTTTTAAAACGGTGATATTCTGTTTTTGGATATGACGAACAGTCTCTCTCCCTCCTCATCTCGATGAGCCCTCAAATGCAGGGATTCTCACTCTCTTTCAGCAATTATTACCGGCCAGCTTTGTAGAGCAAGCGCAGCGCGATGCCGGCATCCGGCACAATAACCGTGTTTATACCGCGCTGGCGGTGATGTGGTTGCTCGTGGTGCAGCGGCTACACGGGGGCGCGCCGCTGGAAAGCGCGGTATTGGAACTGTTGCGAGGATTGCCGGACAGGTTTTGGCCGCGCCCCTGTAAACGCCTGCGGCAGTGGCGGGAGCAGGACAAAGCCCTTTCCAGCCACACCGGGGCGTATCATCAAGCCCGGCAGCGACTGCCGTTATCGGTAGTGCAAGAAAGCTGTGATCGCATCTTTAACGAACTGATGACTCGCTTGGGTTGCGGTGGTAGCGAGGGCGCCAGCGGGGCATTTCTTCTGGATGGATCTTCCATGCGATTGGCGCATAGCGGCGCGCTGACCGAGCGCTTTCCTTTGGGTTCCAACCAGTGGGGGGAGTCGCACTGGCCGGTGGTGCGGGTGGTGGTGGCGCACGAATTGCGCAGCGGACTCGCTATGCGGCCGGAATGGGGACCGATGAACGGTCCGGATGCGGTCAGCGAACAGCAACTGTTGGAAAAGGCCATCGACCGCTTGCCGCAAGGTGCGACCGTGGTCGGCGATTGCAATTTTGGGGTATTTTCTGTCGCCCAGGCAGCCGAGAAAGCAAAGCATCCGATGGTGCTGCGTTTAACCGCTGCCCGCGCTCAGCGCTTGGCGGGAAAAGGTCTCAGCGACGGCATCGATGGTCCGGTGGTGTGAAAGCCGAGCCGCGACGACCGCAGAAGTCATCCCCAGTTGCCTGCAGAGGCCCGCGTGCGCGGGCGTTTGATCGTGCGCCGGGTGCAACCCAATGACGGCGCCAAACCCTTTCTGCTGGCTCTGTTCACAACTTTGCCCTCTCCTCACGAGGAGATCCTGAATCTCTACGGCCTGCGCTGGAACGTGGGCGTGTCCAGAAAAGGACACATCGTCCAGTCGGTGAGAGACCGACCGAGGCTAAAAGACTCAGGCCTCGTAGCTGGGGAGGCGCCGTGGCGCGAAAGCAAGACGGCGGAGCCCTCCGACAACATGCTCGGAAAGGAGTATGCGCAACGCACCAGGTTGCAACGTGCAGTGAACGTAGAAGTAGCCTCGTTACACGGTTTCCCGGTGGCTGAGACGGTCTATAACGCGCGAAAGCAGCAAGAACTGACCGAAACGAGTCCGAGACGGCAGTTCTCACCGGCGGGGTATCAGCGGCGACATGGTGTGAAGGACAATGTGGAAACTGGAGAAGCCCTCGATGCCCGGCGAAGAAAGCTCGCCGAGGAGATGCCCACTATAACCTCGAATGGGAAGTGTGGGCATAGGCATCAGGGTGGCGGATCGGGCCGCAGTACTGTCGATGGACGTGCAGCAAAACGCGTCCGGAGGGAAGGGCCCGGACCGGTGAGTACTCCGCTGGTCAAGGTGAGGCAGGGGTGAGATGACGAAGGCACCCAGCAGTCTGCAGGAACTGAGGCGGCGGATCTATCGAAAGGCGAAGTCTGACAAGACGCATCGCTTCTGGGGTCTGTTCGTGCATGTCACGAAACTCGAGACCCTCGAAGAGGCCTACCGTATCGCCAAGAGAAACGGCGGTGCTCCGGGCATCGATGGCCAGAATTTTTCTGCCATCGAGTCGGAGGATCGATTTGCGTTTCTCCGGGAAGTGCGGGACGACCTCCTCACAGGCAGGTATAAACCCAGGCCGAACCGCCGGGTAGAGATCCCGAAGGGGAATGGTAAAGTTCGAATACTTCAGATACCTTGTATCCGCGACCGCGTGGTGCAAGGTGCATTAAAGTTGATCCTGGAAGCTGTCTTCGAGGCGGACCTTTGCCCCAACTCTTATGGATTTCGACCCAAGCGGTCACCACATGGCGCGCTGGCGGAAGTCAGACGCAGTGTGCTGCGGCGCATGTCGACGGTCATCGATGTGGATCTGTCGCGCTATTTCGACACGATCCGGCATTCGGTGCTGCTCGACAAAATCGCCAAGCGGATCCAGGACCCACAGGTCCTACACCTTGTAAAGCAGATCATCAAGGTCGGCGGAAAGCTCGGTGTCCCGCAAGGGGGACCGTTCAGCCCGCTGGCGGCGAATATCTATCTGAACGAGGTGGACTGGTTCTTCGATGCGGTTCGTCGTACGACGGCAGAAGGGGATTACGAGGCGGTGAACTATCACCGGTTCGCCGATGATATCGTCATCACCGTTAGCGGCCATCACACGAAACGGGGCTGGGCCGAACGGGCCCGGCAACGGCTCCAGGAACAGTTCGCACTCATCGGTGTAGAACTGAACCTAGAGAAAACCAGGGTGGTGGACACGCTGAAGGGAGAAGCCTTCGGATTCCTGGGGTTTGATCTGCGCCGCATACGCAAGCGCAAAAGGGAAGGATATTTTGTCTTGATGACTCCGAAGAAGAAGGCTCGCCAGGCAGTCAAAGCCAAGGTGCGCGACATCATCGCTCATGGGGGTGCCACCCCGATGCCAGCGATCGTGAAGCAGATCAACGCCACGCTTGCCGGATGGTTCAACTATTTTCGGGTGGGCAATGCCAGTCGCGCCTTTAGCGAGGTCCGCGACTACACCGAGATGAAGGTTCGTACTCTGCTCACGCGGCGGAAACGGCGGCGAAAGTCGAGCGTGGGTTGGCGGCGATGGAGTAACGAATATCTCTACAATGTACTGGGGCTGTATTGGGACTGGAAGATTCAGCCGCTCCCCGGTGTTGGAGAGGAAAAGTGAAAGTGGCTGTCTGCCAACGCGACTCATAACCCTTTGGACGAAACTTGCTGGGTGAGCTGCTTGAGGGAAAACCTCACGAGCAGTTCTTATGGGGAGGGGCTGGAAACGGGCGAAGCATCTCCGCACCGCGCCAGTCCCTTACCCGACAAACGGATGTGCGTACGCTCAAAAGCGAGCTGCGCCTGGAGCAACTCACCTGCCTCACTCCCAACATGGCCGCCAAAGAGATCGAGATGAGCATAGCTGCTTACAATCTCGTCCGCGCCGCTATTTGCTTGGCAGCGCAACAAAGCGGCTGCTCCCCGCGCGATTACGGTTTCACCAAGGCGCGAAGGATCGTTCAACTCTTCGCTCCCCAATTAGCAGTCGCTCCTGACCAGCAGCAGGCCGAGCGGATCTTCAAGCAAATGATGCATTACCTCCAACAGGCCAAGCTGCCGCGCCGCCGGCGCAAACGGCCCGCTTTCCCCAGAGCGGTCTGGCCGAACGGAGAAAGATTCCCAACCCGCAAACCTTGAACCGTCCCTTCTTTAGCAAAAACTATGTGGCATTGGGCTAAAGCCTGGCCCGGACCCGACCGTGAAGCGGCACTCCGGCCCAGGTTTACCAGCAGTGAGGACACATCGGACCGATAGATTCCGCCATGCCTGAGAAAACGCTTGGTGAGGGCGCCCTCGTTTTTCGATGTTGTGCGGGACCGGCTTTTCATGCGCAGACCCGTGAAGTAGGTGAGGTGGAAGCGGTCGGCAGCGACTGTTCGAACTCAATCGGCGGCCGGTAGTCCAGCGCCGAGTGAAGACGCTTGCCGTTGTACACGTGTTCAAGGAACCGTTCGATGGAAGCATGCGCCTCGGCCAGATCGCGGTAGTCCTGACGATAGATCTCCTCGTATTTGAGAGTTTTCATGAATGACTCGCAGAAGGCGTTGTCGTACGGATTCCCTTTCCGGCTCATGCTGACGGCATTTTGCCAGAACGGATGGTCGGCGCGCTCGAAGTTCCCGGGCGCTACTTCAAAAGCGATCTGATAGAAGCCGTGTGGAATCCACGGGTGTCCATCGCACAGCAACTCTTTGCCTTGCACGATGCCTTATCCGCTGCCCGGCTGCGGTGTCTGGCAGAACGCGGAACTGGTTGCAATAGTTGCTATAGACGCGCCCAAGAATGCCATCCCTTGTGATAACGAAGTCTCCAAGATTTATCTCCGATACTAAGCCGGCAATGCAGCTCAAAAAATAAGTCCAATCGCGGCGTTCTCTTTGGTGTTGCGGGGGACAGTCTTAAGCACCGAACTTCCAATGCAGTTTCAACAGTGCCGCCAGTTCCTCTGGTTTCCCAAGCGGAATTCAATGTCCACAGTCCAGTTCCACAACGCGAGCTGTCGGCATGCATTCGGCCATCCTGTATGCAAAACGCGCCGGACACTCGCTGTCATTCCTGCCCCAAAATATCAGCGCTGGACTGCGGACGTTCGCAAGCGCCATCTGCCATTCCTCACCGACACAAACAGCAGAGCGGTAAAGCTTCAGAATGCAATTTTTCATCAGGTTGTCGACACGCAGGGCGCTGCCCTTCGCCGCTGCTTCTTTTACGCCAAGCGACTGCAGAATGCCACTGAGCGACTCGGTGCTCAGCTCGCTCATAAACTTCTCGCCCTCCTCCGGTGTCTGCCATATTTTGGCGAGACGATGCCATTCGTACTGCTTGCTGA
This sequence comes from Bryobacteraceae bacterium, assembly GCA_965277855.1. Taxonomy (GTDB): domain Bacteria; phylum Acidobacteriota; class Terriglobia; order Bryobacterales; family Bryobacteraceae; genus Bog-105. The sequence continues at coordinate 4,575,421 of OZ255847.1, forward strand.
TCGGCCCATTCCCTCCGGCAACTGTGCGGATCATATCGGGGCGGATCGAAGCCACTCGCAGTGCAAACATGCAGCCCCAGTCGTGTCCAACCAGGTCAACGGGCGCACCCTTCTTCTCTAGTTGATTAATAATCCATTCGACATAGCTCTCCTTGTCGGCGCTGAATAGCTTTGGAACAGCTGTTCCGAAACCGGGGAGCGCGAGAGCTTCAGTGTCGAGGGCGCTTAGATTTGATTGAACCCATCCCATACGTGAAAGGTATCGGGCACTCCATGAATAAAAACCACTGGCATTCTTTCCTCCTGCGTACCGCGGAACGAAGCGACTTTAGAACTCACTCTTCCTGATCTGCTCCCAAACGGCCTCTCCTTCCGGACTGCTTGCGCAGAACTCAACATAAGTGCCAATCGTCGTTCGGCCGTCTGAGTAGCCGGAGTGGATCATTCCTCCGAATTCACCAGAGAAGGCGAGCGACTTACCTTCGGCCGCCAATTCCAGCAGTAATTCATCCCAATCGCGTACGGAAAATGCAATGTGATGCGGATGAAGAGTGAATGCTTTATCCGTGAGATCGTGCCCTTAAATCGCGTCGGGCGTAAGTGGCTGGATAATCTCCAGAAATAGCGTGCCCGTCCATGCAATTGCAAAGTTGACCACCATCGGTGCTGATGGTATTTCGAATCGTTGGTTTTGTAATTCTCCGCCCTCCATCTTGAAAAAGCGAGGAATCCCGAACGTGCTCCGGAGCACTTGCAACGAGATCTGATCGGGTCCGGATTTAAGGTACTTCTTCTCAAACGTCATATTTCTCCCACTGTCGATCTGCCCGCAAGAGCCAAGTGTTGGATCTGAAAAAGTTTTCCGGATCGACTTGCCTCTTAATTTGTTTAAGACGCCGGCAAGAGTCGCCAAAGACGTGCGGCATTCCGCAATGGCTTCCCGCGACGGCATTCGACAATCCGATCGTTCTCCCATCGATGAACCTCGAATGCGGCCATCGGACCCCAGTCGCCCAAGCGGTAATCGTTGTGAACCACGCTATAATCGCCGTCTTCGATTGTGCGACACACTCTGACACTCGTTCGATCAGGCGGAAGTTTGTTCATGAATTTTAAAAACAGGTCCGAGACCGTCCTCGAGCAAAACATTGTGCTGGATATATTTGCGCGAGTCGAAGAACGAAATAGGAAATAGCGTGCCTTTATTCATCAAGCTTTGCTGGGTCGCGGCGCTTCGTTCCTTTTTCGTCTTTAACATCGGTACTCCTCCATCACCACTTCTTTAGGCTGCTCTTCACTTCCGACAGGGGAGTCACGATAGCCCAACTTTCAACGAATTTGCCGCCGGCGCTACGCCACTGAACGAAGCCGCGGAACTCCAGTTTCTGACCTGTCGGTACTGTCCACCGTTCGGGCCTTCATGGTCCAGAAAGGCGGGCGCAAAGTTGCGGGAAATGGTCGACGTGTCCTTCTGGTTCACCAGCTCTTCAATATGCCGAAGAACGAAGTCTTTCTTTTGCGCTTGATTCATCGATCTATTCTTTGCCAATTGGATGAGATTTCCTCCAAACACGGAACACGGCAAAACTGACACAGACCCCACGATTTGCTGCCTTCTCCCGTTGCGGCAACAGCCTCCAGAATGGCAGGAATACTCGGCTTTTCGACCGTCAACGACCGTTTTAAATGCCTGCAACCGTCGTCTCTTAATCAGGAGGCTTAATGGCTACTTTTGTCCTTATTTCTGGAGCGTGGCATGCTGCATGGTGTTGGGAGCGCGTCGTCCCGTTGCTAAGCGATGCCGGACATCGTGTCCTCGCTCCAGATCTGCTCGGGACAGGATCGGATCGAACGCCGCTGGCACAGGTTACTCTGGCTCAGTGGGCAGATCAGATTGCTGATGTCGTTAGAAGCGAGCCCGAACCCGTCATTCTAGTTGGACATAGCCGCGGTGGAATCGTCATTAGCGAAGCTGCTGAACGGGTCCCGGAGCGTGTCTGCTCTCTCGTCTATATAGCTGCCGGCCTGGTCCCGGATGGCGATTCATTGCTAGCCGTTTCGAATCGCTTCGTCCCAGATTTCGGCCTTGACATGGTGACGATTCATTCCGACGGCACTTACACCGTAAACCCGGATCAGGTGCACCCCAGGCTGTACAACAAAACCGATCCCACATGGATCGCGCGAGCCGAAGCGCGCCTGCAAGCGGATCCGGCAAACACGCTCACGGAAACTGTTCATCTGAGTGCGGAACGCTTTGGCTCTGTTCCGCGAGCATACATCGAAACTACTGAGGATCGTACTGTATTCGTTGAGCTTCAGCGCGCCATGCGGGACGACATGCCTTGCGATCCCGTGTTCACACTGAACTCGGACCATTGTGCATTCTATTCGGACCCGCAAGCGCTGACGCGAGCTCTGTTATCAATTGCCAGTTCTGCTCGCACGGCTCCGGACGGGTGGGCGAAAGCGCATCGCTCAGGTTGAGGTGCACTTGCGATCTTTCGTTCTTGTATTCGCCTTGCTTTTGCTGGATTCGTCAGGAGTACCAACATCTTCGATTATGACCGTATAAGTACCGAAACCCGCCAGAGGAAACGCACCCACACTAAAGATTGGGGAGTCATTTGCTCCGATGTAGAGCGGCGCGCCGAAAGCGTCTAAATCTGCTCCCGCAGCGCCGTTTGAAACGAGCAGACCTCCTCCTAAATTCTCACTGAAAAGAAAATCTCTCTGGTCACGTAAATTCCGTTTTCGTCGACCGGAACGTGATAGATGCTGAAGCCATAAGACCCCGAAGCGGATATGGTCGGAGCCGCTGGCAGGTTGAAGATGTCATCGATGCCCGAGCCGGCTATTTTGAAACTGTCGGCACGGGCAGCCATGCTGACCGAAAGCAGTGCAACCGCAGCTAGAGAAACACAGAAGCGCATATTGCTGTCTACTTGGTGGCACCTCACTTGATTTCTTTAGGTGGGATGCCGGACTGATAACGCTGCCGAAGTTGTCGGTTGCCCAGTCCCAGGCAGCCTGCTCCAGGCCTATCCCATGATTCTGCAGATACTGAAGGAATTTGACTGTGGAGAACGCAGTATCTGAATTACAGAAATACACAATGCCCCACTCTAAGACGATGACCGGCGATGTACGGGAGAAATCGCCGAACTTCTTCTTCCAAACCTTCTCGGTCTGATCGGCTTCGTTGTGCTGGTGGGGATGCGAGCCATAGATCACCTGATGAAGAGGATCGTCGAGCGGAGGTGCTCCCGACAGCTCTTCGGCGTAATCCAAACCGTCAGCAACGACTGCATTGCCGGCGCCGAGCGCACGGACCAGATGGATGATCTCGTTCATCCCAGCCGCCCAGGTTTGCCAATCCGCAGCTGGAACTGGATAAACAAGCGTCCTGCCGATATGGGGTTCGTTAAAAAGTTCGAACAGAACTCCGCAATCCTGACCGAAGACGGGGGCAAGCTCTCGCCAGACACGTTGTGTAGCAGCACTGGGAAGATCGTTCGCTGTATCGGGAGCCCCGGTCTGCGGCTCATTCTGGACGCTGACGATCACAGTAAGACCGGTGGCTCTCGCCGCCTGGATGGCGCCAATGACGCGGTCTCGAAACTCGGGCATAAAGTAAGTGCCCTTTCGGTCGATGCCGTTTTGAGCTACTTGGATTCGCACCGAGTCAGCCCCGACTTGCTGCATTTGGGTGTATTCATCCGGTGTGTGATTCTTAGAGGCAACGGTCCAGAATGGCGACTGGTGAGGGAGTTCGCCCGGTGCCACTTCGAAAGCGATCTGATAGAAGCCATGCGCAATCCACGGTTTCCCGTCGCGCAGAATCTGATTGCCGGAAACGGCAACACTGCCGTTATTGGCAGCTGGAGTGGGCCCCAAAACTGAAACAAGGAGTTTAGACTCAACTTTCATTGAATGGAGAAAGAAGAGTCATGAGGTCACGCAGGAAGTTCACGAAGGAGTTCAAGGAGGCCGCCGTAAGGCGGCTGGAATTAGGTGCCAGCCTGGCGGAGGTAGCACGGGCGTGCGAGGTAAGTCCGAACGTGCTGCATCGTTGGCGGCGCGAGCTGAGGGAACTGGGAGGAAAAGCCTTTCCTGGCGAGGGCCAGCGACGGCTGGAGGTAACGACACCGGTCGCCGATTTGGAACGCAAGATTGGGCGTCAGGCACTGGAGATCGATTTTTTGCAGCGATGCTTGCAGCATGTCGAGGAGCAGCGGAGGCTGCAGGCATTGATTTCCCCCAACTCGCTTGCCCGTACATCGAGAAAGAAGTGACGATGGCAACCCCGATACCGCTTGGACGGCTGTGCCGCATGGCGGGCGTGAGCCGGACCGGATTTTACCGCTGGCAGAAAGCGGAAGCCAAACCGGATGCCGCTATGGCATGGCGCGATGAGATGCAGCGGGTCGCGCTGGAGTGGCCGGCGTATGGCTGGCGGCGCATGACAGCGGAACTGCGGCGGCGCGGGTGGACAGTGAACCACAAGCGAGTCCGCCGTCTCATGCGCGAAGACAACTTGCTCTGCTTGCGGAGACGAAAGTTTCAGGTGGCGACCACCGATTCGACGCATGCACGGCCCGTGTACCCCAATCTGGCCGGCGAGATGACGGTCACAGAAATCAACCAGCTCTGGGTGGCCGACATCACTTACATCCGGCTGGAGACCGAGTTCGTCTATCTGGCGGTCGTGCTCGACGCCTGTTCGCGTCGCGTCATTGGTTGGGCGCTGGAGCGGACGCTGGAAGACGAGCTGGCACAAGCTGCGTTAGCTATGGCGCTCGACCGGCGAACGGTTCTACCTGGCTTGGTGCATCACTCCGATCGTGGCGTGCAGTACGCCTCGCGCGACTACACCGGGTTGCTGCGGGAACACGCGATTGCCATCAGCATGAGCCGCAAAGGAAACCCTTACGACAACGCCGCTTGTGAGTCGTTTATGAAAACGCTGAAGTACGAAGAAGTGTACCGGCAAGAATATCGCGATCTGCGCGAAGCGCGGCGCTCCATCGAACGCTTTCTCGAGCAGATCTACAACGAAAAGCGATTGCATTCGTCGCTCGGCTATCGGCCGCCGGTGGAGTTCGAAGCTGGTTTGGTTACTTCCGGTTTGGCGGCTACCGCATGATGAAAAAGATCGAGGGCCCTCGAAAAGCGTTTTTCAGGCATGGCGGAATCTATCGGTCCGATGTGTCGCTCCCGCTGGTAAACCTGGGCCGGAGTCCCGCATTCCGGTCGGGTCCGGCCCAGGCTATAGGACGCGCCGGATGCAACACGCCCTGCCCATCGTTCGCGATGAGTTCCGGCCGGCTATTCCTTGACGGGTCGGTCGCCACCGTTGCCCGTCTCCGCTTCGCCGACAAGCCCACTATAAAGGCAGGCCATAACCCAAACAATCATTTTTCGTCGAATGGTAATCAGTGTCTAGACTGGTTGTCTCAGCCCAGGGGCCCACTTCATAGCATCCACTGAGTGTCGCGTTCTTCTTCGAAAATCGCCCTTAATGGAGTAAACGGAATAACGGCGTTTGCTTCTGCGAGAGCGGCTCCAAATGGCCTGAACGACTTCCTTCCGAAACGCACACTTGCCGCTTTTGAGCGGCCTAGGAAAGGCGTTTCGTTTGTCCCTCAACAGCAGTGTAGTAAATAAGAATTCAGCCTCTCACGGTGGCTTCGAGAAGGCGTCGGCCATTCTCGGGCGGACACATCGCGAGTTCATCGTCTCCAAACAGCAGCTCGGCAAGGCCAACAGAATTCATCTGTAAAGATGAACCGCGAGCAGCGGACGCAGGAACTCTGCTTCGCTTCCCGACCATTCGTGTTGTGTGGCTTGCCAGTGCGAGCTCTGCCGGCCGGGCAATTAATGTTTGAGAAGCGCAATGGACTGTTTGTGCTGCAAATCACCGGGCATCCCAAGTTCGGAGTGCCATTCGGGCAGGATCGTATTGTGCCGATCTTCCTGGCAACGCTGGCAGTGCAACAGAAGAGTCCAGTCATTCGGTTCCGGAGCGCCGGGGAGATGCTGGAGATCTTCGGTATGCACAAGGGCGGCACAGAATATCGTCGCCTGGTCGAAGCCTTCGAACGCATCTTCGGCGCGACCATCTATTTCGGCACCGATCAGCTCCGAGGTACAGCCAGGATGGTGCCGCAGTCCCGGTTCAACTTCTTGCGAAAAGCTCAGCTCTGGTACAACAAGCGCCCGGATCAGCCGCTGCTCTCCGACCAGTTCGAGAATGTGATCGTCCTCAGCGACGAGTTCTATCAGGAGATCGCAGCGCACCCGATCCCGACCGATCTGGACGCCGTCCGCACACTTGCTGCCTCCCCTGCGGTGCTGGACCTTTTTATGTGGCTCTCCTACCGCTGTTTCGCTGCGAAATCGCCAGAATCGGTTCCGATCTTCGGTGCACTCGGCCTGGCGGCCCAGTTAGGCAATGTCGAATATGCTCGGCCGCGGCGATTTCGCGAGAAGTTAGGGGGTTGGCTCGATGTAATCAGGGCGATGTGGCCGGGGTGTCCCGCGCGCATTGACTATACCGGAGATTATCTTCTGATTCGCCCAGCTGCGGCACTCACAGGGAAAGGAGCATAAGATGGCCTCACCCTCGTTTGCGCCGGAACCACTCTCGCAGAAACGCCTCAGCTTAGCTGAGATTGATGCGGTCGTATCCGCTAAGCTCGGCGCTACGCGCACGCTCGGCAACTCCCAGCCGGCATGCTTCAACCGGCAGGTGGCCATGTATTTGGCAGCACGAGTCGGTCGATGGAGCACGACTGTGATCGGCCGTTTCTATAACGGTCGGGATCATTTCAACGGTTTGTCATGCCATCCAGAGGATTGAGGAGTTGCGCGATTCTGATCCCGACGTCGATGCTTTGCTCACTGAGTTGAAAACGAAGCTAATGAAAGGCAGCGAGGAGGCACAGCGGCAGAACATCAGCTCAATGCGGGTGCCAAACAAGAGGCTTCCGTTGAGCCACCCAGAGCTTGAACAGCTTGCGAATGAAATCGCTGACCGCTTTGCCGAACGATTGAAAGAACTACTTGAGGAATTCTTCGGCCGTAAACGAACGGATGGAGTGTAGTCAGATGAAGAATCCGGCACTTGGGGGAGCGCTTGTCACGTTTTTTTATCAAAGCACGATTTTGCGGACATGGATCTCGGCTCTGTTTGACCAAATAAAAGACTAAAGTGTAAGTTTCTGCGACTTAACGAAAGGAATCGGCACCACTCTTTCGTTAGCAAATCGTAACGAAAAGATCAGCTGGCGCAGGCAGCCTCAATTCCTGGGTTCCAAGGTCGTTGCGCCGCAACTGCGAGTTCCCGAACCTTGGCGGTCAGCTATTCCCTAAAACAACTTAGCCAATGTGTGTCTCCAGAGGGCACATACCTACTTGAACAGCCGCATAGACCTCCTCCAGGTTTGCTCCCCGAGACTGCCACCCTTGCGCTATTCCAAGCTGTTCAACCACTCGCCCTCTGTGATGCGACGCCTCGGACGCACGGGCCACATCTAACATCAGACATCGTGACACGTGCACGAAGAACGGGAGAAATGCTCGAGTATGATCAGCTTTCAATCTTTATGATTGATTGCCGAATGCGCTAGTGGAGGCTGGCAAACTCGAATGATAGCGTTGTACGCTTCCTTAAACAGGATGCGGTCCGTTCTGCTGTAAGGTGACCGATCTTGGGACGGATTACTGGGCAACGCGAACATCACGAATACCAGCTATTTCTGACACGGAGGGATATTTATCAGAGCCAAACTTGGTGCGCTAGCCTTTTTGCGAATGGACCGGCTTGTAGCAGCCACGATCTAAGTATGTAAGTTTCCGATTGTTTGCTCATGGTTTACTGAGGCCGGGACCGCAATGAGCTTACCTGAACAATTTCAAAATTAGCGCGGTGACGTCCTGAATTTTATGAGGGCTGGAGCCCGCGGGGCGGGTGTTAAACAGCACACCGGGAACTGCGGCGGGATCGATGCAGTGGTCAGCAATCCAAGAGTCAGTGTTGTCCTCGATCTCCGAGGCAGGTGTGCCGCCAAGCGCAGTTTCCCAAGACGCACGATAACCGGGAGCATACCCGACGATTAGATCGGGAGCCACTGAGGCGTTCTGAGGAGATGGCTTCTCCACGTACACAGAGTTGACAACCTGATGACCATTTATGGGATCACGCCAGGCAAGAAGTTGCTCGCGTAAGTTGGCGAGTAGCGAACGGCTCTGCTCGCCGCCCGCAACGATGCCGTGGGCCTCCCGGGCGATGCGATTGAGGTAGAGGCCGTTTAAACCTATAGCGTAAGCTTCTGTCGAGGGCCACGCTACGCTGTTCAGGTTTGTATCGTCACCGGGCTGCCCGGTGAGGGTCAGGAAACCGCGGTCGTTCAGCCACGCATTGAGGTGAACTGCGCGATCGAAGCTGGTGAATCCGTGGTCGGACAGAATGATCAACTGTGTAGCTGGAAACGCGCGGCGAACTTCGCCGACGCACTCATCGACTTCACGGTAAACATCGAGCAGTTCCCGCTCATGCCGGCCCCAAAGCATGTGGGAATTCTGGTCGATGGAGGAGAAATAGAAAAAGAGCAGGCCCCCGATGAAATGGCGCAGTGAGTAGCGCAGCAGAGTGCGCTCATCGTGCATAACGAGTTGAGCTTGCGATCGAAATTCGGAGAGGTCGAAGACGTGCTGGCGGAGCGCGGAGGTGTCCTCCGGAATGCCGAGCGTATAGAACCGTCCGGTCTCGCGAACTACGTCCGCAGCCCAGTGCGGCGGAGCGGAAACGGGGAGAGCAGGCGAAAGCGGATCGATATTGACTGGTGAAACATAGAGTTGGAAGCCGGGATGGAGCTGTTTCGCAAACACGCGAAAGGTTCCGCGGACAGAAGAGAGGTGAGAGATCAATGTAAAATCGCCAACCAGCCAATCAGACCATTCACCTTGGCGCAGAATAGTGATTTCTTTTCCCAGAGCTAGCCGGGCGGCCGAAGCATCAGGATCTACATCAACCGACAAGTTCACCGATGTGTATGGTTGGTCTTTGCGGAGCGAATTCGGAGGACCTTCGACAGGAAGTACAACATGGCCCTTAGATAAGCAAATCTTCACGATGCGACCACCGGAGACAGAATGCGAGAGCTCTTCCGGAGCGTCGGTATAGAAGCTGAATGAACCGAGCGTGCCTCGCATGTCGGGCGTACCCATTCCGGAGAGCGCATTACCGGCTTCGATCAGCGGGTAATTGGTTGGCATATGAACGACTGTCACCGGATATCCGAGCCGAGAGAGGGTCTGCCAAAATGGTGTACCTTTGCGGAGCGCAACCACGCGCGAACTCGAGAGCGGCAGGAGGTAGGGGCCGACGGGCAACTGCCAACGAGGCTCCTCGGTGCGCGACATCGAAGAGAACGGCTGGAGGGTTTTCGGATCGCGATGAACGAAATCGAAGAGGCCGTGCTCGGCGGGTTCGAGCCCGGTAATGAAGGTTGACCAGGCAACCGGGCTTTGCGGAGGCGTGGTTGTCTGGAGCCGGCTGAAGCTGCCCTGTTCGCGGAGTTTAGCGAGATGAGGCAGCGCGGTCCAGTGGCGCTCGACAAAGCCAGGGTCCATTCCGTCTATACCGAGCACAATCAGCCGCGGAACAGGATGGGATCGATGGAATGACATGCATCCAGCAAGAGAAAAGAAGCAAACGGCGGCGAGACAAGCAAGCGGCCGGAACTCAGGCTTCACGGACCACCGAGATAGCCGAGACTTCGTAATCGTTCAAGTGTTCTTTGATCCAGCTGCGAAGTGCCGGTATGCCCAATCACCTGGCGAAGTTTGTTCTGAGCATCGATCCATTGAACGAGGGTGGCAATTTTCTTTTCGACGTCTTCAGGATGTTGTGCAGAAAGATCATGCTGCTCCGTCGGGTCTTTTGTACGATCGTACAGCTCGACCTTCTTGATTCCGGCTTTCGCGGCCTTATTGCGGTAAATGAATGTCCAATGCGAGTCGATGATGGAAAAGCTGTCGGTTGAATTCTCGGGAACCAGGCCTTCCGGGCGAACCGCAGCAAATTTCGAAGAAAGGACGAGCCCGCGACGCTTGAACGGCTGTCCACGAGCAAGAGGGACAAGGCTTTGCCCTTCGGCAACGGGGGGAGTTTTAAGTGCGAGCAGATCGAGCACGGTCGGCATCACGTCAATTAGTTGAACGGGCTCGCTAATGCGGCGGGGCTTTGGGAAAAGGGCAGGGTCCCACATCATCAGGGTCGAGTGGGTAAGCTCTTGGTAGACAGAGTGACCGTGGGCCGTCCAGCCGTGGTCCCAGAACTCCTCACCGTGATCCGAGAGGACGATGATAAGCGTGTTATCGAGAACGCCTAGCTGTCTTAACTTCTTGACAAGCAGTTCAAAACTACTGTCGTTGCGGAGAATCTCGCCATCGTAGCGATTTTCGGCCTGCTGTATGAAGCGGTCAGGATCGATGCCTGCTTTTTCACACATCTGGCGGTTGATGACTGCGCCTCCACCGTACTCGTGATTGGTTTTGAAGCCGGCGTACTCGCGCTCAAACTTCGAGGTCTCGGCAGGCTTGGCAAAGACAGATTCGAAAGGGGGAGGAGGGTCGTACGGTGCATGCGGGTCGGTTGCGTGCGCATAGAGAAAAAACGGCCCATCGTGGTGACGGTCAAGCCAAGGGAACACAATTTTATTCAGGGCGGCAGAATCGGTGGCCCGATCTGTCTGAGCGTTCACCTGACGGAGAACGACAGGATACTCGAGCATATAGTCGAAACCGCGGTCGAGTCCAGTGGCTCGGCCGACGAATGGGGTGGATACGATGCTCGCGGTGACGTATCCAGCATTGTGGAGTTGAGCGGCGAGGGTTGCTGACCCGGCAGGAATCGTATCCGCGTCGGACACAATGCCGTGGGTGAACGAGTACAGCGAAGTCATTAAGGATGCGATCGCCGGCTTGGTCCAGGTGGCTTGCGTCTGGGCATCGTCGAACACAATGCCAGATGCGCCGAGCTTCTTGAGAAATGGTGTGGTGTTGCGGGGGTAGCCGTAGAGGCTTGCGTGATCGGCCCGCAAGGTATCGATGGTGTAAATGAGAACGTTCGGCCGAGATCTTTGCGGGTTGGTAATTACCGGATCGGCCCATAGGGCGACGTCTCCATCTTGCTCCGATTCGGTCCGGAATTGAAGAGTGATGGTGTGTCCCTCCCAATGCGAAAGATCGATGTCGGTGTCCTGCCACGCATCGGGATCGTCTAAGGTTTTCGAGAAAAGACCGGCGGGTGAACCGGCAACGGAGACGGTGAACTTGACCCTACTATTTCTCGCTGTGGTGCCCATGCCGAAATGCAAGTGAGCGCTGCTGGGAATCTGAAGGGCGAAGCTCATGCTGGACGGCGAGTGAATGTAAATAGCGTTGCGGTATTCGTCCCGCTTGCCGAGGTTCGCACGATCAACGCGGCGGACAAACGCAGCGGGCTTCGGGATTAACTTGATGGAGTGAATGCCAACCAAGCCCTGAAGGCTGTCGGTCGGCATGATGCCGAGTAGACGGCCCCCTTTGGGCGCATCGACGTTGACATCAAAGCGGTAGATATTGTATTGGCCGGCCGGTCCGAGCTTCTGCCTTGCCTCGAAATCGCCGATCTTGATTTTTATTTCGTCTCCGCCCTGGGCGGACATTCTAATCTCTACGGCTTCATAGAGGCTCCAATCGATTGCAGGCTGTTTCGGGGCCAAGATGACCGGGGTTGAACCTTCCCCCTTGAGCATGAGATCGCCGTTCCGCACGCCGATGCGGCCCCTTATCAGTTGCCAACTTATATCCGCAGTGGAATAGAAATTCTGCCAGATTACCGGCTCAACAGCCGTTAGAGTGATAGCTGCCGACGATGTCGAGATGTTTGCCGCAGCGAGCCGGTCACTCAAACGGAGCGCCTGACCACGCAAGAGCTGCTGGGACAACGCCGCCAGACAAAGTCCCGCCAGCTGCAAGTTACGAGGAGAGCGCAAGAAATATCGTAGCTCCAATCGTCACGGTTTGGCCGGCCGCCTAAAACTCTATGCGCGCTCCAACCTGGATGATTCGAGGAGTGTTGGCTTGTGAGCTGAGATTGATGAGTCCTGTAGTTGCGTTCGGATTGTTTAGCGTTGGATGGTTGAAGGAGTTGAAGAAATCTCCGCTCATACGCAAGCGAACTCGTTCTGTAATCGTGAAGTACTTAAACGCCGAGATGTCCTGATTCCAGGCGGGCGGACCAAGCATGAAATTGCGCGTGTTCCAACTAAGATTGTCCGTAATTAAGGTGGGGACCACCGATCCGTCGGCAAGATTCTGCGAGACATAGTTGTCGAAGTTTGAGCCGAGTGGATGAATCGTGCGCGCGCCGCGATTCACCGGGACAATCGCTTCGAGCGCGGAGAGATTGACGGAGCTGGCTTGTGTGGGGTCGAAATCGCCTGCGAACCAAAGCTTCTGGTTCTGGCCGAAGATATTGAGGTTCAGACGCTTACCCGAAGGGAGGGCGGGATTGCCGAATTGATACTCGCTGCTGCTGTTGCCCATCCAGAAACCGTTGTCCCACGTGCCAATAAAAGCGATCTGCCAACCGCCGACCAGCGCGTCAACTCCGCGATTGACATTCGCCAAATACTTCTTGCCCTTGCCGAAGGGGAGCTGATAAAGTCCACTCCAAGTAATCCTTTGCGGTGGTACTTGGCTCGAGTTTGTATAAAGAAGCCGGAGCCGCTGGCTGTCGCTTAAGTTGGGATTTCCTACTAGTTCGCCGTTGGCGGGAACCGATCCGGAAGTGCCGCCGCCCTGATTACCGCCGCCATTTGATACAGCGTTGATACCGCCGCTACCGCCGAAGGCGAAGCCGCCCGCATCGTTTGTGGTCAGGCTATGAGTGTAGGCGTAAAAGAATTGAAACGAAAGGCCGCTTGAAAAACGCTTGTCGAGAACAACTTGAAATCCATTGCTATTGGAGTAGCCATTGTGCCGGACAGCACCATATGCGCCACCGTTCAGGCTATTCAGATTCCAGTTCGGATCGAGTTGACGATCATAGTAAAGAACCGGAGCAATTTGGCCGGTTTGGAGTTGGTAGTTGTATTTGGAGAGCGGAGCATTAACGTCCCAGTTCTGCTGAAGATTGCTGCCGTGATTTCCGGTGTAGGCGAGCTTCAATATCAGGTTCTGAGCGAGTTCGTGTTCGATGGTGAAAGTCCATTCCTGCATCCGGTTGTCGTTCCAGTGGTGGGCGTCTAAGGCGAGGAATCCTTGTGCGGAGCTATCGACGGCTCCCGGCGCAACATTCGCCGTGCCACCAGTGCCGAGCATGTCGCTCGAAGCGGGAACAGAGGTGAGCGAATAGACGGCGTTAGCCCCTTGCAGAGTGTCGAGATTGTTCTGATAGCGCAGGTTCAACGGGGGATTGACGCGCATCGATTGAAGGATCTGCGAAAGCGGCAAAGGCCAATAGTACATGCCGTAGCCGGCACGAACGACCCATTTATCGCTCAAGCGGTAAGCGGCGGCAGCGTGAGGCGAGAAATCTGTCAGCACGTTCGGCGTGAGAGCGCTAGCAAATCCAATCGAGTTGGCCGAGACACCGGTGAGCCCGCGGTTCGCCCATGCATTAATGACGGGTGTTGGAAGGCCGGGGATGGTATTGAGAGTTGTGAAAGTCGGCAAGACAACTTGCATCGAGGTGGGACTTAACGAGTTCAAGTCGATGGTATCGAGGCGATTATATTTCTCCTTATACGGAGTCCAAAACTCCCAACGAAGACCCATGCTCAAGGTCAGCTTGGAAGAGATTCTCCAGGTGTCCTCGGCAAAGAGGCCGATCTCTTTCTGGCGGAAATAAAAGAAGCCGCGGTTGTACTGATTGGAAAGGTAGGAGGGGATGCCGAGTTCGAGGCTAGCCAAGCCGGATCCGGTGAATGGAGTGATCGCCTGGGCGGAAGGGTCATACAATCCGGTCCAGTTGCTGCCGAAGGAATCCGAGCCTTGCGCCTGCTGTAGTTCTTCGACGTTGTTGTATTCCTGCCTGCCTTTGAAGCCGAACTTCATGCTGTGCTTTCCTTTGACCCAGGTGACATTGTCGTCGAGTTCGTACTGAGTCATGTTCTGCGCTTTGTGATTATCGGAATCCCATCCGCCGCCGTAGAACATGTTGTAGGCATCGGTATAAACAGTGGGCCAGCCTGTGGCGCCGAACGGGTTGGGCAGCCCGAGCTTCGAATCCCAGTTGACGCTGTCCGCGCCTGTTCCTTGTCCGTTCTTGGAGCGGACACCGGCCGCCTGAAAATCATTGAGCAGGGATGGGCTAAATACGTGAGTGTAATGAGCAGTGATGTTGTAGACGTTTGAGTTCTGAGCAGAACTGCCAGTGGAATCAGTTTGTCCGGGAGGAGGAAAACCGTAGTGACCGCCGTCCTGCAGGAAGTCGTAGTGCGAACGGGTAAAGCGGACCGACAGCGTATCCCGCTCGGAGAACACCTGATCGAAGCGACCGGTTATGGAGTTGGTATTGGTGTTCTGAGGGTAGTAAGTCTGATAGTTTTGCGCGATCCAGGGATTCGCGCCGGCATTCGGACCGGAAGGGAGAGGCGTGACGCCTTTGAATCCGTTTAAAACCTGCGCATTCAGGAGGTTTGCCGGAATGACGTTGTTCGGGAAAGGGGCTCGAGCGCCGCTAGCGGTTGTGGTGTACGGATTGTAAAGAGTGAATTTATCGCCGCTGGTATCGGTAATGTTGCTGAAGTCACCGGCCCACATGGCGGCGGTCGGTACAGCGGTTTGCTGGAACATTTGCTGCCGCTGTTTCAGGAACTCCTGGTCGTAGAAGAAGAATGCTTTGTTCTTGACGATCGGGCCGCCGACGAAACCGCCAAACTCGTTCCGGATGAGCTTGGCGGGTGTGTTCCCATCCTGAACAGCACGGGCAACCAAACCACCGTAGTTATCTCGCAGAGTTTCAAACGCGCCACCGTGAAATTGGTTTGTTCCACTCCTGGTGACTAGTTCAACTGTGGCAGGACGGTCAAAGGCCGCACCGGATCCGGCGGTCTCGACGCGGTACTCCTGGATCGTATCGAGGCCTGGTTGAACGCGCGAGATGCCACCCCCGAAGCGGTCGACATAGGACATTCCGTCGAGCAGGATGTCGGTTGAACCCACCATCATGCCGTTGGTGCGGGGAGACGGAGCTCCCTGCGTGTTCTGGCCCCCTTCCACGCCTGGGGTAAGGGTAAAGAGATTAGTGATCTGACGCCCGTTCAAAGGCAGATCGTGGATCTGCTGCGCCGTTTTTTCATCGCTGAGCTGAGCACCTTCGGTGGCTATTTGAGAAGCTGCACCGCTCACTTCTACTTTGGCCTGCACAGTGCCTACTTGCAGATTGGGATCCACAGTGACGGTTTGACCGGCCTGGATGGTGAAGGTCGTTTCCCACTTATCGAAGCCGGGAGCTTCGACGGCCAGGCGATAGGGGCCGACGCGCAGGCTTCCGAATGAATAAAGCCCGGCACCGGTGGACTTGGATGCACGAACTGCGCCAGTAGCAGTATCAGTGAGCGTAATGTTAGCGTTCGCGATCGGCGCTTTGGACGGGTCCTGAATGGAGCCGGTCACGGTTCCAAGTCCAGTCTGGGCCGAGAGCGGAACAGATAGAAGGACGACGGCTGCGAGCAACTTTCTTACATCGAGCAAGAAACTGGGCATTTGGACCCTCTCCCTTGAGTGACTACGGATTGAGGGAGCATAACAAGGTTTTCAAGAGCATGTCAACTTAAAAAAATTTCCAACAATTGTGTGGTTCCGGCAGCGTCAGTTGCTGGCACGCGAAGGCAATGGACCACCGTTTAAAACACTTCGATGGAGGTTTTCAGCTCCTGTCCGCCAAGCAGGTCTTTGACCTGGACCGTCCACTTTCCGTTTGGGTCATTGAGGGCGACCGGTAGAGCTTGTTCGGCGGATCCCCCTGGCGCCAGAATGTTCCCGGAGTATGCGGGGAGGAGTTGGCCATCGGGGCTGCGGGTTTCGACATGGAAAACGGAGGTCCCGGCGAAGGAGCCGCCTTCGAGCGCGAGGCCGATATGACCGGTTTCGCCCCGTGCCTGCCGTTGCGGCGCATGAATCGTGAGCTTTGGAAAGGGCACGGGGCTGAAGGCGATGATGAGTGGCTCATAGGGATTCAGGGTAAGCGAGAGCTGTTTGACCTTGCCGAGCTGCTTGGCGTGGCGAACGTCGAACGCATAAAGCTCCCCAGGCGCGATCAGGCGAACTTGCTGAACTTTCTCGAAGCGGCGCTGGGATGCCACTTGCAAAGGTCCGAGTCCATCGATTTCGATGGGAGGGTTCGTAAGAAGGCCGACAATTGTGATGCCGCCATTTCGAAAGGTATGGGTTTCGACTCCGGGAATAGGCGCGTTCTGCGCATCGACCACAGCGAACTGAGGATGCACACCGGCTTCGGTTGTCGCAGCGCTCATAGCACGGTAGGTCTGCGCTCCAGTGCCCAGAATGCGCTGCTGGGCGTAATCGAGGGCGTTCAGGCGGAACACTCTGCCTCGTCCGGTGTCGCCAGAGAGGATTGAGGCAAGACTTGACTTGGGTAGACGGCGGCTGTGCTCGTCGAAGGCGCCGGCTTCACCATCGACCACCAGAGTTCCGCCCTGCCGAACGAAGTTTGCGATGGCCGCCGCTTCGGCTTCGGAAAGCGAACTCGATCGTGGCAAGACCAGCAAGCGATAGCCGCGCTTTAAGAGCTCCCCTTGTTCGACCTGGCCGTAGGAGACGAAGTTGTATTGCAAGCCGTGATCTTCGATCAGACGGCAATAGGAATCGCGAAGACGCAGGAAGTCGCTGTCCTGGCGTTCGGTTGAGGACATGCGGTTCATCCAGGCATCACCCTTGGAGCGCTGAGCAATCATCCAATCGGTCCGCATGCTTGCTTGTGAGTAATGGATGGCGATCGGATCGTGCTGCCTGACGCTCGCGATCATCAGCGCACCGATGCCGTTGCGCAGCTCGTTCCAGTAACCAGCCACATCGCGGCCGCGGGGTCCGAGTTCGCCATCGGGTTGAACGATGTCGTTCTTTTCATCCCAAATGATGTGGCCGCGGGCCCCATGCAGGAGCTCGTACCAGATGCGGTGTTGCTCCTCAGGACCAGTGGCAAAAGCGGTCGTAACGAAGGCGAGGCCAGGATTCAAGGATCGAATGATTTCAATGTTGTCGCCAATATCGTAAGGCTCCATGACATCAAGCGTGGAGCTGAGCCGGGCGTAGTCATAGCCGCCCCATCCCGGCATCTGAGCACCCTCGATGCCTACGTAAGCGTTTGGATCGACTGAATGGATTGCATCGACACCCATTTTCAATGCCCGTGAGAAGGCAATGTCCATCCACTCCTTAAAATCAGCCCAGGAGGAGTAATTTTCGTCTTTGCGCTTCATCGCCTCACGAGTGGTATCCGGGGTGACCAAGCTCCACTCGGTGAAATTTGTTTCCCACTGACCGTTCAACGCGGCAAGCGTACCGTAGCGATCTTTAAGCCAGAGGCGCATGGCATCAAGCGAGTGGTCGGAGAAGTCGAAATCCCAAAATTCGGCAAGCTCGGCAAGGCCGGATTCATCGGCCAAGTTGTAAAAGATGGGGCGGTAGGGGGAATATACCTGAGTGCTTGCCACGAGGCGATCGTGGATCAGCGACAGCCACGCGGGATCAGAGAAGCTGGGGTGGCGTTTAAATGCCTCTTTGCTCGACGGATCTTTTCGGTAAAGCTCTTTGTCTTGAAGCAAGGCGTAGTTGTAAGGGCGGTCGGGCCGAAAAATATGATAGGCCGAGTAGAAATCGGTTGCCATGTTTTCGACGTACCAGCGCAGATTATCCTTGAGGAGAAATTCCGGGAGCTCGCTCGAATGTTCACTCGATTTGCCGGCATTGACTCCTACCTTCTGCAATTGCGCGAAGTGGTCCGCGCTACCGCCTTGCCACATGATGATCATGTAGTCAGACCACCCGCGATCGGGCGGCCGGGCAACAAAAGCGGCATCGGCATCCTCTTCGCGAACATCCTTCCTGCCCTTCTTATCGAAACCGCTGAAAGAGAAATGAACATGAAGCTCGTTTTGCATGGCGACAGCACGCGTGAGATCGAGCGGAAAGCGGATTTCGTTTTCGTCGGTAAGTTCAACGGAAAGTTTCTGGTCAACGACTACGCGGCCGTAGATATCGGTCCATTTGACGAGCAGTTGGCCTTTGCCTGTGGCCTGGAGGCCAGTTTTGAAGACCAGTGTGAAAGGCTTGTCGCGTTCCAGGGCGACGGCAGCGACACCGGCGTGGCTACCCGGGAAGATCAGCTCGGCTCCCGAGGCGAGCGCGGACCAGAGCAGCAGGAGTGCCGGGGTTCGATAGAGTTTGTGCATCTTCAATTTGCCTTAGTCAGTGGATCGATGACATCTCCGCGAAGGGAGAGACGCGCCGCGAGCAGGTCAGGCCGGGCATTGAGCGCTTCGACGAGAAGGGCGCGCGCCTGCTCAGGATGCCGATCACGTTTGCTAACCAGAGCGAGCAAATAGAGGGCGGCAGACTTGTGAGCGGGTTGTTTGTCGTCGCGCTCGGTTTCGGCGAAATTCACGAAATGCCGCTCGAGACGCGAAGCTTCTTCCGAACGGCCGAGGCGATCGAGCGCCAAAACCATGAAGAAGTTGTCAGCGCTCCAGCTATCTCGATCCCCAGATAGTTGTGCAAGGCCGGCAATGCTCCTGGTGTAAGCCTGGCGGGCTTCGTCTTTCCGGCCGAGCGCGTCAAAAGTTCGACCGATGTAATACTCGATGTGGGGAGACGACTGATTTGCGAAAGTGTCGACACCGAGTGAAAGGGGCGGATTCAAAGCCGCCTGGAACAGCTTGAGCGCCTTCCCGTAGTCACCGCTGTTAAATGCCGCGGCCGCCATTCCAGAGCACATAAGGCGGTACTTGTCACGAAGACCGTAACTGCGATGGCGGATGGCAAAATCGTGAGTGGCAATAAGCCGCTCGGCATCTTTGTAGCGGCCCATGCTCAAGTCGGCCGTGAGCACACCTTCGGCAAGATCGTCGTTGGATGGCGATCGATCGAGAGACTTCCGGAGCAACGCCAGCTCGTCGTCGAAGCGGCCCGCGCGAGCGTACACAGCGCTTAAATCATCAAGCGTGTAGAGATCGGCCGGCTTCAATTCGACGGCGCGCTCGAGTTGCGCAGCAGCCTCCCCTAAAGAATCGCCCTGTTCGGCGTAAGCCAGGCCGAGAGCGCGGCGCGAAGAGAAGTCGTCGGGATGGATTTTTACGACCGCCTTCCATTGATCGATGGCTTGTTGCGGATGGCCGCGAAAGTAGAGCAGGCAAGCGAGTTCGAAGCGTGCAGTCACGTCGTTCGGATCAAGGCGCACAGCTTCAGCCAAAGGCGCTTCGGTCTCCTCACGATAAGGGAAGCGATCGACCTTGCCAGCAGCGGCACGCGCTTTCGCCAGGGACGAATCAGCCGCGCCTGGATCCCCAGAGCGGCGCTGGCAATAGGCGAGAGTGTAGTAGAAAACCGGAGTCACGCCCCAGGGATCGTGATTATCTTTCTCGACGAGCTTCAGAATCTGCACAGCGTCCTTCCATTGGCCAAGCGTGCGGTAGAAAGTTGTGACGGCAATTGCTTCCTGGGTTTGACCACCTAACAGGCGCAGCAGTTCAGCCCGGGCCGCAGGGTTGTCCGTCAGGAACCAACGCTCCGCCTCTACGGGACGGCTGGTCGGATCGATGGCTTCGATTGCGGAGAGTTCGCTCAATGCAGAGGTCTTATTTCCGTTGAGCCGGAGGCTTACCGCAAGGGCCAAGCGCGCGTAAAGGTCTTCCGCATTGACGTCCCGAGCGTGGCGGAAATGCGTAATCGCGTTTTGGCAATCACCGCGTTTGAAGGCGAGCCGACCGAGTTGATATTCGCGCTCACCATAGTAGGAGCTGTCCGGCCAAATGTAGTAGAGATTGCGCTCAGCAGCCGATTCCTGACCTACGGCAAACTGACTCATCGCGAGGTAAAAGTAGCCGCCGGCGTCGTAAGCGTCGCGCTCGATGACCTTCTTCAGATGAGGGATGGCTTCTTCATATCTGCCATCGTTAAAACTTGTGATGCCGATTAGCAAATGGGCCCGGGAATAGCCAGGATCATGCTGTAAAGCCTTCTCGAAAAGTACCCTGGCTCCGGGCTCATCGAGTTCTTTCAGCCGGTACTCGCCTGCGAGCGTTAGCTCTTCGACGCTCATCTCGTCGGGAGACTTGCGCGGCTGTTCTAGAGGTTTGGTAAACGGAGTGTATTGTTTGCGCCCTGGATTTTCGTCGGGGCGCTCGTAGGCGAGCAGCTCGCGACCTGCCGGATCGGTAATCGTCACCGTCAGGTGATGCAAGCCATCGCCGTTTGCATGGATACCGGTAATGCCCTTGTGAATGGGTTTGCCGGGGTCAAGATCGATGACGCCTTCGAAGATAACGCCGCAATCTGCCCTGATTGAGAGTTTTGCTGCGGTGACAACACGTGTTGCTCCGAGTGCAAGTTTCACAACCGAATCAGTTCCCTTGGGATCGGGCTGAACGTCAAGCTTCAGGGCGACATCGCGAGTCAGAGTGGTGAGGCCTTGCGTATGAGCGACGGGCACCCACCACTCGCTCCAACCTTCGACTTTATGCGGCGCGACCCACTCGTAATGGCCATCCCAGACATGACGTCCGCTCTGGAGTTCGACGTACGGACCAGCATGATCTGTATACCCGGTCTCATAATTTTTGGAGCCCTCACCATAACCGAAGGTCCATAGCTTCATGCCTTGTACAACGCGGCGATCCGCATAACGGAAAATTCCATAGTCGCGGTCGAACTGATAAGCGCCCTGAAAGTTATCGTAAATATCGATACCGAACACACCCAGCATGTTTTTGTTGTTGCGATCCCAGCTGTAATCGATGCCGTTGTAGAGAGGCCAATCAGCAATTTCGGCCGTGGTGTGGCCGACGGTGCGGCTCATTGGATAGATAAAGCGGGTTTTCGGTGTTGACTCGATGGCCGTGTTGATCCAGAACATTTCCGGTTTGCGCCCGTCGCGGGTGTTGTAACAGAAGACCGTGATCTCGAGTGCAGCGATGCCGGGATGGAGCGTTGCGGAGAGATCCACCTTCATGCCATAGACCGGATCGATCTCGCCGAGCACCAACGAAAGGCTCCCGTCCTCGTGACTGACGATTTTGTTCGCCCAATATGGTTCTGCGTGCAGGGTGAGCGTGTGAAGGTCGTGGGGCCCGGTCAACTCCATACCGGATTGCGGCCAGCTATTACGGGGATTGTAAGGGGCGGGCTTAATCACATCGTTGCGATAAAGCATTTCGCGGCGGCGCAGCTTGTCGTAAACAGAGAAGATGCGGTCCCCGAAATCGGGGATATAGGTCAGCTTAAGGTATTCATTCTCGACGATGACAGCGTGATAGTTGTGTGAAGCCGGCCCAGGCTTAAACTCGGGAAGGTAAGTGGTAAACGGGTACATACCCGTGACGCTGGAACTGGTGAACAGAGGCGGCTGCAGTTCACGACCCACATGCTCGTAGGTAGGACTTGACACAGTGGTTTCATAGGTTCGAACGGGAGCTTCGGCGAGCGCCGTGGCGGCGATGAGCAGGCAAATAACCGGCAATTGCTTCATGGGGTTCTTCAGTTTCGGTCAGTTACGGAGAAGCGACATCGGCTTTCTCAACGAATTCGTTAAGCGACCCGAGAGATTTCGGGGCAATGCGAAATCCACGAGTGAGGATGGCAAGATACGCTGCGCCAATGGCAAGCCAAATGAATCCGGCGATCTTCGCTTTGCCACTCAAGCTCATCCAGAGATACAGGCAAACGGCGGCGCCCAGCGCGGGCGAGATAAGGTTTTTGAGAAGGTCCGCACCGTGCCTCCGCCGTTCGCGGATAAAGAAGTGACGAATCACACTGAGATTGACGAGTATGAAACCGGCGAAGGCGCCGAAATTGAGCAGTTCGACAGCTATCTCGAAGCGCATAAACAGCACGCCCACTAAGCAGGCAGCTGCCATGAGATAGATACCGCGGGTAGGCGTGGCGAACCGCGGATGAATATAGGCAAAGACGCGGCGAGAGAGCACGCCGTCACGTCCCATGCCGTAAAGCAGCCGGGAGGCTCCGGCCTGGCCAGTCAACGCGCTGGCTAAGCCAGCCACAAGCAGCACAACGATGAGGGCGCCGAACATCATGACGCCACCAGTTCTGCGCCCTATATCGAGAATCACGGTTTCGGTTTCTGGATAGCTGTGAAAATCCGGCCAAACGAGTGCCGCCAGGTAAACAGTCACCACGCAGATGAGAGCCTGCAGGACGCAGACCAACACAGTTGCGAAACCGATGTCGCGCTTCGGGTCGACGCTGTCTTCGGCGAGCGTGGAAATGGCATCGAAACCGATGTAGGAGAGCGCCGCCACTCCAGCACCCAACATCAAAGGCCGGAGGGCGAAGGTCCCCGGGCGGAATAGCGCGGTACTGTCGAATAATCCGTTCGCGCCATGCCGAACGACGACGTAGCGAGCCGCAAGAACAATGAAGGTGATTGCGCAGATTGTCATGATCGCCATCAGGAACTCGCTGGCCCTTGCGGTGACCCGTATGCCGGGGATGTTGATCAGCGTCAAAGCCAAAGTAAAGCTGACAGCCCACACTTCGTACGGCACCGAAGGGACCATGCGGTGAGCCGTTAGCGCGGCGTAGATGATGCTTTCAAGCGGGATGAGAAAGTAATCGAGAATCATGGCCCATCCGGCAAGAAAGCCCACATGTTCGTTCAAGGCGCGCTGTACGTAGGTGTAGGTTGAACCCGCTGCGGGAAAGGCGCCGGCCATCTTGCCGTAGCTGGCGGCGGTGAAGAGCATGGCAACCATCGCGACCAGATAACCCAGAGCGGCATGGCCGTTTGAGACTTGCTGCACGATACCGTAAACGGGATAGGGCGCAGTCGGCGTGAGAATGACCAAACCGTAAAGGATCAGATCGCGGCGTGTGAGAACCCGCTTCAAAGAGGAAGGAGACTGGCTCATCCGTTTGCCCGACGCCGAAGTGGAAGCGAAGAATGGCCCGCGAAGATTCTGTTGAGCGGCAAGGTGGCCGCACCGATCAGCGCTGCTTCTCCGCCCAAGGCGGAAGGCCTGACGAGCACGTTACGCGAGCCCCACAGATCGCCATTTTCTGGGAGTTGCCGTCGCAAGGCGGGTTCGATGAGCTTCCAAGCCTCGGCGATAGTTGCGTCGATGACAACGGTACTGGCATCGAGTCCCCAGATGAGGTTTGAAATCCCGACTCCCAGATAGCGTGCCGTTTCTTCGGTGGTCTGGCGCGCGGCTGGATCTCCGGCCAGTGCCCATTCCGCAATCCGGCGAACACGGCCCGAGGTATCGCCCGTGCTCGGCTGCCGCCAAGCTCCCGTGAGAGCGGCGTAACGATCGCATATGGCGGCGTTCGAAATAAGCCGTTCAATACAGCCCGGGCGATCATGTCGCTCTTCACTCGGAGAGCTCTCGATCACCATCTGGCCGAATTCGCCAGCCGCCATATGGGGACCGTGATAGAGCTTGCCATCGAAGAGAACGCCCATGCCGACACCTTCATCCATTTTGACGAAGATAAAGCAGTGACTGCCTCTGCTTTCGCCTGGACCGTAGGTATATTCGGCGAGGGCGGCGGCACGGACATTGTTCTCTACAAACACAGGTTCGCGGAGGCGCGCTTCGAGTATTTCGCGAATAGGTATACGACGCCAATCTGAGCGGCCGCCGAGCATCAGCATGCCAGTGTCGCTGTTGACAATGCCGCGCGCACAGATGCCAATGCCGGGTAAGCGATCGGCGCCGAGCTTCTTACTCAGTGCGATGAACTCGGAGCAGATTTCGGCTAGCGTCTCTTCAGCGGTCGGGCGAGTGCGAAAGTGCCGTGTTTCCACAATGCGGCCATTCATGGTGCTCAAAGCGCAACGAGTTTCCCAATTCTGGATCTCCGCGCCGAAGATGACGCGCCCGCGTTCAAGCGCCAGGCGGCGCCCCGGGCGTCCACCGGTCGAGTTTTCGGCGCCGTCCTCGCGAACCAGCCTGTCGGAGATCAGACCGTTCACAATCCGCGAGATAGCTCCCTCGGAAAGGCCACTCTGGCGCGAAACATCGGCGCGCGACAGGTAATCGTTTTGCTGCAGCAGGCTGAGAATGGCCGCCCGGTTCGCTCCACGCACTTCAAGGGGCCGAAGGACACGCTTCGCTTCGGACGCCTGCTTGACCATAAGGGTAAGTTTAGTACGACAAGTAAGTGGGCTCTATGGAAACAACAGCTTGCTCGAACGGGATATAACCGGAGAGGCAGCTGCCCCAGCAAGTGACGCGACTACAAACCACACAAGCCAGTTCACATGAAAAATCGTGGCCGCTGGATAACTGACGGAAACTGAATGCATTGCGGAGCTAGAGAAGGGCAGTTCGGATGGATGCCGCAGGAACCGCCAAACCGACCCGGCGCGGATATCGGACAACCACTGAATACCCGGTTCGGACGAGATGGATTTCGTGATGACGCGGCCGCCATATCGCAGGCGCAAATCGCCTCTGGCAGCGCGAATCGGTCGCAAACGCCAGCTGATTTGGGAAAGCGAGAGAACATGGACCGGAGGGGTCTCTACCACTATCCCGGGAGGCGCATCGAGTTGTGCTTTGAGTGATCGTCTCCCTACAGATTGACAGACATCCAGAGTGACGATCGCAAGTTTTCCAACTTGCAAAGGAGCTTTCCCAAAGAGGGAATCCATAGCGACGAGCAGAATGGCAAACGGAAGAAGAAGGATCAGGGAAGGCGCCATTACCTGCCGGAGAAAGTGAAAGTTTGCGACTAAGAGGTCGCGCTGAGCGCGCATGACGAGGACCGGCTCATGGGCAAATAGCCGCAGCTCGAAGAGATGAGCAACGATGCCATTGACTGCTCCGCTCAGCCTGGCGGGATCGGACCGACGCCGGAAGAACGACCAGGAAGCGAAGCCAGAAAGAGCGCCAGCCGCGATTACGAGCCAGAACGCTTTGACGCCCAGCTCAACTTCCGTCACTCGAGGTATCCGAGCCCTTTCAATTTCTTAACCAAGTCTTCCTTCGACTGGATCTCTTCCAGGCGCGCGAGGTCTCTTTGAACCGCGTGTTCGATGAATTCCTCGAGCGAACTATAGCCGGCCTTTTCGACTACCGCGCGGGCACGATTGCAAAGCTGGGTACTGAGTTTCACGCTTGTTCTGGAGGCCATAACTAGAGAGGCATGAGCGCCTTGCCCTCCATCCACAGTGGCGCTCCTATGCCGAACAGGCCGAGTACGGTGGGCGCCATATCTTCGATGCCGGGATTCTCCAGGCCCGGCGTGTCAGGAGGCAGCTTCCGGTTCACAAACAGAACTCCTGGGACAGCGGCTGGATCGATGCAGTGATCGCCGCTCCAGCATTTGGCATTATCCTCGAATACCGGAATGCTTACCCTACCAACGGCGGCACTCCAGGATGCGCGATAACCGGGCGCATAGCCGATGATGAGATCGGGAGCGGCATCCTGGTAGGGGCCGCTATAGATCGCTGTCGAATCGTAGACATGACGGATGGCTATTTCGCCTGTCTCGTCATCGCAGAGATTTTCCAGTTTGCCGGTGAGTTCCGCTTTGAGGGAGGCGGCTTCGTGGGGCAGCACGGTGCCTTGCCCTTCCCTTCCGTAGAGATTGAGATACACGCCGCCAAGCCCAAATGTGTACGCGCGCGTTCTGGCCCAATCGATGCCTTCAAAATAGTCGCCGGTCTCCACGGTTCCGGCGAGGAGCGTTAAGTAGCCGTTGCGATGCAGCCAGCTGTTCAAATTGACCCCCCGGCGAAATGACGAAAACCCGTGATCGGAAAGCACAAGGAGAGCAGTATCGGCATCGACATAGCGGAGAGTGCGACCCACGATGCGGTCCATGTCCTGGTACAGCTGCTCGATGGTGTCGCGATGTACAGAATCACGGCAGTCGGTGCGCGCCGGGTCGATGTAGCGATAGAACATGTGCTGCACGCGATCGGGAGTATCAAATACACACGCCAGGACACCGCGCCGGGTACGTTCGAGAGCGCTAAAGAACATGGCCTCCCGCTCGCCTTGGATCGATTTCGCCTGGTCGAGAAATGCATCTTCGTCGATCGCACCTTCGTTGAGAGCCCAGGTATCTTCGGCCATGCCGAGTGTGGCGAAGGTTCCCAGGAGCTTGGCGAGATACACCGCATAATGGCTTGGATAGCTGATGGGGAGCGCCGGATTTTCCGGGTCGATTTCGACAGGAGTGGCGTAGACGGAAAGTTCAGGTTCGATTTCAGTCAACAAGAAACGGACGATGCCGCGAGCGGATGATAACGGGCCGCCGGAAAAACGAAGCCGGATCCAGGGGGTATATTCACGGAGCCGCAGCAAGCACGTCTGTCCCTGAATTTCTAGGGTGCGAGAAAGTCCGTCTTCGCCCCGTTTGATTGCGAAAGCGACTGTCAGCCGGTTGGGTCCGAGAAGCGAACCGAGAAGAGCGCCATTGCGCTGCATAAGCGGGACATGGATCCCACCCTGACAACTGGCGGACGTGGCGCGAGTAGAGAACCAGGAGAACGTGCCTTGCGTACCAAGCAAGTCCGGAGTGGACATCGCCGATAGAAGGCGTCCATTAAACGATTCGGGGGGGAAGGTAATGGGAACGCGCAGAATGGTGCTCGAAATCGAATGGCGGCTCAGAATTTTCCAAAAAGGCTCACTCTTGCGGCGCAGTTCGACAGAGGCGCGGGAGAGGGGAATGGACCATCTGCCGATCTTGAAGAAGCGTGCCGGCGGCCTGACGGTGGCAGAAGAAAGTTCAGGAGCGTAAGTACGCAGATCGCGATTGAGGAAGTCGAAGATGTTGTGGCGGCCCGGGTTGACTCCTGTGGCGAAGGTCGACCAGGCGACTGGAGAGAGGGCCGGAAAGGTGGTTCGAAGCCGACGGTAGGTTCCCTGTTCGCGTAAACGGCTTAAGTGGGGTAGCTTGCCTTCCGCCATCCATTTTTCTGTCAGACTTGGGTCAAGTCCATCCAGCCCTAGAAAAATTACCTTTTTTACCTGGGCTTTGCCGGCGCGCCGCCTGAGCGCCAGCCGCAATATGCGAAAGGGCCAAATCAGAAGAGAGATAAGGCTCGCAAGTAGAGAGAGAACGATGGTGAGAAATGAGCCGAGAAAGGCAAACCCAGCGCCAGGACCGATGTACGCCAGTTCGAATGGGCCGTTGAGATTCATCGTAATTTGCCCTCGAGGAAAGGCACTTCCAAGACTTTCTCATGTTGTATGGGGCCATGGCCAAAATAGCCGTCTTCGCCGAACAATTCTCCATGATCCGAAGTAATCGTTACGTAGGTGTTTGGAGGCAACAAATCGAACAATTCTTCGATGACCATATCGAGATACCGGACCGCCTCGATTTGGCGGTGTTTAAGCTCGAGCAGCTTCGGCCGATTGAAGGCGTCCGCCTTGGCGCGGCGGAGCTTGCCGCCAACGACATGATCGTCCAAATGCCGGAACACGCCATGCACGCCGCTGATGCGCGGCCATTGTTCGGGTGGCTCGCCCGGAAGGGCGTAAGGATAGTGAGTTTCGCCGACGTTGAGCAAATAGAACGAAGGGCAGTCGTCCTGGAACTTGATCTGCGGGAGCATGGCTCGCATGTCATTGTGGCGGTCCATCAACTTGTAATCGTCAAATCCGGTGTTGAGAACGGTCAGAGGATTGAGCACGGGCATCGAAACCATGGCATGTGTCTTATAACCCAGATTCTGCAGCAGAACGGGCAGGTAAAGACGTGGCACAAATTTCTTGAACTCGATCCCTTCCGCGCCGAGCCTCTCGTTGAACTTCAAGAAGTCACGCTGATAATATTCAGACGCAAAGATGCCTCGCGGGCTCGAATGCGGCATCAAGCCCATCAGCAGGTTGTAATGGGAGGGTGCCGTCCACGAGGCATAAGCCCAGCGCCGCTGCAACCTCCCGAGTTTACGCATGGCCTTCGGACGCGCCGTTACGAAGCCGTCGTAGCGGCAGCTGTCGAGCACGATCAGAAGGTAGTTGTTGTGCGGCATCTCGAGCTAGCCCCCTGCGGCAAGGTTCGTTGATCTTGTCCAGCAATATCGTTCATGATACGCTTCGGGGATCTTTACATTGAGACTTACTTGCGAAAGACAAATAAGTTCGGTACCCGAGGGAGCTATTTGGCGCAAGGTCCTTGGACCGTCCGCAGCCTCCCTTTATGAATACACCTCTCGAGTTGCAGCGTTCGCTCGCCGCTTGTGTGGACCGGCGGAGCGATCGTTTGATCACTATAGCCCGTGAGCTTATTCGGAGGCCGTCGGAGAATATACCGCCAGTGGGCGCGGAGAAAGCGTGTCAGACCTGGATTGCAAGTACCCTTTCCGATTGCGGACTGACGCCCGACCTTTACACGCCGGATGAAGTTGCGGGGATTCACGAGCATCCATTATTCTTTCCTGGGCGTGATTACGCCGGGCGGCAAAACTTGGGAGCGCGACGGAAGGGCGCCGGCGGTGGCAAGTCATTGCTGCTTTCCGGCCACATCGATACCGTTCCGCGCGGGACGCAGGATTGGCAGCGGGATGCCTTCGGAGGCGAGGTGGAAGGCAAGCGGCTCTATGGTCGCGGCTCCAACGACATGAAAGCGGGAGTTGCGATCAACCTTTTTGTTATCGAGTGCGTACAGGAACTCGATCTGTCGCTTTCCGGCGATCTGCTTTTTGAAACAGTGGTGGACGAAGAGTTTGGCGGAAGCAATGGCACGCTCGCCGGCCGGCTGCGCGGATACAACGCCGATGCTGCAGTGCTTGCCGAGCCGTCGTCACTGCGGATTTGCCCGGCCCAGCGCGGAGGACGCACGGCGCACATCACATTTCGCGCTTCTGCGGGGGGAGTTCTTCAGAACAGCCTGTCTTCAGGAATCGCCCCGCAGGTTTCCGCCTTTCTCTCCGGCCTCGCAAGCTTTGCAAGCGGGCGCAGCAAGCAGTTTCGCAGACATGAGATGTACGCCGATCACACCGATCCCGTGCCGGTCTCGATCACTAAGATATTCACAGCGCCGTGGGGATACGGCGAGCCAATCACAATCCCTGAAAGCGCGAAGATCGAACTTTACTGGCAGCTCATGCCGGGTGAAACTCAGGCCGAAGTCGAGGATGAGTTTTTTCTATGGTTGAAACGGCTGGTTGAAAGCTCTCCGGAGATCTTTCCCGCTAACCCCGAAGTAGAGTTCCCGTTCCGCTGGCTTCCGGGGTCTTCGATCTCCCGCACAGAACCCATTATTCGACAGCTGTCGGAGTGTGCGACCGCGGTTTTGGGTACGCCTCCGATCATTGCCGGCATTGAAGGTCCCTGTGACTTGTTCGTATTTCAGCAAGGCTTTGGCATTCCGGCCGTTATCTGGGGCCCGACGGGAGGCAATACGCACGCCGCGGACGAATATGTCGAAACCGACTCTATGATTTCGGCGGCCAAGGCGCTTCTCTTGCTCGTTGCCGAGTGGTGTGGCATAGCTAAAGCATGATGCGCCTGGCATGGGGACTGCTGTTTCTCGGGTCGGTTCATGCCGCTCAGCCGTTTTACGATCGCACTTACTACTCAGAACTATTCGGTGAAGCGCGACATTACCGGATCTTCTTGCCGTCCGACTATGAGACCTCCGGGAAGCACTATCCAGTGATCTATTATTTTCACGGCCATAGCGATCGCTATACGCTTGAAGCCTACGACCGCGGACTCGATACAGTGCCGAAGATTTCGGCGTTCGTCGCTACTCACGCGGTGATCGTGGCCGCTCCTGACGGCTATGTCGCCGAACAATACACAGGTTTCTATGGAGGCGATCCGTATGATTTACGGCGCGAGGGCGGGAACCTGGATTTCGGGGCGTATTTCACAGAATTCGCGCGCTTGATCGACACGAACTTCCGGACGTTGACTTCGCGCCGCTACCGGGCAACTTCCGGGTTAAGCATGGGCGGATTCATGAGCTTGTATCTCAGCGCCCGCTTTCCCGACCTGATCGGCAGTGCTTCGGCTTTCAATCCCGGTCCGGAATTCTTTGTAGGCGACCGGGACCGCCGTTCGTTGTGGCGGCCGAAAGATCAGGTGCTCGATCACGAACACACGATGATTCGTCTAATCCGTGCGAGCGGGGACTACATCAGCCAGTACACGGAGGAAACTCGCGCGGCGTATGCCAGAACGCCAAGCGTCGACTTTGAGTTTCGCCAGGACGAGTATCACCGGCACTGGGCAACATCGATTGCGGAAACGTTTGAGTTCCATATGCGAGCATTCGCCAGCCCGGTTTTGGACAGCACGGCCACGCTTTGGAATTATTCGAATGCTTACCGCGAGTTCACGGCGCATGGGTACCACGTAGTAAGCGATCTTAGCGAGCCGGCCATCACGTATCTGGATCATGTGACGCAGGGCGGCTTTGGGGTACGCACCCGGCGATGGGCTCCTGACGGACCGGCTGCCTACTGCTCATCGCTTGTTACTGAAACGGCTCCGCTCTATCGTTCGAATACGTCCTATCGGATTCTGGACTTCAGTGAGGCCTCCGGCAAGACTGAGGAACATGAATTGACCGCCAGCCGCGAGGGGCGGTTGACAATCCGAACCGATTGCTCTGGCCACGAGATCGGCATCAATGGGCCCGGGACTGGATCACAAGACCCTGTGTTTCTCCCTGTTACAGACAAAGATGTTTTGAGGCTGCCTCCGGACCATGACTTGCCGCTTCCGATCAGATTGTTCAATCCCCGAGCGACTGCTCAAACCAATGTGCAGGTAGAACTGACATCGTTGTATCCGACTGTAGACGTGGTACGGGGGAAATCGAAGGAGCTATCGCTTGGGCAGGGCGCCATCGCTGATCTCAGCCAGACGTTTCAAGTTCGTTTCACAGCCAGCGAAGGTGGATTCGAACGGGCGCGACTCGTTTTGAAGCTCTCCGCCAATAGTTCGACAGAGACGTCGAAGTATTTCGATGTGCTGATTGCGCCAGAAAACATCCCTGCGCCTGGCAAGATCGCGGTGCTGGATGGCAGATCGAAAACGTTCCCAGTCTTCCGCCAACGCGGAAACTCAGGCGGCGGTTCGAGCATTGAGCGCAGCGTGACTGAAGGTCGAGGCAACGGGAACGGCATTCTAGAGCCAGGCGAGGAGGCCACTATCTGGGTCCAAGTCCGGCAAGGTATGGACCCTTTTGACAGGAATAACTGGCGGAGGGCGAAGGTTTATTCGCATTCGCCCTGGATGACCGAAGTCGCGGACATAGAGGAACCAAAGCAGCTCGAATGGACAAGCGCGCAGAATCGCACGAGTTTAGTGAAGCTCTCACGGGACACGCCGCAGGGTGTATCGATACCCTTGATTCTCGATTGCGAAGGATGGAGTTTTCACTTCACGCCCGACGTGCGCTATGGCATCGAACCGTTATTTCAGGCCTTCCAGCTACACAACCATCAACTATTCGCCTGGACATGGAGCCCACAATGAATTGCCTTCGCTTGCCGGCCGCGCTGATACTTGCGTTCACGTTGCACGGCCAGGTCTACTCCCCGAATCTTCTACGCCAGGGCCAGCCAGATTCGACGGATCTGAAGAAATTTGCCAGCGGGATCTTTGTGCAGGCCGGCGCACATACGAATCGTGAAAAGGCGGAAGCGATCTGGCGATTTTTTCTCACTGACGGACGATTCGTAAAGCCTGGGTTCTGGTACCACATCGCCGGCTGGACGTATGAGGAGCCAGCAGGGGAGGTACTCGACCCGATCAAGCTGCTCAATAGCTATGGATTCGGGCTTTGTTACCACATCGCGCCTCTGCTAGAAGCCGTTTTCGAAGCGGGTGGTTTTCCAGACGCTCGCTCCTGGTTTCTGACCGGGCACACAGTTGCTGAAGTCTTCTATGACGGCGGCTATCACTATTTCGATTCAGACATGATGGGCTACAACGTTCCAGGAGACGGCCCGTTTCATGGGAAACCCGTCTCGTCAGTGCACGATCTGGAGCGGGATAGGAACATCATTCTGGGCAAGCTTGCCGCACCGGATGAGGTGAAGGCCGGGGTCGTCGATAACCCGTGGTACCCAGCTGATGTCAGAGCCAAGGCAATGGGTGATCTTGCAACCCTGTTTACGACTGCGAACGACAATTACTTATACCCGTACACCCGCTATTCATCGGGGCAAACCATGGATTTTGAGCTGCGCCCGGGTGAACAGCTGATTCGATACTTCGAACCTGAGGAGCCGGGACTTTTTTATCTGCCGTATAAGTTTGACGGTAAGCAGTGGACTGAATTTCCAAAGGAGATTGCGGAATATCAGATCCGCACTTTGGACGGCCCGCGCAGCCAGAAAGACAACCGCCTCTGGGCGACCGGACGGATCGAGTACACTCCGCCTTCGGTTGCCAATCGATTAGTTGTCGTCATCGACATGCCGAGTCCTTATGTGATCATCGACGCCAAGTTCAGCATAAGCGTCGAGCTGCCCGCTGGCGACACGTCGCTGCGAGTTGAAACGTCCACTGATGGAGGGCGCAAGTGGGCGCTAGCGGGAGAACTTCAGGGACCGCATCATGGCGGTTGGACAACTGAACCAGAAGTGATTGCGAAAAGCGCACATGGAAGATTCACCGCAGTGAGCGGCACCTACGGGTACAAGGTTCGTATCACAAAGCCGGAGGCGCGGGGCGTGCGCATAGACGCTCTCAAGCTGGCATCCCGAATCCAGTTGAATCCAAGAACTCTCCCGGCGATTGAGCCAGGGGAGAATCAATTCGTGTACTCGGCGAGCGATCCGATTCGGCGCGTTGTGATCGCGGCCCCGCTCGCGGGAATGCCTAAAGATAGTTTCGAACTGACCAGCCAAAGCGGACAGCAATTTCTTCGCCCACGCAACGGAGCCACAGGCGAGGTGACCTACGATTTGGATGCGAACGGCAGCCCGCTGACAGGGTTCGATGCAGGCGTTCGATTTCTAGATCTGCGCAGTGGACTGGCTCCGGATAAACTCACGGCGGAAACACGTCAATCCGGCATTATTACCCAAAACGGAGAAGCTTCTATGGAATGGTCACTCTCGCACGACGGACCGTTTCATCAGCTCGCACACTATCCAGAGCAACTGCACTGGCGTGACGGCGACCCGATCGGCAGGCTCTTACTGTGGCCCGAGTACTTCCGGACGGTACGTGATCTGCCAGCCGGCACCTCGCACGTGTTTGTGAGATTCCGCAGCTCAGGGCCAGGCTTGGATAGCATTCGCCTCGCTGCGTACGCACATGCTGCCGCTCCAAAAGGCCGGCTGAAGCTCACCCAGGTGTGGGTTGAGAATGGGCGCCGCCGAGAGCACCTGGAGCAATTCTCAGCGGCTACTCACCATCGCCAGTTCACGATAGTGGCGGGCGGGAACGTGCGGAATCAGGCAGTGGTTCTGGCAGCAGAGTAAGGCGCTATGAAACAAGTTCTGCTGGCGAGCCTGTATTTACTCCTTTGCCCGTCTTCTACGCCCGCCGCCACGGTTTCTCCTCTCTTCAGGCGGGGATACACAGTGCTGCCTTCGCCACAAAAAGTGAAGCTTGGGGCGAAGGACATTGAATTTACGCAAAGATGGCGGATTCAACCAGGACCAGGAGTCGAGAACGACGTCGCGTTCAGCGAAGTCAATCGGCTCTTTGCGGAACGCTTCCAAATGAAGTTGGGAGCCACAAACGCCGGTCCCGTGATTCGCCTTACCGCCGCTCCGAACAGCGTGCTTGTGACTGAAGGGTCTGATAAGGACAAAGAAGCGCTCAAGGCCCAAGCCTACCGGCTGACCATTGCGCCTGATGGGATCGCGATTACTGGCAATACAACAACCGGGCTCTTTTATGGGGTCATGACGTTTGTGCAGCTCTTGAAGGAGCAATCGGGAAAGCTCTGGTTGCCTGAGGCAACGATTGAGGACTGGCCCTCTACGGAATTGCGCATTATTTACTGGGACGATGCACACCACTTGGAGCATATAGAGCAACTGAAGGCAGCGCTTCGCCAAGCGTCTTTCTACAAGGTCAACGGTTTTGCGCTGAAGCTCGAAGGGCATTTCCAGTACGAGCATGCGAAGACGGTGGTTGATCCTTACGCGCTAAGCCCTGCGGAACTGCAGGAATTGACCGATTACGGTCTTAAATACCATGTGCAACTGATCCCCTACCTCGACGGACCCGCGCACGATGCTTTCATCCTCAAGCATCCTGAATATGCGGATCTGCGAGAGTACCCGGACAGCAATTATGAGTTTTGCTCGACGAATCCGAAGACGTATCAGCTCTTCGACAGCATGTTTGACGATCTGCTGGCAGCCAACAAGGGAGGCAAATATTTTGTGTTATCGACCGATGAGCCCTACTATGTGGGCTTAGCGGATGATTCGCAGTGCGGAGAAGCGAGGCGTGCCAAGCAACTGGGGAGCGTGGGTAAGCTATTGGCCGAGTTTGTCACCAAAACTGCAAACTATCTGCATGAGCATGGACGAACCGTCATCTTCTGGGGCGAGTATCCTCTTAAGCCTAACGATATCGGCGCTCTGCCGGATTATCTGGTGAACGGCGAAGTGTACGGGCCACAGTTCGATCCCGTTTTTCGAAGTCACGGCATTCGCCAAATGGCTTATACGTCCACCGAAGGCGAAGAGCGAATGTTTCCGCAGTACTATCTGCTGCCCGACAGGTTGCGCTTGCATGAAGCAGCGGAGGAGAGCGGGAAAGGACGAGTGCAAGATATGCTCGACACTATTTCGGAGGCTTCTTTTTCAGATCTGCTCGGCGTGTTTGTCGCTGGATGGGCAGACGCAGGGGTTCACCCGGAGACGTTCTGGCTTGGCTACGCAACCGGCACCGCCGCCGGCTGGAATCGGCAGCCAGCCAGCTCAGAGGAGATGGAGAGCTCCTTTTATGCGCTTTTTTATGGGCGCGGCGCGACGAATATCGGCAGGGTGTACCAGCTGATGAGCGAAGGGGCGCAGTTTTGGCAGGACAGCTGGGATACGGGTCCGTCTACAGCTCGAAAACTGATCTGGGGCAATTCCTACACGCGGTTCCAACCTGAGCGACCTGCAAGCGATCAGTTTTTGCCGACCTTACCGACGCCCTCTGCCGATCTCCTGCAACTCGGCTCCGATTGGCTTTCCCAGAACCAGAAGCGCCTGGATCTGGCAAGCGGATTTCTGGCGCAAAACAGTGAGTTACTAGACCTCCTATACGAGAACCTGCAACGGATCCGGTTCAATCGCTACAATTTGGAAATTTACCTCGCAATCGGCGGGCTCTACCGTGAAAACCTGTTCTTCATTCAAGATCTCGGCCATATTGCAGATTTGTTGAAGACAGCTCAGGCCGAGGCCGCAAGCGGAGAATCAGCAAAAGCCGTGAATTCGCTTGACCGTGCGCTCGACCTAGCAAGAGTTATGCGCGACGCGCGAAATAAGGCTTTATCGAATGCAACCGCAAGCTGGTACAAGAGCTGGCAGCCTCGGAGCGTCGAAGCCAACGGCCGAACCTATCTCCATGAGCTCGACGACGTTAAAGACCATCTACCGGAGCGCACAGTAGACATGAGCTACCTTGTCTACCGCGAGCTACTCTACCCGATGGACGTTTGGGCTAGCAAGGTAGTCGCGAGCAGGAACCGATACGCGGCCGCACACGGTTTGCCGCAACGAGATTTTGCGTTGGATTGGAAAAAGTGATCACAGGGCGCTTTGTTCGGGAACAAAGGATCTGAGTGTCGTAATCATCGAGGCTTCATTCACGGAATACTGGCCTTGGTCTCTGGAAAGGCAAGCAGAAGACCAACGTCGATCGTGCCAAGCGGGCAGGTGATTGCAAGATGGCGACGTATTTGCTTGCGGTAGATCACAGACATTACGCGTTCTTTCGCCTCAAGTTTTTTCGGCGCACGCATTGCACCAACGAATGCCAGCTTGAAACCGGCAAGAAGACACAGAATCTAGGCTTGTCTTGGGCCTTAATTTCCCCGTTACTCCATTAAGCATTCTCGGCCGCGATGTCGAAATCCGCTAAGTGATTGATTCTATGGAGCGGGAGACGGGGATCGAACCCGCGACGTCCAGCTTGGGAACTTGGATGAAAGTTGATAATAAACAACTGACACGTCCAAGGGTCTGCTTTTTGACAACTAGCATCCACTGAGTGTCGCGTTCTTCTTCGAAAATCGCCCTTAATGGAGTAAACGGAATAACGGCGTTTGCTTCTGCGAGAGCGGCTCCAAATGGCCTGAACGACTTCCTTCCGAAACGCACAACATTGCCGCTTTTGAGCGGCCTAGGAAAGGCGTTTCGTTTGTCCCTCAACAGCAGTTTAGTAAGTAAGAATTCGGCCTCTCACGGTGGCTTCGAGAAGGCGTCGGCCATTCTCGGTCGGACGCATCGCGAGTTCATCGTCTCCAAACAGCAACTCGGCAAGGCCAACAGAATTCATCTGTAAAGATGAACCGCGAGCAGCGGACGCAGGAACTCTGCTTCGCTTCCCGACCATTCGTGTTGTGTGGCTTGCCGGTGTGAGCTCTGCCGCCCGGGCAATTAATGTATGAAAAGCGCAATGGACTGTTTGTGCTCCAAATCACCGGGCATCCCAAGTTCGGAGTGCCATTCGGGCAGGATCGTATTGTGCCGATCTTCCTGGCCACGCTGGCAGTGCAACAGAAGAGTCCAGTCATTCGGTTCCGGAGCGCCGGGGAGATGCTGGAGATCTTCGGTATGCACAAGGGCGGCACAGAATATCGTCGCCTGGTCGAAGCCTTCGAACGCATCTTCGGCGCGACCATCTATTTCGGCACCGATCAGCTCCGAGGTACAGCCAGGATGGTGCCGCAGTCCCGGTTCAACTTCTTGCGAAAAGCTCAGCTCTGGTACAACAAGCGCCCGGATCAGCCGCTGCTCTCCGACCAGTTCGAGAATGTGATCGTCCTCAGCGACGAGTTCTATCAGGAGATCGCAGCGCACCCGATCCCGACCGATCTGGACGCCGTCCGCACACTTGCTGCCTCCCCTGCGGTGCTGGACCTTTTTATGTGGCTCTCCTACCGCTGTTTCGCTGCGAAATCGCCAGAATCGGTTCCGATCTTCGGTGCACTCGGCCTGGCGGCCCAGTTAGGCAATGTCGAATATGCTCGGCCGCGGCGATTTCGCGAGAAGTTAGGGGGTTGGCTCGATGTAATCAGGGCGATGTGGCCGGGGTGTCCCGCGCGCATTGACTATACCGGAGATTATCTTCTGATTCGCCCAGCTGCGGCACTCACAGGGAAAGGAGCATAAGATGGCCTCACCCTCGTTTGCGCCGGAACCACTCTCGCAGAAACGCCTCAGCTTAGCTGAGATTGATGCGGTCGTATCCGCTAAGCTCGGCGCTACGCGCACGCTCGGCAACTCCCAGCCGGCATGCTTCAACCGGCAGGTGGCCATGTATTTGGCAGCACGAGTCGGTCGATGGAGCACGACTGTGATCGGCCGTTTCTATAACGGTCGGGATCATTTCAACGGTTTGTCATGCCATCCAGAGGATTGAGGAGTTGCGCGATTCTGATCCCGACGTCGATGCTTTGCTTCGCGAGCTGAAAGCCGAACTCGTGAAGCACAGCGAAACGCCGCACAGCATCGAGCGAAGCGACTTTCCGGGCCGGAAATATCAACTGAACGATGAAGACTTGAAGCGGCTCGCTCATAAAGTCGCCGACCTTCTTGCTGACCGAATGAAGGGATTGTTGATGGAATGTCGCGAGCGTGCCTGAATGGAATGCGCGGAGGCTTACGACTGGTCCGCGACTTTGGGGGTGCTTGACCGTAGCGGGAGCATCCTCTCGTCGATCTCAACGGCGAGGACTTCGCAGCGCTACTGAGCGCGAGAGGAAAGCCCAACGAAAGAAATGTGCTCGAACCTTCTGTTAGCTCAAGACTAACGAAAA
Source organism: Bryobacteraceae bacterium (assembly GCA_965277855.1). GTDB lineage: Bacteria > Acidobacteriota > Terriglobia > Bryobacterales > Bryobacteraceae > Bog-105. Next base: position 4,613,596 of record OZ255847.1, read on the forward strand.
GATTTGTCACGTGATCGTACGTTCGTGAAACGTAGGCCAAAGATAAGGAACGGGAGTTCGGATCTATTATGGACTATCTGACAATGAGGTTGCTATTCCCGAGGGAGGCTTTGCGCAAGTTGCTGGGGCAACCGGTCTTTGAAGGATGTCTCACCTTGATCGCCCAGCGTGATGTAAAGCCGGCTTCTGATGCTTTTTAGCCGTCTTCATCGTAGAGACTCAATCAGTCCTCGAATATGGGTTAAAGCTTCGACCTATCTCAACAACTGTCGTGGGAACCACACGAATTGCAAGCAAGCGGCTGATCGGAGAAGGTTTTCTTTGGGCCGATACCAGACAGGACAGCGCTCCCATGGATCTCTTACGAGCCCACTTCCGCGCCGAAGAGGCTTTTGTCAACAGGGTGATCAACGACATCGGGTATCAGCTTCCGTCATGGAGAAATCACTATCGAAATTCAGCCGGGGATCTGGACACTGTGCCTGAGATCATGATTAAAGATCCGGGTGCCGAGAATATGGAACGTCTCTTCGGCTCAGATCTTGACGATTGAGATCCGGATTGCTGATCGGGACGACTCCGGTGCCCAGAACTCCGAAGCGCGCAGATCTTGGTAGCCCCGACAGAATGTGCGGCCGTTAATCAGTAAACACATCCCGACTACTTGCGAGTAATTGGCAGAGTCCACTTGTCCGCAGTTGAACGACACGCAAATCGTCCATTGCGGAAGCAGGTTACCGCGATGGGCGTTTTGCGCGACTTTGGATTCAGGCTCTGCGGCAGCCGGGACTCCCGAACTTCATCGTGTGGGAGGTTCAATTGCCTCGGGATCATCTAGCAATGCAATGACCGCTTGGATTACCTCGGAACAATCCTGACAAACGCGCAGGTGCTGCTCGACGCCCTTCAACTCGTCGGGAAGCGGGCCTGTTCCGGCAAGCCGAAACTCGACATAGCGGTGAACTATCGCCCTGGTCTCCAGGCAGTTCAACTCTTCCTCGGCGGTGTCAACCGTCCAAGCGAGTAACTTGCGCAGACTATCATCAGGAATGTTCATCAAGTGTTCAGACCGTTGGAAGACTACGCTGCTAAGACGGATCTTACCTCCTCCTCGGTAATTCCTTTCGCGAGCAGGGCCCGCTTGAGTTTTTTTCGGGCATCATGGACCATCTTGTATAGCGCATTCGAATTCGTGTTCAGGTGACGAGCAACCTCCAAAAAGGGCACTTTCGCCAAAGCGGCTTCTATCGCGAATTTCTGCTTTTCCGTCAAATCGTTTTCCAGGGCCTCTTTCAACGCGGCAAATACTTTCTCACGCGTGGCATCACCTTCGGCGTCGGTTGCAGCCGTAGCTGGTTCATATCGGCTCGCTGATCGATTTTTGCCAGTTTGCAGAAGCTCATCGAATGGAACGTCCTTCCAGTGAGCGCGCCTAAGTTCAGAGTAAGCGGCGTTGAAAGCCACCGATGCAGCCCAGGTGGTAAATCGGCTGTCGCTCTTAAAGCTCGGCAGGCCTTTGAGAATACGTAGCGTGGCATCCTGCGTGACGTCCTCGATGAACGCCGCGTCGCAGTCTCTTCTGCGCCCGAAACCGCGTTGGATCACCCGATGGACAAACAGATGCAGATCTTCGATCACCTCGTTCGGTGCGGCCTCGCCTTCGGCGAGCAGTTTGTCCCACCATCGATCATCTGGCAACAAAGAATGGTCCCCACCGGTTGGGGGGGCACCTTCCATCGAATTGGCATCCGGCGGCTGCACTAACAACTGAGGGTAACGTAAGCGCCCTTGCGTCATCCGCCAATCCTCCAGGTTTAATCCTCTAACTTGGTAAGGCTTGGGGCACGTTTTGACACGACGTCATCTGATTCGGGCCACCGGTCGGACGCGGCCCGACATCCGGGAGAAGTTCGCGAACTGACCTGTCGAGTGCCGGAAAATAACATCTACGTGGCCTTCGAAAGGGTAAGACTTTGGACCGTGCAGCGACAAATGGTTCATGAGAAGGACGCACGGTCGGGATTAATCCTGAAACGGCGATACCCTTACTTGGAGTCTGCCATGACATCACACCGCTATATCACTGTCGACGGAGTTGACATCTTCTACCGTGAGGCTGGGAATCCTCAAAAGCCGACACTGGCCTTATTGCACGGCTATCCGTCGTCATCGTTCATGTTCCGCGACCTGATCGCAAACCTGTCCCATCGCTTTCATCTCGTCGCTCCTGACTACCCGGGCTTTGGAAACACCAGTACGCCTCCGCCAGCGGAATTCAAATACACGTTCGAGCACTTGGCCGAGATCACCGATCACTTCCTGGAAGCTTTGAAACTCGATCGCTACAGCCTTTACGTTCAGGACTACGGAGGACCGATTGGTTTTCGCATAGCCGCTAAGCACCCGGAACGGGTCCAGGCGCTGATCATTCAAAACGCCAACGCCTATGAAGAGGGCTTCACGCCTGCCTGGGCTCCATTTCAGGCTCTATGGCAAGGTCGCAACAAGGAGACTGAGGCCGCCATTTCCGCCTTTTACGCTCCAAAAATCACCCAGTTCTTCTACGTCGAGGGAACACGGGATCCCAAAGCTTTAAATCCGGACAGTTGGAATATGGATCAACTTTTTATCGACCGTCCGGTAAACCAGGCAGCCAATATGGAGCTGTTCTACGATTACCGGAACAACCCGCCGCTGTACGAGCACTGGCAGCAATATTTTCGGGACCACCAGCCCCCGACGCTGATTGTCTGGGGCAAGGGTGACCCCTTTTTCGGGCCTGAAGGGGCCGCGGCGTTTCAGAAGGACTTGCCCAAGGCAAAACTCCACATGCTGAACACCGGGCACTCGGCATTGGAGGAGGACGGCGAAGCCATTGCAAGTCATATTGAGAGTTTCTTCGACCAACAGGTGCCCGCTAAGGCCGTCGATCAGGCATGACGAACGACAAATATCGAGAGTTGAGCGTCGTACTCGTGCATGCCGCGTGGGCCGATCATTTGCACCGTCGCTGATCTTCTCGGAGTTATTTGGCCATAAAGCGGGAGCTTTTACAGGCGCGACTCAGCGCCGGATTGGCCGATTCGAGCTGGCCGACGGCGGGACGGTTTTCTTGGATGAAGTTGGCGAGCTTCCGCTGGACACCCAAGTCGCGCTCTTAAGAGTGCTGCAGGAGCGGGAATGAGCGCGTCGGCGGAACGCAATCGATCCATGTCGACGTCAGGGTTATCGCCGCGACAAATCGCGATCTAAACGCCGCAACGGCTAATGGAAACCTTCCGCCTGGACCTTTTCTACCGGTTGAATGTATTTCCCATCGAAGTGCCGCCGCTGCGGGAGCGTAGAGATGACATGTTGATGTTGGTTGAATATTTGTGCAACGTTACGCGGGCCGGGCCGGCAAGAATATCCGCTCGATCGACAAGAAGACGCTCGAGCTCTTTCAGTCCTACCAATGGCCAGGCAACATCCGGGAGTTGCAGAACGTAATTGAAAGATCGGTGATCGTGAGCCCCGACGATTTTTTTTTTGGCCGATAAATCCTGGCTCTCCAAGGAATCGCCTAAACCGGCATCTCAGGCTCGAGCGATGCCGTCTGTCAAAGGTGAACAGCGTGGGGAACGAGAAATGATTGAGGCCGCGCTGGCCGAGAGCAGGAACCGAGTCTCGGGGCCCTCTGGGGCGGCGGCCAAGCTCCGGATTCCGCCGTCAACTCTTGAGTCCACGATCAGAGCGCCGAAAAATTTGCAAGAAGGGATTCAAATTCGTTTGATTGCCGGTTCCTCGCTCCTCACGAGACTCTCAGAAGATGGCGAGATTCGCGGAATTCGCGAAGCCCAAACGCTCCCATAATTCAAGCGGTCCTTTGTTTCTAGAAGATCCGAATGGCCTACGATTTGCTCGCCAAGAGCTTAACAGCGGCCGACAGCGACAGCACGACTTGGCCGCCGCTTGAAAAAGGACGAAAAGAATGCCGACCCATAGGCCGATAAATCACAACTATCCAGGCTATAAGAGCACCGAGACCGCCGAGAAATGAAAGGCCGAATCTAAATTCACAATGAGTCGCAGAATCGACCGAGTTGTCCATGGGGAAGATCGTGTGGTGTTACGCGTGAGTGGCCGGATTGAGGCGGGGAACTTGGACACGCTTAGAGAAGTGCTGGGGCGGGAAAAGCGCGGAGTCGTCATCGATCTCAGGGAGGTCGTTCTGGTGGATCGCGAAGTGGTGAAGTTTTTGCCTTCAGCGATAACAACGGAATAGCAATCAGGAACTGGCCGGCGTACATACGCGAGTGGACCGATCGAGAGAAGGCTCGTACGGGTATGGAGGATCAGGCATGAGCCTGAAGCAGCGAGAACTAGAGAGAGAAAAAGAATCTAACGAAGGCGACGTAATGGCTTTGCAAAAGTCAATTCGAATTCTGATCGTTGAAGATAATCCTGTTTTCCTGGAAGGTTTGAACATGATTATCGCTTCTCAAACAGATATGGAAGTGGTCGCGCAAGCCGCAACCTTTTCTGAGGCAATCGCCGACTTTCGCCATCACCAGCCCGACATCACCCTTATGGATCAAAGACTGCCCGGCGTCACCGGGACGGATGCACTAATCGCAATTCGGCGCGAGTTCCCACTCGCTCGCGTCATCATCTTAACGACCGCGGATGGAGATTTGATCATCCAACGTGGGCTTCGCGCGGGTGCTTTTGCCTGGCTGCTTAAGAGTGTGCCCAAAAACGAACTGTTGAAAATCATCCGTTCAGTTCATTGTGGGCAGAAGTGTATCCCGGTGGATGTGGCGGGGCGTCTTGCGGAATACCTGAGTGAAGACGAACTGACCCCTCGAGAACTGGATGTCCTGCAATTGATGCGCGATGGTCATCGGAACAAGCAAATTGCATTTCGCTTATCCATTGCGGAGACTACCGTCAATTTCCACGTCAAGAACTTAGTAGGCAAATTGCGGGCTAACGATCGAACGCACGCGGTCGCAATCGCATTCCGCAGAGGTTTGCTAGAGCTCTGATGCCACGACCCGCCCGGCCGGCGGCTCGCTAACTTATTTGGATCGACCTAAGGATAATCGCAGTATTCGAGCTGCTGCATTTGAGGGTGTGCGCGGAGTAAACGTGGAACAGAATAGTCAATGAAACCAGCAAATCCGATGTTGCAACGCCAATATTTTTTGACTCAGGCTCAAAAAATTGCTTATGAAAAGAAACGGTTATGACCAACTCTGTTGCTATTGTTACCGTCGCGAGCCAAGGCATCGGCCGAGCGACCGCTCTCCGGCTCGCGCGAGATTTTTCCGCTGTCGTGCTTGCGGCAAAGAACGAGGAGGCGTTACGAGACACTGCAGCCGCCGAGGAGTCCACTGCCGCAGAGCCTCGAGTATACAGCCTTGATCTTCGCCGGCCAGCGGCAGCGGAAACGCTCATCAGATCACGGGAGAACAGGCGACGAGCACGTTTTTGGAAGAAGCCGGTATTAGCCATTATGGCAAGCCGGAGGAAGTTGCCGACCTACTGGGTTACTTAGTATCCCCGTCGGCGAAGTGGATGACGACTTGCTACCGCACCAACGTGGAGGCATACCCGTCTTGGCAGAGGTGGATGCAAAAGAACCAACCCCGGCTTCTAGTCCTCTGGGGTAAGCATCACCTGTCCTTTGACATCGGCGAACCGGAGCGTTATCGCAAGGACGTACCCACGGCCGAAATCCACCTACTTGACGCAGGTCATTTCGCAATGAACACCAAGGCTGATGAGGTCGCACAGCTAGTTGCAGCCTTCTTGCAAGCGCAGCACTAAGGCCTGAGCCTGACACCGACGACCGAAGTTGTTTCGTTGGGTCAGTGATCTGGCTTCCAAACCGGTACTGGCGGAGGAAAGTTCGTTCTCGAAGAAGCGTCCAACTTCGTCGTGGGGCGCACTCTCACTAATTTTGCAGAAATTCAAGAAAGAGGGACTTCAATGAATTCCGTATCACAAGGTGCCGTCGAGACTGGCACACTCACGCCAGCAAAGGCGATTTTGTATGGCACCCTTGCAAGTGGCGTGCTGGATGCAACGGACGGTGTTGTCTTTTACTTTCTAACGAAACATCTGAACCCCATTCAGGTGCTGCAGTACATCGCTAGCGGCGCGCTTGGAGCGTCGGCTTACCGAGGTGGTTTGGCAACCGCTGGGCTAGGAATGTTGTTCCATTTCGTTATCGCCGCAGCCGTTGCTGTCGTTTACGTTCTTGCCAGCCGGAAACTACTTTTCTTACGTCAGCGGTGGGCTGCTTCGGGTTTAATCTATGGCGCTGCCGTTTACCTTTTCATGAATCTGATTGTTCTACCCGTTACTGCAATCGGTCCGAGTCCGATCCCGGCGGCGGCACTTATCAACGGTCTCATCGGACACGCGCTATTTGTCGGCCTGCCTATCGCCTTCTTTGCGAAGCAGGTCTCCGAATGAAAGGCTCTTCTCGATGAGCACACTACCTTAAACATCGGTTCGGACCAGGTTATGGAAAGACAGAAAGATCGTTAGGTTTCACGAAGCTGGTGGGCCAGAGGTTCTACGAACAGAGGCTCTGCCGACACCTGAGCCGGGCCCTGGCGAGGTCCGTCTCCGCGCAAAGGCCGTTGGTCTCAACCGGGCTGAAGTCATGTTCCGAAACAATCCGGTCATTTCGCAATGGACACCAAGGCTGATGAGGTCGCACAGCTGGTTGCAGCCTTCTTGCAAGCGCAGCAATAAGGCCTGAGCCTAGCGCCGACGACCGAAGTTGTTTCGTTGGGTCAGTGATCTGGCTTCCAAGGGGAAGCCATACAGATTCGAGAAAGGTGCGGCAGGCGCTCTCACGCTCTGCTCTTGAAAGCAACGCAACGACAAGGAGTTTCTTATGGCATCCCCAACATCGCAAGCAGACTCGCGTCTGACCCACTATCGGACGGCAACCGTCAACGTGCGAATTCCGACGAAAGCACTGGCGTCGACATCCTGGCGCCCGCGGTAGGCAACAGGCATGGCATGCTGCAGACAATGTTGGAGGGGAAGGCGAAGAAACGGCTGGACGTTGAGCGCATCCGCGAGATCAAGAAGGCTACCCGTTGCTTTCTCACCTTGCACGGCGGCTCCGGCACAAAGGACAGCGATCTTCAGGATGCGGTTGCCCCGGGAATCAACATCGTTCACATCAACACCGAACTGTGGGTTGCCTGGCGGCATAGCTTAGAACAGGCCCTGGCCCAAAATCCGCGCGAGGTCGTTCCTTACAAGCTCTTGCCCCGCGGTGGAACAGGCAATAGCGCAAGTTGTGCTGTCGCGATTGCGGTTGTTTGGCCAAAAGAAAACACAATCACTGGCGGGATAAGGAGTCATTTGTGATGGAACAATCGCCGTCCACCATCAAGCGGCAATCCGCAAGAGAGAATTTGCTTGGACTAGTTCTGGCCATCTACTCGAACAAGACGCATCGAGAGTTGCCGTGGCTGCATCGATCCGTGAGTTATCGAAGAAGCCAGCGTAGCGCACGGGCGCAACCTCATTGTCAAACACGTTCAGGAAGTCCTTGAAGAGCACTATTTAGGAAGCACCAGCGCGGGAGCGTCGGCGGCAATCCACGGACGAATTTAAAACCTGGAGGAAATCACGGCGTCCGAACTGTCACTTCTGACATGGTTGCCGGCGGAAAAGAGCAGCAAGGTATGAGTATGCCCTTGGATCGCGCAATCAGCTATGAGCAAGCATGGAAAAGCTTCTTACGGGTCCATTGCAGCTCTATGTTTCAAACGGCTCTCCTGCTGTCGGCAGACACCCGCGTAGCGGCAGCGGCGCTGGCCGATAGCATCGGCGACCTGGATCTTTCAAACCTGCCTGAAAACCTAGCCTCGCGGTTTGGGAAAGAGCGGTAATAACGCGAAGCATCGGAGCCCGCGAACCCGATTCACTTGACGAAGGTTCGATGGCTCGATCTATGCTGCAGTCTGGCCGGATATCGAGATCGAACGCTATCCGCGCATCTGTTTTGTTTTACGCGTGTTGCTTGGCTATGCGGCTGCGTCCTGCGCACAGACGCTTGGCATGGCGGAGAGCGAAATACAAACGCTGGTGCAAAGGCACTCACCCGGCTCTGCAGCATCACAGCGGCCGCCTGAAGAAAAGTATAGTGCTGCAGCTGTCGATTTTCGGGTGGTGATGGAGTTGGGAAAAGGGCAAATTAGTGATATGAGTACGCGTCAAAACGAAGCTCATGAGCCTCTGGCAGAAATCTGCGGCCAGAAAGCGATCGACAACCAACTTCCCGTCGTTTATCTAGCTAGGCACGGCGAGACCGCATATACGGTTGCGGGCCGAATGCAACGCCAGAGGATTAGGGAAGCGGCTGGCGGGCTTAGCTCATAGGCGCAAGTGGCGCGGTCTACCGTGCTGAGCACCCGTGAACCCTCTCTCTCGCCCTGAATCTTAAGGAGACCTGTCACGTCCGTTCATTTCAAGACCGTCGATGTCGATGGCCTCAAACTTTTCTACCGTGAAGCCGGCTATCCAACTCGCCCGACTGTGCTGCTGCTGCACGGTTTCCCCAGTGCAAGCCATATGTTCCGCGATCTGATCCCGGAACTAGCGGATCGCTATCATGTCGTGGCCCCCGATCTGCCGGGCTTCGGCATGACCGAGCAGCCGACACGAGATAAGTTCACCTATACCTTTGAGAACCTGACCAAAGTGATTGGGCGCTTTACCGAAGTGCTTGGCCTGAAGGAGTTCGCGATTTACGTGTTCGATTACGGCGCGCCGGTAGGCTTCCGCTTGGCGGTCAAGAACCCCGAACGGATTACCGCGATCGTTACGCAGAATGGTAACACCTATCTTGAGGGTGTGTCGGACGCTTTCGCGCCAGTGCAGGCGTACTGGAAAGAGCCGACTCAGGCAAACCGTGACGCGCTGCGCGGCTTCCTGGCGCCGCAGACCACTCTGTTCCAGTACACCCACGGCGTTGCCGACCCGAGCTTGGTGTCGCCCGACGGCCGTAACCTTGACGACTTCTACCTCGCGCGTCCGGGCAATGACGAAATTCAACTCGATCTGTTGCTCGACTATCAGTCGAACGTGGCGCTGTACGGCACGATCCAAGCTTATCTGCGCGAGCACCAGCCGCCCGTGCTGGCTGTGTGGGGCAAGAACGATCCTTTCTTCGTGCCGCCAGGCGCCGAAGCCTTCAAACGCGACATCCCCTCCGCCGACGTCCGTTTTGTTGATAGCGGCCACTTCGCACTAGAAACCCATGCCCGCGAGATCGGTGCTGCCATGCGCGAGTTTCTCGGCAAGCATATCGCTGACCATTGACGACCTGCCCGGCGCTGCAACTCGGCGTTGGGCAGCGCCCAAATTATGAATAGACCAAAGGCGCCGCACAGACATGGCGTCCATCTGATGGAGATAAAAATGACGACCCCCGTCGAAGTTGTTCGCAGTTTTTACGACAAGCTGAAGGTTGGAGATGCTCCCGGTGCGCTAGGCCTGATGGCCCACGACATCGAATGGATCACGATGTGGCATTACAAGGTGAACGGCCGCGGCCCGGAGCATGTCGCGGAGGGCTTGTTCAAGCCTCTAACGGCAGAGTGGTCGAATTTCGCGCTCAACCCCACCGAATTCATCGTGGACGGCGACACCGTGGTGTCACTCGGCCGCTTCACCGGGGTGCATGGGACAACCGGCAAGCAGGCTGAAGCCGGCTATGCGCATGTCTGGACGGTGAAGGACGGCAAGATCACACAGTTCCGCCAATACATCGATACGCTGGCAATCGCCGAGGCGCGGCGGTCATGAGCCGCCCACCGCTTCCCCCATTCAGCGAAGAGAGCGCCATCCAGAAGGTCCGCGCGGCAGAGGACGCATGGAATACGCGCGACCCGGCGCGCGTCGCGCTTGCCTATACTCTCGACAGCCGCTGGCGCAATCGCGCTGAGTTTCCACGCGGTCGCGCCCAAATTGAAGCGTTCTTGACTCGCAAATGGGCGCGCGAACTCGACTACCGGCACTGGGAAAGGGATCGTCGCCTTAGCACGCAAGTTTTTGGGAATCATTTATCGAGCGCTGAAAAACAAGTGGGTGTTCGAAGACTTCCCCCAACGTTGTACTGGCGGAGCAAGCAGCGGTATAAGCACCGCCGCCTCTGCCTCTGCTCCGCTCAACCAGGCTTCGCTCCGGCTCCGGCGGCTTATCCCCCTGGAACTCTGGCGAGCCCAACCCGAGACTCAGAACCTCGGAGTAGACAAAACATCATAGGAGGAGACTTCAATGAGCGATCCCATCGATACGGTACGAAATTTTTACGAAGCTATAACGGCAGGCGATGTTAGCGCTAGGACGAGTTTGATGGCCCCGGACATCGAATGGATTACCGTCATGGACTTTCACATCACTGGCAAAGGACCAGAAGAGGTGTGGGATATCAAGGATGGCAAGATTGCACGTTTTCGCCAGTATATCGACACAGTTGCAATTGAAGAAGCGCCGTCCCTAGCGCTCAGGTCAAGCCGTCGTCCTGAGCACTGCTTGGAGGACACCAAAGATAACAACCTCAATGAAGACAACCAAAGGAGATGAGTCATGACCAAGTTGTTGTTCATTCAAGCGTCGCCGCGTAGCACTGAATCTAAGTCGCTTCAGATCGCCCGGGTTTATCTCGAAGCTCTGCGTGCTGGGACCCCCGACGTGGAAGTCGATACGCTCGAATTGTGGGAGGCGGATCTTCCGACCTTCGACGGCGACAAGGCGGCGGCCAAGCTCAACGTCATCCTTGGAAAGGATCATGATGCCATTCAGAAGAGTGCCTGGGATCAGATTGTCGGCATCGCTAACCGTTTTATTTCGGCCGATCGCTATCTCTTCGCGGTCCCGATGTGGAATGGTGGTGTTCCCTATCGCCTGAAGCAATACATCGATATTATTCACCAACCCGGTCTCCTCTTCGGCTTAAAGCCGGAGACAGGCTATTTCGGAATGCTGAAGAACAAGCACGCAACGCTGGTTCTGACTTCCGGAGCCTTCGCTCCGAATTTTCCGTCGCCAGCATTCGGGGTAGATCATCATTCGACTTATCTATGCTCCTGGTTGAACCAGGCGGGCATATCGGCGATCGACGAGTTGCGCTTCCAGCCGACGCTGCTGACCAATGACCCGGCCGGTGATCTCGAACGCGCCCAAAAGGATGCCGTGCGTCTTGCTCGGGCGCATGGCCGCGTCCAAAACGTCAAATCAGGAGCGGTGTAATGAAAACGACCACGTTACTGGCGGCTGCTACGGCCGCGACCCTTGTCACCGCGCATGTCGCGCAAGCGGCACCCGTGGAGTCCACGTCGGCAACCACGACTTACCACCGTGTGCAGGTGGATGGCCTTGGAATCTTCTACCGTGAAGCCGGCCCGAAAGACGCGCCGACCATCGTGTTGCTGCATGGCTTCCCATCTTCGTCGCGCGAGTTCGATACGCTTATTCCTTTACTCGCCACACACTATCATTTGATCGCGCCGGATTTTCCAGGCTTTGGCCAGAGCGATGCACCCCCACCGTCGGGCTACACCTATACGTTCGACCATCTGGCGAGGACGATCGACAGCCTTCTGGAAATACTGAAGATCGACAATTACACGCTTTATCTTCACGATTATGGTGCACCGGTTGGCTTTCATCTCATCCTGATGCACCCGGAGCGTCTCCACGCGCTCATCATCCAGAACGGCAATCTCTACAAGGATGGCTTGGGCTCCAAGTGGGCCAAGATTGCCGAATACTGGGCCGACCCAAAGTCCCATCCCGAGGTTGTCAACACGTTCCTGTCCTTGGAGGCAACCAAGCAGCGTCATACTGCCGGCACATCGCATCCCGACCGCTATAATCCCGACACTTGGACCGACGAATACGCTCATCTCTCAAAGCCTGGACAACGGGAAATTCAGGCGGACCTGCTCTACGATTACCGGACCAATGTCGCCTCCTACCCGAAGTGGCAGGCTTGGCTACGCGATCGCAGGCCGCCCACGCTGGTGGCATGGGGTGCAAGCGATCCATCCTTCACAGCGCCCGGTGCAGAGGCATTCAAGCGCGATCTACCCGATGCCGAAATCCACCTGCTCGACGCGGGCCATTTCGCGCTCGACGAGAAGACCGACGAGATCGCGCGCCTGATCCTTGACTTCATGGCTAGACATCCTGGCTGACCGCACATCACCTCGCTGGGCCTCGAACCAAACATTTACAGCTACCGAGCGCGGAGGGGATGTTGCTTAGGCTGGCGAAAAGACTTTGAATAATTGGCTTCTTTCCCCTACCGCGGAAAGTGCGCGTCGCCGTCCGGCTTAGCGCAGGTGCATACATCCTTGCCGAAGTCAACGACGGTGATCCTGAGCTGATTCTCATTGCCTCGAGCAGTGAAGTCATTCTCGCCCTGGGTGCTCACGAAAAACTGATTAGCGATGGTATTCGCCCGCGAGTAGTCTCGAGGCCGTCCTGAGGGCATTGGAGAGGAAGTTTGGCTTTGAACCGGACAGGGTAGCGGCACTCGCGAAGGTCCTGAGCAAGTCATAAGGGATGTGATTTTCTTCCATTGTTCGTAATCCGGAAAAAGATTAAGCTTCGATTCTTAACAAGAGGAAAACGATGAGTGCAAGCGCACGCAAACAAGTTTTGATTCTCGGCGGCGGTTTCGGTGGTCTCCATACCGCCCTGGGCTTGGAGAAGACTCTGGCCCGGGAGAGCGATATTCAGGTCACGTTAATCAATCGGGAGAACCACTCGCTATTCACGCCTATGCTCCATGAGGTTGCGGCCAGCGATCTCGACACGACTCACATTGTCAATCCGTTGCGGAAGCTCTTAAAGCACGTGCAGTTTTTCAACGGCGAGGTGAAGAGTATCGATCTGCCTTCCAAGCAGGTGACCGCTGTACACGGTCCGGAGCTCCACGCTCATCAATTTCACTACGACTATCTAGTGATGGCCCTGGGATCAACGACAAACTTTTTTGGCTTGCCGGGGCTCGAGCACCGTGCGCTGACGATCAAGTCATTGAGCGACGCCATTCATTTAAGAAATAGCCTGATAGATCTCTTGGAGCGGGCCGACTCCGAGTGTGCGTTTGCATCCCGGCCCAGCCTCTTGACTGTGGTAGTCGCCGGCGCAGGATTTGCGGGCACTGAAACCGTAGCAAGCGTCAACGATTTTCTGCGCGAGTCGGTTCGCTTTTACCCGCATCTTACCGAGGACCTGATCCGAGTGGTTCTCGTTCATCCGGGTAGCGTCATTCTTCCGGAGTTAGGACCGAAGCTGGGCGAGTACGCGCAGAAGAGACTGGCAAAGCGTCAAGTCGAGATCCGGCTCAATACGAAAGTGCTCCAAGTGGATGAGAACGGGGTTCAGTTGAGCGATGGCACGCGCATTGAAAGTCAGACGGTAATCTGGGCAGCGGGAACATCGCCAAATGCTCTTGTCGCCGAGCTTCCGTGCCAATTGGATCGGGGCCGCATCGTGACGAATCGGTATTTAGAGATAGCAGACTGGCCGGGTGTCTTTGCGTTGGGTGATTGCGCGTCTATTTCAGATCCCAAGACCGGGCGCCCCTATCCGCCGACAGCCCAACACGCGCTACGTCAGGGGAAAACGGTAGCGAAGAACGTCTATGCGGCCGTGCGTGGCGGCTCAAAAACACCGTTCTCATTCTCCACGCTGGGGTTGCTGGCGGCTATCGGCCGCCGAACCGGAGTAGCCAATATACTCGGCGTCAACTTCTCCGGTTTTATTGCGTGGTTTCTGTGGCGGACCATCTATCTCAGCAAATTGCCCCGCTTTGAAAAGAAGGTCCGGGTGGCATTGGATTGGACTCTCGATCTGCTATTCACAAAGGATCTCGTGCAGTTCCTTGATCTGCGCCCCGCAACTGTTTTGCACACCGCCGCAGAGGACGAACACATTGGGAAATCGGCCTCCGACTCACACACCTGAAGAAAACCACAGTGTTCCAACTGTCGGATTTGGAGGTGTGATCACCTCGGAAACAGGCCAAAGTAAGAGATGTGAGTAGGCTTTCAAACGCACACTCATAAGCTCTTTCGCAGAGCAAACCAAAACGCAAAAGGAAAATTATGATCTTGATTAAAAACTTCGCAATCGCTGCGGCCGCCGCCAGTCTACTAACTGGCGTTGTTCTTGCCCAGAACGGCAACATCGTGGCAACGGGCAATTTCCATGGCGCAGCGCACAAGACATCGGGTCGTGCCACCATCTATTCGGTTGACGGAAAAGAAACGCTGCGCCTCACTAACTTTAAGACGTCCAATGGACCGGACGTACACGTGGTGCTGATCGCGGCAAGCGATGCGCAAGACAACGAAAATTTTCTCGACAAGAGTGTGGAACGTGTCGAACTCGGCAAGCTGAAGGGCAACGAAGGCGACCAGGACTACGCGGTACCGTCTGGAACGGATCTGTCCAAGTTTAAGGCAGTGTCCATCTACTGCGAGCATTTCAACGCAAACTTCGGAACCGCTCCTTTGGAGAAATGAGCGCAGCAAGGGAAAGAGATTGGTATGAGCAGCGCAAACCGGCTCTCGATTTGGCACAAGCACCGCACCCTGATTATTTGTTCAGCACTGGTGGTGCTTGCTTGTTTGTGGTGGGTATTTCGTCCGGAGCTGTTGTTTGTTAACAAGCGTGTAAATGATGCGGCGCCCAGTGGAATCGCTGCGCTACAGCCTGTGTTCACTGGGGAGTTGCATGCGGTCGGAGGTGCGGCCGCGACGCACGGCAGGGTGAACATCTTTAGGCAGGGCAGCAGCCTACAACTCCAAATCTCCAATTTAGAGAGTAAGGCAGGGCCCTCCTTCACCGTAGCGCTCGCAGCCGATGCTGGCTCAACATCGGGCGGGACAAATCTCGGTTCCGTTACAGTCTCGGGCAATGAAAAGCTGACGATACCAACTGGCCTTGATCCGGGCAGCGACAGACCGGTCTTGCTGATCGATGCATCGCATCAGGTTGTCGCAAAAGCGGCTCTTGAGCCGTTTTAGAGCCGTGCTCCAAAGCGATGAATCAGGTAACTTAGCAATGGCGCATGTAAATAAGGCCTATAGAATCGAGTGTGCGGAGATTTGGGGAGGAGTCGAGAACATTGGTGCGGACCTTTGCACGAACGGCATCGAAGTCAGCATCTATAGCCGCTCGTCGGATGGCGTGGCGGGCGGAGACATCTACTACTTCTCGGTCTGCAATCACGATGTCCTCACCCGTATTCTCTTGGCGGATCTGCAGGGCCATGGAATAGAAGTGACGCAGCTAAGCCGATGGATTTACGATATTCTGCGCGAAAACATCGACAATCCGGAAGGGCGATCCGTGTTTGCGTCGCTCAATCTTCTCCTGCATAAGCAGGGCGTGAAGGCTATTACTACCGCTGTTTTGGCAACCTTCTCCTCAGCGGATTTCACGCTTCGTTTCTGCAGCGCCGGCCACTCCCCCGGGCTCTTCAAGGCCCTCGATCTAAGCACGTGGGCGCCACTTTCTTTGGTGTCGGCAACGGAACGGGCGAATTTGCCCTTGGGCGTGCTAGAAGCCATGGTTTACGACGAAGGAGTCATTCATCTAAGTCGCGGCGATCGCCTTGTCTTCTACACGGACGGTGTCACCGAGTGCCCGTCTCCGCAGGAGGAGGAGTTTGGAGAGGAGCGATTACGCGAGGTCCTTAAAGCGGATGCCAATGTCAACATTACGGTGGCCCGGGATCGCCTGCTCGCTGCTCTTGTTGGGCACGCGGAGGGCAACCTTACGCACGACGACACGACATTCATGCTCGTCGAAGCGCTTTGACGGAATAGCTTATCGGATCAAACCGACCCGACTGCGCAGCGAGTCGTGCTCCATCAAGGCGCTCTTTCAAGCCAAGCAGCATACACGGCAGGTTGAATAGTCGTGCCGATCAGCCGGGAGGAGTTTGAAAGCTCATATCTGACCTTGTTCCATCTCTCGCTGGCACGAGACATGGAACAGATCTTGCGGTATGGGCTGCTTAGTACAACCGCGCTGCTTGACCTATGTGATGTGCACGGGAGGAACGCCTGCTTATCGGGGGACAGCAGCGTCCGACGGCGGTTCCTTTGAAGCATCCAACGCATGGGGAGTTCCTGATTAATGATCAGGCTCCTATTAACTCGGTTGGGCTTTCCAAATGCCTGACGCACCTCACGCTTCAACAGTGGTGCGAGTCACTCAACCGCCGAGCCTTTCTATGGCCTGCGCGCGAGCGTCTTGCCAAACACCTCGGCGCAAAGCTTGCTGAAGGGAGACAGCGGATCGTTCTTGCGTTAGAGTTGCTCAGTACTTCAGGCGCTTGATGTCAACTTGTTCGAACTCTAGCCCATCAATTCCGGAAACACCATGCGCAAGGCCGCTCCGAGAGGATCAGCAACGTTCCTAAAGCTTGATGATTACCCGTTTGAAGAGAGGCGAAAAATCGGGGGACTCGGAGGAGCAATTGCAGGAGTTACATACCCTTACGCGATCACGCCTTCCAAGCTCCGATCGATCCGTATTTCGAGTGAGGTTCTCGATGGTTAGCAAAATGACCCATTCAGGAGAATGCCTATGAGAAGACAAATCGAGACGGTTCGGAGCCTCTATTCCGCAATCGGCGCTGGCGATGTCAATGTAGCCGCCGGCCTGATATCGGACGAGGCCGATTGGGTTGATGTTCACCCATGGGCGCAGCCAGATAGGAAGGACTTTGAGTTGCTCTCCGCGTTCATCGCGCAAACATTAGCGGAACGCTACGGCAACTGTTGGTCATTCGAGCTGAAGGGCCGCGGACCTAAACAAATCATTCAATATGTCCTCCTTCCATTCATTGAGGAAGGGTCCACCTTTTCGCCCTCTCCTACTGAGTTCAGAGCGGAGGGCGAGAAGGTCGTCTGGCTCGGCAGCCTGACCATATTCATGACCCCACGGGCGAACGAACAGACTCGTCTTTCGCTCATGTCTGGACGTTAAGGGGAGGAAAGATTACGCGACTGCGGCAGTATCTTTACGCTCCCGACTTTCCAGGTGAGCGTCTGCAGTAGAACAACCGGCAAAACCAATAAACAGCCCTGCGTCAGGGCTCAGGAATAAGGAGACTTCAGTGACCGATCCCATCGATGCGGTACGCAACTTGTACGAAGCTATAACGGCAGGCGATGTTAGCGCTAGGACGAGTGTGATGGCCCCGGACATCGAATGGATTACCGTCATGGACTTTCACATCACTGGCAGAGGACCAGAAGAGGTGATGCAAAAGGTCTTTCTGCCGCTGATGCAGGAGTGGGAGAGCTTCTCGCCTGCTCCCTCGGAATTGCTCGTCGCAACGGTGGTGTCCTTGGGTTCCTTGATGGTCGCCCTGCATAGATCGCGAAATACGGCGATGTGTTTACAAAACCTGCTCAACGTTTCCGTGCAGGATAACAGCGAAGCCAATTAGACCCGGTAAGAAGACGATCCCGCCTCGTCTATCGCTGTGCGCAAGCCCAGTACGGGCTAATGGACTTTCCTGCATTACTGTTAAATTGGACGACCCCTACCCATGCGCTGCCTAGATGTTTTGTTCATTGAAAACAGTGTTGTGTTCGCCTCGGACTTGATTCGGCTTACGCAGTTCGCAGATGAATGCCAGCTCCGAATCCTGAAGAAATGCCCAGTTTCAGGCTAATTCAATGTGTTCGTTCTGCTCGTTACTCCATTAAGGACTTTCGAGTGCAACGCCAAAGACGGCTAAATGATTGTAAACATGGAGCGGGAGACGGGGATCGAACCCGCGACGTCCAGCTTGGGAATGTTGATCTCGTTTGCAAATAAAGAACTTATGCGCCCATGGTCGACCATCCTGATCATTTGTACCCATGGACATCACAGGTTTGGTTGGAAAACCCGGCTTAACGAACTAATCGAACTAATCCGGGCCGTTCGTGTTGTAGCTCCCGAAATTCAACTCAGCCATTCATAGATTTTCTTGCCGAACGTGCGTCGAATTTGGTTCGGCGCTGACGCGAGGTGAGGGTTGGAAAACAACGACGCTCGACGTGTGTCTTCCGTAAACATCGTCCGGCAAACTTCAATGGAGCCGGTCGGCACGGTGCTGAAGCGGATGGTGCCGGAACTGGTCGTTTCAAAACAAAAGCTCCGGCAAGCGGAAGGAATTTCGCTGGTCCTGACCAAACGCGAAGAAGGGAGCCAGATTCTGGCCTTCAGCTCGAGGCCGTTCGTGATGTGCGGTCTGCCGGTGCGGCAACCACCGAAGAGCCAGCTCTTGTTTGAGCGCAGGAATGGTGTTTTTGTACTGCAGATCACCGGGCATCCGGAGTTCGGGCTGCCGTACGGCCAGGACCGGCTTGTACCGATTTATTTGGCCACACTTGCCATCCAGCAGAAAAGCCAGACAGTTCGCTTCCGCTCAGGTGCCGAAATGCTGGACACCTTCGGCATGAGCAAAGGCGGGAAGGAATACCGGAGACTGGTTGGGCCTTCGAGCGCGTGTTCGGTGCGACGATTTTCTTCGGTTCCGACCGGGTGAAGGGATCGGCGAAGCTAATTCGACGGTCGCGCTTCAATTTTCTGCGTGAAGCGCGCATTTGGTACAACCGCAACGCGGAGCAAAATGCTCTCTCTGAAGACTTTGAAAATGCCGTCGTGCTCAGTGATGAATTCTACGCTGAAGTATCCTCGCACCCGATCCCGGCGGATTTGGA
Source organism: Bryobacteraceae bacterium (assembly GCA_965277855.1). Classification (GTDB taxonomy): domain Bacteria; phylum Acidobacteriota; class Terriglobia; order Bryobacterales; family Bryobacteraceae; genus Bog-105. The sequence goes on from OZ255847.1 coordinate 4,632,357, forward strand.
GGCAGTTCGTGTACTCGCGGGTGCGCCCGCCGTCCTCGACCTATTCATGTGGCTCTCGTACCGCTGCTACCTTGCCAAAGGTGAGGAACGCATTCCTATATTTGGTCCGTATGGATTAGCTCAGCAGCTTGGCTGCGTCGAGTATTCCCGCGCTCGCCGTTTTCGGGTGAAGCTGCAGCAGTGGCTAGACTCGATCCACGCACTCTGGCCGAACTGCTCCGCCCGCATCACGCCGGAAGGCGATTACTTGAAAATTCAACCGGCTGCTGCCGTGATGGTGAAGGGAGCCTGACATGGCAACCGTTTCTTATTTGCCCAACACCAGCTCGCAGAGGCGAGTTTCCTTAACTGGGCCATGAGAGTATCGAGACCACTCATGGTTACATCGAAGCGGATCTCGAGATGAAACAACGCGCATTGGAAAAGCTGACTCCGGCGACGGGCACCGTCAGCCGCTTCAAGGCGGGTGATTCTTTACTGCAGTTCCTTTCGAAGCTCTGAGCTTCGACACCCGGCGGCACGGCTTTCCCCGTGTTCGCCGGGTGGCTGTGGGGGCCATCCGAGCGTATAGTGAAGGTGAGGTCAGATCGTGGCGACGACACCAACCAACACGGAGCTCAGCGAAGTACGGCCGCCGGCACGTTTTATCTCATTGTCGGTGCGTGCCGGTGAAGTGTTCGCGAACCGTGAGAAGGCGCTGGCGTGGCTGGAAACACCGAATCCATCCCTGCAAGGCAGAAGCCCGATCGAGGCCGCCAATACCGAAGAAGGTTTTGGCCAGGCGGACGAGGTCCTGACCCGCATCGAGCACGGCGTCCTCGGCTGATGCAGGCGTTCCGCCTGTGTCGAGCAAATTATCCGGCTTACGACGGCGAGGGTGCGCGCCGCGTTGGCGGCCGCTGGAACTCAAAAGGAACTCGGGCCCTCTACATGAGCGAGAACCGAGCGCTGGCCGTGCTTGAGATTCTGGTGCACCTGTCTGCTTCGCTTCCTGACCGATATGTTCTCGGTACCGCCGGCATTCCCGACTATGTCGCTGTGGAGGTCCTGGATGAGAGCCAATTACCAGCAAACTGGTCCACCCTCGATCCTCGGGACCAGGAGACCACCAGGCGAATGGGTGACGAGTGGGTCGCACAGCAGCGGTCGGTGATTCTGTCCGTACCGTCCGTCGTTCTCGGCGAACGGAACTACGTCCTGAATCCTGCCCATCCGGACTTCCAGCGAATCGCTTTTGCCGAACCGGTGCCGTTCCGATTCGACATACGGCTCTTCGGCCCGACAATGCCGCGATTGGTGTAGCGCGGCTGGGCCGCCCCATCAGCGATCATCGACACGGCGAGACCTATCGAAGCACAAGAAGTCCGATGATGTTGGGTTATGCCGAGTGGCTCAGATGATTATTCCGCATCGTCCGACAGCACCGACCCGGCCTCGACGGCCGGCAAACTGGCCCGCGCCGTCCGATTATTCCGTGTGTGGAAATCCAGTGAGCGGCGTTTTCAGCCGGTTCCCCGCAAATCTTAGAACCGACTCGGAATAACCAGGAATACGGAATAACGAACTAACCGTCGCCGTTCCACAGGCGTCTGTGAAATTCAAGCGCCCCCAGAATGCCGGACGGCAAACGCGGCTCCGGTTCTCAATTTCCGCAGCGCCCCTAAAATGCCGAACTAATCTTTGTATCTCCGTGCCATTTGTAAGTCACGAACCGTTCTTGCTGCGGCTTACGGAATGAGAGGAGAACATAGAGAATTTATCGGACATCCTGACGATCAACGAAGTGGCCAAAGAGCTTCGCTGTTCGAAAGCTCACGTGGCAAATGCCTTGCTTGGGAAGATAAAAGGCCTGCCTCGCTTGACGCACATGCCCTTGGGACGCCGCAAGGTCATTCGACGCGAATGGCTCCAGCAGTGGCTGGAAGCAAATAAGGCTCGGTAAGATGAGCGCATGTCAGAATGCATCGCCTTGGACGCAAGAAAGGGAATTCTTAATGCGTCGCAAGCGATTTCAAAAAGGAAGCGTCCGTCCGCGCAAGCACGGTCGCCAGAAAGTCTGGGTAGCGCAATGGTGGGAACAAGGTAAGAAGAAGTCAAAAGTTCTTGGCCGCTGCGCGAGTATGCCAAAGAGCGAAGCCGAGGCCCGGTTGGCGGTGATTCTCAAGCCGTTCAACGAAGGTGCCGGGCAATCGCAAACGCCCGTATACACGTTCGGCGTTTATCTGGAGGAAGTCTTCCTCCCGGTAGTTCGCCGCAAATGGAAGGAGTCCACTCGTGTGACAACTGAGCCGCGAATGACGTACCATCTTCTGCCGGCATTGGGAGATCGTCTTCTTCAACAAATCACCCGTGACCAGATGCAAGCCTTTCTGGATCAGAAGGCGCTCAAGGCATCTCGCAGCACGGTCGACCACTTGAGATGGAACCTCAACTCGGTTTTCAAAATGGCGGTCAGCGACGGCATAGTGCCGTTTAATCCCGCAACCGCTCTCTTCACTCCACCTTGCAAGCCGGAGGGAGAAAAACGGGTACTAACTCCCGTCCAAGTCCGCCAGGTTTTAACAGTTTTTGAGACTCGGGAGCGGTTGATATTCCGCCTGGCGGTGTTCGAAGGCTTGCGGCCAGGCGAGATTCTGGCCCTGCGACTGTGCAATGTTTTTGATGACCACCTCGCGATTGAACAACGCGTGTACAAGGGGAAGCTCGATACGCCCAAAGGCCGCAAAGGCAAACGGACGGCCAGGAAGGTCGCTCTCTCAACCGGCACGAGCATGGAGATCGCAATTTGGAGAACCATGCTGCTGAAAACAACGCCGGATGGGTATCTGTTTCCGACGGAGCGAAATACTCCACTCAGCCGAGATAATCTCTGGAGTCGGCAAATGCGGCCGAAGCTGGAGACCATCGGACTCGAGTGGGCGACATTCCAGGTTCTTCGCCGAACAAACGCGAGTTTGTCTCGGAAAGCCAAGATCGACGACAAGGTCTTCGCTGATCAGCGGGGCCACGGACTGGGAGTCAGCATGGAGGTGTACTCCCACAGCGATCTTGAGCAGAAAAGTGAAGCAGTGAAGCGCCTCGAATCTGAGGTGATTCAGTAATGAAACCCGCGATTCAGGCAAGGGTTGGAAAGAAAACGGAGTAAACGGAGTAACGAGTGTTTTTCGGTTCTTCCCAAGTTATTGATTCTATGGAGCGGGAGACGGGGATCGAACCCGCGACGTCCAGCTTGGGAAAACGATCGTCGATTGTAAATAAAGGACAACGGCGTTCATGGCGGTCAACCCAGTGCATAGAGATTCATGGAGTTTCCTCAGTTTGCTGCGAAGCCCGGCTTAACGCATTAATCGCATTCCTGTAGCCGGGGATGTTTTGAGCTCTCGAAAACAGCAAGGAATCACTTCCAAAACGCTCGCCCAACGCGCACTGAACACGGTTCGGCGCTGACGCGAGGTGAGGGTTGCAAAACGCAAACGCCCGACGTGTGTTCGGGCACGACACAGGTGGGACCTGCGGTATGGAGTCCGCCGGCGCCAGTTTTAAGCGAATGGTGCCAGAGCTAGTGGTTTCAAAACAGAAGCTGCGCCAAGCCGAAGACAGTTGCATGGTCCGCATGAAGCGCGAGGAAGGGAAGCAGAACGTGGGATTCAGTTCGAGACCTTTTGTGCTCTGTGGGTTGCCAGTGCGCAAGCCACGTAAGGGCGAGATGATGCATGAGCGCAGAAACGGCAACTTCGTCCTACAGATTGCGGCTCATCCCAACTATGGCCTCCCATTTGGGCAGGATCGTATCGTTCCCATCTACTTAGCCACGTTGGCCGTCCGGCAACAGAGTCAGACGATACGGTTCCGAACTGCAGCTGAAATGCTGGAGACGTTCGGCATGCACAAGGGTGGCAAGGAGTACCGTCGCTTGGTCGCAGCCTTCGAGCGGATCTTCGGTGCCACTATTTTCTTCGGCACAGATGTATCCTCCGGAACGGCGAGAGTGGTGCAGCGTTCCCGGTTCAGCTTTTTCAACGAGGCTCAGATCTGGTACAGCCGCGATCCGGCGCAATACCCAGTCTCTGACCAGTTCGAGAACGTGATCGTCCTCAGTGATGAATTCTACCGGGAGGTGGTTGCTCATCCGATTCCGGCAGACCTGGAAGCGGTGAACGTGCTCGCTGCGGCTCCCGCCGTGTTGGACTTGTTCATGTGGCTGTCGTATCGATGCTTCATGGCGAAGGGAATGGAAGACATTCCTCTGTTCGGCCCTTACGGATTGGCGAATCAGATCGGGTCTACGGAGTACGCGCGGCCACGACGATTCCGCGAGAAGCTCGAGCAATGGTTGGATTCGATCCGCCTTCTATGGCCAGAGTGTCCCGCACGGATCAGCTCGGACGGAATGTGCCTGGTTGTCCAGCGTGGCTACGCAGTGCTTGATTCAAAAGGCGAGCGCCTATGAGGACGGTCCTCGCCAGTGCTTCAGACAACACTGTATCGGGACAGGAACGGCGCCCCGGCGAAGCTTTCGATGATATGCGCCGGCCTGTGTGGCTGGAGGCAACCGATTCTTTCTACAAGAAGCTGAACCGAATAGCAAAAGAATGCAATCTGCCGCGATACGAGGCGCTAAGCAGAGGTTTGGATGCCTTGCTTCGGGAGGCACAGGTGCGGAACTCAGCGCTGAACAGAAACATCAAGAGCGCTGGCCAATCGGAGGTATTTCGGCGAACCATGGGACAAGTCTCCAGAAATTATTGGGCGACAATCAGCCCGGAAGAGAAACGCGACCGGACGAGAAGGTGTGCGCAAGCCCGCTGGCACCGTTCTCGGATGTTGGAACACGATCCGCATTGTTGACTGAAACTGAACTTATTGAAACGACCGATTTTGACTCGATTATGCCAGGATTCCCCGGAACTTTTGCGGTCAGTAGAGATCGGAAACAGGAGCAAAATTGAGAGTTTATCTGGATGCGTGCTGCCTCAGCCGGCTTACTGATGATCAGAGCCAAGCACGCGTGCGTGCCGAAGCGGAGGCCGTTGAACGGATCATGAGAATGATGCGGGAAGGTCGTGCTGACTGGGTGAGCAGCACGGTCCTCAATATCGAGATCAGCCGCAATCCTGATTCCGACCGACGCCGTGAGGCTGAGGCCTTGCTCTCATTTGCAAGTGAAGTCTTTGTCCCGGAAATGGCTGATTCAAACCGTGCACAACAGATCGAAGAACTCGGCTTCACCGCCTTCGATGCACTGCATCTGGCCAGCGCTGAGGGGGCTGGTGCCGATGTATTCCTCACTACTGATGATGTCTTGCTGCGCCGCGCAAGGCGACATATCGAAGCGCTTCACATCCGAGTCGAGAACCCGATATCCTGGTACCAGGAGGTGCGATCATGATTTCCATCGATAAGATGACTGATCAGGATTTTGACCGACACGCCTTTGCGATCCTTCAACGAGAATTGGGAGTGGACGGGTTGGCTCGATTCCTCCGCCTGAACCGCGCGGGCACCGGAGACTATGCCCGAGACCGGCATAGCTGGCTCGGTGGTGCAACTATTCAGGACATTATGGCTGAGGTAGAGCGAGGGCGCGATCCGGCTGCGTAGTGGCTCTCAATAATGACCGGTTTCATCCGTACTAAACAGGATGACGGGAATCGGTTAGCTATTGTCATCATTGCGTCCACCGGGCAAAGATCGGTTTCAAAGGTGAAGGTGGTATATCGGATGTCGAGCGACTGGCTCGAAAACAGACGTGTTGCGCGCGCAAATTGCTTTACCCCCGTGGGTCTAAGCAGCCGCACACCATATCCGAATCTGGAGAGTGACATTGGCGGCCACTCGCTTCTGTCCGCCTGTGTTGTGCAAAAATTCCATAGAGTACTGAAATTGGCGGCGGCGCTCGCATTTGTGACTAAGTCAGGCGGTATTAAACCCACCGGTACTTGTGACGCAGACCGCCGCATTTTGAATTCGCCATGACCCGTCTGTTCCGGGATATCGGTTATGGTCGTTGCCGGCCTTCAACGCGCTCAACTTGGTCTGGAATACCAGGCCCCAAGGACCGATGTGGATGGCCGCCAGGGTAATGGCGCACCCATTCTCGAAGCGTTACGAAAGAACACCGCGAAGGCGGCGAGAATCGCGCCAATTATATCGATCACAAATCAGCTGTAACACGCTGCAGCGATTGTGTCAGCCGCATTTGGGTCCAGTGCAACTCATTGATCTCATACATCGAATGGGTACACGCAGTCATGCGCTCCGGGTATCGCGCTGCTGCGAAGGGCATGGAGCGCTGACTCCACTGTTCGCAAAATAAAGCCGGGCATTGGGTGCAATGCCCGGCCAATTGGTCAGTCGACCGGCTCCTCCGCTGACTCTGATTGGGCTGTGGAATTGGGCTGCTTGTCCAAGCGGTCTAGTGCCAGGATGGAATTGGCATGAATTTCCGCCACCCGAACAGTACGGTCGGATTCCACCGGCGTGTATTCGCGATAGCGCAGTTCACCTTCAACTTCCACGTAAGCGCCCTTTTGCAGCACGCCGGCCCATTCCGCCAGTTTGCTCCAGCATGACGCGATGCCATTCTGGGCGCGTCTTGTACTCGGGGCTGCCCTTCTCCTTCCAACTGACGCTCGTAGCGAGTGAGAAGCGGGTATAGTCGTTGCCTACTGAATTGATTCCGGTCGTCCCTGCATAAAGTCTCCTGGCTCGACCCTGACGATCGCCGAGAAACTGCCTCTTCTTCGTGACCTGTGTCATGGCAGAGAAAACGTGTACGCCGTGCGCTGGGAGAGTCCAGATGGGCGCAGAGGGCACGCTCCAAAATCACAGAGAGACTGGAAAGCACGCAAGCGGCACAGAACTATCGGGCAGCGGTCAGCAACGCCGAGCAAACGCGAGCGCGCCAGGAGGCCTGCGCACGCGCTGAATGGGCCACACTTGCTGGAACGTGTTCGTGATCATTGGTAAGTAGCTGCTAAGTCCTACTCGGGAACCTTGGCTGCGAGACCGATGTGCGAACGGGACACAACATAGTCGGTGTCGGAAGCGAGTTTTTGGTGACAGAATTCGCAGCGGTTCATTGGAAGAAGGCGAGCAGTGCTGTCATAGGGCGGCGACTTGTGACCAAAAGTGAAGTAACCCCAGTGACCTGGTGCGTCAGGGAAGCGCTTCGAATCTTTCACCATCAGAGCGAGGCCGTCATATCGCGCCTCATAAATGCCTTTGCCAAATGAGGTCTCGCAAAGGTGCGTTTGAGGATCGCAGCCTTCACCCGTGCGGATGGTGCTGTATTCTTTGACAATTTGGGTGCCATCCGGCCATTTCGCGGTGGTTCCGAAACTAGCCATGGCAGATGGCTCGACGTAGGCGTGCAGCAGTTCCGGGGTCTGGATGGGCGACAGATCCAGAACATTGATTCCGCTCGTCTTCAAACTGGTTCCGACGTGCGACCACTGGCGATATCCGACCGGCAGACTAACGCTTCCGTCCTGGTTAAAGTGCGCGCGAGCAGTCACCGGCTCAGGCGGCGAAACAGCCCCGGATGCGAACGCGAGTGCGCCAGCTAAGACGGCATACACGAGTTTCATGGCGGAAATTCACCCTTACTTTTTGGGAAGCCTTGGGTCCGGGTGCACGCCGACCTGTTCGGCTTTCGAATAGGGTTCGCCAAAGTAAGGGAACTCGCCGCGCGTTCGGTTCTTGTCCGGGGCTACGCCGTCGCCGAGAGCAGTATTGGTGGCGAGCGACAACATCACGTCCATGACGTCGTCTGCGAGTCTCCGACCGTTGAAACCCGCGAAATCAAAGGCGGCCGCTGAATCCAGTTCATACGGCAGGTTCGTTGGGCAAAGCCGCGCGGTCAGCTGCTTTCCATAATCGGCAGGATTGGCGGCAGAGCCGGCGAGCGCCGTCATTTTTTCAGCGAACTTGCCGATGTGCGGAGCGAAACGCTCGGCGTCCTCCGATGGCACGGCCCGGTTGTAATCCTCTCTCAGGTTTTTGATGGACGGATCCGAGAGGAACATGTGCGTGATCAGCGGCAGACCCCATCGCGAAACTTGAACTTCCGGCGCGTGTCCATGAAGTGAAGCAGTCGCCCAGCTGTGTACCAAACCATGACCGATCGATGCCGTGGGAACCTCAAGAACGATCGCGGTGACATTCTGGTTGGCGAAAATGTTCTTGCGATTGCCGAAGGCGGCTGGATCGAAGCGGTTCTCAGCCCACAAAGTTTTTATGAAGCGAATAATCGCTACACCGTCGCCTGCAAACAGGTCGGGTGCCAAACCAGCATAAGCCGTGGCGCCTTTTTCGTTTTTTGCGATCTGACCGGTTTGACCTTCGACAATAATTTCGCCTTCGTCGCCTCGCAGAGCAGCCTTTCCTGCCGCCCGCTTCACTTTGAAGCTCTGTACGTGTTTGTGCTCATCGCCGTCTGCGTGAGTCACATCACCGAACTGAACTTTGAATGTTACTTCCTCCCGGGCATCTCCATTGAGATCGAAACGGAAAGCGTAAAGCCCCTCGTCGCGAAAGGTATCCGGGGCAGAAATGCCGGCGTTTGGATTCACGGTCAGGGCCATTACGGTCGTACCGGGACGGCCGCAAAACAGGTAGAAGTCGCAAACGTTGATGCGCGGGTCTTCCTGGGCCGTAGGAGTGTCGAAATGGTGGGACATATACAAAACCTCTCAAAACTTGCGATGCAGTGAGCTGACTACGCCGAAATGGCTGGGTGGCAAGAAATACGGAAACTCCTCGCACAGCCGGAACGGCATCGCGGCCACTGGCTGAGTAACTGCACCCTTCAGAACCGTCCTGACAATCGCGGCCGTATCATCGACCGGATGACGCCCATTCCGGCCCGCAAAAGTAAAGCCGGCCGGGAGCTCCGGTCGATACGATATTACGTCCGGCAACAAGAGAGCTGCTAAGCGGCGTCCATGAGCATTTGGATCGGCGGTGCTGCCCCCAGCAGCGGCCATTGCCGCCAGGCGTTCGGCGAAGACGTCGGCAAAAAGAACACGATCCTGATCCGGTGAAGCGGCGTGATACATCTTTGACAAAATTGGGTCGCGAGCCAGAATCTCAACGGTGAGGGGATGGCCGACTCTGAAACGCGATCCATCTTCACCTAAGATCTCTGCCCACACTTGCGTGGCTTCTCCTTTACGCAGGACGTCGAGAGAAGCCTCAAGCACGACCGCGCTGTACTCTGATGGGGCGCTTGCATCGCGCCCGAATATCCGCCCCGCAAAGGTGCGGCCATTGAGAGATTGTGAAATCGCGCCACTTTGCGGCCGCGGTCCCGATATTGCCCAGCTCTCTCTATTCGTATGGAGGCGCACTTCAAATTCGGGTTCCCTCCGGCGCATGAGGCCGCCGCTGTCCCGCATGAAGGTTACGGCGATGACCAGCTGATCCGTTTTCGGCGCCCTAAACACAAACAGCTCGTAGTCGCGTGGCGCTCGATTAGTCCCAGTCGCACCGCACGGTCCCGCAAGCGGAAGCATCAACCCTGCGCCAATTCCTAGCGCAGTGCGTCGCGTTACTCTATGTTGGCTTGACTTGTCGTTCACCGGGTTCACCTAAGAGTTATTCTGGCGGTGGATTCCCCCGGGTACGCCCTCATAATTGACGGCCCAGGCCCTGTCTTCTTCTGCAGGAGAAAGTCAGTGCGTCTTTCGTTTCAAAGGCGCTTTGAAAATCGCGTTTCCGGGCACAATGAGAGAGATCTCCGTGCCTTGTTGGGAACTAACAAGCGTCAATTTCCCGCCGATTCGGAGCGCTCTCTCGCGCATGCCTTGCAACCCGAAATGGCCGGCTTTTCCAAATCTTACGATCTGCTCCTCCATGCCACGTCCGTTGTCGCGAACAAGCAAACGTAGATCCTGGCTGTAGTCGAGCTCGACTGCTATTTGAGTTCCGCCGGAATGCACGCATGCATTCTGGATAGCTTCATATCCGATGCGATAGACTTCGTCCCGAGCGATCGGATGCATCTCCTTGCTTTCGCCGCGCGAGGACAGCCAAACTTTAATCGAGTTGTTTCTCCGGCAATCGTCGCCGGCGCGGCGCAACGCCTCGGCGAGATCATTGCCCTCTGTAGTCGAAGTTCTGAGAGTTGCCAGGGCGGCTCGTCCCTCGATGATTGCTCGCGCAAGCCACTCCGAGAGTAGGTCGACCGTGTTCTGTAGCCGCGCCAGATCGGAAGGTCCTTCCCGTGCTTGATCCGCGACCAGCTTGCCACCCTGAATGGTCTGAATAAGCGTGTCATGCAAGTCGCGAGCAAGGCGAGTCCGCTCTTCCAGCCGTTCGTCAAAGCGAAGTCGTAAGGAAGCGGATACTTGCTGCATTCTGAGCCGATAGAACAGATAGCACAATGCGAAAGCGACAAGAATATAACCGGCCTTGAACCAAGCAGTCTGATACCAAGCCGGCGGAATTGTAAAATCCAGCCACGCCCCTCGTTCGTTCCAGACTCCATCGTTGTTGCACGCAATAACATGGAACTTATAGTGCGCCGGGCTGAGATTCATGTAAAAGGCCGAGCGACGGCCACCGGCTTCCTGCCAAACCGCATCGCGTCCTTGGAGTTGGTAGCGGAATCGAACCTGCTGCGGCATGACAAAACTCAGCGCAGTATAGTTGATCTCGATATCGCGCGTGAGTGGTGGAAGATGGATTGTGCCGCTCGATGGATAATTCTTTCCATCTGCAGTAAGTTGCTCTACATGGACGGGCGGTGGTAGCGGATTATCTTCCAAATTGCTCGGGTCTATCATCTGCAAAACACTGTCGTTGACGAACCACAGTCTTCCATCGGCGGACCGTGCCGCGGCCGGTTCAAATGTAGCCTGGGCCGCTTGCACCCCCTCGGACGATCCGAAAACCCGGACGCTTACTTTGATATCGGGGTCTTTCCACCACTTTTCTAGATCCACCTGCGTGACTCTGATGAGACCGCAAGGCGTATAAAGCCAAAGAGCATGCTGACGGTCTGAAACCAGTGAATAGACGCCATCGCAGGGAAGCCCGTTGCGTATCGTAAGGGTCTGCAGAATTCCTTTTTTCCAGCCAACGAGCGCTTTCCTCGCTGCCCCCCAAATGAATCCGTCATAACCGATAAGAACTTGGTCGATTACGCCAGTTTTTTCGCGTTCTATCTCCGACACAAGTTGAAGATGGCCATCGCGGAACCGAGCCAATACTTTTCCACCAGGAGGGATTAGCCAGATACCTCCGCCTGGATCGGCTGCTATAGCGAATGATCGAGCCAATGGTGGGGTTGCGAACTCTTGAACTACTTTGCGTTGATGCAGTCGGATCAACGACTCGGGTATTGACGAACTCTTGGCCCAAATATCTCCATTTGTATCCTCGATGATTCCGGTTAAGATGCCCGTCGGTTGACCATTCGCCTTGAGAATGGCGTCAAAACGACCCTGTCGACAAACGAAGAGCCCCTTGTCCACGCCAACCCAGAGGAGGCCGGTATGATCTTCGAGCAATGACGTCACTCTTCGGCCCGGCAAGCCATTCTGTGCCCGGATGGAAGATACTTTTCCCGAGCGAATGGAATCGAGGGCGCCGGCGGTACCGATCCAGATCGTACCGTCCCGGGAAGCGAGCACAGAGCTAACTTCATCAGAATATAAGCCCTCTCGTTTTGAAAAACTGGCAACCGATAGATTGCGAAAGCTGTCAATTCCTTTAGAAGTTGCGACCCATATATCCCCCTCATGATCCTGGTAAAAATCGAAGATACTGTCACTCGACAGGCCGTCTGCACTTTCAAACCGATCGATCTTGCCGCTCTGGATGCGATAGATCCCTTGGCTTTGAGTTCCAACCCAGAGTGCATTGTCGCGGTCTGAAAACAATGTTGTGACTTCAAGCGTGGTGCCGTCCAAAGCCGGTGCGATGAATGGCTTCCATACACCTTCGGTCAGCCGTTGCAATCCGAGCCCAGGGCCTGCTCGTTCCAGGCCGACCCAAAGAGAATTATCGGAAGCAGCTGCGATCCCTTCGATGCCAGCTAATCCTTCGGAGCGCTGAAGGCCGTTTACCAGGTATGTTTCAGATGAACCTGGGCGCCAACGCACAAGCACGCTGGAGCCGGCAATCCAGAGATTTCCCGCGGCATCTTCCGCTATTGCAACGGCATAAGGTGTAGGGATGCCGTCCGCTTTACCGTAGCATTTGAGGCGCCCGCTTGCAGCCTGACAAATGGCGCCGGACCAGTCGCGAATTCTCGAGCGAGCGATCCAGATTTTCCCTTTTCGGTCTTCGAGAATGCAATTGATGCGCGCGATTGCGGCCGGATAGTGAATAAAGTTTTGGTGAGTCCACTGAAAAAGTCCCTCTCCGGTACCGATCCATAGGCTCCCGTCCCGAGCTCCTAAAAGGGCATAGATGCTTGCAGACAACAGCTGTTGTCCATCGGGACTCCAACGACTAAACCGAACTCCATCGAAACGGAACAGGCCGTTGACGGTTCCGATCCAGAGATATCCATCCTTGGTCTGCGTGATTGCGGTTGGCGTCCCGCTAAATACTCCGTCCTGTATTCGCCACGCGCTATGCGCGTACTGCGAGATATCTCTTGAAGGGTCGAGTGCTCGCGCCCCGCCTGCAAAGAGGCAGATTAGCGCTGCAAGTGAAGAGACTGCGCGTAAAGCTTTCATAGTCTCGGAGATGGTTCAACGGACCGAGCACACCTGTGCCGGTACCCAAATTACGTCTGGCAGGACGTCTCGGCACCGTTAGATACTGCAGAGATGTTCCTGCAGTTCTCTACAGGTGAAAGCTGAAAGGGTTATGCATCGAGCTTTGGGTGAAAGCCTGGATCAAAGCTCGAACAATCCTCTATTTATCGCGATGGCAACGGCGTGCGTTCTGTCATTGGCTCTCAATTTGTCCATTAGATTCCTGGTATGGAAATTGACCGTGGTCTCGGCGATGGAGAGGCGATGAGCTATTTCCTTGTTGCGATGGCCGTCGCGAATGAGACGCAGAACATCGATTTCGCGCGGCGTGAGATCGTCTTCGGTCAGGTACTCTGCCAGCCGGCCTGCAATTTCCGCAGGAATGTGCTTTTGCCCGCTATGAACAGAACGAATCGCCCTCAGCAGTTCATTCTTTGGGGTGCTCTTCAGAATGTAAGCCGCGGCTCCAGCGCGTAGGGCGCGCTGAATCACCAAATCTCCGTCGGAGGTCGTCAGCATGATGATACGGGCGAGTGGAAACTCTCCGCGGATAGTGATAAGAGCGTCTGTACCATTTGCTCCCGGCAGCCTTTGATCCATAAGCGTAATATCGGGTTTGTGCCGGCGAAATTCTGCAATCGCGTCGAAAGATGTCGCAGCTTGCGCCACCACCGTCATGTCCGATTGAGAAGCGATGATCATGTTCAGACCCTCCCGGAACACAGGGTGATCTTCCACAATCAAAATTCGTATGGTACTGAGTGAAGCCATGGCGCGTTCAGTGGAAAGTCGTGTTTGCGGTACCGGCATCCGTTCCACTCGCGTGAGAGTCAGAAAATCGGAAAAGGTGACAAGATCGTGATATTTTTTTGCGGATGCAGCATGTTTAGGAGGTTATGCTTTGGACGATGAGTATGCCATCAATCTGGCCAAAACCGAACTCCGCGAGGGTTACAACGCCGGCGACGTAGAACGAGTTCTTGCGGTTTTTGCCGATAGCTTCACCGATATGAGCGAGGGGCAGTCGAGCTTCTGGAACATCGACGCTAAGACCATGCAGCGAATGAAATTAGAAAAATTGTTTCGCGAGCACGAGGTTGAATTGACCCCGGTTATTATCGACATCGCCGTTTCCGGAGATCTCGCAGTCGAACACGGATGGCACCACCTGAAGCGCCAGTCGAAAGCGGACGGGTCAATCGAGGTGAAGAGCACCCGGTACGTAGAAGTTTGGAAGCGAAACGCAAATCGCGTCTGGCAAATCGTCCTGTTTCTAGATAACGCTGATCAGACGCCGGAACTGATTCAGCAGATGCGGCCGGGGCCAGGCGGTCACCAATTCGAGGAGAGCTAGGTGTTGTCTCCGCAATACTCCGATGAAAGCCGTTGAAAGAGGCGTTCACCGAATCCGGCGGGCAGCGGATACCAGTAACCATCGGCCAATAAGCGAACGGTATTTTGCGTGCCCTCGAGAACCGCTGTGCAATGTTTGCAGTTTTGTAGGTGGCGCTCCATCCGAGCCTTGAGTTGGGGTTCGACCTCTCCCTCAATGTAGTTGGAGATTTCCCGCCAAACCTCGAGGCAACTGATTACGACGACTGCGGTTTTCATAGACGTACTGAGCGTGCCCGAATCACCACGGTCGAACGCTCTTATACTCCTTAGATTCGGCCGTCCATCTTCCATCGTAACCCGGTGCGAGCGCTTCGCGCATCTGTAACCTGGCCCGCCGGAGCCGTGTCTTTACTAACTCATCTGAAATGCCTAACGCCTCGGCAGTTTCCGCAGTGCTTAGATGTTGCAGATCGCGAAGAACCAAAACCTCTCGATAGATTGGCTGTAGAGACTGAAGCGTCCGCTCGATCGTGTCTTTCAGTTCCTTACGCGCCAGCGCTTCGCTGGGGATCTCGCGCCAATCGGCCAGATCCCTGGGCACATAATCGCCAGCCTCGCTCGCGATGCCTTCGTCGGGCGTCTGGCACAGATGCGGACTCTTACGGCGCAAACGCCCGCGCGCTTCATTCAAAGTGATCTGGATCAGCCAGGTGCTGAACTTGGCCTCAGCGCGGAAGTTTGCCAAGCCCCTAAACGCTTTCAGAAACACCTCTTGCGCGATTTCTTCAGCATCCGCGGCATTGTTCAAGACGGAGTAGGCGATAGAAAAAACGGTGCGCTCATAGGGCTCAATCAGCGCCTGAAAGAGATCTTTCTTTCCGGCGCAGATCTGATGGATCAGTTCCCCTTCACCGCGAGTGTTTTCAAGATCCTGCACCATGGCCGAATGTTTGCCTTTTATGCATTATCCCTGTTCGACGGGAAACGATTTGGCCAGGGCCGGACCTGAGAAAAACTTGAGCACGGAGACTGTCAGGTTTGACGTGGCAGTCGATGAAGACGTGGAACAGAGTAAAAGTACAAGTGCAATCTTCCGGCTATGAACGGGAATGGAGAGACTTCCTACAGAAAAACCGCAGCCGATTGTTTCAAACCGCTCTGCTGCTCTCGGCGGACTCGCACATCGCAGAGACGGCACTGATTGGGAGCATCGAAGATCTGGACATTTTCCGACCACCTGAAGAGAATACGCTCGCCGTTTGGGAGAAAGCCGTCGTGATTCGAAGCGTTGAACCGGATAAGCCGTTATCGGGACCGGGCGCTACCGGCCAGGCCAAAGCGCTTCGAGCCATATCGGTTCGAACTATGCTTCAGCCCGGGCTGTGGCCCGTCGTCCAGATCGAGCGATCTCCGCGCATCTGCTTTGTTTTGCGGATGCTGCTTGGCTATCCGATCACTTCGTGCGTGCAGATCCTGGGTATCGAAGAGAGCCGGATCTATGCGCTGCTTCAAATGGCAGCGGTCCAACTTCAACAAGAACGGGCGTGGACAGCGCACACAACCTGAAGAAAAATGCGGCCGTCCTGCTATTCGATTTAGCGGGGTAACTGATGCGAAAGAAGAGCACGCTAGAAGCGTAAAGCGAAAAGTTTGGAGAAAAGAGGAGTTTAATGCTCGACGACAGGAACTTTGATGTGATCATCATCGGCAGCGGCGCCGGCGGCGGCACTCTGGCCTATCGCGTGGCCCCGACAGGCAAGCGTATCTTGCTGCTGGAACGCGGCGATTATGTGCCGCGCGAAAAGGACAACTGGAATCCGAAGCTCGTCAATTTAGAAGGAAAATATCAAACAACAGAGCACTGGAAGGATCGCGACGGCAACGATCTTCATCCGCACACTAACTACTACGTGGGCGGAAACACAAAGTTCTATGGTGCGGCATTGTTCCGGCTTCGCAGAGAAGATTTCGGCGAAATCAAGCATTACGGCGGAATCTCCCCGGCGTGGCCGATCGCATACGACGATCTGGAGCCGTACTACACGGAAGCCGAGCGCCTGTATCATGTGCACGGCGAGCGAGGGGAGGATCCTACGGAACCTTCGGCCAGCTCGCCGTTTCCGTTTCCCGCTGTCAGCCACGAGCCGCGTATCCAGGAGCTGAGCGATCATTTTGGCAATGAAGGTCTAAAGCCTTTCCACACACCGCTCGGGGTGATGCTGGATGAGAAGAACCGGCACACCAGTCCCTGCATCCGTTGCAACACCTGCGACGGCTTTCCGTGCCTGATCCATGCGAAATCGGATGCTGAAGTCTTAGCGGTCGAACCAGCTTTAAAGCACCCCAACGTGACACTCTTGACGAACGCATTTGTTGAGCGGCTCGAAACGTCGCCTTCCGGCCGGGAAATCTCGAAGGTGATCGTCAAGCGAAACGGAGCAACGGAAGAGTATTCGGCCGGCATCGTGGTGCTCTCGTGCGGGGCTATCAACTCTGCGGCCTTGCTGCTGCGCTCCTGGAGCGATAAACATCCTGACGGACTGGCCAACAGCTCGGATGTAGTTGGGCGGCATTACATGGGCCACGTCAACTCAGTACAAATGGCGATTTCAAAGACGCCGAATCCCACTATTTTCCAGAAAACACTTTCGCTGAATGATTTCTATTTCGCGACGAGCGACTGGCCCTACCCGATGGGCCATATTTCGTTTGTCGGGAAACTGGACGGAGAGACTCTACGAGCCGGAGCTCCGCGGATTACGCCAGGGTTCACTCTGAACGAAATGGCAGCTCACTCGCTGGATTTCTGGCTGACCACCGAGGATCTACCGGACCCGGAAAACCGCGTCACAGTGAATCGCGATGGAGCAATCGTCCTTTCTTACCAGCCGAACAACGACGAAGCACATAAGCGACTGATTGCGAAGCTGCATAACATGATGGGGACGCATGCCGGTTATCATCCAGGGCTTTTCTGTCAAAACCTTTACGTTGGGCAGAGAATTCCTCTGGCCGGCGTAGCTCACCAGAACGGCACGGTGCGCTTCGGCCACGATCCGAAAACGTCCGCGCTGGACGAGAACTGCAAGGCGCACGATCTCGACAACTTGTATGTCGTGGACGCGAGTTTCTTTGTCTCTGCCGGGGCTGTGAATCCCTCTCTGACAGTAATAGCGAACGCGCTGCGAGTCGGCGATCACCTCAAGGAGCGCCTTCAGGCAAGCGTTCATGCCGCTGCTGATAGCACGGCAGAAACGGTCTCGCGGGGATGACGCACAGCGCCGAAAAGAGCCGCGTTAAGGAAATGGTGGGCGGTGCGGCCGAATGGCGTCTTTGGGGACCCTATTTGAGCGAGCGCCAGTGGGGAACGGTTCGCGAGGACTATAGCAAGAACGGGGCCGCATGGGACTATTTCAGCCACGATCAGGCAAGGAGCCGCGCCTACCGCTGGGGCGAAGACGGCATAGCGGGGATCTGCGATGAGGAGCAGCGGCTGTGCGTTGCTTTGGCGCTATGGAACGGCCGCGACCCCATCCTCAAAGAGCGTCTCTTCGGGCTAACGAATGGCGAAGGCAATCACGGCGAAGACGTCAAAGAGGTCTATTACTACCTGGACGCGACGCCCACACATTCCTATTTGAAGATGCTGTACAAATATCCGCAGCGCCCGTTTCCTTATACGTGGCTCATCGAGGAAAATCGCCGGCGCGACCGAAGCAAGCCCGAATTTGAACTGATAGATACCGATGCATTCGACGAGAACCGTTACTTCGACGTATTCGTCGAGTACGCGAAAGCGACACCCGAAGACATCATGATGCGGATCACGATCTGCAATCGGGCTCCGGAGGAAGCAAAGATCGTAGCCCTGCCTCAAATCTGGTTCCGAAATAGCTGGTCCTGGGATGGCGGCAGTGCCAAGCCCGAACTCCGGGCAATGGCGGACGGCTCCGTTGGCATCAGCCATGAAACGCTCGGAGAGTACCGGTTCTACGCGAGTGGCTCCCCGAAATTGCTGTTTACTGAGAATGAGACTAACACCCAGCGTCTTTACGGATACGTAAGTGGGAGCGGCCACTACAAAGACGCATTTCATGCGGCCATTGTCCAGGGTCAACTAGACAGCTTGATTGCCGCAAATACCGGCACGAAGGCGGCGGCCTGCTACCGGATATCCATTCCGGCAGGCGGCGAGACCATTCTGCGAGTCTGTCTATGCCGAGCCGCCTGCAAACACCCTCTGGCGAGCTTCGATCAGGTCGTCGCCTTACGCCGGCGGGAAGCCGACGAATTTTATGCGGGGATCCAAAACGGATTGAGCGATATCGAGTGCCGCGATATTCAACGCCAGGCGCTGGCGGGGATGATTTGGAGCAAGCAGTTCTTTCACTATGACGTAGCTCGATGGCTGGAGGGCGATCCAGGCCAGCCCGCGCCCCCTATAAGTCGCCGGCACGGGCGGAATTCAGAATGGACCCACCTGAACAACATGGACGTCATCTCGATGCCGGACAAGTGGGAATACCCGTGGTATGCGGCGTGGGATCTTGCCTTTCACGCGGTGGGACTCGCCATGGTAGATCCGGATTTTGCGAAACAGCAGCTGGTGTTGATCACACGTGAATGGTACATGCACGCCAACGGGCAGCTACCTGCCTATGAATGGAATTTCGGCGATGTGAATCCTCCGGTCCACGGCTGGGCCGCCTGGCGGGTATTTCAAATAGACCGGAAACAGCGGCGCGAGGAACGACCGGATGATCCGGGAGATTTAGCTTTCCTCGAACGGGTCTTCCACAAACTGATGCTCAACTTCGCCTGGTGGGTAAATCGAAAAGATGCCGGCGGCCGCAACATCTTTCAAGGCGGCTTTCTGGGGCT
Organism: Bryobacteraceae bacterium; assembly: GCA_965277855.1. Taxonomy (GTDB): domain Bacteria; phylum Acidobacteriota; class Terriglobia; order Bryobacterales; family Bryobacteraceae; genus Bog-105. The sequence continues at coordinate 4,651,283 of OZ255847.1, forward strand.
GGATAACATCGGCGTTTTTGACCGAAGTGCTCCGCTTCCAACAGGCGGCTACATCGATCAGGCGGATGGCACAAGTTGGATGGCTATGTACAGCCTGAACTTGATGCGGATTGCGCTCGAGCTGGCCCAACACAATCCAGTGTTCGAGGATATCGCCACTACGTTTTTCGAGCACTTTCTTGGCATCGCGCAAGCGATGAACAACATGGGCGATGTGGGGATGGGGCTGTGGAACGAGACCGACGGGTTTTTCTACGATGCTTTGAATCTGCCGGATGGGCAGATTGTACCTATGAAGATTCGTTCGATGGTAGGACTCATTCCACTGTTTGCCGTCGAGACGCTCGATCCCGAGCTGCTCGACCACGTTCCTGATTTCAAGAAACGTCTCGATTGGCTTCTAAGAAACCGGCCGGACCTGGCGTCGCTGGTGTCGCGTTGGAATATCGCAGGATCCGGTGAGCGGAAGCTGCTATCCCTGCTGCGTGGACATCGTATGAAGCTGCTGCTTCGCAGGATGCTCGATGAATCCGAATTCCTCTCCGACTACGGTGTGCGAGCCGTCTCGCGCGCGCACCTGGCGAATCCGTACGAATGTCATTGGAATGGCCAAACCATGTCGGTGCGGTATGAGCCCGGCGAATCGGACTCGGGGCTGTTCGGAGGCAATTCGAACTGGCGTGGACCTATTTGGTTTCCGGTGAATTTCCTGATCGTGGAATCTCTCCAGAAGTTCCATCACTATTACGGCGAAGATTTCAAGATCGAATGCCCAACCGGCTCGGGGAATTATAGAACGCTCGACGACGTCGCTCGGGAACTAAGCCACAGACTGATGAAACTGTTCTTGAAAAATGAAAAAGGCTTGCGCCCCGTGTTTGGTGGCCACGGTAGGCTGCGGGGCGATCCGCACTTTGAGAACTATTTACTTTTCTACGAGTACTTCCATGGCGATACAGGCCGTGGAGTTGGCGCTTCCCATCAAACCGGCTGGACGGGTCTGATTGCCAAACTCATGCATCCGCGCGACGCTGCCGGCTCTGCCGTTTCCACGTTAACAGAGGTTACAGGAGAACCTTCATGATTGATCAAACGATTCTTGATGCACCGGTACTGCCGAAGCAGTCCATTCCGAAGCTGCTGAAGGGGCAAAAAGCCCTCGTAACGGGAGCGAATTCCGGGATTGGCAAAGCCGTGGCAATCGCGCTCGGCGAGGCCGGAGCTGATGTAGCTGTGAATTATGTGCGCGGAGAGGATTCCGCCCACGAAGTGGTGGAAACCATTGCGAGCGGCGGGAGCAATGCGATCGCCCTAGAAGCGGATGTTTCGCAAGAGGCGCAAGTGCAGGCAATGTTCAAGAGGATGTTCGAAGAGTTCGGAACGATTGACATCCTGGTAAGCAACGCGGGCCTCCAGCAGGACTCTCCATTCGATCAAATGACCCTTCAGCAGTGGAATACCGTGATTGGAATTAACCTGACCGGGCAATTTCTTTGCGCACGGGAAGCGGTCCGCGAATTCAAACGGCGTGGAATAAGGCCTGAAGTTTCGGTAGCGGCCGGAAAGATCATCTGCATGAGTTCGGTGCATGAAGTGATTCCGTGGGGCGGCCACGCAAACTATGCTGCATCGAAGGGTGGGGTGATGTTGCTGATGAAGAGCATGGCGCAGGAATTAGCGCCCCTCCGCATACGGATCAATAGCATCTGTCCGGGTGCGATTCGAACCCCAATCAACACGGCGGCTTGGGACACTCCTGAAGCCTACCGGTCGCTGCTGACTCTGATCCCGTATCAGCGCATCGGCGAGCCGGAGGACATTGGCAGGGTTGCGGTCTTCCTCGCTTCCGACCAAGCGGACTACATTACCGGAGCGAGCATTTACGTTGACGGCGGCATGACTTTGTATCCGGGCTTTTCGACTGGTGGTTAGGGTGGGCAGCCTGGAGCGCCTCCTGCGCGACCACTGGCCCGAATACCTGATGGAAGCTGCGGAACTCGGTCTGTTTATGATTTCGGCCGGCATCTTCACGACGCTGATTCAAAGTCCGGTCTCGCCCGTTCACAAATGGATACCGTCAGAGTTGCCGCGGCGCGCTCTAGTCGGGATTGCAATGGGTTTTACTTCGATCGCGCTCGTTTATTCACCCTGGGGCCGCCAGTCCGGCGCTCATTTCAATCCGGCCGTTACGCTAACCTTCTGGCGGCTCGGAAAGGTCAAGACACCCGACTTCCTTTTTTATGCCGCTGGGCAATTCCTGGGCGGCATCGCCGGTGTCTTGTTCATCTCTTGGCTCCTGAAAGGCTTGTTTCGCATGCCACCGATCAGCTATGTCGCCACCCGCCCGGGTGCGAAGGGACCCTGGTGGGCTCTGATTGCAGAAATCTTTATTTCCTTTTTGCTTATGTCGACCGTACTATTCGTAACGAACAAGCCACGCTTTGCGAAGTACACAGGCTTGCTTACCGGAGCTCTTGTCACGCTGTTCATCACATTCGAAGCGCCCTTCTCGGGCATGAGTATGAATCCTGCGCGTACTTTCTCCTCGGCCGTTCCGGCCGGCTTCTGGCAGGATTTATGGATCTATTTCGCGGGGCCGGTATTGGGAATGCTGCTGGCTGTTGAAGCTTGCAAGCATCTGTTTCATCTGCCAATGCGGGCGTGCGCGAAACTTTATCACGACAACGATAAGCGCTGCATCTTCTGTGGGCGTCACATGCCAATCCTTGCTCTACTGGCATTGTGCGTCGCCACTCTGCACGCACAAAGCGGACGGACAGCGGTCGGCGCGATCTCGATTACCGTCTCGAACCTCGATCGGTCAGTCAAGTTTTACACCGATGTTCTCTGCTTTAAGAAGGATCGAGAACAGCAGGGAAGATTTCGCTCCTTCGACAAGCTCACCGGTATTTCTAATACGGACGTCCGCGTTGCGAACCTGCATTTAGGCGGCGAACAAATTCAGCTCATCCAATTCCTCACTCCGAAGGGGCGCAAATACCCCGCGGACCCGCGCAGCGATGACGAGTGGTTCCAACATCTCGCGATTGTAGTTCAAGACATGGACAGCGCCTACGCAGGGGTGCGCAAAAGCAAAGTCCGGGAAATTTCGGATGGACCGCAAACACTACCCAAGTGGAATAAGAGTGCGGCGGGCATCAAGGCGTTCTATTTTCGCGACCCGGATGGGCATCCCTTAGAGCTGATTTCTTTTCCGCCGGGCAAAGGCGATCCGCGCTGGCAGCAGCACGGCAAGCGGCTGTTTCTTGGAATCGATCATACGGCTATCGTCGTACAGGACACCAATCGCAGCCTTGGCTTTTATCGCGCGCTTGGATTTCATATTGTAGGTGAGAGTCTCAATTACGGAGACGAGCAAGAGCATCTGAACCAAGTCGCGGGCTCGCGAGTACGTATCACCAGCCTGCGAGCTTCGGTCGGCCCGGGAATCGAACTGCTTGACTACCTTGCGCCTCGCGACGGAAGGCCGTTCCCGTCTGAAACATCGGCGAACGATCTCTGGCACGAAGACACGACCATCATCGCCGGCGATCTCCGCAAAGCAAAAATTCATCTCGAGGCGAAAGCGATGGAAGGGCCGTTGGAAGACTTGCGGCCGCTCGCCAAAGCCGGCGTAAAGGGATTTACCATCCACGATCCGGATGGACATGAGGTTTTGATTCGGGCTGGTTCGGTGCGGACAGTCAAGCCAGCGTCTTCCGAGGTGAAACAGTGAGCACAAACGTGGAGAAGCGAGTGTTAATCCTAGGCGGAGGGTTTGGCGGCCTCTATACGGCACTCGGTCTCGAGAAGACGCTGGCTTGCGAGCCGGGCGTGCGAGTCACTTTAGTCAATCGGGAGAACTTCTCGCTATTTACGCCTATGCTTCACGAAGTAGCGGCAAGCGATCTCGATATGACGCACGTTGTCAACCCACTGCGAAAACTCTTAAAAAACGTGCGGTTCATTAACGGCGAAGTGGAACACATCGACTTGCCTGCAAAGCAGGTGACAATGGTGCATGGTCCGGCGGGACACTCTCACCAACTTCAATACGACTATTTGGTGCTCGCTTTGGGATCGACGACAAACTTCTTCGGCTTGCCCGGACTCAAGGACCGTGCGCTCACGATCAAATCGTTGAGCGATGCCATGCATCTGAGAAGTCGCTTGATCGATCTTCTGGAGCAGGCAGATTTCGAGTGTGCGACACCGTCCCGATCCAGCCTTTTAACCGTGGTGGCTGCCGGCGGAGGTTTTGCGGGCACCGAAACCGTCGCGGCCGTCAACGATTTCCTGCGTGACTCGATTCGCTTTTATCCTCACCTGATTCAGGATTCCATCCGAGTCGTCTTAGTGCATCCCGGAAACGTGATCCTACCCGAGTTAGGACCAAAGCTGGGCGAGTATGCGCAGAAGAAACTGGCACAGCGCGGGGTCGAGATTCGGCTCGATACGAAGGTGCTTGAAGTAGGCGAGAACCAGGTTCGTTTGAGCGATGGCTCGTGTATTGAAGCTCAAACCATAATCTGGACAGCGGGAACGTCGCCGAATACTCTTATCGCTCAGCTTCCCTGCCGGTTGGATGGTGGCCGCGTTGTGACGAATGGCTTTCTGGAGGTGCCGGACTGGCCGGGTGTCTGGGCGCTCGGAGATTGCGCGTCCATTTTCGATCGCAAGACCGGACGCCCCTATCCGCCGACAGCGCAGCATGCGGTCCGTCAAGGAAAGACGGTGGCCAAGAATGCATACGCCGCCGTCCGCGGCGGAAGGAAAACGCGATTCTCGTTTTCTACTTTGGGTTTGCTCTCGGCAATCGGCCGGAGAACGGGAGTAGCGAACATATTTGGATTCAACTTTTCCGGCTTTGCCGCCTGGTTCTTATGGCGGACCATTTACCTGAGCAAGTTGCCTCGCTTTGAAAAGAAGATTCGAGTGGCGTTGGATTGGTCGCTTGACTTGCTCTTCACTAAGGATCTCGTGAATTTCCTCGAACTGAGCCCACAAATCAAGTCACGCAACAACCAGCAAGAGCCCGATGCGCTGAGCGCGTCGGGATCGCACACCTGAACAAAAAGACAGTGTTCCGGCTGTTGGATTTCGCGTATCGACTAATTCCGAGAAAGGGCAAAGTGTAAACGTGAGCACAACTCAAACCAAAAGCTCACCGAGAGGCCTCGCAGAACGAGGCAGAGCAGTGAAGGAGATTATGAACTTCGTCAAAGGATTGGCAATTGCGGCAGCAGCCGTCATTCTACAGACCAGCCCCGTCTGGGCTCAGAGCGGTGACATTGTGGCAACGGGCACGTTTCATGGAGCAGCCCACCAAACCTCCGGGCGTGCCACGATCTATTCCGTGAACGGAAAAGAAACGTTGCGGCTGACTAATTTCAAGACTTCGAACGGGCCGAACGTGCACGTGATTTTGATCGCCGCTACGGATGCGCAGGATAACGACAATTTCCTCAATAAGAATTTGGAGCGCGTCGAGCTTGGCAAGCTGAAGGGCAACCAGGGTGACCAGAACTATTCGATTCCGGATGGCACCGATCTGAATAAGTTCAAGGCAGTTTCCATTTACTGTGAACGGTACAACGCGAACTTCGGAACGGCCCCCCTTGAAAAGTAAGCCGTCAAAATGAGAGGAACCGACACCGTCTCCTTTTGGCGGAAACATCGAACCTTAATTACCCTTGCGGCGCTCCTGGTCGCAGTTGCGTTGTGGTGGCTCTTTCGGCCGGAGCTGCTCTTTATTAACACGCAGGTGAGTCAAGCGGCGCCTGTAGGAGTCGCCGCCATCCAACCTGTTTTTACCGCTAGCCTCCACGCTGTGGGTGACGCCGGTGAGACGCACGGGCGAGTGAATATCCTGAAGAACGGTAACGAGCTTCAGCTCGAGATGTCGAACCTGGAGAGCAAGGCGGCCAGCTCTTTCACGGTGAATCTTGGCCCTACTGAATCGTTAGCAGAGGCGAAGGTTCTGGGCAACGCTGTAGTTAACGGACACGAAAAATTGACGCTGCCACCCGGCTTGGATCCGGCCAGCGACAAAACGGTCCTTCTCACAGACAATGCCCACCGGATCTTAGCGAAAGCAACTCTCGAACCGTTTTAAACAGCATCTTCAGGAGCTTTCCTAGTCAAGCTGTTAGGAAGTTTTCGTTTTTCACCAACCCTGCTCTGCTCATTCGCCGAATGGAGCAGCTTTCAGCCAAGGCACTCGTATGACTTCAATAACTACGAGTGTCTCGCCTTTGTTTTGACGAATAAATTACGCGCCCGAAGAGTCGTGGGCAGTCTCGCGCTGCGAGATTGCCCACGCAGCGTTCACCAATCCGATGTGACTGAACGCCTGCGGAAAATTGCCAAGCAGTTCACGCGTATCGGGGAGGACCTCCTCTGCCAGTAAGCCGACGTCGTTCGCAAAGGAAACGGCTTTTGAAAAAGTTTCTTTCGCGCGATCCACCTGCCCTGCAAGAGCCTGGGCTTGGGCAAGCCAGAAAGTGCACAACAGAAATGACCCTTCCTTACCGGTAAGCCCATCTTTGGCTAAATAGCGATATACCAGCCCATGTTTATCCGTAAGGTCCTTTGCGATTGCGTCGATTGTCGAGAGCACCCGCGGGTCGTCGCCAGGAAGAAAGCCGACGATTGAGATCATTAGAGCCGAGGCGTCCAACTCATCGGAGCCGAAGGACTGGGTGAATGCGCCGGCATTCTCACTCCATCCGTCTTCGAGGATTGCTGCACGAATCCGATCACAAACCAATTGCCACTGTGCCGTTTTATCTTGAGCCTGTAACATCTCCGACAGCCGAATGCCACGATCTAGCGCAACCCAACACATGAGCTTGGAGTAGAGAAAATGACCAGGTTCACCGCGCATTTCCCAGATGCCCTGGTCTCTTTGATCCCAGCGTGAGGCAGCCGCGTCAATCGTTTTGATTAGGAACTCCCGGGTGCTCTGGTCCAGATCCCGGATTTCGTTTCTAAGAAGATATACCGCGTTCATCAACTCGCCATAGACATCGAGCTGGCGCTGGTTCCAAGCGCCGTTCCCAATCCGGACGGGGCTGCTGTTTCGCCATCCGCTCAGGTGTGTCAGCGTGCGTTCAGTAAGATCATGCTCACCGCGAATGCCGAACATGATCTGCAGATCTGCGCCCGTACGAACTTTGGTCAGTGCTGCGTCCGCCAGGAAGCCGAAGAATTTCTGCGCTTCGTCGGGACAAGCGGCCACCCAGAGCGCCTCCAGAGTGAAGCTGGAGTCTCGAACCCACGTAAAGCGATAATCCCAATTTCTATCGCCGCCGATTGCTTCCGGCAAGGATGTAGTGGCTGCGGCGACAATTGCTCCGGTGGGATAGTAAGTGAGAGCCTGCAGCACGCGTCCACTGTGCGCAACCATCTCTCGCCATGGACCTTGATAGTTCTGATGCAATCGGGACCAACTCCGCCAAGCCTCCTCCGTATCGGCGCAACGTTCCACAATCTGCTGCTGCGCCCAAACAGCAGGTGGGGTTGCCAACTCCGAATGGTGCTGGAGTGCGAAATGACGCACCTGCCCTTCTTTGAGGGCGAAGCTTACCGTGGCAGTGTTTTCGGACTGCTCCAGTTCCGCCGGCGAAGAGAGAAGCAGAATGCCTACTCCTCCGCGACAGTAGATTCCACCGGCCGTCGAACGTAGAAGTGGAAGCACAAGTCCATATTCAGGCCGCGGAGCGTATTCAACATCGATCTGCACATTGCCGGCAATGCAGGCGATGGATCGGAGCAGACAATGGGGAGCGCCACGGCCAATTTCGTGACCGCGTTCGTGCGCTCCCAGAGCCATTGCCTCGGTAAGAACGGCCGTGCCGCTGACCGTCACAAAGGTGGTTTCCAATACCATCGTATTTTCGACGTACCGTCGACTCGTGCTGGTCGCTTGACGCGGCAGAATCGACCAATGTCCGGCGCTCGCATCCAGCAACCGGCCGAAGACGGATTGTGAGTCGAAATCCGGAAAACAGAGCCAGTCTACCGAGCCTAATGAACTGACCAGCGCGGCGGAGTGGCAATCGGACAACACCGCGTAATCCGCTATAGGGCGATTGTTCATAGAGTTATCACTTCATGGTGGACTGCATAGAGCGTGACCGGCAATCCCGAAAACCAGGGGCGGCTTTCTATCGATTTCTTCAGTGAATGAGCTGATGAAAAAGATGGGCTCGTAACTGAGAGTTAAAAGGTTTCCCTAGGGGCCCCCAGCTGTGAAGGTGGTTATGTCCATGCAACTTTGGGAATCCTTCCTGCTAGCCCTAACAGCTCTGTTGCCTCTCGTCAATCCGATCGGGTCCGCGCTCGTCTTTCTGGGATTAGTTGGCGATGAATCGGCGGCCGTTTATCGGCGGCTTGCGCGGAGGATTGCGATCGCAACGACTGGATTCCTGATCGTCATCGAATTCCTGGGATCGCTCCTGCTCAGCTTTTTCGGCATCTCTCTTCCGATTGTGCAGGTAACCGGAGGCCTTGTTATTGCCGCCACGGCCTGGTCTCTCTTGTTTGAGAAGGACGCTAGCGCAGAGGCTCGGAACAAGCACAAAGAAATTGCAGGAAGTGGTTCCACCGGAGACGATGACTTGGAAGGAAAGATCTTTTATCCTTTCACCTTTCCTGTCACGGCAGGCCCTGGAACGCTGGTCGTGATGCTCACGCTAAGCGCGCACGCCTCGATGAAGAGCTTGGCTGGGAGCGCAGCGACTCATGCCGGAATCGTTCTCGCCGTTGTGATTTTGAGCGGCTCGGTCTATTTGTGTTACGGCTATGCACCGAGATTGATCAAAGTGGTCTCGCCTTCTACGGTCCATGGCATTTTGCGAGTGATCGCTTTCATCTTGATGTGTATCGGAGTGCAGATCGCTTGGAATGGCATTTCGCTGCTCGGCTTGAGTTTCTTAACGCACAAATAGTGTCACAATGTTGTCTCGGATTAATGCCGGTGCGCTGATTGCACTCTGTTGTTCTGCCTGTTTCGGACAGAGCGGTAGCTGTGGAGCGAAAAAGACCGAGCAAATGACAGGCAGGGACGATTCCGGCTCGGACCGTAAGCCGTTTATGAGCAGCCTTTTTCCGGAGGATCAAGAAGCTCTGCTGTCCATTAACCTGCGGACCATCAATTGGGCTGTCCAACACAGAATCTGCTCCTTCGGATGGTTGGATGGCGGATTCATGTCGATTGGGAACGCCAGCGGGCTGGTGGCAGAAGCCCCGACCCCCGACCGGTTCAGCAACCAAGCGATGTTGAACGCCGCTTGGTTGACGGTAGAACGGTCAACCACTGAGGACTTGTCCTGGGGTTTCCGTGCAGACTTCTACGCCGGGTCCGATGCAGCACTACTCCGTTCACTCAACTCTTTCGGGCCTCAAGGGCCGCGGTGGGGAACAGACTTTCGCCAGGCATACTTTCTGCTGCACACGCCCGTTCTATTCTCGCGAGGCATCGACTGGACCGTCGGGCGCATCAATTTACCGACCGGAGCAGAAACCGGACTGGCGCCATATCAACAGCTGTATTCGAGAGGTTATTTCTGGATACACGATGAGACGGGCGGAACGGCCTTGCTTGCCACGCTCCACGCCAATCCAACGCTTGATGTGGTGGTGGGCACTGTGATGGGCTACGGCACGTTGTTTGAGCTAAGAGGACGTGCTCCGAGCTACATCGGAAGAGTGTTGTATCACCCGGAGGGAAATCGGAAGCAGCAATTCATCGCAACCCTATACTCCGGTCCGAGGCCATTGGCTGCGACGCAGAGCCATGTCGGAGGGTGGCAGACGCTCTCGGAACTGCGGCTTCGCCAAGTTTGGTCCAAGCGGGCTACACAAATCTTTCAGGCACATTACTCCGTCGAAGCAGACGACCCGGGTAACGCTCATCAGTCTTCGGCTACTAAAGGTGCGTTTACCATTACGGCCTTGAGGCTAAGCGAGCTTGCGTCAGTTCATACTCGTTTGGAATGGTTTGCCGATCCACAGGGAATTCGCACAGCAATTCCGGGCAATTATGGCGAAGCAACCTTGGGCGTAACCCTCGCTCCTAAGGCGTGGCTGGAGGTGCGACCGGAGATTAGAGGAGATTTCGCCGGTCAAGCGTCTTTCGGCGCCGTGGACTCAACTCTTCGCCACCGGAATCAACTTAGCTTTGCCATCGAACTCGTCGCGAAGGCAAGGCTTTTTTGAAGTGAAACAATCCGGGCCTTTTTAGGGGCAAAGGTAAAGGTTAGAAGGTGGGCAGAATGGTGAACGATGGACAAAGTGTCGTGGTGACTGGAGTTTTCGCCCGTCATTGGCCACCGAATAACAGAGGTTCTGATCGCGAGGAAACCTTTTAGCGTGTTCGGCAATATCGTTGTCAGGTTAACGCTGATCGTCTCATGAATCGGAGACGCGTTTGCGCTTCATTTTTGACGTCGCCGACGCTGAGATTTGCCTAAAGGGACAGTTCATGTCTCGGTGATCACCTATGACCGCCTTTCGGTGTTCATGACACTACATCAGAAAGTGAGATGCAGAGGAATCCTGATGAGTGGCCAGCTCAACAGGCTGGCATTCCCCTGATCGAAGGTCTACAAAGTCAGCGACTTACAACGTCCAGGAATGCGATTAATGCGTTAAGACGGGTCGCAAATCGGGGTCCCCTCCGCTAAGTTATTGAAAACATGGAGCGGGAGACCGGGATCGAACCGGCGACGTCCAGCTTGGGAACTTGGACTGAAATTGCAAATAAACAACTTACGCGTCCAAGGGTGTGCTTTCTGACAACCTGCATCCACTGAGTTTCACGTTGTTCTTCGAAATTGGCTCTTAATGGAGTAATCGGAGTAACAATAGTTTCTTCACTAAGGACGGCCCAAATGGCCAATACAACCTCCTTCCGAAACGCACAACATGGCCGTCCAGGGCGGCCTATGAAAGGCGTTTCGTTTGTCCATCAAGAGCAGTTTAGTTCATAAGGTTGATTCACCCTCTCACGCCGGGTTTGAGAAGGCGTCTGCCATTCTCGGGCGGACACATCGTGAGCTTATCGTCTCGAAACAGCAGCTCGGCAAGGCGAGGAAAATCCACCTTGTAAAGATGAATCGCGAACAGCGGACGCAGGAACTGTGCTTTGCCTCGCGACCATTCGTACTGTGTGGCCTGCCGGTGCGAGCTCTGCCGACGGGGCAGCTGATTTATGAAAAGCGTAACGGCCAGTTCGTGCTCCAAATCACCGGGCATCCAAAGTTCGGAGTGCCATTCGGGCAGGATCGTATCGTACCGATCTTCCTGGCAACACTGGCCGTTCAACAGAAGAGCCAAGTCATTCGCTTCCGGAGCGCCGGCGAGATGCTTGAGATCTTTGGCAGGCATAAAGGCGGCACAGAATATCGTCGCCTGGTCGCAGCCTTTGAACGGATTTTCGGCGCGACGATCTTCTTCGGCACCGATCAGCTCCGAGGTACGGCCAGAATGGTCCAGCAGTCCCGCTTCAACTTCTTGCGTGAGGCTCAGCTCTGGTACAACAAGCGCCCGGACCAGCCAGTGCTCTCCGATGAGTTCGAGAACGTGATTGTCCTCAGCAACGAGTTCTATCAGGAGATCACGGCACACCCGATCCCGACCGATCTGGACGCGGTCCGGACACTTGCTGCCTCGCCCGCTGTCCTGGATCTATTTATGTGGCTCTCTTACCGGTGTTTCGCTGCCAAAACGCAGGAATCCGTTCCAATCTTTGGTGCGCTCGGCCTTGCGGCTCAATTGGGCAATATCGAGTACGCGCGTCCTCGCAGATTCCGGGAGAAACTCGAAGGCTGGCTCGATATTATCAACGCGATGTGGCCGGAATGCCCCGCTCGTATCTCCAAATCCGGAGATTACCTTTTGATCGGCCCGGCAGCGGCTTTGACTGGAAGGGGAGCATAGAATGGCATTCCCATCGTTCGCGCCGGAACCAGTCGCACACAAACGCATTAGCTTAGCTGAGATCGACGCTGCCGTATCCGCTAAGCTTGGAGCCACACGCACCCTGGGCAATGCTCAGCCCGCGTGTTTCAATCGGCAGGTGGCCATGTACCTTGCCGCGCGAGTCGGTCGATGGAGTACGACGGTAATTGGCCGCTTCTACAACGGCCGCGATCACTCAACAGTGTGTCACGGCATCCAGCGAATCGAAGCACTGCGCGAGTCTAATCCCGAAGTCGATGCTTTACTCTGCGAACTGAAGCAGAAGCTTACAGAGCATACCGAACGGGCGCAAGGGCAAGACATCAGCGCAATGTGGGTCCCGGGCCGCCAGTCTCAGCTTGGCCACCGAGACCTCGAGCAGTTGGCAAACAGGATGGCCGAGCGCTTTGCCGAGAGAATGCGAGACCTGCTCGAAGAATTCTTTGGGGAAGACAATGAGAGAAGAATAACTTATTGGGACGTCTGTTGAGCGCGGGACTTTAGGGGCGCAGTCTCCGAGCAGCAGAGCTTTTGTGCAACGGGTTGTTGCACAATTCCGCTGAGACCAAGCGCCCCGAGAAACCCGTTCAAGGCTACAGGATTGTGCAAGACCCACTTGCACAAATTCGATAATCTCGAAATCGCCCGAGATCCGCTTTGCAACCGCTGATTGAATTGTGCAGCGGGCTGCTGCATACTTTGCCGTCCACAAAGCGCCCCTAAAATCCCGTATGTGATCGGGCCACGGAAAATTGGCTCCCGCTGATGGATGATCCGCTTTCTGGCGGACGCCGATTTTAGCCACGCGATTGTTGGGGCTGCAGGCGTAAGGAGCCGGCTATGGACTTCCTCTCGGCAAATGAAGCCAAGCTGAAGGACGAACCCATGGCGGACTCTCGATCGAGTTCTTCCCGTATTGGAACGTGTTACCGTTGAGAACGCAGATAGAGGTCTCGACGTTATTGGAGAGTTCGACTTGATTCTCAGCATCAACATTCCGGACGATCTTTATCGAGATGCACAGGAGATTGCCGAGGCGTATCACATCTCATTGGAGCAAGTTTTCACATCTGCATTCTTGGAGCATGTCTCGGCTTGGGGGCGCCTTCGTGAACGAGCTGCGCGAGGCGATCGGGAGAAGTTCTTAGCGGTGCTGAACCGCGTGCCTGATGTCGCGCCGGACGAATTCGACGCGCTCTGAGTCTCGTAGCATATCTCACGATGTCGCAACCGAGAGTAATTTCTTCTTCTTGTGATGATTCTGGTCGAAGCTAGACACTGATTCCGCTGGGAAGGCGACCGGGATTCCGCTGGGAAGTCAGCCAGCATTCCGCCGCGAATCCGACCACTGATTCCGCCAGCAAGGCAGCCACTTTGTTGGGAAGGAGCGGAAGGGTAGTCGAGATCGAGCGGAATGTTTTCCACAGGTGGTCGGTAGTGAAGAAACGCTGGACATTTACCGGCAAGCGATGCTCCCCAAGAGGGAGACGGGATTTGCCGGCCAGGAGATTGTCCATGCGAAAGATCAAAGGAGTTCTGAGATTGCGATGGGGGTTGGCGTTAGGGCTCCGGCAGATCGAGCGCAGTTGCTTAATCAGCCGGGCGACGGTCAGCGACTACCTAGAGCGTGCCGAGAAGGCCGGTTTGAGTTGGCCGTTGCCGGAAGATCTCGATGACCAGGAACTGGAACGAAGATTATTCAAAAGCCCGTTTCGGGAACCGGCCCTGCGGCGAGCGCTCCCGGAGTTCGCGCATATGCATGAACAGTTGCAGCGGCACAAACACCTGACCCTGCAGTTGCTCTGGGAAGAGTATCGGCAGGCGGAGCCCAACGGCTATGCGTATAGCTTCTTCTGCGAGTTGTATCGGGATTGGCAACGCAAGCAAGACCTGGTGCTGCGACAGGAGCATAAAGCCGGCGAGAAGATGTTTGTGGATTGGGCTGGCCCTACCATTCCGATTCACGACCGGGAGAGCGGGAAGATAGGACAGGCTTCGCTCTTCGTCGCCGTTCTAGGCGCGAGTTCTTACACTTATGCTGAAGCCACAGTTGACCAGCAGATGGAAGCCTGGCTGAGCGGGCACATCCACGCCCTGGAGTTCTTCGGCGGCGTACCGCGGCTGATCGTTCCGGATAACACCAAGACCGGAGTGACAAAAGCCTGTCGCTACGATCCGGACCTCAATCCGACGTACCAGGAGATGGCCATGCATTATGGTCTCGGGGTGCTGCCGGCCCAGCCGTATAAGCCGCGCGATAAGGCCAAGGTAGAGTAGGCGGTTCTGTTGGCCGAACGCTGGATTATCGCGGCTCTCCGGCACAGGCAGTTTTTTGATTTGCCCACGTTGAACGGAGCTATCAAAGAGCTGTTAACACGCTTGAATCAGCGCGGGTTTCGCAAGCGCAGCGGTTCGCGCGCCACTTTGTTTGCCTCGTTAGACCAACCGGCACTCCGGCCTCTGCCGGCCGCGCCCTTCGATCTCAGCGAATGGTCCAGAGCCCGCGTCAACATCGATTATCACGTCGCCTTCGACGCTAACTTCTACAGCGTGCCGTACCCGTTAGTGCAACAGATCGTGGAAGTACGATCGACGCCGACAACGATAGAGATCTTTCACCGTGGTCAGCGTGTGGCTTCTCATGTGCGCAGCCGCAGCACTCACCAGACGGTCAGCCGCGATGAACACAGGCCCAAGAGTCACCAGGCTCATCTGGCGTGGACGCCTTCCCGCATGGTGCAATGGGCGACTCACACCGGACCGAATACCGCTCGTCTGTTCGAGCGTATTCTCGCCAGCAAGCCTCATCCGGAGATGAGCTACCGCTCTTGTCTGGGTTTGATCCGGCTTGCCGAGCAGTACACGCCGGCGCGCATGGAAGCCGCGGCGGAACGAGCTTTGCTCACCGGCGCTTGCCGCTATCGGCACGTGAAGTCGATGTTGGAGAAGTCGCTGGATCAGCAACCGCTGCCGGAACCAATAGCTCCACCGCCTCTACCTTCGCCGCACGACAACATTCGTGGCGCAGAGTATTTCGGATAACTGGAGGCAAGCATGCTGGAACAACCGATGATTGAAAAACTCATGGCCATGCGGCTGCCGGCCATGGTGGATGCATTGCGAGCGCAGCAGCAGGATAGCACCATCCAAGAGCTCAGCTTTTTGGAGCGTCTGGGGCTGCTGATCGATCAACAATGGACGTGGCGTGAGAATCAAGCCTTAGCTCGGCGCATGAAGATGGCGAAGTTGTGAGCCAATGTCTGTGTAGAAGACATCGATTACCGTGCCGTGCGCGGTTTGGATAAAAGCCTGATGCGGGCACTCACGCAGGAGTCGCTCTGGGTTCGCAATCACGAGAACATTTTCGTTCTCGGACCGACCGGCGTGGGCAAGAGCTTTGTGGCGTGTGCCTTGGCACAGAAGGCTTGTCGTGACGGCTACACTGCCTTCTACACACGTGCCGGCGTTTTGTTTCGAGACCTGGCGTTAGCTCGTGCTGATGGAAGCTTTCGTCACGTGCTGGCGCGACTAAGTCGGATCGATGTACTGGTGGTAGACGATTGGGCCATGGCTCCGCTGAATGAAGTGGAGCGCCGCGACTTCTGGGAGATCTGCGAAGACCGTTACCAAGCGCGTTCGCTGATTCTCACTTCGCAACTGCCGGTTTCGCGTTGGCATGAGCAGGTTGGTGATGCCACTGTTGCCGACGGCATCCTGGACCGGATCGTTCACAATGCCCATCGACTGGAGATGCGGGGCGATTCGATGCGCAAGAGTCGATCTCCAAAACCGCTGCCTTCGACCGGCGCATCGGGCTAATCCGAAACTGAGCAAGGCAAGAGGCGGCTGCCCCTTGCCCTGCGACCCCATCCCCGCTCGGAGTCCTAGCAGCGTCCCTTCGGATGGTGCCCTTGACCATTCCGGCCACTTGGTCCAGAATCAAGAAGCCAGCGTCGCTTCGCTCCGATACCTGGCCGACTTCCCAGCGGAATCCCGGTCGCCTTCCTGGCGGAATCAGTGTCCGGTTTCACCGGAATCGTCACTTCTTGGGTCCAACGGGACTTTAGGGGCGCGCGGTCACTCGGAATGTGTTTCGATTCACGGGAGGTCATCGCGGGGCTGCTTGGCATTCGTGCCCGGGAACCCGTAGTTTAGTAATGAGTAAACCTTCTCTGTGATTCCCGTCGATTCAATGACTGACGACGAATTTGAACGGCACGCCTTCAAAATTCTGCAGCGCGAAGTGGGAATTGACGGATTGGCCCGCTTTCTTCGCCTGAATCGGGCAGGATCTCAGAACTATACACGTGATCGGCATCGATGGCTTCGGGAGACAACCATTCAGGAGATCATGTCTGAGCTCGCAATTCGTCGCGATTCAAAGGCTTAGGTTGACGCTTGACCATCAACGGGACTTTAGGGGCGCTATAAACCTGCGATATATGCCGAACCTAAAGCTGAAGTCTTTCAAAGAGGCCGTTGCAGTCGAGCTGTCCTTTCACCTGAGACTTTAGGGGCATGCTCCGCTGCTCAGCACCCCTCACCTTTTTCTGCCGCACAGCGTGCGGGGCGGCACTTTGATTTTCACATTTCCACAGAGTTTGACAGCTAATCAGGTTTCTTTTTATAGGTAGTCAGGATATATAAAGAAGAAGGCCCTCAAAGTCCCGTGGTTTCGCCCCCAAGATCCCGCAAAACCTTCAATCAAGCGCCCCTAAAGTCCTGTGGATGATCCGGCCGCGGGAATCAATAATTCAACAATCGACTTTGCGAATCCGAACCCATCCTTTGGTTACGTAATTCCCAGCGCCTTGTTCGCCGCAACGTGCGCGTCTCCGTAGAAAATAGGATCTAATTTCTCGGCAACATCTCCGGACACCTCCAGGAACTGCCGCCGATTCTCAATCGGGATAAGCGCGCGACGGGCGCCGTTTTCCATCGCAAGCTGACATGGCTCAATAAGTGTCCGAACTCCCTTTATGTTTCCTTGGATGCTAATGTCACCAAGGACGACGAGGGCGGCTTGGACGGGAAGCCGCTTAAGGGCAGAAATGATCGCCACGATCAAGGCCAGGCCGCACTCAGATGATGCCCGGTTCTGCAGTAGGTCGATAGCCTCCACATGGAAGTCCGTAGTTTCAAAATCCTTACCGATTCCAAAGCGCACTTTGTTCGCGTGCAGGTAGCCGAAGGCTCGCTGAATAGACTCTTTCATCGACCCGTCAATGCCGCCGGCGAGCTTCAGCTTTCCAGTACCCGAGGAACAGCCGACCTCCACACGGCTCAGTCCAACCTTTCCCTGATCGTCGACGGACGCTGCATAAACCGCACCAGGCTCCAGTGGATCGCTCGCAATCACATTCTGTCCGCCCTCCTCCGGGACCCCGACGTATTTCTCTTCGCCGGTATCCTTTTCGATGTAGGAGAAAGACGTCTGAAAGAATTCGAAAGAGCCCATCTTCTTGAGCTGTTCTTTGACGCGCCGTCTGCCTTCGAGAGCTAACTCTAAAAGCTCTCGCAAATCACCGCGCGAAACTTGACCGTTGGGATGGATGAGCTTAATCAAACCGGCCACGCTCTTGCGGACAGCTTTGACGTCGCGGCTCTTCAGTTGAGATCCGAGCCCAAAGTGATGATCGATCACCTCGGTAAAGTTATGCCGGCGTAGTTCCCGCAGCGCCTCAGCTAAATAATCCACGACAAAACCGTAGCCAGTCGTGAACATTGCGATTTGCATCTTCGGAACTTCCCAGCCCGGAATGTAATAGTGAATGCGATCTAAGAATGCTGTATCTTCCCTGATTACGTCTGGCAAGGGAGCGAAGAGATGTGAGGAGCGCACCATCACCTCCACCGGCTGGTTAGTGTTGCCGAACATCGCGACCGACGCTGAACCGCTCAATTGCTCTTTGCCGCGGGCGAAAGTGCCGCTCTCGCAATACGTCTTGAGGGTGGTGACGACTTCCTTGGGCATCTTCTGCAAATCTGCGACCTCGTCGAACGCAACTGCATCCCACAACCCGACGAGGCCGATGCGGCTTGTAGCAATGTTGTAGAACAGATTTGCGACCGTCGTCGGGCCAGTTAACAAAATTGCGTAAGGCGAAAGCTGCTGGTATCCGAAGCTCTTGCCCGTTTCACGCGGGCCGAGTTCGATGAGGTTATAGTTCGGCTCTGTCAATGGAACCAAGCGAAGCAGGTATAAGAGCTTCAGCCGTTTTTCCATACCCGACGGTTCGAGGCCGATCGTGCGAATCAGCAGATCGATCCATTCATCCGTAGTGAACTGCTCGCGCCCACGCTTGTACTCGTCGAGATCGAACGCCGCTACTTGAATGGGGCGCAACTCTTCGATCCAAAAAGGACTGCGCTTGCCCGAGGCCTGATCATCGAACTCATGGCGTAATTCGATCTCACACCAAACGCCATCCACCAACAAACGGTCAAACTGACGGACATACCGGTCGGGAATATGGACGAACTTGTGGCCGAAATTGACCACCTCCGCCCAGTATTTGTCGTCATCGGAAAGGTAACGCACCTTGACTTTGTCAATAAGCGTGTAGCGGCCCTTCTCTTTAACCAGCGACTGTATGCGATTCGCTTCATCCGGGCGTACAAAGTTCTCGGCGAGAGTAGAATTCACGATTCGCAAACCTGCCTGCACGGCCGCCGGGTCGTCGGTCGCGCAATACTTACCGAGCAGATATTCAAGCACGTAAACCGGTACCGTCGAGCCGAACTTGAGCTTTCTCACAAGTTCTTTTCGGACGACCTTACCCGCGAAGACTTGACTGATTTTGTGGTCTAGAACTGCTGGCGTGGCAGCGTCAGAAGACAATGGACACCTCCACGTTCTCCAGCTTCTTCAGCTCCACCGCAGTAGACGCGTCTAACAGATGGATGCTCACCGTGCCGTGCGTGGGCGCTTTTCCGGTCAGCATCAACGTAACCGTGTTGGGCTCCGTTACACCCGGGTTGCCTTCCTGTGATCTGAGCGATACCGCACCAGTAGTTTCCTGGAACCCATAAGAACCGCTTACCGGCACCGAACAAACCTCACTGCCGGTTCGAACTTCGAGCCGAACCGTGATATCGGCGAAGATACCCGGTGACCGGGCGCTCACCCTAACGCTCAAGAATCGCGTGGTGATCTTTGGGCTGCCGGGTACCAGTTCCCACGACAGCCTTTTAGCGCTTCGGGAATCCTCCGCGATTTTCCGTTTAGCGAGAATCAAAGGCAAAAGAATCTCTTGCGGCGAAAGACCGCCGTGGAAATACGCCGTTGGTCCAGATGTTCGAAACGCAGTCAAATTCCAGGGCACCGCAATCTCCAGATCGCTCCGGACACCGAAGTGCGCGGCCTTATCGAGCAGGTAACTCTCGCAATTGGCACCACTTTGCCCCAGCCAAACGCGGCGGTGCAGAATGGCCGTCTGTCCGCCCGGCGGATCGATTTTTTCCGCTTCACCCAGGTCTTCGCCGTAAACATAGCCGTGGTCTGTGGCGATCACGAATTGCTCCACGCCTTCTTCGGCCAGTTTCCGTAAGGCAAGGCTGATGTGGGTTAAGACTCGCTCCATATGTTCTCTAGCCGTGGTCATTTCGTCTTCGCCGCTTTGATCGATCTCCCGCGAGGTTACGACAACCAAAGCAGGCGTGTTGCCTGAGTCCTTCAGCTTGCGCCGAAATCCGCGAGGATCTTCCAATTTCAGATCTATGACCGGAAGTCCTGCGCGGTCTCGAAGATACGCAATTCGATCTTGCCGATTCTTCAGTGCCGCTCCATGCAGAGACACTTGCCATTTGGGGAATCCATCAATCTGAAGCCCGCTAGCAGCTGACGGAAGCAATGCGGCCATCCCCACTTCGGTGATACTCGGGGCCGTGCCGATCACCAGTTCTATACGGCACTCGAACGCTTCTCCCAAAACTTCCGGCAACTCGCGTGCAAGTTCCCAACGCAAAGCATCCACGAGTAGAAAGGCGGTCCGCTGTTTTCCCATGGACGGGGCGACGAAACGATCGAAGATCTCGGTCTGCCGAGAGAGACCTGAATTTGAGTAGTCATCTGTGCGCCAGGCCCGCAAAAAACACTCGGCCATCCTGCCCGCAACGTCTTCGTACCGGTGTCGGGCCTTATTCACCAACTGCTCAATCTCGGGAGCCGGATCTGGGAGCGCGAACTCCAAACTACTGGCACGTTTCTCGAGTCGCCGTTGCAATGTGTCAAGTAGCGACCATCCACCCTCGGCGGTATAGCGGGCGATGAAATCCGCGGCCGTGATCGGTCGCTGAATTGCTTTCGCGATCTCGTCTGCCTTACGCAGCAGCTGTGAGGCTTGTAAAACTAGGTTCCATTGGGCCTGTAGTTCCGGATCTTGTTGCGCCCAGAATCCGGTTCGTCTCTCATCGCACAGATTTGCAACATCCGCTTCGGCCGCACGCGCTGCAACTCGATTCACCAATCGGAGCTCTAAACATCGGAATGTCTCAAGCGACTCCAAAGCCGAGTCCGTGAAATCCATCGAGTCCAGGTGAAGGCCGCGCTCCACGGCAATTGCAGCCTCAGCGTACGACGACGCTAGATCCCGGCGGTTCCTCCACTCTCTACAGAGCGCGGCGCTCCGTTTCTGGAATAGCGGATCTTTGGCCGTCACTGCGGAACGTAATGCTGCTGGAACATCCCCGCGCAGCATCTCGAACAGTTCGGATATTATTACCTGACGCACCAGCAGCCCGCGAATCCGCGCCGGCTCCTCAGTCCTTGAAACTTCTAGGCCGAAAGTTGCCTGCAGCGACTCGGTCAGGAGTCCAATGCCGTTACGGGCCTGCAGTTCCGGGTCCCGCTCAGGGCGAGTCACAAAATCGAGAGCCGCCTCTTCTGTTACGGGCGTACGGAAATGCACTGCCAAAACCGTCGGCAGTGGTCCTCCGCCGCTTTCGTCCGCCAGACGTTCAAGGTCCTGAATAGTCAGGCTCCCTTGTTCGATCTGCTTGTCCAGATCTTCGATCCGTGATTCAGGCAGTTTTCCTTTTAGCGCTCTCCGGGCAACCACCGCCAGTCTGGTATTGGGCTTACCCGGAGCACCTGGACGAAGCGTGGCTCCGAGCGTCAGCATTTCAGCCAGCGGCTCTTCCGCCTGCTCCCAGGGGATTGGCAGATAGACGAGCAGTTTGGGTTCGTCCAAACCCCTCAGAAATGGTTCGGCTTCGAGCCGGAGCTTATAAAAGCTGCCGTCAAAACGGATGGTTTGTTCTTGACCGGCTGCCAGCACGCCTGCAAGGTCTCCGTAATGGCCGTCGGGATCGAACCAGCAAACCAGCCCGCTGTTACGGATGTACTCAGCAATGAGTTCCTCTATTTCCTCGGCGATCACTCCCATATACCGTTACTCCAGACCGTGAGCGATGCGATAGCTCTCGTTGTCTTTGCAGGCTGTGAGCGTCTCGCGAGGCCAATAGCGCATGGCAGTCTTCGCCCACGGATACTCTCCGGCTTTCAGCGCCTCCCACACTTTTTTCAAATCGAGCTTGGCATCGGCCTTTTTCCACGCCGGTGTAAGTCGGTAAAGAGGAGCGGCATTTAGAAGCACTCCATCGTCGAACTCGGGCGACCAGCAGGCGGTTGCCGGGCGACCTGCGGCGTCAATGGTTGACTCGTTATTGGTTGACGCAATTGCCTGGTCGAAAGCCTCAAAGTCGGCCAATTCCTCGCTCAGTTCCTGAGCCGTATTCCGCCACACCACCTTATCTCGCCCCTGGGCTGTGCCTTCCCGTCGCCTGGCGTCTTCGATTTGTTTATTGAGCTGGAAGATCCGGCCACCGAGATATGCCGTGCCTTGAAGCGAAGCTAAAGTTTGATCCGTTGCCTTTTCGTGGAAGAGATACACGCTGTATCTCTGCTTGGGCGATTGCAACAGCCAGTATATGGGTCGTTTCCGGTACTGCTTTACATGCGCCTTGAAATAGGAGCCCTGCAAATATGCAGCTAGGGTGTCACGGAGTTCGCCATTACTGCCTATGGCCTTGCCGATAATGTTCCCGGCTTCGGCATCTCCGTATATGACCGTTAAAAGGGTCGAAACACGCGCGGCGAGATCGTTCGGGTGATCGCGCTGCAAAATCATCATTCCGTTCGCAGTGACCAGCTTTCGCAGCTTTTCATTCACTTTAGGGCTAAATGTGCCTCGTCCCAATCCATTCGGCTCGCCGGGTTCAAAGCGGCCTAGAGCCACCCCGATCGCATAATTGATCCAGCGATGCGCGAGTTCCTCCTCAGTTAATGAGGAGGTTTGTTTTGGTTCGGGAGCATCTTCTCCGGTTTCGACGGTCTCGTCGTCTTCCGATTCGTCCTCTACGGATGGAGCCAGGCGTTCTTCCTCAATCGCATGGCGATCCTCCGGAGAGATCTCGTATAGCCGGTAAACCTCTTCGTTTATCTCGAGCTCGAGGGTTGTCAGATCACGGCGACGGTTTGCAACCACTGCAATTCCGTTCGGCCACGCGGGCGGACTTACAAATTCGTAAGTAGTCTCATCCTCTTCGGTCTCGGCCCGAGCGAGAACGACGGCGCGATCCACCAAGTTGCGCAAGGGTCCGCTGGAATGGTTCGGTACTGGCAACCGCGCGAGATCGCCAACTTGATAGCTGACAGTAGGATTTATAAGGTTTAGTGCATAATTGGCAAACGACGAGTTGAGTAAACCAAGCACGAGGGGGATATCGTCCGGAAAGGCCGAGGATCCCTTCACGTCGAAGATGAAGCCGCCTGGGGAAAGGCGAGCGCTAAATTTTCCTGCAGTCAGATCTGTCCATGTGACGCCACGACGAAAATAGTACTCGGGATTCGTCACGACCATACCCCAATTGCCATTCAGGTATGGAAACCGCTGAAGGATATCCGCTTTGATCTCCTCGCCATCTTTAAGCCAGTTGACCACATACGTCTGATTACCAAACCAACGCTGAAAGCTCCCTCCTTTCATGTATGGAAACCACCTGCTATCTGTTGCTGCAGCTTGCTGTATTGTCAAGCAAGCTCGATTTATTGGAGAGAGGCCAATCTCCCACCATTGACGCAGGTATCTAAAGTTATGACAGGTTGAGAGGCCGTGTTTCGGTTTAGCGGTTGAGTCTAAACTCGGCAGTGTTGAAAAAAGCCGCCTAATCCCGGGCCTCATCCAATAGAGCCACGGATTGCCCGAGATGGCGGTGAAGTCACCTTGACGGTATTCGTAGAGACGCGAGCTCGAGTCCCCCCTACGACGGCATGCGAGCGCCCTCTCGAAGGCGAGGCGTTTCGCCTCGGCATCCGGTTCCTTTGTCAGGCGGAAATACACTCCGATTGAATCCCTGCGATGCATTTCCATTTGCTCGCGTCTGAGGACAAAAGCCGTAGTGTTTACTTTTTCGCCTGTGACTTCTGCGAACGCCTTGGGACCAACATGTGCCACCGACTCGATCGCCACAGTGCCGAGGAGCATCTCGCGCAGCCCAGCAAAACTTGAAATGAACATGAAAGACTGCTGCGTTATCATCGCCAGTCGTCCTTCCGGACCGAGTAGCTCTGCACCACGCTCGATGAACGCGGAGTACAGGTCTCCTTTGCTTCTCTTGTAGTTGCGTTTCATGAACTCGCTCATGGTGGAGTTCATGTTTCGATTTGAAACATAGGGCGGATTCGTGAAAACGATGTCGTACCGTCGTTCAAGGACATTCAAAAGACGAATGCCTTTGCTAGCCTCGTGCGCGAAGTAGGATTCATCAACACCAGCAGCGCGTTTGTTCTCCGTGTAGTTATCGATTGCCCGCCGAAGTTGATCCGTTTGAAGATTGCCGAAGTGATTCTCCAGCCGCACGAGCGAGCCCATCATACTGGCCTCTTCAAGGCTGTCGCGGAACTGCTCGAAAAGAGCCCGCGTGACACCGGCAGGTAACTCGAGCTCTTTACTGACTTTGGTCAGGTGCTCGCCCCGGAAGATCGCGACATCGGCGCAAGCCAAGTTGCTTTCAGTGATCGCCGCAGACTTGTTCAGTGCTTTCGCCTTGAGGTACAAGACCAACGCAGCAAGCTGGACGGCCCGGAAATCGATATCGATTCCAAAGAGATTATTGGCGAGAATCGCGCCGGGGATTTCGTTCTGATGCGCAACGGAGGGAATGTCAGGCCAGCCGGGCTGGCCCGCATTGGCCATTTCTTCCTGATACATACGCGCCAGCAACTCGAATGCGACAAGACCGAAGTGCATGGTCCCTGTGGCGGGATCAAGCAACCGGATCTCTCGCAACGGCTTCATGGAAGTCGCTGCGTCGGCAGGAAATTCGACCAAATAAGTTAATTGCTGACCAAGTTGGCTGTCGGGATGCATGGACAACCAAAGTCGGCCTAGGCTGTTTTCGACCAGGAAGCGGACTATCCACCGTGGAGTGAATATCTGTGTGGCCGCCGGAATATCAGATTTCTGAAATTTTCCCTTCTTGTTAAAGACCCTGTCGAATGCAGCCGATTTCTCGTTTGCAATGAAATACTGGTAAACCCAGCCGATAGTCTCTTCATTTCCCGGCAACCAGTCTTCCTTTCGCTCCTCGGAGTTGAGTGCGTCGACAAGCTCTTTCAGAACGCCGGGTCGCGGGAACAGCTGACTCGGAAGATTATCCGGATCAAATAATACCCTGATTTCGCGCGAAAGTTCAGCGGATTGCCAAAGCAGGAAGTTTCGATAGGCGCGGTCTCGGGGGCCTTCGCCAAAAGCGTCTTTCGGCATGTCACCACGCTCATAGAGCTCTTGCTGATCGGGACGGCTTACAGCCCACTTGATAAATCCGTTTGCATTGTGGCCGCGAGCGATCGGACTGGCGATCAAGCCGCGAGCTTCCATCAGCTTGAACGCCACGAAGCGGTTCAAATGCGTAAAGGCGGTTTCCCTGATCAGCTTCTGAATGCCCTCTGCGCGAGACAGTCCTGCGTCGGTTTCATCGTCCAGCAGCTTTTCAATCCGGGCGCGGGTCTGTTTTGTTCCGGCGCACTGCTCCAACAGGTGTCCTTTGGGCACTTGCAGGCGCGCACCGGTTTCGGCATCTAGGCGGTAAACCTGTTGCAGCTGCTCCGCAGTTTCTTTTGTTAGCAGCTCGCGAGCCCAGAGCGTGAATTGTCGAAGATCAGGCATGCGCAATCGCCTCCTGCCTCAGCGCAGCGAGATCTTCGCGGTGCTTCTTCATCCGGCTTGTCACGAGCTCATCGAATCCTGTGCAGACATGTTTAATGGTGTCCACGGCCTGTTGTGACCAGGCGAACGCGATCGGCTGCTTTTCTAGGCTCATACTTTCCAGATCACGATCCGCTTTGTGCACAATGTCGTTACGCCGGTCAATAGCAGCCTTCACCATGGTGGTGATTTCCTTCTTCTCCCTATGAAGGTGTTGTGCCAGCTGCTGCCACGGGTCGTCTATGCCAAGCAGCAGACCGACAGTTTTGAGACCGGCCACTGAGCCCAGGTTTTTCTTCTGAACGAAGGTCACGATCTTATTCCGCAAGAAAAGCGCTCGGTCCTCCTGATTCAAGAGGCGAAACGCCTCATTGATTCCCAGGGATAACCCTTCGAAATACTTTACGGTCTCGGGATCGGTTGGGAAGAATTCGTGTTGGCGGACCTCAATGACGGTTAGGAGATGTTCCGCCAATAGCGTCGAGAGATAAGTCTCGTACGCTGTGCAGCCGGAAACAACGGCTTGACGTAGCAGGTTGTGGAGTGATTGCGGTCTCAATGCGCCGCCGGGGACGCCGGCGCTCTCCCGAATGCAACCTAAGAAGACAGCGTTAGCAATAAGTTGGATTTGTTCGTCTTGATCCCAGCCGAAGACCTTTCGGAGGGCCGACAGCATTGCTCCCTCGGTCTTGACGCCCTCGTTTTCGAGAAGCCGATAGACATGGATCAGCAATTCAGCAATGCGAAAACTGTCGTCGAAAATTTGGCGAGGTGTCATTGCTCTAGTCCCAAACCACGCGGCGCTTCAATTCGCGAAGGTTATGGAGCTTCTGCCGCAGATTGTCGATCGCCCGATCAATCTCCTCATCCGTGTAATCGTTCAATGGAAGCGTCTTTGGAAGAAAATCACTAAGCCGCACGATCTCCACGGTTTCTTTCGGCTCCTGTTCTGATTCCCGAAGCCGGGCGAGCTGCCGCAAGGCACCGGCCTCCAGTGATGGTAGGAGCTCTAAGTCCTCGTCCAGAGTCGCCAGTGTCGCCCCGGTCAAGCGGTCTCCGGCAGTCCAGGCCGGCAGTTCGAAATCCTCAGCCGCGCGCCGGAGTATCGGGGCCAAAACAACTTCAGCCTTCTCCGGATCAACTGCGGCGTAGTCTGGCAGCTTGCGAATGCTCTCGATCGCATTGCGGTACGCCTCAGCTCTTCGTCTGTGCTGTTCCGTAAACCGGCGGCGATATGCGGCATCGATCTGAGCGGTAGCGCTCTCTATTTCCCGAATTCGCTCCGGCAAGTCCGGCGAGGCTACTGCCTCCGAAATTGATGCCTCTTCCGCGACAGGCTCTCGCGTCGACTTCGCCAAAAGCGGAACTTCATCGCGCAGCACTGAACGCGCGCATCGAACGATCTCGATATTCCTGGCGTTCTCTAGAAACATCCGGATTCGCTGCGCCCTCTCACGTACGGTCCGTAAACTCCGCCCTTCGCCCGCGAGCATACGGACGCAGTCGTCAGACTGACTGCTAGACACGGCCTCCAGGCTTTCCGCCCATTCCGCCAGCGGAGCGATTAACGGCAGTTCGAGTGCGCGCGCTTGAGCCAAAGCGGGAAGGACCTGCTCTTTTTCCGTGCGGGCCAGCCTTTGAAACTCGTCCGCGATGGCGGACTCTTCTATATCGACCTCGCGCCCCAGCATATTCTCCAATTCCTGGACGGCTTTAGTGAGAGTCTTCAGGTCGATCGACTCACGCGGCGCGAAGCCGGCAGACCGAAATGCAGGATTGCTTTCAAAGGGGTTGCGGGCCTGCGGTTCCTGATAGTTTCGGTATCGGCGCCCCTGGTGGGTAATTTCGATTGCACCCGCGCGGAACAGAACGGCAAGGACCAGTCGGACGATATCCGAAGACCAGCCGTACCCAATCCCGCCGAAATGCTCGGCAAGTTGGCCGCCGGTTACTTTATTCCCATATGAGTGCTCGCCCTTTAAATAGGTGAGGATCTCCTGCGCGATGTCCGCCTTCGTGTTCGGTACATACTTGCCACCTTCAGCCTTAATAACCAGCCCGAGTCCCTTCTCCCCTGGCTGAAAGATGGGTGGCAAGGTGCTCAAGTTGGCTTGCTTCAGAAAAGTCTCAGCCTCGTTGCCCTCAACCGGGCGCGAGCCCATCTCAAGCTTTGGGTAAAGTACCGGAATCGCTTGTTCGGCCAAACCGCGGATCATAGCTCCCAGATCCTTTCCCAGATCGCCCCCTTCGAAACGCAGCGATTGAAAAAAACCAACTCCGGATCGAAGATCGTCCTCCAGCTTCGTGTGTAGCCGCACTTCCAAGGTGTCTCGATTCGCCTGCTCAGCTTGGAGGAGAGCCTTTTCGCCGTCCCGAAGCTGTTGCTGGGATGACAAGTGGTCGTATTTCGCAATCATGCGCTTCGAAGCATGCAGGTCCTCGAGAAGAGCTTCCGCTTCACGGCTGACCGGAAAGACCCAGTGCACGGAGTCTTTATTGCTGCCTTCCAAACTCTGCGTAGAGATGGCAGAGCAGCGTTTAGCAAAATCTTCGCTCTCATGCACGGCGTGTAACTGAGCCGAGACACGCGCGCCCTTCGGAGTCTGCCCCAGCGCCTGACCATCCAAGGAGAACGCGGTGTCGAACGTTCGCAGAGACTTGAAGGTTACTTTGTTCGCTTTGGCCGTTTCGAGAACATCCTTGACCGTAGGGCGAAGTATCTCAGCGCGTTCATTGCGGTTCGGTGCCGGAATACTGCGTTTTTCCTGGTCCCAACTCTTTTCCTGGGCGGTCTGAAGTTTCCATCCGTCTTCTGTTTCCCGAACAAATTGGGCTTCCTTCAGCCGCTCCAAAACCGCCGTTACCGCAGGCAGCGGTCTGTTCTCCGAAACATTTCGAATCAGAAGCGACGCGATGTTGTGAGCACTGCGGGGAATATCTTTCTTCGCGAACTCCATCAGTGTGATCGCCTTGGCAACGCGCGAAGCCATTCCTTGGTGATCGGCGTCAAACCGCTCGCGAATATCCAGAACGTCCTTCTGCTTCTCCGAGGGGATATTGCCTTCCACCAGCTCGTAAATCTTGTCGATGCTGACGAGTGTCCCGAGCGGCTGCTCGGCGAGTTGCGTGCGGTCTGAAACCAGCATCTCGAATGATTGCTTGATGATGGTGCGGTTACTGCCACCTAAATGTTTGGGTGCATTCGGCTGCAGGCGAATGCCCGTCATGATGTCGATGGATAAATCGATGAAATGAGGAAGGTATGGGTAAAACTGCACGAATTCTTCTTCGCTGAATGCAGTCGTCCGAGACGACCGATCCAGCTTTATATTTTGAATAAGCAACGGGCCGGATTGCTTGAACAGCGTACGAAGCTTTTCCTGAGATTCACGATCTTCTTTTTTCTTGAGAACGCGCCTTGTTGCAACTTGACGGATGTCCTCAGGTGATAAATCGATCTGGTGTTTGAAACGGTCCTGGACTCTCGGTAGGTCGATTCGGCCTGTCGCAAGGTAATTGTAAACATCCTGCAGCTTCTCTTGCGCCGTTACTATGATCCAAGCAGGACCGGGTATCGTTTTTGCTTTTAACCGTTGTAGGCTCTCGTTTCCGAACTGTTCAACGATGGCACGCAAGTTTTCCAGACGTTCGCCACTGCGGGCGACGTACTGTCCCATTTCATCGACGATAAAAGCGA
Source organism: Bryobacteraceae bacterium (assembly GCA_965277855.1). Lineage (GTDB taxonomy): Bacteria > Acidobacteriota > Terriglobia > Bryobacterales > Bryobacteraceae > Bog-105. The sequence continues at coordinate 4,680,152 of OZ255847.1, forward strand.
ATGCTTTGCCGGGCCGGCGGAGCGCACACAAATCAAAACAGCGCTCGATGATTCTTTTCACCGTGAGCGCTGATGACGGGCGGTCCTTTACTTTGTCAATCCAGTAAGCGACTGTGGGGTAGGTCTTTGGATCAAGCTGGTGAAGCAGTAGGCTGGCGCGCGCGAACTTCTGGTTGCCCTTTCGGATCTTGCGCCATTCTTCTTTGTATTCCTTACGACAAAGCTCTTGAAGCCTGTCCAGTCTTTTTTCGCTCTCGAGCTCGATTTCCAGTTCGGCGATATCGTAGTCTTCGGCGTAGTCTAATTGCCGCAGAAGCACACGGTACATCACTTCCGCAATTTGTTCAGAGTTGGTCTGGACGGACAGATCGACCTGTACGTCGAACATGAACACTTCATAAGGCACGCTTGTGTTGAGAAGGTCGACGTATTCTGCAATCCGGCGAGATTCCACTTGCCCATTGAACAGCGCGCTTGCGGATTGCTTCTTAACCTCGCGGTCGGCTAAAACGTAGCCAAGGTTCTTCGCAAACGAGGATTTGCCTGATCCGAAGAAGCCGGAAATCCAAACGCCGATCCCCTGATTGGGAGCCTTTGGCGCATCCGCCATTGCCCTGAATAATCGTTCGTATTCGACCTTTATGCGATCCGTGGCGACGTATTCTGTGAGTTCCGTGTAGACGGTATCGTCATCCGCATTGTTGACTTTTACGATCTCTTCAATCGGCGTTGAAAAATCGCGCGCTAGAACCTCGGCGATTTTGGTCATGATTCTCTCCCGTAAATTTTCACGCGGTAGCTGCCCAAAGCCTGGTCATCGGAACGCAAACCCATGAAGTTCAGAGTGTGGCTCCAGGTTCCTGGGTAAAACAGCACAGCTGGCGTCTGGAAGCTACGATGCAACTGCTCAAACAAAGAGGAAATTCGATACGCATTCGGCGCGAATACGCTCGCGTGGGTTAGGAAGACCACGCGCGTTCCTTGTGGCAGCTTTGCTTCTTCCTCAAGGAGAAGCTTGCAGAGCGGTCTAAAATCTTCGTCTGACAGATACTGGTTCACCTGGCGCTCGGCAGTCTTGAACGAGTGGCGGCGCTCCATTGCGAAGAGGCCATCGATGTCATCGGACTCTTGAATCGATTTCCAAAAAAGCGAAGCCAGAGAAATAGTAACCGCGCGCCGACCACTTTGATTTTCGATTTGTGTTGCGAGCATCTGAACTTTGCGCCTGACAATCCACTCGGATTCGTCCGGTTGCCGAGGGTCGTAACGGAAGATTGCGAATGGCAGTTCGCGCGCCATAACGAACGCAGGCGGATCAGCCAACAAATCCGCTTTGAGAAGGGCAATCCTATCGTCCAAAGACAACACGTGCGTATTCCTCCGCAGATCCAGCCGGAAACGACAAGCCGATAACGCTTCCAGCAGCTTGATACTCCAGCCAATGCTGTTGGTGACAGTCGAGCAACATGTGCTCAACATCTCCAGGGCAAAGCATAAAAAGTTTCCAATCCGAATGGCTCAATAGGTTTCGGGCCGCCACGCCGGATTCGTGCAGACAAAAAGATATATAGGCAAAGGTCGCTAACGGAAGCGACGGAGAAGAGAGTTGCTTCCGAGCACGCCCCTGAAGCACTCCGAAGTCTCTAAGGGCCGCGAGCATAGCCCGCGTGACCTTTATCGTGACGGTCTCGGACCAGTCGCAACCACGCGAGTGAACCCACGCAGCTGCCTGCTGAACGTCAATACCGCGTAGACCATCGCTCCGGAGCTTCTGCAAGTACTCAGCGCAAAAATCGTAAAGGAGCGGCTCAGCCAAAGCGGTTAACCAAAAATAGATGGGCCGCGTGATGGCCGTTGGCGTTTCCAGGTCTTCCAGCGGCCGCAATAGCATCCAAGAATTTGGGATCGGGCCTTGCACGAAACGCGGTATGAAGATGCGATTCAAGACGTCCAGAATCCGGGCGCGGGTCGCTTTATTCAGGGGATTGGCCCGGATCACTTGAGCTTTGTTTTCTTCCAATGGCGACGAGTCCCAGAGACGGACGAGCTGACGCGTTTCATCAAGCAGCGCTCCGCCTTTCTGAATGCGGCTTGTATAGCGTGACTGACCTGCCGAGGCCGCCTGGGGCTTAGTCATCCGATAGGCTCCGTGCCCTCATTCAGGATTTGTAGATACTGTTCATAAACAAATAAGCGATGCCGCTCGCGGCCAGTCACTTCCCGAAGCATCCCGAGTCGTCGCATGTGATCGAGAGATTTCGCAACGGTTGGTGCGGAAATTCCGATCTTTTGTGCAGCAGCTGGAATAGAAATAATAGGGTTGCGCTGCAGGTGTTGAAACACACGCAGCACTGAGGCGGTGGGTCGTCCAAGCGCGTTAATCTGCTTTTCGTGTTGTTCGAAGAGCGCAACAATTCGCCGGGCGGCGCTGGTCGCCTGATCCGCAGTTTCTTTCACGCCAGTAAGGAAGAAATCGAGCCAAGCCTCCCAATCTCCCTTAGCCCTGACGCGGTCTAGTAGCTCATAGTAGGCGGTCCGATGGGTCTTGAAATACAGACTCAAATAAAGAATAGGCTCGCGGATCACTTCTTCCGCACAGAGGAGAAAAGTTATCAGGAGGCGTCCCAGACGGCCGTTGCCGTCCAAGAAAGGATGGATGGTTTCAAATTGAACGTGCACGAGACCGGCTTTTATCAACACCGGGAGAGTGGATCGTTTCTCATGTAGAAACAACTCGAGCTGGCCCATGCATTCGACGACCAGCCCGGCTGGGGGTGGAATGTAGGCGGCATTTCCTGGCCGCGTGCCGCCGATCCAGTTCTGACTTGTTCGGAATTCGCCAGGTTGCTTTTCACTGCCGCGACCACCCGACAAAAGTATTTCGTGGATCTCCCGGATAAGTCGAAGCGACAGCGGGAAGCCCTCGCGCAACCGTTTCAAGCCATGGTTCATCGCTGCGACGTAATTTGAGACCTCCTGTACATCGGAAATTGGCGCACCAGGGACCTCATCGTTCTCAAACATGAGAAGGTCGGACAGCGATGACTGTGTCCCCTCAATTTGGGAGGAAAGAACCGCCTCCTTTCGGACGTATGTATAGATAAGGAGGGAAACATCGGGCAAAATAGACGCTAGCCCATCGAGTCGCCCCACCGCTTGGTTTGCACGCTCCAACAGAGATTGCAGCCCGTCAAGAAGTACGGTCGGGTTCGGAGGCAAAGGTGACGGAACGAATGCCCGAACGGTTTCGCTGCCATAGCTGTTAACGACATAACGGCCAAGCCTCGGGTTTTGCTCGTCTTCGACCAGCGACAATCCTTTCGTTAGCGGGTGGCTTAACGAAAGGATACACCCTCTTCGTTTTGCTCTTTTCGGATGAGTGTCTCATAGAGCACAGGCGCTGGCGAATAAAAGACGAACACAGTGCTAAACTTCAGGTCGTGCGTTGCTGCCACGTTCAGATGAAGGGCAAGGATGGCCGCGTCCACTCTCTAACGCTCGAGGCTGCAAGTCTCTATGATGCAGCAGATCGGGCCATCAGCTCCTGGGCACGGCTCTGGTGGTTCGATTCGGGGACTGTCGTCACCGTCCAATCCTCTGATGAGGTTTGGCACGTTCGCCAGGACGATGTTCGGTGCTGGCGGCAGAAGCCGCGAAAGCCTTAAGTATTTGAGGCGAAGAGTACCGGCACGGCGAATAGACTGGCCCAGGATTCCATCGTGTTCCTCTCGATTTGTGAGATATCGGTACCGCTCACCCATACGTTGTTCGAGACAGAGACGATTATCGAGGGGTGTTCGAGGAAAGACGCGAGCACCGGCCAGGCGATCAGCTGCTCGTAGCAGATGACAATGGCGGCGCGGCGGCCAGCGATTATGAGTGTGCTGCGGCCGGTGAGATTTAGAGGAACGCCGGTGGCGGTAAATGGTTTCCACATGCCAATTGGAATCGGTACTCGCTGAGTGAATTCTGCGGTCTGAGCGCCACGGACCAGGATCTTGTTCTGATAAGTCGGCGATTCCGGCGTGCCAGCTATTGCGACCGAGCTTGTTAAAGCTGCCAGCTCGGCTTGGAAACCGGCTGCCTTGCGATCGGGCTCGACTGCGCCGACCAGAATCGTCTTCCAGTTCGGCACGACCGCTTCGATCCAACTCGGCGCCACCGCCTCGGGAAAAATCACGACTCGTGCCTGTGAGCACCTGGCGGCAGCCTCGATCTGCTTCGCAACCTGGTAATCGCGAACAATATCAGCGTGACCATGCCCGACCGGGCCGAACGTTGTGTTGAGCGCTGCCCAATCGCTCGATGGCGGCGGTTGAGGTCCTGCCGACAGATGAAAGAGCAGGATGACGCCCACGATCGCGACGCTTGACGTCTCCCAAAAATTGAGCAGCATGGCAGGCACGCACAACGTCAAAGCAAAGCCGACGAAGCCTGTTCCCGGGAAGAGCAGCCCCGCAGCCGTCGTGGGTGACGCGAGCCCAATGATTCCCAGCGGCGGCAATACGGACAGAAGCAAGGCGATTGGGCATCGCCACAATGACGGAATCGGCGAAGGAGACCATGCCCAAATCCAGGGCAGGGAGAGCAGGCCTGCCGCGATGATCCAAAGCGGAATCCCCTCGGCCAGTCCGCTCGTCGGCCCAAAGAAGTTGCGCGAGACAAGCGGGAGATCTCGCAGCGCGGCCAAGTAGTAGGTCACGGCGCAAACGGAGGCGCAAGAGCGAGAGCTCTGGCGAAGGAATACCACGGGCGCGAGAATGGAAAGTGCCAGCCCGAGCGGTGAGCCGGTCGAAATAGCAAGGCCGAGGGTTGCCGATAGCAAAAGCCCGAGTTTCACAAAGTGAGCAGCGGGCGAAGGTGCGCCACTATCGCGCGTTTCGATACGGGGCCGTAGTACCGGGAATCGAAGCTCCGCCTGTTGTAACTTGACGCCACCCACACGTCCCCATTGCCGACTACGTAGCGTCCGAACGGAAAGTGCTCTAACGGCCGATGGTCTGTATCCACGGCGAGCGGTGCCGTGTTCCGAATGGGATGGTTGTTGACTGAGATCCCCTGAGCTGTCAGTTCGACTACATCACCGGAGCTGGCCACGATCGGTTTCAAGAGTGCCGAAGCTCCATCAGGACAGTAACCCGACGTTCGGTAGCCGCGTCGAGCTGCAATCGCGGCCGGTTCACCGCTCGGGCAAAACTCAACTAGCGGTGATTGCGGGCCGGCCTCGACGTAGATCCCGACGGGAAGCGACGGCGTGGTGTTGATTCGGATTCCGGCCAGCCCTAGAATTACAAATAATCCGAATAGCAAACCCGAGCCGACTACCATGCTGCGCCCAACCCATGGCCAATCCGTTGCCCGTATTCGACTACAGAGGCCAGTTCTGATCGAAAACGCCATTGCTATCGCTCCTCTCCTCATTCGGCGACTCTGCAGCTTGCTGCGCGCCTTCCCCATTTCCATTTCGCAAAGCTGCGATCACATGACAACTTTTGACAACAATCTCGGAGACGGTTCTCTTGCTGCCATCTATCGGCGTGAACTGTCGCTGCTGCAAGCTGCCCTCGGCGAAGAGGTTGTCACCCTTCTCAAAGGAGAGCGCCAACTCGGCGAGTTCGTTGTAAAAGGTGAGCCGGTGCCAATTCGTATGTGTCTCGACTTTCTGGTCCTTGCCAGTAAACCGATAGCTTTCGCCGAGGCGAACGTTTGCCACTTTGGTTCCGGATGGCAAATAACGGAGCTCCGGCTTACCAGCCAAGTATCCGGAAACCTGGAATCTATTGTGTTGCATCGATGCTAGTCTCCAAACATTCCGAGTTGTAGTTCTTCAACAAAACCCTTTTCGCAATCCGTCAGAGCGGCGGTCTCGACAGGAGCCGTTTCCGTCTGGCTGATCCGATTGCGGGTTCTTGTGATCTCCTTCTGCGGGATCACGACGCCGGTCTCGATCTGGTAGAACTCAACCGGCGGCGCAAGCTCGGCTCGCGCGCGCAAAACCGGATCGAGGAAATAAAGCATTTGTGTCCCGAGAATTGGGAAATGCCCGCTGACAAAAATCAGCATCTGACCCGGTGCCACAATCCGCTCTGCGAGGCCTTGTCCTTCTTTCCGTGCAGGTGCGAGGCGGGAAACCTCATCAGGCGTCATCAAAGGCCTTTCGATATAGTCCACGCTGGCGTTTACGTGTTGCATAACCGGCGAGAACCGAGATCCGCTGAAGTTGTAGCTTGCCTTCGGAACGGTTGTAATGCCGGTCATTTTGCTCAGCAGTTCAGCCGTCTCATATTGGTTTGGTGCGAAGGCGATGCGAACATGGCAGTTAGAAACGATGCTTTCGTTGTTGCCATAGGCGTCCACGATCTGCCGAATGTCTTGAGTGATCAGGTATGCCTTCAGGCCGTAACCAGCCATGTACGAGAGCGCGTCGGCGAAGACCTCCATGCGATTCAGGCTGGGAAATTCGTCGATGAGGAGCAGAAGCCGGTGTCGATTCTTTTTCTGCTCGGCTCCCTCGAACACCATGCGCTCGGTTAACCGGTTGACCACCATCGTGAACATCAGCCGAATTAACGGGCGCAAGCGGATTTTGTCGCTCGGCGGAACCACTAGGTATAAAGAAATCGGGCGGTCGTGATTCCCAAGATCGTTAATTGCAAAGTCGCTTGCCGATGTATTCTGTGCGACGAGTGGATCGCTGTACAGGGTCAGCGCCGTCTTAGCGGTCGACAAAACGCCGCCGAAATCCTTGTCCTCCTTGTCGAGCATCTCCTGAGCCTTCTCCCGGACAACAGGGTGAGTCGCGGCCCGTTCACCGTGAGGCGTGTACCAGCCGTGCTTGAAATCTGGATCGTGCTCGAAGTTAAGAATTTCACTCAGGGTGTCCCGAAACGACTGGCCAGGAATCGTGAACGTGTGTGCCAGGTCCGCTGGACATGCGATTCGACCCTGAAGCGCGGCTTCAAAGCAGACGTGCAGAATTATCCCCGTCGTAATAGAAGCCGCCGCATCTTGCCAATAGCGTTCCTGTGGGCTGTCTTCACCGGTACGCACGATCATGTTGGCGATATTCTGCGCGTCACTGACATCGCGGGGAGTGAATAGCCGGATTTCGGCGAGCGGATTGAATCGCGAGCTCGCGTTCTGCTCAACGGGTGAGAATTTAAAGCAAAGGTGCCCGGATTTCTGACGGAACCCTGCGGTTCTGGCCCAGTTCTCCCCCTTGATGTCGTAGATGATTGCGGACTCACTCCACGCAAGTAGCGTAGGTATGACAAGCCCAACACCCTTGCCTGAACGAGTCGGAGCAAACGCGAGCACGTGCTCCGGTCCGTTGTGCCTCAAGTAGCGAATGCCCGATTCTGTTTCCCCTCGCCAACCCCCAACGTAAACACCTTGTGGAGAATCGAGGAGCCCGGTGTTTTTCACATCGTCGTCGTTCTGCCAACGTGCGGAGCCGTGAAGGTCTTCGGCATTCTCCGAGAGCTTGCGTGCTCGCCTATTTGCAAGGACGTAGAACACTGCAATGCTCAGGAAGCTGCCGGCGAAGACGATCATTTCGCCTTCGAACAGCGGCTGTCTAATCCGCGGATCACGCGACGTCGAGTTGCGCCAGCCCCAAATCATCCAAGCAAACGGCTGATACAGGCTGAGCGATCCTCGACGGACAATCGGGACTCCTAAAGCTGGCTGGTACTCAAAGCGACGGGCTATGAACTGAGTGGCAATTGAGCTGACGATAACGAGTGAAAAGAGGCCCAGCAAACTCGCTCGCCAGTTGTACCCGCCAAGGTAGCCGGGTTTGCGAGGCACTCGATACAGAGATTCTTGCTGGGCCATGTGATGGCATTCCGAAAACTACGGTACTCAGTGAGCAATCACCGCGACATGCCGGTGGCGCGTCCGCGCTCTCTAACTTCGCGAATGGAGGGAGCGCCATTTGCGTAGTTCACGACTACATTCGCGCCGACCTTGGGTGCGGCCTCAAATAGTTCCTTCGGGTGAACGACGACGGATCGCGGAGACTCCCGCTGGAGCACAAAATCCGAAGTCTCGCCGATGATTTTACCCCTATGCACGCCGCCGATCAGCTCGGCAGGTTTGGCGTTCGCTGAGTCGCCTGCCAGCTGCGTCGTAAGCCGCATCGCTTCTTCTAATTGTTCGGCATAGCTTTCGCCGTAGCGATCTTGGAACCGCAGCCCATCAGGCTCAATCGATTTGGCAATTTGCGTCCTGCGCTCGGTGCCGGTCTGTTTCTCCGTAATCGACACTGCGCCGTTTTCGGCTTCGTGCCTTGCTGTCACTTGCGTAGATTCGCGCGTCGCGGGTTCGGTCTTCCCGTCAGGTTTGACCCGCGCCCGGAGTGCCTCCGGAAGCTTCTGCTCCACCTTCGCAAACTCGGCAGCATACCGCGCTAGCTCCTCAGGGCTGGCATGGCGCATATCGCCCTTCTCCGCGTACTCGACTGCTTTGTTGCCATTCTCACTCTGATTTCTGGCATACGAAATGTACTGATCGTTGTTGTAGAGCGACTGTACGATTGCGGGCGCCCAAGGATCTGATTTCGGCCTGCCGCCGTAGAAGTACGGCTCGTGTGCCATCACCCTATCGCCCGGTTTGAAGGGGCCGGTGGTTTGCTTGTGCGCACGGCCATCGTTTGCGAGTTGCTCAGCCGGTTGTTCGGCAAGCGTCTCACGATCGCGCTCTAACTGTGAGGCCTCAGCGATGCTCGCGACCGGTTCCGGAGTTTCGATGTCCAGATCCTGGTCAGCGATGGACACGTCGCGCTCAAGCGACAGCAACAGATCAGCCGCCTTCGATGCATCGTGAGCCGCACGGAAGATTTCGTTCTTGTCCTGCTTCAGCGCTTGAATCCAAGACCCAACGTAGGCGGCGTGATTCTCTGGGTCATGCGGAATGCCTTTTTCTGCGGCAATAAAAATGCTAGCGAGCTCGGCACGAAGCTCCTCTTTGGCATACTTGGTGTCGCCAAATCGGTAATTGTCGTTCAGAGTCCATCGATCCAATCGGCTCGGGTGCCCGGTCCAGTGGCCAAGTTCATGCAGGGCCGTGCCGTAATAACCGGGTGCATCTTTGAAGGCTTCCTTGGGCGGGAGATGTATCGCGTCTCTCCTGCGGTCGTAGAAGGCGCGGTCAGCCTGGTCATGCGAAATCCTCGCGCCGCTGTTCTTGAGAATACGTTCGCCCGCTTCCGCCACTTCGAACGGCTCCCGTGCGACAGCATTGAACGCAGGAACGCCCTCGATCTGGCGTGCATTAAACACCGTGTATACGCGGTGGACAAGGCGCTGCCCTGAATCTCCGGGTGATTGTTCACTCTCCTTCAGCTTCTCCACGCTCTGGCCAGTTTGTTTGGATGCGTCCTGCTGGGTCTTCACGTCCCAGAATTCGATTTGCGTTCCTTTCTCGCCTCTTAGAACCTGCCAGCCGTGCTCGGAGGCTTGTTTGTAAGTCATCCATCGCGGGTCTTCATAGTTGCGCTGCAGACCGACGGCAAGCAAGTGGATGGCATTACCACCCCGGTACGCGCGGTCGGTGGTTGGATTTACCGGCATCGCGAGCTGGGATTGGGCATTCCAAGGCTTCTGCCACGGAGCCACACCCTTTTCTAGCAGCGCGACGATGTTGTCTGTGACTTCCTGCCGAAAATCGCGAGGTTTGGGAGTCGGTTGCTCGATTGATTCCGGCATGTCTTAGTCCTCCCTGCCCTCGGCAGAATCGACAAAATCAGAATCTGTTTCCTCTGTTTCAAAACCGGAACCAGCGAGGGGTTCAGCATTGATTTCCTCCGGTTCGAACGCGATCGGTTCTTCCGGTCTGTTTGGGTTTCGCATTGTTTACGCTCCTTCGGAGGGCGCTAGAGTCTTGCGCCTCTCAATCTCCAAGGGCATGGCAATCGACCGTTCGGTCACTCGCAACGCAAGTTAAGAGCTGGTGTGAAATGCGGGATCCGTCGCTGGCTGGTTGCAAGTTGGAAGCATTCGAGTCGTGCTTGCGATCTAGGCTTTGCGAATAAATGGAATGGACTCTCGCACAAACTGCCGTCGGGTATAATGAGGGTCCATTTAGGAAGGAGTGGTCTGGCTAATGCCCTTCGTAAGAACTTGTGTGTTTGCCACAACCTTGTCTCTGCTCTCGGGAGTAACTCCCTCCTGGGCACAAAACCAGTGCACGGCACTGATTCAGAACGGGCTCTACAATACCTATCGAACTACGACGGGGAGCTCGAGTCTCACCGTCGCGCAATCAAATTTCTGCACGGCATACCAATCGTATAAGCAGAACCACGTCGCAGCTGGGCTGTCGGGAAGCTACGGAATTTTATCCGGAAACGCGAATGCGAGTATCGAGCAGATCGAAGCAGTCGGTAGTGCGCTGTGTACAGCAAGCTTCAGTCAGGCCTCTGCTTCCGCCAATTTGGAGAAATACGCGACCATCGTAGATCCCAACATAACGGCCGCATTCACTAAGTGCGTCGAGGCTTCTAACCATGGACTGATTTATAACTTGCAGCCATTCGCTAATAATCCCAATGTGCTTACTATCTCGGCAAGCTACATCGGCCAAGGGCACACTCAAGCCCAACACGTCGATAGCATTACGATCAATCAAGAGACGCCCCTGGACAGCTTGCAGAAGGTCACGTGTGATGGAAAGCTATTTGCCGAAGGAACGAAATCGGGAGGGGTCGATCTTGATCCGAATACGCTAAGTATGACATGCACAAGAAGCCGAGTATCTGGTGATGCTTCAAGCTTCGCTTACATGGGAAAGCAAGTTTACTTTGGGCCTGTTCGCATTGCGGTAGATACAAATCTGGGGTCCATCGCAGCGGATATGCCGGAAATCCCGGTATCCAAGCCCCCTTCACCCGAAGTGTTAGTGCCGATAAAAACGATCGTCGCCTTCGGTGGGACATCAGAGCCCGATGGGTGGAAGATATGCGACGGGCGGTCTGTCTCAAGGACTGAATACGCAAACCTATTTCGGGTCATCGGCATAGCACACGGATCAGGAGATGGCGTTTCGACGTTCAATCTCCCAGATTACCGGGGCCGATTCTTGCGTGGGCTATCTACGGACGCGGATGGCCGCGATCCCGACCGAGCAGCTCGAACGGCAGCTCAGAACGGCGGCAATGCCGGTGCGGCGGTTGGAAGCATTGAGCAAGATGCTCTTGCGAGCCACGATCACCCCGCTACTTACGACGGGCAACTAATCGCCCAAAATCCTGCAGCGCCAGTCGCGTCGGGATTCACTCAGGGAGACAAGTATCAAAATACGGGGTATGGGAAGGTGACCATTGGGAAGACCGGCGGTAGTGAAACTCGTCCAGTAAATGCGGCGGTTGTGTTCTTGATAAAGGTCAAATAGCAGGGGTGAGAGAGACCGCACATCCCTGAATGATGTGCGTTAGTAAATCACTAACGTTGATTAGATCTCTCTTTTTGGGAAACTCGATACGTAAGCGCCTCCCGGTGCACGGCCGCTTGGTACTTGCCCAGCCAACCTCCCCAACCCTCTTCCGTTGGAACTACACCTCGACGAATCAGTCGCTGGGCGGTCGATTTTAGAAAAGATTTGTTCTTCAGTAAGGCTTCCGCGTCACCCAAATTTTCGACTTCCAACCTTGGCCGGTTCGTCAGCTCCTGGTGACAAAGCCGGACGAAGCTGTTCTGCTTGAGCCGCGCAGCGCTTCTGGCAATCTCCATCTCGGGTGTGTAAAAGATCATGTGAACTTGGGCATCGGTGCCCTCCAGAAGAAGGTAGTGTCGTCCCATACCCGACCCCTGTTCCTCCTCTCCATGCACAAGAACCCTACCTTGAACTTCGGGCGTTCTGCGAAAATCAAGGACGTTTAAACGCAACCGCTCGTCGGAAAGCAAACTGCCGTTTGCAGAAAGCATCTTCTGTCGATCGGACGCCAACTGCATCGCTCGAAGAACAGTCGAGAAATCGTTACGCACGAGCCATTCGTGAGGACTTTGCTGTCTCGCGAGGCTCATCTGCTGAAGAATGATCAGTCGAGCTTGTAGATGCTGCTCGCGACTGGAAGCGGCGTAATTACCGGAATTTGCGCTCAGGTTGAGCGTTACTTTCATCTGCTCATTCTCGTCGCCGGCGTCGGGAACAGCGCGCTTCTCGAGAGCTCGATCGAGCGACGTGTAGCGACGTTCCCGAACCTCTCGTTCCTGGGCAACGGCAGCGTCAAGCTCGGTGCGCGGCCCGAGCTGAAGCGTACAGGCGTCTGCCGCTATGTTCCGAAGCCCTTGCTTGATGAAGTCCCGAGGCAGATTGAGAGGACTGCTGTCATCTCGGCGGCCCCGGATCACGAGATGAACATGCGGATGCTCGGTATTGAAGTGCGTCACCGCCACCCACTCCAAAGCCGTATCGAGCTGCCGTTCCGAGCGCTTCATAACTTCTCGGGTCATTTTCTCCAGGTCGACACGGTCGCCGAACTCGGGTGAGACGATTACTTTCCAGATGCGCTCATCTCCGGCGCTTTGCCAGCGATCCAGCGTGGATGCGATCTCGGTCCCGGACTTGTCGCCCGAAAAACCGGCATTTCCTTCCCTGCCTGATGCGCTTTCGCGTGCGATGTAGATCCCGTGAGCCCGCCACTGGCCGGCGATTTTGTTCGGCGAGTAGGTAACTCGAACGGCACACCTCTGATTGAACGGGCGGCGGAACACAATGCCGGCCGACTCACGCCGGCTTTCATTTCGAAATTTCGCGGATGTTTTTGCATACCGGAAGACGGTCCGGAGCGCGATCGACCAGCCCATATCTCCTTGCGCCGTTGCGCGTGGCGTAGGTGGTCGTAATCGGAATTTTGGCTCGTCATTCCCGGGATGGCTATTGGTCGCGCCGTCTTTCTTGCGCGCCCGAAGGGACTTATTCTTGGCCATTCGAGACTGCAAGCTCGGCCAGCACGGCCTTCGAGTCGCCGTCGATTGCTTTCCCGACGCTCTTCAGGAAATCTGAGTACCGCGCCATTGCGCGCGCCTTCGCTTGGGAATAAACCTCGCTGCTTGGCTCGGGGATACACGTGAGCAAAACCTTGACGAGCGTCTCGCTAAATGCGAATTGCGCTTGCTGGACCCGGCGAACGCTTCGAAGCTCGCGGGCGATTCGGTCGAGACCGGCAACCATTCGCTGCTCAGCGTCTTCAACAGCGCTCAGATTTTTCGATCCTTCGAGCGCGGATTTGAGTGCATCCCTGACGAAATCCGATGTTGTTCTGAATCCCTGAGACGCTGCCGCCTGCTCGATCTTGCGGTCCAGCTCTGCGGATAGGCGCACTGTGCGTTTGCTCATTCTGGCTACCTGAAAGGGCGCCGCCCCGGCGATTTCGGTCGGCGGCGTGGTCCAAATTGAAGAGTCCGACGATTGCCCGACATCGCGACGAGTTTGACAGACGGCTAAAGTGTTTTGTTCTAAAGAGCGTCGAGGAAAGAAAACCGACAAGCGTCCGACGACCCTTTATGTTCCACTACAAGGTTTTGGCGGGACATCAGGGCTCTGGGTTGGAAGCCGCGAAGACGAGAAATGCCGCTATATGCCGTTTGATGCTGTCATTTGTTGGCATCGCCATAACCTGCTGTCAAAAGATGTTTCTCGTTGTTTTTTGAATTCCCGGTGACCGAATCCGGTGTTGCGAAGGCCTTCTGTTTTGAGGCGCTTACACCATGCCCGCAAACAGGACTGATGACTGGATCGAAATCGCCCGCGCGCGCATGGCTGCGAAGGGGAAAGTTAAGCCTGCTACGAAGGCGGGGGCCGTACGAGCACTCTGGCCGGCGATTCACGCCGCCATCGAGAACGGGCAAACTCTGAAGAGTATCCGGAATTGGCTGGCAGAAGAAGGCGTGGAACTGACGTACAACCAGCTCACGTCGTACGTTGGCAGAATTCGCCGCCGAGAGGGGCGGAGTCGATCCGCGCCGCCGCAGGCTGGAAAAAGTGTTGCTGACGCGAAGCTAGCCACGGGCAGTGCGGGGTCCGATCCGAGGGTCTTGGTTCACAAGCCGACTTCCGCTGACCGCGAAGACGATCCCCTGGCGAACGTTCGATCTCGCGAGCAGAAGCGGCCCACCTTCGAGTACAGCCCCGAGTTCAACGAAGACGAATTGATTTGAAAAGGAGAGCAAAAGAATGCCACGAGCGGCGATACAGGACAATAGCGAAGTCGACATCCGGTCGGCACCGATTTCAGGTGAGCACGCCATTCACATGTCGCTGCAGGGGAAGGGGGGCGTCGGAAAGTCACTGGTCGCGAGCATCCTCGCTCAATACATGCAGAACACGAACCGGCAGACCGAGTGCATTGACACAGACCCCGTAAACCGCACTCTGTCGCAATACAAGGCGGTGAATGCCAGCCGCTTGGAACTTCTGCGAAACGGGAACGTCGACCCGCGCGGGTTCGATGTTCTCATGGAGCGGCTGCTGACCGAGGACGCTACGTTTGTAATCGACAACGGCGCTTCGACGTTCTTGCCGCTGTGGAGCTACGTGATCGAAAACCGCGTGATGGATCTTCTGAAGAACGGGGGTAAAAAGCTATACGTGCATACTGTGATTACCGGCGGCCAGGCGCTGCTGGATACGATAAATGGCTTTCGCAGCTTGGCGCAGAGTACGGAAGAGCGGAATATCGTCGTTTGGGTAAACGAGTATTTCGGGCGAGTTGAACGGGACGGCAAAGCCTTTGCTGATATGGCTGCGTACGTTGAGAACGCGGACAAGGTTTTTGGCTCCGTTCACGTTACGCAGCGAAACCACGACACGTTCGGGCGCGATATCGAAGAAGTAATCGCGAAAAAGCTGACCTTCGATGAGGCCATTCGAGAGGGCGAGTTCTCGCTGATGACAAAGCAGCGGCTCAAAGTGGTTCAGAGAGACCTCTTCGAACAGTTGGCGGCGATCGGGATCTGAACATGCTTGACGTTAAACGCCTGATTGGAGAGGTGGCTGCACAGAATGGTATCCGGCTCGAACCGGATGATCCGGCGTTTGCGTTGGTGACTCTCAACCAGCTCGTGTTGGAGGAAACGGCGAAACGACTCTTCGAGCAGATTTCGGCTATCTTGATGCAATTCAGTGATGGGCTTAGCAAGGGAGAACACCTTGCGGGGAAAACGCTCGCGCAAGAAGTCAGAGCCGCGGCGCTCGAAGCTCGGAAGGAGTGGGCGGCGGCTTTTCGGGAGTCTCAACCTGAATCATCAACTCAGACCCGGAGTGCTCGTTTGATACCGTTCCTCTGGTTGGCTGTCGGCGCTCTCTCGGGTATGGCGCTAAACGCGGCGGGGTTGTTGTTTTATCGGCTGGTAGGAGGCTGATACGCTGGAGCTGGCTATGCGACTCTTCGTCATCATGCTTTCGCTGTTCGGTCGGAAGTTCGCGCTCCTTTGGATCGGGCTGATGCTGCTGCTTGTGTTCTCGATGTTGCAGATGACGCGGTAAACACCTCGATATCCAGCAATCTCCCGAGTTGAGCCGTCCACAAATGGACAGCCAGCTAGGTCGAAGTCATGAAGATTGGATGCTCTTCTGTGACCTGAGAAACGAGTCTTCCAATCTGTTCGATTTCGGTAAGTTCCTCGGGCGCAACATCAAACGCCATCGCATGTTTCTGTACGACGATGTCGTGCAGAATAAGGTAGTAGGTTGCCTCGCGCGCGGAATCCATCGCGGTAGATGCTTTTTCGTCAGAGTTCATCATACTATCCTCTTTTTGGTCTGGAGTTCCACCTGTCGGCGGAGTGCGAGCAAGTTATGAGTTGTCCTGCACTGACTGCAAATAAGTATATCGTCAGCTGGAAACCGCTCGGCACCAGGTTGAAGCGGTTTTTCTTGGTCGAAGTCGGCCTGGAGGGTGTGATTTCTATTACATTTGGGGCAGGTGAACACGACCATAGCTCCTCCCAGAGACTGGGCGGCCGCCGGGTTTGGAGCACCGGGCATAAGAGGCAATTGTGGAACGAGGCCGGGAAGCGCCACCGGTGCTTGCCCAAAAAACTTCTGGATCTGAGAAGTTGGCGTTTCGAACAGCTTATATATGCCCGTACTATCGAATGTCATTTGCAGAAGTACGCTATAACGCCTAATAGCATCTGCTAACTCAGGTTCCCCGCTGTAGTCGGTAATCTCAAGACCAATGCTTTTAAGGTCAGAAATTTTTATCGATCGCCCGTGACTAAGCCACTTGCTATGGTCGCAAAGCTTGTCTGCGATCTCCTTTGCGCGTGCTTCCTTCTGTTCGGATGTAACAGGCGTGCCGGGAGAGTGCGTTCGGTGAACGGTCCAATTCTGAAATTTGTGATCACGCAACCAAGCTGTGACCAAGTCTTTAGCAAAAGAGAGCGCATTCTCAGCATTCTGGATCTCGCCCGGTGAAATTCTCTGCAGAATAGGAATATAAGCTCTGTTCAACGAATTTGCCGCAGTCACTTCGGCTTTGATTGCCTCCAATCCTTTTAGGAACGCCTCTGCAGAAAAGACCTTTCCTTCCCATTGAATCTGCGCGTCTATCGGCCCCAAAGAAGAGGACGGCTCCATCAGAATTTCATCACCGGCCATGGTCATTATTGTGCCGGCACTCTTCGCCATCCCTGGGATTATGAAGGCGACGCTCTTATACCTCTCATACAACATCCGGACTATGTCTTCGGTGGTCTCGCCGCTGCCGCCACCCGTTTCAAGAAGGACATCAGTTGCTGTCCCGTCCAAATTTGAAATCTGATCTGTAATTGGTAGGAGATCTGAGTTGTCTATTCCAACCGGAGCTCCCTGTTTAGCCTTTTCAGAATCGGCTGCGTATACGAGGACGTCCCGCTTTCGGAGTTGAGCAATGCGGCCCAGTTGCTTCTTGCGCTCTGCAACAATGTCCAGCGCCGGCCCCTGGTCCAGATAATCGCTAAATATTCCCATACTCGTGATCAATCATGCCGCGTTCTAGAATCGCTCTTTGCGTGGCCCTCAAGGATGATAGCAGTCGTCTTCATGAAGTCCCTCCCGCTCGAGATTTGTATCTGGCTCACATTCGCAAACCAAATTTCTGGTGGCAGACGCGCCTTATGCTCGCAAGCGATGCGGGCCAGGTTATAACGCGGATTTTCCAAAATTCTGCTGTGAATGGTTGGGGATAATCTTGGAGCTACCTACCACGGTTGTTCGGCTCGATTGCGCTGAAGGCTTTCCGGATTGTGCGCTCAACATAGTCATCTTGGCGTTGTTCTGAGCCCTTGTGCGACAGGTCTCTAGAACGGATTGCGCCGGTGACGGCGTCCGCGTCAGCACCATGCGAGAGCGCATAAATTGCGTATGCCAAATCCACTCGGGTGCCGTCGCCGCCGTAGCGGTTGTCAGCCCGGAACGCCTCGATCGATTTGACCGGCATCGTCTGAGCTGGTCGGTGATTCGAGTGCACCGCTCTTTGCCTTTCGGCTTGCTCGGCTTCAAGTTGGTTTCGGACATTGTTGAGGAACTGTTCGCCGGTTCTGTAGGCCACTCCGGTGTGCTCGGTCAACAGGACAAATGGGTATCGCCCATCTTGGCCTTGGTATTTTTCTTTCCGGTTCGTGAAACCGGCAAGCCGCCCGAAGTGCCGCCAGTCTGCTGCGCCGCGGTCACCCGAGAATTTTGTTGCGAGTTCCCGGGCCGCCGCGGTGCTCAAATCTTTCGGCAGCAATGCGGGATGTTTCAGCCACGCCTGGAAATTTCCAGACGATGTCTGGACAATTAGCGCCGGACCGAAGCCGGTCGCCTTCATCTGTCGGATACTATCGGCGTTCAGATCGTCGACGAGCGACAGGTTGTGCTCACCTTTCGGCCTGATGTAAATGTTGCGACCGTCCCGATTCTGGTGCTTGAGCCACGGAATGGATCGCAGCAGTGTTTCGACATCCCACGTGCGCGGGAGCATCACCGGCTCTTTGCCGGTCGCGGTCGGCTTAAACAGGCCAATTTCAAACAGTTCGCAACCCATTGCACGGGCTTGGTTCTCAACTGCCTCGGCGGTCCGATCCCTCGTTGTCGCCTTCACACCCGGAGGGGGTCGGCTGATCGATTTCCGGTCAGCGGCCAAGATTCCGGGTGATCAGGGTCGTCCCGATTACAATGGTGGTTTATTTCATGACGTCCTTTGAACCATCCGAGGACGTTCGCAGGCAGTTAATCGAGACCGTTGTCACAACTTGCGAGCAACGCTTTTATGATCCCCAGCTCCACGGCGTGTCGGTGCGCGACCTACTTGGGCGCGAAAAGTCTCAACTGCTGCGAACATCCACTTTCACCAATGACCTCAACAACCTGCTTGCCAGCCTGGAGGCTTACCCGGTAGAGTTCGGCCATGAAACCGAGCGTCGGGTGGGGCTCTGGAAGGCGATCAAATCCAGTTTTTTCCGCTGGAACGGCGCTTGGATATTCCAGGATGTTCTCGTAGGCGGTCATGCGCGCGCCGCAGGGGTCCGGCCTGGCGCAACCCTGCTCGCCATTGATGACGCTGAGGTAAGTACTTCAGATATTCCACGCTTTCTGCCGAGCAACCGCGTCAAGATCACCTTTCAGAACCCGGATGAAGCCGAACAGAGTTTCCGTTTTGATCCCACTGAGAAGGAAGATGAAAGCAAGACGCAGTATGTCGAGCATCGGCTGCTCGACGATAGCGTTGGCTACCTTCGGGTGAGCAAATTTCCGGGCATCCTCGGAATGGGAGTTGCCAAGGAGATAGATTCTGCGATTCGCGCGCTGCGCAACCCAGAGAAACTGATCGTCGACATGAGGGGCAACCTGGGCTCGGCAGGTGCGGGGAATCTGCGCCTGATGAGCCATTTGACGCCGGACCGAATGCCCGTCGGGTATAGTTTGACGCGCGCTCGTGCTCAACAGGGCTATCGCCGCGAGGAACTTGCCCAATTCACCGAGATTCCGCGCTCGAAACTGCTTGCACCTCTTACGCTTTTGAAGTTCAAAGACGGTGATAAATCGATCACGGTCGTGACAGAAGGCCTCGGCAAGAAGCCGTTTCACGGCAGGATCGTCATGCTCGTGAATGAGCACACGATATCCGGCGGAGAAATTGTCGCCGGCTTTGCCGCCGATCACAAACTTGCCGCTCTCGTCGGTACGCCGACAGCTGGGAAGCTATTGGGCTGGACCTCGATCGCAGTCGGCCACGAGTGCTTTCTTACCCTGCCAACGGTCAATTACGTTACCTGGGAAGGCCGCTCATTCGAGCGAAGCGGCGTTATTCCCGATCATCACGTGCCGTTTTCTCCCGAAGCGGCAATGCGCGGCACCGACAACCAGCTTGAGGCCGCTGTTGAAGTAGCTCGCAGTTTGTAGTCCCTACTCGGAATAAATATGCGTATTACCGCCGCGCTTATCGCTCTATCCCTGTCTGCCGCGTCTATCCTCGGGGCAGCGGCACTGAATCCAAAACAAGAATTGACAGCCGGATTAAAAGCCGCGGAGTCATATGACTGGATCGGAGCTGTGCCTCATCTCCAGTACGCACGTCTGCACCTCCCACAGTCGGACGCGCGTGACCGTGCGCTCGCGAACGTGTTACTTCTGCGGTCCACGATGGAACAGCGCAATCTTGCTGAGCTCACTCGAACATATCGGCTTCTTTCCGAAAGCCCGCTAATCAAGAGCAACGCCGAAATACGCATGTGGCTGTACATAGCTAAGGGAGACTGCGACAACGATCTGCAGTTCCCCGAAGCATCGCGCCGTGACTGGCAACAGGTTGAGCAGCTCGCGGTAGAAACGAATAGTCCAAAGTGGGCGTACCGCGCGAAAGGCGAACTCGCAATTCCCGCGTATTATATGGGCAATCTTGCAAGCTCCCGCAAGCTTGTTTCAGAAGCTCTGGAAGCTGCCACAGCCGCCGGTGATACTGCCTCAATAGTCCGGCTTTTAACGCACATCGGCGCCGTCTACGTGATGCGCGGAAGCTTTGATGTCGGCATGGAGCACTTGAAGAAAGCAGAAACGCTAGCTGCAAGAGCCGGGGACCAATACCCGGCGGTCGTGAAGATTAGCGAGTTGCTCGGTTTGATCGGAATGGACAAGCTCCCCGAGGCAAAGGTGCTCGCGGAAGACATCATCCGCCGCATGTATGCGCAGGACAGGCGGATCAATGAGGCGCAAACACGAGTGATGCTGGGGAGCATCTACGAAAAGCAAGACAAGCTGCCGGATGCGATTCGGGAGCTTACGATCGCAATTCAGATCTCAAAGCGGGGTAACTACTACCATTCTTTGTCCGAAGCCCAAAAAGCGCTGGGCGAGATCTACATCAAGCAGGGCCAGTTTCGGAAGGCGTCAAGTCTCATTGCTAGCTCGATCGAATCCATGACCAGTTCCGGAATTGTTTCCGACTTGCCTGAACGCTTGCTGCTCTTGGCCAAGCTTCGTACTCAGGAGGGCCGGTTCGAAGAGGCGGAGGCAGTTTACAGACGGGCCGAAGATGAGATCGACGCGCAGCTTGCTCTAACGCCGCTATCAACAAAGCCATTACTTCTGAAGTCGACGAGCGAGATCTATGCAAATCACTTTCAGCTTTCGGCACAGCACTCACCCGACGCTGCCATGAGCTACGAAATCATTGAGCGCGTTCGCGGCCGGATGTTGGCGGATTTATTGAATTCTCATGGCGGCAGCGGACTGAGCGACGACACCGCGGAGGCCGAGGTGAGCGCTTTTCGCCTGCAGCTGGCGTCGGCGAAGACGCCGGCGGAAGCGCTGAAGGCACGCGATGCAATTTTCTTCGCGCGTCACAAACGTTGGCAAGACGAGCAAGCCGCCGCGCCCGGGTCGCTAAAGCGTAATGCGGACACGGTACTCCCGATTGCGACGGTCCAACAAAATCTTGAACCTTCCAAACTCCTCATCGAGTATCTGGTGGCCGGCGATTCGCTCGATGCGCTCGTGTTGACGCAAAAGGCCGCGCGCGTGGCCCATATCGGTTCTGCTCCAATAATCACTGGCCTTGTAAAGCAATTCGTCGAAGCGGTTCATGCAAAGCAAGCTGCGATCCCGGAAGGGTCCGCCCTCTACGCTGCCTTGTTCCAGGCCGTACCGGAAATTTCCGCCCACAGTAGGCTTATTGTTGTGCCGGATGGCGAACTGTACTCTGTTCCGTTTGCGGCCCTTGTGGCAGACGGCAAGCGCCTGGTCGAGACCCACTCGATCATTCGAGCGCCCTCTGCAAGTACATGGGTTTTGCTTCGGCGGCGGGATAGCGGTTCCGCTCGAAATGGTCTGCTGGCGGTTGGCGGTGTTCTGTACAATTCGGATCTTTCCCAAGTCGCGAAGTCCCGCGGGTATGGTTTACAGTTGAGCAATCTTCCCGGGTCTCAAGAGGAAGCAGACGCGGCTTCCGAAACGCTCGGCCCGTTGCTCAAGCAAAGTGTCGAGATTGAGGCAGACGCCGCGACAGAAACGGCCGTCAAGAGTGCACTCAAGCAGGACCGGGAAGTCGTGCATCTGGCCGTGCATGGCATGTCTCATTCGAGTGATGACCCGGAACTGGCGGCCCTTGTATTTCTGCCTGACAAGAAAGCGGGCGAAGACGGGATGCTTGAAGTTCCCGAGATCGTCCGCTTCCATCTCAGATCAGACTTGGTCGTTCTTTCCGCATGTGACACGGCCGTGGGCGAACTGGAAGGCGAAGAGGGTGTTTCGAACCTTTCCCGATCGTTCTTACTCGCTGGGGCAGGCAGCGTTGCATCGACCCTGTGGTCAGTCGATGACGTATTCAGCGCGACGCTCATTAAGTATTTCTACGCATCACTCGCGAAGGGGCGAACTAAGGCGGACTCGCTGGAGGACGCTCAACGGCACGTTCTCGGGGAATTCGGTAGCACAGCTGTCCCGTGGTATTGGGCCGGATACGTGATGGAAGGAGAGGCGACGTCTCCGCTACCGAATTTTCAAACGAGCTCAATGAAGGCCGCGTTCCAAACGAGAGCAGAATAGCTGCTCTGCATCCGCATCACAATCAGTTTCCTAGATGTCTGGGAAAGTATATAGCGAAGGTCGATGGCTCAGATTGTCGGCCCGCACGCGTATCGAGAGAAGTGCTTCAACAGCAACGAAGTCTCGCCATGTATAAACTGTCGGATATGCACGTCGTTGGCTTCGTGCGTCTCGGGGGTTAGATGCTCGGCGCTTCGAAATTATGTCTAACTTTTGCTGCTGGTCTGCTCGCCTTTGCTCAACCACCTCGCTCCGCTAGTCCCGCTGTCAACCAGCTTGAGAATTGGATAAGAGCTTACGACAGCGATTGGAATGTTTACAGTGCATTCTTGGAGACAAGTGTTGCGCCTCAAGCTGAAAACATGTTCCGAGACCGCTCTTTGCGCAACCAAACAGGTGCCTTTGATCTCATCAAGATTGAGGAGGAAACTGCTACTAGAGCAACAGCTCTGGTCAATGGACACAGTTCCGACAAGGTGGGGCGGATTGTCATCGAAGTCGAACCAGCGGAGCCGCATCGCATCGTCAAGCTGCAGGCCAGCGCCATCCCTCGGCCATCCCAGTCTGGCTCTGCCGCGTCTCAGCGAGGGTGAACTAATCGCCGCTCTCCGCCAGCGGCTAAATGAAGCAGTGTCTGCCGATCTATTTTCCGGCGCCGTTTTGCTCGCTAGGAATGGCAAGCCGATTTTCGAGCAGGCGTATGGCTTAGCCGACCGAGAACATCACGTTCGTAACTCACTCAGTACGCGCTTTCGTATCGGATCGATGAACAAAATGTTTACCGCCGTGGCGATTTTGCAACTGGTGAGTGCAGGGAAAATAGGACTTGCCGATCCGCTAATCAGATTTCTGCCCGACTACGCTAACCGCGACTTGGCATCGAAGGTGACGATCAGTGAATTGCTAAGCCATACGGGCGGAACCGGAGATTTCTTTGGCCCCGAGTTCAACAGCCACCGTTTGGAGCTTCGGACCCACGAAGATTACATCAAACTCTTTGAGAATCGCCCGGTCCGCTTTGAGCCGGGAACCAGATTTGAGTACAGCAACTACGGTTTCTTGATTCTTGGCGCGGTCATTGAAAAGGTGAGTGGCCACAGCTACTACGACTACGTCCGCGAACACGTTTATCGTCCAGCGGGCATGACCTCGACAGGATCTGCTCCCGAAGGTCAATCAGTACGAGAGCTTAGCGTCGGGTACACGAAGCAAGAAGGTGATACTTGGCAACGGAATACATTTCTACTTCCGTATCGCGGAACTTCGGCAGGAGGTGGCTACAGCACTGTAGAAGACCTGCTTCGGTTTGCCAATGCCCTTCGAGAGAAAAAATTGCTCGATTCAGATCACACGAAGCTGCTGACGCCCGCAAAGGTAGAGACGCCCTCAGGGCATTACGCGTACGGATTTGAAGATCGCATCACAAATGGCTGTCATTGCTTCGGACACAGGGGCGGTTCCCCAGGGATGAATGGCGAGCTTGAGATCTGTCAAGATTCCGCCTACGTAGTGGCTGTGCTCGCTAATATAGATCCAGAAGCCGCAAGCCATATAGCGGACTTTGTTGTGAACCGCTTACCAGAGCCAGCAACGAAGCCATAGTGGGCAGGCAAGCACCTGGCAAAGACAATAACGGAGTTTGAACGGAAAGTCTTCCGAGCAAATTGTTTCCGTTGCGCCAAGGAGGCTTAACCAAGTAAGAGCGGATACACCCGCCAAACGCGGCTGCTACCCCGGATGGCGGCGAAGTAAGAGCCTTCGGGCAAGCTGCCCAGGTCTAGAGGAAAGTTCGCCACTGTGTGACCGCTGACAACTTCAGCTTTACCCTTTGCCTCTCGAACAGCGGACCCGTTCTGAATTTTTCGAATCTCCAGATGATATTCGCCGGGCTCACTCCCTAAGGGGAGCCGTACGCGGATATAACCGCGAGCCCGCGAGGCACGCTGCGGGCCGCTGAGGTCTTGTTCCGTGTTGCCAGCGCCGCGCGATGTCGAGGCTTCCAGATTCCAATCGCCGATTTGCTTTTCATAGGACTCGCCGCGGAACCGGGTAATCACCACCACCGGTATGGCTGCCGCAGCGGCGGCAAGCAAGCCTATTGCGGTTCGCCGGCGGATTGCCTTCTTATGGCGCAAATCATTCTTGAATTCCAGGAATGTCGCATAGCACGGCGAGCAATGTGTGATGTGCTCCCAAACTTCGTCGGTCTTTAGCTCAGTCCGCGCGGCAACTTGGCGGACCACATCATCACCGGGACAGCCTTTTCGCTCCGGGTTCGGATAATTGCGGAGAATCGAGTCCTGAACAGCGCGGCTGATCCGATCGAACTTCTGCTCTGTAGTCTCATCCATCCAAAGCGGAAGTTTAGCGTACTAAACGGTTTAAATACAGAGGAGGTACGTACTGGCGGGTTAATCCAAGCCAAGTAGGTCGGCGGCCTTGTCCATCCAACGCCGGAAACGGCGCTGTGTGACGTTCGGGTCGAGGTTCAATCTCTTGCCAATGTCTTTCCAGTTATTGCCGTCTCGGACAAGCTGAAGTATTTCTTCGACATCTTCCAGCTTCCTCTCGCGGAAACGCTGACCCAAGGCCGCCAAGTCCATATCGATGCAGTACTTCTCTTGGTAATCGCACTCATCGGTAAGAATTCGCTCATAGAGAGCCTTGTCGAGCTCTCCCAGCCCGACATCCAAGCCTCGCCGATTACGCGATCCACCGGCCCGCATATCTCGCGCAACCCATTTGGCCTGGACGTAGATCCGTGTGCTCGGCGACCGGCCATAATCCTCTCGATGGGTCCGCCATACCGATTTCACCGCAGATTCGGTCAGCTCTGAGACGCGCCAAACGTCCTCAAGGAAAGTGCGGGCAAGGCCGCGTAGCGGATTTTGCACTCTCTCGACAGCCTCAAACCAGCCCCACGCGATCTTAGACCCGTCGTCGTCAAAAGCCGGAATAGCTATGGGAACGATAGAACTCTGGGCGGAAGGAGAGAGTCGCTCGAAGTTGAACGGGATCGTTACTACCGGCATTGGCTCATCACCTGACGCAAGACGAAAAGCTTGTCGCACTGACCGATTACTCAATCCTCGCTCCCTTTGGTTAGAAGAGCGATCCAGAGTGCAATGCCATAAAGCTAGCACATTTCGGGAAAACGTCAATGATTTCGAATTTTAAAAACATCACGGTTCCCGATGAGCACCATTTGCGTTTAGAAACAAAATTGAAACGCGAATTGGGCTCTCAGATATTGACGCTTCTTGCAGACGGGCGTACAGAAGATCTGTTGCTCAACCCCGACGGGGGCTTGTGGATTAAACGGCTTGGAGAAGGCTTTGAGCAAGTCGGCGACTTGCATCCCGGGCAGGCGGCCAGTGCGCTTTCGACAATTGCGGCATGGCGCGGGACCGTCCTCAATCACAACAGTCCCATTCTCGAAACGGAGCTGCCGCTTGACGGGAGCCGCTTTGAGGCGCTTGTTCCTCCGGTTGTCCACCGGCCTGTGTTTGCAATCCGGCTGCGGCCCAAGCGTGTATTCAGCATCGACGAGTACGAGTCGAGCGGCATCCTGACGTCACAAGCCGATCCTGTGAACGCTCCTCGCCGGCGCGAGGATTTCACCCAATCGATTAAAGGAAGCTCTCACGCGGAGATTATCCGCGCCGCTGTGCGGGCGAAAAAGAATCTGCTCGTTGTCGGAAGCACCGGTAGCGGCAAAACCACACTAGTCAACGCAATTCTGCAGGAGATCGCTTCGCAAACACCGAACGATCGCGTGATCTCGATTGAGGACACAGTGGAACTCCAGTGCCCGGCACGAAATTACGTGGATCTCCGTGCGGGTGGAAATGTAACGATGCTCGATTGCCTTCGCGCCTGTATGAGGCTGAAGCCCACTCGCATCGTCGTTGGTGAGGTTCGCGGCCCGGAAGCTTTGACGCTCCTGAAAGCGTGGAACACCGGCCATCCCGGCGGAGCCGCGACTGTCCACGCGGACGATGCCGTCCGCGGTTTAACTCGCTTTGAAAGCTTAGTGGCGGAAGCCACCAGCGCTCCGCAGCAACAGCTCATCGCTGAGGCCGTGGATATTGTGATTTTCGTGGATGAAGAGCCGAGCCTGAAAGCTGGGCGCAAAGTCCGCGAAATTCTGCTCGTACACGGATATCGCGATGGCCGGTATCTGGTCGAGCAGGTTTGAAGGTGCAACAAACTCTGGAGGCAAATAAATGAATACTTTTCGTCAACGGTCGTCCCGGCTTATGTCTCGGGTCACCGCTCTAGCCGTTCTCGCGTTTGCTGTTAGCGTCCGCGCTCATGCCGCGGCTGCGGGCAAACTTCCCTGGGAAGCGCCGATGACTGCGATTGCTACATCGCTCACCGGGCCGGTCGCTTACGCGATTGGTCTGATCGGTATCGCAATCGCCGGCGGCACGATGCTGTGGGGCGGAGAGCTCACCGAATTTGGCCGCAAAGCGTGCATGATTGGACTTGTGATTTCAGTCCTGGTCTTCGCCGCCCCAATGCTTTCGTCCGCATTCGGCGTAACGGCCGCAGTAGTCTAGTCATGGATTCGCGAGATAAACCGAGGGAAATCGTGATCCACCAGTCTCTGAATCGGGCGAATCAGTTGATGGGCGCGGATCGTGAATTGGTGCTGGTCTCCATCCTCACGAGCGTTGCACTCGGCTTTAGCCTGGCCTCCTGGTGGGGGCTGGGCATGGCGCTCGCCTGCTATTGCGCGGCTATGGCGGTCCTTCGGCGCATGGGGAAAGCTGATCCGATGATGAGGCATATTTACATGCGACACATCCGATACCGGGCGTTTTATCCGGCGAAGAGCGGTCTCTATTCACGTTGTCTTCAGGTTCCTATGAAATGGCGATGAGCACTGGCTTCCCAATAGTCTTGCGTCTGCGCGCCACTTTGCGAGAGCAACATGTTGCGAAATGAGCGCCGGTCCGGTCCCAGAGGCTTAGCGGATCTCTTACTCGCCTACGCCCTCGTTGAGGACGGCATTCTGCTTCAGCACGATGGATCGCTCGTTGCGGGTTGGTCATTCCAAGGACCCGACATGATGGCGGCCTCTGCTGCCGAGATGGGTGCCTTGAGCGCCCGACTCAATCAGGTTCTGCGCTTGGGAAACGGCTGGATGCTGCACTGCGATGCTATCCGGTCGCAAGCACCTGGATACCCGGAGCAGGGACATCATCCCGATCCCATCACTCGCATCATTGATGACGAGCGCCGCCAACAATTCCTGGAAGAAGGAGTTCACTACGAAAGTGAATACTTCCTCACGCTGACCTACTTGCCTCCTATCGCGGCGGAAGAGCGGGCGAGAGGCTGGCTTTTCGAGGGCGGCGCTTCGCGAAAATCAAGCCAAGCGGCGGGACAAGTCCTCGAAACGTTTCGCAACCGCATCGATCACTTCGAGAATGTATTCGGGTCGCTATTCCGGGTTCAAAGACTACGCGCCACGTCGTCGTCGGATAAATTCGGGGCCCTTCGTTCGTACGACGCTCTGCTGCGGTACATCAAGCGCTGTATCGCCGGAACGGATTACCCTTTTGCCCTTCCCGACTTTCCGTGTTATCTGAATGAGATCCTGGCCGTCGACGATTTCGTCGGCGGAATCGAGCCGCAAATCGGTCCCAAGCACATTCGCGTGGTTGCGGTGGATGGCTTCCCACGATTGAGCTCGCCCGGAATTCTTCGCGAGTTGGACGCCTTACCTCTCGAATACCGCTGGAGCACCAGAGCCATATTCATCGACTCTGAGGAATCACGATCACTACTCGACAAGCACCGTAAGAAGTGGAAGAGCAAGATACGCGGCTGGAAGGACCAGATGTTCCGAAGCCAGACGGGCGCCGTTAATGGAAATGCCCGGGAAATGATGGAAGACGCAGAGCAAGCCATGAGCCTGGCCGCTGCGGGCGACGTACAGTTCTGCCAATTTTCCTCCTGCATCGTTTGCACGGACGAAGATCCGGACCGCCTTCGCGAGAATTCCCGTGCGGTCATGAAAACCATTCAGAATTTAGGCTTCAGCTGCAGGGTCGAGACGGTCAACGCTGTCGAGGCCTGGCGCGGCTCGATACCAGGAGATGGCTACTCGAACGTGCGCCGGGTGCTCCTTCACACTCTCAACCTGGCGGACATGCTGCCGATTACTTCCGTATGGGCGGGCCTTCGTGAAAATCCGTCCGCATTGATGCCGCAGGGCAGTCCGCCGCTGATGTTCGCCGCTACGAGCGGGGCGACACCGTTCCGGGTGAACCTGCACGTCTCCGACGTCGGCCACACCCTAATCGCGGGGCCTTCGGGAAATGGCAAATCGACTCTTCTCAGTTTGCTTGCGGCGCAGTGGTTCCGGTATCCGCGTGCCCAAGTCTTCGCGTTCGACAAAGGCTATTCAATTTGGATGCTGACTGCCGCTGCTGGAGGCGAGTTCTACGACCTTGCCGGCCCGGATAGCAGCCTCGCCTTTTGCCCGTTGCGGGACATTGATGATGATGCGAGTTTGTCGTGGGCTGTAGGCTGGGTCGAATCGCTTTGCACGCTGAGCGGCCTCGCCATTCTGCCGCGGCACCGCAATGCTCTCGCGGCAGCCATGCTGCAACTTCGCCATTCTCCGACCCGCACGTTGACGGAATTCGCAGCGAACGTGCAGGACCTCGAAATCCGAGAAGCACTTCAGTACTTCACGGTTGCAGGTCCGCTCGGCGCGCTGTTGGACGCCGAAACCGACTCGCTTGGAGAAGGCCGTTTTCTTAGTTTCGAAACCGAGAACCTGCTCCAACTGGATTGCCGGGCCGTAGTCCCGGTCCTGCTTTACCTTTTTCGGCGCATCGAGCAGCGGTTGGACGGGTCTCCGACGCTCATCATCCTCGATGAGGCCTGGTCGTATCTTCAGCATGAGCTCTTTCGCGAGCGTCTGCGTGATTGGCTGAAAACGATGCGGCGCAAGAACGCCGCGGTCGTGATGGCAACTCAGCAGGTTTCAGATATCGCCAAGTCGGAAATCGCCGATGTCGTGCTGGAGAACTGCCCGACAAAGATTCTTCTCCCAAACGCCGAGTCGCGTACCAGCAACTCGCGTGCCTTCTATGAGCGCGTTGGGTTGAAAGAGCGCGAGCTGGAAATTCTCGAGCTAAGCATTCCAAAGAAGCACTACTACATGGTTAGCTCGTCAGGACGCCGCCTCATCGACTTGGGAATCGGTAATGTTGCCCTGGCGTGGGTCGGCGTAAATGGGCGAGAGGAACGAGAGATTGCCAAGACTGTTATGGACCGCAATCCCGACAACTGGCGCTCGGAATGGCTTCGGCTCAGAGGCTTGGACCTGTGGGCCGACTATCTGGAAACCATCACACCGCAAGAGGAGGTTCGATCTTTATGCGCAACTGTCTAACGCTGAGCGTAGTTTTTGTCTTGCTGCTCCAACACCCGACAGAAGTGCGGGCGGGGGCCTTCGCGACAGAATTCACTCAGTTGCTAAATCACGGACAGATGGTGATGTCCTACATTCGTCAGGGCACGCAGTTGAGTAATGAACTCAGCATGTATGCCGAGCAGATGCGGAACGGCCTCGCCCTGCCTTCACATACCTACGGGACCATCAACAGAGATCTGACTGCACTCTCTTCGATCGTGCAAGGCGGCCAGGCGCTGGCGTATTCGCTTTCCAATCTGGATACGCAATTTCGAAACACGTTCACCGGCTATGGAACCACTCCAAACCGGTACTTCGCGAATTACAAGGGGTGGGCAACTACAACCCTGGACACGCTGCGGGGCACGTTGCGAGCCGCCGGATTACAATCATCCCAGCTCTCGTCCGAAGAATCAGTTCTCGCCACCCTACGAACTCAAGCGCAATCTCCGAACGGAGCGGTACGTGCCATTCAAGTTATGGGGGACATTGCAGAGCAGCAGACAGAGCAGTTTATGAAACTACGCCAGATCATGTTGGCGGATCTTTCGAGCAAGCAAGCGTATCAGGCGGCGCAGATACAAAAGGATGCGGCCACGACCGCCGCGACCGAGCAATTCTTCACACCAAGTTCTACGACCGGCGACAGCCGGGCATTTGGAGCCGGGAGTCATTAAATGGTAGTTGGAGGCACAAAACGGAGTGATCCGATTAAGACAAATCATTATTGGGGTCGGCGTGCTTACGGGGTCTTTCGGACTCACAAACTGCTCGCGGCCCGGTCCGCCAAGCCCGATCGTACAGAAGGCCGAAGCAGCCGGCGCGGGCGACTTAGCCTCGACCTCGGACGTCTCGATATCACAATGGCTAGCCAAAAATCCGAATGTCGCGAGAGAGATCGAAGGCATGTGCAAGCCGGTGCGCACGTCAGCCTCAGCCACTTGGGGCGATACGACCGAAGGCCGGCTCTGCAAAGCGTCGGGCAGGATTGCTTTCTTCGCACCAAGCAAAACGACAGGCGACGACCGCAAGTTCGGTGCGGGTAACCATTAGCTAAAGGGTCCATGTAAAAAGCTGCATCCACGACGTAAGGAGACGTGTGTCTTGAATCGGCAAAGGCCAAAACGATTTAGTTTGAAGCGCTTACCAACTCGATGGGCAATCGCGGCCATCACACTGCTGTTGTTTATAAGCGTTACGGCGCATGGTCAAACGTTTCACTCCACAACTGCAGGGGACATCCTCTCGCAGATGCGCTCCTTTCGAACTCAGTGGATCACAAATATCTGGATCTACGCTCAGCGGCTCTTTTGGTTCCTCGCCTTCATCGAGTTCGGCTGGTCGGTTATTGCTCTCGCGCTCGACAAAACAGACCTTCAGAGTTGGGTGGCCGGTCTCGTTCGCAAGATGATGTGGATCGGCGCTTTCTACACCCTACTCGTGAACGGCTCCACGTGGATACCCGACATTCTCGACAGCTTCGAACAGATCGGGCAGGGCGCATCAGGACTAGGTGCTCCAATCTCGCCGAGCGGAGTGTTCGTGCAGGGTCTCGACATTGCCGGGTCGCTCTTATCTGGAGCAAGCGGATCTGCGTTTCTCAGCGGCGACATAGCATCAGCGCTCCTCTGTGCTGTCGGAGCGCTGCTCATCTTCATTTCTTACGTGATTATCACGATCAATCTCGTCGTGACTCTCGTTGAAAGCTACTTGGTTGTCTCGGCGGGTTACATCTTCCTCGGCTTCGGAGGGAGCCGTTGGACCGCTCCATACACCGAACGCTACATCGGGCTCGGAGTTTCCATCGGCATCAAACTGCTTGTGCTCTATTGCGTGATTGCAGCGGGGCAGGCTCTCGGAACCGGATGGAACACGGAGGCTACGGGCATCGGAATGTCCACTACTCCCGCGAAAACGGCATTAGACGTCATCGGCGGCGCGCTGATCTACATGATGTGCTGCTGGCAGATCCCAAAGCTGTTCGGCGCGGTTATCGGCGGTTCCCCAGCATTGACCGGAGGCGACCTGGTCATGACGGGAACTGCGGTTGCGGCGGGCGCTCTGACGGCAGCATCGCTAGGAGCGGGTGCAATCGCGGGTGTTGCCGGAGCTGGAGCTGTAGGCGCTGCGGGCGCGGCCGGCACGGGTTCGAGCGCTATGAGCACATCTGCAGCTGCCGGTGCCGGATCTTCGGGTGGGTCAGTTGCAAGCGCTGTGTCCGGCATCGGGTCAGCCTCTGCCGGATCTTCGTCGATTTCGTCCGCCGGCGCCGGGTCAACGATACGACCTCCATCGACACCTTCGATGAGCTTCGGCGGTTCGAATGGAGTCCACCCGCCAACAAACGGAGCGGCTGGGGCTGGCGCTCAGGATGCAATCGCTAACGTTGGCGGCCAGCCACTGGCGGGGTCTGGCTTTGAAGGAGAGCGCCCTGCGCAAGGCTTTTCCTCGGCGGCGAGTCGGGCTGAGTCAAGCGAGAATCGGCCGCCCCGCACTTCGGCGTCTGCTGTGCCGCCGGTTTCCTCTCAATCGGAACCCGCCGAACCGGGTAAGCCGAACGCTATTGCGCGAGGAGCTGCCAAAGCAAGTGACCGCCTTCAGGCGGCATCGGATTCAATTCGCAAAATTCGACTCAACGACGGTCATGCGCCGGGCTCACCTCCCCGCATGCCCATCGATCACCACGAATAGGAGAGCTTTCAATGGCTACCACAATTTTGGGAGCAAAGCCGGAAGCGTTCGCTTCGGCGGAAAAGAAGGAAACGGTTTCTTACAACCCTTACCTCGCCGCTCGGCGGGAGTGGGATGAACGATACGGCGACCACATGACGCGCGCGCGGAACTGGCGAACGATGGCCGTGCTCTGCGCCTTTGTCGCAATTGTTCTTGCTGTAGGCCTCATCTGGCAATCCTCTCGCTCGCGCGTGGTGCCGTTCATCGCCGTGATCGACAGCTTCGGGCGCCCGGTTGTGTCCGGACTCGGTGACCAAACTACAACGGCGGATGAACGCTTAAAGAAAGCGACCGTCCTTGAGTGGGTTGAGGAACTCAGGACAGTCACGACCGACGGCATCGCGCAGCGGAAGGCCATCGACCGCGTCTACAGCCATATCGCGAATAACAGCCCGGCCATGACATTTGTTTCCGATTTCTATCGCGCGAATCAACCCTTCGACAGAGCGCAAAACGAAACCGTTGGCGTGGACGTCCGGTCCGTCTTGCCGACAAGTGATCGAACATTTGAGGTCGATTGGATCGAGACCTCGCGTGATCTTTACGGCAATGTGAAAGCAACCGATCGGTGGAAGGGCACCTTCACCATTGCCGTGAACACTCCAACAGATGAACGGATCGCGCGTGTCAATCCGCTCGGCTTGTATGTGGTGTCGGCGAACTGGTCCCGCGTTCTCCAGTAAGGAATTTTGAAGGAGAGTCTTATGAAAAGCAAGTTTAAATCCAGCCTGGCCTTGATCGGGTTGCATCTCGCGGCATTCGGGCAGACGCCCCAATCCTCGAAAGCCCCGAGAGCAGATCAGCCCCAGCCCGAGTTGCCACAGATCCTGAAGCATTACAACTACGGCGCTCAGATCGGAGCGCTGAACAACTTGGAGTCTCTCGACCCGTCCATCAAAGAAGAACCGGCCACTCCCCAATTTTCAGGCGGCACTAAAACCGTTCCCAGGGCTGATCTGACGAAAACCCCGACTTCCACCCCCGACATAAATCTCAGCCCAACGGCTCAGGCCGCAGTGCGAGTCAGCGAAAAGTGGCGCGGAGAGCCGAACCAACCCGCGCCAAGCCCGGACGGGCGCGTGCTCTATAGCTTCGGTGCGGGTTTGCCTACAGTCGTCTGCGCTCCTTTGCGTGTCTGCATGATCGAGCTGCAGGCCGGCGAGCGCATCGTCGGTGAACCTCAGATCGGCGACTCCGTTCGATGGAACATTTCTCCCGCTATGTACGGCGCGGGTGCCGATGCTACCTCGGTGATCGTCCTGAAGCCGACAATCTCCGGCCTGGACACAAATCTCTTAATCGCTACCGATCGCCGTGCCTACTATCTCCGCTTGATTTCTAAGCCCGAAGAATACGTCGCGCGGGTCGCGTTCCAGTATCCAGAAGACGATAACTCGCGCAAATGGCATCAGCAGATGATTGAGCAGCAACTCGCGGCGAAGAAAGTGAAAAGCGACTCCGACTCGCCTGCGATGCTTGCGGTCGACAAACTGAATTTCGGTTATCGGATCAGCGGGAGCAATGAGCATCTACGACCCCTGCGAGTCTACGACGACGGCGCGAAGACCTATATTCAGATGCCGCCTGAGATCGAGCATCGCGACGTTCCCGTTTTGCTGGTCATGAGCGCAGACGGCAAAGGTGAGATGACGAATTATCGCGTGCGACAGCAAACCTACATCGTCGACCGCTTGTTCGACCGTGCTCAGCTCGTCCTCGGCGCTGGAAAGAAGTCGCAGAAGGTGGAGATTGATCGTGAGCCAAAAGGCTAAGAACGCACTTGATGGCAAGAAACCGACTGTCGAGCCGATCACTTCGCCATCCGGGTTGGACCTCAACCCAAAGCCGCCACAACCTCGGCGAGTGAGCAAGCGAGCTGCGGGTGCGATCGGCGTATTCGCCTTCCTCCTTCTGATTGCGTTTGCATACGGCGGTTACAAGCGAACCAAGACCGCTCAAGCCCGAGTGGAACAAGCCGGCGTGCCCAAGGCATTGGCTCCGGCGACATCTGCCGGCAACGAATTTGTGAATGCTATTCCGCCCGGGAACGCAGCGATAAAGCCTGCCCAGCGATCAGGCCAGTTAGTCCCTCCTGATAGCGCGAAAAGCGACGGCAAAGCCGTTTCCTGCGGAATCGATCCACGAACTCACCAAATCTGGCGTTTCGATCCGCAGACCGGAACGCCTTGCAACCGGCAAGACCCAAGTTGTGGAACTGATCCCCGTACTGGTCTGTCGAACCGGTACGACCCGAATACAGGACGCCCTTGTTCTGCCGGGCAGAGTGCCAGTGTTGATCGAGTGACGATTCGGCGCGCGCCGCCTACTGCTAGTGCTGAGGACGACCCCGAAAAGCGCCGGCTGGATGAACTCGCCCGACGCGAGCAGGAGGCTATGCAAGCGCCGACTGCGGTTCGGTTGGAGACTGCTGCCACGTCCCAGTCAGAAAGCGCAAGCCCGAGTGGTCAGAGCGATCTCGCGCAAATCGCTGCGCTCGGAGCTGCACTCGGCGGCGGAGCTCGAACCAGCCAGGTGCCTGGCCTGGGAGCGGCGGCCTATCTGCCGTCGTCTTCATCTAGCGTCAGCACTGGAGGCGAGTACGATGCGCAAAATATGCAAAATCGAAAAGAGCAGTTCCTCCAGTCGGCTTCGACGAACAAGACAGAGGACTACCTTAAATCGATCCGAAGTGCGCCATTGTCCGAATACGAGATTAAGGCCGGATGGGAAATTCCGGCCGTTCTTGAGCAATCGCTCAACTCCGACTTGCCTGGGGAGATCAAGGCGCTCGTCATGTCCAACGTCTATGACACGGCAACCGGACGATATTTACTTATCCCGCAAGGTTCGCGGCTAATCGGCCAATACGACGCTCGCGTGGCATACGGCCAAGATGGCGTCCAGGTAGTCTGGAACCGCATCATTTTTCCTGATGCCTCCTCAATCGACCTCTCGGGGATGG
Source organism: Bryobacteraceae bacterium (assembly GCA_965277855.1). Classification (GTDB taxonomy): domain Bacteria; phylum Acidobacteriota; class Terriglobia; order Bryobacterales; family Bryobacteraceae; genus Bog-105. The sequence continues at coordinate 4,715,290 of OZ255847.1, forward strand.
TTGGCCTCGACAGCCACGGCAACGCAGGCTTGAGGGACAAGGTCGACCGCCACTACAAACGGCTCTTCGGGTTTGCCGCTATGACGAGCGCTTTCACTGCCGCATTCCAGATTTCGCAGAGGCAGAATCAGAATGTTTTGACGACACCGAGCGCCTCTCAGACTGCGTCGTCTGCGGTTGGCCAGGAGCTCTCCGAAACCGGAGCACAAATTACGCGCCGCAACCTAAATGTTCAGCCTACGATCAAGGTTCCTGCTGGCTACAAGTTCACGGTTCGCGTGGATCGCGATATCCTCTTCGATTCTCCCTACGAACCGGAGAGTGCCGATCCCGAAATCGTCAAGCCGCAGCAGGAGCTGAGAAAGCGCGCTGGCCCGTGAGCGTATCGACGCATTTGGATTCGACAAGGAAGAGGAAGCTGTTCATCCGCTTGACCGCTGAGATCAACGAACGCCTCCGGAGTTTGCTGCGTTACCGTGGCGATCTCTCCCGGCTCATTGAGGAGGCCCTGACTACAACCGATCTTTACAAAGTCGCCTTACTTCCGGCCAGCAGCGCATACGCGGGTGAAGGAACTACGGCGACGACAAGCGAGCGTGTAGGAGCACGTCTCAGGGCCGTAGCGACTCACCGACATTGCTCGGCGAACTCGCTGGCAAATAGCGCGATCGCATCCTGGCTCAGCAGAAGGTGAGGTCCAGGGATAGCATATGTCGGCGGCAAGACACCTTACGCCAAACTCCCGGTGGCTCAGATCAGGCACACGGCGGCAGTTCGACAAGAGCGACTCACATCCGAGTCTTCGTCGACGTGCTGTTTGGATGCCGAATTGCGCGTTTGTAAACACCCTCCTTGCCTGCAGCGCCTGATCTGCGGTGTACTCACCGGCCGATCATGGTGAGTTGAGCCAAGGGCGCGGGGTTTCCCCGGGGCCATCCGAACCCTTGCATGTGATATATGCTAATTGCCACGGTTAACCGGACCCAACGAAAGGAACTAGATCGCCCATGATTCAAGACGATTTCGATTTGGACATTCGTATGGAATTACCCGGCCAATGGTCGCCCACTGAGCATTTTGCGGGTAATGCAATAATTGGCGAAACTCGGATCGGTGAGCACACGTGTGAAGGCGCGACGTGTCTCGCTGAAACATGTCAAGGAAACACGTGCCATCAAGGTACATGTCAGGGTAACACCTGTGCCGGGGCGACTTGTGTTGGTAACACTTGCCACCAGAACACGTGTGGACCTACCTGCGTTGGGAATACTTGTCATCAGCATACGTGCGAGGCGACGTGTGTTGGCCACAACACCTGTCAGGGTAATACTTGCGTTGGCGCTACGTGTGGGGCGACTTGTCCCGGGAACAACACTTGTGCCGGCAACACGTGCTTCGCAACTTGTGCCGGTAACACTTGCCACCAAAATACGTGCAACGTCGATACCTGTGCAGGAGGTCACACCTGCGATTACGCTGATACGTGTGGTGGAGAAGGCACGTGTGCAGGAAATACCTGCGACGCGTTCACATGCAAGGCAGCAGATACATGTATAGGCGTTACATGTCAAGGACAGACGTGCGGCGAGGGCGACACCTGCGTGAACACCTGTGTGGGGAATACTTGCAACGAGGACACGTGCATGGGCACCTGTTATGGGAATACTTGCAACCAGGTAACATGTCAGGGCAGTCCTGGGGACACGTGTGCTGGTCACACTTGCGACCGCGCTTTTACATGTCCAGGAGACAGCGAGTGCGACTGCACCGCGTAGCCTGCTTGGATATGCAAATATGACGACGGGGGACGAGGCAACGGGGCCACAACAAGCACTCTGGATGGGAATTGGCTGTCCCCACCTCAAGCATCGTATCGATTACGTCATCTCGGACTTGGCGGAACACCTTGCGCAGCAAGACGTAGCATCCATCGCTGAGGTGCGCTCAAAGAAACAGACTGCTTACCCGCAATCTGTGAGCTGGCGGCCGTTGAGCATTGCACAAGGATATTCTGGTCTCGCCGTCGTGTTCGCTCAACTGGCTTTATCCCGACCGGGCGAAGGTTGGGGGGAGCGGGCGGATAGACTCCTCAGGATCGCAGCGGCTGAAGCCGAAAGGGAGACGACTTGGCCCGCAGGACTTTTCTCCGGCTTGACCGGTGTTGCGTACGCAGCGTGGTACTTATCGGTAGGTGGTAGGCAAAGCGCCGCCTTGGTTGCCAACCTCGAACGGCTGGCCATATCGGCTATTACCGACATGGCCAACAGTGTACGAAACCAAGAACCTGGCATGTCGGTTGGCTCCTTCGACGTTATTTCTGGTTTGGCCGGGATTGGAGCCTACCTGCTATGTCGTATCAAAGATCCCACGGTTCGACCGACCTTCGAAAGTGTTGTTGAGAGCTTAGTTTCTTTAGAGGGTTCTTGCGGCGGCCTGCCGAGGTGGTACACGCCCGGCAAGTACGTCGGTGATGCGGCCACGATCCGCTTGTATCCACACGGCAACCTCAATTGTGGTCTGGCGCACGGGATTCCTGGTCCGCTCGGTTTGCTCTCCCTTGCTTATATTTATGGCGTGCGAGTAGCCGGGATTGCCAAAGCAATCGAGGGCTTTTCCGAATGGCTTTACTGCAACCGCCATGACGACGCATGGGGCGTTAATTGGCCGTCTTCGATTCCCTTGAAGCCCGGCGACAAAGGTAACGCGTCACTCGTCCCTGATTTGTCTGACTCTGGCCGCTTCGGACCGACTCGGGCCGCGTGGTGTTACGGAGCGCCGGGAGTAGCACGCGCCCTGTGGCTCGCAGGGAGTGCCTTGCAAGTACGTCGCTACAGGGATTGTGCGATCGAAGCAATGGCCGCTGTTTACCGCCGTCCAGTGTCCGAGCGCAAAATCGATTCGCCGACCTTCTGTCATGGCGTGGCAGGCCTCCTTCAGATTACGATGCGTTTCGCCGCTGACACAGGTCTTGAGATGTTCCAAGAGGCTTCTGAAATGCTGTGCCAGCAACTTCTCGATCTCTATCGGCCGGAGACGCTACTCGGATACTACTGCTTAGAACCAAACGGAGGTATGGTGGAGAAACTTGGCCTGCTTGATGGGGCTGCGGGCGTCCTAATAACTCTGCTCGCAGCACGTGGCGGCCCGGAGCCGGCCTGGGACCGTTTGTTTCTGCTTTCATGAAGTTCTCTAATGTCATGGCGTGCCGCCCACGGTGCCAGTCTGTATGAAGTCTAGAGCCATTTATAAAGCTCTTGATTTTGCGGTTATCCGCGCACCCTTGCTGCCGATTGAGGATTGGGTCGAGCTTGCGGAGCACAACAACAATGGGTTAGAACCAACGTTTCAGGAGGAAGTGTTTTCAAGAAATGCGGACATTCGCCGGGCTCTTTTGATCGGAAGTAGTTCCTTGTATTCAGCCCTACAACGCACGCTTACTTCCGACCGGAAAGCAGCTGGTCGTACGCAGAAGTTACTTCGATATCTGATCCGGATGTCTACGCGGCCAACTCCCTACGGGTTGTTTGCGGGAGTAGGTATTCTTCCTCTTGGGGACAAGTCCTCGGTTTTTCTGAACACTGGCCGAAATTTCCGAGCGCGACCTGATGCAGCATGGCTTAATGCGCTCGTGCGCAACCTGGAATCTCGTTCGGAAGTCAGAAAGTGCCTTCGCTTCTCGCTCAACCCTGCTCTGGTTGTCCGCGAAGACCGGCTAAAAACCTTGGATTTAGCACCGCAGTCCAGTGGCGCTAAGAACGTATCCGTGCGGATCACGCCAGTTGTCAAACGCATATTGGAGTTGGCCCGTTCTCCGGTCGCGTGGGCACGGATGGCTGAGGATTTGTTACAAGCTTCACCCCAAGCTACCGAAGAAAAAATTACGAAGTTGCTGACAACGCTGTGGGAGAACGGATTCCTTATTTCCGAATTGCGCTATCCACTGAGCGGTGAACCAGCCAAATGGCTTCTAGAGCGCTTACGTGAGATCGATATCGCTCAGGAGGAAGTTAGCGCTTTATCAAGGACTCTTGACGAACTAACGAGGCTTGAGCATATCTCAACCTCAGATTTTGGTCCCGCATACGGAGACCTTTCCAGTCGAATGAACGCGTCAACTCGAACTTCGTTCGATCCGCCAATTCAGATCGATTCCTATATCGACGCGCATGGATGTTTGCATCGCGAAATTGGGACGCGAGCGGCACAAGCCGCTGAATTGTTGCTTCGTCTTTCGCCATTTCCGGACGGCAGTATGTCCATGGCAGCGTACCGTCGCGAATTCGTAGCACGTTATGGTCTAGATAGAGAAGTGCCGCTTCTGGACTTGATGGACCCAGAGTCTGGACTTCCTTACGGGTTTAATCGAGGGCAACACAGAAATGTAGTCGGGCCATCCAAACTTGTCCTGCGCAACGAAACTTTACTCGAGATCGCCCACACAGCCGTGAGAACGCGGCAAAGAGTAGTGCACTTGGACGAGACTCTGCTATCGAAGCTGCAAACGTCGGGTCCGGATCTGGACCAGACGCCCTTCTCATTGGATTTGTCGGTCATAGTAGTTGCATCTTCATCGGCGCACGTTGATTTTGGCGATTATGATCTTGTCGTTAGTCCGATCACGGGTGGAAATTCCGCTGGTAAGATGCTAGGCCGATTCGCTGATATGCTCGGACCAGTCGGAATCGATGCACTTCGGCGCATCGCAACCGCAGAAGAACAATTAAAGCCGGACTGTATTTGGGCTGAGCTTGCCTATTATCCTCAGAACGCCCGGTCCGCCAACGTAGTTGTTCGACCTAATGTAAGGCAGTTTGAAATCGCGGCAGGAATTGCCCCGGCGCTATCGGGTTGCCTAAGTATCCGCCTTGAGGAATTAATGGTCGGAGTGCGAAACGATCGCTTCTATGTGCGTTGGGTGCGACGTAACTGCAATGTTATTGTCAGCTCGACTAACATGTTAAATACGGCACGAGCATCCCCAATCTGCCGTTTCCTAATTGAATCAAGCCACGATGGCCTTACACAACTCTCTCCTTTCGATTGGGGACCGGCCTCAACAGTCCCGTTCTTGCCACGAGTTCAAGTCGGGCGTATCGTTTTAAGGCCTGCGCAGTGGCGCATCCCATCAAGCATCAGTAGCAGGGTAGTCGAGCAACCGGGCGTAGCAATGGAAGTAATTTCGTCTTGGCGCGATCTTTGGGACGTCCCTCGCGACGTTTACTTGTCCGCCGGAGATAACAGGCTGCTATTAGACCTTCAAAATGCTCAGCATTGCGACCAACTAAAATACGAGCTGCGTCATCGCTCGCCTTCGAACTCTGTCGTCATTCAAGAAGCTCTTCCTTCAGCCAACCAATGCTGGGTGCCCGGAGTTGACGGCCGATTTGCCGCGGAGTTCGTAGTTCCCTTGGTGCGTCGTTCAAACGCTGTCGTGCGAGCGAGCACTTCTTCCGTGCCAAACCAGGAGGTTACCATTGTCCAGCCTACAAGCTCGCCGTCTATGGACATACACCGTGTCTACCCTCCTGGGACTGAATGGCTGTTTCTTAAGCTGTACATTCCATCATTGCGAGAGAACGAGTTTATAAGTGGCGTATTCCGGAATTTTATCAGCAACATAGATGCAGATGTCGTCGACTCTTGGTTTTACGTAAGGTACTTCGATCCAGAGCCTCACATCCGCATTAGATTTCATGGCAACCCCCCAGATCTCATAAGGCAGCTGCTTCCTGAGGTTTGTGTCTGGTGTGAGGATCTCATCCGTGAACATATGTGCTCAAAGTTTGCAGTTGACACCTACGAACCCGAAGTTGCACGATACGGTGGGTCCGAACTTTTGGAGAGTGTTGCACATCCGATCTTTGCTGCTGACAGTCAATGCGCAGTGGACCTAGTTAGAGCCATTTTTGACCTTAACGCCGATCCTATTCTGACAGCTATCGCGAGCACAGATGATCTACTACTAAGTTTGGGACTTTCGCAGAGCGACATTCTTGCTTGGTTAAGGAGAGTGGGTTCGCCGGGAAGAAGCCAAACAGGAGACGAATTTAGACAAAGGAAAACGGCGCTCCGCGTAATGCTCGCAATTCCGGAATGGCTAGAGGCGCAATCTGGTGGCGAAGCAATTGCTCGTGCTTTGTCGATTCGCCGCAAGAGGATACAAGGTGTTTGCGAATCTCTCCCGTCATATGTGAAATCGCGGTCGATTTCGTGCAATCTCGACGCGATCTACCGCAGCATCGTCCATATGCAAGCAAACCGGTTGGGTCGGACAAACGACGTGTTTGAACAAAGAGTGCTTGGCCTGCTTCATCGCACAAGAGAAAGCCTTCACCAAGCGCCTTTAAAAAGGAAGATTCTGACGGACTGAGGCGAATGCTGCTACCATTCAGTTCTCTTTAACGCGAGAGCCGCTAAACTCGTGTTCGCGTGAACGAGCTTTGGCGCCTGAGCTTCGCCGTATTTGACCAACTTGGATTTCCGGAACTCTTTAATGATATGAGTTCCAGCTCATTTGATTGCGACACGTGTGGCGTGATCGTGCGCAACTAGACTGAGGTGCCCCCGTTAGCGGATCCGTTTCCTACAAGAGTTTTCCCAAGACTGAGCTTGCCCCGAAAGCGATACCAAAACGAGTTAGAGTTTTCAGCTTTCGAATTGATCCGGAGGCCTGTTCACGGGCCTTTGGCACACTACAATAGCTCAATCAAGTGACTCCAGCAAGTGGGTGGAGGCGTGGTGGGAGTTTCGCCCTCATAGCCAGCGGCCCGGGCGTTCGCGCCGGGCGGTCAAGGCCGCGTCAGCGCGCCGTCAGGGTAGCCTTGAGGGGCCGAAGCGAATGCCTTATCCGGGTTGTTGAGGGCGAAACTTCTTTTGTTCCAGATCCGAGCAAACTCGTTCGGCGTACGATCGTCTAGCGAGCTGTGCGGACGCAGGTGATTGTAATCCTTCTGCCAGCACCGTAACTGCTCACGGACATCGGAGAGCGAGAAGAACAAACTGACATTGAGGCATTCATCCCGGAGTCGACCATTGAACGACTCGATGTAGCTATTTTCGGCCGGCCGTCCCGGAGTGATAAAAACAAGCTGTACGCCCAGTTGCCAAGCCCAGGCATCCATCGCTTTACTAGAAAACTCGGACCCGTTGTCGCAAGTAATCGATTGTGGTTTGCCACGTTTCCGTACGATCGGCTCCAGAGCGGCGGCTACCTTCACGCCTGTCATCGACAAGTCCGCGTGCAGCAGCAGGCATTCACGGGTAAACTGATCGACCACGGTCAGCACGCGAAACCAGCGGCCGTCCATTAGTCGAGCGTGCACAAAATCCATGCTCCAGCGTTGATTCGGTGCCGTAGCCGATGCCACCGGTACCCGATTTCGGCTGGCGAGCTTCTTACGCCGTTTCGTGCGCATCAAACCTTCTTCGGTGTACAGACGATAGATACGTTTTGCATTCACCTTCCAACCCTCACGTTTCAGCAATACCGTTAACCGCCGGTAGCCATAGCGAACCCGAACGGACGCCAGCTCGCGTAGTCGGTTGCGCAAAGCGTCTTGTGGATCGCGTCGACTCTTCCGGCGCAAAGTGGTGCGACTCATCGGAAGCAGCCTCGCTGCACGACGTTCACTAACGGAGTAAGAAGCTTGCGCCCATTGCGTCACTGTTCGCCGCTGGCGAGGCTTTATAACTTTTTTGGACGATCTCCTGCAGAATGTGACGATCGAGCGAGAGGTCCGCTACCAGCCGCTTCAGCTTCGCGTTCTCGTCCCGCAACTGACGCAACTCCCGCAGTTCGTTCAGACCGAGCCCGGCGTACTTCTTCTTCCACAGGAAATACGTGGACTGGCTGATTCCCATCCGCCGGCAAATCTCGGCTACCTTCGTCCCGCTCTCTCCTTCGTGCAGCGCTGAGAGAATCTGCTCTTCCGTATGCCCTTTCTTTGGCATGGTTCCTCGTTCTCCTTCTTTCGGATCTGAGGACCAAATCTTACCGCTTCACTCTACTTTCCGCTGGCGCCGTTTTCGGGTTTTGGGTCAGACTTCCGCAGCCATTAGCAATTCAGATTGCAGTGGTCGCAGGAAACCCAGAGAAATTTCTTATGCCTTGGCGACCGAAATGGTCGCTCCTGTGCCCCTACCGTTGAAGGGAGCGAAAGCCGGAAATTGATCCGGCGCAATCTAATGGGCTCTGGAATCCAAGCAACACCGCAGCGGGAAGTCCTCACCTTACGCGAGGTCGCATCGATTCTTCGCTGCTCGAAGACGCACGTCTCGAATGCCGTTAACGGAAAGGTGCCCGGCCTGCCGCGGTTAACTCACGTCGCGATAGGCCGTCGCATCTTGATCCGTAAGGAATGGCTTGACGAGTGGATGGAGGCAAACAAGCGCAAGTGTTAATCTCGGCTGCATGTTGTCAGAAAGCAGACCCGCGGACGCCCGAAAGGATATTTCTTATGCGTCGCAAGCGGTTTCAGAAAGGCAGTTTGGCGGAGAGGAAGCATGGCCGCCACAAAGTATGGGTGGCTCAATGGTGGCAGGACGGCGGAAGACGATCCAAAGTGCTCGGCCGTTGCAGCAAGATCACCAAGGCTCAGGCCGAGATCCTGATGTCCTCGATCGTGTCGCCAGTAAACAACGGAACCGGTCACCAGACGTCACAGCTCGCGCTCTTCGGCGCTTACATAAAGGACGTGTACTTGCCTTTATGCCGGCGCAAATGGAAGGAGTCGACCAGAATGACAACTGAGCCAGTCATCAATAACCATATCCGACCAGCGTTCGAGAACAAGCTGATATCCAGCATCACTCGGGAGGAGCTGCAGCAATTCCTCGACGAGAAGGCTCAAGATCTGTCGAGGAGTGTTGTCGAACATTTGCGTTGGCACTTGAGCGGCATCTTCAAAACCGCTCTCAGCGACGGGGAGGTGAACGCGAACCCGGCTAGTGCTCTGTTCGTGCCTGACTGCAGGAAACCCGAATTCGATAGGCGAACAATGACCGTCGATCAGATTCGTCTTGCTCTATCAGTCCTCGACTTACGGGAACGTTTGATATTCAAGTTGGCCGTGTTCTTGGGCCTGCGTCCCGGAGAGATTCTAGCCTTGAGAGTCGGAAAGATCAGCGAGAACTCGCTTCTGATCGACCAACGCGCCTACAAAGGCAATCTCGACACGCCGAAAGGCCGAAAGGGTAAGGTGACCAAAAGGACAATCGCTCTCACTTCGGGTATCGCGCGAGATCTCGAAGCGATGATCTCGCTTTTACCTAGCCAGTCGCCGGACCAGTTCGTTTTTCAGTCGGAGCGAGGTACGCACCTCTGGCGTGACAACGTGTGGCGGCGGCAAATGCAGCCGCGGCTCGCGACAGTTGGGCTAGGATGGGCGTCGTTCCAAGTGCTGCGGCGGACGAACGCCAGCTTGTCTCGGAAGCTCAAAATTGACGATAAGGTCAGCGCCGACCAGCGCGGTCATGGTCTTGGCGTCAGCATGGAGGTCTATTCGCGTAGCGATCTTGAGGAAATGCTCGAGGCCGTTACCAAACTGGAATCAGAGGTGATCCAGTAGTGTTAACCCGCGTTTCGGAAGGGAGCCAAAATCCTCAACGCAGCGGTCAAAATTTGCTGCGAATTGGCTTATTGGAGTAATCGGAGTAACGCGTGAAACTCAGAAACTCCCAAGCTACTGAAAACATGGAGCGGGAGACGGGGATCGAACCCGCGACGTCCAGCTTGGGAAGCTGGCATTCTACCGCTGAATTACTCCCGCTTGTCAGAATTTCTTGTAATTTACTGCTTCAAATGGGCTTAGCCTTAAGAGCACTTGGTCTATCCTGTCCACCTCGTCCGTGCGAAACCATGCTTTCCGATCGAAAAGTGGACAGTAAAACGGACAGTAAGACGAACACCCACTTCTCGACTTGCTCCAATCTATCACAATAGCCTCTTACCGCGGCTTGGGGGTGGAACCTTAAAATCGAAGCTCTTCCAATTACAAATCGTTCGCAGAAGTCCCCAACAGGAAGCGTGCGAAATTTTTTGTGATCGTCATCTAGGTCTTTCGCCTTATGGCCCGCAAGTAGGAATCTAACTTTGGTTGCGCATTGCGTGCCGGCTTCGGGTGGGCCTGCTTAAGCAGGATGCCCCTAATGGAACTGCGGACGCCCAGACAACGACGTGTGACGCGAGTCGCGCTGCTTTCCTGCAAGTCTCGAAAACAGTCTGGCGGCTTATGGCTTTTCCTGGCTTTCCGCCCGGAAACAGCAAGTCAGCCGGACGCTTCCCGCGCCAATAAGCAACCAGTACTTCACGGAGCGCATCGGAAAGCATGACTTGGGATCCCTGCGACCTTTTCCGCCACGAACCAGATCACGTGGCGTTCGCCATCGATGTCGCTGAACTTGAGGCCCGTCAATTCTGAGACCCGCACACCGGCCCCGTAGAGGGTAGGCAGGATTGCTCGATGCCCGAGATTCTTGGGAGCCTCGAGCAAAGCCTTCAACTTCGTCGTTACTCAGAATGAGGGGCAGATTCTTCTCGTATCGAGGTAAGGGAATCTGCTCGATCTATCGATTACCTGCAATCCAGAAAACATTGCTTCGCAACGAACTTGCGAAGCGGCTGGCGCTGATTTCGTCGAAGTTGTTGACCTGCCGCTGGAGATCGACATAATATCGGGAAGGAGAACGGCAAAAGTGTCGCTACACCCTTAAGCTGCTGAACATGCTCAGCACCCGACTAAGCCGCAAGCGGCAGTGGTGAAGCGCTTTCTTTAGGACGTACTTCTTGATCTTGGTTTGGCATTCAATGGCACGCAGGTCGGCGGGCGCATCCAAGCCAACGATGAGTGCTTCGTAAGGTCCACCACCATAGCTCCGCTGGATTTGTGAACTTTTCTGCGATAAGTCCTTGGATAAAGAAAGACCTGAGGCGTAGACTTTTCCGTTACCAAGAGCGAGTCCCTCCAGAATGTCGTGTGCATTCCCTCCGATGTAGGTACCGTAACAAAGTCTCGAACCGTCCGACGAAAAGGCCGCAAGGAGGACCCGTCAAAATCCCCGCCTTCACAGGATTTCTGGAAAGCGTTCCGAGTGGGCAAGTCCGGAGAGCTCGTCATTTCTGTAAGCCAAATACGACCGGACTCATCAACCGCCAGACTTCCGGCTTCGTATCGATCGGAATTCGATTTCGATCGGCCAAAGTATGTAGACCACAGAATCCGGTCACCGTTAGCGCTCAATTTCGTGAGAGGCATCTACCGGCCTATGTCGGTGTGGTTGGAAAGCCTACCTTGTTGTCGGAAAGTTCTCCGATTCGGTTACTCCCGAGATTATCGGATGGCCGGATGAGTCGAGTGACACGGAGTATGCTCCGTCCATTTTTGCCTGCGAGATATGTCGAGAACAGCAGACTCCAGTCGGAAACTCGCAGCTTAACCAATGAAAGCGTCGACACCGCCCTCTGAACTCTGGCTGGACCGGGCTCTTTAATGGGGAGTCGTCCGATGATGTATAGCCGGAAGCGAAGACGTTACCGGATCGATCCAGCGTTAGGCTAGCTATAGCTAGCGATGTGGTCCAGATTCTTGCACCCCAAGCAAGAGATGGCCTCCTATTGACTCTACAACGACGCCGTAATTCCAACGGCTTACATCAAATCGGGGCGTCTGCTTCCGCTCACCGCAGATGGCGCTGAAGCCTATTTCTTTCACATTTTTCGCACGTCCAACTATAAATGGCGGACCACGAGCGTTCTAAAATCAATGAAGCATGTTCGAGAATCACTGAAGCAGTAGATGTCGGGGCGTAGTCTTCGCAGCCGCACGGGTGTGGCTTCCAAGTTTGGCGCACGACACGAAATTAAGATCCGGATGCCGGAACCGCATTTGCGCGATCCTCCTAAGCCACTGAATCAGCTCGGGATTCCTGAAAAGGATTACTACCGCACAACGGACGCATGTGCCCTGCTCGGAATCCGCCCAGACCTGCTTCGATACCGCTTTTACACAAGACGATAACCCAGAAGTGGAACAGGATGCAAGGGGCGCCGCTTCTCGTTAGATGACCTTTGTGAATTAGTTCGTCTTACTGCGGACAGTCGAAAGTAAAGCCAGCCCCAATGTGTCGTGCTGAAAACCGTTATGTCCCAACTATGGCGCATCCTGCTTTTCGCGGTCAAAAGGTTCTGTTAGACTGCGCTCTATCAGGTCAATACCTATCGCTTTGCAACAGGTCCGGCGCAATCGAAATGGCTTTTGCCTGATTTCCTTCTCGATCTGAACGACAAAAAAGATGCAAGGCCCAGCTATCCCAAAAATGTGTGATAACTTCGCGCAGGATCCTCGTTGGGGCATGAACCGTGGCCCTTACTATTAGGCTGCGATCGCGATTTCGGACCACCTGAGCGATTTGCTTCCAAGTCTCTCATTCCACGCACTCTTCAGTATCCATCAAGAATGATAAAGGACGTTATCAGGTATACTGACCGCTATGGGGGATTTCCTACACTCCGTTCCTATTCTGCCGACGACTACGTCGGCGCTCACGCCCACCGTCCAGGACAGGGAAGTCGAGCGCCTCGGCCCGGGCGCTCCCCCAGTCCTCTTTTTGCAGGGTGAACCTATGAGCCGCCGTTTCTGGGAGTTCTTTACCGCCCAGATTCCCAATCCCCATACCCGGCGCGCCTACTACGGTGCGATCTCGCAGTTTTCGGCCTGGTGCCTATGGTATGGCTTGCAGGATATCCGAACCGTGCAGCCGATCCATGTCGCCGCTTGGCTGCAGGAGTCCGGCCGTTCTCGTTCGCGGCCGACGGTGAAGCAGCATTTGGCGGCGGTGCGGATGCTCTTCGATTGGATGATCCTCGGCCAGTTCCTCCCGGTCAACCCGGCCGCCTCGGTGCGGGGACCGAAACACACGGTCAAGCGGGGCAAGACCCCGGTGCTGGCGAGCGAGGAAATGGGCGAGCTGCTCGCCAGCCTGCCGACCGACTCGGTTTTGGCTCTGCGGGATCGGGCGCTGCTCGGCGTCATGGCCTACACCTTTGCCCGGATCGGGGCGGTGCTCGACCTGAAAGTAGAGGATTACTATATCCAGCGGCGGCGCGGTTGGCTCCGACTCCACGAAAAAGGCGGCAAGGTAAACGAAATACCCTGCCACCACACGCTCGAACAATACTTAGAGGAATACTTGCAGGTGGCGGGTATTCGAGACGACGGCGCGGGGCCGCTCTTCCGCGCTTGGCGCAAAGACAAATCAGTGCCGAGCCCGCTCAACCAATCGAATATCCATAAAATGATTCGGCGGCGCGCCGCGGCGGCCGGGATTCGCACCAAGATTGGCTGCCACAGCTTTCGAGCGACCGGCATCACCAACTATCTGGAGAACGGCGGCCGGTTGGAAGTCGCCCAGCAGATGGCCGGCCACGAGAGCTCCCGGACCACTGGTCTCTATGACCGGAGGGGGGATGAGATTTCGCTCGATGAAGTCGAAAGGATCTCGTATTAAATAGAGAGGAGCACCCAGCATGACCGGAACCGTGCAAAACATATTGGCTGAGCTGAGATCCGGCCTAGAAAACCTTTATGGCGTACGGCTCCGCGGAGTGTACCTGTACGGATCCTATGCCCGAGGCGAACAGGAATGGGATTCCGACGTTGACGTATTGATCGTGCTGGATCGGATCGATGCTTACGGTGCTGAGATCGACCACACCAGCGAGTTGGTTTCATCTGTGTCGCTCCTATACGGAATCAGCATCAGCCGAGTGTTCGCGACCCAGGACGCATGGCGCGACGGCCAGGACCGCTTCCTTTTCCACGTGCGCCAGGAAGCTGTCGCAGCTTGAGTGAACATAGCGCACGTCTGCTCAAAAAGGCGCGTCATGCGATCCGCGCCGCGGAAATTCTGCTCCGGGAAAGCGAGAACGATTCCGCCGCCAGACGAGCCTACTACGCCATGTTTTACATCGCCTCAGCACTGCTGGCGGAACACAGTCTCGAATCCAAGAAGCACTCCGGCGTGCACGCGCTATTCGGGGAGCATTTTGCCAAGCCGGGTTACATCGACCCGAAGTTTCATCGCTTTCTACTCGATGCGTTCGATCGGCGGATCCAAGCGGATTACGGTTTCGAGATCCTTATTTCAGGAGAGGAGGTCGCTACCACGGTCGACCAAGCGCGGGAGTTTCTGGAACAAGCGGAGCGTCTGCTCTCATTTGGATCCGTGGCGGCGAACTGACTAATCTTAGTTAGGATCGACTCGCCTCAAAGCTTCGATCTTAGTCACTTGAAGAGCAACAAAGTCATCGTGAATCCCGGCGCAGGAGGCTCACCTGCGCAAGCACGTCAGCCCCAAACTGCGGAATATCTCTTTTGCGGACCGCCGATGATGATCAAAGCGTATACCAAGCGCTCACGCAGCTTTGCGTGCCTTAAAATGAGATCGCCTTCGAGGAGTTTTGAGAGGCTGCCGCCAGAATATCAGCCTGCCTGTTCCAGGCGTGCAAAGTGAAGAAACATGGCAGCCGTCCAGTTGTAAGCCGGGTCTCCTTGCGCCGCGCCCGAACGAGCATCGAAGTGTTCGCTCATTCCCTGCCGCACGCAGTTGTCGAGAAAACCTTTTCGAAGACGAGAGGCAGCGGCTCGATCGCCGACCTGCTCCAACCCTTCTGCGATAAAGACAGTCGGCGGCGCCCAAACCGGACCTTTTACGTAGGTCTTGCCGTTGTAGCGCGGACTTTTCAACGACTCCGTGCACATGCCGAACGGGGTAAAGAATCGACTGCCGTCAGAGACGCTTGCCACAAGAGGACGAATGATGTTTTCGGGAAGACGTCTGCCCAGGATCAGAGGAACATAACTGTAGACACAGTCTCCCTCGCCCGACTTGCCGTCGCCCACGCGCCGAGCAACAAATTTTCCCAAGTAAGGATCCCATAACAGCCGAATCATTGTTCGAAGGAGTGCGGCAGATTTCTGCTGCCACGATTTCGCGTCATCCTGCAGGCCCAACTTCCCAGCGACTTTCCCCAGAACCTCCATCTGTAGAACCAAGTAGGCCGCAATCTCCGGAGCTTTCACGGGCGCAAAGAGCGTATTCGATGTTGTGTTGTCGAAGCTTTCGTTTGCATTAAGAATGCAAGGCAAGCCATCGTCGTCGAAATTGCGTTGGCTCAGCCAAAACTTTGTCCAGCCTGTCAGTAATTCATAGCTCTCGCTAAGTTGCGGACGTGTCAGCGACATTGACCGCATCAGATGAGACAGCGCCCAGCCATGAATCGGCGGCTTTGTGCAAAGCCAACTGCGCCTGACATTAGTAAAGGAGTCGCAGAACATACCGGAAGCCTTATCCTGCATATCGCGAACGAGCATAAACTGCTGCCAGGCCAGTTCCGGGTGTGACGGTGCCAGGCCGATTGCGACGAAGCAATGATCCCATGACCAGATCCGGTTCATCCAACTCTTGCTGCACCAAACTACACTCGTCTTGTAAAGGCCGCGTGGAGCGACCGTGGCCGACCATAGAACGTAGGCGGCTAATTCGCGCGAACCGCGATAGTCATCACTTAAGGCAGGCAGATCCTGCAGCCATCCGGTGAAATCCTCCTGAGCTTTCCTGACGCAATCGTCGAAGGGCTGTTGCCGAAACGGGCGCGGCGTTGCATCGTAGTACGCAAGCGTGCAGTCGAACTCGCCCGATTCGTCTGGAACAAGATCCACGGTAATGGACGCGCAGAATGCCGCGTGGAGCTGGTCAGTCCACGGTGCGTCAACCTTTAACGATCCGGACGTGGTATGAATTCGAACCCGGGGCATGGATACACCCGCCATGACTTCCCAAGAGCCGTCGGGATGGGCAATGGCATAACCGTACGAACCCTTGATGCCAAACATTCTGAGCGAACAGTCGCGGCCCCTGAGGCGGAGCACGTCCGATTCGGGAATGGAGAAGTCTACCGCAGATTCATGCGAGGCCAGGGTGAGCTTGGCAGGCGTCAGGATCCCTTCGAACGGAAGAGCCCCCTGCTGTGAACGAATCTCCAAGCGGAAAAGCTCGTTCGGCGAAACGTCATCGGCAAGCAGCCGGATGTACCAGGCTCCTGCGGGAATCTCTTGTGTGGCGCCGAAGTCCCAACGTTTCGAAACGGCCCAGTAGGAAGCTGACCGGCTGAAGGGCACGCGATTTGCATCGAAACCGGATCTTGACGATGGTGCGTCAGGTGAGGCAGCGGGCGCCGCAGCCGGCAGCACAGGTGCAAGCGCGCCGGCGCGCAAAATACTACGCCGCGTCAGACCTACACTTTGGCTGTTCAATTGGCCTCCTCCTGTTTGCTGGCTCGGGCGAGAGGACGTAGCGGACGCCAATAGATATTTCGATACGCCACGGGACCATGATCGCCCTGCAGCATGAGCGGATTGGCGGCGGCTTCAGGGATTTTAAGTCCTGACCGGGTAGGTCCTGGAGCCTCAACATCTTGATGAACGAGCTGGCCATTGTGGAGTACACGACGAAAAACGGCATTGGCGATCTTGTTCCCGTTATGGTCAAACTTCGGCCCTCGAAACCAGATTTGAAAAGACTGCCATTCACCCGGACGGCGGCTTGCGTTTACAGTGGGGGGCGTGCCGCCTTCACCTTTACCGTTGATCCAACGTTCATAGATGCCGCCGCAATCCAGATAGCGGGGAGGTTGCACTCCGAAGCTGTCGAAGATTTGCACTTCATAAAGACCATGCAGGTAGACGCCTGAATTCGATTTTTCCGGAATCAGGAATTCCAGATATAACTCGATGTCTCCGAACTTGTGAGCGGTCACGATATTCGTGATGCCACCTTTGGGCCCGTTTGAAATGCGGGTGCCGGGCCCGGGCAAGGCTGTAAGCTGACGCGGTTGATTTACGCCGTCCCAAGAAATACCGGTGCTGGCCGTCCAGGCTCCGTTGTCAGGATGCTCGAAGCGCCATCCTTCAAGATTCTTTCCGTTGAGGAGCGGCATCCACCCTGGTTCCAGCAAGTAGGGCGGATCGCCATGTGCTGTGCCATCGCTCGCTACTGGGACTTGCCAGGCGGCAATCATGGGAACGAGCAATAAACTTGGGAATAAGTATGAGCCCAGCGCTCGCAGGAAGGAGTTTGTTTTGTGCACTTATAGCGACCATCCCGCGCGATATGGAGGGTTTACGCAGGCATTCGCCACCGCATCGTTTGTGATTGCCATCCGATCTGCATCCCAGATCAGCGGCCTCGCGCAACGGGCCGCGATTGCGCCGAGTTGAGCGATCTCTGTCATGCGGCTGCCGAAATCGAAGTCAACATTGGTGGGCGAACCTGTCTTGCAGGCCTGCACCCATTCCTTGTAGTGCCCGATGGTGCGCTTCAGAGTCTTGGAGGGCGGTACATAATCGCGAAATTTCGTTTGCGGTAACAGCCGGTTCTTGCCACCGTAATACCCGGCCATCAGTTTTCCCTTCTCGCCGATAAAGAGCACACCCTCTGCCGGCATAGGAGTGCCAAGATCGAGTTCCGCCGGACGAGGCGGTCGCATCCCTCCGTCGTACCAGTGCATCTGCAGTTCAGGCTGTTCCCCTCTTTTTGGGAAGTGCCAGGTGATGATGTTGGAGTAACTTTCGCTTTCCGGAGTCTCGATTTTCGGAGGCAGCTGTTCCCGGCCATCTGGTTCCATTTGAAAATAGCCCCCATACATGGTTGTCCTTGAAGCATCGATCGCATCGGGCGCGCTCAGTTCGAGCGCTTCATAGAACACGTGCATGGCGTGGCGACCATATCACCGACGGTGCCTGAGCCAAAATCCCACCAGCAGCGCCAAATCCAAGGATGATAGGCCCGATTGTACGGACGAAAAGGAGCCGGCCCGATCCACATGTCCCAATTGAACTCGTGAGGGACGGCAGGCTCATCGTTCGGCCTGACTTGGCCCGCGGGGTAAATGGGATGGGGAGTCCAGACGTGCACTTCAGACACACCACCAATGACTCCGGACAGCAGTATCTCAGAGGTACTCAAAGCATCATCGCTCGCGCAGCTTTGCACGCTCATTTGCGTGGCTACCTTCGCTTCTCGGGCGGCCGCGGCAATCGCCCGCGCTTCATGCACGGTGTGCGTTAGCGGTTTGGCGCAGTAGACGTGCTTGCCTCGTTTCAAGGCCTCCATAGTCACAACGGCATGATTTTGGTCCGGAGTGGCGACGATCACGGCATCAATATTTTTCTCTTCCTTGTCGAACATCTTTCGGTAATCGCTGTAGACACGGGCTTCGGGATATTTCCTGAAGATAGGCGCGGCAAAGCTATGGTCGATGTCGCACAAGACCTCGATCCGCTCGCTCGCGCAGCCCTGTATGTAGCGACGACCCATTCCCCCGACTCCGACGCCCGCGATGCGTATCGTGTCGCTCGGGGATTGATAGCCGCTGCCGCCCAACACATGTCGTGGCACAATGAGTGCTCCTATAGTCGCCGCCGCGATTTCCCTGCGCGATAAACCCCCATGTGCTGAGCCATTTTCTTCTGCCACCTGTTCCCCCTTTTAAATCCAGACTTGCGTGCACACTCTTCTCGATTACGCCCGAGCCGCATGCTTCAGAGTTGGCCGTTCATCTTAGTGACGCCCGCCGGAAAGGCTTTCGCAGTGCCTGCACCGATGCGAATCTTGCCGTCCCGGTTCGATCGAATCTCGCATTCCACTGTGCGGTTCTGAATAGTTACCTGGCGGATCTCAACGGGAGGGCCGGCGGCAAACATCATTTTTCCGTCCCTTTGTACTTCGATTCCCTTCTCTGACAAGTTCACGTCGTACAAGTTACTTTGCATCGGGTAACGTTCGATCGAAGCTTCCTTGACAGGTTCAAGAGTTCCGAACCTCAACCCGTGCCAGGGATTGGCGTCGATCAGCTCCTCTACCGCAATAAGGACCATCAGAGCTCCCCACGTATAGTGCGGGTCGCTTGAACCTTCGCCGGTTGTAGAAAGAAAGTTCTCGTGACATTCGCCCTTCGTGCGCCACGGCTTTAAGAACATCTTCGCGCTCGATTCAGCAAGCAGCCGGGCTTCGTGATCCCAGTCGTGCATTTTAAAACCCTGATAGACAAGCCAATTAATGGGACCCCACACCTTTCCTCGCCAGTAGTCCTGCTTCGGATACATCGGGTCATCACGGCTGATAGTGGGAAGAATCCACTCGCCGGCGAATTTGGCCGGATCGTAAAACGCTTTTCTCAGCCCTGCGTAATGATCCTGCGAGGCCACTCGTCCTAACAGCGAAAAAAAGATGTCAGGCGCCATTTGCGGATTGAACCACGACCCATTTTGAGGAACCCATCGGCGGTTGAAGTAGCAGTGTTTAGCGGGATCCCACATCAGGCGATTGATCCGCTCCGCCATTGCTAAATGTTCGCGCTCCAGTTTCGCAGCCTCCAGTGGTCTGCCCAACTCACGAGCCATCCACGCCAGCACCCAGGCGTCCAAAGCATACAAGCAGTTACGTTCTACCGTGTCCAGCTCGCACGTTTGTGTCTTCTCGTTGTACCTGGCCACGTGCCACCACTCGGGGCTGTCGTCGTGCGATTCGAAATACGCTACCTGTTGACGATCGGCATAAGGGATCTCATCGGGATAATTGGAGCCGAGCTCGAGCAGCCCATTGCGATTACCGTCGCGCCACGGTTGCCCGTCACCGCGGTCGGAAAACCACCATTGATGGGCTTTCAGTAATCGCGGGTAGATGTCGGCCAGAAATTCACGATTAGGCCTTCGCAGGTAGATCTTGGCAACGGCGAGTGCCCCGATCGGATATTGCGTGTGTCCCCACGCGGCCGGAAAAATCTCTCCTTCCGGATGGGTCGGCCATTGCCCGTACTGCGTGAACATTCCCTGTTCGTTTTGCCAGTTTGTGATGTCCCGGACGAGAGCGAACGACTTCCGTTCGTCCTCCTGACAAACCAGCAGCGCGCTCAGAAAGCTGTCCCACAAGAAGTCGGGAGCAGAGTTATTGGGGCGCGACCAAGCCCGGCTCACCGTGATGTACGCGTGCTTTCTTTCAGGCGTGTAGACTTCACTCCATTGCAATTGGTCGTTGATGGCAGGCGGGACATCGGCCAGCCATCCGCCGCCCACCGGGCGCTGCGCTTCGTACTGTTGCCGGTTCTTGTCGAGCAGTCGGTCGATCTCCGCTTTGTCGAGACGTCCTCGCGTTTCCTGTTCCAACAGCTCGTATGTCTGGCCCTGTTTGCCGCACAGGTAAAACGTCTTGACTTGCGGGATGTAGCCGTTCCATTTGGTTTTTCCCGTTCCGTCCGTTTCCTGGATGGGTTCACTGAGGGCAAGAACCCATCGCATGCCATCGCGGGTTCCCGGAATCCACGAGCGCCCACGCAAGAAGTTACGATCGGCGGACTCTGAGTACAGGACGGAGAGCTCAGGCGGGCGGCTGTCCCAAGGTACGTATCCCTGCAGCAACAGATCCGACGGAACTGAATTGGTGATCCGGCAGACCACCTCGTTTGAATCTACCCGCGCCCATTCGTAAGTGACCTGAGGTCCGGCGTCAGGCATCTGCCAGATGAGCCTGGCGTAACTATCATCCGGGGCTTTCGGGCCGATGGTGCGCCACCAGCCGGGCCACTTGGAAAACCATTGGGGAAATTGTTGCCCACAATAGGCTGCGCGGTTGCCGTACTCATGATCTTTCATCCAAGCGGCAGGCAAGGAGAGGAACCGGAAGGCAAAAATGTCGGCGTTGTCCGCGATAAAGACTTGACCGCACCACGAATCCGGAGAAAGAGGCCCGGCCAGCCACACCTTGGTGTTCTGCAGGCGCGCCCACATCGTGAGCGGGCTTTCGCCTGTCATGGTCGCGAAGCCTAGCAGCCGGTAAATCTTCGCAGCGGGCATTTCCGCGACGGGTAAACTTGCGTCATCCGCGGAAGCTACTGGGTTAGGAGCAGCCTGTGAAACTGCGCTTAGCGAAGTAGCGGCAATTGTTTTCTTCAACCAGGCGCGCCGGTTCATATTTGGATAGTCCTCATTTCAGGCGATCCCAAAAAACGTGATGCTGGCGCCCGACTGCGAAAAGGTTGGTTCGATCAGTGCGCGCCCGGCTTCGTCGAAGTTTATAGTCGTCCCCGGCGTTGCCCAATAGTCCCGCGATGGTTTCCGGTTGGTGATATAGCGAAAGCTTCCGCGCGCGGTCGAGAAGATGACCACTGCGCCTTTACCAGTGCGCTCGGAGATTTTCTCGTGAACCTCCGGCGAGCTGCCGACGGCGCCGGTTGTCAACGGGTAGCTGTTCGCCATCTCGAGTCTCACCCGTTTGTATTTTCCAAGGATGTGGTTGATGAACTCCACGCCCTCGCTGGAGACTTTCAAGAGATCGCCCCAGATCCCGTTCTGGCCGAGGATCAGGCTCGCCACGTTGACCAATTGAGAAGAGGTAGGGTCGTCCGGAAAGTAGTGAGTCAGGAATAAGGTCGAGGGGATCCAGGCGTCGTACATTAGAGGAGAACGGCAGATCCAGGTACGAGCGGGCCCTGGATAAAAGAAGAGATTCCAATTCTGCTTCTCTCGATCGAGCGGCAGGTCGTAGTTAAAGAGATAGGGTCCGTTGTTGATGAGGAAGAACTTGCCGGCGGAAAGAAAACTAAGACCGACCGCACGGCCTGCTTCGGTAACGTCGAAATCAACGATGGCGTCAGGGATGGCGGTGCAAAGCTTGTCGACGATTCGCGCCATCTGGAGCGGCAGTTGAAAAGCGTAAGAATCGGCTCGTTCCGAGGGGGTATTTTCGTGCCCGCCGTGCCAATGATCCGGCGAATCGCAGCCGTATTGCCCGATGGCATCCCATTTGAAGTATCTTGCCCCGGTGTCGTGCGCAACGCGGATCAATTCTTCAGCAAACCCATCGCTGTAGGGGCTTACGAGACACATAGGGAAACTCGCTTCGGTCTCCCACACGGGACTTGGCTTGCCTTCCTGACCGTGCCAGCTCAGGACAGACTGCTTATAGCGGGAAAGCAGGCGGCTTGAAACGGCGGCATGGGTGGGACTAAACCACAGGCCGAGCTTCATGCCATAGCTGTCGAGTCTGCGTCTGATGTCTTTCAGCTCATCGGGAAAACGCGCGCGGCTAACCTGCCAATCACCGGTTGTTTCGTACCAGCCGGTATCGAGAACGAATACCTCGATGCCCATGCGGTGAGCGACGTCAATTTCGGCGAGTATGCGGTTTGGCGTCATCGACTCGAGATATTTTGCGCCGTTCGACCATTTGTTGCGCTCCTGAAAATTCCAGGTGTTGTAGAAGACGTAGGGCTGGCGACTCGCTGCGCGTTCGTTCATGTAAGCGAGCACGAATGTCCTGAAATGCCCTGCCATGCTTTCCAGTCCGCCGGGAGCGGCCCCCGCTTCCATCCACAGCGTTTGGTAGGCGTTGACACCAAACCCCCGAAGGTAGTTTCCCTTGGTGGCGCGCAAGCTAACCTCGCGAGTGGACGCGAGACGGAATTCGAGAAACGCATCCGGGGCCTGCGATCCATGTTCGTAAGCGATCAGCAGTGTGTGGCCTTCCGCATCGGACCCGGTGAGAATAGGTCCCATGCAGGACACGGTGTCTTCGAACGCCCGCTGCGAAAGGCTTGTTTCCGAAAGCGTGTAGCTGTGCAGCAACTCATTGAACACGGACAGGCGAATCTCATAGATCGCTACAGCATGAGAAAACGATGTTTTAAGGTAAGAGAGGTTCTGCCTGTCGACGGCAGCCGTCCACTTATCTCCGGAGCTGCTTCGCACAAGATAACTGAAGCGTAAAACTGGATTGTCCGGGGAAATTTGAAAGATCATCTCGAGGGTTAGCGCGGGATGGTTCCGGATGTGGCCGGAGAAACGGTATTCAGATACGCCGTTTAGCAGACGTCTGGGTGCCGCGGCTGGATGGATGCCGCTGAGCGCGCCTGTAACCGGTAAGCCGTTCACCTCGAAAATAGGCGGACCGAAGGAATGCATCCGCGCACCGCTTCTCGAGGTAAGCGTCCAGGCAGCGGTTTCGGAGCCCAACACTCCAACTTCGATCAAGGCATTGCCAAACGCGTTTCCTCCAGCTCTTTGTCCGAACGCAGAGCTTCGATCTGAATTCAGCAGCGCCGTCCCAAGCAAGGTCCTCGCCAGCCAGTTACGACGGTTCATATAACTTAATGGGGAATATCGGATTTTTAGAACGTGAGGCGCAGTGCCGTCTGTACCTGTCTGTTACCGTAGCCGTTCAGCGTGCTCGTGATGATGCCGAAGGATCCTGCTCCGGAGCTTACGGTTCCATTCGGATTGTTGAAATGAGGGGTATTGGTCAGATTGTAGAACTCGCCTCTGAGCTCCACCTTGACGCGTTCAGTCACAGCGAAGGTACGGAACAAGGAGAAATCGTAGTTGGAGAGATGCGGGCCTCGAATGGTGTTGCGGCCGGCGTTGCCAAACCTATCCGGGCCGGGAATGGCAAACGAGCCAGTCGTAAACCAGGGCTGGTTTGGCCCAATTCCGCCGAGTGTCTTGACGGGCGCGATGGCGTCCGCGAAGTTGCCGTTTCCCGGACAGTTACAGGAAGTAGCGTCGGAAAATGCGGTAAACGGCGTGCCGGTAGCATAGCGATAGATACCGTTCAGTTGCCAACCGGAGAGGATGGCGCCTGCGATCCCGCCGCTGTTTAAGAAGGGCTTGTTTCTGCCAAAGGGAAGTTCATAAAGATGACTGATGGTAAGCAGGTGAGTCTGATCGAAATCGGATGGCCCATACTGGCGGCGGAGATCCAGGTTATCCGTGAAACTCGCTTGATTACTGCCCACATCAAGAGACTTGCTGTAAGCATAGGCCACGGTCAGGCTCAAGCCTTGTGAAAAGCGCTTCGATAGGTTCGCTTGCAGCGCATTGTAGTTGCTATTGACTCCGTTGGCGCGTTCGCTGGTGCTGGCGTCCCGGCCGAAAGCCACGAGTAGGGGAAGTCCCGCAGTTCCGGTACCGGGCGAGGCGGCGTTTAGTTCCCGATTGAGCGGAAGCTGGCGGCCGACGTTTCCGACGTAGCCTGCATCGAAGGTCAGACCCGACCCGATTTGTCTCTGGTAAGTAAGGTTGTAGTTTTCGACGTAGGGAAGCGGGTTGTGAAAAGGGATCACAAAGAACGCCTGGTCAGGCGCGGGATTGATGCGTCCATTGGCGGGAATGCTGGCAAAAGGAACCGGCGGAAGACTGTTGAAGGTGCCATCCACAACATAATCGTTCGTGTGTCCGACCTGGACGTTATAGATCACTGGGAACTGGGTGGAGAGTGTGCCTCCGGTAAATCCAAATCGTCCGGTCCAGCCGCTGATGGCGTATCCACCCCGTATCACGGATTTGTCGTTGATGCGGTAAGCGAAGCCAAAGCGCGGTTGCACGATTGACTGTGCGTTGACACCTGTCGCGAGATCTACGTTACCGTAGCCGGCGACAAGCAAAGTGTTCGAGCCCGGATCGTAGTTAGAAGCGCCGCCCTTATAGCGTGGGACGATCTGCGTGTAGAAGTCGTAACGGACACCGAGATCGAGAGTCAGCTTCGATGTGGCTTGAAAAGTATCCTGCAGGAAGCCGGCAACCTGAGTCTGCCTGTTTGTTGGAGTGACGGTCTGATAAGTGCGGCTGGTCTGATCGGTTGCACCGAGTAAATAGGAGGCAAACGAGTTGACGAAAGAGCCGTAAGGCCCGAGCCCGGCGCTTCCGCCATTCAACTCGGTAGTTCCGGGATTGAAATCGAAAAGCCCGCGAGGTCCAAGATTCAAACCCTGAGGCTGGAAACGGTCCATGCGATTGCGATGCACTTCGACGCCCCACTTTAAAGTGTGACTTCGCAGAAGCTTGCTCCAGGTATCGACGACTTCAAAGAGATTATCAGTGTTGACCAGTGGGTAGTAATACTGGGTATTCCCTAACTCCGGCATTCCGTTGATGTCGATGTTAGCGAAGCCGTTCTGGGAGATCGCATCGGGATTCGGATTGGCGATGCCGAGCGACTGGTTGGTAATCGTTTTGGTATCGACGCCGTTCACATTCGTCCTATAACGGTTGTAGCCCAGGCGAAGCTCGGTCAGGAGCGTTGGACTGAAGCCGTGGGTGAAGTTGACGATGCCCGTAATGGTGTAATCCTTGGCGCTGTCGGAATCACTCACGGCATTGCCCAGAACTCCTCCTTGCGAATCGGAGTAGTGAGAGGTTGCCATTTTTGCCGAGATCTTGGTCTGCTGAGTGAAGTTGTGATCGACCCGGGCGTCGTAGCTGTTGCCATCGTATGGATACGGAGTGTTGGCGACATAGTTGTTAAGGGTACCGGGTAGATTGGGTCTGGGAATATAGGCGTTGAGCTTCTGAGCGATGGGGTTAATATCTCCCGCGTTTAGCTTATTGCCAGCAATTACCTGGCGGCCAGTGCCGTCGGGATTCCCCGTCCGAGGATCGTAGAGTGTGAGCCCCGGGACTGAACTGAAATCACCGTTGTAGAACGCTGGTAAAGGAACCGTACTGGTCGAGGTCGTCGATTGCCGGATGTAGCGTCCCTGATATCCAAAGAAGAAAAAGGTTTTGTCTCGGATGATGGGACCGCCGATCGCGCCGCCGAACTCATTCCGCGTTAAGCCGGGCTTAGGCACGCCGTTCGTATCGAAAAAGTCCCGGGCGGCGAGCGCAGCGACGCGGTTGAATCCCCAGAGGCTGCCATGGAACTGGTTCGTTCCGGAGCGCGTCACCACATTGACGACAGCCCCGGCCACGCGTCCAAATTCCGCGCTGTAGTTGCTCGTCGTGATGTGAACTTCCTGGACTACCTCGGGGTTCGGCAGATAGATGCTCAGGCCCAGGGTTGGATTGGTGTTGTCGACGCCGTCGACCAGAGTGTTGTTGGCGGAGTTTCCCTGGCCATTCGCGTTGAAAAACACTGTACCTTGCGGGTCCTCGGTGCTGGTGAAGCTTTGCACGGGAGGAGTGACGCCGGCAACCAAACCGGCGAGTGTCTGAAAATTGCGATTAGCGACCGGCAGCTCCCGTACCGTCTGAGCCTCAAAGTTCCGGGCCACTTCCGCGCTGTCGGTTTGCAGCGCAGGTGGCGCCGCGGTCACCTCCACCGTTTCGTTGACGTCGCCAGGAGTGAGAACGGCGTCGACGCGAGCGACGGTGGAGACATCGAGATTGATATTTTCCTGCGAGAACTTCTTAAACCCTTTTACTTCGATGTCGACGCGGTAGGAACCCGGGTTGAGATATGCAAGATTATAGACGCCGTTGGCCGTGCTGGTCGTGGAACGAGACGCTCCGGTAGACGCCTGGGTGGCCCTAATGGCGGCACCGGAAACAGGAGCGCCGCTCGAATCCCTGACTTCGCCCGTGAGGGTGGCGGTAACTACTTGAGCTTCAGACAGCCTCGCTAGCGGACCAAACCCGAGTGTGATGGCGAGGACTACGCCCGAAAGAGCCGCAAATTTCGAAAACATGGAAGGCACCTCATACGCGACAAAGACCAAATCGCAAGACGACTCTACTGTGCCTCGAACATAGTCATGAATGTAGTCAAAGGACGTGACGTAACGGTAGTGTCGAGGATGTAACGTCCTGTAACCTGTGGAGGTCCGCTGTGATATTCTGCTTCCACTCCTCGTGGTGACTGTTGCTGCTCAAGTCGCAGATGAGAAATTGCCATGCCGCTCGAAGATCAGCTTTACAATACTGTAGGCGACGCGACAACTTCCGAAGTCGAGTCGCAGCTTCAGCGCTTATTTAAGTCCTCTCAATTTCGCAACTCTCCGGTGCTTCAAGCGCTTCTGCGCTTCATCGCGGGTCGAGCAACGGCTCACAAGGAAGCCAGTCTAAACGAATACGTGATTGCAGCTGAGGTATTCGGTCGCAGTTCCAGTTTCGATTCGTCGGTGGATACCATCGTTCGGACTCAGGCCTACCGGCTCCGGCTCAAGCTGCACCAGTATTACCAGTCGGAAGGAATTCACGATCCAATAGTGATCGAGATACCGAAGGGCCATTATGTGCCCGTTTTTCACCGCCGGTCCGTCTTTGGAGCCGATGCTGCTTTAACCGAATGCGTTGTGGCGGATCAGATGGTGGAGGTTGCAAAGCCAGCTGGTTCGAGGAGCAGTACCGCTGGACTGATCAGCCTTCTGGCTCTCGTTTGTTTCGGTATCGGTTTGCTGGTGGGCGGTAAGAGCCGCCTGCCATCGCCCAGTTTTATTTTCCGGAATCAACCGAAAGAATCGCCTAATGCAGTCGACGTGTTCTGGCGAAACTTTCTGGGAACCGACCGGCAACCGATCGTGGCCTACACCAATTCACTCTACCTGGCCACGATCAACGGCGATCTGCTGCGGTTCGGCGAAGGTCCTGCCGGCAGCCGGGGCGCTTTGGTGGGCGACGAGACTGCTCAAAAGTGGGCGGCGAATCACTCTCTTTTGAAAGATGCGGGACCTACTTACTTTGAAGATGATTTAACCGGAGTCGGCGAGGTGGCGGCAGCGACGGCGTTAACCGAGGAACTCTCCAGAGTCGGTGCACGACCCTTGTTCAAGCGAAGCAGGCTGATTTCCGTCTCAGATCTCTCGAATCATGACGCAATTTTCTTAGGCTCTCCTTTCGTAAATCCGATTCTGAACGATGTTATTAAGCGGCAGAACTTCGTGTTTTCTATGCAGCACGCAGGTCCACTGCTCTGGAGGGGTCGAATCATAAATACACATCCGCAGTTCGGTGAGTTCTCGTCTTACGGGATCGAGCGCGATTCTGAAACTGGAGTGATACGAAGGGATTACGGGCTAATCAGCCAAGTGCCCGGGCTGGCCGGCCATAGAATTATTTTGCTAGGCGGGCTGACGACAAGCGGCACGCAAGCAGCCGCAGAACTTGCGACTTCCGTTGAAGGCGTGAAACAGATGGCGGCGGGGTTGCGTGGCGAGCGCTGGCCGGGTTCTTTCGATTATCTTCTACGAGTCGACTTGAATCAGGGACTAGATATTGTCCGGTCTGAATGCATCGCCCGCCGATCACATCCGTAAGACTGCCCAGCCAAGCCGCTAGGGCGGCGAGTAGTAGCAAAGTCTGTGATTCTGACGAGACCGTAAAGAAGCGGGGGTTACGCGGCCTGAGATAGAGCTTGCTGTCCTGAATCTGCTTGGCCCGCTGGTCCGGGTCGCTCACAATAGCGGACGCTTCCTCTCGACTACGCCTCTCGTTCAACGTGGCCGGTGAGGATCTCGAGATGTTGCCGCCCCTTCTCCGTTTTCATTCGGCCAATACCAGCCGTAAAAACTGGGATGGTCGCTATAAAGCTCCGTGGGTTCTTCAATAGCAGGCTGCCGTTGTTTTGACGCAACGGGATCGGAGATGATATTTGGGTCAGTCCATTCTCCATAGAAGCCTCCACCGATAAAGAACCTCACACCATATCTGTCAGCTGCCGAAAGCATAACTTCGATCGGATCGCCTCAGCCCAAGTGCCACTGCGGCAAGATCGTCGTCTGGTAGAAGGCCACGCTTGTAAAGTGCCGTATCCATAACAACCAAGAACCCCGAAAAGCCAAAAAGAGCGTTCTTGGATTTATACACAGAGAACACCCGCAGTAAAAAGAAGTCGGAACAGGAAATTGTCACTTTCTTCTATCAGTTGATTGGCGATTCAAAATCAAGCCGGTCCGTTGGCAAGCAAGCAATTGTGATTCAATCAACGACAAATCGTGGCCGTGTCGACGGGCAAGCCACAATTCAACACTGCCGCAGACAAGACGGGAGCGAGATGCCAAGCATGAACTTCGGGGATTGCGATGACTAAATGGCGCCCTTGTATTTCAAAGCCCGCGCGAATGAGCAAGTCGGAGACATCCGGGCGCTTCATGCGCCAGAGCTCCCGGCTCAACAGGTAGCGAACCCAAAAACTCTCTTCCACCGTCAAAGGCAACCAGGTCATGCGAGTAGAACTCCTAATCTAAGATACAGAAACCTAAGGTTAATGTATATCTCTAGACAAGAAAGACGCTTGCGAAGAGAGCAGCGCCATCAAGGAGCGCCTAGCTAACCAAGAGGCTTTTTCGGGCAGCGCGGTTGATGGATTCGTAGAATAGTGGCGGCAAACTGCTGGTAGCAGAAGGGGCACGGCTTCAACACCGGCGGCCGACCGCCTTTTCGACCGATCATCCGCTTATAGGCGGCTTGGATCCAGTCGTCGGACAAGGGCTGCTTACAGTGCGGACAGCACTTGCTAGACGCGGGAAGCGGTAGTTTCTTTTTAGGGATACGACAGGTCTCGCTTCTACTTTACTAAAAGCTTAGGTTTATGCAGGTAGTCTTCCCATGCCGTTTTTATCTTACTGACCATCAACAACTTAAAGGCCTAAGGGAATGATAAAAAACACGTTATCATTCAGAACAGGAGAGCTTCCCCCATGCCCGCTCCTTTCTTACTCTTTCCAACGGCAGCACCTACTGCCCGGCCACTGTCTGCCCCGACCCTGGTCCAGCGCCTCGTCTTCTCCCTCCGCGAACTGCACCGGCCCGAAGTCGCCGACTTGGTGCTGGCGGGCATGGTGAGCTTGGCCGGGCGGGTCCTGCTGGTCGAAGCGCACCGGTTGTGGCGGGAGCAGGTCCGGGCGGCCGCCACGCGCCGCTGGTATGAAGAGCTCCTGACGCTGGCCGGCTTGCGCGTCGGTCTGCCCATCGAGTCGACCCTGCTTTGTCCGCCGCCGGATCGCTTTCGGGACGGGGTAGACCACTGGGCCGATCCGCGAGAGCGGAAAGGAGAGCAGGGCAGGGAAGTGGTTGAGCGGTGAGCGGGATGGAACGGCTCGAGGCGCTCGCTCGCTTGTTCCCCATCGCGCTGAGCGACACGGGCCAAGCGCGCCGGGTCGCGGACTTCCTGTTGGCCTGGCACAACGCCGCCGAAAACGGCGGCTGGGATCCGGTCGATCTGTGGAATGTGGATGACGCCATCGCCGAGGACATCTTATCGGTGCTCCAGCTACTCCGCACCGACCACAAATATGTGGACGATCTGGGCTTTCGCCCCGAGATCGAAGCCGTCTGGGAGCGGTGGCGCTCCGCCCCGCCGCCGGAACCGCTACCAAAAGCGAAGAAAGAGCGAATTTGATAGCCTCTCCTTTGTGGCACGGAAACTCTGCACCGTCACCGGCTTGGACTCTCGGGGCCTGCCGAATGCCGTGCACGTGGAAGCCGGGTCGCTGTTCGAAGCGGCGGCGGCCGGAATCGAAGCGTTACACCAACAGAAGTGCCTGGTCTCTGCCGTGCAAGTTACCGTGCAGGAACCCGGTCAGCAATATCAAGTTCATCCCCGCCAATTGGCGCGCTGGCTGCGGAGTCACAACAGGGAAGACAACGTTGGCGTCCACGCGCTCAAGCGGCGCGTTCGCGACATCCTTAAAAACACTCCCACCCAGTAAGCGGAGAGCGGCATGACTCCGGGCGAGCTGCTACTGGGCGAAGCGGAGCCTGCCGAGCCGGAGGTTGTCTCCCCGGGCGCGGGGAGCATCGCCGGAATTCCGATTCCGGTCTTGTTTGCTCCGAATGCTCGGACGGCGCGCCGCTTTGCCGAGTTCTTTGGAGCCCATATCCGCAACGCGAACACCCGGCGCGCCTATCTGGGAGCAGTGGCCAGTTTTTCGACTTGGTGTGAGACGCGGGGCTGGCACGATCTGAGCCGGCTGCAACCCTTGCAGGTAGCGGCGTACATCGAAGAATTGCAAGGATCGTTGTCACCTCCCTCGATCAAACAGCACCTCGCTGCGTTGCGGATGCTGTTCGATTGGCTGGTGCTCGGGCAGGTACTGCCGTCGAATCCCGCTGCCGTGGTGCGGGGTCCGAACTACTCGGCAAAGAAGGGGAAAACGCCGGTTCTTTCGAGCGACGAAGCTCGCGAGTTGCTCGGCTCGATCGAAACCAGCTCGTATATCGGGCTGCGCGATCGCGCCCTCATCGGGTTGATGTCGTACACCTTTGCGCGCGTGGGCGCGGCGATCCAAATGCGGGTGGAAGACGTGTATGTGCAACGTCGCCGGACTTGGGTGCGCTTGCACGAAAAGGGTGGCAAACGGCACGAGCTGCCCTGTCATCACAAGCTGGACGAGTATTTGCACGTTTATCTGGAGAAGACCGGTTGGTCAAAAGAACCAAAAGGATTTTTGTTTCGCACGGTCGATTGGGTGAGCGGAGAACCGACAGCCAAAGCTTTGTCCCAAGCCGATGCCTACCGCATGATTCGACGGCGCGCGGCCGATGCCGGCATTGAAACGAAAATCGGCAATCATACTTTTCGCGCTACCGGGATTACGGCCTATCTGCAAAACGGTGGCCGGCTGGAGGTGGCCCAGCAAATGGCGGCGCATGAGTCTTCTCGAACTACCGGGCTCTATGATCGGCGCGGGGATGAAGTCGATATCGAGGAGGTGGAACGAATTGGGATCTAAAGATCGCACGCACAAGCCTTCTGCGCTTCCTGAGACGTATTCGCAAATATGGTGGCAGGTGTTGGGGAGCAACGGGAACAAGATGCAGAGTAATACCGATTGATATTCAACACCCAATGTCTATGTTGGCGGGTGCTTCTTGCCGCTGTTTAGATTGCCGGCAACTTCCACCTTGTTTTTCAGCGCTGTAATGACAGCGTCTAGAAGCAACACGAGTTACAAAGGTTGCTAAAATAAAGGTTCAAATGGCCGCCCTTCCACAAGGATTCGAGAATGTGCCAGAAGTCCCTAGGGAAGCACTAGCCATCGTGAAGCACGCGTACGAGACCTTTGGTTCCTCAGAAAAGGCGATCCATTGGTTGCAGCGGCCTAATCCGATCCTTGGTGGGTTTTCTGCCCTTGAAGTCTTACGCTGTCATCCAACAAAGTATGAATTGGTTGAGGATGAGTTAACCCGGATCGATTACGGCGTTTTTGTCTAATTCGATCGATGGTGTTGTATCGTCTTTGTCGGCAACGGTACGTTGATCTCAGCGGCTTAGGTGCCAAAAAGACAGGGGGCCGGTGGAACCGGAAAGGGATTGGTGCTCTCTACGCCGCATCAAACGCGTCGCTTGCCGTCGTGGAAGTCTTGGTTCACCTAGATAAATCGGAGATCCCAGAGGATTACGCGCTGATCGAATTGTCCGTGCCAGCAAGCGCTATCGTGCATTTTGAAGCCGACCAGACCGAGAAGTTGGGCGACCTTTACGAGAGCGGGCATTCTGGGTTTGATCGGCCCGACGACCTCCTCGGCTTCTCGGTCCCGAGCGCTGTAGTTCCGCGGGATCGGATTTTTGTTCTATATCCCGATGCTCCCAAAAGTTCACAAATGATGATTTCGCAGATTACTTCCTTTGCGTTCGATCGAAGACTGTTCTCACCTGTGGCAAATGCGAGCGGATAAATGCATGCGTGACGATATCTTCATACCCGAGGGCTTCCGTGCCTTCGGTTTTCCGGCAAGAACTCATTCCATCCGATTTTGAGGAATGACGATCTGGCCGAGGCAACATGAAAACAAAAAGTAAAGACAGCGGCAAGCTGCGCATTGGGGATGATTGGAATGCGATTCGCATTATCGCTCTCTCGCAGAGTAATCCCTTAAAAGCCATCGCTGAGTTCGTCGAGAACAGCATCGATGCACATGCCAAGACGATCACGATCACGCGCGGCAAGGAGCAGAACGCGCAGTATCTCGCCATCCGGGATGATGGCGATGGCGTGCCGCGCGATGCGGACGGCTTACCCGATTTTAAATATGTCGCGACGCATATCTGCGATTCGATCAAACGACGCCTGAAGGCGGGCGGCAACGGCGCGGGAGTACAAGGAGAGTTCGGGATCGGCCTCTTGAGCTTCTGGACGGTGGGGGACAGCCTGACCATGACCTCGACCGGCTCCGATCAGCGCGCTTACCAAATGACCATGAGTAAGGGGGATTCCCGCTATGAGGTGAGTCCGCGGCGGGTGTTATTCGCCGAAGCAGGCACGGAACTCAAAATCAGTCCTCTGCTGGAGGGCATCCGGGCCTTGAGCGGCGAGAAAATCCAGTGGTATTTGGCCTCGGAGTTGCGTGACCGAATCCGCGATTCGAAGGTCCGTGTAACGGTAATCGATAAGCTCGCGCGCAAGCAGTATGAAGTTGAACCTCGGCAGTTTGAAGGACGATTGCTGCATCACCTGCCGCCGATCAGGACCGTCTTCGGCGACGCTTACGCAGAGTTGTATCTGGGCGAACCCAACGAGACAGCGCGAGTTGCCTTGACCCGGATTGGGACTCGGGTGATCGAGGATCTCTCGACGCTACCCGGCTTGGAGCATGCGCCGTGGATCTCGCGCTACGTCCAAGGCCTCATCGATGTGCCGTTCTTGAGTCTCACACCCGGTACCCGCAATGGCATCATCCAAGATGAGCGCTATGCGGGCTTCGTGAACGCACTGGAATCGCTGGAAGCGCATGTTAAAAGCTTAATCGAGGAACAGCAGCGAGCGGAAGAAGAACAGGCGAGCCAACAATCCTTGAAAGCCATTCAGAAAGCCTTTCACGAGGCCATGCTCGCGTTACCACGCGAGGAATACGATTGGTTTGACGTTCCGGGCCGCGCGCGCCAGGAGGGCGGTGGCACGTCGACCTCCCACGGTCTACCTGGGGGCGCCGCGTGGGAGGAGACGCTGCCGGGAGTATCGGAGGCTCAGCCGAGTGATGCACCGCAGCGCCAGTTCTTCGATTACGCCGGTCCCCTGTTCGGCGTCGTGGTGTCGCCGGCCGCGAGCACCACGCCTCTCAACGAAACGCGGAAGTTTCGCGCGCTGCCGCGCGATCGCTCGAGACGCCGCGTGGTCGAGGATCTGCAGTTCGCCTGGGAACTGACCGAAGGCGAAGGCTCCCTGCAGGGTGTCACCGATCAGGAGGTGGAGTACCGAGCGCCGGCAGTACCAGGTCTGGCACGATTGAAAGTCACCGCGTCCCAGCATGAAATCACCACTACGGCCGAGGCGCTCATCACGGTCACCGACAGTCTTGATGGTGCCATGAGCCCGACCGTTGTAAATACGCGGGGGTTACCGGGGTATACCTTCGAGCGGGCCGCCGGCGATCTTTGGCGCTGCCGCTTCGATGCCGAACGCAACATCATCGTGGTCAACAGCGGCCACCGGGATTTCGTGTTCGCAACGCGCCATCGAGCCCTGCAGTTACGCTATCTGGTGCGACTCTATGTCAAAGAGCTGGTGTTCAAGAATTTCGCGGGACTACCCGCCGATCAACTGCTGGAACGCATGATCGAACTCTCACTTTATGCGGAAGAAAAGCTCAAATCTGGGTGAGCGATTCCCGAGTTAGGTTCCGTTGCGAAAATGCGAGAGGAAGGATGCAGCCCACAATGAAAACAACAGTCATGGTCTGGGGCGAGCTCTACGAAATCACCGTTCACCAGAAATCGGCGCGATATAGAGGCAACTAGGGCGCAAATAATCCAAACCAACGTTTGACAATGATGCATCCGGGCCTTACTGGTAAAAAAAACCGATAGAGAGGAATCAGAAATGGGGCTGGCACCCCTTGCTTGCCGAGGACAATCCCGCTCACCAGCAGCAGCCGGGCGGAACTTTGTTATAACGGGTCCTGCTGACCTGTAAGTTTTTGCCCTCTTGAGAATTGAAAGAGCGCAGACTTGCTGCAGCACCGCTTTTTGTTCCACGTTAGCGGGAAGCGACGTCGAAGAGTACGGACGGAACCAACATCATGAGTGCGTTTACCGGTTCAAAGAAAATCGACAAGATTGGCGCGCTCCGGAAAACTGATCTGTTCGGCAGTTTAGCGGATGATCTCCTCATCAAGATTTCCGGGTTAACGGTCACTCGCCATTTGAGCCCGGAACAAGTCCTCTATTCCGAGCACGACGAAGCGTCAGCTTTGTATGTAGTAGCACGAGGCGAGCTTCGCTCAATCCGCCAAAATTCGGAGGGTAGAGAACAAGTAATATCGAGCGAGCGTCCCGGAGCCATTTTGGCCGCCGTGCCGGTCTTTAATGGAGGAAAGTTTTACAGTACGATGATTGCTGATTCCGAATCAGAAGTGCTCTCCATTGAGAAACACTTGACCCATCAATTGTGCCGCGAGCATACAGAATTGCTCTGGAACCTTGCGAGGGTACTAGCTCATAAGGTGCGCCATTGCGCCGAACTCATTGAATCGTTAGCGCTGCGGAACGTCGAGCAGCGCGTTGCGCAACATCTGCTCTCCATTGCGCAAGAGCGCGGTGTGCCCGTCGGAGAAGGCTGCGTGGTCGAACTGCATTTGACGCGCACCCAAATTGCAAGTCGAATAGGGTCGGCACGTGAAGTTGTATCCCGGGCCTTCACTCACCTCCAGGAATGCGGCTTGATTCAGGTGGAGGGGAGAAGGCTTGTCACTGTCCCTAATATGCGAGCCCTACGCGCGTTTGCTGGGATAGAACGAACGAGAGAAAACGGAAAGCCCGTAGCAGAGATTTCTTCGGAAATGGCCTGAAGGCCGGTTCAGGATCGGTTTGGGTCCTCAACGAGCGGCGACTCTTTATTCCAATCAATCTCATTCATGACGCGCAGGAAATCCTCCATACTGACACCACTGTCTGCGCATACCTCCTGCAAGCTTTTGCTTCTGTTGCCTTGCGCACTTATCCCAAGTCGGTTAAAGGCGAGAGCTGAACTCGGGATAGCCACGAGTAAACTTGCCACCGTTGTGTGTGGGTCGAGTCTCATCCAATATCACTTTCCTAAAATAGACGAAAACCACAGTTGAGAACGTAACCGAGCTTAAGAGCCCATGATCTCAGGGCTTCTTGGGCGAGAGAACAACCGGTCCAGTAATTTCTCCTCTCTCGATCATGATTGCTCCTGGCCGCCCAATAAACCGTGTCTTTTGTCACAAAGTTTTGTGTGGCTGAGTTTCTTCCGTCGATTGCACGGAAAATCGATCGCGCTATAACGGTGGGGCTTTTGCACTGGAATCTAGCTATCGTCCCAAGATCCAGACTCATCTGCAGCCGCAACGGGGCGCGCCAGATCGATGATTGTAGCGATCGCAAGGACAACGCACGGCAAGATGAGAGCGGAAAGACCATAGTATTTCTTGAGCATTGCGCCAGCAACGGCGCCCCAGAAGTAGGCGATCCACAAACCAGCAGTAAGAAAGGCATGCTGCGCATATTTCTGATGCGCCGAGACCCTGAGCACTCTAAAAATTCGTTTCCGAAACCGGCCGCGTGTACGGTCGTGAAACCAGAACGCAAAGTGAACTACCGCTTCAGAAAACTTCGCGAGCGATCCCGTCAGGTAAGTTGTGTAAACCCGCAAACCAGCCACGCGCGTAACCGTCACAGTTTGCATTCCCATGGCGGCAGCAGGCAGTGACAACAGGAAATAGAAAACGAAAGAAGAAGGGGGATGCAGTTCACCGCTAACTGAATACCGATGGCCGAGCCAGATGAGGCAGCCTAGCATCAAGAGTTCTGTTGCGAGCGCAATCGAGAAGGACGAACGCCAACGAAGTCGATGCGCGAGGCTGGTGGTGAAGGCGCTGAATAGAAGGCCGAGCAGGAACGGTAGCAGCGGCCAGGCGTGGTGAAGCGCCTGAGTCCAATCCCGTTCGGCAACAGCAATGCCGAACGAAGACGTATTGCCGGTCATATGCGCGGTGTAGACGTGATACAGGAGCAGCCAGCCAACCACATCCACGAAGGCAGCTGTCCAAGCCATCGCGAGCGCGAGAATGGCTTTGGTGTGAGCCGGGAGCGGCTTTGGCGGTTGCCGTATCCGGTTGAATGGCCGCGTGATCCTTCGGCTTGCGGTAGGCGACACTCTTTCATCTCCTCCTGGGGAGCGTGGCCTGGTTTGAAAGGCTATCCAGGCGGAGATAGCCTGCCGCCGCTCGCAGACGCACGGCTTTGCGATCGTCGTGAAGTAAGGGAACAAGGTCCGGTTTGAGCATCGGGTCGTTCCACAAAGCCAGCGAGTGAATCGCGGCCGCCCTCACGGACCAGTCTTTATCGTAGAGAGCTTCGCGAAGGGCTCGCAAAGTCTCTTCATCCTTGTGCCTGCCGAGCATCAGAGCCGCCGCGGCCCGGCCCGAAACTCCTGACTCGGAGAGGAGCGCCTGCATCGATGCGACACCTTCCCCTAAGCCCGGAACGGGAGCGAAGCCTATTCCCTGGCGTAGGGCAAACATGAACAGCGTCTTCGGTGTGTGCATCATCCGCATGGCGTCCCGTACCTTGTCAGTGAAATAATTCGAAGACGTTTTCGATTCTCCGCTCAATACAGACAAAAGCGCTTGCTTGCCGGCCGCATCATGGAGCTCAAACAGGGCTTTGGCGGCCGCAAAGCTCACCTCCGGCACCTGATCGTTCAGCGCCCGCCGCAAAGCGGCTGAGGTACGGCGGTTCGGCAGGTCCACCAAACTAGCAATGGTTGCGACACGGACTTGGACGTCTTTATCGGCGAGCATCGATTCAAGCTGTGAAAGAAAAGGCTCGCGCGAAGCCGCGAGACTGAGAGCAATAACTGCCTGTTTGCGGGTATTCGGATTTCCGTCTTGCAATGCTTCTTGTAAAGCGTTCTCTGCGTTCGTGCGAAGTGAGTGGTCAGTTTGTGGGTGGGCTATGAGCTCGAGGGCAACGAAGAACGCCAGCCACTTCTTAGTCATGCTATTCGAATTGGTTTTTTCACCGGTGTCTTGCAGCTAGGCCCTGGAGGCAGAGCCATAAACCTGGTAGCGCCGCATGTCTGGCTCTTTGAAGACGAGCCCGAAGCCCGGACGCGTCAGATCGGGACGGAGTAACCCGTCCTTCATCTCGATCGAGCAACTCACGCATGCTCTTCTTCCGTCAACTCGCGAAGGGCCGCTTTCATTTCGGGAATTACGAGTGGCAGAGCAGTGAAAGTTGCCGCCGCAATCAGCACAGACCACAGAGAGAATGCCCGGTATTTCCTGCATTCGTCCATCGTCAGTTTCCCGGCAAATGCGGCATCTGCCAGGACTTTCAATCCCATCGCGATTGGCATCGCCGGATGCGTTTGCCAGCGGTTCCCGGGACCAAGTCCGGCCAGGCAAGCAGTCACGGCGTAACTTGCAAGACCGAGTAACGCGTCCGGTATTCCGAGCATTGAATACGCCTGAGCCGAGCCATTCACTTTTTCGGCATTGAAGCCAGGCCATCGCGGTTCGGGTAGCTTTTTCAGAATGCCCATCTGGTAGAGAGCAATGCCAGCGAGAGCGGCGGAGGAGAAGAGGGCAAGTCCCATAACATTGCGGCGGCGCTTCAAAAATGGGCCCGATCCTGTACGCAGCTCGCGTCCAAGCCGATCAGCGTTCAAATCTTCGTTCATCTAGCGCCTCCTTCTCATGCTCGCGAGAAGCAGTCCCGCCAGTGTGACGCCAGCCAGAGCTACCAGGCTCCGGTGGGCCGTCACGTTTATCAACGCGAGGTTCAGCCGACTCTGCACACTAATGGTGCTGGCGCTCTTGTCGAAGATTCCATGGGCAGCATACTCGCCCTCGACAGGCTCGAAGAGATTGTCGGGCCGGTCAGGGGGGACAGGCTCGGACGTCTGCTGGCCTTTGAAAGCGTGTTTGGCGAGATAACGATCAGCAAAGGAGGGTGCGATTTCCTGGCCGTAGATTGCTTCGACGGTCGGCCAACCGACATACATTTCGCGCCGTTTGTGGCTGGCCGCCCAGACAATCGCGCGCGCGGCAACTTCGGGTTGAAAAATAGGAGGCACTGGCTGCGGATGATGGGGGAGACGCGTCCGGCACCAACTGAACTGCGGCGTATTCATAGCCGGCAGCATCACAGCCGTGATGTGCACAGCGCTTCCATCGTGAATCAGCTCCGAACGGATCGAGTCGGTGAATCCCACGATGGCGTGCTTAGCGCCACAGTAAGGAGACTGCAGCGGAATAGAGCGGTAAGCCAGGGCCGAGCCGACCTGGACAATCGTGCCACGATTGCGCGCGTGCATGCGTTTTAGCGCGGCCATCGTTCCGTAGACTTGCCCAAGATAGGTGACTTCCGTGGCGCGCTTGAACTCGTCAGGTTTGATCTCGAGGAAGGGCGCGAAAATCGTGGTCATCGCATCGTTGACCCAGATGTCGATTGGTCCAAACTCTTGCTCGGTACGTTCGGCGGCCGCTTCCACTTGCTGTGCATCGGCTACGTCGGTAGGCAACACGAGCGCTTTTCCACCCAATTCCTCGACCTCGTGCTTGGCTGCTTCCAGGCGCTCCCGTCCACGCGCGATGAGGCCAATGTGAGCTCCCTGCCGCGCAAATTCCGCCACCACCGCGCGACCTACTCCGGCGGAGGCGCCGGTGACCACGACCACTTTCCCTCGATTTGAATTTTCCATTTCTTTCCTATTTCGCTTCCACCCGGTGATTGTGGCCGTCCCACTGCCCGCTGCTCGTCCAGTAGAAAGTAAATTCCACGTGCGACCCAAAATCATTCACGTCAAAGTATTCTGCGCCGATGCCGGTCGAGCGGGATTCGCTGTCGTGCCAGGTCTTCCAATTGTCGGCCGACCAGCGAAGGCGAAATGGCTCAGGCGTGCAAATGCGAAGCGTATGATCCTTCCTTGCGTGGCGAAGCGGGTGCTTTGGCAGCCAGAACTCCACTTGGCTGTTGACCTTATCACCCTGGTAATGAGCCACAACTTCCGGGATCAAATCAAAGACTTTTCCGTCGGAACACGACCGAAGCAGACGCAAATACTCCGAGTGCGCCCACAGCAGGGGATTCGCTGAACCAGTAGGACAGCCGCAACGCAGGCCCGCTTCCGGCAAATCAGCTTCGTCCCATATCTGCTCCGGTAGCAGACAGGTACCGCCCGAGAAATGTTCCATTGCGCTCACCAATCCGCTGGGGTCGTGACCGGCCGCAAGTTCATAATGCGCTCGTTCTCCCGTAAGTAGCGGCCAAGCCCGGCCTTTGCCCCATTGCACATAAGGACCGCCGCCTGGTTGCTGTCCATAGCCATCATGGTTATAGCGATGCCAGCAAGGCCCTGCGGGTAAATCGACTTTGAGTGCAGCATCGACGACCCGGAGGCTCTCGCTGATAAGCGGGTCATCAGGCCGAAGGACTCCGTACCGAACGAGTTGCAGAAAGCCAGCATCGACGATGTCGCGAGCCGGATAAGATTGCCGCGCTCCCGGGGCTCGACTGGTCAACTTAAGCTCGGCCGTGTTCACAGCGCCGGGAGCCGCGACTCCGCCGGGCTTGGCCGGATTCAGGCGCACAAAGTAGCGCGATGTACCGGGCACAAGTGAGCCTTCCGTCGTCACAGTCCACTCCTCAAGATGTGCCCGGAGGAAATCAGCATAGCTCTCGAGAAAATCCCCTGTTTCGTTGTTCGGTTTTTCTCTCGCGAACGATGCCGCGCAGATGAAAGCTGCGATTATTGCGGCCAACGTCGAGGGTGAATAGCCGCTCGCTTCCTCCCACCGCTCCTCCCCGGTCACCGGGCCGCTATGCAGCAGAAAGCAGACAGCTCGTGTCACCATCACTCCAGGATCAAACTGCTCCAGGAGTTGAAGCTTGTGAAGACGCCACGCAAGCAGTACCGGGAAAGCAACTTCATCGAGTTGCATCCCCTTCCAAAAGGCCTCGCCGTCTACCCAGAAATTCTGCGGAAAACTGCCATCCTCCTCTTGACCTGCCGCCAGATAAATGAGCGCCCGTAGGGGTGCATGCGTGTCGCCGGCGGCCAGCAGACCCATAGCGCTTTCCACCATGTCTCGCGTCCAAACCAGGTGATAACCGCCTTTGCCTTCTTTATCTCCGCGCGCTTCGCCCCAGGGAATCGTGAGGGATGCAACAAAGGCTCCTTGAAACAGCTTGTCTTCATGCGTTAAGAGCAGGCCGTAACTCGAATGAAAAAGACGTCCCTTGTCTTTGCTGGATTTTTCGAGAGATTTTCTGTCGCCGGTTGCCGCGTTCCACTGATCGACAAAAATCTTCCGCCGATCTTGATAGGGAACGCCCAGGCTCTGGAATAGTGTCGAAACAGCACTGGGAAAAGTTTCGCCGAATGCCAGGCCAAGCGTAAACTCTCGGGTCTGAGGAATCGCGAGCTCCCCCGTGAGCGCCACATTGCCGTTCTTGGCTTGGTCGAACT
This sequence comes from Bryobacteraceae bacterium, assembly GCA_965277855.1. Classification (GTDB taxonomy): domain Bacteria; phylum Acidobacteriota; class Terriglobia; order Bryobacterales; family Bryobacteraceae; genus Bog-105. Next base: position 4,756,487 of record OZ255847.1, read on the forward strand.
CGAATTTCATCGCATGATTCTTCGCGAGGTCTGTGTATCCGTCGCTATAACCCACGTATCCACAAGAGAGCCGGCAGAACTGGCAGGATGCGCCCAGCACCAGCCAGCGGTTATTTTTCTCCGCAACGAGCAGGTTCCGCCCGGAGACCTCGACCACAAATGCGTTGTTGCCTTCTCCTGCCATTTCTAAATGCGGAGCGCACAATACGTATATCTTTAAAGCGGCCAGAAACTTATCGCTGCCTTCTAGCTTCGTGTGTACAAGAACACACGGTCGCGTGGGTTCCGTGATGATCTCCTTTGTCAAAGAGAAACGGTCTTGCGGACCTCGGCTGGTTACTTTGTACCCCTGAGAGGGCTCGATGCGTTCGATCTGATAGCGCAGGTCTCGTTTTTCTTCGAGGAACAAATCTTTCCCGTCCGAGAACAAAAATTCAAGGTCTCGTAATTGAGGACGATCAACAGTGGGGTAATACACTTCGGTCAGTATGCCGTGCCAGATCGTGAACCAAATGTGGCTGCCGGGGGCATAGGCCGTCCCTATTCCTTCTTTGTCTGAGTGCGTCCAGCGCGGCGCCATGCCAGGTGCTCCGAACGCGTCCTTCTGCCCCCGAAAGTTTGCCATTAAAAGCCCGCGCCGGTTCGAGAGAGTTCCCGTGCTCTGCCCGCACGCGCGAAGCTATTCGTTCTTAGCACGAGCACTTCCGGAGAGTTCGGCTTCCGCGCGAAGCCAATCTCCTTCTGCTGAACCATCGGCGCCTTCTCGGGCCTCCCAATAGGAATAAGCGAGCCGAGCGATTTCTTGTTGGTTGCGATCTTCGCCCATGTCACTCGGATCCATGCTGTCCGCCCGGTTTTCTGCTGACCTCGTGTGCTCCGGCGTGGGTTGACGTGGTCCCGAATCGTTGTCAGAAGTCTTGCTCTTGGCGGTTTGCGTAGCTGTGCTTGCCATACTATCCTCCTCGTTTGAGATCGACAGGCGTGAAGAGTCTGTCTGTCGCCATGATGCGTCTGCCAGAGAAGAGAATCAGTGATTTTTCTCACGTCATACTAGTGCGATAAACGAATTCGCGTTTGTTCGACAACTATCTGCACTTGCATCATCGAGCTCGCCGCCGTTTTAAGCCCCACCATAAACCGGTGGCCGCCAGCGCCGAAGCACCGGCTATGACGCTCGCTGGCACTGCGGAGGTCCTTTCAAGCGAAGCATATTCTTGCTCCGGCACTTTGGTCGCTGGACCGTGCGGGCCGTGACGCAGCGCCATCTGCAGTACCTGCGCGAGGTGCAAAGCTTTTCGCTCCGACTGCTGCAGGATCTGTTCGCGGCAACTGAAGCCGTCTGCAATGATCAGGCTTTGTTCAGGCGCATTGCGAACAGCAGGTAAGAGTACGCGCTCGCCACACTTGATTCCCACGTCGTAGTGGTCGCGTTCATAGCCGAATGCGCCCGCCAGTCCGCAACATCCCGAATCGAGAACCTCGCACTCGAGGCCGATATCGCAGAGAATCTGCTCCTCACTTTCGAAATTGAGAGTGCTCTTTTGATGACAGTGGCCATGGACCACTGCTTTTCGTTCAAGACGCGGTGACTCATAGTGTTTCGCCTGCTTTAGAAATTCGCTAAGCACGTATGTTTGCTTTTGAAGCCGCTGGGCATCCTCGTTTCCGTGAATTAAATCTGTCAACTCATCCCGAAACACGCTGACGCAGCTGGGCTCCAGCCCCACGATTGGGATGCCGCTTCGAATTGCCGGCCGGAGCGTTTCCAGCACCCGGTGTAGTAGTTTCTTAGCAGTGTTCAGCATGCCGTAGTCGTACAACGGACGTCCGCAGCACAAGCTTTGCCGCGGCACGCGCACTTGATATCCGGCGTGTTCCAAAACTTCGACGGCAGCTTGCGCCACCTTCGGCGTGAAGTGGTTATTATAGGTATCGGGCCAAAGAATTACCGGCGGCTTGCCGGCATTCTTCTTCGGGCGCCGGGCGAACCATTGCTTAAAAGTCTGAGGTGCAAACGGAGGAATGTGCCGCTTCTGCGAATAACCAGCTGCTAACTTGGCGACGTTGCTGAGCCCCGGCGTTTGCGTGAAGAAATTGGCAGTGGCGGGCATAACAGAAGCAACGCGCGACCACCAATAAATGAGACCCGAGGCATACGCGGTTCTCGGCCGCAATCGGCCTTGGTAATAATGCGCTAGAAACTCAGCCTTGTATGTCGCCATGTCTACGTTGATTGGACACTCGCCCTTGCATCCCTTGCAGGAAAGGCAAAGGTCTAGCGCTTCTTTTACGTGATGGTCGCGCCAGCCACCCTTGAGGGGATCGCCCTGCATCATCTCGAAGAGTAGCCGCGCGCGCCCCCGCGTCGAGTGCATCTCCTCGTGCGTGGCCATGTAGCTCGGGCACATCGTGCCACCATCTTCACGGCGGCATTTACCCACGCCGACGCATCGCAAGGTGGCATTCGCAAAGCTGAACTGGTCCGCCTCGTAATGAAAATGCGTTTTCGCCTGCGGCGGATCGTATTCAGTTCCTAAGCGCAGGTTCTGGGTTATGCAGTACGCGTCCACTGCCTTTCCGGGATTCATCTTGCCTTTGGGATCCCAAATGGCTTTGAATTCCCGGAATGCATTCACCAGCTCATTGCCGAACAACTTCGGCAGGAACTGCGCCCTAGCCTGACCATCGCCGTGCTCTCCCGAAAAAGAACCGCCGTACTTCACAACCAGCGACGTCGCCTCCTCCATAAAAGAGGTAAACGCATCGAGCCCCGATTGCGTGGTCAATTCAAACGGAACGCGAATGTGGATGCAGCCCTGGCCGAAGTGCCCGAAAATCGACGGGTGCCATCCATAGTTGCTGAAGAGCCGATCCAGATCGCGCAGATACGCCCCCACCTGATCTGGCGGAACGGCAGAATCTTCCCATCCTGGCCAAGCCGGCGGCTTACCGGGCACAAAGGACGATCCACCCAGCGCCGCTTCCCGCACTTCCCAAATTTGATGTTCCTGCGGTTTATCGTCATAAAGCTGCATGCTCGGCGCATTGCGTTGCCCCTTCAAATAGTCCATCAGGGCATGGGCCTGGTCATCGACTTCCTGCTTAGTCTGTCCTCCAAATTCGAGAATCAGCCAGCCTTTGCCTTCCGGCAGCAGCTTGATCTCATTCAGGTAGAGATGCTTCTTGCGATAGTCGTCAAGCAAACGGTCATTGAGACCCTCGCAAGCAATCGGTTTATACCGCAAGATCTCGGAGACGTGATCTCCCGCCTGGTAGACATCTGGATATCCAAGTATCAGAAGAGTTCGGACCGGGGGATTCGGGACCAGATTGCCTTCGATCTCGAGCACCGTCACACAAGTACTCTCCGTGCCAACCAGCGCGCGCGCGACATGAAAGCCGTTCTCGGGTAAAAGCTCATTGATCGGATAACCCGACACGAGCCGGGGAATTTTCGGGAACCGTTTTCGAATCTCGTCCGCATACCGGTCTCTGAGTGAAGCAAGCTGGCGATAAATTTCGCCCTTGCGTCCTCCTTCGCGTATGTAGCCTTCCAGTTCTCGATCGCTCGTCTTGCCCACCCACATTCGCAAGCCGTCGTAGGTGAGAATTTCGAGTCGTTCGATATTCTCTGTCGTTTTCCCTGCCATCTGGGCATGCATGCCGCAGGAGTTATTACCCACCATGCCGCCCAAAGTGCAGCGATTGTGAGTGGCAGGATCGGGACCAAAGATCAGGCCATATTGCTCGGTTGCCCTTCGAAAATCGTCGAGAACGCAGCCCGGTTCTACTCGCCCGAGCTTCTTGTAGGGATCGACTGCCAGCACAGACCGCATGTACTTCGACATGTCGATCACGACAGCCACGTTACAGCATTGTCCAGCGAGACTGGTGCCTCCGCCGCGATTCAGTACTGGCACCTGATACCGGCGGCAAACCGCTATCGTCTGGCTAACATCTTCCTTGTCACGAGGGACGACGACGCCGATTGGTATCTGCCGATAATTCGAGGCGTCTGTCGAATAGAGAGCGCGGCTGCCGTCATCGAAACGAACTTCGCCGCGCACAACTGAACGCAAATCGGTCTCTAACGCCAACCGCTGGGCGGGAATCCCGGCCTCGGTATCCGTCGAGTGCCGCGGATATTGACCGCCCGCTTCGGCAAGCGTGTTGTTGCCCGAAATCTGAATCAACATAGAAACCTTGTTTTCAAGAGTGCGCGAGCGTGAATTCCGCGCTCGTTGTCACTAAATAACTTCGCGCACTTTGTCCTTGAACACCGTTGCGATGATTTTTCCAGCGTGCTTGTCGCCTCGAGCAAGCGCTTCTGCAAAATGAACGGCTTGTTCCGTAGTTATCTTGCCGGGCATAGGCGGTTCATTCGGATCCACGACGGCTTCAACCAGCGCAGGCCCCGGATGGTTCAGAGCCTGACGTAGGATCGATTCCGCATCTTCGGCTTTGTCGAGCGCAAAGCCGCCAATGCCGCAATTCCGGGCGACTCCCGCGAAGTCGAATCGGCTCCAGATCGATGCCAAACTCAGGATTCGCGGCCTGTACGATCTGCTCCCACTTGATTTCGCCTAGGACGTTTATTCTTAATGACGATCACCTTCACGTTTAGTTTGTATTTGGCCAGCGTGGCAAGTTCTGCCAGCAGCATGGAGAGCCCTCCGTCGCCAACCACGCAAACCACCTGACGGCCCGGATAGGCGATCGCTGCGCCTATGCTGTAGGGCAAACCATTGGCCATCGTTGCCAGGAGTCCCGATAGGGAGAACTGCATCGTTCCCCGCATCTCTATGTGCCGCGCCGTCCAGGTTGCAATCGTGCCGCTGTCGGACGAAACGATGGCATCATCGGACAGCAACTTATTCAGTTGGTGGGTAACCACCTGCGGCTTCATCGGCGAGTCCGTGCGAGTGCCGCGTTCATCCATCAGCTTGTTCCAGCTCTCCATCCGCGTCTGAGCTTTCTTGAGAAAGTCACGATTGCGTTTTGTTTCAAGGAGCGGTAGCAGCGCTTTCAAAGCCGTCTTACAATCTGAAGCAATCCCCACATCAACGGGGTGCCGCAAACCGATGCGGGCTGGATCAATGTCGATTTAAACGCACTTCGCCTGTCCTGGCTTCGGTAGAAACTCCATGTAGGGAAAGCTGCTCCCCGCCATAATCAACGTGTCGCACTCTTCCATTGCATCTTGCGAGGGAGCCGTTCCCAGCAGCCCGATTCCACCCGTCGTGAATGGATCCCGATCCGGAACGACGGCTTTTCCCAACAGCGCTTTTACAATCGGCCCAGCCACCTTGTCGGCCAGCTCGAGAATTTCGGTGCGCGCTCCTAAACAACCTCTGCCCGCCAGAATGGCAACCCGATGACCTTTATTAATGATCTCGGCTGCCTCTTGCAATTGAGCGCCCGAAGGCCCGGGGTACACCGGAGCGTACACATCGGCGCTGTGCTTCTTGATGTTGGCGCTCGACCGCTGCTCATCGGACACCTTCATCTCTTGGATATCTTTTGGAATCGTGATGTGAGCAACAGAGCGTCGCGCTAAAGCTGTCTTGATTGCCTCATCCGTCACGCTGAGGACGTGCGCCGGTCCCATGACCCGCTGGTTGTACACGGCGACGTCCATATACAACTTGTCCAGATCCAAGTCTTGCTGATAATGCGTTCCAATCAGATCGTGAAACGTATGGCCCGTGATCGCCAGGACAGGCTGTCCATCGCATTTTGCATCGTAGAGACCATTCAGCAAATGAATGCCCCCCGGTCCGGAAGTTGCTAAACAGACTCCGAGTCGGCCGAAAATTCCGTTGACGCCGTCTCCCGGAAATCCGAATATCACCTCTACGCCCCAGTCACTGAGTCTTTCCATAAGTACATCTGCTACGGATTTCGCCATAAGCTCTCCTTGTAGATTTGTCGTGCGGGATCACGTCAACCGCGCGGAACTCTAACCCGGCTCCGGTTTCTTCTCGTGTATGACGGGCGCAGGCGTGAATGTTGCGACGAAAAATTTCTTGGAAAACCACCGAGCGTTAAAAGAAAAAACCGAGTATCAGTTTTCGTGACAAAAAGCACAGCCTTTCCTAGTGCTAGCGCGTGATGATGGGTCTGCATTGCACACTCTCCTTCTCTGAGGCGGCGAGTGTTCTATCGTTATGTCGAGCAAAAGACCGGAATTCCTGCCGCTAATCTCTTTGGTCTTGTTAGTTAGCGCATTATTTGTCCCGCAAATCTCTGCGCAAGTGCCTGACGCTAAGACCATCATCGAGCGATCTGTTCAGGCCATCAAAAAAGATTTCGCTGCCGCGCCCAATTACAACAACAAAGAACGGGATCGCACAACCGATCGAACCAAGCTGTACCAGATAACCATGCTAGGCGGCACTCCGTACCAGCGCCTCATTGCCGAAAATGGCAAGCCGCTGTCCCAGGCTGAGGAAGCGGAGGCGATGAAAAAACAGCAGCAAGCCGAGGCGCAACATCAGGCTCAATCGGCCAGCGAGCGCAGTAGCCGAATCGCCAACTACCGGAAGGACCTTGCGCGCGATCACAATATGTACGAACAACTGACGGAAGCCTTCGATTTCAAACTCGTGGGCCAAGGCAAGCTGAGAAAGTTCGACGTATACATATTAAAAGCTACTCCCAAGCCGGGTTATCGGCCGCCCAACATGGAATGCCAGGCATTACCCGGCATGCAGGGACAATTGTGGGTCGACCAGAAGACCTTTCAATGGGTCAAGGTCACGGCGCAAGTCATTCGTCCGGTCTCCATCGAGGGGTTCCTCGCGCAAGTAGAACCGGGAACGCGTTTCGAACTGCAGAAGGCGCCCGTTGGAAATGGTATCTGGCTGCCTAGCCATTTCACGATGAAGTCACATTCTAAAGTGTTCTTCCTGGTAAATCATTACTCCAGTCAAAACCAAACGTTTTTCGATTATGCGAGCGTCAAAGGCGCCCAATCAGTCGGCAGCGGCTCCACAATGTCTGAACTTCTCCCAGGGAAACCGTGAGGGTCTGATCGCTTCCAATCGTGGACTGCGCCCCAGCATAAGCCCATGCCGCAATACTTTTCCCGAAGCGCGAACACCTTCGCCAAGTTCAGCGTGTTCGGTCTTGCTTGTGGGATCGTCATTGTTCTGTTTCTTTCTTATCTCATCGTCAGGTCGCCTTACGAGACCATGCAGAATGTGCCGCGCGAACAGCCCGTCCCCTTTAGCCATGAACACCATGTAAGCGGCTTAGGCATCGATTGCCGCTACTGCCACACCACAGTTGAATACTCCTCATTTGCGAACATCCCCGCCACTAAGATTTGTATGAATTGCCATTCGCAGATGTGGGCCACCAGTCCCATGCTGGAACCGGTCCGTGAAAGTTATCGCTCGGGCAAGTCGATCGAGTGGACTCGTGTGAACGACCTTCCGGAATTCGTTTACTTCAATCACAGCATCCACGTGCACAAGGGCGTGGCATGCGAAACCTGCCACGGCCGAGTCGACAAGATGCCTTTGGTGTGGCAAGGGCAGCCGCTCACCATGAAGTGGTGCCTCAACTGTCACCGCCACCCGGAACGTTACGTACGCCCACGCGATCAGGTCTTTGCGATGGATTATCGGACGCCCGTTAACCAAATCGCCCTGGGGAACAAACTCATTCAGGATTACCACATCCAGAGCCTGATCAGTTGCTCGACTTGCCACCGATGAAGCACACCACTTCCCAACGCAGTTTCGTCCCGCTCGAGTCGCTCACCGCAAAGTCCAACTCCCGGCACTACTGGCAGGCGCTTTCTGAACTGGAAAACTCCGCAGAGACAGGTGAGCCGGAAGAGTTTTCTGAAGAAGGCATCGAATTATCTCCGGCGAGCCGCCGGCGGTTTGTTTCGCTCATGGCAGGATCGCTTGCTCTAGCCGGTCTGAGCGGCTGTACGCGCCAGCCGACCGAGACAATTATGCCCTATGTCGATCCTCCCGAGGACGTGATTCCCGGCAAGCCCAAGTATTACGCCACGGTTGCTCCAGTAAACGGAGTCGCGCAGGGTGTCATTGTCGAAAGTCATCTCGGACGTCCCACCAAAGTGGAAGGCAATCCCGATCACCCATCCAGCCTGGGTGCCAGCAGTGTCCATTCGCAAGCCTGTTTGATGGACCTCTACGATCCCGATCGTGCGCAAGAGATCTCTTATCTCGGAGATGTGCGCACCTGGGAGTCATTCCAGATTGCCTGGGAGTCCGCCATCGCTCCCATTCGCGCGCGCAAAGGCGAAGGCCTCCGTATCCTGACTGAGACTATCGTTTCTCCTACGCTCGGTCATCAGATTCAATCGGTGCTGAAAAATTTTCCTGCTGCACAGTGGCATCAATATGACCCGGCCGGTCCGCACTCGGCGCGTAACTCCGCAGCCGGGATGTTTGGAAAGCCCTTGAACACTTATTACAATTTGTCCGGGGCTGACGTTGTTCTCGCCCTCGATGCTGATTTTCTGGCGTGCGGACCAGCCGCGACCCGCTACGCCCGCGATTTTGCGGACCGCCGGCGGCGGGGCGACCGCCTCGATATGAACCGTCTCTATGTCATTGAGACCACCATGACGGCGACCGGCGGCAAGGCGGATCACAGATTGCCGCTGCGCTACCGCGACGTTCAGATGTTTGCTCTGGAATTAGCCGCGGCTCTCGGCGTCCCAGGGTCTTCCGTATCCGGCAATCCATCCTACGCCACGCTCCTGCAGGCGCTTGTGAAAGACCTCAAATCTCATCCCGGTTCCTGCGTCGTCATCCCCGGCGAGCAACAATCCCCCGCTGTGCACAATTTGGCACACGCCATCAATCACGCGCTCGGCAATATCGGGAAAACGGTGATTTACACCGAGCCGATTGAAGTTCAGCCGGTCGACCAGATCGCCTCGCTCCGACAGTTGACCGATGCCATGAACGCGGGGCAAGTCGAATTGCTGCTGATTCTCGGCGGCAATCCCATCTATAACGCGCCTGCCGATTTCGCCTTTACCCAAGGCCTGCCGAAGGTGAAGAACTCGTTGCACCTCTCCCAGCAGTTCAACGAAACGTCTCTCAAGACCACTTGGCAAATTCCGGAATCGCACTTTCTGGAAGAATGGGCCGACGCCCGAGCCTTTGACGGCACCGTCAGCATTCTGCAGCCGCTGATTGCGCCGCTTTATGACACCCGCTCCGCGCTCACGGTCCTGGACGCAATTCTGCAATTTCCCGGACGATCTTCTTATGAGGTTGTCCGCGCGTATTGGTCCGATCAGCACAGCCCAGCAGATTTTGAGCAGTGGTGGCGTAAATCGGTGCATGACGGGTTCGTGGCCGGCTCCGCTCCGCCCTCTTTACAACCCAGCTTGCGCGCGCTTCCGCCCGTTCCCAACCAAGCTCAGGCTAACGGACTCGATATTACCTTTAAACCCGACCTCTACCTCTACGATGGCCGCTACGCGAATAACATGTGGCTACAAGAACTGCCGCGTCCGATGACCAAGTTGACCTGGGACAACGCCGTCTTCCTCAGTCCGGCCACAGCCCAACACCTCCAGTTGAAAAACCAGCAGCATGTCGAAGTGCGTTACCGTGGGCGCTCCGTGCAGGGATCCGTCTGGATCCTGCCCGGCCATCCCGATGAATCGATCGGTATCGACTTGGGTTTCGGACGCACTCATTCCGGCCGCGCAGGCAACGGTGCGGGTTTCAACGCCTACCTCCTGCGCACTGCGGATTCTTTATGGAGCGGATCGGGCGCTGAGCTCCACAAGCTGGATTCCTCGTATCCGCTCGCGACCACTCAGATGCAGCAGACGATGGAAAATCGTGACGTGGTCCTTTCCACCACAGCTGCCGAGTTCAAACGGAATGCGGAAGTGATCCAGGAGAAGAATCACCGCCCTCCGGACAATCTCACGCTGTATCCGCACTGGCAGTACAACGGCTACAAATGGGCAATGTCGATCGATCTCACCGCGTGCGTGAACTGTAACGCTTGCGTGGTCGCGTGCCAGGCCGAGAACAACATTCCGGTGGTCGGGAAAGAACAGGTGCTGGCCCGGCGCGCGATGCACTGGCTGCGCATCGATACCTATTACAAAGGCGATCCGCGTCTTCCTCAAGCTGTCTATCAACCTGTGCCGTGCATGCAATGCGAGAACGCTCCCTGCGAGCTGGTCTGTCCCGTGCAGGCCACCAATCATAGCCGCGACGGCTTGAACGATATGGTCTACAACCGCTGCGTCGGAACCCGCTACTGCTCGAACAATTGCCCGTATAAGGTTCGCCGTTTTAACTTTCTTCTCTACCAGGACTGGACGACCGAAACTCTCAAGATGCAGCGCAATCCCGACGTGACCGTGCGTAGCCGGGGCGTCATGGAGAAATGTACGTACTGCGTGCAGCGTATCCGCGAAGCCGAGATCACTTCGCAAGTCGAAGACCGTTTCATTCGTGACGGCGAAATCAAGACTGCCTGCCAGCAGGCCTGTCCCACGCAAGCCATCGTCTTTGGTGACATGAATAATCGCGGTAACCAGGTTGCGAAACTCAAGGCTCAAAAGCTGGACTACTCGCTTTTGGCCGAACTGAACACGCGTCCTCGAACCACGTATTTGGCGGAACTGCGCAACCCCAATCCCGAACTCCCGGATGAGGCTACCGCATGACGACCATCGAAGAACGGCAGCGGCACACTGGGCGAAAGCTCGATCCCAACAATCCGCTCACTGTAGTTGGCCCGAGCCAGACCTTCGAAACCGTCAGCGCGCAAATCAGCGATATCGTTCTGCACCGCAAAACACCTCTTTTCTGGTGGAGCACCTTCGGCGTGGGAATTCTGCTGCTCCTGATGTTCCTAATCGCCGTCGTTTATCTCGAAGCCAAAGGCGTCGGTATCTGGGGCGTCGAAGTTCCAGTTGCCTGGGCCTTTGCCATCACTAACTTCGTCTGGTGGATCGGGATCGGACACGCCGGCACGCTTATTTCCGCCATCCTCCTGCTTCTCAATCAGACCTGGCGCAATTCGATTAACCGCTTCGCCGAAGCCATGACGATCTTCGCAGTGGCCTGCGCGGGCCTGTTTCCGCTTTTGCATCTCGGGCGCGCCTGGATCTTCTATTGGTTATTGCCGTACCCAAATACGATGACCATCCAGCCCCAGTTTAGAAGCCCGTTGGTGTGGGACGTCTTCGCCGTCTCAACCTATGCGATCGTCTCGATCCTGTTCTGGTATCTCGGCATGATTCCGGATCTCGCGACTTTGCGCGACCGCTCCAAAAGCGGATTGAAATATGGCTTCTATGGCGTACTCGCATTCGGCTGGCGCAGTTCGGCCCGGCATTGGAGATGGCACCAGAGCGCCTCGCTCCTTCTGGCAGGCCTCGCTACGCCGCTAGTTCTTTCCGTCCATACCGTAGTCAGCTTCGACTTCACCATCGCGATACTCCCCGGCTGGCACTCCACAATTTTCCCGCCCTATTTCGTCGCCGGCGCCATCTACTCCGGCTTCGCCATGGTGCTCGTCTTATGCATCCCGCTGCGCGCTGTCTACGGCCTTCATAACTTGATTACGGTCCGTCACTTGAACAACTGCGCGAAGCTGATGCTCGCGAATGGCTTGATCCTGGCTTACACCTACGTCATCGAGCCTTTTACCTCCTGGTACAGCGGCAACGGATTTGAGATGTACACCGTTCATAATCGCGCTTTCGGACCTCAATCCTGGACCTTTTGGCTCGTCATCACTCTGAACGTCATCATTCCGCAGGCCCTTTGGTTCTATAAAGTCCGCACGAATCCGAAACCCCTCTTCTTCATTGCTGTCGTTGTGCTGATCGGCATGTGGGTCGAGCGCTACATGATCATCATCACTAGCCTCGATCGCGATTTCCTGCCTTCATCCTGGTCAAACTTCGTCGCGACGTTTTGGGATAACGCCACTCTCTATGGATCGGTCGGATTATTCGTGACGCTCTTCATGCTCTTCATCCGTTTCCTGCCTATGATCTCGATGTCGGAAGTGCGGGAGTTGCTGCCTTTCTCAAAACCCGGTGGAGGAACCGAAAAGTGACGGATATAAGCACTGTCTACGGTCTCGTCGCTGAATTCGACGATCCAACTGCCTTAGTCGAAGCTGCCCGCCAAACCCGTAAATACGGCTATCGCCGCTTTGACGCTTATTCGCCCTATCCAATCAAAGATCTGAATAAGATCGTCCCCGGTCATAACTGGGTCCCCCCTATCGTACTAGGAGGCGGGTTACTCGGCGCGGCGATCGCCTGGTCCATGCAATATTACATCGCCGCCATCGATTACCCAACCAACGTCGGAGGTCGTCCCTTGTATAGCTGGCCGATGTTCATCCCGATCCTTTTCGAGCTCACCGTTCTGCTCGCGTCGTGCGGCGCGTTCTTCGGGACACTTGCCCTTTGCGGATTTCCCCGGCCTAATTTTCCACTTTTCAATCTGTCCCGTTTCGCGGAAGCTTCGAGTGGCCGATTTTTTCTCTGTATAGAAAAATGCGACCCCATCTACGACTCGCGCCGAACGGTCGAATTTTTGCAGGGCTTTAGCCCCCAGGGAGTTTGGGAAATTGAAGACTCCTAGCCAACTTACGTTTCTCCTCAGCTTTCTCCTAGTGTCATCAGGTTGCCGCAGAGACATGCAGGACCAGCCCAAATACAAACCGCTGGGCGAGAATCGCTTCTTCGCCGATGGCCGCGATTCGAGGCCCATTCCCCTCGGCACAATTGCGCGCGACGAACTCGCCAACAACGATTCACTACACACTGGTTCCGAGCGCGGCAACTTTCTCGTAACCATCCCGCTACCGGTGAACGCCTCGCTTCTTAAACGCGGCCGGGACCGCTTCGACATCTATTGCAGCCCGTGCCACGGCCGGACCGGTAATGGCTACGGCATGGTGCGTCAACGCGGCTTCTGGATTCCCGCAAACCTCCACACTGATCGTCTCCGTGCCGTGCCGCCCGGCTACATTTATCAAGTCATTACCAACGGCTATGGCGCTATGCCCGATCATGGCGACCAAATCCCGACAAATGATCGTTGGGCTATCGTCGCCTACGTCCGCGCTCTTCAGCTAAGCAGATATTCAAGCATCTCCGACGTGCCGCCTGCAACTCGTCAACAGCTCGAAGGAGCACAGTCCAGAGCCGGGGGAACCCAGTGAGTTCCACGTTCTATCCCTCCCCCGAACTGCGTGACGATTTGGGACGCGTGCTTCGTCCCGCGCTCGCTATTGGCATCGTCCTCTCGGTTATCTCAATAGTCGGCGCTTTCTTCAGCCCGGGTGATTTCTTTCGCTCCTATCTCATGGGCTATCTCTTCTGGCTCGGCTTGGCGCTGGGTTCGCTCGCCATTGTGATGATGCAATACCTGACCGCCGGCGCCTGGGGCATCATGACCCGCCGCACGTTCGAATCGGCAACCCGCACGCTTCCTTTGCTGGCGCTGCTATTCATCCCGATCGCCTTTGGGCTGCCTACTCTTTACGATTGGGCTCACCCGAACCTAGTCCAGCACGAGTACGTCTTGCGCCACCGCGCCGGATACATGAACCCCACCATGTTCGTCATTCGCGCAATCATCTACTTCGCCATTTGGATCCTCTTTGCGTATTTCCTCAATCGCTGGTCCGCCCAGCAGGACGAGCATGGCGGCCTGGAGAAACGGCTTGCGGCCATCAGCGCCCCAGGTCTAATTCTCTACGTATTCACCGTGACCTTTTCCTCTGTCGATTGGGCCGAGTCGCTCGCAAACGATTGGTATTCCACCATCTGGGGATTCCTGTTTGTCGCCAACCAGGCGCTGACGGCGTTTGCCTTCATCATCCTCGCCATGGTCCTGCTTTCCAAACGCGAACCTCTGGCAGGCCGCTTCCGGGCTGCGCATCTACATGACCTCGGGAAACTGCTGTTGACCTTTGTCATGTTGTGGGCTTACTTCGCCTTCTCGCAACTCGTTATCATCTGGTCCGGCAACCTGACCGATGAGATCCCCTGGTTCCTTCGCCGCCTCGCCACCACCTGGGGTTGGCTCGGCGTAGCACTCATCCTGTTCAAGTTCATCGTGCCTTTTCTGCTGCTTCTATCGCGCTCCCTAAAGCGCAACGGAACGGCGCTCTGCACCGTCGTTGGCATCACCATCGTCATGTGCTTCGTCGATCTGATGTGGGTGGTGACGCCCTCCTACTACCAGAAAGGCCTCCGCCTGCACTGGCTCAATTTTTCTGTTCCCCTAGCCATCGGCGGCCTGTGGATCGCGACGTTCCTTTGGCAGCTCCGCAAGCGTCCCTTACTGCCGGTGCGGGCGCCCGCGCTCGAAAAGGCCCTGCAACACGGGGAGGAAGACTAACGTGCCCGGCCAAGGCCTATTCAGAAATCTGCTCAAAGCCATTGGCTCGTTTATCGGCTATACTGCTGGCTCGGTTGAGGGCGTCGTCGACGTGACCCGCCATCTCATGCCTGACCACCCGTCCGAAGACGCTTCCGCTCTGCGCCATCAGGACATTCGCTTCGAGCAATCCGACATTAATCCGCGTGGCGTTTTTATTGCCGGCGCGGCAGTCATCGTCGGTCTTTGGATCGCCTCCGCTCTGTTATTTTTCCCCTTCTCGTTTCTACGCCACCACCTTGCAGATGTCAGTCCGCCCCCGCTCCCGGTTGCCGAGCACGGAAATCCCATGCCGCCGGAGCCAAGGCTGCAAGAGTCACCTCGACAAGATCTGAAGGCCATGCGCGCACGCGAAGACTGGGACTTGCATAACTACTCGTGGGTCGACAGGAACAAGGGCAAAGTTGCCATTCCGATCGAGCGAGCCATGCAGTTGATTGCCCAACGCGGCCTTCCTCCGCAAAACACGCTGCCGAATGCGACGCTTACCCCTCCTCAGGCAGGTACGCGCACCACTGGTTTTCAAGGGAAGGTCGAACCGGAGCCGAGATGAGATTTTCCACAGCCCTAGCGATCTATGCTATTGTCGCCTCGCACGCGTCCGGCGCGGCCCCCGCTAGCAATCTACATCTGCCTCCCAGTCTGAATGGCATTGGCATCGAACAGAAGCTCAACGCGCAGGTGCCTTTGGATACCATGTTCCGCGATGAAAGTGGCGGCGCCGTTCCCCTTCGAACCTACTTCGTAAACAAGCCGGTCATCCTTGTGCCCGTCTATTACACCTGCCCCAACCTGTGCAGCCAAATTCTCAGCGGTGTTGTCGCGGCGTTGCGGCCACTCTCTCTAAAGCCGGGCCGAGACTTCGAAGTTGTCGCCATGAGCTTCAATCCCGCCGACACCCCGCAGGAAGCTGCGGCCAAACGCGACCATTACTCACACAGCTATTCCAGCAAAGCGGGCACAACCGGCTGGCATTTCCTGGTTGGCGATCAAAAATCTATCGATGCCGTCACCCAGGCCATCGGCTTTCGTTACCGTTGGGACCCGGTCAATAAGATGTTCATCCATGCCAGCGGCATTATGCTGCTCACCCCCAAAGGCCGGCTGAGCCGTTACCTCTATGGTGTCGAGTATGAGCCCAAAGATCTTAAGCTCGGCCTGATCGAAACCTCCCACAACCGCATTGGTTCGCCTGTCGATCAGATCCTACTCTTCTGCTACCATTACGATCCGACGACCGGCAAGTACGGCGCCGTTGTCATCAATATGCTGCGCAAGGCGGCCGCCCTCACTCTTGTGCTGCTGGCAGGAGCCCTCCTCTTCTTCTGGCGGCAGGACATCCGCCAGCACCGCCGCAACTGGCAGAAAATTCCACACGCATGAACACCTTGCTTCTGTTCTTGTTTGAATCAGCCTCGACCGTTTCGGGAGAAGTAGATTTCTTCTTCTGGCTCATGGTCGTGCTCTGTGGAACCGTCGCCACTGCCATCGCAGCCTTCCTGATCTATTCCGCCGTCCGTTATCACCGCAAACATGACAATGAGATGGGTAATCAAAGGCGTTACAACATTCCCGTCGAAGCCACCTGGATAATTCTTCCTTTCTTTCTTTTCATGGGCATGTTCGGTTGGGGCGCAAAGCTTTACTTCGATATTGAAAGGCCTCCCGATAACGCCATCAGCATGTATGCCGTCGGAAAGCAGTGGATGTGGAAAACACAGCATCCCGAAGGGCAGCGCGAAATCAACGAGCTTCACATCCCGGTCGGGCGCCCCGTGAAACTAACCATGACCTCGGAAGATGTGATCCACAGTTTCTTCGTACCTGCTTTCCGAACTAAACAGGACGTGCTTCCCGGGCGGTACACCACCACTTGGTTCGAAGCCACCAAGCCCGGCAAATACCATCTCTTCTGCGCTGAATACTGCGGCACGAAGCATTCTGGAATGATCGGCTGGATTTACGCCTTGTCGCCCGCCGAGTATCAACGATGGCTGACCGAGGGCGCCTCCGAAGGCTCGCTTGCTTCCCAGGGTGAAAAGCTTTTTCATCAGTTCGGATGCGCAAACTGTCATCACTTCGATGACCAGGGCCGATGCCCAAACCTGCGCAATCTCTACAATCATCCCGTTCAGATTGCCAACGCAGAAACTGTCCTGGCGGATGACTCCTATCTTCGCGAGTCCATCCTCGAACCTAACGCCAAGATCGTCTACGGATTTAAGCCCAACATAATGCCAAACTTCACGGGCCAGGTAAATGAAGAACAGGTGCTGGCACTCGTTTCCTACATCAAAGCGCTGGGTCAGCAACCAGGCACGCAGCAGCCGTCGAGTTCCGGCACGGTCTCAAAACAATACGGAACACAGCCGGGCATCGCCGGTCCGGGAGCAACGTCCAATTCCGGTTCACAAGTGGAGGCTCGCTGACATGATCGAAACCGTAGCTCGTCCAGTAGAAGAAAACTATCTGACGGAAAAGCAAGGCATTCTTTCCTGGCTCCTCACCACTGACCACAAGCGAATCGGCATTCTCTACACCATCTCTATCACGCTGCTGTTCTTCATCGGCGGAGTTTTCGCCCTACTCATGCGGCTCGAGTTGCTCTCGCCGCACAACTGGCTTGTAAGCCCTGAGACTTATAACAAGCTCTTCAGCATGCACGGGATCATCATGGTGTGGTTCTTCCTGATTCCGTCTATTCCAAATACGATCGGCAACTTTGTTTTGCCGTTATCCATTGGCGCAAAAGATCTAGCCTTTCCGAAACTGAACCTCTTCAGCTGGTACTTGTTCATGACCGGCGCCGCAATTACTATTTACGCGCTTTTCCGCGGTGGAGTAGACAGCGGATGGACCTTTTACGTTCCCTTTAGCACCACTTACTCGACGACTTACATCGTGGCCGCTGCCGTCGGTATCTTCATCTCCGGTTTCTCATCCATCCTGACTGGCCTGAACTTCATCGCCACCACGCACCGCATGCGCGCTCCTGGCCTTACCTGGTTCCGCCTACCCATTTTCGTCTGGTCCACTTACGCCACCAGCATCATCTTCGTGCTCGCCACTCCGGTGTTGGCTATCACGCTGCTGATGATTGGTGTCGAGCGCATTTTCCAGGTTGGTATCTTTGATCCCGCTTTAGGCGGCGATCCGGTCCTTTTTCAACACCTGTTCTGGTTCTACTCTCATCCGGCGGTTTACATCATGATCCTGCCTGCCATGGCTGTGGTCAGCGAAATCATACCCGCGTTCAGCCGCAAACCGCTCTTCGGTTACAAAGCTGTCGCCTTCTCCAGCATTGCGATTGCCGTATTCAGCTTTCTCGTCTGGGGCCATCACATGTTCGTTGCAGGCGAGTCGGTCTACTCCGCCATGATTTTCTCATTGATGAGTTACTTGGTCGCCGTGCCGTCCGCCATAAAAGTCTTCAATTGGACCGCCACCATTTACAAAGGATCGGTCTCCTGGGAGACGCCCATGCTCTATGCCATCGGCTTCGTCGGTCTCTTCACCATTGGCGGCATGACCGGACTCTTCCTGGCCGCTCTCGGCATTGACGTTCATGTCACCGACACCTACTTCATCGTGGCGCATTTTCACTACATCATGGTCGGCGGTACTGTCATGGCCTTCCTTGGTGGCGTCCATTACTGGTGGCCCAAGATCAGCGGCAAAATGTATCCGGAAGGATTAGCTAAAATCTCCGCGCTTACCGTCTTTCTGGGCTTCAACTTGACATTCTTTCCGCAGTTTGTGCTCGGGTACATGGGTATGCCCCGCCGCTATGCAGCCTATCCGGAAGAGTTTCAGATGCTCAATATCGTCTCGACCGCCGGTGCATCGATCCTGGGAGTCGGCTATATCCTTCCGCTCGTCTATTTGCTCTGGTCCTGGAAGTACGGGAAAGAAGCAGGACCGAATCCCTGGCGCGCAACCGGACTAGAATGGAAGACTTCCTCTCCTCCACCCACCAACAACTTCGAAGTCACTCCAGTCGTCACCACTCGCCCGTACGATTACGAGGCAATGAAAGAGGAACTGAACCTTGTCTGAACCGGTCGTGCGCGATTTCTCTTTAGGGCTGCGCGAACAGTTCTCGACGCCCGTTCAGCAGCGCGAGACCGCCACCATCGGCATGTGGATCTTCCTTATGACCGAGGTTTTGCTCTTCGGCGGTCTGTTCACTGCTTTCACCGTTTACCGTATCAGCCATCCGCACGCCTTCGATCTCGGCAGCAAGGACATGGAAATTATTCTGGGTGCCGTCAATACCGCTGTTTTGATCTGCAGCAGCTTCACCATGGCACTCGCCGTCTACTTCGCTGAACTTGGGAATCAAAAGCGCGTGGTGCTGTTCCTGCTAGTCACCATGATCATTGGCGCCATCTTCCTTTGCATCAAACTCACCGAATACTATTTGCATTACCAGGACCACAAGGTGCCCGGATTCTGGTTCGTTGATCACTCTCCCGGCGCGCCCAACATCCAAATGTTTTTCGTTTTTTATTTCATCATGACCGGCCTGCATGCCCTTCATATGATTATCGGCATCGGCATTCTTTCGGTCCTATTCTTCCGCACGCTTCTCGGCAGCTTTTCGGCCGACTATCACACGCCGATAGACCTCGGCGGCCTGTATTGGCACTTCATCGATATTGTTTGGGTGTTTCTTTACGCCATCTTCTACATTCCGGGGTTGCACGTCAAATGAAAGCGCCTGTTGTCCGTATCAAGACTTATGTGTTCACCTGGCTCGCGCTGCTCGCGTTAGCGCTGACGACCACCTTGATCGGCTTTATCAATCTCGGCCCGTTCAGCATGGGAATCGCGATCCTGATCGCCACAGCCAAAGCTTGTCTCATTGTTTCGTTCTTCATGCATGGCGCATACGAAGCCAAGATAATTCGCGTTATCATCGCCGGCGGCGTAATTTGGTTCCTGATTATGGTGTCGAACACGCTCGGCGATTACGCCACGCGAGGTTGGCTGCCCTTTCCCGGCAAGTAGGCTTTCCCAGCAGCGCATAACCGCGTTTCTAAGGCGCTGTCGTCTCCAGCAAACCGTCGAGTACGGGTCGGTGGTCGATGTTTTCGTGCAGGTAGAGGATGCGGAACGAAACTAAAATGGCCGCTGCCAGCGGCGCGGCGATTGCCACGCCGAGGACGCCCGTCAGAATCCACAACAGAAATTCCGATAAGATCGTCACGATCGGCGGCAAGCGCGCGGCCCTCTTCTGGACCAACGGCGTAAGAACGTAGGCTTCGAACACGTGCACCGCGAGATAAAGCATCAGTACTTAAAGCATCGTCGTCGGCCCTTCTTTCAGAGCCACCAGCGCCGCCGGAATCGCCGAACCCAGAGCGCCCAGATAAGGAATGAAGATCATGACCGCGGTAAAAAGGCCCAAGGTGAATGCTAGCGGAACATGCAGAGCGTACAGGCCGATCATCGTTAAGATGCCAAGCACGGCCATGGGAACAAGTTGACCGAGCAACCACCAGCGAAGCGTATAGAGTACTTCCGTTCCAACGTGACGCGCCACTTCACGCCTGTTCCCCCTTACCAGACCAAGCAGACCGTTGATGTAGACGGCGGGGTTTAGCGCTCCATAGAAGCCTACGACGAGGACCACCAGGGCTCCGGCAAACGCAGCCACGACTCCGGAGGCCGCCGTTGTCACCTTGGAGCCAGCCTCGGCCCGGGCAGCCGCTTGTTCTACGAATCGCACGAAGTGGTGCCCCCACGAAGATTTATCAAGCGAGTTTTGGGCCTGCGCAAGCGATGACGGAATGAGCTCGAAGATTTCTTCGGCTTGGTCGACGATTCGGGGCACAAGGAACCAGGCCGTCAGGCCGGCGAAGAGGAGAATAGATCCGATCACGATCAAATAGGCGATCTTTGGCCTAAGGTGGGTGATATCTTCCACCCATTTACGAAAACTGTCCAGTACGATCGCCAGCATCAATCCGGCAAAAGCCAGAAAAACCGCCCTCCAGGCGAACCACATAAGCAGAAACGTCAGTGCCAATGCGAGTAGCAAAACTGTCGTGAAGACGATCAGGCGCTTCGCGTCGTCGTAAGTAAGGTGATCTGACATAAGGGGCCGAGAGCGCCACTTTCGGGGCAGGTTCGAACGTGGATGCCGCCAGCCGTCGAAGAGCTGTCTCCTGTCGCCTGTCCGCCGGGTTCGCATTTCAAGATTAACGTAGTATCCCCATCGGGTCGCCTGAAGAAAATGCCGGCTCGCGATCACTAATCCGCCACACACGTCACTACAGCCGTCACCGACTCGCCTGGCCGTGTCCGGCGATGCTGCGCGCGAGAGTCGGTTCAGCACTTTACCGTCTTATATGGCAGATAGAAAGCTAAGTGACATTGGCTTGGAAGGCCCAACCCCAGGAAGCCTGATGGAAAACGCGGTGTTTTGGAAATTGCTACGCAGATTCCAGAGCTTAGGAGCGGCGGTTTTTCGTAAGCCGGAGTTTGTCAACAAACTCCTAACCTAGTGTTAGACCGGGCGCGGCGCGTTGCGATGCCTGTTGATCGTTACGGAGGCGATGGAGAAGATGAAGACAATAACTCCCACGCAGAGGCTGTTGATCTGTATGCCGTCGAAGCCGCGCCTTCGGTGAGCGGCTCAATTGCCGATCATCGCTTTGAAGTAAAGAGCAGCGCGGTACCGGATATTGCCTATCAGCTGGCAAAGGCGTGCGGCGTGGAAGCTCCGGCGGATCAATCGCCCCGTACGCATGGCGAAATGTCACGGTTTCAAGCCGCGCTTCGCGCCAGGCTGGTAACAGGAGTGGCAACGAAATGAGCACAGTGCAACAACGTCGGCCAGACGCGGATCGGCACTTGGATCGTTCAACCCCGAGAGCGCTCGAACTGCTATTTGGCAGCGCGGCTGGCGACGTCGACCGCCAGCCTAAGCCAAGGGTACCCGATCGGCTTTCGTTGTTCCCGGTCGACGACGATGACATCCACCAACACCCCGGGAATTCTAATTGTCGCCAATCAGAATGTTGCGGACGCTGATTATAGCCGATGTATTACTTGGATAGAACACTGCGGCCAATATTCAGCCGGAGCATTGCCTCTTGTAACCGTTCCTTGGTACGCGTTTCTTCCTCGGCTAATGGGCACTCCTGAAAAACCTTCGGAGCGCCCAGGTTAGTTGCCGATTCATGTCAAGGCAGGTTGAGCATTTTCTCATCGAAGAATGAGCCTGGAGGGAAGTTGGTAGGGGCGTTGGTTTCTGGGTTCTCCTTTCGATGAATGGTAAACCGCGTTCGGGGCAGTGGGAATGTGGAAATCGCGAAAGCGATTTCCAAGGGCCGGTGGGAAGGGGGTTGGGGAACCTGCTTTTGGTTTTCCTCCACTTTCCATCCGCCCGTCATTTCCATTGCCCTCAGGCACTGCGCTGCATTTCTCCAAACAAGCTTTGCTTGGCCTGTTGCATGCGCCGTGCGGCCTCGGTGTCGCTCATGCGCCGGGCTGTTTCCTGGAGTGATTTCACTGTCATTCCGCGGCGCAGATACTGCTTCGGCTGGGGCAACGCCAGCAATGTCTCCAGCGGTGTTCGATAGAGCCGGTAGCGACGCCTTTGTTTGCCCTTGGCATCTACTTCCAGCTCGACTTGCGCGCAGGGTCGATGGAAGTTCAGATACGAATTGAAGTGCTCTTGATAGAACTGCTGAATGCGTTCCGCATGCGGTGCAGCAATGTGACCGTAGCCCATCGCGCTAAAGCGTGATTGCTTCGCAACCATGTGTTTGCGAATCACCGCCCCGTTCTTGGCTTCCACCAAGCCGTTGTCGTTGCTGTGCCGGGGTCGGCTCTTGGTTTGTTCGATCAGCAGCTTGCCTAACAGGTTCGCTACCGTGTGATTCACAAACTCGCTGCCGTTGTCGGAATGAAAGCCGCGAATGACAAAGGGGAATTGTTCCAGCATCGATTCCAACAGCGGCAGGAGCCACGCTTCGCTAATGACCGGTGTACAGCCGATCACTTGCCACTGCGTCACCTCATCCACCGCGTTGATGTGATACACGCCCTTCACGCCCTCCCGGTCGCCCTGATGCACCGTGTCCACGCGTAGATAACCGGGCCGCCCGGCGGGCTCCGGTCGGCGCCGCTCTCCGATCGTGACCAGGACCGGCCGTGTCTTGGTGAAGTGCGAACGCCGCTGCCGATAGGTGGCTTTCTTTCGTAAACGATAAATCTGCGCCGACGAAATCCCGGCCAAGCGCTCATAGCCGATGTGGCCATATTCCCGGTACTCTCGCCGCAGAATCTGGCTGGTTGCCGGGCCGCTCAGCGTTTCATGCGCTTCATCCACGCTGGCCAGCAAGACCACGTCGGCCCGCGTGTACCGGCTCGCAAAACGATGCCGCCGGTAAGCGCCTACTTTTACCTCCCCCTCTGCCCCGTATTGCGCAATCAGCCGTGTCATCTGCGCCCGGCTCATCCCGCTCATCTTCAGCAAGTAGCGCCGCAGCAAACCTTTCTCCGCGCGTCCTTGCTGTCCGTATCGGTGCTGCCGCAAAACGCTTGTCACCCACGCGTAAATCTGAGGCCGGCCCTTCGCCTCGAACTGCCAATCCTGACTGGCTTCCAGAAACTCCCGGATCTGCTCCAGGTTCAGCTTCTCTCCATCCTGCATCCTGATGTTCAATACCCAGCTTGCAGGCTCCTACCAGAAATCCCTCCAGGCTCATCTCGTGTGAGAAATAAACCTTTCCTTCAGGCTCATCTTGTATGAGACAAGGCTGGTTGCTTGGGCAAAGTCCATAATCGTGAGAACATGTAGAACTTCTCTTGCTGCCCCCTCGGAGGTCAGATCATCGCCGCTTCGGAAGCGGCAAAGATGGCCAGGAACAAAGAACCAACGCTGACTACTTGTTTACGGTATGAAGTGAACTCGTAGAAGCTCCTGCGGCGTCGACTTTGCTGGTTCCTGCAAGATCAGGCCGTTCGATGCCGGGGTGCGAAGTCTCATCTGAGCGTTTGAGGGGCTCAGCAACATATCGGAAATTGGGTTCCAAGTTCCACGGTCCACGTTCATCTCTTCCATTGCTGCTCATGTTGTAGTAGATCTTCACCGTGTCATCTGGAGCAATATTGCCAAAGAACGGGTCGGTCAATTTTCCCAAATAGTTCAAAGCCTCCATAAACATGCGTGTGTGTGAAACCTCTCGAGTTAGCAAATGCACCAAAGCTTTTTTCGTGCCATCATCCGTACAATTAACAATTAGATCCTCGTAAGTTTGACGAGCACCCGCTTCTGCGGCGAGATTTGCTCGTAAATCGCGCACTACGTCGCCGCCTTCGTTGATGTAGTTGGCGCTCCACGCGCTCCCACAGCTATCAAGAAAATGAGGACCTTTGCCGCGCAGAGCAAAGAGCGGGCTTTCTTCCGCTCTTACTTTCGCTTCTCCCGAAGTATGAAGCTCGATTAGCCTTCCGACCATCTCCAAATGGCCTATCTCTTCTGTTGCGATGTCGAGGAGCATATCTTTGATACCAGCATCCTGCACATGAAATGACTGGACAAAATAGGTTAGACAAGCGGTGAGCTCACCCGTTGCTCCCCCAAATTGCTCCAGTAAATATTGGCCAAATTTGGGATTCGGAATGTCAACTGAGACAGGGACTAGTAATTCTTTTTTGTGAATGAACATCAGCAGTTTCCTACGTATCGGACGCAACCTGGCTCAAACCGTAGACATGCCACGTTTGAAAATACGCCGTCGTCACCTTAGGGCGTGGTGCCGCGGGCGCAATCAACCCAGCACCGGTAGGATTATGACGGGACAGCAGGCAAGCACGACCTAAAATCCGAGATGCTTTTGCAGTGTCGTTTTTCGCCCCGGAGCTGTTGCGAAAGAACTTGAGATACGTGAAACGTACCTGAAATCAAAGTAGCCCGTTTCGTTCTAAATGAGTGGGGCCGGTGCCTCTTGTGAAGGAAATTATGGGATTGCTTACACCAAACGACATCAAAAACTTTCGCTCTTTGTACACTTTGCAGCTCCGTTATCTGCTTTCTACTGAAAACCAGATTGTGAAAGGCCTTAAGAGCATGATCGAGCATGCTAGTGATCAGCAGCTTCAGCAGGCGTTTCGATCTCATTTGCAGGAAACCGAGACTCACGCAATTCGTCTGGAAGAGATGATTGGCGAGGTAAACGACGGCGACGTGGACGATAAGAAAGACTTAATTATCACTGCGCTGATTGGCTCGGGCGAAAATATTGTGAGCGAATCCGGCGAGGGACCCGTACGCGATGCCGGCCTCTTAGCCACGGCGCAAAAAATTGAGCATTATGAAATTGCTTCGTATGGTTCAGCACGCGATTGGGCAAAAATCCTTGATCTCCCTAAGCAAGCCGAGCTACTGCAAAAGACACTTGATGAAGAGAAGCATGCCGATGAATTGTTAAGCACCATCTCACAACGTGCGAACCGCACCGCCGCAGCATCCTGATCCTATCCTCTCTTCTTCTTGAGCAATCCCGTGACCGAGTAAGAGGTCCGCGCTCACCGATGCGTCGGAGGTTTTCGGCGACAAGCCATAACATTGCTTGTCAGTCAAGTGGTGACTGCTGCACGGCTATAACTTGCGGAGCGAAGTGGTAAATCCTTCTTTAAAAGCCGTGCTTTTTAGTGGTCCCAGGAATTCAGACCAGGCAATAAGCTAATATTCGACGGAGTCGTTAACGGGAGAGGTTGATGCCGACGACGAGAAAACAGCATAGTCCGAAGTTCAAAGCGCAGGTGGTGCTGGAGGCGATCCGGGGCGAGAAGACGCTCAGCCAGTTGGGATCGCAATTCAAAGTACATCCGATCCAGATTGCAAAGTGGCGCAAGGCTGCGCTGGAGCATCTGCCGGAGCTTTTCGTGGATGTGCGGACGCGCCAGACCAGCAGCGGCCAGGCGGAGACGAATGCTCTCTATGAGCAGATCGGCCGGTTGAAGGTGGAACTGGATTGGCTCAAAAAAAGTCGGCATGCTCGACTGACGATCTGCGCTCGCTGGTGGAGCGGGATCATGCGGAGATCAGCGTTCGTCGGCAGCGCGAATTGCTGGGCATAAGCCGGGCCGGTGTTTACTACAGGCCTGTGGGAGAGAGCGAGGAGAATCTGCGATTGATGCGGCTGCTGGATGAGCAATATACGCGGACGCCGTTTTACGGAAGCCGGAAGATGACGGAGTGGTTGCGAAGTAAGGGCTTTGAGATCAACCGCAAGCGGGTATCGCGGCTGATGGGGGTGATGGGCATCGAGGCGGTCTATCCGAAGCCGAAACTGAGCGCCCCGGGAGAGGGACATAAG
Source organism: Bryobacteraceae bacterium (assembly GCA_965277855.1). GTDB lineage: Bacteria > Acidobacteriota > Terriglobia > Bryobacterales > Bryobacteraceae > Bog-105. The sequence goes on from OZ255847.1 coordinate 4,782,252, forward strand.
ATCTACCCGTATCTGCTGGGCGGGGTCGAAGTGAAGCGGCCCAATCAGGTGTGGAGCACGGATATCACGTACATCAGAATGGCGCAAGGTTTCGTCTATCTGGTGGCCGTAATGGACTGGTTGAAGCGCGCGTTGCGGCGCGGGCGGCCGGAGATTTTCAATAGCGATCAGGGTTCGCAGTTCACCAGCGAGAGGTTCACCGCCGAACTGCAGGCCCGAGAGATCGCAATCAGCATGGATGGTCGTGGACGCTGCATGGGCATGGACAACATTTTTATCGAGCGGCTGTGGCGATCGCTCAAGTATGAGGAGGTGTACCTGAAAGATTATGCATCGGTGACGGAAGCGCGGACGGGCATCGAAGCCTACATCCGCTTTTACAACCGGGAGCGACTGCATCAGAGTTTGGATTATCGAACCCCCGCGGCGCTGTACGGAGAAGCAGCGTGAACTCCGGACGGGACTCAGGAAAGAAGCGTTGATTGACCCGGGGACTCTGTCCCCGAAACTGAAGGCACTTGAACGGAGAATAGGGCTCCGCAGGGATGCGACCGGAGCGCCGATTCAAGGGCCGGAATGGCAAAGGGACGGCGTTGATGCCAACGCCGTCCGCAACACGAAATCAGACCCCGCCGGACATTAGCAAATCGAAGGCAAACAATGGTCTTGACAACGGGGTCCACTGTACTTCGCTTACTCATGGTTCGTATCAAAAAATGGGATCTTGAAGCCCCTTCGAGTACTATTACCCAAAGACGTATTTTTTGCAGCTCACGTGTGTAGGGCCGGAACTTCCGCCGCCTATGGGAGCGCGATAGAGTTCATTGCTACGCTTCCGCACGCAACCACAAAGCCCATCGCTCGCTGGCGATCGCTTCCGATAGAACAGGATGGCTCGTGATCGGGACTTAGTTCCAATCCCCAATATCCTGACGAAACACAAAGTAGAAAGAGCTATCACAGCGCATCTTGACGGTGCGTTCATTGAAGCCTTGTCCGCAGACCTCGAGAGTCGATCCAGGTTTGAGTTGTGAGAGAAGTCCTAATTTAGTAGATCCCTGTCTCTCATCCCAGACGAGTTGCACAGCCGAAATCGGTCGGGAAACTGAAACCCGTCGTTTGACGGATACAGAACGTGGAATGGACAGGGCAGCCGTATTAAGCATTTCTGTTCTAACGTCCTCCAAAATGTGACGTGTGTTGAAGGGAAAACGGGATCGGGCCATCTTAGCCCTGCTGGTCGGCTGCGGGTTGCGGCGCGAAGAACTGGCGGGGCTTGACTTTGAAACCATCCAGCAACGTGACGGGCGCTGGGTGCTGCCGGATCTGGTGGGCAAAGGCGGCCGTATCCGGACCGTGCCGCTGCCGGCCTGGGTGAAAGGACTGGTGGATCTCTGGTCGTCGTCGTCGGGTTTGACCCAGGGAAAGATCGTGCGCGCGATCAACAAGAAGGGACAGGTTTGGGGGCAGGGCATTACCGCCAAGGTGATTTGGTGGGTCGTTCTCCGCTATGCCAAACAGGTGGACATCCCGAAGCTGGCGCCGCACGATCTGCGGCGGACCTGCGCGAAATTATGCCGCGCCGCCGGCGGCGACCTGGAACAGATTCAACTCCTACTCGGCCATGCCTCCATCCAGACCACCGAAGACTATTTGGGAACGCGGCAGAACCTAGTAGAGGCGGTCAACGATCGTTTGGGGCTTGACCTGTGAGGATGAAGATGCCAGGGGAGAGTGACGAAACAATCGTCCAACAGGTTGTTGGACAAATTTCCTGCAACGGTTACCCGGCTGCTTCGTGTACCCTTCTCCAGAGAGCTGGCGCGAAGTGGAGCGCAACGGAATGAAGGACTCCTCCGCAGACCGTGTGCTTCCGGAGATCGCGGATCCTGCGCTCCTGCCGGAACTGCGTACGCTGATCGCCGAAACGCGGCGCTCGGTCGCGCGCGACGTGAACAGCGCTCTCGTCCAGTTGTGCTGGCAGATTGGGCGCCGCGTGCACGTCGGGATCCTGGCGCAAAGCCGGGCCGAATACGGCCAGAAAATTGTCGCCGCACGGGGGCGACAGTTGAAGCAAGAGTTCGGGCGCGGTTTCGGCGAGAAGAATCTCCACCGCATGGTCCAGCTCGCCCAAGCTTTTCCGGACGAAGGAATTGTCGCCACACTGCGGCGACAATTGGGCTGGACTCACTTTAAAGCGCTGCTTCCCATTCAGGATGATCTAAAACGCTCCTTTTATGCCGAAATGTGCCGCGTCGAGGGCTGGAGTACCCGGCTGCTGCAAGAGAAGATCAACGGCATGCTGTATGAGCGGACGGCCTTATCCAAGAAGCCGGCGCTCCTGATTGAACAGGAGCTCGCCGCGCTGCGCACAGAAGACCGGCTGACGCCCGACCTAGTGTTCAAAGACCCCTACGTCCTCGATTTTCTGGGTCTCCGTGATACGTACTCCGAAAAGGATTTAGAGTCGGCGTTGCTCCGGGAAATCGAGCGATTTCTGTTGGAGCTAGGCGCCGGGTTCGCCTTTGTCGAACGCCAGAAACGCATTGTGGTGGACGGCGAAGACTTCTACCTGGATCTGCTGTTCTTCCACCGCCGCTTGCGCCGGCTGGTCCTCGTCGAACTGAAACTGGGCCGCTTTGAAGCCGCCGATTACGGCCAGACCCAGCTCTATCTGCGTTGGCTCGACCGGCACAAACGACAATTGGGGGAGGAAGCGCCCATGGGGCTCATTCCCTGTGCGAATAAATCGGAGGAGCGCATTGAATTGCTGGAACTCGAGAAGACCGGGATTCGAGTCGCTCAGTAGCTGACCGAACTGCCACCCCGCGAGGTGCTGCAAAGTCGGTTGCACGAGGCGATGGTAGCCGCACGCGCGCGCTTGGAAAGCGATCCGTCCCTCGCGCCGGGCGCGCACGACACAAAGAGGGAAGACGAGGCATGAAGGACCAAACGATCCTCGCCCTCGAAGCTCTCGGCCGCCTCTGCACCATTGCGCAACGCGATACCGGTCAGTCCCGGCGGGTAGCGGATTTTCTGCTCGCCTGGCACCATGCAGAGGAGAACGGGAAATGGATCCGACCGATCTCTGGACGGTCGATGAGGCCACCGCCGACGACATGCTGACGGTGGTACGACTGATCCGTGAGGAACACGGCAAATACCCCAACGATCTCGGGTTTGAACCGGAGATTCAACACATCTGGCAGTTGTGGCGTGCGCCACGCCTTTGAGGAAAGTATGGCTGCTGCTGTTGGGATCGATCACGCTCTTTCGGGTCGGAAACGCGCGCTCGGGACTGCCTACTCGCGATAGCGCTTTTTGCACTGCCTGATTTGCGGGAGCGCGGAGTTGTGCAGCGCGGGACTATGCCGGAGTTGCTACGATGCCGCCTATCACGCGGAAACCAGCGTTCGGCTTCGTCTCGCGGGATGCCTGCATATCTGGCCAGCCGGATTCCCCATGGCGCAAGCTGGAAGACACACCTTTCAGCTGCGCGAAACCGACCGAGGATTTACGCCTGCTGCGTGAAAGCGCCTCCCTCCCGATTACCAACCAAATGCATGCGTATCTATTTGTCACTTTGTGCCGCGACTGGAGATTCGCTGCGAAGTCACCGGGTGATCTACCCGCCATCTTGAATCCGGCCGACAGACGGGGAAGCCGAACGACGCAACGAAATGTGCGCAGCGAAGCGTCTGGATGCAGATCAATGTCGTCGACAGTTAGGTTCAACATCCCAGCTATTAAAGACTACTTAGTTTCTGAGTCTTTTGACCATGTGCCAATTTTAGGCGCGTACTTTTTAATATGCCTGCCACGCTCAAATACCGCCAGGCTATCATAGAAATGCATTGAGAGTGTCGAAGCGGTGAAGTCCGTACGAGGCAGCGCCTCTCGGCTCCAGTCTGCGTTCAGTTCGTCAAGTAGGTCTTTGCACAATTCAATAAATGAGCCATGACGTCGCAGCCCACCATCATACTCTGGCCAGTATGATGTGTGTAGATCCTCGACCATATAGACACCGTTCTTTTGCATACGTGGATACAAAAAGCTGAACGCAGCAATGACGTCATGAGCAACATGGCTTCCGTCGTCTAAAACCACCTCCGGCTGCCCAAATTCATCAATAATGCTTTGTAGAAAACCCGCATCAGATTGATTCCCAATCCTCACATCGATCTGGTCCTCTTCGAACCGTTTACACCTAGCATCGATATCTATGCCCACTATTCGCGCAAACGGTCCGAAGTATCGCTTCCACATCTGAAGCGACCCTCCTTCACCGACGCCAATCTCAATGAAGGTCAGCGACTGGTAGGCGAATCGGCTAAAGTGACGCTCGTAGGCTTGCATGTAATGTGTCCATTTGTGGATTACTCTTCCCCGGTTCGTCAGAAACTCCGACCAGATATTCATAAAGCGACTCTCCGTTGTGAAAAAACGCACTTACAATCGTATCGATGCGAATACCAATATATATAAGTGGCTTTTCATTGCGGATCACTTAACATCCGTTGAACTAAGCCGCAATCGGCAGTTGTGAGCGCTACGTCTTGAAGAGCTTTTTGCTCTGCTCAAGGCTCGAAGTTCGCAAATACTTTGGCAAGTCGCCGGAGCAGCCCCCCGAAGAGATTTGCTCGTGGCAGTTATACCCTTTTCGGCTCGTTGATACGGGCTGGCATTGCCTCATTCGTAAGCGTCCCATGAACACCGGAAGCGCGACTGAGAGATGATAGTTGTTTTTGAGGTCGGGATTAGGTTAGGCAGGCCGGACGGCAGTCCAGTTGTGGGGCAGTAGCTCGTCTAGTTTTTGAATGGAACGGGTGGGGGATGCGGGTGAGCACATCGCAGAACCAAGCGAACGGATCGACTTTGTTCAGTTCGCAAGAAGCGATAAAGCTGCGCAGGGTGGCCATGGTTTTTCCGCCGCGATCGCTGCCCAGGAAGGTCCAATTGTTTCGCCCACGGCGATGCCGCGTAGCGAACGTTCTGTGCGATTGTCGTCAATCGGCAACTCGCCATGACCCAGATAGCGCGTGAGCGTTACCCACTTGTTCAAGATGTAAGCAACAGCTTGGCCGGCGTCGCTCTTGGGCAGCAACTCCTGCTGGATCTTCAGTAAATAAGCATGCAACTCACTGGCAACCGGGCGGGCAGTCTCCTGTCGCAGGCAGCGCAAATCCCCGCCTTCCATACCAGCTTGGCGAGCGCGCTTTCCACCGCATAGAGTTGCCCAATGTAGGCCAACACCGCACCCATGCGCGCCGGATCGGTATCGCGCGCTTGAAACGCATGCCGCCTTGCGTGCGCCCAACAGCCGACTTCGACCAAGCCGCGCTCCGGCTTCAGAAAGAACGCGTCATAGGCTGGATAGGCATCCAGTTGTAAATAGCCTTTGTATCCGCTGAGAAACTTCTCCGGCCCGGCCCGTTCCCGGGTCGGCGTATAATCGTAAATCACCGCCCGATGTTCGCGGTCGCCCACATACGGCCAAAACCGGCCTTTGCGCGTATGCGGCAAGGTGCGGTCTAATACCTTCACCGGCGTGTCATCGGTCCCGACCACGGTAGAGGAAAGCACAAACGCTTTCAACCGGTCATACAGCGGTTCCAGCAGATCCGCGCTTTGCCGTAACCAGCCGCCTAAGGTCTGATCCGATAAGTCGACGCCGCAGCGGCCGAACATTTTCACTTGCCGGTGCAGCGGCAAGTGATCGGCCACCTTGCTCACGATCACTTGTGCCAGCACAGTGGCCGAAGCCGTGCTTTTCTCGATCGGCTGCGCCGGCTTGCCGGCGGTCACAATACTGCAGGTGCAGGCGTACTTCTGACAGGCGTCTTCGACCACCAGCATCTGTGCCGGAAGGTACCCGTAGCGCGCACTGACTTCCTCGCCAATGTGCCGCAGCTCTTCGCCGCAGGCGGTGCAATGCTTATCGGCTTCCGCCAGATCGTGCACCATCCGCTCGCGCTTCAAGTGCCGCGGCAGCGGCTGTCGCCCGCGGTTGCTTTTCGCCAGTGCTATCAGCGGCAGGCGGCGGCAGATCCGAGTTCTTGTCATCGCCACTTGGCTTGCTCTCCTCGATGGCAGGGTCGAGGCCGAGTTCCTGCGCAAACAGCCGTAACTGATCTGCGCTCATCTGCTCGCTGCGCGCACCGCTCCTGGCAGCCAGTAACTGGCGCAATACCGCTGCGTTTTGTCCAGTTGCGCCGTGAGGTCGACCAGCATCTGCTGTAAGATCTTGGGATCTTCCGGCAGGCTCTTAGCATCGATCGGCACTCACCCGATTGTAAGTGCGATCCAGCAATTTTTAAAGCCAAATCATTATTTATCAAAATGATTTTATGCGGCGCTCCTCCGCTTGCGTTCATAACGCTGGAGCCGCTTCGCCTGGATCAGATCGGTGCCGCTCAACAGTGCGCTCAACTCCTGCGATGTAACCTCGCGCCGCCGTTCCCCGTTTCCAATCGGCATCGCGTACGTCCCTTCTTCGAGCCGCTTCGACCAGATCGCAAAGCTATCGCGATCCTAATACAACACTTTCACTCGATCTCTTTTGCGGTTGGAGAACACGAAAGGATGCCCGGCTAAGGCGTCCAGTTCCATGGCGCTGGTCACCAGCCCATGCAGCCCGTCGAAGCCCGCCGCATGTCGCAAGGCACCGTCCACAGATACACCCGCACGCTCGCAGGACCCGCAGCACCAGTCCAAGCACCGACTCTGCGCTGGTATCCGAAAGCGTTCGCCTTCGCCTAGAACTAGTTCCAGCATGCCCGGCTCCGCCTTCACCGGCTTGCTCTCCACCAGCGCGAAACTTACTGCTCCAGCTGCACAGGTGTACTCGCCTAAGCTGTGTCCCCAACAATACGCGCGAACCGATAACCCACTCTGCTCTTGCTCGCGCTCCGTTGCCGCCACAGTTCCCGATTCCCGGCTTGCTTTCCCATGCACCTACTCTCGGTCGCTTGTTCCCGCCTGCGCCAGTGGTGTTCGTGGGACGCTTACGCATTCCGTCGGGGGCCGCGTTATTTGGGAGAGCTACGATCGACAAGCGGCTTTCAACTGCCCAGCGATCTCGATCGCCCTCGCATCTATCCCCCGGATCTGATCAACTGTTTCGCGATCTAATGGCAGCCACTCCTCCCTTGATTCTCCGTCCCTCCGGAAAAACACTATCCAGCCGAGATAACAGAGATCGCCCAGAGCAAAGAATGACTGTTCGAGAATTCTTACTGAAGTTTCGTTAACGATCATACTCATAAGAATCTGGAATACACAAGTCAGAGTGAAAAAGCCGGTGAGCAAAGACAAGTGCACTATCAGATTTGATGGCAGTTTTTTCATAGGGCTTGGAAAACGAGACAGAAACAAGAACACTAGCAGAGTTGCTCCCCCCATAGATGTCGCTACCGACTGCTCTAGAATGAGGCAGCAAGATACAAGAGAGGCGTAGAGACTATCTTTTATCCAGTGATGAACGCACAAGAAACTCGCTTCCGCGACGACTATTGCAGCGAGATACAGCCAGCCGGCGAATCGGCCCATTCCGCGGTACAAGCGAGCAAGCCTAAAATGGGACGCGCTTCCGCAAACGACTTGGGAAATCACATATGGAACCAAAGTATATGCCCAGATTGCTTGATAACTCTCGTTGTCTGGGTCGAACCGATTTAGCCAGACGTCGCGTATCAGGCCAATTGCTACCATCACTCCAAGCCATTTATAACTCCTCCACAGCCCAGTTCGAAACAAGCTGATGATCAAACTCAGCTCTAGGATTACAGAAACAGTTTCAAAACGAAGAAAGGCGGCCATGGTAATTTACCGATCCCGTTTCAGGCGAACCCGGGAAGCCCAGCGGCTTCGAAAAAAATTGTATTAAAGGCTCGAAAGCCTGCCCGTTCCGCCAACCTACACGCTCCGCGGATACGGAGAACGTGCGCGAGATAAGCAAGTCGGAGCATCACTCTGCAGCCTACGATTGTCCAAGCCCCTTTCAGGTAATGCGTAAAATTCCAATTGCCCGATCGGGACATCTCCACTCGCTTAAGCAATCGGATACAACGAATCCGCTCTTCAAACGACCTCATTTCGGTCATGTACTCCTGCCGGCGGCGCCCCCGATCCTTCAGGTTTGCCTGATCGTCATCTCTGAGCAAATTGTGCATTCGCAAGTATTTACTTACGGCGTCAGCAGAATTCTCTTTTCTGCGATCAAAGAGACCTAGTCCTTCTAACGCCCGAAGCAGATCTATTTCATCCTGTGTGGTCTCAAGAGTCATTAGCGACTTTGTCTTTCTTCAAGATCCAGATTACTCAACTTGAAGTCGAGGTTCGTACGAATAGCATCTCCCAACGAAGGGTGTGCCAAAAGATAGTCATACGTGTCAAGTTCTGTTTTCCCTAGCAACTCCCCGTCGAACTCGAAATAAACCGTTTGACTGTCAAAGACCGAATGCTGTTTTGCTAGCTGCACGAGCTCATACACATGATCAAGCCCGTGCGCATATGTATAAGGAAGCGACGCTGTATGGAAGCAGCTTCCCAGACTGTTCTTTTTGACGGTGGCCTTTGTCAGAGACCCGATAACTTCGTTTCCCCGTTTGAGTGGAAGGTGGTTGGTTAGCTCTACCCGAATCGCGCAGCTATGGCGAAGAACTCGGCCACCCACTGTCACCGTTGGATCGCCAAACACTTTTTTGTAGTCCGTCCTAATCTGATTGAGAATCAACAAAGACGTATTCGTACGATGTGCTTCGGATGCGATCAGCGCGAGCGATCTTTCAAGGAGTCGCTCCGCCTCGCCCGACGCATCGCCAGAGCTGATTTCTGAATTCCAGATTAAGCCTGCGAGTGAATCGAGTACGATCAGATCGAACTCGCCCGAGTGAAGGAGTTCGCAGAGCGCACGTAAGCACTCGACAGCATCAGCGCAGTTCAGCAGAAGTGTGCGAGACAGATCGATCCCGGCTTTGCGGACCCAAGCTTTTGTCAGTTTGTGTTCGCTCTCGAGCATGGCCGCACGGCCACTGCGCTTTTCGCACTGCGCGATGGCAGCGAGGGCCAAAGTTGTTTTTCCGGTGCTCTCCGCTCCGTATAGTTCGACGATCTTGCCTCGGGGAAAGCCGCCGATCCCAAGCGCGATATCAAGTGCCAAGGAACCGGTAGAAAGAACACCCGGTTCGTGCTCGTGCCAGCCGGCTGTAACGCTAATTGCCTTTGACCGAAATCTGGCCTGCCATTCAGTCGCTAAGGAAACCACTGACGACCCACCTTAAAGAGACTTCGAATCATGGATTCAAATCCTTTTGTTAAAGTTTATGCTTCGCCGCGCTGATCATTGCAGGGCGTTTGGCGAAGTCGCCGGGCTTTTGGCTAGTGTGTGTGCTGGTAAGTAATGAGAAAAGGATGCTGAAGAGTGTCGTGAACATACTGCGTTATCGAGCAGGTGTTGTACGCTTTTTAGAAAAAAATGTCGCGCGATGAGGAAGTAAAGTCTGAATTGAGATTCCCGATCCGGTACGTTTTGGAAGTCTTAGACCGTTATGCGCGGCGTAACGGAGATTTTGTTCTCGTTACGAAGTGCTTCAGGCGGCTTGGAGACCGACGGCATCCATGAGCTTGTCGAGATCGGTAACAACGCGCCGATAGAGTCGATCCAGTTGAGAATGCTTCTGTTGTTGGAGTCTGCCGTCTCCGGAGACTGGCGACAGCAGACCGGCAGTCAAGGGCGCGTAGATACGCTCGAACAGTTTCAGGAATACGAGGCAGATGGAGTAACCGTCGCGCAGCAGGCGATAGCGGCGGGAACGCGGAAGTTTCTCCACCAGGCCTTTGGCGCGCAGCTTCGAAAGATCGTAGCGAAGCGACGCCAGACTGTACTCTTTGGAAGACACCGCCAGGGCCGTCAAGGTATCGGCGTAGATCTCCGATGTGTTGAATGTGTTCTGCGCGGCGATGTGGCTGAAGCGGACCAGGGCATGCATCAGCGCCAATTGCCGGGGATGGTCTAGTTTCAGGCCAGGGATGCGTTTGCCATTCGGCAGAATAGTGGGTTCGGCCAGCTTGCGCAATTGACCGCGATCGATGAACGTCTCCAGGATGTACTGTTGGACGTTGTGGTAGCTGTCGATGACCGAAGACATCTTCTGGCGAAGTTCAGGAAGGTGTTCAACGGCCTTCTTGCAACCATAATCGTTGACATTGTTGGAAGCCGGCTCGGTGCGGAGCAGAACGTGATCGCGGACATACTGCTTGACGAAGCCGTTTCCGTAGTGACTGCGGATGACGGGGTTGGGCAGATGCATGTCCTCGATAACAGATTGCAGCTTTCCCCGGTACTGTTTGGTGATTTTGCGGCCGAAGATCACGGTGATCTTATCAGGCTGCCCTATGGTCCGATTGGCGTCCAGTAATCGTTCTCCCATACGGTCCAGGGCTGCGCGGCGGCGGAAGATGAGGTTATCGCAAAGTTCGACTTGGGCGAAGAACAACCGATGCTGGCAGCCCGCCTGTCTGCGTTCCTTTTCGCTGAAGAAGGGCGTAAACGCAGCCAGCCACTTCTGCCCGCAGGTCAACAGGTCGCGAGCCGTCAGAGAATCGGCCAGTTCCTGTAATCGGGCCGGCTGGGAGCAGCGCAGGAAAGCATTGGTGCATTGCTGAAAATCGAGGCCCTCCTCACGCATGCGCACTGCCAGCCAGTGATGTTGATTGAGGCAAACACGGGCTGAAAACGGCAGATACGGGCACATGCGGACGAACATCCGACCCCAGCGCGCGTCGTTTATATAGAAGTTGTATTGCACGACCCAGCGCTGCGCGAACTGCAGATGCCAGCGATTCTCCTTCTTGTTCCCGATGGCGATCATGATGCGGGCGGGCTCGCGGCCCTTCACAATCGCCACCACTTCGTTCGGCTGCGCATTCCGGAAGTAAGAGTCCAGGAATTTATCCCGGCGGTCTTCCGGCGTTTCCAGAATCGGAGCACCCCACTTCTGCGAGCGGTTGACAACCCAGTTCTGAAACTGAGTCGCAACCTCGTGAAGTACGTCCCGGCTCACCGGATACTGCTGACGATACGTGTTAAAGAAACCGATCACTCGCTCGGGCTGCTGAAACGGCTGAATCAGCCCGTTGAGCAAGAGCCGGTCGAAGCACCGGTAATCGAATCGGATGCTATCTTTGTGATGTTCGTAAAAGGCGTTCATGGCACACTCCTGCGGGGTCAGATACCAGGAGCTTACCGCTGTGAACGCCTCTTTGTGAACTGGGATATCAAGGGCGAAGCCCTTGGCTACTTAGGCAGCGGCACTCCGACTGAGGTTAGCGAGGGCGAACAATGGGAAACACGGACCTAAGATCTACGAGGGGCGGCATTTCCGCACTGGAGGGTGTAACAAAGATTGTGTAAACGCGGTTCTCAAGAAGAGGAAGATAGGAGAACCGAATGGCGATCAAGAAAGAACTGATAGATGAGCTAATCGCGAGCAGCGCGGGAAGCCTCATTGGTCCGAACGGTCTGGTAAAGGAGCTTACCAAGGCACTGGTGGAGCGCATGTCGACCGGCGAGCTGAATCATCACTTGGGCTACGAGAAGCACGAAGTAGCCGGATACAACAGCGGCAACTCGCGGAACGGCAAGAGCCAGAAGACGCTGAAGGTCGAGGCCGTACCGCGCGACCGCAACGGCACCTTCGAGCCGCAGTTGATCGAGAAGCATCAAACGCGCTTCACCGGTTTCGATGGCAAGATCCTGTCGATGTACGCGCTGGGCATGACCACGCGCGACATCCAGAGCCACCTGCAGGATCTGTACGGAGTGGACGTGAGCGCAGCGCTCATTTCGGAGGTCACCGATAGCGTGCTGGAAGAAGTGAAAGCCTGGCAAGACCGGCCCCTGGAGGCGCTGTACCCGATCGTGTATCTGGACGCGTTGATGGTCAAGATGCGCCAGGACGGCAAAGTGGAGAATCGGGCGGTATACACCGCGATCGGGATCAACATGGGAAGGCCAGAAATCGGTCTTGGGTTTGTGGGCCAGCGGGAACGAGGGCGCCAAGTACTGGATGGGCGTGCTGCAGAACCTGAAGAACCGGGGCATGAAGGATGCCTTCGTCATCTGCACCGATGGGCTGAAAGGCTTTCCGGAGGCGATCGAAGCCGCGTTTCCGAGCACGCTGGTGCAGACCTGCATCATGCATCTGATCCGCGCCAGCCTAAAGTTTGTGAGCTGGAAAGAGCGCAAGAGTGTGGCGGGGGATCTGAAGTCGATCTATCGCGCAGCCACCGCCGAGCAGGCCGAAGCGGCCTTGGCCGAGTTCCGGCGCAAGTACCCGAAACACCCGGTGGTGGCCGATGTGTGAGAACGCAGCTGGCAACGGGTGATCCCGTTCTTCGACTTTCCCGAAGAGATTCGTAAAATCATTTATACGACCAATGCGGCGGAATCGCTGCACATGACTTTGCGCAAGGTCACTAAGAATCGTGGTTCCTTTCCAACCCAGGAATCGGCCCTCAAGCTGCTGTACTTAGCGTTGCAAAACGTGTCCAGAAAATGGAACGGTGCAGGGTTGGCGCGAAGCACTGCGGCAATTTGCGATCCGCTGGCCCGAGCGTATCGAGCAGGCGCGGGCCGCGTCGAAGAAACGCAAGACGAGGATCGGCGCCCCATGTCAGTGAACGAAAACGAGCCTGCGCAGCAAGGAATTTGGAATTCCCCTTTCCCGTTTCCCCACGGGGGAAAGCCGGGGCGGGGTGCGTTCCCCCCACGCCGCTCAACTGCGCGGCTCCCGCCACAAGAGGGCTGCTGCCCCCTTGTGCATCCCCCGCGGGTTCCCTACTTGAACAAGCCGGGGTCAACAACGAACTTTCAACACTCGAATCCCATCGAGGGTTGAATAACGAGACCCGTTTACACAAAAAGCTTGACACTACCCCGCACTGCCTCCCTTTAGGGTGTGTTCTTAACAGCTCTATCCTGTGAACCGGCGGCTTCTATCCTTTTCCGCTTCTTAAGTGCTTAACGGAGATTGCAAGGATTAAGGCTGGTTCGCGACGCTAAAACTCTTTTCCGCTGTATACTGTCCGCCATCAGCGGCGAGTGCCCGTATCGCTAAGGAGTGCGTTCCGTTGCCAAACAGAAACGTGTCGAGAAGGTAGTTCCAGCCTACGTTTGGGCATCCCCCGGCGCCCGGCATGCGGGCACACACATCCGCCCGCTGGCCACCATAAGTGGCCACTCCGTTAAGAACTGAATCGACAAGAACTTCTACGGAAACGATGTAGGCCCCATTCACATCGACCGCCCAGCCGCCGATAGCTGCATCGCCCGTCAGAACGGAGCTTGCACCGGGTGTATCGATGCTTATGCGGACCGGATTGGAGGCAGCATTGTTTGCCTCGAAATCGCTAGTGAACGTTGAGGTGCGTCCTCCTGCTGTCGACGCCTTAATAGAAAGAGCGTGAGGACCGTCACTTACTAGAGTGGAGTCGAATATGAAATTCCACCCGACATTCGGGCAACCAGCAGCACCGACGAAGATTCCGCAAACGTCGGCTCTCAATCCGCCGTAGCCTGCTGATCCAAACGGGACGCCATCGATTGCGACCTTCACTGCGGAGATGGAGTCAAATTGATCGATGACCCACCCTCCTACCGCGACGGGGCCATGAAGTCCTGATTGTGCGGTCGGAAAATAAATCGAAGCGCGCATAGGATTCGAAGAAGTCCAGTTCGCCACAGTGAAGAGTTCGCTCTGACTGGTCGGCGCTACGCCCGCAGTGGCTACGGTAACGGTATGTACCCCATTTGTTAATTTGGTTGTGTCGACAGCGTAAGTCCATCCCACATCGGGGCATTCCGGGCTGTGGGCAAAGACTTGGCAGACATCGGGCCGCCCAAGTCCGTAGGTGGGTGCAGTTTGCGAAGTCACGCCGTCGAGAGCAATACTTAAGTCTGCTAGAGCTCCGCTAGCATCCAGAGCCCAGCCTCGAAAAGTCGCCAACCCAGACAGAAGCGGATTTCCGCTGCCTGGTGTGTCGAAGAAGAGAACTGCTTGCGCGTTCGAGATCTCGTTTGAGACACCAAAGAAGCGATTCAAAACCGTGCTTTCGCCGTTGCCAGCGTACGCAATCACATTCAGGATGTGTCCACCGTTCGTTAGTTGGCTGGTGTCGACCAAAATGCTCCAGCCCACGTTGGGACAACCAGGGCGGCCATCATCATATACACTACAAACATCAGTACGCACGCCGCCATAGGGAGCATCGCCGATCGGGATGCCGTCAATCTGGACGACAACTTTGCTGATGGAAGTCGTTTGGGCGATCGCCCAACCGCCGACTACTACCAGACCGCTTAGTGGCGTTCCACTCCCTGCAGGCCGATCGACGTCAAGAGTAATCTTGTTCTCAGGTTCATTCGCCACATTGAAGGTGCTCGCAGCGGTCGAGGATTGGCCACCGACACTCGACGCAGTCACAGCAAGGGTGTGAACACCTTCGGAAAGCCGAGTAGTGTCGAGCGCATAATTCCACCCTACATTCGGACACCCCGCGCGTCCCGGAAACGCACTGCAAACATCCGTACGCACACCACCGTAGAGAGGCGTGCCGTACTGTATGCCATCGATCGAAAGGTTCAGCTGTGCTATGGGAGAGGAATCATCCAGAGCCCAGCCTCCGAATGTCGCGATACCGGCGAAAGGCTTACTCTCCGGACCGGGACGGTCGATGGTGACCCTCATCGGATTGTCGGCAGTCCAGTTTCGGACGGTGAATGTGGCCGAGGAGGTGTAAATCTCACCGATTGGCGAAATGGCAGTAACGCTGAAGGTGTGAGGCCCATTTGGCAACTGAGAGGTGTCGAGGGCGTAATTCCAGCCCACATCGGGGCAATCCGCACTCGCGTACAGCTTGCAAATGTCAGGACGGCTGAGGCCAGAAACAGGTGCGCCGTAGGGTAGAGTATCGATTGATACGGTTAAAGAGGAGAGTCGCACGGTGTTCGCCAGAGCCCAGCCTGAAAATGTGGTTTGACCAATGAACGCAGAATTGAGGGGCGACGGAGTATCGATGCCTACTTCGATTCGTGGTAACACCGGCCTGAAGCTATTCCAGTGCGTCACCAGGTTATACACGTTAATTGAGCCGAGCCCCGTCACAAGGTCAAAGCCAATCCCAGCCTGGAAACGAGCCGTGCTCGTACCATAACCAGCTTCTCCCGGAACTGAGTTATTACCGCTCGAGATATCGTTGAAGAGACAAGTCGGGGCAGGGCCGGACGAATCGCAAGAGGAAAGGGACTCGCTCGCAGCCAGTCCGTATAGAGTTTCGCCAGCTTGCCCCTGCCGAGAACCGTTCGCTTCGACGATAAGAGCCATAATACCTGCAAAGGCTGGCGTGGGGACGCTAGTTCCGCTGACTCCGGCGAACGAAACATCCCCAGCTTGGGCGCTACATGAGCCTTCAAGGCAGATGAGATAAGGATAGGCGCTCGACGCGTTGAAGGAAATATCCGGTATGTCGCGCGCCCCGTCGTTTGGGATTCCAGCAACGCCCGACTGCCAACGCGGCTTGCTATTGAAAATACTTGCTCCACCGCCTCCTGCCAGGATACTGGGATTTGCACCATCGCATGCGGAACCAACACAGCTCTCATTCCAGGAGACTTCAGGGATGTAAGAGACGGCAGAGCTGAAATCGGCGCCGTTGGTAGCACTCCAAAACGGGCCGCCGTTCTCATTGAAGTCTGTACCGCCGATCGCGATATTGTACGGAGTAGCGGCGAGAACATTAACAGATAACGGCCCGCTCGCCACAGTCTCAAGCGTAGGATCGTCGCAGCCTTCCGCGCCCGAATCACCCGAAGCGACGGTGTAGGTAATCCCTTCCGCGGCAGCCTGTCGAGCTAGTGCCAGGTAAAATGCGCCTTCCGCTTCGGTATAGCTTGCTTCGCACTCGCCATAACTCTCCGTCATAACGTCCGCCAAACTATTGTCGACGATATAGAACTCTGAAAGGTCCACGCCGTCCGTGGAGTTGGTAGACGCAGATACGACGAGGTTGATGGTCGCACCAGGCGCTAAGGCCCCAGACCACGATGAATCTAATATCGACTCCGCTTCGTCGCGGCCCCCCAGGTTTCCTGGATCTGGTCCATTTACAATGACTTGGGGCGGATTGCTTGGAAGAGCAAACGAATTTCTGAAGTCGATCACATCTTGCAAATCGATGTTGCTTCTAGCTACAACCGCGATGGTGGTGCCGGCACCGTCGATGCCGTTTGCATGAAGCGGTGAGACGTTGTAAATCGTTGAGAAATCGCCCGGTGCGATAGCCCGCGATCCATCGCCAGCGTTGAAGAGCGTATGCCGTGTCGACTGGCTAGCTGTACGAACATCCCTTCGTACAGCTACCAACTGGGGCACTTTTCGAAAATTATGCATGGTGGCGATCCCCGATATCACTGGCGCCAAGGCGGCTGGAACAGCCGGATCGGATGCGTTCGCAAGATATCGGGTTCCCGCAATCTCGTATTGATGAATTTCAGCGCGGAATGCACTGCGCACCTGTTCAGCCGTGCCTGAGAACTCTATGATGGTTCGCCCGTTCCCGATGCGATCAATCCCGAAGCCGTGGGCCTCCAACCAATTGCGAACACGCTCTATATCGGCTCGTTCAACGCCAAAGCGATCGCCGAGTTGCTGGGGGGTCAGCCAGCGGTGATATTGCTGGGAGCTTTTGTCCTGCTGCAATCTCAGTAGTTGATCGAGAGCCTGACGACGTGCGGCGCTCGGAGTAAGCACCATCATCATGTGGTCTAAATGGACCTTATCCGGCGCTAGGCCGATGTCAAATTGGGCTCTCGCTAAAGGATGAGTGTTGCCGGAAAGCCTCGAAAACCGCGTCTCATCGATTAGAGTAGAGCCCCCAACTATCGTGATCTGTGCATCGCCGATGAAGCGCAGCAATAACAAGCCCGCCATCACCGGCCATAATTGTCTAAGGATGAAACCTCTTACATTGCGGTTGTCGCGAACACTATTCGAACATAATTGTGCTAAGCTTTTCAAGGATTCTTCCATCTTTTTAACGCAGAAAAGAAGAACATGTTCTCAGTAAAGCAAAAAATGCCCAATTGTGAGCGGAAGCCCAAGAGTTCAGGTTTGAAGTGTAATTGATTCTTGTCGGCCCGCGCCCAAAGAGGCCGCCAGCGAGACGCACGGCAAATATTTTCGCCCTTCTTGCGCTTCTTTCGCCCTGCGCGGCTCATTAATCTAGCCTGGACATACCACCGGCAATCCCGCCCTCCCCGAAAATACAATCCCGGCTCACAGTTTCCGAAGCCGATCCCCTGTCAGTTCAAGTCACTTCCTCGCTCAGTCGCAGAAGTGAACTTCGGAACCAGATAAGTCCGATTCGCCTGCCCTTCGTCTATAAGGAGGCATCAGAGCTGCCGATAGTAAGCATATGATCAATAACTTAGGAAAGACTAAAGTAGAAATTACAACTCGCGGGTGGCTATACCTGGCTGACCAAAGCTATCAGAAAGCTCTGTCCGCTGCTGATCCCAGTAAAGAGGAGAGTTTCCAACATGAAACGCAACACCTAATCTCCATGGCTCTCGAATCGCTAAAGACCAACGCGAGCCGTTCAACCTCACCGAGCCGATCAGACCGTTAAAATCACTGCGGTGCGTTCGCTGCCTCACGACGCTTTGCGAAGAGACAAAGTCAATCGCCGCCTC